>NZ_JBLGWG010000001.1:0-5181994 GCF_050031535.1 Enterobacter cloacae complex sp. 370H10 | reverse complement strand
GGCGGACTCCACTCGAACAATAAAAGAAAACTATTGAATATTCATGATTGTTGGCGCACATCGACATGACCCCATCAGGGTGATGTGCGAACCGCTATCTGCGGTTATACACGCTATCGTTGATACAGCCTGAACGATGTTGTGTTTATGTCCGGCCAGGATCGCTGGATCCCGATCAGGACCGCGGATCATAGCCTAAACTGAGCCAGAGATCTTCTGTTTCTCACAGATTCTTCCCGATTTATCCACAGGAAGATCCGGAATCGGGTAAGTGTAAACGATCCTGACGCGAGTGCCTCGCGATTTAGGCCGCATATTGGAAAATTTAATGAGCACAGACAATTTTGGGCTTAAATGATCTAACGAAGATCCAGGAGGATCCTTGCGCTTTGTTGGCGAGCCCGTATAATCCTCGACCCGGCGCGTGATGCTCATCTTCCTGCGTCGTTCGTTGCTCATTTTCCACGCGAAATCGTGCGGAAATACGCAGGGATTTAAGGAAAGAGAATTGACTCCGGAGTGTACAATTATTACAATCCGGCCTCTTTAATCACCCACGCTGAGGCGTTAGTCGTTCGAATCTCGTTCGGGTATACGCAAAAGTCAGTGAATTTATTCAAGTTTAGGTAGAAATCGCCATGAAACGCACTTTTCAACCGTCTGTACTGAAGCGCAACCGTTCTCACGGCTTCCGTGCTCGTATGGCTACTAAAAATGGTCGTCAGGTTCTGGCACGTCGTCGTGCTAAAGGCCGCGCTCGTCTGACCGTTTCCAAGTAATAAAGCTAACCCCTGAGTGGTTAAGCTCGCATTTCCCAGGGAGTTACGTTTGTTAACTCCCACTCATTTCACTTTCGTCTTCCAGCAGCCACTACGGGCTGGCACGCCGCAAATCACCATCCTCGGCCGCCAAAATTCGCTGGGGCATCCCCGCATCGGTCTCACAGTCGCCAAGAAAAACGTTAAGCGTGCGCATGAACGCAACCGGATTAAACGTCTGACGCGTGAAAGCTTCCGTTTACGTCAGCACGAACTGCCTTCAATGGATTTCGTGGTGGTGGCTAAAAAAGGGGTTGCCGACCTCGATAACCGTGCTCTCTCGGAAGCGTTGGAAAAATTATGGCGCCGCCACTGTCGCCTGGCTCGCGGGTCCTGATAGCCCTCATTCGGGTCTATCAACGCCTGATTAGTCCGCTACTCGGGCCACATTGCCGTTTCACGCCAACATGCTCAAGCTACGGAATTGAGGCATTGCGCAGGTTTGGAGTGATAAAAGGCAGTTGGTTGACGGTGAAACGCGTATTAAAATGCCACCCTTTACACCCAGGTGGAGACGACCCCGTCCCTCCAGGACCTTTTGATACCAGAGAACACTAACGATGGATTCGCAACGCAATCTTCTTATCATCGCTTTGTTGTTCGTGTCTTTCATGATCTGGCAGGCATGGGAGCAGGATAAAAATCCTCAACCCCAGCAGCAGACCACGCAGACCACGACCACCGCAGCGGGTAGCGCCGCCGACCAGGGCGTACCGGCCAGTGGCCAGGGGAAACAGATTACGGTTAAGACCGATGTGCTTGAGCTGACTATCAACACCCGTGGTGGTGATGTTGAGCAGGCGCTGCTGTTGACCTACCCGAAAGAGCTGAAGTCTACCGAACCGTTCCAGTTACTGGAAACCACGCCTGAGTTTATCTACCAGGCACAGAGCGGCCTGACCGGTCGTGATGGCCCGGATAACCCGGCGAACGGTGCGCGTCCACTGTATAACGTCGAGAATGACACCTTTGTGCTGGCTGATGGCCAGAACGAACTGGTTATTCCGATGACCTACACCGACGCGGCAGGCAACACCTTCACCAAAACCTTCACCCTGAAACGCGGTGAATATGCGGTGAACGTGGGCTACAGCGTACAGAACACCGGTGCGAAACCGCTGGAAATCTCTACCTTTGGTCAGCTGAAGCAGTCCATCAATCTGCCGTCTCACCGTGACACCGGAAGCAGCAACTTTGCGCTGCATACCTTCCGTGGCGCGGCTTACTCCACGCCAGATACCAAGTACGAGAAATACAAATTCGACACCATTGCCGATAACGAAAACCTGAACGTCAGCTCTAAAGGCGGTTGGGTCGCAATGCTGCAACAGTATTTCGCGACGGCGTGGGTACCGAATAACGACGGTACGAACAACTTCTACACCGCGAACCTCGGCAACGGTATTGCAGCCATCGGCTACAAATCTCAGCCGGTTCTGGTGCAGCCGGGTCAAACCGGTAAGCTGGCAAGCACCCTGTGGGTCGGCCCGGAAATCCAGGATAAAATGGCTGCCGTTGCGCCGCACCTGGATCTGACCGTTGATTACGGTTGGTTGTGGTTCATCTCTCAGCCGCTGTTTAAGCTGCTGAAGTTCATCCACAGCTTCCTGGGTAACTGGGGCTTCTCCATCATCGTTATCACCTTTATCGTTCGTGGCATCATGTACCCGCTGACTAAAGCGCAGTACACCTCCATGGCGAAGATGCGTATGCTACAGCCGAAGATTCAGGCTATGCGTGAGCGTCTGGGCGATGACAAACAGCGTCAGAGCCAGGAGATGATGGCCCTGTATAAAGCAGAAAAAGTGAACCCACTGGGTGGTTGCTTCCCGCTGCTGATTCAGATGCCAATCTTCCTTGCGCTGTACTACATGCTGATGGGTTCCGTTGAGCTGCGCCACGCGCCGTTCGCCCTGTGGATCCATGACCTGTCCGCACAGGACCCGTACTACATCCTGCCGATCCTGATGGGCGTGACGATGTTCTTCATCCAGAAGATGTCTCCGACCACCGTGACTGACCCGATGCAGCAGAAGATCATGACCTTTATGCCGGTCATCTTCACCGTGTTCTTCCTGTGGTTCCCGTCAGGTCTGGTGCTGTACTATATCGTCAGCAACCTGGTGACCATCATCCAGCAGCAGCTGATTTACCGTGGTCTGGAAAAACGTGGCCTGCATAGCCGCGAAAAGAAAAAGTCCTGATTCGGTAACTTAACGCTAAAATAAGGGCGGTCGATTGACCGCCTTTTTTATTTGTATTGAACGAGAGCAACCATGAGCCATAACGACACTATCGTCGCCCAGGCAACCCCACCGGGACGCGGTGGTGTAGGCATTCTGCGCATCTCCGGCCTGAAGGCGCGTGAGGTGGCCGAAGCGGTGCTGGGTAAACTGCCAAAGCCGCGCTACGCTGATTATCTGCCATTTAAAGATGCCGACGGCACCTCGCTGGACCAGGGCATTGCGCTGTGGTTCCCCGGCCCAAACTCCTTTACTGGCGAAGACGTGCTGGAGCTTCAGGGTCACGGCGGCCCGGTGATCCTCGACCTGCTGTTAAAACGTATTCTGACCCTGCCTGGCCTGCGCATTGCGAAGCCGGGTGAGTTCTCCGAGCGTGCCTTCCTGAACGATAAGCTCGACCTGGCTCAGGCCGAAGCGATTGCCGACCTGATCGACGCCAGTTCCGAACAGGCAGCCCGCTCCGCGCTGAACTCGTTGCAGGGGGCATTTTCCGCACGCGTGAATCACCTTGTGGAAGCACTTACTCACCTGCGAATCTATGTTGAAGCGGCTATCGACTTCCCGGACGAGGAGATTGACTTCCTTTCTGACGGCAAAATCGAAGCCCAACTCAACCAGGTGATGAACGATCTGGATGCCGTTCGCGCCGAAGCGCGCCAGGGCAGCCTGCTGCGTGAGGGCATGAAGGTGGTGATTGCTGGTCGCCCCAACGCCGGGAAATCAAGCCTGCTGAACGCCCTGGCGGGCCGTGAAGCGGCGATCGTGACCGACATAGCCGGTACCACCCGCGATGTTCTGCGCGAGCATATCCATATCGACGGCATGCCGCTGCACATCATCGATACCGCTGGCCTGCGCGATGCGAGCGATGAAGTCGAGCGTATCGGTATCGAACGCGCCTGGCAGGAGATCGAGCAGGCCGACCGCGTGCTGTTTATGGTGGACGGCACCACGACCGACGCCGTTGACCCGGCTGAAATCTGGCCAGACTTTATCGCCCGTCTCCCGGCCAAACTGCCGATCACCGTGGTGCGCAATAAGGCCGACGTTACCGGCGAAACGCTGGGCATCAGCGATGTGAATGGTCACTCACTTATTCGCCTGTCGGCCCGTACCGGGGAAGGCGTGGAAGCCCTGCGTAACCATCTCAAACAGAGCATGGGCTTCGACACCAGTATGGAGGGCGGCTTCCTGGCGCGTCGTCGTCACTTGCAGGCGCTGGAAGAGGCGGCTCGCCACCTTGAGCAGGGTAAAGCCCAGCTGATCGGCGCTTGGGCCGGCGAGCTGCTGGCGGAGGAACTGCGTCTGGCGCAGCAGAACCTGAGCGAGATCACCGGGGAGTTTACGTCGGACGATCTGCTTGGACGAATTTTCTCAAGCTTCTGTATTGGTAAGTAATCCCCGATAGAACATGGTGATTTCCTCCAGGGAAATCACCATTGTCCCAATGGCAACTCGCTTAATCCCCCCATGCCCCCTATCCTGCTTGCCTGCATCTATGGGGGATTTATGGCTCGTTTTCTGTTTTGTAGTTTCGCATTAGTTCTGCTGTATCCGTCCGGCATTGATATGTATCTGGTGGGGCTACCGCATATTGCACGCGATCTGGGTGCCAGCGAGGCGCAACTGCACATCGCGTTTTCGGCCTACCTCGCGGGAATGGCGTCGTCGATGGTATTTGCCGGGAAAATCGCGGACAGAGCCGGCCGTCAACCCGTCGCCATTACGGGGGCGGTTATCTTTACGCTGGCATCGGTACTGTGTTCAATGGCTCAGGAAAGCACAATGTTCCTGTCAGGGCGCTTTATCCAAGGCATTGGCGCGGGCGGCTGTTACGTGGTGGCGTTTGCCATTCTGCGCGATACCTTGAGCGCCCAGCGCCGCGCCAGGGTGCTGTCGATGCTGAACGGCATTACCTGCATCATCCCGGTGCTGGCACCGGTTGTAGGCTACCTGATCATGCTGAAATTTCCATGGCAGAGCCTTTTCTGGACCATGGCCACAATGGGCGCCATCGTCTTTATACTGTCCGTGACGGTGTTGAAAGAGACCCATCCCGGTTCGCAGCAGACGCACCACGCTGCTACCATTCATCCGGCTGAAAAGCTTCTGAATCGCTTTTTCCTGAGCCGCCTGGCCATCATCACGCTCAGCGTGGCGGTGATCCTCACCTATGTAAACGTTTCCCCGGTGTTACTGATGGAGACGATAGGCTTCGATCGCGGTGAGTATTCGACGGTGATGGCGCTCAATGCGATGGTCAGCATGGCGGTTTCATTCTCGATGCCCTTTGCGCTCAATATCTTCCGCCAGCGCACGCTGATGCTCACTTCACAGACGCTGTTTCTCGCCGCAGGCGTGATTCTGGCGACCGCCACCTCACATGCGCTGATGCTGGTGGGTATGACCCTGATCTGCGCCGGATTCTCCGGCGGCTTCGGCGTGGCGATGAGTCAGGCGCTTGGCCCGTTCTCACTGCGGGCAGGCGTGGCAAGCTCGGTGCTGGGCATTGCGCAGGTCTGCGGTTCGTCGCTGTGGATTTGGCTGGCGGCGGTGATCGGCCTTAACGCGCTGAATATGCTGATCGGGGTTCTGATTGGCTGTAGCATACTCTGCATTACCTTACTTATGGTCATCCAGCCCGCGGCGCACTATGAAGAAGCCCATCAGCAGTCTCGATCTTAATCTTTTACTTTGCCTGCAGTTGTTGTTGCAGGAGCGCAGCGTCACCAAAGCCGCGAAGCGAATGAACGTGACGCCGTCCGCGGTGAGTAAATCGCTGGCGAAGCTGCGCGACTGGTTCGACGATCCGCTGTTTGTGAAAACGCCTTTAGGGCTACTGCCCACACCGCTAACGGTGAGTCTGGAACAGGATCTGGCCGACTGGATGCAGATTGGCAATCAGATCGTCGATAAATTCCACCATAGCTCTCCAGGCGGGCTCAAGTTTGTGCTCGCCGCCGAAACGCCGCTGATGCTGATTCGCTTCAACACCCTGCTGGAGCAGGTGAATGAGCGCTACCCACAGGCGACGGTGAAGTTGCGCCAGTGGGATTATGATTCGCTGGACGCCATTACGCGCGGGGAGGTCGATCTCGGTTTTACCGGCCGCGAAACGCACCCGCGCTCCCGCGAGCTGCTAAAGCTGATGCCGTGGTTTATTGACTACGAAATCCTGTTCAGCGACCGTCCGTGCGTCTATCTGCGAGAAGATCATCCGGCACTTCACGAAGCGTGGAACCTTGAGACGTTTCTGCGCTACCCGCATATCAGCATCTTCTGGGAGCGCAGCGATACCTGGGCGCTTGATGAAGTGCTAAAAGAGATGGGCCGGGAGCGCAACGTCGCCATGAGCCTGCCCGGCTTTGAACAGTCGATGTTTATGGCGGCTCAGCCGGACCACAACTACATTGCCACTGCGCCCTACTACTGCCATCACTACAATCAACTCCACCAGCGTAATCTGGTCTGCCTTCCCATTCCCATCGATGAGGCGCAGGCAGAAAAGCTGACCGTACCCTTCACGCTTATCTGGCATAAGCGGAACAGCCATAATCCGAAAATTATCTGGCTGCGCGAAACTATAAAAGCCCTGTATACCGCGCCAGGTCAGGTTTTTGCCTAAGATAATGTAAAGTTCGGTCCTCAGGCTTCTCTTATTTCTATTTACTGATTAAAACAGAAGCTGAGTTAAGCGATAATCATGTAACCGTTTAACCGACTACGACCATTATCATGGAGCGAAAAATGGCTACGCACTTTGCACGAGGAACATTAACGGAAGGGCATCTCGTATCGGCCAGAATTTCTTCAGCCTGTCACAGTGAGGCGCTCAAACTACCTGAACACCGCAGGACGCGGTTTTTAGCCTCCAGAGCGCTCCTCGCAGAACTGCTTTTTATGCTGTACGGCACCAGCGAATTACCGGACATACTCACCCAGCCAGAAGGTCGCCCGGTTTTTGCGGACCCGGCACTCCCCCATTTTTCCATTGCGTATACCGGCAACATTGTTGGCGTCGCGCTGACGACTGAAGGTGATTGCGGCCTGGATATGGAGCTGCAACGCGTCACGCGCAGCTTCCATGGTGCTAACGCGCTCGATGAATACCCGCTCTCCAGCAATGAAAAGCTGTGGATACGTAACCAGAACGATCCCGTTGAAGCCAGAGCGCAGCTCATCACCCTTCGCCAGAGCATCCGTAAACTGAGCGGCGCGGCATCAGACGACGCCAGCCTGTTGCAGCTGCTTCCCGGCTCCGGACGCCTGCGTGCCGCGAAAGCGTCGCTGGTAGAGGCGCTCAGCGACGCTGAGGACGTACTGATCTGGTCCGTTGCGGTGAGCCCCGCCATCGAACGGCTGAAAATCTGGGAGTTTGACAGTATTCGCGGTTGGCGTAGTCTTCCGGATGTACCTGAGCGCGCCAACGAGCCCGCCGCGCGCCTGATGCGATTAACCAGTTTACCGGCAGAAAAAGCATACACCCATAGCTGATCCGTCCAGGGTCATCATGATGAAACAGGAGTAATCATGTCTGATACGTTGAAAGTTGTTACGTTACTGGGAAGCCTGCGCAAAGGTTCGTTTAACGGGATGGTAGCGCGCACGCTGCCACAGCTGGCGCCTGCGGGAATGGAGATCAGCGCCCTGCCGTCTATTGGCGACATCCCGCTTTATGATGCTGACGTTCAGCAGGAAGAAGGGTTCCCGCACAGCGTGGAGGAGATAGCCGAGCAGATCCGTCAGGCTGATGGTGTAGTGATTGTAACGCCAGAATATAACTACTCGGTTCCGGGTGGTCTGAAGAACGCGATTGACTGGTTATCCCGTTTACCGGAGCAGCCGCTGTCAGGCAAACCGGTGCTGATCCAGACCAGCTCAATGGGCGCCATCGGCGGTGCGCGCTGCCAGTATCACCTGCGACAGATCCTGGTGTTCCTGGATGCGATGGTGATGAACAAGCCGGAATTTATGGGCGGCGTGATTCAGAACAAAGTCGACCCGCAGACGGGTGAAGTGGTGGATCAGAGTACGCGTGACCATCTCTCTGGTCAGCTGACTGCGTTTGGGGATTATATTAAGCGGGTTAAAACCTGATAAAAAAGCCCGGTGGCGCTAGCGCTTTCCGGGCCTACACTCGTCAGTAGGTCAGGTAAGCGAAGCGCCACCTGACACCACAAACCGCACCTTAGTGCGCGTCAATAAACACAATCTTGAGCACAAACAGCAGCGCCACAATCATCACGCACGGGCTGAGTTCGCGGAAACGGCCGGTACCGATCTTCATCACACAGTACGAGATAAAGCCCAGCGCGATACCTTCGGTGATCGAGAAGCTGAACGGCATCATCACCGCGGTAATAAACGCCGGAACGGCTTCCGTCAGATCTTCCCACTTCACGCGCGCCAGGCTCGAGGTCATCAGCACGCCGACGTAGATCAGCGCGCCAGCTGCCGCGTACGGTGGCACCATCCCCGCCAGCGGAGAGAGGAAGATCACCAGCAGGAACAGCAGACCCACGACTACCGCCGTCAGGCCAGTACGGCCGCCCACGGACACGCCGGAAGAGGATTCAATGTAAGCGGTAACAGACGAGGTGCCGATGAAAGAACCCGCAACGGACGAGATGCTATCCACATACAGCGCCTGCTTCATGCGCGGGAATTTGCCTTTCTCGTCCGCCAGACCCGCTTTGTCCGTCACGCCAATCAGCGTACCGGAGGAGTCAAACAGGTTGACCAGCATGAAGGAGAAAATCACTCCGGCCAGACCCAGGTTCAGCGAGCCCGCCAGATCAACGTGACCAATCACGGTAGAAACGCTCGGTGGCGCAGAGACAATACCGCTGTAATGCACGTCACCCAGCATCCAGCCCAGCAGCGTGGTCACGATGATAGAGACCAGCACCGCAGCGTGAATGTTACGCGACGCCAGGATCGCGATAATAAAGAAGCCCAGCACGCCCAGCAGCACGCTGTGAGAGGTCAGGTTACCAATGCTCACCAGCGTTTCCGGGTTCGCCACGATTACGCCAGCGTTTTTCAGCCCCATCATGCCGATAAACAGACCGATACCGCTGGTGATGCCCACGCGCAGGCTCACGGGAATGTTCGCAATCATCCAGTAGCGCACACGGAAGATGGTCAGCAGCAGCAGGCCGACCGCGCCCCAGAAAATAGCGCCCATCCCGACCTGCCACGGCAGGCCCATCGCCTGAACCACCACGAACGCAAAGAACGCATTCAGACCCATTGCCGGGGCCAGTGCCACGGGCAGATTAGCGAAAACGCCCATCAGGATGCTGCCAAGGGCCGCGATCAGACAGGTGGTAACAAAGACGGCGCTGGTGTCCATGCCAGCCACGCCCAGAATTTGCGGGTTAACGAAAACGATATAGACCATCGTCAGGAAGGTAGTAAAACCGGCGATCACTTCGGTGCGTGCCGTTGTGCCGTGCTCGCGCAGTTTGAACACGCGCTCAAGCAGCCCCTGACCAGATGTCTGGGTAGTGTGTTGTTGACTCATCATCAATTTCCGAACAAGGAGGGAAAATTCGTCGCTATCCTATACCAAAATGCGACAATAGTGGCGGTTACGGGATACTTTTTTCATTGATTTTGCTTATACGGCAACGATTGCGTCTCGTTAAACTGTCGTACGTAAACGTTAAACTTGTTAAAAGGGAAAGGCATGTCCGGAATTGAAGCGGTATTTTTCGACTGTGACGGTACGCTGGTCGACAGTGAGGTCATTTGTTCCCGCGCGTATGTCGCCATGTTCCAGGAATTTGGCATTACGCTCGATCTCGAAGAGGTGTTTAAACGCTTTAAGGGCGTGAAGCTGTACGAGATCATCGACATCATTAACGAAGAGCACGGGGTGGATCTGGCGAAAGCGGATCTGGAACCGGTGTACCGCGCCGAGGTCGCACGCCTCTTCGACGCCGAGCTGGAAGTTATCGCCGGCGCTAACGCGCTGCTGGATGCGATGACGGTGCCGATCTGCGTGGTCTCTAACGGCCCGGTCAGCAAAATGCAGCACTCACTCGGCAAGCTGGACATGTTGCACCACTTCCCGGAAAAACTGTTCAGCGGCTACGATATCCAGCGCTGGAAGCCGGATCCGGCATTGATGTTCCACGCGGCGAAGGCGATGAACGTCAACGTGGAGAACTGCATCCTGGTGGATGACTCGTCTGCGGGCGCGCAGTCGGGGATTGATGCGGGGATGGAGGTGTTTTACTTCTGCGCCGATCCGCACAACAAGCCGATCGATCATCCAAAAGTGACGACCTTTACAGACCTGGCGCAGCTGCCGGAACTGTGGAAGGCGCGCGGGTGGGATATTACTCGCTGAAAAAACAAAGCCGGATGGCGCTAACGCTTATCCGGCCTACAAGGATTGTAGGGCGGGTAAGCGATAGCGCCACCCGCCACACACATCACTCTTTCGGATCTTTACCCGCCAGCAGCTTGTCCAGCTCGTCGCCGCCCACGTGACGGAAATCCTGTCCCTTCACGAAGTAGAAGATGTATTCGCAAATGTTCTGGCAGCGGTCGCCAATACGCTCAATTGAGCGCGCGCAGAACAGCGCGGTCAGCACGCTTGGAATGGTACGGGAATCTTCCATCATGTAGGTCATTAGCTGACGCACTATGCCTTCGTATTCCTGGTCAACTTTCTTATCTTCACGGTAGATACGGACCGCTTCGTCCAGATCCATGCGCGCGAAAGCGTCCAGCACATCGTGCAGCATCTGCACGGTGTGGCGACCGAGAGACTCCAGGCTCACCAGCAGCGGCTGGTGCTGCTGGGAGAATTTCTCCAGCGCGGTGCGGCAGATTTTATCCGCCACGTCACCAATACGCTCCAGCTCGGCGATAGTTTTGATGATCGCCATTACCAGACGCAGGTCGCTCGCGGTTGGCTGACGCTTGGCAATGATGCGCACGCACGCTTCGTCGATGGCGACTTCCATCATATTGACGTTGTGATCGCCTTCGATAACGCGCTTCGCCAGCTCGCTGTCCTGGTTGTGCATTGCCGTAATCGCATCAGAAAGCTGCTGCTCGACCATGCCGCCCATGGTCATCACCTGGGTGCGAATGCTTTCCAGCTCTGCGTTAAACTGGCCGGAAATGTGTTTATTAAGATTGAGGTTGTCCATGGTTTCTCCACATGCACTAAGGCAAATCAACCGTAGCGGCCAGTAATATAATCTTCGGTTTGTTTCTTCGCAGGACGGGTGAACAGCGCGTCCGTATCGCTGAACTCAATCAACTCGCCCAGGTACATAAACGCCGTGTGGTCAGAACAACGGGCAGCCTGCTGCATGTTGTGAGTGACGATCACCACGGTGTAATCCTGCTTCAGCTCGGTGATCAGCTCTTCGATACGCCCGGTTGAGATCGGGTCCAGGGCTGAGCACGGCTCATCCAGCAGCAAGACTTCCGGGCGAATGGCGATACCGCGCGCAATGCACAGACGCTGCTGCTGTCCACCGGAGAGAGAGTACCCGCTCTGGTGAAGTTTATCTTTGGTTTCGTTCCATAATGCGGCCTTGGTCAATGCCCACTGCACGCGCTCGTCCATATCCGCACGGGAGAGCTTCTCAAACAGACGCACACCAAAGGCGATGTTGTCATAGATCGACATCGGGAACGGCGTGGGTTTCTGGAACACCATCCCCACTTTCGCACGCAGCAGGGCGATATCCTGGGTATTGGTCAGGATGTTGTCACCGTCCAGCAGAATTTCACCTTCTGCGCGCTGCTCCGGATAGAGCGAATACATTTTGTTAAAGGTGCGCAGCAGCGTGGATTTACCACAGCCAGACGGACCGATAAATGCCGTGACCTGGTTCTTCGCGATATCCAGGTTGATATTCTTCAGGGCATGGAATTTGCCGTAGTAGAAGTTCAAATCACGAACCTGAATCTTACCCGGGGCAGTATCAACCATACTCATTGACTCATTTCCTCATTCGGCGCCGCGATGTGCCGCGCCGCAAAAATTTAACCGTGTTTCTGCTTCGCGAAAATGACGCGCGCCAGAATGTTCAGCAACAGTACGCAAAGGGTGATGATCAGCACCCCGGCCCAGGCCAGCTGCTGCCATTCCGCGAATGGGCTCATCGCAAATTTAAAGATCGTCACCGGCAGGTTGGCGATCGGCTGCATCATGTCCGTACTCCAGAACTGGTTGGAGAGGGCGGTAAACAGCAGCGGTGCGGTTTCACCAGCGATACGGGCGATAGCCAGCAGGATACCGGTCATGATCCCCGAGACGGACGCTTTCAGGGTGATCGCCGAAATCATTTTCCATTTCGGCGTGCCCAGTGCGTAAGCCGCTTCACGCAGGCTGTCCGGCACCAGTTTCAGCATGTTTTCAGTGGTACGAATAACGATAGGCACCTGCAACAGCGCCAGCGCAATCACACCCGCCCAGCCGGAGAAGTGTTCCATTTGCGCCACCACGATGGTGTAAACAAACAGACCTACCACAATCGACGGGGCAGAAAGCAGAATGTCGTTAATAAAGCGGATGACTTCAGCGATCCAGGACTTGCGGCCATACTCCGCCAGATAGATACCCGCCATGATGCCCAACGGCGTACCGAAAACGGTCGCCCACAGGATCAGCAGGCCGCTGCCCGCCAGGGCGTTTGCCAGACCACCACCCGCCGTGTTTGGCGGCGGCGTCATCTCGGTGAACAGCGCCAGGGACATTCCATCAATACCACGGGTGATGGTGGACATCAGGATCCAGATCAGCCAGAACAGGCCGAACGCCATCGTGGCCATGGAAAGCGTCAGCGCAATGCGGTTTTTAATCCGGCGCTTTGACTGCATTTTACGACGAGATTCCGCAAACTGAGCGGTGTTTTGCATGTCGAGAGTCGCCATTAGCGTGCCCCCTCGTTTTTAGCCAGACGCATAATCATCAGCTTGGAGATAGCCAGCACAATAAAGGTAATAACAAACAGGATCAGGCCCAGTTCCATCAGCGCTGCGACGTGCAGCCCGGATTCCGCTTCGGCAAATTCGTTCGCCAGCGCAGAGGTAATACTGTTCCCCGGCATGTAGAGCGACACGCTGTCGAGCTGGTAGGTGTTGCCGATGATAAAGGTCACCGCCATGGTTTCACCCAGCGCGCGGCCTAAGCCCAGCATGATGCCGCCGATCACCCCATTTTTGGTGAACGGAAGGACGATGCGCCAGATAACCTCCCAGGTGGTGCAGCCGATGCCGTAGGCCGACTCTTTCATCATCACCGGGGTTTGTTCGAAGACATCGCGCATGACCGCCGCAATGTACGGAATAATCATGATGGCGAGTATCACGCCAGCCGCCAGAATACCGATACCGAATGCCGGGCCAGAGAACAGGGCCCCCACAAACGGAACGGCGGAGAGAACATTACCCACCGGCTCCTGGAAGTACGTCGCAAACAGCGGAGCAAAGATAAACAGGCCCCACATGCCGTAAACGATACTTGGGATGGCCGCCAGCAGTTCAATGGCGATACCCAACGGACGTCGCAGCCAGCCCGGCGCCAGCTCCGTCAGGAACAGGGCAATACCGAAGCTTACCGGCACCGCAATCAGCAGAGCGATAAAAGAGGTCACCAGCGTGCCGTAAATCGGCACCAGCGCACCGTAGATATCGTTCGGCGCATCCCACTCTTTGGTCCACAGGAAGGCGAAACCAAATTTTTGAATGCTCGGCCAGGAGGAGAAAATGAGGGACACGATAATGCCGCCCAGCAGCAATAGCACAATCAGCGCAGCCAGTTTCACCAGCGCGCTGAAAATCATGTCACCTTTTTTACCCGGAGGGTTAAATGCAGGCTTGGTTGCAGCCATAAATTACTCTTCTTTATGAGACGTCTTACGAATATGCCCGGTGGCGCTGGCGCTTACCGGGCCTACAGGATGAACCGTAGGGCGGGATCGCTGCGCGCCACCCGCCATCTTCGTCAAAAATATCCTGTTAGTACAGCGCTTTACCGCTGCTGTCTTTCACGTTGGTTTTCCATGCAGCACGGATCTGCTCAACCACGCTGTCTGGCAGGCTGGCGTAATCCAGGTCATTCGCCTGTTTGCCGCCGTTTTTGTATGCCCAGTCGAAGAACTTCAGCACTTCAGCACCCTGCTCAGGCTTCTTCTGCTCTTTGTGGACCAGAATGAAGGTGGTAGACGTGATAGGCCATGCATCGTCGCCTTTCTGGTTGGTCAGGTCCTGAGCGAAGGATTTGCTCCAGTCAGCGCCTTTTGCGGCGTTAGCGAAGTTCTCTTCGGTCGGGCTAACCGGTTTGCCGTCAGCAGAAACCAGTTTGGTGTAAGCCAGGTTGTTCTGCTTAGCGTAGGCGTACTCTACGTAGCCGATAGAGCCAGGCAGACGCTGTACGAAGGCAGCGATACCGTCGTTGCCTTTACCGCCCAGACCGGTTGGCCAGTTAACGGTAGAGCCGGAACCGACTTTAGATTTCCACTCTTCGTTCACTTTCGCCAGGTAGCTGGTGAACACGAAAGAGGTACCAGAGCCGTCAGCACGACGAACCACCGCGATATTCTGCGAAGGCAGCTTAACGCCCGGGTTCAGTTTGGTGATGGCTTCGTCATCCCATTTTTTGATTTTGCCCAGGTAGATATCACCCAGGGTTTTGCCGTCCAGCACCAGCTCGCCTGATTTCAGGCCAGGGATGTTAACAGCCAGCACAACGCCGCCGATCACGGTCGGGAACTGGAACAGGCCTTCCTGATTCAGTTTCTCATCAGACAGCGGAGCGTCGGATGCGCCGAAATCAACGGTATTCGCGGTAATTTGTTTTACGCCACCGGAGGAGCCGATACCCTGATAGTTGACCTTGTTACCGGTCTCTTTCTGGTAGGTATCCGCCCATTTGGCATACACCGGCGCAGGGAAGGTTGCACCAGCGCCAGTCAGGCTTGCTGCTGCGAAAGCAGAGAAAGCGCTCAGAGATAAGGTCGCGGCGACAACAGTTGCGACAGTGGTACGCATAACTTTCATAATGTCTCCTGCAAGGATTTCGTAAATCATTGTTTAAGTGGCTACGATGAGCAAAATAGGACAAACAGGTGACAGATAAATGTACGAAATATGACAGTTTTATGACAAAGAAAATTTCACTTAAAATTAAGCAAAAATCCATAAATAAATCATAAGCTTAATGATTATTATGACAGCTTGTTTTCAGTAATATTTTCTTTATGTGACACTGATAAAATAGCTGAAAATGACGGATTGTCATAAAAAAAGGCTCCACCGGATGGCGGAGCCTGGAAGGATTATTCTACGGTAACGGACTTCGCCAGATTTCGCGGCTGGTCAACGTCGGTGCCTTTGATCAGCGCGACGTGGTAAGCCAGCAGTTGCAGCGGTACGGTGTAGAAGATCGGCGCAATCACCTCTTCCACATGCGGCATCTCGATGATGTGCATGTTGTCGCTGCTGGCAAAACCGGCATCTTTATCCGCAAAGACGTACAGTACACCACCACGGGCGCGCACCTCTTCGATGTTAGATTTCAGTTTCTCCAGCAGTTCGTTGTTAGGTGCCACCACGATAACTGGCATATCCGCATCGATCAGTGCCAGCGGGCCATGTTTCAGTTCACCTGCCGCGTAAGCTTCAGCATGAATGTAAGAGATCTCTTTCAGCTTCAGCGCCCCTTCCAGCGCAATCGGATACTGATCGCCACGCCCCAGGAACAGGGAGTGATGTTTGTCAGAGAAATCTTCAGCCAGCGCCTCAATGCGTTTGTCCTGAGACAGCATCTGCTCAATACGGCTCGGCAGCGCCTGAAGGCCATGCACGATGTCGTGTTCAACGGAAGCATCCAGACCTTTCAGACGTGCCAGTTTCGCCACCAGCATCAGCAGAACGGTCAACTGAGTGGTGAACGCCTTGGTGGAAGCGACGCCGATTTCGGTGCCCGCTTTAGTCATCAGCGCCAGATCGGATTCACGCACCAGCGAGGAGCCCGGTACGTTACAGATGGCCAGCGAACCCAGGTAACCCAACTCTTTAGACAGACGCAGCGCCGCCAGGGTATCGGCCGTTTCGCCAGACTGGGAAAGAGTGATCATCAGGCTGTTACGGCGCACAGCGGATTTACGATAGCGGAACTCAGATGCGATTTCGACGTCGCACGGCACGCCCGCCAGGGATTCAAACCAGTAGCGAGAGACCATACCGGAGTTGTAAGAGGTACCGCAGGCCACGATCTGAATGTGCTCGACTTTGCTCAGCATTTCGTTGGCATTGGCGCCCAGCTCGCTCAGATCCACTTCACCATGGCTGATGCGCCCGGTCAGGGTGTTTTTAATGGCGTTTGGCTGTTCGTAGATCTCTTTCTGCATGTAGTGACGATAAGCACCTTTGTCGCCCGCGTCGTATTGCAGGTTTGATTCGATTTCCTGGCGCTTAACCTGCTCGCCTTTCGTGTCGAATACGGTCACGCTGCGACGTGTCACCTCGGCAATGTCGCCCTCTTCCAGGAAGATAAAGCGACGGGTAACCGGCAGCAGCGCCAGCTGGTCGGAAGCGATAAAGTTTTCACCCATGCCCAGACCAATCACCATCGGGCTACCGGAACGCGCGGCCAGCAGCGTGGACGGGTCACGGGAATCCATGATCACCGTACCGTAAGCACCACGCAGCTGAGGGATAGCGCGCAGCACCGCATCACGCAGCGTACCGCCCTGTGCCAGCTCCCAGTGCACCAGGTGAGCAATTACTTCGGTGTCGGTTTCAGAGACGAAGGTATAGCCGCGCGCTTTCAGTTCTTCACGCAGCGGTTCGTGGTTTTCGATAATGCCGTTATGCACCACCACAATGTGTTCAGACACATGCGGGTGTGCGTTGCCTTCAGATGGCTCACCGTGAGTCGCCCAGCGGGTATGCGCAATACCGGTGCCACCGTGCAGCGGATGTTCCTCCGCCGCCTGGGCCAGCATCTGCACTTTACCGAGACGACGCAGACGGGTCATATGACCTTCTGCATCGACGACAGCCAGACCGGCTGAGTCATAACCACGGTATTCCAGACGACGTAAACCTTCGAGAAGGATTTCAGCAATATCACGCTGCGCAACTGCGCCAACAATTCCACACATAGTTAGATTTCCTGATTATGGCGTTATGCCATGCGTTGTCGCTGACCTGTATTTGCCCTTTCCGGGCACCCCGAGCCTTGTAGAGAGTGGGGTTATTTTTATGGGTACTGCTGGTGGGGGGAGGATTATGTTATCCCCTCACCCCGGCCCTCTCCCCAAAGGGGAGAGGATGAAAACCGCACCATTCAGTTCCCCTCTCCCCTTTGGGGAGAGGGTCAGGGTGAGGGGTGTATATTGTCGTTACTTTTTCTTCACCGGGCGTTTCCAGCCCTGCTTACTGACCTGCGGAACGCGGCTTAACACCAGCTCGTTCTCGGCCACATCGCGCGTAACGGTTGTCCCGGCGGCAATGGTCACGCCTTTGCCCACGGTAACAGGCGCCACCAGCTGGGTATCGGAACCTACAAACACGTCATCACCGATGATGGTTTTAAACTTATTGGCACCGTCATAGTTACAGGTAATCGTCCCTGCACCGATGTTTACGTTGTCGCCAATTTCCGCATCGCCCAGATAGGTCAGATGACCGGCTTTCGAGCCTTTACCGAGACGTGCTTTTTTCATTTCCACGAAGTTACCTACATGAGCGCCTTCCAGCAGCTCAGCGCCCGGGCGCAGACGCGCAAACGGGCCGATGGTACAGGCGGGATCCAGACGCGCATCTTCTACCACGCTGTACGGGCTGATTTCGCAGTCGTCACCGATCACGCTGTTTTTAATCACACAGCCGGTGCCGATTTTGACGCGGTTGCCCAGCGTGACGTTACCTTCCAGGATAACGTTAGTATCTATTTCAACGTCGCGCCCGTGGGTCAGCGTGCCACGCAGATCGAAACGCGCCGGATCGCGCAGCATAACGCCCGCCAGCAACAGTTTTTCTGCCTGCTCGGACTGGTAAATACGCTCCAGGCGTGACAGCTGTAGACGGTTGTTTACCCCGTCCGTTTCGCTGATACGCGCCGGATGAACGGCAGCAATCTCACGCCCTTCCTGGTACGCCATCGCAATGATGTCGGTGATGTAGTATTCACCCTGCGCGTTGTTATTATTGAGTTTGGACAGCCAGCGCTTCATATCCGCACCGTTCGCAATCAGGATGCCGGTGTTGATCTCCTGAATCTGACGCTGTTCGTCAGTGGCATCTTTATGCTCAACAATCCCGGTTACCTTGCCGTTTTCACGCGTAATGCGGCCATAGCCGGTTGGATCGTCCAGCACGACGGTTAACAACCCAATGCCACCCTGCGGTTTGGCTTCACGCAGGCGAGTGAGGGTTTCAACGGAGATCAGCGGGACGTCGCCGTAGAGCATCAGGATGTCTTCATCATCAGCGAAGAAGGGTGCAGCCTGCTGCATTGCATGACCCGTACCCAGCTGTTCTGCCTGTAGCACCCAGTTGAGATTGTCGTCACGCAGCGTTTTTTTCAGCAGATCGCCGCCATGTCCATAAACCAGATGCACCTGGCTGGCGCCTAATTCATTAGCTGCATCAATAACATGCTGCACCATTGGCTTTCCTGCCAGCGTGTGGAGCACTTTAGGCAGATCGGAATACATGCGGGTACCTTTGCCTGCAGCAAGGATCACCACGCTCATCGCACTGTTTAACATACGCATCCTGACGGTAGTTTGTGTGAGAAGTAAAAACGTTTGATGCTTAAAATTCTACATCTTTTTCATCATGAATTAAGGCCGAAAAAAAAAGCCAGCCTGGGATCCAGACTGGCTTTTGTGCTTTTCAAGCCGGTGTTACATCGCTTTTTTGGTCAACTCGATAACGCGCAGTTTCGCGATCGCTTTGGCCAGCTCCGCAGACGCCTGAGCGTAATCCACGTCACCATGAGAGCTGCTAATGTGCTCTTCAGCCTTACGCTTCGATTCCAGGGCTCGCGCTTCGTCGAGATCCTGGCCACGAATAGCGGTATCGGCCAGAACGGTCACACTGCCTGGCTGCACTTCAAGAATGCCGCCGGACAGATAGATAAACTCTTCATGACCGAACTGTTTAACGATGCGGATCATACCAGGCTTAATGGCGGTGAGCAGCGGTGCGTGACCCGGGAAAATACCCAGTTCACCTTCACTACCCGTTACCTGGATTTTCTCGACCAGACCAGAGAACATTTGTTGCTCTGCGCTGACGACGTCCAGGTGGTAAGTCATTGCCATATCACCCTCCGATTAAGGCGTTAAAGTTTTTTGGCTTTTTCCACGGCTTCTTCGATGGAACCAACCATGTAGAACGCCTGCTCTGGCAGGTGATCGTATTCGCCTTCCATGATGCCTTTAAAGCCACGGATGGTGTCTTTCAGGGAAACGTATTTACCTGGAGAACCGGTGAATACTTCCGCAACGAAGAACGGCTGGGACAGGAAGCGCTGGATCTTACGCGCACGTGCTACCACCAGTTTGTCTTCTTCAGACAGTTCATCCATACCCAGGATGGCGATGATGTCTTTCAGTTCCTGGTAACGTTGCAGCAGGGACTGTACGCCACGCGCGGTGTCGTAGTGTTCCTGGCCAACAACCAGTGGATCCAGCTGACGGCTGGTAGAGTCCAGCGGGTCAACGGCCGGGTAGATACCCAGAGACGCGATCTGACGGCTCAGTACCACGGTTGCATCTAAGTGAGCAAAGGTGGTGGCTGGAGATGGGTCAGTCAAGTCATCCGCAGGTACGTATACCGCCTGAACGGAGGTGATAGAACCAGTTTTGGTAGAGGTGATACGTTCCTGAAGAACACCCATCTCTTCCGCAAGCGTAGGCTGATAACCTACCGCTGAAGGCATACGACCCAGCAGTGCAGATACTTCAGTACCGGCCAGGGTGTAACGGTAGATGTTATCAACGAACAGCAGAACGTCACGGCCTTCGTCACGGAACTTCTCAGCCATCGTCAGGCCAGTCAGCGCAACGCGCAGACGGTTTCCTGGTGGCTCGTTCATCTGGCCGTAAACCAGGGATACTTTATCCAGAACGTTGGAGTCGGTCATTTCGTGGTAGAAGTCGTTACCCTCACGAGTACGTTCACCAACACCCGCAAACACGGAGTAACCGGAGTGCTCGATCGCGATGTTACGGATCAGCTCCATCATGTTTACGGTTTTACCTACACCCGCACCACCGAACAGACCAACTTTACCGCCCTTCGCGAACGGGCACATCAGGTCGATAACTTTGATGCCGGTTTCCAGCAGTTCCTGAGAGCTGGACAGCTCTTCGTAGGAAGGTGCCGCGCGGTGGATAGCCCAACGCTCTTCTTCACCGATGTCGCCTTTCATGTCGATTGGTTGACCCAATACGTTCATAATACGACCCAGTGTTGCTTTACCTACCGGGACTTCGATCGGGTGCTCAAGGTCTTTCACTTCCAGACCACGACGCAGACCGTCGGAAGAACCCATGGCGATGGTACGCACGATACCGCCGCCGAGCTGCTGCTGAACTTCCAGCACCAGGCTCTCGTTACCATTTTGTACCTCAAGCGCGTCGTACACGCGTGGTACGGCGTCCTGAGGGAACTCGACGTCCACCACGGCGCCGATTACCTGGACAATCTTTCCAGTAGCCATCTTGAATCCTCTACGTAATTCGTAAACCTGGTTAAACCGCGGCGGCCCCCGAGACGATCTCGGTGAGTTCCTGAGTAATGCTGGCCTGACGAGCTTTGTTGTAAACCAACTGCAGCTCTTTAATCAGGCTGCCGCCATTATCGGTCGCGGCTTTCATCGCCACCATTCGTGCGGCCTGCTCGCTGGCCAGGTTTTCTACAACGCCCTGATAAACCTGAGATTCAACGTAACGACGCAGCAGGGTATCCAGCAGCGGTTTCGGATCGGGTTCATACAGGTAATCCCAGGCTTTCTGTTTCAGCTCGTCATCTTCTGATGCCGGTAACGGCAGCATCTGAGTGAGCGTAGGCACCTGAGACATGGTGTTAATAAATTTGTTGCTGACAACGTACAGTCTGTCCAGACGGCCTTCATCGTAGGCCTGCAACATCACTTTAACCGGGCCGATCAGTTCGGACAGGGACGGGTTATCACCCATACCGGTCACCTGAGCGACAATGTTGCCACCAACGGAGTTAAAGAAAGAGACGCCTTTAGAGCCAATCAGTGCCAGATCGCACTGAACGCCTTTATCGGACCAGCCTTTCATATCCGCCAGCAGTTTTTTGAACAGGTTAATGTTCAAGCCGCCACACAGACCACGGTCAGTCGACACCACCAGGTAGCCCACGCGCTTAACGTCGCGTTCTTCCAGGTAAGGGTGTTTATATTCCAGATTACCGTTTGCAAGGTGACCAATCACTTTGCGCATGGTCTCTGCATAAGGACGGCTGGCCGCCATGCGATCCTGCGATTTACGCATTTTGGAAGCGGCGACCATCTCCATCGCTTTAGTGATCTTTTGCGTGTTCTGGACGCTTGCGATCTTACTACGTATCTCTTTTGCGCCGGCCATGAGCTTCTCCTCAATGCCAGACGGCTTGTCCTGAGACAAGCCGCCGGACGATTACCAGGATTGGGTTGCTTTGAAGGAATCGAGGATAGCTTTCAGCTTGCCTTCGATTTCGTCGTTATAGCCACCGGTCTGGTTGATCTCTTGCATCAGCGGAGCGTGATCACGGTCGACGTAAGCCAGCAGAGCGGCTTCGAAGCTACCGATTTTCGCCAGTTCCACATCTTCGAGGTAACCGCGTTCAGCCGCGAACAGTACCAGGCCCTGCTGAGCAACAGACATTGGCGCGTACTGTTTCTGCTTCAGCAGCTCGGTCACTTTCTGACCGTGGCTCAGCTGTTTACGGGTTGCTTCGTCCAGATCGGATGCGAACTGAGAGAACGCAGCCAGTTCACGATACTGTGCCAGCGCGGTACGGATACCACCGGACAGTTTCTTGATGATCTTGGTCTGAGCAGCACCACCCACACGGGATACGGAGATACCCGGGTTAACCGCCGGACGAATACCGGAGTTAAACAGGTTGGTTTCCAGGAAGATCTGACCATCGGTAATGGAGATTACGTTGGTCGGAACGAACGCAGAAACGTCACCCGCCTGGGTTTCAATGATCGGCAGAGCGGTCAGAGAACCTGTTTTACCCTTCACTTCACCTTTGGTGAAGTTCTCGACGTATTCCGCATTAACGCGGGAAGCACGCTCCAGCAGACGAGAGTGGAGGTAGAATACGTCGCCTGGGAATGCTTCACGTCCTGGTGGACGACGGAGCAGCAGGGAAACCTGACGATAAGCAACAGCCTGTTTAGACAGGTCATCGTATACGATCAGCGCATCTTCACCGCGGTCACGGAAGTATTCGCCCATTGCGCAACCAGCGTATGGTGCCAGGTATTGCAGTGCAGCAGATTCAGACGCGGTAGCTACCACAACGATGGTGTTAGACAGTGCGCCGTGCTCTTCCAGTTTACGAACCACGTTGGAAATGGTGGACGCTTTCTGGCCGATAGCCACGTACACACATTTGATGCCGGAATCACGCTGGTTGATGATGGCGTCGATTGCCATCGCGGTTTTACCGGTCTGACGGTCACCGATGATCAGTTCACGCTGACCACGACCGATTGGGATCATGGCATCAACGGACTTATAACCCGTCTGCACTGGCTGATCAACGGACTGACGGTCGATAACGCCTGGTGCGATAACTTCGATTGGAGAGAAGCCATCGTGCTCAACCGGACCTTTACCGTCGATTGGCGCACCCAGGGTGTTAACAACGCGACCCAGCAGGCCACGGCCAACCGGCACTTCCAGAATACGGCCAGTACACTTAACCTTCATGCCTTCGGCAAGGTCAGCGTATGGACCCATCACAACGGCACCTACGGAGTCGCGCTCCAGGTTCAGTGCGATAGCGTAACGGTTACCCGGCAGGGAAATCATCTCACCCTGCATACAATCGGCCAGGCCGTGGATGCGGATAACGCCGTCACTTACAGAAACAATAGTACCTTCGTTGTGAGCTTCACTCACAACACTGAACTGAGCAATGCGCTGCTTGATCAGTTCGCTGATTTCGGTGGAATTCAGTTGCATGCTCCAGTCCCCTTAAGACTGCAAGACGTCTGCAAGGCGCTCAAGACGGCCGCGTACGCTGCCATCAATGACCATATCACCCGAACGGATGATTACGCCTGCCATTACAGACTTATCGATTTTGCAATTCAGCTTAACTTTGCGTGACAGACGTTTTTCCATCGCGGCGGTGATTTTCGCAAGCTGTTCATCACTCAGTTCAGTCGCGGAAGTTACTTCAACTTCAGCGGTAGCTTCACTAAGGGCACGTAAGTGCTCAAACTGCTCGAGAACATCCGGGAGCACACGGAGACGACCATTTTCCGCCATCACCTTAATCAGGTTCTGGCCGTTGGCATCCAGTTGCTCTCCGCACACGGCGATAAACGACGCGGCGAGGGTTTCAGGCGCTAACGCACCAGAAAGCAACTCGGCCATTTGTTCGTTTTTCGTCACCTCAGCGGCAAACGCCAGCATATTCTGCCAGCGATCGACATTTTGGTGTTCGACAGCAAAGTCAAAAGCTGCTTTGGCGTAGGGGCGAGCTACCGTAACAAATTCAGACATCAGCCCCTCCCTCCTTACAGTTCAGCGACAAGTTTGTCCACGATGTCGCTGTTAGCAGCTTCATCCACGGAACGTTCGATGATCTTCTCGGCGCCAGCAACAGCCAGAATCGCAACCTGCTTACGCAGTTCTTCACGAGCACGTTTACGCTCAGCTTCAATTTCAGCCTGAGCCTGTGTCACGATCTTAGTACGTTCCTGTTCTGCTTCAGCTTTGGCTTCGTCCAGGATCTGAGAACGGCGTTTGTTAGCCTGTTCAATGATTACCTGAGCTTCAGCTTTCGCTTTTTTCAGCTGGTCTGTCGCGTTGGCCTGTGCAAGGTCCAAATCTTTCTTAGCGCGTTCTGCGGAAGCCAGACCGTCAGCAATTTCTTTCTGACGTTTTTCGATGGCAGCCATTAAAGGCGGCCATACATACTTCATGCAGAACCAGACAAAGAGAATAAACGCGATGGCCTGGCCGAGGATTGTTGCGTTCATGTTCACAGCACAATACCTCTTAAATTTCTGTGGCTTGGGGTTTTAAAACAACTACTACGCGACAGCAAACATCACGTACAGACCCAGACCTACAGCGATCATTGGGATTGCATCCACCAGACCCATAACGATAAAGAACTGAGTACGCAGCAGAGGAATCAGATCAGGTTGACGCGCTGCGCCTTCCAGGAATTTGCCCCCGAGGATGCCGATACCGATCGCAGCACCGATAGCCGCCAGACCCATCATCACAGCGGCAGCCATGTACAGCAGATCCATATTCAGGTTTTCCATGACAGTCTCCAGTTTGTTTCAATTAAAACGTAGTAGTGTTGGTAAAAAATCAGTGCTCTTCAGACGCCATCGACAGATAGACGATCGTCAGAACCATGAAGATAAAGGCTTGCAGCGTAATGATCAGGATGTGGAAAATGGCCCATGGCACATTCAGAATCCACTGTGACCACCACGGCAGAAGACCCGCGATCAGAATGAAAATCAGCTCACCCGCATACATGTTGCCGAACAGTCGCAGACCCAGTGAAACAGGTTTGGACAGCAGGCTAACGCCTTCCAGGATCAGGTTGACCGGAATAAACGCCCAGTGGTTGAACGGCTGCAAGGTAAGCTCTTTCACAAAGCCGCTTACGCCTTTCATTTTGATGCTGTAGAAAAGAATCAGGATAAATACGCCCAGCGCCATCGACAGGGTGATGTTCACGTCGGCAGACGGAACCACGCGCAGGGCAGGCAGACCGAAGACATGCTCGCCGATCCACGGCAGGAAATCGATAGGCAGAAGGTCCATCAGGTTCATCAGGAAGACCCAAACGAACACGGTCAGGGCCAGCGGAGCAATCAGCTTGCTCTTACCATGGTACATGTCTTTGACGCTGCCATGGACGAAGCCGATGATCATCTCGATGAACGTCTGGAATTTCCCTGGAACACCGCTGGTCGCTCGTTTAGCAACACCGCGGAACATGGCCAGGAACAGAAGACCCAAAACCACCGAGAAGAACATGGAGTCGATGTTGATCGTCCAGAAGGTGGCCGGGGGGTTATGTGGATCCACCAGCGAGAATGTACGCAGGTCCAGCTGAAGGTTATTCAGATGGTGACCTATGTAATCCTGCGGCGTCATATTTTCTGAAGCCATGATGCCTTTTACCCTTTGTTATTGATTACAGCTGGAGCCAGAACTTGTACCACCAGCACCAAAACCCACGTTGCTATCAGCGGCATGAATACCACTTTCAAAACCGCCAGCGCCATCACCAGTAGAGCAAAGGTCAGCAACACCTTACACACTTCGCCGAGAGCGAAGGACCAGGCCACGCGGCCTTTGGCGGGTGTATGCGCCTGATGACGCCAGGCAAAAATCATAAACAACACGTTTGGCAGAACCACCGCCAAACCTCCGCACGCGGCGGAGATGCCCCAGAAGGGGTCTTTGAGGCTAAACAGCAGTCCACTTGCTATCACAGCCAGAAACTGAATGAACAGAAGCTTACGAGCAACGTTTCTACTCAAGAGCGACACAGACATCACGTTTTTACTCCTGCTCCCTTCGAGGTATGCCGCGTGTCGTATAAAACGTCCTTTAAGGCTCAGAGTCAAGCATCAAAAAGCGGTCAAATTATACGGTGCGTACCCGTGATTTCAAACATTAAGTAGCGAAAAGGTGAATAAATGTTTAAATATTTTTCCCCAGTCCTATTTTTCAACTTTTGAACTCAGTGCCAACCTTCAGGCAAAACTGCAAACAGCGCGGAAACGTTGGTGATAAAGCGTGCACGAGATCACAAAATACACATTTGCGATAAAGTGGTATTTATCAAAGACGTAAAACGATTTATTTCATCCGATTGAAATTAAAGCAAAAAAATCGCAACTATTTTTAAAACAGAGCCGTATACAACAAAAACCTTTTATTGACATTCTTAATAAATATTTAACATTTCATTCTTGTTGCCTTTACCCACTTTTAGCAGGCTGATATTTTCATGGTTGACTATCTTCAGGGTGAACGAATCACTTCAGGTTAACCATAAGAAAATCCATGGTGACAACAAGGTTAAATTAACTACGGCCAAATCAGACTGGATGTGCTGCTTTTTAACACCATCAGAACAGCACAAATTCCACATTTTTTATTAATTTTTTAAAAGGTGTTTGGCTTAATTATCACCAGATGACGCTCACCTTCGAGCTGAGGGATCTGGAGTTTTTCAATGGATTCCACTGCAAAACCGTCCGGAAGCTGCTCTATTTCGTCCCCCGGAAGTTGTCCTTTCAGCGCATAAAAACGGCCCTTATTCGCCGGCAGGTGTTTGCACCAGCTCACCATGTCATTGAGTGAGGCAAATGCGCGGCTGATAACGCCGTCAAACGGTGGCTCTGCCGGGAACTCCTCTACCCTGCTCTGCACGGGCGTGATGTTTTCCAGCTTCAGCTCATGCTGAACCTGTCGTAAAAAGCGTACGCGCTTGCCCAGACTGTCCAGCAGCGTGAAATGACTCTCCGGTCGAACAATAGACAACGGAACGCCCGGCAAGCCCGGACCGGTGCCCACGTCGATAAAACGTTCACCGGTAAGATACGGCGCCACAACGATGCTATCGAGAATATGGCGAATCAGCATCTCGTTGGGATCGCGTACGGAGGTGAGGTTGTACGCTTTATTCCATTTGTTCAGCATATCGACATAGGCCACCAGCTGATTTTTCTGGTGATCGGTGAGCGAAATACCTGCCTGTTCCAGCAGACGAGAGAGTTTATTGAGCACGGTGGATACCTGTTGAGAGATTTTTCGCCCGGTGGCGCTGCCGCTTACCGGGCCTACGATTAAGTAGGGCGGGTAAGCGAAGCGCCACCCGCCCAAAAACAATGTTAATTACGCGCTGCGGCGCAGCATACCCTGCTTTTTCAGCCACACCAGCAGAATCGAAATCGCGGCAGGTGTGACACCGGAGATACGTGAGGCCTGGCCAATCGACACAGGTTTGTGATCGTTCAGCTTAGCGATCACTTCGTTGGAAAGCCCCGTCACCTGACGATAGTCCAGCATTTCCGGCAGCAGCGTATTTTCGTTGCGCTGCTGTTTTTCGATCTCATCCTGCTGACGCGCGATGTAACCTTCGTATTTCACCTGAATCTCGACCTGTTCAGCCGCTTCAGCGTCTTCAAGGCCCGGTGCGAACGCGGTCAGTTTGACCAGATTCTCGTAGGTGACTTCAGGACGGCGCAGCAGATCTTCACCACTGGCTTCGCGCGAAAGCGGCGCAGTTAAGTGAGCGTTCACTTCAGCAGCAGTTTCCGCCTGCGGATTCACCCAGGTGGTTTTCAGGCGCTGACGTTCCTGTTCGATACGCTCCAGCTTCTCGTTGAAGCGCGCCCAGCGTTCGTCATCCACCAGACCCAATTCGCGGCCCACCTCGGTCAGACGCAGATCGGCATTGTCTTCGCGCAGCATCAGGCGATATTCCGCACGAGAAGTAAACATGCGGTACGGTTCTTTGGTCCCCAGCGTGCAGAGATCGTCGACCAGAACGCCCAGGTAAGCCTGAGAACGCGCCGGTGCCCAGCCCTCTTTCTCGGCAGAGAAGCGAGCGGCGTTCAGACCGGCCAGCAGTCCTTGTGCGGCAGCTTCTTCGTACCCGGTGGTGCCGTTAATCTGGCCTGCGAAGAACAGACCCTGGATGAATTTGCTTTCCAGCGTCGGCTTCAGGTCACGCGGATCGAAGAAATCGTACTCAATAGCGTAGCCAGGACGAACGATCTTCGCGTTTTCCATCCCCTGCATTGAACGCACAATCTGCATCTGCACGTCGAACGGCAGGCTGGTGGAGATGCCGTTCGGGTAAATTTCGTTCGAGGTCAGTCCTTCAGGTTCGAGGAAGATCTGATGCTGGTTACGATCGGCAAAGCGCATCACTTTATCTTCGATCGACGGGCAATAACGTGGGCCGATCCCTTCGATCACGCCGGCGTACATTGGGCTGCGATCGAGGTTATTGCGGATCACGTCATGGGTTTTTTCATTGGTGTGCGTGATGTAGCACGGCACCTGCTGCGGATGTTGCGCCGCATTGCCCATGAACGAGAATACCGGCATCGGGTTATCACCGTGCTGCTGTGCCAGAACGCTGAAATCAATGGTACGCGCATCAATTCGCGGCGGCGTACCGGTTTTCAGGCGGCTTACGCGCAGCGGCAGCTCACGCAGACGACGAGACAGCGGAATCGACGGCGGATCGCCCGCACGGCCACCGCTGTAGTTGTCCAGACCAATATGGATTTTACCGTCCAGGAATGTCCCGACCGTCAGCACCACCGCTTTTGCGCGGAACTTGAGACCCATCTGGGTCACGGCGCCAACAACACGATCGTTTTCCACGATAAGATCTTCTACAGCCTGCTGGAAGATCATCAGGTTCGGTTGGTTTTCCAGCGCGGTGCGCACAGCCTGACGGTAAAGCACGCGGTCTGCCTGTGCACGGGTGGCGCGAACAGCCGGACCTTTACTCGCGTTTAGTATCCTAAACTGGATACCCGCATGATCGATCGCTTTCGCCATCAGGCCGCCAAGTGCATCCACTTCTTTTACCAGGTGTCCTTTCCCAATGCCGCCAATCGCCGGATTACAGGACATTTGTCCCAGCGTGTCGATATTGTGTGTCAAAAGCAGGGTCTGCTGACCCATTCGCGCTGCGGCCATTGCGGCCTCAGTGCCTGCGTGACCCCCGCCAATGATGATGACGTCAAAAGGATCCTGATAAAACATGGTGGTCTGCCTCGCGTAAAGCGGTATGAAAATGGATTGAAGCCCGGGCCGTGGATTCTACTCAACTTTAGTCTTTCGAGAAAGCATTGGGATCCTGGGCTATTAAAAAGAAGATCTTTTTATTTAGAGATCTTTTCTATTGTGATCTCTTATTAGGATCGCAGACCTTTGTGGATAAGTCCGATCCCATAAATAAGATCATGCAGTTAGGAAGGATCGTTTGCTGTGAATGATCGGTGATCCTGGACCGTATAAGCTGGGATCAGATCGGCACTTTATACACAGGTCAAAAACTAAACTAACGTTGTTCTTTGGATAACTACGGGTTAATACGAGCTTTTAACCAGAGTTATCCACATCTAATCGCACGATCTTTAATCGTTTTTGAGTAAATTTTTCCATTCCGCGAGCCAGATCTCGGCTGGATCTTCGGGAATATCATGATCGAGGATGTTGATCTTCAGCGTTTCACCCAGCTGTTTTGCTCCGCAGGCGGTCACCGCAGCTTCTACTTTCTCTATGGCGCCACAGAAAGTGTCATATTCACGGCTGCCGATCCCTACAGCGCCAAACCGGACGTTTGACAGATCGGGCTGTTGTTCCAGCAGTTCGTCATATAAAGGTTGCAGGTTATCCGGCAGATCGCCCGCGCCGTGCGTGGAGGTGATCAGCAGCCAGACCCCGTCAGTCGGGAGATCTTCCAGCAGCGGTCCGTGCAGCGTTTGTGTAGAAAAGCCCGCGTCTTCCAGCTTCTCAGCCAGATGTTCCGCTACATATTCCGCACCGCCCAGGGTGCTGCCGCTGATAAGAGTAATGTCCGCCATTGATCGCTCGCTCAGATAAAGAGGCGGCCATTGTACGCTGTGAACGAGCTGGGATCTACCTGTGGAAAATGTGGGAATGAAATTGCCCGATCACGGGCGGATAGTACGCATGATCGGGTTTTGCAGGGAGATCAGGGTTTCGGTGGACTGAATTTCATCGATTGTTTGGATCTTGTTGATAAGTACCTGCTGGAGGGCGTCGATGGATCGGCACATGACCTTTATAAAGATGCTGTAGTGCCCGGTGGTGTAGTACGCCTCAGTGACTTCATCCAGCGCGTTCAGCTTCTCCAGCGCGGAGGGGTAATCTTTGGCGCTTTTCAGAATAATGCCAATGAAGCAGCAGACGTCGTAGCCGAGTTGCTTCGGGCTGACATCAATGCGTGCGCCGGTGATGATCCCGGCCTGCTTCATTTTCTCTACGCGAACGTGAATAGTCCCCGGGCTGACGCCAAATTGTTTCGCCAGTTCGGCATACGCGGTGCGTGCGTTGGCCATGAGCGCTTCCAGAATGCCGCGGTCCAGATTGTCGATCTGATAATTTTCCATAGGTTTTTCTTATGAAGATTAATGATTCCTTCTATTCTAGCGCCTTATTTTAACGAATCAAAAGTGAAGGTGACTTTTTGTTGATTGGTTATTGAATTAAGTGCCTGTTCTGTTGCTTAATCAGTATTAACAGGACGCAGGAGTATAAATAATGAAAACCGCTTACATCGCAAAACAACGCCAGATCAGTTTCGTTAAATCCCATTTTTCTCGCCAGCTGGAAGAGAAGCTTGGCCTTATTGAAGTGCAGGCGCCGATTCTGAGCCGCGTGGGTGACGGGACGCAGGATAACTTGTCTGGTTGCGAAAAAGCGGTACAGGTAAAAGTGAAAACACTGCCAGACGCCCAGTTCGAAGTGGTTCATTCCCTGGCGAAGTGGAAGCGTCAAACCCTGGGACAACACGACTTCAGCGCGGGCGAAGGGCTTTACACGCATATGAAAGCCCTTCGCCCCGATGAAGACCGCCTCTCCCCCATTCACTCTGTCTACGTTGACCAGTGGGACTGGGAGCGCGTAATGGGTGACGGCGAGCGTCACGTCGGTACACTGAAATCCACCGTTGAGGCGATCTACGCCGGGATCAAAGCGACCGAAGCGGCCGTGAGCAAAGAGTTTGGTCTGGCACCGTTCCTACCGGAAACGATCCACTTTGTTCACAGCCAGGAGTTGCTGAGCCGTTTCCCGGATCTGGATGCCAAAGGCCGTGAACGCGCGATCGCCAAAGAGCTGGGCGCGGTATTCCTGATCGGCATTGGCGGGAAATTGTCTGATGGTAAACGTCACGACGTCCGTGCGCCGGATTACGATGACTGGAGCACCGTGGGCGAGAGCGAATATGCCGGTCTGAACGGCGATATTCTGGTCTGGAACCCGGTTCTGGAAGATGCGTTTGAACTCTCTTCGATGGGGATCCGCGTGGATGCTGAAGCACTGAAGCGTCAGCTGGCCGTGACCGGTGATGAAGATCGTCTGCAACTGGAGTGGCACCAGGCGCTGCTGCGCGGTGAAATGCCGCAGACCATCGGCGGTGGTATTGGCCAGTCTCGTCTGACCATGCTGCTGCTGCAACTCTCTCATATTGGCCAGGTACAGTGTGGGGTCTGGCCGCAGCAGGTACGTGAGAGCGTCGGTTCTCTTCTTTAATTAACGTCGCCAGCGTCTGAGCAGGCGGCTACGCAACCCGGTATCAAAGCGCCAGATGTGATCGAAGATGCGCATGATGCCGGGTTTTCCATGTGCAGACATCGCCACGGCATGGAAGCGGTGCTGATGCACGCGCTGCATCTCCTTCACTTTATTCACGACGTCGTCCGGCAGCCGCTGGGCAATAAAATCGGAAATCACCACCGCATCCGCGTCGTACCAGTCTCCGCCCTGCATGCGCTCAATGATGCTGCGAAAACAGCTGGCCAGATCGGTGCCGCCGCGAAAGCGCTGGCTTAAAAAGCGGATCGCCTGCTCCAGCCCCTGTGGGCTGGTCAGTTCATACCCCACCACTTCGCTGGAAAATAACATGATGTAGCAGCGACGACGATCGGCGAGCGCCACGCGCATCAGAGCCAGGCAGAACGCTTTTGCACACTGCTCGTTAAATCCCCCCATCGATCCGGACGTATCTACGCAAACAATGAATGGACCGCGCGGTTGCTCATCAAAGTCCTGATGCACCACCGGGCGCTGGCTGATTTTTTCGCGCCAGGCTTCGCCATGCAACCGATAGGTAAGAAGCTGTTTTTCCACCAGACGGCGATAAAACTCATACTCCAGTTCGGTCATTCCCAGCGTGCTGAGTTCCGTAGGCAACAGGCGCAGGATATCATCGCTTTGCTGTAAGCCGTCCACCTGCTCCGGTACGGTGGACGGCTCGCGTACCAGCGTACGAAAGGTTTCCATCGGCGCATCTTTCTTTGGAACTGACCTGGCCTCCCGGGAACGACCAAGCTGTTCAGCAAGCTTCATCAGCTCCGGCTGTTGTGCCAGAAAGTCGCCGTACTTCACGATCAACTGATAATCGCCACGTTTTAACTGACCGGCACTCATATCCCAGAGTCGACCGGCGGCGTTTTCATTCTCCACCAGCACCTGTTCTAGCTGGCCGCTTAACGTCATCCGCTCCTGAACTTCGCTTAACAGCTGTTCGCGCTCTTCGTCCAGCAACTGCTGGTTGAGAGAGGTGGCCTGAACGACAAGACTGAGCCGCCAGCGCTGTAAAAACAGCGTATGCAGGGCGGGAGTAAAGCTGGGGTTGTCCGTGACCAGCGCTCTGGCCTGGCTGGCAAACGGGGAGTGAACGTTATCTAGCAGCGTCAGGGTTTGCTGTAGCTGGGCAATAAACTGCGGCGTTGAAAGCCGCTGGCACTGCTGGTAACCAGCCACTTCCTCTGTCAGTTCCGGCGGGACTTCCGTCTCCTTAAACCGCTGGCGCAGGTTATCGCGCCAGCGGGGAAGATCGTCCGTCATTGCTTTTCTGAGCTTCGGAAATTTTTCAAAGAAGGCCGCCAGCTGCGGTGAAGCGAGCAGGGTAATGACGACCTCTTCGATCAACCCTTCCTCGCTAACCGCCAGCATGACGTTAAGCGTGTCCAGCGTTAGCATTGACGCGCCTGTTTAATCTGCGCGCTGACATCCTGCAAGCTGGCTTCAATGCGACCTAACCAGTCGCTATGGATAAAGAGGCATTTCTGCTGCTCGCTGAAGCGCGTGTGCTGCTGATGCCATTCGTTATCCAGCGCTTCGAGCTGCTGTTTGATCTCCTCCGGAAGACTGTCAGAGGCCGTGCCCGGCAGCGCCAGGCGCGATCCCTGAAGGCTGACGTCGCGGATCACAAGGTGCTGGCTGCTGTCGACTTCCATCGACAGCGGCTGTGCAAAGCCGATACCGTTGAGTTTACCGCGGATCTCGCCGCCCTTATCCAGCCACTGAACCAGCGCAACGCGTTCGATCGTCACGTGCACCACCTGCATATCATGAAGCTTCAGCGGCTGCTGAAGAAGAAGCGTGAGCGAGGCGTCAGTCAGCTCGGCTGGCAGTTCATAGTGCGGTTTACGGGCAAACATCCCGCCAAGACGGTTCACCTTCAGCGCGGTTTTGTCACTTTGCTGCTGCTGAAGCTGAAGACGACGTTGGGCAATCGCCCCCAGTTGATTAAGCATGGATTGCTGACCCCACGCGTGCCCGGTCATCAAAACGTCCAGCTGCTGCTGCATCAGATTCATCCCTTCTGCGTCGTGCCACAGACAGTCTTTCAGCAGGATCAGATCGATGGGGGCGACAGCATCGCGGCCGCTGAACAGGGCGCTTGCCTGAAGCAGACGAATGGCTTTTTTCCAGCGACGGTCGGAGACGTACGGCGCGGAGGGCAATAAATCAAGCTGCTGGCGCAGCATGAAGATCAGCTCAAAGACAGCATCGGGCAGCTTAATTTTGCCTATCTCTTCCTGCCACTGGTCATACTCTTCGTCCGTGACCTGTAATGATGGTGCCACCGGATTTTCGTTTTCGTCCTGCTGGCTTACCAGCATTGAGCGGAAGTTCGATTTGTCCTGGACTTTATCCAGCCACAGGCGGATCAGCATGCGGTCATACAGCGCTTCCAGGCTGCTGTCGGCTTCGGGAAGTTCGTTAGACGCGGCCACCAGCAACCGCATGGGGATCTTCTCTTCGCTCGCGCCGTTGCGGAAGCGGCGTTCGTTGATTGCCGTCAGCAGGGTATTCAGAATGGCCGGGCCGGCTTTCCAGATCTCATCAAGAAAGACGATTTCCGCTTCCGGGAGATAGCCCGCCGTCAGACGTTCATAGCGTCCCTCATCTTTTAACGCCTGAATGGAGAGCGGGCCGAAAACTTCTTCCGGCGTGGAGAAACGCGTCATCAAATACTCGAATGCGCGAGCGTTCTGGAAAGCGAATTTGAGGCGGCGTGCGATCAGACTTTTGGCAATGCCCGGCGGACCCAGCAGAAACACGCTTTCCCCGCTCAGCGCCGCCAGTAAACAGAGGCGAATGGCGTGGCTACGCTCGTAAAGGCCTTTCTCCAGCGCACTGCTGAGGCGGGAAATTCTTTCTGCTAATAAATGTGAGTGAGCCATAATAGTTTTGCATCCTTTCGCCGTCGTGGCGGCTAATTGAAGCGAGTATAGACGTTTCGGTCTGGCCTGGTAATAGGCTGAAGTGCGGCGCTATTTTCTTTGCGCTACATTAATGCGGCTGCATTTAGGGGTACGATTTTGCATTGAATCGTGCATACTGTGCGCTTTTTGTGGGCCAAGGGACTAAGCACACATTTGTTATTCAAACGAAAAGACTAGTCTATGAGCACTGATAATAAGCAATCATTACCCGCAGTAACGCTTGCAGCGATCGGGGTTGTCTACGGTGATATCGGCACCAGCCCGCTTTATACGCTTCGTGAATGTTTGTCCGGTCAGTTTGGTTTTGGTGTAGAGCGTGACGCCGTATTTGGTTTCCTCTCGCTCATCTTCTGGCTGCTGATCCTGGTGGTCTCCCTTAAGTATCTCTCTTTCGTTATGCGGGCTGATAACGCGGGCGAGGGCGGTATTCTGACCCTGATGTCCCTTGCTGGGCGCAATACGTCTGCAAGAATGACCTCCGTGCTGGTCATCATTGGCCTGATTGGCGGCAGCTTCTTCTATGGGGAAGTCGTGATTACGCCAGCGATTTCGGTGATGTCGGCCATAGAGGGGCTGGAGATTGTCGCGCCTCAGCTTGATACGTGGGTGGTGCCACTCGCTATTATCGTGCTGACGTTGCTGTTTGCTATACAAAAACACGGTACCGGGCTGGTGGGTAAGCTGTTCGCGCCTATTATGCTGGCCTGGTTCCTGATCCTGGCGGCGCTGGGCTTACGCAGTATTATTGCCAACCCGGATGTCCTGCACGCGCTGAACCCAATGTGGGCGGTGCATTTCTTCCTGGAATATAAAGTGGTGTCGTTTGTGGCGCTGGGCGCGGTAGTGCTTTCCATTACCGGTGTTGAAGCGCTTTATGCAGATATGGGCCACTTCGGGAAACTCCCAATTCGCGTCGCCTGGTTTAGCGTTGTTCTGCCTTCACTGGTGCTGAATTACTTCGGCCAGGGCGCGCTGCTGCTTGCCCATCCTGAAGCGATTAAAAACCCGTTCTTCCTGCTGGCGCCGGACTGGGCGCTGGTTCCGATGCTGATCCTGGCGACGCTGGCGACGGTCATTGCCTCTCAGGCTGTCATTTCCGGCGTATTCTCCCTGACGCGTCAGGCCGTGCGTCTGGGGTATCTCTCGCCGATGCGCATTATCCATACCTCTGAGATGGAGTCAGGTCAGATCTACATTCCGTTCGTCAACTGGCTGCTCTATTTCGCGGTGGTGATTGTTATCGTCAGCTTCGAGCACTCCAGTAACCTGGCGGCGGCGTACGGTATCGCGGTAACCGGAACGATGGTGTTGACCTCTATTCTCTCCACCACCGTGGCGTACCGTAACTGGCACTGGAATAAGTTCCTCGTGGGGCTGATCCTGGTTGGCTTCCTCTGTATCGACGTACCGCTGTTCTCTGCGAACCTCGATAAGATTGTCTCCGGTGGCTGGCTGCCGCTGACGCTGGGTCTGGTGATGTTCATCGTGATGACGACGTGGAAGAGCGAACGTTTCCGCCTGCTGCGTCGTATGCATGAGCACGGTAATTCTCTGGAGGCGATGATCGCCTCGCTGGAGAAATCCCCGCCGGTGCGAGTGCCGGGTACGGCGGTGTATATGTCTCGTGCGCTGAACGTGATCCCGTTTGCGCTGATGCATAACCTTAAGCACAACAAAGTGCTGCACGAGCGCGTGATCCTGCTGACGCTGCGTACCGAAGATGCGCCGTATGTTCACAATGTGCGACGCGTACAGATTGAGCAGCTGTCGCCAACCTTCTGGCGCGTGGTGGCAAGCTACGGCTGGCGCGAAACGCCGAATGTGGAAGAGGTATTCCACCGCTGCGGTCTGGAAGGGTTGAGCTGCCGCATGATGGAGACATCGTTCTTTATGTCCCACGAGTCGCTGATCATCGGCAAGCGCCCATGGTATCTGCGTCTGCGCGGTAAGCTGTATCTCATCCTGCAACGTAACGCCCTGCGTGCGCCTGACCAGTTTGAGATCCCGCCCAATCGCGTGATTGAGCTGGGGACGCAGGTCGAGATTTAATTCTCAGTGCGGCCTGATGCCCTCACCCAGCCCCTCTCCCACAGGGCTGAGGGATCCCCAGTAATTTTTTTATGCAGAAGCAATAAAGTTGCTTTCTAAATGACTGAGGGCTGTCAGCGATGCCCTGGTCCGGCTGTAAATCGCTGAGGCGTTTGCCTTCCGGCCGGGGCGAGGCGCAGGGATGCGCCGAGAGGGCGGCTTTACAGGGACGTTGCCTCCGCCCGTACCCGATAAGCCGGAAGGAATAAGCCGAGGGCACCGCGAAGCGGCGATTTACCGCCGGGAGCCCGGGTCGCCAGGGTGGTGGCGACTGAGCCACCCTGGCACGTTCACCGGTCATGTCGTTACAGAGTAGCAAGGAACATAAAGTGAACGGAATGACCACCACCGCCGTATGTTCCCCTCACCCTAACCCTCTCCCCGGAGGGGCGAGGGGATTGCTCAGTGCTCGCATTAATTTGTGGGGAACCCTCAGCCCACAGGGAGAGGGCGCAAACATAAAAAACGGTAACCTGACGGTTACCGTTTTGCATTTACCTCCTTTGCATTTCACTTAGCGAAACGTTTCGACGCCGATCACAAATCCGTTACGTCATGATGGTTTTCTGAACACTTCTGCGGCTACACTGTTTTTAGCGAAACGTTTCGCTAGTGGAGCAAAAAATGAAGAAAGGCACAGTACTCAACTCAGAAATATCATCGGTAATTTCCCGTCTTGGGCATACCGATACGCTGGTGGTTTGCGATGCAGGCTTACCGGTTCCGCGCAGCACAACCCGTATCGATATGGCGTTAACGCAGGGCGTACCCTCGTTCATGCAGGTACTGGAAGTCGTGACGGCGGAGATGCAGGTTGAGGCGGCCATTCTCGCGGCGGAAATCAAACAACATAATCCGCAACTCCACGAAACGTTGCTCAGCCACATTGAGCAACTGCAACAGCACCAGGGAAACACCATAGAAATTCGTTACACAACGCACGAGCAGTTCAAACAACAAACCGCAGACAGTCAGGCGGTGATTCGCAGCGGGGAGTGTTCCCCGTATGCGAATATCATTCTCTGTGCTGGCGTCACCTTCTGAGGCCATCATGGACGCATTACTGCAACTCAAAGGGATCGATAAGTCGTTCCCGGGCGTTAAAGCCCTCTCCGGCGCGGCGCTGAACGTCTATTCCGGGCGCGTAATGGCGCTGGTGGGCGAAAACGGCGCGGGCAAATCCACCATGATGAAAGTGCTGACCGGTATCTATCAACGCGATGCCGGTTCGCTGCTGTGGCTGGGTAAAGAGACCACCTTCAACGGCCCGAAATCCTCTCAGGAAGCGGGCATTGGCATCATCCACCAGGAGCTGAATCTGATCCCGCAGCTCACCATTGCGGAGAACATCTTCCTCGGCCGTGAGTTCGTGAACCGGTTTGGCAAAATCGACTGGAAAACCATGTATGCCGAAGCGGACAAACTGCTGGCGAAGCTGAATCTGCGCTTTAAGAGCGACCGACTGGTGGGCGACCTTTCCATCGGCGATCAGCAGATGGTGGAGATCGCGAAGGTGCTGAGCTTCGAGTCGAAGGTCATCATTATGGATGAACCGACCGACGCCCTGACCGATACCGAAACCGAATCCCTGTTCCGCGTGATCCGTGAGTTGAAATCCCAGGGGCGCGGCATTGTCTATATCTCTCACCGCATGAAAGAAATTTTCGAGATCTGCGACGACGTCACCGTCTTCCGCGACGGGCAGTTCATTGCCGAGCGTGAAGTGGCCACGCTGACCGAAGATTCGCTGATTGAAATGATGGTGGGACGTAAGCTCGAAGACCAGTATCCGCGTCTGGACAAAGCGCCAGGAGAGATCCGCCTGAAGGTGGATAACCTCTGCGGGCCGGGCGTGGATGACGTCTCCTTTACCCTGCGCAAGGGCGAGATCCTTGGCGTCGCGGGCCTGATGGGCGCGGGACGTACCGAACTGATGAAAGTGCTCTATGGCGCACTGCCGCGCACCAGCGGCTACGTTACCCTTGACGGCCATGAGGTGGTCACCCGCTCGCCGCAGGATGGCCTGGCGAACGGCATTGTCTATATCTCCGAAGACCGTAAGCGTGACGGCTTAGTGCTGGGCATGTCGGTAAAAGAGAACATGTCCCTGACCGCGCTACGCTATTTCAGCCGCAGCGGCGGCAGCCTGAAACACAAAGATGAGCAGCAGGCGGTCAGCGATTTTATCCGTCTCTTTAACGTTAAAACCCCATCGATGGAGCAGGCGATTGGCCTGTTGTCCGGCGGTAATCAGCAGAAAGTGGCGATTGCCCGCGGGTTGATGACGCGCCCGAAAGTACTGATCCTCGATGAGCCAACTCGCGGCGTTGACGTGGGCGCGAAAAAAGAGATCTATCAGCTGATTAACCAGTTCAAGGCCGACGGTCTGAGCATGATTCTGGTCTCTTCCGAGATGCCAGAAGTATTAGGCATGAGCGATCGCATTATCGTCATGCATGAAGGGCATCTCGGTGGTGAATTCACTCGCGAGCAGGCCACCCAGGAAGTTCTGATGGCTGCCGCTGTGGGCAAGCTTAATCGCGTGAATCAGGAGTAAGAAGATGACTACCCAGGCTGTTTCTGGTCGCCGCTATTTCACAAAGGCATGGCTGATGGAACAAAAATCGCTGATTGCCCTGCTGGTGCTGATCGCGATTGTCTCGACCATGAGCCCGAACTTTTTTACCGTCAATAACCTGTTCAACATTCTTCAGCAGACCTCCGTCAACGCCATTATGGCGGTGGGGATGACGCTGGTGATTTTGACCTCGGGTATCGATCTGTCCGTCGGTTCCCTGCTGGCGCTCACCGGTGCGATTGCCGCGTCGATTGTCGGTATTGAGGTCAACGCGCTGGTGGCCGTTGCTGCTGCGCTGGTGGCAGGTGCGGCAATTGGCGCGGTAACCGGCGTGATTGTGGCAAAAGGCCGCGTACAGGCGTTTATTGCCACGCTGGTGATGATGCTGCTGCTGCGCGGCGTCACCATGGTGTACACCAACGGTAGCCCGGTGAATACCGGCTTTACCGAAAACGCCGATCTGTTTGGCTGGTTTGGTATCGGACGCCCGCTGGGTATCCCGACGCCAGTCTGGATTATGGCTATCGTCTTCCTGGCGGCATGGTACATGCTGCATCATACCCGTCTGGGTCGTTATATTTATGCGCTGGGCGGTAACGAATCGGCAACGCGTCTGTCCGGTATTAGCGTCAACAAAGTTAAAATTATCGTTTACTCCCTGTGCGGTCTGCTGGCATCTCTGGCGGGCATCATCGAAGTGGCGCGCCTCTCTTCCGCTCAGCCAACGGCGGGTACGGGCTATGAGCTGGATGCCATCGCGGCAGTGGTTCTGGGTGGTACGAGCCTTGCGGGCGGTAAAGGTCGCATTGTTGGGACATTGATCGGCGCACTGATCCTCGGTTTCCTGAATAATGGCTTGAATTTGTTAGGTGTTTCCTCCTATTACCAGATGATCGTTAAGGCAGTGGTGATTTTGCTGGCGGTACTGGTAGACAACAAAAAACAGTAACTGACGACACTACAGGACATCTTAGATATGAACATGAAAAAACTGGCTACCCTGGTTTCTGCTGTCGCGCTGAGCGCAACCGTAAGTGCTAACGCCATGGCGAAGGACACCATCGCGCTGGTTGTCTCTACCCTGAACAACCCGTTCTTCGTCTCCCTGAAGGATGGCGCGCAGAAAGAAGCAGACAAACTGGGTTACAACCTGGTGGTGCTGGATTCTCAGAACAACCCGGCGAAAGAGCTGGCTAACGTTCAGGACTTAACCGTTCGTGGTACCAAAATCCTGCTGATCAACCCAACCGATTCCGACGCGGTCGGTAACGCCGTGAAGATGGCAAACCAGGCGAAGATCCCGGTAATCACCCTGGACCGTCAGGCGACCAAAGGCGACGTTGTTAGCCATATTGCGTCTGATAACGTACTGGGCGGTAAAATCGCCGGTGACTACATCGCGAAGAAAGCAGGTGAAGGCGCGAAAGTGATCGAGTTGCAGGGTATCGCCGGGACTTCCGCGGCCCGTGAACGTGGTGAAGGTTTCCAGCAGGCTGTAGCGGCGCACAAATTTAACGTGCTGGCGAGCCAGCCGGCAGACTTCGACCGTACAAAGGGTCTGAACGTCATGCAGAACCTGCTGACCGCGCATCCTGATGTGCAGGCGGTATTCGCACAGAACGACGAAATGGCGCTCGGTGCGCTGCGTGCGCTCCAGACTGCGGGTAAATCAGATGTGATGGTTGTCGGATTTGACGGCACGCCGGATGGTGAAAAAGCAGTAAATGATGGCAAACTGGCTGCGACCATCGCTCAGCTGCCTGAGCAGATTGGCGCGACTGGCGTGCAAACTGCCGATAAAGTGCTGAAGGGCGAAAAAGTTCAGGCCAAATATCCTGTTGACCTGAAACTGGTCATTAAGCAGTAAAGGCGATTCAGGCAGTCGCTGGCTGCCTGAGGGACACCAAATAAAAGAAAAGTGTGGCATACGCCACCGGGTAATACCGGTGGCGCTCTCAGATGGACACCTCAATACATGAAAACCGCAGGCAACCTCGTCGTCCTTGGCAGTATCAATGCCGATCACATTCTTAACCTTGAAACGTTCCCCACTCCGGGCGAAACCGTCACCGGCAATCAGTATCAGGTCGCGTTCGGCGGTAAGGGTGCAAACCAGGCAGTTGCCGCCGGACGCAGCGGGGCAAATATCGCGTTTATCGCCTGTACGGGTGATGACGATACCGGCGAGCGCGTACGCAAACAGCTGGCAAGCGACAAAATCGACATCGCACCCGTCAGCGTGGTTGCAGGGGAATCTACCGGCGTGGCGCTGATTTTCGTCAATGCGGAAGGTGAGAATGTCATCGGTATTCATGCGGGGGCTAATGCCGCGTTAACGACTGAACGCGTCGAAGCGCAGCGTGGGATCATCGCCGGAGCGGAAGCCCTGCTGATGCAGCTGGAGTCACCGGTTGAAAGCGTGCTGGCCGCTGCGAAAATTGCGCATGAAAATCATACGTCTGTCGTACTTAACCCGGCGCCTGCCCGTGTATTATCAGACGAGCTGCTGGCGCTGGTGGATATCATCACCCCGAACGAAACCGAAGCGGAAAAGCTGACGGGTATCCGTGTCGAAAATGATGACGATGCCGCGCGTGCCGCGCTTGCGCTGCATGATAAAGGCATCGGCACCGTGATCATCACCCTCGGCAGCCGTGGGGTGTGGGCTAGCGTCAATGGCGAAGGCCGTCGCGTACCGGGCTTTAAGGTCAAAGCCATTGATACCATCGCCGCAGGTGACACCTTCAACGGTGCGCTGGTAACGGCGCTGCTGGAAGGAAAAGCAATGGATGACGCGATTCGCTTCGCGCATGCCGCCGCCGCGATTGCGGTAACGCGTAAAGGCGCTCAGCCTTCTGTTCCATGGCGTAAAGAGATTGATGAATTCTTAAGTCAGCAGGGGTAACGCTTGGCCACAATGAAAGATGTCGCCCGTATGGCGGGCGTTTCTACCTCGACTGTCTCCCACGTTATCAATAAGGATCGCTTCGTCAGCGAGGCGATTCGGGAGAAAGTTGACGCTGCAATTAAAGAACTCAACTATGCGCCGTCTGCGCTGGCCCGCAGCCTGAAGCTTAACCAGACGCGCACCATCGGCATGCTGATCACCGCCAGTACCAACCCTTTTTATTCTGAACTGGTGCGCGGCGTGGAGCGCAGCTGCTTCGAGCGCGGCTACAGCCTGGTGCTGTGCAATACCGAAGGCGATGAGCAGCGCATGAACCGAAACCTGGAGACGCTGATGCAAAAACGCGTCGACGGGCTGCTGCTGCTCTGTACCGAAACGCATCAACCCTCGAAAGAGATCATTCAGCGCTACCCTTCTATTCCTACGGTCATGATGGACTGGGCGCCGTTCGATGGCACCAGCGATCTGATCCAGGATAACTCGCTGCTGGGTGGCGATATGGCGACCCAGCATCTGATAGATAAAGGCCATACCCGCATCGCCTGTATTACCGGCCCGCTGGATAAAACCCCGGCGCGCTTGCGTCTGGAAGGCTATCTTTCGGCCATGGAACGGGCGGGGCTTGCCATTCCTGATGGCTATCGCATCACCGGCGATTTCGAATTTAACGGTGGATTTGAAGCAATGCAGAAACTGCTGGCGCAAGAGCCGCGCCCGCAGGCGGTGTTTATCGGTAACGATGCGATGGCATTCGGAGCTTATCAGGCGCTGTATCAGGCGGGATTACGTGTTCCGGACGACATGGCGATCGTCGGTTATGATGATATCGAACTGGCGCGCTACATGACGCCGCCGCTGACCACCATTCATCAGCCGAAGGATGAACTGGGTGAGCTGGCTATCGATGTGTTGATCCACCGCATGGCTCAGCCCACGCTGCAACAGCAACGTTTGCAGCTTACTCCTGTTCTGATGGAACGCGGTTCGGTTTAGCCTTCTCTTTATGACGCTCTTTAATCAGGTTCCGGCCGTCTTTTGGTTTTAACAACATAAAGACCACCGCCGATACCACGGTAAGCGCGCCCATGGTGATAAAGGTATAGTGGAACTGCTCAACGGTATTTGTACCGTCAAACCCTTCATAAAACCGCAGTACCGCCGCGCTCATGGCAACCCCGAGGCTGATCGACAGCTGTTGAGTGACCGCCAGTACGCTGTTGCCGCTGCTGGCATTCTCGTCGGTGAGGTCCCCAAGGGTGATGGTGTTCATCGACGTAAACTGCGTCGACATGGCCATACCCAGCACAAACAGCGGCAGGATCAGCATCCAGATGGGTAACGCCGCAGATTGCAGGGAGAACTGCGCAATCATCAATCCAATAAAGATCGTCACGCCAACCAGCGTCTTACGATAGCCAAACCAGCGCAGCACCTGCGTGACCGTCGATTTTGCCAGAATTGAGCCCATCGCTGTGGGGGCCATCATGCAGCCAGCAATCAGGGCCGGATAGCCGAAACCGACCTGGAGCATCAGCGGCATCAGGAACGGTACGCAGCCCGTGCCCAGACGCGAGGCAATATTGCCCGCGATCCCGACGGAAAACGTTCGGGTGTTAAACAGAGATAAAGAGATAAGCGGTGTCGGATGGCGACGCGCATGACGGATATATAGAAGGAACAGCAGAATACCGCTAAGAATGATGGCCAGCGCCAGCCACGTCGCTACGATTTTCTCGCCAAACAGCTCCATCCCGCTGGAGAACAGGACCAGGCTCAGGCCAAACAGGAAGAAGCCGCCCATATCGAAGCTGCGTCGTGGTGTGGTGAAGTTCGGCATATATTTGCGGGCATAGATTAGCCCTGCCACACCAATCGGAATATTAATCAGGAAGATCCAGTGCCAGCTTGCCCAGGTCACCAGTACGCCGCCGAGAACCGGGCCAAGTATCGGGCCGACCAGCCCCGGCATAGTCACAAAGTTGAGCACCGGGAGCAGTTCGCTGCGCGGATAGGCGCGCAATAACGCCAGACGCGCGACGGGCATCATCATCGCGCCGCCTATCCCCTGTAGAACGCGGAAGATAACCAGTTCCGTCAGAGAGGTAGAAAGGGCGCAAGCCAGAGAACCGAGGGTGAACAGCGTCACCGCCAGCATAAACACTTTGCGCGTGCCGAAACGATCGGCCAGCCAGCCGCTGACCGGAATGAGCATCGCCACCGTCAGGGTATAACTGACGATGGCGGATTGCATCGCCAGTGGGGAGCGGTTAAGGCTTTGGGCTATTGCGGGAAGGGCGGTATTGAGGATAGTGGCATCCAGTGCCTGCATAAAGAACGCCATGGCTGCAATCCACGGCAATCCGGCCATACTGCGTGCTTTTTTCTCTGTCATTTATTTACCTGCTGGTGGGTTGGCGCGGCCAGCAACGCCTGGCACGCACTCAGGGCTCGCTGCCCGTCGCTTTCCTGAATGGCATCGACTATCGCCTGATGCAGATCCAGCTTCACCACCTCATCCTGTGTGATAGAGGCAAAGTAAGTGTGGTACACAGAATGGAATAAAGAAGCAAAGGAGGTCAGGAAAGGATTTCCGCTCATATTATAGATATGTTCATGCCAGGCCATATCGACTTCTATCCAGCGCTCGCGGTTAAAGTGCTTTTTCAGATCCACCATCTCTTCCATAAAAGTATTGAGCTGCGCTTTTTGCTCTGCTGTGCCGAGCGTGGCGGCAAGCAGACAGGCCTGAGGCTCAAGACTGCTGCGCATGACCAGAAAGTGATCGACGACCTGATTAAAGTTATCTTCGGTCATCCACCAGGTGAGTAACTCCTGATCGAGAAAGTTCCAGTTCCCCTGAGGCATAACGCGGGTGCCAATGCGCGGGCGTGGAAGCACCATCCCTTTCGCCGTTAATGTTTTTACCGCTTCGCGAACGGCGGTACGGCTTACACCAAACTGATCCCCCAGCTCCATCTCGCTGGGCAGGATGCTACCTGGGGCATATTTACCCGCTAAGATCAGCTGAGCCAGCTTTTCTGCCAGCACATAGGACAGGTTTTTTTGAGCTGCCAGCTGTTGTGCGCTTAATGGCATCGCTTTTATTCCTTAAATATTGATGCGGCTAATTATGCCATCTCAGGTGTGATTGTGGTTGCAGATACATCAATTAGAACAATTTGTAGCTTGATCTCATCGCTTTTGGTGAAAAAAAACACGGTCAGAAACTTTTTTTAAATTACCTCTTGTCACTTCAGAAGAACTCCCTATAATGCGCCTCCACTGACACGGAACAACGGCACGCAAGCCGCCGGGTCAGCAGAGAAAAGCAAAATAAACGCTTGACTCTGAAGCGGGGAAGCGTAATATGCACACCCCGCGCCGCAGCGAAAACGTAGCGGCACTGCTCTTTAACAATTTATCAGACAATCTGTGTGGGCACTCAAAGTGACATGGATTCTTAACGTCCTCGGACGAAAAATGAATACCAAGTCTCTGAGTGAACACGTAATTCATTACGAAGTTTAATTCACGAGCATCAAACTTAAATTGAAGAGTTTGATCATGGCTCAGATTGAACGCTGGCGGCAGGCCTAACACATGCAAGTCGAACGGTAACAGGAAGCAGCTTGCTGCTTTGCTGACGAGTGGCGGACGGGTGAGTAATGTCTGGGAAACTGCCTGATGGAGGGGGATAACTACTGGAAACGGTAGCTAATACCGCATAACGTCGCAAGACCAAAGAGGGGGACCTTCGGGCCTCTTGCCATCGGATGTGCCCAGATGGGATTAGCTAGTAGGTGGGGTAACGGCTCACCTAGGCGACGATCCCTAGCTGGTCTGAGAGGATGACCAGCCACACTGGAACTGAGACACGGTCCAGACTCCTACGGGAGGCAGCAGTGGGGAATATTGCACAATGGGCGCAAGCCTGATGCAGCCATGCCGCGTGTATGAAGAAGGCCTTCGGGTTGTAAAGTACTTTCAGCGGGGAGGAAGGCGACAGGGTTAATAACCCTGTCGATTGACGTTACCCGCAGAAGAAGCACCGGCTAACTCCGTGCCAGCAGCCGCGGTAATACGGAGGGTGCAAGCGTTAATCGGAATTACTGGGCGTAAAGCGCACGCAGGCGGTCTGTCAAGTCGGATGTGAAATCCCCGGGCTCAACCTGGGAACTGCATTCGAAACTGGCAGGCTAGAGTCTTGTAGAGGGGGGTAGAATTCCAGGTGTAGCGGTGAAATGCGTAGAGATCTGGAGGAATACCGGTGGCGAAGGCGGCCCCCTGGACAAAGACTGACGCTCAGGTGCGAAAGCGTGGGGAGCAAACAGGATTAGATACCCTGGTAGTCCACGCCGTAAACGATGTCGACTTGGAGGTTGTGCCCTTGAGGCGTGGCTTCCGGAGCTAACGCGTTAAGTCGACCGCCTGGGGAGTACGGCCGCAAGGTTAAAACTCAAATGAATTGACGGGGGCCCGCACAAGCGGTGGAGCATGTGGTTTAATTCGATGCAACGCGAAGAACCTTACCTACTCTTGACATCCAGAGAACTTTCCAGAGATGGATTGGTGCCTTCGGGAACTCTGAGACAGGTGCTGCATGGCTGTCGTCAGCTCGTGTTGTGAAATGTTGGGTTAAGTCCCGCAACGAGCGCAACCCTTATCCTTTGTTGCCAGCGGTTAGGCCGGGAACTCAAAGGAGACTGCCAGTGATAAACTGGAGGAAGGTGGGGATGACGTCAAGTCATCATGGCCCTTACGAGTAGGGCTACACACGTGCTACAATGGCGCATACAAAGAGAAGCGACCTCGCGAGAGCAAGCGGACCTCATAAAGTGCGTCGTAGTCCGGATTGGAGTCTGCAACTCGACTCCATGAAGTCGGAATCGCTAGTAATCGTGGATCAGAATGCCACGGTGAATACGTTCCCGGGCCTTGTACACACCGCCCGTCACACCATGGGAGTGGGTTGCAAAAGAAGTAGGTAGCTTAACCTTCGGGAGGGCGCTTACCACTTTGTGATTCATGACTGGGGTGAAGTCGTAACAAGGTAACCGTAGGGGAACCTGCGGTTGGATCACCTCCTTACCTTAAAGAACCTGCCTTTGTAGTGCTCACACAGATTGTCTGATGAAAAGTAAATAGCAAGGCGTCTTGCGATTGAGACTGTACGTCCCCTTCGTCTAGAGGCCCAGGACACCGCCCTTTCACGGCGGTAACAGGGGTTCGAATCCCCTAGGGGACGCCACTTGCTGGTTCGTGAGTGAAAGTCACCTGCCGTCATATCTCAAAACTGACTTGCGAGTCATGTTTGAGATATTTGCTCTTTAAAAATCTGGATCAAGCTGAAAATTGAAACGACACACAGCTCATGTGTGTTCGAGTCTCTCAAATTTTCGCAATCAGAAGTGAAACATCTTCGGGTTGTGAGGTTAAGCGACTAAGCGTACACGGTGGATGCCCTGGCAGTCAGAGGCGATGAAGGACGTGCTAATCTGCGAAAAGCGCCGGCGAGGTGATATGAACCTTTGACCCGGCGATGTCCGAATGGGGAAACCCAGTGCAATCCGTTGCACTATCGTTAACTGAATACATAGGTTAACGAGGCGAACCGGGGGAACTGAAACATCTAAGTACCCCGAGGAAAAGAAATCAACCGAGATTCCCCCAGTAGCGGCGAGCGAACGGGGAGCAGCCCGGAGTCTGAATCAGCTTGTGTGTTAGTGGAACGGTCTGGAAAGTCCGACGGTACAGGGTGATAGTCCCGTACACGAAAGCACACTTGCTGTGAACTCGAAGAGTAGGGCGGGACACGTGGTATCCTGTCTGAATATGGGGGGACCATCCTCCAAGGCTAAATACTCCTGACTGACCGATAGTGAACCAGTACCGTGAGGGAAAGGCGAAAAGAACCCCGGCGAGGGGAGTGAAAAAGAACCTGAAACCGTGTACGTACAAGCAGTGGGAGCCTCTTTATGGGGTGACTGCGTACCTTTTGTATAATGGGTCAGCGACTTATATTCTGTAGCAAGGTTAACCGTATAGGGGAGCCGAAGGGAAACCGAGTCTTAACTGGGCGTTAAGTTGCAGGGTATAGACCCGAAACCCGGTGATCTAGCCATGGGCAGGTTGAAGGTTGGGTAACACTAACTGGAGGACCGAACCGACTAATGTTGAAAAATTAGCGGATGACCTGTGGCTGGGGGTGAAAGGCCAATCAAACCGGGAGATAGCTGGTTCTCCCCGAAAGCTATTTAGGTAGCGCCTCGTGAACTCATCTTCGGGGGTAGAGCACTGTTTCGGCTAGGGGGCCATCCCGGCTTACCAACCCGATGCAAACTACGAATACCGAAGAATGTTATCACGGGAGACACACGGCGGGTGCTAACGTCCGTCGTGAAGAGGGAAACAACCCAGACCGCCAGCTAAGGTCCCAAAGTCATGGTTAAGTGGGAAACGATGTGGGAAGGCACAGACAGCCAGGATGTTGGCTTAGAAGCAGCCATCATTTAAAGAAAGCGTAATAGCTCACTGGTCGAGTCGGCCTGCGCGGAAGATGTAACGGGGCTAAACCATGCACCGAAGCTGCGGCAGCGACGCTTATGCGTTGTTGGGTAGGGGAGCGTTCTGTAAGCCGTTGAAGGTGTCCTGTGAGGGGTGCTGGAGGTATCAGAAGTGCGAATGCTGACATAAGTAACGATAAAGCGGGTGAAAAGCCCGCTCGCCGGAAGACCAAGGGTTCCTGTCCAACGTTAATCGGGGCAGGGTGAGTCGACCCCTAAGGCGAGGCCGAAAGGCGTAGTCGATGGGAAACAGGTTAATATTCCTGTACTTGGTGTTACTGCGAAGGGGGGACGGAGAAGGCTATGTCAGCCGGGCGACGGTTGTCCCGGTTTAAGCATGTAGGCGGAGGTTCCAGGTAAATCCGGTACCTTATTAACGCTGAGGTGTGATGACGAGGCACTACGGTGCTGAAGTGATAAATGCCCTGCTTCCAGGAAAAGCCTCTAAGCATCAGGTAACACGAAATCGTACCCCAAACCGACACAGGTGGTCAGGTAGAGAATACCAAGGCGCTTGAGAGAACTCGGGTGAAGGAACTAGGCAAAATGGTGCCGTAACTTCGGGAGAAGGCACGCTGATAGGTAGGTGAAGCCCCTGCGGGCGGAGCTGAAATCAGTCGAAGATACCAGCTGGCTGCAACTGTTTATTAAAAACACAGCACTGTGCAAACACGAAAGTGGACGTATACGGTGTGACGCCTGCCCGGTGCCGGAAGGTTAATTGATGGGGTTAGCGGCAACGCGAAGCTCTTGATCGAAGCCCCGGTAAACGGCGGCCGTAACTATAACGGTCCTAAGGTAGCGAAATTCCTTGTCGGGTAAGTTCCGACCTGCACGAATGGCGTAATGATGGCCAGGCTGTCTCCACCCGAGACTCAGTGAAATTGAACTCGCTGTGAAGATGCAGTGTACCCGCGGCAAGACGGAAAGACCCCGTGAACCTTTACTATAGCTTGACACTGAACACTGGTCCTTGATGTGTAGGATAGGTGGGAGGCTTTGAAGCGTGGACGCCAGTCTGCGTGGAGCCAACCTTGAAATACCACCCTTTAATGGCTGGTGTTCTAACGTAGACCCGTAATCCGGGTTGCGGACAGTGTCTGGTGGGTAGTTTGACTGGGGCGGTCTCCTCCCAAAGAGTAACGGAGGAGCACGAAGGTTGGCTAATCCTGGTCGGACATCAGGAGGTTAGTGCAATGGCATAAGCCAGCTTGACTGCGAGCGTGACGGCGCGAGCAGGTGCGAAAGCAGGTCATAGTGATCCGGTGGTTCTGAATGGAAGGGCCATCGCTCAACGGATAAAAGGTACTCCGGGGATAACAGGCTGATACCGCCCAAGAGTTCATATCGACGGCGGTGTTTGGCACCTCGATGTCGGCTCATCACATCCTGGGGCTGAAGTAGGTCCCAAGGGTATGGCTGTTCGCCATTTAAAGTGGTACGCGAGCTGGGTTTAGAACGTCGTGAGACAGTTCGGTCCCTATCTGCCGTGGGCGCTGGAGAATTGAGGGGGGCTGCTCCTAGTACGAGAGGACCGGAGTGGACGCATCACTGGTGTTCGGGTTGTCATGCCAATGGCACTGCCCGGTAGCTAAATGCGGAAGAGATAAGTGCTGAAAGCATCTAAGCACGAAACTTGCCCCGAGATGAGTTCTCCCTGAGACTTTAAGTCTCCTGAAGGAACGTTGAAGACGACGACGTTGATAGGTCGGGTGTGTAAGCGCAGCGATGCGTTGAGCTAACCGATACTAATGAACCGTGAGGCTTAACCTTACAACGCCGAAGCTGTTTTGGCGAAGAGAGACAGACACGATTTTCAGCCTGATACAGATTAACAGAATTTGCCTGGCGGCTTTAGCGCGGTGGTCCCACCTGACCCCATGCCGAACTCAGAAGTGAAACGCCGTAGCGCCGATGGTAGTGTGGGGTCTCCCCATGTGAGAGTAGGGAACTGCCAGGCATCAAACAAGTGAAGAGGCCATCCGCAAGGATGGCCTTTTTGCGTTTGTACGTCGAAAAACGATAGGCCGGGTAAGGCGAAGCCGTCACCCGGCAGCTTTCAGACTGCACACCACGCCAAAATAAACTCTGCAATCCCCTCCACATTATTCAAATCCAGAACCGGTACTTCCAGCGTCAACGCAGCGTCACTGGCCACAGCAATCACATGTTCATCCAGCGTTAACTCACTTACATCATGCCCGGCACCGTTTCTGAACAGCAGGATCTTCGCAACAGCCTCGTGCTTAAACCCCTCAACCAGCACCAGATCCAGCGTGGAATGATCCATCCGGCTGACAAGATAAGCGAGATCCAGCGGTGCTTCATCCGGAGTTTCTGTCATTAACGCCCAGCGCTGGTTACTCGCCACCATCGTTTGTGCAGCGCCAGCCTTACGCAGCTCATAGCTATCTTTCCCCTGCTTATCGACATCCATGTTATGGTGCGTGTGCTTAATCAATCCGGGACGAATACCTTTAGCGCAAAGTGCAGGTATCAGCTTTTTTAGCAGCGTAGTCTTCCCGGTGCCGCTCCAGGCAGAGATCGCTAATACGGGTATCATTTCTTCTCCTGCATCATCTGCAAATCTTCCGTCGTGTTTACATTCACAAACGCCGATTTCATGTCGCTGAAATCAACGGAATGCCCTCCTGACTGGCGCATAAATACCATGACGCGTCGCTCTCCTGCGGCCAGGTAATCTTCCAGCGCAGATATTAACGAGCGATTAATCAATGCGATCGTCGGATGGTCGCGTTCGCCGTCGTGTACCCAGACGACGGGAGCACCCTCGCACCGCTGCACCAGACGTTCAACCAGACAGGACGGGATGAAGGGCGTATCACATGAACAAAAGAGAAACCACTCTCCGTGCGACTGCTGCATAACGGAAAGCATTCCCGCCAGCGGGCCGGGGTAGTCCACAAGCTTATCCTGATAAACCGGATATCCACTGCGCTGATAAATATCAACATGTCGGTTAGCGCTGATCGCCATCGACGACACCTGATTTGCCAGGGTATCAGCAACATGCTGCCATAAGGGGGTGTTGTTCAGGAGCTGAAGACCTTTATCTTTTCCGCCCATTCGCGTTGCCCTGCCTCCGGCAAGAACGACCCCGATGATTTCCTGGCATTGATTCACGAATATCGCCTCTTTTATTGTGGGATTGACCCTGCTAACGTGTCTCTCTAAATGAAAGGAGCACTACCATGAAATGTAAACGTCTTAATGAAGTCATTGAGCTTCTCCAGCCGGCCTGGCAAAAAGAGCCAGAGCTGAATCTGATGCAATTTTTACAGAAACTGGCGAAAGAGTCAGGTTTTGATGGCGAACTGGCAGACCTTTCTGACGACATCCTGATCTACCACCTCAAAATGCGTGACTCGGCTAAAGATGCTGTTATTCCTGGTATTCAGAAAGATTATGAAGAGGATTTTAAAACCGCATTACTGCGCGCCCGAGGCGTAATTAAAGAGTAAAAGCTTGTAAGCGGAGCCACCGAAATCGCCACAAGATGATATCCTGAATCATTCGTATAATTTCCGGATGATCGGATGAACGACCAGGCTTTTACTTTCCAGACACTACACCCGGATACCATTATGGATGCGCTGTTCGAGCAGGGTATTCGGGTGGATTCCGGGTTAACCCCTTTAAACAGCTACGAAAACCGTGTCTACCAATTTCAGGACGAAGAGCGCCAGCGCTTTGTCGTAAAGTTTTACCGGCCACAGCGCTGGTCCGCAGAACAAATTCAGGAAGAGCATCAGTTTGCCCACGATCTGCTGGATGACGATGTTCCCGTTGCGGCACCGCTCAAATTTAATAACCAAACGCTGCTGACCCATCAGGGTTTTTACTACGCGGTATTTCCGAGCCTGGGCGGAAGACAGTTTGAGGCAGATAATATCGATCAGATGGAATGGGTTGCCCGTTATCTGGGGCGCATTCATCAGACGGGACGTAAAAAATCGTTTGTTGCCCGACCGACGATTGGTGTTCAGGAATATCTTATTGAGCCGCGAGAGGTATTCGAAACATCGGCGCTGATCCCAAAGGCGCTTAAGGATAATTTCCTCACGGCGACCGATAAGCTTATTGATGCTGTAAAAGCCTGCTGGCGGGATGATATTACCGCTCTACGCCTGCACGGTGACTGCCACGCCGGGAATATTCTCTGGCGCGACGGCCCGCTATTTGTCGATCTTGATGACGCTCGTATGGGACCTGCGGTGCAGGATCTGTGGATGCTCCTGAACGGTGATAAAGCCGAGCAGCGCATGCAGCTTGAGACCATAATTGAAGCTTATGAAGAATTTAGCCCCTTTAATTCAGACGAAATTGCCCTGATAGAGCCTTTACGTGCGATGCGATTTGTTTATTATCTCGCGTGGTTAATCAGGCGTTGGGAAGACCCGGCTTTTCCCCGAAATTTCCCCTGGCTTACCGGGGAGGATTACTGGCGCAACCAGATATCCACATTTACCGAGCAGGTTAAGGTTCTACAGGAACCCCCTCTGCAATTAACGCCGATGTATTAATTGGACACACCCAGGAGAGAGTTAATCATGAAAAAAATTTGGCTGGCGCTGGCTGGTATGATTCTGGCATTTAGCGCAACTGCTGCGCAGTTTACCGACGGCAAGCAGTACATTACGCTGGACAAGCCTGTAGCTGGCGAGCCTCAGGTGCTGGAGTTCTTCTCCTTCTACTGCCCGCACTGCTACGAGTTTGAGCAGGTACTTCATGTTTCTGACAACGTGAAGAAAAAGCTGCCGGAAGGCACCAAAATGACGAAATACCACGTTGAGTTCCTTGGCCCATTGGGTAAAGATCTGACTCAGGCATGGGCGGTTGCGATTGCGCTGGGTGTGGAAGATAAGATCACCGCGCCTATGTTTGAAGCCGTACAGAAAACCCAGACCGTACAAACTACGGCAGATATCCGTAAAGTGTTTGTTGATGCCGGTGTGAAAGGTGAAGACTACGACGCTGCCTGGAACAGTTTTGTGGTGAAATCTCTCGTGGCACAGCAGGAAAAAGCTGCCGCTGACTTCCAGTTGCAGGGCGTGCCAGCGATGTATGTTAACGGTAAATACCAGGTAAATATGCGTGGTATGGACACCACCAGTATGGATATCTTCGTACAACAGTACGCTGATACCGTGAAACACCTGGTTGAGATGAAGTAACAAACATAAAGAAAACGCCGGTCATTGACCGGCGTTTTTGTATGAAGATTTTAACTCCGCTATCTGTTCGTCTTTCTCTTTCCAGAGTGTATTGAGCCAAAGCTGGAAACGACGTTTGAAGTTTTTATCGTTAACGTAATCACCGTGCAGTTCCGTATCGATGGGCAACAGATCAACGCGGACTACGATACGCGTCAGCTTGCCGCTGAGCATATCGTAGAACGGCGTCCTGTCGTTTTGCGGATAGCAGAGCGTTACGTTCAACAATTTATCAAACTGCTCACCCAGCACGTTGAGGGCCATTGCGATACCCGCTGCCTTTGGCGGCAACAGGTGCTGATACGGAGAGCGAGTCTGCTGGCGCTTCTCTTCGGTAAAGCGCGAACCTTCGACGAAATTAACTATGGTGGTGGGATGCGCGCGAAACTTCTCGCAAGAACGGCGCGTAGTTTCCACGTCCATACCGCGGCGTTCCGGATGACGAATCAGATAGCTGCGTGAATAGCGTTTCATAAACGGCATATCCAGCGCCCAGCAGGCCAGACCAATGAAAGGCACCCATGCCAGTTGCTGTTTCAGAAAGTATTTGTTCATCGGAATATGTTTGCGAAACAGCACGCACAATACAACGATGTCGGCCCAACTGTGATGATTGCAGATCAGCAGATACCAGTTCTTTTTATTCAGCTTCTCAAGGCCCTGCACGTCCCACTTTAACCAGGGGTTCAGATACAACAGGATCGCCAGCCCTTCACACCAGCAGTACATCATAAAATTACAAAAAGCAGACACTGCACGCCATACCGGAGGGACGGGCAGCAGGAGCTTAATTATTCCGGCAACGATGATTGGCACAGAACAGGCGATGGTAACCAGAATAGTTAAAATGACGCTTAGCAATAAGGTTATCGCAGCGAGTATTTTCGACATAATGAATTTTTTCAGATAGTTAGCTGTAATTAAGCAGCCGGCTATCCGGTGCTGGGCGCCGATCTTATCAGATATTGGCACAGACCAGGGCGCTTTCACACGAAGAGGCTGCGGCTTTTCCTGCCATGCAGCGAAATTTTCTATATAGACAGGGTGCTTACGTCTTATATCCACATAGACTAAATAACCATCAGTGGGATGGGATCTTAAGTGATCTGATTTCAAGTGATTGATTTTATTTGATAAATAATTTTTCAGTATCAGTTTTATTGAACTGTTATTCACCTGTATTAAAAATATACACAAACTTATCCACAGTTTGTTTTTGCGAGCGATCTTCACGATCGCAAAATCTTTTTCTGTATAAAGCGCTAAAACCTGATGTTTTCATCCTTCTGTGGCATCCTTTACCCATAAATTAATTAAAGGCACGGACATTATGGTTCAGATCCCAGAAAACCCACTTATACTCGTCGATGGCTCTTCTTACCTTTATCGGGCGTATCATGCGTTTCCTCCTCTGACCAACAGCGCAGGGGAACCTACCGGCGCAATGTACGGCGTGCTGAATATGCTACGCAGCCTGATTCTGCAATACCACCCAACCCATGCGGCCGTGGTGTTTGATGCGAAGGGGAAAACCTTCCGCGATGAATTATTTGAGCATTACAAATCTCACCGTCCTCCCATGCCTGACGATCTGCGTGCGCAGATTGAACCGCTGCACGCTATGGTCAAAGCGATGGGGCTGCCTTTGCTGGCTGTCTCGGGCGTTGAGGCTGACGACGTTATTGGCACCCTGGCGCGCGAAGCTGAAAAGGCTGGCCGCCCGGTGCTGATCAGTACCGGTGATAAAGACATGGCGCAGCTGGTAACACCTGGGATCACGCTGATTAATACCATGACCAACACCATTCTTGGCCCGGAAGAAGTGGTTGCCAAATATGGCGTGCCGCCAGAACTCATTATTGATTTCCTCGCCCTGATGGGGGATTCCTCGGATAACATCCCTGGTGTGCCGGGCGTGGGCGAAAAAACAGCTCAGGCGCTGCTGCAAGGGTTAGGTGGGTTGGATACGCTGTACGCTGAGTCCGACAAAATTGCCGGACTTACCTTCCGTGGTGCAAAAACCATGGCCGGAAAGCTCGCCGATAACAAAGAGGTGGCTTACCTCTCTTATCAGTTAGCCACCATCAAAACCGACGTCGAGCTGGAGCTTACCTGCGACCAGCTTGAAGTGCAGGAACCCGCCGCAGAAGAACTGCTTGGCCTGTTCAGAAAATACGAATTTAAACGCTGGACCACGGATGTCGAAGCCGGGAAATGGCTTCAGGCGAAAGGGGCAAAAGCTGCGGCGAAGCCGAAAGAAACTATCGTTGTCGATGCCGAAGAGCAGGCAGAAGAAGAAGCGGCAGCGCTCTCATTCGATAACTATGAAACCATCCTTGAAGAGTCGCAGCTCGTCGCCTGGATTGAAAAGCTGAAAAAAGCACCGGTATTTGCGTTCGATACCGAAACGGACAGTCTCGATAACATATCTGCCAATATGGTAGGTCTGTCATTCGCGACGGAGCCGGGTATGGCAGCCTATGTTCCGGTAGCGCATGACTATCTGGATGCGCCGGAGCAGATCTCGCGCGAGCGCGCCTTAGAACTGCTGAAGCCGATTCTGGAAGACGAGAAAGCGCTGAAGGTCGGGCAAAACCTGAAGTACGACCGCGGTATTCTGCAAAACTACGGCATTGAACTGCGTGGTATCGCTTTTGACACCATGCTGGAATCTTACATTCTGGACAGCGTGGCGGGCCGCCATGATATGGATTCCTTATCCGATCGTTGGCTGAAACACAAAACCATCACCTTTGAAGAAATTGCCGGTAAGGGCAAAAATCAGCTGACCTTTAACCAGATCGCGCTGGAAGAAGCAGGCCGCTACGCCGCGGAAGACGCTGACGTCACGCTACAGCTGCATCTCAAAATGTGGCCGAAATTGCAGAAGCACGAAGGGCCGCTGAATGTTTTCCAGAACATTGAGATGCCGCTGGTGCCTGTGCTGTCCCGCATTGAGCGTAACGGCGTCAAAATCGACCCAACGGTGCTGCATAATCACTCTGGCGAGCTGGCGCAGCGCCTGACCGAGCTTGAACAGAAAGCGCATGAGCTTGCTGGAGAGGCATTTAACCTGTCGTCACCGAAACAGCTGCAAACCATCCTGTTTGAAAAGCAGGGTATTAAACCGCTGAAGAAAACGCCGGGCGGCGCGCCTTCAACCTCTGAAGAGGTGCTGGAAGAGCTGGCGCTGGACTATCCGCTGCCAAAAGTTATCCTGCAGTACCGTGGTCTGGCCAAGCTGAAATCGACCTATACCGACAAACTGCCGTTGATGATCAACCCGAAAACGGGTCGCGTGCACACCTCCTATCACCAGGCTGTAGCGGCGACCGGGCGGCTTTCGTCAACCGATCCTAACCTGCAAAACATTCCGGTGCGTAATGAAGAGGGCCGCCGTATACGCCAGGCTTTCATTGCGCCAGAGGATTATCTGATTGTCTCCGCAGACTACTCGCAAATCGAACTGCGTATTATGGCGCACCTGTCGCGTGACAAAGGCCTGCTGACGGCATTTGCCGAAGGGAAGGATATCCACCGGGCGACAGCTGCCGAAGTGTTTGGCCTGCCGCTGGACAGCGTGACAAACGAACAGCGTCGTAGCGCTAAAGCGATTAACTTTGGCCTTATTTACGGCATGAGCGCATTTGGCCTTTCACGCCAGCTCAACATTCCGCGTAAAGAGTCGCAGAAGTATATGGATCTCTACTTTGAGCGCTATCCGGGCGTGCTGGAATATATGGAGCGTACCCGCGCGCAGGCGAAAGAGAAAGGCTACGTTGAAACGCTGGATGGCCGTCGTCTTTACCTTCCGGACATCAAATCCAGCAACGCCGCGCGCCGTGCTGGCGCTGAACGTGCTGCTATCAATGCCCCGATGCAGGGCACTGCGGCAGACATCATCAAACGCGCGATGATCGCCGTTGATGCCTGGCTGGAAAAAGAGAAACCGCGCGTGAAAATGATCATGCAGGTACACGATGAACTGGTATTTGAAGTCCATAAAGACGACCTGGAAAAGGTCTCTCAGAAGATCCATGAACTGATGGAAAACAGCATGAAGCTGGACGTTCCGTTGCTGGTGGAAGTGGGTAGCGGCGAAAACTGGGATCAGGCTCACTAAGCGTTATCGGAATAACGCGCGTTTTATGTAAGTAAGCAACATAAGTACGCGCGTTTTGTGACGATCATTAGAATTCCCTATGTAAAGAATGAAAAAAAACTACAAAAAGTGCTTTTTCAAGAGACAAAATAGGAGTAGAGTTAACGACGTAGGGTACAGAGGTAAGATGTTCTATCTTTCAGACCTTTTACTTCACGTAATCGGATTTGGCTGAATATTTTAGCCGCCCCAGTCAGTAATGACTGGGGCGTTTTTTATTGCGGAAAGGAAAGTTTCGGGCGAAAAAAACGCGGTCATCGCCGCGCCTGTTGTTACTCTGCTTCCGCTTCTGTCGCCGGTTCCAGATCGTTAAACCAGCTGTCTAGCTTCTGTCGCAGTTTGTCCACACCCTGCTTTTTCAGCGAGGAGAACGGTTCAACCTGTACATCACCGTTGAATGCCAGCACCGCTTCACGTACCTTGTTCACCTGCGCCTTGCGCGCGCCGCTCGCCAGCTTATCCGCTTTTGTCAGCAGCACCAGCACCGCAATATCGCTTGCCACCGCCCAGTCAATCATCTGCTGGTCGAGATCTTTTAGCGGGTGTCGAATATCCATCAGCACCACCAGACCTTTCAGACACATGCGTTTTTCCAGGTATTCACCCAGCGCACGCTGCCATTTGATCTTCATCTCTTCCGGTACCTGCGCGTAACCGTAGCCCGGTAAATCGACCAGGCGTTTGCCTTCAGCCACTTCAAACAGGTTAATCAGCTGAGTACGGCCAGGTGTTTTTGAGGTACGCGCCAGGTTTTTCTGATTGGTCAGCGTATTCAGGGCGCTGGATTTTCCCGCATTGGAGCGGCCAGCAAATGCCACTTCAATCCCTGTGTCTGAGGGCAGGTGGCGAATATCGGGCGCACTGGTGACAAAATGCGTCTGTTGGTAGTTCCAGGTAGTCACGTGGTCGTCTCCAAAAATCGTAATCTGCGGGGGATTATACCTGAATGCGGGCAAAAGGCTTTTCCCTTCGTCATTGACGTGTAAGTGAAAGCCCTATGGAATGTAAGAGATCTGCCCTTAAGCGTATGAGAAATTTAAGAGAAATCGCAGGCGCTAAAAAACTCAAAATATTAAAATTCAAAGAGTTATTAATGAGTAATTATCTGAAAATCCGGTTTAGTACCTTTTCGTTGCTTGTTAGTTTAAGAGAACAAGGTAAAGTGTGCGTCAAGGCGAGGATGCCAGCAGGAAAACGACTTAAGGATAAGGGTCAGGAGCGCCAGGAGGCGAAGACTCAGGATTGTCAGGACGACCGGCGCCTGGAGGCGTTTTTAACAGGAAACGGAACCGTATCACGGACGGTAGTAGCCAAGGGATAAACAGGGTTTGTTGAAGGCAAACAGGGAATGTCTGACCCGTTAAGGGTTGTGAGTCAGGAAAAAAGGCGACAGATTGCTCTGTCGCCTTTTTTCTTTGCTTGCTTTCTGCTAGATTTCGCCGCAATTCTATACTGAAGAAAACGACTTAAAGATAAAACATCATGAAAAAACCGACCTCCGCTGCGGGCGCGAAACGCCCTGCAAAAGCCCGCCGCAAAACGCGCGAAGAACTGAATCAGGAAGCGCGCGATCGCAAACGCGATAAAAAGCATCGTGGCCATACTGCGGGTAGCCGTGCTAACGGTGGCGGTGCCGCAGGCGCTTCTGCAAAAGGCAAACAGCAGAAAGATCCTCGTATCGGCAGTAAAACTCCCATTCCACTGGGCGTGACAGACACGCCGGTCACTAAGCAGCACAAACCAAAGAGCGAGAAACCTATGCTTTCACCGCAGGCTGAGCTGGATATGCTGGAGAACGATGAGCGCCTGGATGCGCTGCTGGAACGTCTTGAAGAGGGTGAAACCCTGACCGCTGAAGAGCAGTCCTGGGTAGATGCCAAACTGGATCGCATTGATGAATTGATGCAGAAGCTGGGTCTGTCCTACGATGATGAAGAAGACGAAGAGGAAGACGAAAAGCAGGAAGATATGATGCGTCTGCTGAAAGGTGGAAACTAACATTTGCACCCGGCAGGTACACTCGTCCTGCTTATAACCCTTCCGGTTATATGTTATCTGGTGTGGTTATTCGTTAAACTACGGCGGTTGTCGCGGCGACAGAAGTGGCTGCGCACCCGAATGATGGCCCGCAACGGGACCAGAACGGGCCGCCGTATACGAACGCGACACCAACGGAAGGAGTGAGCATGTCTGTACCATCTATCGACTGGGATTTGGCCCTGATCCAGAAATATAACTATTCCGGGCCGCGTTATACCTCATACCCCACCGCGCTGGAGTTTTCTGACGCTTTCGGCGAGGCGGATTTTCAGCATGCTGTGGCGCGCTATCCCGAGCGCCCGCTGTCGCTCTACGTCCATATTCCGTTCTGCCACAAGCTCTGCTACTTCTGCGGCTGCAATAAAATCGTTACCCGCCAGCAGCACAAAGCCGATCAATACCTCGATGCGCTTGAACAGGAAATTCTGCACCGCGCACCGCTGTTTAAAGGCCGTCACGTCAGCCAGCTTCACTGGGGCGGCGGTACGCCAACTTATCTGAACAAAGCGCAGATCAGCCGCCTGATGGCGCTTCTGCGCGGCAATTTCAGTTTTAACCACGACGCTGAAATTTCGATCGAGGTCGATCCGCGTGAAATCGAGCTGGATGTGCTGGATCATTTACGCGCCGAAGGCTTCAACCGCCTGAGTATGGGCGTACAGGACTTCAACAAAGAAGTACAGCGCCTGGTCAACCGCGAGCAGGATGAAGCGTTTATCTTTGCCTTACTCAACCATGCGCGTGAGATCGGCTTTACCTCAACGAATATAGACCTGATTTACGGCCTGCCGAAGCAGACGCCGGAGAGCTTCGCCTACACGCTTAAACGCGTGGCTGAGCTCAACCCGGACCGTCTGAGCGTCTTTAACTATGCGCACCTGCCGACGCTGTTCGCCGCGCAGCGCAAAATCAAAGATGCGGAACTGCCTTCCGCCCAGCAGAAGCTGGACATTTTGCAGGAGACCATCGCCTCGTTGACCGAAACCGGCTATCAGTTTATCGGGATGGATCACTTTGCCCGCCCTGACGACGAACTGGCGATTGCCCAGCGCGAAGGTGTTCTCCACCGTAACTTCCAGGGTTACACCACCCAGGGCGATACCGATCTGCTCGGAATGGGTGTCTCCGCTATCAGCATGATTGGCGACTGCTACGCCCAGAACCAAAAAGAGCTGAAGCTGTATTACCAGCAGGTTGATGAAACGGGCAACGCGCTGTGGCGCGGCATTGCGTTAACGCGCGACGACTGCATCCGTCGTGATGTGATTAAGGCGCTTATCTGCAACTTCCGTCTCGAATTCCGCGAGGTGGAGTCGCAATGGGATCTGCGATTCAGCGATTACTTTGCCGAAGACCTGAAGCTTCTTGCGCCGCTGGCGAAAGACGGGCTGGTGGATGTGTCGGAGAGCGCGGTGGTCGTCACGCCGAAGGGGCGTCTGTTGATTCGTAATATCTGCATGTGCTTCGATGCCTATCTGCGCCAGAAAGCGCGTTTACAGCAGTTCTCGCGCGTGATTTAAGTTGCAATGCCGGATGGCGCTTCGCTTACCAGGCCTACAACTCGCAACTATGTAGGCCGGGTAAGGCGAAGCCGCCACCCGGCTTTTCATCGACAGCTCGTTAGCTAAACAGCCCAACCAGTGCCGCACACAATACCGCCGCAACGGCAGTTTGTGGCGTGTGGCTTTCTGCTGCACCGCTCGAAAGCAAGGTCACTAATGATTCCAGCATGATGCTCCCCCCAGTTTCCGGGCACGATCATACAAAACTCATCGGAACAGTAAAGCGCAAAATAACGGCACTTTGCGCTCAATTAGTAACCTTTACACAGCGGAGTACGATCACTCCATTCCCAGCTCTTTCAGCTTGCGCGTGAGGGTGTTTCGACCCCATCCCAACAGGCGAGCCGCTTCCTGTTTGTGGCCCTGGGTATGACGAAGCGCGGTGGTCAACAGCGTGCGCTCCATTTCAGGCTGTGCTTCAGAAAGCAAGTTTTGATGACCGGAACGCAGCGCGCGATCTGCCCACTGCGCCAGCAGCGTCGCCCAGCTATCCGGCAACGTATGTCCTGCGGTGCTCTCGGGCACGGTGGCTTCAAACAGTTCTGCTGGTAAATCCTGAATCAGCACTTCCTGGCCGGCGGCCATCACCGTCAGCCAGCGACAGGTGTTTTCCAGCTGACGCACGTTGCCCGGCCACGCCAGACGGGTGAGGGCGGCATCCGTTTCCGGATGAAGCTGCTTGGCTTCCACGCCCAGCTCGCGGGCCGCCACCTGCAGGAAATGGCGCGCCAGACGCGGGATATCTTCCCGACGCTCGCGCAGCGGCGGCAGGTGGACGCGGATCACGTTCAGACGATGGAATAAATCCTCACGGAATTTCCCCTCCTGTACGCGCAGCTCCAGGTTCTGGTGCGTCGCGGCGATAATGCGTACGTCCACCTTCACCGGCGCATACCCGCCCACGCGGTAAAACTGTCCATCTGCCAGCACGCGCAACAGTCGGGTCTGTACATCCAGCGGCATATCGCCGATTTCATCCAGGAAAAGCGTGCCGCCGTCAGCCTGTTCAAAGCGTCCCTGACGAATGGTATTGGCTCCGGTAAATGCCCCTTTTTCGTGGCCGAACAGCTCAGATTCAATTAAATCCTTAGGGATCGCTGCCATGTTCAGGGCGATAAAGGGGGCTTTCGCCCGCGGGCTGTGGCGATGCAGGGCGTGTGCGACCAACTCTTTACCGGTCCCTGATTCACCGTTAATCAAGACGCTGATAGACGAACGCGACAGACGCCCGATGATGCGAAACACGTCCTGCATGGCTGGCGCTTCACCGATGATGTCCGTCGTTGGTCCAAAGTCGGGGGCATTGCGGGGCTGCTGTTGCTCCTGATAGTGGCTGATAGCGCGCTCAACCAGCGCAACGGCTTCGTCGATATCAAACGGTTTTGGCAGGTAATCAAACGCGCCCTGCTGGTACGCGCTGACGGCAGCATCCAGGTCGGAGTGGGCGGTCATTATGATGACCGGAAGCATAGGGTGGCGCTGTTTGATCTGCTTTAAGAGCGCCAGTCCGTCCATTCCCGGCATGCGAATATCCGAGAGCAGAACGTCCGGCGTTTTGGTGGTGAGTGCGTCGAGCACCTCGCTGCCACTCTCAAACGTCGTGCAGCTTAATCCCGCTCCTGTGAGCGCGCGTTCAAGCACCCAACGGATGGAGCTATCGTCATCGACTACCCAGACTATCCCTCGTTGCATAAACGTCACCTTTATTTTTTAATCGGCAGGAAAACCGAAAACTCGGTATGTCCCGGCCAACTGGTAAATTCAATTTTGCCGGAGTGTTGGTCAATCAAATTTCGGGCTATGGATAACCCCAGCCCGGTGCCGCCTTCGCGACCGCTGACCATCGGGTAGAACAGGGTGTCCTGGAGATGCGGCGGGATCCCCGGTCCGTTATCTTCCACATCAATACGTGCTGCCAGACGATAACGTACGCCGTGCAGCGTCAGCTGGAACGCGGTGCGGGTACGCAGAATAATTTCGCCACCCTCCGGGCCCAGCGCCTGCAACGCGTTACGCACAATGTTCAACAGCACCTGTTCAATCTGGTCCGGATCGTGCGCCAGCTCCGGCAGGCTTGGGTCATAGTCACGCACCAGCGTGACGTTATCCGGCAGCTCCATCGAGACGAGTTTCACCACCCGCTCCGCGACCTTGTGAATGCTTTCTGAAACGTGCATCCCTGGCTGCTGCGGCCCGAGCAGGCGATCGACCAGATTACGCAGACGGTCCGCCTGCTCAATAATGACGTTGGTATACTCCGCCAGGGCAGGGTCAGGCAGCGCTTTGGTCAGAAGCTGTGCCGCGCCGCGTAAGCCGCCCAGCGGGTTTTTGATCTCATGGGCCAGCCCGCGCACCAGGTCGCGCGCCGCAATCTGCTGCGCATGCTGAAGCTGCTCCTGGCTGAGACGACGCTGGTTATCCATCGGCGCCATTTCCAGCAGAATCATGCCATCTGGCAGACGCTGTGCGGTGAGGGACAAAATATGCGAGCGTCCGTCAATCACCAGCGTCACTTCGTTATCGGTGAAGCCCTGACCCGCCTGCAAACTCTCCTGCATCAGGCCAATATTCAGCGAGAAATAGCTCAGCAGTTCTGGCAGCGGCGTGCCAAACAGTTTACGGGCGCTTTGGGCGAGCAGCTGCTGCGCCGCCGGGTTGGCGTAATGCACCGCCAGCTCGTCGTCGACCAGCAAAATACTGTTAATTAAAGAATTGAGGATCTGCCCAGCATCGGGCAGCGTGCCAGTTGCCATTCAGCAGTCTCCTGGAGTCGTTGCACTATTTTAGTGCAGTATAGCGTTTTAGAGGTAAAAAGCGCGTGAGATCAGGTTGTTGGTGGAGAAAAAAGCCCATCCGAAGATGGGCTAAAGTTTCCACGGCAACGACTCCCGACGCGTATGCGCCGGGTAAAACAAATCAATTAAACGCTGTAGTACAGTTCGAACTCAACCGGGTGCGGCGTCATGCGAACGCGGTCGTTTTCTTCGGTACGCAGCGCGATGTAAGCGTCGATAGCTTCATCGGTGAACACGCCGCCAGCGGTCAGGAACTCGCGGTCTGCGTCCAGCGCCTGGAGGGCTTCTTCCAGAGAGCCGGCAACCTGTGGGATCTCTTTCGCTTCTTCTGGCGGCAGGTCGTACAGGTTTTTGTCCATGGCTTCGCCCGGGTGGATCTTGTTCTTGATACCGTCCAGACCGGCCATCAGTAGTGCTGCGAAGCAAAGGTATGGGTTAGCCGCCGGGTCCGGGAAGCGCACTTCGATACGACGCGCTTTCGGAGATGCCACCACCGGGATACGGATAGAAGCAGAACGGTTACGGGCAGAGTACGCCAGCATTACTGGTGCTTCGTAGCCAGGGACCAGACGCTTGTAGGAGTTAGTGGTTGGGTTCGCCAGGGCGTTGATCGCTTTAGCGTGTTTGATAACACCACCGATGTAGTGCAGCGCCTGCTCGGACAGACCCGCGTACTTGTCGCCAGAGAACAGGTTAGTACCGTTCCTGGACAGGGACATGTGGCAGTGCATGCCGGAACCGTTGTCGCCAAACATGGGTTTTGGCATGAAGGTCGCGGTTTTACCGAAACGGTGCGCAACATTGTGCACAACGTATTTGTAGATCTGAATCTCGTCCGCTTTTTTGGTCATGGTGTTGAAGCGGGTGGCGATTTCGTTCTGGCCAGCCGTTGCCACTTCATGGTGGTGCGCTTCAACAACCAGGCCCATCTCTTCCATGATCAGACACATGGTAGAACGGATGTCCTGTGAAGAATCGACCGGAGGAACCGGGAAGTAACCGCCTTTCACGCCCGGACGGTGACCTTTGTTACCACCTTCGTACTTGGTGGAAGAGTTCCATGCGCCTTCGATGTCATCGATAGCGACGTGGGAACCAGAAATGGAAGCACCAAAACGGATGTCGTCGAACAGGAAGAACTCTGGCTCTGGCCCGAACAGAACGGTGTCTGCAATACCGGTAGAACGCAGGTACTCTTCAGCGCGTTTTGCGATGGAGCGTGGGTCACGGTCATAGCCTTGCAGCGTGCCAGGTTCCAGGATATCGCAGCGGATGATCAGCGTAGGTTCTTCGTAGAACGGGTCAATGAGCGCAGTGGTTGCATCTGGCATCAGAACCATGTCGGATTCGTTAATGCCTTTCCAGCCGCCAATGGAGGAGCCGTCAAACATTTTGCCTTCTTCAAAGAATTCGGCGTTCACCTGATGAGCAGGGATCGTGACGTGCTGTTCTTTACCTTTGGTATCGGTGAAGCGCAGATCAACAAACTTCACTTCATGTTCGTTCAGCATCGTCAAAACGTGTTCAGCGGACATACTTAACTCTCCAGATTGGTCATTGTCGTCGTGGTAACGAGGTCTTCAAATCGGCTGGGCTGCCATATTTTTACTGTATTTCTGTAAAGCGAAATCTGTGCCAACTTTTAAAACACCCCAAAAAGGCGTTATCATGCGCACCATAGTGCAGAAGGGCTGCACCACATTGGATTCGTTGCACCATTATAGTGCTTCAGTGTGAACATTGAGCACCATATTGGTGCAATTTACGTTAAAGTGCCCTTTTACCGCTCCGTGAAAGCGATCACAAAGCATCTCTGCAATACTTGTTTGCGGGGGATGTTTGTGATCCTGTTTTGTAGTGCGATTAATCCGTGTACAATAACGCGCTATTTCTAAATGCCTGAGGCAAAGTTGTGATCGAAAAATTGCGTAATATCGCCATCATCGCGCACGTCGACCATGGTAAAACTACCCTGGTTGACAAGCTGCTACAGCAGTCCGGTACGTTTGATGCTCGTGCCGAAACTCAAGAGCGTGTGATGGACTCCAACGATTTGGAGAAAGAGCGTGGGATTACCATCCTCGCCAAAAACACCGCTATCAAATGGAATGACTACCGTATCAACATCGTTGATACCCCAGGGCACGCCGACTTCGGTGGTGAAGTTGAGCGCGTGATGTCCATGGTGGATTCCGTGCTGCTGGTGGTTGACGCATTTGATGGCCCTATGCCGCAAACGCGCTTCGTGACCAAAAAAGCATTTGCCCACGGCCTGAAACCTATCGTTGTGATCAACAAGGTTGACCGTCCTGGCGCGCGTCCTGACTGGGTTGTTGACCAGGTCTTCGACCTGTTCGTTAACCTCGACGCGACCGACGAACAGCTGGACTTCCCTATCGTTTATGCGTCTGCGCTGAACGGTATCGCCGGTCTGGATCACGAAGACATGGCGGAAGACATGACTCCGCTGTACCAGACGATTGTTGACCGCGTTCCTGCGCCAAACGTTGACCTGGAAGGCACCCTGCAAATGCAGATCTCCCAGCTCGACTACAACAACTATGTTGGCGTAATCGGCATTGGTCGTATCAAGCGCGGTAAAGTGAAGCCTAACCAGCAGGTCACTATCATCGATAGCGAAGGCAAAACCCGTAACGGTAAAGTCGGTAAAGTTCTGACTCACCTGGGTCTTGAGCGTATCGAGAGCGACATCGCTGAAGCGGGCGACATCATCGCTATTACCGGTCTGGGTGAACTGAACATCTCCGACACCATCTGCGATCCGCAGAACGTCGAAGCGCTGCCAGCCCTGTCCGTTGATGAACCAACCGTATCCATGTTCTTCAACGTCAACACCTCTCCGTTCTGTGGTAAAGAAGGTAAGTTCGTTACCTCTCGTCAGATCCTTGACCGCCTGAACAAAGAGCTGGTGCATAACGTTGCGCTGCGCGTTGAAGAAACCGAAGACGCTGATGCATTCCGCGTTTCCGGTCGTGGTGAGCTGCACCTGTCTGTTCTGATTGAGAACATGCGTCGTGAAGGTTTCGAGATGGCGGTATCCCGTCCGAAAGTTATCTTCCGCGAAATCGATGGCCGTAAACAAGAGCCATTCGAAAACGTAACGCTGGACGTTGAAGAGCAGCACCAGGGTTCTGTCATGCAGGCACTGGGTGAGCGTAAAGGCGACCTGAAAAACATGAATCCAGATGGCAAAGGCCGCGTACGTCTCGACTACGTGATCCCAAGCCGTGGCCTGATCGGCTTCCGTTCTGAGTTCATGACCATGACCTCCGGTACCGGCCTGCTGTACTCCACCTTCAGCCACTATGACGACATCCGTCCGGGCGAAGTGGGCCAGCGTAACAACGGCGTACTGATCTCCAACGGTCAGGGTAAAGCGGTTGCGTTTGCGCTGTTCGGTCTGCAGGATCGCGGTAAGCTGTTCCTGGGTCACGGTGCTGAAGTTTACGAAGGCCAGATCATCGGTATTCACAGCCGTTCTAACGACCTGACGGTAAACTGCCTGACCGGTAAGAAACTGACCAACATGCGTGCGTCCGGTACTGACGAAGCAACGGTTCTGGTTCCACCGATCAAGATGACGCTGGAGCAGGCTCTGGAATTCATCGATGATGACGAACTGGTAGAAGTGACGCCTCAGTCAATTCGTATCCGTAAACGTCACCTGACCGAGAACGATCGTAAACGTGCTATGCGCGGTGCGAAAGAAGAGTAATTCGGTTATGCCGTAGGCCGGGTAAAGCGTAAGCGCCACCTGGCAACGAAAAGCCGCTGAGCGATCAGCGGCTTTTTTATTAGAACGAATAACGTAACCCTAAACGGATCCGGTACTGCTCGCGGTTGTAATCATTCCATCGGTCCAGCCACTGTAGCTCAAGATACGGCAGCCAGTTTCTGTCGATTTTATAGCTGAACTTGTTGGTAATTTCCCAGTGATGATCTTTGCCATTTTTGCTGTGGTAATCATTCACCCGCTGGAAAAAGTGCGGCTCAAAGGTGTAGAAAAACGCATCCGTCACTTTGAAATTCCAGTAGTTGGCGAATTCGTGCGTGTCGTTTTTATCCATCTGCCCGTTATAGTCCGGCGTATCGTAATTGTTATGGTTATAGCGATAGCGGAACGTCAGATTAAACCAGTCCGTAAATTTATAGTTAGTATCTAAATAGAGCGCTCCACCCGATCCTGCGCTGCTGTCGTTAATTAACCCGCCGGGCTGGAAGGTGAGTTTGTCGGTCGGTTTGAAGAGCGGATACCAACCCTCGATTTCGTTATAGCTGTGCTTCAGTTCGTCCCATTTCCCCACGTTATAAGCGTTGGTGAACATCAGCCCCGCGCCCATATCGAAGTTATAGCCCGCACGCAGGATCACCTCGTGCAGCTCAGAGGCCGTATTGTACGCTTCGCGCGTTTCGACATAGGCCCCGGCAAAAACCGGGCAGGACACAGACGACACGATCAGTACGGTGATGATTCTATTCATAATTTGTCCATGTATCAGGTACAGAAAGGCCTCCCTCCTGATTAACAGGAAGGACATATTGGCCGGATTTATAGTTATAAAGTGACTGCTGACGCTTTATTGTTGGTGGTTATCTCAGGGGTATTTGCTGTCTGTTTTTAATGAGATGGTCACTCCCTCCTTCCCGGTACTATGCTGAGGACAGGCTTTCATTCGGAGAACTATCATGGAAAACATTGCGCTCATTGGTATCGATCTGGGTAAAAACTCTTTCCATATTCATTGCCAGGATCGTCGCGGCAAGGCTGTTTACCGTAAAAAATTTACACGGCCAAAGTTAATCGAATTTTTGGCGACATGCCCCGCTACAACCATCGCAATGGAAGCCTGTGGTGGCTCTCACTTTATGGCACGCAAGTTGGAAGAGTTGGGGCATTTTCCTAAGCTGATATCACCACAATTTGTCCGTCCATTCGTTAAAAGTAACAAAAACGACTTTGTCGACGCCGAAGCTATTTGTGAAGCTGCATCGCGTCCGTCTATGCGTTTTGTACAGCCCAGAACTGAATCTCAGCAGGCAATGCGTGCGCTGCATCGTGTCCGTGAATCCCTGGTTCAGGATAAGGTAAAAACAACCAATCAGATGCATGCTTTTCTGCTGGAATTTGGCATCAGCGTTCCACGAGGAGCTGCCGTTATTAGCCGACTGAGTACCCTTCTTGAGGACAATAGTTTGCCTCTATACCTCAGCCAGTTATTGCTGAAATTACAACAGCATTATCACTATCTTGTTGAGCAGATTAAAGATTTGGAATCCCAGTTGAAACGAAAGTTGGACGAAGATGAGATTGGACAGCGCTTGCTGAGCATTCCCTGCGTCGGAACACTGACAGCGAGTACTATTTCAACTGAGATTGGCGACGGGAAGCAGTACGCCAGCAGTCGTGACTTTGCGGCGGCAACAGGGCTAGTGCCTCGACAGTACAGCACGGGAGGTCGGACGACATTGCTGGGAATTAGTAAGCGAGGTAACAAAAAGATCCGAACTTTGTTGGTTCAATGTGCCAGGGTATTCATACAAAAACTGGAACACCAGTCTGGCAAATTGGCCGATTGGGTCAGGGATCTACTGTGTAGGAAAAGCAACTTTGTCGTCACTTGTGCTCTGGCAAACAAGCTGGCCAGAATAGCCTGGGCCCTAACGGCACGACAGCAAACTTATGTAGCATAACGGCAGAAATACACCGGTTTAAAGAATCACTGATCTGGTTTTGCGAATACTGATATTGATGATACTAACGGCCCACCGGCCTGTTGAGGAACCTGTAAAACGGAAAGGCTCATTGAAGCCGTATATTTTCTGGAGGTTCATCAGGCGCGGAACTCATCGAGGCGCGGGAATAAAATCCCATTCAGACGCCGGATAGATTCAAGCAAGCCAATTTATCGTCAAAATCGGTGTTGCAAAAACGGGAGTGACCATAGATTCCGTTTTCCAATCTCCTCGATAATAAAGGCGAAGCGCGCTTCGTTGAGTTTATAAAACAGCCCCATGGTCACGGCAGCAACGATCGCCAGGCCGCACGGCCAGAGGAAAATCAGCTGACGCAAACCCAGCAGCGTGCCCGCGCTCTGCACGGCATGGGGAACGTAGCCAATCTGGGTCAGCATGATGCCGGGCAGAAAACCGGCGAGCGCCGCGGAGATTTTGCGCGAGAAGGTATAGCCGGTATACACCGACCCTTCGGCGCGAATCCCGGTTTTCCACTCGCCGTAATCAACCGTATCCGGCACCAGCGCCCAGTTCAGGCTGTTCACAAACGCCGTGCCGAAGAAGGCCATGCAGGAAAAGAGCACGAACAGCAGGGAGCTGGTTCCCCAGAAGAAATTCAGCACGTCGCCCACCGCCCACAGCGCCAGCCCGCCCAGATAGACCGGTTTCTTGCCAAAGCGCTTTACCGCGCCAGGCACCAGAAACACGCCAATCAGAATGCAGCCCATACTGAAAAAGCCCATCCACGACAGGAGATGCAGATCGTTCAGCACGTACTGGGTGTAGTAGACCTGAATCGCCAGCTTGATGTTAAACGCGGCGAGGGTACAGAGGTTGGCGATGCACAGCACCAGCAGCGGCGGATTGCGGAAAATTGCGCAGAATGATTTCAGAATGCCGGGCTTATGGTGATCGGGCGTAAGCTCGACGTAGCGCTCTTTCACCCCGCTGTAGCACCACCACATGCAGAACAGCCCCCCGGTGACGAACACCAGCGCGGCCACCAGATAGCCGAGTGAGGGCTGGCTGACGAACAGCGCCTGAATCGGCATAAAGCCGACGGTGCAGAGCAACAGTCCTACCGTTGCGCCGCCCTGACGCCACGCCGCAAGCTGCGCGCGCTCGTTCGGGTTTTTGGTGATGGCCGGAACCATTGCACCGTAGGCGCAGTTCATCAGGCTGTAGCAGAGGCCAAACATCATGAAGAGCACGGTGGCGAGGGCCGTTTTCACCGTCAGGCTAAAGTCGTTGGCCATAAACTGCGCCGTGGCCACCAGCGCCACCGGGACGGAGGCGTAGAGAATGAATGGCCGGAATTTCCCCCGCGCGCCGATATTACGCCGGGAGTCCAGCAGCACCCCGGTCAGCATGTCGGTAAACGCGGTAAAGAACTTGGCGACCAGAAAAATGATGCCGCCGTAGAACGCGGGCATGCCCAGCTCGTCCGTGTAAAACTTCAGCAGATACAGCGTGCCAATACACAGCATCAGGTTCGAGCCAAAATCGCCCATCCCGTAGGCGCACTTCTCTCGCAGGCTCAATTTGAGGGTTAACGGATCAGTATTGTGTGTCATGGTCGATCCTCAAAGCGCCCCGCAGGGCGCTCAATCACGTCATTTATGCCGTACGTTTGCGCAGCTCAATTTCTTCCACGATGCGCACATACATCTTCTCGTTGAGGTTGTAGAAGCAGCCCATCGCCACGATGGTGATGACCGCCAGCAGGCTCGGGTAGATAAATATCAGCTGCCGCAGCCCTTCAACCGTGCCGGCGGATTGCACCACATTGGGCACATAGCCAATCTGCGTAAGCATGATCCCCGGGAAGAAGCCCGCCAGCGCCTGCGATACCTTGCGGAAGAAGGTAAAGCCGGTATAGACCGTCCCCTCGGAGCGTACGCCGGTGCGCCACTCGCCGTACTCCACGGTATCGGAGACCAGCGCCCAGTTCAGGCTGTTCACGAACGCGGAACCGAAGAACGCCAGACAGGAGAACGCCACAAAGCTCACCGAGCCGCCGCCGAAGAAGTAGTTAAGCAGATCGCCTGCCACCCAAATTGCCAGCCCGCTGATGTAGACCTTTTTCTTACCAAAGCGCCGCACCGCGCCGGGCATCATAAAGACGCCGATAAAAATACAACCCATGCTGAAGAAGCCCATGTACGACAGCAGGATCGGGTCGTTCAGCACGTACTGCGTGTAGTAGACCTGAATGGCGAGTTTGACGTTAAAGGCACCCAGCGTGCACAGGTTAGCGATGCACAGGATAAACAGCGGACGGTTCCCGGCGATGGCGCGAAACGACTGCAACAGCCCCGGTTTCTGCGCCGGGTTAGCAGGTTGCGTCTCAACGTAACGCTCGGTTACGCCTTTATAGCACCACCACATAAAGAACAACCCGAACAGCGAGAAGAGGGTGGCGGCAAAGATGTAGCCAAGCTGGTCATTGCCCTCAATGAGGTTCATCACCGGGACAAAGCCCACGGTACAGAGCAGCAGGCCGAGCGTGGCGCCGCCCTGACGCCAGGCCGCCAGCGAGGCTCGCTCGTCCGGGTTTTTGGTAATGGCGGGCACCATCGCGCCGTAAGAGCAGTTCATCATGCTGAAGAACAAGCCGTACAGCATGAACAACACCGTTGCCATCACCGTTTTGCCAGTCATCTCAAACGGTGTGCCGACGAAGTTGGCAATCGCCAGCAGCGTCACAGGGAAGGCTGCATACAGCACGAACGGGCGGAATTTCCCTTTCGGGCCAATCTTGCGCCGGGAGTCGAGCATGATCCCGGTGCCCATATCGGTGAAGGCGGTAAAAAACTTCGCAATCAGGAAGATAATCCCCCCGTAGGTACCGGGCAGCCCCAGCACGTCGGTGTAGAACTTCAGCAGATACAGCGTGCCGATATCCAGCAGGATGTTAGAGCCGAGATCGCCCATCCCGTAGGCGAGTTTTTCTTTAAACGGCAGGCGCAGGGTTGCCGGGTCAGAAGTATGTTGACTCATTATTGTTCTCCGTCTGCCCGCAGGTTTCCCCGCGGGCGAGCCTTATCAGATATGACGTAAGGTGCTAAACAGATCTGCCCATTCGCTTTGCTGGCGATAGAAGACCGGCGGTTTGCCGAGCGGGGCATCAACGGTCACGTCACCGCCCCGGCAGATTTCCCCCGTCCACGCATTGACCCAGCTGTCCTGCGGCAGATAGAGCGACCAGTCGCGGCGTCCCTCTTCATGAACCGGGGCCACCAGCAGATCGCGGCCAAACAGGTACTGGTATTTCAGCGTGTAGGCGCGCGCGTCGTCCTCGTAGTGCAGGAACAGCGGACGCATCACCGGCAGGCCGCTTTTCGCGTTCTGCGCAACCGCCGCTTTGATGTACGGCTTCAGAGTGGTGAACACGGTGGTCATGCGCGCGAAGTGCGCGATGGTTTCGGCGTCGCCGTCGAACTGCCAGTTGTCGCCAGGGCGATTGCCCTCGTGGGTACGCATCATCGGCGTAAAGGCGCTGAAGTCGCACCAGCGCAGCAGCAGCTCTTTGCTGCGCTTCATCTCGAACAGCGTCGTATAGCCGCCAATGTCGCTGTGGTGCAGCCCGTGCCCGGTCATCGCCAGAGACAGCGCCGCCGGTACGACGGACGCCAGACCGTCGTCCAGGCTCCAGTCGACGTTCTGATCCCCCGCCCACATCATCACCGAGTGCTTCTGGCTGCCGGTGTAGCCCGCGCGCATGAAGAACAGGATCTCCCCGAGCTTGCCGGTCTCCTCCAGTGCTTCGTAGTTACATTTCGCCCACAGGGCAGGCCAGGCGTTATGCATGATCTCCGCGCTAACGCCGCTGTGCAGGAAGGTATCGGTCGGCAGATATTCCCCGAAATCGGCCATCCAGCCGCCGCAGCCCAGTTCGATCAGGTTCTTTTTGATGACCTCTTTGTACCAGCCGTAGGCTGCCGGGTTGGTCAGGTCGATAACGCCCGCGTAGAATTCGCCGAACTCAACGTGGTAATCCTCGCCGTTGGCGTTTTTGGTCAGATAGCCGCGTTTCGCCGCCTCTTCGCAGAGATCTTTATCGCTGGCGACGTACGGGTTGATATAGGAGAGGAACTGCACGCCTTCCTGTTTCCACTGCGCAATCCGCTCATCAAGCTGCGGATAGAGCGCGCTGTTCCACTTCCAGTTCCACATCACGCGTTTGCCGAAGGAGGTCATCCGGATGCCGGACCAGTCCTGCGCCCAGATGCCGTTCACCTTCACGCCGCCCTCGCGCATGGCGTCGAGCTTCTGCTGACACACCTCGGTGCCACCCTGAATACCCAGCGTCACGCCGTCGTAAACCCAGTCCGGCAGTTCAGGCTGACGCCCCAGCAGGCCGGTCAGTTTTTCCAGCAGATCGACGTAGGTTTCTGCGCATTCGAAGCGCAGCGTGGCGTTATCTTCCCAGAACGCCAGCTCGTGGAAGTCCGGCGCGCTGAAGTCGAAGTTCATATAACAGCTGTTATCCACGTGGCAGTAGTACTTCTGGGTGCTCACGAAGGTAGGCTGCGGGAAGAAGGTCCAGTAGTAATCGCCGCCCGCGTTCTCTTTGCAGTCGGCCTGCCAGGTGACATAGGTCTGCTTATTGCGGCCCACGCCCTGCTCGCTGGTCCACAGCGGAAACGGCTTGCCGCGCAGATCGAAATACGAGAACTGCTCGCCGCAGCCGTAAATATGATCGTCAGGCTGAGCTGCCAGCCGCAGCCAGATGCGGTTATGGCTGGCGGCGTCATTTTTCAGCTTCAGCTCCAGACGGCCTTCAGCATCTACGCCCACCAGCAGTGTCGCGCTCACCGCGTCGCCGCGGGTAAAGCGGATTGCCCAGCCCGCGCTTTGCTGCGTAACGGTCGCGTTCGTCAGGGCAATCTTTTCGTTGAGCTTGTCTTTGATGCTGAAGTTGCCGCGAAACATCTCGATATCCGCCTCACCTGCGCCGATCCACAGGCAAGGGGCATCCGCAGAGTGGGATAAAATCAGACGGTCCTGCCAGCGCAGGGTAAAACCACTTTCGTTATTTTTCAGGTCAATATTGTGTAGGGTACGCATAAAAACTCCGTCTTTATTATTTGGCCAGGCTATCCAGTAATCCGGCGGCTACGGCAGGCGCTAAGCCCGGCGCCAGCGGCAGGCGGGGGATCACCAGGCAGTGCAGCAGATGGTAAATATCCTGCTTGCCGTCCCAGACTTTGGTGGTCACTTCGTTATTGGTGTCCAGCTCCTGCCACCATGAACCGTTTTCGTAATCCATCAGGTACTTGATGCAGTAATCCCACCACTTCTGATACCAGGCTTCGTACTGCGCCTCACCGGTGACGGTGTAGAGCGCGTAAGCCGTACCCATCGCTTCGACGATTGGCCAGCGCACGCGTTCGCGGACGATTGGCTTGCCGTCCCAGCCCACGGAATAGACAAATCCATCGGCCCCGTCGGGTGCCCAGGCGTCCCGGATGGTGGCGTGGAACAGGCCTTTCGCATCTTCCAGCAGCCATTCCGGCGGGGTTTCAAAGCGCGCTTCCAGGGCGGCGTGCAGGTGCAGCATCAGGCGACCCCACTCAATCCAGTGCCCCGGCGTGCCGCCGTAGGCGCGGAAGCGGTGGGCGGGATTATCAATGTTGTAATCGCGGATCGGGTTCCAGTTGGTGTCGAAATGCTCGTTAACGCGGTACTCCCCTTTGCGCGCCACGTCGTGAATAATCACCGAGGCGATGCGCAGGGCGCGGTCGAGCCATTTACGGTCGTGGGTCACGTCATAAACGATCAGGAAGGCTTCCACGGCGTGCATGTTGGCGTTACCGCCGCGGTAATCTTCCGTTTTGCTGAAGGCTTCATCCCAGGACTCCAGGCACATCTGCTCCTGTTCGCTCCAGAAGTAGCGCTCAATCACCTCGATGGCGTCGTCCAGCAACTTGCGTGCCTGCGGATGGCCAGTGGTGACGGCGCTCGCCGCGCCCAGCAGGACGAAGAAATGCTGATAGCCCTGCTTGGAGGCATCAATTACGCCTTCATCGTTTACGCAGGCGTACCAGCCGCCGTGCTGTTTGTCGCGCAGCGGACCGTTCAGGGCATTAATGCCGTGCTCAACCAGGGCGTACGCACCAGGACGTCCCATGTTCGCCGCCACCGCGTAAACGTGCAGCATGCGGGCGGTGATCCACAGATGGGTGCCCATATCGCTACGCACCTGCCCGTTATTGCCCAGCCAGCCAAAGCCGGTCGGTACGGCGGCGTTTTTACCGAAATCGAGAATGCGGTCGGTCTCTTGTTCGAGCCAGCGGTTATGGCTCAGGGTATTAAACCATTTCATGTTCGGATCCTTTCTTAACGGCGAGCCATCATTTCGTCGACGATCTCACCCAGACGCTGAAGTTTTGGTACGGAAATATCACGCAGCATCAGCTCGGTGTCCGGCAGGCCAATCACAGAGGACCAGACGGCGCGACCGGCTAAAAAGCCCGATGCCCCCGCCTGCATCGCCACGCTCACCGCGCGCGGGAATAACTTATCGTCCACGCCGGAGGAGAGGATCACCCACGGCATGGCGATGTTCTCGTTCAGCTTCTGCGAGGCCGCCAGCAGCTCCTGCTGCGTGCCCTTACCAAACAGCGGCATTTCCACTTTGTAGAGGTCGGCACCGCTGTCGCCCAGCTCTTTGGCCGCATCGATAATCGACTGCTCGCGGTCAAACGCGGCGCCGCGGCGCGGTGGACGCACAACCGGCTCGATAATGCTCAACAGACCGTTATCGTGGCACAGCGTATTGAACGCTTTCACCATCTCCAGGCGCTGCTGCGGATCTTCATCGCTGCGCCACAGCACCAGCAGCTTCAGCGCCTTGCCGCCGTCGCGTTTGACCGCCTGCGCGTCAATGCTCTTGTCGATCACCACGCTGTCGACCGGAATACCGTTCCCCGGAATAAACTCGTCGGCTGCCACAATCATCGAGCAGCTTTTGGCCACGGCCCGCTGCTCGACAATCTGGCGATAGCAGAACTGCTGGTCGACGAGAATGGCAGAGGCGTACGGCGACAGAATTTTTGCCGCGTTGACCTTAAAATCGGTCAGGTGCTGGTCGGTTACCGGTACCGGCGCGCCTGCCGCCGCAAACATCAGGCGCATCGCTTCGCGCTGATCCACGGCCAGCATCGCAAAACCGCCGGAAGGTCGGGTGATATCTTTCAGGGTGTACATCGTCATTCCTCAGTCCTTTCGTATCAGTGTGTTTTTTTCAGCCCGGCAGATGCGCGAACCTGTTCAAGAATGGCTGTCCAGTCTTCGCGCCCGCGCCCGGCGGCGCGTGCCTGGTTGTAAACTTCGCGTGAAGCCGCGCCCAGCGGCATTGGGACATGCAGCTGGTTGGCCACGTCGAGGGCGATCCCCAGATCCTTATGCGCAAGGTCGATCATGAAGGCGGGTGAAAGATCCCCTTTCAGCACCTTGTTCGGCCATGACGTGGTGAAGTGGCCTTTGCCCGCAGGTGTGCCGCTCATCACCTTGAGCGCCACGTCAAAGGAGAGGCCAAGCGCTTCGCACAGTACGGCGGCCTCGGCGGAAAGGGCGTTCAGGGCGATGCTCATGTAGTTATTGATGAGCTTGACGCGGATGCCCATTCCCGGCCCGCCGGCGTTAATCAGTTCATTACCCATCGCCATTAAGACGGGGGTGGCACGCTCAACCTGCTCTGCCGTGCCGCCTGCCAGCAGGAGTAGCGTACCGGCGATGGCATGATCAGAGGTGCGCCCGACGGGCACGTCCATCAGGCTGAAGCCTTGCTCAGCCATGTCGCGGATCAGCGCGTCGGTTTGCAGCGGGTGAATGGTGGACATATCAATGACCAGTGCGTCGCGGGATAATCCTTCGCACACGCCGTGCTCGCCGAACAGCACGCTGCGCACCAGGTCGCCGTTTGGCAGCATAGTGATCACGAATTCGGCATCCGTTGCTGCCTGTGCGGGCGTTGCCGCCGCCCGGGCGCCGCTCTCTACCAGCGCCTGAACCGCCTGCGGGTTCACATCAAAAACGTTAAGCTGGTGGCCCTGTTTCAACAGATTCTTCGCCATGGGCGCGCCCATCTGTCCTAAGCCGATAAATGCGATTGCTGACATGCCTCTCTCCTGTCACATCGTGTCAATTTTTGCGCGTTTGTGGTGTCTGTTTTTGATCGTATTTGTAATTTATAGTCAAAAAATTGACACGGGTCACTTTTTAAACATTTGGTGAAATTAAAATGAAGGCATCAGAAATCGCAGAAGGAATCACCATGACTCGCATCGTTTGTGTCGGCATTACCGTGCTGGATCGCATCTGGTATCTCGAGGATTTACCAAAAGAAGGTGGGAAATATGTCGCAAAAGACTACACGGAAGTGGGCGGCGGCCCGGCGGCAACGGCTGCAGTGGCAGCCGCGAAACTGGGCGCGGAAGTGGATTTTATTGGTCGGGTGGGGGACGACGATACCGGCAGACGGTTGCTTGCGGAGCTGGAATCCCTGGGGGTGAACACCCGCTATACGCGCGTAGTTAAGGGGGCCCGATCGTCGCAATCGGCGGTGCTGGTGGACGCAGGTGGGGAAAGAGTGATTGCCAACTACCCCAGCCCCGATCTGCCCGCCGAGGCAGGCTGGCTGCATGAAATCGACTTCTCTCAGTGGGACATTGTCTTAGCCGACGTGCGCTGGCATGACGGGGCAAAACAGGCATTTACCCTGGCCCGTCAGCAGGGCGTTCCGACGTTGCTGGATGCGGATGTTACCCCGCAGGATATCGTGGAGCTGATCGCCTTAAGCGATCACGCGGCCTTCTCTGCGCCTGGGCTGCGGCGTTTAACGCAGTTGGATGAAACAGAAGACGCATTAAAAAAAGCACAAATGCTCACAAATGGACATGTGTATGTCACGCAGGGGCGAGACGGCTGTTTCTGGCTGGAAAACGGCGCGCTATGTCATCAGCCTGGTTTTGAAGTGAAGGTCATTGATACCACCGGCGCGGGCGACGTGTTCCACGGTGCGCTGGCGGTCAGCCTGGGGCAGAAATTGCCCGCCGCAGACGCCGTGCGTTTTGCCAGCGCCGTCGCAGCACTGAAATGCACAAAGCCCGGCGGGCGCGCGGGTATACCCGACTGTGATCAAACCCGCTCTTTTTTGTCACTTTTTGTATAAAATGCGGGGCGTGATGGTTTTCAGAGGACAGCCCATGAGCCTTACCGAACTGACCGGCAACCCGCGTCACGATCAGCTGCTGACGCTGATTGCCGATCGCGGCTATATGAACATTGATGAACTGGCGCAGCTGCTGGATGTGTCGACGCAAACCGTGCGCCGGGATATCCGTAAGCTCAGCGAGCAGGGGCTGATCACCCGTCATCACGGCGGTGCGGGCAGGGCATCCAGCGTGGTCAATACGGCGTTCGAACAGCGTGAAGTTTCGCTTACCGAAGAGAAACGGGCGATTGCCGAAGCGATTGCGGACTATATCCCGGATGGCTCGACCATCTTTATCACTATCGGGACGACCGTGGAGCACGTTGCCCGGGCACTGCTTAACCATAATCATCTGCGCATCATCACCAACAGCCTGCGGGTGGCGCACATTCTTTATAAGAATCCGCGTTTTGAGGTGATGGTACCTGGCGGTACGCTGCGCCCGCATAACGGCGGCATTATCGGGCCTGCGGCAACGGCGTTTGTGTCTGGCTTCCGGGCGGACTACCTCGTGACCAGCGTGGGGGCGATAGAGCACGACGGCGCGATGATGGAATTTGACGTTAACGAAGCCAGCGTGGTGAAAACCATGATTGCCCACTCCCGTCACATTTTACTGGCGGCCGATCATACGAAATACCACGCCTCCGCGGCGGTTGAAATTGGCAACGTGGCGCAGGCGACGGCGCTGTTCACCGATGAGCTGCCCGGCCCGGCGCTGCAAAGTCACCTAAAATCCAGCAAGGTTGAGGTTGTCGAAGTGAATTCCGGAGAAGAGCAGCAGGCTGGCTGATCGTCTTATGGCCCGATATTGCGATTCGGGCCTTTCCTTTCTCTAAGCTGAATCTGGCGCATAGCTAAACTTTCTCTTTCCCGCTACAGTTACTTTTCCACGGCGAAAGGAGATAAACATGCTTTATATCTTTGACTTAGGAAATGTAATCGTCGATATCGATTTTAACCGGGTGCTGGGCGCATGGAGCGATTTTAGCCGTGTTCCGCTGGCGACGTTAAAGCAGAATTTCGCGATGGGTGAGACTTTCCATTTGCACGAGCGCGGTGAGATCAGCGACGAAGCGTTCGCAGAGCGTTTCTGTCAGGAAATGGGTCTCTCGTTAAGTTACGAGCAATTTTCCCACGGCTGGCAGGCCATATTTGTCGCGATCCGCCCCGAAGTGATCGACATCATGCACAAGCTGCGCGAGCAGGGGCATCGCGTTGTCGTGCTGTCTAATACCAACCGCCTGCATACCACCTTCTGGCCGGATGAATACCCTGAAATTCACGCGGCGGCAGATAAAGTGTATCTCTCCCAGGAGATGGGGATGCGTAAACCTGAGGCGCGCATCTATCAGGCGGTATTGCAGGAAGAAGGATTCACGGCAGCGGATGCGGTCTTTTTTGACGACAACGTCGATAATATAGAAGGGGCTAATCAGTTAGGTATCACCTCCATTCTGGTGACCGGAAAAGAGACGATACCGAACTACTTTGCGAAGCAGTTATGCTAAAAACCGTTCATCAAAAAGCCAATCACCACACGCGCCCGCTGAGGGCGTGGCTGAAACTCCTCTGGCATCGCATTGATGAGGACAACATGACCACGCTGGCGGGCAATCTCGCTTACGTGTCCTTGCTCTCGCTGGTTCCGCTGGTGGCGGTGATTTTTGCGCTTTTTTCGGCGTTTCCGATGTTTGCCGATGTGAGCATGCAGCTTCGCCATTTTGTTTTCGCAAACTTTATACCTGCCACCGGCGATGTGATCCAGAACTACATTGAACAGTTTGTCGCTAACTCCAGCAAGATGACGGCGGTGGGGGCGTGTGGGCTTATTGTTACCGCGCTGCTGCTGATGTACTCCATCGACAGTGCGCTCAACACTATCTGGCGGAGCAAAAAAGTCCGCCCAAAGGTCTATTCCTTTGCCGTCTACTGGATGATTTTAACCCTCGGCCCCTTGCTGGCGGGGGCGAGCCTGGCGATCAGCTCTTACCTTCTTTCGCTGCGCTGGGCGAGCGATTTAAACAGCGTGATCGATAACGTGCTGCGCATCTTCCCGCTGATTTTATCGTGGCTTTCGTTCTGGCTGCTTTATAGCGTGGTGCCAACTACGCGCGTACCCAACCGGGATGCCGTGGTGGGTGCGCTGGTCGCGGCGTTGCTCTTTGAGTTGGGCAAGAAAGGATTCGCGCTTTATATCACCATGTTCCCCTCTTATCAGCTGATTTACGGCGTACTGGCGGTGATCCCCATTTTGTTTGTCTGGGTCTACTGGACGTGGTGCATCGTCTTGCTTGGCGCCGAAATAACTGTCACTCTCGGGGTCTACCGCGAACTTAAAAAAGCAGCAGAAGCTGAAAAACAACAAGAAGCAGACCAACCATGATTGCATTGATTCAGCGCGTAACCCGTGCCAGCGTCACCGTGGCGGATGAGGTGACGGGTGAAATCGGCCCAGGACTTTTGGTGCTCCTGGGTGTCGAAAAGGATGACGACGAACAAAAAGCCAACCGCTTGTGTGAGCGCGTGCTGGGCTACCGCATTTTCAGCGATGCGGAAGGCAAGATGAACCTGAACGTTCAGCAGGCGGGCGGCAGCGTGCTGGTGGTGTCCCAGTTTACGCTGGCTGCGGATACCGAACGCGGCATGCGGCCGAGTTTTTCGAAGGGCGCGGCACCGGATCGCGCAGAAGCCCTTTACGAGTACTTTGTTGAGCGCTGTCGCCAACAGGACATGAATACACAAACCGGACGATTCGCTGCGGATATGCAGGTTTCGCTGGTGAACGATGGCCCCGTCACATTCTGGCTCCAGGTATGAGCCAACTGGCGGCCTGGCCGCGGGTAACAAGAGAGAGTACAGCTATGTATCACCTTCGAGTACCGCAAACGGAAGAAGAGTTAGAGGTTTATTACCATTTCCGCTGGGAAATGCTGCGCAAGCCACTGCATCAACCGAAAGGGTCTGAACGCGACGCCTGGGACGCGATGGCGCACCACCAGATGGTGGTTGATGAAGAGGGCAATCTGGTTGCCGTGGGGCGTCTGTATATCAATGCCGACAACGAAGCTTCAATCCGCTTTATGGCCGTTCACCCCTCCGTGCAGGACAAAGGCCTCGGAACGCTGATGGCAATGACGCTGGAATCCGTCGCCCGTCAGGAAGGGGTCAAGCGCGTCACCTGTAGCGCCCGTGAAGATGCCGTTGAGTTCTTTGCCAAGCTTGGTTTCGTGAATCAGGGGGAAATCACCGCCCCGCAAACTACGCCGATTCGTCACTTTTTGATGATCAAACCCATCGCCACCCTGGACGATATTCTCCATCGTGCCGACTGGTGCGGGCAGCTCCAGCAGGCGTGGTATCAGCACATTCCGCTCAGTGAAAAAATGGGCGTGCGTATTCAGCAATATACCGGGCAAAAATTTATTACCACCATGCCGGAAACCGGCAACCAGAACCCACACCATACCCTGTTTGCCGGTAGCCTGTTTTCACTCGCCACGCTCACCGGCTGGGGACTGATCTGGCTGATGCTGCGCGAACGTCATCTCGGCGGCACCATTATTCTGGCCGATGCCCATATCCGCTACAGCGCGCCGATCAGCGGCAAGCCGAGCGCGGTAGCTGACCTGGGCGCACTGGGTGGCGATCTCGACCGTCTGGCGCGTGGGCGTAAAGCACGCGTACAAATGCAGGTTGAGCTGTTCGGCGATGAAACGCCGGGCGCGGTGTTTGAAGGCACCTATATCGTTCTGCCTGCGAAGCCGTATGGCGCGTATGAAGAGGGCGGGAACGAGGAGGAGTAGCAGTCGTCTGGAAAGCGGCTCGCAAATACACAACGTAGCAGGAATTATACTTCGCTTTATTCAGCGTATCCCATTAACGTAATCAGCTAGGGGTACGTCATTGACGTACATTGGATGTTTGCTACTATAAGCCAATGGCGTATGATTTATGCTATTCATTGAAACGGATATTTTTACAGAAGACGTCAAAACGTTACTGGATGACGACGAATATCATAGGTTCCAAATATTCCTGGCAACGCAACCGGATTACGGCGATCTGATCCAGAATACGGGAGGCTTGCGAAAGATTCGCTGGCTTGCTGGCGGTAAGGGAAAGCGTAGTGGAGTCAGAGTTATCTATTTTCACCGTACGCGTGAGTGTGAAATCAGGTTGCTGCTCATCTATCGCAAAGGGATCAAAGATGACCTCTCCGCGGGTGAAAAAGCCATACTGAAAAAGATGATTGAGAGGTGGTAAATGGATAAGGCGCTGTTTGAGCGATTAACCCAAAGCATTGCGCAAATCAACGAAATTGCCGAGGGCCAACGAGAGCCGTCGCGTACGTTTCAAATTGATGCGATGAAAATAAAAGAAATTCGTCAGGCGTCCGGGTTGTCGCAGAGTAAATTCGCGAACTTAATCTCAGTTAGCGTTGATACGTTGCGTAACTGGGAACAAGGCAGACGCTCACCTACAGGCCCCGCTAAAGCGCTATTGCGCGCCATTGCTAACGACCCTCAACATGTCATCCCAGCCCTATCGCAGTAAATAGCCCGGTTGCACAGAGGCTCGCCGGGCTTTAGTGGAAATTACTCCCCTTCCCCCGGGAACAGGAACGGGTTGATCGAGCTACGGGCAAAGCCCTCCTGCTCCATCTTCGCGTCCAGGATCAGCGAGGCGAGATCGTCGGCTACCGCTTCGACTTTCGGGTCTTTTTCCTGATACAGAATCTTCAGGTAGGTCCCGCAGTCGCCGCAGCTTTCGGCTTTCACCGCCGCGTCTTCGTTTTCCAGCGACCAATAGTTCAGATCGCGGGTCTGTTCGCAGTTGCTGCACTTGATGCGCACCACGTGCCACTCGGTTTCACACAGGTTGCAGTGCAAGTAGCGCAGCCCCTGCGTCGTACCAATCTGTACCATGCTGGAGACCGGCATTGAGCCGCACACCGGGCAAAACTGGCGCGCTTCGCCATATTCAGCGCGGGCTTTACCCGGGATCAGGCTCGCCATTTGCGCCCAGTAGAGCGACAGCGCAGCCCAGATGAACGGCGCTTTATCGCTGCTCACCAGCGAGAAGTCGGAGGCAAACAGCGCGCTCGCCATCTCTTCCAGCTCTTGCTCTGAGGCTTTTTCCAGGTTCTCAATGACCGCCAGCGCCGTGCCGCTCATTTCGGGCTTCAGCTCGGCAATCAGCGAATGCAGCAGCTTATGCCAGTGCTTGTCGCGCGGCAGAACGTGAATGTCCAGCGGCGGCTTGCCCTGCGCGTTGGCTTCTTTGATGCGTGCGGTCAGATCCATTTGCAGCGGGTGGTCGTATAGCACCACTTCCTGCGCATGGGCGACCAGCGCGGCAAAACGCAGAAAATCGCCCAGCGGGTTGTTCTCTGCCAGCTCGCGCAGACGCTCTGCGCGGCGGTTGTAGAGGTTCTTGAGTCTGGGGAACAACAACGGCGGAATATAATCCGCCGTGCGTTTCTCGCTCGACCCCAGCTCATCTTGCGGGATTATGCGAATACTCATTCAGATGACTTTTCCTGTTTCTGGCGGACTTCACGGTACCAGCGCGGGTGATGTTTCTTCGCCCACGTACTGGTTACCCATCCTTCCACCATCGCGGTAATGGTGCCTTTCACCCAAAGGGCGGCGTAGATATGCACCATGATAACCACAATTAACGCCACTGCGGCAAATGAATGCAGCATCAGCGCAAATCGGATCACCGGGATTGAGAAAGCAGGCGCAAAGTACGGACGCCAGATGATCACGCCGCTCACCAGCAACAGGACCAGGAAGATAATCGCCGCCCAGAATACGCATTTCTGGCCGAAGTTATAACGCCCGGTATCACCCACTTCCTCGTTGACGACGATCTTACGAATATTCTTCGCCCAAAAGATATCATCCCGATTGATTAGGTTATGGTGCCAGTAGCGGAAAAACATGATGATAAACGAGGCAAACATCACCACACCCACGAACGGGTGCAGGATGCGCGCCAGCTGCGGCGTGCCCAGTATCTGCATCAGCCAGTTGAAGGAGGGGAAGAAGAACCCCAGCCCGCTTATCGCCGCCAGCATGAAGCAGAAGGCGGTGACCCAGTGGTTGATGCGTTCCGGCGCGGTGTAGCGCACGATGGTGTCACGTTTTCTCATTTGCGCACCTCGTCTTTCTCTTCATGCAGGTTATCGTCTTCCTCTTCCGCGCGGTTCGGACCAACGCCGACGTAGTGGAAGATGCTCGCTGCAAAGGTGGCCGCAAAACCGACCGCGGCCAGCGGTTTCCAGATACCTTTCCAGAACTTCACGGTGGCGCTGATTTCCGGGTTCTCCGGCAGGCCATGGTACAGATTCGGCTTGTCGGCGTGGTGCAGCACGTACATCACGTGCGTACCGCCAACCCCGGCCGGATCGTACAGGCCCGCGTTATCGTAACCACGGGTTTTCAGCTCGCCCACGCGCTCTGCCGCCAGCGTTTTCATATCCTCTTTAGAGCCAAAGTGGATAGCGCCGGTTGGGCAGGTCTTCACGCAGGCTGGCTCCTGACCGACATTTACGCGGTCAACGCACAGCGTACATTTGTAGACGCGGTTGTCTTCCGGGTTCATGCGCGGCACGTCGAACGGACAGCCCGCGATGCAGTAGCCGCAGCCAATACACTGCTCAGACTGGAAGTCGACGATGCCGTTGGCATACTGAATGATAGCCCCTTCTGACGGACACGCCTTCAGGCAGCCCGGATCCGCACAGTGCATACAGCCGTCTTTGCGGATAAGCCATTCCAGTTTGTCGTTCTGTTCCACTTCCGAGAAACGCATTACCGTCCAGGACTTGGCGGTCAGGTCCGCCGGGTTGTCGTACACCCCGACGTTGTGACCCACTTCGTCACGGATGTCGTTCCACTCTGAACAAGCCACCTGACAGGCTTTACAGCCGATACAAGTGGTCACGTCGATAAGCTTCGCCACTTCCTGCTGGTGGTCCCGCGCCTGAGGCGCGGGCGTGAAACCGTTAGTCGCGGAACGACGGATAATGTCTTGAGATTGATAAGCCATAAGTCGTCTCCGTTACACCTTTTCCACGTTCACGAGGAAGGCCTTAAACTCCGGCGTCTGCGTGTTCGCATCACCGACGAACGGCGTCAGGGTATTCGCAATGAACCCTTTCTTCGCCACGCCCTCATAACCCCAGTGAATTGGGATGCCGATGGTATCCACCTGCTGACCATGAACGTTCAGCGTGCGAATACGCTTGGTCACCACCGCCTTGGCTTTGATGTAGCCGCGGTTAGAGGAGACCTTCACGGTATCGCCATGGGCGATGCCGAGCTTGTCCGCCAGCTTCTCGCCGATCTCCACAAACTGTTCCGGCTGCGCGATGGCGTTAAGCAGCGCGTGCTTGGTCCAGTAGTGGAAGTGCTCGGTCAGACGGTAGGTGGTGCCGACATACGGGAACTTGTCCTTTTTACCCAGCGCTTCAAAATCGCCCTTGAAGATACGGGCTGCCGGGTTAGAGACCACGTTCGGGTGCAGCGGGTTAGTACCCAGCGGCGTCTCAAACGGCTCATAGTGTTCCGGGAACGGACCTTCCGCCATCTTATCGATAGCAAACAGGCGCCCCATCCCTTCAGGCTGCATGATAAACGGCCCGACATCGCTGCCTGGTGCGGCAGTGCTGTAGTCCGGAATATCCACGCCGCCCCATTTCGCGCCGTCCCACTTGAGTAGCTGACGCTTCGGATCCCACGGGTTGCCCTGCGGGTCAGCAGAGGCACGGTTATAGAGGATGCGGCGGTTAAGCGGCCATGCCCATGCCCAGCCCAGCGTATTACCGAGGCCCGACGGGTCGGCGTTATCGCGGTTGGCCATCTGGTTGCCTTTCGGCGTCCAGCTACCGGCAAAGATCCAGCAGCCGCTTGACGTCGTACCGTCGTCACGCAGGTGTGCGAAGGTGCTGAGCTGATCGCCTTTCTTCGCCAGCACGGTGCCGGTCGCCGGGTCGATAACGTCCGCCAGCGCCTTACCGTTGCTCTCCATGGCCACTTCTTCCGGCGCAGGGTTTTCCGGCGTCGAATAGTTCCAGGTCATGTTCAGCACCGGCTCAGGCGTTGCGCCGCCTTCAGCCGCGTACATTTTACGCAGGCGTAAGAAGATACCGGCCAGGATCTCGCCGTCGTTCAGGGCGATGCCCGGGGCGTCCGCACCTTTCCAGTGCCACTGCAACCAGCGGCCAGAGTTGACGATAGAGCCGTTCTCTTCCGCGAAGCAGGTGGACGGCAGACGGAACACTTCGGTCTGAATCTTCGACGGGTCGACATCGTTCGACTCACCGTGGTTCTGCCAGAACGTCGAGGTTTCGGTATTGAGCGGGTCAATCGTCACCAGGTACTTCAGTTTCGACAGAGACTCGACTACCTTGTTCTTGTTCGGGAACGACGCCACCGGGTTAAAGCCCTGGCAGATATAGCCGTTGACCTGGCCCTGGTGCATCATTTCGAAGTACTGGAGGACGTCGTACCCTTTGTCCCACTTCGGCAGCCAGTCAAAGCCCCAGCTGTTTTCCGCCGTCGCCTTGTCGCCGTAGAAGGCTTTCATCAGCGAGACGAAGAACTTCGGATAGTTGCCCCAGTAGTTTACCTGGCCTTCGAGCAGCGGTTTTGGCGTGCTGGCCGTCAGATAGGTTTGCAGGTCAGTCTGTTTCTCGCTCGGCAGGTTCATGTAACCCGTCAGGCTCTGAGACAGCAGGCCAAGGTCGGTCAGACCCTGAATGTTGGAGTGACCGCGCAGGGCGTTAACGCCGCCGCCTGCCATCCCCATGTTGCCGAGCAGCAACTGAACCATCGCCATGGTGCGGATGTTCTGCGCGCCGATGGAGTGCTGCGTCCAGCCGAGTGCATACAGGAACGACGCGGTTTTATCTTTCGCGCTGGTTTCCGCAATCAACTCGCACACCTTCAGGAAGTCCGCCTTCGGCGTCCCACAGATGTTTTCGACAACCTCTGGCGTATAGCGGGACACGTGCTCTTTCAGCAGGTTCCACACGCAGCGCGGGTGTTGCAGGGTGGTGTCGCGCTTCGCAAAGCCGTTTTCGTCCAGCTCGTAGTTCCAGCTGGTTTTGTCGTACCTGCGTTTTTCGGCGTCATAACCGCTGAACAGGCCATCTTCGAAGTGGTAATCCTCACGCACGATCAGGCTGGCGTTGGTATAGGCTTCGGTGTACTCGCGGTTATATTTTTCGTTGGTCATCAGGTACAGCAATACGCCTGACAGGAAAGTGATGTCAGTACCTGAACGAATAGGGGTGTAGAAATCCGCCACTGACGCTGTACGCGTAAAGCGGGGATCGATCACAATCAGCTTCGCGCCGTTGTGGATTTTGGCTTCCATCGCCCAGCGGAACCCGACAGGGTGCGCTTCAGCGGCGTTACCGCCCATCACCACAATAAGGTTGGCGTTCTTGATGTCGACCCAGTGGTTGGTCATCGCACCGCGACCAAATGTTGGAGCAAGACTTGCTACCGTTGGTCCGTGTCAGACACGCGCCTGGTTGTCGACCGCGAGCATACCGAGTGCGCGCGTAAATTTCTGGGTTAAATAGCCGGTTTCGTTACTGGACGCTGAAGCACACAGCATGCCGGTGGAGAGCCAGCGGTTAACGGTGGTGCCTTCGGCATTCTTCGCAATAAAGTTGGCATCGCGGTCTTCTTTCATCAGCTTAGCGATGCGATCGAACGCCTCTTCCCAGGTGATTTGCTGCCATTTGTCAGAGCCGGGAGCGCGGTACTCAGGAAACTTCAGGCGGCTTTCGGAGTGGATAAAATCTACCAGACCGGCCCCTTTCGGACACAGCGCACCACGGTTGACCGGATGATCCGGATCGCCTTCGATGTGGAAAATAGATGCTTTGGCGTTTTTCGCACCGTCGCCGAGGCTATACATTAACAGCCCACAGCCGACGGAGCAGTACGTACAGGTGTTACGGGTTTCGCGGGTGCGCAGCAGTTTATACTGCCGAGTTTCCGCCAGCGCTACGCCGGGCGCAAAGCCCAGTGCCGCCGCCGTGGTGCCTGCCATACCGCCAGCGCAGATCTTAAAGAACTGCCTTCTGCTGACCTGCATGGGTCACTCCTTGGTTCATTACGACATTGCTATGTAGTTTTACTTTGCGGTTGAGAATTAACCGCAAAGGAGAAAAATTTGCGTTAATCCCTCATTTCTCCGAGGGATAAGCCCAGAATACCACAATGTCGGTACGCCTGTTCCAACGGCGTTAAAACAAAGTGAACGTATTATCACGGCATTGATTATAAAGTGTGATATCAATCACATTTCTCTCTGCGGATGTTAAGGGTGTGTAGCAGATGACCGGTTGCACCCCTCCGAATTGAGTAGGAGAATGGATGCTGAAAAGTTGATCCATACTATGCGTAAGGTCCGCTGTTTGTGGTGCAATAGCAGGCTCACTTCCGTGGTTGTTCAGGAATACCGTCGTGTTTAAACAAAACCGTGCTACCCACGCGTCGCCACTGCCTGCGGGCATTGTGGAACTGTCGGTACACAGACCGCCTCACATTTCACATGCCACGCCGGATTTTCTGGCGGAAGAGGTCCCCGTTGCCCTGGTTTACAACGGTATTTCGCATGTGGTGATGATGGCCTCGCCGAAAGATCTGGAGCTGTTCGCCATAGGTTTTTCCCTCTCGGAAGGCATCATTGCGCATCCGCAGGAGATCTACGGCATGGATGTGGTTCATGCCTGTAATGGTCTTGAAGTGCAAATCGAACTCTCCAGCCGCCGCTTTATGGGGCTGAAAGAGCGCCGCCGGGCGCTGGCCGGACGTACCGGCTGCGGCGTGTGCGGCGTTGAACAGCTTAACGATATCGGCAAACCCATTATCCCGCTGCCGTTCACCCAGACGTTCAATCTGGCGCACCTTGATCGGGCGCTTGAGCACCTGAACGACGTGCAACCCATCGGTCAGCTCAGCGGCTGTACCCACGCGGCGGCATGGATATTGCCGTCAGGCAACATTGCCGGCGGTCATGAAGATGTGGGCCGCCACGTCGCGCTGGATAAGCTGTTAGGTCGCCGCGCTCGGGAAAGCAACGTCTGGCAGCAGGGCGCGGCGTTAGTCTCCAGCCGCGCCAGCTATGAGATGGTGCAAAAGTCCGCCATGTGCGGCGTGGAAATTCTGTTTGCGGTGTCAGCGGCAACCACGCTGGCGGTGGAAGTGGCGGAGCGCTGCAACCTGACGCTGGTGGGGTTCTGCAAGCCGGGTAGAGCAACTATTTACACCCATCCGCAGCGATTGATAGTTGATCAGTAATTTTGAATGAGTATAGCAAATCCTTCCGCTTTTAGTTGTTCATGATGAGGTCTAATATTTATCTCATCAAGGCACGGCGCCTTATCTAAACAACTTAACGAAAGGATTTATCTCATGAAAAGCATCAAAACTTTTGTCGCAGTAATCGCTCTGGCAACATCTTTCGGTTCTTTCGCTGCGCAGACTGTGACCGCATCCGCCTCTACGCTGGACGGTGCAGAAGCTAAAATCGCCGCACAGGCTCAGGAAGCGGGCGCGTCATCCTACAAAATTACTCAGGCATTCACCGGTAACCGCGTACACATGACCGCTGAACTGAACAAATAATTTCGCAGTACCGTCGAAAGAGCGCCCCTGGGGCGCTTTTTTAGTTTATGCCCGCCAGACGCAGCAGCGCCGTCACCACCGCCGCCGCGACGATCACCACAATTAACGGCATTTTGCGCCAGGCCAAAAACACCGCGAACCCCACCCCCAGCACGCGCGCCATCCCGGCAAAATGGTCCCCTTCATAAAACGTTGTCGCCAGCGCGACGGAGAACAACAAAACGGTAGCCGCATCTGAAAGCAGCGCCTGCGACCGTTCAGAAAGCGCCAGCCGGCTGCCGAGTTTTGCCCCGCCGAGACGCATCAGATAGGTTCCGGCAGAAAGAATGGCGATGTCGAGAATAAAGACCGTCATGTTTTCCATTATTTTTTCCTCGCGGCAAGGCCGAGCAAAGAGAGCAGCACCGGCAGGCCAACCGGCGCAAACGGTACGGCGGCCAGCGACAACACCGCGCCGCTACAGGCGCGGATCAGCGTGGTACGGTTTTTAAATGCCGGCACCACTAACGCCAGCAGGATCGCCGGGAACACCGCGTCCAGCCCGATGGTTTCCGGGTCTGGCAGTAGCTTGCCGACCATCGCCCCCAGCACCGCGCCCAGCGGCCAGATGATTGCCACGCCTAACCCGCACAGCCAGTAGGCCGCTTTACGCTGCTCGGCGGTTTTTTGCGACAGGCCAAACACCACGCTTTCATCGTTCATGATATGACAGCCCAGAAAGCTCAGGCCGCGCTTGCCCACCAGGTCACGCACCGTCACGCCGAACGGCACATGGCGCGCGTTTACCAGTAAACCGGCTGCGGCCGCCGCCAGCGGATTGCCGCCGCTCGCCACGATGCCGATGAACATAAACTCGGATGCGCCTGCCAGCACCGTGAGTGAGAGAACAAACGGCACCCACAGCGGGAAGCCGTAGGCCATCGCCAGTGAGCCATAAGACATGCCGACCACGCCCACCGCGAGGCAGACCAGGACGATCGCTTTTATCGTGTCGCCTTTCAGGCAAGAGAGATGATTCTTCATACCATTTTAGCCATATCGAACGTATTTCCATTATAATGAACGCATCAAAAACGTTTTACAAGGCGAACGATTCGTTCGTTATAGAGAGAATGAGGCCGTTATTATGACGCAGCCAATCAGCGTAATCGCCAGAAGCCTGGTGCGCGAACGCCTGCGAACCGGACTTTCGCTGGCGGAAATTGCCCGCCGTGCCGGGATCGCTAAATCCACGCTTTCACAACTGGAGTCTGGCAACGGCAACCCTAGCCTGGAAACGCTCTGGTCGCTTTGCGTGGCGCTGGATATTCCGTTTGCCCGGTTACTGGAGCCGCAGCAGCCCGTCACGCAGGTGATCCGCCGCGGCGAGGGCACAAAAGTTGTCGCCGGGCAGGCGAACTACGAGGCGATTTTGCTCGCGGCGTGTCCGCCGGGGGCGCGTCGTGATATCTACCTGCTGCTGACTCAGCCGGGGGCAGACCGTATTTCCCAGCCGCATCCGCCTGGGTCGGTTGAGCATATTATCGTGACCCAGGGGCGGGCGATGGTCGGCCTGATCGACGCGGCAGAAGAGCTCGGCCCGGGAGATTACATTTGCTACCCTGCTGACCAGCCGCATATCTTTAAGGCGCTGGAGCCAGATACGCACGCGCTGCTGGTGGCGGAACAAAACTAACGAAGATACGGAAAATCATGTCGCTTAAAGCCATTGCCAAAGAACTGGGGCTGTCTGTTACCACCGTCAGCCGCGCCCTCAACGGATATGACGACGTTTCTGCTGAGACGCGCGCCCGCGTGGAAGCGGAGGCCCAGCGCCGTGGCTACCGACCAAATACCTTTGCCCGTCGCCTGAAGATGGGCAAAATCGACGCCGTCGGGTTGGTGTTTCCGGTGCATCCTGTTCCGCTCAATAACAGCGTTTTTATGGACATGGTCGGCGAAATTAGCCACGAACTGGCGCGACATGAGATTGACCTGCTGCTCATCGCTGACGACGATCTGGCGGACAAACACAGCTATATGCGCATGGTGCAGAGCCGACGCGTGGATGCGCTGATAGTGGCGCATACGCTGGATCACGATCCGCGTCTTGAGCAGCTTCAGGCCGCCGGGTTCCCGTTCCTGGCGCTCGGCCGCAGCCAGCTGCCGCAGCCGTACGCGTGGTTCGATTTCGACAACTATGCCGGTACGTATCAGGCCACCCGCTGGCTGATCGAGAAAGGCCATCAGCGCATTGCGCTGCTGGGCGAAAGCAACAACCAGGCATTCATCACCCAGCGTCGCCAGGGCTTCCTGGACGCGCTGCGGGAAGCCGGTCTTTCCAGCGAATGGCTGCGCGCCATGCCCCCTTCGCGCCGCGTGGGGTATGCCACCACGCAAGAACTTCTCTCCCTGCCGCAGCCGCCCACGGCCATCATTACCGACTGCAACACTCACGGCGACGGCGCAGCGATGGCTCTGGCGCAGATGGGGCGCTTAACCGGTGAAAATGCCGTCTCGCTGGTGGTCTATGACGGTTTACCGCAGGACAGCATTGTCGATATCGACGTCGCGGCGGTGATCCAGTCTACCCGTCAGGGCGTCGGGAAACAGATTGCCGATATGGTGCGCCAGCTGATTAACGGCGACGACATTGATACGCTTCAGGTGCTCTGGCAGCCGGAATTTTCCCCAGGCCAGACGGCCTGATTACACCAAAAATTCAAAACTCGATCACAGATCCGAAACGTTGTGGTTTATATCCGAAACGTTTCGGATCAACACTCAGGACATCCCGATGACAGGAGATGTCCGATGCAAGATGCCATTTTTCGACTTGAAAGCAATACGGTTGACGTGGTGCTAAAAGCCCACCCGTTCGCCGAAATTCTCTACTGGGGGCCGCACCTTCAGCACTTCTCGCCGCAGGATGTGCTGAGTATTGCGCGCCCGGTTGCTAACGGCAGGCTGGACGTCGACTCCCCCGTCACGCTGATGGCAGAGCTGGGGCACGGCCTGTTTGGTTCGCCCGGCATCGATGGGCATCGTCAGGGGCTGGACGGATCGCCTGTCTTCACCACCACAGGCGTACAACAGCAGGGGCAAACCCTGACGGTAACGGCGGAAGATAAACAGGCGGGCCTGCGCCTGACCAGTGAATTAACGCTGGATGCCAGCGGCGTACTGGTGGTGCGCCATGGGTTAACCAACCTGAAAACGCTGGCGTGGCAGGTGGATCGCTTTGCCGTGACGCTCCCGATTGCCGAGCGCGCGCAGGAGGTGATGGCCTTCCACGGACGCTGGATCAGGGAGTTTCAGCCGCACCGCGTGATGCTTGAACATGACAGCTTTGTGATTGAAAACCGCCGGGGTAAAACCTCCCACGAACATTTCCCGGCGCTGATCGCCGGTACGCCATCGTTCAGCGAAATGCAGGGCGACGTCTGGGGCGTGCATCTGGGCTGGAGCGGCAACCACCGCCTGCGCGCGGAAGCGAAAACCGATGGCCGCCGCTATATGCAGGCCGAAGCGCTCTACCTGCCGGGTGAAATGGCGATTGAAGAGGGGGAAACGCTCTGGACGCCGCGCCTGTATGCCAGCCACTCCCCGCACGGGCTGAACGGCATGAGCCAGCAGTTCCACCGTTATCTGCGCGACAACGTTATCCGCTTCCCGGAAGATAAACCGCGCCCGGTGCACCTCAACACCTGGGAGGGGATCTACTTCAACCACGATCCGGACTACATCATGCGCATGGCCGACGAGGCCGCAGAGCTGGGCGTGGAGCGCTTTATTATCGACGACGGCTGGTTCAAAGGCCGCAACGATGACCACGCGGCGCTGGGCGACTGGTATCTGGACGAGAAAAAATACCCGAACGGCCTTAAGCCGGTGATCGATCACGTTAAACAGCTTGGCATGGAGTTTGGTATTTGGGTTGAGCCGGAGATGATTAACCCGGATTCCGATCTGTACCGCGCGCACCCTGACTGGGTGCTGGCGCTGCCGGGCTACGCCCAGGCGACCGGGCGACATCAGCTGGTGCTCAATCTTAATATTCCGCAGGCCTTTGATTATCTGGTCGAGCGCATGAGCTGGCTGCTGGGCGAGCATGCGGTCGACTACGTGAAGTGGGACATGAACCGCGAGCTGGTGCAGCCAGGGCACAAGGGCAAAGCCGCCGCCGATGCCCAGACCCGCCAGTTTTATCGCCTGCTGGACGTGCTGGGCGAGCGTTTCCCGCACATTGAGTTTGAATCCTGCTCGTCGGGTGGCGGGCGAATCGATTATGAAGTGCTGACCCGCTGCCACCGCTTCTGGGCGTCCGACAATAACGACGCGCTGGAGCGCAACACTATCCAGCGCGGCATGAGCTACTTCTTCCCACCGGAGGTGATGGGGGCGCATATCGGTCATCATAAATGTCACGCCACCTTCCGCCAGCACAGCATTCAGTTCCGCGGGCTGACGGCGCTGTTTGGTCACATGGGGCTGGAGCTGGATCCGCTCACCGTCGATGCGCAGGAGCGTGAAGGCTATCGCCATTACGCCGCGCTGTATAAGCGGTGGCGCGAGGTCATTCATCGCGGCACCCAGTGGCGTGTGGATATGCCGGACGCCACCACTTTGGCGCAGGGTATTGTGAGCGAAGACAAGACGCAGGGGCTGTTTTTGGTCAGCCAGCTCGCGATGCCGGATTACACCCTGATGATGCCGCTGCGCATGCCGGGGTTAGACGCCAGCGCGCAGTACCGCATCACGCTGCTCGATCATCCGAACATTCAGATTACGGGCGAGGGCGGGCACACCATGCGCAAGCTGCCAGCATGGATGGAAACGCCGCAAACTGTGAGCGGTGAGTGGCTGATGCAGGCGGGCATAGCGCTGCCGATTCTGGATCCGGAAACCGCCATTCTGATTGGTGTGAAACGCGTGTAAGGGTGACGGGCCGGGCAACCGGCCCTCCGTTGAGGATAAAAATAATGAACACAACAACCTGTACCCACAAAGACAACCCTAACTTCTGGATCTTCGGGCTGTTCTTCTTTCTCTACTTCTTCATCATGGCCACCTGCTTTCCGTTCCTGCCGATCTGGCTGTCGGACATCATTGGCCTGAACAAAACCCATACCGGGATTGTGTTCTCCTGCATCTCGCTGTCGGCCATTGCCTTCCAGCCGGTGCTGGGGGTCATTTCGGACAAGCTGGGGCTGAAAAAACACCTGCTGTGGATCATTTCGGTGCTGCTGTTCCTGTTCGCGCCGTTCTTCCTGTACGTCTTCGCCCCGTTGCTGAAAACCAATATCTGGCTGGGGGCGCTGAGCGGTGGGTTGTATATCGGCTTTGTCTTCTCAGCGGGTTCGGGGGCGATTGAGGCCTACATTGAACGCGTGAGCCGCAACAGCTTTTTTGAGTACGGCAAGGCGCGCATGTTCGGCTGTCTCGGCTGGGGGCTGTGCGCCTCAACGGGCGGCATCCTGTTCGGCATCGATCCGTCATATGTTTTCTGGATGGGATCGGCGGCGGCGCTGTTGCTGATGCTGCTGCTGATGGTCGCGAAACCGAAGCCCAACCAGACGGCGCAGGTCATGAACGCCCTGGGCGCGAACCAGCGGCAGATCACTGCTAAAACCGTGTTCAACCTGTTCCGCCAGCGCAGAATGTGGATGTTCATCCTGTACGTGATTGGCGTGGCCTGCGTATATGACGTCTTCGACCAGCAGTTTGCTACCTTCTTCAAAACCTTCTTCGCCACGCCGCAGGAGGGGACCCGCGCCTTTGGTTTCGCCACCACAGCGGGGGAAATCTGTAACGCGATCATCATGTTCTGCTCGCCGTGGATCATTAACCGCATCGGTGCGAAAAACACGCTGCTGATTGCCGGGGTGATCATGGCGACGCGCATTATCGGATCGTCGTTTGCCACAACCGCCGTGGAGGTGATTGCCCTGAAGATGCTGCACGCGCTGGAAGTCCCGTTCCTGCTGGTGGGGGCATTCAAGTACATCACCGGGGTGTTTGATACGCGCCTGTCGGCCACCATCTACCTGATTGGCTTCCAGTTTGCCAAACAGTCGGCGGCGATTTTCCTCTCCGCCTTTGCCGGGAATATGTATGACCGGGTCGGCTTCCAGGAGACGTACCTGATGCTGGGCTGCTTCGTGCTGGCGATTACGGTTGTGTCGGCGTTTACGCTGAGTGGCAGGCGGGAGATAGCTGCTACCGCAGGGGCAGCAGCGTTAACACATCAGTCCAGGTAAAACACCTCGTTCAGCTCCGCACTCACCGGGCTGTTGTCCGGGTTAGACGGCATAACGTCAGCCATATGTTTCCACCAGCGCTGGCAGACGTCGGTGTTTGCCACCGCGTTCCAGCGCTCTTCCGATTCAATCTCCACTGTCGCAAACAGCAGGTTGCGGGCTTTGTCGAGGTAAATGGCGTAGTGGTGCGCGCCGTGGGCTTTCAGCACCGCTTCCAGCTCAGGCCAGATCGGGTTGTGGCGGCGCGCATACTCCTCGTGCGCATCCGGGTTTACCTGCATCACAAACGCTTTGCGGATCATAATGCCTCCAGGTACAGCTCGCGGACCTCATCGCGGCTGGCGGTACGTGGGTTGCACGGCGCGCACGGGTCAGCGAGGGCTTTATCCAGCCAGCCTTCAATATCGGCTTTGGTGACGCCGAGCTGGCTAAATCCGGACGGAATGCCGACCCGGGCGCTCAGGTCACGAATCGCCTGAATGGCTGACATGCTGGCCGCTTCATCGCTCATGCCGCGCGTGTCAACGCCCATCGCCTGTGCCACACGGGCGAATCGGGCGACCGCGTTCGGGCGGTTAAAGTTTTCGATGATCGGCAGCAGGATGGCGTTGCAGACGCCGTGCGGCAGGTTGTGCGTCGCGCCCGGCTGGTGCGCCAGAGCATGCACCAGCCCCAGCCCGGCGCTGTTAAACGCCATGCCCGCCAGATACTGCCCAAAGGCCATCTGCTCGCGCGCTTCCAGGTTGTGACCGTCTTCGACCGCTTTCGGCAGCCAGAGGTTGATCAGGCGAATGGCTTCCAGCGCGTTGGCATCGGTCAGCGGGTGTGCGCCCACGGAGACGTAAGCTTCAATGGCGTGGGTTAGCGCGTCCATGCCGGTTGCGGCGGTCACGGAGGCCGGAATATCGAGCATCACGCTGGCATCGTCCACGGCGATATCCGGGATGATGTTCGGGTCGATAATCACCTCTTTAACCTGACGCGCGGCGTCGATGATCACCGCGTTGCTGGTCATCTCCGCTGCCGTGCCTGCGGTGGTGTTGATCGCCACCAGCGGCACGCCCGCGTTTTTCACCTTGCCGACGCCGGAATAATCGGTTGACGGACCGGGGTTGGCGGTGAGGATTTTGATTGCCTTGGCGGTATCAATCGGGCTGCCGCCGCCAAAGGCAATCAGGTAATCACACTCTGCATCCTGATATGCCGCATAGCCTTTTTGCACCAGCGCTTCCGTCGGATTCGGGAATACTTCATCGAACAGGTGATACGACATCTGATGGGCGTCGAGCGCGGAAAACAAACTGTCGAGCAGGCCCAGCTTCACCAACTGGCCGTCGGTGACAATCAGCGCTTTTCCCCACTGCTTGTTTGCCACCAGATTGACCATATCGCCGATCGCGCCCGCGCCGTGCAGGCTGATTTTGGGGAGTGCCAACATAAAGCTCATGATAATTCTCCTTAATATGCTTTTGAGGTAATCCGTTCCCCTCACCCTAACCCTCTCCCCGGAGGGGAGAGGGGACTGCTCGGTGCGGCTTTTCACCCTCTCCCCTCAGGGGAGAGGGCAGGGGTGAGGGGCAATTTAATTCCGTCTTCGCTGCATCATCCGGCGGGTAATAATCGGCAGCGAAATCACCACGATCAGCATCGCGCCGATAATCACCGACATCACAATGCCGGGCACGTTGAGCAGGCTCAGGCCGAAGGTCACCAGCCCCATCAGGAAGGCGGCGATAATCACGCCCACCATGCTGCCGGACCCACCGAGAATATTGACGCCGCCGAGCACCGCCATCGTCACCACCGCCAGCTCCCAGCCCATCGCAATCGTCGGGCGAGTGCTGCCCAGACGCGAGGTAAGCAGCACTGACGCCAGGCCGGACATTAGTCCCACCAGCGCGAACAGCATCAGATTGTGGCGCTTCACGTTGATGCCGGAGTACCACGCGCCGGTCGGGTTGTTGCCGATGGCGTAGGTGCGGCGGCCAAAGTTGGTGCGGTGCAGCACAAAGGCAAACAGAGCGGCCAGCACGATAAACAGCGCAAACTCAAACGACAGCGCGCCCCAGACGTAGCCCTGGCCGAACCAGGCGAAGCTCTCCGGGTAGCTGTTCAGCGCCTGATCCCCGAGCAGGATGTAGGTGATCCCGCGGTACAGGCTCATGGTGCCGATGGTGATGACGATGGACGACAGGTTAAAGCGCGTCACCAGAATGCCGTTGAACAGCCCGCACAGTAGCCCGACGCCTAATCCGACGCAGACCAGCAGCGGCGTATCGACGCCCGCCGCCGCGCAAAAGCCCATCACCGTGGAGCTGAGCGCGATGGTGGAGGCTACCGACAGGTCAATTTCCCTGGCGATAATCAGCATCGCCATCGGCAACACGATGATCGCTTTTTCGGTGAAGTTGAACGTCGCGTCGGAGAGGTTCCAGATATTGAGGAAGTAGGGTGAGGCGAGCGCGTTCACCACAAACACCGCCAGCGTCACCGCCAGCAGGAACCCCTCCCAGCACAGCAGACGCTGGAAGATGCCCGGCGCAGAAGTGGGTTTGATTGCTTCAGATGTCATCATTTTGCTCATGATTTCACCGCCAGTTTCTGACGTGCCAGCGCCGCATCGCGTAGTATCAATCGGCCTTTACGTTTATTGCCGCGCTCGTTCAGCAGCACTGCTATCACAATTACCGTGCCGGAAATCGCCATCTGCCAGAACGGGGAGACGCCGATCACCGGCAGGGCGTTGTTAATCACCCCGAGGAACAGTGCGCCAAACAGACAGCCGAGCACGCGCCCGGTACCGCCCATGGTGCTGATCCCCCCAATCACACAGGCTGCCACCACCTGCAATTCAAAACCGTTAGCGACGTCAACATACGCAACGGCAAAGCGCGATATCCACAGGTAGCCGCAGAACCCGGCCAGCAGACCGGAAAGGCAGAAGCTAATGAACTGCATTTTTCCGGCGTTGATCCCGGTGTAGTACGCTGCCGTGGCATTACCGCCTGCGGTGTAGAGCGCTCGTCCGGTGCGGCTGTAGCGCAGGAAGTAGCCCACCAGCAGCAGCGCGGCGATGGCGCACCAGCTCAGCACCGGCAAGCCCAGCACTGACGCACGTGGCAGGCCGAGGAAATCTGTACCCATCTGGTTTGAGTTCACCCAGCCGCCGCCGGAGAGCAAAAAGATCATTCCACGGTAGATGCTCATAGTACCGAGCGTTACCACAATCGCCGGAATGCCCAGCTTCCACACCAGCAGGCCGTTTATCGCGCCCATCAGCAGCCCAAGCACGCTGGCAAGGATCAGCAGCGCCCAGACGGGCACGTCCGGGTAATGGAAATTAATCAGGGCGACAATCATCCCGGTCAGGGCCAGATTGGCCGCCATCGACAGGTCGATGCCTTTCGTGAGCAGCACCATCATCTGCCCGAGCGCGAGGACGATCAGAATGGCGGTGTCGTTAAACATCTCCACCAGGTTGCCCGGCGCGATAAACGATGGCACGCGGCTGCCAATGGCGACGATCATCAGGATAATCACCGCGCCCAGCAGGGCTTCGCGGTGTTTTAAGAGTGAGCTAAGCATTATGCCGCCTCCTGTTTTGCACCGCTGGCGGCGCTGACGATGGTTTCCGCCGTCGCGTCTCCCGCCTGGTACTCGGCCACCATCAGCCCCTCGTGCATGACGATAATGCGATCCGCCATGCCCATCACTTCCGGCAGTTCGGACGAGACCATAATTACCGCCAGCCCCTGACTGACCAGCTCGGACATAAACTGATGCACGGCTGCTTTTGAGCCGATATCGATGCCTTTTGTCGGCTCATCGAGGATAATCACGTCAGGGTGCGTCGCCAGCCATTTGCCGATCACAACCTTTTGCTGGTTGCCGCCAGAGAGGGTCTCCACCGCCTGCTTCCAACTGAAGGCTTTCACTTGCAGGCGTTTGGCGTACTCGTCCGCCAGCTTCCATTCACGGTCGTCATGCAGCACACCGTTCGGATTGAGCTTGCTGAGCTGAGGCAGGCTGATGTTCTGGGCAATCGGCAGGGCGATAATCGCCCCCTGTTTCTGTCTTTCTTCCGGCACGCAGACGATACCAGCTTTGATCGCATCCGCAGGCTGGCGGAAGCGCCGGGGCTGTCCGTTGAGGATAATTTCCCCGGACGATGGCCGCGTGACGCCGGAAAGCGCCTGCATCAGCTCGGTACGCCCGGCCCCCACCAGCCCGTAAAAGCCGAGGATTTCTCCTTTACGCAGGGAGAACGAGATATGCGCAAACTCGGTCGGATGGCAGAGGTTTTTCACCTCCAGCACCGTCTCGCCTTTTTCGCAGTCGATTTTAGGGAAAGTTTGGGTAATGGCGCGCCCGACCATCATCGACACCATGCGCTCCTCGGTGATCTCATTTATTGCACCTGCGCCGACGAACGCGCCGTCGCGCAAAATGGTGTAATGGTCCGCCAGCTCAAAAATCTCGTCGAACTTGTGGGAGATAAACAGGATGGCTTTGCCCTCCTGCTTTAAGCGCTCCACAATCTGGTAAAACTCGAGGATTTCATGCTGCGACAGCGCCGCCGTCGGTTCATCGAGGATCACCACCTGCGCCTCAAACGACAGCGCGCGGGCAATCGCCACCATGTGACGCTGGGCGATGCTCAGGGTTTTCAGCGTCGCGCGCGGGTCGATTTGCACTTCCAGCCGCGTGAGGATCGCCTGCGCCCGGCGGTGCATTTCCGGCCAGTCGAGCTTTTTCAGGAAGCCTTTGTGAAGGTACTGACCGACAAAAATATTCTCGGTGACCGAGAGTTCATCAAACAGCACGGTTTCCTGGTGAATGGCGGTGATGCCCATTTTATGCGCCGACTCCGGCGTCGGGAGATGAACGGGGATCGCTTTATAGAGAATTTCGCCCTCGTCGGGCTGGTAAATGCCGGTCATCACTTTGACCAGCGTCGACTTGCCCGCGCCGTTTTCGCCTATAAGCGCCGTCACTTTGCCGGGCCACAGCGCAAGCTGCACGTTCTCAAGAGCACGCACGCCGGGGAACACCTTGGTGATGCCAGAAAGCTGTAGCAATGGGGTCATGATAGTTCTCCTGGACAGAGGAATTTGTAGGGCGGGTAAGCGGCAGCGCCACCCGCCTTTTGCCGGATGGCGCTACGCTTATCCGGCCTACAAATTGCATCAAAAGATTTTCGAGAACTTATCAATATTGCTGGCATCGTAGACGAACGGCTCGGCCATCGCGCCGTTGCCGTCAGCATCCAGCTTCACTTTGCCCAGTCTGCCCATGCTGGCCTCGCCTTTCGTGGCCGTGCCTTTCACCAGGTCATCCGCCAGGTAGGTTGCCGCATAGCCGAGGTCGATCGGGTTCCAGATGGCAAAGCTCTTGCTCGCGCCGGACTTCACCGCGCCCGCCATCTCGGACGGCAGGCCTAAACCGGTGACGTACACTTTGCCAATCTTGCCCTGGTCCTTCACCGCCTGCGCAGCGGCCACAATGCCCACGGACGATGGCGAAACAATCACTTTCAGTTCGGGGTAGGTTTTCAGCAAGCCGACCGCTTCGCGGTAGCTTTTGTCAGAGAGATCGTCTCCGTAGGCCACGGTCACCAGATTGACGGACGGGTACTTCGGCAGCACCTTTTTCATCTCCGCAATCCATGTATTCTGGTTGGTGGAGGTTGGCGTGGCGCTCAGCACCGCCACGTCGCCCTTCTCCACGTTCAGCGCTTTCAGCGCGTCGGCGGCGAGCTTCACGTTGGTTTCGCCAATCAGGGCATTATTGGACGGGTTGAGGTGGATCTGGCGTCCGGCTTTCGCCACCCCGGAGTCCCACGACACAACCTTAATGCCGCGCTGCATCGCTTTTTTCAGCACCGGCACGACGGCGTCCGGATCGTTCGCGGAAATCGCGATCGCATCCACGCCCTGGGCGATCAACCCGTTCAATACCTCGATCTGCGCTTCCGCCGTGGTGGTGGTCGGGCCGGTATAAATCACTTTCACATCGCCTAACTCTTTGGCCGCCTCCTGCGCGCCGACGTTCGCTGCCTCGAAGAATCCATTTCCTAAGGACTTCGCCACCAGGGCGATTTTCACTTCTGCTAAAGCGGAACCGGACAACGCCAGAGCGGCAACGGTGAGGATCAAGCTTGCTTTTATTTTCATTGCTTTTACTCCACTGACTTGAGTTAGTTGTAGGGATTGCAGGTGGTTTTCGCCCCGTCTCAATGAGCGGGGCGCGATGTTGTTATTGGTACAGATCTAACGCCGACTGCATGGGGGTGACGCCAAAGCGTTTGCCCAGGGCGATCAGCTCTTCCCGGGTGATGGTCTGCTTCATGCCGCCCATGGAATAGACCTTCACCAGCACTTCCGCGGATTTCTCGGCGGTGTCGATCAGGCCGAAGGTTTCATCCAGCGTCGGGCCGCTGCCGAAGACGCCGTGGAACGGCCACAGCACCAGTGAGTGCTTCTGCATGTCCGTTGCGGTTGCCTGACCGATTTCGTCGGTGCCCGGCACCATCCACGGCAGAATGCCGACGCCGTCCGGGAACACCACCAGACACTCGGTACTGCCTTCCCACAGTTTGCGGGTGAAGAAATCAGAATTATTTTCCAGCACGTAGGTCAGGGCGATCAGGTTGGTGGCGTGGCAGTGCATGATCACGCGGTCCTTGCCATTGGTCGCCTTGATGCGCTCGCAGTGGGAGAGGAAGTGCGCTGGCAGTTCAGAGGTAGGCACCGCGTCGTCCGTTAGCCCCCACAGAATGTGGTAGCCCGCGCCGTCGCTGTCCACTTTCACCACGCCAAGGTTGGCCTGCGGGTCGAGCTGGACGTTGCGGAAGAACTTCCCGGAACCGGTGACGATAAACGGCGTGTTGGCGAGCAGCGGCATCGGCTGGCTCAGGGCGATATAGCGCGGCTTCTGGTGGAAATCGGCGGCAAATGGCTCAATATCCGCGTCGTCCAGGCGTAGCGTCAGGTTGCCGCCGTTGCGCTCATCCCAGCCTTTGAGCCAGGCGTCAGAGGTGGCTTTGATCATGCCCTGGACGAACCAGGAAGTGGTGATGGTCTGCATAGTTTTCATTTCCAGTTATCGCGGTGAGGTTGAACCCCTCACCCTAACCCTCTCCCCAAAGGGGAGAGGGGATGGTTTGCTCCCTCTCCCCTTTGGGGAGAGGGCAGGGGTGAGGGGGCAGTTACCCGCGCTGACTCAACACGTCTTCCTCATACGCCCGCACGTTGTCCAGCCACTGGCTGCCCGCAGGCGCATCGTGACGCTGGCAGTACATCTCCCACACCGCCTGCCACGGCAGGGATTTCTGCTCTTCCAGCAGCGCCAGGCGCGCGGTGTAGTCGCCGTTTTCTTCCAGCTGTTTCAGGGCGGCGACAGGCTCCAGCAGCGCGCGCAGCAGGGCTTTCTTCATGTTGCGGGTGCCGATAACCCACGCCGCGATGCGGTTGATGGAGGCGTCGAAGAAGTCGAGGCCAATGTGTACACGGTCAAAGAGGTCGTGGCGGATGATTTCGCTGGCAATGGCTTGGGTTTCGTCATCCAGCAGCACCACGTGGTCGCTGTCCCAGCGAACCGGGCGGCTGACGTGCAGCAGCAGACGCGGCACGTAGAGCATGGCGGCGGAGATTTTGTCGGAGATCACCTCGGTTGGGTGGAAGTGGCCGGCATCCAGGCACAGCGCGGTCTGGCGGCTGGTGGCGTAACCCATGTAGAACTCGTTTGAGCCCACGGTGTAGCTCTCTGCGCCAATGCCGAACAGCTTGCTCTCGACGGCGTCGATGTGGTGCGCCGGGTCCAGTTTTTCGCTGATAGCTTCATCCAGCGCGGCCAGCAGACGCTGACGCGGGGCCAGTCGGTCGACGGTGATGTCCTTCATGCCGTCCGGGATCCAGATATTCATTACCGATGGCGTGCCAAGCTGCTCGCCGAAATACGCCGAGACGCGGCGGCTGGCTTTGACATGGTCGATCCAGAACTGGCGGATTTCGTCGTTGGCGTGCGCAAGGGTAAACCCGTCCGCGCTCAGCGGGTGCGAGAAGCAGGACGGGTTAAAATCCAGACCCAGCCGGTTGGCCTTCGCCCACTCCACCCAGTTCTTAAAGTGTTCCGGTTTGATTTCGTTACGCGCGACCGGCTCGTCGGATTCGAGATAAATGGCGTGCAGGTTCAGGCGCTTTGGCCCGGGGATCAGGCTCAGCGCCAGCTCCAGATCCGCACGCAGTTCGGTGGCGTTGCGCGCTTTGCCCGGGTAGTTACCCGTGGCCTGAATACCCCCCGTCAGGGAACCGCCCGGGTTCTCGAAACCGGCGACGTCATCACCCTGCCAGCAGTGCATGGAGACGGGCAGACGGTCGAGCTGGCGCAGCGCCTCTTCGACATCCACGCCGACGGCGGCGAAACGCTGTTTAGCCAGATCCCAGGCTTGTTCAAGTTGAGTGGTCATGCGCAAAGCTCCTTAGTCAGTCGTTTTTGCTGAAACTGCGCCCGGTAGCGGGCAATTTCATGGCAGGGATGGGGGGTGAAGGTGGTCAGGCTGTTATTCGCCGTCACCACCGAACGGAAATCGTCGACGTTTGAAAGTTCGTCCAGGGTCATCAGCTGAATGCCGATATTGCCGAGCGTGGAGGCTTCAATCGGACCTGCCACCACGGTAATGCCGCAGGCATCCGCGCAGAGCTGGTTCAGCAGCTGGTTCTGGCAGCCGCCGCCCACGATATGCAGTTGTGTGAACGGTTTGCCGCGAAGGTCAGCCAGCTCGCTCAGGATGTCGGCATACAGCAGGGCGAGGCTGTCAAAAATGCAGCGTGCCAGCTCGGCGGGGCGGGAAGGTACCGGCTGTCCCGCTTCAAAACAGGCGGCCTGGATTTCGGCGCTCATGTGCACCGGGTTGATAAAGCGATCGTCGTTCGGGTTGATCAGGAAGGTGCAGGCCTTCAGCGTTTCGGTTTCCGCGATAAGCGCGGGCAGGTCGGTGATGTTCTGCTCTTTCAGCACCCGCTGGAGCAGCCACAGCCCCATAATGTTCTTCAGCACCCGGTAGCGGCCTTCGGCACCGCCTTCGTTGGTGATGTTCGCCGCCATCGCGGCATCGCTGGTGTACGGGGTTTTGCTCTCGAAGCCCATCAGCGACCAGGTGCCGGAAGAGAGATAGGCCGCATCTTTGTCGGCGAGCGGCGAGGCAATGACCGCGCTCGCGGTGTCGTGACTGGCGACGGCGACAACAGGGATTTCATTCCCCTGCGGGCAAAGCCAGTGGCCGATCACATTGCCCGGATGGGTTGGCGCGCCGAACCAGGACGGCGAGGCGCCCGTCCAGGCCAGCAGATGTTCATCCCAGTTATCGGTGTTGATGTTGACCAGCTGCGTGGTGGTGGCGTTGGTGTATTCCCAGTTCATATTGCCGGTCAGACGGTAGCTTAAGTAGTCCGGGATCAGCAGCGCATGCGCCACCTTTTCGACCAGCTCAGGCTGTTGCTCAACCAGCGCACGTAGCTGATACAGCGTGTTAAACGGCAGGAACTGGATGCCACTGCGACCATAGATGTTCTCCTTGCCAAGCTGCGCGATGGCGTGCGCCATCAGCCCATCGGTGCGGCTGTCGCGGTAGGAGACCGGCAGGCCGACGCGTTCGCCGTGACTGTCCAGCAGCACGTAATCCACACCCCAGGTATCAATGCCGATACTGTCGATGCGAATACCGTCTTCGCAGACGTTGTGAAGTCCGGTGCGGATCTCTGCTTCCAGGGCGTCGATATCCCAGGTAACAAAACCGTCCTGTTTTTGCAGACAATTGGCGAAACGGTGCATTTCGCGAAGCGTAAGGGTGTGCAGGTCGCAGTCCCAGGTGGCGAGCATTACACGGCCGCTGGATGCGCCTAAATCGACAGCCACACAATGGCGAAAAGTCATGGTCGGGTCCTTTCTTAAGTCATTAGCGAGGAGTGTAAGAAAGGGAAGAAATAGCCACCTTCTCGCCACTGACAGCCCAAATCTCGCGCTGGCAAGAAAGCAAAGATGAACGTGAGGGAGTTCACAGTTTCCAGTAATCGCGGGGTTTGCAGGCAGTGTGACGCTGACCGCATTTCCCGATCTTTCCGCCTGTTTCTTGAAAAACCGGCAGCTTTTGCGCGGTTTGCTGTCAAAAATTTAAGGTGAGCGGGGAAGGCCTTAATTACTATTTTGAGAACTTTTCTCATTGGTAGAGGCCGTTATGACCGTACTGCACAGCGTCGATTTTTTTCCTTCGGGGGCTTCGCCGGTTGCGATTGAGCCACGGCTGCCTCAGGCTGCGTTCCCGGAACATCATCATGATTTTCATGAAATTGTGATTGTTGAGCACGGAACGGGCATCCACGTGTTTAATGGTCAGCCGTATACCATCAGCGGCGGTACGGTGTGCTTCGTGCGCGATCACGACAGGCACCTGTATGAACATACCGATAACCTGTGCCTGACCAATGTGCTCTATCGTTCTCCGGATGCGTTTCAGTTTCTCTCCGGGCTGAATCAGCTGCTGCCGCAGGAGAAGGACGGCCACTACCCGTCGCACTGGCGGGTGAATCAGTCCACGTTGCAGCAGGTGCGTCAGCTGGTGAGCCAGATGGAGCAGAGCGAGGATGGACAGGAGACGCACGCCATTGCTACCCGCGAGCTGCTGTTTATGCAGCTGCTAGTGCTGCTGCGGCGCAGCAGCCTGGTGGAAGGGCTGGAAAATAACGACGCGCGCCTGAATCAGCTGATGGCCTGGCTGGAAGATCATTTTGCCGAAGATGTCTGCTGGGAAACGCTGGCGGATGACTTTTCGCTCTCGCTGCGCACGCTGCATCGTCAGCTCAAGCAGCATACCGGGCTGACGCCGCAGCGCTACCTCAACCGTCTGCGCCTGATCAAAGCGCGTCACCTTTTAAGGCACACGGATGAAAGCGTCACCGATATCGCCTATCGCTGCGGTTTCGGCGACAGTAACCACTTTTCGACGCTGTTTCGCCGGGAGTTTAGCTGGTCGCCGCGCGATATCCGTCAGGGGAAAGACGCGTTGCTTCAGTAACGCGAGGGCAGTCACCGTTTTTTTACCGCAGAAAGGCTAATAATGTCCGGTTATTCGCCGTCGAGGTTGTGGTGTGGCTGCTCAGTTAATTCTTCGTAAAGATGATTTTTTTGCCTCCGCGAGTCAGGCCGTCGCGGTGGCGGATCGCTATCCGCAAAACGTCTTTGCCGAGCATACCCACGAGTTCTGCGAGCTGGTGCTGGTGTGGCGGGGCAACGGCCTGCACGTCCTCAACGACCGTCCCTACCGCATCACGCGCGGAGACCTGTTCTACATCCGCGCCGAAGATAAACACTCTTACGCCTCGGTTAACGATCTGGTGTTGCAGAACGTCATCTACTGCCCTGACAGGCTTAAACTGAATGTCGACTGGGCGGGCAATATCCCCGGTTTACATGATGCCAGAGGCGAACCGCACTGGCGCTTAAGCAGCAACGGCATGGCTCAGGTGCGCCAGACGATTTCCCAGCTGGAGCAGGAGAGCCAGAAGAGCGATCCGGTGGCAAACCAGATGTCGGAGCTGCTTTTTGCCCAGCTGGTGATGACCCTGAAGCGCCATCGTTACGCTACGGATAATCCCTCTGCCACCACGCAGGAAGCGCTGCTGGATAAGCTCATCACCCGGCTTGCGGGCAGTCTTAACAAGAGTTTCGTGCTGGAAAAATTCTGCGAGCAGGAGCAGTGCAGCGAGCGCGCGCTGCGCCAGCAGTTCCGCACCCAGACGGGGATGACGGTAAACCACTATCTGCGCCAGCTGCGCATCTGCCACGCTCAGTATCTGTTACAGCATACGGAGCTGATGGTGAGTGAAGTGGCGATGCGCTGCGGCTTTGAGGACAGTAACTACTTTTCGGTGGTGTTTAACCGTGAGGTGGGGATGACGCCGGTTCAGTGGCGTCATCGCAGTCGAAAGGCAGCGTAATCAGTTCGCCATGCCGAGGCCGACGATATTGGCCGCAATAATAATCACCACGCAGCCCAGGCTCAGCACGCCAACCGGACGACGCCCGGCGTTGTTCCACTCTTTCAGCACCAGCCCAACCAGCCCGCCGCACAGCACGTAGAAGCTCATGTGCAGCATCCAGCTCATGTAGTCATACTGCGCCGGAATACTGGCGTGACCCCAGGCGTAAAAGAAGAATTGCAGATACCACATCAGACCGCCGAGGGCGGAAAGCAGGACGTTGGTGACGATCAGCGGTTTTGCCAGCGAGAAGTCGGCTTTTACCGACAGATTCTTCACTTTTGCCAGACGAATGAAGCAAAAGCCGAGGTTTACCAGTGCGCCGCCGCCCATGATCACCACGTAGCTTGGCAGGGCAACGTACAGCGGGTCGACGCCCAGCGCTGCAGCGGCGTCGTGCATCGGTTTGGCGGCGTTCATCGCGAACGACATGCCCGCCGAGAAGACGCCGCACATCACCGCCAGTAGCAGCCCTTTCTTCAGGTTGAACTCTTCGGCTTTGATGCCCATCTTGCGTTCTTTCAACTGGCCCGCGCGGGTGACAATTCCCACGCCGATCACCGCTACCAGCACGCCCAGCAGCGTCATTCGCCCACCCTGGGTGTTGATCAGCACATCGAAGTTGCCGTTGAGGATTGGCGTCATCAGGGTGCCAACAATCAGCGTAATGCCGATCGCGATGCCAATCCCCATCGACATTCCGAGGTAGCGCATGGTGAGGCCGTAGTTGATATTACCGATACCCCACATCGCGCCGAACAGGAATACCGGCAGCAGGGTGGAGGCGTTGAAGGAGGAGAAGTAACCCCAGAAATCGGGCAGCAGCATGGCGCTGATTGTCCACGGCAAAATCAGCCAGGACACAGTACCGCCAACGGACCACATGGTTTCCCATGACCAGCCTTTCACCTTTTTAAACGGGGCATAGAAACAGGCTGCACTGGCCGCGCCTATCAAATGCCAGAAAATACCCATCGTAATCGCATGATTCATTTTTACATCCTCATCGTTTTTATAGCCGGAGGCTTCCCGCCGACTTGATGAGTGTAAAAATTAGGCGGTATGGGAACCTTCAGAAGGTTGCCGCACTTTTGTTTTGAATGGCAATCAGCACGTTAACCGCGTGAGCAGACTCACAATTCCTTCATTTCTCAAAAACCGAATAACCTTATAAAAACTACGGCATTGATAATCATTTTCAATATCATTTAATTAACTATAATGAACCAACTGCTTACGCGGCATTAACAGCTGTGCCGCCCGACAATAATGGAGAGGATTATGAGTTATACACTGCCATCCCTGCCGTATGCCTACGACGCACTGGAACCGCATTTCGACAAGCAGACGATGGAAATCCATCACACTAAACACCACCAGACCTACGTGAATAACGCGAATGCTGCGCTGGAAAGCCTGCCAGAGTTCGCTAATCTGCCTGTTGAAGAGCTGATCACCAAACTGGACCAGCTGCCAGCAGACAAGAAAACCGTGCTGCGCAACAACGCGGGCGGTCACGCTAACCACAGCCTGTTCTGGAAAGGCCTGAAAACCGGCACCACCCTTCAGGGCGACCTGAAAGCGGCTATCGAGCGTGACTTCGGTTCCGTTGACAACTTCAAAGCGGAATTCGAAAAAGCCGCTGCAACCCGTTTCGGTTCTGGCTGGGCGTGGCTGGTCCTGAAAGGTGACAAACTGGCGGTCGTTTCAACCGCAAACCAGGACTCCCCGCTGATGGGTGAAGCTATCTCTGGCGCATCCGGCTTCCCAATTCTGGGTCTGGACGTGTGGGAACACGCTTACTACCTGAAGTTCCAGAACCGTCGCCCTGACTACATCAAAGCCTTCTGGGATGTAGTGAACTGGGACGAAGCAGCAGCGCGTTTCGCCGCTAAAAAATAAGGTTGCATTGACGCCTGTGAGAAGCGAGTCTGATGACTCGCTTTTTTTGTATCTGAAGGAGTGGAGATGCATTACCCGGTGAATGTGTTTACAGGCAAGGTAAGGGAGTACGAAGGCAGTCGCCCGAGCGCTATCGCCAAAGTGCAGGTCGACGGTGAGCTGACGCTTACCGAGCTTGGTCTGGCGGGCGACCAGCAGGCCGAAAAGAAAATCCACGGCGGGCCCGATCGCGCGCTGTGCCACTATCCGCGCGAGCACTATCAGCACTGGAAAACCGAATTTCCTGAACAGGCGGACCTTTTCGTCGCCCCCGCGTTTGGCGAAAATCTCTCAACGGAAGGGCTGACGGAGAAGAACGTCTTTATTGGCGATATTTATCGCTGGGGCGATGCTCTGATTCAGGTCACCCAGCCGCGCTCGCCGTGCTTCAAACTTAACTACCATTTTGGCATTCAGGATATGTCGGCCCAGCTGCAAAACGCGGGTAAAACCGGCTGGCTGTATCGCGTTGTGCAGGCGGGACAGGTTTCGGCGGATGCGCCGATTGAGCTGGCTTCGCGCCTGAGTGAGGTGTCGGTATTCGAGGCCTGTGCCATTGCCTGGCATATGCCCTTCGACGATGAACAGTTTCACCGCCTGCTGTCAGCGGCAGGATTATCCACTAGCTGGACCAGAACGATGCAGAAGCGGCGGATAAGCGGCAAGATCGAGAGCAGTTCGCGGAGATTGTGGGGGAAATAATTGCCCCTCACCCCGGCCCTCTCCCCAAAGGGGCGAGGGTGAAAAGACCGCACCGAGCCGTCCCCTCTCCCCTATGGGGAGAGGGTTAGGGTGAGGGGATTACGAACGCTTATACAGCGGCAGCCACAGCGTTAGCCGCAGCCCGCCCAGCGGGCTGTCATCGGCTTTCACCCAGCCACGGTGCTGCTGCATGGCGGTTTCAACAATCGCCAGACCCAGCCCCGTACCGCCAGATTCACGGTCGCGCGCCTCGTCGGTACGGTAGAACGGACGGAAAATCTGCTCGCGATCTTCCGGGCTGACGCCTGGACCGTCGTCGTCCACGATGATAGTGATCCCGTCTTTATCCACCGAAAACGCCACTTCAATCTTCGTGTGCGAGTAGCGCAGGGCGTTACGCACGATATTCTCCAGCGCGCTTTCCAGCGTGTTGGGGTTACCGTACAGCGGCCACGGGCCCGGCGGGAAATTGACGGTGAAGGATTTGCCCATCTGTTCCGCTTCGAAGGCCGCGTTATCCAGCACCTCATGCCAGAGGTGATTGGCTTTCACCGTTTCGCTCACCAGCGCGTTTTTCTGCTGATTGCGCGACATCACCAGCAGATCGTTGATCATGCTGTCCAGGCGATGCGCTTCCGTCTCAATACGCTCCAGCTCTTTGCTCTCACCGCTGCGACGGCGCAGCAGGGCGGTACCCAGCTGTAAACGCGTGAGCGGCGTACGCAGCTCGTGGGAGATATCCGACAGCAGACGTTGCTGGGCCGTCATCATTCGATCAAGCGCGCTCACCATCTGGTTAAAACTGGTTCCGGCGGCCAGGAACTCCTGCGGCCCGGATTCCAGCTCCGGATGCTGCCTCAGGTTGCCCTGCGCCACTTCGTCCGCCGCGTTTTTCAGCTTACGCGCCGGTTTCGCCAGGCTCCACGCCAGCCATAACAGCAGTGGGGAACTAACCAGCATGGTGACAATCAACAGCAACAGCGGACGGTCAAACAGCAGGTTGATGAAGTCGGACTGGGAACTGCTCGCGGGGCGAATCAGGTAGAGCTGGTAGTTATCTTCCCCATCCCGCACCGAGAAAGGGCCCACCATTTCTACCCGACCATATTTCTTTTTCTGCGGGTGATCGGCGTTATCCGCCTGGCCAATAAAGTTGCGGATAATCTGCATTTCATTGCGATCGGCCCCAATCACGCGGCCTTCACTGGTGACCAGTAAAAGACGTTGTCCGGGGGGCGCCCACTTGTCGATAGCGCGAAACAGCCTGCGCCACCACATTAAATCGTTCGGCGGATCGTTTGCCAGCTCCGCTTCCACGTGCTGCTCGATCATCACGCCCTGACGTTGCTCGCTGTCGAGCAGCTCCGTCATCTGGCGTGAGTCGAGTTTTGGCAACATCAAAACGAGCATTAAAACCAGTGCCAGCGTCAGCCAGAAGATGGCGAAGATGCGGGCGGTTAAGCTGCCTATCATGAAGCGGAAACCATCAGATAACCGCGACCACGCAGAGTTTTAAACCAGGGGTGACCGTCTTTACGCTCCGGCAGTTTACGGCGCAGGTTCGAGATATGCATATCGATGGCGCGGTCAAACGGGGTAAGGCGTTTGCCCAGCACTTCCTGGCTCAAGTGTTCACGCGACACCACCTGGCCGAGATGCTGCGCCAGCAGATACAGCAGGGTGAACTCGGTGCCGGTTAGCTCCAGCGTTTCACCGTCGAAGCTCGCTTCCTGGCGGCCCGGGTTCAGGCTCAGGGAGTCCACTTCCAGCGTAGGTGAGCTGTTGTCGGTATTCTGCTGCTGCTCGCTCCAGTGAGAGCGGCGCAGGATCGCGCGAATACGGGCCACCAGTTCACGGTCGTTGAACGGCTTAGGTAAATAGTCATCCGCACCCAGCTCAAGGCCGAGTACGCGGTCAAGCTCGCTGCCGCGTGCGGTCAGCATAATGACGGGGGTCTGGTGTGTCTGGCGAAGCTCTTTCAACGTATCAATACCATTTTTCTTCGGCATCATGACGTCGAGCAAAAGTAAATCGATGCTGTCGTCAAGGAGACTCAGCGCCTGTTCCCCATCGTGGGCAACCAGGACGTTGAAACCTTCCATGTCGAGCAACTCCTTTAAAAGAGATGTGAGCTCTCGGTCATCATCAACTAACAGGATTTTATTCATTGTTTAAATACCTCCGAGGCAGAAATTACGACATCAAGGCTATCTAATCCATGACTTTACGTTGTTTTACACCCCCTGACGCATGTTTGCAGCCTGAATCGTAGACTGTCTCTCGTTGAATCGCGACACGAAAGATTTTGGGAGCAAGTGATGCGCAAAGTTACCGCTGCCGTCATGGCCTCAACGCTGGCCTTCTGTGCGTTTAGCCAGGCTGCTGTAGCTATCAACAGCGATAACGGTTCCTCAGTAGAGGGCGCAACGCAGCACAGCAGCCAAAGCCATATGTTTGACGGCATAAGTTTAACCGAACATCAGCGTCAACAGATGCGAGATCTGATGCAGAGGGCACGACACGACCAGCCCCCTGTTAATGTTAGCGAAATGGAGACAATGCATCGCCTTGTCACCGCAGAAAATTTTGACGAAAGCGCTGTACGCGCTCAGGCAGAAAAAATGGCGCAGGAACAGGTTGCCCGCCAGGTAGAAATGGCGAAGGTTCGTAACCAGATGTTCCACCTGCTAACGCCCGAGCAGCAAGCGGTTTTGAATACCAAACATCAGCAACGTATGAACCAGTTGCGTGAGGTTGCACGGATGCAGCGAAGCTCAGATATGACGCTTTTCAGTAGCAATAGCAGTACCCGTAGTAACCAGTAAACCCTGTTTTCCTTGCCATAGACACCATCCCTGTCTTCCCCCACATGATGTGGGGGTTTTTTTTGCCCATCGTTCAGTGTTGTTAACGCTTTATTCATCCTTTCACTCCACCGCCATCCGTTATACTAGCGCCATGGCATGACAGGAGTGTTTATGAATCAATCCTATGGACGGCTGGTAAGCCGGGCCGCAATAGCCGCGACGGTGACGGCGTCGTGTTTGCTGATTATTAAAATTTTCGCGTGGTGGTACACCGGGTCGGTTAGTATTCTGGCGGCGCTGGTGGATTCACTTGTGGATATTGCCGCCTCGCTGACCAACCTGCTGGTGGTGCGCTATTCGCTGCAACCGGCGGATGAAGAGCATACCTTTGGCCACGGCAAAGCGGAATCGCTGGCCGCGCTGGCACAAAGTATGTTTATTTCTGGCTCCGCGCTTTTCCTGTTTTTGACCGGCATTCAGCATCTTATTTCGCCTTCTCCGATGAACGATCCGGGCGTTGGTGTGGTCGTAACCGTAGTTGCACTTATAAGCACACTTGTTCTTGTAACGTTCCAGCGCTGGGTTGTACGCAAAACACAAAGCCAGGCTGTACGGGCCGATATGCTTCATTATCAGTCTGATGTTATGATGAATGGGGCAATTCTTATTGCGCTCGGTCTGGCCTGGTATGGCTGGCATCGTGCCGATGCGTTGTTTGCGTTAGGGATAGGGATCTATATTTTATACAGCGCGTTGCGGATGGGGTATGACGCGGTACAGTCGCTTCTTGACCGTGCGCTTCCGGATGCAGAACGTGATGAAATTTATGCCATCGTGACCCACTGGCCTGGCGTCAGTGGTGCTCACGATCTTCGTACGCGGCAGTCAGGGCCGACCCGCTTTATTCAGATTCATTTGGAAATGGAAGACAACCTGCCACTGGTTCAGGCGCATATGGTCGCTGAACAGGTGGAGCAGGCGATTTTGCAGCGTTTCCCTGGGTCAGACGTCATTATTCACCAGGATCCGTGCTCTGTCGTCCCCAGGGCGTTTTGAGCTTTCGTAATTCGTTGTAAAAAAGTGAGCCAGACCAGCATTTTGTGGATAAATTACCACCATATGGCCTGACCTGAATCAATTCAGCTGGAAGGGATTGATATACTATTTGCAGTATTCGACGGTTGAACAGTTTCTTCCGGCAGCAGATTTCAATTTTGCATTCCTAAGTTCAGAGGTAGTCATGATTAAGAAAATCGGTGTGTTGACAAGCGGCGGTGATGCGCCGGGCATGAACGCGGCAATCCGTGGGGTTGTCCGTGCAGCGCTGACGGAAGGTCTGGAAGTTTTTGGTATCTATGACGGTTACCTGGGTCTGTATGAAGACCGCATGGTTCAGCTCGACCGCTACAGCGTGTCTGACATGATCAACCGTGGCGGTACTTTCCTCGGTTCCGCGCGCTTCCCGGAATTCCGTGACGAACACATCCGTGAAGTGGCTATCGAAAACATGAAAAAACGGGGTCTGGATGCGCTGGTGGTTATCGGCGGCGACGGCTCGTACATGGGTGCAAAACGTCTGACTGAAATGGGCTTCCCGTGCATCGGCCTGCCTGGCACCATCGACAACGACATCAAAGGCACTGACTACACCATCGGTTACTTCACTGCGCTGGGTACCGTTGTGGAAGCGATTGACCGCCTGCGTGACACCTCTTCCTCTCACCAGCGTATTTCCATTGTTGAAGTGATGGGCCGTTACTGCGGTGACCTGACCCTGGCAGCGGCCATTGCCGGTGGCTGTGAGTTCGTGGTAGTTCCGGAAGTAGAGTTCAGCCGTGAAGATCTGGTCGCAGAGATCAAAGCCGGCATCGCGAAAGGTAAGAAACACGCCATCGTTGCTATCACCGAGCACATCTGTGACGTTGACGAGCTGGCGAAGTACATCGAAACCGAAACCAAACGCGAAACCCGCGCGACCGTTCTGGGTCACATTCAGCGTGGCGGTTCCCCAGGCCCGTACGACCGTATCCTGGCGTCCCGCATGGGTGCGTACGCGATCGAGCTGCTGCTACAGGGCCACGGCGGCCGCTGCGTCGGTATTCAGAACGAGAAACTGGTTCACCATGACATCATCGACGCCATTGAAAACATGAAGCGTCCGTTCAAAGGTGACTGGCTGGACTGCGCGAAAAAACTGTACTGATCGGCTCTGTTGCCCGGTGGCGCTGCGCTTACCGGGCCTACAAAAGCACGGATCGTAGGCCGGGTAAGGCGTAGCCGCCACCCGGCTTTTTTGTGCCCATCCTTTTTTTATTCCTCCACGTTATAGCCAATCTTTTTTTATTCTTTAATCATCGGTTAGCTTTCTGGCACGCTGCATTCATCAAAACACTACACAAGAGAGCCGGGCGATGAATAAATGGGGCGTGGGGTTAACATTATTGCTGGCATCGACCAGCGTTCTGGCAAAGGACATTCAGTTACTGAACGTGTCGTACGATCCGACGCGTGAACTGTACGACCAGTACAACAAAGCTTTTGCGGCGCACTGGAAACAGGAAACCGGCGATAACGTGGTGGTTCGCCAGTCTCACGGCGGTTCAGGTAAGCAGGCGACATCGGTGATCAACGGCATTGAAGCCGATGTGGTTACCCTGGCGCTGGCTTATGACGTAGACGCGATCGCGGAGCGTGGCCGTATCGACAAAAACTGGATCAAGCGCCTGCCGGACAACTCTGCGCCATACACCTCGACCATTGTCTTCCTGGTGCGCAAAGGCAACCCGAAACAGATTAAAGACTGGAACGACCTGATTAAGCCGGGCGTGTCTGTCATCACGCCGAACCCGAAAAGCTCCGGCGGCGCACGCTGGAACTACCTGGCGGCCTGGGGCTACGCCCTGCACCACAACAACGGTGACCAGGCTAAAGCGCAGGAATTCGTGAAAGCGCTGTTTAAAAATGTCGAAGTGCTGGACTCCGGCGCGCGCGGCGCAACTAACACCTTCGTCGAGCGCGGTATCGGCGACGTGCTGATTGCCTGGGAAAACGAAGCCCTGCTGGCGACCAACGAGCTGGGTAAAGACAAGTTCGAGATCGTGACCCCGAGCGAATCCATCCTCGCTGAGCCGACCGTCTCCGTCGTCGATAAGGTTGTTGATAAGAAGGGCACCAAAGCGGTGGCGGAAGCCTACCTGAAGTACCTCTACTCACCGGAAGGGCAGGAAATTGCGGCGAAAAACTTCTACCGCCCGCGCGATGAGGCCGTCGCGAAGAAATACGAAAACGCCTTCCCGAAACTGAAGCTGTTCACTATCGATGATGTTTTTGGCGGCTGGACCAAAGCGCAAAAAGAGCACTTCTCTAACGGCGGCACCTTCGACCAGATCAGCAAGCGCTAAGCGTTTTACAAAGAACGACACGGTAACCCGGTGTGAGAAATCCACCGGGTTTTTTATTTGGTCATCATTTTGCGTTACTCTTTTGCCTCTATTGAAAACAGGGAACGCGTTGTGAAAAAAATTATCTTACTGATTCTGATCGTTATCGCCCTTGCCGCAGGCGGCGTGTACTGGATGAAAGCGGGTAATCCGAATGCGTTGCGTCATATCGTTCTCGACCAGTGTGTGCCCAACCAGCTGCATAACCGTAACCCGGCACCGTGTGCGCAGGTGATGCCAGATGCGGGCTACGTGGTGTTCAAGGACCGCAACGGACCGCTGCAATACCTGCTGATGCCCACGTACCGTATCAACGGCACCGAAAGCCCGCTGCTGACTGAGCCTCAGACACCGAATTTCTTCTGGCTGGCATGGCAGTCTCGTCATTTTATGAGCATGAAACGGGGAGCCGACGTGCCTGACAGCGCTGTTTCTCTGACCATCAACTCCCCGACCGGGCGCACGCAGAACCATTTTCATATCCACATCTCCTGCCTGCGCCCGGACGTGCGCGAGAAGCTGAACGCGGCGCAGGGGCAAATCAGCACCCAGTGGCTACCGCTTCCGGGCGGGCTGGAAGGGCATGAGTACCTTGCCCGTCGGGTGACGGAGAACGAACTGGTGCAGCGCAGCCCGTTTATGATGCTGGCGGAAGAGCTGCCGGAAGCGCGCGACCATATGGGACGCTTCGCGCTGGCGATGGCGCAGCAGTCAGACGGCTCGTTTGTACTGCTGGCGACGGAGCGTAACCTGCTGACCTTTAACCGTGCGTCGGCTGAGGAATTGCAGGATCATCAATGCGATATCCTGAAGTGACCCCACCATAAATAGCGTTTACTCGCCCTGCCTGTCGCCGTAGACTTGCTGAAAAATTCTACAGGAGACAGGTATGTCGCTCTGGTTAACGCATCCTCTGCTGCTTCCCTCGCTGATCGTCGGCGTCACCATCGTGCTGTGGGCGACGTCGCTGTTGCCGGAATTTATCACCGCGCTGCTGTTCTTTACGGCGGCGATGACCGCCAGAATCGCCCCGCCGGAAGTGATCTTTGGCGGCTTCGCCTCGTCAGCCTTCTGGCTGGTGTTCAGCGGCTTTGTGCTGGGCGTGGCGATTCGGAAAACCGGCCTGGCGGACAGGGCCGCCCGGGCGCTGTCGGCAAAGCTTACCGACTCCTGGGTGCTGATGGTGGCAAGCGTTGTGCTGCTGAGCTATGCCCTGGCATTCGTGATGCCGTCGAACATGGGACGTATTGCGCTGCTGATGCCGATTGTCGCCGCGATGGCGAAGCGGGCCTGCATTCCTGATGGCTCGCGGGCCTGGTTTGGCCTGGCGCTGGCGGTCGGGTTTGGCACTTTCCAGCTCTCAGCCACTATTTTGCCCGCTAACGTGCCAAACCTGGTGATGAGCGGCGCGGCGGAGGGCTCATACGGTATCCACCTCAACTATGTCCCGTATCTGCTGCTGCACACGCCGGTGCTGGGTATTCTCAAAGGCCTGATTCTGATTGGCCTGATCTGCTGGCTGTTCCCCGGTAGCCCGAAACCAGCGAAGGATCTGACGCCGTCTGAACCGATGGGGCGTGACGAAAAACGACTCGCCTGGCTGCTGGCGGTGGTGTTGACGATGTGGGTAACGGAGAGCTGGCATGGCGTGGGCCCAGCGTGGACAGGGCTGGCGGCCTCGGTCATCGTTATGCTGCCGCGCATCGGATTTATCACCGGCGAGGAGTTCTCGGCGGGGGTGAATATGCGCACCTGTATTTACGTCGCGGGTATACTCGGGCTGGCCATTACGGTGACGCAGACCGGTATCGGTGCGGCCGTAGGCGAGGCGTTGCTCCATATCATGCCGCTGGATGCAGACCGCCCGTTTACCAGCTTCCTGGCGCTGACGGGGATCACCACGGCGCTCAACTTCATTATGACCGCCAACGGCGTTCCGGCGCTGTACACCACGCTGGCGCAGAGCTTCTCCGACGCGACCGGCTTCCCGCTGCTGTCGGTGATCATGATTCAGGTGCTGGGGTATTCCACGCCGCTGCTGCCGTATCAGGCGTCGCCGATTGTGGTGGCGATGGGCTTAGGGAAAGTGCCTGCGAAGGCGGGGATGCTGCTCTGCCTGGCGCTGGCGATTGCGACGTATCTGGTACTGCTGCCGCTGGATTATTTGTGGTTTAGCGTATTAGGACGTTTGTAGTGGTTTTGTAGGGCGGGTTAGCGAAGCGCCACCCGCCCCAAAGGCAATTACGCCTGCTTAGCCGCTTCTGCCGCTTTAACGATCACCGCGAAAGCGTCTGCTTTCAGGGATGCGCCGCCAACCAGCGCGCCATCGATGTCTGGCTGGGTGAACAGCTCAGCTGCGTTTGATGCGTTAACGGAACCGCCGTACTGAATGATGACCTGCTCAGCCACTTTCGCGTCTGCTTTTGCAATGTGGTCACGGATGAACTTGTGCACCGCCTGTGCCTGCGCTGGAGTTGCAGATTTGCCGGTACCGATCGCCCAGACTGGCTCGTAAGCGATAACCGCGCCTTCGAACGCTGCCGCGCCCTGGGTTTTCAGCACAGCGTCGATCTGACGTGCGCACACTTCTTCGGTTTTACCCGCTTCGTTTTCTGCTTCGGTTTCACCGATGCACAGAACCGGGATCAGACCCTGCTCTTTCAGCACAGCGAATTTCTTCGCGATGAACTCGTCAGATTCTTTGTGGTAGGTGCGACGCTCAGAGTGGCCGATGATGATGTATTTCGCGCCGATGTCTTTCAGCATTTCAGCGGAGGTTTCACCGGTAAACGCGCCAGACAGGTTAACGTCAACGTTCTGCGCGCCCAGAATGATGTGGCTGCCGTCAGCGGCACGTTTAGCCAGATCCAGGTACATATCCGGCGGAGCGATAGCAACCGCGCAGCCGGTCACGCCAGCCAGCTCTTTACGCAGGTTAGCAACCAGTTCGTTTACCATGTGGCGGCTGCCGTTCAGTTTCCAGTTACCCATCACTAAAGGATGTCGCATTTCAATTCTCCACGCTCAATAAGCGAATTAAGGAATATGGCCGCCCTTAAGGGCAGCATGGTCTGTGAATCAGTATAGAGATTTTCCCTCGAAAGGCTTTGCTTTTTGTCATTAATTCGCCCCCTCGAGTGCGTCTGATAGGGCCAGCTTAATCGGTTCAACCGCGAAGGTCAGCCCCTTTTCGCCGTTATCTGCGACGACATAGCGAACGGCACCTTCCGTATCGGCGTAATAGCGTTTGTTTTTCCCGGCGGTAAGCAGTTTTTGCAGCTTTTGCTGGCTTTGCGCTTTCGTGAAGGTGGGGGTAAAGGCGCGCAGAATAGCGCTCATATACTCCAGCGCTTTCGCTTTCGCCGCTTTCTGCTCTGGGCCCTGAATCGGCAGCCAGGTGATCTGCATGCTTTTGATTTTTAACGTTCCGCGCTCAAGGGCAGTGGAAGCATATAGATTCTCGTTAATTTTGCTGGCAGCGCGGGTCAGGGTTGGCGTATCGCGGGCACCGTCAATCGCACGGAACTCCCCCAGCGCAAGCGAGGGGTTTTCTTTATTGAAGGCTTCGCGGAACTGGCTGATAGATTGATCGAAAGAGGGGGCGCCCGCCAGAAGGTAGGGGGCGGTGACCGGGGAAGCCGGTTCCGCGGCGTGCAGAGAAAAACTGGCGCTCAGCATCGCTAAACACAAATAAAGAGAGTGTGCCGAACTTTTCATCAACATTGCCCCTGGCCGTTATTGCCCATGATTAAAACGATATCTGGTCGGCTTGTCAAAAGGTCACAACTCCAGGGTAAAATGCGGGCTAAACAATAATAAGGAACCTTACATGACCATACAGCAGTGGTTGTTTTCATTCAAAGGGCGTATTGGACGCCGTGACTTCTGGATCTGGATGGCAGCGTGGGTTGTCGCCATGCTGCTTCTGTTTTTTGTTGCCTATAACGCCTGGCTGAGCACGCAAACTGCGGCTTTTGCGCTGGTCTGTTTACTGTGGCCAACCGCCGCCGTGGTGGTGAAACGTCTGCACGATCGCGGTCGCTCCGGCGCTTGGGCTTTTCTGATTATTCTGGCGTGGATGCTGGTGGCGGGGAACTGGTCAATGCTGCCCTCCATCCTCCCGTGGGTGGTGGGCAGACTGCTGCCGACGGTTATCTTTGTGATGATGGTTGTCGAACTGGGCGCGTTTATTGGCACCCAGAGCGAGAACAAATACGGAAAAGATACCCTTGAGGTGAAGTACCGCTGATCACCAGTAGTGTTCGGCGGTCATATGGCCCGGTCGGCGGCGAAGGTGTTTCGTCATCTGCCGGGTATCCTTCAGCAGTTGCTGCGTATCGCGCACCATCTGCGGGTTACCGCACAGCATCACGTGGCTGGTTTCGGTATTCATCGGTAAACCCACCGCCTCTTCCAGCGCGCCGCTTTCAATCAACGCCGGAACGCGACCGGTTAACGAGCCAGCTGCGGTTTCGCGGCTGACCACCGTCTGAATTTTTAACTTCCCGCCATATCGCTGTTCCAGCGCCTGCATCTGCGGCAAATAGCTCAGGTCTGCGGCGTAGCGCGCGGCGTGGACCAGCACGATATTCTTAAAGCGCTCCAGATCTTTGCCGTACTCCAGGATAGAGAGATACGGGCCGATGGCCGTGCCGGTCGCCAGCATCCAGAGCGTGTCACAGTCGGGGATTTCATCCAGCACGAAGAACCCCGCCGCGTCGGAGACAATCTGCACCTCATCGCCCGGTTTCAGCGCGGCGAGGCGCGGGCTGAGCTTACCGTCCGGGACGGTGACCAGATAGAATTCGAGATCCGGGTTATCAGGCGCGTTAACGTAAGAGTAGGCGCGCTGTACGCGTTCACCGTCGATATCCAGCCCGAGCTTGGCAAACTGCCCGGCGGTAAACGGATGAACGGGAGCGTGCAGCGTGAGGCTAAATAGCGCATCGGTCCAGAACTGTACCTTTGTGACTTTACCTGTTACCCAGTCCGCCATGATCTTCTCCTGTGCTGTTTCTCTCTTCTATCTTCCGTACTTGTGGGAAATATTTCCAGCCCATTCGGGCCGGAAAGCTCTATCGATCAAACGGTTTTACAGAATGTGCGTCTGTACGTCCGGGTCTTTGCGGTCGAGATAATGAATGGACTGAATGCGGCGAATGGTGCGGGATTTGCCGCGGATCAGCAGGGTTTCAGTGGTGGCCATGTTTCCCTTGCGGGTGATGCCATCCAGCAGATCGCCTTTGGTGATGCCGGTTGCGGAGAAGACCACGTTATCGCTGCGAGCCATCTCGTTCAGCGCGAGCACTTTATTGGCCTCGATGCCCATCGCCGCACAGCGCGCCAGTTCGTCTTCACCAATGCGAAGGTTCTCGTCGCTGTCGCCTTTGACCTCATTGCGTGGCAGCAGACGCGCCTGCATATCGCCGTCCAGCGCGCGGATCACTGCCGCAGAGACCACACCTTCCGGCGCGCCGCCGATGCCGTAAAGCACGTCGACCTCGCTGTCCGGCATGCAGGTCAGAATAGAGGCGGCAACGTCGCCATCAGGAATGGCAAATACGCGCACGCCGAGTGCTTGCAGATAAGCGATGGTGGCGTCGTGGCGCGGTTTCGCCAGGATGGTCACGGTGAGTTCGTTGAGCGGTTTACCCAGCGCCGCTGCGATATTGCGCAGGTTGGCATCCAGCGGCAGGCTAAGGTCGATAGCGCCTTTAGCACCAGGACCGACAATCAGCTTTTCCATGTACATATCTGGCGCGTTGAGGAAGCAGCCCTTATCGCCCACCGCCAGCACCGCCAGCGCGTTGGCCTGGCCCATCGCCGTCATGCGCGTGCCTTCGATCGGGTCGACCGCGATATCCACCGCATCGCCTTTGCCCGTCCCGACTTTTTCACCGATGAAGAGCATCGGGGCTTCGTCGATTTCGCCTTCGCCAATGACGATAGTGCCATCGATATTGACCTGATTAAGCACAATGCGCATGGCGTGGACGGCTGCGCCGTCTGCGGTATTTTTGTCGCCACGGCCCAGCCACTTGTAGCCTGCGAGGGCGGCAGCTTCGGTGACGCGGGAAAACTCGATAGCAAGTTCACGTTTCATGAGGTACTCGTACAATCAAAAGGAATTGCACGAAGTTTATCACAGAGTGGGGAGGGGGAGGGGGGGTGCGGTCTGAGCCCCTCACCCCGGCCCTCTCCCCAAAGGGGAGAGGGTTAGGGTGAGGGGTGAGTCTGTCTTACTCGTCGTGCTCTTCCCATGCCAGGGCACGTTTCACCGCTTTCTTCCAGCCGCTGTAGCGGTAGTTGCGCTCGGTGGTTTCGATGCCTGGACGGAATTCGCGTTCGATCACCGCTTTTTCCTGAAGCTCGTCAAGGTTTTGCCAGAAGCCAACCGCCAGACCTGCCAGATACGCCGCGCCCAGCGCCGTCACTTCTCGCACCTCAGGACGTTCAACGCGGGTACCCAGAATGTCGGACTGGAACTGCATCAGGAAGTTGTTGGCTACCGCACCGCCGTCCACGCGCAGGGCGTGCAGACGAATGCCGGAGTCCGCCTGCATCGCTTCCAGCACGTCGCGCGTCTGGTAGGCGATGGATTCCAGGGTCGCACGAATAATGTGGTTTGAGTTCACACCGCGCGTCAGGCCGAAAATCGCGCCGCGGGCGTACGGATCCCAGTACGGTGCGCCCAGACCGGTAAACGCTGGCACCACGTATACGCCGTTGGTGTCTTTCACTTTGGTCGCGAAGTATTCGGAGTCAAACGCATCGCTGATCAGCTTCATCTCGTCGCGCAGCCACTGAATGGAGGCACCCGCCATGAATACCGCCCCTTCCAGGGCATAGTTCACTTCACCGCGTGGGCCGCAGGCGATGGTGGTCAGCAGACCGTTTTCTGATTTCACCGCTTTCTCGCCGGTGTTCATGAGCATAAAGCAGCCGGTGCCGTAAGTGTTCTTCGCCATCCCTTCCTTGACGCACAGCTGGCCGAACAGCGCCGCCTGCTGGTCACCGGCAATACCGGCGATAGGAATACGGGTGCCGCCTTTACCGCCGATGTTGGTCTGGCCGTATACTTCTGAAGATTTGCGCACGTCTGGCAGCATCGCACGCGGAATGTCCAGCGCGTCCAGCATCTTGTCATCCCACTCCAGAGTGTTGATGTTGAACAGCATGGTGCGCGAGGCGTTGGTGTAGTCGGTGACGTGAACGCGTCCCTGAGTCATCTTCCAGATAAGCCAGGTATCGACGGTGCCAAACAGCAGCTCGCCGCGTCGTGCACGTTCGCGTGAACCTTCCACGTGATCGAGGATCCACTTCACTTTGGTGCCGGAGAAATACGGGTCAATGACCAGACCGGTTGTACTGCGCACGTACTCTTCCATTCCGTCGCGCTTCAGTTTTTCGCAGATCTCTGAGGTGCGGCGGCACTGCCAGACAATGGCGTTGTAGATGGGCTTACCGGTTTCGCGCTCCCAGACAACGGTGGTTTCACGCTGGTTGGTGATACCGATAGCGGCAATCTCGTCAGAACTGATGTCGGCTTTCGCCAGCACTTCCACCAGCGTGGAGCTTTGTGACGCCCAGATCTCCATCGGGTCGTGTTCAACCCAGCCTGGACGCGGATAGATTTGCTCAAATTCGCGTTGAGACACGCTGACAATGTTCGCGTCATGATCCATTACGACAGCGCGGGAGCTGGTAGTGCCCTGGTCGAGCGCAACGATATATTTTTTTTCGGTCATGGTATGTGTCCCGTAGTCAGATTACAGCGAAGCTTTTTGTTGTGTGGTGGAAGTCGACTCTTTTTCCTCTTCCACACAGGTGTCGCACGGTAAGTGGCGACCAATTAATTTGCGATAGCCGAATGCGCCCAGCGCCGCCCCTACGATTGGCCCGAACAGCGGAACCAGGAAGTAAGGAATGTCTTTGCCGCCGGTAAAGGCGACATCGCCCCATCCTGCAAAGAAGGCGAAGGTTTTTGGACCCAGGTCACGCGCCGGATTCATCGCAAAGCCGGTCAGCGGACCCATTGATGCGCCAATTACCGCAATCAGAAGGCCAATCAAAAGTGGTGCCAGCGGGCCGCGCGGAATGCCGTTTCCGTCGTCGCCCAGCGCCATAATGACGCCCATCAGAATAGCGGTAATCACCATTTCAACTGCGAACGCCTGCACAAAATTAATATGCGGATTCGGATACGTTGAGAAAATGCCTGCCAGATCCAGACTTTCGACACTGCCACGCACCATATGATGCGTCTGTTCGAAGTCGGTGAAAAGATTGTAATAAAGCCCGTAAACTAACGCCGCTGCGCAAAAGGCGCCGGCAAATTGTGAAATGATGAAAGGGACAACTTTGCGTCCGTCAAAGCACGCGAATAGCCACAACGCGATGGTCACCGCCGGGTTAAGATGTGCGCCGGAAACCCCTGCGGTCAGGTAGATGGCCATCGCCACGCCCAAACCCCAGATAATACTGATTTCCCACTGACCAAAACTGGCACCTGCCACTTTCAGTGCAGCGACACAGCCTACTCCGAAGAATATCAACAACCCGGTACCCAGGAACTCGGCAATGCACTGGCCTTTTAAGGTTGATGTCTGACTCATAATCGGAATCCTGCAAAAGAGTAATGTTTATTGTTTGCGTGACCGCCCGTGACAGCCACGATGTCCTGTAGACATAGTGTTAATTTATCGTTAACGAGCACAAACGAGAAATATCGAAATCAAAATGTGTGGTCTGTGTCAATAAAATGAGCGTTTTCGCGCCATAAAGCGCGTTTTTGCATCAACGGTATAATGTGAGCTGAATCATTTCATTAACTAAAGAGTTAACAATTTAGGGGTATATGCCGCGAACGCACCAGGACCAGACCTAAAAGTGTTGCAAACCGCGATCTGCGCGGTGTGTCGCTGGACACAGAGCGCCGCGCTCCATACAATCGACGGTATATGTCGTGCGCGTTTACGTTAAAGCGTCGCCTTGCAATTCAGGAGAGGTAGCATCATGTCTTTAGAAGTGTTTGAGAAACTGGAATCGAAAGTACAGCAGGCGATCGACACCATCACCCTGCTGCAGATGGAAATTGAAGAGCTGAAAGAGAAAAACAACTCCCTGTCCCAGGAAGTTCAGAATGCTCAGCACAGCCGTGAAGAACTGGAGCGCGAAAACAACCAGCTGCGCGAACAGCAGAACGGCTGGCAGGATCGCCTGCAGGCACTGCTGGGACGTATGGAAGAAGTTTAATTCCGGTGGGGTTAACTGATTAGGCCGGGTAAGGCGAAGCCGCCACCCGGCTTTTTTATGGTTTTCGCTAACCGATATCAAACCATAAAAAAGGCCGCCTGAGGCGGCCTTAACGCTACTTGTCCTGCGCTGTCGTAGCAAAAGCAACAAACCCAACAGGTTCATCGCTCTTTACAACGAGTACGCTGGCGACAATGAACGCGATACATAAATAGCGTTTCATTATGCGGTCCCTGCTGCTTACCGCTCCACCGTTCACCACCGGTGATAAGTCGGTGGACACAAGCCCGGTTAAAGGTTGCTTTACGGTTGTGAATACACCTTTCCCTGGACCGGCGCCCATTTGCGAGATGGCGGAAAGGGACACAGCATCATAATGAGCAACAGCTGCGGAGTTAAGGTTTCCACACATAATTAGGAATTCATAAAGGGTCGACAGGGGTTACCTGAGGAATGAATCAGGGTAAGATAAAAATCCTGGTTAAAGGTTGCAATATCACCCAACGGACCGCGAATCCCGAGGGACAAAAAAACCGCCACATTGCTGTTGGCGGTTTTTTTATGCATCTCGCTTATCGATTAACTACTCAATGTCCAGCGCATCCTCGGAAAGGATAATGCCGGTATTGTCAGCATAAAGGTGGTCGCCCGAGAAGAAGGTCACGCCGCCGAAATTGACGCGCACGTCGCTTTCGCCGATGCCGTCGCCCGCTGCGCCTACCGGTATGGCCGCGATGGCCTGAATCCCGATATCCATGTCTTCGAGATCGTCCACCTGACGCACGGAACCGTACACCACAATGCCTTCCCACTCGTTCTGGACGGCAATTCCCGCCAGTTCAGCATCAATCAATGCACGGCGCACGGAACCGCCGCCGTCGACCACCAGAACGCGGCCACGGCCGTTCTCTTCGAGCAGATCGTACAGCAACCCGTTGTCCTCGAAACATTTCACCGTGATGATTTGTCCGCCAAACGACGACCGTCCACCAAAGTTGGAGAACAGGGGTTCAACGACGTTGACATCTTCCTGGTAGATGTCACAAAGCTCGGAGGTATCGTATTTCATAGGTTTAACGCTCTGTTGCTGCGAATGTGTTCAGTATATCGTGCGAAATGCCTTGTTGGCAAAATCATCAATTGTTAATTGATATTTGTCAGCTAACTCAGCGTCTGGCTTAAGACAATCCCGATGACGAACAGCAGGTTAGTCAGCAACGCGCCTTTTACCGTGCGCTCCAGCATCGGCGGCATGGCAGCCGGGCTGAGTTCACGCATGACATAGCGGGCCTGCTTAACCAGCAGCGGTGCGGCGAGCACAAACAGCCAGCCCCACAGGCTGTGCAGAGAGATCAGATTGAACAGCGCCAGGCAGACCAGCGCGCCGATGAGCAGGCAGGCGTGATAGCGGCGGGCATTCACCGGGCCCAGACGCACGGCCAGCGTGTTCTTACCGTTCTCACGGTCGCTGTCGATGTCGCGCAGGTTATTGATATTCAGCACCGCCGTCGCCAGCAGACCGCAGGCGGTCGCGGGCAGGAACAGAGCGGGGATCACCGTATGCGCCTGCAAGTACCAGCTTCCCATGACGCTCAGCCAGCCGAAGAACACCAGTACGGAGATGTCGCCCAGACCAATATACCCGTAAGGACGCGTCCCGACGGTATAGGTAATTGCTGCAATAATGGCGAGCAAGCCCAGCACCAGGAAGCCAATGAAATCGCTGGTGGTTTTCGAGGCGACCGTCACCAGCGCCAGGCCGGACAGGCAAATCAACACCACGGTGATAATCAGCGCCCGCTTCATCTGTGCCTGGGTAATCACCCCTTTTTGCATCCCGCGCAGCGGCCCGATACGATCAGGTTTATCGCTGCCTTTTACCGCATCGCCGTAATCATTGGCGAGATTAGAGAGGATTTGCAGTAGCCCGGCGGTGACAAGCGCCAGACCAGCCACCAGGGGATCGAAATGCCCCTGCCACCAGGCAAGTGCGGTACCGACGATAATGGCGGCAAAAGCCAGAGGAAGCGTTTTTGGACGCAGACTTTCGAGCCACGCCTGCGTACGGCTGATATCAGTCATAGTTATTTAGCCAATAAAAATGGGGGCCATAGCCCCCATCAACAGTGATGAAAATGCATTGAACGCGATTATAGAATAAAACGGCTCAGATCTTCATCTGCCACTAACGCATCCAGGTGTTTGCCCACATACTCTGCGTCAATGGTAATGGTTTGACCGTTAAGGTCGCTCGCATCGTAAGAGATATCTTCCACCAGGCGTTCCAGCACGGTGTGCAGACGACGCGCACCGATGTTTTCGGTGGTTTCGTTGACCTGCCATGCGGCCTGAGCGATGCGTTTGATCCCATCGTCGGTGAACTCGATATTCACGCCTTCGGTCGCCATCAACGCTTTGTACTGTACGGTCACAGAAGCGTTTGGCTCAGTCAGGATACGTTCGAAATCTTCAGTGGTCAGCGCCTGCAGCTCAACGCGGATTGGCAGACGACCCTGCAGTTCCGGAATGAGATCGGATGGGCTGGCAACCTGAAACGCACCTGACGCGATAAACAGAATGTGGTCAGTTTTCACCATGCCGTGCTTGGTAGAGACGGTGCAACCTTCCACCAGCGGCAGCAGGTCGCGCTGAACGCCTTCGCGGGAAACATCCGGGCCGGAGCTGTTGCCGCCGCGCTTACAGATTTTGTCGATTTCGTCGATAAACACGATACCGTGCTGCTCAACCGCGTCGATAGCGTCCTGTTTCAGCTCTTCCGGGTTAACCAGCTTCGCGGCTTCTTCTTCAATCAGCAGCTTCATCGCGTCTTTGATTTTCAGCTTACGCGCTTTCTGTTTCTGCCCGCCCAGGTTCTGGAACATGGACTGCAACTGGCTGGTCATCTCTTCCATGCCCGGAGGGGCCATGATTTCAACGCCCATTGGCGCGGCAGCGAGATCGATCTCAATCTCTTTGTCGTCCAGCTCGCCTTCGCGCAGTTTTTTGCGGAATGCCTGACGCGCAGCAGAAGGTTCAGGCTGCTGTTCAGCCTGTCCCCAGTTATTTTTTGCCGGTGGGATCAGCACGTCGAGAATACGCTCTTCGGCCATCTCTTCGGCGCGATAGCGGTTTTTCTCAATCGCCTGGACACGCACCATCTTAATCGCTGAATCGGTCAGGTCGCGGATGATGGAGTCCACTTCTTTACCCACATAGCCCACTTCGGTGAACTTGGTGGCTTCAACTTTGATGAACGGCGCGTTAGCCAGTTTGGCCAGACGACGAGCGATTTCGGTTTTACCCACCCCGGTCGGGCCGATCATCAGAATATTTTTTGGCGTCACTTCATGGCGGAGCTCTTCGTCGAGCTGCATGCGACGCCAGCGGTTACGTAGTGCGATAGCCACGGAGCGCTTGGCGTTGTCCTGGCCGATAATGTGTTTGTTCAGTTCGCTGACAATTTCGCGTGGGGTCATTTCAGACATGGGCGATCCTTACGCTTTGGAGGTCAATTCTTCGATGGTGTGATTGTGGTTGGTATAGATGCAGATATCACCTGCAATATCCAACGCTTTCACCGCGATATCGCGCGCGTTCATGTCGGTATTTTCCAACAGCGCACGGGCTGCGGCCTGGGCGTACGGGCCGCCAGAGCCGATGGCAATCAGGTCGTTTTCAGGCTGAACCACGTCGCCGTTACCGGTGATGATCAGCGAGGCGTTTTCGTCAGCAACGGCCAGCAGCGCTTCGAGCTTGCGTAGCATGCGGTCGGTACGCCAGTCTTTTGCCAGCTCAACGGCGGCTTTCACCAGATGTCCCTGATGCATTTCCAGTTTGCGTTCAAACAGTTCAAACAGCGTGAAGGCATCAGCCGTGCCGCCTGCGAAACCGGCGATCACTTTGTCGTTATAAAGACGACGTACTTTCTTCACGTTGCCTTTCATGACGGTATTACCCAGCGTGGCCTGGCCATCACCGGCAATTACCACCTGGCCGTTACGGCGTACACTTACTATTGTTGTCACGAGCAGACCCCCTGGTTACAGATTCGGGAAACAGAAGCCCTGAGCCTGTGCTCAGGGCTGAATTAAATGATAGATGGGGGGGATTTTGGGGGTTTCAACCCCCGGAGGCGAGTCGAATGCAGTTTGTGTGGCCAGCCACTTTCAAACGGGAAATGGTGCCGTCTGCGTTTTCTTTGCCTTTGACCGGTCCAATCACCACGCGATTCCAGCCGTTATTGGTGGTAATGCGTGAGTCAAATCCTTCAAATGCCAGCTGAGCTCGCACCGTTTCTGCCTGCTCAGCGCCTTTAAACGAACCGCACTGAACCATCCAGCGGCGTTCATCTTTTTTCTCAGCCGTCTGCTTTGGTGCCTCGGTCTCTTTAGTGACCGGCGCAGCCTGCTGCGTTTTTGGCTGTTGCGCAGTGGTATGTGCAGGCGTCTGCAACAGATCCTGATACGGCTGTGCTGTTTGCTTCTGCGGCTGGGCTTTCGGCTGCTGCTGAACAGGCTGCGTTTGTACGGTACGCGTCTGCTGCTGCGGTTGTGTACGCGGCTGTTGTACCGGCTGCGTCTGCGTCCACTGCTGCTGTTGCGTTTGCTGCTGTGCCTGACGCTGGCGCTGCAACGTTTGCTGACGCTGCGCCGGGGTTTGTTCGTTCCACGGTACTTCGTTCAGCTGCGTAGGCTGCTGGCGCATGTCCGCCTGCATCTGAGCGAGCAACTGGCGCTGTTCGTCCGTCAGCTGATCGGCATTCTTCACTTCACCCCCGGCAGAAGGCTCGGTAGGCGCACGTACGCCAGGCTGGCGGCTTTCCAGTTCTTTAATGTAACGCCAGCGCTCTTCAGGCTTCGGAGGAAGGCCGTTGCCGACGACCTTGTTACCCTGAAGGGCTTCAGACTCTTCTTTTTTATGATGCGTAATGAAGTAGAGGCCGCCAATAAAGGCCACCAGCACAGCCGCAGCAATGGCGACCATGGCTGGGGAGACAGCAGACAGGCTACGTTGCTTGCTTTTTGAACTACTCTTTTTGCGTCGCGAAGGTGCCGGCTGGCCGCGACGTACATAATCTCGTTGTGCCACTATCGTTTCGCTGTATTTATTCGTTCGTCAGCCCGCCATGTTACTTAAGCGACGGGGCTTTGACCAGATAAGGGTGTCGAAAGGTATTTACTTTAAGTTAATGCCTGGGTAGAGCCGCGCACAATCAGCTCACAATCCAGTAGTCGTGACCCACTGCTAACTGTTTGACCGTGCAACTGATCCAGCAAAAGCAGCATCGCTTCCCGGCCAATGTCATACCGCGGCTGCGAAACAGTCGAAAGCGGCGGATCGCAAAACTCCGAAAGCGAAATATTATCAAAACCGATTATCGACAGGTCCTTTGGCACGCGCAGGCCGTGACGTTTGGCGTAGGATAACGCCCCCAGCGCCATCACGTCGCTGTGGCAGAAGACCGCGGTAGGCGGTTCTGGCAAGGCAAGCAATTTTTCCAGCGCCTGCCCGCCCGCTTCAAAGGTGAAATCACCGCGCGCAATGTAGTGCGGATCGACAACAGCCCCGGTACGGCGAAGCGCCTGAACGTAGCCCTGCAACCGGTAATGACACAGCGGCATCTCTTCTGGTCCGGCAATACAACCGATACGCTTATGCCCCAGCTCCTGAAGATAGTTCACGGCGTTGAACGCGGCGGTGAGGTTATCGATATGAACGGTCGGCAGCTCCAGCTCCGGCGCGAATTCGTTCGCCATGACCATTGGCGGTAAATTGCGCTGTTCTTCAATGCTGGCATCAAACGGCAGGCGTGAGCCAAGCAGCAGCATGCCATCAATCTGCTTGGTGATGATCAGGTCGATGAACGTTTTTTCCTGCTGGTTCTGGTGGGCACAATCACCAATCAGCACCAGATAGCCCTGGGCGGCGGCCGTGACCTCAATGCCGCGGATGATTTCGCTGAAGAAGGGATCGCAGATGTCCGGCACGATCACCAGGATGGTGCGGGATTCGTTGCGTTTAACGTTGCGCCCCATGGCTTGCGGGAAATAACCGACCTCAAGCGCCGCCTTTTCAACCCGGTTTCGGGTCGCCTGGGAGACTTTGTCAGGGTTCATCAATGCGCGGGACACGGTTGCTGTTGAGACTTGTGCTTTCTCGGCAACGTCTTTCATGGTCGCCGAGGCAACCTCTTTCCTGGACTTCAACGTCTTCTCCTCGCCTGAACACCGAACTGCGGACCGCACCATTTTTACAGATAGTTAATGGAATCGGTTACAGAATTTTCATAAAAAGTGTGAGGCGCATTAAATTTTTCGATCCGTCTTCAGCCTTCAATCGGATCGACGTCCAGAACCCACTTCACTTTTCGTGCTTCCGGCAGGGTATTAATCAGCGCCAGCGTGCCGCTGACGATCTGCTGTAAACGGATACGCGAAGGGTGCTGAAGTAAGAGTTGCCAGCGGAAACGGCCGCCGCGTTTCGGGGCGAGCGCGGGTACCGGGCCTAAAATCCACAGCTGATTATCCACCAGTGGGCTGGCCTGCAGGAGATTTCTCAGCTGTTGCAGGAATAGCGGCGCCTGCTGGTTGTTATGATCTTCCGCACGGATGATGACGTGGCTGGTCCACGGAGGAAGCTGCATCGTCTGACGTTCGGCCAGCGCCTGGTCGGCGAAGGCGTCATAGCCTTTGTGCAGCAGCGTTTGCAGCAGCGGGTGCTCAGGATGGTGCGTTTGCAGCACTACTTCGCCCTGCTTACCCGCTCGACCGGCGCGACCAGCAACCTGGGTATAAAGCTGTGCGAAACGCTCGGCGGAGCGAAAATCCGCGGAGAACAGCGCGCCGTCGACGTCCAGCAGGGCGACCAGCGTCACGTCCGGGAAGTGATGCCCTTTCGCCAGCATTTGAGTGCCAATCAGGATGCGCGCGCCGCCGCGATGCACTTCCGCCAGCTGCTGCTCCAGTGCCCCTTTGCGGCTGGTGGTGTCCCTGTCGATACGCGAAATGGGCACATCAGGGAAGAACGGTGCCAGCGCCTGTTCGAGCTGCTCCGTCCCCAGACCCACCGGCACGATGTGCGTTGAGCCGCAGGACGGGCACTGACGGGGTACCGGACGCTGGCTGTCGCAGTGGTGGCAGCGTAAATGGCGCTGAGCCTGGTGGAAGGTGTAGTAGTGATCGCAGCGCGGGCACTCGGCAATCCAGCTGCAGTCGTGGCACAGCAACGCAGGCGCGAAGCCGCGGCGGTTCAGAAACAGGATCACCTGGTTGCCCGCCTGCAAATGTTGGCGCATGCGGCTAATCAGCGCAGGCGCTAACCCGGCCTGCACCTGTTGGCCTTTCAGATCCAGCACATGCTGAATGGCCGGACGGGCATTCCCCGCGCGGCGCGTCAGGCGCAGCATGTGGTATTTACGCTGGCGAACGTTGTGCAGCGTTTCAAGCGCGGGGGTGGCGGACCCCAGAATAATGGGGATTTGCTCGCTGTGGGCGCGGTACACGGCTAAGTCGCGGGCGTGATAGCGCCAGCCTTCCTGCTGTTTATAGGAGCTGTCATGCTCTTCATCGATCACGATAACGCCGAGATTTTTAAACGGCGTAAAGAGTGAGGAACGGGTGCCAATCACAATCGCCGCTTCGCCGTTTTTCGCTTTCAGCCAGGCGCTGAGGCGCTCGCTGTCGTTCAGGCCGGAGTGCAGAACCTCAACGGGCGCATTAAAGCGTTCACGGAAACGGGCGATGGTTTGCGGCGTCAGGCCGATTTCCGGCACCATTACCAGCGCCTGTTTACCCTGCGCGAGCACATTTTCCAGTACGCTTAGATACACTTCGGTTTTACCGGAGCCAGTGACGCCCGCCAGCAGCCAGGCGGAGAAACGATCGGCGGCGCTGTGAATCGCGCCCACGGCGGTGGCCTGTTCGGTATTCAGACGCAGGCGATCGCCCGAGACGGAAAAGCCGTCGCGCCAGTCGTGAAGGGCAGGTGCTTCGCTGGCCAGCTCGCTCAGCCCTTTCTTCCTTAATGCCTGCAACGCGGTTTCGCTCACCTCGAGCTCGTCGACCTGATGGCGCCAGATTTTCCCCTGGCGTAGCGCGGCCAACGCCTGCTGTTGTTTTTGCGAGCGCTTCAGGCTGTTAATGTCGACCGCCTGACCCTGCTCGGTGGCAAACCAGTACCACATTGGCGCATGGCTGGCGCGCTTACCCTGACGCAGCATAATCGGCAGGGCGTGGAACAATACGTCGCCAATAGGATGGTGATAATAATCTGCCGCCCACAACAGCAGTCGCCAGGTGCTGTGAGAGTAAACAGGTTCATCGTCCAGCACTTCAACGATCGATTTCAGCTCGGTAAGCGGCAGCTCGCTTTTATCGCTGACGGAGACGACGATCCCCACGCGCTGCTGTTTACCGAACGGCACGGTCACGCGACAGCCCGCTTTGGCGCTCATGCTGTCGGGCAGCAGGTAGTCAAAGGTGCGGGGAAGCGGAACGGGCAGGGCAACGTGAGCGACGGGCATCGAATCTTCCTGACTTGAAAAGTGGCGCGTTAGTATACACATTAGTGAAAGCGGCGTGCGGATCAGTTTGCATACGTTGGTTAAATTCTGTATGATTCGCCGCCTTTGGTGTACTTTACGCCAAAGAACTTACATTCAACATCGCGTGGTGTCTGGCGTTAGGGCTGGAAGAGCGACGCGGCCTTAACTGAGGTTCTCCCATGAAAAAAGATATTCACCCGAAATACGAAATGATTACTGCAAACTGCTCTTGCGGTAACTCTATCCAGATCCGCTCTACCGTGGGTCACGATCTGAACCTGGACGTGTGCGGCAAATGCCACCCGTTCTACACTGGTAAGCAGCGTGATGTTGCAACCGGTGGCCGTGTTGACCGCTTCAACAAGCGTTTCAGCATCCCGGGCGCTAAATAAGTTTCCCGAAAAAAAGGCACCGCAAGGTGCCTTTTTTGTATCCGCTTATCAGTATTCCCACGTATCCGGGTCGATACCCAGTTCACGCATGATCACCTTCGCCTCTTCTGGAATTTCGTCACTGCGCTCTTTGCGCAGATCGTCATCGTTCGGCAACGGTTGGCCGGTAAACGCATGCAGGAACGCTTCGCACAGCAGTTCGCTATTGGTGGCGTGACGCAGGTTGTTCACCTGACGACGCGTACGTTCATCGGTGAGGATCTTCAACACCTTCAGAGGAATGGACACCGTGATTTTCTTGACTTGCTCACTCTTCTTACCGTGCTCAGCGTATGGGCTGATATATTCGCCGCTCCATTCAGCCATGAGATACCTTTAATCCTCTCAGTCATTAATCTAAAGGTGCAAAACCGGTAACCATCAGTTTTGAACCGTAATCTTTCGTAGTTTACCGTAGAGACGATACCGAGGCACGGATATTGCCGCTGTAGCGTGTCCTAAAGCATATAATTTTAACGGCTATTTGCGCATTGCTCAATCTATACGCAAAGAAGTTTAGATGTCCAGATGTATTGACGTCCATACTTTCAATGTTTACTCTGGTGCCTGACTTTTCACCTCATTCGCCAGGAAGCCTCACCATGACGCGTAAACAGGCCACCATCGCAGTGCGTAGCGGATTGAATGATGACGAGCAGTACGGCTGCGTTGTCCCGCCAATTCATCTCTCCAGCACCTATAATTTCACCGGATTTAATGAACCTCGCGCGCATGACTACTCGCGTCGCGGCAATCCTACGCGTGACGTTACCCAGCGCGCGCTGGCGGAACTGGAAGGCGGCGCAGGGGCGGTATTAACCAATACCGGCATGTCTGCCATTCACCTGGTAACCACGGTGTTCCTGAAACCTGGCGATCTGCTGGTGGCGCCGCACGACTGCTACGGCGGCAGCTATCGTCTGTTTGATAGCCTGGCGAAACGTGGCTGCTACCGCGTGTTGTTTGTCGATCAAAACGACGAACAGGCGCTGAAACAGGCGTTAGCCGAACAGCCGAAGCTGGTTCTGGTGGAAAGTCCAAGCAATCCATTGTTGCGCGTAGTCGATATTGCGAAAATTTGTCAGCTCGCAAGGGATGCGGGAGCGATAAGTGTAGTGGATAATACGTTCCTCAGTCCGGCCCTTCAGAACCCACTGGCACTGGGTGCCGATCTGGTGTTGCATTCATGCACGAAATATCTGAACGGCCATTCTGACGTGGTAGCGGGTGTGGTGATTGCCAAAGATCCTGATGTTGTCACTGAACTGGCATGGTGGGCCAATAACATTGGCGTCACCGCGGGCGCGTTCGACAGCTATTTGCTGCTGCGCGGTATCCGCACCCTGTCACCGCGTATGGACGTGGCGCAGCGTAATGCCCAGGCGATCGTGGATTTCCTGAAAACCCAGCCGCTGGTGAAGAAGCTTTATCACCCGTCGCTGCCGGAAAACCAGGGGCACGAGATTGCCGCGCGCCAACAGAAAGGATTTGGCGCGATGTTAAGTTTTGAACTGGACGGTGACGAGCAAACGCTGCGTCGCTTCCTGAGCGGGTTGTCATTGTTTACGCTGGCGGAATCCTTAGGGGGAGTAGAAAGCTTGATCTCCCACGCCGCAACCATGACGCACGCAGGTATGGCACCCGAAGCACGTGCCGCCGCCGGGATTTCCGAGACGCTGCTGCGTATCTCGACCGGTATTGAAGATTCTGAAGATTTAATTGCCGATCTGGAAAATGGCTTCCGGGTCGCAGCCAAGGGGTAATCATGAGTGTGATAGCGCAGGCAGGGGCGAAGGGTCGTCAGCTGCACAAGTTTGGTGGTAGTAGTCTTGCTGATGTGAAATGTTATCTGCGTGTCGCAGGGATCATGACCGAGTATTCACAGCCGGGGGACATGATGGTTGTCTCTGCGGCGGGCAGCACCACCAACCAGCTGATTAGCTGGCTGAAACTGAGCCAGACCGATCGCCTCTCTGCGCATCAGGTGCAACAGTCCTTACGTCGTTACCAGAGTGAACTGATTGCCGGTTTGCTGCCTGCGGACGTGGCGGACGGGCTGATAAGCGCCTTTACTCACGACCTTGAGCGTCTGGCAGCTCTGCTGGACAGCGGCATTACCGATGCGGTGTATGCGGAAGTGGTTGGCCATGGTGAAGTGTGGTCTGCGCGCCTGATGGCCGCCGTGCTGCAACATCTTGGCGTGGAAGCCGCCTGGCTCGACGCGCGTGATTTCCTGCGTGCCGAACGCGCCGCACAGCCGCAGGTAGACGAAGGGTTGTCCTACCCGCTGCTGCAACAGCTGCTGGTGCAACATCCGGGTAAACGTATTGTAGTGACCGGCTTTATCAGTCGCAGCAACGCAGGTGAAACCGTACTGCTGGGCCGTAACGGCTCTGACTACTCGGCAACGCAGATTGGCGCCCTGGCGGGCGTGTCCCGCGTCACCATCTGGAGCGACGTGGCCGGTGTCTACAGCGCGGACCCGCGCAAAGTAAAAGATGCCTGCCTGCTGCCGCTGCTGCGTCTCGACGAAGCGAGCGAGCTGGCGCGTCTGGCGGCACCAGTGCTGCACGCGCGCACGCTACAGCCGGTTTCCGGCAGCGACATCGACCTGCAACTACGCTGTAGCTACACGCCGGATCAGGGTTCCACTCGCATCGAGCGCGTGCTGGCATCCGGTACGGGCGCGCGCATTGTCACCAGCCACGATGACATCTGCCTGATTGAGTTCCAGGTACCTGCGGGCCAGGATTTCAAACTGGCGCACAAAGATATCGACACCATCCTGAAACGTGCCCAGGTGCGTCCGCTGGCCGTTGGCGTGCATAACGATCGCCAGCTGTTGCAGTTCTGCTATACCGCTGAAGTGGTGGACAGCGCCCTGAAGATTCTGGATGAAGCGGGACTGCCGGGCGAGCTTCGCCTGCGTCAGGGACTGGCGCTGGTGGCAATGGTGGGCGCGGGCGTCACCCGTAACCCGCTGCACTGCCACCGCTTCTGGCAGCAGCTGAAAGGGCAGCCGGTGGAGTTCACCTGGCAGTCGGAAGAGGGCATCAGCCTGGTTGCCGTTCTGCGCAAGGGGCCAACCGAAAGCCTGATTCAGGGCCTGCACACCTCCCTGTTCCGCGCGGAAAAACGCATCGGCCTGGTACTGTTCGGGAAAGGGAACATCGGTTCCCGCTGGCTGGAGCTGTTCGCCCGCGAGCAGGTGACGCTTTCGGCGCGTACCGGATTTGAGTTTATTCTGGCAGGCGTGGTGGACAGCCGCCGCAGCCTGTTGAACTACGAAGGGCTGGACGCCAGTCGGGCGCTGGCCTTCTTTAACGATGAAGCGGTTGAGCAGGACGAAGAGTCGCTGTTCCTGTGGATGCGCGCGCACCCGTACGACGATCTGGTGGTGCTGGACGTTACCGCCAGCGAGCAACTGGCCGATCAGTATCTGGATTTTGCCAGCCACGGGTTCCACGTCATCAGCGCCAACAAGCTGGCAGGCGCGAGCAGCACTGATAAATATCGCCAGATCCACGACGCGTTCGAAAAAACGGGTCGTCACTGGCTGTATAACGCCACCGTTGGCGCAGGTCTGCCGGTTAACCATACCGTGCGCGATCTGATTGATAGCGGCGACAGCATTCTGGCGCTGAGCGGGATCTTCTCCGGCACGCTCTCCTGGCTGTTCCTGCAATTTGACGGTACCGTGCCGTTCACCGACCTGGTGGATCAGGCGTGGCAGCAGGGCTTAACCGAGCCGGATCCGCGCGTCGACCTTGCCGGTAAAGACGTGATGCGCAAGCTAGTGATCCTGGCGCGTGAAGCGGGCTACGACATTGAGCCTGGCCAGGTTCGCGTTGAGTCTCTGGTGCCTGCGGGCTGCGAGGAAGGATCTGTCGATCACTTCTTTGAGAACGGCGACGAGCTGAACGAGCAGATGGTGCAACGTCTGGAAGCGGCAAACGAGATGGGCCTGGTGCTGCGTTACGTGGCGCGCTTCGAGGCGAACGGTAAAGCGCGCGTGGGCGTGGAGGCGGTACGTCCTGAACATCCGCTGGCGGCGCTGCTGCCGTGCGATAACGTCTTCGCCATCGAAAGCCGCTGGTACCGCGATAACCCGCTGGTGATCCGTGGCCCGGGTGCGGGGCGCGATGTGACCGCCGGAGCCATTCAGTCCGACATTAATCGCCTGGCTAAGCTACTGTAACCCCTCACCCTAACCCTCTCCCCTTAGGGGAGAGGGGACTGCTCGGTGCGGTCTTTCCCCCCTCGCCCCTTTGGGGAGAGGGCTGGGGTGAGGGGCCTTCTCACCCCCCATCATGAATCCCCTTCATCTTCCCTGAACAAACCTCACCGTTAATGTTGATTATTTCTGTTGACGTCATCCCGCTTTTCCGTCATTTTTACATCTGGACGTCTAAACGTATAGAAGTTCACAACACAACAAACAATGACACGCGAAAGATAGAGGTAAGGTATGAGCTTTTTTCACGCCAACCAGCGGGAAGCCCTGAATCAGAGCCTGGCCGAAGTAAACGGCCAGATTAACGTCTCTTTTGAATTTTTCCCGCCGCGCACCAGTGAAATGGAGCAAACCCTGTGGAGCTCTATCGATCGCCTGAGCAGCCTGAAGCCGAAGTTCGTCTCCGTGACCTACGGCGCCAACTCCGGTGAGCGTGACCGCACGCACAGCATCATTAAGGGCATTAAAGACCGAACCGGTCTGGAAGCGGCACCGCACCTCACCTGTATCGACGCCACCCCTGATGAACTGCGCGCGATTGCTCAGGACTACTGGAACAACGGCATTCGTCATATCGTTGCCCTGCGCGGCGACCTGCCGCCGGGGAGCGGTAAGCCGGACATGTACGCCACCGATCTGGTTGCCCTGCTGAAAGACGTTGCTGACTTTGATATTTCCGTTGCCGCTTACCCGGAAGTTCACCCGGAAGCGAAAAGCGCCCAGGCGGATCTGCTTAACCTGAAGCGTAAGGTGGACGCAGGTGCCAATCGCGCCATTACTCAGTTCTTCTTTGATGTGGAAAGCTATTTACGCTTTCGCGACCGCTGCGTCTCGGCGGGTATTGATGTCGAAATCATCCCTGGCATTCTGCCGGTCTCGAACTTCAAACAGGCGAAGAAATTCGCGGATATGACCAACGTGCGCATTCCGCTGTGGATGTCCAAAATGTACGAAGGTTTGGACGATGACCCGGAAACACGCAAGCTGGTGGGGGCCAATATCGCGATGGATATGGTGAAGATTTTAAGCCGTGAAGGGGTGAAGGATTTCCACTTCTATACGCTTAACCGCGCGGAGATGAGTTACGCCATTTGCCATACGCTGGGTGTCCGCCCGGCGTTATAAAGTAAAAATCCCTCATAAAGTGAGGGTTTTTTACTCGAACAGAAAGTTAAAAGGTATTAGCTATCGAATCTGTGGATTAATTCAACTATCTCTTATCGCTAGTGGTGTATATCGTAACGGTAACACTGTAAAGGGAGCATAGCGATGAGCATGTCAGACGAGACCAATAACGCGGCATCCGCCGGCAAATGTCCGTTCCACCAGGGCGGCGTCGATCACAGCGCGGGTGCAGGTACCGGCAGCAAAGAGTGGTGGCCTAAACAACTCCGCATCGATTTACTTAATCAACACTCCAGCCGTTCAAACCCTCTGGGTGAAGACTTCGACTACCGCAAAGAATTCAGTAAGCTCGACTATTCCGCCCTTAAGGGCGATCTCAAAGCACTGTTAACCGACTCACAACCGTGGTGGCCTGCCGACTGGGGCAGCTATGCGGGCCTGTTTATCCGTATGGCCTGGCACGGTGCGGGTACCTATCGCTCCGTTGATGGTCGCGGCGGTGCCGGTCGCGGTCAGCAGCGTTTTGCGCCGCTGAACTCCTGGCCTGACAACGTCAGCCTGGATAAGGCTCGCCGTCTGCTGTGGCCAATTAAGCAAAAATACGGACAAAAAATCTCCTGGGCCGACCTGTTTATCCTCGCGGGTAACGTGGCGCTGGAGAACTCCGGCTTCCGCACCTTTGGTTTCGGTGCCGGGCGTGAAGACGTCTGGGAACCGGATCTGGACGTGAACTGGGGCGATGAAAAAGCCTGGCTGACTCACCGTGACCCGGAAGCGCTGGCGAAGCGCCCGCTGGCCGCCACAGAAATGGGCCTGATTTACGTTAACCCGGAAGGGCCAAACGCCAGTGGTGAACCGCTGTCTGCGGCGGCGGCGATCCGCGCTACCTTTGGCAACATGGGCATGAATGACGAAGAGACCGTTGCGCTTATTGCAGGCGGCCATACGCTCGGTAAAACGCACGGTGCAGGCGAAGCCACGCACGTGGGCACTGACCCTGAAGCGTCGCCTATTGAAGCGCAGGGCCTGGGCTGGGCCAGCACGCACGGCACCGGTATTGGCGCTGACGCCATCACCTCCGGGCTGGAAGTTATCTGGTCTCAAACCCCAACCCAGTGGAGCAACTATTTCTTCGAGAACCTGTTCAAATACGAATGGGTGCAGACGCGTAGCCCGGCGGGCGCAATTCAGTTTGAAGCCGTGGATGCGCCGGAAATTATGCCTGACCCGTTCGACCCGTCGAAAAAACGCAAGCCAACCATGCTGGTCACCGACCTGACGCTGCGTTTTGATCCGGAATTCGAGAAAATTTCCCGTCGTTTCCTGAACGATCCGCAGGCCTTCAACGAAGCCTTTGCGCGCGCGTGGTTCAAGCTGACCCACCGCGATATGGGGCCAAAAGCGCGGTACATCGGCCCGGAAGTACCGAAAGAAGATCTGATTTGGCAGGATCCGCTGCCTCAGCCGGTGTTCCATCCGACGCAGGAAGATATTGAAAGCCTGAAAGCGGAAATCGCGGCCTCGGGTCTCTCCGTGAGCGAGCTGGTTTCCGTGGCCTGGGCGTCGGCATCGACCTTCCGCGGCGGCGACAAGCGTGGCGGCGCTAACGGCGCGCGTCTGGCGCTGGCACCTCAGCGCGACTGGGACGTTAACGCCGCGGCGGTGCGGGCATTACCGGCTCTGGAAGCGATCCAGCGCACCACCAACAAAGCGTCACTGGCCGATATCATTGTGCTGGCGGGTGTCGTGGGCGTTGAGCAGGCGGCGAAAGCGGCAGGCGTTTACGTCAACGTACCGTTCACTCCAGGTCGTGTGGATGCGCGTCAGGATCAGACGGATATCGAGATGTTTAACCTGCTCGAACCGATTGCCGACGGTTTCCGTAACTATCGCGCGCAGGTGGATGTGTCCACCACGGAGTCGCTGCTGATCGACAAAGCCCAGCAGTTGACCCTGACCGCGCCGGAACTGACGGTGTTGATCGGCGGTTTGCGCGTACTGGGTGCAAACTTCGATGGCAGCAAGAATGGCGTGTTTACTAACCGCGAGGGCGTGCTGAGCAACGACTTCTTCGTCAATCTGCTGGATATGAACACCCAGTGGAAAGCGACCGACGACTCAAACGAGCTGTTTGCCGGTAGCGATCGCGCCAGCGGGGAAGTGAAATATACCGCCACCCGCGCCGATCTGGTCTTCGGTTCCAACGCTGTCCTCCGCGCGCTGGCCGAAGTTTACGCCAGCAGCGATGCACAAGAGAAGTTTGTCCGCGACTTCGTTGCCGCATGGGCGCGAGTGATGGATTTGGATCGGTTTGACGTGAAGTAACCCTTGTGCCGGGTGGCGGCTACGCCTTACCCGGCCTACAAATTAAAGTGCCATGTAGGCCGGGTAAGCGCAGCGCCACCCGGTTTTTCTATTACTCCCACTCCTGCAAGAATCGCTGTCCATACTGGTCCGCCACCAGCAGCGCCGCATAGACCTGATCCGGCGTTACGCCGCCAGGCATGTTGTGAATGGTTTCCCCTTCGGCACAGGACGCCTCCGCGATCAGCCGCATTTTAGCCGGAATATCCTCTTTGATATTCAGCTGCGCCAGCGTAATTGGCAGCCCGACGCTATGGCACAGCGCCGCAACGGTTTCGATTTCTTCTACCGGCGCGTTCTCCAGTACCAGTTGCGTCAGCGTACCAAATGCCACTTTTTCACCGTGGTAGAAATGGTGCGCATCCGGCACCGCCGTCATGCCATTGTGAATGGCGTGTGCCGCCGCCAGCCCGCCACTTTCAAAGCCCACGCCGCTCAGATAGGTGTTGGCTTCAATAATGCGTTCCAGAGCAGGCGTCACCACGTGTTGTTCCGCCGCCAGCATCGCTTTCTCGCCCTCTTCAACCAGCGTGTTGTAGCACAGTTCAGCCAGCGCTAACGCTGCCTGCGTGCACTTGCCACCCGCCATGGTCGTGGCGCCGCTACGCGAACAGGCGCGCGCTTCAAACCAGGTTGCCAGGGCATCGCCAATCCCGGCGGCCAGCAGGCGCGCAGGTGCGCCCGCCACCACCCTGGTATCGACAATCACCATGTTCGGGTTGTGCGGCAGCATCAGGTAGCGATCGAACTCGCCGCTGTCGGTATAAATCACGGAAAGGGCACTGCACGGCGCATCGGTGGAGGCAATGGTCGGGGCAATAGCCACCGGCACGTCCATAAAGTGCGCCAGCGCTTTGGCGGTATCCAGCGTTTTTCCGCCCCCGATACCCAGCACCGCCAGGCAGTCGGTACTGTCGGCCAGTTTTTTCAGGCGATCGATTTCATTTTGCGAACATTCGCCGCCAAACGGTGCAATTTCGGCATGGAGTCCGGCTTTTTTAAAACTCTGACGCAGGGTTTCTTCGGCAAAACCCAGCACAAATTTATCGCCTACCACCAGCCAGCGAGCCGCCAGCGGCTTCAGGTAGTCGCCGAGACGAGTGAGAACATCAGCGCCCTGGATGTACTTCCCCGGCGATTGAATGATACGGTCCATAACATTTCTCCCTTAGAGGTTGAGGTTACCAAACGCGTTTTTCCAGTCCTGCTCAAACTTCTCTATGGCTGACTCTACCGCTGGCGTGCCGAGCATTTGTTGCGCTACGTCTAAGGGAAGCGTAATTGCCTCACATCCTGCCAACAGGCAATCCAGCGCCTGGCGCGGCGTTTTAAAGCTGGCAGCCAGCACCATGCTCTCTGGCGCATGCTGTTCCAGCAGGGATTGCAGTTCCTGTACCGTGCGAATTCCGTCACCGCCCTGCGCATCGACGCGGTTTACATACGGTGCGACATATTTCGCTCCTGCCAGCGCGGCCAGTAACCCCTGAGCGGCGCTGTAAACGGCGGTTCCCAGCGTGGTAATTCCCTCTTTCTTCAGCGTTTTAATCGCGATGAGCCCCTGTGCAGTGACGGGAATTTTTACCACGATGTCCGGCAGGGCATTGTTCAGCCGTTTTGCTTCCGCCACCATTCCTTCGGCGTCGCGGCTCATGGTTTGGGCAAACAGCCTGCCCTCCGGGCCGATAGCCTGCTGCAGGCGCGGCAACACCTCCCAGACAGATTCGCCGCTGGCGGCTACGATGCTTGGGTTGGTGGTCACGCCCGCAATGGGAAAAATGCGCGCCAGGCGTTCAACTTCTGCCACGTTGGCAGTATCCAGGTACAGTTCCATTATTTTTCCTTAAGTCAGAAAGGTTGAATAAAGGATACGGCGCACCCAGTCGCGGCGAATACAGGTCAATTTTGCCAAATACTGGATAAATGTAATGTCCCTGGCGAAGTGAGAGAGCGATCACAATGCTACTTTTTGGCGATCAGCTGGCTGTGATACTGGCGTCGATATTCGGAAGGGGAACGTTCAGTGTGCTTGCGAAAGAGACGGCAAAAGTAGTTACTGTCCGTAAATCCGCAGCTTGCAGCGATATCTTTGATTTTAAACTCGTAGCCTTTAAGAAGCTGACGCGCGTGCTCTAGGCGTGTTTGCGTAAGATATTCGTTGAACCCCACGCTGCCTGTTTTTTGAAAAAGATGAGAAAGGTAGTTCGGTGAAATATAAAACGCCTGCGCCACCGATTCACGGGTCAGTGCAGAGGCGTGATGTTCTTCGATGTAGTGACGAATCGCTTCAAATAATGCACGGCTGCGGCTGGCGGTATGGATATCGCTGCCCAGCAGATCGCGACAGTGGCTGAGCAAACTTAATACCACCAGTCTGGCCGTTTCCCGATCGTCTGGCTGCATTTGCAATTCAGCGAGCGTCTGCAAAAGGAATGCGCCCACTCGCGGCCCGCGTCTGGCAACCTGTTGCTGTTGCAAAAGCGTGTTGTCGCGCTCGAGCTGAAGAGTCAGTTGTTGCTTGCCGAAGCTGATGTTGAGCGAAAAGGCGGGTTGAAGCGGAATATTACCGGATGAAAAAAATAACGCTTCGCAGGCCGTATCAAAGCTAAGCACGAGGCAAGGTGACGTTCGGGGGAGCGGTTTAGCCGAAGGGGGGAAATGCACCTGACGCAGCGGCAAGGTGCCGTTGATCAGGTCATTCAGGATGTGGGGGATATCGTGGTGCATGGTGTGGATACCAGGGTATTGCCCGGCGGCGCTGGCGCTTGCCGGGCCTACGAAAAGCCTATTGTAGGCCGGGTAAGCGTAAGCGCCACCCGGCAAAACCGATCAACCGGTGTTACGCATCCCCGCCGCAACGCCCGCAATCGTCACCATCAGCGCCTGTTCAACGCGCGGATCCGGCTCTTTACCTTCCTCTTCCGCCAGACGCGAACGGTGCAGCAGTTCAGCCTGTAAAACGTTCAGCGGGTCGGTGTAGATGTTACGCAGTTGGATAGACTCGGCGATCCACGGCAGGTCTTCCATCAGGTGGGAGTCGTTAGCGATATCCAGCACCACTTTGATGTCGCCTTCCAGCAGCTCGCGTAGCTCTTTACCCAGCGCCCACAGCTCGGGTTTCACCAGACGCTGATCGTAGTATTCCGCCAGCCACAGGTCGGCTTTCGAGAAGACCATCTCCAGCATGCCCAGACGGGTAGAGAAGAATGGCCAGTCGCGGCACATGGTTTCCAGTTCGCTCTGCTTACCGTCTTCCACCACTTTTTGCAGCGCCGCACCGGCACCCAGCCAGGCTGGCAGCATCAGACGGTTTTGCGTCCAGGCAAAGATCCACGGAATGGCGCGCAGGGATTCAACGCCGCCAGTAGGACGACGCTTGGCCGGGCGCGAGCCGAGCGGCAGTTTACCCAGCTCCTGCTCAGGCGTGGCTGAGCGGAAGTAAGGCACAAAGTCTTTGTTTTCACGCACGTAGCCGCGATACAGATCGCAGGAGATGTCAGACAGCTCGTCCATAATCCGGCACCAGGATTCTTTTGGCTCCGGCGGCGGCAGCAGGTTGGCTTCCAGGATCGCACTGGTATAGAGCGACAGGCTGCTGATGGTCACTTCCGGCAGGCCGTACTTGAAGCGGATCATCTCGCCCTGCTCGGTCACGCGCAGTCCGCCTTTCAGGCTTCCTGGTGGTTGGGAGAGCAGCGCCGCGTGTGCAGGCGCACCGCCACGACCAATGGAGCCGCCGCGTCCATGGAACAGGGTCAGTTCAATACCGGCTTTTTCGCAGGTTTTAATTAGCGCATCCTGCGCCTGATACTGCGCCCAGGAGGCTGCCATCACGCCCGCATCTTTCGCGGAGTCGGAATAGCCAATCATCACCATCTGCTTGCCCTGAATAAAGCCGCGATACCAGTCGATGTTCAGCAACTGGGTCATCACGTCGTTGGCGTTGTTCAGGTCGTCGAGAGTCTCAAACAGCGGTGCTACCGGCAGAGCGTAGTCGATGCCCGCTTCTTTCAGCAGAAGGTGAACGCCCAGCACGTCGGACGGGGTTTTCGCCATGGAGATCACATAGGCGGCCACCGATCCTTTCGGGGCATCCACGATCGCTTTACAGGTGTTGAGCACTTCGCGGGTGTCATTGCTTGGCTCCCAATTGCGCGGCAGCAGCGGGCGCTTGGAGTTCAGCTCGCGGATCAGGAACGCCTGTTTGTCGGCTTCGGACCAGCTTTCATAGTCGCCAATGCCGAGATAGCGGGTCAGCTCGCCCAGCGCTTCGGTATGACGGGTGCTTTCCTGACGGACGTCGATACGCACCAGCGGCACGCCGAAACACTTCACGCGGCGCAGGGTGTCGAGCAGTTCGCCATTGGCAATGATGCCCATCCCGCAGGCCTGAAGCGATTTATAACAGGCGTACAGCGGTTCCCAGAGCTGTTCGTTCTGGCTCAGCAGACCTTCCGGCTTCGGCAGGCGCTGGCCTTTCAGGCGCGCTTCCAGCCAGGCCTGCGTGGCCATCAGCTGACCGCGCAGTTTTTTCATCAGGAAACGGTACGGCTCACTGGCGCCTTCTTCACCGGCCAGCGCGCGCAGTTCCGGCGTCGCTTCTACCATCGACAGCTCGGAGATCAGCACCTGAATATCTTTCAGGAACAGGTCGGTTGCTTTCCAGCGGCTCAGCAGCAGGACGTGACGGGTGATTTCCGCCGTCACGTTCGGGTTGCCGTCGCGGTCGCCGCCCATCCAGGAAGTGAAGCGAACCGGCACAAAGTCGACCGGCAGGCGATAGCCCAGATTTTCTTCCAGCTGTTCGTTCAGCTCGCGCAGGTAGTTTGGCACCCCTTCCCACAGGCTGTTTTCCACCACCGCAAAGCCCCATTTGGCTTCGTCGACCGGGCTTGGGCGATGCTTACGAATTTCATCGGTGTGCCAGGACTGAGCAATCAGCTGGCGCAGGCGGCGCATAAGCTGGTTACGTTCGTAGTCGGCAATGTCTTTGTTATCCAACTGCTTCAGACAGTTGTTCACTTCCACCATTTTGTGGATCAGCGTACGACGCGTGATTTCGGTTGGGTGTGCGGTCAGCACCAGCTCCAGCGAAAGGGATTCTACCGCTTTTTTGATGGTCGCTTCGTTGAGGTTGGGCTGGTCTTTGAGTTTACGAAGGGTGCGGGCAATGACTTCCGGGTTGCTGGCCGCTTCGCCTTTTGGCGAAATGCTGTGGTATTGCTCAGCGGTGTTTGCCAGGTTCAGAAACTGGCTGAAGGCGCGGGCAACGGGCAGTAGCTCATCATTAGAGAGGTTCTGCAAGGTGGTGAGCAGCTCCTGACGATTGGCCTCGTTACCGGCGCGGGAAGATTTGGACAGCTTGCGGATGGTTTCAACACGGTCGAGGATGTTCTCCCCCAACGCATCTTTGATGGTATCTCCAAGCACTTTGCCGAGCATACTGACATTACTACGCAACGCGGAATATTGTTCGTTCATAAAAACCCAGTCACCCCATCATTTTTGTTTATGCCCAGGCGAAAATTTTCTGGACATTATTTTGTCACCTCCCTTTATAAAGCCACGTAAAACCCCCGTCGTCAATTGCTGCGAAAACGGTTCAGCAGATGAATAAATGCGGGCAATTTACGAAATTTAATTCGTATTGCGTCAGATAAGAGATGCTTATGGGAATGTGACGGAGATCGCGGGATTTACTCCCCTCACCCTAACCCTCTCCCCAAAGGGGAGAGGGAACTTGAATACCCTCTCCCCTTTGGGGAGAGGGCAGGGTGAGGGGCCGTTTTAATGCCAGCAGAAGTGATGCACAACCTGGGTAATGAGTTCGCGGGTGGGCTTGATGAAGCGGGTTTCGAGATATTCGTCCGGCTGGTGGGCCTGGTTGATGGAGCCAGGGCCCAGAACCAGCGTCGGGCACAGGGTCTGAATAAACGGCGCTTCGGTGCAGTAGTTCACCACGTCGGTTTTCTCTCCGAGCAGTTTTTCCACCACCTGAACCAGCTGGTGGTCAGGCGGGCATTCGTAGCCTGGAATCGGCGGATGCAGTTCGGAGACCGTCAGACGTCCCGGCCAGCGCTCGCTGACCGGGGCCAGCGCTTCGTTCAGTAAGCCATCCAGATCGCTCAGCGTCATACCCGGCAGAGGACGGATATCCATATGCAGTTCGCAGCAGGCGCAGATACGGTTGGACGCATCACCGCCGTGCAGGCTGCCGAGGTTCAGCGTCGGATACGGCACGGTGAACGCCTCGTAGTGATAGCGCTCTTTCAGATCGTCGCGCAGGGTCATGATGCGGCCAATCGCGTCATGCATCAGCTCAATGGCGTTCACGCCGCGCGCCGGATCGCTAGAGTGACCAGACTGGCCCAGCACGCGCACTGCGGTAGAAATATGGCCTTTGTGCGCCCGAATCGGTTGCAGAGAGGTAGGTTCACCGATGATCGCGCAGTCCGGGCGAATCGACGTGTTTTCAGAGAAATACCGTGCGCCCGCCATGCTGGTCTCTTCATCGGCGGTCGCCAGAATGTAGAGCGGCTTTTTCAGCGTTGTCACGTCCACGTCACGCAGCGCGTCGAGGATAAAAGCAAAGAAGCCTTTCATGTCCGCCGTGCCGAGACCGTAGAGCTTGTTGTCGTGCTCTGTCAGGGTGAACGGATCGCGGGTCCAGCGGCCATCGTCAAACGGCACGGTGTCAGTGTGACCAGCCAGCAGCAGGCCGCCAGCGCCATGTCCGGTGCTGGCGAGCAGGTTAAATTTGTGACGTGTTCCGGGGACGGGCTGAACCTCAACGTTAAACCCAAGATCGCTAAACCAACCCGCCAGCAGATTGATTAAAGACTCATTGCTCTGATCCAGCGCTTCTTCCGTTGCGCTGATGGAAGGTGTGGCAATCAGGGCGCGGTAAATCTCGATAAATGGCGGTAAGTTCATTTTCATTGTTGACACACCTTAGGTCGTGATAGTATCAATATTCATGCAATAAATGTGAATAAAAATACATTAACGTTGAGCATAAAGGAACCCGATGTTGAATACGCTGATTGTAGGCGCTAGCGGTTATGCGGGCGCAGAGCTTGTAAGCTACGTGAATCGCCACCCACATATGACCATAACCGCTTTGACCGTGTCAGCGCAAAGCAATGATGCCGGAAAGTTAATTTCCGATTTGCATCCACAACTTAAGGGCGTGGTTGATTTGCCTTTGCAGGCCATGTCTGACATCAGCGAGTTTACCGACGGCGTTGACGTGGTGTTTTTAGCCACCGCACACGAGGTCAGTCACGACCTGGCGCCGCAGTTTCTGGCAGCCGGTTGCGTGGTCTTCGATCTCTCCGGCGCGTTTCGCGTTAACGACAGCGCGTTCTACGAAAAATATTACGGCTTCACCCATCAGCACCCGGAACTGCTTGAGCAAGCGGTCTACGGCCTGGCGGAGTGGAGCGCAGATAAACTGAAAGAAGCGAATCTGATTGCCGTGCCTGGCTGTTACCCGACGGCGGCGCAGCTCTCCCTTAAGCCGCTGATCGACGCGGGTCTGCTGGATCTTGACCAGTGGCCGGTGATCAACGCCACCAGCGGCGTGAGCGGCGCCGGGCGCAAGGCCGCGATCTCCAACAGTTTCTGCGAAGTGAGCCTTCAGCCGTATGGCGTGTTTAATCACCGTCATCACCCTGAAATCACCACCCATCTGGGCGCGGAGGTGATCTTCACCCCGCACCTCGGTAGCTTCCCGCGCGGGATCCTTGAAACCATTACCTGCCGCCTGAAGCCGGGTGTGACCAAAGAACAGGTGAGCGAAGTCTTCACGCAGGCGTATGCGGATAAACCACTGGTGCGTCTGTATGACAAAGGCGTACCAGCGCTAAAAAACGTGGTCGGCCTGCCGTTCTGCGACATCGGCTTTGCCGTGCAGGGCGAGCACCTGATTGTGGTCGCCGCAGAAGATAACTTACTCAAAGGCGCTGCCGCACAGGCAATGCAGTGTGCAAATATTCGTTTCGGCTTCCCTGAAACGCAGGCTCTTATTTAAGGTGTGATGATGAACCCATTAATTATCAAACTCGGTGGTGTACTGCTGGACAGCGAAGAAGCGCTGGAGCGCCTGTTTACCGCGCTGGTGAACTATCGTGAATCACATCAACGTCCGCTGGTGATTGTCCACGGCGGCGGCTGTGTGGTGGACGAGCTGATGAAAGGGCTCAACCTGCCGGTGATTAAGAAAAATGGCCTGCGCGTCACGCCTGCCGACCAGATTGACATTATTACTGGTGCGCTGGCGGGGACGGCGAACAAAACGCTGCTGGCGTGGGCGAAGAAGCACCACATCGCGTCCGTTGGCCTCTGTCTGGGCGATGGCGATTGCGTGAAAGTGACCCAGCTCGACGAAGCGCTTGGCCATGTTGGACTGGCGCAGCCAGGTTCGCCTAAGCTGATTAACACCCTGCTGGAAGGTGGTTTCCTGCCGGTGGTGAGCTCAATCGGCGTGACCGAAGAGGGCGAGCTGATGAACGTCAATGCGGACCAGGCGGCAACCGCGCTGGCGGCCACGCTGGGCGCAGACCTGATCCTGCTCTCCGACGTGAGCGGTATTCTGGACGGCAAAGGCCAGCGTATAGCGGAAATGACCGCCGCAAAAGCCGAACAGCTGATCGATCAGGGCATTATCACCGACGGCATGATCGTTAAGGTGAACGCGGCGCTGGATGCCGCGCGCACGCTGGGTCGTCCGGTGGATATCGCCTCCTGGCGTCACGCGGAGCAACTCCCGGCGCTGTTTAACGGTACGCCGATTGGTACGCGTATTCTGGCTTAAGATTCTGTGCCGGATGGCGCTTCGCTTATCCGGCCTACGTGAATTTTGTAGGCCCGGTAAGCGCAGCGCCACCGGGCAAAAATATCATCATTAAGGAAATTCGTTATGGCACTTTGGGGTGGGCGTTTTACACAGGCAGCGGATCAGCGGTTCAAACAGTTCAACGACTCTTTGCGCTTCGACTACCGCCTGGCCGAACAGGATATTGTCGGCTCTGTGGCCTGGTCCAAAGCGCTGGTGACCGTGGGCGTGCTGACCGCAGAGGAACAGCAGCAGCTGGAAGAGGCGCTGAATAATCTGCTGGAAGAGGTGCGTCTGGATCCGCAGCAAATCCTCCAGAGCGATGCCGAAGATATTCACAGTTGGGTGGAAGGCAAACTGATCGACAAAGTCGGCCAGCTGGGTAAAAAGCTCCATACCGGGCGTAGCCGTAATGACCAGGTGGCGACCGACCTGAAGCTGTGGTGTAAAGAGACCGTCGGCGAACTGCTGGCGGCGAATCGTCAGCTGCAGAGCGCGCTGGTGGACACTGCGCAGAACAATCAGGATGCGGTGATGCCGGGTTATACCCACCTGCAACGCGCACAGCCGGTGACCTTTGCGCACTGGTGTCTGGCCTACGTTGAGATGCTGGCGCGTGATGAGAGCCGTTTACAGGATACCTTAACGCGTCTGGACGTCAGCCCGCTGGGCAGCGGCGCGCTGGCCGGTACGGCTTATGAAATCGACCGTGAGCAGCTGGCAGGCTGGCTGGGCTTTGCTTCCGCCACCCGCAACAGCCTGGATAGCGTCTCTGACCGTGACCACGTGCTGGAGCTGCTGTCGAATGCCTCTATCGGGATGGTGCACCTGTCGCGCTTTGCCGAAGACCTGATCTTCTTTAACTCTGGCGAAGCCGGGTTTGTGGAGCTGTCCGACCGTGTGACGTCCGGCTCCTCCCTGATGCCGCAAAAGAAAAACCCGGATGCGCTGGAGCTGATCCGCGGTAAGTGTGGCCGCGTGCAGGGCGCGCTGACCGGCATGATGATGACCCTGAAAGGGCTGCCGCTGGCATACAACAAAGACATGCAGGAAGACAAAGAGGGGCTGTTCGACGCGCTCGACACCTGGCTGGACTGTCTGCATATGGGCGCGCTGGTGCTGGACGGCATTCAGGTGAAACGTCCTCGCTGCCAGGAAGCGGCGCAGCAGGGATATGCTAACTCAACTGAGCTGGCGGACTACCTGGTGGCGAAAGGCGTACCGTTCCGCGAGGCGCACCATATTGTGGGTGAAGCGGTAGTGGAAGCGATTCGTCAGGGTAAAGCCCTTGAAGAGCTGGCGCTTGCCGACCTGCAGAAATTCAGTGCGGTTATTGAGGAGGATGTCTACCCGATTCTGGCCCTGCAATCCTGCCTGGATAAGCGTGCGGCGAAAGGTGGAGTCTCGCCGAAGCAGGTAGCGCAGGCGATTGCGGACGCGAAAAACCGGTTGGTTTGATTTGTGCGGGCTGGTGCCCTCACCCCGGCCCTCTTCCACAGGGAGAGGGAGAAAAACGGAGCCTGGCTTAGTGCTGGGCTTTTTTATACGCAAAAAAAAGCGGACCACGGGGTCCGCAAAAGTTCACGTTGGCTTTAGTTTTTCGAGTTTTGAGAGAAACTCGCTGACGGTGCGGGGTCGTTTTGGGTCAAACACGTGCCGCCTCGTCTATGTGATGTATTATTCAACAGAATGCTTGATAGGGATAATCGTTCGTTGCTATGCTATCTATCGCCATGAACTATCGTGGCGACGGAGGATGAATAATGAATATTCGTGATCTTGAATACCTGGTAGCGTTAGCTGAGCATCGCCATTTTCGCCGCGCGGCAGACTCCTGCCACGTCAGCCAGCCAACGCTGAGCGGTCAGATCCGCAAGCTGGAAGATGAGCTGGGCGTGATGCTGCTGGAGCGCACCAGTCGTAAGGTACTGTTCACGCAGGCAGGTCTGCTGCTGGTGGATCAGGCGCGCACCGTACTGCGCGAGGTCAAAGTGCTCAAGGAAATGGCAAGCCAGCAGGGGGAGGCGATGTCCGGCCCGCTGCATATTGGCCTGATCCCAACCGTTGGCCCGTATCTGTTGCCACAAATCATTCCGCTGCTGCACCAGACGTTCCCGAAACTCGAAATGTACCTGCATGAAGCGCAAACCCATCAGCTGCTGGCGCAGTTAGACAGCGGCAAGCTCGACTGCGCGATCCTGGCGCTGGTCAAAGAGAGTGAAGCGTTTATTGAAGTACCGCTGTTCGATGAGCCGATGATGCTGGCGATCTATGAAGATCACCCGTGGGCGAACCGCGATCGCGTGCCGATGGCCGATCTGGCCGGAGAAAAGCTGCTGATGCTGGAAGACGGCCACTGTCTGCGCGATCAGGCGATGGGCTTCTGCTTCGAAGCGGGTGCAGATGAAGATACCCATTTCCGCGCAACCAGCCTGGAAACGCTGCGTAACATGGTCGCGGCGGGAAGTGGCATTACGCTGCTGCCTGCGCTGGCCGTGCCGCGCGAGCGTAAGCGTGATGGCGTGGTCTATCTGCCGTGTATTAAGCCAGAGCCGCGTCGCACGATCGGCCTGGTTTATCGTCCGGGTTCACCGCTGCGCAGCCGCTATGAGCAGCTGGCAGAGGCCATCCGTGGTGCAATGGATGGCCATTTCGACAACGCGTTAAAACAGGCGGTTTAAGCCGTTCAGCGCAGCTACCCGATAGGCTTCCGCCATGGTCGGGTAGTTAAAGGTGGTGTTAACGAAGTACTCGATGGTGTTGCCACCACCTTTTTGCTCCATGATCGCCTGGCCGATATGAATGATTTCCGCGGCACGTTCACCAAAGCAGTGAATACCGAGGATCTCTTTCGTCTCGCGATGGAACAGGATCTTCAGCGTACCCACGCTCATCCCCACAATTTGTGCGCGCGCCAGGTGTTTAAACTGGGCACGACCCACCTCGTAAGGCACCTTCATGGCCGTCAACTGCTGCTCGGTTTTGCCGACAGAACTGATTTCCGGGATGGTGTAGATGCCCGTCGGGATGTCCTCGATCAGATGCGCCGTCGCTTCACCTTTCACCAGCGCCTGTGCGGCGATGCGGCCCTGATCGTAAGCAGCGGAGGCCAGACTTGGGTAACCAATAACGTCGCCGACCGCGTAAACGTGCGGCAGCGCAGTCTGGTACATGCTGTTGACCTTGAGCTGACCGCGGCTGTCGGTTTCAAGCCCGATATTCTCCAGCTGCAATGAATCCGTGTTGCCGGTACGGCCGTTGGCGTACAGCAGGCAGTCCGCCTTCAGCTTCTTACCAGATTTCAGGTGCATGATCACACCGTCGTCGCAGCCTTCGATTTTCTCGTACTCTTCGTTGTGGCGAATCACCACGCCACTGTTCCAGAAGTGGTAGGAGAGGGAATCTGACATCTCCTGATCGAGGAACGCCAGCAGCCGGTCGCGGGTGTTGATCAAATCAACTTTGACCTCCATTCCCCGGAAAATCGACGCATATTCACAGCCAATCACGCCCGCGCCATAGATGATCACATGGCGTGGCTCGTGGTGCAGGCTGAGGATGGAGTCGCTGTCGTAAATGCGTGGATGAGAGAAGTCCACGTCTGCCGGATGATATGGGCGCGATCCGCAGGCGATCACAAATTTTTCAGCGGTGAGCGTCTCAACCGAACCGTCGCGGCACTCCAGCGCCAGGGTGTGTTCATCCACAAAATGCGCGTTACCCTGCAGAATTTCACAGTGGTTGCGCTCATAGAAACCCTGACGCATGCGCGTCTGCTGGTTAATGACCGTGTCTGCGTGATTCAGGATATCGGCAAAAGAAGAACGAAGAAGTCGGGAGTGGTCGCTGTAAAGAGGGTTCTGGTTAAATTCGATAATGCGGCTAACGGCGTGGCGGAGGGCTTTCGAAGGGATGGTGCCCCAGTGGGTGCAACCGCCGCCGACATTATGGTAGCGCTCAATAACCGCTACTCTGGCTCCCTGTTTTACCAGACCCATAGCAGCACCTTCGCCGCCGGGGCCGGAACCAATAACTATTGCGTCGTAATCGTAGGAATGTGGCATGGCAAGGCTTACCTGTTCTTATACATAAAAGCAACAGAATCATAACATCATTGCCTGGGTAACCCAATTATCGTTGTGCTTTTTTCGGGCAGTGGAGCACAAACCGCGCGTAAACAATCATTCACAAAGCCAGGTAAACAGATTAATTTTATTCTCTGGTATAGTGCCAACGGGCCTTTGGAAGGATTCAACTATCGTGATGGGCGTAAGAGCACAACAAAAAGAGAAAACCCGGCGTTCGCTGGTGGAAGCCGCATTCAGTCAACTGAGTGCTGAGCGGAGTTTTGCCAGTTTAAGCCTGCGCGAAGTGGCGCGCGAGGCCGGGATTGCGCCAACGTCCTTCTATCGTCATTTCCGTGATGTGGATGAACTGGGCCTGACCATGGTCGACGAGAGCGGTTTGATGCTGCGCCAGCTTATGCGTCAGGCGCGTCAGCGTATTGCCAAAGGCGGCAGCGTGATCCGCACCTCCGTGTCGACATTTATGGAATTTATCGGCAATAACCCTAACGCGTTTCGCCTTTTGCTGCGCGAGCGCTCTGGCACGTCGGCGGCGTTTCGTGCCGCCGTCGCGCGTGAAATTCAGCATTTCATCGCGGAACTTGCCGACTATCTTGAACTCGAAAACCATATGCCGCGTGCGTTTACTGAAGCACAGGCCGAGGCGATGGTGACCATTGTTTTCAGTGCGGGTGCCGAAGCGCTGGATGTCAGCATTGAACAACGTAAGCAACTCGAAGAGCGACTGGTATTGCAGCTGCGAATGATTTCTAAAGGTGCGTACTACTGGTATCGCCGTGAACAAGAGAAGTTGGCACATCAAAACGATGAGTGAAGGTGAGTAATGAAACAGTCAGGTCAGGATAAAGGAACGCTGTTGCTGGCATTGATCGCTGGCTTATCCATCAATGGTACGTTTGCGGCGGTTTTCAGCTCAATTGTACCGTTCTCGATTTTCCCGATTATCGCGCTGGTGCTGACGGTGTATTGCCTGCATCAACGTTATCTGAACCGCACCATGCCGGTTGGGTTACCGGGGCTGGCCGCAGCCTGTTTTATTCTGGGTGTACTGTTGTACAGCACCGTGGTGCGTGCAGAGTATCCGGATATCGGTTCTAACTTCCTGCCTGCGGTGCTGTCTGTGGCGCTGGTGTTCTGGATTGGCTCGCGCATGCGTAGCCGCAAGAGCCAGTTACCAGAGTAAAGGGTTTTGTCATTGTAGGCCGGATAAGCGAAGCGCCATCCGGCTTTTTTGGCAGGTGGCGCTTCGCTTACCTGCCCTACAAGGCCCACATTACTTCGCCGTGAGCAGTACGCCGCACTCCATATGGTGCGTATATGGGAACTGATCGAACAGCGCCAGACGTTCAACCTTGTGCGTCTGGCTTAATGTTTCCAGATTCTTGCACAGCGTCTCCGGGTTACAGGAGATGTACAAAATACGCGGGTACGCCTGCACCATCTTCTCGGTTTCGCTGTCCAGGCCACTGCGCGGCGGATCGACAAAAATTGTCTCACACTGGTAGCTCTTCAAATCAATCCCTTGCAGGCGGTTAAACTCACGTACGCCGTTCATCGCCTGGGTAAACTCTTCTGCCGCCATACGAATGATCTGCACATTATCAATATGGTTAGCGGCGATGTTGTACTGCGCGGCGGCCACCGACGGTTTGGCGATTTCCGTCGCCAGCACGCGTTCGAAGTTACGCGCCAGCGCCAGCGAGAAGTTGCCGTTACCGCAGTAGAGCTCCAGCAGATCCCCCGTCGACCCTTCCGTCGCATTCAGCGCCCACTCCAGCATCTGCACGTTCATTGCCGCATTCGGCTGGGTGAAGCTGTTCTCCACCTGACGGTAAACCATCTCTTTTCCTGCCACCGGCAAACGCTCGTCGATGTAATCCTGGTCCAGCATGATTTTGGTTTTGGTCGCGCGGCCAATCAGGTGCACGTTGATGTTCTGCGCGCGCAGCGCATCGCGCAGGGCTTCTGCCTGCTCGCGCCACTCGTCGGTCAGCGCTTTGTGATAGAGCAGAGAGACAATGGCCTGATTGCTTTGGGTGGTCAGGTAGTCAATCTGGAACAGCTTGTTGCGCAGCACCGGATTAGTGCGCACACCGTCGATCATCAGCGTCATTAGCTGGTTGATAAGCTCACTCGCCGCCGGGAAACTGTCTACGCGAATCCGGGATTTCGTCTGCTGATCGAAAATGATGTGGTACAGGTCATCGCCATCGTGCCAGATGCGAAACTCAGCGCGCATACGGTAGTGGCTGACCGGAGAACGAAACACCTCGGGAACGGGCGCGTTGAAAGGCGTCATCATACTTTGCAGGCGGACAACTTTTTCTGCCAGCTGTGCGTCGTACTGTTCTGTCGGGAGGTGTTCGGGGGTCATGATGCGTCCTGAGTGATAAAGAATTACGCGGGGATTGTAGGGATTGTGCAGTGGATGTCCAGATTTAATGGCTAATAGCTATCTGGACATCTATACGTGTCTAATTGTAGCATTCTGTTTCCGGTCTCCTGAGAGTGAAAAGGGAATCCAGTGCAAATCTGGAGCTGACGCGCAGCGGTAAAGACTGGCGGGATGAGAGTTGTAGACACTGTGAAAACGGGAAGTCTTCATCCGTATAACGCCACCCAGCCCGAAGACCTGCCGGGATCACGTCGCATTTGGTTTCATCATCGCGTGCTATCGATGAGGCCTGCGGCATCCTTCTTATATTGTGGATGCTTTAACAATGATTAAAAAAGTATCGCTGTTGACGGCGTTTTCCGTCACGGCATTTTCGGGCTGGGCGCAGGAAAGCGCCGACTCGTTGGTGGTGACAGCAAACCGTTTCGAACAACCTGAAAAATCTGTTCTGGCTGCGACTTCTGTCGTGACGCGGGCCGATATCGACCGCTGGCAATCCACCACGGTTCTGGATGTCATGCGTCGCCTGCCTGGCGTAGATACGGCACAAAATGGCGGGATGGGGCAGCTCTCTTCTCTCTTTATACGCGGTACGAACTCCAGCCATGTCCTGATTCTCGTCGATGGGATCCGCCTTAACCAGGCGGGCGTCACGGGGTCGTCCGATCTCAGCCAGTTTCCGATCTCCCTGGTGCAGCGCATCGAATATCTTCGTGGACCGCGTTCGGCGGTGTACGGCTCGGATGCGATCGGTGGTGTAGTCAACATTATCACTACGCGTGCGAAGGATGGCACAACGCTGAATGCTGGCGTTGGGACACACGGCTTCCAGAATTATGGTGGCAGCACCCAGCAAACATTGGGTGAAAGTACGCGCGTTACGCTGGCGGGGGATTACACCTACACAAAAGGCTTTGACGTCGTTGCTGACGGTAATAACGGCGGCCTTGCCCAGACCGATCGCGACGGCTTTATGAATAAAACGCTCTACGGCGCACTGGAGCATGCTTTCTCTGAGCAATGGAGTGGTTTCGTTCGCGGCTATGGTTACAGCAACCGTACCGCCTATGACGGCTATTACAGTTCATTTACCCCTGATGTGCTGGTTGATACCCGCCAACTCTATAGCCAGACCTGGGATGCCGGATTGCGGTTTAACCGGGATATTTTCCATTCACAGTTGCTCTCCAGCTACAGTCACAGCAAAGACTACAATTACGATCCGCACCTTGGACGCTATGACTCCACAGCAACCCTGGATGAAATCAAACAGTATAATGTTCAGTGGACTAACTCAGTTGACGTGGGACATGGCAACATCGGCGCGGGCGTTGACTGGCAGAAACAGAGCACCGAGCCGGGTACCAACTACGTAACCAACGCCTATGACCTGCGTAACACTGGCGTCTACCTGACTGGGTTGCAGCAGTTTGGAGATTTCACTCTGGAGGCGGCAGCCCGCAGCGATGACAACTCTCAGTTTGGTCGCCATGGTACCTGGCAAAGTAGCGCAGCCTGGGAGTTCGTTGACGGTTACCGCTTCATAGCCTCTTATGGCACGGCCTATAAAGCGCCGAATCTGGGTCAGCTCTATGGCTTCTACGGCAATACCCATCTTGATCCTGAAGAGAGCAAGCAGTGGGAAGGGGCGTTTGAAGGCCTGACGGCAGGCGTAAGCTGGCGCGTATCCGGCTATCGTAATGACGTTGATAATCTCATCGACTTCAACAATAACCTGCAGCAATATTACAACGTCGGCAAAGCACGCATTAAAGGTGTAGAAGCGACAGCGTCGTTTGATACGGGTCCGTTGACGCATACTGTGGGCTACGACTATGTGGATGCCCGCAATGCGGCAACCAATCAACTTCTGGACCGTCGTGCTAAACAGCAGGTGAAATATCAGCTTGATACGCAGATCTATGATGTTGACTGGAGCCTGACGTATCACTATCTCGGCACGCGCTACGACACCGACTTTGGAACCTATCCGTCAGAGAAAGTTAAAATGGGCGGCGTCAGCCTGTGGGACGTCGCGGTTTCATATCCTGTCACCTCACATCTCACAGTTCGTGGTAAAATAGCCAACCTGTTCGATAAAGATTACGAGACAGTTTATGGCTACCAAACTGCAGGACGGGAATACACCTTGTCTGGCAGCTACACCTTCTGATCCGCGTCCCACCGTGCTGGTGTTTGATTCCGGCGTCGGTGGGCTTTCGGTCTATGATGAGATTCGGCAGCTCCTGCCGGATCTCCATTACATCTACGCCTTCGATAACGTCGCGTTCCCGTATGGGGAAAAGAGTGAAGACTTTATCGTTGAGCGTGTGATTGAAATCGTCACTGCGGTACAAAAGCGCTATCCCCTGGCGCTGGCGGTTATTGCCTGTAATACAGCAAGCACGGTCTCTCTTCCTGCCCTGCGCGAAAAATTCCCGTTCCCGGTTGTGGGCGTTGTCCCGGCAATCAAACCTGCGGCGCGTCTGACGGCGAACGGTATCGTGGGGTTGCTGGCGACACGCGGTACGGTAAAACGTCCTTATACGCGTGAGCTTATTGAGCGCTTTGCCAATGAATGCCAGATCGCCATGCTCGGCTCCGCGGAGCTGGTGGAAATGGCGGAAGCGAAACTGCACGGCGAGACGGTATCGCTTGAAGAGCTGCGTCGCATTCTGCGTCCATGGCTGCGGATGCAGGAACCACCGGATACGGTTGTTCTCGGCTGCACCCATTTCCCGCTATTACAGGAAGAGCTGTTAAAGGTTTTGCCTGAAGGGACCCGGCTGGTGGATTCCGGTGCTGCGATTGCGCGTCGGACGGCCTGGCTACTGGAGCACGAGGCGCCGGATGCGAAATCAGCGGATGCGAACATCGCTTTCTGTATGGCGATAACAAAAGAAACCGAACAACTTTTGCCCGTTTTACGTCGTTATGGCTTCGAAACGCTCGAAAAACTGGCGCTGTAGCACGGTTTTGAGCAAAAAAGAGACGGTTGAACGTTTTTTTTCAAAGAGGGGTTGTCAACGTCGGAGAACTCCCTATAATGCGCCTCCACTGACACGGAACAACGGCTTACAAGCCGCCGGGACAGCGGGGTTCAGAGATGAACGCCAACAGAGAAAAGTGAAAATAATTGCTTGACTCTGAATGAGGAAAACGTAATATACGGGACCTCGCAACGGTGAGCAAAAGCCGCGTTGCACTGCTCTTTAACAATTTATCAGACAATCTGTGTGGGCACTCAAAGTGACATGGATTCTTAATGTCCTCGGACACTAAATGAATACCAAGTCTCAACGAGTGAACACGTAATTCATTACGAAGTTTAATTCATTGAGCATCAAACTTAAATTGAAGAGTTTGATCATGGCTCAGATTGAACGCTGGCGGCAGGCCTAACACATGCAAGTCGAACGGTAACAGGAAGCAGCTTGCTGCTTTGCTGACGAGTGGCGGACGGGTGAGTAATGTCTGGGAAACTGCCTGATGGAGGGGGATAACTACTGGAAACGGTAGCTAATACCGCATAACGTCGCAAGACCAAAGAGGGGGACCTTCGGGCCTCTTGCCATCGGATGTGCCCAGATGGGATTAGCTAGTAGGTGGGGTAACGGCTCACCTAGGCGACGATCCCTAGCTGGTCTGAGAGGATGACCAGCCACACTGGAACTGAGACACGGTCCAGACTCCTACGGGAGGCAGCAGTGGGGAATATTGCACAATGGGCGCAAGCCTGATGCAGCCATGCCGCGTGTATGAAGAAGGCCTTCGGGTTGTAAAGTACTTTCAGCGGGGAGGAAGGCGACAGGGTTAATAACCCTGTCGATTGACGTTACCCGCAGAAGAAGCACCGGCTAACTCCGTGCCAGCAGCCGCGGTAATACGGAGGGTGCAAGCGTTAATCGGAATTACTGGGCGTAAAGCGCACGCAGGCGGTCTGTCAAGTCGGATGTGAAATCCCCGGGCTCAACCTGGGAACTGCATTCGAAACTGGCAGGCTAGAGTCTTGTAGAGGGGGGTAGAATTCCAGGTGTAGCGGTGAAATGCGTAGAGATCTGGAGGAATACCGGTGGCGAAGGCGGCCCCCTGGACAAAGACTGACGCTCAGGTGCGAAAGCGTGGGGAGCAAACAGGATTAGATACCCTGGTAGTCCACGCCGTAAACGATGTCGACTTGGAGGTTGTGCCCTTGAGGCGTGGCTTCCGGAGCTAACGCGTTAAGTCGACCGCCTGGGGAGTACGGCCGCAAGGTTAAAACTCAAATGAATTGACGGGGGCCCGCACAAGCGGTGGAGCATGTGGTTTAATTCGATGCAACGCGAAGAACCTTACCTACTCTTGACATCCAGAGAACTTAGCAGAGATGCTTTGGTGCCTTCGGGAACTCTGAGACAGGTGCTGCATGGCTGTCGTCAGCTCGTGTTGTGAAATGTTGGGTTAAGTCCCGCAACGAGCGCAACCCTTATCCTTTGTTGCCAGCGGTTAGGCCGGGAACTCAAAGGAGACTGCCAGTGATAAACTGGAGGAAGGTGGGGATGACGTCAAGTCATCATGGCCCTTACGAGTAGGGCTACACACGTGCTACAATGGCGCATACAAAGAGAAGCGACCTCGCGAGAGCAAGCGGACCTCATAAAGTGCGTCGTAGTCCGGATTGGAGTCTGCAACTCGACTCCATGAAGTCGGAATCGCTAGTAATCGTGGATCAGAATGCCACGGTGAATACGTTCCCGGGCCTTGTACACACCGCCCGTCACACCATGGGAGTGGGTTGCAAAAGAAGTAGGTAGCTTAACCTTCGGGAGGGCGCTTACCACTTTGTGATTCATGACTGGGGTGAAGTCGTAACAAGGTAACCGTAGGGGAACCTGCGGTTGGATCACCTCCTTACCTTAAAGAACCTGCCTTTGCAGTGCTCACACAGATTGTCTGATGAAAAACAGCAGTAAAAAATCTCTGCAGGCTTGTAGCTCAGGTGGTTAGAGCGCACCCCTGATAAGGGTGAGGTCGGTGGTTCAAGTCCACTCAGGCCTACCAAACTCCTTTTAAAGGATGAGCGGTACAGAGATTACAAACGATGGGGCTATAGCTCAGCTGGGAGAGCGCCTGCCTTGCACGCAGGAGGTCTGCGGTTCGATCCCGCATAGCTCCACCATCCTTTACTGCGAACACAAGAAAACTTCAGAGTGAACCTGAAAAGGTGCACTGCGAAGTTTTGCTCTTTAAAAATCTGGATCAAGCTGAAAATTGAAACGACACACAGCTCATGTGTGTTCGAGTCTCTCAAATTTTCGCAATCAGAAGTGAAACATCTTCGGGTTGTGAGGTTAAGCGACTAAGCGTACACGGTGGATGCCCTGGCAGTCAGAGGCGATGAAGGACGTGCTAATCTGCGAAAAGCGCCGGCGAGGTGATATGAACCTTTGACCCGGCGATGTCCGAATGGGGAAACCCAGTGCAATCCGTTGCACTATCGTTAACTGAATACATAGGTTAACGAGGCGAACCGGGGGAACTGAAACATCTAAGTACCCCGAGGAAAAGAAATCAACCGAGATTCCCCCAGTAGCGGCGAGCGAACGGGGAGCAGCCCGGAGTCTGAATCAGCTTGTGTGTTAGTGGAACGGTCTGGAAAGTCCGACGGTACAGGGTGATAGTCCCGTACACGAAAGCACACTTGCTGTGAACTCGAAGAGTAGGGCGGGACACGTGGTATCCTGTCTGAATATGGGGGGACCATCCTCCAAGGCTAAATACTCCTGACTGACCGATAGTGAACCAGTACCGTGAGGGAAAGGCGAAAAGAACCCCGGCGAGGGGAGTGAAAAAGAACCTGAAACCGTGTACGTACAAGCAGTGGGAGCCTCTTTATGGGGTGACTGCGTACCTTTTGTATAATGGGTCAGCGACTTATATTCTGTAGCAAGGTTAACCGTATAGGGGAGCCGAAGGGAAACCGAGTCTTAACTGGGCGTTAAGTTGCAGGGTATAGACCCGAAACCCGGTGATCTAGCCATGGGCAGGTTGAAGGTTGGGTAACACTAACTGGAGGACCGAACCGACTAATGTTGAAAAATTAGCGGATGACCTGTGGCTGGGGGTGAAAGGCCAATCAAACCGGGAGATAGCTGGTTCTCCCCGAAAGCTATTTAGGTAGCGCCTCGTGAACTCATCTTCGGGGGTAGAGCACTGTTTCGGCTAGGGGGCCATCCCGGCTTACCAACCCGATGCAAACTACGAATACCGAAGAATGTTATCACGGGAGACACACGGCGGGTGCTAACGTCCGTCGTGAAGAGGGAAACAACCCAGACCGCCAGCTAAGGTCCCAAAGTCATGGTTAAGTGGGAAACGATGTGGGAAGGCACAGACAGCCAGGATGTTGGCTTAGAAGCAGCCATCATTTAAAGAAAGCGTAATAGCTCACTGGTCGAGTCGGCCTGCGCGGAAGATGTAACGGGGCTAAACCATGCACCGAAGCTGCGGCAGCGACGCTTATGCGTTGTTGGGTAGGGGAGCGTTCTGTAAGCCGTTGAAGGTGTCCTGTGAGGGGTGCTGGAGGTATCAGAAGTGCGAATGCTGACATAAGTAACGATAAAGCGGGTGAAAAGCCCGCTCGCCGGAAGACCAAGGGTTCCTGTCCAACGTTAATCGGGGCAGGGTGAGTCGACCCCTAAGGCGAGGCCGAAAGGCGTAGTCGATGGGAAACAGGTTAATATTCCTGTACTTGGTGTTACTGCGAAGGGGGGACGGAGAAGGCTATGTCAGCCGGGCGACGGTTGTCCCGGTTTAAGCATGTAGGCGGAGGTTCCAGGTAAATCCGGTACCTTATTAACGCTGAGGTGTGATGACGAGGCACTACGGTGCTGAAGTGATAAATGCCCTGCTTCCAGGAAAAGCCTCTAAGCATCAGGTAACACGAAATCGTACCCCAAACCGACACAGGTGGTCAGGTAGAGAATACCAAGGCGCTTGAGAGAACTCGGGTGAAGGAACTAGGCAAAATGGTGCCGTAACTTCGGGAGAAGGCACGCTGATAGGTAGGTGAAGCCCCTGCGGGCGGAGCTGAAATCAGTCGAAGATACCAGCTGGCTGCAACTGTTTATTAAAAACACAGCACTGTGCAAACACGAAAGTGGACGTATACGGTGTGACGCCTGCCCGGTGCCGGAAGGTTAATTGATGGGGTTAGCGGCAACGCGAAGCTCTTGATCGAAGCCCCGGTAAACGGCGGCCGTAACTATAACGGTCCTAAGGTAGCGAAATTCCTTGTCGGGTAAGTTCCGACCTGCACGAATGGCGTAATGATGGCCAGGCTGTCTCCACCCGAGACTCAGTGAAATTGAACTCGCTGTGAAGATGCAGTGTACCCGCGGCAAGACGGAAAGACCCCGTGAACCTTTACTATAGCTTGACACTGAACACTGGTCCTTGATGTGTAGGATAGGTGGGAGGCTTTGAAGCGTGGACGCCAGTCTGCGTGGAGCCAACCTTGAAATACCACCCTTTAATGGCTGGTGTTCTAACGTAGACCCGTAATCCGGGTTGCGGACAGTGTCTGGTGGGTAGTTTGACTGGGGCGGTCTCCTCCCAAAGAGTAACGGAGGAGCACGAAGGTTGGCTAATCCTGGTCGGACATCAGGAGGTTAGTGCAATGGCATAAGCCAGCTTGACTGCGAGCGTGACGGCGCGAGCAGGTGCGAAAGCAGGTCATAGTGATCCGGTGGTTCTGAATGGAAGGGCCATCGCTCAACGGATAAAAGGTACTCCGGGGATAACAGGCTGATACCGCCCAAGAGTTCATATCGACGGCGGTGTTTGGCACCTCGATGTCGGCTCATCACATCCTGGGGCTGAAGTAGGTCCCAAGGGTATGGCTGTTCGCCATTTAAAGTGGTACGCGAGCTGGGTTTAGAACGTCGTGAGACAGTTCGGTCCCTATCTGCCGTGGGCGCTGGAGAATTGAGGGGGGCTGCTCCTAGTACGAGAGGACCGGAGTGGACGCATCACTGGTGTTCGGGTTGTCATGCCAATGGCACTGCCCGGTAGCTAAATGCGGAAAAGATAAGTGCTGAAAGCATCTAAGCACGAAACTTGCCCCGAGATGAGTTCTCCCTGAGACTTTAAGTCTCCTGAAGGAACGTTGAAGACGACGACGTTGATAGGTCGGGTGTGTAAGCGCAGCGATGCGTTGAGCTAACCGATACTAATGAACCGTGAGGCTTAACCTTACAACGCCGAAGCTGTTTTGGCGAAGAGAGACAGACACGATTTTCAGCCTGATACAGATTAACAGAATTTGCCTGGCGGCTTTAGCGCGGTGGTCCCACCTGACCCCATGCCGAACTCAGAAGTGAAACGCCGTAGCGCCGATGGTAGTGTGGGGTCTCCCCATGTGAGAGTAGGGAACTGCCAGGCATCAAATTAAGTAGTAAGCCGGTGCATTAATCCGGTGGTTACAGAAGTATTCGGTGGAGCGGTAGTTCAGTCGGTTAGAATACCTGCCTGTCACGCAGGGGGTCGCGGGTTCGAGTCCCGTCCGTTCCGCCACTTATTAAGACATTAAGCCTGCCCAAAGGGCAGGCTTAATGGCAAAAAAATTTAGGGGCGTAGCTCAGTTGGTAGAGCACCGGTCTCCAAAACCGGGTGTCGCGAGTTCGAGTCTCTCCGCCCCTGCCATATAGAATCCTTTGCTTCGGCAAAGGATTTTTTTTTGCCTGTAAAACGGCTCAACACCTTCCTGAAGAATAAGCAGCCTGCGTTTCCGCAGGCTTTTGCGTTAATCCAGTATGCTGGTTTTTAACAGATCTTTTATCTGCGACTGCTTATCGCTGTTTTGCAGCCAAATGGCATACAGCGGCCTGGAGAGCGTTGTTGAATCGGTGACAACATGGAGTGCAGGTTTATTATCCGCCCAGCGAACAGGTAACCATGTACAGCCTTTCAGTGTGGGAAGATGCTGGCATGCGATCTCCGCAGAGCTTGTCGTGAGTTGCGGGATATCATCGCTGGCAATTAACCCCGTCTCGTGCTGCTGAAAATCAGGCCCCCATTCCAGGCGTAAATAATTCAGGTCGGCCTTCATCATTGCAGGCTCGGATGCATAGAGCGCCAGGCTAAACTGTCCAACAATCTGGCTGCTAAATTCATCCATCTTGGGGGCTTCTGTGGTGATCAGCAGATCAAGCTGCCGCTCGTGGAGTTGCTTAACCAGCGACTGGCGTTGCGCAATCCTCGCCTCAAATTGCAGATGGTTGTGTGTGCGATATAGCCGCATAAGCCACTGGCTGAGCATGCATTCCCATAGTGAAGCGCTGGCACCGATCGAGAATTCATTATGCCGGGATGTGTGCGCAACCTCCTTTCGCGCTGCCTGCCAGGTATTCATCAGGGTTTCTGCATAAGGCAATAGCTTTTCACCGGCCGGGGTTAGACGAATATTGTTGCGATGGCGGGTAAAAAGGTTCACACCCAGTTGATTTTCCAGCTGTCGAATACGAAAACTGACTGCTGACTGCGTCAGGTAGAGGGCTTCAGCTGCTCGCCCAAAGTGTCGCGTTCTGCTCACTTCGAGGAAAGTTTTTAGCAATTCCGTATCCACATCTTTCTCCACAAAATTATTTGTCGTTATGATTTAAATGTTTTGTTTTACACTCTGTCAAGCGTAACTAATACTCCGCGCCATAAATAGCTCGGCCAAAGAATTAGGAGCGTGTAGGATGGCGGAAAGCTTTACGACGACTAATCGTTTTTTCGATAATAAACATTATCCGCGCGGGTTCTCTCGTCACGGCGATTTCACTATCAAAGAAGCTCAACTTCTTGAGCGCCATGGTTATGCCTTTAACGAGCTGGATCTGGGTAAGCGCGAACCGGCAACCGAAGATGAAAAACAATTTGTCTCTGTTTGTCGTGGTGAGCGTGAGCCGCAGTCTGATGCAGAACGTGTATGGATCAAGTATATGGCTCGCATTAAGCGTCCTAAGCGTTTCCATACGCTGTCTGGCGGCAAGCCGCAGATGGAAGGTGCAGAAGACTACACCGAGTCTGACGATTAAGAAGAGAAGGGGCTACGGCCCCTTTTTTTATGCCAGCATTTTTTGCAGATGCAACAGCAGCCGATCGATCGCACGGTAGCTTAATGCCTCCTGCAAATGTCGCCTCTCTATTCCGGGGCAGCCCTCCACGTCAGCGACCGTGCGCGCAACTTTCAACAAACGCTGCCACGCGCGAATGGATAGCCCAAACCGCGTCAGTGTCTCTTCCAGCCAGCCTGCATCTTCGGCGTTGAGAGAGCAAAACTGTCGGATCCCGCTGTTATCCAGCCGGGCATTCAGCCTGTTCTGACGGGCATACTGCCGCGCCTGAGCCGCAATAACCCGTTCTCGCACCACTGCTGAGCTTTCGCCTTTGATACCGGTTTGCCTCAGCAGACCGGGCGGTGGCAGGGGGATCTCGAGAGATAAATCAAAACGGTCGAGGAAGGGGCCGGACAGCTTACTCAGATAGCGCAGCGTCTGCTCCGGCGTACAGCGGTTATGGTTGCCCTGATAATGGCCCGTTGGGCTAGGGTTCATCGCGGCGACCAGCTGAAACTGCGCAGGGTAGCTTATTTTGGCGCGTGTACGAGACAGATGGATTTCGCCGGATTCAATCGGCTCCCGCAACGCATCCAGCACGCGGCGTTCAAACTCTGGCAATTCATCCAGGAACAGAATGCCGTTGTGTGCCAGTGAGATTTCACCCGGTCCGGGAATTGAGCCCCCGCCCACCATCGCGGTAAGAGACGCACTGTGGTGTGGCGAGCGGAAAGGACGGCGGCGCCACTGTTTATGCAGCGATATTGAACTGACCAGGCTAAATATCGCGGCGCTTTCCAGCGCTTCGTGATTATTGAGGGGGGGCAGCAGGCCGCTCAACCTGCTCGCCAGCATCGTTTTCCCCGTGCCTGGCGGACCTATCAGTAGCAGGTTATGCCCACCCGCGGCCGTTATTTCTAACGCCCGCTTACCCTGTTCCTGACCCATAATATCGCTGAGGTCATCGGGTGAATATGCCACTACCTCCTCATTCTCCTGCGGCTCGGCAAGCTCATGTCGGCCTTCCAGCCAGGCGCAAACCTCCTGCAAATGTCCCGCGACAAGACACCCCTTTTCGGCGATAAGGCTGACTTCAGAGGCATTTTCATTGGCCACAATGATTTGCCTTCCCGCGCGTATGGCTTCAAGCGCACCCGAGATTGCTCCGGGAACGCCTCTTAACGCGCCTGTAAGCGCTAATTCACCCACGAACTCGCACGAGCTTAACCCTGGCGTATTGAGCTGTTCAGAAGCCGCGAGAAGCGCTATAGCAATAGGTAAATCATATCGCCCTCCCTCCTTTGGCAAATCGGCGGGCGCAAGGTTGATGGTGATCTTCTTCGCCGGAAAAGCATAACCGCTATTAATAATTGCGCTGCGCACGCGATCCCTGGCCTCCTTAACGGTCGTTTCGGGTAAGCCGACCAGCGTCAGTCCGGGCAGTCCATTACTTAAATGAACCTCTACAGAAATAAGCGGTGCCTTCACGCCGATGGCCGCGCGTGTATAAACAACTGACAGTGACATAAGCCCCTCCTTGGCGGTGACTATGCCAGCATCATTTTTTCCTGTTTAGCGCTAATTCACTGAATTACGGCGCTCGTTCCACCCTTTTAGCGCCTAAATGTAATCATTACATGTCGGTGGAATCGGCCTCGCAGAAAAGAAATCATGCGCGCCTTGCCTGATGAAACAGGACAAAAAAATGAAAAATCTTCATTTCTATTTTTTCCCTATATAAAACAACGATTTTGAAATAAATAGTTCGCCTGCTACAGAAATGGGTCATAAAAAAATCTTGTGTCAGATGAAATATCTGTGGTAACTCTTTAGGTATTCCTTCGAACAAGATGCAAAAAGAACTGAAAATGACAGCCCTTCTACGAGTGATTAGCCTGGTCGTGATTAGCGTGGTGGTGATTATTATCCCACCGTGCGGGGCTGCACTTGGACGAGGAAAGGCTTAGAAATCAAGCCTTAACGAACTAAGACCCCCGCACCGAAAGGTCCGGGGGTTTTTTTATGACTAAAAAACTTAAATGAGGAGCAGAGAATGACGACTAGCACAAAATTCTGTTTCTCCAGATTTATGACGGGGAACTAACTATGAATGGGGCACAATGGGTAGTACATGCGTTGCGCGCGCAGGGAGTCGAAACCGTATTCGGTTATCCGGGTGGCGCAATTATGCCGATTTACGATGCACTGTATGACGGCGGCGTGGAACACCTCTTGTGCCGACACGAGCAGGGCGCAGCGATGGCCGCCATCGGTTATGCCCGTGCGACCGGTAAAACCGGCGTCTGTATGGCCACCTCCGGTCCGGGCGCAACGAACCTGATCACCGGCCTGGCTGACGCGCTGCTCGATTCCGTACCCGTGGTGGCGATCACCGGCCAGGTGGCCTCTCCGTTCATCGGCACCGATGCTTTCCAGGAAGTGGATGTGCTCGGTTTATCGCTTGCCTGCACCAAACATAGCTTCCTCGTTCAGTCTCTCGAAGAGCTGCCGCGCGTGATGGCCAAAGCGTTCGAGGTTGCCAGCTCTGGCCGTCCTGGCCCGGTTCTGGTAGATATCCCGAAAGATATTCAGGTTGCACTCGGCGATCTGGAACCGCACTTCTCCACCGTTGAAAGCGAAAACGTGTTTCCCCATGCGGAGGTTGAAGAGGCTCGCCAGATGCTGGCGCAGGCGAAACAGCCGATGCTGTATGTAGGCGGCGGCGTGGGCATGGCGCAGGCTGTTCCTGCCCTGCGCGAATTTATCGCAGTAACGCAAATGCCCGCCACCTGCACGCTGAAAGGATTGGGCGCGGTCGACGCGGACTATCCATACTATTTGGGCATGTTAGGGATGCACGGCACCAAAGCGGCAAACCTGGCAGTGCAGGAGTGTGACCTGCTCATCGCCGTCGGCGCCCGTTTTGACGACCGCGTCACCGGCAAGCTGAACACCTTTGCGCCGAACGCCAAAGTGATCCATATGGACATCGACCCGGCGGAGATGAACAAACTGCGTCAGGCGCATGTCGCGTTGCAGGGCGATCTCAACGCGCTGTTACCGGCGCTGGAGCAGCCGCTGGATATCAACCCATGGCGTCAGCACACCGCCGATATGCGCGCTGAACACGCCTGGCGTTACGATCACCCCGGCGAGGCCATCTATGCGCCGCTATTGTTGAAACAGTTGTCCGACCGCAAACCCGCAGACAGCGTGGTGACGACGGATGTCGGCCAGCATCAGATGTGGTCAGCCCAGCACATGACCTACACCCGCCCGGAGAACTTCATCACCTCGAGCGGCTTAGGCACGATGGGCTTCGGCCTGCCCGCTGCCGTGGGCGCACAGGTTGCCCGCCCGAACGATACCGTTATCTGTATCTCCGGTGACGGCTCCTTCATGATGAACGTCCAGGAGCTCGGCACCGTGAAGCGTAAGCAGTTACCGCTGAAAATCGTTTTGCTCGATAACCAGCGTTTAGGCATGGTTCGCCAGTGGCAGCAGCTGTTCTTCCAGGAGCGTTACAGCGAAACGACCCTGACCGACAACCCCGATTTCCTCACCCTGGCCAGCGCCTTCGGCATTCCTGGCCAGCACATCACCCGTAAAGACCAGGTTGAAGCGGCACTCGACACCATGCTGTCAAGCGAAGGGCCATACCTGCTTCATGTCTCAATCGACGAGCTTGAGAACGTCTGGCCGTTGGTACCGCCCGGTGCCAGTAACTCACAAATGCTGGAGAAATTATCATGATGCAACATCAGGTCGCCGTGCAGGCTCGCTTCAACCCGGAAACGTTAGAACGCGTATTGCGTGTGGTCCGTCACCGTGGTTTTCAGGTTTGCTCTATGAATATGGAAACGGCCACGGATGCACAAAATATCAGTATCGAATTAACCGTTGCCAGCCCGCGGCCGGTCGACTTACTGTTTAGTCAGTTATCAAAACTGGTAGACGTTGCCCATGTTGCCATCTGCCAGAGCACAACCACATCACAACAAATCCGCGCTTAAGCGTGACAGGACGAAAAAAATGACGACAAAAAAAGCTGATTACATTTGGTTCAATGGTGAGATGGTTCGCTGGGAAGACGCGAAAGTTCACGTGATGTCCCACGCGCTGCACTACGGCACCTCCGTGTTTGAAGGCATCCGTTGCTACGATTCTCACAAAGGACCAGTGGTGTTCCGCCATCGCGAACACATGCAGCGTCTGCATGACTCAGCCAAAATTTATCGTTTCCCGGTCTCCCAAAGCGTTGATGAGCTGATGGAAGCCTGCCGCGAGGTGATCCGCCAGAACAAACTGACCAGTGCCTATATTCGTCCGCTGGTCTTCGTGGGTGATGTCGGCATGGGTGTCAATCCGCCCGCTGGCTATAACACCGATGTGATCATTGCTGCGTTCCCGTGGGGCGCCTACCTGGGCGCGGAAGCACTGGATCAGGGGATCGACGCAATGGTTTCTTCCTGGAACCGCGTGGCACCAAACACTATCCCGACCGCGGCTAAAGCGGGCGGTAACTACCTTTCCTCACTGCTGGTCGGCAGCGAAGCGCGCCGTCACGGTTACCAGGAAGGTATCGCGCTCGATGTAAATGGCTACATCTCCGAAGGTGCGGGCGAAAACCTGTTTGAAGTGAAAGACGGCATTCTGTTCACCCCGCCGTTCACCTCGTCCGCGCTGCCGGGCATCACCCGCGACGCCATCATCAAGCTGGCAAAAGATCTGGGTATCGAAGTACGCGAGCAGGTGCTGTCCCGCGAATCCCTGTACCTGGCTGACGAAGTGTTCATGTCCGGTACCGCGGCTGAAATTACACCGGTGCGTAGCGTCGACGGCATTCAGGTGGGCGAAGGCCGCTGTGGTCCGGTCACCAAACGCATTCAGCAAGCCTTCTTCGGCCTGTTCACCGGCGAAACAGAAGACAAATACGGCTGGTTGGATCAGGTTAATCACTAAATATAAATTTGGGACGGCACGCACCGTCCCATTTAATAGTCAGACGGGAGTAAATAAAGCATGCCTAAGTATCGTTCAGCCACCACCACCCACGGCCGTAATATGGCGGGGGCCCGCGCACTGTGGCGCGCCACCGGAATGACCGACGCCGATTTCGGCAAGCCAATTATCGCCGTGGTGAACTCCTTCACCCAGTTTGTGCCGGGCCATGTGCACCTGCGCGATCTCGGTAAGCTGGTTGCCGAGCAAATCGAAGCCTCCGGCGGCGTGGCGAAAGAGTTCAACACCATTGCGGTGGATGACGGTATCGCAATGGGCCACGGGGGGATGCTCTATTCACTGCCGTCGCGCGAGCTGATCGCCGACTCGGTGGAGTACATGGTTAACGCCCACTGCGCCGATGCGATGGTCTGTATCTCCAACTGCGACAAAATCACCCCGGGGATGCTGATGGCCTCCCTGCGCCTGAACATTCCGGTGATCTTCGTTTCCGGCGGCCCGATGGAAGCGGGTAAAACCAAGCTTTCCGACAAAATCATCAAGCTCGACCTGGTCGATGCGATGATCCAGGGCGCGGACCCGAAAGTCTCTGACGAGCAGAGCGACCAGGTGGAACGCTCCGCGTGTCCGACCTGCGGCTCCTGTTCCGGGATGTTCACCGCCAACTCCATGAACTGCCTGACCGAAGCGCTGGGCCTTTCTCAGCCGGGTAACGGCTCGCTGCTGGCGACCCACGCCGACCGTAAGCAGCTGTTCCTTAACGCGGGCAAGCGCATCGTTGAACTGACCAAACGCTACTACGAGCAGGACGACGCCAGCGCGCTGCCGCGCAACATCGCCAGTAAAGCGGCGTTCGAAAACGCCATGACGCTGGATATCGCCATGGGCGGTTCCACCAACACCGTTCTGCACCTGCTGGCCGCCGCGCAGGAAGCCGAAATCGACTTCACCATGAGCGACATCGACAAGCTCTCCCGCAAAGTGCCGCAGCTGTGTAAAGTCGCGCCGAGTACCCAGAAGTACCATATGGAAGACGTGCATCGTGCTGGTGGTGTCATCGGTATCCTCGGCGAGCTGGATCGCGCAGGGCTGCTGAACCGCAACGTGAAAAATGTGCTCGGCCTGACGCTGCCGGAGTCGCTGGACCAGTACGACGTGATGCTGACCAAAGACGACGCGGTGAAAAAGATGTTCCGCGCCGGTCCGGCAGGTATTCGCACCACGCAGGCGTTCTCGCAGGATTGCCGCTGGGACACGCTGGATGATGATCGCGCCGAAGGCTGCATCCGCTCGCTGGAACATGCCTACAGCAAAGACGGCGGTCTGGCCGTGCTGTACGGTAACTTTGCGGAAAACGGCTGCATCGTGAAAACCGCAGGCGTGGACGACAGCATTCTCAAATTCACCGGTCCGGCAAAAGTGTATGAAAGCCAGGACGAGGCGGTAGACGCTATCCTCGGTGGCAAAGTGGTGGAAGGCGACGTGGTGGTCATTCGCTACGAAGGGCCGAAAGGCGGTCCGGGCATGCAGGAGATGCTCTACCCGACTACCTTCCTGAAATCGATGGGCCTCGGCAAAGCCTGCGCGCTGATCACCGACGGTCGTTTCTCTGGCGGCACGTCAGGCCTCTCCATTGGCCACGTCTCCCCGGAAGCGGCAAGCGGCGGCAATATCGCGATCATCGAAGATGGCGACCTGATCGAAATCGACATTCCGAACCGCGGCATTCAGCTGAAGCTGAGTGACCAGGAGATTGCGGCCCGTCGTGAAGCGCAGGAAGCCCGCGGCGACAAAGCCTGGACGCCGAAAGACCGCCAGCGCGAAGTCTCCTTCGCCCTGCGCGCTTACGCGAGTCTTGCCACCAGTGCAGATAAAGGCGCGGTGCGCGATAAATCTAAACTTGGGGGCTAATGATGGCCGAGTCACAACCTTTATCCGCCGCCCCCGAGGGGGCGGAATACCTGAGAGCGGTGCTGCGCGCGCCGGTCTATGAAGCCGTGCAGGTCACGCCCCTGCAAAAAATGGACAAACTCTCCTCGCGCCTCGACAACGTCATTCTGGTGAAGCGCGAAGACAGGCAGCCGGTGCACAGCTTCAAGCTGCGCGGCGCCTACGCGATGATGGCCGGGCTGACGGATGAGCAGAAAGCGCGCGGCGTCATTACCGCGTCGGCGGGCAACCACGCGCAGGGCGTAGCGTTCTCCGCGGCCCGTTTAGGGCTGAAAGCGCTGATCGTGATGCCGGTTGCCACGGCGGATATCAAAGTCGACGCGGTGCGCGGTTTTGGCGGGGAAGTGCTGCTCCACGGCGCGAATTTTGACGAAGCGAAAGCCAAAGCGATTGAGCTGGCGCAGCAGCAGGGCTTCACCTGGGTCCCGCCGTTCGATCACCCGATGGTGATTGCCGGGCAGGGTACGCTGGCGCTGGAACTTTTGCAGCAGGATGCCCATCTCGACCGCGTTTTCGTTCCGGTGGGCGGCGGTGGCTTAGCCGCTGGTGTGGCGGTGCTGATCAAACAGCTAATGCCGCAGATCAAAGTGATTGCGGTTGAAGCGGAAGACTCTGCTTGCCTGAAGGCGGCGCTGGACGCCGGACATCCGGTGGATCTGCCGCGCGTCGGGCTGTTCGCCGAGGGCGTGGCGGTGAAGCGCATTGGCGACGAAACCTTCCGCCTGTGCCGGGAATATCTCGACGATATCGTCACGGTGGACAGCGATGCGATCTGCGCGGCGATGAAAGATCTGTTCGAAGACGTTCGGGCGGTGGCGGAACCGTCCGGCGCGCTGGCGCTGGCGGGGATGAAGAAATACATCGCCCAGCACAACATCCGCGGCGAGCGTCTGGCGCACGTGCTTTCCGGTGCCAACGTGAACTTCCACGGCCTGCGCTACGTGTCCGAGCGTTGCGAGCTCGGCGAACAGCGTGAAGCGCTGCTGGCGGTGACCATTCCGGAAGAGAAGGGCAGCTTCCTGAAGTTCTGTCAGCTGCTGGGCGGTCGTTCGGTGACGGAGTTTAACTACCGCTTTGCCGATGCCAAAGACGCCTGCATTTTTGTCGGCGTGCGTCTGAGCCGCGGCGTAGAGGAGCGCAAAGAGATCCTCAACCTGCTGCATGAGGGCGGCTATAGCGTGGTCGATCTCTCCGACGACGAGATGGCGAAGCTGCACGTGCGTTACATGGTCGGCGGCCGTCCATCCAAGCCGCTCAAGGAACGCCTGTTCAGCTTCGAGTTCCCGGAATCGCCGGGCGCGCTGCTCAAGTTCCTGCACACGCTGGGCACCCACTGGAACATTTCTCTGTTCCACTACCGCAGCCACGGCACCGACTACGGCCGCGTGCTGGCGGCGTTCGAGCTGGGCGAGCACGAGCCGGATTTCGAAACGCGCCTGAACGAGCTGGGCTATGAGTGCCATGACGAAACCCACAACCCGGCGTTCCGCTTCTTCCTCGCGGGCTAGGGGTTGAGCTGCGTGTAGGCCGGGTAAGCGCAGCGCCACCCGGCTTTAGTGGTTCGGCAATATCTTCCAGAACGCATCAATAAGCGGCTCATGCAGCCGCTTTTTTTGTGCGCACACGCCAAGCTCGAACGGCGTTTTTTCGTCGCTGCGTTCTAAAATCATCACGCGATTGCGCACTGGCTCCGGGCTGTTTTCCAGCACCACTTCTGGCAGCAGCGCCACGCCGCAGCCGAGCGCCACCATCGACACCATAGCCTCATGGCCGCCGACCGTGGCGTAAATCGACGGGTTGCTGATTTTCTGGCGGCGGAACCACAGCTCAATGCGGCGGCGCACCGGCCCCTGATCGGCCATGATAAACGGCACCGTCGACCAGTCCGGTTTCTCCACCGAGACCTGGTTGCGCACCGGGCAGGGCAGCGCCGGGGCAATCAGTACTACCGCCAGATTCTCCAGCATTGAGAACGCTACCGCGCCCGGCAGGGTTTCCGGCTTCCCGGCAATCGCGAGATCCGCTTCGCCCGTGACCACTTTTTCCATCGCGTCGGCGGCATCGCCGGTGGTGAGCTTAATTTCAACCGACGGATGTTCCGCGCGGAAGCGGTCGAGAATGGGGGGAAGATGGCTGTAGGCGGCGGTCACGGAGCAGAAAATATGCAGCTCGCCGGAAAGCGACGGCCCCTGCTGGTCGATGGTGTGCCGCAGCTGCTGGTACTGCAACAAGGTTTGCTGGGCAAAGATGCGCAGCTCTTCACCGGCTTCCGTGAGGGTGACGGTGCGGTTATCGCGCACGAACAGCGGCTGGCCGAGGTCTTCCTCAAGGCGCTGGATCTGGCGCGACAGCGTGGAGGGGCTGACGTGCATCGCCCGGGCGCTGCGGCCAAAGTGACGGCTTTCCGCCAGGTGCAGGAACATTTTCAGATCGCGTAAATCCACCGATTCCACTCCCTCTTTTTACATTGCATAAATTGCAATGTGACGTTGTGAATATATCAATTTCCGCAATAAATTTCCTGTTGTAATGTGGGTACATTCTCGCTGAAACGCGAACCGAACAATAAGACACACAACATCACGAGGTATCACCCATGGCTAACTACTTTAATACACTGAACTTGCGCCAGCAGCTGGCGCAGCTGGGCAAATGCCGCTTTATGGCGCGCGACGAATTTGCCGATGGCGCGAGCTACCTTCAGGGTAAAAAAGTGGTCATCGTCGGCTGTGGCGCACAGGGTCTGAACCAGGGCCTGAACATGCGTGACTCCGGTCTGGATATCTCCTACGCCCTGCGCAAAGAAGCGATTGCTGAAAAGCGCGCTTCCTGGCGTAAAGCGACCGAAAACGGCTTCAAAGTAGGTACCTACGAAGAGCTGATCCCGCAGGCGGACCTGGTGGTTAACCTGACGCCAGACAAGCAGCACTCAGACGTTGTACGTTCCGTACAGCCGCTGATGAAAGACGGCGCCGCGCTGGGTTACTCCCACGGCTTCAACATCGTTGAAGTGGGCGAGCAGATCCGTAAAGACATCACCGTAGTGATGGTGGCACCGAAGTGCCCGGGCACCGAAGTGCGCGAAGAGTACAAACGTGGTTTCGGCGTACCGACGCTGATCGCCGTTCACCCGGAAAACGATCCGAAAGGCGAAGGCATGGCGATTGCCAAAGCCTGGGCAGCGGCCACCGGCGGCCATCGTGCGGGCGTACTGGAATCTTCCTTCGTTGCGGAAGTGAAATCTGACCTGATGGGCGAGCAGACCATTCTGTGCGGCATGCTCCAGGCTGGCTCCCTGCTGTGCTTCGACAAGCTGGTGGAAGAGGGCACCGACCCGGCATATGCGGAAAAACTGATTCAGTTCGGCTGGGAAACCATCACCGAAGCGCTGAAGCAGGGCGGCATTACGCTGATGATGGACCGTCTGTCCAATCCGGCAAAACTGCGCGCGTTCGCACTCTCTGAACAGCTGAAAACCATCATGGCACCGCTGTTCCAGAAACACATGGACGACATCATCTCCGGCGAGTTCTCTTCCGGCATGATGGCGGACTGGGCGAATGACGATAAGAAACTGCTGACCTGGCGCGAAGAGACCGGTAAAACCGCGTTCGAAACGGCACCACAGTTCGAGGGTAAAATCAGCGAGCAGGAGTACTTCGATAAAGGCGTACTGATGATCGCGATGGTGAAAGCGGGCGTTGAGCTGGCGTTCGAAACCATGGTGGATTCCGGCATCATTGAAGAATCTGCGTACTACGAATCGCTGCACGAGCTGCCGCTGATCGCAAACACCATCGCCCGTAAGCGTCTGTATGAGATGAACGTGGTGATCTCCGATACCGCCGAGTACGGTAACTATCTGTTCTCTTACGCCTGCGTACCGCTGCTGAAAGAGTTCATGACTACCCTGCAAGCAGGCGATCTGGGTAAAGCGATTGCGGAAGGTGCGGTTGATAACGCGCAGCTTCGTGACGTCAACGAAGCGATTCGCAGCCACGAAATCGAGAAAGTGGGCCAGAAACTGCGTGGCTACATGACCGATATGAAACGTATCGCAGTAGCAGACTAAAAAGACAATCGGGTGGCGCAAGCCACCCGAACTGTTTTAGCTACGCAGTATCGCGCCGGGATAACCCAGCTGGCGCCACGCCTCATACACCACCACCGACACCGCATTCGACAGGTTCATGCTGCGGCTGTCCGGCATCATCGGAATACGAATTTTTTGCTCAGCGGGCAGGGCATCCAGAATGGTGGCCGGCAGGCCGCGGGTTTCCGGACCAAACATCAGATAATCCCCGTCCTGATAGCTTACGGCACTGTGCGCTGGCGTGCCTTTGGTGGTCAGGGCGAACATGCGCTGCGGCTTCTCTGCGTCCAGAAACGCGGCGTAATCGTGATGACGAACGACGGCAGTAAACTCATGGTAGTCCAGCCCCGCGCGGCGCAGACGTTTGTCGTCCCACGTAAAGCCCATCGGCTCAATGATGTGCAGACGAAAACCGGTGTTGGCGCACAGGCGGATGATATTGCCGGTATTGGGTGGGATTTCTGGTTCGAATAAGACGATGTTAAGCATGCTGCCCCCTTAATTGCGGGGGGCAGAATAGCAGAAAAGAGAGGGACTAGGCGACGCCCGGCTCCTGCGAGCGGCTATACAGCATTTTGTAGACGGTTGCCGCCGCGGCCACGAGAGCAGGCACGCTGAGGATCATCAAAATACTGTCCGCCTGCCACTGCATGGAGAGAAGCTGGGCGCTGGTCATGGTGCCCGCCACGCCGCCGAAGCGGCCGATCCCCTGCATCCAGGCGATACCCGTCGCACGGCACTCGGTAGGGTAAAAGGTGGCGGCCAGGGTCTGCATCCCCGACTGCGCGCCATTCATCGCGATCCCCATCAGGAAGATTAACCCGCCAAACAGGGCGATATGATTATGCTCAATGCCGAGTAAAAGAATCAGGCCCATCGTCAGCACGAAACCACACGCGACCACCTTGTGCGCTTCCCAGCGGTCCATCATCCAGCCCGCGAGCAGAATGCCAGCGGTGCCGCCGAAGGTGAACAGCGAGGTGAGCCAGGCGGATTCCGCCAGCGCATACCCCATCCCCTGCATCAGCGTTGGCATCCAGCTCAGCAGGACGTAATAAATCACCAGTCCCATAAAGTAGGTGACCCACAGCATCAGGGTGCCGGGCAGCCAGGGCATGGAAAACAGCTGCGACACGCTGCCTTTTTTCGACGCGACCTTCTCCTCCGCCAGGAAAAAGCCCGTGACGCTATCCAGCGTGCTGCGGGCGAACCGGCTGGCGATGCGGCGAACCTGCGCGACGTCTTTTCCGCGCTGCACCAGAAACTTCACCGACTCCGGCAACAGCAGCGCCAGCAGCACCGTTAAAATCAGCGGCGCAATCGCGCCGGTCAGCAGCACGCTTCGCCAGCCATGGTGAGGGATAAGCCAGGACGAGATCGCCCCGCCGCCCGCCGCACCCAGCGGAAAGCCGCAGTACATGGTGTTAATTGCCATGGCGCGGCAGCGCTGGGGGGCAAACTCTGAGATCAGCGTGATGGCGTTAGGCATCGCGGCGCCCAGCCCGAGACCGGTCAGAAATCGCCACAGCGTCAGGGTATTCAGACTTTGCGCCCAGGCCGTGCCCAGGCTCGCCAGGCCGAAGAACAGGCATGAAAAGACCAGTACGCGCTTGCGTCCCATACGGTCCGATACCGGACCTGCAATAAGAGCTCCCAGCGACAGCCCCAGTAGCGCCGCACTCAACACCGGCCCCAGATCCTGTTTATGTATTCCCCACTCCGCCGACAGCGTAGGCGCAATGTAACCCATCGCGGCGGTATCGAAACCATCGATCGCCAGCACCAGAAAGCCCAGCACAATAAGAAGCCAGTGAAACCCTGAAAAAGGACTCTCATCGATCACCTGCTGAATATCCACCCGACCTGAATACGTCATACGTTCCCCTCCGATGTGATGTTGTTTTTGTGTTCTTGTATTTGCTTGTCTATACAATTGCGGAGGGCAGGCTGTGTCAAATTTTCTTATCCAGAATGTTACGCAGGTGTTATTTTCGACAAAAAAAGCGCCCGAGGGGGAAGTCGGGCGCGGAAGAAGGGGAGGCTAACCGGGGGAGATCAGGCCGCGTTTCCCTGAGAAAGGGGGGCCAGCGCCGCAGGCAGCTTACTGAGCTCCTGCACCAGAGAGTCTTTGCTGATTTCACCGATTGTTTTCGCACCGGTCAGGGTCATCGCCACCTTCATCTCTTTCTCGATCAGGTTCAGCAGATTCGCCACGCCCGCCTGGCCGCTGGTGGCCAGCGCGTACAGGTAAGCACGGCCCAGCAGCACACTGTCTGCGCCCAGGGCAATCATGCGCACCACGTCCAGCCCGTTACGGATGCCGCTGTCGGCCAGAATCGCAATATCGCCTTTCACCGCATCGGCAATGGCTGGCAGGGCGCGGGCGGAGGAGAGCACCCCGTCAAGCTGGCGGCCACCATGGTTAGAGACCACGATCCCATCGGCGCCAAAACGCACCGCGTCGCGCGCATCTTCCGGATCGAGGATCCCTTTGATCACCATCGGGCCGTCCCAGAATTCGCGGATCCACTCCAGGTCTTTCCAGGAGATGGATGGATCGAAGTTGTTCGCCAGCCAGCCGATGTAATCTTCCAGCCCGGTCGGTTTACCCAGGTAGGCCGAAATATTGCCCAGATCGTGCGGACGGCCATTCACGCCGACATCCCACGCCCACTGCGGGTGCGTCACCGCCTGCCAGTAGCGGCGCATCGCGGCGTTCGGACCGCTCATGCCGGAGTGCGCATCACGGTAGCGGGCGCCGGGCGTGGGCATATCGACGGTAAAGACCAGCGTAGAGCAGCCCGCCGCTTTGGCGCGCTCCAGCGCGTTACGCATAAAGCCGCGATCGCGCAGGACGTACAGCTGGAACCACATCGGGCGCTTGATGGTCGGGGCGACCTCTTCAATCGGGCAGACGGACACGGTGGAAAGGGTAAACGGAATGCCTTTGGCATCTGCGGCGGCGGCGGCCTGCACTTCGCCCCGGCGGGCATACATGCCGCATAAGCCGACGGGCGCAAGCGCCACCGGCATGGAGAGCGTCTCGTTAAACAGCTTCGTCTCAAGGCTCAGGTCAGACATATTCTTCAGCACGCGCTGGCGCAGGGCCACTTCCGACAGGTCCTCCACGTTGCGGCGCAGGGTATATTCGGCGTACGCCCCGCCGTCAATGTAGTGGAACAGGAATGGCGGCAAAATGCGCTGTGCCGCGGCGCGATAGTCACTGGCTGCGGAAATAATCATGCTTTGTTCTCCCTGGAAATATCACTCTCGCCAGGCAGACGGGTAATACGCGCCTGTCGGGCCTGATCTTCATCGAATCGTTTAATGGTGGTATGCACGAAGCCGAGATGCGCCATCATCGCCTTGCGCGCGGCCTCGGCATCACCGGCCAGAATGGCGTTGAGCACCGCCTCGTGCTGTTCGGTCAGTTGGGCAAATACCGGCGGCACCAGATACATGCGCTGGCGGCTCTGCTTCACGGAGGATTGCAGCAGGTCGAAGAACCCGCGCATGGTTTGCAGCAGAACCACGTTGTGCGAGGCCTCGGCAATCGCGAGGTGAAAACGCACGTCCGCCTGGGAGGCGATGTCCGGGTCGCTGCTTTGCGTGGCCTCAAAGCAGGCTTTGAGCTTCTCTTTATCGGCCTCGGTTGCCCGCATCGCCGCATGCCACGCGGTGCTGGTTTCGATGGCGTGGCGCGCTTCGAGGATGTCAAAGCTGTAGTCCGGGTCGTTTTCCATCAGCGTCTTAAGCGGCTGCACGATGTTTTGTTCGGACCAGTCGTCATGCTGCCAGCGCACGAAGGTGCCGCCGCCTCGACGGCTCAGCAGCACCCCTTCGCTGACCAGCGTCGCCAGCGCCTCGCGCAGTGAATTGCGCGACACGCCAAGCTGGGCGGCAAGCTGACGCTCGGCGGGCAATCTCATGCCCGCTTCCAGCTGTTGTTCTTCTATCAGCGCCCGTACGCGAGTGGCAATCTCGTCGGACAGGCGTCTGGGCATCACTATCATGGAATCATCCAGGTTAAGACATAGGCCTGCAATGTGGTGATCACGCCCACCATGCAGGTAAATATCAGGCTGTGTTTAACGGTAAAGCGGAACAGATCCGACTCTTTGCCTACCAGCCCCACCGCGGCACAGGCAATGGCGATGGACTGCGGTGAGATCATCTTCCCGGTCACGCCGCCGGTGGTGTTCGCGGCGACCAGCAGCACGTCCGAGACGCCAATCTGCTGCGCGGCTGTGGCCTGTAGGGCGGCAAACAGGGCGTTAGATGACGTATCTGAACCGGTCAGGAACACCCCCAGCCAGCCGAGGAACGGCGAGAAGAAGGTAAACGCGTGGCCGGTATGCGCCAGCGCTAACGCCAGCGTCGACGACAGGCCGGAGTAGTTCGAAATAAACGCGAACGCCAGCACCATGCCGATGGAGTAAATCGGCAGCATCAGCTCTTTAATCGTCGCCGCAAAGGTCTGCACCGCGGCGGCAGGCTTCATGCGCAGCCACACTACGGAAAGGATAGCGGCAAACAGGATCGCCGTGCCGGTGGCTGAGAACCAGTCGAACTTAAACACTGCCGCATACGGCGTGGCGTCGTGTACCACCGGCGGCATACGGGCGACCATTTTGTCGAGGAACGGCACGGAGATATTAATCACCATGTCGTACAGCGCGCCGCCCGGGGCGAACAGGGCTTTAAATGGCGGAATACTCCACAGCGTCACGGTGGCGGTCAGGAACAGGAACGGTGACCACGCGCGCACAATCTGTCCGGCGGTATAGCCGGTGCGCGCCAGCGTCTGATCCACGTGCGATGCGCCCATGTCAGCAAAGCGGAAGATACGTACCGGCTGCCAGCGTTTCAGGAACAGCGTCAGACAGACCAGCGACACCAGGGAAGAGATGATGTCCGGCAGTTCCGGGCCGAGGAAGTTGGAGCTGAGATACTGGGCAATGGCGAACGAACCGCCCGCTACCATCACCGCAGGCCAGGTCTCCTTCACGCCGCGCCAGCCGTCCATAATCGCCATGATCCAGAACAGCACGATAATGGTCAGGAACGGCAGCTGGCGGCCCACCATCTGGCCGATCTCGAAGCTGTCCAGCCCGGTCACCTGGCCCGCCACCAGAATAGGAATGCCCATCGCGCCAAACGCCACCGGCGCGGTATTCACAATCAGGCACAGGCCAGCGGCATACAGCGGGTTAAAGCCCAGACCGACCAGCAGGGCGGCGGTGATGGCCACCGGTGCGCCGAATCCTGCCGCCCCTTCCAGAAATGCTCCGAAGGAGAAGCCGACGATCAGCATCTGCAAACGCTGGTCCGGCGTGATGGAGAGAATCGACGAGCGAATAATGTCGAACTGCCCGGTTTTGACCGAGATTTTGTAGACAAAGACGGCGGCGATGATGATCCACGCAATCGGCCACAGTCCGTAGAAGAAGCCATAGACGACGGAGGCCAGCGCGCGATCGACCGGCATTTTGTAGAAGAACAACGCCACCATCAGGGCGATGGCAACGGTGTACGTTGCGGCGAGGTAGCCCTTCAGCTTGAGCTTAATTAGCGCAAAGAAGAAAAACAGGATCGGTAGCGATGCGATCAGGCTCGACAGCCAGATATTTCCGGCCGGATCGTAGTTTTGTTGCCAGAGGCTCATGCAGGTCTCCTGAGGACCACACAGGTGTTCGTCGGGTGAGTCTCTGCTCATCTCTGCGTCACACTTAGTGTAAAAGTGGTCCTTCCAATATTGTGATGTAGGGTTAATGACAACAAATGGTTAACCAAGTGTTGCTATTCAGCAATTGTTTTGTGAAGTGGAGCATCGAAATTGTGAACGATGGATAGCTTTGTGCGTGATTGGTAGGACCAAACCCGCAAAATCAAATCACCGTGTGCGTTGGGAGCGGTGGTCAGGTGGAGAGCCTTACACTCGCCTTTTAAGCAGATACGGCGCGTAAAAGAGGTTATATAAAAAGGAGAGGTGATAATATTTCGTGAATTGAATGAGGTTTGTTTGTTTTATTTGTGTTTTTGAGAAGCTGTATATGTGTGAGCAGAGTGATATATTTCCTATAAATAAAAATTTTTTTTGGTTAAAAATGCGAAATCTAAGCTGTAGCAAAAAATTTTAATTAAGGTAAATTTCACATATAGATTTTAACAGTGTATTACAAACGATCAATTGATGATCGATAAAGAAATATCCTGCCCAATTGCGGTTTTTCAGGATAAAGGGTAAGAATTTTGCGCTGAACAGACATTTTTTGGCTAATAATATTCTGAAATAAATTGATCAAACAATGATCAGTTAACTCTCTTGTAATTTAGTTGCGGTATTAAAAGCAGATTAATAATTATTATGGCAATCGAAAGGGGTTAAATTTGTTAGTTGAGTGTTAATTTCTGAGTGTTTACAGACGCGGCATATTGCTTTTCAATGCGTAGACGTTAAAAGGCATTTGATTTACTATTTATTCAGAAGCAACGTAACAGAAGATTTTAAATTTATTACTAACCACAACGTATTCAGTGTTATTTTCGGCCAGAAGTCATTCCTCAGTTGAAGGATATCTGTGTATGGCCTTCTGAAAATATACGGATTATCACCATGGGATGGACCCTGCTTTATTCTATAAGGTCGCGTCACCCATTCTGCTAAAAACCTTTCGGTGGCGTTTTTAAATCCTTATAGCGGTTATTGTACCTGGTACAACAAATCTATATCTGTTTAATTTACAGAGGGGAAAGTGTTCCAAATGAAAATCAAAAATGTGGCGCTGGCGATTGCCGCGGCGGGGCTGCTGTTATCTTCTCAATCAGTACTGGCAAGCAGTGATTCTGGCGTTAATGCTTCTCTGGATACCGGTGCGGGTTCGCAAAGTACGGGCGGGGTGATCAATTTTACCGGGAAGATTACCCTTATTTCCTGTGATATTACTCCGGCCTCTAAAAACAAAACGGTAGACCTTGGGGCGTGGGCAAAAAGCTACTTTGACGATCACAACGAAACGACGCCGCGCGAGTTCAAAATCAACGTGGAAAACTGCCCGGAGACGGTTGAATCGGTTGCGGTACTGTTTGACGGAACCAAAGATACGGTGAATGACACACTGCTTCAGGTTACGCCGGGTGAAGGTATGGCGACGGGTGTCGGCGTGAAGCTTTATAACAGCGATCGCAGCACCGCGATTAAACCGGGTACGGTATCTGAAACAACCGCACCGGATGATCAAGGCAATGCTGAATTAACTTTCTATGCCGCACTTGACAAAGATGGCACGGAAATCAACGCCGGCGATGTTAACGCCGTATCCAACTTCCTGATGGTTTATAACTGATTTCACTGTCAGCCACCTCCAGAGATAATAATGATGAAACGTTTATCGTATATTATGCTCACTGCATTAATGGTTAGTTCTGCGTCAGTTTCCGCTGGCGTTGTAATGGGGGGAACACGGATCGTATACCCGCAAAACAGCAAGGAGGTGGCATTTTCTGTTTCTAATATGGAAAGTGCGGTTCCCTATCTTATTCAGTCGTGGGTTGAAGGCGATGGGCCGGATAAAAATAACGCTGCGCCATTTATTGTCACGCCACCTCTGTTCAGACTTGATCCGGAGCAGACCAACACGCTGCGTATTCAATATACCGGCGCTCCGCTGCCCACAGATCGTGAATCTGTATTCTGGCTCGATATTAAAGCGATAGCGCCAAAGCCAAAAGAGAGCAGCAACGAATTACAGGTAAACGTCAAATCGAAATTTAAAATCTTCTACCGCCCGGACAACCTGAAAGGGGACGCCGCCACGGCCTGGCAGAAAATAACGTTTTCGCGAACGGGAAAAGGGCTTAAGGCCGCTAACCCGACGCCATACTACGTCTCTTTTTATCGTCTGACCGTTGGCGGGCATAAAATTGAGCAGCCGGGCATGATCGGTCCAGGGGAAACCCGGGAATGGCCTGTGTCCGCCTCCGGGGGCGTAAGCTGGTCGGCTATTAATGATTTTGGTGCCATCACCGCCACCCACACCCAGCCTCTTTAAGACCATGCCTTTTCGCCTGTTTTGTTACGCGCCGCTTTCGGTGTTGCTGCTTAGCTTCAGCCGCACGGGGATGGCCGAGGATTACTTTGATCCCGCCGCGCTGGAGCTTTCCTCTACTGAACAGAAAACGGCGGATCTGCACTATTTCTCTGAAAAGGGCGGGCAGATGCCAGGCACCTGGCTCGTGACGCTGGAGATTAACGGACGCGAGGAGCGGCATCAGGAGATCACCTTCGTCAATGAGAAAGGCAGCCTGCAACCCGTTTTTAGCGTATCGCTGCTGGAAGCGCTTGGCGTAAATGTAGGGGCCATTCCTGCATTCTCCCGGTTGCAGGAGGGAGAAACGTTCACGCACCTCGAGGATTTTATTCCGGCAGCGCGAACCTCTTATGATTTCAACCAGCAGCGTCTCTTTCTCAGCCTGCCGCAGGCGGCAATGAAACACCGCAGCCGTGGCTACGTGCCGCAGTCACAGTGGGACGATGGTATCCCGGCGGCATTTACTGATTACAGTCTGTCGGGCGGTCAGGCCCGTCATCAGAGCGGGGTCACAACATCCAGCTATCTGAGCCTGCGTAACGGTATCAATCTGGGGGCGTGGCGGCTGCGTAACACCTCGGCCTGGAGCCACAGCGACGCGGGCGGCGACCATTTTCAGTCGCAAAGTAGCTGGCTGACCCGGGATATTCGCCGTCTTAACAGCCAGCTACGGATCGGTGATGCCTGGACCACAGGCGACGTCTTCGATAGCGTGGCGTTTCGCGGGGTACAGCTCTCATCAAGCGAAAGCATGTTGCCCGACAGCCAGCGCGGCTTCGCACCAACCATCCGCGGCGTCGCACACAGCTTCGCTAAAGTCTCCGTTTCGCAAAATGGCTATGTGATCTATGAAACCTGGGTGGCCGCCGGGCCATTTATCATTAACGATCTGTTCCCGGGCGCACAAAGTGGCGATCTACAGGTTACGGTCACGGAAAGTGACGGCTCAACGCGCGTCTTTACCCAGCCCTATTCTGCGGTGCCGTTTATGCGACGCCAGGGCAGCCTGAAATACAGTCTCAATGCAGGACGATTTCACTCCGGCTCCGGTGATGCGCGTTCGCCCGAATTTGTTGAAGGCGCTTTCTTCTACGGTCTGCTCTCCAGGATGACGGTGTATGGCGGCTTTCGTACGGCGAGCAACTATCAGGCCGGTGCAATTGGCGTAGGCAGAGGGTTTGGCGCATTTGGCTCGCTGGGTATTGACGATACGCTGGCAAAAAGCCGTTTACCCGACGGCAAAAGCGCGATGGGGCAGGCGTGGCGCATTCAGTACCAGAAAGATTTCAGCGCTACCGGCACCGCCTTCAACCTGGCGAGCTATCGCTATGCCTCGCGCAATTACTACGAATTTAGTGAACTGAATCAGTCTGACAGCCAACAGCTGCAACTCAATAATCGCCGTAGCCGCTCGCAGGTCACTTTTTCACAGACGCTGGGTCAGTTCGGCAGCCTCAGCGTCTCGGCATGGATGCAGGATTACTGGCATACGTCCGGGCAGGATAAAACCATCCACATTGGCTGGTACACCAGCTGGCGGGGTATTTCCTGGGGCGCGGGGTATGACTACACCGACTCAGCGCTTGAGCAGCATCCCGATCGCACCGTATCGTTTAACGTCAATGTTCCGCTTGGCAACTGGCTGCCGGGCAGTTCGGTCAGTTACTACGCCAACCACAACAATCGTGGGATGACCACGCAGCAGGTGTCACTCAACGGCAGCGCGCTGGCGAACCGCAACCTGAATTACAGCGTTCAGCAGAGTAAGACCAGTGAGGGAGAGGCCGACAGCACCAGCCTGGCGCTGCAATACAATGGTGGCTACGGCAACGTCAGCCTCGGTTATGACCACAGCCGAAACGGTAGCAACGCGAGTCTTGGACTCGCCGGAGGCGTTATCGCCACGCAGTATGGCGTCACGCTTAGCCAGCCGCTGGGCGATACCGTCGCCCTGCTGCGCGTGCCCGGCGCGGCGAACGTTGAGCCGGAGGGCTACAACGGGATCCATACCGACAGCCGCGGCTATGCGGTCATGCCAACGCTCTCGGCGTATCGCAAAAATACCGTCAGCCTTGATACGGCGACGCTGGGTGAGAACGTCGACATTGAGCAAAGCGGTCTGACGCTCATTCCCACCAGCGGCGCGGTGGTGCTGGCCAATTACACAACCCACATTGGTTATCGCGTTCTGTTTTCCCTGCGCTACCACGGCGAACCGTTGCCGTTTGGCGCGCAGGCTGAAGTGGTGGAGCAGAACCGCCATTCTGCAAACCGAAGCATGGTCGCTGACGGCGGTCAGGCCTACCTGAGCGGAGTACCCGAGCGCGGCACCCTGCGCGTCACCTGGTATGAAAACGGGGAGCAGCAGCAATGCCAGACACCTTTCAGACTGGGGAAAGCTCATATGGCCCCCGGCATCGCTACGCTGTCTCTTGAGTGCCACTAGAGGAATATCATGCGTCACTTTATTCACTGGTTTTTCTATCTGAGCCTTCTTTCGCTTTTTGGCATGCTGAGTTTTCATGCGCACGCTCAGGCCTCGCCCTGCCGCACCACGCGCGATCAGTGGGTTGTCCAGGTACCCTACGCCATTGGATATGCTCCCGGCACCGCGGATTGGACGCCGGTTTCCGCGCCGATACAGTCTACCGGGCAAGACTTCTACAACTGTGATGGCGGTAGTGACCCCTGGCGTAGTATCGGATTTGTCGAGCTGGATAACCCCGTCGGCACCGTGGTGGGGGAAGACGGTGCGTCGCGGCACGTCTACAAAACCCAGATTGACGGCATCGGCTACGCGCTCGGGTTCCGCGAGCAGCAGTACTGTGGTGCGGATGCCGTACAGTATATTGACGGCACCAGCCCGGTAGACGGCAACGAGTCCCGGCGTATCTGCGATGCCTCACAGAATCCTGCCTTTGCCAGCGCCTCAACGTACAAAATGCAGTTCTGGGTGGTGTTTTATAAAATCCCGACGACCAGCGCCATGCCTGACGATAACGCCAACTCCCAGGAGCAAAATGTCGGCTCGCTGATATTGCAGGCGGGAGAAAATCAAGCCAGCGCCACCAACGTGGCGACACCGGTACAGATCCATCTCGCCAGCTTCACCGTCAGGCGTACCAGCTGCTCAGTGGGCTCTCGCAGCATTCTTGTTCCCATGGGGAGCGTGAGCCAGCGTGAATTTCACGGCATCGGCTCCCGCGCCGGAGGCGGACGCTTCAGCATTCCGGTGACCTGTGAAAATAACACGGCGGTTAAGATGGGTTTCTTTGGCGATACCACGCCGGGCAACGATCGGGCGCTTGCGTTGACGAAGCAGGAGGATAGCGCCAGCGGTGTCGGGATCGAACTGCTTTACGGTGACAATACCGGTTCGGTTCAGGGGCAGGTGGTATCGTGGAACACCCCGCAGGTGTCAGCGCTTGGCCAGGTGGGGGATAACCAGACGCAGACCTTCTGGTTTGATGCGCATTACATTCAGACGGAAGAGAACGTAACGGCGGGAAAAGCGGATGCGATGGCCACGTTTAACCTGATTTACAACTGAGTTTCCCCTGCGCAGCGGCAGGGGAGAGCGATCAGAACGCGGTCTTACTAAAACCCGTCATCTCTTTCAGGCCCATTTCGCGGCCAAGCTCAGTCATCGGGTGCACCACCACCAGGCCACGGACGCTTTTCTTCAGCTTGCCCATGTCGGCCTGCTCTTTTTTGGTGATCGCGCGGCGATGCGGCATGTTCATCAGCTTCTGCGCCTCTTTACTCAGCTTCTGGCCTTTCACATCGCGCAGGCGCTCAATTTCCGCCTCCAGCTTCACGGACTCTTTTTCCAGCTCGGCATATTTCTCGGCGGAATCAACAAGGGAGAGGCCAGCCATCTGATGGCGTATCAGATCCAGACGGTCGCTCAGGCGTTTAATTTCGTTCTTTTCGACTTCTTTCATGACAAATAACTCTGAAAACGGGGAATTTACAGGGAAGGATACACCAATGTGTGCGGGCTTACTTCTGAAACGCTTTTTTTAAGCTGATTTTAGAAATCAGCTCAGTCAGGGAAAGTACCATGGTGGAGCGGACAACTTGTTGATAACGCAGCTTTTGCATCATGTACAGCTCAGGGTCGCTGTCATCAAACTGAGGTGCGGGAGGGAGCGCGGCTACGCAGTGCAATTCGCCGAAGGGCCCCAGGATCTCATCATCGGTAAAGGTGTACTCATTGCCGTCATGATTGAGCTCTTCGCGCAGCGCCATTAACAGCTCGGCGTCTTCATACTCCTGACGGTTGAGCACGCCAAGACCGTAAATCAGCTTCAGCCGTACCGATAAATCGCCCAGCGGTCCGTCTCCGTCCAGTAACGGTTCTACAGCATACTTTACCGCGTAGTCGTCTTTGCGAAACACCTGAAGCACCAGAATGTTCACCGCCTCGGTTAACAGCTCGACGGCGGCGATCAGGAAACTTCGTACGGTTTTGCCAGCATTCAGACGCTCAAGCACACGATTTTCAAAGGCCTGGGTTTGTTCCATTATTGCCTGCATATCTGACAATCTGTTATTCGGGCGCAGGCTAACCTGCGCCGGACTCTGCATCATTTGGTTGCGTTGTATGCGCTGACCGCCTCCGCAACCACGTCACTGTTGGCATCCAGACCGGAAATCTGCGCCAGCGCAGCCTGTGCGCCTTTGTCATCAATCAGCTGAGCCAGCTCAATCGCCTGCGGGTCCTGCTCGCTGCGGTAGTGCATCGCGGCAGCAATCCCTTTCACCAGGTTAGCGTGCGGCAGACCGTATTCCAGCGTGCCCAGCAGCGGTTTAATCAGGCGGTCGCCCGCGCTCAGTTTACGCAGCGGCTGACGACCCACGCGCTCAACGTCATCTTTCAGATACGGGTTTTCAAAACGACCGAGGATTTTCTGGATGTATGCTGCGTGTTTATCAGCATCAAAACCGTAGCGTTTGATCAGCACCGCGCCGCTCTCTTCCATTGCCCCTTTGACCACCGCACGGATGTTCTCATCGAGGATCGCGTCACGAATCGTCTGATGACCGGCCAATTTCCCGAGGTACGCGGTTATAGCATGCCCGGTGTTCAGCGTGAAGAGTTTACGTTCGACAAATGCCATCAGATTATCGGTTAATTCCATTCCCGGAATGGTCGGCAGCGCGCCTTTAAACTGAGTTTTATCAACGATCCACTCGCTGAAGGTTTCCACCGTCACTTCCAGCGGGTCGTTGGTGGCGGATTCTGATGGCGGAACGATGCGGTCAACGGCGGAATCCACAAAACCAACGTGCGCTTCAACCCAGGCTTTATCTTCCTCAGCCACAGCGGCCAGAACGTGGCCTTTCAGCTGCGTGGTGCCGCGCACCATGTTTTCACAGGCGATGATGTTCAGCGGCGTTTCAACGCCTTGTGCTTTACGCTTCGCCAGGCCTTTCGCGATCGCCGGGGCGATACGCTCAAGCACCACCGGACCCACGGCTGTGGTGACCAGATCAACGCTCGCGATGAGGTCAATCACGTCGTCGCCAATGCTGCTTACCGCGTTGACGCCAGAGACCGTTTCAACCTGTTCGTTTTCACCCACTACGTGAACCTGATAGCTATGACGCGCATTCAGGGCATCCAGAACCACCTGATTCACATCGGCGAATGTCAGGGTAATGCCTGCGTCTGCCAGCAGTTTACCGATAAAGCCACGACCGATATTACCTGCGCCAAAATGTAATGCTTTCATAGTGTTAACCTTCATCAATGTTTTTACCCGAGAGGGCTGGGGTGAGGAACGTTTTCCCCTCACCCTAGCCCTCTCCCCGGGGGGAGAGGGAAGAGGCGCTGTTACTTGTTAAGCAGAGCCAGAACTTCTTCAACGCTGGTGGTGTTGGCCAGACGCTCAATAACCGTTTCGTCATCCAGCGCGTTGGTCAGGCTGGTAATCACCTGGATATGCTCGTTGTTGCGAGCGGCGATACCAATCACCAGACGGGCGATGTCGTCCTCTTCTTCACCGAAGCGCACGCCATCAGGATACTGACAGAACACCACGCCGGTTTTCAGCACGCGGTCTTTCGCTTCAACCGTACCGTGCGGAACCGCGATGGATTCACCCAGGTAGGTTGGGGTCAGCTTTTCACGCTCCAGCATCGCCTCAACGTATTCCGGCTGAACGTAGCCGCCTTTCACCAGCTGCTCACCGGCGAAGCGAATGGCCTCTTCTTTATTGGTCGCCGTGCGGCCAAGGAAGATGTTTTCTGCGCCCAGTTTGAACAGATGCGCGTTGCTCTCGTCGAAGCTGTCTTGCAGGCTGGTGCGCACCTTCACTTCGTTATCTTCATGGCGCTGGGCCGCAACCAGACGTTCGGTCAGGCTGGTGTACAGGCCGCTGTCGAGGAAGTTGGTCAGGGAAATGTGCTGCGCCTGCGGCACCTGACGCATGGCGCGCTCGGTCAGATCGCGGTGCGTGATCACCAGGTCAACGTCCGGCGGCAGGTTGTTAATCGCGCTGTTGGTCACGGAGATGTTGGTCAGACCCGCATCCTGCACTTTCTTACGCAGCACGCCCGCACCCATTGCGCTGGAACCCATACCGGCATCACAGGCCACGATAATTTTACGTACGTGGCTCAGGTCGTTAGAGACATCACCCGCCGCCAGCGGCGTTGCGCCTTTGGATTCGGCTTTCATGTCATGCATACGACGGGTTGCCGCTTCGATATCGTCGTCTTCTTTCACCTTGCTGGTTTTCAGCAGGATAGCGGAGACCACGAAGGAGACGGCCATGGCCGCACAGATCGCCGCGATGTTCGCGAAGTAGGCGCCTTTCGGGGTCATCGCCAGCACCGCCAGAATAGAGCCTGGAGAAGCAGGAGACACCAGACCACCGCCCAGTACGCTCAGGGTGAACACGCCGGTCATACCGCCAAGGATAACGGCCAGGATCAGACGTGGGTTCATCAGCACATACGGGAAGTAAATTTCGTGAATACCGCCCAGGAAGTGAATGATCGCCGCGCCGCCAGCAGACTGTTTCGCGCTGCCGCGACCAAAGAACATGTACGCCAGCAGAACGCCCATACCCGGACCCGGGTTCGCTTCAATCAGGAAGAAGATGGACTTGCCGAGATCGTGTGACTGCTGGATACCCAGCGGTGAGAAGATACCGTGGTTGATGGCGTTGTTCAGGAACAGGATTTTCGCCGGTTCAACGAAGATAGACGCCAGCGGCAGCATGTCGTGCGCCACCATGAAGTTAACGCCCGCCGCCAGCAGCTTGGAGAGCACTTCAACCGCAGGGCCAATGCCGAGGAACGCCAGAATCGCGAGGATCATCCCGATGATGCCCGCGGAGAAGTTGTTCACCAGCATTTCGAAGCCGGATTTGATCTTGCCATCAACCCAGACGTCAAATTTCTTGATCGCCCAGCCGCCCAGAGGACCGGCAATCATCGCACCGAGGAACATCGGCATATCCGCACCGACAATCACCCCCATGGTTGTGATGGCACCCACGACACCACCACGGTCACCGCCCACCAAACGACCACCGGTATAACCGATGAGCAGCGGCAGCAGGTACGTAATCATTGGGCCAACAAGTTTCGCCAGCGTTTCGTTAGGCAACCACCCTGTCGGAATAAATAATGCGGTGATAATACCCCACGCGATAAACGCGCCGATATTTGGCATCACCATGTTGCTGAGGAAACGACCAAAGCTTTGCACTTTGATCTTGAAATCGGATGACATAAAACACCCCTTCTTATGTTTACGCTTAGGCTTGTGGCCCGAGGTTTATCGTTAATGTGCGGCGGCAGAGGTAGCCGGGCCCTGTTCTGATGCTGTGAAATCTGGCACTGAATCGTTCAACTGTCCAGATAGCGGAATTTTGTGTGATCTGAATCGCATGAATGTAGGGGGTGAGGATATTAATGAAGTGATCGCGATCACATAATGGGTGTGTAAAAAAAATACATTGCTCAGAATTACGCCAAAATGAGGGCTATTTTGTGATTAATATCACAATGTTAAGTTGGCTGTTTGTTTCCAGATTGTGATTTGATTCACAAAATATTTTTATGCAGATTTCTCCCGTATCCCCTCACGGCAGGAATGCGATACGTACACCTGCCTTTTTTCACGGCTTGATCCATACTGACCTCTTTATGGGCATTAAGGATAAGCAATGAAACTCATCGGCAGTTATACCAGTCCTTTCGTGCGTAAGATTTCGATTCTCCTGCTGGAGAAAGGGATTGAATTTGAATTCGTAAATGAACAACCGTACAACGCAGAGAACGGCGTTGCGCAGTACAACCCGCTGGGGAAAGTCCCGGCGCTGGTAACGGACGAGGGCGACTACTGGTTTGATTCCCCGATCATTGCGGAGTACATCGAGCTGCTTGGCGTTGCGCCAGCCATGCTGCCGGCGGATCCAAAAGCAGCGCTGGCGATGAAGCAAATTGAAGCCCTGGCGGATGGCATTATGGATGCGGCATTAACGTCCGTACGCGAGCAGGCAAGGCCCGCCGCCCAGCAGTCAGAAAATGAGCTGCTGCGCCAGCGCGAAAAAATCAGCCGCAGCCTGGATATGTGCGAACAGCTGATCCGCGACGGGAAAATTCAGAGCGATAGCCTGAATCTGGCGACGATCGCCATCGCCTGCGCCATTGGCTACCTTAATTTCCGCCGCGTCTCGCCGGGCTGGTGCGTGGATCGTCCGCTGCTGGTCAAACTGGCGGAGACGCTCTTCCAGCGCGAAAGTTTCGCCCGGACTGAACCACCAAAGGCTTGATGCGGGTTATAACACTTCCTGGCGGGAGGCGGTACAATCCCCCCACATGTTAACTCCCTCTCCCGTCGGGAGGGGGGAAGATATTTACTCGCCAGGCGCATTCATGACTACTCATCATTCCCTCTACAGCCAGATCCCCGCTACCGATCGTCTGCTTCGTGATCCGCGCATCACTGCGGTGCTGGAGCAGTTTGGCCATACTGCAACGGTCGACATGCTACGCCAGCTTCAGGACGATGCGCGTCGCCATATTCAGGCTGAAAACGCGCTACCCGGCTGGTGCGTGGCGTGGGCGCAGGAAGTTGAATGGAGGCTGAGCAAGCACGCGCAAAGCGCGTTGCGCCCGGTTATTAACCTGACGGGCACGGTTCTGCACACCAATCTGGGCCGGGCACAGCAGGCAGAAGAAGCAATAGAGGCCGTCACCCGGGCCATGCGCTCGCCGGTGACGCTGGAGTACGATCTGGACGGCGCCGGGCGCGGGCATCGCGATCGCGCACTGGCGGATCTTCTCTGCCAGATCACCGGCGCGGAAGATGCCTGCATTGTGAATAACAACGCGGCGGCGGTGCTGTTAATGCTGGCGGCCACCGCGAGCGGAAAAGAGGTTGTCGTCTCTCGCGGCGAGCTGGTGGAGATCGGCGGGGCGTTTCGTATTCCGGATGTCATGCGCCAGGCGGGCTGCACGCTGCATGAAGTGGGCACAACCAACCGTACCCATGCAAAAGATTATCGCGCTGCGGTAAATGAAAACACCGCCCTGCTGATGAAAGTGCATACCAGTAATTACCACATTGAGGGGTTCACCAAAACGGTGGAAGAGGCCGAACTGGCCGCCATCGGGCGCGAGCTAAACGTGCCGGTGATTGCCGATCTCGGCAGCGGGTCGCTGGTGGATATGCGCCAGTACGGTCTGCCGAAAGAGCCAATGGTGCAGGAAATGGTTGCTGCGGGCGTAAGCCTGGTCAGTTTCTCCGGCGATAAACTGCTGGGCGGGCCGCAGGCGGGGATTATCGTCGGCAAGCGCGAGCTGATTGCGCAGCTACAGCAGCACCCACTGAAGCGTGCCCTGCGTGCCGATAAAATGACGCTGGCCGCGCTGGAAGCCACGCTGCGGCTCTATCTCCACCCGGAGAAACTGGCTGACCGCCTGCCCACGTTGCGTTTGCTGAGCCGTGATGAAGCCTCTGTTCGCGCGCGGGCGGAAGCGCTACTGCCGCAGGTTGCTCCTCATTACCCTGAGTTTGAAGTTCGTATCGAGCCTTGCCTGTCGCAAATTGGCAGCGGCTCGCTGCCCGTGGACAGGTTACCGAGCGAAGCGCTGACGTTCACCCCGCGCGACGGACGCGGAAGCCAGCTTGAGGCGCTGTCGGCGCGCTGGCGTGCATTACCGACGCCAGTGATTGGCCGGATCGGTGATGGTCGTATGTGGCTGGATTTACGCTGCCTGGAAGATGAAGGGCGGTTTCTGGAGATGATGTTGAAATGATTATTGCCACCGCCGGTCACGTTGACCACGGCAAAACCACGTTATTGCAGGCCATTACGGGCGTGAATGCCGATCGCCTGCCGGAAGAGAAAAAGCGCGGCATGACCATTGACCTGGGTTACGCCTACTGGCCACAGCCCGACGGTCGCGTGCTGGGCTTTATCGACGTGCCCGGCCACGAGAAGTTTCTTTCCAATATGCTCGCGGGCGTGGGCGGGATCGATCACGCTCTGCTGGTTGTCGCGTGCGATGACGGGGTGATGGCGCAAACGCGCGAGCATCTGGCGATCCTGCAACTGACGGGAAACCCGCAGTTGACCGTCGCCCTTACCAAAGCGGACCGTGTGGATGAGCCGCGTATCAACGAGGTGCGTGAAGAGGTACTGGCGGCGCTGAGTGAATACGGTTTTAAGGATGCCGCTCTGTTTGTCACCGTGGCGACAGAAGGCCGCGGTATCGACGCTCTTCGCGACCATTTGCAGCAGATCCCGTCTCGTGAGCATGCCAGCCATCACCGCTTCCGTCTGGCGATCGACAGGGCGTTTACCGTGAAAGGGGCTGGGCTGGTGGTGACGGGTACCGCGCTGAGTGGCGAAGTTAACGTGGGCGATACCCTGTGGCTGACGGGCGTGAACAAACCCATGCGCGTGCGCGGGCTTCACGCGCAAAACCAGCCGGTGGAACAGGCCCACGCCGGGCAGCGTATCGCCCTGAATATTGCTGGTGATGCCGAAAAAGACCAGCTTAACCGCGGCGACTGGCTGCTGGCCGACGCGCCGCCGGAGCCTTCTGAACGGATTATCGTTTCTCTACAGACCCACACGCCGCTGACCCAGTGGCAGCCGCTGCATATCCATCACGCGGCCAGCCACATCACCGGACGCGTGTCGCTGCTGGAAAACGATCTCGCCGAACTGGTGTTCGACTCCCCGCTCTGGCTGGCGGATAACGACCGCCTGGTTCTGCGCGATATTTCGGCGCGCGAAACCCTGGCGGGCGCCCGCGTGGTGATGCTGAATCCGCCCCGTCGCGGCAAGCGTAAGCCCGAGTATTTAGCGTGGCTGGCCTCGCTGGCCCAGGCCCGTGACGACAAGTCTGCGTTAGATATCCACCTTGAGCGTGGTGCGGTGGATCTGGCTGCGTTCGCCTGGGCGCGCCAGCTCAGCGGTGAAGGATTGCGTCTTCTGACGCAGGAGCCGGGTTTTATTCAGGCTGGCAACAGCCTGCTGAACGCGCCGGTGGCGGCGCGCTGGCAGCGTAAAGTGTTGAGCACGCTGGCGACCTATCATGAACAGCATCAGGATGAGCCAGGCCCGGGCCGTGAACGTCTGCGGCGCATGGCGTTGCCCATGGAAGACGACGCGCTGGTGCTGTTGCTGATTGAAAACATGCGTGAAAGCGGCGTGATTGCAAGTCATCACGGCTGGCTGCACCTACCGGAACACAAGGCCGGTTTTACCGCTGAGCAGGACGCGGTCTGGCAAAAAGTGGCGGCGCTGTTTGGCGATGAACCCTGGTGGGTGCGCGATCTGGCGCGTGAAACCAATACCGATGAGCAGCTGATGCGTCAGGTACTGCGGCATGCGGCGCAGCAGGGCATGATTGTGGCGATCGTGAAAGATCGTTATTACCGCAACGATCGGATCGTGGCGTTTGCGAACCTGATCCGGGAGCTGGATCAGGCGCGCGGATCAACCTGCGCCGCAGACTTCCGCGATCGGCTGAACGTTGGACGCAAACTGGCGATTCAGATCCTGGAGTATTTCAACCGCATCGGGTTTACGCGTCGTCGTGGCAATGACCATGTGCTACGCGACGCGCAGTTATTTCCGTAAGCGTTAAGCGCTGCGCGCCTGCTTCTGCTTAGCCAGCCAGACCGCGCCCAGCCTTCCCGCCTGGTTACCCAGCTCGCAGGGAAGGATGGGCACCCGGAGCGCTTCCCACTCCTCGAATCGCTGTAAATATTTATCCAGCAGGAGATAGATTTTCTCCTGCTCACTAATGCCGCCGCCAATCAGCACCGCCTGCGGATCAAACATAGAGATCACGCTGTAAATACCGCGCGACAGACAATGCGCCCACGCTTCAATGGCCTCGCGCAGATGCACGTCGCTGTCCATGCGTTTAAACAGCTCCTCACCATCAGGCATCTCATCTTCCGACACGGCCAGCGCGCGGCGGCAGGCTTTCATCAGGCCACTGGCGGATGCCACTTCATGCATCGGCTCGCCCTCATTGCCTACGGGCAGCACGCCAAACTCACCCGCCCGGTAGTGCGACCCGCGGTAGAGATCGCCCTCCATGACGATACCGCCGCCGATGCCGGTGCCGATGGTGATGCAGACGAAATGCTCATAGTCCTTGCCCGCGCCCTGCCAGCGCTCGCCCAGCGCCGCGCAATTGGCATCGTTTTCGATTGTCACGGGGAGATCGGTCAGCTGTGCGAACAGTTCGCACAGGTTTTCGCCGTCAAGATAGTCCAGCGCCCCGGCTTTGGCCGCTTCGCCGGTATGGTGATTGATATGTCCTGGAAAACTCACGCCAATACTGGCGATCTCGTGCTCCTGGCAGTACTTATCCACTACCGCTTTCCACTTCTCTTTGAAGGTGCTTTCATCGTCCGGCGTATCATATTCATCGGATGTCAGTTCTTCGCCGTTTTCATTAATTACGCCGTGTTTGATGTGGGTTCCACCCACGTCAAAGCCGATAAATAGCTGCATTGCATCATTCCTCATGAGCCCTTGAGCTATTAAGTATGGCTGCGGCGGCAGAAACGAAACGTAAAGTACGGTAATCCGTGATGCGGCTCGTAAACCCGCTACCCGCTGGCGAGAAAATCACCAGCCGGAACTACCCTTGTTGTACAACAACAGCAAGGAGACGGTCATGACAAACAATCCTCCCTCATCGCGTATCCAGCCTGGCGAGTATGGTTTTCCCCTTAAGCTGAAGCCCCGCTATGACAACTTTATCGGCGGCGACTGGGTGGCGCCCGTCGACGGTGAATACTATTCCAACCTGACGCCCGTTACCGGCCAGCCGCTGTGTGAAATTGCCAGTTCGGGCAAACGGGATATCGATTTAGCGCTGGATGCGGCGCATAAGGCGAAAGATAAGTGGGGGCAAATGTCCGTTCAGGACAGAGCGGCCATTTTGTTCAAAATCGCCGATCGGATGGAGCAGAATCTGGAGCTGCTGGCGACCGCAGAAACGTGGGACAACGGCAAGCCGATCCGCGAAACCATGGCGGCGGACGTGCCGCTGGCGATCGACCATTTCCGCTATTTTGCGTCCTGCATCCGTGCCCAGGAGGGGGGAATAAGTGAAGTTGACAAAGATACCGTGGCGTATCACTTCCACGAGCCGCTCGGCGTGGTGGGGCAAATTATTCCGTGGAACTTCCCGCTGCTGATGGCGAGCTGGAAAATGGCGCCCGCGCTGGCGGCGGGTAACTGCGTTGTGCTGAAACCTGCACGCTTAACGCCGCTTTCGGTACTGCTGCTGATGGAGGTGATTGGCGACCTGTTGCCGCCGGGGGTCATTAACGTGGTCAACGGGGCCGGGGGAGAGATCGGCGAATATCTGGCTACTTCAAAGCGTATCGCCAAAGTGGCGTTTACCGGCTCAACGGAAGTGGGTCAGCAGATTATGCAGTACGCGACCCAGAACATCATTCCGGTCACCCTGGAGTTGGGCGGGAAATCGCCGAACATCTTCTTTGCCGACGTGATGGATGAAGAGGATGCCTTCTTCGACAAAGCGCTGGAAGGGTTTGCGCTGTTCGCGTTTAACCAGGGCGAAGTCTGCACCTGTCCGAGCCGCGCGCTGGTGCAGGAATCCATTTATGAACGCTTTATGGAGCGGGCGATCCGGCGCGTGGAGTCGATTCGCAGCGGTAATCCGCTGGATAACGTTACCCAGATGGGGGCGCAGGTATCGCATGGCCAGCTGGAAACCATCCTCAACTATATTGATATCGGTAAAAAAGAGGGGGCCGATGTGTTGACCGGCGGTCGTCGTAAGGTGCTGGGCGGTGATTTGCAGGAGGGCTACTACCTTGAGCCGACTATCCTGTTCGGTAAGAACAACATGCGCGTTTTTCAGGAGGAAATTTTTGGACCGGTGCTGGCCGTCACCACGTTTAAAACCATGGACGAGGCGCTGGAGCTCGCCAACGACACGCAGTATGGCCTGGGGGCGGGGGTCTGGAGCCGTAACGGTAACCTTGCCTATAAAATGGGCCGCGGCATTCAGGCCGGACGCGTATGGACAAACTGCTATCACGCCTATCCGGCTCATGCGGCGTTTGGCGGCTACAAACAGTCGGGCATCGGGCGCGAAACCCATAAGATGATGCTGGAGCACTACCAGCAAACGAAATGTCTGTTAGTCAGCTACTCCGATAAACCGCTGGGGCTGTTTTAATCTCCCGGGCGGCCTGAGCCGGGTTAAAGCCGGGTGGCGGCTTCGCCTTACCCGGCCTACTTTTTACTCCCTCTCCCGTGGGAGAGGGCTGGGGTGAGGGCAACAGGCCGCAGTTATTCAGCCTTCATCCACCCATATCCGCATTTCCCCTTCTCCCCGGTTTGCCCAACTGAACCATGGAATAAAGGTCAGCGTCTGGGGCTGACGTTCTACCGGCGAGTGGTCGTACTGCCACAGGGCATCAGTGTCCTTCGCCTGACACCCGATCCCTTCCGCCTGTATCAGCATCTTGTGCGCGAAAATGCCTTTGCCTTCAAATACCCGAAACGCGCTGTCTTGCGGCAAAGAAAGGTTATGCAGATTTGCGCCGTTATCGGCTTCTTCCAGGCAGTAAACCAGCGGCCCACGCTGCAATGCGACTTTCCCCGCCTGCTGGCGCACCTGCGGGTTGCCGTACACGCGGCGGACCGGCATCGGTAACGTCAGCGTCAGCGTGTCGCCTTCCTGCCAGTTGCGGTTTAGGTATAAGTATCCACGGGAGACCTCGCCTGTAATGGCTTGACCATTGAGCGAAACAGCCGGTTCCGCACACCAGTCCGGCAGCCTCAGGGCCAGCGTGTGAGTCACCGGAACTGGTGAGGTTATCTCGATTTTCACCTGCTCATGCCACGGATAGTTTCCGCTAATCCGCAGCTGGAGGGTGTGTTCCCCCACCGGAATGGCGACGTCGTTCCCCACGTACAGGTTGATCAACAGCGCGTCCGGGCGAACGGTATAAATATAGTGCCCCAGCGAGGTCAGCACGCGCGCAATATTCGGCGGGCAACAGGCGCAGCCGAACCAGCGCTGGCGCACCGGTTTCACGTGGTCATAGATATGGTTAAAGGCCAGTGTTTTCGGGTGCACTTCCAGCGGATTCACATAAAAGAAATGCTTACCGTCCAGCGCCATGCCACCCAGCACCGTGTTGTATAGTGCGCGCTCCATCACGTCGGCGTAGTGGCCGTCCGCCTCCATCTCCAGCATTCGGCGGGCAAACATCATCAGGCCGATGGAGGCGCAGCTTTCGGCATAGACCGTATCGTTGGGCAGATCGTAATCGCTGCTGAATGCCTCGCCGCTGCTTTGCGAGCCAATCCCGCCGGTGATGTACAGCTGGCGCTGTGCCATTTTGTTCCACAGCCGCAGGCAATCCTGACGTTTCCCTTCGTCGTTGCTCAGGCGCGCCAGATGCGCCATGCCCGCCATCAGATAGACAAAACGCACGGCGTGGCCGATGGCCGTTTGTTGTTCGGCAAGGGGCTGATGCGCCTGGCTGTAGGCTTTGTCCTTGACCATCCACGCCGGGCCATAGGTGTTCCAGTATGACGTTCTGCCGCGCTTCTCATATTCGATATCGTAGAAGTGAGGCTGTGTGCCGCGTTCCTCAATAAAGTATTTCACCAGATTGAGATAGCGTGGCTCCTGCGTGACGTCGTACAGCCGCATCAGCGCCAGCTCGATTTCCGGGTGGCCCGGATAGCCGTGCAGCTGGTTTTCGCCCGGGCCAAACACGCTGTCGATATGATCCGCCAGCCTGCACACCACGTCCAGCAGGCGGCGCTTTCCGGTTCCCTGGAAATACGCCACGCCCGCTTCAATCATATGTCCGGCGCAGTACAGTTCGTGGCATTCGGCCAGATTGGTCCAGCGCTCGGCCGGTGCTTTCACCGTGAAATAGGTATTGAGATAGCCATCTTCACACTGCGCCGCTGCGACCAGCTCGATCACCTCGTCGGCGGTTTTTTCCAGTTCGGCATCCGGCTTCTGGCACAGCGACCACGCTACGGCTTCGAGCCATTTCGCCACGTCGCTGTCCTGAAAGACCATCCCGTAAAACGCCCCCTGTTCCAGACCGGCCGCGATGCGGAAGTTGGCGATGGCGTGGCTGGGTTCAGCCTCCGCCACGCGATCGTTAAGCGCATCCCACTGGTAGGGGATTACCACATCGCGGACCAGCCGTTGGTACTGACCAAGAAACGGGTCGTTGATTTTCAGCTGATGCAGGTCGGCTTCCATTATGGTCATATCGTTCTCCTCAGGACTGTACATGACGCTGGCGCAAATCGGTTGCAATGCGCGACATCACGGGATTGTTAAGCCTGCACCAGCGGATAGCGACCGCCAGCAGCAGGTGGAAAAGGGCAGGGAGCAGCGTCTCCATGGCGGTGATGCCCTGCAATGAGGCGGGTGTCTGGTTGCCCGCGCCTGGCTGATAGGCCACGGCAATAAACACCAGGCTGATGATCCCGGCGCTGGATGCCCACGCGAGCTTGATGAAAAATAGATTGAAGGCGAAATTCATCCCCGAGGAGCGCACGCCGGTTTTCCATTCGCCGTAGTCATCGGCAAAGGCCATTAGCGAGAAGTGAAGCGGCAGGGTGAAGCCCAGGATCACGCCGTTACTTAAAATCACGATAAGCCAGAGCGTCTGGTGCGCCGGGCCACCTGGCAGGAACCACATTCCCATAGCAAGCGCAGCGAGTACCAGGTTGGTGTAGTAGTAGAGTTTGACGGTATCAATCCGCCGCGACAGCGGGTTGACGATCACCGCGCCCAGAATGGCGGCAAAGGTCACCATGGTGAAAAACAGCGAGGTGTACGCCGTGCTGCCCTGAAGCACGTAGGTGATGAAGTACATGTACCCGCCGCCGCGAATGTTGAAGACGTTGATCAGCAGAAACGACATCACCAGCATCAGCAGCAGCTGATCGTTTTTACGCAGGCCCGCCAGGTGCTCGCGCAGGGTGAATTTCCCCATCAGCGCAAGCGGGACGCGCTCGCGCACCCAGAAGAAGCAGCACAAGAACATCACCACAGCGATGGCGCACAGCACGCCGACGCCCAGCTGATAACCCCGGGCGGTATTGCCCTGTCCCAGCTCTGACACCAGCCACGGCAGGCCAACGGAGACCAGAAAGCCCGCCACGCCGCACAGTACGAAGCGCCAGGACTGGCAGGATATTACCTCGTTGTGGCGGGTGGTCATGGTGTTGATCAGCGCGCAATACGGCACGTTGATGGCGGTATAGCCTACGGACAACAGCAAATAGGTGCCGAACGCCCAGGCGATTTTCACGCCCATGCTGGCGTCCGGGACGGTGAAGGTCAGCACGCCGACGATCCCGATGGGAAGCGCGACCCACAGCTGCCACGGACGAAAACGCCCCCAGCGGCTCTGCGTGCGGTCGGCAATCACGCCCATCACCGGATCGGAAATCGCGTCAAATACCCGAAGAGCAATAAACAGCGTGCCCACCAGCGCGGGCGTCAGGCCAAATACATCGGTATAAAAAAAGGTCAGGAAGTTCATGATCAGGCAGGTAATTACCGTGCCGCCCGCGTCGCCCAGGCCGTAGCCAATTTTCTCGCGGACTGACAGTCGGTCATCGGCTGCCTGTTTTGCAACTTCTGCGTCTGTAATCGGTGTGGAAGTCATGGGGTAACTCCTCGATAAACGATTTATTATCGTATTTGTGCAAGGTACCCCATTTATTCTGCATTCAACGGGCAGACCAACAAGGGAAGGGAAAAGTATAAAAAGGTGACGATTCCGACCTGATGGTAAAACTGTGAGTTTGATCGAGCTGTTCTGCTGATATTTATTAATAATCAAACAATAAACGCAATATTAGCCACCATAAAAGCGGGAAATTGAATATCCATGCTTGAATTATCCATAGCACTTCCGATTAAGGTTCAAAATGGCGGGTTATTTATCTCCCGGGGCGTGGGTCGTCATCCCGCACGAAAATTATCTTCGTGGGAGATAATCTTTCTCGAAAAAGGGACATTAACGATCCAGGAGGAAAATACGCTGTTTGAGGTAAACGCCGGCGAGAGTTTATTACTTTGGCCGAAGCGGCGGCATGTCGGCGTGGAAGATTTTCCGGGCGATCTCAAATTTTACTGGCTGCATTTTGAGGTGGATGAAGGCTTGCCTGCGTTGCCAGGTGCGACGCCACTGTCGATTGAGCAACACTGTAGCGTGCGGGATCCGCAATATGTTATTGCGTTATTCCGTCAGTTTTTAAGCGAGCAGGAAAAATTACAGCGTAGCCAGGCGCTGGAGATAATTTTGCTGTTAATTTTGCAGCAGATATCGCTCTCGCCGGGATATGAAGATAAAGCGGATGATGCGGGCGCAGCAATGGCGTGGAAGGCCAAACAGCTTATCCGCACTCACTTTCATTTGCCCATATCCACTTCACAGCTGGCGAAAGAGCTGCACTGCAACGCAGATTACCTGGGGCGAGTATTTCGCCGGACGTTTCATTTAACCCTGACGGAGGCAATACACCGCCAGCGCGTCAGGGCCGCTGAAAAATTGTTGCTGAACGATGCGGCCTCATTAACTGAAGTGGCCACCCGGTGCGGTTTTAATGACGTGGGTTATTTCCGGCAAATATTCTCGAAACATACCGGGTTAACGCCCGCCGTCTGGAAACGGCGGTACTGTAAAGAGCATATTAATTCCGGATGATTACTGGCCGTAATAGGCATTTGCGCCATGCTTGCGCAGGTAATGCTTATCCAGCAATTCCTGCTGCATAACCGGAAGCTGAGGTGCAAGCTGGCGCGAGAAAAGCCCCATATAGGCGCACTCTTCCAGCACCACGGCATTGTGTACCGCATCGGCAGCGTCTTTGCCCCAGGCAAACGGGCCGTGAGAATGAACCAGCACCGCCGGGACCTGCATCGGGCTCATGTCGCGCTCCTCGAAGGTTTTGATAATGACTTCCCCCGTCTGGTATTCATATTCACCCGCGATTTCAGCCGTGGTCATCAGCCGCGTGCAGGGGATCGCACCGTAGAAATAGTCCGCGTGCGTCGTGCCCCATGCGGGTAAATCCTGCCCCGCCTGCGACCAGATGGTGGCGTGGCGGGAATGGGTATGCACAATGCCGCCAATTTCCGGGTAACGACGATACAGCGCGAGATGGGTCGGGGTGTCGGAGGAGGGTTTTTTACTCCCCTCGACCACTTTACCCGTGGCGATATTTACCACCACCATATCTTCTGCGGTCATCACGTCGTACTCCACGCCGGATGGTTTGATCACCATCATGCCGCTGTCACGGTCAACCGCGCTGACGTTGCCCCAGGTGAACGTCACCAGCTGGTGGGCGGGTAGGGCGAGATTTGCCGCCAGCACCTCGGCTTTGAGTTGTTCTAACATGTCATGCCTCCTTCCTGCATTCGGGCTTCAATCCAGCGGCGCGCCTGGATGATCTCCAGTACCGGCTCTTTGGCTTTCTCGGTCCACATTTCAATCAGAAATGCGCCGCGATAGTTAAGTTGATTCAGCGTGTTAAACACGCCAACGAAATCGACGCAGCCCTCGCCAAACGGCACATCGCGGAACTGGCCGGGGCTTTTTTCGGTTACGGGCCGGGTGTCTTTCAGATGGATAGCGGCGATGCGGTCAATGCCCAACGTCAGCTCGGCGGTGACGTCGTTGCCCCACGCGCTCAGGTTGCCGACGTCCGGGTAAACGCTGAACCACGGCGAGGCGAGCATGTCGTCCCACTTTTTCCACTTGCTGATGGAGTTCATAAACGCGGTGTCCATGATCTCTACCGCCAGCATTACCTGCGCGGCAGCGGCCTGCTCTACGGCCCACGCCAGCCCTTCGGCAAAGCGCTGTTGCGTGCCTTCGTCATGCTCCTCGTAGTACACGTCATAACCCGCAAGCTGAATGGTGCGAATACCCAAATCACGGGCCAGCCGGATGGCTTTGGTCATGATCTCGCGGGCGCGTTCGCGCACGGTGTCATCGCGGCTGCCAAACGGGAAGCGACGATGGGCAGACAAGCACATCGACGGGATGGCCACGCCGGTCTCCAGCATCGCTTCCACCAGAGAGGCGCGCTGCGTGGTACTCCATTCAAGGCGCGATAAACGCTCGTCGGTCTCATCCACCGACATCTCCACAAAATCGAAGCCGCAGCTTTTTGCCAGAACCAGGCGCTCCGGCCAGGAGAGATCTTTTGGCAGCGCTTTTTCGTAAATGCCTAACGGATGCTGACGCATGGTTACTCTCCCCAGATGTCGCGAATTTGCGAATGGAATGCTTGTGCCACCTGCGGCGGATTGGCGGCGCCTGCCAGCGCGCGCCCGGCAATGAAGGCTTTGACGTTGATCTGCTTAAACAGCGGCAGGTCAGCGGGGGTGATACCGCCAGTGATGGAAAGCTGTAGCCCGATATCGGACAACGCCTTCATTTTGCTGAGATCCGCCTCGCCCCACTGCTGGCCGCTGGCCTGTGCGTCGCGTCCACGGTGGTATATCGCCTGCTTCACCCCGATGCGGTGCCACGCGCGCGCGTCGTCCAGCGTCCAGTTGCCAAACAGCTCCATCTGGATCTCGCCGCCGCCGCGCAGTGCGACCTCGTGGCCACGTTCAACGGTGGCCAGCGGGGCGGCACAGATGATGGTCATCCAGTTTGCGCCTGCGCCAAACGCCTGCTCAGCCAGCGTTTCTCCGGCATCGGCGACTTTCCAGTCCGCCACGATAATTTTATCCGGACACTGAGCGCGCAGGGCGCGAACGGCGTTTAGCCCTTCGGTCAGACACAGGATGGTGCCGGCTTCGACGATGTCGACGTGATCGGAAAGCGTCGCGACATCCCGCTGCGCGGCCTGAAGTGAGGTGTGGTCGAGCGCCAGCTGCAATAATGGTCGGCTCATAGGTCGTACTCCTTAACACGGGCGTGATAGCCCTGTAATGCTGAAATCAGTAGCTGGTAACGGTGATATTTGCGCTGGTAGGCGGCATGGGCACGCATGTCAGGTTCAATCATCCGGATGTCATGCCTGAGGGCGCGCTGAGCGGCGTAAAAATCGGGATAGAGACCTGTACCGACGAGCGCGGCCAGCGCCGCACCGGAACAGCCGGTCTCTTCCACCTGCGGGAGTTCAATCGCCAGGCCGCTGACGTCCGCGAGCATCTGCATCCACACGTCCGAATGGGTGGGGCCGCCCGTCACGCGCAGGGTCTGCACGTGGGGAAAGCGTTCGAGCATACGGTTGAGGTGGGTCATGTGGCTGAATACCACCCCTTCATAAACCGCCTGGAGGAGGTGCGCGCGGGTATGCAGCGCCTGCAAACCATAGAAGCCGCTGGTCATCTCCAGTCCGGCGTTGCTGCCGTAGAGGAAAGGCAGGAAGAACACATCGCTTTCAGCTTTTGGCAGGCTGGCCACGGCGTGGTTAATCTCATCGAATGACATTTCGCCCCATTGGGCCGTCAGCCATTCCAGGTTGCCGGACGAGGTGGGGCTGGCTTCGTGAACGATGAACTGCTGCGGATGGACATAGCGGCCATAGACGTAGGGGAACGGCTCGTTGTCGCGGATGCCGTGGGCAATCCCACTGGTCACGGCCCAGGTCCCCATTACGGCATTCAGCGTATTTTCGTCATGCAGCCCGGCGCAGATCGCGGTGGAAACCACATCAAACAGTCCACCAACGACGGGAGTACCCGCCGTGAGACCGGTCAGTGCGGCTGCCTGAGCGGTGATTTCCCCGCAAATTTCTGCTGAACCGATAATAGGCGGCAGGGCACCGTCAATGTCGCTGATGCCGAGCCAGCGCGTGAGCTGCTGATCGTACTGCCCGGTATTCATGTTGTAGAGATTGGATTCCGAGATGTTGCTCTCTTCGCAGCCTTTGACTCCGGTCAGACACCAGCGCAGGTAATCGTGCGCCATCATCACGCTGCCGATTTGCTGATACCGCTGCGGCTCGTTCTCTTTAACCCAGCGCAGGAGTGAGGCCGGATGCCCCGTCCACAGCGTCTGGCGAGTATGCGGATAGAGCTTTTCGGGTATACCGTCCTGCTGCCAGCGTTGCACGATCTCCAGCGCACGGCGATCGGAGGAGAGTATGGCGTTACCCAGGGGGCGATCCTGTTTATCGAGCAAAAATAGCCCCTTGCCCTGGGCTGAAATGCCAACGCCTTTGATCTGACCGCCGTCAGCGCCTGAATTTTTAAGCAGCAGGGCGACGGTTTTGTGGCAGTGCTGCCAGAGCTGGTGCATATCCCGCTCGGCGTAGCCAGCGCGTGGGCTGAGCGTGGCCACTGAGCGGCGTTCAATACAGACTTCTTTGCCCTGGCTGTTGTATAAACCGGCTTTCAGATAAGTACCGCCACAATCGATACCCAGCCAGAAGGGCTCTTTTTCACTCATCTTCTTCTCGCTTAATTGCCGGGTGGCGCTTCGCTTACCCGGCCTACGGTTTGGTTTAGTGAATCAGGTGAGGGCCTCAGGCCGCACGCTTATGCGAGTTCACCGTGGGGTTGGGCTCTGCTCCGGCATCGCATTTCGCCGGTAACATCAGGGCCAGCAGCGATGCCAGCGCCAGCGAAACCGCCAGGCAGTAAACGCCTGCGTCTTTGCTGTACAGGGTGATCAGTACGCCTACCGCATAAGGACCGCAGAACCCGCCGAGGTTGCCCAGGGCATTAATCACGCCGCGAGCGCCACCCGCCATCTCAGCGCTGAACAGACGCGCCGGGATGGTCCAGAACACGCCCGCTGCGGATTGCAGGAAGAAGCCACAGCCCACCAGCGCGGCATAGGCCAGCCAGGTGTGCTCTTTCAGCGCGACGGAGAGGAACATGCAGAGCGCAAAGCCAATCAATGGCAGGGAAACAAACAGCTTGCGCTTGCCGGTGCGGTCAGAGAGCGTAGAGAACAGGAACATGCCGGCAATGGCGCCGATGTAAGGCAGAATGGCGAGCATTCCCACCTGGCCGATGCTGGTGTGCGTCAGTTCTTTCAGAATGGTGGGCAGCCAGAGGGTGTAACCGTAAATGCCGGTCTGGTAGAAGAAGTTGAGGGCGATCAGCTGCCACATGGTTTTGTCAGACAGCACTGCGCTGAGCGAGGCGTTTTTCACCTCTTTACCCGCAATGGCCTGCTGCTCTGCCGCCAGTGTTTTTACCAGGTAGTTTTTCTCGGCTTCAGAGATCCAGCGCGCTTCCTGCGGCCGGTCGTAGACGGTGAACGCCCACAGCACCAGCACAACAACGGACATCAGACCTTCAATAATGAACAGCCAGCGCCAGTCGAGAGCGGTGATAATCCAGCCCGACAGTGGGGCGGTGATGATCCCGGCGATGGGCACGAACATGATCACAATCGCGTTGGCGCGGCCGCGCTCGGCATCCGGGAACCAGTTACTGATCATCGTGAGCACAACGGGCAGCATCCCGCCTTCCGCCACACCGAGTAAGAAGCGCAGCACCAGCAGCTGATACTGGTTGGTTACAAGCCCGGTCAGAACCGAGATCACCGCCCAGGCAACCAGCGACCAGCCGATAAACTTCTTACCGCTGCCGTGCACGGCAATTTTGCCGCCGGGAACTTGCAGGAACAAATAGCCAATAAAAAAGATCCCCCCCGCCAGGCCCGCCATCGTGGCGGAAATGCCCAGCTCTTCGTCCATACCGCCGGGCATCGCAAAAGCTATATTTACGCGGTCCATATAGGAAATAATGCAGGCGATAAGAATAGGGGGAATGATCCTTAGCCAGCGCTGGCGCGGAATGTCCGCGTGTAGAGCATTAGAAGAAATATTCATAGTTAATATCTCAGTGAAGGTAACCGGAAAATGTATTCTTTATTTTTATTGTGATGCTTTATTCATAGCGCTAATGCCGTCGCGCAAAATAGCGATGCGATGGCTGACGTCAGCATTAGCATTTATTTCCAGTAATTTAATACCGGAGAATTTCAATGTTGCGGCGCTCGCCGCAGTAAACAGCGTTTTTACATGTTCAGTGGACATGAGACTGTCGGCGCAGAACGAAGAAAACGGCGCGTGCAGATCCTGCCATTCTCCGTACTCACCGCGAGGGGTCGTGCCCGAAAACATCAGCGCCCCCAGTTTCCCGGCAGCGAGTGCCGCCTGAACATGTTCCAGCGGAAGGGCGGTGTTGCGACCTTCGATGGCCGAACGTGCCCAGTTGATACAGACGCTGATATCGGTCTCTCTCACTACCTCCAGCACCTGCTCTAAGGGCAAGAACCCTTTACGCGGCGCCGGGCTATTCATCGCATCACAGTGTTCCAGCACCAGATCGCAGCCCCAGTCCCAGCTCGCGATTTCCCTTACCGAGCGGGAGAATGCTTCTGTCGCTTGCTCGACAGAATCATTACCCGCCTGTGGTGCGGCCTGCATTTCCAGAGCGACCACTTTCCCGGGAAAGCGGGTGTTAACGGCATCAATCTTTTGATGCAGATGGCGGTAATATTCAATGCACGCTTTACGTTGTTCTTCGTCCGCGGACGCCAGGCCAAACGCGCCGTTGCTGCCGCGGCGGCGCATGGTTTCCATAACGGCTGTGACAACGATCTGCCAGTTGCCCGGCGTATGACGAAACAGCCATTCATCACCTAACGGATGGAGATTTTCAAGGCAAGGTTGTTCCAGCCCGCGAATATTTGGCGTGTCGGAAAGTTCCCGCCAGAAGGCGTGTTCTTCCTGCTCCCCTTTCTGGTGAAACGAGGGTGCGCAGGGGTACGCACCAATAATAAAACCGGTGTTGGTCATTTCGCATTCCTGTATTTATCAGAAAATTAATCTAATTCGCTGATGGCCACTTTCACCACAATTTTACGAATTGCGGATCCCTTGTTTTTAATACAGGCAGGACGGTGAACATCCTGCGGGAAAAATATGGCGTAACTGCCAGGTATCATTTCGATAAGCGACTCGTGTTCGCTGTCGTGATAAAAAATAATATCCCGTTGCTCCAGCAATGATTCGCTGATTTTGTTATTTCCGGTATCAATAGCAATACCGATTTTTTCTTCGCCCCAGGCCAAAAACTGGATATCCAGATAGCGGCGATGGACTTCAGGGCGGTTCTCGTGCTGTTCCTTTGTGGTGAGGTCGAGAACCTGGGCAAAAATGTTGCGGCCTTCAATTTCGATCACGCCCGGCGCCAGGGTGGTGAAATCCGTGGTACGCAGAAAATTAAGCGCCTTTTCAATCGCCAGCGGCAGGCGACATGGATTTGGCTGTGTAATATGTCCGAATATCATGACCCACTCCTTACAGAGACTGGATTTTCGCCCACACGCTGTCGTCAATCGTGATGCCGTTGCGGCGGTTCTCCTCCAGCAGGCGTGTGAACTCATGGCCTGGCAGACGGACGGCGACATTTTCATCAGCGCGTTCTGCGGTGGTGATGAAGTCCATGATGCGCTGTAGTTTGGCATCGCGGGTTGGACCGTCGATCAGGCGATCCACTTCGATGGCGATAAAGATCTGCGATACGCCGTATTCATCGCTGTTGTCCTGGGTCACTTCCGCGACGGACGCGCCGTCAGAGAGCAGGGTGGCGATCATGTCGAGCACAATCGACAAGCCGGAACCTTTCCAGTAGCCCATGGGCAGAATGCGACGGTTTTTCTCAATCACGCCCGGCTCTCTGGTCAGACTGCCTTCATCGTCAAAGCCGCCGTCGACCGGTAATTCGCGTCCGGCCAGGCGATTCACCTCCAGCATGCCGTAGGAGAACATCGACATCGACATATCGACCATGGTGATTGGATTCGACGGGATAGCGACGATCAGCGGGTTTGTGCCGATGCAACATTCTTTTGATCCCCACGCGGGCATCACGGCAATAGAGTTGGTCCAGCAGATGCCGATATAGCCTTTCTCCGCCGCCTGCCAGCCGTAGCTGCCGCCGCGCATCCAGTGGTTAGCGTTACGCAGCGCCACCAGGCCGATCCCGTGATCGGACGCCAGCTCGGTAGCACGGTCCATCATCTTCTTCGCCGTCAGGTTGCCGATGGAACGCTGGGCATCCCACTGTTCGATGGCGCCTAATGTCGTTACGCGTTTCGGCTGGGCGTCAGGGAGGATGTCGCCTGCGTCAAGCTGCTGAATAAATCGCGGGAAGCGGTTGACGCCGTGTGAATAAACGCCGGACTCCGTGGTGCGGGCGAACATCTCAGCGCAGGCGTCTGCGGTATCCGCTTTTACACCGCGATCGAGCAGAACCCGATTGAACGCCGCTTTCAACTCTTCGAAGGTCACTTTCATCCCTGTTCTCCTGTTTTTTTAGGGGCAAGTGCGAGTGCTTTTTTATCGTTAAATTTCACTATGCGAAATCTGATTTCAAATATAGCGATCAAATTTTGTCAGATCAACGACATTCACGCTTTTCAAAATCGATTAAAATCAAATGGTTGTGTTTTTTCTGTTGAGATCGTGAACTAAACCACACTTTGCGCTACCATCAGGGCGCGATAAACAGGAGCCATTTGATGAGCATAAAAGAGAGCGAAATGACGCAAGAAAAAGAGAGGCCAGCAGGTAGCCAGAGCTTGTTTCGCGGCCTGATGCTGATTGAAATCCTCAGTAACTATCCGAACGGGTGTCCGCTTGCGCATTTATCAGAACTGGCGGGGCTGAATAAAAGCACCGTGCACCGGTTATTGCAGGGGTTGCAGTCGTGCGGGTACGTGACGCCGGCGCCGGCGGCAGGGAGCTATCGTCTGACCACCAAATTTATCGCCGTCGGGCAAAAGGCGCTTTCATCGCTCAATATTATTCACGTGGCGGCGCCGCACCTCGAGGCGCTGAACATTGCCACCGGCGAAACGGTCAACTTCTCCAGCCGTGAAGATGATCACGCGATCCTGATTTATAAGCTTGAGCCGACAACCGGTATGCTGCGCACGCGCGCATATATCGGCCAGCATATGCCGCTCTATTGTTCTGCGATGGGCAAAATCTATATGGCGTTTGGTCATCAGGATTACGTGGCGAGCTACTGGGAAAGCCACCAGGAACAGATCCAACCTTTGACCCGCAACACCATCACCGAACTGAGCGCGATGTATGATGAGCTGGCGGAAATTCGCGATCACAGTATGGCGATGGATAAAGAAGAGAACGAGCTGGGTGTGTCATGTATCGCCGTGCCGGTCTTTGATATTCACGGGCGCGTGCCCTATGCCATCTCCATTTCGCTGTCGACGTCGCGCATGAAGCAGGTGGGCGAGAAAAACTTGTTAAAACCGCTGCGTGACACGGCGGAAGCTATCTCGAAAGAACTGGGGTTTAACGTGCGCGAGGCGTAACTGATGAACCGATTTATTCTGACGGATCCTGAAAAATGTATCGGGTGCCGCACCTGTGAGGTGGCGTGCATGATGTCGCATCAAAGCAGCGCCACGCCAGAAGCATTTACGTCACGTATCCGCGTGGTTAAGGGGGGAACCTTCACCACGGCCGTGGGCTGCCACCAGTGTGAAGATGCGCCCTGCGCGAATGTCTGCCCGACGGGGGCCATTTACCGTGCTGCGGGAGCCTGGCTCGTTGAGCAGGCTCGCTGTATCGGCTGCAAAAGCTGTATGGTGGCGTGCCCGTTCGGGGCAATGCAGGTTCGGGTTGTGGGAGATCGCGTTCAGGCGCTGAAATGTGATTTGTGCATGCATCGCGAGGGCGGTCTCGCCTGCGTCGAAGCCTGTCCCACCCACGCGCTGCGCTGCATAGACCCCGCCAGACTACGCGTGGAACGGCTGCGTAATCTGGCCTGAGGTTTTATTAACCGGCCTCGCGCCAGGCGTTCTCAATCTCTTCGGCGAGAATTTTCACACCCGCTTCGATTTTTTCCGGATCCGGGACGTAGTTCATGCGCATGCACTGGTGCGTATGCGGCCACGGCTTATCCAGACCCGGGAAGAAGTAATCCCCCGGGACCATCAGCACGCCACGCTTTTTCAGACGCTGATAAAGCAGCTCTGTCGTAATGGGCAGATCCTTAAACCACAGCCACAGGAAAATTGCCCCTTCCGGTTTATGGATCAGGCAGCGTTCCTCCGGTAAGTAGCGGCGAAGGATGGCGATAGTTTCCTGAACGCGCTGAGAGTAAAACGGCTTGATCACCTCATTTGACAGGCGCAGCAGGTCGTTACGCCTGATCATCTCGCACATCATCGCCGGGCCGATGCCGCCAGGGGAAAGGCTGATAATGCCGTTCATGTTGGTAATGGCGGTGATGATTTTCTCGTTAGCAATGATAATGCCGCAGCGGCTGCCCGGCAGGCCCAGCTTGGAGAGGCTCATGCAGAGGATGATGTTCGGGTTCCACAGCGGACGCGCTTCGCTGAAGATGATACCCGGGAACGGTACGCCATAGGCGTTATCGATCACCAGCGGGATGCCGTGCTGATTCGCCAGCGCATCCAGCTTCATCAGCTCGTCGTCGGTGATCACGTTCCCCGTCGGGTTGGTGGGACGAGATACGCAGATCATGCTCGTCTCTTCACCGATATGCAGATGTTCAAAATCGACGTGATATTTGAACTGGCCCTCTGGCAACAACTCGATATTCGGACGTGCGGAAACAAACAGGTCTTCTTCGAGGCCGGCATCGGCATAGCCGATATACTCCGGTGCCAGCGGGAACAGCACTTTTTTCGTGGTGCCGTCGGCGCGGCGTCCGGCGAACAGATTGAATAAGTAGAAAAACGCGCTCTGACTGCCGTTTGTCAGTGCAATGTTCTGTGGTTCGATATCCCAACCCAGCGCTTCCCGCAGCATTGCCGCCAGAAGCGTCAGTAGTTCTGTTTTACCCTGAGGGCCGTCGTAATTACATAGCGCATCGGTTGCTTTACCGTTTTCCAGCATGTCTGCCAGCAGCGTCTGGAAGTAGGTGTTCATCTCCGGAATTTGAGCCGGGTTTCCACCGCCAAGCATGATAGCGCCTGGGGTGCGCAGCCCGTCGTTGAGGTCCTCCATCAGGCGGGTAATGCCTGAATGGCGGGTAAATTTGTCGCCGAATTGTGAAAACGTCATAGCAGGTGATCTGTCGGGCTTAATATGAAAGGCAGTAACCATAACGCCAGCACCGTGTTGGTGCAAATCGGCGGATGTGGTCGGATTTGTTGTTTTGTATGGTGGAGAGGGATTATTGCAGTGAATCCTTCTGATGAATGTACCCCTCACCCCGACCCTCTCCCCAAAGGGGCGAGGGTGAAAGACCGCACCGTGCAATCCCCTTGCCCCTTGGGGAGAGGGTTAGGGTGAGGGGGCTGTTCTACTGATTACCCGCCCACACCACCATCACCTTATCGCCCTTGTGCTCGCGCACAAAGCCGTAGCCTTCTTTCATTGACAGCGTTGTTTGCTTGCCTTCACCCACAGCCGGATGACGGGCGCGGAACTGCCCCAGAAGCTGCCAGTGGGCGACAGTTAACGCCTGTTTACCCGTGACGTCCTGCCAGTTCATATCCGAACGGGTTCCCTGTAGCGGATCGGAGCCCGTCGGACCAAATGGACGCTCTGATTCATCGCCGTAATAGATCTGCACGCTTCCCGGCGCCAGCAGCAGTAACTCAGCGGCGCGCTGGCCCCCTTCACGGAACAGACGCGTATCGTGGGAGGAGAGATAGCTCAGCACATTAAAACTTTGCAGCTTTTCTGCCATTTGCTGCCAGGTCAAATCCATATCTGCCAGACAGTCCACTGCTTTCGCCGCCTGCTCCTGATAGTCAAAGTTGATCATCGCATCGAAGCCGTGACGGTAATAATCGCTCTGCATCACGCCGTGGCCCCAGGATTCACCGGTCATCCAGAACGGCGCATCGTCGAGTTTTTTGTCCGGGTTGGCGGCCTTCCACGCGGCCAGCGCCTGGCTGGCCTGGTCTTTCAGTTGCTGCCAGGCTTCATGCTCAACGTGTTTGGCGGTATCGACCCGGAAACCGTCGATGCCGTAGTCACGTACCCACTGGCTAAGCCAGTGGGTCAGGTAATCTCGCGGCGTGAAATTCGTCATCACTTTCGCGTTGGTGTCGGGCTTGTGTTGATAAAAGTTCGGCAAACCTGACGGGGTTTTTGATTCCGTTTTCAGATCCGGCAGGAAGGCCAGGGACATGGTCAAGTCGTCAAAGCCCGGGTTGTCGTAATCACCGATATCGGTACGGATCCATTTTTTACCCCACCATTTTTCCCATGCGGCTTTGTCACTGAAGTTGATGTAATCGTTGAAGCTGTGCCAGCTTTGACCCGCGCCTGGCTTCCAGTCAGTCCAGCGTTTGCCGAGCGTTTTTTTCAGCTCATCTCCCTGTAAATAGAGTGCGCCAAACTGATATTCCTGCATATCTGCAAGCGTCGCATAGCCCGCGTGGTTCATGACAACGTCAAACAGGACGCGGATACCGCGCCTGTGCGCGTCGTCGACAAGCTGGCGTAAATCATCTTCGTTGCCCATGTTGGCGTCGAGTTTCGTCCAGTCCTGGGTGTAATAACCGTGATACGCGTAGTGGGGGAAATCCCCTTTGGTGCCGCCGCCAACCCAGCCGTGGATCTGCTCCAGCGGGGAGCTTATCCAGAGCGCATTCACGCCCAGTTGCTGAAGGTAATCCAGTTTGCTGGTAAGCCCTTTCAGATCGCCGCCGTGGAAAGTACCTATCTCCTGCATACCATCTTTATGGCGGCCATAGCTGTTGTCGTTGGTGGGGTCGCCATTCACGAAGCGATCGGTCAGCACGAAATAGACGGTGGCGTTTTGCCAGCTGAACGGCGCGGGTTTGTCCGTTTCGGCGCGCTCAAGCAGCAGCAGGCCATTGCTGTTGGCGGCTGGCTGAAGAGTCACTTTGCCATTTTGAACGGTCGCGGTCTGTTTGCTGTAAAAATCACGCACCACCGTGCCTTCCGGGAACGTGTTAACGACATCGATCGTGAGCGGTTTGCCGTCCCACTTCGGACACTGGCGGGTAACGTTTGCGACAGGCTGTGGCGCCGCACTTTGTACCGTCAGCATCAGCGTCGGCGTTCCAGAGCGCGTATCAATGCGCATCTGATAAACGCCGTCACGGAATAATCGCCACTGCGGTGGCGTGCCTTCGCACGGTTTGAGCGACAGCATCTCGTTGAGCTTAATGGCCTTTGTCGGCTGCCAGCACGCGTTGTCAAGACTCAACGTCAGTGGACGGGTACCCTTCGCAAGCGTTGCCTGGCTGGTAAAGACGCCGGTACCTTCAGCGTTGAATGCGTCAAATCCTGGCGATGACCAGTCGGCATGCGCGAATGCGGGTAACATCAGAACAGCTAATGCAGTGCGTTTCATTCCATTTTCCTGTCGCGGCATTTTTGACCAGTGTGCCATTCGGCTCAGGGGAAAAACTCCTCCTCTGAGGCTTTCTGCCAGGAGGACGCGTAGGGATGAGTGATCCCGCGCAAAATTAGGTAGTTATCTGCGATATCGCGCACATTTTTCCAGTGTTGGTGCTTTAATGAGCATGTTCCGGATGACATAGTTTCGGAATTGGACTATTTATAGACGTGCTCTTGAAGACTATTTTTGGTACGATTTGAGATTCCGCTCTCAAATTTTGAAGAAAATAAGGTGTTGGAATGCTTATATCCGACCAGGAGACCTAATGATATCGACTCCCATTCGACGATATGGGGCCGCGATACTCATGTTACTCACCATGGCATTTTCAGGTGAGGTGCTTGCAAAGACGCACACGGATACAACGAGTAAGAAAGCCCACGTAATAAAGACGACAAGCAGTAAGGTTAGCAGTAAACAAGAGTATTCTCGCAATAGTGCAAAGAGTAGTTCACTTCCTGATTTGCGAAAATACCCTTCCGGGACACCAAGGAAAAAAGCGTTTCTCCGGACGGTAATGCCTTACATTAAAAGTCAAAATGCCGCGATTACTGCGGATCGTAACTGGCTGATCGCCAAACAGTACGATAGCCGCTGGTCGCCGTCTGAGCGCACTCGCCTGAAAGACATCGCCAAACGCTATAAAGTGAAGTGGAGCGGGAACACGGGTCGTGTGCCGTGGAACACTCTGTTAGAGCGTGTGGACATTATTCCAGGCAGTATGGTCGCGACAATGGCCGCCGCCGAAAGCGGTTGGGGTACCTCGAAGCTGGCGCGCAACAACAACAATCTGTTTGGCATGAAATGCGCAAAAGGTCGTTGTACTAATGCACCCGGCAAGGTGAAGGGCTATTCACAGTTTGAATCGGTGAAAGATTCCGTGAATGCCTATGTGGTGAATCTGAACACCCACCCGGCCTACTCTTCGTTCCGTAAGTCACGCGCGCAGCTGCGTAAGGCGGATCAGGAAGTGACGGCCACGGCGATGATCCACAAGCTGAAAGGTTATTCCACCCAGGGACAGCGCTACAACAACTACCTGTTCTCAATGTACCAGGATAACCAGCGTCTGATTGCCGCACATATGTAATGAAAAACGCCTTCCACTGGAAGGCGTTCTTTTTTCTAGAGCAGGACTTCACTGTACCGTTCCCGGTACTCCTTCGGCGTGGTGTCATACTCTTTCCTGAACACCGAATAGAAATACTGAAGCGACGGGTAGCCGCACATCTGTGAAATCTCGTTGATCGACAGCGAGGTGGAGATCAGCAGACTTCGCGCTTTCTCCAGCTTTTCCGCATGGATCACGGCGTGGATCGTCTCACCGACTTCCTCTTTAAACCGCTTCTCCAGATTCGAACGTGAAATGCCGACCGAATCCAGCACCTGATCGACCTTAATCCCTTTGCAGGCATGATTGCGAATGTAGTGCATCGCCTGAATCACGGCCGGATCGTTTAAGGAACGGTAGTCAGTTGAGCGACGCTCGACCACGCGAACGGGCGGAACCAGCAGACGCTGGAGCGGCAGGGATTCGTTGTCTAACAGTCGGTGCAGCAGCTTCGCGGCCTGATAGCCCATCTGACGGGTACCCTGCGCCACGGATGAGAGCGCCACGCGCGACAGATAGCGCGTAAGCTCTTCGTTATCAATACCAATCACGCACAGCTTTTCAGGCACAGGAATATGCAAATGTTCGCACACCTGTAATACGTGGCGGGCGCGGGCGTCCGTCACGGCGATAATCCCTGTCTGGGGCGGCAGCGTTTGCAGCCAGTCAGCCAGGCGATTCTGTGCGTGCTGCCAGTTTTCTGGCGCGGTTTCCAGCCCCTGATAAACGACGCCGCGATACTTCTCCTGGGCAACCAGCTGGCAGAAGGCATACTCACGCTCCATCGCCCAGCGCTTTCCGCTGGTGGCGGGCAATCCGTAAAACGCAAAACGATGGACGCCTTTCTCCTTTAAATGGAGGAAGGCGGTCTCAACCAGGGCATGGTTATCCGTGGCGATGTAGTGAACGGGGGGGTAATGTTCCGCTGAATGGTAAGAGCCGCCAACGCCCACGATAGGTACGTCGACGCCACTCAGCAACTGTTCAATCACGGGGTCGTCAAAGTCAGCGATAACCCCGTCTCCCAGCCAGTCTTTGATGTTCTCCAGACGGGTACGGAAATCTTCTTCGATGAAAATATCCCATTCGGATTGCGACGCCTGCAAATATTCACCAACCCCCTCAACCACCTGACGGTCATAGGCTTTGTTGGCATTGAATAACAACGTAATGCGGTGACGCTTTTCAAACATGGCTCACTTTCCCAAATTAGTCACGATACGGTTCTCAGGCGCGCCGCTTGGTGGCAGAGTCCATCCAGACTGCCAGCAAAAGAATGGCCCCTTTGACGATATACTGCCAAAACGTCGGCACGTCCATCATACTCATCCCGTTATCCAGCGAAGCCATAATAAATGCGCCCATCACCGCCCCCGCCACGCTGCCAATGCCTCCGGCGAGGCTGGTCCCGCCAATCACGCAGGCGGCGATGGCGTCCAGCTCGGCAATATTACCGGCAGACGGGGAACCCGCACCCAGTCGCGAGCTGAGGATCAGCCCCGCGATGGCTACCATCAGGCCGTTGATGGCAAAGACGGCGAGTTTGGTGCGCTCGACGTTGATACCAGATAAACGCGCGGCTTCAAGATTGCCGCCGATAGCATAAATACGGCGACCGAATGCGGTACGTGTGGCCATAAACATCCCACCTAACAGCAACAGCGCCAGCAGCAGAACGGGCGTTGGGACACCGCGATAATCGTTTAGCAGCCAGATGGCCCCCAGCACAATCACCGCAGTAAGCGCCTGACGGCCGACAACCGAGGTTGAGGCAGGCGAGGCCAGCCCCAGCGCCTGGCGACGCATGCGTCCTCGCCATTGCCACGCGACAAACGCCATCAGCCCAACCACACCGATCGTAAAACCGACGCCATCAGAGAGGTAGCTTTGGCCAATCTGGGACATCGAGGCGCTGGTCGGGGATACGGTAGTGCCGTTGGTGATCCCAATCAGAATACCGCGGAAGGCCAGCATCCCTGCTAAGGTGACAATAAACGACGGGACTTTACGGTAGGCCACCCACCAGCCGTTCCACGCACCCAGCAGCAGACCCAGTACCAGCGTGACCGCAATCGTCAGCGGCAACGGCCAGCCGAGCCAGACGTCAAAAATTGCCGCCACGCCGCCGAGCAGACCCATCATCGACCCTACCGACAGGTCAATTTCCGCTGAGATAATCACAAAGACCATCCCCACCGCCAGGATCCCGGTGATGGCGGTCTGACGCAGCAGGTTAGAGACGTTACGTGCGCTCAAATAGGAGCCATCGGTCATCCAGGTAAAGAACAACATGATGACGATAATGGCGGCAATCATTACAAAAACTTGCAGATTCAGCGATTTAAGTCCTGCGAACGCACCGGGCGTCGGAACAGCGACTTTGATATCAGACGGGTTGCTTTTCGACATGGCGTTCGCTCCTTAAGGCAGCTTCCATCACCTGCTCTTGCGTCAGGTTCTGGTTGTTCAGGTTGGCTTTGAGTTTCCCTTCATGCATGACCAGCACGCGGTCGCTCAGCCCCAGCACTTCAGGCAATTCGGACGAGATAACAATGACGGCAATCCCTTGCTGCACAAGCTGGTTGATCAGCTTGTAGATTTCATACTTCGCGCCGATATCGATCCCGCGCGTGGGTTCGTCCAGAATTAAAATGCGCGGATTAAGCAACAGGCAGCGCGCCAGAATCGCTTTCTGCTGGTTGCCGCCGCTCAGGCGACCTATCGCCAGTTCCGGCGAGGAGGTTTTCACCTTGAGCCTGGCAAGTGACTGAAGAATACACTGCTGTTCTGCGGCATCATCCAGGCTGCTCAGCGCGCCGGAAAACTGGCTGAGCGCCGCCAGCGTGATATTTTTTCCCACCGCCATGACAGGCACGATGCCGTCTTTTTTGCGGTCTTCGGGCACCATAGCAATGCCTTTGGCAATGGCCTGCTGGCAGTTGTCGATTTTTACCGGCTGACCGTCGATATAAATTTTGCCTTCCCAGCGCCCCGGCCAGACGCCAAACAGACACTGCACGGCCTCGGTTCTTCCGGCACCCACTAAACCCGCAATACCGAGAATTTCGCCGCGGTGCAGCGAGAAGGAGAGGTTATCCACGCGCTTGATGTGGCGGTTAACGGGATGCCACGCCGTCAGGTTTTCCACGCGCAGGAGTTCTTCGCCTATGGTGTGTGGTTCGTTGGGATACAGTGCGGTGAGTTCGCGACCCACCATCATGGTGATGATGTCATCTTCGCTCATGCCTTCTGCTTCACGCGTGCCAATGTGCTGCCCGTCGCGGATGACGCAGATGGTGTCGGAAATAGCTTTCACCTCATTGAGCTTGTGCGAAATATAGATGCAGGCGATACCGTGGTTTTGCAGGTCGCGGATGATATTGAGCAGAACGGCGGTTTCCTGTTCGGTGAGCGAGGCGGTTGGCTCGTCGAGGATCAGCAGGCGTACCTGTTTATTTAGCGCCTTGGCGATCTCCACCAGCTGCTGCTGGCCCAAACCTAAGTCGCCCACGCGCGTATCCGGTGAGATAGCGAGACTCACCTGGGCCAGCAGTTTTTCGCAGCGCAGCGTCATGGTGTCGTAATCCAGTACGCCGTGGCGCGAGAGTTCGGCCCCAAGAAAGATATTTTCCAGCACGGTAAGGTGCTTCACCAGCGCCAGCTCCTGGTGAATGATAGCGATGCCTTTGCGTTCGGTATCACGAATGTGCGTGGCCTGAAGCACCTCACCGGCAAAGACGATTTCGCCCTCGTAGCTGCCGTGCGGATAGATCCCGCACAGCACCTTCATCAGCGTGGATTTCCCCGAGCCGTTTTCGCCGCACAGCGACATCACTTCGCCGGGGTTCAGCCGCAGGCTTACGTTGTCGACCGCTTTCACCGCCCCGAAGGCTTTGGTGATGCTTTTCATTTCAAGTAAATAAGACATAACTGCTCCGCATAGCCCGACAGATGAACAGGGCAGGTCGATGCGCCCCCGCCGGGCAGGGGCTGCGCTGGATTACAGTTCACTCTTCTTATGGAAACCGTCTTTCACCACCGTGGCGTCAATATTCTCTTTGTTGACTTCGATAGGGGTAAGCAGGCGAGCTGGCACGTCTTTCAGGCCGTTATTTAACGTCGCGTCTGCTTTAGGTTGCTGGCCATTTCCCAGCTCAACGGCAATTTCGGCGGCCGTATTGGCAAGCTCGGTAATGGGCTTATAGACCGTCATAGTCTGGGTACCCGCGATAATGCGTTTTACACCCGCAAGGTCGGCGTCCTGTCCGGAAATAGCGACTTTCCCGGCCAGACCCTGCGCGCTCAGCGCCTGAATGGCGCCCCCCGCAGTGGCGTCGTTAGAGGCCACCACTGCATCGATTTTGTTGTTATTTGCGGTCAACGCGTTTTCCATAATTTTCAGCGCGTTTTCCGGTAACCAGCCGTCAGCCCACTGATCGCCGACGACTTTAATTTTGCCCTCGTCGATATACGGCTTCAGCACTTTCATTTGTCCCTGACGGAACAGTTTGGCGTTGTTATCCACAGGCGAGCCGCCCATCAGGAAATAATTCCCTTGAGGCACTTTTGCGATCAGGCTTTTAGCCTGTAATTCACCCACCTTTTCATTGTCGAACGAAATATAATAATCAATATCCGCATTATTAATCATGCGGTCATAAGCCAGGACTTTTATGCCTTCCTGTTTTGCTTCTTTCACCACGTTGCTTAATACCTGGCCGTTATACGGGATAATGACCAGCACATCGACGCCACGGTTGATCATATTCTCAATTTGCGACATTTGCGTCTCTTCGTTGCCGTTAGCGGACTGAACGAACACCTCCGCGCCGAGAGATTCCGCTTTTTTAACAAAGATATCGCGATCTTTTTGCCAGCGCTCCAGGCGTAAGTCATCAATCGCCATGCCGATTTTGACCTCTTTGGCGTGGCCGGCAAAGCTTGCAAGCAGGAGAGTAGTGCAGAGCGTTAGGGTCAGGTTCTTTATCTTCATAATTATTAGGCCTTTTTGTAGGGGTATGTGTAGCTGAGATAAAAGAAACATTCACTGCTGAGACGCAGCAAATTTTTAACGTGGAAAGGCCTGCTGGCAATTACAGATTTTTATCTTCTCATTACGATATTTGGTTTATTTCTGAATTTATGACCGCGATCGGATTTTAAAAAGCGTAACCTATTAATTACATTTGATTCTGGAATGCGCGCCGAAAAATAGTTTGTCTGCACATTATTTTGCGAGCCAGCGCACAATTGCGCATTCTCTCAATAGCAGTGTGAAATAACGTAATTGAGCAACCTCCAATGTCTATTCACTATTACTCCAGAAGCAAGACCACGCCGCATACCCTGATTATGGAGCTCAATATGCAAGCTTATTTCGACCAACTCGATCGCGTTCGTTTCGAAGGCACGAAAACGACCAATCCTTTAGCATTTCGTCACTACAACCCGGATGAGCTGGTGCTGGGTAAGCGCATGGAAGATCACTTGCGCTTTGCCGCCTGCTACTGGCACACCTTCTGCTGGAACGGTGCCGATATGTTCGGCGTGGGCTCTTTTGACCGTCCATGGCAACAGCCGGGCGAGGCCATTGAGCTGGCGAAGCGTAAAGCCGACGTCGCGTTCGAGTTCTTCCATAAGCTGAACGTACCGTACTACTGTTTCCACGATGTGGACGTGTCGCCGGAAGGGGCGTCGCTGAAAGAGTATCTGAACAATTTTGCGCAGATGGTCGACGTGCTGGCTGAAAAACAGCAGCAAAGCGGCGTGAAGCTGCTCTGGGGTACGGCTAACTGCTTTACCAACCCTCGCTATGGCGCGGGCGCGGCAACCAACCCGGACCCGGAAGTCTTCAGCTGGGCGGCAACCCAGGTCGTGACTGCGATGAACGCCACGCATCAGCTGGGTGGCGAGAACTACGTTCTCTGGGGCGGTCGTGAAGGCTATGAAACGCTGCTGAATACTGACCTGCGTCAGGAGCGTGAGCAGATTGGCCGCTTTATGCAGATGGTAGTGGACCACAAGCACAAAATCGGCTTCCGCGGTACGCTGCTGATTGAGCCAAAACCACAGGAGCCAACCAAGCATCAGTACGACTACGATGTCGCCACCGTGTATGGCTTCCTGAAGCAGTTTGGTCTGGAAAAAGAGATCAAAGTGAACATTGAGGCTAACCACGCCACGCTGGCGGGCCACTCGTTCCATCACGAAATCGCCTCTGCGATTGCGCTGGGCATCTTCGGATCGGTGGATGCGAACCGCGGCGATCCGCAGCTGGGCTGGGATACCGACCAGTTCCCGAACAGCGTCGAAGAAAATGCGCTGGTGATGTACGAAATCATCAAAGCGGGCGGTTTCACCACCGGCGGCCTGAACTTCGACGCCAAAGTGCGTCGCCAGAGCACCGACAAATACGATCTGTTCTACGGGCATATTGGCGCGATGGACACCATGGCGCTGGCGCTGAAGGTGGCGGCCCGTATGATTGAAGACGGTGAGCTGGATAAGCGCGTGGCGAAGCGCTACAGCGGCTGGAACAGTGAGCTGGGCCAGCAAATTTTGAAAGGTCAGTTATCGCTTGCGGAGATCGCGAAGTACGCTGAACAGCATCAGTTGGCACCGCAGCATCAGAGCGGCCATCAGGAACTGCTGGAAAACCTGGTCAATCACTACCTGTTCGATAAATAACAGCATTCATGCCCGGTAAGCGCAGCGCCACCGGGCATTTCTGTCAAAGGAGTCACCACATGTATATCGGGATCGATCTTGGCACGTCGGGGGTGAAAGCCATCCTGTTAAGCGAGCAGGGCGATGTGTTAGCCACGCAGACTGAAAAGTTGCAGGTTTCACGCCCGCAGCCACTTTGGTCGGAACAAGATCCGGAGCAGTGGTGGCAGGCGACGGACCGCGCGATGAAAGCCTTAGGTGAGCAGCACAGCCTGCGCGACGTAAAAGCGCTGGGCATTGCCGGGCAAATGCATGGCGCCACGCTGCTGGATAGCCAGCATCGCGTTCTGCGCCCGGCTATTCTCTGGAACGATGGCCGCTGTGCGGAAGAGTGCGCGATCCTTGAGGAGCGTGTGCCTGCGTCCCGCGAGATTACGGGCAACCTGATGATGCCCGGTTTTACCGCGCCAAAACTCCTGTGGGTGCAGCGCCATGAGCCTGAGATTTTTCGTCAGGTGGCGAAGGTTCTGTTGCCGAAAGACTACCTGCGTTTTCGCATGACGGGGGATTTTGCCAGCGACATGTCTGACGCCGCGGGCACGATGTGGCTCGACGTGGCGAAACGGGACTGGAGCGAAGCGATGCTGGATGCCTGCCAGCTGACGCGCGATCATATGCCTGCGCTGTTTGAAGGCAGTGATATCACGGGCGCTTTGCAGCCTTCTGTTGCTGAACGCTGGAATATGCCAGCCGTACCTGTCGTTGCCGGCGGTGGCGATAATGCGGCGGGTGCGGTCGGCGTGGGGATGGTGGAGACAGGACAGGCCATGCTCTCGCTCGGCACTTCCGGCGTCTATTTTGCCGTCAGTGACGGCTATCGTAGTAACCCTGAAAGCGCCGTACACAGCTTCTGCCACGCGTTGCCGGGTAAATGGCATTTGATGTCGGTGATGCTGAGCGCGGCTTCCTGCCTCGACTGGGCGGCAAAGCTGACCGGAATGGCGGACGTCCCGGCGCTTATCGCAGCGGCACAGCAGGCGGATGATACTGCCGGTGCGGTCTGGTTTTTACCGTACCTTTCCGGCGAGCGGACGCCGCATAACAACCCGGAAGCGAAAGGGGTCTTCTTCGGCCTTACCCATCAGCACGGCCCGGCAGAGCTGGCACGCGCGGTGCTTGAAGGGGTCGGCTATGCGCTGGCGGACGGCATGGATGTCGTGCATGACTGTGGCCTGACGCCATCCAGCATTACGTTAATTGGCGGCGGGGCACGAAGCAGCTACTGGCGGCAAATGCTTTCTGATATCAGCGGGTTGCAGCTGGACTATCGTACTGGGGGAGATGTTGGTCCGGCGCTCGGTGCGGCACGGCTGGCGCAAATTGCGCTGAACCGGGATAAACCACTGCCCCAGCTTTTGCCCCAGCTGCCGCTTGAACAGCAGCATCGTCCTGATGCGAAAAATCATGCTCGCTACGCTGAAAGACGAGACGTTTTCCGCAAAATCTATCAGCAGCTTTTACCGCTAATGTCATAAACAGGAGCCGGGTGGCGCTAACGTTTACCCGGCCTGCCAGCCTTCAACCGGGTTAGCTCACAAACCTGCGTGTATCGATGCGTTGCAGCAGCATTGAGAGCAGCAGGCTGACAACCAGCGTAACGGTAAATATCCAGACAATATCCAGCACCGGCCAGCTTTTAAGCTCAACGCCGCGGGTGCGCAGGGCGTGGATCACCAGCGCGTGAAAACCGTAAATGCCCAGCGAGTGGCGAGAGATAAACCCCAGCACCGGAAGCGGGCGGGCATTCAGGGTGTTTTTAACCAGGGTCAGCAGCGAAACCGCGCAGATAAAGACCATCGGCCCGCAGTAGAGATACCAGGTATCGGCAAAGTTTCCGCGCCATTGCAGCTCGTGCAGCGTCCCTCGAGAGATAATAAACACACCGGCGATAAATGCTGCCGCGCAAAGCCAGTTTATTCCTCGCTTTTGCGTCTCCATCATGCCGATGGCGCGCCCCAGCATGCCGTACAGCACGTAATAAAACGTATCGCCGTTGATATAGAGGTTAACGGGCAGCCATTCAAAGCCATCAATTTTCTGTGAGACGGTATTCGGGTTTGCCACGATCCCGATTATTACCATCAAGGCCAGCAGCATTTTACCGCTAACGTTTTTTACCTGAATTAACGGCGAAACCAGATAGATAACCATTATCGCGAAGAAAAACCACAGATGATAGAACACCGGTTTTTGCAACAAATTGAGCAGGGAACGTTCAGCGTTAATTGAAGTGAACAGGATGATATAGAGCAGCGAAATGGCGCTGTAAAACAGCAAACAGGAGACAATACGGATGAAATGTCTCGGCTGCGCGCTGCGCTCGCCAAAAAAGAGAAAACCGGAAATCATAAAGAACAGCGGGACGCTCACGCGTGAGGCTGAGTTCAGAATATTGGCGACATCCCAGTTAACAGGGCTGATACTGTGCGCGTTCGTGACATACCAGGTCGTAGTGTGGATCATCACCACCATCAGACAGGCTATTCCCCGCAGGTTATCAATCCAGTTAATTTTTGACTGCATCAGTTCCTCTGTATTCCTGATAAAGAAAGTGTGACTGCGATTGCGTAAAACTTTTCCCTTGGAAAATTCTGAGTTTAGCCAGGCTGTCTTGTCGGGAGCTGGCGAGATTCGCAGAATGTTGAACATTAATCTATAAACGTGTTGCTACTAAAAATAACAGCCACTGACCAGGGCGGTAATAAAAATGATGATGAAGCGTGGGGCGTCACTCTTTCTGCTGCTTTTATTAGCAGGGTGCAGTGCTTCTCAGGAGGCTCCAGTCCAAAAAGCGCAGCAGGGGAAAATGAGCCCGGAGCGTTCCCTGAATATGGAACAGCTGTGCAGGGATCAGGCGGCTCACCGCTATAATTCCGAAGCACAGAAAATTCATATTAACGGCTTCGAGCGCTTTCAGGGCAGCTATGAACTGAAAGGCTATACGGCGCGTAAAGAGGGCTTTGTCTGCTCTTTTGATGCAGACGGCCAGTTTTTACATCTCTCAATGCGCTAAATTGCTCGTATAAGCAGCAACCAGAGCCTTCGCAGGTTCTGGCTGTAGGGCTTATTCCCCAATTTTCCCTAAACAACCCCGTTTCGTACTGTATATCTTGCAGCCAGCGGGTATACTGATCCCTTCCATTTAAAACCACACGTATCCAGCACGAAATACTATGCAAAAGTTTGATACCAAGACCTTCCAGGGCCTGATCCTGACCTTACAGGATTACTGGGCTCGTCAGGGCTGCACCATTGTTCAACCTTTGGACATGGAAGTTGGCGCAGGCACCTCACACCCGATGACCAGCCTGCGCGCGTTAGGGCCAGAGCCAATGGCGACCGCCTATGTTCAGCCATCCCGTCGTCCGACCGATGGCCGTTACGGCGAAAACCCGAACCGTTTGCAGCACTACTATCAGTTCCAGGTGGTGATTAAGCCATCACCCGACAACATTCAGGAACTGTACCTCGGGTCACTGAAAGAGCTGGGTATGGATCCGACCATTCACGACATTCGTTTCGTGGAAGATAACTGGGAAAACCCAACGCTGGGTGCCTGGGGTCTGGGTTGGGAAGTGTGGCTGAACGGCATGGAAGTGACCCAGTTCACCTACTTCCAGCAGGTTGGCGGTCTGGAATGTAAACCGATCACCGGCGAAATCACCTATGGTCTGGAACGTCTGGCCATGTACATTCAGGGCGTAGACAGCGTTTACGACCTGGTCTGGAGCGACGGCCCGCTGGGTAAAACCACCTACGGCGACGTGTTCCATCAGAACGAAGTGGAGCAATCCACCTATAACTTCGAATACGCGGACGTGGACTTCCTGTTCACCTGCTTCGAGCAGTACGAGAAAGAAGCCCAGCAGCTGCTGGCGCTGGAGACTCCGCTGCCGCTGCCTGCCTACGAGCGTATTCTGAAGGCTGCCCACAGCTTCAACCTGCTGGATGCCCGCAAAGCGATCTCCGTGACTGAACGTCAGCGCTACATTCTGCGTATTCGTACCCTGACCAAAGCCGTTGCTGAAGCTTACTACGCGTCCCGTGAAGCCCTTGGCTTCCCGATGTGCAACCGAAACAAATAAGAGGCGGCCATGTCTGAGAAAACTTTCCTGGTGGAAATCGGCACTGAAGAGCTGCCACCAAAAGCCCTGCGCAGCCTGGCTGAATCTTTCGCTGCGAACGTCACTGCTGAGCTGGATAACGCTGGCCTGGCGCACGGTAAAATTGAGTGGTTTGCTGCGCCGCGTCGTCTGGCGCTGAAAGTGGCAAATCTGGCGGCGTCTCAGCCGGATCGCGAAGTTGAAAAACGTGGCCCGGCCATTGCCCAGGCGTTCGACGCGGAAGGCAAGCCGAGCAAAGCGGCTGAAGGCTGGGCTCGCGGCTGCGGTATCACCGTCGATCAGGCCGAACGTCTGACCACCGACAAAGGTGAATGGCTGCTGTATCGTGCCCATGTGAAAGGCGAAAGCGCGGAAGCGCTGCTGCCAGATATGATTGCGACCTCGCTGGCTAAGCTGCCGATTCCTAAGCTGATGCGCTGGGGCGCGTCTGACGTACACTTTGTGCGTCCGGTTCACACCGTGACCCTGCTGCTGGGCGATACCGTTATTCCGGCGACCATTCTGGGCGTGGCGTCCGATCGCGTGATCCGCGGCCATCGCTTTATGGGCGAGCCGGAGTTCACCATCGACAATGCTGATCAGTACCCGCAGATCCTGCTGGAGCGCGGTAAGGTCATTGCTGACTACAAACAGCGTAAAGCCAAAATCAAAGCTGACGCCGAAGAAGCGGCGCGCAAAATTGGCGGTAATGCCGATCTGAGCGATAGCCTGCTGGAAGAAGTGACCTCTCTGGTCGAATGGCCGGTTGTGCTGACCGCGAAATTCGAAGAGAAATTCCTGGCCGTTCCGGCTGAAGCGCTGGTGTACACCATGAAGGGTGACCAAAAGTACTTCCCGGTTTACGCCAACGACGGCCAGCTGCTGCCAAACTTCATCTTCGTCGCGAACATCGAATCGAAAGATCCGAGCCAGATTATCTCCGGTAACGAGAAAGTGGTGCGTCCACGTCTGGCGGACGCCGAGTTCTTCTTCAACACCGACCGTAAAAAACGTCTGGAAGATAACCTGCCGCGTCTGCAAACCGTACTCTTCCAGCAGCAGCTGGGTACGCTGCGCGACAAGACTGACCGTATCGCGGAGCTGTCCGGCTGGATTGCCCGTGAAATTGGCGCCGACGTTAACCACGCTACCCGCGCGGGCCTGCTCTCCAAGTGCGACCTGATGACCAACATGGTGTTCGAATTTACCGACACCCAGGGCGTGATGGGCATGCACTACGCGCGTCATGACGGCGAAGCGGAAGACGTGGCTGTGGCCCTGAACGAGCAGTATCAGCCGCGCTTTGCCGGTGACGATCTGCCGTCTAACCCGGTTGCCTGCGCCGTGGCGATTGCCGATAAGATGGACACCCTGGCGGGTATCTTCGGTATCGGTCAGCATCCGAAAGGCGACAAAGACCCGTTTGCGCTGCGTCGTGCTGCGCTGGGCGTGCTGCGCATCATCGTAGAGAAGAACCTCAATCTCGATCTGCAAACGCTGACCGAAGAAGCGGTCCGTCTGTACGGCGATAAGCTGACCAACGCGAAGGTTGTGGATGATGTTATCGACTTTATGCTCGGTCGTTTCCGCGCGTGGTATCAGGACGAAGGTTACTCCGTTGATACCATTCAGGCGGTGCTGGCGCGTCGTCCGACCCGTCCGGCAGATTTCGATGCGCGTATGAAGGCGGTATCCCACTTCCGTACGCTGGAAGCGGCGTCTGCGCTGGCCGCGGCCAACAAGCGTGTATCCAACATCCTCGCGAAATCCGACGAGACGCTGAACGAACGCGTAAACGCTGCAACCCTGAAAGAGCCGGAAGAGATTTCTCTGGCGATGCAGGTTGTGGTGCTACGCGACAAGCTGGAGCCGTATTTCGCGGAAGGTCGCTACCAGGAAGCACTGGTGGAGCTGGCGGAGCTACGTGACGTCATCGATGCCTTCTTCGAGAAGGTGATGGTGAATGTGGAAGATAAAGAGCTGCGTATTAACCGTCTCTCGATGCTTGAGAAACTGCGTGAGCTGTTCCTGCGCGTGGCGGATATTTCGCTGCTGCAATAATGTAAAAAACCCGCCCCTGACAGGCGGGAAGAACGGCAACTAAACTGTCTCTCTTCGCCAATGGCGCCATAACTGCGTTGGCTGCGCTCGTTCACCCGAATCACTTACTAATGTAAGCTCATCGGGATTCGCTCGCTTGCCGCCTTGTTCTGACGTCATTGGCTTTAAGATACTTTTCCTTATTTACATTTACACTCTCTCAAACACCGTCGCGATCCCCTGACCCAACCCGATACACATCGTCGCCAGTCCGAACTGGGCATCTTTGCGTTCCATCAGGTTGATCAGCGTGGTGCTGATACGCGCCCCGGAGCAGCCCAGCGGGTGACCGAGGGCTATCGCGCCGCCATTGAGGTTAATTTTCTCGTCGATCTGATCCATCAGCCCCAGATCTTTAATGCACGGCAGGATCTGCGCGGCGAACGCTTCGTTCATCTCAAAGAGGTCGATATCACTTGCGCTCAGCCCCGCTTTTTTCAGCGCCAGTTTTGACGCCGGGACCGGACCGTAACCCATGATGGAAGGATCGCAGCCCACGACTGCCATCGAACGCACGCGGGCGCGTGGCGTCAGGCCTAATTCGCGGGCGCGGCTTTCGCTCATCACTAACATGGCGGCGGCACCGTCGGACAGGGCAGACGAGGTGCCCGCCGTTACCGTGCCGGTGACCGGATCAAACGCCGGACGCAGGGTAGAAAGCGCTTCAACAGTGGTTTCAGGACGGATAACTTCGTCGTAGCTGAACTGCTTCAGTACGCCGTCTGCGTCGTGACCGCCGGTTGGGATGATCTCATTCTTAAAGGCACCAGACTGCGTGGCGGCCCAGGCGCGGGCATGCGAGCGCGCGGCAAAGGCATCCTGCATTTCACGGCTGATGCCGTGCAGACGGGAGAGCATCTCGGCGGTCAGGCCCATCATACCGGCGGCTTTCGCCACGTTACGGCTCATGCCCGGATGGAAATCGACCCCGTGGCTCATCGGCACGTGGCCCATGTGCTCCACGCCGCCCACCAGACAGGCCTGCGCATCGCCGGTCATGATCATCCGTGCCGCGTCGTGCAGCGCCTGCATCGACGAACCGCAAAGACGGTTGACGGTGACCGCCGGAACCGAATGCGGGATCTCCGCCAGCAGAGACGCGTTACGGGCGATGTTGAAACCCTGCTCCAGCGTCTGCTGGACGCAGCCCCAGTAAATATCGTCCAGCGCAGCAGGGTCCAGCGCCGGGTTACGCGCCAGCAGGCTACGCATCAGGTGCGCCGAGAGATCTTCCGCACGCACGTTACGGAATGCACCGCCTTTTGAACGGCCCATCGGGGTGCGAATTGCATCAACAATGACAACCTTTTCCATTGTGACTCCTTAAGCCGTTTTCAGCGTGCCAGCCGGACGGGCTGGCTCAACTGCTGGATAGTAGGGTTCGTTATGGCGCGCTTTGTTACGCAGACCTTCCGGCACCTCATAAAGCGGACCGAGGTGCTGATATTGCTGAGCCATATCGAGATAGCGAGCGCTGCCGAGCGTATCCAGCCAACGGAACGCGCCGCCGTGGAACGGAGGGAAGCCGAGGCCGTACACCAGCGCCATATCCGCTTCTGCCGGGCTGGCGATAATGCCTTCTTCGAGGCAACGCACTACTTCGTTGATCATCGGGATCATCATCCGGGCGATGATCTCATCGTCAGTGAAGTCGCGTTTTGGCTGACTGACGTCGGCCAGCAGGCCATCCACCGCCGGATCTTCTTCTTTCTTCGGTTTGCCTTTGCTGTCTTCTTTATAGCGCCAGAAGCCCAGACCGTTTTTCTGCCCAAAGCGGTTGGCGTCGAACAGGGCGTCAATGGCGTCGCGATAATCTTTCTGCATGCGCTGCGGGAAGCCCGCCGCCATCACCGCCTGCGCGTGATGGGCAGTGTCGATGCCGACAACGTCCAGCAGGTACGCCGGGCCCATCGGCCAGCCGAACTGTTTTTCCATCACTTTGTCGATTTTGCGGAAGTCTGCGCCGTCGCGCAGCAGCTGGCTGAAACCGGCGAAGTACGGGAACAGCACGCGGTTAACGAAGAAGCCCGGGCAGTCGTTAACGACGATTGGCGTTTTGCCCATCTTGCTCGCCCACGCCACCACTTTGGCGATGGTTTCGTCGGAGGTTTTTTCCCCACGGATCACTTCGACCAGCGGCATGCGATGTACCGGGTTAAAGAAGTGCATCCCGCAGAAGTTTTCCGGACGCTTCAGTACGCTCGCCAGTTCGCTGATAGGAATGGTGGAGGTGTTAGAGGCCAGCACGGTTTCCGGACGTACCTTGTCTTCGGTTTCGGCCAGCACCGCTTTTTTCACTTTCGGGTTCTCGACGACCGCTTCAACCACCACGTCCACACGGTCGAAACCGCTGTATTCCAGTACTGGCTGGATGGTGGAGATCACGCCTGCAAGCTTCAGACCGTCAATTTTGCCGCGCTCAAGCTGTTTATTCAGCAGCTTGGCCGCTTCGGTCATGCCCAGCGTCAGGGATTTCTCGTTGATGTCTTTCATCACTACCGGCACGCCTTTCCAGGCAGACTGGTAGGCGATGCCGCCACCCATAATGCCCGCGCCGAGTACCGCCGCGTGTTTTGGCGTTTCAACGTTTTTGGTGAGTTGTTTGGCTTTGCCCTTCACAAACTGATCGTTAAGGAAGATACCAACCAGCGCGCGGGCTTCGTTGGTGTGCGCCAGCGGGACAAAGCTCTGGTTTTCCAGCTTCAGGGCTTCATCACGGCCCAGACGGGCTGCCGCTTCAATGGTTTTCACCGCCGTGATCGGCGCCGGGTAGTGTTTACCCGCCGTCTGCATCACCATGCCCTTGGCGATGGTGAAGCTCATGGTGGCTTCAATTTTGCTGAGCTTCAACGGCTCCAGCTTTGGCTGACGTTTGGCTTTCCAGTCGAGATCGCCGTTAATCGCCTGACGCAGTATGGCGACAGCGCCTTCAATCAGTTTTTCAGGCTTAACCACGCCGTCCACCAGACCGATTTTCTGCGCCTGTTCCGCGCCGACATCTTTACCTGCGGCAATGATTTCCAGCGCGCTGTCGGCACCCAACATGCGCGGCATACGCACCGAGCCACCAAAGCCCGGCATAATGCCCAGTTTGGTTTCCGGCAGGCCGATGCGCAGGTCTGGGGTCGCCAGACGGTAATCAGTGGCTAACACGCATTCGCAGCCGCCGCCCAGCGCGTAACCGTTAACGGCAGAAAGGGTCGGGACAGGCAGATCTTCCAGACGATTAAAGACGCTGTTCGCAAAGTGCAGCCACTGGCTCAGCTGTTCTTCGGGCACCAGGAACAGCGACAGGAATTCGGTGATATCCGCGCCAACGATAAAGGCCGCTTTGTTGGAGCGCAGCAGCAGCCCTTTTAAATCTGATTGCTTTTCAAGTACATCCAGCGCCTGGCCAAGACTGGCCACCGTCGCGGTATCAAGCTTGTTCACTGAGCCGGGGGCATCGAACACCAGTTCGGCAATGCCATCTTCCAGCCAGTCTACGTACAGGGTGTCGCCTTTGTAGAGCATGTCGGTCTCCTGAATCCAGCAATTGGATCTGGTCATACCAGATGAAACGGAGTGTGGAATTTATGTTAATAAAATGCAAATTAGTCATTAAGAAATTGCTGCGCTGATCACGGTCGGTGGAAATCACGCAGCCGGAGTGAGGTGTGCTAAGATGCGATGACTTGAGGTCAAAAAAACGAAAGGAAGAATGATGGACTCACTGGCTTCGCTTTATAAAAATCATATCGTTACCCTACAGGAACGTACCCGCGATGTACTGGCCCGCTTCAAGCTGGATGCCCTGCTGATCCACTCCGGCGAGCTGATGAATACTTTTCTTGATGACCACGCTTATCCCTTCAAGGTTAACCCGCAGTTTAAAGCCTGGGTGCCTGTCACGCAGGTTCCAAATTGCTGGCTGCTGGTGGATGGCGTGAACAAGCCGAAACTGTGGTTCTACCTGCCGGTCGATTACTGGCACAACGTGGAGCCGCTGCCGACCTCATTCTGGACCGAAGAAATTGACGTGATTGCGCTGCCAAAAGCAGACGGCATTGGCAGCCAGTTGCCAGCGGCGCGTGGGAACATCGGCTACATTGGTCCGGTTCCTGAGCGTGCGCTGGGTCTGGATATTCCGGCAGATAAACTCAACCCGAAAGGCGTGCTGGATTATCTGCACTACTATCGCGCCTACAAGACCGACTACGAACTTTACTGCATGCGTGAAGCGCAAAAAACGGCGGTGAATGGCCACCGTGCGGCGCACGAAGCGTTCCAGTCCGGTATGAGCGAGTTCGATATCAATCAGGCCTACCTGACGGCGACCGGCCACCGCGATACCGACGTGCCTTACAGCAACATCGTGGCGCTGAATGAACATGCCTCGGTTCTGCACTACACCAAACTGGATCATCAGGTTCCGGCTGAGATGCGCAGCTTCCTGTTGGACGCGGGGGCTGAGTACAATGGCTATGCGGCAGACCTGACCCGTACCTGGGCGGCGAATGCGGATACTGATTTTGCGCAATTGATCAAAGACGTGAACGACGAACAGCTGGCGCTGATTGGCACCATGAAGGCCGGAACCAGCTACGTGGATTATCACATCCAGTTCCATCAGCGCATCGCTAAACTGCTGCGTAAGCATCAGATTGTCAAAGACATGAGCGAAGAGGCGATGGTTGAGAACGATTTGACCGGGCCATTTATGCCGCACGGTATCGGCCACCCGCTGGGTTTACAGGTTCATGACGTCGCGGGCTTTATGCAGGATGATACCGGTACGCACCTGGCGGCACCGTCTAAATATCCTTATCTGCGCTGCACCCGCGTTCTGGCGCCGCGTATGGTATTGACCATCGAGCCGGGTATCTACTTTATTGAATCCCTGCTGGCGCCGTGGCGCGAAGGGCAGTTCAGCAAGCACTTCAACTGGGAGAAAATTGAAGCGCTGAAGCCGTTTGGCGGCATTCGTATCGAGGATAATGTGGTTATTCACGAGAACAGCATTGAGAACATGACGCGAGATCTGAAGCTGGCCTGATGGAAAGCTGGCTGATACCGGCCGAGCCGGTCACCTTTGTTGAGGAAATCAAGAAAAGCCGCTTTATCACGCTGTTGGCGCATACTGACGGCGTGGAGGCGGCGAAGGCGTTCGTCGAGTCCGTCCGCGCGCAGCACCCCGATGCCCGCCATCACTGTGTGGCGTGGGTCGCAGGGCCGCCAGACGACTCACAGCAGCTCGGGTTTTCTGACGACGGTGAACCGGCGGGTACGGCCGGAAAACCGATGCTATCCCAGTTGATGGGCAGCGGCGTGGGTGAAATCACCGCCGTCGTGGTCCGCTACTACGGGGGCATTTTGTTAGGCACCGGAGGGCTGGTTAAAGCCTACGGAGGGGGTGTCCAGCAGGCGCTTAATCTGCTGATAACAACCCGCAAAACGCCACTTACGGAATATACTTTGTTATGCGATTACGCCCAGCTATCGGGTATCGAAGCACTGCTTAAACAGTTTAACGGCGTCATCGCACACAGTGATTATCAGGCAATGGTGAAATTACGCGTGGCGCTTCCTCAGGCGGAACTGGCTGCTTTTTCAGCAAAACTCGCTGATTTTAGTCGCGGTTCATTGCAATTACTGCCGATTGAAGAATAATCCCCACCTCACAATTTTGAATACCTAAGGAAGCGGCAGAGATGCATTTTCGTGCCATTACCCGAATCGTTGGATTGCTGGTCATACTTTTCTCCGGGACAATGATCATTCCCGGACTGGTGGCGCTCATCTACCGGGACGGCGCGGGGCGTGCATTTACGCAAACCTTTTTTGTCGCGCTGACGATTGGCTCCCTGCTGTGGTGGCCAAACCGCCGTGAGAAAGGTGAACTGAAATCCCGGGAGGGTTTTCTGATCGTGGTCCTGTTCTGGACGGTACTGGGAAGCGTGGGTGCGCTGCCGTTTATCTTCTCTGAACAACCGAATCTCACCGTCACGGATGCGTTTTTTGAATCGTTCTCCGGATTAACGACCACCGGGGCCACCACGCTTGTGGGGCTGGATTCACTCCCGCATGCAATTCTCTTTTACCGGCAGATGCTCCAGTGGTTCGGCGGTATGGGGATCATCGTGCTGGCGGTGGCTATCCTGCCGATTCTGGGCGTCGGGGGGATGCAGCTTTACCGGGCTGAAATGCCTGGCCCGTTGAAAGATAACAAGATGCGCCCGCGTATTGCGGAGACGGCGAAAACCCTTTGGCTTATTTATGTCCTGCTGACGGTGGCCTGCGCGCTGGCGCTGTGGTTTGCCGGGATGCCTGCGTTTGATGCCATCGGGCACAGCTTTGCCACTATCGCTATCGGCGGGTTCTCCACCCACGATGCCAGCGTTGGGTACTTCGACAGCCCGACGATCAATACCATCATTGCCATCTTTTTGCTGATCTCAGGCTGTAACTACGGTCTACACTTCTCGTTGCTTAGCGGCCGGAGCCTGAAGGTGTACTGGCGCGACCCGGAATTCCGGATGTTTATTGGCGTCCAGTTGACCCTGGTGATCATCTGTACCCTGGTACTATGGTTCCACGATGTCTATAACTCGGCGGTCACGACCCTGAACCAGGCCTTCTTCCAGGTGGTATCGATGGCGACAACCGCCGGTTTCACCACGGACAGTATTGCGCGTTGGCCGCTGTTCCTGCCGGTGCTGCTGTTGTGCTCTGCGTTTATCGGCGGCTGTGCCGGGTCGACGGGCGGTGGCCTGAAGGTGATCCGTATTCTGCTGCTGTTCAAGCAGGGGAACCGTGAACTTAAACGTCTCGTCCACCCGAATGCGGTTTACAGCATCAAGCTGGGCAATCGTGCACTGCCGGAGCGTATCCTCGAAGCGGTGTGGGGATTCTTCTCCGCTTATGCGCTGGTCTTTATTGTCAGTATGCTGGCGATTATCGCCACGGGCGTGGATGATTTCTCTGCCTTCGCCTCTGTGGTGGCAACGTTAAACAACCTGGGGCCGGGGCTGGGTGTCGTGGCGGATAATTTCGCCAGTATGAACCCGGTGGCAAAGTGGATCTTAATCGCCAATATGCTGTTTGGTCGTCTTGAGGTCTTTACGCTGCTGGTGCTGTTTACCCCAACATTCTGGCGTGAGTAAGGAGACATTGGTGAAAACGTTAATTCTATTCTCAACGCGTGATGGGCAAACGCGTGAGATTGCTTCATATCTGGCTTCTGAACTCAAAGAGCTGGGCATTTATTCTGATGTGGTGAACCTGAATCGCACTGAACAGATTGCCTGGCAGGATTACGACCGTGTGGTCATTGGCGCTTCAATTCGTTACGGTCATTTCCATCCGGCGCTGGATCGCTTTGTGAAAAAGCATACGGCGGAGCTCGCTAAGCTGCCCGGCGCGTTTTACTCGGTCAACCTGGTTGCCCGTAAAGCAGAGAAGCGTACACCGCAGACTAACAGCTATACGCGCAAGTTTTTGCTGAGCTCGCCATGGCAGCCCGATATCTGTTCTGTCTTTGCGGGCGCGCTGCGTTACCCGCGTTACCGCTGGTATGACCGCTTTATGATCCGCCTGATCATGAAGATGACGGGCGGGGAAACGGATACGCGTAAAGAAGTGGTTTATACCGACTGGGATCAAGTGGCCAGTTTTGCCCGTGAAATTGCACGTTTAACGGACGATTCGCGGGTTAAATAAGCGTTGAGTTTGAAAAGTGAGCGAACGAAAAGTTTTTTGTATTTAGTGCTTGTCACTTCAGAAGAACTCCCTATAATGCGCCTCCACTGACACGGAACAACGGCACGCAAGCCGCCGGGTCAGCAGAGAAAAGCAAAATAAACGCTTGACTCTGAAGCGGGGAAGCGTAATATGCACACCCCGCGCCGCAGCGAAAACGTAGCGGCACTGCTCTTTAACAATTTATCAGACAATCTGTGTGGGCACTCAAAGTGACATGGATTCTTAACGTCCTCGGACGAAAAATGAATACCAAGTCTCTGAGTGAACACGTAATTCATTACGAAGTTTAATTCACGAGCATCAAACTTAAATTGAAGAGTTTGATCATGGCTCAGATTGAACGCTGGCGGCAGGCCTAACACATGCAAGTCGAACGGTAACAGGAAGCAGCTTGCTGCTTCGCTGACGAGTGGCGGACGGGTGAGTAATGTCTGGGAAACTGCCTGATGGAGGGGGATAACTACTGGAAACGGTAGCTAATACCGCATAACGTCGCAAGACCAAAGAGGGGGACCTTCGGGCCTCTTGCCATCGGATGTGCCCAGATGGGATTAGCTAGTAGGTGGGGTAACGGCTCACCTAGGCGACGATCCCTAGCTGGTCTGAGAGGATGACCAGCCACACTGGAACTGAGACACGGTCCAGACTCCTACGGGAGGCAGCAGTGGGGAATATTGCACAATGGGCGCAAGCCTGATGCAGCCATGCCGCGTGTATGAAGAAGGCCTTCGGGTTGTAAAGTACTTTCAGCGGGGAGGAAGGCGACAGGGTTAATAACCCTGTCGATTGACGTTACCCGCAGAAGAAGCACCGGCTAACTCCGTGCCAGCAGCCGCGGTAATACGGAGGGTGCAAGCGTTAATCGGAATTACTGGGCGTAAAGCGCACGCAGGCGGTCTGTCAAGTCGGATGTGAAATCCCCGGGCTCAACCTGGGAACTGCATTCGAAACTGGCAGGCTAGAGTCTTGTAGAGGGGGGTAGAATTCCAGGTGTAGCGGTGAAATGCGTAGAGATCTGGAGGAATACCGGTGGCGAAGGCGGCCCCCTGGACAAAGACTGACGCTCAGGTGCGAAAGCGTGGGGAGCAAACAGGATTAGATACCCTGGTAGTCCACGCCGTAAACGATGTCGACTTGGAGGTTGTGCCCTTGAGGCGTGGCTTCCGGAGCTAACGCGTTAAGTCGACCGCCTGGGGAGTACGGCCGCAAGGTTAAAACTCAAATGAATTGACGGGGGCCCGCACAAGCGGTGGAGCATGTGGTTTAATTCGATGCAACGCGAAGAACCTTACCTACTCTTGACATCCAGAGAACTTTCCAGAGATGGATTGGTGCCTTCGGGAACTCTGAGACAGGTGCTGCATGGCTGTCGTCAGCTCGTGTTGTGAAATGTTGGGTTAAGTCCCGCAACGAGCGCAACCCTTATCCTTTGTTGCCAGCGGTTAGGCCGGGAACTCAAAGGAGACTGCCAGTGATAAACTGGAGGAAGGTGGGGATGACGTCAAGTCATCATGGCCCTTACGAGTAGGGCTACACACGTGCTACAATGGCGCATACAAAGAGAAGCGACCTCGCGAGAGCAAGCGGACCTCATAAAGTGCGTCGTAGTCCGGATTGGAGTCTGCAACTCGACTCCATGAAGTCGGAATCGCTAGTAATCGTGGATCAGAATGCCACGGTGAATACGTTCCCGGGCCTTGTACACACCGCCCGTCACACCATGGGAGTGGGTTGCAAAAGAAGTAGGTAGCTTAACCTTCGGGAGGGCGCTTACCACTTTGTGATTCATGACTGGGGTGAAGTCGTAACAAGGTAACCGTAGGGGAACCTGCGGTTGGATCACCTCCTTACCTTAAAGAACCTGCCTTTGTAGTGTCCACACAGATTGTCTGATGAAAAACAGCAGTAAAAAATCTCTGCAGGCTTGTAGCTCAGGTGGTTAGAGCGCACCCCTGATAAGGGTGAGGTCGGTGGTTCAAGTCCACTCAGGCCTACCAAATTTTTGCTGATGCTGCGTTGCGGCGACACTCACATACCTGAGTATGCTTCGTGTCACCACGCCTTGCCTCAACAAAAATTACCGGTAGAGAGATAACTACGATGGGGCTATAGCTCAGCTGGGAGAGCGCCTGCCTTGCACGCAGGAGGTCTGCGGTTCGATCCCGCATAGCTCCACCATCCTTTACTGCGAACACAAGAAAACTTCAGAGTGAACCTGAAAAGGTGCACTGCGAAGTTTTGCTCTTTAAAAATCTGGATCAAGCTGAAAATTGAAACGACACACAGCTCATGTGTGTTCGAGTCTCTCAAATTTTCGCAATCAGAAGTGAAACATCTTCGGGTTGTGAGGTTAAGCGACTAAGCGTACACGGTGGATGCCCTGGCAGTCAGAGGCGATGAAGGACGTGCTAATCTGCGAAAAGCGCCGGCGAGGTGATATGAACCTTTGACCCGGCGATGTCCGAATGGGGAAACCCAGTGCAATCCGTTGCACTATCGTTAACTGAATACATAGGTTAACGAGGCGAACCGGGGGAACTGAAACATCTAAGTACCCCGAGGAAAAGAAATCAACCGAGATTCCCCCAGTAGCGGCGAGCGAACGGGGAGCAGCCCGGAGTCTGAATCAGCTTGTGTGTTAGTGGAACGGTCTGGAAAGTCCGACGGTACAGGGTGATAGTCCCGTACACGAAAGCACACTTGCTGTGAACTCGAAGAGTAGGGCGGGACACGTGGTATCCTGTCTGAATATGGGGGGACCATCCTCCAAGGCTAAATACTCCTGACTGACCGATAGTGAACCAGTACCGTGAGGGAAAGGCGAAAAGAACCCCGGCGAGGGGAGTGAAAAAGAACCTGAAACCGTGTACGTACAAGCAGTGGGAGCCTCTTTATGGGGTGACTGCGTACCTTTTGTATAATGGGTCAGCGACTTATATTCTGTAGCAAGGTTAACCGTATAGGGGAGCCGAAGGGAAACCGAGTCTTAACTGGGCGTTAAGTTGCAGGGTATAGACCCGAAACCCGGTGATCTAGCCATGGGCAGGTTGAAGGTTGGGTAACACTAACTGGAGGACCGAACCGACTAATGTTGAAAAATTAGCGGATGACCTGTGGCTGGGGGTGAAAGGCCAATCAAACCGGGAGATAGCTGGTTCTCCCCGAAAGCTATTTAGGTAGCGCCTCGTGAACTCATCTTCGGGGGTAGAGCACTGTTTCGGCTAGGGGGCCATCCCGGCTTACCAACCCGATGCAAACTACGAATACCGAAGAATGTTATCACGGGAGACACACGGCGGGTGCTAACGTCCGTCGTGAAGAGGGAAACAACCCAGACCGCCAGCTAAGGTCCCAAAGTCATGGTTAAGTGGGAAACGATGTGGGAAGGCACAGACAGCCAGGATGTTGGCTTAGAAGCAGCCATCATTTAAAGAAAGCGTAATAGCTCACTGGTCGAGTCGGCCTGCGCGGAAGATGTAACGGGGCTAAACCATGCACCGAAGCTGCGGCAGCGACGCTTATGCGTTGTTGGGTAGGGGAGCGTTCTGTAAGCCGTTGAAGGTGTCCTGTGAGGGGTGCTGGAGGTATCAGAAGTGCGAATGCTGACATAAGTAACGATAAAGCGGGTGAAAAGCCCGCTCGCCGGAAGACCAAGGGTTCCTGTCCAACGTTAATCGGGGCAGGGTGAGTCGACCCCTAAGGCGAGGCCGAAAGGCGTAGTCGATGGGAAACAGGTTAATATTCCTGTACTTGGTGTTACTGCGAAGGGGGGACGGAGAAGGCTATGTCAGCCGGGCGACGGTTGTCCCGGTTTAAGCATGTAGGCGGAGGTTCCAGGTAAATCCGGTACCTTATTAACGCTGAGGTGTGATGACGAGGCACTACGGTGCTGAAGTGATAAATGCCCTGCTTCCAGGAAAAGCCTCTAAGCATCAGGTAACACGAAATCGTACCCCAAACCGACACAGGTGGTCAGGTAGAGAATACCAAGGCGCTTGAGAGAACTCGGGTGAAGGAACTAGGCAAAATGGTGCCGTAACTTCGGGAGAAGGCACGCTGATAGGTAGGTGAAGCCCCTGCGGGCGGAGCTGAAATCAGTCGAAGATACCAGCTGGCTGCAACTGTTTATTAAAAACACAGCACTGTGCAAACACGAAAGTGGACGTATACGGTGTGACGCCTGCCCGGTGCCGGAAGGTTAATTGATGGGGTTAGCGGCAACGCGAAGCTCTTGATCGAAGCCCCGGTAAACGGCGGCCGTAACTATAACGGTCCTAAGGTAGCGAAATTCCTTGTCGGGTAAGTTCCGACCTGCACGAATGGCGTAATGATGGCCAGGCTGTCTCCACCCGAGACTCAGTGAAATTGAACTCGCTGTGAAGATGCAGTGTACCCGCGGCAAGACGGAAAGACCCCGTGAACCTTTACTATAGCTTGACACTGAACACTGGTCCTTGATGTGTAGGATAGGTGGGAGGCTTTGAAGCGTGGACGCCAGTCTGCGTGGAGCCAACCTTGAAATACCACCCTTTAATGGCTGGTGTTCTAACGTAGACCCGTAATCCGGGTTGCGGACAGTGTCTGGTGGGTAGTTTGACTGGGGCGGTCTCCTCCCAAAGAGTAACGGAGGAGCACGAAGGTTGGCTAATCCTGGTCGGACATCAGGAGGTTAGTGCAATGGCATAAGCCAGCTTGACTGCGAGCGTGACGGCGCGAGCAGGTGCGAAAGCAGGTCATAGTGATCCGGTGGTTCTGAATGGAAGGGCCATCGCTCAACGGATAAAAGGTACTCCGGGGATAACAGGCTGATACCGCCCAAGAGTTCATATCGACGGCGGTGTTTGGCACCTCGATGTCGGCTCATCACATCCTGGGGCTGAAGTAGGTCCCAAGGGTATGGCTGTTCGCCATTTAAAGTGGTACGCGAGCTGGGTTTAGAACGTCGTGAGACAGTTCGGTCCCTATCTGCCGTGGGCGCTGGAGAATTGAGGGGGGCTGCTCCTAGTACGAGAGGACCGGAGTGGACGCATCACTGGTGTTCGGGTTGTCATGCCAATGGCACTGCCCGGTAGCTAAATGCGGAAAAGATAAGTGCTGAAAGCATCTAAGCACGAAACTTGCCCCGAGATGAGTTCTCCCTGAGACTTTAAGTCTCCTGAAGGAACGTTGAAGACGACGACGTTGATAGGTCGGGTGTGTAAGCGCAGCGATGCGTTGAGCTAACCGATACTAATGAACCGTGAGGCTTAACCTTACAACGCCGAAGCTGTTTTGGCGAAGAGAGACAGACACGATTTTCAGCCTGATACAGATTAACAGAATTTGCCTGGCGGCTTTAGCGCGGTGGTCCCACCTGACCCCATGCCGAACTCAGAAGTGAAACGCCGTAGCGCCGATGGTAGTGTGGGGTCTCCCCATGTGAGAGTAGGGAACTGCCAGGCATCAAACAAGTGAAGAGGCCATCCGCAAGGATGGCCTTTTTGCGTTTCTGCACCTGCTTCCTTTCCATAAACTAATCACCCATCCCTTCGTATATACGGTAAACTATCCCGGTTTTTGCATCAGGATAGCGTCTATGAATCACTCCCTTAAGCCCTGGAATACCTTTGGTATTCAACGGAATGCTAATCAAATTGTATGTGCCGACAGTGCTCAGCAGTTGCTGAATGCCTGGCAAAACGCAACAGAAAACGGTGAACCCGTACTTATTCTGGGCGAAGGAAGTAATGTCCTGTTTCTCGATGATTTTGCGGGGACGGTAATCGTTAATCGCATCATGGGGATTGAGCGTAAAGAGAGCGCTGACAGCTGGCATTTACACGTGGGTGCTGGCGAAAACTGGCACCATCTGGTGCAATATACCCTTGAAAAAGGGATGCCCGGACTGGAAAACCTGGCCCTCATCCCGGGCTGTGCAGGATCATCTCCTATTCAAAACATCGGCGCCTACGGCATTGAACTGAAAAACGTCTGCGAATATGTCGACTGCATCGAACTGGCTACGGGAAATGCTCAACGCTTAACCGCAGAGCAGTGCCGTTTTGGCTATCGCGACAGCATTTTCAAGCACGACTATCAGGATCGTTTTGTCATTGTGGCCGTTGGCCTGCGTCTGGCGAAAGCATGGAAACCCGTTCTGACTTACGGCGATCTGGCCCGTCTCGATCCGGCTACCGTCACACCGCGTGAGGTTTTTGATTCCGTTTGCCACATGCGAATGACCAAGCTACCGGACCCGAAAGTTAACGGAAATGCGGGCAGTTTCTTCAAAAATCCGGTGATCGGCAGCGAAAATGCGAAAGCGTTTCTCGCTGGCTGGCCAACGGCCCCGCATTATCCTCAGGCGGATGGCAGCGTGAAGCTGGCCGCAGGCTGGCTTATCGATCAATGTGAATTAAAAGGTACTACGCTCGGTGGCGCTGCTGTTCATCGTCAGCAGGCACTGGTGCTGATCAATCAGTCCAACGCGACAAGTGAGGATGTCGTCAACCTGGCGCATCATGTTCGCCAGCGTGTGGGCGAAAAATTTAACGTCTGGCTGGAGCCTGAAGTTCGCTTTATTGGCCGAACGGGCGAAGTGAATGCCGTGGAGACCATTGCGTGAAGGACAATACTATTCCGTTAACTCTCATCGGTATTCTTGCTGATGGCGAGTTTCATTCTGGCGAGCAGCTGGGCGAACAGCTGGGCATGAGCCGCGCTGCCATCAATAAACATATTCAAACGCTCCGCGACTGGGGCGTGGATGTGTTTACGGTGCCGGGAAAAGGCTACAGCCTGCCGGAACCAATCCAGTTACTGAATGAAGAGATCATCCGCAGCCAGATTGGACACGGTAACGTCGCGGTATTGCCGGTCATTGATTCGACGAACCAGTATCTGCTGGATCGCCTGAGCGAGCTGAAATCCGGTGATGCCTGCGTTGCCGAGTACCAACAGGCAGGACGTGGCCGCCGGGGGCGTAAGTGGTTTTCGCCATTTGGCGCCAACCTCTACCTTTCCATGTACTGGCGGCTTGAACAGGGGCCAGCTGCGGCCATCGGGCTGAGCCTGGTCATCGGCATTGTGATGGCAGAGGTGCTGCATGATTTGGGTGCCGATCAGGTGCGGGTAAAATGGCCCAACGATCTGTATCTCAACGATCGAAAGCTGGCGGGGATCCTGGTCGAACTGACAGGAAAAACAGGCGATGCCGCACAGATCGTCATTGGGGCGGGGCTGAACATGGTGATGCGAAACGTGCAGAACGATGTCGTGAACCAGGCCTGGACCAACCTACAGGAAGCGGGGATCACCATCGATCGCAATACGCTTGCCGTCCGCATGATCAATGAGTTGCGTAGTTCGCTGACGCTCTTTGAACAAGAGGGGTTAGCGCCATTCCTTTCCCGCTGGGAAAAGCTGGATAACTTTATTAACCGACCGGTGAAGCTGCTGATTGGGGATAAAGAGATTTACGGCACATCACGCGGCATTGACGCGCAGGGCGCGTTGCTGCTTGAACAGGATGGCGTGATTAAGCCCTGGGTGGGCGGTGAAATTTCGTTACGAAGTGCAGAGTAACCCTCTCCCCACAGGGGGAGAGGGTGTAGCAGGTCACTGCGGATACGGCACCCAATCCCCGGCATTCAGTCGGACATAAGGCTTATTCTGATACTGGATCACCACCGCATTGGCGTTTTCCGATACCTCCGCCGTCTGCGGCAGCCCGCTGGTGAGTTGATCCCAGTTCACGCTATCTTCCACAAACAGCTTACCGTCTACAGCGCGAGCAACCAGTTCCGAGATGGCCAGATAGCTGCTTGGCTGGGTGATCTCAACTGGCGCGCCCTGATGCGGTGCCTTCATGCCAAAGAACTTAATCCCGGCCGGAACATTTGTGATGGACGGGCTTGGGATATCGCGCAGACCAGACACCTGCATCCTGTCGCCTTTCAGCGCTCCACCATGTTCCGGGACCACCACCACCATCACTTTACGACCTGATTTTTCCAGCTCGTTAAAGAACGCGTTCAGCTCGTCAAAGAACTTCTGCGCACGGGCCTTGTAATCGGCCGTTTTGCTTACGCCCGGATAATGGTTCCCGTCGTGAAGCGGCAGCGTATTATAGAACGTCGCGCTACGCGTCCCTTCCTCTTTACCGACGGTGTCGAACCAGCGCTGAAGTACGGCGGTATCGTCATAGACCGGCGAGCCATCGAAGCCCAGTAACGTCACTGGCAGCCCTTTCTGGTCCATCAGTGGGGCCTGCATGCCACCCTGTTCACGCACTTCTTTCAGGAAGTTACCGAACTGACCGTTATGGCCCATCATCAGGTGTTGGGTAAAGCCCAGTTTTGCCAGGTTATCAAACAGGTAACACTGGTTAGCTGCCGGCTGGTAGAGGTTCTTATGCGAGGGCTGCCCACAGCTCGCGCGCAGCAGGCGGATAGCCGCCGGGCCGCTGTACGACGTGGCCGAGTTGAAGTCTTTGAACTGAATATCGAAATGCGACCACAGCGGGTGCGACATCAAACCAGCCGCGTCAACGTCAGCCCAGGACAGAGAACAGATGTTAATGACCAGCAACTCAAACGGCTGAGCATCGGCAGGCAGCGCGTCCGGGAATTTCGTCTGACGCTTATCTTCCGCAGCGTAAAAACTGGAGAGCCACGCGTTCAGGTTCGTAGATGTCGGCGGTGCCGTCTGCGCTGGAATATCCCCAACCACAGGCGTATCCCCTGCTGTCGCGACGGTAGCGGCGGCGGAACCGCCCGTGGTGGTTACGGTTGTCGTCGGCTGACCGGCTGGCCACAGCGAGAAGCTCGGGCCCGTCAGCGTCAGTACGTTTAGCCAGATCATAATCGCGACGACAAACACCGTCACCCGGATCCACTGAGACAGGAACAGCCAGGCAACCAGCAGGACAAATACCGCGCCAATCATCTGCCAGTTAATAAAGCGCTCAACCAGATCGAGCATATAGTCCGCACTGAAACCTGCGACCTGGGAGCCCTGGCTCATAATGCTTTCGGGGCCGGGTAGCCAGGTATCATGCCAGAACAGGGCGAAACCGATAGGGATAGCAATCCAGTGACGTATACGGTGCAGCCTGAGGTTCGGGATTGGCATCAGCAGGAATGCCATAAACACCAGATTAAGCAGCGGGTGGAAATTAAGATAGCCTGCCCACAGCAGACCAAACTTCACCAGAAAGTAGAAATTCCAGCCGGACAGACCGCGCCAGTATTGCCAGAGTGGCGATGGCGCTGAAGAGGTATAGGTAGAATTAGTCATGTTTTCGGTTTGCCTTGACGTTTGAAGCGCGAGTCAGTGTTCCGGCGGGTTTAATATAGCGAGGTTTGACGAACAGTAATCTGATCGTATCGCGAATACGGCGCAGGGAATGGCGTGCATAGTAGCCAAGCGGCAAAAAAATCAGCGCGCACAGAACAACCAGTTGGATGATATCGCTGATATTCATAATGGAACGCTCTCCTTGTTCTCATCCATTAAGCGTAGCGGCTCAGGAACCCGACGCCATACGTGCCCATCATGTTTCGCGTTCAGAACCGGTTTGGCACCACTTGTTACAGGCAACGGTTTGGCCCATTTTTCAGGTGCCAGGGCTCGCATCTGGACAAGCTCAGCGCTGATCAAATTATCTTCAAACCAGACCATGCGGTTCGAGAAAATATCCCCGGTAGGCAGCGGGAAGATATGGTTCAGGGCGGTATCCAGATCGTTCACCCGACAGAAGGAGAGGAACAGCACCAGGCGATTATCGCCAATGGTCATGATATCCCCGATACGATTAGGGCGGCACAAGGTGAGCGCCTGCTCAACGCGAATGCCCGGCACAGGACGCAGGGCAACCATCACCCCTTTTCCGTCTGCCGGTAAAAGCGTATTGCTCATCATGTTGCCCACCGCATCGCAGAAGGTGTCCCATTTCTGGTAGCCGCGCAGTTTCATCGGCTGCGTCATTGAAAGCAGGGTGCTGATATCTTCCGGAACATATCGATTAAACTGCTGGCCCTGAATGCTTTCGATCAGCGTCAGACAGCGCGACAGGGGAGCATTCCAGGGAATGACCATATTCGCGCCGCAGCCCAGTAATAAGCGCTCATCGGTGGCGCGCAGGCTGGTATTATTTTCACGTACCACGATTTTTAACGCGCTGCCGCGCTGGCGACGTAATGTGTGAATGTGCCGTGCCAGCGTTTCGATTTGGTTATTCTGGATCAACGAGAAGATAATGGTCGCCGCCTGCGTGGTGCGCGCCTCATCAAATAAGGCCTCGTTGGTTTCGAATAGTGACCAGTGCTCAGACAGTGCAGGCGCACCTTCCAGTACCGCAATATGACTCAGAACGCGCTTTTCATCACTGCGTGGCTGAACCACCGTCTCTTCCTGTTGAGCAAGATGCCACTCGTCCCCGACATTTTTGAGGGTAAACTGCAGTCGGGAGCTCACCCCTTTTTCATTGCACCAGAAAGCCACGTCGTAAAGATGGCTGTCAGTCTGGACACGAATACTGGCCAGGCCATAGAGGGAACGGTATTCACTCATTAAAAGTGAAAAAAGTTTGTCGTTATTACTGCCCGGGTTAACAACCAATAAGGTGCAATTTTGATTTTTTGCCCATCTGCTGATTCTTCCCAGCCATTTCAGCAGTTTTTCAGACGGGATATTTTGTAGACCGTTTTGAGAACATTTAAGAATCAGTAAATAGTGTTCAGGAACAATAGAGCACTGAATATCGCGGGGCAAAAAGTATAAACTGTCGGCCTCCGCTGGCATGGAAAATAATCGTACTGTCTGGGGTCCACGGTCAGTTTCGAGCCTGATGATTGACTTTGGCTCATCGCCCATCGTAATGACGGCCACGCGGTAATCCTTACCCTGCGCCGCTATCGTCTGGTTTACCAGACTGATGGCATCTTCATTACGATCCGTATTAACCCACCAGACTCCTCCGACTGGCATGTGGCGCAATTCGTCCCATAATGACTGGATGCCAATAGAAAATATGGAGTCCACGGTGTCCCTCTTTTCGTCGAATTTCTATGTCTCTCAGTTTACTAGCGAAAGCGTAGAAATAAACCTAACATTGAAATTAAAGAACATCAGATTTAGCATGTAAATGAAATTTCGTGGGCAGGACGCCTCGCTGCATCTGAATCTTATGATTTTACTCAAAGGGATGAAATAAGAATGCAAAATAACGAACCCGCAACTCCAGTCGACCCAAGCCTGGGTTACACATTCCAAAACGATTTTCTGGCGCTCACGCAGGCTTTTTCATTGCCTGAAATAGATTACACCGATATTTCCCAGCGGGAACAGTTGGCTGCGGCTATTAAACGTTGGCCGTTATTAGCTGAGTTTGCCCAACAACAATAAGGAAGCCATTGATGGCCGTACTAGGATTACAGGGCGTCCGTGGTGGAGTGGGTACAACTTCCGTAACCGCGGCGCTGGCGTGGTCATTACAGGTTTTAGGTGAATCAGTACTGGTTATTGATGCCTGCTCCGATAATTTGCTGCGCATGTCATTCAATGTCGACTTTACGCATGAAAACGGCTGGGGGCGCGCGCTTCTGGACGATAAAGACTGGCGGGATGCGGGTTTGCGCTATACCTCCCAGCTCGATTTGCTTCCCTTTGGTCAGATGACGGAAACCGAACGCGGGAATGAAGCTGCGTTTCAGCGCCTGTTCTCTCGCTTCACCACCGCTTTGCAGAGTCTGAAAGAGAGCGGACACTATCAGTGGATCCTGCTGGACCTGCCGCACGGCGCCGCGTCGCTGACCCGCCAGCTTCTGTCGCAGTGCGACCATGTGCTCTCCATTGCGAACGTAGATGCGAATTGTCATATCCGTCTGCATCAACAGGCAATGCCTGCCAATGCCCATATTCTGATTAACGATCTGCGCATTGGCAGCCAGATCCAGGACGATCTGTACCAGGTCTGGCTCCAGAGTCAGCGCCGCCTGTTGCCAATGGTTATTCATCGTGACGAAGCGATGGCGGAGTGCCTCGCTTCCAAACAACCGCTTGGGGAGTACCGTAGTGATTCACTGGCGGCAGAAGAGATCCTGACGCTGGCCAACTGGTGTCTGCTGCACTTTGCTAAACGGCCGGAGCCTGCCGGGAGTTCAGTATGAGCCGCCTGACCAACTGGTTGCTCATCCCGCCGGTCAGTTCGCGCTTAAGTGAACGCTACCGCCATTACCGTCATCACGGCGCCTCATCGCTGAGCGCTGCGCTGGGCTGCTTCTGGATGATTCTGGCGTGGATGTTCATCCCCCTCGAACATCCACGCTGGCAACGTATTCGTGCGCGCCACGGTGAACTCTATCCGCATATCAACCCTGACAAGCCGCGTCCGCTCGATCCCGCGCGCTACGCTATACAGTCCATCTGGCTTCTGGCGACCTCAACGGGTGCGGAGAAAAAAACGTCACGCTGGCGCAGCTTCGATCGCGTGCAGAACTTACGTGAACACTATCACCAGTGGCTTAACCGGCTACCCGACCGGGTTGGCGATAGAACAGGTCATTTAGATAATCACAAAGAGCTCGGGCACCTTCACCCGGGCTTACGGCGTTTTATTCTCGGCGTGGTGGTGGTGTTCTCGCTCATACTGGCGCTGGTCTGTATTACCCAGCCCTTCAACCCGCTGGCACAGTTTACCTTCCTGATCCTGCTGTGGGGCGTGGCGCTGCTGGTGCGGCGCATTCCGGGGCGTTTTTCTGCCCTGATGCTGATCGTGCTGTCGCTGACCGTTTCCTGCCGCTACATCTGGTGGCGATATACCTCAACGCTGAACTGGGACGATCCGGTCAGCCTGGTGTGTGGGTTAGTGCTGCTGTTCGCTGAGACCTACGCCTGGATCGTGCTGGTGCTGGGTTACTTCCAGGTTATCTGGCCGCTGAATCGACAGCCGGTGCCGCTGCCAAAAGACACGACCCAGTGGCCAACGGTGGACCTCTTCGTGCCGACCTACAACGAAGACCTGTCGGTGGTGAAAAACACCATTTACGCCGCGCTGGGTATCGACTGGCCGAAGGATAAAATCAAAATCTGGATCCTTGATGACGGTGGCCGCGCCGAGTTCCGCCAGTTCGCGGACGAAGTAGGGGTCGAGTACATCGCCCGTACCACGCATGAACACGCTAAGGCCGGTAACATCAACAATGCGCTGAAATATGCCAAAGGGGAGTTCGTCTCTATTTTCGACTGCGACCACGTGCCAACGCGCTCGTTCCTGCAAATGACCATGGGCTGGTTCCTGAAGGAGAAAGAGCTGGCGATGATGCAGACGCCGCACCACTTCTTCTCGCCGGACCCGTTTGAACGTAACCTCGGTCGTTTTCGTAAAACCCCGAACGAGGGCACACTGTTCTATGGTCTGGTGCAGGACGGGAACGACATGTGGGACGCAACATTCTTCTGCGGCTCCTGTGCGGTGATCCGCCGTAAACCGCTGGATGAAATTGGCGGGATCGCCGTCGAGACGGTCACGGAAGATGCGCACACTTCGCTGCGTCTGCACCGTCTTGGCTATACCTCCGCCTACATGCGCATTCCTCAGGCGGCGGGGCTGGCCACGGAATCCCTGTCGGCGCATATCGGCCAGCGTATTCGCTGGGCGCGCGGCATGGTGCAAATTTTCCGCCTCGATAACCCACTGATGGGTAAAGGACTGAAACTGGCGCAACGGCTGTGCTACGTCAACGCCATGTTCCACTTCCTGTCGGGTATTCCTCGGCTTATCTTCCTCACTGCGCCGCTGGCGTTCCTGCTTCTTCACGCTTACATCATCTATGCGCCTGCGCTGATGATTGCCCTGTTCGTTCTGCCGCACATGATCCACGCCAGCCTGACGAACTCGAAAATTCAGGGGAAATATCGCCATTCGTTCTGGAGTGAAATCTACGAAACGGTGCTGGCCTGGTATATCGCGCCGCCAACCATGGTGGCGCTGATTAACCCGCATAAAGGGAAATTCAACGTCACCGCGAAGGGCGGGCTGGTGGAAGAGGAGTATGTCGACTGGGTGATCTCCCGGCCCTATATCTTCCTGGTGCTGCTGAATATTGTGGGCGTAATTGTTGGGGTCTGGCGCTACTTCTACGGCCCGGAAAACGAAATTCTGACGGTCTTCGTGAGTATGGCGTGGGTGTTTTATAACCTGATTATCCTCGGTGGCGCGGTGGCGGTATCAGTGGAGAGCAAACAGGTTCGCCGCGCGCATCGCGTCGAAATCAGCATGCCAGCGGCCATTGCCCGCGACGATGGACATCTCTTCTCCTGTACCGTACATGACTTTTCGGATGGCGGTCTGGGTATCAAGATCAACGGTCAGGCGAAGGTGCTTGAGGGGCAGAAGGTCAACCTATTGCTTAAGCGCGGCCAGCAGGAGTATGTCTTCCCGACGCAGGTGGTGCGTGTGAGAGGAAATGAAGTGGGTCTGCAACTGATGCCGCTGACTAAAAAGCAACACATTGATTTTGTGCAGTGTACGTTTGCCCGCGCGGATACGTGGGCTCTCTGGCAGGACAGCTTCCCTGAGGATAAGCCTCTGGAAAGCCTGCTGGATATTCTTAAGCTGGGGTTCCGTGGCTATCGTCACCTTGCAGAATTTGCCCCGTCGTCGGTGAAATTAATTTTCCGGTCACTTACTTCACTGGTTTCCTGGGTCGTGTCGTTCATTCCGCGTCGACCTGAGCGAGATGAAGCGAAGCAGGCGGACCCGGTTATGGCTCAACAATGATGATAACGCGATGAAAACAAAACTTTCCTGGTTATGTGCAGTGGCAATGGGGATGAGTGCGCTCCCTGCAACAGTGGCTAACGCGGCGCCTGATAACGCAGCGACCACACCCGCGCCAACGGTGCCTGTCGTCGCGCAAGCGACCGATCCGGTAGTGACGGCGGCGCCGGGGCAGACGGAAAACGTCGTCCCGAATCAGCCGACGACGGGGAATACGCTGCCCGCCGACAACCCGGTGGTTGGGCAGGTTATGCCTGGCGTGCCGGGAGCCAGTGCACCGGTGGTTGCGGAAAATACGCCGTCGCGTGACGTTAAGCTGACGTTCGCCCAGATCGCGCCTCCTCCGGGCAGCATGGTTCTGCGCGGCATCAACCCAAATGGCGGTGTCGAATTCGGTATGCGTAGCGATGAAGTCGTGTCGAAAGCGATGCTCAACCTGGAATACACGCCATCGCCGTCGCTGCTGCCGGTGCAATCCCAGCTTAAGGTCTATCTGAATGATGAGCTGATGGACGTCCTGCCCGTCACCAAAGAGCAACTGGGTAAGAAAACCCTGGCTCAGGTGCCGATTAACCCGCTGTTTATCACCGACTTTAACCGCGTGCGTCTGGAATTTGTCGGCCATTACCGCGATGTCTGTGAAAACCCGGCCAGCAGCACCCTGTGGCTGGATGTTGGTCGTAACTCTTCGCTTCAGATGACCTATCAGCCGCTGGCGTTGAAAAACGATCTCTCCGCCTTCCCGGTGCCGTTCTTCGACCCGCGTGATAACCGTCCACTGAACCTGCCAATGGTGTTTGCGGGCTCTCCTGATGTGACCGAACAGCTGGCGGCCTCTATCGTGGCATCCTGGTTTGGTTCCCGCTCCGGCTGGCGTGGCCAGAGTTTCCCGGTTATGTACGACAAAATGCCGGACAAAAACGCGATTGTGTTTGCCACCAACGCCAAACGCCCGGCATTCCTGCGGGACCATCCAGAGGTGAAAGCGCCCACCATCGAGATGATCAGCCATCCCGACAATCCGTACGTGAAGCTGCTGGTGATCTTCGGGCGTGATGATAAAGATCTGGTGCAGGCGGCAAAAGGCATTGCGCAGGGCAATATCCTGTTCCGCGGTAATAGCGTCGTGGTGGATGAGGTGAAACCGCTGCTGGCACGTAAGCCTTATGATGCGCCGAACTGGGTCCGCACCGACCGCGCGATTACCTTCGGCGAGCTGAAAACCTATGAAGAGCAATTGCAGTCAACCGGGCTTGAACCTTCTCCTGTCAGCCTGTCGCTGAACCTGCCGCCGGATCTCTATCTGCTGCGCACCAACGGTATTGATATCAACCTGAACTACCGTTACACCGCGCCGGTAACCAAAGACAGCTCGCGCATGGATATCAGCCTCAACAACCAGTTCCTGCAATCCTTCAGCCTGACCAGCAGCCAGGAGACAAACCGGTTGATGCTTCGTCTGCCTGTATTGCAGGGGCTGCTGGATGGTAAAACCGATGTGTCGATCCCGGCGCTGAAGCTCGGTGCGGTGAACCAGCTGCGGTTTAACTTCCAGTACATGAACCCGATGCCGGGTGGATCGGTGGAAAACTGTATTACCTTCCAGCCGGTGCAAAACCACGTGGTGATTGGTGATGATTCCACAATCGACTTCTCGAAGTATTACCACTTTATCGCGATGCCGGATCTGCGTGCGTTTGCTAACGCCAGTTTCCCGTTCAGCCGCATGGCTGATCTCTCTGAATCGATTATCGTGATGCCAAAAGCGGCCAACGAAGGCCAGGTTGCCACGCTGCTGGACACCATGGGCACCGTCGGGGCGCAAACCGGCTTACCGGCTATCAACGTGACGGTGACGGATGACGGTAGCCAGATCCAGAACAAAGATGCCGATATCATGGTCATCGGCAACATTCCGGACAAGCTGAAAGACGAGAAGCGCGTCGATCTGCTGGTGCAGGCGGCTCAGTCATGGGTCAACACGCCGCTGCGTCAGACCGAGTTCCCGAGCATCATGCCGGACAGCGGCGATCGTCAGGCCAATATCAGGACGACCGTAAGCTCAACGGGTCCAATGGCTGCGATTGTCGGCTTCCAGTCTCCGTATAACGACCAGCGCAGCGTGATCGCCCTGCTTGCGGACAGCCCGCGCGGCTATGAGCTGCTCAACACGGCCATGAACGACAGCGGTAAACGGGCGGCAATGTTCGGTTCCGTCTCGGTGATCCGTGAGTCGGGGGTAAACAGCCTGCGCGTGGGGGATGTCTACTACGTCGGTCATCTGCCGTGGTTCGAACGCCTGTGGTACGCCCTCTCTAACCACCCGGTGCTGCTGGCCGTGCTGGCTGCGCTCAGCGTTGTATTGCTGGCGTGGGTATTGTGGCGTCTGCTGCGAATCATCAGCCGTCGTCGTCTTAACCCGGACCATGAGTAAGCCGTGATGAAAATCTTTCGCGGGTGTGTAGTCGCAGCGTTGATGCTGGCGGCGGCGAATCTGCATGCCGCCTGTCGCTGGCCTGCCTGGGAGACGTTCAAGCAGGATTATATGAGCGAAAGTGGGCGCGTCATTGATCCCAGTGACGCGCGCAAAATCACCACCTCCGAAGGGCAAAGCTATGGACTGTTCTTTGCCCTGGCAGCAAACGATCGCAAGGCGTTCGATCTGCTGCTGACATGGACGCGCGATAACCTTGCCGAGGGGGATTTAGCCCAACATCTCCCGGCGTGGCTGTGGGGGAAAAAGGACGACAACACCTGGGCGGTTATCGACCCTAACTCCGCGTCCGATGCCGATATCTGGATTGCCTGGTCGCTGCTGGAAGCCGGGCGGCTGTGGAAAAATCCCGATTACACGCGCACGGGTAAGGCGCTGTTGACGCGCATTGCCAGTGAGGAAGTGGTGAAGGTGCCGGGGCTGGGTTCTATGCTGCTGCCGGGTAAAGTCGGTTTTGCCGAAGAGAGTGTCTGGCGCTTCAACCCCAGCTACCTGCCGCCGCAGCTTGCGAGCTATTTCACCCGTTTCGGCGCACCGTGGACAACGCTCCGTGAAACCAACCTGCGTCTGCTGCTGGAGACCGCGCCAAAAGGATTTTCCCCGAACTGGGTGAAATACCAGAAAAAGGGCGGCTGGCAGTTGAAGCAGGATACGACCCTGATCGGCAGTTACGATGCGATTCGCGTCTATCTGTGGGTAGGTATGATGAACGATAACGATCCGCAGAAAGCCCGGCTACTGGCGCGTTTCAAGCCCATGGCGACCACCACAATCAAACAAGGCTTACCGCCGGAAAAAGTGGACGTAGCGACCGGAAAACGTACCGGAGATGGGCCGGTAGGGTTTTCTGCCTCCCTGCTTCCATTTTTACAAGAACGGGACGCGCAGGCGGTGCAACGCCAGCGTGTCGCCGATCGTTTTCCCGATAACAATGCTTATTACAGCTACGTTCTGACCCTCTTTGGACAAGGGTGGGATCAGCATCGTTTTCGTTTCACCGCGCAAGGTGAATTACTACCGGATTGGGGCCAGGAATGCGCACGTTCACACTAAATCTACTCGCCTTATCGCTTGGCCTGGCGCTCATGCCCCTGGCCCAGGCCGCCAACTCCCCGCAGCAGAGACAGCTGCTGGAACAGGTTCGTCTGGGGGAATCCACCCAGCGTGAGGATTTGGTGCGCCAGTCGCTCTATCGCCTTGAGCTGATCGACCCCAACAACCCGGACGTGATTGCCGCTCGCTTCCGCTACCTGTTACGACAGGGGGATACGGCGGGCGCGCAAAAAGAGCTGGATCGCCTGAAAGGAATGGCACCCGATTCCAGTGCGTACCAGTCCTCCCGTACGACCATGCTGCTCTCCACGCCGGATGGTCGCCAGGCCCTCCAGCAGGCTCGCCTGCTCGCCACCACCGGGCACACGCAGGAAGCTATTGCCGCGTATGACAAACTGTTTGACGGTAATCCGCCCAGCGGCGACATCGCGACGGAGTACTGGAACGTGGTGGCGAAAGAGCCTGCCCGCCGCAATCTGGCCATTAATCAGCTGAAGAAAATCAACGCCAGCAGTCCGGGCAACGCCCCGCTACAGGCTTCGCTGGCGCAGCTTCTGTTCCAGAGTGGACGGCGTGATGAAGGGTTTGCGGTTTTACAGGAGATGGCCAAATCGAACAATGGCCGCAGTCAGGCGTCGGACATGTGGTACCAGCAGATCAAAGATCAGCCGGCCAGCAGCGCCAGCGTTACCGCGCTGCAACAATACCTGAGCGTGTTCAGCGATGGCGATAACGTGACGGCGGCGCGCGCCCAGCTTGAAGCGCAGCAAAAACAGCTCGCCGATCCGGCGTTTCGCGCCAAAGCCGAAGGGTTAGCCGCAGTGGATGCCGGGCAGGGCAGTAAAGCGGTAACGGAGTTGCAGAAAGCAGTCAGCGCCAACCACGCCGACAGTGAAGCCGTAGGCGCGCTGGGGCAGGCCTATTCGCAGAAAGGCGATCGCGCCCGCGCGGTTGCGCAGTTTGAAAAGGCGATCGCCCTCGATCCGCAGAGCGACAACCGGGGCAAATGGGACAGCCTGCTGAAGGTTAACCGATACTGGCTGCTGATCCAGCAGGGTGATAACGCCCTGAAAGCCAACAAGACAGCCCAGGCGGAACGCTATTATCAGCAGGCGCGCAACATTGACAATACGGACAGCTACGCGGTCCTGGGGCTGGGTGACGCGGCGGCGGCGCGCAAAGATAACGACGCGGCTGAACGCTATTATCGCCAGGCATTGCGGATGGACAGCGGCAACAGCAACGCGGTACGCGGTCTTGCCAATATTTATCGCGAGCAGTCTCCGGAGAAGGCGACGCAGTTTATTCAGTCGCTCTCTGCCAGCCAGCGCCGCAGCATTGATGATATTGAACGTAGCCTGACGAACGAGCAGCTCTCGGCTCAGGCTGAACAGCTGGAAAGCCAGGGAAACTATGCGCAGGCCGCAGAAATTCAGCGCCGACGCCTTGCGCTTTCCCCGGGCGACGTGTGGATCACCTACCGGCTATCACGCGATCTGTATAGCGCGGGTCAGCGCAGCCAGGCGGATAACCTGATGCGTCAGCTGGCAAGCCAGAAACCGGGCGATCCGGATCAGGTTTACGCCAGCGGGCTGTACCTGTCCGGTAACGATCGGGACCGGGCCGCGCTGGCGCATCTGAACACGCTGCCGCGCGACAAGTGGAACGGCAACATCCAGGCGCTGGCGGACCGCCTGCAAAGTAACCAGGTGCTGGAAAACGCCAACCGCCTGCGCGACGGTGGAAAAGAGCAGGAGGCGGAAGCGCTGCTTCGCCAGCAGCCCCCGTCCACCCGTATTGACTTAACGCTGGCGGACTGGGCTGAACAGCGTGGCGATCACGAGGCCGCGAAAACCGCCTACAACACCGTCCTGCAACGGGAACCGCAGAACGAAGACGCAATTCTCGGCCTGACCGAAGTCAATCTTGCTCAGGGCAACAGGGACGCCGCTCGCGCTGAGCTGGCGAAACTGCCCGCGGCACAAAACGGCGAACCGCTCTCCCTCAATATGCAGCGCCGGATCGCCATGGCGCAGGCCGGTCTGGGCGATTCAGCCGCGGCAGAAAAGACCTTCAACACCATTCTTCCGCAGGCAAAATCGCAGCCGCCTTCTATGGAAAGTGCGCTGGTGATGCGTGATGCCGCCCGCTTCCAGGCACAAAATGGTCAGCCTCAGCAGGCGCTGGACACCTGGAAGGATGCGATGGTCTCATCGGGCATCACGACGACCCGTCCGACCGATAACGACAGCTTTACGCGTCTTACGCGTAACGATGAGAAAGATGACTGGCTGAAGCGCGGCGTGCGCAGCGATGCAGGCGATCTTTATCGTCAGCAGGATCTGAACGTCACGCTGCAACACGACTACTGGGGATCCAGCGGCACGGGGGGCTATTCCGACCTGAAAGCGCACACCACTATGCTCCAGGTGGATGCGCCGCTATCGGATGGCCGCATGTTCTTCCGTAGCGATCTGGTCAATATGAACGCCGGTTCCTTTGATACGGACAATGGAACCTACGATCCAACGTGGGGTACCTGCGCCGAAACGCCATGTCACGGCAGCACGAACCAGTCGGCCAACGGCGCCAGCGTGGCCGTCGGCTGGCAGAACAACACCTGGGCGTGGGACATCGGTACAACGCCGATGGGCTTCGACGTGGTCGATGTGGTGGGCAGCCTGAGCTACAGCAACGACTTGGGGCCGATTGGCTACACCCTGAACGCCCATCGTCGTCCGATTTCCAGCTCTGTGCTGGCCTTCGCCGGGCAAAAAGATCCCAATACCGACACCACCTGGGGCGGCGTGCGTGCTACCGGTGGCGGCGTGAGCATGAGCTACGACAAAGGCGAAGCTAACGGGATCTGGTCAAGCCTGAGTGCCGACAGCCTCACCGGGAAGAATGTCGAAGATAACTGGCGGGTCCGCTGGATGACCGGCTATTACTACAAGCTTATCAATCAGAACAACGAGCGTCTGACGGTCGGTGTGTCCAACATGCTCTGGCATTACGATAAGGATTTAAGTGGCTATTCGCTGGGCCAGGGCGGTTACTACAGTCCCCAGGAGTATGTGTCGTTCGCCTTACCGGTGAACTGGCGTAAACGCACAGAGAACTGGTCATGGGAACTGGGCGGTTCCGTCTCATGGTCCCATTCAAAAACAAAAGATGTGATGCGTTATCCGTTGCAGGGGCTGATCCCGGACAATGAGCCAGGCCGTTATACCGATAAAGGTGTGATGGGAACCGGAAGTAGCTCGTCAGGGACGGGTTATACCGCAAGGGCGATTGTTGAACGCCGTGTGACGTCCAACTGGTTTGTCGGTCTGGGCGTCGATATTCAGGAAGCGAAAGACTATACCCCGAGCCATGCGCTGCTCTATGTTCGGTATTCTGCCGCAGGCTGGCAGGGTGATATGGACTTACCGCCGGAACCGCTGGTGCCTTATGCAGACTGGTGATCGGATTTTTGCTTAATCTAATTGTAAGTCTCTCTTAAAAGTGCAGCTATCGGGTATACTCGGGCGCACCAGGTTTACGCCCTGGTGCGCCCTGCGCTTCGAGTTTTGTGGAGAGTCATTTTGCGTGTCAGCCGTTCCTTAACGATCAAACAGATGGCGATGGTGTCTGCCGTCACAATGCTGTTTGTCTTCATCTTCTGCGTCATTTTGCTGTTTCATTCCGTACAGCAGAATCGCTATAACACGGCTTCGCAACTGGAAAGTATTGCCCGCTCGGTGCGGGAACCCCTGTCGGCCTCGATCCTGAAAGGGGATATCCCCGAGGCGGAATCCATCCTGAAGCGCATTCAGCCCGCCGGTATCGTGAGCCGCGCCGACGTCGTGCTGCCGAACCAGTTCCAGGCGCTGCGGATGAGCTTTATCCCGGAGCGTCCCGTCCCGATGATGGTGATGCGCCTGTTTGAACTGCCGGTGCAGATTTCCCTGCCTCTCTATTCCCTGGAAAGACCGGCTAACCCGCAGCCGCTGGCCTATCTGGTACTACAGGCGGACTCGTACCGCATGTATAAATTCGTCATGAGTTGGGTTGCTACGTTAGTGACTACTTACTTACTTTTAACCTTAATGTTGAGCGTGGCGCTGACGTGGTGCATCAACCGGTTAATTGTGCATCCGTTGCGCCGCATAGCCCGGGAGCTGAATGACCTCTCTCCGCAGGAGCATATGGGGCATCAGCTTCCCTTGCCGCGTCTGCATCACGACGATGAAATCGGCATGCTGGTCCGCAGTTACAATATCAACCAGCAGCGTGTCCTGCGTCAGCAGGAAGAGGTCAGTAATAACGCCACCCGTTTCCCGGTTTCCGACCTGCCAAACAAAGCGTTTTTAATGGCCCTGCTGGAGCAGACCGTCGCTCGCCAGCAGACTACCGCGCTGATGGTGATTGCCTGCGAGACCTTGCAGGACAAGACGGGCGTGCTGAAAGAGAGCCAGCGCGAGATGCTATTACTGACGCTGGTGGAAAAAATCAAATCTGTGCTGGCGCCGCGCATGGTACTTACCCAGGTCAGCGGCTATGACCTGGTGGTGATTGCGCACGGTGTAAAAGAGCCGTGGCACGCTATTACGCTAGGTCAGCAAGTACTCACTGTCATAAATGAGCGGCTACCCATTCAGGGTATCCAGCTACGCCCAAGTGCCAGCATTGGTATCGCAATGTACCACGGTGGTCTGACCGCCGAGCAGTTATACCGTCGGGCTTTCTCAGCAGCGTTTACCGCGCGCCGAAAAGGCAAAAACCAGATCCAGTTCTTTGATCCGGAGCAAATGGAAAAAGCCCAGCAGCGCCTGACGGAAGAGAGCGACATTCTGACGGCGATGGACAATCGCCAGTTTGCGCTCTGGCTACAGCCGCAGGTGGATTTGCGCACGGGTGAAGTGACCAGCGCCGAAGCGTTGCTGCGCATGCAGCAGCCGGACGGCACGTGGGAGCTGCCTGAGGGGATGATCGAACGTATCGAGTCCTGCGGACTGATGGTCACCGTCGGATACTGGGTGCTGGAAGAGTCGTGCCGCCAGCTTGCGGCCTGGCAACAACGGGGCATCACGCTGCCGCTGTCGGTGAATCTTTCTGCGCTACAGCTGATGCACCCGACTATGGTGCCGGATATGCTCGAGTTGATCCATCGCTACCGCATCCAGCCCCACACGTTGATCCTGGAAGTCACCGAGAGCCGTTGTATTGACAATCCTGACGACGCTGTCGCCATTCTGAAACCGCTGCGTAATGCCGGGATCCGCATTGCGCTTGACGATTTTGGTATGGGGTATTCCGGCCTGCGTCAGCTCCAGCACATGAAAACCCTGCCGGTGGACGTCCTGAAAATCGACAAAACCTTTGTGAAAGGGCTGCCGGAGGATTGCAGCCTGGTGCAGGCCATTATCCAGATGGCGCACAGCCTGAACCTGCACGTGACTGCCGAAGGTATTGAGGCCGAAGCCCAGCGCGAGTGGCTGGCTGCGGCGGGTGTGGAGAGCGGTCAGGGCTTCCTGTTTGGCCGCGCCGTGCCGACGGATACCTTTGAGCGACGCTATCTCGCCGACGCTGGCAATAACGCAAAAGTGTAATTTTGTTGCTGGCTTGTGCGAGCCAGCTCAAAGTTCTTAACATTTGTGTTTCAAATTTGAACCCCGTTTATTTCTGTCCTGTTATGTGGGTGTTATTTTAAAGCCGCAGGTTAACCATAACCTTACAAAGCCTGTAGTTATTCTTTCCAGGGACACCCTATGAAAACCTCACTCTTCAAAAGTCTTTACTTCCAGGTCCTGACAGCCATCGCCATCGGTATTCTGCTCGGTCACTACTACCCGGAGCTGGGCGCGCAAATGAAACCGCTTGGCGACGCGTTCGTTAAACTCATCAAAATGATCATCGCGCCGGTCATCTTCTGTACCGTGGTGACCGGTATCGCTGGCATGGAAAGCATGAAGGCGGTCGGGCGTACGGGGGCGGTTGCCCTGCTGTACTTCGAGATTGTCAGTACCATCGCGCTGATTATCGGCCTGATTATTGTCAACGTGGTACAACCTGGCGCGGGCATGAACGTTGACCCGGCCACGCTGGATGCGAAAGCGGTGGCGGTTTACGCTGAACAGGCGAAAGATCAGGGGATTGTTGCCTTCCTGCTGGACGTGATCCCGAGCAGCGTGATTGGCGCGTTCGCCAGCGGAAATATCCTCCAGGTACTGCTGTTTGCCGTGCTGTTTGGCTTTGCCCTGCACCGTCTTGGCAGCAAAGGTCAGCTGATTTTTAACGTCATTGAAAGCTTCTCGCAGGTTATCTTCGGCATCATCAACATGATTATGCGTCTGGCCCCGATTGGTGCCTTTGGCGCGATGGCCTTCACCATCGGGAAATACGGCGTCGGCACGCTGGTACAGCTTGGCCAGCTGATTATCTGCTTCTATATCACCTGTATTCTGTTTGTGGTGGTGGTGCTCGGCTCCATCGCTCGTGCGACCGGCTTCAGCATCTTCAAATTTATCCGTTACATTCGTGAAGAGCTGCTGATTGTCCTCGGCACATCCTCTTCTGAGTCCGCGCTGCCGCGTATGCTCGATAAAATGGAAAAGCTGGGCTGCCGTAAGTCAGTGGTGGGGCTGGTTATTCCTACGGGCTACTCCTTTAACCTGGACGGCACCTCGATTTACCTGACGATGGCGGCGGTCTTTATTGCTCAGGCCACCAACAGCCACATGGATATCTTCCATCAGATTACGCTGCTGGTCGTCCTCCTGCTCTCCTCGAAAGGGGCGGCGGGCGTAACGGGTAGCGGATTTATCGTGCTGGCGGCCACTATCTCAGCAGTTGGCCATCTGCCGGTGGCGGGTTTGGCCCTGATCCTCGGTATCGACCGCTTTATGTCTGAAGCCCGCGCGTTAACCAACCTGATTGGTAATGGTGTGGCGACGGTTGTGGTGGCGAAGTGGGTAAAAGAGCTGGATCACAAGAAACTTAACGATACGCTGAATAATCGCACATCTGAGGACAAAACCCCCGGTTTATCCTCTTAATCCCTCATAAATGCCCGTATTCCCTTGTGGGGATGCGGGCACCTGCGCATAATAACCGCTCATACCTGTCATATTTCGACAAAATTTTTTTGGGTATATTTCGCTTCCGCCCGTGACGTTTAGCCGAACACGCTGTCTAATCGGAAGGTTTTCATCGTCATCTTTGAGTGCTCACGTCGCGAGACACTCTCTTTAACCAGGAATGTTGATCAGGGGTTCACATGCAGGGCACAAAAATTCGACTCTTAACCGGCGGTTTGCTGATGATGGCAGCAGCCAGTTATGTGCAGGCAGATGCGCTCCAGCCAGACCCGGCCTGGCAACAGGGAACACTGGCGAACGGATTCCAGTGGCAGGTGTTATCCACTCCGCAACGTCCGAGCGATCGCATTGAAATTCGTCTGGCTGTGAATACCGGCTCCCTCACAGAAAGCACCCAGCAGACCGGCTTAAGCCATTTTATTCCTCGATTGGCGCTCACCCAGAGCGGCAGTTTGCAGGCGGTTCAGGTGCGTTCTTTATGGCAACAGGCCATCGATCCTAAACGCCCGCTGCCCCCGGCTGTGGTCTCCTATGACTACACCATGTTTAATCTGAGCCTGCCCAACAACCGTAACGATCTGCTTAAAGAAGCGCTTACCTATCTATCCGATGCCACCGGCAAACTGGCGATTACGCCTGAGACCGTAAACTATGCGTTGAGCAACAGCGACATGGTGGCGACCTGGCCGACGGATACCAAAGAAGGCTGGTGGCGCTACCGCCTGAAAGGGTCCACGCTGCTTGGACACGACCCGGCAGAACCGCTGAAACAGCCGGTTGATGCCGCGCAGGTGAAATCTTTCTACCAGCAGTGGTACACCCCGGATGCCATGACCCTCATTGTAGTGGGCAACGTGGACAGCCGTGCGGTGATAGAGCAGATCAACAAAGCCTTTGGCGATCTAAAAGGGAAGCGTGAAACGCCCGCCCCTGTTCCTACTTTGTCCCCGCTGCGTCCTGAGACGGTCAGTATCATGACGGATACCGTGCGTCAGGATCGTCTTTCGATGATGTGGGATACCGCCTGGCAGCCGATCCGCGAGTCCTCGGCGCTGTTGCGTTACTGGCGTGCGGACCTGGCGCGTGAAGCGCTGTTCTGGCATGTTCAGCAGACGCTCAGCAAGAACAACGTGAAAGACATTGGTCTGGGCTTTGACTGCCGCGTGCTGTTCCAGCGCGCCCAGTGCGCCATTAACGTCGAATCGCCGGGTGATAAGCTGAATGCCAATCTCGGCGTGGTGGCGAAAGAGCTGGCTAAAGTGCGTAAAGAGGGCCTGTCTGAAGAGGAATTTAACGCGCTGGTGGCGCAGAAATCCCTCGAATTGCAGAAACTGTTTGCCACCTATGCCCGCGCCGATACCGATATCTTAATCAGCCAGCGCATTCGCTCCTTACAGAATCAGGTCGTGGATATCGCGCCGGAGCAGTATCAGAAATTGCGTCAGGATTTCCTGAACGGTCTGACCGTGGAGATGCTGAATCAGGATCTGCGGCAGCAGCTGTCTCAGGATATGGCGTTGATTCTGTTGCAGCCGAAAGGTGAGCCGGAATATGACATGAAAGAGTTAAAGGCCACCTGGAACGCCATCATGGCGACGCCGTCGCAGCCAGTACAGGCGGCGGCCGATGATTTGCACCAGGATGCGAGCGATATTCCGCAGGGCCAGTAAGGCCCTGCGTTCCCTCTCCTTGTGGGCTGAGGGATCCCCAGTAATTTTTTTATGCAGAAGCAATAAAGTTGCTTTCTAAATGACTGAGGGCTGTCAGCGATGCCCTGAGCCACCCTGGCACGTTCACCGGTCATGTCGTTACAGAGTAGCAAGGAACATAAAGTGAACGGAATGACCACCACCTCCGTATGTTCCCCTCACCCTACCCTCTCCCCGGAGGGGCGAGGGGATTGCTCAGTGCTCGCATTAATTTGTGGGGAACCCTCAGCCCTGTGGGAGAGGGTGAGGGCATCAGCCCGCCCATTCCTTAAGCAGGCATCGCCTCGCGCGGAATAATCGCTCCGCGATACTGAATCACCGTGCTGGCCGTTAAATGACCGCGCTGCGCCGCCGCTTCCGGCGTACCTCCCGTCAGACGTACCGCCAGATACCCCGCGCTGAAAGAATCTCCCGCCGCAGTGGTATCGATCACTTTCTCTTTCGCCAGCTTCACCGCCGGGACCTCTGTCACGGCTTCACCTGCAACCGCCACCAGGCAAGACTCCGCCCCGCGCTTGATCACCACTTCGCTGACCCCGGCAGCCTGCGTCCGGGCGATGACCTCATCAACCGGTTTTTCGCCCCACAGAGCATCTTCATCATCCAGCGTCAGGAAGGCGATATCGGTGCATTCGAGCATCTGCTGGTAGACCTGCTGCGTCTCTTCGCGGCTGGCCCACAAACGTGGACGGTAGTTGTTATCGAAAATCACCTTACCGCCATTGGCACGGCATTCGCGCAGCAGTGACAGCAGCTTTTCACGGCTCTGCTGGCTCAGGATCGCCAGGCTGATCCCGCTCAGGTAGAGGTAATCGAAGGTGGCCAGCTCTTCGCAAATCGCAGCGGCGGCATCGCTTTCCAGCCAGAATTTGGCAGCCGCTTCATTACGCCAGTAATAGAAGGTGCGCTCGCCGGTACTGTCGGTTTCGATGTAGTACAAACCCGGCAGACGGTTTTCCATTCGCTGGATCAGCGAAGTTTCAACGTTTTCACCCTGCCAGGCCTCCAGCATCTGCTGGCTGAAGCTGTCCGTTCCCAGCGCGGTAACGTAGCTCACGCTCAGCGCGTCGGGGGCGACCTGACGGGCAATGTAAACGGAGGTGTTCAATGTATCGCCGCCAAAACCGCGGCTGACTTCCGCGCCTTTCTGGGACAGCTCAATCATGCATTCGCCAATCACGGCAATTTTCTTAGACATAGTCGTGAACCTGAACAGAGTAATTAAGGGTAGTGTGCGCTGTGTGTTTTTTACGGTCAACCATATTAAAACGACGTTCCATTATTTTTTTTGAGCCAGCGCGTGTTCCGGCATATTTCTGTCATCTTAATTTCATTTTCCCGCTGAATTGAACATAAAGTTCTCACCTGGCGGGCCGATAACTCAGTGACGAGTCCAGAAAGGCTATCCCATACAACAGGACATCCGAAATGAAGTCAGAGCAGGTTATCCAGCGGCTGAGCACTACGCCTGAGGCAAGTATTGAGAACTTGCAGGAGCATCGCTACTGGCTGCAATGTGAGCGAGCGTACACCTATCAGCCTATCTACCGTACTGACGGTCGGTTAATGGCAATTGAGGTGTTAACGGTCGTCACTCATCCATCGAACCCTTCGCAGCGTATCGCGCCGGACCGCTATTTTGCGGAGGTTGCCGTGCGTCAGCGCATCGACGTGCTGGAAGAGCAGTTGAGAATGCTGGCGACGAAGCAGGCGTTCTTCGAGCAGCACGGTATTCTGGCTTCGGTGAACGTGGATGGCCCAACCCTGATGGCGTTACGTCAGAATGCGACGCTGCAGGCGCTGATTGCCACCCTGCCGTGGATGCGCTTCGAGCTGGTGGAACATGTTCAGCTGCCGCAGGACTCCTCATTTGCCTCGATGTGTGAGTTTGGCCCGCTGTGGCTGGATGATTTCGGTACCGGTATGGCCAACTTCTCCGCCCTGAGCGAAGTGCGTTATGACTACATCAAAGTGGCCCGCGATCTGTTTATCATGCTGCGCCAGACACCGGAAGGACGGAACCTGTTTACGATGCTCCTGCAACTGATGAACCGCTATTGCCAGGGCGTCATTGTGGAAGGCGTAGAGACGCTGGAAGAGTGGCGCGACGTGCAAAATTCTCCGGCAGCGGCGGCACAGGGTTATTTCCTCTCTCGTCCTGTCCCCATGGATACCCTGGAAAAGGTGATAACCACCCTCTGATCTGCCCGCTTCCCTTTGTCTGAACTATAGTTTTAAAGGCAAGTTCATCAGGAAAGGGGACAACAATGACAAAAACAACCAGGGTGATTTCCTGGACAGCAGGGATTTTCTTGTTGCTGATCGTGTTCTTAATCATCATTATCGCCACGTTTGACTGGAACCGCCTCAAACCGACCATCAACCAGAAAGTCTCGACCGAGCTAAACCGCCCCTTCGCAATACGTGGCGATTTGGGGGTCGTGTGGGAGCGTCAGAAAGAGGAAACCGGCTGGCGAAGCTGGGTGCCCTGGCCGCACGTTCACGCTGACGACATCATTCTTGGCAACCCGCCGGACATCCCCGAAGTGACCATGATCCACCTGCCGCGCGTGGAAGCCACGCTGGCGCCGTTAGCCCTGTTAACCAAAACGGTGTATCTGCCGTGGATCAAACTTCAGCAGCCCGACGCGCGGCTGATTCGCCTGTCGGAGAAAACCAATAACTGGACGTTCGATCTCGCCAGCAGCGGCGATAAAGATCCGAATGCGCAGCCCTCTTCATGGTCCTTCCGCCTCGACAATATTCTGTTCGATCGGGGGCGGATCGCCATTGACGATAAAGTAAGTAAGGCTGACGTGGAGATCCTCGTCGATCCGCTGGGCAAGCCGCTGCCGTTTAGCGAAGTGACGGGCAGCAAAGCCAAAGGCGATGACAGCAAAGCTGGCGATTACGTCTTCGGCCTGACAGCGAAAGGGCGCTACAACGGCCAGCCACTGACCGGTAAAGGCAAAATCGGCGGTATGCTGGCGCTCAGGAGCGAGGGTACGCCATTCCCGGTGCAGGCGGACTTCCGCTCGGGCAATACCCGCGTGGCGTTCGTGGGCACGGTTAACGACCCGATGAACATGGGCGGCGTCGACCTCCAGCTTAAGTTTGCCGGGGATTCGCTGGGTGAACTGTACGATCTCACCGGCGTGCTGCTGCCGGATACCCCGCCGTTTGAAACGGACGGGCGGCTGGTCGCAAAAATCGACGCTGAAAAATCGTCCGTCTTTGACTACCGGGGGTTCAACGGCCGCATCGGCGATAGCGATATACACGGCACGCTGACCTACACCACCGGAAAACCGCGCCCGAAACTGGAGGGGGACGTTGAATCCCGCCAGCTGCGTCTGGCCGATCTTGGTCCGCTGATTGGCGTAGATTCGGGTAAAGGCACGAAGTCAAAAGAGGTCAAAAAGGACGCTCAGCCTGCGGGTAAAGTGCTGCCCTATGACCGCTTCGAAACCGACAAGTGGGACGTAATGGATGCGGACGTGCGCTTCAAAGGACGTAAAATTGAGCATGGCAGCACGCTGCCGTTGAGCAACCTCTCGACCCATATCATCCTGAAAAACGCCGATCTGCGCCTGCAACCGCTGAAGTTTGGCATGGCCGGGGGAACCATTTCCTCGAATATCCACCTGGAGGGGGATAAAAAGCCGATGCAGGGAAGGGCGGAGATCCAGGCGCGTCGTCTGAAGCTGAAAGAGCTGATGCCGGACGTGGAGTTGATGCAGAAAACCCTCGGTGAGATGAACGGTGATGCGGACATTCGCGGCACGGGTAACTCTGTGGCCGCGCTGTTAGGCAGCGGAAACGGCAACCTGAAGCTGCTAATGAACGACGGGCTGGTGAGCCGTAACCTTATGGAGATCCTGGGGCTGAACGTCGGTAACTTCATCGTCGGACAAATCTTCGGAGACGATGAAGTGCGCGTGAACTGCGCGGCGGCAAACGTGGACCTGGTCAACGGTGTGGCGCGTCCGCAGATTTTCGCATTCGACACGGAAAACGCGGTTATCAACATCACCGGTACCGCCAGCATGGCGTCCGAGCAGCTGGATTTAACCATCGATCCGGAAAGTAAAGGCATTCGCATCATCACCCTGCGCTCGCCGCTCTACGTTCGCGGGACCTTCAAAGATCCGCAGGCGGGCGTGAAGGCCGGACCGCTGATTGCGCGCGGTGCGGTTGCCGCCGCCCTCGCCACGCTGGTCACCCCTGCGGCGGCGCTGCTGGCGTTGATTTCGCCGTCAGAAGGCGAAGCGAATCAGTGTCGGACGATTTTGTCGCAGATGAAGAAGTAAGGTGTGGCCTGTTCTTGCCGGGTGACGCTGCGCTTACCCGGCCTACATGTGAATCGTAGGCCGGGTAAGGCGTAGCCGCCACCCGGCATTCGCTTACAGAGTCTGATACTTAGTTTCGTGCGTCAGCAGCAGCGCAATCAGCGTCAACGCTGCCATGGCCGCCAGATAGACACCCACATAGAACAGACCATAGTTCGCCTGAAGCCACGTGGCGATATACGGGGCCACCGAGGCGCCCAGAATAGACGAAACGTTATAGGAGAACGACGCGCCGGTATAACGCACTTCAGTCGGGAACAGCTCCGGCAGCAGCGCGCCCATTGGGCCAAAGGTCAGCCCCATCAGGCTCAGACCAATCAGCAGATACGCCATCACCAGCGCAGGGCTACCTGAACCCAGCAGCGGCGGGAAGACAAACAGTGCGAACAGGATGATCAGCGAGGTGATGACGATCATGCTTGAACGACGGCCAAATTTATCTGCCAGCAGGCCCGCGATGGGCACCATCACGCCAAATCCAATAACCGCCATCATCAGCATCCACAGCACTTCGTTACGCGGCAGGCCCAGTCCGACCGGTACGGCGGCGGTACTGTAGGTCATGGAGTACACGGTCATGATATAGAACAGCGTGTAGGTCGCCAGCATGATGAACGTACCCAGCACGGTCACGCGGAGGTGTTTGGTCAGCAGCGTCCCCAGCGGAACTTTAACCTGCTTTTTCGCCGCGGCGACTTTAGCGAAGACCGGCGTCTCGTGCAGCGACACGCGCACGTACAGGCCAATCAGCACCAGCACGGCAGAGAAGACGAACGGAATACGCCAGCCCCAGCTCATGAACTGTTCATCGGTCAGCAGCCAGGAGAGGAGCAGGAAGGTGCCGTTCGCGAAGAAGAAGCCAATCGGCGCGCCCAGCTGTGGGAAAGAGCCATACAGGGCACGCTTACGCGCCGGGGCGTTCTCGGTCGCTAGCAGCGCCGCGCCGCCCCATTCCCCGCCCAGCCCCAGGCCCTGACCAAAGCGCGCCAGCGCCAGCAGCACAGGCGCCAGAATGCCGATAGTTTCATAGGTCGGCAGCAGGCCGATGGCGACGGTGGAGATCCCCATCGTCAGCAGCGAGGCAACCAGCGTCACTTTACGACCGACGCGATCGCCAAAGTGGCCAAAGACCGCTGAACCTATAGGACGCGCAACGAAGGCGATAGCAAAGGTAGCTAAAGACTGTAGCGTGGCTGCCGTCGGGTCGCCCTGTGGGAAGAAAATATGCGGAAAGACAATGACCGCAGCGGTGGCGTAAATATAAAAGTCGAAGAACTCAATGGCGGTGCCAATCAGCGATGCGACGACGACTTTATTGCGGGAGTTGACCGGAACGTGTTCCGCCCCTTCGTTAAGTGTGGTGGCTGTTGCTTGCATAATATTTTCTTATTTTTGGACGAACGAAGGGCCATATTAGGCATAGCAAAAGCGACATTTCAATCTGTAACAAAGGCGTGATGCGGTCATAAAAGCAACAAAAAGCGGATAATTTTCAGGCCAGCGAAAACACTTCCATGAAATGCTTCACACATTTTAAATATCAGTAATTAAAACTGGTTTTGAGTTAAATAAAAGTTACGGTCTGGATTTATATGCTGAAATGATGAATCGGGCTGAAATATCAGCCCGACAGGACATCAGTGGTGGGTTTTTCCCGGCATGCGCGGGTCGTCTTTATACTCTGCGGTGGCGATCCACGCGGCACAGAACAGCGTCAGGCGTGCGAAGAAATAGAAGAAGGCCATCAGCCCCAGCACCGAACCAAAGGCCGCGCCGGAGGGGGACTTCACCAGCGATGGCAGCGTATAGGTCATCACAATTTTGATCACCTCAAAGCCAATGGCGGCAATCAACGTCCCACGGATCAGCGCCTTCTTGCGCGGCCGATGGCGGGGCAAACGCCAGAAGATCCAGAAGAACAGCAGGTAGTTAGCAAAGATGGAGATAGCAAGCCCTATACCGCGCCAGGCCGGTTTCAGCCATTCAATGTAGTCCAGATACAGCGCGGAGATAATCATCTGCTGCGCAGAACCGGCGACCGAGGTGATAGAGAGCGTGATGACCAGCGCCACCAGCAGACCAATCAGCGAGATAAAGTCGCGCAAATACTTCACCCATATCTTCTCCTGATCCTGCGGCGTACGCTCCCAGACGTCACGCGACTGGGCGCGAATGGCTTCACGCAGGTTGCCCATCCAGTTAACCCCGGAATAGAGCGCAATCAGCAACCCGACGATACCCACGGTGGTACGCTGCTGCACGGCGGTATTGATGGTGCTTTTGAGCGTCGTGGCGAGCGTCTGGTCGCTGACGTTGGTCAGGATCTTATTGAAGATGTCCTGCAACAGCGTCGGGTGAGACGCCAGAACAAAACCGGCGGCAGCAAACGACACCATCAGGATGGGGATCATCGACAGGAAAGAGAAGTAGGTGATCGCCGCGCCAAACTGATTTCCCATGCGGTCGTTAAAGCGCTCAGCGGCGCGGATCAGGTGAGCAATCGCGGGTATCTGCTGAATTTTTTCGGCTATGCCGGTCACGGTGCCCAGCGCTTTGCTGGTCGTTCCAGGCTCCTTCGGCGCTTCAGGCTCGTTATCCATCTTTTTGATGGGTTCATAATCTAAATGTTGAGTTGGTCGTTGCGGGTTATTTTCCGGCGTCACGCGCATTTTCCTTTTCGTTGAGCTGGATGTTACTGAATTATAGCTTGCGACTAGTCCACGTAACTTTTTGTGAGTTCGGTAAGCCACTCCATAAACACATGCACCCGACGGGAGAGGTTACGGCGGTGGGGATAAATGAGGGAGACGGGCATTGGTTCAGCCCGATATTGCGGCAGGATCTCAACGAGTTTTTTCGTGCGCAGGGCATCACGCACCCCGACGCGCGGGACCTGAATAATGCCAAGCCCGGCGATACAGGCGGCCTGGTAGGTTTCCGTGCTGTTAACCGTCAAAACGCCTCCCGTTTTTATCCACTGGGTCGCGCTGCCGTTGAAATACTCAAACCCCAGAGGACGGGTGCCCAGCGTGGCGGAGTAATGAATGAGGGCGTGTGAGCCCAAATCATCCAGCGTCTCAGGGTAGCCGAATCGCGTGAGATAATCCGGGCTGGCGCAGTTAATCACTGAAAGCTTCCCAAGCGGGCGGGCGATAAGCCCGGAGTCCTTCAAGTTTCCCACGCGAACCACGCAGTCAAATCCTTCGCGGATGACATCGACCAGACGATCGCTGCTGCTCAGCTCAAGCTCAATGCCGGGAAACTGTTGTAAAAATGCAGGCAGTTTCGGAATGACGACATTTCGTGCAATGGCAACGGGCATATCCACACGTAGCCGACCGCTGATGGTGGAAGGGTCGTGCAGAAACATGCCGTCCAGTTCGTCCAGATTCATCAGCAGATCTTTTGCGCGTTCGTAATAAACCATGCCGTCCTGCGTCAGGCTGACGCGGCGGGTAGTGCGGTGCAGCAGTTGAGTGCCAAGCGCGTTCTCCAGCGCCTGGATCTGCCGCGAGACACTCCCCTTCGGCAGGCTTAACGTCTCCGCCGCGCGGGTAAAACTCTCCAGTTCCGCGACGCGAAGGAAAAGCTGCATTGCGTATATTTTATCCATAGATATGGGTCATTGTTGTTTGAAATGAAACAGTGAAGCGTTGGCGGCACTATTTATTGATTTTCTACCATCTAATAAGCTCATTCTCAATCTTCATCGCAGTCGAAACGAGGTGAATTATGCGTGAACGTATTGCATTAGTGACGGGCGGTAGCCGCGGCCTGGGTAAAAATGCGGTTTTGAAGCTTGCTGCGGAAGGGACAGATATCATCCTGACCTGGAACAGCAGTCAGCAGGAGGCGCAGGAAGTTGTACGCGAAATTGAGGGAAAAGGTAGAAAAGCGGCAGCATTGCAGCTTAACGTCGGCGATACGGCAAGTTTTGCGCGCTTCGCTCAACAGGTGAAGGAAACCCTTACACACGTCTGGCAACGTTACACCTTTGACTATTTAGTGAACAACGCAGGTACAGGGTTATACGCACCCTATACCGAGACGACAGAAGCGCAGTTTGATGATGCGGTGAATATTCACTTCAAAGGTCCGTTTTTCCTCACACAACAGCTGCTGCCGCTCATAAAAGACGGAGGACGGATCCTGAATGTCTCAAGCGGACTGGCCCGTTTTACTCAGCCAGGTTCAGGGACTTACGCGGCAATGAAAGGGGCGATGGAAGTGCTGACCCGCTATCAGGCAAAAGAGCTTGGCGTGCGCGGAATTTCCGTCAATATCATCGCGCCTGGCGCGATTGAAACCGACTTTGGAGGCGGACGCGTAAGGGATAATGCGGAGCTTAACCAGCTGCTGGCCTCGCAGACGGCGCTGGGACGGGTGGGCCTGCCCGATGATATCGGTGACGCCATTGCGGCGTTGCTCAGTGACAAACTGGGCTGGATGAATGCGCAACGTATTGAAGTTTCAGGCGGTATGTTCCTGTAATGTTCAGACTTAAGGGGGAGGGAACCCTCTTAAGGAAATCCTTAAAGCAGGTGTGTCTAAATGATGAAAGATATAAAGAGAGCTGGGTGAATTGTAACCTCTCCATTCATTGAGTTTTTTCTTAAAAAATGCCTCTGTAGAATCCCCCTTCGCTATTCTCAGAGGAGTAATACGATGCGAGTAATCATGTTTGACAGGCAGTCATTATTTATTCATGGAGCGAAGTGCAGTTTGCAGAAATTAATTCCGGAAATAGATTTGACAGGAACTCGTCAGACTGATGAATTATGGGCACACTTATCCGCGTCACCTTCCGCTATCGTCATGATAGATGGGTATTTAATTCATGATAACGGTGTGGCTTTACCGGAAGAGATTATGAATCGTTTTCCAACAGCGCGTGTGGTGCTGGTGTTAACGAAAAAAGAGCCTCGCTGGGTTGAGCAAATGCTACAGCGCAACGTGGTGGCAATAATCCCTCGTAATGCGAATCCCGAACGCTTTTCCGCCGTGCTGGATTCTGTATCGCGAGGGATGGTCTGTTTTCCCGGCGAGTGGATGAACCAGCACTCCTCTCATGATGAGCTGTCATTGTTAAGTGAGCGCCAGCGTGAGGTATTGAAATTACTGGCGGCCGGAGAGTCAAATAAAGAGATAGGTCGTAATCTCAATATCAGTGCGGCAACGGTAAAAGCCCATCTTGAGACGCTTTTCCGTCGTCTTGATGTCAAAAACCGGACGCAGGCCGCGATGTACTATACCCGGGCGACGGCCTGAAGGATCTTCTCTGGCAGAGGGGAATCTTCCCCAAAACTGAAGAGCGTTAATACCAGTGCATCATGCTGCTGTTGGGTTAATGGGCGTTTGTTCATTTCCCGCAGCAGCGACTCACATAAATGAATATCATTGAAAAGCAAATTCTCCGCCTCAGTCGGCGTGATGAGGCCGTTAAATTTTTCCCACTGGCGAATCACGTGACCGTAACCTATAACCCATATTCCCTTTTCGTCACGGTATTTCTCCAGGGAAAGACCCTGCTGTTTTTTAATTAATGCGATTGCAGCAGAAGATATCTGCATTGCATAACCCGTCATAAGCGTTTCCTCTTTATGGCGGAACTATAAAGGGAAAACAGCCCGGGGAATATCCGCCAAATGGCCGTTGATCAGGTTTTACTGAACGGATATTCCTTTTTCAGTAAACCGAATAGCCAGTCGTTATGCCATTGCCCTGAAAGGAAATAACTCTCGCGCAACTCACCTTCCAGCTGAAAACCTGTTTTTTCCAGCAGTCGCCTTGAGGCGATATTTCCCGCCGTCACGGTCGCGGTGAGCCGACGGATATTGCCCTGGGTCAGCGCGAAATCACACACCGCCCGCAGAGATTCAAAGCCGTAACCTTTCCCCTGCGCAGAGGGCGCAAAGAGAAAACCGACTTCGGCACAATCTGCTTCCCGGTGCACATAGCCGGTTACGCCCAGCGGCGTCTGGCTGGCCGTCTCACGCACCACAAGGCAGAGCCAGTGCGAGCTGCCCGGTGCCCACGGCAACAGACGAGACACAAAGGCCTCCCGAATGTCAGCCTCGCTACGCTCATGGGCGACAAAACGCATCACGTCAGGATTTTGCTGTAGCGACAGAAAAAAGGGCCAGTCTTGCTCTTGCAGCGGCAAGCAGGTGAGACGCGCGGTGGTTAAGGCGGGCATGACGATCCTCCGGAGACATTGCAAATGATTATAGGGTTGTCACTTTATTTCAACAGAAAGTCAGGTATGTTTAACCTCCTATAAATAAAAAGAAAAACGACTTTTAATGCCGCTTTGGCGGTACTCATTGTCTCTCAAGGAAAACAATGATGATTAGCTCATCGCATCATACCCGCGAACAGTTTGAACACTGTCTGGCGGCGATCCGCCAGGCGTCTGTTGAAATCTTACTTCTGTTGAATGTACATGTTTCTGAAGGAAAAGATCCACGCTGGTTTCTGGAACAACTGGATAGCGCCCGCCTGGGGCTGGGCGGGTGGGGCGCCGTAGCCAGAAAGCTGAACCTGAATGATGCGGAAATGACAGCCTTTACGCTGCAATTACGCTTGCTTCAGCAGCGCGTTCCCCAGTATGAAAGCGGGCAGGATGTCAGCGAAAACCAGCTGATTGCGGCGATGCGCTTCGTCACATCCCTTGAATATCTGCGTCTGCAACAGCCCCTTCTGACCTACGATACCGGGAGGGTGCCAGACAAGGCGAGCCAGCTCCAGGCGCAGAAACAGGTGCGTGCCATTGAGCTGATGATAAAAGGATTGATACAGCAGGCATGGCCCGATCCGGTGCGGCTGAATAATCATCTTAAGACCTTGTTTAATGCTGAACGTGTGCGTCGCTGGCTGAAAAACGGTGAAATTAATGATGTTCTGAGCGGCATGTTATTTAGTGAGCTGGCCCAGCTGCTGGTGGATAAGAAAGAATTTAGCCGCTACTACGCGTCGCTGTTTAACGCCCCGGACATGCTGACGCTGCTGGTAGAACCCCGCAAAACCCTGCAAACCTTCCTCGAAGATATCCGTCAAATCCGCAACAGCATCACCGTGCAGCAGCCGTTGAGCGGGGCGCAAATCCAGCTGCTCGACAGCTATTACACGCAGATCACCCGCTCCGTTCAGCGCGCGTTTGAGGAAGGGCGGACACGCGTTAACCCGGCGGCGCTGATGGCGGTGGATGAAAGCGAGCTGCATGCATTCTGGGAAAAGGCGCAAAAAATAGACCGCACCACAGGCGGCGATCTGTTTGAAGTGCGTGACAGCATAGAGAAACCGACTCAGCGCGCCGCGCGTACGCCAGAGCAGCGCGAACAGCTGATTTCCGGCGTGCTGTGGGGAGCGGTTGGCATGATGGTTATCGCGATTGTCGTGGGAGGAGCCTGGCTGGTAATCAGCAGTAAACCGCAGCCGACTGTGGCCAGCACGGCATCTCCCGCGCCGGTGCAGGAGATGCGCGAAACGCCTTCCTCGCGAGAAACGCTGACGCGCATGGGTGTCACCTGGGATGAAAACAACTTCCGTTCAGCGATTAGCCGCAACGATACCCGCGTGGCGCTCCTGTTCTTGCAGGGTGGCATGGACTGGAAAATGTCATGGACGGAGGAGGCATTGTCGGCAGGCTACGATGACGTGCTGGAAGTGATGTTGCGCTACCGCCTGCAAATGACAGAGCAAAAGCCCTGCCGACGCTTTATTAATACGCTTAGCCATGCGATGGCGAACGGCGAATCGCTGACGTCTATGCGTAAGCAGTACCTGAAAGCATTCTGTACCGTCCCGGCGGTAGTGAAACGTCAGCAGCACGACGCCGATATGGCAACGCGCCGCGCGAAGACGCAGCCCGATGCCAGTACAAAAAAATGGCAGTCCATCCAGACTGCCATTTATGAGGTGATTCGTTAACTTTTCCCTCTCCCCTCAGGGGAGAGGGTTAGGGTGAGGGGCAAGGCTCAAGGTTCACCATATAACCCAATCAACCGCCGCACCACCCCATTCGTCCAGCCGAAGCCATCCTGCAACGGATACTCCCCCCCGCCACCTTCGTGTGGCGTGCTGCTGGCGATGTGGTACTTCTCAATCAGCTTATGATGGGTTTTGTAGTAATGGTTTACCGTGTGCAGCCAGCTCCAGGCGATCTCATCCCCCAGCGAGTCGTTGCCGTACTGCTTGAACCCCTGGATCGCCATCCATTGTAGCGGTGCCCAGCCGTTCGGCTTATCCCACTGCTCACCTGTTTCATATTCGGTGGCGAGAATACCGCCCGGCGTGAGCAGACGGGCTTTAACGGCATCGGACAGCCGTTCAGCCTGCTCATGCGTCGCCATGCCCACATACAGCGGCACAATGCTGGCCGCAGAGAACAGCGCCAGGGCTTCACGGCGCCAGTCGTAATCACGATAACAGCCGTTCTCTTCGTCCCACAGATAGCGGTTCACCGCCGCGCGCCGGTCGCTGGCTTTCTGGCGGAATAGTTCAGCCGTCTCTTTATCCCCTTTCGACGCTGAGATATTGGCGATAGCGCTCTCCAGTTTGAACAGGAATGCGTTCAAATCGATGGGGATAAATTGCGTCGTGCGGATACTGGCCAGCCGCGCAGGATCGCGCAGCCAGCGGGACGAGTAATCCCATCCTGAGGCTGCCCCGGCGCGCAGGTCGCGATACACCTCGTTCGGCGGGCGACCGGAATGACGGGCGGTTTCAACGTCCTCAATCCAGGATTCATCCCGTGGCGTATCGCGATCGTCCCAGTAGCGGTTGAGCAATGAGCCATCCGGCATGCGCACCGCACTGCGATAGGCCTGGTTGAGCAGCAGCGATTCCGCCCCGTCCATCCAGAAGGCGTACTCCATCTTGAGATGCTCAAGATAGCGCTTCGCCCCGCGCACGCCGTCCTCTTCAAACAGCTCCACCATCAGGGCAAAAACCGGCGGCTGGGAGCGGCTGAGGTAGTAGGTGCGGTTGCCGTTCGGGATATGTCCGTAGCGCTCAATCAGCCAGGCGAAGTTGTCGGCCATGCATTTCAGCAGATCGTTACGACCGCTTTCTGCCAGCCCCAGCATGGAGAAATAAGAATCCCAGTAGTAGGTCTCGCTGAATCGCCCGCCGGGCACAATATAGGCCTGCGGCAGCGCCAGCAGCGACGACCACGGGATATGATCCTGCGGCTCGCGCGTCAGCACCGGCCACAGGTTATCAATGTGTTCTTTCAGGGAGAAGCCGGGATCAGAGACATACTCTTTACTGTAGTCCTCCGGCAGCCAGAAGTGATTCTCCACAAAGCGCGCCAGGTCAAAATCCCGATGACGACGCACTTTACGGTAGCGGATCAGGATATCCAGCGGGTCCATTTTCGGCGCGCAGTCTGGGAAAGTTTTGCTGTCCGCAAACAGCCGTGTCGACTGCACATGTTCGAACAGTTCAAGATAACGATCGGCAGGCGTCAGGGCATCGGAGGCAGGTAGCCCCTCGATCATTTCGGGTTCCGGCTCCGCCTCAATCATTTCATCCAGTTTCAACTCGCAGGGATCGGTCTCGTAGCGCAGCTCTTCTGCAATCTCGAACTCGATGTTCTCGGTAGCCTGTAGTTTCTGGTTGAACATGGTGATAAGGACCTCCGGTTGTGTGTTCTAAAAGACAGGTTTTTCCGGGCGTCTTATAAGCGTAGACATTCGCTTCGGTGGATGTGGAGGGATATGTGCGTTAGATCACGATTTTCGGAGCATTCGTTTTGCAACGATTTATGAATGTTAAAAAAATGCCCCTTTGAAGAGGGGCATCAATATCAACGCATTGTTACAAACTCTTCTGCCGCAGTGGGGTGGATCGCCACGGTGTTATCGAAGTCTTTTTTCGTTGCGCCCATCTTCAGCGCCACGGCGAAGCCCTGCAGGATCTCGTCCATGCCAAAGCCTATGCCGTGGATGCCGACGATCTTCTCGTCCGGGCCCACACAGACCAGCTTCATGCGGCACGGCTGACGGTGCGAGGTGACCGCGGTATACATCGCGGTAAACGCCGATTTATACACTTTCACCTGATCGTCGCCGTACTGCTCGCGCGCCTGCGGCTCGGTTAAGCCGACGGTGCCGATTGGCGGGTGGCTGAAGACCACGGTCGGGATGTTGCTGTAATCCAGATGTTCGTCCGGCTTGTTGTTAAACAGACGCTCGGAAAGACGACGCCCCGCGGCCACGGCAACCGGCGTCAGTTCTACGGCACCTGTGTTATCACCAACGGCATAAATACCCGGTACGCTGGTGTTCTGGAACTTATCAACGACGATGTAGCCTTTTTCATTGGTTTTCGCCCCGGTTGCGGCCAGGTTGAAGTTGTCGGTGGCCGGTTCACGACCAATCGCCCAGATCAGGCAATCAACGGTCTGGCTGCGGCCATCTTCCAGCTCCAGGGTCAGGCTACCGTCCGCATTTTTAACCACCGCTTTTGGCACGGCGTTGGTGTGCAGGGTTGGGCCTTCGGCGTTCATCACCTCGACCAGCGTGTCGACGATTAGCGGATCAAAGCTACGCAGCGGCGCGTGTTTACGCACAAACAGGTGCGCTTCCGCCCCAAGGCCGTTAATCACGCCAGCAAGCTCAACCGCGATGTAACCCGCGCCTACAATGGCAACGCGCTCTGGCAGAGCAGGCAGCTCGAAGAACCCGTCGGAGTCGATGCCGTATTCCGCGCCCGGAATGTTCGGATGGCTCGGACGGCCACCGGTGGCGATCAGGATGTGATCGGCGGTGATCGTCTCGCCGTTCACTTCGATCGTCTTCGCATCCACGAAACGGGCGAAGCCGCGGATCACGTCGACGTTATTCTTGCCCAGCACGTTATCGTACGAGGTGTGAATACGGTCGATATAGGCGGTACGGCTGGCGATCAGCTTATCCCAGTCGAAGTGGTTGATGGTGGTGTCAAAGCCGTAGTCCGGGCCATACATATGGATAGCTTCACGGATTTGCGCGGCATGCCACATCACTTTCTTCGGTACACAACCCACGTTTACGCAGGTGCCGCCGAGTTCTTTGGCTTCAATCAGCGCACACTTCTGGCCGTACATGGCCGCACGGTTGATGGAGGCGATGCCGCCGCTGCCGCCGCCGATTGCGATGTAGTCATAATGCTTAGTCATAGCTTTTGTCCTTAATCGTGAATTGCCGCGATTGTATACCTGAAATCAATAGGTTCCACCGATGGCTGCGATTACTCCGGCACGATCCAGCTTACGGTGGCGTGACCCGTACCGGCTGGCACCAGCGTTTTGTGCAGCCACGGCAGCACGTTGTTCATCTGCGCTTCGAGCTTCCACGGCGGGTTAATCACAATCATGCCGGACGCGGTCATGCCGCGCTGGTCGCTGTCGGGGCGCACCGCCAGCTCAATCTGCAGGATTTTGCGGATGCCGGTCGCCTCCAGATCCTTGATCATGCGCTTAATTTGCGCGCGTAGCACTACCGGATACCACAAGGCATAGGTTCCGGTCGCAAAGCGTTTGTAACCTTCGTTGATACCGGTCACCACCGCCTGATAGTCGGTTTTGATTTCGTACGGCGGGTCGATCAGCACCAGGCCGCGACGCGAAACCGGCGGTAGTTTGGCTTTTAGCTGCTGGTAGCCATCGGCTTTGTCCACGCGGGCGCGGTTATCTTTCTGAAACTCAGCGCGCAGCAGCGGGAAGTCGCTTGGGTGCAGCTCGGTCAACTGGAGGCTGTCCTGCTCGCGCAGCAGCTGGCGGGCAATCAGCGGAGAGCCAGGGTAATAGCGCAGCTGGCCGTTGCGGTTGAAATGATTCACCACGCCGATGTACGGCTCCAGTTCGGCAGGCAGATCGTCCTGCTGCCAGATACGGGCGATGCCTTCCAGATATTCACCGGTACGCTCGGCATGTTCGCCGCTCAGCTGATAACGGCCCGCCCCCGCGTGGGTGTCCAGGTAGAGAAACGGCTTGTCTTTCTCTTTAAGCGCTTCAATGATCAGGCTCTGAACGGTGTGTTTAAGGACGTCGGCGTGGTTGCCAGCGTGGAAGCTGTGGCGATAACTGAGCATGGGTAATGATTTTCCGCTGAATTGACGATTTTCCACAGTTTACAGCAGAACGGCACAGATTACCCGTAGGCCCGGTAAGCGCAGCGCCACAGGGCGTTTTTCGACAACCTCCGGCATTGAAATCCTCTACACTTAACCCCATTACAGAAAACAATATGCACAGCGCCGGATGCGCGCTTCATTCATCTATTTCAACAGGACAGCGTTTATGACCAATCCATTACTGACGCCTTTTTCGTTGCCACCGTTTTCTAAAATCCTCCCTGAGCATGTGGTTCCAGCCGTTACCCAGTCGCTGGAAAACTGCCGCGCGGCGGTAGAGAACGTGGTCGCGCAGGGCGCGCCGTACACCTGGGAAAATCTGTGTCAGCCGCTGGCCGAAGTGGACGACGTGCTGGGGCGCATTTTCTCCCCGGTGAGCCACCTGAACTCGGTGAAAAACAGCCCGGAGCTGCGCGAAGCCTACGAACAGACCCTGCCGCTGCTCTCCGAGTACAGCACCTGGGTCGGCCAGCACGAGGGGCTCTACAAAGCCTACCGCGACCTGCGCGACGGCGACCATTATGCCGAACTGAACACGGCGCAGAAAAAATCGGTTGATAACGCGCTGCGTGATTTCGAACTGTCCGGGATTGGCCTGCCAAAAGAAAAACAGGTTCGCTACGGCGAAATCGCCGCGCGCCTGTCCGAGCTGGGCAACCAGTACAGCAACAACGTCCTCGACGCCACCATGGGCTGGACGAAGCTGATTACCGATGAATCCGAACTGGCCGGTATGCCGGAAAGTGCGCTGGCGGCGGCAAAAGCCCAGGCCGAAGCGAAAGAGCAGGAAGGCTTCCTGTTAACGCTGGATATCCCAAGCTATCTGCCAGTGATGACCTACTGCGACAACCAGACTCTGCGCGAAGAGATGTACCGCGCCTACAGCACCCGCGCCTCCGATCAGGGGCCGAATGCCGGTAAGTGGGATAACAGCCCGGTGATGGCGGAGATCCTCTCCCTGCGCCACGAGCTGGCACAGCTGCTGGGCTTCGACAGCTACGCGGATAAATCCCTCGCCACCAAAATGGCCGAGAACCCACAGCAGGTGCTCGACTTCCTGACCGATCTGGCGAAACGCGCCCGTCCTCAGGGTGAAAAAGAGTTAGCTCAGCTGCGCGCCTTTGCGAAAGCGGAGTTCGGCGTGGACGAGCTTCAGCCGTGGGATATCGCATACTACAGCGAAAAACAGAAACAGCACCTCTACAGCATCAGCGACGAACAACTGCGTCCGTACTTCCCGGAAAACAAAGCCGTCAACGGTCTGTTCGAGGTAGTGAAGCGCATCTACGGCATTACCGCGAAAGAGCGTACCGACATCGACGTCTGGCATCCGGACGTGCGCTTCTTCGAGCTGTATGACGAGAAAAACGAACTGCGCGGCAGCTTCTACCTCGATCTCTACGCGCGTGAGAACAAGCGCGGCGGGGCGTGGATGGACGACTGCGTGGGCCAGATGCGTAAAGCGGATGGTTCCCTGCAAAAACCTGTCGCCTACCTGACCTGTAACTTCAACCGTCCCGTGAGCGGCAAACCTGCGCTGTTTACCCACGATGAAGTGATCACCCTGTTCCACGAGTTCGGTCACGGCCTGCACCACATGCTGACCCGCATCGAAACCGCTGGTGTCGCCGGTATCAGCGGTGTGCCATGGGATGCGGTCGAGCTGCCAAGCCAGTTTATGGAGAACTGGTGCTGGGAGCCGGACGCGCTGGCGTTTATCTCTGGTCATTACGAAACGGGCGAACCGCTGCCGAAAGAACTGCTGGATAAAATGCTGGCGGCGAAAAACTACCAGGCGGCGATGTTTATCCTGCGTCAGCTGGAGTTCGGCCTGTTCGACTTCCGCCTGCACGCCGAGTTCAGCCCGGAGCAGGGGGCGAAAATCCTCGAAACCCTGGCTGAGATTAAAAAGCAGGTTGCCGTCATTCCAGGCCCGACCTGGGGACGCTTCCCGCACGCGTTCAGCCATATCTTCGCAGGCGGGTACGCCGCAGGCTACTACAGCTACCTGTGGGCCGACGTGCTGGCGGCGGATGCCTTCTCGCGCTTCGAAGAAGAGGGGATTTTCAACCGCGAAACCGGTCAGTCGTTCCTCGACAACATCCTGACCCGCGGCGGTTCAGAAGAGCCTATGGAGCTGTTCAAACGCTTCCGTGGCCGTGAGCCGCAGCTGGATGCGATGCTGGAGCATTACGGAATCAAAGGCTGATTGCTACGTGAAGATCTGCTTAGTAGATGAAACAGGCGCCGGTGACGGCGCCTTATCTGTTCTGGCGGCCCACTGGGGGCTGGAACATGATGAAGAGAACCTGATGGCGCTGGTGATGACGCCGGAACATCTGGAGCTGCGCAAGCGCGATGAGCCAAAGCTTGGCGGGATTTTTGTCGATTTTGTCGGCGGCGCGATGGCGCATCGGCGTAAGTTCGGCGGCGGTCGCGGCGAAGCGGTGGCCAAGGCGGTTGGCATTAAAGGGAGCTATCTTCCGGACGTGGTGGACGCCACGGCGGGGCTGGGGCGCGATGCGTTTGTGCTGGCCTCGGTGGGCTGCCGTGTGCGGATGCTGGAGCGTAATCCGGTTGTCGCCGCGCTGCTCGACGACGGGCTGACGCGAGGCTATGCGGACCCGGAAATCGGCTCGTGGTTACAGGAACGTTTGCAACTTATTCATGCCTCCAGCCTGACGGCGCTGACCGATATCACCCCGCGCCCGCAGGTGGTCTATCTCGACCCCATGTTCCCGCATAAGCAGAAAAGCGCGTTGGTGAAGAAAGAGATGCGGGTGTTTCAGTCGCTGGTGGGGCCAGATTTAGATGCCGATGGCCTGCTGGAGCCGGCTCGTCAACTGGCAACGAAGCGGGTGGTGGTGAAACGTCCTGACTATGCGCCGCCGCTGGCGGACGTTGCGACCACTAACGCGGTGACCACCAAAGGGCATCGCTTTGATATCTACTCAGGTACGCCGGAATAAAAAAAGCCGGGTGGCGGCTTCGCCTTACCCGGCCTACATTCAGTGCCGCTTGTAGGCCCGGTATGCGTTAGCGCCACCGGGCTTTTTTGCACTTACTCGTCTTCTTCGTCACGCAGTGGAACAATCAGCATATCCACGTGTACGGTGTTAATCAGCTGACGTGCGGAAGACATCAGTTTGCTCCAGAAGTCCTGATGGTGACCGCATACCACCAGGTCCATATCGTATTTCTTAATCGCATCAACCAGCACCTGGCCCAGATCGCCGCTACCGCTTAAGGTTTCAGTGATTGGATAGCCCGCGTTGGTAGAAAGCTCGCTCAGCGCGTGGTGAGTCTCTTCGGAGATGCGTTTCTGCATATCGCCGAGATTCACGTCGATCAGACCGGTGTAGAGGTCGGAGTAATTCACATCAACGTGAATCAGCGAAACTTTCGCGTTGTAGGGACGTGCCATGGATACTGCTTTATCAACCAGCACTTTACTCTCCGGGGAGAGGTCTACCGCGATAAGAATGTGTTTGTAAGCCATAGTGTTACTCCTTCCTTAAGTTATCGATGACTAAATGGGAAAGCCGTCGTCTGATGCTTTCATTACGGCCCAGTTAAACATATTTTTCAAGCTTTGGTGTTGATAACGATTAACCTTGTGGCAAAAAAATTAACGGATCTCCTACACTATTTAATGAGCCGTTCGGATATTAAAACGCGAACCGGATCGACTTTTAGTCATTCTTTCACTGAACTGTCTGTCAGGGCATTGGGGTGCGGTAGCTCAGGAGCCTTGCTTCGTGGGTGGACGCCGGGGAGGATGTATGATTAGCACCGTCGCATTGTTTTGGGCGTTATGCGTGGTTTGCATAGTGAATATGGCGCGCTACTTCTCATCGTTACGTGCGCTGTTAGTGGTACTTCGTGGTTGCGATCCGTTGCTTTATCAATATGTGGACGGTGGAGGGTTCTTCACCTCGCACGGACAGCCCAGCAAGCAGATGCGTCTGGTGGGGTATATCTACTACCAGCGCTACCGCGATCACCACGATGAAGAGTTTATCCGTCGCTGCGAGCGCCTGCGTCGTCAGTTCATTTTGACCAGCGCCCTGTGTGGTCTGGTTGTGGTGAGTATGATTGCGCTGATGATATGGCACTGAGCATAAAAAAAGCGGGCCAGTTTCCTGACCCGCTTTTTTGTCGCCTTCAGCCGATTAAATTAGCTTCAGCGAAATCCAGTACAGACCGCCAGACAGCAGGATGGACGCCGGGAGGGTGAACACCCAGGCCATCAGAATGTTGGTCACGGTTTTACGCTGCAAACCGCCGCCGTCAACAATCATGGTACCTGCCACGGACGAAGAGAGTACGTGGGTGGTGGAGACTGGCATACCGGTGTAGCTCGCCAGACCGATAGACACTGCCGCCGTCATCTGCGCGGACATGCCCTGCGCATAGGTCATGCCTTTCTTACCGATCTTCTCACCGATGGTGGTCGCCACACGACGCCAGCCAATCATCGTACCGATACCCAGCGCCAACGCGACCGCCATGATGATCCAGATTGGCGCGTACTCAATGGTGTTGAGCATATCGCCTTTCAGTTTCTTCAGCAGACGCTTATCGTCAGCATTGACCTCTGGCAGCTTCGCGACTTTATCGGTCACGTCGGAGATACAGAGCATGATACGACGCAGCTGACCACGCTGTTCTACAGCCAGTTTGTCGTAGCTTTCGATATCGGCCAGCATGCCTTTCGCACGTTCCAGCGCGTTAATCGCGTTTGCCGGGTGGCAATGGAACTCGCCCGGTGCAGTCAGTGCGCCAGAGTCAGGAGAAGGGATCAACTGGTCTACGCCGGTCGCTTTCTTCAGCAAATCAGGATGCTGCTGGAAGTAAGTCTCAACGTTGTTTACCGCATCACGGGTACGGGTGATCTCATAGCCAGAGGCGTTCATGTTAACCACGAAGCCTGCCGGTGCGACGCCAATCAGAACCAGCATCACCAGACCGATACCTTTCTGACCATCGTTCGCGCCATGAGAGAAGGCGACGCCGATAGCGGAAATGATCAGCGCGATACGCGTCCAGAACGGCGGCTTTTTCTTGCCGTCTTTCTTCTCACGCTCTGCTGGCGTCAGGTGGATACGTGCACGTTTCTTCGTGTTGCTCCAGTAGCGACGCAGGATGAAAATCAATCCACCCGCAACCACCAGACCGACGATAGGGGAGATGATCAGAGAGCCGAAAATACCCAGTACTTTAGGAAGGTTCAGCGCATCAACAACCGATGTACCGGTCATCAGGGCGTTAGTTAAACCGATACCGATAATCGCGCCGATAAGGGTGTGAGAGCTGGATGCCGGCAGGCCGAAATACCAGGTACCGAGGTTCCAGATAATCGCAGCAAGCAGCATTGAGAACACCATGGCCAGGCCATGACCGGAACTCACGTTAAGCAGCAGATCAGTTGGCAGCATATGCACAATGGCATAGGCAACGCTCAGTCCGCCCAGGAGGACACCAAAAAAGTTAAATACCGCCGCCATAACGACCGCAAGCTGCGATCGCATTGCGCGAGTGTAGATAACCGTTGCAACTGCGTTTGCAGTGTCGTGGAAGCCATTGATCGCTTCGTAAAACAGCACAAAAACCAGAGCAAGCAATAATAAAAGCCCGGTATGTAAATCCAGGCCGGCAAACAAATGTAGCATAGGACGTTACGCCATTTTGAGGACATGAACGCGGCGCATTATCCAGGACAAATGCGCAACGGGCAAAGTGAAATATAGACTTTTTTTGACATACCACCTGATTTGAGAAATGTGCCTGAATAGATAATCTTTAAATATCAATGAAATGGCTTTGTAATATCTTTTTACGCTGGTGCGACCACTGAGGAAACTTTACAATCCGCGGCAGTTAACGAAGAGGATTTTGACGTGGAAAGGTTTGATGCCGTAGTAATTGGCGCCGGTGCGGCGGGTATGTTTTGTGCGGCAATGGCCGGACAAGCGGGTCGTCGTGTGCTGCTGCTGGATAACGGAAAAAAGCCTGGCCGCAAGATCCTGATGTCCGGCGGCGGGCGCTGCAATTTCACTAATCTTTATGTCGAGCCTGCGGCCTATTTGAGCCAGAACCGTCATTTTTGTAAATCTGCACTGGCGCGCTACACGCAGTGGGATTTCATCGAACTGGTGGGTAAACACGGCATCGCGTGGCATGAGAAGACGCTGGGACAGCTGTTCTGCGACGACTCCGCCCAGCAAATCGTGGATATGCTGGTGGCCGAGTGCGAGAAAGGCGGCGTAGTCATGCGCCTGCGCACCGAAGTGCTGGACGTCGCCCGTAACGAGCAAGGGTACACGCTGCAACTCAACGGCGAAACCGTCAGCGCCGATAACCTGGTGATCGCCAGCGGCGGCCTCTCGATGCCGGGGCTGGGTGCCTCACCGTTCGGCTACAAAATCGCCGAGCAGTTTGGCCTGAAAGTATTACCCACGCGCGCCGGGCTGGTGCCGTTCACGCTGCATAAGCCGCTGCTGGAACAGCTTCAGACGCTCTCCGGCGTGTCTGTGCCGTCGGTCATTACGGCCGAAGACGGCACGGTGTTCCGCGAAAACCTGCTCTTTACCCATCGCGGTCTCTCGGGGCCAGCGGTATTGCAGATCTCCAGCTACTGGCAGCCGGGGGAGTTTGTCTCCGTAAACCTGGTGCCGGACTGCGATCTGGACGCCTTCCTCAATGAGCAACGCGCCGCGCACCCGAATCAAAGCCTGAAAAATACCCTGGCGATGCAGCTGCCGAAGCGTCTCGTGGAGTGCTTGCAGGTGTTAGGGCAAATTCCGGATGTTGCGCTTAAGCAGCTCAACAGCCGCGAGCAGGACACGCTGGTGGAGACGCTGACGAACTGGCGCGTGCAGCCAAACGGCACCGAAGGCTACCGCACGGCGGAAGTGACGCTGGGCGGCGTGGATACAAACGAACTCTCATCCCGCACGATGGAAGCCCGCAACGTGCCGGGTCTTTATTTCATTGGTGAAGTGATGGACGTGACCGGCTGGCTCGGCGGGTATAACTTCCAATGGGCGTGGGCCAGTGCCTGGGCATGCGCGCAGGCGCTGGCTGAAAAGAACGGTTAATATTTATTATTTTAGCGTGCTGTGTCCTTAACGGGGCCACGCTTTTTATTGTCTGCATGGTGTTTTGTCTTCTTAAAAGGGTTGTCTATGTCTGCTGCTCATCTCGGTTTCCCGACGGAAACCGTTGTTGTCTTTGTGGTGATGGCCGTTGGGGCGATGTTTATCGACCTCTTCATGCACCGTCACGATAAACCGATCTCGCTGAAAAGCGCGGCCATGTGGTCCATCTTCTGGGTCATGATGGCGATGGCGTTTGCTGGCTTCTTATACGTGCACCACGGCGCGGAGATGGCCAGTCTGTTCCTCACCGGCTATGCACTGGAAGAGGTGCTCTCCGTCGACAACCTGTTTGTGATGATGGCGATCTTCGCCTGGTTCGGCGTGCCGGATAAGTATCGTCACCGCGTGCTCTACTGGGGCGTGCTGGGGGCGATTGTGTTCCGCGGTATTTTTGTTGCCATCGGCACCAGCCTGCTGAGCCTGGGGCCATACGTTGAGGTGATTTTTGCGCTGGTCGTCGGCTGGACGGCGGTGATGATGCTGAAACGCAATGAAGAGAGTGATGAAGTCGAGGATTACTCCAACCATCTGGCGTACCGCCTGGTAAAACGCTTCTATCCGGTCTGGCCAAAAATCAGCAGCCACGCGTTTATCCTGACCCAAAAAGAGGTGGACGCCGAGCTGGAGAAGCCTGAAAACAAGGATGTGATGGTAGGTCGCGTGAAGAAGGCGAAGCGCTACGCGACGCCGCTGCTGCTCTGCGTGGCGGTGGTAGAGCTGTCCGACGTGATGTTCGCCTTCGACTCCGTTCCCGCGATCATTGCCGTCAGCCGCGAGCCGCTGATTATCTACAGCGCCATGATGTTCGCAATCCTCGGCCTGCGTACCCTCTACTTCGTGCTGGAAGCGCTGAAGCAGTATCTGGTGCATCTTGAGAAAGCGGTAGTGTTACTGCTGTTCTTCGTGGCGTTCAAGCTGGGGCTGAATGCGACCGATCACTTCTGGCATCACGGTTATAACATCGGTGCCACGGCAAGCCTGTTTGTGGTGCTGGGGGTACTGGCGCTGGGGATTATTGCGAGCGTGATGTTCCCGGGGAAACGTGAGGCCTGATGTATCGCCCGGTGGCGCTTCGCTTACCGGGCCTACGACTGGGATGTAGGCCGGGTAAGGCGCAGCCGCCACCCGGCAAAAGGCTACTTTATTATCGGTGAGTTTCGGCGCTTGCGCGGATGATGGAAATGGCGCCAGTGCGGATCCTGCGCCGCCGCCAGCAGCTCGTGGTCGCCACGCGTGTCGCCCCAGGCGCGCAGGTGATATGCGTTCAGATCGCCATACACCTTTTCCAGCCTCGCCACTTTCTGCGCGCAGCGGCAGTTGTTGCCGGTGATCCGCCCGGTCAGCTTGCCGTCTTTCACTTCCAGTTGCGTGCCAATCAGCTTAATGCCGAGCTTATCGGCCCACGGCTGCAATACCAGCGCCGGGGAGGCGGAGCAAATCGTCACTTCCGCACCGGAATTAACTTCGTTGGCGACAGCCATGACCCCTTCCGGGCGCATCAGCTTGTTCCAGTATTTTTCACAGAAGGCCTCTGCCTGCTGACGTAACCAGTGCTCATCCACCCCCGTCAGGAAGGTTTTGATCAACACCTCTTTCAGCTCATCACGCGTCAGCTTGCGACGCACGCAGTGCAGCGTAGGCAGGGCCATGCGCACCAGGCGACCCGCAAAGTAGCGCTTGCCAAAGGCAAAGCGCAGGAACGGAATAAAACTGTCGTGGTGCGTCAACGTACCATCAAAGTCAAAGACAGAGAGCACGCTGGACTTCGCCACGGCTTCGTCGGCAATCATATTGGTCATAAATACGTCTTAGCTGAAATACACATTCTGTTCACTAGTTTACCTGCTTTACCTTCACAGTCCTTCTATCCGATCTCATTTTTTCTCGAACCTGTGGCCTGACGGGTCAAACTATGTCATCCACCACGCCACCGTCAACGCGCAGCGCCGCGCCGGAAGTCGCGGAGGCCTGCATGGAACAGACATACACCACCATATTCGCCACTTCTTCTACCGTTGCGGCGCGCTGAATAACCGAGCTGGGGCGATTCTCCATCACGAACGCTTTCGCCAGCTGCTCCAGCGATTTGCCGGTTCTCTCCATCTCGTCTTTCATCATTGCGGCAAAACCGTCCGACATTGTCGGGCCCGGCAGCACGCTGTTCACCGTGACGCCGCTGCCTGCCACGAACTTCGCCAGACCGCGCGCCAGCGAAAGCTGGGCGGTTTTTGTCACGCCATAGTGGATCATATCCGCAGGAATATTGCAGGCTGATTCTGACGAGATAAACACTACCCGACCCCAGCCTTTTTGTACCATACCGGGAAGCAGGGCACGGGAGAGGCGCACGCCGGACATCACGTTGGTTTGCCAGTAGCGTTCCCAGGTCTCGTCGTCGGTGGAATAAAAATCCTGCTGGCCATAGATCCCGGCGTTATTCACCAGAATATCGACGTGCGTGGCGACCCTGAGCAGTTCGTCAACGCCCTCCTGCGAGCTCAGGTCGGCGATGGCGGCACGGACCTGTACGCCTGGCACCACCTGCTGGAGCGCCTGAATGCCTTTGTTCACCGAGTCGACGCTGCGCCCGTTGACGATCACTTCCGCACCGCTCTCCGCCAGTCCGCGGGCGATGGCAAACCCAATACCGCCGGTGGACGCGGTCACCAGCGCTACTTTCCCCGTTAAATCGATTTTCATCGTTCACTCCTTGTCGTTTTATGGTTCAAAACTTAAAGCGTAGCAGTTGACGATGACGGCTCCTGTTTAAAAAGGCGCAACAGCGTCTCAACCTGCTCGTCCAGCGGGCTGAGGGAGCGTTTAACGATGAGGTGCAGCGGCGTGGCGCGTCGAACGCCGTGGCTGAGGGGCAGGATTTTGAGGATGCCCTGCTGGAGCGGGGTCTGAATGCGTTCTTCCGGTAACCAGCCATATCCAACCTGATACATCACTGCTTCGATCGCGGCATCGATGGTGGAGAATGTCCACGACTCCCCGGTGGGGCGAACGGTGGGCTGGCTGTCTGCGATCTGAATGCGCGGCCACGGTCGAAGCATCTCGTCGTTAAGCGGTGTATCCAGCGCAAACAGCGGGTGCGCGTGATGCGCGACGGCAACAAAATCGATATTCATCAGCCATTCGCCCAGGCCGGTAATGTCCTGGCGGCGGGTTAAGACCATCACGTCGGCCTCATCATTGAGCGCATCTGCGCGGCTGTTTTCCAGCACCTCGGTAAGCCGCACCTGCGTTTGCGGGTACAGCTGCTGAAACTGGCGCAAAATCGCGAACAGCCGACTGCGCGGAAAAATACTGTCTACCATCAGGTCGATACGGGTTCGCATCCCGCTGCGCAGGGTTGCAGCGCGCGTTTCAACGTAGGCGAAGGCTTTCAGCAGCGGTTTAACCTGATTCAGCAACAACTCACCCGCCGGGGTCAGCACGGCACGGCGTCCCTCTGTCATCAGGAGCGCTACGCCCAGCCGCTCCTGCAAAAGCGACAGGTTATAGCTGACCGAGGACTGGCTGCGATGGGTCTCTTCCGCCGCCTTAGCGAAGCTGCCAGCCTCGATGACTCTTTCCAGCAAGGCCCACTGTTCGAGCGTCGTCTTGTGCATGATTAATCTAAATTTTGGATGAATTTGATTCAAACATAGCGTTATTCATTCATTTTTTGAAGGGGTACGATCGTCTCATCAAAACAAAGGAGACATCTTATGAGCACCTTCGATAAACATGATTTAAGCGGCTTCGTCGGCAAACATCTTGTATATACCTACGACAATGGCTGGAACTACGAAATTTACGTTAAAAACGAGAACACGCTCGACTACCGTATTCACAGTGGTCTGGTGGGCAATCGTTGGGTGAAAGATCAGCAGGCCTACATTGTCCGCGTCGGGGAAAGCATCTATAAAATTTCCTGGACGGAGCCAACTGGTACCGACGTGAGCCTGATTGTGAACCTGGGCGACCGCCTGTTCCACGGCACCATCTTCTTCCCACGCTGGGTCATGAATAATCCGGAAAAAACCGTCTGCTTCCAGAATGATCACATTCCGCTGATGAACAGCTACCGTGATGCCGGGCCAGCGTATCCAACCGAAGTGATTGATGAATTTGCGACGATTACTTTTGTACGCGACTGCGGTGCGAATGACGATAGCGTTATTGCGTGTGCTGCCAGCGAGTTGCCAAAAAACTTTCCTGATAATTTAAAATAAGCTTAGCAACGCGTTAAATGCGCATCGGCCATTTCGGTTTTAACCGGAATGGCCGTTTTTTATGCTGCAGAAATACCGGAGTAAGTCACCGATTCCGCCGTTAAGGTGAAAGGCGTAGGGGTACAGACCGCCAGACTCAGCGAGCCGAAGCGCAGCTGGCTGACCGGGAGCGACTGGGCGGTGCTGTCAATGCTGACAATCTGCCACGCGCTGCCGCCACGCTGTTTGACGATCGCCTCTTTGCGCGTCCAGATGCGCCAGAATGCGGAAAGCTGTTCTTCCGGCGCTTCACGCTCCAGCTCGTCATGCTCGGTGAGGCTGAAAACGGCATTCGCCAGCGCCTGCCAGTTCTCCCGCGGGCGGATCACTTCGATATCGCAGCCAACCTCGCCTTCATCGCTTATCAGCATGGCAATATCGTCCCCGCTGTGGCTCAGGTTAAACCACAGCGGATGGCCGTTAGCGAAGGCCGGTTTTCCCTGCTCGCCGTAGATTATCTCGGGAAGCGGTGAGGGGGATAAAGTTCTGGCGAGCAGCGTCCGGCCTGCAAGCCAGGAAGCGTATCGCGCACCCTGAGGTGCCATGTCTGCGAGCGTTGACGCCAGCGGGTCCGCGCTAAGGGTGGAGATCTTTCCCAGTACAAACTGGTACATAGTTACGCCCAGCGTTTAATGATTATCGAGGTGTTAATGCCGCCAAAGGCAAAGTTATTGCTCTGAATAAATTCGCAATCAATCGGGCGGGTTTCCCCCATAATATAATCTAAAGCGCCGCATTGCTCATCCGGTTGTCTTAAATTGAGCGTCGGCGTGAACCAGCCCTCCCGCATCATATGCAGACTCAGCAAGGCTTCCAGCGCGCCGCAGGCACCCAGGGTATGGCCGAAATAGCTCTTTAAGGATGAGATGGGCACGCTGTCGCCGAAAATAGCGGCGGTCGCCTGACTCTCGGCGATATCCCCGCGATCGGTTGCCGTGCCGTGGGCAGAAATGTAGCCAATGTCCTGAGGGCGAAGGCCCGCCATCGCCAGCGACTGCTCCATACACACCTGCATGGTTTCACGCTGGGGCTGGGTGATGTGCGCCGCATCGCAGTTGGTGGCAAAGCCCACGATCTCGCCATAGATTGTCGCCCCGCGTGCTCTGGCGTGATCCAGCGCTTCCAGCACCAGCGTGCCCGCCCCTTCGCCAATCACCAGGCCATCGCGCTGAACGTCAAACGGCGACGGCGTGGTTTTGGGCGCGTCGTTACGCTGGCTGGTGGCAAACAGGGTATCGAAAACCGCCGCTTCCGACGGGCACAGCTCTTCCGCGCCGCCTGCCACCATCACGGTCTGGTAGCCGTGACGAATCGCTTCCCAGGCGTAGCCAATCGCCTGGCTGCCAGAGGTACAGGCGCTTGAGGTGGGGATCACCCGTCCGCGCAGGCCAAAGAACAGTCCGGTATTCACCGCCGTGGTGTGCGGCATCATTTGCACGTAGGTGGTGCCGGTGATGTTGTGGGTGTGCTTTTCGGTGAGCATGGAGGCAAACTCGCTGACCGGCCCGGTGCTGCCCGTCGACGAGCCGTAGGCGATGCCGGTCTGACCGTTGGTCAGCACCGCGTCGTCGATCAGTCCCGCCTGCTCCAGCGCCAGCTCGGTGGCGCGGGTTGAGAGCAGCGACACGCGGCCCATAGCGCGAATGCGCTTACGGGTATAGTGAGCGGGCAGAGTGAAATCTTCAATCGGCGCGGCGAGCAGGGTTTGCAGGCCGTCATACGCCTGCCACTCCGTCATGGTACGTACCGCATTTTCATACTCGCGCAGACGGCGCGAGATGGTCGGCCAGTCCTCGCCGAATGCGGTGATGCCGCCCATGCCCGTAATCACTACCCGGCGGGTCATAGCATGCCTCCGTTGATCGATATCACCTGTCGCGTCACATAGCCTGCTTTATCCGACATCAGGTAGCTCGCCAGCCCGGCCACTTCCTCGGCCTGGCCCATACGCTGCATCGGGATCATCGACATCGCCGCGTTCAGCGCGGCTTCATCCATCTCGATCATACCGGTATCAATCAGCCCCGGCGCGATGCAGTTGACGGTGATTTTGCGTTTTGCCAGCTCGGTGGCGAGCGCTTTGGTGGCGCCGATGATCCCGGCTTTCGCCGCGCTGTAGTTCACCTGCCCACGGTTGCCCATAATGCCTGACACCGACGACAGGGTGATGATCCGCCCGCCCTTGCGGGTGCCGATCATCGGCATAATGCAGGGATGAATGACGTTATAAAAACTGTCGAGATTGGTGTGGATCACGCTGTCCCAGTCATCGTCGCTGAGCGCCGGAAATGCGCCGTCGCGGGTAATACCGGCGTTACTGACCACGCCATACCACGCGCCGTGCTCAGCGATCGCCTGTTCCAGCACCGTACGGCACTGCTCGCGGTTGCCCACGTCAAAGGTGAGTAAACGGCCCGCGCCGCCTGCCTGGACAATCGCTTCCAGCGTCTCCTGCGCGCCCGCTTCATCACGATGGTAATGCACGCCGACGGTGAAACCGTCCGCCGCAAGCTGAAGGGCGATAGCGCGGCCAATGCCTTTGCTGGCGCCGGTGACCAGTACGGATCTCATGATGGTGTTCCCTGGTTAAAAAGTGTGGTTAATTCTTCCTCGCTCGGCTGGAAGGTGTTTACGCGGCCCGTGGCGAGGGAAATATTATCCGCATGAATGGTGCACTCGAAGCTGCCAAAGCGCTCATCCTGCATCAGACGTTCGATGGTGATGATCAGTGTGCTGCCTGCGGCAAAATGCCCTGCGTCGCACACCAGCTCGCGCGCGCCCAGCACCATACCCAGCGCACAGTGCGGCAGCCCTTTTTGCATCCGGTGCCATTCAGACCAGACGCCCACGGTCTGAGCCATCAGCTCCAGCGCAAACCAGCCGGGCAGGTTGCCGCCTGCGTCCAGAAACGGCGCCAGAACGCCCCGTTCGTTCACCGTCACGTTGCAAATGGCGCGGTCATCGGTGACGCTTTCCACGCTCTCAAGCAGCAGCATCGGCGTGTCGTGAGGAAGATAATCCCCGGGTGGTAAGTAGCGCATCATACTCTCCCCAGCAGAAGGCTGGCGTTGTTGCCGCCAAACGCGAAGGAGTTTGACAGGATCACCGCTTTTTTCAGCGGTGCGCTCTGGTGCAGTAGGCCGAAGGCAGGCAGGGTGTCGTCCGGCGCGTAGCGGGAAAAATCCTGCGGCGGCAGCGGCAGGTCTCGGGTCAGGATCAGCCAGCTCAGGGCGGCCTCGGTGATCCCGGCGGCACCCAGCGTGTGGCCGGTAAGATGTTTCGTGGAGCTGCACGGCACGCGGTCGCCAAAGAGATCGTGGATCACCTGCGCCTCAATGCGATCGTTCAGCGGCGTGGCGGTGCCGTGCAGGTTGATATAACCGACGTCCGCCGCCGTCATGCCCGCCTCGTTCAGCGCCTGGGTGATGGCGCGGATCGCCCCTTCGCCCTGCGGATGTGGGGCGGAAATATGGTACGCATCGCTGGATTCCCCCGCGCCCAGGAGCGCAATCTCGCCCGGCTCGCGGGTCAGTACCATCAATGCTGCCGCTTCGCCAATGGTGATCCCCCGACGGTTGCGGCCAAACGGTTCGCACAGGGTGGGGGAGAAGGATTCCAGGCTGTTGAAGCCGTTGACCGGCATGCGGCTCAGGCTGTCGGCCCCGCCGACGATGGCGACGTCCACCAGACCGGCGTCGATCAGGCGACGGCCGCTGATGATCGCCCGTGCGCTGGAGGAGCAGGCGGTCGAGATGGTATACGCCGGGCCGTCCAGCGCAAGCCAGCTGGCGAGAAAGCGCGACGGATCGCCCAGCTCCTGCTGCGGATATTGCCACTGCGGACTGCGCTCGCCGTTCTGCGCGCGGCGCACGTACTCATCACCCTCGTCCAGTCCGGAGGTGCTGGTGCCCAGCACCACCGCCACGCGGTCGCGCCCCACGCGCGCAATGGCCGCATCGACGGCGGGCCGGATTTGCGCCAGCGCCGCCAGCAGCAGCTGGTTGTTGCGACTTCGATGCGCAGAAAAAGACCCGGGGACAGGGGGAAGATCACCCTCCACCCCGCCCAGCACGGCCTCGGGTAGGCCCTGTAGCCAGCCCGCACGCTGGCGCGTCCCGGGGGCTACGCCAGCGTTCAGGTTTGCCGCTATTTCATCAGCCGAGTTGCCGAGCGCGTTGACCATGCCAACGGCAGAAAGGTAAATCATCTCAGTCACCCAGATATTGAATGGTGATGTGGTAGTGAAAAGCGTGCTGCACAATGCTAATCGGTTCGCGCCTGCCGTTACGGTTCAGGTAGGCAATTTCCGTGACCAGTTTGCCATCGGGGTTGCGCAGTTCGCGTCTGGTGTCAGTATCGTTCAGCGTCCAGCCTTTCGGCAACTGCGGCTGCCAGGCGCTGAGCGGCCAGTGGCTGAGCATCACGTCGGCCAGCACCTGGCTGGCGGGCGGCAGCTGCGGCATCACAACCGACTGCTCGGTGTGGATCCCGGTGTCGTCGTAGGTGGCGAGGAACAGGCGGATCCCGACGGAGGAGAGGCCGGCAAGCGTCACTTTATCGCCATCGGCGTTAAGCATCACCAGCAGCGACTGGGTCTGGCCTTTAAAACTGCCGGTAAGCAACTGCTGCGCGCGGATGGCAGGCGTGATGCCCGGCGGTGGCAGCGTGACGCGGGTGCCGGGCTGGAGCCAGGCCTGAGGGCGCGCGTCATCGCGGTTCGTCGTATGGCTACACCCCGCCAGCAACAGGGCCATCATCACTGCCGCCAGGCGAATGAAACGGGTCATGGTAAGTTCTCTTTGTTAGTCGGCATCGCCAGCGGGGCGAGCAGGAACGCGGTGAAGATACCGCTCACCAGCACAATGCCAAAGCTGCTGATGGCCTGAGTGGTGCTGAACACCAGCATTCCCAGCGTCAGCAGGGTGGTCATCATGGCGAGGGTAATCGCCAGCATGGAGGTCAGCGGCGTGCCGCGCGGGTTGCTGAAAAACAGCGTGTAGTTGATGCCAATGCCGAGGACCAGCACCAGCGCCAGCAGGGAAAACAGGTTCACCGGATGGCCCGTCACGGCCAGCGCCGCCAGCCCGCCGCCCAGCGACAGCACGGACGGCACCAGCGCCACCAGCCCTTTTCGCCAGCCGAGGCGCACCACCGCGCCGCAGGTAATCACCGCCAGCGCCACGCCCAGCAGCCCCGTCAGCAGCGCGCGGTAGAGTGCAAACAGGCTGTCGAAGCTGGCCTTACGGTCAACCCAGACGACTCCGGGATGGCGGGCGGCCAGCTCACCGAGCGCAGCGCTGTTTCTGACGCCATCGACCGGGACCAGCACACCGCTTTTGCCGTTCGGCAGCGTCAGCCACAGCAAACGCCAGCCCTCGCTGGCCGGGCTGGCGAGCCACGCCTCCACGCTGACAGGCATGGCGTTCAGATTCGGGGCGACGGCATTCAGCCCCGTGCTTTGCAGCATTTTCGTCACCGTCGGCGCGGCGTTACGCAGAAGTTGCAGATCGCTGTTCTGCCGCGCCAGCGAGTTCAGCGGCAAGGTGCGCCAGCGGGTTAATTCTCCGGCTTTTTGCGCCTGCGCCAGCGCCGGGGTAAACGCCTCCAGCCGCTCCAGCGTTTCCTGAGCCGACGCGCCATACACCACGAACCACTTCTGATCGACATTTTGCCCGGTCAGGGCGGTGATAGTTTTTTCCTGCGCCAGAATGTCCTGCGGCAGCGCCTGAAGCCGGGCGATATCGTCATCCACCCGCAGGCTGGCGATCCCGATGGCGGAGAGCAGCGCCAGTGCTACCGGCAGCCCGACGGAGAGGGCTTTGCTGTCGCGCCAGGCGTTCAGCCAGCGCTGCATCATCCCTCTCAGGGGGATCGGGCGAACCGGCATGCCACGGCACACCCACGGGTGCCAGAAAATTACCGTCAGGCACGAGGCGCTCAGCCCTGCGGCGGCGAACACCGCCATCTGACGAATGCCGGGGAAGGGGGCCAGCATCATGAAGAGATACGCCACGACGGTAGTCAGCAGCGCCAGCAGCAGCGCGTTACGCACTTTTGCCAGGCTTTGCCAGGGTGAGTGTTCCGCGCCGTGCACCATCCGCTCCGTGAGGTAGTAAATCGTATAGTCCGCCGAGATGCCGATGATGCTCATGCTCATCACCAGCGTCATCAGGTGCAGCTCACCGAACAGCAGGAGCGTCACGACCGTCCCCGCCAGTGCGCCGATGGCAATGGAGAGCAGGCTCAGCAGCAGCGGACGCACGGAGCGAAACACCGACACAATCAGCAGGATCACCCCGAGCACCGTGGCGACGCCGAGCGTGGAAATATCTTTTTTAGCCTGCTGGCTGGCGTAATCGCTGTAGAACACCGTCCCGCGCGAGAGCAGCTGCGCCTGTGGATACTGGCTTTTCAGCGTCTGCTGCAACGCGTTGAGGGTGGTCACCAGCTGGTGGGTTTGCTGCATGTCAAACGAAGAGCCCGCCAGCTCGCCGTGCAGCAGATACCAGTAGTTCCCGGCCGCATCTTTTGTCACCAGCCAGCCGTCCATCAGCTGCATCTTCTGGCTGTTCTTCGCCAGCGCGAGCTGCGCGCCGCGCATCAGCATCAGCGGATCGTTTTGCAGCTCCTTGCCGCTCACGCCGGAAAAGGCGGAGTAGAGCTGGGACAGGATCCACTGAGCCTGCGCTTCACCGCCGTTTTGCAGGCGGGCGCGGGTGGCCGGATCGACCAGGCCATTGCGGTGCTGCCAGAAGAAATCTCCCCAGGCCTGTTGCCCGGCGGCATCCAGCGGACCTTTTACGACACTCAGCGCCTGGCTGCGTTGCAGCAGGGTTAACCACTGCTGCGCCACGCGCGGGTCCGGCTGTTTACCGGGGCTGACCAGCCAGATGAGCTGGCGGTCGAGGCGCTGCATAAATCCGTCGTTGAGGGCGGGAGGGATCGCGCCGAGCGTCTGTTTCGGCAGCATGGCGAGCACGCTGCTGTTCAGCCGCGCGCCGGGCAGCAGCGACAGCAGCACGCCCAGCAGGATCAGGCATACCACGGCCCACAGCAGCGCCGGGCGCAGAGCGTTACGGTGCGGCAAAGCGCTGGCGTTCTGCATCGGTCAGGCGGGCGGGCGTCAGTTGGTGGCGGGAGAGGGCGATATCCGTCGTGTCGCCCTGCTTATCGTTCAGGCGAATGGATTCCAGATAGATCGCACCCTTCAAATCAAGGGTGGAGAAAATCTTGTCCAGCGGCGTGGTAACGGGCGTCAGCACCAGCGACCAGCGGCCTTCGCCCAGGTCTTTGAAATCGATGCGGAAGTTCTCTTCCAGCACCTTGCGGTCGGCCTGGAACAGCGCCCGCAGCAGATGGTTGAACTGGAACATCTGCGGGTTAGTGTCGGCGGTAATGGTCTGCGGCGGCTGACCGTTGACGATTTGCACCATCCGTTTGTCATCCAGCAGCAGCGTCATCGGGAACGGCGCTTTTTGATCCCACAGCAGGCCATTGTCACGGGCGATCAGCATCTCCCCCTGCGAGCGCAGGGGCTGAGGCATGTCCTTGATCGTGCGGGTCTGTTCGAAGTGTGCGCGCACCACCGGTTGCTCCGCAAACCGCTGTTGCAGTTCATCCAGCGTGACCGCGTTCACCAGCGGGCTTACCAGCAGCGCGAGTAGCGTTATCCACTTCATGGCGCGATCCCCATGCGTTCGAACAGAATGGCCGGGCTGACAAAGCACATCTCCCGGCTTGCTTCCTCCACCGCCACCTGAATGGTGTAGCCGGTGGTGGTGCGTTTCCCGGTTTGCGCGTCGAAGATTTGATAGGCGATGCGCAGACGGTTTTCAACCTCTTCAATATGGGCGCGGACGCGAATGCGCTGCTCGAAGGTCACCGCGTCGCGGTATTTCACCCGGGTATCCACCACCGGCCAGACGTAGCCGGACGCTTTCATCTGGCGATAGCCGTAATCAAACTGGTTGAGCAGCGCTTCGCGGGCAATCTCAAAATAGCGGAAATAGTTGCCGTGCCACACCACGCCCATCATATCGACGTCGTGGAACGGAACGGTGATTTTAACTTCAGCCGTAAAGCGGGGATCGGTCAGCACCCTTTACTCCTTCTCGTTGACCTCTGGCAGCTGCCAGAAATCGAAAAAATTAAACCAGTCGAGCGGCGACAAGAGCGCGTAATGCTCCAGCCGCTGCGCATAGCGATCGACGGTCTGCTGTAGCGCCTGCTGGCGTTCGCCGCGCGGCAGCAGCAGCGGGTCGGCAAACGGCTCGCAGTGCAGGGTCAGCTTTCCCTGCTGGCAGAGGGCAAAAATCAGCACCACCGGGCAGCGCAATAGGGACGCCAGGATAAACGGTCCCTGCGGGAACGGCGCGGGCTGGCCCATAAATTCGCTCCATATCACCCGCCAGCTGCCGCCGCGCTGCGGGGTGACGGCGATGCGATCGCCCACGATCGCCACCCATTCGCCGCGATCCAGCTTCTCTTTAATGAGGATGGCGGTCTCCGGGCCAATGTCGGTGACCGGCATCAGGTGAATGCCCGCCTGCGGCGCCATCTCCTCCATCACCTGTTTAAAACGCTGAGCATTGTCGCTAAAGACCAGCGCGTTGATGGTTTTCGCCCCTTCGCGCTGGGCCAGCGCCCGGCAGGCTTCCACATCGCCAAGATGCGACGCGAGCAGCAGTTTGCCCTGAGGATCGTCAAGACCCAGCGCCTCCTGCGCGCCTGGCGCAAAGACCAGATCGCGATGAAGCTTCATTTCGCCGCGCCAGCTGGCCACTTTGTTCAGCATGGCATGACCGAAGCGCAGGAAGTGGGAAAAACTGTTAAGCCGTGCGGGTTGCGGCATTTGCCGCTGTGCCATCACCGTTTTAACCCGCGTCAGCCACTGCTGCGACGCCTGACGCGCAGCGCGGGCGGTCAGCCAGTAGACGGCCGTAACCGGCCACAGCAGGATGGTAAACGCCTTTCGCCCCAGCAACTGCCAGACGCGCAGCATCAGGCGCATGCCCCATAATCCTTTCACCTCCTGCTGCTGCGCCCAGTGCTGCGAGCGGCGACGCATCAGCAGGGAAGGAATGCGCGGCAGCATGCCGAGAAACAGACGGGTATGCATCAACGAGATGCGCACGTTGTCTTTCAGGGCATCGAAATGGGATACCCCGTCCGGCGGATAGGTCACGCGGGTGGGCAGAAAATAGCTGGTGTTGCCCTGCCAGTAGAGGCGCACCATCACTTCAGTATCAAAATCCATCCGCCTGCCAAGCGGCGTGCCCGCCGCCAGGCGCATTACCGGCGCTATCGGGTAAACGCGAAACCCGCACATGCTGTCTTTCAGTTGCAGGGAGAGGGTTTCAATCCAGACCCAGACGTGCGTTATCCAGCGCCCGTACAGGCGCGAACGGGGGATCGAGTCATCATAAACGGGCTGACCGGAAATGAGCGCATCGGGATGGCGTTCGGCCAGCGCCAGCAGTTTGGGGATGTCTTCAATAGCGTGCTGGCCGTCAGCGTCCACCTGAACGGCGTGGGTGAAGCCGCGATCGGCACAGGCTTTCAGCCCCTGCATCACCGCCGCGCCTTTGCCGCTGTTTTCGGCGAGGCGCAGCAGCGTGACCTGCGGACGATCCGCCGCCAGCGCTTCAAGCGTGCGGCGCGTGGTTTCATCGCTGCCGTCGTCCACCACCAGACAGGGCAGATCGAAAGGCGCCAGGCGCGCCAGCACCGAAGCCATCATCGCCCCGTGGTTGTAGCACGGGATCAGGACGCAGGGACGGAAGGTTACTGACATAAGCGAATCTTCCCGCTGCTGGCGGTGTGACGCTCGTTACCCGCATGGCGCTGGTAGCTAAAGGTCAGCATCTGGCGTTCGGGCTGCCAGGCAAGGAGCAGCGTGACCGTGTTCTCCGGTAACAGCGGGGCGGCGAACTTTACGTTCTGAATACTGTGAAAACGGTAGCCCGGCGCCAGCGCGGCGGCGTAATGCATCACCCGGTCGAGCTGGGCTACGCCCGGCAGCAGCGGCTGTACGGCGAAATGTCCCTTAAACCAGAGCAGGTCAGGATCAAGATAAAGGGTTATCTCCAGATACCCGGGGCCAGGCTCGCGGCGTTCGATTTCAGGGATTTTCATGAAACAACTCCTGTAGCTGCGCAGTTACGCGCTTGTTCATGCTGTTGACCGGAATTTCATCAACGATCCGCCAGTAGCGCGGCACGGCAACCGGTTCAAGCCAGGGGCGAAGGGCGCGACGCCAGGCGAGCTCCTGCGCTTTTTTGCTCTGTTCGTGTTGCTGACGCACCGCTTCATTCAGCACCAGCAATACGCCAATACCCTGACGCCCGCCGCGCGTCACCGTCAGCGCGGCGGCTTCGCGGATGCCGTCCAGCGCCAGCAGGCGGCGCTCAATGTCATCGAGCGAAATGCGCTTATCTTCAATTTTGACCACCCGACCGCGGCGCCCGACGAGGCTGAACTGCCCGTCAGCCGTGAAGTGCAGGATATCATCCAGCAGGACCCCCTCCGCCTCGGGGATCAGCGGCGACGTCACGCGATCGCCGTGAAACGTCACGCCGGGGAAAGGCTGCCAGCGGATGCTTTCCTCCTGACGGTAGCGCCAGGCCATAACCCCCGTTTCTGTGCTGCCGTATATTTCATCCGGCCAGACGTTGAGCCAGGCCTGAACCGCGGCGACCTCCTGCCAGGGCAGCGCGCCGCCAGCGGAGAAGAGTAGGTTGACGGGGGGCGGCGTCAGTGACGCGTCCAGCCGCTTGAGAAACGCCGGACTGCTGATGAAAAGATAGCGTTTATCGTCGGGAAGGGCAGAGAGCTGCTCGGCATAGTTGAGCAGGCTGGCGTGCAGCGGCAGGCCGAGCGCCATGGGTAAGACGACACGAAACGTCAGGCCATACAGGTGGTGCAGCACCACGGAAGCGACGACGTGACAGCCTGCCAGACGATCGCCAAAATGTTCCGCCAGCAGACGAGCCTCACGATCCAGGCTGACCACCGGCTTACTCACCCGCTGCGGCGTGCCGGTCGAGCCGGAGGTGTAAAGCTCGATCGTGCGCATCTCATCGATGGCAGGCAGCGGTGAAAAGGGATGGCCTGCCCGCTGAACGGAAGCCACCCGCAGCTGTCGCCCCTGAAAATCGAGCGTGGTGTCGCTCAGGACGCCGCTGAACAGCGCCCGCTGTTCGTTAAGCTGTGCCGCCCGGCTGTGCCCGGGGAGGACCGGCGTTTTACCCGCATGCAGCGTCGCCAGCAGCGCGACAATAAACAGATAGCCGTTTTCGATGCACAGCGCCCAGCGCTCGCCTTCTTCATCACGCAGCGTGTCGACCAGCTGAGTGACGTCGTGGCGCAGATCGCCAAGCGTCCAGAGATGGTTGTCCTGCCAGGCGACAGGGGTGTCGTCAGGGCGGGGGGCACTGAGCCACTGGCTAAGCGGGAGAGGGTTAAGCATCGTTTTTCATCACCCGTTGTCGCACCAGCCACTCGCCGGCCATCAGCGTGCCCATCAGGAGATAGGCTATCATTCCGTTCCACAGCGTCCACAGACGGATATCGGCGTGTAATACGGTAAACAGCGCGATCGCCCCGTTAATAATAAAAAAGCCGCACCAGACTTGGGTAACCCGGCGCGTGTAACGTACCCCGACGGGGGAGAGATCCGGTTCACGCAGGCGCGCCAGCCGTTCAACGACAGGCATTGCCGTCCACAGCGAACCGCCAAACACCGCCAGCATCACCAGATTCACCACCACCGGATAAAACAGCACCCACTGGTGCGCGTGCAGGACGTAGCTCGCCGCGCAAAGCGCTATGCCAGCCAGCGCCACGCTCACGAAAAGATAACGCAGGGGACCGCCCTGCCGACGGGCCTGGCAGACGCGTAACAGCAGCACCAGCGCCATCACGGGCAGTATCCCGTGCAGGCTATTATTCGCCAGCCCGAAGCCGATCAAAAACGGCCATGCCAGCAGCATCAGCCCCGTCAGGGCGGGAAGAACTGGAATCGAACGCACGTTACGCGTCGCGCTGAAGCTGTTCCACAACGTCCACGACGTCCTGCACCGTGCGCACCGCTTTGAAGGTTTCGGGCTTGATTTTATGGCCCGTTTTCTTTTGCAGGTGCACTACCATATCGACGGCATCAATGCTGTCGAGATCCAGATCCTCGTAAAGCCGTGCCTCAGGGGTAATATCCTCCGGGGCGATTTCAAACAGCGTAATAAGAAGCGCAGAGACTTCCTGATAAATCGTTTGTTGTTCTGTCATAGCGGTCATTCTCAGGCGCGTTGTTGATGAATAAAAGCCGCGAGCGTGGCAACGGAATAGAAGTGCTGACGCATCTCGTCACTTTCGGCAGAAAGCACTACGCCGTACTGATTTTTTACCGCCAGCCCCAGCTCAAGGGCGTCGATTGAGTCCAGACCGAGGCCGTCGCCAAAGAGCGCGGCGTCTGTATCAATATCCTCTGGGGTAAGTTCTTCCAGATTCAGCGTAGAGATAATGAGATTCTTAATTTCAAGATAGAGCGCTTGCATCTTTCGTTCCTGACAAAGATTGAAGACCGGTTGTTAACTGATGCTGCATATGCCGGTTTAACTGCCTTGCTGCCAGCGCGGGTTCGTGCTGACTCGCATCATAAAAATCATGAATGTTGATGCGTTCGCGAACATCCACGGTGAAAACAGGTTTGTTGGGGGGCACGTTATACCAGTTGCTCTGTTTATCCAGCATCCGTTCGCTACAGTGGATCACCACCACGCGCACGGCGCTGTTGCAGCGAACGGCGATATTCGCCGCCCCACGCTGCAGGGTAATGGCTTCCCCCACCCGGGTGCGGGTGCCTTCGGGGAAGATAAGCAGGGTGTCGCCCTGGGCCAGACGCTGCTGGCTTGCGGCAAGCAGCGTGTCGGCTTCGCTGTTAATCAGATAGTCCGCCGCGCGGATCACGCCGCTGACGAACGGGTTACGCAGCAACGCGCTTTTCACCAGACAGTCGGTTTCGTTCATCACCGACGCCAGCAGAACGTAGTCCAGCAGCGAGGGATGGTTCGCAATCACCAGACAGCCCCGCTCGGCGCGCAAAACGTCCAGGTTGTTGAAACGGTAATCCAGTACCCCTACACCGCGTACCACCGCGAGGAACAGGCGGAAACTGGCAGAAATAGTGCGGCGTGCCAGGCGGCGACGTTGGGTGCGGTCACGCTGGAAAATCAGCAGCAGGTTAAACCACACCAGCGACAGCGTCAGCCCGCCGAGGCCGAACAGGGCGAAGCACAATCCGGTCATCAGCATGCGCCATACCCGATCGAGGCGGGAACGTAACCCTCTCATTGGCGCGTCCATTGCCACAGCAGGCGCTCGCCCGGCAGGGTAAACTGGCGCTCGTCCCGCAGGTAATGGCGCAGGAACTGCAGGCTTTGCGGCAGCGCGGGCTCTTCAGGCCTGCGGTTGGCGTGCGTTTCACAGCTGAGCGTATTTCCGGCCTCAATTACCAGCGCCAGCGCGTAGGGCCAGACGGGCATCTGCGGCGGCAGCCCGGCGTGATAAAACTCCGGCAGCAGACCGTCGAAATCTACCAGCAACACGCGTGAGTAGCCCGCATGTAGCAGACTCAGCACCTCGCATAAGCTCTGCTGGAAGGTATCCATACCGGCGGAAACCGACGAAGAGACAACAGGCTGACGCGCGGCGATAGTGAGATTGCCGACCGCCGAGTTGTGTACCGACATGGCAAAATCGGTGGGGGAAACGGGCTGATCTGCCGCCAGGGCCTGGAGAATACGAAAATTGCGTTCCAGCTCCCCGTGACGGCTGCTGTAGACGACGGCGTCGATGCGGTGTTTGCGCAGCATCATCAGGCCAAGATCGACGGCCAGCTTGCTGCCTGAATTCAGGCGGCGGGCGGTCATCATCGGCAGATCGGTCAGTTTCGCCAGCGGTGCATCAGGATCGATGGCGTCAGACCGGCGTGACCATGCCTGCCATTCGTCGGCATCGCTGAGTCCTGGCGCTCTTGCCTGCCAGTCGATAAGGGTAAGTGTAAATTTCATCTACGCGCGTCCGCGATAAACCTGTTTCTGTGACTTTTTCTTCGCCAGCGCGATTTGCTGCGCACATCGTACAATGTTGTCGTCGCGCTGGCGAATAAACGTCACTTTTAACCCTTTCCACCCGGTTATCCCGGCAAACGGCTTTTTGGCCGACCCGGACCCAGCAGAATGGCGAGTTTACTGCCTCCTTTCGTGGTTTCCATCCAGATTTTACAGACGCTGGTGAGCGGCACGGAGAGCAGCATGCCCACCGGTCCCAGCAGCCATCCCCAGATCAGTAACGATAAAAACACCACCATCGTCGACATGCCCAGACGGTGACCCATCATGCGCGGTTCGAGAATATTGCCCAGCACCATATGCACGACGAGGAACAGCGCCCCTACCAGCATGCACTCATAAAAACCGTTAAACAGGAACGCCTGGATCATCGGCGGAACGGCAGAAAGCACCGCGCCGATATTGGGCACGTAGTTCAGTAAAAACGCCAGCACGCCCCACATCAGCGCGAACTGCACGTCCAGCAGCACCAGCCCCAGCCAGACGATCACGCCGGTCCACAGGCTTAACAGCGTTTTCAGCGCCAGATATTTGGACACACCCTTCAGCGCGCGATGCAAGCCGGCAATGTGGATCTGCGGATTGTTCAGGGCAAAACGCAGCTTATACGGCACGTGGCGCACTTCGAACAGCATAAACACCACCGTCATCACCAGCAGCAGAATGCTGGCCATTGCCCCGGAAAGCCCGGTCATCAACGTGGTGGCGTAGGTCATCACCTTCTCGGAATCCATCCGGCGCAGCATCCGTTCCGGTGAGATATGCAGATTCACGAACGGCAACATGCGCTGGAGATCGACCAGCTTGCGCGTCAGCTCTTTATTGTACTGCGGCAGCATGGTGGAAAATTCGCTCAGCGAGGCGGCGAGCACGCCGAACAGCGCCGTCAGGACAACCAGCATCACCATCACCACAATGGTAATCGCGACCGGGCGGCTGATGCCCCGGCGTAAAAACCACGTCACCAGCGGGTTGAGGACGATGGCGAAAAACAGCGCCAGCAGAAGCTGAACAATGATATCCGCCGCCGCATGGATACCCGCAAGGATAACCACCAGGCAGGCGAGTTTTAATAAAATATGAAGTCCGGCTTTGTCGGGCGGGCTGGCAGTCATAAGAATTCCTTTTTCCGGGGGGCTTGCTAATTGTAGTGCGCCGGATTCGCTTCGTCTGGAGCGTTAGTCTTAAAGTCATGGAAAAAAAATGGCCCCCGGCGCAAGCGACGGAGGCCACGTCATCCTGGTGAACAATTACTGGATCACGAGGGTGTTAATGATGTTTTCAGCGGTAGCCTGCGCTTTTTGCTGATTATCTGCAGGCAGAGTGATCTGCATGGTTAGCAGTTTATTATCTACCTTGCCGAGAACCACGGAGGAGTAAGCGGTCTGGCCTTTGGCGGAGATGATGCTGTCCAGCTGTTGCAGCGTGTGGCCTTTCAGCTCGATAGACTTATTGGTCACCACCTGAAGCTGCGGGTCGCGGCTGCGCTGCTGATCTTCCAGACGTTTGGACAGCACACCCAGATCTTCGCTGGTATCGTCACCGACAATCACAATGACTGCTTTTTGCCCGGTGGCATCGGAGTAGACGTGCATGTTGTTCGCCTGGGTGCCCAGCTTACCGCTCTGATCGGTCATGTCCGCGGGCAGAGAGAAACTGAGTTTGCCATCCATCAGGCTCACCGGCTGACCGGTGGCGTTGCTTTCTGCTGACGCGCCCTGAGCAGGCGTTTTGGTGTCGCTGTTATCACAGGCTGCAAGGCCAACAACCAGCAGGCCAATCCCGACATATTTAACCAGATTGCGCATTGACTTCTTCCTTTCGATAAACGGCCATAGCGGCTCATTCGTTCATCTTATCACAACTGATAAAGCGAACCCTTAACCTGCCTGCAATGCGGACATTTCAGATTTATCTGCCAGTCTTTTCAGCAGCATATTCAACAGCACGCCGTACATCGGCAGGAAGAAGACCAGGCTGATAAGCACCTTAAAGGCGTAGTCCACCAGAGCGATTTCCATCCAGTGTTCTGCCATGAAGGCGTCCGGGCTGCGCCAGAAGGCAATGAAGAAGAAGGCCAGCGTATCGCTCACGTTACCGAACAGCGTGGAAGCCGTTGGTGCCATCCACCAGCGATGGTTCTGACGCAGGCGGTTAAACACGTGGACATCGAGGATCTGCCCCAGGGCATAGGCCATAAAGCTGGCGGCGGCAATACGCGCGACGAACAGGTTGAAATGCGTCAGGGCTTCGAAGCCCTGCCAGCTTCCCATGTAAAACAGCGAGGAGATGGCGTAGGAGACAAACAGTGCCGGGATCATCACCGCAAAAATAATCCGCCGCGCCAGCGGTGCGCCAAAAATACGCACGGTTAAATCCGTCGCAAGGAAAATAAACGGGAAACTGAACGCGCCCCAGGTGGTATGGAAACCAAAAATGGAGATGGGGAGCTGTACCAGATAGTTACTGGAGATGATCACCAGCAGATGAAATAGCGAAAGCCAGAACAACGCCTTGACGCGTTGCGATTGTGTAAAGGAGTTCATATTGTACCTTTTTGATTAATATTTGGGGTGAGGGAACCCAATAAAGCCGCCGCATGATACTGCTTTCACGACACTTTGCAATGGCTAATTTTCACGCAATCGTTAACCTGGTTTGCATTGGCGATAGCGGGGCGTAAACTACAGCCGTTTTTACCTGAACGAGAAGAACATGACCGACCTGTTTTCCAGCCCAGACCACACGCTTGATGCTCAGGGCCTCCGTTGCCCGGAGCCGGTAATGATGGTGCGTAAGACCGTCCGTAACATGCAGAGCGGCGAAACGCTGCTGATCGTCGCCGATGACCCGGCTACCACCCGTGATATCCCCGGCTTTTGTACCTTTATGGAACATGAGCTGGTGGCGCAGCAAACCGAGACCTTGCCGTACCGGTATTTGATTCGTAAGGGGTAAGTGCGGCCTGACGCCCGGCGGCGCTTCGCTTGCACGGGCCTACGGGTGTAGTAGGTCGGGTAAGGCGCAGCCGCCACCCGACAAGTACTCATCACAATTTCGAACCATCGTTTCAAAATTTCGCGCTTTTTGTGAGGCGCTTCACCCTCCTTTTTCCAGCCGTAGTCTAATTTTTAAACGTCAAAAACTAAAACATCGTTTTAACGCTTATTTCACTACCCTGGAGTTGACTCAATGAAAACGACCCTCAAGCCGTTACTGGCTGCTCTGTGCCTGTCTGCTTTTGCCTGCACCGTTTCTGCCCAGACCATCAAAGCCGCCGATGTGCATCCTGAAGGCTACCCGAACGTGGTGGCGGTTCAGCAGATGGGTGAAAAACTCAAACAACAAACCGATGGCAAGCTGGAGATTAAGGTCTTCCCCGGCGGTGTGCTGGGGGATGAAAAGCAGATGATTGAGCAGGCGCAGATGGGGGCGATAGACATGATCCGCGTCTCTATGGCGCCGGTTGCCGCCATCCTGCCGGATATCGAAGTGTTTACGCTGCCCTACGTATTCCGCGATGAAGACCACATGCATAAGGTGATCGACGGGGATATCGGCAAGCAGATTGGCGACAAGCTGACCGCCAACCCGAAATCGCGCCTGGTCTTTCTCGGCTGGATGGATTCCGGCACCCGCAACCTGATCACCAAAGCGCCGATCGTTAAACCGGAAGACCTGAAAGGGAAGAAGATCCGCGTTCAGGGTAGCCCGGTGGCGCTGGCCACGCTGAAAGCGATGGGGGCGAACTCGGTGGCGATGGGCGTCAGCGAGGTTTACAGCGGCATGCAGACCGGGGTGATCGATGGCGCGGAGAACAACCCGCCAACCTTTATCGCCCACAACTACATGCCGATCGCCAAAAACTACACGCTGAGCGGCCACTTTATCACTCCGGAAATGCTGCTCTACTCCAAAGTGAAATGGGACAAACTGAGCGCTGACGAACAGCAAAAGATCCTGACGCTGGCCCGCGAAGCGCAGTTCGAGCAGCGTAAGCTGTGGAATGCGTATAACGACCAGGCGCTGGCAAAAATGAAGGCTGGCGGCGTGAAGTTCCACGATATCGACAAAACGGTGTTCATCAAAGCCACTGAGCCGGTGCGCGCGCAGTATGGCGACAAGCATCAGGATCTGATGAAAGCCATCGCTGACGTTCAGTAATCCGGAGTACGTATGTCCGAACTCTACCTGAAGTGGATGGATCGTCTGTACCTGCTCGCCATGGCGGTGGCGGGTCTCTCGCTGCTGGTGATGACGATTGTCATCCCCATCGGCATCTTCTCACGCTACGTGCTCAATCGCGGCGAATCCTGGCCGGAGCCGATCGCCATTATCTGCATGGTGACGTTTACCTTCATCGGCGCGGCGGTAAGCTACCGCGCCGGGTCGCATATTGCGGTCAACATGCTTACCGACCGCCTGCCCGCGTCGCTGCAAAGGCTGTGCGCGCGGGTAGTGGATCTGCTGATGCTGCTGATTTCTGGCCTGATGTGCTGGTACAGCTACTGGCTGTGCGTCGAGCTGTGGGAGCAGCCGGTGGCGGAGTTTCCGCTCCTGACCTCCGGCGAAAGCTATCTGCCTCTGCCTGTCGGGTCGGCCATTTTGATCCTGTTTGTGCTTGAACGCCTGCTGTTTGGCTCGCAGGAAAACCGTCCGGTCGTGCTGATCGGCAATCACAGTTAAGGGGTGAACAATGGATGCTTTTGTTTTGTTATTCACCCTCGCCATTTTGCTGGCGCTGGGGATGCCGGTGGCCTTCGCCGTCGGCTTAAGCGCCGTGGCGGGCGCGCTGTGGATTGACCTGCCGCTGGAGGCGCTGATGATCCAGATCACCAGCGGGGTCAATAAATTTACCCTGCTGGCGATCCCGTTCTTCATTCTTGCCGGGGCGATCATGGCGGAAGGGGGCATTGCCCGACGGCTGGTGAATTTCGCCTACGTGTTCGTCGGCTTTATCCGCGGTGGGCTGTCGCTGGTGAACATTGTCGCCTCGACGTTCTTCGGCGCGATTTCCGGCTCGTCGGTGGCGGATACGGCGTCTATCGGCAGCGTGATGATCCCGGAGATGGAGAAGAAGGGTTATCCGCGCGAATACGCGGCGGCGGTGACGGCCAGCGGGTCGGTGCAGGCGATTCTGATCCCGCCCAGCCACAACTCGGTGATTTACTCCCTGGCGGCGGGGGGAACGGTCTCCATCGCCACGCTGTTTATCGCGGGCGTGCTGCCGGGCCTGCTGCTGGGCGTGAGCCTGATGGTGCTCTGCCTGTGCTTCGCCCGCAAGCGCGGCTACCCGAAGGGGGACAAAATCCCGTTCAGGCAGGCGCTGAAAATTATGCTCGATGCCCTGTGGGGGCTGATGACGGTGGTGATTATCCTCGGCGGGATCTTGTCCGGGATTTTTACCGCCACCGAATCTGCCGCCGTGGCCTGCCTGTGGGCGTTCTTCGTCACCATGTTTATCTACCGCGACTACAAGTGGAGCGAACTGCCGAAGCTGATGTGCCGCACGGTGAAAACCGTCACCATCGTGATGATTTTAATCGGCTTTGCCGCGGCGTTTGGGGCGGTGATGACCTACATGCAGCTGCCGATGCGCATCACCGAATTCTTCACATCGCTCTCCGATAACAAGTACGTGATCCTCATGTACCTCAACATCATGCTGCTGCTGATTGGCACGCTGATGGACATGGCGCCGATCATCCTGATCCTGACGCCGGTGCTGCTGCCGGTGACCAATGCACTGGGTATCGACCCGGTGCATTTTGGGATGATCATGATGGTTAACCTGGGGATTGGGCTGATCACGCCGCCGGTCGGATCGGTGCTGTTTGTGGCGAGTGCGGTGAGTAAGCAGAAGATCGAACACGTGGTGCGGGCGATGCTGCCGTTTTACGGTATGTTGCTGGTCGTGCTGGGGATGGTGACGTACATTCCGGCGATTTCATTGTGGTTGCCGGGGCTGTTAGGAATGCAGTGACGCGTGCGGCCTGATGCCCTCACCCCGGCCCTCTCCCGCGGGGAGAGGTGGCAAACACGAGAAACGGCAACCCGGTTGCCGTTTCACTTTTACCTTTGACGCAACAACCGCAACGCGTTCGCCGTAACCAGCACCGTCGCCCCCGTATCCGCCAGTACCGCCAGCCACAGTCCGGTCATGCCGAGCAGCGTGGTGACCAGGAAAATCCCCTTCAGACCCAGCGCAATGGCGATGTTCTGCCGAATATTGGCGCGCGTCGCCCGCGCAAGTTCTATCATCTGCGCCAGCCCGGTCAGGCGGTTGTGCGTCAGCGCCGCATCGGCGGTCTCCAGCGCCACGTCGGTGCCGCTGCCCATCGCAATGCCGATGGTGGAAGCTTTCATTGCCGGGGCATCGTTTATTCCGTCCCCGACCATCGCCAGCGGGGCGTTGCTGTTCAGCTCGGTTACCGCGCTGACTTTATCCGCAGGCAACAATCCGGCCTTAAACTCCAGCCCCAGCTCGCCTGCAATCGCCGCCGCCGCGCGCGGATTATCGCCGGTCAGGATCACGCCCTGTACTCCCAGCCTGTGCAGTGCGTCGACGGCCTCTTTCGCATCGTCACGCAGGGTGTCGCGCAGCGCCAGCATGCCCATCGGCATACCGTCCTGCATCACGGTAACGACCGTCTGCCCGGCCTGCTCCAGCGCCTCAACTTGTGGAGTAGAGCGCGCGTCCGCCGCGGCGATCAGCACTTTTTTGCCTTCGACCACAGCTTCAATCCCTGACCCGACCAGCGCTCGCTGGGCCGTTGCCGGAGGGATGTTCAGCCCGCGGCCCTTCGCTTCACGCACAATCGCTTGCGCCAGAGGGTGGGTGGAACCCTGCTCCACGGCAGCGGCCAGCGTCAGCAGGGCGTCTTCACTGATGTCCTGCGAATACACGCCGGTCACCTGCGGCTTGCCGACGGTCAGCGTGCCGGTTTTATCGAAGGCGATGTGCTGGACCTGGCTCAGTTGCTCCAGCGCCGCGCCGCCCTTAATCAGCGCCCCGCAACGTGCCGCCGCCGCCAGCCCGGAGGTAATCGCCGCCGGGGTGGAGATCACCAGCGCACACGGACAGCCGATCAGCAGCAGCGTCAGCCCTTTGTAAATCCAGCCCTCCCACGGCGCGCCGAAGAACAGCGGCGGGACGACGGTGACCAGCAGCGCCACCAGCATGATGGCGGGGGTGTAAATCCGGCTGAAGCGATCGATAAAGCGTTCTACCGGCGCGCGGCGCTCCTCGGCCTCTTCAATCAGCCTGAGGATGCGGTCGATGGCGCTGTCGCCCGGTTCGGAAAGGACCGTCAACTGCACCAGTCGGTCGATGCTGGTGGCGCCCGCAGGCACCTTTTCACCCGCCGCGCGCGCTACCGGGATGGATTCCCCGGTCAGGGCACTTTCGTCAAAACTTGCGGTGGCGGTAACGAGGGCCCCATCGGCTGGCAGACGTCCGCCTGCGGGCACTTCAATCACGTCACCCGGTCGCAGGGTGTTGATGGCGACCGTTTCACGCTGACCATCAATAACCCGCGTGGCGGTTTCCGGCTTTAGCGCCATCAGCGCGCTCACCCCTTTACGCGCCCGGCTCGCCGCCCAGCCCTCAAGGCGTTCGCCAATTAAGAACAGCAGCAGCACCATCGCCGCTTCCGCCGTCGCGCCAATAAACAGCGCCCCGATAGCCGCCACGCTCATCAGCGTTTCGATGGCAAACCAGCTGCCGCTTCTCATCAGACGCAGCGCCTGACGGGCAATCGGGAACAGGCCAACCAGCGTGGTGGCGATAAACGCCAGGTTGCCGAACGGGTGGTTGATCTGCTCCAGCCCCCAGCTCAGGGCCATCATCATGATGAGGGTGATAAGGGGCAGGTTTTCTTTTAGCGGGGACGTTTTTTCTGCGGGCGCCGTTTCGCTGCGCAGGGTATAACCCGCTTTGCTGACGGCGGCTTCAACCTGTCTGCTGACGTCGTTTTCGGCGCTGACCAGCAGCTTTTCGGTAGCGAACAGCACCTGAACGTGGCTCACGCCCGGCACCTGCTTCACCGCGTTTTCCACTTTGCGGGCGCAGGCCGCGCAGTCCATGCCGTTGACGACCCAGCTGTAGTGATTGCCGCTTTCAGGCAGCGTTTGAGTTTGCGTTTCGCATGCGCCCTCGCAGCAGCAGTCCTCTTTTGGCGGAACCGGGCTGAGCTTAAGTGCCGAGAATTGGGGAACTTTTTTAGGTATTTCTGGAGTCGACATGGCAGTCTCCGGTAATGATAATTTTCTCATTAACCGCAGCATACACTCTGGAGTCGACTCCAGAGTCAAGCGTTATTTAGATATACAGCGAACGCACAATCAGGAAGTGTCCGGCAAAGTAACAGGCGGCAGAAATCGCATTATCCGCACGGAAGCGGCGGCGATAGTGGCTGCCCAGCCAGACGATGTTACCCAACAGCAACAGTGCGGCACCGAAGAACGCGGACATCGCAGGCGCTGTCGGACGGAAGAACCACAGCTCGCCCGCCAGCCACACCATCACCAGCGTCATGGCGATAAACGTACACACCGGCAGACGCATCTCTTCCAGACGCGACCAGATCACCGCGATCAGCAGGGCGCCAATCACCAGCAGCACCAGCGGCAGCGGCCAGAAGATGGAGAGCGTCATCTGGCTGGCAAAGTAGATGGTATAGAGCAGATGCGACAGGAAGAATGCCCCCACGGCGTACAGCAGACGCTGGCGCGGCAGCAAGGTTAAGGCATCGCCAATCAGGGACGCACACAGCCCCGCGAGGACAAGATAGCTGATGGCGTTAAACATAGGTGCCTGCCAGGCAAGCAACAGCAGGAGCAATAGCGTGACGGGTTTAAACAACCAGCGCTGCCAGGCTGGGCCACGGTAAGACGCATCGACGTAAAGCCATGCGGAAAAACAGACAGCGATAAATGACCAAAGCATATTAACTCCCTGTAACTGTTGAGGCTGAATGATCAGTTTCTGATCCAGTGTAGTGACGCGAGCGGGCGTTTGGCAATGCCGGGGCAGGCGAGGTATCCTGAATTCCGCATAATCTGATGGGATTTTTCAATGAGCAAGATGCCGCTGTTTTTTATTGTCGTGCTGGCGATTATCGTCATTGCCGCCTCGTTTCGCTTCGTGCAGCAGCGCCGTGAGAAGGCCGACAACGATGCCGCGCCGCTGATGCAAAAGCGCGTGGTGGTGACGAACAAGCGCGAGAAACCGCTTAATGACCGCCGATCCCGCCAGCAGCAGGTGACGCCTGCGGGCACAACGATGCGCTATGAAGCGAGCTTTAAGCCGGAAACCGGCGGGCTGGAGATGACCTTCAGACTGGAGGCGCAGCAGTACCACCAGTTGACGGTGGGGGAGAAAGGCACGCTGAGCTACAAAGGGTCGCGGTTTGAAGGGTTTGAACCGGAGCAGTAATTTTCCCCTCACCCCGGCCCTCTCCCACAGGGAGAGGGTGTAAGCGTCCCCTCTCCCTGTGGGAGAGGGTTAGGGTGAGGGCATCAGGCCGCACCTTACTTCTTCACCTGCGCCTTAAACTTCTTCATCCACACCAGCAGCTCAAATACGCCGAAAATAAACACCCGTAGCTGCTGCCAGCCGGTCATCGGTGGGCTATCTTTCGGCAGTCCGTTTTTCAGCATCACCATCTGCAAGGCATGCATGAACGCGGTGAAAATCAGCGCCACGTTAATGAAGATATTCAGCGGACGCGGGAACGGGTGCACCAGATTCAAAATCAAAAATGCCCAGACGCCCAGCATCAGCAAGCGCCCTACGTTAATCAGTACTGGCATCGGATCCTCCTTGTGCCTGACGGTGATACAGACGATAAGCCACCTGGCCGGCGACCTTCTCGCGGTGCAGATCCCAGTGAACGGGAACGGACGGCAGACCATTTTCCACTTCGCTTTCAACGTAAATCAGCGCGTCGTCTGCCAGCCAGCCATTTTTTTCCAGCAACGATAATGTCTCTTCCAGCAGCCCTTTACGGAACGGCGGGTCAACAAACACCACGTTGAACGGCGTCCCCTGTTGCGCGAGGAAGCTCAGCGTGTTGGTATTCACCACTTTGGCGTTGGTTGATTTCAGCGTAGCCAAATTTTGCTGCAACGTCTGCGCGACGCCGCGCTCCATCTCCAGCAACGTGGCGCTCGCAGCATAGCGCGACAGCGCTTCCAGCCCTAATGCACCGCTTCCGGCGAAGCAGTCCAGGCAATGGGCGTCTACCATTGACGGGGCGAGCCAGTTAAACAGCGTCTCGCGAACGCGGTCCGTGGTAGGGCGTAAACCGGGGCTGTCCGGCACCGGTAATTTCCGGCCTCGCCACTGACCGCCGATAATGCGAATTTGACCGGCCGGGGCGCGGGTGGGTTTCTTCATCTCAGGAAAGCTCTGTTAACAATGCCCTGCGATTGCGGGCGGTGATGTCAATTAAGTAAAGTGTTAGACTATTTCATCATTTTTTTAGCTTCCCTGTATATAGCGCCGCGAGGAGTGTAGTCGCAGATGGCAAAACAAAAAAAACGTGGCTTCTTTTCCTGGTTGGGTTTCGGTGAAAAAGAGCAAGAAACAGAACAGAAAACCGAAGAACAGCAGGTTGTAGAAGAGCAGTCACAGCCTGAAACGCCTGTCGAAACCGCTGCGGTTGTCGAAGCGGAAGAGCCGGTGCACAGCAAAGAAGAGATTGAATCCTTTGCTGAAGAGGTGGTTGAGGTTACTGAACAGGTTCAGGAGAGCGAAAAACCAGAGCCGGTTATCGTTGAAACCCTTACCGAAGCGCCGCAGGCCGCTATCGAACACGAAGCGCTGCCGCTGCCGGAGGAGGTGAAAGCTGAAGAGTGGCAGGCCGAAGCGGAAACCGTTGAAATTGTTGAGGCGGTGGAAGAAGAAGCGGCCCTTGAGCCAGAGCTGACCGACGAAGAGCTGGAGGCCCAGGCGCTGGCGGCGGAAGCGGCTGAAGAAGCGGTCATCGTCGTGCCGGTGGAAGAGCAGGCCGAAGAAGAGATCGTTCAGGAGCAGGAAAAACCGACCAAAGAAGGTTTCTTCGCGCGCCTGAAGCGCAGCCTGCTCAAAACCAAAGAAAACTTAGGTTCCGGATTTATCAGTCTGTTCCGCGGCAAGAAGATCGACGACGATCTGTTTGAGGAGCTGGAAGAGCAACTGCTGATTGCGGACGTGGGCGTGGAAACCACCCGGAAAATCATTGCCAACCTGACCGAAGGGGCGAACCGCAAACAGCTGCGTGACGCCGAGGCGCTGTACGGCCTGCTGAAAGACGAGATGGGTGAAATTCTCGCAAAAGTTGACGAACCGCTTAATATTGAAGGCAAAATGCCCTTTGTTATTCTGATGGTTGGCGTCAACGGCGTGGGTAAAACCACCACCATCGGCAAGCTGGCGCGCCAGTTTGAGCAGCAGGGCAAATCGGTGATGCTGGCGGCGGGCGATACCTTCCGTGCGGCAGCGGTGGAACAGCTCCAGGTGTGGGGCCAGCGCAACAATATTCCGGTCATTGCCCAGCACACCGGCGCGGATTCCGCGTCCGTGATTTTCGATGCCATCCAGGCGGCGAAGTCGCGTAACGTGGACGTGCTGATTGCAGATACCGCAGGGCGTTTGCAGAACAAATCGCACCTGATGGAAGAGCTGAAGAAAATCGTTCGCGTCATGAAGAAGCTGGACGAAGATGCACCGCATGAAATTATGCTGACTATCGACGCCAGCACCGGACAGAACGCCATCAGCCAGGCGAAGCTGTTCAATGAAGCGGTAGGACTGACCGGGATCACGCTGACCAAGCTGGACGGCACCGCGAAAGGCGGGGTGATCTTCTCCGTGGCCGACCAGTTCGGCATTCCTATCCGTTACATCGGTGTGGGCGAGCGTATTGAGGATTTACGTCCGTTTAAAGCGGACGACTTTATTGAGGCACTATTTGCCCGAGAGGACTAACAATGATTCGCTTTGAACACGTCAGCAAGGCCTATCTCGGCGGGAGACAAGCGCTGCAGGGGGTAACATTCCACCTCCAGCCAGGCGAGATGGCATTCCTGACCGGCCATTCCGGCGCGGGGAAAAGTACCCTGCTCAAGCTGATCTGTGGGATCGAGCGGCCAAGTGCCGGGAAAATCTGGTTCAGCGGCCATGAAATTAGCCGTCTTAAGAACCGTGAAGTGCCGTTCCTGCGTCGTCAGATTGGCATGATTTTCCAGGATCACCACCTGCTGATGGATCGCACGGTTTTCGATAACGTCGCGATCCCGCTGATTATTGCCGGCGCCAGTTACGATGATATCCGCCGACGCGTTTCGGCGGCGCTGGATAAGGTCGGGCTGCTGGACAAAGCGAAGAACTTCCCGATCCAGCTCTCCGGCGGTGAGCAGCAGCGCGTGGGCATCGCCCGTGCGGTGGTGAACAAGCCTGCCGTCTTGCTGGCGGATGAACCGACCGGTAACCTGGACGATGCCCTCTCTGAAGGGATCCTGCGTCTGTTTGAGGAATTTAACCGCGTGGGGGTCACGGTACTGATGGCGACGCACGACATGGGGCTTATCTCACGCCGTTCGTACCGCATGCTGACCCTGAGCGACGGGCATTTGCACGGAGGCCACGGTGAATAAGCGTGATGCAATGAACCAGATACGGCAGTTCAGCAACCGGTTTGACCGTTTCCGCAAGCCTCAGGGCGGCGGGGACGGCAATCGCCATGCGCCTAAGCGTGCCAAAGCGACACCGAAACCGAACTCCCGTAAAACCAACGTCTTCAACGAACAGGTGCGCTACGCCTTCCAGGGCGCGTTGCAGGATCTAAAAAGCAAACCGCTGGCGACGTTCCTGACGGTGATGGTGATTGCCATCTCCCTGACGCTGCCGAGCGTCTGCTACATGGTTTACAAAAACGTGAACCAGGCGGCGTCCCAGTACTATCCGTCGCCGCAGATTACCGTTTATCTGGATAAAGCCCTCGACGATAACGCTGCGGCTCAGGTAGTGGGGCAGATTCAGGCCGAGCAGGGCGTGGAGAAAGTGAACTATCTTTCCCGCGATGAAGCGCTGGGCGAATTCCGCAACTGGTCCGGGTTCGGCGGCGCGCTGGATATGCTGGAAGAGAACCCGCTGCCCGCCGTGGCGGTGGTGATCCCGAAGCTCGATTTCCAGGGCACCGATTCGCTCAACACCCTGCGCGACCGCATTACCCGCATCAATGGGATTGATGAAGTGCGCATGGACGACAGCTGGTTTGCCCGCCTTGCCGCCCTGACCGGGCTGGTGGGGCGCGTATCGGCGATGATCGGCGTGCTGATGGTGGCGGCGGTGTTCCTCGTCATCGGTAACAGCGTGCGCCTGAGCATCTTCGCCCGTCGCGATACCATCAACGTGCAGAAACTGATTGGCGCAACGGATGGTTTCATCCTCCGCCCGTTCCTCTACGGCGGCGCGTTATTAGGTTTTTCTGGTGCATTTCTTTCATTGATTTTGTCAGAAATTTTGGTGATGCGGCTGTCGTCTGCCGTCACTGAGGTGGCGCAGGTTTTCGGAACGAAGTTTGATATCAGTGGCTTAGGGTTCGATGAGTGCCTGCTGTTGCTGCTGGTCTGCTCCATGATCGGCTGGGTGGCGGCATGGCTGGCAACGGTTCAACATTTACGCCACTTTACTCCCGACTAATAAAAGCGTGATATAATCTTTCCCTGCACCGAGATGTTCGCTTGCAGGGAAAGCGTCCCTGTTGTCTCTTCCCCTGTAATCATCTTCATGTCACATTTTGTGCGTAATTTATTCACTGTTGCACCTGGAACTTGTGGATAAAATCACTGTCTGATAAAAGAGTGAATGCTAATCTCGTTGCTCAAACGCTTTGGCATGGTTGTTGCCTGACGGGGACAACCTGGACCAGAAGAAACATTGAGAGGAATGAATGACCAAAGAAATGCAAACTTTAGCTTTAGCCCCTGTTGGTAACCTGGAATCTTACATCCGGGCTGCGAACACCTGGCCGATGTTAACGGCTGAGGAAGAAAAGGAGCTTGCTGAAAAGCTGCATTACCAGGGCGATCTGGAAGCAGCTAAAACGCTGATCCTGTCTCACCTGCGCTTTGTTGTTCACGTTGCTCGTAATTATGCGGGCTACGGCCTGCCGCAGGCGGACCTGATTCAGGAAGGTAACATTGGCCTGATGAAGGCGGTACGTCGCTTCAACCCGGAAGTGGGTGTGCGACTCGTCTCCTTCGCCGTGCACTGGATCAAAGCGGAAATTCACGAATACGTCCTGCGTAACTGGCGTATTGTGAAAGTCGCTACGACGAAAGCGCAGCGCAAACTGTTCTTCAACCTGCGTAAAACCAAGCAGCGTCTGGGCTGGTTCAACCAGGATGAAGTGGAAATGGTGGCGCGCGAGCTGGGCGTTTCCAGCAAAGACGTCCGCGAGATGGAATCCCGTATGGCCGCGCAGGACATGACGTTTGATATGTCTGCCGACGACGATGCCTCCGACAGCCAGCCGATGGCCCCGGTCCTGTATCTGCAGGATAAAACCTCTAACTTTGCTGACGGCATTGAAGAGGATAACTGGGAAGACCAGGCGGCGAACAAGCTGACCTTCGCGATGGAAGGCCTCGACGAGCGTAGCCAGGATATCATCCGTGCCCGCTGGCTGGACGAAGATAACAAGTCCACGTTGCAGGAACTGGCCGACCGCTACGGCGTCTCCGCTGAACGTGTGCGTCAGCTTGAGAAGAACGCCATGAAAAAACTTCGCGCCGCTATCGAAGCGTAATTTCCGCGAAGTACACCGAGAACCCCTGGATGAGAGTCTGGGGGTTTTGTTTTTTTAGCGCCCGCTCTGGCGAATTTCTCCCCCCTGGCAAACACTTACTGATGCGCTAAGCAGGCGACTTTCAGAGGGTGACAGGGTGAAAAATAACGAACTGAACGACCGGCGTTTACAGGCGACGCCGCGCGGTATCGGCGTCATGTGTAACTTCTATGCCGATAAAGCCGAAAACGCCACGGTGTGGGATGTAGAAGGTAACGAGTATATTGATTTTGCCGCCGGGATCGCCGTGCTGAATACCGGGCATCGCCATCCAAAAGTTATCGCCGCCATCGAAAAACAGCTTCATGCCTTTACCCATACCGCTTACCAGATCGTCCCCTATGAAGGTTATGTGGCGCTTGCCGAGCGCATCAACCAGCGCGTACCCATAGAGGGGCCAGCCAAAACCGCCTTTTTCTCAACGGGTGCAGAAGCGGTCGAAAATGCGGTGAAAATTGCCCGGGCGTACACCAGACGTCCCGGCCTTATCACCTTCGGCGGCGCGTTCCACGGCCGTACCTTTATGACCATGGCGCTGACCGGCAAAGTGGCGCCCTATAAGCTCGGCTTCGGCCCGTTCCCCGGCTCGGTGTACCACGCGCAATTCCCCAACAACCTGCACGGCGTCAGTACCGCCGAAGCGTTAAAAAGCCTGGAGCGCATCTTCAAAGCCGATATCGCGCCCGATCAGGTGGCGGCAATCATTATTGAACCGGTTCAGGGCGAGGGCGGATTCAACGTCGCGCCCGCTGATTTTATGCAGGCGCTGCGTGCCCTGTGCGATACCCACGGGATTTTACTGATCGCCGACGAAGTGCAAACCGGCTTCGCCCGTACCGGCAAGCTATTCTCCATGGAAAACCACTGCGTGAAGCCCGATCTGATCACCATGGCGAAAAGCCTGGCGGGCGGAATGCCGCTCTCTGCCGTCTCTGGCCGGGCAGAGGTGATGGACGCGCCCGCTCCGGGCGGACTGGGCGGCACCTACGCGGGTAACCCGCTGGCGATTGCGGCGGCCCATGCGGTGCTGGACGTGATTGACGAGGAAGATCTCTGCACGCGCGCGTCTCATCTCGGCCATCATCTTGTCGAGGTGCTGAATAAAGCGAAGGATGGCTGTCCCTGGATCGCCGATATCCGTGGACAGGGCTCGATGGTGGCGGTGGAATTTACCGATCCGCAAACCGGACAGCCGTCGCCGGAATTTACCCGTCAGGTTCAGGAGCGCGCGTTGAACGAAGGGCTGCTGCTTTTGAGTTGCGGCGTCTACGGCAACGTTATCCGCTTCCTCTACCCGCTCACCATCCCCGAAGCGCAGTTCCGTAAAGCGCTGGATATTATTTCCGCCTCGCTGACACGATAAAGCCAAAAGCCCGGCTCAAATGACAGTCGGGCTTATCATATTTTCATTTCAAATTAGCTATTCCAAAATCATAAAAATGGGGTATGTTTTAGCAGAGTATGCTGAAAAAGCGCGAACAGCACGCCTATAATTGAAATAAAGCGCTACACAACAACATCACAACAATCGTTATAACCATAATAATGGGGAATCTCAGGATGAACATGAAGGGTAAAGCGTTACTGGCAGGATGTATCGCGTTGGCATTCAGCACTATGGCGCAGGCCGATATTAAAGTGGCCGTGGTGGGCGCGATGTCCGGTCCGGTAGCACAGTACGGCGACCAGGAATTTACGGGCGCGGAACAGGCGGTTGCAGACATTAATGCTAAGGGCGGCATCAAGGGCGAAAAGCTGCAAATCGTAAAATATGACGATGCCTGTGACCCGAAACAGGCGGTCGCGGTGGCGAACAAAGTGGTAAATGACGGGATCAAATACGTTATCGGTCACCTGTGCTCCTCTTCCACCCAGCCCGCGTCTGACATCTACGAAGACGAAGGCATTCTGATGATCACGCCGGCTGCGACGGCACCAGAGCTGACCGCGCGCGGCTATAAGCTGATCCTGCGTACCACCGGTCTGGACTCCGATCAGGGGCCAACCGCCGCGAAATACATTGTTGAAAAAGTGAAGCCGCAGCGCATCGCGATTGTTCATGACAAACAGCAGTACGGCGAAGGCCTGGCCCGTGCGGTGCAGGATAACCTGAAAAAAGCGAATGCCAACGTGGTGTTCTTTGACGGTATCACCGCCGGTGAGAAAGACTTCTCGACTCTGGTAGCGCGTCTGAAGAAAGAGAATATCGACTTCGTTTATTACGGCGGCTACCACCCGGAAATGGGGCAGATCCTGCGTCAGGCGCGTGCGGCGGGTCTGAAGACACAGTTCATGGGGCCAGAAGGCGTGGCGAACGTTTCCCTGTCTAACATCGCGGGTGAGTCTGCTGAAGGGCTGCTGGTGACCAAACCGAAAAACTACGACCAGGTGCCTGCGAACAAACCTGTTGTAGATGCCATCAAGGCGAAGAAACAGGATCCAAGCGGTGCGTTCGTCTGGACCACTTACGCAGCGTTGCAGTCTCTGCAAGCGGGCCTGAACCAGTCAGCCGATCCGGCGGAGATTGCCACCTGGCTGAAAGCGAACTCGGTGGAAACCGTGATGGGGCCGCTGTCCTGGGATGAGAAGGGCGACCTGAAGGGCTTCGAGTTCGGCGTGTTTGACTGGCATGCCAACGGCACGGCGACAGACGCCAAATAAAAGCAAAAAGGCAACGTAAGTTGCCTTTTTTAATGTTTTCTCCCTCTCCCCGTGGGAGAGGGCCGGGGTGAGGGCATCAGGCCGCAGAGCCCCGCTTTTGCCCGGTGGCGCTTCGCTTACCGGGCCTACAATCAGCCTGGGAAAATGCGGCAGATAATGAATGTAGGCCGGGTAAGGCGCAGCCGCCACCCGGCTTTCTTTTAGCGCTTCTCCCACCCGTTCGCCTGCGCCGTAAACCCTAACGCCTGCATAAACGCCGCCATTACGCCGCGATCCTCTACGCCCACGTCGGCCATCCACCAGGAGGTCACGCTCGGGTTTTCGCGGATCACCTCTTCAATCAAATACTGCCCGACCCCGCGACGACGGGTCACGTCGCGCACGCGCAGGGAGTCCAGCGCCCCTTCCGTGCCGCTCAGCGTTACGCGGACGGCGGCCAGCAGGCGCTCGTTAAAGCGCGCGGCATAGATGCGGTGGTTCTCATCGACGGCCAGCGATGAAGAAGAATATTCCGGCCAGATCTTGCCCAGGTCGATATGATCCTGGTCGCTAAAGGTCACCAGACGCACGATAGTCAGTTTCATTAGCTGCTTGTCCAAATCAAAAAGAGTACGGCCAGTGTACTCAATTTAATTGCTCAGGCACTTTCTCTTTTTCTTCCCATTTACCAGGTGATTAGTTTTTTGGCAACGCGATGGGCAGTTTGAAAACACATGGATCGAAAAATAAGCAGAATTTTAACCTGAATGGTAGTGATTTATTCGGCGCTTTGTACCGTTATTTTATGCTGCAAACTGCGCTTTTATTTGTTTATCTCCGTCTGATTTCAGAATATTATCTTTGCTTAATCGCCTGAAAAATAGAGATATTAGTCTGGTTTTTGTTAAAAACCTGCGCTAAACCATTAAAGGCACTGGTAAAAATAGCGTTGTTCATTAAAAGTACAGAATGCTTTTTAACCATAATAAAACAAAATATATACATCACTTCACGAATGGGGATTCTGAGATGAAAAGGAACGCGAAGACGTTAATCGCGGGGATGGTCGCACTGTCGATCTCGCATGCCGCTATGGCAGACGACATTAAAGTTGCGGTAGTGGGTGCGATGTCCGGCCCCGTTGCCCAGTGGGGCGATATGGAGTTCAACGGCGCGCGTCAGGCCATCAAAGATATCAATGCTAAAGGCGGCATCAAAGGCGACAAGCTGGTGGGCGTGGAGTATGACGACGCCTGCGATCCAAAACAGGCCGTCGCGGTCGCCAACAAAATCGTTAACGACGGTATCCAGTACGTCATCGGGCACCTGTGTTCCTCCTCCACGCAGCCTGCGTCTGATATCTACGAAGACGAAGGCATCCTGATGATCACCCCGGGCGCCACCAACCCGGAACTGACCCAGCGCGGTTACCAGCACATTATGCGTACCGCCGGTCTGGACTCCTCGCAGGGGCCAACCGCCGCCAAATACATCCTCGAGACCGTTAAGCCACAGCGCATTGCCATCATTCATGACAAACAGCAGTACGGTGAAGGCCTGGCGCGCTCTGTACAGGACGGCCTAAAAAAAGGCGGGGCGAATATCGTCTTCTTCGACGGCATTACCGCCGGTGAGAAAGACTTCTCCGCGCTGATCGCCCGCCTGCAAAAAGAGAATATCGACTTCGTTTACTACGGCGGCTACTACCCGGAAATGGGGCAGATGTTGCGCCAGGCGCGCGCCACCGGTCTGAAAACCCAGTTTATGGGGCCTGAGGGCGTCGGTAATGCCTCCCTGTCGAACATCGCGGGCGATTCTGCCGAAGGCATGCTGGTGACGATGCCAAAACGCTATGACCAGGATCCGGCGAATAAAGCTATCGTGGATGCGCTCAAGGCACAGAAGAAAGATCCGAGTGGCCCATACGTCTGGATCACCTACGCGGCCGTGCAGTCGCTGGCCACGGCCATGGATCGCACCGGCAGCAAAGAGCCGCTGGATCTGGTGAAAGATTTAAAAGCACACGGGGCGAACACCGTGATTGGGCCGCTGAACTGGGATGAGAAAGGCGATCTGAAGGGATTTGAATTTGGTGTCTTTAAGTGGCACGCCGACGGTTCGTCCTCGGTCGCCAAATAATAATCCCACCGCCCGGTTTACCGGGCGGATATAAAAAGGTTTGCATATGTCCGAGCAGTTTCTCTACTTTTTGCAGCAGATGTTTAACGGCGTCACGCTGGGAAGCACCTACGCGCTGATCGCCATCGGCTACACGATGGTTTACGGCATTATCGGCATGATCAACTTCGCCCACGGCGAGGTGTACATGATCGGTAGCTACGTCTCCTTTATGATCATCGCCGCGTTGATGATGATGGGCATCGACAGCAGCTGGTTGCTGGTGGCCGCCGGGTTTGTCGGCGCGATTGTGATTGCCAGCGCCTACGGCTGGAGCATCGAACGGGTGGCCTACCGGCCGGTGCGCAGCTCCAAGCGCCTTATTGCGCTGATCTCCGCCATCGGTATGTCCATCTTCCTGCAAAACTACGTCAGCCTGACAGAAGGTTCGCGTGACGTGGCGCTGCCAAGCCTGTTTAACGGCCAGTGGATTGTGGGGGCCAGCGAAAACTTCTCTGCCTCTGTCACCACCATGCAGCTGGTTATCTGGATTGTGACCTTCCTGGCGATGCTGGCCCTGACCGTTTTCATCCGCTACTCCCGCATGGGACGCGCCTGCCGCGCCTGCGCGGAAGACCTGAAGATGGCGAGCTTGCTCGGGATCAACACCGACCGCGTGATTGCCCTGACCTTCGTGATCGGTGCAGCGATGGCGGCGGTGGCGGGCGTGTTGCTCGGCCAGTTCTACGGCGTAATCAACCCGTACATCGGCTTTATGGCCGGGATGAAAGCCTTCACCGCCGCGGTACTGGGCGGTATCGGCAGCATTCCGGGCGCGATGATTGGCGGCCTGATTTTGGGCGTGGCCGAAGCGCTCTCCTCGGCGTACCTGAGCACCGAATATAAAGATGTGGTGTCGTTTGCCCTGCTGATTCTGGTTCTGCTGGTGATGCCTACCGGTATTCTGGGCCGTCCGGAGGTAGAGAAAGTATGAAACCGATGCATTTTGCGATGGCGCTGCTTTCTGCCGCCATGTTCTTCGTCCTGGCGGGCGTCTTTATGGGCGTCCAGTTAGGGCTGGACGGCACGAAGCTGGTGGTCGACACCGCCGCTGATATTCGCTGGCAGTGGGTGTTTATCGGCACCGCCGTGGTGTTCCTGTTCCAGCTGCTGCGTCCGCTGTTCCAGAAGACGCTGAAGAACGTCTCCGGGCCGAAATTCGTCCTGCCGGCGATCGACGGTACAACCGTGAAGCAGAAGCTGTTCCTTGTGGCGCTGCTGGTGGCTGCCGTGGCGTGGCCGTTTATGGTATCGCGCGGGACGGTGGATATTGCCACCCTGACCATGATCTACGTGATTCTGGGGCTAGGTCTGAACGTGGTGGTGGGGCTGTCTGGCCTGCTGGTGCTGGGCTACGGCGGGTTCTACGCCATCGGCGCGTACACCTTCGCGCTGCTGAACCATTATTACGGCCTCGGCTTCTGGAGCTGTTTGCCGCTGGCGGGGCTGGTCTCTGCCGCCGCGGGCTTCCTGCTCGGCTTCCCGGTGCTGCGCCTGCGCGGTGACTACCTGGCGATTGTGACCTTAGGCTTCGGCGAAATCGTCCGTATCCTGCTGCTCAACAATACCGAAGTGACCGGCGGTCCGAACGGCATCAGCCAGATCCCGAAACCGACCTTCTTCGGCCTGGAGTTCAGCCGTACCGCCCGCGAAGGCGGCTGGGATACCTTCAGCAACTTCTTTGGCATCAAATACGACCCGTCCGACCGCGTGATCTGGCTCTACCTGGTGGCGCTGCTGCTGGTGGTGATTACCCTGTTTGTGATCAACCGCCTGCTGCGCATGCCGCTGGGCCGCGCATGGGAAGCGCTGCGTGAGGATGAGATCGCCTGCCGTTCCCTGGGCCTGAATCCGACCCGTATCAAGCTGACCGCGTTTACCATCAGCGCCGCGTTTGCCGGTTTCGCCGGAACGCTGTTTGCCGCGCGTCAGGGCTTCGTCAGCCCGGAATCGTTCACCTTTGCCGAATCGGCCTTCGTGCTGGCGATTGTGGTGCTCGGCGGGATGGGTTCCCAGTTCGCCGTGATCCTCGCGGCCATCCTGCTGGTGGTCTCGCGCGAGCTGATGCGCGACTTTAACGAATACAGCATGCTGATGCTGGGTGGCTTGATGGTGCTGATGATGATCTGGCGTCCGCAGGGCTTGCTGCCGATGACGCGTCCACAGCTGAAGCTTAAGAGCGCGGAAGCGAAAGGAGAGCAGGCATGAGTCAGCCATTATTATCCGTTAACGGTCTGATGATGCGTTTTGGTGGCCTGCTGGCGGTCAACAATGTGAATCTGGATCTGCACAAGAAAGAGATTGTCTCCCTGATTGGCCCGAACGGCGCAGGGAAAACCACAGTATTTAACTGCCTGACCGGTTTTTACAAGCCGACAGGTGGCACCATCATGCTGCGCGACCAGCACCTCGAAGGGCTGCCGGGCCAGCAGATTGCCCGCATGGGCGTGGTGCGTACCTTCCAGCACGTGCGTCTGTTCCGGGAGATGACGGTGATTGAGAACCTGCTGGTGGCGCAGCATCAGCAGCTCAAAACCGGCCTCTTTTCCGGCCTGCTGAAAACCCCGGCCTTCCGCCGCGCGCAGGAGGAGGCGCTCGATCGCGCCGCCACCTGGCTCGACCGTATCGGCCTGCTCCAGCACGCCAACCGTCAGGCGAGCAACCTCGCCTACGGTGACCAGCGTCGCCTTGAGATCGTGCGCTGCATGGTGACCCAGCCGGAGATCCTGATGCTCGACGAACCGGCGGCGGGCCTTAACCCGAAAGAGACCAAAGAGCTGGACGAGCTGATTGCCGAGCTTCGCGATCATCACGACACCACCATCCTGCTGATTGAGCATGACATGAAGCTGGTGATGGGCATTTCGGACCGTATCTACGTGGTTAACCAGGGCACGCCGCTGGCGAACGGCACGCCGGAAGAGATCCGCAGCAACCCGGACGTGATCCGCGCATACCTTGGTGAGGCATAAGATGGAAAAAGCGATGTTAACGTTCGACAAGGTCAATGCGCACTACGGCAAGATCCAGGCGCTGCACGACGTCAGCCTGCATATCAATCAGGGCGAGATCGTCACCCTGATTGGCGCCAACGGCGCGGGGAAAACCACGCTGCTCGGCACCCTGTGCGGCGATCCGCGCGCCACCAGCGGGCGGATTGTGTTTGACGGCAAAGATATTACCGACTGGCAGACGGCTAAAATTATGCGTGAAGCGGTAGCGATCGTCCCGGAAGGGCGTCGCGTGTTCTCGCGCATGACGGTCGAAGAGAACCTGGCGATGGGCGGTTTCTTCGCCCACCGGGATGAATACCAGACCCGCATCAAATGGGTATACGAACTCTTCCCGCGCCTGTGGGAGCGGCGAATTCAGCGCGCGGGCACCATGTCCGGCGGGGAGCAACAGATGCTGGCGATTGGCCGCGCGCTGATGAGCCAGCCGCGTCTGCTGCTGCTGGATGAACCGTCGCTCGGGCTGGCGCCTATCATCATTCAGCAGATTTTCGACACCATCGAGCAGCTGCGCAAAGAGGGGATGACCATCTTCCTCGTCGAGCAGAACGCCAACCAGGCGCTGAAGCTCGCTGACCGTGGCTACGTGCTGGAGAACGGCCGCGTGGTGCTCTCCGATACCGGCGATGCGCTACTGGCGAACGAAGCGGTGCGGAGCGCGTATTTGGGCGGCTAAGCCGTCTGTATCGCCCGGTGGCGCTGCGCTTACCGGGCCTACGGATACCCTCCAGGACGGGTAAGGCGCAGCCGCCACCCGGCTTTTTTTCATATTAACCCCTTCACACAACCATCATCCCTCTGACGCCTGGCTGTCACCTATCTGTAAACAAACAGTTATTTTTCTGTCATTCGAGCATGTCATGTTACCTCGCGAGCACAAAACGCGTGATATCGCGCATCCGGCATAATAAGAGAGATGACAATGACATCGTTACGACACACAGCTTTGGGTCTGGCAATCGGTCTGGCTTTTGCGACGAACGCAATGGCTGTGACCACCATTCCGTTCTGGCATTCTATGGAAGGGGAGTTGGGTAAAGAGGTTGACTCCCTGGCGCAACGTTTCAACGACACCCACCCGGATTACAAAATTGTGCCGGTGTACAAAGGCAACTACGAGCAGAGCCTGAGCGCGGGCATCGCCGCCTTCCGTACCGGCAATGCGCCAGCCCTGTTACAGGTTTATGAAGTCGGCACCGCGACCATGATGGCCTCCAAAGCCATCAAGCCGGTCTATGAAGTGTTCAAAGACGCGGGCATCAACTTTGACGAATCCCAGTTCGTGCCGACCGTTTCTGGTTATTACACCGATTCTAAAACCGGCCACCTGCTGTCTCAGCCGTTTAACAGCTCCACGCCGGTGCTGTACTACAACAAAGATGCCTTCAAAAAAGCCGGTTTAGATCCGGAACAGCCGCCAAAAACCTGGCAGGATCTGGCGGAGTACACCGCGAAGCTGAAAGCGGCGGGGATGAAGTGCGGCTACGCCAGCGGCTGGCAGGGCTGGATCCAGATTGAAAACTTCAGCGCCTGGCACGGCCTGCCGGTTGCCACCAAAAACAACGGCTTCGATGGCACCGACGCGGTTCTGGAATTTAACAAGCCGGAGCAGGTGAAGCACATCGCGCTGCTGGCCGATCTGAACAAGAAGGGCGACTTCAGCTATTTCGGGCGCAAAGACGAATCCACCGAGAAGTTCTACAACGGTGACTGCGCCATTACTACCGCGTCTTCCGGTTCGCTGGCGGACATCCGTCACTACGCCAAATTCAACTACGGCGTGGGCATGATGCCGTACGACGCTGATGTAAAAGGCGCGCCGCAGAACGCCATCATCGGCGGGGCGAGCCTGTGGGTGATGCAGGGTAAAGACAACGGCACCTACAAAGGCGTGGCCGAGTTCCTCGACTTCCTGGCGAAGCCGGAAAACGCCGCCGAGTGGCACCAGAAGACCGGCTACCTGCCGATCACCAAAGCCGCGTACGACCTGACCCGGGAGCAGGGCTTCTACAGCAAGAACCCGGGCGCGGACATCGCGACGCGTCAGATGCTGAACAAGCCGCCGTTGCCGTTCACCAAAGGCCTGCGTCTGGGCAACATGCCACAGATCCGCACCATCGTTGATGAAGAGCTGGAAAGCGTCTGGACCGGGAAGAAAACGCCTCAGCAGGCGCTGGATTCAGCGGTAGAGCGCGGCAACCAACTGTTACGCCGCTTTGAGCAGTCGACGAAGTCTTAATTAAAATCTTACCCCTCACCCTAACCCTCTCCCCATAGGGGAGAGGGGACTGCACGGAGCCGTCTTTTCTCCCTCGCCCCTATGGGGAGAGGGCCGGGGTGAGGGGCGAAAACCTACTTGAGCTAACCTATGTCATCATCCCGTCCGGTGTTCCGTTCCCGCTGGCTGCCGTACCTGCTGGTCGCGCCGCAGCTGGTCATCACCGTTATCTTCTTTATCTGGCCTGCGGGCGAAGCGCTGTGGTACTCGGTACAAAGCGTCGATCCGTTCGGGCTTTCCAGCCAGTTTGTCGGGCTGGACAACTTTACCGCGCTGTTCCATGACAGCTACTACCTGGACTCCTTCTGGACGACGATCAAATTCAGCGCGCTGGTCACCGTCAGCGGTCTTGTCGCGTCGCTGTTCTTCGCCGCGCTGGTGGATTACGTAGTGCGCGGCAGCCGTCTGTATCAGACCCTGATGCTGCTGCCTTACGCTGTGGCTCCCGCCGTGGCCGCCGTGCTGTGGATCTTCCTGTTTAACCCGGGGCGCGGGCTGATTACCCACTTCCTGGGCGAGTTTGGCTACGACTGGAACCACGCCCAGAACAGCGGTCAGGCCATGTTCCTGGTGGTGTTCGCCTCGGTGTGGAAGCAGATCAGCTATAACTTCCTGTTTTTCTTCGCCGCGCTACAGTCTATCCCGCGTTCGCTGGTGGAGGCCGCCGCGATTGACGGCGCAGGGCCAGTGCGCCGCTTCTTCCGGCTGTCGCTGCCGCTGATCGCCCCGGTGAGTTTCTTCCTGCTGGTGGTAAACCTGGTGTACGCCTTCTTCGACACCTTCCCGGTGATCGACGCCGCCACTGCGGGCGGTCCGGTACAGGCGACGACCACGCTGATTTATAAAATTTACCGCGAAGGCTTTGCCGGGCTTGATCTCTCTGCCTCTGCCGCCCAGTCCGTGGTGCTGATGTTCCTCGTCATCATCCTGACGGTGGTGCAGTTCCGCTATGTCGAAAGTAAGGTGCGCTACCAATGATTGAGAACCGTCGCGGGCTGACGATTTTCAGCCATACCCTGCTGATCCTGGGCATCCTCGTCATCCTGTTTCCACTGTACGTGGCCTTCGTCGCCGCCACGCTGGACACCAAAGCGGTGTTCGACACGCCGATGACGCTCGTCCCCGGCGGGCATCTTTTCGAGAACATGAAAACTATCTGGACCCAGGGCGTGGGGGCCAACAGCGCGCCGTTCTGGCTGATGATGCTCAACAGTTTCATCATGGCGTTCGGCATCACCATCGGCAAAATCACGGTGTCGATGCTTTCGGCCTTCGCCATCGTCTGGTTCCGCTTTCCGCTGCGTAACCTGTTTTTCTGGATGATTTTCATCACTCTGATGCTGCCTGTGGAGGTGCGTATCTTCCCGACGGTGGAGGTGATCGCCAACCTGAAGATGCTCGACAGCTACGCGGGCTTAACCCTGCCGCTGATGGCCTCGGCGACCGCCACCTTCCTGTTCCGCCAGTTCTTTATGACCCTGCCGGATGAGCTGATTGAAGCCGCGCGTATTGACGGCGCCTCGCCGATGCGCTTCTTCCGCGACATCGTGCTGCCGCTGTCGAAAACCAACCTCGCGGCGCTGTTTGTGATCACCTTTATCTACGGCTGGAACCAGTACCTGTGGCCGCTGCTGATCGTTCAGGACGTCAACCTCGGCACCGCCGTGGCAGGCATCAAAGGCATGATCGCCACCGGCGAAGGCACCACCCTCTGGAACCAGGTGATGGCGGCGATGCTGCTCACCCTTATCCCCCCGGTCGTTATCGTTTTAGCCATGCAGCGTGCGTTTGTGCGTGGTTTAGTGGACAGTGAGAAATAAGATGGCAGGTTTAAAATTACAGGCAGTAACAAAAAGCTGGGACGGCAAAACCCAGGTCATTCAGCCGCTGACGCTCGACGTGGCGGACGGGGAATTTATCGTCATGGTCGGTCCGTCCGGCTGTGGGAAATCCACGCTGCTGCGCATGGTGGCGGGGCTGGAACGCGTGACGTCCGGGGATATCTGGATTGACCGCCAGCGCGTTACCGAGATGGAACCCAAAGATCGCGGCATCGCGATGGTGTTCCAGAACTACGCCCTCTATCCGCACATGAGCGTGGAAGAGAACATGGCCTGGGGGCTGAAAATTCGCGGCATGGGCAAAGGCCATATCGAGGAGCGCGTGAAAGAAGCCGCGCGCATTCTGGAGCTTGACGGCCTGCTCAAGCGTCGCCCGCGCGAGCTTTCCGGCGGCCAGCGTCAGCGCGTGGCGATGGGGCGCGCCATCGTGCGCGACCCGGCGGTCTTTCTGTTCGACGAACCGCTGTCAAATCTCGACGCCAAGCTGCGCGTGCAGATGCGCCTTGAGCTACAGCAGCTGCATCGCCGCCTTAAAACCACGTCCCTCTACGTGACCCACGATCAGGTAGAGGCCATGACTCTCGCCCAGCGCGTGATGGTGATGAACAAAGGCATCGCCGAGCAGATTGGCACCCCGGTGGAAGTCTACGAAAAACCGGCCAGCCGTTTTGTGGCGAGTTTTATCGGCAGCCCGGCGATGAACCTGCTGGACGGGCGGATCAATGCTGCAGGAACCCATTTTGAGCTGGAAAGCGGGATGGCGTTGCCGATCAACTGGTACTATCGTGGCTACGCCGGGCGTAAGATGACGCTCGGTATCCGCCCGGAGCATATTGGTTTGACGTCTCAGGCGGACGGCGGCGTGCCGCTGGTGATGGACACGCTGGAGATGCTGGGCGCAGACAACCTGGCGCACGGACGCTGGGGCGAACAAAAGCTGGTGGTGCGCCTGCCGCATCAGGAGCGCCCGAAGGCAGGCAGCACGCTGTGGCTGCATATGCCGGAAAATCACCTGCACTTATTTGACGGTGAAACAGGACAACGAGTATGAGCAACTGGCCTTACCCCCACATTGTCGCCCACCGTGGCGGCGGTAAACTGGCGCCGGAAAACACCCTGGCGGCAATTGACGCTGGCGCGCGCTACGGCCACACGATGATCGAGTTCGATGCCAAGCTGTCGAAGGACGGCGAAATTTTCCTGCTGCATGACGACAACCTTGAACGCACCAGCAACGGCTGGGGCGTGGCGGGCGAACTGCCGTGGCGCGATCTGCTGAAGGTGGATGCCGGAAGCTGGTTCAGCGGGGAATTCAAAGGTGAACCGCTGCCGCTGCTGGCGGAAGTGGCGGACCGCTGCCGACAGCACGGCATGACGGCTAACATCGAAATCAAACCGACCACCGGCACCGGGCCGCTGACGGGCAAAGTCATCGCGCTGGCCGCGCGTGAGCTGTGGGAAGGGATGACGGTACCGCTGCTGTCGTCGTTTGACATCGACGCGCTGGAAGCGGCACAGGCGGCCGTACCAGAGCTGCCGCGCGGGCTGCTGCTGGATGAGTGGCGAGAAGACTGGCGCGCGCTGACTGCCCGCTTAGGTTGCGTGTCGATCCACCTCAACCATAAGCTGCTGGATGAAGCGCGCGTGATGCTGTTAAAAGAGGCCGGTCTGCATATCCTGGTCTACACCGTCAACAAACCCCAGCGTGCAGCCGAGCTGCTGCGCTGGGGCGTGGACAGCATCTGTACCGATGCGATTGACCAGATCGGGCCGAACTTTATTTATTAAGCATACTGCCGTTCTGCTGGGTCGGCAGCATATGCTGCTGACCGCTGCTTTGCGACACCCCGCCCCCTAACATCCCACCGTTTGAGTTTGACAGCGGCTGCTCGCGCATCTGGCCCTGCTGCACGCGCTGGGTATTAGCGTTCATCTGGTTTTGCAGGTGCTGCTGCTGCACCTGGGTCTGCGTCTTTAACTGCTGATTAAGCATCCCTTTCTGCTGCTGTTGCTGGCTCATCATCTCCGTCTGCATACGCTGCTGGCTCGGAATGACATAGCCCTGCTGGTTCGGGTTGTTCAGCGTGTTTATCGGCTGTGCGAGCGCGGCGAACGGAAGCAGCGCGATCAGGATCGGTAATCGTTTCATGGTTATCTCCTCCTTTGAGGCTTCTCTTAAGTTTATCCTGATTCCGGCATAACGATGATTTTTTAAGAGTTGTGAACCAGGCTTAAGCGGGGAATATAGGCCCCTTCACCTGGAGAACAATAATGATGAAACCAACCTTTTTGCGCTGGGTCGCCATCGCTGCGCTGATGGCAGGCGGCACATTTACCGTGGCGGCCAACCCGCCCGCCGCTCCTCCGGTCTCTTACGGCGTGGAGGAGGATGTTTTTCATCCCGTGCGGGCGACGCATGGCATGGTGGCCTCGGTTGACGCGCTGGCAACTCAGGTGGGCGTCGATATTCTTAAACAGGGCGGTAACGCGGTGGATGCGGCGGTCGCGGTCGGGTACGCGCTGGCGGTGACGCATCCACAGGCGGGGAACCTGGGCGGCGGCGGGTTTATGATGCTGCGCACGAAAGACGGTAAAACCACGGCCATCGACTTCCGTGAGATGGCGCCGAACCAGGCCTCCCGCGATATGTTCCTCGACGATCAGGGTAATCCGGACAGTAAAAAATCCCTGACCTCGCACCTTGCCTCCGGCACGCCGGGCACCGTTGCGGGGTTCTCGCTGGCGCTGGAAAAATACGGCACGCTGCCGCTGAATAAAGTGGTGCAGCCTGCCATCAGGCTGGCGCGCGACGGCTTCGTCGTCAACGACGCGCTGGCGGACGACCTCAAAACCTACGGCAGCGAAGTTATTCCCAATCATGAGAACAGCAAGGCTATCTTCTGGAAAGACGGCGAGCCGCTGAAGAAGGGCGATAAGCTGGTGCAGAAGAACCTCGCAAAAAGTCTCGAACTGATTGCCGAAAACGGTCCGGATGCCTTCTATAAGGGGCCGATTGCCGATCAGATTGCGGATGAGATGCAGAAGAACGGCGGGCTGATCACCAAAGCGGATCTGGCGGAATATAAGGCGGTGGAGCGCGAGCCGATTAGCGGCACCTATCGCGGCTACGAGGTCTTCTCCATGCCGCCGCCGTCCTCCGGGGGCATTCACATTGTGCAGATCCTCAATATTCTGGAAAACTTCGATATGCACAAGTTCGGCTTCGGTAGTGCCGATGCCATGCAGGTGATGGCGGAGGCGGAAAAGCGCGCCTACGCGGACCGCTCGGAATACCTTGGCGATCCGGACTTCGTGAAGGTGCCGTGGCAGGCGCTGACCAACAAAGCCTATGCCAAATCGATTGCCGATGAGATCGACATCAACAAGGCTAAACCGTCCAGCGAGATCCGCCCGGGCAAGCTGGCGCCGTATGAAAGTAACCAGACCACCCACTTCTCGGTCGTGGACAAAGACGGAAACGCGGTGGCGGTGACATACACGCTCAACACCACCTTCGGCACCGGGAATGTGGCGGGCAACAGCGGTATTTTGCTGAACAACGAGATGGATGACTTCTCGGCCAAGCCGGGCGTGCCGAACGTCTACGGGCTGGTCGGCGGCGATGCAAATGCGGTCGGGCCGAAGAAGCGCCCGCTGTCGTCCATGTCGCCCACCATCGTGGTGAAAGACGGCAAAACCTGGCTGGTGACCGGCAGCCCGGGCGGGAGCCGGATTATCACCACCGTGCTGCAAATGGTGGTGAACAGCATCGACTTTGGGATGAACGTCGCCGAAGCGACCAATGCGCCGCGTTTCCATCACCAGTGGCTGCCGGACGAGTTGCGCGTGGAGAAGGGCTTTAGCCCGGATACCCTCAAGCTGCTTGAGCAGCGCGGGCAGAAGGTGGCGGTGAAGGAGGCGATGGGCAGCACCCAGAGCATTATGGTCGGGCCGGACGGTGCCCTGTTTGGCGCGTCGGACCCACGGTCGGTGGATGATTTAACGGCGGGGTATTGAGGGCTCCCCTCACCCTAACCCTCTCCCCATAGGGGAGAGGGGATTGCACGGTGCGGTCTTTTCTCCCTCGCCCCTTCGGGGAGAGGGTCGGGGTGAGGGGTTACTTCATACGCGCCATATAATACGCGTCCACGTACTCGCCGTTGCGCAGGGCATAGCGCCTGCCGGTGCCTTCAATCTCAAACCCGTGCTTTTTGTACACCGCGATTGCCGGTGCGTTATCGACAAACACCGTTAACTCGATGCGGTCGACGCGCAGCCAGTTGTCGCACATATCAATCATGGTGCGTATCAGCGCGCTGGCGACGCCCCGGTTTTGCCACTGCGCACCCACACAAATTCCAAAATCGGCAACGTGGCTGCGGCGCGGACGCTGGGCTACGGCAATGCACAGATGCCCGGCGACGGTATCATCAATACAGGCGACAAGCTGCTTGATACCGGGCTGATCGGTTAGCCGGTCATGCCACATCTGCTCTGAGGGATGAGGAACCTGTAGCGTGTTGTGGTACACCTCCGGCTGGGCGTGGATCTGACGAATGGCGTCGTAATCTTTCGGTTCAGCGTGGCGTATCACTATCTCACTCATTCCTTGTTCCTCAGTCAGTTAAAAGTCCCTTCCAACATCAGTGACTTTAAAAGTTGAGTCAATCGCTATTTTTTGCAAAAAGTGTTGGACAAGTGCGAATGAGAATGATTATTATTGCTCTGCATTCAGGAAGACCTCCTACGGGAACCTGAAAGCACGACATTGCTCACATTGCTTCCAGTATTACTTTAGCCAGCTTCTCGCTGGCTTTTTTTTTGTTATGGTTAGACTCAGTAACCTTCCAAAAGGACTGAGCCATGACACTACATTGTGCATTTATTGGATTTGGCAAAAGCACCACGCGTTACCACCTTCCGTATGTTCTTAACCGAAAAGAGACCTGGCACGTGGCCCATATCTATCGCCGCCGCGCGAAGCCAGAAGAGCAGTCTCCGCAGTATTCCCATATTCATTTCACCAGCGATCTTGATGAAGTGTTAAATGATCCGCAGGTGAAGCTGGTGGTGGTCTGTACCCACGCCGACAGCCACTTTGACTACGCGAAACGCGCGCTGGAAGCGGGTAAAAACGTGCTGGTGGAAAAACCGTTCACCCCGACCATCGCCGAAGCGAAGGAACTCTTTGCGCTGGCGAAAAGCAAAGGGCTGACCGTCACGCCCTACCAGAACCGTCGCTTTGACAGCTGCTTCCTGACGGCGAAAAAGGCGATCGAAAGCGGCAAGCTCGGCGAGATCGTGGAGATCGAAAGCCACTTCGATTACTACCGCCCTGTGGCAGAAACCAAACCCGGCCTGCCGCAGGACGGTTCGTTCTACGGTCTGGGCGTACACACCATGGACCAGATCATCTCCCTGTTTGGCCGCCCGGACCACGTGGCGTACGACATCCGCAGCCTGCGCAATAAGGCCAATCCGGACGATACCTTCGAAGCACAGTTGTTCTACGGCGACCTGAAAGCCATCGTCAAAACCAGTCATCTGGTGAAAATCGACTACCCGAAATTTATCGTTCACGGCAAGAAAGGCTCCTTTATCAAGTACGGTATTGACCAGCAGGAGACCAGCCTGAAGGCCAACATCATGCCGGGCGAACCGGGCTTTGCGGCAGATGATTCCGTGGGCGTGCTGGAGTACGTGAACGACGAGGGCCTGACGGTCAGGGAAGAGCTGAAGCCGGAAACGGGCGATTATGGACGCGTCTACGATGCGCTGTATGAAACCCTCTCCAGCGGCATGCCGAATTACGTCAAGGAATCTGACGTTCTGACGAACCTGGAAATCCTTGAAAGGGCCTTCGAACAGGCTTCCCCTGCCACGGTAACCCTCGCCAGATAAGCAAAAATGGCTCCTTTGTGCTTGTTCTAAATTTTTGAACAGAGGAGTCAATTTTCACCCTCTATGATCCCTGAGCGTTTGCGTCCACACTTACTCCATCGAAACGAACTGAGGGTGAAAACAATGATCTACTTACGCAAAGCAAACGAACGTGGTCACGCGAATCATGGCTGGCTGGACTCATGGCATTCATTCTCGTTTGCCGACTACTACGACCCGAACTTCATGGGCTTCTCCGCGCTGCGCGTCATTAACGACGACGTGATTGATGCAGGCCAGGGCTTCGGTACCCACCCGCACAAGGACATGGAAATCCTGACCTATGTGCTGGAAGGGGCGGTTGAGCACCAGGACAGCATGGGCAATAAAGAGCAGGTTCCGGCGGGCGAGTTCCAGATTATGAGCGCGGGGACCGGGGTGCGTCACTCTGAGTACAACCCGAGCAAAACGGAAAAACTGCACCTGTATCAAATCTGGATCATTCCAGAAGAGACCGGCATCACGCCACGCTACGAACAGCGCCGCTTCGATGCGAAACAGGGTAAACAGCTGGTGCTCTCCCCGGATGCGCGTGAAGGTTCCCTGAAAGTGCATCAGGATATGGAGCTGTACCGCTGGGCGCTGGCGAAAGATGAACAGTCTGTGCACCAGATCGCCGCCAACCGCCGCGTGTGGATCCAGGTGGTGAAAGGCGAGGTGTCCATCAACGGCACCAAAGCCACCACCGCCGATGGCCTGGCAGTCTGGGATGAGCAGGCGCTCTCCGTGCATGCCGACAGCGAAAGTGAAATTCTGCTGTTTGATCTGCCGCCGGTCTAAATAATTTCTCAACCTTCCCTTTAAACGGGGAAGGTTGAGCTTTGTCCGTGATAAACTGAGCAAATCTCTCACTTCAAGATTTCTCAGGACGATGAAAAAGAAACGCCCCGTACTTCAGGATGTCGCCGATCGCGTCGGTGTGACCAAAATGACGGTCAGCCGTTTTTTACGTAACCCGGAGCAGGTTTCCGTGGCGTTGCGTGGCAAGATTGCCGCCGCCCTTGATGAACTGGGTTATATCCCCAACCGCGCGCCCGATATTCTCTCTAATGCGACCAGCCGTGCGGTGGGCGTCCTGCTTCCTTCCTTAACCAACCAGGTTTTCGCTGAAGTGCTGCGTGGCATCGAAAGCGTGACCGATGCCTTTGGTTATCAGACCATGCTCGCCCACTATGGGTACAAGCCGGAACTGGAAGAGGAACGTCTTGAATCGATGCTTTCCTGGAACATTGACGGCCTGATTTTAACGGAACGTACTCACACCCCGCGCACGCTGAAAATGATTGAAGTGGCAGGCATTCCGGTGGTGGAGCTGATGGACAGCCAGTCGCCGTGCCTCGACATCGCCGTGGGGTTCGATAACTTTGAAGCGGCGCGTCAGATGACGGCGGCGATCATCGCCCGCGGTCATCGCCATGTGGCCTATCTGGGTGCGCGTCTGGATGAACGTACTATCATCAAACAGAAGGGATACGAGCAGGCGATGCTCGACGCCGGTTTAACCCCGTACAGCGTGATGGTGGAGCAATCTTCCTCTTATACGTCGGGTATTGAGCTGATGCGTCAGGCGCGACGCGAGTATCCGCAACTGGACGGTATTTTCTGTACCAACGATGACCTTGCGGTCGGCGCCGCGTTTGAGTGTCAGCGTCTGGGTTTAAAAATCCCGGATGATATGGCGATTGCCGGCTTCCACGGCCACGACATTGGCCAGGTGATGGAGCCGCGTCTGGCAAGCGTCCTGACCCCGCGTGAACGCATGGGCCGCATTGGTGCAGAACGCCTGCTGGCGCGCATTCGTGGTGAGGCAGTTACCCCTAAAATGTTAGATTTAGGTTTCACCTTGTCACCGGGTGGATCTATTTAATCCGACAAATTTGAAGTAGCTCACACTTATTCACTTCGCGCACGTTTGGATATTGCTTCTCTTATGCCCCGGCAGGACAATGTTACCGATAACTGTTACCCGTAACAATTGACTGAGGGACACCCTTTGAGCACGACTAATCACGATCACCACGTTTACGTCCTGATGGGCGTGTCCGGTAGCGGTAAATCTGCCGTGGCGAGCGAAGTGGCGCATCAACTCCAGGCTGCGTTTCTTGATGGTGACTTCCTCCATCCGCGCAGCAACATCATGAAAATGGCTTCCGGCGAGCCGCTGAATGACGACGACCGCAAACCCTGGTTGCAGGCGCTGAATGATGCCGCGTTCGCGATGCAGCGCACCAATAAAGTCTCCCTGATAGTCTGTTCCGCGCTGAAAAAAACCTATCGCGACCTGCTGCGCGATGGCAACCCGAACCTCTCTTTCATCTACCTGAAAGGCGATTTCGGGGTAATTGAAAGCCGCCTGAAGGCGCGTAAAGGCCACTTCTTCAAAACCCAGATGCTGGTAACGCAGTTCGAAGCGTTGCAGGAGCCGGGGGCTGACGAACAGGATGTCTTAGTGGTTGATATCGATCAGCCGCTGGAAGGTGTTGTTGCCAGCACCATCGAGGTTATTAATAAAAGGCAGTAAGTTTTGAGTACATTAACGCTAGTTTTGACAGCAGTGGGTTCCGTATTGCTGCTGCTGTTTTTAGTGATGAAGGCACGTATGCACGCCTTCGTTGCTTTGATGGTAGTTTCTATTGGTGCCGGTCTCTTTTCCGGAATGCCGCTCGACAAAATTGCGGCGACGATGGAAAAAGGGATGGGCGGCACGCTCGGCTTCCTGGCCATCGTAGTCGCGCTCGGCGCGATGTTTGGCAAGATTTTGCACGAGACGGGCGCGGTCGATCAGATTGCCGTCAAGATGCTGAAATCCTTCGGACACAGCCGTGCGCACTACGCGATTGGTCTGGCTGGTCTGATTTGCGCGCTGCCGCTGTTCTTTGAAGTGGCGGTGGTGCTGCTGATTAGCGTGGCGTTCTCCATGGCACGCCATACCGGTACCAACCTCGTGAAGCTGGTCATTCCGCTGTTTGCGGGCGTGGCGGCGGCGGCGGCGTTTCTGCTGCCGGGGCCTGCGCCGATGCTGCTGGCTTCCCAGATGCATGCTGACTTTGGCTGGATGATCCTGATTGGCCTGTGTGCGGCGATCCCGGGGATGATTATCGCCGGTCCGCTGTGGGGCAACTTCATTAGCCGTTACGTTGAGCTGCACATTCCGGATGACATCTCCGAGCCGCACCTGGGCGAGGGCAAAATGCCGTCCTTCGGCTTCAGTCTGTCGCTGATCCTGCTGCCGCTGGTGCTGGTGGGCCTGAAAACCATCGCTGCCCGCTTTGTGCCGGTGGGGTCAACCGCTTACGAATGGTTCGAATTTATTGGCCATCCGTTCACTGCGATCCTGGTGGCGTGTCTGGTCGCGATTTACGGGCTGGCGATGCGTCAGGGTATGCCAAAAGATCGCGTGATGGAGATATGCGGTGCCGCGCTACAACCGGCGGGTATTATTCTGCTGGTGATCGGGGCGGGCGGCGTGTTCAAGCAGGTGCTGGTGGATTCCGGCGTTGGCCCGGCGCTGGGCGAAGCGCTGACCGGAATGGGCCTGCCGATTGCGGTCACCTGCTTCGTGCTGGCCGCGGCGGTGCGTATCATTCAGGGCTCCGCGACCGTGGCGTGCTTAACCGCGGTGGGGCTGGTGATGCCGGTGATTGAACAGCTGAACTACTCCGGCGCGCAGATGGCGGCGCTCTCTATCTGTATCGCGGGCGGTTCAATTGTGGTATCTCACGTGAACGACGCAGGCTTCTGGCTGTTCGGTAAATTTACCGGCGCAACCGAAGCGCAAACCCTGAAAACCTGGACGCTGATGGAAACTATCCTCGGCACGACGGGTGCGGTTGTCGGGATGATTGCGTTTACGCTGCTGAGCTAACGAGACCGTATTTTGTCGGGTGGCGGCTTCGCCTTACCCGACCTACAAAAAAATCAGGTCCCGTAGGCCGGGTAAGCGTAAGCGCCACCCGGCTTTTTTACATCTTCACCCTTTCATCCATGCCCGGATCCCATCCAGGAACATCTGCGTCGCCATCATCACCAGAATCAGCCCCATCAGGCGCTCAAGGGCGTTCACCCCTTTCTCGCCCAGCAGGCGCAGGAACAGCGACGACTGCAACAGGATAATAAATGTCCCGCCCCAGGCGATCAGCAGGGCAATGACCAGATGGCTCATCTGATTCGGATACTGATGCGAAAGCAGCATCAGCGTTGCCAGAATCGTTGGCCCGGCGACCAGCGGAATCGCCAGCGGCACGATAAACGGTTCTTCACCCGCAGGCAGGCCGCTGCTGCTGCCTTCCGCGCTCGGGAAAATCATCTTTATGGCAATCAGGAACAAAATGATCCCGCCGGAAATGGAGACCGTTTCGGCACGTAAGTTCAGGAAAGCGAGGATTTTTTCACCGGCGAACAGGAAGATAAACATCACCAGCAGGGCGATGAGCAGCTCGCGGATCATGATCGCCCGACGGCGCTTCGGCTCGGTGTGCTTCAGCACCGACATGAAGATCGGCAGATTACCGAGCGGATCCATAATCAGGATCAATAAAACCGCTGCGGAAATGATTTCACTCATCTTAAATTATCCCTGATACTTATTGTGGTCATTGCGATGATTAGCACTTTTTCTGATTGCCGGGCAATCATCGATTAATTTCGCTTGCGACTTTGGCAGCATTTTGTAATGTGAAGCATATCCCAGTTCAATACTGGCTTGCACAATCAGCACACACCCCTTGCAGGAAAAAAATGCTATGAAAAACGTTGGTTTTATCGGCTGGCGCGGTATGGTCGGCTCTGTACTCATGCAACGCATGGTTGAAGAGCGCGATTTCGACGCCATCCGCCCGGTCTTCTTCTCCACTTCCCAGCTCGGCCAGGCTGCACCGTCCTTTGGTGGTACCACAGGCACGTTGCAGGATGCTTACGATCTGGAAGCGCTGAAGGCACTCGACATTATTGTGACCTGCCAGGGCGGCGATTATACCAACGAAATTTATCCGAAGCTGCGTGAAAGCGGCTGGCAGGGCTACTGGATTGACGCGGCCTCTTCGCTGCGTATGAAAGACGATGCCATCATCATTCTCGACCCGGTTAACCAGGATGTCATTACCGACGGCCTGAACAACGGCGTGAAAACGTTTGTTGGCGGTAACTGCACCGTCAGCCTGATGCTGATGTCCCTCGGCGGCCTGTTCGCACAGGATCTGGTGGAGTGGGTCTCCGTAGCGACCTACCAGGCGGCGTCCGGCGGCGGCGCGCGTCATATGCGCGAGCTGCTGACCCAGATGGGCCAGCTGCACCAGAGCGTCGCGACCGAGCTGGCAAACCCGGCGTCCGCGATCCTCGATATCGAGCGTAAAGTCACTCAGCTCACCCGCAGTGGCGAGTTGCCGGTGGATAACTTTGGCGTACCGCTGGCCGGCGGTCTGATCCCGTGGATCGACAAACAGCTGGATAACGGCCAGACCCGCGAAGAGTGGAAGGGCCAGGCTGAGACCAACAAAATCCTCGCCACCGCGAACACCATTCCGGTTGACGGTCTGTGCGTGCGTATCGGCGCGCTGCGCTGCCACAGCCAGGCTTTCACCATTAAACTGAAAAAAGATGTGTCTATTCCGACCGTGGAAGAGCTGCTGGCTGCGCACAACCCGTGGGCGAAAGTGGTGCCAAACGATCGCGATATCACCATGCGCGAACTGACCCCGGCAGCCGTTACCGGCACGCTGACCACCCCGGTTGGCCGCCTGCGCAAGCTGAACATGGGACCGGAGTACCTCTCCGCGTTCACCGTTGGCGACCAGCTTCTGTGGGGTGCCGCCGAGCCGCTGCGCCGCATGCTGCGCCAGCTGGCGTAATAATTTGTTAAACACCGGGGGTGAATGTCACCCCCTTTTTTTGCGTACTACATGGAGTAAAACGCAGATGTCTTATTTTTTATCAGGAGGGCCCACGACGTTGGCTATGCTTTAAGGAAGATTTATTTCTCACCTGAGGGTAGGGCGGAGCAGAGAGGATTAACTGCACCGTTTAGGTCACATTAAAAGTCGTCCCGGAGCGCGTAAAAAGGGCGACATAAAAAAACAGGATGAATACCATGTCCGATCGTATTTCGAGAGACGTGATTAATGCGCTTATTGCGGGTCACTTTGCCGACCCCTTTTCTGTGCTAGGGATGCACCGTACAGAGGCCGGACTGGAAGTTCGGGCGCTGTTACCGGATGCAACAGAAGTGTGGGTTATCGAACCCAAAACCGGCCGCAAGGTGGGTAATCTGGAATGCCTCGACTCGCGTGGCTTCTTCTCGGGCGTCATGCCCCGCCGTAAAAATCCTTTTCGTTATCAGCTTGCCGTTATCTGGCACGGTCAGCAAAACCTGATTGATGATCCCTATAGCTTCGGCCCGCTCTTAAAAGAGATGGACGCCTGGCTGCTGTCCGAAGGGACCCATTTACGCCCCTACGAAACGCTGGGTGCCCATGCGGATACCATGGACGGTATCACCGGCACGCGCTTTGCCGTATGGGCGCCAAACGCCCAGCGCGTCTCCGTCGTCGGGCAGTTCAACTACTGGGACGGTCGTCGTCACCCCATGCGCCTGCGCCGGGAAACCGGCATCTGGGAGCTGTTTATCCCCGGCGCGCACAACGGTCAGCTCTACAAATTCGAGATGATCGATGCCAACGGCAAGCTGCGTATTAAATCCGACCCGTACGCCTTTGAGGCCGAACTGCGCCCGAATACCGCCTCGCTGATTTGCGGTCTGCCGGAGAAGGTTGTCCAGAGCGAGGAGCGCAAGCAGGCCAACCGCTTTGATGCGCCGATCTCCGTCTATGAAGTGCATCTCGGCTCCTGGCGTCGCCACACCGATAACAACTTCTGGCTGAGCTATCGCGAGCTGGCGGACCAGCTGGTGCCGTACGCCAAATGGATGGGCTTTACCCATCTGGAGCTGCTGCCAATCAACGAACACCCGTTCGACGGTAGCTGGGGCTATCAGCCGACCGGGCTATATGCGCCTACGCGCCGCTTCGGCACGCGCGATGACTTCCGCTATTTCATTGATGCCGCGCACGCCGCCGGACTGAACGTGATCCTCGACTGGGTGCCGGGCCACTTCCCGTCGGATGATTTTGCGCTGGCAGAGTTTGACGGTACGAAGCTGTACGAGCACAGCGATCCGCGCGAAGGCTATCACCAGGACTGGAACACGCTGATCTACAACTACGGTCGCCGTGAAGTGTCAAACTACCTGGTCGGGAACGCGCTGTACTGGATCGAACGTTTCGGCATTGATGCCCTGCGCGTCGATGCAGTGGCGTCGATGATCTACCGCGACTACAGCCGCAAAGAGGGTGAGTGGATCCCAAACGAGTATGGCGGGCGTGAAAACCTCGAAGCGATTGAGTTTCTGCGCAACACCAACCGCATTATCGGCGAGCAGGTGGAAGGCGCCGTGACCATGGCGGAAGAGTCAACCGACTTCCCGGGCGTTTCCCGTCCACCGGCAATGGGCGGCCTGGGCTTCTGGTACAAGTGGAACCTCGGCTGGATGCACGACACGCTCGACTACATGAAGCTTGACCCGGTTTATCGTCAGTATCACCACGATAAGCTCACCTTCGGGCTACTCTACAACTACACCGAAAACTTCATGCTGCCGCTGTCGCACGATGAAGTGGTACACGGCAAGAAATCCGTTCTCGACCGCATGCCGGGGGACGCGTGGCAGAAGTTTGCCAACCTGCGCGCCTATTACGGCTGGATGTTCGCCTTCCCGGGCAAAAAGCTGCTGTTTATGGGCAACGAATTTGCGCAAGGGCGCGAATGGAACCACGACACCAGCCTTGACTGGCATCTGCTGGAAGGCGTGGACAACTGGCACCACGGCGTGCAGCGTCTGGTTCGCGACCTGAACCTGACCTATCGCCACCACAAAGCGCTGCACGAGCTGGACTTCGATCCGTACGGCTTTGAGTGGCTGGTGGTGGACGACCACGAGCGCTCGGTGTTTGTCTTTGTACGACGTGATAAAGCCGGTAACGAGATCATTGTTGCCAGCAACTTCACGCCGATACCGCGCGAACACTACCGCTTCGGCATAAACCAGCCGGGCAAATGGCGCGAAATCCTTAACACCGACTCCATGCACTACCACGGCAGCAACGCCGGTAACGGTGGCCTGGTACAGAGCGACGCCATCGAAAGCCACGGTCGTCCGAACTCCCTTGGCCTGACGCTGCCGCCGCTGAGCACAATCTGGCTGGTGCGGGAGGGAGAATGACGCAGCTCTCGGCAGGTAAACCCGAACCGCTCGGGGCGAGTTTTGACGGAAAGGGGGTGAACTTTACGCTCTTTTCTGCCCATGCTGAGCGGGTGGAACTCTGTGTGTTTGACGGGGAAGGTAACGAACACCGTTACGATTTACCGGCGCGCACGGGGGATACCTGGCATGGCTACCTGCCCGGAGGACGGCCGGGGATGCACTACGGTTTTCGCGTACACGGCCCCTGGGAGCCCTCTCAGGGGCACTGGTTTAACCCGGCGAAGCTGCTGATTGACCCATGTGCGCACCGCGTGGACGGCGAGTTTAAAGACGACCCGCTGTTCCACGTTGGCTACGGCGAACCAGACCACCGCGACAGCGCACCCGTCGCGCCCAAAAGCGTGGTGGTACACGATCTCTACGACTGGGAAGACGATGCCCCGCCGCGCACGCCGTGGGGCAACACCGTTATTTATGAAGCCCACGTCAAAGGGCTGACGTATCTGCATCCGTCAATCCCCAAAGAGATGCGCGGCACCTACAAAGCGCTTGGGCATCCGACGATGGTCGCGTACCTGAAGCACTTAGGGATCACCGCCCTGGAGCTGTTGCCCGTGGCGCATTTTGCCAGCGAGCCGCGGCTGCAGCGTCTTGGGTTAAGCAACTACTGGGGCTACAACCCGCTGGCGATGTTCGCCCTCGACCCGCGCTACGCGGTGCATCCGGAGAAGGCGCGGGATGAGTTTCGCGATGCGGTGAAGGCGCTTCACGCGGCGGGTATCGAGGTCATTCTGGACGTGGTGTTGAACCACAGTGCAGAAAGCGATCTTGATGGCCCGACGCTCTCACAGCGCGGAATCGATAACCGTAGCTATTATTGGATCAGGGACGACGGCGATTACGAGAACTGGACCGGGTGCGGTCACACCCTCAACCTCAGTCATCCGGCCGTTACGCATTACGCGTACGCGTGCCTGAAATACTGGGTTGAGACGTTCCACGTGGACGGTTTTCGTTTCGACCTGGCGCCGGTAATGGGGCGCACCCCGGCGTTCAGCCAGCAGGCGCCGCTGTTTGAGGCCATCAAAAACTGTCCGGTGCTTTCAAAGGTGAAGCTGATTGCGGAGCCCTGGGACATCGGCGAGGGCGGCTATCAGGTGGGGAACTTCCCGCCGCTGTTTGCCGAGTGGAACGACCACTTCCGCGATGCCGTCCGCCGCTTCTGGCTGACGCGCGATCTGTCGCTGGGGGAGTTTGCCGGTCGCTTTGCCGGCTCCAGCGATCTCTTTAAGCGTGACGGCAAACGTCCGTCGGCCACCATTAATCTGGTGACGGCGCACGACGGTTTTACGCTGCGCGACTGCGTTTGTTTCAATCAGAAACACAATGAGGCAAACGGCGAAGAGAATCGCGATGGGACTAACAACAACCATAGCTTTAACCATGGTATAGAAGGGTTAGGCGGAAGTCTGGATGTGATCGAGCGGCGACGCGCCAGCGTTCATGCGCTGCTGACGACGCTTTTGTTGTCGCAGGGCACGCCGATGCTGCTGGCGGGCGATGAGCACGGTCACAGCCAGCACGGCAACAACAACGCCTATTGCCAGGACAACACCTTGACCTGGCTCAACCGGGAAGAAGCGAACAGCGGGTTGACCCATTTCACCGCGGCGCTGATCCATCTTCGCCAGCACATCCCCGCGCTCACCGCCGACGGCTGGTGGGAAGAGGGCGACGGCAACGTTCGCTGGCTGAATAAAGACGCGCAACCGTTAAGCGCGCAAGAGTGGCAACACGGCATACCCTGTCTGCAAATCCTGCTTTCGGATGCGTGGCTGGTGACGCTGAACGCGACGGATGACGTCGCAGAGATTGTTTTACCTGACGGGGAATGGCGAGCCATTCCTCCCTTTGCCGGAGCGGATAATCCGGTTGTTATGGCTGTCTGGCACGGGCCTGCGCACGGAGTGTGCGTATTCCAAAGATGATAAAAAAGGAGTTAGTCATGGTTAGATTAGAGAAGAACGATCCGTTAATGTTGGCGCGCCAGCTACCATTAAAAACAGTTGCCCTGATCCTCGCGGGCGGGCGTGGTACCCGTCTGAAAGATTTGACCATCAAGCGCGCCAAACCGGCCGTTCACTTTGGTGGTAAGTTCCGTATTATCGATTTTGCACTCTCCAACTGCCTGAACTCAGGCATTCGCCGTATTGGCGTCATTACCCAGTATCAGTCGCACACGCTGGTGCAGCACATTCAGCGCGGCTGGTCATTCTTCAGCGAAGAGATGAACGAGTTTGTCGATCTGCTCCCGGCGCAGCAGCGCGTTCACGGGGAGAACTGGTACCGCGGCACGGCGGATGCCGTGACCCAGAACCTCGACATCATTCGCCGCTACAACGCGGAATACATCGTTATCCTCGCCGGGGACCATATCTACAAGCAAGATTACTCCCACATGCTGATCGACCACGTCGAAAAAGGTGCGCGCTGCACCGTGGCGTGTCTGCCGGTGCCTGTTGCAGAAGCAACCGCGTTTGGCGTGATGCATGTAGATGGCGATGACAAGATTATCGACTTTGTCGAAAAACCGGCGAATCCGCCAACCATGCCGGGAGACGACACCAAATCGCTCGCCAGCATGGGGATCTATGTCTTTGATGCCGATTATCTTTATGAGCTGCTGGAAGAAGACGACAAAGACGAAAACTCCAGCCACGACTTCGGTAAAGACATCATCCCGAAAATTACCAAAGCTGGCATGGCGTATGCACATCCTTTCCCATTGTCCTGCGTGCAGTCCGATCCAAATGCGGAACCTTACTGGCGCGACGTCGGCACGCTGGAAGCCTACTGGAAAGCCAACCTCGATTTGGCATCTGTGACGCCTGAACTGGATATGTACGACCAGAACTGGCCGATTCGCACCCATATGGAATCGCTGCCGCCGGCGAAGTTCGTCCAGGATCGCTCCGGCAGCCACGGTATGACGCTGAACTCGCTGGTCTCTGGCGGGTGCATTATCTCCGGTTCGGTGGTGGTGCAGTCCGTGCTGTTCCCGCGCGTGCGTATAAACTCATTCTGTAATATCGATTCGGCAGTCCTGCTGCCGGATGTCTGGGTAGGGCGCTCATGTCGTCTGCGTCGCTGCGTTATCGACCGTGCCTGCGTCATTCCCGAAGGGATGGTGATTGGGGAAAACGCGGAAGAAGATGCACGTCGTTTCTACCGATCGGAAGAGGGGATCGTGTTAGTAACACGGGAAATGTTGCGGAAGCTGCAAATCAAACAGGAGCGATGATGCAGGTTTTACACGTATGTTCTGAGATGTTCCCGTTGTTAAAAACGGGCGGACTGGCGGATGTTCTTGGTGCATTACCGGCGGCGCAAATTGCCGGAGGGGTGGATACCCGCGTGTTGTTACCCGCTTTTCCGGATATCCGGCGTGGTATTCCCGATGCGAAGGTTGTTACCCGCCGCGAGACCTTCGCGGGACGTATCACCCTGCTGTTTGGACATTACAATGGCGTAGGGATTTACCTGATTGATGCGCCGCATTTATACGACCGACCCGGCAGCCCGTATCACGATACCAACCTGTACGCCTATACCGATAACGTGCTGCGCTTTGCCCTGCTCGGCTGGGTGGGGGCGGAGATGGCCGTCGGGCTGGATCCGTTCTGGCGTCCGAACGTGGTGCACGCGCACGACTGGCATGCGGGGCTGGCTCCTGCGTATCTGGCGGCGAAAGGACACCCGGCGAAATCGGTGTTTACGGTGCACAACCTGGCGTATCAGGGCATGTATTACGCGCATCATATGAATGACATCGATCTGCCATGGTCGTTCTTTAACATGCACGGACTGGAGTTTAACGGACAGATTTCGTTCCTGAAGGCCGGTCTGTACTACGCCGACCACATCACGGCGGTCAGCCCAACCTACGCGCGGGAAATTACCCAGCCGGAGTTCGGTTACGGTATGGAAGGGCTGCTGCAACAGCGCCACCGTGAAGGTCGTCTGTCGGGCATTCTGAACGGCGTGGATGAACAGATCTGGAATCCGGAAACGGACCTCCTGCTGGCAGCGCGCTATGGTCGCGACTCCGTGGAGGACAAAGCGGAGAACAAGCGTCAGCTACAGATTGCGATGGGGCTGAAGGTCAACGACAAGGTACCGCTGTTTGCGGTGGTCAGCCGCCTGACCAGCCAGAAAGGGCTGGATCTGGTGCTGGAAGCGCTGCCGGGATTACTGGAGCAGGGTGGGCAGCTTGCGCTGCTCGGCGCGGGCGACCCGGTATTGCAGGAAGGTTTCCTCGCGGCCGCGGCGGAACATCCGGGGCAGGTGGGCGTGCAGATTGGCTATCACGAAGCGTTCTCGCACCGCATCATGGGCGGCGCAGACGTGATTCTGGTGCCGAGCCGTTTCGAGCCCTGCGGCCTGACGCAGCTCTATGGTCTGAAATACGGCACGCTGCCGCTGGTACGCCGCACGGGCGGGCTGGCGGATACGGTGTCTGACAGCTCCCTGGAAAACCTGGCGGATGGTATCGCCAGCGGGTTTGTTTTCGAGGACAGTAATGCCTGGTCGCTACTTCGGGCGATCCGGCGTGCTTTCGTCTTGTGGTCCCGTCCATCCCTGTGGCGTTACGTACAACGTCAGGCGATGTCCATGGACTTTGGCTGGCACGTTGCGGCGCAGTCCTACCGCGACCTTTATCAACGCTTGATGTAACGAGGCGAAGTTACTGATATGAATGCTCCATTTAGCTACTCTTCCCCCACGCTCAGCGTTGAGGCGTTGAAACACTCCATCGCCTATAAGCTGATGTTTACCATTGGGAAAGATCCCGTTATTGCCAACAAACATGAGTGGCTGAACGCCACGCTGTTTGCGGTGCGTGACCGTATGGTCGAACGCTGGCTGCGCTCCAACCGCGCACAGCTCTCGCAGGAGACGCGACAGGTGTATTACCTGTCGATGGAGTTTTTGATTGGTCGCACCCTCTCCAATGCGCTGTTATCGCTCGGGATTTATGACGACGTCAAAAACGCACTGGAAGAGATGGGGCTGGACTTAGAAGAGCTGATTGACGAAGAGAACGACCCGGGGCTGGGTAACGGTGGTCTCGGGCGTCTTGCCGCCTGCTTCCTCGATTCACTGGCGACGCTGGCGCTGCCGGGACGCGGGTACGGTATTCGCTACGACTACGGCATGTTCAAGCAGAACATCGTTGATGGGCGTCAGAAAGAGTCGCCGGACTACTGGCTGGAGTACGGTAACCCGTGGGAGTTCAAGCGCCACAACACGCGCTACAAGGTGCGTTTTGGCGGGCGTATTCAGCAGGAAGGGAAAAAATCCCGCTGGGTGGAAACCGAAGAGATCCTCGCCGTGGCCTATGACCAGATTATACCCGGCTACGACACCGATGCGACCAACACGCTGCGTCTGTGGAACGCGCAGGCCAGTAGCGAAATCAACCTCGGTAAATTCAATCAGGGCGACTACTTCGCGGCGGTGGAAGATAAAAACCACTCTGAGAACGTGTCCCGCGTCCTGTATCCGGATGACTCGACCTACTCGGGCCGCGAGCTGCGTCTGCGTCAGGAGTATTTCCTCGTCTCGGCAACGATTCAGGATATCCTTAGCCGTCACTATCAGCTGCACAAAACCTATGCGAATCTGGCGGAAAAAACCGCGATTCACCTCAACGATACCCATCCGGTGCTGTCGATCCCTGAGCTGATGCGCCTGCTGATTGACGAGCATAAGTTCAGCTGGGATGACGCGTTTGAAGTGACCTGCCAGGTGTTCTCGTACACCAACCATACGCTGATGAGTGAAGCGCTGGAGACGTGGCCGGTGGATATGCTCGGCAAAATTCTGCCGCGCCACCTGCAAATCATCTTCGAGATCAACGACTACTTCCTCAAGACCTTGCAGGAGCAGTACCCGAACGATACCGGCCTGCTGAGCCGCGCCTCGATCATTGATGAATCCAATGGTCGCCGCGTACGCATGGCCTGGCTGGCGGTGGTGATCAGCCATAAGGTCAACGGGGTTTCAGAGCTGCATTCGAACCTGATGGTGCAGTCGCTGTTTGCAGACTTTGCGAAGATCTTCCCGACGCGTTTCTGCAACGTGACCAACGGCGTCACCCCGCGCCGCTGGCTGGCGCTGGCGAACCAGCCGCTGTCTGACGTGCTGGACGAAAATATCGGCCGCACCTGGCGCACCGATTTGAGCCAGCTGAGCGAGCTTGAACAACACATTGATTTTCCGACGGTGAACAAAGCCGTGCGGGAAGCCAAGCTGCTGAACAAGAAACGGCTGTCAGTCTGGCTGGCGATGCATCTCAACGTGGTGGCGAACCCGAAAGCGCTGTTCGACGTGCAGATCAAACGTATCCACGAGTACAAGCGTCAGCTGATGAACGTCCTGCACGTCATCACTCACTACAACCGCATTAAGGCTGACCCGACGGCGGAGTGGGTGCCGCGCGTGAAAATCTTTGCCGGTAAGGCGGCCTCCGCGTACTACATGGCGAAGCACATCATTCATCTTATCAACGATGTGGCGAAGGTCGTGAACCAGGATCCGGACATTGGCGACAAGCTGAAAGTGGTGTTTATCCCGAACTACAGCGTAAGCCTGGCGCAGCTGATTATTCCGGCGGCGGATCTCTCAGAGCAGATTTCCACGGCGGGGACGGAAGCATCCGGCACCAGCAACATGAAGTTTGCCCTGAACGGCGCGCTGACCATCGGCACGCTGGACGGCGCAAATGTCGAAATGCTGGAGCATGTGGGCGCGGAGAATATCTTTATCTTCGGGAATACGGCGGAAGAGGTAGAGGCGCTTCGCAAGCAGGGCTACTCGCCGCGTGAGTATTATGAAGAGGATGAAGAGTTACGCCAGGTGCTGACGCAAATCGCCACCGGGGTGTTTAACCCTGAGGAGCCTGGGCGCTATCGTGACCTGGTGGACTCGCTGATTAACTTTGGCGATCACTATCAGGTGCTGGCGGATTACCGCAGCTACGTGGATTGTCAGGATAAGGTGGACGAACTGTACCGTCAGCAGGAGAAGTGGACCAGCGCCGCGATGCATAACATCGCCAACATGGGATACTTCTCGTCAGACAGGACCATCAAAGAGTATGCCGAGAATATCTGGCATATTGATCCGGTGAGGTTGTAAAACAAAGCCGGGTGGCGGCTCCGCCTTACCCGGCCTACTCGATCCTGTAGGCCCGGTAAGCGCAGCGCCACCGGGCATTTTTTGTCACCCTCAGGACGCCAGTGACAATTCACGCTTTCCCGCATGTTGTTGCAACCACTGCGCCACGCGAGACTGCTGCTCGGCATTCAGCCACATCCCTTCTTTAGTACGACGCCAGATGGCATCGTCCAGACGGCGCACCCATTCGTGTTCCACCAGGTAGCGCAGTTCCGCTTCGTACAGCTCATGGCCAAAATGCTCGCCCAGATCGGCAATCTCTTTTGCGTCGCCGAGGAACAGTTCGGTATTGCTGCCGTAGGTGCGGGCGTAGTGGCGCGCCATTCCTTCGGTAATGAACGGGAAGCGGCGACGCAGCTTCGCGGCGTAATCGTCGCGGTTATTGCCGATATCGCCGCCAGGCAGCACGGCGCCTTTCGTCCACGCCGGGCCGATGCCTTTGTAATACGGCGCCAGTTTCTCCAGCGCGTGCTCCGCCAGTTTACGGTAGGTGGTGAGCTTACCGCCAAACACCGACAGCAGCGGCGCCTGACCGTCCACGTCATGAATATCAAGCGTATAGTCACGGGTGATGGCCTGCGGTGAGTCAGACTCGTCATCACACAGCGGACGCACGCCGGAGTAGGTCCAGACCACGTCATCGCGCGCCAGCTGTTTCTTAAAGTGTGCGTTGTACACTTTCAGCAGGTAGCTGACTTCGGTCTCTTCAATCTCAACGTTTTTCGGATCGCCCTTGTACTCCACGTCAGTGGTGCCGATGATGGAGAACTCGTCCATCCACGGGATCACAAACACGATGCGCTTGTCTTCGTTTTGCAGGATATAAGCCTGCTTCTGGGTATGCACGCGCGGCACCACAATGTGGCTGCCCTTGATCAGGCGGATGCCGTACGGAGAAGGCAGGTGCATACCGTCATCGAAGAACTGTTTCACCCACGGGCCGGTGGCGTTCACCAGGCCGCGCGCTTTCCAGCTAAACTTCTCGCCGGTATCCACGTCTTCCGCTTCCACGATCCACAGGCCGTTTTCGCGGCGCGCGGCGATCGCGCGGGTACGGGTTTTCACCTCGCCGCCTTTCTTCTCGACCATCTGCGCGTTAGCCAGCACCAGACGCGCATCGTCCACCCAGCAGTCGGAATATTCGAAACCGCGCACGATTTCAGGCTTAAGGACCGATTCTGAGCCAAAACGCAAACCGGTCGAACCCGGCAGGCTGGTGCGTTTACCCAGATGATCGTACATGAACAGGCCGATGCGGATCATCCACGCCGGACGCAGGTGCGGGCGGTGGGGCAGGCGGAAGCGCATCGGGATCGCCAGATGCGGAGCCATTTTCAGCAGCACTTCGCGTTCGGCCAGCGCTTCGCTGACCAGGCGGAATTCGTAGTGTTCCAGGTAGCGCAGGCCTCCGTGGATCAGCTTGGAGCTGGCGGACGACGTCGCGCAGGCGAGATCGTTAGCTTCCAGCATCAGCACGGATAAACCGCGTCCTGCGGCATCAACCGCAATACCGGCACCGTTGATGCCCCCGCCTATCACAATCAGATCTTTGGTTTCCATAACACCCTCATGCACTTTCGTTAAAGCTCAAAAATGTTCGATATCGCTCATAATAGCAAAGGAACGCGCTTTTGGTAACATCAAAAAAACAATTTAGAGTGATATGGATAACATAATGGCGTTTACCCGCCGCCAGGACGTACACTACGGGGTAAAATCGTGCGACTAACTTTTCTCCCTCTCCCTGTGGGAGAGGGCTGGGGTGAGGGCACCAGAGCGCACCCAACCAGAACAACAGAAAGAGAACACCATGGATCAGTTTGAATGTATTAACGTAGAAGAAGCCCATCAGAAAATGCACCAGAAAACCGCGGTGCTGGTGGATATCCGCGATCCGCAGAGCTTTGCGATGGGCCACACGCCGGGCGCGTTCCATCTCACCAACGACACGCTGGGCGCGTTTATGCGCGATAACGACTTCGACACGCCGGTGATGGTGATGTGCTATCACGGCAACAGCAGTAAAGGCGCGGCGCAGTATCTGCTCCAGCAGGGTTACGACGCGGTATACAGCGTCGATGGCGGCTTCGATGCATGGCATCGTCATTTCCCGGCAGAAGTTGAATACGCGTTTGAGCGCTGATCCCGCTATACTGTCCCCTTTTGTGTGGAAATAAGCGACCGCTGCCCATGTTGATGATCACCTCTTTTAGCAACCCGCGCGTCGCCCAGGCGTTTGTCGACTATATGGCGACGCAGGGCATTATCCTGACTATTCAGCAGCATACACAGACGGATGTCTGGCTGGCAGACGAAAGCCAGGCTGGGCGCGTGAACGCCGAGCTGGCGCGTTTCCTGGAAAACCCGGGCGACCCGCGTTATCTGGCAGCAAGCTGGCAATCCGGCCAGACCGACAGTGGCCTGCACTATCAACGTTTTCCGTTTCTCGCCACCCTCCGCGAGCGCGCAGGACCGTTTACGCTGCTTTTGATGGCAGCCTGCATCATCGTCTTCATTATTATGAGCGTGGTGGGCGACCAGAGCGTGATGATTGCCCTCGCCTGGCCGTACGATCCCTCCCTGCAATTTGACGTCTGGCGCTACTTCACGCATGCGCTGATGCACTTCTCGGTGATGCATATCCTCTTTAACCTGCTGTGGTGGTGGTATCTCGGCGGAGCAGTGGAGAAGCGGCTCGGCAGCGGCAAGCTGATTGTGATCACCCTTATCAGCGCCCTGTTAAGCGGCTATGTGCAGCATAAATTCAGCGGTCCGTGGTTTGGCGGGTTATCCGGCGTGGTGTACGCCCTGATGGGTTACGCCTGGCTCAGAGGCGAGCGCGACCCGGAAAGCGGCATCTATTTACAACGTGGATTAATAACCTTTGCGTTAATATGGCTTATTGCCGGATGGTTTGATCTGTTTGGTATGTCTATCGCCAATGGTGCGCACGTTACCGGCCTGGCGGTCGGGCTGGCGATGGCGCTGGCCGATACGCTCCATGCGCGAAAACGAACATAATTCCCAGGGATATTTCATGAAACAAACACAACGTCATGACGCCATTATCGAACTGGTAAAAAAACAGGGATACGTCAGTACTGAAGAGCTGGTGGAGCAGTTTGCCGTCAGCCCGCAAACCATCCGTCGTGACCTCAACGACCTGGCCGATCAGAACCGTATTCTGCGCCATCACGGCGGCGCGGCGCTGCCGTCCAGCTCGGTGAACACCTCATGGCATGACCGTAAGGCGACGCAAACGGCAGAGAAAGAGCGCATCGCCCGTAAAGTGGCGAGCCAGATCCCGAACGGCGCGACGCTGTTTATTGATATCGGCACCACGCCGGAAGCGGTCGCCCATGCGCTGCTGAATCACGAGAACCTCCGCGTGGTGACCAACAACCTGAACGTGGCCAACACGTTGATGCAGAAAGACGATTTTCGCATCATCCTCGCGGGCGGCGAACTGCGCAGCCGCGACGGGGGCATTATCGGCGAAGCGACGCTCGATTTTATCTCTCAGTTCCGCCTCGACTTCGGCATTCTGGGGATCAGCGGCATCGACACCGACGGCTCGCTGCTGGAGTTTGATTACCACGAGGTGCGCACCAAGCGCGCGATTATTGAGAACTCGCGCCACGTGATGCTGGTGGTGGATCACTCCAAGTTTGGTCGTAACGCGATGGTGAACATGGGCAGCATTAGCATGGTTAATGCGGTCTACACCGACGAGATGCCGCCGGCGGGCGTGTTGCAGGTGATTAAGGATAACAATTTGCAGCTGGAGTTGTGCTAGCGGTTGTGTCGGGTGGCGCTGCGCTTACCCGACCTACAAATTGTTCTCCCTCTCCCTGTGGGCTGAGGGTTCCCCACAAATTAATGCGAGCACTGAGCAATCCCCTCGCCCCTCCGGGGAGAGGGTTAGGGTGAGGGGAATATACGGCGGTGGTGGTCATTCCGTTCACTTTATGTTCCTTGCTACTCTGTAACGACATGACCGGTGAACGTGCCAGGGTGGCTCAGTCGCCACCACCCTGGCGACCCGGGCTCCCGGCGGTAAATCGCCGCTTCGCGGTGCCCTCGGCTTATTCCTTCCGGCTTATCGGGTACGGGCGGAGGCAACGTCCCTGTAAAGCCGCCCTCTCGGCGCATCCCTGCGCCTCGCCCCGGCCTGCAGGAAACGCCTCAGCGATTTACAGCCGGACCAGAGCATCGCTGACAGCCCTCAGTCATTTAGAAAGCAACTTTATTGCTTCTGCATAAAAAAATTACTGGGGATCCCTCAGCCCTGTGGGAGAGGGCCGGGGTGAGGGCATCAGGCCGCACAAAACTAAACTCCGTACCCCATCATCTTCAACAACTGCTGCGCATGCTGCACCGCGTCCTGACGGTGCGCCACGCCCAGCTTCTGATACAGATTGCGAATGTGCGTTTTGATGGTGGTTGCCGCCACCGCCAGCTCACCGGCTATCTGCTCGTTGCTGTAGCCTGAATAGATCAGCCCCAGCACCTGCCATTCACGCTGTGTGAGCGGGCTGGTGCGGATAAGCTCCGGTACTTCCGGATGGTTCAGCAGACGTTCAACAAAGTTCTCATCGAAGTGCGCAAACTTGTGGCGATGGTGCTGGTTGATCTCGCGCAGAATGCGCTGGGCGCGATGCTGATCGAGTTCCGGCAGCGTGTTGAGCTGAATCAGCTGGCGCAACTGCTGGGCCATCACTTCACCCTCAATCACAAAGTGGCTGATAAACCCGGTGCGGTTCGCCAGCTGCAACGCTTCCAGCAGCACGCGCTGGGCATCGTTTTTACGTCCCGCCTGCCAGTAAAGCTGGTTTAACAGCAGCAGGTTGCGGTTTAAATCGCTCATCAGGCGCAGGCTACGGGCGTTTTCGTTTAACTCTTCCAGCACGATTTCGGCAGGCTCGAAGTCACCCAGCAGGATCTGCACGCGGGCAATATTGCGCCACTGGCTTTGCAGGAAGTGGTTATTGGCAAATTCTGGTTTAGGCGTGTGACGCAGCCAGTTGGCGGCGGACTTTTTATCGCCGGTCATCTGCCAGTAAATCACCCGGACCTTATCGGCGTTGGAGACCCAGTCGCTATGGTACTGTCCGTTGCCAAGCAGGTTTTCCAGGCGGTTAAGGTGGTTGCGGGCATTATCCAGGTCGCCTCGCGCCAGCGAGCACTGCACCAGCAGGGCCAGGCACTGGAGTTGCTGCTGCGGCTGGAAGCTCGAAAGCACATTCAGGCCCTGGCGGGCGCAGCTTTCTGCTTCATCCAGACGCGACCATGCCCAGAGCAGCTGAGCGCGAATACGCAACAGGAACTCGTGCATCGGCAGCTGTTCCAGATGCTGTTCACGGATCAGCTGGAACGCTTTCTCCTGGTTTTCCCAGGCGGCCTGCAGGAACCCCTGAGCAAATAAAATCTCGCTTTGCTGGATCAGGCTCCAGAGGGCGTAATGCCAGACATCGTGGCGGCGGGCCATCTGTTCGGTTTGCTGCATGAGCGAAAGCGAACGCGTGAGGTCGCCCTTACAGTGCAGCACTTCGCCGTGTACCGAGGTGGCCACAATACGGCTGTAGAAATTCGCCAGCGGCAGCTCATCCAGCGCGACCATCGCCAGCCGTTCGGCTTCTTCCGGGTCGCCGTCGTTAATCGCCACCTGCGCACGCAGGGCGTTAAATTCGCCGTGCAGGGTGGCATCCATCTCGCTTTCCATCTCCTGCTCGGCGCGCGCCAGCAGGGTGTTCACTTCGCTGTAGCGATGCTGGCTCTGCATCAGCCAGGCCTGGAGCAGCACCAGACGCGGATTCTCCAGCAGGCTCTCCCACGGCAGCGCTTTTAACGACTCTTCCAGCAGCGTCAGTTCGCTGTGGTTGAACAGTCCCCACGCGTGGTTGAGCAGAATATCGCGCAGCATACCGGCATCTCCGGCGGCCAGCGCATGGTGGATAGCCTCGCTCGGGAAACCTTGCGCCATCCAGCTTTCGGCGGCGGCGCGGTGAATTTCTGGCAGCTCTGCGGCCATCTCCCACTGGCAACGCTGGCGCAGGAAGCTGCCAAACAGCGGATGGTAGCTAAACCATTCGCCGGGATCGTCCATTCGCGTCAGGAACAAACCCTGACGTTCAATCTCTTCGAGCTGAAGCTGCCCGTTTTCAATACCGGTGACGCGCACAATCAGCGCATCGTTCATCGAACGTAGCAGGGAGCTTTTCAGCAGGAAATGGCGGGTAGTGAGGTCTACGCTGTTGAGTACCTCATCCACCAGATAATCCGACAGGTGGCTGGCGTTGATGCCCGCCAGGCGGCGCGCGGACTGGTGCGTTGGGCTATTGTTTTGCCGCGCGGAAAGGGCAATCAGCTGAAGCGCCGTGGCCCAGCCTGCAACGTCATCACACAGGCGGCTGCTTTCCGACGCCTCAATCGGAGAAGTCAGACGGCAGTCAAAGAACTGTTTCGCTTCCTGATGGGTAAAGGCCAGCTGCTGACTGCCAATTTCCAGTAGCTGATCGCGCACCCGCAGGTTGGCAATGCCCAGCTGCGGAAGGTTGCGCGACAGGACGACCAGCGTCAGGTTTTCCGGCTGATGGCGCAGGAAGAACCGCATCGACTCGTGAATAACCGGGTTGGTGATCAGATGATAATCATCAATCACCACATACAGCGGGCGATGCCATTCGGCCAGTTCGATAAACAGCTGGGAGAACAGAGAGGACAGGCTGGCGTACTGGCGCTTTTGCACCATCACCTCGCTGGTGACGCAGTGTCCGTTGGTTGCCTGCTGAATCGCGGCAATTAAATAGCTGGCAAAACGCTCCTGCTGGTTATCACCTTCATCCAGGGAGTACCAGCCAAGATCGCTTTTACCTGCCGCCCATTGCGAAATGAGCGTTGTTTTTCCATAACCCGCAGGACTCGTAACCAGCGCCAGTCGGAAATTATGCGCACCGGAAAGTTTAGCCAGCAGGCGCTCGCGGACCACAGTATGGTCAAGACGAACCGGGCGACTTAATTTGGACGGAATCAACATAGTTTTCACTTCACTGTGGGGAACGAGAGAATTTATTTTTTTTGCGCTTCGTAATTAATATCTATAAGTTCGGCCAATAGAGGAACTATTGCAAGTTATGTCTGGGTTTGGAGGCTCTGAATTTGCACTCTGTCACAAAACATTCTCATCATTGGTGGAACTTTTCATAAATGGCTGGATGCCGCGCTGTTACTGGCTTGTCTGCATGGCGCGCGGTTGCGCTGAAACTGGTTTCAGAAAGAGATAATGACGGTGAAGTTAATTAACTTTGGGGAAAGTTGCTCTGGCTTAATAGTGTTGCTGGAAAGCCGCTGTACGTGAGAAATATTATTCTACGTAAGTAATCATTTCAGCGATGATTAATTTCCTCCGAAACTGCATTTCATTTCTTTGACGCTCTTCCGGGATCGCTTTTTCAGCGAAGCGCACACTTACACAGTGGCCTCGATCACACTTTTATGCTCATCCCCGCTACTCCTCCCTGCCTAATCCCCGACAGGAGGAGGAAGAGGCGCAATGAGCCAGGCACACTAGCGCCAAATGTGTTTTCTCTCTACAGGATGCCGATTCCCTATGTCACAGCCTACTTTCAACAAAGCTCAATTCCAGGCTGCCCTGACGCGTCAGTGGCAGCGTTTTGGCCTTCATGCTGCAAACGAGATGACGCCTCACCAGTGGTGGCAGGCGGTGAGCGGGGCGCTCGCAGAGCAGCTGGACGCTCAGCCCGCGACGAAGCCTGTGAAAGGCCAGCGTCACGTCAACTACATTTCGATGGAGTTCCTGATTGGCCGTCTGACGGGTAACAATCTGCTGAACCTTGGCTGGTATCAGGACGTCGGCGATGTGCTGAAAGAACACGACATCAACCTGACCGATCTGCTGGAAGAAGAGATTGATCCGGCGCTGGGTAACGGCGGTCTGGGACGTCTGGCAGCCTGCTTCCTGGATTCCATGGCAACCGTGGGCCAGTCGGCCATTGGCTATGGTCTGAACTACCAGTACGGTCTGTTCCGCCAGTCGTTCGCTGACGGCCACCAGATGGAAGCGCCGGACGACTGGCATCGTAATACTTACCCGTGGTTCCGCCACAACGAACAGCTGGATGTGCAGGTCGGGATTGGCGGGAAAGTCACGAAGCAGGGGCTCTGGAAACCAGCGTTCACCATTACCGGTGAAGCCTGGGATCTGCCGGTGCTCGGCTACCGTAACGGCGTGGCGCAGCCGCTGCGTCTGTGGCAGGCGAAGCACGCGCATCCATTTAACCTGACTAAATTCAATGACGGTGATTTCCTGCGCGCCGAGCAGCAGGGTATCGACGCCGAGAAGCTGACCAAAGTGCTCTACCCGAACGACAACCATCTGGCGGGTAAAAAGCTGCGCCTGATGCAGCAATACTTCCAGTGCGCCTGTTCCGTCGCGGACATTCTGCGCCGCCACCACCTGGCAGGCCGCAAGCTGGCGCAGCTGCCGGACTTCGAAGTTATTCAGCTCAACGACACGCACCCAACCATTGCCATCCCGGAACTTCTGCGCGTGCTGATCGACGAGCATCAGCTGAGCTGGGACGACGCCTGGGCCATCACCAGCCGTACCTTCGCCTACACCAACCACACCCTGATGCCGGAAGCGCTGGAGTGCTGGGATGAGAAGCTGGTGAAAACGCTGCTGCCGCGCCATATGCAGATCATCAATAAGATTAACGACCAGTTCAAAACGCTGGTGGAGAAAACCTGGCCGGGCGACAAAGCCGTCTGGGCGAAGCTGGCCGTGGTACACAACAAACAGGTGCGCATGGCAAACATGTGCGTGGTAAGCGGCTTTGCGGTGAACGGCGTGGCCGCGCTGCACTCGGATCTGGTGGTGAAAGATCTCTTCCCGGAATACCACCAGCTGTGGCCGACCAAATTCCACAACGTGACCAACGGCATTACGCCGCGTCGCTGGATCAAACAGTGCAACCCGCTGCTGGCCGGCCTGCTGGACAAAACCCTGAAGAAAGAGTGGGCCAACGATCTGGACCAGCTCATCAACCTGGAAAAATACGCTGACGACGCGAAGTTCCGCGAGCAGTACCGCGCCATTAAGCTGGAGAACAAGGTACGTCTGGCCGAGTTCGTGAAAATGCGTACCGGAATTGAAATTAACCCAAATGCGATTTTCGATATCCAGATCAAACGCCTGCACGAGTACAAACGTCAGCACCTGAACCTGCTGCACATTCTGGCGCTGTACAAAGAGATCCGCGAGAACCCTCAGGCCGACCGCGTCCCGCGCGTGTTCCTGTTCGGTGCGAAAGCGGCGCCGGGCTACTACCTGGCGAAAAACATTATCCTTGCCATTAATAAAGTGGCGGCGGCGATCAACAACGATCCGAAAGTGGGCGACAAGCTGAAGGTGGTGTTCCTGCCGGACTACTGCGTCTCTGCGGCTGAAATGCTGATCCCGGCGGCGGATATTTCCGAGCAGATCTCTACCGCCGGTAAAGAAGCGTCCGGCACCGGCAACATGAAGCTGGCCCTGAACGGCGCGCTGACCGTCGGCACGCTGGACGGTGCGAACGTTGAAATCGCCGAGAAGGTCGGTGAAGAGAACATCTTTATCTTCGGCCATACTGTTGAAGAAGTGAAAGCCATCAAAGCCAAAGGGTACGACCCGGTGAAATGGCGTAAAAAAGACAAAGTGCTGGATGCGGTGTTGAAAGAGCTGGAAAGCGGGAAGTACAGCGACGGCGACAAGCACGCGTTTGACCAGATGCTGCACAGCATGGACAAACAGGGCGGCGACCCGTACCTGGTGATGGCGGACTTCACCGCTTACGTTGAAGCGCAGAAGCAGGTCGACGTGCTGTATCGCGACCAGGATGCCTGGACCCGCGCGTGTATCCTGAACACCGCGCGCTGCGGTATGTTCAGCTCTGACCGCTCAATCCGTGATTATCAGGCTCGTATCTGGCAGGCAAAACGCTAAGGAAGCGCGATGGAGAGTAAACGTCTGGACAGTGCCGCGCAGGCGGCGGGAATTAGCCTCAGTTACATCAATGCGCACGGCAAACCGCAGTCTATTGGTGCGGACACCAAAAGACGTTTGCTGGATGCCATGCACAAAACCGACGCGAAAGCGTCGGGAGCGCCGGTGCCGAACGTGAAGGTCTTTACCGCGGGCAAAAAGATGCCGCTGGCGGTGGAAGGGCGCGGCGAGTTCAGCTGGCTGCTCACCACCGAAGAGGGGCATCAGCATAAAGGCCATGCCACCGGCGGCAAAACCCTCACCCTTCCGGCGAAGCTGCCGGAGGGCTATCACAGCCTGACGCTCACCCAGAATGACAGCCGCTTCCACTGTCGGGTGATCGTCGCGCCGAAGCGCTGCTATGAGCCGCAGGCGCTACTCGAAGGCAAAAAGCTGTGGGGCGCCTGTGTGCAGCTTTACACCTTGCGTTCAGACAGCAACTGGGGCATTGGCGATTTTGGCGACCTGAAAAAGATGCTGGCATCTGTTGGTGAGCGCGGCGGGGCATTTATCGGTCTCAACCCGATCCACGCCCTCTATCCGGCGAATCCGGAAAGCGCCAGCCCGTACAGCCCGTCTTCCCGCCGCTGGCTGAACGTGATCTACATCGACGTTAACGCGTTAGACGATTTCAAAAACAGCAAAGAGGCACAGGCGTGGTGGAAGCTTGAGACCACCCAACAGATGCTGAAACAGGCCCGCGATGCGGACTGGGTCGATTATGCCTCCGTGACCGCGCTGAAAATGGCGGCGCTGCGTCTGGCATGGAAGGGCTTTGCGAAGCGTGACGACGAGCAGATGGCAGCCTTCCGCCAGTTTGTGATGCAGGAAGGCGAGAGCCTTTACTGGCAGGCGGCGTTTGATGCGCTGCATGCGTATCAGGTCCAGGAGGATGAGATGCGCTGGGGCTGGCCGGTGTGGCCGGAAGCGTATCAGTCCGTGGATACCCCGGAAGTGAAGGCGTTCTGTGAGACGCATGCCGACGAGATGGATTTCTATCTCTGGTTGCAGTGGCTGGCGTACAGCCAGTTTGCTGCCTGCTGGCAGGTGAGCCAGGGCTATAACATGCCGATCGGTCTGTATCGCGATCTGGCCGTCGGCGTGGCGGAAGGCGGGGCGGAGACCTGGTGTGACCGTGAACTTTACTGTCTGAAAGCCTCCGTCGGTGCGCCGCCGGATATTCTGGGCCCGCTTGGTCAGAACTGGGGCTTGCCGCCGATGGATCCACACGTGATGGCGGCGCGTGCCTACGAGCCGTTTATCGATCTGCTGCGCGCTAACATGCAGAACTGCGGCGCGTTGCGTATCGACCATGTGATGTCCGTGCTGCGTCTGTGGTGGATCCCGTACGGTGAAACGGCCGATCACGGGGCGTACGTGCAGTATCCGGTGGACGATCTGCTCTCAATCCTCGCGCTGGAGAGTAAACGTCATCAGTGCATGGTGATTGGCGAAGATCTCGGTACCGTGCCGGTTGAGATTGTCAGCAAGCTCCGCGACAGCGGGGTTTACTCCTACAAAGTGCTCTATTTTGAAAACGACCATGAGAAAACCTTCCGCGCGCCGAAAGCGTACCCTGAACAGTCAATGGCAGTCGCGACGACGCATGATCTTCCTACGCTCAGAGGCTACTGGGAAAGCGGCGACCTGACGCTCGGCAAAACGCTGGGTCTCTACCCGGATGAAGAGGTTCTGCGTGGGTTGTATCAGGATCGCGAGCTGGCGAAACAGGGGCTGCTGGATGCGCTGCATAAGCATGGCTGTCTGCCGAAGCGCGCCGGGCATAAGGCGTCGCTGATGTCGATGACGCCAACGCTTAACCGTGGCTTACAGCGCTATATTGCCGACAGCAACAGCGCGTTGCTCGGTCTGCAACCGGAAGACTGGATTGATATGGCGGAGCCGGTAAACATACCCGGTACCAGCTATCAGTACAAAAACTGGCGTCGCAAGCTGTCCACTACGCTTGAAGCGATATTCGCCGATGACGGGGTGAACAGGCTGATTAAGGATTTGGATAAACGGCGAAAAGCAGCCGCGAAGAAATAATAAAAAACCCGCCAGTGGCGGGTTTTTTATTATCAGGTCGTGCTCATGTAGGTCGGGTAAGGCGTAGCCGCCACCCGACTTAGGGCATCAGACCACCATATTCAACAGCAGCACCCCGACCAGGCCACACACCGAAATAATGGTTTCCAGCGCGGACCAGGACTTGATGGTTTCACCGATGGTCAGGTTGAAGTACTCCTTGAACAGCCAGAAGCCCGGATCGTTCACGTGGGAGAAAATCACGCTGCCCGAACCGACCGCGATAACCATCAGCTCAGGGCTGACGCCCGTGGTCGCAATCAGCGGCGCAACGATACCACCCGCGGTAATCGCCGCAACGGTTGCAGAGCCCAGCGCGATACGCAGCACCGCGGCAATAGACCATGCCATCAGGAGCGGCGATACGTTGGTTTCATGCATCATGGCAGCAATGTATTTATCCACGCCGCTGTCGACCAGCACCTGCTTAAACGCGCCGCCACCGCCGATGATCAGCAGCATCATGGCAATGATTTTGATGGAAGAGGTCAGCGTGTCGTTGATCTGATCCATGGAACGACCACGGTTAAGACCGAAGGTGAACATGGCGATCAGGACCGCAATCAGCGTTGCCATCACCGGGTCGCCCAGGAACTCCGCAACGGACAGGAACGCGTGACCTTTCGGCAGAACCATCTCTGCTACGGCACGCATTGCCATCAGGATCACCGGCACCAGAGAGGTCCAGACGCTGACGCCAAAGCCAGGCATCTCTGCATCTGTGAAGGTTTTGGCGCTGTACAGGCCTTCCGGGATGGGCTTATCAATGCCTTTCAGGAAGCGCGCATAAACAGGACCGGCCAGGATAACCGTTGGGATCGCCAGAATCGTACCGAACAGCAGGGTTTTACCCATGTCGGCGTGGAAGATGGTGGCGATAGCCGTTGGACCCGGATGCGGCGGCAGGAAGCCGTGGGTGACGGACAGCGCCGCAGCCATCGGTACGCCTACGAACAGCAGCGGGATGTTGGCGGCAGCGGCGATGGTGAACACCAGCGGCAGCATCAGGACGAAGCCCACTTCATAGAACAGTGCGAAACCGACGGTAAAACCGGTTAACACCACCGCCCACTGGATGTGCTGCTTGCCAAATTTATCGATAAGGGTAGTGGCAATACGCTGCGCGCCACCGCAGTCCGCGAGCATTTTACCGAGCATGGCGCCGAAGCCCATGATCAGCGCCAGGCTGCCGAGCGTACCGCCGACACCGGCTTTAATGGAGCTGATAACTTTAACCAGCGGCATTCCCTGCATCAGACCGACTGCAAGTGCCACCAGAACCAGAGCGATAAATCCGTTCATTTTGAAGCGGATCATCAAGAGCAGTAATAACACAACACCGATAGCGACGATGACTAATGGCATGATTGACCTGGCCTTTGAATTGTTATGGGTAACGTCATTGTTTCAACGACAAATTCCGGTTGTCCCAACTGGGAACAGAGTATTAACGGCACTCATACTGATGCCTGCGAAAACGATAAGTTTAGTCGGCTGTTATAAGGGTGTTGAGTGCCCATGGAAATGATACGGGTAACATGACGTGATTGAGAATCACCCAGGGAGGCAAAATTTGAATTATGAGACGCAGGTCAACATATAGAGGGGGAGGCAAGAAAAAGCAGGCCCGGTAAGCGCAGCGCCACCGGGCAATACAGACGGGCACTGAATTAGTAGTAAGAGTGCTCGCCGCGCTGGTGTTCGGTCAGATCGCGCACGCCTTTCAGTTCCGGGAATTCGTTCAGCAGCTGCTTCTCGATCCCTTCTTTCAGGGTTACATCGACCATGGAGCAGCCGTTACAGCCGCCGCCGAATTGCAGGATCGCCAGACCATCTTCGGTGATTTCCATCAGGGAAACACGTCCACCGTGGCCGGCCAGCTGCGGGTTGATCTGCGATTGCAGCAGATATTCCACACGCTCCATCAGCGGGGCATCGTCAGAGACTTTACGCATCTTCGCGTTTGGCGCCTTCAGCGTCAGCTGAGAACCCAGCTGGTCGGTGACGAAATCAATCTCCGCATCTTCAAGATACGGCGCGCTCAGCTCGTCAACGTACGCGGTGAGCTGTTCAAATTTAAGGGCAGTGTCAGTTGCTTCCACAGCATCCGGAGGACAATAAGAGACACCACATTCTGCATTCGGAGTGCCTGGATTGATCACAAACACGCGGATCTGCGTCCCTTCTTCCTGATTTGCCAGCAGTTTGGCAAAGTGCGCTTGTGCAGAATCGGAAATACGGATCATAGCTTTGGCCTAATAGTTGACTAAATTACCTGGGTATAATCATACGCCCATTGAAGAAGGGCTACAAGGTACGGCACAGACACCATACCTGAACTGACGCGGCGCCGCTTTGCAAAAGCAGTCGGGAAAGTTCAGCCACGGTACTGCCCGTGGTGACGACATCATCCACAATCGCGATATGGAGACCGTTGACCGGCAATTCAAGGCGAAAGGCGTTTTTCAGGTTTCTTTTGCGCGACCGGGCGTTGAGCCGGTGCTGAACGGCAGTGGCATGAATACGTTTCAGCGCAGAGGCGGGGTACCGGCAACCCAGCCAGCGGGCGAGCGGACGGCACAGCAGGTCGCTCTGATTGTATCCCCGCCGCCAGTGCCGACGCTGAAAGAGTGGCACGTTCACGAGCGTGTCGACCGACGGTAGCCCACGCGTTCTTCGCGCCTGCAATACCGCCAGTAATAACAGGCGTGCCAGTGGCTGCGCCAGCGCGAACTGGCTGGAAAACTTAAACTGATGAACCAGACGACTCAGCGGCAAAACGTAATCATCCACCGCCACCAGCGCGCTCCACGGCGGCGCTTTTTTCAGGCATCGACCACAGGGGAGCGTCTGGCTTACGGCAGGCAAGCCGCATTGCGGACAGCCCTTCAGGTAACCCAGCGCTCCCGTGCAAACGGAACAGACGCCCCACGCGCTCAGCGCAAGTGGCATTCGGCATAGCCAGCACAAGCCGGGCACTGTTAGCATACGCAACCTCCATGTGAAAAAAGAGAACGTTAACTGATGAAGACGCTGTGGTGGCAGACCGTTGGAACGGGAAATTGTCATCTTGTGCTGCTGCACGGATGGGGACTGAACGCCGAAGTGTGGCGTTGCATAAGTGAGGAACTGGCCTCGCAATTTACGGTACACCTGGTGGATCTGCCGGGGCATGGCCGTAGCCACGGCTACGGCGCGATGACGCTCGAGGACATGGCGGAGCAGGTTCTGGAAGCGGCGCCGCAAAAAGCCGTCTGGCTCGGCTGGAGCCTGGGCGGGCTGGTGGCAAGCCAGATTACGCTGCGCCATCCTGAGCGGGTGCAGGCGCTGATCACCGTTGCCTCATCACCCTGTTTCAGCGCCCGCGAGGCGTGGCCGGGCATCAAACCTGAGGTGCTGGCCGGGTTCCAGCACCAGTTGAGCGAAGATTTCCAGCGGACGGTGGAGCGTTTCCTGGCGTTGCAGACGATGGGAACTGAAACCGCCCGTCAGGACGCGCGGATGCTGAAGCAGACGGTGCTTTCCCTGCCGATGCCGGAGGTTGAGGTGCTGAACGGTGGACTGGAGATCCTGAAAACGGCCGATCTGCGTGAGCCGCTGGCGTCACTGACGGTGCCGCATCTGCGTATTTATGGCTATCTGGATGGGCTGGTCCCGCGCAAGGTGGTTCCGCTGCTGGATGCGCTGTGGCCGGAGAGTGAATCAATGGTGGTTGCCAAAGCGGCACATGCGCCGTTCATCTCTCATCCTGCTGAGTTTTGTTCGGCGCTGTCCAATTTTATCAGCGAAGCGTCCACCACTCCCTGAGGCAGGCTTTACCTTCCGGACAACTTTTACAACTGCCGGACAGACAACTGTCCGGCTCTTCCTGAATGCGCACGGCTTTCCCCATCGCCTCCAGCCTTTCCAGCATGGCATCGATCATCGGCTGCGGCGTATGCAGGCTGAGGCTGAGCTGCTTCGCCTCCATTCGTCCCTGTAACGCCAGTAGGTCACGGACCTGAATCAACGATGCCATCTTTTTTCCCCTCAGTGACAGTCGCCCGCAGGGCTACTACAGCAGGTCGTTGGGGTTTTGCGCGTTGCCAGCAGGTTAACGTCAACGCGGCTACGCGCCCGGCGCAGCAGGCCAATCACCATCACGTTAAACAGGATCACCGCGAGGATACAGACCAGGCTGTAGCGCGGGTGCTGGCTGTAATTGACGGTTTGATAAAACACGGTCGCCAGCGAGTAGGCAATGTTCAGCCCCCACAGAATGGAGAAGCCCATCCAGCCGCGGCTGGACTCACGGGCAATGGCGCCCATGACCGAGATGCACGGAATATAGAGCAGGACGAAGATCAGGTAGCTGTAGGCCGCCGACGCGCTGCCAAATTTCTGGCCCATCACGCCCATTGCTCCGGTCGCCATTACGCCGTCGCCTTTGCTGGCTTCAATCGGGTTCGCCAGCACGCTCAGGCTGAAGGTGTCTTTCAGGCTCTGCCAGGTCTCTTCTACTGCACCCAGAAGTTCGTCACCGAGGCTGAACTCTGCCGGGTTGAACTCCTCTTCCTGGATGTTTTCCGCGGTGTAGAGCGTGTTCAGGGTGCCGACAACCACCTCTTTTGCCATCGCGCCGGTGAACAGGCCCACGGTTGCCTGCCAGTTGTCTTCCTGTACGCCAATCGGTTTGAAGATCGGCGTAATGATCCGGCTGACGGAGGCAAGGGCAGAGTCATTAATGTTGTCCGCTGCCTGGCCGCTCAGGGTGAAGCTGTTCAGGGCGCTCAGGAAAATGCTGACCACTACAATCACCTTACCGGCGCGCAGAACAAAGCCCTTCAGGCGCTGCCAGGTTTGAATAATCAGGCTTTTCAGATGCGGAACGTGATAAACCGGCAGTTCCATCACGAACGGCGACGCTTCGCCACGCATGATGGTGTGCTTCAGCATCAGGCCGGTGAGAATAGCCATCACGATACCCAGCACATACAGGGAGAAGACGGCCAGCGCCCCTTCCTGACCAAAGAACGCCGCGGCAAAGACCGCGAAGATCGCCAGACGTGCGCCGCAGGACATGAACGGCGCCATCATGATGGTCATCAGGCGTTCGCGCGGTGCGTCCAGCGTACGCGCGCCCATGACTGACGGCACGTTACAGCCAAAACCGACAATCAGCGGCACGAAGGATTTCCCCGGCAGCCCAAGCGCCTGCATCAGGCGGTCCATTACGAAGGCGGCGCGTGCCATGTAACCGGAATCTTCAAGGAAGGAGAGGAACAGGTACATCATGCCGATCTGCGGTACCAGCGGCAGGACGGTGTTGATCCCGCCGCCGATCCCCTGCGCAAGGAAGATGGTCAACCATTCCGGGAAGTGGAGGGTGTAGCCCAGCCACTGAATACCGTGCACGAAGATAGCGACAGAGCCGCCATCAAAGATGGGTTGTAATGCACCGCCGATGTTTATAGCGAGCAGGAACATTACGTACATCACCAGTAAAAATATTGGCAAACCGAGGAAGCGGTTGAGCACAATCTTATCCACGGCGGCGGTGAAGCGGCTGGGTTCAGCGGTTAATGCATTGCTGACCACGTCACAGATAGCGGCGATGGCCTGATAGCGCGCATCCGCAATATGCAGGGCCGGGTCATCCAGCTCGTCGCTCAGGCGAGCCTGTGCAACGCTCAGTTTATCCGCCGCATCGCCTGCGTAGGCGCGGCTGTAGATATCGCCTTCCAGCATTTGCAAGCCAAGCCACAGGCGCTGTCTGGCGGGCATGGCGTTGTCCATCTCCTGCGCCAGCTGCCCGGCCTCGCGCAGCAGCGGCTGGGCGTAGTGCACCAGTTCGACGTCGGCATTGCCCGTGTGGCGGTCAATTGCCAGCTTCAGGGCGTCAATGCCGCGCGCGCGAGTAGAAACCAGCGGAACCACCGGGCAGCCCAGACGGGCGGAGAGGGCGTCGACGTCGATGCGCAGCTTTTGCTTCTCGGCGATGTCGAGCATGTTAAGCGCTACGATGCAGGGGATCCCCAGCTCCAGCAGCTGTAGCGTGAGGTACAGATTTCGTTCGAGATTGGAGGCATCCACCACATTGATGAGCAGATCCGCGTCGCCGCTCAGAATATAGTGGCAGGCAATTTGCTCATCGAGAGAGGTCTGAGATGAAATTGTGGTGAGTGAATAGGTCCCCGGTAAATCAACCAGCGTGACCTGATTATCTGTCGTGGTGAACTGGCCTTCTTTGCGTTCAACCGTTACGCCTGCCCAATTTCCCACACGCTGGCGTGCGCCGGTTAACTGATTAAATAAGGTTGTCTTGCCGGAATTAGGATTGCCAATTAAGCCAATAGTTAATTTTTTCATTGTTTTAGACTCACTGAAACCGCTGGCTTGTTAACGGGATAAAGATTCAACTTCAATTAATGCGAGGTCTTTTTTACGCAGAACCAGATTAACGCGTCGGGTTTCGATATGAACAGGATCGCCCAACGGCGCCACGCGCACCACCTGGAATGATGAGCCGGGTAGCATGCCCAGTGACAGTAGCTTCTGCCGATAGGCCGGGCTTATCTCACGGGTAAAACCGATAATTTTCCACGCACTTTCTGGAGTGAATTGCATAGCGCCTGATTCCACGAGAGGTTAAATAATCAACACTGCGATGATAATGAGAATAGTTTTTATCAACAATAATAAAAATGTGACGGGATGTTGTTAATCGTATTAATTTGCGGTCTGCTTGACCTTGCTCAATATTTGCGGGAATACCCGGGAAGGAATAAAAAGCGTATTTGTTAATGGAGTGATAAATAGCGGTTTAAATATGGATATGCAATCGGTTTCATATTTTACGATATAATTTTTCCCCTCACCCCGGCCCTCTTCCCAAAGGGGCGAGGGTGTTCAAGTTCCCTCTCCCCTTTGGGGAGAGGGTTAGGGTGAGGGGCATTTACAGGATTAGCGTTTCTTACCCATCGCCGCTGCCAGAGCATCCATCATCGCGCTGTTGCCTGCTGGCTGTGCGTCACGTCCGCGTGGCTTCGCGGCTTTCGCTGCCGGACGCTGCTGTTCACGGCCACCGCCATTACCGCCACGGCGCGCGTTAGTGTCGCCCGGCTGCTCGTCCAGACGCATGGTCAGGGCGATACGCTTGCGCTGAAGATCCACTTCCAGCACTTTCACCTTCACGATGTCGCCCGCTTTGACCACGGTGTGCGGATCTTCAACGAACTTGTCGGCCAGGGAAGAGATATGCACCAGACCGTCCTGATGCACGCCGATATCCACAAACGCGCCAAAGTTGGTGACGTTGGTTACCGCCCCTTCCAGCACCATGCCCGGCAGCAGGTCGTTCATGGTTTCCACGCCGTCAGCAAAGGTCGCGGTTTTAAACTCAGGACGCGGATCGCGGCCCGGTTTTTCCAGCTCTTTGATGATGTCAGTGACCGTCGGCACGCCGAACTGTTCGTCGGTAAAATCCACCGCTTTCAGGTTACGCAGCGCGCTGCTGTCGCCCATCAGGTCTTTCAGCGCCTGCTGGGTGGCGGCCAGGATACGCTCGACAACCGGATAGGCTTCCGGGTGAACGGTAGAGGCATCCAGCGGGTTATCGCCGTGGTTGATGCGCAGGAAGCCCGCGCACTGCTCAAAAGCTTTCGGCCCCAGACGGCTCACCTTCAGCAGCTGCTGGCGGTTCTGGAACTGACCGTTCTCATCACGCCAGGCGACGATATTCTGCGCCATCATACGGGTCAGGCCTGCTACGCGGGTCAGCAGCGGAACGGAAGCGGTGTTCAGGTCCACGCCGACGGCGTTAACGCAGTCTTCCACCACCGCATCCAGCTTGCGCGCCAGCTGCGTCTGGCTCACGTCGTGCTGATACTGGCCCACGCCGATGGATTTCGGGTCAATTTTCACCAGCTCCGCCAGCGGATCCTGCAAACGACGGGCGATAGAGACCGCACCGCGCAAGGAAACGTCCAGTTCCGGGAACTCCTGCGCTGCCAGCTCAGAGGCGGAATAGACAGATGCCCCCGCTTCGCTGACGATCACTTTCTGCGCCGTCACTTTCGGGAACTGCTTCTGCACGTCGAGATAGAAACGTTCGGTTTCGCGGGACGCCGTACCGTTACCGATGGCAACCAGCTCAACGTTGTACTTCTCGCACAGCGCGGCGACCACGATAGCCGCTTTCGCTGCCTGACCGGTGTGCGGGTAAATGGTGTCGGTGGCAACCAGCTTGCCGGTGCCGTCAACCACGGCCACCTTCACGCCGGTGCGCAGACCCGGATCGAGACCCATGGTGGCGCGCAGGCCAGCCGGCGCAGCCATCAGCAGGTCGTGCAGGTTACGGGCGAAGACGTTGATCGCTTCGTCTTCGGCGCGCTCGCGCACGGTGCCCATCAGCTCGGTTTCGAGGTGCATGAGCACCTTGATGCGCCAGGTCCAGCTCACCACGCCTTTGCGCCAGCTGTCCGCCGGGGCGTTGTTCAGGCGCAGACCGAGGTGATCCATAATGATCTGCTCACAGTGGCTCTCTTTAGGCGGCTCGTCAAACTGCGGATCGGCATTCAGGGAGAGCTGCAGCACGCCTTCGTTACGACCGCGGAACATCGCCAGCGCGCGGTGAGACGGCGCGGTAGAAATGGGTTCGTGGTGATCGAAGTAGTCGCGGAATTTCGCGCCTTCGTCCTCTTTGCCGGACACCACGGTGGAGACGATATGGGCGTTCTTCCACAGGTAATCACGCACTTTGGCCAGCAGTGCCGCGTCTTCGGCGAAGCGCTCCATCAGAATGTAGCGAGCGCCGTCCAGCGCGGCTTTGGTGTCCGCTACGCCTTTTTCGGCGTCGATAAATCTGGCGGCTTCGGTTTCCGGATCGTGAGACGGCTCGTTCCACAGCAGGTCGGCCAGCGGCTCAAGGCCGGCTTCGATCGCAATCTGCCCGCGCGTGCGGCGCTTCGGTTTGTACGGCAGATAGAGATCTTCAAGTTCGGTTTTGCTCAGGGTACCGTTAATGGCTTTTTCCAGGTCACTGGTCAGCTTGCCCTGCTCGCCGATAGATTTGAGGATCGCCTGACGTCGGTCTTCCAGCTCGCGCAGATAGCCCAGACGGGTCTCAAGGTTACGCAGCTGCGTGTCATCCAGACCGCCGGTGACTTCCTTACGATAACGTGCAATAAACGGCACGGTGTTCCCTTCATCAAGCAGACGAACGGCAGCTTCTACCTGTTCGGCTCTGGCCTGAATATCACCCGCAATAATGCGGCAGAGCGACTCTTTCATCATGGTCAGTTCATCTTGTGGATCGAAAATCAGGGGGATAGTTATACGGGCTGACACCAAAAAATGCCAGCCGGGGAGGGCGCTCTCGGACTATTTAACATACTCGATTTCGTTGACGTACCAGCTTGCTTCACCCGCGGGCGTCTGGACAACGGCTAAATCGCCCACCTCTTTTTTCAGCAGGGCGCGGGCCATGGGTGAATCGATAGAAATGTAATCCTTACGACCGAAAATTTCATCATAGCCGACGATACGAAAACGCAGGGTGTCGCCGTTGTCGTTTTCAATTTCGACCCACGCGCCGAAGAACACTTTACCTTCCTGCTGCGGGGAGTAATCGACAATTTTGAGATTCTCGAGGCATTTCGTCAGGTAGCGTACCCGGCGATCGATTTCGCGCAGTCGCTTTTTATTGTACTGATAGTCCGCATTCTCGCTGCGGTCGCCCAGACTTGCGGCCCAGGTGACTTTTTTGGTCACTTCCGGACGCTCTTCGCGCCACAGGTAATCCATCTCTTTTTTGAGTTTCTCGTACCCTTCGCGGGTGATCAGAGGCGTTTTCATGGTGCTGCCTTTAATGCCGGTTAACTGTCTTTGCGCACAATACGTAGCGCACAGTGTAACAGACAAGATTAATAATGATTTATGTGATGAAATGAACAGATAAGCTGCTGTTAAATATGCTTTGTAACAATTTCGTCTAGAATTTATACCAGAATTTGCTGGTCGAACCCGTGCACTTTTTTAGAATACGCTGTTCCAGGCTTATCCGAACCTTTGGGAGTACACACAATGCAAGAGAACTACAAAATTCTGGTCGTAGATGACGACATGCGCCTGCGTGCGCTGCTGGAACGTTATCTGACCGAGCAGGGCTTCCAGGTTCGTAGCGTCGCGAACGCGGAACAGATGGATCGTCTGCTGACGCGTGAATCCTTCCACCTGATGGTGTTGGACCTGATGCTGCCTGGCGAAGATGGGCTCTCTATTTGCCGTCGTCTGCGTAGCCAGAGCAACCCGATGCCAATCATCATGGTGACGGCGAAGGGTGAAGAAGTTGACCGTATCGTCGGCCTTGAGATTGGCGCTGATGACTACATTCCTAAGCCGTTCAACCCGCGTGAACTGCTGGCGCGTATTCGCGCCGTGCTGCGTCGTCAGGCGAACGAGCTGCCGGGCGCGCCGTCTCAGGAAGAGGCCGTCATTGCATTCGGTAAGTTCAAGCTGAACCTCGGCACCCGTGAAATGTTCCGTGAAGATGAGCCAATGCCGCTCACCAGCGGCGAGTTTGCGGTACTGAAAGCGCTGGTCAGCCACCCGCGTGAACCGCTTTCACGTGACAAGCTGATGAACCTGGCGCGCGGCCGTGAATACTCCGCAATGGAACGTTCTATCGACGTGCAGATCTCTCGTCTGCGCCGCATGGTGGAAGAAGATCCGGCGCATCCTCGTTATATTCAGACCGTGTGGGGTCTGGGCTACGTGTTTGTCCCGGACGGCTCTAAAGCATGAGGCGAATGCGCTTCTCGCCGCGAAGTTCGTTTGCCCGCACGCTGTTATTGATCGTCACCCTGCTGTTTGTCAGCCTGGTGACGACCTACCTGGTGGTGCTGAACTTTGCGATCCTGCCGAGCCTTCAGCAGTTTAATAAGGTGCTGGCATACGAAGTGCGTATGCTGATGACCGACAAACTGCAACTGGAGGACGGCACGCAGTTGGTTGTCCCCCCGGCGTTCCGTCGGGAAATCTACCGTGAGTTGGGCATTTCTCTCTACTCGAACGAAGCGGCGGAAGATGCCGGCCTGCGCTGGGCGCAGCACTATGAATTCCTTAGCCAGCAGATGGCGCAGCAGCTTGGCGGCCCGACGGAAGTGCGCGTTGAGGTCAATAAAAGCTCGCCGGTTGTCTGGCTGAAAACCTGGCTGTCACCCAACATCTGGGTGCGTGTTCCGCTCACCGAGATTCATCAGGGCGACTTCTCACCGCTGTTCCGATACACCCTGGCGATCATGCTGCTGGCTATCGGCGGCGCATGGCTGTTTATTCGTATCCAGAACCGACCGCTGGTCGACCTGGAGCATGCGGCATTGCAGGTTGGTAAAGGTATTATCCCACCGCCGCTGCGCGAGTATGGCGCATCGGAAGTGCGCTCGGTAACGCGTGCTTTTAACCACATGGCGGCAGGCGTTAAACAGCTGGCTGACGACCGTACGCTGCTGATGGCGGGGGTTAGCCATGACCTTCGCACCCCGCTGACACGTATCCGCCTGGCAACAGAGATGATGGGCGAGCAGGATGGTTATCTTGCAGAGTCCATCAACAAGGATATCGAAGAGTGTAACGCCATCATCGAGCAGTTTACCGACTACCTGCGTACCGGGCAGGAGATGCCGATGGAGATGGCGGATCTGAACGCGGTTCTGGGCGAAGTTGTTGCCGCCGAAAGCGGTTATGAACGTGAAATTGCGACCGACCTTCAGGCGGGCGAGATTCAGGTACGTATGCACCCGCTCTCCATCAAACGCGCGGTGGCGAATATGGTGGTCAACGCGGCGCGTTACGGCAACGGTTGGATCAAAGTCAGCAGCGGTACGGAACTCAACCGCGCCTGGTTCCAGGTGGAAGACGATGGCCCGGGCATCAAGCCTGAGCAGCGTAAGCACCTGTTCCAGCCGTTTGTGCGCGGCGACAGCGCGCGCAGCACCAGCGGAACCGGCTTAGGCCTGGCGATTGTGCAGCGTATTGTTGATAACCATAACGGACTGCTGGAAATTGGCACCAGCGAACGGGGTGGTTTGAGCATTCGCGCATGGTTACCGGTGCCGGTTTTACGGGGGCAGGTGAAAGAGAGTTAAAAAAGGGTGGGGCCTGATGCCCTCACCCCGGCCCTCTCCCACGGGGAGAGGGAGAAAACATTAAAAAGGCAACTTTCGTTGCCTTTTTGCTTTTACCTTGGTCCCGCACTCACCAGCGCAGCACCCGCCGGGGTGTCGGTATACTTCTCGAAGTTTTCGATAAACAGTTTCGCCAGCGATTCTGCCTTCTCGCGCCACTGTTCCGGTGAACCGTAGGTGTTGCGCGGGTCAAGGATACGCGTATCCACGCCCGGCAGCTCGGTTGGGATCGCCAGATCGAACATCGGCAGCGTAAAGGTCTCGGCGTTATCCAACGAACCATCCAGAATCGCGTCGATGATGGCGCGGGTATCTTTGATGGAGATACGTTTGCCCGTCCCGTTCCAGCCGGTGTTCACCAGGTATGCCTGTGCGCCGGATGCCTGCATGCGTTTCACCAGCACTTCCGCATACTGCGTTGGGTGTAGCGACAGGAACGCCGCGCCGAAGCAGGCGGAGAAGGTTGGGGTTGGCTCGGTCACACCGCGCTCGGTACCCGCCAGCTTAGCGGTAAAGCCAGAGAGGAAGTGGTACTGCGTCTGGCTGGCGGTCAGGCGGGAAACTGGCGGCAACACGCCGAACGCGTCTGCGGTCAGGAAAATCACCTTCGTGGCGTGGCCCGCCTTCGACACCGGCTTCACGATGTTGTCGATGTGGTAAATCGGGTAAGAGACGCGGGTGTTTTCGGTTTTGGACGCATCGTCGAAGTCGACAGAGCCATCGGCACGCACGGTGACGTTTTCCAGCAGCGCATCGCGGCGAATCGCGTGGTAGATATCCGGCTCTGCCTCTTCCGACAGGCGAATGGTCTTCGCGTAGCAGCCGCCTTCAAAGTTAAACACACCGTCGTCGTCCCAGCCGTGCTCGTCGTCGCCAATCAGACGACGTTTTGGATCGGTGGACAGCGTCGTTTTACCGGTGCCGGAAAGGCCGAAGAACACCGCCACGTCACCTTTTTCACCGACGTTCGCCGAGCAGTGCATGGAGGCGATACCGCGCAGCGGCAGCAGGTAGTTCATGACCGAGAACATCCCTTTCTTCATTTCGCCGCCGTACCAGGTACCGCCGATCAGCTGGATACGCTCGGTCAGGTTGAAGGCGATGAAGTTTTCGGAGTTCAGACCCTGCTCTTTCCACTGCGGGTTGGTGCATTTCGCGCCGTTCATCACGATAAAGTCAGGGGTGAAGTTTTGCAGTTCTTCATCGGTCGGACGAATGAACATGTTCTTCACGAAATGCGCCTGCCAGGCCACTTCAGTGATAAACCGAACGGAGAGACGGGTGTCGGCGTTAGCGCCGCAGAAAGCATCGACGATGAACAGACGCTTGCCGGAAAGCTGATGGGTGACGAGCCCTTTCAGATGCTGCCAGGTTTCAGGAGAGAGCGGTTTGTTATCGTTCTTCCCTTTGCCTTTATCGGCCCACCACAGCGTATCGCGGGTGGTATCATCTCGGACGATGTATTTATCTTTCGGCGAACGGCCGGTAAAAATACCGGTATCGACGGCGATAGCACCAAGATTCGTCAACACACCTCGCTCGTATCCTTCCAGTGCCGGATTGAGCTCTTCCTGATACAGCGTATCGTAATCGGGGTTGTAGACCACTTCCTGGACGTCGTGAATACCATAAGCCTTGAGATCTTGCGGGGTTAAACCATTAACACGCATATCACTGCTCCTTAGCCAATATGTACTGCCTGAAATTGTAGGGTTTTTCTGGGGATGTTAACCGCGACGGGGCTCATAGATTTACGTATCTGGTCAAAACCCTTACTAACGGAAAACGCTGCGACTCCAGTCACAGGGCGGGCAGATTATCGCAGGAATCGCTTTTTGGTTGGGGAAAATGTTCTTAAAAGGTTAATTTCTGGTGAATTTATCCAGAAGAATGTGAATGTAATCGCATACATGAAAGAAAATTACGTAAGAGTTACATTGGGAAAACGATTCAGGTCTCTTGGGTCAGCTATTTTCAGAGTTTGGTAATGACAACCACGTTGTCTCTTGCCATGACGTCATTCAGAAAGCCATTTTTGTGGCTGTCACTCGGGATGATCGGCGCGGCAGTCGCGGGTATGGGCGGCTGGCTTAAGTGGAGCGTTGCAGGACTCGAAAGCTGGAATCTCAAAGATGAGATGCTCGTTTTCGGCTTTCATCTGCTGCTGATGACGCTGTTCGTGTTGCCATGGCTTCAGCGGTGTCTGGATCCCGTCCCGACTACCTCGTTCTACAGCGACTTTTATCAACGAAACTGGCATAACGCGCTGACGCTGCTCATTATTTTTGTTTCGAATGGTCTCTTCTGGCTGGTGCTTTTCCTCTGGGCCGAGCTTTTCGAACTTATCGGCATCGGCTTTTTTGATCGGCTTTTCTTTCATTCTGACGGGTTTATTTCAGTGGCGATTGGCGTGGTTTCAGCCAGTGCGGCCGTGCTCACGCGCATGCAGGTAAGGTTAATCCTTGCCCTGCAAAATCTGCTGACCCTCATCGCCACCGGTCTGCTTCCCCTGATGGCGGCGCTGGCGCTGCTCTTTATTGGCGCGTTGCCTTTTGTCGGCTTTGAATCCATTTCAGCCAGAATATCCGCCGCGGGCTTGCTGACCACCTTAGCGCTGCTGCTGTTATTCCTGGTGACGATAGTGTGGCATCCACAGCGTCAAACGCTGCCTTACTATGCCCCGTTGCGAGGGATGATTCGCCTTGCTGTGGCTATCGTACCCGCGTATCCGGTTCTGGCGGGGTGGGCGCTGTGGCTACGCATTTCGCAATACGGCTGGTCACCCGAGCGTCTGTACGGGGTATTGATAACCATCGTGGCGCTGGTCTGGGCGGTCGGTTTTTGCGCCAGCGTTCTGATTCAGCGCCGTGAACCGCAGAAGATCCATGCGTACGTCATACCGGCGACCGGGCTGCTTTCCCTCATCTTCCTGGCGTTGATCCATACCCCCGTGCTGGATCCGTGGCGAATAAGCGTTGCAAGCCATATGGCCCGCTATCAGGACGGCAGAATAACGGCGGATCAAGTCAGCCTGTATATGCTCAGTAACGCTGGACGAAAGGGGCGGGAGGCGATGCTCACGCTGCAAAACGATCCGCAGTTTATCTCTAACCCAAAACGCCAGCGTGAAATAAATGGTCTTCTCTCCAGGAACGCTGGCGGAGCAGGTAAGATGACCGCCGCGATGCTGGAAAAACAGGTCCAGCTCGCACCGGGAATGGCTCGTCCTGATAAGGTATTGTGGCAAGCCATGCTCAGCAATCAGTATCGCTTTGAGAGCTGCGATAGCGCCCAGAGTAACTGTTTACTCATGCCGCTGGATCTTAACGGCGACGGCAAGCCTGAGGCCGTGCTATTTCAATTTACCGATCGCACGATCGTGGCTTACACACAAACCAACACGGGCTGGAGGATCGCCGGGGACGCGTGGAAAATGCCGGAGGCATTGACCAGAGAAGAACTTGACCGCGCATTAAGGCAGAGGAAAGTGAAATCTGTCGTGAAGCCCTGGGCGGATATTGAGATTTTTGGGGAGCGTGTCGATATGAGCTACGACAGTTACAATAATGCGCGGCGGCGTTAGTGCTCTTTCTTGCCGGGTGGCGCTACGCTTACCCGGCCTACAATTAGCAATCATATCAAAAAATTGCACAATTCATTGTAAGCCCGTGAGAGCATAGCGCCGCCGGGCAACAGGCTCAGAGCTTAGTGAACCTGCGGATCCGCCGGAGAGGCGTTATTGCGGATCTCCGCGATATCCATCGAATTGAACACGTAGTGCGTACCGCAGTAGTCACAGTGCATATCGATTTCACCGTCTTCCGCCATGATGCTGTCGATCTCTTCATCCGGCAGCGTTTTCAGGGCGCCAGCACAACGCTCGCGGGAGCAGGTGCACTTAAATTCCACCGCCTGCGGATCGTAAACCGTCACTTCTTCTTCGTGGTAGAGACGCCACAGCACGTCGGTCGCCGACAGGGTGAACAGCTCTTCCGCTTTGATGGTTTCCGTCAGCGTTGCCAGATGCTCGAAATCATTGGTCTGCGCATCCTGCGCAGGCAGAACCTGAAGCAGCATACCACCGGCAGCAGGCTGGCCATCCACTTCACCGGTGCGGATGAACAGACGGGTTGGCAGCTGTTCGGAACGCATGAAGTAATCTTCCAGGCAGGCGGCAAGCGTATCGCCTTCCAGACCGACAACGCCCTGATAGCGTTCCCCCTCTTCAGGCGAAATCGTGATGACCAGGTAGCCGTTACCGACCAGCGTTTTCAGATCCGCATTTTCAGGGATATCGCCCTGAACGCGCGCCACGCCGCGCATCTGCTGCTGGTTATTGCCGTTGATCACCGCCAGCGACATTGGGCCATCGCCCTGCAACTGGACGGTAATATCGCCAGCAAACTTCAGCGTGGCGGTCAGCAGGCTGGTGGCAACCAGCAGTTCGCCCAACAGGGTTTTTACCGGCAGCGGGTAGTTGTGGTTTTCCAGAATCTGTTTCCAGGTTTCGGATACGGTGACCAGCTCGCCGCGCACGGCGAATTGTTCAAACAGATAGCGGTGTAATTGGTCGTGTTGGGCCATTTTCATCTCTCATGCAGGTGAGGGTTACTCGCTCTCACCGTGTTTAAATTTCATCAGATCGCGGCGCTCTTTTTTATCCGGTCGCCGGTCCGGGTGAGGCATCGTCAGCGCGTTCATTTTGCGCGCCAGCGCGGTTTTCTCGCGCTTCTCTATGCTTTCGGCCGTCTCTTCATACAGCAAAACGGCTTCGGTTGCGGGCCGCCGCTGTTCGGTAATGGCTTTCACCACCACCGTTTTCTCATCGTTGCCCTGGCGAAGCGTTAACGTGGCATTCAGTTCAACCAGCTTGCTCGGTTTGCTGCGCTGACCGTTGTAATGCACCTTTCCGCCGTCAACCATTTCACGGGCAAGGGCGCGCGTTTTGTAAAAACGGGCGGCCCACAGCCATTTATCCAGTCTTACCCCATCAGAGGGTTTTTCTTTCATGGCGTCTCCTTCACGGTGAGTGAGGGGATCATCCGGCGATAGTCGTTCAGCCCCGGATGTCGCAGATAGCTTTTTTCAGCCAGGCCGGAATCAGGATTGGTCACGCCCAGGCAATAGCGAATGCCAAATGCGGCCGCAGAATCCAGAATCGGCTCGCTGTCGTCAATGAACAGCGTGCGTTCCGGCTGTAAACCGGTCTCTTCCACCACGGCATGCCACAACCGCTGATCCTCTTTCGGATAACCAAATGTGTGGGTGGAAAGCAATAAATCAAGGTGCGAAGCAAGACCGGTATGTTCCAGCTTCACGGCCAGGTTATGGGGATGCGCATTTGTCAGCAAAATACGGCGCTTACCGCAGGCTTTCAGCGCGTCCAGGAACGGGACCGTATCTTCGCGCAGTACGGCGCGTGCGCCCTGGGCGGTGGTCATGGCGCAAATATCCAGACCGAGTCGCTCGCTCCAGTAGTCAAGACAGTACCAGTTTAGCGTATGCTGCACCGCGCTATATTGCGAACGAATGAATTCCTGCGCTTCCGCCGGGGAGATCCCCTGCTGTTCACCGTACGTTTCCGGAACCAGCTTTTGCCAGAAATAGTTATCAAAGGCGAGATCAAGCAGCGTGCCGTCCATATCAAGCAGGACGGTATCGACCGCCTGCCAGTCGATATTAAGATGCATAAGGGGGAACTCCAGCCAGAAGAAACGTGCGCGACAGGGTAGCACAACTTGTCGCGCAGAGACGTTATCCGATCAGGCTCTCAGAAGAGGAGATCAGTTTCGGGTTTAGGCAATTTTCGTAGTAGGCCTGGATTTCTGCCAGTCGCGTGCGGGAGCGCTGATAGCGGCGTACGGCCTGATAACCGTTCCAGATAATACACGCCAGCATCGCAATCAGCAGCAGGGATGTCCCTACATAGCGCCACAGGCCAGCGCTATCCGGCATACGGTGCAGGCCAATATGACGCGTGCCGTTGGCGTCGGTAAAGAGGGTGGTGACGATCCCTTCCGCGCTGAATGGCGTCTGCATCAGCATCTGCGCCAGACGCTGGAATTCGCTCCACTGCTCCTGGGCTGGATAGTCATACAGCGAAACCTGCGGATAGGGTTGATCCACCAGGTCGCTGCCTTCATCGCTGGCAATCACAAAACCGCCAGGCGCCGGGCTGTTAAGCGCCTGGGCGGCACGGGTGGTTTCACGCATCACGAAGGGGGCGGTAGAGGTCGCCACCAGGTTATCCAGCGACTCGGCGCTGACCGGACGCAGAAGCACATTCACACCATCGAGGCGTCCCGCTTCGGCGCGTTTCACCAGCGCGTCCCAGTCTTTGCTGTTGCCGAGGTTGACCAGCGCGTTCTTCAGCCGGATACAGTCATCCTGAGCTGAGCAGAGATCTTCTGTTTTCAGGACGATTTCGCCAAAGTCATCCAGCAGCACCATGCCGGACTTCTGAATGGCCGAACGCAGGGCAGGGCTGACGCGAGAATCATCATCCGGTTTTGGATGGAGCTGGCGATTAATCGTCTGGGTGAGCGCGGTGGCCTTATTGACCACATCCGATTCCGGAAGCGGCAGCGGAGAGGCGTCATTCCAGATGATCTGAGAGCAGTCGAACGGCGCGAACGGCGAGTTCTGGCGCGTGTTCCAGGCGCCCGGTGAGTGGATATTACACATCCCGGTGCCTTTCAGCCGCAACGTATCCCCCACGCGTACACCCGCTTCTTCGAGCTGCTGTACGCTGGTGGCTTCCACGGTTTGCGCCCCTTTGATCCATGACAGGGTAAATTTAATCGGCATATCCAGCGGCACGAAAAGCAGCAGCATGAGGAAGATTAACGCGGCGCCACCGGCAATCACCGCGCTGCGAAGCCAGTGCTGAAGAGGGAAGTTTTTTACTTCGTCGTGCAGGGATAAGTAACGTCCCTGGCGTACAACGTGGCGGTCGAGATAGATATCAATATCCGTTTTGTGGCCCAGGTCCTGCGCAATCCACGGCTGCCAGTGGCGCGGATAGATAATATCGATGATCCCGAGCGAGATATTGTTGATATGTTCCTGATCGTTTTCGCCGAACAGTCCCCAGCGTTTTGGGGTTCCGCGCAGGCAGTGAATTTCGCGTAATGACGTTTTTGCCGGCGGGGCAAATATGCCCCACAGCCCGGCGGCCAGAAGCAGTACTGCGCCGCCCGCGAGCCACGGAACAAACACGTCCGGCGTCAGCAGGCAGATGAAAAAGAGCAGGAACGAGACGACAATCAGCACCGCTTCGCGAATGCCATCCGGGCGGCTCAGGACGTACTCTTCATGCGTTTCCTGGCGGATGTTGAGCAGTTCAATCTGCTCTGTCTCTTCACCACGAATAGAGGCCTGCGTTCCGCTTGCGCGTTCCAGCGCAAAGCGTGGCGCTTCCTGAACATATTCGCTCAGAGTATGACCATTAAGGGAGATAACCAGCGGCAGCGTATCGGTATGGATGAGCTCGACGCTGTTTTCGTCGTTGATATACTGCTCCCAGAAGGGAGGCAGGTGCACTTCAACAGAGTCGAGATAGTAACGCCATTTGTTGGGATCGTCGGTTGTGATGCCGTAGCGGGTAATAGAGCGCGTTACGCACAAAACGGTGTCGCTTTGGGCGTTCAGGTTGAGCGATACGGGGGCGGCGCTGGCGCCGGTAGGGCCAGGCGAAAGCCGGGATCGGTTCAGCGTGTCGAGATACTGCTCAACGGTGCTGCGTTCCTCTGGCGAAAGCTTGCGCGTGTTTGCCCCGGCAAACGCGTTCAAAAAGGGCAGCCGATAACGGCGATGTACGCGGCGCCTGAATACCCACACCGCAATCGACGCGCAGGCCAGCACAGCAGCGAGAAAAATCAAAATGGTGCTCATGCTTTCCCCATCTTACTTATCTTCTTACAGGTGTTGTCAGTCGCACCTTTTGTACAATGAATGAGATTCTGTGGTCGGCTATCGGCAAGTATGGAGTCTAACTTGAGCATGTTGACGCGCATCCCAGTGACCGGTAATGATAACAAAGCCTGTTCCGGCGCGATATCAGCAAATTCCTGGAAACTTTTCAACCTCTTGACATTTGTTTTGAAATGAGAATTGCCTACAGTTACGTTGCATAAATGTAAATAAAGAGCAATTGACATTGCCGAAACCGTGCGGCGTATCGCACAATAAAGCCAGTTCACCCAGCAAAGACCCGTCAAGATGACCAAACCCTTACAAAAGCCCACCATTCTGAATGTTGAAACCGTCGCAAAATCGCGTCTGTTTAATGTCGAAAGCGTGGATCTGGAGTTCAGCAACGGTGTGCGTCGTGTTTATGAGCGTATGCGCCCCTCCTCGCGTGAAGCGGTGATGATAGTGCCTATCGTCGACGAGCACCTGATCCTCATTCGTGAATACGCCGTGGGCACAGAATCCTACGAGCTGGGCTTCTCCAAAGGACTGATCGATCCGGGCGAAACGGTGTTTGAAGCGGCAAACCGGGAGCTGAAAGAAGAGGTCGGCTTTGGCGCGAAAGAGCTGACGTTCCTGAAAAAGCTGAGCATGGCGCCGTCCTATTTCTCCAGCAAAATGAACATTGTTGTCGCGGAAGATCTCTATCCTGAATCGCTGGAAGGAGACGAGCCGGAACCGCTGCCGCAGGTTCGCTGGCCGCTGGCCCATCTGATGGATTTGCTGGAAGATCCTGACTTTAACGAGGCACGCAACGTGAGCGCACTGTTCCTGGTGCGGGAGTGGCTGAAGGGGCAGGGGCGTTTGTAGCGCCACCATTAAAAACGGCAACCGAAGGTTGCCGTTTTGCATTACGCTGTAGGCCGGGTCGGGCGTCGCCACCGCCCGGCTTTTTTGTTGGCGTCAGAAGAGCTCGTGCGTTTCGCCGTTATCAATGATTTCGGTACCCACCTCATGCACCGCCTGCGTGGTTGGCTGCGTACCCTCGATGAAATACTCGGCACGGCTGTTGCCGCCATTCGCGAGCTGTCCGGTGCTGCGGTCAATATTGATCGTGACAATGCCCGGCGGAGGCGTTAGCGGCTGCTCCGGCACGCCCTCGAGAGCGGCCTTCATGTAAGCATCCCAGGCCGGTTGCGCACTCTTAGCCCCACCCTCGTAACCGGAAATCTGATCTTTAATTGCGCCAGAAGCGGTTGTGCGTCCAAGAGTGCGGCGGTGATCGTCAAAACCAATCCAGACCGAGGTGACAACGCCCGGGCCATAACCTGAGAACCAGGCATCTTTTGAGCTGTTGGTTGTGCCTGTTTTGCCGCCGATGTCGCGGCGCTGCAAATCGCGGCCCGCTCGCCAGCCGGTGCCTTGCCAGCCCGGTTCGCCAAAGATGTTGGTGTTCAGCGCGCTCTTAATCAGGAATGACAGCGGCGTGCTGATCACGTGCGGAGCATACTCCTGCGCGCCACTCTGGGCGACCAGCGCCTGATTGGCCTGTTCCAGCTGAGGCTGCGGCACCGCCAGATTCTGACGTTCCTGAGAGATGGCAACATCTTCCATGTCCTTGTTTTCAAGGACATTGGATTTTGGCGTGTCGCCGTAAATCACCGGAATATCGCATTCAGGGCAGGCAATTTTCGGCTTCGCTTCAAACAGTACGCCGCCCTGATCGCTCTCGATTTTGCTGATGAAATACGGATCGACCAGGAAGCCGCCGTTTGCCATAACCGAGTAGCCACGTGCGACCTGGAGCGGTGTGAAGGACGCGGAGCCGAGCGCCAAAGATTCGGTATGAACGATGTTTTGCGCCGGGAAGCCGAAGCGTTGCAGATACTCTGCCGCATAATCAACGCCCATCGCACGCATCGCGCGAACCATGACCACGTTCTTCGACTGGCCAAGGCCCTGACGCAGACGGATAGGGCCAGCGTATTGCGCCGGAGAGTTCTTCGGCTGCCAGTCAGAGCCCGCACCGGCATCCCATCGGGAAATTGGCACGTCGTTGAGAATGCTGGCGAGCGTTAGCCCCTTGTCCATCGCCGCGGTATACAGGAACGGTTTGATGTTCGAACCGACCTGACGCAGCGCCTGGGTTGCGCGGTTAAATTTGCTCTGGTTGAAATCGAACCCGCCAACCAGCGCCATCACGGCACCGTTCTGCGGATTGATGGAGACCAGGGCAGAGTTGACGTCCGGCACCTGTGCCAGCCACCAGGCATCGCCTACCTGACGCACCCAGATTTGTTGTCCGGTTTGTACCACATCCGTCACTTTACGTGGAGTAGGCCCCTGAAGGGTGTCAGAACGGTACGGACGCGCCCAGCGGATACCCTCCATACGCAGCGAAACGGATGTACCATCGGCCATCATCGCCACCGCTTCCTGCGGATCGGCCTGGGTGACCACCGCCGGACGCAGCGGGCCATAGGTCGGCAGCGCTTTCAGGGAATCAGTAATTTTTTTGCTGTCCCATGCGCCTTCGCCCACTCTCCACAGCACGTTGGACGGGCCGCGATAGCCGTGACGCATATCGTAATCCATCACGTTATTACGCACCGCCTGCTGGGCAGCCTGCTGCACCTTGCGGGTCACGGTGGTGTAAACGCGATAGCCGTCTTCATATGCTTTGTCGCCGTAGCGGCGCACCATCTCCTGGCGAACCATTTCCGTCAGATACGGCGATGAGAAAGCAATTTCCGGTGCATGGTAATTGGCATCAATCACATCGCTGCGTGCCCGATCGTACTCCTCCTGGCTGATGTAACCTTCGCTCAACATACGCGATAGCACAACGTTACGGCGCGCGGTGGCGCGGTCCAGCGAGTAGAGCGGGTTAAACGTTGATGGCGCTTTTGGCAGGCCGGCAATGGTCGCCATTTCGCTCAGCGTGAGCTGATCGATCGACTTACCGAAATAGACCTGAGCCGCAGCCCCTACACCATAGGCGCGGTAGCCCAGATAGATCTTGTTGAGGTAAAGTTCAAGGATCTCGTCTTTGCTCAGCAGTTGCTCAATGCGGATCGCGAGGAACACTTCTTTGATCTTACGTATCAGCGTCTTTTCCGGGCTGAGGAAGAAGTTACGCGCCAGCTGCTGGGTAATGGTACTTGCCCCCTGAGAGGCATGACCGGAGAACAGCGCCACGCTTGCCGCACGGAAAATACCGACCGGATCGACACCGTGGTGCTCGTAAAAACGGCTGTCCTCGGTGGCGATAAAAGCCTTCACCATCACAGGTGGAATTTGATTTAAGGTCAGTGGGATACGACGTTTCTCGCCGTATTGCGCCATCAGTTCACCATCGGCGCTATAGACCTGCATAGGGATCTGAAGCCGCACATCACGAAGTGTGGCGACATCAGGGAGTTGCGGCTCGACATATTTGTACAAACCAATAATCGAGCCTGCTCCCAGCAGAATGCAACAGACTGCAAGGATCAATAAATACTTTACGAACTTCACCGGAGATTTCCCATTTGGTTTAGCCTGGGCAGTTTCTAAACAATCGCGCGGTAGTATAAAGGCAAGCCTGATTCATTGATATAGCCGTCACTCCGACGGGCGATAAGGAGATCGTGAAGCATGGCTTTTAAAACGTGGCAAACAGGCGTTCATATTCAACAGGATAAGGTGATTACCGTGGCGCTGACCAGAGAGCGGGCCGGCTGGCGTTTACGGCGCTGGTGGGCGGTGCCGCTGTCGGACGGGGTTATCGGTGAAGGCAAAATACTTAAGCCAGAACAACTGGTTAACGCATTACGTGGCTGGCGGAAAACATTGCCGCACTCGCATCGGGTATTTCTCTCATTTCCGGCAACGCGCGTTCTGCAACGCGCGTTGCCCCGTCCATCCGTTACCTTGCGTGACAGCGAACAGCTCACCTGGGTAGGCGCCGCATTAGCGCGTGAGCTGGAGATGCCTCCCGATACGCTCTGCTTTGACTACGCGCAGGATACGTTCAGCAACACTTTTCAGGTTACCGCCGCGCAAAACAGAGAGGTCGATACCCTGTTGTCGCTGGCGAAAGCGCTGCGTTTGCGCCTGGCCGCAATCGTCCCGGATGCCGGCGCACTGGCTAATCTTCTCTCTGCTGTTGCCCCCGTCCGGTGCGTAGCCTGGAGGGATAAAGACCAGTGGCTGTGGGCGATGCGTCACCAGTGGGGGCGGCGCTACACCACAGAAGCGGCGACGGTGAATGAGCTGGCGGCGTTGCTTGCACTTTCTCCTTCTGATATCGCCGTGTTTGATGCTGCACGGGATCCCTGGGAAGCGGTGACGCTGTGTCAGCCGCCGTTGCCAGAATGTGGTGCTGATTACACCGTCGCCCTGGCGCTGGCCATGAGCGAGGCGCCGTAATGAGCATGCCCAATCTTTTACCCTGGCGTCGGCAGCAACGTAATCAGCGCCTGCGTTTTTGGGGGCTGCTGTTTACCGCCTCATTGTTGGTGATGCTGGCGGGAGGCGTCAGCCTTCGGGCGACGCAGACTCTCGCGTCACAGGCGTTGCAGAGCGATCTGGCGGGAACGCGTGCGGTGCAGAAGGTATTGAAAGCCCGTCAGCCGCAGTCTGCGGGGCTGGAACCCCTTTCGCAGCCGCCTGAGACGGTGGCATGGCAACCCGCGCTTGAATCCCTTGCCAGTGCAATGCCCCGGCAGGCGTGGCTGACGGCGCTGCGTTATCAGCCACCCTCGCTGATCCTGACGGGCTATACCACCTCACTCCCGACGCTCTCCGCCATGACCGATGCGCTGAAAAGGGTGACGGGGTTTAACCCCGGACCGGCAGGCGAATTGCAACAGGATAGCCAGGGGCGATGGATGTTCTCTTTTCAACTGCATAGCCGGAGGTAGCCAGTGGGCATCTGGTATCAACGCTGGACAGATGCACGTCCTTCCCGGCGCGTCCTTTGCTGGTTGATCGCGTCGGGGATCGTTGCGTTTGCGATTTGGGGAGCGCTGCTCAGACCCGCTGCTCTGTGCTACGCCGGTATTCAGGTGCAGGCCAGCAGTGCGAAGCGAATCAACGCCTCGCTGTGGCCAAAGGCCGGGCGGCGACCTGTGGTTACGCAAGTGAAGCCGGTGCAGCCCTTTTCTCCGCTGGCATTTCAGCGTGAGGACGCAAGGCTGGTGTACTGGAAACCGCAGCAGAGTGGGGGAGAGCTGGCGCTGGATGCCTTGTGGGGCGCAGTTCCGGCGCTCTTTTCCCGGCTGGCGCTTGAGAACGTGCGGGTGAGCGCGTTTTCCATCACCCCACAGGGAAAACAGCTACGCCTTAGCCTGCAACTGGAGATCGGTCATGCGCAGTAAAACCCTTTTGCTGATCCTGCTTTCTCCGCTTTTCCTGACCGGGATGCGGGATCCCTTCTCCGTGCCTGAAGAGCGTTGCGCAGCAGGGCAACTCAGCCAGTGGCGGTATCAGGGAGTAGTCAGCGGCAGCAGGGATATCGGCCTTATGCAGGACGGGCAGAACCGCTGGCACCGGGTAAAAACGCAGATGCGGTTACCGCCAGGCTGGCGGGTGAGTGCGATAGATACACAACAACTGACCGTTGATGTCGGCGAGATGTGCGAGCCGAAACGATGGACATGGCAGCGAGAAGGAACGAAAAAAAGTGAAGATATGGATAGGGCTGTTACTGGCGGCACTCAGCCAGCCCCTGTGGGCCGCGACGCCAAAACCGGTCACCCTGCTGGTGGATGATGTCCCGGTGGTGCAGGTATTACAGGCGATGGTAGCGCAGGAGGATCGCAATCTGGTGGTGTCGCCGGATGTCAGCGGTTCGCTTTCGCTGAATCTAACGCGGGTGCCCTGGAGGCAGGCGCTTCAGACGGTAGTGAACAGTGCCGGGCTGGTATTGCGGGAAGAGGGCGGCATTTTTTATGTGCATACGGCGGCCTGGCAGCGGGAGCAACAGACGCGTAAAGAGCAGGAGCGGGCCCAGCGTCTGCTCGACGCTCCGCTGCTCTCTCACAGCATTCCGTTTGCTTATGCGGATGCGGCCGAATTGCAAAAAGCGGCGGAAAAGCTCTTAAGCCCGAAAGGCAGTCTCGCCGTCGACAAGCGCACCAACCGTCTCCTGGTCAGGGATAACAAGTCGGTGGTGGATATGCTCCAGCGCTGGGCAGCGCAGATGGATCTGCCCGTCGAGCAGGTAGAACTGGCGGCGCAGATTGTGACCATTAGTGAAAAAAGCCTGCGTGAACTGGGGGTGAAATGGAACCTCGCTGACGCAACGGAGGCCGGTAAGGTGGGTCAGGTCACGACGTTGGGCGCTGACCTGTCGGTGGCCAGTGCAACCACACACGTTGGGTTTAATATCGGGCGCATCAACGGCAGGATGCTGGATCTTGAGTTGTCGGCGCTTGAGCAAAAGCAGCAGGTGGATATCATCGCCAGCCCGCGGCTACTGGCGTCGCACATGCAGCCGGCCAGCATCAAGCAGGGCAGCGAAATCCCGTATCAGGTTTCCAGCGGCGAAAGCGGGGCGACATCCGTTGAATTTAAAGAAGCGGTATTAGGCATGGAGGTCACGCCGGTGGTGCTCCCGGGCGGCCGCGTTCGTCTGAAGCTGCATATCAGTGAAAATATGCCTGGCCAGGTGCTGCAACAGGCGGACGGCGAAACGCTGGCGATTGATAAGCAGGAGATCGAAACGCAGGTAGAGGTAAAAAGTGGGGAAACGCTCGCGCTGGGCGGGATCTTTTCGCAAAAGAATAAAACCGGACGCGACAGCGTGCCCGTGCTGGGCAACATTCCGTGGCTGGGTCAGTTGTTCCGCCATGACGGAAAAGATAACGAACGGCGCGAGTTAGTGGTGTTTATCACGCCACGTCTGGTCAGTATTCATTAATGGGTAACGATCCCCGCAATGATTTTGCATTCAGTTTGTTGCAGATGTTTGACGTGGGGCATGAATTAGCATACAAGGAGTACCGATTTGAGTTGGACTTACGTCTTATTTCCTTATGCGCCGGGAACGGTGATTTAATCAGTTGCCAAACAAGCCGGAGTATTGAGATAATTTTTCGTCTGACTCTCGCTCTATTGCAAATGAGGTTTCAGTTCATGTCCTGCTACGCCGGGTGTCTGCGCAGCGGGGATTACCATTAACGAATAGTCTTAGTAGTACCGAAAAAATGGCAGAGAAACGCAATATCTTTCTGGTTGGGCCTATGGGTGCCGGCAAAAGCACTATTGGGCGTCAGTTAGCTCAACAACTCAATATGGAATTTTACGATTCTGATCAAGAGATTGAGAAACGAACCGGAGCGGATGTGGGCTGGGTCTTCGACGTAGAAGGCGAAGAAGGTTTCCGTGACCGAGAAGAAAAAGTGATCAACGAACTCACGGAAAAACAGGGCATTGTGCTGGCAACAGGCGGCGGCTCTGTAAAATCTCGCGAAACCCGCAACCGTCTCTCCGCCCGTGGCGTAGTGGTCTATCTTGAGACGACCATCGAAAAACAGCTGGCACGCACGCAGCGTGATAAAAAGCGCCCGTTGTTGCAGGTTGAAACACCGCCACGTGAAGTTCTGGAAGCTTTGGCCGATGAACGCAATCCTCTGTACGAAGAGATTGCTGATGTGACCATTCGTACTGACGATCAAAGCGCTAAAGTGGTTGCAAACCAGATTATTCATATGCTGGAAAGCAACTGATTCTGGCTTTATATACACTCGCCTGCGGGTAAAAGCATTTAAGGTGGATGTCGCGTCATGGAGAGGATTACAGTTACTCTCGGGGAACGTAGTTACCCTATCACCATCGCGGCTGGTTTGTTTAACGATCCAGCTTCCTTCTTACCACTGAAAGCGGGTGATCAGGCGATGCTGGTCACCAACGAGACGCTGGCTCCGCTTTATCTCGACCGTGTACGCCACCTGCTTGAGCAGGCGGGCGTGAAGGTCGACAGTGTGATTCTGCCCGATGGCGAGCAGTACAAAAGCCTGACGGTACTGGATACCGTCTTTACCGCACTTCTGCAAAAACCGCACGGTCGTGATACAACACTGCTTGCCCTGGGCGGCGGCGTTGTGGGCGATCTGACCGGTTTTGCAGCCGCCAGCTACCAGCGCGGTGTGCGCTTTATTCAAATTCCAACCACGTTACTCTCACAGGTCGATTCTTCTGTGGGCGGTAAAACGGCGGTTAACCATCCGCTCGGCAAAAACATGATTGGCGCGTTCTACCAGCCTGCATCGGTGGTGGTGGATCTTGACTGTCTGCAAACCTTGCCAGCGCGCGAACTGGCGTCCGGCCTTGCAGAAGTGATCAAATACGGCATTATTCTTGACGGTGAGTTCTTCACCTGGCTGGAAGAGAATATGGATGCGCTGCTGCGCCTCGATGGGCAGGCAATGGCCTACTGTATTCGCCGGTGCTGTGAGCTGAAAGCAGAAGTCGTTGCCGCAGATGAGCGTGAAACCGGCTTACGTGCTTTACTGAATCTGGGGCATACGTTTGGTCATGCGATCGAAGCCGAAATGGGCTACGGTAACTGGCTTCACGGTGAAGCTGTCGCTGCCGGAATGGTCATGGCGGCCCGTGCCTCTGAACGTCTGGGGCAGTTCAGGCCGGAAGAGACAGCACGTATCATCACGTTGCTTAAACGTGCTGGCTTGCCGGTGAATGGTCCGCAGGAAATGTCTGCGCAAGCGTACCTTCCCCACATGATGCGCGATAAAAAAGTATTGGCAGGTGAGATGCGTCTGGTACTCCCGCTTGCAATAGGGAAAAGTGAAGTGCGCGGCGGAGTGCCGCACGAAGTCGTACTTGGCGCTATTGCTGATTGTCAGCAGGCGTAACAACTAGAAAGGTCAGGCTGCTGTAACAGGTGGTCGTTTTAGCTTCAGGTAAATGCAGAGTCGTTGGCAGAAGCCTTTGAGTGGGGTGTTAAATGGATGAATTCAAACCAGAAGACGAGCTGAAACCCGATCCCAGCGATCGTCGTACTGGTCGTTCTCGTCAATCTTCAGAACGTGATAACGAGCCGCAGATCAACTTTGACGATGTCGATCTGGATGCAGACGATCGTCGCCCTTCGCGTAGCCGTAATGCGCGAAATGAGCGTGAAGACGAGGAGTATGAATCCGAAGAAGAGTTAATGGATGAACAGCCTGTTGAACGTCGTCCGCGCAAACGTAAAAAAGCGGTAGCGGCAAAACCGGCCTCCCGTCAGTACATCATGATGGGCCTTGGCGTTTTGGTTCTGGTATTGCTGATTGTCGGCATTGGTTCCGCGCTAAAAGCACCTTCTACCCATTCTACCGAGCAGACAGCGTCTGCCGAGAAGAGCATCGACCTGTCTGGTAACGATGCGAGCAACCAGGCGAATGGCGCTCAGCCAGCGCCGGGCACCACTTCCGCAGAGCAGACCGCAGGTAACACCAGTGCCGGTCAGGATATCTCTCTGCCGCCCGTCTCTGCGACCCCAACTCAGGGCCAGGCGCCTGTTACGCCGGAGGGCCAGCAGCGTGTTGAAGTTCAGGGCGATCTGAATAACGCGCTGACGCAGCCGCAGAATCAGGAGCAGGTTAACGCTGCCGTGGTGAACTCCACGCTGCCTACTGAACCTGCCACCGTTGCGCCAGTTCATGGCAGCAATGCCCAGCAGCAAACGGCGGCAACGGAAACCAAACCGCGCCATACCCAGACTGCGCCGCGTCAGGAGCGTAAGCAGGCTGTGATTGAGCCGAAGCGTGAGACGAAACCGCAGACCGTGGCAAAAGCGCCAGAAACGAAAGCGCCAGCGCAGACAAAACCTGCGGTGAGCCAACCGGTTAAAGCGCCAACGCCTGCGGCAACCGCTGCACCTAAAGCAACGGCGACCACAACCGCGCCTGCTGCAACTGCGGCACCGGCTGCTACGCCAACCGCTAGCGCATCCAGCACCACGGCAGGTAAAACGACGGGTAACGTGGGTTCTCTGAAATCCGCATCATCCAGCAACTACACGTTGCAGCTGAGCAGTTCGTCTAACTACGACAACCTCAACGCCTGGGCGAAGAAATCGAATCTGAAAAACTATGTGGTTTATCAGACGACCCGTAACGGACAGCCTTGGTACGTTCTGGTAAGCGGAGTTTATGCCTCAAAAGATGAAGCAAAACGAGCCGTCTCCACGCTGCCTGCCGATGTGCAGGCGAAAAATCCGTGGGCGAAGCCAATTCATCAGGTGCAGGCCGATCTGAAGTAATGTTTAAAGCGCAGGATGCTGTCGGAGCTTTCTCCACAGCCGGAGAAGGTGTAATCAGTTAGTCAGCATGAAAAAAAATCGCGCTTTTCTTAAATGGGCAGGGGGGAAATACCCCCTGCTCGACGATATTAAAAAGCACCTGCCGAAAGGCGAGTGTCTTATCGAGCCCTTCGTGGGTGCTGGATCGGTATTCCTGAATACCGATTTTTCTCGTTATATCCTGGCGGATATCAACAGCGACCTTATCAGCCTCTATAACATCGTGAAACTGCGTACCGATGAGTATGTGGAAGAGGCGCGGAAGCTGTTTACGCCAGAGAACAACAACCCGGACATTTACTATCAGTTCCGCGCTGAGTTTAATCAGAGCCAGGACCCGTTCCGTCGCGCGCTGTTGTTTCTTTATCTCAACCGCCATGGCTACAACGGTCTGTGCCGGTATAATCTGCGTGGCGAGTTTAACGTGCCGTTTGGCCGCTATAAGCGTCCCTATTTCCCGCAGGACGAGCTGTATCACTTTGCTGAAAAAGCGCAGAATGCCGAGTTCTACTGTCTCTCCTATGAAGAGTGCATGGAGCTGGCGGGCGTAAACTCGGTGGTCTACTGCGACCCGCCTTACGCGCCGCTGTCTGCCACGGCAAATTTCACCGCCTACCACACCAACAGCTTCAGCCCGGCCGAGCAGGCGCGTCTGGCTGAGATGGCGGAAAAGCTGGTCAGCAAAAGAATTCCGGTGTTAATTTCGAATCACGACACGCCTGATACGCGCGAATGGTACAAAGCCGCGAAGCATTTTCAGGTAAAAGTGCGGCGTAGCATTAGTAGCAATGGCGGCACACGTAAAAAGGTGGACGAACTTCTGGCGCTTTATCGACCCTGAGCCTTTGCCCGCCGGTAAACACATTTCAAGGAGATGCGGATGAAACAGTTTTTGATTGCCCCCTCAATTCTGTCGGCCGATTTTGCCCGCCTGGGTGAGGACACTGCCAAAGCTCTCGCGGCTGGCGCGGATGTCGTCCATTTCGACGTTATGGATAACCACTACGTTCCCAACCTGACCATCGGTCCGATGGTGCTTAAAGCGCTGCGTAACTACGGGATCACCGCGCCCATTGACGTGCATCTGATGGTGAAACCGGTTGATCGCATCGTGCCTGATTTCGCCGCGGCGGGTGCCAGCATCATCACTTTCCACCCGGAAGCCTCCGAACACGTTGACCGCACGCTACAGCTGATCAAAGAGAACGGCTGTAAGGCGGGGCTGGTCTTTAACCCGGCGACCCCGCTGAGCTATCTCGACTACGTGATGGACAAGCTGGACGTGATCCTGCTGATGTCCGTCAACCCGGGCTTTGGCGGCCAGTCGTTTATTCCTCAGACGCTCGACAAGTTGCGTGAAGTGCGCCGCCGCATTGATGAGTCTGGCTATGATATTCGTCTGGAAGTGGACGGCGGCGTGAAGGTCAATAACATCGGTGAGATTGCGGCGGCAGGGGCGGATATGTTCGTCGCAGGCTCCGCCATCTTCGATCAACCGGATTACAAAAAAGTCATTGATGAAATGCGCCGTGAACTGGCGAAGGTAAGTCATGGATAAATTGCAGGCTATTCGGGGTGTAGCATTTGACCTCGACGGCACGCTGGTCGACAGCGCGCCAGGATTAACCCGCGCCGTCGATCAGGCGCTGTATGCCCTTGAACTCCCCGTTGCGGGTGAAGAGCGCGTTGTGACGTGGATTGGTAACGGTGCAGACGTGCTGATGGAGCGCGCGCTGACCTGGGCTCGTCAGGAGCGTGCCTCCCAGCGTTCCGCGCAAGGGAAACCGAGTGTTGACCACGCGGATATTCCCCAGGATGAGCAGCAGCGTATTCTGCGCAAACTGTTCGACCGTTTCTACGAAGAGACCGTCGAAGAGGGCAGCTTCCTGTTCCCGGATGTCGCTGAAGCGCTGAGCGCGCTACATGCGAAAGGCATCCCGCTGGGGCTGGTGACCAACAAGCCAACACCGTTCGTTGCGCCTCTGCTGGAAGCGCTGGATATCGCGAAATACTTCTCCGTAATTGTGGGCGGCGATGACGTGCAGAATAAAAAGCCGCATCCGGAACCGCTATTGCTGGTGGCAGGAAAATTATCCTTAGCGCCTGCGGAGCTGCTCTTTGTCGGGGATTCCCGCAATGATATTCTGGCTGCCAGAGCGGCAGGTTGCCCGTCTGTTGGGTTGACCTACGGCTACAACTACGGTGAAGCCATTACGCTGAGTGAGCCGGACGTTGTGTTCGACCACTTCAAAGATTTGTTGCCCGCACTCGGGCTCTCGCACAGTGAACATCAGGAATTGAATAATGACTAAGCCCATCGTTTTTAGTGGCGCACAGCCTTCAGGTGAACTGACCATTGGTAACTACATGGGTGCGTTACGTCAGTGGGTGAGCATGCAGGATGACTACCACTGCATTTACTGCATCGTGGATTTGCATGCTATCACCGCGCGTCAGGATCCCGAGAAGCTGCGCAAGGCGACGCTCGATACGCTGGCGCTGTACCTGGCGTGCGGTATCGATCCAGAGAAGAGCACCATTTTCGTTCAGTCTCACGTACCAGAGCACGCGCAGCTGGGCTGGGCGCTGAACTGCTACACCTATTTCGGCGAGCTGAGCCGCATGACCCAGTTCAAGGATAAATCTGCGCGCTACTCTGAAAACATCAACGCCGGTCTGTTTGATTATCCGGTGCTGATGGCGGCAGATATTCTGCTGTACCAGACCAACCAGGTACCAGTGGGTGAAGACCAGAAGCAGCACCTGGAGCTGAGCCGCGATATCGCCCAGCGCTTCAATGCGCTTTACGGCGACGTGTTCAAAGTGCCTGAGCCGTTTATTCCGAAATCCGGCGCGCGCGTGATGTCGCTGCTGGAGCCGACCAAAAAGATGTCCAAGTCTGACGATAACCGCAACAACGTTATCGGCCTGCTGGAAGATCCGAAATCGGTGGTGAAAAAGCTCAAGCGTGCGGTGACCGACTCCGACGAGCCGCCAGTGGTGCGCTACGACGTGCAGAACAAAGCGGGCGTATCCAACCTGCTGGACATTCTCTCCGGTGTGACCGGACAGAGCATCCCTGAGCTGGAAAAACACTTTGAAGGCAAAATGTACGGCCACCTGAAAGGTGAAGTGGCAGACGCCGTTTCCGGCATGCTGACCGAGTTGCAGGAGCGCTATCACCGTTACCGTAACGACGAAGCTTTCCTGCAAAAAGTGATGAAAGAGGGCGCGGAAAAAGCCAGCGCGCGCGCCTCCGAAACCCTGAAAGCGGTGTACGAGGCGATTGGGTTTGTGGCGAAACCTTAAGCCGCTTTGCCGGGTGGCGCTTACGCTTACCCGGCCTACGGGACCGTGTAGGTCGGGTAAGGCGGAGCCGCCACCCGACAAAACTGACGAAAAAAAAACCGGGAAATCCCCGGTTTTTTTACGCCTGAATAACGCTTACTGCTGTGCCGCCGGGCCGCAACCGCCAATGATCTTCGAAATGGAGATTGCCGGATGCAGCAGGTAATCGTAGCTGCAATTATTTTTAGTATTTTGAACGTGACCGGTGCAGGCCGTCAGAGTTGTTAACAGGCCGACCAGTACGGCAGCTTTTGCCAGTTTGAACATACGCATTCCTTGTCAATAAAATCAAAAAATTGGATGTAACACGAGGGAATAAATGGAAAAGTTCCATTACGCGGGCGGTATGTTATCGACTGAGGTAAGAAGGGAGTAGTCCGCTTCAAGACTACTCCCGGGAGAGAGATTGTGCGTTAGTGGCTGGAGAACCAGTTCAGTTTTTCACGCAGTGCTACCACGCGGCCCACCACGATCAGCGCCGGGCTTTCAACCTGCTGCGCCAGCTCGCCCAGCTGCGTCAGTACGCCATCGACCACGCGCTGCGTAATGGCGGTACCGTTTTCTACCAGCGCGACCGGCATATCTGCTTCCATGCCGTGCTCCAGCAGTTTCGCCTGAATCGTGGCTGCCTGATTTAGCCCCATGTAGAAGACCAGAGTCTGCTTTTCAGCGGCCAGATTATGCCAGTCCAGTTCGCTGCCGGTTTTCAGGTGGCCCGTCACCAGGCGCACGCTCTGGGCATAGTCGCGATGGGTTAACGGAATGCCGGAATAGGCAGAACAGCCGGATGCCGCCGTAATGCCCGGCACCACGGAGAACGGAATGCCCGCGTTGCAGAGAGTTTCCAGCTCCTCGCCGCCGCGACCAAAGATAAACGGATCGCCCCCTTTCAGACGCACCACGCGCTTACCTTTTTGCGCTTCCCGCAGCAGGATCTGGTTGATCTCCTCCTGCGGTACGCAGTGATAACCTGCCCGTTTGCCGACGAATACGCGGTCAGCATCGCGGCGCACCAGATTCATGATGTCATCAGAGACCAGACGGTCATATACCACGATGTCCGCCTGCTGGATCTGCTGGAGACCCTTCAGCGTCAGCAAGCCCGCATCGCCGGGACCTGCGCCCACCAGTACCACTTCACCGCGATGATCCAGCGGTTCAGAGAGGAGTTGCTCGGTCGTCTCTTCAACCGCTTTGGCGTCCTGATTGGCCAGCGACTGCGCCAGCCTGTCGTTGACAAAGAACTTCTCCCAGAAGCGACGGCGTTCGCCCACGGTTGCGAAGGTTTGCTTCACGCGGGAACGCAGCTGCCCGGCATAATGCGCAATCTGACCAAGGTGTTGAGGCAGCACGGCTTCCAGTTTTTCCCGCAGCAGACGGGCAAGAACGGGCGAGCGGCCACCGGACGACACCGCAATCATCAGCGGCGAGCGGTCGATAATGGATGGCATGATAAAGCTCGCCTCTTTCGGCGCATCCACCACGTTACAGAAGATGCGGCGCGCTTCGCAGGCGTCGCTGACGCGCTGGTTAACGTCATCGTTATCCGTTGCGGCGATGGTCAGCCAGCAAGTATCCAGCAGGGATTCATCAAATTCGCCCTGCACCTGCGTGAGCATCCCTTCCTGCGCCCAGACGTCAAACTGTGGGGCGAAGGTGAGGGCGTTAACGGTCAGTCTGGCGCCCGCCTCTAACAGCAGGCGCGCCTTGCGTTCAGCCACATCGCCGCCGCCCACGAGCAGGCAGTCGCGGTTGCGTAATTGACAAAAAATCGGCAGGTGATCCACGACGTTACCTCACAGCATTCATGGCGGGGGAAGAATTGACGTCAGGATAACAGCAGGAATCGTACAGAACATACGGTTTTTCCTGCCGTTACCCATAAGGGGTCATAAGCCTTTCCTATTGAAAAGGCGAGGGGTTACGCTTTCAGCTGCACCTCGCCGTCCTTCACGCGGACGTCGTAGTGTTTGACCGAGAAGCTTTCATCTTCCATGCAGCGCCCGTCGGTTAAGCGGAAGCGCTGCTTTTTCAGCGGGCTGGCAACCCACAGTTCGCCCTGGTGCTCCGCAATCAGACCGCGGGAGAGCACGCTGGCCTCGAAGAACGGGTCGATATTGCTGATGGCAAAAACCTGTTCATCGTGGCGAGGGCGGAAAATCGCTACCTGCTCGTTGCCCAGCAGGGCACAGACGCCGGTTGCTGGCAGAATGTCGTTAATGTTGCAGATGTTTACCCACTGGCTCATGCGTTTTCCTCCACCAGCATCACCGGAATACGTTCATACGGGGTCGCTGGACGATGCTGTTCACGCTCCGGCACCACCTGCACGTTCGGGTCGCGCTGGGTGCTGTTGATAAAGTGTTTGAAGCGCGTCTGCGCCGCTGGCGTGTTCACGGTTTCGGTCCACTCGCAGATCACCGCCTCGCGCAGGCGAGTCATCTCGGATTCCAGCTGTTCATTCAGGCCCAGCTTGTCGTCGATAATGACTGACTTCAGGTAGTCGATGCCGCCTTCGAGATTATCCAGCCAGGACGCGGTACGGGTCAGCTTATCGGCGGTACGAATGTAGAACATCATGAAGCGGTCGAGGTATTTGATCAGCGTATCGCGATCGAGATCGGCAGCCAGCAGATCGGCGTGGCGAGGTTTCATCCCGCCGTTACCGCACACGTACAGGTTCCAGCCTTTCTCGGTGGCGATAATACCCACGTCTTTACCCTGTGCTTCCGCACATTCACGGGTACACCCTGAGACGCCGAACTTCATTTTGTGCGGCGTACGGATGCCTTTGTAGCGGTTTTCCAGCTCGACGCCGAAGCCCACGCTGTCGCCCACGCCGTAGCGGCACCAGGTGCTGCCCACGCAGGTTTTCGCCATGCGCAACGCCTTGGCGTACGCGTGACCGGTTTCGAAGCCCGCCTCAATCAGCTGACGCCAGATTTCCGGCAGGTCATCTTTCTGCGCACCGAACAGGCCGATACGCTGGGAACCGGTGATTTTAGTGTACAGGTTAAACTCACGGGCGATACGGCCCACGGCGACCAGCCCTTCAGGGGTAATTTCCCCCCCGGCAGAACGCGGGATCACCGAGTAAGTCCCGTCTTTCTGAATATTGGCCAGGAAGTTATCGTTGGTGTCCTGAAGCGGAGTGTGTTCTGGTTTGAGCACATATTCGTTCCAGCAGGACGCCAGCAGGGAACCGACGGTAGGCTTACATACTTCACAGCCATAGCCCTGGCCGTGTTTCTCCAGCAGTTCGTCGAAGGACTTAATGCCCTCCACGCGGATCAGGTGATACAGCTCCTGGCGAGAGTAAGCGAAGTGCTCGCACAGGTTGTTGTTCACTTCAATGCCCTGTTTTGCCAGCTCGGCGTTCAGCACCTGGGTGACCAGCGGGATACAGCCGCCGCAGCCGGTCCCGGCTTTGGTTTCCGCCTTCAGCGCCGCAACGGTGTGGCAGCCTTTGTTAATGGCGGAGATCAGCATGCCTTTGGTGACGTCGAAGCAGGAGCAGATTTGCGCGCTGTCCGGCAGTTTATCCACGCCAATGGACGGCTTACCGCTGGAGGCGTGCGCCGGGAGGATCAGCGAGTCCGGGTTTTCCGGCAGCTCAATGGCGTTCAGCACCAGCTGGAGCAGGTTGCCGAAGTCGCTGGTGTCGCCCACCAGCACCGCCCCGAGCAGGGTTTTGTTATCCTGGCTGACGATAAGACGTTTGTAGACTTCTTTGCTTTCGTCCAGATAAACATAGCTGCGGGAGTTCGGGGTGCGACCATGCGCATCGCCAATACCGCCCACGTCCACGCCCAGCAGCTTCAGCTTGGCGCTCATGTCTGCGCCGGTGAAGGCGTTTTCGCTGCCGAGGATATGGTCAACGGCGACCTGCGCCATTTTGTACCCAGGTGCAACCAGACCGTATACGCGGTTATTCCAGCTGGCGCATTCGCCGATGGCGTAGATGTCCGGATCGGAGGTCTGGCAGGTGTCGTTGATCATGATCCCGCCGCGCTGCGCAACGGCCAGACCGCACTGGGTGGCCAGCTTGTCGCGCGGGCGAATGCCGGTGGAGAAGACGATGAAATCCACTTCCAGCTCGCTGCCGTCGGCAAAGCGCATGGTTTTACGCGCTTCAGTGCCTTCCTGCACGATCTCTTTGGTGTTCTTGCTGGTGTGAACCTTCACGCCCATGCTTTCGATTTTACGGCGTAACTGGTCGCCACCCATATGGTCCAGCTGTTCCGCCATCAGCATCGGGGCAAATTCGATGACGTGGGTTTCAACGCCGAGGTTTTTCAGTGCGCCTGCCGCTTCCAGACCCAGCAGACCACCGCCGACAACCGCGCCACGTTTGCTTCGACGTGCGCAGGATTCAATGGCGTTGAGGTCTTCAATGGTACGGTAAACGAAGCAATCCTGGGTTTCCGAACCTTTAATCGGCGGGATCCACGGATACGAGCCTGTCGCCATGATCAGCTTATCGTAAAAAACCGTGCGTCCGGCGCTGGAGTGGATCACTTTCTCCTGACGGTTGATGGTGATAGCGCGTTCGCCCACCAGCACTTTTACGCCATGCTTCTCGTAGAAACCTTCACGCACCAGAGAGAGTTCTTCGGCGGTATGGTGAGAGAAGTAGGAAGACAAGTGCACACGGTCGTACGCCTTGCGGGGTTCTTCACAGAACACGGTAATATCGAACTGGTTAGCATCGGCTTTATCGAGAAGATCCTCAATAAAGCGGTGGCCGACCATGCCGTTACCGATGATAGCGAGTCTGACTTTGCTCATTTTTGCCTCGATTTCTTTTCTATTACTGCCTACCTTAACGATTCAGCAGGGGCACTTATTGATGCAAATCAAATACGCCTTCACCTACCCCTTAGGGGGTATATCTATGATTTGTCAGGATTTTTATAAGTTACGGATATTGTTTGATTTTTGTGCTTGCTTGTTTTTCGCACAATTTTGGTGGGGTTTTTTACCCATCGGCGGGCAGGGCGGGTGAGCAGGGGAAAACCCCTTTGCAGTACGCAAAGGGGTTACGGCGATTAGTGGGTAGCTGTTGCCGGGTTGTGTTGACGGTGACGGGTCACAAAGCCCAGCACGAAGCACATGATGAACACCACGGCGTACAGACCGTTAGCGGTATGCAGCGCCGCCAGCGGGCCGCTGTGCGCCACAATTGGGCCCGTGACCACGAAGGTCAGCATGGTGCCGATGGTGCCGCAGGTCAGCACGAAATTCACCAGCTTTGGCGAGGCCACTTTGGTCTGAAGAGAGCCAAGGGTGATGATCGAGGTATAAATCGCGCTGGAGAAGAAGCCCAGGGTCAGGATGAACCACGGCATATGCTCCGGGGAACCGTTGATGAACAGATACATCAGCACGGTTGCCAGACCCGCCAGAACGGTCAGGATCCGTTGCAGGTCGAAGAAGCGCAGGATAAAGCTAAACGCCCACATGCCGAACATGTAAGACATCCAGAAATCGCTCACCAGTTTACCCGCGTCGTTCAGACTCATGCCCAGACCTTTCGCATACTCAGGAACCCAGGAGATAAAGCCCAGCTGGCCCAGGATGTAACACAGCGCGGCGATGGAAAGGAACAGCACGCCGATACCCCATTTTTCTTTCGCAACTGGCTCAGACGTGGTCTGCGCTTTTTTGCCCAGCACCGGGAACTCGCAGCCGAAGGTGAGAATAAAGATCGCGACATAGACCAGACCAATGCAGGCGTACACCCAGTACCACTCAATGCTGCGCGCCAGAAGATACGCGGCGACCATCGGGAAAATCATCCCGGCCATGCTGAAGAAGGAGTCGGTGAACAGCAGACGCGCGCCGCGCTGGCGGCCTTCATACATATGGGTGATCAGGAACGTACCAATCGACATGGTGATCCCGCTCACCAGGCCCAGCACGAACATGGCGGCAGAGAAGAGGGCGATGCTGTGGCTCAGCACCAGGCCCGCCACGGCGGCAACCATCAGCACGAAGCCGAAGCGCAGCTGGGTTTTCAGCGGCACGATTTCCATCAGCCAGGCATTAAGGAAAATAGAGATCAGGATCCCCGCGTTCAGGAAAGTGAAGGTATTGCTCATGCTGGAAACGGGCAACTGGAAGTAGTCTGCGATATTTCCCATCACCATCCCGGTGACGATCACCAACGCGCCGGTCAGGGCGTAGGAGAAGAAGCTGATCCATGTGAGCTTGATGCGATTGCTGTTAGTCATGTCTGGCCTGTTAAAAGTAAAGAAAAACGCAATGACTGCGTTTGAGCGGGCAGATTTTAGTCGCGAAAGTGATCTAATTAAATCTTTTCAGAAAATATTGAGCACAATTGCAGGCTTTAACGTGATGGGGATCACATTATATCGCGGGGTGAACAATCGTTTGCGCGGTAATAATTGTTTCAATTTCGTAAAATTAGGTAAAAGACTGGTCTGGGGTCATACTGCTCTTTAGAATCAAGCCATTCGCTTTTTATACTGCGCTTTGTTAAGGAATTCTCATGCTCAAATCAACACTGGCGGCTGTCGCAGCTGTGTTTGCTCTTTCTGCCGTTTCCCCTGCTGCGCTGGCAGCCAAAGGAGACCCTCACGTCCTGCTGACTACCTCTGCGGGGAATATTGAGCTGGAGCTGGATAGCCAAAAAGCCCCTGTTTCTGTGAAAAACTTCCTCGACTACGTGAACAGTGGTTTTTATAACAACACCACGTTCCACCGCGTGATCCCGGGCTTTATGATTCAAGGCGGCGGTTTCAACGAGCAGATGCAGCAGAAAAAGCCTAACCCGCCAATCAAAAATGAAGCGGATAACGGCCTGCTGAACAAGCGCGGCACCATTTCTATGGCGCGTACGGCGGATAAAGACAGCGCCACCAGCCAGTTCTTCCTCAACGTGGCGGATAACGCCTTCCTGGACCACGGCCAGCGCGACTTTGGCTACGCGGTGTTCGGTAAAGTGGTGAAAGGCATGGACGTGGCGGACAAGATCTCTCAGGTTCAGACTCACGATGTCGGTCCATACCAGAATGTGCCGTCTAAGCCAGTGGTGATTCTCTCCGCGAAAGTGCTGCCGTAATCGTTCCCTCACACGGGCACATCCTGCCCGTGTCTTTCCGCCCTCCCTGCGAAAGCGCGTTTTGCTGCTTATACTTGTGGCAAACGGACTATTCAGGGAGGCGTAGTGAAAAAACTCACCGACAAGCAAAAATCCCGACTCTGGGAGCAACAGCGTAGCGTCAATCTTCAGGCCAGTTGCCTCCTTGAAAAAGGCAAGGGTCCCGCTGAACCCGATATCGAGATGCTGGCACTGGGGCCTTCTGCACCGGGTTTACCCCATCTGTGCCTTATTCACCGCCATTTATTCCGCAACGAAATGAAAGGCGCTGGCGAGCTGCGCACCGCCGATATTTCCAAGGGCGACATTCCATTTTGCCATTTCGAGTACATCGAGAAGGTGGGTAATGAGTTGATGGCTTCGCTGGAAAGCGATAAATATCTGGTGGGCCTTCAGAAAGAAGAGTTTACAGACAGAATCAGTCATTACTACTGTGAAATCAACATGCTACATCCGTTTATGAGCGGTAATGGCGTGGCTCAGCGGATCTTCTTTGAACAGCTAGCGATCCATGCGGGCTACGTGCTGAACTGGCAGGGGATCGACCCGGGCGACTGGGCATCCGCCAACCAGAGCGGGGCGATGGGTGATCTGACCGCCCTGAATGCTATCTTTGCCAAAGTTGTGAGCGAAGCGCGGGGATCTGAGTAAAATAGGGCGGCCATTTTTTCAGGAGCCGCCATGATTCTGCTGATTGATAACTACGATTCCTTTACCTGGAACCTTTACCAGTATTTTTGTGAGCTGGGGGCAGAGGTGGTTGTCCGCCGTAACGATGAGATCGCGCTGGCTGACATTGACGCGCTGGCGCCCCAGAAAATCGTGATTTCGCCCGGGCCGTGTACGCCGTCGGAGTCCGGCATCTCGCTGGAGGTAATCCGCCACTATGCGGGCAAGCTGCCGATTCTGGGCGTCTGCCTGGGTCACCAGGCCATTGCGCAGGTCTTTGGCGCCACCATTGTTCGTGCCGCGAAAGTCATGCACGGCAAAACCTCACCGATCACGCACACCGGTACCGGCGTATTCCTGGGGCTAAACAATCCGTTAACCGTGACGCGCTACCATTCTCTGGTGATTGATCCGCCGACCCTGCCCACAGACTTTGAAGTGACCGCCTGGAGCGAGACGCAGGAAATCATGGGCATTCGCCACCGCGAGTACGATCTGGAAGGGGTGCAGTTCCACCCGGAAAGCATTCTCAGCGAACAGGGGCACGCGCTGCTGACCAATTTCCTTAATCGTTGAATATCTGTTGCCTTGTTGTGATTTTTTATGCATATTTTGTGATTATATTTTCATAATCACTGTGACATAAAAATGGATGGTCATGACATGGCAACTGAACAACCAGCAATTACCCGCGCGACATTCGATGAAGTGATTCTGCCGATTTATGCACCGGCTGAGTTTATCCCGGTGAAAGGGAGAGGCAGCCGCGTCTGGGATCAGCAGGGCAACGAGTATGTTGATTTCGCAGGCGGTATTGCGGTGACGGCGCTGGGCCATTGCCATCCTGCGCTGGTGGACGCGCTGAAAACGCAGGGCGAAACGCTGTGGCACACCAGCAACGTGTTCACTAACGAACCGGCGCTGCGTCTGGGGCGTAAGATCATCGATGCCACCTTCGCCGAACGCGTGCTGTTTATGAACTCTGGCACCGAAGCCAACGAAACCGCCTTTAAGCTTGCGCGCTACTACGCAACCACGCGTCATAGTCCGTACAAAACCAAAATCATCGCCTTCCATAACGCCTTCCACGGTCGCTCGTTCTTTACCGTTTCCGTTGGCGGCCAGCCGAAGTATTCCGACGGCTTTGGTCCGAAACCTGCGGATATCATCCACGTGCCGTTTAACGATCTGCACGCCGTTAAAGCGGTGATAGACGATCACACCTGTGCCGTGGTGGTCGAACCCATTCAGGGGGAAGGCGGCGTCACGGCGGCCACCCCGGAATTTCTGCAAGGTCTGCGTGAGCTGTGCGACGAGCACCAGGCGCTGCTGGTGTTTGATGAAGTGCAGTGTGGGATGGGGCGTACCGGAGACCTGTTCGCTTATATGCACTACGGCGTAACGCCGGATATTCTGACCAGCGCGAAAGCGCTCGGCGGCGGTTTCCCGGTCAGCGCGGTGCTCACCACCCAGGATATCGCTTCCGCATTTCATGTGGGCTCACACGGCTCCACTTACGGCGGTAATCCGCTGGCGTGCGCCGTGGCGGGAGCGGCGTTCGACATCATTAATACGCCGGACGTCCTGAATGGCGTGAATGCGAAACGCGCCCTTTTTGTGAAACATCTTCAGCAGATTGACGAACAGTTTGATGTCTTCAGTGAAATCCGCGGAATGGGGCTGCTGATCGGTGCCGAGCTGAAGCCTCAGTACAAAGGCCGCGCGCGCGATTTCCTGCACGCCGCCGCGCACGAAGGCGTCATGGTGCTCAACGCCGGGCCGGACGTGATGCGCTTCGCGCCGTCGCTGGTGGTGGAAGACAAAGACATCGAAGACGGGTTAACCCGTTTTTCCGCGGCGGTGGCGAAGATCGTCAGAGGCTAATACGCGGTTCGTTTTAACCGGCGCGTTAACCAAATCCCGTGATGCGGACGCTGACGCCATGCCACCGACGAAATGGTGTGCATGGTGTTGAGATGCCCGAGAACGCGCTGTAAATGCTGCTCAAGGGTGCTCATCGGCCCGTGGGTCAGCGTCTCCGGCGCTTCCAGAATGTTCGAATCCCCTGACTCGCCCGGCGCGTCGTACTCCAGACGCTGCTGACAGCGCTGGAGGGCAATTTCACACGACTGCAAATAGCGCTGCGCCAGATCCGGCGTCAGCATGGTGTGCTCGCGCGCCAGCGTGGTCATGGCATTGATGTGTTCGACGATAAACTGGCTGTGCGTGACCCACAGCTTCATGTCTGCCAGATAGTGCGAGTTGAAGCCCGGCTCCTGCATGGCCTGGTTAAGGGAGTTGAACAGGGCATTATGCGCCTGGTTGACCTTCATGCGCTCGTAGGCCAGCGGAGACGGCTGCGGGTCGTCGCTCAGGATCAGGCGAATGGCCTGCTGATCCGCCTCCAGCGCGTCGTGGGCGTTTTGCCTCAGTAATCCACTTTGCCACTGCGGCCACAGCCAGACCATGCCGCCAAAGGCGATCAGGCAGCCAATCAGGGTATCGACCAGGCGGGCAATAATTAACTGATCGGCGTTGAGCGTAAGCAACTGCAGGGTGTACACCGCCGTTACCGTAAAGCCCACCGTCGCCCAGCCGTAGTTTTTACGGATGATCAGATAACTCACCATCGTAATCGCCAGCATGCCGACCAGCGTATACCCTTCCGGCACGTGGAAGTGCAACGTTACGCCCGCGATAATCAGCCCCGCCATCGTGCCGCCCGCCCGATGCAGAATGCGCACCCGCGTGGCACCATAGCCGTTCTGGGTGACAAACAGCACGGTCATTAAGATCCAGTAGGGTTTCGGCAGGTGCAGGGCCATTCCCATCAGGCTGGCGATGCTGAGCATGACGCTAATTCTTGCGGCGTTGCGCAGGGCGGAAGACTTCAGCGACAGGTAGCTTTTGAGCGCAGGCAGCAACGGCAGTCGTTTTTGCTTATCGGCCATCAGGTCCCGGGCATAAAGCGGGCGCTGGGTGCGCAACACCCGGGCGATGCGGCTGAAATGCCAGGCGGCAAACTGCCCGACCGGGTTATCCGCGTGCTGACGCGCAATCTTTTCCAGCGCGCCGAGCTGTTTGTCCATGTTAAAGCGCGTCGGATAGCGGTGATAGAGGATATCGTCAGCCAGCACCCGCAGGCGCGCCGCGACGGTCTGCGCGTTCCAGCGGATCACCGCTTCCGCATGGCTGCGCTCCACCAGCTTTTGCACCTCTTCCGGATTATGAAGGCTGACGGAAATATGCTCCTGCAAATCCAGCCCGACCTGGAAGGTACGCAGCAGCCGCTTATATTCATGATTTTTGTTGGCGGCAAGCATGTGCAACTGCTGATAGCACTGGCTGATCAGATCCACCACTTTTTGCTGGCGTGCCAGCAGCGGCGGCAGGGATTTTTCCGGGTCGGTATGTTGCGTGAGCAGGGTGTATTTTGCTTCACAGTATTCAGCAAGCTGCACGTAGAGCAGGCTCAGGGATTCGCGCAGCGGCTGTTCCCGCCACAACCAGAACCAGAACCAGTTAAACAGCCCGTACCACAGCGTGCCGAGGGCGTAGATCAGCAATGGCTCCCACACCGGCATATTGCCCGCAAGGCTTAAGGTGAAGATGGCGGCAATCAGCGACGCAGGAAGCAGGCGGGCGTGCAGCGAGCTGATTTCAGCGGTTACGCCAAGCGTCATCGCCAGCACGGTCAGGATCAGCGGCAGAGGAATGTCGCGGGCCAGTAAGAGTTGCACGGCAAGGCTACAGCCGGCAAACAGGCAGCCGCCAATAATCAGGCGTTTGAAAAAGCGTTTATGCGGGGTGTCCAGACCGGCAATGTTGCAGCAGGCGGGCACGAGGGAAAACAGCAGGCCTTGCTGAAGATGTCCGAGGATCAGGCCCACGGCCACGGGAAGACACAACACCAGCGTTTGTCGCAGTGCGTAGTTAACTTCCGGGTGATAGATCAGCCTGCGCCACATAAGGAGTAGAGACAAAAACGGCGTGCCACCCTGCGGCGGCACGCCGTCTGACCGGAATTAACGGGTCCCGTAAACCACGATGGTTTTACCGTGGGCGGAGATCAGGTTTTGATCTTCCAGCATCTTCAGGATACGGCCTACTGTTTCACGGGAGCAGCCGACGATCTGACCGATTTCCTGGCGGGTAATTTTAATTTGCATACCGTCAGGGTGGGTCATGGCGTCTGGCTGTTTCGCCAGGTTCAACAGAGTCTGCGCGATACGACCGGTCACGTCCAGGAAGGCGAGGTTACCCACCTTCTCAGAGGTCACTTGCAGACGGCGTGCCATCTGGGAAGAAAGACGCATCAGGATGTCAGGGTTGACCTGAATCAGCTGACGGAATTTCTTGTAAGAAATTTCAGCCACTTCACATGCTGTTTTTGCACGAACCCAGGCGCTACGTTCCTGGCCTTCTTCAAACAGGCCCAGTTCACCGATAAAATCGCCCTGGTTCAGATAAGAAAGGATCATCTCTTTCCCTTCTTCATCTTTGATCAGCACGGCCACCGAGCCTTTAACGATGTAATACAACGTTTCCGCTTTTTCACCCTGGTGAATCAGCGTGCTCTTTGATGGGTACTTATGAATGTGGCAATGAGACAAGAACCATTCGAGAGTCGGGTCTGTTTGCGGTTTGCCAAGCACCATGCGCTGTTATCCTCTGTTATAAGCTGTCACCAGAGTCATAAGATGCATCCGGACTCTGGGGTTGCAATCGAATTCTTACCCATACCTGGGAAGTCGGCTGTCGTAACGTTTCGCAGCCAGTAAAGTTTGATGTCCTCTGCATACATGTGTAACGTCAATGTATTACTGTAGCATCCAGAGTGTTTTAGCATAGCTTTCGCCGCGTGTCTCCTGGTGTCTCGCTTCAGCATGACGCAGGTCGCCTTCCGTTGCGAGAAATGTAACGTACACGTAATCTGTCATAAAAAATGCAACGTTGGAGTGAGTGAATATGCAAGCGCGTGTGAAATGGGTTGAAGGGTTAACGTTCCTGGGCGAGTCTGCTTCCGGGCACCAGGTTTTGATGGATGGCAACTCCGGCGATAAAGCCCCCAGCCCGATGGAAATGGTGCTGATGGCGGCAGGTGGATGCAGTGCGATCGACGTGGTGTCGATCCTGCAAAAAGGCCGTCATGACGTGACCGATTGTGAAGTGAAGCTGACGTCAGAACGTCGCGAAGAGGCGCCACGTCTGTTCACGCATATTAATCTGCACTTTATCGTCACCGGCAAAGAACTGAAGGATGCGGCGGTCTCGCGTGCGGTTGACCTGTCTGCGGAGAAATACTGCTCTGTGGCGCTAATGCTGGAGAAAGCGGTAAACATCACCCATTCGTATGAAGTGATCGAGGCTTAATTTTTGGCGGGTGGCGCTTCGCTTACCCGCCCTACAAAAGCACGCCCGTAGGCCCGGTAAGCGCAGCGCCACCGGGCAAAACAACTCACGCGATTTGCTTTCCTTCCATCAGCCGCTGCACCAGCGGCGTCATGATCAGCTCCATCGCCAGCCCCATTTTTCCGCCCGGTACCACTAACGTATTCATGTGCGAAATAAACGAACCTTGTAGCATCGCCAGCAGCCAGGGGTAATCGATGCCTTCCAGGTTGCGGAAGTGGATCACCACAAAGCTCTCGTCCAGGGAAGGGATGCTTTTTGCGGCGAACGGGTTGGAGGTGTCCACGGTGGGGACGCGCTGGAAGTTAATGTGGGTTCGGGAGAACTGCGGCGTCAGGAAGTTGATGTAATCTTCCATGGAGCGCACCACCGAATCCATTACCGCCTCACGCGAATGGCCGCGCTCGCTCATGTCACGCGTCAGCTTCTGGATCCACTCAAGGTTAACAATCGGCACCACCCCCACCAGCAAATCCACATGGCGCGCCACGTCGTGCTGAGGCGTCACCACGCCGCCGTGCAATCCTTCGTAAAACAGCACGTCAGTCGGTTCCGGCAGCGGCTGCCAGGGCGTGAACGTGCCGGGGACCTGGTTCCAGGGCACGGCTTCATCGTAGGTATGGAGATACTTGCGGGACTGCCCGGTGCCGCTCTGCCCGTATTCACGGAAGGTTTGCTCCAGCAGGCCGAAGTCATTGGCCTCCGGGCCAAAATAGCTGATGTGTTTACCCAGATCGCGCGCCTTGCGGATGGCCATATCCATCTCCGGGCGCGTGTAGCGGTGAAAGCTGTCGCCCTCTACCTCTGCCGCCCGTAAGTTAAGCTGGGCGAAAATCTTGCGGAAGGCGAGGCTGGTGGTAGTGGTTCCCGCCCCACTCGAACCCGTAACGGCAATAACCGGATGTCTGGCAGACATAGCAACTCCCTGACTGGAAAAGTGTAAGATCAGCCATGAAACGCGTTGCGGGGCATGATATTCACCGTCTCATGCAGTTCGGACCATACCAGCACCACGTCGCCGCTTTTAAGCTGGCGCTTCACATCGTTGACCTTTTGTTCAAGCGAACGTTCATGTTCACCATAATCGGTGCCTTCGCGCAAGACAAAGCTTTCAATCAGATTATCGAGCGTTTCGGGAGAGAGATCCTGCCAGGGAATAATCATTTTTTACCGTCCAGATAGGCCGTTAACCAGTCGGGTATACGCGTCTCAAGCCACATTTTTGGCCGACGCAGCGTGCCGCCAACAAAGCCCACGTGCCCGCCGAACTCGGTGAGCTGATACTCCACGTTATCCGGCAGATAGTCAGGGGCGGGGATCGAGTGATGATCCATAAACGGATCGTCTTTGGCGTGGATAATCAGCGTGGGTTTCGTGATTTGATTCAGTAAAGGCATGGCGCTGCACTGACGGTAATAGTCAATCGCATCGGCAAAGCCGTGAATTTTAGAGGTGATCAAATCATCAAACTCGCGCAGGCGCTTCACGCGTTTGAGCTGTTGCAGCGTCACAGGCAGCGTATCCGGATAGGCCTTAAGTTTACGTGCGGCGTTGGCTTTCAGCAGGTTGAGCAGATAACGCTGATAGACCCGCGAAAACCCCTTTTCCATATGATAACTGCACTGCTCCAGCATAAAGGGCGCAGAGACAATCACCGCCGCATCCAGCGGTACGGCGTCGCTCTCCTTCGCCAGCAGGCAGGCCAGCATATTCCCGCCCAGCGAATACCCCACCGCTGCCGTTGGTGCTTCGCCGAAATTGTCTCTTAGCCAGCGCAGGAACCAGGAGCCGTCCTCGGTTTCACCCGAGTGATAAATGCGTTTCTGACGGTTAGGCTCGCCGCTGCATCCGCGAAAATGCATCACCACCCCAAGCCAGCCGCGGGCTTTCGCCGCCTCAATGAGACCGTGTGCGTAAGGGCTGTGCAGGCTGCCTTCCAGGCCGTGAAACACCACCAGACGGGGCTTATGTCTGGCCCGATCCGGATCTTCGCTCCAGGCGAGATCCAAAAAGTCACCGTCCGGCAGGTCAATGCGCTGCCAGTGGGGGTTGAACTGCACCTTGCGGCGGATCAGGCGCGGCAGCATGGTTTGCAGGTGAGGGTTAGCCACACCGCGCATGGGCACGAACTCTGCGCTCTCTTCGGCTGCAATGTCGAAGTCTGAGGGAATGATTTGGGTCATAAGGGCGATGCTGATTCTTGTCAGAAATTAACTATACCTTCCGAATTGTACCCCGTTTAGCCCGTTTTTCCGAAACATGAACTGATCCCGATCACATTTCTTTACCTTGATTATTACTCTCAGGCTAATGATTACGTCCTACGCTTAATTGATGCCTTTCTCACCAGAGCGCACACTTTACTCAACGTTAAGCAAATCAGAATGATGTGCTGAATCAGGAGGTTAATAATGTTATCTGGGCAAACACCCACCCGGCAATGGAACACCCGACGCAGCGAGAAAGCGCGTCGTCTGGCGTCCGTACCGGTGCAGGGCAAGGTACTGCCAACCGGCGATCTTGTCGCCATGCTGGAAAAACTGATCGCACCAGGCGACAAAGTCGTTCTGGAAGGCAACAACCAGAAGCAGGCGGATTTCCTTTCCCGTTCACTGGCCGAAGTGAACCCGCAAATCGTGCACGATCTGCATATGATCATGCCGAGCGTGGGCCGCAGCGAACATCTGGACATCTTTGAGAAAGGCATCGCCCGCAAGCTCGACTTCTCCTTCTCCGGTACGCAAAGCCTGCGCATTTCGCAGCTTCTGGAAGATGGTCAGCTCGAAATCGGGGCGATTCACACCTACATCGAACTCTACTCACGTTTATACGTCGACCTTTCGCCAAATGTGGCGCTGATTGCCGGTTTTAAAGCGGACCGTAAAGGTAACCTCTACACCGGGGCGAGTACCGAAGATACCCCGGCGCTGGTGGAAGCCGCCGCGTTCCACGACGGCATCGTCATCGCACAGGTGAACGAGCTGGTGGACGACGAGTGCGACCTGCCGCGCGTCGATATTCCGGGCTCGTGGATCGATTACGTGGTGGTGGCGGACAAGCCGTTCTTTATTGAGCCGCTCTTCACCCGCGACCCGCGCCTGATTAAACAGGAACACATCCTGATGGCGATGATGGCGATTAAAGGCATCTACGCTGAACACCAGGTGCAGTCCCTGAACCACGGGATTGGCTTTAATACCGCAGCGATCGAACTGCTGCTGCCAACCTACGGCGAACAGCTCGGACTCAAAGGCAAAATCTGTAAACACTGGACTTTGAACCCGCATCCAACGCTGATCCCGGCCATCGAAAGCGGCTGGGTGGAGAGCGTCCACTGCTTCGGCGGCGAGCTGGGGATGGAAGAGTACATCCGCGCCCGTCCGGACGTGTTCTTTACCGGTGCTGACGGCTCCATGCGCTCTAACCGCGCCTTCTGTCAGCTGGCTGGTCAGTACGCGGTCGACATGTTTATCGGTTCCACGCTACAGGTTGATGGTTACGCTAACTCCTCAACCGTGACCCGCGGCCGTCTCTCCGGCTTCGGCGGCGCACCAAACATGGGCCACGATCCGCACGGTCGTCGCCACGCCACTCCGGCCTGGCTGAACATGATCACCGAGCCTGACCCGATGCAGCGCGGTAAAAAGCTGGTTGTGCAGATGGTGGAAACCTTCCAGGCGGGCGTGAAGCCAACATTCGTGGAGAAACTCGACGCCGTAGACGTGGCGAAAGCCTCCGGCATGCCGCTGGCGCCGGTCATGATTTACGGCGATGACGTCACCCACGTGCTGACGGAAGAGGGGATTGCTTACCTCTACCGGGCGAAAGATCTGGAAGAGCGTCGCGCCATGGTCGCCGCCGTGGCGGGTATCACCGATATCGGTCTGGGCGTTGACGCCAAACGCGTGGCGGAACTGCGCCAGAGCGGCAAGGTTGTGTATCCGGAAGATATGGGCATTCGTCGTACCGATGCCACCCGCTCTCTGCTGGCTGCGGGCAGCGTGGCTGACCTCGTTGAGTGGTCCGGCGGCCTGTATAACCCACCTGCGAAATTCCGGAGCTGGTAATGAAACTTCTGCCCCAGATCCAGGTTGAAGGCGGTGCCGAATGGCTGGCGCGAACCGCCACGCAGTGTCTGATTGACGAAGCACGTTTAAGCCCGAAGCCCGGTCTGGTGGACAGCCGGGGGAACGGCGCGCATCACGATTTATCGCTTGCGCTGATGGAGCGCTCCGCTCACAGCCTGACCCCCACGTTTCAGGCGCTGGCGCAACAGAGCTGGCAGCGTCCGGCGGATATTGCCCTCAGGCAAACCGTTGGCCGCCTGGGTCGTGAAGGCGAACGGCAGATGATGGCCGCTACCGACGGCGTGAACACACACCGTGGCGCGATCTGGGCGCTGGGATTGCTGGTGAGCGCGGTGGCGATGCTGGGCGGCGATGCCCGGGCGCAAACCGTCGCGAACACCGCCGCTCAGCTGGCGAAACTGCCGGATGACGCGGCGCCGAAAGTATTCAGCAAGGGGTTACGCGTCACGCACCGCTACCGTGTACCGGGCGCGCGTGAAGAGGCTCAGCAGGCGTTTCCGCACATCATGCAGCGCGCGCTGCCGCAGCTTCACCTCAGCCGTCTCAACGGCAGCAGCGAAACGCAGGCCAGACTCGACGCGCTGATGGCGATCATGACCTCGCTCACCGACACCTGCGTGCTGTCGCGCGCCGGCATGGAGGGGCTGGATGCCATGCAGAACGGCGCCCGTGCGGTGCTGAACGCGGGAGGATGCGCAACACTTGCGGGGCAGCAGGCGCTGGCGCGGTTAGACCGTCAGATGCTGACGCTTAACGCCTCGCCGGGCGGAGCCGCAGACCTGCTTGCCGCCACGCTGTTTCTTGACCGCGTCGAAACGCCCTATTCAAAGCATTAAGAGGATGTTATGGAAAAAATCACATTGACCGTGCCCGCCAGCCGCGAAGTAAGCGGCAGGGCGCTGGCAGGGGTAGTCGGTTCCGGGGATATGGAGGTGCTTTTCACCGCCGAACCGGGCCAGACCTTAATCATTGATATCACCACCTCCGTCGACAACAGCCGTGGGCGCTGGGAGGCGTTGTTCAATCGCCTGCAAACCGTCAGCAGCCTGCCCGCAGGTAAGCTGACCATCCACGACTTCGGCGCGACGCCGGGCGTGGCACGCATTCGTATCGAACAGGTTTTTGAAGGGGTGAACCATGCGTGATGACAGCAGCTTTATCGAATTAAAAGCGCGCCAGCGTGCGCAGGCGCTGCTCGACGACGGCAGCTACCGCGAACTGCTGGATCCGTTTGAAGGCATTATCTCTCCGTGGCTTGGGCCACAGGGGATTGTTCCTCAGGCCGATGACGGCATGGTAGTCGCTAAAGGGACCATCAACGGCCAGCCTGCAGTGGTGGTGGCGATTGAAGGCACCTTCCAGGGCGGCAGCATGGGCGAAGTGTCCGGTGCCAAAATGGCGGCGGCGCTGGAGCTGGCTGCGGAAGATAACCGCAACGGCATTCCGACTCAGGCGGTACTGTGCCTCGAAACCGGCGGCGTACGTTTGCAGGAAGCCAACCTTGGCCTGGCGGCGATTGCCGATATCCACGCCGCGATCGTTGACCTGCGTCGCTATACCCCGGTTGTCGGGATTGTCGCCGGGACCGTGGGCTGCTTCGGCGGGATGTCTATCGCCGCGGCGCTGTGCAGCTACCTGATTGTAACCCGCGAAGCGCGTCTTGGCCTCAACGGCCCGCAGGTTATTGAGCAGGAAGCGGGCATTGAAGAATATGACTCCCGCGACCGTCCGTTTATCTGGAGCATGACCGGCGGCGAAGTGCGCTATGAAAGCGGACTGGTGGACGCGCTGGTGGGCGACGGCGTGAACGCGGTGAAAGCCGCGATGAACGAGGCCATCGCCAAAGGCGTACCGGCGAAACATCGCACCGATAACTATGACGATTACCTGAACCGTCTGACGAATTTCGACACCCGCAAACAGGCCGATGCCGAACAGATTAAAGCGCTTTTTGCCCGGGAGGTGAAATGATGACTAACTCAATTAGCCGTGGCGAACTCTGGCTGGAAACTCTGGCCCCGAACGCGAAACGTCTGGAGGGGTTATGCCCGTCCGTGCAGGCGGCAGACGGCGAGCTGAACGGTGAAACGGTGCGCTTTGTCGCCGTGGTGCCGGACGCCAACAACCACTTCCCGCGCGCGGCGCAGGGTGAAGTCGGCCTGCTGGAAGGATGGACGCTGGCAAAAGTGGTCAGCGAAACCGTCGCCGCTGACGCCGATAAAGCCGTGAAGCGCCCGATTGTGGCGGTGATCGATGTCCCAAGCCAGGCCTATGGCCGTCGTGAAGAGGCGTTTGGTATCCACCAGGCGCTGGCCGGCGCCGCTGCCGCCTATGCCAATGCGCGGCTGGCGGGGCATCCGGTGATTGGTCTTATCGTCGGTAAGGCCATGTCCGGCGCGTTTCTGGCGCACGGCTACCAGGCCAACCGCCTGATTGCCTTCAACGATAAAGGCGTGCTGATCCATGCCATGGGCAAAGAGTCTGCGGCGCGCATTACGCTGCGTACCGTGGAGGCGCTGGAAAAACTGGCGGCAACCATTCCGCCAATGGCGTACGACATCAGCAACTACGCCACGCTGGGGCTGCTCTCCGACCTGCTGGATATCAGCAACCCGGATGCCCCTTCCGAAAGCGATCTGACGCGGGTGAAAACTACCCTGCAACAGGCCATCAGCGACGCTCGTCAGGACACCACGTTGAAAAACCGTCTGGGTGCTGACAACCGCCGCAGCTCGGCGCTCGTACGTGAACGTATGCGAGCCAGCTGGTAAGTAAAAAGAGACCTGCCAGATGCATTACCCCGTGGGCGCGCCCGTTGCGTCCACGCGGGAACCTGCATCCTGAAAATAATAAACATCGCGCCAGTGCTTAAACTTTTTTACTACAGGTGATTTATGACTTACGTAATTGTTCATGCTCTTGCACCGATTTTCGTCATCATGCTGCTGGGATTCTGGGCCGGTAAAGCAAAGATGGTCGATAACAAAAATGTTTCCCTGCTGAATATCTTCGTTATGGATTTTGCACTCCCTGCCGCGCTGTTCAGCGCCACCGTGCAAACCCCGTGGACCGGCATTGTGGCGCAGTCGCCGCTGATCCTGGTGCTCACCCTGGCGATGTGGATCACCTATGCGGCCATCTACTTCCTCGCCACCAAAGTCTTTAAAAAATCTCCGCAGGATGCGGCCGTACTGACGCTGACCGTCGCTCTGCCAAACTATGCGGCGCTCGGCCTGCCGATTCTGGGCAGCGTGCTGGGTGAAAGTTCTTCTACTTCACTCTCCGTGGCGGTCTCCATCGCCTGTGGTTCGGTGCTGATGACCCCGTTCTGCCTGCTTATTCTGGAGCGTGAAAAAGCGCGCGCCGAGGGCAATAACTCCGGTTCAACGCTTTCCATGTTGCCGGTGCTGATGTGGCGCTCCATTAAAAAACCGATCGTGATGGGCCCGCTGCTGGGTGTGATCCTGTCCGCTATCGGCATCAAAATGCCAGAGCTGGTACTGGCGGCGATTAAACCGCTGGGACTGTCCGCGACCGCTGCGGCGCTGTTCCTGACCGGGGTGATCCTCTCCGCGCGTAAGCTTCAGATCAACACCATGGTGATCACTTCCACTATCGCCAAGCTGCTGATCCAGCCAGCGATTGCCTGGGGTATCGTTTTAATCTTCGGTCTGCACGGCTCCGTGGCGATCACCGCCATCCTGATGATTGCGCTGTCTGCGGGCTTCTTTGGCGTGGTGTTCGGTAACCGCTTTGGCGTGCAGTCGCCGGATGCTGAAGCCGTGCTGCTGTTGAGCTCCATACTGTGTATCCTGTCGCTGCCGCTGTTTATCTCGCTGACTTCAGGAATGTAATCATGACCACAACATTACGCCCACACGACCTCATCTGGCTTACCGCGCGCGACGCCCTGGAAGGGATTACCGAATCCTGGGTAGACGCGGCCTGGCATACCGGGCTACCGGTAGTGGTGCGGCGTGATGTTGATAATGAAGGCCGTATTCCCGTTGGCGTGCGCGGATTGCGCCGCAACCAGCGGGCGGCCGGATGGGTGAAGCCTGAGAATGTGTTGCGCGTGGTGTCGCCCGAAGAGTTGAGCGTTGCCGCCGACCTGCTGCGTTCGCCGTTTGTCACTCAGCCGCCGGTTCAGGTGGCGCTTCAGCTTGCGCAGCAGTCGTGGCCGTGGACGTGGGGGATAACCGGCAGTACGGGTTACGCGCTGGCGACCGGCATTCCGGTGATCCACGCCGATAGCGATCTCGATCTGCTGATCCGCGCCCCGCGTACCGTTTCCCCTGAGGCGTTTACTGACTGGCAGGCTCAGCTCAGCCGTGCGTTGTGCCGGGTGGATACGCAGGTGGACACGCCCGAGGGCGGATTCGCGCTGGCAGAATGGTTACGCGACGGCAAAACGCTGCTAAAAACGCAATGTGGACCGCGCCTGGTAGCGGATCCATGGCACAGGGAGGAGTAATGAAAATACTGTTTACCTTTCCGGGGCAGGGCACACAGCACGAAGGTATGCTGCAAAACCTGCCGGGAACGGGGCTGGAGCAGGCCCGTGCTGTGCTGGGGGCGGAAGTCGATACCCTGGACAGCGCATCCTCGTTAACCCACACCCGTGCGGTTCAGCTTTCACTGCTGATTGCCGGCGTGGCCTGGGCGCGCGAGCTGGAACGTCGCGGCGTGTCGCCGGATATTGTCAGCGGTCTGTCCATTGGCGCTTATCCTGCGGCGGTTATCGCAGGCTCGCTGGACTTTACGGATGCGCTGAAGCTGGTGGCGCTGCGCGGTGATTTGATGGAGCAGGCGTATCCGCACGGCTACGGCCTGACGGCGATTATGGGGTTGACCCTGCCGCAGGTGGAAAACCTGATTCAGGGGTCTGGAACCTATATCGCTAACCTGAACGCCGAAACGCAGATCGTGATTGCCGGAACCGATGACGGTATGGCGCAGGTGGCGGAGCGCGCGCTGGCGAAGGGTGCAAGCAAGGCCAAACGGCTGGCGGTGAGCGTGCCATCGCACTGCGCGCTGCTGGCGGAACCGGCGAAGAAGCTGGCAGCGGCGTTTGAATCGGTCACGCTTTCCCGTCCCCGCTGCGCGTACCTGAGCGGCAGTACCGGACGCGTGCTCTGGCAGCCGGAGAAAATTGCCGACGATCTGGCAATGAACATGGCGCGAACCGTGCGCTGGCAGGAGGCGGTGATTTCCGCTAACGAGCGTGAAGCGCGGCTGGCGATTGAGATGCCGCCGGGAGGCATATTAACCTGCCTGACGCGGCAGGCGGCGTGGGAAGGCGAATCCATTTCGCTGGAGCGCAGCGGGGTGGACGTGGCGGTGCATCTGGCGGGGCGGCTTCGTGCGTGAGTTTTTTTGCCCGGTGGCGGCTGCGCCTTACCGGGCCTACTCCCGGATTGTAGGCCCGGTAAGCGTAGCGCCACCGGGCAATAACATCAGGCACTATCCTGCAAACTTCTGGCATACATCCGCCCTTCGGCGGCCAGCGCGCGCAGGCTCGGATCCTGCTCGCGGTTGCGGGCAAAGACAATCGCGATCAGCTGCTGCATCTGGTACGGCTCCGCCAGCTTCAACAGTTGCACGGAATTCTCGTAGACCTTCTTCATCCTTCCCGGCATCAGCGTAAAGCCGACGCCCGCCTGCACCAGGCTGAGCATCGAGAAAATATCGTTTACCCGCGTCACAATCTCCGGCTCGAAACCGGCAATATGAAACGCTTCCTGAAACCCGGCGTAAGTGGCGAACCCTTCCGCGAGGGCGACAAACTTCTGATCTTTATAGTCACGCAGATCGGCGGGGCCGCTGGTATTCAGCGTGGCAGAGGCTGGTGCGGCAAGGAAAATATCGTCATGGAACAGAGGAAGCACTTCGAGGCTGTTACGGTCGATATCGCTTTCGGAGATAGAGATTAAAATCGCATCCAGCGACCCCTCATCCAGCATATGGAGCAGGGTTTCGTTCGAGCCCATCGTCAGATCCATCTCCAGATCCGGACGGCGCAGCTTCATGCCCATTATCAGGCGCGGCACGGTTTCCAGCGTCAGCGAGTAAAGCGTACCGACGCGCAACCGTCCCTGGCCGATACCGGCAATCTTGCGCGACTCTTCCAGCCCGCGCTCCATCACCTGCATCACCTCCTGACAATACTCCAGCAGCGTCCATGCGGAGGGGAGGGCAATCAGGTTACGCCCTTTGTGAGCAAAGAGCGGGCAGCGGACGTTCTCTTCTAGGGTATGCAGCGCGCGGTGCACGCTGACACCGCTCAGGCCGAGCGTTTCGGCGGTACGTGCGATATTGCCCTTGTCCATGAACGTCATGAAGATGCTGAGCTTACGGAATGTAATCTCGCTCGTGGTATCGAAGCCCATAACCCTCCCGGCGTGTTAGTCGGCTTGCAGCATCGCTTCCAGCTGTTCCTGCGCGTCCAGCCATGCCATTTCGCACTCTTCGAGACTGGATTTGGTTTTCGCCTGCGTTTGCAGACAGTCCGTCAGCTCCGCTTTGCGGCTCTGATCGTACAGTTCGCTGTCGCCCAGCTTCTCTTCGACGGCGGCAAGCGTGGCGTTAAGCTTTTCCATCTCTTTTTCGAGACGGGTAATCTCTTTACGCAGCGGCTGAGTCTGGGTGCGCAGTTCCGCTTCACGGCGCTTCTGGTCTTTACGCGCCTGGGCGCTGTTGGCGTTGTCTTTCGCTGACTCTTCCGGCTGGTTTTCCTGCTTCTGCACGTCCGTCAACCACTGCTGGTAATCTTCCAGATCGCCGTCGAACGGCTCCACTTTGCCGCCGTGAACCAGATAGAGATCGTCGGTGGTGGAGCGGATCAGGTGGCGATCGTGCGAAACGACAACCAGCGCCCCTTCGAACTCGATCAGCGCTTCGGTCAGCGCCTGACGCATGTCGAGATCGAGGTGGTTGGTCGGTTCATCGAGCAGCAGCAGGTTTGGACGCTGCCAGACGATCAGCGCCAGCACCAGACGCGCTTTTTCGCCGCCGGAGAAACGCGCTGTATTTTCAGTCACCTTATCGCCCTGGAAGCCAAAGCCGCCGAGGTAGTCACGCAGCTTCTGCTCCATCTCCTGCGGCGCCAGGCGCGCCAGGTGCTGGATCGGCGATTCATCGGCGCGTAAAAATTCCAGCTGATGCTGGGCGAAGTAGCCAAGCTTGATGCCCTTTGCCAGCCCGATTTCGCCGCTGACCGGGTTAAGCTCGCCCGCCAGCAGCTTGATCAGCGTCGATTTACCGGCGCCGTTACGCCCCAGCAGACCGATGCGTGAACCCGGCACCAGGTTGAGCTTGATAGAGTCGAGAATAATGCGATCGCCATAGCCCGCGCTCACTTTTTCCATCTTCAGCAGCGGGTTCGGCAGGCTCTCCGGCTCGCGGAAGCTGAAGTGGAACGGGTTATCCACGTGCGCGGGGGCAATCATCTCCATGCGTTCCAGCATTTTGACGCGGCTCTGCGCCTGCTTGGCTTTTGACGCCTTGGCCTTGAAGCGATCCACAAAGCTTTGCAGGTGCGCCACGCGCTGCTGCTGGCTTTCATACATCGCCTGCTGCTGGGCGAGGCGCGTCGCGCGCTGGCGCTCGAAAGAGCTGTAGTTGCCGGTGTACTCGAACAGGCTTTGCTGTTCGATATGAATGATTTTATCCACCACCGGGTCGAGGAAGTCGCGGTCGTGGGAGATCAGAATCAGAGTGCCCTGATAGCTCTTGAGCCACTTCTCCAGCCAAATAACCGCATCGAGATCGAGGTGGTTGGTCGGTTCATCGAGCAGCAGGAGGTCAGAGCGGCAGATCAGCGCCTGCGCCAGGTTAAGGCGCATACGCCAGCCACCCGAGAAATCGCTCACCGGGCGTTCAAGCTGTTCGTTGCTGAAGCCCAGGCCGTGCAGCAGGCTGGAGGCGCGGGAGCGAATGGTCCAGGCGTCGATGGCGTCCAGCTTGCCGTGGACGGTGGCGATGGCGTGGCCGTCGTTGCGTTCGTTGGCGGCGTTGAGCTCCGCTTCGAGCTTGCGGTATTCACGGTCGCCGTCGATAACATAGTCGAGCGCCGGTTCGCTCAGCGCGGGGGTCTCCTGGTTTACCCAGGCGAGCTGCCAGTTGCCCGGGAAGGTAAAGTTCCCGCCATCCGCGCTTATCTCGTTTTTCAGCAGTGCCAGCAGGGTGGATTTACCGCAGCCGTTTTTGCCGACCAGCCCCACTTTCTGGCCCGGGTTGATGGTAGCAGTCGCGTTATCCAGCAGGACGCGCACGCCGCGACGAATTTGTAACGAGGAGAAAACAATCATAGAAGCGCCGTATGTTCCGACTATGTTAATTTGTCATTATGATAATGTAAGGTGTGGGCCAATTTCCCCACCGGGCCGCCATGGTAGCCCAAAACGACAACAATACACAAAAACAGAACCGGGAGGGGAGTGATGTCTCAGACAGCGAAAGTGCTGCTGCTGTATGCCCATCCGGAATCACAGGACTCGGTGGCAAACCGGGTGCTGCTTAAGCCGGCCACACAGCTCAGTAACGTAACGGTGCACGATCTCTACGCGCATTATCCCGATTTCTTTATTGATATTCCTTACGAGCAGGAACTGCTGCGTCAGCACGACGTGATTGTGTTGCAGCATCCACTTTATACCTATAGCTGTCCGGCGCTGCTGAAAGAGTGGCTGGACCGCGTCCTGAGCCGGGGCTTTTCCAGCGGGGTGGGGGGCAACCAGCTGGCGGGAAAGTACTGGCGGAGTGTCATTACCACCGGTGAGCCGGAAAGCGCTTACCGTCACGACGGGCTGAACCGTTACCCCATGAGCGACATTCTGCGGCCGTTTGAGCTGACGGCGGCGATGTGCCGTATGCACTGGATGAGCCCGATTATTATCTACTGGGCACGGCGGCAGGATCCGAAAGCGCTGGCGAGCCATGCCAGGGCCTATGGCGAATGGCTGGCGTCACCGATTCCGGCGGGAGGACGCTAATGGACGGTTCGAATTTACTCCTCGCCGGGGTGCTGTTTTTGTTTGCCGCCGTCGTCGCGGTCCCCCTTGCCGCGCGTCTCGGCATTGGCGCGGTGCTGGGCTATTTGCTGGCGGGGATAGCCATTGGTCCCTGGGGGCTTGGGTTTATCAGCGATGTGGATGAAATTCTCCACTTCTCCGAGCTGGGCGTGGTATTCCTGATGTTTATCATCGGGCTTGAGCTTAATCCGTCCAAGCTGTGGCAACTGCGGCAATCTATTTTTGGCGTCGGGGCGGCGCAGGTGTTGCTCAGCGCCGCCATTCTGGCGGGCCTGCTGATGCTGACGCAGTTTTCCTGGCAGGCCGCGGTGATTGGCGGGATCGGTCTTGCGATGTCGTCGACGGCGATGGCGCTTCAGCTGATGCGCGACAAAGGGATGAACCGCAACGAGGCGGGGCAACTGGGCTTTTCGGTGCTGCTGTTCCAGGATTTAGCGGTGATCCCGGCGCTGGCGCTGGTGCCGCTGCTGGCAGGCTCCGGAGACGATCATTTCGACTGGATGAAGATCTCCATGAAGGTGCTGGCCTTCGCGGGGATGCTGATCGGCGGACGGTTTTTACTGCGTCCAGTGTTCCGGTTTATTGCGGCATCCGGCGTACGCGAGGTCTTCACCGCCGCAACGCTGCTGCTGGTGCTTGGTTCAGCGCTGTTTATGGATGCGCTGGGGCTGTCGATGGCGCTCGGGACGTTTATCGCCGGGGTGCTGCTTGCGGAAAGCGAGTACCGCCACGAGCTGGAGACCGCCATCGATCCGTTTAAGGGACTGCTGTTAGGGCTGTTCTTTATCTCGGTGGGTATGGCGCTTAATCTTGGCGTGCTCTATACCCATCTGCTGTGGGTTATTGCGAGTGTCGCCGTGCTGGTGGCGGTCAAAACGCTGGTGCTGTATCTCCTCGCGCGGATTTACGGGCTGCGCAGCTCGGAAAGGATGCAGTTTTCCAGCGTGTTAAGTCAGGGCGGAGAGTTTGCGTTTGTGCTGTTTTCCACTGCGTCGTCTCAGAAGCTGTTCAAAGATGACCAGATGGCGCTGCTGCTGGTGACGGTCACGCTGTCGATGATGACCACGCCGCTGCTGATGAAGCTGGTGGACAAACTGCTGTCGCGCCGCCTGAATCCCGCAGACGATGAAGACGAAGCGCCGTGGGTGGAAGATGATAAACCGCAGGTGATCGTCGTGGGCTTTGGCCGCTTCGGACAGGTGATTGGTCGCCTGTTGATGGCAAATAAAATGCGCATTACGGTGCTGGAGCGCGATATCAGCGCCGTCAACCTGATGCGCAAATATGGTTATAAGGTGTACTACGGGGATGCGACGCAGCTTGAGCTGTTGCGCTCGGCGGGCGCAGAGGCTGCGGAGTCCATCGTCATCACCTGTAACGATCCGGAAGACACAATGAAGCTGGTGGAGCTGTGCCAGCAGCATTTCCCGCATCTGCATATTCTGGCGCGTGCGCGCGGACGTGTTGAGGCTCACGAACTTTTGCAGGCGGGTGTGAAACACTTCTCCCGCGAAACCTTCTCCAGCGCGCTGGAGCTGGGGCGCAAGGCGCTGGTTTCGCTGGGTATGCATCCTCACCAGGCGCAACGCGCCCAGATGCATTTCCGCCGGCTGGATATGCGAATGCTGCGTGAACTGATGCCTGTGCACAGCGACACGGCGCAGATCTCCCGCGTGCGGGAAGCGCGTCGCGAACTGGAGGAGATCTTCCAGCGTGAGATGCAACAGGAACGACGCCAGCTCGACGGCTGGGATGAATTTGAATAAAGGGTAACGAAAGATGGCTTTACGTAAACGCTTTATCGCGGGCGCAAAATGCCCGTCCTGCCAGGCGCAAGATACGCTGGCCATGTGGCGGGAGAATAATATCGATATTGTTGAGTGTGTTAAGTGCGGTCACCAGATGCGTGAGGCCGACAAAGAAGCCCGCGATCACGTTCGCAAAGAAGAGCAAGTGATCGGCATTTTTCATCCAGACTAGCGATATGCTCTGAGTTTTTTTAAGCTTAAGGGTACACGGGTGCAGAATTCCGCTACAATCTGCGCCAGCAATTTTCCCACGCTCAGGAGATATCATGAAAGTAGCAAAAGACCTGGTGGTCAGCCTGGCCTATCAGGTACGTACAGAAGACGGTGTGTTGGTTGATGAGTCTCCGGTGAGTGCGCCGCTGGACTACCTGCATGGTCACGGTTCCCTGATTTCCGGCCTGGAAACGGCGCTGGAAGGTCATGAAGTTGGCGACAAATTCGACGTTGCTGTCGGCGCGAACGACGCTTACGGTCAGTATGATGACAACCTGGTTCAGCGCGTTCCTAAAGACGTGTTCATGGGCGTTGACGAGTTGCAGGTTGGCATGCGCTTCCTGGCTGAAACTGACCAGGGTCCGGTTCCGGTTGAAATCACAGAAGTTGAAGACGACCACGTTGTGGTTGACGGCAACCACATGCTGGCTGGTCAGAACCTGAAGTTCAACGTAGAAGTTGTTGCTATCCGTGAAGCGACCGAAGAAGAGCTGGCTCATGGCCACGTTCATGGTGCGCACGGTCACGACCATGACCACGATCACGGCCACGACGGCTGCTGCGGTGGTCACGGCCACGATCATGGTCATGACCACGGCCACGGTAAAGGTGGTTGCGGTAACGGCGGCTGCGGCTGCCACTGATTCCGTACTGCGGAAAATAAAAAAGCGGGATAATCCCGCTTTTTTTACGCCTCAATAATGAGGTGGTGGCGTCTCTTCAGCCTGAGAGGCGATGTGCGACGACTGCGTTGCCTTCACTTTTTCAGTGAGAAGTCGCATCAAATCGCGCATTTTTGCCATTTCAAGCTCATGAGCCGTCACGGTCTGGTTCAGTTCTTCGATGGTGATGTCCTGAAAAGCCAGGCGGCTTTCCAGCTCAGCCAGTCTCGCTTCGATCGTTGTATCCTTCATCATTCACCTCGTTTATCTCTCATGCGCCATAATGGACCAGCGGCGGCGAAGTTTATCTGACTTTTTCCTTAAGTACAGTATCCATCTCCCTGACAAGAAACTTATTTAAACAAAAATAGTCTGAAAAGAAGCGACATTCGGGGGAGTCTGTCTGTAGATTTCTTCCACAACGTTTTATAGTACGTCACTCATTTACGTTTAACACTGGGGTGAGAGACCTCAGGTCCTGGAGATATGGATGAAATCACTGTTTAAAGTTACGCTGCTGGCGACCACTATGGCTGTAGCGCTCAATGCGCCGCTGTCTTTCGCTGCTGATACTGCTGCGAAGCCTGCTGCGACTACAGACAGCAAAGCGGCATTCAAGAATGACGACCAGAAATCCGCCTACGCACTTGGCGCGTCTCTGGGCCGTTACATGGAAAACTCTCTGAAAGAACAAGAGAAACTGGGCATCAAACTGGACAAAAACCAGCTGATCGCAGGGGTTCAGGATGCGTTCGCAGACAAGAGCAAACTGTCTGACCAGGAAATCGAGCAGACTCTGCAAGCGTTTGAAGCGCGCGTGAAAGGCGCCGCTCAGACCAAGATGGAAGCAGACGCTAAAGATAACGAAGCGAAAGGCAAAGCCTACCGCGATAAGTTCGCTAAAGAGAAAGGCGTTAAAACGTCTTCTACTGGCCTGATCTATAAAGTTGAGAAAGAAGGTACCGGCGACGCGCCTAAAGACAGCGACACCGTTGTAGTTAACTACAAAGGTACGCTGATCGACGGTAAAGAATTCGATAACTCTTATACTCGCGGTGAGCCTCTCTCCTTCCGTCTGGACGGTGTGATCCCGGGCTGGACCGAAGGCCTGAAGAACATCAAGAAAGGCGGTAAAATCAAGCTGGTCATCCCACCGGATCTGGCTTACGGCAAAACCGGCGTTCCGGGTATCCCGGCTAACTCTACGCTGGTATTTGATGTAGAACTGCTGGACATCAAACCGGCGCCGAAAGCGGATGCGAAAACAGACGCACCGGCTGACGACAAAGCCGCAGCAGCTAAGAAGTAATGCTGAAAAAAACCGCCGCCTTTACAGGCGGCGGTTTTTTTATTGTGGGGCAGATATAATTAACACTGGAAAGCGTTATACACGCTGTATTAATTTAGTTGTCCGTGTAGATAATGAGCCTGCCCTGAAAACCTAACGACAGGCTCCTGAAAAGGAGTGTTTTTTTCATGTCCAGGTCGCTTTTAACCAACGAAACCAGTGAACTTGATTTGCTGGATCAACGTCCATTTGACCAGACCGACTTCGATATTCTGAAATCCTACGAAGCGGTAGTGGACGGGTTAGCGATGCTCATTGGTTCCCACTGCGAAATCGTATTGCATTCCCTGCAAGATCTTAAGTGTTCCGCTATCCGCATTGCGAATGGTGAGCACACTGGCCGTAAAATTGGTTCGCCAATCACCGACCTTGCATTGCGTATGTTGCATGACATGACCGGCGCGGACAGCAGCGTCTCAAAATGCTATTTCACCCGCGCCAAAAGCGGCGTGCTGATGAAATCAGAAACTATCGCGATTCGAAACCGCGAACACCGGGTGATCGGTCTGCTGTGCATCAACATGAACCTTGATGTGCCATTCTCGCAAATCATGAGCACTTTCATTCCGCCAGAAACGCCGGACGTGGGCTCATCGGTGAACTTTGCCTCTTCTGTTGAGGATCTCGTGACACAGACGCTGGAGTTCACCATTGAAGAGGTGAATGCCGATCGCAACGTATCCAACAACGCCAAGAATCGTCAGATCGTCCTGAACCTCTATGAGAAAGGGATTTTTGATATCAAAGATGCCATCAACCAGGTGGCCGATCGCCTGAATATCTCCAAACACACGGTTTACCTCTATATTCGCCAGTTCAAAAGCGGCGACTTCCTGGGGCAAGACAAGTAATGCGTTTTGCGTTAATGGTGACGGGCCCGGCGTACGGTACCCAGCAGGCCAGCAGCGCGCTACAGTTTGCCCATGCGCTGCTTGATGCCGGTCATGAACTGGCAAGCGTCTTCTTCTATCGTGAAGGGGTCTATAACGCGAACCAGTTTACGTCCCCGGCGAGCGATGAGTTTGACCTTGTGCGCGCCTGGCAAAAATTAAACGAAACGCAGGGCGTCGACCTGCATATCTGCGTCGCGGCGGCACTGCGTCGCGGCGTGACGGATGCGACTGAAGCCGAACGCCTTGGTCTGGCAGGGGCTAACCTGCAACCGGGCTTTTCGCTCAGCGGATTAGGCGCATTAGCACAGGCGGCGTTGACCTGCGACAGAGTGGTGCAATTTTGATGAAGCGCGTAGCGTTTGTTTTTACTTCTGCCCCGCATGGCAGCGCTTCAGGCCGGGAAGGGCTGGATGCATTGCTCGCGACCTCGGCTTTAACCGAAGATATTGGCGTCTTCTTTTTAGGCGATGGCGTATTCCAGCTTCTGGCAGGCCAACAACCGCAGGCTATTCTTGCGCGCGACTACATTGCGACCTTTAAAGTTCTGCCGCTCTATGACATTGAAACCTTCTATGTGTGCGCCGACTCGCTGGCCGCTCGTGGGTTAAATGAGAAAATACCGTTCGTGCTGGACGTGACGATCCTGACATCTTCTGCGCTGCGCGAACAACTTTCTCACTACGATACCGTTCTGACTTTCTGAGGCTATCATGCTCCATACCCTGAGCCGTTCACCGTGGCAATGCGATATCGACACGTTACTGAGCATGCTGCGCGAAGGCGATGATCTGCTGCTGATTCAGGATGGTGTGCTCGCGGCGCTTGATGGCAGCCGTTTTGTTGAAATCCTCGCTAATGCCCCCATAACAGTCTCTGCGCTTAAAGAGGATCTGGATGCGCGGGGTCTTTCTGGTCAAATTTCAGCCAAAATTGACGTGGTTGGCTATACTGATTTCGTCAATCTTACTGTGACGCACGCCAGTCAAATGAACTGGTGATTTGAGATCGCTGTATATTTCTTGACACCTTTTCGACGTAGCCCTAAAATTTCGCGTCCTCATATTGTATGAGGTCGTTTTATTACGTGTTTACGAAGCAAAAGCTAAAACCAGGAGCTATTTAATGGCAACAGTTAACCAGCTGGTACGCAAACCACGTGCACGCAAAGTTGCAAAAAGCAACGTGCCTGCGCTGGAAGCCTGCCCGCAGAAACGTGGCGTATGTACTCGTGTATATACCACCACTCCTAAAAAACCAAACTCCGCACTGCGTAAAGTATGCCGTGTGCGTTTGACTAACGGTTTCGAAGTGACTTCCTACATCGGTGGTGAAGGTCACAACCTTCAGGAGCACTCCGTGATCCTGATCCGTGGCGGTCGTGTTAAAGACCTTCCGGGTGTTCGTTACCACACCGTTCGTGGTGCGCTGGACTGCTCAGGTGTTAAAGACCGTAAGCAGGCTCGCTCCAAGTACGGCGTGAAGCGTCCTAAGGCTTAATGGTTCTCCGTTAAGTAAGGCCAAACTGATTTATCTTAATGTCAAACTAAACTCGTAGAGTTTTGGACAATCCTGAATTAACAACGGAGTAATCCCATGCCACGTCGTCGCGTCATTGGTCAGCGTAAAATTCTTCCAGATCCGAAATTCGGATCAGAACTGCTGGCAAAATTTGTAAATATCCTGATGGTAGATGGTAAAAAATCTACTGCAGAAGCAATCGTATACAGCGCGCTGGAGACCCTGGCTCAGCGTTCTGGTAAAAATGAACTGGAAGCTTTCGAAGTCGCTCTCGACAACGTGCGCCCGACTGTAGAAGTTAAGTCTCGCCGCGTTGGTGGTTCTACTTATCAGGTTCCAGTTGAAGTTCGTCCGGTTCGTCGTAATGCTCTGGCAATGCGTTGGATCGTTGAAGCTGCTCGTAAACGCGGTGATAAATCCATGGCTCTGCGTCTGGCGAACGAACTTTCTGATGCTGCAGAAAACAAAGGTACTGCAGTTAAGAAACGTGAAGACGTTCACCGTATGGCAGAAGCCAACAAGGCGTTCGCACACTACCGTTGGTAATCCCTTCGGAGTCGTAGTCACCAGGCGGGCGCTTCAGAGAAGCCGCCCGCTCTGGGTAACTTAACTGAACGCCTAAAGATATAAACGAGGAATCAAATGGCTCGTACAACACCCATCGCACGCTACCGTAACATCGGTATCAGTGCGCACATCGACGCCGGTAAAACCACTACTACCGAACGTATTCTGTTCTACACCGGTGTAAACCATAAAATCGGTGAAGTTCATGACGGCGCAGCCACCATGGACTGGATGGAACAGGAGCAGGAGCGTGGTATTACTATCACCTCCGCAGCGACTACTGCTTTCTGGTCAGGTATGGCTAAGCAGTACGAACCGCATCGCGTAAACATCATCGACACCCCAGGGCACGTTGACTTCACCATCGAAGTAGAACGTTCCATGCGTGTTCTTGACGGCGCGGTAATGGTTTATTGCGCAGTTGGTGGTGTTCAGCCACAGTCTGAAACCGTATGGCGTCAGGCTAACAAATATAAAGTTCCACGCATCGCGTTCGTTAACAAAATGGACCGTATGGGTGCTAACTTCCTGAAAGTTGTTGGCCAGATCAAAACCCGTCTGGGCGCGAACCCTGTTCCGCTTCAGCTGGCAATTGGTGCTGAAGAAGGCTTCACCGGTGTTATCGACCTGGTGAAAATGAAAGCCATCAACTGGAACGAAGCAGATGCGGGCGTTACCTTCGAATACGAAGATATCCCGGCAGAGATGCAGGACCTGGCTGACGAATGGCACCAGAACCTGATCGAATCCGCAGCAGAAGCTTCTGAAGAGCTGATGGAGAAATACCTGGGTGGTGAAGAACTGACTGAGCAAGAGATCAAATCTGCTCTGCGTCAGCGTGTTCTGAACAACGAAATCATCCTGGTAACCTGTGGTTCTGCGTTCAAGAACAAAGGTGTTCAGGCAATGCTGGATGCGGTAGTTGACTACCTGCCATCCCCGGTTGACGTTCCTGCGATCAACGGCATCCTGGACGACGGTAAAGATACTCCGGCTGAGCGTCACGCAAGTGATGACGAGCCGTTCTCTGCGCTGGCGTTCAAAATTGCTACCGACCCATTCGTGGGTAACCTGACCTTCTTCCGCGTTTACTCTGGTGTGGTTAACTCCGGTGACACCATCCTGAACTCCGTGAAATCGGCGCGTGAACGTTTTGGCCGTATCGTACAGATGCACGCTAACAAACGTGAAGAGATCAAAGAAGTTCGTGCGGGCGACATCGCTGCTGCTATCGGTCTGAAAGACGTGACTACTGGTGACACCCTGTGTGACCCGGATCACCCGATCATTCTGGAGCGTATGGAATTCCCTGAGCCGGTAATCTCCATCGCGGTTGAACCAAAAACCAAAGCTGACCAGGAAAAAATGGGTCTGGCTCTGGGCCGTCTGGCGAAAGAAGACCCATCATTCCGCGTATGGACTGATGAAGAATCTAACCAGACCATCATCGCTGGTATGGGTGAACTGCACCTGGACATCATCGTTGACCGTATGAAGCGTGAATTCAACGTTGAAGCGAACGTGGGTAAACCTCAGGTTGCTTACCGCGAAGCGATTCGCGCGAAAGTTACCGATGTTGAAGGTAAACACGCTAAGCAGTCTGGTGGTCGCGGTCAGTACGGTCACGTTGTGATCGACATGTACCCACTGGAGCCGGGCTCTAACCCTAAAGGTTACGAGTTCATCAACGACATCAAAGGTGGTGTAATTCCTGGCGAATACATCCCTGCCGTTGATAAAGGTATCCAGGAGCAGCTGAAAGCTGGTCCTCTGGCTGGTTACCCGGTTGTAGACATGGGTGTTCGTCTGCACTTCGGTTCTTACCACGACGTTGACTCCTCTGAACTGGCGTTTAAACTGGCTGCGTCTATTGCCTTTAAAGAAGGCTTTAAGAAAGCAAAACCAGTTCTGCTTGAGCCAATCATGAAGGTTGAAGTAGAAACTCCGGAAGAGAACACCGGTGACGTTATCGGTGACTTGAGCCGTCGTCGCGGTATGCTGCGTGGTCAGGAATCCGAAGTAACTGGCGTTAAGATCCACGCTGAAGTTCCGCTGTCTGAAATGTTCGGATATGCAACTCAGCTGCGTTCTCTGACCAAAGGTCGTGCATCATACACTATGGAATTCCTGAAGTATGATGATGCGCCGAACAACGTTGCTCAGGCCGTTATCGAAGCCCGTGGTAAGTAATCCACAGGATTAAAACCTAAGTCCCGTGCTCTCTCCGAAGGGGAGAGCACTATAGTAAGGAATATAGCCGTGTCTAAAGAAAAATTTGAACGTACAAAACCGCACGTCAACGTTGGTACTATCGGCCACGTTGACCATGGTAAAACTACCCTGACTGCTGCAATCACTACCGTACTGGCTAAAACCTACGGCGGTGCTGCTCGTGCTTTCGACCAGATCGATAACGCACCAGAAGAAAAAGCTCGTGGTATCACCATCAACACTTCTCACGTTGAGTATGACACCCCGACTCGCCACTACGCACACGTAGACTGCCCAGGCCACGCCGACTATGTTAAAAACATGATCACCGGTGCTGCGCAGATGGACGGCGCGATCCTGGTTGTTGCTGCGACTGACGGCCCTATGCCTCAGACTCGTGAGCACATCCTGCTGGGTCGTCAGGTAGGCGTTCCTTTCATCATCGTGTTCCTGAACAAATGCGACATGGTTGATGACGAAGAGCTGCTGGAACTGGTAGAGATGGAAGTTCGTGAACTGCTGTCTCAGTACGATTTCCCAGGCGACGATACCCCAATCGTTCGTGGTTCCGCGCTGAAAGCGCTGGAAGGCGAAGCAGAGTGGGAAGAGAAAATCATCGAACTGGCTGGCTACCTGGATTCTTACATCCCAGAACCAGAGCGTGCGATTGACAAGCCATTCCTGCTGCCAATCGAAGACGTATTCTCCATCTCCGGTCGTGGTACCGTTGTTACCGGTCGTGTAGAGCGCGGTATCATCAAAGTTGGTGAAGAAGTTGAAATCGTTGGTATCAAAGAGACTGCGAAGTCTACCTGTACTGGCGTTGAAATGTTCCGCAAACTGCTGGACGAAGGCCGTGCTGGTGAGAACGTTGGTGTTCTGCTGCGTGGTATCAAACGTGAAGAAATCGAACGTGGTCAGGTTCTGGCGAAGCCAGGCTCAATCAAGCCACACACCAAGTTCGAATCTGAAGTGTACATTCTGTCCAAAGACGAAGGCGGCCGTCATACTCCGTTCTTCAAAGGCTACCGTCCACAGTTCTACTTCCGTACAACTGACGTGACCGGTACCATCGAACTGCCAGAAGGCGTAGAGATGGTAATGCCAGGCGACAACATCAAGATGGTTGTGACTCTGATCCACCCAATCGCGATGGACGACGGTCTGCGTTTCGCAATCCGTGAAGGCGGCCGTACCGTTGGCGCGGGCGTTGTTGCTAAAGTTCTGGGCTAATTAATTATCCCTGAAATAAAAAGGACGCTTCGGCGTCCTTTTTTGTTTTCTGCCGTTGGGCATTGTCATAAAAATTCGCATTTTTTGCTTTCTCCCGCCACGTATTCCGACGCCCGTGCTATTGTAATCATAACCATTCTCACTTACACTTTGCGCATATTTTGAACGGGAGTCTTTATGTACGTTTGTTTATGTAATGGTGTAAGCGACAAAAAAATTCGTCAGGCCGTTCGCCAGTTTCAACCACAATCTTTCCAGCAGCTTCGTAAGTTTGTTCCGGTGGGAAATCAATGCGGTAAATGCGTTCGCGCAGCGCGTGAGATCATGCAGGACGAACTGATGCAGATCCCGGAATTCAAAGAGATCGCGTAAGCCTCCATCTTTTTTTTGACATCCCCGTAGCCCGATCTACGCTTCAATGAGTGGAAGCGGAGGGACTATATAATGAAAGGTGATGTTAAAATCATAAGTTATCTCAATAAATTATTGGGAAATGAGCTTGTCGCAATCAATCAGTATTTTCTCCATGCAAGAATGTTCAAAAACTGGGGACTGACTCGCCTCAACGATGTTGAATACCATGAGTCCATTGATGAAATGAAACACGCCGATAAATATATTGAGCGTATTTTATTCCTCGAAGGCATTCCTAACCTACAGGATCTCGGAAAACTGGGCATCGGAGAAGATGTTGAAGAGATGCTGCGTTCTGATCTCCGGCTAGAGCTGGAGGGTGCAAAAGACCTGCGTGAAGCCATTGCCTATGCGGACAGCGTACATGACTACGTCAGCCGGGATATGATGATCCAGATCCTGGCCGATGAAGAAGGGCACATCGACTGGCTTGAGACCGAACTGGATCTCATTAGCAAAATTGGCCTACAGAACTACCTTCAGTCTCAGATCAAAGTGGAAAGTTAATCAGGCTTTCCCAGCCAACGCATAAACCCGCTGCCGCCAGAAATGGCCCAAAAGGCAGTGGGTTTTTTAATGCCTGCTTATCAGGGTTGAACAACGAGAAACCAACCAGATACAGCAGAGCCATTAACGCGGCCACTAATGCCAGTACTGGCAGTACACACCAGCCATGCCATGCTCCCAGCGCCGCAAGATATTTTATGTCGCCATACCCCATCCCTTCACGTCGGCAGATGAGTCGATATCCCCAATAGATAACGGCGAATCCGGCGTATCCTGCCGTCGCACCCACTACCGCGCTCGGCAAAAAATCAGGATGAAGACAAAGCTGGTAGAGCAGGCCCGTCCATAGCAGCGGGCAAAGGAATTTATCGGGAAGCAGCCCCGTGCGAATATCGGTGCGTACAAGCAAGGCCGATAACGCAAAATAGATCAGCAGAAAGGGGAGGGACATTAGCATAGCGAGAGCCTCAAAATGGTTTGAGCGCATACTCGTAACAATCTGCATGCCCGGCAATGTGTAAAAACAACAATTGCATAGCGGCTTCAGACAAAGAGTTGAGAAGGGATACTTTGCATAAAAAATTGCGAGGCCTTACGCAGAGTACGACTTTGGCGCTTAATTTCTAAACGGCACTTGCGTCTTTCGCTGATTTACGTATAATGCGCGGGCTTGTCGTAATTGACGGCGGGTTCAATCTGAACCAGAGTAGCTCACTTTGTTACTCAACAATGCTCCCAATTGGGGAGCTACGTAAGAACGGTTACACTCTCCCATCAATCGTAATGGGTTTGAGGAGTAATCATTTTCGTTTATAAAATAATTGGAGCTCTGGTCTCATGCAGAACCAAAGAATCCGTATCCGCCTTAAAGCGTTTGATCATCGTCTGATCGATCAATCAACCGCGGAAATCGTCGAGACTGCTAAGCGCACTGGTGCGCAAGTCCGTGGTCCGATCCCGCTGCCGACCCGCAAAGAGCGCTTTACCGTTCTGATCTCTCCGCACGTTAACAAAGATGCGCGTGATCAGTACGAGATCCGCACTCACAAGCGTCTGGTTGACATCGTTGAGCCAACTGAGAAAACCGTTGATGCTCTGATGCGTCTGGATCTGGCTGCCGGTGTAGACGTGCAGATCAGCCTGGGTTAATCAGGTCATCGAGCGATTGAGAGGTTGATACAATGATTGGTTTAGTCGGTAAAAAAGTGGGCATGACCCGCATCTTCACTGAAGATGGCGTTTCAATCCCAGTAACCGTAATCGAAGTTGAAGCAAACCGCGTTACCCAGGTTAAAGATCTGGCTAACGATGGCTACCGCGCTGTTCAGGTGACCACTGGTGCTAAAAAAGCTAACCGTGTAACCAAACCAGAAGCGGGTCACTTCGCTAAAGCTGGCGTAGAAGCTGGCCGTGGTCTGTGGGAATTCCGTCTTGCTGAAGGCGAAGAGTTCACCGTAGGTCAGGACATTAGCGTTGAGCTGTTTGCTGACGTTAAAAAAGTTGACGTAACCGGTACCTCTAAAGGTAAAGGTTTTGCTGGTACCGTTAAGCGCTGGAACTTCCGTACCCAGGACGCTACTCACGGTAACTCCTTGTCTCACCGCGTTCCGGGTTCTATCGGTCAGAACCAGACTCCGGGCAAAGTGTTCAAAGGCAAGAAAATGGCAGGTCAGCTGGGCAACGAACGTGTAACCGTTCAGAGCCTGGACGTAGTACGTGTTGACGCTGAGCGCAACCTGCTGCTGGTTAAAGGTGCGGTCCCGGGTGCAACCGGTAGCGACCTGATCGTTAAACCAGCTGTGAAGGCGTAAGGGGATAGCAATGGAATTAGTATTGAAAGACGCGCAGAGCGCGCTGACTGTTTCCGAAACTACCTTCGGTCGTGATTTCAACGAAGCGCTGGTTCACCAGGTTGTTGTTGCTTATGCAGCTGGTGCTCGTCAGGGTACTCGTGCTCAGAAGACTCGTGCTGAAGTAACTGGTTCAGGCAAAAAGCCATGGCGCCAGAAAGGTACCGGCCGTGCGCGTTCAGGTTCTATCAAGAGCCCGATCTGGCGTTCAGGTGGCGTGACCTTCGCTGCGCGTCCACAGGACCACAGTCAAAAAGTTAACAAAAAGATGTACCGCGGCGCGCTGAAAAGCATCCTGTCCGAACTGGTACGTCAGGATCGTCTGATCGTTGTCGAGAAGTTCTCTGTTGAAGCGCCTAAAACTAAGCTGCTGGCACAGAAACTGAAAGACATGGCTCTGGAAGATGTGCTGATCATCACCGGTGAGCTGGACGAGAACCTGTTCCTGGCCGCGCGTAACCTGCACAAGGTTGACGTACGCGACGCGACTGGTATCGACCCGGTTAGCCTGATCGCCTTCGACAAAGTCGTAATGACTGCTGATGCTGTTAAGCAAGTTGAGGAGATGCTGGCATGATTCGTGAAGAACGTCTGCTGAAGGTGCTGCGCGCACCGCACGTTTCTGAAAAAGCGTCTACTGCGATGGAAAAAACAAACACCATCGTTCTCAAAGTTGCTAAAGACGCGACCAAAGCAGAGATCAAAGCTGCTGTGCAGAAACTGTTTGAAGTCGAAGTCGAAGTCGTTAACACCCTGGTAGTTAAAGGGAAAGTTAAACGTCACGGACAGCGTATCGGTCGTCGTAGCGACTGGAAAAAAGCTTACGTCACCCTGAAAGAAGGCCAGAACCTGGACTTCGTTGGCGGCGCTGAGTAAGTCGGAGGAGTAATACAATGGCAGTTGTTAAATGTAAACCGACATCTCCGGGTCGTCGCCACGTAGTTAAAGTGGTTAACCCTGAGCTGCACAAGGGCAAACCTTTTGCTCCGTTGCTGGAAAAAAACAGCAAATCCGGTGGTCGTAACAACAATGGCCGTATCACCACTCGTCACATCGGTGGTGGCCACAAGCAGGCTTATCGTATTGTTGACTTCAAACGCAACAAAGACGGTATCCCAGCAGTTGTTGAGCGTCTTGAGTACGATCCGAACCGTTCCGCGAACATCGCGCTGGTTCTGTACAAAGATGGCGAACGCCGTTACATCCTGGCCCCTAAAGGCCTGAAAGCTGGCGACCAGATTCAGTCTGGCGTTGATGCTGCAATCAAAGCAGGCAACACCCTGCCGATGCGCAATATCCCGGTTGGTTCTACCGTTCATAACGTAGAAATGAAACCAGGTAAAGGCGGTCAGCTGGCGCGTTCCGCGGGTACTTACGTTCAGATCGTTGCGCGTGACGGTGCTTATGTCACCCTGCGTCTGCGTTCTGGTGAAATGCGTAAAGTCGAAGCAGACTGCCGCGCTACTCTGGGCGAAGTTGGCAATGCTGAGCATATGCTGCGCGTTCTGGGTAAAGCTGGTGCTGCACGCTGGCGTGGTGTTCGTCCTACCGTTCGCGGTACTGCGATGAACCCAGTCGATCACCCACATGGTGGTGGTGAAGGTCGTAACTTTGGTAAGCACCCGGTAACTCCGTGGGGCGTTCAGACCAAAGGTAAGAAGACCCGCAGCAACAAGCGTACTGATAAATTTATCGTACGTCGCCGTAGCAAATAATTTTAGAGGATAAGCCATGCCACGTTCTCTCAAGAAAGGTCCTTTTATTGACCTGCACTTGCTGAAGAAGGTAGAGAAAGCGGTGGAAAGCGGAGACAAGAAGCCCCTGCGCACTTGGTCCCGTCGTTCAACGATCTTTCCTAACATGATCGGTTTGACCATCGCTGTCCATAATGGTCGTCAGCACGTTCCAGTCTTTGTTACCGACGAAATGGTTGGTCACAAACTGGGTGAATTCGCACCGACTCGTACTTATCGCGGCCACGCTGCTGATAAAAAAGCGAAGAAGAAATAAGGTAGGAGGAAGAGATGGAAACTTTAGCTCAACATCGCCATGCTCGTTCTTCTGCACAGAAGGTTCGCCTTGTTGCTGACCTGATTCGCGGTAAGAAAGTGTCGCAGGCCCTGGACATCCTGACCTATACCAACAAGAAAGCTGCGGTATTGGTCAAGAAAGTACTGGAATCTGCCATTGCTAACGCTGAACACAACGATGGCGCTGACATCGACGATCTGAAAGTCGCGAAAATTTTCGTAGATGAAGGCCCAAGCATGAAGCGCATTATGCCGCGTGCGAAAGGTCGTGCAGATCGCATCCTGAAGCGCACCAGCCACATTACTGTGGTTGTGTCCGATCGCTGAGACTCTGGAGACTAGCAATGGGTCAGAAAGTACATCCTAATGGTATTCGCCTGGGTATTGTAAAACCATGGAACTCTACCTGGTTTGCGAACACCAAAGAATTCGCTGACAACCTGGACAGCGATTTTAAAGTACGTCAGTACCTGACTAAGGAACTGGCTAAAGCGTCTGTATCTCGTATCGTTATCGAGCGTCCGGCTAAGAGCATCCGTGTGACTATTCACACTGCTCGCCCTGGCATCGTTATCGGTAAGAAAGGCGAAGACGTAGAAAAACTGCGCAAGGTCGTAGCGGATATCGCTGGCGTTCCTGCACAGATCAATATCGCTGAAGTTCGTAAGCCTGAACTGGACGCTAAATTGGTTGCTGACAGCATCACTTCTCAGCTGGAACGTCGTGTTATGTTCCGTCGTGCTATGAAGCGTGCTGTACAGAACGCAATGCGTCTGGGCGCTAAGGGTATCAAAGTTGAAGTTAGCGGCCGTCTGGGCGGCGCGGAAATCGCACGTACCGAATGGTACCGCGAAGGTCGCGTACCGCTGCACACTCTGCGTGCTGACATCGACTACAACACCTCTGAAGCGCACACCACTTACGGTGTAATCGGCGTTAAGGTATGGATCTTCAAAGGTGAGATCCTGGGTGGTATGGCTGCTGTTGAACAACCGGAAAAACCGGCTGCTCAACCTAAAAAGCAGCAGCGTAAAGGCCGTAAATAAGGAGCGTCGCTGATGTTACAACCAAAGCGTACAAAATTCCGTAAAGTGCACAAAGGCCGCAACCGTGGTCTGGCGCAGGGTACGGATGTTAGCTTCGGCACTTTCGGTCTGAAAGCTGTTGGCCGTGGTCGTCTGACTGCACGTCAGATCGAAGCAGCACGTCGTGCAATGACCCGTGCAGTTAAGCGTCAAGGTAAGATCTGGATCCGTGTATTCCCGGACAAACCGATCACCGAGAAGCCACTGGAAGTTCGTATGGGTAAAGGTAAAGGTAACGTGGAGTACTGGGTTGCCTTGATCCAACCGGGCAAAGTCCTTTATGAAATGGACGGTGTTCCGGAAGAGCTGGCCCGTGAAGCCTTCGGCCTGGCAGCAGCGAAACTGCCTATCAAAACCACCTTTGTAACTAAGACGGTGATGTAATGAAAGCAAAAGAGCTGCGTGAAAAAAGCGTTGAAGAGCTGAACGCTGAGCTGCTGAACCTGCTGCGTGAGCAGTTCAACCTGCGTATGCAGGCTGCAAGTGGCCAGCTGCAACAGACTCACCTGCTGAAGCAAGTGCGTCGCAATGTTGCGCGCGTTAAGACTTTACTGACTCAGAAGGCGGGTGCGTAATGACCGATAAAATCCGTACTCTGCAAGGTCGTGTTGTTAGCGATAAAATGGAGAAATCCATTGTTGTAGCTATCGAACGTTTTGTGAAACACCCGATCTACGGTAAATTCATCAAGCGTACGACCAAACTGCACGTACATGACGAGAACAACGAATGTGGTATCGGCGACAAGGTTGAAATCCGTGAATGCCGTCCACTGTCCAAGACTAAGTCCTGGACGCTGGTTCGCGTTGTAGAGAAAGCGGTTCTGTAATAGAGTACGCATTCTCAATACGAATAAACGGCTCAGCAATGAGCCGTTTATTTTTTCTACCCATATTGCAGAAGCGGTGTTATAATGCCGCGCCCTCGATATGGGGCTTTTTAACGGCTCTGATTTTAGAGTCTCAGGTAGTAGTTGACATTAGCGGAGCACTAAAATGATCCAAGAACAGACTATGCTGAACGTCGCCGACAACTCCGGTGCACGTCGCGTAATGTGTATCAAGGTTCTGGGTGGCTCGCACCGTCGCTACGCAGGCGTAGGCGACATCATCAAGATCACCATCAAGGAAGCAATTCCACGTGGTAAGGTCAAAAAAGGTGATGTGCTGAAGGCGGTAGTGGTGCGCACCAAGAAGGGTGTTCGTCGCCCTGACGGTTCTGTCATTCGCTTCGATGGTAATGCATGCGTTATTTTAAACAATAACAGCGAGCAGCCTATCGGCACGCGTATCTTTGGGCCGGTAACTCGTGAACTTCGTACTGAGAAGTTCATGAAAATTATCTCTCTGGCACCAGAAGTACTCTAAGGAGCGAATCATGGCAGCGAAAATCCGTCGTGATGACGAAGTTATCGTGTTAACCGGTAAAGATAAAGGTAAACGCGGTAAAGTAAAAAATGTTCTGTCTTCCGGCAAACTCGTCGTTGAAGGTATCAACCTGGTTAAGAAACATCAGAAGCCGGTTCCGGCCCTGAACCAACCAAGCGGCATCGTTGAAAAAGAAGCTGCTATTCAGGTTTCTAACGTTGCAATCTTCAATGCGGCTACCGGTAAGGCTGACCGTGTAGGCTTTAGATTCGAAGACGGCAAAAAAGTCCGTTTCTTCAAGTCTAACAGCGAAACTATCAAGTAATTTGGAGTAGTACGATGGCGAAACTGCATGATTACTACAAAGACGAAGTAGTTAACAAACTCATGACTGAGTTTAGCTACAATTCTGTCATGCAAGTCCCTCGGGTCGAGAAGATCACCCTGAACATGGGTGTTGGTGAAGCGATCGCTGACAAGAAACTGCTGGATAACGCAGCAGCTGACCTGACAGCAATCTCCGGTCAAAAACCGCTGATCACCAAAGCACGCAAATCTGTTGCAGGCTTCAAAATCCGTCAGGGCTATCCGATCGGCTGTAAAGTAACTCTGCGTGGCGAACGCATGTGGGAGTTCCTTGAGCGCCTGATCACTATTGCTGTTCCACGTATCCGTGACTTCCGTGGCTTGTCCGCTAAGTCTTTCGACGGTCGTGGTAACTACAGCATGGGTGTCCGTGAGCAGATCATCTTCCCAGAAATCGACTACGATAAAGTCGACCGCGTGCGTGGTTTGGATATTACCATTACCACTACTGCGAAATCTGATGAAGAAGGCCGTGCTCTGCTGGCTGCCTTTGACTTCCCGTTCCGCAAGTAAGGTAGGGTTACTGAATGGCTAAGCAATCAATGAAAGCACGCGAAGTAAAGCGCGTAGCTTTAGCTGATAAATTCTTCGCTAAACGCGCTGAACTGAAAGCGATCATTTCTGATGTGAACGCTTCCGACGAAGATCGTTGGAATGCGGTTCTCAAGCTGCAGTCTCTGCCGCGTGATTCCAGCCCGTCTCGTCAGCGTAACCGCTGTCGTCAAACAGGTCGTCCACATGGTTATGTGGGCAAGTTTGGGTTGAGCCGTATCAAACTGCGTGAAGCCGCCATGCGCGGTGAAGTACCAGGCTTGAAAAAGGCTAGCTGGTAATTACCAATTGAATCACGGGAGTAAAGACAGATGAGCATGCAAGATCCGATCGCGGATATGCTGACCCGTATCCGTAACGGTCAGGCCGCGAACAAAGTTGCGGTCACCATGCCTTCCGCCAAGCTGAAAGTGGCAATTGCCAACGTGCTGAAGGAAGAAGGTTTTATCGAAGATTTTAAAGTTGAAGGCGACACCAAGCCGGAACTGGAACTTACTCTCAAGTATTTCCAGGGTAAAGCTGTTGTAGAAAGCATTCAGCGTGTCAGCCGCCCAGGCCTGCGCATCTATAAGAAAAAAGATGAGCTGCCAAAAGTAATGGCTGGTCTTGGTATCGCAGTTGTTTCTACCTCTAAAGGTGTTATGACTGATCGTGCAGCGCGCCAGGCTGGTCTTGGTGGCGAAATTATCTGCTACGTAGCCTAATCGGAGGAAAGAATGTCTCGTGTTGCTAAAGCACCGGTCGTTATTCCTGCCGGCGTTGATGTCAAAATCGACGGTCAGGTTATTACGATCAAAGGTAAAAACGGCGAGCTGACTCGTACCCTCAACAAAGCTGTTGAAGTTAAACATGCAGATAACGCTCTGACCTTCGGTCCACGTGATGGTTTCGTGGATGGATGGGCTCAGGCTGGTACCGCGCGTGCCCTGCTGAACTCAATGGTTGTTGGTGTTACCGAAGGCTTCACTAAAAAGCTTCAGCTGGTTGGTGTAGGTTATCGTGCAGCTATCAAAGGGAATGCAGTAGGCCTGTCTCTGGGCTTCTCACACCCTGTTGAGCATCCGCTGCCGGCCGGAATCACTGCAGAATGCCCGACTCAGACTGAAATCGTGCTGAAAGGCGCTGATAAACAGCTGATCGGTCAGGTTGCAGCAGATCTGCGCGCCTACCGTCGTCCTGAGCCTTATAAAGGCAAGGGTGTTCGTTACGCCGACGAAGTCGTGCGTACCAAAGAGGCTAAGAAGAAGTAAGGTAACACTATGGATAAGAAATCTGCTCGTATCCGTCGTGCGACCCGCGCACGCCGCAAGCTCAAAGAGCTGGGTGCAACTCGCCTGGTGGTACATCGTACCCCGCGTCATATTTACGCACAGGTAATTGCACCGAACGGTTCTGAAGTTCTGGTAGCTGCTTCTACTGTAGAAAAAGCTATCTCAGAACAATTGAAGTATACCGGTAACAAAGACGCCGCTGCAGCTGTAGGTAAAGCTGTTGCAGAACGCGCTCTGGAAAAAGGCATCAGCAATGTTTCCTTTGACCGTTCCGGGTTCCAATATCATGGTCGTGTCCAGGCACTGGCAGATGCTGCCCGTGAAGCTGGCCTTCAGTTCTAAGGTAGAGGTGTAAGATGGCTCACATCGAAAAACAGGCTGGCGAACTGCAGGAAAAGCTGATCGCGGTAAACCGCGTATCTAAAACCGTTAAAGGTGGTCGTATTTTCTCCTTCACAGCTCTGACTGTAGTGGGTGATGGTAACGGTCGCGTTGGTTTTGGTTACGGTAAAGCGCGTGAAGTTCCAGCAGCGATCCAGAAAGCGATGGAAAAAGCCCGTCGCAATATGATTAACGTCGCGCTGAACAACGGTACCCTGCAACACCCAGTTAAAGGTGTTCACACGGGTTCTCGTGTATTCATGCAGCCAGCTTCCGAAGGTACCGGTATCATCGCCGGTGGTGCAATGCGCGCCGTTCTGGAAGTTGCTGGAGTTCATAACGTTCTGGCTAAAGCATATGGTTCCACCAACCCGATCAACGTGGTTCGTGCAACTATTGATGGCCTGGAAAATATGAATTCTCCAGAAATGGTCGCTGCCAAGCGTGGTAAATCCGTTGAAGAAATTCTGGGGTAATTGACCATGGCAAAGACTATTAAAATCACTCAAACCCGCAGTGCAATCGGTCGTCTGCCGAAACACAAGGCAACGCTGCTTGGCCTGGGTCTGCGTCGTATTGGTCATACCGTTGAGCGCGAGGATACTCCTGCTGTTCGTGGTATGGTCAACGCGGTTTACTTCATGGTTAAAGTTGAGGAGTAAGAGATGCGTTTAAATACTCTGTCTCCGGCCGAAGGCTCTAAAAAGGCGGGTAAACGCCTGGGTCGTGGTATCGGTTCTGGCCTCGGCAAAACCGGTGGTCGTGGTCACAAAGGTCAGAACTCTCGTTCTGGCGGTGGCGTACGTCGCGGTTTCGAGGGTGGCCAGATGCCACTGTACCGTCGTCTGCCGAAGTTCGGCTTCACCTCTCGCAAAGCAGCGATTACAGCGGAAATCCGTCTGTCTGACCTGGCGAAAGTTGAAGGCGGCGTTGTAGACCTGAATACGCTGAAAGCGGCTAACATTATCGGCATCCAGATCGAGTTCGCGAAAGTGATCCTGTCTGGTGAAGTTTCTACTCCGGTAACTGTTCGTGGCCTGCGTGTTACTAAAGGTGCTCGTGCTGCTATCGAAGCTGCTGGCGGTAAAATTGAGGAATAAGTAGCAGATGGCTAAGCAACCGGGATTAGATTTTCAAAGTGCCAAAGGTGGATTTGGCGAGCTGAAACGCAGACTGCTGTTTGTAATCGGCGCGCTGATTGTGTTCCGTATTGGCTCTTTTATTCCGATCCCTGGTATTGATGCCGCTGTACTTGCCAAACTGCTTGAGCAACAGCGAGGCACCATCATTGAAATGTTCAACATGTTCTCTGGTGGTGCTCTCAGCCGTGCTTCTATTTTCGCACTGGGTATTATGCCGTACATTTCGGCATCGATTATTATCCAACTGCTGACGGTCGTTCATCCGGCCCTGGCAGAGTTGAAGAAAGAAGGGGAGTCTGGACGTCGTAAGATTAGCCAGTACACCCGTTACGGCACTCTGGTGCTGGCAATATTCCAGTCGATCGGTATTGCTACCGGTCTTCCGAATATGCCTGGTATGCAGGGCCTGGTATTAAACCCAGGCTTTGCATTCTATTTCACCGCTGTTGTAAGTCTGGTCACAGGGACCATGTTCCTGATGTGGCTCGGCGAACAGATTACTGAACGAGGTATCGGTAACGGTATCTCAATCATTATCTTCGCCGGTATCGTTGCGGGTCTCCCGCCGGCCATCGCCCATACTATCGAGCAAGCGCGTCAAGGCGACCTGCACTTCCTCCTGTTGCTGTTGGTTGCAGTATTAGTATTTGCAGTGACGTTCTTTGTTGTCTTCGTTGAACGTGGTCAACGCCGCATTGTGGTGAACTACGCTAAACGTCAGCAGGGTCGTCGTGTCTATGCTGCACAGAGCACACATTTACCGCTGAAAGTGAATATGGCGGGGGTTATCCCGGCTATCTTCGCTTCCAGTATTATTCTGTTCCCGGCAACCATCGCATCATGGTTCGGGGGCGGTACTGGTTGGAACTGGCTGACAACAATTTCGCTGTATTTGCAGCCTGGGCAACCACTTTATGTGTTACTCTATGCGTCTGCGATCATCTTCTTCTGTTTCTTCTACACGGCGTTGGTCTTCAACCCGCGTGAAACAGCAGATAACCTGAAGAAGTCCGGTGCATTTGTACCAGGAATTCGTCCGGGAGAGCAAACGGCGAAGTATATCGATAAAGTAATGACTCGCCTGACTTTGGTTGGTGCGCTTTATATTACTTTTATCTGCCTGATCCCGGAGTTCATGCGTGATGCAATGAAAGTACCGTTCTACTTCGGTGGGACCTCACTGCTTATCGTTGTTGTCGTGATTATGGACTTTATGGCTCAAGTGCAAACTCTGATGATGTCCAGTCAGTATGAGTCTGCATTGAAGAAGGCGAACCTGAAAGGCTACGGCCGCTAAATGGTCGTCTGAGAAGTTACGGAGAGTAAAAATGAAAGTTCGTGCTTCCGTCAAGAAATTATGCCGTAACTGCAAAATCGTTAAGCGTGATGGTGTCATCCGTGTGATTTGCAGTGCCGAGCCGAAGCATAAACAGCGCCAAGGCTGATTATTTCGCATATTTTTCTTGCAAAGTTGGGTTGAGCTGGCTAGATTAGCCAGCCAATCTTTTGTATGTCTGTACGTTTCCATTTGAGTATCCTGAAAACGGGCTTTTCAGCATGGTGCGTACATATTAAATAGTAGGAGTGCATAGTGGCCCGTATAGCAGGCATTAACATTCCTGATCAGAAACATGCTGTGATCGCATTAACTTCGATCTACGGCGTCGGCAAGACCCGTTCCAAAGCCATTCTGGCTGCAGCGGGTATCGCTGAAGATGTTAAGATCAGTGAGCTGTCTGAAGAACAAATCGACACGCTGCGTGACGAAGTTGCCAAATTTGTCGTTGAAGGTGATCTGCGCCGTGAAATCAGCATGAGCATCAAGCGCCTGATGGATCTTGGTTGCTATCGCGGTTTGCGTCATCGTCGTGGTCTGCCAGTGCGCGGTCAGCGTACTAAGACCAACGCACGTACCCGTAAGGGTCCGCGCAAACCGATCAAGAAATAATCGGGGTGATTGAATAATGGCAAAGGCACCAGTTCGTGCACGTAAACGTGTAAGAAAACAAGTCTCTGACGGCGTGGCTCATATCCATGCTTCTTTCAACAACACCATCGTTACTATTACTGATCGTCAGGGTAACGCATTGGGTTGGGCAACAGCCGGTGGTTCCGGTTTCCGTGGTTCTCGCAAATCCACTCCGTTCGCAGCTCAGGTTGCAGCAGAGCGTTGCGCTGAAGCCGTAAAAGAATACGGCATCAAGAATCTGGAAGTTATGGTTAAAGGTCCGGGTCCGGGTCGTGAATCTACTGTTCGCGCTCTGAACGCCGCTGGTTTCCGCATCACGAATATTACTGATGTGACTCCGATCCCTCATAACGGTTGTCGTCCGCCGAAAAAACGTCGCGTATAACGCTCGTTTTTTAGGTTAGTTGGAGATAGAAAATGGCAAGATATTTGGGTCCTAAGCTCAAGCTGAGCCGTCGTGAGGGCACCGACTTATTCCTTAAGTCTGGCGTTCGCGCGATCGATACCAAGTGTAAAATTGAACAAGCTCCTGGCCAGCACGGTGCGCGTAAACCGCGTCTGTCTGACTATGGTGTGCAGTTGCGTGAAAAGCAAAAAGTTCGCCGTATCTACGGTGTGCTGGAGCGTCAGTTCCGTAACTACTATAAAGAAGCAGCACGTCTGAAAGGCAACACAGGTGAAAACCTGCTGGCTCTGCTGGAAGGTCGTCTGGACAACGTTGTATACCGTATGGGCTTCGGCGCGACTCGTGCTGAATCACGCCAGTTGGTTAGCCATAAAGCAATCATGGTAAACGGTCGTGTTGTTAACATCGCTTCTTATCAGGTTAAAGCGAATGACGTTGTTAGCATTCGTGAGAAAGCGAAAAAGCAATCTCGCGTGAAAGCCGCTCTGGAGCTGGCTGAGCAGCGTGAAAAGCCAACCTGGCTGGAAGTTGATGCTGGCAAGATGGAAGGTACGTTCAAGCGTCAGCCTGAGCGTTCTGATCTGTCTGCGGACATTAACGAACACCTGATCGTCGAGCTTTACTCCAAGTAAAGCTTAGTACCAAAGAGAGGACACAATGCAGGGTTCTGTGACAGAGTTTCTAAAACCGCGCCTGGTAGATATCGAGCAAGTGAGTTCGACGCACGCCAAGGTGACCCTTGAGCCTTTAGAGCGTGGCTTTGGCCATACTCTGGGTAACGCACTGCGCCGTATTCTGCTCTCATCGATGCCGGGTTGCGCGGTGACCGAGGTTGAGATTGATGGTGTACTTCATGAGTACAGCACCAAAGAAGGCGTTCAGGAAGATATCCTTGAAATCCTGCTCAACCTGAAAGGGCTGGCGGTGAGAGTTCAGGGTAAAGATGAAGTTATTCTTACTCTGAATAAATCTGGCATTGGCCCTGTGACTGCAGCCGACATCACCCACGACGGTGATGTTGAAATCGTCAAGCCGCAGCACGTGATCTGCCACCTGACCGATGAGAACGCAGCTATTAGCATGCGTATCAAAGTTCAGCGCGGTCGTGGTTATGTGCCGGCTTCTGCCCGAATTCATTCGGAAGAAGATGAGCGCCCAATCGGCCGTCTGCTGGTCGACGCATGCTACAGCCCTGTAGAGCGTATTGCCTACAATGTTGAAGCAGCGCGTGTAGAACAGCGTACCGACCTGGACAAGCTGGTCATCGAAATGGAAACCAATGGCACAATCGATCCTGAAGAGGCGATTCGTCGTGCGGCAACCATCCTGGCAGAACAACTGGAAGCTTTCGTTGACTTACGTGATGTACGTCAGCCGGAAGTGAAAGAAGAGAAACCAGAATTCGATCCGATCCTGCTGCGCCCTGTTGACGATCTGGAATTGACTGTCCGCTCTGCTAACTGCCTCAAGGCAGAAGCTATCCACTATATCGGTGATCTGGTACAGCGTACCGAGGTTGAGTTGCTGAAAACGCCGAACCTGGGTAAAAAATCTCTTACCGAGATTAAAGACGTGCTGGCTTCACGTGGTCTGTCTCTGGGCATGCGCCTGGAAAACTGGCCACCGGCAAGCATTGCTGACGAGTAACCGGATCACAGGTTAAGGTTTTACTGAGAAGGATAAGGTCATGCGCCATCGTAAGAGTGGTCGTCAACTGAACCGCAACAGCAGCCATCGCCAGGCTATGTTCCGCAACATGGCAGGTTCACTGGTTCGTCATGAAATCATCAAGACGACCCTGCCTAAAGCGAAAGAGCTGCGTCGCGTAGTTGAGCCGCTGATTACTCTTGCCAAGACTGACAGCGTTGCTAATCGTCGTCTGGCATTCGCCCGTACTCGTGATAACGAGATCGTGGCAAAACTGTTTAACGAACTGGGCCCGCGTTTCGCGAGCCGTGCCGGTGGTTACACTCGCATTCTGAAGTGTGGCTTCCGTGCAGGCGACAACGCGCCGATGGCATACATCGAGCTGGTTGATCGTTCAGAGAAAGCAGAAGCTGCTGCAGAGTAATCTGTAGTAACGTAAAAAAACCCGCCTCGGCGGGTTTTTTTATATCCGCAGAATCTCCACTTATCTACAATGTCTGTATCTTTTCTGCTCATCCCCTGGAGTTCATTATGTGGTTGCTCGATCAGTGGGCTGAACGCCATATTAGCGATGCCCAAAACAAAGGCGAGTTTGAAAATCTCCCCGGTAGCGGTGAGCCACTGGTGCTGGACGATGATTCACACATTCCCCCTGAATTACGAGCCGGTTATCGCTTACTGAAAAACGCAGGTTGTTTACCCCCTGAACTTCAGCAACGCAATGAAGCCGTCGAGCTTGCCGATCTGCTTAAAGGCATTCATAAGAATGACCCGCGGTACTCCGAAATCAGCCGTCGATTAGCGCTCATCGAAATAAAACTGCGCCAGACGGGAATGAATACTGACTTTTTGCATGGTGAGTACAGTGAAAGGTTAATGCAAAAAATAAACGAGGAGTAGCCATGTACCGCATAGGTGAACTTGCGAAGCTTGCTAACGTAACGCCGGATACTATCCGCTACTACGAAAAGCAGCAGATGATCGATCATGAGGTCAGAACAGAAGGTGGATTTCGCCTTTATACGGATAACGACCTGCAACGCCTTCGTTTTATCCGCTATGCCCGGCAACTCGGCTTCACGCTGGAGTCGATCCGTGAACTGCTGTCGATCCGTATCGATCCTGAACATCATACGTGTCAGGAATCTAAAAGCATCGTTCAGGCCCGGCTGGATGAAGTTGAAGGACGAATTCAGGAGCTGCAGGCCATGCAACGATCTCTACAAAGGCTGAATGACGCGTGCTGCGGTACTGCTCACAGCAGTGTTTATTGCTCAATACTGGAAGCCCTTGAACAGGGCGCCAGTAGTGAAACTCAGGGTTGTTGATTTTTTATCAGCCACGGACTAGACTCCCGCCGACATTAACTATGCTCAGGAGAAATGATGAGCCGCTATCAGCATACTAAGGGACAAATTAAGGATAACACCATTGAGGCATTGCTTCACGACCCGCTTTTTAGACAGCGTGTTGAGAAGAACAAGAAGGGAAAAGGGAGTTATTTGCGTAAAGGTAAACATGCACAACGTGGTAACTGGGATGCCAGTGGCAAGCAAGCTAATCGCTTTTTTACCACTGGCCTTTCTGTTTCTCTCGCCTGATTAAACGCGGTTATTCTGCTCTTTTAACAGATCGCGAATTTCAGTCAGTAAGACTTCTTCTTTAGTTGGTGCTGGCGGGGCAGCAGCCGGTTCTTCTTTTTTACGGTTAAGTCTGTTGATAAGTTTGATCGCCATGAAAATGGCAAATGCCACGATCACGAAATCAAATACGTTCTGAATGAATACGCCGTAGTGCATTACAACCGCAGGGATATCGCCCTGAGCTTCCCGAAGGGTGAAGGCGAATTGTTTGAAATCAATGCCTCCAATCAACAGTCCTAACGGCGGCATAATAATGTCGGCGACTAATGATGAAACGATCTTACCGAACGCCGCACCAATAATGACACCCACAGCCAAATCCACCACATTCCCGCGCATCGCAAATTCGCGAAATTCTTTAATAAAACTCATTATGTTCTCCTTGTGCCAGCTGACGCCTATAAGTTTAACAAATGATTAGCTAATTGCCATTGGGGATAAATAATCGTTATGAAAAATAAAAGGCATGAAAATTAGAAGGTTAATATTTGGGTGCCCTCGTCTGAGCACCCAAATCATTACAGGAAGAACGGGCTTGGCTGGAATAAACGCTCGACGTCGGTAATAAATTTTTTATCGGTCAGGAACATAATAACGTGGTCACCCTGCTCAATACGTAAATTATCATTGGCGATCATCACATCATTACCTCGCACTACGGCGCCGATAATGGTGCCTGGTGGAAGTTTAATTTCATCGATTGCGCGACCAACAACGCGTGACGTCGTTTCATCCCCGTGAGCGACGGCTTCAATGGCTTCAGCAACACCACGACGAAGAGATGACACGCCGACAATATCCGCTTTACGCACATGGCTTAGCAGGGCAGAGATGGTGGCTTGCTGGGGTGAAATAGCAATATCAATTACGCTACCCTGTACCAGATCGACATAAGCCTTACGCTGGATAAGCACCATAACTTTTTTCGCCCCCATACGTTTAGCGAGCATGGCGGACATAATATTCGCTTCGTCGTCGTTGGTGACGGCAATAAAAAGATCAACCTGATCGATATGCTCTTCGGCCAGCAATTCCTGATCCGAAGCATCGCCATAAAACACGATGGTATTCTGAAGTTTTTCAGCCAGCTCTGACGCGCGTTGTTGATCCCGTTCGATCAGCTTCACGCTGTAGTCTTTTTCCAGCCGTCTCGCCAGACCTGCGCCAATATTACCGCCGCCAACCAGCATAATACGTTTATACGGTTTTTCGAGACGCTGTAGTTCACTCATCACCGCACGGATATGCTGAGAAGCCGCAATAAAGAAGACTTCATCCCCGGCTTCTACAATGGTGGAACCTTGCGGACGAATAGGTCTGTCGTGACGGAAAATCGCCGCAACACGCGTATCGATATGTGGCATATGCTCGCGCATTGTCGACAGGGCATTACCAATCAGCGGGCCCCCGTAATAAGCCTTCACGACCGCCAGGCTTACTTTCCCTTCAGCAAAGTTCACAACCTGCAACGCGCCCGGGTACTCAATCAGACGATAAATACTGTCGATAACCAGCTGTTCAGGCGCAATAAGATGGTCGATAGGTACTGCTTCTGAATTAAACAGCTTTTCCGCATCCCGGACATAGTCCGGGGAGCGAATGCGGGCGATGCGGTTTGGGGTGTTGAAAAGCGAGTAGGCCACCTGACATGCAACCATGTTGGTTTCATCAGAACTGGTTACTGCAACCAGCATGTCGGCATCGTCCGCGCCCGCTTCCCGAAGCACACGTGGATGAGAGCCGTGCCCCTGAACAACGCGGAGGTCGAACTTGTCCTGCAAAACGCGCAGGCGATCGCCATTGGTATCCACAATGGTGATATCGTTGTTTTCACCCACGAGATTTTCCGCCAGCGTTCCGCCAACTTGCCCTGCGCCCAGAATGATAATTTTCATCTTTCGTGACCTGTTCTCAACATCACTCTTTGATTAGCTTAGCGTAAAAGAAGCCATCACCCTCTTCTGCGCCCGGCAGGTTTTGCAGACCCGGGTGCTCAGGCGTTCCCGTATCGTGCAGCGTAGCGTCCGGGGTGCGTTTCAGGAAAGCCGCAATTTGCTGACTGTTCTCTTCCGGGAGAACAGAGCAGGTTGCATACACCAGGGTTCCGCCGGGTTTGAGATGCGGCCAGATGGCATCCAGAATTTCGGATTGCAACTGGGCAAGCTCCTTGATATCACGATTGCGACGCAGCCATTTGATATCGGGATGACGACGAATCACGCCGGTTGCTGAGCAGGGGGCGTCCAGCAAAATGCGATCGAACCGGGTATCACCACACCAGTCAGCGGGTTTGCGTCCATCGCCTTGCTTAACCTGTGCTTTCATACCCAGACGCTTAAGGTTGTCATAGACGCGTGAAAGGCGCTGCTCATCAACATCCACGGCCATCACGCCGGCCTGCGGCGCCACTTCCAGGATGTGCGTTGTTTTCCCCCCTGGCGCCGCACAGAGATCGAGGATCTGCTCCCCGTCTTTCGGCTCAAGCCAGGTCATGCAGCCCTGAGCAGATGCGTCCTGTACCGTTACCCAGCCCTCTTCAAAACCGGGTAATGCATGTACCGGTGCAGGGGAGGCTAAACGAACCGCATCAGGATAAGCAGCGTGTGTGAAGCCGCTCATTCCGGCCTCTTCCAGCAGGGCCAGCCATGCGTCGCGTGTATGATGGTTACGATTGACGCGTAACCACATCGGCGGACGTTGATTATTGGCATCCACAATGTCTTGCCATTGCTGTGGGTAGGCTTTTTTAAGGCGATTCAGCAGCCATTCAGGGTGAAGGAAGCGCGCTTCGCTTTGCGCAAATTCTGCCAACAGTTCGTCCTGCTGACGCTGGAACTGACGCAGCACGCCGTTGATCAATCCTTTTAGCTGAGGACGTTTAATCGCAACGGCACCCTCCACTGTCTCGGCCAGCGCAGCATGAGGTGGAATGCGGGTATGAAGAAGCTGGTAGAAACCGACCATGATCAAATAATGCACGGTACGCTGCTTGCCGCTCATCGGGCGTGACATCAGCTTGTTAATCAACCACTCAAGCTGAGAGAGGGTGCGCAGCACGCCAAAGCACAGCTCCTGAAGCAGGGCTTTGTCTTTATCGGAAACCTTTTGTTGCAGTGGAGGCAGGACATTACTCAGTGACTGGCCCTGCTCGATAACCTGCTCAACGGCCTGAGCCGCCATAGTGCGTAGATTTTGTCTATTCATAACCGTAAAAATAAAAATGCCCGGAAACACCGGGCCTTAAGAATAAATTTGTTCAGGCAAGGCGATTGCCAGGGATGAACCATTCACGACGAGAATTTAATAGATCCTGCGCGCTCATTGCCTTTTTACCGGCCGGTTGCAGCGATTCAAGATTCAGTATCCCTTCTCCGGTCGCAACCTGGATACCGTTTTTGCTGGCGTCGATAATCGTACCGGGCTCTGCCGATGCATTGCCGTTAATAACTGAAGCTTTCCAGACTTTCACTGGCTGCTCATCAATCATCAACCAGCTCATCGGCCATGGATTAAAGGCGCGGATGCAGCGTTCGAGTTGAGCTGCTGACAGGGACCAGTCGATCCGGGCTTCTTCTTTACTCAGTTTCTCAGCATAGGTCACCTGTGCCTCATCCTGCACTTCAGGTGTCGCTGTATTGTCAGCAAGCTGTTGCAGCGTCTCAATCAGCCCCTGCGGGCCGAGATCCGCCAGCTTGTCATACAGCGTGGCGCTGGTATCTTCTGCGGTGATGGGACACGCCAGTTTATACAGCATGTCGCCCGTGTCTAAACCTACGTCCATCTTCATGATTGTCACGCCAGTTTCAGCATCGCCTGCCCACAGAGCACGCTGAATAGGAGCTGCACCACGCCAGCGTGGGAGCAAAGAACCATGAACGTTCACACAGCCCAGGCGGGGCATATCGAGTACCGCTTTCGGCAGAATGAGGCCGTAAGCCACAACTACCATCACGTCCGCGTTCAGGTCTGCCACTAACTTCTGGTTTTCCTCAGGTCGTAATGACGCAGGCTGGAAAACCGGTAAACCATGTGTTTCTGCCAGTACCTTAACCGGGCCAGGCATCAGTTTTTTACCGCGGCCAGCCGGACGGTCCGGCTGAGTAAATACGCCAACAATCTGATGGCCAGACGTTAACAGCGCGTCGAGATGACGCGCTGCAAAATCAGGGGTACCCGCGAAGATTATACGTAGTGATGTAGACACGTTATTCCTTGTATCCGGGGGCGTTAAGCGCGAGAACGCAAACGATCCAGTTTCTCAACTTTCTGACGAATACGCTGTTGCTTCAGAGGTGAGAGGTAATCGATAAACAGTTTACCGACCAGGTGATCCATCTCATGCTGAATGCAAATTGCCAGCAGATCGTCGGCTTCCAGCTCAAACGGATTGCCGTCACGATCCAGTGCGCGGATTTTAACTTTTTCGGCACGTGGCACCAAAGCGCGCTGTTCAGGGATAGACAGACAGCCTTCCTCAATACCTGTTTCGCCGCTTTTTTCCAGCAGCTCAGGGTTGATCAGCACCAGGCGCTCATCACGATTTTCAGAAACGTCGATCACAATAATACGTTTGTGAATGTCTACCTGGGTCGCGGCAAGGCCAATGCCTTCTTCAGCGTACATGGTATCGAACATATCATCGACGATACGCTGAATTTCTGCATTCACTTCTTTAACCGGTTCCGCGACGATGCGAAGGCGCTCGTCAGGAATATGTAACACTTGCAAAACTGCCATAAATTTCCAGAGTCGTGTTCAGGAGTTGATAAGAATATTACTTCTATTCTAGACAAATCCCCGGTCGATTGACAGCATCAGTGACCAATCGCAAAGATTGCTGAGGCTGCTTATGGCAGGGAAAAGGATGACGTCCACAGAGATATGGTTACGGCTTATAAACATCGGGTCGTTATACGGCGACGCGATGCTGGAGATTGCGCAGAGGCTGCTTCGCCAGGCAATCGTCGATGCTGAAGCTGTCAACGCGTCAGGGCTTTCGCCCAAACATGCCGTAAAGTTTTTTTCGTTCAGTGAGAGTGAGCTTGAACGTAGTCTGGAATGGCTGGAACACGCCGACAACCACCTTCTCACGGCGGATGATCCTCGCTTCCCGCCATTGTTGCGTTCTATCCCTGATTTTCCCGGGGCGCTATTTGTGCGAGGCCGCGTTGACGTGCTTAATAGCATGCAGCTTGCGGTTGTGGGCAGCCGTGCGCCCTCGTGGTATGGCGAGCGTTGGGGGAAAATGCTGAGCGAACAGCTGTCCCAATGTGGCTTTACGATCACCAGTGGCCTGGCTTGCGGCATCGACGGTGTAGCACATCATGCGGCGTTGTCCGCAAAAGGGCGAAGTGTCGCCGTGCTTGGCAATGGTCTTTTTAGTCTCTATCCGCGTCGTCATCATATTCTGGCTGAGCAACTTATTGCTTCAGAGGGGGCAATAGTGTCTGAGTTTTCACTCTCAACACCGCCCAGACCGGGTAACTTTCCACGGCGTAACCGGATCATTAGTGGGTTAAGCCAGGGCGTGCTGGTGGTCGAAGCTGCGATTCGGAGTGGGTCGCTGGTTACCGCAAGGTGCGCACTGGAGCAGGGGCGTGAAGTTTTTGCGCTGCCCGGCCCGTTGGGGAACCCCGGCTGCGAAGGTCCTCACTGGCTGATAAAACAGGGGGCGACGCTGGTGACCTGCAAAGAAGATATCCTTGAAAATTTGCAGTATGGACTGCATTGGTTGCAGGATGATCTCCAAAAGCGACATATTTCATCGGATCAGGAGGCAGTAGCATTGCCATTTCCCAAGCTCCTGGCTAACGTAGGAGATGAGGTAACACCTGTTGACGTTGTCGCTGAACGTGCCGGCCAACCTGTGCCAGTAACGGTAGCACAGCTACTCGAACTGGAGTTAGCAGGGTGGATCGCAGCTGTACCCGGCGGCTATGTCCGATTAAGGAGGGCATGCCATGTTCGACGTACTGATGTATTTGTTTGAGACTTACATCCACAACGAAGCAGAAATGCAGGTGGATCAGGACAAATTAACACGGGATCTGACCGACGCAGGTTTTGAGCGGGAAGATATATATAATGCGTTGATGTGGCTGGATAAGTTGGCTGATTATCAGGACGGCCTCGCCGAACCGATGCAGCTTGCTTCTGACCCATTGTCTGTGCGCATCTATACAGCTGAAGAGTGTGAAAGGCTGGATGCCAGCTGCCGGGGATTCATTTTATTCCTCGAGCAGATTCAGGTGCTAAACCTCGAAACGAGAGAGATGGTGATAGAGCGCGTCATGGCGCTGGATACTGCTGAGTTTGAACTGGAAGATCTGAAATGGGTGATCCTGATGGTTCTGTTCAACATTCCAGGCTGTGAAAATGCCTATCAGCAAATGGAAGAATTACTCTTTGAAGTGAATGAAGGTATGCTGCATTAATTCTATGTGCAGCAACAAGAGTTGTTATGGCCAAATCAGCACTCTTCACGGTGCATAAAAACGAGCCCTGCCCACAGTGCGGGGCAAAACTTGTTATTCGGTCCGGGAAACACGGTCCGTTTCTCGGTTGTTCACACTATCCGGAATGTGATTATGTCCGTCCCCTGAAAAGCCAGGCGGATGGACATATCGTCAAAATTCTGGAGGGACAGCTTTGTCCTCTCTGTGGCGGTGAACTGGCGCTGCGGCAGGGGCGGTTCGGGATGTTTATCGGATGCAGCCGCTACCCGGAGTGTGAACATACGGAACAAATTGATAAGCCAGATGAAACGGCAATTGCCTGCCCTCAGTGCCAGCGTGGCCAATTGGTGCAGCGGCGCTCTCGTTATGGCAAGACCTTCCATTCGTGCGATCGCTATCCTGAATGCCAGTTCGTCATCAATTTCAAACCAGTAGCGGGCGTCTGCTCTCATTGCGATTATCCGTTACTTATAGAGAAGAAAACCGCGCAAGGCTTGAAACGCTTTTGCGCCAGTAAACAATGTGGAAAGCCGGTTTCGGCGGATCAAATCAGTGAATAATAACCTGCCATCAGGCTCCATCGCGCAGGCGGTGGAAATCCTGAAAAAAGAAGAAGTCATCGCCTATCCAACAGAAGCCGTTTTCGGGGTCGGGTGTGATCCTGACAGCGAAGTCGCCGTTAACCGTCTGCTGGCGCTAAAACAGCGGCCTGTCGAAAAAGGATTGATTTTGATCGCTGCGAACTACGAGCAGCTTAAGCCTTATATTGATGATTCCATGCTGACACCTGCACAGCGGGAAACCATTTTCTCTGCGTGGCCTGGTCCCGTGACGTTTGTTTTTCCTGCACAGCCGACAACGCCGCGCTGGTTAACCGGGCGTTTCGATTCACTCGCGGTACGCGTCACCGACCATCCGCTGGTGGTGGAGTTATGCCAGGCATTTGGTAAACCTCTGGTTTCAACCAGCGCCAACCTGACCGGGCTTCCCCCTTGTCGGACAACCGAAGAAGTTCTGGCGCAGTTCGGGAATGATTTCCCGGTAGCCGTGGGTGAAACCGGTGGTCGTCTTAACCCGTCAGAAATTCGCGATGCCTTGACCGGCGAACGTTTTCGCCAGGGATAATGTGATGGAAACCTATGCTGTTTTTGGTAACCCGATCGCGCACAGCAAGTCGCCTCTGATCCATCGGCTGTTTGCGGAGCAATTGCATATAGATCACCCATATGGTCGGGTTCTTGCGCCTGTTGATGCATTTATACCGACGCTGAATAGCTTTTTTGATGCGGGTGGTAAAGGTGCGAACGTCACGGTGCCTTTTAAAGAAGAGGCTTTCGGGCGCGCGGATGAACTGACCGAACGTGCGTCGCTCGCTGGCGCCGTCAATACTCTTAAGCGGCTTGAAGATGGTCGCCTTCTGGGCGATAACACCGATGGGATTGGTTTACTCAGCGATCTGGAGCGATTGTCGTTTATTAAACCAGGCTTTCGGATCCTGCTGATCGGCGCGGGTGGCGCCTCGCGCGGCGTATTGCTTCCTCTTCTTTCGCTGGATTGTGCGGTGACAATCACCAACCGTACTTTCTCCAGAGCAGAAGAGCTGGCGGCGTTGTTCGCACACACAGGCAGCGTAGCTGCGGTAGCACCTGACGATCTCGCGCGTCACGAATTTGATCTTGTGATTAATGCCACCTCAAGCGGTATTAATGGAGAGATCCCGGCGATTCCTGCATCCCTGATTCATTCCCACATCTACGCCTATGACATGTTTTATCAAAAAGGGAAAACGCCCTTTCTGACCTGGTGCGAACAACAGGGGGCAAAACACGTGGCTGATGGTCTGGGAATGCTGGTGGGGCAGGCGGCTCATGCGGTGCTACTCTGGCATGGCCTGTTACCCGCTGTAGAACCGGTGATTGAAAAGCTGAAACAGGAACTGACGGCGTGAATCAGGCGATTCATTTTCCCGACAGAGAAATCTGGGATGAAAACAAGCAAGCGGTTTGTTTCCCGGTGCTGGTGCATGGAATGCAGCTCACCTGTGCGATTAAAGGGGAAACGTTGCTTCAGCGCTTTGGGGGGGCAGATCCGTTAGCGGTCTTTTGCGAAAATCGCTGGGACCTGGAAGAGGATGCCAGCGATTTGATCCGCGATCAGCAGGAAGACGATCAGGGTTGGGTCTGGTTATCCTGATCCAGATAGTCATTTTTCCATTTAACGTAATTGTTCGCTGAGTATTTCAATCCTTCGATCTCCGTCTCTTTTAGGGGGCGGATCTGTTTAACCGGGCTGCCTAAATAGAGATACCCACTTTCAAGACGCTTGTTTTGCGGAATAAGACTCCCTGCGCCAATCATTACGTCATCTTCTACAATGACGCCATCCAGCAAAATCGATCCCATCCCAACGAGAACCCTGTTACCGATCGTGCAGCCGTGGAGCATCACTTTATGGCCGACGGTAACATCTTTCCCAATAATGAGCGGGTTGCCCTCAGGGTTATAAGATGACTTATGAGTCACATGCAACACGCTGCCGTCCTGAATATTGGTGCGTGCACCGATTGCAACGTAGTTAACATCGCCCCGGATCGCGACAAGTGGCCAGATGCTGACATCATCGGCCATGCGAACATCACCAATGACCACGCTGCTGGCATCGATCATCACGCGATCGCCTTTTTGGGGGAACAGATCTTTATAAGGACGTAATACTGCAAACATATCTACCTCGATACAGATGAGCGTTATTAAAGAAGACTTTGATCGTATTCCTGGAGCGAGGCAAGGCAAAATGCGTCAATTTTTAAGCGGATCGGGTGGGTTTTCAGCGAAAAGCACGGAAAATCATCAGTTGGAAAAAAAGATCTAAAAAATACTTGTGCTAAAAACTGGGATCCCTATAATGCGCCTCCATCGACACGGCAGATGTGAATCACTTCACAGACTACCCGGTCGGTTGAAGAGAAAAATCCTGAAATAACGGGTTGACTCTGAAAGAGGAAAGCGTAATATACGCCACCTCGCGACAGAGCGCTGAAGCGCGTCGCAACTGCTCTTTAACAATTTATCAGACAATCTGTGTGGGCACTCAAAGTGACATGGATTCTTAACGTCCTCGGACGAAAAATGAATACCAAGTCTCTGAGTGAACACGTAATTCATTACGAAGTTTAATTCACGAGCATCAAACTTAAATTGAAGAGTTTGATCATGGCTCAGATTGAACGCTGGCGGCAGGCCTAACACATGCAAGTCGAACGGTAACAGGAAGCAGCTTGCTGCTTCGCTGACGAGTGGCGGACGGGTGAGTAATGTCTGGGAAACTGCCTGATGGAGGGGGATAACTACTGGAAACGGTAGCTAATACCGCATAACGTCGCAAGACCAAAGAGGGGGACCTTCGGGCCTCTTGCCATCGGATGTGCCCAGATGGGATTAGCTAGTAGGTGGGGTAACGGCTCACCTAGGCGACGATCCCTAGCTGGTCTGAGAGGATGACCAGCCACACTGGAACTGAGACACGGTCCAGACTCCTACGGGAGGCAGCAGTGGGGAATATTGCACAATGGGCGCAAGCCTGATGCAGCCATGCCGCGTGTATGAAGAAGGCCTTCGGGTTGTAAAGTACTTTCAGCGGGGAGGAAGGCGACAGGGTTAATAACCCTGTCGATTGACGTTACCCGCAGAAGAAGCACCGGCTAACTCCGTGCCAGCAGCCGCGGTAATACGGAGGGTGCAAGCGTTAATCGGAATTACTGGGCGTAAAGCGCACGCAGGCGGTCTGTCAAGTCGGATGTGAAATCCCCGGGCTCAACCTGGGAACTGCATTCGAAACTGGCAGGCTAGAGTCTTGTAGAGGGGGGTAGAATTCCAGGTGTAGCGGTGAAATGCGTAGAGATCTGGAGGAATACCGGTGGCGAAGGCGGCCCCCTGGACAAAGACTGACGCTCAGGTGCGAAAGCGTGGGGAGCAAACAGGATTAGATACCCTGGTAGTCCACGCCGTAAACGATGTCGACTTGGAGGTTGTGCCCTTGAGGCGTGGCTTCCGGAGCTAACGCGTTAAGTCGACCGCCTGGGGAGTACGGCCGCAAGGTTAAAACTCAAATGAATTGACGGGGGCCCGCACAAGCGGTGGAGCATGTGGTTTAATTCGATGCAACGCGAAGAACCTTACCTACTCTTGACATCCAGAGAACTTTCCAGAGATGGATTGGTGCCTTCGGGAACTCTGAGACAGGTGCTGCATGGCTGTCGTCAGCTCGTGTTGTGAAATGTTGGGTTAAGTCCCGCAACGAGCGCAACCCTTATCCTTTGTTGCCAGCGGTTAGGCCGGGAACTCAAAGGAGACTGCCAGTGATAAACTGGAGGAAGGTGGGGATGACGTCAAGTCATCATGGCCCTTACGAGTAGGGCTACACACGTGCTACAATGGCGCATACAAAGAGAAGCGACCTCGCGAGAGCAAGCGGACCTCATAAAGTGCGTCGTAGTCCGGATTGGAGTCTGCAACTCGACTCCATGAAGTCGGAATCGCTAGTAATCGTGGATCAGAATGCCACGGTGAATACGTTCCCGGGCCTTGTACACACCGCCCGTCACACCATGGGAGTGGGTTGCAAAAGAAGTAGGTAGCTTAACCTTCGGGAGGGCGCTTACCACTTTGTGATTCATGACTGGGGTGAAGTCGTAACAAGGTAACCGTAGGGGAACCTGCGGTTGGATCACCTCCTTACCTTAAAGAACCTGCCTTTGTAGTGCTCACACAGATTGTCTGATGAAAAGTAAATAGCAAGGCGTCTTGCGATTGAGACTGTACGTCCCCTTCGTCTAGAGGCCCAGGACACCGCCCTTTCACGGCGGTAACAGGGGTTCGAATCCCCTAGGGGACGCCACTTGCTGGTTCGTGAGTGAAAGTCACCTGCCGTCATATCTCAAAACTGACTTGCGAGTCATGTTTGAGATATTTGCTCTTTAAAAATCTGGATCAAGCTGAAAATTGAAACGACACACAGCTCATGTGTGTTCGAGTCTCTCAAATTTTCGCAATCAGAAGTGAAACATCTTCGGGTTGTGAGGTTAAGCGACTAAGCGTACACGGTGGATGCCCTGGCAGTCAGAGGCGATGAAGGACGTGCTAATCTGCGAAAAGCGCCGGCGAGGTGATATGAACCTTTGACCCGGCGATGTCCGAATGGGGAAACCCAGTGCAATCCGTTGCACTATCGTTAACTGAATACATAGGTTAACGAGGCGAACCGGGGGAACTGAAACATCTAAGTACCCCGAGGAAAAGAAATCAACCGAGATTCCCCCAGTAGCGGCGAGCGAACGGGGAGCAGCCCGGAGTCTGAATCAGCTTGTGTGTTAGTGGAACGGTCTGGAAAGTCCGACGGTACAGGGTGATAGTCCCGTACACGAAAGCACACTTGCTGTGAACTCGAAGAGTAGGGCGGGACACGTGGTATCCTGTCTGAATATGGGGGGACCATCCTCCAAGGCTAAATACTCCTGACTGACCGATAGTGAACCAGTACCGTGAGGGAAAGGCGAAAAGAACCCCGGCGAGGGGAGTGAAAAAGAACCTGAAACCGTGTACGTACAAGCAGTGGGAGCCTCTTTATGGGGTGACTGCGTACCTTTTGTATAATGGGTCAGCGACTTATATTCTGTAGCAAGGTTAACCGTATAGGGGAGCCGAAGGGAAACCGAGTCTTAACTGGGCGTTAAGTTGCAGGGTATAGACCCGAAACCCGGTGATCTAGCCATGGGCAGGTTGAAGGTTGGGTAACACTAACTGGAGGACCGAACCGACTAATGTTGAAAAATTAGCGGATGACCTGTGGCTGGGGGTGAAAGGCCAATCAAACCGGGAGATAGCTGGTTCTCCCCGAAAGCTATTTAGGTAGCGCCTCGTGAACTCATCTTCGGGGGTAGAGCACTGTTTCGGCTAGGGGGCCATCCCGGCTTACCAACCCGATGCAAACTACGAATACCGAAGAATGTTATCACGGGAGACACACGGCGGGTGCTAACGTCCGTCGTGAAGAGGGAAACAACCCAGACCGCCAGCTAAGGTCCCAAAGTCATGGTTAAGTGGGAAACGATGTGGGAAGGCACAGACAGCCAGGATGTTGGCTTAGAAGCAGCCATCATTTAAAGAAAGCGTAATAGCTCACTGGTCGAGTCGGCCTGCGCGGAAGATGTAACGGGGCTAAACCATGCACCGAAGCTGCGGCAGCGACGCTTATGCGTTGTTGGGTAGGGGAGCGTTCTGTAAGCCGTTGAAGGTGTCCTGTGAGGGGTGCTGGAGGTATCAGAAGTGCGAATGCTGACATAAGTAACGATAAAGCGGGTGAAAAGCCCGCTCGCCGGAAGACCAAGGGTTCCTGTCCAACGTTAATCGGGGCAGGGTGAGTCGACCCCTAAGGCGAGGCCGAAAGGCGTAGTCGATGGGAAACAGGTTAATATTCCTGTACTTGGTGTTACTGCGAAGGGGGGACGGAGAAGGCTATGTCAGCCGGGCGACGGTTGTCCCGGTTTAAGCATGTAGGCGGAGGTTCCAGGTAAATCCGGTACCTTATTAACGCTGAGGTGTGATGACGAGGCACTACGGTGCTGAAGTGATAAATGCCCTGCTTCCAGGAAAAGCCTCTAAGCATCAGGTAACACGAAATCGTACCCCAAACCGACACAGGTGGTCAGGTAGAGAATACCAAGGCGCTTGAGAGAACTCGGGTGAAGGAACTAGGCAAAATGGTGCCGTAACTTCGGGAGAAGGCACGCTGATAGGTAGGTGAAGCCCCTGCGGGCGGAGCTGAAATCAGTCGAAGATACCAGCTGGCTGCAACTGTTTATTAAAAACACAGCACTGTGCAAACACGAAAGTGGACGTATACGGTGTGACGCCTGCCCGGTGCCGGAAGGTTAATTGATGGGGTTAGCGGCAACGCGAAGCTCTTGATCGAAGCCCCGGTAAACGGCGGCCGTAACTATAACGGTCCTAAGGTAGCGAAATTCCTTGTCGGGTAAGTTCCGACCTGCACGAATGGCGTAATGATGGCCAGGCTGTCTCCACCCGAGACTCAGTGAAATTGAACTCGCTGTGAAGATGCAGTGTACCCGCGGCAAGACGGAAAGACCCCGTGAACCTTTACTATAGCTTGACACTGAACACTGGTCCTTGATGTGTAGGATAGGTGGGAGGCTTTGAAGCGTGGACGCCAGTCTGCGTGGAGCCAACCTTGAAATACCACCCTTTAATGGCTGGTGTTCTAACGTAGACCCGTAATCCGGGTTGCGGACAGTGTCTGGTGGGTAGTTTGACTGGGGCGGTCTCCTCCCAAAGAGTAACGGAGGAGCACGAAGGTTGGCTAATCCTGGTCGGACATCAGGAGGTTAGTGCAATGGCATAAGCCAGCTTGACTGCGAGCGTGACGGCGCGAGCAGGTGCGAAAGCAGGTCATAGTGATCCGGTGGTTCTGAATGGAAGGGCCATCGCTCAACGGATAAAAGGTACTCCGGGGATAACAGGCTGATACCGCCCAAGAGTTCATATCGACGGCGGTGTTTGGCACCTCGATGTCGGCTCATCACATCCTGGGGCTGAAGTAGGTCCCAAGGGTATGGCTGTTCGCCATTTAAAGTGGTACGCGAGCTGGGTTTAGAACGTCGTGAGACAGTTCGGTCCCTATCTGCCGTGGGCGCTGGAGAATTGAGGGGGGCTGCTCCTAGTACGAGAGGACCGGAGTGGACGCATCACTGGTGTTCGGGTTGTCATGCCAATGGCACTGCCCGGTAGCTAAATGCGGAAAAGATAAGTGCTGAAAGCATCTAAGCACGAAACTTGCCCCGAGATGAGTTCTCCCTGAGACTTTAAGTCTCCTGAAGGAACGTTGAAGACGACGACGTTGATAGGTCGGGTGTGTAAGCGCAGCGATGCGTTGAGCTAACCGATACTAATGAACCGTGAGGCTTAACCTTACAACGCCGAAGCTGTTTTGGCGAAGAGAGACAGACACGATTTTCAGCCTGATACAGATTAACAGAATTTGCCTGGCGGCTTTAGCGCGGTGGTCCCACCTGACCCCATGCCGAACTCAGAAGTGAAACGCCGTAGCGCCGATGGTAGTGTGGGGTCTCCCCATGTGAGAGTAGGGAACTGCCAGGCATCAAATTTAGCGTGCTGATATGGCTCAGTTGGTAGAGCGCACCCTTGGTAAGGGTGAGGTCCCCAGTTCGACTCTGGGTATCAGCACCACTTTATACTTAGGTTAAAGTTCGGCAAGAAGTAAAAGAATTTGTCTGGCGGCTTTAGCGCGGTGGTCCCACCTGACCCCATGCCGAACTCAGAAGTGAAACGCCGTAGCGCCGATGGTAGTGTGGGGTCTCCCCATGTGAGAGTAGGGAACTGCCAGACATCAAACAAGTAGAAAGGCCATCCGAAAGGATGGCCTTTTTGCGTTATGCCCTCAGCTAAACCAATTTCCTTATCAGATATTCCAACGAGTGCCGTTAATACCTTACTGACGTATTAAAGCGTCTTAACCCAGCTATAAATGAATTCACGGAATGCATAATGCTTACTCGCAGCAGCGTTAAATCAATTCAGTGATTCAGACTGAGGTTGTATAGATAAGGAAATAGGGCTATAAAAAAATAGGATACTGAATCTAAAAATTATCTGAAGATATCTGAGAGGGGAAATATACATCCCTTTGATTAGATAAAATAAAAGCGCGGCGATAGCCGCGCTTTTAAAAGTATTATTTAGTCAGGGCGACAATACCGAGAGTCAGGCCAGCTATTGCTGCGGCGCCACCGGCAATCGCACCTGCTGTTTCCCAGTTATCCTGGGTAGTCCCCTTCATACAGGTATTGGTGTGAACCAGTCGCCCCTGATCGTCGTATACCGGTACACAGGGAGAGTCGTGCGCGCAACCAGCAAGCAGCGCAGCGAGAAGTGCAACGGAAAGGAATCTTTTCATGATGTTACCTCAATATGATCGCTTATTCGCTTAAGAGCCGATGCGGCAATTTACGAATTGATGATTATTTTACCACCGCACTAATACCATACAGCACGGGGAATAATCTCAAATTGTGTGGATTGTAAAAATCATGGAGAAAAAAGAGGGGCGTTGATTATTTATGGAGGAAATGTGAAGAGATGTCTTTTTATTAGAATGCTGACAGGAAATAAAAAAGGCACCAGAGGTGCCTTTATGATTTTCATTAATCCTTATGCTTTGTAAACCGTCTCCGGACAACAACGAAGAAAACAGGAACAAAGAAAATGGCCAGCAGAGTGGCTGACAGCATCCCGCCCATCACGCCCGTCCCGACAGCGTTTTGTGCCCCACTACCTGCGCCACTACTGATGACCAGAGGCATAACACCAAGGATAAATGCCAGAGAGGTCATCAGGATAGGGCGCAGACGCATACGTGAGGCTTCCAGCGTGGCTTCAATAATCCCTTTGCCTTCTTTATCCATAAGATCCTTGGCGAACTCAACGATCAGTATGGCGTTTTTGGCTGATAAACCAATTGTCGTAAGCAGACCAACCTGGAAGTAAACGTCATTGTTCAGCCCACGTATTGATGCAGCCAGAAGCGCGCCGATCACCCCCAGGGGCACAACCAGCATGACCGAGAATGGAATTGACCAGCTTTCATAGAGAGCCGCCAGACACAGGAACACCACAATCAGTGAAATGGCATACAGTGCTGGAGCCTGATTTCCGGAAAGACGTTCCTGATAAGACATCCCCGTCCAGTCGTAGCCAATTCCGGAAGGCAGTTTCGACGCAAGGCTTTCCATCATCTCCATTGCCTCACCGGTACTTTTGCCTGGCGCAGACTCACCGAGGATCTCCATTGATGGCATCCCATTGTAACGTTCCAGACGAGGTGAGCCGTACACCCAGTGAGAGCTGCTAAAGGCAGAGAAAGGCACCATTTCGCCGTTAGCACTACGCACATACAGGTCGTTAATATCTCCTGGTAACATACGGAAGCGAGCATCAGCCTGGACATAAACTTTTTTCACGCGTCCATGATCGATAAAGTCGTTCACATAAGTACCACCCAATGCTGTTGAGATGGTCTGATTGACATCAGATATGCTCACACCCAGCGCCTGGGCCTTCTCCTGGTCGACATCCAGTTTGTACTGTGGCGTATCTTCCAGTCCGTTAGGACGCACGCGGACCAGTAAGTCAGGATGTTCCCTTACCATGCCAAGCAGTTGGTTACGTGCCTGCGTGAGCTGTGTATGTCCCAGGTTTGCCTGGTCAATCAGTTCAAAGTCAAAGCCTGTTGCGGTACCCAGTTCAATAATGGCAGGGAGGTTAAACGGAAATACAAGACCATCTTTGATCTGGCTAAACGCTTTCGTTGCGCGGCTGACAATCGCCTCAACGCCGTTTTCCTTGCCCGGGCGTTCTTCCCATGGCTTCAGGCTGACGAAAGCGATACCGGAGTTCTGCCCCTGCCCGCTAAAGCTAAATCCGTTTACGGTAAAGACCGATTCAACGTTCGCTTTCTCTTTCGTCAGATAATAGTCCTGAACCTGATCGAGTACCTGCTGGGTACGCATCTGCGTCGCCCCTGCCGGCAGCTGAACCATCGTCATAAACACCCCCTGATCCTCTTCCGGCAGGAAGGAGGAAGGCAGGCGCAGGAACAGTACTGCCATGCCGCCGACGATGATGACGTAAACCAGCAGATAGCGTCCGGTCTTACGTAAAATGCCGCTCACGCTGTTGCTGTAGTGCTCCACGCTCTTATCAAAAAGCGCGTTAAACCAGCCGAAGAATCCACCTTTCTTTTCATGATGGTCGCTGGAAACCGGTTTGAGCAGCGTTGCACATAAAGCAGGCGTTAATATCAACGCCACCAGCACCGATAAGGCCATCGCGGAGACAATGGTCAGCGAGAACTGGCGATAGATAGCCCCGGTTGAACCTCCAAAAAATGCCATCGGAATAAACACCGCTGAAAGCACCATGGCAATGCCCACCAGAGCGCCCTGGATTTGCTCCATCGACTTCTGGGTCGCCTCTTTTGGCGGCAGCTTGTCCTCAACCATGACGCGTTCTACGTTCTCAACCACCACGATGGCATCATCGACGAGCAAACCTATCGCCAATACCATCCCGAACATCGTCAGGGTGTTAATGGAGAAACCAAACGCAGCCAGTACCGCAAAGGTACCCAGTAGCACCACGGGCACGGCAATAGTCGGAATAAGGGTTGCCCGCAGGTTTTGCAGGAACAAGTACATCACCAGGAAAACGAGAACGATCGCTTCAAACAGCGTCTTCACCACTTCATGGATTGAGATCTTCACGAAAGGTGTGGTGTCGTACGGATAAACGACTTTCAGGCCCTGAGGGAAGAAGGGCTGCAACTGCGCCAGTTTACTCTTAATGGCGGCAGCGGTATCCAGCGCATTTGCGCCAGTCGCCAGCTTGATCCCGAGCCCCGTTGCTGCCTGGCCATTGATTTTGGTGACCATGTTGTAGTTTTCGCCACCCAGCTCAATGCGGGCCACATCTTTCAGGTGGACCATTGAACCGTCCTGGTTCACCTTCAGCGTCACACGGCCAAACTCCTCCGGCGATTTCAGGCGCGTTTGAGCAATAATTGAGGCGTTCAGTTGCTGCCCTGTTACGGACGGCGTTCCTCCCAACTGGCCCGCAGCAATCTGGTCGTTCTGCGTTTTCAGTTGGTTAATGACATCCAACGGCGTGAGCTGATATTTATTCATCGCGTTGCTGTCCAGCCAGATGCGCATTGCATACTGCGCACCGAACAGCTGCACATCACCGACGCCGGAAGTACGGCTGATCGCATCTTTTACGTTAGAAGCGACATAGTCGGAGATATCATCCTGAGTGAGGTTTTTATTATCCGACACAAATCCCGCGACCAGCAGGAAGCTGCTGCTGGATTTTTCCACGCCGATCCCCTGTTGCTGTACTTCTTGCGGTAGCAGCGGCATAGCGAGCTGGAGTTTGTTCTGAACCTGCACCTGCGCGATGTCAGGATCCGTACCCGACTCGAACGTCAGGGTGATGGTGACGTTACCGGCAGAATCACTGGTGGACGACATGTACATCAGATTGTCGATTCCGTTCATGTTCTGTTCGATAACCTGCGTCACGGTATCCTGGACCGTCTGGGCATCAGCGCCAGGGTAGGTCGCTGTCACCGCAACTGCTGGCGGCGCAATGGTTGGATATTGCGCCACCGGCAGTTTTAAAATGGCCAGCCCGCCCGCAATCATCAGAATGATGGAGAGCACCCAGGCGAAAACAGGCCGTTGAATAAAGAAATTAGCCATCTCGTTATCCCTTAACTGGCTGGAGTCGCGGCGGTATCAGGAATAGCCACGACGGTGACGCCAGGGCGAACTTTTTGCAGGCCGCTGATAATGACGCGGTCGCCATTTTTCAGACCTTCCGTGATCAACCACCGATCGCCAATCGCCTGCGGTGCAACGACAGTGCGAGATTCCACCTGGTTTTTATCGTTTACCACAAGCACGGTTGCATCACCGCGAGGTGTACGGGTTACCCCCTGCTGGGGAACAAGGATGGCATCAGGCTGTGTGCCTTCGTCAATGCGTGCACGGACAAACATACCCGGTAACAGCATATGCTGAGGGTTAGGGAAGAGAGCGCGAAGGGTGATTGAGCCGGTACTTTCATCTACCGTGACATCAGAGAACTGAAGCGTTCCTTTCAGCGGATAAGGCTGGCCATTTTCCATCAGCAACTCAACGCTGCTGGTGTCTCCCTTTTGCAGGCTCGTCTGCTGCTTCAGACGCATAAAATCGCTGCTGGATTGCGTTACATCGACATAAATGGGATCGAGCTGCTGAACTGTCGCCAGTGCGGTTGACTGACCATTAGTGACTAACGCCCCTTCAGTGACGCTGGATTTGCCAATGCGCCCGTTGATTGGCGATGTGACTTTCGTATAAGCAAGATTGATCCGCGCGCTCTCAACGCCAGCTTTCGCGGCAACGACGCTTGCATCCGCCTGCTGGGCGGTTGCCACCGCCTGATCATACTCCTGCTTGCTCACATATTGCGTACCGACCAGCGGAAGGTAACGTTTTACCGTCAGATGGGCTATGTTTGCCGCAGCCTGCGCTTTTACCAGTTCACCTTTCGCATTGTCGTAGGCTGCCTGATAGGTGGCCGGATCGATCTGATAAAGTGATTCACCCGCTTTGACGTCGCTGCCTTCGGTAAAATTACGGTGCAGAATGATACCACTTACCTGGGGACGAACCTCCGCCACACGATAAGCGTCAGTTCTGCCTGGCAATTCCGTCGTTACGGCCAGTGGCGCGCTTTTGACAATATGAACACTGACCTGAGGAGCTTGCCCATGCTGCTGTGGGTTTTCTTGCCCATCGCACCCGGCGAGCAGTGCAGCACAGACAATGAAACCGGATAAGGGTAAGCGTCTGAAGTGATTCGTCATTACTGTTCCTTAAACTACCCTTGAACCGATATATGCCATAAGTCGGTGAAAGGGTGTGAGGCAAAAAAAGAAATGTAGCTGCGTATAATAATGAGGGTATTCAAGGTTTTTTAATTTATAAGTGCTGATGGAGGCAATAAAAAGCAAAATCAGATTCTGAACCAGTGTATTCGAAATCCGGCTTCTGTCAGGATAATCAACGGAATACTTATGAGTAAATACAAACTATTTATTTAATGAATTTGATTCGCTCAATTTATTCGTATGAATTATAAATTAAATGAATTGACTTTTTTTGTGCAAAACTAAAACGGGTTATGGTGAATACTTTGACTTACACGACCCTTTAATAACGTTTGATGTCGTATCAACCGTATAAGTAATGAGTAGCAGGCTATGGCGCGTAAAAAGAAAGAAGAGGCTCAAAAGACCCGGCAGCAGCTGATTGAAGCCGCTATCGGGCTATTCGCGACACGTGGCGTGGCTAATACCACGCTTACCGACATCGCCGATGCTGCTCAACTTACTCGCGGGGCGGTTTACTGGCATTTTTCGAGTAAAGCGGAAATATTTAACGCCATCTGGAAACAGCAATTGCCGCTGCGTGAAATGATTCGTGACAGGTTAATACTTTCTGAAAAAGATGACCCTTTGTTAATGCTTCGTGAACAGTTTATTGTCGCGCTGCAATATATTGCGAGCGAGCCACGTCAGTATGCTCTTTTACAAATTCTGTATCATAAGTGTGAATTTCATGACGATGTGATTTCAGAATGTGAAATACGCAAGCGGATCGGTTTAAACGATACTTATCTTCGCAGGACGTTGAGACAATGCGTTGCGCGTAGCATTATTTCTTCCCAAACTAATATTGAACTGGCGCTGATTGTTTTCCACGCATTTTTTAGCGGAGTCATTAAAAACTGGTTAATGGATAGCAACAGTTTTAATCTGTACAAACAGGCGCCGGCGCTGGTGGATAATATTCTTGCGACACTAAATATCACTCGAGTGGCGCCAGTGTTCTACGATACAGCCTCATGATTGCATACGGGATGGTGACATCTCCCCGTGCTGGCACTGTTCCATAATAGCCTGCGCGGTAATCGGTTTGCCCAGCAGATAACCCTGTAGCGTATTGCATCCCAGTTCTGTCAGAAAGGTCTGCTGCGCTGCGGTTTCGACCCCTTCTGCCACGACCTTCAGATTCAGCGTTTTTGCCAGGGCAATAATCGCCGAGACGATCGTCGCATCTTCACTCTCTCCACTTAACTCTTTTACAAAAGCACGATCGATTTTCAACTCGCAGGCAGGGAGTCGCTTAAGATAAAGAAGGCTTGAATAACCTGTACCAAAATCGTCTATCGAGGCTTTTACGCCCGCATCCGTCAGCGCTGTCAGGACACGAACGCTTTCGTCCGGATTGCTCATCGCCGTGGTTTCGGTCACCTCCAGGATCAACATGCCGGGCGGTACGCTATGGCGCGTCAGACAATCGAGAACCGTTTTAACCAGCGACGGCTGTTCGAACTGCAACGTAGAAAGATTCACCGCCATTGACCAGTCCGTGTGGCCCTGAAGGTGCCATTCTCGAAGCTGGCGGCAGGCCTCGTCGATTACCCAGTTTCCAATTGGAATAATCAGCCCGGTTTTCTCTGCAAGCGGTAGAAACAGGTCGGGGGGCAGTAATCCCTGTTTGGGATGCTGCCAGCGTAACAGCGCTTCGAATCCGATGACCGGCCCGGCAGGGGCATGGAATTTAGGTTGATAAAGCAGGCGTAACTCATCACGGTCGATGGCCTGCCACAGATCATTCATCAGCTGTAGATGCGTCTGCGCCAGCGTATTCATTGACGGCTGAAAGAAGTGATAACCGTTGCGACCCATATGTTTCGTGTGGTACATCGCAGCATCAGCGTTAAACATCAGTTCACGATCGGTTTTGCCATCGTGTGGATAGAGCGCAATGCCAATGCTCAGGGTGACCATCAGTTCGTAAGGATCGAGATGGAACGGGCTATCAATGACGCGTACCAGTGAATTTGCCAGTGAGGCAGCATCATCCGGGGTAGTGGTTTCGGCCAGCAGGACGAATTCATCCCCACCGATACGCGCCAGCGTGTACTGACCTTTCAACTGCAACAGCAAACGCTGAGTCACCGCAACCAGAAGCTTGTCACCGACATCATGACCATAGGCATCGTTGACGGTTTTAAAGCCATCAAGATCCATAAACATCAGCGCGAAAGGGCTTCCTTCGCGATCGGCCTTGCTGATGGCCTGATCGAGGCGATCCTCAAGCAGAATACGATTGGGTAAGCGCGTCAGCGTATCATGCAACGCCAGCTGAGCGAGTTCACGGTTAGCTTCTGCCAGTGATGAGGCCAGCAGCGAGGTACGAGCCTGAAGGCGGGCATCGAACATCGATACCAGCAGCGTAATCCCCAGAATAGCGAGCGCGACCACGCTAACCAGTATCGCCAGCCAGCTCCCGTTAATACCATGATGATGGACCATCGTCGACATCGGAAATTGTGCTGCTTCCATGCCGGCGTAATGCATGCCAGCGATAGCGATGCCCATGGTGATCGCCGCCCCCAGACGCATCAACGCCATTCGTGCAGCTTCCTGACGTAAACGGAACGTCAGCCAAAGAGCGGCCAGTGAAGCGGCAAGGGCTATGCCCACAGAGATAGCCATCCACGTTTTATCCCAGACAATACCCGGTGTGACCTCCAGGGCAGCCATACCGGTGTAGTGCATGGCAACTATGCCTGTACCCATCACGACGGCGCCAGGCAGCAGTCGGCGCAAATGTAGCTGCTCGCCGCTAACGAGCCACAGGGCGAACATTGACGAGCTGATGGCGATAATCATCGAAAGCACGGTCAGGGTCGCGTTGTAACTCATGCTCATGGAAAGATCCATCGCCAGCATACCGATGAAATGCATCGCCCACACGCCAATCCCCATCGAAACTCCGCCACCTGCCAGCCAGACGCGTGCAGCGACGCCCTGGCTTCCGGCAACGCGCGCAGCCATATTCAGCGCGGTATAGGCGGCAAGAATGGCGACAATAAAGGAGATGACGACGAGGATTTGGTTGTATTGGCTAACCAGCATGGTCTGTTCACTCGTTGTGAGACGTTAAGCAAGAGCGGTTGGAAAGGGCACAGACATTATCATCGTCAGGAAATGACGAAAAGTGATTTAAGCCCCTGTTTTTATTGGGTGATAACAGAGGGGTACAGGATGGAAGAGGCTAGTCCAGCTCTGAGCAGTTGACCAGTTTTAGCGGGTTCACGGAATTCATATTGCGACATTTATCGGTTTCGGTGCTCATCAGTTCAATCCACTGCATCAGCAGCGCATCGAAAATGAAAACAGAGACAGCAAAAACGACCAGCCACCAGTATTTACGAATCATGTGTCATTCCGCGAAAAGAGAGCCTGTAAGGTGGTGGAAATATACACGAAAAGCGGGCGTTGAAAAGTGGGGAAGGAGAAGGTTTACAAAGCGTTGACGGTCGCTCATCCGGGCAATAAAAAAGGCGCTTCCCCATGCCGAAGAGCGCCTTTTTAAACAAGCAGTTAGCTAATCGAAATTAGTTCATGCCGTATTTTTTCAATTTCTTACGCAGGGTACCACGGTTGATGCCCATCATCAGGGCAGCGCGGGTTTGATTACCACGGGTGTATTGCATCACCATGTCCAACAGTGGCTGTTCAACTTCAGCCAGTACCAGCTCATACAGGTCATTAACATCCTGACCGTTCAGTTGAGCAAAATAGTTCTTCAGTGCCTGTTTAACCGAGTCACGCAGGGGCTTTTGAGTCACCTGATCCTGAGAGTTAACGGTAGAAACGGTCAGTACGTCAGAATTTACGCGTTGTTCGAACATAGTTCTGTCAGCTCTTTATTTCATTACGCAAGATTTTCGAAGTATGCCTCCAACGCCTCCAGCTGTTCGCTGGCATCCTCAATGGCGTTGAATGTGCGCCGAAACTGGTCATTTGGAGCGTGCTCCTGGAGATACCAGGATACGTGTTTACGCGCAATTCGGTACCCTTTTGCCTGGCCGTAGTGGTCATGCAGTTCCCGAACATGCGAACAAAGCAAGCGCTTAACCTCTGCCAGAGGCAGCGGGGCAAGCAGCTCCCCAGTGTCCAGATAATGCTGGATTTCCCGAAAGATCCAGGGTCTTCCCTGAGCGGCACGTCCTATCATCAGAGCATCAGCTCCCGTATAGTCGAGCACAGCTCTGGCTTTAAGCGGGTCAGTTATGTCGCCATTCGCGATAATCGGAATGGAAACTTTCTGCTTAACTGCCCGAATGCTGTCGTATTCAGCTTCACCGTTGAACAAACAGGCGCGAGTGCGTCCATGAATGGTCAGGGCCTGAATGCCACAGTCTTCGGCCAGTTGGGCAATCTCTACACAGTTACGGTGTTCCGGCGACCAACCCGTGCGAATCTTCAACGTAACAGGAACGTCCACTGCGCTGACAACCGCCGTCAGGATTGACTTCACCTGGTCGGGGTATTGCAGAAGGGCTGAACCTGCAAGCTTGCGATTCACCTTTTTGGCCGGGCAACCCATATTGATATCAATAATCTGGGCGCCACTTTCCACGTTAATACGCGCGGCATCTGCCATCTCTTCAGGCACGCTTCCGGCAATTTGCACGGTGCGGATACCTGGCTCATCCACGTGCACCATCCGAAGGCGGGACTTGTCGCTTTCCCAAACCTGCGGGTTAGACGACATCATCTCGGAAACGGTTAATCCTGCTCCCATCTCGTAGCACAGCGTCCTGAACGGCCGGTCGGTAATACCTGCCATTGGGGCTGCGATCAGGCGATTTCTAAGCTGGTGGTGTCCGATGCGCATGAGTTAAGAAATGACCATACTGTGACTGCAAGGCGGCGTATATTACGCATTTTTTGCACGAGATGAAAGGCCAAACTTTGAACAATCCTCTGTTGTAGATCAAGGAATCGCCAGTCATTCTTTTCGGATAAGATTATTCGCTATTTAAATCATTGTGTTATGAAGAAATGAACATTTTGTGGGCGCTTACAATTTCCCGTAACTTCTCATCATTTCTGAATAAATGAATCAATTGGCCGGGATAATCTGCTGCGATATGCAGCAGATTATGGCGCTTCTTTGCGATCTGCGTCGCATTTCAGCACAGGATATCAGCGCAAAAAATCGGCTTATTCAACAACCAGACGGCCATGAAGCGGCTGAACCGGGCGGCTGTTTTCGTGGTGCGTAGTGTGAGTGAATTTTTGCAGCTGTTCAGCAGAGACGGTCAGCGGATGCTTGAGCACCAACCATGTCACCCCTTCTGAGCACGGTGGTGTGGTCAGGGAGCCGCTAAAACGCCAGTAGGTTTTATCCGCAGGCAGTAATTTATTCATATCGAGGGTTGGCTTAATTGTAACGTTCTGGTCAACCTGTCCTGGCATCACGCCCCAGAGTTTATCCAGTGCAGCGTTTGCCGCGCCCTGATCGAACATAACGGCAACGACCGTCAGTTCGCCGTCAGCGTTTTTATGGACCAGATGCATTTCCATTGCGTATTTTTTACCGTGCACCGTGTTTTCGGAAGGCGCATGGAAATGGAACTGCTGTAATGTCCAGGTCTGTTTATCAAGCGTGATGCTGTCGCGTGTATCGGCATTTTCACTCGCCTGGATAGTATGGCCGTTGTTTGTCAGGGTGACCGGGCCGTCGATATAGTGCGTTTCCAGCGGAGAGATGTGAGCTTTGACCGTATTATCAATGTTAACCGGCGACTGATACATCCCGCTTTTACACGTCTTGTACGCCTCGTCCAGTTCGCCCCAGTGTTCCGGTGCGCCTTCTCCTTGATAGCTCCAGTATGAGGCGTAAGTTGAAGCCGAAATCACGCTCAGCGCCAGCAGCGCTGCCTTGCCTGAAATGTGTTTCATCGTATTCTTCCTGTGAATTTTATTATCCAAATCAATGATTAACATTATGATTTGTGCGGTTATTTTATCGAAGAAAGGATGAAGGGGGGAGAAAAAACCGAAGGGAAAAGGCGTGGTCAGACGACCACGCCAAAGGCTTATTTTTTACGACCGGTGATGCGACACCACTCTTCTTTCTCGACAACCGGGTCGAGCGCAAAGAGATCGGCGTAGGCTTCACAGACGCTGGCTGCCTGGCTGGCAAGGATACCGGACAGGCCCAGCAGACCGCCTTCAACCGGCAGCACGCTGATTAACGGCGCCAGCTCGCGTAACGGGCCAGCCAGGATATTCGCGACCACCACATCGGCTTTCATGGCCTCTGGCTGTGCATCGGGCAGATACAGTTCAAGGCGATCGGAAACGCCATTACGCTCGGCGTTATCACGGCTGGCCTGAATCGCCTGCGGATCGATGTCGATCCCGATGGCTTTTGCCGCGCCCAGTTTCAGCGCCGCGATAGCGAGGATCCCGGATCCGCAACCGAAGTCGATCACGGTTTTGCCTTCCAGATCCAGGCCATCCAGCCATTGCAGGCACAGGGAGGTTGTCGGGTGGGTACCGGTGCCGAACGCCAGACCCGGATCCAGCATTACGTTGACCGCATTTTCATCGGGAACGTCGCGCCAGCTTGGGCAGATCCACAGACGCTGACCAAACTGCATTGGATGGAAGTTGTCCATCCACTCGCGTTCCCAGTCTTTGTCTTCCAGCTGTTCGATTTTATGCGCGAAACCCGCGCCCAGCAGCGGATGGTTTTCCAGAATCGCCACGACCTCTTTCATGTCGGTTTCTGCATCGAACAGGCCGATAACGTCCGTATCACCCCACAGGCGCGTTTCGCCTGGTAGCGGCTCAAAGACCGGCGTGTCATGCGTGTCCTGGAACGTGATAGAGACCGAACCGGCCTCCATCAGCGCATCACTCAGTTCTTCGGCGTTCGCGCCGGTTGTGTTCAGTTTCAATTGGATCCACGGCATGGCAAAACTCTTTATTTATCAGTAGAAATCAGGGTGGCGGGTGGAACGGGACGGCCAAAACGGTTACCCACCACAAACGCCAGTAAACTTAACAGTAACGAAGGCACGATCGGGTGAAAGCCAAGATACTGAATTTTCAACGTGGCGAGAACGGCATACAGGACGCCCCCGACAATCATGCCGCTTAATGCACCCGCGGCATTCGCGCGTTCCCAGTACAGCCCCAGCACCAGCGGCCACAGGAAAACGGCTTCCAGCCCGCCAAAGGCGAGCAGGTTCAACCAGATGATCATCTCTGGTGGACGCCACGCGGCCAGCAGCAGCAACGCCCCCAGCACCAGGGTAATCACCGCCGACATGCGCTTGAGGCGTCGCTCATTTTCGACCTGTTCAGGGCGCAAATTCAGATAGAGATCTTTAATGATCGTAGCGGAACTTTGCAGCAACTGAGCGTTGATGGTCGACATAATGGCCGCCATGGGTGCGGCGAGGAAAATTCCGGCGGCAAACGGCGGAAGTACTTTCACCATCAGGGTTGGAATGACCAGATCCGGTACGGTAAGGTCAGGGATCACCGCGCGTCCCAGCGCGCCCGCCAGGTGCATACCAAACATCAGGATTGCCACCACAATTGTCCCGATAATAATCCCGCGGTGTACCGCTTTGCTGTCTTTATATGAGATGCAGCGCACGGCGGTATGCGGCAGGCCAATCACGCCAAAGCACACCAGCACCCAGAACGAGGTCATAAAGGTTGGAGAGAGGATGTCATCCGCCCCCTGCGGCGAGACCAGTTTCGGATCGATCGCTTCCAGGGTTTCAACCGCATGGCTCAGGCCCCCTGCGGCATGCACGATACCCACCAGCAGAACGAGAGTGCCAATGAGCATCACCATTCCCTGCATCGTGTCGTTCAGAACGCTGGCACGGAACCCGCCAAACGCGGTGTACAGCGCGATACTCACACCGAAAATGACCAGACCCGTCTCGTAGGGGATCCCGGCTGCCGTTTCCAGCAGACGTGCGCCGCCGATAAACTGCACCGTCATCGCACCAATAAACGCCACCAGCAGACTCAGGCTTGCCAGCCATACCAGCAAGCGACTCTGATAGCGGGCAAACAGCATATCGTTCAGCGTCACGGCATTGTAGCGACGGGCCAGAATGGCAAACTTTTTACCCAGTATGCCCAGAGAGAGCCAGATGGCAGGCAGCTGGATCATGGCCAGCAGTACCCAGCCCAGTCCGTACTTATAAGCGGCGCCCGGGCCACCGATAAACGAGCTGGCGCTGATGTAAGTAGCGGTCAGCGTCATGGCCAGCACGACGCCCCCCATTGAGCGGCTCCCGAGGAAATACTCGTTCAGAAAGGTACCGGTTGAACGTTTACGCATCGCATAAACCGACAGGCCAAACACCAGGAACAGGTAAGCGACAAGCGGCAGAATGACTTCAAGCTGCATCATCGTCCTCCAGGGAGATATCGCGATAGATGAATTTCACCATCGCCCAGCACAGCACAATAAACACCAGCGGCAGCAGCAGGCAGGCCATTTCAAACCAGTGCGGGAGGCCGGTAATGCCAATCGCTGAATCAGGTAAGTAAGCAGTTACTAACCATGCAGCGAGATAGAGAAGGGTCAGCCACAGCGCCCAGCGCGCTTCTTTATGGGCCTGAACAAAACGTTTGTCCATTTTTTGTCCCTTGTGGATGAAGAAAGCGGGGATTGTACATGATGGGGCTTTGCGATCCCCAGAAATAAAAAAGGCCGGATAATCCGGCCTTTTAGCAACACTGGTCTCTTACTTCTCGTTCAGACCGAGTTTTTTCTCCAGGTAGTGGATGTTAGTACCACCATTCTGGAAGTGCTCGTCGCTCATGATGCGCATCTGGAGATCTACGTTGGTTTTGATCCCGTCGATGATCAGCTCCTGAAGGGCGTTCTTCATGCGGGCAATGGCCACGTCACGGTTTTCGCCGTAGCAGATCAGCTTACCGATCATTGAGTCATAATACGGCGGTACGGTGTAACCGGCGTAAATATGGGACTCCCAGCGCACACCAAAGCCACCCGGCGCGTGGAAACGTGTGATTTTACCCGGGCTTGGCAGGAAGGTGTTCGGGTCTTCGGCGTTGATACGGCACTCTACCGCATGGCCTTTAACCACAACTTCTTCCTGTTTGATGGACAGCGGCTGACCGGCTGCGATACGCAGCTGTTCTTTGATCAGGTCAACGCCGGTGATCATTTCGGTCACCGGGTGTTCAACCTGAATACGGGTGTTCATCTCAATGAAGTAGAACTCGCCGTTTTCGAACAGGAACTCAAAGGTACCCGCCCCGCGATAGCCGATATCGACACACGCTTTGGCGCAACGCTCACCGATGTAGCGACGCAGTTCCGGCGTAATGCCCGGCGCTGGCGCTTCTTCGACGACTTTCTGGTGACGACGCTGCATGGAGCAGTCACGTTCAGCCAGATAGATCGCGTTGCCCTGACCGTCAGCCAGCACCTGAATTTCGATGTGGCGTGGGTTTTCCAGGTATTTTTCCATGTACACCATGTCATTGCTGAAAGCCGCTTTCGCTTCCGCTTTGGTCATGGAGATGGACTGCGCCAGTTCAGCATCGCTGCGTACAACGCGCATACCGCGACCGCCGCCGCCGCCAGACGCCTTGATGATAACCGGGTAGCCAATGCGTTTAGCATGGGCGCGGTTAGCATCCATATCGTCGGTCAGCGGGCCGTCAGAGCCCGGTACGGTTGGCACGCCGGCTTTTTTCATCGCGGTGATGGCAGACACTTTGTCACCCATCAGGCGAATGGTGTCGGCTTTCGGGCCAATGAAGATAAAGCCAGAGCGTTCAACCTGCTCAGCAAAGTTGGCGTTCTCAGAGAGGAAACCATAACCCGGGTGAATCGCGACCGCGCCAGTGATTTCGGCGGCGCTGATGATCGCCGGGATGTTCAGATAGCTTTTTACGGACGGAGCCGGACCGATACAGACCGTCTCATCCGCCAGCAATACGTGTTTTAAATCGCGATCCGCGCTTGAGTGCACGGCCACGGTCTTGATGCCCAGTTCTTTACAGGCACGAAGAATACGCAGTGCAATCTCGCCACGGTTGGCGATAACAATTTTATCCAGCATGTTCGCCTCGTTACTCGATGACGACCAGCGGCTCGTCAAATTCTACCGGCTGACCACTTTCGACCAGAATCGCTTTCACAGTACCTGATTTGTCTGCTTCGATCTGGTTCATCATTTTCATGGCTTCAACGATGCACAGGGTATCGCCTACGTTGACTTTCTGACCCACTTCGATGAACGCTTTCGCGTCCGGGCTCGGGGTGCGGTAGAAAGTACCAACCATTGGGGAACGTACGATGTGACCACTGATTTCTGCAGCTGCTGCAGGTGCGGCTTCTGCTGCTGGTGCAACGGCTGCGGAGAGCGCAGGCTGCTGCACTGGCGCAGCATAAGCTTGCTGCATTACCGGGAAGCTAGCGGCTGGGGCTGCACGGCTGATGCGTACAGACTCTTCGCCTTCAGAAATTTCCAGTTCGGAGATGCCTGATTCTTCAACCAGCTCGATCAGTTTTTTAATCTTACGAATATCCATGAGTGGGTTCCGTACTCTTGTTTAGTGTGATTGTGACAAGCGTTTTACCGCTGTCTGTAAAGCGTATGAATAGCCGTCTGCACCCAGCCCACATATCACGCCAGCGGCGATATCTGACAAGTAGGAATGGTGGCGGAACGGCTCTCGGGCGTGCACGTTACTCAGATGGATCTCGATAAACGGGATACTCACCGCGAGCAGTGCGTCGCGTATAGCAACACTGGTGTGCGTAAACGCGGCCGGATTGATCAGGATATAGTCCACAGTGTCTTTAGCCTGATGAATACGGTCGATGATTGCGTACTCCGCGTTTGACTGAAAATGGTCCAAATCCACATTCAGCGAGGCTGCTTCCGTACCCAGACGGTTAACAATTTCGCTCAATGTCAGCGTGCCGTACTTCTCTGGCTCACGGGTGCCGAGCATGTTCAGGTTCGGTCCGTTCAATACTAAAATTTGGAATTTGTCAGCCATTGTGCCGCTATCTCCTGCGATTTTCGGGTAAAAAACAACATATACCCTCAACACGCAATTGTCACCCTTTCAGAGGCCAAAAACCCCCGTCCGGAAAACCGAAGTCGCACATTATAACGATTTCGTAGCATTTGGCAGCTAAATACTGGTCTTATCAGGGAAGATTATCAACCGCTATCCGAAAAAGATTCGCGGCTGATAAATAATCTGCGGGAAAACGCACAGTTTCGTGGACTATCGTACCCACTGGCGGAACTTCTTGTAACGCCATGCTAAAAGGGCCAATGCCAGCAGGGCGTAGATGACCGGCTGAGGAGATAATATCTTCACCGACCACAGGTAATGGATGGGCGCGAGGATCGCGACAAGATAGACGAAGTTGTGCAGCAGTTGCCAGCGCCGTCCCATTTTTCGCTGCGCGTACTGCGTGGATGTCAGCGTCAGTGCCAGTAAAACCAGCCAGCTTACGATACCCAGCGTCAGATAAGGACGCGTAACCATTTCGCTGCCAAGGAGTGCCAGGTTGTTAATGCCCAGTTCCAGCAGGGCGTAACTGGTGAGATGCAGCGTCGCCCAGGCAAAACACCATAGCCCCAAAAGCCGACGGGTACGTATTAACAATGGCTGTTTAGCGTAGCGCGCCAGCGGTGAGACGAGCAAGGTCGCCAGCAAAAATTTCAGAGCCATCCGACCCGTAAAATGCTGAATATCTTTAGCCGGATCGGCACTGAACTGTCCCTGGCTGGCTGCCCAAAAGAGCCAGATAAAGGGGAGCAATCCGGCTAAATGCAGGAGTACCTTCAGCCAGGTTATCTGCTTTGCCGTTAAACGCACTTAGAAGTTCTCCCGTAAATTCAGCCCACGATAGAGGGATGCCACCTCATCTGCATAGCCGTTAAACAGCAGCGTTGGCTGGCGTTTAACATCCAGCGCGCCGCCGGAACCGATAAAACGTTCCGTCGCCTGCGACCAGCGTGGATGATCAACGTGCGGGTTAACGTTGGCAAAAAAACCATACTCATCTGGCGCTGCGAGATTCCAGGTGGTGGGTGGGCGTTCACGGGTGAGCTTAATGCTGACGATCGATTTGATGCCCTTGAAACCGTATTTCCACGGTACGGTCAGGCGAATGGGCGCCCCGTTTTGCGGCGGCAGCGCTTTGCCGTAAACCCCGACGGTGAGCAGCGTAAGCGGATGCATGGCTTCGTCGAGACGTAAACCTTCAACGTAGGGATACTCCAGCCCGCCGCCGATAAACCGATCCTTCTGGCCTGGCATCTCGTCCGGGGCATAGCGCGTCTGGAAGGAAACATACTTCGCGTTGCTGGTGGGCTCAACCAGCGCCAGCAGTTTATGCAAAGGGAAACCTACCCACGGCACCACCATCGACCAGGCTTCCACACAGCGCATACGGTAAATGCGTTCTTCAAGTGGGAAGCGGGTGGTGAGGTCATGATGATCCAGCGTCAGCGGCTTTGCCACTTCGCCATCAATCTTCAGCGTCCAGGGATCGGTTTTCATGCTCCCGGCGTTGGCGGCAGGATCGGCCTTATCGAGGCCAAACTCATAGAAGTTGTTATAGCCGGTGACTTTATCTTCCGGCGTCAACGTCAGTTTATTCTGCCACTGCGCCGGTTTCGTGAAGTTAAGCGGTGCGCCAGAGGGGGCTTTCGGGCGGTCGTTGCCCTTAAACCAGTCGAGCAGATCGGCGTGGGCCGCAGGGGTGAGCGTCAGGGCAGTGGCGCTGATGCCAAGCATTTTCAGGATCTGGCGACGCTGTAGCATAAAGACAGACTCGGACGTTACGTCGGCTTCCGTCAGTTTTCGGGTTTTCATGGCATCCTCCGTCAGGCGTTTTTCTAAGCATGACGGAGGAGGAGGGTTAGCGCGAATATGTCACGAAAATTTGAAGATTAGGCGATTTTAACCAGCGCACGACCGTGGAACTGGTTGTCCATGATTTTATTGGCGTACTCTGGCGCCTGGCTCAGGGTAATCTCAGTGGCGCTCTGCTCATAGAATGAGGCTGGCAGATCCCGCGCCAGACGTTCCCAGGCCTCAGCCCGCCGCTCGGCTGGGGTCATGACCGAATCGACACCCTGAAGACGCACGTTACGCAGAATAAATGGCATCACCGTCGTCGGCAGGGCAAAACCACCCGCCAGACCACAGGCCGCCACGCAGCCACCGTAATTCATTTGCGCCAGCACCTTCGCCAGCACTTTGTCGCCGACGGTATCTACAGCACCAGCCCAGACCTGTTTTTCCAGCGGACGGGTCTCGGCGAATTCGTCGCGGCTCAGAATACGGCTTGCGCCCAACTGACGTAGATAATCATGCGTACTTTCGCGGCCAGAGACGGCGGCGACCTGGTACCCCAGCTTGTGCAGCAGCGTGACGGCCGTGCTGCCCACGCCACCGCTGGCGCCGGTCACGACAATTTCGCCAGAGTCAGGACGGATCCCGGCCTCTTCCAGCGCCATCACGCAGAGCATGGCGGTGAAACCTGCCGTGCCGACGATCATCGCCTTACGGCCGTCCAGGCCTTTCGGCATCGGGACCAGCCAGTCACCTTTTACGCGCGCCTGCGCTGCCAGTCCTCCCCAGTGGTTTTCACCTACGCCCCAGCCGGTGAGCAGCACCTGCTGTCCGGCGTGAAAACGCGGATCTTCACTGGTATGCACGCGACCAGCCAAGTCGATGCCTGGCACCATTGGGAAATTTCGGATGATTTTACCTTTTCCCGTAATGGCCAGTGCATCTTTATAGTTCAGGCTTGACCAGTCGATATCTACGGTCACGTCGCCCTCCGGCAGGCGGCTCTCGTCAATGGCTTGCACCGAGGCAACGGTTTTGCCGTCCTGCTGTTCTAAGATCAAAGCCTGCATACAGGGTCCTCACTAGGATTGATGATGGGAAAATATGTACTGAAGACTATACTCGCTCAATGAAACGCAGTGCCGATTTAACGCAATAAATTGCCAGATACACCAGGTTTGGTAGTATGCCGCATTTGAAATGCAAGTTAGCGCTCACTTGCGACCCCTTCAACCCACGGAGTAATCTCAAGGATGCGATTAACGACGAAGTTCTCAGCTTTTATCACCTTGCTGACGGGACTGACCATATTTGTCACGCTAATCGGCTGCTCGCTGAGCTTTTATAATGCCATCCAGGATAAGCTGGTTAACCGGGTAGAATCGGTTGCATCGGTTATCGACACTCGCCTGATTACAACCTCCTTCCCGGCACTTTCGCGTGAACTGGATGAGTTAATGGTGCCTGTGGATATCGTGCAGATCGACATTAAACAGGGGAAGCAGACCGTTTTCAGCCATACCCGTCAGGGCAGCTACCGTCCTGCCGGCACGGTAGATCAGTATCGGGACATAACGGTACGCTCACTTAAACATCCGGGTATGACAATCCATCTGATGTACCAGGATCCGATGAGCAACTATTTACGCTCGCTCATGACCACCGCGCCCTTAACCATCGCCGTTGCCTTGATCGTCCTGCTGATTTTCCTCGCCGTTCGCTGGCAGCGTCGTCAACTTTCCGGCCAGGAACTGCTGGAAACACGCTCGGTGCGAATACTGAATGGCGAGCGGGGTCCGCAGGTACGGGGATCGGTTTATGAATGGCCATCACGTACCAGTAGCGCCCTGGACGTGCTGCTCTCCGAAATCCAGTTTGCCAGCGATCAGCGTAGCCGTATGGACACGTTGATTCGCTCCTACGCCGCGCAGGATAACAAAACGGGCCTTAACAACCGTCTCTTCTTTGATAATCAGCTGGCTACGCTTCTTGATGACCCCGAAAAGGTGGGGACGCATGGCGTGGTAATGATGATTCGCCTGCCCGACTTCGATCTGCTCCGTGATACCTGGGGCCAGCGCGTGGCGGAAGAGAACCTCTTCACGCTGATTAACCTGCTGTCCACCTTTATTATGCGCTACCCCGGCGCGTTACTGGCACGCTACCACCGCAGCGACTTTGCCGTCTTGCTGCCGCATCGCACCTTAAAGGAGTCCGAGAGTATCGCCAGCCAGCTGTTGAAAGCCGTCGATGCGCTACCCCAGAGCAAAATGCTCGACCGCGACGACATGGTGCATATGGGCATCTGTGCCTGGCGCGGCGGTCAGTCGACGGAGCAGGTGATGGAACATGCAGAAGCGGCCACGCGCAACGCCGTATTGCAGGGGGCGAACGGCTGGGCGGTCTATGATGATACGCTACCGGAAAAAGGGCGCGGCAACGTACGCTGGCGAACCCTGATTGAACAGATGCTGAGCCGGGGTGGACCGCGCATCTATCAAAAACCGGCGGTCATAAAAAATGGTCATGTCCATCATCGTGAACTGATGTGCCGTATTTTTGATGGGACCGAGGAGGTTATCTCCGCAGAGTATTTGCCGATGGTGCTGCAATTCGGATTGTCCGAAGAGTATGACCGCCAGCAAATCACCCGCCTCATTCCGTTTTTATCGTACTGGCCTGAAGAAAATCTGGCTTTACAGGTGACCGTCGAATCGCTGATCCGTCCGCGTTTTCAGCGTTGGTTACGTGACACGTTAATGCAATGCGAAAAATCGCAACGCAAACGCATTATTTTTGAACTTGCAGAGGCAGATGTAGGTCAACACATCAGCCGGTTGCGCTCGGTTGTGCGTTTAATCAATGCGCTTGGGGCTCGCGTGGCGGTAACACAGGCGGGTCTTACCCTGGTCAGCACCAGCTGGATCAAAGAGCTGGATGTCGAATTATTGAAGCTGCATCCGGGTCTGGTAAGGAATATCGAAAAGCGCACGGAAAACCAGCTGCTGGTACAAAGCCTGGTGGAGGCGTGCAAAGGAACGCAAACGCAAGTATTTGCCGCAGGCGTACGTTCACGCAGTGAATGGCAGATGTTGACAGAGCGCGGCGTGACGGGCGGTCAGGGGGATTTTTTTGCCGCCTCTCAGCCGCTTGACACCAATGTGAAAAAATATTTGCAAAGATACTCTGTTTGACCTGCCGTTTACTTTGTTTTCACGTAGAATATCGCGCCTGTAGCTTTGAGTAAGACGAGCATAAAAGCCAGTGAACGACCTTTTATAGGTTACAAGTGAAAGTGAGGGACGCTGCTGTTTACTCAGCCCTGAGGGATTCAGGGGATGAATTTGTAACAAAGGAAACGTGCTGCACTAATTTTCACCGTAGCAGACGATTTTTGCGCCTTGTCGCTGCTGCGTGTGGTTGGTAAAGTAAGCGGATTTTGTTTTCCGCCCCAGCTTTCAGGATTATCCCTTAGTATGTTGAAAAAATTTCGTGGCATGTTTTCCAATGACCTGTCCATTGACCTGGGTACCGCGAATACCCTTATCTATGTAAAAGGACAAGGCATCGTATTGAATGAGCCTTCCGTTGTGGCCATTCGTCAGGATCGTGCTGGTTCGCCAAAAAGCGTGGCCGCAGTAGGCCATGATGCGAAGCAGATGCTGGGCCGTACGCCGGGCAACATTGCCGCGATCCGCCCAATGAAAGATGGCGTTATTGCTGACTTCTTCGTGACCGAAAAAATGCTTCAGCACTTCATCAAGCAGGTTCACAGCAACAGCTTCATGCGCCCAAGCCCGCGCGTACTGGTGTGTGTGCCGGTTGGCGCAACCCAGGTTGAACGCCGTGCAATCCGTGAATCCGCTCAGGGTGCCGGTGCGCGTGAAGTGTTCCTGATTGAAGAACCGATGGCTGCGGCAATTGGTGCGGGTCTGCCGGTTTCTGAAGCAACCGGTTCTATGGTGGTGGATATCGGTGGCGGTACCACTGAAGTGGCCGTTATCTCCCTGAACGGCGTGGTGTACTCCTCTTCCGTGCGTATCGGCGGCGACCGTTTCGACGAAGCCATCATCAATTACGTTCGCCGTAACTACGGCTCTCTGATCGGTGAAGCGACCGCAGAGCGCATCAAGCATGAAATCGGTTCTGCCTATCCGGGTGATGAAGTTCGCGAGATCGAAGTTCGCGGTCGTAACCTGGCAGAAGGCGTGCCACGCGGATTCACCCTGAACTCCAACGAAATCCTGGAAGCGTTGCAGGAGCCGCTGACCGGCATCGTGAGCGCGGTGATGGTTGCGCTGGAACAGTGCCCGCCAGAGCTGGCCTCCGATATCTCCGAGCGCGGTATGGTTCTGACCGGTGGTGGTGCGCTGCTGCGTAACCTCGACCGCCTGTTAATGGAAGAGACAGGTATTCCTGTCGTAGTTGCAGAAGATCCACTGACTTGCGTCGCCCGTGGTGGTGGCAAGGCGCTGGAAATGATCGACATGCACGGCGGCGACTTGTTTAGCGAAGAGTAGTCGGGTGTGAGAGGGTAGCAAATGGCTACCCTTTCTCTCTGACGCGAGAATACGCATAGCCTATGAAGCCAATTTTTAGCCGTGGCCCGTCGCTACAGTTTCGCCTGATCCTGGCGGTTCTGGTGGCGCTCGGGGTCATTATTGCCGATAGCCGCCTCGGTACGTTCAGCCAGATCCGAACGTACATGGATACCGCCGTCAGTCCTTTCTACTTTATTTCAAATGGTCCCCGTGAACTGCTCGACTCCGTGTCGCAAACGCTTTCATCGCGTGACCAGCTCGAACTCGAAAACCGTGCATTACGCCAGGAACTGCTGCTGAAAAACAGCGAGCTACTGATGCTGGGGCAATATAAGCAGGAAAACGCGCGTCTGCGGGAACTGCTTGGCTCGCCGCTGCGCCAGGATGAACAGAAAATGGTCACCCAGGTGATCTCCACCGTAAACGATCCATACAGCGATCAGGTGGTGATTGATAAAGGCAGCGTGAACGGCGTATACGAAGGTCAGCCTGTCATCAGCGATAAAGGCGTTGTGGGCCAGGTCGTGGCGGTTGCCAAACTGACCAGCCGTGTGCTGCTGATTTGCGATGCCACCCATGCACTGCCGATTCAGGTGCTGCGTAACGATATTCGCGTAATTGCCGCCGGTAATGGTTGTACGGACGATCTGCAACTGGAACACCTGCCCGCCAACACGGATATCCGCGTGGGTGACGTGCTGGTGACGTCTGGTCTGGGCGGTCGTTTCCCTGAAGGCTACCCGGTTGCGGTTGTCTCTTCCGTGAAGCTCGACACTCAACGTGCCTACACCGTGATCCAGGCGCGTCCAACGGCTGGCTTGCAGCGTTTACGCTACCTGCTGCTGCTATGGGGCGCCGATCGCAACGGCGCTAACCCGATGACGCCGGAAGATGTGCATCGCGTGGCCAATGAGCGCCTGATGCAGATGATGCCGCAGGTGCTGCCTGCGCCGGATGCAATGGGGCCACCTGCGCCCGTACCGGCTCCGGCGACGGGGTTAACGCAGCCGCTACCGGATGCGCCGCCACCGCCGCAAGTCTCGGGTGGAGGGCAGTAGTGGCCAGTTATCGTAGCCAGGGGCGCTGGGTAATCTGGCTCTCATTCCTCGTTGCATTGTTGCTGCAAATTATGCCCTGGCCGGACGACATTCTTGTTTTCCGGCCAAACTGGGTATTACTCATTTTGCTCTACTGGATCCTTGCCCTGCCGCACCGCGTAAATGTCGGCACAGGTTTTGTGATGGGTGCCATACTGGATCTTATCAGTGGCTCTACGCTTGGCGTCCGCGCCTTATCCATGAGCATTATTGCGTATCTCGTTGCACTCAAATTCCAGCTCTTTCGTAACCTTGCGCTCTGGCAACAGGCGCTGGTGGTGATGTTGTTGTCGCTCGCTGCGGATATCGTTGTTTTCTGGGCAGAGTTTTTAGTGATCAACGTCTCTTTCCGACCGGAAGTGTTCTGGAGTAGTGTAGTAAACGGTGTGCTCTGGCCGTGGCTGTTCCTGCTGATGCGTAAAATTCGCCAGCAGTTTGCCGTGCAATAAAAGGTTTCTATGACGTCTTTGTATCTTGCCTCCGGTTCTCCGCGTCGCCAGGAACTGCTCGCGCAGTTGGGTGTATCCTTCGAACGCATCGTTACCGGTATCGAAGAAAAACGTGCTGAGGGCGAAAGCGCTCAGCAGTATGTCTCCCGTCTGGCGCGTGAAAAAGCGCAGGCGGGCGTTGCATGCGTGCCGCGTGACTTACCGGTGCTGGGGGCCGATACCATCGTCATCCTCAATGGTGAGGTGCTTGAGAAACCCCGCGACGCAGACCATGCTGCGCGGATGCTGCGTAACATGTCCGGACAAACCCATCAGGTGATGACGGCGGTAGCGCTGGCAGACAGCCAGTACGTTCTGGATTGCCTTGTGGTAACGGAAGTGACGTTCAGAGTCCTCACCGACGAGGAGATCGCCGGCTATATCGCCAGCGGTGAACCTATGGATAAAGCAGGTGCATACGGTATTCAAGGGTTGGGTGGCTGTTTTGTCAGGAAGATAAATGGCAGCTATCACGCCGTAGTCGGCTTACCGCTGGTGGAAACGTATGAGTTGCTGAGCAATTTTAACTCACTGCGTGAGGGAAGGGATAATTATGACGGCTGAATTGTTGGTAAACGTAACGCCATCGGAAACCCGTGTGGCCTACATTGATGGTGGCATTCTTCAGGAAATTCATATTGAGCGTGAAGCGCGGCGCGGAATCTTAGGCAATATCTACAAAGGTCGTGTCAGTCGTGTACTGCCGGGTATGCAGGCGGCTTTTGTAGATATTGGGCTCGATAAAGCGGCGTTTTTACACGCCTCCGACATCATGCCGCATACCGAATGCGTGGCAGGCGAAGAGCAAAAACAGTTTGCCGTGCGCGACATCTCTGAGCTGGTGCGTCAGGGCCAGGATCTGATGGTGCAGGTGGTAAAAGATCCGCTGGGCACCAAAGGCGCGCGTCTGACCACCGACATCACCCTTCCTTCACGTTATCTGGTCTTTATGCCGGGGGCGTCGCACGTCGGCGTGTCACAGCGTATTGAGAGCGAAAGCGAGCGTGAACGCCTGAAAAAGGTGGTCAGCGCCTACTGCGACGAGCAGGGCGGGTTTATTATCCGTACCGCAGCGGAAGGGATCAGCGAAGAAGACCTGGCCTCGGATGCGGCCTATCTGAAGCGCGTCTGGACCAAAGTGATGGAGCGTAAAAAACGCAACCAGACCCGCTACCGGCTGTACGGTGAGCTGGCGCTCGCTCAGCGCGTATTGCGTGATTTCGCCGATGCGCAGCTCGACCGAATCCGCGTGGACTCGCGTCTGACGTACGAAGCCTTACTGGAGTTCACCGCCGAGTACATCCCGGAAATGCCGGGGCTGCTGGAGCATTACACCGGACGCCAGCCGATATTTGATCTCTATGACGTTGAAAACGAAATCCAGCGTGCGCTGGAGCGTAAGGTTGAGCTGAAATCGGGTGGCTATCTGATCATCGATCAAACCGAAGCGATGACCACCGTCGACATCAACACCGGCGCGTTTGTCGGCCATCGCAACCTCGATGACACCATCTTTAATACCAATATAGAAGCGACGCAGGCCATCGCACGCCAGCTTCGCCTGCGTAATCTGGGCGGTATTATCATCATCGACTTTATCGATATGAATAATGAAGACCACCGCCGTCGCGTGCTGCACTCCCTGGAGCAGGCGCTGAGTAAAGATCGCGTGAAAACCAGCATCAATGGCTTCTCGCAGCTCGGTCTGGTGGAAATGACCCGGAAACGGACCCGCGAAAGCGTGGAACATGTCCTGTGTAATGAGTGTCCAACCTGCCATGGACGCGGAACGGTAAAGACGGTGGAGACGGTCTGCTACGAGATCATGCGTGAGATTGTCCGTGTCCATCATGCCTACGACTCAGACCGTTTTCTGGTCTATGCTTCCCCTGCGGTGGCAGAGGCCTTGAAAGGGGAAGAGTCGCACGCGCTGGCGGAAGTGGAAATCTTTGTCGGCAAACAGGTAAAAGTGCAAATTGAGCCGCTCTATAACCAGGAGCAGTTTGACGTCGTCATGATGTAAACGCAGTTCGCTGCGAGATTTAAGGCTGACAAGGAGAGACGCGTGAGGCGATTGCCGGGGATTTTACTGCTTACAGGGGCAACGCTGGTCGTGATTGTCGCGTTGCTCGTGAGCGGGCTGCGTCTCGCCTTGCCGCATCTGGACAGCTGGCGGCCGCAGATCCTGGCAAAAATCGAATCTGCCACCGGTCTGCCGGTGGACGTGAGCCATATCGAGGCAAGCTGGCAGAACTTTGGCCCGACGCTTGATGCGCGGGATATCAGCGCCAGCCTGAAAGATGGCGGCCATCTTAAAATCAAACGCGTCACCCTGGCGCTGGATGTCTGGCAAAGCCTGCTGCATCTGCGCTGGCAGTTTCGCGATCTCACCTTCTGGCAACTTCAGCTGATGACCAACACGCCGCTGCAAAGCGGCGACAGCGATCGTGGGCTGGAAACCAGCCGTATCAGCGATCTCTTCCTGCGTCAGTTCGATCATTTCGATCTCCGCGACAGCGAAGTGAGCTTTATAACCCTTTCCGGACAGCGCGCTGAGCTGGCGATCCCACAGCTGACCTGGCTAAACGGGAAAGATCGCCACCGCGCCGAGGGGCAGGTGAATCTCTCCAGCCTGAACGGGCAGCACGGCGTTATGCAGGTGCGGATGGATCTGCGCGACGACAATGGCCTGCTGAACAACGGCAGGGTGTGGCTACAGGCGGACGATGTGGACGTGAAGCCGTGGCTGGGTGAGTGGCTACAGCAGAACATGCAGCTGGAAACCGCGCGCTTCAGCCTGGAAGGCTGGATGACCCTGACGAACGGGGCATTCGCCAGCGGCGACATCTGGCTTAAGCAGGGGGGCGCGAGCTGGAAGGGGGAAAACCATCAGCATCAGCTTTCCGTCGATAACCTCACCGCACACGTGACGCAGGATAAAGGCGGCTGGCAGTTCGCTATTCCGGATACGCGCATCTCCATGGATAACAAACCCTGGCCGCGCGGCGCACTGACGCTGGCGTGGATGCCGGAGCAGGACGTCGGCGGGATAAACGGTAAACGCAGCGATGAGCTGCGTATCCGCGCCAGTAACCTGGATCTGACGGCGATCGAAGGGCTGCGTTCAATGGCCGCAAAACTCTCCCCGGAGCTGGGCGAAATCTGGCTGGCGACGCAGCCGAGCGGGCAGATAAACCGGCTGGCGCTGGATATTCCGCTCCAGGCCACGGAAAAGACGCGTTTTCAGGCGGCATGGAAAAATCTCGCATGGAAACAGTGGAAACTGCTGCCGGGTGCCGAGCACTTCAGCGGTAAACTGGAAGGAAGCGTGGAAAACGGCAGGCTGACGGCAGAAATGCAGGAAGCAAAAATGCCGTACGAAACGGTCTTCCGTGCGCCACTGGAGATCGAAAAGGGAAACGCCACCCTCAACTGGCTGAAGAATGACAAAGGTTTTCAGCTCGATGGTCGCGATATTGATGTAAAAGCCAAAGCGGTACATGCCCGCGGTAATTTCCGTTATCTACAGCCTGAAGGCGATGAGCCGTGGCTGGGCATTCTGGCGGGCATCAGCACGGATGACGGTTCGCAGGCGTGGCGCTACTTCCCGGAAAACCTGATGGGGAAAGCGCTGGTAGACTATCTCAGCGGCGCCATTCAGGGCGGTCAGGCGGATAACGCCACGCTGGTCTACGGCGGCAATCCGCACCTGTTCCCGTATAAGCATAACGAAGGCCAGTTCCAGGTTCTGGTGCCGCTACGCAACGCCACCTATGCCTTCCAGCCGGACTGGCCCGCGCTGAAGAATCTGAATATCGAACTCAACTTCCTGAATGACGGCTTGTGGATGAAGACGGACAGCGTTGCGCTGGGCGGCGTAACGGCAAGCAACCTGACGGCAAACATCCCGGATTACTCCAAAGAGAAACTGCTGATTGATGCGGATATTAATGGGCCGGGTAAAGCGGTTGGCCCATATTTTGAAGATACGCCGCTGGATGACTCCCTGGCGGCCACTCTCCAGCAGTTGCAGTTAGATGGTGATGTGAATGCTCGCTTACATCTGGATATCCCGCTCGACGGTGAAATGACCACCGCCAAAGGCGACGTTCGTCTGAACAATAACAGCCTCTATATCAAGCCGCTGGACAGCACGCTGAAAAACCTTAGCGGTCAGTTCAGCTTTGTTAACGGCAATCTGAAAAGTAAGCCGCTGAAAGCGACCTGGTTCAATCAACCCGTCAATATCGATTTCTCCACCACCGAGGGCGATAAAGCCTACCAGGTGGCGGTCAATATGGACGCGAACTGGCAGCCGTCACGCATGGATGTTCTGCCGAAGCCGATTGAGAATGCGGTGGACGGCGCGGTGTCATGGAATGGCAAGGTCGCCATCGACCTGCCTTATCATGCCGGTGCGCGCTATAACGTCGACATTACGGGCGATCTAAAAAACCTCAGTAGCCAGCTTCCCGCACCGCTGAACAAGAAAAGCGGTGAAGCACTGCCCGTCAACGTTAAGGTTGCGGGCAACCTCAACAGCTTTGATTTAACCGGAAACGCTGGCGGAACAAACCACTTCAACAGCCGCTGGCTGCTTAACCGCAAGCTGACGCTGGACAGGGCGATCTGGACGACTGACAGCCGTACCACGCCGCCGCTGCCGGAGCAGGCGGGCATTGAACTGAATCTCCCGCCGATGGATGGCGCAGAGTGGCTGGCACTGTTTCAGAAAGGTGTCGGGCAAAACGTCGATCAAACGGCGCAGTTCCCGCAGTCCATTACCTTGCGCACGCCTGCGCTGACGCTGGGTGGGCAGCAGTGGAACAACCTGAGTATTGTCTCCCAGCCGACGGTGAACGGCTCAAAGGTCGAGGCGCAGGGGCGTGAAATTAACGGTTCGTTGACGATGCGCGATAACGCGCCATGGCAGGCGGCTATCCGTTATCTCTATTACAACCCGACCTTTACGGCGTCTAAAACACAGTCGACAAGTACGTCTCCTTTCAGCAGCAGTGGAACGTCGCGCGTGGATTTCAGCAACTGGCCCGATCTCCAGCTGCGCTGTGCGGAGTGCTGGCTGTGGGGACAGAAATATGGCCGTATCGACGGTGATTTTGCTATTCAGGGCAATACGCTGAGCCTCTCTGGTGGGCTGGTGGATACCGGCTTTGGCCGCATGACCGCCGCTGGCGAGTGGGTGAACAAACCGGGTGAACAGCGCACCTCGCTGAAGGGCGATATTAAAGGCAACAAGCTGGACGCAGCGGCTAACTTCTTTGGGATCAGCACGCCGCTTCGCGGATCGTCCTTCGATGTGAATTACGATCTGCACTGGCGCGCGGCACCGTGGCAGCCGGACGTTGCCTCGCTGAACGGTATCCTCAGAACCCGTTTTGGTAAGGGACAAATTGCCGATGTTAGCACCGGTCATGCAGGGCAAATACTGCGCCTGCTGAGCTTTGACGCGCTGCTGCGCAAGCTGCGCTTCGATTTCAGCGATACCTTCAACGACGGTTTCTATTATGACTCCATTCGCGGAACGGCCTGGATCAAGGACGGCGTGATGCATACCGATGATACGCTGCTGGACGGCCTGGAAGCGGACATCGCCATGAAAGGATCAGTAAACCTCGTGCGCCGGGAGCTGGATATGGAAGCGGTTGTTGCCCCGGAAATCTCCGCTACAGTGGGTGTTGCTACCGCTTTTGTGGTCAATCCGATAATCGGCGCGGCGGTATTTGCCGCCAGCAAAGTGCTGGGGCCGCTCTGGAGCAAAGTCTCGATTCTGCGCTACCGCATTACGGGCCCAATCGATAAACCGCAGATTAATGAAGTGCTGCGCCAGCCGCGCAAAGAAGCACAGCAATGATTTGACGTGGGCAGGTAATTGCCTCACTCTCAATAATATTGATTTTATACCGCCACCGGCGGCAACGAACGAGTAGCAATACGATGAGTCTGAACCTGGTAAGTGAACATTTGCTCGCAGCGAACGGCCTGAGCCATCAGGACCTGTTCTCCATTCTTGGTCAACTGACCGAACGCCGCCTCGACTACGGCGATCTCTATTTCCAGTCGAGCTATCACGAATCCTGGGTTTTAGAAGACAGCATCATTAAAGATGGTTCTTATAACATTGACCAGGGCGTCGGCGTGCGCGCCGTCAGCGGCGAAAAAACCGGTTTTGCTTATGCAGACCAGATAAGCCTGGCCGCGCTGGAGCAGAGCGCGCAGGCGGCGCGAACCATTGTGCGTGATACCGGCGACGGTCGCGTGAAAACCCTGGGTGAAGTGCAGCACGCTGCGCTTTATACCAGCATCGACCCACTGCAAAGCATGAGCCGCGAAGAGAAGCTGGACATCCTGCGTCGCGTGGACAAAGTGGCTCGCGCGGCGGATAAACGCGTGCAGGAAGTTTCTGCCAGCCTGAGCGGTGTTTATGAACTGATCCTGGTGGCGGCGACGGACGGTACGCTGGCCGCCGACGTGCGTCCGCTTGTGCGCCTCTCTATCAGCGTGCAGGTGGAAGACGACGGCAAGCGCGAGCGCGGCTCAAGCGGTGGCGGCGGTCGTTTTGGCTACGACTGGTTCCTCGGCGACGTTGACGGCGAAGCGCGCGCGGATGCGTGGGCAAAAGAAGCCGTGCGCATGGCGCTGGTCAACCTGTCTGCCGTGGCGGCACCTGCCGGTACGCTGCCGGTGGTTCTGGGCGCAGGCTGGCCTGGCGTGCTGCTGCACGAAGCGGTCGGTCACGGCCTGGAGGGGGATTTCAACCGTCGCGGGACGTCCGTATTCAGCGGTCAGATGGGGCAGCTTGTCTCCTCCGAGCTGTGTACCGTGGTGGATGATGGCACCATGCTCGACCGTCGCGGCTCGATTTCTATCGACGATGAAGGCACGCCGGGCCAGTACAACGTGCTGATCGAAAATGGCGTACTGAAAGGTTACATGCAGGACAAGCTTAACGCGCGTCTGATGGGCGTTGCGCCAACGGGTAACGGTCGTCGCGAATCCTACGCGCACCTGCCGATGCCGCGCATGACCAATACCTACATGCTGCCGGGTAAATCCACGCCGCAGGAGATTATCGAATCCGTTGATTACGGGATCTTCGCGCCGAACTTTGGCGGCGGCCAGGTGGATATCACCTCCGGTAAATTTGTCTTCTCTACCTCAGAGGCGTATCTGATTGAGAAGGGCAAAGTGACCAAAGCGGTAAAAGGGGCGACGCTGATCGGATCCGGGATTGAAGCAATGCAGCAGATCTCCATGGTCGGTAACGATCTGAAGCTGGATAACGGCGTGGGCGTTTGCGGCAAAGAGGGTCAGAGCCTGCCGGTAGGCGTGGGCCAGCCAACCCTGAAGGTCGATAACCTGACGGTGGGCGGCACGGCGTAATTTTTTCATTTTCCCCTCACCCTAACCCTCTCCCCAACGGGGAGAGGGGACTGCTCCGTGCCGTCTTTTCTCCCTCGCCCCTTTGGGGAGAGGGCCGGGGTGAGGGGGGAGGCCTACTCTTTCCTTCTTCCCCGCATCCCCTGAAACAGCTCTGCCACTTCCACAAAATAGTCCGTCAGATAGTTAATACAGACCTGCACCTTCAGCGGCAGCTTGTCCTTTTCGGTATAGAGCGCGTACACCGGGCGCGGATCCGACTGGTAGCGCGGGAAGAGGATCTCCAGTTCGCCGCTGTTGATCTCGTTGATCACCCACATCAGCGGCACGTAGGCGATCCCGGCCCCGGCCACCAGCCAGCGTGAGATGGTCATCGGATCGTTGGTCACGAAGCGGCCTTCAGGCAGCAGTTTGGTGGAAAGCCCTTCTGGCGCGATCAGTTCAAATTCGTTATCTGGGCGAACGCTGTATTCCAGCCACGAGTGGTTGCTAAGATCGGCAGGTTTTTCCGGTACGCCATACTGTGCCAGATAGCTTTTCGAAGCGCAGACCACCATCGGCATGCTGCCCAGTCGACGCGAGAACAGGCTCGAGTCCTGCAATGCGCCAACGCGGATCACCACGTCTAACCCATCGGCAATCAGATCCGGTGCCGGAATACCCGTTACCAGATTAACGGTTAAACCGGGATACTCTTTCAGCATTTCCGCCGTCATGGCAGCGAGAACATTTTGTGCCATAGTTGAAGAACACCCGATACGCAGCGTGCCGATAGGCGTGTTGTTAAAGGCGTAGAGCTGCTCGTGAACATCCTGCACTTCATGCAGCATTCGACGGCAGCCCTGATAGTAAATTTTACCCGCTTCCGTCAGCCCAATGCTGCGGGTGCTGCGGTTGAGCAGCTTCACCTGGAGCTCATCTTCCAGTTTTGACACTGTCTGGCTAATGGATGAGACGCTCATTTGTAGCTGACGTGCTGCGGCGGTAAAAGAGCCTTGCTCAACCACTTTCGCAAAGACGGACATGCGTTTTAGACGTTCCATTATTCACTCTGGCTTAAAAGTGATTTAGATCACATATGATAGATAACAGCATAACAGTTACGTTAATATATTATTAATTACATAACGGCTGCGCCACTCTCGCCCGGCAATTCATGCTCTCCTGCGGCGGCGTGAGCTTAATAATCCAGTAACCTGCATCTCTTTAATCAAGGTCAACATGAGTCTGTTTCCCGTTATCGTGGTGTTCGGTCTGTCGTTCCCACCGATATTTTTCGAGCTTCTTTTATCACTGGCGATCTTCTGGCTGGTGCGCAAGGTGCTGGTCCCTACCGGGATTTATGATTTCGTCTGGCATCCTGCATTGTTTAATACCGCGCTGTATTGCTGCCTGTTCTATTTAATATCGCGCATGTTTGTCTGAGGTTGATGTGAAAACGCTAACAAGAAAAATCTCCCGCACTGCCATCACTATGGCGCTGGTCATCCTGGCGTTCATCGCTATTTTTCGCGCCTGGGTTTATTACACCGAATCCCCGTGGACGCGCGATGCGCGTTTCAGCGCGGAGGTGGTCGCGATAGCGCCCGATGTCGCCGGTCTCATTACGGCGGTCAATGTCCACGATAACCAGCTGGTGAAAAAAGATCAGGTACTGTTCACTATCGACCAGCCGCGCTATCAAAAAGCGCTGGAAGAAGCGGAAGCCGACGTAGCGTATTACAACGCGCTGGCCGCTGAAAAACGCCGTGAAGCAGGACGTCGTAACAAGCTGGGCATCCAGGCCATGTCCCGGGAAGAGATTGATCAGTCCAATAACGTGCTGCAAACCGTGCTGCATCAGCTGGCAAAAGCGCAGGCGACGCGCGATCTGGCGAAGCTCGATCTGGAACGTACCGTTATCCGCGCCCCGTCCGATGGCTGGGTAACCAACCTCAACGTCTATGCGGGTGAGTTTATCACGCGCGGCTCTACGGCCGTGGCGCTGGTGAAACAGAACTCTTTCTACGTCCTCGCCTATATGGAAGAGACCAAGCTGGAAGGCGTGCGTCCGGGCTATCGCGCCGAAATCACGCCGCTCGGCAGCAACCGGGTCCTGAAAGGAACCGTGGACAGCGTGGCCGCGGGGGTGACCAACGCCAGCAGTACCAATGATTCAAAAGGGATGGCGACCGTCGATTCTAACCTCGAGTGGGTTCGTCTGGCGCAGCGCGTACCGGTACGCATTCGTCTGGATGAGCAGCAGAGCAACCTCTGGCCCGCAGGCACCACGGCGACGGTAGTGATCACCGGTGAAAAAGACCGTGATGCCAGCCAGGACTCTATCTTCCGTCAAATCGCCCATCGCCTGCGCGAGTTTGGTTGATCGCTATGGGCATTTTTTCCATCGCCAGCCAGCACATCCGCTTCGCCGTGAAGCTGGCATGCGCCATTGTGCTGGCGCTGTTTGTTGGCTTCCATTTCCAGCTTGAAACGCCGCGCTGGGCTGTTCTGACCGCCGCGATCGTCGCCGCCGGTCCTGCCTTCGCGGCGGGTGGCGAGCCTTACTCCGGGGCAATTCGCTATCGCGGGATGCTGCGTATTATCGGTACCTTTATCGGCTGTATCGCCGCCCTGACCATTATCATCCTGATGATCCGCACGCCGCTGCTGATGCTGATTGTATGCTGTATCTGGGCGGGTTTTTGCACCTGGGTCTCTTCGCTGGTGAAGGTGGAGAACTCGTACGCCTGGGGCCTGGCGGGATATACCGCGCTGATTATTATCATCACCATTCAGAGTGAACCGCTGCTTGCTCCGCAGTTCGCCGTGGAACGTTGCAGCGAGATTGTCATTGGTATCGTCTGCGCGATTGTCGCCGATCTGCTCTTCTCTCCGCGATCCATCAAGCAGGAAGTCGATCGTGAGCTGGACGCGCTGATTGTTGCCCAGTACCAGCTCATGCAACTGTGCATTAAGCACGGCGACAGCGAAGAGGTCGACAAGGCCTGGAGCGCGCTGGTGCGCCGCACGCAGGCGCTGGAAGGGATGCGCAGTAATCTCAATATGGAGTCTTCCCGCTGGGAGCGTGCCAATCGTCGTCTGAAAGCGATCAATACCGTCTCGTTAACGCTGATCACCCAGGCGTGTGAAACCTACCTGATTCAGAACACTCGCCCCGAAGTGGTAACGGATACCTTCCGCGAACTGTTTGATGAGCCTGTGGAGACAGTGCAGGACGTGCATCGACAGCTTAAACGCATGCGTCGTGTGATTGCCTGGACGGGGGAACGGGATACGCCAGTCACCATTTATACCTGGGTTGGCGCCGCAACGCGCTACCTGCTACTGAAACGCGGCGTGATTAGCAACACCAAAATCAGTGCGGCGGAAGAAGAGGTGTTACAGGGCGAAGTGGTGATCAAACCGGAATCCGCCGAGCGTCATCATGCGATGGTTAACTTCTGGCGTACCACCCTGGCCTGTATACTCGGCACGCTGTTCTGGCTGTGGACCGGCTGGACGTCCGGCAGCGGCGCGATGGTGATGATTGCCGTCGTTACCGCGCTGGCGATGCGTCTGCCCAACCCGCGCATGGTCGCTATTGATTTTCTGTACGGCACCATTGCGGCGTTACCCATTGGCGCGCTCTACTTCCTGGTAATCATCCCCTCGACGCAGCAAAGCATGCTTTTGCTCTGTATCAGCCTGGCGGTGATGGCGTTCTTTATCGGGATTGAGGTACAAAAACGCCGTCTGGGATCGTTAGGTGCGCTGGCGAGTACGATTAACATCCTCGTGCTGGATAACCCGATGACCTTCCATTTCAGCCAGTTCCTGGATAGCGCATTAGGCCAGCTGGTGGGCTGTTTCCTGGCGATGATGGTGATCCTGCTGGTGCGGGATAACTCTCAGGCGCGGACAGGGCGCGTGCTGCTCAATCAGTTTGTGTCGGCCGCCGTATCGTCCTTGACCACCAACACCGCGCGGCGCAAGCAGAACCACCTTCCGGCCCTTTACCAGCAACTGTTCCTGCTGTTGAATAAATTCCCGGGCGATGTCGCTCGCTTCCGTCTGGCGTTAACCATGATTATCGCGCACCAGCGTCTGCGGAACGCGCCAGTGCCGATCAACGACGATTTGTCCGCTTTCCACCGCCAGCTACGGCGAACGGCGGACCATGTGATATCGGCATCCAGTGATGACAAACGTCGCCGCTACTTTAAGCAACTGCTGGAGGAGCTGGATATCTACCAGGAGAAACTGCGAGTCTGGGAAGCCCCGCCGCAGGTTACCGAGCCGGTAGAGCGGCTGGTGTTTATGCTGCACCGCTACCAGAATGCGCTGACAGACAGCTAACGAAGAGAAAACCGACGCCAAAAGCGTCGGTTTTTTTGTGGCTATACTTATTCTTGCAGGTTCAAACATTCAGGAAGGGAGGACACATGACAACCCAGACTCTTCAGGACAGTATTCTTTTTCAGACCGGGTATCTGGTTAACGGTATCTGGAAAACACTCGACACCACGTTTGATGTGCTAAACCCGGCCACGGGCGAGGTGGTTGCGAAAGTGGCGAAAGCAGGGAAAGCCGAAACCGAAGAGGCCATTGCGGCCGCGACGAAAGCCTTTCCCGCATGGCGCGCAAAAACGGCAAAAGAGCGTTCCACGATCCTCTATCGCTGGTATGAACTGATTATCGAGAACAAAAGCTGGCTCGGGCGGCTGATGACCACCGAGCAGGGCAAGCCGCTGAAAGAGGCTGAGGGCGAGGTGGACTACGCTGCCAGCTTTATTCAGTGGTTTGCGGAGCAGGCCAAGCGCGCTAACGGTGAAATCATTCCTCCGGTTAAACCCGGCTCCCGTATTCTGGCCACTCGTGAACCTGTTGGGGTGGTTGCTGCTATCACGCCATGGAATTTCCCGATGGCTATGCTCACCCGTAAGCTCGGCCCGGCGCTGGCAGCAGGATGTACCGGCGTCATCAAGCCTGCAAACAACACGCCGCTGAGCGCCTTTGCGCTGCTGACGCTGGCGAAGCAGGCCGGTGTGCCGGATGGTGTGCTGAATGCGGTCGCGGGGAGCACCTCAGAAATTAGCGACGCCATTATGGCCAGCCATGACGTGCGCAAAATCTCGTTTACGGGGTCAACCGCCGTCGGGAAAACGCTGGTTCGCAATTCCGCTGAGACCATGAAAAAGGTATCGATGGAGCTGGGCGGCAATGCGCCGTATATCGTTTTCGAGGACGCGGATATTGAGGCCGCCGTCAAAGGCGCCATCGCCAATAAATTCCGTAACGCCGGGCAGGTCTGCGTCAGCGTAAACCGTTTCTATATTCAGGAGACGGTCTATGACAAGTTTGTCAATCAGCTTGCCGATGCGGTGAAGGCGCTGAAGGTGGGTAACGGTCTGGACGAGGGCGTCGTTGTCGGCCCGCTGATTGAGCCTTCGGCTGTCGAGAAAGTCCGTGAGCACGTCGAAGATGCGGTAGCGAAGGGGGCCACGGTGCTGGCTGGGGGTAAACCGCACGAACTTGGCGGCAACTTCTGGATGCCAACCGTACTCGGTGACTGCCATGAAGGCATGAAGCTGGCAGAAGAAGAGACCTTTGGTCCCGTTGCCGCCTGCTTCCGCTTCACGTCGGAAGACGAAGTGGTTATGCGCGCTAACAATACGCCTTACGGGCTGGCGGCCTACTTTTATACCCAGAATCTCTCGCGCGTGTTCCGCGTCTCACAGGCCATTGAGAGCGGCATGATCGGAATTAATGAATGTGCGGTCTCGACCGAGCTGGGTCCGTTTGGGGGCGTAAAAGAGTCCGGGCTGGGACGCGAGGGGTCCGTGCTGGGGCTGGAGGAGTTTCTGGAAGTTAAAACCCTGCATATCGGGGGCTTATAATAGACAGGGCGGCATCTGCCGCCCGCCTGTACCGGGTGGCTGGCAATGAAAATTTATACCTTTGATTTTGACGAAATTGATAGTCAGGAAGACTTCTACCGCGAGTTTATCCGGGCGTTCGACCTGGAGCGGGGCAGCGTAAACAATCTTGATATGCTGTGGGATGTGGTTACCGGCGACAGGCTGCCGTTACCGCTGGAGATCGAATTTACCCATCTGCCTGAAAAACTGCGCAGACGCTTTGGCGCATTGATTTTATTGTTTGATGAAGCGGAGGAGGAGCTGGAAGGGCAACTGCGTTTCAACGTGCGCCAGTGATAAAAAAGCCCCTGACCGGGAGGTCAGGGGCAAGTCGTATGATGAGATACGACGAGGGTTTATTTGTACAGTTCTGCGGTAGCGTGCCAGTGGTCGCCACTGCGCGCTTCGATGATGCGATAAGATGACGCACCCTGTTCTTCCGCTTTTTTGTTCAGCATTTCGTGCATGTCCATCGGAGAAGTACCGATGGCACCAACAGAAACGGTCCCGATAGCCTGACGGGATTGTGCCTGTTCGGCGTTAATAGTGTCGGCTGCAAACGCACCGAATGACAGGACTGACAGTACGCTCAGGGCAGCTACAGTGGTTTTAATTTTCATGATTATTTACCTCGTCAATTATTTTACTGGGGTCTTTGTTCTGTGACCCTCATCACAAAATCAAGTATACACTAATCACGCAAAAAATTAATACCAGACTAATGGTTTCGCCTGTTATTACGTGTTAAAAACATCATTTTTTATAACGGGAATGAATAAAAAAGGGCGTTACTCTGCAGGTGTTATTATTTTTTATTATGTAAATCAATTGGATAGGTGGCTTTGATTTTTAGTGCGATTTTACGGCAGATCATTCACTGAATGAATGTTAACAGGCGGTAAAAAGCACTATTTGCAAAAGCAGCAGGCAGAGAAAAGCAGGGTAAAACGAGGCGGCAGCAGAATGATCCCCGCAGCCAGGCGCTACGGGGCAGAAGATTACAGTTCCTGTTCGAACAGGACCAGAATCGCTTCGTAGAGGTCTTTCACCGAGAAACCATTTGCCGGGGTCGTAAAAATGGTGTCATCGCCGGCGATGGTCCCGAGGATCCCCTCTGCTTTACCCAGCGAGTCCAGCAGGCGGGCAATCAGCTGGGCTGCACCCGGGCTGGTGTGGATCACGACCACGGCATCGTTATAGTCAATGTCCAGAACCAGGTTTTTCAGCGGGCTGGAGGTCGTTGGCACGCCAAGTTCAGCAGGCAGGCAATAAACCATCTCCATTTTGGCGTTGCGCGTACGCACTGCACCAAACTTGGTTAACATGCGGGAGACCTTCGACTGGTTGATGTTGTCGAAGCCTTGCTCCTGCAACGCCTGAACAATTTCTCCCTGAGAACTGAATTTCTCTTCTTTGAGTAGCGCTTTAAACGCTTTCACTAATTCTTCTTGCTTAGACGAGCTTCGCATAAGTCACCCGGAATATGACGATAGAAACAACATTATTATGCATGTGGATGAATTTTTATGCAAATTATCTACCTGGCACCAGGCTGAAATAATGTTATGAAAGGGAGAGATTTTATCAGATTTCGTTATCAGAAAACATGCCTGGGTCACGCCGCGCAAATAAGCTTAAAAGTAAATTAAATGTTATCAAAATGATGTTGTTTTGGTGGCGTGGCAGGGTGTATTGTAACCCCCTCTTAATTCGTTGTTGCCCACAGCCTGATAGCATTCGGGTGAAGGTCAAAGACGTGCGACCTCAAATTCTTTAGCGATGAAAATTGTAATTAATGACGTGCTGAATTATGGTCGCCGCAACGGAGTTACAGATACTTAAGTTAACCATAATAAGGAGTTTAGGATGAAAGTCGCAGTCCTCGGCGCTGCTGGTGGTATCGGCCAGGCGCTTGCCCTACTACTGAAAACCCAACTGCCTTCAGGCTCAGAACTCTCCCTGTACGATATTGCTCCGGTAACCCCAGGTGTGGCGGTTGACCTGAGCCACATCCCGACAGCTGTGAAAATCAAAGGCTTCTCCGGTGAAGATGCGCGTCCTGCGTTGCAGGGTGCCGATGTGGTGCTGATCTCCGCGGGTGTTGCACGTAAACCGGGTATGGATCGTTCAGACCTGTTCAACGTCAACGCGGGCATCGTGAAAAACCTGGTTCAGCAGATTGCTGAAACCTGCCCGAAAGCGTGCATCGGTATCATCACCAACCCGGTGAACACCACCGTTGCCATCGCAGCAGAAGTGCTGAAGAAAGCGGGCGTTTACGACAAGAACAAACTGTTCGGCGTAACTACGCTGGATATCATCCGTTCCAATACCTTCGTGGCTGAGCTGAAAGGCAAGCAGCCAACGGAAGTGGAAGTGCCGGTTATCGGCGGACACTCTGGCGTGACCATCCTGCCTCTGCTGTCGCAGATCCCGGGCGTGAGCTTCACCGAGCAGGAAGTGGCTGACCTGACCAAACGTATTCAGAATGCAGGCACCGAAGTGGTGGAAGCGAAGGCGGGTGGCGGTTCTGCAACCCTGTCTATGGGCCAGGCGGCGGCGCGTTTCGGCCTGTCTCTGGTTCGCGCGCTGCAGGGCGAGAAAAACGTGGTTGAATGCGCTTACGTAGAAGGCGACGGTGAACACGCGCGCTTCTTCTCTCAGCCGCTGCTGCTGGGTAAAAACGGCGTTGAAGAGCGTAAGTCTATCGGCACGCTGAGCGCGTTTGAGCAAAACGCGATGGAAGGCATGCTGGATACGCTGAAGAAAGACATCACGCTGGGCGAAGAGTTCGTTAACAAGTGATCTTGTCCCGGTAAAAAAAACGGAGCGCTAAGCTCCGTTTTTTTATGCCCGTCAGTTAGTGGCCGGGTATTCCTGGATGGTGACCTGAATCGTGAGCTTCTTGTCATTACGCATGACTTCTACGGGGATGATAGAGCCCGGTCGAATTTCCGCCACCTGGTCCATCGTTTCAAGCGCAGAGACCGCCGGCGTGCCGTTGACGGAAAGAATAACGTCGTTCACCTGGATACCTGCATTGGCCGCCGGGCCGCCAGGTGCCACTTCGTTGACCACAATCCCCTGGATCTGATCGATACCACCGCCCTGCGTATGCATCGGCGCGATTTCACGCCCGCCAATACCGATGTAGCCACGGATCACGCGGCCATCGCGGATCAGCTTGTCCATGATCTTGGTCGCCAGCTGGAACGGAATGGCAAAGCCAATCCCTTCCGGTGTTTCGCCATCGTTGCTTTTGTCGAAGGAGAGGGTGTTAATGCCCATCAGTTCGCCCAGAGAGTTCACCAGCGCACCGCCGGAGTTACCGTGGTTGATCGAGGCATCGGTTTGCAGGAAGTTCTGCCGCCCTGACGGGTTCAGTCCAATTCGACCTGTCGCGCTGATGATCCCCTGAGTGATGGTCTGGCCCAGGTTGTACGGGTTACCGATCGCCAGCACCACATCGCCGATATGCGGCGTTCGTTTGCGATTAATCGGGATAGTCGGCAGACCGCCCGTGGCGTTGATCTTCAGCACCGCCAGATCGGTCAGGCTGTCCGACCCCACCAGCAGGGCTTCAAACACGCGGCCATCCTGCAAGGCGACGATAATCTGGTCGGCATCGTTGATCACGTGTTTATTGGTGATGATGTAACCCCGGTCATCCATGATCACACCGGAACCGAGCGTGCGGATCTCCAGCTGGTTATGAGCGGAACTGTTAAGCCCGCGGTTATAGACGTTAACCACGGCGGGGGCGGCACGGCGTACCGCCTGATTGTACGTTGCAGGCGTTTCATCCGTGCTGTCGAACTGAGGAGCCGACAGTTTGTTGAACTGGCGTAAAGATGGCATAGCCACCAGCAGCAGACCGGCAACGATCAAACCAATGACAATTGAACGAAAGAGCTTTAAAAGCATGATGCGTGTGTCGTTAAAAAAGGAACGGTTTGCAGCATAACATGAGTTATCCGGACATCACACGCAGCGGCGATGCCCGGAGTCGCAAATGGTTAACGCAGTAAAATGTAGAGGGTGTCGTTGCCACGGATAATTTGCAGGGCAATGACCGCCGGTTTACTCTCCAGCACCTTACGCATTTCGGCAATAGACTGCACGCGAGTGCGGTTCACGCCCACGATCACGTCGTCCTGATGTAAACCTGCCTGCGCGGCTGGACTGCTTTTCTCAACGGCAGTGACAGAAATGCCTTTCGTGCCGTCTTTAAGCTGACCGTCGCTCAGCGTTGCGCCCTGTAGCGCCGGGGAGATCTGTTCTGCACTGGCGGAAGAGGAAGTGCTCTTGTCCAGTGTCACTTCCACGGTCAGCGGTTTGCCCTCGCGGATCAGGCCCAGCTTCACTTTAGCGCCAGGCTCCGTGGTGGCAATACGCGAACGTAATTCAGCGAAGCTGCTCAGCGGTTTATCGTTCAGGCTGACAATAACGTCACCGGATTTCACGCCCGCTTTCGCAGAGCCTGAGTTGGGCAGCACTTCGCTGACAAACGCCCCGCGCTGGACGTTGAGCTTAAAGGCTTTGGCGATATCGGCGCTCATCTCCATGCCTTTAATGCCCAGCAGCCCGCGCTTAACCTCGCCAAACTGTATCAGCTGTTGAGACAGGGTTTTCGCCATGTTACTCGGAATGGCAAAACCAATCCCGATGCTGCCGCCGCCTGGTGCGAGGATAGCGGTATTAATGCCGATCAGTTCGCCGTTCAGGTTAAGCAGCGCACCGCCGGAGTTGCCCCGGTTGATGGAGGCATCGGTCTGGATGAAATTTTCCAGCCCTTCGAGATTCAGGCCGCTGCGCCCCAGGGCAGAGACAATCCCGGAGGTGGCGGTCTGCCCTAAACCGAACGGATTACCGACCGCGACGGCAAAATCACCCACGCGCAGCTTATCGGAATCGGCGATGGCGATCTGGGTCAGGTTGCTGGGGTTTTGCACCTGTAGCAGGGCGATATCACTCTGATCGTCACCGCCGATCAGTTTGGCGTCAAACTCCCGGCCATCGTTCAGCTGAACGCTGATTTTATCAGCCTGGCTGATCACGTGGTTATTGGTCAGGATATAGCCTTTGGCCGCGTCGATAATCACGCCCGAACCAAGGCCTTCAAACGGCTGAGCCTGCTGATCCGGCGCCTCTTCGCCAAAATATTTCTTCAGCTCTTCGGGAATACGCTGGCTTTGGCGTGCCGTTCCTTCCACCTGAACGCTGACTACCGCAGGCAGGACTTTTTCAAGCATCGGCGCAAGGCTGGGAATGGCTTCTTGTCCTGGCACCTGCGAAGGTAGTGCCGCACTGGCGGGGAAGGACGCCGAGAGAGATAACCCGACACTTAACGCTAAGGCGCTCAACAGCTGGTTTTTTTTCTTCATCGATGCTGACTCTCGTATCCTGGAATGAAAAAGAACGGCCCCAAAAACATCTTGATGTTATTGAATTTTCAACCGCTGAACAATGAGGTGTTTGACTAAATAATAGCTGGGGACGGGAAGAAAGGACGGGCGCATAAGGTGCGCCCGTAAAATTTATTCAGGTTGTGCGATTAATCGCGTTTTACGCCACCGCGCAGCAGGCCGGACGCGCCGTCTGAATAGTCGCGTGGCATCTGAACCGGTGCCTGATCGTTACCGGCTTCAGAGTCCGCCAGACGATTGCGGAAGGGGTTGCTCTCCGCGGTCATTTCCGGCAGCAGGCTGCTGGAGCTTTTCGCCATGTGCTGGTAGAGCTGGCGATAATCTGTCGCCATGTTGTCCAGCAGCTCAGCGCTACGGGCAAAGTGGCTGACCAGCTCTTCGCGGTATTCTTCCAGTTCGGCTTTGTTCTTTTCCAGTTCGTATTGCAGTGACTGCTGCTGACGCAATTTGCGGTTACCGAAACGCATGGCCACAGCACCAATGATGATGCCGACGACTAAACCGATTAGCGCATATTCCCAGGTCATGAACTTCTCCCGTTGTCTTGTTGTTCCGTAGGGTGTTGGCTCGGCTCCTGCCTGTGCCTGATTATGCCACTATAACCGCTATTTCCGCAGAAGTGGAATCCTGACGTATCATCGCGTAGTGTAGAACGGCCTTTTTTTCATCAGCCACGCGCGCTGATGAGGTTTAACTAAAGGAATAACAATAACATCATGCAAAACCTGTCCCCATCATCGCGTTACCAACTCGCCCTGAGTGAGGGCACACACCAGCCGGATGATGTCCAGCGTGAAGCGGTAAACCGCCTGGACACGATTTACCAGGAGCTTCTGGCGAAACCCGCCGATGCGGTGCAGAGCAGTGGGCTGAAGGCGGCATTCGGCCGTTTACTGGGCAAAAAAGAGCCCACGGTAAACGCACCGGTTCGTGGCTTATATATGTGGGGCGGCGTTGGGCGGGGTAAGACCTGGCTGATGGACATGTTCTACCAGAGCCTGCCCGGCACGCGTAAGCAGCGTCTGCACTTTCACCGTTTTATGCTCCGGGTCCATGAAGAGCTGACGGCGCTCCAGGGCGAAACCGACCCGCTGGAAATCGTGGCGGACCGCTTCAAAGCGGAAACGGACGTACTCTGCTTCGACGAATTCTTTGTTTCCGATATTACGGACGCGATGCTGCTGGGGGGGCTGATGAAAGCGCTGTTTGCGCGTGGGATCACCCTGGTGGCGACCTCAAATATCCCGCCGGATGAGCTTTATCGCAACGGTCTCCAGCGGGCGCGTTTCCTGCCAGCCATAGATGCCATTAAGCAGTACTGCGACATCATGAATGTCGACGCTGGCGTCGACTATCGTTTGCGCACGCTGACGCAGGCGCACCTGTGGCTTTCACCGCTGAATGCCGACACATCCCGCGAGATGGATAAACTCTGGCTGGCGCTGGCAGGGGCGCCGCGGGATAACGCGCCAGCGCTGGAGATTAATCATCGTCCGTTGCCGACGCTTGGCGTAGAGAACCAGACGCTGGCCGTCTCGTTTGCAACGCTCTGCGTGGACGCCCGCAGCCAGCATGACTACATTGCGCTTTCGCGACTGTTCCATACCGTTATGTTATGGGATGTGCCCGTCATGACCCCTCTCATGGAGAGCGAAGCGCGCCGCTTCATCGCGCTGGTGGACGAGTTTTATGAGCGCCACGTCAAGCTGGTAGTCAGTGCCGAGGTGCCTTTATATGAGATCTATCAGGGCGAGCGCCTGAAGTTTGAGTTCCAGCGCTGCCTGTCGCGCCTGCAAGAGATGCAGAGCGAAGAGTACCTCAAGCGTGAGCATATGCCATAAATGCTACCCTCTCCCCGTGGGCTGAGGGATCCCCAGTAATTTTTTTATGCAGAAGCAATAAAGTTGCTTTCTAAATGACTGAGGGCTGTCAGCGATGCCCTGGTCCGGCTGTAAATCGCTGAGGCGTTTGCCTTCCGGCCGGGGCGAGGCGCAGGGATGCGCCGAGAGGGCGGCTTTACAGGGACGTTGCCTCCGCCCGTACCCGATAAGCCGGAAGGAATAAGCCGAGGGCACCGCGAAGCGGCGATTTACCGCCGGGAGCCCGGGTCGCCAGGGTGGTGGCGACTGAGCCACCCTGGCACGTTCACCGGTCATGTCGTTACAGAGTAGCAAGGAACATAAAGTGAACGGAATGACCACCACCGCCGTATGTTCCCCTCACCCTAACCCTCTCCCCGGAGGGGCGAAGGGATTGCTCAGTGCTCGCATTAATTTGTGGGGAACCCTCAGCCCCGTGGGAGAGGGGCTGGGGGTGAGGGCACCAGGCCTTAACAAACGCTACCCTCTCCCCGTGGGAGAGGGGCTGGGGGTGAGGGCACCAGACCGCACAATACGCAACCCCGAAAAACCCATCCCAAATCACATTTAAGGGTCGATCTTTGACCTCAACTTCTCTATAATCTTGCGACCCCACGTTACGAGAAGGTTTTTTTCCCGAAACTTTCTATGTGTCGGCATGTGCTATTCGAAGGGGTAGGTTTGCCGGACTTTGTCGTGTGAACCTCAACTGACTAAACGTTTGGGTGTTCACCAACGTGTAACTTATTATTTGGGTAAGCTTTTAATGAAAACTTTTACAGCTAAACCAGAAACCGTACAGCGCGACTGGTATGTTGTTGACGCGACCGGTAAAACTCTGGGCCGTCTGGCTACTGAACTGGCTCGTCGCCTGCGCGGTAAGCATAAAGCGGAATATACTCCGCACGTTGATACCGGTGATTACATCATCGTTCTGAACGCTGACAAAGTTGCTGTTACCGGCAACAAGCGTACTGACAAAATGTACTACCACCACACCGGCCACATCGGTGGTATCAAAGAAGCGACCTTTGAAGAGATGATTGCCCGCCGTCCTGAGCGTGTGATTGAAATCGCGGTTAAAGGCATGCTGCCAAAAGGCCCGCTGGGTCGTGCTATGTTCCGTAAACTGAAAGTTTACGCAGGCAACGAGCACAACCACGCGGCACAGCAACCGCAAGTTCTTGACATCTAATCGGGATTATAGGCAATGGCTGAAAATCAATACTACGGCACTGGTCGCCGCAAAAGTTCCGCAGCTCGCGTTTTCATTAAACCGGGCAGTGGTAAAATCGTAATTAACCAGCGTTCTCTGGAACAATACTTCGGTCGCGAAACTGCCCGCATGGTAGTTCGCCAGCCGCTGGAACTGGTTGATATGGTAGAAAAACTGGATCTGTACATCACCGTTAAAGGTGGTGGTATCTCCGGTCAGGCAGGTGCGATCCGTCACGGTATCACCCGCGCGCTGATGGAGTACGACGAATCCCTGCGTTCTGAACTGCGTAAAGCTGGCTTCGTTACTCGTGACGCTCGTCAGGTTGAACGTAAGAAAGTGGGTCTGCGTAAAGCACGTCGTCGTCCACAGTTCTCCAAACGTTAATCTATTCTGCTTACGCAGAACGATTGGCGAAAAACCCGCTTCGGCGGGTTTTTTTATGGATAATGCGCAGGTTATCCACAGTAACATTTCATATATCTTCTCTTTTTCCACATTTCCGGCATCCCCTCACCACAAAGCCATCAAAATCTGGTAAACTATCATCCAATTTTATGCCCAAATATCGGTGAATACTCGATTTTTGTTCGATTCTTGAACAATGTGTTTTCTCTGGGATGGGCGATACATCATCTGGCTGGCCCCGTTGGGCTGGTAGCAGTAAAAATTCTGAATATACCTGGAGGTTTTCATGGCTGTCGCTGCCAACAAACGTTCGGTAATGACGCTGTTTTCTGGTCCTACTGACATTTATAGCCATCAGGTTCGTATCGTGCTGGCCGAGAAGGGTGTCAGTTTTGAGATCGAGCATGTGGAAAAGGATAACCCGCCTCAGGATCTGATCGATCTCAACCCGAGCCAAAGCGTACCGACGCTGGTGGATCGCGAGCTGACCCTGTGGGAATCCCGTATCATTATGGAATACCTGGATGAGCGTTTCCCGCATCCGCCGCTGATGCCTGTTTACCCTGTTGCGCGTGGTGAAAGCCGCCTGTACATGCAGCGTATCGAGAAAGACTGGTACTCGCTGATGAACGTTATCGTTAACGGTTCCTCTTCAGAAGCGGATGCTGCGCGTAAACAGCTGCGTGAAGAGCTGCTGGCGATTGCGCCGGTATTTGGTCAAAAACCTTTCTTCCTGAGCGATGAGTTCAGCCTGGTAGATTGCTACCTGGCACCGCTGCTGTGGCGCCTGCCAACCCTGGGCGTAGAATTCAGCGGTCCTGGCGCGAAAGAGCTGAAAGGCTACATGACTCGCGTATTCGAACGCGACTCTTTCCTGGCATCCTTAACTGAACCGGAGCGCGAAATGCGTCTCGGCCGAGGCTAATGACTGTGGAAATGTCACAACTTTCACCACGCCGTCCGTATCTGCTGCGCGCCTTCTATGAATGGCTGCTGGATAACCAGCTCACGCCGCACCTGGTTGTGGATGTGACGTTGCCGGGCGTGCAGGTTCCAATGGAATACGCACGCGACGGACAGATTGTACTGAATATTGCGCCACGTGCAGTGGGTAACCTGGAACTGGCGAACGACGAAGTGCGCTTTAATGCGCGTTTCGGCGGCGTGCCGCGTCAGGTTTCCGTTCCGCTGGCTGCGGTTCTGGCTATCTACGCCCGTGAAAACGGTGCAGGTACCATGTTCGAACCGGAAGCGGCTTATGATGAAGAGGTCGCCAGCCTGAACGATGATGGGACATCCGATGAACGTGAAAGCGACACGGTAATGTCTGTGATTGATGGCGATAAACCCGACCATCACGACGACAATGACCCTGATGACGATCCGCCTCCGCGCGGTGGTCGTCCGGCACTCCGTGTCGTCAAATAAACTTCATAAAGCACAATGTTTTTCCCGAACCTGCACAACTGTGCAGGTTTTTTTATTTTCTGCATAAAATTACTCTCTAAAAAACTTGTGTCTTTGCAAAAGATATCGGTCTATTAATTGGCATGGGATTAATCTTGTTGGGATATTTTCGGTAGGACAGTTAAATTTATCTTCAATAATGTTTTATTTTAATTTGATTGTATCCGATATCACCCTGTGAAAATATATACATGCGTTAACAAAAACGGATTTTCTTTTAAGGACAAATTATGAATATCACTTTTAAAAAATTATTTTCATCTGCTGCTATTTGTGCAGCCCTCGCCATGTCAAATGCACACGCTGCTAATGATGTGACGTTGAAAGTTATTGGTAATATCGTTCCTGGTTCCTGCGTACCCTCACTGCCAAACGGTGGAGTGGTAGATTATGGCACAATGCCAGCTTCTACCATCAATCCAACTGGCACGGCGAATACACTGGTTCAGTTGGGGGCTAAAAGTATTACTCTCACTATTACCTGTGACAGCGATACCAGCGTTGGGGTGACTTCTACGGATAACCGCCATGATACTCGTGTGGGCCTGGGGAGCGCCGCTTATATTGAAAATGGGTTTTTCGATAATGTAAATGCTAACGCTTCAGGAAACGCCTATGGCTTGGGTAAAACGAGTGCGGGTGTGAATATTGGCTCCTATGTCATTGCAGCAGATCCCGTTAATACAACAACAGATGGTGTTGTCGCTGATCTCATTGCAGCCACAGGTACCGATACATCAAATTATACCTGGGTAAAATCCAGTACGGGTGCTTTTGCACCAGTTAACAGTGGCACAGGCCAGACACGTGTCTTTACGGCTGCTGCATCGGGAACCACCACACCAAAAGCTTTTAAAGTTATGAATATGCCGTTACGCATTACGACTGCGCTTCAGGACAACACTGTATTGGGTACAGGCGATACTATCACGCTTGACGGTAATGCCACGCTGAGCCTTGTTTATCTTTGATATTCGTTATTGCTAAATGCTGTAGAAAATAAATCGGGAAATGAAAATAATGGAATTTAAAAAAGTACTCTCGGCAGCAACCGTCGCCGTAGCCTTCGGTTTATCCGCTTTTGCTGCCCAGGCCGCTAACGATGTTACGCTGAAAGTTGTCGGTACGATTAACCCGGCTGCATGTACGCCGACCCTGCCTGATGGCGGCGTTGTAGATTATGGAACGGTACTGAACCAAAATATTGCACCGACCGGTGCGACAAACAAGCTGGTACAATTGGGGCAGAAAAGCATCACGCTAAATATCAGTTGCGAAAGCAACATGAGCGTTGCTTTTACCTCCACCGATAACCGCCTGGACAGTCGCGTTAACCTGTCTTCAACCGCGTTTATCGCAGGTAGCGGTACGGATAAATCAGACTTCAGCAACACCGCTGGTGCCTTTGGTCTGGGTAAAACCACCGCTGGCGTGAGCATTGGTGCTTACACCGTTGCCATCAATACTGAAGCGGTCACAGCGGATGGCGCGAATGTTGACACCCTGGTAACAGGGAGCATCACTGAAGGCCAGCGTTCCTGGGAGAAAGTTGCGCCAGGCCTGGGTTACCTCTGCTCGCTTAATGGCTGCACGGGCTACCAAAAAGCGAATACCGTAGCAACAGCCGGTGCCACGCAGCCAAAAGCCTTCAAACAGCTTAGCGTGCCGTTGCTGGTTACCTCTGCAGTGCAGGATAACTCGGTATTAGGTACGACTGACGTAATTACGCTGGACGGTAACGCAACCATTAGTCTGGTATATCTCTAATAATTTAACGCTTAATTAACGTGGCAATGGTTAGAGTATTTAAAAGCCATTGTCACGCTTTTTTTGCATTAAAATAGCTTTCTCTGCCGCAAGAATAATAAAAATAATGCCGGTATGATTTTTATTTATTTATGTGAGTGGAAAGTCATGAAGAAAATTCTATATCTTGCGTTGTTGGCTGTAGCGACAAAGTGTTGTGCCACCGGTATGGTTCCAGAAACATCGGTTTTATTAGTCGATGCACAAAAAGGCGAAGCCAGTATGAATGTTAAAAATACGGATTCGCAACCTGCATTGCTTTATACAAACATTGTAGATTTACCTGATAGCGATAAATCTATTCGTTTAATCGTTTCTCAACCTGTAGTCCGTGTCGACGCCGGGGAAACACAGCGAATGCGTTTTCTGCTGCAAACCAGCAAACCCATGAAGTATGAAGAACTTAAACGCGTCACGTTCGAAGGCATTCCTCCAAAGGAGAAAGGAGAAGATAAAGTTGCGTTGACTATCCGCCAGGATCTTCCTGTTGTAATTCATCCTGCGGGTCTACCTGAGGAGACGCAGCCATGGAAATTTTTGACATGGAACAAAAAGGGTGATGGCCTGGTTATCAACAATCCCAGCGATTACGTTGTTCGTATAACGGCATCCTTTAAAACATTACCCTCAGGAAAAGCGGGTGTGCTGGATAAGACCTACATCCTTCCTCACACCTCGATAAAAACAACATTACCAAATTTCTCTGATAATAAAGTTGAATTCTATCCGGCGAGTCGTTACGGCTATAAAGGGGATCGCTTTACTACAGATTTGAAGTAAGCCTCTATAAGGACAGCAAAGGATATGCAGCAAAAAACGTTACTCGCCTGTCTCATTGGCCTGGTCTGTTCTGGCCAGGCGATGGCTCAGCAGATGGAGACTGCTGCCATTAATTTTGATCAGGAAACGCTTCGTTCACTGGGGATAAACCCGGACGTATCAAATTATTTCTCTCGCAAGACGAAGTATTTACCGGGTAGCGTTTCCGTCGCCCTGAAGGTGAATGGTGATAATAAAGGCAACGTTATTGCTCGTTTCGACAACAACGGCGATCTCTGTTTCGACAAACCTTTTATGGAGCAGGCAGGATTAAAAGTTCCCTCTGACTATGAGTCCGGCTGCTACGATTATACCGGTCATATCCCGAGCGCTATTGTGGAGGCTTCGCCTGCGCAAGAATCTCTAAGTCTGGTTGTACCGGCGGATCGGATAGCAAACAGCGAATCGGATATCGGAGCTTATACTTCCGGTGGCACTGCTGCGCTGTTGAATTATTCTCTTCTCTCCTCGCGCAATGAGTTTGGTGACGGGCACTCTGACTATTCACAGGCCATGCTGGACGGTGGGGTCAATTTCGACGACTGGATCTTACGTACTCAGCAACTGCTGAGCCGGAGCGACGGAGAATTCGAGAGTAATAACTCGTCGACCTATTTGCAGCATACTTTTGTCCCCCTGAAAAGTACCCTGAGGGCGGGCGAGGTCAATATCAATAACTCCCTTCTTCAGGGAACGGAATCTATGGTATCGAGCTTTCACCGGAGAGCGCCTTACAACAGGGCGGTAGCGGAGTGAGCGTGTCCGGTATCGCCAATACGCCTCAGGCCCGTATTGAAGTGCGTCAGCAAAATGTTCTGGTGTACAGCACACTGGTGCCGGTCGGGCCGTTTAATCTCACCGATGTGCCGGTACGTAACGGCGTTAGCGATCTGAACGTGACGGTAGTGGAAACCGATGGCAGCCAGCACAGCTATGTGGTGCCCGCAGCGCTGTATAACCAGAGCGCAGGGGCGCCTTCAGGATATCACTTCGCGCTGGGACGAGTGAGCGATAGCTATAGTGAAACGCCATGGGTAGCCAGCCTTTCTGGAGGCTGGAAACTAAGCGAACGGGTGAATGTCAACGCAGGCTCAATCGTAGGCGAAGATTACCAGGCTGTCGCCACCAGCCTTGATACAGTGCCGCTACCAGCCTGGCTTGTTTCACTCCAGGCGAACCAGTCCAACGATTCGAAAGATTCACTGAAAGGGCAGAGGTACACGCTATCGGCAACATGGAGTTCTGACCCCGCATTTGGCATGGGGGCTAACGCCTCTGTTACGCATAAATCGCAAGACTATCGCGAACTTTTTGAAGCACTGGATGATGATTTCGACAGCGGTAATAAAAATGAGTATTCCGCCGGGCTGACCTGGAGTGTGCCCTACTTAGGCACGCTTAGCACCAGCTACTACCAAACGCAGGGTTATGATAAGTCAGATGATTCCCGCTTCATCTCTGCGGGTTGGAACAAGTCATTCAAGTACGCCACGATTTCCATGAACTGGCAACATCAGTTGAGTGCAGATGAGGAGAATGAGGATGATGGCGATCTGTTCTACGTCAACCTCAGTATTCCTTTTGGTGCCAGCAATAGCGTAAGCCTGTACAGCCGTCATGATGACCATAAAACGCGGTATGGCGCCTCTGCGCTTGGCGTTGTAAGTGATACCACATCCTGGTCGCTGGGAGCTGAACACGATCAGGCCACGAATCGCGATAATGTAAACGGTGGGATAAGCAGCAACCTTCACTATACGCAGCTTGGCCTGAGCGCCAGTTCGGATAACGAGAATAGCCGCAGCTGTTCAGGATCGCTACAGGGGGGCATCGCGGTTCATGGACAAGGCGTTACGTTCTCTCCATGGGCGATCCGCGACACGTTCGCGATCGCTGCTCTGGATAAACCCGTCTCCGGTGTGAGGATTGACACGCCCCAGGGGCCGGTATGGACCGACTTCCGTGGTCAGGCAGTGGTACCGTCAGTGGGAGCCTGGCGCCCAGCGCGGGTAGAAGTGGATACGGAAACATTGCCGAAAAATATGGATATCGGGAATGGAACCCGTGTCGTCACGCTTGGCAAAGGAGCGGTAGGGCATCTTGATTTTACTGCGTTAACCCAGCGACGTGCACTGGTGAACGTTACCCTGGCAAACGGTAAAAAGCTGCCGAAAGGGATCGCCCTTGAGGATTCGCACGGAAATTATCTTACGACCTCAGTGGATGACGGCGTGGTCTTTTTTAACGATGTTGAACCTGCTCAACAGGTGGTGGCAAAACTGGATAACGGCACCTGTGCATTTGGTCTGAAGCTTCCGAAAGAGGCAAATACCGATACATTCTATGAAACTGTCAATGAGGTGTGTAAATGAAGGCGCTTATTTTAGCCGTGTGCGCAATGGCGTTTTCTCTGCATGCTATGGCTGACTGCCAGTTAGTATCAAGCCAGCAAAAACTCAGCTATGGCCGTATGAGTGCCGCAGAGCGCCAGGCGGAAGGGAACAGGTTGATTGAGATGCCGGAGAAACAGATTGTCCTGAACGTGATATGCGATGAACCGTCGCGTATTCGTCTCTTTCTGGGCAGTAACGTACCGAAAGGGCATGAATTTGGTTTTGGTGATAACGGCGTCATGCGCGTTACTGCCGCGCAGGCAACGGTGGACGATCGTACAGTCAATCTGGCGGCTATCCATGCCGGCGACCCGTGGGTTACCAATGGCGGCGTGAGAGAGATCGCGCCAGCGCTTAACGAAGGGATTGCGTTTATCAACGGTCAGGAGCTGCGGGGAAAAACGGCGTCTGTCACGCTTACCATCAAACCGCGCTTCAAAAGTAACCATATTACGGACAGAGAAGTGTGGCGCGGAAATTTACGCGTAAGGATGGATGTACAATGAAAAAGCGTATAGCGCTATTACTCTGCGGAATGTCTGCCGCTTCAGCGGTATGGGCAACTGATACGGTCAATATTGATGTGGATGTCACCGTTGACGCTGCCGCCTGTACACCGGCGTTGAGCAATGGCGGTGTGGCAGATTTCGGCACGCGCTATGCGGGGTCGCTCTCCTCCAGCGCATTCACACAGCTTGGTACTCGCGATCTTACACTATCGGTGACGTGTGAATCTTCTACGGGAGTTGCGATTACCGCGCGTGATACCCGCGCCAGTTCCGTGGTCGTTGGCAAAGATAAATCCGGGCAAGAAGGGGTAAAATTCCAGATAAATAACGGTGCCTATGTGCGTGATACGACCCGCCTGTTTGGTTTAGGATTGACCAGCGAGCAGAAGCCGATTGGCAGTTATGGGGTGCAAATTAACGCGGCAGGCGTGACGGCAGCCGACGAAAGTGCCGCTGTTCAGGTGGAGATCGCCGGGGCCGCGACCAAAAATGGTCCATGGACGCGCACGACGCTATTGCCCTTGCCGACCCAGCAGGACTTTTTCTATACGTTTGTGCAAAAAGGCACGGATATTCCGCAGCCGATCTCATCGGCGGTTGTTCCGCTACAGGTGAGCGCCGCTGTCGCCAACGGGCTTGGCAGCGGGCAAGAGATCAAGCTGGACGGCGAGGCGGTGATTACGCTGGTCTATTTATAATCTCTTTCTGCAAAAGAATATCGAAAATAGACGCGCCAGTTCACCGCTGGCGCCGCGCTTACCAGGTCTGCAAAGAGGCTGCGGTTTGTAGACCTGATAAAGCGTAAACAGGCTGATACGTCTCCGGATGAGATTTCCTGAAACGATAATTACCGTTTAAAGGTCACCGCTTCCGGCTGCGTCAGATGCAGCGTTGTCTGGCTGGGTACCGTCTCGGCGATAACCCGCCCGTGACGAACAGAATAACGCGCAGGCGTCTGGCGACGAACCGCATCAAAGCCATTTTCGGCCGGTAAAACAACCAGGTTCGCAGAATTACCCACCTTCACGCCGTAGTCCTGCAGGTTGAGCGTTTTCGCGCTGTGGGTGGTGATCAGATTCAGCCCGTCGTTAATCTGCCCGTACCCCATCAGCTGGCAGACGTGTAAACCCATATGCAGCACCTGCAACATATTGGCGGTGCCCAGGGGATACCACGGATCGAAAACGTCATCATGCCCAAAGCAGACGTTGATCCCCGCCTCCAGCATCTCTTTCACGCGCGTTACGCCGCGGCGCTTAGGATAGGTGTCGAAACGGCCCTGAAGGTGGATGTTCACCAGCGGATTGGCGACGAAGTTGATGCCCGACATTTTCAGCAAACGAAACAGGCGGGACGCGTAGGCGCCATTATAGGAGTGCATCGCTGTGGTATGGCTGGCGGTAACGCGCGCGCCCATCCCATCACGGTGCGCCAGCGCGGCGACGGTTTCCACGAAGCGCGACTGTTCATCATCGATTTCGTCGCAGTGTACGTCGATCAGCCTGTCGTACTTCTGCGCCAGTGCGAAGGTTTTGTGCAACGACTCCACACCATACTCGCGGGTAAATTCAAAGTGCGGAATTGCGCCAATAACGTCCGCCCCCATACGCACCGCCTCTTCCAGCAACGCTTCACCGTTGGGATAAGAAAGAATGCCCTCCTGGGGGAACGCCACGATTTGCAGATCGACCCACGGGGCGACCTCCTGCTTCACTTCCAGCATCGCTTTCAGCGCCGTCAGCGTGGGATCGGAGACGTCAACGTGAGTACGCACATGCTGAATGCCGTTGGCCATCTGCCATTTCAGCGTCTGCATTGCGCGGGTCTTAACATCTTCGTGGGTGAGCAGCGCCTTACGTTCAGCCCAGCGCTCAATCCCCTCGAATAAGGTACCAGACTGGTTCCAGCTCGGTTCACCAGCCGTTTGAGTGGTATCCAGATGGATATGCGGCTCAACGAAAGGGGGAATGATCAGCCCGCCTTCAGCATCAAGCACCTGGCCCACCGGTGACGATGCCGCGTCCTGCGGTTCAATACGGCTAAAGCGCCCGTTTTCAATTGCGATCTGCCATAACCCCTCTTGCCCCTGTAAACGGGCCTGACGAATGGTGAGGGTATTATTCTGCATGGGGAGCCTCCGGGGCGGTAGCAAAGGTACGTCTGACTAAGGGGGTTAACAGAAGGTAGCTGAATACGCCACCGAGGACCGCATTCACCGGCACTATACCGGGAATAATATTCCCGGCAGCCACGCCGAGCGCGACCGAAAGAATGGCTACCCAGTTGACCGGCACAAAGGTAGCGCTATGGAAGCTGGCGTAGCGGCGGCGGTTGATCAGATAGTCGGCGATAATCACCCCACCGACGGGAGGGATCGCCGCCGACAGAAAGGTGAGCCAGCCGACAAAGTTATTGTACAGCCACAGCGCGCAGAGCGTGCCGATAATACCGTTAACCACCGACAGCGTGCGGCTGGAAAGGCCGGTCACGTTGGCAAAGCCCAGACCCGACGCATAGAGCGCGTTGTCGTTGGTTGTCCAGATGTTCAGGCCGAGAACGATAATGGCGGGCAGCAGTAGCCCCTGAGCGATCATCACGTCCGAGATATCCGCCTGTCCAACTGCCGCGGCGCCTGCCGCACCGAAGATAAACATCAGCGAGTTGCCAAGGAAAAACGCCACCATTGCCACCACCACGGCGCCTTTCGCGTTACGCCCAAAGCGGACGAAGTCGGCGGTCAGCGTTCCGGCGCTGATGAAGGAGCCGACGACCAGCGCCAGCGCGCCTGAAAAACTGAGCGGGGTCTGCGGCACCATCGCTTTTAAATGATCCAGCCCGCCCACGCCGTCCACCGCCAGCCAGACGGAGTAGCTGCCGAGGATAACTATCGCGGGAACGGCGATGATCGACAGAATCGTCAGCGCTGAGATACCAAAGAAGATGGTCATGGTCATCAACAGACCGGATACCGCGATCAGGATATTGACGTCGATGCCCGTGGCTTTACTCACCGGGATGGCAAACATCGCTACGCCGACGCCAAACCATCCTACCTGCGTACCGCCTAAAAGCATGGAGGGAAGCCAGGAACCTTTTATACCGAACGAGTAACGCGCAAGAAGATGGGTTGAGAGGCCGGTTTTTGCGCCAATGTAGCCAAGAAAAGCAGTGTAAATACCGAGGAGGAGATTGCCGAAGAGAACTGCGAGGAAGAAATCATTATAGGAAAGACCGGTACCGAGCGTACCTCCGGTCCACATACTGGCGGAAAAAAAGGTTAACCCTAACATCACAAAAGTGAGTGGAATCACGCCTTTCCGCGCCGCCAGAGGGACGGGGCCCTGGCTATAATTGTTATCTTGCGACACAACGCCTCCTTGAGTTTTGGCCAAAAAATCCGCCGCATAATATACATTTTTTTCATGAAAGCAAACGTTTACGTCAGGATTTACGCTGCTTTTTTGCTTAAAAAGGTATCATTAACTTAAGGGCAGGCTACTGAAAACAGGCTCCCCAGCGTTCCGCTTTATGCTTCTGCCGGGGAGTCAGAGGGGCTTACACTTCCAGGAAGTTCATGATCCCGTCAGCCGCTTTACGGCCTTCGGCAATCGCCGTCACCACCAGGTCAGAGCCGCGAACGATGTCGCCACCGGCGAAGATTTTCGGGTTGCTGGTCTGGAACGCGTTGTCGCTGCCTTCCGGCGCAATTATGCGGCCCTGAGAGTCCAGCTCTACGCTGTGCTTCGCCAGCCACTCCATGCTGTGAGGACGGAAACCAAACGCCATCACCACGGCGTCAGCCGGGATCACGTGTTCAGAACCGGCCACGATCTCCGCGCGACGACGGCCTTTCGCATCCGGCGCACCCATCTCCGTGCGCGCCATCTTCACGCCGCTCACTTTACCGTTGGCATTCACCTCAATACCCAGAGGCTGGATGTTGAACTGGAACTCCACGCCCTCTTCACGCGCGTTTTTCACTTCGCGCTTAGAGCCCGGCATGTTCTCTTCGTCACGACGGTAGGCGCAGATGACGTGCGCCGCGTTCTGACGAATGGAGGTACGCACGCAGTCCATCGCGGTATCACCGCCGCCCAGCACCACCACGCGTTTGCCTTCCATGCTGACGAACGGCTCATCGGCGGTCTCACCGTAGCCCATGATCTGCCTGGTGTTGGCAATCAGGAACGGCAGCGCGTCGTACACGCCCGGCGCATCTTCGTTCTCCAGGCCACCGCGCATGGACTGATAAGTACCCACGCCCAGGAACACGGCGTCGTAATCCTTCAGCAGGTCGTCGAGCTGCACGTCACGGCCCACTTCCACGTTCAGTTTGAACTCAATGCCCATGCCGGTGAAGATTTCGCGGCGGCGGGTCATCACCTCTTTCTCCAGCTTGAAGGCCGGGATACCGAAGGTCAGCAGGCCGCCAATCTCAGGGTGGCGATCAAAGACCACCGCCTTCACGCCGTTACGGGTCAGCACGTCCGCACAGGCCAGGCCTGCCGGGCCCGCGCCGATAATCGCCACGCGCTTGTCGGTTTGACGCACGCCGGTCATATCCGGACGCCAGCCCATTTCGAACGCTTTATCGTTGATATAGCGTTCGATGTTGCCGATGGTCACCGCGCCAAACTCGTCGTTCAGCGTACAGGAGCCTTCACACAGACGATCCTGAGGGCACACGCGGCCGCACACTTCCGGCAGGGTGTTGGTCTGATGAGACAGCTCGGCGGCTTCAAAAATACGCCCTTCGTTGGCCAGCTTCAGCCAGTTCGGGATGTAGTTATGGACCGGACACTTCCATTCGCAGTAAGGGTTACCGCAGGACAGGCAGCGGTCTGCCTGTGCTTTGGCCTGGCCTTCTGAAAACGGCTCGTAGATTTCAACAAATTCAATTTTACGGATCTTCAGCGGTTTCTTTGGCGGATCAACACGCTGAAGGTCGATAAACTGGTAAACGTTCTGGCTCATCTGAATTCCTTACTGCGCCTGCACGCGCAGCTCTGCTGCGCTACGACTACGGTGACCCAACAGGGCTTTAACATCGCTGGACTTCGGCTTAACCAGCGCAAATTTCGCAGAGAACGCCGGCCAGTTGGCCAGGATCTCTTCGCCGCGCGAAGAACCGGTATGCTGCACGTGTTCGGTAATTAAGCCGCGCAGGTGTTCTTCGTGGATGGCCAGCGTATCAACGTCCAGCACTTCCACCAGTTCCGGGTTCACGCGTTTGCGGAACTCACCGTCTTCATCCAGGACGTAGGCAAAACCGCCCGTCATGCCCGCGCCAAAGTTCACGCCGGTTTTACCCAGGACGCACACAATTCCGCCCGTCATGTATTCACAGCCGTTATCGCCGATGCCTTCCACCACGGTGATGGCACCGGAGTTACGCACCGCAAAACGCTCGCCCGCACGGCCCGCGGCAAACAGACGACCGCCGGTTGCACCGTACAGACAGGTATTGCCGATGATGCTTGCTTCATGGCTGCGGAAGGCTGAACCAACCGGAGGACGCACCGCCAGCAGACCGCCCGCCATGCCTTTTCCGACGTAGTCGTTGGCATCACCGGTCAGGTATAACTCAACGCCGCCCGCGTTCCACACACCGAAGCTCTGACCCGCGGTACCGCTGAAGTGCGCGGTAATCGGATCCGACGCCAGGCCTTGGTCACCGTGCGTTTGCGCGATGTAACCGGAGAGGGATGCACCCACGGAACGATCGGTGTTGCGGATATCAAACCAGAACGTTTTGCTCTGCTTCTCATCCACGTACGGCTTCGCCTGTTGCAGCAGCTGCGCGTTCAGCACGCCGTTGTCGAACGGCGGGTTGTTCTCGGTGCAGTAAACCGCTTTGCCAGGATGCGGCTGAGCGGTTTCCAGCAGCTTAGACAGCTCCAGCTTCTGCTGCTTGGCCGTGAAGCCCTCAAGCTCTTTCAGCAGGTCGGTACGGCCAATCAGATCCACCAGACGCTTCACGCCCAGCTGCGCCATCAGCTCGCGGGTTTCACGGGCGATGAAGTCAAAGTAGTTAGTCACTTTGAACGGGAGGCCGTGATAGTGATTCTTACGCAGCTTTTCGTCCTGGGTAGCAACGCCCGTTGCGCAGTTATTCAGGTGGCAAATACGCAGGTATTTACAGCCGAGCGCAACCATCGGGCCGGTACCGAAGCCGAAGCTTTCCGCACCCAGAATCGCCGCTTTGATGATGTCGAGGCCGGTTTTCAGCCCGCCGTCTACCTGCAAACGGATTTTGTGACGCAGGCCGTTGGCGACCAGCGCCTGCTGGGTTTCCACCAGGCCAAGCTCCCACGGACAACCCGCGTATTTTACGGAGGAGAGCGGGCTTGCGCCGGTGCCGCCGTCGTAGCCGGCGATGGTGATCAGATCCGCATAGGCTTTCGCCACGCCGGTGGCGATGGTGCCAACGCCCGGCTCGGAAACCAGCTTCACGGAGATCATCGCTTTCGGGTTGACCTGTTTCAGGTCGAAAATCAGCTGCGCCAGATCCTCGATAGAGTAAATATCGTGGTGCGGCGGCGGGGAGATCAGCGTCACGCCCGGCACCGAGTAGCGAAGCTTAGCGATGTACGGGGTGACTTTATCACCCGGCAGCTGACCGCCTTCACCCGGTTTTGCCCCCTGCGCGACCTTAATCTGGATCACGTCGGCGTTAACCAGGTACGCAGGCGTTACGCCGAAACGGCCGGACGCTACCTGCTTGATACGGGACACTTTATTGGTGCCGTAACGGGCAGGATCTTCACCGCCTTCGCCGGAGTTGGAGTTGCCGCCGATGCTGTTCATGGCTTCCGCCAGCGCTTCGTGGGCTTCCGGGCTCAGCGCGCCGATGGACATCGCCGCGGTATCGAAACGTTTGAACAGCTCAGATGCGGGTTCAACCTCGTCAATGCTGACCGCTTCCTCACCCGGATTGAGGGCAATGAGATCGCGCAGCGTCGCCGCCGGACGGTTGTTCACCAGCTCAGCATACTGCTGATAATCGCTGTACTCGCCGCTTTGCACCGCCTGTTGCAGTGTGCGCACCACGTCCGGGTTATAAGCATGATACTCACCCCCGTGAACGTATTTCAGCAGACCGCCCTGTTCCAGCGGCTTACGTGCCAGCCAGGCGCGTTTCGACAGGTTCACCAGATCCTGCTGGAAGTCAGCAAAGCCTGCGCCACCAATACGGCTGATCACGCCCTGGAAGCAGAGGTTGGCAACGTCGTCATGCAGACCGACCGCTTCAAACAGCTTCGAGCAGCGGTATGAGGCGATGGTCGAGATGCCCATTTTGGACATGATCTTGTACAGACCTTTGTTGATGCCGTTACGGTAGTTCAGCATCACTGCACGGTAGTCTTTATCGATCGCGCGGGTATCCACCAGGCGGGCCAGTGTTTCGTAGGCCAGATACGGGTAGATCGCCGTGGCGCCAAAGCCTAACAGCACCGCAAAGTGGTGCGGGTCGCGCGTGCTCGCAGTTTCAACGATGATGTTGGCATCGCAGCGCAGGCTCTTGTCCACCAGACGCGTCTGGATAGCCCCCACCGCCATGGGTGCAGGCACCGGCAGACGGTTTTTCGCGATGTTGCGGTCAGACAGCACCAGCAGAACGGTGCCGTTACGCACCATCTGCTCGGCTTTGTCGCACAGCGCGTTCACCGTCTCTTCGAGGCTCGTTTCGGTCACGTCGAAGGTGATATCGAGCGTGTCGGCGCGATAGTGCTCCTCGGTCATGGTGGTGAGCTGTTTGAAATCGGAGTACAGCAGGATCGGTGATTTAAAGGTCAGACGGTGCGCCTGGCCTTCGGCTTCACAGAATACGTTCATCTCACGGCCGATGCTGGTGGCCAGCGACATGACGTGGGCTTCGCGCAGCGGATCGATTGGCGGGTTGGTGACCTGCGCAAACTGCTGACGGAAATAGTCGTAAATAATGCGTGGCTGGCTGGAGAGCACAGCAAACGGGGTATCGTCACCCATTGAGCCGACCGCTTCCTGGCCGTTTTCGCCGAGCACGCGAATAACCGAGTCCAGCTCTTCCGCGCTGTAGTTAAACTGCTTCTGGAAGCTCGCGAGGGTGTCATCGTCCAGCTCGCGGCTACCCACTTCTTCGTCCGACAGATCTTCAAACGGCACCAGACGACGCACATTTTTCTCCATCCACTCTTTGTACGGATGGCGGCTCTTCAGATCGTTGTCGGTTTCAGCAGAGTGCAGAATACGCCCACCGCGGGTGTCAATCACCATCAGCTCGCCCGGTCCGACGCGGCCTTTCTCGACCACTTCGTCTGGCTGGTAATCCCAGATACCCACTTCAGAGGCACAGGTGATGAGCTTGTCTTTGGTAATGACATAGCGCGCCGGACGCAGACCGTTACGGTCCAGGTTACAGGCGGCAAAACGTCCGTCGGACATAACGATGCCTGCCGGGCCATCCCACGGCTCCATGTGCATGGAGTTAAAGTCAAAGAACGCGCGCAGCTCAGGGTCCATATCCGGGTTGTTCTGCCAGGCCGGCGGTACAAGCAGACGCATGGCGCGCACGATATCCATCCCGCCCGCCAGCAGCAGTTCCAGCATGTTATCCATTGAGCTGGAGTCCGAGCCGGTTTCGTTCACGAACGGCGCGGCATCGTGCAGGTCCGGGATCAGCGGGGTCTGGAACTTATAGGTACGGGCGCGGGCCCACTGGCGGTTACCGGTGATGGTGTTGATCTCACCGTTGTGCGCCAGGTAGCGGAACGGCTGAGCCAGCGGCCAGCGTGGAACGGTATTGGTGGAGAAGCGCTGGTGGAACAGGCAAATGGCCGATTCCAGACGCAGATCCGCCAGGTCCAGGTAGAAGCGCGGCAGGTCAGCCGGCATGCACAGACCTTTATAGATGTTCACCAGGTTAGAGAGGCTACAGACGTAGAACTCTTTATCGTCCTGAAGACGTTTTTCAATGCGGCGGCGGGCAATAAACAGACGACGTTCCATATCACGCGGACGCCAGCCCGCAGGCGCGTTGACGAAAATCTGTTCAATACGAGGCAGCGAGGAGAGGGCGATTTCACCGAGCACCCCTTCGTTGGTTGGCACATCGCGCCAGCCGACAATCGACAGGGTTTCACGCTGAAGTTCTTCTTCAACGATGCGGCGTGACGCGGCAGCTTTTTCAGGATCCTGATTCAGGAACAGCATACCGACAGCGTAGTTTTTAGCTAAACGCCAGCCGCGCTCTTCCGCCACGATGCGGAAGAAACGATCCGGTTTTTGCAGCAGCAGACCGCAACCGTCGCCGGTTTTACCATCGGCAAGGATGGCGCCACGGTGCTGCATACGGGCCAGTGCGTGAATAGCAGTACGCACTACCTTGTGGCTAGGTTCGCCTTCTATGTGGGCGATCAGGCCGAAACCACAGTTATCCTTCTCAAGGGATTTATCGTACAACATATCAGTGAACCTCCCCAGGCTCGTCGGGCTTCCCACTGAACTTTACCGTGGCGCACAGGCGCAGAAAGAGCATGGCGACGGGGTTAGCGTTTCATACGCGGACCTCGCATTCGCCCTCTTTTTCATCCTTTCGCGCAGGTAAACAAGTTTGAGGACTTGCTTCAGAGGGAATCTCAATTACTGCATAAATATGATGAGCAGGCCGCTCATCCAGAAAGCTTCCAGCGGATTTCCAACTTATCGGGAATTGGTACACAGGTCAAATGGCAATCTTATTTATACAAAAATGTGCTAAAGAGTGGTCATATTGTTGTTTTTATTGATGATTTCACTATTTTTACAACCACTTAAAGCGCCGGGAAGGTGCAGGGGAGTGTGATCTGACTCACTATATGAAAGCGGTATTATCAATGCAGCGTGCTGAAATGCAGATTTATAGCAGAATAATAATCTGGGGTGGCATTCAAACCCGCATAAAATCACTGTTTTTCAGACCTGGCGCTATAAATGAAAAAAACCATCAGAACATAAGGAAAAGTAATTACGTTCAGGGTGAATGAAATCTCGGTAATCGTGATTATTTATTCAAATAGATAAAGGCCGTCCAGGGCGATTGATCCAGGTCATCGCCGACAGAGGCTAAAAATGGCAGGCTTGTCCCCTTTCTTCGGGACGGTCTATCAGATTATGCAGTTACAGAAATTAGTCAATATGTTTGGTGGGGATCTTTTGCAGCGCTACGGACAAAAGGTTCACAAACTGACGCTGCACGGCGGCTTTAGCTGTCCGAACCGCGATGGCACCATCGGGCGTGGTGGCTGCACCTTCTGTAACGTGGCCTCGTTTGCTGATGAAGCCCAACAGCATAAATCTATCGCTGAACAGCTCGCCCATCAGGCGAGTCTGGTGAACCGCGCGAAGCAATATCTGGCTTATTTCCAGGCCTACACCAGCACGTGGGCGGAGGTGCAGGTGCTGCGCGCTATGTATCAACAGGCGGTTGCTCAAGCGAACATTGTCGGGCTGTGCGTGGGGACGCGTCCGGACTGCGTGCCGGACGCCGTGCTGGATTTACTTAGCGAGTATAAAGAAAAGGGCTACGAGATCTGGCTGGAGCTGGGCTTGCAGACCGCGCACGACAAAACCCTGCACCGTATCAATCGCGGGCATGATTTTGCCTGCTACCAGCGCACCACGCGTCTCGCCCGCGAGCGTGGATTAAAAGTCTGCTCGCATCTGATTGTCGGCTTGCCGGGAGAAGGGCAGCAGCATGGTCTTGAAACGCTGGAAAAAGTCGTCGAGACCGGCGTGGACGGCATTAAGCTGCACCCGCTGCATATTGTTACGGGAAGCATTATGGCGAAAGCCTGGGAAGCGGGGCGGTTAAGTGGTATCGAACTCGACGACTATACGGTGACGGCGGGGGAGATGATTCGCCACACGCCGCCGGAGATTGTTTACCACCGCATCTCGGCAAGCGCCCGCCGCCCAACGCTTCTGGCACCGCTCTGGTGTGAGAACCGCTGGACGGGGATGCTGGAAATCGACCGCTATCTACAGGAGAACGGCGTACAGGGGTCGGCGCTTGGCCGCCCGTGGGTTCCACCGCTACCGGCGACGGCCGCCTAACAGACTTCCCAGCATGCCGCGCACTATCTGGTTGGTAATCTGACGCGTCGCGCTTTTTGCCATGGTCTGCACCACGCCATCGCGTTTGCCGCCGCGCGGCCCGGTGCTGCCGAACAGAATGTCTTTCAGCCCGCCGAGAATGCCGTCGTCCACGGCTACAGATTGCCCTTTGGCGGCAGGCGCATTCTGCGATTCGGCAGTCGCCTGCACCCCTTTTTGCAGCATCTCGAACGCGGATTCGCGATCCACCTCGTCTTCATACTTCCCGTACACCGGGGAGTGGTTGATCAGGCCGTTGCGTTCATCGTCCGTTACTGGCCCCATGCGCGAGCAGGGCGCAATCACCATCGCGCGCTCGACAACTGTCGGGCTGCCTTTTGCATCGAGGAACGAAATCAGCGCTTCACCGGTGCCCAGCGCCTGAATGGCGGTTTCGGTATCAAAGGCCGGATTGGCACGCATGGTTTGCGCCGCGGCTTTCACCGCTTTCTGATCTTTTGGCGTAAAGGCGCGCAGGGCGTGCTGCACGCGGTTACCCAGTTGCCCCAGTACGTTGTCCGGAATATCCGACGGGTTTTGCGACACAAACCAGACCCCGACGCCTTTGGAGCGGATCAGGCGGATAACCTGTTCAATTTTATCCAGCAGCACCTGCGGCGCGTCGTTAAACAACAGGTGCGCTTCGTCAAAGAAGAACACCAGTTTGGGTTTTTCCAGATCGCCTGCTTCCGGCAGTTGTTCGTAGAGTTCAGAGAGCATCCACAGCAGGCTGGCGGCGTAGAGCTTAGGCATCTGGTAGAGCTTCTCTGCGCTCAGAATGTTGATGATGCCTTTGCCGCTGCTGTCGGTGCGCATCCAGTCTTTGATATCCAGCATTGGCTCGCCGAAGAAATGCTCGGCGCCCTGTTGCTCCAGCGTCAGGAGCCCGCGCTGAATGGCGCCCACCGAGGCGCTGCTGATATTGCCGTACTGGTTCTGGAAGGATTTGGCGTTATCGCCAATGTACTGGGTGATGGCGCGCAGATCTTTGAAGTCGAGCAGCAGTAAGCCCTGATCGTCGGCGATACGGAAAATAATGTTCAGCACCCCGGACTGCACGTCGTTAAGATTAAGCAGACGGGCCAGCAGCAAAGGGCCGAGGTCGGAGACGGTGGCGCGCACCGGATGCCCTTTTTCGCCGAAGATATCCCAGACCACCACTGGATTACCGTGCGGCGTCCAGTCCGTGATGCCGATATTTTTCAGGCGCTCGAGCAGTTTTTCTGACGCCGTGCCTTCCTGAGCCACCCCGGTTAAATCGCCCTTCACGTCAGCCATAAAAACCGGCACGCCAGCCTCGGACAACGACTCAGCCAGCTTTTGCAGGGTGACGGTTTTTCCCGTCCCGGTCGCGCCGGTGATCAGGCCATGACGGTTCGCCATCGCGGGCAGTAAAAACAGCTCTTTTTCCAGCGTCCTGGCGATTAACAATGGTGTACTCATGATGCACGTCCTCTCGTAGTCCTGGGTGGAGTATAGGCAACCTGACGGCAAAACGTCTGCGTAAATTCCTCACTTTGCGGCGCATTATCCAGTGCGGACTATGCTTTTGCATACGGTAAACAAAATTTTGGGAAACTATGTCCAGATTCTTTTTTAACGACCGCAAACAGCTTGTCAACGATGCCATTGAAGGCATACTTCTCTCCGCGCCGCACGGTAATCTCGTCAAACTGGATATCGATCCGGCCATCCGCGTGGTGGCACGCGGCGACTGGGATAAAAGCCGCGTGGCGGTGATCTCCGGTGGCGGCTCCGGCCATGAACCGGCACATGCCGGGTTCGTCGGTAAAGGCATGCTTACCGCAGCGGTGTGTGGCGATTTGTTCGCCTCCCCAAGCGTGGATGCGGTCCTCAATGCCATTGTGGCGGTGACGGGCGATCGTGGCTGCCTGCTGATTGTGAAAAACTACACCGGCGACCGGCTTAACTTTGGCCTGGCGGCGGAAAAAGCCAAACGCTACGGCCTGAAGGTGGAGATGGTTATCGTCGCGGATGATATTGCCCTGCCGGATAACAAGCAGCCGCGTGGTATCGCGGGAACGGCGCTGGTGCATAAGATTGCGGGATATGCGGCAGAGCAGGGGAAATCGCTAAACGACGTGCGGGATATAGCGCAACAGGCCTGCGATAACCTCTGGAGCCTGGGCGTGGCGATGCAAACGTGCAACCTGCCGGGCAGCGATGATGAAGAGGGGCGCATAAAACAAGGCCATGTCGAGCTGGGTTTGGGCATTCACGGCGAGCCGGGAGCTTCCGTCGTGGATACGCAAAACAGCAAAGCCATTATCGACACGCTGGTGACGCCGTTACGCGCGCAGGCGGGTGACGGGCGCTTTGCGGTGCTGATCAACAACCTCGGCGGCGTGTCAGCGCTTGAGATGGCTCTGCTCACCAAAGAGCTGGCGCATTCGGCGCTGAAAGAGAACATTGCGTATCTGATTGGCCCGGCGCCGCTGGTGAGTGCGCTGGATATGAAAGGGTTTTCGCTAACGCTGTTAAAGCTCAACGATTTCTTCGAGAAGGCGATTCACGCCGAGGTCGAGACGCTGGGCTGGCAGAAGCCCGTCGCGTTCGCGCCCCTGCGTACCGTCCCCCATAGCGCCCTTCGTGACCGCGTGGAATATACCCCATCGGACAATCCGCAGGTGAGCGAGGCCGTCGCTTCGGTAACGAAGACATTGATCCAGCTGGAAAACCGCCTCAACGCGCTGGATGCCAAAGTAGGCGATGGCGATACGGGCTCCACCTTTGCGCAAGGGGCGCGGGATATTGCGCAGCGACTTGAGGAGAACAACCTGCCCCTTAACGACGTGCCGACATTACTCCTGCTGGTGGGGGAGCGGCTGGCTACGGTAATGGGCGGGTCGAGCGGGGTGCTGATGTCGATCTTCTTCACGGCGGCAGGACAAAAGCTTCACGATGGACAGCCGCTACCAGAAGCATTGTTGAGCGGACTGGCGCAGATGAAGCAGTATGGCGGGGCCGATCTTGGGGATCGCACGCTGATCGACGCCCTGCAACCGGCGCTGGAGGCGTTAAGGGATGGCGATCTGCGGACGGCGGCGCAGGCTGCGCAGCAGGGCGCCGAAGCAACGGCAAAAATGGCGAAAGCCGGCGCGGGACGCTCGTCGTATGTCAATAAAGAGAACCTGGATGGGGTGATGGATCCGGGAGCGGTCGCGGTAGCGGAAGTATTTAACGTATTGGCGCAGCAGTGAAAGTAGGCCGGGTCAGGCGAAGCCGCCACCCGGCAAACTCACATCAGAAATCCGCTTTCAACACTACGCGGTAGCGGGCTTTACCGTCGCGCACGTGCTGGATTGCTTCGTTGATTTTTGACATCGGATACAGTTCGGTGGTCGGCGCCACTTTTGTGCGTCCGGCAAACTTCATCAGCTTGCGTAACTCATATGGCGTGCCGGTAGCAGATCCGGATACGCTGCGATCGCCGCCGATCAGGGTAAACGCCGGAACCGGCAGCGGCTTCATCACCGCACCCACGGTGTGGAAGTTACCGCCGTAGGCCAGGGCTTCAAAGTACGGCTGCCAGTCGAGATCGACGTTGACGGTGTTGATGATCAGGTCAAACTGGCCTGCCAGGGCGGTGAGCGCCTCGGGATCGCGACTGTTCACCACTTTATCCGCACCCATCGCCAGCACTTCCTGCTCTTTCGCCGGGTTAGAGCTGAACGCCGTCACTTCACAGCCCATCGCGTGCAGCAGTTTGATGGCAATATGCCCCAGCCCGCCAATACCGATCACGCCCACGCGGCTGGTGGCAGTTACGTGATGCATCAGCAGCGGTTTAAATACGGTGATACCGCCACACAGCAGCGGACCTGCTGATTCAATATCAATGCTGTCCGGCAGCGGGATAACCCATTGCCAGTCGGCGCGTAGTTTATCGGCGAAACCACCCTTGTTCAGGATGGTCGGCGTAGCGCCCTCAAGGCAGTTGATCTGGTTACCGCTAATACAGGCGTCGCAGTGGCCGCAGCTGCGTGCCGTCCAGCCGATACCCACGCGCTGGCCCACTTTCAGCCCTTTGTCCTGCGCGGCGCTGCCGAGCGCCACGACGCGGCCAATGACTTCGTGCCCGGCAACCAGCGGATAGCTGGAAAAGCCCCATTCATTGTCGATCATCGAGAGGTCTGAATGGCAGATCCCGCAGTAATCCACCTGTACTTCGACGTCTTCCGCTTTTAGTTCGCCCGCATCGTACTCGTACAGCTCAAGTTCTGCACCCGCCTGCGGTGCGGCGTAGCTTTTTATCTTCGACATCGCGTTTCCCCTGTTTTGGTGTGAACTGTGAGTGTAGAGCATTCAGTTTACAGACGCTTAACAGAAGACGGCAGGAACAAAACTTACAGACTTTTCAGCATCCTGACTTCGCAGTCCACGTGGCCCGTGCAGCCCAGTGGGGCATCGATATGCTCAAAGCCCAGATGCTCATACAGGCCAATGGCCTCTTTAAGGAAAGCGGTGGTTTCAAGGTAGCAACGTTTAAAGCCCTGTGAGCGTGCATGTTCCAGGGCGACCAGCGCCAGCTTTTTCGCCAGGCCTTGTCCGCGTATCGTTGGCAGGAAATACATTTTCTGGAGTTCACAGATATCCGGCTCGCTGCAGAGCAGGGGGGCAATGCCGCCGCCGCCCACGACCTGGCCGTCCTGCTCGATGACCCAATAGGCATGGCCCGGCTGGCTGTACAGCTGAAAAAGTTCGTCCAGATTTGGGTCGGCCACGGTGTAGCCTTTGTCGGCGGTCAGGCCATATTCGGCCGATACCGTGCGGATAACGGCGGCGATAGCCGGGTTGTCCTGCTCAGTGATCCGACGCATTGTCGTCGCGACGGGGGTAATCACGCTCATAGCATTACTCATGACAAAAATTGACACACAACTGCTGTTAATAGCACCGCAGAAAGGGGAGTGCAAGCGAGGAGTTTTCAGGAAGGATACCCCTTACGCCCTGAAGCGTAAGGGGTAAAAGCATTACAGGGCTGCGATAACCGCCTGCTGCTCGATCAGTTTGGTCTTCGCATCGGCGAAGGCAACCAGACGCTCACGCTCTTTGGCGATGACCGCTTCCGGCGCGCGGGCCACAAAGCCTTCGTTCGCCAGTTTGCTTTCGATTTTGCCGATTTCCACGTCGACTTTCGCCACTTCTTTCGCCAGACGAGCCAGCTCAGCGTCTTTGTCGATCAGGCCCGCCATCGGGATCAACAGCTCCGCGCCGTCGATAATTTTGGTCACGGAAACCGGACCTTTGTCATCGGCAGGCAGCACGGTGATGCTTTCCAGACGCGCCATGGTTTTCAGGAAGGTGTTGTTCTCGGTGACGCGACGAACGGCAGCTTCGCTGCAACCGCGCAGCAGCAGCTCCAGTGGTTTACCCGGAGCGATGTTCATTTCCGCGCGGATGTTACGTACCGCAACGATCGCCTGTTTCAGCCACTCGGTATCCGCAGACGCGGCTTCATCCACTTTCGCGGCATCGAATGCCGGGAACGGCTGGAGCATGATGGTATCGGCGTTTATACCGGCAATTACCTTCACGCGCTGCCAGATGGTTTCGGTGATGAACGGAATGATCGGGTGCGCAAGGCGCAGCAGACCTTCCAGGACGGTAATCAGCGTATTACGCGTACCGCGCAGCTCCGCCTCAGTGCCGCCGTTCATGACCGGCTTCGCCAGCTCCAGATACCAGTCACAGAACTGGTTCCAGGTGAATTCGTACAGGATGCCTGCCGCGATGTCGAAGCGGTAGCTGTCCAGCGCGTCGCGGAACGCTTTCACCGTCTGGTTAAATTCCGCCAGGATCCAGCGGTCTGCCAGAGACAGGGTCATTTCGCCGCCGTTAAATCCGCAATCCTGATCTTCGGTGTTCATCAGCACGAAGCGGCTGGCGTTCCACAGCTTGTTACAGAAGTTACGGTAACCTTCGAGACGCTTCATATCCCAGTTGATGTCACGACCGGTGGAGGCCAGCGCCGCCAGGGTGAAGCGCAGGGCGTCGGTACCGTGAGATTCGATCCCGTTCGGGAACTGCTTCTCGGTACGCTTGCGGATTTTCTCCGCCAGCTGCGGCTGCATCATGTTGCCGGTACGTTTTTCCAGCAGCTCTTCCAGAGAGATACCATCAACCATGTCCAGCGGGTCGATAACGTTACCCTTGGATTTGGACATCTTCTGGCCTTCGTCGTCGCGGATCAGGCCGGTCATGTAGACGGTATGGAACGGAACCTGCGGCTTGCCATCTTCGTCTTTGATGAAGTGCATGGTCATCATGATCATGCGGGCGATCCAGAAGAAGATGATGTCGAAGCCGGAGACCATCACGCTGGTTGGGTGGAACTGACGCAGCGCGTCGGTGTTTTCCGGCCAGCCGAGGGTCGAGAAGGTCCACAGCGCGGAAGAGAACCAGGTATCCAGCACGTCTTCGTCCTGGCGCAGCGCAACGTCAGCGCCCAGGTTGTTTTCCTGACGCACTTCCTCTTCGGTGCGGCCAACGTAGACGTTGCCTTCATTGTCGTACCACGCCGGGATACGGTGACCCCACCACAGCTGACGGGAGATACACCAGTCCTGAATATCGCGCATCCAGGAGAAGTACATGTTTTCGTACTGCTTCGGCACGAACTGAATGCTGCCGTTCTCAACCGCTTCCACAGCCGGTTTCGCCAGCACGTCGGCACGCACGTACCACTGGTCGGTCAGCATTGGCTCGATAACTACGCCGCCACGGTCGCCGTACGGCACGGTCAGATCGTGAGGTTTAATCTCTTCCAGCAGGCCGAGCGCGTCCACGGCGGCTACGACGGCTTTACGCGCGGCAAAGCGCTCCAGCTTCTGGAACTCAGCCGGGATGTCGCTGGAATAAACGTCGGATTCGTTGCCTTTGGTGTCGTACACTTCTGCGCTTTCGCGGATATCGCCGTCGAAGGTCAGAATGTTGATCATCGGAAGTTGATGACGACGACCGACTTCATAGTCGTTAAAGTCGTGCGCCGGGGTAATTTTCACGCAGCCGGTGCCTTTTTCCATGTCGGCGTGTTCGTCGCCCACAATCGGAATACGGCGGTTCACCAGCGGCAGCACCACAAATTTGCCGATCAGATCTTTATAGCGCGGATCTTCCGGGTTAACGGCCACGCCGGTATCGCCCAGCAGGGTTTCCGGACGGGTGGTCGCCACCACCAGGTAATCTTTACCGTCGGCGGTTTTCGCGCCGTCGGCCAGCGGATAGCGGATGTGCCACATGGAGCCTTTAGACTCGCGGTTTTCCACTTCCAGGTCAGAGATGGCGGTACGCAGTTTCGGGTCCCAGTTGACCAGGCGTTTGCCACGGTAAATCAGGTCTTCTTTGTACAGGCGCACGAAGACTTCTTTCACGGCGTTGGACAGGCCTTCATCCATGGTGAAGCGCTCACGCTCCCAGTCCACGGAGTTGCCGAGACGGCGCATCTGACGGGTAATAGTGCCGCCGGATTCCGCTTTCCACTGCCAGATTTTGTCGATAAACGCGTCGCGACCGTAGTCGTGGCGGGTTTTACCCTCTTCAGCGGCAATTTTACGCTCAACCACCATCTGGGTCGCGATACCCGCGTGGTCAGTCCCCGCCTGCCACAGGGTGTTTTTACCCTGCATACGCTGGTAGCGGATCATGGTATCCATGATGGTCTGCTGGAAAGCATGCCCCATATGCAAACTGCCGGTGACGTTCGGCGGCGGGATCATGATGCAGAAGGACTCTTTGCTTTCGTCGCCGTTAGGCTTGAAATAGCCCTGCTGTTCCCAGTGCTCGTAAAGCGGCTGTTCGATATCGCGTGGGTTATATGTCTTTTCCATTATTTCCAGGTTGCCGTATTCAGGTTAAAACCGGCCAGGCGGTACGCTTTGTAGCGTTCGCGCGCCAGCTGTTTCAAAGATTCTTCGTAAGGGACAAAGTCTACCACTTCTGTGAAAGCGGTGGCAAAATCTGCAAAGTCTGTCCGCAGGCTAATGAGAATGTCGCGCGCGCTGCTGTTGCGTTTTTGCGGCCAGGCAATCTCCACCGGTGCCCCGCCGCGTGGACCTTCGCCCGACAGGTTATGCGGAACAAAACTCTCCGGCGGGCGCGCCCATAGCGCTTCATCCAGACGAATCGCCTGCTGCTCATCTTCACAGGCAATCAGGACGCGTTTACCTGCGCGCCAACGTTCTGCGGCAATTTCACACACCAGTTGTTCAACGGCGCTGAGGCCATCCTGATGGGTGTCATTGTCCAGAAGGTAGAACGTTGCATTCTTCATATATGGGGTTTCTTGTCGTGGATTTAAATGCAAAGCCGGGTGGCGCTACGCTTACCCGGCCTACGGTTGAGTGACGTTGTAGGCCGGGTAAGGCGAAGCCGCCACCCGGCGTTTTTCATCACTCGTCGCCGTTAAAACCCGCGCGATTGAGCAGGAACTGCGACAGCAGCGCCACCGGACGTCCGGTCGCGCCTTTGGCTTTACCGGAGCGCCATGCGGTCCCCGCAATGTCCAGGTGCGCCCAGTTGTACTTGCGGGTGAAGCGCGCCAGGAAGCAGCCTGCGGTAATTGCGCCGCCAGGACGACCACCAATGTTCGCCATGTCCGCGAAGTTAGACTCCAGCTGTTCCTGGAACTCGTCCCCCAGCGGCAGACGCCATGCGCGGTCGCCAGCCTGTTCGGACGCGCCGATCAGCTCATGCGCCAGCGGATTGTGGTTCGACATCAGGCCGGTGATGTGATGCCCCAGCGCAATCACGCAGGCGCCGGTCAGGGTAGCTACGTCGATAACCGCTTCAGGTTCGAAACGCTCAACGTAGGTCAGCACGTCGCACAGCACCAGACGGCCTTCGGCGTCGGTGTTCAGCACTTCAACGGTCTGGCCGGACATGGTAGTCAGCACATCACCCGGGCGATAAGCGCGGCCGCCAGGCATGTTTTCGCAGCCCGCCAGCACGCCGATCACGTTGATGGGCAACTGAAGTTCCGCGACCATGCGCATGACGCCGTAAACCGCCGCCGCGCCACACATGTCGTACTTCATCTCATCCATGCCTTCTGAAGGCTTGATGGAGATACCGCCGGAGTCGAAGGTCAGCCCTTTGCCAACGAGCACGATCGGACGCGCGTCTTCAGACGGATTGCCTTTGTATTCGATGACCGACATCAGGGATTCGTTCTGGGAGCCGTTACCGACCGCCAGATAAGAGTGCATCCCCAGCTCTTTCATCTGCTGTTCGCCGATAACGCGGGTGATGACGTTCTTGCTGTAGGCGTCAGCCAGCTGGCGCGCCTGTGACGCCAGGTAAGCGGCGTTACAGATGTTTGGTGGCATATTGCCAAGATCTTTTGCCGCTTTAATACCGGCAGCAATCGCCAGACCGTGCTGAATGGCGCGCTCGCCGCTGGTCAGCTCGCGACGGGTCGGCACGTTAAAGACCATTTTACGCAGCGGGCGACGCGGCTCGCTTTTGGTGGTCTTCAACTGATCAAAGCTGTAGAGGCTCTCTTTTGCGGTTTCGACGGCCTGGCGTACTTTCCAGTACGTGTTGCGGCCCTTAACGTGCAGCTCCGTGAGGAAGCAGACGGCTTCCATCGAACCAGTATCATTCAGTGTATTAATGGTTTTCTGAATAACCTGCTTGTACTGGCGCTCATCAAGCTCACGTTCTTTACCGCAGCCAATCAGCAGAATACGCTCGGACAGGACGTTTGGAACGTGGTGCAGCAACAGGGTCTGCCCTGGTTTGCCTTCCAGTTCGCCACGGCGCAGCAGGGCGCTGATATAGCCGTCGCTGATTTTATCGAGTTGCTCGGCGATCGGGGAGAGTCGGCGTGGTTCAAAGACGCCCACAACGATGCAGGCACTCCGCTGTTTCTCCGGGCTACCGCTTTTTACACTGAACTCCATGCACTACGCTCCTGAATCTTAAAGACAACGGCGGCGGCTACGGATAGAATTGAAACCTTTCGTAACTCATGTCCGCCGTTGTGGTGACTTCGTGTTAATCTTACGTTACTACGGTTTCGACACGTCAATAAATGTCATGAAGCGCGAATCCGCCGGGTTTTTTAATCTTAGCGATGATTTCGACGACTCAAGAGAATAAATGACGTTTAAGCCATGAAACAAGCTAAATTCCTGCATAAGACGAGTTTTAACGGGCGTATTTAAAGTGATAATCATAAGATATCTGGTTCGGGAGACGCTGAAGAGCCAACTGGCGATCCTCTTTATCCTCCTTCTGATCTTTTTCTGTCAGAAGCTGGTCAGGATCCTCGGCGCGGCAGTTGATGGCGAAATCCCAACGAATCTGGTGCTTTCCCTGCTCGGGCTTGGCGTGCCGGAAATGGCGCAGCTTATCCTGCCGTTAAGCCTGTTCCTTGGTCTGCTGATGACCCTGGGTAAGCTCTATACCGAAAGTGAAATCACCGTGATGCATGCCTGCGGCCTCAGTAAGGCCGTACTGGTAAAGGCAGCCATGGTGCTGGCGCTGTTTACGGGCATTGTTGCCGCGGTTAACGTCATGTGGGCGGGGCCGACCTCGTCCCGTCATCAGGATGAGGTGCTGGCGGAAGCAAAAGCTAACCCGGGGCTGGCGGCGCTGGCGCAGGGGCAGTTCCAGCAGGCGACCGACGGTAACTCCGTGCTGTTTATCGAAAGCGTCGATGGCAGCCGCTTCAATGACGTGTTTCTTGCTCAACTGCGCCCGAAAGGTAACGCTCGCCCTTCTGTGGTAGTGGCGGATTCCGGTCAGCTGGCGCAGCGTAAAGACGGCTCTCAGGTTGTCACGCTGAACAAAGGAACGCGTTTCGAAGGCACGGCTATGCTGCGTGACTTCCGTATCACCGATTTCCAGAACTACCAGGCCATCATTGGTCATCAGGCCGTCGCGCTCGATCCAACGGATACTGAGCAGATGGATATGCGCACCTTAATGAATACTGATACCGATCGTGCGCGTGCTGAACTGCACTGGCGTATCACGCTGGTATTCACCGTATTTATGATGGCGCTGATGGTAGTGCCGCTGAGCGTGGTAAACCCGCGCCAGGGCCGCGTGCTGTCGATGCTGCCAGCGATGCTGCTGTATCTGGTGTTCTTCCTGCTGCAAACCTCAATCAAGTCTAACGGCGGGAAAGGAAAAATTGACCCGATGATCTGGACCTGGGTCGTGAATGGTTTGTATCTGCTGCTGGCAGTCGGACTCAACTTGTGGGACACGGTGCCTGTGCGTCGTCTTCGTGCCCGGTTTACGCGTAAAGGAGCCATCTAATGCAGGCGTTTGGCGTACTTGACCGCTATATCGGTAAAACAATTTTTACCACCATCATGATGACCCTTTTCATGCTGGTGTCGCTCTCGGGCATTATCAAATTTGTCGACCAGCTGAAAAAAGCCGGGCAGGGGAGTTACGACGCGTTGGGCGCCGGGATGTACACCCTGCTCAGCGTACCAAAAGATGTGCAGATCTTCTTCCCGATGGCGGCCCTGCTGGGTGCGCTGCTGGGCCTGGGGATGCTGGCTCAGCGTAGCGAACTGGTGGTGATGCAGGCATCGGGCTTTACCCGTATGCAGGTTGCGCTGTCGGTGATGAAAACCGCGATCCCGCTGGTGCTGCTGACCATGGCGATCGGCGAATGGGTCGCGCCGCAGGGCGAACAGATGGCGCGTAACTACCGTGCTCAGGCGATGTACGGCGGTTCTCTGCTCTCCACGCAGCAGGGATTATGGGCGAAAGATGGCCAGAACTTCGTCTATATCGAACGCGTGAAAGGGGATGACGAACTGGGTGGCGTGAGTATCTATGCTTTCAATAACGATCGTCGTTTGCAGTCAGTGCGTTATGCCGCCTCTGCTAAATTTGATGCAAACAACAAGCTGTGGCGGTTATCCCAGGTTGATGAATCTGACCTGACTAACCCGAAACAGATCACCGGTTCGCAGACCGTTAGCGGTACCTGGAAAACCGACCTGACGCCGGACAAGCTTGGCGTCGTGGCGCTTGATCCCGATGCGCTCTCCATCAGCGGTCTGCATAACTACGTGAAGTATCTGAAATCGAGCGGGCAGGATGCGGGGCGTTACCAGCTCAACATGTGGAGCAAAATCTTCCAGCCGCTGTCCGTGGCGGTGATGATGCTGATGGCGCTGTCGTTCATCTTTGGACCGCTACGTAGCGTGCCGATGGGGGTTCGCGTGGTAACCGGTATCAGCTTTGGTTTCGTGTTCTATGTCCTCGATCAGATTTTTGGTCCGCTGACGCTGGTGTATGGCATTCCGCCAATTATCGGCGCGCTGTTGCCGAGCGCCAGTTTCTTCCTGATCAGCCTCTGGATGCTGCTAAAACGCTCCTGATAAACCTTCTTCCTCGCTCCCGCTTGCCCGGGGGCGAGGCTAATCTCCTGTTTCACCCCGCACTTTTTCTCACAACCTTCAACGCCTCGCCGTGAATTTGAGTATTATTGAGCGATAAAGTCGTGAAGGGATCCTCTATGAAGCAAATTCGAATGCTGGCCCAGTACTACGTCGACCTGATGATGAAGCTCGGGCTGGTGCGTTTTTCCATGCTGCTGGCGCTGGCGCTGGTCGTTCTGGCCATCGTCGTGCAAATGGCCGTGACCATGGTTCTGCATGGTCAGGTCGAGAGCATCGACGTGATCCGCTCTATTTTCTTTGGCCTGCTGATCACCCCATGGGCGGTCTATTTCCTCTCCGTGGTGGTTGAGCAGCTGGAAGAGTCCCGACAGCGTTTATCGAAACTGGTGGATAAGCTGGAAGAGATGCGCGAGCGCGATCTTAAACTCAACGTTCAGCTCAAGGACAACATTGCCCAGCTGAATCAGGAAATTTCAGACCGTGAGAAGGCGGAAGCCGAGCGTCAGACCACGCTGGAGCAGCTGAAAATTGAGATGAAAGAGCGTGAGGTCACGCAGATCCAGCTTGAACAGCAATCCTCTTTCCTGCGCTCGTTCCTCGATGCGTCGCCGGATCTGGTGTTCTACCGTAATGAAGATAAAGAGTTCTCCGGCTGTAACCGGGCCATGGAACTGTTGACCGGGAAAAGCGAAAAGCAGCTGATACACCTGAAACCTCAGGATGTCTATTCCGAAGAGGCGGCGGCAAAAGTGATGGAGACGGATGAAAAGGTCTTCCGCCATAACGTCTCGTTGACCTATGAGCAGTGGCTGGACTACCCCGACGGGCGCAAAGCCTGCTTTGAAATCCGCAAAGTGCCTTATTACGACCGGGTGGGTAAACGTCATGGTCTGATGGGCTTTGGCCGTGATATCACCGAGCGTAAGCGCTATCAGGATGCGCTGGAGCGCGCCAGCCGGGATAAAACAACCTTCATCTCCACCATCAGCCATGAGCTTCGTACGCCGCTAAACGGTATCGTGGGGCTGAGCCGTATTCTGCTGGATACCGACTTGACCAGTGAGCAGGAAAAATACCTCAAAACGATCCACGTTTCGGCGGTCACGCTGGGCAATATCTTCAATGATATTATCGACATGGATAAGATGGAGCGCCGTAAGGTTCAGCTCGACAACCAGCCGGTTGATTTTACCGGCTTCCTCGCGGACCTGGAGAACCTGTCAGGTTTGCAGGCCCAGCAGAAAGGATTGAGCTTCGTGATGGAACCGACGCTGCCGCTGCCGCATAAAGTGGTGACGGACGGCACGCGTCTGCGTCAGATCCTGTGGAATCTCATCAGCAACGCCGTGAAGTTTACCCAGAAGGGACAGGTTGCGGTGCGCATTCGCTATGATGAGGGGGACATGCTGCACTTTGAAGTTGAGGACTCGGGTATCGGCATTCCTCAGGATGAGCAGGATAAGATCTTCGCCATGTATTATCAGGTTAAAGACAGCCACGGCGGTAAACCGGCGACCGGCACGGGCATTGGCCTGGCGGTGTCGAAACGTCTGGCGAAAAGTATGGGTGGGGATATCACCGTTGCCAGCCAGCCGGGTAAAGGCTCCACCTTTACGCTTACCGTCCACGCCCCTGCTGTTGCTGAAGAAGTGGAAGATACGTTTGAGAACGACGATATGCCGCTTCCAGCCCTGCACGTCCTGCTGGTTGAAGATATTGAGCTGAACGTCATTGTCGCCCGGTCGGTACTGGAAAAACTCGGTAACAGCGTGGATGTCGCGATGACCGGCAAAGCCGCGCTGGAGATGTTCACGCCGGGCGAGTACGACCTGGTGCTGCTCGATATTCAGCTACCGGACATGACCGGGCTGGATATCTCCCGCGAGCTGACGCGCAAATATGCTCCTAACGAGCTGCCGCCTCTGGTTGCGTTGACCGCAAACGTGTTGAAAGATAAAAAAGAGTACCTCGAGGCCGGTATGGACGACGTGCTCAGCAAGCCGCTGGCAGTACCTGCCCTGACGGCGATGATCAAGAAGTTCTGGGATACCTGTGATGAAGAGGAGAGCACCATGACGTCTGTTGATAGCGCTAAAATCCAAACGATACTGGATACCGCCATGCTGGAGCAGTATATCGATCTGGTGGGACCCAAACTGATCACCGATGGCCTGGCCGTGTTCGAAAAAATGATGCCGGGCTATCTGAACGTGCTCGAATCCAACCTGACGGCGCGTGACCAGAAGGGCATCGTCGAAGAGGGACATAAAATCAAAGGCGCAGCTGGTTCAGTCGGGTTACGCCATCTCCAGCAACTGGGCCAACAGATTCAGTCGCCTGATTTACCTGCCTGGGAAGATAACGTAGGTGATTGGGTTGAAGAGATGAAACAAGAGTGGCAAAACGATGTGGCAGTGCTGAAAGCCTGGGTAGAATCCCGAAAAAAATGACCCCGGCTATACCGGGGTGCGCGAATACTGCGCCAACACCAGGGAAATCGTGGCTGCGCCTGATTTTTATGGGTTGTTTTCGCATGGACGCCGCCTGAAAATTAAGGCCGCACGCAGATAAGATAGCAAATCTTAAACAGTTTGTTACATGAATCAGTGAAATGTGTGAAGCATAGCGTTTTAATCAGAATTTTTAATGTGCTTCAGCGAGTTGCATAGAAGGATCGTCAGAATGAAGAAAGTGGGTGTCGTGCTGAGCGGATGTGGCGTTTACGATGGTTCAGAGATACATGAAACCGTATTAACGCTGCTGGCATTATCGCGCCAGGGGGCCGACGTTATCTGCTTCGCTCCGGATAAAACGCAGGCAGACGTGGTTAATCATCTTACCGGCGAGCCAATGGCGGAAAGCCGTAACGTGCTGATTGAAGCGGCACGTATTGTGCGCGGGGATATTCATCCGCTGGCACAGGCCGATGCGGCTGAGCTAGATGCGCTCATCGTGCCGGGCGGCTTTGGCGCGGCGAAAAACCTGAGCACGTTTGCAACGCAAGGCGCGGCGTGCCATGTCGATCCCGATTTGAAAGCGCTATCGCTGGCGATGCATGCGGCAGGTAAGCCGCAGGGCTTTATCTGCATTGCGCCAGCCATGCTGCCGAAAATTTTTGATTTCCCGCTGCGGCTCACGATCGGAACCGACATTGATACTGCTGAAATTGTCGAAGATATGGGCGGCGAACACGTGCCATGTCCGGTAGACGACATTGTAGTGGATGAGGACAATAAAATCGTCACCACGCCGGCGTATATGCTGGCGCAGAACATTGCCGAGGCTGCTGCAGGCATTGAAAAGCTGGTGGACAGAGTGCTGGTTCTTACCGAATGAGCCGTAAATTATCCCCTGGCGGGTGGTTAAAACGGATCCTGCTGCGTATTGTGCTGGTCCTGGCCGTTTTTTGGGGCGGAGGCATTGCGCTGTTCAGCATCCTGCCCGTCCCGTTCTCGGCCGTGATGGCAGAGCGGCAGATTAGCGCCTGGCTCTCGGGTGATTTTGGCTATGTTGCCCACTCAGACTGGGTCGGCATGGATGAAATCTCCCCGTGGATGGGGCTGGCGGTCATTGCGGCAGAAGATCAGAAATTCCCGGAGCACTGGGGTTTTGACGTGGCGGCTATCGAGAAGGCGCTGGATCATAATGAACGTCATGAAAACCGCGTCCGCGGTGCGTCGACGCTTTCTCAGCAGACGGTAAAAAATCTGTTCTTATGGGACGGTCGCAGCTGGGTGAGAAAAGGGCTGGAGGCCGGGCTGACGCTGGGCGTCGAGACGGTGTGGAGCAAAAAACGCATTTTGACCGTCTACCTGAATATCGCGGAGTTTGGTGACGGCGTTTTTGGCGTCGAATCGGCATCGCAGCGCTATTTTGGCAAGCCCGCCAGCAGGCTGACTATGTCCGAAGCGGCACTGCTTGCCGCCGTGCTGCCGAACCCGCTGCGTTTTAAGGCCAGCGCGCCGTCAGGCTACGTGCGAAGCCGTCAGGCGTGGATTATGCGCCAGATGCGTCAGCTGGGTGGGGAAGGGTTTATGGAGCGAAATAATCTTATGTAAAGCGGGTAAGCGCAGCGCTACCCGCCGACGTGGCGAACGTTAATCTTCGTCAAACCCGGCGTTAAACAGGGCAATCACTGCCGCCAGCGCTTCTTCTTCCTGCGGGCCGGTGGCTTCAACTTCAATCTGGCGGCCTTTGGCAGAATCCAGCATCAGCAGCGCAATCACGCTGTTGGCTTCTGCCTCGGTTCCCTCATCGTTGCGCAGCAGCACCTCAGCATCAAAACCCTGCATCAGTTCAAACAGCTTCATCGCCGGGCGCGCATGCATGCCCAGCTTATTGGTGATTTCGACGGTCTGTTTTACGGTCATGTTTTGCGTTTTTCCAGCGTGCGATGACGGGACTGAACGTTCTTCCCGCGTGAGCGGAAGTAATCGGCCAGCTGTTCGGCAATGTAGACCGAACGATGTTTACCGCCGGTACAGCCAATCGCCACCGTCAGGTAGCTACGATTGTTTGTCTCCAGCATAGGTAACCATAGCTCAAGGTAGCTTCGCGTCTGGTAGATAAAATTGTGTACTTCTGTGTGTCGGTCGAGGAACGCCGCCACCGGCTTATCCAGACCGGTCATCGGACGCAGTTTCGGATCCCAGTGTGGGTTCGGCAGGAAACGCACATCAAAAACGTAATCCGCATCGATAGGGATACCGTGCTTAAAGCCGAAGGATTCAAACACCATCGTCAGTTCGCGCTCGCGCTTGCCGAGTAAGCGAGTACGCAGCATTTCCGCCAGCTCGTGGACGGACATTTCTGAGGTGTCGACAATCAGGTCGGCCCGGGAACGCAGCGGCTCAAGCAGATCGCTCTCTTTATCGATGGCGCTTTCCAGCGAAAGATTTTTACTCGAGAGCGGGTGCAAACGACGTGTATCGCTGTAACGGCGGATCAGCGTGTTGCGGTCAGCATCCAGGAACAAGAGCTGAGGCGAGAAGCATTCCGGCAGGCTGTTCATTGCCTGCTCGAAGATTTCCGGCGATTCCGGCATGTTACGCACGTCAATACTGACGGCGGCAGAGATTTGCCTGTCCGCCAGCGTCCGCGCCAGATCGGGTAACAGCACTACCGGCAGGTTATCTACGCAGTAAAATCCCATGTCTTCCAGCGCGCGCAGGGCCACGGACTTCCCGGACCCCGAACGACCGCTGACGATCATCAGCACCATGTTCCGTTTCTCCTCAGGGAAGCCGTTCTGAAGGCCCTTTCCCGATTATGCCTCATCCTGATTGCCTTCTGCTTCAGTGATAATTTGATAAAGCTCTTCATCACTTTGAGCTGAGCGCAGTCGACGACAAATGGTTTTATCCGCCAGACGTTTGGCAACCAGCGACAGCGTGTGCAGGTGGGTTTTGGTCTGATCGGCAGGAACCAGCAGCGCGAAGAGCAGATCCACAGGCTGGTTATCGATGGCGTCAAAAGCGATAGGCGTTTCCAGTTGCACAAACACCCCCACGGCACGCAGCGTATCTTCTTCCAGCTTGCCATGCGGGATCGCAATGCCATTGCCGATGCCGGTACTGCCCATTTTTTCACGGGTCAGAATGGCTTCAAACACGATCTGCGGCGGCAGACCCAGCTGTTTTGCGGCCAGCTCACTGATGATTTCCAGCGCACGTTTTTTGCTCTGGCAGTGAACGCCACTGCGGGTACAATCCTGGTTAAGGACATTGCTCAGTTGAAGAGCGGAATCGTTGTTTATCATAATTTCACCTAAGCGCTAACTGTACAAATGGCCTGTTGTGTTTCACAACAGGCCGTCCTGCACCCGTTAACTGCCCGGACAATTAGTGTTGTTTCAGTTTATCTTTATGTTTATTGAGCTGTCTCGCAAGCTTATCAATCAAGCCGTCGATAGCCGCGTACATGTCTTGCCCTTCCGCACTGGCATGAAGTTCCCCTCCGTTGACGTGCAGGGTCGCATCCGAGATATGCGTCACTTTCTCCACTTTCAACACAACATAGACCTGGTTGATCCTCTCGAAATACTGCTCGAGTTTCGCGAACTTAGTGTTTACAAAATCGCGTAAAGCCTCAGTAATTTCGACGTTATGTCCGGTGATATTGAGCTGCATAGTGTCTTCCTTATCGGTTGTGTCAAACCAGTTGTTTACGCTGGTTAGACGGCGGAATGGATAAAGACTCTCGATACTTCGCGACAGTACGGCGTGCCACCATAATACCCTGATCGGACAGCATGGTGGTTAACTTACTGTCACTGAGTGGCTTCGCGGGGTTCTCCGCGGCGATCAACTTCTTCACCAGTGCGCGAATAGCTGTTGACGAGGCTTCGCCGCCGCCTTCGGTGTTCACGTGGCTGGAGAAGAAATACTTAAGCTCAAAAATACCGCGTGGGCTGTGCAGATACTTCTGCGTGGTCACGCGGGAAATGGTTGATTCATGCATCTCGACGGCCTGGGCGATGTCCGCCAGCACCATCGGTTTCATAAATTCTTCGCCCTGCTCAAAGAATGCCTGCTGCTGTTCGACAATACAGCGGCTGACGCGCAGCAGCGTGTCATTACGGCTTTCCAGACTCTTAATCAACCAGCGTGCTTCCTGAAGGTTGCTGCGAATGTATTGATTATCAGCGTCGTTACGGGCGCTGGTGCACATGGAGGCGTATTGCTGGTTGATTTGCAGGCGAGGAATGCTGTCGGCGTTCAGTTCAACGACCCAGCGGCCATTGTGTTTTCTCACCAGTACATCAGGAATAACGTATTCCGGTTCGCTGGTCTGGATCGATTGCCCCGGACGCGGATCGAGTGACTGGATCAGATTCACCGCTTCCTTCAGCACCTCTTCTTTGAGGCGCGTGACGCGCATCAGGGTGCGGAAGTCGTGATTTGCCAGCAAATCCAGATGCTCGCTGATGATGAGCCGGGCTTCGTCAATCCACGGTGTCTCTTTGGCAAACTGCGAAAGCTGGATCAGAAGGCAGTCGCGCAGATCTTTCGCGGCGACGCCAATCGGGTCGAAACGCTGAACGCGTTTCAGGACGGCTTCGATCTCTTCCAGTTCAATCTCGTCATCGCCGATGCTTTCCAGAATCTCGTCCAGCGTCACGGTCAAATAGCCCGTGTCGTCAACGGCATCGACAATCGAGGTGGCAATGGCGCGATCGGTATCGGAGAAAGGCGTCAGCTCCACCTGCCACATCAGGTAGTCCTGAAGCGACTGGGTAGTTTCGCCCTGGTAGACCGGGAGTTCATCGTCCTGGTAATCTGCACGCGTCCCGGAAGGGGTACCCGCGGTGTAGATTTCATCCCAGCTGGCATCCAGCGGCAGTTCCTCCGGCATCTCTTTCTGTTCGAGCGCATCTACGGAGTCGAGCGTTTCTGTGTCCTGCGTCTGCTGAGCGTCTACCTCGTCATGAAGATCGGTTTGCTCCAGCAGCGGATTGCTGTCCAGCGCCTGCTGGAGCTCCTGCTGGAGTTCTAACGTGGACAGCTGCAACAGACGGATTGCCTGCTGGAGCTGCGGCGTCATGGCCAGTTGCTGGCTGAGCCGTAATTGCAAACCTTGCTTCATGTTCAGAGCGTTTTTCTCCGGTTCGGCGTGACTTAACCTCTACCCTATCAGAGTCTGAAGTCTTCCCCAAGGTACACGCGCTTAACATGCTCATCTTCGAGGATTTGCTGCGGCGTACCGTGGGCAATCAGATGGCCCTGGCTCACTATGTAGGCGCGCTCACACACGGCCAGCGTTTCACGAACGTTGTGGTCCGTGATCAGCACGCCAAGCCCGCTGTCGCGCAGGTGCTCAATAATACGTTTGATATCGATAACGGAGATGGGGTCAACGCCCGCAAACGGTTCATCCAGGAGGATAAATTTCGGGTTTGCTGCCAGCGCGCGCGCAATCTCAACGCGGCGGCGTTCACCACCGGACAGCGCCTGACCGAGGCTGTCACGCAGATGTTCGATATGAAACTCTTCCATCAGCTCGTTCGCACGGTCAGTGCGCTGCTCGCTGGTCAGATCGTCACGGATCTGGAGCACGGCCATCAGGTTGTCGAACACGCTTAAGCGGCGGAAGATGGAGGCTTCCTGCGGCAGATAGCCGATGCCACGACGCGCGCGGGCATGCAGTGGCAGCAGACTGATATCTTCATCATCGATGATGATGTTGCCGGCGTCACGCGGGACGATGCCCACCACCATGTAGAAAGTCGTGGTTTTACCCGCCCCGTTAGGGCCAAGCAAACCCACGATTTCGCCGGAGTTGACGGTCAGACTGACATCTTCGACGACGCGGCGGCCCTTATACGCTTTCGCGAGGTTTTTTGCAGTTAAAGTTGCCATAACGAATTAGTTACTCTTTTTCTGTGCCGGAGCCTGGCCGTTGTTCTTGTCCTGCAATTGCGAAGGCACAAGAACGGTCGTGACGCGTTTGCCTTTTTCACTGGAGGCCTGCATTTTCTGCTCTTTCACCAGATAAGTGATTTTGTCGCCTTTGATATTGCTGTCCAGCTGTTCCAGGTAAGCATTACCGGTCAGGATGACCAGATCCTTCGCCAGTTCATAGTGCATATGCGAGGCATGGCCTTTCACCGGCTTGCCGTTGTCCTGCATCTGGTAGAAGGTGGCCGGGTTGCCATAACCATCGATAATCTCTTTGCCCTGCTCGCCGCCCGGTCGGGTAACGACCACTTTGTCGGCGTTGATTTTGATGGTGCCCTGGGTCATGACCACGTTGCCGGTAAAGGTGACGACGTTACCCTGCATATCCAGAGACTGGGTATCGGATTCAATATGAATCGGCTGTTCGGTATCGCCAGTCACAGCAAGCGCGGGAAGACTGGCCGCCAGCAGCGCGCTGGCGATAACAACTTTAAGGCTGAGTTTGTTTGTTTTGAATTTCATAGGAGGTTCTAACCTTTTCAATCAGCTCGGCGTTTTTGCTGCGTAAGTTCCCGCGCATTCTTAAACCGCTGGAATTAAATGTTGTGCCATACAGGGTGACTAAATCCTGCGACGTGACATCCTGGGTGACCAGGTTGATCTGGGCGTTATCCGTCGTAATTTTTCGCAGTTGCGCGTCAGCGGTCAGGGCGTTGACTTCAACGTGACCATACAGGTAAAGCATACGGTCATTTGTCAGTTTTGCCCGGTCAGACTTGATAGACCACGTCGGCACTTTGTCCGTATCAAAGGTGGTCATGACCGGTTGGGTAAACCACGAAGTACCGTCATCTGAAAAATATTCTACATGCTGAGCAACGAGGCGATAGTTCAGCGCGCCTTCCGGGCTATAGACCACGGTGTCGCTGTGATCGCTTTTATAGGTCGGGTCGCTCGTGTTAACCACTTCCGCTTGCGTATCTTCGCGGTCAGCGAGGTTTACGCCAATCAGTACCAGGGCGACAAGCGCAAGCAGAATGATAACCCAACGTCTGGTTTTACTCATATCGATTGCCCTTTCGCCTCATCAAGCTTGCCCTGCGCCAGCAGAAGCAGATCGCAGACTTCACGGACGGCGCCGCGGCCACCGTGAATATGGGTAACATAATCAGCACGCGGGATCAGCAGCGGGTGCGCGTCAGCCACGGCGATGCTCAGACCCACCTCCGCCATGACTGGCCAGTCGATCAAATCATCCCCGACGTATGCCACATTCTCTGGTGCAATGGCCAGTTTTCCCAACAGATCCCGGAAGGCTACCATCTTATCAGACTGCCCCTGATAGAGATGGGTAATGCCCAGCGTTTCACACCGATCTTCTACCAGTTTAGCTTTCCGCCCGGTGATGATTGCAACTTCAATACCGGACGTGAGCGCACAGCGGATACCGTAACCGTCGCGAACGTTAAAGGCTTTCAGCTCTTCGCCGTTATTGCCCATATAAATCAGACCGTCGGAGAGCACACCATCCACATCGAGGATCAGCAGGCGGATATTTTCCGCCTTTGCCATCATGTGGGCGCTCACCGGGCCATAACAGGTTGCAAGGGATGCACCCGCATTACTCATTGTCTTATCCTTCATTACACTACGCCAGCGCGCAGCAGATCATGCATATGTACCACACCCAGCAGTTGGTCGCCATCGGCAACCATCACTGAGGTAATATGACGGGACTGCATCAGGTTCAGTACATCTACCGCCAGCGTGCCCGGACGGACGCGGATCCCGCCTGGTGTCATTACATCAGCGATGCCCAGCGTTCGGACATCCACACCCATATCGAATACCCGGCGCAGGTCGCCGTCGGTGAAAATGCCCTGAATTTTCATCAGATCGTCGCAGATAACCGTCATGCCCAGGTTTTTACGGGTGATCTCCAGTAACGCGTCGCGCAAAGAGGCCTCTTTGCTGACGTGCGGGATCTCATCCCCGGTGTGCATAATATCGTTGACCCGCAGCAGCAGTTTGCGCCCGAGCGCGCCGCCGGGGTGAGACAGGGCGAAATCTTCTGGCGTAAAACCGCGGGCTTCCAGCAGCGCAACGGCAAGGGCATCGCCCATCACCAGCGCGGCGGTTGTGCTGGAGGTCGGCGCCAGCCCCAGCGGACAGGCTTCTTTCGGCACCTTCACGCACAGGTGAATATCTGCCGCACGCGCCATGCTGCTTTCCGGGCGGCTGGTCATGCAAATCAGCGGTACGTGCAGACGCTTCAGCACCGGGATCAACGCCAGGATTTCATTCGATTCCCCGGAGTTGGACAGCGCAATAACCACGTCCTGCGGCGTAACCATGCCGAGGTCACCGTGCGCGGCTTCACCGGGATGAACGAAGAATGACGACGTGCCGGTACTGGCAAAGGTCGCCGCCATTTTGCGCCCGATATGGCCGGATTTGCCCATCCCCATCACCACGACTTTACCGGCGCAGTAGAACATCTTCTCACAGGCCAGACTAAAATCCTGATTAATGTACTGATCTAACTGCGCCAGACCTTCACGTTCAATCTCCAGAACGTCTTTGCCTGCTTTCTGAAAGTCAAAACCCGGCTGCAATTCTATTTGCGACATAATGCGTTTCCGTTTACCCAGAGAGAAGTGGCGAGAGCCAGTACAGCATCGCCAGCCATACGATAAATCCACCCGTCAGCAGCGCGCCCGCGCCTTTGCCGATCTGCTCTTTTCGCCGCCAGCAGAGCAGGGCGAAAATTACGCTGACCAGTAGCATCACACCGTAATCGCGCGTGAAGACCATAGGGTTAAACGGCCCCGGTGAGATTAATGCCGGCAGCCCCGTCACGATCGCGATATTGAAAATATTCGAGCCAATGATATTGCCGATGGCGATATCATCTTCCCCTTTACGCGCCCCGGCGATGGCGGTAGCCAGCTCTGGCAGGCTGGTGCCGATGGCGATGACCGTCAGACCGATTGTCAGTTCGCTCATCGCAAACGCGTTCGCCAGCACCGTCGCGTTATCGACCACCATCCGCGTGGCCATTGGCATTATGATCAGCGCGACGCCCAGCCACAGCAGGGCGACGGGTAAGGTCCCTTCCCGTGGCAGCTCGGCGAGATGCTCACGCGTGAGGCTATCATTACCCTGTTTTTCCGCCAGACGTGCGATCTTCACGCTGTAAAGCAACCAGATCACGGCCAGGGCGAGCAGGAATATACCGTCACCGACGCTCAGCACCCCGTCATAAAGCACATAGCCTGCCAGCAGACTGACGACTAACATTAGCGGCAATTCACGACGCAAAACATCGGAATGTACGCGAAATGGATGCAGTAATGCGGCTAAGCCTAAAATCAGCAAGATATTGACGATGTTAGAGCCAATCGCGGTGCCAATAGCGAGGTCGACCTGGCCATGCAACGAGGCTGAAACAGAAACGATGATTTCAGGAAGCGATGTGCCTACACTGACCACCGTCATCCCAATAATGATGGGCGGCATGCCAATGAGTCGACAGAGAATGGATGCGGCAAAGACCAAACGGTCAGCACTGTAGACCACCAACAGTAAACCAATTATTAACAGTGCTGTTGCTAAAAGCATCAAAAGTCCTTTCTTCAGGTATACTCGCTGGTCCACTGCGCACGAATTTTAGCGCCAGATGAAGTCTGAGACGTGACGAATTCCTAATTTTGACTTTATGCGCCGGAAAAGTAAAACAAATGCCAGCTTTCGCTAACCCCAATAGTGAATATTCTGTAAAAATGCGGGGTTTAGGGCTGATTTACGCTTCATGCCAGCAGTGAAGCAAGGTAAGTAAGGAACCATAAATGAGCCAAACGATGGCGAATATAGTCGATGTCCGGGGCGTCAGTTTTTCTCGCGGCAACCGGGTGATATTTGATGATATTTCGCTGACCGTGCCGCGCGGTAAAATCACCGCCATCATGGGGCCGTCAGGGATCGGTAAAACGACGTTGCTGCGTCTTATCGGCGGGCAAATCCCCCCTGATAGCGGCGAAATTCTCTTCGACGGTGAAAACGTCCCGGAGATGTCTCGCTCGCGCCTCTACACGGTTCGCAAACGGATGAGCATGCTCTTTCAGTCGGGTGCGCTGTTCACCGATATGAACGTATTTGACAACGTGGCCTATCCGCTGCGTGAGCATACCCATCTTCCTCCTGCGCTGTTGCACAGCACGGTGATGATGAAGCTCGAAGCTGTGGGGTTGCGGGGGGCTGCGAAACTTATGCCGTCCGAACTCTCGGGTGGGATGGCGCGCCGCGCCGCGCTGGCGCGGGCTATTGCCCTGGAACCCGATTTAATCATGTTCGATGAACCGTTCGTTGGGCAGGACCCTATCACCATGGGCGTGCTGGTGAAGTTAATCTCGGAGCTGAACAGCGCCCTTGGCGTCACCTGCGTGGTGGTTTCCCACGACGTGCCGGAAGTGCTGAGCATTGCTGATTATGCCTATATTGTGGCTGACAAAAAGATCGTCGCCCACGGCAGCGCTCAGGCGTTGCAGGAGAATGGCGATCCGCGCGTGCGGCAGTTCCTGGACGGTATCGCAGATGGGCCGGTGCCTTTCCGCTATCCGGCGGGCGACTATCATGACGATTTACTGGGAATAGGGAGTTAATCCACTCATGCTGTTAAATGCGTTGGCGGGTCTTGGACACCGTGGCCTAAAAACCATCAGTACGTTCGGGCGTGCCGGATTAATGTTGTTCAACGCGCTGGTTGGCAAACCGGAGTTCCGCAAGCATGCGCCGTTACTGGTGCGGCAGCTTTATAACGTCGGCGTGCTGTCGATGCTTATCATCATCGTGTCGGGTCTGTTTATTGGCATGGTGCTAGGGTTGCAGGGGTATCTGGTGCTGACAACCTACAGCGCGGAAACCAGCCTTGGCATGCTGGTGGCGCTCTCGCTGCTGCGTGAACTCGGGCCGGTTGTAGCAGCGCTGCTGTTCGCCGGGCGTGCCGGATCAGCGCTGACGGCTGAAATTGGCCTGATGCGCGCCACAGAGCAGCTCTCCAGTATGGAGATGATGGCGGTCGATCCGCTGCGCCGGGTGATCTCGCCGCGCTTCTGGGCCGGGGTTATCTCCTTGCCGTTACTGACTATCCTCTTTGTGGCGGTAGGTATCTGGGGAGGCGCGCTGGTTGGCGTCAACTGGAAAGGCATTGATGCCGGGTTCTTCTGGTCTGCCATGCAGGACGCCATCGATCTGCGGATGGATCTGGTGAACTGTCTGATCAAGAGCGTGGTTTTCGCTGTGACGGTTACCTGGATTGCGTTGTTTAATGGTTACGATGCCATTCCGACGTCGGCGGGCATTAGCCGTGCAACGACGCGTACTGTCGTACATTCGTCGCTGGCCGTTTTAGGTCTGGATTTTGTGCTCACCGCACTGATGTTTGGGAATTGAGTTCATGCAAACGAGAAAAAATGAAATTTGGGTTGGCGTGTTTTTGCTTCTGGCGCTGCTGGCCGCGCTGTTTATCTGCCTGCGCGCGGCGGACATCACCTCTGTTCGCACCGAGCCGACGTATCGCGTCTACGCGACTTTCGATAATATCGGCGGCCTGAAGGCGCGCTCACCGGTCCGTATTGGTGGCGTCGTTATTGGACGTGTCGCTGACATTACGCTTGATGAGAAAACCTATCTGCCGCGCGTCGCAATGGATATCGAAGAACGCTATAACCACATTCCTGACACCAGCTCGCTCTCTATCCGCACCTCTGGCCTGCTGGGGGAGCAATATCTGGCCCTTAACGTTGGTTTTGAAGATCCTGAGCTGGGAACGTCTATCCTTAAAGACGGTAGCGTAATCCAGGATACCAAGTCAGCGATGGTGCTGGAAGATATGATTGGTCAGTTCCTTTACAACAGTAAAGGGGATGATAAAAAGTCTGACGATGCCCCTGCGCAGAGTGAAGACCACACCAACGTCGAACCGACGCCAGGCGCGACGAATTAATTTCAGGAGAAGTCATTCATGTTTAAACGACTGTTAATGGTTGCCATGCTGGTCATTGCCCCTCTAACCGCGGCGCACGCTGCGGATCAGAGTAACCCGTACAAACTGATGGATGAGGCCGCGAAGAAAACCTTCGACCGTCTTAAAAACGAACAGCCAAAAATCCGCGCTAACCCTGATTATCTGCGTGATGTGGTGGATCAGGAACTGCTGCCGTATGTGCAGATCAAGTACGCGGGCGCACTGGTGCTGGGCCGTTACTACAAAGACGCGACCCCGGCGCAGCGCGAGGCTTACTTTGCGGCGTTCCGTGAATACCTGAAACAGGCTTACGGCCAGGCGCTGGCGATGTACCACGGGCAGACCTATCAGATTGCCCCTGAACAGCCGCTGGGCGATGCCACCATCATTCCTATCCGCGTGACGATTATCGATCCAAACGGTCGTCCACCGGTACGCCTGGACTTCCAGTGGCGTAAAAACAGCCAGACCGGAAACTGGCAGGCGTACGACATGATCGCTGAAGGCGTCAGCATGATCACCACTAAACAGAACGAGTGGAGCGATCTGCTGCGCACCAAAGGCATCGATGGCCTGACGGCTCAGCTTCAGTCCATCTCTCGTCAGAAAATTACCCTGGACGAGAAGAAGTAATGTCACAGCAGCTTAGCTGGGCACGTGACGGCGAGACGTTGACGCTGACGGGAGAGCTGGATCAGGATCTGCTTAACCCGCTGTGGGACGCTCGCCATAACGCGATGCAGGGCGTGACGTTGATTGATCTCCATGGCGTCACGCGGGTAGATACCGCCGGTATCGCCCTGCTGGCGCACCTGGTGGCCACGGGCAAAAAGCAGGGGAGTAGCGTCACCCTGACGGGGGTAAGCGATAATGTCGTAACCCTTGCACAGCTTTACAATTTGCCTGAAGACGTATTACCTCGCTAACTTTTTCAGTACGTTACTTCCGAAAGCCCCGACAGTTTACGCGTCGGGGCTTTTTGCTTGTTTAAGACCGCGCCACTTTGCTCTAAGATGTTGAGCTTGTTTTCACTATCAGATGATGTAGACCCCATGGAAAATAATGAAATCCAGACAGTGCTGATGAATGCACTCTCCCTTCAGGAAGCCCACGTCTCTGGCGATGGCAGTCACTTCCAGGTTATTGCTGTGGGTGAGATGTTCGACGGAATGAGTCGCGTGAAGAAACAGCAGGCTGTGTACGCGCCGCTGATGGAATACATTGCGGATAACCGCATCCACGCCCTGTCGATTAAAGCGTTCACCCCACAGGAGTGGGCACGCGATCGCAAACTAAACGGTTTTTGAGCTGAGGGCGAAGCGCCCGCAGCACGGTTGAATTTATAAGAGAGCAAACGATGGATAAATTTCGTGTACAGGGACCCACGCGTCTCCAGGGCGAAGTCACAATTTCTGGCGCTAAAAACGCCGCGCTGCCCATTCTTTTCGCTGCGCTGCTCGCAGAAGAGCCGGTAGAGATCCAGAACGTACCGAAGCTGAAAGATATCGACACGACCATGAAGTTGCTCGGCCAGTTGGGCACCAAAGTGGAGCGTAACGGTTCCGTCTGGATCGATGCCAGCAACGTGAACAACTTCTCAGCGCCGTATGAGCTGGTGAAAACCATGCGTGCTTCCATCTGGGCGCTTGGCCCGCTGGTTGCGCGTTTCGGTCAGGGACAGGTTTCACTGCCGGGCGGATGCGCTATCGGCGCCCGTCCAGTCGACCTGCATATCTTCGGTCTGGAAAAGCTGGGCGCGGAGATCAAGCTGGAAGAGGGGTACGTTAAAGCGTCCGTCAATGGTCGCCTGAAAGGCGCGCACATTGTCATGGACAAAGTGAGCGTGGGCGCAACGGTAACCATCATGTCGGCTGCTACGCTGGCAGAAGGCACTACCATCATCGAAAACGCCGCCCGAGAGCCGGAAATCGTGGATACCGCGAACTTCCTGGTCGCGCTGGGGGCGAAGATCAGCGGGCAGGGCACAGACCGTATCACCATCGAAGGCGTTGAACGTCTGGGTGGTGGTGTGTACCGCGTACTGCCAGACCGTATCGAAACCGGTACTTTCCTGGTAGCGGCTGCCATTTCTGGCGGTAAGATTGTTTGTCGTAACGCACAACCGGATACCCTGGATGCGGTGCTGGCGAAACTGCGCGATGCGGGTGCGGACATTGAAATTGGTGAAGACTGGATCAGCCTCGATATGCACGGGCAGCGTCCTAAAGCCGTTAACGTGCGCACTGCGCCACATCCGGCATTCCCGACGGATATGCAGGCACAGTTCACCCTGTTGAACCTGGTGGCCGAAGGGACAGGCTTCATCACGGAAACTATCTTCGAAAACCGTTTCATGCACGTACCGGAACTGATCCGTATGGGTGCGCATGCTGAGATTGAAAGCAACACGGTCATTTGCCACGGCGTTGAAAAACTGTCCGGTGCGCAGGTGATGGCGACCGATCTGCGCGCGTCTGCGAGCCTCGTACTGGCAGGTTGTATTGCAGAAGGGACTACCGTTGTCGATCGTATCTACCACATCGATCGTGGTTACGAGCGTATTGAAGACAAACTGCGCGCGCTGGGTGCGAATATCGAGCGTGTGAAGGGCGAGTAATCGTTCCGGCACCCCCCTGCCAGAACAGGCCGGGGGATTGCTGTTCCTGTAAATCCGGGTGCATCAGTCCTGATGTGCTTTCTTCGCTTTGCTCTGGCGCATCATGCGCGTTCTGTCGATAAATTCATGAGTAATGGGATCGTGATAGCGTGACGGCCATATCACCCACGGATGCGTATCCAGCGCCGTCGCAATAATCAGTTCCCCCTTCGGCCATGGGCGGGTCAGGGCGTTTGCCAGCGTCGACGAGCTCAGCCCATGACGACGTGATTCGGCAGCCAGCGATGTCCCTTTTTTACGCAGTGCCGCAATAATGTCAGCAGAATGCCAGTCGATGAATTTTGTATCCATAATGCTGTCCTTGTGTTCGTTATCGTCCACGTCGTTTCGTGTGAAAAGACAGCATTACTATACTCACTTCGAACATCTGTTCTAAAAAGTTCATGTTACGAGAAGCAATATTCAGAATAAGGCACGGCTTTATACATACGGCCTGTAACCTGATGAGCTTACGCGTAAATGTAATTTATTGGTGCGTACTGGAACCTCCCTACGAGATCGCAGGGAGATGAGGAAGAGATTAACGGTCGCGCTGGACGGCGATGTGCGCGAGGCCGATTAGCGCATCACGCCATGGGCTGTCGGGAATGACCTGAATTGCGGCGATGGCTTTGTCTGCTTCTTCTTCAGCACGCTGACGCGTCCATTCAAGGGAACCACAGATGGCCATTGTTTCCAGTACCGGTTCCAGAAGATGGCGACCATTTCCCTGCTCGATAGCCTCCCGGATCATTTTCGCCTGCTCTGGTGTGCCATTGCGCATCGCGTGGAGCAGCGGCAGCGTTGGCTTGCCTTCGTTCAGGTCATCGCCAACGTTTTTACCGAGCGTTTCGCCATCCGCGCTGTAGTCCAGCAAATCATCAATCAGCTGGAACGCGGTGCCGAGGTAACGGCCGTAGTCCTGAAGCCCTTTTTCCTGAGCTTCGCTACAGCCTGCCAGAATGCCGGAGCACTGCGCGGCGGCTTCAAACAGACGTGCGGTCTTGCTGTAAATCACCCGCATATAGTTTTCTTCGGTGATATCCGGGTCGTTGACATTCATCAACTGTAGGACTTCGCCTTCAGCGATAACATTTACGGCTTCTGACATCACTTCCAGCACCTTCAGCGAGCCAAGGCTGGTCATCATCTGGAAGGCTCGGGTATAGATAAAATCCCCTACCAGAACGCTTGCCGCATTACCAAACGCGGCATTGGCGGTGGCTTTGCCACGACGCATGTCTGATTCATCCACAACATCGTCATGAAGCAGGGTGGCGGTGTGGATAAATTCGATCAGCGCCGCGATCGTGACGTGGGCATTTCCCTGATAGCCAACCGCGCGTGCGGCCAGAATGGCAATCATCGGACGAATACGTTTACCGCCGCCGCTGACGATGTAATAGCCCAACTGATTGATCAGCTGAACGTCAGAGTTGAGTTGCTCCAGGATTGCTGCATTCACACCCGCCATATCTTGCGCGGTTAACTCATTGATTTTTTCTAAATTCATCGCAAAAGCCGGGCTTTTTATCCTGTTTATCCCACACGAGATGGGTACACAAAGGGTTTCGGTTTATAAATAGTATTGCTGATTGTACTGAAAAAATGGCTCAGATAAACGTTACCGTACGTGTTGTGTTTTTTTTCTTCATGTATTGATGGTAGCACTTGTCAAAGGCTCGCGTTTTGCGTAATATTCGCGCCCTATTGTGAATATTTATAGCGCACTCTGAATCATACGAGGATGTGCGCGGAAGCGGAGTTTATATGTACGCGGTTTTCCAAAGTGGTGGTAAACAACACCGAGTAAGCGAAGGTCAGACCGTTCGCCTGGAAAAGCTGGACATCGCAACTGGCGAATCTGTTGAGTTCGCTGAAGTTCTGATGATCGCAAACGGTGAAGAAGTCAAAATCGGCGTTCCTTTCGTTGATGGCGGCGTTATCAAAGCTGAAGTTGTTGCTCACGGTCGTGGCGAGAAAGTTAAAATCGTTAAGTTTCGTCGTCGTAAACACTATCGTAAGCAGCAGGGCCACCGTCAGTGGTTCACTGATGTGAAAATTACTGGCATCAGCGCCTAAGACCTGAGGAGAGATTTAAATGGCACATAAAAAGGCTGGCGGCTCCACACGTAACGGTCGCGATTCAGAAGCTAAACGCCTGGGCGTTAAGCGTTTCGGTGGCGAATCCGTTCTGGCGGGTAGCATCATCGTTCGTCAGCGTGGCACCAAGTTCCACGCGGGTACCAACGTAGGTTGCGGTCGTGACCACACTCTGTTTGCTAAAGCAGACGGTAAAGTGAAATTTGAAGTTAAAGGCCCGAACAACCGTAAATACATCAGCATCGTTGCTGAGTAAGGTTTTCTCGGTCCGGTAACGGATTAAAGCCCCGCAACGTGTTGCGGGGCTTTTTACATTGGAAACCCGGAAAATTTTCTGTAGGGAAAACGGGCATGAAGCAGCAGGCCGGCATTGGTATTCTTTTGGCGCTCACTACCGCGATGTGCTGGGGTGCACTGCCAATTGCAATGAAGCAGGTACTGGAAGTGATGGAACCGCCCACGGTGGTGTTTTATCGCTTCCTGATGGCAAGTATAGGCCTGGGCGCCATTCTGGCCGTCAAAGGTAAGCTGCCACCGCTGCGCATCTTCCGAAAACCGCGCTGGCTGGTGTTACTGGCTATCGCGACGGGCGGTCTGTTCGGTAACTTCATTCTGTTCAGCTCTTCCCTGCAATATCTTAGCCCTACAGCGTCGCAGGTGATTGGTCAGCTATCACCGGTCGGCATGATGGTCGCCAGCGTATTCATCCTCAAGGAGAAGATGCGCGGTACGCAGATCATCGGGGCAAGCATGTTGCTTTGCGGTCTGGTGATGTTCTTTAACACCAGTCTGATCGAGATTTTTACCCGCCTGACGGATTACACCTGGGGTGTCATTTTTGGGGTGGGTGCAGCAACGGTCTGGGTGAGTTATGGCGTCGCGCAAAAGGTGTTATTGCGTCGACTTGCCTCACAGCAGATCCTCTTTTTGCTGTACACTTTGTGTACACTGGCATTATTGCCGTTAGCTAAGCCGGGGGTGATTACCCAGCTCAGCGACTGGCAACTGGCGTGCCTCATTTTTTGTGGGCTGAACACGCTGGTCGGTTATGGCGCGCTGGCTGAAGCCATGGCGCGCTGGCAGGCAGCACAGGTGAGCGCCTTAATCACGCTTACCCCGCTGTTTACGCTGTTATTTTCAGATTTGTTATCAATGGCCTGGCCCGATGTCTTCGTCAAGCCGATGCTCAACCTGTTGGGTTATCTCGGTGCGTTTGTCGTGGTTGCGGGCGCGATGTATTCCGCCATTGGTCATCGTCTCTGGGGGCGTTGGCGCAAAAATGAAGCGGTTGTAATAGTCCCCCGCTCAGGCGAATGAGTTACGGAGAGTAAAATGAAGTTTGTTGATGAAGCGACGATTCTGGTCGTGGCAGGTGATGGCGGTAACGGTTGTGTAAGCTTCCGCCGTGAAAAATATATTCCTCGTGGCGGTCCTGACGGCGGTGACGGTGGGGACGGTGGCGACGTGTGGCTGGAGGCGGATGAAAACCTCAACACGCTGATCGACTACCGTTTCGAAAAATCTTTCCGCGCCGAACGTGGGCAGAATGGCCAGAGCCGCGACTGTACCGGTAAACGCGGTAAAGACGTGACGATCAAAGTGCCGGTAGGTACGCGTGTCATCGATCAGGGCACGGGCGAAACCATGGGTGATATGACCAAACACGGTCAGCGCCTGATGGTGGCGAAAGGCGGCTGGCACGGTCTGGGTAACAGCCGTTTCAAATCTTCCGTTAACCGTACCCCGCGTCAGAAAACCATGGGTACCCCGGGTGATAAGCGCGACCTGCAACTGGAACTGATGCTGCTGGCGGATGTGGGGATGCTGGGTATGCCAAACGCCGGTAAATCGACGTTTATCCGTGCGGTCTCTGCGGCGAAACCAAAAGTGGCGGATTATCCGTTTACGACGCTGGTACCGAGCCTGGGCGTTGTCCGTATGGATAACGAGAAGAGCTTCGTGGTCGCTGACATCCCGGGTCTGATTGAAGGGGCAGCAGAAGGCGCCGGTCTGGGGATTCGCTTCCTGAAGCACCTTGAGCGTTGTCGCGTACTGTTGCACCTCATCGACATCGATCCAATCGACGGTTCCGATCCGGTTGAAAACGCCCGTATCATTATCGGTGAGCTGGAGAAATACAGTGAAAAACTGGCGCAAAAACCGCGCTGGCTGGTATTTAACAAGATCGACCTGATGGATAAAGCGGAAGCTGAAGCGAAATCTAAAGCGATTGCCGAAGCGATGGGTTGGGAAGATAAGTACTACCTGATCTCTGCCGCCAGCCAGGTTGGCGTGAAAGATCTCTGCTGGGATGTGATGACCTTTATCATCGAGAATCCGGTTGTTCAGGCAGAAGAGGCGAAACAGCCTGAAAAAGTCGAATTCATGTGGGATGACTACCACCGCCAGCAGCTCGAAGAGCTGGAAGCGGAAGAAGATGATGAAGACTGGGACGATGACTGGGATGAAGACGACGAAGAAGGCGTCGAGTTCATCTACAAGCACTAACCTCAGTATAAAGCCCCTTAACGGGGCTTTTTTTTTATCCTATTTTCGCCGGTAACCAACAGCTGGCGATGAGGCCGCCCGCAGCGCCGTTCTCCAGCGTTAAATAGCCATGATGGAGCTGTACGATACGCTGTACGATGCTCAGCCCAAGGCCGCTGCCGCCGTATCGCTGGTCGAGACGTCGGAAAGGTTCGGTGATCGACTGGCGGTGTGCCTCATCAATACCCGGCCCCTGATCGGTAACGCTCACCCGGGTACCGCTCTCCGTCGCTGTTAATGCCACTTCAATGGTTGTGCCTGCCGGGCTGTAGCGGGCGGCATTCTCCAGAAGGTTCCTTAGCATCAGACGTAACAGGACGGCGTCCCCCTGAACCGTCAGCGCGCTGTGGGCCGGCCATATCACCGTATGCTCTTTGGCTTCATGCTCCAGGCTAAGCGGAGCAATGATCGTCTCAGTCCAGTTCACGGTATCGTAATGGCCGCTGGCCATCGCCTGTCCGGCACGCGCCAGCATCAGCAGCTGTTCCACCGTGTGCATCAACTGATCGATCCGGTTTATCAGTGGTGTGGCCTGCGGGGAACCGGACTGAGCCATCAGTTCCAGATGGAGCCTGATCCCCGCAAGCGGCGTACGTAACTCGTGTGCCGCATCGGCGGTAAACAGGCGTTCCTGTTGAATAGTGTGATCCAGCCGGGCGAGGAGTTGATTGAGCGATGTGGTCACAGCGCCTATCTCTTCCATATCAGAATACATCGGCAGGGGAGTCAGATTATCCGCCGAACGGTTCGCAAGGCTGACGCGAAGTTTGTTGAGTGGTCGGGTGATCCAGGTGACGGCCCAGAATGAGAAGAACAGGGTAAAACCGACCATCACCAGAGAAGGGACCAGCAGGGAGGCAATGGCTTCGCGGATCTCTTTTTCGACATGGTTGTTGCGCGCTTTCGCAGACAACGTTTCATTCACCAGAAAACCGATTTGCTCGCGGCTCTCATGCCACAGCCAGACTACGCTAACCAGTTGAAAAAATAGCAGTATAACCGCCAGCAACACCATTAATCGCCGGCGCATACTGTTCATTTCTGGCTCTCCAGACGGTAACCCACGCCACGTACGGTTTTGATGCGATCTTTACCGAGCTTGCGGCGCAGATTATGAATGTGAACTTCAAGCGTGTTTGATCCTGGATCGTCCTGCCAGGAGTAGATGTCCTGTTGCAGCGTTTCACGGTGCACGGTCTGCCCGCTGCGCATGATCAGACGCGTCAGCAGAGCGAACTCTTTTGGGGTCACTTCCACAGGCTGAGACTGGCGCAGCACCTGCTGAGTTTGCAGATTGAGGGTGATATCCCCGTCCGTCAGCATGTTGTCGCTGTGGCCCTGATAGCGGCGGATTAACGCCCGTACGCGAGCCTGTAGCTCGGCAAGGGCGAAGGGTTTTACCAGATAATCGTCAGCGCCAGAATCCAGCCCGTTAATTCTGTCTTCAATGGCATCGCGGGCGGTGAGAATCAATACGGGATTCTCCACTCCGCGACGACGCCACTGGCAGAGCAGCGTCGCGCCGTCTTTATCCGGCAGTCCCAAATCCAGGATCACAAGGCTGTATTCTCCGCTCTGGATCAAGGCATCTACTTCAGCCGCCGTGGCGGCACAATCCAGGGCGTAGCCCTCATTCCCCAGCGCCAGCGCTAACCCTTCCTGTAATAACAGATCGTCTTCAACTATCAGTAGTTTCATCGCTAGTTATTCTGGTAGATGTCCTTATAGAGCCTGCTTTCGAAACGCACCAGTGGAATACGACGATTGCGCTGGTCAGCCGGTTCGACGGCATAGCCGGACAGATACTGCACAAAGGCCATGCGTTGCCCGCTGGCTGTCGTGATAAAACCGGCAAGGTTGTAAACGCCCTGCAGGGAACCCGTTTTGGCTGACACTTTGCCATCCACGCCTGCAGCGTGAAGGCCCGCACGGTACTGAAGTGACCCATCGTGTCCGGCGAGCGGCAGCATTGTAATAAAGTTTAGCTCAGCGTCATGCTGAGCGATGTACTGCAACACCTGCATCATGGTGGCCGGTGAGATCAGGTTATGGCGCGATAAACCGGAACCGTCGACAGCGATCGTATTGCCCAGATCGATACCCGCCTGCTGGCGCAGGATCTGACGTACGGCATCAGAACCGGCCCGCCAGGTTCCTGGCACACCAAAGCGCGCGTGCCCGATCATACGGAACACCGTGTCGGCAATCATGTTATCCGACTTTTTCAGCATAATCTTAAGCAAATCATGCAGTGGCGCGGACTGTTTGCTGGCAATCACCGTGCCTGGTTCATTCACCTGCGTCTGGCGCAGCAGCGTTCCGGTGTAGGTTATGCCCGCCTGCTTCAGTTCATCTTTAAAAATGGCACCGGCATAGCCTGCGCCATCCTGAATGGCAAAGGCCAGCGGGAGGGGATCGGCCCGCTGGGTCAGGCAGCCGGTGAGCGTATAGCGATTGAGATCGCCCGGTACCACGTCGAGCTCACAATACTGCGCCTCCGGGGAGCCTTTCGCCAGCGTCCGCACCTGGCTGAACATCGTGACCGGGTAGTAAGACGCCACGCGGATAAACGCTAAGTCATTGGGTTTTGGCGCGCTGTAAAGCGATACGGAGAAGCAGTTACGGTCAACGATGGCGGCGGCTGGCGGGGCGCTAAAGCACTGCGTCATGTCGTTCCATGGCCAGCCAGGCGCTTTATCGTGGCTGGCGAAAATGGAGGTGTCGATCAGCACGTTGCCATCAATTTTTGTTACGCCGGATTTTTTCAGTACCGCCACCATGTTGCGGACATCCTGGCGCTTAAAGGTGGGATCGCCACCAAAACGGGCGATAAGATCGCCTTTCAGTTCGCCACCCTCAACGTTACCTCTGGTTTCAAGGGTGGTAGTAAAACGGAAGTCAGGCCCGAGCTGGAGCAGGGCGGCGAGGGCAGTGATCACCTTCTGGGTACTGGCAGGCAGCGCCATCTGTTGACTGTGATAGTCAATCTCGGGAGCCTGCGCGCCAACCTTCTGCACCATCAGGGCAAGGTTCGCGCCGGCGGGCAGTTGATTAATGTACTCATCAACATTCGCGGCCTGAACGGTGAACGTTATACTGGTAGTCAATCCGATGATAAAACTGGAAAATCGCATAATCTCGCGCTAACAACCCGAAAACAAACCGTCATACTACGGTGCATGGCACTGTAAAGTAAACGATGACCCATAGTGAACTTCGCGGTAAAATGCGTATCAAATTGAAAAATTGCTGCTGACCTGGGGCGTTGCTCCCGGGTCGGTTTTCTTTTTGCTTCTGGCCTGTTCAGGTGGGCTGGAGCAGGGAACACTGCTCCCAACAGGAATGTTTAAGAGGTATAACAAATGCAAGCTATTCCGATGACCTTACGTGGTGCCGAAAAACTGCGCGAAGAGCTGGATTTTCTGAAATCCGTACGTCGCCCTGAAATCATCGCCGCTATCGCGGATGCGCGTGAGCATGGCGACCTGAAAGAGAATGCTGAATACCACGCGGCGCGTGAGCAGCAGGGTTTCTGCGAGGGGCGCATCAAAGATATCGAAGCGAAACTGTCCAACGCGCAGGTTATCGATATCACTAAAATGCCAAACAACGGTCGCGTGATCTTTGGCTCTACCGTCACCGTCCTGAATCTGGACAACGACGAAGAGCAAACCTATCGCATCGTGGGTGATGATGAAGCGGACTTCAAACAGAACCTGATTTCGGTGAACTCCCCGATTGCTCGCGGCCTGATTGGCAAAGAGCAGGATGATGTTGTGATTATCCGCACCCCGGGTGGCGAAGTGGAATACGAAATTATTAAGGTTGAATACCTGTAATTCGCTTCTCTTCTAAGATGTTGATACATTGTAAAGAAAAGAAAAAGGCCGCATAGCGGCCTTTTATCAACTCAAGGAGCATGGCATTTTGCTCGCCTGCTGAAAGAAATCCCTCGTTTCACACAGAAAATGTGTTTGATTCAGGATATCCTTAACGTGGCAGCGAGATTTTGCGCTCTTTAGATGGGCGATAGAGCACCAGCGTTTTACCGATGACCTGTACATTACAGGCGCCGGTTTCGCGCACGATGGCTTCCACGATCAGGTTTTTAGTGTCTCTGTCTTCAGAGGCGATTTTCACCTTGATCAGCTCGTGGTGTTCCAGCGCTTGTTCAATCTCGGCAAGCACCCCTTCGGTCAAACCATTGTTGCCAAGCATCACTACAGGCTTGAGCGGATGTGCCAGACCTTTAAGGTGCTGTTTTTGTTTAGTACTCAGATTCATCGTATATTTTTGCTTACGTTGGGATTGAAAACGGTTCATTCTACCGCCATCTCCCTAATATCGCCAAATAGCTGCGTAGAAATTTACGTCACAGGCAAGTAACGATGAACCAGGACGGAAATGTTAAATGACAGGTAAAAAGCGTTCTGCCAGCTCCAGCCGCTGGCTTCAGGAACACTTTAGCGATAAATATGTTCAACAGGCGCAGAAAAAGGGGTTACGTTCCCGCGCCTGGTTTAAACTTGATGAAATACAGCAAAGTGACAAACTTTTTAAACCGGGAATGACGGTGGTCGACCTCGGTGCGGCACCTGGCGGATGGTCCCAGTATGCGGTTACGCAGATCGGCGGAACGGGCCGAATCATCGCATGCGATCTTTTACCAATGGATCCCATCGTCGGTGTCGACTTCCTTCAGGGCGACTTTCGTGATGAATTAGTGCTTAAAGCATTACTTGATCGTGTAGGTGACAGTAAGGTCCAGGTTGTCATGTCGGATATGGCACCAAATATGTGTGGAACACCGGCGGTGGATATCCCCCGCGCCATGTATCTGGTGGAACTAGCGTTAGAAATGTGTCGTGATGTACTAGCGCCTGGTGGTAGTTTTGTTGTGAAGGTGTTTCAGGGCGAAGGTTTCGAGGAGTATCTTAAGGAAATTCGCTCCCTGTTTGCGAAGGTCAAAGTTCGTAAGCCGGACTCTTCCCGGGCCCGTTCCCGTGAAGTGTATATTGTAGCGACCGGGCGAAAATGATAACCGGTAGATTTCAGGCGAAAGTTTGAATGAAACTGGATATAGAGTATCCTGACGCTGTTTTTAACACAGTTGTAATATGAGGTTAATCCCTTGAGTGACATGGCGAAAAACCTAATACTCTGGCTGGTCATTGCCGTTGTGCTGATGTCAGTTTTCCAGAGCTTTGGGCCCAGCGAGTCGAATGGCCGCAAGGTGGATTATTCTACCTTCCTGCAAGAGGTCAATCAGGACCAGGTTCGCGAAGCGCGTATCAACGGACGTGAGATCAACGTTACCAAGAAAGATAGTAACCGTTACACGACTTACATCCCGGTGAACGATCCTAAGCTGCTTGATAACCTTCTGACCAAAAACGTCAAAGTGGTAGGCGAGCCGCCGGAAGAACCAAGCCTGTTGGCTTCTATCTTCATTTCCTGGTTCCCGATGCTGCTTCTTATCGGTGTCTGGATCTTCTTTATGCGCCAGATGCAGGGCGGTGGTGGCAAAGGTGCCATGTCGTTCGGTAAGAGCAAGGCGCGTATGCTGACGGAAGACCAGATCAAGACCACCTTTGCTGACGTAGCAGGTTGTGACGAAGCAAAAGAAGAGGTGGGTGAACTGGTTGAATACCTGCGCGAGCCGAGCCGTTTCCAGAAACTGGGCGGTAAGATCCCGAAAGGCGTCCTGATGGTCGGCCCTCCGGGTACCGGTAAAACCCTGCTGGCAAAAGCCATCGCGGGTGAAGCGAAGGTCCCGTTCTTTACTATTTCAGGTTCTGACTTCGTTGAAATGTTCGTCGGTGTCGGTGCATCTCGTGTGCGTGACATGTTCGAGCAGGCTAAGAAGGCAGCACCGTGCATCATCTTCATCGATGAAATTGACGCCGTTGGCCGCCAGCGTGGCGCAGGCCTGGGCGGTGGTCACGATGAACGTGAGCAGACCCTGAACCAGATGCTGGTTGAAATGGACGGCTTTGAAGGCAACGAAGGTATCATCGTTATCGCGGCAACTAACCGTCCAGACGTACTCGACCCTGCGCTGCTGCGTCCAGGCCGTTTCGACCGTCAGGTTGTGGTCGGTCTGCCGGATGTTCGTGGTCGTGAACAGATCCTGAAAGTGCATATGCGTCGCGTACCGCTGGCACCAGATATCGACGCGGCAATCATCGCGCGTGGTACTCCAGGCTTCTCCGGTGCGGATCTGGCTAACCTGGTCAACGAGGCAGCACTGTTTGCCGCTCGCGGTAACAAGCGTGTAGTGTCCATGGTGGAATTTGAGAAAGCGAAAGACAAAATCATGATGGGTGCGGAACGTCGCTCCATGGTGATGACGGAAGCGCAGAAAGAGTCCACGGCATATCACGAAGCGGGCCACGCGATTATCGGTCGTCTGGTGCCGGAACACGATCCGGTACACAAGGTGACGATCATTCCACGCGGTCGTGCGTTGGGTGTGACCTTCTTCCTGCCTGAAGGCGACGCGATCAGCGCCAGCCGTCAGAAGCTGGAAAGTCAGATTTCAACCCTGTACGGCGGTCGTCTGGCAGAAGAGATCATCTACGGTGCGGAACATGTTTCCACCGGTGCGTCGAACGATATTAAAGTGGCGACAAACCTGGCACGTAACATGGTGACCCAGTGGGGCTTCTCCGACAAACTCGGTCCGCTGCTCTATGCAGAAGAAGAGGGCGAAGTATTCCTGGGCCGCTCCGTGGCAAAAGCGAAACATATGTCCGATGAAACGGCTCGTATCATCGACCAGGAAGTGAAAGCGCTGATTGAGCGTAACTACGCTCGCGCCCGTCAGATCCTGAATGACAATATGGACATCCTGCATTCGATGAAAGATGCGCTCATGAAATATGAGACCATCGATGCGCCGCAGATTGACGACCTGATGGCTCGCCGCGAAGTGCGTCCGCCAGCAGGCTGGGAAGACCCAGGCGCGTCTAACAATTCTGACAACAATGGCACCCCGCGTGCACCGCGTCCGGTCGATGAACCGCGTACGCCAAACCCGGGCAACACCATGTCAGAGCAGTTGGGCGACAAGTAAGTCACTGCTGTTGAAGCGTTTGTCTGTACATCAAACCCTGGAGCGTGCTCCGGGGTTTTTCTTTTTTATATAACCATGCAAATAACAGGGATTTAGCCATGAAACTCTTCGCCCAGGACTCGCATCTCGACCTTTCACATCCGCATGTGATGGGGATCCTGAATGTCACGCCTGATTCCTTCTCTGACGGCGGCACGCATAACTCGCTTATCGACGCGGTTAAACACGCGAATTTAATGATCAACGCGGGTGCCACCATCATTGACGTTGGAGGGGAGTCAACGCGGCCTGGCGCGGCGGAGGTTTCGGTGGAAGAAGAGCTGGCGCGCGTGGTGCCGGTGGTGGAGGCTATCGCCCGGCGCTTTGAAGTGTGGATCTCCGTTGATACCTCCAAACCCGAAGTGATCCGTGAAGTGGCGAGAGTGGGCGCTCACATTATCAATGATATCCGCTCGCTGACCGAGCCGGGCGCAATTGAAGCCGCCGCTGAAACCGGGCTACCGGTGTGTCTGATGCATATGCAGGGCCAGCCTAAGACAATGCAGGAGGCGCCAAAATATGAAGATGTGTTTGCCGACGTCACCCGCTTCTTTATTGAGCATATCGAACGCTGTGAACGTGCGGGTATCGCAAAAGAGAAATTGCTGCTCGACCCGGGCTTCGGTTTCGGTAAAAATCTCTCACACAATTACGCGTTGCTTGCGCGCTTATCAGAGTTTCATCAGTTCGGCCTGCCACTGCTGGTGGGAATGTCGAGAAAATCGATGATTGGTCAGTTGTTGAATGTCGGGCCGAACGAACGTCTGAGCGGCAGTCTGGCCTGCGCGGTGATTGCCGCGATGCAAGGTGCACACATCATTCGCGTCCATGACGTAAAAGAAACAGTAGAAGCCATGCGTGTGGTGGAAGCCACACTGGCAGCGAAGGAAAACAAACGCTATGAGTAATCGTAAATATTTTGGTACCGATGGCATCCGTGGGCGCGTAGGCGATGCGCCAATTACCCCTGACTTTGTCCTGAAGCTGGGCTGGGCGGCGGGTAAGGTACTGGCGCGTCATGGCTCCCGTAAGATCATTATTGGTAAAGATACCCGTATTTCGGGTTATATGCTGGAGTCCGCGCTGGAAGCCGGGCTGGCGGCGGCGGGGCTTTCAGCTTCCTTTACGGGGCCAATGCCGACCCCTGCTGTTGCCTATCTGACTCGTACCTTCCGTGCGGAAGCGGGCATCGTCATTTCAGCTTCTCATAATCCGTTCTATGACAACGGTATCAAATTCTTCTCCATCGACGGCACTAAACTGCCGGATGACGTGGAAGAGGCGATTGAAGCGGAAATGGAGAAAGAGATCACCTGTGTCGACTCCGCTGAGTTGGGTAAAGCCAACCGTATTGTCGATGCCGCAGGCCGCTACATTGAATTCTGCAAAGGCACGTTCCCGAATGAACTGAGCCTGGCACACCTCAAAATTGTGGTGGACTGTGCAAACGGTGCGACCTATCACATTGCGCCAAATGTTTTCCGCGAGCTGGGCGCGAAAGTGATCACCATCGGCTGCGAGCCGGACGGTCTGAACATCAATGAAGAAGTCGGCGCGACAGACGTGCGTGCCTTGCAGGCGCGTGTACTGGCTGAAAAAGCCGATCTGGGTATTGCCCTGGATGGCGATGGCGACCGTGTGATCATGGTTGACCACGAAGGTAACAAGGTCGACGGGGATCAGATCCTCTACATCATTGCGCGTGAAGGCCTGCGTCAGGGGCAACTGCGCGGTGGCGCGGTGGGCACGCTGATGAGCAATATGGGTCTGGAGCTGGCGCTGAAACAGCTGGGCATCCCGTTTGTTCGCGCGAAAGTGGGTGACCGCTACGTGCTGGAAAAACTTCAGGAAAAAGGCTGGCGCATTGGCGCGGAAAACTCCGGCCACGTGATCCTGCTCGATAAAACCACCACCGGTGACGGCATTGTGGCGGCGCTTCAGGTTGTTGCCGCGATGGCGCGTAACCATATGAGCCTGCACGATCTGTGCAGCGGCATGAAAATGTTCCCGCAGATCCTGGTGAACGTGCGTTTCACCGCTGGTAAAGGCGACCCGCTGGAAAATGATAACGTGAAAGCGGTGATGGCAGAGGTGGAAGCGACGCTTGGCAGCCGTGGACGCGTCCTGCTGCGTAAGTCGGGTACCGAGCCGCTGATCCGCGTGATGGTGGAAGGTGAAGACGAAGCGCAGGTAACTGAATTTGCGCACCGCATTGCGGATGCAGTGAAAGCTGCATAATCTTTCAGAATAAGTGTTTAAAAAGGCGGCGTTTGCCGCCTTTGTTTTAAGCAATTAATGGCTTTTTGCTGTTTTTTTCCGCAGTTGATACAATGCCTCGAAAATGCCCTTGCGAAGGTGATTCGCTTTGGTTAGTATTCACACCCGCTTCAGTGGGAAACAAAATCCTGCTAATTGGTCGAAGCATTGGTATGCGGCAAATCCGCAAGGAACAGGTTGATTATGTACGAAGCTCTTTTAGTTATTTTCCTTATTGTAGCCATCGCTCTCGTAGCGCTGATTATGCTGCAGCAAGGTAAAGGCGCTGATATGGGAGCCTCCTTCGGAGCAGGCGCTTCCGGTACGCTGTTCGGTTCAAGTGGTTCTGCGAACTTCATGACCCGTACGACGGCGATTCTGGCTACGCTGTTCTTCATCATCAGTCTGGTGCTGGGCAATATCAACAGCAACAAGACCAGTAAAGGAAGCGAGTGGGAAAATCTGAGCGCGCCAGCAAAAACTGAGCAAACTCAGCCAGCTGCACCGGCTAAGCCAACCAGCGATATCCCGCAGTAAGTATTCAGTACCGAGGTGGTGGAATTGGTAGACACGCTACCTTGAGGTGGTAGTGCCCTAACGGGCTTGTGGGTTCGAGTCCCATCCTCGGTACCAATATTCCAGAAGAAAGACGTCGCAAGACGTCTTTTTTTTCGTCTGTACATTCTGTGTTTCCGATCTATTGTAGGGCGGGTAAGCGCAGCGCCGCCCGCCGTTTTGCCCGGCGGCGCTGCGCTTACCGGGCCTACGAAGACCACAAAAAAGGCGCCCATTGGGCGCCTTTTGCATGTCTTGCTGTCGATTACTTCTTATCGCTGTGTTCCAGGTTCTCAACCTGCGGCAGACCATTACCGGAATTCGCGGAGAGCAGGCCATTCTCAACATAGTTGAACAGCTTCTCACGGGTATCGGTGATGTCCAGGTTACGCATGGTCAGCTGGCCAATACGATCGTCCGGAGAGAATACTGACTCACCTTTCTCCATGGTCAGACGCTCTGCTTTATAGGTCAGGTTGTCAGACACGGTATTGAGGATGGAGTAATCATTGCCGCGACGCAGTTCCAGCGTCACTTCGCCGGTGATTGCGCTCGCCACCCAACGTTGCAGGGCGTCACGCAGCATCAGCGCCTGTGGATCAAACCAGCGACCCTGATACAGCAGTTTGCCCAGCTGACGGCCATGAGCGTGATACTGCTCAATGGTGTCTTCGTTGTGAATACCGGTCAGCAGACGCTCGTAAGCGATGTGCAGCAGCGCCATCCCCGGAGCTTCGTAAATGCCACGGCTTTTCGCTTCGATGATACGGTTTTCGATCTGATCGCTCATACCCAGACCGTGACGACCGCCGATGCGGTTTGCTTCCAGCATCAGTTCAACATCGTCTGAGAAGGTTTTACCGTTCAGGGCAACCGGATGACCGCGTTCGAAACGCACGGTCACTTCTTCCGCCGGGATCTTCACGTTCTCATCCCAGAATTTTACGCCCATGATCGGGTTAACAATTTTTACGCTGGAGTTCAGGAATTCCAGGTCTTTCGCTTCGTGCGTCGCACCCAGCATGTTGGAGTCGGTTGAGTAGGCTTTCTCAACGGACATCTTATAGTCAAAGCCGCAGGCAATCATAAACTCAGACATTTCATGACGGCCACCCAGTTCGTCGATGAAGTCGGTATCCAGCCACGGTTTGTAGATCTGCAACTCGGCGTTGGTCAGCAGACCGTAACGATAGAAACGTTCAATATCGTTGCCTTTATAGGTACTGCCATCACCCCAGATGTTCACGCCATCTTCTTTCATGGCTGCGACCAGCATGGTGCCGGTGACAGCACGACCCAGCGGAGTGGTATTAAAATAGGTCAGGCCGCCGGTAGTGTTATGAAAAGCACCGCACTGGATAGCGGCAATGCCTTCAGCGACCAGTTGCTTACGGCAGTCAATCAGACGTGCGTTCTCTGCGCCATACTCCATGGCACGACGAGGGATCGCGTCATAATCTTCCTCGTCCGGCTGACCCAGGTTCGCAGTATATGCATACGGAACCGCTCCCTTCTGGCGCATCCACAGCAGTGCAGCGCTGGTATCCAGGCCGCCTGAGAAAGCGATGCCAATACGTTGTCCTACCGGAAGATGCTTGAGAATCGTCGTCATAGAATAAAACCCTGCTTGATTGACTGATTAGAGACCGCTTTCGCTCTCTTGTGCATTTTTATGCAAAATAAGTGAGTATTCATTTAATCATCTTTTGTCGAAGACCGAAAGAGACTCGTGCGTTTTTTGTAAAAAATTTGGTCTGTTCTGTCTGGCAGAAGCTGGGTTGACAGGTGGGGTCAACTATCAATATACTAAACGCCGATTTTACGTCCCGTCTTCGGTACCAAATCCCAGCATTATTTGCAAATTCTGTCCAAAACGCGTAGAATTTGCCACGTTTCAGGCGCGGGGTGGAGCAGCCTGGTAGCTCGTCGGGCTCATAACCCGAAGGTCGTCGGTTCAAATCCGGCCCCCGCAACCACTTTCCTATAAAGTTCTTTTTCAAATATACTGTGAAGACTTAGAGCCTTCGTAGCTGGATTTGAAAAAATTCTTTCGGAAAGTGCTCCAGGCCACAGTTGTGGCTATAGGGTTCAGTTATCTAAAGCCCCGATTTATCGGGGTTTTTTGTTATCTGACTACAGAATAACTGGGCTTTACGCCCTTTTTTTATGTCTTGGGGGTGGGCTTGTCCACATTAGAGCAAAAATTAACAGAGATGATTACTGCACCGGTCGAAGCACTGGGCTACGAACTGGTCGGCATCGAATTCGTTCGCGGCCGCACATCGACGCTGCGCATCTATATTGATAGTGAAGATGGCATCAATGTTGATGATTGTGCTGATGTCAGCCACCAGGTGAGTGCGGTTCTTGATGTTGAAGATCCGATTACCGTTGCGTACAACCTGGAAGTTTCCTCACCTGGCCTCGATCGTCCGATGTTTACGGCCGAGCACTATGTGCGCTTTACCGGTGAAGAAGTGGCTCTCGTTCTGCGTATGGCCGTACAGAACCGCCGTAAATGGCAGGGAATTATCAAAGCCGTTGATGGTGAAATGATCACGGTGACAGTCGAAGGCAAAGATGAAGTGTTCGCGCTGAGTAATATCCAGAAGGCGAACCTGGTTCCCCACTTTTAACAGTCTGGATTGAGGTGAAAAGCCCGCGATGAACAAAGAAATTTTGGCTGTTGTTGAAGCCGTCTCCAACGAGAAATCACTGCCGCGTGAGAAGATTTTCGAAGCGCTGGAAAGTGCACTGGCTACAGCAACCAAGAAAAAATACGAACAAGAGATCGATGTTCGCGTAGAAATCGATCGTAAAAGCGGTGACTTCGATACATTCCGTCGTTGGGTAATCGTTGAAGAAGTGACCCAACCGACCAAAGAGATCACCCTGGAAGCGGCACGTTTTGAAGACGAAAGTCTGAACGTGGGTGACTACGTTGAAGATCAGATTGAATCTGTCACCTTCGACCGTATCACCACCCAGACCGCGAAGCAGGTTATCGTGCAGAAAGTTCGCGAAGCCGAGCGCGCGCTGGTTGTCGATCAGTTCCGCGATCAGGAAGGCGAAATCATCACTGGCGTGGTGAAGAAAGTGAACCGCGATAACATCTCTCTGGAGATCAAATCCGAAGGGCTGCCGGGTAACGCTGAAGCTGTTATCCTGCGTGAAGACATGCTGCCGCGTGAAAACTTCCGCCCAGGCGACCGTATTCGTGGTGTGCTGTATGCCGTACGTCCTGAAGCACGTGGTGCACAGCTGTTCGTGACGCGTTCTAAACCAGAAATGCTGGTTGAACTGTTCCGTATCGAAGTGCCGGAAATCGGCGAAGAAGTTATCGAAATCAAAGCGGCGGCCCGCGATCCGGGTTCCCGTGCGAAAATTGCGGTGAAAACCAACGACAAGCGTATCGACCCGGTCGGTGCTTGCGTCGGTATGCGTGGCGCACGTGTTCAGGCGGTTTCTACCGAACTGGGCGGCGAGCGTATTGATATCGTTCTGTGGGACGACAATCCGGCGCAGTTCGTGATCAACGCAATGGCACCGGCTGATGTGGCGTCTATCGTTGTTGACGAAGACAAACACACCATGGATATCGCTGTAGAAGCGGGCAACCTGGCGCAGGCGATTGGCCGTAACGGTCAGAACGTACGTCTGGCGTCACAGCTGAGCGGCTGGGAACTCAACGTGATGACCGTTGATGACCTTCAGGCCAAGCATCAGGCTGAAGCCCACGCGGCGATCGATACCTTCACCAAATACCTGGACATTGACGAAGACTTCGCCACTGTGCTGGTTGAAGAAGGTTTCTCTACGCTGGAAGAACTGGCCTACGTGCCAATGAAAGAGCTGCTGGAAATTGACGGTCTGGATGAACCAACCGTTGAAGCCCTGCGTGAACGCGCTAAAAACGCACTGACCACCCTGGCGCTGGCTCAGGAAGAAAGCCTTGGCGATAAGAAGCCGGCTGATGACCTGCTGAATCTGGAAGGTCTTGATCGTGCGATTGCGTTCAAGCTGGCTGCCCGTGGTGTTTGTACGCTGGAAGATCTCGCTGAGCAAGGCGTTGATGACCTGGCTGATATCGAAGGTTTAACCGACGAGAAAGCCGGCGAACTCATCATGGCCGCACGTAATATTTGCTGGTTCGGCGACGAAGCGTAATAAACTGTAGCAGGAAGGAACAGCATGACTGATGTAACTGTAAAATCGCTGGCTGCTGAGATTCAGACCTCCGTGGACCGCCTGGTACAGCAATTTGCTGATGCAGGGATCCCGAAGGCCGCTGATGACTCGGTGACCGCGCAAGAAAAACAAACCTTGTTAGCGCACCTGAACCGTGAACACGGCTCTACGCCTGACAAGTTAACGCTGCAGCGCAAAACGCGTAGCACGTTGAACATCCCTGGTACCGGTGGCAAAAGCAAATCGGTACAAATTGAAGTCCGCAAGACGCGCACCTTTGTAAAACGTGATCCGCAAGAGGCAGAACGCCTTGCTGCGGAAGAGCAGGCACAGCGTGAAGCGGAAGAACAAGCTCAGCGTGAGGCAGAAGCCACTGCCAAACGCGAAGCAGAATTAAAAGCTGAACGTGAGGCCGCAGAAAAAGCGAAACGCGACGCCGGTGAAAAAGCGAAGCGTGACGCTGCGGAAAAAGACAAAGTGAGCAATCAACAGACCGACGAAATGACCAAAACTGCCCAGGCTGAAAAAGCCCGCCGTGAAAATGAAGCTGCCGAGCTGAAGCGTAAAGCGGAAGAAGAAGCCCGCCGCAAGCTTGAAGAAGAAGCTCGCCGCGTCGCCGAAGAAGCGCGTCGCATGGCAGAAGAAAACGAGAAGAACGGTGTGAATACCGCTGAACCAACTGAAGACAACAGCGATTATCACGTAACCACTTCTCAGCATGCGCGCCAGGCAGAAGACGATAACGACCGTGAAGTTGAAGGTGGTCGTGGCCGTACTCGCAGTACAAAAGCGGCGCGTCCTGCGAAAAAAGGTAACAAGCACGCTGAATCTAAAGCTGACCGTGAAGAAGCACGTGCAGCGGTTCGCGGTGGTAAAGGCGGTAAGCGTAAAGGTTCCGCTCTGCAGCAGGGCTTCCAGAAGCCAGCTCAGGCCGTTAACCGTGACGTTGTGATCGGCGAAACCATCACCGTTGGCGAACTGGCTAACAAGATGGCGGTGAAAGGCTCTCAGGTCATCAAAGCGATGATGAAGCTGGGCGCAATGGCCACCATCAACCAGGTCATCGACCAGGAAACCGCACAGCTGGTTGCCGAGGAGATGGGCCACAAAGTTATCCTGCGTCGTGAAAACGAGCTGGAAGAAGCAGTAATGAGCGACCGTGATACGGGCGCAGCGGCTGAACCGCGCGCACCGGTTGTGACCATCATGGGTCACGTTGACCACGGTAAAACCTCTCTGCTTGACTACATTCGTTCTACTAAGGTTGCCTCCGGCGAAGCGGGTGGTATTACCCAGCACATCGGTGCTTACCACGTAGAAACCGAAAACGGCATGATCACCTTCCTGGATACCCCAGGCCACGCAGCGTTTACCTCAATGCGTGCTCGTGGTGCTCAGGCAACGGATATCGTTGTTCTGGTTGTTGCTGCCGATGATGGCGTGATGCCACAGACCATTGAAGCTATCCAGCACGCGAAAGCGGCGCAGGTGCCTTTGGTTGTTGCAGTCAACAAAATCGATAAGCCAGAAGCCGATATGGATCGCGTTAAGAACGAACTGTCACAGTACGGCGTTATGCCGGAAGAGTGGGGCGGTGAAGCGCAGTTCATCCCTGTATCTGCAAAAGCAGGTACCGGTATCGACGACCTGCTGAACGCTATCCTGCTTCAGGCTGAAGTTCTGGAGCTGAAAGCGGTTCGTAAAGGTATGGCGAGCGGCGCGGTAATCGAATCCTTCCTGGATAAAGGTCGTGGTCCGGTTGCAACCGTTCTGGTTCGCGAAGGTACTCTGCACAAGGGCGACATCGTTCTGTGTGGTTTCGAATACGGTCGCGTTCGTGCGATGCGTAACGAACTGGGTCAGGAAGTGCTGGAAGCGGGTCCGTCCATCCCAGTGGAAATCCTCGGCCTGTCCGGTGTTCCGGCTGCCGGTGACGAAGTAACCGTGGTACGTGACGAGAAGAAAGCACGTGAAGTGGCGCTGTATCGTCAGGGTAAATTCCGTGAGGTGAAACTGGCTCGCCAGCAGAAATCTAAACTCGAGAACATGTTCGCCAACATGACTGAAGGCGAAGTTCACGAAGTGAACATCGTTCTGAAAGCGGACGTACAGGGTTCTGTGGAAGCGATCTCCGACTCCTTGCTGAAACTGTCTACCGACGAAGTGAAAGTGAAGATCATCGGTTCTGGCGTAGGTGGTATCACCGAAACCGACGCAACCCTGGCAGCCGCGTCCAACGCTATCCTGGTTGGCTTCAACGTTCGTGCTGACGCATCTGCGCGTAAAGTTATCGATGCTGAAAGCCTGGATCTGCGTTACTACTCCGTCATCTATAACCTGATTGACGAAGTGAAAGCAGCGATGAGCGGCATGCTGTCTCCTGAGCTGAAACAGCAGATCATCGGTCTGGCTGAAGTACGTGACGTGTTCAAATCACCGAAATTCGGTGCGATCGCGGGCTGTATGGTTACCGAAGGGACCATTAAGCGTCACAACCCAATCCGCGTACTGCGCGACAACGTGGTTATCTACGAAGGTGAGCTGGAATCCCTGCGCCGCTTCAAAGATGACGTTAACGAAGTTCGTAACGGCATGGAATGTGGTATCGGTGTTAAGAACTACAACGACGTTCGCGTTGGCGATATGATCGAAGTGTTCGAGATCATCGAAATTCAGCGTACCATCGCGTAATCTTCGTCAACTGAAGATTAATTAGCGTAGGCCGGGTAAGCGAAGCGCCACCCGGCAGTAATTTTAAAAAGGGGCTTAAGCCCCTTTTTTGTCTGGAGAATTTATTATGGCGAAAGAATTTGGTCGCCCACAGCGCGTCGCGCAGGAGATGCAGAAAGAGATCGCTCTCATTCTGCAACGTGAAATCAAAGATCCACGCGTGGGGATGATGACCACCGTGTCTGGCGTGGAAATGTCCCGCGACCTGGCGTACGCCAAAGTGTTTGTGACATTCCTGAATGACCAGGATGAAGACGCCGTGAAGAACGGCATTAAAGCGCTGCAGGAAGCCTCTGGTTTCATCCGCTCTCTGCTTGGCAAAGCGATGCGTCTGCGTATTGTGCCGGAGCTGACCTTCTTCTACGACAACTCGCTGGTTGAGGGTATGCGTATGTCCAACCTGGTGACCAGCGTGGTGAAACATGACGATGAGCGTCGTGTTAACCCGGCGGACGACAGCAAGGAGGACTGATGAGTCGTCCTCGTCGTCGCGGTCGTGACGTGCATGGCGTGCTGTTGCTGGATAAACCACAGGGCGCATCCAGCAACGACGTGCTGCAAAAAGTAAAGCGTATTTATAACGCCAATCGCGCGGGGCACACCGGTGCGCTGGATCCGCTGGCAACCGGGATGCTCCCGATCTGCCTGGGTGAAGCGACAAAGTTTTCCCAGTATCTGCTGGATTCCGATAAGCGCTACCGCGTGATTGCCAAACTGGGCCAGCGCACGGACACTTCCGATGCGGATGGTCAGGTCGTTGAAGAGCGTCCGGTAACCTTCAGCGCAGAGCAACTTGATGCGGCGCTGGAGAGCTTCCGGGGCGACACAATGCAGGTGCCGTCGATGTATTCGGCGTTGAAATATCAGGGCAAGAAGCTTTACGAATATGCGCGTCAGGGCATTGACGTTCCGCGTGAAGCCCGTCCGATTACCGTGTATGAGCTGTTGTTCATTCGCCACGAAGGTGATGAGCTGGAGCTGGAAGTGCACTGCTCGAAAGGGACCTACATCCGCACCATCATTGACGACCTCGGTGAAAAGCTGGGCTGCGGCGCGCATGTGATTTATCTGCGTCGTCTGGCGGTCAGCAAGTATCCGGTCGAACGTATGGTAACGCTTGAGCATCTGCACGCCCTGGCTGAACAGGCGCAAGCGCAGGGAATTGCGCCGGCAGATCTGCTGGATCCGCTGCTGATGCCAATGGACAGTCCGGCAGCAGATTTCCCGGTTGTTAATCTTCCTTTAACATCGTCCGTTTACTTTAAGAACGGAAACCCGGTCCGCACAACGGGGGCGCCGCTTGAGGGCCTGGTCCGTGTGACGGAAGGGGAGGAAGGCAAGTTTATCGGGATGGGCGAAATGGACGGTGAAGGGCGCGTTGCCCCGCGTCGTCTGGTCGTCGAATACCCGGTCGAAGCGTGACGGTGATAACGCCTCACCTTGCGATAAGCAGGGGAGACGAGTAGAATATCGCCGCTTAACGCCTGGTAAATTGTTTAACAATCTGCGGGGCGTACATGGGATAGCTGAATTAGAGATCGGCATCCTTACATTCTTTATACTTTGGAGTTTGAAAATGTCTCTAAGCGTTGAAGCTAAAGCTAAAATCGTTTCTGAGTTTGGTCGTGGTACTAACGACAGCGGTTCTACCGAAGTTCAGGTTGCACTGCTGACTGCACAGATTAACCACCTGCAGGGTCACTTTGCAGAGCACAAAAAAGATCACCACAGCCGTCGTGGTCTGCTGCGTATGGTTTCTCAGCGTCGTAAACTGCTCGACTACCTGAAGCGTAAAGATGTTGCACGCTACACCGCGCTGATCGAGCGTCTGGGTCTGCGTCGCTAATTCTTGCGAGTTTCAGAAAAGGGGGCCTGATGGCCCCTTTTTTCAACCAGACGGCAGCAATTCAGGGGAAACTATTGTATTGTTGCTATAAATGATCTTCATTGCAGAGGTTCGCGCGGCTAATGAGAGGCTTCACCCATGGGGGTGTCGGTTGTCATTAGTCGCGAGGATGCGAAGAAGGTCGGGTTAAATCGTCAGCACACCTGAGGTGTGCTTTCAAACATTTAAGAAAGGACAGAATTTTGCTGAATCCGATCGTTCGTAAATTCCAGTATGGTCAGCATACCGTCACGCTGGAAACCGGCATGATGGCTCGTCAGGCTACTGCTGCCGTAATGGTAAGCATGGATGACACTGCTGTATTCGTTACCGTAGTTGGCCAGAAAAAAGCTAAACCAGGTCAGGACTTCTTCCCACTGACCGTGAACTACCAGGAGCGTACCTACGCTGCCGGTAAAATCCCGGGTGGCTTCTTCCGTCGTGAAGGCCGTCCAAGCGAAGGCGAAACCCTGATCGCGCGTCTGATTGACCGCCCGGTTCGTCCGCTGTTCCCGGAAGGTTTCGTCAATGAAGTGCAGGTTATCGCAACCGTTGTTTCCGTTAACCCACAGGTTAACCCGGACATCGTAGCGATGATCGGTGCGTCTGCTGCCCTGTCACTGTCTGGTATCCCATTCAATGGCCCAATCGGTGCCGCGCGCGTCGGTTACATCAACGACCAGTATGTGCTGAACCCAACTCAGGAAGAGCTGAAAGAGAGTAAGCTGGACCTGGTTGTTGCCGGTACTGAAGCAGCAGTTCTGATGGTTGAATCTGAAGCAGAACTGCTGAGTGAAGACCAGATGCTGGGCGCAGTGGTCTTCGGCCACGACCAGCAGCAGATTGTTATCCAGAACATCAACGACCTGGTGAAAGAAGCCGGTAAACCACGTTGGGACTGGCAGCCAGAAGCGGTAAACGACGCGCTGAACGCACGCGTAGCTGCACTGGCAGAATCTCGTCTGAGCGATGCATATCGCATTACAGACAAACAGGAGCGTTATGCTCAGGTTGACGTGATCAAAGATGAAACCATCGCAACCCTGATCGCGGAAGACGAAACGCTGGACGCTAACGAGCTGAGCGAAATCCTGCACGCTATTGAGAAAAACGTTGTTCGTAGTCGCGTACTGGCAGGCGAGCCGCGTATTGATGGCCGTGAAAAGGACATGATCCGTGGTCTGGATGTGCGTACTGGCGTGCTGCCACGTACTCACGGTTCCGCGCTGTTCACCCGTGGTGAAACCCAGGCGCTGGTTACCGCTACCCTGGGTACTGCACGTGACGCACAGAACATCGATGAACTGATGGGCGAGCGCACTGACAGCTTCCTGTTCCACTACAACTTCCCTCCGTACTCTGTGGGCGAGACCGGTATGGTTGGCTCACCGAAGCGTCGTGAAATTGGTCACGGTCGTCTGGCGAAGCGCGGCGTGCTGGCAGTAATGCCAGAAGCAGACAAATTCCCGTACACCGTACGTGTCGTGTCTGAAATCACTGAATCCAACGGTTCTTCTTCCATGGCTTCCGTGTGTGGTGCCTCTCTGGCGCTGATGGATGCAGGCGTGCCGATCAAAGCCGCCGTTGCGGGTATCGCAATGGGTCTGGTGAAAGAAGGCGACAACTTCGTTGTTCTGTCTGACATTCTGGGTGACGAAGACCACCTGGGTGATATGGACTTCAAAGTGGCGGGTTCCCGCGACGGTATCTCTGCCCTGCAGATGGATATCAAAATTGAAGGTATCACTAAAGAGATCATGCAGGTTGCTCTGAACCAGGCTAAAGGTGCGCGTCTGCACATCCTGGGCGTGATGGAACAGGCTATCAACGCACCACGCGGTGATATCTCTGAATTCGCTCCGCGTATTCACACCATCAAGATCAATCCAGACAAGATCAAAGATGTTATCGGTAAGGGCGGTTCTGTTATCCGTGCACTGACCGAAGAAACGGGCACCACCATCGAAATCGAAGATGACGGTACTGTGAAAATCGCAGCAACCGACGGTGAGAAAGCGAAATATGCTATCCGCCGTATCGAAGAGATTACAGCTGAAATCGAAGTGGGCCGTATCTACAATGGTAAAGTGACCCGTATCGTTGACTTTGGCGCATTCGTTGCCATCGGTGGCGGTAAAGAAGGTCTGGTACATATCTCTCAGATCGCTGACAAGCGCGTTGAGAAAGTGACCGATTACCTGCAAATGGGTCAGGAAGTACCGGTGAAAGTTCTGGAAGTTGACCGCCAGGGCCGTATCCGTCTGAGCATTAAAGAAGCAACCGAGCAGTCTCAGCCTGCTGCGGCGCCGGAAGCTCCGGCTGCCGAACAGCAAGGCGAGTAAGGTTGCCATTTGCCCTCCGCGCAGGCGGAGGGCTTATTATCAGGCAGGACGCCTTGTTAAGCCGCCGGGGGACAGGACGTTCATCCAATAGTTGTCTTCGGGAGTGGGAAATGAAGCCTTTTTTGCGCTGGTGTTTCGTTGCGACAGCTTTAACGCTGGCAGGATGCAGCAACTCTGCCTGGCGTAAGAGCGAAGTCCTCGCAGTGCCATTGCAACCGACTTTGCAGCAGGAAGTGATTCTGGCACGCATGGAACAAATACTTGCCAGTCGGGCTTTAACCGATGACGAACGCGCACAGCTTTTATATGAGCGCGGAGTGTTGTATGATAGTCTCGGTCTGAGGGCATTAGCGCGAAATGATTTTTCACAAGCGCTGGCAATTCGACCTGATATGCCTGAAGTATTCAATTACTTAGGCATTTATTTAACGCAGGCAGGCAATTTTGATGCTGCCTATGAAGCGTTTGATTCTGTACTTGAGCTTGATCCAACTTACAACTACGCGCACTTGAATCGCGGTATCGCCTTGTATTACGGCGGTCGTGATAAGTTAGCGCAAGATGATCTGCTGGCGTTTTATCAAGACGATCCTAATGATCCTTTCCGCAGCCTGTGGCTTTACATCGTTGAGCAGAAGCTCGATGAGAAGCAGGCCAAAGAAGCACTGAAACAGCGCTTCGAGAAATCGGACAAGGAACAGTGGGGATGGAACATTGTCGAGTTCTACCTGGGCAACATTAGCGAAGCAACGCTGATGGAACGCCTCAAGGCGGACGCAACGGATAACACCTCGCTCGCTGAGCATCTCAGTGAAACCAACTTCTATTTAGGTAAGTACTACCTAAGTCTGGGGGATATGGACAGCGCTACGGCACTGTTCAAATTAGCGGTTGCTAACAACGTACATAACTTCGTTGAGCACCGTTATGCATTGTTGGAATTATCGCTCTTGGGCCAGGAGCAAGACGACCTGGCAGAATCGGACCAGCAATAGCTGACGACATAAACATCAGCCCGTAATCTTTTGATTGCCATCACCTTCACTGGTGAGGGCGTTGTTGTTCGTCAATACACCTAATTTGAGCCGGTTCACACTTTTCAATGAAAATTGCTAATCATTTTCACGATGAGCTAAGTAGACTGGCCGCCATTAATATCGAGGCACTTGTACTACATGGCTGAATTCGAAACCACTTTTGCAGATCTGGGCCTGAAGGCTCCTATCCTTGAAGCCCTTAACGATCTGGGTTACGAAAAACCATCTCCGATCCAGGCTGAGTGTATCCCACACCTGCTTTCTGGTCGTGACGTGCTGGGCATGGCCCAGACCGGTAGCGGTAAAACCGCAGCATTCTCGCTGCCGCTGCTGAACAACATTGATCCGGACCTGCGTGCACCGCAGATCCTCGTCCTGGCTCCAACCCGTGAACTGGCTGTTCAGGTTGCTGAAGCAATGACGGAATTCTCTAAACATATGCGCGGCGTAAACGTGGTAGCCCTGTACGGCGGCCAGCGTTATGACGTGCAGTTACGCGCCCTGCGCCAGGGCCCACAGATTGTTGTCGGTACGCCGGGCCGTCTGCTGGATCACCTGAAGCGCGGTACCCTGGACCTCTCTAAGCTGAGCGGCCTGGTACTGGATGAAGCAGATGAAATGCTGCGTATGGGCTTCATCGAAGACGTTGAAACCATCATGGCGCAGATCCCGGAAGGTCATCAGACCGCTCTGTTCTCTGCAACCATGCCAGAAGCGATCCGTCGCATTACCCGCCGCTTCATGAAAGAGCCGCAGGAAGTGCGTATTCAGTCTAGCGTGACCACTCGCCCGGACATCAGCCAGAGCTACTGGTCTGTATACGGCATGCGCAAAAACGAAGCGCTGGTCCGTTTCCTGGAAGCGGAAGATTTTGATGCGGCGATTATCTTCGTACGTACCAAAAACGCGACCCTGGAAGTGGCTGAAGCGCTGGAGCGTAGCGGCTACAACAGCGCAGCGCTGAACGGCGACATGAACCAGGCGCTGCGTGAGCAGACTCTGGAGCGTCTGAAAGATGGTCGTCTGGATATCCTGATTGCAACCGACGTGGCAGCACGTGGTCTGGACGTTGAGCGTATCAGCCTGGTTGTAAACTACGATATCCCAATGGACTCCGAGTCTTACGTTCACCGTATCGGCCGTACCGGTCGTGCGGGCCGTGCGGGCCGTGCGCTGCTGTTCGTTGAGAACCGCGAGCGTCGTCTGCTGCGTAACATTGAACGCACCATGAAGCTGACCATTCCAGAAGCCGAACTGCCAAACGCAGAACTGCTGGGCAAACGCCGTCTGGAAAAATTCGCCGCGAAAGTACAGCAGCAGCTGGAAAGCAGCGATCTGGATCAGTACCGTGCGCTGCTGTCCCAGATCCAGCCTGTCGCTGAAGGCGAAGAGCTGGATATGGAAACTCTGGCCGCAGCACTGCTGAAAATGGCGCAGGGCGAACGTAGCCTGATCGTGCCACCTGATGCACCGATGCGTCCTAAGCGTGAGTTCCGTGACCGTGACGATCGTTTCGAACGTCGTGGCGACCGTAACGACCGTGGTCCACGCGGTGACCGTCCAGAGCGTGGTGGTGAAGACCGTCCACGTCGCGAGCGTCGTGACGCTGGCGAAATGGAACTGTATCGCATTGAAGTGGGCCGTGATGATGGTGTTGAAGTTCGTCACATCGTTGGCGCGATCGCTAATGAAGGCGACATCAGCAGCCGTTACATCGGTAACATCAAGCTGTTCGGTTCACACTCAACGATCGAGCTGCCAAAAGGCATGCCGGGCGAAGTACTGCAGCACTTTACTCGCACCCGCATTCTGAACAAGCCAATGAACATGCAACTGATGGGTGATGCACAGCCTCGCTCTGACCGCGGTGGCGAACGCCGTGGCGGTGGTCGCAGCTTCGGTGGCGAGCGTCGTGAAGGCGGTCGTAGCGAAGGTCGCACTGGCGAACCTCGTCGTTTCTCCGGCGAGCGCCGTGAAAATCGTGGCCCACGCCGCGAAGAAGGCACCAGCCGTCGTCGTTTCGGTGACGCGTAAGCCTTTTCGCTTTTGACGTAAAGTAAAATATACAGCCCCGATAGTTGTTATCGGGGCTTTTTTTATTCCTTTTGTACTCTTGTACTGGTACAGTGCATCACATTAAAATGCACACCACATTTTTGACTGGAGATAAGGCCGCATGGCAACACTAACCACCACCCAAACGTCACCTTCGCTGCTTGGCGGCGTGGTGATCATCGGCGGAACCATTATTGGTGCCGGGATGTTCTCCCTGCCAGTGGTTATGTCCGGTGCGTGGTTCTTCTGGTCGCTGGCGGCGCTGGTTTTCACCTGGTTCTGCATGCTCCATTCCGGGCTGATGATCCTTGAAGCAAACCTGAACTACCGCATTGGCTCCAGCTTCGACACCATCACCCGAGATCTGCTGGGCAAAGGCTGGAACCTGGTGAACGGGTTGTCCATCGCGTTTGTACTCTATATCCTGACCTACGCGTACATTTCAGCGAGCGGGTCGATTCTGCATCACACCTTCTCCGAGATGTCGCTGAACGTTCCGGCGCGTCTGGCGGGTCTCTGCTTCGCGCTGGGCGTGGCGTTTATCGTCTGGATGAGTACCAAAGCGGTCAGCCGCATGACGGCGATCGTGCTGGGCGCCAAGGTCATCACCTTCTTCCTGACCTTCGGCAGCCTGCTGGGGCACGTCACGCCGGCCACGCTGTTTAACGTTGCGGAAGTGAACACCTCCTACACGCCATACCTGCTTATGACGTTGCCATTCTGTCTGGCGTCGTTCGGCTACCACGGCAACGTACCGAGCCTGATGAAGTACTACGGCAAGGATCCGCGCACCATCGTGAAATGCCTGATTTACGGCACGCTGCTGGCGCTGGGGCTGTATGTGATCTGGCTGCTGGGGACGATGGGTAACATCCCGCGTCCGGAATTTATCGGCATTGCGCAGAAGGGCGGTAACATTGATGTGCTGGTACAGGCGCTGAGTGGCGTGCTGAACAGCCGCAGTCTGGATCTGCTTCTGGTGGTCTTCTCTAACTTTGCGGTGGCGAGCTCATTTCTCGGCGTGACGCTGGGCCTGTTTGACTACCTGGCAGATCTGTTTGGTTTTGATGACTCTGCGATGGGGCGCTTCAAAACGGCGCTGTTAACCTTCCTGCCGCCGATTGTGGGCGGCCTGCTGTGGCCGAACGGTTTCCTGTACGCCATCGGCTATGCAGGACTGGCGGCTACCATCTGGGCGGCGATTGTACCGGCGCTGCTGGCGCGTAAATCACGTAAGCGCTTCGGCAGCCCGAAATTCCGCGTCTGGGGCGGAAAACCGATGATTGCGCTGATCCTGGTATTTGGTATCGGCAACGCGGTGGTGCACATGCTGTCGAGTTTTAATCTGTTGCCTGTGTATCAGTAAACAGAAAGCCCGGTGGCGCTACGCTTACCGGGCCTACAGGGATCGCGTAGGCCGGATAAGGCGAAGCCGCCATCCGGCAAAAAACTACCCCACCAACTCCTCTTTCACCTGCATCGCCAGATCAAATGAATGCAAACGCGCCTGATGATCGAAAATCTGGCCGTTGACCATAATTTCATCCGCCTGCGTTTCTCGTAGCACTGCCTCCAGACCGTGACGCACCTTCGCCTTATCACCCACCAGCGACATGCTCAGGGCCTGCTGCACGCCATACTGCTCGGAGGCCGACCACAGCTGATGCATATTTTCTACCGGTGGTGGCAACTGGCCCGTCTCGCCGCGACGCAGCTTCACAAACGCCTGCTGCATGGAGGTAAACAGGAATTCCGCGTCGCGGTTGCTGTCGGCGGCAATGATATTGATGCACACCATCGCATACGGCTTCTCAAGACGCTCGGAAGGCTTGAAGTTTGTGCGGTAGAGATGCAGAGCCTGATGCAGCATATCCGGTGCGAAGTGGGAAGCGAACGCGAACGGCAGCCCCAGCTGTGCGGCAAGCTGTGCGCTGTACAGACTTGAGCCTAACAGCCACACCGGGATTTTCTCGCCGTAGCCCGGCACCGGGCGCACGTGCGGGTTAGGATCGCTCGCATCGAACCAGTCCACCAGCTCCGCTACATCACGCGGGAAGTTGTCGATATCGCCGCTCATATGGCGACGCAGGGCGCGCATGGTCGGCTGGTCGCTGCCCGGCGCGCGGCCAAGACCCAAATCAATGCGACCGGGGTAGAGTGTATTCAGGGTGCCAAACTGCTCGGCAATCACCAGCGGGGCATGGTTCGGCAGCATCACGCCACCGGAGCCAAGGTACAAAGTAGTGGTATTCGCCGCCAGATAGCCAATCAGTACTGAGGTGGCGGCGCTGGCGATGCCCACCATGTTATGGTGCTCCGCCAGCCAGTAGCGGTGATAGCCACGTTTTTCGGCAAGCTGAGCCAGATCCAGAGAGTGCGAAAAGGCTTCTCTTGCCGAGGAGCCTTGTGGAATCGGTGCCAGATCCAGCACCGAAAACGGAATGGTTTTGTCAGTCATAACAGCTCACTTTGTCGACGGTCAATCTTTAATACTGCATTAAAAAATGATAACCGTTGTTAACAAAGTGAGCTTTTTTACCCCTGCAATTCCAGCCCGGCGAGACGTTTCCAGTAACCGTTGCAGTCGCTGTTTGCCGTCAGCGGCAGCGGCGAGGCGCCGTTTTCGTTGGCACGGAAGGCGTCCAGCATGGCGAACACGCCGGTATCGAGCGGCGAAAGACGCACCATATCCACCAGCCCATGCATTGACGCCAGCTCGTTGCCGAGGTTATAGACGTAACCGCTCATAGTCTGAATGCCGTTGAGGACAAACACCTGCTGATTCTCCTGCGACAGCATGCTGCGTCCGTTCGGGTACTTAATGCAGCAGGTTTCACACTCGTCTTTCGGGCGATCTTCGGAACGCGCGGTGAAGCAGCGGGCAGAGTAGGCCAGCGGCAGATGGCCGTAGCTCAGCACTTCGACTTCAAACTGATTGCGAATGCCCAGCTCGTCACACTGATTTAGCAGGTTGGCCAGCCAGTCGCGGGAGAGCTCAACCGGCATGCACCAGCGTGTCATCCCCTGTTTGAGCAGCAGGCGCAGGGTCACCGCGTTATAGCAGTTCAGCGCATGTCCGGCGACAAACGGCAGCTTACGCTCGGCGCACATGTTCACCACGCCCAGGTCGCTCGCCTCCAGCAGGAACTCACCGTTTTCGACGTAGCGCTTCAGCTCGCCCAGTTCAGAGGACGCCTGCACCAGCGCCAGCGTCGAGAGCACCACCTGCTTGCCGCTGCCGGCCAGGCTTTTCGCCATATCCAGCCAGTCGCCCACTTTGGTGGCACGGCGCTTGCTGCACACCGCTTCGCCGAGGTAAATCACATCGGCGCTGCTGTTAGCCGCCTGCTGGTAAAAATCTTCCAGCGTCTCTTTTGGCCAGTAGTAAAGCACCGGCCCTAATGAATATTTCATGATTATCTCACTGCCATTTACGGTGATACGCGCCGAGCGTGGTTTGCGTGCCTTCGGACATCGCGCCGAGCGTCTCCATCCAGGCCGCCTGCGGGGCGTAGTTTTGCGGGTCCGCCATGCAGCGGTCGATGGCCTGACGCCACACCTTCGCCACCTGGCTCACGTAGGCCGGGCTACGCTGGCGGCCTTCGATTTTCACCGAGGCAATGTTGGCGGCCAGCAGCTCTGGCAGCAGCTCCAGCGTGTTGAGGCTGGTGGGCTCCTCCAGCGCGTGGTAGCGCTCGCCGTCCACCAGATAGCGGCCTTTGCACAGTGTCGGGTAGCCCGCGTTTTCACCGTCCTGATAGCGGTCGATTAACACGTTATTCAGGCGCGACTCCAGTCCCTGCGGCGTTTGCTGCCAGCGAACGAAGCGGGCAGGCGAGCAGGCACCGACGGTGTTTGGCGATTCCCCGGTAAGATAGGAAGAAAGATAGCAGCGGCCTTCGGCCATGATGCACAGGCTGCCGAAGGCAAAAACCTCCAGCGGCACTGGCGTGACGCGCGCCAGTTGCTTAACCTGATGAATAGAGAGCACGCGCGGCAGCACCACGCGAGCCACGTCAAAGTGTCGATGATAAAAACGCACGGCCTCTTCATTGGTGGCCGATGCCTGAACAGAGACGTGGCGCTCAATATGCGGATAACGTTCTGCCGCATACTCAAGCATAGCGAGGTCGGCCAGGATCAACGCATCGGCGCCCAGCTGGGCCGCCATATCCACGGCGCGCTGCCAGCGGGCGTAGCCATCAGGATGGGCAAAGGTATTGATGGCGATGTGCAGTTTGCGCCGGTGCTGGTGGACGAAGTTAACGGCTTCCTGAAGCTTTTTCTCCGTAAAGTTAAGACCCGCAAAATGGCGGGCGTTGGTATCATCTTTCAGCCCGATATAGACCGCATCGGCCCCATTTTCGATGGCCGCCTTAAGCGCCGGAAGGTTTCCGGCAGGGCAGAGCAGCTCCATAATTTATCCCGATGTTGTCGATCGCAGGGATCGTAAAAAATGTTAACGAGCTGGGATTTTAATTAACCCATACGCGACAATTTTTGATTTAAGGCAGCTAATGGCGTATTGATGGCACCAATAATGAGGTATACCGGACAACGGTTTGTTGATTTACGCCGCTATCTTCTTGTCGGGATATGGCAAAATAGCAGGACTATAGCTATCAGGGAGTAAAGCTCGTGCTGGATAAACTGCGTTCACGTCTCGTACAATTTGGCCCATCAATGCTGAGCGTGCCGGTAAAACTGGCGCCGTTCGCGCTTAAACGCCAGGTGCTGGAACAGGTACTGAGCTGGCAGTTCCGCCAGGCGCTACAGGACGGTGAGCTTGAGTTTCTGGAAGGCCGCTGGTTAAAGATTGAAGTACGCGATATCGGGTTGCGCTGGTTTACTTCCGTAGAGAACGATCGGCTTATCGTCCGTGAAACCGCCGAGGCGGATGTCAGCTTTAGCGCGGATGCCAGCGATCTGCTGATGATCGCCGCGCGCAAACAGGATCCGGACACCCTCTTCTTCCAGCGTCGTCTGGTGATTGAAGGCGACACGGAGCTCGGTCTGTACGTCAAAAATTTAATGGATGCCATTGAGCTGGAGCAGATGCCGAAAGCTCTGCGTATAATGTTGATGCAAATGGCAGATTTCGTTGAGGCCGGGCTAAAAACCCCGCCGGACAGTAAACACACTTCAGTAGGTGAACCATGCTGATTCGAGTCGAAATTGGGATTGATGCGCCGGGTATCGATGCGTTGTTACGCCGCTCTTTTGCAGGCGACGCCGAAGCTCAACTGGTTCACGATCTTCGCGAAGATGGCCTGATTACGCTGGGCCTGGTTGCCACCGACGATGAAGGGCAGGTAGTCGGCTACGTGGCGTTCAGTCCGGTGATTGTGCAGGGCGAAGAGTTACAGTGGGTCGGCATGGCGCCGCTGGCGGTGGATGAAAACTACCGTGGACAGGGCCTGGCACGCCAGCTGGTCTATGAAGGGCTGGATTCCCTGAATGAATTTGGCTATGCCGCTGTCGTCGTTCTGGGCGATCCGGCGTTCTACGAGCGTTTAGGCTTTGAGCCAGCGTCCAGATACGATCTGCGCTGCCACTGGCCAGGCACGGAAACATCTTTCCTGGTACATCCTCTGGCGGACGATTCGCTCGACGGCGTTACCGGTCTGGTGGAGTACCACGATCATTTCAATCGTTTTTAAGCAGGCTTTCGCGTAGCGCCTCGAAAGAGCCGTCCCCGTTGACGAGACGCTCTTTCTGGCGCTTCGTCAGCTGCTTGATGCGGTACTCCAGCCTGAGCGCCAGGGATCTGTCGCCCACGGCGGCTGAAAACGCCAGCTGAAGTTCACCTTTCCCCCGCAGTGCTTTCGCCCCTTTTCCCGTTTGATGTTGTAAAAAACGCCGTGCCACATCGGTAGTGATCCCGGTGTAGAGTGCGTTATCAGCGGTTCGGACAAGATAGAGAAACCAGCACACGGTAAACAGATTCAGTATGTTAAGGTGAACGCACCATAGCATGAGAGAGAGCGAAAATGGAAACACTGGCCGCCATTAACCGCTGGCTGGCAAAGCAGCATGTTGTGACCTGGTGCGTCTGTAAAGACGAGGAGATGTGGTGCGCAAATGCCTTTTATTACTACGATCCCGAGCGCGTGGCCTTTTACGTGATGAGCGAAGACAAAACGCGGCATGCGCAGATGACGGGCCAACAGGCAAAAGTGGCGGGCACGGTAAATGGTCAGCCTAAAACCGTTGCGCTGATCCGCGGGGTCCAGTTCAAAGGCGAAATTCGTCGCCTGGAAGGTGAGGAAAGCGACGCCCAGCGTAAACGCTATACGCGCCGCTTCCCGGTGGCCGCAGCGCTAAAAGCCCCGGTGTGGGAAATCCGCCTCGATGAGCTGAAATTTACCGACAACACCCTGGGCTTTGGCAAGAAGCTGCACTGGTTACGCACCGAGCAGGCGTAGCGCTTCGCGGTTAAACGCTGGAAGATCGTCCGGCGTACGGCTGGTGATCAGCTGATCGTTATCGTTCACCACTTCCTGATCGTAGAACTCGGCACCGGCGTTTTTCAGATCGATAACGATCGGTTTCACCGCGGTGAGCTTACGTCCGCGTACCACCTCGGCGCTGATCAGCAGCTGCGGACCGTGGCAAATGGCAAACACCGGTTTACCGGTGCCGACGAAGTCACGGGTAAAGGTGACGAAACGCTCGTCCCCGCGCAGGGAATCCGGTGAATGGCCGCCCGGTAACAGCAGGGCGTCGAAATCCGACGGGCTGACGTTATCAATGGATTCGTCAATGGTCACGCTGGCTTCACCCTTGTGGCCCTTCACGGTTTTACCCGCTTCTTTTTCGATGGTGACCACCTCGTGGCCCGCCTTGCGGAATGCCTCTGCTGGCGACGTAAATTCTGAATCTTCAAACTCGTCGGTAATCAAGACTGCGATTTTTTTACCCATGCTTCCTCCGTTGTTTTCGCTTCAGACTGTTTTTTTCCCGTTTGTGGTAAATACTTACCGGTAACAGACTTTTAAGTGTGGTAGAGCAGGCCCAGATCGCAAACGGACAATTCTGTAAAGGGGACAAGATGAGTCAGGTACTGATTACCGGCGCAACCGGGCTGGTGGGTGGACATCTGCTGCGGCTGTTGATCCAGGATCGGCATATCAACTATATCGCCGCCCCGACGCGTCGCCCGCTGTTGGATATCACCGGCGTCTATAACCCGCACGATCCCCAGCTTACCGACGCGCTGGCGCAGGTGCAGGATCCCATTGATATCGCCTTTTGCTGCCTTGGCACCACCCGACGGGAAGCGGGCAGTAAAGAAGCCTTTGTCCATGCAGATTACACGCTGGTGGTAGATACCGCTCTGACGGCCAAGAAGCTGGGTGCTAAGCATTTCCTGGTGGTCAGCGCGCACGGCGCGAACGCAGGCTCGCCGTTTTTTTACAACCAGGTGAAGGGCAAAATGGAAGAGGCGTTAATCGCGCAGCAATGGGAGCGCCTGACCATCGTGCGGCCTTCCATGCTGATGGGCCACCGCGACGAACGGCGTTTTAACGAGTCTTTTTTCGCTCCGCTGTTTCGCATCCTGCCAGGTAACTGGAAGTCCATCGAGGCGCGGGATGTCGCGCAGGCGATGCTGAAAGAGGCACTGGCTCCGTCGCAAGAGGGGGTTAATATTATCCCTTCGGCAAAACTGCGTGAAATCGCGCAGGGCGAGGCGTAAACTTCCCCGGCTTATTAAATAACACCTTCCGGGGAATGGTATGACTGGTCAGTCTTCATCTCAGGCGGCAACACCTGTTCAGTGGTGGAAGCCCGCACTCTTCTTTCTCGTGGTCATCATTGGCCTCTGGTATGTGAAATGGCAGCCGTACTACGGTAAAGCCTTCACCGCCGCCGACACCCACAGCATCGGTAAATCGATTCTCGCGCAGGCCGATTCCAGCCCGCTTCGCGCGGCGTGGGATTACGCAATGGTCTATTTTCTTGCCGTCTGGAAAGCGGCGGTATTGGGCGTTTTGCTGGGCTCGCTGATTCAGGTACTTATCCCGCGTAACTGGCTGATAAAAACCCTGGGACAACCGCGCCTGCAGGGCACGCTGCTGGGAACGATTTTCTCCCTGCCGGGCATGATGTGCTCCTGCTGCGCTGCACCGGTGGCGGCGGGTATGCGCCGACAGCGCGTGTCCATGGGCGGCGCGCTTGCCTTCTGGATGGGTAACCCCCTGCTGAACCCGGCAACGCTGGTGTTTATGGGCTTCGTTCTCGGCTGGCATTTCGCGTTTATCCGTCTGGCGGCTGGCCTGCTGACGGTGGTGCTTGTCGCTACGCTGGTGCAGCACCTGGTGAAAGACAACGAGGCCGGGCCTGCCTCCGTTGAGCTGGATCTCAGCGATCCGCAGGGCAGTTTCTTATCTCGCTGGGGCAAAGCGCTGTGGCAGCTTTTCTGGAGCACAATCCCGGTCTATATCCTGGCCGTACTGGTGCTGGGGGCGGCGCGCGTCTGGCTGTTCCCGCATGCGGATGGCGCTATCGACAATACGCTGATGTGGGTGATTGCGATGGCGGTGGCCGGTTGCCTGTTTGTGATCCCAACCGCGGCGGAGATCCCGATTATTCAGACCATGATGATGGCTGGCATGGGTACCGCACCGGCGCTGGCGCTGCTCATCACGCTGCCGGCGGTGAGCCTGCCGTCGCTGATCATGCTGCGTAAGTCATTCCCGGCGAAAGCGCTGTGGCTGACGGCGGGGCTGGTGGCGTTGAGCGGAGTGATTGTGGGGAGTATGGCGCTGGTGTGAAAGAAAGCCCGGTGGCGCTGGCGCTTACCGGGCTTACAGTCAGGTGTGAATTACTTGATATAAGTAAAGGCGGTGGTGACGTGCTTCACGCCGCTCACCCGGCTGGCGATATCCGCCGCCGCTTTCCCTTCACGTTCTGTCACCAGGCCCAGCAGGAACACTTCGCCGTTCTCAGTGGTTACTTTCACGTTTGAGGATTTCACCTGGTCGGTACCCAGCAGCTGGGAACGCACTTTGGTGGTGATCCAGGTATCAGATGACGCGGTGCCGAGACCAATCGGCTGGCCCTGGCGGATCTCGTTAAACACTTCCGCCGTACCTTCTACGCCCATCGCGATCTGTTTGGCGCGCGAGGCGAGTTCAGGGGTTGGCGCCTGGCCTGCCAGCAGAACTTTACCCTGATAAGCCGTCACGTTAATGCGTGCTTCCTTCTTGATCTGTTCGTCTTTCGACAGTGCACTGTTTACGCGCAGCTCAAGCGTACCGTCATCCACCTGCGTCCCAACGGTACGCGGATCGGTCGCTGCTTTGGTGCCGACCGCTGCGGTACCGACTACAGCGGCAGCGATGCATCCCTGAAGCAGTAATGCAGACATCACGACTGCAAGGGCCGATAAAACCTTCATGAGAACTCCTTAATCATCCTGGTGAGGGAAAAGCGTGTTATCGATCAGATCGCATAAGCAGTTCACCGTGAGCATATGCATCTCCTGGATGCGGGCGCTACGGTGCGAAGGAATGCGGATCTCCACATCCTGCGGCCCCAGCAGGCCAGCCAGCTCACCGCCGTCGTAACCGGTCAGGGCGACAATCGTCATGTCCCGGGTTACTGCCGCTTCAACCGCCTTAACGATATCCCGGCTGTTACCGCGCGTGGAGATCGCCAGCAGCACGTCTCCGGCATGGCCTAAGGCGCGCACCTGCTTGGCGTAAATTTCGTCATGCAGACGATCGTTGGCAATCGCAGTTAAGACCACGTTATCGGTGTTTAGTGCAATGGCAGGTAAACTCGGTCGCTCGGTTTCGAAGCGATTGATCATGCTGGCAGCAAAATGCTGTGCGTTGGCGGCGGACGTGCCATTGCCACAACAGAGGATTTTGTTGCCGTTGAGCAGCGACTGAACCAGCGTCATCGCTGCACGCGAGATCGCGTCCGGAAGGGCTTCCGCTGCGGCAATCTGCGTTTGAATGCTTTCTGTGAAGCACACTTTTATTCGTTCGAGCACGGTATCCCTTTAAAATCTTATTTATGCGTCTTCGCCAAACGCGTTTTTAAGCCAGTCGATCGCATTTCCGGTGAAGGCTACCACATCGAAACGGCAATCCACAGTATCAAAACTCCCATTATGGCGGGCAAGCCACAAGTGGGCAGTCTGTAATAATTTTTGTTGTTTGGCGAGCGTCACGCTGGCGGCAGCACCGCCAAAACGGGACGACTGTCGGTAGCGTACTTCAACAAACACGATGGTTTGACCGTCTTTCATAATCAGGTCAATCTCGCCGCCGCGCCCGCGAACGTTGGCGGCGACAAAGCGCAGTCCTTTGCCTTCAAGCCAGCGGCGCGCTTTTAGCTCCCACGCGTCGCCGGTCTCTTTGCGGCTTAACTGGCCGGGACGATCTGCCCCTGCTGGTATTTGAGCCATGATAACTTCCTGTTAATCACACAATCCTGATCGGCGGTCAGATCGCCGGTATTCCCGTTAAGCTCAAAGCCCGGTACCTGGCGCATCTGGGTAAAGTGGTTTGCCAGCGCCCAGGCATCGACGCCCATCGCGTACAGACGCGCCAGGGAATAATCATTGCGCACCGCGCCCAGCGCCTGCTGCATCAACTGCGGGTTGCTGCCTGCCAGCATAGGGATCTCGCTGTATTGCAGTCCTTCCATTTCCAGACGGAAATCCGGGCCTGCGGTACCCTGTGCGCTGCGTGAGCTGGCGTAGAGCGTTGCGCCGCTCTGGCTGCCGTTACGCATGGCGATCATTGGTTTGATAAAGGCGATCTCTTCCGGCGTAGCGACGATGTACGCCGAATCCACTTTACCGCCGCCGCTGATTTGCGCGTCGGTAGGGGGGGCCGGGATCGTCAGACCGCCGATGGTGACGCTCTGCTGCTGCGGCAGGCTGGCGGATACCGGGCTACCGTTGAGGGCAATACCTGCCCCGCCGTTCACGCCCGCTCTCAGTTCGGAAGCTGAGCCAAATTTCTGCTGCAACACCACGCCACCGCCAAGGGTCTGCCACTCTTGCGCAAAGGCGTTGGCAACGCGGTCGCCCAGCGTGCTGCGTGGGATCAGCAGCAGCGGCGCCTGCTTGCCCTGCTCGTGAATATGACGGGCCGCATCGCGGGCTTCATCCTCCGGAGAGAGGGCGAAGTAACAGATATTGGCGCGGTTCTGAACCTGCTCTGGCTGGTTCAGCGCAAGCACGTTCAGCGTGGTGTTGCTCTTCATCAGCGCTTCCACGTTGTTTTTCAACAGCGGGCCGACAACGATGCTGGCCCCGTCCTGCTGAACCTGCGCCAGCACCTGGTCAAGCGGCTGGGCGCTGGTGTCGTAGATTTTCAACTCTGCACCAGGGTTAGCGCTGGTGGTGGCCACAGCCTGCGGCTGGGCTGCTGGCTGCTGTTCCGGCTGCGCGGTTTGCGGCTGAGGTTGTTCTGCCGTCGCGGGCGCCGGAGTTTCAGCCGGGGCCTGTGTTGCCGCAGGCGCTGAGGTAGCGGGTTGCGTCGTTGGGGCGGTAACCGGATTCTGCATGGTGCCCTGGGCAGGGGTTTGCGCGGTGGTCAGGTCGCTGGTTTCGGCGGCTGACGGACTGACGACGTCATTCACATTCGCCGCCTGTGCTGCCTGCGCCGGAACGGCGCTGCCGGTGACGGCGGTAGTGCCGTTTTTCGCGGCTTCAAAACCTTGCTGAATGGCGCGGCCAAACACCGCTGCCTGGCCGTTTAACGGCAGCAGCAGGGCGATTTTGCTGGTGGAGGCGGGCTTAAAGTTTTGCACGTTCACCAGCTGCGTTGGCAGCATTTTTGCTCCCGGGTTTTGCGGGTAGCGCTTTTGCCAGTCGGTAATGCCGGCTTTCAGCATGTTCGGATCGCTGCGGTTGTTGAACCACATCTGTTGCAGATCCAGCCAGCCTTGCAGGACATTTTCATCGGCGTTGATCACCAGCGCTCTGGCCTGATCCTGGGTCATGGAGGCGAGTGCCTGCCAGGTTGCGTCAATATTTTTCTGCTTGTCCGCACCCGCGAGCAGAGGCTCCTGGGCAATCAGCGCGCGGAGAAGCGTCAGGGAGGGGCGACCCTGCTCAGCGGTGATACCGGCCTGCCAGAAACGGGCCTGCTGATTCTTATCCAGCGCGCTCAGTTCGATAGTGCCGAGGATCTTCTTCGCGCCGTCGAAATCTTTCTGCGCGACCTTCAGTTCTGCCGACAGCAGCGTCTGCTCATGGCGCTGATCGTCGTTAAGATCCTGCGGCAGCTGGCTGAACAGCTCGGCAGCCTGCTGGGTTTTTCCTTCCTTCAGCAGTGCACGAATGGCGAGTAATTGCCAGTTGATCCTGGTATCATTTGAACTCTGCGACATTTGTTGCAGATAAAAGCCAGAATCAGCCTGAGCGGATCCCTGCATATGAGCAGTGCTCTGGTCGGGTGCCTGGGTGCCGCAGCCGGTAAAGATCAGGGCTGCCAGCAGGAGGGGCACGCTGTGCGCGGCTTTTTTTCGAAGAAACGTTAACGGTACCATACTGTATCCAGTGATTTTTTTACGCAATGCTCAATATTAAATCGGCAATACGGACGAAACAATGAAACAACACGAAACGGCAGATAATTCTCAAGGCCAGCTTTATATTGTACCTACTCCTATCGGGAATTTGTCTGATATTACCCAACGTGCACTCACTGTATTGCAAGCTGTTGATTTAATTGCTGCTGAAGACACCCGTCATACCGGTTTACTGCTGCAGCACTTTGCCATTAACGCCCGTTTGTTTGCCCTGCACGATCACAATGAGCAACAAAAAGCCGAAACGCTGGTGGCGAAGCTGAAAGAAGGGCAGAACATCGCGCTGGTCTCCGATGCGGGTACGCCGCTTATCAACGATCCGGGTTACCATCTGGTGCGCACCTGCCGTGAAGCAGGGATCCGCGTTGTGCCGCTGCCGGGGCCGTGTGCTGCTATTGCCGCATTAAGTGCGGCGGGCCTGCCGTCCGATCGTTTCTGCTACGAAGGTTTCCTGCCTGCTAAATCCAAAGGCCGTCGCGACGTGTTAAAGGAGCTGGAAGCAGAGCCGCGTACCCTGATTTTTTACGAATCAACCCACCGCCTGCTGGAAAGCCTGGAGGATATGGTTACCGTCTGGGGCGAATCCCGCTACGTGGTGCTGGCGCGCGAGCTGACCAAAACCTGGGAAACCATTCACGGCGCGCCGGTTGGCGAACTGCTGGCGTGGGTGAAAGAGGATGAGAACCGCCGCAAGGGCGAAATGGTGCTGATTGTCGAAGGGCATAAAGCGCAGGAAGACGCCCTGCCTGCCGATGCGCTGCGTACGCTGGCCCTGCTACAGGCTGAACTCCCCCTGAAAAAAGCGGCGGCGCTGGCGGCGGAGATCCACGGCGTGAAGAAAAATGCGCTGTATAAATATGCGCTGGAGCAGCAGGGGGAGTAAGCCCCTGCCGCCTGTTTTGCCGGGTGGCGGCTTCGCCTTACCCGGCCTACTCCGTGTCAAAGCCTCACTATTTTCCCGGCATCGCCTCAAACACCAGCGTTTCCAGCGGTTGCAGCGTAATCACCACAGCGTTTTTATACTCCTCTGGTACGGTCGAATTACTGCCGTACACGGCTTTCAGGGTAAACTGCGAGCGCTCTCCTGCCGGGATCTCAAAATCTTTGGTTAAATCCAGGTAGTAACGTTGCGGCTTATCCGACGGGTTGCGTAAACCAAAAATCGCTTTGTCTTTACTCCATGAGGCCCAGCCGTAAACCTCAAGCGAAGTTGGGTCACCGCCAATCCAGTGCGTATCCACCAGCACGCTGGCATTCTCACGCGACCACTTCGCCGCCTGTGCCAGGGTGTCCCACTTCGCCTTGTTAAGCATGGACGGCGTGATGTACAGCTCCTGAAGTTGAGTTCCGGTCGCGAAGTAGCTCCAGACCTGATCGGCAAAATCACCGTCCGTTTGTACTTTCTCCAGTCCATAGTAAGCGTTCTCTGCACTGACGATCCCGTGGTACATCAGGGAGTTCAGCGGGAACAGCGGGCCTTTGCGTACGATGGAGCGATAAGTTTCGGCATCCCGGTAGGTCATCCACTGCTGCACTGGCGTGCCGGGACCGTACAGGTTGATATCATCGCCCTGACGCCAGATTGAATCAGCATAGAACAGCCAGGACGGGCTCGCGTCGGTCCCGGTGGTCAGGTTGATAAACAGGTTCGGGTTTGCGCTGCGCATGTTGTGCAGCAGGGCAATGGACGCGTCAAAATCCGATGCAAATGGGCTGCCCTTGATATGCGAATTGGCGTTACCCATTCCGTCGAGCTTGAACGAGGTAATGTGCTCGTTTTTGATCAGCTTAATGATCTGATCGTTAAAGTTTTTAAAGTAGTTCGGCCCCGACAGCGCCAGCTTGCCGTCTACGGTTTCGAAACCATACTCTTTTGCATGCGAGACGCGAATATCGCGCGGCTTGTTGTAACCGCCCCACGGTGAAAGCCACAGCCCAACCGAGCTATGCAGGCTATCGGCTTTTTCCCTGACTTTGCCAAAACCGTTGCTGAATGCCGGGCCAAACAGCCAGCGTCCGGTGCGATCGTCCCAGCCATCGTCCAGCAGGAACGCGTCCAGCGCCACCCCGCGTCCGGCAATAAAGTTTTTATTCCATTCGTCCATCCGCCCAATGACATCCTGCTCGGAGTAAGGAGTAAAGAAGCCAATGTCCATCCAGCTGTTGTAGTGCAGATAAGGCTTATAAGGCCGCGGGCGCACGGCATCGATAAACTGGTTTACGCTGCGCCGCAGCTGATTAGTTTCCGGGAAAGTGCCGAACCAGGTGGTAAAACTGACCGGTGTCTCAGGCAGAATTGGCGTTTTCAGCTCCACGTTGAGGTTCGTGGTGGCTTCATAAGCGTAAGTATTCACAATCGGTTTGTCTGGCAGGATGAAGAACGAGTCGGCCACGATTGGCGAGCTGTTAATCGCCCCGTCAACGTAAGGTGCCTGAGACTGCTTCTTCGTCGGGAAGAAGGTCATTTTCGCTACGTCCCGCGGCTGCCCGACGGCGGCGATGGTGTAGCCGATGCTGGCGTATTTTCCCTTCACCAGGTTCAGTTTCACCGTTACGTTAAAATCCGGATGCGTAAAGTCGATGACTATCGCGTTGCCCTGCTTTTCGACGTGCTTGATTTTGAAATCAGCGGTGTGGATTTTTGTTTCATCCGGCAGTGTCAGAAAGAACAACTCCTGTGGCGTGAGCGGATGGTTAGCCTTGCTGTCCGTTACTACTACCGTTGCATTTGCATCATCAAACGAAAGGGCAATATTGTTGTTACTGAGCGCGTAGTTTGCTGCCGCCGCGCCATGAGAAACACAGAGAGCCAGCAGCGAGAGAGTGAGCCTTGTTTTCATCGGGGTAAGATCCTTATCAGTAATGCTTTAGCATTCGGTTGATGGACTGTTCCAGCCAGTAGCGCTGGGTGCCGAAGTTAATACGCAGGTAGTTTTCGCCGTTTTGTACGTAGTGGCTGCCATCTTCGATGACCACGCCAGCCTGTTTGGCGAAATGTTGGGTTAGCGCCGTCGCACTGCGATCGTCCGCACTGACGTCTATCCAGGCGAGATACGACGACTCCGGGTTCATCATCTTCCATGCAGGGAAGTGGGTCTGGATGGCATCTGCAAGGTAGCGGGCATTGCCGCGCAGATAACCATTCAGCGCGTCGAGCCATGGCTGACCTTGCCGATAGGCCAGAATAATTCCCCACACGCCGAAGATATTGGGCGAGGTAATGGAGTTCTTCTCCAACTGCTGGCGGAAACGCTGGCGCAGCGAATCGTCTGGAATCATTGAGTAGGATGTTTTTAGCCCGCCAAGGTTGAAGGCTTTATTGGGGGAGGTCAGCACAATCAGGTTGTCCTGGGCGGCACAGCCCGAAGTCAGACAGCTGACGAATGTACCGTCCAGAATGTGCTCGGCGTGAACCTCATCAACCACCAGAATCGTGCCGTAGCGCTTACAGAGATCGGACACCTGGCGTATCTCATCCGCGCGCCAGATGCGGCCCGAGGGGTTATGCGGCGAGCAGAAGAACCACAGTTTTGGACGGTGAGTTTTGAGCTGAACTTCAATCAGATTAAAATCCAGCTGATAGCGGTTTTCCTTCACGCTCAGCGGATTTGCAAGCACCCGCACGCCCTGTCGCTGTGTCGCCATCGCAAACGGGTCATACACCGGGGTGTTCATCATCACGCAGTCGCCGGGATTGCAGAACGCCTGAACCGTATAGTGCAGCGTAGAAACGGTGCCGTAGGTCAGGGTGATCCATGACTTATGCACCTCAACCTGATGACGGGTGCGCTGGAAGGCGATGACCGCATCGTAGAATTCGTCGAAGCACCAGGTGTAACCGAAGGTGCCATGCTCCACGATGCGCTGAAAGCCTTCAATCACGGCGGGTGGCGAGGTGAAATCCATGTCTGCTATCCACAGCGGGATAAATCCCTCCGGGACATCACCGAAACGCGAGCACACAAACGCATGATCCCATTTACGGCATTTATCGCTTTTACGCTCAATGATTCTGTCGAAATCAAACACAACGACCCCCTGTTAAATTAAGGCTTCAATGCCGGATTTGACGCTCTGCACCTGCGGGCCGATGATCACCTGAACGCTGTGGGCATCAAGCACCACGACTGACAAGGCGCCAGCGGCCTTCAGCGCCTGCTGGTCGATAAGCCCCATATCTTTTACCACCAGACGTAAGCGGGTAATGCAGTTGTCGAGCGACTCAATATTCTCTTTACCGCCAAGCGCGCGAAGAATAAGCCCATGATCGTATTTTGATTTTCCACGTGCCCGGGTATTGGCTTCCACCGCCTGGAGCGCACCCTGCGCGTCAACCTCACGGCCTGGCGTTTTTATATCGTGCTTGAGGATGTACCAGCGGAAGACGAAGAAGTAGATAGCAAACCAGGCAATACCCACCGGGAACAGCAGATACCATTTGGTCGACATCCCCTGCATGACGCCGAAGATCAGCAGATCCAGAATACCGCCGTCAGTGTTGCCGATGGTGACGCCGAGCAGCGCCATCACCATCAGCGCCAGGCCAGACATAACGATATGAAACGCGTAAAGCACAGGGGCAATAAACAGGAACAGGAACTCAATCGGCTCTGAAATACCCGTGACAACTGAAACCAGCACGCCTGAAAGCAGCAGCCCTTTAATCACCGGACGGTTTTCCGGGCGCGCGGTGCGGTAGATAGCGTAAGCCACGGCAGGCAGGCCGAAGATAAAGGTCGGCATAAACCCTTGCGATAAAAATGCCGTAACGTGCGGGCTAAACGGCAGACCCGCTTTCAGCTCGGCGTAGAAAATGTTCAGCGCACCGGCCACTTCCTGGCCGTTAACCATCTCAATGCCGCCCGCCGGGGTGAAGCGCACCATCGCCAGCAGAATGTGATGCAGGCCAAAAGGTTTGAGTAGCAGCACGCCCACGCCATACAGGAACGGCCCAAAGACGCTGGTGCTCTGGATGATATGACCAATCCCGGCAATGCCCATTGCCACATATTCCCACAGCAGGGGGATGACCAGGCCGACCAGCGACAGGGTGAGGGCGGTAACAATCGGAACAAAACGAATGCCGCTAAAGAAGGCAAATGCGTCGTGCAGCACCGTGTCCTGGAAGCGTTCGTGCAGGAAGTAGGTGATCACCCCTACCACAATGCCGCCGAGCACGCCCATCTCCAGCGTTTGAATGCCAAGCACGATGGATTGTCCCACCTGTCTCATGGTGGCGGCATCCGCAAGCTGGTGGGTGGCGGTCAGGTAGTAATTGATGCTCATGTTCATCAGCATGTAGCCAACGAATCCGGCAAAAGCGCCCACCGCTTTATTACGTCTGGCAAGGCCCATTGGGATCGCCATGGCAAACATCAGCGGCAGATAGGTAAAAGCAAAGCCGCCGACCATGGCGATAAAACCAAAGGTGAGCTGCGTTAACTCGCCGCCCAGAAAGGGAAAACTTTTGATGGTGGAAGGGCTGGTGACAGAACTACCGATACCTAACAACAACCCCATAAAGGCCAATAGCGAAACCGGGAACATAAACGTCTTTCCCAGGCTCTGGAAAAACTCCCACGCTTTCGATTTAAACGACTTTTCCTGTGTCATGTAGGGACTCCTCGGATTTTTAGGATAATGGAAGGCGCTGTCCGGTTTAAGGACGCGCCTTCATATTTGCGAGGCTTATAGTTATTTTTTAGGTACTAACGTTATGCGCGATGGGTTCAGGCTTCAGCCGGAAGCAGCAGCCGGTTCGCCGAGCCGCAAACGGTGATTTTGCTTCTGACCACCTCTTTCATGGCATCCATGCCGACGCGCATGTAGAAGCGCGGATCGTTGCCCTGTGGGTTCTCGGCAAACCAGGCTTTGACTGCGTCAGAGAAGGCGATTTTCAGCTCTGTTGCGACGTTAACTTTGCAGACGCCCAGCTCAATGGTGCGGCGCACATCCTCATCCGGAACATCGCTCGCACCGTGCAGTACCAGCGGCACTGTCACTACCTCGCGGATCTCGGCCAGCCGCTGGAAGTCGATTTTTGGGCGTTTGGTATAGAGGCCGTGCGCGGTTCCGATGGCAACGGCGAGGCTGTCCACGCCTGTCAGTTCGACAAAGCGTTTTGCTTCCTGCGGGTCGGTCAGGAACGCGCTTTCGGCGTCGACGCTCATGTCATCTTCCACTCCACCCAGTCGGCCCAGTTCGGCCTCGACGCTACAGTCGTTGAGGTGACAGAAATCGACGACCGATTTCACCAGCTTGACGTTTTGTTCGAAGGGGTAATGGCTACCGTCGATCATTGCGCTACGTACGCCGGCATGGACTTTGCGGCGAATGTCATCCAGCGATTCGTGGTGATCGAGGTGTAGCGCCAGCGGCATGTCATAAGTAAGGGAATATGCGCTGCACAAGGCGTAGATCTCTTCCAGCGCAATATGTTTAAACGTCCCCGGCGTACCCGCGAGGATCACCGGGGATCGCATTTCGCTACAGACTTCGAGGATCGCCTGGATCGTCTCGGCGTTATGAATGTTAAAGGCCGGAACGGCATAGCCCTTTGCCTGTGCGTCCTGCAAAAGATATTTGGTAGAAATAATACTCATGAGCCTGTCCTCTTAAGCCTGCCACGGATGAATAACGACGCCCTGGACCACACGGTTAACCGTACCGCTGGCGGATGGCGTATCTGGCGTATTGCCAACGTGCAGAGACTGGGTCAGTGCGAAGACCTGGGCGTACATCAGGAAGCAGAACGCCTGCTCCATATCGTTAAATGAACGAGAAGGCGGCAGCAGGATATGCGGGCCAGCTTCAATGACCGGATCCGTTTCGGCTGCAATGGCTACCACGCGCATAGCCTGACGATCGCGACGCAGCTCGGCGAGCAGATCCAGATCGTACTGACGCGTGTACGGATGGCTGGAGACAAACACGACGACCAGCGTTTCGTTGTCCACCAGCGACTTAGGCCCGTGACGGAAACCCGTTGGCGAATCGTAGAATGCCGCCAGCTTGCCGGCGGTCAGCTCCAGCACTTTCAGCGCAGACTCCCGTGCGGCGCCCTGTAATCCACCGCTGCCAAGATAAACAATGCGTTTCCACGGTTCGTTACCAAAGACGCCGGGGCTGAAATCGCCAAGCGAAGTGAGGATCGCCTGACAGCGATCGGACACGTTCCGGAACGTTTTGCTGTTGATCGTTTCCGGTGCGAATACCGCCAGGCAGCTCGCCATCATGGTGGTGATGCTGCTTGTCATCGCGAACCCGCGATCGTGCGTTTCGGCTGGCATGAGCAGAGCGCAGGCGTTATCGCTGTCGACGGCATTCTGGTACAGGCTGCCCGCTTCATTACAGGTGATCGACAGGTGGTAGCACTCCGGTACGAACTGATTCGCCAGCTCAACGGCGGCGACGCTCTCCGGGCTATTGCCAGAACGGGCGAAAGAGACCAGAAGCAGCGGGTGCGCAGGGCTGAAATAATCCATCGGGTTGGTGACCAGATCGGTCGTAGGTACCGCGACGATGTTTTTCCCCGTGTGGCTGGCAAGCCATGGCGCAATGATGTCGCCGATAAAAGCGGACGTACCCGCACCGGTCAGAACGATCCGCAGATCGGGCTTGCGCAACAGTGGTGTCAGAAAACTGTCGATCGACGCGCGCAGGTTATCAATATTGTTGAGCGAGCGAAGCCAGCTGGCTGGCTGCTGGCGGATCTCTTTTTCGGTCCAGGTGCCGGTGGCGGCGGTAGTTGTTTGTGGCATAACTCAGTCCTTAGTCGTGTGAATTCCACATCAGACGCTGGCAAACGTGTCGCTATCTTTCGTTTCGTTTCACTTGTTCACTTTAGCAGTTAAATAAAATCTATAGAAAAGAAATCGAAAGTTCAATGGCGTAAAAGAAATAAAACGAAAAGTGTGATCGCGAAAGGAAAGGAGAAAATCAAGGAAAGGAAAAGAAAGGCCTTACGATCGTCTTCCGTAAGGCCAACAGGGCACACTGTGAAAGGGCTACAGGGAAAGAGCCTGACCCTGGATCCAAATCTGCCGGAGGTGTAAACCCGCATCCAGCGCAATAATATTGGCGCGTTTGCCAGGCGCTAACGATCCCAGCAAGTGATCCATACCGAGCAGACGGGCGGGATGCAGTGAAGCCATATGGATAGCTTGCTCTGGGGCGACCCCCGTATGCTCCACCATATTTCGCACGGCGGCATCCAGCGCGAGCGTGCTGCCCGCAAGCCCGCCTGAGGCCGTGCGGACAACGCCGCCCTGCATCTCGACATTTCCACCACACAACGTATAGCGTCCATCAGGCATACCCGCCGCCTGCATGGCATCGGTAATCAGCACCGTACGATCCTTCGCGCAGCAACAACACAGCCGCATGGCTCCAGGATGAACGTGATGCCCGTCGGCAATAAGCTCCAGCCACGCGCGTGGGTCCGTAAGGCCAGCGCCAACCATGCCGGGCTCCCGGTGGTGTAACCCCGTCATGCCGTTGTAGCAGTGCACCAGCCCGGCTGCGCCTGCATCAAATGCGGCCAGGGTTTGCGCGTATGTAGCGGCGCTGTGGCCCAGCATGACGCGTATCCCTTTTTGCTTGAGGTGATGGATCGCCTTCAGGGCTTCCGCTTTTTCCGGAGCAAGCGCCACTACCCGCAGCGTGTTCTGCGAAACCGCAATCAGATCATCAAGTTCCGCGAGATCCAGTTCGCGAAACAGTTCTTGCGGATGTGCCCCTTTGTTCTGCGGCGTAAAGTACGGGCCTTCCAGATAGCCGCCCAGGACCTGCGCACCGGGGCCACCGACATGACAGCGTCGGGCAATGCGCCGTAACGCGCTATGGATCGCCTCCAGCGGAGCGGTGACGGTGGTAGGCAGAAACGCCCCCACGCCTTCACGCGCTTTATGCATGGCTAACCGGTCCAGCACGTCGGGGGCATCATCCATCACATCCACACCCGCGCCGCCGTGGACGTGGATATCAATGTATGCCGGGCAAAGCAGGTCTGCCTCGCGGGTGTTAACCCCTGCCGGAATCGGCTCGATGGCGGTGATGACGCCTCTATCCATGCGCAGCTGATGGTCATCCAGCCAGCCCTGCCCGGTAAGCAGACGACGCGCGCGCAGCAGCTGGCTCATATCCCTTCCTCGGCGGGCGCTTCCTCGCGACAGCGTGCAAGCTCATCCACCAGGCTGGTCAGGCCGCGATGGCCGCACTCCAGCGCCTGCAAACGAAATGCTTCACTGCTTAACCCGTCGCGCTCCAGAACCATCTCCAGCAAAAGCTGGAGATTGGTGCCGGTGATCACTTCGCTGCCGGGGTGTTGCATCGCGAGGGTAGAGGCCACACGAAACGGCGTACCGCCGAGAAGATCGGTGAGAAACACGATATCGTGCTCTGCATCCAAATCATTCACTGCCTGCTCAAGCTGCGCGGTCAGCCGCGCAGTGGTGGAGCTTTCCGGAAAATCGATGGCGATAAACTGCGGCTGTTCGCCGAGGATTTGCTTCATCGCCTGTTCCAGCCCGCTGGCAAAACCGCCATGACCCGTCAAAATAATGCCTAACATCGCAACCTCTTTGCTTTTACAGGAAGTGACAGAATTTACCGACAACGCCCAGCACCACGGTGATACCAATCAGGCGCAGCGGGCTCCAGCCACGGCGTACCAGCCAGAACATGGTCAGGGTGTAGACCAGCGGCAGAAAGGCGGGCATCAGTTTGTCGATCACGTCGGTTTGCAGTTTGACGACCGCATCCCCGGCTTTAATCTCGAGTGTGGTATTCAGGCGCACATAGGTTGCCACCAGCGCACCAATCACCGTCATCCCGACAATGGACGCAGCATGACCAACCTTTTTGGTGTTGGCCTTGATCAGCGGGATCGCGGCGACACCCATCCGGTAGGCATAGTGCGCCAGACCAAAACGCAGGCCGAGATGCACCACGTTAAACAGCACGATAAAGACCACGGCGCCAAGAATGGATCCCTGTAGCGCCAGGCTGGCGCCAATCCCCCCGCAAATAGGCAGCAGGGTTAGCCAGAACATGGCGTCACCAATGCCACCGAGCGGTGCACCGACGGCAATTTTAGTGCTCTGGATGCTGTTCACATCCTGCTTGGAACGCTCCATTGCCAGAATAATGCCGATGACGAAGGTCACCAGGAACGGGTGGGTGTTAAAGAAGCCCATATGGCCTTTCATGGCGCGCGCCAGGTCCCGCTTATTGGTGTGGATCTTTTTCAGCGCGGGCAGTAGCCCATACAGCCAGCCGGAGGCCTGCATTCGCTCGTAGTTGAACGAGGCCTGTAGCAGCATGGAACGCCAGGCGACACGGTTAATATCCTTTTTCGTTAGCTCAGCGCCAATACTCTGGTCTTCGTAGACGTTTTCATTCACGCCGGTCAGCAGCGTCTCTTCACTTTCAGACACGCCCGGCAGGGTGGTTGGATTAGATGCCATCTTCAAATTCCTCTTTCTGGGCCGCAGGCGCCGTCGGTTCAGGCGATTTGCGCAGCAGGTCGATCAGCGCCATCGCCAGCGCAGCCGCGGCAATCGCCAGCACCGGCAGTTTCAGCCAGGCCGCGGCGACAAAGCCGATAATGAAGTAAGGGATGTAGACGTTTTTCATCATGATCTTCAGCAGCACAGCGAAGCCGATCGCTGGCATGATGCCGCCCGCGACGCCCAGACCGTCGATCAGACGTTCCGGCAGGACATCAATGGCGGTTTTCGCGTGTTCAGCCCCGAAGTAGATGGGCAGAAACGCACACAGGAAGTAGAAGACGCCGAGCGCCAGCAGTGCCAGATAGTTGACCCGTTCAATACCACGGGTGTCTGCGTTAGCCGCCATGCGATCGCAGCGGGACATCACGCCGGACATCACCGAGAAGAGGAAAGTGATCCCCATCTGAACCGCCACGGCAAACGGCACGGCGACCCCAACCGCGACATCCGGCTTCACGCCTGTGGTAATGGCAAATGTGGTGCCAACGATGGTGCCGATAATCACGTTTGGCGGCTGCGCGCCCGCCAGCGGCGCGAGACCCATCCAGACCAGTTCTAACGTACCGCCGGTCAGAATTCCGGTGTGCAGATCGCCCAGAATCAGGCCAACCAGTGGCCCGAGCACCACCGGACGGTGCATGTGTGTTAAGCCGTTAAACATATCCAGGCCCGCGATAAAGGCGAGAAGCCCCAGCGCGAAAGCCTGCAACAGACTGATTTCCATTGTGAATCCCTCAGAGCAGTTTAAAGAGATCCAAAGCAGTCTCTGTTGGAACGCCCTGAACGAAGCATTCCACTCCGGCCGCCTTCAGGCCGTTAAACGCGGCGATATCGTTCGCGTCTACAGATACCGTTTTGGCAATTTGCTGTTTGCCACTGGCGTAATGCATATTTCCGACGTTGATACGGGTGATGGGCACGCCGCCCTCGACCAGCGTTAAAAAATCAGCCGGTGTTTTACAGACCAGCAGAATTTTCTGCCGATCGGCGGCGCGATGAATGTTGTCGATCACTTTTTGCAGGGACCAGAAACGCACGGCGATGCCTTCCGCAAGCACCATCTCCATCAGGTTTTGCTGAACCGGATCGTCTGCAACCTCGTCATTTGCCACCAGCACCAGGTTCGCCCCCGCAAACCCCACCCACTGTACGCCCACCTGACCGTGGATCAGGCGTTCATCAATGCGGCATAAGACAATGTTTGGCATAGCGTTTTCCTCTTTTTAATTATGCGTGTTGAGTCGTTACGCCTTCGCAGGCGGCATGGTACTGCTGGAGTATGTCCTGAATGTGGTCGAGAATGAGCTCCCGTGGTGTGGACCTGAGAGCACCCTCGCGAACTTTGCTGTACTGCAACGGCAGATACTGGCTGATCAGCGGCAGCGGGATCGGTTCATCCGCCAGGTTGCGTACCAGTCGCTCAAAAGCCTCGTCAATCTGGCTGTCTGGCCAGTAATAGCGCACGCGGTCGGAATAGCTGTAACCGCGGGCCAGGCGACGGGCATTGCCGTCGCCGTGATAGTGGCTTTGCCAGTATTCCGGGCGATCGAGCATCACGTTTTCCAGGACGTGACGCAGTCCTGAGCAGGCTTTTGCCGGCAAAAGCTCTTCTTCAATTGCAGCCAGGGAGAACAGCGCTTCGCGCAGCGCGAAGGTTAGCGCAGGGCCGACTTTCAGAATGGCGAAGTGATCTTTCACCAACTGGCGCAGCGCCTGCGGCGTCTGGTAATCGGTAGAGTGTGCCTCAAATACGAGCGTGTCGTAGGCTTCAACCATCTTGCTCAGTGCGACGGCTTTATGCGGTTGATAGTCACAAACGTGCGCATGGTCGAACTCAACGCCAGGCTGAACCACCAGGCCAATAATGCGCGGCCAGATGTCGCTTAACCCTTCCTTCTCGAATGCGTGGCGGTGTGCCTCAAGCGTGGCACGTGCCGCCTCTGGTGTGGTGACCTCAAGCTCGGTCAGCGTTTCGTGTGCCCCACCGGGAACCGGAACTTCCGTGCCGATAACGTAGACCAGATCCGCTACGCCAAATTGCTCGAGACAGGTGGTTTCGGCAATTTTAGCCAGCCGAGCGGCACGCCCGGCAACGATTGCATCGGTTAAAGGAACCGGATCGTCTTCGCAGGACATGCTGCAATCGAGGTGAATTTTTTTAAATCCGGCCGCCACGTAGCTTCTGATCAGATCGTCGGCGTTCGCCATCGCCTGCAAAGCTGGCAGGTTTTGCCAGCGGTTAGGACCTAAATGATCGCCGCCAAGGATCAGCTGTGAGGTGGGGAAACCGAGGGATCCCGCCAGATTGCAGACAAACCCATAAAAATCGGCGGGCGTCATACCGGTATAGCCGCCAAACTGATCCACCTGGTTTGAGGTGGCTTCAATCAGCAGAGGCGTCTGTTGTGAATGGGCGTAACGAATTGCAGCTTCAAGTACCAATGGATGTGCGGAACAGACGGCGTAAATCCCGTTTGTATTCCCCCGTTTATGTTGTTCCACCATTTCTGTCAGATGTTTCACTTTCCTCTCCATTTCGGATGGTGTTGGTATTCATCTTTCGTTTTGTTTCATTTGATACTGCATTATGGTGGGGTAAAAATAAAACGAAAGATAATAGTTTTCCGATCTGTTTCACAAAAGAAACATAATGAAAGGTTTCAGCGGCGGTTAAGCTTGCGTCTGCTCACCATACAGGGCTTGCATTCCCTCAAAAGAAAGGCGTTAATAAGCAAAACGAAATGAAACGAAAGTTTATTTACTAAGGAGCTCGTATGAGCAGCACCGATTCATCCGCAGAGAAGCGCATCACCGGCACCAGTGAAAGGCGAGAGCAGATCATTCAGCGGTTGCGGGCGCAGGGAAGCGTGCAGGTTAACGATCTTTCTCTTTTATACGGCGTGTCGACGGTGACGATCCGTAACGATCTGGCCTTTCTGGAAAAGCAGGGGATTGCCGTTCGCGCTTACGGCGGCGCGCTGATTTGCGAAGGCAATGCCCCCGGCGTGGAGCCGTCCGTTGAGGACAAAAGTTCCCTTAATACGGCTGTGAAGCGCAGCATCGCGCAGGCGGCGGCTGAACTGGTGAAGCCGGGTCATCGCATTATTCTGGACTCCGGCACCACGACCTTTGAAATTGCCCGCATGCTGCGCCAGCATACCGATGTCATTGCCATGACCAACGGGATGAACGTGGCAAACGCGCTGCTGGAAGCGGAGGGAGTGGAGCTGCTGATGACCGGCGGGCACTTGCGCCGTCAGTCGCAGTCCTTCTATGGTGACCAGGCGGAGCAGTCCTTACAGAATTACCATTTTGACCTGCTGTTCCTGGGCGTCGATGCCATCGATCTCGATCGGGGGGTGAGTACGCACAACGAGGATGAAGCCCGTCTGAACCGGAAAATGTGCGAGGTGGCGGAGCGTATTATCGTTGTCACTGATTCCAGCAAGTTTAACCGTTCAAGCCTGCATAAAATCATTGATACTCAGCGGATCGACATGATTATCGTTGATGAAGGTATTCCGGCGGAAAGCCTGGAAGGGTTACGCAAAAGCGGGATCGATGTGGTGCTGGTCTAAAGAGGCTTTTCCCCTCACCCTAACCCTCTCCCCATAGGGGAGAGGGGACTGCTCGTTGCGGTTTTTTTACCCTCTCCCCGGTGGGGAGAGGACAGGGTGAGGGGCCATCACGTCACCGGTGCCGGGTTAAACACCGCCAGCGAGTTATGCAATCCCCATTGATCGGAGAAGGTTTTCTTCCGTCCGCTTGCCACATCCAGAATGAAGTGGAACAGCTTCCAGCCCATCTCTTCAATACTCTCTTCCCCGGTGGCGATGGTGCCCGCGTTGATATCCATTAAGTCATACCAGCGGTTTGCCAGCTCGGTGCGGGTCGCCATTTTGATCACCGGTACCGCCATCAGGCCGTACGGCGTGCCGCGTCCGGTGGTAAAGACCTGTACCGTAATGCCGGATGCTACCTGCTGGGTGCCGCACACGAAATCACTGGCAGGCGTTGCCGCGTAGATCAGACCGCGTTTGGTTGGTCGCTGACCAGGTGAGAGCACTTCCACAATCGCGCTCTGGCCGGATTTGGCAATCGACCCGAGGGCCTTTTCCACCACGTTTGCCAGGCCGCCTTTCTTGTTACCCGGCGACGGGTTGGCGCTGCGGTCGGTTTTGCCCATGTCGAGATAGTTATCGTACCAGGCCATCTCCTCCAGCAGGCGTTTGCCCACCTCTTCGTTGACGGCGCGCGGCGTGAGCAGGTGGATAGCATCACGCACTTCGGTGACTTCAGAGAACATCACCGTGGCGCCGCAGCGCACGAACAGATCGGAGGCATAACCTACCGCCGGGTTAGCGGTGACGCCGGAAAACGCATCGCTACCGCCACACTGTGTCCCAACCACCAGTTCAGAGGCCGGGCAGGTTTCACGCTGGCGTTTGTTCAGCTTCTCCAGATGGCGCTCTGCCACCTGTAAAATGTCGTCGACCATCGATCTGAAGCCGACATGGTGTTCATCCTGAAGACGCACAATACTGGCCTCGTCAACCGGAATGGCTTTCACATCCTCAGTACCCTGCAACAGGCGTTCTGGCTGCAATTTTTCACAGCCGAGGCCAATCACCATCACCTCGCCGCCAAAGTTCGGGTTAAGGGCGATATTGTGGATCGTGCGGATCGGCACGACCGCTGCGGGCGCGTTGATCGCCACGCCGCAGCCGTACAGGTGGTTAAGACCCACCACGCCGTCAACGTTGGGGTATTTCGGCAGCAGATCGCGCTCAATAATTTTCACCACGTAATCCACGACACCCGCCACGCAATGCACGCTGGTGGTGATGCCAAGCAGGTTTTTGGTTCCCACGCTGCCATCCGCGTTGCGGTAACCTTCGAAGGTATAACCCTCCAGCGGAGGTAACGGCTCAGGGACGCGGGTAGCCAGCGGCAACGTCTCCAGCGGCGGGGCGGTGGGCAGCTCAACCAGCGACTCCTCAATCCAGCTACCCTGCGGGATAGCGCGCACCGCATAGCCGATGACTTCGCCGTAGCGCACGATTTCGCCCTGCGCCGGGATATCGACCAGTGCGACTTTGTGCCCCTGCGGAATGTGCTCAATCAGCTCCAGCCCGTCCGGAAAGCGGGTACCCGCTTTTAAGCCATTGTCGTTGACAATAATCGCCACGTTATCGGTATCGTGCACTTTTATATAGAACGCCGTCGGCGCCGCCTGTCGAATTTCAATATCGGCCATTGTTCACTCATCTCCAGCAAAATATCTGATACTAAATATAGCCAGATGGTTAATCGTTTCTTATTGAGGAAATAAAGAATGTCAGGAGAGGAAAAGTGAGAATGTGATCGCGATCGCTCCCGAAACACTAATCGTTGATTCTGTGCATCAGCGCCCACTGCATTGGGCATATGCTCAAAATAGCGTGCTAACCCCGTTGGATAATTGAGCATTGAGACAATGTGCTGCCGGGTGGTGACGATTATACTGAATGACGATTTTATAACGCCAAAATTCAGTCAGTAAATAAATATAACGCTGACGCTGAGTCGGAATAAATAAGAAAAGCTACTGGCTAAAACTGCGGAATTAAAAAAGGTATACGTAATGAGTAACGACATCTTCCCGAATAAATTTAAAGCGGCCCTTGCGGCGCATCAGATTCAGATTGGCTGCTGGTCTGCGCTGGCCAACCCCATCAGCACCGAAGTGCTGGGCCTGGCCGGATTCGACTGGCTGGTACTGGACGGCGAACATGCGCCAAACGATATCAACACGTTTATTCCGCAGCTGATGGCGCTGAAAGGCAGCCACAGCGCGCCGGTGGTGCGTGTACCTACCAACGAGCCGGTGATCATCAAGCGTCTGCTGGATATCGGCTTCTACAACTTCCTGATCCCGTTTGTTGAAACGGAAGAAGAAGCGGTGCTGGCCGTAGCTGCCACCCGCTATCCGCCGGAAGGGATCCGCGGCGTGTCTGTCTCGCACCGCGCCAACATGTTTGGCACCGTGCCGGACTATTTCGCCCAGTCCAACAAGAACATCACCATTCTGGTTCAGATCGAGAGCCAGCAGGGGGTCGATAACGTCGACGCCATTGCCGCGACCGAAGGTGTCGACGGTATTTTCGTCGGCCCGAGCGATCTGGCGGCCGCCTTTGGTCATCTGGGCAACGCCAGCCACCCGGACGTGCAGCGGGCAATCCAGCACATTTTTGCCCGTGCCAAAGCGCACGGTAAACCGTGCGGCATTCTGGCGCCGGTGGAAGCTGATGCCCGCCGCTACCTGGAGTGGGGCGCAACGTTTGTCGCCGTCGGCAGCGACCTCGGCGTATTCCGCGCCGCCACGCAGAAATTAGCAGACGCTTTTAAAAAATAACCATCATTGAGGAAACAGATTATGACGCTGAAAGTGGGTTTTATTGGCCTGGGTATCATGGGCAAACCAATGAGCAAAAACCTCATCAAAGCAGGTTACTCACTGGTGGTTTTAGATCGTAATTCAGACGCGGTGGCAGAAGTGATTGCGGCTGGCGCAGAAACGGCGACAACTGCAAAAGCGATCGCCGAGCAGTGCGATGTCATTATCACCATGCTGCCAAACTCCCCGCACGTGAAAGAGGTGGCGCTGGGTGAGAACGGCATTATCGACGGCGCGAAGCCGGGTCTGGTGGTGATCGACATGAGTTCTATCGCGCCGCTGGCGAGCCGCGAAATCAGTGAGGCGCTGAAAGCGAAAGGCGTGGAGATGCTGGATGCGCCGGTCAGCGGCGGCGAACCGAAAGCCATCGACGGTACTCTGTCGGTAATGGTGGGGGGCGATAAAGCCGTGTTCGACAAATACTACGACCTGATGAAAGCCATGGCTGGCTCCGTGGTGCATACCGGTGAAATTGGCGCAGGCAACGTCACCAAGCTGGCAAACCAGGTGATTGTGGCGTTGAACATCGCGGCCATGTCCGAAGCACTGACGCTGGCCACCAAAGCGGGCGTTAATCCGGATCTGGTCTATCAGGCCATTCGCGGTGGTCTGGCGGGCAGCACCGTGCTGGATGCCAAGGCACCGATGGTGATGGATCGTAACTTCAAGCCGGGCTTCCGCATCGATCTGCACATTAAAGATCTGGCGAATGCGCTGGATACCTCCCACGGCGTGGGCGCGCAGTTGCCGCTGACTGCCGCCGTCATGGAGATGATGCAGGCGCTGCGTGCGGACGGTCTGGGCACCGCCGATCACAGCGCGTTAGCGTGCTATTACGAAAAGCTGGCGAAGGTTGAAATTGCTCGCTAATGACGTCCCGCCCGGTGGCGTTACGCTTACCGGGCCTACGGCTCAGGCATACAACTATGAAAATCGTAATCGCGCCAGACTCTTATAAAGAAAGCCTGTCTGCCACTGAGGTGGCGCAGGCGATAGAAAAAGGATTTCGGGAAATTTTCCCCGACGCTCATTACGTGTCTGTTCCCGTTGCTGACGGCGGAGAAGGTACGGTTGAAGCGATGATCGCCGCGACGCAGGGCACCTGGCAGCAGGCTGTCGTCACCGGCCCGTTAGGGGAAAAGGTGAAGGCCAACTGGGGGATCTCGGGCGACGGTACCACCGCGTTTATCGAGATGGCCGCCGCCAGCGGCCTGGTACTTGTTCCTCCCGCGCAGCGTAACCCGCTGGTCACGACGTCGCGCGGGACGGGGGAGCTGATCCTCCGCGCGCTGGATAAAGGCGCGCGCAACATCATTATCGGTATCGGCGGGAGCGCAACCAACGATGGGGGCGCGGGTATGATGCAGGCGCTGGGCGCGAGGTTTACGGATGCGAACGGGACGGAGATCGGCTACGGCGGCGGCAGCCTGATGGCGCTGAACCGTATTGATATTTCGGATCTTGATCCGCGTCTTCAGGGGTGCGCAATCCGCGTCGCCTGTGACGTGACGAATCCGCTGGTCGGTGAAAGCGGCGCGTCGCGTATCTTTGGCCCGCAAAAAGGCGCCACGGAGGAGATGATCCTCGAACTCGACGCCAGTCTTAGCCACTACGCCGAGGTGATCAAAAAATCGCTGCGCATTGACGTCAACCCGGTTCCGGGGGCAGGAGCGGCGGGCGGCATGGGCGCGGCGCTGATGGCCTTCCTGGGCGCTGAGCTGAAAAGCGGCATTGAGATTGTCACTCAGGCGCTCAATCTTGAAGAACATATTCACGACTGCACGTGGGTGCTGACGGGAGAAGGGCGCATCGACAGCCAGAGCATTAATGGCAAAGTGCCCGTCGGCGTGGCGAGCGTCGCCAAAAAATACCATAAGCCGGTGATAGGGATTGCCGGAAGTCTGACGCAGGATGTGGGTGTGGTGCATCAGTACGGCATCGACGCGGTGTTCAGCGTATTGACCCGCATCGGTTCACTGGAAGAGGCGTTCCAGGGAGCGTACGACAACATTTACCGCGCCTCGCGCAATATCGCGGCCACATTGCAGGTAGGCATGCGTAGCCAGGGGTGACAGCGGCGCGCAAACCCTCTATACTGCGCGCCGAAGCTGACCAGACAGTCGCCGCTTCGTCGTCGTCCCTTTCGGGGGAGACGGGCGGAGGGGAGGAAAGTCCGGGCTCCACAGGGCAGGGTGCCAGGTAACGCCTGGGGGGGAAACCCACGACCAGTGCAACAGAGAGCAAACCGCCGATGGCCCGCGTAAGCGGGATCAGGTAAGGGTGAAAGGGTGCGGTAAGAGCGCACCGCGCGGCTGGTAACAGTCCGTGGCACGGTAAACTCCACCCGGAGCAAGGCCAAATAGGGGTTCACATGGTACGGCCCGTACTGAACCCGGGTAGGCTGCTTGAGCCAGTGAGCGATTGCTGGCCTAGATGAATGACTGTCCACGACAGAACCCGGCTTATCGGTCAGCTTCAACTTCTTACGAAACCCCGCTTCGGCGGGGTTTTTGTTTTCTGAAGGTTGCATGCCGGGTCAGCGAAACGCCAAACGACATCAATTCTCAATTTTGCGACGCCAAGCACATTTCACTGCTTTACCGATTATGCGTTCCTTTCATCTGCTGCGCATGATCGTAATCACAAAATTTAACGCTATAAAATTAGAAAATTTTAGTGTTGAACAGATGTTGTGAATGTTGACTCAGTGATGCTGAATGTTATTCATTTGATAATTTAATATTGAATCTAAAAACATTCTTCTGGTGAATGTGTGATATATCCCACTCTTTAACCGGAAGCTGAGAAAATATTCCTGACAAAGTTGATAAACCACAAAAATGTTTTAAAAGAATAATGATGGTTTATTAACCTTTAATTGCCTGAAAGATAGTCTTTATTAATATTGTTAAGGCAAAAAAATTCATGCTGGTTATTGCCATAAAATAAATTTATTACCGCGGATTTTGTTGATCAATATCAGCGTAATTGCGTATTTTTAGCTATCTAACTGTTTGAATAATAAGATTATAAATCGATTTTAAATGTGGTTGTAAAAAGGGCATCCTGGCAAATTGTGAGTAACAGCACATACCCCCTGAAACAATATTGGGTAGAATCCGCTGCGTCATATGGAAATAAGCGCAGAATATTATGAATACTATTATTCTACCGAAAACACAGCACCTCGTGGTATTTCAGGAAGTCATCAAAAGTGGCTCTATAGGTTCTGCTGCAAGACAACTGGGGCTGACGCAACCTGCCGTCAGCAAAATCATCAGCGACATCGAATCTTACTTTGGGGTGGAAGTGATGGTGCGTAAAAACACCGGCGTAAAACTCACTGCCGCCGGTCAGGTGCTGCTGTCCTACGCTGAGTCGATCACCCGCGAAATGAAAAACATGGTGAGCGAGATCAACAGCCTCAGTTTCAGTACCGTCATGGACGTCTCCTTCGGCTATCCGTCGCTGATTGGCTTCACCTTTCTGTCCGGGATGATCAAAAAATTCAAGGAAGTGTTCCCAAAGGCGCGCGTCTCAATGTATGAAGCGCAGCTCTCTTCATTCCTGCCCGCCATTCGCGATGGCCGGCTGGATTTCGCCATCGGCACGCTGAGCGACGGGATGTTGCTCCAGGATCTTCACGTTGAGCCACTCTTTGAATCTGAGTTTGTGCTGGTGGCGAGTAAATCACGAACGTGCACCGGCCCGACCAGACTGGCATCGCTCACGCACGAGCAGTGGGTGATGCCGCAAACCGATATGGGCTACTACAACGAACTCCTGACCACCCTGCAAGATAACCACATCAGCATTGAAAACATCGTCCAGACCGATTCCGTCGTCACCATCTATAACCTTGTTCTCAATGCCGATTACCTGACGGTGATCCCCCGTGACATGATTGCGCCATTCGGCTCGGACCAGTTTATTGTCCTGCCGGTGGAAGATGCATTACCTGTGGCGCGTTATGCTGCCGTGTGGTCAAAAAATTACAGTATTAAAAAATCGGCGTCAGTATTAGTTGAACTGGCAAAACAATATTCGTCGATGAATATCGAAAAACGACGATAGAAATAATGATGATTTAAAATGCCCGGAGCGACGCTTTTTAACGCTCTGATACCCTGACTTTGCCTGAAAACAATGAATTATTATAACGAGGATATTATGCACATTACTTACGATCTCCCGGTGACCATTGACGATATTCAGGACGCCAGAAAAAGACTGGCGGGAAAGATCTATAAAACCGGTATGCCGCGCTCAAATTATCTGAGCGAACGGTGTAAGGGTGAGATATTCCTGAAATTTGAAAATATGCAGCGTACCGGTTCGTTTAAAATACGTGGGGCGTTTAATAAATTAAGCTCGCTGACCGATGCGGAAAAACGCAAGGGCGTGGTTGCCTGTTCCGCAGGGAACCACGCGCAGGGGGTGTCGCTCTCCTGCGCCATGCTTGGCATCGACGGCAAAGTAGTAATGCCTATGGGCGCGCCGAAATCCAAGGTGGCCGCCACGCGCGACTACTCCGCCGAAGTAGTGCTGCATGGCGAGAACTTTAACGACACTATCGCCAAAGTGAGCGAAATCGTCGAGATGGAAGGGCGCATTTTTATCCCGCCTTACGACGATCCGAAAGTGATCGCCGGTCAGGGCACCATCGGCCTGGAAATCCTCGAAGATTTATACGACGTGGATAACGTGATTGTTCCCATCGGCGGTGGTGGTTTAATTGCCGGTATTGCGACAGCAATTAAATCCATCAACCCAACTATCAATATTATCGGCGTGCAGTCTGAAAACGTGCACGGAATGGCGGCGTCGTATCAGACCGGTGAAATAACGAACCACCGCATTACCGGCACATTAGCGGACGGCTGCGACGTGTCTCGCCCGGGTAATTTAACCTTCGAAATCGTTCGTGAACTGGTTGACGACATTGTGCTGGTCAGCGAAGACGAGATTCGCAACAGCATGATCGCGCTTATTCAGCGAAATAAAGTGGTTACGGAAGGTGCTGGCGCGCTGGCGTGCGCGGCGTTATTAAGCGGCAAGCTGGACCACTATATTCAGGGCCGTAAAACCGTCTGCATTATTTCCGGTGGCAATATTGATCTCTCCCGTGTTTCCCAAATTACCGGCTTCGTTGACGCATAAAGGTGACCTATGAGCAACACAGAAAGCATTATCGTTGGCCAGACAAAAACGTCCTCCTGGCGTAAATCGGATACCACCTGGACGCTCGGCCTGTTTGGTACCGCCATTGGCGCTGGCGTGCTGTTCTTCCCCATCCGCGCAGGCTTTGGTGGCCTGATCCCTATTCTGCTGATGCTGGTTCTGGCGTTCCCCATTGCCTTTTACTGCCACCGCGCGCTGGCGCGTCTGTGTTTGTCCGGCAGTAACGTCTCCGGCAACATCACCGAAACGGTGGAAGAGCATTTTGGTAAGACCGGCGGGGTGGTGATCACCTTCCTCTACTTCTTTGCCATTTGCCCGCTGCTGTGGATTTACGGCGTCACCATTACCAACACCTTTATGACCTTCTGGGAAAACCAGCTCCAGATGCCTGCCCTGAACCGCGGCGTGGTAGCGCTGTTCCTGCTGCTGCTGATGGCCTTTGTGATCTGGTTCGGTAAAGACCTGATGGTGAAGGTGATGAGCTACCTGGTGTTCCCGTTCATCGCCAGCCTGGTGCTGATTTCTCTCTCGCTGATCCCGTACTGGAACTCAGCGGTGATCGACCAGGTTAACCTGAGCGATATCGCCTTCACCGGTCATGACGGCATTCTTGTCACGGTGTGGCTGGGGATTTCCATTATGGTCTTCTCCTTCAACTTCTCGCCTATCGTCTCCTCGTTTGTGGTCTCCAAGCGCGAAGAGTACGAGCCGGAGTTTGGTAAAGAATTCACCGAGCAGAAATGTTCCAAAATCATCGGTCGCGCCAGCCTGCTGATGGTGGCGGTGGTGATGTTCTTCGCCTTTAGCTGCCTGTTTACGCTCTCTCCGCAGAACATGGCGGACGCCAAAGCGCAGAACATTCCGGTGCTCTCTTACCTGGCGAACCACTTTGCGTCGATGTCAGGCAGTAAATCCACGTTCGCCACGGTGCTGGAGTACGGCGCGTCCATCATCGCGCTGGTCGCTATCTTTAAATCCTTCTTCGGTCACTACCTGGGCACGCTGGAGGGGCTGAACGGCCTGATCGTTAAGTTCGGCTACAAGGGCGACAAGAAGAACGTCTCCGTGGGCAAGCTGAACACCATCAGCATGGTCTTCATCATGGGCTCCACCTGGATTGTGGCCTATGCCAACCCGAACATTCTGGACCTTATTGAAGCCATGGGCGCGCCAATTATCGCCTCTCTGCTGTGCCTGCTGCCGATGTACGCCATCCGCAAAGCACCGGCGCTGGCGAAATACAAAGGCCGGACCGAGAACATCTTCGTCACCGTGGTCGGCCTGCTGACCATTCTGAACATCGTGTACAAACTGTTTTAAACCAAAGCTCAGGAAGAGCGGAGCCATACCATGATTGAGTTTCCGGTAGTACTGGTCATTAACTGCGGATCGTCCTCTGTTAAGTTTTCGGTGCTGGACGCCGCAGGCTGCGATGCCCTGCTGACGGGCATTGCGGACGGCATCAACACAGAAAAAGCCTTTATTTCCGTGAATGGGGGTGAGCCAGTCAGACTGGCTCATCAGGACTACGAAGGGGCGCTGGCCGCCATCGCCCTGGAGCTGGAGAAGCGCGACCTGATGGGCAGCGTGGCTTTGATTGGCCATCGCATTGCCCACGGCGGCGATCTCTTCAGCGAGTCGACCCTGATCACGGAAGAGGTGATGGAGCAGATCCGCCAGGTCTCCCCGCTGGCGCCGCTGCATAACTACGCTAACCTGAGCGGCGTGGAAGCCGCAGAGCGACTCTTCCCCGGGGTGCAGCAGGTGGCGGTATTTGATACCAGCTTCCACCAGACCATGGCGCCGCAGGCGTATCTGTACGGCTTGCCGTACCGCTATTTTGAAGAGCTGGGCGTGCGCCGCTACGGCTTCCACGGTACCTCTCACCGCTACGTGGCGGCGCAGGCGCACGCGCTTCTCGGGCTCTCCGCCGAAGACAGCGGCCTGGTGATTGCCCATCTCGGCAACGGGGCGTCCATTTGCGCGGTGCGTAACGGCAGAAGCGTGGACACGTCCATGGGGATGACGCCGCTTGAAGGACTGGTGATGGGCACGCGCTGTGGCGACGTAGATTTTGGCGCGATGGCGTGGATTGCCCGGCAGACCGGCCAGACGTTCGAGGATCTGGAGCGCGTGGTCAACAAAGAGTCCGGGCTGCTGGGGATCTCCGGCATCTCCTCCGATTTGCGCGTGCTGGAGAAAGCCTGGCATGACGGCAACGAGCGGGCGCGGCTGGCGATAAAGACCTTTGTCCACCGCATAGCGCGGCATATCGCCGGTCATGCCGCATCCCTGCACCGTCTGGATGGCGTGGTGTTTACCGGCGGGATCGGTGAGAACTCCGTGCTTATCCGCGCGCTGGTGGTGGAGCACCTGAAGGTGTTTGGCATCATCCTCGACGAGTCCAAAAATGCCCTGCCGGGCAGCGCGGGTGAGGGCGTGATCTCCACCGAGTCGTCCCGCGCGGCCTGCGCGGTGATCCCTACCAATGAAGAAAAAATGATCGCGCTGGACGCCCTCCGTCTTGGGAAGGTCACCCCGGCTGCGGCTTACGCCTGATAAAGCGAGAATCTGATGAAAGTAACAATCGATACGGGCGTCGCGCCTTACAGCGACGCATGGGCCGGGTTTCGCGGTGAAGAATGGAAAAACGCCGTTAACGTGCGCGATTTTATTCAGCATAACTACACCCCTTATGAAGGCGATGAAGCTTTCCTCGCGCAGGCGACGCCAGCAACGACGGCGCTGTGGCAGAAGGTGATGGTCGGCATTCGCCAGGAGAATGCTACTCACGCTCCGGTGGATTTTGACACCAACATCGCCACCACCATTACCGCGCACGGGCCGGGCTATATTGACCAGGAGCTGGAGACGATCGTCGGCCTGCAAACCGACAAGCCGCTCAAGCGGGCCCTGCATCCGTACGGCGGAATCAATATGATCCGCAGCTCATTCGAAGCCTACGGTCGCGAGATGGATCCGCAGTTTGAATATCTCTTCACCGACCTGCGCAAAACCCACAACCAGGGCGTATTTGACGTTTATTCCCCGGAGATGATGCGCTGCCGAAAATCCGGCGTGCTCACCGGTCTGCCGGACGGCTACGGGCGTGGACGCATCATCGGCGACTACCGCCGCGTGGCGCTGTATGGCATCAGCTATCTGGTGCGCGAGCGGGAACTTCAGTTCGCCGATCTCCAGGGGAAACTGGAGCGCGGAGACGATCTGGAGGCCACGATCCGCCTGCGCGAGGAGCTGGCGGAGCATAAACGTGCGTTGCTCCAGATCCAGCAGATGGCGGCGAACTATGGCTTTGATATTTCACGTCCGGCGATGAATGCGCAGGAAGCGGTGCAGTGGGTCTACTTTGCCTACCTTGCCGCAGTGAAATCCCAGAACGGCGGGGCGATGTCGCTGGGGCGCACGGCCTCGTTCCTCGATATCTACATTGAACGCGACATGCAGGCAGGAAGGCTGAACGAGGTGCAGGCCCAGGAGCTGATCGACCACTTCATCATGAAGATCCGCATGGTGCGCTTCCTGCGCACGCCGGAGTTCGACACGCTCTTCTCCGGCGATCCGATCTGGGCCACGGAAGTGATTGGCGGCATGGGGCTGGATGGCCGTACGCTGGTGACCAAAAACAGCTTCCGCTATCTGCATACCCTGCACACCATGGGGCCTGCGCCGGAGCCAAACCTGACGATCCTCTGGTCCGAACAGCTGCCGATCGCGTTCAAGAAATACGCCGCGCAGGTCTCGATCGTCACCTCCTCGCTGCAATACGAGAACGACGATCTGATGCGTGCCGACTTCAACAGCGACGACTACGCCATTGCCTGCTGCGTCAGTCCGATGGTGATCGGCAAGCAGATGCAGTTCTTCGGCGCACGCGCCAACCTGGCGAAAACGCTGCTGTACGCGATTAACGGCGGGGTGGATGAGAAGCTGAAGATCCAGGTGGGGCCGAAAACCGAGCCGCTGCTGGATGAGGTACTGGATTACGACACCGTAATGGCGAGCCTCGATCACTTCATGGACTGGCTGGCAGTGCAGTACATCAGTGCGCTGAATCTCATTCACTACATGCATGATAAATACAGCTACGAAGCCTCGCTGATGGCGTTGCACGACCGGGACGTTTACCGCACCATGGCCTGTGGCATTGCCGGGCTGTCGGTGGCGGCGGATTCCCTGTCGGCCATCAAGTACGCCACGGTAAAACCGGTGCGCGACCACACCGGTCTGGCGGTCGATTTCGTCATCGAAGGCGACTATCCGCAATACGGCAACAACGACGATCGCGTGGACAGTATCGCCTGCGATCTGGTTGAGCGCTTTATGAAGAAAATCCAGGCGCTGCCGACGTACCGCAACGCCGTGCCGACACAGTCGATCCTGACCATCACCTCCAATGTGGTTTACGGGCAGAAGACCGGCAACACGCCGGACGGACGTCGCGGCGGTACACCGTTTGCGCCTGGCGCCAACCCGATGCACGGGCGCGACAGAAAAGGAGCGGTGGCGTCGTTGACCTCGGTCGCCAAGCTGCCGTTCACCTATGCCAAAGACGGGATCTCCTACACCTTCTCCATCGTGCCGCAGGCACTGGGCAAGGACGAGCTGGTGCGCAAAACCAACCTTGTCGGGCTGCTGGACGGGTACTTCCACCACGAAGCGACCATTGAGGGCGGGCAGCACCTGAACGTCAACGTGATGAACCGGGAGATGCTGCTGGATGCCATCGCCCATCCGGAGAACTATCCGAACCTGACGATCCGCGTTTCAGGCTATGCGGTGCGGTTTAACGCTCTGACGCGCGAGCAGCAGCAGGACGTGATTTCGAGGACGTTTACGCAGGCGATCTAACACAGGCTCCATCTTCAGCCTCCTCAGATGAGGAGGCTTTTAATTTTGTGAACACCGTCAATTTTAGAAAACTCGCTCTCTTTTCTGCTATCCCGAAGTAATATTTTCCTCTCGCCTAAGGAAATCCCTATAAAAGTTGTGACTTTTTTCTCCCGCGCTCCGGATATGATCTCCCCATACCAATAACTCACACCTGCACCCTCTGACTCGCAATCGCTGGCGATCGGAACCTTATAAAAACAAATCGTTACCCTACAAAATAAGCGAGTGCCCAATGAATATGGCAACAAACAGCAGTGTGATTGTGAGTGATTCCCCTGCGGCAAGGCGGGCGGGAATGAGCGAAAGCGAATGGCGAGAGGCGATTAAATTCGACAGCACCGATACGGGCTGGGTCATCATGAGTATTGGGATGGCTATCGGCGCGGGCATTGTTTTTCTTCCGGTGCAGGTTGGATTAATGGGGCTATGGGTATTTTTACTCTCGTCGATAATTGGTTATCCGGCCATGTACCTGTTCCAGCGCCTGTTTATTAATACGCTGGCGGAATCACCGGAATGTAAAGACTATCCGAGCGTTATTAGCGGATATTTAGGCAAAAACTGGGGCATCTTATTGGGTGCACTTTATTTCGTGATGCTGGTGATCTGGATGTTTGTCTATTCGACGGCCATTACCAACGACAGCGCATCCTATTTACACACCTTCGGCGTAACCGACGGTTTGCTGTCGGAAAATCCGTTCTACGGCTTATTCCTGATCTGCATTCTGGTCGCCATTTCGTCGCGCGGTGAAAAGCTGCTGTTTAAAGTCTCCAGCCTGATGGTGCTGACCAAATTATTTGTGGTGGCGGCGCTGGGGCTTTCGATGATTGGCCTCTGGCATTTAGCCAACGTCGGCATGCTGCCGCCAATGGGGCTGCTGATTAAAAACGCCATTATTACGCTGCCTTTCACCTTAACCTCCATTCTGTTTATTCAGACATTAAGCCCGATGGTGATTTCCTATCGTTCACGGGAAAAATCCGTTGAGGTGGCGCGTCATAAAGCGCTGCGGGCAATGAATATCGCCTTTGGCGTGCTGTTTGTGACGGTCTTTTTCTACGCTGTCTCCTTCACCCTGGCGATGGGGCACGACGAGGCGGTAAAAGCCTACGAGCAGAATATTTCCGCCCTGGCAATCGCAGCACAGTTTATCAGCGGTGACGGCGCGGGCTGGGTCAAAATTGTCAGCGTAATCCTCAATATTTTCGCTGTGATGACCGCGTTCTTTGGCGTCTATCTCGGCTTTCGTGAGGCGACGCAGGGCATTGTGATGAACATCCTGCGCCGCAAAATGCCGGCGGAGAAAATCAATGAAAATGCCGTCCAGCGCGGGATTATGCTGTTCGCCATCCTGCTGGCCTGGAGCGCGATTGTGTTAAACGCGCCGGTGCTGAGCTTCACTTCCATCTGTAGCCCTATTTTCGGGATGGTGGGCTGCTTAATTCCGGCGTGGCTGGTCTACAAAGTGCCCGCACTTCATAAATATAAAGGCGTATCGCTGGTGATTATTGTGATTACCGGGCTGCTGCTTTGTGTTTCTCCTTTCCTCGCCTTCTCATGAGGTTAAATAAGGTCGTAACGATGTCTGAGCAAATTAATCCTTTATGGAACCATTTTATTCGCGCGGTGCAGGAAGAGGTAAAGCCTGCGCTGGGCTGTACCGAACCCGTCTCGCTGGCGCTGGCGTGCGCGATGGCTGCCGGACAGCTTGACGGTGAGGTGACGCGTATCGAGGCGTGGGTATCGCCGAACCTGATGAAAAACGGGCTTGGCGTAACGGTGCCCGGTACCGGTATGGTCGGTTTACCCATCGCGGCCGCGCTGGGGGCGACAGGCGGTAACGCGCATGCCGGACTGGAGGTGTTGAAAGACGCGTCGTCCGAGGCGCTAACGCGCGCCAAAGCACTGCTGAACGCGGGTCTGGTGCAGGTAAAATTGCAGGAGCCGTGCGATGAGATCCTCTATTCACGTGCCTGCGTTTACGTCGGTGAATCCTCGGCGATGGTGACCATCGCCGGCGGGCACACCCGTGTGGTGGAGATGGTGTGTCAGGGCGAAACGCGCTTCAGGCTTGACGATAATCAGAGCCAGAACAGCGACGATCCGCTGGAGGTGCTCTCGACCACCACGCTGTCGCAGATCCTTGAGTTTGTGGAACAGGTGCCGTTCGACGCGATCCGCTTTATCCTCGATGCGGGACGGCTGAACGATGCGCTCTCCCGCGAAGGTTTACGTGGCAACTGGGGGTTGCATATTGGTGCGACGCTCAATAAACAGCGCACACGCGGATGGATGGCGCAGGATCTGGGTTCAGACATTGTTATCCGCACCAGCGCAGCTTCGGATGCCCGCATGGGGGGCGCGACGCTGCCGGCGATGAGCAACTCGGGTTCCGGGAATCAGGGCATCACCGCCACCATGCCGGTGGTGGTGGTGGCTGAGCACGTTCAGGCCGATGACGAACGGCTGGCGCGGGCGCTGATGCTCTCGCACCTGTCGGCGATCTATATCCATTACCAGCTTCCGCGCTTGTCCGCGCTGTGTGCGGCGACAACAGCCGGAATGGGGGCTGCGGCGGGGATGGCGTGGCTGATGGGCGGATCTTACCAGACTATTGCCATGGCGATCGGCAGTATGATCGGCGACGTCAGCGGGATGATCTGTGACGGGGCGTCTAACAGTTGCGCAATGAAGGTCTCGACCAGCGTCACCAGCGCCTGGAAAGCCGTGATGATGGCGTTGGATGATACTGCCGTGACGGGTAATGAGGGGATTGTGGCGCACGACGTGGAGCAGTCGATCGCGAACCTGTGCGCGCTGGCGTGCCGCTCGATGCAGGCAACGGACCGGCAGATTATTGAGATTATGGCGAGTAAGGTGTAAAAATTTCCCATCACCCCAATCCCTCTCCCCATAGGGGCGAGGGGCTCGATCGTTCCCTCTCCCCTATGGGGAGAGGGCTAGGGTGAGGGGGGGTTAAACCGGCAAATCAATCAGCAGCGCGCGCAGCGGCGTATCCGCCACCAGGGTGATATTCGCTTCATCACGAATAAACGCGCCGTCGCCGCAGGTGAGCGCCTCTTTCTCTTCCGCGTGCGTCACCGCATGCACCGTACCGTGAATGGACTGCAGATAGGCGCGCGGACCATGAAGCTGGAAGCTTGCCTGTTCACCTTTTTTCAGCTCGATATGGTGCAGCCACACCTGCTGGCGTAACTGCAGGCTGCCTTTGCTGCCGTCTGGCGAGGCAATCAGCTGCTGTTTATCGCCCTTCAGATCGATTTTTTGCACCAGCGGATTTTCCCGCTCCGGACAGGCATCCAGCCACAGCTGCATGCGGGTCAGCGTTTTGTCTTTGCTGAGGTTATGCTCGCTATAGCTAATACCCGGCTGCGTGGAAATTAACAGCGCCTCGCCAGCCTTCGCCTGGACATGATTGCCCTCGCTATCGCGGTATTCTGCCTCGCCTTCCAGGATCAGGTTCAGGATATCGACTTTCGGGTACGTGCGCGGCTGGAAGGACGCGCCCGGGGCGAGCACTTCCTGGTTCAATACGCGCAGTGAAGCGTAACCGAGAAGTTTAGGGTCAAAGTAGTGTCCAAAGGAAAAGGTGTAGCGGGCCTGCAACCAACCGAAATCGGCTTGTCCGCACTGTTTCGCTGTTCTTGTCGTAATCATAAACTTGACCTCTCTTTACACTAAATCAATGGTAAAGGTATGGACGCTGCATTGTTAGCCAGATATTCTGCCCGGTATGTTCAAATTTCCTGAATGAGAACGAGATGGCTAAAGAGAGAGCATTGACGCTTGAGGCGCTTCGCGTCATGGACGCGATTGACAGGCGCGGCAGTTTTGCCGCGGCGGCAGATGAACTGGGGCGCGTTCCGTCTGCGCTGAGCTATACCATGCAAAAGCTGGAGGAGGAGCTGGATGTTGTGCTCTTCGATCGCTCTGGTCATCGAACAAAATTCACCAACGTTGGGCGGATGCTGCTGGAGCGCGGCCGCGTATTGCTGGAAGCGGCGGATAAACTGACGACCGATGCCGAAGCGCTGGCCCGCGGCTGGGAAACCCATCTGACGTTAGTGACCGAAGCGCTGGTGCCCACCGAGGCGCTGTTCCCGCTGGTGGACAGACTGGCCGCGAAAGCCAATACCCAGCTGTCGATCATCACCGAGGTACTGGCCGGGGCGTGGGAGCGTCTTGAGACGGGCAGGGCGGATATCGTCATTGCGCCGGATATGCATTTCCGCTCATCGTCAGAAATTAACTCGCGCAAACTGTACAGCGTGATGAACGTCTACGTCGCTGCGCCGGGTCACCCGATCCATCAGGAGCCGGAACCGCTCTCTGAGGTCACGCGCGTGAAATACCGCGGCGTGGCGGTGGCGGATACCGCGCGAGAGCGCCCGGTGTTAACGGTGCAGTTGCTGGATAAACAGCCGCGTCTGACGGTGACGTCGCTGGAAGATAAGCGTCAGGCGCTGCTGGCGGGGCTGGGCGTGGCGACCATGCCGTATCCGTTCGTCGAAAAGGACATTGCAGAGGGACGGCTGCGCGTTGTCAGCCCGGAATACACCAGCGAAGTGGATATTATTATGGCGTGGCGTCGTGACAGCATGGGCGAAGCCAAATCATGGTGTTTACGCGAAATTCCGAAGCTTTTCACGCAATATAATAAATAAAATCGTAATTTGTAGGCCCGGTAAGCGAAGCGCCACCGGGCTTTTTTTTATGCGCAGATCTTCGGATCCGGACCAAAGCGGTTTTCTCCCGGCGTTCCGCTCTGACAGTTGAAAATCAAAATCACGATCCAGCCGATAAGCGGGATCAACAGCAACAGCAGCCACCACGCCGAACGATCGGTGTCGTGAAGACGACGAAACAGTACGGCCCATGAAGGCAGCAGAACCAACACACCATAAATGGTGGTGAGAATGCCTTCGCCCCCCTCGCGTTCCCAGCCGAGGATTTTGTCCACAATACCCAGCACCATAATCAGGACGAAGTTCACCAGAACGAACATCCAGTACTCTTTACGGCGGGCACGGCCACCAAATCCAACGTAGTTGCGCAGTACTTTTAAATACCAGTCCATTTTTCCTTGCCTCTTAGTCAGTCAATCACTTGTTTTCTAAGCGATCGAGGTAAGGATAGATGTATGCCGTGAATTAAAAAAGGGAATCAATTGATTCCCTAAATAATTATCCGAAACGCACGTCGCGCCCGTGTGGTTCATCCAGATCCTGCCACGGACCAATGGAGATAATGCCCGTTGGGTTGATGGTCTTATGACTGCGGAAATAATGGGTGCGAATATGGTCAAAATTGACCGTCTCCGCAATACCCGGCATCTGATAGATGTCGCGCAGGAAACCGTGCAGGTTCAGATAATCGCTGATGCGATGCTTGTCGCACTTAAAGTGGGTGACATACACCGGATCGAAGCGGATCAGCGTCGTCCACAGGCGGATGTCTGCTTCGGTGAGGCGATCGCCCGCTAAATAACGATGCTGGCCGAGGATCTGCTCCAGACGTTCCAGGGATCCAAACACGTTGCCGACCGCTTCGTCGTACGCTTCCTGACTGGTGGCAAAACCGGCTTTATAGACGCCGTTGTTGACGTTGTCGTAGATCCAGCCGTTCAGCTCGTCAATTTTCTCGCGCAGCTCAACCGGATAGTAATCCCCGGCGCGGGCGCCGTGCGCGTCAAACGCGGTATTGAACATGCGAATGATTTCAGCGGATTCATTGCTGACGATCGTCTGGTTTTTCTTGTCCCACAGTACAGGCACCGTTACGCGTCCGGTGTAGTGCGGATCGGCGCGCAGATAGAGCTGATACAGGAAATCGTGATGATAAAGCTCATCACCCGTCGCGGCCGGGAAGTCACTGTCGAACGTCCAGCCGTTTTCCAGCATCAGCGGGTTGACCACCGAAACCGGAATTAGCGATTCGAGACCTTTAAGTTTGCGCACAATCAGCGTGCGGTGCGCCCACGGACAGGCGAGAGAAACATACAGATGATAACGATCTTTCTCCGCCGCAAAGCCCCCTTCGCCACTCGGGCCGGGTGCGCCGTCGGCGGTCAGCCAGTTACGGAAGGCCGAAACAGAGCGCTTAAAGCGTCCACCGGTGGATTTGGTGTCATACCAGACATCCTGCCAGACGCCGTCTACGAGTTGTCCCATTTTTTACTCCTCCGTCAGATAGCAAAAGCGAGGAGATGTCTCCTCGCTTTGAATTTAATCAGTATAGCGTGCTTACCACTTCTTATTCAGAAGACGGTCGATGCTGTAGGCGCCCGGACCCGTGATAGCCAGCAGCAGGAAGCCACCCGCGATGGTCAGGTTTTTCATGAACATCAGGGAGTTCACGCCTTCCGCAAAGTTGCTGTGGAAGATGAGCGCGGTCAGCAGGGTAAAGCCTGCGGTGAACAGCGCCGTGGTGCGGGTCAGGAAACCGAAGAGCACTGCCAGGCCGCCGCCGAACTCAAGCAGGATGGTCAGTGGCAGCAGGAAACCCGGCACGCCCATCGCTTCCATATACTGCTGAGTGCCCGCATAGCCGGTAATTTTGCCCCAGCCTGCGGTGATGAACAGCACAGGCATCAGAATACGCGCTACCAATACACCAACATCTTCTAATTTTTTCATTTTACTCTCCAGGAAACCACATCAGCGGCTAAACGTTATTTGCGTGCAAATTCGGGTAGATACCGCGTCTTTGCTGTCGATGGAGAGGAGTGTAAACGGGGCGGATGGCAATTGTTAGCAAGGAAAACTGTCAATCTTTTTCAAAGATATTGAGTAAGGGAGCATAGAGAGATTTTGCCGGGTGACGGCTACGCCTTACCCGGCCTACTTTTTTACCGTAGGCCGGGTAAGCGCAGTGCCACCCGGCGAGAAGGCTAGCGCAGCTGCTGCTGACGAATCGTTGCTTTCACCAGACGCCATGCGCTCCAGACACCAAAGCCACGGCGTGCCCAGCGAATCAGCATGTTTGGATGACGAATCGTCCAGATCGCCATCACGCTGCTACCCACCAGCGCCCACGAACGCAGGCTCAGAAGAGTATTCCAGCCGCGATCGTAACGCTGGGTCAGCTCCAGCCAGTCGCGACGGCTGGCGGACAGATCCAGCCGCTGCTGCTGGATCTGGCTCAGCAGATACGCTTTCCGCTTTTGACGTTCGGCTTTGTCGCTCACGACTTATCATCCTCCAGCAGGGCGCGGTCGTTGGCCAGCTCCTGGCGCGTATGGCGCAGGAAGGTCGACGTGCGCGCTTTATGCAGGGTCCAGATACCGCCTATCAGCGCCGCCACCAGCAGAACCACGGTAGTCGCAATCATCGCGTTCAGTCGATACTGTGGATCGATAGCCCAGATGATTAACACCATCAGGCTCATCAGACCAAACGCGGCAAAGAGCATCGTAAGCCCAAGCATGAGCAGCATCTGGAAGAGATTGGCTTTCTCCTCTTCCAGTTCCACTACCGCAAGCCGGACGCGCGTTTCGGCAATCCCGACCAGCGTCGTAAGAATACGCTGGCCGATGCCGAGGACGTTTTTAGCAGGCCCTTGTGCGTGACGTGGATCTTCCATAATCAACGACGCGTCAGCAGGACACCCAGCACCACACCCACTGCGGCACCAATACCAACGCCTGTCCATGGATTGTCACGTACATATTCGTCTGCGCGCGCAGCCGCTTCGCGGGTCTGTTTCGCCAGTGCATCACCGGTTTCACCCAGACGGTAACGGCTCTCTTTCAGTGCCTGCTCCGCTTTGCTGCGCAGTTTGCTGACTTCTTCTTTCGATTTATCGGCAGAAGAGTTCAGCACCTCTTCCAGGGTGTCCGCCAGGGATTTCAGCTCAGCGCGCAGATGTTCTGAAGTTGTATCTTTTGACATGATTCTCTCCTGTTGAGATTTCCGTTAACTCAATAATCGCGAGCTTCCAGCGCTTTCAGTTCGTCCTGCGCCTCTTGCAACTTCCTCTCGCGCTTGGCAATTTTTTCCGCATCACCTTTCTCTTTCGCTTCTTGCAGGTCTTGACGGCGCTCGGCTATCTCGTCCTTCTGTTCAGCGATTTTTTCCTGATGATCGGCACGCAGCTTGCTGTCCGTACAATTGTCTTTCACTTCGCTCAGCGCTTTTTTCAGTCCGTCGATCCGGTGCTGATTGTTATGCTTTTCGGCATAACTGATTTCGCGTTGAATATCCTGTTCTTTCTCCTGACAAAGAGACATAGCGAAGGAAGCTGTGCTTAAAGAAAAAAGGGCCAGAGCCAGGGTGATGCGGTATTTCATTATAGAAACCTTCCATTGTGTTACGGCGTAAGCCGTGTTCCAGAACTATGCGGAGAACATCTGAGGGGTGCTCCGCGTACTTAAGCATAGTAAGTAAACGGGAGTTTCACCAAAGTGGGTGAAAATATTCGGAATATTAGTCGTTAGCCAAATCGATGCGACGTGTCGCGTAACCGTGACATCCAGGAGGCTACGTGGCTGTCATCATCCTGTTGCGCGATGATGTAACCCTGCGGCAACGTGCGGTCCAGCACCGCTTTCGCCGCGGCGCTTTGCGCACTGGAGTCAAATTTTATCAGCAGCACATCGTCTTGCGGCGTGATGCTCTTAAAGCGGATCCCGTTAGCGTCCAGATGATGCCAGATGGAAAAACCATCCGGCACGCTGGTTCCTTGACTCACAGGACGGATAGTCAGCGTCGACTCCTGGTGCTGTAGGGCAGACCATAGCAGGATGAGAGCGCTGAACATCATTAGCGCGACGATGGCGTAAGAGAAGCGGCGCAGCGCGAGCGGGGAGATAACCATCGTTAACCCCTGGCTCCGTATTTCTTTTTCCACAGTACGACCAGTGAACCGACCAGGCCAAACACCAGCAGGACGACGGGCAGCAGCATCAGGCAAGACATCAGCTGGTCTTCATATTTCATAAAGACCGGCGTTTTACCGAGCGCGTAGCCGAGCGTGGTCAGGATCAGAACCCACAGCAGGCCGCTCATCCAGTTAAAGAACTGGAAGCGCGCGCTGCTCAGGCCGGACAAGCCCGCAATGGTCGGCAGCAGGGTGCGTACGAATGCGATAAAGCGGCCAATCAGCAAGGCGGAGAGCCCGTGCTTATGGAAAAGGTGGTGCGCTCGCTGGTGATAATGTGCCGGAAGATGCGAAAGCCAGTTCTGAACGATTCGCGTGTTGCCCAGCCATCGCCCCTGAATATAACTCACCCAGCAACCCAGGCTGGCGGCAATGGTCAACAGCAGAACCGTTTGTGGGAAAGCCATCGCCCCTTTTGCACAGAGCACCCCAACCAGCACCAGCAGGCTGTCGCCCGGTAAAAAGGCAGCAGGCAGCAGACCGTTCTCAAGGAACAGGATCATAAATAACACAAAGTAGAGCATGCCAATCATGGACGGGTTGGCCAGCGTTTCGAAATCCTGAGCCCAGAGGGCGTTCAGTAGTTGGGTCAAAAGTTCCATTCAGTGTTCCTGGAAATCGGTTAACGTCACGCCTGTCATTCGGGAAAACAGCACGGCGACATTGTTATGATTTCATTATGGTCGCTCGCGGACACAATGATGTGTGGCCAACACTGTTCCCTGTTAATTGGCTAGTTAGCAAGCACTAACTTACAAAATAACGAAGTGAATCCAATTGTAACAAAGCCCGACGTTCTGCGTCACAGAATTTGAGGGGAAACACGATTTTGGCGTAAGCCACGGAGGGGAGCGAGAGATTTTACAAAGGCTGACACTATAGAGGTTTTCTTACCCTGTCTGGCCGGAAGGCGCGGCGGTGCGCCTGCCAGCAGTTCAGGAGGTTATTTTGCGACATTGGTCGCGGTATCGAGGTGAACCACCGGATTATCAGCAAAAAGATAGCGGTCAGCGTTAAATTCAAAGTCATCACTCGTTTCATTAAAAAGCATCTGTTTAGTGTTCTCCAGATGCTGCCACATTGCCAGTTTCGCCGCATGCGGATCTTTACGAATCAGGGCCTTAAGAATCTGGTCGTGGTCGTCACACCAGTTATCTACCGTGCGGGAATCAATGTGATCGTGCAGTTTCTTCCAGTACGGGTTGTGAACGCGCTGAGTCCACATTTTTTCAACGATTGCCGCCAGCGCTGTGTTCTGAGTCGCAAGGGCGACCTGAACGTGGAATTGCAGGTCCCATTCGGAATCGCGGAAACATTTTTCTTTACGCGCATGATCCTGGATTTCCATCAGCTTCATGATGTCCTGCTTGGTGACCTGCGTCGCTGCGAATTCTGCGATATTGCTTTCAATCAGCTGGCGAGCCTGGAGAAGCTCAAACGGACCGTAGCTGGCAAATTCCAGACTTTCGTCCGGCGTGGGGGAGTGTTTCGCCTGGCTGGAAATCACGTGAATACCGGAACCTTTGCGTACCTCAACATACCCTTCAACTTCCAGCATGATGATGGCTTCGCGGACCACCGTACGGCTGACGCTTTTTTCATCCGCAATAAAACGCTCAGCGGGAAGTTTATCACCGACAAGATAGACCCCTTGCTCGATGCGATCTTTCAGCTCGGCGGCAAGTTGTTGATATAAACGACGTGATTCGGTGATTTCCATATGCGCTCCAGGCAGGGTACGGCGAATGATTTGTTATACCACTTTTGCGTGCCACTCTCCAGATTTCGCCATTAAAAAAGCCGCCCGGAGGCGGCTTTTGCGACATTTTTGCCGGGTGGCGCTACGCTTACCCGGCCTACGGTTTTATCGGGTGTTGTAGGCCGGGTAAGGCGAAGCCGCCACCCGGCACAACAAGCTAACTCTGCGTCGCCGGTCCCCCAAGGGACTCTTTCGCCAGTTCCTCGGCGGATTTACTCTTCAGCACCGTCCAGATAACCACTGCACCCAGCAGGTCGAAGATGGCCAGTACCGCGAACAGCGGGCTGAAGCCGATGGTGTCTGCCAGCGCGCCGACCACGAGGGCGAACAGGGTACTTGCGGTCCAGGCGGCCATCCCGGTCAGACCGTTGGCGGTGGCAACTTCGTTACGACCAAACACGTCGGACGAGAGCGTAATCAGCGCGCCAGACAGAGACTGGTGAGCAAAGCCCCCGATACACAGCAGGGCGATAGCCACGTAAGGACTGGTGAACAGGCCAATCATGCCAGGGCCAATCATCAGCAGGGCGCCCATGGTGACCACCATCTTACGGGACACAATCAGGTTCACGCCAAACCAGCGCTGGAACAGCGGTGGCAGGTAGCCGCCGACGATACAGCCCAGGTCTGCAAACAGCATTGGCATCCAGGCGAACATCGCGATCTCTTTCAGGTTAAAGCCGTAGACTTTGAACATGAACAGCGGGATCCAGGCGTTGAACGTACCCCAGGCCGGTTCCGCCAGGAAGCGTGGCAGGGCGATACCCCAGAACTGACGGGTACCCAGGATCTGCCAGACGGACATTTTCTTGCCGTTGTCGGTCTGATGATGAGATTCCTGACCATTGATAATGTAGTCACGTTCTTCGTCAGACAGCTTTTTCTGGTCGCACGGGTGTTTATAGAAGATCAGCCACGCCATGGCCCAGGCAAAGCTCAGCACACCGGAGATGATGAACGCCATCTGCCAGCTGTGCATCACAATCGCCCACACCACCAGTGGCGGAGCAATCATCGCCCCGATGGAGGAGCCCACGTTGAAGTAACCGACAGCGATTGAACGCTCTTTTGCCGGGAACCATTCAGAGCTGGCTTTCAGACCCGCGGGGATCATCGCCGCTTCGGCAGCACCTACCGCACCACGCGCCAGCGCCAGTCCGCCCCAGCTGCCGGCCAGCGCGGTCGCCCCACAGAAGACGGCCCAGGCTACAGCGAAGAAGGCATAACCAATTTTTGTACCCAGAATATCAAGAACATAACCTGCAACAGGCTGCATTACGGTGTAAGCGGCAGAGTAAGCCGCAATGATGTAAGAGTATTGCTGCGTGGAGATATGTAACTCTTCCATCAACGTTGGCGCCGCTGCTGCCACGGTGTTACGTGTCAGGTAGCCCAGCACGGTGCCGAGCGTCACCAGTGCGATCATGTACCAACGTAACCCTTTAATTTTACGCATGTAAAACCTCATCGTTATGTTATTTCCGTGTCGGGACACGGCAACAACTCAACCGTTGCCGGGAGCTGTTCTGTAACGGGAGGGGCGTAACCGGGAACCTGTCCCGGAACGGCCCGAACCTTGCCATAAGTCATCGTGCTAAGTCGGCTTCCGTACCGTTAAATCCGATGTAACAAACACCGGTAATGCATTCCGTCGGCTTATAGTTTGCGACGGCGAAAAGATAACTTGTCATACAACTTTAAAAGGTGAGTGACATCACAAAAGAGTGAATCTTTGTAGGGATATTATGAGGCGTGCGCAAAGCCAGATCTGGCGCGGTCTGCAAGAAGGTTTACCCCTTTGAGGGTAATTTATTTGTCGACGTTTATTGATCTAACTCACGAAAAAAACGTCGGACTCTGGAAATTGGTGTGATAACTTTGCAGCATCTGAACATAAGCTTTCTGACGCTCCCGTAATGAGGAAGACGATAATGACACCGTTTATGACCGAAGATTTCCTGTTAGATACCGAATTTGCTCGCCGCCTGTACCACGACTACGCAAAAGATCAGCCGATTTTCGACTACCACTGCCATTTACCGCCGCAACAGGTTGCCGAAAATTACCGTTTCAAAAACCTGTATGATATCTGGCTGAAGGGTGACCATTATAAATGGCGCGCGATGCGCACCAACGGCGTGGCCGAGCGCCTGTGTACCGGCGACGCGACCGATCGCGAGAAGTTTGACGCCTGGGCCGCTACCGTTCCCCACACCATCGGTAACCCGTTATACCACTGGACGCACCTCGAACTGCGTCGTCCGTTTGGCATCACCGGCAAGCTGCTCTCTCCCGCCACGGCGGATGAAATCTGGGATCAGTGCAACGAACTGCTGGCGCAGGATAGCTTCTCGGCGCGCGGCATCATGCAGCAGATGAACGTGAAGATGGTGGGCACAACCGACGATCCGATCGACTCCCTGGAGCACCACGCGGTTGTCGCGAAGGACAGCACCTTTGACATCAAAGTGCTGCCAAGCTGGCGTCCGGATAAAGCCTTCAACATTGAGTTGCCGACCTTTAATGACTACATGACGAAGCTGGCGGAAGTATCGGATACCGATATCCGTCGTTTCGCCGATCTGCAATCCGCGCTGACCAAACGTCTGGATCACTTTGCCGCACACGGCTGTAAAGTGTCTGACCACGCGCTGGACGTGGTGCTGTTCGCGGATTCCAGCGAAGCCGAGCTGGACAGCATCCTGGCGCGTCGTCTCTCCGGCGAAGCCCTGAGCGAGCATGAAGTCGCCCAGTTCAAAACCGCGGTGCTGGTGTTCCTCGGTGCGGAATATGCCCGTCGCGGCTGGGTTCAGCAGTACCATATCGGCGCGCTGCGTAATAACAACCAGCGTCAGTTTAAACTGCTGGGCGCGGACGTGGGCTTCGACTCCATCAACGACCGCCCTCTGGCGGAAGAGCTGTCAAAACTGCTGAGCAAACAGAACGAGCAAAACCTGCTGCCGAAAACCATTCTCTACTGCCTGAACCCGCGCGATAACGAAGTACTGGGCACCATGATCGGCAACTTCCAGGGCGAAGGGATGCCGGGCAAGATGCAGTTCGGTTCCGGCTGGTGGTTTAACGATCAAAAAGACGGCATGGAGCGTCAGATGACACAGCTGGCGCAGCTCGGCCTGTTGAGCCGCTTCGTTGGCATGCTGACCGACAGCCGCAGTTTCCTCTCCTATACCCGCCATGAATATTTCCGCCGCATTCTGTGCCAGATGATTGGCCGCTGGGTGCACGCGGGTGAAGCGCCAGCGGATATCCAGCTGCTGGGCGAAATGGTGAGAAACATCTGCTTTAACAATGCGCGTGACTACTTCGCCATTGAACTGAACTAAGGCCGTTTGAGGTTGATATGCAATACATCAAAATCCATTCGCTGGATAACGTTGCCGTCGCGCTGGCCGATTTAGCCGAAGGGACGGAAGTGACCTTCGACAACCAGTCGGTGACGTTACGCCAGGCCATTGGACGTGGACATAAGTTTGCCCTGATCCCCATTGCGAAAGGGGAGAACGTGGTGAAGTACGGTTTGCCCATCGGTCATGCGCTGGCGGATATTGCGCCGGGTGAATACATTCATTCCCACAATACCCGCACCAATCTCAGCGATCTGGACGAGTACAGCTATCAACCTGACTTCCAGCCAGAAGAAGGACAGGCGGCCGATCGTGAGGTACAGATCTACCGCCGCGCCAGCGGCGAGGTGGGGATCCGCAATGAGCTGTGGATCCTCCCGACTGTCGGCTGCGTGAACGGGATCGCGCGTCAAATTCAGACGCGTTTCCTGAAAGAGACTAATGATGCTGAAGGCACCGACGGCGTGCATCTGTTCAGCCACACCTACGGTTGTTCCCAGCTGGGCGACGACCACATCAATACCCGCACCATGCTGCAAAATATGGTGCGCCACCCGAACGCGGGCGCGGTGCTGGTGATCGGCCTCGGCTGCGAGAACAATCAGGTCGACGCCTTCCGCGACACGCTGGGCGAATTTGACCCTGAGCGCGTGCACTTTATGGTGTGTCAGCACCAGGACGACGAAGTGGAAGCGGGCGTTGAACAGCTGCATCAGCTGTACGAGGTGATGCGTCACGACAAGCGCGAGCCGGGCACGCTGAGCGAACTGAAGTTTGGCCTGGAGTGCGGCGGATCTGATGGCCTTTCCGGCATTACCGCTAACCCAATGCTGGGTCGCTTCTCGGATTACGTGATTGCCAACGGCGGCACTACGGTGCTGACCGAAGTGCCGGAGATGTTCGGCGCAGAGCGCATTCTGATGAGCCACTGCCGCGACGAAGAGATCTTTGAGAAGACCGTCACCATGGTCAACGACTTCAAACAGTACTTCATCGCCCATAACCAGCCGATATACGAGAACCCCTCGCCGGGTAACAAAGCGGGCGGGATCACCACGCTTGAAGAGAAATCCCTGGGCTGCACCCAAAAAGCGGGCGCCAGCCAGGTGGTAGACGTGCTGCGCTACGGTGAACGGCTAAAAACGCACGGCCTGAACCTGCTCAGCGCACCGGGCAACGATGCGGTCGCCACCAGTGCGCTGGCAGGCGCGGGCTGTCATATGGTGCTGTTCAGTACCGGGCGCGGTACGCCGTACGGCGGGTTTGTGCCGACGGTGAAAATCGCCACTAACAGCGAACTGGCGGCGAAGAAAAAGCACTGGATCGACTTTGACGCGGGCCAGCTGATCCACGGCAAAGCGATGCCGCAGCTGCTGAGCGAATTCGTGGACACGATTGTGGAATTTGCCAGCGGCAGGCAGACCTGCAACGAGAAGAACGACTTCCGCGAGCTGGCGATCTTTAAGAGTGGTGTGACGCTATAAGTCGGGTGCGGGCTGGTGCCCTCACCCCGGCCCTCTCCCACAGGGAGAGGGTGCAAACACTAAAAACGGCAACACATGTTGCCGTTTTGCATTTACCTTGTAGGCCCGGTAAGGCGTAGCCGCCACCGGGCTTTTCTTTTTAACTGCGCAGGGCGTTCTTCGCTAAACGCGCATCTTCCGCCTGACAGGCTGCGGCGGTAAACAGCACGTCGGTAGAGGAGTTCAGCGCGGTTTCGCAGGAATCCTGCAATACGCCGATAATGAAACCGACCGCGACAACCTGCATGGCAATCTCGTTCGGAATACCGAACATGTTACAGGCCAGCGGGATCAGCAGCAGAGAGCCGCCCGCCACGCCGGATGCGCCACAGGCACACAGTGATGCAACGACGCTCAGCAGCAGCGCGGTTGGCAGATCTACCGGAATACCCAGCGTATGCACCGCCGCCAGCGTCAGCACGGTGATGGTAATCGCCGCACCGGCCATGTTCACGGTTGCACCCAGGGGAATCGACACCGAATAGGTATCGCGGTCCAGGTTCAGCTTCTCCGCCAGCGCCATGTTCACCGGTATGTTCGCCGCTGAGCTGCGGGTGAAGAAGGCATACACGCCGCTCTCGCGCAGGCAGGTCAGCACCAGCGGATACGGGTTGCGGCGGATCTGCCAGAACACCAGCAGCGGGTTGATCACCAGCGCCACCAGCAGCATACAGCCGACCAGGACGACCAGCAGCTGCGCGTAGCCCCACAGTGCGTCGAAACCGGTGGTGGCCAGCGTCGAAGAAACCAGACCAAAGATACCGACTGGTGCAAAGCGAATCACCAGCTTCACCATGAAGGTCACTGCATTGGACAAATCGTTAACCAGGTTTTTCGTGGTCTCGTTGCCATGACGCAGCGCGAAGCCCAGACCAATCGCCCAGACCAGGATGCCAATGTAGTTTCCGTTCATCAGTGCGGTGATGGGGTTAGAGACCATGCTCATCAGCAGGCCGCGAAGGACTTCCACAATCCCGGACGGCGGGGTGATATCACCGGCCGCGCTGGTCAGGTGCAGCGTGGACGGGAACAGGAAGCTAAACACAACGGCCGTTAAGGCAGCAGAGAAGGTTCCCAGCAGATACAGGAACAGAATAGGGCGAATGTTGGTTTTTTGTCCGTGCTGGTGGTTGGCAATCGACGCCATCACCAGCATCAGCACCAGTACCGGGGCGACGGCCTTCAGTGCGCCAACGAAAAGGGTGCCGAGCAGTCCCGTCGCTTCCGCCGCAGGTTTTGACACCATCGCCAGCAGAATACCCAGTACCAACCCGACCAGAATTTGTTTTACAAGACTGCCCTGCGCCAGGCGCGCAAGCAGGCCCTTAGATTGTGTGCTCATACGTTATTCCTGAGTGAAATTGCGTTCCATCCTGGATGTGCTCTAAGTCACATTTGTATCCGGATGTAAGTATTTGTTTGCCTGGTTGAGTATCAGGGAAAGCAGCGAAAGGCGGAAGCGTAAAATGCTGGATTTTACGTGTTGCGTCATGTTTTTTAACTATTGGTTAACGAAAGTGCCGGGTGGCGCTGCGCTTACCCGGCCTGCATTGCATTTCCCCCTCTCCCCGTGGGAGAGGGGTGGGGTGAGGGCATCAGCCCGCACCGAACGTTGCACTAAGCCTGCTGCTTCTTATCGTGCTGGCGGTTAACCCAGGTATTGATAATCAGCGTCACCAGCAGAATGCCAAACACCACGCCGAGCGAAATGGCGATCGGGATATGGTAGAAATCAACAATCAGCATCTTGATACCGATAAAGACCAGAATCACCGACAGACCGTACTTCAGCATTGAGAAGCGCTCTGCCGCGCCCGCCAGCAGGAAGTACATCGCACGCAGGCCGAGGATGGCGAACAGGTTCGAGGTCAGGACGATGAACGGGTCGGTAGTGACCGCGAAGATAGCCGGGATACTGTCCACCGCGAAAATCACGTCGCTCAGCTCGACCAGAATCAGCACCAGCAGCAGCGGGGTGGCGAACAGCAGGCCGTTCTTACGCACGAAGAAATGCTCGCTCTCGATCTTGTCCGTCATGCGCAGATGACCCCGGATCCACTTCACCAGCGGCTTATCACCGATACCGGTATCGTCTTCTTTCGCCAGCGCCATTTTGACCCCGGTGAACAGCAGGAACGCACCAAACACGTACAGCAGCCATTCGAACTGGGTAATCAGCCAGCTACCGGCGAAGATCATGATGGTACGCAGGATGATGGCGCCTAGCACGCCGTATACCAGCACGCGGCGTTGCAGGGCCGCAGGCACGGCGAAGTAACTGAACAGCATCAGCCAGACGAAGACGTTATCAACCGCCAGCGCTTTTTCAATCAGATAGCCGGTGAGGAAGGCGAGTGCCTGAGGATCGGCCACCGCGCGACCTTCGGTTGAGGCCAGATACCACCAGAAGGCGGCGCAGAAAAGAAGTGAGAGGGTAACCCATACCAGCGACCAGACGGCGGCTTGCTTAACGCTCATGCCGTGTTCGCCGCGACGACCCTGCAAAAAGAGGTCGATCGCCAGCATGATGAGCACGACAACCGCGAATCCGCCCCACAGCATTGGAGTGCCGACAGAATGCATACTATTTTCCTTACACATAAAAAAACAAAAACGGCTATGGTCAGAAGACGATAGCCGTTAGCTTTTTATGCATAGACCTCGCCTTCCGGCAAGGTCTCACTTACAACCACGAAGGTTGCCCGGCGACCGGATGCGGTTTTGCACGCATCGTAATGACGATCCACCGGCGAAGAAGTTACTCCCCTTTGCAGGTAACAAATTATGTCAGACCATCGATTTCGTCAATGGTCTGCACGATTTCATTACACAGCTTTACGCGACGGCTTCCACATTCACGCCGTCTGCGGGGAAGATTACGCCGGTCTGTCGGCGGATCTCCGTTTGCAGCTTCGCCGTGGTGCGGCTGATCGCCAGTCCCGGGTGGTTAACTTCGTTGTCTTCTACCAGACGGGCGAAGACCTCTGCCTCATAAAGCATAGTGTTAATATGCTGAGGCTGCGTCAGCTCCTGCGCTTTTCCGCCGCGCGGAACGATGCTGAGCTTCTGGCATTCGGAGATTTTTTCGATCACCAGCGAGCCGTCTTCGCCCTGAATTTCGCTTGGCAGCACGGAGTCGCTGACCTTCGAGTGCTGCAACGTCACGCTGAAATCACCGTAGTCCAGCACCACAACGCCGTGTGCATCCACGCCGCTCTCCAGCAGGCTGGCGGTGGCCGTCACGCCGTGTGGTTCCCCCCACAGGGCGACCGCAGAGGCCAGGCAGTAAAAACCGATATCCATAATCGAGCCATTCGAGAAGGCCGGGTTAAAGGTGTTCGGGTTTTCGCCGTCCAGATAGCGCTGGTAGCGCGAGGAATACTGGCAGTAGTTGATAAAGGCTTTACGCACTTTGCCAATTTTCGGCAGGGACTGCTGCAACAGCAGGAAGTTGGGCAGGCTGGCGGTTTTGAACGCTTCAAACAGCACCACCTGGTTTTCGCGGGCAAGCGCAATGGCGGCTTCCACTTCGTGGATATTCGACGCCAGCGGCTTCTCGCAGATCACATGCTTTTTATGGCTGAGGAACAGCTTCGTTTGCGGGAAGTGCAGAGCATTCGGGCTGGCGATATAGACCGCGTCAATGGCGTCGCTTTGCGCCATCTCATCGAGTGAGGTGAACAGATGTTCAACCAGGTAGTCATTCGCAAAACTTTGCGCCTGCTCAAGGCTGCGGGAATAGACTGCGGTGAGCTTATATTTGCCGGTTTCGTGGGCGGCGTCGACGAACTGGCGCGTGATCCAGTTCGTACCGATGACTGCGAAACGTATCATAAACGTTTACGTACTCCGTAGCAGGGAACCTAAAGCCACTGTAGCACGTCCTCATGACATTTCGCGTGCGCTACTGCGCATTACTCTTTAACGATAAATGCGTCAGCCACAAACGGGTATCAAACTCCAGCTGGTGGTACTGCGGCTCCATATGGCAGCACAGGGAATAGAACGCTTTGTCGTGATCTTTCTCTTTCAGGTGCGCCAACTCGTGCACCACGATCATCCGCAGAAAGGCTTCCGGCGCATTGCGAAAGACGGTCGCGACGCGGATCTCCGCCTTAGCCTTCAGCTTGCCGCCCTGCACGCGGGAGATGGCGGTATGCAGGCCGAGCGCGTTTTTCAGCACGTGGATCTTGTTGTCGTACATCACCTTGTTGATCGGCGGGGCGCTCTTCAGATACTGGCTTTTCAGATCCTGCGTATACTGCCAGAGGGCTTTGTCAGTCGCGAAATCATGCGTGCCCGGGTAGCGTTTTTCCAGCACCGCGCCGAGCTTTCCCGCGGCGATCAGGTCGCGAACCTGGGATAGTAATTGCTCCGGGTAGCCCTGGAGATAAGTCAGCTGGTTCATCAAAACCCCAAAATAGTGTGAAAACGGGTATACTCACGCACCCTTTTCAGGGATACGCCAAATTTTACCATTCAGGAGGGCCGATGAGCCACTTAGACAACGGTTTCCGTTCACTCAACCTTAAACGTTTCCCGGAAACGGACGACGTGAACCCGCTTCAGGCGTGGGAAGCGGCGGATGAATATCTGCTGCAGCAGTTGGATGAGACTGAAATCCGCGGCCCGGTTCTGATCCTGAATGACGCGTTTGGCGCGCTGGGCTGTGCACTGGCGGAACATGCGCCTTACAGTATCGGCGATTCTTACTTAAGCGAGCTGGCGACGCGTGAAAACCTGCGTCACAACGATATCGACGAATCCAGCGTGAAGTTCCTCGACAGCACCGCGGACTACCCGCAGGCGCCAGGCGTGGTGCTGATTAAAGTGCCCAAAACCATGGCGCTGCTGGAGCAGCAACTTCGCGCGCTGCGTAAAGTCGTGACGCCAGAAACGCGCATCATCGCGGGCGCCAAGGCGCGTGATATTCACACCTCGACGCTGGAACTGTTCGAGAAAGTGCTCGGCCCGACCACTACGACGCTGGCCTGGAAAAAAGCGCGCCTGATCAACTGTACCTTCAGCGCGCCGGAACTGGCCGACGCGCCAGAGACCCTGAGCTGGAAGCTGGAAGGGACCGACTGGACCATCCACAACCACGCGAACGTCTTCTCCCGTACCGGTCTGGATATCGGCGCACGCTTCTTTATGGAACATCTGCCGGAAAACCTGGAAGGGGAGATTGTCGATCTCGGCTGCGGTAACGGCGTGATTGGCCTGACGCTGCTGGCGAAGAACCCGGAGGCCAGCGTGGTGTTCAGCGATGAATCGCCAATGGCGGTGGCTTCAAGCCGTCTGAACGTGGAAACCAATCTGCCGGAGGCGCTGGATCGCTGCGAGTTTATGATCAATAACGCGCTGTCCGGCGTAGAGCCTTTCCGCTTCAACGCGGTGTTTTGCAATCCTCCGTTCCACCAGAAGCACGCCCTGACGGATAACGTCGCGTGGGAGATGTTCCACCACGCGCGCCGCTGCCTGAAAATCAACGGCGAACTGTACATCGTGGCGAACCGCCATCTGGACTACTTCCACAAGCTGAAGAAGATTTTCGGTAACTGCGTCACCATTGCCACCAATAACAAATTCGTGGTGCTGAAATCGGTGAAGCTGGGGCGTCGTCGGTAAGATCGCTTTGCCTGGCGGCGCTTCGCTTGCACAGGCCTACGGTTTCAAATGCCCGGTGGCGCTTCGCTTACCGGGCCTACAATGGCCTCGGACCCGTAGGCCCGGTAAGCGAAGCGCCACCGGGCGATGCCGTTAAATACTCAGCGCCAGTTTTGTCCCCTGCACAATCGCCCGCCGCGCATCCAGCTCCATCGCCACGTCGCACCCGCCAATCAAATGTACCGTTTTCCCTGCCTCACGCAGCGGATCGGCCAGATCGCGCTTCGGCTCCTGCCCGGCGCACAAAATCACATGATCCACGTCCAGCAGCTGCGGCTCACCGCCGATCAGAACGTGTAGCCCGTCGCCGTCGATCTTCTGGTAGCTCACCCCCGGGATCATCTTTACCCCGCGCGAGAGCAGGGTGGCGCGGTGGATCCAGCCTGTGGTTTTCCCCAGCCCTTCACCCGGCTTGCTGGCTTTACGCTGGAGCATCACGATCTGACGCGGGCTTTTCGGCAGCTGCGGACCTTCCGGGCGTAAACCGCCGGACTGACTGAGACTGGTATCAATGCCCCATTCCACGCAGAACTCAGCGATGTTCTGGCTGGTGGCTTCGCCCGGCTGGCTTAAATACATCGCGGTATCAAAACCGATCCCGCCGCAGCCGATGATCGCCACCTTCTCGCCAACCGGCGCTTTGTCGCGCAGCACGTCCAGATAGCTCAATACCTTCGGATGATCGATGCCCTCGATCGCAGGGGTGCGCGGGGCGATCCCACTCGCGAGGATCACCTCGTCGAAACCGATCAGATCCGCCGCGCTGACAACCTGATTGAGCCGCAGATCGACGCCCGTCACCTCGATCATCCGGCGGTAATAGCGCAGCGTTTCATAGAACTCCTCTTTGCCGGGGATCTGTCTGGCGATAGTAAACTGCCCGCCGATTTCCGCCAGCGCATCAAACAGCGTCACGCTGTGCCCACGCGAGGCGGCATTGACCGCAAACGCCAGGCCAGCGGGTCCTGCGCCCACCACGGCCAGACGCTTCTTGTTGGTCGCAGGAACGATCGGCATTTTGGTTTCATGGCAGGCGCGGGGATTCACCAGGCAGGAGGTGACCTTGCCGACGAAGATCTGATCCAGACACGCCTGGTTACAGCCGATACAGGTGTTGATCTCATCCGCACGGCCGCTTTGCGCTTTGGAGAGCAGTTCGGCATCCGCGAGGAACGGACGCGCCATCGACACCATATCGGCGTCGCCGCGGGAGATCACATCGTCCGCCACCTGCGGATCGTTAATGCGGTTAGTGGTCACCAGCGGAACGGAGACTTTGCCTTTCAGCTTGCGCGTAACCCAGCTGAACGCCGCACGCGGCACCGGCGTGGCGATGGTGGGGATGCGCGCTTCGTGCCAGCCAATCCCGGTGTTGATAATGGTGGCACCGGCGGCTTCAATCGCCTGCGCCAGTTGCACGGTTTCGTCGAAGGTGCCGCCGCCTTCCACCAGGTCGAGCATCGACAGGCGGAAGATGATAATAAAATCCGCACCCGCACGTTCACGCACCGCACGCACCACCTCCACGGCAAAACGCATGCGGCGGGCATAGTCACCACCCCATTCGTCGTCGCGCTGGTTGGTGCGTGCGGCAAGGAATTCGTTGATCAGGTAGCCTTCTGAGCCCATCACCTCCACGCCGTCGTAACCCGCTTCCCGCGCCAGCGCGGCGCAGCGAGCAAAGTCATCTATCAGCGCCAGGATCTCGTCATGGCTGAGGGCATGGGGAGTAAAGCGGTTAATCGGTGCCTGAATAGCCGAGGGGGCAACCAGGTTCGGCTGATAGCTGTAGCGCCCGGTATGCAGAATTTGCAGGGCGATTTTGCCGCCCTCGTTGTGAACCGCATCGGTCACAATGCGGTGGTGCGGCAGTTGTGACGCATCATTCAACACCGCGCCGCCCTCCATCGTCACCCCGGAAGGGGCAGGGGCTACGCCGCCGGTGACAATCAGCGCCACCCCGTGGCGCGCGCGCTCGGCATAGAAGGCTGCCAGACGTTCAGCCCCGTCCGGACGCTCCTCCAGCCCGGTGTGCATTGAGCCCATTAACACGCGGTTTTTGAGGGTAGTGAACCCCAGATCGAGAGGGGCGAATAACGACGGGTAGCGGCTCATAGTCTCTTCCAGTGTAAAATTATTGTTATGTGGTCGGATGAGTTACTAATTTAGCCAGCGGCGGCAGAAAGGTAAAAGCGGGATCGAATGATTGTGATAGATCTCAAAGAACTTCACCCCTCACCCCGGCCCTCTCCCCTCTGGGGAGAGGGTGAAAGGCCGCACGGAACAGTCCCCTCTCCCCTCTGGGGAGAGGGTTAGGGTGAGGGGCGTGTGTCGCGCATCAGGCCCGGCGCCTGCCACATCGAGGTTGTAAGCCCGCTGTCCACCAGCCCGAGCTGGTCCGCGTATACCGCCTGCCATTTCTGCATCATGCCGTCGTACAGCTCGCGGTGCGCCGGGTTTGGCGTGAACTCGCGGCTCCACTTCACCAGCCGCTCGCCCGTCGAGGCCATATCCGCGAACAGCCCCGCGCCAGCTCCTGCGGCAATGGCGCAGCCGAGCGCCGTTGCCTCTTTGACTTCTGGCACGCGCACCGGCAGGCCGGAGACGTCGCTTAAAATCTGGCTCCACAGGGCGCCCTTTGCGCCGCCGCCCGCAAACACCAGGCTCTCAAACGTCACGCCGGAGAAGCGCGAAATCTGCGCCAGGTTGCAGGCCGAGACGATCGCCGCGTTCTCCTCCAGCGCGCGGAACAGCGTCGCTTTGTTGCACTTTTCCGGGTCAATGGAGAGGTTAATAAACGACGGCGCGGCGTGGTACCACTGTTTGAAATGCATCGCGTCGGAGAAGATCGGCATCACCCCGTGGGAGCCCGGCGGGACGCGGCTCGCCATCTCTTCGAGCAGGGAGTAGGGGTCCATTCCCATGCGTTCGGCAATCAGCTTCTCTTCGGCGCAGAAGGCGTCGCGGAACCAGCGCATGGTCAGCCCGGTAAAGAAGCTGATCGACTCCGCCTGCGCCATGCCGGGGATAACGTGCGGGTTTACGCGGATGTTCATCTCAGGGTCGGTGCGCACCTGCGGCAGGTTCACCACCTGTTGCCAGAAGGTGCCGCCCAGCACCGCCGTTTGTCCGGCGCGCACCACGCCCAGCCCCAGACAGCCCAGCTGCACGTCGCCGCCGCCCATCACCACCGGGGTGCCCTCGCGCAGACCGCTCTGTTGTGCGGCTGCTTTGGTGATGGTCCCCAGTACGGTGCCGGTCTCTTTTACCGGGGAGAGGATATCGGCGCGCAGCCCGGCCATGTCGAGCAGCGCCGGACGCCAGTCGCGGGAGAAGAGATCCAGCATGCCCGTCGTGCCCGCATTGGACGGGTCCACCGCCAGCTCGCCGGAGAGCTTCGCCGCCAGCCAGTCGCTGATCATGGTGATGGTGGCGGCTTTACGATAAATATCCGGACGATGGTGCGCCAGCCACAGCAGGCGCGGCATGGCGCTGAGGGCAAGCGTCTGGCCGGAAACGTCATACACTTCGGATTCAAACCGGTAGTCGTGGATCTCTTTGAGTTCAGCTACCTCGCGGCTGGCGCGGGCGTCGACGTTGGCGCAGGCCCAGATAGCCTCGCCGTTGCGGTCGTACAGCACAATCCCTTCGCGCATCGAACAGCAGGCGACGGACTGAATATCCGCCGCGCTCAGGCGCGCGCGCTCCAGCGCCTGATGAATACACCGGCAGGCCAGCTGCCAGTTGGTGTCGAGGTCGAACTCCATCGAGCCCGGCACGTTCTCGACGCTCAGGTGTTTCCACTCGGCCTGGCCAACGGCAATCTGGTTGCCCTGCAAATCGAAAATAACGGCGCGAACGCTGCCTGTCCCTGCATCTAACGCTAAAAGGTAACTCATGAGCATGCCTCATTGTTAGCGCAGGGAGGGCTCTTAAATGGCCAGAGCCAGCACCGCGCGGGCTGTCGTCTCTTCCGTCACCAGGCCATTAATACGGCGGCCCTTCAGTGCGGCATAAATCGCATCGGCTTTCTCTTCCCCCCCGGCCACGCCTACGATGGTGGGCAGCTGTGCCAGTTCATCGAGCGTGACGCCCAGTAGTTCTTTGTGGATCTCCAGCTCCTCGACGCATTCCCCTTCGGCATTGAGGAAATAGCCAAGGATATCGCCGACCGCGCCCTTGCGGGCGTACATCAACTGTTCACCTTCGCTGATATAGCCGGAGCGCAGTATCGTCGCGTCACGGCGCTGGTTCACCGAGCCAATGCCGACCACCGCCACGTCAGCGGCGGTGGCGGCGAGGATCACGTCCCGCACGCTGGTTTCGCGCTTTAAGATCCCGGCGACTTCAGCGGATGACACGCGAAGCGGGGCAGGGATCATGCTGACGCTACAGGCCGCATCCAGCTGGCCGATACCGGTCATATACGGCCCCACGCCGCCGGAGAGCGTCACCAGGCGGATCTGCTGTGAGCTAATAAAGCCGCTCAGGTGTTGCAGGCTGCTCATGGTGGTTTCACCGAAGCCCACCGCTAACAGCTGGCCGGGCTCCAGCACGCCCATCAGCGACTGGGCCGCGCCAATGCCTAACCGCACGTTCATCGGCGGTGTATTCAGGGCGGGCATCACGCGCACCAGTTTCAGGCCAAATCGTTGTTGCAACTCGGTTTCCAGCGCCAGGCAGCCCTCGTAGCGGGAATTTATCTGCACGCGGATCACCCCGGACTGACGGCCTTTCTCCAGCAGGCGGGAGATCTTCAGGCGCGGCAGCCCGAGCCGCTCGCCGATGTCGTTCTGGGTCAGCCCGTCGTGGTAGTAGCACCAGGCCACGCGCGCCACCAGCTCCTCTTCCGCCAGTGCCAGCCCGGCAAACCGTCCTTCTTCCGCAGTGCGTTTATCGCTCATAGTTGGACTCTTATAAAAATTTAGATCATATGTTCGTGATGGTGCGGCGTGAAAATGTGAGCCACGCGACAAAACGGATCTTTTCGATCCTTCCCGGTTTATCTGAATCTCAATCGATAAAACTGTGATCCCTGCACGGTTGTAAATATAGTTCACCGTCTACGCTTTTGAACATTATTAAATCTAAAAATCATTTGTTCAATAGCGGAGCGATGATGACACCACTTCTCGAGGCACGTGACATCTGCAAACAGTTCTCTGGCGTGCCTGTGTTAAAAGGCATTGATTTCACGCTGCTTGCTGGGCAGGTGCATGCGCTGATGGGCGGTAACGGCGCGGGAAAATCGACGTTGATGAAAATCATCGCCGGGGTTGAAACGCCGGATCGCGGTGAGCTTTCGGTTGCGGGCGAGTCTTTTGCACGGCTTACCCCGTCGCAGGCGCACCGGTTAGGCATTTATCTGGTGCCACAGGAGCCGCTGCTTTTCCCCAACCTGACGGTGCGGGAAAACATCCTGTTTCGTCTGCCGCGCGAACGAGATCGGGAAAAGCGGCTGGCGGAGAAACTCCAGCAGCTGCAATGTCAGCTTAATCTCGATGCCGCTGCCAGCACTCTGGAAGTCGCGGATCAGCAGATGGTGGAGATCCTGCGCGGGCTGATGCGCAACGCCAGGATTCTGATCCTCGACGAGCCCACGGCATCGCTCACGCCGGGCGAGACAGAACGCCTGTTTCGCCAGATCCGCGCGCTGCAGGATCTCGGCGTTGGCATTGTTTTTATCTCGCACAAGCTGCCGGAAATTCGCATGCTTTCGAGCCACGTCTCGGTGATGCGCGACGGCGCGGTGGTGCTGAGCGGCGAAACCGCGCACTTTGACGATAACGCCCTGATCGCCGCCATGACGCCGGTCAGCCGGGAAAAGTCGCTAAGCGATACGCAAAAGCTGTGGCTGGCGCTGCCGGGCAACCGCCGAACCCAGGCGCAGGATTTCCCGGTGCTGCGGGTGGAGGATCTCACCGGGGAAGGGTTTATCGATCTCAGCCTTGAGATTTACGCCGGGGAGATCGTCGGTCTGGCCGGGCTGGTGGGGTCCGGGCGTACCGAGTTTGCCGAAACGCTTTACGGCCTGCGTCCGGTACGCGGCGGGCGGGTGTGGCTGGAGAACCAGGAGATCACCGCCGATCCGGTCAGTTCCCGTCTGGAAAAAGGGCTGGTTTATCTGCCAGAAGACAGGCAGGTGTCCGGCCTGTTTCTCGACGCGCCTGTCCGCTGGAACACCGTGACGCTGAACGAGCCGTCGCTCTGGCAGCAGCGAAAGCGGGAGTCTGCGGTAGTGGAGCGTTACCACCGGGCGCTGGGGATCAAGCTCAACCATGCGGATCAAACCGTGCGCACGCTCTCCGGTGGTAATCAGCAGAAGGTGCTGCTGGCGCGCTGTCTTGAGGCCAATCCGCTGCTGCTGATCGTCGATGAACCGACGCGCGGCGTGGACGTATCGGCGCGCGCCGATATCTACCAGCTGCTGAAAAGCGTGGCGGCGCAGAACGTGGCAGTGCTGATGATCTCAAGCGATCTCGATGAATTTCCCGGCCTCGCGGATCGGGTGCTGGTAATGCATCAGGGCGTGCTCAGCGGCGAACTGCCGCGCCAGGCCGTCAGTCTCGACCGGATGATGGCGCTGGCGTTTGGAGGGCAATCATGAAGATCTTACTGAAAAACCGCGAGCTGAGCGCGTTTCTCGCCATTCTGGCCCTGTTCGCCGTGCTGGTGGCGCTGAACCCGTCCTACCTTAGCTTACAGACGCTGGGGATGATCTTCGCCAGCTCGCAGATCCTGATTTTGCTGGCCATCGGCGCGGCGCTGGTGATGCTGACCCGCAATATCGACGTCTCCGTCGGCTCCACCGTCGGGCTGTCCGCCATTGCCGTCGGCGTGGCGCTCAACAGCGGCTACAGTCTGCCCGTTTCCATTCTCTTCGCGCTGTCGATTGGCGCGCTGGCGGGGGCGTTCAACGGTTTTCTGGTGGTGGGGCTGCGCATTCCAGCGATTGTCGCCACCCTCGGCACGCTGGGGCTGTACCGCGGAGCGATGCTGCTCTGGACCGGCGGGAAGTGGATTGAAGGGCTGCCGCCGGGGCTGAAATCCCTCTCTGAGCCTGCCGCCGTCGGCATTTCTCCGCTCGGCATTGTGGTGTTGATAATCGTGGTTACAGGCGCGTGGACATTGTCGCGCACCGCCTTTGGCCGTGATTTCTACGCCGTGGGGGATAACCTCGCCGCCGCGCGTCAGCTGGGCGTGGCGGTGAACCGCACCCGCATGATCGCCTTTACCCTCAACGGCATACTCGCGGCCTGCGCCGGGATCGTCTTTGCCGCGCAGATTGGCTTTGTGCCCAACCAGACCGGCAGCGGGCTGGAGATGAAGGCCATCGCCGCCTGCGTGCTCGGCGGCATCTCGCTGCTGGGCGGCACCGGCACGCTGATCGGCGCCTTCCTCGGCGCGTTCTTCCTCACCCAAATCGACACCGTGCTGGTGCTGTTCAGGCTGCCGGCCTGGTGGAATGACTTTATCGCCGGGCTGGTGCTGCTGGGCGTGCTGGTGCTCGACGGGCGGCTGCGTCAGGCGCTCTCACGGCATCAGCGGGCGCTGAAATACAGCCGTTTCCAGCCGGGTAACAGAGGGGGAAAGCACGTCACCCCGTTTCCCAAACGCAACAAAGAGGTGGCGTAAATGAGGCTTAACTGGGAAAGCGCGCTGCTGATTTTACTGGTGCTGGAGATCCTGCTCTTCGGCGCCATCAACCCGCGCATGCTCGACATCAATATGCTGCTGTTCAGCACCAGCGACTTTATCTGCATTGGTATCGTGGCGCTACCGCTCACGCTGGTGATTATCAGCGGCGGGATCGACATCTCCCTCGGCTCAACCATCGGCCTGTGCGCTATCGCGCTGGGGGTGATGATGCAGGCGGGGTGGCCGATGGCGGTCGCCATCCCGCTGACGCTGCTGCTCGGCCTGCTGTGCGGACTGTTGAATGCGGCGCTGATCCACTACACCGGTATCAGCCCTTTAGTGATCACCCTCGGCACGCTCTACCTCTACGGCGGCGGGGCGCTGCTGCTCTCCGGCATGGCGGGCGCGACGGGCTACGAGGGGATCGGCGGCTTTCCGGACAGCTTCACGGCGTTCGCTAACCTCACGGTGTTGGGCCTGCCGATCCCGCTGGTGCTGTTCGCGGTGATTACCGCTTTCTTCTGGCTGATTACCCATCGCGGGCGCTTTGGTCGACATCTGTTTTTAATTGGCCAGAATCCGCGCGCGGCGCGCTATGCGGCGCTGTCGGTGAACGGTATGCCGTATGCGCTGTACGGCCTGGTGGGCGTGGCTTCGGCGATTGCCGCGCTGGTGATGGTCTCCTATTTCGGCTCCGCGCGTTCGGATCTGGGGCGCGATTTACTGATGCCTGCGCTCACCGCCGCCGTGCTCGGCGGAGCGAATATCTACGGCGGCTCAGGTTCGGTTGTCGGTACGGCGCTGGCGGCGCTGCTGGTGGGGTACCTGCAACAGGGTTTACAGATGGTTGGCATCCCCAACCAGGTGTCGAGCGCGCTGTCAGGGGCGCTGCTGGTTGTGGTGGTGATGGGGCGTTCGCTGAGTCTGCACCGTGAATGGGTGCGTTCTCTCTTCAGAAAACTATCCGGAGCGTAAGATGAAAACAAAACTGCTCGTCCTGGCAATGGCCCTCAGCTTCGCTTCGGCGCAGGCGGCGGACCGCATTGCCTTTATCCCAAAACTGGTGGGTGTGGGATTCTTCACCAGCGGCGGCAACGGCGCGAAAGAGGCGGGGAAAGAACTTGGCGTGGACGTGACTTACGACGGCCCGACCGAGCCGAGCGTCTCCGGCCAGGTGCAGCTGATCAATAACTTCGTCAACCAGGGCTATAACGCCATCATCGTCTCTGCCGTGTCGCCGGACGGTCTCTGCCCGGCGCTGAAGCGCGCGATGCAGCGCGGCGTGAAGGTCCTGACCTGGGATTCCGACACCAAACCGGAGTGCCGCAGCATTTACATCAACCAGGGCACGCCGGAACAGCTGGGCGGCCTGCTGGTGGAGATGGCAGGCAAACAGGTCACCAAACCGAACGCTAAAGTGGCGTTCTTCTACTCCAGCCCCACCGTCACCGACCAGAACCAGTGGGTGAAAGAGGCGAAGGCCAAAATCGAGAAAGACCATCCCCAGTGGCAGGTCGTCACCACGCAGTTTGGCTATAACGACGCCACTAAATCCCTGCAAACCGCCGAGGGGATCTTAAAAGCCTATCCGGATCTGGATGCGATCATCGCCCCGGACGCCAACGCCCTGCCGGCGGCGGCACAGGCGGCGGAAAACCTGAAGCGGGAAGGGGTGGCGATTGTCGGCTTCAGCACGCCAAACGTGATGCGTCCGTACGTTGAGCGCGGCACGGTGAAAGCCTTCGGCCTGTGGGACGTGGTGCAGCAGGGCAAAATTGCAGTCAATGTCGCCGATCGTTTACTGAAAAAAGGCGATCTTAACCCTGGCGACAGCGTGGAGGTGAAAGATATCGGGACGCTGAAGGTCGAGCCGAACAGCGTGCAGGGCTACCAGTATGAGGCGAAGGGCAACGGCATCGTGCTGCTGCCGGAGCGGGTGGTGTTCACCAAAGAGAACATCAGCAAATACGATTTCTGACGGGGGAGCAAATGGCTGATTTAGACGACATCAAAGACGGCAAGGATTTTGGCATCGGTACGCCGCAGCAGAATGTGCCGTACACCCTGAAGGGCTGCGGTTCGCTCGACTGGGGCATGCAGTCCCGGCTTTCGCGCATCTTCAATCCGCAGAGCAACCGCACGGTGATGCTGGCCTTTGACCACGGTTACTTTCAGGGACCGACCACCGGCCTTGAGCGTATCGATCTCTCCATCGCGCCGCTGTTTGGCGAAACCGACGTGCTGATGTGTACCCGCGGCATCCTCAGGAGCCAGGTACCTGCCGCGACGAACAAACCGGTGGTGCTGCGCGCCTCCGGCGGTAACTCGATTCTGGGCGAGCTGTCTAACGAGTGCGTGGCGGTTGCGATGGAAGACGCGCTGCGCCTGAACGTCTGCGCGGTGGCGGCGCAGGTCTATATCGGAAGCCCGTTTGAACATCAGTCAATCAACAACATCATCAAGCTGGTGGATGCGGGGGCGCGTTACGGCATGCCGACGCTGGCGGTGACGGGCGTGGGTAAAGAGATGGCGCGCGACGCGCGCTATTTCTCGCTCGCCAGCCGCATCGCTGCCGAAATGGGGGCTCAGTTCGTCAAAACCTACTACGTGGACGAGGGCTTTGAAAAAGTGACCGCCAGCTGTCCGGTGCCGATTGTTATCGCGGGCGGCAAAAAGCTGCCGGAGCATGAGGCGCTTGAGATGTGCTGGCGGGCGATTGACCAGGGCGCGTCCGGCGTGGATATGGGGCGCAACATCTTCCAGTCCAGCGCGCCGCTCGCCATGCTGAAGGCGGTGAAGAAAGTGGTTCACGAGAACATGAGCGCCCGTGAGGCGTTCCAGTTCTGGCAGGAAGAGAAACAGGGAGAAGCAAAATGAACGTGACGCTGGTGGAAATCAACATCAAACCCGAGCGGGTGGATGAGTTTCTGGAGGTATTTCGCGCCAACCACGAGGGGGCGATCCAGGAGCCGGGAAACCTGCGCTTTGACGTCTTGCAGGACCCGAGGGTGAAAACCCGGTTCTTTATCTATGAGGCCTATAAAGACGAAGAGGCGGTGTTGGCGCATAAGCAAACGCCACACTATCTGGCGTGCGTGGACAAGCTCGAAGAGTTGATGTCAGAGCCGCGCAAAAAACGCTGCTTTGTGGGGTTGTTGCCGGAGTAGCGTTTTGCCCGGTGGCGCTGCACTTACCGGGCCTACGGGGGCGAGAGGGGGCGGTGTTTGCCCGGTGGCGCTACGCTTACCGGGCCTACGGGAGGATGGTGCGGTGTTTGCCCGGTGGCGCTGCACTTACCGGGTCTACGGGTACGGGGGGGGTGATTTTGTAGGCCGGGTAAGCGAAGCGCCACCCGGCGTTGTTCACGCCAGCTCCAGCAACTGAACACGCGCCGTCGCGCCCGGCATCAGCTTTTGCAGATTGCTCACCAGCTCATCGCCAGCTTCCTGTAATGCCGCCAGCGGCATCGACGGCAGGCTTTCGAGAATAAACCACATGGACTGCGCCTGGCTGTCCAGACGCGTGCGTATCCCCTGTCGCCAGTTCCAGCGGCGGCAGGTGACGCCAAGATCGTCACGCCAGATAACTTCGCCTGGTTCCGGGTTTTCGACTACCGGCTCACCCTCTTTAAAGGTATCAAACGGCTCGCTGCCGTCGGCCAGCGTCAGGCGCGGCGCACCCGCGTAAGCCGCCAGATTTTCTCCCCCCACCGGAATAGCGTAGCGGATGCTGATGGCATTATAGATATCCACCACCGGGTCGAGCGGCGACAGCGAACCATCTCTCATCACGCGCTTACGCAGAGCCGAGGCCGAGCAGGGCGTACGTTTGGGTTTTGCACCAAAGGCTTTAAACACCTCATCCCAGGCGGCGAGATGATTTTCTGCCCAGGGCACATCATCATTGAGCATCTGCTGGCAGACCTGCGCCAGCGCGGCGGGAGCAACCTCCGGTTGGGTAATCGGGGCGGCTTCAACCTGAATGCTCAGCGCCCGAAAGCCGGGCGCGATCCCGACAAGTCGCGAATCTATTGACGGTGCTACAAGAGACATAAATAATCCTGTATTGACTGTTTTATACCATGGTAGTGACCAATGACTGATAAAGTCAATATAATGACCGATGCGGGCGCCGATGTTGCCCAGGTAAGCCTGGCCGTGGCGAACCGTATCCGCAGCTGGCGGAAAGAGAAAAAACTGTCGCTGGACGAGCTTTCTCGCCGCGCCAGCGTCAGCAAAGGCATGCTGGTGGAGATCGAAAAAGGGGCTGCCAACCCCAGCATTGCCATTCTGTGTAAACTGGCCGCCGCGCTTGGCGTCTCGGTGGCAGATATCGTTAATGTCTCCAGCGAGCCGCAGGTACACATTATTCAGGAAGAGGCGATCCCGGTTCTGTGGCAGGGCGCACAGGGCGGTTACGCCAGATTGCTGGCAGGCACCGCAGGCCCGGACATGATTGAGCTGTGGCAGTGGGAGATGCATCCGGGAGAAACGTTCACCTCTCCGGGACATCCGGCGGGAACGTTTGAGCTGCTGCACGTGAACGAAGGCGTATTAACCCTGACGGTGGACGAGACGGTGGCACAGGTTAATGCTGGCGCGTCGGCGGTAGCGAAAACGGAAGCGGCGCACGGCTACGCCAATGAAGGCGATACCGTGCTTCGCTTCACCATGACGGTGGCAGAGTTTCACCGATAAAAAGCAGCCCGGTGGCGCTAACGCTTACCGGGCCGACATCTGCAGTATGTTGTAGGCCGGGTAAGCGTAGCGCCACCCGGCGTTTTTTATGCCTCTTCCACGCTCACCCGCAGCGCCGCCAGCGCCTTACGCGCCGCCTTCAGCACCTGCTCACACTGCTCAATGGTGAGCGTCAACGGTGGCTCAATGCGGATGGTTTTCGAGTTGTTGAGCGTTCCCGCCACCAGTACCCGCTGGCGGAACATCTCGCTTGCGAAGCTATAACCGGTTTCGTTATCAACGAACTCAATCGCCATCAGCATCCCTTTCCCGCGTGCATCCTGTACCAAATCCGGGTATTCCCGGCCCAGCTGACGGAAGCCGTCCAGCAGCATGTCGCCTTTCTGCTCCGCCTGCGCAGGCAGGTTTTGCTCCAGCAGCACGTTGATGGTGGCCAGCGCTGCCGCACAGGCCAGCGGGTTACCGCCAAAGGTGGTGGTATGTAAGAACGGGTTGTCGAATAGCACCGAGAAGACCTCCTCAGTGGCGACCGTTGCGCCAATCGGCATCACGCCGCCGCCGAGCGCTTTCGCCAGGCATAAAATGTCTGGCTGAACGTTCTCATGCTCGCAGGCGAACATCCTGCCGGTACGCCCCATCCCGGTCTGCACTTCGTCGAAGATCAGCAGCGCGCCAAACTCATCGCACAGCTGACGCACGGCGGGCAGATAGCCCTGCGGCGGGAGGATCACGCCGCCTTCGCCCTGAATCGGCTCCAGGATCACCGCCGCCACGTCGTCGCCGGTTTTACGGCATTCACTCAGCATGGTGCGCATGGCGTTGATGTCGCCGAACGGTACGTGGCGGAAGCCCGGCAGCAGCGGCATAAACGGTTTGCGGAAGGTGGATTTGGCGGTAGCAGACAGTGCGCCCAGGGATTTCCCGTGGAACGCGCCGCTGGTGGCGATAAAGGTGAATTTCCCGCGCGGCGACTGGTACGCTTTGGCGAGTTTAATCGCCGCTTCGACCGATTCGGTGCCGCTGTTGCTGAAGAAGCTGTATTTCAGCTTACCGGGCGTTAAGGCTGCCAGCGTTTTCGCGAGCATGGCGCGAAGCGGATCGAGCAGTTCCTGGCTATGGAGAGGTTGTTTCGCAAGTTGATTCTGTACGGCGGAAACCACAACTGGATTACGGTGCCCCACGTTGAAAATACCAAAACCACCCAGGCAATCGATAAACTCCTGTCCCTGGGTGTCGACAAGCGTATTCAGACTCCCCGCTTGCCACTCTACGGCTCCGTAATCCCCGCCGGCGGTAACAGATTTGCGATACTCCAGAAAACCAGGATTCACATGCTCTTTAAAGTAATCAATGACCTCACGGTTAAGTTGTTTCATCTCCTCATGATCAAGCGTTCGCTTTTCAATGAGATTCAGTGCGTGCGCGGTACAGGCAAGAGCCGAGGCGCTGGAAGGTAACCTGTTCAAAATATGCTCCCGGGGATCGCGTATCACATGATACTGAGTTAAGTATTGCAGGGATTACGCCACCTCAGATGCCTTAACAAAAATCGGGATAAACGCCAGGTGAAATCAAAGTTGCACAATATTTAATCATGCCATCGCGCGCCGCACGGGATAAGGGATAACGAGCCGGGGATGGGGTTTCGTCAATTGCACTGCTCCAGGGCAGGAAATGCGCCTTAAGTGTGCGCCGGGGGATCATGCTTTGTAGGTAGTTTCGTGTCGAAAGTATTTTAAATCAATTAATTAGAAAAGCGTACGAAAAGTGCGGTTTAACCGAGATTTGCGATCTCAATCATATTTAACAACTAAAGATAAATTTTTTATCGCCGAAAAAACATAAGCCACAAAATTAACATTCAAATAACCTGCAAGGGATGCTCACTATGTCCTCTCCTGACTATGTCACCCAGAATGAATATCCGCTGGACGATGACACCACGCTTATGTCGACCACCGACCTCCACAGCTACATGACCCACACTAACGACACCTTTGTGCAAGTGAGTGGCTTTACGCTACAGGAGCTGCTCGGGCAGCCGCACAACATTGTGCGCCACCCCGATATGCCGAAAGCGGCTTTTGCCGACATGTGGTACACGCTGCAAAAGGGCGAGCCCTGGAGCGGGATTGTCAAAAACCGACGTAAAAATGGCGATCACTATTGGGTACGCGCCAATGCGGTACCAATGGTGCGTAACGGTCAGATGACGGGCTATATGTCCATTCGTACCCGCGCCACCGAGGACGAGGTCGCCGCGGTGGAGCCGCTTTATAAGGCGCTCAATGAAGGACGTAGCAAAAAACGCATTCATAAAGGGCTGGTGGTACGCAAAGGCTGGCTCGGCAAATTACCGGCGATGCCGCTGCGCTGGCGCGTGCGTAGCGTAATGGCGGTACTTTTTGCGGTGATGGCTGCAACGCTGGTTGCCAGTGCCGCAGGCTGGGCTTCGCTGGTGGCGGCAGCCGTGGTGATGCTGCTTGGCACCCTGGTATTTGAGCAACAGATTGTCCGCCCGGTGGAAAACGTCGCACGGCAGGCGCTCAGGGTCGCTACCGGCGAGCGTAACAGCGTGCAGCATCTTAACCGCAGCGATGAACTGGGGCTGACGCTGCGGGCCGTCGGACAACTGGGGCTGATGTGCCGCTGGCTTATCAACGACGTCTCCAGCCAGGTGGTGAGCGTGCGCGACGGCAGCGACAGGCTGGCGCAGGGTAATGAAGATCTCAACGACCGCACGCGCCAGACCGTGGCTAACGTGCAGCAGACCGTGGCAACAATGAACCAGATGGCGGCGTCGGTGCAGAGTAACTCTGAGACCGCAGCCGAAGTCGACAAGCTGTCGATGGCTGCCAGCAGCGCGGCCACGCAGGGCGGCACCGTGATGCAGACCGTGGTGAAAACCATGGATGACATTGCCGACAGTACCCAACGCATTGGCTCTATTACCTCGCTTATCAATGACATCGCCTTCCAGACCAATATTCTGGCGCTGAACGCCGCGGTTGAGGCGGCACGCGCGGGCGAACAGGGGAAAGGCTTTGCGGTGGTGGCGGGCGAAGTGCGTCATCTTGCCAGCCGCAGCGCGAACGCGGCTAACGATATTCGCAAGCTGATCGACGCCAGCGCCAGCAAAGTGCAGTCGGGCGCCGATCAGGTCCACGCCGCGGGACGTACCATGGATGATATTGTCGAGCAGGTGAAAAACGTCACGCAGCTTATCGCGCAGATCAGCCACTCCACCTCCGAGCAAGCGACAGGCCTGACAGAGCTGACCCGTGCCGTGGCAGAACTGGACAGCATTACGCAGAAAAATGCTGACCTGGTCGAAGAGAGCGCGCAGATTTCCGCGATGGTTAAGCACCGGGCCGGACGTCTTGAAGATGCGGTTACCGTGCTGCATTAAGAAATGCATGCTTCGATAAAGCCGTTTATTCCTCCGGGGTAAACGGCTTTTTTGTTTTTCAGAATAAGTTATGTTGTTAATGAAATATTAAGTAACTAAAAAAAGCACCCGATTTTTAATTGCTACGCCCCGGGTTTATTGAAAGTGAGAAATAAAAAAACGATCAAAGTCATAAAGTTAGCGCGTTTCCTACCGATAACAGCGATCGTCTGAGAAATAATCACATCGATGGGGTAAATATGTTCATACATGACGTAAAGATCGGCACGAAATTATTTCTGGCGTTTGGATTATTTATTGTCCTGATGGTCGTCAGCGCAAGCTTGTCTCTGATGAGCCTGAATCGGGCAAACAATGGAATGCAAACCATCCTTACCAGCGACTATCCAACTACGGTAAAAGCGAACCAGTTAATCGACAACTTCCAGGAATTTATCAGCACGCAGCAGCTCATGCTGCTGGACGAACAGGGAATGTACACGACGCAATCAGAACAGCGTCTGAAGGCGATAAGCGAGCGCATCACCGCAATCCTGAGCGAGCTGGACAACGCTCTCAAGGATAAAAAATCCCAACAGGTGCTGGCGGACATCCACGGCGTACGCCAGCAATATCTTGACTCGCGCTACCGCATTTTGCAGGCCATGCAGAATAACGACCGTGCAGGCGCGATAAACGAGATGATGACCAACACCCTGGACCTGCAACAGTCTTATAAAGCGAAAGTGCAGGCGCTGATTGCGATCCAGGATCATGAAATGCAGAGTGCGGGCGAGCAGGTGGAAGGCGATTTCCGCACTAATCGTCTGCTGCTGATCCTGATTACGCTTTTCAGCGTCGCGGCAGCCAGCCTGACTGGCTGGTTCATTGTGCGATCCATTACCCGCCCGCTGAACGACGCGGTAAATTTTGCGGAGGCCATCGCCGATGGCGATCTCACCGGCAGCATTACCTCGCACGGTAAAGATGAAACCGGACTGCTCCTCACCGCACTGATGGAGATGAAAACGCGCCTGCTGGAGATTGTGCAGCAGGTGCAAACCGGATCGGAAAACATCTCCAGCGCCGCCGCGCAGATTGTCGCAGGCAACCAGGATCTGGCTGCCCGCACGGAGGAGCAGGCCAGTTCCGTTGAGCAGACGGCCGCGTCGATGGAGCAGATTACCGCCACGGTGAAGAACACCGCGTCCCACACCGGAGAAGCGACGAACCTGTCTGCCGATGCGGCTGCCGTGGTCAAAAACAACGGCGAGATGATGAAGCAGGTCACCAGCAAAATGCGCCTGATTAACGAAACATCGAACAGGATGTCCGACATTATCGACCTGATCGACGCCATTGCCTTCCAGACCAACATTCTGGCGCTGAACGCGGCGGTCGAAGCGGCGCGCGCGGGTGAGCATGGTCGCGGCTTTGCGGTGGTGGCGGGTGAGGTACGCCAGCTCGCGCAGAAAAGTGCAACATCAGCAAGTGAGATCCGCCAGCTGATTGAAAGCTCCACAAGCCAGACGCAGGACGGCATGAACCTTGTGGAGAAAGCCAGCGGGCTTATCAACGGCATGGTCGGCAACGTGGAAGAGATGGACGTCATCCTGCGTGAAATTCGCCAGGCCAGCCATGAACAGACGGAAGGTATCTCGCAGATCAACAGCGCGATTGGCCTGATAGACGCCACCACCCAGCAGAACTCCGCGCTGGTGGAGGAGTCCGTTGCGGCGGCGGCATCCCTTAACGAACAGGCGATGCACCTGAAAGAGCTGGTCCGCGTGTTCCGCGTGAGCGACGGCGTGCTGGCTTAATCCAGCTGGGAGATCTCCAGTGCCGCGCGGTCAATCACGCCGATAATCTGTTTTAACTGCGCGTCGCTGAGTTCTCCCTGATTAACCTTCAGATCCAGAACCGCTTTGAAGTTATCCAGCGCCCGCTTCATCTGTGGGTTTTTGCGCAGCTGGAACCCGACGGAGCGCGCCTTGATACGCGTCTGGATCTGCTCCAGCTGTTCCCGATTGTCATTCAGCCATTGCTGCCCGGCGGCGTTAATCGCAATCCGCTTACGGCCGTTCTCTTCTTCGGTAATGGTGATTAGCGCCTGATCCTGCAAGTAATCCAGCGTCGGGTAGATCACGCCAGGGCTTGGCGTGTAATGTCCCTGCGTCAGGTTCTCGATCTCTTTGATCAGCTCATAACCATGGCTCGCGTTGCGGGTCAGGATATCCAGGATCACCAGCCGCAAATCACCATGGCCAAAAAATCGTGGCCGGCGTCCGCCGCCGTCGTGTTCGTGTCGCATGTTTCTTCCTCAATTTGATATATCTAAACTATATCTAAGATATATTCAGATGCAATCTAAAAGATCTTGATTTCTGAGTTAATAGCAATCATTATCATTAAAAATTCATTCCGATATATCGTATTCACCTGAGAAGGGCATCAACATGGCATCTACCCGTTACCCTCAACGTGTCCGCAATGACCTGCGTTTTCGTGAGCTGAACGTGATGCGCACTGAGCGAGTCAGCGCAGGATTTCAGCGCATTGTACTAGGCGGCGAGGCGCTGGAGGGCTTTAGCTCTCGCGGCTTTGACGACCATACCAAAGTCTTTTTCCCGGCACCGGGCACCCCTTTCGTGCCGCCTGTGGTGACCGATGAAGGCATCGACTGGGGCGATGGGGTGCGTCCGCAGGCGCGTGACTACACCCCGCTGTACGATGACGAAAAACACGAGCTGGCGCTCGATTTTTTCGTGCATGATGGCGGCATTGCCAGCAACTGGGCGGTAGAGGCGAAGGTGGGCGACAAGCTGACCATCGGCGGTCCGCGTGGTTCGCTGGTGGTGCCGGAAGATTACGCCTGGCAGTTGTACGTGTGCGACGAGTCGGGTATGCCCGCGCTGCGCCGCCGTTTAGAAAGCATCGCAAAACTGCCTGTTCCCCCGGCGATCCACGCCATCGTCACCGTGGGCGATGCGGCGTACCAGGACTATCTGGCGCACCTGAGCGGGTTCAACATCACCTGGGTTATCGGCCACAACGAGCAGGCGGTAGCCGACCATCTTGCAGCGCTGGCCGTGCCGGAAGAGGATTACTTTATCTGGCTGACCGGAGAGGGGAAGGTGGTGAAACGCCTGAGCCGTCAGTTTGAAACCGACGCAATTGACCCACAGCTGGTACGTGCCAGTGCGTACTGGCACGCCAAATAATCAGGCTGCCGGATCCAGCTGCGCTTCGCTCACCTGATGTTCGAGCGAGGCGCATACCTCTCTCAGCGCTTTCTCCTGCTGGGCAAAGTAGGCTTCCATATTGCTGAGCGACGAGACGAGCAGCCAGGACTCTTCCTTCTCCAGCTCTGCCAGCTCGTTCACCAGGGTGTCGATTTGCTCACGCACCTGCGCCATTTTTTTGCGAATACGTTCCAGGTCGTTCAGCCTGTCGCTCGCCATCATCGGTTCAAACCCTTGTTGCAGACGGGCGACCAGCGAGCGAATGGCCTTCACGTCGCCGCGCTGTTTGGCCTGGTTGAGTTGCACCATCATCCTGTTGGCTTCCTCTTTTAAATCATCGGCAACCAGATCCGGGTGGCATAGCTTGCTCGCCTGACGCCAGAGCCGCTTCAGCTCGTTCCGATCCTCTTCAGAGAGATCCTTGCCTTTACGCAGGCGCACCTCGGCATCATGATGCTGTTCGCGATACTTTTTGTACTCTTCGTTGGCCTCATCGCGCGCCTGACGTGCTGGCTCTTCTTCACGCGTTAAACCGGTCTCCAGCTCCATCGCTTCGGCCAGTAGGTTGGCAATCAGATTACTTTGCTGCTGAAGATGCTTGCGCGCCTCTGCCGCCTGAACGGAATCCGCAGGCAGATCTCGCCAGCGCCGGGTGAGCGTTGTCAGAACCTCTACGGCCTGCGCCATATAGCCCTGGCAGCGGCGGTAATCCTCTTCCCGACGACGCGTCTCCGCCTGCTGACGACGCAGGTTAAGCTCCGCCAGCGTTTTACGCAGGGCGAGGATCTGCTGCATCAACGGCCCGAGGCGGGAGAAATAGAGATCGTTGAATTCATCAAGCTGCTGTACCCGAGCGTTACGGCGATCAATCAGATCGCGCAGACGCTCTTCCAGAGCTTTCAGCTCCAGCTTGCTGGCCGCCAGCTGCGGGTCACGCCACGGGGTAACGGCGCGCTGGCTTTGCAGCCAGGCGGTGATAGCGCGAAGGGCTGCGGTGTAATTTTTCTGCTCAAGCGCCGCGACGATGGACAGGAGATTATCGTCAAAGGCTTCCTCTTTGAGACGTTTCAACTGGCTCCGGATGATGTCGTCATCTTCCAGCTCAATGGCATTTTTAATGATTTCTAGCCGTTTGATCGGTGTGCTCATGATGCCTTTCGCTCTGGCGCTTAAGTATTTGAGTTAAGGTTAGTTGTTGTAAAAGCTAAAGGAAATAATACACACGGATGATGATCGGCGCGATGGGGGATTTCTTTAGTTTTTAGGGTTTGTGAAAGAGTGAGAGTTGTTGAATCTTCCTTCTGGAACGGGGAGCACGGGGTTAAATGTGACCTTAGAGTTCACTTTTGAATGCGTGAGCCGAGAAACTCGAAAATTTGGGGTTCTGGAGGCTGCAGCGGCAGCGGTACGCCGCAATAACTGCCAGAGAATGCTTAACAGCATTAAGCATGATTAAAATACCCCAAATGTATAAAAAGTGCGGAGAGCTGGCACCAGGTGATCGCGCGGGATGTTGCCATTGAGGGGAGGCTACGTGCTGGCAAACCGAGGGGGCGAAAGAATTGGCACTAAAAACAATACAGGGCGGATTAACCGCCCTTTTTTTACGCTGTAACCCGCTCGTTCCACGCGTCCGAGTATTGGATGTTCCCATCGCAATACTTCCAGGTGATCCGCTCATAGCGGAGCTGTATTCCCTCATTATGATTGTGTATCTGTAACGCTGGCTCTTTACAGTTATGCATGACGGGGTTAATGCTGACTACCCGGACGTTTTCAAGCAGCATATTGAAATATTCAACCTCCTGGCCCGCATCGTTGATTTTATACCACTTGATCTCTGCGCTTTTCAGCGTTTGGCCGGTGGCTACCGCTTTGTAGAGATACGGGCTGGAGCTATCAAACTCTTTTTCAATTACGAGCGGCGCATGTAAGCGCGTGCCGGTGATCTTGCCTGTGTTGTTATCGGTCGGAACTAACAAGCCGTGACTAAAAGAGAGGATCTCTATACTACCTTCTCTATTTTGAATATCCACAGATCCCTTAATCGGGTTGCCGCCATCATCCTTAAGCCATAGATAAGCAGGAATAGCCATTTTTAAAACTCCATTTCCATTAGGGTAAACCCTCATTAATGACTAAATACGGATCGCAGGTGATACAAATTGTGTTATAGGTTCGTGTTATTTAATTTCGTTACTTATTGATGTTGCAAATAAAATTAATAAATTGATCTTCAGCAATACGCGTTACCGTTATTGCTCTTATGTTGCCCTTTTTGCCTGGCAGAAAGGAAGAACGATGGCATGTATACCGATTTATCCACCCCGCGGGCTGGAGATATTGCGCGAACACATAAGGCTCGCGCGGGCGCGTCACGAAGTCCAGAATATGGCCGCCCCGCTTACGTATACGTGGTTTTATGAGCGAGTAAGAAACGGCGGGCCGTGGGATTACAAACAACATAAACGGGCTTATGCTGACTTCGGGAATTTCCATTACGGCGCTGTGGGTTATGCAGCGTGCATCCCTGCAAAGATTTTGCTTATTGCTGCCGGCGCGGCGCAGTGGAAAGCCGGCACATCAAGACCCGAATGGGGTAATTTTACGGGGACCCCGCCGTTTGGTGATGATCCGATTGACCAATTTTGGATAAAGCAAGGCATCGACTATGTTAAACAGCATCACTTTTAGGACGCTGCACTGGATCGCCACTATTCTTATGGCCCTGGCGGTTGCGGGGTACTGTTATTTCCAACATATACAGCGTTTAACTGTTAGTGATCGGCTATATCAAGTTCGCCAGCTCACGCCCCGGACCTGGTTATACATTACTGAGTATGACGGCTCGAACATGACCACCGGGGAAGTGTATCGTTATTTTTTAGCGAGTAAGATTGACGGTGATCCGCTGGTGGCTCTCGAAAAACAACATATCGCGCCCACGCTTACAGCGAATACCGCCCGCGCAAAAGTTGAAGGCATAGGCAACAATATCTCATTTACTGTTCACGGCACAGTGTACAGCTTTACAACGTCCGCATTTTTTTATGATGCTGAGGGAATAGCGGCCGTGCCGTCAATTGACTTAACGGCCCGCGGCGAGAGCTGGGACAAGGGGAAATTTAGTCGATAGATAAATATTTATTTAAAAATCCCTTGCGGTCGGGTCAATGACTCGATGAGCAGCGTGTAAGTTTTCACGGCGTACCCGTGCGATATTGGGAAACAGCAGCATCCACCGGGCAAAGGTCTGCCCCATATCAGCCAGGCGATTCAGCAGCGGATATCCAGCCAGACAGCGGCGGCGATACACCGATCTGGTGTTGCGCTGGTTTACCGGGTACGTGGAACGCTCGCAACCTGCTGAAAACGGCTTTCAGCGTCTGTTTGTTCCTAAACTGGTCGGCGTATTCGAACGCCTCTGGCCATGTTCCTTCCAGCCCCCCACGCTGCGCGAAGTGGCCAGCTGGCTGACAGAGCACAGCGGCCTGACCTTCAGCGTGCCGGATGCAGATTATTTAGACCGTCCGATCCCACATTTCACCCATAGCGGAACGGGGTATCAGCTACTGGATAATCTCGGAAAGACCTTCGGCATACAGCGCTGAGCTGCCTGATGTTGTGCGCAGGCTGCACACCCGCGCCGGTTGCGCCTCCGCCGGTCATTGTTTACAGCGCCTGCCCGAAAGTGAGCTATTGCCCGATGCCGGGAAGCGACCCGGCCACTAATGGCGACCTGAGTGCAGATATCCGCAGGCTTGAGCACGCGCTCGCCGCCTGTGCGTTACAGATTGAAACCGTCAAAGCCTGTCAGGATAATCTCGATGAAGAAAGCAATCAGCCTGCGAAAAGCGCTAACTGACGCCATCCCGCAGCTTAAAACCAACCCCGAGATGATGCGCATTTTTGCCGACGAGGGGAATATCGATGCACGGCTCGCGGCCTCCCTGTCCCACGAGAAAATTTACACCCTGAATGTGATCGTGTGCGATTTTGTAGGCGACCCTGATTTGATTTTCGTGCCGGTGGTCGCGTGGCTGAGGGAAAACCAGCCGGATATCTGCACGCTCGATGAGGGGCATAAAAAAGGTTACCGTTTCCAGATGGATTTAAACGACGAGGATACGGTTGATATCAGTATCAGCCTCCAGCTCACCGAGCGCACCATCATCAGGGAGGAAAACGGCGCGCTGCATGTGAGCTATGCCCCGGAGCCGCCACCGCCTGAACCCGTCACGCGTCCAAAAGAGCTCTATATCAACGGCGAACTGGTGAGCAAGTGGGATGAGTGAATTTAAACCCTTTGATAACCAGCTCGCGGGGCTGCTTGCTGCCCTGTCACCCGCAGGGCGTCGGAAGCTTGCCAGTGAGATTGCGAAGCAACTCAGAACGGCGCAACAGCAACGTATCAAACAGCAAAAAGCCCCGGATGGCTCACCGTATCAGGCACGAAAGCGCCAGCCACTCAGAGCCAAAAAAGGTCGAATTAAACGGGCAATGTATCAGAAGCTTCGCACTAACCGGTACATGAAAGCCAGTGGCCGTGAAAACGGTGCAGTGGTGGAATTTACCGGAAATGTGCAGCGCATCGCGCGTGTCCATCATTACGGACTAAAAGACCGTCCAAACGCGCACGCTCAGGATGTGCAGTACGCAGAGCGCCAGTTACTCGGATTCAGCTTGGAAGACAAAAAATTGATTACAAATGCTATAATAGAGCATTTGGTTTGATGGCCTCAATATACAAATACTATTCTCTTAGCCCTGTTTAGTCAGGGCCAAATGATTTCAACAATTATCATGTATATCAACGAAAGGTTTTATTTCTTTGATGATAAATTGATTAGGCCTCCAGCCAGCAGTTAATTTATCGAGTATAAAAGAATCGAGGGCTGATGTAAGGAGACCTGTGATAGGATCTATAAGCCCTAGGCCATTACTTGCTAAGTATCTCAAGGCTTTGCCTGAACCACTACCAAACCAACTGGAGGTTGTAATATCTTCAAGGTATTGAGATAAAAGTTTCTCGTCGGGGGATTTTCCTTTTAGCCATTTTTTGAACTTTTTGGCACGTGTTAAAAGTTCTAAGAACTCCTCAAAAGATCTTTCCCCTTTATTTATAACTGTTGCTATGTCGGGACACCCTGTGAGTGCTATTTCATAAAAATTACTTAGTTCATTACGGTTGGCATTAGCACGAGTTAGAATTTGTTTGTTTTTCTGCTGGATTATCTTGGATTCGGTTGTTGATGTGTGAAAGTCGCCACCATAGTGAGCTGCCAGTATGAGGCCATAGGATGAGTTAAGTATGCTTGAAGCTATACTCGCTGGCGTAGTTTCATCATTGTTAGCAAGTACATTATTTTGATACCTATTAATTTCAGGAAAATCAATATTGGTAGAAACGCGAAATGTTCCATGAGATGGATGGATCCTGAAGTAGAATTCATCCTCAGATTTTTCTTTTGGAAGTAGGTTTCTCAGGATAATACGCGCAGCACTTGAGACGTATTCAGGATCATTGAAATTTTCTTTTGCAGCAGATATAACTCCACCATTAATAAAGTGGTCTCCAGTAAGTCTTTTTAATGTGACGCATTGTCTAAATCTTTCGGTGAAATTCTCGGCTTGAGTTTTATTCAACCCCTGCCTTGTCAGCATGAATTCAAGACGTTTTTTCCAGCTTTTAATCTCTCCGTGCTCTTGGTTTCCTGAAAAATAACCACTCGCAAGAGTGTATTCAGTTCCAAAGTTAGTCTCATCACTCATAACCCCGAGAATTTCCTCAATGTAGGTTGTTTTTACATCGGGATGGGAAAGTAATCTGATAATGTTATGGGGACCAATTGACTGAATGAGTCCTAATAAATTTGATGTGTCCATTACAATATGAATATTTTGATAGAAAAGCAATGCTTCTGCTATTTCACCAATGGTAATGGCAGGACCATCAATTGAACGGTTCAAAACGATTGAGTCAAACATTTTTAGTCAGTTCCTTCTATTATTTTATCTAAATATATCACTCAACGAGAAAAGGTTGCCACATCGGTCATCAATGATTTTGATGTTTTATGGTTTTGTCTGGCAGGCTAACGATTCATGCTGTATGTGGCAAGGTATCGTTGTGTCGTACCTAACAAAACCTCGCCCAATTGCCGCTGGCCTTGCCCGGCGGCATCCTTCCTGTATGAATAATTTAAATTCTCTACAGGAAATCGCACGCGCGATCCGCAACCTCATCCGCACCGGCATCGTAACCGACGTCGACCACGACGAGGGGCTGTGTCGTGTCCAGACCGGCGGCATGCAAACCACCTGGCTTAACTGGCTCACCTGTCGCGCCGGTCGCTCTCGCGTGTGGTGGGCTCCGTCCGTTGGCGAGCAGGTGTTATTGCTGGCCATCGGCGGTGAGCTCGATACGGCCTTTGTGCTGCCGGGCATTTTCTCAGATGACAATCCCGCGCCGTCAGCCTCACCCGATGCGCTTCACGTTACCTTCCCTGATGGTGCGGTCATTGAGTACGAACCCGAAAACAGTGCGCTCACCGTGTCAGGTATCAAAACCGCAGACGTTACCGCGTCGGATTCCATTACAGCCACCGTGCCGGTGGTGCTGGTGAAAGCCTCGACCCGTATCACGCTCGATACACACCGAGGTGGTGTGTACCAACAAACTGACGACCGGCACGCTCGAAGTGCAGAAGGGCGGGAAGATGACCGGGAACATCGAGCACACCGGCGGGAAACTGACCTCAAACGGCGTGCAGGCGGATGACCATGACCACGGCGGCGTTGAACGGGGCGGAAGCTGGACGGAGGGTACTAAATGACGGTGCGTTATCTCGGTATGAACAGCCAGACCGTCCTCAGTATATCTGAGGTCGAGCATATCAGGCAAAGCGTGCGCGATATTCTCGTCACGCCGGTTGGCTCGCGCGTCATGCGCCGTGAATACGGCTCGCTTCTGTCGGCACTGATTGACCAGCCGCAGACACCGGCACTGCGATTGCAGATTATGGCCGCGTGCTATTCCGCGATCCAGAAGTGGGAGCCGCGCGTCAGTCTGACAACCATCACCTTTGAGCGGTCGGAGACCGACGGCGGGCTGTATGTAGATATCACCGGCACGCGATCGGCTAACGGCCAGCCCTTTTCCCTCACCATTCCACTGAGTTAAACGCTATGGCAATTGTTGACCTTACGCCTGATGTCGTGGAAGTGCTGGACTATGAGACCATCCTCGCAGAGCGAAAGGCGACCCTCGTCTCGTTATACCCGGAGGAACAATAGGGGGCAGTCGCGCGCACGCTGATCCTCGAATCAGAGCCGATTGTTAAGCTGCTGGAGGAAAACGCCTACCGGGGAGTTATCTGGCGACAGCGCGTCAACGAGGCCGCGCGTTCGGTCATGCTGGCTTACGCTGCCGGAAGCGATCTCGACCAGATTGGGGCGAATTACAATGTCCCGCGACTCGTCATCACCCCGTCAGACGACACGACATTTCCGCCCACGCCAGCGGTGATGGAGTCTGACACTGACTAACTCCCGCTCCACCTCACCCGACTGTGGGTGGTCAGCAGCCATTATGTCTGTGATAAATTCCTGCTAAGTGCCCGCCCTGTGCGGGTTTTTTTATGCGCCGAGGAAAATCGGGTTAAAAATTTACCGCCATTTCATCGCCACTTAAAATTCAGACAACAAAAAAGCCACTCGCAAGAGTGGCTTAACTGGATGATTCTAAAGCTAAAATTTGGTGGCCCCTGCTGGACTTGAACCAGCGACCAAGCGATTATGAGTCATAAAATTGGCATGTTTTTAATTGTTCGCCATTGTCTCTGTTTGTATTTTAAATTGTCTATAATCAATTGGTTATGAAGTTATTTTTGTTTCTAATTGGTTCTCTTATTTCCTCATTGTACTATCCTTACCTGACCCATTACCTGACCCGAAATGGGCATCGGGTCAGGTAACGCTTATCTTAGAAAGGTAAACTCATGGCCGCTAATCTTACTGAGACTGCTATACGTGGATTGAAGACAAAAAGCACGGCGTACTACGTGTGGAGCAACAGTGCTCAACGTGGTACTGGCAGGCTTGGCGTTAAGGTTCAGCCTTCTGGCAGCAAAGTTTTTTATTTCCGTTACTACGTTGAGAAAGGGAAGAAAGAGAAGTTCATCCAGTTGGGCATCTGGCCTGAGATGAAACTGGTGACGGCCAATGAGCTGGCGAAAAAGTATGGTGCCTGGCTTGTTGAAGGAAAAGAGCCCCAGCAAGAGCTTGAGCAACAGCGCCTGGCCGAACAGCACATTATGCAGATCCATCGCTCTCAAGGATCGTTTGAAGAGCTGGTGCATGGCTACGTTAACAAGATGAAGCTCGACAATAAGCGGACCTGGGCTGATGTTCTGAAGCGTCTTGAAAAAGAGTGCTACACGGTTATCCCTCGAGAAACCAAAGCGAAAGATGTAACACCTCTGCAGATCAAAACCATCCTCTCAGGCATTATCCAGCGTGATGCGGTGGTGCATGCTAATCGGATTCGCTCGTATCTGATGGCGGCATTTAACTACGGCCTGAAAGCTGATAACGATCCGATTAATACCAGCGTGGGTATCACGTTTGGTCTTGAAGTTAACCCGGTCTCGGCCATACCGAAACAGTCTTCGGCGGAAAAAGTGGGTGATACATGGCTAACACTGGAAGAGTTGCGTGTTGTCATGGAACAGTTCGCCGGGGCCACCAACGTTGGGCCGCTGATGCAGCATCTGATTCGCTTCTGTGTTTATGCTGGTGGGCAGCGTCCGTTTGAAATGATTGCCAGCCAGTGGAGTGCTATTGATTGGCAACAAAAGACGTTGCTGGTCATAGCCGATGTATCGAAAAACAAGCGTGAGCATCTGATCCCGCTGACTGAATCGGCACTACAGGAATTAGCCTCAGTGAAAGAACTGACTAAGGAAAGCAACAGTCCCTATATCTTCCCACTCTCGACCAATGGAGATCGACCGGTACGCACTGATAGTCTGGCGCGTTCCATCATGTATTTCCGGGCTTTTAATCCTGAGTTTAAAGTTTTCACGGCGCGAGATTTACGTCGCACCTGTAAAACGTTGATGGGGGAGGCGGGGATCAGCAAAGAGATCCGCGACCGTATCCAGAATCACGCTTTGAATGACGTCAGCTCGAAACACTATGATCGTTATGATTACTTGCCTGAAAAGCGCAGGGCGCTTGAGATTTGGGAAGATAGGGTCAACAACTATCAGCGACAGCAGGAAAACAACGTTGTGAACTTGTTTGGGCGGAGGTAAGGACTCGTTGGGCTAAATAGCTGCGCGGAATAGTGCTCCACTTTTGATGAGTCCTTGCAGGACAAGGGGTAAGCATTATACCCACTCAGCCGCGTTACATCTGGCTTGTGGTTTGCTGCTCTTGTGGTAACTGCCATACGTCAATAGGTGGCAGTTGTAGCAGTATTAGGCGCAGCTATTTAGAGCCTGTGGGGTGAGCACAAACCTTTACTTCAGGGCAATATAGGCAGGTGTATCAGGGAAATACAGCCCTATGATGCGACTGGTTAGCGACATCTTGCCAGACTAACGGGCGAGGCCAACGGCTTTCGCCTGTGCCTGATTTTGTTTGAGTTGTTGCTCAATTTTTTGCACAGAAACACCGGTTTCAATTGCGGTTGAGCTGGCGACGGCACGGTAAATTTGTGCTTTGGTAACTATTTTTTTTCTCACGAGCTGTTCTTCTTGGACTATTTTGTTAATTTTAGAGAAGAACAGTACTCTAAACAAGATGCCTCGCATATCTAACTTTTCAGTATCCGCAATAAGTATCTTAATTTCTGAACAAGGCTACTGATTTTATTGATATAAATTGATAGCATCATTGTGTGGAAAATATCATAAGGAAGTAAAATGAAAGCTGGGTCTTATTTTTATTCTTTAAAATTAGTTTCTGATAAATTGAAGATAGATCCTGAGTTGATCGTTGATGAGTGGCTTCAACATAGGGTTTCATTGTATATGAAATTGAATTCTTTGCCCTGTAGAATTATTCGGTATATTGGTGCCGATTCTTTTTTGTTGAAATACGAGATTTTAAAAATAAAAAATGGAATGGATTATTATCAACATGAGTTAATGCCGGAATTCAAAGTTAGACAATTCCATCCAACCAAGAATACCGACATTGATGCCAGGTTAATAAATAATGACCTTGGAATATCCCGTTTTACATATAGTGGTTATGCGTATGGTTATTGGAGATTGAAACCAACAAAAACAGCCCATTTTTTAAAAGAAAAAATTATATCACCAGGCCTAAATATTGTGTTAAGTGATAATGAAGTCCTTGAGAGTATCACTATTCATGGGCGAGATGATAGTGATTATTTAATTTTGTCCAATGAGGCGTCAAAAATTTTAGTTGAGGTGTATGTTGATAGTAAATCTTTTGATTTTTTGCAGAATTATTATTTATTAAGTGATGAAGTGGAAGTTTCTAAAGACAGCATTGATTATAATTATTGTGATATAAAAAAGTCAGTGGATTCAATTCCGTTTATTGAACACTATAGAGCGGCGCTATATATTTTTATACATGAATGGTGGGGGGCGGGATCATCTGAGGAAGTAGTGATTAATAAATTGGTCACACATCTTGAAATGAGTCATCAATTAAAAGTTAAGCATTCAACTGTTAAACGATGGGCTGAAAAACCGCAAATAAATGCAAAATATAGAAGCATGTCTGATCAGAAAAAAGTTTTGTCCATTTTAATTTCTGAGTACTGTAGTACGAAAAACATTAAAAAAGAACCTATGGCAGTTGCATCTTTGTTGAATGAATTTATTCACTCTGAAAAATATTGTTTTAACTGTGAAGTCACTTTTAGTGAACTAGAGGTAGCCACATGGATAATTTAATCATAATACATAAAAATTTTGTCTTACTAAGTGGCTATTAACTGCTTAGTAAGACAAGAATGACTTTCTTGAGTTGTAAATCTGATACATGCTTCTTTTACCAAAACAATGGAGGCAGTATGAAAACAACATTCAAGTATCCAACATCAAGCGAACGCTTGCAGATCCTACGCAACTATGGCGAACCCCATGATCGCCTCGTACGTGAAAAAGAACGTCAGTGCATCACATCGATATCTCGTTCAACGGCTTGGAAACTGGAGCAAGTTGGTCAGTTTCCGTTGCGTAAGTCTATTGGGTTGAAGTCCTGTGGTTGGTTGTTAAGCGATCTGCTTTGCTGGATTAACGAACGTTAGGATCCAGAGGTTTTGTGCTTTTATTTTTTTGTTTTTTTCTGAATGCTCCGTGTTCATCCTGCTATTTCTGCAATTAATAGCGGAATGGCAACTTGAGCGAAACTTTTTAACGTTAATTTTATTAGAGGTATTGCATGTTTAACGCTCGTCCTTTTCCTATTGATTCGTTTCCTCAGATTATCAGAAATGCGGTTTATGAAGTGGAACAGCACACGCAGGCTCCTCAGGCTTTGATTGCCGCATCGGTACTGGGGGTTATTTCGCTTGCATGCCAGAACCGTATTGATGTGTGCCGACTGAATAATTTGCGCAGTCCGGTATCACTTTTCTTACTGACGCTGGCGGAATCTGGTGAACGCAAAAGTACTGTGGACAAACTACTGATGAAGCCATTGTATCAATTGGAAGAAGAATGGTTTGAAAAATATACCCATGACTTGGTTGTCTGGAGGAATGAAGAAACGGTTTTTAACATTGAAAAGAAAGCCTTGATGTCAAAACTGAAGTTAGATATTCGCAAAAATAAAGATCACTCGGCAACGGATGAACTTCTGAAAGAGTTTCTGGAGTCGCATCGTAAAGCACCTGTGAGGTTCAAGCAGATATTTAACGACGCCACACCTGCGGCTATTAAAGATTACCTCTGTGGCTACTGGCGTTCTATCGGTATTATGTCTGATGAGGCTGGCACCATTTTTAATGGTTATACGCTGAACGAACTACCCTTTATCAACAAAATGTGGGATGGTGCAACTTTTTCCGTGGAAAGAAAAAGCGAACCGGAAAAATTAATCAAAAATGCCAGATTGACGTTAGGGTTGATGGTTCAGCCTGATGTATTTAAAGGTTATCTGCAACGTAAAGGCGATACAGCTAAAGGTATCGGATTCTTCGCTCGGTGTTTGATATGTCAGCCTGATTCAAAGCAAGGTTCCAGAATAATCTCCAGCCCCGTTATTTCAAGCGAGCATTTGCCGATATTCCATCAACGACTGATGGAGATAGTTAACGACAATATTGCTAGAGATAATCAAAATGATCGTCTTTGTCTGCACTTCTCGGTAGAAGCGGAAAATCGCTGGATAGAATTTTATAACAAGGTGGAGTCAGATATGGGCTTACTTGGCACCTTAACAGACTTTAAAGACTATGCATCTAAGGTCGCAGAAAATACGGCAAGAGTGGCCGCTCTTCTGCATTTTTTTAATGGCAATGATGGAGATATACCTCTTTCTGCAGTCGAAGATGCTGTGAAGATATCTACCTGGTATCTAAATGAGTACATCCACTTATTTTCTAAGCCTCAAGAATTCACTCTGGCAATCTCGGAGGCGGATGAGCTTTATTGGTGGATAAAAAACCATTGTAATCGCCTTGTTGTACCTTATATTACTAAAAATACCATCCTCCAATATGGCCCTAATAAATTCAGGAATCGTAGTAAAGCAAATGAATTACTCAGTGCATTATTCTCTCAAAATAAAATCCTTGTGGGAAAAAAGGGGAAAACCACATTAATAGCTATCGCTGGTTTGAATTCCTCAACTTTATTCTGAATGATTGTATTTAATTCAAGAGTGAAAATTAATAATGAGCCCAGTTCAGTTAATGGTTTGTTGTCATGATAGATAATATATATTAAATCCATCACTTACTTCAATATCATCAAACAGGATGCTATATGACATACGATAGTGAATTCGGATCACACGTATCCCTATATCGGGATAGAATCAAACAGGTTATTGATGACTCCCTCAATGAACATCCTAACTCAATGATTCTTCGTGTTGATCTGCATGATCCAATTGATACAGAGAATATGGATAATCCATTCTTTCAACCTAGGGTTGACTCTGCTGCTATATCTCGCTTTACCAGCGCGTTAAAAGCAAAGCTTGAACACGATAAACATATTAAAACTCAACGGAAAGACTGGCCTGATGCCCGACATTCTACCTTACGTTACGCATGGGTTAGAGAATATACCAAAAATGGAAAACGGCATTACCATTTAATACTGTGTTTCAATCAGGATGCTTATTATCATGTAGGTGATTACGATTTAAACCGTAACACTCTAAGAACAATGATAACAACAGCTTGGTACAGTGCACTTGGCATCCCGATAGATAGTTCAGGGAAGTTAGTTAATTACCCTTCAAATGGCAAATACCTTCTCAATCGTAAAAGGGACAACTTTGAGCAGACTTATAGCGATTTGATGAACAGGGTGGATTACATGACCAAAGTAAGGACTAAAATAGTCGGTGATGGGGACCGTAATTTCGGCTGCAGTCGCGGGTAATTTATTTTTTACAACGATGGCCTTTCTTATGGATGGAAAGGCCAGACCTTATATATCAAGACGATGGTGAGCGATAAAGTATTGTTTTCAAGTAATCATCTGTTGCAGTAAACTCAGGGAGTTGGCCACTCATGGCCTGTGTTAGTGGAATAATCTTTGTCCTGACTCCCATCCCCCTGAAATCAACGTAACCATAATCACGTAAGACTTCCATGATAATCGTATTACGTGGTGAACGCTGACCTGCAACCATCTTTTCAACCGACATCGAATTATTCAGCGCCCCTGGGCTAATAACTTCAAATCGATTGCTATACAAACCAATCTCTATCTCAACAAAGCGTGTCCAGTCACGATGAGCCAGCGCATTTACAACAGTTTCGCGGATAGCTTCCAGTGGATAATACCAGGTTGTTTCCCGACGTAGATGCGTATCGGGTAGAGGAGCCTCTGAAGTGATAAAGGGCATGATAGTCGACATCAAACGCTCAATCAATCCACCATCGATCAAAGCCTTTCCGGCTTCCTCAGTATCAAAACGCCCAACCATTGGACCATCCAGAATATCATCGAGTAACGGTTGGTACTCCTTATCCTCGCTGGCAAACGCAAAGACTCGGATACCTGATTGACGTAAATACTGGCGTGGATGTTTACCGAAGAGCACCAACCCGGCAATTGTACAACAGACATTTTCACCCGCTTTTGTCAGAAAACTTAATCCTAACAACCGTTGTTGCCATTGTTCCTGAGTCTCAGGAATATCAGGATCACGCAAAATATCACGCAGATAATTCAGTAAACGTGCTTCATCCAAGCTGCTAATATCTGTTCTAGGGACAGGCATCACCTCTGTATGTAACATACCGCCAATTTCAAACAAACGCATTTGCTGCTCACGAGTAGCTAACCGGGAAGTCGATCCTACGCGAATAAATATTTCCTCTCTTCCCTGATGACGCACGACATATGGCTTAGAAATTCCTTGCGGGAAGCTAACAATAGCAACTGTAAGATTATCGTCTATCCGGACCTCTTCATAGAACGGCAGAAGCATTGGATGAATTTTATCCTGCATAACGTTCATCACCCACTCCTCTAGGTTCTGACGCTGAATGCCGGTTATGGTGCCGTCATCCTCCACACCTAGAAGGACACTTCCTCCCTGGAAGTTAGCCATCGCAACAACTTCTTTCGCCAATTGCTCTGGGCGGATATCATCACGCTTAAACTCCACTCCAGAGCTCTCCCCGTTGGCAATGATCTCCAGTAATTCGCTTTTAAGCATGACTGACTCCTGATTCTTAGTTATTTAAACCCGTATTTTTCCCGGCGTTGATTAAATGCGCTTTGACCACCTTCGAGGATATTCGCCGCCAGACGCTGGATTTCAGGCAGATCAATCGCCCCCTGCTGCTCAGGAAGAATACGCCCTTTCCCATCTTCTACACTCAACACCCCAATCCATTCGGCATCACCGAAGACCGGTATGTTAGCGTTATGTGTGGCAAATAAAAACTGCCGGGACAACTTCGCCTTACGCAGTTCTGCCACTATACGCTCTGCAATAAATGCGTTATCAAGGTTATCTTCTGGCTGATCCAGGATCAGCGGGTCCTGATTTTCCAATAACAGCAAATGCAGGACAGCGGTACACTGTTGTCCGGTAGATAGTTCGTCAATATGGCGCCAGAAAACGCCACCGCCATCATGCATGACATTCAGCTCAATTTGCATCGTATCCGGCAGCGATAATGCTTCCAGTTCCAGAAGCTGTTTTTCGCTCAAACGCAGCAACGCTTGGGCGACGGTTGGTGTGATTCCCCACTTGGCATTATGTAAGGCCTGCTCACCACTACGGATACTCTCAACCAGATTTTCCGGTGTAAAATCATGCTCAAGTACCCAGGCAAGGCGTCGTGAGCCGACCCCTTCCAGATTACATTGTTCCAGAAAATGCAGCAGCGGCTGACGGTCGCCTTCTGGCTGCAAATTGAGCCGCACTTTTTCATCCAGTTTTCTGTTCAGACGTTTTACTGATTTTGCCAATGCTGCAGAACGTTGAGAACGTGCCTGGATAAGTTCTAGAAGTAATCTTTTCCGCTGCTGGTATAGCTCATCAAGTTGCTTTTGCCGGTTCTCCAGCGCTGTTGCTTTAGGACGAATAGAGGCAATCTGACGTAACAAGGTTTGATAGTCTGCGCCAATCTGTCGCCCGCTTTTTCCCTGGCTGGCTGGGATATCTTTGAAGGCTTTTTCAAGCTGAGCCTCTTCTGCGCCGATTAAACCTGATAGCTCAAGTTGTAAAGGAGCAAGCTCCGCTGATGAACGCTGAACGATCTCATCAAGTTGTTGGACTAATGTTGACACTTGACCCTGCGCTCGCTGGAGTACATCACGTTGCCGGAGCAGAAGAGAGTGGTGAGGCAAAACATTTATCACACCATCACTGAGGTAAGCTAGGTCGGGAAGGCTGTCCTTAAGCGTCAGAAGAGCGTCCTTCACCCCGGATAATTCTTCCTGATGACGTAAACTGAGCTGCTTTTCTTTTTCCAGCAAAGGGACTATTTTGAGTTTTTCATCAAGGCCAAGCTGTTTAAATTGCGCTGCCTGCTCCAGCAGTTTCGGCAATCGTGCTACTTCAAGTTCTGTCTCCGCCTTTTGCTCAAGAGCATTAAGGATAGCAAGACGACTCTCCCCCAGGCGTGACAACGCTTTGTTGATAATCACATCGTACTGGCTATGATCACCTTCCAAAAATCGCTCTACCAGACGATTACGACTCTGAGCATCTCGGGTCATTTCGTAAATTTCATTCTGCCCGTACAACTCCAGCCCAGGAAGTAAATCATCAGGAGAATAAGGTGAAACATTCCCTTCACTGTCCGTTACGATGGATTGCCCACCAAATTTGCGACTGATAGTAAAAGCACGCCCCTGCATCACAGCAGAGCGAACCTGCAGTTGAACCAGCGAACCATTCCCCAAGTTGCTCTTAATAATTGCACTGTGTTGCTTTTGTGCTGAATCGCCAAAAGGCTGTTTACCCAGGGCAAAACGAATGGCCTCCAGCAAAGTCGATTTACCTGTACCACGCCCACCAATTACAGCATTGAGGTGGTCGGAAAAAGTAATATCAGTTTCATCCAGATATCCACCAGTAAAACGAATGTTTTCAATTGCCGAAGCATAGCTATGTGGCTTATCTGCATTCAGGCGCACTCGTGATTCTGGATCTAAAAATGCCTGTTTAAATGAGCTAAAGCATGGCCGCGTCATTTTTATCAGGCAGGATGCTCCCGCTGTTTTAATTTCTTCCGGTTGGGCAACATCTGCCGCGTTGATAATGGCAATAGGTCGTTCACGACGATAGTCAGGGAGTTTGTTCAGGATAGCTTTTCGATAAAAATCATCTTCAACCCCTTTCAAGTCATCGACAGTTCCTGGAATCTGCGCCGCCAGCAATCCACGTTCTTTCCATACATGATTCATACGGCATTTCAGTACGCCATTATCATTCGTGCTATGTGCAGCAAAAATAAACCCACCCAGGCCTTCAACTTTTTCAATGATCTGTATGGCGCTGAGCTTTGAAGGGGAAATGCAATCATCGGGATTTTCATACCCCAGATTGCTCAAGCAGCGCTCCAATTCCTGTACTGTACGGCTTTCATCAAACAAACAAACGAAATGAATTTTTTCGCTTGAGCAGATCTCAAAACCAGGAAAAACGACAATTCCATGCTCATTAAAGAGCTGACGAAGTCTGTCTACCGCATTAACGGCACCATGATCTGCTATACCAACAACCTGAATATCAGCTTCGAGGCAGGCCTCCAGAAGCTGCTGATTGTAGATATCCTCGCTGAGTGATTCTTTCCCACGATACTTACTGTATCCCGCTGGGTTTACTTGCAAAGCGCACTTAAAAAAATCAGCTTTAGTCCAGTTCACAGACATCGTCAGGCTCCATATCTTTTTAGTGGTTCACTACTCGTAGTAAATAATACGCTTAAAATCTCTGTATCACATTGATAAACAGGCCTATCTCTTCACTTTCAACTGTACGTCTAGTTTTATTATCTAGCTTTTGCAGCGTCCAGGTTAGTACGACGAAATAATCCGAAAACTCCTCTGCACTGCTGCTCCGCAGAGGGGCATCGGCGGCATCCAGCTAGACCGATAAAGTCTCCACACAGCGACAGGTACAGACACGTAAGGTGGTGGATAAAGCGTCTTACCTTAAAGCATCGCCCGGCCGATTGCAGATGGAACGCCGTAATACAAACGCAAACAAGAGATACTGGATGAAAGCTCAGATGCGGCCATGTGCATAGGTGGCAATTTGTGTGCGCCATAATCTCACCACCACATGGCCAATCCTTTGTATCTTACTTGACCACTTCCATCAGCTTACCGAAGCTATCCACTACGTCATACTTCACGTTTTCTGGAGCAAACTTCTTGTTGATCTCATCGAAGAACTTACGGGCACATTTAATCTTGGTAGCTTCAATAGGCCGTAAATCCAGTGACGACATCGAGCCCTTGGTCTCAGCAACGAAATACACATGCTTGACCGAGCCTTCTTTGAAGGAAATGGCCCAATCGGGGTTGTAATCGCCGACAGGGGTTGGGATCAGAAAACCACGTGGCAACTTGGCATATACCACCACATCCTTGCTGGTATCCAGCTCTTCGACAAACTTACGCTCAATCGCAGAGTCGGTAAGCACGTAGTCATAGATGTGATTTTGCAATTTATTCCCGGCCTTACTGAGATCCTGTTTGCTCTGGCCCGTGGTAAAGATGTCCAAATCAAACTTGTCTTCTAGCGTGTCATAGGCCAAATGCTCGATAATGACATTGGCCTTTTGTTCGTTGACCAAGCGAATGGCTTCGGCAATGAAGTTTTCCGGATTGCTCTTGAATTGTGCGAAGACGTCAGCATTGAGGCCTTTAAGAATTTCGGCAACGGTTCGTCTTGTAAGCAACGTCCCCTCTGATATCTTGCCAATCAGATCGTACTGCACAGCGGAGTGGATGGAGGCGTTGTGCGATTCTGTTTCGGTAACTTTCAGCTCGAAGGCATTACCCTTTTTGAGGCCATCGTAAGTTGCCGTATCAGCCTGCTCGCCACGGTGAATGGTGTATTGTAACGGCGTCACTCGCAACCCAGCATTCTTGTCATTGAGCACCTTGATCGCATTGTTCACTAGCTCAACATCATCAAACAGTACGCTGTAGGTAGCTTTGCGATTGATTCGCCCCCACAGCGCCTTGAACTCCTGCTTTTCAAAGTTGGCGTTGGTCTGCAGTCTTTTGGGCTTGCGTCCATCTTCTACCAGCATGAGCTGGCTTTCGCTGAATACGCTGTTAATCAGCTGGAATACCTGCTCTGCATAGGGCTGCAGCTCGTCCGGCAATGCCTCTAACGTGCCGTCTTTCTTAGCTTGGTGGTATTTCTCCGTGATATTGCGCTTCTTATCGACGTAGCCGTTCTGGATCAGATAAAACTCAATGTCCGTGGCTTGGTCGTCCGATACCGTAATCGTGCCTTCCTTAGTGTTCAGCATCTTGCCCGTGAAGTAGGCCTTGTCCGCCACACGCGGACGAGCAGACAAGGAGTCGCTAATGTCCTTCTGCAAGGCGGTCACGAAGTCCTTGTAACTTTCGCTGGCCACGACAGTCAGTACGTTAATGTCATGAACAATGGACGGGTGATCCATGCGGTCACCATTTTGATTGACGGACAAACGCAGGCCACGCCCGACCTCCTGGCGGCGTGATATGTTGTTATCACTATGCTTGAGCATGCAGATCACAAACACGTTCGGGTTATCCCAGCCTTCACGCAAGGCCGAGTGTGAGAAGATAAAACGCACCGGCTCAGCTAGTGATAACAACCGTTCCTTGTCTTTGAGGATCAGATCGTAAGCATCTACGTCATCCGACAAGCCTGCATTTTCACCGCGCGCAGCGGTCTTGGGATCGGTGAGGCGCTTGCTCTTCTTGTCGATGGAGAAGTAGCCGCTATGCGTCTTATCGGCCGCAATGTGACGTAGATATTTAGCATAAGGGGTATCCCCCTGCATAAACCCATTATCACACGCTTCTTGAAGATGTTTAGCGTACTCCTCTTCAAATATTCTTGCGTACTCTCCCTTTTCATCGGCAGCGGAGTAGTCCCGGTACCTGGCTACTTCGTCGATAAAGAACAGCGAGAGAACCTTCACCCCTTTATCAAAGAGCTCCATCTCCTTATCAAAGTGCGCTTTGATCGTCTCACGGATCTGAATACGGCGCAGCGCTATCTCGGAAATATCACCAGTCGCATCACCCACCGTCAGTTCTACGCCATTGGTAAAGCTCAAGGTGTCCGTATTTGCATTGATGTCCGATACCACAAACCCATCGCGGTATTGATCCAGCTCGTTCGATAGCACAAACAGATTGTCACCCTTGCCCAGTTTGCGAGTGACGCGCTTGATGTTTCCTCCGCTGAGTTTCTGTTCGAACTCCACAACCGCGACTGGCGGTTTTTTGCTTGAGATTTCGATGGCTTGTAAATAGAGATAGGCATTGGTTCCCGCCAGTCCCTTCACCGAGATACCGCGCACCTCAATCTTCTTCACCAGCTTCTGGTTGTAGGCATCGAGCGCATCCAGACGGTGGATCTTGTTGTGTGTGGTCTTGTGGGTAGCGGAATAGCGCAACACCATCAACGGGTTGAAATTAGCCAAGGAATCCAGCGTCTTGCCCCCCTCCATCCGCTGCGGCTCATCGAGGATCAAGATGGGCCTGTTTGCGCTGATCACATCGATCGGGCGACGTGACTGAAAATCATCGAGCGCTTCATAGATGCGGCGGTTATCTGTGCCGGTGGCGTTAAACGCTTGTACGTTGATCACCATAATATTAATACCGGCATCGGAGGAGAAGCTCTCCAGATGGTGCAACTGCTTAGAGTTGTAAATAAAGAAGCGCGCCTTCTTGTGGTAGGTCTCCTGAAAGTGCTCGGCCGTGATTTCCAACGACTTCGCCACACCCTCGCGGATTGCAATGCTCGGTACCACTATGACAAACTTGCTCCAGCCGTACTGTTTGTTCAGCTCGAAGATCGCCTTAATGTAGCAATAGGTCTTGCCAGTACCCGTTTCCATCTCGATATCAAGATTTAGCCTGGCGACCTTGGTCTTGACCAGGCTCTCCGACAACGGCAGGTTTTGCTGGCGCTGCGCCTGTTGGATGTTATCAAGCAAGGTAACCTCACTGAGGGTTAGCTCAGCATTTTTAAAACCGGTATCTACCGCAAACAGATCATCAATGCCGTTTTTGGTATTACCAGGGTCAAGGCGATAGCTAATGGCCGAATCAGAGGCCGATGGCTGCCCCTGAAAAATATCTACGACCGCCTGCACGGCGGCAGCCTGATAGGGCTGATGTTTGAATTTAAGCTTCATCGTGCGCGCCCTCAGATACATTTCACTTCGGTGATGGGCGACAAGAGCTTGAAAATCTGCTCAACGTTGATCTTGACCGCGCTGTTCTTGTAGCCCGCATCGCGGAACACCACGCGCAGCGGCTGATGCTTGGCCAGTTCTTTCACAAACATTTCGTCGATGCTGCCGCTGGCGTCGAAGCAGGCGGCCAGCGCATTGCCATCGACAAAGAACACATCTTTACCTTGAATAGACTGTATGTTGATGGGCAGGGCTAGGTCGACACCCCAATCCAGCATCACTTGGAACAGCAGATCTTCGGGCGTGCGGTCGGGTTTGATATTTCCGATCAATAGGTCAATTTGGCCTTTATTGAGTGAATCCGGTGTGTAGTAGACATCTGCCATGTTGGACGTATCAATCTTCAGTGAACGGAATCCAACGTCCACTTGCTGATTGGCTTCGCTTACCTTCTTTCCCGCGCGTCGAATACGATCCTTGCTCATGTCGGAAATGGTTTTGTAGCCTGCTTTAAACGCTTCAGAATCTTCATTACACGACTCGGGCAACTGTACCATTATGAACCGGCGACGTCCTTGATCTTCAGCGTTTAACTGCATAACCGCATCTGCTGTTGCGGATGAGCCGGAGAAGAAGTCTAAAACGATCCCTTCATCATCCCCATGCAAGGAAAGAAACCATTTGATGAGTTGAGTTGGTTTTGGCGTATCAAATACCTTAGAGCCGAATAGTTCTTTCAATTCCCTTGTTCCGTCTGCATTGGAACCAAATTTGTCTAGCCAAGTACTCCAGCCAACGGATTTCTTTACGTCCCGGATTTTTTCATACGGAACCCATCTCTCGTCTGCCCCGTTAACCAATATTCCGTTGTCGAATGGACGCTTTTCCCAATGGAAAAAATCGGGGTCTGTCTGTGCAAGCAAGATGTTGGGATTATCTTTCCCCCAACGCCAGTGTCCCTCTTTCCCATCATTTCTATACGGATCAACGTATTCACCAGTTGGGCACCGAAGTCCATAGAACTGATTTGGTCTATCTGAACGCAGAGATGTTCCGCCCCATTTCATTAATTCTCGGCCCTTTCTGTACGGGCCGTTTTTGTCACTCAGATTGAGTGCTCCAGTAGATCTTTCGTCCTGGGAAACACTTTCAGATGTTGTTCTGAAATAGATAAGCAAGTATTCGTGACCAGTCCGCAATCCGGTTTTTTCTTTTCCACCACTTGCTTCAGAAAGCCAAGGTGCGCAAGCAAGTCTATTCGAATAGCCAAAGATTTCGTCCAGCAATTTACCAATCTGGAAGACCTCCTTGTCATTGATAGACACCGCAAGCAATCCATCATCCGCAAGAAGATTCGCCATGACCCTCAGTCTTGGATACATCATGCTTAACCAGTCGGAATGGTATCGTCCATTGGTTGCAGGGTTTGCAACTAGACGATTGCCTTCTGCGTCAACTTGATTGGAACGAAGCAAATACTCGCCTGCATTTGAAGAAAAGTTATCCTCGTAGATAAAATCATTCCCCGTGTTGTACGGCGGGTCGATGAAGATCATCTTGACCTTGCCAAGATAGGTTTCCTGCAAAAGCTTCAGAGCATCAAGATTATCGCCTTCGATAAACAGGTTCTTCGTCGTATCGAAGTCCACGCTTTCTTCGCGGCAAGGCCGCAAGGTCTTGGCAATCGGCGCGTTGGCCGTAAGCAAGGCTTCACGCTTGCCCGGCCAGTTCAGGTGGTAGCGTTCCTGTGGACCTTCCACAATTGACTCGGCCAACTCTTGCCGCAACTGGTCGAAATCCACTGCCAACTTCACGCTGCCGTCCTCGCCCTTGGCTTCGGTGATGCAGCCAGGAAACAGATCGCGAATGCGGGCGATGTTGTCCTGCGTGAGATTGGGTGAATGCATTTTTAGCTTTTCCATGTTCTTTTCCTCTTGTCGTCATGCTTTTTATGGAAAAAGCATGGCGGCTCACAATTCAAATTCGTATTGGTATGTTCAGTCGCCTTGTTGCCAGTCCTGGCAAAAGTGCGGGCGCAGACTTTCGATGGCGGGTGGCAAGCTGCCCTGGCAGGTCACGCCCAAGTAGGTGGCCGCGAGGGTGGTGCCGACGTACAGGTATTTGTCGAACAGCGCCGGGTGCAGCCTGGCGAGCTGGTCAATGCTGACAAAGAATACCGCCTCGAACTCAAGGCCTTTGATGTGCTGGATGTCGAACACGCGCACGTTGCTTTCCTGCCCCACTGCCTGGCCCTCTCGGCAGGCGATGACCTGGATGTTGTGATCGGCCAGAGTGGCGTTCAACGCGTCGGCCACCGGAGCGACATCGTCCTCGGTGTTCACAAAAATGGCGGTGGATGGGAACTGACCGACAAAGCGCTCAATCTCGCGAATGCGATCTGCCAGCCAACCGACAATGGTTTCTGCGTTGGTCGCGTGCTCCAACAAGGCTGGCGCAACGCCCATGCTGTCCATATGCGCAGGCAAGCTGGTGTTTTGCTCGGTACCACCGACGGCGTGGATCATGTCGCGTGCCAGATCGTTCAGTTGCTTGCTCTGTCGGTAGGAGACCGTGATCTCCTTGATGTCGAAATCCTCAAAGACCCACTTCAAGTCGTCGACAGTGCGTGCACCCCAGGTGGTCAAGCGCTGATTAAAGTCACCACAGGCAAAGAATGAGCGCAGTCGTGGATGCGCCAGCGCCGCCATGCTCGCGAGCTGGATAGGTGAGAAGTCTGTTGCTTCATCCACCAGGATCTGGTTGCAGTAATGCCCCAGTATGGGCTGGAGCGATGACCAGGCGGGGCTATTAATGTCGCGCTGAACGTTGGGCCGACTGAGCAAGTCGCCTGCGGCGCGCAAGATCGCGAGCAGTACGATGTCCAACTCCAAGGGATGGATGTCGCGCGCCTCAAAGTCTTCGTGACGATACCAGATGTTTGCCGGTTGGCGTTCGCGCCTGAATGCACGGTAGCGCTTCGGGATGCCGTCGAGGTAGCGCTTCACCGGATTAACGAAGCGGCGTGCACCAGCCTGCACCAGAAGGCTGGCTCCCACCTCAACGCGATCCGCTTCTGTCAAGCCACGATCCCCCAACCACTCGATGATCTTGCCGTTGCGAGAGGCTTTGCTGACTGTGCGTTTGGATGCTGCCGCCCGAGCTTGGGCGCGTACCGCTTGCATGTAGGCATTGAGTGCGGCGACATAGCGTGTGCGAGATGATACCGTGGAGTCTTCGTCTTCATCGGCATCTGGGTCATCCTGGTCGTCCGTTTCAGTCGCTTGCGCTTGTTGCAGGCTGTCGATCACGCTGGCCAACTCATCCAGAAAAGCTCGGTTGCGGTTGAGCTGCAGGTTGAGTGCACCTTTGATCTTGGCGTCCGAGCCTTCCTTCAGGCTACTGACGAGTGTCTGCACCTTGACAATCTCTACCGCCAGCGAGCCAAACATCGCCACCAGTGCACCATCGGCCGCCCGCGACAAGATGTCTTGCAGTCGTGCACCAAGACTTAGGGCTTCGGGAGCTTTGGCATCGTGGAGCTGTGCTGCGGCTTCACGCAGCTCCTGCACGTAGGCCTTGCGCTGCCATGCATCGAAATCTTCAAACCATTGAATGGGGAGCTCTAGTGCGGCATTGGTCAGGTTGGTCAGTCCGTCTTTCAGGACGAAGGTACCTCCACCTGAAGCCGTTCTGAGGACGCCGAATGCGTTTCGGGCCAGCTCGCGTCGATAGTCTTGCCACGTTCTGATGCGCTGATCCGAGGCGGGAACACCTTCACGCGCAAAAGCCTCCTTGAGGTACTGCTTGAGCAATTCCGTGGGCGTAAACATCAGCCAGCTGTTGGCGTGCGCAATGCCTTGGGTTGAAGCGATTGTTTCAACCAGACGTTGTTCACCTTCATCCAGGTAGGCGGTGTCGAGTTTTTGGCCGAGACGGCGGATCAGGGTGGTCGTCTTGCCTGTACCTGGCGGGCCCAGGATCAAAAGACGATTGTCGATAGGGCGACGGAAAATCTCATCTTGATATTGATCGAGGATAGGCTGATCACGCAGTCCCATCTTGGTGATGACGCTGCGGCGAACACCGTCGATGATGTTGGCCTTGACTGACTCCTCGGCCAGCAATTGGCCAAGAATGTCTTCGGTGACTTCTTCTCCCGCAACCTCGGTCAGCAGCGCACGCAGCGACTCGATAGTGAACGGCCCAAAATGCTCGGCTTCAACTACGGTGTCGCGTGAATCCCACCCACCGGCAAGCGCATTGGGGCGGAGATGTGCTCGTTCAATGACGGTTAAATAACTGCCATCTTTGAGCTCCAGCTCTGCTCCAACAGGTAGGGATGCAAGTCGTCCTTTTTCTGTTCGATAACTAGTGTGATTGATAAATCCTGTTAAAGGAATTGCCCGACAGATATAGAACGTCTGTCGATTTCCTGTGTCGTCCTCAGCAACGACACGAGCAATAGCTGGCTCAGATGCCAAGGTCTGATAGCTCTCTCTATTCACTTGGCTAATCTGACCTAGATTCTGAATAGCCGAGCTAGACGTCATCGTATTGATACTTGCCAACGCTTCTAAGCCCAATGTCCGCCCATCGTGCAGCTTGCCCCTAGCGGTTTCAGCGATGCTTTCGAGTTGCGCCAACGCTTCACCAGCGATCTGCTCGATGTGTATCCTTGACTCATCATTCAAGCTCTGTGTCATGCACTCTCACTCCCGGTCAATTCTTCAAGTTCTTTTTTAAGCTGCCGCAAATGCGCGTTGATCTCTACTTTGCGGTTGAATTGCTTTTCTTTGGCAAGTCTACTGGCAGCTTTCTCAACCTCACGCTGCTTGGCTGCAACAAGTTCGACACGTGCGACCAAGTCCGCGAGACTTTCTCGTGGGCGCGCAGGCGTGGGGATTAGGCTGTGAAGCGTCTGCTCATACAAGCCGCCCAGGTCAAGTGCTAAAGGCATGGCGGCGCGCTCACAATCACTCGGCAACCAGGCTGTCGTAAAGTAGTCACTCATGACCCAACGGCTGGCGTCTGACTCATTCGGTCTTTTGTATGCAGCGATCACCTTTGTTCGGCCATTAAAGCTCAGCTCGAAGATGATGGGAAACTGCACCGCGCCATCGATGCAACGCAAAACGTCCAGATTCAGCTCCGATGTCTTGAGCTGGATTGAGAAAATCTGAAGTTCTGGTACTCCCGGACTGGCGGGCAGGTTGATCGTTTCTGGAGCCAACTTGTATTGCCAGACGATCTGCTCCACCTGCTCGACGAACAAGTCCTTCAGCCTTGTATTGGCGCCGCTGTGTTCGTAGATCTTATTCTTTGGCAGGGTACGAGCAAAGACAGCCTGCTTCGGATAGTTGATGAACGCGGTATTCGACTCAAATCGCGCAGACTGGCTCATCCGGCCTCCTGAATCACGAGGAAGGTAATCAGTTCGAAGTCGTCCAGTCCGACGATAGTATTGACTAACGCGGTGGTCTTTCCGCTGCGGAAGAGGCTGTCCAGATCCTTCTCTTCCTTCACCTCGATCATTGAGCGGATGGCCTTGCCAAGCAGGTCTGAATACATCTGCATCTTGCGGCCATCGGCCGTTTCCTTATTGAACAGGAGACAGGCATCTGTAATAGGCTGGGTTTGTCCCTTGGAGCAGGTGCGAACCAGATCCAGCAAACGTTTGACTTCGGTGTGATCGTGAATGACTTCCCCCTCGCGATTAATGTAGACGAGGTAATAAGGGTGCAGGCGGTTGTGCTGACTGACGTTGACGCTTGGATTCCGGTTGCGTAGCGTGAAGATCACACCCGGGCGTAGGCCCATCTCCGGCTTGGCAGGCACTACGGCGTGCATCCCGCTTGGCACGTTGCTCAATTCGCCATTGACCTTCACATAGTTGAGCAAGTCCATTCGGAAGTCATTGAGCCCTAGATCAGTAATTGACACTCCGGTTTTCAGGTCTTCCAGCTCAATCACTTCCTCTTGCAGACGTCGCAATTGCTCTTTGCGATAAGACACATCGTTGGCTTGGGCGCTCAGCACATTGTCGTCACCGGTGGCTGTGACATCGGCAATCATCATTCGGCTCTCAACCCGTTCCTTCAGGTTGATGTATTCGTCGAGCGAGATGTCTGGCCAGTAGTTAACCAGTTGGATGCTGCTGTTGGGTGAGCCGATGCGATCCACACGGCCGAAGCGCTGGATGATGCGCACGGGATTCCAGTGGATGTCGTAGTTGATGAGGTAGTCGCAGTCCTGCAGGTTCTGGCCTTCAGAGATACAATCGGTGCCGATCAACAAATCTATCTCTGCCGCCTCATTTGGCAGCACGATCGCTTTCTCCTTCGAGTTTGGCGAGAAGAGGGTGAGCAGTTCCTGGAAGTCATAGCTCTTCTTGAGCGTGCTCTTCGGCGCCCCTTTGCCGGTGACTTTCGCACTGTGCAAGGTCTGTGTGGCCAGCAATTCCGGAGCCAAATTGGCATACAGATAGTCAGCGGTGTCGGCGAAGGCGGTGAAGATCAGCACCTTCTTGTTGCCAGGATTCAGCGGTGCTGCGATCTTCTTCAGAACCAGTGTCTTGAGATGCTGCAGTTTGGCATCATCGGCAGCCGTGATCTTGTTCATCGACGTCAGCAAGGCATCAATGATTTCCAGATCGACCTTCAGTTCGTGCTCCCAAGAAGGCAGGTCCATATCGGCGAGGCTGATTTTAACTTTGCCGCCGATCTCGCTGTCGCCAATGTTGGGCAAGTCGTCGTCTGCGTCAAGGTTTTCCAACTGCTCGGTCAGGTCATTGATTCTGCCGTTAATACCGCTGAGGTCACCGGTGTGATTGAACGAGCTGATCTTGTCCAGTGTATTTGTGAGGTTCGTGCGCAGGGACTGGAGCGTCAAGCGGAAGGACTCAATCGAACTTTCCAGGCGCTTGAGCAGGTTGGTCGTCATTAATGCCTGCAGGCTCTTTTCGCGATCGACTTGCTTAAGCTTGCCTTTGCCTTCGACCTGAGTGTCATACATCTCCTCGTACTTCTTGAGCCGACTGGGCAGGATGTAGCTGATCGGGGCGTAAACGGCGAGCCGGAGCAAAGACAGTTGCTCGAAGATTTCGTTGAAACTCATCACATCCGTTCGCTGCGTGAGCGGACAGTGGAACGACAAGGGCTTGCGGCGCTCGGGGAATTGGCCGATCTCCGTGGTGTCGTAGAAGGTTTGAATATGCTTGCGCGAGCGTGCGATGGTGACGCTGTCGAGCAATTCGAAGAAGTCGAAGTCCAACGAGTCCAGGATGGCTCGCGCTGTGCGCTCTTCCGGCGGAAGCTTTGCCCATGCATTGAAGCTGGCCTGCGCACCACGGAAAATGTCTTCTACCGTCTTGCTGGTACGCAGCTTCTTGCTGAGGTTTTCTGAATCGCCTTCGTAGGCTAGTGCCAATTGGTTGCGCAGGTCATTGAAGCGGTTGTTCACCGGGGTGGCCGAAAGCATCAGCACTTTGGTTTTCACGCCCTCCTTGATGACCTTGTTCATCAGTATCTGATAGCGGGTTTCCTTGTCTTTGTAGGCGTCATTGTTGCGGAAGTTGTGTGACTCGTCGATGACGACGAGGTCGTAGTTGCCCCAGTTGATGCGATTCAATGGTGTTCCAAACGACTCGCCGCTCGTACGGCTGAGGTCAGTATGACAAAGCACGTCATAGCTGAACCGGTCGCGAGCAAATATGTTGGTCTTAAGGTTGCGGTTATAGTTCAGCCAGTTGTCCGCAAGTTTCTTGGGGCATAACACCAGAACTGACTTGTTGCGCAGTTCGTAATACTTTACGACGGCAAGTGCTGTGAAGGTTTTGCCCAAGCCCACGCTGTCGGCCAGGATGCAACCGCTGTAGTTTTCAAGTTTGTTGATGATCCCAGTGGCAGCATCTTTCTGGTAATTGAAGAGTTTGTTCCAGATGAGCGTGTCTTGATAGCCCGTGCGGTCATTGGGCAGGACATCCTCGTTGAGGTCGTCCAGAAACTCATTGAAGATGTTATAGAGCATCAGGAAGTAGATACTTTCAGGCGAGTTTTCCTGGTAGACGGATGCAATGTGGTCGCAGATCTGCGCCGTTACATCCTCCAGCTTCTCAGGATCTTGCCAGATCTGGTTAAATAGACTGAGGTAGGTCGCCGTAAACGTCGACTCGTCCATTTTGTTGACGAGGTTTGATACAGCATTGCCCTGCTGGTAGCCAAGATCGACGGCCGTAAATCCGTGCAGTGGCATGTAGGCAGTCTCTGCGGCGACGGCCTGAACACAAGCAAACTGTTGCATCGGGGCCTTGCTGCGATTGGACTTGAATGTTGCCTTGCGCCGCATCCAGTCCGCGCACTCTTTTGCAATTGCGCGCTGGGTCAGTTTGTTGCGCAGCTGAATTTCGAACTCACTACCGTACAGACTACGTTCGCGGTCAGCCTTCGGTATGTGGAATTCTTTGCGTTCCTTACGAATCTTGTCGGTTACTTCGTTAGCGGTGAATGTCGGCGAGGTAAAGATGAATTGCAGCTCGTCGATTTTTTCCAGCTCTGCTTTTAGCGCTTCGAACGCGTACATCGAAAAGCAGGAGGCGGCGATCTTCAGGCGAGCACCGGGTTTGAGCGTCTGCTTTAGGTCGTCTCCGAGCAGGCGGTTGATATTGTCGATCAGTTCCATCAAGAATCAGCCTTTGTAGCGGCGCTATAGCCTGGTGCCAGTAAGGCGTTTTTCACGCCGTAAATCGCGAGATGATCTTTGAGCCATAAACGGTACTCCGGTCCATTTAGGCAATGATCGGATGAGCAGTCAACCCGCCAGCGCTGCAACATATAGCCCACCACCGCTGCACGAACGTGCATCCTAATCGAGCCACCGGTCATCCCGTAGTCCATCTCGATGATCTCGGGGCGTTCAATGCGCGGGTGCGGCACGAAATCCAACTCGACGATGCGCGTCCACTGGATATCATTATCCGGTCGTTCGTTGGCCTGTGGAACCTCTTCAAGCAATGTTGGCGCTTCGATGCGGGTGACGACGAAATCCCGAAACTCTCCACTCTTGCGATCAAAGGCCCGGGCGTGCCAGCGCAGGCCGGTATCTACCAAAGCAAAGGGCACAATGACCCGTTCGGACTTGCCGCTGCTCATCGAGTGGTAGCGGATGGCGACGGGGCGCTTGGAGTGGATGGCTCGACAAATCACGGCCAACACATCCATTTTGGGTATGCTCAGGGCTGTGGGGGATTCACAGGGTAGCAACGACTGCATTGGGCCATTCACGCCATCGCCAAAGCCCAGAGCCAGCGACGACAGAACACGCTGCGATGCGTGCTCGAACAACGGAGAGAACGCCTGCCCGATACGATAGATCTTGTCGCTACCATCAAAGGTGATGTTATTCGGAGCGATTTCCCGGTACAAAGCCAAATCGCGAGTCGCTCCTGCTGGAGCAACGCCAAAGCGCTCAATCAGATCTGGGCGACCGATCTCACCGAAGAAGTAAAGCCGAAAATCGATGTAGGCCAGCCGTTCGCGCTGGACCTGACTCAAGTCGTCAAGCCGCTTACAAAGGGGACTAGGCATGAATCATCACTATAGGGAAAAATAAAAATTTAATACGGTAATCAATAAAGTGCCATGATTATAATCAAATTGATGACAATCAACATTAATACTTATGTAAAAGCAAGAGATGACGTTTCAAACGTAGACAGTCATCGTATTAGCCGATGTTTCTACAACGTTAGATTAATGCCTAACAACTATAAAACCTTACTGCCCAATGCCCTATCGCCCCTCGGACAATTTGCCCTTATCCACTGATCTGGCTTGAGGATGAGGGGGACAGAATAACCTAACGACTTAGTAGCCGGGATCACCGGCGGAAGGGGTCTAATACCTACCTTAACTCAAATTAATTTCAGTTATATATCATCCCTCTGAACATATCCGATTAACGGCGGAATCTCACGATCCTGCCGTTTTTGTATTATTTTTCAGAGGAGTAGTAATGAACAATTCTGAAGGTTTGAAGCCGTTTCAGCAGTCACTTGATGGTCTGCCACAATGGGTCTCAGAACGAGTCACGCAGCAAATTCGTCAACTGACAAACTACGAACCAGTGATCGGCATCATGGGTAAAACCGGTGTTGGGAAGAGCAGTCTGTGCAATGCCCTGTTTGCTGGAGAGGTATCGCCGGTCAGCGATGTGGCGGCCTGTACTCGTGAGCCACTGCGCTTTCGACTGCAAGTTGGCGACCGCCATATGACGCTGGTGGACCTGCCCGGCGTAGGCGAAAGTGGCGCTCGCGATACCGAGTATGCTCCGCTGTATCGCGAACAACTCCCCCGGCTCGACCTGGTGCTGTGGTTGATCAAGGCTGATGACCGGGCGCTGGCGGTGGATGAACATTTTTATCATCAGGTGATTGGAGAGGTATACCGGCATAAGGTGCTGTTTGTTATCAGCCAGTCGGATAAGGCCGAACCCACCAGCGGTGGGGGACCGTTGTCCACGGCGCAGAAGCAGAATATCAGCCGTAAAATCTGTCTGCTGCATGAGCTGTTCCAGCCCGTACATCCGGTGTGTGCCGTGTCGGTCCGTCTTCAGTGGGGACTGCGGGTGATGGCCGAGCGAATGATTAAGTGCCTGCCACGTGAGGCCACCAGCCCGGTGGTGTCGCAACTCCAGTCTTCCTTTCGCACGACGGTAGTCCGGGAACAGGCTCGTAGCGATTTTGGTGAAACCGTCGGGGCCGTACTCGATAGCATCAGTGCCTTTCCCCTGATACCCGCCCCGGTACGGGCTGTCATTCAGGCCGTGCGCACCACGGTGGTGTCAGTGGCCCGCGCCGTCTGGGATTTCTTCTTCTGAGTATTTAACCCATCCCTGTTACTTCCCTGCCCCTGTCGCAGATGCGACGGGGATCCCTTTTATTTGTTTTCCCGTTATGAGGAGTCTGCTTATGACCCGTCTGGCTTCGCGCTTTGGCGCAGCAAATCTTATCCGTCGCGACCGCCCGTTAACCCGCGAAGAGCTGTTTCGCGTGGTGCCCAGTGTATTCAGTGAGGACAAACACGCATCCCGTAGTGAGCGTTATACCTATATACCCACCATATCCCTGCTGGACAGCCTGCAGCGCGAAGGCTTCCAGCCGTTCTTTGCCTGTCAGACCCGGGTACGCGACCCGGGTCGACGCGAGCACACAAAACACATGCTACGCCTTCGTCGGGAGGGGCAGATTACCGGTAAACAGGTACCAGAAATTATCCTGCTCAACTCCCATGATGGCACCAGTTCGTACCAGATGTTGCCGGGTTTATTTCGTGCGGTTTGTCAGAACGGGCTCGTCTGCGGTGAGTCATTTGGCGAGGTGCGTGTGCCGCACAAAGGCGATGTAGTGAGTCAGGTGATTGAGGGGGCCTATGAAGTGCTGGGCATTTTTGACCGTGTGGAGGAGAAGCGGGATGCGATGCAGTCGTTGCTGTTGCCACCACCTGCGCAGCAGGCACTGGCAAAAGCCGCGCTGACGTACCGCTTTGGTGAGGACCACCAGCCGGTGACTGAGTCGCAGATCCTCTCCCCGCGCCGCTGGCAGGATGAGAGCAATGACCTGTGGACCACGTACCAGCGTATTCAGGAGAACCTGATTAAGGGCGGGCTCAGTGGCCGTAATGCCAAAGGAGGACGGTCACATACCCGTGCCGTTCGCGGTATCGACGGGGACGTGAAACTTAACCGGGCACTGTGGGTGATGGCGGAAGCGATGCTCACGCAACTGCAGTGACCGTTTAATGTTGCCGCCTTGTTAATATCGGACACCACCTGTCCGCATCGCACCGTGCTGGCGGTACTCACTCACTGAGTGAATGGCCTGTAACCCCCGCTGCCTCTGGCTTTTGCAGAAATGAAAAATAGTTTCTGTGATGTCCATACCCTGTCCGACCCCTCTATTTAAAATAATCACATCATTTTCAGTCAGTTAAATTCCACGGAGAACGTCTCATGACACAGGCAGAACGCCGCCATGACCGGCTGGCTGTCAGACTGTCACTGATAATCAGCCGTCTGGTGGTGGGGGAAACGCTGAGTGTGCGTAAGCTGGCCGCTGAGTTTGGTGTGTCGGTGCGCACGCTGCGGCGTGATTTTCGCGAGCGGCTGATGTATCTGGACCTGGAGTATCAGTCCGGATATTGCCGCTTACGCACTGCGGGCAGTGAGACGCAGATGGTACCCGACGTGCTTATCTTTGCCCACCGCAGCGGGATGGCCGGTCTTTTCCCTGGCTTTGACCGTCGTCTGGTAAACGCACTGCTGATGTGCGATGAGTCTCCCTGCGTAATCGCACCCGCCAGTCCGGCTCCTTCGCCGTCAGGCGCATTGTCTTTCTGGCGACTGATTCAGGCCATTACCGGGCGCAGGCGGGTGACGCTGATTGCCGAGGGGCAGCGCTGTGAGCGGCTGGCTCCCTGCCGGTTACTTATCCACCAGCAGGCCTGGTATCTGGTGGCAGAGCACGACGGACATATCGCCGTATTCACCCTGAATGAAATCCATCTGGTTCAACCCCTGCAGGAGTCTTTTCGCCGCAACGACAGTCTGTGCAGTCTTGTTGAAGACCCGGTGTTTATTCAGGCCTTACCCCATTTTCGCTTTATCCAGCAGTCGCTGCTTGCGTTTGTTCCGGCCGACAGCCCACCGGAATAGTGCAGGTCTATCTCAACTCATCCGCAGGGAGAGCCTATGCCATTTATTGCCATTATCGCCATTGTTGTCATCGTCATCATTCTGAACAAAACCGGGGTGTCCGACAGTCTCGCGGCCCTGACCCTTGCCACCGTTGCCGCACTGCTGACGGGCGGAGGGGCAGCTGGTGCGGCCAGTGTCGCACTGACACCGTTCGTCGGCGTGCCGGTGGGTATTTTCGTCGGCATTTATGTCTTTGCCAAAGTGGTTCGTCTGATTTCAGGAAAAAAATAATGAAACGTAAAACACTGCCTCTGCTGGCGCTGGTTGCCACCACGCTGTTTCTCATCGCATGCGATGACAGAAGTGATGACCTGAAGGCCATCAGTAAATTTAAGGACCTCACCCCACCGCGTTTCAGTGATGTGGTCAGCCACCAGGATGATGTCAGCGAAGAATGGTCACAGGTTGACTACTTATCCGGTCCCACCTTGCAGGTTTTACGTACCCGCCAGTCGCCCGATGGCTGCGAGGATGGCAGTTACTACTACCTCGTGGATATGCAGGAAAAAACCGTCCAGCCACTGATGAATGCGCTGTGTATTGCCGATAACATCAAACTGGAATACCGGGAGGTGACGGACCCGTATACCAAAGAAAAATACTTTGAGTACGCCCATGACGGCAAACTGATGGGGCGACTGCTGATACCCTCAAACCCTGAGAACCAGGAATAAAACAACGACAAAGGAGACAAGAATGACAATACTTTCACTAAGCCGGTTTGTACTGGCATGTTCACTGTTTACCAGCTTTACAGCCTCTGCGGTTCCCGGATTCTGGCAGCAGGGCTATGGCCAGGGCAATACGGAATACAGCGTGACCGATACCAGTGGGAAGATGTTTACCATCAACTGTACTGGAAATCCTGACCAGAATGGTTTCTACCAGCATTCAGTTTTTCTGACCCTGACGGATAACAGAATGGTCAGTTCGCACGATGATGGCACCACAGTCACCGTGGTGATGGACCATAAGCAATATGCCATTCCCTCAACCCTTGGCTGGCGTAACGGCGATAACGCCTGGTATGACTTCATTATGGATATCCGTAAGACCGGGCAGTTTGACGTTTACGTCAATGACCGTAAAGCGGGGACTTTCACTGTGGACCTGAAGAACGCAGAGAAAGTTCTGCCCACTCCCGGAGACTGCGGTAACGACTGAAAGCCGTTCCTCCTTACGCAAACCAACCCCGACAGCCATCAGGCTGCCGGGGTTTTCTTTTATCAGGAGCCCGAAAATGTCCCAATCCGTGTTACTGCCACCGGGGCCTTTCACCCGGAGACAAGCGCAAGCGGTCACTACCACGTACAGCAATATCACCCTCGAAGACGACCAGGGCAGTCACTTCCGCCTTGTGGTTCGTGACACTGAAGGCCGGATGGTCTGGCGGGCATGGAACTTTGAACCCGATGCCGCTGAAAGTCTTAACCGCTACATCCGCACCTCTGGCATCCGTACAGGCACGGCCACCCGCTGACCGCGAAGCATTTACCCGCATTCACCTCCCCGAACACACTTTATATCCCCATACGCCAGCCATCGCCGCTGGCGTTTTTATTGACGGAGACATACCCATGACAACACAGACGCAGCACGACCTCGCACCCGCTAACCAACCCGAATTTGAACTGACCGTCACGCCGGTCCCCGATGAACAGCGTATCGATTTCTGGCCACAGTACTTTGGCGCTATCCCGCAGTGGCTACTCCTGGAGCCGCATATCTTCGCCTGGATGGACCGCTTCTGTGAGGGCTACAGCGGTGGTATCTGGTCGTTCTACACCCTCAGCAATGGCGGCGCATTTATGTCCCCCGAGCCTGACAACGATGAGACATGGCGTCTGTTTAACTGCCTGAACGGTAACGATGCCCAAATGAGTGCAGAAGCAGCAGGTATTGCTGTCTGCCTGATTGCGTATAGCCACCATGCCTGCCGTACAGAATGTGACGCGATGACCGCACACTATTACCGCCTGCGGGAGTATGCCATGCAACATCCAGAGGCTCACGCCATTCTGCGTATTATCGACTGACCGAAGGAGCAACAGATGAAACAGCTTTCCTTTTTACCCGGCGAGATGACGCCACAGGACCGGCGTCTCATTCAGCGGGCGCTCAGGGCTCTGGACCGCCACCTGCATGAGCCCGGCGTAGCCTTCACCTCTACCCACGCCGTGCGTGAATGGCTGCGACTGCATATGGCCGCGCTTGAGCGGGAAGAGTTCCGGGTGTTGTATCTGGACAACCAGAATCAGTTGATTGCCCATGAAACGCTCTTCACCGGCACGATTAACCGCACCGAGGTGCATCCCCGGGAGGTGGTCAAACGTGCTCTGCACTTCAACGCGGCGGCGGTGATACTCGCGCATAACCATCCTTCCGGCGAGACGACACCTAGCCAGGCCGACAAAACCCTCACGCAGCGACTGGTTCAGGTGCTTCAGCTGGTGGATATCCGCGTCCCTGACCATCTGATTGTCGGTGGCAGGCAAATCTATTCGTTCGCAGAACACGGTCTGCTTTGAGGTATTACATGAAAATTATCAGTAAACGCAGGGCAATGACGATATACCGCCAGCATCCTGAGTCCCGAATCTTTCGCTACTGCACCGGCAAATACCAGTGGCACGGTAGCGTCTGTCATTACACCGGCAGGGACGTTCCGGATATCGCCGGAGTCCTCGCGGTATACGCCGAACGCCGCCAGGACCGCAATGGGCCTTATACCTGCCTGATGAGTATTACCCTGAACTGACAATAAAGGAGGTTATAAATGAGCAACATTACATGGGGGCTGCAGCGGGCTATCACGCCACGCCTGGGAGCCCGTCTGGTGCAGGAGGGGAACCGGCTGCATTATCTGGCTGACCGGGCCAGCATCACCGGTAAATTCAGTGACGTCGAATGCCGTAAGCTGGATGAAACATTCCCGCACTTTATCAGCCAGATGGAGTCGATGCTGACCACCGATGAACTGAATCCCCGCCATGCCCACTGCGTTACCCTGTACCACAACGATTTAACCTGCGAAGCCGACACCCTTGGCAGTTGCGGCTACGTATACATCGCCATTTACCCCACTCAGCGTTAATTACCTACACGAGAGCAAACATGAAAACTTTACCTGCAACAACTCAGCGGGCGGTGAAGCCCTGCCTGTCACCCGTGGCTGTCTGGCAAATGTTACTGACACGTCTGCTGGAACAGCACTATGGTCTGACAATAAACGACACGCCATTCTGCAATGAGGCTGTGATTAAGGAACACATCGATGCCGGTATCACCCTAGCCGATGCCGTGAATTTTCTGGTAGAAAAATACGAGCTGGTTCGTATCGACAGGAAGGGATTTAGCTGGCAGGAACAATCTCCTTATCTCCGGGCTGCAGACATTCTGCGAGCGCGGCAGGCAACTGGCTTGTTGCGGCAAAGCCGTAACAACGTAGTACGATGAACATTGCGTACAACCTTCCCGATTTACATTTCTGAACTTCCTCCCTTGTTTACCTATTGCGTAATGCGCCTGCTACTACCCGGCAGGCGCGTTTGCTTTTTAAGGACAAAATGTCATGCAAACTAAAGCTGAAGTATTAACCGATCATAGCGAGCTGATTTGCTCGACCAGTATTGAACGCATAGTGACTGGCCGCGATGCCGCACTGAAACAGATAGAACAACTCATTCAGCAGCTTGATGCCATTTCACGGCTAACCTCAGAAATTGGCGGTGGCACAGCGCAAGACTGGGCGATGAAGGCCGGGCACCGTTACGATAGCTGGATGACCGAAAAGGTAGACAAAGCGCTGCCTTCCGTTACCCGCAATATTGACCGTAGTATCTGGCGAGACTTGATGTTGAAGTCTGGCATGATGGCCTTGATGGATGCTCAGGCCCGTGACCAGTGGCATAAGAACCTGGAGGAGGGGGATCTGCCCGCCATCAGCGAGGCAAATATCCTCAGTACTTTTGAGCAGCTACATCTGAACAAAATGGATGTGTTTGAGCGTGGCATTATCAATGTCTTCAAAGGGCTGTCGTGGGATTACAAAACCAATAGTCCCTGCAGCTTTGGTAAAAAGATCATCGTCAACAATCTGGTGACGCATAGCCGCTGGGGATTTAGTTTGAACTGGGGATGGCGGCGGGATCAATTAGCGGACCTGGAACGAATGTTATTTCTGCTGGATGGTAAACCGATACCCGATAACCGTGGCGATGTTACTACTCGATTGATGGAACATATTCGGGATAACCCTTCGAAGGATATTTACGAAGATGATTTTTTCAGTATACGTTACTTCCAGAAAGGAACCGCGCACATCACTTTTAAACGTATCGACCTGACAGAAAAGATGAATGATATCGTGGCGAAGCACTATCCGGGGATGCTGGCAGCGAGATGAAGAGGGCAGGGAGGCAATTCCTTACCTGACCCATTACCTGACCCGATTCGTATAAAACGAAAAAGGAGTCAGATGATTTCTCATCTAACTCCTTGTTTTATTTGGTGGCCCCTGCTGGACTTGAACCAGCGACCAAGCGATTATGAGTCGCCTGCTCTAACCACTGAGCTAAGGGGCCGTGGCGGTGAATTATAAAGTAACTCCCCTCATCAATCCAGCCATTCACACCTGCCTGCTGTTTTTATAAACAACGCATAATCAATCCTTTATACTTATCTTAAGATGCATAGACAGGAGTAGAGATGATCAATGATATTCTGGCCCCTGGCCTGCGGGTGGTGTTCTGCGGAATCAACCCGGGCAAGTCCTCGGCGCACACCGGTTTTCACTTTGCTCATCCGGGAAATCGCTTCTGGAAGGTGATCCACCAGGCCGGTTTTACCGACAAACAGCTTAAGCCGGAAGAAGAGCAGCAGCTGCTGGATACGCGCTGTGGCATCACCATGCTGGTCGAGCGTCCCACGGTGCAGGCGAGCGAAGTAAATCTGCATGAGCTGCGTACTGGCGGGCGGGAACTGGTGAAGAAGATTGAAGACTACCAGCCCGCAGCGCTGGCGATCCTCGGCAAGCAGGCCTACGAGCAGGCGTTCAGCCAGCGCGGTGCGAAGTGGGGTAAGCAGAACATTACCATTGGCGTAACGCAGGTGTGGGTGTTGCCGAATCCGAGCGGGCTGAACAGGGCGACGCTGGACAAGCTGGTGGAGGCGTATCGGGAACTTGATGAGGCGCTGGTGGTGAGGGGGCTTTAGCTCCTCTGCGGCCTGATGCCCTCACCCTGACCCTCTCCCACAGGGAGAGGGAATAAACAAAAAAAGCTCCCGATTGGGAGCTTTTTCATTTCAGGACCGATTAATCGTCCAGGAAGCTACGCAGTACTTCAGAGCGGCTCGGATGGCGCAGCTTACGCAGCGCCTTCGCTTCGATCTGACGGATACGTTCGCGGGTCACGTCAAACTGTTTACCCACTTCTTCCAGCGTGTGGTCGGTGTTCATATCGATACCGAAACGCATACGCAGCACTTTCGCTTCACGGGCGGTCAGGCCAGCCAGCACGTCGTGCGTAGCGGCACGCAGGCTCTCGGTGGTGGCAGAGTCCAGCGGCAGCTCGAGGGTAGTATCCTCGATGAAATCACCCAGATGCGAATCTTCATCATCACCGATTGGTGTTTCCATGGAGATTGGCTCTTTAGCGATTTTCAGCACTTTACGGATCTTGTCTTCCGGCATCAGCATGCGTTCAGCCAGCTCTTCCGGCGTCGGCTCGCGACCCATCTCCTGCAACATCTGGCGAGAAATACGGTTGAGCTTGTTGATGGTCTCAATCATATGCACCGGAATACGGATGGTGCGCGCCTGGTCTGCGATAGAGCGGGTGATCGCCTGACGGATCCACCAGGTAGCATAGGTGGAGAACTTGTAACCACGACGGTATTCAAACTTATCTACCGCTTTCATCAGACCGATGTTGCCTTCCTGAATCAGATCCAGGAACTGCAGGCCACGGTTGGTGTATTTCTTGGCGATAGAGATAACCAGACGTAAGTTCGCTTCAACCATCTCTTTCTTAGCACGGCGGGCTTTCGCTTCACCGATAGACATACGACGGTTGATGTCTTTCACCTGCTCGATGGTCAGGCCGGTCTCTTCTTCAATCTGATGCAGCTTTTGCAGGCCGCGCTGTACGTCTTCTTTCACGTCGTGCAGCTTTTCAGACCACGGCTTGTTCATCGCGATAGCGGCGTTGAACCAGGTTTCGCTGGTTTCATTGCCGGTGAAGAGGGTGATGAAATTCTTCTTCGGCATTTTGCACTGTTCAACACACAGCTTCATGATGATACGTTCCTGGGTACGTACGCGATCCATCATCACGCGCATGCTGTTCACCAGGTAGTCGAACTGTTTTGGCACCAGGCGGAACTGTTTGAACACTTCCGACAGCTTCAGGATCTCTTCCTGAGCGGCAGCATGGCTGCGGCCTTTCGCTTTGATGGTGTCACGCGTCACTTCGTACTGAGTACGCAGCTCGGCAAACTTCTCGCGCGCCAGTTCAGGGTCGATGCTGTTGTCGTCGTCGCTGCTGTCGTCGTCTTCTTCTTCATCTTCGTCTTCGTCGTCATCCATCTCTTCCTGAGACAGCTCAGAACCGACGTGAGTGGCGGTTGGCGCCATATCTTCTTCAGCGTTCGGGTCGACAAAGCCAGTGATCAGATCGGACAGACGCGCTTCTTCCGCTTCAACGCGATCGTACTGCTCCAGCAGATAGGTAATCGCTTCCGGGTATTCGGCAACAGAGCACTGAACCTGGTTGATCCCGTCTTCGATGCGTTTTGCGATGTCAATTTCGCCTTCGCGGGTCAACAGTTCAACGGTACCCATTTCACGCATGTACATGCGGACCGGGTCAGTGGTACGCCCGATTTCAGATTCCACGCTGGACAGTACCTGTGCAGCAGCTTCTTCCGCATCTTCGTCAGTGTTGTTGGAGGTTTCAGCCAGCAACAGATCATCGGCATCCGGTGCTTCTTCCATCACCTGAATGCCCATGTCATTGATCATTTGGATGATATCTTCGATCTGATCTGAATCGACGATATCTTCCGGCAGATGGTCATTGACCTCGGCATAGGTCAGATAGCCTTGCTCCTTACCGCGTTGGACAAGAAGTTTCAGCTGTGACTGCGGGTTTTGCTCCATAAGACGGTATCCACACTTAATTCGTTTGATTGGTGTCGGCGATAGGGCTGCCAACCTTTAAAGCGAGGGCGTACTTATATTTTTGCCGCTGCCTCTCAGTGCGGCTGCCGGGGGCTTCCCGATCGATATTCGGCACTTAAGCCGTTAAATTTTTTATTTCTTCGCCAGTTCCTGGTTAATCATCCAGAGCTCCCGGCGTTCTTCGCTGCTTAAGCCATGGGTGCGCTCGCGAGCTATCAACTCTTCCTGGCGCAACTCAAGCATCGAATCAAACATATGGTTGAGTGAGTCGGTGAACGTTTTTTCTGCGATATCCTTATCTGCTATATCGTCCCACATCGACAGTTTTTCAAGGGTAGCGGCCTCTTTTGTGCCGCGATAATGCTCTAAAAGTTGTCCGGTGGTCAGACCTGGCTGCGACAAACAAGTGTTGACCAATTCTGAAAATAAGCCAAGTCCGGGCAATTTTTCGTGGTTCAAACCCGCCAGTGACGGCACTTGCGGAGCAAGTTCGGGGTTTTGCACCAGCAACCCTATCAGTATACGCATGGTTGTGCGTTTTAGCTGAGGCGCGGGGCGTACCGTGCCGTTTTCAGCCTGTTTAGGCATTAAACGTTCAAGCTGGCTGTCATCCAGAATGCCGAGCTTGTTGCCTAACTCCTGACGCAGATAGATGCGCAGCGTTTCGCCGGGCACCTGGCTGATTAACGGCAGCGCCAGCGTGCTGAGCTGCGCGCGCCCGTCAGGGGTACTCAAATCAACCTGCGGCATCAGGCTGTTAAACAGAAACGTGGAGAGCGGCTGTGCCTGCTCCATCCGCGCTTCAAATGCCGCTTTGCCCTCTTTACGCACCAGCGTATCCGGGTCTTCACCGTCGGGCAGGAACATAAAGCGTAGCTGACGCCCGTCGGTCATATACGGCAACGCGGTTTCCAGCGCTCGCCAGGCGGCGTCGCGTCCTGCGCGGTCACCGTCGTAACAGCAAATCACGTTGTTGGTGACGCGGAACAGCAACTGGATATGGTCCGCCGTGGTGGACGTTCCCAGCGACGCAACGGCATAGTTAATGTCGTACTGCGCCAGCGCAACAACATCCATATAGCCTTCGACGACCAGAAGACGCGGAGGTTCCGCATTATCCTGCTGTGCCTCATAAAGACCGTAAAGCTGGCGGCCCTTATGGAAAATATCGGTTTCCGGGGAGTTAAGGTATTTCGGCAGGGCATCACCCAGCACGCGACCACCAAAACCTATCACCCGGCCACGCTTGTCGCGGATCGGGAACATCACCCGTTCACGGAAGCGGTCGTAGCTTCGTCCCTGGTCGTTGGTGACCAGCATGCCTGCGTCGATGAGGGATTTACGATCTTCGCTATTGCCGCCAAAACGCTTTAACACGTTGTCCCAGCCGGGCGGGGCGTAACCAATAGCGAAACGCGCAATCACATCGTCGCTCAGTCCGCGCTTGTTCAGATACTGACGCGCAGGCTCAGCCGCAGAGTGCTTAAGAGACTGTTGGTAAAACGAATTCAGGCCATCCATCAACTGATATAGCGTTTGCCGCTGATGGCGCTCGATCTGACTTGGCCCACTGCCTGCTTCATACGGCACTTCAAGGTTATGCATCGCCGCCAGCTCTTCGACGGTTTCAACGAACTCGAGCTTATCGTAGTTCATCAAAAAATCGACGGCATTACCGTGTGCGCCACAGCCGAAGCAATGGTAGAACTGCTTTTCACCGTTTACGGTGAAAGAGGGGGTTTTTTCGTTATGGAACGGACAGCACGCATGGTAGTTCTTGCCCTGCTTTTTTAGCTTCACCCGCGCGTCGATGAGATCGACGATGTCGGTTCTGGCAAGCAGGTCATTGATGAAAACGCGTGGGATTCTTCCGGCCATATGCCCCAAAAATTTAAGCGACTTATAAACGAAAACAAGCCGCGCATTCCTTCCGGAAGCACGGCCTTACGACTACAACTCTGTCTGTCAATTGAGGGCTGTGGCCCTCAACAGATTAGTACAGACGAGTACGGCGTGCGTTTTCGCGAGCCAGTTTCTTCGCGTGACGTTTCACAGCGGAAGCTTTAGCGCGCTTACGTTCGGTCGTTGGTTTTTCATAAAACTCACGACGACGAACTTCAGCCAGAACACCTGCTTTCTCGCATGAACGTTTGAAGCGACGCAGTGCTACGTCGAACGGCTCGTTTTCACGTACTTTAATTACCGGCATGTAACTCTCACCTTTAATAAATTCGGTTTGCCGCTGGCATCAACGCCAGCTTATTTCAAAATGGTGCGGAATTTTACTGCAAATGCTGCTGCTTTGTAAAGCACCGATGCGATTTTGAAAGGGACTTTTATAAGGGGGAAGAGTATACACGAGGCTTCTTCCTGGGGCGAACAAAGTTTTACATCAACCCGCCCAGGCTCTACACTGCGCGGTATTGAAACGAGGTAAAACAAGTCATGCGTGTACTGGGTATTGAAACATCCTGCGATGAAACCGGCATCGCGATTTACGACGACGAAAAAGGGCTTCTGGCCAACCAACTGTATAGTCAGGTGAAATTGCACGCTGACTACGGCGGCGTCGTGCCTGAACTGGCCTCTCGTGACCACGTGCGTAAAACGGTTCCCCTGATTCAGGCGGCACTGAAAGAGGCCGGGTTAAGTGCAAAAGATATTGATGCCGTGGCCTATACTGCAGGACCGGGCCTGGTTGGCGCGCTGCTGGTCGGCGCAACGGTAGGGCGTTCGCTGGCCTTCGCGTGGGACGTTCCGGCCATTCCGGTTCACCATATGGAAGGACATCTTCTGGCTCCGATGCTGGAAGCCAATCCGCCAGCGTTCCCGTTTGTGGCGCTGCTGGTCTCCGGCGGGCATACGCAGCTGATTAGCGTAACGGGCATTGGCAAGTATGAGCTGCTGGGCGAATCGATCGACGACGCGGCCGGTGAAGCCTTCGACAAAACCGCCAAGCTGCTTGGCCTGGATTATCCTGGCGGCCCGATGCTGTCGAAAATGGCCGCGCAGGGAACGGAAGGGCGCTTTGTCTTCCCGCGTCCGATGACCGATCGTCCGGGGCTGGATTTTAGTTTCTCCGGTCTGAAAACCTTCGCGGCGAACACCATTCGCAATAACGACGACAGCGAGCAGACGCGTGCCGACATCGCCCGCGCGTTCGAAGATGCGGTGGTGGATACGCTGATGATCAAGTGCAAGCGTGCGCTGGATCAGACGGGCTTTAAGCGCCTGGTGATGGCCGGTGGCGTGAGCGCCAACCGTACGCTGCGCGCGAAGCTTGCCGAAATGATGCAAAAGCGTCGTGGGGAAGTGTTCTACGCGCGTCCGGAATTTTGTACCGATAACGGGGCGATGATCGCCTACGCCGGGATGGTGCGCCTGAACGCTGGCGCCACGGCTGACCTGAGCGTGTCCGTGCGTCCGCGCTGGCCGCTGGCGGAGCTGCCTGAGGCGTAAGTTTTTTGCCCGGTGGCGCTGCGCTTACCGGGTCTGCAAAAATCGTAGGCCGGGTCAGGCGAAGCCGCCACCCGGCAATAAACCGCACTACATCCGCAGCATCCCTTTCTCTTCCAGAAACGCAATAATCGTCGCCAGCCCGTCACCCGCCTTCAGGTTGGTAAAGGTCCACGGACGCTCGCCGCGTATGCGATTAGTGTCGCGCTCCATTACCTCCAGCGACGCCCCCACGTACGGCGCGAGGTCGGTTTTATTGATCACCAGAAAATCGGATTTGGTGATCCCCGGCCCGCCTTTGCGCGGGATTTTTTCCCCCTCGGCCACGTCGATCACGTAGATGGTGAGGTCCGCCAGCTCCGGGCTGAAGGTCGCGCTCAGGTTATCCCCGCCGCTTTCGACGAAGATCAGATCCAGATTGCCGAACTTCTCGCTCAAGGCTTCCACCGCTGCCAGGTTCATTGAGGCATCTTCGCGGATGGCGGTGTGCGGACAGCCGCCCGTTTCCACCCCTACGATGCGCTCTGGCTCAAGCGCACCCGCCTCGGTCAGGATGCGCTGATCCTCTTTGGTGTAGATATCGTTAGTCACCACCGCAAGATGATAGGTGTCGCGCATCGCCTTGCAGAGCGCTTCCAGCAGGGCGGTTTTGCCCGACCCTACCGGGCCGCCCACGCCAACGCGCAGGGGATGTTTGTAATCAGCCATATTGACTCCTCAGGAACGGAATAGTCGTGAATATTGGGTTTCGTGGCGTGCGGAGGCGATGGCGGACAGCGGCGTAGCTGCCCCCAGCGCGTCGTCGCCACGTAAAAATGCCTGTTCAAACCCGGCGGCAAAATGGTCGCTCAGGTCGATAATCAGCTGTTGTGCGGCCTGCTGCCCAAACGGCACCAGCTTGACGCCCGCCATCACCGCGCTCTCAATCCAGCTGTAGCCGAGGCTCAGCGCCAGCTCGCGCACGCCAATGCCCCAGCGCACGCCGAGCCACGCCATACCGCCGAGCTGGCTCTGCATCAACAGCGGCAGCCATTCTGCCGGGCAGGCGGGTTCCCAGCTTTTAACCAGGCGCGTAAAGGCCGCGCCGCGGTTGCGTTCTTCCTCGCGCAGTTCGCGCGTTTCCCGACAGGCGAGCAGGTATGCCGTCCAGCGTTTTGCTGTCGCGACGTCCTGCTTCTCGCAGGCATGATACAGGCGGATAAACAGCGGCAGGTCGACGCAGAAAAAGCTCTGCTCCATCTGCTGGATCTGCCAGCGCCTGAAGGCCTCAGCGTCCGTGATCCACCCGGCCTCGACAGCCCACTCCAGCCCCTGTGACCAGGTATACGATCCGACCGGCAGGCTACTGCTGGAGAGCTGCATCAGGCGCAGCCGCTGGCGGGCGTGCTCCATCAGCTCATCAGCGCCAGCAGGGCAGAGACGATCAGCCCGCCGCCGAAGGTCTTACGCAGGCCGTCGTGACGGCGCAGCAGCAGCCCTGCCGCGAAGCTGGCGCACAGCACCGTGGCACTGGCTAACATAAATCCGCTGGTAAAGAGCCAGAAGCTGTGGCCGGACATCTCCACGCCGTGCGCCCAGCCGTGGAACATCGCCAGGGCTGGAACCGCCAGCAGCAGGCGATTTTCAGTCTTAAACATCATCACGCCGCAGACCGCCAGTGAGGCGATAATCAGCATCTCCATGCCGCTAAAGCCGCCGAGCAGGCTGCCCGTAACGGCGCCAGCCAGCATCATGCCGAGCGTTGCTAACGGCAGCAGCAGCTTGCGGCCGCTCAGGGCGGACAGCACGCCAGCCCCCGTCAGCATCAGCAGGTGATCCAGCCCGGTCAGCGGATGGAGAAAACCTGCCTGAAAGCTGTCGGTTCCGTGCCCGGGATGGGCAAGCGCCGGAACGGAAAAGGCCAGCAGAAACAGCGGTAAATACTTACGCATGATGAGTCCTTAATGTGAATGAGCGTGGGAGTGGCCATGACTGTGGGCATCGCTGGTGTAAGCGCCCGCTTCTGGTTCAAAGGGCAGGCTGGCGAAGGTCACCTCCAGCCCGAACTGACGTAGCATGTCGTCGAGAACGTGATCGTGGTGGTAGCGCATTTCGCGGGGCATGATTTGCAGCGGTACGTGGCGGTTGCCCAGGTGATAACAGGCGCGGGCGAGCAGGAACGGGTCGGCACAGCGCACCACGGAAACCGACTCCGGGGCGGCGATCACTTCGATCACTTCGCTGCCATCGTCGGTAGTCAGCAGGTCGCCCCCGCGCAGCAACAGGCCGCGCGGCAGCATTAGCCCGGCTTCGCGACCGTCGTTCAGCGCCACGCGGGCGCGGCTTTTCACCCGCACGTCAATCGGCAGCGTGACGCTGGAGGTAATCGGGTGCGCGTGGTCCAGGCGTTGGGTTAAATAAATCATCATCACTCCTCAAAACAGAAAATAGCGTTGCGCCATCGGCAAAACTTCTGCCGGTTCGCTGGTGATCAATTCGCCGTCGACGCGAACCTCATAGGTTTGCGAGTCAACGGTGATATTCGGCTGTAAATCGTTGTGGATCATGTCGGCCTTTTTCACCGTCCGGCAGCCTTTCACCACCGCAGTGGCGCTTTGCAATCCGAGCCGCTGCGGAATGCCGCTGGCATCAGCGGCCTGCGAGACAAACGTCAGCCGCGTGGCGTGGCGTGCGGCACCAAGTGCACCAAACATCGGGCGGTAATGCACCGGCTGCGGCGTGGGGATCGAGGCGTTGATGTCGCCCATCGGCGCGCAGGCGATCATCCCGCCTTTGACGATGGTGGCCGGTTTGACGCCAAAGAAAGCGGGGGACCAGACCACCAGATCCGCCAGCTTGCCCGCCTCAATAGAACCGACCTCATGGGCGATGCCGTGGGTAAGAGCCGGATTAATGGTGTATTTGGCGACATAGCGCTTCACGCGGAAGTTGTCGTTCTCGCCGGTCTCTTCCGGCAGTGCGCCGCGCTGCACCTTCATGCGGTGCGCCACCTGCCAGGTGCGGATAATCACTTCCCCCACGCGGCCCATGGCCTGTGAATCTGACGAGGTGAGCGAGAACGCGCCGATATCGTGCAGCACGTCTTCGGCGGCGATGGTTTCCCGACGAATACGGGATTCCGCAAACGCCACGTCCTCGGCGATATCCGGGTCGAGATGGTGACAGACCATCAGCATGTCCAGGTGCTCGTCGATGGTATTCACCGTGTAGGGCAGCGTCGGGTTGGTGGAGGAGGGCAAAATATTCGGGTGCGCGCAGGCGGTGATGATATCCGGCGCATGGCCGCCGCCCGCCCCTTCGGTGTGGAAGGTGTGGATGGTGCGCCCGGCGATGGCAGCCAGCGTGTCTTCGACAAAACCGGACTCGTTCAGCGTGTCGCTGTGCAGCGCCACCTGAATATCCATCTCTTCAGCGACCTCCAGCGAGCAGTTGATTGCCGCAGGCGTCGCGCCCCAGTCTTCGTGGATCTTAAGCCCGATAGCGCCAGCCGCGATCTGCTCGCGCAGCGCGTCCGGGTTTGAACCGTTCCCTTTGCCCAGCAGGCCAATATTCACCGGCAGCGTATCGGCGGCCTGCAGCATGCGGGCGATATACCACGGCCCCGGCGTGCAGGTGGTGGCGTTTGTACCTGCCGCAGGGCCGGTGCCGCCGCCGATCATGGTGGTGACGCCAGAGACCAGCGCCTCTTCCGCCTGCTGCGGACAGATCCAGTGGATGTGGGTGTCGATCCCGCCAGGGGTGACGATCTTCCCTTCGGCGGCGATCACTTCCGTTGCCGCGCCAATCGGGATCGTCACGCCGGGCTGAATGTCCGGGTTTCCGGCTTTGCCGACGGCGAAGATCCGCCCATCTTTTATGCCGATATCCGCTTTCACAATCCCCCAGTGATCGACAATCAGCGCGTTGGTGAGCACCAGATCCACGCAGTCGTCGGCGGTCATCTGCCCCTGTCCCATGCCGTCGCGGATCACTTTTCCGCCGCCGAATTTAACCTCTTCGCCGTAGATCGTGAGATCGTCCTCCACTTCGATCCACAGCTCGCTGTCGGCCAGCCGCACTTTATCCCCGGTAGTGGGGCCGAACATATCGGCATACGCCTGGCGTGAAATCTCAGCCATGTTTCACCTCGCCCATGACCTCGCCGCGAAAACCAAAAATGCGCTGCGCGCCCGTCACCTGCACCAGCGCCACTTCCCGCTTCTGGCCGGGCTCGAAGCGCACGGCAGTACCGGCCGGGATGTTGAGTCGGTAGCCTCGAGTGGCTTCGCGATCGAATTTCAACGCCGGGTTGACCTCGTAAAAGTGGTAATGCGAGCCGACCTGGATCGGCCTGTCGCCGTGGTTTTCCACGATCACACTTCGGGTTTCGCGCCCGACGTTGAGCGCAATGTTGCCGGACTGGATCCGGTATTCGCCTGGGATCATCACGCGCTCCTTACACGATCGGATTGTGGACGGTGACGAGCTTGGATCCGTCCGGGAAGGTGGCTTCCACCTGGATATCCGGGATCATCTCCGGCACGCCCTCCATCACCTGATCGCGCGTCAGGACGTGGCGGCCGGCTTCCATCAGCGAGGCGACGGTTTCGCCATCGCGCGCGCCTTCCATAATAAAGGCGCTGATCAGCGCGACCGATTCCGGGTAGTTGAGCTTTACCCCGCGCGCGAGGCGGCGTTCGGCAACCAGCGCGGCGGTGAACAGCAACAGCTTGTCTTTTTCTCTGGGAGTCAGTTCCATAGCGTTTCTCTTATGTCTGCCAGATACGCGGCGAACAGGCGGTTTTGGGGGTTAAAAGCGGGCGAAGCGACTGCCAGATATCGCGCATCACCCGCTGGCAAATGAGGTTGTCGTGGGAGAGAAAACGCACCGACAGCAGGTCGTCGGTGAGCGTCGCCCCGCCAAAGTTTTCCAGCGGGGCGAGCCGCTCGCGCACTGTATCAAGATGAGCTTCCCGGGCCGGGTAGAACAGCAGCGTGCCGACCCACGGATGGCCTGCGACGGGCGACAGATCGCCATCGTTAAGATGCAGTCGCTCAATCAAACGCGGCTCGCCATCCACCCACACCTCAAGGCGGCTCTCCAGCGTGCCGTGGCTGAAGGATTCGTTTATCACCGGACGGCCCAGACAGTACAGCTCCCACGCCAGCAGCGTGCTGGTGGCCTTAAGATGGAAGACGGAACGCAGCGCGGCGTTAGCGCCGGGGAAAATTATGGTGTCCTGCGGCAGCCACTCCAGCGTGGCCTCTTCGTCGAGGTAAAAATGCTGATTCAGACAGGCCTGCGGGCCGCTGCTGCGATAGAACTTGCTGGCGCCGGGCATGGTGATGAGGGCATGGCTTTTGGCGTCGAGCCGTACGGAAATATCCAGCGTATCCCCGCCCACAATCCCGCCTGGCGGATGCAGCAGGTAAAGGTGACAGGTTTCCCCTTCGGGATAAAACGGGCGCTGAACGGTGAGCGGCCCGGTGTGACGCGCGGAATGGAGGAGGGTTTTCTCAGGGGTATAACAAAACTGGAGGGCAAGCGTGGCCTGCCAGCCTTTGTATGAATTATCAGTGACCTGAGTTGCTAACATGGTGCTTCCATTTCCACACTATCGGGGTACGTTTCAGTATGCCCTGGCGGAAATGAAGGCTGTCATATGAGTCGCTTATGGATAAAAAAACCGGTTCATGTGAGCCGGTTTTAGTAATGTAGGCCGGGTAAGCGCAGCGTCACCCGGCAAGAAAGGTTAACGATAATCCTCTGCATCCACATCATACCCCGACGGCTCCCAACGGATCGCCAGCAGCGATACCAGGCCGATAAACGGCGCCAGCGCAATCACCCAGAACACGGCGGTATCCAGCGACGCGACCAGTAGCGGGAACAGAAACAGTGACAGCGTTGAACTGCTGCGCATCAGCGTCTGGTTAAGCCCCACGCCCACGCCGCGCAGCGAGGTCGGGTAGCTCAGGGAGGCAAACGTCATGGTATGCGCACCTGGACCAAAACCCTGACCAAACAGGAACAGCGCCAGCATCGCGACGGCGAACACGCCTTCCGTGGCCCCGTCAGGCCGGCCAATCAGCGCCAGGCCGAGCAGTGCCGTAAGCTGGCACGCATAACCCGCCAGAGACATCCGCCACGCGCCGAAGCGCGGAACATAGCGCACCGCCAGCAGCCCGCCGACAAACGCAAACAGCAGGTTAAGCGCCAGCGAGATCAGAATGGTGGTCAGCATCGACTGCACAAAGAAGCTGGAGATGATCACCGGCAGGCCAAAGGCTACGGCGTTATAGGCGAACGAGGAGACGACCGACAGCAGCGTGGCGAGCGTGGTACGCCGCAGATAGATACCGTGGAACAGATTCAGGTAGTTCGACCATTTTGCCTTATTGACCACCGGCGCGGGCTGGTCAAGCGCATCCTGCGGCACGTGGGCATTAATGTTGTACGACTGCCGCAGGATGGACGCCGCCTCTTTCAGATTGCCCTGATTCGCCGCCCAGACCGGGGATTCGCTCATATAGCGGCTGCGGATGGCGATAATCACCAGCGCGGGCACTGCGCCGAAGCCAAGGATCAGACGCCAGAGCCAGTCGCTGTGGCCTTCCGGCAGCACGGCGTAGAAGAAGAGCACCAGAAGATAAGAGATGCTGATGGCCGCATACCAGGTGGGGCACCACATTGCCACGCTGGAGGCTTTATTCCCCGGGCCTTTCAGCCTGGCGAACTCGCTGAGAAACGCCATCGCCACGGGAAGGTCGATCCCGACGCCAAGACCCATCACAAAGCGCGCGCCCGCCAGCACATATTCGTTCGGAGCCAGCGCACAGGCGATGGCGGCGACGACAAAGAACACCATGTCGGCCATAAAGACGCGGTAGCGCCCGATTTTATCCGTAAGATAGCCGCCAAGCAGCGCCCCGACAATCGCGCCAAAGGTAATGGCTGAAGCCACCATGCCGGTACCAGCGGGCGTCAGGTTAAATTCGCGGGTGATGTCTTTGATGCCGAATGCCAGCGCGCCGAGATCGTAGGCATCGAGAAAAATTCCCCCGAGCGCGATACCGACCACGATGCGGGCATTGGCCCGGCCCTGAGAGCCGTCATTAACGAGACGTGAAACGTCCGATGCGCTGCGTACCCACTTGATGTCGCCATCCGGGGTGTTTACTGCCGTTGGGAGGGGAGTTGTGTCTGTGATTTCTGCCATTTTCTTTTATGTGGTTGTGTTGTGTACCTAACAGTTACCACAGGCAGAAGGGGACAAAAATCACATTTGGTTATAAGGCATAACGAACGGTTTACTGAGCGTCTTTCTTTTTACGCTTGAGCTTCGTCCAGATCTTGGTTTCCTGGCGACGCCACAGGCGCTGAATGTTGTCATGATGACGCAGCAGGATCAGGCACGAGAGCATCGATACCGGGAAGGTAAACTGCGGTTTGAACCACCAGACATAAAACGGAGCGATCAGCGCGCTGACGATGGCGCCCAGCGATGAATAGCCGCTCAGCAGGATGGTCAGCAGCCAGGTGCCCGCCATCACGCCAGTGAGATCCCAGCCGATCGGCGCAATCGCGCCAAACGCGGTTGCAACGCCTTTACCGCCTTTAAAACCAAAGAAAACGGGCCAGATATGGCCGACGCAGGCGGCGATAGCAATCAGACCCAGCCAGAAGGGTGTGACGCCCAGCGCATACGCACCCCAGACGGGGAGCATTCCTTTCAGAACATCAAAAATCAAAACCGCTACGGCTGCTCCCTTGCCGCCAATTCGTAGTACATTGGTCGCCCCCGGATTCCCGGAACCACTTTCACGCGGGTCAGGCAACCCGGCGATGCGGCAGACCAGAATGGCGCTGGAGATTGAGCCGCAAAGGTAGGCGAGGATAATCATTCCAGGCGCGATTGCACTCATAACGCTGTTCCGTTTTGAAAATGTATCTGTATTCTCAGCATCTGTGGATAATACGCATAATTCGCCGGAAGTGGTATCCGGTTTAGCCAAAAAGCAGGCAGGTCGTGATGGATATTGTATTTATAGAGCAACTTTCGGTAATCACCACAATTGGTGTTTACGACTGGGAACAGACCATCGAGCAGAAACTGGTGTTCGATATCGAAATGGGCTGGGATAACCGCAAGTCAGCAAAAAGCGATGATGTGAATGACTGTCTGAGCTACGCCGACATCAGTGAAGCGGTAGTTGGCCACGTGGAAGGGCAACGATTTGCGCTGGTGGAACGCGTGGCGGAAGAGGTAGCGGACCTGCTACTGAGCAAATTTAACTCCCCGTGGGTGCGCATCAAACTAAGCAAGCCGGGCGCGGTGGCGCGCGCCGCCAATGTGGGCGTGATTATCGAGCGTGGCACAAATCTGAAAGGAAAGATTTAACGTCATAATTGCTAAACCATTTTAGGTTATATCGGTCTTAAAGCTGTATCTTTCACGGTTGTCCGCGTGGGACACCGTTTTTTTATATCTTTTTAGGGGTTTATAGATGAGCGATATGCACTCGCTGCTGGTGGCGGCAATTCTGGGTGTGGTCGAAGGATTGACGGAGTTTTTGCCGGTGTCCAGTACGGGCCATATGATTATCGTTGGCCATCTCCTGGGCTTTGAAGGCGATACCGCAAAGACGTTTGAGGTGGTGATTCAGCTGGGCTCTATTCTGGCGGTGGTCGTCATGTTCTGGCGTCGTCTGTTTGGTCTGATCGGCATCCACTTCGGGCGTTTACCGCAGCGTGAAGGAGAGGGCAAGGGGCGCCTGACGCTGATTCATATTCTGCTGGGGATGATCCCGGCGGTGGTGCTGGGGCTGGTGTTCCACGACACCATAAAATCGCTTTTCAACCCGATTAACGTGATGTACGCGCTGGTTGTCGGCGGCTTCCTGCTGATTGCCGCCGAAGTGCTGAAGCCAAAAACCCCGCGTGCAGAAGGTCTTGACGATATGACGTATCGCCAGGCGTTTATGATTGGCTGCTTCCAGTGTCTGGCGCTGTGGCCGGGCTTCTCCCGTTCAGGGGCAACCATTTCCGGCGGGATGCTGATGGGCGTGAGCCGTTACGCGGCGTCTGAGTTCTCGTTCCTGCTGGCGGTACCGATGATGATGGGCGCCACCGCACTGGATCTCTACAAAAGCATCGGCTTCCTGACCGTAGGCGACATTCCGATGTTCGCCGTGGGCTTTATCACCGCCTTTATCGTGGCGCTGATTGCCATCAAAACCTTCCTGCAACTGATTAAGCGTATCTCGTTTATTCCGTTCGCGATCTACCGCTTTATCGTCGCGGCTGCCGTGTACGTGGTCTTCTTCTGATGACCGACCGCCCTCAGTCTTTCGGCTGAGGGCAACGTTTTTCCTTCCACGCCGCAACCGCATCAATCCGCCGTTTCGTCAGCTCTTCGCGGATCTCCGGGCCTTTAAACCCTGCCTCCACCACCTCTTTCGTTGGCACCGCTTTTGCGATTTCCCACGCCTCGCGCAGCAAACGACCCTGCGGATAATCGGACGCTTCAAACCCGGTACGGCCGCGCACGTCCGCTTCGCTGGTCAGCGCAATTTGCTCCACGCGCTGCGGCTTGCGCCAGGCGTCGATGTTATCGAACAGCCTGACGATGGTGGCGGGTTTCAGGATCGGAAAGGTGTGGATCAGGTCGTGGAACTCGGCGACCAGTTTTGCCAGATCGCGAATGTCATTCGGCACGCGCAGGCGCTGGCAAAGCCCTTCAACCAGCTTTACGCCAGCCGGACCGTGCCCGTGGTGGCGTGGCCACAACTCCTTTGGCGTTAACCCCTTGCCGAGGTCATGGCAGAGGGTGGAAAAGCGCACGTCCACTTCAGGGCTGAGCATGGCGGCCATGCTCAGGGTCATCAGAGTGTGAATTCCGGTATCAATTTCCGGGTGCCATTTCGCCGGGGCGGGCACGCCAAACAGCGCGTCTATTTCCGGGAACAGCACTTTCAGCGCCCCGCAGTCGCGCAGAACCTGGAAAAAGACCTGTGGGTTGCGGGTGGTCAGGGCGTTTTCGGTCTCTTTCCAGACGCGTTCTGGCGTCAGGTGTTCCAGCTCGCCCGCGTCGGTCATGGCCGTCATCAGCGCCATCGTCTCGTCGGCGATACGGAAGCTCAGATGGGCATAACGGGCGGCAAAACGCGCCACGCGCAGTACGCGAAGCGGATCTTCAGAAAAGGCGGGGGAAATATGGCGTAAAAGACGATCGCGCAGATCGTTCTGGCCGCCGTAGGCGTCGATGATATGTCCGTTTTCGTCCTGCGCCAGGGCGTTAATGGTGAGATCGCGGCGCAGTAAGTCCTGCTCCAGCGTGACATCCGGCGCGGCATAGCAGGTGAAGCCGGTATAACCGGAACCCGATTTCCGTTCGGTACGCGCCAGGGCGTACTCTTCGCGGCTTTTCGGATGGAGGAACACAGGAAAATCGCGGCCTACCTGCTGGTAGCCCGCGTCAATCATCGCTTCGGGCGTGGCACCGACCACGACCCAATCTTTATCTTTGACCGGCAGACCTAATAACGCATCACGTACCGCACCACCGACCAGATAACTCTTCACGCCAACACTCCCGTTTTCTCTTTTCGCAAGATGATACGTAAGTGTGGCAGAGAAGACGAGTTAGTTCATCCAGCGGTCTTTACGTTTACGGCTTGGGATAAGGTGAGGAAGCACCAGACCCAGCACCAGACCGACGCCCAGTACGCCGCCGCCATACATAAACCACTGCATGATGATGGTGCGTTGTTTGTCATCCAGCTGTAGATTCGCGGCGTTTACTTTCTTCTGTGCGACGATCAGCTCATTTTTCAGCTTCTGATTTTCGTCTTTCAGGCCGGCGATCACGCTGTCGCTTTGCGCCACTTTCTGCTGCATCTCTGCGGTGCGCTGGTTCCAGGTACCGTCAATGTTGTTCAGCTTATCGGTCAGGGTTTTCACCTGATTTTCCAGATCCGGCACGCGGGTGCGCAGGCTTGGCACTGTGCTTAGCTCTTTCAGCGGGATCCATGAGGTGCGGCCAGAGCTGTCACGAACCTGACCGTAATTGGTGTCTGCGTTAGTTTGCAGCAGAGTCACTTCCTCGCCGGCATTTACCGTACCCACGAGGCGATAATTGTCTCCAGGGCCGCTGCGTACCCAGGTATTCAGTTCATCAGAAACGTAACGTTTCTCTTCAGCGTGGACCGCGGTTGCGGCGCTAAAAGCGAGTAAAGTAAGTCCAATCAGGCGTAATTTAAGCATATCAGTCGTTATTTTCATAAAAAGTGGAACGATAGTAGTGGTATCAGTGTCGCTACGCAAAGGATTCATCATCAATCGGAATCATCTGTGTCATGATTTCCACCGCTTTAAACTTTTACGCCCGTCAAATTGCTCATTGCGTGGCAATTTGGCGCAAAATACTATGTACTGACAAACAAATGGCGAGGAAGTTCGCCTTCATCGACGCGTCTGTGACGCACGCAAAAGTACAAGGCTATGGCACAAGAGATCGAATTAAAGTTTATCGTCGAAAAAGACAGCGCTGACGCGCTCCGCCAGCATCTGAACACGCTGTCCGGCGAGCACCATGAACCCGTACAGCTGCTCAACATCTATTACGAAACGCCGGACAACTGGCTGCGCAACCACGATATGGGCCTGCGCATCCGTGGTGCGAACGGGCGCTACGAGATGACGATGAAAATCGCCGGTCGCGTGGTGGGCGGTTTGCACCAGCGTCCGGAATACAATATCGACATCAGTAAGCCAGAACTTGAGCTGGATCGTTTTCCGGCGGAAGTGTGGCCGGAAGGGACGCTGCCCGCAACGCTGTCGGCAGAGGCGCAACCGCTGTTCAGCACCGATTTCTGGCGCGAGAAATGGCTGGTGACGGAAGGCAAGAGCCGCATTGAGATTGCGTTTGATCGAGGTGAAATTAAGGCTGGTGAAGAGCAGGAGCCGATCTGCGAGCTGGAGCTTGAACTGCTGGAAGGCGACGCGAGCGACGTGCTGAAGCTGGCGCACAAGCTGGTGAACCAGCCTGGCCTGCGTCAGGGCAGCCTGAGTAAAGCGGCGCGCGGCTATCACCTGGCCGCCGGGAATGCGCCGCGCGTGCTGCGAGAAACCCCGATTTTGCGCGTTGTGCCGAAAGCCTCCGTTGAGCAGGGCATGGAAGCGGCGCTGGAGCTGGCGCTCTCTCAGTGGCAGTACCACGAGGAGCTGTGGGCGCGTAACGTGAAAAATGCCAAAAAACAGGTGCTCGCTGCTATGGGTCTGGTGCGTCACACCCTGGCGTTGTTCGGCGGTATTGTACCGCGTAAAGCCAGCGCTCACTTACGTGATCTGCTCACTCAAACCGAAACGCTGATGCTTTCTGACGTGTCGGCACAAACTGCGATCTACAGCCCGCAAAACGCCAGCGCGAAACTGGCGTTGACCGAATTTCTGGTGACGCGCGGCTGGCGCATTTTCCTCGATGCGAAAGGGCAGACTAAAATCGCGGAAAACTTCAAACGTTTTGCGGATATCCACCTCTCCCGTCACGCGGCCGAGCTGCGAACCACCTTCGCGCATCCGCTGGGCGACCAGTATGGCGATCAGCTTCCCCGCCTGGCGCGTAACATCGACAGCATGTTGCTGCTGTCAGGTGCGTATGAGGGCGTGAAGGCGCAGGCCTGGCTGGAGAACTGGCAGGGGCTTAAGCATGCCATCGAGACCCGTCAGCAGATTGAGATCGAGCATTTCCGCAACGAGGCCATTTCGCAGGATCCGTACTGGCTGCACAGCGGAAAACGTTAATTCTGGCAAGGAACCCCTGATATGCCGCTTTCTTCGCAGTTACAGCAGCACTGGCAGACCGTTTGCGAACGCCTGCCTGAGTCGTTACCCGCGTCATCGTTAAGCGAGCAGGCGAAAAGCGTGCTCACGTTCAGTGATTTTGTGCAGGAGAGCGTCAGCGCTAACCCGGACTGGCTGGCAGCGCTGGAAAGCGCGCCGCCGCAGGCTGACGAGTGGCGGCATTATGCTGGCTGGCTGCAAACCGCGCTGGCAGAGGTGGCAGATGAACCCACGCTGATGCGCGTTCTGCGTCAGTTCCGCCGCCGGGTGATGGTACGCATTGCCTGGGCGCAGGCGCTGGAGCTGGTGAGTGAAGAGAGCACCTTGCAGCAGTTGAGCGAGCTGGCGCAGACGCTGATCGTCGCCGCGCGGGACTGGCTCTACGCCGCCTGCTGTAAAGAGTGGGGCACGCCGTGCAGCGAAGACGGGGTTCCGCAACCGCTGTTGATACTGGGGATGGGCAAGCTGGGCGGCTGCGAGCTCAATTTTTCCTCAGACATCGATCTGATTTTTGCCTGGCCGGAGAACGGCACCACGCGCGGCGGTCGTCGCGAGCTGGACAACGCCCAGTTCTTTACCCGCCTCGGCCAGCGGCTGATTAAGGCGCTGGATCAGCCCACCCAGGATGGTTTTGTCTACCGCGTGGACATGCGTCTGCGTCCGTTTGGCGACAGCGGGCCACTGGTGCTGAGCTTTGCCGCGCTGGAAGATTATTACCAGGAGCAGGGGCGCGACTGGGAGCGTTACGCGATGGTCAAAGCGCGGATCATGGGCGACAGCGACGATGCCTACGCCAACGAGCTGCGCGCCATGCTGCGCCCGTTCGTGTTCCGCCGCTACATCGACTTTAGCGTTATCCAATCCCTGCGAAATATGAAAGGGATGATTGCCCGCGAGGTGCGTCGCCGTGGCCTGAAGGACAACATCAAGCTCGGCGCGGGCGGTATTCGTGAGATCGAATTTATCGTCCAGGTCTTCCAGCTGATACGCGGCGGGCGTGAACCTTCTCTGCAATCCCGCTCGCTGCTGCCGACGCTGAGCGCTATCGAGCAGCTGCATCTGCTGCCGGAAGGCGATGCGCAAACGCTGCGTGACGCTTATCTCTTCCTGCGTCGTCTGGAAAATTTGCTGCAAAGTATCAACGACGAACAGACCCAGACGTTACCGGGCGATGAGCTGAACCGGGCGCGTCTGGCCTGGGGGATGCGGGTGGATGACTGGGCAGCGCTGACGGAACGGCTGGAAGCGCATATGGCGGGCGTGCGCCGCATCTTTAACGATCTGATCGGCGACGACGAAAGTGAATCGCAGGACGATGCGCTCTCCGAGCACTGGCGCGAACTGTGGCAGGACGCGCTTCAGGAAGATGACACCACGCCGGTGCTGGCGCACTTAAGCGACGATGCCCGCCATCGCGTGGTGGCGTTGATTGCTGATTTCCGTCTCGAACTGAACAAACGCGCCATTGGCCCGCGCGGTCGGCAGGTGCTGGATCATCTGATGCCGCATCTGCTGAGCGATGTCTGCTCCCGCGAGGATGCGCCGGTGCCGCTGTCGCGCATGATGCCGCTCCTGAGCGGGATCGTCACGCGTACCACCTACCTTGAACTGTTAAGTGAGTTTCCCGGCGCGCTGAAGCATCTGATTTCCCTTTGCGCCGCCTCCCCGATGGTGGCGAACAAGCTGGCGCGTTATCCGCTGCTGCTCGACGAACTGCTCGACCCGAATACGCTCTATCAGCCGACGGCGACGGATGCTTACCGCGACGAGCTGCGTCAGTATCTGCTGCGCGTGCCGGAAGAGGACGAAGAGCAACAGCTTGAGGCGCTGCGTCAGTTTAAGCAGGCACAGATGTTGCGCGTGGCGGCGGCAGATATCGCCGGTACCCTGCCGGTAATGAAAGTGAGCGATCACTTAACCTGGCTGGCGGAAGCGATCATCGACGCGGTGGTCCACCAGGCGTGGGTGCAGATGGTGGCCCGCTACGGGCAGCCGAAGCACCTTGCTGACCGTGAAGGCCGCGGTTTTGCGGTGGTGGGGTACGGCAAGCTGGGCGGCTGGGAGCTGGGCTACAGCTCCGATCTGGATCTGATTTTCCTGCACGACTGTCCGGTTGACGTGATGACCGACGGCGAGCGCGAAATCGACGGGCGGCAGTTCTACCTGCGCCTGGCCCAGCGCATCATGCACCTGTTCAGCACTCGCACCTCATCCGGCATTCTGTATGAAGTGGATGCGCGTCTGCGCCCGTCCGGCGCGGCAGGCATGCTGGTTACCTCCACGGAGGCTTTTGCCGACTATCAGAAGAACGAAGCCTGGACGTGGGAGCATCAGGCGCTGGTGCGCGCCCGCGTGGTGTACGGCGATCCGCAGCTCAAAACGCAGTTCGATGCGATCCGCAAGGCGGTCATGACGACCCCGCGCGAAGGCTGTACGCTGCAAACCGAAGTGCGGGAAATGCGTGAGAAAATGCGCGCGCACCTTGGCAACAAACATCGCGATCGCTTTGATATCAAAGCTGATGAGGGCGGGATTACCGATATTGAGTTTATCACTCAGTATCTGGTGCTGTTGCACGCGCACGATAAGCCGAAGCTGACCCGCTGGTCGGATAACGTGCGCATACTGGAACTGCTGGCGCAGAACGACATTATGGATGAGCAGGAGGCGCAGGCATTAACCCGCGCCTACACCACGCTGCGTGACGAGCTGCACCATCTGGCCTTACAGGAACAGCCGGGCCATGTGGCGCTGGACGGTTTCACCGATGAACGCGCGCAGGTGACCGCAAGCTGGCAGAAGTGGCTGGTGGAACCGTGCGTAACAAAACAAGTGTGATATTATCGCGCGCAAATTGTGAATCTTTCTGGAGTCAGGAATGAAAGTAACACTGCCAGAGTTTGAACGTGCTGGAGTTATGGTTGTCGGGGATGTGATGCTGGATCGCTACTGGTATGGGCCGACCAGCCGTATCTCTCCGGAAGCGCCGGTGCCGGTAGTTAAGGTCGACACCATTGAAGAACGTCCAGGCGGCGCGGCAAACGTGGCGATGAACATAGCCTCGCTGGGCGCGCATTCGCGGCTGGTGGGCCTGACCGGCATTGACGATGCGGCGCGTGCGCTGAGCCAGTCGCTGGCGGACGTGAACGTGAAGTGCGACTTCGTTTCTGTTCCGACCCACCCAACCATCACCAAGCTGCGCGTGCTGTCGCGTAACCAGCAGCTGATCCGCCTCGACTTTGAAGAAGGGTTCGAAGGCGTTGATCCTGAGCCGCTGCATGAGCGCATTAGCCAGGCGCTGGGCAATATCGGCGCGCTGGTGCTGTCTGATTATGCCAAAGGTGCGCTGGCGAGCGTGCAGACCATGATCCAGCTGGCGCGCAAAGCCAGCGTTCCGGTGCTGATCGACCCGAAAGGCACCGATTTTGAGCGCTATCGCGGCGCAACCCTGCTGACGCCCAACCTCTCTGAGTTCGAAGCGGTGGCGGGCAAGTGCAAAACTGAAGAAGAGCTGGTTGAGCGCGGCATGAAAATCATCGCTGATTTCGAGCTGTCTGCGCTGCTGGTGACCCGTTCCGAACAGGGCATGACGCTGCTGCAACCGGGCAAGGCGCCGCTGCATATGCCAACTCAGGCGCAGGAAGTGTACGACGTGACCGGTGCCGGTGATACGGTGATCGGCGTGCTGGCAGCGACGCTGGCGGCGGGGAACTCCCTGGAAGAAGCGTGCTACTTCGCGAACGCCGCGGCGGGTGTGGTCGTCGGTAAACTCGGGACCTCCACCGTTTCGCCAATCGAGCTGGAAAATGCGGTGCGTGGGCGTGCGGATACCGGCTTTGGCGTCATGACCGAAGACGAGCTGAAAGTGGCCGTTGCCGCCGCGCGCAAACGCGGTGAAAAAGTGGTGATGACGAACGGCGTGTTCGACATCCTGCATGCGGGTCATGTCTCGTATCTGGCGAATGCGCGCAAGCTGGGCGACCGCCTGATTGTGGCGGTCAACAGCGATGCCTCAACCAAACGTCTGAAGGGTGAAACGCGTCCGGTGAACCCGCTGGAGCAGCGCATGATAGTGCTCGGCGCGCTGGAAGCGGTGGACTGGGTGGTCTCATTTGAAGAAGACACCCCGCAGCGCCTGATTGCCGGAATTCTGCCTGACCTGCTGGTGAAGGGCGGTGATTACAAACCAGAGCAAATCGCAGGTAGCGAAGAGGTCTGGGCGAATGGCGGTGAAGTGATGGTGCTCAACTTTGAGGACGGGTGTTCAACCACCAACATCATTAAGAAGATCCAGAAAGACAGTCAGTAAAAAACGGGCCAGTTGGCCCGTTTTTTTATGTCGGGTGGCGGCTGCGCCTTACCCGACCTACGCGTTCATGTAGGCCCGGTAAGGCGTAGCCGCCACCGGGCACAACAGGCCGCACTATGCCTGGTCATCCACCGGTGGAATAGCTGGCGCTGGCTTCACCTCTTCCGGCGCATTGCGGCTCTCCAGCTCGCTCAGACGCTGTTCCAGCAGCGCCAGCTTCTCGCGGGTGCGCAGCAGCACCTGCGTCTGCACGTCAAACTCTTCGCGGCTGACTAAATCAAGGCGAACCAACTGTGCCTGCAACGTCTGGCGAATTTTCTTCTCAACGTCATCACCAAACTCACGAATACCTTTCGGCATGGACTCATGAACCTGACGCGCGATCTGCTCAATTTTCTTTGGGTCAATCATTGTCGTTTCCCTTGATGAAAAGGTGTTAGTGCCTATTGTAGCGCGTCATGCCGCGGGTTAAACAAAATTGTTTGAAGCTTATGCATTGCCCAGGGTAATCAATAGCGTTATAGTTATCTCGCTTATTCTCAGGGCGGGGCGAAATTCCCCACCGGCGGTAAATCAGCTTAACGCTGAAAGCCCGCGAGCGCTTTGGGTGAATTCTCAAAGGTCAGCAGATCCGGTGTAATTCCGGGGCCGACGGTTAGAGTCCGGATGGGAGAGAGTAACGATCCAGTCGGGCAAGGCCCGCTCACGTTATTTTTTTGCCGCTTGTACGGCGCTCCTAAGACTGCCCTGATTCTGGTAACCATAAAGTTAATGAGGTTTTTTTACCATGAATCAGACGCTACTTTCCTCTTTTGGCACTTCAACTCAACGTGTTGAACATGCACTGGATGCACTGCGCGAAGGCCGCGGTGTGATGGTGCTTGACGATGAAAACCGTGAAAACGAAGGCGACATGATTTTTGCCGCCGAGAACATGACCGTTGAGCAGATGGCGCTGACCATCCGTCACGGTAGCGGCATCGTATGCCTGTGCATCACCGAAGACCGTCGCCAGCAGCTTGATCTGCCGATGATGGTTGAAAACAACACCAGCGCCTTTGGTACCGGCTTCACCGTGACCATTGAAGCGGCACATGGCGTCACCACCGGGGTGTCGGCGGCTGACCGCCTGACTACCGTGCGTGCAGCGATTGCTGATGGTGCAAAACCCTCCGATCTGCACCGCCCTGGTCATGTCTTCCCGCTGCGCGCGCAGCCGGGCGGCGTGCTGACCCGTGGTGGTCATACCGAAGCGACCATCGATCTGGTGACGCTGGCTGGCTTCAAACCCGCAGGCGTGCTGTGCGAACTGACCAACGATGATGGCACCATGGCGCGCGCGCCGGAGTGCATCACCTTTGCGCGTCTGCACAATATGCCAGTGGTGACGATTGAAGATCTGGTTGAATACCGCCGGGCGCATGAGCGTAAAGCCAGCTGAACATGCTGATGTGAAAAAGCCGGGGAAACCCGGCTTTTTTGTTTCTAGTGGTAGTTAATTTTGAACAGTACCACGGTTTCAAACGGCCCGGACTGAATCGCTTTTCCTTCATCCCGCGAAAGTTCAGCCGTGTAGTTTTGCTCAAGATTCATCATATCGCCCGTAAAATCGGCGTATTCCTTGTACTGGTTGAATGTGTAAGGCTCCGTTCCGTTAAGAATACGCAGCTTTAACCCATTCCCTATCAGTACCGCGGTGTCGTCTGCGCTGAGCGTTTCGGTGGTGTAAAATGACGAGTCCATCTTAAATCCGTCCGAGCACTGGGCATCCTGCACTTTGGTGGTTCGTATTGAAAACGTGCGAATACGCTTCTGCTGATTCACAATGTCGCGCGCACTGAAAGTGCCGAAGTCGATCTCCTGATTCTCAGGGTAAATGCTAAACGTCGCCCCGCAATCAAGAACCGTAATGTTTTGCAGCCCGTTGATGTGATACTTCAGGTTCTTCGCGTCGGCCATCTGATTAACGCCGCCCTTACCGTCAAATTGCACAACGATGTAATCGCTGAGCGAACTGACATAGCCATGCGGCGGCACAGCCTTTATTCTCACGAAAAGTCGTAATCGCGCGACGAACGTGCGCGAAATATGGATATCATCCGGATTACCAGAGCAAATGCGATTCTCCCAACCCATCTGGCGGATTTGAGCAGGGGTGTAAATAGTGATGTTATTGTTGTCCAGACACTGGCGGGTATCCACGCCGTTGGGCTGACCTGTAGCATCGTAATCTATACCTTCATAGGTGACGCCCAGCTCATAATAGGGATCGGTTGCGGCAGGATAAGGATTTACCCAGGCAAAGACATCTTCCGGCTTAAAATTGCTCGAGACGTTGTTGTCACACGTCACCGGAATCCTAATGTCATCAGACTCCCATATTTTTTGGCCAATTTGGGCGTTGCTGGGTATGGCAAAGGGGGAGATCGTTTTTGTCTCCTCGACGGAACCGCCAGAGCCACCCAGATAACAGTTAAGCGCCATCGCATCTTCCAAAGGCAGCGCTGAAAGCAGCAATGTAAGCAGGACACTAGCGAGCTTTCGCATCTTTATCGATTTTCCGTTCGGTAAGTTTACATTGCGCCGTTCCGGTGCACTGCACGTCGACTTTTTTCAGTGCACCGTAATCGTCGATATAGCCGATGCTGTAATAACTACCGTGGTAATCGCCGGTAGACGCGGTTGCCGTGGCGAAAGGCGCAATCATCAGACTGCCAAAACCCGGCAGCATGGTTTTAGCATTTTTGCTCAGCCACGCCAGCGTGATGTAGTACGGCGTAGGGTTGTGGACCGTGAGCCCATTCGCGTTGGCGGAAACTTCCATTCGCATTTCAGTCAGTTCGCCGGATTTTTTGCTAATCGCTTCTGGACGCCAGAACAGCTTAATTCGGCTCTGCATTGCTACCTGCATCACGCTGCGCTCCTCGCTGGCGCTGGTGTTTTTTGGCGGTACTTCACGCAGGTTGAAATAAAACAGCGATTCCCTGTCTCCTGGCAGCTGGCGAGTAGCGGCTTGTTTAACAATCCTTATCTGCGACGAGGTGCCCGCTTCGATACGTTGAATGGGGGGAAGCGCCATAAAGTGCGTATCTTCTTTTTGTCCCTTTTCATCTTCAATCCAGGAGAGCGCCAGATAAGGCAGCACCTTGCTCTGATTGTCCACTTTCAGGCTGCTGGCCTTGTCGCTTTCTGGAAAAACAATGCGCGTGCGGTCCAGATTAATGGCTGCGTGGGTAGCAAATGCTGTGCTGGTTAGCATCAGGCACAGGCTTTTAAACGGCGTTAATTTCATGATGATTTCTTACTGACACGGCAGTATCAACTGCATACTGTTTTCTAAGTGAGAAGGTAACGAGAAGCGACACTGTTGGTTGTCGCCCCATGTCACGCGAAACTGCTGTTCTGGCTCAACGGCGGCCAGCCAGACGCGGCCTTCATCGGCCACCATCCCAACCTGCAAATTGCTTGCTTCCAGGCGAACAATCGCCCCGAGAGGTGGCGCTCCTGATGACATTCGTAGAACGCCTGTCACGTCCTTACCTGCGCGCGTGGCAATCTGACGATAACCAATGGCTCCCTCAGTCCAGGTTGAGGTCACGACGCGGTTGTCTACGTCCACGCCATCAGGGAGGTTGTTCAGATTGACCTGCACGCTGGAGGGGGAATAGCTGGAGAATGACGGTAAAACGCCGATGCCAAAACGGTTGGTCTCATCTCGCGACATGTTCAGCGGGATATTGCCTACCCCGTCGGTGCTGACCATCACACGAGGTTCATTACCGTAGCTGCGCCGGTGCAGCGCGGCGCCTTTCGCCGTTGAGGTGAAGGAACCACTCCAGCTCGCGCTGAGGGAGTTATATTCGTCAGCTTTATAGCTGCCTGAGAGATTGAGATCGCCGTACGTAGAATAATGCTGATAATTCCCGCTGACCTGCGCGCCGGAATCTGGCTTCCCGCTCTCCGCGCCTGCGGAAACGCCCCAGGTATTATTGCGATCCGACGTGTCATACCACGACACGTTATGACTCAGCGTGTCGCTGTTACGCAGGTCATAGTTAAGACGATGGTCGGGATCGAGCGGTACGCTGAGCGAGAGATAGAACTGAGTATCGTCACTTTCGTCTTCCTCATCGTAATGCGTTTTACTCCAGGACAGGGTTACGCCGAGGTTCTTCCAGCGGCCCATATCAAAGTTGTAGCCCGCCGTGATGCTGCCGGTCGTGGAAGGTGAATCATTCCACCATGTCTGACGCAGCATGTTGACGTACAGGTTCAGGGATAACGCTGAAATGTACTGGCTTGCCGTCACGCTCAGGGTTTGTTTCTCCGACTGGCGGTCACCGTCGTCATAATCAAGGTAGCGGGCGTAGCTCAAAAACTGGGGGTCTGAGTAGCGGTAGCTGGCAAGCGTAAGCTGACTGCCGGTGGTATCGAAACGCTTGCTGTAGTTAATGCGATAGCTGTAACCCGTCTGACTGCGCTGGTGTGGCAGCTGGCTGGTGGCCTGCGTGACGTCAAAAGAGAGCGCCCCCAGCCAGGCCATATTCTGGCCGATCCCGGCAGCGACTGAACGATAACCGTCGCCATCAGTCAGCGTGCCGCCATACAGGGAGGTGTGTGACAGCATGCCCCAGGAAAATTCGCCGCTCATGAAGGCGTTATCTTCGACGTCATGGGAGGCACCCTGGCGCGCTTTACCCGCCGCGAACTTGTAGCGAACCTGACCCTTGCGCGTTAAAAACGGCACGGACTCGGCAGAGACCTGGAAGGTGCTGACGCGGCCGTCCTCTTCCGTGACTTTGACGTCCAGCGTGCCCTGAACCGACTGGTTAAGATCCTGAATAACAAACGGGCCTGGTGGCACTTTACTTTGGTAAATCACGCGATCGGCAAGGCTTACGGTCACCGTGGCGTTGGTTTGCGCTATCCCGGTAATCTGCGGAGCATAGCCGCGCAGCGACCATGGCAGCATACGTTCTTCGCTGATTAGCGATGCGCCGGTATAGGTAAAAGCGTCAAAAATTGCGGACTGGAAATCCGTTTCACCCAGCGTCAGTTTCGCTCCGATTGAGGGCAGAGGGCGGAACATATAAACGCGTGAAAAACGGCCATCCTGCTCTGAGCCTGCTTCAGTATCGCTTCGCGTGTACTGGTAATCGCTTCGCAGGCGCCACGCGCCCATGTTCGCACCGACGGTGCCATAGGTATTGGCGTTGTTATTGCTGCTGCCGCTATTGGGCTGATAATGGCTGGCAAAAAGATTGTAATCCAGCAGTACGCCCGGCACGCCGTTGTCCCAGGTGGATGGCGGCATCCAGTCCACCGCACGGTATTGCAGCCATGCCTGGGGGATCGTCACATTCAGGGATTGGCTATCTTGCTCAAACGTAAATCTGATGTCTGGTCTGGCGGCGAAATCAACGCATCCCTCTTTTTCTGGCAAAGCGTGACGAACCTCATCCTGTAACGCAAATGTATCGGCCAGTTCGGGAGGAATACACACTTGAACTGCATTATTTATTTCTCTCCAGCGAAGGAGCCAGCCATTTGCCAGCGGAATATCATTAACTGAAACGGTAACGAAATAGCTTCCCGGCGTAACCGATATTTGATCTTTAAAACGTGATAAATCGACGCTGCCGCGCTGATCTTTATCAATGGCGTTTATATTAAATTCAGTGGCAGAGGTAAGTCTCGTCATTAACAGGGATGCAATGATGATTATCCATTGTAATTTGTATGTCATCATCCTGTTACTCGAATATATAAAGGATGCCGACCGGTATGAATTACCAGTCGGCTAATACTGTTACGTAACAGAACTATTTGTACAACAGGACGTAGTTAGCCGTGGCTTCAACCTGGCCTGCCGTCGCAGTTTTACCCGTGGGGACTTCCATAACCGCTTTGAAATGCAGCGTCTGGGTGGTTGATCCTGCCAGCAACTCAACCTCGTTGGATTCTCCCAGCGTGATAGCAGCCTCCGCATTATCCAGCAGACGTACACCCACGTTCTGCGCACCACTTGCATAGGTGTTACTCATCAGGCTGGTGTCTGTCGCGTCTGTCGCTGCGCTGGTGAAGGTGACATCCACTTTGGTAATTGGCGTGTCGGTTTCGTCTGCCGGATCGTCAAGCTGGCAGTTTTCCAGATTAATATCGACCGGAACCGGCGTGGATTTTTTGTTGGCGTTGATAACGGCCGTAGTCACTTCACCCAGATCGACTTCTTTATCAACGCTGTCTGGTGCGATGCTGCACGGTGCGTCAATAACAACACCTTTGAATTTGATTTTGCCAGAGCCTTGATCTTCAGCAAAAGCAGAACCTGACACAATGCCAGCCATAGCCGCTGCTAACAGTAATTTCTTACCCATATACATGGAAATATCCTTTTTCAGAGTGATTCATAATGTGAATATTAATTTCAGAATACTTGCAAAGTATACGGATTGGGGTGGGAATACGCGATTAACGTGACTTAAATATATTTGTAGGTGCTTTTAATTAATATTTTCAGGCTATCTTAAGAGACGCCTTTTTTTGAAATTCTAATGGGTTTATATTTGGTGAGTTATTATAGGATAAATATATAGGATTGTTATTTTGAATAGTATAATGCCTCCGTATGAAACGGAGGCATTAATTCTTAACCAATACCTGCCGTTTGTAGCAGAACCAGACTCATCCCCATCACTGACATTCCACACAGCACGCCGTAGCTTGGGTTATTGTTGGGATCGATCTCTTTTGCCAGCGGCATCAGCTCATCGACAGAGAGCGCGACCATAATCCCGGCCACGGCAGCCATAATTGCAGCCATTACAACCGGGGATACGAGGCTACCGAGGATCAGCCACGCCAGCACGCCGCCGAGAATTTCAGCCATCCCGGAGATACCCGCCCAAAAGACAGCTGTACGTTTTGAACCCGTGGCGGCATAAACGGGCCCGGCAACGGCAAGTCCTTCAGGAATATTGTGCAAAGCAACGGCCAGCGCGACACCAAAACCCATTTCCAGGTTGCTGCTGGCCGTGACATAGGTGGCGATACCTTCCGGAAAGTTATGCAGGCTGATACCCAGCGTCAGCAGAATGGCCGTGCGTTTGATATTGCCAGGGATGGGGGCAACGCTTTTTTGCATTAGATCCTGCGGGTGCGCGTGAGGAAGGATACGGTCGAGTGCAAAATAACCCAGCAGGCCAATGATAAACATGCCATAGCCCAGAACAGGCGACATCCCTTCGGCGTGAAGCGCGGCGGGCAGCATCTCCATCAGCGAGATAAGCAGCATGATCCCGGCGGCGAAACCCAGCGAGAAGGCCAGCAGGCGATTAGAGGGTTTTTGACCGAGTACCCCAAGGAACGCACCGATAAAGGTCGCGGCGCCCGCAAGTAAGGTCAAAATCAAAGGTACTGACATGCATTCTCCTTAAGCGATATCTGGCATTCAAATTTCCTGATGATGATCTTCACGGTTATCTACGTTCATCTTCACCTGAATGCGCGTAATGTAGGCCCATCACTTTGTCACTTCCTCTAAGGATATCACCATGTCTCCTTCTCGTATGCCAGCACTGTTTTTAGGCCATGGCAGCCCCATGAACGTTCTGGAAGATAACGTCTATACCCGCGCCTGGCGTCAGCTGGGTAAGACGTTACCGCGTCCGAAGGCAATTGTGGTGGTCTCTGCGCACTGGTTTACCCGGGGTACCGGCGTGACGGCCATGGAAGCGCCAAAAACGATCCATGATTTTGGCGGTTTTCCGCAGGCGCTATACGATACGCATTATCCGGCCCCCGGTTCGCCTGAGCTGGCGCAGCGGCTGGTTGATCTGCTCGCCCCTGTTCCGGTTGCGCTGGACAAAGAAGCCTGGGGCTTTGACCATGGCTCGTGGGGCGTGCTGATTAAGATGTATCCTGATGCGGATATCCCGATGGTGCAACTGAGTATCGACAGCACCAAACCGGCTGCCTGGCACATGGAGATGGGGCGTAAGCTGGCTTCGCTTCGTGATGAGGGCATCATGCTGATTGCCAGTGGCAACGTGGTGCATAACCTGCGTACGGTACGCTGGCACGGTGAAAATACGCCGTACCCTTGGGCAACAGCCTTTAATGACTATGTAAAAGACAACCTGACCTGGCAAGGGCCGGTCGAACGGCACCCTTTGGTGAACTATCTGGATCACGACGGCGGTTCGCTCTCTAACCCGACGCCGGAACACTTCTTGCCATTGCTGTATGTATTAGGCGCATGGGATGGTCAGGAGGTTATCACAACACCGGTCGACGGTATTGAGATGGGGAGCTTAAGTATGCTGTCGGTGCAGGTGGGGTAAAACATGCCCGGTGGCGCTGCGCTTACCGGGCCTACGCTCAACATGTAGGCCGGGTAAGGCGAAGCCGCCACCCGGCAAGTCTTATTCAATAAAAATATGCGGGTAGAAACGCGACAGATCCTGCGTAATCAGCGCGCGATCTTCGCGAATACCAATCCCGGCAGGCTGATCGTTAATAAGCCAGCTGCCGATCAGCGTATAGCTGTCGCCAAACTTCGGCAGTTGATAAAACGCCTGGACGATCATCCCTTCCTCACCGTACGGCCCTTCAACCGCTTCCAGCGTTTTACCGTTTTCGATAATCGAGACGTTCGCGCCTTCACGGGAGAAGATTGGCTTAACGACGTATTTCTCCATCGGCGGGAAATCATCTTCGGCAAAGTAAGCAGGCAGCAGGTTCGGGTGGTTCGGGAACATCTCCCACAGCATTGGCAGCAGGGCTTTATTGGAGATAATGCTCTTCCAGGCTGGTTCCAGCCAGCGCACACCGGCGTCTTCCAGCTTGGTAGAAAACATTTCGCGCAGCATGTATTCCCACGGGTAGAGCTTGAACAGGTTGCTGATCACCTGATCCTGCGTGTCCGTAAACTGACCTTTTTCACCTAAACCGATCTCTTCGATATAGAGGAATTCCGTCGCCACTTCCGCTTCGGCTGCGCAGTCCTGCAAATACTGAACCGTACCGCGATCTTCTTCGGTATCGCGACAGCAGGCGAGGTGCAACAGGTTGAAACCGTGCTGTTCACGCAGTTCGGCGAAACGCTCAATCAGTTTTTCCTGAAGGCTGTTGAACTGGTCGCTGCCTTCCGGCAAGTTTCCGGCATTCGCCTGATCTTCCAGCCAGATCCACTGGAAGAACGCGGCTTCGTACAGGGAGGTTGGCGTATCTGCGTTGTTTTCTAAAAGCTTCGGTTCACCCACGCCATCCCATGCCAAATCGAGGCGAGAGTAGAGCGAAGGCTGGTTCGTTTTCCAGGTCTGACGAACAAAGCTCCAGGTGTGCTTCGGAATGCGGAATTTGGTCATCAGCTCATCGCTGTCGATGACTTTCTCTACCACCTTCAGGCACATCTGGTGCAGTTCTGCGGTCACCTCTTCAAGCTTTTCGACCTGCGCGAGCGTGAGCTTATAGTAAGCGTCTTCACACCAGTACGGCTCGCCGTACATGGTGTGAAAGTTGAAACCGTATTCGGTGGCTTTTTCGCGCCAGTCCGGGCGCTCGACAATACTGACTCGTTCCATGATCAGCCGCCCATTGAGCGAGTCGAAGAGCCGGTCGCACTACGCTGCATGGTGGTTTGTTTCGCCACAGACTCACCGAAGCCGCCACGGGTAATGGTGCTGGTAGTGGCTGGTTTCGGTGCCATCGCGGTTTTCGGTACGGTCATCGTACGGCCAGGCGTTGCCGCACCGTAACCCTTGCCGGTGGCATCGGTGTATTTACCGTACGCCGGGCTGTTTGGGTTTTTAGAACTAAACAGCGGTTGCTGCTGGTAGCCCGCGCCGCCGCTCATCAGACGGCCCATCATATAACCCGCCATCAGAGGCATCCAGAAGCTACCGCTGGACTGTGCCTGCGCCTGGTTTTCCGGTGCCATACCTGCCTGAGCAGGAGCCTGCTGGCACTGGCCTTCGCCGAATTCGGCTACACAGTCTTCGCGTGAGGCATATTTCGGCGCGGTACGTTCTGCCTCTTTCAGGGCGTTGTTATAGGCCGTCGTACACTCGGCGGCTTTACCGGTTGCGCTCGCACAATCGTCAGCGTTTTGATAGAGCGACACCGTTTCGTCGCTTTGCTCACAGCCTGCCAGCATAAAGACGGCGGTGACCGCCAGCGCGACAGGTGTCAGGTGGCGTGCGTTCCAGCTTTTGCGGAACGACGCGTGATTCATCGTTTTTGTCCGTTTCATATTTGTCTTCCAGGACCCAGGGGTATTAACGCTCAGGATAGAGGATGAGTGGTTGAAAATGAAGCGAAGAGGGGCGAAATCCGGGGGATCTTTACGTTGGCTTACGTTCGGGGGGGATTAATGTGCTCCCTCTCCCTGTGGGAGAGGGCTGGGGTGAGGGCATCAGGCCGCACTGGGCCTGATGACACACTTAGTTGCGGAACGGATTCGTGCCGCTGCTGGCAGGTGAGGTGCTGCGTGCTGCCGCTGGCTGTGCAACCGGGGCGCTGCCGTTAGCGTTGAAGTTATCAACCGCGGCATCCTGCTCTGGATTTTCCGGCGCCACGCTGTCAGGCGACGTGGATACCGGTTTACCCAGCGTACTGTTCAGCATTTGCAGATCCTGCTCGTTCAGCGTACCCAGCGCCTGCTTGATGTTCAGCTGGTTAATCAGGTACTGGTAACGTGCGCTGGAGAGCTGCTGTTTCGCGTTATACAGCGTGGTCGTTGCGTCTAACACGTCAACGATGGTACGCGTACCGACGGAGTAGCCTGCTTCCATCGCGTCCAGAGAGCTTTGCGCAGAGACAACGGCCTGTTTGTAAGCGTTGATGCTACTGATAGAGGCATTGACGTTGTTAAAGGAAGAACGCACGGTCTGCACCACGTTGCGGTGCGCGCTTTCCAGTTGCTCGCTGGCGCCCACAAAGTTGTACTGCGCCTGTTTCACCTGAGAGTTAACCATCCCGCCCTGGTACAGCGGCAGAGAGAAGCTGAGGCCCACTTTGTTCTGGCCAACGTTGCTGTCGTCATAGGCCTGAGACGTCGTTTTAGACCCGCTGTAGCTGGTATCCGATACGCCGGTAGAGGCGCTCAGGCTCAGGGTTGGCAGGTGACCATCCTGTGCAAGGCGGATCTGCTCGCGTGCCAGATCCTGGCTCAGGCGCGCCTGCAATAAGGTCAGGTTACGGTTTTCCGCTTCTTTCAGCAGAGCATTAACCGCCTGCGGTTTGTCCGTTTTGAAACTGTCCACGTTCAGAGAGGCCAGCTCAGGATAGTAGTTACCGGTGACCTGACGCAGTGCTTCCAGTGCGTTGTCGAGGTTGTTACGTGCGGTCACTTCGTTAGCCAGTACGGTATCGTACTGTGAACGGGCGTTCTGCACGTCCGTGATCGCGACCAGGCCTACGTTAAAACGCTGGGTGGTTTGATCTAACTGGCGGTAAATCGCCTGTTTCTGCGCTTCGGTATAGGAGAGCGCGTCAATCGCGCTCAGCACCTGGAAATAGGCGGTCGCGGTATTCAGGATCAGCGTTTGCTGATCGGTCTGATAGGTGACATCCTGAATGCCTGCGCTCTTTTCCTGCAAACTCAGTTCACGCCATTTGGACATGTCGAACAGGGTCTGTGTAAGCTGTAAAGAGGCGCTGGTGGCATTCGAGTCGATGCCATTGTTATCGCGAAAACCGTTAGTGTAGGTATAATCTGCACCTAAGCCTAACTGCGGCAGCAGTGGACTACGTGCTTCGTTAATCTTTTCAAACGCAGCATCACGATCGGCCGCTGATTTACGTAAATCAGGGTTGCCCAGACGTGCCTGCTGGTAGACCTGTAACAGGTTCTCTGCCTGGCTCATTGCACTGAAGCCCGTCAGGCTCAGGCCGATAAGGATGGGGAGCAATTTCTTCATTTGCATTCCTTGTTGTGAAGCAGTATTAGCGCTGATCTAATTAAAAATAATTGCCGATTCTAACAGAATCATCCACACCAAAAGGTTGGCGTAACGTGCCATCTGGCGGTAATTTGCTCCAATCTACCATATAGCCATACAAACGGCAGCCAAACAGCCTTGAAATTCACAATTTCATCACCATTGCTACCAGGACTCGACCGATGCAAAAACCAGAAAACGTGCCTGTCACCTTCGCCAAAAACGATGTAGAAATTATTGCACGAGAAACGCTTTATAGCGGTTTTTTTTCAATGGAACTTTACCGTTTCAGGCATCGCCTGTTTAACGGTGAAATGAGCGGTGAAATCAAACGCGAAATTTTTGAGCGCGGGCATGCGGCAGTCTTGCTACCCTTTGACCCAGTGCGTGATGAAGTCGTGCTGGTCGAGCAGGTCCGTATTGCGGCGTATGATACCAGCGAAACGCCGTGGTTGCTGGAGATGGTGGCCGGGATGATCGAGGAGGGTGAGTCGGTCGAAGACGTCGCTCGCCGCGAGGCGCTGGAAGAGGCAGGCCTGGCGATCGGTCGGACGAAACCGGTGTTGAGCTACCTGGCAAGTCCGGGGGGAACAACGGAACGCTCATCTATTATGGTGGGCGAAGTGGACGCCACGACAGCGAAAGGGATCCACGGTCTGGCAGATGAAAACGAAGATATTCGGGTTCATGTGGTGAGTCGGGAGCAGGCTTACCAATGGGTAGAAGAGGGTTTAATCGACAACGCAGCGTCTGTCATCGCCTTGCAATGGCTGCAACTGCATCATCAGAATTTACGAAACGAGTGGAAAAAATGAAGCGCTATACACCTGACTTCCCAGAAATGATGCGCCTGTGCGAAACCAATTTCGCCCAGCTGCGCCGCCTGCTGCCGCGAAACGACGCGCCCGGCGAAACGGTAAGCTATCAGGTGAGCAACGCGCAGTATCGGTTAACGATAACAGAATCAACGCGCTACACTACGCTGGTGGAGATTGAGCAAACGGCGCCGAGCATCAGCTACTGGAGCCTGCCGTCAATGACGGTACGTCTTTATCATGATGCGATGGTCGCTGAAGTGTGTTCAAGCCAGCAGATCTTTCGCTTCAAAGCGCGGTATGATTATCCGAATAAAAAGTTGCATCAACGCGACGAAAAGCATCAAATTAACCAGTTTTTAGCCGACTGGCTAAGATATTGTTTAGCACATGGAGCAATGGCGATTCCGGTTTGTTAGCGTCATAAACCTACCTAAGGACACCATTTGGAAAGCCTGTTGAACCTGACTGTTGCTGGTGGGGCGCCAGTCAGGATATTACAAATCACCGACACCCACCTTTTTGCCGAAAAGCATGAGACGCTTCTGGGCGTGAACACCTGGGAGAGTTATCAGGCGGTTCTTGACGCGATCCATGCTGAAAAGCGGCCATGCGATCTGATCGTCGCGACAGGCGATCTGGCGCAGGATCAATCCTCCGCAGCCTATCAGCATTTCGCCGAAGGAATTGCGAGCTTTAGTGTGCCTTGCGTCTGGCTACCGGGCAATCACGATTTTCAGCCCGCCATGTACAGTTCGCTTCAGGAGGCGGGGATTTCGCCGGCAAAATGTGTCTTTACGGGGGACCAGTGGCAAATTCTGCTCCTCGACAGTCAGGTGTTTGGCGTTCCGCACGGTGAGTTGAGCGACTATCAGCTTGACTGGCTGGAGACAAAACTGGCCGCCGAACCGAATCGTAATACGCTGCTGTTACTGCATCATCATCCGCTGCCGGCGGGCTGTAGCTGGCTTGATCAGCACAGCTTACGCAACTCTGCGGCGCTGGATAGCGTGCTGGCGAAATTCCCGCGCGTGAAAAATTTGCTGTGTGGGCACATTCACCAGGAACAGGATCTCGACTGGAACGGTCGCCGCCTGCTCGCGACGCCGTCCACCTGCGTGCAGTTCAAGCCCCATTGCGCTAACTTCACGCTGGACACCATCGGACCGGGCTGGCGCTGGCTGGACCTGCATGCCGACGGCTCGCTGACCACCGAAGTGTGCCGTCTGGCTGGCGCGCAGTTCCGCCCGGATACCGCTTCAGAAGGCTATTGATGTCGACGCTCCTCTATCTGCACGGGTTCAACAGTTCTCCGCGTTCCGCAAAGGCGACGCAGTTTCGCCAGTGGCTGAGCGAACATCATCCGCACGTGGAGATGATTATTCCGCAGCTGCCCCCTTATCCGGCGGACGCGGCAGAAATGCTGGAATCGATTGTGCTTGAACACGGCGGCGAATCGTTTGGCGTTGTCGGCTCGTCCCTCGGCGGCTACTACGCCACCTGGCTGTCGCAATGCTTTATGTTGCCCGCTGTCGTCGTTAACCCGGCGGTCCGGCCATTTGAGCTGTTAAGGGACTTTCTTGGCGAAAACGAGAACCCCTACACCGGCCAACAATATGTGCTAGAGTCACGCCATATTTACGATCTCAAAGTTATGCAGGTCGACCCGCTTGAAGCGCCCGATCTTATCTGGCTGCTGCAACAGACGGGAGATGAAGTGCTGGATTACCGCCAGGCAGTGGCGTATTACGCATCCTGCCGCCAGACTGTAGAAGAGGGCGGAAACCATGCTTTCACGGGCTTTGAAGATCATTTCACCCAGATTGTCGATTTTCTTGGACTGCACAGCCACTGACAATCAATGCGAATTGCTAGCTTAAATCATGACGCAAACCTATAACGCTGATGCCATTGAGGTACTCACCGGGCTTGAGCCGGTTCGCCGCCGCCCGGGGATGTACACCGATACGACGCGCCCAAACCACCTGGGCCAGGAAGTAATTGATAACAGTGTGGACGAAGCGCTGGCAGGTCATGCCAAACGCGTGGACGTTATCCTGCACGCCGATCAGTCGCTGGAAGTCATCGACGATGGCCGCGGCATGCCGGTGGATATTCACCCGGAAGAGGGGGTTCCTGCCGTTGAGCTGATCCTCTGCCGTCTGCATGCGGGCGGTAAGTTCTCCAACAAAAACTACCAGTTCTCTGGCGGCTTGCACGGCGTGGGGATCTCTGTGGTTAACGCCCTGTCAAAGCGCGTGGAAGTGAACGTCCGTCGCGACGGCCAGGTGTATAACATCGCGTTTGAAAACGGCGAAAAAGTGCAGGATTTGCAGGTCGTCGGGACGTGCGGTAAACGCAACACCGGCACCAGCGTCCATTTCTGGCCTGACGAAAGCTTCTTCGACAGCCCACGCTTTTCTGTTTCCCGCCTGACGCACCTGCTGAAAGCCAAAGCGGTGCTGTGCCCAGGCGTAGAAATCACCTTTAAAGATCACGTTAACAACACCGAACAGAGCTGGCGCTACGAAAAGGGTCTGAACGACTACCTGTGCGAAGCGGTTAACGGCCTGCCGACCCTGCCGGAAAAACCGTTCGTCGGGAATTTCGAAGGTGATACCGAGGCGGTGGACTGGGCGCTGCTGTGGCTACCTGAAGGCGGTGAGCTGCTGACGGAAAGCTACGTCAACCTGATCCCAACGCTGCTCGGTGGGACGCACGTCAACGGCCTGCGTCAGGGTCTGCTGGATGCGATGCGCGAGTTCTGCGAATACCGCAACATTCTGCCGCGCGGCGTGAAGCTTTCCGCAGAAGATATCTGGGACCGCTGCGCCTACGTGCTTTCCGTGAAAATGCAGGATCCGCAGTTTGCCGGTCAGACTAAAGAGCGCCTGTCGTCACGCCAGTGTGCGGCGTTTGTTTCCGGCGTGGTGAAAGATGCGTTTACCCTGTGGCTGAACCAGAACGTTCAGGCCGCAGAAATGCTGGCTGAAATGGCGATCTCCAGCGCCCAGCGTCGTCTGCGCGCGGCGAAGAAAGTGGTGCGTAAAAAACTGACCAGCGGCCCCGCGCTGCCGGGCAAGCTGGCGGATTGTACCGCGCAGGATCTCAACCGCACCGAGCTTTTCCTGGTGGAAGGGGACTCGGCGGGCGGATCGGCCAAGCAGGCGCGCGATCGTGAGTATCAGGCGATCATGCCGCTCAAGGGTAAGATCCTCAACACCTGGGAAGTCTCGTCTGATGAAGTGCTGGCCTCGCAGGAAGTACACGACATCTCCGTGGCGATCGGCATCGATCCGGACAGCGACGATCTGAGCCAGCTGCGCTACGGCAAGATCTGTATCCTCGCGGATGCGGACTCCGATGGTCTGCACATCGCCACGCTGCTGTGCGCGCTGTTCGTGAAGCACTTCCGCGCGCTGGTGAAAAACGGTCACGTCCACGTGGCGCTGCCGCCGCTGTACCGTATCGACCTTGGCAAAGAAGTCTACTATGCGCTGACGGAAGAAGAGAAAGCGGGCGTGCTGGAACAGCTGAAGCGCAAGAAGGGCAAACCGAACGTGCAGCGCTTTAAAGGGCTGGGCGAGATGAACCCGATGCAGCTTCGCGAAACGACGTTGGATCCGAACACGCGCCGTCTGGTGCAGCTGACGATCAGCGACGAAGACGAACAGCAAACCAACGCCATGATGGATATGCTCCTTGCCAAGAAACGTTCGGAAGACCGACGTAACTGGCTGCAGGAGAAAGGCGATATGGCGGATATTGAGGCCTGATGCTGAAAAAGCCCTGCGATGCAGGGCTTTTTTTTGCCCGGTGGCGCTGCGCTTACCGGGCCTACGATCGATCCCCTCGCCCCTCTGGGGAGAGGGTTAGCACTGACGTCAAAACTCCATCTTCACCGTAAACTGCACTTCACGCGGGTCGCCAATCTGGTTGCCCAGGTTATTGGTCGCAATCGACGACGTGTAGTAGGTCTTATCAAACAGGTTTTTCACGTTCACCTGTAGCGTCACCGGATATTGCAGCTTCATTTTGTACGCCGCAAATGCATCCGCTACGAAATAGCCCGGCAGATAATAATCCGCACCGTTAGTCGCTGAACGACGGCTCACGCCGTGCCCGCCGCCGCCAATTGTCAGCGTATTCCCGGCAAACGCATTGTGAATATCGTACGTCAGGAACAGGGAGCCGGTATGGCGCGGCACGTTCGGCAGCGGTTTGCCCGCGTAGTCCGGGTCTTCCAGCACCTTCGCATCGGTATAGCCGTAACTGGCGATAATGTTGGTGTTCTCGGTCAGCGATCCGGCGAGATCCACTTCGACACCCTGCGAGCGCACGCGGCCCGCGGTTTTGGCGACGGTTTCATCACCGATGCTCTCGGTGTACAGCACGTTGCGCTTGTGGATATCAAACAGCGCGATGTTGGCAGTAATGCCGTCGAACAGGTCGAATTTAGCGCCTATTTCATACGCGTTCGACGTTTCCGGCGGCAGGTCGCCGATGTAGCTCGCAATGGACGACTGCGGCATAAACGTCTGGGAATAGTTAGCAAACAGGGAGACTGCCGGCGTGAGCTTGTATACCAGGCCCAGCTTCGGCGTCCACTGGTCGTCGCGGCTGTCGGTGTTGACGTTAAACGGACGGCCTTTGCCCGCGTACTGGGTGTAATACTGGTAGCGCAGTCCGGCAACGGCGATCCATTTATCGGTCAGGTACAGCGCGTCCTGCGCGTAAGCGGAGTAGCTCTCCTGCTTGATGGTTTGATCGCTGTCGGATGCCGAGACAGTGGTGCACTTGCCGAGGCTGCCGTAGCTCGGGTTGTAAATATTGAAACCCTTAACGTTCTTACAACGGATCATGTCCGTACGCAGCAGATCGTAATTCTCATACGACACGCCGGTCAGGATCTCATTGTAAAAGCCCGCGATGTCCACGTTCCCCTGCAAATCTGCCCGCGTTGTGTGCATACGCTGGGTCGAACCCTGGGTCGCATCCACGCGGCGGGTCAGGTTGCCGGTTTTTGAATCGTAGGCCATCACGCGAGCCTGGTTATCGCTGTACTTATCCTGGCTGTAGCTGTAGTCGAACTTCGCGGTCCACTGGCTGTTAAGGCGATACTCCGCATTAAGCTGAGCGAGGTCGGACTGACCGTCGGTCACGTTAAATGGCTCATCAAAGCGGGTTTTGCGATCGACGTCGACGGCCTTTTTGGTGTTGAGATCGAAGATCGTTCCGCGATCGAACGGCGTTTTATAGTCGCGATGCGAATAGAGCACGGTCACGGTGGCATCATCGCCGAACCAGGTCAAAGACGGGGCGATAAAGGTGCTGCGTTCGGTGCCGAAATTACGCCAGTAATCCTCGTCCTGATACTCCCCCGTCAGGCGATAGGCCAGACGCGTACCTTCAATCGGACCGGTGACGTCAAACTGTCCGGTACCGCCGCCAAAGCTGGTTGATGTGGCAGAAATCGAGCCGCCGAAGGTTTTCTCCGGGCGTTTGGTCACCACGTTAATCAGGCCGCCGGGGTCGAGAATACCGTAAAGGGTCGAGGCCGGGCCTTTTAGCACCTCCACGCGCTCGGTTGCGGCATTGAAGCTGCGCGGCAGCACGGTGCGCAGGCCGTTGGTCATGATCGAGCCATCGCGGTTTGCGCCGAAGCCACGGCGCACGAAGGCATCCTGCGTGCCGCCCAGGGTGTTGGTCTGCACCACGTTGCTGACGTTATACAGCGCCTCGTCGAGCGTGGTCGCGTTTTGGTCTTCCAGCACTTTATCGCTGACGGTATTGACCACCTGCGGGATGTCCAGCATCGGCATGTTGGTCAGCGTGGCGGTGGAGGTGTTCAGGGGCTGATAGCCGCTGGTGGCGTCGGTGGAAGCGTAAGGGTCGGCAGTGACGGTAAGCGTCTCACCGTCTTTTGCTGCTGCGTGCACCAGAGGTGCCATGAACAGGAGTGAAAAGAGCGCGCGCCCTTTTACCCCGGCGAATGAAGGTGTGAACTTAGCCATTACATCTGTTTTCCCAAAATATCCTGCGATGAAATGCTCGCGGAAGAATGTGTGAGTCATTGCCCTTACGGTCTGTCCGTTAGCCTCTACGGCATCGGACTTGTAATTGAGAATCATTCAAGCATGAGGGAATGTAGTAGTAAATGGAATAAATAAAAATTTCGCTACAGAGGTTTCTCTCTGGCTAATACGCGTTGATTTCCTGTTTAAGGCATTGAAAATAATTGATAAAAAGGAATTTTGATTTGTGAAGCGATGCTCAGTTATCCCTGGGGTTTACAGGGTATATCTTCGCTTGACTACTACATGGCGCGGCGGCAAACTCACAAAAGAGAATGAGTTTTATTTTTATTTGTTGGTTTTTTTTCTTACGTTGGCGTTCACGTGGCTCACTACATCAAAAAGCCGGGACTGGTTCTTGAGAACCTCTCCGCGGGTTACCAGAAAAAAATCATCGTTGATGATATCTCCCTTGCGATCCCCCAGCAGAAAATGACTGTTCTGGTGGGCGCAAACGGCTGTGGAAAATCGACGCTGTTAAGTACCCTCGCGCGACTGCTTCAGCCGCTCGGCGGCAGCGCGGTGCTGGACGGCAAAGCCATCCACTCGCAGCCAACCAAAGCGGTCGCCCGCCAGCTCGGGATCCTGCCGCAGTCTCCGCTGCTTCCAGAAGGGTTAACCGTATTTGAGCTGGTCTCGCGCGGACGTTTCCCCTGGCAGAACGTGATGCGCCAGTGGAGCGAAGAAGACGAGCGGGCCGTGGAGGAGGCGTTACGCCTGACCGGAACGGCAGAGTTTGCCCATCATCTGGTTGAAAGCCTGTCCGGCGGCCAGCGCCAGCGCTGCTGGATCGCCATGGTGCTGGCGCAGCAAACGCCCTACATCCTGCTGGATGAACCCACGACGTACCTCGATCTTCGCTACCAGGTGGAGATCCTCGAACTGCTGCACACGCTGACGCGCCGGCACGGGCGCACCGTGGTGGTGGTTCTGCACGATCTCAACTTCGCCGTGAACTACGGTGATTCGCTGGTCTTTTTACGTCAGGGAAAGGTTGAGGGGGTACTGCATGAGGGCGATGCCTGCACGCCGGAGCTGATCAAAGCGGTGTTTGATGTCGACGTGCATATGTCGGTTAACCCGCTGACCGGCAAGCCGTTCTTTATGCCGTTCCGTCAGGCTGTCGACAAACCATGATGCGCACGTCTGTGGCCTTTATTCTCTTTACGCTGCTGCTTCTGGCAGGCGCGATTGCGCACCTGAGCATCGGGGCGCGCGTTATCGCCCCCCGGACGGTAGTAGACGCATTTTTCCACTTCGACCCGCGCAATTTTGAGCATAGCGTGATCGTCAGGCTGCGCTTGATGCGACTGTGCGCCGCCCTGGTGACGGGCGCGGCGCTCGGCGTCGCGGGCGTGCTGCTGCAGTCAGTGATCCGCAACCCGCTCGGCGAGCCGCATATCCTGGGGCTTAATGCAGGGGCGGCGCTGGCGGTGGTGCTGACGAGTGCTCTCGGGCTGTCGCTGCCGTTTGGCCGCCCTCTGATAGCCGCAGCTGGCGCCGCCGCGCTCTTTTTGCTGGTGCTAACGTTCTCCTCATCCGGGCGTACCGGTCTCACGCCGATGAAGGTCACGCTGTGCGGCGTGGCGATGTCGGCATTTGCCTCATCGATAACCGCCACGGTGTTGATTCTGGATGAACAGACGCTGCTGGCCATGCGGACCTGGCTTGCGGGGGATGTGGCGGGAGTCATCGGCGAGACGACCGCTAGCGCCGCGGGAGCCGCTGCCGTGGGTTTTGCGCTGGCGCTCTGGCTGTCGCCGTCGCTGAACATGCTGGCGCTGGGGGACAGAATGGCGCAGGGGCTTGGCGTGTCGCTGCTGAAAACGCGCCTGCTCGCGCTGCTGGCCATCGCCCTGCTGTGCGGCGCGGCGGTTTCAGTTGCCGGACCGATCGGGTTTATCGGACTCGTTGTGCCGCAGCTGATTCGCCGTCTGGTATCGGTGGACCTGCGCGTGATGGTGCCGCTCTCAGCCCTCTGCGGGGCGCTGGTTCTGCTGATGGCGGATATCGCCGCCCGCACGCTGTTTACGCCGTATGAGCTGGCAACCGGCGTGATGACTGCGCTGGTCGGCGCGCCGGTCTTTATCCTTATGGCGTCAAGGATGTTCAAATGAACCGGGCTGGATTGAGGGCAGTACGATTTTCCTCCTTCTCGGCGCTGGTTCGCCCGAGGGCGCTGCTGTATCTGACCGTTTTAACCCTTGCCGTTTTACTGCTGCTAAGTTTTGGCCTGACGCACGGCTCGCTGCCCATTCCTGCTTCCGCCATCGGACGTGCGCTGTTTTATCCTGAACGTCTGACGGCGGATGCGCATTACATTGTGATGGATATCCGCCTGCCGCGCCTGCTGATGGCGGTGCTGTGCGGCGCGATGCTCGGCATGGCGGGGGCGGCCATGCAGTCCATTACCCGCAACGGCCTTGCTGACCCCGGACTTATCGGCGTGAAAGAGGGCTGTAGCGCGGCGGTGCTGCTGCTGATTTTTCAGTTTCCGGGATTGGGGCCGTACTGGCGTCCACTTATCGGCATGGCCGGTGGGCTGCTGACCGCGCTGCTGGTAGTGGCGCTGGCGCGTGATATCTCGCGCCCGCGATTCATCCTGATCGGCATCGGCGTGTCATGGGCGTTTGCCGCCGCGATGGGGGTCTTTATGACGACCGCCGACGTGCGCGACGTCCAGACGGCGATGCTGTGGCTGGCGGGGAGTCTGCATGCGGCAAGCTGGACGCTGGTCAGCATCGCTGCTGCCTGGACAGTGCCGGCGTTTGCGCTGCTGCTCTTTACCGCGCGCGCCGCAGACGTAGCCTTGCTCGGCAACCACACTGCGACGGGGCTGGGCGTGCGGACTTCACGCCTCGCGCTGCTGCGCGTGTTTGCCCCCGTGGTGCTCACCGCGGCCTGCGTCTCCTGCGTGGGGAGTATCGGCTTTGTCGGGCTGATTGCCCCGCACATGGCGCGCCTGCTGCTGCGCGGAGGGCAAACGGCACTGCTGACGGGAAGTGCCGTACTGGGCGCGCTGCTGGTGCTGCTGGCGGATAACGTCGGGCGGCTGGCATTTCTCCCGTTGCAGCTGCCGGCGGGAATTGTCATTTCACTGATTGGCGGACCGTTTTTCCTGCTGCTGCTCTGGCAGCGTCGGGATCGATTTTAGGGGATAGAAATGCGCGTATTTTTTGCAATGCTGGTGCTGGTGGGTTTTGCTGCAGGAGCCGCAGAGCCAACGCAGACGTTTACTGACGACCTGAACCGCAAAGTGGTGGTGCCGGTTAACCCGAAGCGGATTGTGTCCCTGCACGACCTGGATATCACCATTCCGCTGATCGAGCTTGGCGTACCGCCGGTTGCCAGCCATGGCCGCACCCGACCGGACGGCAGCCATTTTCTGCGCTCCAGCGGCATGCTGACGGGCATCGACTTTGATAATTCCGACATCACATTCATCGGCACCGCCGATATCGATATTGAAGCCATCGCCGCGGCGAAGCCGGATCTTATCATCACCGAGCCGACCCGCAACACGCCGGTCGAACAGCTGGAAAAAATTGCCCCGACGGTGAGTATCGATCACCTCGACGGCGGCGCGCCGGAGATCTACCGCAAGCTGGCGCAGCTTACCGGGACAGAGGCGCGGCTGAAAATTCTGGAGCGTCGCTATCAGGAGCAGATCGAGGCGCTAAAGGCGACCATCGATACGAGCAAACTGACCGTCTCGGTGATTCAGGCCAATCAGGGCAAAATCAACGCCATGCACAGCTACCACTCGCTTGGGCGCGTGCTGCGCGACGCAGGGTTCAGGTTCCCGCCGCTGATTGAGAGCATCCCGGAGGGCGGGCGCATCGACGTCAGCGCCGAGCGTCTGCCGGAGCTGGATGCTGATTTTGTCTTTGCAACCTGGCGCGGGGACACCGGCGGAAAACCGCAGGACGAGCTGGCGGCGATGGATGCGGTGATGCCGGGCTGGTGTCAGTTTCTCAACGCCTGCCGAACCGGGCATTACGTGCTCATCTCCCGCGAGGAAGCGATCTCAAATTCATTTGCCTCGCTGGGGCTGATGGCCGCGCAGGTGCAGTCGCAGATAGCGGGCCGTCCGCTGCCGGAGGCCGCTCGATGATCCGAAAAATTGATGTCTACGGCGACCGCCTCCGCTCGCGGGCGCACCAGCTGACGCCGCGCCTGCTGCAGGTGGCGAGCTATATCAATGAAAATCGTGAAGCGGTTATGGAGCAGACGGCAATGGAGATTGCCGCTGTGCTACACACCTCGGACGCCACCGTGGTGCGTGCCATTCAGGCGCTTGGGTTTGGCGGGCTGCGGGATCTCAAGCAGACCCTGGAGCAGTGGTTTGGCCCGGTGGTCACCTCCAGCGAGAAGATGTCCACGACGGTAAACACGCTTACCAGCGACGTCGACGCGAGCATCGATTTTGTGCTGGAAGGCCATCAACACACCTGCGCGGTGTTGTCCGAACCGGGCAACCGCTACGCGATGGCGCAGGCGGTGTCGCTGCTGGCGCAGGCGAGACAGGTCGCTATTTTTGGCATTGGCGCATCCGGCATTCTGGCTGAGTACACCTCGCGACTATTTAGCCGTATAGGCCTGCCTGCGATCCCGCTCAACCGCACCGGTATTGGCCTCGCCGAACAGCTGATTGCCCTACAGCGCGGTGACGTGCTGGTAATGATGGCGCAAAAATCCGCGCACCGGGAGGGACAGACCACGCTGCGCGAAGCGAAGCGCCTGGGTATTCCCACCATTTTGCTGACCAACGCCACTGACTCGCGCTTTAGCAAAGAGGCAAGCGTAGTGATCCACGTCCCGCGCGGCGGCGAGAAGGGCAAAATCCCGCTGCACGGCACGGTGCTGCTGTGCCTGGAGATGATTATTCTGTCCGTCGCCTCCACCGAGCCGCAGCGCACCATCAAGTCGATGAAGCGCATCAACGAGTTACACCGCGGATTAAAGCCGGGCAAGAAGAGCGGTTGATTTTCCCCCTCTCCCCGTGGGCTGAGGGATCCCCAGTAATTTTTTTATGCAGAAGCAATAAAGTTGCTTTCTAAATGACTGAGGGCTGTCAGCGATGCCCTGGTCCGGCTGTAAATCGCTGAGGCGTTTCCTGCAGGCCGGGGCGAGGCGCAGGGATGCGCCGAGAGGGCGGCTTTACAGGGACGTTGCCTCCGCCCGTACCCGATAAGCCGGAAGGAATAAGCCGAGGGCACCGCGAAGCGGCGATTTACCGCCGGGAGCCCGGGTCGCCAGGGTGGTGGCGACTGAGCCACCCTGGCACGTTCACCGGTCATGTCGTTACAGAGTAGCAAGGAACATAAAGTGAACGGAATGACCACCACCGCCGTATGTTCCCCTCACCCTAACCCTCTCCCCGGAGGGGCGAGGGGATTGCTCAGTGCTCGCATTAATTTGTGGGGAACCCTCAGCCCCGTGGGTGAGGGCGTCAAACCGCACGATGGTTCTTCCTGTACTGCAGCGGCGTCTCGCCAATCCCTTTTTTAAACGCGCTGATAAACCACGTCACGTCGGAAAAACCCGTCTGTGCGGCAATGTCACGCACGCTCGAATCAGTGTGGAGTAAACACTCACACGCCTTACGCAACCTTAGCGTATTCAGGTAGTCGTGAATTTTTTCGCCCGTTTCCGCATGGAATTTTCGCGATACGTAGCTGCGGGATTTTCCCAGCTCATTGGCCAGCGCATCCAGACGAAATTTCTCCTGATAATGCTCGTCGAGCCAAAACATCACCTGGCTGGCGATCCCCTGGCTGTTTCCCGGCTCGCCGTCGCGATCGTCGGGCAGCATCGCGAACAGGCCGATCAGCAGGCTGGCGATGCTCTCGCCGTTCATCGGCGGTTTATAGCAGCTAAACAGATGGTCGATATGATGATGGAAGTGGGCTAAATCGGCGACCCACGCTTCGCCGCCACGGCGTGACAGCCGCTCCAGACGCTGCCGGGTCTGGGGAAAATCCCGCAGGATCTTCAGCACCGCGTGCTGGTCGAGATGAATAATGGTGCGGCGGTAAATTGCCTCCGCCTGTTCGTCCACCATGACCTTGTGCAGCGTAAAAGGCGGGAAGAAAAACAGCCGTCCGGGGCGCATGGTGTAGTGACGATTATCGACAATCGCCACGCCAAAGCCCTCTTCCACATAGAGGATCTCCAGACACTGGTGCCAGTGATGGTAGCGCACGGTATTGGCAAACAGGCGGCTGAACGAGGCCACGGTATCGTTCAGGGCGATCAGTTCCAGAAGATCGGATGTCGGCGTGTCGCGCATAGTGCAATAAAACTCAACTTTTTCCCGTCTGACCGTCTTTATAAACCACCTTTTTAAATTTTCTCAACTGGAGGTTTATTCATCGTTCATGCCTGTGACACGGCTAACATTTCTGCCCCTTGCGGATTCACTATGCTTTGCCGCAGTTGATTACGAGGGCGAACCGATGTGGGCGGCAAACAAAGAAAAATCAAATCCGTTGTCTTCACGCCAGGATGTAGTGGCGTCGTTGAATGCACTTTTACAGGCGCTGGACACGCAATTTCCGGCGAACCGTTCACGATTCTCGCTGGGTGATACCTGCGCCCATTACACAGCGGATATTGCGCAGATGGAGGGACTTTCCCGCGCGCTGTGGGGGCTGTTTCCGCTGATGGCATCCGGCGAAAGCACGCCGTTCAGCGAGAAGTACCTTACTGCCATTAAGCTTGGTACCGACCCGCAAAGCACCGGCTACTGGGGTGAAACCGGCCCGTACGATCAGCGTCTGGTGGAGATGGCGGCCTACGGTCTGGGGCTCGCTCTGCTGGGAGATAAACTCACCGCGCACTTTACCGGGCGCGAGGTGATGAACCTGCACGCGTGGCTCAACCAAATCACCGACGCGCAGATGCCGGACAGCAACTGGAACTATTTTGCCATTATGGTCCAGCTCGGCTTTAAGCGCGCCGGCCTGCCGTACGATCAAGCCGCCATTGACCACCGCTTTGCGCTGATGGACGCCTACTATCTCGGCGACGGCTGGTACTCCGATGGTCCCGGCCGCCCGAAAGACTATTACATCTCCATGGCTTTCCATTTTTACGGCCTGATTTACGCCACCCTGAGTGACGACGAGGCGAGGGCGAAGGTGCTGCGCGAGCGCTCGCATCTGTTCGCGGAAGACTTTATCTACTGGTCCGCCGCCGATGGTGCCTCGGTGCCGTTTGGCCGCAGCCTGACCTACCGCTTTGCCATGGTTGCCTTCTGGAGCGCGGTGGCTTTTTCTCAGCTGGACGTCTTCACCCCGGGTATCGTGAAGGGCATTGTGCTGCGGCATCTGCGCTGGTGGCAGCAGCAGTCGATTGTCGATCGCGACGGTATTCTTACCCTGGGGTTTGCGTATCCGAACCTGGCGATGTGCGAGGATTACAACTCCCCCGGTTCACCGTACTGGGCGCTGAAAACCTACCTGATCCTGGCGCTGCCGGAGGCGCATCCGTTCTGGCAGGCCGACGAGCAGCCGCTGCCCGCGCTTGTTGAAAAACATGTGATCCCGCATGCGCAGCAGATCCTGATGCATTCGAAAGATTCGCAGCACGTCGTCATGCTCACCGCTGGTCAGCTGGAGCTGAATAACTACGTCAACACCGAAGCGAAATACACCAAATTTGCCTACTCCAGCCGCTTCGGATTCACCATTGAGCGCGGGCGTTTTGGCCTGAAGCATGCCGCCTGCGATTCGATGCTGCTGCTGACGGATGGAGATGACTATTTCCGTGGTCGTCGCGAGTGCGAAGAGGTTCGGGTAGATGAACATAACATTTTCTCGCGCTGGTCGCCGTGGCGCGACGTGCAGATTGCGACCTGGCAGATCCCGTTCGGGGAGTGGCACCTGCGCCTGCACCGTATCAACAGCGCGCGCACTCTGCAAACCGTCGAGGGCGGCTTTGCGGTGATGAAAACCGCCCACCAGGTGCGCGATCGCGGTTGTTATCTGATGGCTGAAAACGGCAGCAGCGTCATTGTCGATCTTTCGCCGGTCATTCACCGCCAGCCAGACAGCATCGTCACGCCGCCGAACAGCAGCATTATGTTTGCGGAGTGCGCTTCCATTCCGTTGTTAAAGGCCGACCTCCCGCAAGGGGAAAGCTGGCTCTGTTGCGCCGTTCTGGCTGGCGGAAAACAGCCCGTTGCGGCGACGCCGCAGCTGAATATAACCCATAGCCGGGTCGTCATTAGCGAACCCGGAAGCGAACGTAAGCTGTCGTTCACATTATAAAAATCTGGCCCTACACGTCGGCGAGGATGATATGAAAAGCACATCGATAACTAACAGAACTGAATATTACAAAATCAGTAGCTTTATCTTTCTCTATTTCTTTACCTGGTCTGCCAGTATTGGACTGCTGGCGATCTGGCTTGGCCAGAAAGCCAATCTCAGCGGCTCGGTGATTGGAACCGTTTTTGCGGTGAACGGGATATTCTCCGTTATTCTTAAACCGATCTACGGCTATATTCTCGATAAGATCGGCATGAGCAAATACCTGCTCTATTTTGTGGTGATCATGTCGGCCCTGATGGCGCCGTTCTTTATTTACGTATACCAGCCGCTGTTAATGTCTAATACCCTGCTGGGGATTATTATCGGCGCGCTCTATTTAAGCTTTGCCTGGTACGCGGGTGTGGCGGCGTGCGAATCGTATTCCGACCGCTTTAGCCGCTTAAACGGCATGGAGTTCGGGCAAATTCGCATGTGGGGTTCGCTCGGCTGGGCGGTGGCATCGTCCTTCTCCGGCCTGCTGTTTAACCTCTCACCGGCGTATAACTTTATCCTCGGCAGCGTGGCGTCGGTGGTGATGCTGATCGTCCTGCTGAGCCTGAAAGTGAACACTAACTCCATTCACGCGGGCGAGGTGCTGACGAAAGAGAAAATCGCCCCGTCAGACGTTTACGCCCTGCTGCGAAACCGCAAATTCTGGGCCTTCTGCCTGTACGTGGCGGGCGTGGCGTGGATGATGTTTATCGCCGAGCAGCAGTTCTCGCGCTATTTCGTCACCTTCTTCGATGATATTCATGAGGGCAACGCGGTATTCGGTTATCTCGGGACCGTGCAGTCGGGCATGGAATTTGTCATGTATATGGTGGTCCCGCTGTTTGTGAACTTTATTGGCGCCAAACGCGGGCTATTAATTGTCGGGCTGGTGGTCGGGGCGCGTCTGATTATTTCCGGCATGTGTGATTCTCACCTGTTAATTTCAGTGCTTAAGCCGCTGTACGGTCTGGAAATTTGTCTCCTGCTGGTGTCGGTATTTAAATATATCGCCGAGCATTTCGACAAGCGCGTCAATGCCACCATGTATTTACTCGGCTATCAGGCAATGCTCTACGTTGGCAACGTGGTGGTCTCTTCCCCTGCCGGCTATATGTATGACCGTATTGGCTTTGAGCACACCTATATCATCATGGGCGCAACGGCGCTGACCTTTACCCTTATTTCTGCTTTTACGTTATCTGCCTGTCAGAGCAAATGGCGCGGGGCTCGTGCGCTGAACGTAGCAGAAACGTCAACACGATAAATTACGCCGTCAAAGAAGGAACCGAAATATGTTAAGTCGTATCAAAGAAGAACGTCTGCCTGTTATCGCTGCGCCCGTTGACTCCCGCGCATTCAGCGATGAACTGAATTCGGCGCGCAGCCACGTTCTGGACCTGATTAGCCGTCATTTAACGGAGTTCGGCGACAAATTCCCGGCGGAAACCTGCCAGAACGGTTTTTATCCGCTGACTGACAACGTGGAGTGGACCACCAGCTTCTGGACCGGGCAGCTATGGCTGGCATGGGAGATGAGCGGCGAGGAAAAATTCCGCGCGATGGCGGAAAAACACGTGCGCTCGTTTGGCCTGCGCATCGCCGGGCGCAACGACACCAACACCCACGATTTAGGCTTCCTTTACACGCTCTCCTGCGTAGCCGCGTGGCGACTGACCGGAAACCGCGAGGCGCGCGGCTTCTCGCTGCTGGCGGCGGAAGCTCTGCTGGAACGCTTCCACGAGAAGGCGAAGATCATCCAGGCGTGGGGCGATCTCTCCGATCCGGACCAGGCCGGGCGGATGATCATCGACTGCAACATGAACCTGCCGCTGCTCTACTGGGCAACGGAGCAGACGGGCGATCCGCGTTTTGCCGACGCCGCAAAAGCGCACGTCATGCAGGCGGCGACGTACCTCATTCGTGACGATGCCTCCACCTTCCACACCTACTATATGGATGTGACAACCGGCGCACCGCGCTACGGCAACACCCAGCAGGGCTACGCCGACGACTCCTGCTGGTCACGCGGGCAGGCGTGGGGAATTTACGGCTTCCTGCTGAGCTATATCTATACCGGCGACGAGACGATGATCGCCCTGTCAAAACGGCTGGCGAACTACTTCCTCAATCGCCTGCCCGACGACTACGTCTGCCACTGGGATCTGGCGCTGGTGGGCACCGACGCGCTGCGTGATTCTTCCTCGGCGGCGATTGCGGTATGTGGGCTGCTGGAGCTGGTGAAACACCTGCCGGTCACGGATCCGGATCGCGAGCGCTATATGGAATGGGCTAAAGGCATTATGTCGTCACTGACGAAACACTATCTGATGGGGAGAGAAGAAAAGGGCAACGGGCTGCTTAAACACTCGGTTTACCACCTCGGGAGCAACAAAGGCGTGGATGAGTGCGCAAGCTGGGGAGATTACTTCTACGTTGAGGCGCTGGTGCGTTTCACCCGGAGCTGGAAACTGTACTGGTAACTGGCCGGGGGATTACCATCCAAGCACGTCTTTAATGACGCGCCGGTAGGGCGTATCAAGCTGGGCAGGCACGCGGCAAATATAGTCCTGCGCATGGCTACGGGTCTCTCCGCTGAGGCCGTCGAGATAAGCGATGGCTTCGTCCACGGCAGGAACCCTGCCTTCCTGTGACGCGCTTCTCGGCGGGAGCCCGGTCCAGATGATCGCTTCAATACCTTTCTCCCTGGCCCATGTTGTCAGGATACCCGTGTCGCGTCCGGTGATTAGCAGCGAGCCAATGCCATCGCAGCGATCCTCGGGAATGGCTTCGCGCTCACGCAAAGCGCGGCAGGCCACGCTCAACGTTGTGGCCTCCAGCCATGCCCAAAGCACCGGCACGGCAGGGGCATTCATACAGATGGCGGTCGCCAGTTCACCGCCATCGCTGACCCGACAGAACTCGACGGGCAAAGAAGGCCCGTCGGTCTGCCACTCACCGGCTACCGGTAACGCGCCGCTTTTCCAGATTAACGAACCCCAGCCAAGACAAGCTATTTTCATTCTGTTCCTCTGCGCGACGTGAACCGACTGTTTTAGACGTTATGCTTTAGGAATACGCAGCGTCTGGCCGGGATAGATTTTATCGGGGCTGGAGAGCATAGGGCGGTTAGCCTCAAAAATCTTGTTGTACTGGTTAGCATCGCCGTACACGGTTTTAGAGATCGCGCTCAGGGTATCGCCGGATTTCACCGTATAGTAAGTAGCTTCATCTTTGGCATCTGTCGCGGTGATGTTGTTCTCCACCTCGCTGACGCCTGCGATGTTGCCCACGGCGACCTGGATTTTTTCTTTCTGCTCCTGCGTCAGCCCGTCGCCCGTCACGCTGGCTTTGCCGTCGGTGACGTCAACCTGAACCTTATCGGAACCGGGAATGTTGAGTTTCTTGAGGTGCTCGGTGATTTTGTCGCTCTGACCCTTATGATCGGTCAGATTGTCCCACAGCTTTTCGCCTGCTTCTTTTACGAAATTAAAAAGACCCATTCCATCCTCCTGTTTAACATGAAGTCAGAATAAGCATAGCAGTTGAGTGTTAAGGTGATAAAAAAAGCCCGGTGGCGTTAACGCTTACCGGGCCTGGGAGGGAAGTTGTAGGCCGGGTAAACGCAGTGCCACCCGGCAAATTTCACAGAACTTAGACCCCTTGCTCCAGAATACGAATATGGGTTTCCAGAACGTCCCCTTTCACCGCGTCGCTCCACGCTTTCATATGCGCGGTCTGCAAATGCGCTTCAAGGTGCGCGACGGTTTCCCACTGCTCAACCATGATGATCGAGTCTGGCGCGGTCGCCTGGAAGCTTGCGCTGGTGGCGGCGTCCACCATTGGCGCGTAGCCGTGGCAGCCTTCTTCTTTCAGTACGGTCGGGATGATCTTTGCGAACTCATCCAGCACCGCCTGGCGGTGATGTTGGCCAGGACGCGTACGGATTTCAGCAATAACGGTAAGCATAATTAACTCCTTCTAATTCCAGGCTACCAGTTAAGCAAAAATTTCCGCGAGATGCTTGCGATATTCTGCGATATAGCGTGGGACGTCCGGCATTTTAATTACGTCATTGACGATAAAGGTCGGCAGCGGCTCCATAGCCAGGAACTGATTCGCCTTGTGGAATGGCAGATACGCGCCGTCTACGCCTACGCCTTCAAAGAACTGATCTTGCTCGGTGAACGCTTCAAGTGGGGCATTCCAGGTCAGGGAGAGCATGTATTTCTTGCCCTGCAACAGGCCGCCGGAACCGTATTTTTTAGACGCGTCTGAGCGGGTGCGGCCGTCGCTGGCATACAGCGAACCGTGACCTTCGGTAAACACATCGTCCATGTATTTTTTCACGGTCCACGGTGCGCCCATCCACCAGCCCGGCATCTGCCAGATAACCACGTCGGCCCACAGGAAGTTCTGCACTTCGGCCTTCACGTCGTAATCGCTGTCCGCGCGCACAACCTTAACATCATGTCCGGCGTCGCGCAGGAAACCATCCGCGACCTCGGTCAGGGTGTCATTGAGCTGGCCTTTAGAGTGCGCAAATTCTTTCGCGCCGTTGATAATCAGAATGTTGCTCATTATTTGTCCTCGATGCTGAGAGTATGCCAGGTATTCTACGCGCGAGGACGGAGCGGAAAAATAAGCAAAATGTGCAAAGTCTTTTGCGCTCAGCGCAATAATGGCTACCAGCTGACGGTCACCTCAAAGCCCCCTTCAGGCGCATTGCCCAGCGAGACGCGCATCCCGTGTAACGCCGCGATGCGCTTCACAATAGACAACCCCAGACCGCTGCCGGTGGCGTCCTGGCCCGGTGGACGATAAAAGCGCTCGCCGAGACGCGCCAGCGCATCGGTTGAAATGCCCGGGCCGTTGTCGCGCACGGTAAAGCTTTGGGTGTTCAGCGTCACGTCCACCACGCTGCCGCGCGGGCTGTAACGAACGGCGTTATCCAGCAGGTTACGCGCCAGCAGGCTCAGCAATAACGGCTGTCCGTGACGCATCACCTCGGGCGCGTTGACGTTGAGCCGAATATCAATGCCCGCCTGCTGCGCCGGATGCCAGATATCCAGCACCGCGGATTGCAGCAAATCGGCCATCATCACGGGTTCGACGTCATCAAGATTATCCAGTGAATCCAGGCGCGACAGGGTGAGAAGCTGGTCCACCAGTCGGGAGGCGCGGTCGATGCCCGCATGCAATTGCCCCAGCGCTTTAGACTGCGCCCCGGGATCGTCAAGGGAAAGCTGCGCCACGTCGGTTTGCACCTTCAGCGCGGCCAGCGGGCTGCGCAACTCATGAGCGGCATCCGAGGTGAAGCGGCGCTCGCGGGCCATCATCTCCTGCGTACGGGCGAAAAGATGGTTAAGCGCATCAAGCAGCGGGCGAACCTCCGTCGGCACGCCGTGGGTGGGCAGCGTATCGGTCGCATCCGGCGAGCGTGAACGCAGGGTTTGCGCCAGGTTTTTCAGCGGTTTCAGTTCCCGGCTCAGCAGGACAATCAGCAACAGAAGCATTACGGGCAGCGCCACCAGCCACGGCGTCAGCTGCGAGCTGACCACGTCCAGCGCCATATCTTGTCGGTACTCCCACTCCTGGCCAACCACCACGCGGTATTTCCCGTCCGGGGAGGTCAGCCACAGGAAACGCCATTCGTCGTTGTCATCCTGCAACCGACCGTCATCAAATCCGTCCCGGCGGTAGTGATAAGGTATGTCGCGCCCGTTCTCACCGTCGTTAAGCACCATGCTGCCGTCGGCGGTGAAGATTGCGAAGGCCAGCGCATCGTCGTCAAGATGGCCGTGTTTGGCTTTTTTCGGCACCTCGCGCATGCGTTCCGGGGCGCGAAGTTCGTCCACGTCCATCGTCAGCAGCCGTTTGGCAAACAGCATCTGCTGGGTATCGAACAGCTTATCGAGCTTGTCGGTCGTCTGTTGCCAGGCCACCACGCTTGCGGCAAACCAGGCCGCCAGGGACAGCAGCAAAAAGAGGAGCGTCAGGCGCAGCTTCAGGCTCAGGCGTTGGGTCAGTTTCATGCGTCACCCAGGGTATAACCGATGCCGTGCACGGTGCGGATAAATTCGCTGCCGAGCTTGCGGCGTAAATGATGAACGTGGACTTCGACGGCGTTGCTGGAGACGTCATCATCCCAGTTGTAGAGTTTCTCTTCGATGGCCTTGCGCGGCAGCACGCGGCCCGCGTTGCGCATCAGCAGTTCCAGCAGGGCGAACTCTTTGGGTTTGAGCACCAGCGTTTCGCCCTCCAGCGTGGCGACGAGACTTGCCGGATCGAGCGTGACCTTGCCGTGACGCAGCTCGCTGCGCGCCTGCCCGTGGCTGCGGCGCACCAGCGCTTCGAGGCGGGCTGCCACTTCAATCAGCGCGAACGGCTTACACAGGTAATCATCCGCCCCCAGGCGTAACCCTTCGACGCGCTGATTCAGCGCATCCCGCGCGGTGAGGATCAGCACCGGTTCGCTCTTACCGCTTTCGCGCCAGGCGCGCAGGATCTCAAGCCCGTCGATTTCCGGCAGCGTCAGGTCCAGCACCACGGCATCGTACGGCGCGGTGTACAGGGCCGCCTGCCCGGTTTTACCGTCGGTAAACCAGTCCACGTTAAAGCCCATTTTGCTTAAGCCCGCTTTGATGCCATCGCCGATGAGCTTGTCGTCTTCTACCAGTAAAATGCGCATATTTCCTCCTTGATGCCGTCAGTAAACCTTCTGCAAGCGCCTGCTGTACAGTAAAAATAAATAAATTTTCCCCTTAAGAAGTTGTTAAGGTTTACCCTGTTTAATGGATTGTGAAACGACATTAAAGGGAGAGATTAAGATGAAAAAATACGCTGCAATTGCTGCCATTATGATGATGACCACTGCCCCTGTTTTTGCTGCACAGGGTGGCTTCTCTGGCCCATCTGCGACACAGACCCAGACGCAAACCCAGCAGGGTGGCTTTGTCGATAATAACGCCAACCTCACTACCGCGGCTAAAGTCAAAGATATGAAGGACGACAGCTGGGTGAAGCTGCGCGGTAATATTACCGAGCGCCTGTCCGATGACCGTTACACCTTCCGCGATGAAAGCGGCACGGTGGTGGTGGAGATCGACCACAAGCGCTGGAACGGCGTGACGGTGACGCCACAGGATAAAGTCGAACTCCAGGGTAAAATCGATAAAGACTGGAACGAGTTTGAAATCGACGTGAAGCAGGTTATCAAGCTGAACAAATAACCCGGAAAGGGCCGCATGAGCGGCCCTTTTTCTTTGTGACTCAACTCGCCAGATGAGGTAGTATCTGCGGCAATATTGCCTGAAACCCATCGGTTTCTGAGTTGAGGAATCACACGTAATGAGCGATATGGCAGAGCGCCTCGCGCTACATGAATTCACGGAAAACGCCTACCTGAACTACTCCATGTACGTCATCATGGACAGGGCGTTGCCGTTTATCGGGGATGGCCTGAAGCCCGTTCAGCGCCGCATCGTCTATGCGATGTCCGAACTGGGGCTGAATGCGACCGCCAAGTTCAAGAAATCCGCCCGTACCGTCGGTGACGTGCTGGGGAAATACCATCCGCACGGTGACAGCGCCTGCTATGAAGCGATGGTGCTGATGGCCCAGCCGTTCTCTTACCGCTATCCGCTGGTGGATGGCCAGGGGAACTGGGGGGCGCCGGACGATCCGAAATCCTTCGCGGCGATGCGTTATACCGAATCCCGCCTGTCTAAATATGCCGAAGTGCTGTTGGGCGAGCTGGGGCAGGGTACGGTCGACTGGGTGCCAAACTTCGACGGTACGATGCAGGAGCCGAAAATGCTGCCTGCGCGTCTGCCGAACATCCTGCTGAACGGCACGACCGGTATCGCCGTGGGCATGGCGACGGACATTCCGCCGCACAACCTGCGTGAAGTGGCGAAAGCCGCCATCACCCTGATTGAGCAGCCAAAAACCTCGCTGGACGATCTGCTGGATATCGTGCAGGGGCCGGACTATCCGACCGAAGCCGAGATCATCACCTCGCGTGCGGAAATCCGTAAAATCTACCAGAACGGCCGCGGCTCCGTGCGCATGCGCGCGGTATGGACCAAAGAGGATGGCGCCGTGGTGATCACCGCGCTGCCGCACCAGGTCTCCGGCGCGAAGGTGCTGGAGCAGATTGCCTCCCAGATGCGCAATAAAAAGCTGCCGATGGTGGACGACCTGCGCGACGAATCGGACCACGAAAACCCGACCCGTCTGGTGATCGTGCCGCGCTCTAACCGCGTGGATATGGAGCAGGTGATGAACCACCTGTTCGCCACTACCGATCTGGAAAAAAGCTACCGCATCAACCTGAACATGATTGGTCTGGACGGTCGTCCGGCGGTGAAAAACCTGCTGGAGATCCTCACCGAATGGCTGGCCTTCCGCCGCGATACGGTGCGCCGCCGTCTGAACCATCGCCTGGAGAAAGTGCTTAAGCGCCTGCATATCCTCGAAGGTTTGCTGGTGGCGTTCCTCAACATTGACGAAGTGATTGAGATCATTCGTACCGAGGACGAACCTAAGCCTGCCCTGATGTCGCGCTTTGGCATCAGCGAAACCCAGGCCGAAGCGATCCTCGAACTGAAGCTACGCCATCTCGCTAAGCTGGAAGAGATGAAGATCCGCGGGGAGCAGAACGAGCTGGAAAAAGAGCGCGATCAGCTTCAGGCGATTCTGGCGTCCGAGCGCAAGATGAACACCCTGCTGAAGAAAGAGTTGCAGGCCGATGCCGACGCCTTTGGCGACGACCGTCGTTCTCCGCTGCATGAGCGCGAAGAAGCGAAGGCGATGAACGAGCACGACATGCTGCCGTCCGAGCCGGTGACCATCGTGCTTTCCCAGAGCGGCTGGGTGCGTAGCGCCAAAGGCCACGATATCGACGCGCCGGGTCTGAGCTACAAGTCCGGTGACAGCTTCAAGGCGGCGGTGAAGGGCAAGAGCAACCAGCCGGTGGCGTTTATCGACTCCACGGGCCGCAGCTACGCTATTGATCCGATCACGCTGCCATCCGCGCGCGGGCAGGGCGAACCGCTGACGGGCAAGCTGACGCTGCCGCCGGGCGCCACGGTTGACCATATGCTGATGGAAGCCGACGATCAAAAACTGCTGATGGCGTCTGATGCTGGCTACGGCTTTATCTGCACCTTTAACGATCTGGTGTCGCGTAACCGCGCCGGTAAAGCGCTGATCAGCCTGCCGGATAACGCCCACGTCATGCCGCCGCTGATCATCGAGAACGAAAGCGATATGCTGCTGGCGATCACCGCTGCCGGACGCATGCTGATGTTCCCGGTCAGCGATCTCCCGGAGCTGTCGAAAGGGAAGGGCAACAAGATCATCAGTATCCCGTCAGCGGAAGCGGCAAAAGGCGAAGATAGCCTGGCGCATCTCTTCCTGCTGCCGCCGCAGAGCACGCTGACCATTCATGTCGGCAAACGTAAGATCAAACTGCGTCCGGAAGAGCTGCAGAAGGTGGTTGGCGAGCGCGGACGTCGCGGCTCACTGATGCGTGGCCTGCAGCGCATCGACCGCGTGGAGATCGACTCGCCGGCGCGCAGCAAAGCGGACGACAGCGAAGAGTAACCTGTTTCATCCCCCCCTCTTTCCGGAGGGGGATTACCATAAAATTTCCCGTAAAAACGTTGTTAATTCGTGCGTTGCGATTAACAATACGCGCTCGTAATAAAGTCCTTACCTGGCCACAGGTGAAGTATAATTGTCAGCTGTCAGGGCTTCAGAGGTCGCTATGCTATACATTGTTCGTCTTATTCTTACCGTTATTTACTGCATTCTGGTCTGTATTTTCGGATCGATTTATTGCCTGTTCAGCCCGCGTAACCCAAAACATGTCGCGACGTTCGGGCACATGTTTGGTCGCCTTGCGCCATTGTTCGGCCTGAAGGTTGAAAAGCGTCTGCCTGAAGGGGCGGAGAATTTCGGTAACGCCATCTATATCGCTAACCATCAGAACAACTACGATATGGTGACGGCCTCAAATATTGTTATTCCGCCGACCGTAACCGTCGGGAAAAAGAGCCTGTTGTGGATCCCGCTTTTCGGCCAACTGTACTGGCTCACCGGTAACTTGCTGATTGACCGCAACAACCGTGCGAAAGCGCATGGCACCATTGCGGAAGTGGTGGATCAGTTTAAAAAGCGCCGGATCTCAATCTGGATGTTCCCGGAAGGGACGCGCAGCCGCGGTCGCGGCCTGCTGCCGTTCAAGACCGGCGCGTTTCATGCTGCAATTGCGGCAGGCGTTCCAATTATTCCCGTGTGCGTTTCCAATACATCGAATAAGATTAATCTTAACCGTCTGAAAAACGGACTGGTCATTGTCGAAATGCTACCGCCGGTGGATACCTCCAAATACGGTAAAGACCAGGTGCGCGAGCTGGCCACGCACTGCCGCGAGCTGATGGCTCAGCACATTGCACAGCTCGATAAAGAAGTTGCAGAGCGAGAAGCCGCCGGTAAGATTTAACCCGGTTTCGTTCAAGGGAAAACGAATTCCCGCGTTGTTAGTCGTTTCAGATGGAGCTTATATGTCACTCAGTCGGCGTCAGTTTATTCAGGCTTCGGGTATCGCCCTTTGTGCGGGTGCGATGCCGCGGACAGCCAGCGCCGCCGGGCAGCAACAGCCGCTGCCTATTCCGCCGTTGATTGAATCCCGTCGCGGACAGCCGCTATTCCTCACGCTTCAGCGTAGCCACTGGTCCTTTACCCAGGGAACGCGCGCGCAGGTATGGGGCATTAACGGACGCTACCTCGGGCCGACCATTCGCGTGTGGAATGGGGATGACGTCAAGCTCATCTACAGTAACCGGACGACGGAAAATGTCGCAATGACCGTCAGTGGGTTGCAGGTGCCGGGGCCGCTGATGGGCGGCGCGGCGCGCATGATGTCGCCGAATGCCGACTGGGCGCCCGTCCTCCCGATTCGTCAGAGCGCGGCGACATTGTGGTATCACGCCAACACCCCGAACCGCACCGCCCAGCAGGTCTATAACGGCCTGGCCGGGATGTGGCTGATTGAAGATGAGGTCAGTAAAACGCTGCCGATCCCGAATCACTACGGTGTTGATGATTTCCCGATCATTATTCAGGACAAGCGTCTGGATAACTTCGGTACGCCGGAGTACAGCGAGCCGGGCAGCGGTGGCTTTGTGGGCGATACGCTGCTGGTTAACGGCGCGCAAAGCCCGTATGTCGAAGTGTCTCGTGGCTGGGTGCGCCTGCGTCTGTTGAATGCCTCTAACTCGCGCCGCTACCTGCTGCAAATGAGCGACGGCCGCGCCCTGCATGTGATTTCAGGCGATCAGGGGTTATTACCTGCGCCGGTGTCGGTGAAACAGCTGGCGCTGGCGCCGGGCGAACGTCGTGAAATCCTCGTGGATATGACCAACGGGGATGAAGTGTCCGTGACCTGCGGCGAAGCGGCAAGCATTGTTGACCGCATTCGCGGCTTCTTTGAACCGTCGAGCGTTCTGGTCTCCACGCTGGTGCTGACGCTGCGCCCGACCGGCCTGTTGCCGCTGGTGACCGACAGTCTGCCGATGCGCCTGCTGCCGCAGGAAATTGTGACCGGCCCGGCAGTACGCAGTCGCGATATCAGCCTTGGCGACGATCCGGGCATCAACGGTGCGCTGTGGGACGTAAACCGTATTGATATCACCGCCCAGCAGGGAACCTGGGAGCGCTGGACCGTCCGCTCGGGGATGCCGCAGTCGTTCCATATTGAAGGGGTGTCATTCCTGATCCGCAACGTCAACGGGGCGATGCCGTTCCCGGAAGACAGGGGCTGGAAAGACACCGTCTGGGTGGATGGGCAGGTAGAACTGCTCGTCTACTATGGACAGCCGTCATGGCCGCACTTCCCGTTCCTGTTCCACAGCCAGACGCTGGAGATGATGGACAGGGGGTCGGTAGGGCAGATGCTGGTGAATCCGGCACCGTAAAACGAGTCGGGTGGCGGCTTCGCCTTACCCGACCTACAGGCCCGTAGGCCCGGTAAGCGTAGCGTCACCGGGCAATAAATACCCCTTCATTTCCCCCGATAAACCAGCGTATAATCCCGCTCCTTTTGTCTATTTTTTCTTCGGAAGCATTATGAGCGCAATTTCCCTGATCCAGCCGGATCGCGACCTCTTCTCCTGGCCCCAGTACTGGGCTGCCTGCTTTGGACCGGCGCCGTTCCTGCCGATGTCCCGGGAAGAGATGGATCAACTGGGCTGGGACAGCTGCGATATCATTCTGGTGACGGGTGATGCGTATGTCGATCACCCGAGCTTTGGCATGGCGATCTGCGGCCGTATGCTGGAAGCTCAGGGTTTCCGCGTGGGGATTATTTCTCAGCCTGACTGGAACAGCAAAGACGACTTTATGCGTCTGGGTAAACCTAACCTGTTCTTTGGCGTGACCGCGGGCAACATGGACTCGATGATCAACCGCTATACCGCGGACCGTAAGCTGCGTCATGACGACGCTTATACGGCAGATAACGTGGCGGGTAAACGTCCCGATCGCGCGACCCTCGTCTACACCCAGCGATGCAAAGAAGCATGGAAAGACGTGCCGGTGATCCTGGGCGGCATCGAGGCGAGCCTGCGCCGCACCGCGCACTACGACTACTGGTCTGACACCGTGCGCCGTTCGGTGCTGGTGGATTCGAAAGCCGACATGCTGATCTTCGGCAACGGCGAGCGTCCGCTGGTGGAAGTGGCGCATCGCCTGGCGCAGGGTGAAGCGGTCAGCGAGATCCGCGACGTGCGCAACACCGCGATCATGGTGAAAGAGGCGCTGCCGGGCTGGAGCGGGGTGGATTCCCGCATTATCGATATGCCGGGCAAAATCGACCCTATCCCGCACCCGTACGGTGACGATCTGCCGTGCGCGGATAACAAACCAGTTGAGCCGAAGAAAGCGGAAGCAAAGGCCGTGGTGGTGCAGCCGCCGCGTCCGAAGCCGTGGGAAAAGACCTATGTGCTACTGCCGTCATATGAGAAGGTCAAAGCTGACAAGGTGCTCTACGCACACGCCTCCCGTATTCTGCACCATGAAACCAACCCGGGCTGTGCCCGCGCGTTGATGCAAAAGCACGGCGAGCGTTATATCTGGGTTAACCCGCCGGCGATCCCTCTCTCTACCGAAGAGATTGACAGCGTTTTTGCCCTGCCGTACAAGCGTGTGCCGCATCCGTCATATGGCAACAGCCGTATTCCGGCGTACGAGATGATCCGCTTCTCGGTCAACATCATGCGCGGCTGCTTCGGCGGGTGCTCCTTTACTCTTGTTTTTATGTATTTAGAGTTAAACTCTACTTTTCTATTTTTAGAATTCAAGCTATTCATCGTAATTGAGAGATATCCTTTTAATGTTCAGCAAGCCTGTTAAAAGCACTTTATCTGAACCGCGTTTTGCCTAAATCCTGCTCAATATATACTCTCCCTGAGTTCTGAAATCCTCAAATTCCCCAATCTTAAAGCATTGATACATAGATGATGTCAGATAATGCGCAATCATCTCACCGCCAATATGGATCCGTTCCGGGTGTGGGTATGTCGCCTGTATAGCCCTTTGTTCATTCATCATTACAGGAATTGTCTGCAACAAATCCCCATCCAAGATTTGGCACTCAGGTTTTACTCCTGTTCCGTATTGTAATTGCTCTGATTCGAAATCATGGACTGAGCGATAGGCGAACGAAACGATATTTCCTGTTTCCTCGCAAATTGCGAACTGATAAACACTGGTTGTCACCGTTGAAGAAGAGGGAATTGCATGGTCATGCTTGTATTGTTTCCACAGCCTCCTTAGACAGGCCGATGTATGATAATTGAGATTTTGTATACCTGATACGACCATTCTGGTTGATGCTTCAAGCAACCAGGTGTTAGAAAATCCACCTGCCCCCGTTCCTGCTATGATGGTTCTTAGCTGGGGGATGTAACCTGCTTTGGAAACAAAAGATAACGGCTCCCCATTATCGGTGACGGCAAGGGTATCTGTTACAATCAGTGCTTGTGCTTCGTCTGTATAAAATATCAGTGATGACATATTTTCCTCATCCAGAAAAGACATTACATGAATCACAGAACAGGTCACTACAACCACGTGAAAGGGAGTCAGACCATTTTCCAGAGGTAAATATATTCTTGTGTTTGGACGCGTTGCGGTTCTCTGTAAAAAATATATAGCACAAACAAAAGTCCCCGCAGGGATAAATATAGTTATATGCGCTTTTTCTGCTGGCTTTTACAATTGAAAGTGACAGGTAAACGAAATGTGTTACAGGTTTCTTTTGCTTTTCGTTGGGTTCTGTATATGCGAATTTACCCTGTGTGTTATTTTTGCAATGGACTCAGGCTGTATTCAATCAATTAAGGTTTACTTCTGGCATTAAGATGTATCCGTTGCCTGTTTTTTAAGGGCACGGTTTGTGCCGGGAAATGAAAATCACATCTTAAGTTCTTCACTCAAAGGATTTGTGATGTTTATCACGTATGGTCCGGGTAACGTGTTGAGGTCAATGTATTGCATCGTGATGGTGTCGTTACATCTTTTACTTTCCTCCTGATTTGCATATTCACTCCCGGCAACCTGGTTGTTTGTTTTTTCTTCTTCCGGATTTATAGTGTAGGCATGAGGTGGCGTTTCAGGGCGACAGACTGTGAGGATAATCACTAACATTCATGCGCGTTATGGGCGTGTCAGCAAACTGGATGCAACAGAGCCGAAACTGAAATTTGAACCCGGATTTCTGTATGCTGAAATACCTTATATTAGCGGCATCCAGAATCGAAAACTGAGCCGATATGTACACTTTTATCTTATGGATAAAGCTATCCTGCAGGCCAGGGATTTAAAGCCTTTAGCCCGGGCATTTTTACGCTGGATAAGGTGGCTGGAGGATAACGGACTTGACCCTTTCACCCCGGGAACGTTGAAATACCAAAGCCCTACATATGGCTTCAGGGAGTATCTTCTGGGGGCCGTAAGGCAGGGGCGCATCGCCTCATCCACCGCGGCGGTGTACATCAGCGTTATCCGACGGTTTTACGTATTTCTGGGCAAGTGTGGTGAGCTGGCTGCCAGCTCATTTTTTACGTTGGTCGAAAAAGTCGTTGACGGGCGACGCAAGGTGATAAGTTCGGATCTTGCCATCAGGATAACCAGCACAACAAAAAGGACAATCAACCCACTGAATGATGCAGAGGTTCATATCCTGGATGAGGCACTGAAATCTGAGTCCGGGTTGTTCAGTTTAATGATTGTGCTGATGAAAAATTGTGGGCTACGGCTGGATGAAATGCTGACCCTGCCGTCGTCACTCTTTACTGAAGAGTACCTTGCCAGTGTCCCTGTATCTGAGTTGACCATCAGGGGGCTTCATATTGGTCCGAGATGCGGAGTTCATACGAAGTTTGGGATGACGCGAGAACTCTTCATCACCAGACGATTGTACGAGCAGGTTCTGGATTATCTGGCGGATGAGGAGTATGAAAAGAAGATCCAAAAATGGCGTGCACGACAGGGTGGGGAAGGGCGGCACGAGCCTTTATTTTTAATGGCAAACGGGAAACGGATGTCTGAAAAAGCCTTTTACTCCCGCTGGTACAGTTTTCGCCATCGCCTGGCCCGGTCTGCTCCGGGAAATGTGTTCAGACATAAACCCCATGATTTGCGGGCAACGTTTGCGACCCATTTTTTACGCTCGGCACTGAGTTGCTATCCCGATCAGGCCGCAAATGCGCTGGGTACAGTAAAATACTGGATGGGCCATAAAAGCGAAAATACGACGATGAAATACATCGTCTTTCTTCAGCAAAACCAGATTTCTGATGCAGTCGCCGGGGTCATGGACGCATTGATTGACGGTGCTGCAGGTCGCGATGGAGCCATATATGAGCCGGAGTGAAACGCAGATAACGTGGATGGCCGAAAATGTGCTGTCATGGGAGACGGTCAGCGGACACATCACTCAGCGGGATCTGAACCGATATTATTTACTTGACGTTTATCTTCAGGCTCATTTTTCAGATTATGTGTTGCTCCCCGGATGGTTTAGTGAACATTCGCATCTTGCCCGCCCTGAAAAACGCGATTTTATTGCCTCTCTGAAACGATTTCTTCTGTCTTACCGTCCCGCCGGAAGGTTAACCATTTTCCGTTATCTCAATATGTTTTTTATATGGCAGTCAGTCAATCAGTATGACTATGGCACGGCTGAAGGCGTTGAAATGTATATTAAACATCTCATGAACGATATTCGTCGGCGAAAAATTTCAGTCAGGATGGCAAGACACTACTTGTCCGTGGTCAACCGGTTTTTGCTTACGGGCGGGCAGATTCAGAGGCGGTATGAATATGAATTCTTACCGAAAGGAACGTATCAGCAGCAGGGAAGGGATAGCTATACCAGGAATGAACTTTCCGAGATCCTGAGGCAGTTGTCATCCATGAATGAGTTCCTTGCGGGATGTATCCGGGAGCATATCGCTAAATCGGAAAAAGGGGTGCGGCATTTCTCACCGTCTTTGCTGGCACCTGTTTATGAAGCGTATTTCCGGTATCCGGGAGAGAACGGGGTCAGCAGGGCAGAGATCATCATCAGGGACGTTCTGGAAAATTACTTTCTTACTTCTTTTTTTCTGTTCTGTTACCACACATGGGGAAACACCTCTCAGGTTCTGGGTCTGACGCGGGATGATATACATCTGGATGAAAAGGGTATCAGCACTGATTATGTTTATAAGGGGAGAGCGAATAAGTATATACGTCTGACGATAGGTAAATCGGAGTATGTGACCAAACGTGCGGGCTATTACTGGTTTCTGTCTTTTATCAGGCTCAGGGACGACATCGTTAACTATCTGGTTTCCGCAGATAACTTCCCTCCGGTACAGGCGCTGTTTCTGAGTGAGCCGCAGGTGAAATTCCGTAAGCTTTATTCTCTTAATCCCAGTCATCTGACTAAATTTTCTAACTCTGAGGGGGCGTGGGCCACGATGCGGCAGCTTAATCCCTCGCTTCCATCAATTACCGTTTCTGGCTTGCGCAAAACGTCTGAGCAGTATACGGACAGAACATTAAAGAATGGTCTGATTACGGCGGAAAAAGCACAGCATAACTGGGGCACTTACAGGCGGAATTATGCTGCAGGTAACCCACAGGGGGCGAAGGAAAACTTCAGTGCTGCACTTGATACGCTTATGAATCAGGGGATTGCGACACGTGCGTTATCCGAGCGGGTAAAAGTTGCTGATGAGCTGGGGATCGATCTGCGTGGAAGCGATGAGGGTGTGGATCTTTTATTGAATGGCCTGGGATGTCGATCGCAGGAGCCGCCTACAGATATTGAATTGCGCTTTATAAAAAAGCAAAAACGATTTGGCCGGACACCAAAGGCTTGTGCGGATTTTTCTCATTGTGTCGAATGTTCAAAAAGTTGCGTTGTGGAAACGCTGGAGTCTGTATGGCTCCTGCTGTCATTCAGGCATGCTATCGAGTATGGAAAACCGTTGTACATCGGTTCGGTCAATGCTGTGGAGCGTTATGAAACGTTACTCCTGAAGATTGATTTACGGCTTGGGCTGGTAGATGAGGCGACCCTGAAAAAAGCGCGCGTTAAACTTCAGCGAGAAGGTGTGGCTCCGGTATGGCAGATTTGAAGAAAAAAGAGGTAAGCCGTAGTCGAATGGCGGAGTTTCCTGCCGGAACGCCGCTTCGTTCAGGGGATGAGTTTCCGACTGAGGATATCATCTGTGAGGCACTAGAAAACAAAAGCTTTGAACGTCTGAATAACTGCCTGGTTATCGCCAGCTCAGATGAACATGATATGCGTTTTATCAATGAGGAGACGCTGAATATTTATTTCAGGGATGATGTCTGGACCAATCGCTATGTCAGAACCCATATTGGTGAAACGTTAAGAACCGTTAATTTTTCAGGCATACGGGATCCTGAACTGCGTCTTGAAGCCAAAATCATCTCAGCCAGCCTGCTCTGGATTGTCGGCAGGACCGCGAAGACGCAGTCACTGATCCGGAAATGTGCAAACATTGTGGCGGGAGCCCGTATTATTGAGTCTATGGGGTATCGCAGTCTGTTTCAGCTTCGTTTTCCGCTTGTCCGGAATGCTTTCATTGTAAAGATGAAGGAGGAGGATGAGCACGGCAGGAAGCGTTCTGAAAGAACATTACGTAATTACTTTATGGACCTGGCGGATATCTCGCTGACAGGTCATACCCGTCTTCGAAAATACGGTTACTTTCCTGATATTAGCTTCGACAGTTACAACAGTGTGGATGATTCAAACCAGACATATTGTATGCCTTTCAGTCTTATGATGTCTGTCTGGGAAGGGCTGATTACTGAACTGGATGCTGAAATCAGTGATTTCGATTTTGACGGGTTTTCCCGGCTGTGCGCTATCATAAACGGTTTTTATGATTCGCCTTACTATACGTCGATGCTGGAAGCCCGTAAAAGAGGGACAGCAAAAAGCATACCGGATTACCGGGCCGCGTATTACTACAATATTGTTGCCGGGGAAATTCGGGCGCTTTTCGCGACACTTGGCCCCGGGATGCAGGGCTGGTTCTCGGTACATAAAAATAAGCGCTGGAGATCTGATTTTATTGGCGTTGATCACATAAAGCTGAACACCTGGCATTTTGAGCTGACGTTAAAAGTCATGAATGTGATACAGGCCATGTCGGGGATGAGACACAGCGAAGTGCTTGGCGTGATGCACGGTTCACTGATTTATGATGGTGATATCCTGGGACTTCGTTCGGTGTTGCATAAGTTCGCCCCGGAAGGTGGAAGTCACGAAGACTGGGTTGTTTGTCGCTATGTGGAAAAGCCTTTTCAGCATTTACGCAGAATTAATCAAATCATGACAGGCCTGGACGGGAAGACGCTGGACAATGTTCCATTGTCTTTAAATATCAGGTCGTGGTTCTCGGAGCAAAAACTCTCTTTTATGGGGACGCAGCGCCAGACTGAGTGGGCAAAGAAATTTGTGAAAAGACACCATCTGTTCATCCGACGTGACCATATTGATGAGTTCAGGCTTTTAAATCCAAACATACGTGATGATGAACGCGTTGCGATGGAGATTCGGGAGGGGGCTTTCTGGCCATTGCGAACCCATCAGTTTCGCCGTTCACTTGCTGTACACCTCAGGCGTCTTGATCTGATTTCTACTAATGATCTTATCCGGCAGTTTAAGCACTTAATCAGAGGCATGACGGAGTGGTATATGTCCGGTGCACTCAACGCTTCGCATTTTAGCCGGGCGATCCCTCAGGCATTCGCTGCCGAGATTGAAAGGGTTGATACCGAACTCTCAGCTTCCAGGGCTGTTTCTTATCAGCATGAAGGCCTGCTTTATGGCGAAGGCGGGAAGTTACTGATGTCCCAGAGAGGTGGGCACTTACATCAGATGACGTTTCCTACACTGAAAAAAGCGATGAGCATGGCTAAACGAGGCGGGCAAAAACTGGTATCTCTTGGAAACGGTTTTTATTGCATGAATGGCCATGACTGCGAGTTTAAGGCGGTTGTTCAGTCAGCGTCCTGCAATCCGGGATGTGAGAACATGCTGGCCGGAGCTGATTCTGTTCCCGTGTGGAAACGCAGGATGGCTCATTATGACAACCTTCTGGAGATTGCCGTGCGAAATAATGCTCCTCAGGCTGACAGGGATTTTCTGATGCTTGAGAGAGATTTTTATGCAGATGCTGTCCGCTTTTTTGAAAAGGATGAATAGAGCATGACGAACGAACAGTCGGGGGTTAAAAAAACACAGGCAAGAGCAGAGCAGGCCCTGAGGGAACTGATGTTATCAGGGGAGCGTATCAGCCAGTATGCTGTGGAAAAACGAGCGGGGCTGGCAAACGGCACCCTGAATTATAACTGTCCTGAGTACAGGCAGGTCAGGGAGGCTATCCGCAGTCTGAAAAAAACGTGCCAGGGCACCGCGCCGGTTGATGAGCAGGGCATTGAGCAGCAGATCAAGCTGAAAGAAAAGTATCGCCGTCAGAGAAATGAGCTGAGGGAAGAAATCAAAAAGATGATGGCTGAAAATGTAGAGCTGTTACATAACCTTATACTTTTACAGCAGTATGTCAGGGAGCTTGAACGCAACACCGGGAGGGAGAAAGGGGACGTCATTCCGTTCTCGGGTGGTGTCAGGGACTGAGGCTATACTGAACGGAAGGACGCGAGGTGAATCGCCACGGGTTTAACAGACACCTCAGAGTCATTTAAGATGGCTTAAAGAGAGGTGCCCATGAGCGGTAAGCGTTATCCCGAAGAGTTTAAAATTGAAGCAGTCAAACAGGTTGTTGATCGCGGTTATTCTGTTGCCAGCGTTGCAACGCGTCTCGATATCACCACCCACAGCCTTTACGCCTGGATAAAGAACTACGGTCCGGATTCTTCCACTAATAAAGAACAGTCAGATGCTCAGGCCGAGATCCGCCGTCTTCAGAAAGAGCTGAAGCGGGTTACCGACGAACGGGACATATTAAAAAAAGCCGCGGCGTACTTCGCAAAGCTGTCCGACTGAGGTACGCCTTTATTCGTGACAACACCTGTTGCTGGCCTGTTCGCCTGCTCTGTCGGGTGCTGGATGAACATCCCAGTGGTTTTTACGCCTGGCTTCAGCAGCCGCATTCACAACGCCATCAGGCAGACCTGAGACTGACAGGACAGATTAAACAGTTCTGGCTGGAATCGGGATGCGTCTATGGTTATCGCAAAATCCATCTGGATCTGCGGGACAGCGGGCAACAGTGCGGAGTGAACAGAGTCTGGCGACTGATGAAACGTGTCGGGATAAAGGCTCAGGTCGGATACCGGAGCCCGAGGGCATGTAAAGGCGAGGCCAGTATCGTGTCGCCCAACAAGCTCCAGCGACAGTTCAATCCGGATGCTCCGGATGAGCGTTGGGTAATCACAGCGTGGTTTCCTCAAACCCTCGCTGTGAATTAACTGAAATACTTCATTGAAGCTGTAACCAAACAGTTAACTGAAACAATGAGCCCGCAGAGCATTGCACAGCGATGACACCATTTGTTGAGCTTCACCGTTTTCGCATACAACCGTCCGGGATTTGGAAAAGCACTGTCTTTTTGTACTGACCGATCATGATTAAGTGACACCTCTTCGAAAAAGAGAGCGCGATGAGCGATTAATATATGGCTCGAAAGACAATTATGTTGGGCTTTTATGACCGCTGTCAGAGGTATTATCTTACCCGGACGGCAACAGGGTCGGAATGTCATCAGCGGCACTGTAACAAGCTATCCGCCATCTTAAATATCTGCAGGTCCTTTCACCGAGTATGCACACCAACCGACAGAGTGATTTGACCCAAACTGGTGGATATTTTGCAAAACTATTAGCCTCTTATGACCGGTCTGCAGCCTGATATTGAGGAATTAGTGCGCTTTCATGGAATGCCTGCCGGGATCGCAAGTACGAACCCCCGGTACTGTTACACTGAATGTGCTCAGTCCTGTATCAGATTGTATTTTTCAGCAACTCAAGAACAACCCTTATTTTATCATTGTCACGTTTGTAGTACGTCCAGGGACCGATGCGCTGAGAAGTAACAAGTTGTGCCCGTTGAAGAGCTGAGAGGTAAAGAGAAACGGTAGACTGTGAGAGCCCGACCTTTTCCTGAATGATACTGACACACACACCGAACTCGTCCGCATCAGCATAAGGCTGATGGAAGTGTATTTTCGGTTCCTTGAGCATATACAGAATTTTTCTTCTAACAGGGTTTCCCAGCGCCTTAATCACGTCATTCAAATCAATATCAGGCATAAACTCTGTCACTTGTCGCATTGAGGAATTGCAATGTTACGATACTTCTCTACGTTAAGCATCAGCTTTTGAAAAGCTGATGCTCATAAGAATGGTTAGCCAAAGGCGGGATAATCTGTGTAGCCTTTTGCCGTTCCACCATACATGGTTGTTGGATCGACCGGATTCAGTGGCCATTCATGATAAAGGCGCTGCGGTAAATCCGGATTAGCTATGAACGGGCGGCCAAATCCGATAATGTCTCCCCAGCCAGCACCGATAATCCGTTCGGCTTTTTCTTGCGTATATCGCCCGGCATACATAATTACACCGCTGAATAATTTACGGACTTCAGCTCTGAATGCTTCAGGCAATTCGGGAGCATCATCCCAGTCGGCTTCAGCAAGAGAAATATAGGCTATTCCGATTTCTTCAAGAATTTTAACGGCTTCGGTATAGGTTTCATGGGGATCATCTTCCACCAGGCCAAGATAGACCCTTACTTCATCCGTGGTCTGAAAGAGCGGAGCAAAACGGACTCCCACACGGTCTTTACCGACCACATCAGCGACAGCCTGCGTCACTTCGCGCAGAAACCGCAGCCGGTTATGTAATGAGCCACCATATTCATCCTCTCTTTTGTTGCTATGGGATGACATGAACTGGTTAACCAGGTATCCATTTGCACAGTGAATTTCCACACCGTCAAAACCGGCATCAAGGGCGTTCTGAGCTGCCCCGGCGTACATCCTGACAATCTCACTAATTTCCTCTTTTTCCAGTGCGCGGGGGCAGGAAGCGGTAGCCAGCGCCCCCTCTCCCGGCCCGGTTTCGATGAATACCTTAACGTTTTCCCCTGCCGGTATCGCCGACGGAGCGACAGGCGAGGCGTTACCTGGCTGCAGGGAGTTATGGGATACTCTTCCGACATGCCAGAGCTGGGCAAAAATGATGCCTTCTTTTTCATGCACTGCCCGCGTCACTTTCTTCCAGCCTTCCACTTGCCGTGAGCTGTAGATCCCCGGGGTCCACGCATAACCCTGCCCACGAGGTTCGATTTGTGTTCCTTCGGTCACCATAAACCCGGCACTGCTGCGCTGTGCGTAATATTCAGCCATCAGTTCGTTCGGAATATCACCCGGTTGTGAGCTCCGTGAGCGGGTTAAAGGCGGAAGTACAACACGATTCTTCAGGGTGTAGGGACCTAGTCTGGTGGGAGAGAACAGGTTTTTCGTCTTCATTACATATCCTGATATAGCGAATTTTCAATATCACTGAAACGCCATGTCTCAGCATTTACGACCTGGCATGTCGTCGTTCGGCCGATGTAGCCGCAGAACCACGACACTTTATTCCACATATTGAGATTTACCAATATCTAGATTTATAAAAATTATGATCGGATGAGCGGAACGGGGGGTTGCCTGATGGCTCACAGAATCGGCATCATGAACCTAAATGGTTCTGATAATGTTATCGGAGATCCTGAACGGGAACGGTATGCGTCACGATTTTAATGACTATGTTGCATTCATGGCAGTAGCACAGGAGTGCAGTTTTTCACGGGCTGCTGTCCGCCTCGGGATTTCGGCATCCACGCTTTCACACACGATACGTCGTCTCGAGGAGCGCGTTGGCATGCCGTTACTTATGCGTACAACCAGGCGGGTGGCTGTCACCGAAGCCGGTAAACAATTATTACTGACGCTTGAACCCGGTCTTGCGCGCATTGAAGCGGGCGTGACAGCTCTTCAGAGACTGCGCCATACACCGGCTGGGCTGGTCAGACTTACGGTATCAGATCACATGATTCATGAATGTCTCTGGCCACGATTGTCACCGTTACTAAAAAAAATATTCGGATATCAAGGTGGAAATGTCGCAGCAGAACGGTTTTGTCGACATTGTTGAGGGCAATTTTGATGCCGGAGTCCGAATTGGTGATGACATATTAAAGGATATGGTGGCCGTCCGAATCGCACCGGACATACGGTTTGTCGTCATTGGATCGTCCACCTATCTTGCAGAAAGAGGTCTGCCGCTACATCCCTCTCAGCTGGAAAAACATGACTGCATCAATATACGTCTGTCACCCACAGGCCCGCTGTATGGCTGGGAATTTGTCAGGCAGGGGGAGAATATTGTGAAAAAAGTGGACGGGCAGCTTACTTTTTCAAGCATTTATCCAATGCTTCATGCAGTAAAAGATGGCTACGGCCTGGCCTACCTGCCGGAGTCTTCTGCCCTGGCGGGGATTGAGGCGGGACACTATTGTCGGGTGCTTGAGGACTGGTCAGAGGCTTTTCCCGCCGACATGATAATTCCAATAATGTCCATTACAGGCTCCGGTAAAGATAATACCGACACCTTACATGAGAAAGGCAAAAGCAATATAACCTGCTGTGCTCCGGATTTTAAGAATGAGCGGTTTACGTAGCAGGATGAGCAGTTCGAACCAGAAATTTCGTTACTATTGCTAAAGTAAAACCTGATGACCTCTAATCGTAACGGAGACCAATATGACTTCACAACTGAACTGGCAGGCCCCGGCTATCAATCGCAAAAAAGTAGGTGACATGACTGTGACCATGCTGAGTGATGGCTATCTGGACGTATCTTTTGAGCTGCTGTCTGGTATTGACGGCTCACGTGCCGAGGATTTACTGCAGAAGCGCGGTGTGCCAGCAGTACCCCGTATTAATATCAACGTCTACGTTATCCAGACGCCTGAGCGAACCATCCTGATTGACAGTGGTGCCGGAGGTATTAATGGCTGGGGCGGTCGGCTTCAGGTAGCCCTGGCCGCGGCAGGCATTGACCCGCTTCAGATTGATACCCTTCTCCTGACTCACGCGCATCCTGACCATATCGGCGGGCTTGCAGGCCCCCTGCAGACTCCCGTTTTCCGCAATGTTCAGCAGTTGTTTGTGCATGAGAAAGAACTCGCTTTCTGGCGTGATGAAACCATTTCCGCTGGCGCGCCTGACGCATTCAAGCCGTTCTTTGAAGTAGCAAGGAACGCCTTCAGCGCTTATGACGACAAACTGGTGCCATTCCGCGAGGAAGCGATTTTACCAGGTATTCAGACTGTACCGCTGTTCGGCCATACGCCAGGACATACCGGTTATCTGCTGGGTGATGAAAAAGAGTCGCTGCTCATCTGGGGTGATATTGTTCACTTCCCACACATTCAGGTTGCTCAGCCTGACGTTACTATCGCGTTCGACAGCGATCCTGCGGCGGCGGCGGCCATCCGTAGCAAAGTGCTTGACCGCGCAGCGAGCGATAACCTGGCTGTCAGTGGTATGCACTTCAACCTGCCTACTACCGGTAAGGTTATCCGTGAAGGTAACAGCTTCGCACTGAATTACGACCTGTGGTCACCCGCAGTCTGATCACCTTCCTTCCCGGTGCACACAATAGTGACCGGGAAGAGATCCCCTTTCATATCGCCCGACAAGAACCCACCTGCAATACTATGAATATCACTGCCTCACAAAAAAAATGGCTCATTACTCTTGCGCCCTGGCTTTTTGTATTCCTCTGGAGTCAGGGTTTGTCGCAGCCAAATTTACCGTGCAGTACAGCGCGCCGTTTCATCTTTTATTCCTGCGTGGCGCATTTTCCTGTCTGGTCCTTCTGCTGCTTACACTGGGGTTCAGGGCCCGTTTTCCGTCCGGCAGAGGAATGGTTCGCAACCTGATTGTCGGACTTTTCCTGCAGAGCTTCTTTCTGGGCGGATGCTTTTATGCCATCCATCGTGGCATGCCGTCAGGCATTGCGGCGCTCATCACCGGCCTGCAGCCGGTACTGACTGCAATACTGGTTTCACTCATGCACCGTCAGTCCCTGCATCCCCGGAAATGGCTGGGTATTGCGATTGGCTTTGCGGGCGTTTTCTTGGTGCTATCGCCAGGGCAGCATAGTTTTGCACTGGATCCTGTGGCTTTTGGGTCGGTCATGCTGGGGTTATTTGGCGTAACGATCGGAGCGCTTTATCAGCGCCGTGCTCAGGGAGATGGACATATCTTTGCGAACACGTTTTTACAGTACGTCACTTTGACAATATCGATGGGTGCAATTAGCCTGATGTTCGAATCTGCTCCGACGCAGTGGAGCTTATCATTTGCGCTGGGTCTGGGCTGGCTGGTTATTGGCGTATCGGTTCTGGCGATTATGTTGCTGATTTTTATGATACGAAGCGGTGAAGCAACCAAAGTCGCTACTTACTTTTACCTGGTTCCCATTCTCACGGCAGCTGAAGCGTGGTTGCTGTTTGGAGAGGCCATTACATTGCCTATGCTTGTGGGTATGGCAGTAACTATAATCGGCCTGATTTTTGTCATCCGGGAATAGACAACCGCACGCGTCGCTGTATGCTTTTGTATATGGCGACGTATAATAGCGGTCAAAGTCAAATTCCGGATGAATATGCAAACAGTCAGCTTTTCCGATTCTCCCGTTGATGATCTCCTCGCTGAGCTTCTTACCCTGGCACGCTCCCGTTTTCCACTTCCCTGCGATTGCCTTCGCGCAGAACAGACGCATCAGGTAAAGAAGTTCGAGGTGGAAGGTGCGACCCTTTCCTTCCCGCTGGAAGGAGAATTCCGGTATCGTGAAAATGAGAAATGGCACCGGGTGATCCCGGGCGAGATTATGGTCGTCCCGAATGCCCGTAGCATCGATATAGAATATGCCCCTTCAGAACAAAGTGGTGAGTTTGTCGCCCTGAGCGTGGTGCTCGCGGAGGAACAGCTTGAAGCAGCCAGGCTGTTACTTGCCGCACCACCACCACAGGACACCGGCAGCATCGCAGCCATTTCCGTATCAGCTCTTCTTTCACCCCTTAACCGCTGGACAGCCGCAATGCGGGAAGGGAAGCGTCCGCTTTCCCTGCACGCCATGGTTGAAGTGGTGCTCTGGCTTTATGGCATGGGATACCATGCTTTGCTGCGAGCCCGGCAGCCAAGTCTGGCCATGAAAATCCGTCAGATGGTAGCGGACAAACCGGCTCATCCCTGGAGTGCTGCTGAAATTGAAGATCTGACGGGACTCAGTGGCCCCACGCTTCGGCGCCACCTGGCCAGTGAGTCAACCAGCTTACGCTCAGTTATCGCCGATGCACGTATCGCGGAGGCTCTCCGCCTGCTGATGACATCGACGCTGCCGGTAAAAACGGTCGCGGGGCGGGTGGGTTACAATTCAGTATCGAGCTTCAGCAGGCAGTTTTCTGAACGCTATGGAATCGAACCTTCAGGGTTCCGCTGACTTCAGTTCGTTCAAGGTACACATTGCGTCCCTCGCACTTCAGTAACTTGCGTGGATCTTTCGAATATAACGGAAGATATTGGCCGGCATTGCGTGTAACCGGTTCAGGAGTTCTCATCGTGACGGGAGAGCTAAATCGGTACGGCTGTTGTTCTCAGCTATAAGAACAACTGAGTATCTGACCAGCTGTCTGGTGCTGGCAGCAGCATGCAGTGCAATCGGTCAGGCTCAAAGGAACTGACCTGATGTCAGGTTATAATTTCGGACACATCATAACCCCAGAAGGAGACAACTGTGGTTCATGTTTTCATTATCGGTGGTGCAGGCAAAATCGGCCAGCGTCTGTGCAGGATCCTTTCAGGAAGGGGGCATGCTGTTCGTGCCCTCTACCGTAAGCCAGAGCAGCAGGCATTGCTAGGCGAGCTGGGTGCTGAGCCCGTCAGTGGGAGCCTGACAGAGCTGGATGCAGCTGCGCTGGCGATGCACTTTGCAGGTAGTGATACAGTGGTGTTTACTGCCGGTGCCGGCGGTAAGGGGGGGCAGGAGATGACCAATGCGGTCGACGGCGAAGGGCTGAAAAAGTCGGTAGCTGCCGCCCTCAGTGCCGGTGTGTCTCGCTTTCTGCTCGTTTCTGCATTCCCGGAGTCCGCACGGGGAGAAACCACTTCTGAATCATTCGAAAATTATATGCGTGTTAAAAAAATGGCCGATGTGGAACTAGCACAAAGCGAGCTTGACTGGGTGATCCTGCGCCCCGGCGCGCTGCAGGATAAGACTGGTACGGGTTATGTACGTGCCGGCCTGGCCATCCCGTATGGTAACGTGCCCCGTGATGACGTGGCGGCTACGCTGGCTGAACTCATTGAGCAACCTGCCGTCAGCCGCGTCATCATTGAGCTGACGTCTGGCGATGCTCCTGTCCGTGAAGCCATACAGAAGCTGGCGGGCCGATAAAAGGCAGCGCACGTACCAGCAGGCTGCAGGCCCCCAGGCGTTTACAATAAACTTTCCAGCCAGTCGGTAAACGCCCGTACTTTTCGGGAGAGATGGCGGTGCGGATACAGAAGTTACAGTTTGCGATTCGGGGACGGATTATCTGGCAGAACCTCTACCAACAGCCCGCGATCGAGATAAGGCTGCAAAAAAATATTCATGCCCTGTAGTATTCCCAGCCCCGCCAGGCCTGCTGCAATGTAGGCTTCTGAGTTATCCACGACAAGCCTGCCTGGAAGTTCAATTTCGGTGGAGCCCTCTGACGTCCCGAATGTCCAGGGCATAACTTGTCTGTTGCTGCTGTAAATCCAGTTGACGGCCTGATGCTGCTGCAACTCGTCCATTGTTTCCGGGGTGCCGTGTTGATCAAGATACGCAGGACTGGCGCAGGTCGTCATTTTAACGGTTCCCACCTTCTTTGCGATATAGTCGCCATCGTCCAGCTCCCCTACCCTCAGTATGCAGTCCAGGCCATCATGCAGCATATTCCGTCGGCGGTCTGAGCTGCTCAGGATAATTTCAATTCCGGGATGCTGGCGATAAAAATCAGGCAGGTTGGGTATAACAAGTAAAGCCGCAAACGCGACAGGCATATCTATGAGCGAATAGCGGACGTCAAAATGATAGCGACAGGAAAGTTCTGCCATATTAAACATAACAACCCTTGGGCGCGCCGCCGCAGGCGCCCTCAGCACGTTTCTGCGGCCTCCCGCCTGTTTCCGGCACCTTTCCTGCCCCAACCCCTGAAAAACGCCCCTGATGATTTCTGCGCGTCTGCATGGCTATGCAGTGAGATCTGCTCTCCACCGATTAGTGCATGCAGATTTTGGAAACGTCCAATTCTGGCACGAAGCGGTCACCCCGGCGGGGTGCAGTCCGCTGTCAGCGAAAACGGACATTGAGCCAATCAAATAATCTGTGCCAGAATTTGTCATTGAGGCTAGTACTTTCGAGTAGATCTATTTCCCGCCCGTACTCTTAAACTCATCTATCTCATCCTTCTACGACTTATTACCGGGAATATAAAACCCCGCCGAAGCGGGTTTGGTAATTTGAGTTTTTCTCAGGCGGCCATCTTTCTGCATTGTTCGGCGCAGTGATGACAAGCGCTTGAGCAATCCTGACAATGGTCATGTTCATGCTTTCCACACTCGTCACCGCACTTCTGACAAACATCAGCGCAAAGACGGCAAAGATCCTGGGCAGACCCGCTATTTAGTGTCATGAATTGAGCTGCAAGACGGCAGATATTTGCACACTGCATATCCAGTTTTATGCACTCGCGCATCATCTCCAGATTCTCTTCGTCGAGACACGAAGCCGCACAGTTATCACATGCCGTTGCACATAGATAACAGGCTTCGATGCATTTTTTGTATTCGTCTAACATAATTTCTCCTTAGCTAAGGTTACGTATTAAGCATGGAAGAGATAACTGATTATTCAAATTTTGAATTAGTTAATAACCTTTTCAGCATTTCATATCATTGATTCAAAGTGCATCTCTAGGGTTACCTAATTCACCTATGTCTACTTCTGGCACAATGCAGAAATGAGATAGATTTACTTTATCCGATTCTCGCTCAAAGCTGTCCGTAATCCCCTGCCTGCTTAAAAAAACCGGATTAACGTGTGATGTTTTTACGTTTTCCAGGCAGCCTTCATCGGTAAGTACCTGTCTTACAGACTTCAATGCACTTAGTTAAGAAACATCCTAATCGTCCTTTCGCCGATCGCGAGATCTGTTATGGCAGCTAAACTCGATTGATACCCCAATCCGCCGGGCAGCATTTCCTTTCCGCACGCAAGAAGGAGAAGATCATGAAAGCAGTAATTTACAACGGTCCTTATGATGTAAAAGTAAAAGACGTACCGGATGCGAAAATTGTCCGCCCCACGGATGTACTCGTCCGCATCACCACCACCAACATTTGTGGGTCGGACTTGCACATGTATGAGGGCCGGACCAGCTTTGAACAGGGACGGATTCTGGGTCACGAAAACCTGGGTGAAGTGGTCGAAATTGGCTCAGGCGTTGAACGTATTAAGGTGGGCGACTATGTTTGTCTGCCGTTTAACGTGGGATGTGGTTTTTGCGAAAACTGTGAAAAAGGTCTGACCGGCTTTTGTCTCACTACCAATCCGGGTTCGGCAGGCGCAGCTTATGGTTTTGCTGAAATGGGTCCCTGGGAGGGGGGGCAGGCGGAACTGCTTCGGGTGCCATTTGCCGACTTTAACTGCCTTGTTCTTCCCCCTGATGCGGCAGAAAAAGAAGATGATTATGTGATGCTCTCTGACATTTTTCCTACCGGCTGGCATGCAACAGAACTTGCCGGATTGAAGCCTGGTGAAAGCGTGGCCATTTATGGCGCGGGGCCGGTCGGTTTGATGGCAGCTCATTCGGCGATCATTAAAGGTGCTTCACAGGTGTTTGTGGTTGATACGCACACAGACCGGTTGGCTCTGGCTGAAAAAATGGGGGCGACGGGCATCAATGCTACTGGCGATGAAGCTGTACAAAAAATTCTCGACCTGACGGATGGACGCGGTACGGATTGTGGCTGCGAATGTGTTGGCTATCAGTGCTGTAACAAACATGGCCATGAAGATAACTCTGTCACCATGAACAGTCTTGTTGCGTCGACGAAAGCAACCGGGGGAATTGGTGTGGTTGGCGTCTTTATTCCTCAGGATCCGGGGGCTGAATCGGAGCTTGCCAGAGAGGGTAAGATGCCATTTGATTTTGGGAGTTTCTGGTTTAAAGGACAGGCAATCCGTACCGGCCAGGCGAACGTTAAGGCCTATAACCGTCAGCTGTCTCGCCTCATCCATCACGATAAAGCCAGTCCGGGCAAAATAATTTCTCATCGTCTTTCGCTTGAAGAGGCTCCTGCCGGATATAAGCACTTCGATGAGCGGGATGAAGGATGGACGAAGGTTATCCTTAAGCCTTAAATAGAGTTATCCGGTATGAGAAAGCAAAAACCGGGAAAGAATGTATGACTTTTGACAGGGTGCAATAAAATATCCTGTCAGGGCGTTATTATTCATACTTTCAGCTGCCAGGTGATGCTGCCAACTTACTGATTTAGTGTATGATGGTGTTTTTGAGGTGCTCCAGTGGCTTCTGTTTCTATCAGCTGTCCCTCCTGTTCAGCTACTGACGGGGTGGTGCGTAACGGCAAAAGCACCGCCGGACATCAGCGCTATCTCTGCTCTCACTGCCGTAAAACATGGCAACTGCAGTTCACTTACACCGCTTCTCAACCCGGTACGCACCAGAAAATCATTGATATGGCCATGAATGGCGTTGGATGCCGGGCAACCGCCCGCATTATGGGCGTTGGCCTCAACACGATTTTACGTCACTTAAAAAACTCAGGCCGCAGTCGGTAACCTCGCGCATACAGCCGGGCAGTGACGTCATCGTCTGCGCGGAAATGGACGAACAGTGGGGATACGTCGGGGCTAAATCGCGCCAGCGCTGGCTGTTTTACGCGTATGACAGGCTCCGGAAGACGGTTTGCGCACGTATTCGGTGAACGCACTATGGCGACGCTGGGGCGTCTTATGAGCCTGCTGTCACCCTTTGACGTGGTGATATGGATGACGGATGGCTGGCCGCTGTATGAATCCCGCCTGAAGGGAAAGCTGCACGTAATCAGCAAGCGATATACGCAGCGAATTGAGCGGCATAACCTGAATCTGAGGCAGCACCTGGCACGGCTGGGACGGAAGTCGCTGTCGCTCACAAAATCGGTGGAGCTGCATGACAAAGTCATCGGGCATTATCTGAACATAAAACACTATCAATAAGTTGGAGTCATTACCCTTTTTTCAACTTCTGATGGATGCGAGTGATTGAACTCATACATTAATGTTTTCCCACGAAGTCTTTTTTCAGGTAAGCCTTCGCACATATCGGTAAATAGCTTGCCTGCTTTTATTTTTTCTGTCATCGACATGTTCATTTTTAACATTCCGTCCTGATAAGTTGGTCGGATAAGGCGCTCGCGCCGTATCCGACATTAATTTCTTAAGCGACTTCATTCACCTGGCGACGCAGCAGAGAAAGTGGGCCGGGGCCGCTAAGCGTGAACACGGAAATTAAGGTGAAGCCCAGCGCCACCAGACCCAGCACCAGGTAAGCGCCCTGGAAACCGATGCTTTCATACATATTGCCCGCCAGAATAGACATAAAAATCATCGCCAGTTGCTTAAAGAAGCAGAAACAGACCAGATAAATCGTCGCTGAAAAACGCACTTCAAACTGGCTGGTAATATATTTAAAGCAGCCCACCAGCAGGAACGGTACTTCAAACATATGCAGCGTTTTCAGAATAACCACTTCCAGTGCTGAGGTAGCGAACGATGAGCCAATAATACGTACTGACATAATAGTGCCAGCCAGCAGCAGGGCGTTTTTCCCACCGATGCGATTAATGATCAGTGGCGCAAAAAACATAATCGAGGCGTTAAGTAATTCGCCCATTGTCGTTACGTAGCCAAATACCCGCGTACCCTGTTCACCGGTAGCAAAGAACGAAGTAAAGAAATTAGCAAACTGTTGGTCAAAAACATCGTAGGTGCAGGAAACGCCAATAACATACAGTGACAAAAACCACAGTTTTGGCTGTCTGAACAGTTCCAGCGCCAGCTTAAGGCTAAATGCCGAATGGTTGGCACCTACCGCATTGGCAACCGTGGCAGAAGAGGGCGCATCCGTTTTGGCGAAAAAGAGTAAAACGGCGAGGATGAATGCACAGCCAGAACCCAGCCAGAAAACAAACTGATTATTGATGGTGAACATGATGCCGACAATCGAGGCACACAGCGCCCAGCCAACACAGCCAAACATCCGCGCGCGACCATATTCGAAATTACTGCGACGGCTGACTTTCTCGATAAATGCCTCTACTGCTGGCGCACCGGCGTTAAAACAAAAGCCTAGATAAATACCACCAACAATCGATCCTACTAAAATGTTGTATTGTAACAGTGGCCCGAAGATAAAAATAAAGAACGGCGCAAACATCACTAACATGCCGGTAATAATCCACAGCAGGTATTTGCGCAGCCCGAGTTTGTCAGAAAGCAGACCAAACAGCGGTTGGAATAATAGCGAGAACAGAGAAATAGCGGCAAAAATAATACCCGTATCACTTTTGCTGATATGGTTGATGTCATGTAGCCAAATCGGGAAAAACGGGAAGTAGGCTCCCATGATAAAAAAGTAAAAGAAAAAGAATAAACCGAACATCCAAAAGTTTGTGTTTTTTAAATAGTACATAATGGATTTCCTTACGCGAAATACGGGCAGACATGGCCTGCCCGGTTATTATTATTTTTGACACCAGAGCAACTGGTAATGGTAGCTACCGGCGCTAAGGTGGAATTCCGCCGACACTGACGGGCTCCAGGAGTCGTCGCCACCAATCCCCATATGGAAACCGTCGATATTCAGCCATGTGCCTTCTTCCGCGTGCAGCAGATGGCGATGGCTGGTTTCCATCAGTTGCTGTTGACTGTAGCGGCTGATGTTGAACTGGAAGTCGCCGCGCCACTGGTGTGGGCCATAATTCAATTCGCGCGTCCCGCAGCGCAGACCGTTTTCGCTCGGGAAGACGTACGGGGTATACATGTCTGACAATGGCAGATCCCAGCGGTCAAAACAGGCCGCAGTAAGGCGGTCGGGATAGTTTTCTTGCGGCCCTAATCCGAGCCAGTTTACCCGCTCTGCTACCTGCGCCAGCTGGCAGGTCAGGCCAATCCGCGCCGGATGTGGCGTATTGCTCGCCACTTCAACATCAACGGTAATCGCCATTTGACCACTTCCATCAATCCGGTAGGTTTTCCGGCTGATAAATAAGGTTTTCCCCTGATGCTGCCACGCGTGGACCGTGGTAATCAGCACCGCGTCGGCAAGCGTATCTGCCGTGCACTGCAACAACGCTGCTTCGGCCTGGTAATGGCCCGCCGCCTTCCAGCGTTCGACCCAGGCGTTAGGGTCAATGCGGGTCGCTTCACTTACGCCAATGTCGTTATCCAGCGGTGCGCGGGTGAACTGATCGCGCAGCGGCGTCAGCAGTTGTTTTTTATCGCCAATCCACATCTGTGAAAGAAAGCCTGACTGGCGGTTAAATTGCCAACGCTTATTATCCAGCTCGATGCAAAAATCCGTTTCGCTGGTGGTCAGTTGCGGGATGGCGTGGGGCGCGGAGGGGAGTGTCACGCTGAGGTTTTCCGCCAGACGCCACTGCTGCCAGGCGCTGATGTGTCCGGCTGCTGACCATGTGGTCGCGTTCGGTTGCACTACGTGAACCGTTAGCCAGAGTTGTCCGGCGCTCTCCGGCTGCGGTAGTTCAGGCAGTTCAATCAACTGTTTACCTTGTGGAGCGACATCCAGAGGCACTTCACCGCTTGCCAGCGGCTTGCCATCCAGCGCCACCATCCAGTGCAGGAGCTCGTTATCGCTATGACGGAACAGGTATTCGCTGGTCACTTCGATGGTTCGCCCGGATAAACTGAACTGGAAAAACTGCTGCTGGTGTTTTGCTTCCGTCAGCGCCGGATGCGGCGTGCGGTCTGCAAAGACCAGACCGTTCATGCAGAACTGGCGATCATTCGGCGTATCGCCAAAATCACCGCCGTAAGCCGACCACGGATTGCCATTTTCATCATATTTAATCAGCGACTGATCCACCCAGTCCCAGACGAAGCCGCCCTGTAAACGGGGGTACTGACGAAACGCCTGCCAGTATTTAGCGAAGCCGCCAAGACTGTTACCCATCGCGTGGGCGTATTCGCAAAGGATCAGCGGGCGCGTCTCTCCAGGCAACGAAAGCCATTTTTTGATGGACCATTTCGGCACAGCCGGGAAGGGCTGGTCTTCATCCACGCGCGCGTACATCGGGCAAATAATATCGGTTGCGAAGGTGTCGGCTCCGCCGCCTTCATACTGTACCGGGCGGGAAGGATCGACAGATTTGATCCAGCGATAGAGTGCGTCGTGATTAGCGCCGTGGCCTGATTCATTCCCCAGCGACCAGATGATCACACTCGGGTGATTACGATCGCGCTGCACCATTCGCGTTACGCGTTCGCTCATCGCGGGTAGCCAGCGCGGATCATCGGTCAGACGATTCATTGGCACCATGCCGTGGGTTTCAATGTTGGCTTCATCCACCACATACAGGCCGTAGTGGTCGCACAGCGTGTACCACAGCGGATGGTTCGGATAATGCGAACAGCGCACGGCGTTAAAGTTGTTCTGCTTCATCAGCAGGATATCCTGCACCATCGTCTGCTCATCCATGACCTGACCATGCAGAGGATGATGCTCGTGACGGTTAACGCCGCGAATCAGCAACGGCTTGCCGTTCAGCAGCAGCAGACCATTTTCAATCCGCACCTCGCGGAAACCGACATCGCAGGCTTCTGCTTCAATCAGCGTGCCGTCGGCGGTGTGCAGTTCAACCACCGCACGATAGAGATTCGGGATTTCGGCGCTCCACAGTTTCGGGTTTTCGACGTTCAGACGTAGGGTGACGTGATCGGCATAACCACCACGCTCATCGATAATTTCACCGCCGAAAGGCGCGGTGCCGCTGGCGACCTGCGTTTCACCCTGCCACAAAGAAACCGTCACCCGCAGCTCATCGCGCAGCTCGCCGTACATCTGAACGTCTGCCTCCAGTACAGCGCGGCTGAAATCATCATTAAAGTGAGTGGCTACATGGAAATCGCTGATTTGCGTGCTCGGTTTATGCAGCAACGAGACGTCACGGAAAATGCCGCTCATCCGCCACATATCCTGATCTTCCAGATAACTGCCGTCACTCCAGCGCAGCACCATCACCGCGAGGCGGTTTTCTCCGGCGTGTAAAAATGCGCTCAGGTCAAATTCAGACGGCAAACGACTGTCCTGTCCGTAACCGACCCAGCGCCCGTTGCACCACAAATGAAACGCCGAGTTAACACCATCAAAAATAATTCGCGTCTGGCCTTCCTGTAGCCAGCTTTCATCAACATTAAATGTGAGCGAGTAACAACCCGTCGGATTCTCCGTGGGAACATACGGCGGATTGACCGCAATGGGATAGGTCACGTTGGTGTAGATAGGCGCATCGTAACCGTGCATCTGCCAGTTTGAGGGGACGATGACAGTATCGGCGTCAGGAAGATCGCGCTCCAGCCAGCTTTCTGGTACCGCTTCTGGTGCCGGAAACCAGGCAAAGCGCCATTCACCATTCAGGCTGCGCGACTCTTGGGAAGGGCGATCGGTGCGAGCCTCTTCGCTATTACGCCAGCTGGCGAAAGGGGGATGTGCCGCAAGGCGATTAAGTTGGGTAACGCCAGGGTTTTCCCAGTCACGACGTTGTAATACGACGGCCAGTGAATCCGTAATCATTGTCATAGTTGTATCCTGCGTGAATTGTTATCCGCTCACATTTTCGCATAACATACGAGCCGGACACATAGAGTGTAAAGCCTGGGGTGCCTAATGAGTGAGCTGACTCACATTAATTGCGTTGCGCTCACTGCCCGCTTTCAAGTCGGGAAACTTGTCGTGCCAGCTGCATTAAGGAATCTGCCAACGTGCGGGGAGAGGTGGTTTGCGTATTGGGCGCCAGGGTGGTTTTTCTTTTCACCAGTGAGACGGGCAACAGCTGATTGCTCTTCACCGCCTGGCCCTGAGAGAGTTTCAGCAAGCGGTCCACGCTGGTTTGCCCCAGCAGGCGAAAATCCTGTTTGATGGTGGTTAACGGCGGGATATAACACGAGCTGTCTTCGGTATCGTCGTATCCCACTACCGAGATATCCGCACCAACGCGCAACCCGGACTCGGTAATGGCGCGCATTGCGCCCAGCGCCATCTGATCGTTGGCAACCAGCATCGCAGTGGGAACGATGCCCTCATTTAGCATTTGCATGGTTTGTTGAAAACCGGACATGGCACTCCAGTCGCCTTCCCGTTCCGCTATCGGATGAATTTGATTGCGAGTGAGATATTTATGCCAGCCCGCCAGACGCAGACGCGCCGAGACAGAACTTAATGGGCCCGCTAACAGCGCGATTTGCTGGTGACCCAATGCGACCAGATGCTCCACGCCCAGTCGCGTACCGTCTTCATGGGAGAAAATAATACTGTTGATGGGAGTCTGGTCAGAGACATCAAGAAATAACGCCGGAACATTAGCGCAGGCAGCTTCCACAGCAATGGCATCCTGGTCATCCAGCGGATAGTTAATGATCAGCCCACTGACGCGTTGCGCGAGAAGATTGTGCACCGCCGCTTTACAGGCTTCGACGCCGCTTCGTTCTACCATCGACACCACCACGCTGGCACCCAGTTGATCGGCGCGAGATTTAATCGCCGCGACAATTTGCGACGGCGCGTGCAGGGCCAGACTGGAGGTAGCAACGCCAATCAGCAACGACTGTTTCCCCGCCAGTTGTTGTGCCACGCGGTTGGGAATGTAGTTCAGCTGCGCCATCGCCGCTTCCACCTTTTCCCGCGTTTTCGCAGAGACGTGGCTGGCCTGGTTCACCACGCGGGAAACGGTCTGATAAGAGACACCGGCATACTCTGCGACATCGTATAGCGTTACTGGTTTCACATTTACCACCCTGAATTGACTCTCTTCGGGTGCTATCATGCCATACCACGAAATGTTTTGCGCCATTCGGAGGGGGCACGCCGAAGTGAGATTCAAAATGCCGACGTCAGTTCACAGGTGGGTAATGATACCAACGTGTTGATTTCGTATTTTCACTGACACCAGGATCATCCTGATGTTACAAGGATTGAATGACTACAGATTAAAATAGTCATCAACAGGTTGACAGCATTACCCAGCGCCCGCTTTCCGCGTATTTTTCGATTTGCACTGCCGGGGGCACTGGCGGGTATCGCGTTCCGCACACTTTTACATTTATTTATCTGGTGACTGACCTTTTTAAGGAGACAGAATGAAAGCCGTTGGTTTCTGGCAACCCGGGAAAGTACATCCGTTATTGAAGATTTGTCGCTTCCCCACCCATCCATGCCCAAGGGGCGTGATCTTTTGATCAGAGTCAGGGCGGTCGCGGTTAACCCACGGGACCTGAAAAGCCGGCGAAACATCAGTCCCTCTGCAGGCAATCCGGTAGTTATGGGATACGACGCTTCCGGTGTTGTTGAAGCAACCGGACCAGAGGTGACGCTGTTCAGGCCAGGTGACCACGTTTTCTATGCCGGTGTGCTCGATCGCCAGGGAGCCAACGCAGAGTTTCAGCTGGTTGACGAACGCATTACGGGGATAAAGCCGGCAGCACTAAGTTTTGAAGCTGCAGCGTCGGTTCCTCTGACCGGTCTGACAGCCTGGGAAATGTTATTTGATCGTCTGCAGTTGTCAGTGAACGGAGATGCTGATCAGACCCTGTTGATGCTTGGCGGTGCGGGCGGAGTCCCTTGTATGGCTATACAGCTTGCCCGCACTCTGAGTCGGGTGAACATCATCGGGACTGCCTCCCGGCAGGAGAGTGTCAGAGCGGTTCGCGGGTTTGGTGCGCATTATGTCCTGGATCATTCATGTGCGCTTGCGCCACAGGTTGCCAGCCTTGCTGGACTCCCTCCCATTACCCGGATTTTCTCAACGTACACCACGCCATCTGCCTGGGAAAATATGGCCGAAATTATTGCCCCACAAGGCCGTATCGGACTCATCGACGACCCTGAACCACTGGATCTGCGTTTGATCAAATTTAAGAGCGTTTCTGTTCACTGGGAGGCAATGTTTACCCGCCCCATGCATGCTACTGCGGACATGTCTAAACAGCATGATATTCTTAACAAACTCTCATGCATGCTGGATTCCGGTAAGCTCAAACCTCCGTTGCTGGCAGAGTATGGCAGGCTGAATGCTAAAGCACTTCGCCGGGCTCATGAGGACATGGAAAATAAAAATGTGAACGGGAAAATTGTTTTTTCAGGGTTCTGATGAACAGGCCTGTCAGAGTAAAAAAAGATTCGGGTTCAGCACAATGCTGAATTCTGTCTGGCTATAGAGTAAGAATCGTACCGGAATTGAGCATTTACCCTCAGTACCTGCGGATGAAAAAGCAGTCTGCCCTGACATACTGAACAATCCCTTCTCATAAGATGCCTCTCTTTTGCTGTTTAAAGAGCTGAGCAGTCCGGGCGGAGACTGACCTCGTTCCGCTTTCCAAGCGACCCCCTTGTTGAAAGTGCGACAAAAGAGATAGGGCGAATGACTATACTTCGCTCATAGCTGCCCGCCATGCCAGCTCAAAAAACAGGCTTAACGTAGGATATTTAATGAGATGGTCACTCCCTCCTTCCCGGTACTATGCTGAGGACAGGCTTTCATTCGGAGAACTATCATGGAAAACATTGCGCTCATTGGTATCGATCTGGGTAAAAACTCTTTCCATATTCATTGCCAGGATCGTCGCGGCAAGGCTGTTTACCGTAAAAAATTTACACGGCCAAAGTTAATCGAATTTTTGGCGACATGCCCCGCTACAACCATCGCAATGGAAGCCTGTGGTGGCTCTCACTTTATGGCACGCAAGTTGGAAGAGTTGGGGCATTTTCCTAAGCTGATATCACCACAATTTGTCCGTCCATTCGTTAAAAGTAACAAAAACGACTTTGTCGACGCCGAAGCTATTTGTGAAGCTGCATCGCGTCCGTCTATGCGTTTTGTACAGCCCAGAACTGAATCTCAGCAGGCAATGCGTGCGCTGCATCGTGTCCGTGAATCCCTGGTTCAGGATAAGGTAAAAACAACCAATCAGATGCATGCTTTTCTGCTGGAATTTGGCATCAGCGTTCCACGAGGAGCTGCCGTTATTAGCCGACTGAGTACCCTTCTTGAGGACAATAGTTTGCCTCTATACCTCAGCCAGTTATTGCTGAAATTACAACAGCATTATCACTATCTTGTTGAGCAGATTAAAGATTTGGAATCCCAGTTGAAACGAAAGTTGGACGAAGATGAGATTGGACAGCGCTTGCTGAGCATTCCCTGCGTCGGAACACTGACAGCGAGTACTATTTCAACTGAGATTGGCGACGGGAAGCAGTACGCCAGCAGTCGTGACTTTGCGGCGGCAACAGGGCTAGTGCCTCGACAGTACAGCACGGGAGGTCGGACGACATTGCTGGGAATTAGTAAGCGAGGTAACAAAAAGATCCGAACTTTGTTGGTTCAATGTGCCAGGGTATTCATACAAAAACTGGAACACCAGTCTGGCAAATTGGCCGATTGGGTCAGGGATCTACTGTGTAGGAAAAGCAACTTTGTCGTCACTTGTGCTCTGGCAAACAAGCTGGCCAGAATAGCCTGGGCCCTAACGGCACGACAGCAAACTTATGTAGCATAACGGCAGAAATACACCGGTTTAAAGAATCACTGATCTGGTTTTGCGAATACTGATATTGATGATACTAACGGCCCACCGGCCTGTTGAGGAACCTGTAAAACGGAAAGGCTCATTGAAGCCGTATATTTTCTGGAGGTTCATCAGGCGCGGAACTCATCGAGGCGCGGGAATAAAATCCCATTCAGACGCCGGATAGATTCAAGCAAGCCAATTTATCGTCAAAATCGGTGTTGCAAAAACGGGAGTGACCATAGATTCCGTTTGCCAAGCGGCCCCCATATTGAATGGCTGACGGTACTGGATTTCGATGAGATAAAAATAGACCGTATTTTTATTGCCAATATTGATGACCCGGTGAAGCGAGCGCTACTTGTTTCTGTGGTGAAAGGGTTACGTGGTACTGGCAAACCACTGGTGTTTGAAGGGGTGGAAACGCCAGGACAGTTTGAATTCGTCCGTTCTCTTGGCCCCGGTTACCTAGTTCAGGGCTGGTATACCGGAAAACCCGAAACAATATCTGCGAGGAATATTCAGGGTTAAAACGATACGGGGCCCGGCCCGTATCGGCAACCCGACCCGTCAGCGTATCGCTTTCTGTCTGAAGCCGGTTCAGGTCGGCTTCTATCTGCGCGATGCGGCGGGAGATTTATTCAGAACGACTGCCGAAGTTCATCCGGCGAAGCTTATCCAGCTGCGCCTGCAGATGGTCTATTTCGCGCTCCCGGTCGGCCTGCTTTTCCAGCAGGGCGCGGTTCAGCGCTTCCTGTTCGGACAGGCGCTGTTTCAGCAGAAGGATGTCGTCAGGGGGAGGTGTTGTTCATAAGCCCGCATTTTACCAGGCTTATTCAACGACAACCAGGATAAAGAGGCCTACAACATGGTCAGGGACGTAAGCAGTCTTTTAGGCTGCCGCCAGTCGATGCCTTCCAGAAGCATTGCCAGCTGCGCCGGGGTCAGGAACACTTTGCCATCGCGGGCAGAGGGCCAGGCGAAGCGGCCGCGTTCCAGCCGTTTGGTCAGCAGGCACAGCCCGTCGCCGGTGGACCACAGCAGTTTGACCTTACTGCCGCTGCGGCCCCGGAAGATGAAGACATGGCCGGATATCGGGTCATCTTTCAGCATCGTCTGCACCTTTGCGGCGAGACCATTGAAGCCGTTGCGCATGTCGGTGATACCGGCAACCAGCCAGATTTTGGTGCCTGTTGGCAGGTGGTTATCACTTCCTTTATCTGTCCTGTGATGATCCTTATGACTTCGCCAGACTACTTCACCACACACATGGGTCTGCCAGATACCGGTTCGGGATGGATTTCCGCTTCTACGCTGAACACCGTCTTTAGAAGCTCTGGTTTCATCACTGCTTCCGGAGCACCTTGCGCCATCACGCGACCGCTTGCCAGTACCACCAGATGATCGCAATAGCGGCTGGCCTGATTCAGATCGTGGAGTACCGTCACTACGGTTTTCCCCTGCCTTTTGAGTTCAACCATCAGGCGCATCAGTTCAACCTGATGATTGATATCGAGGTAGGTCGTAGGCTCATCAAGAAGAATGAGTGGGGTATCCTGTGCCAGCACCATCGCCAGAAACGCACGCTGGCGCTGGCCGCCGGAAAGCTGGGTTAACCTGCGGTCAGCCAGATTGCGCGTCCGGGTCTGACTCATTGCCACGTTGACCCGCTCGTTGTCTTCCGCGGAGAGTCGCCCCCACAACGACAGCCACGGGCTGCGGCCGTAGGAAACCAGTTCCCGTACAGTGATCCCCTCGGGGGATAAATGGTGTTGCGGCAGTAAAGCCAGGCGGCGAGCCAGCTGGCGGGCGGAAAAACCGGCTATGGGTTTTTCATCAAGCAATATCTCGCCAGAGTCTGGTGTTAACAGGCGAGAAAAACAGTTCAACAGCGTCGATTTCCCGCAACCGTTAGGGCCGAGCAGGGCCGTGATTTTTCCGGCAGGCAGGGCGAGAGAAAGTCCATCCAGCACGGTTTGTGCGCCATAGCTGACGGTCAGATTTTCAGTACGTAATCTCATTTATCGCATTCTCACAAGCAGCCAGACAAACCACGGTGCGCCGATAATGGCGGTCAGCACGCCTGCCGGAAGCTCCAGCGGCGGATGAATGATTCGTGCCAGCAGATCGGCAATGACCAGCAACAACGCGCCCGTCAGGGCCGAAACGGGCATCAGCCAGCGGTGACGCCCGCCGGCGATCCTGCGCACCATGTGCGGCACGACGAGACCAATAAAACTTATCGGGCCACAGACGGCCACGCCGGTTGCTGTCATCGCGACAGCCAGCATCAGCCCCTGGAACCGGGTGCGCTGAACCGACACGCCGAGCGTGGCTGCTCGTGCATCGCCCAGCGCCAGCAGGTCGAGATCGCGACAAAAGCGCAGGCTCAGCGGCAAAAACAGAATGAGCAACGGCACGGCAATCTTCACAAAGTGCCAGTCGCGCCCCCATAAGCTACCCGTCAGCCACAGCAGGGCACTGTTTACATCCTGCGGGTGCAGGAGCATCAGGTAATCCGTCAGGCTCGCCCAGCAGGCGGAAAGCGCCACGCCGGTGAGCGCCAGCTTCATCGGCTGGTGGGTCTTTGCCAGCATCTTCAGCAAGATCAACCCCGCCATACCGCCCGCAAAGGCCAGCAGCGGCAGCACCATCACGGATAGTGATGGCATAAGAAGCAGTGCTCCCACAGAGGCAAGGCTGGCAGCATGGTTAATGCCGAGAATATCCGGTGATGCTAGCGGGTTACGCACAATCCCCTGTACCAGCACGCCCGCCACGGCGAGGGCTGCACCGACAAACAGTGCCAGCAGCAAGCGCGGCAGTCGGTACTCCATCAATACATAATAATGCTCGCGTCCGTCCTGCCAGTCGGTCAGCAGCGCGCGCCACGGCACGGGGATCACCCCCATATGGAGTGATAACAGCGCACAACCTGCCAGGGCAAGGGTGATGAAAATGACCAGCGCAATTTTCATCCTCGCCTCCTCACCAGCCAGACAAAGCAAGGACTGCCAATCAGCGCCAGCACTGCGCCTGCGGGCAGATCGCCGGGGAAGGCCAGCGCGCGTGCGAGTACATCTGCCATCAGCATCAGCGTGGCCCCCAGCAGCATGCTCACCGGCAGTACGTTGCGCTGATCGAAGCCTGCCCAGAAGCGCGCCAGATGTGGCACCAGCAGGCCGATAAACGCCACCGGACCTGCCACACTGACGCACGCGCCAACCAGAAGCAGCACTAACATATTGATGATCAAACGTAGTCTCGGCAGGTTCACTCCCAGCGTATGGGCGGTACTGTCGCTGACGTTGAGCAGGTTCAGTTGATTCGCCAGCAGCAACACGACAGGGACTGCAGTGACCACCACCGGCAAGAGCTGCCAGACATCCTGCCAGTGGGCGTGGGACACTCCGCCTGCCAGCCAGTAAAAGATGCCGTAAGCATGATCTTCGGCCAGCAGCAGGGTGATGCGGGTCAGGGCCATACAAAAGGCCGACAGCGCGATACCCGCGAGGATCAGTTTGTTTCTGTCCTGGGTATGACGAAACCCGCCTCCTGCGGTCATGACCAGCAGCCAGCTCACGCCGCCCCCGCATGCCGCGATGAACGACAGGGAATAGCCTGCAACCGGCGTCGGACTCAGCGCGCTGGTAAGCGCCATAGCCAGCGCCGCGCCGCTGTTAATGCCGAGCAGTGAAGGAGAGGCCATTGGGTTGTGGGTCAGGGTTTGCAGCAGCGTGCCCGCGAGCGCCAGGCTTGCGCCGATCAGAACGGCGACCAGGCTTCGCGGCAAACGAAGGTTTTGCACCAGCGCTTCTGGTAGCGTTGGCGTGTGTCCAGGCAGCAGGGCGCGGATTGCGTCTGCTCCGGAAACAGGAATGGCCGAGTAGCAAAACAGACTCAGCCAGAAAATAATAATAAGTACTGCAACGGGAAGCCCCCACAGCAGCACCGGGTGTTTTAGCGCGGTCATTTCACATCGGTAAGCGGCTGATGGTGGAAGATTTTTACCGTGTCAGCGGCAATACGCTCTGCGGCAAAAATACCGCGCATCCGCGCCCAGGCGTTACTGTCGACTGAAGCAACCTGCTGCTTCTGCGCGGCGGTTAATATCTGCCAGAGCGGATCTTGTTGCCAGCGTTTAACAATGCTCTCTTCGCGATAGTGGGCAACCAGCAGCCAGGCAGGATTGACCGCCAGCAGTTGCTCCAGGCCGATGGACGGCATGGACGCGCCCGCCATCGCAGCGGGAACGTTCAGCCCCAGAGAAGCCAGCACGCTGCCGGTCCAGGTCTCCTGGGTATGCAGGTTGAATAGCTGTTCGCGTGATGTGCCAAAGGCCACGCGTGTCCCTGTGGGAAGCTGGCTGGACCACTGCGCCATCTTCTCTTTATGTTGTTCCAGACGCGCCTGCATCTCTCGTTTTTTACCTACCACTTCGCCGATGATAGCCGCTGAGTGCAAATTTTCAGCGTAGGTTTCGTTGCGGGACTTAAGCAGCAGTACCGGCGCGATTTGCTGCAAGGCAGTGTAAATCCCCGCATGGCGACTGCTGTCGGCAATGATCAGGTCTGGTTTCAGGGCAGCAATGGCTTCCAGGCTCGGCTGCGCGCGCGTTCCGACGGACTGCCACGGTTTCAGGTGCGCACGCACTTCGGGCAGGATGCGTTTTGCATCGTTATCGTCGGCAATACCGATCGGGCTGACGTCCACGGCGGCCAGCGCATCGGCGAACGAGAGTTCCAGCACCACAATCCGTTGTGGCGTTTTATCGAGTGTAAACGTGCCGTGTTCGTCCTGAACCGTGGCGGCAAAGGCGTGGCCGATCACCAGCAGCAGGCCTGCAAAAAGAAAACGGATAAATGCCAACATAGTCACATTCCAGCTAAAAGCCCGGCAAGCCGGGCGTTAACACATCAGAACTTCAACGACCCCTGCATATACAGCGTGCGCGGCTGGCCTGCGTAGATGCCTTTGTTGTTGTCGTCATAAGAGCGGATGAAGTAGTCCTGGTCGAAGATGTTTTTCACACCGAACGCCAGGTTCAGATCTGCCATCTGCGGGCCAAAGTCATACGCCACGCGTGCGCCCCAGAGCATGAAGCCGGGAATGCGGCCGGTACTGCCGTCGGCGCTCTCTTTCACCGTATTGGCGTTATCCGCAAACTGGCTGGACTGGAAATCGCTGTTCAGATTGAACGTCCAGTTGCCCGGCTTGTAGTCCACGCCCAGCGTGCCTTTATGTTTCGGGGAGAATGGCACCTGATTGCCATAGGTGTCGCCTTTCTCGCGGATTTCCGCGTTCACATACGCATAGCTGGCGTAGACGGAAACGTTATCAAGCGTTGGCGTTAGCGTACCCAGGTCGTAACGTGCCTGCGTTTCCAGCCCGGTATGGCGCGTTTTGCCACGTGCAGTGACGGTGTCGTTGGTCTGGTTGGAGTCGTACTGATTGTTAAAGTTAATCAGGAACAGCCCCATTTCCGCCGTCAGCGCGCCGTCATCGTAGCGGGTACCGAGTTCCCAGGTTCGCGCTTTTTCCGGTTCCACATTGCCGCTTTGCACAGCCTTGCCAATCTGGCTGTACTGTACGGTGCCGAACGAGCCTTCAGTGTTTGCATAAAGATTCCAGCTATCAGTCAGGTGATAGAGCACGTTCAACGCCGGAAGCGGTGCGTTATAGCTCACCTCTTCGTGCGTGCCTTTGATGGCGTTGTTCTGGTATGACTCGATATGTTCGAAACGCATACCCGGCGTGATGGTCCAGTTGCCGATGTCGATTTTGTCATCCAGATACCAGGCGTGCGCCTCGGTGCCGGAACGCGTGTCGCGGTCGTAAGGGCTTGAGCCGGACGGCAACTGCCCGCTGCTGGTGGCGGTGTAGTAACGCATTTCATGCGTTGATTCATTCACATAGCGATAGCCCACGCCCACTTCGTGCGCGGAAGGGCCGATCATAAAGCTCTGGCTGTAGCGTGGCTCAATACCGCGCACCCAGTAGTTACGCGGCGAGAGGGTGATGCGTTTGCCTTGCTCCAGGTAGCCGCTGCGCAGGGTTTGGGTGTAGAACCCCTGAATGTTGAATTTATGCTGGCTGTCCGGCTGGAACTGGTAGCCCAGGCTCGCCAGCTTGCGACGGCCCCAGAAGCGGTCATACGGGCGGGTGGATTGCCAGCGATCGGCGTCGTAATCCGCGCGGGACAGGCCGCCGGGCATGTCGGCTTCACCATCGTAATATTGCAGCAGGCTGTTGAAGGTGTGCACCTCATTCGGCGCATATTTGCTTTTCAGCATCAGGTCGTCGATGCGGGTGGCGCTGTGCTCGCGCCAGTCACTGCCGCGCGTGCCGGAGTAGAGCAGCGCGGTGCCAAAACCGTTGTCCGCTGTGCCGCCCACCATCAGGTTGTGCGTCTCTTTCGGGTTGTTTTGTGAAGAGGTTGGGCTGAGCTGACCTTCCACCCCCGCCTCGATACCAAAGTCCTGCGGAATGGCGCGGGTAACAAAGTTCACCACGCCGCCCACGCTCTGCGGTCCGTAACGCACCGCACCACCACCGCGCACCACGTCAATGGCATCCATGTTGCCGAGCGAAACGGGAGCCAGTGAAAGCTGCGGCTGACCGTAAGGGGCAAAGGGGACGGGGATGCCGTCCATCAGGACGGTCGAGCGGCTGGCGAGGCGTGGGTTCAGGCCCCGGATGCCAAAGTTCATCGCCAGGTCGTGGCTGCCGGTGCCGTTGTTTTCCGGCGCGCTGACGCCAGGGATGCGGTTAAGCACCTCACGCATGGTGGTTGCGCCGGTTTTGGCGAAATCCTCACGGCGGATCACGTCACGCGCGCCAGCATGTTCAAATACGTCGTTTTCACGCGCATCGCCCAGCCAGTCGCCGACCACGGTCAGGGCATCTTCTTTTGGCGCGGGCGCGGTCTCCAGCGTCCAGCTGTTATTTCTCAGCGGTTTTACCTGCAGTCCGCTGCCGTCCAGCAGTTGTTGCAGGCCGCTCTCGACGTCGTAATCTCCGTGCAGGCCGTTGCTCTGCTTGCCGCGCGTCAGGCTGGCGTCAACCGAGAGGGTAATTCCGCTGTGTGCGGCATACTGATTGAGCGCTTTGTCGAGCGATCCCGGTGCGATATCAACCTGTGCAGCAAAAGCGGAAAACGAGAGACCGGCCAGCGGCAGCAGGCTCAGGCGAATGGCGTTAACCAAAGGTGTTGTTTTACGAAAAACGCGTAACGGCGTCATACCTTCTCCATCATCATTTTTGTTGTGTTCAGCTATGAGTCGAACGAGAAGGGTAAAAAGGACAATCGAAATGAGAATTATTTTTCTTACAGCGGTGAAATGTTTATCCAGTACCGCGTAATAGACTGAATTTTAACGGGAAGCGTTTGAGCGATAACGTTCAGGATCGCATCGGTATTTTTCAGCGGGAACGTCCCGCTCAGGCGCAGCCCGGCAACGGCGGGATCGCAGCGCAGCACGCCGTTGCGGTAACGGCTTAGCGTGGCTATCACCTCACCCAGCGGTTTATCGCTGAAGCTCAGGATGCCCTTCGTCCAGCTTGTACTCTCGTCATCCAGCGGTTTCACTGCGCCAAACTCAGAGGCGCTGAACTGCAGGCTTTCACCAGCGTTCACGATGCGTTTTTGCGCGGGGGCACTGGCGAGAAGCACTTCCACGGCGTGCTGCTGCACGTCAAGCTGCGTGAAATTATCCTGCTGGCGGACGGTAAATTCTGTCCCTAAAGCGGTGAGTTGGCCCTGACGGGTCAGGACGCGGAAGGGGCGTTGCTGCGCATCTTTCGCGGTAGTAATGGCGATTTCACCGTACCAGAGCCGGACGGTGCGCTGATGCGCATCAAAACGCACATCCGCCGCGCTTTGGGTATTCAGCGTGAGCAGGGAGCCATCTTCCAGTTGCTGACGGCTGACTGCGCCTTTGGCGGTGCGGTAATCTGCCCGCAGACCTTCGCCGGTTTCCGACTGCCAGAGTTGCCAGCCTCCGCCAGCGCCGAGCAACAGCAGTAATCCTTTCATCACGTGACGGCGGGTGAGGCGGGTATCGTGCAGCGCCCGGCTGGCAACGTCGCCAGGCACACCGCCAAGCTGGTTGCGCAGGTTTTCAACCTGCTGCCAGGCCCACTGGTTATCCTGATCCTGTTCATACCACTGTTGCCAGCGCGCTTCCTGTTGTGGGCTGACGCGCTCGCCGCTTAGCACGGCATACCAGTGGGAAGCTGAACGCAGCGCCTGACGGCGGGAATCGGTTAACGAAGGATTCATAACCCATGCTCCAGACGAAACAGCAGGCAGTGCTCGACGGCTTTCGCCACGTATTTTTTCACGGAGCTGACGGAAACACCGAGTTTGTGCGCAATCTCGCTGTATGTCAGGCCATCCAGTTGCGAAAGCAGAAACGCTTCACGTGTTTTTCCGTTTAGCCCGTCCAGCATGCTGTCGACGAGTTGTAGGGTCTCGAGCTGGCTTTCGCGTTCCTCAGGTGAAGGCGCTACCCCCTCCGGCATAAGCGCCAGCATCTCCAGATACGCTTTTTCCAGCGCGTTTCGGCGAAACAGGTCCACCATCACGCGTTTGGCGATAGTGCACAGGAAAGAGCGAGGATCGCGGATCGTCGAGAGCGTTTCGCTGCTCATTACCCGCAAAAAAGTGTCCTGGGCAATGTCATCTGCATCAAAGGCAGACTGGAGTTTGCGCGTCAGCCAACTTTTCAACCAGCCGTGATGGGTGCCATAAAGCGACTCGAACGTTAAGGAAGCTGTGGAAGTGGCACGGTCAGACATGCGGAGTGCATCAAAAGTTAATTATCACGTAGCCATATTAATATGAGAATGGTTATCATTACAATTGGAAATAAAATTGTTTCCAATAAACATTTTTAACATGTTGTTTTTCTAAGTGTTATAAGGTAGGTATAAAATGGGATGGATCCTCTGCTTCTGGCATCTGTCGGTCAGAATGACATCATGATGTGGTCTGCTATTATTGACATCCTCCCCGCCCTTTAGGGCGGGGAGGATGTCAACTATGAGTGTTGCCTGAAATGTCGCCAGCCCCCGGTACAGCAGAAGTATCTCGGGCTTTCTGCGTTTGCTCCTGGTGGGTATGGCCCCCGCAAGCGGGGGTTATTGCTAACTGGGTAATGACTCAAAATTATTGATAGTGTTTTATGTTCAGATAATGCCCGATGACTTTGTCATGCAGCTCCACCGATTTTGTGAGCGACAGCGACTTCCGTCCCAGCCGTGCCAGGTGCTGCCTCAGATTCAGGTTATGCCGCTCAATTCGCTGCGTATATCGCTTGCTGATTACGTGCAGCTTTCCCTTCAGGCGGGATTCATACAGCGGCCAGCCATCCGTCATCCATATCACCACGTCAAAGGGTGACAGCAGGCTCATAAGACGCCCCAGCGTCGCCATAGTGCGTTCACCGAATACGTGCGCAAACCGTCTTCCGGAGCCTGTCATACGCGTAAAACAGCCAGCGCTGGCGCGATTTAGCCCCGACGTATCCCCACTGTTCGTCCATTTCCGCGCAGACGATGACGTCACTGCCCGGCTGTATGCGCGAGGTTACCGACTGCGGCCTGAGTTTTTTAAGTGACGTAAAATCGTGTTGAGGCCAACGCCCATAATGCGGGCGGTTGCCCGGCATCCAACGCCATTCATGGCCATATCAATGATTTTCTGGTGCGTACCGGGTTGAGAAGCGGTGTAAGTGAACTGCAGTTGCCATGTTTTACGGCAGTGAGAGCAGAGATAGCGCTGATGTCCGGCGGTGCTTTTGCCGTTACGCACCACCCCGTCAGTAGCTGAACAGGAGGGACAGCTGATAGAAACAGAAGCCACTGGAGCACCTCAAAAACACCATCATACACTAAATCATTAAGTTGGCAGCATCACCGATTTTTTAAACATATAAAATACCATCAATGAAGTGATTAAGAAGTTATAGAGTAACAGAGAATTAATAAGATTCTTTTCTCTGAGACGCCAGAATATTTGTTCTGGCGTCTGATTTTGAGTTTATTTGACTAATGAAAATAGATCATTGAGTGATTCGCTCATCGACGGATGAGTAAATATCTGATCGCGTAATATGCTATAAGGCAGCCCGGCATCCATCACCATTTTCACTATATTGATCATCTCGTGGGAGTCAATACACAGCAGTGATGCCCCTAATATACGTTGGGTTTTATTATCAACAATCGCTTTTAATACCCCACGGGTATCGTTCATCACTCTGGCGCGCGGAATTGCAGCTACAGGCAATGTCACCACCTGAATATCAGCACCACTCTCTCTGGCTTGTTCTTCTGTCATACCAACCCTGGACAGGGGCGGTGTCATAAATACGGAATAAGGCACATTTTTCCGATCATCAGTACTACGTTTGCCTTCACCCAGTAACTCATCACGGCTTTGTTGAATAAATCGAACTTTTGCTGAGTTGAAGGATCAGATCACGCATCTTCCCGACAACGCAGACCGTTCCGTGGCAAAGCAAAAGTTCAAAATCACCAACTGGCCCACCTACAATAAAGCCCTCATCAACCGTGGCTCCATAACTTTCTGGCTGGATGATGAAGCTATTCAGGCCTGGTATGAGTCGGCAGCGCCTTCTTCACGAGGCAGACCTCAGCGCTATTCTAACCTTGCCATCACGACTGTGCTGGTCATTAAACGCGTATTCAGGCTGACCCTGCGCGCTGCGCAGGGCTTTATTGATTCCATTTTTTCTCTGATGAACGTTCCGCTACGCTGCCCGGATTACAGCTGTGTCAGCAGGCGGGCAAAGTCGGTTAATGTCAGTTTCAAAACGCCCACCCGGGGTGAAATCGCACACCTGGTAATTGATTCCACCGGGCTGAAGGTCTTCGGTGAAGGCGAGTGGAAAGTCAAAAAGCATGGCCAGGAACGCCGCCGTATCTGGCGTAAGCTGCATCTCGCCGTTGACAGTAAAACACATGAAATCATCTGCGCTGACCTGTCGCTGAACAACGTTACGGACTCAGAGGCCTTCCCCGGGTTAATCCGGCAAACCCACCGGAAAATCAGGTCAGCCGCCGCCGATGGCGCTTACGATACCCGGCTATGTCACGATGAACTGCGGCGTAAGAAAATCAGCGCGCTTATCCCTCCCCGAAAAGGTGCGGGTTACTGTCCCGGTGAATATGCAGACCGTAACCGTGCAGTGGCTAATCAGCGAATGACCGGGAGTAATGCGCGGTGGAAATGGACAACAGATTACAACCGTCGCTCGATAGCGGAAACGGCGATGTACCGGGTAAAACAGCTGTTCGGGGGTTCACTGACGCTGCGTGACTACGATGGTCAGGTTGCGGAGGCTATGGCCCTGGTACGAGCGCTGAACAAAATGACGAAAGCAGGTATGCCTGAAAGCGTGCGTATTGCCTGAAAACACAACCCGCTACGGGGGAGACTTACCCGAAATCTGATTTATTCAACAAAGCCATTCACTGGATGTGGAAGAGAATATCATATCACTATGTTGCAACTGCCATAAACAAATTCATCTTGGCAAGGGGTTTGAAGATATGTTGAGGAAAATATATGCCGAGCGGAAAGATGTATTAAAAAAAGCGGGAATCGAGATATTATTAGAGGATTTGATTCTTTTTTACAAGATGGAAGGTAATTAATCTTCGAGAAGATGCATGCTTATTTTTATTTTTTAGCAATGAATGTGAAATACTGCCTGACTATCAATCCTGTCATGTGGTTCAGATTTATGGGGGAGGATTTTAATATTTTACCAGCATGGCATGTCGATCAATCGGTTAAGTATAGCGCCAGGTAACCAGACGGATTTTCCCTCTCAGGCGGGAGTCGTTATCCATCGTCCAGTACCTGATTAAAAGTAGGAGTAATTACAAGAAAATTAAATTGTATGACTATTATTTCCGTTCAGAAAAGAAAGTTACATTAAAAACCCGAAATTATTCGGGTTTTTAATTAGTTAAGTGCTATATATTTTCGTGTCCGGGGGTACCCTAAGAGGGTGCGCAAGACAACACTCCAGTGTTCATTATTTATGACTGTCAAGCCATTTATTCATCTGCTCAATTTCACCTTTTTGAGCTTTAATGATGTCCTGCGCAAGCTTTCTCATTTCGGGATCTTTTCCGTATTTGAGCTCGGTCTCAGCCATTGCGATTGCCCCTTCATGGTGTGCGATCATACCTTTTGCAAAGGCCTTATCGGGATTGGATTCATTAACGGCGGCCATCATTTTTTCATGCATATTTTTCATGCCAGCCATATATTCCTGTGATGATGCCGATGAGTGCATATCTGACATTTTCATTTCCGAATGTTCAGCAGAAATGGCTGGCAGGGATAACATTAATATTACAAAAAGGGTGTTTTTGATTTTCATATAATAATTCCTTTCAGACAGGTACCGGTTAAGTGTAGCTGAGTCAGACAAAAAAGCCCTCTGACGGGGGGCAAAAATGTAGCAACGTTGTTTCAGGAAAATCTATCAGGGAAAAGGTAACAGCACGGATACTACCGTCGCATTCAGCCTGCATTGATCATGCGGCGGTGCGCTTCGGCCATGGCCTGATGTGGGCCGGATTGCCCGTTATTCATGAATTCATGGGCAACCGCTGCTCTTTCATGCTCATTCATCGCCGCGTAAGACGTTGACGGGACGGTCGTGGATACCGTGTTATTTCCCATCATCTTCTGATGACTTTCCACCATTTTCTGGTGCGCATCCGCCGAGCCGTTCGTCATGGTCTCATGAGCAATAATGGCCTGTTCATGCTGGTCCATACCGGTCATACGAGGAGCAGTCCCCTGGATCCCGACAGGAGCCGCAGCAGACTGCATCTGGTGAGCAGGAGCCTGTGCATTGTTGACGCGATCATGGATATTCACGGTTTCAGTGGCCCAGGCCGATGAAATTAAACCAAAGCCCAGCAAAGATGCTAATACGATATTTTTCATGATAACTCTCCATTTCTGAATTAGTGATGTCCGGGGAAGTACAACCGGTGTTTTCAGTTCCATAACTGAAACAAGTTCGGCAGCGTTTATTTCTCCGGAAGAGGGCTGGATATTCATTTCCTGGCGTACTCTGACGCCGGGTATTGATGAAGCAATCCAGCCTTCCTGATAAGTTGCACTAATTATATCGAATGGCTTCTGTTTGCTGCATGACAGGCTAATGACATCTTTGTCATTTACATCTTTATTTTCAGCATTGGGTTTCCGGGATCATTTTCTCCAGTCTGGGCACGGATAAGATAAAACGCGTGGAGCGTACGTCTGATTCCACCTGCACTCTTCCGTGATGTGCTTCCACGATTGACTTCACAATCGCAAGGCCGATGCCGCTGCCTTCTCCTTTTCGTTGTCTGGATGGATCCACCCGATAAAAACGGTCAAACAGCCTTGATAAATGTTCTTCAGGGATCGGTTTCCCCGGATTTTCAATCACAAGGTCAAAAAAGCTCTCCTGCTCTCTTATTGAGACGGTGATTGCCTGTCCCTCCGGGGTATAACGCAGGGCATTGGATAACAGATTATTGATCGCCCTTCTGAACATTTGTGGATCTCCCTCAACCAGGCAGGGCATCCCGTTAAATTTGAGCGTGATATTGCGTTCTTCGGCCCAGGCTTCGAAAAACTCGAAGACTTTCATGACTTCCGCTCTGAGGTCAAACATGACCCTGTCAGGTATCAGCTGATTATTATCTGCCTGTGCCAGGAACAGCATATCGCTGACCATTTTGGTCATCCGGTTATACTCTTCAAGACTGGAATAGAGGACATCCTCAAGTTCCCTCTGTGTTCGATCCTGACTCAGTGCGATTTCAGTCTGCGTCACCAGATTGGTGATGGGCGTTCTGATCTCATGCGCGATATCGGCAGAGAAATTGGCCTGGCGGGTAAAGACATCCTCAATCTTTCCAATCATATGATTGAACGAGATAACCAGTTGCTCCAGCTCAATGGGAACGCGTGTCGGTTCCAGTCGCGCATCAAGATTCTCGGAGGTGATGTTTTTAATGGCATTGCTGACATTACGAAGGGGCAGGTGCCCCTGACGGACAGCGATTCGAATGATCAGAACAATCAACAGGCTTATCACGACGGCAATCGCAATCAGGTTCTTTTTCAGCGCATCGAGGTAATGGAGATGGAAATTAATGGATAGGCCAGTCAGCATGACATAGTTCTGCTGTTTGCCCTGAAATATCGCCTGACCAGAGGAGGCGATAATCCTGTATGTTTCCATCTTCATTTCGGACCCGGTATCCATCGGTCCCGCAGGATCCTCCACCGTCCAGAGAAAGACATCCCGTGCGCGGCTGTGCTCGCTAAAATCTGCTGAATTCACTGCCGGGCGTAGTGCCGCCCCCTGAGCTGAGCTAAAGAGCACTTCCCCCCTGGGATTGAGGAGCAAAAGGGCAACGTTGCGGTAGCTGGCAATTGATTCCTTTATTTTGCTTATTTTTTTATCATCCGGATCCACCGGGGACTGCAGTATACGGTTCAGTGTGGTGCTGATTTGTTGAAGATCGCTGACATCCTGCTCGGCAAAATGATTTTCAACAGAATGCAGCATAAACCAGGTGAAGGCGATAAAAGCCAGTATCGTGGACAGGCTGATAAAAAAGGTCAGCCGCAGAGCGAGTGAGAAAGGGCGTCTGGAAGGTTTGCTATGCATCCGGGACCTCCAGCATGTAGCCCACGCCCCGGACTGTCTGGATCAGCTTTGTCCCGTAATCGTTGTCTATTTTAGCGCGGAGTCGCTTTACTGCGACATCGATCGCATTAGTGTCGCTGTCAAAATTCATGTCCCAGACCTGAGAGGCAATCAGGGAGCGGGGAAGAACCTCTCCCTGATGGCGAATGAAGAATTCCAGCAGGCTGAACTCTTTACTGGTGAGCACAATGCGGTTTCCGGCGCGACTGACTTTTCTGGATACGAGATCAATCGAGAGGTCAGCCACCTTAAACTGGCTTTCCGTGATCATCGTGTTTCCCCGCCTCAGAAGGGTTCTCACCCGGGCGAGCAGTTCAGCAAACGCAAAGGGTTTAACCAGATAATCGTCCGCACCCAGTTCCAGTCCTTTGACCCTATGTTCGATCGTGCCGAGGGCTGTCAGCAGTAAGACCGGCATACCCTTTCCGGCAGTGCGCAGCATGCGGATGATATCCCAGCCGTTCACATCAGGTAGCATGATATCCAGAATGACTAAATCATACTCGGCTGTCATGGCGAGATGATATCCGGTAAGACCATTATCAGCGTGATCCACTACGAACCCTGCCTCTGTAAGCCCTTTGCTGAGATATTCACCTGTTTTAATTTCGTCTTCGACGATCAATATTTTCATCTTGCTCCCCGGCTGGCTGCTAATGTCATTCTATTGCGCCCACGATCGTTATCAACGGATTACAGCAAAAATGACAACATTGTCATTATCCTGTCACCCGGCAAACAGAGAGCGTTAGGTAAAGTACCCCTATCAATACTCTGGACTTCATTTGAACCATTTACCAGGTCTGCCTGGACGAGAAGCGTTATGTTCAAATTAAAATTACTCAGCATTAGCACGATATTCATCCTGGCAGGCTGCGTGTCGCTTGCGCCTGAATATCAGCGGCCCGCAGCACCGGTACCCCAGCAGTTTTCACTGTCCCATAACAGCCTGACGCCAGCGGTAAATGGCTATCAGGATACGGGCTGGCGTAACTTTTTTGTCGATCCCCAGGTTACCCGGTTGATCGGTGAAGCTCTGACTAATAACCGTGATTTGAGAATGGCTGCCCTGAAGGTTGAAGAGGCCCGAGCCCAGTTCAACGTCACGGATGCAGATCGTTATCCCCAGCTGAATGCCTCATCCGGGATAACATACAGCGGTGGTCTGAAAGGTGACAAGCCGACCACACAGGAGTACGACGCGAGACTGGAGCTCAGCTATGAGCTCGATTTTTTCGGCAAACTTAAGAACATGAGTGATGCTGACCGCCAGAACTACTTTGCCAGCGAAGAAGCCCGTCGGGCCGTACACATCCTGCTGGTCTCCAACGTTTCACAGAGCTATTTCAGCCAGCAACTGGCGTACGAACAACTCCGTATTGCGCGGGAAACGCTGAAAAATTATGAACAGTCCTATGCTTTCGTTGAGCAACAGCTCGTGACCGGGAGTACGAACGTTCTGGCACTTGAACAGGCGAGAGGACAAATCGAAAGTACCCGCGCCGAAATAGCCAAACGAGAAGGCGATCTGGCTCAGGCAAACAATGCCCTGCAACTGGTGCTTGGAACGTACCGCGCAGTTCCGTCAGAAAAAGGGATGAAAGGTGGGGAGATCGCACCAGTAAAATTGCCACCAAATCTGTCGTCACAAATATTGCTGCAGCGTCCGGATATTATGGAAGCGGAATACCAGTTGAAAGCGGCTGATGCCAATATTGGCGCAGCGCGAGCGGCTTTTTTCCCGTCCATTACCCTGACCAGTGGTCTCTCCTCAAGCAGTACGGAGCTGTCCAGCCTCTTTACGTCAGGAAGTGGAATGTGGAATTTTATTCCTAAAATTGAAATTCCTATATTTAATGCTGGCAGGAACAAAGCCAATCTGAAGCTGGCTGAAATTCGCCAGCAACAGTCGGTGGTTAATTACGAACAAAAAATTCAGTCAGCCTTTAAGGATGTTTCCGACACGCTTGCGCTGCGCGACAGCCTTAGCCAGCAACTTGAGTCACAGCAGCGTTATCTTGATTCACTACAGATAACTCTACAGCGTGCCAGAGGATTGTATGCAAGTGGTGCTGTCAGTTACATCGAAGTGCTGGATGCAGAACGTTCCCTCTTCGCGACGCAGCAAACCATTCTCGATCTTACCTATTCCCGACAGGTTAACGAAATTAATCTGTTTACCGCGCTGGGTGGCGGTTGGGTAGAGTAAATTTATTCAATTAATCAGGAAATTAAAAATGCGTAATTCACTTAAAGCCGTTTTATTTGGTGCCTTCTCTGTCATGTTTTCTGCCGGTCTTCATGCTGAAACACATCAGCATGGCGATATGAATGCTGCCAGTGATGCTTCGGTACAGCAGGTTATCAAGGGCACCGGTATCGTTAAAGAAATTGATATGAATAGTAAAAAGATCACCATTTCGCACGAAGCAATCCCTGCGGTGGGCTGGCCTGCAATGACCATGCGCTTCACTTTTGTTAATGCAGACGACGCTATCAATGCCCTGAAAACCGGCAACCATGTCGATTTCTCGTTTATTCAGCAGGGCAATATATCCTTACTCAAAAGCATTAACGTTACGCAATCCTGATTGACTGTCCGGAGCGAATACATCCAGTGCGTCTGAACATTCATTAAGGGATTACTGTGAATGAATGATCGGCCGCATATGCCAGGTGTTTTGATTTTTCAGCGAGAAATTGTATGGCTTCTTTAAAGATAAAATATGCTGCAATAATTATCAGCAGCCTCATAGCAGGAGGGCTGATATCGGTTACTGCCTGGCAGTATGTAAACTCATCACAAAAAACAGTACAAACCGAACAAAAGGCACCCGAGCGAAAGGTACTTTTCTGGTATGACCCGATGAAACCGGATACCAAATTTGATAAACCCGGAAAATCTCCCTTTATGGATATGGACCTGGTGCCAAAATATGCTGATGAAAGCGGCGATAAAAGCAGTGGCGGGATCCGTATCGATCCAACGCAGGTTCAGAATCTGGGATTAAAAACGCAAAAAGTCACGCGAGGAATGCTGAATTATTCTCAGACAATCCCGGCTAATGTCAGTTACAACGAGTATCAGTTTGTCATTGTGCAGGCGCGCTCTGACGGTTTCGTCGAAAAAGTGTATCCCCTGACGATTGGCGATCATGTGAAGAAAGGCACTCCGCTTATCGATATCACCATTCCTGAATGGGTTGAGGCACAAAGTGAGTTCCTGCTGTTATCCGGTACAGGCGGTACGTCAACCCAGATAAAAGGGGTTCTGGAGCGACTTCGTCTGGCTGGTATGCCGGAAGAGGATATTCAAAGGCTGCGTTCAACCCGCACAATCCAGACCCGTTTTACCATTAAAGCACCTATTGATGGTGTCATTACTGCGTTTGACCTGCGCACCGGCATGAATATTTCGAAAGATAAAGTAGTGGCTCAGATTCAGGGGATGGACCCGGTCTGGATCAGCGCTGCAGTGCCAGAATCTATCGCATATCTGCTGAAAGATACGTCGCAGTTTGAAATTTCGGTACCGGCTTATCCGGATAAAACATTCCATGTCGAAAAATGGAACATTCTTCCCAGCGTGGATCAGACAACCCGTACGCTTCAGGTCCGTCTCCAGGTTTCTAATAAGGATGAGTTTCTCAAGCCGGGCATGAATGCCTATCTGAAACTGAATACCAAGAGCCAGGAGATGCTGCTGATACCAAGCCAGGCCGTTATCGATACCGGCAAAGAACAGCGCGTGATTACTGTTGATGATGAAGGCAAGTTTGTGCCGAAACAGATCCACGTTCTGCATGAATCACAGCAACAGTCCGGCATCGGTTCCGGCCTGAATGAAGGCGATACCGTGGTGGTCAGTGGCCTGTTCCTCATTGACTCCGAAGCCAATATTACGGGCGCGCTGGAACGTATGCGCCACCCTGAAAAAACAGAAAGCAGTATGCCAGCAATGTCTGACCAGCCTGTAAATATGCATTCAGGGCACTGAGGAGACGACGATGATTGAATGGATTATCCGGCGCTCTGTCGCCAACCGTTTCCTGGTCATGATGGGGGCCCTGTTTCTCAGCATCTGGGGTACATGGACGATTATTAACACGCCGGTCGATGCCTTGCCTGACCTGTCAGATGTGCAGGTCATTATCAAAACCAGCTATCCCGGCCAGGCCCCGCAGATTGTAGAAAACCAGGTCACCTATCCACTTACCACCACCATGCTGTCCGTACCTGGCGCAAAAACCGTGCGTGGTTTTTCACAGTTCGGGGATTCGTATGTGTATGTCATTTTTGAAGACGGCACCGATCTGTACTGGGCCCGTTCCCGCGTGCTGGAATATCTGAATCAGGTTCAGGGAAAACTGCCTGCCGGTGTGAGTTCTGAAATCGGTCCTGATGCCACGGGTGTGGGCTGGATTTTTGAATATGCCCTTGTCGATCGCAACGGAAAACACGACCTTTCAGAACTGCGCTCTCTGCAGGACTGGTTCCTGAAATTTGAGCTGAAAACCATCCCGAACGTGGCTGAGGTCGCTTCGGTTGGCGGCGTGGTGAAACAGTACCAGATTCAGGTCAATCCGGTAAAACTGTCCCAGTACGGTATCAGCCTGCCCGAAGTGAAACAGGCACTTGAATCGTCTAACCAGGAGGCCGGTGGCTCATCCGTTGAAATGGCCGAAGCGGAGTATATGGTCCGTGCCAGCGGTTATCTTCAGAGCATTGATGATTTTAATAACATCGTCCTGAAAACAGGTGAGAACGGCGTGCCGGTTTATCTGCGGGATGTTGCCCGCGTGCAGACCGGGCCCGAAATGAGGCGTGGTATTGCCGAGCTGAACGGCCAGGGAGAAGTCGCTGGCGGCGTGGTGATCCTGCGGTCGGGTAAAAATGCGCGCGACGTTATCACGGCAGTGAGGGATAAACTGGAGACGCTGAAGGCCAGCCTGCCGGAAGGCGTTGAAATCGTGACCACCTACGATCGCAGCCAGTTAATCGACCGGGCGATTGATAACCTCAGTTCCAAACTTCTGGAAGAGTTTATCGTGGTGGCCATCGTCTGTGCTCTGTTCCTGTGGCACGTACGTTCTGCCCTGGTGGCGATTATCTCTCTGCCGCTTGGCCTGTGTATCGCCTTTATCGTCATGCACTTCCAGGGACTGAACGCCAATATCATGTCGCTGGGAGGGATAGCGATTGCCGTCGGTGCGATGGTGGATGCCGCCATTGTGATGATTGAAAATGCGCACAAACGGCTTGAGGAGTGGGATCATCAGCATCCGGGTGAGCAGATTGACAACGCCACCCGCTGGAAGGTGATTACCGACGCCTCCGTGGAAGTGGGACCCGCGTTGTTCATTAGCCTGCTGATCATCACCCTGTCCTTTATTCCTATCTTTACCCTGGAAGGGCAGGAAGGTCGTCTGTTTGGCCCGCTGGCATTCACGAAAACGTACTCCATGGCGGGAGCGGCCGCACTGGCCATCATCGTCATTCCTATTCTGATGGGATTCTGGATCCGGGGGAAAATTCCTGCCGAGACCAGTAACCCCCTGAACCGGGTGCTGATCAAAGCGTATCATCCTTTGCTGCTGCGGGTCCTCCACTGGCCAAAAACAACCCTGCTGGTTGCGGCCTTGTCCATTTTCACGGTTATCTGGCCACTGAGTCAGGTGGGCGGTGAATTTCTGCCGAAGATTAACGAGGGCGATCTGCTGTATATGCCGTCGACCTTGCCTGGCGTCTCTCCGGCAGAAGCTGCAGCGCTCCTGCAGACAACAGACAAGTTAATCAAAAGCGTTCCTGAAGTGGCTTCTGTATTTGGCAAGACCGGTAAAGCAGAGACCGCAACGGATTCCGCGCCGCTCGAAATGGTGGAAACCACGATCCAGCTCAAACCTGAGGATCAGTGGCGTCCCGGCATGACAATTGACAAGATTATTGATGAACTCGACAGGACAGTCCGTTTACCGGGTCTGGCAAACCTCTGGGTGCCGCCTATCCGTAACCGTATTGATATGCTCTCAACCGGGATCAAAAGCCCGATAGGTATCAAAGTGTCCGGGACTGTTCTGTCCGATATCGACGCGACGGCGCAGAGTATCGAGGCGGTAGCCAAAACCGTGCCTGGCGTGGTGTCTGTCCTGGCTGAGCGACTTGAGGGCGGGCGCTACATCGATATCGATATCAACCGGGAGAAAGCCTCCCGCTACGGGATGACGGTAGGTGATGTCCAGCTGTTCGTCTCTTCAGCAATCGGAGGTGCTATGGTGGGTGAGACGGTTGAAGGGGTGGCCCGGTACCCTATTAACATTCGCTACCCGCAGGATTACCGGAACAGTCCGCAGGCGCTGAAACAGATGCCGATCCTGACCCCGATGAAGCAGCAGATCACGCTGGGCGATGTCGCGGATATTAACGTCGTTTCTGGACCAACCATGCTGAAAACCGAAAATGCCCGGCCAGCCAGCTGGATTTATGTTGATGCCCGCGGCAGGGACATGGTGTCGGTGGTTAACGACATTAAGACGGCCATCAGCGAGAAAGTGAAACTGAGACCGGGAACCAGTGTGGCATTCTCCGGACAGTTTGAACTGCTTGAGCATGCCAACAAGAAACTGAAGCTGATGGTGCCGATGACGGTGATGATCATTTTCATCCTGTTGTATCTGGCATTCCGCCGGGTTGACGAAGCCCTGCTGATCCTGATGAGCCTGCCGTTCGCCCTGGTTGGCGGAATATGGTTCCTGTACTGGCAGGGCTTCCATATGTCAGTGGCGACCGGAACCGGGTTTATCGCCCTGGCCGGGGTGGCAGCAGAGTTTGGCGTGGTCATGCTGATGTATCTGCGTCATGCCATTGAAGCGCACCCGGAATTGTCCCGTAAAGAGACGTTCACACCGGAAGGTCTTGATGAAGCCCTCTATCATGGTGCCGTACTGCGTGTCCGGCCGAAAGCCATGACCGTGGCGGTGATCATTGCGGGTCTGCTGCCAATACTCTGGGGAACCGGCGCAGGTTCAGAAGTCATGAGCCGTATTGCGGCACCCATGATTGGTGGGATGATCACGGCTCCGCTGCTGTCCCTGTTCATTATTCCTGCCGCCTACAAATTAATCTGGCTGCGCAGACATAAAAAAAGCGTGTCCTGAACCTGAAAGGGCACCCCCTGTGGGTGTCCTTCTTTACTGATTCACCCTGACGTCAGGGTTTATATCGATAATATACAGAGGTGAGTATGAAAAAAGTGGTTCTAATGGCGCTGGCTCTCGGCCTTTCACTACCCGCGATGGCGAGTGAAAAAGTGATTGATATGTACAAATCTGAAAACTGTGGCTGTTGTTCCCTGTGGGGCAAAGCGATGGAAAAAGACGGGTTTGAAGTACGAACTCACGTCATGAATGATCAGGCGCTGTCAGCCCTGAAAGAAAAGCATGCTATTCCTGCAGGACTACGAAGTTGTCATACCGCGGTTGCCGGTAATTTGATCATTGAAGGCCATGTGCCTGCGACAACGATACATAAGGCAATGCAGTCTGGTTCGGGTATATACGGTCTCGCCACCCCCGGTATGCCAGCAGGAAGTCCTGGAATGGAGATGGGAGCCCGAAAAGAGGCTTACGATGTTATCGCATTCTCACCGGATGGAAGTAAAAAAGTCTTCCAGCGAATCGAATAGTCAGCGGAACGGCTGATAACGGGACGCCGGTAGCAGGCACTCCTGTGCCGGCGATATTCGTGGTAATCGCATCCATGACATACCCTGAAGACAGAAGATGCTTCGGTATGCATAAGGAGAGTTACTGTGAAAAATGACAATGCAGTGCAACACAACAACCAGACTGCTTCTGAGCAGACATTATCCCCGGACGAGGGCCACGTATTGCATAAGGTGAGAGATCCCGTGTGCGGGATGGCCATCCTGCCCGACAGGGCGCACAGCAGCATTCGATACCAGGACCACCAACTTTATTTCTGCTCCGCCAGCTGTGAGAGTAAATTTAAAGCCCATCCCGATCGTTATCTTACCGAAGATGCCAGTGAACATTCCCATCACCATCACCACGATCATCACGAAGTCAGCCCTGATCAGATAAAACAGCCTCACAACCAGGCGGAAAAAGAGAATTCTGAAGGTGTGTGGACATGTCCGATGCACCCGGAGATACGCCGCAGTGGTCCCGGAAGCTGTCCTGTCTGTGGAATGGCACTGGAGCCGCTCGTAGCTACGGCATCCACGGGGCCGAGTGATGAACTTCACGACATGACAAGACGCTTCTGGCTGGGGTTGTTGCTGGCGTTTCCGGTTCTGGTACTCGAAATGGGATCTCATCTGTTTCCCGACTTGAGGAATACAGTACCGCCACAGTACAACACATGGCTGCAGTTGCTTCTGGCCTCCCCTGTCGTGTTGTGGTGTGGCTGGCCATTCTTCGCCCGGGCCGGAATGTCGTTACGTAACCGCTCCCTGAATATGTTTACCCTTGTTGCAATGGGGACCGGCGTAGCCTGGGTTTACAGCGTCATTGCAACCGTCTTCCCCTCCTGGTTTCCTGCATCGTTCAGAAACATGGATGGCCTGGTGGCCGTTTATTTTGAAGCCGCAGCAGTTATTACGGTGCTTGTTCTGCTGGGACAGGTTCTTGAGCTGCGGGCACGGGAACAAACCTCAGGCGCCATTACTGCGCTTCTGAACCTTGCCCCCAAAACCGCCAGACGGCTGGATCATGACGGTCATGAAACGGATATTAATGCGGAAGATGTCCTGCCTGGCGATAAGCTCCGCATCAGACCTGGAGAGAGTATTCCGGTCGACGGTATCGTGGTCGAAGGCAAAACAACCGTTGATGAATCGATGGTGACCGGGGAATCTATGCCTGTTACCAAAACGGAGGGTGACCCTGTCATCGGGGGGACCATTAATCAGACAGGTAGTCTTATCATCCGTGCAGAGAAAGTCGGTGATGAAACGATGCTCTCACGAATTGTTCAGATGGTCGCTGATGCACAGCGTTCGCGGGCCCCCATCCAGAGAATGGCTGACAGCGTTTCAGGCTGGTTTGTTCCTCTGGTGATACTTATCGCGGTTGTTGCTTTCATGATCTGGTCTGTCTGGGGGCCCGAGCCCAGGATGGCGCACGGTCTCATTGCGGCTGTGTCGGTCCTGATTATTGCCTGTCCCTGCGCGCTGGGGCTGGCCACGCCGATGTCGATAATGGTGGGGGTGGGCAAAGGAGCCCAGGCCGGGGTGTTAATCAAGAATGCCGAAGCCCTTGAGCGTCTTGAAAAAGTGGACACGCTGGTTGTCGACAAAACAGGCACGCTCACGGAAGGTTCGCCGACGGTGACAGGGATTATCAGTCTCAATCCGGGTGGGGAAACATCTCTTTTGCGTGTAACGGCCGCAGTGGAAAAAGGCTCGCAGCATCCGCTGGGTATGGCAGTAGTTAAAGCAGCACAGGAAAAGGGGATCGCAATACCCGCAGTCACTCATTTCAATGCGCCGTCGGGTAAAGGTGTCTCAGGCGATGTCGAAGGTCAACGGGTTGTTATTGGTAATGAACTGGCTATGCAGGAAAACAGTATCGTTATTGATAATCAAAAGGCCGTTGCGGATACGTTGCGGATGGAAGGTGCTACCGTTATCTATGTGGCCACAGACGGGCACCTTGCAGGCCTGATAGCTATCTCGGATCCCGTGAAAGCAACCACGCCGGATGCGCTTAAAGCTTTGCGTCAGGCGGGGATCCGCATCGTTATGCTCACCGGGGATAACCAGCTTACCGCTGAAGCAGTCGCACGGAAACTGGGAATAGATGAGGTTGAAGCCGGGATTCTGCCGGATGGCAAAAAAGCAGCGATAACCCGACTGAAAGCGTCTGGCCATGTGGTTGCGATGGCCGGAGACGGTGTGAATGATGCCCCGGCGCTGGCAGCGGCTGACGTGGGAATAGCCATGGGAACGGGTACAGATGTGGCAATTGAAAGTGCCGGAGTCACCCTTCTCAAAGGCGACTTGATGATACTGAACAGGGCCCGTCATCTGTCAGAAATCACCATGAAAAATATCCGACAGAATCTGTTTTTTGCATTTATCTACAACGCACTTGGCGTGCCTGTGGCTGCAGGCCTGCTTTATCCTGTGTATGGAATACTGCTGTCGCCAGTTATTGCGGCGGCGGCCATGGCTCTTTCCTCCGTCAGCGTCATTGTGAATGCGTTGCGTCTGAAAAGTGTCAGGCTCGGGAAATAACACTGAGTGAAGGGGCTGTTACGAACAGAAGGAGTCCAGTATGAAAAGTACCACCTATGCGCTTATTGCTGTCGCCGCGATCGCGGCATTTGCCCTCCTGCGCGAACACTGGTCACATGTGGCAGGTTACTGGCCATATCTGTTATTGCTGGTCTGCCCGCTAATGCATCTTTTCCACGGCCACGGAGGGCATGGAGATCATCAACATCAAGGAAGTGAAAACGATAAAAAAAATTAATCCGGCAGACGGGGCCGCGTCGCGGCCCCGTTATCAGTCCAGGTATCGTTCGTAGTCTCTGGCATGCGCAAAGGCATGCTGTTCAAGTTTGTTATCAGCGGGTGCCGCTGCCCGGAACGCCAGTGAGTTAACAGGATTGTTATTGATGACCAGCTCGTAATGCAGATGAGGACCGGATGAACGTCCGCTGTTACCGGATAACGCAATAGCGCCTCCCCGGGTAACCCTGGCCCCTTTAGTAACGAGTATTTTATTGAGGTGGAGATAGCGAGTTTTAACACCGGCTTTTCCTGTTACTTCAACAAAATATCCCATGGTGCTGTTGTATTCGGCCCGGGTGATTTTTCCGTCGATGACGCTGACTATTTTCGTGTTCATGGGCATGGAATAATCAATGCCATTATGGGGACTCACTTTTCCCGATACCGGGTTAAGTCTTGCAGGATTGAAAGGCGAACTGAGTCTTGCTGTGGCCGGTAACGGATAATCGAGACTGCCTTTCCCGGAAGTATCGGAAAGGTTATAGAACTTTTTATCTGATATACGATACGCCGTGTAATTAAATGAACCGGACGTAAATTTATAGGCCACGACACGTGATTTTCCCGCTTTCTTTTGCAGTACGAGTTTTAATGATTCATTTTTTTTCAAATGCCGCAGATTAAACCGGGAAGGCAAGGAGCGCTGAAGAGTAGCGATCTCGTTCGATTCCAGCCCCGAGCGGGTGGCTGAAAGGTAGGCATTTTCTTTTACGACATCGGTAGAATACATTTACTGGAATTCGCCGTTAGCATGAACACTGCGGCGTATGCTAGGGGTTTTCAGGAGGCGTGTCATCTGTCAGTTAATCGGGAGCACCGTTGATGGTCGTCATTTTTGTAACATATCTTGTTTCCCGTTTGCTCCTGAAGCTCTGGGAACTGTATGACCAGCCCGACGGTGATGATTAACGGGACTGAAACAGGTTACGGCAGAGCAATATGGGGCTCATGTCCTGCTACGTAACCCGTCAGTAAAGCCCTGCTGCGCACCTGACGCTAAGCACTAACCCGCCTGCAGTTACCTGGTCGAATACAGCCCGCGAAGCTTTCTTGCCTGCGTCTGATGTGCTTCCGCACCGGCATTATTGACCTGCTCATGCACGAGAGCGGCTTTTTCTCCGGCATTCAGTTCGTTAAAAGAAGAAGACGAGGTCTTTGAATTTGCATCACTGCCGGACAGCATTTTTTTATGTTCCTCAATCATTTTCTGATGCACATAGGACGCGCTGTTGTTCATAAATGAATGAGCAACAATGGCCCTTTCATGTTCATTCATTTCAGAGAATGAGGGCGTGTTGTTTTTATTAACCCTGTCCGGTAAGTTTTCATGCGTCGAGGAGTTCACATGACTGACGGCTGAGGCATTATTAACAAATCGATGTGCTTCATGGGCAATATCACTGGACTGAGCAAAAGCTGCCCCACAAAATAAAGCTGTAAACGCAGTGGTCGTGATTAATATATTCATGTGTAATTACCTTCTGAGGTACATAAAAGATGTCCTTATGATCATATATAAAAAAATCAACCTGTGGGGAAGATGACGTAAATGTAATACAGCCACGTACATTACACGATTGTAATGAATTTGTTTCTTAAGGTGTGCTAGATTCATTTCATTGTAAGTGGATGAACCAGTAATTTAATTTAAATCGGTTCTCGAATTCTGTCAGTAACCATACTTTAAATAAGGGAATGCGCATGCTGTTGAAAACGTCTCGACGAACTTTCCTGAAGGGGTTAACCCTCTCTGGCGTAGCCGGAAGTCTTGGCGTATGGAGTTTCAATGCGCGTTCCAGTCTGAGCCTGCCAGTTGCCGCATCCCTGCAGGGTACTCAGTTTGACCTGACCATTGGTGAAACGGCCGTCAATATCACGGGCAGTGAGCGTCAGGCCAAAACAATCAATGGAGGCCTGCCGGGGCCCGTTCTTCGCTGGAAAGAAGGTGACACCATTACCCTGAAGGTCAAAAACCGTCTTAATGAACAGACGTCCATTCACTGGCACGGCATTATTCTTCCGGCCAATATGGATGGTGTTCCGGGGCTGAGTTTTATGGGCATAGAGCCTGATGATACCTACGTTTACACCTTTAAGGTTAAGCAGAACGGGACTTACTGGTACCACAGCCATTCCGGTCTGCAGGAACAGGAGGGGGTATACGGTGCCATTATCATCGATGCCAGGGAGCCAGAACCGTTTGCTTACGATCGTGAGCATGTGGTCATGTTGTCTGACTGGACCGATGAAAATCCTCACAGCCTGCTGAAAAAATTAAAAAAACAGTCGGATTACTACAATTTCAATAAACCAACCGTTGGCTCTTTTTTCCGCGACGTGAATACCAGGGGGCTGTCAGCCACCATTGCCGATCGGAAAATGTGGGCTGAAATGAAAATGAATCCGACTGACCTCGCGGATGTCAGTGGCTACACCTACACCTATCTCATGAACGGGCAGGCCCCGCTGAAAAACTGGACCGGACTGTTCCGTCCCGGTGAAAAGATACGCTTACGGTTTATCAACGGCTCGGCAATGACCTATTTCGATATCCGTATCCCCGGGCTGAAAATGACGGTCGTGGCTGCAGATGGCCAGTATGTAAACCCGGTTACCGTTGACGAATTCAGGATTGCCGTTGCCGAAACCTATGATGTCATTGTGGAGCCTCAGGGTGAGGCCTATACCATCTTCGCACAATCCATGGACAGGACCGGTTACGCTCGAGGGACACTGGCCACGAGAGAGGGGTTAAGTGCTGCCGTTCCCCCCCTCGATCCCCGTCCTCTGTTGACCATGGAAGATATGGGTATGGGGGGAATGGGACATGATATGGCAGGAATGGACCACAGCCAGATGGGAGGCATGGATAACAGCGGAGAGATGATGTCTATGGACGGTGCTGACCTTCCGGATAGCGGGACATCCTCCGCGCCCATGGATCACAGCAGCATGGCCGGTATGGATCATTCCCGGATGGCCGGAATGCCGGGTATGCAAAGTCATCCTGCGTCAGAAACGGATAACCCACTGGTTGATATGCAGGCGATGAGCGTCTCTCCGAAATTAAATGATCCGGGTATTGGTCTTCGAAATAACGGAAGAAAGGTTCTCACGTACGCGGATTTGAAAAGCCGCTTTGAGGATCCTGACGGACGTGAACCTGGCCGTACCATAGAACTGCATTTAACCGGCCACATGGAAAAGTTTGCCTGGTCATTTAACGGAATCAAGTTTTCAGATGCCGCACCGGTGCTGCTGAAATACGGTGAGCGGCTCAGGATCACGCTGATCAACGATACCATGATGACTCACCCCATTCACCTGCATGGTATGTGGAGCGATCTGGAAGATGAAAACGGTAATTTCATGGTTCGTAAACACACAATAGATGTTCCCCCTGGTACAAAACGCAGTTACAGAGTGACAGCAGATGCGCTTGGCCGCTGGGCGTATCACTGCCATTTGCTCTATCACATGGAAATGGGAATGTTTCGTGAAGTCCGGGTGGAGGAATGATGCGAATGAAGAGAAATTTGAAGGCCATACCTGTTCTGGTCGCCGGTTTGTTTACCTCACAGCTTTCTATTGCGGCGGGCTCCGTCTCTGCAGATCCCCACGCCGGGCACGACATGTCTGCCATGCAGATGCCAGCAGATGAGAATTTCACTGAGATGACGTCAATGGAGCCCATTGTAACTGAGAGCAGAACGCCAATTCCGCCTGTTACCGATGCCGACCGGAAGGCTGCATTCGGCAATTTACAGGGGCATGCGATTCACGACAGTGCGATTAATTATCTGGTTCTGCTGGATCAACTGGAATGGCAACGGTCGGATAACACCAACAATTTCAGCTGGAGTGTTAACAGCTGGATTGGAGGCGACACAGATCGGATTTGGCTAAAGAGTGAAGGTGAACGAAGCAATGGGGAAACGGAGGCGGCTGAAGCGCAGTTACTCTGGGGACATGCGGTTGGCCCATGGTGGGATTTGGTTGCGGGTGTCAGGCAGGATTTCAGACCTGCTTCTGCCCGGACCTGGGCTGCTGTCGGTTTTCAGGGGCTGGCACTCTATAATTTTGAGTCTGAAATTACGGGTTTTGTCAGTAATGGCGGAAAAGCAGCCCTTCGTCTGGGAGGAGAATACGACGTTTTACTGACTAACCGGCTCATACTCCAGCCATCCTATGAGGTGAATTTCTACAGTCAGGATGATGAATCGCGGGGTCGCGGCAGGGGACTGACTGACACAGAGCTGGGGCTCCGGCTGCGCTATGAAATACGCCGTGAGTTTGCACCCTATATAGGCGTTTCCTGGAATCAACTTTACGGGAAAACATCCGATATGGCGAAAAGAGAAGGTGAGAAAGACCATCAGGTAGTATTCCTGGCGGGAGCCAGAATCTGGTTTTAACGCACTGATATAAAACACTCAACTAAACAGGTAAATAAAATGTCGATTTTAAATAAAGCCATTCTTACAGGTGGCCTCGTTATGGGCGTTGCTTTCTCTGCTATGGCCCATCCGGAATTAAAAAGCTCTGTGCCACAGGCTGATTCAGCCGTAGCGGCCCCGGAAAAGATTCAGCTTAATTTCTCGGAAAATCTGACCGTGAAATTCTCAGGTGCAAAATTAACGATGACGGGTATGAAAGGCATGTCATCACATTCTCCGATGCCGGTCGCGGCAAAAGTGGCGCCAGGCGCTGACCCTAAATCGATGGTCATTATTCCGCGAGAGCCTTTACCCGCTGGCACTTATCGTGTTGACTGGCGCGCGGTTTCTTCAGATACGCACCCTATTACCGGTAATTACACCTTTACAGTGAAGTAATATTATGAACGACCTGATTATGATTGTTATTCGTTTTCTTCTTTATCTGGATTTGATGGTAATATTTGGATTGCCATTTTTTCAGATATATGGAATAAGCGGTGTCAGACATGAAACCTATAACCTGACTAATTTCAGGTCGTTTATAACCTTTGCTGTTGTTACAGGCATCATTCTTACTGGCATTAATATGCTCCTGGTATCTAATGCCATGAGTGGAGTAACTGACCTCAGAGAATTATCCATCCATGTTATCGAGATGGTGATAGAAGAAACTGATGTGGGTATTAGCTGGATTGTCAGGCTCTGTGCCCTGTTTACCACACTCGGTGCTTTGTTCCTTTACACTAATAAGAGAGTATTGTCCTGCCTGCTGATGACGATGAGTGGGGGCGTGGCGCTGGCTACACTTGCCTGGGGAGGACACGCCGTTATGCATGACGGTCTGCATTACTATCTCCATTTACTGAGCGATCTGACCCATCTCGGCGCTGCAGGTGCCTGGACAGGTGCTCTGGTTGCATTTGCTATCCTGCTGATGCGCAGAAACGAGCATAATGCACAGAGCGTCATTGTGATATCTGACTCCCTGGCAAAATTTGCCACGGCAGGAACGGTGATTGTTGTAGCCCTGATCCTGAGTGCGCTGGTCAACTATCTGTATATTGCTGAGGGTAACTTAACTCCCTTATTCAACAGTTCCTGGGGGAGGATATTGCTTGCCAAGACGGCTCTGTTTGTTCTGATGCTTCTTCTGGCTGCAGCAAACCGGTTTCACCTGGGTCCCCGGCTTGAAGTTATGGTCAGGGAAGGGAATTATGATCGCAGCGTTGCCCTGATGCGAAACAGCATCCTGACAGAATTCGTTGTTGCGATTATCATTCTGGGCGCCGTAGCGTGGCTTGGAATGCTTGCTCCGTCTCAGATCAGCTAGGGGACAGCCAAAGCTTATGCGTGAGATTTTTACTTTCATATCAGCGAGTTGACCATGCAGCGTATTTTAATCGTTGAAGACGAACAAAAAACAGGTCGTTACCTGCAGCAGGGACTGGTTGAGGAAGGCTATCAGGCCGATCTCTTTAATAATGGCCGCGATGGTCTCGGGGCCGCGTCGAAGGGACAGTATGATTTGATAATACTGGACGTGATGCTGCCTTTCCTCGACGGGTGGCAAATCATCAGCGCACTGAGGGAGTCCGGGCACGAAGAACCGGTCCTGTTTTTAACCGCAAAGGACAACGTGCGGGACAAAGTGAAAGGACTGGAGCTTGGCGCAGATGACTACCTGATTAAGCCCTTTGATTTTACGGAGCTGGTTGCACGTGTAAGAACCCTACTGCGCCGGGCACGCTCGCAGGCCGCAACAGTCTGCACCATCGCCGATATGACCGTTGATATGGTGCGCCGGACCGTGATCCGTTCGGGGAAGAAGATCCATCTCACCGGTAAAGAATACGTTCTGCTTGAGTTGCTGCTGCAACGCACCGGAGAAGTGTTACCCAGGAGTCTTATCTCGTCCCTGGTCTGGAACATGAATTTTGACAGTGATACGAATGTGATTGATGTCGCCGTGAGACGTCTGAGAAGTAAAATTGATGATGACTTTGAGCCAAAACTGATCCATACCGTTCGCGGTGCCGGATATGTCCTGGAGATCAGAGAAGAGTGAGGTTCAAAATTTCCCTGACCACACGCCTGAGCCTGATTTTTTCTGCGGTGATGCTTACGGTATGGTGGTTATCAAGTTTTATCCTGATTAGCACCCTGAATGGCTATTTCGATAATCAGGACCGCGATTTTCTGACAGGTAAACTTCAGCTCACCGAAGAGTTTCTTAAAACAGAGACGTTCAGGAACAAAACGGATATTAAGTCATTATCAGAAAAAATAAACGATGCGATGGTGGGGCACAATGGCTTATTCATTTCTATAAAAAACATGGAAAATGAAAAAATTGTTGAACTCTATGCCAAAAATTCTGTTGTTCCAGCGGTCCTGCTTAATAAGTCGGGTGATATTCTCGACTATATGATCCAGACGGAAGAAAATAACACCGTGTACCGCAGTATCTCGCGGCGGGTTGCCGTGACGCCGGAACAGGGTAAAAGCAAACATGTCATCATTACGGTTGCCACGGATACTGGGTATCACACCCTGTTTATGGACAAACTCAGTACCTGGCTGTTCTGGTTCAATATCGGTCTGGTCTTTATTTCTGTTTTTCTGGGCTGGCTGACCACACGTATTGGTCTGAAACCGCTACGGGAAATGACCAGTCTGGCTTCCTCCATGACCGTACACAGCCTGGATCAGCGTCTAAATCCCGATCTGGCTCCGCCGGAAATCTCTGAGACCATGCAGGAGTTCAATAATATGTTTGATCGCCTGGAGGGGGCATTCCGGAAACTGTCAGATTTCTCGTCTGACATCGCGCATGAGCTGCGCACACCAGTCAGTAATCTGATGATGCAGACGCAGTTTGCACTGGCTAAGGAAAGGGATGTTTCGCATTACCGCGAAATTTTATACGCTAACCTGGAAGAACTGAAAAGGTTGTCACGAATGACCAGTGACATGCTTTTTCTGGCACGTTCAGAGCATGGTCTGCTGCGGCTGGATAAACATGATGTGGATCTGGCAGCCGAACTGAATGAATTACGTGAGTTGTTCGAGCCCCTGGCAGACGAAACAGGAAAGACAATCACGGTTGAAGGAGAGGGCGTTGTTGCCGGAGACAGCGATATGCTCCGACGTGCTTTCAGTAACCTGCTTTCCAATGCAATCAAGTATTCTCCCGATAACACCTGTACAGCGATACACCTTGAGCGTGACAGTGACTGTGTGAACGTGATGATTACGAATACGATGTCCGGCCAGGTTCCCGCTAATCTGGAACGTTTGTTTGACCGGTTCTATCGCGCAGACTCATCAAGGTTCTACAACACGGAAGGCGCGGGGCTGGGATTATCAATTACAAGGTCGATCATTCATGCTCACGGCGGCGAGCTGTCAGCAGAACAGCAGGGGCGGGAAATTGTGTTCAGTGTGCGTCTGTTAATGGATTAATACCGTTATTCAGGAGAAACCCGGAAGGTGACAAAAATGTCATCGTTCAGTCACGCGATAAACAGAGGCGGTTTTTTATAATCAGCCATAAATCAGGGCAGCGTGATAATTCAATCGCCCGGTTCCTGGCGTGATGATCAACCAGCCCTGAGATCAAATGCTTTCTCTGTTATAAGCATTGATTGTTCGGGTATGAAAACACCGGAGACCCAACCATGAAAAAGATCCTTGTATCCTTTATTGCCATGATGGCTGTCGCTTCATCTGCCTGGGCTGCAGAGACAATGAACATGCATGACCAGGTAAATAATGCCCAGGCGCCTGCCCATCAGATGCAATCATCCGCTGAAAAAAGTGCAGTTCAGGGGGAGAGCATGAAAATGATGGATATGAGCGGTCACGATCAGGCCGCAATGTCCCATGAAATGATGCAAAACGGCAATTCTGCTGCCCATCAGGACATGGCTGAAATGCATAAAAAAATGATGAAATCCAAACCTGAGAACACCCAAGAAACTGCTAAGCCATTTTCCGAAATGAACGAGCATGAGAAAGCCGCTGTTGTGCATGAGAAGGCGAATAATGGTCTATCTTCCGTTATTCATCAGCAGCAGGCTGAAAAGCATCGCAGCCAGATCACCCAGAATTAACCCGCAGCTCCACTTGTCAGACCCTCATTTGACGCCGAAGTCACTGGCTTACGCTCCCGTCCGGGAGCGTTTTTTTCCCATATATCAAACTTTAACTCTGAAGAGGTGGAAGTATCTGACCAACACTGTCACGTAACGCCAGATAACTACAAAAACACCTCAGGTGAACGTAAGCGTTAAGTGAGCGCCGTATTGACGGCTATTTATTGGTGAGATCTACGTTCCATGGCAGCAGTTCGACCACTTTGTTGATGGGCCACTCCGGCAATACGCTCAGGATATGGCGAAGGTAACCCTCTGGATCGATACCGTTCAGCCTGCACGTTCCGATCAGACCATACAGCAGGGCACCACGTTCACCACCATGATCACTGCCGAAGAAGATGTAGTTTTTCTTGCCCAGACAGACCGCTCGTAGCGCGCGCTCAGCAGCGTTATTATCCGGCTCTGCCAGACCATCATCGCAGTAGTAACACAGGGCATCCCACTGGTTCAGTGCATAAGCGAACGCCTCGCCTAACCGGGATTTTTTCGACAGAGTGGCACTTTTCTCCACCAACCAGTCATGCAGGGATATCAGCAACGGTTAACTTCGGGACCGTCTGGCGGCCAGCCGCTGAGATGCCGGAAGGCCGCGTATTTCCTCTTCTATCGCGTATAACTCACTGATGCGCTTCAGAGCCTCCTCTGCTGTGGCCGTCCGGGTGCTGATATAGACGTCATGGATTTTGCGCCGCGCATGAGCCCAGCATGCCGCTTCTGTCAACGGGCCACCTTCACGCTCTGCGCTGAACAACCTGTCGTACCCTGCGAAGGCATCTGCCTGCAGCACGCCATGATAGTGCCGAAGATGTTGCTGAGGGTGTTTCCCCTGTCGGTCCGGTGAGAAGGCGAACCATGCCGCTGGCGGATCTGATGAACCCGCGCTTCTGTTATCACGGACATATGTCCAGATACGCCCGGTTTTCGTCTTCTTTCTGCCCGGCGCCAGCACGGGCACCGGAGTGTCATCCGTATGCAGTTTGCGGCAGTCCATCACGTAGTGGTAGAGGGCTTCATCCAGCGGGGCCATTAACCGGCAGCACGCATCCACCCAGTTGGAGAGCAGCGCACGACTCAGATCCACACCCTGACGGGCAAAGATTTCGCACTGGCGATACAGCGGCAGGTGTTCACAGTATTTGGCCGTTAACACGCGGGCCAGCAGACCCGGCCCGGCGATGCCCCGGTCGATAGGACGTGAGGGCGCTGGCGCTTCAACGACGCAGTCGCATCGGGTACAGGCCTTTTTCACCCTGACCGTGCGGATCACTTTCAGGGCGCTGGAGACCAGCTCCAGTTGCTCCGCGCTGACTTCGCTGAGATAGGCCATATCACTACCGCAACCAGGACAGCTGGTTTCAGCTGGCTCCAGTCTGTTTATTTCGCGGGGAAGATGTTCCGGTAACGGGCGACGATGACGGGACTGGCGCAACTGACGCGGAACCTGCTGATCATTGTCCCGGCCGTTGTAACGATCGCTTTGCTGCTCCTGCTGTTTCAGCAGGGCTTCGGCTTCTTCGACCTGCCGGCGTAGCTTTTCTGAACGGGTACCGAACAGCATTCGGCGCAGTTTTTCTATCTGAGCCCGCAGATGTTCTATTTCACGCTCTTCGTTCTCTATTTTCTCTTCTGCGCGGGCCAGCGCTGAACGCAGGAACGACTCAGTCTCAGCAACGAGACTGAGCTGGCTGTCTTTCTGGCGAAGCGCGTCTTCCAGCGCAGCGATACGGGCGAGATAGTCCTGACTCATGACCCCATTTATAATGCGGTCATGCGCTTTTTACAACATCGTCAGTGAGTTAAGGCGTGCAGTTTTAGGTTTCCGCCAGTCCAGCTTATCGAGGAGCATGGCGAGTTGTGAGCGGGTGATGGCGATTTTGCCGTCGCGTACAGCAGGCCAGACGAACTGTCCCTCTTCCAGACGTTTGGTAAACAGACACAGACCGTCAGCATCAGCCCAGAGGATCCTCACGGTGTCACCTTTACGACCACGGAAGATAAACAGGTGGCCGGAGAACGGATTGTCATCAAGAACATGCTGGACCAGTTCGCCCAGACCATTGAAGGACTTACGCATATCGGTGACCCCGGCAACCAGCCAGATACGAGTGCCTGACGGTAAGGGTATCATCGGCTCCTCCCGCTCAGCTCGCGGATCAGCGTTTTCAGAAGTGCAGGTGATAAATCCCCGGACAGACGCAGGCTGGCACCGCCGACAGTCACCTCGCATGTCATGGCCTCGCGGCAGGCTGGAGCGGCGGGTTCATAGTGCGGCTCAGCATGGTGTGACAGGACCATATCAGGCAGGACAACGGGGATAACAGAGTCTTGCTCTCTGATTGACCGTTGTATTTCATCGGGCAGAAGATGTCTGTAACGCTGGCGCCAGGTAAACAGCAGATTGTCATTAATTCCATTATCCCGCGCCAACCGGGCAACACAGGCTCCAGGCTGATATGAAGTGGTTTACTGAATTTGGCCACCTGAACAGAGGTGATATGCTCACCTCAGAACAACACAGGTGTCATAATGAAAAAAAGAAATTTCAGCGCAGAGTTTAAACGCGAATCCGCTCAACTGGTCGTTGACCAGAACTACACCGTGGCAGATGCAGCCAGCGCTATGGATGTCGGCCTTTCCACAATGACGCGATGGGTGAAACAATTACGTGATGAACGGCAGGGCAAAACACCAAAAGCCTCCCCCATTACCCCGGAACAAATTGAAATCCGTGAGCTCAGGAAAAAGCTACAACGTATTGAAATGGAAAATGAAATATTAAAAAAGGCTACCGCGCTCTTGATGTCAGACTCCCTGAACAGTTCTCGATAATCGGGAAACTCAGGGCGCGTTATCCTGTGGCCACTCTCTGCCATGTGTTCGGGGTTCATCGCAGCAGCTACAAATACTGGAAAAACCGTCCTGAAAAGCCAGACGGCAGACGGGCTGTATTACGCAGTCAGGTACTTGAACTGCATGGCATCAGCCACGGCTCTGCCGGAGCAAGAAGCATCGCCACAATGGCAACCCAGAGAGGTTACCAGATGGGGCGCTGGCTTGCTGGCAGACTCATGAAAGAGCTGGGGCTGGTCAGTTGCCAGCAGCCGACTCACCGGTATAAGCGTGGCGGTCATGAGCACGTTGCTATCCCGAATCATCTTGAGCGACAGTTCGCCGTAACGGAACCAAATCAGGTGTGGTGCGGTGATGTGACCTATATCTGGACGGGTAAGCGCTGGGCGTACCTCGCCGTTGTTCTCGACCTGTTCGCAAGAAAACCAGTGGGCTGGGCCATGTCGTTCTCGCCGGACAGCAGGCTCACCATGAAAGCACTGGAAATGGCATGGGAAACCCGTGGTAAGCCCGTCGGGGTGATGTTCCACAGCGATAGTAATAATGCCGATGTCAGTCTTTACCACCACTTAGTTTGCCGTTTAACCAGATTGGTGTGATTACTGATGCAGTGAAGACCTTCCCGCATCCTGACTCACACAGCGATCGACCTTTTGTGTCCTGCCCTGGACCCGTCGGTTGCCGGAAGCGCCTTCATGCGAGGCATCTCCTCACCGATGCGCGTGACTCAAGAAGGGCCTGACGGCTTGTCTCGTTACTGTCCTGTCCGGGTTATCTGTCTGGAGATTCAACTCTGTTTCCTCACAGGAGCTCTGTCATGGTTGATAAAGTTACCGAAGCTGCCGTTGTGGGTGGCGTGGATACACATAAAGATTTGCACGTTGCCGCTGTCGTAGATCAGAACAATAAAGTCCTTGGGACTCAGTATTTCTCCACAACACGACAAGGTTACCGGCAGATGCTGGCATGGATGACCTCGTTTGGGACATTAAAGCGAATTGGTGTTGAGTGCACAGGTACCTATGGTTCCGGTTTGCTTCGTTATTTTCAGAACGCCGGGTTAGAAGTTCTTGAGGTGACTGCTCCAGACCGGATGGAGCGACGCAAACGGGGTAAAAGTGACACAATTGATGCTGAATGTGCCGCTCATGCAGCATTCTCAGGCATCAGGACAGTTACTCCCAAAACGCGTGATGGCATGATTGAGTCCCTGCGGGTATTAAAAACTTGCCGAAAAACAGCAATATCAGCCCGCAGAGTCGCTCTCTAGATTATCCATTCAAATATTATCTCTGCCCCGGATGAATTACGTGAACAGCTCAGAAATATGACGCGCATGCAGCTCATCAGGACCCTGGGTTCCTGGAGACCTGATGCCAGTGAATACCGCAATGTAACCAACGTTTATCGCATTTCATTAAAGTCCCTTGCCCGACGCTATCTCGAGTTACATGACGAAATCGCTGATCTGGATGTCATGATTGCGGCAATTGTCGACGAGTTGGCACCTGAGCTGATTAAACGTAATGCTATCGGATACGAAAGCGCTTCACAGTTGCTGATCACTGCCGGAGACAATCCTCAACGGTTAAGATCAGAATCAGGATTTGCGGCACTGTGTGGTGTCAGCCCGGTCCCCGTTTCTTCTGGAAAAACGAACCGTTACCGACTTAATCGTGGTGGAGATCGTGCTGCAAATAGTGCACTTCACATCATCGCCATCGGACGCTTACGAACTGACGCAAAAACAAAGGAATATGTCGCCAGGCGTGTAGCCGAAGGACATACAAAAATGGAAGCGATACGCTGTCTAAAGCGATATATCTCCCGCGAAGTTTACACGTTACTGCGCAATCAAAACAGGCGGATCAACAGTATCCCGATAACAGCTTGACTCTTAGAAGGGCGTCAGTAAGTTGGCACCCTTACCCTGTATAGGTACTCTCTGTTTTTCGTGGCCTGCCTCGCCCACGAATTTCGCCAGTCATGACTTTGCTCCTGCATTTTATTAACGGAAAAGAATAAGTGATTTTGCGCGGAGGCTTCAATCAGTTTATCCCCGGCGGTGACGAGGTGGCCACCTATGCCGACTGGACAGGGGACTGACTATTGCCATAACGCCATCGCAGGTTGCTTCAGTAAACCTGCTAATCCCGTACAATGGCGAATTCGCTATATCCGCTTCTCGCACTTAGCTGCCATAAATCGGCCAGGCAATCACAGGTCATTTCTGTCTCGCAAAGAAGGTGCCGTTTCTGCTTTGCGTTGACACCCCTAAATATTAGAATTAAAAGGAGAGAGTTACTGGAAAAAGGCAGCGGAGGCAGTGACAATCGTGGCTTGAAGCCACTACTCGATGGATGCGGACATGTAGTTGGCGTCATTCGACAAAACTAGCAAACTTCTAATAGTCACCATTTCTCCCGTCTGGCGGGAGTGCTGTCAAATGCCCCCCTCATCTCTGTGTGGGAAATGAAGGGTGAAGGGGAAATAGATGACAGCGTTATTTCTACGCCCAGAATACTGAATACCTTGTACAGACGATCAATACTGGCGCTAGCAGGGTTTGCTTCCAGGCGGGCATAGGTTTGCTGCGTTACGCCAAGCCTCTCAGACACATCTTTTTGCGTGAAGCCCTTGATTTTGCGAAACCCGATTAGCACAGGTCTGAGCTGGTTCAGCGTTTTTATCGGGAACTGATTATTCATAAGTGACCTGCCTCGCAGACTGAGTAGGGAGTACCGCCCTGTAATACAGCAGGTAAGGTGTATTTTGTGTTATACAGACTATAGGCTGTAAAACCTTTATTGAAAAGATGCTGATGTTCCAGGGGCATGCCGAGCATGGACGATTTTCTGCGGGGCGGTATTTCGCTACGGGGGAGATTGCGTTCGGGCAATGTACCGGTGTAAAAAACGTCAATTTTTCAAAACCGCTGTTATCGGGATAAGCTGAAAACTCCGAAGGCAGACACAGCCACGAATAATGTCAGACTTAAGCTCTGTAGCTGTCTTCTTTTGCCTGTAAATAACGTCTAGTTTGACTCTGATGAAGGCTGTACCAGGCAGAGAACATGTCACTCTCGGGGCCGGATGATAAAATGTGTTCAACTGGCTGGGCAGGGTAATAGCGAAGAACGTTCTCTGAAATTCGATTCAGCTCAGCGTAACGTGCGCTGTAGGTATGTATAATCCATTGCATCAATTTTGCATCCGTATTATTCGCAGATTACACACAAGAAGCTTAACAATGGCTGAAAGAGTGAGCAGGGATATGTAACAAAAACAAGGGCTTCAAGATGAACTGGATAAAACCGGAGCAGAGCAAGCCCTGTTCCGGTTTGTCAGGCTTTGGAATTTCTTCCAGGCCCCTGCAGCTAGTCACAACAAACACATTAATGTTTTCATTGCTTCAATTCAATATTATTGTGTGAAAGGGATTCCATCGAAATCGGCTTATGCATGCTTAAAACTAAACTGCCCCGGCTGCAGTCATTTGGTTGCTGTGGGCTCTGTACTGTGTCTAATAGTGAAAGAATCTTACGTTATAACGAAGGAAATTGCTGAATGACTCTACGATTGCAGACGGAATCACCCGCTGACCAGGATATGTTTAGAGGCAGCAGTCATGAAAAAGTTGCAGAGAATGTGGCTCAGATCATCAGGACACCTGATGTCAATATTATTGGTCTGGAAGGTGAGCTGGGTTCAGGTAAGTCAACAATATTGAAGTTCCTGCAGAAAAAGCTTAAAGATGATTTTACGTTCATTAACTTTGATGCAGAACGTTACCATCATGGCTCAACTAAAAAAGCGCTTATCGATGTCATCCACCACGGGGTCAGCCTACAATGTCCGGGCTCCCGGGATGTGTTGGATAAGTATAAAAATCTGGCTCTGGGTAACATCGTTGAATACGACAAGAGGGTCAGCAGCAGGCTAAGCTGGTTGACCGTCGTTTTTATTTTACTGTCATTGCTTTCCGTGCAGATGCTTCGTTATGTGCTAACAGACCTTAATCAATATTTTACTAACAAGGAGTCATTATTAGGGTGGCTTTTTTATGTTGAGGTGGCCGCGTTTCTTTCTCCTGCCATTATGGTCGCAGGACTGGCATGCCTGCAGAACATGGAATGGTACAGAAAGAAAGGGTATTCGAGTATTGGTGATTTGTTCAAACGCAACAGTACTGACAGGATTGAAGAGACTTGGCTAGTTAATAAGGAGGTCGGAGCTATTGAGCTGGCTGAAGCTCTGCAGGGATTTACCTCCAAAGAGGTCATTTCCCATGGAGATCGCTTCATCCTTATCATTGATAATCTGGACCGAATCAGTGCAGACAAAGTGAAAGAGCTCTGGAGTGATATGGAGCTTATTGCCGGAGCCACTCATGAACACTTCAGGATAGTGGTGCCCTATTCGGCAAGACAGGTTTCAGCCTCACTTTCTGTGGCGGGTTTCAGCGGGCGTGAGTTTATTGCAAAGCGGATTCCTGTAAGTTTTCAGGTTCCTCCTCTTATTTCGGCAGGATGGCAGGAAGCGTTAAGGCAGTACTGGAAAGAAACAGTAAATGAGGATGCAGGGATAGCGTGCCGGGAAGCAACGGTGTTGCTTGAGCGCTGGAAACCCTCTGAGTATCCTCGTATCACACCGCGATTAATGAAGAAGTTTGTTAATGATATTCATATTCTGAACCTTACCGTTCCTGCAACAGAAGATCATCGCCATATTCTTATTGCTCTCTACTTACTGGTGGTCAGATACGGGGAGCGAGATATTAAAGTATTACTTCGCGATCCCAAAGCTAGTCAGACCGAACCCGGTATTGCTCCGGATGATTTTGACGAGATGCTCTCGCTAACTTATCAACAAATATCCCGAATTTTTAATAACGATACAGAAAGATGGAGCGAATTTCTGATGAGCATCCACTATCAGTCCACGGTGGAGCTTGCCAGGAGCGAGTTGCTTGATACGCCTCTTAAAGACGCGATTGGTGCTATAAATATCCCACGGCTTGAAGAACTGACGGCCTTGTGGGGTTTCGCTGAAGCATGGCAGCGAGTGGCACCACATATTCAGATGCGAGACTGGCTGGTTTCTTATAGCCGGATGGATGAGAAGTGTCAGGCTCTCGCCGAACCGCAACTCAAAGTCGCAGTGCAAATGCTGAATCAGAGTTATGCTGTTTCACTCAGAGAAAAGAATGATGAAGGTTTCGTATTGAGTCTGCAGAAACTGATGGCTGACGGGCGGATAAGCCTAGAGCCTTTCGTCGAAAGGCAAATATCGTTTATTGTGAGTAAACTTGATGAAATTCAGGATTCAGAAAAATTGGAGGCTGAATCCACGAAGACGTTGCTGCAGGAAGCTGATTCATACTCTGTTCTGGCCGGTGAATCACTACTGAATAAAATGGAGAATTTTGTAGATGGCGTATTTTATGTGGAATACCTTGTCAATAATGAAGAGACCTTGTCAAACCTGAAAATTGGCACACTAGATATCGGAAATCACGGTCGGGAGGAGATGTTACGCTATGGAGCTGAGCAACCTCAGATAGACCTTTTTAATCCGGGAATTATCCGGCATATCAATATTGCATCGAAGGCGGTACAGAACGTAATTGGAAAGAATGATGGTACAGGTGGGGCTCAGGTTAGCTCTGCAATAATGACGCTTAAAAATCGTCAGGTTGTTGAGGACGTTATCCATTTCAGAAAAATTGTTCTGAGCCCGGACTGGAATAATAATGTTTTAAATCAATATTATCTTAATAATACGGCGACGAGGAATCTCTTCCCTGCGGAATTTGCTGCACAGGCTGTTGCTCACATGGTGCTCCATGGTAACTATGCCGGTATCGAGTCGTACAGTGAACATATTGGTGAGGAACGGTTTGACCTGGCTTTGGCTGCATATCTTCGTTATCTACGTACTGCCGAGAGTATCTTTATAGCACTTAAGGATAAAAATGTTCTGCCGTACATCAAAAATGCTGTTGGCAGGATTGTTGATTTAGGTCTTCTGGTGAATATACCTGTCCTGAGCTTTGTTAAAGGTCAGTATGACGTCATCAAAGAAGCTACAAATGCAACCTCTCTTTTAATATTTGTGCGAGAGCGTCAAAAAGCACTGTCAGAGAAAATAATTGAGTCTGATGTGAATGCTATGGGTCCAGTATTTCTCCATGACGTATATCAGTCAGGTGAGCAGTTTGATATTTTGAAGAAAAAGCTGAACGCCCTGGCATGTGGAGTATTTAGTTCTTCTGAAAGGCTTATTGAGTGTTTTACGGTTCTTCCTGTGAACATGCGCTTTATCCTTGAACAAATGCAACTTCAGGGGCAGCATATCCGGATGGAAGGTAGTGTGGGTATCTTTGCATCATGGTTCCGTGATGCAGAGCCAGACGTTGTCACAAATGCCGAGAACATTCATTTTCTGTGGTCTTGCCTCGACGATACCCAGAGAGAGACTGTACTTGATGAGTTGCACGATGTCTTACTTGAAAGACATATTCGTATTGACAGCCGTATTGCGATTATTACCCGTTTTCATAATGAGTTGTCGTTTATTGAACCTGAGAAGGCCGTTGAACGCAGGGCTATTGCGGCGCTGTTTAGCGCTTCTGTTGATAATGTATTATTGTCTCAATGGCTTGACCGTCAGACGTTTTCATTTTCATCATGGTCTCCGGAGGACGCCCGTACGGCAACGAGTTGTATAATGAATAACTCGGAGATTTTTCCTCTCATCTGCAGGAATTCACAGTATATTAAAAACAGAATGTTACCAGAGAAAGCGGACGTTACAGAAGATAGTGATACGTTTCCGGACTGAGTTCGTTCTTTAAATCCTATACCTGAAGACCACAGCGGTGGTCTTTGGGAGTTTTTTTATTGCCTGATATACATTAAGCATGTTATATCTTGCTAAGAAATAATCATTCAGGGATTAATCATAACTACTGAAGTTATGTTGTGTTCTTTTCTTTTAAAAATAAATTATTCAGATTTATTTTCTATTGATTTAATGAGGTAGGGAATGACAGAAAGTGCTTTGCTTTTGCGAGAGGCATTTAATGAATCGGTTAACTATATGACATGGTCTTTTTATTCACTGATAACTGCTTACGTTTCGATGGCTTTTTATGATAGAGTTGAGGTTAAGACCCGAATAAATAATTATCTGAATAAGTTACTTTTCGTGATTGCTATGTCCGTTTTTATCCCAAATATGTACTTTGTTTCAATGGTGTTCAGTCAGAAGTTAGGCACCGCAGCTGGCGTTGCGTCATTCATTATTGGGCTACTTTTCATGATGTTAAACTCGGCACCTGTAATTACTGGTATCGTACAGCAGCGCAAAGATTGAGTTTTATGAGTATAGTCAGTTGGGTTTTCATCTGTTTTATCAGACTTAGAAAAATGAAATCTTTCAATTCATTGATTTTAAACGCAAAAAAATTTCTAAATGATCAGAATTATAGGGTGCTCCTTTTGCACAGCAGTAGGGGTTGACCATTCAATGGAAACGCTCCTTCGAACTGACCCGGAGAAATACGGTTATCAGGCTGGCCTGAGTCGTCTTCAGCGATTTCTTTCTAAGATCCAGTACGACTGGAGCCTGCGGGATTATATCGGTCGTAAAGTGTTCGAAGGCGGATATGTGCGTCTTCAACCCAATATCTTTTCTTCGTCCCTGACTGAACGTCTTTTTCATGCCTGTTGCAGCCTTGATTATGTTGAAGCAAGACGTGCGGCAGAGCATCGCAGAAAGCTACTTTCCGGCGAGGTTGACGATACGGCTTATAACCGTCGTATGGCTGAGCCACAATTTCGGCTTGTACAGGAAGCAAACGTGATCCACGTTGATTTCCTCTGGTCGTTGCACTGTTTCAACCCTCGCCCGTTTCGGGCAATTGAGATCTATCGCAGGGTCTGGGAAGAGGCCGATCTGGACCTTCTTGAGGATGAGCCTGACATGCAGCCTGTGCCCCGTACACCAATGCCAGCTCCACTCTGGATGAAACTGCCCGGAGGCCGGTTCGGTACAGCTTATGATGGACTGACTGATACGTTGCCGCTGATGACCTATTTTGACGGGCAGGCTGACCCCAGGGCTTCACGTAGCCTAAAGACCGGAGAGAGCAGTTCTGTCGTCGTGGCATTCGAGGAAGAGGATGAGCTGACTGTTGAAGAAGATACGGCGTCCTGGATTATCTGGCATGAATACGACGGGTTACGCCAGCGCATCGCTGACGGTGAGTTTACTCCAACGACTGCTGCTCAGTATCTTCTTCGTTATGGCGCGGTCCGAATTTCAAAAGGCAAGGGCGCTGTCTATCATCGTCTCGCACAACGGGGACAAACCTTTTCCCGCCTGGGGATAGGCGACAGAGTGTCGCTTCCAGAGCTGGTTGCCAGTCGGCGTTTTAAAATACTCAGTGATTCTGCATACCGTCAGGTTGTAGCCCGGAAATTGCGTGGACAGATAAAAAAGTTCAGATTCTGGGCATGCGTAGCTGCCTGTGTTCAGTTGCACGTACACAACAAGACGGCACTCGGAGAAAGAATTTTAACGTTACTCGAAGGTGAGAGGGAACAGCAACAAGGTGCGATCCAGGCGAAGCTGAAGGCGGGAATGATGGATGCAGTTCTAACTCTGTGTAACCAGCGACTCCGGGTGAAAGAAAATACTAACCAGCCAGAGGAGTTCCGCTATTACCGTGCCGTAAGAGCTCGTTTCATGCGCCATTTATCTGAATGCCTTAAGCCAGAAAATGGCGGCGTTATCCGTGACGTTATCTGGGAACTGAGGGTGCTGAGCAGTGCTCACGGTACGACCAAAACAGGTTTTTACTATGTCGATAGCAATCGCCCGACAGCGAAAGGACTGTTAAACCGCCTTCTGATGAGGATGGTCAAGCAGGTCGTATAAGCGTCTGAAACGCGAAACACACGAAAATGGAGGGGTTATACAAAAAAAACTTAGCTTTGATCGTGATGTAATGTGGACATCATGTCCAAGCGTTGCTGCATCCAGAAAAGTAACTTTAATCCTGTTGATACAGCCCTTGCATTACCTGTTTACGCATAGCGTGGAAACGTTCTAATTAAACCAGACGAATATAAATTTAAATTAATTCACTCACCCCCGGAATCGGGGAACTAAACAAAAGGATCATCAATGCAAAATCAAAATACACCCGCTCAGGAAAAACACACCGTATACCTTTTTAATGCCGAACATGCTGACAAGACAGCCGCCAAGCAAGCCGGGAAACTCTTCACGCTGGACATTGAACACCCAATGACCCTCAACGATCTCTCGCTGCTGTGTGAGTCGGTCGCGGACGCTGTGGGAGCACCTGGCGGAATTAAATATGAAATCACAACAGAGCCTAATGGGGTTCAGGAGGAATACTGAATCAGTGTGGTGTGAGTCCATTTTAATTTGACGTTTCATGAGTTCTATCGAGAGGCTGAAGTATGACTTTGAAAATGGAAAGTTCCCGGACTTCCAAGCCTGAGGGGCCATTTGTATTAATCACTTTTGAGGGGGACGAATTTCTTTTTGATGACAGACATAATGTCGTCAAGATAAATGGCAGGCCTAAAAAAATGGATGTAAAGCGAAATTATTTTGAGTCCGATCTGGGAGAAGGGAAAGCGAAATACTGGACTTTAAATATCGAAGAGGCTCATCGGTTCAATTCGATTGATGAAGCGACAGAACAACTTTGTAAACTGAGTCGCCCTCATCTGATCAAAATTCGCAAAGTTGAGGGGGTATCTGAATGACCAAAGAGATGTTTTTACGCATTTTAAATGAGGCACAGGCTCGTGTGGATAACGATTCGCTTCCGCTTGATGTTCGTATCCGGTCACGCACCACGGTAAATGATTGCGTCATCCGGGCAGATAAAGAGGGGTGGCCTATTGAGTATAAACAGAAGGTCTGGGTAGATGCAGTCAGTGGCTGTTATCTTTAGCGGTTACTTAAGCCAGTTCCTGTGCCCGTGAGCTTAGTAAAGGCGGAAAATGATATGGTCAAGGTGATAAATATCAACGGGAATTTAGTTGAATTACCTGAGCCCTCAGCAAAGTTATCCAAAGCTGAATCACCTGATGGTAGGTTCTCAAAACCTAAAAATAAGATCTCTAAAATACAGCGAGCTGAGCTGCGAATGAAATTTGGGGGGCGTTGTGCCTATTGTGGTTGCAAGCTTCCTGAAAAAGGGTGGCATGCCGATCATGTTGAGCCTGTTCGACGCGACTTTGAACTGGTGAGAGCCCCTGTCGGCAGCGGCGTAACTCATGTTGCCCGAAGTACGGGTAAGGTTATGCACCCTGAACTGCATGCTATAGAAAACTTATTTCCATCATGCGCCCCCTGCAACCTTTTTAAAGGAGCTTTTAGTGTTGAAGGAATGAGAAAAGAAATTACCAAACAGGTTGAACGGGCTCGCGCATATAGCGTGAATTTCCGTACCGCAGAACGTTTTGGGTTGCTTCATATTGTAGAAAAACCGGTCGTCTTCTGGTTTGAGCAGTATAACGAACAGAAACAAAACGAATAATTTCTGTGAAACATAAAAGAAGTTAATCAGCAGTGGTTTACTAATTAAAGAGTGATTTAAATATTTTGATGCTGCTGAGGAGCTGCCTGGTATATCCTTCAAAGGAGAAAATGATGTATCTGCATCTTGTGCCCCGTATTCTTCACCATATGAAAAACAAGTGTACTCTCGTGTCAGTTTCTGTACCTGAATTGTCACTTGAGCTTAAAGCTGATTCGCTGGTGGCAATGAAACCTTATCCCAACAAGTCCTACCACGTTGTCATGTTGAAGGGGCGACGTGCATTAAATGGCTTTCTGGTAAAAAGCCCACGGACTTTAACTGAGTTCACAATGATAACAATCTGGGAAATTGAAGGCTTTGGAAAAATTAGTCATACCGTAAAAACGCTCGTTCAGGACAAAGACTATGACTTGGTCTCCCATGATGTCCTTTTGGCACATGCATACCATCAGAGGGAGGAAGAATTGGGGTACCGTGTACATCCATCCTATGACAGTCTAGCTCCCGTCGATTTTGAACCAACAATGCAGTCAAGGTACATAAAGGAATCCGATCTTTCCCACGACGTATGGGAAACCTATTCATGGGGGGAATTGCTGCGTTCGCGTGAAGAGACATTTCTGGCGATGACCATGTCATCTGCTCGTTTAAGCCATCCAGCATTCATCAGAGGAAACCGACTTCCTCAAACTGACCAGGCCATCATTATCAGTTCGTAACGACCTTTTATTCTTTTTGATGCCAGGCGAGTCTCCTTTTGCCTGGCCACTTTGATTTATTGCCTGGGAGTAACCTATGGATGAGCAAGATATTCTCCGCGTTATAAACGGCCGTGAGATTGATGCTTCTGACCTCCTGGAAGAAGCTATGCCGAACGCAGCCCGACGCTTTTATCGTTTAACTAACAGCATGAACAAATTGCTTTAGGAGGTCAGGGAGCACTTTCCTGACGCGATGTATTACTCTGCCAGCGGAACGGTAAGCCTGCTGTTGGGGAGCAGCCACGACAACAATGACCATCCGGTTAGAGAAATGGTCGCTGTAAGGTCACCAGATCTAAACATTGAAGGCGGTGATTGGTAGGTCAAGCAGGGGATCTATGTGCACTTCATGTCCTAACTTCATCCAGTGCTGAATTCAGTGCACAGACAGTAGGGGACTTCTCCTTTAATCAGAATGGCAAAGGGTTACGTGAGGATCAGATTCTATTTTTTTGCCTCGAAAACGGATAAACCCAGGTTTTGGCGCTTTAACCGAAAAATCAGCAGAACGGTAAATGATAGGCTGTCATGGATAACCATTTTGAGGCAAAAATGAACGTTTCAACTGACAGCAGCAACATATCGATAGCAGAACTCAAAGAAGAATTTATACCCGGTCTTCTGCTTAATGCTGGGGCAATAAGCCATTACGGCGACTCGGCTTTATCTTCGAAGGCTATGGATAAGTATTCAAATCTTCTGGAGAAAGACGCAGTTACCGCTTTATCAGGAGCCTTGAACCGTATCGTAAGTGCCTTAGCGGAGGCAGATCCACGTTCTATCAGTAGCAATCCATCCTGGTTTTCCCGCTTTACGGGCAAACACCTTGAAAAGCGCGTTCGTTACCAACACGCACGTGAGAAGGTGGAAAATCTTATTAATGAGGGGAACGGATATCTGACACATGTGAATGAGACGCTACTGGCTTTAGAAGAGCTGCTTGAAACATATGTGTCAGAAATCAAACGCCTTAAAATTTTTATCCAGGCAGGCCATGAGTTCCTTAGGGATTCTACCGAAGAAAAAAATAGTGACGATCTAAGCCTTGTCTTCGATAAACCGAGGGAAAGATTTGCCAGACGTTTAGCTAACCTGGCAACACTGCTTGCGTCTCATGAAATGGCCGCCATGCAGATGGAAATCACTCGCGGGACTTGTATAGATATTGCTGACCGCTTTAACGAAACTATAAAAGTCCTGGTTCCAGTATGGCGGCAACACACACTTTCGCTGTTATCAGTAAATAACACTGACCCTACGATTGTTAGAAAAGCTAATCAGGCCCACGAGGCTCTTCTAAAAAGCCTGCGACAAAATTTAGAGGGATTCCAAAAATGATTAATAATTTGACCACCAAAACTGAGGTTGTTGCTTTTACTTTGACTTCCGCTGAACTGGAAAAGTTCGGGCTGAATGAGCAAGATGAACAAGAGATTAAAGCCGTCGCGGAATGCATTAATGCCGATGATCCAGGAACAGTTTATCGTTTTGGCCGGGCAATGGGGGAAAACACTGCTAATTATGCGGATAGCCTGCTTGAGCAAATTCGCAATAAAGATTTAGACGAAGCCGGGAGCAAATTAACTGAAATTATCAACCTTGCAAGAAATGTAAACATCTCGAACTTAACTGAAAGTCGTTCAAATCTGCCAGTTATTGGCCCTTTGTTGGATAAAATCCGCACCCGTGGGAAGAATTTCGCCGCACAGTTTGAATCAACTCGTGAACAAATCGATGCTCTGGTTTCAGAGGTTTCAGTTACACAGAATAGCCTCGGTTCTAATAATATTTCGCTCCAGCAAATGTTTGATGAAGTCGTTAAAGAACACCACTTAACAGGTGTACATATTGCTGCCGGTAAATTAAGGCTGGGAGAATTACAATTAAAAGCAGAAAATCTCAGAGCTAATGTTGGTAACAATCCTGCTAAGTTCCAGGAAGTATCTGATCTGGATACGCTAATTGCTAATTTAGAAAAACGTATTGGCGATTTAGTTGTTTCTCAGCAGTCTGCTATGCAAGTATTGCCAATGGTACGGATTATACAGGCAAATAACCAAAGTCTTATCGACAAGTTTCATAGCGTCAAAGAGGTTACTGTCCCTAATTTCAAGCGTCAGTTTCTGTTAGCCATTTCTCTAAATGGACAGCGTAACGCTGTAAATCTTGCCAATGATATCGATAATGCCAACAATGAGTTACTCCGTAGTAATGCAAAATTACTGCATCGCAATGCAGTAGAAACTATGAAAGCAAACCAACGGCTGGTTATTGATATAAGCACCCTTAAAGAGGTGCAGGATACGCTTATCCAGACGGTTGGCGATGTTGTTAAAATCCAGAGAGAAGGGGCTATTAAGCTCAGGGAAACAGAAAAACAGGTTCTTGCCATGCGTGAGAATTTGCGCACCCGACTGACACAAAAAGGGGTAGATCATGGTGCGTAACCTTAAGAGTAGTGACGATTTTTCCCGTGAACTGTCATTTCTTTTTCACCGGTCTATAAAGATTAGAAATTCAGGTTTCGCGATATTTGGTGCGGGCCTGCTGATAATGATTTTTGGTCTTTGCTTGTGGTTGCTGTCATTACACCTCTCACCTTCAGTTCTGGACTTTGATATTGATGTGCCCTTGTCATTCTTCAATTCATCTGAAGGTGAAGATAAGTTAGTGGTTTCGGATTTTGGCGATGCATTTGGAGGCTTCCTAACTACATATTCTAAGTTGCTATTAGGGATTATGGGGCTATTAGTAGTTTCTTCAACTGCCTTTAAAATTTTAAAGGGGGAGGAAATAGGTGAGATATTCCCGATGCTTCTAATTGCTGGCGCTTTTCTTATCGGCTTGTCAGTTTTTACATCTGCTTTAGGTTCGGAAGAGACTGATGCCACTTCAGCTTCGACTGTAAAGGTTATCAAGAAATATGTAAAACATGAAAAATACGATAAACTTGTCGCATATTTAAATGATAGTAATTGGCCCTCAGGCGAAGAGGTATCTGTAAACTATTTAAAGGCGCAACTACATATAAAACTCGGCAAGCCAGATGTGAAGTTAACACAGAATGTTGTTAGGGCGTATATGTCTGGTGTATTACAGTCAAATATTCCCGTGAAAGTTCGTTATGCATTGGAAAAGACAGCTTTAGATAAATCCGTCTCACCACTTGCGATTCGTTATGAGCAAAAACGTATGTCTAAATCACATACCTTTTCAAAAGCGTCGGTTAATTGTCTTAAAGTAGGTAGTCCCGTCGCATTCGTTGGCGTTTTGTTCGCTCTTCTTGGTATAAAAATCAGGCGGCGAGTCAGATTCTTAGAATCAAATTGAATGAAAGCCCGGTACGCTGGGCTTTTTTATTCAGTAACTTTTATCAAATATGTAGTAATTTACCGGAATCTGCTTCTCCAGCTTGTTAGCTGAAAAGCTTACTCAAGTATAATAATCTACTTCTGATTATGTTTTTTATGGTTTTATTTTTACACAACTTATTAAGGATACATGATGTGTAACTTTACTCCTGTTCAAATTATTGCTGATTATATACTGAGGTTTCTTAAAAATAATACTGATGCCAAGCTTTATGAGGCAATGCAGCGTCTTGAAAAGAAAATTGGTCAGTTTGTCGCTGATGGGGTTGATGAACATCAATTACGCTCTTCATTAAGCAAAGTCTGTCGATCTCGTTCCAGGGCGGCTCTTAAAGAGGAGTGTGAACAACTCATTCCATAAAAAGAACATCATACGGGAAAGTTACTTTAACGGTGAATGGCTCGCTTCTGGCGGTTTAAGTTGACGGCCATTCCTACCATAGCCATCATAAAGTATGATTAGCATTCGAGTGTGGCACTACTAATTTTAATGGGCTACGCATTCAGTCTCCACCTCTCTAACTATAAAGGTTCTTTTCATGTCCAATAGCTTCGATAAGCCGCAAACGCTCCCGGTACATAATTCTGATGCCGAACCCTTTTTTCCGAAAAACCTTGGTCCATTTATCGAGCAGGTATCCGGAAGGGATCTGGCAATGCTCACAGAATCAGAGAAGGAAAAACTTGCGCACCTGATCAGAACTGGGCGTAAATATGGAGTTTCTGTCGCTATCGTTCCTGATACAGATTCTGCTGAGCTTCATGAATTACTGTCTAATGCCGATTCCATTGAAAGGCAGTTTTCCATCTATGAACGCATCCAGACGAAGATTGCGTTCACGCGGTGTCAGGAAGCATAAACAAAGTGAGAAATACAACTACGTGGTATGACGTAGAACATATTGAAATCACCACAGGCGAGCGAGGCGGCAGGATATGGGTGCTGAAGCTCTCCTGTGGCCATACAGTATTTCGCCGAATACCTCCTATACGTCTTCATAACCTCACAGCTTTTTCTCTGCGGGAGCCCCCAGAAAAATGTCGGTGCTCTCTTTGCAATTCAAGTCCATAATAAAGCCTTTTTAAAGGCCACAAACTGCATATCACTGGATAAATCATCCTCTACAGCGTTCATTCTTAAACGCAAAATTTATATTTCATTCATTCTATTTTAAAAGCGTTATAAAAGACGGAATCCTATTTAGTCTGTTTGATGCTTAAATCATCTTCAGTGCCTTTTATCTTTTACCCAGCGACTTTAACATTAACCTGAGCAGAAAACTTGTTTTCAAACTAAGTTCGAAAACTTTCTGCTCAGGTTATTAGCCGGGTAAGCCACTTTGTTATATTTGTTTCATGTTAACAGAGGAGGCGATATGCAAATTGAAAAGGTGATGTCATTACTTGAAGTGCTTTCAAGCTGGCTTGAAGATAACATCAATATGGATTCTGAAATTATCTTTGATAATGACGAAGATAATACCAACTCAGAAATTCTGTATCCTGCTGTAGAAAAGGCTAATGCCGTTTTGCGCAAAATGGCATCTTTATCTTCAGATTCTGTTCATGCAATTCGACAGCGCTTGCAGCTTGCCGTAGAAGGCAAAGCTGAATTGTCCCTCAAGGATGTGGGAGAGCTTCTGCTGGCAACAAAGTATCTGATGTTGTCCACTGAAGAGGGAGAGTAAGCCTGTGACCACTCTCGTATTTGAAATGGCAGATATCAATAAACTGATCGAAGAAATTCGCACCGCAAAAACGTTTTCGGTCACCCCAGATCAGATCTATGACCCGGCATGCTATCCGGGGGGAGCCCTCCTTAACGCTGAGGGACAGACTGAAGAAGAGGCGCGTAAAGCTGGTAGGGTTTTCTTTCCCTCATCCTCAAAAATTGCCAGCACACATCTGGTGCCAAAAGTGCTTCTCGCGCACAGTCATGGTGTATACCTGATCACTAATGCTGAGCTTGAGGGCTCTCCCGCATCCCGCGATACTGTGGCTTACGCCCAGGGGATGAATCCAAAACTGGATGAGGACTGGGATTACGCTTGTGATGCCGCTTTGGGTGGGTCTGATTGTAGCTATACCATTCCCGTTGAGTGGCTGGAGTTAGCGGTAGAGCAGGGTTTTCAGGAGTTTCGACTTCGAATGAGTGAAACCAATATCAAACTTGTCAGCAAATAGTATGTCCTTGCTGTATCCAGTCAAACATTGTCCGCCAGTCGAGCTGCTGGCGGATTGTTTTATATAAGGCCGGGAAGGTATGTCAGGTTTAAGCAGTTCCGCCCAGAAGCTTACAAGGGCGCAGATTTACGTGTTAAGACGGATGGCATCCGGCACGATCTATGATATCTCTGGCAATTTCAGACGGGCCAGAGAACGGCGTACGTTTATGGGGAATCCTGATGATGTGACGTGCAGAAGCTCTCCGGTCCTGTTCCGGCTGGGCCTCGTGGAGTTATGCCAGCCAGTAAGGCATCTGGAGCCAGGTTTATACTATCGGCTCAAGTTGAGCTCCTCAGGGCATGAAGCTCTTAAGGCGAACGCACACCTCTAACATTTGAGATAGTTCGTTCGCAGCCAGGAAAGTAACTTTCATCTCAAGTGTGACCCTTACTACCTCATTTATGAGTAAAACCCCCCTCTGATATGTCGAAAATGCTCATTTATACGAAAATAGTTTCTCTTCAGGTGTGATGTAATTACTGAGAATTCTCCCTGAATGGAAGGCAACCGATGAAAATGTTTTTTACCCCTTATGTTCGTATCGTTTTCTATTTTTGCGCATTGATTTTTATTGTTTACAGTTTCAGTGATTTTTTCCAGGGCGTCCCTGACAGCACCTTCTTCAGTGCGGTCATCACGCTACTTGTTATCGGAACCATTGTTGCCCGGCATCTGGATCGCAAAAAATCTCTCAAATATACTTCACAGATTTAAGTTTCCACTCAGGCCACTCTCGGGTGGCTTTTATAATTTAATAAGGACCGGTTCATGCATAACCACGAAATTCAGACCATTGCTATATTTAGTGCCCAGTATAAAAACATCGAAGATGCTGAAAATGCAGGTGCTTTATATTCAGTAGATATTGAATATCCGATGACACTAAATGATTTATCGCGGCTTTGCGACTCTATTGCCGAAGCAGTAGGTGTGCCTGGCGGCGTCAAATACCAGTTCGTGTCCCAGCCGGAAGCGCATGAAACCAGCTTCTGATAACCAGTAACCAAACTGCCTAAAAGCAGGTGCAAAGCCATGAAACAAACAAAGTCTTCTATGTCACGTATTGTGCAGCTGTACGACGGGAGCCGATACGGAAACTGCGAGCAGGCTGATAACGAAGGAGAGCTTTTTACGGTGGTGTTGAATAAGCCTTCGCAGATCGATGACATCCGTAAAATCGTAGACACAACCGCCGAAGTACTTGGCAAAGCTTTGCCAGTACTCCTCTTTTAAAGCTTACATCCGTGAAGGATAATTACGGTCTTACTACTTTCAGTTTTTCATTCCAGTGCCGTCCATTTTAATTTATCGATTTTAAGCGGTCGGCGCTATTTCATTGTTTCTTTTCCGACTGTAATTCCTTATATATAGGAATATTTCAAAGAATTTATCTCAGGTTATTTGTGGCGTGGTGCCAGTTGTTATAATGATTCCACATAATCTGGAGAGTCAATCATGATCACATCTCTAATGAATTTCCGCGATTTAACCGGAGAGGCAGTCATCCAGGCGCGGCAATGCGTTATTAATGCTGAGATCGAAGCGGCCCGGGAAAAGGTAATTCATGCTCGTTCGTTATTCAAAGCGGGTATACATAATGTTGTAAACGGTAGTTCTGGCATTAAGGCTGCGGCAGCACATTTTCTGGTGATAAAACGTTTACAGACTGACACTCGGTATCTGGACGCGGTTATCACTGATAACCTTTGCATGTTTTCTCCTGAGGGTTATCTGTATCTGTTTATGCAACAACGTTATTTCCTATAAAACAATGGGTTAGGTAAGTATCTTTCCATTAAAAACATTAAAAAGGTGACTTGATGAAACCATTTGGACTTGCCGGAAAACCCCGGCCCGAACCTTGCGGCTGCTGCTGGTATACCCGTGAGGACTGCCCTTACGTCAGCGCAAAACAGATCTATCGCCGCAGGCAGCGCAAGGCAGAACGCCAGCGTCAGCGCAGCACCATTGTGATGGCCGTTTCTGAATTTCGCTGACCTCTTCTGGAAATATCATTTTTTCTCCAGAAGAATTTTAAAATAAAGGGAAATCTTTTCACGGGTATCTGATGTTTATTGTTTATGGTAAATTGCGCCACATTAATTGTTTGTGGCGCAGTTCGTGATGGCTTAAGGATATAATATGAAAATCAGCCAGCTGGAATCCGGGATGCAGGTTTGGTCTGTAACCCGTACCAAAATGGGAAATACCACCATTTCAACGGTCATTGTCCACCCCGTTGTCATTATTGAAATTCATGATAACCATGTGATTGCTCGCTGGAACGGCAATGCACCACGTCGGTTTGGAGAAACGGCTATCAGGGGCTGGAAGAAGGAGAAGCCACTGCTTGTCCGTGAGCCTTTCGGAAATGTTCGTCTGGCCACCCGGGCTGAAAAAACCGCTATGCAGGAAAAAGAGTAATACCCCCTTTTAGCACCCACAATTTCACCGTCCATCTGCCTTTAACCTTGCCTGTTATTAACGGAATCCTTTCTGACTGGGCGGATCCCACGCATAACCTGAACTGTTGGCTAACCGTCTTACAGCCAAATTCCCTCCTTTATCTGGCAGGAGTGCGTCCGTGAGCTCTGTATGATCTACGTGTTTGTTAAGTAGAGCACATAACAGGAGTGGGGTATGACTGAATTAAATAAAAGCCCGTCCGGTTTTTCCGGAGCTGATGTCAGTAAAGAACAGGCTGCCATAAGGGCACTTGTAGAAAGAGTAGTGACCAACTATCGCAGCCGGACAGCACCTGATCGGGTTCAAAAGGCTTCGGTAGCGTTTAATGGGGGATTAATCCTGACCCTGATGCTGGCCTTGACGCTATTGGGCTACCTTGTGGCGGAATTGCTCAGGGGGTATGTTGCGGATAGTTCACCCTATGTGCCCGGTCTAAGTTATTCGCAATTTTCGATGCTTATGGTCGTTGAGCTGTGTCTATGCTTTCTTGCATGGTTTTTGGTTGTCACAGGGGACTATCCCCGGCCGTGGATATTTCAGGTAGTCCCGATGGAGCAGTACTGGTTCTTTGACGAAGTGGATGACGACGATCTTGCCCGGCTTTCCTGTAACCCTTACATCAAGCGCTGGCTACTTGATGAAATGTCCGGTATTCATCGACTGACCTACACGAGGCTGCATGATCGACTGGAGCGCATCTGTAATATTGCATCCCATCTCGAATACAGCCGTATTCAGGCACATAAGATTTCCCTAATCAACGGAAGCAGTGCCTCCTGATCCTACCATTGCATCCGGAAATTAAACGGGCAGGAACTGCACTGTATGTTCCGACCCAGCAGCTGCCCGTTACCCTTTTCTTTAGTATAAAATGACTTTCGCCGACAACCGGAAGTGAATCATGTCAAATAAATGAAAAATCAGTAATTTATGTAGGCGGGGTGTTTGGCTGATCAGGGCAGGGTGGTATAATAACGCTGGTGCTGGAGGCTTTTGCCCCAGCCAGCGGTAACACTGTTTGACTGTGGTAAAAGCAGAAAGCCCCGAGTAATTTTTCAATTAACCTGTACTGCACCCATTTTGTTGGACGATGAAATGGAATAGTCCCTGATATGTCAAAGCCAAAATACCCCTTCGAAAAGCGCCTTGAAGTCGTGAATCACTACTTCACAACTGATGATGGTTACAGGATCATCTCTGCACGTTTTGGTGTGCCTCGAACCCAGGTCAGGACGTGGGTTGCCCTCTATGAAAAACATGGAGAAAAAGGTTTAATTCCCAAACCTAAAGGCGTTAGTGCTGATCCAGAGTTGCGCATTAAGGTCGTGAAAGCCGTGACCGAGCAGCAGATGTCCCTCAATCAGGCTGCTGCTCACTTTATGCTTGCTGGTAGTGGTTCTGTAGCCAAGTGGCTGAAAGTCTATGAGGAGCACGGAGAAGCTGGTTTACGCGCACTCAAGATCGGCACCAAAAGAAACATTACAATGTCAGTTGATCCAGAAAAAGCGGCGTTAGCATTGGAGCTGTCGAAAGACCGACGTATTGAGGATCTTGAAAGACAAGTTCGATTCCTTGAAATGCGGCTTACGTATCTAAAAAAGCTGAAAGCCTTAGCTCATCCCGCGAAAAAGTGAAAGTACTCAACGAGCTAAGGCAGTTTTACCCTCTTGATGAGCTTCTCAAGGCAGCGGAGATACCGCGCAGTACGTTTTATTACCATCTAAAGGCTCTCAGCAAGCCTGATAAGTATGCGGATGTTAAAAAGCGTATTGGTGAGATTTATCACGAGAATAAAGGTCGTTACGGATACCGTAGGGTAACGTTGTCTCTCCATCGAGACGGGGAACGGATTAACCATAAAGCCGTTCAGCGCCTGATGGGAACCCTCTCGCTTAAGGCAGCGATTAAGGTCAAGCGATACAGCTCCTACAGAGGAGAGGTAGGGCAAACCGCCCCCAATGTTCTCCAAAGGGATTTCAAGGCTACACGGCCAAACGAGAAGTGGGTTACCGACGTTACTGAATTTGCAGTCAATGGGCGAAAGCTGTATTTGTCTCCAGTAATAGATCTCTTCAACAACGAAGTTATTTCTTACAGCCTGTCGGAAAGACCTGTGATGAACATGGTCGAGAATATGCTCGATCAGGCATTCAAAAAGCTTAAGCCTCACGAGCATCCTATTCTGCACTCTGACCAGGGATGGCAGTATCGTATGAGAAGGTATCAAAACATCCTTAAAGAACAAGGCATTACACAGAGCATGTCCAGAAAAGGCAATTGTCTGGATAATGCAGTCGTGGAATGTTTCTTTGGAACCTTAAAGTCGGAGTGTTTTTATCTTGACGAGTTCAGTAATATAAGCGAACTGAAGGATGCTGTTACGGAATATATTGACTACTACAACAGCAGAAGAATTAGCCTGAAATTAAAAGGTCTGAGTCCAATTGAATATCGAACCCAGACCTATGTGCCTCGTGTTTAACTGTCCAACTTTTTGGGGTCAGTACAACCCGAGGCCCCTGTATGCTAGTCACATTCAGAGTAGCCTCTTGCCTGCTTAAATGCAAGGAGAAGAAGGCCATGAAAATGCCGAACCAACCCATTGTTTTGTGCATATTAATAGTTTGTTTAACGCTGTTGATATTCACCTGGCTCACACGAAACTCGCTTTGCGAGTTGCGGATGAAAGACGGAACAAGGGAGGTATCTGCTATCCTGGCCTACGAATCCGGTAAGTAGCTGACAAAGAGGGGGGCAACCCCCTCTTTTCGGGGTGTGGATTAGTATGCCATCGGCACCTTTTGAAAGGGTTTCTCCAGTCGGGGAAACCCTTTTTTCCTCCCGTCTTGTGGCATATAGCCTTTTGTATAAATCAAGAACCAGACCCAAAGAGTCCCACTTCACGCAAACCGTTCAAAAGCCTTAGCGTAATCCAGTCGGGAAAAATTTCACCGGTGCTCGTCCGGGCACGTACCGGAAACAATGGACTTCTCACTGGTCGGTAGCTCATAGAACGTAGCCATTGCGGTCAGTCCTTATTCTGTACCCAGTAGAGTTTTATGGCCGTCTGGCAAATCGTTCAAACATTGTCATTTCTGTTCTCGCTGCATCCGGTCAAATGATACGGTGAATTCAGCTCATGGGCATTCGCATCGCAGTCTACGAAGGCACCAGAAGTTTGAGGATGTTACGCAAAGAACAGTTATCAGGTTTGCTGGTGGGCGTAATGCCTACCTCTACTTTACTTCATAGGGATTCTTCTGCGGGGAAGCAAGAATTGACTCAACGTTGTCCGGTCGTACCAGATTTGTCGCGGAAAGCGCCTTTTTGTGAGGGGGGCCGCAGCGCTAAACCTTTTCCTGGAACGACATGAAGGACAGCAGAGCGTCCGCCCTGGAGGACAGCTCAATACAGTCTCCACGCTGCGGTTCTATCTCTTCGTCAATGGTTTCATTGTACCAAATACGCAGCCGCCATCCCTTCGCAGGGAAAGCGCTCTGCATCGCCAGGACCATCCCCTCCGGCGACAGCAGTTCTCGACAGAGGTAGCAGGCCCCGATCCGGGTTGAATCCCGCAGCCACATTACGGGATACTCTTTAACCAGTTGGTCATACACGCATTCTGCCATATGAAAGTAATTTTCGTCAGCCCTGCAAAAATCACACATTCGATTTCCTTAAATGGTGTTCATCGAGATAATTCAGAAAGTTGATTCGCCAAACTACGGGGCATTTCTTTAATGGCGGAGCTTTACATCACTATTTCTGTCATTTTCAAATCCGCCGGATACAGCAATAATTGCACCGAACAGCGGTTTGAACTGCAATGCATCCGTAGGGTATGCGACAATAATAAGGCTCTTCCCGTACTCTTAAAAATGGAAGAGTTTAAAACCCATACTGCTGGGATGAGCGAAGCACGGTACATTATGCCAGCGTATAAGGGCCGTCATAACTTGTTTTTTTCTAGAACACGGCGAAGTTTTCTTACCTGGGAAGCTGTGGAAAGCGTACCGGTTCGGGGATGGCATGCGCTTGCCTTTTCACCTGGTTTGAGTACATAGGCTAATGCCAGCTCGTTCAGAGCCGCCTCAGCTTTCAACAGGGCCTCAATGGCCGTGTTCAGGTATACAGTTCGGCTCTCATGGTTCATCAGGATTTTCCTCACAAGGGTAAAAATGACAGGCGATACCTGCCGTTTACCCTTTGTCTCCGTTAAGAATGGCATCACGGCAGGCTTCCCAGATTACCTGGGCATTAGCATCACACTCCACGAACCCGCCGCACTGATCGTATATCACCTGGTATACCTCAGGGGGAATCTTCCCAGGCGCAACCGGAGTTGAGCGTTTGCCTTTATGAATCTCATCTGCGGTATCACAGACAGCGTCGAGATGCCGCGACATCCACTCAGATAATTTCAGACCCTCTCGATTTGCCTGTTTTACATAGCGAACCTTTCTGGAAACCGTAGATCGCATCTGAATCTGTGTCACAGCTGGCACATCTTCTTTCATGGCATTCTGTAATGCAGCTTTGGGCTTTTTCATGTTCATGGTTGCTTTAAATTATTCTGGAGTTCGTCTGATATAAATGCTGACGTGATCTGTCAGCGTCGCTTAAATAGTTTATCGCCTTCCGCCAGTTCGCCGTTGAGCTGTTCAATCACGCTCCAGATGAGCCGATCATCCGGCGTTGAGCCTGCACACACTTTCACGACCGCCACGGGTCTAAATTCTTCAGGGTCTGCCTGCCCGGAGGTGAAGAGCCTGCTCTCAATCCAGTGGGCCCCCTCTGTGCAGCAGTGGCAACTGGTTTCAGGTGGTTCATCCAGACCGTCCACTCCACAGGCTGAGCAGGTGAACAGTTTGCGAGACCCACCAGCCAGTGGCGTATCGCAAGCTGCTGGAAGTGCGCCAGCATTGCGCCAGTACAGCACATGATTTGAATCGTAGCAGTGTCCATGAAGCAGAAGCGAAACGCCGCAACTGCGAGTTTCAATGGCTTTGCCTGTGCCAAGGTATTGCCCGATCTCGTCCCATACGTCCACTAAGGTGTCAGGCAGCGGACGCGTAACAGGGAACTTAGCGCAGTCGTCCGGGGTGCCTTTAATGCAGCAGAGGGCCGAATACGCAAGCTCCTGCATTTCGTAGGAGTACTGACCACATACCACGCGTTCCAGTTTGTCGATTAGTTGTTCTTTATTCATCATACTCAGCCTTATTAAACAAATTCATTACGCCACTGGCACCATCTGGCCGGAGCAGACTGCGGCCCGGTAGTAGAGCCGCAGGGGGTGTCGCTGGACTAACAGGTGCTCAGTGAGTCCCGCACTTCCTCATGACTGGTCATTTTCAGAAGAAGCTTTCCAGGGCAGCGTGGTTCCGCCTGTGAACGGGTGACGTCTTCGTTGATTGCCTGGATATGAGCAGATTCAACGGTCCGACGCTGTACGACATGGTTGCTCAGGTTGAATTCGCACTGGAGCCTTCTGGCATCAGAATCCGCGTTCATTGCAATACGTTCATCAAAGCGGCGGTTCATTCGCAGAGCCTCTTCGTGAGCTGCATCAACAAGGGTGCGTCTGGTGACATAGTCGTTACCAGCAAAAAACGATAGCTGAGCGTGTTCCGAAGAGTAGTCGGAGCTTCCCTTACAACGGGCAATCGCGGCTTCAGAGTGCAGGATTAATGAACTCAACCGTGAACAGACGTCATTGATGGTGCCGGTTTTCAGACAGTCGTGGATAAGTGTCCAGGCGGAAATGCTCAGCGGGCGGCTGGTGATCACATAGGGATTGTAATGATCAACCGTTACGATAGTACGCAGTGAATGAAGCGATTCGGACTGCGTACGTAAGTCACGGCGAACAGTACATGCCACCGAGGCAACATCTTTACATTCTTTGTCGGACATCGAGTCCAGTACGCGGATCTCCACCTCTGCCGCCTTTGAGGCGATATGCGCACTAATCTCACCCTTAAGACGTTTGTAGTCAGCCTTGAAGCTTCCCACGCTGTCAATATCGATCCAGTAACCACAGCTGTAACCAGCATTACCAAACTCGTCATCTTTCTCATAGTTCGGACAGCCGTCATTGCTCCAGCCAGCTTTTTCCAGCAGCTCGTCAATAGCGACCAGCTCAGCCATTGGTGCATGTTCGATAATGAAATAATGGACACGGCCCCAGGCATATGCGCGTGAACGGCCATCAACAGAAGTATCAGAAGTCGTCTGACGGGAAAGTTTCATGAGGTACTCCAGTTCTGCCCGGTACCGCCGGGGCGGTGGTGCGAAAGCCGCACCATGAATGACACTATGATCCTCCTAACTTCTATTGTCAATACAATTGAAGTGGCGTTGTATTTATTCATTATTTGGACCCGGCTCGTACGGAACGACCGTCGGGACTTGCCAATTATTCTGCGGTGAGCAGGGGGAAGGGAACATCCCACCGCTTGTTTCAAGATGTACAGCCAAGGAGGGCGCAGAATGCCTGACAGAATCATCGTGCAGCGGTAGCGAAAGACCTGACAAACGGGAAAAGTATCCTTTTATTCCAAAGCCAACCTCAGCTTTTAATGTCGCCAGTACGTTTCTTAAACATGCCAAATCGGTCTCTTATACGGCCGGATGGGCCCGATGAAAACGATAAAATGAGAAACAGAACCCGACACATCGCTGCTCTCTGGGAAAGCCGGTCAGCAGATGGAGCGCCAGGAACTAAATCCGCTGGTTTTAATAATGATTGAGGAGAACAAGATGAAAGATAACAAGACACGTCCTGTAGACTCGTATGCTCATGCTGATTTCATGGAGTCCGTCTTCAGCAACCTCAGGGCTTTCTGTGATGCGGAATGCCAGCGGCTAACTGCCGGTTATCCCCCAACTGTCAAACCAGAACAGCAAAGCACTGACGGCCAGCTGTCGGCGGCATAAATCATTACCTGCCAGTTCGTTCAAATTTCCGCTTCCTTAAGCCCGGGCCAAAAGCCCGGCTCAATCCAAAAACTGAACGTACCGGTTTACCTCTATATCTCCTCAATCCCCTGCGACTTACAAGAGACCCGCACCGGTTTAGCCATTCCTGTCCTGCCACTCTCTCATCACTGGCCCAGACAACCGGAAAAGTAACTTTTCTCTCCGACTCACCTTCTGAACCAGCTATTTTGCTTAAACGTAAAAACGGCCCACTGTTGTGAAGATTTAAAACGGACGGATCGAGTAGTATTGTCTCAGGAATTTTTTTTAAGAAAAGTTACTTTTTCTTCTGTGCAACCTATTAGAAAAAATGTCGAACCTGGTATTGTTGTGTTGTAGCGCAGTTAAACAACCAACCAAAAGAGAGAACAAAAATGTCCGCAATCGAAACTGAAGTAAAAAACAACAGCAACGAAATCAGCCTTCGTGGTTACCTGGAACGCACTGGTAACGGTGCCCGTAAAGGTAACGGCCTTATCATTGACCCTTCGGTTGTTGTAGAGCAGGAAGGCTTTAACACCCGCACGGCCGGTATGGGCGAGCTCTACTATTCAATGCCTCACGTTGTGGAACACCTGAACAGCCTGGCCGATGCCTACATGGAAGACCCGTTCAGCGTGACGCCTATCGTTGTTCAGATGGTTAATGGCGTACCTGTACTGCGTCAGGGGGCTTGCCGTATCCGTTCCATCGCTATTGCAAACCGCCAGCTGGAAGCAGAAGGGCGTGAACGCATTACTCGTATTCGCTGCGAAGAGTTTCGCGGTAGCGCTTCAAAAGCAGAACTCTTCACCCTGACCGGCAACTCCAACCTGGCGCTGTCTGTCGTAGCTGAAGCGCTTTCAATTAAGCGTCTTGTTGAAGATAAAGAAGAGCCTAAGACCTTTGCGGAACTGGCAAAAAAACGTGGTAAATCAGAGCAGCATCTTCGCCAGATGGTTCGCGTACTGGACCTGCCTTCTGAACTACAGACCATGCTTGTGAGCGATCAGGTGAGCATGTACGTTGCGCTGGACGAGTATATGTACAGCGGTGAGGATGCGGTAGATAACATCAACAAGGCGATCTCCATCTATGGTAAAGCGACGAAAAACACGCTGAAATTCGTCAAAGCTGCCAAGGTAGAAGAGCGCATGGCAGATCCGCAGACTCCGGAAAACTCCGGTGATGAGCAACCGGCAGGTAATGCTACCGTTAACACCCCGGTACCGGATCAACTGAATGATGAAAGCAATACAGAGACGCTGGTTACGCCACCGGTACAGGAACCAGCTCCGGCTCCAAAGGACAGCGCTCCTAAACAGAACCCGGCAGGTAAAGCACCATCCATGTCCAGCGTTCTGAACAAAAAGACCGTGACCGTCATTGCCGACACCGCGATCCCGATTTTTGAACGTATTGCTGAAGAAGCCAAGCTTAAAGAAGGTGAATCTGTCAGCACTGATACTTACACGCTTGTTCTGACCAATGATGAAATGAACGATATCATCAATGCTCATGCTGACCTGAAAGAGTACCTGCGTAAGCATGCTGAGAAGATGAATAAGGGACAGGCATGATTTTCTGACCGACCCCTCCATCCGGACGGGTCGGTAACTTTTTCAGGACAAGGGGAAACAGGGCAATGAAGAAGGCTTTTATCAACGTAGACAAGACTAACCCACTGCCAGTCCTGACGGATTCGGTGACCCGGGTAAGTATTCAGTGCACGGCAAAAGATGAAAACGGGGCAGGGATCGAAGTGAACATCCTCGACCTGATTCAGGATCATGATACGGATGAAGTGAAAGTGCAGTTTGGGAGCTCGCCTGTTCAGGCTCTGGCGATGCTCCGCCGGGTTATGACAGCACTGGAAAAGCAGGCAAATGCAGAACTGCAACAGAATTCCTGCTCGCGTATGCAGTAAACGGTAAAAGCAGAATGTTCCCTACTGGATAAACCCGGTGGACCTCACGGAGAGCAAGTCACCGAATGGTTCACTGTTAAGTGATATACATCCGGATTTATAAGGTTTTGCAGCATCCGAATAGGCAATAAATAGAATTATTTTGATTTATCTCAGCAAGGAAATGGAAAGCTACCAGATTTTAGGATAGCGAAATGCCTGTATCGCTACTCTGCTGAATTAGAAATGATTTTAAACGCAATGCATAATGATAGAATAGCAATGCCTTTAATTATTTGTCACGTCTGAATTATATGTAGACTTACGGAGAGGATATGGTAATTACTTATTCATTATCGGAAACGTTTAATATGTTTTTACGCGAGATTATTGCATCTGGACTTGCAGTTTTTTGCGCATGGTGCGTTTTGTGTCTTTTCTCTGATCAGGAACGAGGTAAAGAGGTTCCTGTTTCTATGAAAAAAATAACTTCAAAGTCAGCTTTCTCCTACTTTATCAGTTCTCAAATTGCCGCTTTTATTATCTCCTTGTTGGGTTCAATCTTAAGCACGAAATGGGACAACATCGTCTGGAATGATGAAATAAGACAGTTTTATCTGCATGTAGGATTTGGGCTGGTAGCTTGTGTATTCTGTCTGCTTGTAATCTTGCATGAGAAATTTATCAAAAGAAATTTAAATGTTTATTCTGGTTATTGTGGTTCACTGGCAGTTAGTCTCACAGGAATCTTTGTACTTTGTGCGTTATATCTGACATTTTCATTACCATTTCATTATGAAGAACGTCTACTTAATGATGCATCCTTGGTGGCTTCGGATGGCGTTGAAAATTCAGTCGTTTTTGCAGACGGTCGTTACTGGGTTTTTGAACTGGGCTTACCATATTTCAAACAGTCATTGCTCAAAGAGGTAAGAAGGGGCAGGTACCAGCTAATCTGCACTACAGAAAAAAAACCAACATGCTGGTCTGGCAAAAAACTTCCCGAAAAACCAACCTCTTTGAAAGCTAGTTCATAAAGATTTAAACTGCTCGCTTAAATCCACACTGGTCCAATTTTGAAAATTTATTGTGTTTTTAAAAGAAATTACAGTGTGGGTTATTAGCCAGTAGGTCGGAGTTTTATATAATACCCAAAAACACAGGAGGTATTATGAAAACCAATCTGGCCTATGCATCTAATTGCTCCGATTCTGTCTACTCCTATATTTATCAGGCACTGCAACAACGCTCTGGTGCCGAGAATGAAAGCCTTTATCAGCAGGCCATTTCCAGCTGCTGCACAGATAAACAAAAAAAGAAACTGGCCGGGTATTATGCCGGTCCATGGCAGCTGCTATTCAACGCGTGGTGTAACAATCGCGTCCCTAACACAGCGGTGCTGGCCCTTTTACTCCAGCAGTGCTTATCTCATTTCCAGTGCGAAGAAGTGATCGCAGCCTGGCAGTAACCCTATCAAGCCCCTTCGTATAGCGGAGGGGCAGGAGATATCTCATGTACAGAAACGACAGAAACGTGGATTCCTTCAACCTGGTTAATGCTCTTCAGCCGGTCTTTCGTAACACCGGCTGTGGGATGTTTGAATATGATCGTAAAAAGCAGAATGAAACCGCTGATTCAATCTTACGAGCGTTGGCGTTAAATGCCGATTTCGCGAGGGCCTTAAAACAGTACGTCCGGATTAATTCTGTACGACGGGTTGTTCAGTTCGATGACGGCTCGGTTCGCTATGGTATTCATGCCGAATTTGAAGGGCATAATAAAATTAATTCCTTCCGTATTTTTAAAGATGAAGATACAGACGCATTTGACTCCTATTTTTATTCGGTTTGCGATAATAAAGCTGAGCTGGTGGATTTTAAAATGGACTCTCTCGATATTCAATTGCAGGCAGTTTTTGAAAAGGTGACAGGTATTTTTCTGTCACATTAAATATTCAAATTTTCAATCCTCGGGCTGATAGACAAAAAACGCACTTTAGAATATAGATGAGATGAATATGAAAAACGTAAATATTTTGGATACCGATATTGCGGCCATTAATGCTCTTTCTGGCGTAGAACTGACTGACTTTCTCACTGCCGGGTATCAGGTAAACTGGTTAGGAGAAAGGGAGGTTTCGCTGGTGGGCTTTCCGTGTTTAGCAAGCAACAAGCAGCCGGTAGAAGTTGGTCCCGGCATTTTCATTAATCGCGTGTACAGCAGAGACAGCCAGTCTCTGAGCGGGAAATTGCGCTATGACCTGTCTAATGGTCTGGCAACGAGTGCATTTTCATTTTTCTCCCAGTCAGGCTGGTATGGGGGATTCCGTGTCGTATCTTTCCGTGACAACGGGCCAGCTGCGTTAATCAACATTGGTATTGTCCATGAGAATGTTTTGAATGCATTTTGTGCTGACTTCCCCCGGGCCAATGTGAGCGTAACCCGTTTTCATTGTGGCATGACGCTTGAGCAGATCCGAATGTTCATTTCAGACACTGCTTACGATATGCCGCTTTATAACAACGAGTCTGACTTTCGCAGGCTCGCCAGTTAGCATGGAGGCTGACTTCAGTGCTTACGCCTAAAAGCCGGTGAGCGAGGTGGCGGAACCGGTTGGCTTCGCCCAGTCTTACTTACTTCTCTCAAGGTACTGCGCTGCAAGCGTACGTAAAAAAAGTAAGTAGCTAAATGGCGTGAGCGATTAGTTCTATACGGGAAGAAGTCATAGTATTCTGAAATGATAGTTATCTCATACGAACGATAGTAATGGAGTTTCTTAATGGGCGTTGATATCTGCTGGCGATTTCAAAGGGAAGAAAAGCCTGGTAAATGGATTAATTTATCAAGCAATTATAAAGGGGACCGATCATATCTCCACTTTGCCTGGCTCGGATTTGATGTAGATCGTGAAAGGGCGAGCACATCAGCAGTTTTTATCCACGCATTACGCGGATTACCTGATGATATACCGTCCGAAGATGATGATTTATTCGGTGAACATTCATACTCATGGCTGACTTCGGAAGAAATTTTGTCAGCCATACCACCCGATAACGCCGGAGAGGTGATCCAGGAATTTGTCGAAGAAGTAAAGCGTCTCCACGTGGAGAACGGCAGCGTCCGTTTCGTCTTTGGATTTGAAGGGTAACCCGTAAGAAAGTAGCTATCTTACCCGGCTAGGTCTCCAATCTCTCAGATGCTCAAAGAGGGCCGGGCATGGTGCCCACACATCCCCTACCATTCCGATTTGATATTCGTCTAATACACCCTTTAAAGAAAACAAGCAGACGGCAATGAGACGTCGGATTAGCGTCAGCAAATATGAGACGTCAGTAGTCGATGTTTGTCCTGCGGAACGTGAATCTGTTTACAAGGGGTAAAGCCGTACCATCCATGAGGGCTCAGAGAGCCGGGGTCTCCTCCAGATCACTGGAAGTTATTGACTCTGGCAGGCCTATCCCTATGACTTTTTCCCGGATGGCAAATTAAGAGCGAACAGGGCCAAATTAGTACTCTTTTCTAAACGGAAATACTGAATCACCCTGATATAACTGGTCTCTCACAAGACAGGAGATCATCAATGGAACGTGTAATATTTTCAGTAATCTTTTTTATGATGCTGGGCGTACCTTTTTACCTTCTTTATAAAATTGCCCGGGACATTTTTGGTACCGCCGGTGCTGGTGAGCCTGCACAATTGCCTCAGGGCAAGCAAAGACGCTCAGGAGGCGCTGGTTCGGGTTCGATCTGGCAAGGACACCATCTACAGGGGAGCAGCCATTTGAACCCCCTCGGAGGTGATTGTAATGGTGAAAATAGCATAGCTGGTGGTTGTGATGGTGGCGGTGGAGGAGGTGACGGAGGTGGTGGTGGTGACTGATAGCCTGCAACTTTAACTATCAGGATGAAACCCATGTCCAGCAACCGGAAAAAGAATTCATTTCAACCGAAAAGCCCTGCCTTAAAGTGAAGCGTATTAAACGTGAAGGATGCTGAATTAGAGGGTATCGGTTTTATACTGAAGCGTAACTGGAAGAAGGATCTGAAATTAACTATTACGGAAAAGTAACTTTCTGACTCACCACGTACGCCCCTCGGTTATGCCATACAGTTTGATACGAAAACAGATCAGTAAGTAGATTGCTATACGCCGGAGAGAAGTCTATTTTTCATGCACCGAACCTGTTTGGCCTGCAATGGAAGCAGGTATAATAATCACATACAAAGGAGGGCATTATGAATACATTTTTATACGTGCTTTTGGCCTGGATTGTTGTGCTTTTTATCGCCAACAAACTGCTCGCAAGACGTAAGCCCAATACGGTTAAAATCCTGGTACAGCGCAACGGGAAAGCCGCAGAGGTTGATGCTGTAGTGGTTCAGGGTTCAAAGAGAGCTAACAACAGTTCTGTTGCGGACAGCGACGCGGTAGATAGTTATTTTGAAATGAATCCTTACTCCCGCGAAAACCAGGCGAATGGTTGGGCTATGCTGGCCAGAGACGATGACCAGCTTAAATAATCAGTTGAGTGTGATGTGTAAAGCAGCTTAAAACTCTAAATGGACGAACAGGGGAGGTGACAAAGATGACAACCAATACAACAACGACCACCTACCGCTCAGAAGAAATCGTGCCGTTCAGACGGCCCAAAGGGGATCTGGATAGTCGGTATATGCCTCAGGTGTATGCAATGGTGCGGAACTGGGCAAGTAACCCTGCTCAATATGGTGAGGGTGTACTGGCCTCCTACCGCCAACCGGCAGTAAACCTTGCCTACCAGGTAAAAGGAACTCGTGTTGTTTTAATTCTGGTACCAGTAGAGTGCGAGCCACCTGGAGTGATAATGACGGAAACAGTCCTGTGGCCGTCACTATCACTTGTAGAAGTCTTGCAGACCTTGCAGGAGGCCTGGCAAAATATTCCGGCGTTAAACCCCTGACGACTTCTGTCAATATCACCGGCTAGTGATTTACCTCTCTGCTGGTGGTCAGCCCGCCTAAGTTCAAATTATCTCTTTCTAAATTAGCCCGGATAAAAATCGGTCCCTCTAAAATAGCCTGCCCTGAGTAGGCTACGTCATACAAAGCGTTGGCCAGTCACCAGCTGGCTGGTGGCCATAATGCTCCACAGGATAAACCGTATCAGAACTACGCAAAGAAAAAGCCCCAACAATTTACCGATGGGGCCTTTTGCAGACATTTTACAGCCTTACCAATGATAGAGCGCTAAGGCTTCTGCTTAGTGAACAGACTTGCCCACAGATAATGGATAAAGTTGAGCAGAATGTATGTTACTCGTTGCTCGAATTTCATCGGGGCTTTGTACTTTGTCGTTATGTTATGAATATGAGTAAGGTCCGTATAGAGCCCTGGCGACTTCCTTGTTGACTTCAACACCGAACAGATGTGCTGAACAGACTCCGGTGTGAACAACCGTAGCCCTCGTCGTTGTTTGACTTTATGGATAAAATCGTCCATCCCCATACATAACCATTCCGGCTTGATGCCATCAAACTTACAACGTCCGTTTATGATGACGACATTGATACATTCCAGTTCTCTAGCCTTAAGAGCAGACTGAATAGCCCTGATGTGCCCCTGGTTTTGCTTAAACGGGTTCTGCAACTTGAGGGTTCGGGACTGAGTCCATTTCCGCCAGTGGCTTTCCTCCAGAGTACCGTAGAGCTTGCCTACGTAGTTTTTCTGCTCTATGACGTATATACCATGTGGGGCTACGAGAATGTGATCAACCTGCGTAGTGCTATGAGCCGACAACTGAAAGGTGAGATCACTAAGTAGCCCCTGAGCTTCTTCAGGAAGCCCAGATTCAATTGCCTTTGCAGTCCGCCGTTCCGCTATGGCAGAGGTCATAAATCCCAACAGACACAGCAACACGACGAAAATAAGGATAATGAAAGCTACCCCCGTAATGCTCCACAGCAGATTGAAAGCATCCATGTTACCTCACAGAGGGGTAGCTGGTGGCATTAACAGATTCTACTAAGCGGGTAGTGGTACCGGTAAGGCTCTCAATATTTGAAGACAGGCTCATCAGCATGCCGAGTGCAGAACGGAGATTACGATGAGGCTCATTGTAGTTTTTGAACGTGTCAGTGGAGTACATTTTTGAAAGACGTGTACGGATCTCTACTGACGTAAGATCTCCATCCACCAGGCCGTACTTAACTGCCTGAGGTGTTGGCCATACACGGCCTGAATAGAGAGAAACAGCATCGGCATCATGACGCGAGAGAAGCTTTTTACCCCGTCCAAGTTCAACATCAGTTATAAATTTTTCATGCATCGTGTTCAGGATCTCCTTCTGCATGAACTCCCTCGTTGAATCGGACAATGGGTGGAAGGGGTCAAGAGCATCTTTGAACTCACCGGCCGTAAGGGGCTCATTCTTGACGCCTACTGTGCTCATGATCTCTGACAGATTCCAGTGGTCCATACGCACACCGATAGAACCGATCAGGGCATTACTGTCGGCATAAATTGCATCAGCGGGCGATACCGCGTAATAGCATGCGGATGCGCATATGCCTTTCACACTAACGATGATTGGTTTATATGAGTCTGCGATATCAGAGAAAAAACGACCGGTACCGCTGGAGAGTACTTCGAGGGAGTTTTGCTTCGACCGTGCTTCATCGCCACGTTCTGTGCTCCCGGTTTTGTTACTCTTGTCAGCGGCTACAGATGAAAGAGAGCCACCGGCATCTGATACGCGTTCAATCTGTGGCTGGTGGTTTTTAAGCGCGTTTATCTGGCGGTAAATAATGATGGCGTCAGAGGGACCACCACCACCTGACTCTGCCTCGATAATAACTGCTTTGGCATGGGGATTATTGTAAGCTTTGGCAAGAGCTGTTGCGATCACTGTTCCATCGCCCGTTTCCGAGCCGGTACCCATCTCGCCAGAAATCCGTATTACAGCTATATGGTCTTTCTTCCCTTCAGCGTCCTGCCATTGTTCGTAAAGATTGTAGAAAGAAAACCCTACAGCGGTCATGGCAATTAGCGACATAGCAACTTTTGCCGTGGTATGAATGCGAAACATCTTATAAAAACGGTCAGCGTTATCATTGAGCGATTCTTTGATATTTGTAGGGGACTTCCTTTTTTTACTGCTTAACATCTGACCACCTTTACATGAGTTTTTGAAAGTTAGACCACAAGCGATTCAATGCAATTCCCAGTATCAATAAAGCGACTGGTGGGAAAAGTTGAGCGATATTGTTAAATAGTGACATATTTGGCATGACCAGGTAGACCATCGTTAAAGCACTGATCACCCAAAATGCTCGAAACCAAATACGATAAAACTGAACTGTAACCTTACCAAATACGTACCTCTTCAATTTCCACTGGTACATTCCATCTGCTAGCATGGCAAATAGATAGGGCAGAAAAACGATTAGCCACCCCAGGATTAAGTTCCACCGGAAAATGGACTGATAAAGTAAGAGGGGTATGTTTTTGGCCATAGTGTAATTAATAGAGGTAAATTTTTCAGCAACAATGTTAATACCTCTGGCTGGTTTTTTGGTGTCAGGGATCAGAATAGTATTCAGATAGTCAATTAACTTATAGTCATGTACCAACCAATTTAAAGTCGCTTCACTATTTGCAATGACAGACTTCCAACGGTCATTTGATATGATGGACCGGCTTGCATTAACCTCCTGAGTAATCTGATATTTGAGCTCCTCAGTATTCTGGAAAGCCAAGCTGTAACCAAAATAAATGACCATGCCAAAAAAAAGCATTGTTCTGAGCACTGCTGCCCTGCTTGTATTATCCGCAGCCATTGCTTTCCCTCCATTCACGAAAAAGAGCTAGCCTCTGATCGTGATTGCAATAGTTGTTACGCCACATCGTCGGGATACCCAGGAGCCAGTGGTACTGTTTAGGTATGATTTGGTCGATGAGGCTTAACTCCGCCAGTTCTTTATGCTCTGCGCTTTTCCACTCGATCTGTCCCACATCAGGAACAAATACAGCGGTCCTTGCTTTTGCGGCCTGGCGGGAAAATTCTATAAAGTTGATGCCCCACGGCGTCCAGTATCTGTACTGCTCGTTTAGGCCGATGTTAAACACCGGCAGAGAAAGAGTTGAGTCGGCAAAAGCCGAAATCACATTTTTGCAGACTCTTGGACTATCTATTTTTTCCTGTTCGGTTTTGAGATGAGTCAGCAGTGCACGGTCAATAATGCTGTTAAAGGTGTTTGTATAAAGGCCATTAGGGTCAGGAAGCTGATCTATGGCAGTAATGATTTTAAATTTTAACCGAGAAAGAAAGGGAGAGTCCTCAATAGTAACTATATGACTATGTGTTGTTTCTGGATGAATCTGGGGTTTGATGCGCTGTACTTGTTTAAAAGAGACACTACCTGGCAAATTAATGAATGCGCCCACCGTGCGTGTTAAATCGACGAAATAAGGCAAAAGATAACAACCAAGCATACGGGCATTCTTTTTTACAAGATCACACCGTACGTCATTGTTATCGAAAGAAATACGGAAACTAACGAATTTACGTTCAGGACCTTCGCTGGTGGTCAGTGATTGAATCCATTCATGGCATGATCCTTGTGGTACCGACCAGTAGCTGGTTTCACGGTCCCCAAAGGGATCAGTCGTGATCAACTCTCCCTTTAAAAGGAAAAGCTCAGACAGGGTATTTGCCATGGAGAATAGGGAATCGATATCGTTGCTCTGACAAAATTTTCCCAAATGATGAAACGCGTTTTTTTCTATCATAGTTAGCCGATCTCGAACTTCCTGAGAATCTGCGTACTTTAAACCCAAAGACTGAAAGCGCCTTTTTACGAGCGAGCGACATTTGCTGACTTTTAGTGCAGAGCTTAAAATTTGCTGGCGCGTCAGGACAATTTTTTCATCCATCAATGCAACTTCCTTAGAAATTTATTAAGATTTTTGATATCGAGATTTTGACGCAAAGTAACTTTTCCGGCCTTCTTGAAAAGCATTTCCGACAGAGTTGTGTTTGGCTTCATTTGTTTCTCAGCAACAGCAATAGGGATTTGGCCTACAACCTTCCTGCCATCTTGAAGCCTGGCAACTATGTGAAACATAGGGACCTGACCCAAGAGATCCTTTGGAATACTCTCTTCTAAAGTTGTCTGCTTTCTTTCTGAGATTGAACCTGAGAAGTTATTATGCGGCAAAGATGTTTCTGAACCGGTCGTATAAGTGACCATATTTGTGCTTATCGCACTCTTACCAAAGTTCTCTACAACAAGCGTCTGAGTAGGAGTATCGTTGACTCGCAAGCTTATATAATTGTTGCAGAGCCCCGTAATTCGATTGGCAGTTTCAACACTTGCCGCAGCAATAAAGTCGGAGATGGTTTGGGTGCAAATAAACAGTGCAATTTTCGCTGCACGACCCTGCGCCAGAAGGTTAATCATAGGGTTGTTAATGGCTGAGTGTGCCTCATCAACAAAAATACTTATCCTGGAATTAGCTGACATATCACCATCTTGAGCGTTGTAGCGACTACCGGCACAGGAGGTCAGATCTGACATTATTAATTGAGAAATAGCAGCTGCTGTATCGGGGTTTGAAAGGCCATCAAGCGAAATGTATAGCACCCCGCCAGTGCTGAACATCCCTTCGCTTGTTACAATTTCTCTTGATGATACTGAGTTCGGGTTAGGAGATAAAAGCTCATTTAAAGGTTTTTCAATGAGCATATCGAAAACAGGCATAATACCTGCGGTCATTTTAGCCATATGCTCTGGGTCGGACATTGAGTAATCAATAAGCTGGGAAACAGTATCTAACCAGTCTATTTGTTCGGACCCCTCGTAATTCATGAAATGAGCCGTAAACCATTCAGCGAGACGCTTGAAACGTACCGGCAAGGTATCGTTAGCGACGTACTTAACTTTTTCGGTCCAGACATCGTAACCATAATATCTCGCGTAACATGACTCCATTACCTTGACTGTAAGATTCACAATAGACATGTGGCTTTTCATGTTCTTGTGAATCAGATAAATAGAAGGCTTTTTCTCTATGTAAGAAAGCCCGGAAATCACATTGGAAACGAGAGCCTTGGCATACTGAACGAATGGGTTAACCTCACCGGGAACTGTCACCAAGCTCAAAAGACGAGATGTTAGGTCAGAAACATTAGTATAGGTGTTGCAGACATCAATACAGACCGAAGATGCTGGCTGGCCAGGATGAAATTTATAGAAAGGAAGACCGAGGGTCTTAGCCTCTTCCATTAGAGATTCTCGCCACTCTGCATCGTTCTTTGGATCTATGACAACAACAACATGACCAAGATGAAGCATGCTAATGCTTAGTAAACGCTGTAGCACCGTTTTCCCGGTACCCACGTTTCCGGTTATCAGAGTATGACCAAACCAATTGTCTTCAGTTACAAATATGGGTTCCCTACGTTCCACAGCAAAAATTGCATTGCTGCCGCCCATCTTACGAGCCATTGCGTCAAAATGTCTCTTAATTGGGTTGAAGACGAATGGCAACTCGATCTCACGTTTATCACTGGAGAGGTTAGCTATTTGATATGCCCGATCCGCATGTTCCGGACCCCACTCAAACCCATCACAAAAATAGGACTTTCGCTCGGGTATATCCTTATTTTTATTTTGATAATCCTGAACCAGTTGACGATACTTTCGCTCATTGGAGAAAAAGTTACTTTTGTTAATTACACGCAGTGAATCAAGACTAACGAACATGAAATGTCGCTTGAATACACGCCAATGAGCCATCAAAAATGGCGCTGCTGTTTTGCAACGATAAAGGCACAGCAAAAAAAGCAATATTGAGGTGAACAGAACTATTGGGGCGATGTCCAGTCCGTCTGAAGAAAGTCCCATATAAAGCATAGAAACCGAACAAATCAAAAGTATTGAGGCACTACGATACTCAAGAATAGGCCGATAAAAATTCTCTTGTGCATGGAGGTTAGTCCTCTTCGAATCTGACATTATAGGTTCCCAGCCTCTTTCAGGTTATTGATAATTCGTTCAATGTCCACTTTCGCCCGGTCTGATGCGGCCAGCAAAGTAGGCATGTTAAATGCATGGCATTTTGTATTGATCACAGCACCAGAATTAACGAGGTACTGAGGAAGCTTATTGAAAAGATCTTGAGCCTCTAACTGCGACCCAAATTTTTCCACGCAAGATTGGGTCAGATAGAGAGTATTAGGAGTACTTACCATAAATCTGTTTTTGCGCTTTCTTTTAAACGCCACCTCCATTTTGGACAGAATTTGATGCAGTACTAACGCAATTTCTACAAATTCAAGCTCTGTAACGTCACCTTCGCTTATAAGCGAGAATTCACCATTTTGGTCTGATTCAGTAGATGCAAAGACTTTACTGTTCAGATTGTGACCAGAAACAGGTGATGCTGGTTTTTGTACTTCTGCTTTGTCCGATGATTTATTCCGGTTGCGCTTGGGATTTTGTTTTTCTACCGGTGCTGTTGGGGCGAACAGTCTGGCCAGTGCTGGCGAAAGATGATGCCCCTTAGCGTCTGTGGGCGCATGCTCTCCATTTGATTCTTCAAGTACAGGAGGTAAGGCGGGCTCTTCACTTGCCATCACACTGGTTGCGGCTGCTTCGGTCTGGGAATACACAACTTCAGCTGGTGGTGGGCAGTTACCCTCAGTATCTGGTTCTGAGTTTTCTTGTCCTACAGAAACATCCATAGAGCGTTCATTCGTACCCTGGGGATCAGCGTTCTGTTCTCGGTTAAGTTCTGGTAATTCTGACGGCTCGGAGAGAAGCTTTTCATTATGGACCGAAGAGCTTGTTGCACAACTACCGACTTCTGGCCGAGAAACACTAAGCTGTGAGAAATCGGTATAATCAATGATCTCATGCTCTTCATCTTCTTTCTCAAAAAGATGTTGATAATGTTCATATTCCACAGCCTCAGTTTTCAGCGGACCAGTCGCGGATGCACTATCGGTTCCATGATATTCCACGTCGCCAGAATGTTCTTCGACTGCATTTACACGTGGGGGAGGCAGCTCAAGCGTTTGCTTTGGACGTGGGGCAGAGTTTTCAACAGAAGACTCATCATTAATCACTAATGCCTGATACATAGAAGTATTGAAAAGTGACTTTAAAGTTGTTGGCCTTCTTGGCTCATGATAGGTGAGCTGGAACCCGGCGCAGTTATCGCCGAGCTGGACTAAACGCAGATCGTCAATGTCCCTTACTATCCACATTCCATCGAGAGAGCCTTCTCTGAATGTCAGTTGGAAATAGGGCTCTTCACTGAATGCTTTTTCATCTAATCCCGGCAGCAATGCCATAGTGGTATCTATGTTGAGGTAGGGGACAGCATCAACACACACTATATAGTCATTGGAAAGTGGAGCGCTTAAAAGGAGTTCATGAAGTTGGTTGACCAGGACATGGGATTCCGTGTCCTTTGCCGATTCATCTTCACTTTCTTCTATATCAGGAATGACAGGATCAGCTGCTTCCTCACCCTCAGATTTAACTATCTGCGTGTCATTATCAATTTCATTATCACTTTCGGCTTTCTTCTCAAAATCGTCGGATGAGCCTTCATTTTTCTTAGAATGTATATCAACATCAATAGAGGCAGAGGAGCGGCCTAAATCATTAACCTTAAGAACAGCCGTCTCAACAGTATCAGTAATTTTAGTTATAACGTCCCGACCGGGCACTGGTCTTCTGTATTCAGTAACTGTTTTTTGCTCGTCAATGTAAATAAAGTCTTTATTGGCATTAACGCTAAAAAGACCCGGCACTGAGTCAGGGATTTTATAGGAATCAAAGATTAAACCAATCCACCTTAGCTTAAGAAGGTTATAGAATTCTAGTTTCCCTATCCCATTTCTAAAGATGTTTGATATTTCGTTTTCCGAATAGATACCCGGAATGAAGTAGTGAACGACACGCTCATCATCATAGGGCTCGACGTAACCACGTTGAACTAGGGATTCTACCAATACGGTCTTACCAGCCTCTCCCTGAGGGAAGTTATATTTATGTAATTCGAAATCATTGAGAACAAAATCAAGGAATGCGTTCTCGTTAAGGTATACCTCACCATTTACGATAATGATGTGCATAGGCTTAGCATTGTAATTGTTGATATTGATACTGGTAAAGTTGTGCTTGATGGTACTAATGGCCCTTGCTGCTGCATCATTAGAACGCAGACCCATGATAGGGTCACGTAAAACATTAAGGTCTGTACCAGTAGAATAGAAATCAGCGGTCCTCACGCATTTAGACAAAAAGTCATTCCCATCAGTATAAACGTTTAGGGCGGTGATCATTTTTGAATAAACACGTTCTTTATTTACCCGATCCAAAAATGCAAGACATACCGGGTTTAGGATTCGCTCAAGGAAAACGCTGGACCAGATATTATGTTGATTATGAATACGCTTTCGCCAGTGGATTTCGTATTCAACCACGTCATTTTCACGTGCCCAGTCAAGAAGACTTTGTGAGCTTGGCGTCCAAATGATCGGACTAGCTAAATTCAGGCTTACAATGTCGAGATCGTAAACCTTTCCGGCATCATGGACTAAACCACAGATAAACGCAGCATAGAGATATACTTTTCTACGGACTACTTCTTCATCTTGATATCCGATTGGTCTCAGTTCTGAGTGATGCGCATTTTTTAAAGAGAGTATGGCCACTTCCAGGCTGTGAGAAAGTAACCCACCAATACCATTATGATGATGATTTTCGGAAGCTGGCAAAAGATGTATCCAGCGAACATATTCAACCAAGGGCTTTAAAACTAAATTAGTAAATGTATATGCATCGTCCCTGATGTCGCTATCGCTGATAGCTAACATCATTGAAATTGAGTGCAGCTTTTCCCGATACAGAGACAGGATTGACTGTTCATTAAATGTCTGTATGCCCGTCGGACGAGTTGGATACTCGATGAATTTCAGGACTTCTGGATTTGGATGATCAGGAACAGTGTACTTCTGATCTCCTAGAATCTGCGCAAAAGGAGAGAGGCTTGATATATCCTCAATCATTACAGAGGTTGCATCATTCTCCTGAGATGAGAATATCCCCAAAATCCGTTTAATACATAAATACAGCGCCCTGAAATTCATCATCATACCTTATCGACGTTTGCCTGACAGTTCGGCTGCAATGTATGCCTGCACACTTTTATATTGCATTACTTTGGTGATGAACTCTGCTGGACTGTATGGCCCATCCTTACGGCGAGAAACATTCAGAGTCTTTTTCACATTCTCAACATATAAATTAATACTCTTTATAATGTTGTGAGACATAACCGGATAGTCGCTTACAGCCAGTAAACCCAATGAGTTGTACTCATACATTGTGTTCATGAGCTGGTTCATCTCGAAGATGTACTTGTAAAACCTCATGGTGTTGTGGTTATTGAAGTTGAGTTGTACTGGTTCAAAACTGAAAGGTACAAACTGAGTTGATGACATGAATGAGTCATTCTTGTCGAACTCAATTGACTTAATATAAGCAACAAGATTTTCTTTCATCTTATTGTTTTCTTCATGCAGCTCGTTGAACCAATCCTGAATAGCCTGAACAAGGTCAGGATGTTTAACTGCATCAACCGTTTTAAAGAGAGAGGAAATAGCGATACTCACATCATCAAAACCTCTGATGACTGCTCCATTTCTGGCAGTTAAAAACCGGTTAAAGTCTGGGGTGCCGGGGTTAATAATAACTTTGGCCATACCCTGGTGCTCTGGTCTACGTTGAGTAGAAGTTTGAGCGTTTACGCCTTGCTTTTTATTTGAACCTTTTACCATTACATCTTTTGGTTCAATGTTAATACGCTCATTGTCCGTGATAATTGCGTCGTTCATTGTGCCACCTTAGTTTTTGAGTATTGACGGATTTTTCGTCCAAGTTCGATATATGCTGAATGATAGAGCTCAAGCATTTCTCTGTAAGGCTCCAGCAATGCTTCCGTTTCAGAAATCATTTCGTATTCCCAGCTGGCATGGTTTACAAAACAGTTCTTAGAATATTTTCCACTTTTCATTGGTTGCACCCGTTTTGACATGTGGCTAGGCGCTCTTGTTTTATAAGGGCTGAACTGATGCCAAGTGATCGTTACTTTTCTGGCATTACCAATTAGCTCAACTTTTGGTGCGTAAGAACCCAGGTACTCCCTCTTTGGAACTTTGCTATGTCGGGTAAGGTTAATCTCTTGGTGGTTTCGTTCCTTCCACTTGATCCAGTATTTTGTAATGAGATCTTCAGCCTCAACACGCAAACCTTCAATCTGAGCACGTAAATTTTTACGTGTTAGCTCTATAGAACTTATAAGATTTGAATTACTCATGACGCCTCCTGATGTGAAATTACTATACCGGAGGAAATTTCCGTTTTTTTTCACGAACAGAAGATTTTTGAATGCTCTTTGATGAGGGAATTGAACAGATGTAATGCACTCGCTGTTTCCCCCATTCGGGAGGGGCCTTCAGAAACAGTAACAGCGAGTTTAGCCTCACTTCCATCGCTACCCCCTAAAGTTACTTTTGACAGAATGACCATTGTGGATTATTGCTTTTGATAATGTGCATTGCTCTATTAAAGTTATACATATATCTAGTGCCACTTTTCCAAAAAAAATGACCCTATGGAACTTTGTCCATAGTGACACTTTTATAAAAAGTGACCCTATGACGACATTACATAGGGTCACTTTTCAAACATAAGTGACCCTATGTGAGGCATTCATAGGGTCACTTTTCTTTGTTTAGTGATCCTATGTAAGCATGAGGTTGATGAAAAGTAAAAATGTCAGTTTATGACGGTCAGTGAAAGACGTCGTTATTCTAATCCAACGTTGGGAGGGGCTGGATTTAGGTTTTTTTTTAATCGCTTCACATTTCGTTAGCATGCGCAGGAATTTTTGATAAAATTCTGGTTAGTTTGGTTAAAAAGTGTTACAAGTAAGCGGTGTGGTTGAAGGGATAGATTTAAGGCTTATTCAAGCCTTAAGAAAATACTAAAAGTTACTTTTCACCCTACCGAACACCTAACAAAAAATCCATGTTGAAGATTTGAACAATTGTAATGGCGCAAGGACAATCAGCACATGTCAGAATCTGATAATTTAACTCGTAGCTTACTCGGTAAACTTTTCCGCACTGAGATTTCGCTTATTCGTAGTTACCGTGCATTTTTAATGTTATTGCCTGTGCATGGATCTTCTGCATATCAAACTGGGACTCCTCTTCTCCAGCGTCGCCTATTTGGGAAAGGATTTAGTACAGCCGCTGATTTAGCTTTTGAAGTGGAAACACGTCCAGGTAGTTTTTTGGTTCCGCGTACACTCGGAAAGGAAATTACATGGGAGAGGTTTTTTTCTGCGGTCTTGGACGGTGATTCCAATGTAATTCGTGAATATGATACAAATGATATTGACTATGGTATTTACGATGCCGGTGAAAAAGTGACTTTTCTGAATGGTACAGTGGATATCTATAATCCCAAGAAGATTCATGAGTTGCGTTCTAAATGTGTTGATATACAGAATGACTACTTTATGCAGGTGTTCTTTATCTCAATGCTCGCACCAGAGTTTGTAAGTATTTTCTTTGGTTTAAAACCAACTACAGCTGATGCTATTAAAGACATTGGTTATTCATCGTTAAAAACAATTAACGATGTCGTTCTTTTCCCACGTACAATTGCTTTCTCACAAGGGCATATTGAAGAGAGTGTTTCACTTAAAACGAAAGTTTTTGCCTGGGCTTATGAATTGTCTGCTGACATCCGGTTAGGAAAAGTTAGTGATGATTTGATGGAACTATTACGTTATGACACTATGTTCACCAGTCACCGTCAGGATGTGTTCAACACTTTAACAAATAAAGTTATGTTAAAGGATTATTGATATGGCAAAGGTCGATCAAACAAAAGCTAATGCTCTATTGCGAGCAGCAAGAACTATGTCGCTTGGGGCAAATAAAAATACAATACGAATTTTGTACGGTAATCATGTTGCTGAAAATATCGATTTTGAGCCTGGTGCAAAAACAAAACTCAAAAAAGGTATCCGGGGCTGGAGCAAACGCACAGATAACCGCCGAGCCTTTTCTGCTGTTATTGATGTCGCAGTTAACTATTTTGGTTTTGATCCAATAAATCCGGAAGCGAGTTTTCGGCAAATTGACTTCAACCGAATAATGAGTGTCCTTCATAATCTGGGATACTTTGTATGCGCACCGGAAGTTAATAAAATAATAGAAATCCTTACTTCTATGAAAGAAATTGAAGAACTAGGTGCCTGCGAAAAATGTAAACGCCCATACATTGTGCCAGTGACAAATGATGCTCATTGTCCACGTTGCAGATTATCTTCAACTGCTTCAGCCATAGAGAGGTATTCTCAAGAAGAATTAGATTAAATTTAAAAAAGATATCGCGAAACTTGCCTTGTCTGAATCTAAATATTGACTTAAGTCAAATTCTGTTGTTTGCTTTACAATCAAATATTAGTTACAACTTAAATATCAACTCTTGACAAGTAAAGATATAATTTGATTTTTCTTTATTCAGTTTTTCTTCGTTCCAAAAATGTGCACCTTTTTTTCTGTTGAAAACGTAAAACTACTTAGGTTCTCAAAACCTTCTATGCATGACGACTTCTTAATCGCTTTCAATTAATATATTTTATATTCTTGTCTAAGTTCGCTTCTTTGATCCTTAGCTATTCCTTTTTTGAAATATAGAAACAGCATTACTTGTGATGATTTTTTTCAGCTCTAAATACACCTGTTTTCAAAGCAATATTTGCTTTTAGATATTCGATAAAACCATGTTTTTGTTACACCGGATTTTTGACAACGTGCAAGATGGATGATCTTTCCATCACCGAGACTATCTTCTTAGTCAGCACTCCTTTTCCGTCCTTTTCAACATAAAAACGACCATGCTATACGAGCTCTAACCTTTTTTTTGTATGCCATCATAACCGCATCAGAAAAGGAGAACGGTCTATGACTCGTATTGCATTAGCGCCTTCAAAGATGGTTTTGCTTATGTCTTTGGTAATTACTGGTGCCCACGCCAGCCCTGAGCAACCCCTAATAAAAGATACGCCCTTTGTATCTGGCCAGGCTTATAAGAAGGGTTTCTTCTGGTATGACGATCCTGCTAAAAAAAGCGAAGCTGAAGAAGAAGAGGTTTTGCCACCAACCGGTGCTGCTAGCTCGCCTTCAAAAGAGGAAATGGTAGATTTAAATTCAAAATGGCTAAAAGAGAATATGCCTCGACTGTTAACGCAGGCAATGGATAACCCTACCGCAGAAAATCTATCACGTTATTACACGGCGCAAAGGTTAATGCTGGATATCAGTACGCGTTTTTCTGACAAATCAAAAGATTATTTTCTTAAAAACCCGATGATGTCTGAAAAACGCAGGCAACCAGTGGAAAAGGTGGCACTGGATGCTCACCGCACTGTTGTTGAAAAAAATCAGCAAACGGTAATGAAAGATATCTTTACTAAGTCAGGTTTATTTTTCTTTTTCCAGAGTACTTGCCAGTTTTGCCACGAAGAAAGCCAAATACTTCAATTTATGCAGAACTATTATTCGGTAGATATTCTTCCAATCAGTATGGATGGAAGGCCATTGCATAATGGCCTTTTTCAGGATTTTAACATCCCCAACGCACAAATTATTGATCAATTTAAAATTCGAGAGGTACCTACAATTTTCCTGGTTTCAAAGGATGGGACATCAGCTCAGCGCATTAGTGAAGGCATGATCTCCGCTGATGAATTAAAGAACACTATTATACTTGCCGCGAAGGGCATGAATCTGATCGATGACGCTTCGTTCCAGTCAACTCTAGATATTAAAAGGCAATATACCATCGGCGATGATGGCGTTATTACCGTTAATAAATCCGAAATGGAATCAGACCCATTCCTACTTCAAAAAATAATGGACCAAAAACTCGAAGGCTATGACATGCCTACGGCCGATCCGGTCAATTATCTCAATGCTGGCGGCAGTTTTGGAGGCACTTATGCGCAGTAATGCCGTTTTCAACTTCAAAAAGTTACTTTTGTCTCTTTCTGTTTGTGCTGCAATTTTAGCCCCGACTGCAAATGCAGACAACGCAATGCGTAACATTTTCAATGGCATGATGACGTCTACCAGCCCGGCCACCTTTTCCACAGCAACCCGTACAGGCATAGTTGGCGGGTCAATGTCTTACCGAACAACAAACGTTAATACCAACCTTGTTTCCATGTCGTTTCCAAAAGCTTCTGTCGGTTGTAACGGTATTGACGTTTTTCTTGGGTCCTTCAGCATGATCAACGGGGACCAGCTTGTGCAGGTGGCCCGTGGTATTGCCCAGGGTGCGGCTATCTATGCTTTTAACGTTGCTGTTTCAGCTATTTGTGCTGACTGTGCTGCAACGATTAATGACATCCAAAACAAACTGCAAGCGCTAAATAAATTTGCGAAAGATTCATGCAATGCAACTTACTCTTTCCTTTCTGAAAACGTGGGTACGCCAAGCCAGTTCGCTAACTCAGTTAGCTCTGGACCAGCCTCAATTCTGGGATCGATTAATGGTCTTATTCCTGATTTTGGCTCATCGATGACAAAGTCACCTGAAGCTGTCACTTCTCAGGTTAAAGCAAAGGATCCCGAAGAGTTCGCTGAAAAATTCAGTGGTAACCTCTTCTATATGTCGTTCATGGATATTGATAAGGGAACGATGAACATCGGAGGGGTAACGGAGTTATCCGGTTATAAACTGGCAGAACAACTTATGTCTCTCGTAGGTACTGTCATTATCAACTGGGATAGCAAAGGCGAAAAAGCGGGAATGGAAGTCCGCCCGTCTACCATGACTGTCACGGATTACATCATGGGGCCACCAGCTGGCGGATCAATTAAAATGCTCAAGTGTTCTCCGGCACCAGATCCATCATCCCCACGAAAGGCTCAGTGCCTTGTCATGTCAGAAGTTAATGACGGTGGTTTTAAGGGATTGAAGGATACCATTTCTGATCTTCTTTTAAACGTACAGAAAAAAATCATCAACGACGTTCGTGTTTCAGATGATGAATTACGCATTATCTCCTATATCGGCATCCCGACCATTATCGACTCTTTGCAAACATTCGAAGCACCGGAAGGGTACGCATACATTCAGGACATCAGCACTATTGCTGCGACGAGCCTCGTAATCAACATGTTGCGCCAGGTTGAGGCCAAAATTTCAACCATGAGCATACCGAGTGAGTCGCTGTCGGGTAAAAGGGATGATCTCAACCGATTAACAGACAATCTCTCAAAACAGGTTAAAGCCGCCTATGAGCTATCGCACAGCCAGGTCGGTACCAGCTCGGACGTCATTTCAACCTGGGATAACCGTCGCCTGCAACGGAAGGCTTTCACTGAAAGTATTCGTGGCACACGTAACTGAGGTCTGACATGGATTACAACATATATACCCTGGGTGATATTGATTTTGTCTGGTCGGCTTTTACCGGTATTGCCCTGATCTTTTCTCAATATACTGGTGTAAAAGAGTTCCTGACCACGGCCGCCGTTGTAGCAGGTGTGAGCCTATTCTATAAAACGTGGCTATGGCTTCAGGCTCCGACCAAAAATGAATTACCGTTTTTCTCCTGGTTTTTGGGGTTGATCCTTTTCATGATGGCAATGGTTCGAGTGGATGTAACTATTGAATCTGTAAAGTCGGGAGAGGTCAGAAACGTCGACGGAATTCCAATTTTTATTGCTGCGATGGCAACCGTCACCACTAACTTAAGCCAGGGTTTGCTGAAGGATTATAAAACAGCGTTTGATCCGCTTTCTCCGGTGGACCTGTCTGCAACAACTCTGGACGATGACATCACCCTCGGTCCGATGATCCGATTCGTGAAGTTTTTGCAATGGGGCGGCGATAGCCAGGGCTACTGTTCCGCATTTCCTGAACCGGCCAGCGGGCTAGGGCCAATGAACGTATGTGCTACCGTTCAGTCTCTTGCATACAACTGCCTGAAGGCTACCCAAAACTCAAGCGCAAATATTGCCGGTAAAGAAACTATTTTTAACGATATTTTCTCAGCTAATCTGGCAGATAGCATGGACCGGATTAATCAGGCGATGAAAGGCGCACTGAAGAATGCCTCTGCCAGTATTGTTGGCGCTAACGGTTCAAAATCTGGTACGTGTGATGAGGTCTGGTCAACTGTGAAACAGGTTACCAGTACAGCTGAAGCTCGCCAGACTATTTCCCTTATAGGACAGACAAACGGCATCCTTACTCCAGACGAAGCAAATGGTGCACCTACCGGCGCAAGCTTTACTGATGTTATGGCGTCAGCAAATGGTATGTACGGTAAGGCTATTGGTTCGTATGACGCCACCCTGAACCTGTTCATTATGAATGAGCTCAGAAATGGCGCAAGCAAATATAAGACCCCACTCGGTCTGGCTTCCGATATGCAGTTGTTTGAGGCTTCTCTGAAGCGAACCAACACAATGGCTTCACAGGGCCAGTTGTGGTTACAACTGTCGGGAGCAGCAATCGCATTCCTTGAAATGTTTGCTTATATGGTTGCTCCATTTGCTTTGCTTATGCTGCTGGCGTTAGGTGGTAATGGTGTTGCCGCTGCGGCGAAATATTTGCAACTTATCCTCTTCGTGAATATGTGGCCGCTTACGGCAGTAATGGTCAACGCGTATGTGAAGAAAGTCGCGACGGCCGACTTGGATACCTGGAGCACCCTCAACAGCCAGAATAATGCCGTCACGTGGATGGGACTCCCAGGGCTTGCGGAAACATACAGTTCATACCTGTCTGTTGCTTCCGCCCTCTATGCTCTGATTCCGGTACTCACATTATTCCTGATGACACAGTCGATTCACCCGATGATGAATGCGGTTAAGGGAGTGACCCCCGATGCGCCGGTGGATACTGGTCATGTAACGCCCAAAGTATGGGATGGCCCTAACAGCGGTAAATCTTCATTTGGTGACGTGACACGAACCGCCTTAACCAGTACCGGTCAGGGATACAGCGATGGCGGCGCAGTTGATTCAAGTAATTTCCGTCTTGGAATGTGGAATGCTGGTTCAAGTATCGCTAACAGCCAGGGACAAGGATCAGCTGTAACCTCATCAGTTATGAGTGCGGCAAGTAATTCATTCCAGGCTGGTTACAGTCAGATGAGCGAAATTGGAAGGTCAGGACAGTCGAGCCAGCAGTTCTCAACCAACCTGCAAACAATGAAGCAGATCTCGGATAAGATTGGTGCCTCTGTAGCAGAAGGTATTGCAACGAAACATGGGGTGAGTGCGTCTCAGATGGCCAGCATTGCTTCAAATGTTATTCTCAACGCTGGGCTTAATGGAGGTGTTGGAACTGGCAATGGAGCCGGGCTGAAAGCGGCTGTAGCAGGGCAATTGAGTAGCGGTGCATCTAAGACCAATACAGGCAGTGACTCGCTTTCAAATGACCTTTCAAAAGCAATCACGAATCAGCTTAGCCAGGATTCTGCGTTAACTGACCAGTTCAGTAAAGCGGCGTCTCAGGTAAGCAGCGATCAGATATCCAATACTAATGCGTTTAAAGAAGCATCGTCGAAAATGAACCAGGCGACACAGACGATGGCGCAAAATATTTCTACATCGGTTTCGACTAACGCAAGCTCCAATAGTGGAATGAGCCTTGATTCTAAACAAAGCATTAACCTGGACAGGTTCTCCGATTCTATTCGCAACAAAAACTTCAGTGATGATGATGTAAGGAATTTTGCTCGTAAGAATGGGCTGGATGAGAATGCGTTTATGGAGAAATTCAACTCCTATAACGATACCTTCAAGGCCAGTAATCAGCTTGGATCGCAGCTTCAACGTACTGACGCGCTTGTGGCTGCAACCCGAGATTTCAGTGAGCAAAAAATTGCGATTGATACCGCCCGGGGAGAGACGGCCGAAAGTAATAAACAGGATCTCCGTGAAACCTCCAGCCTGCTTAAAAGTCTGGTTTCCGACTTCGGTGGTAATGCACAGCAGCTGCTACCTATCACCAATCAGCTCGACAGAATTTCAGGTGACGGGTCAGGAATTAATACTATCACTCAGGCACAGGATAGAACTCCTGACAGCGTAAATACGTCTGGCGTGATGAGTGCGTCACGCGTAGGGGAACTGGGTGGAAGTGTAGATTCGCAGGCTAAACTCGGTCTTTCCTCCAACGCTCAGGACGCGACACAGCATGTCCCTGGAAAAAGTGAAGCTGGCTTTACTCCGTATAACCTTGATAACGCGGGCAAAGGCGATATTCAGGGAATACATAACAACAACGTGGGCCGCACTTATTCTGATGAAGAAAGGAATGTGCTTAATTCTCTCGAAAAGAATGGACCTGTACTGAATAATCAGGGTGTAGAGAAAGTCGTCAATTCGGGTCAGGATGTCAGAAATGCAGAAGGCACATTTAACGATCTGGAAAAGGTTGGAGGTCGGGTGGTTGGTGATGGAATGGATCAACGAGCCACTGCTTTGAACAGTATGTATCAGAGCGGGCAAGTTCGTGGCTTATCTAATAACACTGATAACTACTTTAGTCGTGTTGCCAACAACCCGAACTTAAGCCGGGACGATAAGCGAGCTGAATTGGCACAGCAAGCTGTCTTTACCTATGGTGCCAGCACCATGGCTACCGGTGCCGAAAGAGAGCAGCTCAAAGCGGATACCCAGAAGATCCTTAATGAACTGGGTAACTATAACGTTAACTGGAGTATGAATGACGTTAAGAGCATCCATAGCAGTTTCAACACTCATAACAGAGCTGATGGTTCACTTGAGTCAGTCGTACGGGCAAACCTGGGAGAAGGTGGGTCGGGCGGTGGTCTCGTTGGTAACCGCACTCAGACCGTCACAGATCGCTTGGTTGGGGAAAAGATAGAGGCCAACACTGAGCGGGGCGCGATTTCTGGTGCGCTACTCGGGGGCCAGCAATTTGTTTCGGATACGCTAACCAGCGTTGGGGCGAAACCGGTAAATGAGATGCTTACGGGAGCGGGCATCCTTCAAACCCAGACATCGATAGCAAATGATGCCTCTAACCCTGCAAATATGCCTGATTCTCTCCAGGGTAAAGTCCTTAATCACATGCAGATGTCTGATGGCGTCGCAGCTGTAAGTGACCGGTATCAGAGTATTAGCAGCGACGGCGTTTCGACTTATGCGAATGCAGCGCAGAACTCTGAAAGGGCTATCCGGCAGCAATTGACGGATGACCCACGCTTTGGGCCTCAGAAAGCAGATGAATTCATTCAGTACATGAAGTCAGAGCTGAGCAACACAAATGAGCCTTACCAGTCACGTGTCGATAAAGCGGATCAGTGGCTTAATGAAAATAAAAAATAAGGGAGGTTGAATATAACCTCCTGAAATGACTATCAATAGATTGTAAATTACTGCTAAACAATTAAGGCCGCAAAGTATGTGTTTGCGGCCTTTTTTTCAGAAGTACCGCTCTTGCGGAACATTCAACTGACGGTTTGAATCAGTGAAGACAAAAATCTATCAAACTCTGTATGAGATTCAATAACATAATCAGTAGATGCTTTGTCTCTTATCTGAAAGCAGTCGTCTGCAAAACTATAAGCGAAAAGTGACATGCCATCTTCTCCGATTAACACCTTATCAGTGAGATTTGGGTCAACGTAGATTTCATTGTCTCGTGCTTCAAAGTTGCGTATGTAAATATTTGACCACAATAGATTTTCGTTCTCTGCCTGAACAAGGTTATAAAACGTAAGTCCGTTGTACTCAAAACCATCCATAGCATTAAACACTTGGGCATAATCAAGCCTGGTTTTAATGAGTTTCTGTATATCTATATAGGCGCTCTTTTTGTGATCTGCCCACTCCACTGGAGGCGGATTGCAGATTAAGTCTTTCAAGACTTCCGGGGCTACCGGGCTGGCTAAAGGGTAGTGATCTGCAACCATCAACCTCTTTAAGCTGCTGAGTAGTTGAGTTAAATCTTTCATGAGCGCCTCTTACTTTCCTACCGGGTAGATAACACCGTTCGGCGATGGCCATAGAACTTTGGTGCTTGAATTATACGGTAGATCCTTCGTAATGATGGATTGTGCTTTCGACAGTGCTGAATGGTATGGTGAATTCTGAATAAGTACCAGGTTGTCTATAGCGTTTGTGCCACCATCATCAAGAGGGATCTTGTGGTGAACCTGCCACCCAGAGGGGACCTTGCCTGTTGCAAGTTTCATCAAATCGTTAGGTTCAAACGTAGCCAGGGCATCTGGGTGGTCTGAAAGTGATTTAAGGAAGTTAGGGCGTACAGTATTGTTGAATTGTCCACGGAGAGCTAAATATTCAGCTCTGTCTCGGCGCATGTAGTTCAATTCGCTAACATTCATATCATCGAGCAAAACGTGTGCTTTTTTGTACTTGCCGAGATAACTTGTCAATTCATCCGCAGACCTTGGATTTCGGATAACCAGAAGTGAAGCCGCTGCAACCAGCATACCTGAAGTTGTTTCGTTCAATACCTGGTCATAGCCTTCAACAGCTTCGCCGCCAAGTTGTTCAGCCGTATGTCGAAATCCCTCCACATTTCCATTATAAAGCCCGCCAGCTGCGAGAAGACGACCAGCCGCTTTGGAATTAATGGTTTTTGTTGATTGGGCGTGCTGTGCTGGTGTCGTTGATCGAACGTAATACCCCGGGCGTTTCAACTGACGAGAGATGATATCGCGCAGACGGGTAAAGAGGGACAGGGGCAGGTCATTGCGTAGGTTGCCATTTGATATAACCCCCGGCCCGGCATTGCCGGTTATGTCTTTTCTAAGCAGAACGATCTTACCGTATCTGATGTCGTCAAGCGTATCGCGGTAAGCGAGCCAGGGGCGTTGATGGTGGAACTGGTGATACCGGCTGACAAACTGTGTATATCCCTGCGGTAAATTCCATTCCTGAATAATCCGGTTTGGCAGGGCGGTATCTTCGAGGTCATGTACCGCCGTGGCCGGATGTATGATGTGGGGAATATCCTCAAGGTATATGTCATCCAGTGACTTAGCCTGACAGTGATGCAGCATAATGTCCCTTTCTTGTCGAATTCATATGAGACATTATTGCGTATGGTATAAAACAATCAATCCTAAAGTGGATGGGCGTACGAGATCAGCAGTGACAGGGTAAAAGGAAAGTTACTTTGTTCATCAGCGTCCCATGAGCTGATGGTACCTTGCGTTAAGAGCTGCAAGGTCAGATTCGGTGAGGCCCGTGTAATAATCGGTTTTGTGCAAATGCGGATAACCGGCCGGAAATAATGATTCGTCGTCATCAAGGCAGATAAATGCTTTAACTCGATGTGAAAAGACAAAGTCCTCACACTCGGCAGCCCGCACACCAGTCTGTCCGTGTTTTAAATATACCGAACCGGTTGCACCTATGATTTTGTCTCTATAAGGCACCCGGAACAGAGATTTCAGATAACTTGTATTAGCGCACTCACGCCATGAGCTGGAGATAACAATCACCATGGCAGGGCAGTTATCCAGCAATTTCTCTAACAGTGGCATTCGCTCAAAGGTTTCATTTTTACACCTGTGGCAAACCCCATCGAAATCTAAGAAAAGCACGACATGCGAATCAGGGAGAGGGGCCCATAAACCAGCTGTTGTTTCTTCATGAACACATACTTCTTCATGATGAGGGTTTTTCTGGATCAAGAAAGAAGAGAGAATCTTAAATAAATTTCTTGCAGAAGAAGACAATATATTACTCCTGAGTCAGTGTGAAATATTTGTGGTGGTTTACCCAAGCCACTCGATGATCTTCTGTAATATCGGGTTGTATTTATTTAACAACAGGAGTCGGGTTTTGCTCCGGGACATTTTTAGCTATATGGCCATTGTATCGAGGAGGTTGCTGGGTCCATTGATAAAGCTCACCCATCCCGTTACGCTGCTGGATCCGGCGATTGTACTTTACCATGAAGTTAAATATGTACTTTGCACGTACCTTTGGGGTTTTGCTGTTGTAATCTGCAATCCCTTCAAACACATTGCCCTTGCGATCAACAATTTTTCTATAGAGCCACCATGTTCCAACCCAGAAACTTGCGCAAGCATCGTAAGCCAGAACCCGCCACGTTACCGTCGGGAAATGCTTTTTTATTTCAGGTAGATTGGATGAGTTGATCTGCATTGGGCCAATATCATAAGTGCCGTTAGTATTCCTGCTGAAAGTACCAACCTTACCGCCTTCATTGTCAAACAACGTAAAAACCAGTTCAGCATCAATTCCGAAGTAGCGGGCGGCATCCGTAATGCACTGAGTGTAAATCTCATCAGGAACGGGAATAGGTTTCACATCATCTGCTGGTGGTGTAAACACAACGATTTCTCCACTGAATCTACGTTTTATCTATTCTCCCATATATCTATCGACTTTCTTTCGGCTTTACCCGTTGATTTAAGCGTTTAAGCAAAATTCTGGAATTTTGGGGCGTGATAATATTAGTGCTCGATTTAAGGAGCGGAAATGAAAAAAATTATTAAGGCATCGGTATTACTTCTTTCATTAAGTACCGCCTTCACGATGAATGCCGAGCCGGTTAATACAATGGTACTGCCAGATGCAGCCCGGGATAAGCTCAAAGCCATTGGGCTTTCAATCGAGCACGTCGAACCCTCGCCAGTAAAAGATATTTTTACGGTGATTTCCAGGGAGGGGGTAAGTTACGTGAGCAAAGACGGAGATTACATTTTTACCGGAAGCTTATTCCACGTGAAAGGTAAAGATGTGGTAAACACCACTGAGCAGGCCATTTTAATGGGCGTCCGGGAATTCGCATCCAAAACAAAATCCATCGACTACAAATCACCAAACGAAAAATACCGGCTTGCTATCTTTACCGATATAACCTGTGGATACTGCCAAAAACTGCATCATGATCTGAAGTCTTATCTTGATGCCGGTATTTCGATTAAGTTTCTTGCATTCCCACGTGCAGGACTGAACTCGGTAGTAGCCGGGAACATGGCCAAAATCTGGTGTTCAGCAAAGCCAAACGAAGCTCTGGATGCAGCGATGAATCCGGTTTCAACTATCCCGGAAGGACGTCCTGATGAGGCTTGCTTAAACATTATCAAATCGCATTTCCAGGTGGCCTCAACAATCCCGCTGCAAGGTACTCCTACCATGGTGACACTAAGCGGCAAACCGCAGTTATTTACGGGGTGGCTGAGCCCGGAAAACCTGGTGACCCAAATGGGCGCTGCGCAAAAGTAACTTTTCCGACTGTAAGAGGTGTGTATGAAATCTACTTTACTGAGTACGTTAATGCTGGTTGCTGTAGGTGTACAGCCCGTTTTCGCTGCACAATGTCAGTACGGAGCCTGTGGAACGGAAAACGATCCCGGAATCGGATTTCTGATGTCATCGGTACAAATGGATAAAGGTGAACATCTAAAGGAACTCTCTGGTGTTGCGACCACAGGTGACACCATCTCTAAAAAGATGGAAAGCTACCTGGGAAATAAAAAGCTCAAGGTAAACACCGACAGTACCCGCAAGGGGCCGGGTAATACCACCATCAGGCCTACAGATGAGCTCGCCCCAACGAGGCAACTAAAAGTTATCCGGCCCGAACTGGTAAAAAATCCCGATTCGCAGCTCGTGGTAGCTTTCAATGAGCGCCTGGCCTGATTTATTGACTGAGAGCGTCCAGAAGGAAAAAAGATGTCGATACTCAGTAGCTTCGTCATCAGAGCAACGGGGATACCTGACAAAAAGTATCTCCGGGATCCCGTAATAAAACGTTGTTATAAACGTCTGAGTCGTAGGGTGCCTGCTCTAATGACGGGGTGGCTTCTGTGCATTCTGGGTTCAGGGTATGTCAGTATGGCACTGGAACAGCCTGATAGCACTGTATTACTCAGTCTGCTGCTGTTGTATGTTATGTCAGGCATTTTACTGATGCAGTTCCAGTATATGTATTCAGAGCGAAGCATAGGCTACAAGTTCTACCTGGAAGTGCTTATGAATGCAGCTGCCAGTACTCAACATAAAGAACAGTTACAGTATCTGTTCATTAATAAGCCCAATTCCATCACGATGGGCGATCTTTACCGACTTTATGATTTTAATGGGGGAGGGCGATAGCCACGTTAATGTGCGTGTCCAAAAGTCACTTTTGAACATTCTCTTCCCGCCGTCTGCTTTCAGTTCCAGGGGATCACTGCAACATAATTTCCGGAACGCAGCGGCGCATCAAATTTATCAGTAAAGGCGTCGATCATTGCTGAATAAGCAATGCTGTCTGACGGCACAGGTGCATTGCTTTGCATACTCACTTTCAGAACCTGCTTTGCTCCTTTCGCTGACGGGTATACCTCGACATCCAGCTGTCGCATATAGTGCATCTGCGACATCGTCTCAGTGCCTATTACCCCATCGACTGGCTTGTAGTCATAGTCAGTATGCAATTCGCCATGCTTGTCAGTTCTCGTTGTCTTTTTATCTACAACGTAGCCTGTCACCCCAGTAAGAAGCTGCTCGCTATACTGCATGTTCTCCTGTGAGCTGCTGATTCGGAACCTGAGCACATAATCTGGCTGGTGAGTGGAAATAATGACTCCTTTTTTTGCTAATCCATCAGCAAAACGGCCTGAAAACATTCTGGACTGAATACTTTCGTCCGGAGGGACTATCTGAAACCTTTTATTTGTAACAGGACGAGGCATTAGATCGTACGCATCTACCTGGTTTGCGAAATGATATCCGCATCCACTCAAAAGCATTGCGGTTGTGAGTATAAAGCCCTGCCTAATCATCCTTTAATCTCCAAAAAGCATTGTTTCACGAATAATTCCGATTTACCGGGCCAGTATAATCCATCGCAGGTTAATAACTAACAGGCTGAAAAGCATAAAGGTAGCTATGTCTAAAGAATTTTATTTAAAACCGATGGCCACGATTTTAATTTCTGCGGTTATTGCTACCGCTGCCTCGGCGTTAATCACGGCAACTTATTTTAAACCGAAGGTGCTCAGTGAGGAAGAAATTGGCAAAATTGCCGCTACTTACCTGGTAAAAAATCCCCATTATTTAGTGGAAGCAGGTAAGGCGCTGGAAAATCAGAACGTGAGTGCCTCAGTGGAACGAATAATTCCATATGCGCCAGCTCTGCTGGATACCAAGGAGACGCCAAACATCGGCCCTGATGACGCCGACGTCGCGGTAATCGAGTTCTTCGACTATCAGTGTATTTACTGCATGCGGGTTACACCTGTTGTTGAATCGGTAATGAATCAGAGCAAAGATGTAAAATTCTTCTTTAAAGAATTCCCGATTTTTGCCGGTTCAAAACCTGTATCTGCCATGGGGGCCGCTACGGGTCTGCACGTCTATCAGAATTTCGGTGCTGAAGCCTATCGTAAGTACCACAACAACCTGATGGCTGTGGCTCATACCTTCATGACCTCTCAACGCAAATTCGAACTCACTGACTTTAATACTGTGGTGGAAAAGTCAGGGTTTAACAGCACGTTTTCTGACAGGGAAAAAAACCGGTATGAAAACGTGATCTCCGGCAATATGCAGCTGGGCGAAGCGCTCGGGATCACCGGCACACCCGGTTTCATCATTATGAATATGAAAAAGCCGAATGCGGCGACTACCACATTTATCCCCGGGGCTATGGACGCAGCAACTTTGCAGGGCGCAATCGAAAAAGCTCGCGGGGCCTAAAGTTACTTTCACATTTGATGAGTACGGCCATGCCGGTCATGGCCGCTACGCTTTTACAACGAGTAATTCATCCCAGCGGGTCGTATATCTCGGTGATAGCATGGCCTGCTTCATACGAAAATCCTGTTGAATGCCTTCCCCCAGTAAAAACAGAGCTCCGCGCTTTTCTTTATTGAACCGGTCCATAACTTTCATCAGTGCCTGACTGCCAGGCCTGGCCGGGCGAGTATCAAACAGGCTGAGTTGCTCTGTGCCGTCAGTCATAGCGGAGAGCATTACCCCTGCTTTCGCATACGCTATCCCGGGTCTGTAAATGCGGTTCAGGATGGTCATGGCTGCATCAACCAGATCGCGGGTGTCCTGTGTAGCGGTAAGCGGCTCGATACCACAATTGCTGTAGCGGTTTTCACCTTGCGCATAATTGCTACTCTGAATGAAGACTGTGATTTGACGGGTCCACGAGCCATCCTTGCGCAGCTGCTCTGCCGCCCGGGCGGTAAAAAATGAAACTGCCTCATGTAGCTTGCCTATCTCATTAAGGCGCTGACCAAAACTTCTGGAAACGATAATCTGTTGCCTGACAGGAGGAGACTCGTGCAGCCGGAAACATGGTTCGCCATGCAGTTCCCGCCAGGTACGCTCGATTTCAACGCCAAAGCTTTTACGTAAAAAGCGAACGTCGCTATTATAAAAATCACCGGCAGTGATGATCCCGAAAGCCGACAGGCGTTCACTAATCTTTCGACCAATACCCCATATTTCTCTGGTACTGATCAGGCTCAGGAGCTTCCTGATCCTGGCCTGATCAGTCAAAACTACAACCCCGCCTGTAGCTGCCCATCGTTTGCTCGCATAGGTGCATAATTTAGCGAGGGTTTTGGTGCTTGAACAACCCACACCACAGGTAAGGGACAGATTATGAAGAAGTGTACTTCTGATCAACCGGCCGTAATCTTCATAATCTATTATCTTGTTCATGTTTTTCAATAACATGAAATTTTCATCTATGCTATATCGACTCGATTGAGGCGCGAAGCTTTCCAGCGTTTCATGGAAGCGATTTGAGTAGTCTTCATACAAAGTAAAGTTAGAGCTCCTGACTTCGATCCGGTGTTGCTGAATCAAATCCCTGCACTTAAAAATTGGGGTCCCACGCTTAATACCAACGCTTTTAGCCAGTTTATTCATTGCAATGACGGACGAATCGTTATTGCTGGCTATGATGAGCGGCTTTTTTGACAGCTTGGGATCCATCGCACACTCAAATGCCGCATAGGCTCCGTTAATATCAACGTGCATGTACATGGCTGAACTGATTCAGTGCAAAGGTGACGACGCCCCATATCTCAAGGGATTCAGGATTTACACGTATCGGCTTATAGGCTGGATTAGAAGGCATCAAAAGCAGCTCAGGATACGTGTGTAAGATCTTTACCGTAAACTCTCCATCCACCAGCGCAACGACGATAGAGCCGTGTCGTGCTGTTAAAGACCGATCCACAACCAGTATTGCTCCATCATTGATACCGGCATTGATCATACTGAGGCCCGCCGCCCTGACAAAGAAGGTTGAGGGGCGGTTGCGGACTACATATTCATGCAAATTTAATTCATTATCTTCATGCCCGGCGCACGGACTCATCACTCCACAGCTTAGTAAATCACTGAAAAAAGGTGCCATTTCGTAAGGCTTGTTGCTAATGTGCTCAAGGATAACAGACATAGCTACACTCGAATTCTTGTACTGTATGTATAAGGGTCTTCCCTTGTTGTGGTGGCTGAAGGCATGATAATGGTGTATTTAATCGCCAGAGGTCACCGCCATGGACGAAAAGTCCCTCTACGCTCATATTCTCAACCTGTCCGATCCGTGGCAGGTAAAGTCCCTTTCTCTCGATGAAAATGCCGGTTCTGTTACTGTCACTATTGAGATCGCTGAAAACACCCGGCTAGCCTGTCCGACCTGCGGTAAATCCTGTTCTGTTCACGATCACCGTCATCGTAAATGGCGCCATCTTGATACCTGCCAGTTCACCACTATTGTTGAAGCCGATGTTCCACGAATTATGTGTCCGGAGCATGGCTGCCTGACGTTGCCTGTTCCGTGGGCTGGCCCCGGAAGCCGGTATACGTTGCTATTCGAATCGTTCGTTCTCTCATGGCTGAAAATCAGCACCGTTGATGCTGTCAGGAAGCAACTTAAGCTCAGTTGGAATGCGGTTGACGGCATTATGACCCGGGCAGTTAAGCGAGGTCTTGCCCGGATAAAAAAGCCATTATCCGCCCGTCATATGAATGTGGATGAGGTCGCCTTTAAAAAAGGACATCGTTACATAACGGTGATCTCCGATCGCGATGGTCGGGCGCTGGCCTTAACGGATGATCGCGGCACAGAGAGTCTTGCCGGCTATCTTCGCACGCTCACTGATGGGCAGTTGCTGGCTATCAAAACGCTCTCAATGGACATGAACGCGGGCTATATAAGAGCAGCGCGTATCCACTTACCCAGTGCGGTTGAGAAAATCGCCTTTGACCGCTTCCATGTGGCGAAGCAACTGGGCGAGGTAGTTGATAAAACCCGTCAGAATGAACATCCGCACCTCCCTGTTGAAAGCCGACACCAGGCAAAAGGAACCCGCTTCCTGTGGCAGTACAGCGATAAGTGGATGACCGAATCCCGGCAGGAAAAGCTGATGTGGCTGCGTGCACAGATGAAGCTGACGAGCCAGTGCTGGGCGCTGAAAGAGCTGGCAAAGGATATCTGGAACAGGCCATGGAGCGAGGAAAGACGGAGTGACTGGCAGAGATGGTTGGCGCTGGCGGCTAACAGTGACGTTCCCATGATGAAAAATGCCGCGAAAACGATAGGAAAAAGGCTGTACGGGATCCTGAATGCGATGCGACACAGTGTCTCAAACGGAAATGCGGAGGCACTTAACAGCAAGATCAGGCTGCTGAGGATAAAAGCCAGGGGATACCGAAACCGGGAGCGCTTTAAACTGGGGGTGATGTTCCACTACGGAAAGCTGAATATGGCGTTCTGAGCCTTCCCACCATGATCGGGGAAGACCCATGTATAAACAGTATTGCGAGTTGAAGAGAAAAGATCAAATCTCTCCGGTAACGCTATCAAGCCTGACGAAAAATTAAGCTTTATCATAAACATCAAAAACCATCTTTTACCGATAATGGCGAGCTGGCCTACGAAGAAGGTATACAAGCTAGGATGAAAGGATTCTGATGCTCCTCCCACCAAATTTTTTATCTCCTGAAGACCAGGCTGAGTACGATGCTTATATGGCAAGGTTCAGCGAGGTAAATCACTATTATGAGCATTGCACTGTCCCCGTGATTGACTGGTTTTTTAAACAAGCAACCGAGGCGCTGCATCATGGTCTATGGTTACCGGCCTGTACGAGCTTTCTGAATGGGATCGAAACATCACTCAGGGTTACGCTGAAGTTGAAATCAACTGTTAACGTTCAGCAGTCAGTTCCTGTACTGGTGGACTTAGATGGTACGTCAGTAATGAGTAACGCTTTAATGCGAAAGGCTAAGCAGGAAGGGATGCCGATAGAATTACTGTCATTTCCAGCCGAGAAGAATATGTTGGCAAAGATAGACGCTGGTAAAAAACCTGAAGCAGATATCGTCAGGCTTAGAAATAGTCTATGCCATGGCAACATTCTGGAGTTCATTATGAGTGTTAAAGTCGGTTCTCCAGATCCCATACGAATTTTTACTCCTGGTAACTGCTGTGGTTTAGCGCTTTTACTTTCGGCCTTATCGAAGAAATGGACGGTAGGCTTGCATCAATACTGGATCGACAACAATCTGACGTCCTGCTGAAACCTCATAAATCATGCCTACTAAAGTCACGTGCAAAAAAACGTTGTAGCATGATATGTTTAAAGTCAAAACAGTGGGTTCTATGTTTTGACGGCAAACATGATATAACTAATACTTCATAAGTAGATATCAATAGTCATAATGGAGTGAACTATGAAATTAAAAAATATTCTGCTGTGTGCGATGATGTCAGTCGCTTTTGGCTCCTCTGCTAATACTACACATAAAGTTGAAAACGAACCTATCCCAAACATTATTCTTGATGGTAAGGTTGATGATATTTGTAAAGATGCAAGCATCCGAACTGAACTTAATCATGATAAAGCAAAGGAACTGGTAACCACCAACCTGAAGCAGGCATTACCATTAAATACGGTACCGGATAAGTTGGATGAAGTTGCAGAAGCCTTTGTAAACCGCGACAAAGGCGCTTCAGAAACAGCAGACCATTGCCTTGTTAATGTACGTAATAAATACTGGGAAATGTATCCCTCTGAAGATAAGTAGCATTTATTATTAAAGGCTTCACTTAAGAAGCCTTTTTTAACCCTTTGCGAAACCTGCTTTAAAAGCAATGCGCTATTCATATCTAAGAATCTATTTAATTAATGAATAATAGTGGACGGATTCATTTCTAGTGAATGCCGAAGTTGGTGTTTTTTGAGTTATTAGACGGTAAGTGCAATCTGGTATGATTCACCTAACATACGAATCTGGAAGGAAAGGTATATGGGTGACCTGGTCAGCAAAAATAACATTGACCGTTTAGAGCGATTTCATTCTTTGCTGGCGGGTCAGTACTGGACGTCCACTGACAGCATCCCTGAAGAGGGTATTGTGGCAGGGGATACGCTGCTCATTACGTCTTTGCGTTACGTTGAAGATAAGCTGCACACAGTGATTCTACGCGCCCATCCCCGCGTTTACGGTCAGACTGTAGCTATTGTCACTGAAGACAGCAGCGGCAACCGTAGGGAACGTGGCAAAGAAATGCGAGAGCATCGCTTCCTGGTTAAGGATTTTCTGTCCAGTTTTGTATTTGAACCCGACCATAAGGTAATCCGGGATGCTGAACTCAGACAAGCTCAGGAAGAAGTGAATAGCCTACAGGCATCGCTTACAGCCCTCGTGAGCGATGCTCAGGGGCTCCGTGACCTTGCGATTGAGCAATTAGGTACAGATGACCGTGAAAACCCTGTGACGGGCCTTAGCGTTGCGTTAGTGCCCCCACAAGAGCAGCAGGCGGTAACCTCACTGGCGATTGGATCAGTTCAAAATGCTCTGTCCTCTGGTATTTCAGATACCCGCATTGAACAAATCAGAGAAGCGGCCTTAAAAGAAGGGCAGATCAGCACAGCCATCAGCAAAATCATCACACAACGAACGCAGGCAATCGCTAATGCCAGCAAAAGAATGCTGCCCTATTTCGAGGAAGTTGCAGCGGCAAGTCTGGCCACTACAGAAGAAGCCATGGAATATGTGAAGAAAATCCACGATGGCGTTGGCAGTCTGGAACTGTATACCGGCAAAGACGTTGAGGTAGTGAATATCGTGAAGGGTGAATCCGCTCCATCACACCTCCCGCTCCAGGTCGTTCAGGCAAAGCTGATGGTGGATGAAGAGCTGGCCGTATGGTGCGATCTCGATAGCTGGTTCGACTTCTCTGATATGGAAAAATTTCATGAAACTTTACGAACCAGCCCCGGGCTGGTGGAGCAGATTTTTCCGTCCGAACGTTCCATCGTATGTATGGCCACAACACGACGTTATATCGATTACCGCGATCCCTGGGAAAATCATGTCCGCAATGACAGGAACCGGGTTGTATTCCTTCTGGTCCGGGACGGTCAAAATATTCATCAGGTTTACTCTTCGGTAGAAAGCCATCTTGGGGCTTCGCAGCTATTCCCTTCCGCCAGCGAACAGGAAGCACATTTCCAGGGGATTGATGGCAGCACCATAAAGTTTGAGGACGTCAGTTATACCGACCGACTGAAGCAGCATGATCTTATGGCACTTCACTACCGTCGTTTCCTGATCCTTATCTGCGGCCTCGATCACCGGCTCAAACTATTTGGTGATTTCTATGATACCAATACCCCTTACAGTTTTCTGAGCCTTGAGTTCCAGGAACGGTACTTCCAATTTCTGCACGACAAAGACGGTTCTGGCCTTTTGGGTATGGCTGAGACACGGCCGTCTCTGCAAAGTTATCTTGAACAGGCAAACTCATGCCTTCAGTCCGGATCCCGGGTAATGTGCAACTGGGATTCGTTGATGAACCCAGTGACAGCACCAGGAGCAGTTCAGGAAGACAACAGCTACTCTGGCTATAAATGGCTTGGGAGAACCCATAAAAACTATGAGCCGGTTATTGCATTCCGTCAGGGAGACGATATCTGTGTCAACGCAACAGTAAACAGATACTCAACGGATCGAGATTTCAATTGTAAGGTGAATTTGTCTTTATTTAAGGAGTCCAGCAGGAATGATGCTGAACTGGGTTTCCTGTGCATGGATACCATTAAAGCGGAGGAGCTCGAATGGTACATTCACAGACGTAAATTCAGGTCTAATCACCTGTTTTACATTCGCTTCTTCAAGATGGCTTTAAATTATATTCGTGCCGAGCGTGAGGCAGAAGAACCTTACCGGCAGATGCTGAGCCAGGCTCTGGCCGATGGAAATATTGGCCAGCCTAATCTGAGATCAGAGTTGATAGATCGATGCATTGTAGCCTGGCGAGCTGATAACAGGGGGGCGACGCTGGAAGCTGCCATGAGTACAGAGAAGGGCTCCAAAGAGCTCCTGAACCAGCTCTATATGCTCGCTGATGTGGGGCTCAAACATCTTCCCGGGGTTCGTAATTTTATTAGCAGCAAAGGCTATGAGCTGGTCAGGTTATCGGTAAATGCTTCAGGGAAACTTGTTGCATATGCCGCACCAGCAAATTTTGAATGCGACAACCGGATGGAAGGGCATGCCTGGGTTCATCGAATGGTACTTGCTACATCCCGAAATGTCTTAAACGTCACTCATCAACGTTTTGCGAAAATGAAACACTTCTTACCAGCTGAAAACACCCTGTTCGAAGATGAACAGCTGGTGGCCACATGGTCGGGCAAAAAGACTGCTTTCAAAAGCTTCGAAGAGAAGCAGCGTTATTTTGATACATGCTCCCGTGGCGCTCAGGCTCTTAAGCAGTTTTTAAAGCTGAACGATCCGGTGATTTACACCAATCTGCTTGGCCAGTGGATTGAGGCCTATGAAAGTATCAATGAAACCAGTGAGTACGTACAGCAAGTAAGCCTAATGGCTCCTGTTGCGGTCAAGAGCGAAAAAGGTAAAGCCAGCCTCATCTATATTGGCACTAAAGACCTGGCCGACTGGTTTTATCAGAAAGCGCCGACACCCGAGTTGCAGGCGCTGTTCCTTGAGGAATACCTGTCCAAATTTGAAAATAAAGAGGTCAATAAAGAAAAGCTACTTTCACGCAGAAATACCGCTCTGTCTCTCAGTTTTTACACCATGGACAACGGGGAAGTACCAGATGAAATCCTCGTCACCAAATCAGTTGATAATGCCAGACGGTGGTATTCAGGAATGTTCACAAGCATGCCAACGATGTTAAATGACCAGTGGTCCTGCCATGTTGCGCATTTTTCCCGTAACGGAAAACTCTATTTGACGCCTGATCTGGTCACTGATGAAGGGGAACCTGGTTTTGATGAAATACTCGGGTATCCGCGCCCGGAGGGGCTGGTACCGGTAACCGTGTGTGAGTTTGAAATTGACCACTTTAACCGACGTGGCATTGATGCGAATGGTGATAAGGTGAATATTACACAGTGGGTCGATATTTATCAGGGTGAGCGTGAGGTTACGGAACTGCTGGGGCCTATTTCTGAAGAAGGGGTGAACATCAAAACCTACAGGATGGACACTCTTGAGCAGGCGATGAAAAACATCTCCCGGGGCTCGACGCGCCTCAGACCGTCAACGGAGAATAGCGAGTGGCAACAGCCAGCAGAAGGTGTGAGCCGCTATGTACTTCGGTCATGGTAAAACGCGGGGGCAGGTGCCATCAAAACATCAAACAAAAAGCCATTACAGGCTCAAAGACCCCTTATCGCTCAAATTTGAAAGAGATAAGGCTTTATGATGGCAACGAGGATTATCACCCATCTCGCCGGAGTAACTGGCATAAAAATTGTTTAATCTTTATGCCAGCGCTTCGGCATTTGCTGGCAAGGAGACAGTGTTGAAAGACCATATCGTACCCCCACGAAAAACTAGCGCGAGTTTATCTTATCAACTCAAACGTATTGGGCGCATGCTCCTTCTTTTACTGAGCTTGGCTTTTATAGTTTACGGATTCGTACTGGCTTTCCATCCGCCGCTAACAACCTGGCTACTTCAACCCGGTGGACACTTTGCCCCAGATGACCGATTCATACTGGTTAGTGTTAAGGTTCAGTTTACAACCGGAATAATGGGGCTAATTGTTTGGCGCTTATGGTAAAAGTGGCAAGCAATGATGGGAGAAGGATAACGTTGCTCAGCTCAATCCGGTTTACTGATTGCTTAAATAGAAGGCAGTCATGCCTACATCAGAAAGGAGAAGCATAGATGGTAGAAGCACGTTATCAAGGCAAGCCTGTTAGCAGTCTTCCTGAAGAAGCTTTTGCTGAAGGGTTATCGCGATCCGGTTTAAGCCCCGTTCTGCTACTGGCATCCCCGACCACAGTACCCGTTACCACGGATGAGCGCTGGTGGCTCGCAAAGGAAAACGTGTCAGGACATTACGGCAGGATTTTTTATGCTGCGGTGCGGGAGTTGGTCATAAGGTCGGATATCATCTCAGTAGTGAGAAGTATTGCAGATGAGAATTTCACGTCCGAACATATGGGGTACTTCGAGCGACTTACCTCTGATGAAAAAGAAGTCGTGTTTAGTGATTACCTGCGCACTCTCGCTGAAGGCGGTCTTACCTGCACTGAGAAGAATCTCGTCAAACTGACGCAAGATTTATACCCGATTGATGCAACTCCTGACAACATTAGAAAGCTATCCACGGACAGGGATGCACTGAACGAACTACACATCGATGGTATGGTACTTTTTATTACCGGCCCTGCGCTTTGATTATGGAGATAATACATGCGGTGTTATCCCTGTTAAGGGTTAAGGTAACATTCTTCTAGAATTACAGAAAAATAGAGGTCTAACATGATAGTAAATAAAAACAGGTTTATGCATAAAAACGGGAAAAGGTTTAAGTCCATCGGAAGGTATTTAAGATTTTGGCAAGCAGTAGCGTCCTCTGGTTTACCCATGGACATGGTAATACGGGAAAAACCATATCAACTTATGGTCGCTTTGATTGCTTTATATACGGCCATCCCTGTTGTTACAATAGTAATTTTATCTGGTCAGCAATCGCATAAGTTGGAACTAATTGCTGTGCATTTCAGTACAATTATCACGATGGTGTTTGTTTTGCGTCGAAAGATGGGGAAACGTTGGCTGGATTTATTTGAAGAAAAATTAGCCATTTATAAACCTAATGATAAACTCGCGCTTAGCGAATTACACGAAAGCATACGTGAGAAAAATGGGCTAGACTTGCAGGATTTACAAGATTGGTACTGGAAAGAGAAGATGACATATGAGTATCACAAAGAACGTAAAACAACTATAAGCTATCAAAAATTCAAGTAGCGTTTTAAAATGACAGGGGAGGGCTATTGTGATTTATTAAGTCGGCAAGGTTATTAGGTAGGGGTGTTCAATATGATAAATTCTTCGAGTGAGGTTATTTCAAGAGTTGTTCTGGGCCTTTGAGATAGCTAATTATCATTACAGACTTTATCGAAAGGTATGAATTATGAACATTACCGACAAAGAACTTAGCTCAAATACAGTGAGACAGTATGGATGGAACTTAGGAGAGTTCAATCACTCAACGCCTTTTACATCTCATTTTATTTATATCACCGACTATCATAAAGATAATACATGGATGATTTCACTTTCGCAGGAGGATTTTAATACAACCAAAATTTTAACATCGTTAAGTCTAGGGAAGGTGCGAACAAGTTCCTGATATGAGATCATCATATTCATCCGGAGCGCATCCCAGAGGGACATCATGAGCCATTAACTCACCTTCGCCGATAGTGAATTCAGCACTAAGCGCCGTCAGACCCGAAAAGAGATTTTCCTCTCCCGCATGGAGCAGATTCTGCCATGGCAGAATATGACCGCTGTCATCGAGCCGTTTTATCCCAAGGCGGGCAATGGCCGACGGCCCTATCCGCTGGAGACCATGCTGCGTATTCACTGCATGCAGCATTGGTACAACCTGAGCGACGGTGCCATGGAAGATGCCCTGTACGAAATCGCCTCCATGCGCCTGTTTGCCCGATTATCCCTGGATAGCGCCCTGCCGGATCGCACCACCATCATGAATTTCCGCCACCTGCTCGAGCAGCATCAACTGGCCCGTCAATTGTTCAAGACCATCAATCGCTGGCTGGCCGAAGCAGGCGTCATGATGACCCAAGGCACTTTGGTGGATGCCACCATCATTGAGGCACCCAGCTCTACCAAGAACAAAGAGCAGCAACGCGATCCGGAGATGCATCAGACCAAGAAAGGCAATCAGTGGCACTTTGGCATGAAGGCCCACATTGGTGTCGATGCCAAGAGTGGCCTGACCCACAGCCTGGTCACCACCGCGGCCAACGAGCATGACCTCAATCAGCTGGGTAATCTGCTTCATGGAGAGGAGCAATTTGTCTCAGCCGATGCCGGCTACCAAGGAGCGCCACAGCGCGAGGAGCTGGCCGAGGTGGATGTGGACTGGCTGATCGCCGAGCGTCCCGGCAGGGTAAAAACCTTGAAGCAGCATCCGCGCAAGAACAAAACGGCCATCAACATCGAATACATGAAAGCCAGCATCCGTGCCAGGGTGGAGCACCCGTTTCGCATCATCAAGCGGCAGTTCGGCTTCGTGAAAGCCAGATACAAGGGGCTGCTGAAAAACGATAACCAACTGGCGATGTTATTCACCCTGGCCAACCTGTTTCGGGTGGACCAAATGATACGTCAGTGGGAGAGATCTCAGTAAAAACCGGAAATAACGCCAGAAATGGTGGAAAAAATAGCCTAAATAGGCTGATTCGATGTGTTTGCGGGAAAAAAATCGGCCCAGATCCGCGAAATTTTAATCAGCGAGTCAGCTTGGGAAGAAATGACCTGCTTATTCGCACCTTCCCTAGATGCCTGTGTATCCATGCTCGGAAAGATACTAAAAAAAATGTCTAACAAAAACGGTATCTCACAAACGGAAGAATCTGAATTCGCATTTCTTTTAACAAACTATATTAAACAGACTTTGACTTTTAGAGAATGGCAACGCAATGCTGACGGAAATCAACGACTGCACTTTCTTATTAATATCTACGGTGCAAAAGAAGACGGTGGCGAAGTGGTTTTAAGACCATTTATTGTAAATCCTGATGAATTAATGCTTACTCCAGCGGATGTCGTTGAATTTAATTCGCAGGTTATCAACGTTGATCGGCAGCGTCATCCTGAGTGGTTCCGTTAACTGGTCACAAGGGTTAAGAGCCTGAAAGGCTGCGATAGTGTATACGCAGCCTATTCTGTATAGCCGTCGCGTAATAATTGTTCTAAATGACTATCGACCGTTTCCTGATCACCAGGAATATATCGTGGCCATCCTGTTATATCGTTGACGCGTTTCACTATGTATGGATGAAACCCAAACTGCTCGGAAGTGATGTCAATATAATATTGCACTTCTTCGAAGTTCAATTCACACCAATAATGGCCAAAGCCACCACTCTCTGTAAATATACCGCCATCATCTGCACCGTTACCCCCACGAACAACAGCATCTAGACCTTTAGTTTTTGCTAAATAACATACAAGATAGCTTGCAAAAAGGCATGTGCCTTTCGTCTTCTTTGTGCCGCACTCCGTCAAAACTGAAAGTAGCTTTTCATGCGCCACTCGTGCAATGCCTGATACCAATTCCGGGGACATGTCTGCTCCAATGAAATTATTAGATCGACTTAAACAGGTAATATGTAATTAGGCATTACGATAAGTCGTGCCCTATTGGTTGGTACATCGTAAGAAAAGTAACTTTTCTAATCCCAGCCTGCACTCCGGGAATGCTTCTAACCTGAATAAATCACGGGGGCAGTGCTGGATACTTGTCAACTGTATTTGGATTCACAGGCTAACTATTTTTATACAGTTTAAGTGAATAAAACTTACTTAAAGCAGCGAACCACGCCGAAAGTGTAATGAGGAATACCGCCAATTCATCAGAACCATTTTTGATAGCACTGAGTAGAGCGATTAGTCCAAGGAACACCGAAAGAAAGACTAGTATTGCGGGTAAAAGTTTATACATGATAGACGTTCCTTTTAAAGGTTCAGATAGGTAGACCAACGCAGATAACGTCGGAATTGCCTGTTGTAAGATTACGCTCATTTAATTATTTTTATAACCTATGAATCCGCGTATAATTTCATTTGTAGTAATCTTCGTAATATATATCTGATAGACATTGATCTTTTTAATGTCTTGTTGACTCACAACACCATATAAGCAACTCTTAGATTGGTTTAACACAGCGCTTCCACTAACTCCATTTTGATAAAAAGCAGTCAAACCATCAGAACCAACTATTCCTTTATAATAGTAGGTTGAGTCGGGGGAAGCATACGTATTTGAAAGCGTATTATACATTCCCGATAGAACCCAAACAGACTCACCTGGAGCTAGGGAAGGTGCGAACAAGTTCCTGATATGAGATCATCATATTCATCCGGAGCGCATCCCAGAGGGACATCATGAGCCATCAACTCACCTTCGCCGATAGTGAATTCAGCACTAAGCGCCGTCAGACCCGAAAAGAGATTTTCCTCTCCCGCATGGAGCAGATTCTGCCATGGCAGAATATGACCGCTGTCATCGAGCCGTTTTATCCCAAGGCGGGCAATGGCCGACGGCCCTATCCGCTGGAGACCATGCTGCGTATTCACTGCATGCAGCATTGGTACAACCTGAGCGACGGTGCCATGGAAGATGCCCTGTACGAAATCGCCTCCATGCGCCTGTTTGCCCGATTATCCCTGGATAGCGCCCTGCCGGATCGCACCACCATCATGAATTTCCGCCACCTGCTCGAGCAGCATCAACTGGCCCGTCAATTGTTCAAGACCATCAATCGCTGGCTGGCCGAAGCAGGCGTCATGATGACCCAAGGCACTTTGGTGGATGCCACCATCATTGAGGCACCCAGCTCTACCAAGAACAAAGAGCAGCAACGCGATCCGGAGATGCATCAGACCAAGAAAGGCAATCAGTGGCACTTTGGCATGAAGGCCCACATTGGTGTCGATGCCAAGAGTGGCCTGACCCACAGCCTGGTCACCACCGCGGCCAACGAGCATGACCTCAATCAGCTGGGTAATCTGCTTCATGGAGAGGAGCAATTTGTCTCAGCCGATGCCGGCTACCAAGGAGCGCCACAGCGCGAGGAGCTGGCCGAGGTGGATGTGGACTGGCTGATCGCCGAGCGTCCCGGCAGGGTAAAAACCTTGAAGCAGCATCCGCGCAAGAACAAAACGGCCATCAACATCGAATACATGAAAGCCAGCATCCGTGCCAGGGTGGAGCACCCGTTTCGCATCATCAAGCGGCAGTTCGGCTTCGTGAAAGCCAGATACAAGGGGCTGCTGAAAAACGATAACCAACTGGCGATGTTATTCACCCTGGCCAACCTGTTTCGGGTGGACCAAATGATACGTCAGTGGGAGAGATCTCAGTAAAAACCGGAAATAACGCCAGAAATGGTGGAAAAAATAGCCTAAATAGGCTGATTCGATGTGTTTGCGGGAAAAAAATCGGCCCAGATCCGCGAAATTTTAATCAGCGAGTCAGCTTGGGAAGAAATGACCTGCTTATTCGCACCTTCCCTAGAACATTATCACATACTGGAAGCTTCCAATTAGGTGGGGCTTTGACAATAGTATTTTTTTCTACTTTTAAAAGAGCGAGGTCCCGGTTCTTAGGATCATCAATATTGATAACTGTTGCTGGTTGGCTCCCATTCCTTGTTATTATACTTAGACTATAATCCTTGCTTGCATCAAGCCATAAATGTGAAGCTGTAAGAATATGTTGTTCATCGATCCAAGTACCTGAGCCGGAGATTGTCTTATTTCCAGACTTGATTTGAATTTTTACAGCTGAGTCCGAAAGCTCAAAATCATTGTGGTGCATACTTTGTTTATGAGGATTATCGGTGGAACAAGCAGAAATCAGTAAGGCTGAAAGAGCTAAAACCTTTCTATACATAGTCAGTTTCCTTCGAATAAGGCGAGTTTGGTTTCTAGAATATTTTATCCAGCGAGGAATTCTTCTAACGTGCTATCTTGGTACTGGGGATATATCTGCTTCATCATGCCAAAAGCAGCAACCGCTACGCTTTCTAAGTCGGAATAGAATTTAGGCTCCGTATTAAGATCATCACCATTCTTCAGAACGCCCTCGAAGCAGCTATAATCATTTCCGAACTCTTGAACAATAATCCAGCGCCCATCACGGAAACCTACGAGCATAACCGCTGAATTAGGATAGTCGCCAGCAGGCGTTAGCCAATCAAAGTGATAGTGCTTTATCGTATCATATTTCAGATGTACATTCATTATTCCTCCGTTGGCGATTACATTATTTGAGTTTTTTCATGGACTCTAAAGAAGCGAGGTAGGAATTATAGCGATCACCAAATTTTTCTTTCGCACGCTTAACGCGCATTTTCTCCGCGAGCTCAGTCTTGTTTTCTGCCTGGTAGGTCCTATTATTTTGCGTCTTTACTTCGGCCCCTGGGCCTGCTGCGTACGTTTTGTTTTTCTCGCTAATACACGCTCGGCATTTACTCTTGAGGCCAAACTTGCCCTTGAGCTCTTTTCCAAACTGTTCAAAGGGTTTAACTTGCTGACATGATTTGCATTTTTTAAAGCCCGGGGGGAGGTAGGTGTCAGCCATGAGCTGCTCCAGTAGGTATTGATTATAGGTGATTTTAACTTAAAGACGACGTCACTTTCAAATAAATCGACTACTTAACGCTGATCTTACATAATCCTGATTATGCGCACTTAAGTTGTTAGAACCATTTAGTAATGTCACTTTTTATCCAGATAGAAACGTCACCTTAGAGTAAGCTAAACTGAATGCAATTCTAAGGGGCTCAACGCATGTTGGTGACCATGTCAGATAAAGAGATCCACCGCCTACCGGTGATACAGGCAGTTTGTGAAAAGCGTCTACGCCGTCGTGATGCAGCATCACAGCTTGGCATTTCAGAACGTCAGGCGCAACGACTTATCAATCGTTACCGAGTTTCTGGTGCTGAAGGACTTGTCAGCCGCAAACGCGGCCAGCCCAGCAACCGCCGGTTGACCGAATCTCTCAAACTACGAGTACTCACGCTGATACGTGAAAACTACAGTGACTTTGGGCCCACACTGGCCGCAGAAAAACTCAGAGAGCGCCATAATATCCGGCTTTCAATCGAGACCGTCCGCAACTGGATGACGTCTGACGGACTCTGGGTCCCGCATGCTCGCCGTAAGTCACGGGTTTATCAACCCCGACATCGGCGTGATTGTCTGGGTGAACTTATCCAGATCGACGGCTCCCACCATGACTGGTTTGAAGGCCGTGCGCCAAAATGCTGCCTGCTGGTCTTTATCGATGATGCCACCGGGCGTCTGATGCATTTGCGGTTCAGCGAGTCAGAAACAGCCTTTGACTACATGCTGGCAACCCGGGAATACATCGAGCAGCATGGGAAGCCGGTATCGCTGTACAGTGACAAACACGCAATATTTCGCGTCAGTGGTCCGGAGAAACGCAATACCACCGTTACCCAGTTCGGACGTGTGCTTTATGACCTGGCAATCGAGCTTATTTGTGCCAACAGCTCTGAAGCTAAAGGCCGCGTGGAACGTGCGAATCAGACACTTCAGGATCGGCTGATCAAAGAAATGCGTCTGGAAGGTATAACCGGCATTGAGGCCGCAAATGCCTGGCTTGCCACTTTCATCGCTGACTTTAACAGCCGGTTTTCACGACCGGCTAAGTTCCCCAAAGATTTGCATCGTCCGGTGCAGGAAAGCCCCGATGAATTAAGAGACATCTTTGCCTGGCATGATGTTCGTACCGTGTCGAAATCACTGACCTTCCAGTACGATAAGATCCTTTATCTCATGGACACCACAGAAGAAAATAGCCGTCTTGCCGGTGAAAAAATTAAAGTACTGGATTATCCCGATGGCACCCTCGCCTTCCTCTATGGGCACCGGAGCCTTAAGTGCCAGGCATTTGATAAGCTGGCCTGTGTCGACCAGGGGCAGATTGTTGATAACAAACGTCTCGGGACTGTACTCCGACTGGCTCAGGTAAAACAGGATGAGCGGGAAAGCGAAGGCAAACGGGAACGAAGCAAAAAATCGCCCAGCCGTAAGGCTCAGGTGCGCATCCAGGAACAGCTCCGGGCTATCAATCCCGTTCTGGCAGACCCGAGCTTGTTTGTGGCAAGTTCAAAGCGATAGAATCGACCATCAGTGCTGCAAAGTACCGGAACAGTGAGTCCCCAAAAGGATACTTGAGATGATTAAATTCCCGACTACAAAGCGCGTTGATTTGTATAAAACTGCTGTCAGCTCTGAGCAATTACATCTAGATCTGGTTGCGGCTCAGGAGTTCATGTTCGATGCCTGGGAAAATGATGACCTGGAAGTTGTGCTGAAACTCATCAGAAAAGCTATCAAGAAATCCCCGCTCTGTGCTGACGCATACTCATTCTACTGCGAGATATCTCAAGAACCTCCTGAGTCAAAAATCGGGAAGCTGGAGACTGCTTTGTACGCAGCCAGCATTGCACTTGGCGAGGATTTTCAGGAGTTCGCAGGACGTTTCTGGGGATTTGTCGAAACACGTCCATATATGAGAGCAAAAGCAGCTTTGGCTGAGGCCTTATGGGAGTCTGGTAATTTTTATCCGGCTATGGCTCATAGCCGCGAAATGCTGAAGCTCAACCCGAACGATAACCAGGGGATTCGTCATTTATTAGCGAACTATTACCTTGAGCTTGAAATGGTGGATGATCTGGCCTTGCTACTGGACGATTATCCTGGGGATATGCGTTCGTTTTTTCAGTATACACGCGCCCTACTCGCCTACCGACAGTCATCCCCGGATGCCGATGATATCGCTAAAGCTGCGATTGATTCTAATAGACACATCCCCGGCTTGTTATCGAAGTGCAGATTACAGATCAAGTCTAACAGTGGATATATCACGTTAGGTGGAATGGATGAAGCCATTTATTATGTGAATCATAATATAAAGCCTTGGATTCGCACCTCTGGCGCAATTGATTGGATTGTAAATAATTCATTAAGTAAAATATAAGGATTTAGTTTTAATGTTTAATCTAATTATGGGCGGAGAACCTGACTATTTTGAACATTGGCCCATGTATGAACGGGTTAGTGGGAGTTGTGATTTTCCTATATCACGTATGTTAGAAGGCACCTCTGATGACATCCGGTTGAAGTTAACGCCTTTGAATGATAAAGCATTATCTTATATTGAGAAATTACCTACGCTTTTTATGTCAGAACTTTATTCCCGAGACAATGTTGAATACATTACTTTGCGACTTGGTGTAATTTCAAATCTACGAACAGTTAACAAAAATGTTGAGTTTGATTTCAGAATCACTCACTCACAAGATGATGTCGTAGTGATAAACAAAGAGTTATATCAAACAGCTTTAGAATTAGGTGCATATGGGCTGAAACGGACTCACTGGGGAATAAAAGCACGTGATTTAAATCAAACATTAGCACTTCTAAATATAACGACAAGAAGTACACCACTTCCTCCTACTGAAGCACTTCCTGATGAAGTTGATAACTACCCAATAATAGATAATGTTCAAAGTTTCATGGCGCGTGTTTTAGAACAAGATCATGAAGAAGATGCAGAAATATTTTATCGTGGACATTCTGATGTATCTTACGAGTTGGCTCCATCAGTTTTCAGGAAAAACAAAAAAGGTAACTTCAAGCATTTGCACAGTGAATCAAATTTAGTCCGTGAAGCCCTAACAGCAAGGCCAACTGAGTTTGTTGATGATAAAACAATGCTAGACAAGTTAGTAAGGATGCAACACTACGGACTACCAACTCGTTTGTTGGATATAACATCAAATCCACTAATCGCTCTGTATTTCGCTTGTTGCGACATTAGTAATAATGAAAATACAAATGAGGTTGATGGACATGTTATTATTTTCAAAACAAAAAGGGATCGTATAAAATTCTTTGACTCTGATACAGTAAGTTGCATATCAAATATATCAATGCTAAGTCAAACACTGAAAGATCAGCTGGATTGTAAAATGGACAAGGAGGCTTTCAATAAAACTGAAGCTTGTCAAAAACTCATACATTACATTAAAGATGAAAAACCTTATTTTAAAGATGTAATTATACCATCAGATTTGGAAAGGTTAATTTTCGTTAAAGGAAGAAATAATAATGAAAGGATGTCATCACAGTCAGGTGCATTCTTATTATTTGGGAATAATGCTGTTTATCCCGATTTAGTTTCAAACCCTGATGATGCTATGCAAGAGTTTAAAGTAGAAAAAATAGTGATCAGAAACAAAGCTAGAATACTTAAGGAACTCGCAAGGTTAAACATTACAGATGCGACAGTTTATCAAGGCATGGAAAGGACAATGAAACTAATTGCGGCCAAATTTTCCGCAGGAGATTGATCTTCATGTGGTTTTTTGACACACTAGCCTGTCGCTACTGGCATTGGTCCCTTGTATGCTAAGCATATGAACTCTGGTGTGTGTTGGACAGGAGCAATTAACCAGTCGTATAGTAAAATTTGAATGTAAAAATATAAAACAAGGAGTTGAGAATGAACCCCATTACTTTGAGTGAAATGAGTGATGAAGATGAAGAGGTAAAAATCATTTCTTCATATGAACCTCAAGATGATGAGATTGCGATCGTTTTTGATAGTTCAAAAATTACTGGAGGTAATGCACTGGATTTTTTCCAGTTCACCAAGCAATCACATTCTAATGTTAAAGTGTACGGAGATTCTAATGGTGTTTCGTACCTGCAATTAAACAGTATAACGTTAGCGTTAGGCACTTTCTTTGCCACATCAGTAATGATACCTTTTTTAGTAAATCTTGTTTCAAATTATATTCAGAAAAAAATTGATAACTTTGGAACTAGAGATATAGACGTTAAAGTCTCTATAATTAAAAAAAATAAATCAGGAAAACATGTGAAATACACTGTTTCTGGAAAAGTAGACGATGTTTTAAAAGTAATTAACAAAATCAAATAAAAATCTATATAGATATTATGAATATTCACGAAAAGTTAAAGCGTTGGATGTGTATTACTCAAGAAGATAGTGCTATTCTTGATTATCTTAATGCTGAGTTAAAAAAAGCTCAATCCTTGAGCTTGAATAATGAATCAAACAGATTGTTTTTATACAAAACAATTTTACTAGCCCATTTAAAATATATTCAAGTCATTAATTTACTTACAAGAGGTGATTTTTATGAAGCATGGGTAGAACTTGAAAGGATAGAAATAGATTTAATACATATTAAAGAAAATAATGAGTTTCTGCCTGAGGTTAATTTCTATGGTGTTAACTTCTTAGCGAGAATGGTATGTAATTGGCAGGCGTTATTCCCATATAAAATCTTCGGTAGTTCTCGTGAAATAATAAAAGAAGTGAAATGTTCAGTATGTAATACAACCCGTAGTTTTATTAATGATTGTGGTCATGTTAAAAATAAACTTTATAATGGAGTTCTTTGCTTTGATGAAGTGATCGATTTTGAATTAATTACTTATGACATAGTTAGTAATCCCGTTAACAAATGTAGTGTTTTTTTCTCCAATGATGGTGATCATTATAACTATTCAACTTTAATTAGTGTTGTCAAATACATACAATCCCCACATCAAATTTTCAATATTACGACCTGGAGATTTAAGGCGAAAGAACATGATGGAGTATTATCGCCAGAAAATATTTGTCCATGTGGAGATTCTTTAAAAAAATATGCAGATTGTTGTTTGCCACGTAATGGTATTTATAAAAAACATATAGATATTTGGTTTCCCTTCCCGTTGAATGTAGAACCTATTTAGAACCAGATATTCAATAACTAAAGATCCCGTTGACACAGATATTTCCATATTAAGATGTTTTCGTTATATTTTTATTCCAGTCTTTCATATTTAACTTTTGCTTTATTAATTGGTTGAGTGGGATAACGCAGCAGTCACATTAATATGATTACATAGGCTGAAAGTGCCCTTTCTATCTTGCACAAAGAGGTGACATTTTAAACTTGCTTTGACATAAGTTGTAGTAGCAAAGTTGTAATGTCCGATAATGGCTAAGTTAAGATGTCCGGCGTGTATAATCAAGTAAGGATTACCATGACGGCTCTCGCAGCGGAGTTTTTCACATTGGATGAAGTTAACCGACTCAAAATCATTCAGGATGTCATCGACCGGCGTCTGACAACACAAATGGCAGCTCAGCGGCTTGGTATCTCCGACCGTCAGTGCCGTCGTCTGCTTGCGCGTTATCGTGAAGATGGTCCGATTGGCATGACCAGCCGCCGTCGTGGTAAATCCAGTAACAACCAGTTGCCTCAGGGACTGGCCGCATACGCGCTGAACATTATTCGCGAACGCTATAACGATTTCGGTCCGACGCTGGCCTGTGAAAAACTGTCTGAGGTGCACGGTGTTCATCTTTCCAAAGAAACCGTCCGTAAGCTGATGACTCAGGCCAGTCTGTGGGTCCCACGTAAGCAACGTGCGCCAAAAATTCAGCAACCTCGTTACCGCCGTGCCTGTGCCGGTGAACTCATACAAATCGACGGCTGCGACCACCACTGGTTTGAAAATCGGGGACCTAAGTGTACGGCACTGGTTTACGTTGATGACGCAACCAGTCGTTTAATGCAGCTTCTTTTCGTGAAATCTGAGTCTACTTTCACCTATTTTGAAGCGACCCGGGGCTATATTGAAAAACATGGCAAACCGCTTGCGCTGTACAGCGACAAAGCCAGCGTATTCAGGATCAACAATAAAAATGCAACCGGCGGCGACGGCGATACCCAGTTTGGCCGTGCGATGCATGAACTGAACATTCAGACCATTTGTGCAGAAACCAGTGCTGCCAAAGGCCGCGTTGAACGGGCGCACCTGACGCTTCAGGACCGACTGGTCAAGGAGCTCAGGCTCCAGGGCATCAGTTCCATGGAAGCTGCGAACGCATTTGCCGAAGAGTTCATGAACGATTACAACCGTCGTTTCGCAAAAGCGCCTCGCCAGGCGTTTGATGTTCATCGGGAACTGGATGTCGATGACGATCTTGATATGGTATTTAACTGGCGTGAAGCTCGTAAAGTGTCGAAATCACTCACAGTGCAATACGACAAAGTCCTTTATCTGATTGAAGACAGCGAATTCAGTCGTCGGGCGATTGGTAAATACATCGATGTCTGGCATTACCCGGATGGACATAAAGAGCTCCGGCTTAATGGCGTATCACTTCCCTACTCCACCTATGACAAGCTTTCTGAAATCGATCAGGGGGCCATTGTGGATAACAAACGTCTGGGGCGGGCCCTGGAAATGGCGCAGCTGGTCCAGGCCGAGCGGGATAATAACCGGTCGCAATCCGTACCATCCGGAGACGGCCCTTCTCGCAGGCGTAAAGCTCCCACGACGAAGAAATCCCAGCGTTCCCTGGATCAGGACGATATGTTCAATGCCCTGGTGAAACTTCAGTCACGCTCTGAAGAGATATTTGGGAAGAAACCGATTTAAAGCCCGGTAATCCATCCGGGCATGCCTGGCTGTCAGATTTTGGCCTGATTGACCCGTGCCGCGAGCTCCTGATGACTCTCTTTCCTTTCGCTGTAGCGGTCGGACAGGTAGGCTGTGTGCCCTTTCAGGAGTAACGTCATTTTGAACAACTCTTCGGTAACGTCGACAATCCTGTCATACCAGGGTGAGGGTTTCATGCGCCCTTCATCATCAAATTCCTGCCATGCCTTTGGCACTGACGACTGATTGGGGATGGTGAACATCCGCATCCAGCGGCCAAGTATCCGCATCTGATTGACCGTGTTAAACGACTGTGAACCACCACAAACCTGCATGACGGCCAGCGTTTTACCCTGGGAAGGACGAACAGCACCTTCACTCAGGGGTATCCAGTCAATCTGGGCCTTCATCACCGAGCTCATGGCGCCATGTCTTTCCGGAGAACTCCAGACCATTCCGTCACACCACCTGACCAGCTCGCGGAGTTCAAGCACTTTGGGGTGACTTTCGGGCGCATCATCGGGTAACGGCAGACCGGATGGGTTAAATATTTTCACCTCAGCCCCCATCTTTGCCAGCAACCGCCCGGCCTCTTCCGCTGCAAAACGACTGTAGGACCGCTCTCGTACTGAACCGTACAGGATGAGAATTCGCGGCATGGTTTCGTTGTTGCCCGTAAGTTTGCTGGCAAGCGCATCATCAAAATAAGCCGGTTCGATTGCTGGTAAGTCGGTCATAAAAAATCTCCATTTCATAAGCTATGCTTTAAAAGTTATCACATATGAAATACCATATGTATTGTTATTTTTTTACGAGGTTAAGCATGCTACAGCCTGTTCAGCTTTTTAAACTGCTCGCCGACGAGACCCGTTCAACTATCGTGATGCTTCTCAGGGAGTCCGGTGAAATGTGCGTCTGTGACATCTGTGCGGCAACCGCAGAGTCTCAGCCAAAAATTTCTCGCCATATGGCCCTTTTACGTGAAGCCGAGCTGGTCATCGACCGTCGCGAAGGAAAATGGGTGCATTACCGACTGTCGCCACACATGCCAGCATGGGCTGCGGGTATTATTGATACAGCCTGGAACTGTGAACGAGAAAACATACGCAACAAGCTCAGTAGCGTGGCATCTGTCTCCTGCTGATGGCGATATATATATCCGAATAAACAAATGTGAATGGAGTTTCTGATGTTACTGGCTGGTGCTATCTTTTTATTCACGCTCGTCCTGGTTATCTGGCAACCCAGAGGGCTGGGGATTGGCTGGAGTGCCTCACTGGGCGCAATTCTGGCATTGCTGACTGGCGTCGTTCATCTGGGGGATATTCCGGTGGTCTGGCAGATAGTGTGGAATGCGACCGCCACCTTTATCGCCGTGATCATCATCAGTCTTCTGCTCGACGAATCCGGCTTCTTTGAATGGGCCGCGCTGCACGTTGCCCGTTGGGGGAATGGCCGGGGGCGGCTGCTCTTCACCTGGATCGTCCTGCTTGGTGCGATGGTTGCGGCACTGTTTGCCAACGACGGTGCGGCACTGATCCTGACACCTATCGTTATCGCGATGCTGCTGGCGCTGGGATTCAGCCGGGGAGCAACCTTAGCGTTTATCATGGCCGCAGGGTTTATCGCTGACACGGCAAGCCTGCCACTGATTGTCTCAAACCTGGTGAATATCGTCTCGGCGGATTTCTTTAAGCTTGGTTTCTCAGAATATGCCGCCGTGATGGTCCCGGTTAACCTGGCCGCGATTGCGGCTACGCTGGTGATGCTGCATCTGTTTTTCCGTAAGGACATTCCCGCCGTTTACGACGTTTCTCTGTTGAAAGAACCGAAAGACGCTATACGTGATGTGAATACCTTTAAAACCGGCTGGCTGGTTCTGGTGTTGCTTCTGGTGGGATTCTTCGGACTGGAGCCGCTGGGCGTACCGGTCAGTTTGGTCGCAGCCGCTGGTGCATTGCTTCTGTTTGCTGTTGCGAAAAAAGGGCATGCCATTAACACCGGTAAGGTGCTGCGTGGTGCGCCCTGGCAAATCGTTATCTTCTCGCTGGGGATGTACCTGGTGGTCTACGGCTTACGAAATGCCGGTCTGACCCACTATCTCTCTTCCTTGCTGAATCAGCTGGCAGAGCAGGGATTGTGGGCGGCAACGCTGGGTACGGGCTTCCTGACGGCCTTCCTGTCATCAGTGATGAACAATATGCCGACCGTGCTGGTCGGGGCGCTGTCGATTGATGGCAGCACAGCGACCGGTGTTATCAAAGAAGCGATGATTTACGCCAACGTCATCGGCAGCGACCTGGGGCCAAAAATTACCCCTATCGGCAGTCTGGCAACGTTACTGTGGCTGCACGTTCTGTCGCAGAAAAATATCAAAATTACCTGGGGATATTACTTCCGGGTGGGCATTGTCATGACAATCCCCGTGCTGTTTGTCACGCTTGCAGCACTGGCGCTTCGTCTGTCTTTCACTTTGTAATGAGATACTGATATGAGCAACATTACCATTTATCACAACCCGGCCTGCGGCACGTCACGCAATACCCTTGAAATGATCCGCAACAGCGGTACAGAGCCGACCGTTATTCATTATCTTGAAACCCCACCATCACGAGCTGAGCTGGTAAAACTCATTGCGGATATGGGGATCACGGTACGAGCGCTGCTGCGTAAGAATGTCGAACCTTTTGAAGCGTTAGGGCTGGCGGAAGACCGCTTTACTGACGAGCAGTTAATCGATTTTATGTTGCAGCACCCTGTTCTGATCAATCGCCCTATCGTGGTAACGCCGCTGGGTACCCGGCTATGCCGCCCTTCTGAAGTCGTGCTGGATATTCTTCCCGATGCGCAGAAAAGCGCGTTCACGAAAGAGGACGGTGAGAAGGTAGTTGATGAAAAAGGTAACCGGCTGAACTAAACGTGTTCTTGTGACGAAGGGCGAGAGAACTCGCCCTTTTTTATTTAAGATAATCAGTGCTAACGGAGGATAAGAAGCGGTTGTTGCGTCTTTTGCAGCATTTCGGAGGTATGACTACCGATAAAGAACTGCCGCAACCTGGAATGACCGTAGGCCCCCATCACTATCAGATCGACAGCATTTTCCTCGGCGTAACGAATAAGCGCGTCCCCGACTGATTGCCCGGTAAGATGTGTTGTGCTGTTTTCTATATCCGCGTCACGTAAAATTTGCTGTGCGGTCAGCAGCTCTTCCTTCTTACCGTTTACCATGACAAGGTGGCACTCCAGCCCCCTGAGTAAGGGACTCATCGTCAGACGTTCCAGGTTACTCCTGCTTTCTTCACTGCCATCATAAGCCAGCATGACTCTGGAAGGCACTGAGTAGTTCTCCGGAACAACCAGTAGGGGTTTCTTTTGCAGACGAATAACGCTTTCCAGATGAGAGCCTACCGGATGCTGGCTACCCCGACGCCCCAGCACCATGAGACGAAGGTCGCTCAGCTCTGCCAGAACTTCATCCGGTGTACCGTGTTTTTGCATCAAAAGCACATCCGGGCTTCCCTGTTTTTGAAGCAGTTCAGCACAACTTTCCAGTATTGCTTTCCCCTGGGCCATCAGCAGGCGATTACGTTGCCCTTCAATTTCTACCAGCTCATCGGTCAGCAATTGCTGACTGTCTATGCCGAGAGTGCCGGTCAGGTCTGACACTACCGGGGTGCTGTCTTTTTCGATAACGTGCAACAGTGCTAGCTGTGATTGCAAAGTGCGGGCTGCCCACGCCGCATATTCACACACTGACCGCGTTGAAAGTGAACCGTCCACACAGGCTGTAACAGTATTATTCATAGTTTTCCCTCCAGTCTGTTAATGACCGCCCATCAGTTTTTCGACTTCTTCAGGTTTATCGTGAACACCAAACCGGTCAACGATGGTGCGGGTGGCTTCATTCATCCCACGTATTTCAACCCCGGCGCCCTCTCTACGGAACTTAATGACCACCTTATCCAGGGCGCTGACGGACGTGATGTCCCAGAAATGGGCATGTGAAACGTCTATCACCACATTCTCAATCGCTTCACGGAAATCAAAGTGGCTCGTAAAGCGGTCTGCTGATGCAAAGAATACCTGGCCGGTGACGGTATACGTCCGGCTCGTCCCCTCCAGAACTGAGGTTACACGCATGAACCGGGATACTTTAGTGGCAAAATTGAGCGAAGCAATCAGTACACCGGTCAGCACACCGAAGGCCAGATTATGTGTTGCCACCACAACCGCGACGGTGGCAAGCATGACCACGCTGGTTGAAAGGGGGTGTGTCCGCAGGTTGGCAATGGAGCGCCAGGAGAATGTCCCGATGGAAACCATAATCATCACCGCGACCAGCGCTGCCATCGGAATTTGGGAGACCCAGTTGCGCAGGAACACAATCAGGCAAAGCAGCACCACGCCCGCCGTGAGGGTTGAAAGTCGTCCGCGTCCACCGGATTTTACGTTGATAACAGATTGCCCAATCATCGCGCAGCCTGCCATTCCTCCGATAAAGGATGTGCAGATGTTCGCGATGCCCTGAGCTTTGCACTCCCTGTTTTTGTCGCTTGGCGTGTCGGTCATGTCATCCACGATAGTGGCGGTCATCATCGACTCAAGCAGGCCAACCACCGCAAGCCCCGCAGAATATGGCAGGATGATGAGCAGCGTCTGAAGATTTAAAGGCACGTCCGGGAGCAGGAAGACCGGCAGACTGTCGGGAAGTTTCCCCATATCCCCGACGGTTCGCACATCCAGATGCAGCCACATGGCAATCCCAGTCAGCACCACGATGCACACAAGCGGTGAAGGAATGGTTTTGTTGATATAAGGGAAGAGATAGATGATCCCCAGCCCTGCCGCAGTCATGGCATAAACATGCCATGTCACATTGGTCAGCTCAGGCAACTGGGCCATAAAAATCAGTATTGCCAGTGCATTAACAAACCCCGTGACCACTGAGCGTGAAACAAAACGCATCAGCCCGCCAAGCTTCAGATATCCGGCTATCAGCTGGAATACCCCGGTCAGTATGGAGGCAGCCAGTAAATACTGTAAGCCATGATCTTTCACCAGCGTCACCATCAGGAGAGCCATTGCACCGGTGGAGGACGAAATCATCGCCGGACGTCCGCCAAAGAAGGCCATAACGAGAGGAATACAGAACGCCGAGTAGAGGCCCACCTGGGGATCAACACCGGCGATAATGGAAAAGGCGATCGCTTCTGGAATGAGTGCGAGCGCGACAACAATACCGGCCAGAACGTCACCACGGACGTTACCCAGCCAGTCCTTACGCGTCGAGGACAGCAACATAGTAATTTCTCAGTTTTTAGATACAGTCAGCCCTGGAGGGCTACATTTTTACGTACGGTAAAGCACATCCGCAGACGGGATGTTATTGAGTGCGTGCTGAGGCTTGCTCAGTACGACAGAGGAAGGAAAAACTCAGGGTGGCGTAATACGCATAGCGGTTGTCAGATTCTCCATAGCGGATGTGTATATATTGTCGGCTCTGTTGTCAGGAAGAACTTACAGAACACGTCGCGTTTGAACATGAAACACTTCAAAGCAGCCCAATACTACAAATAAAGCGAATACGGGGTCAACCCAACAAGGTACTCAAACGAAGAGGTTAAGATGCGATTTTTATCCAGGAATTCAATATTATCAAAGGACATTTGAACTTTGCCCCACCCCGGACATCTCTACTTAGCTTTGACATAAGTTATTGATTCATATGTGGTTATTTTTTAACATTTACGTTTCACGTACTGATAGATTGCCTTTGAAGCCAACGCTGACCGTCATTCATCTTGATCAGGAATTTGGGCATCTTCTAAAAACACCTTTGTACGGTAATCATCTTTCCAGCCTAACCAAACTGAATCTTCACCACCGGAAGAAACAACTTTACGGTTTCCTGTGAGATTATCAGCCTGTTCTAAGCATATTGACTGCATATCAATGAGCAAATCAGCTTCTGCGACTTCCGTGCCGCCGATCGTTTCATAGCCGGAAATCAGAACAATTGCCTCAGGGTCTCTTTCGTTCAGCATGGCGATCAACTCTTTCACTTTCATTTTAAGATACCAGTAGTTTATTTGTGTGCATTGCTGATGGATTTTATAGTGCTGCCGACCTTTTTCAAGGTGCTTCCGTTGCTTCCAACGATCATGCTAACGACCTTGTTGTCTGACCTGGTATTGCCGTGGTCATCCTTTTAGAGAAATGCTCCAAAGATCAACATGGCGGCATAGGTTTTCCAGCTTGACCAATCAATCGTGGAACCAAGCAACAGATAGAATGCCAGGGCTACCAGCCCCAGCTTTACTACTAGCGCGATTATTATGGTGAAGATAGACTCATCGCGTTCGCCTTTAAGTATTTTATACCGCGTAATTAAACTGTCGTTTTTCATGTAGCATCCGTTATAGTTATTAAAGTCCTGCATTAGAAGTTGTTATTTGCCGAAGTTACCTTGTATGAGTTAACTGTGGATCCAAAAATACAAAATATAAGCTGTGCCAATTGAAAGGATTAGAAAAGCACAGTTACTAATAAAATCTACTAATGCTTGTAGCTTCTTTATTCTCACAATTGCTGGACCGTGTTCAGTAGAGGTACTACTCAGCCCTTTTGTTCTGGCACTCTCTGCTTTTCTGAAAAAATTGTAATGCAATCCTGACCGCAAGCAAAACCATGCCAAACCAGTCGTTATTACGATATTTATGTAGAAAGCATATTGAATCATTTGTTCAGTTTCGAAGCTTTCCATTGAAAACCCTTTGTTGAAATGTTGAATAAAATTATTTTTAGTAAATGTAAGCAATAAATAGAACGAATATTAATAGTGAAAGATGCAATGCCAACATCTGCTTATGATGCCTTATGAGGATTTCTTCCTTCGCATTCATTAAATCGTACATCTCATCAATATTTTTATTGCTGGTATATTCGAGACGTTCATCACGAAGTAATTTGAACTTTACCAATACGACAAGTGATTTAATAATAAAGCTCGTAAGCATAACAGTTATAGACAAAAATAAAAAATAGGCCAAATTCATATATCACTCCATGGAGATTAATAGAAAAATTTATAATAAGTAATCTCATAGAGCATTACTTGAATCTTCTTCCCATACTAAGGACTCACCGAGAAACTTAGTTAAAGATGATTTGGCATACTGTGGTTCGGAAAAAAAACGTGGGAACCAGCCGTCAAAGCTTTGGGTACCATTGTGACGATTTTCAGGCGAGACTGATAAGCGGTACCCGTCTTCGTAAGGTGAAATGCTAAATGTGTATCCATCATCTGTCTTTGAGATCAGCGTTTTGCATGTCATATGACTGTTTGCTCACAAAGTTACTTTTCTAAGATATCGAAAAGTGTGGATTAGATCATCATTCAGATAGTCTTTTCATCACAAACTTTCCTGCCCACATTATCACAATTATAAAGGTAATAAAACCGATCTGCTCCCAACGTAAATTGGTTTGCTGTTCGGAATCATCCAAATGAATTGCATAAATGTAACATCCGAAGGTAAGCGTGAGTGGAACAACAAGCATCCCTACCTTTTTAGTAATATTTCCAATAAACCACCAATAAAGAACCCAGGAAATAATAGAAGAATAAAAAATTGCTTCTGAAACTATCATATGTAACCTCTTGAATTAGTCGATGCTGTGGGTAAATAAACCCGGACCGTCAAATGATGCAATTGCAAAATATTTAGTAACCATGAATCCTTCGGTTATCTATTTCAGCCATGTATGCAGTAGGCTTTTTTAAGAGATAGATTGGTGAAACGACATTCGTTTTGACTTTATAAGCCAGAATGAAAACACCTGCGGAGCTTGCCATAAGTACCGCAAGAAGAATAGATACCGTTAACTCCTTTGGTGTTTGTATCACCGAAAGAAGAAACAATGCGCTTATGGCTGCAAAAATCCAGCAATATAATGATGCATCCATAAAACCAGCTACAACACTCGATCCAAAAAAAAACCAAAATAAACTTATTAAGATTACTGAGTTTTCATTCATGTCTGTTCCTTGTTATTACTAATTATATTATGCTTTATAGTTGACCGTCAGACTACCCACGGGTTTTGACGAACAAAGTCACGCACTCCATTTATACATGCTTTTGAGATGACTTCAAAATAAGGATGGTTTGATGGAATCATATTCCCGGTATTATCAAGAAGCATAATAGTCCCTAAAGACCGAACCAGTTGATATTCATTGAGCTTACGCTTTAGCAAAGTTTGCAATCTATAAATTGTCTCACCGGAACTGTTACCTTCGATACCTACAACAGAGACCGTACAGTTCACTTCCTGATTATCAGATTGATAATCGAACCAGTAATTTTCGTTGCAATTTCCTTTTTGCGCATGCTCAATTTTGCCAGGCCATTTTACCCATAAAGAAGAGTTGTTTTTAGATCGTAAGATCTGCTTCAGCGTTTCCAATGGATTTTTTTCATCAACCTCAGACCAGGCCGAAATAAATTCTTTCTGCATTGCCTTAGGGTCTATAACGGCAATGAAATCAAATTCCTCTTTATTGATAGAGTTGGCTCGATCTTTGAGATAAAACAGACCGAGTTTATATCCCTTTTCACTTTTCCAGTTTGCTCCCACAGGCTGATAGTCTGTATTTATAAACGGTTTGAAAGTGTGAGTGTCGGGAGAAAAAATTACTGAGGGTGCCAGCACCCGGCCTCGGTATCGTATTGGATTTACAAATATTTTTTCCCCGTCACATAACATTTCAATAATTGCTTTTGTCACAACTACTGAAATAGAAGGTCTACATGTATTTTGATTTATTTCCCCGAGGTGCGCCAAACTTCCATCCTCACTCTTCAACACCTTTGTAAGGCAAGTCGGGCAATACTGTTGATCTCTATAATAAACAGGCATGGTTAGACGACCGGAATCGTTTAGTACCAACTGAAGTAACGGATGAGGCTCTTTCATCATGGTTATTTCTTCCCTTTCACCTTTCTGGGCTTTTCGTTTGCCTGTCTCCACTGCCATGGTGGGACAGGGTTGGTGTCTGCCCATAACCCTTTTGCCTCCTTTTGTGCTGCGGATTCATATTTGATATAGCCAGGGACAATGGCGTTATCTTCGAACCGATAAACCCACGCATATCCACTGTCCACCATAGAGGCATTGATATCATATCCATCTAACCAGATGGTACCTAACATACGGCCATAGATATCCGTACCATGGTCTATCACGGTAACGATTTTAGTTGCTATAGCTGTGGTTAAGGCCTGTTTTGCTTTTTGGCCAAAAGCCTGTTTAGATTCAGGAGCGTCTATACCATACATCCGTATTTTGATGGTTGTGTTTTGAGCATCCAACGCAGTTATGGTGTCACCGTCAACAATCTTAACCACCTTTGCCTCAAAAGTTGTTGAGTTCCCCCAGGACGCCACTGGGAATACAACAATCATGATGGGCAAAAGTAACTTTGTTAAAAAAAACATCATTTCACCTTGATTTGTTGAGTACAGACATGTATCCACAAGCCTATTTACAGGCAGTATTTTAACAAGTCATTATTTCATGGGCGGGCTTAAAACCAATCTTTTTGCAACTTAAAGGCAGAATAATCACAATAAATTTAGAACCTGAACCAAAAAATAATCCAAATTAAGCGTGTTAATCTATCTCAAAGATATTATTCCTGAGAGAGTTTGGATGAAACGTTACACTCATGATCTTGAGACAGACCTGAATGATGTGGATAAAACACCATCTCTGATCCACAAAACTTTGTTAACAGCTTCGACCATTTATGACCTGAAATATCTGGCTCAGGTATTAAATGATGAAAATGGCAGTAATTGGTCCCGTGCATCCCTTAAACGTCAGGTTACATGCATACCTGAGCATTGTGAGCTGAGTATCGCAGATGGACGCTATCTACAGACTTTAATACCTTCACGACCTGCTGATTATGAGGACAGGCACTTTAGCTTTATCGATCTGTTTGCAGGGATAGGTGGACTGCGAAGCGGATTTGATGCCATCGGTGGTAAATGTCTTTTCACGAGCGAATGGAATACTTATTCCAGCCGTACTTACCGGGCGAACTGGTATTGCGATGAGAACGAGCACCGCTTCAATTCAGACATCCGTGACATCACTCTTAGCAACCGGCCCGAGGTTACTGATGACGAGGCATACAAATTTATCGATGCCTCTATCCCGGATCATGATGTTCTTCTTGCGGGATTTCCATGCCAGCCATTCAGCATCGCCGGTGTCAGTAAAAAGAACTCTATGGGTCGCAAACACGGTTTCGAGTGCGACACTCAGGGTACGCTCTTCTTTGATGTGGCCAGGATCATCCGGGCAAAACAACCTGCAATTTTTGTTCTGGAAAACGTAAAAAATCTGAAGAGTCACGATAAGGGTAATACCTTTAACATCATCATGAAAACGCTCGATGAGCTTGGCTACGACGTCGCAAACAGCGAAAGCACGGGCGCGGATGATCCTAAAGTCATCGATGGCCGTCATTTCCGACCCCAGCACCGTGAACGTATCGTCCTTATTGGTTTTCGCCGCGACCTACGTCTGAAAGACGGTTTTACTCTGAGAGACATTAAAGACTTTTATCCGGACAAGCGCCCTTCTCTCTCAGATTTACTGGATCCGAGCGTAGATAGTAAATACATCCTCTCCCCTAAACTCTGGGAGTACTTATACAACTATGCAAAGAAACATGCGGCAAAAGGCAATGGTTTTGGTTTTGGACTAGTAGATCCTTCCAATGTTAATAGTGTCACCAGAACCCTCTCAAGCCGCTATATGAAAGACGGATCTGAAATTCTTATTGATCGGGGCTGGTCTCATGAACTGGGAGAAACTGATTTCCATAACACATACAACATGGACCGTCGGCCACGCATGCTAACGCCACGTGAATGCAGCAGGCTAATGGGCTTCGATAAACCCGGGGAAAGTGTTTTCCGTATCCCTGTGTCCAATACACAGGCTTACAGACAGTTTGGGAACTCCGTGGTCGTTGATGTCTTTGCGGCCGTCGCCAAACTGCTGAAGTCACGAATTGAATTTGCAGCCTCCCAGCGCTTGCGGCAGTTTTACGACGAAGTCAGCTGACCTGAGCTCCTTCATCAATTTAAATGCTTAAGATTGTTGTAATAATGTCAGAGGTCAACCATGACGTATTTCGAATCAGCTGAAGGTGAGACGGTATCTAAAGAACGAGCATTACAAGAACTGTCCAGGCATTGCGTTCCCGAAACAGATTTCGAAGAATTCTTTAGCGACATGGGCGTAAAGGAACAGTATGACGCTCAGGAAGTGTTGCTCTGGTTGGGATATTAAACTTCCTGTTTAGGAGACTACTATGAGCCAAAAATTCGCAGTGATGATTGCTTACGACGACGATCCAAACGTCAAAAGGTATTCACCTGACTTTCAAACGCAGGATGAGTTTGCTAAAGGGTGGCAGTCGGCTCTTAAAAAGGCACACCACACCTCAGGTCAAAAATCAGTCATCACCTGCGGATGTCGTGGAAAAGGAGAAAAGCGACTTTATGTTCGTGCTTTACCGAACGGTGATGCCTTTATTCTCGTCAAAGCCGCTAACACGGGCATTGAGCATGATCCTTCCTGTGTATTCTTCTCCCTTGATGCCCGGCATACCGGCCTGAAAGGATATGCGAGTGGTGTGGTCCGGATTACAACCGAAGGTGATATGGCTGTAAGGCTCGGTATCGGTATGACAGAGAAAGATCCTCCTGAAAAATCAGAAGTGCCTCCCCTGCCCCATGTTCAGCGACCAGAAGGAGGTCAGGCCTCAATGACCCTCCTGGGCTTGCTTAGTCTTTTGTGGACAGAGTCTGGTCTGAATGTCTGGTACCCGAAAATGGCAGGGAAACGTAACGATTCACTGGTACGGTATCGTCTGCTTGAAACCGCTAAACAAATTCGTACCGGCAGAGCCTGCATAGGTGACCATTTATTCATTGGTGTACCTGACCCGAAACAACCTGTCGCTCAGTCGCAAATTCAGCGTCTTTCATCACAGGCGATGAGTGATAAACGTCTCATGCTCCTGTCAGTTTTACCTCGCTACGATGCTGAAAAGCATGAGAAGCCACTTAAATTTTTACCCCTGCGGAATTTTGGGGGGCTACCGCTGATTTTTTTCAATTCAGAAGTCCATTGGGATAGCGTAAAGAAACGATTTTCATCGGAGTACGCAGCATGGAAATCCGGGGCGAAAATAGTTGTCTTTGCGTTGACGTCACCAGCTGCGGTAACCGGCAGAGGCCCTTCTGTAAGAGCTCATCAAATTGTGCTGATGCACGTTAGCGAGAACTGGATACCTCTGGACTCCTCCTATGAGGCGGTTGTTGCAGAAAAGCTGGATGCAGAGCACCGGCAGTACGTTAAGCCCATGCGTTATGATGCGAGTATTAGTGAGGTGTTCCCTGACTTCTACCTGCTCGACACAAAAAGCGATAAGCCGTTCCCGATGGAAGTATTTGGTATGGCCACTCCTGCTTATCTGGCCCGAAAGCAACTCAAAAAAGATTATTACAACCGTGAATATGGGCCTTATGGATGGTGGCACTGGGATGCGACCACAGCATCTGAAACTATGGTGCTGCCTCATTTTCCAGAATCACGCAAACCTCTTTCAACTGACACACCTGCTTAAAATGGAGAAAAAATGTCCTACATGCTTTCGCTAAGCGAACAGACAAAACTGAACGCTTTCCTGTCAGGGATCCTAGATGATTACAAGACTGGGGTTATCACTCAGATACAAGCTGTTGGTAGAATCGGTAACGTGTTTTCTGCTCTGGAAAGTGGAGACTCAAAAAAGGTAGTGCATTTGTTGACTGAAGGACGAAAACTCCTGCGGACGGGCTGAATGTCCGCAGAAGTTCTTATGTGCCAGGGGATGCAGAGAAGTGTATCAACCTGGCTTCATTTATCATGATGTTTTTCTGCTACGCGGCTGTTTTGACTTTCCAGTACCTCCCCCTGCCATTGCACCAGTTAATGTATCAATGGTGCCTTTCAGGGATTCTGAGATTGTTTTCTCCGCCTCCAGGGTAGCTTCCAGCTTCATTACTTTGGCCTGGAGCGTTTTGAGTTCATTGCTTTGTTCAGCCACTTCCGCTTCATAGCCCTGGCTGACCAAAGTTACTTTATTCAGGTCGGCGCTCAGCGACTCGTTTAGTTTATGGAGTTCAGTAAGTTCGGCATTCACCGCCACCAGGTCACCCTCTTTCCCGGACAGTGCACTTTTCAGCTCAGTACAAAGGTTCTGTGCAGCAATCAATTCCTGTTCAAACCTGTCCCTCTCTGCCTTTGTATCTGACACAGTCTGACTTAACTGGTCGCATTGTCTGGAAAGACCGGCGTTATCAGAACGCTGCGTGTTGATCTCTTCGTTCAGCTTTTTTTGATATTCAAGGTGACCAGCGATCTCTGTTTTACGTTCAGCCAGTTGCTGGGAGAGTGAGTCATTTGACTGCTGTGCGAGGCTCAATTCATGCCGTGTGCTATCTAACTGGTGATGGCAGGTTTCGAGTTCTGCTTCGGCAACATTCAGCCTTGTTTCTAACTCCTTGACGGTACTGTCCCGGATCTCTAATCGACCCTGTAGTGCCTGATTCTCAAGTTTCAGCTCATCCATATCGGTAGCGCTTTGCTCAAGCCGCTGTAACAGCTGCGTTACCTCCTCCTCCAGCTGCATGCTACGTGCTTCAGCTTTTTTAACACTATCATTCTGTATTGCGGTATAGCTTCTACGGTAGTGCCAGGTGATGTACGAGATAATATCGCCGAGTGCAACCTTTACCTCATCGGGTATATCCAGGTAACGGGCCTCTTCAGGAACCTCTTTAACATACTTCTGGTACTCCGCGAACATCTCCTGTGACCTTGCAAACGAGCCGCCAACAGCGTTTCTGAGCCAGTGAACTTTGAAGCTCAGATCGATATTTTCCGGGTTAATTTCTTTCTCTTTGCACAGACGTTCGATTGCATTGAAGTAATCGATCATCGCGATAGATGAGTACCTTGAACGACCCATTTCCTTTGATTTTTCAGTGGATTCGCTGCGGATGTCATTCTGCACCTCTGGCGGGGTAGCATCGTTCAGGCTTTTTTCTTTATCATTTTCAATCATCATTTTTTTCCTGCGGCCGGAAGCTGGTTTGCAAAATATATGCTGATAAGATCGTTCAGAGCATTCAGAAGCGAGATACTGTCGATGCAAATATGAACGTTTCCATTCTCAAACAGGCGACACCGCCAGCCATTCTCATCACTGACCTCGCCTGTGAATTCTGTATTTCTCATGGCCGTCAGCCTGTCGACCATACTCAGCCCACCGCCGGTTGCAGGTGTTGGAGTATCAGAACAGATGCATACAATATTCTCAAAGTCGCGTAAACAAAAGTGATTGTCCTGCGAGAAACCGTTGTACCTCAGCACGTTCACACCAGGAAAAATCCCCCGAAGAACAAGCTTTTTTGGCATTGTATATTGCCTGGCATTGCTTTTGAAACTTCGGTCAAGCTTGTTGAGAACATCAACGAAACCTTCTGCAAGGGTGTCTCGTCTGTTAGCCAGTGCATGCTGTAATGTTCCCTTAACAATCTCCAGGGAAGCGACGGGCGGATCCGTACGAAGGGATTCGTTAAAGGCTTCTTTTTGCTTATGGTTCCAGTACCGGTCCATACCTGTTTCTTCAAAGAGCCTTTTCCACGTTTTACGGTCAATTTCCTTACGCCCCTCCTCGATGGTGCGATCCAGTGACGACGGAAGACCAAATGCGTTGGGCTGCATAATTCTGCTGGTGAAGAGAGAGAGACCGCACAGTTCCGACGCTTCCGAGATTAACCGCATCCCTTCTTCGAATTTCTGCATGGCCATATCCCGGGCGCTGATGAGCTGCCCTGTCCGGCTCGCCGGTACTGGCTCAGAACCCTGGTTTTGAGTCATTTTACACTCCATTTTGGTATGTCAGAACATTTTGATTTGAGCAAAGGTAGGTGTACACAGACATTAAAGTTGTCTCCTTTAACATGAAAAAGACTTTAAAGTTGTCTACTTCTTCAGATAGACCTACTTAACAGGATACTAAGTAGGTCATCTCCTTTCTCGCGTAGCATCTCTCGACGTTCACAGCAGAGGACACGTTTCAAAATGTCATCCAAAATTTTTTTCCATTATCTGACGTTGGGTGATTTTGATGGTCAGCGAGTAGAGGCTTTAACAATGTGGGTTGCCCTGAGCAAAGTAAGGGAAGTAGATGTACCAGAAATGTACGCGTTGCCTTGCATGAAGGGGGGCATCTTAAAGCTCATTGATTAAACAAACTCACTATGCCGCTACAAACAGCCCAAAACCGTCACTTGATAACGTGTTATTTAGATAAATTAATGCTCAGGGCTTTTAGCCAAACTGTCACTTGATGTAAGAATCCAGAACCTTCAGCACAACGTCCAGGTCTTCTTCTCGTTTCTGTTCTTCACTTTCATGAACAATATGTTCAGTCAAATGTCCTTTAATCACTTCACGCAATAAACCATTCACGGCACCACGTATGGCGGCTATTTGTTGCAGTACAGCGGCACATTCGTGAGGTTCATCAAGCATTTTTTTCAGCGCAGCAACCTGCCCCTGGATCTTGCTTGTACGTGCTTTCAGTTTTTGTTTATCGCGGATGGTATGTGACATGTGGGCTCTCACTCTCCTGGATATTTTATGTAACTATACCAGCGTTATTCTACTGGGGGGTAGTATATTTTACTGGGGGGGAGTAGAATCCGGCCTACACTTAATAACCAAGAATGATTCTCATGAACGAATTTACGACACTTCTTCAGCAAGGCAACGCATGGTTTTTCATCCCCAGCGCCATTCTGCTTGGCGCGCTTCATGGACTGGAGCCCGGGCACTCCAAAACAATGATGGCAGCATTCATCATTGCTATAAAAGGCACCGTACGTCAGGCCGTGATGCTGGGTGTCGCGGCAACATTGTCGCACACTGCAGTCGTATGGCTGATTGCTTTTGGAGGGATGTATATCAGTAATAAATTTACCGCAGAATCAGCCGAACCCTGGCTACAGATGGTCTCTTCAGTGATCATCCTTGGTACGGCTTTTTGGATGTTCTGGCGAACCTGGAGCGGTGAGAAAAACTGGCTGGAGGGAATGCAGGAGAATGAACATCATCACCATGACGAAACAAGGTTGATCGATACTGGCCATGGAAAAGTTGAACTGTCCATTTTTGAAGAAGGACAACTTCCCCACTGGCGGCTACGCACTCTTAGTGGCCAAAGATGGGCTTCTGAAGATATCTCATTAACCACACTTCGGGAAAACAGTACGATCTCTCAGACTTTTGAATTTGTTGATCATGGTGATTATCTGGAGTCAACATCTCCCATCCCTGAGCCTCACAGTTTCAACGTACGTCTGTCTCTGGGACATCGTGGTCATGTCCATGACTATGATGTGGCGTTCGCTGAACACGACCATGACCATGACCACTCTGAGCTTGATGGGCTGGATGTGAATTCGAAAGAGTATCAGGACGCTCACGAACTGGCTCATGCCAATGACATAAAACGCCGCTTCGACGGGAAAGAAGTAACCAACGGGCAAATCCTGATATTTGGACTGACAGGAGGGCTTATCCCTTGCCCGGCAGCTATAACTGTATTGTTGATCTGCCTTCAGCTTAAAGCGCTTACGCTGGGTGCCACACTGGTTGTTTGTTTCAGTATCGGCCTGGCATTGACCCTCGTAACGGTTGGAGTGGGTGCGGCGATCAGCGTTCGTCAGGTCGCCAAACGCTGGAGTGGCTTCAATACCATCGCCAGAAGAGCCCCCTATATTTCAAGCGCCCTGATTGCTGCTGTTGGGATTTACATGGGTATACATGGCTGGAATGGGCTGGTGCATTAACACCGGTACTGATGACACACACTCTGGGTACTTACAAAGTACATCCTAAGCGCCACCGTTGAGGTTATGAGCAGAAAAACCCGGAATATAAAGCTGCTCTTTCCGGGACTTGTTGCTGAGGCAGGGATTAAGTAACTGATTAAATCCATTCCCATAAGACTCAATGATAAATGAAAGAATAAAAAAAACGCTCCCGGACGGGAGCGTAAGCCAGTGACTTCGGCGTCAAATGAGGGTCTAACAAGTGGAGCTGCGGGTTAATTCTGGGTGATCTGGCTGCGATGCTTTTCAGCCTGCTGCTGATGAATAACGGAAGACTGACCATTATTCGCCTTCTCGTGCACAACAGCGGCTTTTTCATGCTCGTTCATTTCTGAAAATGACGTTGCTGATTCGTTGGTGGCCCCTGGTTTGCCTTTCATCATTTTTTTATGCATCTCCGCCATGTCCTGGTGGGCAGAAGCGTTGCCGTTTTGCATCATTTCATGGGACATTGCAGCCTGATCGTGTCCGCTCATATCCATCATTGTCATACTGTCTCCCTGAACAGCGCTTTTTTCAGAGGTTGACTGCATCTGATGGGCGGGTGCCTGGGCATTATTTACCTGGTCATGCATGTTCATTGTCTCTGCAGCCATGGCGGATGAAGCGACAGCCATAATGGCAACAAATGATACAAGGATCTTTTTCATGGTTGGGTCTCCGGTGTTTTCATACCCAAACAATCAACGGCTTATAACAGAGAAAGCATTTGATCTCAGGGCGGGTTATTCATCACTCCAGGAACCAGGCGATTGCGTTATCACTCTGCTCCTGATTTATGTATGATTATAAAAAACCGCCTCTGTTTATCGCGTGACTGAATGATGACAATTTTGTCACCTTCCAGGTTTCTCCTGAAGAACGGGATTAATCCATTAACAGGCGCACACTGAACACAATTTCCCGCCCCTGCTGTTCTGCTGACAGCTCGCCGCCATGAGCATGAATGATCGACCTTGTAATTGATAATCCCAGCCCCGCGCCTTCCGTGTTGTGGACCCTTGATGAATCAGCTCGATAGAACCGATCAAACAAACGTTCCAGATTAGCGGGAACCTGGCCGGACATCGTATTCGTAATCATCACGTTCACACAGTCACTGTCACGCTCAAGGTGTATCGCTGTACAGGTGTTATCGGGAGAATACTTGATTGCATTGGAAAGCAGGTTACTGAAAGCACGTCGCAGCATATCGCTGTCTCCGGCAACAACGCCCTCTCCTTCAACGGTGATTGTCTTTCCTGTTTCGTCTGCCAGAGGCTCGAACAGCTCACGTAATTCATTCAGTTCGGCGGCCAGATCCACATCATGTTTATCCAGCTGCAGCAGACCATGCTCTGAACGTGCCAGAAAAAGCATATCACTGGTCATTCGTGACAACCTTTTCAGTTCTTCCAGGTAAGCGAATAAGATTTCGCGGTAATGCGAAACATCCCTTTCCTTAGCCAGTGCAAACTGCGTCTGCATCATCAGATTACTGACCGCTGTGCGCAGCTCATGCGCGATGTCAGACGAGAAATCTGACAGTTTCCGGAATGACCCCTCCAGGCGATCGAACATGTTATTGAACTCCTGCATGGTCTCAGAAATTTCCGGCGGAGCCAAATCGGGATTAAGACGCTGATCCAGGCTGTGTACGGTCATGGAGGAAGCCAGACTGGTCATTTCCCGTAGCGGTTTCAGACCAATACGTGTGGTCAGCCAGCCCAGAAAAACAGAAATAAAGACCAGACCGATATTGAACCAGAACAGCCAGGTACTGAGCTTATCCATAAACAGGGTGTGATACCCAGTATCCGTGGCAACCGTAATGATGACATGTTTGCTTTTACCCTGTTCCGGCGTCACGGCAACCCGCCGCGAGATACTGCGGTACACGGTGTTATTTTCTTCCGTCTGGATCATATAGTCGAGAATATCACCCGACTTATTAAGCAGGACCGCTGGAACAACAGAATTTTTGGCATAGAGTTCAACAATTTTTTCATTTTCCATGTTTTTTATAGAAATGAATAAACCATTGTGCCCTACCATCGCATCGTTTATTTTTTCTGATAATGACTTAATATCCGTTTTGTTCCGGGGTAATGACTCCAACTTATTGATAGTGTTTTATGTTCAGATAATGCCCGATGACTTTGTCATGCAGCTCCACCGATTTTGAGAACGACAGCGACTTCCGTCCCAGCCGTGCCAGGTGCTGCCTCAGATTCAGGTTATGCCGCTCAATTCGCTGCGTATATCGCTTGCTGATTACGTGCAGCTTTCCCTTCAGGCGGGATTCATACAGCGGCCAGCCATCCGTCATCCATATCACCACGTCAAAGGGTGACAGCAGGCTCATAAGACGCCCCAGCGTCGCCATCGTGCGTTCACCGAATACGTGCGCAACAACCGTCTTCCGGAGCCTGTCATACGCGTAAAACAGCCAGCGCTGGCGCGATTTAGCCCCGACGTATCCCCACTGTTCGTCCATTTCCGCGCAGACGATGACGTCACTGCCCGGCTGTATGCGCGAGGTTACCGACTGCGGCCTGAGTTTTTTAAATGGCGGAAAATCGTGTTGAGGCCAACGCCCATAATGCGGGCGGTTGCCCGGCATCCAACGCCATTCATGGCCATATCAATGATTTTCTGGTGCGTACCGGGTTGAGAAGCGGTGTAAGTGAACTGCAGTTGCCATGTTTTACGGCAGTGAGAGCAGAGATAGCGCTGATGTCCGGCGGTGCTTTTGCCGTTACGCACCACCCCGTCAGTAGCTGAACAGGAGGGACAGCTGATAGAAACAGAAGCCACTGGAGCACCTCAAAAACACCATCATACACTAAATCAGTAAGTTGGCAGCATCACCCCGCCCTGCCACTCATCGCAGTACTGTTGTAATTCATTAAGCATTCTGCCGACATGGAAGCCATCACAAACGGCATGATGAACCTGAATCGCCAGCGGCATCAGCACCTTGTCGCCTTGCGTATAATATTTGCCCATGGTGAAAACGGGGGCGAAGAAGTTGTCCATATTGGCCACGTTTAAATCAAAACTGGTGAAACTCACCCAGGGATTGGCTGAGACGAAAAACATATTCTCAATAAACCCTTTAGGGAAATAGGCCAGGTTTTCACCGTAACACGCCACATCTTGCGAATATATGTGTAGAAACTGCCGGAAATCGTCGTGGTATTCACTCCAGAGCGATGAAAACGTTTCAGTTTGCTCATGGAAAACGGTGTAACAAGGGTGAACACTATCCCATATCACCAGCTCACCGTCTTTCATTGCCATACGGAATTCCGGATGAGCATTCATCAGGCGGGCAAGAATGTGAATAAAGGCCGGATAAAACTTGTGCTTATTTTTCTTTACGGTCTTTAAAAAGGCCGTAATATCCAGCTGAACGGTCTGGTTATAGGTACATTGAGCAACTGACTGAAATGCCTCAAAATGTTCTTTACGATGCCATTGGGATATATCAACGGTGGTATATCCAGTGATTTTTTTCTCCATTTTAGCTTCCTTAGCTCCTGAAAATCTCGATAACTCAAAAAATACGCCCGGTAGTGATCTTATTTCATTATGGTGAAAGTTGGAACCTCTTACGTGCCGATCAACGTCTCATTTTCGCCAAAAGTTGGCCCAGGGCTTCCCGGTATCAACAGGGACACCAGGATTTATTTATTCTGCGAAGTGATCTTCCGTCACAGGTATTTATTCGGCGCAAAGTGCGTCGGGTGATGCTGCCAACTTACTGATTTAGTGTATGATGGTGTTTTTGAGGTGCTCCAGTGGCTTCTGTTTCTATCAGCTGTCCCTCCTGTTCAGCTACTGACGGGGTGGTGCGTAACGGCAAAAGCACCGCCGGACATCAGCGCTATCTCTGCTCTCACTGCCGTAAAACATGGCAACTGCAGTTCACTTACACCGCTTCTCAACCCGGTACGCACCAGAAAATCATTGATATGGCCATGAATGGCGTTGGATGCCGGGCAACCGCCCGCATTATGGGCGTTGGCCTCAACACGATTTTCCGCCATTTAAAAAACTCAGGCCGCAGTCGGTAACCTCGCGCATACAGCCGGGCAGTGACGTCATCGTCTGCGCGGAAATGGACGAACAGTGGGGATACGTCGGGGCTAAATCGCGCCAGCGCTGGCTGTTTTACGCGTATGACAGGCTCCGGAAGACGGTTGTTGCGCACGTATTCGGTGAACGCACGATGGCGACGCTGGGGCGTCTTATGAGCCTGCTGTCACCCTTTGACGTGGTGATATGGATGACGGATGGCTGGCCGCTGTATGAATCCCGCCTGAAGGGAAAGCTGCACGTAATCAGCAAGCGATATACGCAGCGAATTGAGCGGCATAACCTGAATCTGAGGCAGCACCTGGCACGGCTGGGACGGAAGTCGCTGTCGTTCTCAAAATCGGTGGAGCTGCATGACAAAGTCATCGGGCATTATCTGAACATAAAACACTATCAATAAGTTGGAGTCATTACCCGCTTAAAAATAATAAAAGCAGACTTGACCTGATAGTTTGGCTGTGAGCAATTATGTGCTTAGTGCATCTAACGCTTGAGTTAAGCCGCGCCGCGAAGCGGCGTCGGCTTGAACGAATTGTTAGACATTATTTGCCGACTACCTTGGTGATCTCGCCTTTCACGTAGTGAACAAATTCTTCCAACTGATCTGCGCGCGAGGCCAAGCGATCTTCTTCTTGTCCAAGATAAGCCTGTCTAGCTTCAAGTATGACGGGCTGATACTGGGCCGGCAGGCGCTCCATTGCCCAGTCGGCAGCGACATCCTTCGGCGCGATTTTGCCGGTTACTGCGCTGTACCAAATGCGGGACAACGTAAGCACTACATTTCGCTCATCGCCAGCCCAGTCGGGCGGCGAGTTCCATAGCGTTAAGGTTTCATTTAGCGCCTCAAATAGATCCTGTTCAGGAACCGGATCAAAGAGTTCCTCCGCCGCTGGACCTACCAAGGCAACGCTATGTTCTCTTGCTTTTGTCAGCAAGATAGCCAGATCAATGTCGATCGTGGCTGGCTCGAAGATACCTGCAAGAATGTCATTGCGCTGCCATTCTCCAAATTGCAGTTCGCGCTTAGCTGGATAACGCCACGGAATGATGTCGTCGTGCACAACAATGGTGACTTCTACAGCGCGGAGAATCTCGCTCTCTCCAGGGGAAGCCGAAGTTTCCAAAAGGTCGTTGATCAAAGCTCGCCGCGTTGTTTCATCAAGCCTTACGGTCACCGTAACCAGCAAATCAATATCACTGTGTGGCTTCAGGCCGCCATCCACTGCGGAGCCGTACAAATGTACGGCCAGCAACGTCGGTTCGAGATGGCGCTCGATGACGCCAACTACCTCTGATAGTTGAGTCGATACTTCGGCGATCATCGCTTCCCTCATGATGTTTAACTTTGTTTTAGGGCGACTGCCCTGCTGCGTAACATCGTTGCTGCTCCATAACATCAAACATCGACCCACGGCGTAACGCGCTTGCTGCTTGGATGCCCGAGGCATAGACTGTACAAAAAAACAGTCATAACAAGCCATGAAAACCGCCACTGCGCCGTTACCACCGCTGCGTTCGGTCAAGGTTCTGGACCAGTTGCGTGAGCGCATACGCTACTTGCATTACAGCTTACCAACCGAACAGGCTTATGTCCACTGGGTTCGTGCCTTCATCCGTTTCCACGGTGTGCGTCACCCGGCAACCTTGGGCAGCAGCGAAGTCGAGGCATTTCTGTCCTGGCTGGCGAACGAGCGCAAGGTTTCGGTCTCCACGCATCGTCAGGCATTGGCGGCCTTGCTGTTCTTCTACGGCAAGGTGCTGTGCACGGATCTGCCCTGGCTTCAGGAGATCGGAAGACCTCGGCCGTCGCGGCGCTTGCCGGTGGTGCTGACCCCGGATGAAGTGGTTCGCATCCTCGGTTTTCTGGAAGGCGAGCATCGTTTGTTCGCCCAGCTTCTGTATGGAACGGGCATGCGGATCAGTGAGGGTTTGCAACTGCGGGTCAAGGATCTGGATTTCGATCACGGCACGATCATCGTGCGGGAGGGCAAGGGCTCCAAGGATCGGGCCTTGATGTTACCCGAGAGCTTGGCACCCAGCCTGCGCGAGCAGCTGTCGCGTGCACGGGCATGGTGGCTGAAGGACCAGGCCGAGGGCCGCAGCGGCGTTGCGCTTCCCGACGCCCTTGAGCGGAAGTATCCGCGCGCCGGGCATTCCTGGCCGTGGTTCTGGGTTTTTGCGCAGCACACGCATTCGACCGATCCACGGAGCGGTGTCGTGCGTCGCCATCACATGTATGACCAGACCTTTCAGCGCGCCTTCAAACGTGCCGTAGAACAAGCAGGCATCACGAAGCCCGCCACACCGCACACCCTCCGCCACTCGTTCGCGACGGCCTTGCTCCGCAGCGGTTACGACATTCGAACCGTGCAGGATCTGCTCGGCCATTCCGACGTCTCTACGACGATGATTTACACGCATGTGCTGAAAGTTGGCGGTGCCGGAGTGCGCTCACCGCTTGATGCGCTGCCGCCCCTCACTAGTGAGAGGTAGGGCAGCGGGCACTGTTGCAAATAGTCGGTGGTGATAAACTTATCATCCCCTTTTGCTGATGGAGCTGCACATGAACCCATTCAAAGGCCGGCATTTTCAGCGTGACATCATTCTGTGGGCCGTACGCTGGTACTGCAAATACGGCATCAGTTACCGTGAGCTGCAGGAGATGCTGGCTGAACGCGGAGTGAATGTCGATCACTCCACGATTTACCGCTGGGTTCAGCGTTATGCGCCTGAAATGGAAAAACGGCTGCGCTGGTACTGGCGTAACCCTTCCGATCTTTGCCCGTGGCACATGGATGAAACCTACGTGAAGGTCAATGGCCGCTGGGCGTATCTGTACCGGGCCGTCGACAGCCGGGGCCGCACTGTCGATTTTTATCTCTCCTCCCGTCGTAACAGCAAAGCTGCATACCGGTTTCTGGGTAAAATCCTCAACAACGTGAAGAAGTGGCAGATCCCGCGATTCATCAACACGGATAAAGCGCCCGCCTATGGTCGCGCGCTTGCTCTGCTCAAACGCGAAGGCCGGTGCCCGTCTGACGTTGAACACCGACAGATTAAGTACCGGAACAACGTGATTGAATGCGATCATGGCAAACTGAAACGGATAATCGGCGCCACGCTGGGATTTAAATCCATGAAGACGGCTTACGCCACCATCAAAGGTATTGAGGTGATGCGTGCACTACGCAAAGGCCAGGCCTCAGCATTTTATTATGGTGATCCCCTGGGCGAAATGCGCCTGGTAAGCAGAGTTTTTGAAATGTAAGGCCTTTGAATAAGACAAAAGGCTGCCTCATCGCTAACTTTGCAACAGTGCCAGCTGCGGGCCGCTCCCGCCGCGAAGGACGTGCTCGACGCCATCGAGGTGCTGCGCGGCATGAACAGCGACAACGCCCGCAAGGTGCCCGCCGACGCGCCGACCGAGTTCATCAAGCCGCGCTGGCAGAAGCTGGTCATGACCGACACCGGCATCGACCGGCGCTACTACGAACTGTGCGCGCTGTCGGAGATGAAGAACGCGTTGCGTTCCGGCGACATCTGGGTGCAGGGGTCGCGCCAGTTCAAGGACTTCGAGGACTACCTGGTGCCGCCCGCGAAATTCGCCAGCCTCAAGCAGGCCAGCGAATTGCCGCTGGCCGTGGCCACCGACTGCAACCGGTACCTGAACGACCGGCTGACGCTGCTGGAAACACAGCTTGCCACCGTCAACCGTATGGCGACGGCCAACGAGCTGCCGGACGCCATCATCACCGAGTCAGGCTTGAAGATCACGCCGCTCGACGCGGCGGTACCCGACACCGCCCAAGCGCTGATCGACCAGACGGCAATGATCCTGCCGCACGTCAAGATCACCGAACTGCTGCTGGAGGTGGACGAATGGACGGGCTTCACTCGGCATTTCGCGCATCTGAAATCGGGCGACCCGGCCAAAGACAAGAACCTGTTGCTGACCACGATCCTCGCCGACGCGATCAACCTGGGCCTGACCAAGATGGCGGAGTCTTGCCCCGGCACGACCTACGCCAAGCTGGCTTGGCTGCAAGCCTGGCACATCCGCGACGAAACCTACGGGGCGGCGCTGGCCGATCTGGTCAACGCACAGTTCCGCCATCCCTTCGCCGAGCACTGGGGCGACGGCACCACCTCATCGTCGGACGGCCAGAACTTCCGCACCGGCAGCAAGGCCGAGAGCACCGGCCACATCAACCCGAAATACGGGAGCAGCCCAGGGCGGACGTTCTACACCCACATTTCTGACCAGTACGCGCCATTTCACACCAAGGTCGTGAACGTCGGCGTGCGCGATTCGACCTACGTGCTCGACGGCCTGCTGTACCACGAGTCCGACTTGCGGATCGAGGAGCATTACACCGACACGGCGGGCTTCACCGATCACGTCTTCGCCCTGATGCACCTCCTGGGCTTCCGCTTCGCGCCGCGCATCCGCGACCTGGGCGACACCAAGCTCTACATCCCGAAGGGCGACGCCGCCTATGACGCGCTGAAACCCATGATCGGCGGCACGCTCAACATCAAGCACGTCCGCGCCCATTGGGACGAAATCCTGCGGCTGGCCACCTCGATCAAGCAGGGCACGGTGACGGCCTCCCTGATGCTCCGAAAGCTCGGCAGCTACCCACGCCAGAACGGCCTGGCCGTGGCGCTCCGCGAGCTGGGCCGCATCGAGCGCACGCTGTTCATCCTGGACTGGCTGCAAAGCGTGGAACTGCGCCGCCGCGTGCATGCCGGCCTGAACAAGGGCGAGGCGCGCAATGCGCTGGCCAGGGCAGTGTTTTTCAACCGCCTGGGTGAAATCCGCGACCGCAGTTTCGAGCAGCAGCGCTACCGGGCTAGCGGCCTCAATCTGGTAACGGCTGCCGTCGTGTTGTGGAACACGGTCTATCTGGAACGGGCTGCGCACGCGCTGCGTGGCAACGGCCATGCCGTTGATGACGCGCTGTTGCAGTACCTGTCGCCGCTCGGTTGGGAGCACATCAACCTCACCGGCGATTACCTCTGGCGCAGCAGCGCCAAGATCGGCGCGGGCAAGTTCAGGCCGCTACGACCGCTGCAACCGGCTTAGCGTGCTTTATTTAATGAGATGGTCACTCCCTCCTTCCCAGTACTATGCTGAGGACAGGCTTTCATTCGGAGAACCATCATGGAAAACATTGCGCTTATTGGTATCGATCTGGGTAAGAACTCTTTCCATATTCATTGTCAGGATCATCGTGGGAAGGCCGTTTACCGTAAAAAATTCACCCGACCAAAGCTAATCGAATTTCTGGCGACATGCCCGGCAACAACCATCGCGATGGAAGCCTGTGGCGGTTCTCACTTTATGGCACGCAAGCTGGCAGAGTTAGGGCATTTTCCAAAGCTGATATCACCGCAATTTGTCCGCCCATTCGTTAAAAGCAACAAAAATGACTTCGTTGATGCTGAAGCTATCTGTGAAGCAGCATCACGTCCATCTATGCGTTTCGTGCAGCCCAGAACCGAATCTCAGCAGGCAATGCGAGCTCTGCATCGTGTCCGTGAATCCCTGGTTCAGGATAAGGTGAAAACAACTAATCAGATGCATGCTTTTCTGCTGGAATTTGGTATCAGCGTTCCGCGAGGTGCTGCCGTTATTAGTCGACTGAGTACCCTTCTTGAGGACAGTAGTTTGCCTCTTTATCTCAGCCAGTTACTGCTGAAATTACAACAGCATTATCACTATCTTGTTGAGCAGATTAAAGATCTGGAATCTCAGTTGAAACGAAAGTTGGACGAAGATGAGGTTGGACAGCGCTTGCTGAGTATTCCCTGCGTTGGAACGCTGACTGCCAGTACTATTTCAACTGAGATTGGCGACGGGAAGCAGTACGCCAGCAGCCGTGACTTTGCGGCGGCAACAGGGCTGGTACCCCGACAGTACAGCACGGGAGGTCGGACGACATTGTTAGGGATTAGCAAGCGGGGCAACAAAAAGATCCGAACTTTGTTGGTTCAGTGTGCCAGGGTATTCATACAAAAACTGGAACACCAGTCTGGCAAGTTGGCCGACTGGGTCAGGGAGTTGTTGTGTCGGAAAAGCAACTTTGTCGTCACCTGTGCTCTGGCAAACAAGCTGGCCAGAATAGCCTGGGCACTGACGGCGCGACAGCAAACTTACGAAGCATAAAGGCAGAAATACACCAGTTTAAACAATCATTCATCTGGTTTTGCGAATACTGATATTGATGATACTAACGGCCCACCGGCCTGTTGAGGAACCTGTAAAACGGAAAGGCTCATTGAAGCCGTATATTTTCTGGAGGTTCATCAGGCGCGGAACTCATCGAGGCGCGGGAATAAAATCCCATTCAGACGCCGGATAGATTCAAGCAAGCCAACTTGTCGTCAAAATCGGTGTTGCAAAAACGGGAGTGACCATAGATTCCGTTTTCTGAGGCGACCCCCACATAGAGACCTTCCCGGTCATTCACTTTGTAGAGTTTGTCCCTGGGCTTGAGATTGCGCAGCTTGGTATCGGTCAGCATGTACCTTGTCCTTCTTCGTCTCCGATACCCACTCTATTGTAAACAAGACATTTTTATCTTTTATATTCAATGGCTTATTTTCCTGCTAATTGGTAATACCATGAAAAATACCATGCTCAGAAAAGGCTTAACAATATTTTGAAAAATTGCCTACTGAGCGCTGCCGCACAGCTCCATAGGCCGCTTTCCTGGCTTTGCTTCCAGATGTATGCTATTCTGCTCCTGCAGCTAATGGAGCACCGCAAACAGGTTACTCGCCTGGGGATTCCCTTTCGACCCGAGCATCCGTATGAGACTCATGCTCGATTATTATTATTATAGAAGCCCCCATGAATAAATCGCTCATCATTTTCGGCATCGTCAACATAACCTCGGACAGTTTCTCCGATGGAGGCCGGTATCTGGCGCCAGACGCAGCCATTGCGCAGGCGCGTAAGCTGATGGCCGAGGGGGCAGATGTGATCGACCTCGGTCCGGCATCCAGCAATCCCGACGCCGCGCCTGTTTCGTCCGACACAGAAATCGCGCGTATCGCGCCGGTGCTGGACGCGCTCAAGGCAGATGGCATTCCCGTCTCGCTCGACAGTTATCAACCCGCGACGCAAGCCTATGCCTTGTCGCGTGGTGTGGCCTATCTCAATGATATTCGCGGTTTTCCAGACGCTGCGTTCTATCCGCAATTGGCGAAATCATCTGCCAAACTCGTCGTTATGCATTCGGTGCAAGACGGGCAGGCAGATCGGCGCGAGGCACCCGCTGGCGACATCATGGATCACATTGCGGCGTTCTTTGACGCGCGCATCGCGGCGCTGACGGGTGCCGGTATCAAACGCAACCGCCTTGTCCTTGATCCCGGCATGGGGTTTTTTCTGGGGGCTGCTCCCGAAACCTCGCTCTCGGTGCTGGCGCGGTTCGATGAATTGCGGCTGCGCTTCGATTTGCCGGTGCTTCTGTCTGTTTCGCGCAAATCCTTTCTGCGCGCGCTCACAGGCCGTGGTCCGGGGGATGTCGGGGCCGCGACACTCGCTGCAGAGCTTGCCGCCGCCGCAGGTGGAGCTGACTTCATCCGCACACACGAGCCGCGCCCCTTGCGCGACGGGCTGGCGGTATTGGCGGCGCTGAAAGAAACCGCAAGAATTCGTTAACTGCACATTCGGGATATTTCTCTATATTCGCGCTTCATCAGAAAACTGAAGGAACCTCCATTGAATCGAACTAATATTTTTTTTGGTGAATCGCATTCTGACTGGTTGCCTGTCAGAGGCGGAGAATCTGGTGATTTTGTTTTTCGACGTGGTGACGGGCATGCCTTCGCGAAAATCGCACCTGCTTCCCGCCGCGGTGAGCTCGCTGGAGAGCGTGACCGCCTCATTTGGCTCAAAGGTCGAGGTGTGGCTTGCCCCGAGGTCATCAACTGGCAGGAGGAACAGGAGGGTGCATGCTTGGTGATAACGGCAATTCCGGGAGTACCGGCGGCTGATCTGTCTGGAGCGGATTTGCTCAAAGCGTGGCCGTCAATGGGGCAGCAACTTGGCGCTGTTCACAGCCTATCGGTTGATCAATGTCCGTTTGAGCGCAGGCTGTCGCGAATGTTCGGACGCGCCGTTGATGTGGTGTCCCGCAATGCCGTCAATCCCGACTTCTTACCGGACGAGGACAAGAGTACGCCGCAGCTCGATCTTTTGGCTCGTGTCGAACGAGAGCTACCGGTGCGGCTCGACCAAGAGCGCACCGATATGGTTGTTTGCCATGGTGATCCCTGCATGCCGAACTTCATGGTGGACCCTAAAACTCTTCAATGCACGGGTCTGATCGACCTTGGGCGGCTCGGAACAGCAGATCGCTATGCCGATTTGGCACTCATGATTGCTAACGCCGAAGAGAACTGGGCAGCGCCAGATGAAGCAGAGCGCGCCTTCGCTGTCCTATTCAATGTATTGGGGATCGAAGCCCCCGACCGCGAACGCCTTGCCTTCTATCTGCGATTGGACCCTCTGACTTGGGGTTGATGTTCATGCCGCCTGTTTTTCCTGCTCATTGGCACGTTTCGCAACCTGTTCTCATTGCGGACACCTTTTCCAGCCTCGTTTGGAAAGTTTCATTGCCAGACGGGACTCCTGCAATCGTCAAGGGATTGAAACCTATAGAAGACATTGCTGATGAACTGCGCGGGGCCGACTATCTGGTATGGCGCAATGGGAGGGGAGCAGTCCGGTTGCTCGGTCGTGAGAACAATCTGATGTTGCTCGAATATGCCGGGGAGCGAATGCTCTCTCACATCGTTGCCGAGCACGGCGACTACCAGGCGACCGAAATTGCAGCGGAACTAATGGCGAAGCTGTATGCCGCATCTGAGGAACCCCTGCCTTCTGCCCTTCTCCCGATCCGGGATCGCTTTGCAGCTTTGTTTCAGCGGGCGCGCGATGATCAAAACGCAGGTTGTCAAACTGACTACGTCCACGCGGCGATTATAGCCGATCAAATGATGAGCAATGCCTCGGAACTGCGTGGGCTACATGGCGATCTGCATCATGAAAACATCATGTTCTCCAGTCGCGGCTGGCTGGTGATAGATCCCGTCGGTCTGGTCGGTGAAGTGGGCTTTGGCGCCGCCAATATGTTCTACGATCCGGCTGACAGAGACGACCTTTGTCTCGATCCTAGACGCATTGCACAGATGGCGGACGCATTCTCTCGTGCGCTGGACGTCGATCCGCGTCGCCTGCTCGACCAGGCGTACGCTTATGGGTGCCTTTCCGCAGCTTGGAACGCGGATGGAGAAGAGGAGCAACGCGATCTAGCTATCGCGGCCGCGATCAAGCAGGTGCGACAGACGTCATACTAGATATCAAGCGACTTCTCCTATCCCCTGGGAACACATCAATCTCACCGGAGAATATCGCTGGCCAAAGCCTTAGCGTAGGATTCCGCCCCTTCCCGCAAACGACCCCAAACAGGAAACGCAGCTGAAACGGGAAGCTCAACACCCACTGACGCATGGGTTGTTCAGGCAGTACTTCATCAACCAGCAAGGCGGCACTTTCGGCCATCCGCCGCGCCCCACAGCTCGGGCAGAAACCGCGACGCTTACAGCTGAAAGCGACCAGGTGCTCGGCGTGGCAAGACTCGCAGCGAACCCGTAGAAAGCCATGCTCCAGCCGCCCGCATTGGAGAAATTCTTCAAATTCCCGTTGCACATAGCCCGGCAATTCCTTTCCCTGCTCTGCCATAAGCGCAGCGAATGCCGGGTAATACTCGTCAACGATCTGATAGAGAAGGGTTTGCTCGGGTCGGTGGCTCTGGTAACGACCAGTATCCCGATCCCGGCTGGCCGTCCTGGCCGCCACATGAGGCATGTTCCGCGTCCTTGCAATACTGTGTTTACATACAGTCTATCGCTTAGCGGAAAGTTCTTTTAGGGGTCTGACGCTCAGTGGAACGAAAACTCACGTTAAGGGATTTTGGTCATGAGATTATCAAAAAGGATCTTCACCTAGATCCTTTTAAATTAAAAATGAAGTTTTAAATCAATCTAAAGTATATATGAGTAAACTTGGTCTGACAGTTACCAATGCTTAATCAGTGAGGCACCTATCTCAGCGATCTGTCTATTTCGTTCATCCATAGTTGCCTGACTCCCCGTCGTGTAGATAACTACGATACGGGAGGGCTTACCATCTGGCCCCAGTGCTGCAATGATACCGCGAGACCCACGCTCACCGGCTCCAGATTTATCAGCAATAAACCAGCCAGCCGGAAGGGCCGAGCGCAGAAGTGGTCCTGCAACTTTATCCGCCTCCATCCAGTCTATTAATTGTTGCCGGGAAGCTAGAGTAAGTAGTTCGCCAGTTAATAGTTTGCGCAACGTTGTTGCCATTGCTGCAGGCATCGTGGTGTCACGCTCGTCGTTTGGTATGGCTTCATTCAGCTCCGGTTCCCAACGATCAAGGCGAGTTACATGATCCCCCATGTTGTGCAAAAAAGCGGTTAGCTCCTTCGGTCCTCCGATCGTTGTCAGAAGTAAGTTGGCAGCAGTGTTATCACTCATGGTTATGGCAGCACTGCATAATTCTCTTACTGTCATGCCATCCGTAAGATGCTTTTCTGTGACTGGTGAGTACTCAACCAAGTCATTCTGAGAATAGTGTATGCGGCGACCGAGTTGCTCTTGCCCGGCGTCAACACGGGATAATACCGCACCACATAGCAGAACTTTAAAAGTGCTCATCATTGGAAAACGTTCTTCGGGGCGAAAACTCTCAAGGATCTTACCGCTGTTGAGATCCAGTTCGATGTAACCCACTCGTGCACCCAACTGATCTTCAGCATCTTTTACTTTCACCAGCGTTTCTGGGTGAGCAAAAACAGGAAGGCAAAATGCCGCAAAAAAGGGAATAAGGGCGACACGAAAATGTTGAATACTCATACTCTTCCTTTTTCAATATTATTGAAGCATTTACCAGGGTTATTGTCTCATGAGCGGATACATATTTGAATGTATTTAGAAAAATAAACAAATAGGGGTTCCGCGCACATTTCCCCGAAAAGTGCCACCTGACGTCTAAGAAACCATTATTATCATGACATTAACCTATAAAAATAGGCGTATCACGAGGCCCTTTCGTCTTCAAGAATTTTATAAACCGTGGAGCGGGCAATACTGAGCTGATGAGCAATTTCCGTTGCACCAGTGCCCTTCTGATGAAGCGTCAGCACGACGTTCCTGTCCACGGTACGCCTGCGGCCAAATTTGATTCCTTTCAGCTTTGCTTCCTGTCGGCCCTCATTCGTGCGTTCTAGGATCCTCCGGCGTTCAGCCTGTGCCACAGCCGACAGGATGGTGACCACCATTTGCCCCATATCACCGTCGGTACTGATCCCGTCATCAATGAACCGGACTGCCACGCCCTGAGCGTCAAATTCCTTTATCAGTTGGATCATATCGGCAGTGTCGCGGCCAAGACGGTCGAGCTTCTTAACCAGAATGACATCACCTTCCTCCACCTTCATCCTCAGCAAATCCAGCCCTTCCCGGTCTGTTGAACTGCCGGATGCCTTATCGGTAAATATACGGTTTGCTTTCACACCTGCGTCTTTGAGTGCTCTGACCTGAAGATCAAGAGACTGCTGACTGGTTGAGACCCGAGCGTAACCAAAAAGTCGCATAAAAATGTACCTTAAATCGAATATCGGACAACTCATGTCTATTATTACAAATTTACGATTTAATAGACATATTAATGTAACAGTTTTACGATGTCCGATAATTTATAACATTTCGTACGGTTGGAAAAATGTTACTAAATGCCCGTCAGGCAGGGAGGCCGATATGCCCGTTGACTTTCTGACCACTGAGCAGACTGAAAGCTATGGCAGATTCACCGGTGAACCGGATGAGCTTCAGCTGGCACGATATTTTCACCTTGATGAAGCAGACAAGGAATTTATCGGAAAAAGCAGAGGTGATCACAACCGTCTGGGCATTGCCCTGCAAATTGGATGTGTCCGTTTTCTGGGCACCTTCCTCACCGATATGAATCATACCTAGATTCTACGTCAGTACTTCAAAAAGCATAATCAAAGCCTTGATAAATATGCATTCCTTCGAAATTCAGCTTTCACCCATTGGGTGAAAGAAAAGTGCTCAAAAATATGTTAAATTATCAGCTTTTATGACTCGATATATGGTAAAATAATAGTAAGAAAAGTAGTAAAAAGGGGTTCTAATTATGATTAATAAAATTGATTTCAAAGCTAAGAATCTAACATCAAATGCAGGTCTTTTTCTGCTCCTTGAGAATGCAAAAAGCAATGGGATTTTTGATTTTATTGAAAATGACCTCGTATTTGATAATGACTCAACAAATAAAATCAAGATGAATCATATAAAGACCATGCTCTGCGGTCACTTCATTGGCATTGATAAGTTAGAACGTCTAAAGCTACTTCAAAATGATCCCCTCGTCAACGAGTTTGATATTTCCGTAAAAGAACCTGAAACAGTGTCACGGTTTCTAGGAAACTTCAACTTCAAGACAACCCAAATGTTTAGAGACATTAATTTTAAAGTCTTTAAAAAACTGCTCACTAAAAGTAAATTGACATCCATTACGATTGATATTGATAGTAGTGTAATTAACGTAGAAGGTCATCAAGAAGGTGCGTCAAAAGGATATAATCCTAAGAAACTGGGAAACCGATGCTACAATATCCAATTTGCATTTTGCGACGAATTAAAAGCATATGTTACCGGATTTGTAAGAAGTGGCAATACTTACACTGCAAACGGTGCTGCGGAAATGATCAAAGAAATTGTTGCTAACATCAAATCAGACGATTTAGAAATTTTATTTCGAATGGATAGTGGCTACTTTGATGAAAAAATTATCGAAACGATAGAATCTCTTGGATGCAAATATTTAATTAAAGCCAAAAGTTATTCTACACTCACCTCACAAGCAACGAATTCATCAATTGTATTCGTTAAAGGAGAAGAAGGTAGAGAAACTACAGAACTGTATACAAAATTAGTTAAATGGGAAAAAGACAGAAGATTTGTCGTATCTCGCGTACTGAAACCAGAAAAAGAAAGAGCACAATTATCACTTTTAGAAGGTTCCGAATACGACTACTTTTTCTTTGTAACAAATACTACCTTGCTTTCTGAAAAAGTAGTTATATACTATGAAAAGCGTGGTAATGCTGAAAACTATATCAAAGAAGCCAAATACGACATGGCGGTGGGTCATCTCTTGCTAAAGTCATTTTGGGCGAATGAAGCCGTGTTTCAAATGATGATGCTTTCATATAACCTATTTTTGTTGTTCAAGTTTGATTCCTTGGACTCTTCAGAATACAGACAGCAAATAAAGACCTTTCGTTTGAAGTATGTATTTCTTGCAGCAAAAATAATCAAAACCGCAAGATATGTAATCATGAAGTTGTCGGAAAACTATCCGTACAAGGGAGTGTATGAAAAATGTCTGGTATAATAAGAATATCATCAATAAAATTGAGTGTTGCTCTGTGGATAACTTGCAGAGTTTATTAAGTATCATTGCAGCAAAGATGAAATCAATGATTTATCAAAAATGATTGAAAGGTGGTTGTAAATAATGTTACAATGTGTGAGAAGCAGTCTAAATTCTTCGTGAAATAGTGATTTTTGAAGCTAATAAAAAACACACGTGGAATTTAGGGACTATTCATGTTGTTGTTATTTCGTATCTTCCAGAATAAGGAATCCCATGGTTAAAAAATCACTGCGCCAGTTCACGCTGATGGCGACGGCAACCGTCACGCTGTTGTTAGGAAGTGTGCCGCTGTATGCGCAAACGGCGGACGTACAGCAAAAACTTGCCGAATTAGAGCGGCAGTCGGGAGGCAGACTGGGTGTGGCATTGATTAACACAGCAGATAATTCGCAAATACTTTATCGTGCTGATGAGCGCTTTGCGATGTGCAGCACCAGTAAAGTGATGGCCGCGGCCGCGGTGCTGAAGAAAAGTGAAAGCGAACCGAATCTGTTAAATCAGCGAGTTGAGATCAAAAAATCTGACCTTGTTAACTATAATCCGATTGCGGAAAAGCACGTCAATGGGACGATGTCACTGGCTGAGCTTAGCGCGGCCGCGCTACAGTACAGCGATAACGTGGCGATGAATAAGCTGATTGCTCACGTTGGCGGCCCGGCTAGCGTCACCGCGTTCGCCCGACAGCTGGGAGACGAAACGTTCCGTCTCGACCGTACCGAGCCGACGTTAAACACCGCCATTCCGGGCGATCCGCGTGATACCACTTCACCTCGGGCAATGGCGCAAACTCTGCGGAATCTGACGCTGGGTAAAGCATTGGGCGACAGCCAACGGGCGCAGCTGGTGACATGGATGAAAGGCAATACCACCGGTGCAGCGAGCATTCAGGCTGGACTGCCTGCTTCCTGGGTTGTGGGGGATAAAACCGGCAGCGGTGGCTATGGCACCACCAACGATATCGCGGTGATCTGGCCAAAAGATCGTGCGCCGCTGATTCTGGTCACTTACTTCACCCAGCCTCAACCTAAGGCAGAAAGCCGTCGCGATGTATTAGCGTCGGCGGCTAAAATCGTCACCGACGGTTTGTAATAGCGGAAACGGAATGGGGAAACTCATTCCGTTTTTGTTTATCGCCTTAGACGGCAAAAGTGCTGTCGCCCACCTGCGCTTGCGCATACCAGGCCATAAGCTCCGTGGTTCCTGGTTCTCCTTCCGCTGGAGCCCAGTGCGCATAGTCATCGGCAGCCACGGGTTGATAGCCACCGTGTTTTACTTCAAAAATTATGCCACCGGTATCCAGCGACAGCACGGCATGCCAGGTTCCTGCGGCCATCTCCAGCACCGTACAGGTTTCCCCCAATATCGCCCGATGGGTGACGGTACCCCGATCGTCAAAATTCAGCACCACGAAACGACCCCTTAATGGCAACAGTAGCTCGAAGGTGTGAGGGTGTCGGTGCGGGCGCACGTAGGTCCCAGGTCATATTCCTTCCGGCGTCCGGCATTTTACCGCCAGACAGCTCGGGATTCGTGATATCACCGTTCTTGCAGAATACGGTCAGAGGGAAAATACCCGCCGTGAGCATGCAGCGCTGATACGTCAGCACTATCAGTATCGTGAATTTGCCTGGCCCTGGACATTTCGCCTTACCCGTCTTTTATATACCCGGAGCTGGATAAGCAACGAACGTCCTGGCCTGCTTTTCGATCTGGCGACAGGGTGGCTTATGCAACATCGTATTATTCTCCCCGGAGCCACTACGCTGACCCGGTTGATTTCAGAGGTAAGGGAAAAGGCGACGTTGCGCCTGTGGAACAAACTGGCACTGATACCGTCAGCCGAACAGCGTTCACAGCTGGAGATGCTGCTGGGGCCAACTGATTGCAGCCGCCTGTCTTTACTGGAATCACTGAAAAAGGGCCCTGTGACCATCAGTGGTCCGGCGTTTAATGAAGCAATTGAACGCTGGAAAACTCTGAACGATTTTGGCCTGCATGCTGAAAACCTGAGTACACTCCCGGCTGTGCGCCTGAAAAATCTCGCACGTTATGCTGGTATGACTTCGGTGTTCAATATTGCCAGGATGTCACCGCAGAAAAGGATGGCGGTTCTGGTTGCCTTTGTCCTTGCATGGGAAACGCTGGCGCTGGATGATGCATTGGACGTTCTGGACGCCATGCTGGCCGTTATCATCCGTGACGCCAGAAAGATTGGGCAGAAAAAACGGCTCCGCTCGCTGAAGGATCTGGATAAATCTGCATTGGCGCTCGCCAGCGCATGTTCGTACCTGCTGAAAGAAGAAACACCGGACGAATCGATTCGTGCTGAGGTGTTCAGCTACATCCCAAGGCAAAAGCTGGCTGAAATCATCACGCTTGTCCGTGAAATTGCCCGGCCCTCAGACGATAATTTTCATGAAGAAATGGTGGAGCAGTACGGGCGCGTTCGTCGTTTCCTGCCCCATCTGCTGAATACCGTTAAATTTTCATCCGCACCTGCCGGGGTTACCACTCTGAATGCCTGTGACTACCTCAGCCGGGAGTTCAGCTCACGGCGGCAGTTTTTTGACGACGCACCAACGGAAATTATCAGTCGGTCATGGAAACGGCTGGTGATTAACAAGGAAAAACATATCACCCGCAGGGGATACACGCTCTGCTTTCTCAGTAAACTGCAGGATAGTCTGAGGCGGAGGGATGTCTACGTTACCGGCAGTAACCGGTGGGGAGATCCTCGTGCAAGATTACTACAGGGTGCTGACTGGCAGGCAAACCGGATTAAGGTTTATCGTTCTTTGGGGCACCCGACAGACCCGCAGGAAGCAATAAAATCTCTGGGTCATCAGCTTGATAGTCGTTACAGACAGGTTGCTGCACGTCTTTGCGAAAATGAGGCTGTCGAACTCGATGTTTCTGGCCCGAAGCCCCGGTTGACAATTTCTCCCCTCGCCAGTCTTGATGAGCCGGACAGTCTGAAACGACTGAGCAAAATGATCAGTGATCTACTCCCTCCGGTGGATTTAACGGAGTTGCTGCTCGAAATTAACGCCCATACCGGATTTGCTGATGAGTTTTTCCATGCTAGTGAAGCCAGTGCCAGAGTTGATGATCTGCCCGTCAGCATCAGCGCCGTGCTGATGGCTGAAGCCTGCAATATCGGTCTGGAACCACTGATCAGATCAAATGTTCCTGCACTGACCCGACACCGGCTGAACTGGACAAAAGCGAACTATCTGCGGGCTGAAACTATCACCAGCGCTAATGCCAGACTGGTTGATTTTCAGGCAACGCTGCCACTGGCACAGATATGGGGTGGAGGAGAAGTGGCATCTGCAGATGGAATGCGCTTTGTTACGCCAGTCAGAACAATCAATGCCGGACCGAACCGCAAATACTTTGGTAATAACAGAGGGATCACCTGGTACAACTTTGTGTCCGATCAGTATTCCGGCTTTCATGGCATCGTTATACCGGGGACGCTGAGGGACTCTATCTTTGTGCTGGAAGGTCTTCTGGAACAGGAGACCGGGCTGAATCCAACCGAAATTATGACCGATACAGCAGGTGCCAGCGAACTTGTCTTTGGCCTTTTCTGGCTGCTGGGATACCAGTTTTCTCCACGCCTGGCTGATGCCGGTGCTTCGGTTTTCTGGCGAATGGACCATGATGCCGACTATGGCGTGCTGAATGATATTGCCAGAGGGCAATCAGATCCCCGAAAAATAGGGCACTGTTGCAAATAGTCGGTGGTGATAAACTTATCATCCCCTTTTGCTGATGGAGCTGCACATGAACCCATTCAAAGGCCGGCATTTTCAGCGTGACATCATTCTGTGGGCCGTACGCTGGTACTGCAAATACGGCATCAGTTACCGTGAGCTGCAGGAGATGCTGGCTGAACGCGGAGTGAATGTCGATCACTCCACGATTTACCGCTGGGTTCAGCGTTATGCGCCTGAAATGGAAAAACGGCTGCGCTGGTACTGGCGTAACCCTTCCGATCTTTGCCCGTGGCACATGGATGAAACCTACGTGAAGGTCAATGGCCGCTGGGCGTATCTGTACCGGGCCGTCGACAGCCGGGGCCGCACTGTCGATTTTTATCTCTCCTCCCGTCGTAACAGCAAAGCTGCATACCGGTTTCTGGGTAAAATCCTCAACAACGTGAAGAAGTGGCAGATCCCGCGATTCATCAACACGGATAAAGCGCCCGCCTATGGTCGCGCGCTTGCTCTGCTCAAACGCGAAGGCCGGTGCCCGTCTGACGTTGAACACCGACAGATTAAGTACCGGAACAACGTGATTGAATGCGATCATGGCAAACTGAAACGGATAATCGGCGCCACGCTGGGATTTAAATCCATGAAGACGGCTTACGCCACCATCAAAGGTATTGAGGTGATGCGTGCACTACGCAAAGGCCAGGCCTCAGCATTTTATTATGGTGATCCCCTGGGCGAAATGCGCCTGGTAAGCAGAGTTTTTGAAATGTAAGGCCTTTGAATAAGACAAAAGGCTGCCTCATCGCTAACTTTGCAACAGTGCCAATGTGGGCGTCTGGTGTTGTAGAAGTTCAGATATCGGGCGATGCCAGCGCGTGCCTCGGACACAGTCTTGTAGGCATGGAGGTAGACTTCCTCGTATTTGATCGAACGCCAGAGCCGCTCGACGAAGACATTGTCTCGCCACGCACCCTTGCCATCCATCGAGATGGCAATCTGTGACCTCTTCAGCACGGCGGTGAAGTCGATGGAGGTGAACTGCGATCCCTGGTCGGTATTGAAGATTTCCGGCCTGCCATGACGGGCAAGTGCCTCCTCCACCGCCTCGATGCAGAAGGCTGCTTCCATCGTGATCGACAACCGCCATGACAAGACCTTCCGGCTGAACCAGTCCACGACGGCGCACAGATAGACAAATCCCCGCGCCATGGGGATGTAGGTCAGGTCCATTGCCCACACCTGATTGGGCCGGGTGACTGCCAGCTTTCGTATGTGCCCTGGCGCTGGTTTCGAGGTGTTCGGGCGGCGGTAGATCGCCTTGATGCCCATCTTCTTCATCAGCGTGGCGACGTGTCGCCGCCCGGTCTCCAGACCTTCTCCTCTCAAGAGCCCTTGCAACATCCGACTTCCGGCAAAGGGGTAGTCGAGATGCAATTCGTCAATCCGGCGCATAAGGGCCAGATCGCCGTCAGACACCGGACGAGGCAGATAGTAGACGCTGCCACGGCTGAAGCCGAGAAGCTTCGCCTGGCGCACGACGGATAGCTTGTGCTCGCGGTCGATCATTTCTTTCCGCCCAGCAATCCCGCCTTGCCGAGCGCACCGGATAAAAAATCGTTCTCCAGTGTCAGTTCGCCGATTTTCGCGTGCAGCGTTTTGACATCGATGGTCGGACCCGACGGCTCCGCTTTCGTTTCATCGCCGAACACACCTGTCGCCCCCTCAAGGAGCTGGTCTTTCCATTGCTTGATCTGGTTGGCGTGCACATCGAACTGCTGGGACAACTCCACCAGCGTCTGCTCACCTCGGATGGCGGCAAGTGCCACCTTCGCCTTGAAAGCCGGGCTATGGTTCCGGCGCGGTCGTCTCGTCATGGTCTCTCCTGTTCCCGGCATCTAAGCCGAAGTCAGGCAGAAACTCCACTTATCCCCGCTGTGCAGATTTCCCGAGCCAGCTCTAAGGCGATCAGGTGCGCTGATCGAGTCTGTCGAGCACCATCGCTGCAAGTTCATCGCTGGTGTGTGCACCACTATCGAGAACACGGGTTGTGGACGGAAGCCGTTCCCTTGCGGCCAAGCATCGGGCGACATTCGCTAATCGCCACTCTCGAATCTCCGCATTCCGATTCGGGTCAGGATGCATGGTCTGGTTCGAGATCCGGTGACGCAATAGGTCCTCGTTAAGCATCAGAAAGATGTGCAGCAGCTGATCGTCGATCTGCCTTAACCCGTCGAGTATCTCAGTCAGATAGTCCGGGTGCACGAGCGTCATTGGGATGATGATGTCCTGCGAGTAATTCCTGCGAATCTCGCTGACCGCAGCGATCGTAAGTCCCCTCCACAAGGGGAGATCCTGATAGTCTCCGCTCGCTGGTATGGGGACCGTTTCTTTCACCACGAACCCGATTTCCTCAGGGTCAAAGATCAGCGATTTCGGACGCCGATCGCGCAGCCGCTCAGCGAGAGTCGTCTTTCCGGCGCCGAAAGGTCCGTTGATCCAGATTATCATTGTCGACGGCCTCTAACCGGAAGGCTCGCAAGAGCGCTGGGCGGCTTCGTGTGCTGGCACGATCGGAGTGGCTCCGAAGTGCTTCTCAAGATAGGTGACGCCGAACGTCACGATGTCCTGCGCGTCGAACAGGTAGCACTGAGCAAAGCCCACGACACCTTCTCGATGGCGACCGAGCTTCACGTAAGCATTTGCTATAGTTTCGACCGCATCCGGCTTTCCTTCGATAGCAAAGCAATCGAGAATGCCGTTTGAATCGTATTCTGATGCCGTTTTCCAGGCGACTTCACCGTTTCTTCCAAGCATCGGCATCTCATACGTCACCCATCGTTTGTTGGGGATATCCGCAACCGCCTCGGCGTAGTGCAATGCGGTAACGGAGTTTAGCGGCGCACCCAACAGCAGGGCCTTCCCGCCAAGGCGGACGAACCGCTCGACGGGCGACCCTTCCCCCAAGGCGTGACCGAGTTCGTGAGGCTCCGTCAGCGTTTCAGCTAGCGGACCAACCGCGACCATCGATGCATCGGGGTGCGCGCTGCGCCGCGCGCCGGGGGCTTGAACCAGAAATTGATTCAGCAGGCCGAACCCACGGTAAGTCCCGGCCGTTGCGGGATCGAACGGCGGCCAGGTACGGCGGGCTTTGTCATCCAACCGAGCGCCATTCAGAGTCTCCTCGTAGGGTGATCGGTCCCACGACGCGTATCCCATCACAGTGCCAGTCGGCCCAACCGCGGAGCGTAACGCGGCAACGACCGTCTCCGCTCCTCCTTCGACCGGACCAATCGCTTTAAGTGAGGCATGCACCATCAACAGGTCACCGGTTTGGACTCCTAATTTTCGAATTGCCTCCGTTATTGCCTTCCGCGTATGCATCGCGATATCTCCTCTAAACTGCAAAACACTATACCTATCGAGAGGCACTGTTGCAAATAGTCGGTGGTGATAAACTTATCATCCCCTTTTGCTGATGGAGCTGCACATGAACCCATTCAAAGGCCGGCATTTTCAGCGTGACATCATTCTGTGGGCCGTACGCTGGTACTGCAAATACGGCATCAGTTACCGTGAGCTGCAGGAGATGCTGGCTGAACGCGGAGTGAATGTCGATCACTCCACGATTTACCGCTGGGTTCAGCGTTATGCGCCTGAAATGGAAAAACGGCTGCGCTGGTACTGGCGTAACCCTTCCGATCTTTGCCCGTGGCACATGGATGAAACCTACGTGAAGGTCAATGGCCGCTGGGCGTATCTGTACCGGGCCGTCGACAGCCGGGGCCGCACTGTCGATTTTTATCTCTCCTCCCGTCGTAACAGCAAAGCTGCATACCGGTTTCTGGGTAAAATCCTCAACAACGTGAAGAAGTGGCAGATCCCGCGATTCATCAACACGGATAAAGCGCCCGCCTATGGTCGCGCGCTTGCTCTGCTCAAACGCGAAGGCCGGTGCCCGTCTGACGTTGAACACCGACAGATTAAGTACCGGAACAACGTGATTGAATGCGATCATGGCAAACTGAAACGGATAATCGGCGCCACGCTGGGATTTAAATCCATGAAGACGGCTTACGCCACCATCAAAGGTATTGAGGTGATGCGTGCACTACGCAAAGGCCAGGCCTCAGCATTTTATTATGGTGATCCCCTGGGCGAAATGCGCCTGGTAAGCAGAGTTTTTGAAATGTAAGGCCTTTGAATAAGACAAAAGGCTGCCTCATCGCTAACTTTGCAACAGTGCCCCACATCTTTTGTCACCAACGAGCGGCTGCCTATCACCGCACCGTGCCCGATCTTGATTCCGGGCATGACCATTGCCTCAGAGCCGATCCAAACGTCATTGCCAATGACAGTATTACCTGCTTTTTGGAAGGCATCGAGTGCGCTTGAGAATGCAGGTTCTTCCTGCATATAAAAGAACGGGAAAGATGATGCCCAGTCGTACCGATGCCCCTGATTGCCAGCCATGATAAAGGAAGCCCCACTCCCGATAGAGCAGAAACTACCGATGATCAACTTATCAACGTCATCACGGTCCGGAAACAGATACCGTGCGCAGTCATCGAATGAGTGCCCATGATAGTAGCCAGAGTAATAGCTGTACCGCCCAACTTTGATATTGGGGTTCTTCACTTGCTCAGAAAGCAGCTTGCCTTTGAAGGGGCTATCAAAGTAGTTGGTCATAAGAGATCCCGCGGTCTGTGACTTTGCCGTCTAACGTTTGAAATAAGGGGCGCCGAGCGCCAGCGAGGGGAGCCAAAAGCTTGCTTTTGGCCGTCCCGACTTGATTGAAGGGTTGGGCGATTTTGCCATTAGATTTTTTATAAATTTAGTGTGTTTAGAATGGTGATCGCATTTTTCTTGGCTTTTATGCTTGATGTTAAATTCGACCCCAAGTTTCCTGTAAGTGCGGACACAAAAACATATTTATGTCCTGATTTGCTTATAATAAACCCTTCAAACCATCCGTTTTGTAAGGTTCTATTTGCTGTGAATCCTGCACCAGTTTTCCCATACAGTTTTGTACTATTATCCAGATCTTGTAGATACATGTTCTCTATGGTGTTTTCTATGGCTGAGTTTTTAACTGGGAGATTGTGATTAATAATTTTACGCAGGAATTGAATTTGTTCTTCTGGTGAAATTTTTAAGCTACTTTCGAGCCATGCTTCTGTTAATCCGTTGTTTCTTTCTTTATCTCCAGAGAAGTCTTGATTTCCATAATCAAAATCTTTGAGATAATTCTTGATTTTATTTAATCCAATTTTTTGGGTTATTTCTTGCGAAACCCAAACAACAGAAAATTGCATCCACGTCTTTGGTGTATGATTGCTGTTCCAGATCTCCATTCCTTTGGGGGTTTTATCCCATTTGAATATGGTTTTCTGATCTATTATTTCCGCATCAAATGCCATAAGTGATAATGCGATCTTGAAAGTTGAATCTGGTGCCATTTGCGTTGCACACTTTGCTTTATTGAATTGAGCAATTTCAGCGTTTGTGGATGCATCGTAAAGTAAAAAACAACCTTCAGTTCCTTCAAATAATGGAGATGCAACAGTAGAGATATCTGTTGATGCACTGGCGCTGCTGTAGATAATATTTGCAATTATTAAAAAAATAGCGAAGTTGATATGTATTGTGTTTTTCATAATAAGTATTGGTTTGGTAAAGGGCTTAATTTTAACGGCTAACAATTAATGAGGCTCCGGGTTCGCCCAACGTTTGACATGAGGGGCGGCCAAGGGCGCCAGCCCTTGGACGTCCCCCTCGATGGAAGGGTTAGGCATCACTGCGTGTTCGCTCGAATGCCTGGCGTGTTTGAACCATGTACACGGCTGGACCATATGGGGTGGTTACGGTACCTTGCCTCTCAAACCCCGCTTTCTCGTAGCATCGGATCGCTCGCAAGTTGCTCGGCGACGGGTCCGTTTGGATCTTGGTGACCTCGGGATCATTGAACAGCAACTCAACCAGAGCTCGAACCAGCTTGGTTCCCAAGCCTTTGCCCAGTTGTGATGCATTCGCCAGTAACTGGTCTATTCCGCGTACTCCTGGATCGGTTTCTTCTTCCCACCGTCCGTCCCCGCTTCCAAGAGCAACGTACGACTGGGCATACCCAATCGGCTCTCCATTCAGCATTGCAATGTATGGAGTGACGGACTCTTGCGCTAAAACGCTTGGCAAGTACTGTTCCTGTACGTCAGCAAGTGTCGGGCGTGCTTCTTCTCCGCCCCACCACTCGACGATATGAGATCGATTTAGCCACTCATAGAGCATCGCAAGGTCATGCTCAGTCATGAGGCGCAGTGTGACGGAATCGTTGCTGTTGGTCACGATGCTGTACTTTGTGATGCCTAACTTTGTTTTTGCGTTGCTCATGATGTCTAACTCCCAATTTGTGTAGGGCTTATTATGCACGCTTAAAGGCACTGTTGCAAAGTTAGCGATGAGGCAGCCTTTTGTCTTATTCAAAGGCCTTACATTTCAAAAACTCTGCTTACCAGGCGCATTTCGCCCAGGGGATCACCATAATAAAATGCTGAGGCCTGGCCTTTGCGTAGTGCACGCATCACCTCAATACCTTTGATGGTGGCGTAAGCCGTCTTCATGGATTTAAATCCCAGCGTGGCGCCGATTATCCGTTTCAGTTTGCCATGATCGCATTCAATCACGTTGTTCCGGTACTTAATCTGTCGGTGTTCAACGTCAGACGGGCACCGGCCTTCGCGTTTGAGCAGAGCAAGCGCGCGACCATAGGCGGGCGCTTTATCCGTGTTGATGAATCGCGGGATCTGCCACTTCTTCACGTTGTTGAGGATTTTACCCAGAAACCGGTATGCAGCTTTGCTGTTACGACGGGAGGAGAGATAAAAATCGACAGTGCGGCCCCGGCTGTCGACGGCCCGGTACAGATACGCCCAGCGGCCATTGACCTTCACGTAGGTTTCATCCATGTGCCACGGGCAAAGATCGGAAGGGTTACGCCAGTACCAGCGCAGCCGTTTTTCCATTTCAGGCGCATAACGCTGAACCCAGCGGTAAATCGTGGAGTGATCGACATTCACTCCGCGTTCAGCCAGCATCTCCTGCAGCTCACGGTAACTGATGCCGTATTTGCAGTACCAGCGTACGGCCCACAGAATGATGTCACGCTGAAAATGCCGGCCTTTGAATGGGTTCATGTGCAGCTCCATCAGCAAAAGGGGATGATAAGTTTATCACCACCGACTATTTGCAACAGTGCCACTTCGACGACTACCTGCTGCCGGCCGAGAAGTTCGCCGCACTCAAGCGCGAGCAGGCCCTGCCCCTGGCGATCAACCCGAACAGCGACCAGTACCTGGAAGAGCGTTTGCAGCTGCTGGACGAGCAGTTGGCCACCGTCACCCGCCTGGCCAAGGACAACGAGCTGCCCGATGCCATCCTCACCGAGTCAGGGCTGAAAATCACCCCGCTGGATGCGGCGGTGCCGGATCGGGCGCAGGCGCTGATCGACCAAACCAGCCAGTTACTGCCGCGCATCAAGATCACCGAACTGCTGATGGACGTGGACGACTGGACGGGCTTCAGCCGCCACTTCACCCACTTGAAGGACGGGGCCGAGGCCAAAGACAGGACGTTGCTGCTGTCCGCAATCCTCGGTGATGCGATCAACCTCGGGCTGACCAAGATGGCCGAGTCGAGCCCCGGCCTGACCTACGCCAAGCTGTCCTGGCTGCAAGCCTGGCACATCCGCGACGAAACCTATTCGGGGTCGGTTCCGGCTGAGGGCGAAATGACACCCTAAGCGTTAGCTCTGTGTCGTTGCACGATGTCAGCGACGGTATTCTTGCTGATACCGAGCTCGCGTGCGATCCAGCGATAGCTGCGTCCCTCGGCCCTCATCGCAACCACCTTAGGCAAAAGTCGGTCTGATTTTGGTCGCACTCCGGCCTGACGACCAAGCCTCTTACCACGTGCCTTCGCAACAGCAAGGCCTGACTTGACCCGCTCGCTGATGAGATCCCGCTCAAACTCCGCAATGCCGGAAAGAAACGTCGCCAGCATTCGTCCATACGGCGACGAAAGATCGAACGCCATTCCATTCATGGCTATCACGGAAACCTTCCAGTTCTCCAGTTCACGTAGCGTATTGAGCAGATCGAGCGTCGAGCGCCCCCACCGGGAAAGCTCAGTGACCAGGATTGCATCAATTTGTCTGGACTGGGCAAGCGCCAGGACTTTCTTTCGCTCGGCCCGGTCGAGTTTAGTTCCTGAACCTGTTTCCTTAAATATTCCCACCACGTCGTAGCCGGCACGGCCGGCGAAGGCTCGCAGATCAAATTCCTGGCGTTCACAAGACTGATCCGCTGTTGAAACCCGGCAGTAAATGGCGGCACGATGTCCCAATTGAACCCTCCTGGATTTTTGTATCGGAACGCCCTGATTTATATGGGCTGGCTGTTGTCCAAAACAGACTATACTTCAAAAGGGACGAATTTGTATGTCACGACGCCATATTTTCACCGAACGGCAGCGAGCAGCGCTGTTCGATCTGCCCACGGACGAACTGTCGCTACTGAAGTTCTACACGCTGGGCGATGATGACCTGGAAAACATTAGGCAGCGCCGCAGACCGGAAAACAGGATTGGCTTTGCCCTGCAACTTTGTGCCTTACGATATCCGGGCCGTGCACTGGCTCCTGGTGAGATGATCCCGCGTGAAGTCCTTTCCTTCGTCGGTGCTCAGCTTGGAGTTCCGGCTGATGCGCTTCTCACTTATGCCACACGGCGCCAAACCCGTCAGCAGCACATGGACACGCTGCGCGAAATTTACGGCTACAAGACCTTCACGGGCCGTGGTGCCCGTGATCTGCGGGAGTGGACTTTCGGCCAGGCCGAAGATGCCAGATCAAACGAGGATCTTGCTCATCGTTTTATTGTGCGGTGTCGGGAAACTTCCACCATTCTGCCCGCAGTATCGACAATCGAGCGCTTGTGCGCGGATGCTCTGGTCGCCGCTGAGCGGCGGATTGAAACGCGGATTGCGGAAAATTTAACAGCGGATGTTCGCGATCACCTGGACAAACTTCTGAGTGAAATGCTCGCCGGCAATATCAGTCGTTTCATCTGGCTTCGCAACTTCGAGGTTGGTAACAACTCGGCTGCTGCTAACCGTTTGCTCGACAGGCTCGAATTTCTGCGTACCCTGAATATCAATCATAGTGCTTTGGCCAGCATACCTGCCCATCGCATTGCCCGGCTGCGTCGGCAGGGTGAACGCTACTTCACCGACGGTTTGCGTGACATCACTTCGGACCGCCGCTGGGCGATCCTTGCCGTCTGTGTTGTGGAGTGGGAAGCGGCGATTGCTGATGCCATAGTCGAAACCCATGACAGGATCGTAGGAAAAACCTGGCGGGAAGCGAAGCGCCAGCATGACGAAACAATTTCCGGCTCTAAAGCCACACTCACGGATACGATCCGTACCTTCACCGCGCTGGGAGCTTCGTTGCTTGAGGCCCGCAGTGACGGAACCCCGCTGGAGATGGCTGTCGCCAGTTCGGTTGCATGGGACCGGCTCGCTCAACTGGTAGCGACAGGGACTCAACTCAGCAACACGCTAGCCGATGAGCCTCTTGCATATGTCGGGCAGGGATACCATCGCTTTCGTCGTTATGCGCCCCGCATGTTGCGCTGTCTGAAGCTCGAAGCCGCGCCGGTCGCCGGACCATTGGTAGCAGCAGCTTTGTCGATCGGAGAGATGAAAGGTGTTGCATCGCCAGAAAGGCGTTTCCTGCGGCCCAGCTCCAAATGGAACCGTCATTTACGAGCTCAGGAAAAAGGAGATACCCGTCTTTGGGAAGTGGCGGTACTCTTTCACCTCCGGGATGCTTTTCGTTCCGGAGATGTCTGGCTCGCTCATTCGCGCCGCTATGGTGACCTCAAGCAGGTACTGGTGCCGATGATCGCGGCGCAGGAAAATGCAAAACTGGCCGTGCCTTCCAACCCACAGGATTGGCTGGCAGACAGAAAGGCGCGACTCACGATCGCTCTTAAGCGGCTGGCCCGGGCTGCCCGTAACGGCACTATTCCGCACGGTAGCATAGAAGATGGAACGTTGCGGATCGACAGGTTGACAGCAGACGTGCCGGATGGTGCCGAGGCACTCATACTGGATCTGTATCGCCGAATGCCGTCCGTTCGGATTACCGACATGCTGCTTGAAGTTGATGCAGCCCTTGGTTTCACAGATGCGTTTACCCATCTGAGAACCGGGGCTCCATGTCGCGACCGGATCGGTCTGCTCAACGTCCTGCTCGCTGAAGGGCTCAATCTGGGCCTGCGTAAGATGGCGGAAGCTACAAACACGCATGATTACTGGCAGCTCTCACGCCTTGCCCGCTGGCATGTTGAAAGCGAAGCCATGAACCAGGCATTGGCAATTGTGGTGGCCGCGCAGGGTAAACTGCCGATGTCACGCGTCTGGGGGATGGGCACGTCAGCATCGAGCGATGGTCAGTTTTTCCCGACAGCGCGGCATGGCGAAGCCATGAACATGGTCAATGCCAAATATGGTTCTGTTCCCGGCCTCAAAGCGTATACTCACGTAAGCGACCAGTTCGCGCCATTCGCTTGTCAGTCGATCCCGGCGACCGTGAGCGAGGCACCGTATATTCTCGATGGACTACTGATGAACGAGGTCGGTCGCCATGTTCGCGAACAGTATGCCGATACAGCAGGATTCACCGACCATTTGTTCGGAGCCAGTAGCCTGCTCGGCTACAATCTCGTTCTGCGAATCAGGGATCTGCCATCGAAGCGGTTGTACGTATTTAATCCCGATACGACCCCCAGGGAGTTACGCAAGTTGGTAGGTGGAAAAGCCCGGGAGGATCTTATCGTTGCGAACTGGCCTGATATTTAATGAGATGGTCACTCCCTCCTTCCCGGTACTATGCTGAGGACAGGCTTTCATTCGGAGAACTATCATGGAAAACATTGCGCTCATTGGTATCGATCTGGGTAAAAACTCTTTCCATATTCATTGCCAGGATCGTCGCGGCAAGGCTGTTTACCGTAAAAAATTTACACGGCCAAAGTTAATCGAATTTTTGGCGACATGCCCCGCTACAACCATCGCAATGGAAGCCTGTGGTGGCTCTCACTTTATGGCACGCAAGTTGGAAGAGTTGGGGCATTTTCCTAAGCTGATATCACCACAATTTGTCCGTCCATTCGTTAAAAGTAACAAAAACGACTTTGTCGACGCCGAAGCTATTTGTGAAGCTGCATCGCGTCCGTCTATGCGTTTTGTACAGCCCAGAACTGAATCTCAGCAGGCAATGCGTGCGCTGCATCGTGTCCGTGAATCCCTGGTTCAGGATAAGGTAAAAACAACCAATCAGATGCATGCTTTTCTGCTGGAATTTGGCATCAGCGTTCCACGAGGAGCTGCCGTTATTAGCCGACTGAGTACCCTTCTTGAGGACAATAGTTTGCCTCTATACCTCAGCCAGTTATTGCTGAAATTACAACAGCATTATCACTATCTTGTTGAGCAGATTAAAGATTTGGAATCCCAGTTGAAACGAAAGTTGGACGAAGATGAGATTGGACAGCGCTTGCTGAGCATTCCCTGCGTCGGAACACTGACAGCGAGTACTATTTCAACTGAGATTGGCGACGGGAAGCAGTACGCCAGCAGTCGTGACTTTGCGGCGGCAACAGGGCTAGTGCCTCGACAGTACAGCACGGGAGGTCGGACGACATTGCTGGGAATTAGTAAGCGAGGTAACAAAAAGATCCGAACTTTGTTGGTTCAATGTGCCAGGGTATTCATACAAAAACTGGAACACCAGTCTGGCAAATTGGCCGATTGGGTCAGGGATCTACTGTGTAGGAAAAGCAACTTTGTCGTCACTTGTGCTCTGGCAAACAAGCTGGCCAGAATAGCCTGGGCCCTAACGGCACGACAGCAAACTTATGTAGCATAACGGCAGAAATACACCGGTTTAAAGAATCACTGATCTGGTTTTGCGAATACTGATATTGATGATACTAACGGCCCACCGGCCTGTTGAGGAACCTGTAAAACGGAAAGGCTCATTGAAGCCGTATATTTTCTGGAGGTTCATCAGGCGCGGAACTCATCGAGGCGCGGGAATAAAATCCCATTCAGACGCCGGATAGATTCAAGCAAGCCAATTTATCGTCAAAATCGGTGTTGCAAAAACGGGAGTGACCATAGATTCCGTTGTGCCGCGACGATGACCGCTGGCAAAATCAGGCCCAGCCAACTCCTGCGCAAGCTCGCTTCTTACCCACGACAAAACAACCTTGCAGTTGCGCTTCGTGAAGTTGGTCGTATTGAACGGACCCTTTTCATTATTGAGTGGATCCTGGATACGGACATGCAGCGGCGTGCTCAGATCGGTCTTAACAAGGGAGAGGCCCACCATGCGCTCAAAAATGCGCTCCGTATCGGGAGGCAGGGGGAAATTCGCGATCGCACGACAGAGGGGCAGCACTACCGAATCGCTGGGCTCAATTTATTGACTGCGGTGATCATTTACTGGAATACCGTCCATCTTGGTCATGCCGTCACGGAGCGGCGGAACGAAGGGTTGGATGTTCCCCCTGAATTTCTTCCCCACATATCCCCATTGGGCTGGGCGCACATTCTACTGACTGGCGAATATCTTTGGCCCAAGGAACCGAAAGCTTAGGGTGTCATTTCGCCCTCAGCCGGAACCGACCCCCTGAAGGCGAACGGATTTACCCGCTTTATTGTGGCCGGAGGGGAAACGTCGAGCATTGTGGCGCAGACCCTGGGGGTTGAGGCGTTCCATATTGGGCCGACCATCTCCCCTGGCGTGCCCTGGGTGCGTGACACCCGCCAGCCGCTCTCCCTGGCGCTGAAGTCAGGTAACTTCGGCGATATCCAGTTCTTTGCCCGTGCCCAGCAGGAGTTTCGTCATGACTGAGCAACAACTGCGAGAGGAAATGGTGCAGATTGGCGCCTCGTTGTTTAGCCGCGGCTATGCCACCGGCTCCGCTGGCAATCTGTCGCTGCTGCTGCCGGACGGCAACCTGCTGGCGACGCCGACCGGCGCCTGCCTCGGCGAACTGCAGGCTCAGCGGTTGTCGGTGGTGACGCTGCAAGGGGAATGGATCTCCGGCGACAAACCGTCGAAAGAGGTCACTTTTCACCGGGCGGTCTATTTGCACAACCCGGCCTGCAAGGCGATCGTCCACTTGCACAGCCACTATCTGACCGCGCTCTCCTGCCTGCAGGGGCTCGGGCACTGTTGCAAAGTTAGCGATGAGGCAGCCTTTTGTCTTATTCAAAGGCCTTACATTTCAAAAACTCTGCTTACCAGGCGCATTTCGCCCAGGGGATCACCATAATAAAATGCTGAGGCCTGGCCTTTGCGTAGTGCACGCATCACCTCAATACCTTTGATGGTGGCGTAAGCCGTCTTCATGGATTTAAATCCCAGCGTGGCGCCGATTATCCGTTTCAGTTTGCCATGATCGCATTCAATCACGTTGTTCCGGTACTTAATCTGTCGGTGTTCAACGTCAGACGGGCACCGGCCTTCGCGTTTGAGCAGAGCAAGCGCGCGACCATAGGCGGGCGCTTTATCCGTGTTGATGAATCGCGGGATCTGCCACTTCTTCACGTTGTTGAGGATTTTACCCAGAAACCGGTATGCAGCTTTGCTGTTACGACGGGAGGAGAGATAAAAATCGACAGTGCGGCCCCGGCTGTCGACGGCCCGGTACAGATACGCCCAGCGGCCATTGACCTTCACGTAGGTTTCATCCATGTGCCACGGGCAAAGATCGGAAGGGTTACGCCAGTACCAGCGCAGCCGTTTTTCCATTTCAGGCGCATAACGCTGAACCCAGCGGTAAATCGTGGAGTGATCGACATTCACTCCGCGTTCAGCCAGCATCTCCTGCAGCTCACGGTAACTGATGCCGTATTTGCAGTACCAGCGTACGGCCCACAGAATGATGTCACGCTGAAAATGCCGGCCTTTGAATGGGTTCATGTGCAGCTCCATCAGCAAAAGGGGATGATAAGTTTATCACCACCGACTATTTGCAACAGTGCCGTAATTAATACCTTGCGCCCATTCAGGCGACCGCTTCCCTGATAGCTGTCTTCTCCATGATCGGGGCGCGGTTGCATTTTCCCCGCCAGCCCGGGAAAGGGCTGCTGCTGCTGTTGAAAAGGCGGCGCCGGAAAACGCGCAGAATTGGTTTTATTGATGGTCTTTTTTTCCTTGTTTAAGCCAGCCATTCAATTACCTCTCATTATTTATCACAAAGACTAATAAGCGTAGACCAAAATGAATGGCATGACCTATATTATCCAGCTACACTTAATTTTCTCGGAATATTACCCCCCCTACTTTCCTCTACCGTTGCGCTTATATCCCCACCAACGTTAGATTTAATTTAAACAATATTATTTGAGACTTATCCAGTTCGCAGTGTTAATAAATAGCAACCACACTTAACATTTCAACCTTGGCAAAAGGAGAACATATGAAATTATCCATAACGCCATTATTATGTTGTTTTTTATTGTCGCCAGCGCTTGCTGATGATAACGGCGGGTTGAAAAATGATACAGCTCCACCGCCAGCCCACGCTCTGGATGAAGGTTATCGTGGGACTGAAGATGCAAGAATCATGACTGTCGAACAGGCCAAAACGATGCATGACGGTGCGACCATTTCTCTGCGAGGTAATCTCATCGAGGATCAAGACGGAGACAAATTTGGGGTTCTAGGGATTTTCCGTCCAAAAACGACAAAGTGCTCTGGAGGCCCCGCCGTCTGTGGCCTCCAGAGGGGTATTACTTTTTTCGAGATCCCTATTTGGGCTCTGTTTGAGTAAGATTTAGTCTTTTTGGGCTAAATCCATGGCATTCGAAGAACGTGTCCAAATCTTGTCCGAGGCAGAACAAGATGAGTTATATGGACCCCCCGCTTTCACCTCCGCCGACCAACGCTTCTTTTTCTCGCTGAACGATAAGGAACTGGCGATCGCTAAAAGCCTCCGTCATCGGGGCCAGCGTTACATGCTGGTGGTACTGCTGGGCTATTTCAAAGCCAAGCCGGTGGTGCTGAATCCCGGCTTTCATCAGATCAAGCAGGACCTCAAATACGTTTATCAAACCGTTCTACCAGGCCCAGGCTGTAGACCCTTTAATCTCACGCCAAAAGAGAACGAACGGATTTACCAACGTGTTTTCCAGCTCTGCAACTACCAGCGCTGGAATGTCAAAGACCATGGAGCGGCGTTGAGAGATTACTTATCCCAGCAAGCCAGAGCCTGGACAGCGCCTAGGCACCTCTTCGATGCGGCCAATGAATATTGTTCGGGGCAGAAGATCGCAATCCCTGCCTACAGCACGCTGCAAAAGATCATCAGTCAGGTGGTGGGAGACGAACAGGAACACATGGCCGCGCACCTTGAGCGTGCAATGTCACGCGGTCTTAAGCAAGCACTGGCGGAGCTCGTGAACGGCACAGGTCCACTGCCGTTCCGACAGTTGCGACAATCGGCTCGTAACTTCACCGGAACCGAGTTGGAGAAAGAACTGATTGTCTATCGCCATATCCAGCATTGGATGCCGGAAGTGGATCTGCTGTTGAGCACGCTATCACTGTCGCAGAAAAATCTGCAACACCTGGCAGAGAAAGTCGACTACTACGGTGCCAAACTGAAACGTCAAACCGTAGGCAGCCAATGGCTGTATTTATTGTGCTATCTTCAAACGCGATGGCAGCAAGCGCTGGAACGTATTGCCGATGGCTTTGTGCATCATGTCAGACAGACCAAACAGAAGGCAAAGGATTATGCGCAGGAAGCGGTGTTTAAGGATTGGCAAAAAGCAGCTAAAAATGTCAGCAAGGCAGCTGAAGTACTGCACCTGTTCATTGATGACAGCATTGATCTGCAACTACCGTTTGCAACAGTAAGACAGCAAGCACTGAGCCTGCTGACCAAAAGGGATCTGGAATCTGTATGTCTCTTCCTGAACGAGCAGCGACGATCGGTCGATGAAGCCATGTGGCAGTACTGCGACGAGAAAGAAAGTCTGCGGAAAGGTTTGCTGCGAGAGTTGTTCCTATGTCTGCGCTTCGAAGGCTGCGACGGCACCCAGCACTTAGCGGCCGCCTTGGCGAAAACACAAAACGAACTCAACGGCCAGGACGCTCAGTTGCAAACTGCCGACACCAGACTCCTTTCCAAAAAATCACGTGAATTCCTGCTGGATGGTGAAGGGAATATCCTGATCGATCGTTATGAGTGGTTCCTCTATCAACAGATTCCTGATCGCCTGAATGGCCAGCTGACGCTGCCTGATATCACTAAATACCGGGCACTCGACGCCGACCTGATCGACGGGGAACATTGGCGAAAAAACAAATATACGCTGCTTCAACAGAGCCATTTTACAAAATTAGCGGAGGAGCCTGAAAAGCTGATCAAACAGATGGCCATGGAATTGGATACCCGTTTGTACGAAGTCGGCGAATATCTTGAACAGGAAGACAACCGGAATATCATCTTGCGTAATCCGCAGGGTAAACGCTTCTGGCGCCTGCCTTCGGCCAGCAAACATCATCTGGTCAACAATCCCTTCTTCCAGCAAATTCCCACAACGGGGATTGCGGATGTACTGCGCATGGTTGATCGTGACACCGGTTTCATTGACTGCTTCGCTCATGTGCTGGGTTCCCAATCCAGAAGCCGTTCCCATGAATATGACCTGTTGGCAATTCTGGTCGGCAATGCAACCAATCAAGGCATTTACGGCATGGCACAGATCTCTGATCGTACCTATGATCAGCTCAGCACTATCCAGGCGAACTATCTTCGCCTGGAAACATTGAATGCTGCTAACGACAACATCAATAACGCGACAGCCAAGCTACCCATCTTCCGGTACTACAACATCCAGGAAGATGTGATCCACGCCAGTGCCGATGGTCAAAAGTTCGAAGCCCGGCGCGAGACCTTCAAAACCCGTTATTCGTCGAAGTACTTTGGCACTCAAAAAGGTGTTTCTGCCATGACCTTGATCGCCAATCACGCTGCGATCAACGCCAGAGTGATCGGCGCCAACGAACATGAATCGCACTACATCTTTGATTTGTTGATGAGCAATACGTCAGACATCATTCCGGATGTGCTCTCAACCGATACCCATGGGGTGAACCATGTGAACTTCGCGTTACTGGATCTGTTCGGATACCAGTTTGCCCCACGCTATGCCCAGGTTGGCAAAGTGATCAATGACATGTTTGATGTCAAGGAAGACAAAGAACACCGAATTCAGCTGTGCTTAAAAAAGCCAATCAATACCCATCGTATTGCGCAGCACTGGGATACCATCCAACGGATTGCAGTATCACTTAAGCAGCGGAAAACAACGCAAGCCACCTTGGTGAGAAAGCTCTCGGAGTACAAGCGCAATCACCCGCTGCTGGAAGCCCTGACGGAATACAATCGCCTGGTGAAAGCGAATTATCTACTGTGCTACATCGATGATGCCAGTTTAAGAAACTATGTTCAGCGCGCGCTGAACCGGGGAGAGGCCTATCACCAACTGCGTCGGGCCGTGAGCAGCGTCAATGGGGATCAGTTCCGGGGCAGTTCAGACGAAGAAATCCAGCTATGGAATGAGTGCGCTCGCCTGGTCACCAATGCCATCGTTTACTTCAACTCCAGGATACTCAGCCAGCTGTTGACCAGCTTCGAATACCAAGGAGATACCAAGAGAATAGATATCGTCAAACAGGCATCCCCTGTGGCCTGGCACAACATTAACCTCAAGGGGACTTACCACTTCGAATTGAGCGAAAAATTGCCAGATCTGGAGGAGCTTATGCGCTCAATCGAGGGATATTTACCCGTCAGCGAAAAGTAATACCCCTCTGGAGGCCACGGACGGCGCGGCCTCCAGAGCACTTTGTCGTTTTTGGACGGAAAATCCCTAGAACCCCATTTTGCCATTCAGATGTGCCGCGAGATCGGATTACCTCTGTTTCCGGGTTTTAGTGCCGAGGCCAGAGAAACTCTCCTCCACTACCGTTGGCCGGGCAATATTCGTGAACTGAAAAACGTCGTGGAGCGATCCGTTTACCGGCATGGAACCAGTGATTACCCGCTGGATGAGATAATCATTGACCCCTTCCGCCGCCACACTACTCAGCCGCAGGCGCCGGAAACTAAACCGATGTCTGTAGGGTTACCGCTGGATCTGCGTGAATTCCAGCAGCAGCAAGAGAAAGACTTTCTACAAACCAGCTTACAGCAGGCAAAATTTAACCAGAAAAAAGCCGCTGAATTACTGGGTCTGACTTACCATCAGCTTCGCGCTTTGCTGAAAAAACACCAGATTTAACGCACATTTGCAGATGTCATATTGGCGGATTTGACGCATAACCTCATCAGGGTTTACCATGACGCCATTACTGTATAAAAAAAACAGGTACAAATATGGCTCTGGCACTCGTTGGCGAAAAAATTGACAGAAACCGTTTCACCGGTGAGAAAATTGAAAATAGTACATTTTTTAACTGTGATTTTTCAGGTGCCGACCTGAGCGGCACTGAATTTATCGGCTGTCAGTTCTATGATCGTGAAAGCCAGAAAGGGTGCAATTTTAGTCGTGCGATGCTGAAAGATGCCATTTTTAAAAGCTGTGATTTATCCATGGCGGATTTTCGCAATTCCAGTGCGCTGGGCATTGAAATTCGCCACTGCCGCGCACAAGGCGCAGATTTCCGCGGCGCAAGCTTTATGAATATGATCACCACGCGCACCTGGTTTTGTAGCGCATATATCACGAATACCAATCTAAGCTACGCCAATTTTTCGAAAGTCGTGTTGGAAAAGTGTGAGCTGTGGGAAAACCGTTGGATAGGTGCCCAGGTACTGGGCGCGACGTTCAGTGGTTCAGATCTCTCCGGCGGCGAGTTTTCGACTTTCGACTGGCGAGCAGCAAACTTCACACATTGCGATCTGACCAATTCGGAGTTGGGTGACTTAGATATTCGGGGCGTTGATTTACAAGGCGTTAAGTTGGACAACTACCAGGCATCGTTGCTCATGGAGCGACTTGGCATCGCGGTGATTGGTTAGCATTCACGGAGCGGTAAGTACCGCTCCCGCCCTTATACAATAGTGTCCGCCCTTGCCTTAAAAGTCACTTTCGACGCACAGATCGTAAACGTTAGAGGGTTCCGGTCCCCCCATCAGAACACCAGACCTGACCAGACGTATAGCTGTTCTCCCGAGCGGCCAGGGTGACATAAAGCGGCGCGATTTCCACCGGTTGACCAGGGCGTCCCAGCGGCGCATTTGCCCCAAATTTCTCCACCTTTTCCTGCGGTTGACCACCACAGCACTGCAGTACAGTCCAGTATGGACCCGGCGCGACGGCATTGACACGGATCCCTTTCGGGGCCAGCTGTTTCGCCAGCGATTTAGTAAATGCCACGATAGCTGCTTTAGTCTGAGCATAATCAAGCAAGATTTCACTTGGCTCATAAGCCTGTACGGAGGAGGTATTAATTATCACGCTGTCTGGTGAAAGATGGGGTATGGCCGCTTTGGTGATCCAAAACATAGCGTAAACATTGGTTTTGAATGTTGCGTCGAAGTCTTCTGTGGTGAGTTCCTCAATTGACTCACAAAATTGCTGACGACCCGCATTATTGACGAGGATATCCAACCCTCCCAGTCCTTTTACCGCCTGTGTTACCAGATGACCGCAAAAAGCCTCATCACGGATATCTCCGGGGATGGCCAAAACATTTCTGCCTGCTTTTTTTATCAGATCGACCACTTCACGCGCATCGTCTTCTTCTTCAGGTAAATAGTTAATCGCAACATCAGCGCCTTCACGGGCACTGTTGCAAAGTTAGCGATGAGGCAGCCTTTTGTCTTATTCAAAGGCCTTACATTTCAAAAACTCTGCTTACCAGGCGCATTTCGCCCAGGGGATCACCATAATAAAATGCTGAGGCCTGGCCTTTGCGTAGTGCACGCATCACCTCAATACCTTTGATGGTGGCGTAAGCCGTCTTCATGGATTTAAATCCCAGCGTGGCGCCGATTATCCGTTTCAGTTTGCCATGATCGCATTCAATCACGTTGTTCCGGTACTTAATCTGTCGGTGTTCAACGTCAGACGGGCACCGGCCTTCGCGTTTGAGCAGAGCAAGCGCGCGACCATAGGCGGGCGCTTTATCCGTGTTGATGAATCGCGGGATCTGCCACTTCTTCACGTTGTTGAGGATTTTACCCAGAAACCGGTATGCAGCTTTGCTGTTACGACGGGAGGAGAGATAAAAATCGACAGTGCGGCCCCGGCTGTCGACGGCCCGGTACAGATACGCCCAGCGGCCATTGACCTTCACGTAGGTTTCATCCATGTGCCACGGGCAAAGATCGGAAGGGTTACGCCAGTACCAGCGCAGCCGTTTTTCCATTTCAGGCGCATAACGCTGAACCCAGCGGTAAATCGTGGAGTGATCGACATTCACTCCGCGTTCAGCCAGCATCTCCTGCAGCTCACGGTAACTGATGCCGTATTTGCAGTACCAGCGTACGGCCCACAGAATGATGTCACGCTGAAAATGCCGGCCTTTGAATGGGTTCATGTGCAGCTCCATCAGCAAAAGGGGATGATAAGTTTATCACCACCGACTATTTGCAACAGTGCCGATTTGCTCACATCCAGCTTTTGTTAGTTCGTCAACCTGGTGCGCCACATCCTGAAGATGCGTAGATTTACGTGCATAGCCGATTTTCATTCTTTTCTCGCTAATTAGTTATGGGGTTATTGTTATGTTGATACAGTAACGAGTTTTGTTACATGAGGGGAGTCATTTTTCGGGAGAAGTCAGGACTTTTCAAGACTGTCACAAAAACCATCGTTTTTGATACATTAATTTAACCAATAGGTTGCAGATCAAATCGCCTGTAACAGCCTTTCTGGCTGTTTGTCGTTTTCAGAAGACGGCTGCACTGAACGTCAGAAGCCGACTGCACTATAGCAGCGGAGGGGTTGGATCCATCAGGCAACGACGGGCTGCTGCCGGCCATCAGCGGACGCAGGGAGGACTTTCCGCAACCGGCCGTTCGATGCGGCACCGATGGCCTTCGCGCAGGGGTAGTGAATCCGCCAGGATTGACTTGCGCTGCCCTACCTCTCACTAGTGAGGGGCGGCAGCGCATCAAGCGGTGAGCGCACTCCGGCACCGCCAACTTTCAGCACATGCGTGTAAATCATCGTCGTAGAGACGTCGGAATGGCCGAGCAGATCCTGCACGGTTCGAATGTCGTAACCGCTGCGGAGCAAGGCCGTCGCGAACGAGTGGCGGAGGGTGTGCGGTGTGGCGGGCTTCGTGATGCCTGCTTGTTCTACGGCACGTTTGAAGGCGCGCTGAAAGGTCTGGTCATACATGTGATGGCGACGCACGACACCGCTCCGTGGATCGGTCGAATGCGTGTGCTGCGCAAAAACCCAGAACCACGGCCAGGAATGCCCGGCGCGCGGATACTTCCGCTCAAGGGCGTCGGGAAGCGCAACGCCGCTGCGGCCCTCGGCCTGGTCCTTCAGCCACCATGCCCGTGCACGCGACAGCTGCTCGCGCAGGCTGGGTGCCAAGCTCTCGGGTAACATCAAGGCCCGATCCTTGGAGCCCTTGCCCTCCCGCACGATGATCGTGCCGTGATCGAAATCCAGATCCTTGACCCGCAGTTGCAAACCCTCACTGATCCGCATGCCCGTTCCATACAGAAGCTGGGCGAACAAACGATGCTCGCCTTCCAGAAAACCGAGGATGCGAACCACTTCATCCGGGGTCAGCACCACCGGCAAGCGCCGCGACGGCCGAGGTCTTCCGATCTCCTGAAGCCAGGGCAGATCCGTGCACAGCACCTTGCCGTAGAAGAACAGCAAGGCCGCCAATGCCTGACGATGCGTGGAGACCGAAACCTTGCGCTCGTTCGCCAGCCAGGACAGAAATGCCTCGACTTCGCTGCTGCCCAAGGTTGCCGGGTGACGCACACCGTGGAAACGGATGAAGGCACGAACCCAGTGGACATAAGCCTGTTCGGTTCGTAAACTGTAATGCAAGTAGCGTATGCGCTCACGCAACTGGTCCAGAACCTTGACCGAACGCAGCGGTGGTAACGGCGCAGTGGCGGTTTTCATGGCTTGTTATGACTGTTTTTTTGTACAGTCTATGCCTCGGGCATCCAAGCAGCAAGCGCGTTACGCCGTGGGTCGATGTTTGATGTTATGGAGCAGCAACGATGTTACGCAGCAGGGCAGTCGCCCTAAAACAAAGTTAACCCAGGATGAGAACCTTGAAAGTATCATTGATGGCTGCGAAAGCGAAAAACGGCGTGATTGGTTGCGGTCCAGACATACCCTGGTCCGCGAAAGGGGAGCAGCTACTTTTTAAAGCATTGACCTACAATCAGTGGCTTCTGGTGGGTCGCAAGACGTTTGAATCTATGGGCGCACTCCCCAATAGGAAATACGCGGTCGTTACCCGCTCAGGTTGGACATCAAATGATGACAATGTAGTTGTATTTCAGTCAATCGAAGAGGCCATGGACAGGCTAGCTGAATTCACCGGTCACGTTATAGTGTCTGGTGGCGGAGAAATTTACCGAGAAACATTACCCATGGCCTCTACGCTCCACTTATCGACGATCGACATCGAGCCAGAGGGGGATGTTTTCTTCCCGAGTATTCCAAATACCTTCGAAGTTGTTTTTGAGCAACACTTTACTTCAAACATTAACTATTGCTATCAAATTTGGAAAAAGGGTTAACAAAGCTATGCAATCGACGGCAAAAAGCTTCGTTCGCTTCGCGCACTACGCCTTTTCCGCGATTGATAGCGACGTTATGTGAATATTGAAATGAGCATTCCAAAGAAAGGAAGTAGAAAAATTATCGTGGGCGAAAATGAGTTTTTGTGGCTCATTAGGTCAAAACTCACATATTCGCAGGACTGTTTAGGTACAGAAATGACTGCGGTCGTTGAACCGGATGCCGGTCCTCACTGATGAAGAAGTGAACACCGTACGGGAATCGTGCCGGCAGCTTGGAGCTATCGGCCGGAACCTCAACCAGGTGGCCAGGGCCTTGAACATCGAGTTCAGGGAAAGTGACAAGCTCAAGCAAGAGGCCATCGAAAAACTGGCCGAACGGATCGACCAGCATTTGGACCATGTGTCTGAGCTGTTCGATAAGACCTGGAGCCGGTGGCACGATTGTCATTTTCAGAAGACGACTGCACCAGTTGATTGGGCGTAATGGCTGTTGTGCAGCCAGCTCCTGACAGTTCAATATCAGAAGTGATCTGCACCAATCTCGACTATGCTCAATACTCGTGTGGGCTCTGTTGCAAAAATCGTGAAGCTTGAGCATGCTTGGCGGAGATTGGACGGACGGAACGATGACGGATTTCAAGTGGCGCCATTTCCAGGGTGATGTGATCCTGTGGGCGGTGCGCTGGTATTGTCGCTATCCGATCAGCTATCGCGACCTTGAGGAAATGCTGGCGGAACGCGGCATTTCGGTCGACCATACGACGATCTATCGCTGGGTCCAGTGCTACGCCCCGGAGATGGAGAAGCGGCTGCGCTGGTTCTGGCGGCGTGGCTTTGATCCGAGCTGGCGCCTGGATGAAACCTACGTCAAGGTGCGGGGCAAGTGGACCTACCTGTACCGGGCAGTCGACAAGCGGGGCGACACGATCGATTTCTACCTGTCGCCGACCCGCAGCGCCAAGGCAGCGAAGCGGTTCCTGGGCAAGGCCCTGCGAGGCCTGAAGCACTGGGAAAAGCCTGCCACGCTCAATACCGACAAAGCGCCGAGCTATGGTGCAGCGATCACCGAATTGAAGCGCGAAGGAAAGCTGGACCGGGAGACGGCCCACCGGCAGGTGAAGTATCTCAATAACGTGATCGAGGCCGATCACGGAAAGCTCAAGATACTGATCAAGCCGGTGCGCGGTTTCAAATCGATCCCCACGGCCTATGCCACGATCAAGGGATTCGAAGTCATGCGAGCCCTGCGCAAAGGACAGGCTCGCCCCTGGTGCCTGCAGCCCGGCATCAGGGGCGAGGTGCGCCTTGTGGAGAGAGCTTTTGGCATTGGGCCCTCGGCGCTGACGGAGGCCATGGGCATGCTCAACCACCATTTCGCAGCAGCCGCCTGATCGGCGCAGAGCGACAGCCTACCTCTGACTGCCGCCAATCTTTGCAACAGAGCCTCCGTCGCCATGCTCACCTCGCTTTGGTGCACACGAGTATTGAGCATAGTCGAGATTGGTGCAGATCACTTCTGATATTGAACTGTCAGGAGCTGGCTGCACAACAGCCATTACGCCCAATCAACTGGTGCAGTCGTCTTCTGAAAATGACACTGTTTGTATATAATCATGAAAAAATGGTGAGTAGAGTTTCAGGGTAACAGGGGATGCTTATGTCGGTTTTCCACAACTGGCTACTTGAGATCGCATGTGAGAATTACTTCGTCTACATCAAACGCCTTTCCGCCAACGATACCGGCGCAACAGGTGGTCACCAGGTAGGGCTTTATATCCCTTCAGGTATCGTTGAAAAACTCTTTCCGTCTATCAACCATACCCGTGAACTGAACCCTTCGGTTTTTCTCACCGCACATGTGTCATCGCATGATTGCCCTGACAGCGAAGCCAGGGCAATTTATTATAACAGCCGTCATTTTGGTAAAACCCGGAATGAAAAAAGGATTACCCGCTGGGGTAGAGGCAGCCCACTTCAGGATCCTGAAAATACAGGGGCTCTGACGCTCCTGGCTTTCAAGCTTGATGAGCAAGGGGGGGACTGTAAGGAAGTAAATATTTGGGTATGCGCCAGCACTGATGAAGAGGACGTCATTGAGACCGCTATTGGTGAAGTTATACCCGGAGCGCTTATATCCGGCCCCGCAGGACAGATTCTAGGCGGACTATCTCTACAGCAAGCGCCAGTAAATCATAAATATATTCTACCTGAAGACTGGCACCTGCGCTTTCCGTCGGGAAGTGAAATTATTCAGTATGCAGCCAGCCATTATGTGAAAAATTCCCTTGATCCGGATGAGCAACTTCTTGACCGCCGGCGCGTGGAGTACGACATATTTCTATTGGTTGAGGAACTGCATGTTCTGGATATCATCCGGAAAGGATTTGGCTCTGTGGATGAATTTATTGCGCTGGCCAATTCTGTCAGCAATCGCCGTAAATCCAGAGCCGGGAAGTCGCTGGAACTGCACCTGGAGCATCTATTCATTGAGCACGGCCTGCGACACTTTGCGACGCAGGCCATCACAGAAGGTAATAAAAAACCCGATTTCCTTTTCCCTTCCGCAGGGGCTTACCACGATACTGAGTTTCCCGTAGAAAATCTGCGCATGCTGGCAGTCAAGACTACCTGTAAGGATCGCTGGCGTCAGATACTGAATGAGGCCGATAAAATTCATCAGGTGCATCTGTTTACACTCCAGGAGGGAGTTTCTCTGGCTCAATATCGGGAGATGCGGGAGTCGGGTGTCAGATTGGTCGTGCCATCATCTCTGCACAAAAAATACCCGGAGGCGGTGAGAGCTGAGCTAATGACGCTAGGTGCGTTTATTGCTGAGCTGACAGGGCTTTACGCAGATATTCCATAGATTATCTCCCGGCATAAATACCGGGAGGAGCGATCAGATTCGTTCAACCTTGCACGAATCGGCATTAACCGCTTTCAGGATATAAGGTTCAAGCAGTTTGGCTACGGCTTCAAACACGGGCACCACTACGGAGTTACCGAACTGCCTGTACGACTGAGTGTCTGACACAGGAATGCGAAAAGGCCTGCCATCTACTTTTTCAAAACCCATAAGGCGCGCGCACTCTCGCGGAGTCAGCCTGCGGGGCCGATGCGCCTGATTTTCTTCGTTCGCGAAGTCTGTTTCACCTGTGGCCATATCCCAGCCACGGTCTATCAGAATTTCAGACCCGTCTTTGTGATAGCGAGCAGAAAGCGTACGGGCAATGCTTTCTTTATTTTCAGGATTAACGAGGCCAAAACCGAATCCGTTACCCTTAGCTGCGTGCTTTTTGGCGTAGTTATAGAGATACTCCCAGAGTTTCGGCGTCAGTATATATTTGCTGTCAACCACGGGTTCCAGCAGTTCGCCAAATGACGGACGCTGTTCCGGATAAAAACGACTAATATCGCGCAGGGTAAAGCCCTGGTGAATGTTCAGATCACGGCGGAAACCGACCAAAACGATACGTTCTCGGTGCTGAGGTAAAAAGTGCTTTCCGTCGATAACTTTAGGATCGTTTTTGCCCATCTCAGCTGCATCCGCAACTTCATAGCCCAGTTCGTCGAGGGTATCCATGATGACTTTAAAGGTTTTACCCTTGTCATGGCTCTTCAGGTTTTTAACGTTTTCAAGAACAAAGATGGCAGGTTTTTTTGCGCGGATAATACGCGCCACATCGAAGAAAAGCGTTCCCTGAGCCTCACATTCGAAACCATGCGCGCGCCCGAGCGAGTTTTTCTTGCTTACGCCCGCAAGGCTAAACGGTTGACAGGGGAAACCTGCTAGAAGTACATCATGATCCGGCACATGCTCATTAATGTAAGCATAGGCATCGTTTTCAGGTACTTCAGGTTTATCACTGAGCGTGACTTCACGAATATCGAGATTGAAAGTGTGTTCCTGAGCATCGTTAAACCAGTTAGCTTTATATGTGCGCACAGCCTCTTTATTCCATTCACTGGTAAAAACGCACTGGCCACCGATGGTTTCGAAGCCCTTCCGTATACCTCCAATCCCAGCAAACAGGTCAATAAACCGGAAGGCATAGTCAGGGTGATGTGCAGGCGCTTCCGGAAGCATTTTTCGTAGAAGTTCCTCTTCGGCTAACGTCAGCGTCTTAGGTGAGCACTTACCATTAATCCAGCGATTAAGAGTCTCGCGACTCCACTCATTTTTACCAACTTTTCTAAGCAGTTCAGCCACGTACTTCTGGTCATAGATTTCCAGCACCTGCCCGAGCAGCTTTTTATCATTTTCCTGTCGCAGTTGTTCTTCCGCTTCTGCTTTCTCAAGCAGATCCTGCGCCAGTAATTCAAATTCAGACATATTGCCTCCATTGGGTCTTATGGGTGAAACTGTATCACTCATTTGACCCAGATTGAATGTTTTTATCTGGATATTTAAACAGGTTTATTGTTAGGTAACGCACGTTGGCCACGCTGGAGCGTCTTCTGGGCCTGCTGTCGGCCTTTGAGGTCGTGGTATGGATGACGGATGGCTGGCCGCTGTATGAACCCCGCCTGAAGGGAAAGCTGCACGTTATCAGCAAGCGTTACACTCAGCGCATTGAGCGACATAACCTGAATCTGAGACAACATCTGGCAAGGCTGGGACGGAAGTCACTGTCGTTCTCAAAATCGGTGGAGCTGCATGACAAGGTCATCGGGCATTATCTGAACATAAAACACTATCAGTAAGTTGGAGTCATTACCGGTTCTCTTTGTCTTTTAGTGATTCTATAAACCTCATTACGTCTGAATATAAAAATCTATTATTTGATTTATGTGGCTCATGAGGTTGTGGGATGGTCTTGTTTTTGAATGTGCCAGTTTTCTTAATGGCAAAGATTAACTCACCTTCTGTTATTCCTAACATTTCAGCAAATGTTTTTGCTTCTATAGTTACTGACTTCATTTAATTAACTCTCATGGTATCGATTTTCTTTACCGGCATCTTTAACAATGGTGCTCGTTTCTAGTGTTGCTGCGGTACGCTTCATCATCGTCTGCGGGGCGGTTGCGATAGTGAAGGAGCTGCCGGGCGTGAGCAAATCTATCAGGCGCTGGCCGCTGATAATCTCCATCCGTTCACTGGCAATACTGACAGATTTTGAACCTGCGCCGGTTTTCCCGGTATGGCAAAACAGACCGCGACAGTTATGACGTTTAAGCAACTTCTCGAACTCCTGTACGTGCTGTAAAGCAATATGGCCGCGATAGCGTTTAGCCTGAATAAGATAGCGATATTTTCCTATTATTACCTGGCCGTCAATGCCTCCATCGCCGGTATAGCGTTTGTTTCTGATGGTTCTGAAGCCATGCGCTTCAAATCCTTCCAGCAACAGTTCTTCAAACACAAAAGGATCAATTTTCCTCAGGTAGTTAATTTTTTGGGCACTGTTGCAAAGTTAGCGATGAGGCAGCCTTTTGTCTTATTCAAAGGCCTTACATTTCAAAAACTCTGCTTACCAGGCGCATTTCGCCCAGGGGATCACCATAATAAAATGCTGAGGCCTGGCCTTTGCGTAGTGCACGCATCACCTCAATACCTTTGATGGTGGCGTAAGCCGTCTTCATGGATTTAAATCCCAGCGTGGCGCCGATTATCCGTTTCAGTTTGCCATGATCGCATTCAATCACGTTGTTCCGGTACTTAATCTGTCGGTGTTCAACGTCAGACGGGCACCGGCCTTCGCGTTTGAGCAGAGCAAGCGCGCGACCATAGGCGGGCGCTTTATCCGTGTTGATGAATCGCGGGATCTGCCACTTCTTCACGTTGTTGAGGATTTTACCCAGAAACCGGTATGCAGCTTTGCTGTTACGACGGGAGGAGAGATAAAAATCGACAGTGCGGCCCCGGCTGTCGACGGCCCGGTACAGATACGCCCAGCGGCCATTGACCTTCACGTAGGTTTCATCCATGTGCCACGGGCAAAGATCGGAAGGGTTACGCCAGTACCAGCGCAGCCGTTTTTCCATTTCAGGCGCATAACGCTGAACCCAGCGGTAAATCGTGGAGTGATCGACATTCACTCCGCGTTCAGCCAGCATCTCCTGCAGCTCACGGTAACTGATGCCGTATTTGCAGTACCAGCGTACGGCCCACAGAATGATGTCACGCTGAAAATGCCGGCCTTTGAATGGGTTCATGTACAGCTCCATCAGCAAAAGGGGATGATAAGTTTATCACCACCGACTATTTGCAACAGTGCCAATTAATTCTCCAACCTGTTTGGCGGCCATAGCATAAGCAATAGCTGAGCCAGCACCGCCTGTTCCAGCTAGATAGACTCTTTTACCTGTCACATCGAAGCCTCTTTTCAAAAGGCTCGATACGAAACCTTCACCATCGAGCATATCCCCATGTAGTTGGCCCTGAGCATTCCTCCTGATGACGTTGCATCCTCCGATTGCCATAGCAGATTCACTGGCTGAATCAATTAATGAAAGCGCATGTTGTTTGTGAGGCATCGTTATAATGGCACCACGAAAATTCTGAATACATTTCAGACCATTGACAGCGGTTTGCAGACCTACAGAGTTTATATGGAGAGGGACCATCAAAGTGTCGGGGATTTGTTTTTCAAGGATGGCGGCATTTATCATGAGTGGAGCGCTGACCTGAGCGATCGGGTCACCTATGATCGACAACAGTTGCAATTTACCACTAACAATACTGAGTTCATTCATCACTGATACCCGTATGTAAAATAAATTAACCAGACTATTTTACATAGGATTACATGAAAGACTGGTTTAATGGCAAGTAGAAATGCTGTATCAGCCACCTCAACAGGGGAAGACACATCTACATACAGTGATTGAAGGTTACGCCTTCAAATGCTCATATGTCAATAACGTAATTAGAGAATTTGTAGAAACCTACATGTCAGGCTTATTGCGAGATATAATAGATTTAAATTGTACTTTTAATACCTGATACAACGATAAATCTCCAAAATTTGGTGTAAATAATTATCTCATCTGTATTTTTTAGTGGAACATTCGTATTGTCCTGTCCCCCGTTGACTACACATTCTGAAGTGAGGGATGTCTGTTCTTAGAACGAAGCGGACAAGATGGCTGGGTTAGAGGTCCGCTGTGAGCGAAAAGCAGTCCTAATATTGCTGTACTTGTTGTGATTGAAAGACGGGTAGCCGGAAGTCGCCTTGACCCGCATGGCATAGGCCTATCGTTCCCACGATCAGCGATCGGCTCGTTGCCCTACGCCGCTCCAAAACCCGCGACGCAGCGCCGGCAGGCAGAGCAAGTAGAGGGCGGCACCTGCAATCCATGCCCACCCGTTCCACGTTGTTATAGAGGCCGCATAGATCGCCGTGAAGAGGAGGGGCCCGACGATCGAGGTCAGGCTGGTGAGCGCCGCAAGAGATCCTTGAAGCTGCCCCTGACGTTCCTCATCTACCTGCCTGGACAACACTGCTTGCAGCGCCGGCATTCCGATGCCACCCGAAGCAAGCAGGACCATAATCGGGAACGCCATCCATCCCCTTGTCGCCAAGGCAAGCAGGATGTAGCCTGCGCCGTCGGCAATCATTCCGAGCATGAGTGCCCGCCTTTCGCCGAGCCTGGTGGTTACAGGGCCGGTGATCATTGCCTGGGCGAGTGAATGTAGAATACCAAATGCGGCAAGCGAAATGCCGATCAAGCTCGTGTCCCAATGAAAGCGATCCTCGCCGAAGATGACCCAAAGCGTGGCCGGCGCCTGTCCGACGAGTTGCATGATGAAGAAGACAGCCATCAGGGCGGCGATGACGGTCATGCCCCGGACCCACCGGAACGAAGCGAGCGGGTTGAGAGCCTCCCGGCGTAATGGTCGACGTTCGCCTTTGTGCGACTCCGGCAAAAGGAAAATGCCCATCAGGAAATTGAGGCCATTCAAGGCTGCTGCGGCGAAGAACGGAGCATGGGGGGAGAAACTGCTCATCAGCCCACCGAGCACAGGTCCCGCGACCATCCCGAACCCGAAACAGGCGCTCATGAAGCCGAAGTACCGCGCGCGCTCATCCCCATCTGTGATATCGGCAATATAGGCGCCGGCTACCGCACCAGTCGCCCCGGTGATGCCGGCCACGATGCGCCCGATATAGAGAACCCAAAGGAAAGGCGCCGTCGCCATGATGGCGTAGTCGATAGCGGCGCCGGACAGCGAGACGAGCAAGACCGGCCGCCGGCCGAAACGATCCGATAGCGCACCCAGCACAGGCGCGCAGGCAAATTGCATCAACGCATACAGCGCCAGCAAAATGCCATAGTGGGCGGTGACGTCGTTCGAGTGAACCAGATCTCGCAGGAGGCCCGGCAGCACCGGCATAATCAGGCCGATGCCGACAGCGTCGAGCGCGACAGTGCACAGTATTACGATCAGGGGTCTGTTGGGTTTCACGTCTGGCCTCCGGACCAGCCTCCGCTGGCCTCCGGACCAGCCTCCGCTGGTCCGATAGAACTCACGGATCCTTTATCACTGATAAGTTGGTGGACATATTATGTTTATCAGTGATAAAGTGTCAAGCATGATAAAGTTGCAGCCTAATACAGTTATCCGTGTCGCCCTGGACCTGTTGAATGAGGTCGGCGTAGAGGCTCTGACGACACGCAAACTGGCTAAACGGTTGGGGGTTCAGCAGCCGGCGTTATACTGGCACTTCAGGAACAAACGGGCGCTGCTCGACGCACTGGCCGAAGCCATGCTGGCGGAGAATCATACGCATTCGGTGCCGAGAGTCGACGACGACTGGCGCTCATTTCTGATCGGGAATGCCCGCAGCTTCAGGCAGGCGCTGCTCGCTTATCGCGATGGCGCGCGTATCCATGCTGGCACGAGACCGGGCGCACCGCAGATGGAAGTGGTCGACGCGCAGCTTCGCTTCCTCTGCGAGGCGGGTTTTTCGGCTTGGGACGCCGTCAATGCGCTGATGACAATCAGCTACTTCACTGTTGGGGCCGTGCTTGAGGAGCAGGCCGGCGACAGCGATGCCGGTGAGCGCGGCGGCACCATTGAACAGGCTCCGTTGTTGCGGGCCGTGATAGACACCTTCGACGAAGCCGGTCCGGACGCAGTGTTCGAGCTGGGGCTCGCGGTGATTGTCGATGGATTGGCGAAAAGGAGGCTCGTTGCGAGGAACATTCAAGGGCCGAGAAAGGGTGACGATTGATCAGGACCGCTGTCGGAGCGCAACCCGCTCACTACAGCAGAGCCATATAGACAACATCCCCTCCCCCTTTCCACCGCCTCGTGCGCCTGGCGGGCAAGAGCCAGGGCGGCCGTCTTCACATTCTGCCCTGCGCAGATAAGATAGATTTAGCGTGGACTCAAGGCTCTCGCGAATGGCTCGCGTTGGAGGCTTTCATTGATACTTGTGGGGCACCGCAGGGAAATACCGGCTATGTCGTGCTGCGCATCGCAGCCTGCGCCCTTGACTTGTCTCGCCTCTCGGGACTCACCCCTTGATACTGAACAATATCGCCAGCAGCTTCAGTCCTGTCCCGATAACCACCCCGTGGTATCCACTCCGATTTCAGACTGCGGAACAGTCATTCTGCAAAGCATTATCCCAGCAGTTCCCGCTGCGGCTCATGCTGAGCATCATTCCATATTGAGCGGCCAGAATCCGGTACGGCAGGCTGCAATATTGGGTTCCCTGGTCCGAATGGAAAATTATACCTCCCGGGCAACCTCGGCCCTGCCAAGCCATTGCCAGCGCTTGTTTTTGCAAGCAGGCTGTTTGCTTCTGACGAGAACGCCCAGACCACTAATTTATCTGTATATATTCAAGTTTCATCTTGTTTCCCCATGTAAGTATCCCTGCAAAACGAACCATTCACTTTTAGAGATCCTCCGACATACTAATTATGTCCTCTGAGGAGATCTCCATGCGTAAAGTCCGATTCACCGAGCTGCAGACATTCGGCCGGCACTGTTGCAAATAGTCGGTGGTGATAAACTTATCATCCCCTTTTGCTGATGGAGCTGCACATGAACCCATTCAAAGGCCGGCATTTTCAGCGTGACATCATTCTGTGGGCCGTACGCTGGTACTGCAAATACGGCATCAGTTACCGTGAGCTGCAGGAGATGCTGGCTGAACGCGGAGTGAATGTCGATCACTCCACGATTTACCGCTGGGTTCAGCGTTATGCGCCTGAAATGGAAAAACGGCTGCGCTGGTACTGGCGTAACCCTTCCGATCTTTGCCCGTGGCACATGGATGAAACCTACGTGAAGGTCAATGGCCGCTGGGCGTATCTGTACCGGGCCGTCGACAGCCGGGGCCGCACTGTCGATTTTTATCTCTCCTCCCGTCGTAACAGCAAAGCTGCATACCGGTTTCTGGGTAAAATCCTCAACAACGTGAAGAAGTGGCAGATCCCGCGATTCATCAACACGGATAAAGCGCCCGCCTATGGTCGCGCGCTTGCTCTGCTCAAACGCGAAGGCCGGTGCCCGTCTGACGTTGAACACCGACAGATTAAGTACCGGAACAACGTGATTGAATGCGATCATGGCAAACTGAAACGGATAATCGGCGCCACGCTGGGATTTAAATCCATGAAGACGGCTTACGCCACCATCAAAGGTATTGAGGTGATGCGTGCACTACGCAAAGGCCAGGCCTCAGCATTTTATTATGGTGATCCCCTGGGCGAAATGCGCCTGGTAAGCAGAGTTTTTGAAATGTAAGGCCTTTGAATAAGACAAAAGGCTGCCTCATCGCTAACTTTGCAACAGTGCCCTTTCATCAACCTGCGTAGGGGCAGGCATAACCGGTTGGGAATTGCCCTTCAACTCACAACTGCCCGCTTTCTGGGAACCTTCTTGTCCGATCTCATGCAAATACCGCCCGGTGTCCAGTTTTATGTCGCAAGGCAACTTAACATCCGCTATCCAGAGATCATTTCCCGCTATGCTCAAAGGGAAAACACACGTTGGGAGCACCACGGGCTTATCAGGCAGCACTATAGCTATCATGATTTCGGTGATTTCCCGTGGTCGTTCAGACTGAAGCGATTGCTGTATACCCGTGCATGGCTCAGTAATGAACGCCCCGGACTGATGTTCGATTTTGCCACCGCGTGGTTGCTTCAAAATAAAGTGTTGTTGCCAGCCGCATCCACCCTGACGAGAGTCATTGGTGAAATCCGTGAGCGTGCGACCCGCCGCTTGTGGCGAAAATTGGCCGCGCTGCCAAACCGTTGGCAGACCGCACAACTGGCTGGGTTACTTGAAATCCCCGAAGGACAGCGACTCTCAGTGATGGAGCACCTAAAAAGAGGCCCTGTCACTATCAGCGGCCCCGCGTTCACTGAAGCACTTGAACGTTACACTCGCCTGCGCAGCCTGGAGTTTTCCTGTCTGAATTTCACTGGGCTGCCCGCCATACAGCTCCGCAATCTGGCACGCTATGCCGGAATGGCATCGGTGAAATATATCAGCAGAATGCCAGAAGAACGGCGGCTGGCGATCCTTACCGCATTCGTGAAAGCGCAAGAAATCTCGGCGCTGGACGAGGCCGTTGACGTGCTGGATATGCTGATCCTCAATATTACCCGGGAGGCGAAGAAAACCGGGCAGAAAAAGCGACTTAGGACGCTCAAGGATCTTGACCGCGCGGCGTTGCTGCTGGCGCGGGCATGCGCACTTTTACTTGATGAAGATACCGCCGATGATTTGCTGCGAAAGACCATATTCAGCAGTGTGTCTGTCGCCAGACTGGCAGAGTCCGTGGAAAAAGTGAATGAACTGGCCCGCCCCCAGGATACAAACTTTCAGGATGAAATGGTGGAGCAATACGGACGGGTAAGGCGTTTTTTGCCCGCACTACTGCGCGATCTGCACTTCCGTGCGGCCCCAGACGGTGAACATACCTTGGCTGCCATCCATTACCTGGCAGAGCTAAACGGCTCGAAAAAACGGATCCTGGACGATGCACCTGAACATATCATTTCAGGCCCTTGGAAACGCCTGGTGTACGATGCTGACGGTCGGATACAGCGAGCAGGTTACTCGTTGTGTCTGCTGGAGCGACTTCAGGATGCGCTACGCCGTCGTGACATCTGGTTGGAAAACAGCGATCGTTGGGGTGATCCGCGCCAAAAACTTCTTCAGGGGGAGGAATGGCAGGCGCAGCGGGTTCCAGTCTGCCGGGCATTGGGTCACCCCACTAATGGCAGTAAAGCATCGGAGCAATTGGCCGCTCAGTTAGATGAAACCTGGAAAACGGTGGCATCACGTTTTGATCGCAATACCGCCGTGGACATCTGCAATGAAGGTAAACATCCTTCGCTGACCATCAGCAGCCTGGATAAATTGGATGAACCACCGGCGCTGATACAACTGAGCAGCCGAGTCAGACAATTGCTTCCACCCGTTGACCTGACAGAACTGTTGCTCGAGATTGACGCCAGAACTGGCTTCACCCGTGAATTCAGCCATGTCAGCGAGTCAGGTGCCCGTGCGCAGGATCTGCATATAAGCCTGTGTGCGGTGATGCTGGCTGAGGCCTGCAATATCGGACATGAGCCGCTGATCAAGCACAATATCCCTGCACTGACTCGCCATCGTCTGAGCTGGGTGAAACAGAACTACATCCGAGCAGAAACGCTGGTTAGCGCCAATGCGCGGCTGGTTGATTTTCAGTCCTCGTTAGCGTTGGCAGGATACTGGGGGGCGGGGAGGTAGCCTCCGCTGATGGTATGCGTTTTGTCACGCCAGTGAAAACGGTGAATTCTGGCCCCAACAGAAAATACTTTGGTTCAGGGCGCGGCATCACCTGGTACAACTTTGTCTCTGACCAATATTCGGGTTTTCATGGCATAGTGATTCCTGGAACACTGCGGGATTCCATCTTTGTGCTGGAAGGGCTACTTGAGCAACAAACGGGACTAAACCCGGTTGAAATCATGACGGACACAGCAGGTACCAGTGACATTATCTTTGGCCTGTTCTGGCTACTGGGATACCAATTTTCACCTCGTCTGGCGGATGCGGGTGAGGCTGTGTTCTGGCGGGCCGACAAAGCAGCGAATTACGGGGCGTTGGACAAACTGGCGCGGGGTTGTGTTGACCTTTCTAAAATCGAAAGCCACTGGGATGAGATGATGCGGGTTGCCGGTTCGCTGAAGCTGGGCACTATTCATGCGTCAGAACTCATTCGATCGCTATTGAGAAGTACCCGACCGTCAGGGCTTGCTCAGGCAATAATGGAGGTCGGAAGAGTTAACAAGACACTGTATCTTCTCAACTATATTGATGATGAGGACTATCGTCGCCGGATCCTAACACAGTTGAACCGGGGTGAAGGCCGCCATGCCGTTGCAAGAGCCATCTGCTACGGTCAGCGTGGCGAGATCAGAAAACGTTACCGCGAGGGGCAGGAAGATCAGTTGGGTGCGCTGGGTCTGGTGACAAACGCAGTGGTGCTGTGGAATACGCTTTATATGCAGGAAGCCTTGTCGCACCTGCGCAGCATCGGGGAAGGGCCAGAGGATGAACATATCGCGCGGCTTTCGCCTCTGATGCACGGTCATATCAACATGCTGGGACATTATACGTTCACACTACCGGAGGATATTATGAAGGGGGAATTGAGGCCGTTAAATCTCAATTTAAACAATGAATTATCTCCTTAGCGTGGTTTTTTACATCATTGGCCCTCAAACCCCATGATGATGGTTTCGAAACGTCTTAAGGCCAAAGACTATCGAACGGTTTCCACGGGATTTAACGTCCTGAGCTCTAAGCCAGGGCTGATAACTTTGGCCATAGCCCACTCCTATGCCGTCACCTAGCGCATTTTCATAATCCAAATAGGATTTGAGACGCCTACCCCTACCCATGATCGTACCCAAAAAACGACATTGATACGTACCTATATGTGCATTTTATAGTCTCCAACCCTATAACCACACATTCAGTAAGCATACAACATTAGCGTCGTTTTTTGAGAATGGTTACAACTTTAGTGCTTTGTGTACAACTTTATTGTCTTCGGACAGTAGGACCCTCTAAAACCAATAGAATTTACGTAGAAACGCGTTTAGTAAAGGCTTTACTAATTACTAATGACTAACATATTAGCACTTTCAGATCTGTCAGCAATAACCCCGGGCGGCGAAATAATGAGAAGAGTTCTTCCGGAGAGCCTTTTCTTTCTATCTGATTGATTTTTAACACTTTTAAATGTCAGCTTTATGTAAACCTGTGGGATTTACTCCTAATTAAATCCCATAGTATGAAAATTAGGCATTTGCAAACCTTAATGACGTGACGTTGTCACGTAAATCAATGGAATTTAGTCTCTAGTAAAGAGTTAACTAGTGACTAACTGCCTGATCGGTGTGCTTGAACGGTGCACTTCAGGCCGGATATAAAAATTGATGAGAGATATACAGAAAATGATGGACCGGCTTAATAAGCCAGCCTTTCTTGGGATGATTGATGATGTTGAACACGCTATAAAGCGAAAATGCCCCTTTTTAACCTATAGGTTGGGCACTATGAGTAAGATACAATCAAATCGCCAGTCAGATGGCTAATTTCATTTTGACCAAAGCGGGCTATTTCAAGCGTTATCGCTGAGACGAGGCTTCAATGACAAGTACACTTGACCCATCACACAAGCAAATTGAAATGTGGCGCAGAGCTACCGGTTCCGAAGGTGGACTCAACGAATACCGCAACTGGGTTCTGGAAAATAGTATGAGATTTACAGCATACGGTATCCATACCGTTATCGTCGAAGGTGAGGCGAAGCATATAACAGCGCTTGATGATGTTACCCTCTGTAACGAGTGGGCGAAGCTTAAAAGAGAAAACAATAGGCTTTACGCAGCAAATGAAAAAATTTGCTCTGGCTGGCGTGGTTTTGTGTTGCGTTTGTTAGGAATAACACTGTCATGCAGAAAACCGGTCATCTTACTGGGGGCAGACGCGAAGAATCAAAATGATGCCGTGAAAGGGGCTGATTTGTAATTTTCAGGCGAGCCCACCGTTCTTAGAAAGCTGTTCTATGGGTATGTAAGGAAGATAATGTTCTCTGAACGCTCAGTACACTTAATCACTTCCTGTACAAAGGGCAAGAATCATCAGGGCCACGTCTGGCCGACATTGGACATAGATCCAAAACAAACCCCGGACGACGCAGCATATGCCTGGAGTAACATTGTAGACGACGCCAGAAGTAATCAGGCGGTACCGGCATTGTCCTTGTATTCAGGTAATCACTGGTCTACGGCAAAGGAAATTTTAAACTCAACCAGAAATCTGGAGTTGTGGATAATCTCTGCCGGGATGGGGTTTTTAAATAGTCGAGATCGGGTGCCCTCTTACGAGGCGACATTTCATCAAGTACCATTCAGGCATGATCTCTGGTGGAAAGCCATCACAAAATCACTAGGAAAGCATAACCGTTGCGCAACTATAAGCCAGTTAATGCAGTCCAGTCCGAATGATGAATATTTGATTGCGGCTTCGCCTGTTTATATTGCTGCTGTCCAGAATGACATCCTGAAGGGCATTGAGAGTTTGACTCATCCTCTTACGCAACTAACGATCGTGACATCAGGGGCATATGCTGGCCCACTTGAAGAATACTTAATTAAGAGTTCTTCTAGGATGATGAAAGAGCTAGGGAAGGTGCGAACAAGTTCCTGATATGAGATCATCATATTCATCCGGAGCGCATCCCAGAGGGACATCATGAGCCATCAACTCACCTTCGCCGATAGTGAATTCAGCACTAAGCGCCGTCAGACCCGAAAAGAGATTTTCCTCTCCCGCATGGAGCAGATTCTGCCATGGCAGAATATGACCGCTGTCATCGAGCCGTTTTATCCCAAGGCGGGCAATGGCCGACGGCCCTATCCGCTGGAGACCATGCTGCGTATTCACTGCATGCAGCATTGGTACAACCTGAGCGACGGTGCCATGGAAGATGCCCTGTACGAAATCGCCTCCATGCGCCTGTTTGCCCGATTATCCCTGGATAGCGCCCTGCCGGATCGCACCACCATCATGAATTTCCGCCACCTGCTCGAGCAGCATCAACTGGCCCGTCAATTGTTCAAGACCATCAATCGCTGGCTGGCCGAAGCAGGCGTCATGATGACCCAAGGCACTTTGGTGGATGCCACCATCATTGAGGCACCCAGCTCTACCAAGAACAAAGAGCAGCAACGCGATCCGGAGATGCATCAGACCAAGAAAGGCAATCAGTGGCACTTTGGCATGAAGGCCCACATTGGTGTCGATGCCAAGAGTGGCCTGACCCACAGCCTGGTCACCACCGCGGCCAACGAGCATGACCTCAATCAGCTGGGTAATCTGCTTCATGGAGAGGAGCAATTTGTCTCAGCCGATGCCGGCTACCAAGGAGCGCCACAGCGCGAGGAGCTGGCCGAGGTGGATGTGGACTGGCTGATCGCCGAGCGTCCCGGCAGGGTAAAAACCTTGAAGCAGCATCCGCGCAAGAACAAAACGGCCATCAACATCGAATACATGAAAGCCAGCATCCGTGCCAGGGTGGAGCACCCGTTTCGCATCATCAAGCGGCAGTTCGGCTTCGTGAAAGCCAGATACAAGGGGCTGCTGAAAAACGATAACCAACTGGCGATGTTATTCACCCTGGCCAACCTGTTTCGGGTGGACCAAATGATACGTCAGTGGGAGAGATCTCAGTAAAAACCGGAAATAACGCCAGAAATGGTGGAAAAAATAGCCTAAATAGGCTGATTCGATGTGTTTGCGGGAAAAAAATCGGCCCAGATCCGCGAAATTTTAATCAGCGAGTCAGCTTGGGAAGAAATGACCTGCTTATTCGCACCTTCCCTAGAGTGCAATATGGTGTGCCTGAATATAAAACTGGCTCAATACATACTTAAAAGTGGTAGTCGTTAGAACTAGACTGTTAATGATACAATTCTCCTGTTATTTTATTTTTATAAAAGGTCTCAAATATGCTCAAAAACAGATTTTCTTTATTGTGTCTTGCTGTGGCATCGTCACTTACTCTTACTGCTTGCGATGTAGTTGATGCTGCCTATGACGAGACTTTAAATGATAATGCACCCGAAATTGTAATAGCTGGAGGATTCAAAATTGATATCCAAGGTAATGCAGTTCCGGTTGAGGGATATGATAATTGCTCTTTGAATACTCTTCAGGGAAGCGTTGATACGGATAAATCAAATTGTATTGTTCTGGATAGAACACGTAAAAAAGTACCGGTTCTAGTTCATTTGTCATCCGGTCCCGTCAAAGAAGAATGGAAGATCGAGCACCAGGTTGAAAAAACCAAATCCGGCAAAAATTTCATCCAAACTCGTATGATTAGACCTGACGGTAACTTTGTAGTGCCTGCATCCTCAGAACGAGGGATCTTTAGTGGCAAACATTACAGTCAAGCCAGCTAAGTCAAGTCTATCCGTTCAAACAGAAAAAGGTTTCTTAAAAATGACGTTATCCGCTGCATTGCAAGGCACTTTTAAAGAGATGAGGAAAGACAATACAGTAGGCATCACAGTTCAAACTTGTTCAGATATTTTTGACAGCAATGTTCCTCCGGCTTATGTTTTCTGGCTTTATCGTCTCAAAGCGGGAGAAACTTTGCCGCGCGGAAGGTTCTTCAGAAAAAGAAAGCCAATCATCAATGTTATGGCAGTTGTTCATGATGCTGCATTCGAAAAATAACTGCGCTATCAGGAAAGTTACTTTTATGAACGTAATTGCAGCTGGAATTTTTTGCTTTATTTTTTACCCTACAGCTTTCGCTTATGCTTGTTATAAAAAGAGATGGCTAGAGTGGATTTTTCTTACTTTAATTATAATTTTTGCTTCTGCCATTTCGATTCAACAATACAATGAAGCGAATTTTGTAAGTGAGTTAAATTACCCTATGTTTATCTCCGCCATATATGGCCTGTCACTGGCATGGTTTCCTTTTCCGATTGCTTATGTTGTTCTGCGCTTCCTTCTTGATGATTTACAGCATGAGTACCCTAAACAGTGAGCAGATTTTAAGACTCATGAACAACATCGAAAGCACGAAACAGTCTGCACAAGGAAGATAAGGAGTATTCTTAGCAAGATATCTTTGTACCTGAAGACATAAAGCTGGCATCTTTTTCCTTATAGAGTGTATTATGATTAAGTAAATCCTTATCAAAGAATTAGAAAGTGAGGTCGTATGTCTGAAGCACTCAAATCGTTAAACAATATTCGTACTCTTCGCGCCCAGGGCCGCGAGCTGCCTTTAGAAGTACTTGAGGAAATCCTCGAAAAGCTTAATGTCATTGTTGATGAGCGTCGTCAGGAAGAATCATCCAAAGCTGCCGAACTGCAAGCTCGTCAGGAGAAACTTGACGCCCTGCGTAAGTTAATGGAAGAAGATGGTATCAACCCGGAAGAGCTGCTTGGCTCATTCCAGGCCAAATCTACGGCTACCAAGAAAAGCCGTGAACCACGCCCGGCCAAATACTCATTTACTGATGAAAATGGCGAAACAAAAACGTGGACTGGACAGGGCCGTACCCCCAAAGCTCTGGCAGAACAAATTGCAGCCGGTAAAAGTCTTGATGATTTCCTGATCTAACTTTTGCCACCAGTTTTGATAGAGGCCACTTCGGTGGCCTTTTCTCATACGGAATCAATTTCAGGTACAGAACATATGAAAAATTCAGAACCTAAGAGCTGTGATCCCTATGTGGACAGTTTGATTAGAAATGCAGATGCAAAGGAAGCCAGGTCATTTCTCAAAATATTGAAGCCCTTACCATTCCTTATCGTTATCATCGCTGTATTCTTTTTTTGGGTATCGTTTTCCCGTTTATTATCCCAGGTCGCGTAAAACCTTTTTAAAGACTCTTCTTTACCAGATATGCTCCCTCACCGGGATGGTTTCAACCTCTTCAGTTTCCCATATTGGCAAAACCTTCAGGAAATAAGACGATACCCTCCACGCTTTCCATTAAAGCGGGATGACGACGCCCAGTTCTTACGACCAGACTCCACGTTTTCGATTAGGATGCCTTTGGGCCCTTCTAACGAGGCCACCTCAACAACTCGCACTTTCCGGATCAGTCTTGGATCCACTTCTTCCCAGATCTGGCCAACTGTAATATCTTTTTGGGTTTGCATTTAATCTCTCGCTGTCATTTAGTGAACAAGACTAATCCTCGCCGTGGTTCAGCTTATGGCTTTATTTACGCTGACGATCCTTAGCCTTAAATTTTTGCCATCGTATCCGAAGGTTTTCGATGTTAACCGGAACCTGCATGCGTGTCGTCTCTATCTCATTCCCATGCCATTTCAGGAGATCATCATCCAACTCCCGGGCCTCCCGGCTGAAGTAAATTTTCATAGTGTCAGGGTTTATGGCGCAATGGTCATTGTCGAACAGTGTATGGATATCACGGCGAAGTAAAATTCCGTTCGTTACGTCGGGAATGCCTTCTTCATGACGTGGCGTTAAGTGCGCGGCCTCAGTACGCCAGGGGGACCTTACGCCGGTGACAACACATCGCCCGTAGCAATTCAACCTAACATCCCGGGCGAAAGGACCTTGGTCAGGACTGGTGACAGAAGTACATTCCTGGCCCTCTTTGTAGATACGCTTCGGGAAGTCGATAGTGGTTTGAGCTGTTTGGGAAAGTGACACATACGTAACCCCTTTGTATCTCTTTATCCCACCATTAAAAGTGGTAGGAATCGAGCTGGTTATGGCCACCAGTTTCACATCGCCCATTTCGACGATCTTAAGGCTCTTATTAGCGGCTACATGTAACTGGATGAATTTACCTACGTACACATCATGGTTCTCATCTTGTCTTTCAACACACAGAACGACATGGTCGAAGGTTCTCTTGTCAGAGATTACCCAGTTGCCGGTTTTCACACGGCCTGCTTCACTCACCCCTGCGGTAAGATCGGGTATGAGCGTCCCCTGCATGCCGTCAGTTCGAATTGAAAGAATTTCACCCGATAAACCCAGCTCTGCAAGCTCACTAATAAACGGTCTTTTCATCCGGCTTACCGGTTTTGGCTTCGTCATTTTCATCTTTGCTGTAACACCTCAGTACCCCATTGCTCGTTCCTGGCGGGACAGCCGTTCATCAGCAGCCTGAAGACGCTCATCACGCCGCCGTGCTGCCAGAACCCGTCGTTCTGAAAAAGACATAGCCGCTACGTTTGGTACGCTGAGCTTACCGTCACCGGCACAAACGTCACAGCGAACATCAAATGCTCCGGCAAAATACTTTTCACGCATTTCTGGCTCCCACTCAGCCATTTCTGATTGGGTGAATCCATTTTCAAAGGCCGGGTTTTCCATGGTCCCGTGGCCTTCGCACTGGTGACAGATTATGTACTTAAATTTGCGCATGTAACGCTCCTGTATATGATGGATGAACCACTCTCGTTCAGGGTTATGGCGAAATGTTTATCGCCGCAGCGAGAGATTCAGTCTTGCTATCAATATTCCTGAAGGTTGTCCGCCTGATTTCAGGGAAAGCATTCATTCACTGGCCGGTTCTACCTTATTATTCATACAGATTAAAGTAGTTGTGCCTACTACTGCGGTCACCTTCCTTGACAAAGTAAGCAAAGTTTGAAAAATTTAACACCGACGAAAGGCCATACCTTCGTTAGTGTGCGAAAGCCGCTTGCGAGCGACGGAATAGGTGAAAGCTTTAGTCAGGGTTAATTACCCTGTCTGCGGTGATGGGATGGCTCAGGCGTATATCATCACTCCTTCCAAAGTCCGTACACACTCTTTCAGCCTTTGCAGAAATGCAGGGGCTGTTTCATATCAGACAAGCGCAATGAAATTTTCAAATGCTTTCCAGAAATTCAAAGGCCTTAAGCTTTATCTGTATCTTACGGTCCCCGCACGGAAAGTAACTTTCCTGAACAGGAACCGCCTTGCCAGCCTTAACTTTCTAAACGGTTAAAGTTACACCAGGCTGTAAATGGTGAAACAGTTTTTGAAGCCCATGAAACACCGCTGTCGGAAAGATAACTAGCCCCAAGACGTCTAACTTCTTTTTGATGTAGAGCTAATTCTTTCGGATCGGCAATATCTTCCACCACGCTCATCATGGCAATCTGAACTCCGGGAGATGCCATTTTATAAGCTGTCGAGCTTGCAACTGAATTTTTCAGGATTGCCAATCTTTCTTTTTCTGGTCGCCCGTTGTCAGACGTATTCGCGTACGTTGTACCCGCAACTAACAATGGAAGACTGGCGTTGGCACAGAACTGCATAACGCGTTTTTGCTGGAGCTGTAATTCAGTGGCTGCAAATGCTTTACTGCATCCGAGGATCCCGATAATCATCACTAATGCTGTTTTATACATAAAATTGAAACCGTCCTTATTGAACTTTAAATGTTGCGGTTAACACTGTGTGGAGATGTATGGACTGGATAATACCCACATGCCTGCGCCTGCCAGTATACCGGCTCAGGTATTAAACCTAAGAGATCTGGTGCACCGGATTTTACCTTTTCATTTCGGTTTTATCTTGAGCCTGGCTCTTGAGTTTAAATTTAAAGGTATGGCGCATGCAGGTTTCACTGACGGGTTTTCACACATCCCGGCTGTAACCCATCATTGTTCATGAGCCAGGCCCTGGTATCCTGCCCAGCGTACGGCCAGCCGCTCTAAGTCCAGATCGTACACCAGCGGTGTGATTTTACGGCCTTCAAACAGCTCGCCCAGCTCAATGCCTGGCTTAAAATGAACGGTCAGGGTGGCCGGATCTATGCCCATAAGATCGGCATCAAACAGAGCATGCATTGTTGGAGTCATCAGGATGCCATTAGACGGATTGTACCGGGTTCCATGTTCAATGTGTGCCGCATCCAGGACACCGCCATTAACCCAACCGGTTACCGCACAACGGCCCGCGAAATTCTCGATGAGCAGAGCTTTAAATTTACCCTGTGCCACGCCACTACGTTGCGTCACTACGCGCTCGCAGTGCTCACCCTGGATATCTACGTCAGGTTTCCGCTTTGGTTCGCTGGTGGCCGTCTCAGCTTGTTTTAGGGTGGAACGTGGATAGGCCAGGTTATATGCTGCGCCTGTGGTCATTTGCTCGATGACCGCAGGTGCATAACCTTCTGCTTCCAGCTTACGATATGCAGCCCGGTAGTCTCTTTGGGTTTTCAGCGGGTATATCTTTCCGCCTTTACCATCGAAAGCGATAAACCAGAAATCGTCCGTGCCAGTTTCCAGATTTCTGCAACGTTTCAGATGCCATCCGCCTTCTCTCGCCCAGATGGTACGGTTATTTCTGGCATTCGTTTTGTCATAACCGTTCTCGTCAAGCCAGCTATCAAAGCTGGTCAGCCCCAGATCCTGAACCTCCAGAGAAGGCACTCGAATGACCTGCAAGGTATGGCGGGGTCTTGGCTCTCTCATCTTGATCTCTTCCTAGCGCTGGTCTGGGAAATACGGATATTGCGGGCCATATTCATAGTCATGCGGGCCTGGCTCAACTTCCCAGAATGGACGGCCGCTAATTGTCTTTGGACCGCGCTCGTTTACGATGTCTTCTACATCCTGAATATTAAATGGCATCGTTGCCAGTAACAGCTGATCTTCGGGTGTCAGCGTCACAGTTGCACCGTCGATACGGCTGTAAAGGTCGGCAAACTGTTTACCTGCACCGTGCAACCGGTGCTCCGCTACACTTCTGATTGCGTGTAAGTCCAGCTCCGCCGCTTCCATGCGATCCACGTATAGTTTCATTTCTTTACGCAAAGCGCTCAGCTCACGGGCTTTAATAAACCCGCAGGCGTACCCACCCAGGGCGATAACTGCAATGATTGCTAAAATTGCCATTTTTTTCTCTCACGTGATTGCGGCCGTTACTCTAGTCTTAATGTGAAGTCTGGGAATTCGCTGGATGTTAAGTACGTTTTCATCCCCAGACTGACAGATGCTAAGGCGCGATCCCAACACTCCATTTGTAAGTATCAGGCCCATCTTCTCCGCTGGTGGCATCTGCTACAATCTGTGCATAACGTTCTCCAGCAAGTTCTCTTACCATCTGATCCACGACCCATTGCAGATGATGCATTTCATCGGTTCCGCCGTAACGACAAGCCAACTCAATAGCCCGCTCTATTCTTTTTTGTTCTTCAGTCATACTGAATCCTCACGCTTACATCAGCTATTCTGAAAACATGCACACTATAAATTGCGGCTGTCATTTCTCAGCCAGGCGCCTGCATTGCTGCCTCATTCCATCAAAAATACTTTCCGCAAGCTGCTGGGGGAACTGGTCCGGAAGAAGCCCGCTAACACGTTCAATGACACCCGGGGTTCTGGCGATGATTTCCTCTATCATCGCCTCTGTCTGCTGTTTACTCAGGCCGGTTATCTCACCATGCCTGATCCAGTGGCGTCGTTGTATTCGATATATCTGGTAATAGTTGCTACTGCCACGTACGGCCATCGCCAGTTTGCACTTCTGCCAGGATATCTGATTGTTCCCATGACCGATCACCGGCCATGCCGACAACACATCATAGAGTGGTGTAAGGTGATAACGTCCCTGTGGCCCAATAGAAATACTGAAATTTTTAGCGTGGCCATCTGTTGCGGCCATCATCCAGAAAACTATCTGCGTCATAAAAAACTGCGCTTTGTCACGCTCAGCACGGTCTGAATTACTCAGAACTTCCATAATTTCCGATATACCTGGCCCGCCGTCCGCCTGATATTTTCGTAATGGCGAAATGCCCAGGGCCTGACACATATCCTCCTGGGGTAAACGAATGATCCATTGTCCGTTTCCTGACCATTTTCGGTCAAAACGTTCTACCACCAGCGCTTTCTGATCTTCAAAGTGAGCAATCTGCGTTCTTGCCACGGGGAGCCCGTACTGTTCGAGAAGTACCGAGCAGAGCCATTCATTTTCAACCGACGAGCGCATGTCGGCTTTCATGTTCCCCACAAGTCCGAGCGGTAGCTTGAATATATGCGTCGTTGGTGTATTACCCTCCGGCATACACCACCGATCTTCATGCCACAGTAGGGCTGTTTTCTCCTGAGCACCGGCAATAGATAAACGTAAGTCGTCGTTATCTTCTGGCCTGCCCGGTAGCAATGTCTCCGTGGTATTACGCAAAGTTGCCGCAATTTCTGATTCAGTAAGCGGGTGATACTTCACGGAATATAAATCTGTGGGTTCATCTCCGTCATGAAGCAGCTGTATCGCGCCCACGCAGTCTTTTCCCAGCTCCGTCAGAAGATCAAAAGGCTCCAGGCTATCGGCCTTGTAACGCATTGCCAGACGTCTGCGTATGCCTTCGCTGTCCGGGAGTAAATTATCAAAATAGTCACGTACCACATTTCCACGCCAGACCTGGTTCCCGGGAGTAAAAGGAAGGGACAATGACAGCGGCCTTCCCTGTTCGTCTGCACTCCAGTCAGGAAGGTATTGTAAGCTGTCTACCCCTTTACTTTTTTCCCAGTATCCGACTTTGATTCCGTTCATCCAGATTGCCAGACGCTGCTGTTTCCGGCTCATATCGTTACCATTTCTCCTGTCGTGCAGGTGAGTTTGATTTAAGCATTTCTTCCGTCTGCTTCCCCTCTGAAGAGGCGGTTGTCGAGGAGAAGCTGATTTTTACGCCCAGGATAGAAAACACCTTGAATAGCCGTTCAATGCTCGCACTGGCAGGGTTGGCTTCCAGACGTGAGTATGTCTGTTGAGTGACCCCTAACCTTTCGGACAGGTCTTTTTGCGTCAGGCCATTCGCCTTGCGAAAACCAATGAGCAAGGGACGCAACTGGTTGAGCGTGTTTAACGGGTAATCATTATTGATCATAAGCTGGCCTCAGTAGTTCCTCTGATACACCTTGTACGCTGTTTTCTAAACATACACCCTAAAAGCTGTAATATCAAATTAACAGCCTAAAAGCTGTTAAATAGAGAGTACAACCTTTAGGCTGTTACTAAGTGGCAGCATAAATCTTTATGAGGTTTGATATGAGAGAACTATCAATAATAAGCCGTTACGCTCGTACAGCATCCGGTAAGAGAGCTGACAGATCAGGATCATCGGTAAACGAGAAGCGGAGTATCTTATGGCCCTGTTGTGAGCTGTATAAATAACTACGAGCTACTCTCTGCCTCGGGGAGGAGGCAGAGAGAGTATTAAAAGCAAAGGCAGACATTTTTAGCAGCTGGTGGGCTATGGGGTTCCGGAGGTGCTCCGGTGAATGTTACTTGACTGGCAAGTTTCCTGCTCTGATGGTCAATGCCTCGATGCTGTCTATATTGTTCTGAAGCCGTTCCAGTTCTGCCTTTTCAATACCGGCCCAAAGCTTTAAGTGTCGCTGATAAAGGGACCACTTGAGTGAGTGAAAACCATTCCAGGCCAACCCCATCCAGGAGGCGTAATTCGCATTGAGAATATTGCCGGTGATATACATTTTACCTGCGTTAACAGCACTGGAAGTTCCATAACCCAGGGCAAGCATCATCCGGAAGCGTGGATTTAGCCGCAACGGCATGGTATCCAGTAAGGTCTCCCCAAAAGCTCCTTTTCCCAGCGATACCTGTTTCGCCACATAGAAAACCCGCATCAAAACTTCCATTATGCTCATCGGAATACTTGTCACGATAAACTGACGAAAGTCATACCCGTTGACATACATGTACTCTATTTGTTTGCCGAAGTTAGAACTCCCCACAGGGATCCCCTCAAGCATACGAAGTAGCCCCATAAAAGGAGCCGGTAACCCCATGCCACGGTTTCCTTTTGCTGAGGGGGCATTAACATCCGATGCCAGGTGTCCAAACATTCTGGCGATGAGCCTGAAAATATTGGTTTCGTCTGTAACGCCTTTACTGGAAGGATAAACCACGATCTGTCCATTCTGAACCACCGTACAGGTCCCGTTCAGCATATCCTTTATACCGAAAATAATGCCCAGTACGGGATCGTGTGACAAAGCTCTTAAGCGGTGATTTGTGGGAGACAAAACGCCACCGGCCGCACCCACTAAATCGCTGCTGATCGAACTGTCTGGTGCCCCTATAGGGAACAAATCTGAGAGTTTTGTACTCAGGTCCTCCGGCAAAATGGCATTGAAGGCTTTCTGCACCTGTTTATTGAAAATACCATCCACTTCTGCCGTAAAGCTCACCGTAGGTTTTGGCGGGGCTCTGACGCAAAGTAAATCCAGCATGGATGCTATGAGCCCGCATCCGCAGGCAATAGCATAATCCCAGGCGTCGAGTGCGTAGCGATCATTAAATTCTTTAATATGATTCTGGATCCGGGCATCTACAACAGCCAAGTCATCCGTGGAGAGTATTGTGGCCAGTCCAATATCACCGCATACACGCTGGTTAGCCTCGCTATATATAGTCTTGAGACCAGTAGAATGCATGGCAGTATCTGAAGGGGTCATTTCTCGCAGATGATGTTCTTTAAGCGCCAGATGCTCCGCTTCATCAAGTTCAGTGCCGCTGATTAGCCCGGTCAACTGTGCCTTAAGGCTCTCTATATCACTGTTAATTGTCTCGTGAGCGTTCGCGATATCCTGACCACGGAGCTGAATATAACGGATGGCCCTGAACTCATCATCATAAGGAGACTGACTCATGTGTTTACCTCACCGCGACCAGGCTACCTTTTGGAGCTTTCTTAGTAAGCATGTCGATTGTTGCCTTGATGCCAGCAATTTCTGCCTTAAAATATTCCGCATTCGACATCAACCTTTCCTGAACTTCGTAGAGCTTTTGGATGGCCTGACTAAGGGCGGCTGTCAGTTTCGCATTTTTTTTGTGTTTCACTATCGCGTACCCGCCAATCCCTAACACAGCTACAGGTGCGGCCAATACCGCAATGCCTGCAACCATACCGCCACCGACGATAGACCCTGCTGTAGCGAGCCCGGAGGTTATGCCTGCTGCTGACACTCCCGTTGTACCAAGCGTATAGAGAGCACCGAAGGAAGCCGCTGCGCCTACGCCTGACCCCGCCAAAGCTGCTGCGCCCTCAGTAATACCCGGGAACTTATTTTCAAGCGCCTGAAGAGCACTTGTAACTTCATCCATTGCCTTCTTGCGAATTTTTTCGAGCTCTTCAGTTTCGGTAGCGTCCATTACAGGCCTCGTATTCATAACTTGCTGTGTGATAGGTGAAAAAGAGCACCATAAAAGTGATGAAGAAATCATGACTTACTATTGTGGCACTTTCGAGTTCATGTTTGTCAGTTTCAATGCTGTTGCTGTTAGTAAGGGCAGACGCCATATCGGGCAGACCCAAAATAACTATCGTGCCAGCGTCATTTTGGAACTGACTTTGCTAAAAATCAGTAGCGGACTGAACAGACATGTGTAGATTTGAATCTGGGCAGGTTCCAGACATTATTCCAACCAGACTTCCAATGACAAAATGCTCGTCATTCTCGGAGACGACATAGGGTCCACCAGAGCAACCATCGGTGTTGAAATGTGCTATTACAAAGCGAGTTGTGAGATGTTGGGGAGAATGATTTGAGCAATTTAAAGGCCAAATGCCTGAAACTTCACCAGGGAATGTCGAAATTGTTGTCTCATTCATTGGATATCCGACACCCAATGTACCCATGCCAGCTGCGGGAGCCAGGACCTTAAAGTAACTACTTACAGGCTGTTGTATTCCAGCTGGTAATACGATTTCTGCACTGTCAACAAACGGAATGCCGTCTTTAAAGTCTGCCCTGTCATTAGCCTCATTGAGAATGAAATCGACTAGAACAGGCTCTTCGTTCACCAGTCCTTGATGGTTAAGAAATTTGACGTAAAGTTTAAGTGTATTGCTGACGGGATAAATTTTTCCAAGAGCATTGGTAACAACATGGGCTGCGGTGAGAATCTTTTGCTGCTGACCATTATCGAAACCAAACGCAGTTGCTTCGAGATGGCTACTAAAATGAGGATCATTGCTTACATAGATTTTACAAACGTAGTTTTCAAACATTATTTCCTCCTTTTGCCGGTACCTAATCAGTTACACGGCTGCATGTTATAAACAACTAAACTCGCTTCCTGATATTTGAGTTTGTATGTTTTGCCAGGCACCAGCTCACCTCTGAAACACGGTTAGTCTCCTCCATGACATGGTTATGGCGATGGTCAGAAACTGTTATCGACGAAAGGCTGGAATTCCTTTAATGGCATTATCCATTTCAAGTCGTATGTCCTGAACGGGAGCGTATATTTTTATGATTCCAGATCTTAACCCTGAAACATTCCCCGTATCAAAACTGACCCGTTACAGATAAGTCACCACCGGTGCTGTCGATTAATTTAGTGAATTGCATGTCCTCATCCCATAAAGGGTAGGGCCTACCCCCGGCATCGAGCAAACCTGACCACCCTGCCCTTATTAAGACCCCACATGCGGCAATGGTGCCCTGTCCACGCCGCCCGCGAACTTTGAGGAAATGGGGAGAAAATAAAAAGAAAACAAAAAGTTATCGGCTGAAGTACCGGCGCAGATCGGGAATCAGGCGAAGCCTGACAGCACGTTAGGGCCTGGCAGGGGGCTTGAGGGATGAGGACATGCAATTGTGATAACCTTCCCGCCACGGGGTCGGTTAAATTCGTATCCTGCCGGTGCAATTCCAACGGCCGCGTTACCAGTTCGCCGGGTAGCATGGCCAGCAAAGCCAGGCATCGAGCACCCGGGTTTCACTGACGGCCGCTGCATAGACGCCGGTATCCGGGAAGAAATAAACCGGGGTGGCGTTGTTCAGCTGGTCGCCTTCATCGGCCAGAGCGCCGATCACCTCATGAGGCTTAAGCAGCATATCCGTTAAATATTCATCCGGGTGGATGGCATTCAGCGATATGGCCATCTCCAGAAATTCATCCAGGGTATGGCGGGTACGATACCCCCGGAAAACCTCGTATGAAGGCGTGACGCATTCACCATCCAGGGAACAGGCATCGTAACCGGCCAGCTGCTCTTCGGTGAGTCCGGAGGCATGCTTTGCCACAAGATTCGTAAATTGCTCTTTATCGTCCATCACAATCCTTACGCTGTAGGGGCCTGTTTGTGTTATCACTGCTTCCGGTTTTTACTTCGCACAACCCGGCAGGTATCCGGTCGCCCGGGCGTCCTTTGCGGTCTTGTTCGCCCTTCGCCTGAATTACGTCAAATCCCTTTCACTACCCGGCCGCAGGGTGACACCTCCCCTTTTCTCCGGAAGCGAAAGAGGAAGAACAGTTTAACAGCCCGGATCCTCAATAATTTTCGCGTAACGGACTAAATAACCGGTTTATGCAGCTTCTGATAACCACAGACCGCGATAGAATAAAACGTCTGGTGAGGAACCGGAGTGTTATGTAAGCGGGGGGTTTAACTGGGTATCTGTGTAGTCCTATTTAGCCAGATATCCCGAATAAAAACCTCAACGATTAGGTAAACGAAATGGATGGATTCTGGTCGATGTTCTGTTTGTTTGTCGTGGTAGTTTCACTGCATAAAGCCCTTTCTGTAGCAGCAGCACGAGCAGACGCAGCAAAATTAAATATGCTTCTCAGAATGAGAAAGTTTAAAAAGTAGCTTTCAAGACATCTGAGAATTCTTTTAAATCCTCAGAGGAAGTTATATGTTTAGGCTATTTGCAAACTAAGGTTGGAATTCCATCATTCTAGCCTTAGATCTTTGATCAAGTGAAGTTGCTCACTTGGTTGGATTTTACCGTTTCCTGACGGCTTTTCAGAAGCGAGGGCTGGTTGGAATGCCTTCCAGCTAGAAGTCTTGCAGATGCTCTCCGGGCATTAACTCATTGTCGAATCTGCACCAGTATCACTAGGTTGTTGAGCGGGCGATTAGCTTTTTCACTGAGCCGCTGTACACTCGACTGCTTCAAGAAGCACTACTTACCATTTGCCTGCCGTAAGGTCTGTTCTTAGCTGGATTTTTTTGGGAGGATACGCAGTCATGACAACTCAATCCAGCTCAATACAATACGCTTACGCGCTAGACGGCGAGGGCACCCTCACGCACATTGGCGCTGCCCTGCGCTCACATACTTACACCTGCCCAGGTTGTAAGAGCCCCCTGACCCCGGTAATGGGCGAGTTCAACGCTAAGCACTTTCGCCATTCGGAAGAATGCTGTGCCCTTGAAACCTATCTTCACAAGTGCGGCAAAGAAGCATTCTTCTATCGCTACCAACAAGCTCTCAGCCGTGAAATGCCTATTAGCCTTGAGCTGGAGCGCCGGGTTGCCTGTAATGGTTCTCGTTTAGCCTTGGTTAGAGACGAAGCACGTCAGTGCGTAAAATCCGTGCCTGCACGCTACAACTTGACTCAATTTTTCGATCAGGCAGAGCTGGAAAAACACGATAAGGTCACAGGGCTGCGACCAGACGTGATGTTGTATGATACGACTGGCGAAAGGCGTTGCTACGTAGAGATTTGTGTCACACACCCCTGCTCTCAAGACAAGATCGAAGCCGGTATCCCGATTCTTGAGTTTAAGGTCCAATCTGCCTCTGATATTCAGATGTTGCTTACCGGGGCCTACTCGATCAAGGAGAAGATCCTGAGAGTATTCAACTGGCTTCCCCCGTTTCAATCTGTGGACACCTGTAGCGGCGTCTGCTCAGTAGGTAACGTGGATATGTCTGTCTGGAGTTTAAGTGGTTCCGGCCGACTCAACGAACAAACGATGCCGCTCGCTGAAGTGGATTTAACAATCAATTCTGACGTGAACACATGGCCTAGATCGTTAGGGGCCGCTGAGCTGGCTGATAACTTACGAGCTTTTATCCGTCACGCCGATCCTCATTCACTATTTCCCAACTGCATTATGTGCGAGCAAGCAGGCCGATGGGAGGATGGCTATCTGCAATGTCACAGTAAGGCAAAGATCGTTCCCTACACCGAGGCCCGTCAGTGCGCCAATTACAAGGTTAAGGCATGACCAAAAGACTGACTTGGGAGCAGAAAAGTATTGTCAGCCATGACACCGGACATGCGTTGGTAAAAGCCGTACCTGGTAGCGGGAAAACAACCACACTTGTAAAGCGCGTTGAGCGGCTGGTCAAGACGGGAACTGATCCTCGCTCCATTCTGATCCTGATGTACAACAAGTCGGCGCAGGTGAGCTTCACGGAGAACTTGAAGACGGCACTGATGTCGAGCGTGATTCCAGAAATCCGCACGTTCCACAGCTTGGCCTTAAAGATTGTTGGTTACGGAGAACGCCAACAGATAATCAAGAAGAAAGACCTCATTACTCCAAGCGACTACCGCTATGAGCAACTGGTAAAGCAAGCCTACCGCTATGGCTTTGACCATGAGGCGAATTATATTGACCCCAATGAAATTGAAAACTTCGAGCTGTTTATTGCTCGCTGCCGGGCGGCGGCCGTAACTCCTGTTGATGCTGCCAATGATCCAACGTTCAGCAACATCAAACGGGAGTTTATTCACGCCTATGGCCGCTATTGTGAGCTGCTGGAGGAAAACAGTCTGCGAACCTTTGATGACTGTTTGATTGAGGCTGTCGCACTGTTGCGTAATGACAGCAGCCTTGGTGCCCACTTCAAGCACATCATTGTTGATGAATATCAGGACGTTAACCTGATACAGCATGACATGACCCGCTTGCTATCTAAGTCGGATACGTCGGTTATGGCTGTTGGTGATGTTAACCAGTGTATTTATGAGTGGCGTGGTGCTCGACCAGACTTTATCGGCGGACTGTTTGAAAGGCACTACCCGAATACGAAGGTGTTTCAACTGTCATGCACGTTCAGATTTGGCCATGAGCTTTCCTTGATGGCTAACTCGGTAATTCGGCGCAACTCTACAAAGCTGACCAAGCTTTGTGTCAGTCATCCTAGCACCCCCAAAACAGAGGTCAGATTGCACTTTGATAACTGCCTATCCAAGGTGCTATCAAACCTCTCGGTGAGCAGTGGAACACAAGCCATATTGTCCCGCACTAAGGCGAACCTTGCTGAGGCGGAAATTGCTTTACGCCTGTGTGGGCTACCTTATCGCTACCTCAATGGTTCAAGCGCATTACACACCCGCACCGAAATCGGGATACTGGTAGTTGGCGTCTTGCTGTCTGTGTACGGCGATCTGCGGCTACTGGAAAACCATCCCAACAAACAAGCGATTGTTTACGGCTTTCTGAAGGAGGCTGGTTTTAGATGGCAGAAAGGGCAATTCAAAGCGGCGCTCAGTGGATTGATGGCTCCGCACGCCGACCTATGGTCTGCTCTAGGTCAGTTATTCGAGGGCGCACAATACCAAAAAGATCGGCTGGGCAGGCTCGCCACTATCTGCCAGAAAGACGGAGAGGAAACGCCTGCTATCGATGTGTTACGACGCCTGAGTATGGAGGGTTTCATTGATAGTGTTGGCTCTGAGGGTGTAACTCGCACTGGATCGAACGACCAGCAACGAGGGGTCGTGAGGATCGGGGAGCTACTTGACTCCAGTAAGATCGATTCCCGCACGTTTTTAAACCTTATCTTGAATCCAGGCGAGGCTGCTACTGACTGCGATCCCTTCATCCTTTCCACACTGCATGGTTCCAAGGGGCTGGAGTGGGATAACGTAATACTGATCGGGGTCGTCTCAGAAAACGGAATCTATGGTCACTCCCGTTTTTGCAACACCGATTTTGACGACAAGTTGGCTTGCTTGAATCTATCCGGCGTCTGAATGGGATTTTATTCCCGCGCCTTGATGAGTTCCGCGCCTGATGAACCTCCAGAAAATATACGGCTTCAATGAGCCTTTCCGTTTTACAGGTTCCTCAACAGGCCGGTGGGCCGTTAGTATCATCAATATCAGTATTCGCAAAACCAGATCAGTAATTCTTTAAACCGGTGTATTTCTGCCGTTATGCTACATAAGTTTGCTGTCGTGCCGTTAGGGCCCAGGCTATTCTGGCCAGCTTGTTTGCCAGAGCACAAGTGACGACAAAGTTGCTTTTCCGGCACAGTAAATCCCTGACCCAATCGGCCAATTTGCCAGACTGGTGTTCCAGTTTTTGTATGAATACCCTGGCACATTGAACCAACAAAGTTCGGATCTTTTTATTACCTCGCTTACTAATTCCCAGCAATGTCGTCCTACCTCCCGTGCTGTACTGCCGAGGTACAAGCCCTGTTGCCGCCGCAAAGTCACGGCTGCTGGCGTACTGCTTCCCGTCGCCAATCTCAGTTGAAATAGTACTCGCTGTCAGTGTTCCGACGCAGGGAATGCTCAGCAAGCGCTGTCCAACCTCATCTTCGTCCAACTTTCGTTTCAACTGGGATTCCAAATCTTTAATCTGCTCAACAAGATAGTGATAATGCTGTTGTAATTTCAGCAATAACTGGCTGAGGTAAAGAGGCAAACTATTATCCTCAAGAATGGTACTCAGTCGGCTAATAACGGCAGCTCCTCGGGGAACGCTAATGCCAAATTCCAGCAGAAAAGCATGCATTTGATTGGTTGTTTTTACCTTATCCTGAACCAGGGATTCACGGACACGATGCAGAGCCCGCATTGCCTGCTGAGATTCCGTTCTGGGCTGCACAAAACGCATAGACGGACGCGATGCAGCTTCACAAATAGCTTCGGCGTCGACAAAGTCGTTTTTATTGCTTTTAACGAACGGGCGGACAAATTGTGGTGATATCAGCTTTGGGGAATGCCCCAACTCTTCCAACTTGCGTGCCATAAAGTGAGAACCGCCACAGGCTTCCATTGCGATGGTTGTAGCGGGGCATGTCGCCAAAAATTCGATCAACTTTGGCCGGGTAAATTTTTTACGGTAAACAGCCTTCCCGCGACGATCCTGGCAATGAATATGGAAAGAGTTTTTACCCAGATCGATACCAATGAGCGCAATGTTTTCCATGATAGTTGTCATTTTCAGAAGACGACTGCACCAATTGACGGGGCGTAACGCCAGATGTGCAGGCGACTCCTGACAACGCAATATCAGAAGTCATCTGCACCAATCTCGACTATGCTCAATACTCGTGTGCACCAAAGCGAGGTGTGAGCATGGCGTCAGACACATCATTGATTGCCGAGCAAGGCGTGGCCACCCTGCCCGATGCGGCTTGGGCGCAGGCCCGGCAACGGGCGGAAATCATCGGGCCGCTGGCAGCGCTTGATGTGGTCGGGCATGAAGCCGCCGATGCCGCTGCTCACGCGCTTGGCCTGTCCAGGCGGCAGGTGTATGTCCTAATCCGCCGTGCCCGGCAAGGTGCTGGGCTTGTGACGGACCTGGCTCGCAGCCGATCCGGCGGCGGAAAAGGCAAGGGACGCTTGCCGGAATCAGTTGAGCGCATCATCCGCGAGTTGCTGCAAAAGCGCTTCCTGACCAAGCAGAAGCGTAGCCTGGCAGCGTTCCACCGCGAGGTCGCGCAGGCTTGCAAAGCGCAAAAGCTGCGGGCGCCGGCGCGCAACACCGTGGCTCTGCGGATCGCCGGCCTCGATCCGCTCAAGGCCACTCGCCGCCGGGAAGGTCAGGATGCGTCCCGCAGCCTGCAAGGTGTCGGTGGTGAGCCTCCCGCCGTGACCGCGCCACTGGAACAAGTGCAGATTGATCACACGGTCATCGACCTGATCGTGGTGGACGAGCGCGACCGGCAACCGATTGGCCGTCCGTATCTGACCATCGCCATCGACGTGTTTACCCGCTGCGTGCTCGGCATGGTCGTCACGCTGGAAGCGCCGTCATCTGTTTCGGTCGGCCTGTGCCTTGTGCATGTCGCCTGCGACAAGCGTCCCTGGCTGGAGGGTCTGAACATAGAAATGGAGTGGCCGATGAGCGGCAAGCCCAGGCTGCTCTACCTGGACAACGCGGCCGAGTTCAAGAGCGAAGCGCTACGCCGAGGCTGCGAGCAGCATGGCATCCGGCTTGACTATCGCCCGCTCGGGCAGCCGCACTACGGCGGCATCGTGGAACGGATCATCGGCACGGCGATGCAGATGATCCACGACGAATTGCCAGGGACGACCTTCTCCAACCCTGACCAGCGCGGCGACTACGATTCCGAAAACAAGGCCGCCCTGACGCTGCGTGAGCTGGAGCGCTGGCTCACATTGGCGGTCGGCACCTACCACGGCTCCGTGCACAACGGCCTGCTCCAGCCGCCGGCAGCGCGCTGGGCCGAAGCTATCGCGCGGACCGGCGTGCCAACCGTCATCACTCGCACCACGGCTTTTCTGGTCGATTTTCTGCCCATCATCCGCCGCACGCTGACCCGCACCGGCTTCGTCATCGACCACATCCATTACTACGCCGATGCGCTCAAGCCGTGGATAGCTCGGCGCGACCGCTTGCCTGCGTTCCTGATCCGGCGCGACCCGCGCGACATCAGCCGCATTTGGGTGCTGGAGCCGGAGGGGCAGCACTATCTGGAAATTCCATACCGCACCTTGTCGCACCCGGCTGTCACCCTCTGGGAACAACGACAGGCGCTGGCGAAATTGCGGCAGCAAGGGCGCGAACAGGTGGATGAGTCGGCGCTGTTTCGCATGATCGGCCAGATGCGCGAAATCGTGTCCACCGCGCAGAAAGCTACGCGCAAGGCGCGGCGCGACGCGGATCGACGCCAGCATCTCAAGGCAACGGCAGTTCTTTTCAAAACCACGCCACCACCGGACGCGGACATGGCTGACCCGCAGGCAGACAACCAGCCACCTGCCAAACCGTTCGACCAGATTGAGGAGTGGTAGCCGTGGAAGAATATCCCATCATCGACTTGTCCCACCTGATGCCGGTGGCCCAGGGCTTGGCCCGTCTTCCGGCGGACGAACGCATCCATCGCCTTCGCGCTGACCGCTGGATCGGCTATCCGCGAGCAGTCGAGGCGCTGAATCGGCTGGAAGCCCTGTATGCGTGGCCGAACAAACAACGCATGCCCAACCTGCTGTTGGTCGGTCCAACCAACAACGGCAAGTCGATGATCGTCGAGAAATTCCGCCGCACCCACCCGGCCAGCTCCGACGCCGACCAGGAGCACATTCCGGTACTGGTCGTGCAGATGCCATCCGAACCGTCGGTAATCCGCTTCTACGTCGCGCTACTTGCCGCGATGGGCGCGCCATTGCGCCCGCGCCCACGGCTGCCGGAAATGGAGCAATTGGCGCTGGCACTGCTACGCAAGGTCGGCGTGCGCATGCTGGTGATCGACGAATTGCACAACGTCCTGGCCGGCAACAGCGTCAACCGCCGGGAATTCCTCAACCTGCTGCGTTTCCTCGGCAACGAGCTGCGCATCCCGCTGGTCGGGGTCGGCACACGCGATGCCTACTTGGCGATCCGCTCGGACGACCAGTTGGAAAACCGCTTCGAGCCGATGATGCTGCCGGTGTGGGAGGCCAACGACGATTGCTGCTCACTGCTGGCCAGCTTCGCGGCTTCGCTCCCGCTGCGGCGACCCTCGTCGATTGCCACGCTGGATATGGCCCGCTACCTGCTCACGCGCAGCGAGGGCACCATCGGCGAGCTGGCGCACCTGTTGATGGCGGCGGCCGTCGCTGCCGTGGAGAGCGGTGAGGAAGCGATCAACCATCGCACGCTCAGCATGGCCGATTACACCGGTCCCAGCGAGCGGCGGCGGCAATTCGAGCGGGAACTGATGTGAAGCCAGCGCCACACTGGCCACTGCATCCGGCTCCCAGGGAAGGCGAAGCCTTGTCTTCGTGGCTCAACCGCGTGGCCCTTTGCTATCACATGGAGGTGTCCGAGCTGCTGGAGCACGATCTTGGTCACGGCCAGGTTGATGACCTGGACACCGCGCCACCACTGGCGCTGCTGGCGATGCTCTCCCAGCGGAGCGGCATCGAGCCGGACCGGCTGCGTTGCATGAGTTTCGCCGGCTGGGTGCCTTGGCTACTGGACAGCCTTGATGATCAGATTCCAGATGCATTGGAAACCTATGCGTTCCAGCTCTCGGTGCTGCTGCCGAAACTCCGCCGTAGGACGCGATCCATCACGAGCTGGCGTGCCTGGCTGCCCAGCCAGCCGATACATCGCGCCTGCCCGCTCTGTCTGAACGATCCGGAGAACCAAGCCGTACTGCTCGCGTGGAAGCTGCCCCTGATGCTGAGCTGCCCACTGCATGGCTGCTGGCTGGAATCCTATTGGGGCGTGCCAGGGCGGTTTCTCGGCTGGGAGAACGCCGACGCCGAACCGCGCACTGCCAGCGACGCGATTGCGGCGATGGACCAGCGTACCTGGCAGGCACTGACGACCGGCCACGTGGAGTTGCCGCGCCGACGCATCCACGCCGGATTGTGGTTTAGGCTGCTACGCACGCTGCTCGATGAGCTGAACACCCCGCTTTCGACGTGCGGCACCTACGCGGGGTATCTCCGCCAAATCTGGGAATGCTGCGGGCATCCGCTGCGTGCTGGGCAAAGTCTGTGGCGACCGTATGAAACCCTGAACCCGGCAGTACGGTTGCAGATGCTGGAGGCGGCGGCAACGGCAATCAGCTTGATTGAGGTGAGGGATATAAGCCCGCCAGGCGAGCACGCAAAGCTATTCTGGTCCGAGCCCCAAACCGGGTTCACCAGTGGCCTGCCGGCGAAAGCGCCGAAGCCCGAACCCGTCGATCACTGGCAGCGTGCAATCCAGGCCATTGATGAGGCCATCATTGAAGCACGACACAACCCCGAGACGGCACGCTCGCTGTTCGCGTTGGCTTCCTATGGTCGGCGCGACCCCGCTTCCTTGGAACAGTTGCGCGCCACCTTCGCGAAGGAAGGCATCCCCCCGGAATTTCTGTCACATTATGAGCCTAGCCTACCCTTTGCATGCCTTAGACAGAATGACGGGTTAAGTGACAAATTTTGACGTGCAGAGCTTCCCGATGCAAACTGTCACATAATCGAACGTATATGTGACAGGTACAAGATGCTGATTGGCTACATGCGAGTATCGAAGGCGGATGGCTCCCAGGCGACGGACTTGCAGCGCGATGCGCTGGTCGCGGCCGGTGTTGATCCGGCGCATCTCTATGAAGACCAAGCGTCCGGAAAACGCGAGGATCGTCCCGGTCTGGCGAGCTGTCTGAAGGCACTACGGCCAGGCGACACGTTGGTCGTTTGGAAACTGGATCGGCTCGGGCGCGACCTGCGCCATCTGATCAATACCGTCCATGACCTGACCGGACGCGGCATCGGCCTCAAGGTGCTGACCGGGCACGGCGCGGCCATTGACACCACGACCGCCGCCGGCAAGCTGGTCTTCGGTATCTTCGCCGCGCTGGCCGAGTTCGAGCGCGAGTTGATCGCCGAGCGCACCGTGGCGGGCCTGGCCTCAGCACGGGCACGCGGCCGGAAAGGCGGCCGGCCGTTCAAGATGACCGCCGCCAAGCTGCGGCTGGCGATGGCGGCAATGGGGCAGTCAGAGACCAAGGTCGGCGACCTGTGCCAGGAACTTGGCATCACGCGGCAGACCCTGTATCGGCATATTTCACCCAAGGGCGAGCTACGTCCAGATGGCGAGAAGCTACTCAGCCGAATTTGATGCCGACATGAGGCGACGTAGCGAAAGCGTGGTTTGTCTCAATTTGACGGCGGCGAACCGCAAGCGTTCGGTTCGCCGCTCGTTTCGGTCGCAGTGCTGGCCCGCGCCTGGAAACGTTGATAACACTCCAGCCCGCAGAAGTGCTCGACGTACTCCGCGCCTTCCGGTGTGAAGGCGGCATCGAGCGGAATTTCCTTGCAGCACACGCAGCAACTGGTGGCGGTCGGATCATTTGCATTCATGGTGGCACCCCTCCATTGACTGACGAAGACGGCGAATGCCGCCGCCGGCATCGGCTTTGCGAACAGAAAGCCTTGCCCGCGCTCGAACGCTTGGGCCCTCCGCCGTAGTCCATCCATCCGGCCGGGAAGCGCTCATGATCTTTCCCTGAATGCCCGCAACGCCCGCGCCAGTGACAGAAGAAACAGGCCGGTCAAACCGAGCGCCGTGATGACCCAATACTCGACAAGGAATGCACCGGCGGTTGTGCCGGCCAGCACGGCAGCGAGGATGGACAGGTGGCAGGGGCAAGTCAGCACGGCCAGCGTGCCCCACAGGTAGCCGGTGAACGGTTTGTGCGTCTCGGCCGGCATGCGCTCGGGGCTGTTCATGGCAAACTCTCCGCATGCTGTGCCGGCGCGGTCGGCATGGCGGCCAACTGCACTTCCAGATTGGCCAACGCTTCGCGCCGGCGTTCGACGAACTGACGCAGCACAGCAAGCTGCGCGGCAGTTTCATCGCAGTTCGCCGCATCCAGCGCCCGGCACAGCCGCGCCAATGCGCCGAGGCCGATGCCCGCCTCGAAGGCGGCCCACACGAAGCACAGTCGCTGCAAGGCGGCGTCATCGAACAGGCCGTAGCCACCCGTGGTGCAGGCGACTGGCCGCAGCAATCCGCGCAGCAGGTAGTCGCGCACGATATGCACGCTCACCCCGGCATCAAGGGCCAGCCGGGACACCGTGTAGGCGTTCATCGAACACCTCCTTTTGGTCGGTTCACGGCAATGCATATACCGTTTCGCCGAGTTCAATCCGCGCGCTGCGAATCCGATGCCGGTGCCGTAGAACATTGGGTCGATATCCGATCACGGTGTCCTAGATGACATGGTCTGCAACAGATGTCGATTAAACTCCTGGCCCAAGCCGAAAGCCTCGTGGACACTGACGATCGCCAATCCTTCCAATCCTTGATGCTTGGAGGCCCAGTCTTCCGCCGTCGGGACAGATGCAAAGAAATGTACATGGCAACAGAAGGACTGACGAACGTCGGCTGCTTCCTGCGGCAATACCAAGGACACCGCCATGCCGGCAGGTTCGACAGCCTGTATCTCGCTGGGTGAAACCGTGAGTGAAACGGGTGCTCCGGTTGCAGCGCAATGCGATGAGACGCGAGCTGTACGGCCGATCAGCGCCGGAAATATCAAGGTGTCCAGCGCGCACCAGGCATACAGACGGCGGTCGTCAATTTCAAAGACATACGAAGTCTCGCGCAAGGTGAGGCCGTAGCCGATGATGTTCCCATCTTTGTCATATTCGGTACTGGTGGCCTGTTCGAGTACGGCGGCCACTCGCTCAGCGGGCCAGTCGAGAATCCCGGCAAGTGTCGTTCGTGAAACCGGACGCCCCTTGGCGAGTTCCCGCAGTAGCGGGACCAAGAGATCCGCAGTACCATTGGTACGATTGACCGAAGTGAGACGTTCTAAAATATATGGGGCGAGCTTCATGGTTCCATCTCCTTTCATCCTGCGCAGCAGGACAATTGTTTGACATCCTTGGTGAAGGTCTGCGCCGCGAGCTTCAGCCCCTCGACCATCGTCAGGTAGGGGAACAACTGGTCAGCCAGTTCCTGTACGGTCATGCGGTTACGGATCGCGAGCACCGCCGTCTGGATCAGCTCGCCCGCTTCCGGGGCCACTGCCTGTACCCCAATGAGTCGTCCGCTACCTTCCTCGGCTTGTCCTTTCGAATTTGAATTGGATAGCGTAACCTTACTTCCGTACTCATGTACGGAGTCAAGCGGTATGGAAAATAATTTGGAGAACCTGACCATTGGCGTTTTTGCCAAGGCAGCCGGCGTCAACGTGGAGACCATCCGGTTCTATCAGCGCAAGGGCTTGTTGCCCGAGCCGGACAAGCCCTATGGCAGCATTCGCCGCTATGGCGCGGCGGACGTGACACGGGTGCGATTCGTGAAATCGGCCCAGCGGTTGGGCTTCAGCCTGGATGAAATCGCCGAGTTGCTGCGGCTCGACGATGGCACCCACTGCGAGGAGGCCAGCAGCCTGGCCGAGCACAAGCTCCAAGACGTGCGCGAGAAGATGGCCGATTTGGCGCGCATGGAGGCTGTGCTGTCTGACCTGGTGTGCGCCTGCCATTCGCGGCAGGGGAATGTTTCGTGTCCGCTGATTGCGTCGTTGCAAGGTGGAACGAGCTTGGCAGGGGCTTCCACAGCTTAGCGTGCTTTATTTAATGAGATGGTCACTCCCTCCTTCCCAGTACTATGCTGAGGACAGGCTTTCATTCGGAGAACCATCATGGAAAACATTGCGCTTATTGGTATCGATCTGGGTAAGAACTCTTTCCATATTCATTGTCAGGATCATCGTGGGAAGGCCGTTTACCGTAAAAAATTCACCCGACCAAAGCTAATCGAATTTCTGGCGACATGCCCGGCAACAACCATCGCGATGGAAGCCTGTGGCGGTTCTCACTTTATGGCACGCAAGCTGGCAGAGTTAGGGCATTTTCCAAAGCTGATATCACCGCAATTTGTCCGCCCATTCGTTAAAAGCAACAAAAATGACTTCGTTGATGCTGAAGCTATCTGTGAAGCAGCATCACGTCCATCTATGCGTTTCGTGCAGCCCAGAACCGAATCTCAGCAGGCAATGCGAGCTCTGCATCGTGTCCGTGAATCCCTGGTTCAGGATAAGGTGAAAACAACTAATCAGATGCATGCTTTTCTGCTGGAATTTGGTATCAGCGTTCCGCGAGGTGCTGCCGTTATTAGTCGACTGAGTACCCTTCTTGAGGACAGTAGTTTGCCTCTTTATCTCAGCCAGTTACTGCTGAAATTACAACAGCATTATCACTATCTTGTTGAGCAGATTAAAGATCTGGAATCTCAGTTGAAACGAAAGTTGGACGAAGATGAGGTTGGACAGCGCTTGCTGAGTATTCCCTGCGTTGGAACGCTGACTGCCAGTACTATTTCAACTGAGATTGGCGACGGGAAGCAGTACGCCAGCAGCCGTGACTTTGCGGCGGCAACAGGGCTGGTACCCCGACAGTACAGCACGGGAGGTCGGACGACATTGTTAGGGATTAGCAAGCGGGGCAACAAAAAGATCCGAACTTTGTTGGTTCAGTGTGCCAGGGTATTCATACAAAAACTGGAACACCAGTCTGGCAAGTTGGCCGACTGGGTCAGGGAGTTGTTGTGTCGGAAAAGCAACTTTGTCGTCACCTGTGCTCTGGCAAACAAGCTGGCCAGAATAGCCTGGGCACTGACGGCGCGACAGCAAACTTACGAAGCATAAAGGCAGAAATACACCAGTTTAAACAATCATTCATCTGGTTTTGCGAATACTGATATTGATGATACAAACGGCCCACCGGCCTGTTGAGGAACCTGTAAAACGGAAAGGCTCGCTGAAGCCGTATATTTTCTGGAGGTTCATCAGGCGCGGAACTCATCGAGGCGCGGGAATAAAATCCCATTCAGACGCCGGATAGATTCAAGCAAGCCAACTTATCGTCAAAATCGGTGTTGCAAAAACGGGAGTGACCATAGATTCCGTTTTCTGAGACGACCACAGATCAGAAAAGACTGTGCAGCCGACTCTTGATATTCCGTGCAGTCACCTTCTGAAAATGACAGGCGCGGCACGGGAATCAAGGCATTGCGATTCTCGAAAATAGTTCTTGAAATTCTATTCTTGATTGCATATCATCTCAACGAGTTTCGATAAGAAAGGATGCGCATGCGACCGTCTGTTGTGCTTGACATGAAGCGAAGCGCAGTGCGTGAAGCGGTAGGCCGCTTTCGCGCCGCGAACCCGCGCGTCTTCGGCTCGGTGCTGCATGGCACCGACCGGGATGGCAGCGACCTCGACCTGTTGGTCGATGCGCTGCCCGGTGCCACGTTGTTGGACTTGGGCGATTTGGAAGAAGAACTGAAATCGCTGCTCGGCGTTGACGTCGATCTGCTGACTCCCGGCGACCTGCCGCCGAAGTTCCGGGCCAAGGTGCTCGCGGAGGCGCAACCGATATGAGCGAGAACCGCCTGCCCGATTACCTCGACCACATTCAGCAGGCCGCAACCGATGCGCGCAGCTTCGTGGAAGGGATGGCCAAGGACGACTTCTTGGCCGACAAGCGCACCCAGCAGGCCGTCATCATGAGCCTGATCGTCATCGGCGAGGCGGCCACAAAGGTGATGGATGGCTACGTCGAGTTCACCCAGGCGCATGCCGACGTGCCGTGGCGCAGCATGCGCAATATGCGTAATCGCATGGCTCACGGCTATTTCGACATCAACCTCGATGTGGTGTGGGAGACGGTACAGGAATGGCTGCCGGCGTTGCTCCAGCAATTGCCCGCCGTGCGTCAGGATGCCGACGATGAAGACCGTAACGACAACTGTGAAAGAGGGATCTCCGATGACTGTTGAATCGAGAATATTTTCTGTAGCCGAGTATGTTCAGCCGTCCGAAGGCGAGCCTATTCGTTCCGTTGTGCTTGAAACCCGAGACTCAATTATCGTGGTTTGGCATGTCCATCCCGGGCAGGAAATTGCGGCTCACATTCATCCTCACGGCCAAGACACGTGGACTGTTTTGTCGGGAATGGCTGATTACTTTCAGGGCAATGGGATTGTTCGTGCCCTCAGGGAAGGTGAGATAGCCGTGGCAAGACCGGGCCAAGTGCACGGGGCGCGAAATACAGGTACCGAGCCATTTGTGTTAGTCTCGGTTGTGGCATCAGCCAATGCCGGTTTCGTATTGGCTGAGCGATAGAGCCCAATCTCTGGAGTTGGTCCAATGAGCGGTCGGGGAGATAGGTAACAGACATGCAGCGGACACGGCTGCTAAACCAGGTCGCAAACCTCCTTGCGTCGCAGCGTGCCGCAAGCGACGCGATCAATCGAATGGGGTCGGCATGAGACTGAACACCATCCAGTTCCCGACCGCGTAGCCGCCTGTCCTGCCGATCAGGTCTTGACCATCGACGCCTGGGATCAGTCCTGAATGTTCTTGGAGACCACTACGTTATGAGCCGCAGCCGCCGCAAAACACCCATCGTCGGGCACACGACCTGCGGCAGCGAGCGCGAGGACAAGAAGCTCTGGCATCAGCGCTGGCGCACCCGTGAGCGCACGGCGCTGACCAGCGCGTCGCCCGAAGCCCTGAGCGCCCATCTGCCCCTGCTGGAAAACCAGGCCAGCAGCGTCTGGTCGATGGGCAAGGATGGCCGCTCCTACTGGCCCGTCAAGCGCCAGGCCGCCACGGCGGATCGCATCGCCAATCACAAGGGACGCAACCCGCAAGAACGCGCCTCCCTGAAAAAGCGCCTGCTGCGCAAGTGGATGAGCAAATGAAGCTCTCCTTCCATCAGCACATTGCGCTGTTCTGGATGATCGGTGCTCCGGGCGTCTTCGCGCCCGTGATCGAGAACGCCAAGCGGCCCGATGCCGGCGCCGTCATGGCGTGGGGTGTCGCGATCGTGGCGGTGATGATCCTCTTCACCCCTTTGCTGCTGCGCTGTCCACCATTCCGGCGCTGGTATGGCCGGACGGATGCGCTGTCGGAGCGGCAGCGCCAGGCGCTTGCCGAGCGCGGCCTGCGCCGCTACTACCAGACCGCTTTCGATGACGGCTACGTGCCCCGCGTGATGCCCTACGTGTGGCGCATCATCTGGACGGTCGGCGGGTTGATGGCTGTGACCGCCGTACTGCCTACCAACACCGGACGGCCAGCCTTCGATGCCTTGGTGGTCTTCTCGACCTGGTATCCGATAGGCGTGATGCTGCTGGTTTTCGCGTCGAGGCCCCTTGGCCGGTTGATTCGCCAAAGAGCACAGGAGCGGCGGAAATGAGCACGTCAACCATCGAGGCGCTGGCCAGCGCCTGGGCAAGGATTGCCGAGGAAGCGGAATTCCCCGCTGACTACGAGGGGACTGCCACACCACAAGCGCATCGGGCTAGCGAAGCTATTCAGGAGCAGATTCGGGAGCGCATCGTCGCCACCAACGACATGCGGCTGTTCAGCCTGCTGCACCTGCTGAGTCAGGCGTCGCTGCGCATGGAGCAAGCGCTGTGGCCGGAGGATTACGAGCGGATGACGCGCGAGGTTGAGGAAGCCCTGCGGCAAGCCACCGACGCCAACGCCAGATCGTACACCCACGAAGAAGTGATGCAGGCGATGCAGGAACGCATCGACCGGGCGCGAGACAAGCCATGTTGATTGGCTATGCGCGCGTCTCGACGCAGGATCAGAACCTGGAGCTGCAACGCGAAGCCTTGAGCAAGGCCGGATGTAAAAAGGTCTTCGAGGACAAGGTGAGTGGCACGCGGGCAGACCGGCCTGGCTTGGCCAAGACGCTCGAAATGCTGCGCGAAGGCGATACTTTGGTCGTCTGGAAGCTCGACCGGCTGGGCCGGTCGGTCAAGCAACTGGTCGATCTGGTCGGCGATCTGCACAAGCACGGTGTCCAGTTCAGGAGCCTCACCGACTCCATCGACACCGGCACACCATCCGGGCGGTTCTTCTTCCACGTCATGGCGAGCCTTGCCGAAATGGAGCGCGAGCTGACCGTCGAGCGCACCCGCGCCGGGCTGGAAGTCGCCAAGCAGCTCGGCCGCAAAGGCGGCCGCAAGCCGAAGATGACCGACAGCAAGATCGAGTCGGCCAAGAAGCTGCTGGCCAGCGGGGTGCCGCCCAAGGACGTGGCCAAGAACCTCGGCGTGTCCATTCCGACGCTGTACCGCTGGGTGCCAGCCTCCACGCACGCTTAGCGTGCTTTATTTAATGAGATGGTCACTCCCTCCTTCCCGGTACTATGCTGAGGACAGGCTTTCATTCGGAGAACTATCATGGAAAACATTGCGCTCATTGGTATCGATCTGGGTAAAAACTCTTTCCATATTCATTGCCAGGATCGTCGCGGGAAGGCTGTTTACCGTAAAAAATTTACCCGGCCAAAGTTGATCGAATTTTTGGCGACATGCCCCGCTACAACCATCGCAATGGAAGCCTGTGGCGGTTCTCACTTTATGGCACGCAAGTTGGAAGAGTTGGGGCATTCCCCAAAGCTGATATCACCACAATTTGTCCGCCCGTTCGTTAAAAGCAATAAAAACGACTTTGTCGACGCCGAAGCTATTTGTGAAGCTGCATCGCGTCCGTCTATGCGTTTTGTGCAGCCCAGAACGGAATCTCAGCAGGCAATGCGGGCTCTGCATCGTGTCCGTGAATCCCTGGTTCAGGATAAGGTAAAAACAACCAATCAAATGCATGCTTTTCTGCTGGAATTTGGCATTAGCGTTCCCCGAGGAGCTGCCGTTATTAGCCGACTGAGTACCATTCTTGAGGATAATAGTTTGCCTCTTTACCTCAGCCAGTTATTGCTGAAATTACAACAGCATTATCACTATCTTGTTGAGCAGATTAAAGATTTGGAATCCCAGTTGAAACGAAAGTTGGACGAAGATGAGGTTGGACAGCGCTTGCTGAGCATTCCCTGCGTCGGAACACTGACAGCGAGTACTATTTCAACTGAGATTGGCGACGGGAAGCAGTACGCCAGCAGCCGTGACTTTGCGGCGGCAACAGGGCTTGTACCTCGGCAGTACAGCACGGGAGGTAGGACGACATTGCTGGGAATTAGTAAGCGAGGTAATAAAAAGATCCGAACTTTGTTGGTTCAATGTGCCAGGGTATTCATACAAAAACTGGAACACCAGTCTGGCAAATTGGCCGATTGGGTCAGGGATTTACTGTGCCGGAAAAGCAACTTTGTCGTCACTTGTGCTCTGGCAAACAAGCTGGCCAGAATAGCCTGGGCCCTAACGGCACGACAGCAAACTTATGTAGCATAACGGCAGAAATACACCGGTTTAAAGAATTACTGATCTGGTTTTGCGAATACTGATATTGATGATACTAACGGCCCACCGGCCTGTTGAGGAACCTGTAAAACGGAAAGGCTCATTGAAGCCGTATATTTTCTGGAGGTTCATCAGGCGCGGAACTCATCAAGGCGCGGGAATAAAATCCCATTCAGACGCCGGATAGATTCAAGCAAGCCAACTTGTCGTCAAAATCGGTGTTGCAAAAACGGGAGTGACCATAGATTCCGTTTTCTGAGACGACCCCTGATCGGGCTGAATGAGCAGGAATTTCCTGGCGGCAAACCCGATGATGTTTACAGCGTTCGCACATCGATGAACACCCCTCCGGCCGAAGAGGAAATCGAGGAGGAACGTCGGCTGTTTTATGTCGGTATCACTCGCACAAAACAGCAGCTAAATCTGGTGGTCCCTCTTGATGAAGGGCTTGCGCGGTGGCTCAAAAACCGCTGGGATAGCACCCCGAAGAAGTCACCGATAGCTACTCGCTTCGTCTATGAGGCTGGCTGGACTGCTTGTGCGGTTACCAGTGATGCGATCTATAACAGCACGGTAGAGAAACAGAAGGCTGACTTCAGCAAGTTTCACCAATGGTATCTAAGAGATCTTCAGCGGCTAAAAGTCTAGGGCTACCGATACTTTTCGATTTCAGACAGGTGCTCGTTATCCAGATCAATTGTGGCTTTTCTTTCAGAAGCGAGCTTCTTCGCTCGCTTTGCATACTGAAGCCCCTTGGCTGGCTGCTCTCCGCGTAGGATCTGTTCAGCCTGCTTGCTCGTGCTGTGCCCCAGAAAGCGTTCGTACTGCTCGTCAGATACCTCAGTGCCGATCAGTCGTTCGATCCAGCCGCTTTTCGGCGGGTAACTTACGCCCAGCGCAAGCAACTGCCTTTTCTGTACCCACTATTTCCGGCGCGGCCGGCTTCAATCAAGGCTTTGGTTAGAACTACAGCCATTTGGGGACTCTCATACACAAACCTGAACCATGCGGGTCTGATTGGCGGTCAAGATAGCAGCGCATCGAAATCAACACTGAACTCTGCTTCTAAGAACTCAATCGTGGCTGGTTGGCTATCGAGCGATGCTTCCCGTGTAGACTCCAGTGCGCACTCCAATCGACGCAGCAGAGTAAACGGCAAAATGATCTTGCCGAAGTCGGTATGCTTGAAATCCCCCCCCACAGGTCTTCCGCGTTCTTCCAAATGAAATCAGCTTGCGAAGCAGCCGAACCTACGAACTCTGCCATCTTGGCCTCCAACCAACTTTTGCACGAAACGGCACATCTTCCAAAAGAGGGTTGTCAACCAAGTTTTGCACAAAACGGACTTTGATCCATTTCTAACTAAAATCTACAATCCAACCTCAGATTGCAAATAGCCTATGTTTATTACAGATGGTATGGTTCGTGTTTTTGTTTATTCGATGGCAACTGTACTCTTTCTGCCGCTTGGCTTGTTGAAAAGCACGTGGTGGTTTTCACCATTGTTTGCGATAGCTGCTATTGATTACTTAATGTTTCTGCGTCGACAAGGCTAGTTGCTGAACCTCATACCTCAGAGCAATCTGTATGTTTTTTACACCACTGGTTAAAAGGTCAGGCTACGTTCCTGACGTTTTTTAAAAAACAGTTTTATGTTTGATGCGTTACTGGTCTGTCTGGTAACCCAGTGGTACATTACCATTATTAAGGCTGGCTGGCGGTGGTGCATCATGCTTAAACGACCCTCTCTGAGCGTACTTTCCGACAGTCCTGTGCACCGCACCACTTACCCGGCAGGCCTATGTCTTGGTTATTCTTCGTTGTACCTTTTTCTTCAGCTTTATCCCTGACATGTCTGTCTGAACAGTTCTAAGCAAACCGGAATGTTGTCATGGCCAAAGTACAAGGGCTCTTTGTTGGATACCGAAAATTCGCTGTTGATCGCGACTGGCTTCGTCAGCAGGAAGAACAACGTTATCGGGATCGCCAGCGACAATTTGATGAATGGTCCAGGAAATGGGTCACTGTAACCAGGCTCAAAGAGACTCGTTTATGGACTGACGGAGCCATCAGGCGATGGTTGGGTGAACCTCAGCAGCAGGGTAAATATAAAGTTTTCCCCGTTGAAGCGGTTTTGGCTGCTGAGAAGTTGAATGAGTTTCGGCTCTGGCTTAAACCCCGACTGGAAAAGAAACGTGCCCAGCACCACCACTTTTTAATTCCATTTCTGTAAAGTAGAAACAACGGCAGTTCCGGCCGCATTCAAGGCTTCGGCATCTGGTCAGAAATAAAGCGCCATTTTTCAGTATAAGGGAGGTTAGATAGTGGAAGGTATTGAGACACTGAGTTTGCAGCTTGATGAGAATGAAACTATGGCCCTTGCTCAATTAGTTAAACGTCTGAGCTGGAGCGATCTTCGTGGCTGTGCTGTGAGTGACGAAGAAGCCTGGGTAATGAAAAGCGCAATTGAAAAATTACAACAGGCGTTAAGGGAAGAAGGTTATGCGCCTCGATGAGGCTGGCTTCGTTCTTTATTCCGATAACAAATTTGCTTAAGGACTAACTATGAGCCAGCACTGGTATGAGGTGAAAAGCAATCAGGGAATTGTTCAGGTGATTGTTGGGAGAAGATATTAATGTAATGCGTTTCTGCATTACATCAAGCAGATTAGCTTTTTCTGGTCAAAATAGACGATGTGATTTTTCTTTAGCCGAAGTCCATGACCCTGTACACGATTCTGTGTAAATGCCTTTTCTCAGAAGTGACCGTCCAGGCGGTCACCGAACTCGATAATAAAGCGGCTCATTGCCATACGCCAGTCCCTCAGCGGCATCGTCCATTTCTGTGAGGCCGCCTGGATTGCCAGCCACACCACCTTTTTCACCGCGTCGTCCGTCGGGAACACCTTACGCTTTTTGATAGCATGCCGGATCACGCTGTTCAGTGATTCTATGGCGTTGGTGGTGTAGATGACTTTGCGGATGTCTGCCGGGTAAGCGAAGAACGTCGCCAGGTTGGCCCAGTTTGCCTGCCAGCTTCGGCTTATCTGCGGATAGCGGCTGTCCCAGGCTGCGGCGAACGCTTCCAGCGCCTGCTGGCCTGCTTCTTCCGTCGGTGCCTGGTAAATCGCTTTCAGGTCGCGGGTGACGGCTTTGTAGTCCTTCCAGGAGACGAACCGCAGGCTGTTGCGCACCATATGCACGATGCACAGCTGGATGCGGGCCTCCGGATACACCGCGTTGATGGCGTCCGGGAAACCTTTCAGGCCGTCAACGCAGGCAATGAGGATATCGTTCAGGCCACGATTCTTCAATTCTGTCAGCACATTCAGCCAGAACTTCGCCCCTTCATTTTCGGCCAGCCACATCCCCAGCAACTCTTTCTGGCCTTCGATATTAATGCCCAGCGCCAGGAACACTGATTTATTGATGACACGACTATCCTGTCGGACTTTCAGGACGATACAGTCAAGATAAACAATGGGATAGACTGCATCCAGCGGACGATTTTGCCATTCGACAACCTGCTCCATGACCGCATCGGTGACCTTTGAGACCAGCGCGGGTGAGACATCCGCGTCATACAACTCTTTGAACGCGGCGGCGATCTCGCGTGTGGTCATCCCTTTGGCATACAACGATAAAATCTGGTTATCCATGCCGGTAATGCGGGTCTGGTTTTTCTTCACCAGTTGGGGTTCGAAGGAGCCATCACGATCGCGTGGGGTACGTAGTTCCAGAGGGCCATCGCCGGTGGTAACGGTCTTTGTGGAATAGCCGTTACGGGAATTAGCCCCCAGTTTGGGCTGATTTTTATCGTAGCCCAGATGGTGGGACATTTCGGCGTTGAGAGCCGCCTCAACGCTGATTTTCTTCAGCAGGCGATCGAACTGGTTGAGATCGTCAGGGGTTTTGAGATTTTTGGCCAGTTCGTTAGCCAGAGCCTGCAACTGTTTTTCGTCCATAAATTAACCTGCTTTTGATGTTGGATTGAACATATCAAAATCAGGCAATTACACAAATTTATGTACAGACTCAAGTCCATCCGCTCCCCACGCAACCGGTAAAGGTTCGCAGGTTTAATAAAGATAGGTTTCGTATCTCCCTAAGGGTGGGATAGGTAAACTCATAATGGCATCTGTGTTTACTATGTAAGTATTCGGGTAAAATTCATCTAATACAGTAAAGTTTAGTTTCTTACAAAAGCTTAATAAATATGGGTTTTTCACGTCTTCTATTACAACATCGCACCAGGGATTCGATTCACAGCAAAGCTTCAGAAAAGACTTAAACCATCCCTTGTTTTGTATTTCTTCCGGAAGCCGTACCACATGTATGGTCAGACAATCTCCATGATAACGATTAGTACTTTGTCTAAGCCCTACAACAATCCCCTTTTCTTGAATCTGTACACCTGCCTGATGCTCTTTCATGTCGGGCGTATAGTGCCTTGCTCTGTTTAACCAGGCCACCAGCTGCTGAGCCGTACTTGGTGATTCTTCAGCTATCCATTTCAGGTACTTGATGCGGTCCATATGCGCCTCCCTGTACGATTTCCAATGAACAAAGGCTCTACAGTATTAAGCTGCTGTAGAGCTCATTCAACCAAGCTCAAACTGTGCGTATTAAAGGATGCCTAACCTTTTTGTTTCATCGATCCACGGTCTGAATTCTTCCAGTAGATTATCATATAACTTTTCATCGCTAATCGAACCGAAATCATCCATGGCAAAGAAGTGGGTGTTATCAACCCGGCGGTCAGTAAAGTCATCCAGATTTTTGAGGATACCGTAGCTTGAACCACCCAGGCCGACAAACTTCCAGAAGATGGGGTAGTTGGCAGAACGCCGGATTGCATCTTTAATCGCCCGGGTCTTGCTGATCCCGCCATCGGTAATAAATACAACATACACCGGGATTTTCGAGTCCTTAAAGTAGTCGACTATTTCTTCCATCACAGGAGGCTCGTTGTTTGTCCCTCCGAGGCCCGGCAGGTTCTCCCAGGCTGAACGCTTTCCAGCCCCGCGAATGGACTGAATATATGTGTCCAGGTTGTCCAGTGTGACGTTTGGATACTTCTTATGCTTCTCTCCAAATCCCCAGACATCCATTTCACCGTCGTCGTCGAACTGGGCGGCAAGAACGGCGATGCGGTCCAGCACAGACTGAACGTTACCCTTACTGAACTGGCCACTCATTGAGCCGGATGCGTCAAGTACAAATGCAACCGCTGCCTCAAGGGTGTCCAGTTTATTTTTAGTAAGACTGACCGAGGCTTTTTTAGCGAGGCTTACAAGGCGCGGAGATCTGGTTTCCAGTTTCTTTTCCAGACTGATACGAGCAGGCTTTGCTGGCTGCGGAGCTGGCTGTGCGACATCAACGCCATAGCTAATGGCCAGAGGCTCAAGACCACCGTTGAAACCCTGCCCGAGCGCACGAAGCTTCCAGGCGCCATTGTGCCGATATACTTCACCCAGGATAATTGCTTTCTCACTGCGGCCCTGAGTCTCAGCCTGGAACTCAGCGATTCCTTGAGCCTGCATGCTCAACGAACTGAGCCCACTGATGGTATCTTCACCATCAATGACAACTGTGATTGCAATTTTACTGATGTTCGCAGGAACACGATCCAGTGCTATCTCAATGCTGGACTGCTGAGAACCGGTAACGAGCTTTACTGCCCCTTCAGGAGAAGACAGATTATTGTAAAAGATAAAGTCAGAATCGCCGCTGACCTTTCCCTGAGCATTAAGCAGGAACAGGCAGGTATCGGGTTCGCCTTTAAAGCCGGATTTGGTAGGGTACTGAAGATTCAGCCTGATCGCAGATTGCTGAAGTGGTATGTTTTGTCCGGATTGTAGATTCACATTAACTCTCCTGATTTTTGATTATTTTAAAGCGCAGCGTTTATATAGGTTCCCCTGGCTTAGTTCAGGACGCTGGATTTCTGGTGAGGCGTATATATGGTGTGACACCATATTTCATCACGTTGAAGTTTCTATACCTGTTGAATTGGAATTTCCATTGGTCGGGTATTTTATCTTCCAGAACCCGTGCCTTCATAAGTCGCAAACGTAACATATATCAGAGGGGCATGCTGTTGATATAAGGCACGGAATACAGGCTTTAACCAGCAACCAGAGAAAAATCCGTTTCCTGCCTTTAAAAGGCTCACGTCAGAATTAACATCTCTCTGCTTTCTGAGATTCCCGAACCCTTTCTGCCCCCCCCCTCCTGATAGCGGATCGCAACCAAAAAAAACCCCGGCATTGCCGGGGTATGATTCAGCGTTATTTTAGATGTTAACGCCGTGCTGGGAGGCAAGAGCCGCCAGGCCACCGGCAAAGCCCTGACCGACAGCTTTAAACTTCCACTCAGCGCCATGACGATACAGTTCACCGAAGACCATAGCGGTTTCGGTTGAGGCATCTTCAGACAGATCGAAACGGGCAATTTCCGTGCCGTTGTCGTTGTTGTAAACGCGCATGAAGCTGTTGCTCACCATGCCGAAGTTTTGTTTACGCGCTTCTGCATCATAGATGGTAACGGCAAACACCAGTTTTTTGATATCTGCTGAGACTTTGGTCAGATCGATTTTGACCTGCTCATCGTCGCCGTCGCCTTCACCGGTACGGTTGTCGCCCTGGTGCTCTACCGCGCCATCAGGGCTGGTTTTGTTATTGAAGAAAATGAAATGCGCATCTGACAACACTTTACCGTCTTCGCCTACTGCGAACACGGAAGCGTCCAGGTCAAAACCCTGACCATCGGTTACACGGGCATCCCAGCCTAGGCCAACCATAGCAACATTCATGGTTGGTGCTTCTTTGGTCAGAGATACATTGCCGCCTTTTACGAGAGAAACTGCCATTTTTAGCTCCTGCAAACAGTTGAATGAGGGCTGCATTAACAGCCCCGGGTAGAAAAGTTACTTTTTGATCAGGACGCGTTAATGCCGTACTGAGCACATACAGATGCCAGACCACCAGCATAACCCTGACCTACTGCGCGGAATTTCCACTCACCATTGTGGCGATACAGCTCGCCGAACAGCATGGCAGTCTCAGTGGACGCATCTTCGGTCAGATCGTAGCGAGCAACTTCAGTCTGGTTATCGTCATTAACCAGACGAATAAACGCACCGGATACCTGACCAAAGCTCTGGCGACGAGCCTGAGCATCGTGGATGGTCACAACGAAGATGATCTTGTCAACTTCAGACGGGACGGCGTCCAGTTTAATTTTCAGCGATTCATCATCACCATCGCCCTCACCGGTGCGGTTATCGCCGGTGTGCGTTACGGAACCGTCGGATGACGTCAGGTTGTTATAGAAGATGAAATCTGAATCGCCGCGCACTTTGCCGTTTGAGGCCAGCAGGAATGCTGAAGCATCCAGGTCAAAGTCCTGACCGTCTGTTGAACGCGCATCCCAGCCAAGGCCCACCAGGACGTTTTTCATTGACGGAGCTGCTTTACTTAGGGAGACGTTCCCGCCTTTGGAAAGAGAAACACTCATAAAATAACCTCTTCGATTAGTAATTGTTCAGGTTAACACTTAAGGGGATTAACTCCCCTTTTCCTCAGATTCAGGTTTGCCCGGGAACATGACGCTTGCGAGAATGCCCAGCGCCAGTACACCCAGTACAACATACAGGCTGGTTGTTGCCGCGATGCTGTAACCATGATGCCAGATGTGATCGGTCGCATTCAGGCCGAGTTTTGCCGCGATGAAGAACAGTAGCACGATAACGGCCTTCTCCAGATGAACCAGGTACTGTTTCAGTGCCTCAAGGACAAAGTACAGAGTACGCAGGCCCAGGATAGCAAACATCATGGCACTATAGACGATAAGCGGTTCACGACTGACGGCAATGATTGCCGGTACCGAGTCAAACGCGAACATTACGTCCGAGAGTTCAACCACAGCCACACACAGGAACAGCGGGGTCGCATACAGCGCCGCTTTTTTACCACGGCCAATGGTGACATCGCTGTTTTCTGGTTTCGCCAGTTCAGCATCCACTTCCTTCTGGTTAAGCAGGAAGGCATGCCCTCTGAGCTTCGGCCAGATAGGGAAGAAGCGTTTAACCATGCGGTAAGCCAGATGCTGGGAGTAATCCTCAATTTCATCATCGTCATCACCGCTTTTAAGCATCATGACCGCTGTCCAGGCAACGATAATAGCGAAGACAACTTCAACATACGGCCCCAGACTCAGCAGGCTCGTACCGATGGCGACAAAGATGCCCCTGAAGACAATGGCACCAATGATCCCCCAGTAGAGAACACGGTGGCGATAACGATCCGGAACGGCGAACCAGGAGAAGATGGCCATCATGACGAACAGGTTATCGACCGACAGCACTTTCTCCAGCGCATAACCCGTGACAAACAGACTGGCAACCTCAGCACCGTGGTGGATATAGAGGAAACCGGCAAATGCCATCGCAACCACAACCCAGAATACGGACCAGAGCGCCGCACTCTTCAGCGAAATAGGCTTGTCATCACGGTGCATAAACAGGTCAATAAAGATGGCACCGACTGAAAGCGCAATAAAAACAATGACCGTTTCAGTCGGGAAGCCGATGTGTGTGGAAACCATATTTTACCCTTAGGGATGTGGATCAGAGGCCAAATTCAGCCGGGTCGAAGCCCAACGCGATAGCGATCTCGCGGGAGGCCAGTTTCTCGTCCTGATCGAAGTTACCGTCACTTTTCGCAACGGCAATACCAACACGTAAGGCCAGCTGAGCGGCCTCAGGCTGATCTTTCAGCGCCAGGATGTATTTCATGGTTTCGCCCTTGCCGATTTCAACATCGAAATCGAAGCTTGAAACCAGTTTATTGAAGAACTCAATCACCTCATTGGTATCGAAGACCTTCAGCTCTTCTGAAGAGCGCAGAAAGCCCATCATTTTCTGCTTTTCTTCCGAACTTACGCCGTCACTCGATACGGCAATACGGGCACATACAGCAACGGTGCCCTGCATGAATTTTTTGTTTTTGAAACGGCCAACCTGGCGGGTCAGTTCGTCACGGCCTGAGTTAATGGCACCTTTAACTTTGTCGAAAAAGCTCATACCTGTTTCCTTTGTTGCTGTGTTATTTAGAACCGGCGCTCCAGCGAAATCCCCAGCCAAATGCCCGGTCCATTTCGTCCTGGCCTTTGAAGTACTGGTTAATTCGCTCGACTTTAATTGCGCCGTTTTCGTTTACGAGTCTGGCAATGGCGCACAATGTGCGACGGTTTTCACCTTCGGTCAGGCGGGTCTCAATGGGCGGTTGATCCGGCACATGAATGGTGACCACACCATCAGTCTTGTCCCAGCTGGGAACACCTTCATAAATAAAGGCGTAAATCAGCACTTCGCGGATATGCTTCCATTCACGTCCATTGATATGCAGCCACTCGCCGTCTGATACATCACCCGTCCGGTCATCGCCCTTGAGCTGAACATACGGTTCATCGCGATAATCACCGAATGCATTACCGAGCGCCTGAATGACCGATTTATACCCGTCCTGAAGCTCAACAAAGGCCCCCAGATCCAGGTCGATTCCTTTGGAGCCGAACATGCCTGCAAAGCCTGATTTGCCGCTGCCCCGGTGCCAGTTCAGGTTGATCCGGATTTCACCGAAGTTATCCCGTTTGGTCAGGCTGATTGCAGGCTTCTCTTTTGTCAGCGATACCTTGCTCAGGCTGATTTTTGTCTCAACTGGCGGAGGGGTTACAACCGGAGGAGTCGGGGCTGCGGGAGCCGGTTCGTCGGCAATATTTACGCCGAAATGCTCTGCCAGCGGTTTAAGTCCACCGTTGAACCCCTGCGCAACGAAGCGGAATTTCCAGTCATTATTACGACGGTAAAATTCACCCAGAATTAAGGCTGCTTCCTGACGGCCGCTCAGTTCGACACTGCCGCTAACCAGGCCGGTAGCCCCTTGCTCCACGTCGATGGAAAGATTACGAAGACCGGACACCGTCTGCCCACCGTCACAGGTCACGGTGAACGCAATTTTCTGGACATCAGGTTTCAGCCGGTTGAGCGCGACAGTAAAGGTTGAGTACTGGCCTTCACTGACCAGGCTGACGGTACCATCATCGTTACGTGGCTGACCATAAAACACCATGTCCGCATCACCCTGCACCTTCCCGTCGGCATACAGGCGAAACGCCGAAGCATCCACCTGGCCGCCCGAGGTGATCCGGACCCGCAACTCCTGGGCTGGAACGGGGGCATTGCCCCCCGGCGTCAGGTTCATTAGCGAATAACCGCTGAAACGATATCGGAGTGCATATCGTCAATTGTGCGGCCGCGACAGGCATGGCCAAGGGCGGTAAAGTCCCAGTTGCCGTTATTACGGCGCAGCGAAGAAATAACGATCCCGGTATGTGAGCCCTGCTCAGTCAGCTTGTAGCGAGCCAGCTCTTTGCCGGTTTGATCGACAACGCGGCAGAACGCGTTTTCGACGTCATTGAACGACTGACCACGGAAGCTGTTTACCGTAAACGCCAGGTATTCAACGTTTGCAGGCAGTCGGGAGAGGTTGACATTAATCACCTCATCGTCACCGTCACCTTCACCGGTCAGGTTATCGCCACTGTGCACAACAGCGCCGCAGGTGGATTCCAGTTTGCGGAACCAGATGGTGTCAATTGTTTTACCGGTGCTGTCCATTAATACGCAGCCAGCATCGAGATCGATTGAGTCGTTGCCTCCAAACAATCCTCCAAGAAGACCTTTTTTCTTAACCGGATCCCAACCGAGACCGAAATGAAGCTGGCTTAATGCAGATGATTCTTTGCTGAGTGATACCGTCTGGTTCTTAACTAATGAAACCATGTTTTATTCCTTAAAATGGTAATGACCGAGACAATCAAAGGTATATTTAGTAACTGACGAAGAAAATCATATCATGATGAAGTTCTCTGACAAGGGAAATTTTGGTAGTTTTCTGTAAAAACACAAAAAGAAATCCTTTTCAGGGTGTTAATTTTCTAAGTTTAATTTAAATATCAATGTGTTATCAGGAATCCAAAAAACCTGACGCACTCCATAACCACAGGAGTTATAAATCATATTATGATTGACATGTAGCTTAGACACTCATAGACTCACTTCTCAATCATAAATTTGCATGGCGTTCCGGATAATTAAAAAAAATGAACAAGAAAATTTGGTTTATGGAAGGTTTATCCTCCCAGCGAGATATTATTCAGGGGGTAAAATCATTTGCAAAAAAAAATAATTTTGCCATTACCGTTTTTGCCTCCCACCGTAACGAAAGAAATGAAATCCTTTCCGTTGCCGACTATTCTTTGACTGAACCTGAAGATCCTCAAAAACGTCTTCAGTTTATCCAGGAAACCATTCAGTCCTACGGCATCCACCATATTCATACTGGCCGTAACAGCCAGTGGTTTGAAGAACACCGTTCAGCCATTGAATCGACCGGTGCCACCCTTACTACCGGTGCAACGGGCGTCGACTGGTTAACTCTGGCTGACGAAAAAGTTACTTTTGCTCAGTTTATGGAGCAAAAGGGTCTCCCGGTCGTACCATCCTGGCGGGTGAATACGCTGGCAGAATTAAAAACACACCTCGCGGCCCCGCCGTTCACTGACAGCCCGGTATGCGTGAAGCCGGTGACGGGTATCTATGGCATGGGATTCTGGCGCTTTGATGACAGTGCTTCGCCTATGGCCGTCTTTAATCATCCCGAACATCGTCTGGTCAGTCCGCAACAGTATATTGCAGCAGCATCAGCTGCTGAGTCGTTTAAACCCCTTGTTTTGATGCCGTACCTGCCAGGCCCGGAATTTTCCGTCGATATCCTCGCGGATAAGGGCGAAATACTCGCAGCCGTGGGACGCCGTAAGGAAGGGGTTATCCAGTATCTGGTAAACGAAGGAAGCGCCTGGGAACTGGCGTGTGACTGCGCCAGGGTTATGAAGGCCGACGGGCTGGTGAATGTTCAGACGCGAAACGATGTGAATGGCAACCCGGTGCTGCTTGAAACCAACATGCGTCCGTCAGGGGGGGTGGGTTATACCCTTCACAGCGGGGTGAACCTTCCTGGGTTATTTGCTGCCTTTAAGCTCGGTCTGATGTCTGAAGATATGGTGCGCCAGAGCGCTAAAAACACCTTTTCTCCGGTTGCGGTGAGATCCATTACGGATGTAATTGCATACCCGGAATCACTCTCTAACCTTCTGAATTAAGGCGTATTTATGTCTGATATCCTCGAAGATATGATTTATCGCCGTACCCTCTCATGCGGTACGATTCAGGTAACCCGCGACCAGGGTGAAGTTTCGCTCGATGACCTGTTTGACATCGCTGAAAGACGTAACCCGAAACGCGCCTTTCTGTTTGTCAGCAAAGTACTCGGCAGGCACATTCCCGTGCCACCCTCAGTCATGCGGCAGGCCTACAGACAGCTTGCCAGCCAGTTCCCCTCGACACTGACAGGACCCGTACTGTTTATCGGTATGGCTGAAACCGCCGTTGGGCTTGGGGCCGGTGTATTTGATGAAGTGCGCCACCAGCATCCTGAATCTGTCTATCTGACCTCTACCCGTCACCCGGTTGATGGCACGTTGCTTTGCGAGTTCAAGGAAGAACACAGCCACGCCACCGATCATCTGATCTATCTGCCAGATGATGAAGAGAAAAGACGTCGTGTTACCAACGCACGAACGCTGGTTTTGATTGATGACGAGGCAACCACCGGTAATACCTTTATTAACCTGCTTTCAGCCCTGCGTAATACCGGCAAGCTTCAACATATTGAACAGGTTATAGCCGTTACGCTTACCGACTGGAGTGGCAAAGCCTTGTCCGAGCGCAGCACCTTACCAGTCACTTCGGTTTCTCTTGTAAGCGGTAAGTGGGGATGGACCCCATTACCTGATGCACCTGTCCCGGACATGCCGAAAGTCAACGTAACTTCACGAGGAGAATGGGACATCCAGGGAAAACAGTCCTGGGGCCGACTGGGGATGCTCGCACCTGCGGCCGATCTCGGCCATGAGGTCTCCGTCCACAAGGGGGAACGTATTCTGGTTCTCGGGACCGGGGAATTCGTCTGGGAGCCGTTCCTGCTTGCTGAACGGCTCGAAGCTGCCGGAGCACAGGCATTTTATGGATCGACCACCCGCTCCCCTATCGCCGTTGGTTATGCCATTGAGTCCGCCATTTCCTTTACGGATAACTACGGGCTGGGCATCCCCAATTTTGTCTATAACGTCGCCCACCAGCAGTTTGACCGCATTCTTGTGTGTACTGAGACACCCGCAGAAAGTATTGACACGCAGCTTCTTAAAGCGCTGGCTGAGGTTGCGGCCGTCGTGGAGATTGTTACCTATGAATAAACCCGTTGTTCTGAGCGACCTTGACGACACGCTCTTTCAGACCCGTCGTAAAATGGTGGACGAGCTGGCCCTGGAGCCATTCCGTACCGGTGCCGTTGATCGCACCCTGAATCCACGAAGCTTTATGACGGAAGAACAGTCCATGTTGGTGGACTGGCTCCTGGAGCAGGCTGAACTCATACCCGTTACCGCACGGGGAACTGAAGAAATCAGCCGCGTACGGATCCCTTTCCACTCCTGGGCAATCACCACTCACGGGGCCGTCATTCTCACGCCAGAAGGCAAACCCGACGAGGAGTGGAAGGCCCATATGCTCGGCCAGCTGGCTCCCTATCAGGAAAAGCTGACATCGATGCAGCGTCTGATCACTGAAATGATGGACGCAAAAGGGATCAATGCCTGGGCAAGGCTGAACTTCGAATACGGTGAAACGGCGGTTTATATGGTGATGAAGCACCGCGACAGCACCCGCCTTGACGAGCTCAATGCCATTGCAGATGAGATAGAAACGGTGTTTCCGACCGAGGGCTTCTACATCCACCGCAACAGTAATAACGTGGCCTGGCTTCCCACCGCGGTTGAGAAAGGGCTGGCAGTCAGATGGCTTCTTGAAAAACTTCGGGCTGAACGCGGAGTCTTCCCCGTAATTGGTCTGGGCGACAGCCTGAGCGATCATCGTTTTATGAAACTGTGCAGCTGGTTTGGCATCCCGCGTCAGAGTCAGTTTGCAGATGCCATTTCACAGCGAATTTTTGGAGAAAATTAAAATGCAGCCACATGACACATTTACCGGCTCATACCAGCCCGGTGACGTGGAATTTCTGCTAAAGCCGGTAGTCATTGAGATGACGCCGGTTGAGCAAAAAGAAGAGCTGATTCAGTCAGGGAAGAAACATTATTCGGACATGCTCAGTCAGGAGCCAGCGCCAACACAATGGCATCTTGATTTGTTTCACCGGGCGCTGGATCGGGGCGCAGAGAGACTTGCAAAAGAAGTCACACAGCTCGCTATTGCTCTGGCCGAACGCTTCGGTGATGAGCCCATTGTACTGGCCAGTCTCGTCAGAGCTGGCGTGCCGCTCGGCGTTATGCTGCACCAGGCCCTGCGTGACATGGGGAAAACCTCATGGCATTACGGTATCAGCATTATCCGGGATCGTGGAATTGACGGTGCAGCCCTCGACGTCATTGAAGAGCGCCATGGTACCAGCGGTATTGTCTTTGTTGACGGATGGACAGGTAAAGGCGCAATTACCGGAGAGCTTGTACGCGCACTGAAAGATCGCCCGGGCTATCCTGAGCAGCCGCGACTGGTTGTCCTGGCCGATCCCTGTGGCTGCTCCTGGCTTGCAGCCAGTGATGATGACTGGCTCATTCCTTTTGGCATCATGGGTGCGCCGGTATCAGGCCTGATCTCCCGGTCAGTATGGTCCTCTGAAGGATTACATGGGTGCATGGTTTGCGAGCATCTCAGTGAATTCGAATGCAGCCGGATGCTTGTCGATACCGTCGCCCATTTCCGTAAGAAGTTAACCCCGTCATCCCTCGCTACCCTGAGCTGGAATATGGAGTCAGCCCGGGTCTTATGGCAGACAAGTCGCGACGTTATCGCGTTCCTGGCCGATGAATTTAAAGTGGACAGCGTCAATCGTATTAAACCCGGTATTGCTGAAGCAACCCGGGCTGTATTACGTCGGGTACCGGACCATGTATTTGTGCGTTCTATTGACGACCCGGACGTTGCCTTGCTTGTAGGGCTTGCTCGTGAAAAGGGAATAGTTGTTACAGAAATGGGGGGAACCCTCGGCCAGTATCGGGCTGTAACCATTATCAAGAAGGTACTCTGATGAAAAATCGTCTTTCTCCCTGGAATCTGGGAGCCACGCTATACATGCCTGCAACACGGGAAGATATTGCTGATGCCGTCCTGCACGGGAAAATCCCGGGTTTGCGCTCTCTGGTGATTTGCCTGGAGGATGCTGTCAGTGAAGCAGACATCCCCATCGCCCTCAAAAATCTGGAGCACCTGCTGCACGAGCTCAGTAACAGCATGCGTAGCCTGGGTAAAAATGACTGGCCTCTGGTGTTCATTCGCCCCCGGCATGCCGACATGGGCAGATGGTTAAAAGCGCATTATGATCTTTCCGCTGTCGATGGGTTTGTGTTGCCGAAATTTACCCTCAGTTCGTTAGCTGAATGGTGGGATATCATGGGCGGGACTCACCTGTGCATGATGCCAACGCTGGAAACAGAAGACGTCTTTGACGTGGTTCAGATGCGCGAGCTGGCCACTCGCCTGGTGGAACATCCCTGCCACGACCGCATTATTGCGCTTCGAATCGGCGGCAACGATCTTATGAACGTTGTGTCGCTTCGCCGCCCCCGGGACCTGACGCTGTATGACAGCCCGATGGGCTACGTCATCAAAATGCTCGTTTCAGTCTTCGGCCCGCGTGATTTTGCCCTGACCGCGCCCGTATGTGAGCATATTGACGATCATGCCGTTATGGCCAGAGAGCTGGCTCTTGATATGGCACATGGGCTTGTTGGGAAAACGGCCATTCACCCGGGTCAGATAGAGGTCATTCAAAACGCGCTGATGGTCACTCAGGGTGAGTATTCTGACGCTCTGCGGATCCTGAACTCTACCCAGGCCGTGTTTAAGTCGCAGGGAGCAATGTGTGAACCCGCCACACATCGCCGCTGGGCGGCTGGCATTCTGGACAGAGCTCGTTTTTATGGGTTACAGAACGAGCAAAGCGCTGATGGAATCAGATTACTTACCGTGACCCAGCATCATTAAGGAAATCATAATGGGGTTCAGGTTCAGAAAGTCGATCAACATTATTCCTGGCGTTCGCCTCAACCTGAGTAACGGTGCACCGAGCCTGAGTGTCGGGCCGAGAGGTGCTTCCGTTTCTTTTGGTAGCCGGGGGACCTATGCCAATCTGGGCTTGCCCGGTACCGGGCTGAGTTACCGTACCCGGCTTGACCGGGCCGCGCGTTCCGGAGGTGGAAACCGGACGGCAACCGACCCGGGGCTCAGACAGGCGCTTGAGCAGGAAGCCGCTGAACTCATGTCAGCGGTAACCGCAATCCGTAATATTCACGAGCTGACGCCGGATCCAAAAACAGGCATCAGCTGGGCAGAGCTGGAAGCAGTATACCTGCATAACAGAACGTCGCCTTTTCAGGTTCCGGCACCGGTGCGTCCAGAAAAGCCAGACTACCTTGCATTGCCGGAAAAGCCTGCCGAGAGCGAAGGCATTAGTTTTCTGGGTAAATGGTTTGAATCGGAATCAGCTAAAGCTGAGCGCCACGCCGAAAATCTTCGCCGGTGGCAGCAGGAGCTGATTGATGTGGAGCGTGAGAATACCCTTCGACAGCACCGGTACCAGCAACAACGGACGGCCTGGGCCGAACAGTATGCAAACTGGAAGTTTGAAGCAGAAGAACATGAAAAACGGCTCGCCACGGCTCAGGCAGATGCCCGGCAGCAGTTCCGGACAGACGCCGCGTTTTTCGAATCATACCTGGCGGGTGTGCTGGCAGAAACTGAATGGCCGCGTGAAACGATTGTTGCATTTGAAGTAAAGCCGGAGCTATCAGCAGTCCTGCTGGACGTTGATTTAGCTGAGATTGAAGATTTCCCTGATAAGATTTACGGCGTTAATGCCCGGGGCACGGAGCTGACGGAAAAAGCCATGACGCAAAAAGCCGTACGCGAAAACTATGCCCGCCACGTCCATGGCTGCTTGTTCCGCCTGGTCGGTATCGTTTTACATACGCTACCTTTCGACAACGTGATTGTGTCAGGCTTTACGCAACGGGTCAGTAAGCGGACCGGCTATCTGGAGGATGAGTATATCCTGTCCTGCAAATGCACTCGCAGCCAGATGTCGTCAGTAAATTTTGCAGGCATAGAACACATTGATCCGGTTGAAGCGTTAGGCGATCACCCGGTTATTCGAAAGATGAGCAGTACCTTCATTTTTCAGCCTATTGAACCACTAACCCTTTAAGCAGGCTAAATCTTACGATGCAATTAAATACCAGACAGGCCCGGATTTTTAAGCTTGCCAACTTACTGGGCACCGGCAAGCCCGTTTCCGCTGCCGACATTATAACCAGTCTGGAATGCTCAGAGCCGACATTAACCCGGGCCCTCAAAGAGCTACGCGAGTCATATTCTGCGGAGATCAAATACAGCAAGGCAGGTCATTCCTACCATCTCGTTAATCCGGGCCAGCTGGATAAAAAGACCCTTCGCCGGATGAATGAAGCGCTCGCACAGAATGCTGAACTGAAAACCGGTGAGTCTACAGGGAAGGTCGTACTCGATAAGGATAAAAAAACAGCCGTGTCCTTATCGCTACGCATGCGGATCTTAAGAAAAATTGACCGTCTGGCTGCGCTGAGTGGCTCGACCCGAAGTGAAGCGGTAGAGAAGCTGGCTCTGCACTCCGTTGACGAACTGATAAAAGAATACAGCGCTAAAAAGTCCTGACGCTAAATCTCAGACCGGGGTGAAAACCCCGGTTTTGTCATATTTTACCTCTGTATTGGCGTGACGTAGTTTTGATCTATTCTCCTCCCGCAATGCCAGCAGCGCCTTACTGACTACAAAACCTGGTGTCTTGACATCCTCTTGTGCTACACATCAATCTTTGGGCGTTTTACACTCCATTCATGCAGATCTGTGATGTATGATGAATTTCATACATAAGACAGTTTATTTGTCCGAGTTTTTTCAGAAATCTTATATTCCAGTCCGGTCTGAATTATTTTTCTGTTGATAAGAGGCCATTCACATGTCGGTAATTCTATGGTGGTTAACTTATTTCTTTAATGCCGCTTCTGAGTATTTAATCTCCACCCGACAGATGTCGTGCCGTTTTATCAAATCAACAAACCCTGGCCTCTTCCTGAAACTACTCTCCTCTTCCGATCTCTTAAGAAGGAATTACATTTGAGACGCTTACCCGTATATCTGCTACTCGACACGTCCGGCTCTATGCACGGAGAGCCTATCGAAGCGGTTAAAAATGGCGTTCAGACGCTGCTTACCACGCTGAAACAGGATCCGTATGCACTCGAAACGGCTCACGTGTCAGTGATCACCTTTGATTCTTCAGCCCGACAGGCAGTCCCCCTGACAGACCTCCTGAGTTTCCAGATGCCAGCACTAACAGCCAGCGGCACCACGTCTCTTGGCGAAGCGCTTTCCCTCACGGCCAGCTCCATTGCCAAAGAAGTACAGAAAACGACGGCTGACACTAAAGGTGACTGGCGTCCCCTTGTATTCCTGATGACGGATGGAAGTCCGAATGATGACTGGCGTAAAGGCCTGAATGACTTTAAAGCGGCCAGAACCGGCGTTGTTGTGGCATGTGCAGCCGGGCATGATGCCGATACCAGCGTCCTCAAAGAAATCACTGAAATCGTGGTTCAGCTCGATACAGCTGACAGTTCGACGATTAAAGCTTTCTTTAAATGGGTCAGTGCGAGCATTTCGGTAGGCAGTCAGAAAGTGGAGTCCAGCAAAAAAGAAGTGATCGGTCTTGAAGACCTGCCACCGCCGCCGCCAGAAGTAAATGTGGTCTTATAATTTTATTGATTAAGGGGATATCATGTCTGTCAGTCTGAGCAAAGGCCAGGGCGTAAGCCTGAAAAAAAATGAATACGATCTCTCGTCCGTTACTATCGGCCTCGGTTGGGATATTAATGAGGAAAAGAAAGGTTTTCTCGGCGGGATCTTTGGTAAAAAAGAAGAAGAATACGACCTTGATGTGATCGCTTTCCTGTGTAATTCAGCCGGAAAGGTGACCGATCTCGGCAATGTGGAAAATGGTAAACCAACGCTTGTGAATGGCGATATCATCTTTTTCAACAGCCTTCGCCATAAGTCAGGCAATATCTGGCTGACGGGCGATAACCGAACCGGAGCCGGTGACGGTGACGATGAGCAAATTATTGTGCGCCTGAATTCCCTTGACGCTCAGTACGAGAAAATTGTGTTCATCGTTCAGATCTACAATGGTGAAAAGCTCCAGCAGCACTTTGGTAAAGTTCAGAATGCCTTCATCCGGGCAGTAGATGCCCGTAATATTGAAATGGCACGATTCGATCTTTCTGGCGGACCCGCCTTCGCCAGCCAGCGCTCCATGGTCTTTGCCGAGCTGATACGCGAGGCTACAGGCTGGAAACTCAGGGCAATTGGTGAGCCTTCAGAATCAGATTCGTTTGTCTCGCACCTGAGGAATTACATGTGATGCGCCGCCTGCCTGTTTACCTTGTTATCGACACATCCGGCTCGATGCGCGGTGAGTCAATCCATTCCGTTAACGTTGGAATTCAGGCGATGCTTAGCGCTCTTCGCCAGGATCCCTACGCCCTCGAAAGCGTTCATATCTCCATTATCACCTATGACAATGAGGCGCGTGAGTTCATTCCTCTCACGCCGCTGGAAGACTTCCAGTTTTCTGACATCGTTGTGCCAAGCGCAGGCGGGACGTTCACCGGTGCTGCCCTTGAATGTCTGATGCAGTGTGTTGAACGGGATGTACGTCGCTCAGATGGTGATACCAAAGGAGACTGGCGTCCTCTGGTATTCCTGATGACTGATGGAACCCCTTCTGATGCCCTGGCGTACGGTGAAGCGGTAAAAGCGATTCGCGGCCGGGGATTCGGATCCATCATTGCCTGCGCCGTTGGTCCTAAAGCAGGCCATGAGCACTTAAAACAGCTCACCGATAAGGTTGTGTCTCTGGAGACGCTAGATTCAACCGCGTTTGCAGGTTTCTTTAAATGGGTATCGGCCAGCGTGTCTTCCGGCAGCACAAGCGCGGGGATTAATAACGGAACTGATACCCTTCCCCCTCCTCCACCAGAAATCCAGCTGGTGCTCTGACAGACAGAAAGGTGCTGTTTCCGGGCAGCACCTTTCTGTACAGCAACGTTTTCTGCTGGCCGTACCAGCCGTACGAGGAAAATTATGAGACGCCTTCCCGTGTTTTTTGTCCTGGACTGTTCAGAGTCCATGATTGGTGAAAACCTGAAAAAAATGACTGATGGTCTGCAAATGATCGTCGGAGATTTAAGAAAGGATCCACACGCACTTGAAACAGCCTGGGTCTCGGTAATCGCATTTGCCGGTGTAGCCCGTACGATTGTACCTCTTCACGAAATTGCCTCGTTCTACCCTCCCCGCCTTCCCGTTGGCGGCGGTACGAGCCTTGGAGCTGCATTGCGTGAGCTGACCGTGCAAATTGATACCCAGGTCAGAAAAACCACTCATGAGGCTAAAGGCGACTGGAAACCCGTCGTGTATCTCCTTACCGACGGACGTCCGACTGACGACACAACCGCAGAAGTGAAGCGCTGGAAGGATCACTACGCGAGTAAAGTGAATCTCATTGCCGTTGGCCTGGGGCCGTCAGCGGACCTGAATATCCTGCGGCAACTGACAGAGAATGTCATGCTGTTCACCGAATCTCAGGAAGGGGACTTTACCCGCTTCATCAAATGGATCACGGCCTCGGTTACGGCGCACAGCCGCAGCGTCGGGGACGACAAACAACCTGAGCTCAGCCAGACTGAATACATAGTCCGGCTGGCCAAGGACGAGCCAGTAAAAGCGTACGACGAAAACTGCGTTACGCTTACCGGCCGTTGCAGCAAGACCCGTCGTCCGTACCTGATGAAGTATGAACGGCCACCAGCAAGGGTTTCCGGGCTCGATTTCAGTCTGAACCTGAACAGCTTTAATATTGCCGGATGCTATCCCATCGATGAGGACTATTTTGCGTGGTCAGATGCCACCGCTACCGGTTTGCAGGTAAATACCAGCGAACTGCATGGCGTACCGGGTTGCCCCCACTGCGGTAATGCCAGTGCGTTTGCCCTGTGCTCATGCGGAAAGTTGCTGTGTATTGACGGCCCGGATGACGTGATCTGCCCGTGGTGTGAAACAGGCCTGTCATTCAGCAATGATGGCGGAAACACTAACTTCGACGTAAACAGAGGGAGAGGTTGATGTCGCAAAATGCTTTACTTGAAGAGAAGATTATCCGCTTAGTTCTGTCTGAGCTGGGCCACCCTGTTGAAGGTGAGCGGCTTTTACTTCTATCGCAGGACCCATCCCTTACCGAAGAAATTATGCGGCTTAAAGAGCGGATTGAGAGCCTTGCACAGGGTTTATCTGCGCGGGTTAGCGAAGGTGATAACGACGCAGAGATTGCCGCCTCGTCAGCATCCAGTCTTTCCGATCAGCAACAAACGGTCGTAAGTGTTGCTGATAACCCGGGCATTGACGCTACCGATACATCAGCACTGCAACCCCTGCCAGAAAATGAGCCTCATCCTCCGTTCTGGAAGCTGATGCCTTATTACGAATTTGATAAACCAGCACAGAGGGAAGACGAAAACCTGTCTTCCCTGGTATTAAAACCCGGGCAGATACCGACAGGCCAGCAGCGGGCCAGCTTAGCTGTGCCACCTGCCGTTCCCCCGAGAGCTAAAATAACGATCCCCAACGCCCGCGCAGGCGAACGTTTCTCTTCGCCGGTTGCTATCGTTCTGGGTGAGGGCCAGCAGGCTACTGTCAGGGACGTTGTCTTTCCCCGGAACATTGGCCTGTCTTTTGACAAAGAACAGGAGTTGCTGACAGGTACTCCCACCGAAAGCGGCGATATAGAGCTTTCAGTAATCTGGTCATGCACGTCGCACGACGAATGTGAAACAAAACAGCTATTTATAATCAATCCCGATCCGAGAAGCCTGTGGAAGGTGGTAGAGCCACCAGCAGACGCTCCCTACCCTAAGTCCCATCTGGACGCTGCTGGCCTGGTCAGGGGTGATATACGTATTGCTGCCGCCAGTCGCCGGGGACGCTCTCATGAGCATGCCGGAAGCTTCAGAGATGACGACTTCTACATCAACCACTGCCAGGAAACAGGATGGTCTGTCATGCTGGTCGCAGACGGAGCCGGTAGTGCGGTAAATTCCCGGGAAGGCTCCCGGATTGCAGTCAAAACGGCTGGCGATTACCTTTTAAATCAGCTCAGTGGTGTGAAAGGCGTCCATTTAAAGCAGCACATCACGGCGTGGGAAGGGAGCGATCAGCAGGCAACAATAAACGCCATGCTTCATCATTTTAAACAGGCAGCTACGCTCGCGGTCAACAGTATCCAGAACGAAGCCATTTGTGCAGAACAACCTGTGAAATCCTATTCAACAACCCTTCTGGCAACTGTAGCGCTACGAACTGATAACGAGCTGTTTGCGACTGCATTCTGGCTTGGTGATGGTGCGATAGGTGCATACAGCCCTTCCGGTAAAGTCAGGATACTGGGAAATCCCGATAGCGGAGAATACGCAGGACAAACCCGTTTCCTTGACCAGAGCATTATCGCAGACCCCTCGTTTAGCGGCCGCATCAGCGTGGGTAAATGGAATGATGTATCTCACTTGATCCTCATGACAGACGGCGTCTCAGACCCTCTGTTTGAGACGGATAATGGGCTTCGCAGTGACGAAAAATGGACCCGTCTCGTTGATGAGCTCAACCCTGTCCTTACAGACGCCAGTATTGCGCCTGAGAGGTTAGGCGACTGGCTTAACTTTTTCTCCACAGGGAACCATGATGACCGCACTATTGCGGTGTTGTGGTAAGGGATACGCTTTTTCGGTGATCAATATGGCAAATATCGTTACGTGCAAAACAAAGGACGGCGAAACAGTCCAGTATGTTGACGAGGTAATTGGTTCGGGCTCGATGAAGGATGTTTACTTTTCGCCTGATAAATCATACGTCGTCGCTTTTTATCATAAACCGCAGAACGAGCAGGCCCGGGATCGGATTGATATGATCACCGGACGCTACAGGCAAAACATTTTTGGCCAGTCCGGAGGTGAATACTGGAAGGACCTGTTTTGCTGGCCGACCCATGTTGTTGAGCATGGGCATAAAATCGGCATCGTGGTTCCAACCTACAAAAGCTACTTTTTCTTTAAATACGGCTCTAAAAACGATGATTTTCTTGGCATAAAAGGTCGTGAAAAGGAAGGCAAATGGTTTGCCAGCGCCAGCAACCAGAACAAATTTCTCGACCCACGTGAACGAGGCAATACGCTTACCTATCTCAAGGTCTGTCTGCTGCTGACAAGAGCCGTCAGAAGGATGCATGCGGCAGGTCTCTGTCACAGCGATCTAAGCTATAAAAACGTGCTTATCGATCCAGAAATGGGACATGCCTGCATCATTGACGTAGACGGCCTGGTTGTCCCTGGAAAGTATCCTCCCGACGTGGTGGGCACCCCGGATTTTATCGCTCCGGAAGTGGTGAAAACCAGTCATCTTTCCAAAGAGGATCCGAACCGCGTATTGCCAAGCATTACTACTGACCGTCATGCGCTGTCGGTGCTTATCTACATGTATCTGTTCTTCCGTCATCCGCTACGTGGCGGAAAAATACATGACATGTCGGATGAAGTACGTGATGAGACCTTATCTATGGGTGAGAAGGCACTCTTCATTGAACATCCGACAGACAAAAGCAATGCAGTCAAAGTCAGTCAGCTATCGTCCTTTTCACTGCCCTGGGCTGACCCGGAGAAAATTCCTTACACCATCATGGGCCCTTATCTGACACCTTTGTTTGAGCGCGCCTTTATAGATGGCTTACACGATGCCACTAAACGCCCGACCGCCGATGAGTGGGAAAGCGCCCTGGTTAAAACAGTCGATCTGATACAGCCCTGCCAGAACAAGGCGTGTGAACAGAAATGGTACGTTTTCTCGGGTAAGACAAAGCCGGTTTGTCCCTACTGCGGTACGCCATACAAGGGTAAATTACCGGTTCTAAATTTATATTCTTCCCGAAAGGAAGGCAGTTATCGTCCTGACGACCACCGGTTGATGGTGTGGAGCGGGCAGTCAATCTATGCGTGGCATGTGAATCGCCTCATTGCGCCAAATGAGCGTACAACCGATTTGCAAAGGAAACGAGTTGGGTATTTTGTTTTCCATAACGATCAGTGGTGGTTAGTAAATGAAGGCATAAATGGGCTTATGTCATTACCGGATAAACGACAGATTGCCATTGGGGAAAAAATTGAACTGACGAATAACGCTCAGTTTGTTCTGTCAAAGGAGGAAGGCGGCAGGCTGGTCGTCGTTCAGTTAGTAGAAAACTAACGGACGCCCATAACGACTAAAACGTTCTGGCAGCATACTGAACCTGTTTAATGAATCACTATATTAAGCTGTGTCAAATTTAAGCTGCCAGAAAAACTGACTGTCTGTGCCGGATATGCGGTACACCTCCTGCGGCAAGGGTTTAATGCGCAAAGCCCAATTTATTTATAAGAGTGAATAGTTTTGTGGCTCTACCCTGCCGCTCTCCTTTCCTGTGTCATGGTTTTTAACATCTGAAATACTGACATTGTTAAGCCGGTGATTGTATAAGGCGATGCGGACAATCTCATGAAGATATTCAAGTTCGTTTTGTGTCAAGGACTGGCCTTCCTGGGTTTTTGAAATCATTTCCTGCCAGCAGATCAGTCTTTCGTAACTGACATGTTCGCTGTTTTCCAGGCAGTGCAACCTGAAATAGCGAAGGAACAAAGGAAATTCATCGGTCTGAGCGATGTCATAAGCCCGAACCGTTAACCGACACAGACATACAATCGTATCCTGCTGTAACCTGACTAACGCGTTATGACTGCCCGGAAGGATATCAGGCAATTTCATCTTACAGTCAGCAAGGCGCTGAAGAAGAGGCCCTTCCTCTGAAGGCTCCCGTCCCCGATACTCCTGAAGAGGTTCAGATTCAAGTTCATGCATTAATGGATGATATAGCCATTCCCGGGAACTGGTCTCATCAATGATCAGGCTTTCAATGCACTCACTGTATGTTGTTTTACGTCGCCCGAGCTGCACCTGACTGATTTCATATTCAATATCTGGAAGATCGATACGCAATGCGGCAACTCTTTCGGAAGGATGAAGGTGGTCAAAGGTTAACTTCGCAGAAATGCTACGATCCCTGTCCAGAAAGACGGCCACACATAAATCATTAACCTTTACGAACAGATCAGCTGTGCCTCCGAACATACTGCCGCTTCCAATAACCTCATTCAGTGAAACCGGCCCACCATCGTCGCCAGCGAGAAGATTTGGGAAACCAAGAACCTGGTGCTCGTTGATGACTTCAATAATTTTTCCCCGGATGGCTTCCATCAGACCATCACAGTCACCGGCTACAGCAGTACTGTGTGAGAAATGCCAAAGCTTGACCTCCCCCTGCTTTGCTAACAGATCAGTTTTGCAAGCGGGGCAGATGCAGTTACAGTCGATACCCCGGCTGACCTCTGTAATATCTAAAAAGAGTCCTGATTCTCTCTGGAGTCCAAATGGAATACCAAATGTGTAACTCTTACGCATGGCTGCACCCCGTTTTTGATAATTATTCAAACTATATCCGAAATAACGGAGGAGGATTTCTGTAAAACGAATTAAAAGAAATGATTTTTTAGTTTTCCAGATTAATGTTTGACAAGAATCAAATGAGAGCCTTACAAATATGGAGAGAGAAGTTTAGGTAAAGTAACTTTTATCACAACTTCTAAAATTAAGGAGAATATCGGATGTATTTAGCAGTGGGCTTGGCTTATGATTAAAGTCTTTCTCCGAACTTAATAAGAAAGTTAAAAAGACAGGCTATTACAGTGCCTTTAGCCCCGAAAGGGGCATAAACTATTTTCAAATCCAGACACAGTCTTTTTGTTGTGCCAATATCAATAATTACTCGCGAACAAAGGTCCACACACTCGCAGGAACTTTGTCATATAACTTTTTCATTGTCAGTTCAGCTTTACGATGATCATAAGCACCAGAAATTTCAAGAGAGGCGACACCCGAGTTTTTTTCACATAACCTTTCAAATACTTTTTCGAGCGTTTCGAACGAACTACACTTACGGAATTTCATTAAATAAGACTGCTTTGTGTCAGACATAATCAACCTTCTTTAGACAGGCCTCAACTGGCCAGGGATAATCTTAATATCATTTTTCACTTAAGCCTAACGATTTCACAACCTTTTTCGTTGTTTCCACCCTGTTCATAACCAGGTACATGAGTGCTAAAATGACTGTAAATAAAACCAGTGTATCCCGGTGAGCAGGATGAAGAATCAATCAGTGATCAGACAGTTTTCGGAAAGCGAATTGCATCAGCAGCTGGAAACGTTCGGCAACCATGATAAACAGCTTTCACGCTTGATCCGTTACTTTTCCCATCTGAGATACAACACAGCTAAAACCTATCTGCACTGGCTACGAGTATGGAACGAATGGTATCAGGCGAATGCCCGGTTGCATACAGACTGGCCAGTAAGTTCGCTCCCCGTGTCTGAGGAAGCTCTGCTGGCGTTTATGGGGCATCTTGAAGGCAAATTGTCACGAAGCAGCATAAACAGCTGTCTTCAGGCCTTAAACAGTATCCATAAAAAAGGGCTTAACCTGCCCGGGATTATTACGTCTGAAGCATGGTACATGCTGGAAGCCTTAAAACAATCGGAAGCCCGGAAGCGAAAGACGACTAAACAGGCAACTCCCTTTCTTATTGGCGATCTCAAGGCTCTGATAAAGTTACGCAGTACTACAAACTCAGTTCGTAAGCTTCGTGACCTGTGCCTGATCTGGACAGGCTTTGAAACACTGCTCCGTTCATCCGAAATTCGCCGTATACGTCTGAAAGATCTGTCTCTGGATAGTATGACCGGTGAATTTAACCTGACGGTATACCGTACAAAAACGAACATCAGTACACTTCTTACCTACCGGCTGACACGTCAGTTAACTAACTGCCTCTTGAGATTGATGAACCTTGTGAAAATGGATCAGCACAGTCATCCGGATGAATACCTTTTCCAGGCCGTAAATTTCCATGATACAGGCTATATGCCACCCGGCTGGAAGCTTCGGAGTAAAGGGAATGAGCTATCTGAGCTTCTTAAACGGCATAACCTGCCCTACCGTGCTAAACAAAGTCTTCTGAACGATGAAGATGAGGAAGACACTGTGGACGATGCCGGTATGCTCAGCAAAAATTCCCTTTTACGGGCATTTAAAGAAATGTGGAATGAGCTTTATCCAAATGAGACTAAAACCCGTTACTGGACAGGGCACAGCGTTCGTGTAGGCGGTGCGATACAGCTGGATATTGAAGGTTACTCGCTACCACAGATTATGGAAATGGGGAACTGGTCGAATGAAGAAATGGTTATGCGCTACATTCGCAATATTGAAGCTGGTAAAAAAGCCATGATCAAGCTTATGCGAAATGCCTTTGATGAATAGCGCCCTCACGGGCGCATAACTTTATTTTTTCTTGAACGGGTTAAGTCTGGTGAGATTAGAGAGTGCCCCTCCCGGAGGCAAAATTCCCGTCCTTTTATATTTGTACACGCCATTTAATTTCATTGTCTGGATTCCAAGATTAATAAGCGTGACAAGTTTAAGGGTATACAGGAGTGTAAATTGGGGAGCAACCTGAATAAAAACTAATAACAAGCCTGCACACATTACACGTAGCCATGCCGCGTACTCCATGCTCAGCGGACGCTTGAAATAGAATCTTTCGAGCAAATCAACTGTCTTATTACTGATCCACGCCGCCGCCACTGAGAGTAACAACACGATGCACACCATAATGCCCAGTTCCATTTTCACTCCCTTCTCTTTTAGTCTGTTTAAGTTGAGGCTTAGCCACAGTAGTTTTGTTTTTTGCTTTTTTCTTAGGTTTGGTATGGTGAAACAGAAAACAATCCACCATTACCCAACCATTTTTATATCGAGCCACCAGCATCTTCTGGCTGGGGTAATGAGCATGAAACAGCATTTTCACGTCCATGGTGCCCATCAACGACTGTTTGCGCTTTAGCTCATCCTCAGCCATCTGAAATTCTTGTAAGAATTCTGAAGACAGACGCTGACGCAGAATTCTTATGGCACTGGAGTTTTCATCATTCTTTGCCAGGTGCCCGAAGCGTACAAGTGCCTTGTGGGTTATCTGGATGGGTCCCAGATGAGAGCTGAGCTGTTCGTACTGCCAGAAGTAGGTCAAATCCACCTTAACCCAGCTGATGCTGTCCAGCAGAGCCTCGTTCATGATGGTTCCGGACATAGGTACCATTGTCAGCCTGGCCAGACGCATATGTATGTAGTCCGTAAGCAACCTCAGCGACTCAGGAACGTTTTTATTGAGTAGGAGATGCTGAAGCACCGGGGTTGCGGTCTGCCAACACAGATTGCGCCCGTCAGGCAGGAAAGCAAACTTTTGATCGTCAGGCGCAGAGTTCGAAGCGTTTTCCTTACGAAGCAAAAAATAATGGCCGCACAGCAGCTCTGCTCTTACCTGGTCCTCGTCAGGGTCATGTCGGGCTTTACTTAGATCAACGGTTAGCACAACGCGGTTAATCGCATCAGCGTGATATTTTTTTACCCAGACGCAGACACGATAGAGACGCTCATCGATTTTCTGGCTGGCTGTGGAAATCCATTGCATTGTTGTTCCTTAATTTTCGGGGCTGACAATGAAAATGCCCAGCTCAGCCCCCGGCACGAGTTCTGTATATTTCAGGCTCAGCTTCCGTTGGTTGGACGGACCCTGGCTGTTTTCAGGAGCCCAGTCAGAGAGCGTTTTTAATTGAGGTATGTTGCCTGCTGCGAAAATGGGCAAGGATGCTTTTACTACTGAATAATCAGTCTCAGCATATTTATTCCCGTTTCGTTCCTGCCCTTCAGGCCTAAATGCAAAAATGTGAGCAATCGGAACAGGGAAAGAGTTAGTTCGACAAAGGCGATAAGATTCGCCCTGCTTCAGTGGGTGAAATTCAAGACGGTGTAAAGCCTTATCGATATTAGACACGACATTCAAATTGGTAGTTGCTACATTTTTTACTTCTGAGGCTCTCCTGCGCTCCAACAAACTCACAAGTTGCTCTGCTGTTTTAACTTCCTGGTTTCGGTTTAGCCGCCATGAAAAAGTAACTTTTTTAAGCTGGGACTTGATGAAAAGGATATTTCTTGTTGAGTGCATAGCGACAAGGCCCGGGAGCTTCTTGTGCACTTTATCAAAACGGACATTCTTTTTATTATCGATACGCCTCATTGCCGCAGCAAAATCATTTTTTGCTTCGTTTATAGAAGTGATCAAGCTTTCGAGAAGATCTGCTCTTTCGGGGACAATGATTAGACCCGGGTATTTAGTGGTTACTTTGGTGGAATCATGACTTAATGACTCTATGTCATCCACACAGATGTCAGTAAGTGCCTGAATAATTTCCTCAACCGAAGCATCGTCTTTAATACTAACCCTGATGGGTTTAACCTGCTTCAAGCGCTCTTCTGTTCTAGATACGGTGGAGACAGTCATCAGGTTTGCCATCATCGGGGGGGTGTTCGAAAGAAAACACTTGAGCGAGTCGATGCGTTCCAGAATCTGGTCACGAAAATAGGGCAAATCGTCATAACTCATACGTTTCTCCAGGCTCATGTTATTTCCAATCAATTTTGCTGCCCAGGCTGACCTTGCAGAACATAAATGTCATGTAAACCTCTAAAGAAGTCATTTTGAAACAGCTTTCACAGCATGCGATTTATGTTCGATAGGGTTCATGAACAAAGGATGATAATGGAGACGCCATGGATAGTGGATAGTCTTACCCACCTGGGTGATCCGATTGAGGCGAAAACGACCATTTATACAGTCAACTGACCAAAGCCCGGGAGAAACTAACCTCTTCCAGCGGTAAAAAGAGAAACCTGCAACACAGAGGTCATGCTCCAGGAAATGTTGAGTTTCGACGACGCGAACTTTTATCAAAAACCCCAGCATTGGCGAAAACCAGATCAACAACCATGTTGGCGGCAGGATGACTTTGTTCAGGAGATGATCTGTCATAAGCAAGGCAGATAACATCAGAAAACTGATAGTCAACCACAGGGCCATCCAACCGGCCCATACGCGGCTCTGACAGGGTTTCCATTCGAGAAGAAAAAGTTTTTTATGCATTCTGCCCCGCCTAATTTTAATGTATTGCCGAAGTATGCTGCATCATGATGGTGGTGCGGGGAAAGATTTCAAACTTCCACAATTCTGAAGCCGTGTTCCAACCATGAAAGATCCCGTCTCCACAGCGAGTGTTAAAAGCAAGAATTTCATCCCTGACCTGGTAAGCGAGCACTTCTGGCATATCAATAAACTCAGGTAAGGAAAGAAGAATTCCATGGATAACTTCTCCGGTTAACTTACTCATAACCTCTTCCTCAGACAGGGCAGCGTCCGGGAACAAACACAACGGAAGTGAAAAACAACATAGGTCAAGACCAATAGCAGCCCTTCCTGCGTCGTAGCCTTCTTCATTAACGACAAAACGAAAGAATTTTTCTGTCTCACCCCGTAATGATGACGGTCCTTCAGACGGAACTTCAATACCACTGAAGACTTTATCGGTCCAGTTGGTAAAAGGACTGGTGAAAACCCAACAAATTAAGGATAACGCCAGCTCTTCCTTAAACATACGTTCAGTGCCGGTAGTTCTGGAAAGTTGCTTTTGAGTACTCATGTTTTACCTGTTGCATGAAATTATTGATGTTATATAAACACAACCGGCATTTTATCTAATAGGTTTGAAAACACTAAAAATCGCAAATGCTGGTACCTTTCTGTTTTAAGAGATTTTCAAGGTAAAGTGAGGCTAGATCAATTGGCTGGTTCTCTTCAAGACAGGCTCGCACAAGATCTTCAATAGAGACCGAATCAACCCCCCTTCCCTGTAAAATTTCTTTAGCAGATGCCAGCGTTTTATGAACGCTTCGACTTAGTTGTAATCTGACTTGTGTGCGGGTATCAAAAAGACAATCTTCTGTGACACTTTGTGAAACGGTTCTACTCATTGAAAAATCACTCCATTTCTGGGATCGAATGAAAATTAACAGCTATAGATGTATCAGGTTTCCCATTTTCTACGATACTCAACCACGTACGCGCTGAGATTTGTTGTTCACAGACGAGTATGTAACCTGTTCCCTGTTGATGATGTAGCTCAAGAGCTTTTAGGATAGGCTCTGAATGAGGTCCGAGAGCATCACGCGTGTGAATAAGCGTTTGCTCTGGCAATACGTTGCTAAGCATAGACAGCAGAACATTACGCTCATCCTCATTATCCGACAAAACAAGAATTATACGAAAACCCGTTTTTATACGAAATCTGATTTCTGAAACTAACTTTCTTAATCTTAATTTATATATGACCAGGCGGAATCGAGTCATCAGTAAAGAGACCACTGTGAAGATAACGATTACTGCGCCATATTTTGACCTGTAGAACCACCAGTTAAGGCCTCCAGCAACTATCAGGATTAACATTAAAATTAAACTCCCATAGAAAAAAAGTGCTGGGTAGCGAGTTGTCTTTCCTTCAATTAGTGCTGAGGCAAATATCAAAATGGATATTCCGTAAATTACCCAGTCAAAAATACTTTCTCCAATCATTCTTTAGTGAACATCCTTAAAAGTGGAAATGTAGGTTTATGGGTTTATGCATTTTCCTGATGGCCTTGACAACCAAGGATTTCACAGAAATTGTCACAGTGTGAAGCTGTAACAAAGCGCTCTCCACGTTCGAATCGCTCAACCAAATCCTTTCTTACTTCACTTCCAGGTTTCTGGAAGATGTACTCAAGCTGGAGATCCTCGGCCGTTGAAAGTAGTCGTTCTATGCTGAAATCAACATGGTAAAAGCAAAACTGATTATCAACCGGGGGAAAGTTGCTTTTGGTACTGTTCTCGTTTTTGGATTTTAGTTCATTCATGAGCTCTCCTTGGTTGAGAACAGTATACAAATCTCTTTAGGGATTTTTTTTCGTTAATAGCACTTTTTTGAGTTTAAAGAGTATGTTCATACCAGAGCATTAGAGGCTACGAAAAGGATAATGGAATTAGAAAGATAGATTTTAAGTGGTGATGTAAGGTGGGATAGGTAGAAGAGGAGTAGACGCTTGTAAGCGAGGCAAAAAAAAGGCACGGAAACCGTGCCATAAGAGTATGTGAGAAAAAATCAAAATCAGGGAAAGAATCAAGCAGCTTGTGAAACTGAATCTCCAACTGCAAGATTTAAATTTCTTAGGTTATCGAAAACTTCAGATACTAAGTCATTACGGTCGTGGATTTTAATCCGCCCACCGGTTAACTCTGAAACATAAACGGTATGGCAGAGGTCAGTAACCACTTCGCCGTATTCATCAACGACTTCCAAAGATGCAATCATCGGAATATAAGAAGCCGCAGCATAGCTCTCATAAATACTTATTATGGAGTCATTGTTGCGTCGAGAAATTACCCTACCAGAAGGTAAAGCCTCATCTTCCATATAGCAATCAGATAGGTCCTCACAGAAGTCATTTTCTTTAAGTGAAATATTAAGGGTCAATTCACTGTTGATAGAGCGTGAATAAGAATATTCACTCAGTTTATAGCAAGCCAAACTTATATCACTAAAAGTTTCATAAGCTTTATAGAGGCTCGATGTTATAGACTCAGATACAAATGTTATTAGTCCAATAAAATGAGTATCCCAGAACTGTTGCAAAGCAAAACGGGCAATCATAACCTGACCATCAACCTGCATCAGTCTGTTATATTCATCCCGGTCATAACCTTTCGACTGAGAAACATCATTAGACATGCTAAGAACTTCACTACAAACATCATCATATTCAAAACGGCTAGTTGCAAAGTGTTTTCCTGAAATCTCAAGGTACTGACCAGAGACTGCGTCAAACACCTCAAGAAAGTAACAGAGTCGAGATTTTAAAGATTCTCTGTTTAAAGCTTCTATTTCATTCTCAGAGATACTATCGACATATAAATCAACAGCATTCTTGAGTTCAATAGCTTTGATATTACAGGTAAAAGAAAGCTCGTCACTTTGACAATGGCAAACACTTAATACTATATCCGCCTCATCAAAATCTATGCCAAGATAGCTCAGAACTGCTCGGACATAGTTTTTATCATCAGATGAATGTGTCATATACACTACCTCAAATTTGAGAGGAAGTGCCCCAGAAGGGAAGCGACTTCCCCACTGGGTTAGATAAAAGTTTGGTTAAGCTAAAAGAAGATGCCAGCGACAGATTTTACATTGTCATAGACAAGTGTCTTCAGCCAACCAAAGTTACTTTTTTGGACTGAAGCAAAAGGATCATTGAGACGCGTTACGAAAATCGTCAAAAGCTTCAGTTATTAGTAATGTGCGATCAGTTACTCTGTATCGGTCATTACTTTCGAGAGATACGTAAGTTGAATGCGAAGAATCACAGACAACACGCCCTCTTTTATTGATCAATCTTACTTCCATCATCACCGGCACATTGATAATTGAAGCAACATCGGTATAGAGGGATATGAGGGCATCATTGTCACAATATAACGCCCCGTTCCCATCAAATGTATCGTTAAACTTAATATATATATCTGGCATATTTGCCGGATAATCATCAGTATTGAAATCAATGCATAACTATAAGTCATCATTAATACGGCGATTAATCTTATGCTGCCCAACACGTACAAAGCCATGTTCAACAGCTTTGATAATCCTTAAAGTTTCATTAAGACAATCTGTAATTCTTTTCTCGACAAATGAGATAAAGTCACCAAAGTCGGAATGAAAAAACTGTTTAAGTGCAAATTTCGCAACTAACACTTTCCCATCCACCTTCATTTTATCGAGATAAAGATTTCTTATAGCATCAGTAGAAGAATTAGCTTTAGATAACTCTTCACAGTCATTAATAATCATTGAAACAATATCAATAACTTTAACTGGGCTTAAAGTATTACTATATCCGCGAATATCAAACGTAAAAAATCCGAAATTCTTAAATACTCCAAGAAAATAAATTATTTTTTGTTTCAAAAGAATAGAATCGGAGTAAGATGCGTTGTGCTTTATTAGTTCAGATATGTAGAGATCCAACATACAATTTAAATTATCGATATCTACATCGTAATCAAAGGTTACTTTGTCGAACGAAGTATCAGATAATTGAACGGTTATATCGTCAGCGGGAACATTAAGGCCTAAATTTTGATAAAGAAAGGCACTAACAAATTCCACGTGGTCAGATTCTTTAAACATTTACACTACCTCATGACTAAAAAGGAAGTGCTTCCCACCGGGAAGCAAGTTCCCGGATGGGTTAGATTAATTATAAAAGAGTTCTTCAGAAGGTACATGCATTTCTGGTTTGAACTGTTTTAAGGAGTTGTTTATAGCTTTTCGATATAACCCTGAAGAGTGTGGCTTAAACATTTGATATTCCGTAACGAGCAGAGGAGACGTAAAGCATCCTAAGTTCACTAGTGAAATATTTGATGTTTCTTCACAAACATCTAATTCAGCGTATATCCGCCTCTTCATTACCCTGCCTGCTAAATAGCGACGAACATGATTTATAAACTTGTCCGCATCTGATATAGAATTAACTATATAATCAGATGTGACTATCTGATTAGATACAGTTTCAGGTATAGCTTCGGCTATTATTTTTACGTTCATTTCATAATCAACACTATGGAAGCAAGCAAGAATTTGTGGCTTCGCGCTTTCTAAAATCTTTTCAAGAACAGAAAAAATCAGAGAGAACTCGTTTAAAATTCGCTTTTGTATAAGTCCATGTAGATGTTTTATGAAAGGAGAACCGTGTTCAACAAGGCCTAGTATAAGATCCTTAGAGGCCAAATCTGAGCGGTAATAAACGTATTCTAGATTATCCCGGTTAAATCCTTTGATAAGCAAATCAGGCTTCTCTGAGACCAGTCGTAAATGAGTTGAAGCTATAGAAACTTCAAAACGAAAGTTCGCGAGATTTACAGGGCCTGCTTTTAATGTAGCCGCTTCGGAAAAATAAATGAAAAGAGGATGCAAATCATCGTTACCACAGTAAAGATGGTCTGCGCCCTTAAGATATTTCACCAAATGAGGTAGAAAAGATATTACTGGAATATCAGCCACAAATCGAATATGCCGAAATGGTTTTGAATCCAAATATATATTTTCCACTACAGCGCCAACAAAACCCATTTTAACAAGAATAGATTCAACTAACTTTTGTATCGCATTCATTTAAATACCCTCTTAATAGAGGGATTTCTCCCAAAGGGAGAAATCCCTATGGGAGAAAATAATTTTAATTAATAATTGTAGCGAAGCGCATGTTCTTTTTCACTAAGATGGTTTTCATATTCCGACTTACCAGAACTTAAACACTCTTTGAAAAAGACCTTTGAAAAATTCTTCAAGTCACTTCGGTTGTTAATTTCTTTGTCAGACATCAACTTAGCTGAGTGTGAGGTATCCACAGGCCCCAACCACCATTCATATTTAATATAAACACAATTGGTTTTTGTATGTCCATTTAGAAATCGTTTTGCATTTCTAAGTATTTTTCTACAACCGTTAAGGTCTGAAAGTAAGATATCTGGAGCAATGAGCTCTTCCAGAATATGACCAGGTAAGCCTTTCCTAAAAAGCTCAACATCGTAACTACAATACCAGTCACGATAATTAAAAGCTTTAATAAGTCTTTCAGGTGTATCCAAAGATATCTTATTCAGGATTTTTAATGCAAAGCATACAGCATCTTTTAACAACTCGTGCACCTCAACATTGATAAATGAGAAAAACGAGCTTAATTCTTTCTCTAAGGAATTATACAACTTACCGTAAATATCCTGAGAAAAAAGATACTGCAATCTTTCTTTATTATAAGTGCAATTCGAAATTGAATAGACTTCTCCTCTTTCGATTTTGCACCCTTCCCTTAAAACTATAGGAAACCTCAAATGGTTAACAATGAAAGAATGATTCTTTCTTTGCTTCAAAGCATCTAATTGAAATTTCGTAATTTCCTCCAGATTTGCATCTTCAAAACCTGGAAAGGGAATATCACAGAAACAAGAACTATATGCTTTTGCTGATTCATACATAAACTCCAGTGAAACATCAGCATCAAAAGACATACCAGAGAACATGCCCTGCCCATTGTCTAAAAATGTAATGTTTTTAACCTGTATTTTTTTATGTTGAACAACCAAAAAGGCATTAATGATTTTTTCGATAATTTTCATGTGATCCTCTCTCAATAAAAAAGGGATCACTCCCATATGGGGTGTGATCCCCACATGGGTATAATTTAATTAAAAATCTGTAAGACCTAAATCTTTATTTCTACCACAAACTGTAGAAGATATAAGACGTTTTACTCGCTTTCGAGCACTTCGGCCTGACGTATCTTTCAAGTACATCGGTAATGACAATGATGAGATTTGATTACTTCGCTTATGATGGCAGACTATATAGCCCTGCCTCCACCCCGAACGCACAAACTCACGGATGCGGTTAATATATGCCGAAGCTTGAGATTTTGTACTTATCGATTCAGAACACTTTAAGTTCTGTTCGATAGAGTAAAGCTCAGCCGCCATTAATTTCACCTCATACAGGTCATCCCCATAACTTATAGTTTTCAACAGCTCTTCCTTTTCCCGAATGAAAAATACTTGCTGCATTCCAAGGATCAGGTCATAGGCCTCTCGAAAGAGGTCGATAAGCTTATTACGAACATAAATCATAAACTCCTCAAAGTGCTGAAGCCAGAAATAAGCCGCATTACTTATTTGTGAATTGTGAGAACAAACAAGCCCTTTAGCAAGCTCGACCTCTTCCTCCCGAAAAGTAAAGTTACTTTTCTTAAACCGACTTTGTTCAAAAATGCTTTGATGCATTTCTATCCATACAGAAACAAAACCGAGGGATTCAAATTCTTCGTTTAACAAATGTAAACTTTCGAAGATTTTCTGAATTTCGATCCCGATGTCATATGACAGTGGACATTCTTTTATAGAATAAACATAACCGGGTAGGAAGTGAGATAAATGCTCAGTTCGCAAATATAAACTGAATTTAAGTTCTGTCAGTGGTTGTTTCAAAGATAATTTAGATGATTCGCTTATATTTACTGGTTCAACACCATTTCTAATCAAAATAGCTTTTACCAGGTCCGTAGCTAACTTCATACAGCCTCCAGTCGTTATTGAGGCCTCCCTGATGCAGGTTGGCCATCAGGGAAAATATGTAAATCAATTAGCAACCAATCAGACCGTTGCCATTACATTGTCAATGTATCTGACAAGGGATGGGCGGTCGTCCTGTAAGGCAAAACGGCGAAGGTCATCAAGATTATACGCAGGAAGATAATCAGCGTAACCTCGAATACGAAGGTCCTCAACCACAACTTTTATATACTCAAATCGTCCAAGATTTCCTTTTAATGGGGGTTTTCCTGGACTAGACAGCATATCGTCTGCTTGCTCCCATGTGATTTCTTTAGCTTCACCACTATGTAGATCAAGATGGACATATATGAATGACTTATAATCTCCACGGCAACGAAGATAATATTTCGGATAGAAATATTTGTCACAACGCAACAAACACGTTCCTGAAGGACGAACTACGTACAACAGGTTTCTGTCATTTTCTAATATGCCATGTTTCAAAATCGTTATATCTATCTCATTATCATGCAGCAAATAGCATGACGATGGTTCATTGACGATGCGCGATTTTATAACAGCAGCAAATTTATTAAAAACTTCGTTAGTTTGAAAATTCATTAAAATGCTCTCCGATGTAAAACGACGAGCATCACCATAACGGTAATACTCCCGTTATGGGTTTTAATAGTTTATGGAATAACCATGTCATACAACCGACCATAGCCAGTAGTACCGCACATTTATTTAACTGAGCAAGCATCTCAGCCGTGAAAAGACCTTAAAGGCAGGTAATTATCACGAAGGAAAGCGGTTATCTTATCAATACAATTTAAAAAATAATATTGATAAGATAACCCCCCCCGCAAAATGCGGGGGAGTTATCGTTGTTACAGCTGATTAAGACATTCAGGAGCCCAGTGAATCGGGAATCCATCCTGCCCTGTTAACTGGAGAACATCGTTCCAGTCGATACCCTTTTTCCCATCAGGAATATCTTGTGCTGGTTCGAAGACTTCAATTGTCAGCTTTGATGCGGGATATCGTTTAGCCAAAAACTCAACCATGCGGCTTTGAAGTCGCTGAGCAGCTTCGATACCGGCACGAGTGCCTTGTGAGTTAGCAATATCCTTATCCGCCCAGATATAAAAGTTTATATATTTTACATCCGGCGGAGGCAGTAAAAAATCAGGAACAGTAACGTTTTCAAGGCACCATGCGGAGCTGGCTGCCCAGCATGGTGTTGAAGTCGCTTCTACAACAGAAAGCGCATTCTCGATCCCTTCAGCCACTCCCAGTGTCCAGGTCGAACTACCTGAATCATAGTGAGGGTCAAACAACTGAATTGAGCCACCTGTCATATCGGCAGGAGGCTTCATCATCAGCTTTGGATTTTCTACAGGTGCCTTATCACCGTTTTTGTCTACGTATGTTCTATGGATAGTCAGAGGCCGACCTCGGGTGTCACGATAGATTGCAATCATTCCCGGATAGATAATCGATTTCTGCTTATCTTTATCCCAATAGTAGATCCGGTTATTAAAGCCTAAATCCTTTGGTAAGTGACTCAGTAAGCGGGAGATCCCACGATTACGGAGGTACAAAGCAACAGGAGTATTAGGCTTTATTTCACCGGTATAGTGATACATCACATCAAGTTTTCGCATTCGCTTTGCCACTTCCTCTCGGTCAAGAGTTTCTGTGGCACGAACTGCTGATTTATAGCGTCGTTCATTTTCAATGTCGGCGTCAGTTAACGGAGCATGCAGATCCATCCCGAAAAAATCTGAGAGAATCTTTTTGCAAGTCTGCGTTTTACTTAATTCATAATATTTCGCCAGAACATCAATTCCGTCGCAAAACTCATTTACCGGAAAGTCATTATGGATCGCACATCCGGTATAAAGGTCTTTTTGCCGGAAACGAAACTTCGATTTCCCTGCGCCAGTAAACGGGCAAGGAACCTGGCTCGGGGCTTTTGCACAAGCGTCTTTGAAAGCAGGTATTCTTTCGAATATATACTTCCAGCCAGACACTTCAGCAATTCGAGCATGAACGAGTTTAATAAAGTGTTCAGATACTTCCTGTGGTTTACGACGAAGAGCCGGGGATGCATAAGTCATGATGATCTCTCTTATCTGGCATTGTGAGTTTCTCAATGCCTTCTGCGGTGCAGAAGACAGGGAGAAACCCACAACGCAGAATTTAAGAAAGAGGGCCCGGGGGCCCTCAACATTTATGCTTCAGTCGTGAAGCCATTATTCTCAAGACGCTGTATGTAGTTATCTACAAGTAACGCAGCCTGCTGGCTATTACCCTCCGCTATAGTGACTTCGCGGAAGATTCTTTCCTGAGGGCTATCATTGCTTATAACTTCACCAACACGTCCGAAAATACGGACTTTATGCATCGCACCGACTTTTTCATGTTCTACACGGTAAGTTTTTATCTGAGTCATATTTTGCTCCTTATTCCTTCATGGAGCAAAAAGACCCACCGGGGCCTTTTTGCCCCGATTGGGTAGAGTTTATTAAGAAAGTATTTGATGAACTAGCTTACTGACTTCAATAGACAATAAAGAAGTATCATCAACTGTTACGAAAGTGTCCGTTTCAAAACCAATTATTTCATCAGTCTTAATACCAACACCAACGATTTCTATTCCATTACATTTAGCCTTTTCCATAACTTCGACGATAGTAAATTCCGATTTATTCGGATAACCATCAGTTATAAGAAAAATTATTTTCCTATCGAATTGGCTGTCAAGTAACAGATCAACAGCTGCCATTAAAGCAGATCCCGTAGGGGTATAATAACCCTTACATCCAAGAGTGAATTTCGATAGAGATTCCTCAACGCTTTGATCAAACGTTTTGATAATCTCAAATTCACTTTCCTTGAAGGGAAAAACTATATTGGAGACATGCATTTTTGACAAACTTTCAGCGGCCATCGATAAAGCAAGATCTGACTTAATGGCATGAATATATCTTTCATCATTAGCCATTGACGCTGAAATATCACGAACTAATACGAGGCCAACATGCCCTCTATTTTTAGATTCGCTTTGAGCTCTGAAGACATCACGAACTCCCATTTGTGACAGAATTAATCGATTTCCATCGAAGGTAATTCCACGCTCATGAGTTTTGTTTCGGCCACGCATTTTAACCTGCTGTAAAACAGACAAGTCGCTACCGATTGAATGACTCAGAGACAAAGCCTCATTGTAAACATTCAAATCGATAAGGAGATCAGGGATATCCCATTCAGAAGCACCGAATTCGGCTTTCACGTCATCGGATACTTTTGATGCAATACCTTCAATCTCTTTAGCCAAAGCATCGTGATAATCTTCGCTATCCTCATCACTGCTAAGAAAGGCATCCAACAAATCTGCCAGTATCTCCCATTGAGCCGATGAAAAGTTACTTTCATCTTCAACGTTAGTCGAACTGGCTTCATCTGATTCACTCTCGGAAGGGTTAATCGCATCAGTATCGTCTTCAATAATGTTATCACCCGTGGGATTGCCACCGGTGGGTTCATTATTTCCCTCGTTATCTTCAGCAAGTTCTGAAGGCTCAGAACATCCCTCTTGAGCAAGATCAGCGTTATCGGAAGTATCTGCCTGACCTTCACTATCGTCCTCAGAATCATCCTCACGACTATCAGTCGACGTAAGCGATTTATCTTCTGATTCGGTATCGGTATCGGTCTCGGATTCATCATATGCCTCCTGCTCCTCCTGCTCTGTCTGCTGCTGTTGTTCCTTTGCCTCATCCCGCAGTCTCTCTAAAAGAGCCAGGGTCTTACGAGCAAGGGATTCACAGCCCTGAGTATTTTCACAACCAAGAGCATCATGAAAAATTTCCTCAACATCAGAAATTACTGGAGAAAGTATCTTTTGGGCATAGTCAAAAAACGGATCGAGGGTTTCTTTGTGACCTACCTGCTGAAGGACTTTTACTCGCAATGAGTTAAGCAGATACCACTCAATAAATAGGACAGGATTTTCCGGACGAGAAGATATATCAGGAGTCATCCTTCCGGCTTTAACCATCAGTGCGTAAGTGGCTGCAAGCCGCCGCTTTGCATCCGGATAATCGTTACCAACCTTCTCTTCCATCTGTACATCATCGAACAGATTTATAAGCCCGGTAAGACGTTTTGCCCTGCTATAAGCTTTACGTTTCTCAGCGAGGCTCTCAAACTCTGCATTCATTCCGTCATCGAAGCGTGTAAACCCTTCAGATGACATGAGAACACTATTAAAGGCGTCACTGTAAACCTCACTGACGGTATAGCGACCATGACCAGCTTCATGACAGGTAAAACCTTCAATCAGACTGACAAAGTCATCATCGCTATAATCGCCGTTTGGTAAAACACAAACTTTATTGACAGGATCAAAATACGGTCCTTTGGTATTGTCGTCTATTACAACTCTTACATCGCCTAAGCCGCTAATGACTTTTGCTATATTCTGTAAACGCTTAATATGGCGCGGCGATGATTTAAGATCTAATTTCATAGAATACCTCTTTATAAAAAAGGGGTACTCACCCAGATGGTGAAGTACCCATCTGGGGTTTTTAATAAAGCAAACAGTTACCAGCCTTTGAGCTCGATATCAAAACCATTTTCAGCATTGTCTTCCTGTTGCGAAACTGATTTCTCAGGTTCAGCTACAGAATCAGTGTTTGAAAACGTGCTGTTTTTTATATCGTTCTCTACGACAGGTTCAACCTGAAACACATTTGTTGAATCTAAAATAGCTTCAATACCTGTGTTCTGTAGCGCGTTCGGTTCTGTTTGTGAGCTTTGATTAAATGATCTGGTAATAGATTCCAACCAGTCAGTAACCTTTTGCTCTCCTGAAATAATACGCTTTAACATTGAAGCATCACTCATGAAATAAAACCACTGCTGTAACACCGCAACGTCGCGAGGTTCAGAAATGGCACCTTTAGGTAAATTATTCATTATGTGTTTTATAGCTTCTGCAAGTACTGCCGCCTCTTTATGTATAAACATGAAGCTAATGATCTTATTTTGCATTTGCTTCAGTCGGTCAATAGTACTTGAGCGCAAATTATTATTTTTACTAATTTTTTCATAAACCCTCATTGCTTCTTCTGCCAGATCTGTTATCAATTGTTCCTGATAGTAGTCCTGGGTTTCATCACCTTCAACGCTAATAGGCGTAAAAGGAATAAAGTGAGCAATATTAAATCTAAAGGATTTTATGAAATCATCTTTAGTTAATTTCAACTGATCAATCAAAGAAGACATTCTTGGGCTTCTATTTTTTTCAGCCTCAATATGCATCTCATAATTGTCTACAACGTTTTGAATACCTGCCTGAAACTCTCGTTCAATCTCTTGGGCCCCTTCCAGAAACTCTTCCATACTGGAAACTGGTAAAATCCACATATTGCTATAGCGGATGCACAAGCGTGAGCAAAGGGTTGATATTCTGCTGGTAATCGTACTTTTGAAGCTAAGGGCTTTTATGTCAATCCAACGTACTTCGCTTTTAGATACGCTTTTTTGATCCGTAATATCATCTCCATCATAAGACAAATCGATTTTATCGGTTCGACGCGATCCTTGACAGCCACTTATTTCAATTTTTGTTATAACTGCACCTTCCAGTAAATCTGGATATGATTTTGCAAAATTCTCAGAGATTTGTTTTGCAGATACTTTGTTAAGCATTGAAGTATTTAAAGTCATGGGTTTCTCCAAAAAAAAGGGGAAACCCTCCCCAACGGGAAAGATTTCCCGATAGGGTTGATATTAAAGCTTCTCTGGCGCAATTAAAAGAATACCGGGAAACTCAGCGGCAACATCATCATTGCCCATTGCTCCCTGATACATATAACCTTTTAATTCCATTTCTTTAATTATACCTTCCATATTTATTTTACCATCATGATAAAACAATAAAGAATAGTCGTTATTCAGTTGCATAAGTCCAGTAAAATTAGTTCCGTTTTTTGCTATAGCAATGGTAGCAGCACCATCCGTACTTAAAAACGCACTAAATTCAAGATGGGATAACTCTGAGATACAAATATCAGAGGTTTCATAACAAATCCCATCTAACTCGACTTTTTTGCTGTGAAATACTCCAGCGATTTATCCTTGTCTTCGCCAAGAGAAAGATCTATAGCTTGAAGAACAAGATCGACCACATGTAAAGGTAAAGCAGAAGCAAAAGCTATTTTGAAAGTGTCAAGAAGACTAAAGGTTTTTAACGTCATCGACGTGCCAACCCAAGCTACTAATTGACGAATATCCATCACACTGTCTTCTGTACCAGAGTCATTTACTGCAATCGCTACTCTTACGAACTTCTCAATGACCTGAAAAGGCAAAGAGCTATATCGTTTAGTAAGCACATTGGTTAAAGCAACTTTGTCGGGCTTCACCATTTCAACTATCAAGAACCGCTTTATAAAAGCTGCATCTTGACGTTGAGAAGAAACGAACCGGCGAGCGCCTCCACTCATGTTTGTGTTTGCAGTACCAATAAATCGCGTGTAGCCATTAGCAGTTATAACCTCACCACCATTAGCACTGAGTGACCAGGGCTTACGTTCAATGGGCATGTGAAGTTTTGCTGCCGTATCAGGATCGATTTTGTCCACTTCATCCAGAAGAATGAGGTGACCATTACGAAATCCCGTTACCAAATCGCTGTGTACAAAACCTGTATTACCACCATTAAGACTGCGCTCACCTTCAAGCTCATCAACTCGAATATTGCTGTTGATCTGCTTAATTGTCAGCGGCCAATTCATCATGTGGCTAATGTACATTACCATTTCAGTCTTGCCAGAACCGGACTCACCTTTAAGACACACACTTAAATCTATATCCGGACTGATAAGCAGTTTAACCACTTGTTCAAGTATTCGGGGATTTGGTATGTAGTCTTTGTTCAGCGGAGCTCGATACGAGGTTTTAGTTTTGAAAACAGGCACAGCCATCTTTGGATCCATTTCTGGAATACCAAAAAGGTCCTTTGCTAGAACTAAAAGATACTCACCTTTATCCACATAATGTTTTAACTTTATAACATCCGGGGAAAGAAGAGCTTCTAATTTTTCATAAGCATCAGAAGATGTTTCATTTAACTTCATAGCGGCATTAGACATTTTTAACTCCGGTAAAATGCAAACACCGCCCTCTGGCAGATGTTTGCCAGTGGCATTTTATTTGAGATTCATTTGGCAAATAGTTGCCATCAGTTTCCTGATTTGAGGCACATTATAACCAAGATGATTTCCCACTATTTCAAAAGCTTCAGACATGATCCATTCAAAATGATTTTCGAATATTGGATTTATTTCTAACTTGCCAAAAGCGTTTCGTTTAGTTAACAGATCACATGAAACAAGCTCGTCAAACAACTCTAATGTGGATTTAAAAGCTTTTATGTAAACATCCATAATTTCCCTGTCAGTCCATTTAACAGCCAGTTTTTTTTCTGACATTAAATAATCCTGATCAAAGAAGATGTCCCAGCCCATATCGTCATTGCAATCATGCAAAATGATTTCATCATCATTCCTGCATTCAGCTAATTTCGTGTTTTCACTAATCGAACGATGCGAATGATAATAGAGCCATGATTTTAATTCCGCTCTAAATTCACATGCATCAAGTCCATGAGATAAACAAGTGTATTCAAATGATTTTGACATATACCACCGTGTTTCAGCTTCTAAAAGTGGATTCACTGTGATATTACCATTGTCATCTTTGAAGAATAACTTTCTCCTCAACACTAGTTCTTTAATGATTTCCAAAGACTCTTCCATAGCGGATAGAAAAACAACATACACATCCTCAGGGGTCCATTCTATTACCAGACCACCCAAATCTGGGTTATATTCTTCAACCGAATATAGATAATCTGTTTCTGCTGCAAAATTAATTGTATGCAAAATCTGATTTTTAAGTAATTTGGATTTTTCATAAAGGTGATTTTCACGCCTTTCAGAATCATAATTTATCTCAGAAATGTTACTTTCATCTGATTTAAAGTTTAATCCGGACGTGTATGCATCATTTAAATGCTCTTTGGGTGAATCAACTATTTGCGTTATTTCATCTTCATCTATATCGAATATAGAAAAAAAACTAAGTTGATTACTACTTATTGCAGTAGCCCTAAATTTTTGTTTCATGGGGACTCCAAAAGGAGAAATCCCATGAAGGGATTTCTCCCCTTTAGGGTGGGTTTAATGTCAGATCTGATTAAAGCTACTTTGTCCAAAACCTTTTAGAGGTTTAGGTATGTGAGCCAACTTACTTGTTGCTACCACTCTCATGTAGTCAAGAGGATGTTCTCTCCCTTCAATCATAATAGTATCGACAACAATATAACCGGAGACCATCAACTCATCACCCTGATTTATACCAGTGAAACAGGTTGAATACATTTCAGGCGACACCTTGATTTGAACTGAAAATTCTCTCTCAGTGATTTCACCATCAACTTCTGTCTTCATCCTATTTTTGAGCTTTATTAACAAACCTATACTCTGGTCAGTCATTTTTTTCTCCACAGCACTGATAACTATCCCGGACACTTTTACTTCATTGATATATTCAAGATATGACATTTTCCGCTCCTCGATTTGTTCAAAGAGAAGCCCCGTTAGGGTTCCCCCTTAACAGGATTAAATAAATTTATTAGTTACATACATGAACGTGCAGACTACCAAACAGGCAATTCCGGCAATATGTAACCAATTTCTTGTTGGTTTAGTTGGTGCAATCGCTAAAGAGTTCTCCAACTTCTCTGTTACAAGACGTCGATTCTCTGCTTTAGCCGCATCATCTAAATATTGAGTTTCACGCTTAGCGAGAGTCTCAATTTTCGATTTTATTGCATGGTCCCATCCTTTAGTTTCAAAAACGCTTAACTCACTAAAGGTGTGCGTCATGAGATCTTCTGGGAAACCCAGTTTTTTCATTAACGGACGAATGGTATCATACATTTTTTCTACATTTTCGTAGTGGGCCTTTACTGCGACATCAAAACGCTTACGTAAAGTTAATTTTTCACGTTTGCAAATGATGTCCGAAACCCAATTTATTAACTGCTCATTTTTGAGTTCACTGGCTTTTTCAAGTGAGTAATCCAGATTATCCACGTCAAGAAATGAATTTAATCCGTATTTTTCAAACTCCTCAACAAGATATTTATCCAGTTCAGTTAAGCTTTTAAAAAGTGGTACATCTGGGGAAGCTTTAAGAAGCTTATAAGCTCCTTCGAAATCAATTTTCTTGACCACGAGCTCCACAACATCCACATGATAATAGCTTGAATAAGCAGAAAGCTTTTCGGCCAACAAAGACACAGGCTTAAGAGACTTAAGTTCAATGATATTTGGGCCGTCCTCATTCAAAATAACAATCAGTTCATTATCACGTTCTGTATATTTCATCAGAACTTCTAAGAGCTGTTTGTTTAGCGCCTTATCCATCTCTGGAATAATTTCACTAAAGGTTTGATGAAGGGCTTTACTGCGAGCTTTATTTTTAGACATTTGGGGTCACCTATATATAGTAAGAAGGAAGAAACAAATTTTTGTTTCAACACGAAGGCAAAGCCTGTCATTCATCTCCCGTAAGCTATGAACCGCCTGATTTATACTATCTGGCATTAGAAGTACGCAACAAAAATAGCCCCAGGAGGAGCTAAATTAGTTACGGTTTGGTAAATTCAGATTGCCTTTTGCAGGCATGGGAAGTGCACCAGCGACAAAGGTGACATTTTGCCGGTGGTGTCTTACAGCTTGTTTAAGCTGGCCGCTTTTCACGGCTAAATCAACGCTTAACGCGAAAGTAACTTTAAGCAAAGTTACTCAAATTTGGGAGCTGATATTTAAGCTCATTGTTTTTATACTATAGCTTTAAGCATAAGTAAATGCCCATATCGAATTATTCTGTATAAAGTGGAGAAATTCGAATATTAGCTGCTTCTTTTATCTTTTCTTCACTGCATTCTCTTAAAAAGAAAGAAGGATCACCATACCACATTACAAAAAGTTGCTTTTCTGCACGCGTAAATCCAACATAAAGCAAACGTCTTTCTTCTTCTATTGCCTCCTCCCCAACTGATCTTTTACTTGGTATCTGATCCGCATTACAACTCATTATTATTACTTTATTCCACTCAAGACCCTTTGAACCATGCAAGGTTGATAGGACTACTTTCTCTGGGCTGTATTCCTCGTCCTTCTTCCTAGGGCCTAATGACATTGCAGCAGCACGATTTATCATATTCATCCAACCAGTCTTTTCTGCCCACTGTTTACAAGTGTCTAAAGCAATTTTTGTTAAGGTTGCTGTACCTTTATTACTCCTCATCTTGATTGACGACGATTCCATCCATTTCGTAAGGTTGGCGAAACGTTTTGCTATCTCAACTTTATCAGAACTTTCCTGGGTAAAGCGCACGAAGTTTGAATGTAATGTTTTTGTTTCGAGAGAACTGTCCTCCGGGATGGCAAGGTCGCCAAAAGTAACTTTTCTTCCTCTCATACTCAATGCCACTTCATCCAAAACTGATTCCTGTTCTCCAAACAATGCCAATACTCTCTTCATTAAGCGAGGATCATTTGATTGTCGGAAAAAGGCCATAAGGCTTAACACATCGCTTGTTTCTTTTTCATCCCAGAATGATTTACCTCCGTAACGAATTACTGGCTGTTCGATCAAACTTTCTAGCTCATCCAAGTGAGCATTATTGCGGCTTAGAATTGCCCATCCATGTGGATCCTGATTTATAAGGCTTAAAATACCCTGTATCTGTTCCTCCATATCTACATATGAACGAAAAGTGACCTTTCCCCCTCCCTTTTTTGCCGAGCGTAACTCTTTGGCATAACGGTAAACATTCTTTCCTATCAGTGCTCCGGCCACCTCTAAAATTTCAGGTTCACACCTAAAGCATGTGTTTAAGTAAAATATGTTAGGTCTGAAGTGTTTTTCAAACTGTTGAAATATTTTGACTCCTCCTGAGGATCTGAAGGAGTAGATGGCCTGATCATCGTCTCCAACTATACTCGTATAGACTCCAGCTCTTGTATGCAATGCTATCCATGAGAATTGTATAGAGTCAGTATCCTGAACTTCGTCTACTATCAAATGTGTCAAATCTAACGTGCGCATTTTTCCCGAATGCATTTGACCGACAACAAATTTTGAAAGAGCATTGAGGTCCGCCACATGGTCTTTCTGGCATAACGCCTGATAGGTATTAAACAAATGGATCTGTTGTCTGTTATGCCGAACTGAAATCACATCCGTATCCATTTCTCTGCCGATAGCATCAATAACGAATTCAGCTTCAGCAAACTTCATCGTTACACCGGATTCTTTCAAAGCCCGGTGAATGACAGATCTCTGTGCTGGCCCTATCAACATCTTTCCCGGCCAGCGAATCATGTCCAGTTGCTTCTTAACGAGTCCGTGAAAAGTATCCACCAGCACCCGGTCAAGATCCTTCTTGCTCAATCGCTTTTGTAACTTTGCTGCAAGTGCGTTTGTTGCAGCGCGAGTAAAGGTCACCATCCCGATTCTTGCATATGGATACTTTTTGAGAATCGATATAACCGCTTCTATCATGGTGAACGATTTGCCTGATCCAGGCGCTGCTATCACCATATTGTTTGCGCTAGCATTCTCGATAACAGGTCTTTGCTCTTCTGTTGGCTTACCCATTTCAACCTCATTACTTCGTTTTAATAATTATACATTTTTATAAAAGCGCTTTTCTTGTGTACTGCTGGTTCTACTGGAAATCACTTTTTTTCCTTTTTTATGCAATCAGGTTGTTTGTGAAACGCGTGACTATGGAATAATGGTTCCATCTCCAAAAGACATTACAAAAAGGGCTTTAAATGAAACTTTTACGTTTAGTATCTCTGGTCTCTTCTGTCGTCATTGGTTTTTCCCTATCGGGTTGTGCCGGTGACACCGGCACTACGCCAGGCACCGCTCTGAATGCGTACAGTCACGGCCAGTACTGGCATGCTAATGCAAATGATTCTGTCGCCAAGAATGCCTATTCGTTTGCTGGTTTCGACGTTAATTTTAAGGAGCAAGAGGTTACTCCTGGAGGGGATGCCGACAACTTTCTTTCTAAGTATCTCATCAATAGTTCGATGGGCTACGTAACAGGCGGTCTAAAAGGTTTTGGGATCATGAGCCTCAGCTCTTTGTACAGTTCTTCTGACGCCGAATACATCCAGGTCAATCAATACCTAGTGTTCGTCCCCAATCCAAAAAAATTGCCTTACAATGATGAAAGTTTGGTACGTGAGGGAGCTAAGTATGTTTTTGAGCATACAAAAGCAACTCAGGCCTCATTTGGATACAACCCTGAAAAACAGAAAGCAGCTCTGGCCACATGTAAAATTGATATGGCAGTCGTCAATAAATGGAGTACCTGTGATCTGCCCTCTAAGCCTGATGCTGATGTTTTCCCTACAGATTCAATGTACAGCTTTCAGGCGATTCGCCCCGCAACAGGAACCGAAATTCCTGAGCTAAACCTTCCCGCTGGTGATTACGCTGTAATTCGTTATGTGTTCATCCCATTTAAAGGAAACGAAACAAGCGCTGATTTTTCGGGTATCATTTTCCGTTCTGATAGCCCAAATACAACAACTCCAGGGGGTGTTGCAGCCTCCATCAACGGAAAAGATTATTACCTCTTTACCGGTGAATACGGTAAAAAAGGCTTCCCAGAAAAAACATTGAAAGCCAAGTAATTAAAAAAGGGGCCTAACGGCCCCTTCTTCAATATTTCGGCAACTGCTTGCCCGTAACCGGATCCAGCGTAGTTGAACCTACCTCACATATGGCCGGTCGAGGTAAATAGCTACAATCTACATTTTCCTCTTTTATAGCCTGAGCATTTTCTTGTCTGGCCTTTATCATATTTTCTTCACCGCCCATTGCTTCCTTGGTACGTTCTGATGGAAGTTGATAGTTCTCATTCTGGAATGGTAAGTTTTCCACAATTGATTCTTCGGAGAATTTTGAATATTGATCAGGAACTTCTCCTACCTGAACTGCATCATTAATCCACTCCGTCAGATCAATTTTATCGAAATCCAGTTGCTGTATTTGCTTTATTGATAGCCCCACGCAATTAGAGGCGACAGGGTCTATTCCTAATTGCGGATAAGCTTGTTGCATAATAACGCGTGACAACATGGAATTATAACAGCACATGTCTGTTGCTTTTTTAACGCATTTCTTTGTGAAACCAACATTCAGATATTTGACGCATCGTTCCGTATCTAATGTAAAACAGGATTTTTGATTCTTATGAATAGAAGCTTCCATCTCTTTCTGGTCGCATGCTACCAACATTTCTAAAAGCATTTTAGTGACCTGATAGGCTGTATAAATCCAACCGATCACGTTTAATGCAAGCATAAAGTTTTGAACCGCAGCCGAGAAGACAACCTCTCCTCCGGTAGTAGCAACGTTCTTAAAGACAAAGTCACGAACTGTATCTGGTAGCAATTCGTAGGCTTTCTTCATTGCCATCTGCTTAAGCTGACCTATACCGAAGCTGGACATTGTTTCCTGTGCCAACTGGCCAGCACCTCCTGCCCCTCCAGAAGTTGCGGAAGACCCAACTGCCCTGCTTAGATTACCAGCGACGTTTTCATATACGCTCGTTAAGGAGCTCGTGACGTTGTTCCACATTTGCCCTACTGTTTTACCAGCTGATGCAGTCCACTCTCCGACCGCATTAGACATAGAAGCCCATGTACCTGTATCACCGCCGGTCCATTTTATTAGCTGAGCATTAACTCTGGTCCAGTTTGTGTTTCTGATCATAGATCCGGCAAGCATGATACCTTCAAGTGCTCCTGCGGTTCCCTGTGGTGCTTCGCAGCAGTCCGTCTTTGCCAGGCCATTTACAAAGCCTACTGAACGACCACACCATTCAGGTTTTCCTTCAAAGACGGAACATGAATTGGCATCGTTAGGGTCTTCGCATTTGGCTTCGCCCTGCATGTACTGAACCATGTTTGAATAAGCCGCAACTTTTCCAAAATCGTTGTTCTCTTCCTTTGGCCCAGTTTCGCATGTTCCACCTGAACATGGGATCATGCCAACACAGGCATTTGTAGAAGATTCAACCTCCCGAACTACATCCTTCCCTCTGTCACAGGTGTATTTCTGTTCATACATGTAGCAACTGTTAGTGCCCTCATCGAACCAACCCTCTGCACATGTTTGTTTATCGAGTACACATGCTGCATCATTTTTATAAGCACTACATGCATCAGGCATACTCTTTATTTCTTCATAGTTGTAACAGAGGTCCTTTCCATTAGCGTCTTTCATAATTTTTCCACTAGCGTCATAAGAGCAAATTTTGTCTTTGGCCAATGGATCACAAAAGTAGCCTTCAAGGTTTGTCTTCCAGGTAAGAAATCCTTTATCACCTTCATACAGAGGCTTTGCCAATGAAAGCACGCTTTCCGGAAGCCGTTTTGTGCCAACATCCATATCTTTAAACCGATCGAAACGGCAGAATGTATTCGGAGCTTGTACAGCATCGTAACAACCAGCTGGTTCCTGGACGTGCTTATCTTCGAGCTTCATATTTTCAAAAGTCAGCTCAACCTCAAAATACCCTTCACCCTTCCCACCAACCCATACTCTGGATGCCATTGTCACTTCTCGATCAGGCTCCTCATACACCGATTTTCTGACCTTATCAGTCACATCGTAAACCTTGTCGAGTTTCCACGATTTTTTTAACTCCCAAGATCCCTTAGGAGCCGGATAGTCACTTTCTCGATATGCACCATCTATGTGAGCAAAAATCTGCGTGCCATCAAGTGTTACCCGCATGTGGTCATCCCACTCCGCGTTAACAATCTTTGCTGAGGCCAATTTTGCATCCGGATGGAATTTTAATGTCAGTTCGTTATCATATACCCCGTCACTCCAGTAGTTGTCATCACGGCGACCAAACCATATACGCACACAATTATCGCCGCACATCGACATGTCTCCGTTTCCGCCTGAAATGTAAACAGGGACTGAAAAATCACGGGTTATCGTGCAGCTGCTGAAGTTATCTTGCTTAGGCGAGTTACAGTAGAACTCTTTGTAATCAGGATAGTGTGTGGTTACTGTTTTTTTAGAGGTCTCAACATTACAGTTCTGAAGCCAGTTTCCAGTACCAGCAACAGCATTTGTTATCTCATTTCTCCCCGCAGTAAACATGGGATCGTTAGGCTTTATAGATGATGCCGGGTTGTCCTTGTTAGCATTTACGAGGGTGCGGTAGGCAACGCCATCATAACTTTGAGCATCAAATAACTGGCTTTTCCGATTCTTTATATCGTTTACAAAGCCATCCTCATCCCCATAACGATCTGCGGCATTGAACTTAATATCGCTGTGCTTTTGCTCTGAGCTGAAAATCTCTCCGGTATTTGTTTTGGTTCCAGGAGTAGTATTGGGATTACTGCTTATACCAATGTTGCCATTAGCATCCCGAGAGAGCAGCTTTGCCCCTTCCTTGGTATAGTTTGAATTGATTGTCCCTCCAGACATACTCGGCAGTTGTACGGCGCTACCAATGGACTTTCCATCGGATGCGGCATTTTTCATGACACTTTCATTTGAGTTCCCTGCCCCATACTTTCCGAGATTAAGATTAGCGGATTCGGCTTTACCCACGTATTTCTCGGTGATCTTCCCACTGACATTCTCGCCTGAATCCGCATTCTTGTACTTCTCAACAATGTCCTGAGCACTGGTTGTCGCATTGCGATTTGCGTTAGGATTAGCAAGATTAAAGTTACTTTCGAGCTGGTCAAATATAGCGTCTGCCGCATAAATACGAGGAGTCATTACCATATTTATGAGAGAGATATAAAAAGCCCAACTCATAGTATTGGCAATCATTGATGCAATAATAGTTGAAGCTATCGTTTTTCTAAGTTTCATTATTTTTACCCTTAGAAATCAAGCGCCTGGTATATATCTGACGCAACAGTCATTGTAACGCCACAACATATAGACATAATTATCATTGCCTATTTTTTTGCGCCCACCTTTAAGGGTTGACCAGTCATGTACCGAATCACCAAGACGATGACAGCAATCCGGCCCTTTCGCCTCAGGAGTTGGGAAAAGCATTGAAAGCCGATACTGGGAACGAGGTGTAAAGTATTCCCACGTTTTCTCACACATTGCGTCTGCTCCCATCGTTCGCATCAGCATTCCCTGGCGATGTAGTTTAGTCAGAAGACGCTGGGTTATCAGTGAACTCGTCCTTACAGCGTCATCATTTGCGTAAATGTGGCCGGTTAATGGATAAAGGTTGCCATCGCATCCGGCACAAAAGTATGCAGCGAGATTATCCTTTCCTGCTGTTACTGCTACACAGTCAGCAGCGCACACCATTGAGGCAATTGGGTTTGCAAAAACTACTGCCTCTGGATTCAGGACGAGTGTAAGCAGATCACTTTCCCACATAGGGTCCACTTCGCTTATATAGGTCAGGCTGGCATCTATATAGGGTTCAGCAGTGCACTCGCCAATAATCAGTAATTTGAGCATTGTCATGATTGGGAACTCCCAAAGATGAACATCGTAAAATCCGGCTTCAGTTGCTGTCATTGGCTGATTTGTGTTGCTTTTACCAATATCAAACTGCGATTTTTGAAGCATCGTGCCTTCAAGAAAGGGGCTGCACCAGGGGCTCTTTACAACTTCAACAATCTTCACCGGCTGAAAGAAGCTCAATTGCCAACCTATTTCCGGTACGCCGTTCTGATCTGTGCAGTAGCAACCCGGACGTGAAGGAGCAGCGCCTTCTGGAGCTGCCCCTATGCCCATTATCCTCATGGGAAAAATGCAGCTCCAACAGATATTCTTAATCAAGCCCTGCCACACTCCAGCTGACTGACACATAGCCCCAGGGACTCCAGCATCTGCTGCCATAGCCATACCCGGTATAGAAAGCGAAAGCATAACTGCTACAATGAACTCTAAAAGTAACTTTTTGAATTTTTTCACCATCATGCTCACTTGGATGTAATAAATGTTGCAACACTTTCGATATAGTCGACGGCTTTGGTAAAATAACTTCTCATCTGGTCCGGATAATTTAGCGTCAGCCATGTTGCAAAGAGAGCGCCTATAATAAATCCGAGTTTCATCTTATTTTTCCTCTGAAAGATTTGGGGCTCCGATACCACGGACTTCTGCCTCGCTAAACAGGGTGATCCGGAATTTATCTTGGTCAGTAGTTATAAGCGCAGGTGTGTTTTTAATCTGAAAGCGTGAGATGATCTGTTCGTTAACTTTAAACACCTTACCGTTAAATTTTTCACGTAAATCATTTAGGTGATCCCATCCATTATCTTTTTGGATACGGGTAAACATTGGCATTACTTTTCCACTACCCAGACGTTGTCGATACTGCTGCTCAGCCCATACCAGCTGGCCCGGATTGAGTGGATCGAAAATTATCATCGTCAGGTTTTGAGGAAATCTCGAAAGTGGATTAATCAACTCACCGGCGGAAGCTATTACACGGCCCTGCTTATCTTTTACGTCCTGAGTGACCCTCACTGTAGGGTCAATTAAAAATTCTTTGTGTTCCTGGGCAGGAGGGAGGTCGACCATCCATTGATTTTTCCATGTGTCAGAAACGGCCCTTTTTTTTGCACCTTCCCAGTCATATTTTTGTGCACGTTCTTCCAGTTCTTTAATGATGCTCTTTTCTTCAACGGGATAAGTGGTACCAGCAACCGGGAAAATATCCTGATCGGGTTTTTTAGCAAGTTCTCGCTGAAAAAACTCAACGTTGAAGGAGCCTACCATTTTTGCAAAACGAGCTTGCTCCCTAGAAATAATTGTCGGTACTTGAGTTACTTGATACTGACTGAAGCTATCAGGATCAATTGTAATCAAAGGAGATTCAAATTTTCCTTTGACAATCATTTGGTTTATTGCTGCCTGTGTCTCTGGTAGCCGAGTAGTTCCTTTCTTTAGACCATTGAAAACTACACGAGCTTTATGCTCTGAGGCCGTACGTAGAAGGTCTTCCAGTACATAATCCGGCAAGCTAAATGAAGCAAAGATCGTTATTCCATTTTCAGTTGATAGTGCTTCTTCACGTGTGCTATCCATTTTTCTTTCGAAGTCAGCAGCTGTGATGCCCGAGGAACCAAACAATTTTTCGATATTTTTAGATTGTCCTCGCATGACTTCCGGCTTATTTTCCACAGCTTTCAGAGCCGCTTCATTAAGGCTGGCGTTTTCTTGAATTTCATCACGTCTTCTAATTATATCGTTGACAGCTTCAGAGTTATTACTTTGGGCCCTGATAGCCTGGGTATGGTCTATAACTGCTTGAACACTATCCGCATTCATACCGGGGACGTAACCACGGTTTATTTGCTTGCTCAGGTCCTGGTTTTTTTGGAGTGCTTCAGCTTGCGCTATGTACTTCTGCACATCTGGTGATTTTAGCGTAGCATCAAGGCTAAGAGCCCCATCTGGCTGCTGTGCACCTTTAGCCTGTGCCCCAAGCCCTTTTGCTTGCTGAGCGATTAGGTCAGCATCATGTTGATACTCAGTGCTTGCATTTGTATTACTTAAAACTGCACATAACGCAAGTCCAGGAAGTATTGGTAAATATTTTTTATTTACATTAAAAGATCGCATATGTTTTCCCAATTACTGAATTCAGCTTTACTGTTCCCCAAAAACGGGAATCCCATGAGTGATCGGTTTGCCCAATTAGGAAAACTTCGCCTTCAGGAATTATCAATTCTTTTTCAATCAAAATGGACGGAATATTGTATTTCTTCGAAATACGACGTGCATTAGCTTCAAAAAATTTGTCCCCGTTATAAACCCCATCCATTGTTACTTTAAGTTTGTCACCGCCCACACCGGCAACAATTTTTATGACTCGTTCATTTTCTGGGATAAAACGTACCGATTTCGGCATGTTAAATGCTATGAGTTCACCAGTTTTAATACTTTTATCCGAATGATCAATCATATAAAAATCAGCAGGCAGGCACCCATTCAATAAACCGTATCCAAATGTATAACGGGTGAAAAAGACACACATAACGAGAATCAGCAATAAAATATTAAGGGGGACATACCAATCCAGTATAAGCAGCCCTCTCTTTTTAGGTATGTAGTCGCTCATATTTTTCTCACTGGCACTGAAGAATATTTTTACTAGGCAGATGCACCTCTATCCAAGTAACTATTATCCATGTTTTTCAACGCTCGGAAGTCTGCAAACTAACCTAATATTCACCTATAAGAATGTTAATTCCTCAGCATGTATACGCAGCTTTGTTAGCGGCCATGAAAGATGCCTTTGGAGCAAAGTTACTTTCCGACATTAATTTTTCAAAGGTCCAATTATTGGGTATAAAAAAGCCGGGACATAATGTCCCGGCTTTATATTTAAAAATTAACTACTCACTGCTTGGTATTGATACAGTGTTTTCAGACTTACTTGCCTCTTCAGCCGGTCCGAAAACTGTCACGTGCTGTGTTGCAAAGTCTCCACTATCATCATAAGCAATTACTTTTATGTCCTGCTTACCACGGTTAAGGTTTTTAGAAAGTGTAGCCGTACTACCGAAAACGTTCCTTAATTCGCCGTTGATGAACCATTCATATCTAACCATTTTTCCATCAGTATCATCACATTTATTGGTAAAGCTCCAGCTTAGGTTGGTTTCCGTGTAGCTCAATGTACAATTAGGCACTGCGTTTTTAACGACATCAAACTCAACAGATGCTGAACCTCTCTGTCCAAGTTTACTAACAACATCAATTGTAATCTCGTATTTCTTTTCTTTTAAACCCGAGATCAGTTGAGCCCAATAATTTTTGCCGCTGGGTATTACTTCACCGTTCACCTTGTATGTGACCGTATCTATCGAGTCCGCCGAATGAGATAGCTTGATGTTTGACCTTAAGGTTACATCGAGTGGAGCTCTCATATATTTGTTAGAGAACTTGGGTGTCATCTCAACGTTCATTGGCGTTTGTTCATCGACAACAAAGGTATTTTCGATACGCTGTTCATTGTTTCGGTTATCTTTGAAAACAACCATCAATGTATATTTGCCAGGATTTTCAATTGTAAATTCTTTGGTGTCACCTTCATCTTTAGTGATTACCAGATTCTCTTTGTCGTAGATCCATTCACGGGAATAAGTAACACCAGGATAGTCTCCATCCTTAATACCGCTCAACGCAACGCGTAGGGTGGTCGGTGCCATGTCGTATTTAAGTTTGGAGCTTATTTTCATCTCGGGAAATTTATAAACCCACGATTTGACAGAAACTCTACGGGTAGAAACCGTATTCTCCTTATTGTCCGCTAACCATGCACTGTATTCAAAAGCAGCATATCCCTGTTTATCCAACATTTGCTCAGTAAGGGTAACAGACAGTGAAGAGCCCTTAAATGTCTGGCCATCCGGTGTTTTCCATTCTTCAACTACGTTATTACCATTCTGGTACTTACTGTTAGGGTTCGTGAACTTACCTTCCAAAGTAACTTTTTGACCAACCTCTACCTTTGAAACCCCCGTTACCGAGACAGAAAGGCGCTTGGGTTTTGCGGCTGCCAACCGAGCAGACGTTTCCTTCCATGAAGACTCCTCTGCCAGTTCATCGGAATCAAGGTAACGCATCCGGGCATAAATCGTAGACGGTAGGGTATCAGCTGAAGCCACAGTGTAAGTTGTATCTCCCTGCACCCAGTTGACTTTATCCTCTGACCAGAGAACCTCAGCGGTGCCTGCTGGTATAGGTTCATCGTTATCAAGCAGGGTTACAGGTATATCTGAGCCCTGAAGAATGTCTGTAACATCTATACTGAGCTTAGGCTGCTTGTAGGTAACTACCGTTAAGGCATCTGTGTAGGAAATCTTGGATGTGAATTTATTAGTCATTTTTGCCCTATAAAGCCACTTTCCTACTTCTGTCTTTTTGATACTTACACTTCTCTTTCCGGTCATGTCGGAAAGCATGGTCCAGGTTTGACCATTATCAGAGGACTGCTGCCATTCGGTGGGGGCGAGTGCATCAGAGTTAGCCGTACTGGCAGATTTGAAGCTTACCAGAGTACTAAGTGGGATCCTTCCGATAATAAGGCTTTTCGACAGGTTACCCTCCAGTTCCTCACCTTTATAGATTCGAATGCCTACAGCACTGGTCTCACGTTTCATTTCAAAATCAGAGAATGGCGATCTGACCTTAGCCACACCAACCAGACGCATATTACCCAGATCCATATTTTCAATTTTAATCTTGGTTTCGACAATGCCCGCATCATTGACCGGCAATGCTTCAGTCAGCGCAGTTCTTTCGTATGTAGTTTTATAACGGCCTGTTTCTGGATCTTTGCCGTATACACTTTTTTGAGAGTATATCGTGACGTCCCATTCTCCCATTGTTTTACGGTCAAATGCACTTTTACGTGTGGAGTTGTTATAACGCCCCACTGTTACCTTTAAGGGCACTTCAAGAGATGTGGCTGTTTTTTTGTCATCCACTTCCATCGATGCTCGAATATTGAAATCAGGCACCGTATATACGTTGAGGGTGTCTGTAGTTCTTAATTCTGGATCCTTTGAGTATTCTACAGCTATGTCAAAGACGTTCTTTGTCCACAATGGTGCAGCAGCAACCTTGACCCTTTGTACAAAGGTCGTTGCATCGTTGTTTGAGGAACGATTTTTAAATGACGTTTTGACAGCCTCAGAGCCGTTTTGAGAGACGATCATCGTAACGTCAGCTGGTACCACCTTCGCTAATATTCGAGCGGCCTCCCCCCCGGTCGTATAAGCCAGAGCAGTGTTCGGATTGATGCCTGCTATGACTTTATTCTTTTTGTAAGAGATGATCGGGTTGTATGGTAATTGTGTGGTCAGAGTACGGCGATTCCTTGCGGAAACCGCTTTAGAGCCCTTCCCGTTAATCATATAGACTTGATAGTCGAGCAGATTCTCACCTGTTTTATTAAAGAATCCAGTTAGACCCGGGGTACGTCCTTTAAAATAGAACTCCAACCCATCAGGGACATTGTTCCACTGAGGGTAGCATGCTGTAACATCTGATTTTTCCCCATACCAGGCGAGGTAAGCATTCGCATTTTCCTCTGTGGTAAACAGAGTGCATTTATCACCAGCTGTTTGACTAAGCAGGTCCGTATACTGACGTACGCGCGAGTAAAGAGTTACGTTTTTTTCCAGATTCTTAAGAGTGAATCCAGTAGGTTGATAAGTGAACACGGTACTGAAATTTACGTTTTTTCCATAAAGGTTTTCAGCCACCACAGTAATCTCGTGATCCGAATTAACTGCTAAATCGTCTCCAACCGGCAGGTAGTAAATACCTTTATAATTTGTAGGTGTTAACGAAACTACTTTGTTGTCTATTGTTACTGATTTTATGTCAGCAACCCCAGCCTGCCCCTGGAAAGCTGCAACGATAATCTCGTTCAGGAAGTATACGGGTGCTCGTTTAGTTAATACCTGCCCATCTTTGAGAACCATAAGCGTTGGGTTATCAGACAGCATCAGTTTGCTTTCAGGCTCAGTGTACGTAGAAGAGTTTTTGCTCGTATTTTCTACTGTAAAAGTCGCTGCGTAGGACCCGTTTATAAGATCCGTTAAGTCAAAGATATAGAGGTACTCATCACCGACTTTTTGAGGTCCACTTACCGGCTGTAAAGTTCTACGTAAAGGGGTTGCCCAGGACTGTTTGAAATCAATCTCAGTGCCATCATCTAAAGTCACTTTAGTCGTCGGCTTAAACACGCCATCCGGAGTCATAGTGAGCGACATAGCTGTTGGGAGCCACCATTCACCTTCTGTTTCTTGCTGGGGTACCTTAACGGCCACAGCAACGGTTTTGGCTCCGGTATAGATGTCCTGGCCACCTACTTTGATTGTTTTAGCCTCATCGGTAAAATTCCAAAGTGTATGGTCTACTACAGGAGGCCGATAATCCCAGTTAACAACAAGCTTTTTGGATTCAGGAGGTGCGAAATAATTATTCTTAGAGTTTGCTGTAATTGTGATATCACGTGAACCCAAAAGTTCATCTGTATCACTGGCCTTAATGCTTCCAACTTCAATGGTACAGGAAGTTCCGCCAATAGGTACTTCACAGGCGGAGCCTGAACCTATTGAGATGTATTGAATATAATTGCGGGGTTCAACAGAAACAGCGATATCTTTGATCGCTTCATCCTTTAAATACGATTTGAAAGAAAAGCCGTCATAGACTAATCCGTTCAGGGATGATTTAAGACCGGTGATAGTTGGTTTTACCGGTGCCACACTTTTGATTGAATATTCACCTTTTACTATTTCAACTTTTTTCCGTTCAGAACCAGAGAAGTAAGAAATCTTGTAAGGTAGTTTTAAATCACCGGTGGTGTTGGGAACGCCTGAAAGAGTGAAGCCGTTAGAAGTTAATCCCAAGGTATTGGGTAACCACTCAAAAAAACAAACGAGGTTATCAACAGAGGAAGTCGCTCGATCATCAACCGTTACATTACAGGCTGTGCCTGCACCTGAGGCAGTGATAGTGTTAGAATTAACGTATGCAACAAAGTCGCCCGGCCCCGGGTCAAAGGATACGGCTGGCAAATCAGCCTGTAGCTTTCCTGAAATCATAATCGCTTCAGCATAGACCGCTTTAATCGGAGCAATTAAAGAAAACAACAGGGCTAAACCTAAACCTGATTTTCTCATGACGAATACCTGTTTTTCTGAGCAAAATTAAACTCACTTTACGATGAAAAACAGAAATATCCGTTCGTATAACATTTAAAAAAACCTGTATTTTTCCGTATATTCCGTATGTTAATGCGCTATTTTGAATTCTTGGCTTCAGATAAGCGAAGCGCGGTAATTATAGACTCGGAGCTTACCCAGGGCGTTTTTTGAGCAAGATATCCAAGTATGTAGAGGCCAATTTTAACGCAATCCATTTGTGAGACGGGGACCATGTGCATGAAGGGTTTTAAGCCATCTTTATCGACTGGAACTATCCCTGCGGATAACAACAAACCGCCCCTCTCGTTTGGGGTAACGCTTATATTTTTGTATACGACGTGGCCATGATGTGAGGTTTTCCTCTTATCAATCTTTAAAGTATGCATGATTCTAAGAAATACAGATGCCATCTGCATAACTTCATTCGTCGACAATTTTAGAAGTACAGAACGGTTTGAGCCCCAGTCATAATCTTTTTTTGCGTTCCTTGGAGCGACGTGCAATGTAAGATAATAATTATCAATCTCATTTGAAAAAGGTGAAGGTTTTGATGAGCTAACATCTTCATTGTTCATCTCAATGACAAGGGCTGCATCCTGACCAAATGCTTTAACATTATGGTTTTTAAGAGCGAAGTCTGAAGTTGCCATATAAAAAGTCACTTTTGATAAAACCACATACCGCCTAATGATTCATCATCGGCAAGATGCTTGAAATTTGATAGTGTAAATCCTGTTTTGGTTTCAGAAATCACCAGGCTGTAAGATGCCGTATGTACAAGGCGAGAATTGTTTAGATCAAGATCATCACAAAAACCAGGGCTTTTGACGGGGTCAGCCTTTTCAACAAAAGTTACTTTTGAAGCGATGCCGTTGATCACGATTTTCTCGTTATCAGCAATTTTAATGTTTAAAGAAGGCGAGCTTTTATCACATGGCAGGAAGAGTGATGTCTTTTTAAATGTGTTTCCAGTGAAGTCCAAAAGGTCAGGTTTAACCGGAACATTGTTTAGGATTTTATAAACTCCAGCAAATGCACATAACACAACAAAACCAGATAAAACATATCTAATCTTAGACTTCATCCCCCAGTTCCTCTCCTAAAAGTTTTAACGCGCTTACGCACATAAGCCTCAACTGATACAGTAAGTTATCAGCGGTTATTCCACCAACGAAGGTAACTGTACGTCGTATTGATGCTCCGCCAGGCTCGCACTGGATATGGCCAATACCAGAATCACGGAGGAAGTCATTTTCTGCACTTACAAGGTCTGACTCTACAGGTGGAATGATAACTTCAATGAGTATTGTATCAACTGGGGCCCACTCCCAATCGAACTTAAGAGAGGAAATTGGGGATATAGAAACAAGAAGCTCATCAATATTAAAAATTACGGGTTTTATTCCCATAACCTCAGACTGAATGAAGTGGCTTTCTACCATAACTACCGGAAACTCTGAAATAGTCAGAACTCCGATTAACTGGTCTCGGCGTAAACCATGTATTAGTGAGTTGCGAGATAGCATTCGATCAGCCTTTATTATAATAATCAATCATTTGGGACAAGGACAAAAGGGATTACAGAAACGAAGATTCTACATGAACATCGTTGTCAGTGACCTTAGGTCCATCGGGTATAAGGGTATCAAAAAATCCTTACATAACCATTAAACCACAAAGACTTTTTACGTAAAATAATAATTAAGTACCAGATTTATTAAGATAATTCTTAGGTTTTTTACAAATTTAGGAAAAATCCGCACTTCCTGTAACAGCATCCAAATTAACCTAAAATACCGTTTCATTAACAGTAATTTTACAGATTCAGCTGAAGCCTGAGTTTATTATAACAAAAAAAAGGCCAGCAAGTATGCTGGCTTTCCTGGTAAGACAAGTTGAACTCAGAAGTCGATTGTACTGTCTCTCACCTATCTTGCCAAAGTCGCTAGTCGCTTGTTTGCCTTAGCTTTAGATTTTATGCTTATGGAGGCGGTTTGATTTTCATCCGATACTTTTTCTAGCACTGGCACCACAGAGGAAATGGACTTTTCTTTTGAAATTTTGGATGCACCTGGGCTTTGTTGAATAAATCAGATTTCGGGTAAGTCTCCCCCGTAGCGGGTTGTGTTTTCAGGCAATACGCACGCTTTCAGGCATACCTGCTTTCGTCATTTTGTTCAGCGCTCGTACCAGGGCCATAGCCTCCGCAACCTGACCATCGTAGTCACGCAGCGTCAGTGAACCCCCGAACAGCTGTTTTACCCGGTACATCGCCGTTTCCGCTATCGAGCGACGGTTGTAATCTGTTGTCCATTTCCACCGCGCATTACTCCCGGTCATTCGCTGATTAGCCACTGCACGGTTACGGTCTGCATATTCACCGGGCCAGTAACCCGCACCTTTTCGGGGAGGGATAAGCGCGCTGATTTTCTTACGCCGCAGTTCATCGTGACATAGCCGGGTATCGTAAGCGCCATCGGCGGCGGCTGACCTGATTTTCCGGTGGGTTTGCCGGATTAACCCGGGGAAGGCCTCTGAGTCCGTAACATTGTTCAGCGACAGGTCAGCGCAGATGATTTCATGTGTTTTACTGTCAACGGCGAGATGCAGCTTACGCCAGATACGGCGGCGTTCCTGGCCATGCTTTTTGACTTTCCACTCGCCTTCACCGAAGACCTTCAGCCCGGTGGAATCAATTACCAGGTGTGCGATTTCACCCCGGGTGGACGTTTTGAAACTGACATTAACCGACTTTGCCCGCCTGCTGACACAGCTGTAATCCGGGCAGCGTAGCGGAACGTTCATCAGAGAAAAAATGGAATCAATAAAGCCCTGCGCAGCGCGCAGGGTCAGCCTGAATACGCGTTTAATGACCAGCACAGTCGTGATGGCAAGGTCAGAATAGCGCTGAGGTCTGCCTCGTGAAGAAGGTGTTGCTGACTCATACCAGGCCTGAATAGCTTCATCATCCAGCCAGAAAGTTATGGAGCCACGGTTGATGAGGGCTTTATTGTAGGTGGGCCAGTTGGTGATTTTGAACTTTTGCTTTGCCACGGAACGGTCTGCGTTGTCGGGAAGATGCGTGATCTGATCCTTCAACTCAGCAAAAGTTCGATTTATTCAACAAAGCCATGCACCTGAAGAAAGTGGGCTTTCAGATGGTATAGAGGTATCGCTTCCCTCATTTTCAATCTTCACACCAAAGCAGGCATGTTCCTTTTGTACAAGGAAGGTTTCTTTTACAGAAACAGAATCCTGCTTTGAATTATCTAATTGTAGAGGTGTTAAATACTCCATAAACTTTTGATCTAAGACATTCTCTAGCAATACATTAATAGGAGGCTTAGGTTCAGTATCTATAGTATTTCCATCATTCAGAAACCTATTAAGATCTGCAAGTGTTAATCTTTCGTTTAAACCATTTATAAAATTTGCCAAGTCAGGAAATAAATTATTTAATACCAACCCGGTACTAATAGCCGACCTAATTAAATCCAGTTGGTCACCCCTATGACAAAGTTCTGTTTTTTTCAAGAAACTATAAACATAGGGTGCTTTTCTTTCGGATATCCAGAAAGACCGGATCTGAATCCGGTCGTTATCTGCCTTATTTGAGATAGGGTATTTAGCCATGTTCTAGCTCATTATTCTGAATAAATAGTATCAGCAATTGCCAAAGATAATGCGAACTGCGGATTGTCTACCATGATAACTTTAGCCGTTTCAAAATGTTTACGAATAGCTGTTTCGATGAGATATGAACCTCCCCCAACAAGGAAAACATTATGAGGCCTCTCTTCGACTTGTGTAACCGCTCTGATTACTTTACTTTGCAACTTCTGTACCGCAGAGTTTACCGCATCAAAAACACCGTCACGCTTGTCCTCTGCAACCTTCAAAGCTGATTTATCATGACGATTATCAACAAGATGATGAATGTAAGCATTACTCGTATTCAGTTTCTCAGATTCAAGATACCTGCTGATCTCATCGTAAACAATAGAACAACCAATACGGTCAAAACCTTTTACTTTCGAAATCTGTTCTAATTGCCCAGTAATACTTGCAACATCAAGAGTAGTACCACCAAGATCAATTACCAAACTTGATTCAAATGAAGCAATATCCTCAATTTCATCTGCCCGGGTCACAGCTGGTAAAGATTCAGGGAAAACAGTCACAGACAAAACGTTAAAAGAATAGCGTTTACCGTCAAGATAACGCTCTACTGGTTTCATCAGATTATCTTTTTTTCTCTGAATATTTTCAATATTCGTTTCCCCTAAAGCAGTATAGAACTGGCTAAGTGGTAAAGTAACAAAGAGGTGAACATCCTGAGGAACTAAACCAGAAGCATGAAGTGCATGGTGAACATTTAACCGGCTAATTTCATCGTATTGGTGAGATACATCAGTCGATTCCAGTGAGTTACTAGATTCGCTGTGATGCGAAAACCTTTCCAGCCCATCAATAAGATAGTTAAAAGGATTGAGACCCTCATGGCGAACACGGAAATCTGGAACAAAACTATTTTGTGTAAGCAAGGGAACTAATTCGTTTCTTTCATTAAGACAAACCAGTTTTGCAGCTTTACTTCCATCATCGACAACGATTTTTAAAGCTTCAGTGATATCCTGCACTGATGGTGAAACAGGACTTTCAGATTTTAATAGTTCAGCCATAAAAACTCTCTTTTATTAATAGGACCATATTAGATATTAACTTTATACATTAATGGTGACCTATTATCAACATTAACACTATTAAAAAAATACGTAAGTCTATGTTATTTCAGCATCCTTCCATTTTAAATACCTTACCGTTAAATTTCCTGTATTCATGTATTAACCATGTTTATAAAGGAGCCAATTATAATCAGAAAGTTACTTTGCATCCTAAGTATGAACTGTTTGAGAGCCAGGACTGGGGCCTTTACCTGTAAGTAACAAAGGTCCTTAGGCTTAGAATCCAAAATGACGCCTTTTTGTAAAAAAATCATAGTTCGAAATACCGTATCATCGATGTAAACATACGTAGAGGAATTTATGGCAGCTGAGCACGTCCAAACTATAGACCTTACAAACTTCTCCGGAAGGATTTTCTTTCTGGCAGATCCTCATGGACATTACTCTGCGCTGTGCAACTTGATCCAATCAGTTACAAAGCCAGAAGAAGAGATAGTAATTTTCTCTACTGGAAATTTGTTTGACTATGGGCCGGAACCCATAGAATTGATGAAGGCGATAAACAGTGGCTTTTTCGATGGACGTTTTGTGAGGCATTTCTCAGCTGCCGGAGCCGGAGAAGAAATGTTAAAAAAATTGTTACCATTAAACAAAGACCGGAGAACATTTTACCCCAGCACATACCTCAATGAGAGATGGTGTGTAATGGGCGGAAAGTGGCATAAAGCTGTGAATCGTTACTATTTAGAGGAAGAGGTAAAAAAACTTCTTAATACCCAGCTTGGTACGATGATGCAGATTTTACTAAAAGGCGATATAAAAATTGGGGTTTGCCCTTCTGATTACGCCCCTATCCGCACATCATTCACTGATACTTATAATGCGCTTCAAGCATTCAACTATGCCAATGTGAATATTTTTCAGAGCCAGTTTCTATTCGGTATGGACCATGCCGTAATACCAATGATGATAAATGACGTCAACCTTATGGTCCTAGGTAGGAATCCTGTAAACAGCATTCGAAAAGCCCATGGTCGTACTCAAAACAATCTTCCAGTACTGATCGGTAATTGTTTGCATATAAATACTGGATCACTCTATATGTCAAAATTAGAAGACCAGGTAATAGTTGCTCCGGGTATACCGCAAACTGACTCACCAGCACTTACATTAGTAGAAATAATCATGAAGAACAATCCAGTTTTATTGTGTCATCAGCTAATACAAACAACAAACAAGTTTTATTCACTTAAAACCTATCCTTTAGAACTCGATTCGATTGAAAACAACATTGAGGTAACAAGATGAAGATAAATTGGAAGATTATCTCAATTTCAACATTACTTTTGCATCTTCACGCAGCAGCTGCACCACATCAAGAGAAAGAGCATAGAAAAGATGCTTTTTCTTCTGCCGCACAGAAAAGTGATTCACTTATATCTGCTAAAGCGGAGCTTATAAACGGAAGGTGGTTTATAAATGGTAAATATAGGCCTGTTCTAAAGACCAGCATGACCAAAACCAATTTCTTAGAAATCATGAATGTTTCAAATAAAGAATCACTTTTTATTGTGATACCAAAACTTGAGTATAATATCATTGCCAAAAATAAAATCTTACTAAATGAAAAAATTGCATTAAGCGAAGGCACATCCGGAAAAAGCATTGTTTGGGTCGAGCCAAAATCAAGTCTAACTATATCGTTTATAAATGACCTTGCTAATACGCCCCTTCAGGCTATCGTTTCGATCACAAGAAACAACAAAGATATAATTGCCATCTTTGGACCGGATCAGGGTAAAGGGTTTACTCTTCCCGGAAATACGTCTAATGATCAAGTGTCCGTTCCTGACTATTCTGACCTAAATATAAAAAAACTTAACATACCTCAAAGTGTTGGTAATCCAGTAACCATCAATCCTAAAGAGAAGAATTACCTCTTAGTTGGACAAGGAAAATATGAAATCTTATCTCTTCCTAAATATCAACATTTAGTATTTTCTGAACCCGTTTATATTGAGAAAAGAAAAAATATCCTCGGTGGTTATGGTTATTGGACGAAAGAAACAATTCTCTACCCCGGTGAATCATTATCTTTTATAACGAGCGCCAAAAACAATCTAAGGAAGCGGGATGATTAAAGTTATCACACTTTTATTGTTTGCATTACTGACTGGTTGTCAGTCAGTAGAAAGTAAAATCGAAGAACTCCCGACAGTTGGTTTTGACCCTATTCTATACAATAAAAGTGAGGCCTTTACTGACGGAAAAGTTACTTTACGTGTCGAAAGTTCAGGAACTGATGTTTGGCTTGTCGCCAAGAATGGAACCAGAAGTTTTATTGAGCTTTCAGGCCTAACGCTAGGTGGTAGTCGTTGTGCTTACAATGCCCGTAGTAAGCAACTTTTGCCCCCAGGCAGCGTAAGCACATTCGTAGTTCCTACGGTTGGAATGCTTGGACTTTGCTTCAACAATGAAGATCAACTTATGTTTATTAACCGTGCTTTTAGCAGAATCTCTCCCAAAGCAAAAGGAAAAGATTCGCTTTCGCTTTTATTTTCTGTTAGTTACGATTTTCCCGGAAAAGCGGACCTAATTACTAACCACGATTTTCAAGAGTTATATCTTTTATTTTTGAATGAGGATAATCTATGAAACAAACATTAATTGTTATTTTAATATGTTTTTGTCACACGGCTTTAGCATATCCATACCGTATCTATACTGTCCCGGAAGGGGCATTAGTAAAAAACATACTAACTAATGAATATCTAGGAAAAACCCCTGTGGTTGTGGACGTGAGCAATACCGAAGCTGGTTCTACTTTTGGGATTTCATTATTTAGACATGAAAATGTTGCTATAAAGATTTTTACAGTAATGCCTTCAGCAGAAAATAATTTTGCTGTTTCTGGACCTGACGTTGCAACTATGTCATTGCCGGGAAAAGCACCTTTAAACGTAGTAAATGATGGGAATGGCGCTTCTGTTCATATAGAACTAAGACCTTATATGTCAGAACCTGCGCACACCCCATATTAATATAACAAGAAATTAAAAATATAAATCATATGAACTGCATCATAAAGATGCAGTTCAATATTTATTCTGGTACTTTTAATTTTTCTTTTATGAACTCCTCTAGTTCCTTAATAAAACCCGCATTTATCCTATTGAATTCAAAGCGAATTTTTCTACCAGTATTGTTTTTACTGATTCTTGCATACTTATCTTTGTTATCAAAAGTAATAAGATCACTTGTTTCCCATTTTGTGGAATAAGTTTTTTCACAAACACTTTCCACAGATTGTGTGATTTTTTCCATTACAACTTTTTGAGCAACCTGGAGATCTCCAATGTCTAAATCTTTTGTTTCCTCTTTAACATTATCTATTACTTCATCTAAAGGAAATAGATTTTTTTGCACATATTTCTGTAAACGAGACAAGCGACTATAATAGGAGTTCGGGATTCCTTCATAATCCGGGAATAAAGAGATCAATGTTTCGTCAATACGGGCCGCCTGGATTCTTTTGGCTACCGATACATGACTAATCCCAAGATATGCTGCGAGTTCTTCATTAGTAGAAAATCCTTTTTCTTCCATTTTTTTGATAAATTGAAACCCAACTTCTCTATATGAAAATTTTCGAGATGTTTGTGCTGCGGATATAATTGAATTTATATCATCTTCGGTTAGTTCATCCGGAAGAACCCACAGGGGGAGATCCTTTTCTGCCTTTATACAGCAGAAACGTCTGCGACTTCCTTCTATTAATAAATAAACCCCATCTCTTTTTACAGCGATCCCTTCGGTATCGACCCCTCTTTCTTCAATCTGCTTAAGAATATCTCTAACAGAATAATCTGTAAGGGCTTCTTGATTTCGTGGGTTCGCTGGATGGACTAAGGTCTCCTTCTCCACTCTCTGGGCTGGAACAATCACATGTTCCGCTTCAAGTCTCCGGCCCTTATGAAGAGTGAATAACTTTTTTATGCGAGGTGCTGTTTTCAAACCCGCAAGACCTGAACGGTGACCGACTTCTGTCCGCTTTGGTGCGTTTAAATATCGAGATTTATCATTCCCGATATGTTGCTCATCGCTCATGCGTTAACTCCTTGCTTAGCTGAAAAACTTTTTATTTCATTTATAAATTGCTGATATACCTGTAATACAGATTCTTCTGCGACATCAAGCTGCTTTGCGGAACAAAGTTCCTCTGATTTTTTGATATCAAGCACTGTACGCCCTTTGGAAGCAGCTGCCTTAAATGCTTCAGAATTTTTTATGTTAGCGGACATCAAAAGGTCCTGAACAGTTCTGATTAATTTATCCAAAACTATTCTTTCATATGGACTTTTGTCATCTACATTGACAGCAAGAACTTTGAACCATTTTAAATTGTCGCCCTTACTTGGTGATTGTTTAAACCTTTCACTTATTGTAAGCATGAAGTCTGTAGTAGAGGCGTAATCATATTCACGTGGTGACACTGCGACAAGAATCCCATCGGCCGCTTCGTCAGCAGCCCAGATCAAAGGTGAATCTTCAGGTGGAGTGTCTATAATAATCAAATCATAGTTCTGCTTCAGTACCGGTAAGATAACTTCCTTGAAACGTAGTAACAAAGACGTACGTTCTTCTCTAGAACATTGCCAGTATTTATCTTTAAAACGAGCATCTGTCGGAAAAGCCGTTATTACGTCCAAGTTTGGCAGATGCGTTGAAAAAGGCATATTAGTGATGATTTCTTCTTCAGAGAATCCTGAATCTAAATATTTTTTATACTCAGAATTTTCTTCATAAATTCCAAGGATTGCATCAATTGCTGTAAGGAAGACATCATCTTCTGAGACACTTTGAATCATGCTGCTTCCAATCGAACCTTGTGGGTCCCATTCGATCATTAATACACGTGCATTGAGTTGTAGATCTAAAGCAGCTGCTACTGCTAAAGCTACAGATGTAGTGCTTTTCCCTGTACCGCCTTTATGATTCTGAGTAACAATAGCTCTGCTAAAGTAATGATCGCGGTACTTGGGATAACCCAGGGCATCCATTATTTTTTGAACATCCCAGCGGGTGTAAAGATGATTTTTGTTTTGATAAATAGGTGCACCAACAAGTTCTTTTTCTTCTAAGTCCGAAAGTATTTTATTGAACGTTACTCGTGACTTCCCAAAAAAATCAGAGAGATTTTTTTTATTCAAACAGTGGTTATAGATCAGTCTATCAACACCATCAACACTATCATCAGAAACAGATACTCTTGATGAAGCCATCAGAGATTCCTTTAGAGAAATCTGCTCGCTTTTCATGCGCTGACCAACGAGGGCGATCTTTTCAAGTAAATTCATGGTTATGACCTTTTTGCACTGAAAACCGACTTTTACGCATATATGTAAACTTTACGTATAATGCGTCCATTTCCTTGTTATGCGTACAATTCTATCCTTAGTTTCAATCTTAAGCTAATGTTTGTTTACTTTTTTATGATTTTTTGTGAGCTTAACTTGCAGATGTGAGCTCAGACTCTCTAGTCCATACCTAATGCACAACCTGTTTAAACCACGATTCTTGTCTCCTTCTCTACGCTTTGAAGTTAAGAGCTCCATTAATGAATCTTCACGCCTACCCTATTTCTTGCTTAGACCCTAAAATCTATCTCACCGGTGTGCTGATATACGTTTCCTAACTGTGAACCGTTGTCGTCAGTCCAGTCTAAAGATATGAGGTGTTAATCTCTTGAGGAGGCACACTACGAATTATGGGAGCAGAGTTAGCAACCTCACCCCGAAATGAAACCCAACTTAAGGAGGCAACCCCAGTGTGGAGATTAAGGGGGTTAAATCTGCCAGCGGCTGACAGTGTCCCAGCTGCTGCTCAGTCACACCACGCCCTGATTTAATCCCCTGCCCGGTATTGTAATGACCGAAAAAAACCCGTGCACTGGTGTCGGCAGACCGGCATGCATGAATATGACGTTAATCTGTATCAGCAGGCACTTTTCGCATAATGGGAGCAAGTGATAGCAACGCCGCCCAGAACGGAATGCCAACATCAGGACTGAACCCAAGTTTGGCGATTAAGGGGGTTAAATTTGCAAGCGGATGACAGTGCCCCCAGCTGCTGCTCAGTCACACCACGCTTGATTAAATCTCTCGCCAGGTCTTGTTTTGACCGAAAATAGCCCAAGCACTGATGTCGGCAGACCGGCATATAGGAATATGACGTTAATCTGTATCAGCAGGTACATTTCGCATTATGTGAGCAAGTGATAGCAACCCAGCCCGGAACTGAAGGCCAGCATGAGGACAGAACCCCAGTTTGGCGATTAAGGGGGTTAAATCTCACAGCGGCTGACAGTGCCTTCAGATGCTGCTCAGGCATACTACTCTCCCTGATATAATCTCCCATATGTTCTTGAGATCGTCGGAAATCGCCCATGCACCGGTGTCGGCAGACCGGTATGCAGTAATGTGAATTTAATCTGCATCATCAAGCACATTTCGTATTATGGAAGTAAGTGTTAGTAAACCAAAGCCCGCCCAGAACGGAAGGTCAACATCAGAACAGAATCCCAGTTTGGCGATTAAGGGTGTTAAATCTGCAAGCTGCTGACAGTGCCCCAGTTGCTGCTCAGTCACACCACGCCCTGATAGAATCTCCTGCCCGGAAATGTGATGACCGAAAAAAGCCCGTGCACTGGTGTCGGCAGACCGGCACGCAGGAATATGACGTTAATCTGTATCAGGAGGCACATTTCGCATTATGGGAGCAAGCGATAGCAACCCAAGCCCAGAACTGAAGGCCAGCATCAGGACAGAACCCCAGTATGGCGATTAAGGGGGTTAAATCCGCCAGTGGCAATAAGATCCCGAGCGGTGTTTAAGAAATATTTCCCGAAGGACAATCTTCCGCTCGTACGATGAATATAGTGTTCAACCCGGGAGAGGGATCACTTAACCTGCTTAGCCTAAATCTTACGTCATTCTCTAAACGGAGTTTAAGCTTAATGGTCCTGAGAAAGTTAAAAGGACTACCCATAATGACGGTTTGAGATGGCGAATAAGGGTTTTTTCTGCCAGCGGCTGACATTGCCCCAGCTTCTGCTCAGTCACACCACGCCTGATTAAATCTTCCGCCAGGTCTTGTTATGACCGAAAATTGTCCGTGCACTAGAGTCGTAAGACCTGCATACAGGAATGAGGCGTAAATCTTTATCAGGTGGCAAGGTTCGCATCATGGGAGCAAGGGTCTTGAACTGGAGGTTAACATCATAAAATCCCAGATTGGCGATTAAGGGTGTTAAATCTGACAGCGACTGAAAGTGCCTTCAGATGCTGCTCAGGTATATTACACCCTGAAAAAATCAAGCATCTGTGCTTGCGAATATCGGAAAAGGCCATGCACCGGTGTCGGCAGACCGGCATGGGCAATGAGACGTTAATCTGTATCAGCTGGCGCATTTCGTATCATGGGAACAAGTGTTAGCAACCCTCTCCAGGACGGAAGGACACTATCAGGACTGATCCCAGTTTGGCGATTAAGGGGGTTAAATCTGCCAGCGGCTGACAGTGCCTTCTGATGCTGCTCAGACATACTATGCACAGATATAATCACCCGTCCGTCCTTGTGATTATCGGAAAAGGCCATGCACCGGAGTCGGCAGACCGGTATGCAGTGATGTGACTTTAATCTTTATCAGCAGGCGCATTTCGTATTAAGGGAGCAAGTGTTAGCAACCCTGCCCAGGACGGAAGGACACTATCAGGACTGAACGCCAGTTTGGCGATTAAGGGGGTTAAATCTGCCAGTGGCTGACAGTGCCTTCTGATGCTGCTCAGACATACTATGCACAGATATAATCACCCGTCCGTCCTTGTGATTATCGGAAAAGGCCATGCACCGGAGTCGGCAAACCGGTATGCAGTGATGTGACTTTAATCTTTATCAGCAGGCGCATTTCGTATTAAGGGAGCCAGTGTTAGCAACCCTGCCCAGGACGGAAGGACACTATCAGGACTGAACGCCAGTTTGGCGATTAAGGGGGTTAAATCTGCAAGCGGATGACAGTGCCCCAGCTGCTGCTCAGTCACACCACGTCCTGATAAAATCTCCTGCCCGGTAATGTGATGACCGAAAAAAGCCCGTGCACTGGTGTCGGCAGACCGGCACGCAGGAATATGACGTTAATCTGTATCAGCAGGTACATCTCGCATTAGGGAGCAAGTGATAGCAACCCCGCCCAGAACTGAAGGCCAGCATGAGGACAGAACCCCAGTTTGGCGATTAAGGGGGTTAAATCCGGCAGCGTGAGTAAGTGCCCGTGCTGTGTTAAAGAAATATTCCCTAAGGACAATCTTCCGCTCGGCCTTTTGTATAAAGTTGTCACCCCGGGAGCGGGGATCACTTTACCTGCTTAGCCTAAATCTTACGTCAATCGCTATCCGGAATTTTAGCTTAATGGTCCTGAGCAAGTTAAAAGGGCTACCCATAATGACGTCCCCAGATGGTGATAAAGGAGTTAATTCCGCCTTCGGCTTACAGTGCCGCAGCTGCTGCTCAGCAACACCACGCCCTGATTAAATCTCCCGCCTGTCCTTGTGATGACCAAAAATAGTCCGTGCACTGGCGTCGTAAGACCGGCATACAGGAATGAGGCGTTAATCTTTATTAGGTGGCAGGATTCGCATCATGGGAGCAAGGGCCCTAGAACTGTAGACTAACATTAGAAAATCACAGTTTGGCGATAAAGGGGGTTAAATAAGTTAAAAGTCTTCGGTGAGCAAATTGGATAAATTTTCAGAAACCAAACCGTTAATAATAAACTTTTAGAAGAATGATTAAAGGATATTAAGTTTTGTATGCAAAATGACACCAGTGATCTGTTTTCACTAATAATGCCGCGCTACTTTGATTACCTTTGGTAAACAAAAATGTAATTTACGTGATTTTCATCTTATAATGTCAGTATTGAAGTTATAAATTTTGTTTACTTAATGCGTACACAACCTAACTGCGATTTGTATTTATGTCACTGTTTTTACACCACATTAATTATAAAACCAAAATTTGCAGCACAGTGATGAACTCATTAAGTCACAACCTCATTTGTTTACTTAAGGCATACAATAAAAAACCAGATTCTTATGAGACATCTGGTTTAATTATTTTTGCTTGAAGATATTTACTCTACGCGGCCAAACCCGCTGCTACTTCTTGAGCATAGAGAATTTCTATTGCCTCGCCATAGCTACAATTCTCGCGGCTTTGAATTTCCCATAATTTACTCCTGTCAGCACTATCCGTAGTAAAACAAAGCTCCATTTTCCGGTCTACGTATAACCGACAGATCTCTTGGAAGTTTTCGAACCTGACTAACATCTCTGAAAACACCTTTTTGACTGTACGAATATTTTTCATACGTTCATATTCTGCATCTGAAGTAGAAAAATATTTATTAGCCTTCATTGCTTCAATGCTTTCTTTTTCTTGTTTCATGATTATCTTCCAAGGCGAGTTAGCAGTCAGGGCCCGGCCAACAGAAGAAGTAAAATAATCTTCAAACGACTGTGTGATACAGATGCCAGCGCAGTTTGTTTTCCTGAACCTACGCCATGCCGCTTCGAGGAAGGAAGAGAAGAATTGGTTTGATTGATTTCCGGCACCTGATGAATTATCAGGACGAATGTACTCCCATGCTTCATCAAGGATGAACAAGCGACGACGCCCATCTTTTTTGATGAACATTGCATGCTGAGCAGCCTGAATGATAGACATTAATACAACTGTCTGAAGGTGGGGGGTGCCTTTTAGCTCCTCCAGTTCCAAAACAATAAATCTGCTGTCGAAGTTGATTGGAGGCAACGTATCGGTAAACCGGTGCCCATAAATTCCACCTTCGCACCATGCTCCGAGTTGCTCCCCAATATCCTTTATACGTTTGTCTTCATGCTTCTTGCAACGCAGAGCAAAGCCGGTTATTGAACCGGTCCGACCTGATTTTCTGGATTCTTGGTACTCTTCTGCAATAAGCTGAAGCATCACTGATTGTTGATAATCATCGATAAGGCCTTTCTCTGAAGCCATAATTTTTAGCTGATTCAAAACCATTATGGTCTGAGCAACTTTGTCTTTTTCTGCATCGTTTGAAGTTGATTCACCGGTAAATTCAGGTGCTTCGTTAAATACATCGTCGTTAACAGTGATGTCAGTTAGGAAGGCAAAGGGATTTAGGGTGAAGTCAGGGGTTTTACCGAAATCAATAAATTGACTGTTTGTATATTGTTCCGCAATCCCCTGGTAAGAACGGCCCACGTCCACAACAAATACTTGAGCACCGTCAGGATCATCATCTGGGTATTCGTTTTCTAAAAAATGCTTAAATGTTGAGCGATAATGAACGAGGTTATTAGATCGCGGTCCAGCTCCAAGATAGTTATTGATTAGATATGCTGTCCAGAATGACTTCCCTGCACCTGACGTTGCACCAATAACCATGTTATAGCTTGCAGAAGTCTTGAAAATATCAAGTCCCATGAGTTGACCTTCACGAGAAACTAAACTCAGTACTGGTCTATCTGTATTACCTTTCCAGGGCCCAAAGATCGGTGTCATATGAGCCGCTCCGGTGTTGCTCACTACTTCGGAACGGTCAAGGTCGAAAATTGTCTTTGGGTCATTGCACATTGGCAGACATGACATAAATGACGGGAAAACGATAAAGGAATCATCTGCTACTTTGACCCGGCTTTCGAGGTAAAAGGATTTGAGATCGTTAGCTGCTGTCTGCACAGAATTGGCATTACTACCCATAACAGTGAAAGTAAGATACCCTCTTAAAAGCTTTGCGCCATCCTCAAGCTCGCGAGTTACGGCCATATAGTCATTATCCATATCCCGCAGGCGAGGGCAGAATGTGACAACTGAAGGTATACTTGCCTGTTTATTAGTGATTGCTTTGTAGCGGACGTTTTCTTTTGACAACTTGAGCGGATCGGCAAACTGAACAGTCTGAGTGATCATAAATGGGCTGAAAATTGTCTTACGTCCATGCATCCAGTTAACTACTAACTCATACATACAACCGAAATTGACGTATTCAGGAAACTTTACAACGGAAAGTTGTTTGAAGTAACGATGCTCAGATTCGTCGTCACTTTGTGTGACTGATGAGAAATGATTTTCTGTGACTGTATACTTACGGCCGGGAACGTTAACTTGTTCATTAAGCCTTTTCATAGTGTTAACGTCTATGAAACCTTCAGCCCACCGGGAGTTCTTTCCGGGGTTTACGACCTTATCTATACAATAGAGCCAGTTTTCTGCATCGACCTTAAACGGATGCAATCCAATCGTAATTAACTTACTTACAAGTTCAGAGTAAAGTGAATCGATACGCGAATGTTCCAGCTCGGTAGGAAGGGCAGACTGTAAAGGAATCGATAGCGAGATCCATACCTGAAAATCCCTCAACATAAGGTTATCATGATCAGGTTTTAAAGGCTTATGCATACTTCTGTCGTAGTAGTCCAACTGATAACCATTAAGCAGATCTGCTTTAAGCTTATCGTTCCCAGTCATACGCCCACCTCGCACAGCTGACCAAGCACTAAGCTGTAAAGTCAGGTCTGGCAATGCAGTCAGAGATATTTGACAGACAGTATCTGTAGGGAAATCCATTTTGAACATTTCAGCAAGAACATCTTGCTGATTATCAAAAACTCCAGGGGATGGATTACAGATAAACATAAACCCTAATCTGTTGCCATCAATCAAAAAATAGTGAGTCCCTGCTAATTGATCGTAAACAGGGATAAACCCACCTAATTGATGGCGATTTAAACCGCTATTGTAATTATTGATAGCTTCCATATTTGACCTTACAGTTGTCTAACAATGCCGTTCGAAGAGACAGCTTTAGTTGCTTTTTGTTGCTGCTGCATATTTTCCCGGGCCGCATCCTGTACTTCTAAAGGAACTATGCGAGCTGGGTTTGAGGTCGAATTCTTGCCAGCAATCCATGTTTGCGGTTTTACGTTGACATAAACGTAGCCGGGAAGATTAAGCGCATCGTTATCATCGGTATAAGGTGCAAAAGTAATTCTCATTACTTTCCCCTGTTGCAGAACAGCAAGTGGTTCAGGAGCCACTACAGCTTGTTTATAACCTTGCGAACGGTATTGCTGGATCTGCCCAGGGTTGAGAGTCGGGTTAACGGGCTGGCCATTGTAAAGAGAGTACATATCCTTACCAGGGCTGATATCAGAATTAGGTGCAACGTAGCGTGGGGCATTTCCAGCAGAAACCGGATAGCTTGTTTGTTTAACGACTTCCGCAGCCGGATGAACGAAAGGGTTACCAGTTGAAGAGGCAGTGCTATAACTGCTAGTCATCCTTACGTTTGAATTAACCGGTACACCAGAAATAGGCCGTGGTCCAATGGATGAAGTAGGGGCACCCATTTTTAAAGTTTTATCGTACATGACAGGTAACTGACCAACTGGCTTAATTTCGGTTTTTGAATAAGCCACAGGCTGATTTTTAAGGGTAGTAGACTGTGGATATTTGACTTCCCCTGGAGGGCTAATTTCAGTTGGATAACGGCTGTCATTGACAGCCGATTTCTCCTTTCCCGATTCCGACTCTTCCCCCGCCAGTGCAGACAGATCATCTCGATTATTAGTTAACTCCATAACTTCGCGAGGACCTTTACAGATAACGCCCTTTTCAATGCCTGGACATTCGGATTCGGAACTACCGATGGAGCACCCCGTAAGATATGAGGATGTACCTACAACCAGAGCACTGAGTACCAATCTTTTGATGTTCATAAACTAGCCTTAATTTGTCTCAAATGGATTTTTTAAGAGAGGTTCAACGCTTTGGTTCAACCAGTAGTCGAAATCTTTTGGAATGCCATTACCAGCCAAACCATCCTGTCTGACAACTGAAGGTACACCCTGCAATTTATAAATTCCTGCGAGCATCAATGACGCTACCAAAGGTTCCGCCGGACATTCTTCTGCTTCTTTTTGAGAGAGCAATCTTTTTTCAATGTCGGATTTGCTTCCCATTAGCCAACGAAGAATATCGAGGTTGTTTATTTTTCCTTTTTCTTTACTACACCAGAGCCTTCTAAGCTCTTCTTTTGGCTCACCGGGTGAGGGAACTAAAACAATATCTATCCGATACTTGTCCCGATCTGCATAGAATTTCTTAACAAGTTCCATGCAACCGTCACAATCAAGTGTTATGAAAATGGCTGCTTGTCTTTTAAGCTTTGAATTTCCCAGAGGAATGGACGCTACAGTTTCCAGAGGGAAGGGGGCCTCATCAAGACTAATAAAATAGGAATTCCTGATTTCTTCTACAGTCAGAACAGGTTTACGTTTAATTACATCAACAAGGCTTCCCCCAGTAAGGGAGTATCGGCCATCGGTCGTTACTGCCATTAGCTGCGAACGTTCGTCCTGAAAGAGGTATAGCCCACCAGAAGGAATGTATATGGCATCCTTAGGTTTATATCCTTTCATTTTTGATAACACACCCGAGATCTGACTGGGTGAAACGCCACCTTCCTTTGCCTTTGCCATTAACGCAGCAGCATCACTATTAGTTAGGACCTGCTCTGAAGCATAAGTGACCGTATTCGCCATAATGGCGAAAGCCGCCATTAAAGGGAAAAGTAACTTTTTCACTATTGGGTGCCCTCTACTTCTTTGCATTATAAGAACTTGATTGTACCGCTTCAGAGCTATCTTCAAGTTCCATATAAGTGACGATTTCAACACTATCCGGTACAGTAACGGCAAGCGTTGCATCAATAATTAAATAGCCACGGTCACGGTAGATCTTCATTAATGTTCTGAAATATTCTTCGAATTGAGATCTATCATTGTCAGCAGTACGGCCTCCGTGATGCTTGAAAAATTCCTTACGTAATTCAGGCATGTCAAGCACTGCAATCTTGTACGAAGGCTGGGATTGTTTATTGAAGTAATCGTAAACATTCATAAAGCCTTTATAACCATAAATAATGACCAATACGGCAAAGGCGAAGAAAAATAAATACTTCAATATTTTTTCAATATCAATTTCGAAGGTAATTTTTTTTGTTGTCCTTTCTCGCACCATTTTTTTAGTGATTTCAGGTCCAGCTGATTCAGGCGATTCTTTTTTTTCTAAACTATCCATTTAAACCTCAGCGACTGGTCAGATTCGTTGGAATTGTAGTTCCGGTCTGAACGACAAATGTAATAGCTCGGCCAGGGCTAATTTCTACGATTGGCCACTGTTGTTCTGCAATTGCGGTGTAGTAATCGACGAGTCGATTAAGACCACCTTGAGCTGCACCAGCCCCGGCTAATGCCCCAAGTGCACCAAAATTAGGGGACTGATACTGAGCCTGTGAATTAGGGTCGATGTTAAGTGAAGATACCTTACTGGGACTTAAGCTACCGGCAAGTGAAGAAAGTCCACCGGCAAATGCAGCTCCTGCAATTGCGTTACCATTTCGGCTGATAAGCGTGCCTCGGATCCCATTTTTTCCGTCATTTTCACTTACAGCATATGCTTCCAGTTTTACGTCAAAAGCTTTCCCTTTTGAATTAACACAAGAGATAGAAGTGGCACGTATGTAAGCACGCTGTGACGCCAGATCACCAACAGCTGAACCCAGAAGGTTACAGTCACGCAAATCCATGGTGAAATTATTGGGCATGATGACATCTTTTTTAATACGCATCGTTACTGGCATTGGTTCTGATTTGGAAGAAAGGCTTGTAGGCGCTTCAAGCCCGGTAATCAGAACACCAGTGATAATAGATGTTGCCGGAAGAAACATTTCATCTTTTCGGGCAGCATGCCGCGCTTTGCTATCAACTGGCGCAGTACCATCACCTCGTACAGTCCGAGTTGGCGCTTTATCTCCTGCAATGACCTCTCTGCCTTCCTTGATTCTGTTTTCAGACACGGGCATAACCTGAATGACACCATCGGTACCATTAGTCTTAATGGAACTTTGTGTGATTGTTCTCATTGGGCTATTACGCGTAGGTGTGATAGAAGCGTAATTAGGGTTTACGCCATTAATCGGCGCATTAGCATTAAGCTGATAAGGAGCTGCCGGTGCCTGCTCATTAATCGTTTTACGCGAACTACCAGCATCCAAGTTACGATTGCCGTTTCGATTTGTCTGCATATCATTAATTTGCTGAGACAGCTGCTGAAGTTGAGAAGTTAAACTTGCAACTTGGGCTTTAGTTTCCTGTTGGGCTTTTTCTGCTTTTTCGCGGTCCTCTTTCGCCGCATTTTGGTCAAGTCGGTTTTGCTTAACCATTTCTTTATATACTTTCTGGCTTTCTTCATTACTCAATTTGTTCATTTGCGAATCATCTAACAACAAATTGGTCTGCATGTCTTTTTTCTGTGTTTTCTTTTCTTTCTTAACTGGTGTGGAAAAAATAGACTGGCTAATAATATAAACAATCACTACCAGCAGAGCGCCAATAACAGAAAGTCTGACGGTCTTATTTTCCCAGGCCTTTTTAATGTCCATGATTAGCTCCACTTGTAGGTTTCTGGAATCGTTTAATTTTTAGATTTCGTTCGCTGTCAGACATCTGAGGAACGATATAGGGTTCACCTGCTCTGGCCCAGTTTTCACGAACAGATGGATGATTCATTTCAGCTTTATCTATCTGGCTCGTTCTAGATATTTCATGTTTGTAATTAGGTTCCAAAACGTTACTTTTGTGATAGTCAAAAGCATTCTCCTCATTAATATTGCCCTCTCCTACAAATTTATCAATAAGAGTTGGATCGTTCATTATTACTGTCTGAACGGGAAAAGCGTTACTGCCATCTTCGATACTAATGGGTGCGTCCGGAACGATTAATACACTCCTTTTTGGTATATATTCTGACCTGTAGTAAAAGCTGGTTAAAGCAAATACGACAAAACCAATCACGGTGGCCCCAAGCAGAGCAGGCAAAGTAACTTTTCCCATATTATTTTCTGATTAGACTTGGTCTGGTTGTAACCCGGGCCTCGCGTTCCTTGAACAATTTATCCCGGACTATGTAAAGCTCTGTTTCTTCTCCCGGTTGCAGGTATGCTTTATCAAATAAAGCACTTGCAATAACGCCTTCTGCCATACACTGCTGATCAGCAACGATTTGACCGTATGGTTTATCGTTTTTCACAAGAATTACATCAATAAGTTCACGTGAGCCAACCAGTCTCTGACCGAGCTTTGCATACATATTAAAGTTACATGGTGACTGCTCTGGCGCAGGAATACGAGAAAGTCGGTCCTGTTGTAAACTGAATCCTGAAGGGACCTCACCAAGAGCCACAGGAGTCAATAAATCAATGATTCTTTGTTTATGATCGTCTTGTTTTGGATCCGTTGGAGCCAGTTCTTCTGACTGGGAGCGGGCCAACATTTCCTCATAGTTTTGCTTATCCAATGAGGTTTCACGTTTGGCTTGCATAGATGGGCTTAAAGATGTAGTAACTGAAATCATCGCACCGGGAACATCAAGCGGTACCAGGGTCAGGTTATAGGTCGATTCAGGTACCTGATCTTCAGACAACATAATCCCGATTGGTTTATCGGTATTAGTTGAAATAAAGACATCGCCACCATTAACAAATATGCTTGCCTCTTCAGCAGGGGTAGAAGTACTGACAGAAGCATTCTTGAAGCTGGTCGATATTCTGTTTTGAAGTCCTCGTGAAACTGGCAGTACCACATTCCCACCAGGCGGCACATTTACACGCTGAACTTCTTTATATCGGTTACGAGCTTCGACATAAAGTTCATCGGCTTTTGACGTGGCGGTCGCATTGGTTGCATTCTGCTGGGAAGAGGTACCTGTTGGTCTCCCATAGCTATCAATTGCACCAGATCGGGTCTGTGCGTCAAATCCGGGGAGACTAGGATTATTTGATAATGCTCCAGTAATAGCGCTTACCGCAGGCGAAGCATTGCTGGCTGGGGAAAGTTGCACGGTAGGGAGATCAGTTGTAGGTTTTTGTCCCTGCGCATTACCGGCTTCACTAAGGTTTGTTTGTGCACCTGACTGTTCAGAACCAGCTTGACCCGGAATAATGGCTTTTGCAGCTCCATTCTGAAATCCGTCAGCACCAACTGGCATTACAACCGGGTTATTAATTGTTGCTGGCAATTGGTATTCTTCAGCGATTACGCAGTTCGAAGTCGTGAGCATGATCAATGCTGTAATTGCGTTGAAGCCTAAGCCCTTTTTTTTAATCATCACTTGTTACCTGTAGACGGTGGCGGATTATCCAGCGTTGCCAGTTGCTCTTTGCCGTTTATCGTAATTTTTTTAATATTCGGTGTTCCGGAATATTGATTTACATATGCAATTCTTGGGCGACCATTTTTCATCCCGAGAACCCATTCATAAGTCCATTTCGATGATTCAGTTTTGTCCGGAACATTTACAAGTCGAGTCGTTTTGGTACCCCAGACATAGACCATGTCATTTTTTGGATCAAAGTAAATATCATTAGGCTTAAAGGTCTGCTCAACACCACGAGCCTGCATGATATTTATCTGCTCCTGTAAAGACTCACTCGTTTTAGCCTGTAGTTCAGGTGAAAGGGCATCGAGGACATAGGCCGTCACAAAGGAAATATTAGTTGGATTAATATTCCCTAAAAGGGTACTAAAAAAGAGAGCCCATTGTGTTTTATAAGATTCCGATGCTTTGTTACCAACAACCGTGATCTCTTCATTCATGTTTGGAGGGGTAACAATCGTCACTGGGTCAGTGAAAAAAAGAATCTTTGCAACCAATAACCCAATGACGGCTATTGAAACAGTATTAATGCGGATAAGTTTTGTATCACGATTAATCAGGGCGCTGTATGTAATTCCAGCACCTGACGCTTCAGCTTGTGGGCTAAATCGTTTTTTAATGTCCAAAAAACGTCCCTTAGCACTTTCATCTTTCTTTACGTATGACTGTTCAAGATCACCGTTTTCATCCTTTTTAGATTTTTTGAAAAAAGGGATGTTAATGCCACTTAGCATTTTCATTCATAGCTCCATCAAGAATACAAATCTCTGATAAATGGATCGTTGAAATAACGGCTACTAAAAACTGCTTTACCTGGCAAAAAACCGAGCCACCAGAGTTTGTGTTTTAGCAATCCTCTTATTCCTGACTCAGCTGCTTTGTTATACGCAATCCAATACACAACCGCTGCTACAACAGAAAACCCGAAGCATTCGAAGATATTCCCAAATGCAACCAGAATGAATGCAAGCCCTAATTTTTTGGCATCCCAAAACAAAATCAGTAGAGGCATGTTGATCCTGAAAGGGAATCTATAGGTATGCTGAGGAACGTCGTTCTGCTTACTCATTAAAAATCCAGAGAGGGGGATGAACCCCCTCATGCATGATTAACAATAAATTACAGCGGTACGCCAGCATCCATAAAGGTGCTGATAATTTTCTCGCCGTTGGCCATTACCAGCATCATGAATAATGAAACCAGTGCCAGGCCCGGGTTAGGCTTAAGGACAGAGAAATATACGCTTGAGATCAACATCGCGGCTGCCAGAATTTTGCCCGGAGCTCCAGTCATACTTTCACTCATGTATGACCAAATATCTCCCAGTGCCCCATCATCTGAACCCGCATATGCCAGACCGCAAAAAAGCACGGTCAGCAGAACAAACAAAATCACTTTTGCGCTTTTTGTTTTAAAAAGTGCAGCCGTGTTAGATTTCTTTTCACTAAGGCCAATATTTAAAGAAAGTTCCATAATTACTCCGTGTAGATTTGAGTTCACGTAAACGCGAATGAATAATACTTTTTTATTCCGATCCTTCCGTTCGCATAAACCCCCTTTTTTTAACGTTTAGCGATTGGTGAATTTTTAAGCAAAGGGCCTAAAGCATAATCTTTGAAAGGTACCAGTGAACGCTTAGTAAAAGTTTGAAAGAGGGGAGGGGGTAAGATTACGTTAAGCTCAATCCTGAAGCTGATGAGACTCCTCAAGCATAAAAGTCACTTTTGATGGTTTGAAAAGCTCTAACTAGATATCGGGCAGGTAACTAAGCTTCATATCTAATCTTTTTTGTTCCCTTATTATCTATCTCTTGATTCTGAGAAGGCCGCATATCACTGTGCTCCCTGGTTCGGCAACTATCAGTTGGAGAAACTACATACAATCCTCGGGCCGGTGCGTCATTCATCTAAATGCCTTTTACACCTCTGGGCGTGAGTGGGACTTTGTCTTGTCCATACGAACATCATTCATTCGAATGCTTTTGGCCAATGCTATTTAAGCAAATGCTTTCTGGCTGAGTCCTTTTGCGAATGAGTCTTTGATATAACTGCATGAATTTTGGGTTGTTTGGTGTACTAACAAAACAAAGGCATTTCTTTGAATGCCATTGGAGTTGTGATGCTTCTGATATTTTTTTGATCTCATATCAAGCACATAGTCCTTCTGATGCCCAATGTCATAGATGTCTTGGACCATTCTCGCTCTTAACAAAGCTGAACTGTGTGTCATTCGACCTAATGCCATTCACCAAAATGCCTTTTTATACCACTGCATAGCTATGCTCGGGATACAGTGGCAAACAAAAGCATTTCAATGAATGAATTTTTGGGATACCGACATCAAAAGCATTTGTATGAATGTAAGAGGCGTAATCCACAAAAGGCATTCACGTGAATAGAGTGCGCACGAAACCATCTTGCTCAACGGCATTTAATGAATGGGCTAGCATGTACGCTTGAGTCAGAAAGGCATACAGATGAATAGTCAGGAGTTCGTTTGAAAAGTTACTTTTTTGCACATTAAGCCGAGATGTAAGACCAGTAGTAAAAGAAGCACTAAGCATAGCACTGATAAATAACTTATTTTTCAGCAGGTTATAACCAGTGCATACCAGATAGCTTTCAACCTTGTTTGGCAAGGGCCAGCTTAGGGCTTCTTTTGAAGATCTGAAATTGTATGTCGCGACCTTTCTTAACTTCTTGATAATCGAGATATCCGATAGATTCAAGTTCCCGCATTGCTTTACGAATTATCTGGTTTTGCGTACGAATAGGGGTTGTAAGAAGCAACCTTTCCCTCAACCGTTTCATATTAACGAACAACGTACCAGCTGGCATTGCTTCAAAATAAATATAGAGAGATTGCGCAGCTTCTTTTTTAGCCAAAATGTATAGAACCTGAAGGCTTAACAATGTCTTATGGTCGTAACGATACAGTTCCCACATAGAAGGATCCCCAACCAGCTCAACAGTATCGCTTTTTGGATCAATCATAGCCTTCTGCACCAGATGCGTTACTGTGAACCGACCACTACGAGAGTCTGAGAAGGCAAGCACTACCGATGCAAGGTTCATTAATGACTCTTTAAAGCGCGCACGAGTTCGTTTGTTGATGTTTGTTGAACTGATACCACACATCTTCGCAAACTCGTTAAAAGTCAGGCTAATCTTCTCGGAAGTAAAACCATATTTACTGAAAGCCATGATGATCCCGAGCCAGCACTTAAAGTCGGTAGACATAGATAGTTTGACACCAGTTATCTTGATGTCGTCATAACCCTCCGATCTTGCAATTTCCATACACGAAAGCTCATCAGAGGCATCAACTTCAAAGTTTCGGTCGCGGTTTTCTTTTGTGCCGACAGGGGTAAATACACTCAATCTCAGCAGGGCCACGGGCTGAACCGACTTGGACGAGTTAGGCGTCAGTTGATAAGTCTTACCTGATTCATTACTGGTTACGTCAAAAGGATGGATTAACTCGTTGTTTTTAATCATTAACTTAACTCGTCGGTGATAAGATTTTCATTTGGCAAACTGTTTATAACATATTCTTGCAAATGCTTTTTACGCATTTACCTAAATGCCATAAGCATTCCAGTAAATGCCTTCCTTATTCATTCAAATGCTTTTCGCATGCATCCGAATGCCGGATCCTTTCATAAAGTTACTATAATCAATGAGTTAAAGATGCCGTGATCTTTACTTGAACTCTATTGATCTTTAGTGATCTAAAGAATTGATCTAACCTGTTGAAAACAATGATAAGTCCATATAAAACAAGGAATAGCGCTCCTTTATCAATATCTACAGATCGCAAACGGAAATGAAAGTGGGTTTACTATCATTGTTTTATTCAAGACAGTTTTTATTTTAATTTTATTAAGCAAATTTTTTGAGTTTACCTTTTAGATGTATCAGCCCTATTTGGCAAATTTGAGGTTCATGTATCATGTAGTAAACAGGAGGAAGATATGAACAACAGCAAACATACAGTCATTGAAGTGGATACTAATCTAGTTGAAATTGAAAAGGGATTTAATCCCCGAGAGGCGGTAATCGGAGATTTGTGTTACGAACAAGAACCTGTCAAATCGATGATTGTGTCAATCAAACAAGCCTTTAAGGAAGGAAGGCAGGTTGATATGATCAAGGTCGTAAAAAGAAAAGGTAAATATTTAGTTCGTCAAGGTCATACTCGTTTTCATGGCTTAAAATTAGCAATTTCTGAAGGTGCTAATATTCCAAAATTATCTGTTATCTTAATCGATTATAAAAACGAAATTGAAGAATACCTTGAGAACCTCGATGGTAACAGAAGCAATGGGCTAAATCCGGTTGGGCAAGCTCATGCATTAGCTCATGCTGTTAGTCTCGGGTATTCGGTTGAAGAACTAGCAATGCGATATCAACGATCAACTACCGCAATTCGTAATATGCTAAAAATCCTTGATATGCCATTAGAGCTTCAACGTTTGATTAGCCTAAATCTAATCAAAAAAACGCTCGCCATTGAAATAATGTTAAAATATTCCAACGATCACAAAATGGTTTTAAAACATATAGAAGGTTTCTTACCTGGCGTTAAGAATATTGAGACTACAACGAGCAAAATTGTAGGCATACCTGAACACAATGCAGCTGGAGCAGGACCAGACACCTTAAATAAAGGCGGACCAGAAAAGAAAAATTCGGCAGTCACACGTAAGACTTTGGGTATTAAGCGCCTCTCGCATAAGAAAACAGAACGGCTAAAATCTGAATTTCTTGAGCTTGTGGAAAGTACACATACGGAATCTATAACGAATACTCAAACAGAACTAAAATTTGGTAGAGATAGTGCACACTTGTTCAAAAATGTTGATAGTAAAAATGTAATATTTTCTGATGATGGTGTTCAAATAATCTTGAATGATGAAAAGCTAAATATTTTATTGTCTTTACTTAACGACGAAAATACAGCAATCATTCTTTCTAAACCAAAATTAGAAGAGCTTCTGGAAATTCGAGATCTCCTTAAGGAATAAAAACCCGAGGATTAGTTGAGTGATTAAACCTATAAAGCTGACTCTTATCGATAATTATAATGATTTGCTTCTAACTCATGAAGTCCTTAAACGCAACATGGAAGAGTTAGAACACGGTAAACGTTTTGACCAATTTCCTGAAGGGCATGACCACTATGAAAAAACTGTGAAAGAAGCTGTAGCAATCGTAGAGGCACGTTTGGAGGTGTTTCGAAAATGAAATCTCTTTTCTTTACTCTTGATGGTCATATGGTACCAGCCTCAGTGAATGTATCCCTTAACGGAGATGGAAATTATTATGCACCTATCGAAAGAGAATGTAACGAATGTGCGGGCACAGGCCACAAAGGGGCTGATGTATGTGAAAAGTGTCATGGGGTGCAAACAGTTGGACCCATTATTGAAAAATTAGTGGTACTAGAGCCAATTACCTTTCTCGATAACATTCCGGAACTGCGTGTTAACCCAACACTCGAAGCATGGAAATCCAGAAACCACGTACTTATTGAGAAAGCAAAAAAGGCTAACACTAAGTTTTCTAATAGTATATTGGCGCAACTAGACAATAACCGTTTTTTGACAGAACGCCAGCTGGATTGTTTCTTTACAACCTTTGATGTGATGTTGTCTGAAACTCCGGAAAATGAACAAGAAATTTTAAAACATAGCTACAATATCGGCCAGGTCATAAGCATTGAACTAACATTTACTGAAGTCAGGGCCGCGTACGCAAAAAGTAAAGGGAGTTATTTTTTTACATTTACTGGTAAAGTTAGAAATGACGGGATCGCTTTAACGGCCGATAAACAGGATCACATTTTATTGGGTGAACGTTATCATTTGACTGGAAAAGTCAGAAAATTCTATGATTTTGATTCGAAAAATTATGCTGCAATAACAGTTTTTAAGTTAAGTAAACTCCAAGACAGTTAAATGTTTTACTGCTTAAATATAGAGCCAAGACTTAAACTGTCGTTAGGACTCACTCACGTAATATTGTTGCTTACGCAATGGGTTTTATCCCTCATAAAGATCTGCGAGTATAAATCTTTTACATTTAAATTCCCCTCTATCACAACCTTTTCAATAGTAAAAAAATGATAATCTTATTAATTATAATTTTTAATTTTTTGTATACCAATACCATACAGTTAAGGCTAAAAGGTGATGATGGAGATGGACTTTAAAATGCACAATGATCTGGGTCTCGGTTTCATTTGTAAAAATGCAAGAACATCGTCAAAGCCAACGTTAAGAAAAGTTACTTTTCCGGTAAGCGCATATGAAACGTCTAAGCTTTCTTTAACCGGTTTTCAATGCCCCACAGCCTGCCGATTTCCTTTTTTTGTGCTATGCATGATAATCCATAACCATCTTTCGTCTGCATGCCCTATCAACCAAAATGAATGTTCAAATCATATATCGCAATTTTCTATCGACATTAAAGTACAAGATTGGCTTAGCCGTTCAAGAGTAGCGTTTATTGATTTCCATAATCTAAGAAATACAGATAAAACCACATTAATAACAGTGGAACATCTTGAAGCTTTACTTACTGTTATGTCAACTACTCTTGTCGCTTACGCTCCATATTCAAAAAAGAGACTTAACTTTAGCTTTCTAAATTCATTTACTTTGTCTAAAACTTCTCAAAGTTACACATTAACTTTCCCGGTAGTTCTCAGTCCGCTTTTAGATGCTCTTGGCGGTTTCATTCAGGAATGCATAACCGAAAAATTGTTAAAACGACGAAATTCGAATTTCATGGTTTACGAGTATCTTAAACGTTCAGGCCAGAGCTCTCATAAAGTGGAGGACATTAATAACGACTTACAGCTTAAAACTCTAAATATAAGACTTATGAGCGTCCTTACTGGGCTTTCTCAGCAAGGACTCATTTCATTTATTTGCGAAGGAAAGAGGGGCGACCGGAGAATAGAAGAGCTTCAGTTTATACCTTATGTTCAACGAACTCACCCTGAGGTATTAACTTTTCAGGAATGGATTAGCCCCGTTGATTAGAATTAACTCTATTTCAGCACGGCCAGTATTTCTGTTTCCGTTTTCCGTGTATTTGGCTTACTTCCTACGGATCGGTAAGCGCTGAGTCTGTGTATGACGAATCCACGCTCTTCATAGAGGCCCAAAGTGAATGGTGTCAGGCTATTTGATATCGCAACAGCAGCGCCTTTTCTGTGAGCGTCAACGAGCATATTTGCTAACAGCACGTGGTCGCTTTGGCTGAACGGTTTACCATCGTAACTGACAAAACTAGTTTTGCTTGTTTTGTCATATGGCGGATCACAATAAATCTGATCTCCTTCGCCGGTTGCGGCCAGAGTCTCCTCAAAACCAGCGGTGATCAGTTCAATACCTGAAAGACGAAATGAAAGGTAGTCTATTTTATTGAAGTCAAGCTTCAGTTCTGTATGTTTCCCCCAGGGCACTGAATAGATTCTTTCTGAGTTATAGCGGCACATACCGTTATAGCCCAGGCGATTCAGGGAGTAAAACAAAGCCGCTCTTTGAAGCGGTTGACCAGAAATACAGGTTTTGTTGAAACGGTCCCTCATCTCATAGTAGTCCTTTTCGACAAAGGTTTTATCCGCTAGGTTTTGGACCTGATTTATAAAGTTAGTTTTCTGTCTTTGAATAGTCCTGTATAGGTTGATCAAGTCTGGATTGCTATCTGCAAGCAATGCATTTTGTGCAAACATGTTCAGAAAAACGGCACCACCGCCTATAAAGGGTTCTACCCACCGGCAACTATGATCGTGTGGGTAGTGATGGCTGATGAAAGGCATCAGTTTCGTTTTTCCACCAGCCCATTTGATTATCGGCATGTGTCTGAGATGTCGAGTCAAAGTGTCTATACCTGAGAGAGAAATTTAGGTGCTGGTATCGTACCTAACCACGGGCTTTAACTAATAACTTAGGGAGCAAAAAAAAGTTGTTTAAGACGCACAGTTTTGACTTTCAGCATTGCGGATTTATAAGATTTTTCCTCACTGATACCTGAACTTTATGTTTTGGATTTATGTCTTTGTTTATGAAGCGATTTTGATGCCATCACAAGAAATGGGGAGCCCTCTTTTTTTGTGAAAAATCAGAATAGGCTCAAAAAGTACCTTTTTTGCGAAAAATTATGGATTTTTTTTTCGGTAGTATCCCCGCTACGCAGAAAGTAAGCAGAAAAATGTAACGGAGCCCCTATGAGTGTTTTACTGACAGAACCTACACAGCAAGCTAATGACAAGGTCTTTAAAACGGCCCATGTTGCCTTTTCAGTAGTTACTGGCACAGGTCGTTACGTCACTGGGCTTAAACAGTTCCGTGATGCAAACCCTGAACTTTGTACTGAAGTAAGTGACCAGAAAGCATGGGCTATCCACCCTTCAGTAATTCAGGTCACGCCAGGCTTCAACTCCCGCGAAATGGGAATGGGTGACGATTACTATAAGCTCCCTGAGGTTGAAGAACACATCTACAACATCAAGAATGCCTACATTCGAGGTGACTATGTAGACCCTATCCGAGTACGTGTCATTGATGGGGTACCTTTTGTTCGCCAGGGGCACTGCCGTTTAAAAGCCGCAATGATGGCATGTGATGAAGATCATGACATCACAATCCTTTGCGTTGAGATTAAAGAAGATGAAATTGGCTGTGAGCTCGCGACCATTGATGGTAACCGTGGTCTTGCGCTTTCTCCTGTTGCGCTTGGCGAGTCCTATCGTCGCCTACATTCTCTTGCTGGCTGGTCACTCGAACGAATTGCTCAACGTGAAAATAAAAGCCCGACGACCATCAGTTCTCTTATCCGCCTGACAACCTGTTCTGTTGTTATCAAGAAATGGATTCATGCTGACGCTATTTCGTATGTTAACGTGCTTTCACTGATCGATGAGCTCGGTGAAACAGAAGCAATTTCACGTATCAAGAAGATGATCGCGGAACTTGAGCAGGCCGATGCGAATGGCATCACGGTGAAAAAAACCCAACATGGTCAGGTACGAGTCAGACCTTCAGACTTCAAGCCAGCACGGATTCCGCCGGTTATTGCCACAAAAGCCGTAGAAGGCGTCAAACTCATCACCACCAGCTTATTACAGAAACTGGGGGATATTGAATTGCCGGAGATGACAGATTCAAGTGCTGACGAAGAAATCAACATTACGTTGAACCGCAGTACTCTGGAGATGCTGAGAAATCTTTCAAAAGAGATCACAGAATCAGAGAACAAGCAGCTTCGCCGTGCGGAGAATCGTCAGGCAAAACTTAATGGTGAGAAGCCAAAATACCCACGTAAAAAAAATGCTAAGAAGGCAGGGGAAGAGACCGATCAGGATACTGACCCACAGCCGGACGCAGAATAATTTACTTTTGGCAAAGTGTTGGTTTTGTCAGAGTCATTAAGGATTCAGGCTTTTTGCCCGCCTTTTTTAAACCTCCATGTATCGTTCTTGCCCCGTTTATGCGGGGCTTTTTTTTTGCTTCTTTCTATGAGTTGACATCTTTAAGTTTTATTCAGAGACATAAAAAACTTTTTCGTGTCACTGAACCTATTAGGTTACAGAGCGACGTTGCTATCCTGGTAAAAGTTTTTTCTAAAGGACCGGTAAAATGTCATCTCTTGATTCTGAAGCTAAACCCGATAATGCAGGTCACAGCGTACTGGCTTTAACAACCTCTCATAGCCTGGTGGTTAGCTCTTCTGAAACATTTCTTCCAGATATGCGCAAAGAGCTCGGCATTATCGCGGATCTTGTTGAGTCCTATAATGATGAACTCTGCTTGTTGAAACACATGGCTGTCCAGTTCAAAACCCACAATCACCAGAAACTTTATTCTTATCTCTCAGGCTACAACCACAGTATCTCTGAAGCGGATGCCTTGTTCGCGGAAAACGCTCTGAGATCTGAATACTGGAAACGCGTTATGGCACTCACTGATGTTTTGCCTATCATGTCGGATGCCAAACGTAACGAATGGGATAAGCAGTTTACGGCCGACCGCTATATTATGCCGCCTCAGGTGATCCCTGATTTCACAGCTGACGCTGTAGTAGGCACAGTCGTTGCTTTGCTTAATGACCGCAATCAATTTATTAAAGAAAGGGTTTACGACGTCTTCCAGTCTCTGAGCCGCAGTCATAAGACAAACAAAGCTTTTGGGTTCTCCACCCGCATGATCACTACCGGAGTTTGCGAGCCGTCTAAATACCCCTGGCAGAAATTAAGGGTGGATTTTAAAGAGTCTGGCATTTCACCACTGAGCGAGCTCCGCGTTATATGCGCATTCTTCCGTGGCGAACAGGTGAAGGCGATCCATAACACCAAATCATTGGTTGAGGCGTTGGTCGAACATGAGGGGTTCAGAAAATGGATCTGCATCGATGGCAACAGTATTCGTTTCAGGGTTTACAAAAATGGATCAATGCATATTGACGTCCACCCTGATATCGCCGAGCGGCTTAACAATATTTTATCAGCTATCGTACCGCTGGCATTACCTGCCGACCGCATGGCTCATAGCAAGAAATCTTTGGAGGCATTCCCTGTACTTAAGCAGTGCATCGACTTTGATACCCGGATGCAGCTTTCTGAACTAATGTTTAAAAATGACGGGGACAATAAATGGAGTTGCTGGACATCTTTAGGGTCTCTCGCCGAACGCAAATCTTCGAGTGTTGCCGCTGACACCCTTCGGTTCTTAGGGGCAACAGTAACAAAATACGATGTGACATTTTCCTATGATCCGTGTGAGGTTATTCGTTACATCGGCCAGATAGGGGAGATGCCTGATATTGTATCGCATCAGTTTTACCCTTCATCTTGCCGAATCAGCGAATATGTATATTCCCTGCTCGGTGCAGGGGAAGGGGATACCCTCCTGGAGCCTAATATTGGCCATGCGGATTTGCTTAAATCATTCCCTGCCGGTGTGATCGTTACTGGCATCGAGCTTGATACTTTGAATTGCCTTATCTCCCGGGCTAAGGGATACGATACGACAGAAGCTGACTTCCTCACATGGTCTAAGTCTAATCAACAGAAGAAGTTTGATTATGTCGTGATGAACCCACCTTTTGCCGATAACCGGGCCAGGCTGCATCTCCAGGCAGCTGCATCTCATCTCGCAGCCGGGGGATCTCTAGCAGCCGTTCTTCCATTATCTCTTCAGGGGCTCGATAACCTTCTGGGGGAAGAATTCCGGACGGAATGGATGGACGTTTTTGAGAACGAGTTTGAAAACACGACCGTTTCGGTTCGCATCCTGTACGCCGAACGTATTCAACAAGAGGAAGTCCTATGAGCAACCAACCCACCAGCCTGCCAGAAGAAGATATTGAGTTTGTTATGGATACCTTTCAGAGGAGCATGGGTAAATCCAAACCTGTCAGGGATACTCAAATAGAGGGCGAGAAACCGCAAAGTAAAGAGTCCGCAAACTCAACTGAAAACCCCGGTTATGAAGAATTCTTTTAATTACGCTCATGATATCCTGGTGCAGTTATTTAGAATGATATTTGAGGGATGGGGGACATTGTGATTAAAAGGCGTAACATTCGACGATCAGTTTATGGATTGCTTATTGTTCTTATCGCCGGAAATGTGTGGTTAGGCCTTAGAGCTGATAAAATTCATAAAGTGCGTTATCAGGATTTCTGGTCACCGGCAACTGTGATTAAAGTAACTGTAATGCCTTCAACGAATGAAATCCAGCTCAGTGGTAAAATCCCTAAATCGGTAAGAGTTTCAAACAATTATGTTGAGTACTCGTTACCGGGCACACTCTCGGACAAGACCATTTACCGAAGCGTGTTAGAAGATGAGATGCTCACTTTGCTTAATGCTGGAGGTCAACTTGAAGTTAAATACACTCTGGACAAGCAGACAAATCGAACTAAGGTATGCACTAAGTGCTTACGGGTGATTAAAGATATTAACCATCAATATTCAGCCACTGAGGTAAAGCATGGGCAGTCCTAAATTTGAAATTGCTGAGCAAATTAAAATGTGGATCGTTGTTTATCTAGTTTGCTTTTTAGCACTTTACTGTGTGTTAAGCGCTCTACATGCGCTTTATGATCCGCTAAATTTACCTGCCCTGACGTGGCCTATCAGCTGGTTCGTGGTGCCTGAAATGACAAGTTTTGGCAGTGCATTATTAGCTTTTGTCCTAACGCCAGGCCTTTGCTCTATAATTGCTGTTTTATTCGGTAAGTCTACCTTTAAAAAAGCTAAAACAAAAATATAGAGTTAATTAGATTGGTGGCTCAGGTTTATAAAACCTCTCACTAGAGAGGTTTATTTATTATTTTTGACTGAGATTAACAGCGTTTTCCATAAATGTATCAATAACAACCGTAAGAGACTGGCTGGTACCATGGCTATACTCAGGCCAAGGTAAAAAAGGATATGAAGAATACGCCATCAACATGATACTGGTTGGGCAACGCCAGTCCGTTGGAACACCTTTACTGTAATGGACAATCATAGCCGGGCGACTACAATCAATATCTCCAGCGTTTTTATCGAGTACGAAAGTAGCCAGAACGCCGGTGTCCTTCTGGGATACGAAAACAAGGCTGTCAGTAAAAATAAAGGCCATTAAGGAAGAGGCCAGGAAAGCGCCAGTAAATAAGGACTTCTTCTCTTTCCAAACGCGTCGAGCATATAACCCCATTAGCGCTACCGCTGAAACCATTCCGGACCACTGAGCACCCAAAGAAAAATCTGTTACTGTTTTAGATGTCATACTTTCATTAATAGTAATCATTGCGACAATGAATGGTGATGCAATTCCAAGTGTTGCTAGGACTATCAGCGATATTTCAGACCGGTTTTCTTTAGCGGATCCTTTACTTATTGCAGACATTGCTCTGAACATAACGAATGTACTGTTGAGCATCAGAAAACAGCATAAGAGCATGTATAACATTGGGTTTCCTCAACCTAGAAGTGATGGTTACCCTGTTATTTTACATAAATTTGACTCAACAGATGCTTTTAAAATCTCGCTTCCTTGAATTTAAAAACATATCAGCACAATTGGCAAACATAAAGGAGCAGCGTCTATCAAAAGTTACTTTTATGATTGGTTGAATACTCATTTTGAAGGCTAAAATCCAAAAAAGTGGGTACAAAAAGTTACTTTTGCGTCATCCAGATGCACTGCCGCCATTTTGCATTCTGTACGTTGGTTGCTTTCTCACTTGATGTCTCTTTTAACAGGCAAATTATCACTTTATCCGACCGGACCTTGTAGGCTGAATCCGTAGAATAAGGCTATAACCTATTCCCGGAGCATCATATGCGTAAAACTCTAATTGGCTGCATGGTTGCAACTGCCCTTGCTACTGTATCTTCGGCACATGCTCAGGTATTTAGCTACTCATTTACAGATACCAATAAGGCTGTTCGGAATATTAAGCCTGCAACACAAACATATCTTAATCCCGCTGGTGTTTTGACTCTGAACTTGATATCGGGTCTTGATCGGTACGAGCGAGTGACGGTCACACGAGACAGCGATAAAAAGGTTATGTATTCCTCCGTCTCGACCAAAACGAGCGTTGCAGATCGTATCGTTGCTGCCGATGGAACAGAATACTATGGAAAGGATATGGTTCTACCGGCGCTCGGAGAAGGGACCTTTACTGTAGTCAATGAAACTCTGGATATTCGCCAGACTGTAGTGAGCACATCTACTTATCATTTCATCGTTGATACAACTCCTCCACGCTATAAGAGTATTTATCCGAGTCAAAACGCAGGTTACGACATGGTACTTTCTGGGCCACTTTGGGAGTTGGGCCGAGGCGGTAGTGGCCAGTTTTCTATATTTGCAGACGGTATTGAGGATGCTAGTGGAATTGCCAAGATCCGTCTTGTCATTAAACGAAGTAATGGTTCTGTGGTCTCCGACAATAACCTGAGTTATGACACAGCCAATAAACGTGCGTTCTATCCGTGGATTAAAGATATGAACACCCAGGCTGGCATGCCCTCAAGTGATCTTGATGAAGAATTCACCTTCAATTTCATCGTTACGGACCTGGCAGGAAATACGCTTAACATTCCTCCCCAGCGGTTTTTATATGACGATCAAATGGGAGAATTTACGCCATTTGCAGTTCATGACTCACGTGTAAGCACCAGTGTTGTACCCGGCATTTCTTCGGGATACGTCCCGTTTAAACGAGGCCTTACAGTGCTGGAAAACCCCTACAAGTTGGTTATACGTATCCCAAGAACTAACTGGAAGCCATATCGAAATGGTGGCATGAGCATTACCAATAACTATGGCGGAGTACAGGTCCTTTCCGAAGATGCCACCTATGTCTACGTGGAAGTTAAGCTGCCACAGGGTGCCTTAGATGGAAACTACTATAGACCTGTGAATACATATCAATGGTCTGGAGGAGATCTTGGTCAGTATGCCAGCTGGCTCAACTGGGATCCTGCCTCTGTAAAGAGTCCGGCTTGGGGAAGTTCACCCATAGAACGACAAAAGGCTGATGGAACATGGTTCAACAGCGTAAACTGGAACCTGTTCAAGGCATCTGATATGCCTATAAAACTTACTAATATCCGGTTCAATGTACAGGCTAGGCCATATGATCAAAAAATCACTGGCGGAGCAACATGCAGTATTCCAGCTGGCTCAACAACCTGTACCGTCTCTTTGCCCCAGGATATTATAAATGGCACTACCGGCTATCTTCATAGTGGCTATGAAGTAAGGTCAACCACCGAAGCAACCTTCTTTGCCCCTATATGGGAGAATATAGCCTGGCATACACTGGGTCCCTCCGTCACTGGATTTGATTACATTGAAACCACCAACATTCTCCAGGTTTACGTGAATCAACCTGGAGATGGTTCATATTTCGACCATGTTTATGTAAATCGAGTTTGGTTGTCAGATAAAAACCGTAACAACGCAGAAATAAGCGTAACCGGCAAACAAACAGGTAGAAATATGGCGTCTGGGAACTACACGTATGAGTTCAACATGAAAGAGGTACCAGAAGGCAGTTATAACGTGGTAATTAATGCCCAAGATACATTCAACAATACCGGTAACCTCCCTTATCAAACTGTTGTCGTTGATAATACAGCACCATCTGTAAGTATTAGCTACGAAGGAAAACCGATCAGCAAAAACGTAACAGTATATGGGCTGGAGAACGTCCGTATACAGCTCACCGATGCTCTAACTAAACCATCCTTAAGCCGTATGACTCTTCGCGGTGGCCCTGTTTCTGATGCGGTGGAATTGTCTTGGGTGAATCTGGGAAACAACCTGTATGCACCTAATTATCCCAAGATCTTTCCGTCTCTTAATGAAGGCGAAACATACACTCTCACAGTTCAGGCCAAAGATGAGATGAACAACGTTAAAGAAAGCTCAGTCGAATTTAACTACCTTCCAAACAATCTCGTCAGGCTAGAGAATCTGAAAACCTTAGCTGTCAATGCTTCTCTCAAAACATCTGACAATACTCCTCTGGCTGTTCTGTATGCCAGCCAGCTGCGTAAAAAGGATGGTTCAATCGCTACAGGGCTTCAGGACGCAGTGCTTACTGTCCGTAAGGACGCTGCATTCGGCGTGACTGTAAATGGTGTTTCTGCGATGCCAGGTGAAAGCAAAGAGCTTCAACTGGATTTGGGGCTCGGGGACAGCCGTAGCTTTCCTATTTTCCCTGCTGTATCCGGCCTTACAGGCAGATCTGAGTTCATGATTAACATTGAAGAATTAAAATAAAGCAGGGCTGTTTTGCTGAAGCACAACGGCCGTCTTCTGATGCGCCGTAGCCCATGTTGTTGCAAATCAGTCCGACGTTCATTGCGTAAGTAACGCTTACTGCGGACCATGGTAGTGATTAGACTCACTACCATGGTCATTTCACCACATATCTTCTCTGCATTGCTCTTGTTGGGCAGACTAGTAACTCGTCACTAAATTGCAGCTTTTGTCTTGCTAAGTCGCTGGTATAACTGCACTACGAAATCGTCAAAAGATTTTATCCCTCATGTAGATCCAATAAATGATCCCAAAGGTGCCAGAGAGTACAAAGAAGATCCCGGTACGCTGTAGGCCGCATGGTTACTGGGCTGGAGCATTGTCACTGACAACAGTAGCGACATAAGTGACAACGGGAGTGACTTAAAAGACAATGGTAGAGACTATTTCGACGTTGGTAATGATTTTAAGTGACAATGGTAGTGAGGTTAGACTTAAACTTCCACTGTAAGGTAAGGTGACTCGCATTATTTAAATAAATTATTACTTTCAATTACTTGCGACACGAGTCTGCATGTATGCTTCTATTTCTCAAAAATTTATCCACCGAAAATGCCTGTGGCTGTGATTTAGCTTTGACGACAGTTTTTATCAGGGAGGCAAGTTGAGACCTGTATAAGAACTAAGCATTTATTTATCCCCATTTTCCACAAGGTAGTTCCAATAATTAGTACCTTAGTGTTCCTGATAGATCAAAAGAGATCCCCGCTGCCTCCAGGCCAGACGGCACAAGGCCTGAGACGTGATCAGTGACAACAGTAGTGATTATTTTGACATTGGTAGTGATTATTATAACGTTGGTAATGAGTTTTTTGACATCAGTAGTGATCAGAGCGACAATAGTAGTGACTTTTCATTAGATCTTTTTAACTTGATCTGATCCGTTGTTGATAAGAGTTGCAGGTCATTGTATGCAAAGAGTTTTTGCCAAGTTTTAATGAGTGGAGTCGTTTTTTTAGGTAGAACTTATGCACAGATATGGATCATCACAATGATCCATCCAGTGACATAGAGTTCGCTGGGGCTTACTATTCACCAATCTGTTTACACATTCAGTGATAACTTATTATGACTAAAGAGAAAGATACTGAGCAGCAGGACCTGGTCACCAGGGCTTTCTCTGTTAGAGAGAAAGAATCAGGTAAAGACATCATTTTGCGTCCTAACAGCAACCGTACGGTGCAGTCTATTGCTTTGATGCGGCTCGGGCTGTTCGTCCCATCACCAAAGAGTGTGGGGCGTCAAAATCGGGAATATAAAACGGTTGGCTTTGACGCAACGAAAGAGTTACAGACGCTCTCTTTAATGGAGAGCGAGGGGTTCACCAATATTTCAATTGTCGGTGAGCGTCTTGATATGTCAGTAGATTTTAAGACGTGGATGGGCATCATTCGAACCTATGCCAATCATCCGATTAACAATGACACGATAAGCTTAAAATTCACTGAATTCCTCAAGCTATGTACGCCTGAAAATTATCGCTCATCTACAGCGTCCAGAAAACGTATAGACGCCTCCTTACGCAGGTTAGCATCCGTTACCTTGTCGTTCACCAGTAATAACTCGTCCAAAGTCTATACAACGCATCTGGTACAGTCTGCCCTGTTAGACCCGGAATCAGATCAGGTTGTCCTTCAGGTTGATCCTAAGATTTTCGAGCTCTATCAATACGATCATAAGGTTTTGATGCAGCTGAAGGCAATTAAGGAGTTGGCCAAGAAGGAAAGCGCCCAGGCTCTCTATACGTTCATAGAGTCATTACCGCCAAATCCTATACCGATATCCCTTACTCGGCTGAAAAATCGTCTGAACCTCAAAACACGAGCAAATAGTCAGAATGCTACCGTGAGAAAGGCTCTTGAAGAGTTGGCATCGATAGGATACCTCCAGTACACCGAAATTAAGAAAGACGGAAAAGTATACTTCCAGATTCATAAGCGGGATCCCGATCTGAATTTGAACAATACTCAGCCTCCTTTAGAAGTGGTTGAAGATGAAGAAGAGAACTCAGGGTCTTCTGTTTTAGAAGGTGAGTTATGCCCACCAGCTGACCCGATAGACGGCGATGATGTTCTTACCGTCCATGATTTAACCGCTGAAGAACTGCGCTATATTCGTAGTCTTCGAAGCCAGAAAAAGAACAGCAACGCCAGCTAAAGTTAACCCGGCGGTTCAGGCTCCGGGTGCTAAATTACTTCTTCGATTTTCGTTAGTCCCAGCCCGCTCTTTCACGTCAACGGTAATGAGTCAAAAGTCATTACCGTTGTCATTGTTCTCTACCACCCTATGTAGATCGAGATTGCGAATTCAACGCTTTCTCCTGAGTCACCTGTTAACACCCGGTTTCTACGCTTTACTTCATTGGCCAGTACATCCAACGGAAAATATCGTAACGGGGTGACAATGGCAGTGAGTTGACCCACTCACTACCATCGACATTCAAATCCCGGCTTCTCTGGTAGCTATAGTGACAATGGTAATGATGTGTACCTTACTGGCATTGTCATTGTCCTCCGAGTGTGCGTTCAGCTTTGGGAGGACACCGGAACTTAATGCGGCGAGTCACGGCCATTGTGAATCTCGATTGGATTGGCGAATACGGCTTCCGGTTGGGCCAGATGTCAATGGTTATGCTTCATCCAGCTCATTACTGTAGTCATTGCCGTTCAGCTGAGCTGATGCTCCTCTCATTCTATGTGGCGACAACGGTAGTGAGCCCAGAAAGTGACTACCGTTGTCATGGCCGTCCAGTAGAGCGGGTCAACCTCTTAAATCACAGGGTGACAACGGTATTGAGCCCAGAAAGTCACTACCGTTGTCATGGACGTCTGGTTAAGCGGATCTACCTCTCAATTCACAGGGTGACAATGGTAGTGAGCCCAGCAAGTCACTACCGTTGTCATAGTCGTCCCGTTGAGCAGATCAACCTCTTAACTTACAGGATGACAACGGTAGTGAGCCTATTAAGTCATTACCGTTGTCATTGCCATCCAGAAGAGCGGATGATCCTCTCAATTCATACGGCGACAATGGCACTGAGCCCAGCAAGTCACTTCCGTTGTCATAGCCTTCCAGAAGAGCAGATGAGCCTCTTAATTAACAGGGTGACAACGGTAGTGAGCTCATTAAGTCATTACTATTGTCATGGCCGTACAGCTGAGCTGATCATCCTCTCAATTCACACGCCGACAATGGTAGTGAGCTATTAAAGTCACTACCATTGTCATAGACGTCCAGTTAAGTGGACCATCCTCTCAATACACACGGTGACAACGGTAGTGAGCCATTAGAATCACTACCGTTGTCATTGCTTTTCAGGTGCACTGATAAGGCTCTCAATAGACACGACGACAATGGCAGTGAGCAATTAGAGTCACTTCCGTTGTCATTGCTTTCAGCTGAGCTGATAAGGTACGTCATTTACACGATGACAATGGCAGTGAGCCAATCGAGTCACTACCGTTGTTAATGCCGACCAACCGAGGGAAGGGTCCGCTCAAAGAACTGAGTGACAACAGTAGTGAGATCATCCAATCACTACCATTGTCAGCTTAAACCTGTAGGACGAAGAGGCTTGTCCGATAAAATGACGACAATGGAAATGAGCCTATCCATCACTACCACTGTCATTAAAGTCCAGCGGTTCAACGTTAATCAGTAGCTCCGGATGACAATGGTTGTGAGTCAGGCAATTCCCAAGCATTAAGTGACAGCAGCGTAACACCTCTAAGCTCACTCCTGTTGTCAGGGGTTAGGGTATTGAGTCTCTACCGTCGTCAGTGTTTCTGAGACACCAGTATTGCAGATCACTACAATTGTCACTTAAGTATCGACGGGGGAATAGATGCAAGTGACTGGCTAACCAGTACCAGTTTAGATTCAAAACGATCCCATCTTTGTGGATGCACTTGAGTAAGCTCGTATGACGATATGTCAGAGAAGTGACAACGGGAGTGAGTTGCCGGACTCACTACCGTTGTCATCCCCGGTTGAAGGAAGAGGATCCCCGGGGCTGTATATTTACCGGGTATCCTTACTCAAGGGTTTCGACACTCACTCCCATTGTCGTAATCAACGAGTGTGCATTGTCTTTTAAAAGCATCGCTGGAAACGTACGATTAAAGTAACTTTTCTTTCGGTTCTTCCTTGCGAATCTCTGAAGACGTACTGGCTGATCGGAGTCAAGGAGGGCAGTAAAATTGAAGCCGTCAGTTTTACTGTCGGCTCCGGGTAGTTACTTCAACTCGTCGATCTGAATCATGAATTCTGAGGTGCCAACTTTCCCATTTTCGGAAGGATAAACGGGTAACAGAAGATTATCCCCCTGGCCCATATCTATTTGCACCTCAACTGACTCACCTGGAGCCGCCTGTGCCCCGTTAAATTTAATACCGAAGGCTGCATCCTTCCGCACAGTCAGCGTTGCGTTCTGGACCCCTTTAGCAATTTCTCCATTTGTCTTACGCAGAACGTTAGTGGACAGGTACGCAAGGGGTACGCCATCTGTCGTTTTGAGAGGCGAACTGACCGATAATGTGCGTAGATTATGTAACTGCACAAGGTTATTCGGTAGATAACTGAACTTCTGAGTATAGGTTTTGGTATTCGACTGACTATCGGCAACTGTTACGCTAATTGAATAATTTTCAGATGGTTCGAAATTTGGGAACAGCCTCGGATACTCAGGCATGTATGTATCTTTGCCTGCCGGTGACCACGTAAGCTCAACGTTATCAGCTGTGGGGCCACCTACGAGCTGAAGACGGGTTATCCTCGGGGTTGTCAGATTATCTGCCAGAGCGATCCTGAGGTTCTCCAGGCCGTACACTACCGTATCGTCTTTTACCGGCTTTCCGTCGAATGTTATGGCCACTGTCGGAGGAGTGTTATCCAGAGCAATTTCTCCGAAAGTTTTATTGGTCTGGTTCTGGAAGAAGTCCCTGATGTTGACCTCAACGTTGTATTTTCCTTCAGACTGACGGGATAAATCATAAGCAATCGTGTAGTTACCTGAGATACGAGATTTGATTACGCCTGTGGGTGACATCCGGGTACCGGTGTTCTTATCGGAAAGATAAAATTCCCTCAATGAGACCGAGTCGAACCAGTTACCATCGCCTTCAAGTGACGCCAGTACATCCAGCTGCTTGTTAGTCTCGTCATATGATATCGAGTTTATTACCGGCAGTTGTTTATTGTTCCAGCGTGTCATAATCCATTGCTCAGACCGCAAAATGGGATTGCTGATGCTGCGAACGAAGTAAAGGATCCTATTGTAGCCCTGGGTACCCAAGGCCATATCAAACGTCTCAGGCGCTTCACACGAGGTTTTTCCTGCCGGAATGGTGCAGGTCGCCTTACCGCCGATCTCTTGTGCAAAGGGCCGGGCTTCAACGTTAAAACGAAGTCGGGAAATTTTAATTGGCAGTCGTGATGAAGCCACACTCTCAAAATCCTTCCACTTAACCCAGTTCCCCTTATCATCGAGGAAATCTACCCAGGTACCCGCAAATGCAGGCGTTTGGTTTGCAGATGGGTTTAGAACGAGGCTGTATGACGGATAATACCCTCCCCACTGGCCAAAGTTCGCCATACGAGCCATATCCCCATTAATTGAGCCATAGGGAAGAGTCATTTCAACATAAGCATAAGTGCTGTCTACAGCTATCTCTTTGGGGGCGGAATATTGATTGATGAACTGAAGCCCACCTTCTGAATAAGCACGGTAGTTAGATTTTGGGATCCGGTAGACTAATCGAATAGGGTTTTCGTTAACGACCATACCGGCTTTGTAAGCCGGATAATTAGAAACCCCGGGTACGACGCTGGAAGACGTATTTGGATCATGAACGGCCCACAGTGTCATCTCACCCAGCGTGTTGTCGTAGCGAAATTTTTGAGTTGGCAGCGTTCGGCTATTACCTGCGTTATCGAAGATAACAACTTTTGCAGTAAAGTCTTCATCCAGGTTGCTGTCTGGTATTCCGGTTCCCTTAACTGAATTCTTAGAGTAAGTGTGGTACATCTTTTGGCCGGATACGTCATACTGCATCTGTGTAGTGCTGTAGAGGCTACCGTCCTGCCTGTAAATATATATTAGGCCCTTATCAATACCATTTGCATCACTTACGCCCGAAGAGGTGAAGTCATACTGCCCCGTTGCCTCTAATCCAAGCTTCCACACGTCACCAGCGGTAGAGCCAGAACCAGTATTAGCGGTAAGAGCATTTGCCGCTGGAGGGGTGACATCAATTAGCCAGTTATAGTTATAGGTCGCTACAGGCTTCTGATTGAGATCTAACACGTTTATCTGAACGACAAATTTGCCTTCACCCAAAGCAGGCAAAGTTACTTTTTTGCCGTAGAACTCACTACCGTCAGCAGCTGTTAGTCGGTCTGATACACCCGTCCGTGTAGTCGTAGTATTAAGAATGACAGTTCCAGTGTCTTTCGTGACTTTGACATTAACGAAACGATCAAGACCTGAAATAAGTGTCAAAGTTACCGGTGATGCCGGATTAAGCATAAGACGAGAAGACGGGGCGTGGATCTCAATACCGTTCGTGTCTTTAAAGGCCGATTCATATATCTGAGCTGGGGCCTGAACAGACATACCGAGTCCGGCTACAGCAGTAATAAAAGCGAGATGTTTCATTCTTATTCCCCTTTAGGTTTGGTGTTATTTTAAGCTTTTCCTAAAGGTCACTATGTTCGTAAAAGTATAAAAAACTTCTCCATATGGTGCTCGAAATTACAAATCTATAATTTGCCTTTCGACAAACCTTATTGTGCGTTCAGGACGGAAATCTTTCTTTTTGGAATTACATCTGACATTTCTGTGGTGTCCAAACTGGCAACGATTGCAAAACTTATAACATTAGCCTGAAACTATCGGCATCCACATATCGCATTAAGTGATGCTTTTACTTTGTGTAAAAAAGAATCAGGATAAATTAGGTATGTCAGATATAAATGCGTTAACGGACGGCATATATGAATCAAAACCTGGCGGCATTACGCCACCAGTCGAGAGGGGAGTGAACCTCAGTCAGTACGTCTACCTTCGTTCCGCAAGGCGCTTCTTGTTGTGAATTACAAACTGCCCTGGCGAGAACTGCATCATTTCACCCCTAGCAACACACGTGCCTCTTCAACGGTTTGCCAAGAAGGCATTGCTACGCCAGATTGAGTGCCGTTGCCCCTGCGCTCACCTGTGTCACATTCTACATAAAGACGCATCAGCATCGCTTCTGTTTCAGCGGCCCGGCTATTATCCATTACCAGTTCTGCTGCGCGTCGTAGCTGTTCTGGAATGTCATTCCACATTCCCGCACCACTTCTGTCTTTGTTAGTGAGCAAGTCTTCAATAGCAGATGAAGCCATGTTAAGCAGGTCAGCCGAAACTAAAGGCATCGGCGGGGCGGTATAGAGGATTCGACGTCTTCCGCGTCTGTCTGGATCGTATTTATCATAAAAAGCTTTGTTCACATCTTCCCAGTGCCACTGAAGTTGCCCGGTTGCGTCATGGTGGCAAAACTCGCACTGATAAACAGGCGCAATCGACATAACTGCCTTTCCAATACGTGCCAGTACAGCAACTTCGTCAGCTCTGAGACTCATTGCTTCGCTTGGGTTACTACCCTCGGCAAATTCCAAAATTTGTTCAATACGTTCTGGTGTGAAAGTGGTCATAGGCTTTGAAAACATATTTTTCCAGTTGTGCTTACCATATCATCAGGCATTAGGAGCGTTAGCGAATAATTAACAGGTCAGGACCAAAACTAAATCCTTCCCCCATACGGTCTTCATGACGGGAGACATATGCCTTACCGTATTTCTCCAGATCCTGTAAGCGATCTTTTGCCAGATTCCACGAGTATTCCTGGCCCCACACGGGTCCGTCACGCCCGTCAAAGCGGTCAGGTTTACAATTTGCTTTCAGAAGAGCGTAGACATGCTCCACCGTGGGTAGCTGCAAAGCACTATTAGCCTGAGAAACGGCAGTATGCGTCATTTCTGTTCACTCTTTATTGATTTAGTCAGTTAAGCCGGTCAGGTAACTTTAACCGGCTACTCGTATTAAGATTTCTTTCCGGTTGCTTGTCAGTTAGCGGCGAAGATCAATTTCAAGGCGGGCTGTTTTGACCTTTGTTCCGGACTCCCTAAATGTATCATCCGGAAGAGGCGAAATTTGTCCGCCAAGTTGTTTGACTCGCTCCCTGAGCGCTTTTGTCAGTGTGTCTTCCCGGAACAATACCCCAGCTGACAGAATGGCCTGTAAGCGACCTCGCTTAGCGAGCATTGCGATGGCATGCATGACTTGTTTAACGTCAGAGCGTTTAAGGAATGGTGGATTCATAACGATAACATCAAAAGTTTCATCGGGCTGGTACCCAAGAAAGTCGGTATGCACCAGCTCGACTCCTGTGCTAAGGACACTATCGTTCTTCACTGCAAGGAATCGCTCATCGTTCAATTCGATCCCGGTAATCAATGCATCCGGAGCCGCCAGTTTTAAGGCTTTCAGAATGCGGCCATCACCAAACTCTGGCTCCAGTACACGCTCCCCGGCAGCTGGTTCAGCGCGTAGAACCATATCTGTGACTAAATTCTCAGGTGTAGGGAAGAAATTGAACAGATCTCGTGGGATGTCAACCGAACCTGTCAGAATGATTTGCTCGATACGCTCAGCTGCATCCGCCGTAAAAATATGTGCCTGCTCTTTTCGGTTCCATTTGCCACCGGCGGCTTCGAGCACTTTGTTTGTCTTAACATAAATGCTGCGGTCGAGCTGGTCGGCCAGGAAAAGAAAGTTCCCTTCAGCACGGCAGCGAGATAAGACGTTCAGAACTTCAGTTGAGATTTGCATTAAAACTCCATTAAGAGGATTTACCCGCCTGGCGGCAGCGGGTTGGTTACTTAAACGGGACAATTCAGATTTGGCCTTGGTTAGTCGGCAGACAACAGCAGGGATGGGCTGTTATAAGAGAAGCGGTCAACGGGAGCCTTATCAAATCGCTGACCGCTTGCATCAGGGGTCAGAACGAGTCCGTTATGGGCGCAATGAATGTGGAGCAACATATCCCCGCCGGTGTTGATGTGTAAGGCAGGCACACCCTGATCGATTTCGAACATGACACCAAAACAGGGGTTACCTTCCTTGTTAACAACTTCACAGTGGATGTTATGTTGGCCGGTAACGCTGACCTGATAGGCCTGACTGTCCTCTTCTGGCAGTGTTTCCTCCTCCAGGCGCCAGTCCTGAAGTGTGAGGCTAATTTCAGGGGTGTCATGCTCTTTCTGAAGAGCCTGGATACCTTTACGGAACAGCTGCATCATTTCAGGAGTAAGGCAGTCTTCCTCAGCTCCAAAATGTTCTTTCCAGCCTTCAGGATCTGCATACATCCAGACGTTTTTAGCGAGCGAAGGTAAGGAAGCATCAGGCTCTACAAGGAGGTGAGGGATGTTCTCTTTGATTCCGAGATAACGTACCGGCTGGCCATTAAGCGGTAACCCATCCGACACTGTAACTTCTGTTCCTGGCAAGACGACGCTGTTTACCAGACCTCCACAATGTTCGGCCACCACGCGGCCTAAATCTGCCATAAACATCCGATGCTTTTCTGGTGAGTCCAGCTCACCAAGGAGTTCAGGTTTAAGCAGTAAACCGGTAATAATCTCAGTCAGTTCACGAGGAGATACTAATTTATACATTTTGTTTTCCTTTTCTGTGTTGGCTTTATATTACCAATCCAGATGCACGAGCTAATAACCTCCAGACAACTTTTTCAAAAATTATTTACTTAAAGCAGGGTGCTAATATGCGCAAGAAATGAATTTAGGAAGGACGGCTTCAAATTTAACTTTTTGGTTTTTTATTTTAGACGGACTTTAAAATAGCATCGTTGATAAAATAATAAACATGGTTTGTTTTTTTGTTTGTATTGACAATCAAATGGGTATAAATTAATTTACTTACATGGCGTATATTTAACGCCACCGCCCCGGCGGCACCGGGCATAAAAGGAAAACCATTTTGAAACCGATGCTCAAAAAAGATTTTTTTTCAGCTATTGAAAACCTTCTCAAAGCTGGCTTTCAACCTCGCTTTTACACTGTTAACAGTGGCCGAATCGGTCTCATTACATTCACTGATAAAAATGGAACAAAACAGGTCGAACAGGTTTATTCCTGCACTTCTTTAGCCGCCAATACTTTTGGAAAGCGCTTCACCACTTGGTTAGAAGAAATTTTTCAAAAGCATAATGAAGAAAAAGTAGCTGATTCCGGGTTCGAGGTTGGTAGCCGTGTCTGGGATAAATTGATGTATACGTTGCGCACCATTTCAGAAATTCGTGCCGGGGGGGTGCTGGTGCTGGATAACGGTGCACAGCGTACACTGGATGAAGTGCAAAAAACGGCACCTGAAACAAACCAGGTGGAGCCAAAGGAAATCTCTTCACTTCAGGAGCTGCTGAACGCTTCCAAAAATCTGGAGCCGACTTCGCCTGAGCTAATTGCGGCTCTTAATGAGGCTCTGTCAACCGCCATAAAACGGTGAATGCAACGGCAGTCTGGCACATCAGGCCTTGTCAGAGATTAGGCCTGAAAAGCACTTACGTACCGATATAACACCTAATTCCCCTCTAAGGAGATTGCCCTAAATGGCGATGAATAAAAAAGAACAAGCCGCGTATGATGAGCTGGTGGCACAGGCCAGAATAAACCGCGCTTTACGCTGGTCTGACTATGGCGTTGAACGCGATATGCCCGTACCAGAGGTCTCGGGGGAATACCAAAACGGCTGGAGCTTCAACACCGCCACTGGCACTGTTTATCCGACATGGAGCGGAACTACGGTTCACGGCACACGGGAAGAGGGAGAGGTTGTCGATGCAACCTCCCGCCGCATGCGAGGCATGAATGGTAGCCAGAACGGCATACCACAATACAGCACCAAAGAACGCGCCCTGAAGGCATTACGCTGTTCGCTTGAAATCAAGTTTGCCATGCAGCTGGATGCCATAGATAAAGCTATCGCAAAAGAAATAGAGCTGTCCACCGCTCGCCGGGAGAGCGATACATCAGATGCCTAGCGGTAAACCATCAATTCAGGCCCGTGATCAGAGGGGCCTTAACGCCCTGAAAGAGGCGGTTCCAGCGACGGCACAACTACAGATGCGGGTTACCCCTGAACGTAAACTGCGTTACGTCAATCAGGCAAAGGCCGAAGGTCTGGGTCTAACAGACTGGGTCCAAAAGCATATGGATAACGTGTGTGATCTGGCAGGCCAGCCTGAAATAACCATGTACAAAGATGATGGAGAAACAAGTGGCCAAAAATAACAACAGTCTCAAACAGCATGTCTTCAATATGCTGTCGGCTGGCAGCGAACTTAAAGAAGTGAAGCGTTTTCTCACCAGCAAGCGAGTTAAAGCCCGCCTGGCAGTGTCAATGATCCACGAGCAGGCGATTGCTGTGCAGAACACTGAATACCAGAATTATCCGGCTTATAGCTAACTGGTAACAACAATTACAGAGAGATACTTAAAATGAGCGTAAACCCAGAATACACCAGGGTTCAGCATGTCCAGATTATTCGCGAGCGAGATGGGCAGAAGGAAGTTGTTCGAGTCTATGATGAAGATGGCGACGTGGTTCTGTGTTTACCTGCCTACATTCAGGATGAGGAAATAAATCTTATTCTGCGCCGGTTGAATGACGTATATTCAGTCGGATATCGTGTAGGTGATGCAGCCCGCCGCCGCGCCATCAAAAAAGCGCTGGGGGATGATGAGGAGTAAGGCCATTTTTACTGGCAAGATATCTGTATACCGGAGTCTTTAGAGTACGTTCTAATGGCTCCGGATTATTAATACTGTTTTACTCATGCAATAAAAAGCAAACCAAAATTCTTTCGCTAATTCATTTTTAAATGCTCAAATCATTAAATGTAAGGAGCGTTATTTATCAATAGGTATGGCGTTCTTAATGGCTATTAAGCTAGTTCTGCTTTCGCTTGCTTCTGGAAATTAGGGAAACCTAATTTTACCCTATCAAAAAGTAACTTTTCTGGTTTTGTTGCATTCACGTAAACAAAAAAAGTCCCGCCGGGCAGAAAAGAAAAACATCAAAAATAGCTATTTTCCCGAAAAGATCACGAACACTGAAAAAGTATCATGGGGAACCTGATCAGGAGACAACCCATGAAAATCAAACTAGCCCTGCTTATTGCATTTGCAGGTTTCAGCGCAGGAGCTTCCGCTGAAATCGCAGAATTCAGCTTTAAAGATACCCTGAACGTTAAAAAGACCGTATCGCCTGCATCCGTATGGATTAATCCGGTAACGAGCTTTGACGTTGCCGTTATTTCCGGTCTGGACCGTTATATTACGCTCAGTCTGCTGAAAAGTGACGGGAGCCTCATCTGGAGCACGAAAAGCAGCCTGGTTACCGTTGATGACCGTACCACATCTTCGACAGGCTTTGATTATTACGGCAAGACTCTGACCGTACCAGCGATGGGAGAAGATAGCTTCACCCTCAGAGAGGTGATTACCGACTTGCAAGGGAAGGAGGTCTCCCGGCAGGATTACCCGCTTGCAATTGACCGAACGCCTCCGGCAACGGGTACCATAAGTTATACGAGAAATGGGTGGAACTTTGGCAGCGAAGCGATCTTCACTTCAGTACCAGCCGGTATGCAGTACGCCAGCGTCCAGGCACTGGTCTTTAATGGACTGAGTGATAAAGGTTCCGGGCTTGCTAATGCTGAATATTTCATAACCGATGCCGCTGGAGTGGAGCGTAAAAAGCCAGCGGAAATTAATACAGTGGAAGGTAGCGTAACCGTTCAAGTCGCCGACGCAAGCAGCAATGCCCTGGCACCGGAAAACCGCTCTGAATATAAAGTGGGGATCTACCTTTATGACAAAGCGGGAAACAGGAGCGAACTAAGCCGCCGAAGCGTAATTGATCGGGTTAAGCCTGACGATATCATCCAGGTGCAGGACGCCACTACCGGATCATGGGTCTCCTATCAGTCTGGCATGACCGTCTTCCAGAACCCTATTTCCGTACGGGTATTAAGGAAGAAAAGTGACTTTACTGCTGTTAACGGTTCCAAATATGGCTGGGCGGACTCGAATTTCCAGACGTCCGATAGCACTTATAATATCTATACTTTCAAATACATATATCCAAATGTGGGGGATACTTATCATGAATTTCAGACTCTGGCGGGAGGAGTAAGACGAATTCATCATAACTCCCTCAACTTCACTCCAGCCCCGGCGATGGAAATAGCCCCGAAGATAGTGGCTAAAGAGATGTACCGGAGTGATACCAGTGAGTGGTTAACTCAGGCCTCAATCAGCGTTAAAACCGCCACCATTAGCCGCATAAAGGTAACCGCAGAACCCCGACCATACGTGCAAAAGTTCAGAACGGTAAAAAATGCAGCCTGGTTCTGCACTATTCCTGTCGGACAAAGTTCATGCGAGATGACGGTTAACTTCAACTACACCAGTGACAAAGGATTTGAGTATCTGCATCTTTACTCGGGAAAAGATGGTGACAGCATATTCGATGCGCTTGCTGGTAATTTTACGGTTATCTGGGATAACAACCCACCGGTGGTTAATGTCGCTCAGGTAAACAAGGCCTCCAAGACAATCACTATGACGGCCACCGATAATGATCGCGTCAACGCCTGGAACATCAGCTACTGGGATACCAAAGTTTTCGAAGCCACCCTTAAAAATGCCCGGGGGGAAACTTTCACCCTGAAGCCTGTGACTGTCAGTGAAAGCGATTATAAAACCAAAAACGCCACTTTCTCATACGCTGGTCTACCGGACGGGGATTATACGGTTGTTAGCGTGTCTGCCACGGATCTTGTTGGAAACACAGGAACCAAAACGCTTAATGCACCGCTGAAAATTGACTCAACGCTTCCGGTTATTGCGTTCAGCTTTAATGGCGCAGACGCAGAAGGAAAACTGGTTAAAGGGCTTGAGAACCTACGCATAAGCGTTACTGATGCCTCTGGGGATGCTTCCCTGATATCGCTTCAGCTCGCTGGTGGACCTAACTCTGAAAAGGTCACCCTTGCATTCACGCCGCTATCCAAGGATGTCTTTATTCCTGAATACCCCAGAATCTTCCCCAATACTGACGAATCGGGACAGATGTATCATCTGGAGGCTCTGGCTATTGACGAATCAGGTAACCGGACCACTAAAACGCTTAATTTTACCTACCAGCCAGCTAACCTGATTATGCTGGATAATCTCAAGACGCTGGCCACAGCCGTAGCACTGAAAGCAACGGACAACACGCCGCTGGCCATCATCCGAACCAGTGTGTTGCGTCGTCAGGACGGTTCTATCATTACCGGACAGTTAAACGGAACCCTGACTGTTCAGAAAAACGCCCAGTTCGGCGTTACGGTTGCCGGAGTTACGGTCCAGCCTGGTGAAACTAAATCGCTGTCACTGGATCTTGGTAATGGTGAAGAGCGCACATATCCCGTTACTCCCGCTGTAAGTGGTCAATCTGGCACGGCCACATTTGCTATAGAATTCCCTCAAACATAAACCCTACACAAGGGTACGGTAGTATGCCGTACCCTGTTACGCCATCCTCAATGTAAAATGTAGAGTTGAGCATGACTTAATTATTACTTTCTCATTAAGTGTCTCTTAAACTGCAAACGGGAAAGTAATATTCCCGAGACGGGAAGGACTCCTTCCTTTTGGTTATAATCTATGATGCTAAACTGTGTAATTACACCGGAACAATGTCCTCGTTTAAATCGCTGGCACCAGTACATGATTTATCCATGAATGCTTTTTGATGCAATTTTACTTCAGAATGCTCTTAATTTTTTAAACAAATTATATTTGAATCCTTCGTGTATAAATTTGCAGACCCTCTCTCAATGTTTTTTTAAAATATTTACTCTCAGGTTATTAGCCAGTAGATTCATTCTGTCATGATTACTCCAGAACTAACCGGAGGAATCACATTATGACCAAATATTATGATCGCAGTGGAATTGAAATCTCCAGCGCAAAAATCCGCTGTGTTGATTCTGTAAAAGGTACTGCGGAATATACTTTTCGTATTGTTTGCGATAAATGCAATGGGCGGGGAGAGCGTAAGCATTTTTATAGAAGTCGCTGTATGGCTTGTAAAGCCACGGGTTACAGCCTCGAAACGACCCGTACTGCTTACACGCTGAATGCGCTGTACCGCATTAATGCGCAAGCTGCCCGCAAAGTGTCAGCATCCCTGCAAGACGAGCGTTTAAGGACTGAAAGCGCCCACAGTTCTGCGTTCACAGCATGGTGCAGGTCTCATCAAAAAATGGTTGATGCAATCACCCAACAATCCAGTAGTAATAATTTTCTGGAAAGCCTTAAGTCTTCTTTAACCCACCAGCGTCAGTTAAGTGATAAGCAGCTGGCAGTTGCCGCCCGCATTTTAGGTATTCATTAATTCAAAGCCCTTTTAATTTAATTTTAAGGTCAATTATTACGGAGGAACTATGATCCATTCATTTAAAGACAGACGGCTTGAAAAGTTCTTCCGTAATGGAAAAACAACGGCAGGTATTCCTTCTGAAATTATTAACGCAATTCTGTGTCGACTTGAAACGCTGGATAATGTCCAGAGTGAGCGGGAGTTATTATCCAACAGCTTGCGTTATGAACGCTTAAGAATGACGTCAAACCGTTATTCCTCCATTCGAGTAAACTCTAAGTATCGATTATTCTTTGAATGGAATGATGGCGCACATAATGTTCATTTGTCTGCACATGACTATAAATCGCTCATCCATTAAGGTTAAAAATGAAGCTATTTTCAATTTCATCCCGGGATACAAGCATGGACGCGATGTTTTATATCCAGGCCAGTACTAAACAACAGGCAAGTTACATATTTAGTACCCTTTCCCCGAAGCCTACTGCGAACTGCCAGCTTACAGATTTGCAGAATGAGACGGTCGTCCCTTCCATAAGCCCTATTTCGCTTTCACTTAACCCCTGGTCGATCAATTCCCAGTCCCGAACCCGGGAACTGCGTATGGCCACGCATGGTCTTAACCTGATCTGTGCAGTCACGGATGAGCATACCCGTCAGATAGTTGACTTTTGCGATAACCTTGGACAGCAGCTTAAGGATCCGGACGACAAAAGCGCCTGGGTTAAGCTCATTAATTCTGAATGCGCTTTGCTTAATTCTCCGCGTCTCTATCCCGTTCTGCTTGAGCCGGATACACCGGCACAATTTGAAATCTTTGTGCCAGCTCCGGAAGATGGAGAACACGACACGGTCATAGCCAGCGTTGTTAAAGAATGTTTCGGAGATGAATGCCGGTACAGAGTAACGGACAAAGCTTTTGCAATGTCGGAAAAGCCAGTCATCAGGCTGGAAGCTCATTTCAATGACAAACGCGAAAAGGTTTTAGAACTGACCTTTTCCTGTTTCAATCTTTCACTCTCAGCGTCCGTGCATGAAAACCAGCTACGTCAGATTTTGTTACTTTGCGAAGACTTTGGCGTAAGGCTTCAGGGTAGAGCAGGGGCATCCTGCCACGTTAATATGCGCAGTGCTTACCGTCGTCTTGCTCATGTTGGCACCGGCTCTCGCCCAGGTGATGACAGTGATGTGCGGGTCTATACCTCGTTAAAAGAAGAAAAAGATGTTAAGAGGCTGCTTGATAAGTCAACCAGGGGAAGTGAGCTTGTACCGGCGAGGCACGGGCAGCAGTTTAACGGGGTCTTAGTGAATGCCACACCCGCATCGGCCACTACTGGTTTCATTTACCTTTCGCATGATTTTCCGGAAGGCCAGTTTATGATGACAGCCGAGGTGTTGCATGTTGGAATTACACCAGGCGGTATTTACTACATTGAAACACTGGACGGTTACCGGTTTATCGTGACAGCGTTTGAGAAGGGATTAATGAACGGTTTGAGGGAGTTTATAGCTGCAAATGAGGAATATTTTAAGTATTACCGCTGGTCTTAGTATCTGAGCTGAAACCGGTAGGCCAGGGAAGGCAACCGGGAAAATGCAATTTAACCTGATCCTATACCTACGACTATCTTTATCCACTTATAATAGCCTCACCAAATTATAATGCCCGATCACCGCATTTGCTTAAACCTCACATATTCTTCTTATGCTTCCCCTGATAATCTACGACCGAAAGACAAAGGAAAGTGAATACGAAATAAGATTTATGAGCACATAAAAGTTACTTTTCCTTGGTGGCACATCACAAACATTGTGGGTTTCATAATCCTTTTTGTTATTTAAAAAGGATGTGTTCAATTCTAATTAAAGGTGGTATTTTTTTTGAAAGTTTGCTGGGAGGTTATTAGCTGGGGGGATGGGTAACAGTATAATAAGTACAGATGAAAAGGAGGTTTTATGAAAGCGTTAGACGTGGTTTCAACTCAACTCAACTTTATTAATCTGTTGGATCAGGCAGGATATGCTCTTTCAGAAATTGTTGTAAAACGCTTCAGTGCTGCACCAGCCTTTAACGAAGGGCACTGGTTGTTCATTGCAGAGCAGGATAACCGCTACATTGAAGTGGTCTGTATTCTCTCTTTAGCTTCAGAAAGCGGAGAGCAGCATATTGATGTTTTTATTAATATGTTCGAAGACCCGATTGATGATGTTATTTCACGAAACATTGAAACCAAAACCTTTGCGACGCTTTATAAATACATTGAACGTATACCTTTTACTCCGGGTGTAAAGAAAGAATTCTTGAGCAGTATTGAGAACATCAATTTTAGTTAATCAAAAACCACAACTTTTTGCCACCAAGTTATTAGGTAATGCTATCAACCTGATATAATTACCTTAACATGAATATGAGCGGAGCCGGGTTATGTCTAATAATACTGAAGTCATTAGCTGTGATTTATTTTCAACTCTATCTTCACTTAATTTTAGCACCGAGGATATTACAGGTTTGACTCCGGCCAACTTTCGAAAGGGAGCTTTCTTACATGCAAAAATTTCTGCTAGCCAGGCCACGCGAGCGACTGATATTTCCATTCAATTACTCACGGATCGTGTTTCAGGTGAAATGAACTACGTAATAGTAATTGGCAGGCACGAAGGACTCCTGCAAAGCGAAGCAATTGACCCAAACGCTGATAAGCAATACCGGGAAAACCGTTATTCTCGCCATTTTATCTCAGTAACCGATGCCAATACCAAAGCCCTGAAAAAAACCTGCAAGGTAATGAAAACATATATCAAAGAGCAGGCATTTAAGCCTAACACCTGGGGGCACAGTTTCATTAAGGGTTGATTTATTCTTGCCCCGGTGAGCCGGGGCAACGCTAAATTAACCTCAAACTGTGCTGGAGGCACAAATGTCTGAAAAACACTTTATCGTTAAAATCCAGAACCGAAACGGCGACCATGAGAATAGCTATGTTCGGTTACTCGTCAGCGATTGTGAGAAAAATGCTTGCCAGACGGCACTCATTTCAGAGTGCCATGGCGAGCTTGAACAGCTGAGTTTTGAAGACGGTGGGGTTTACGACTACAACGGCGAAAATCACTACAGTGTCAGGAGCTGCGTGGAGGTTGCTCCAGAAGACGTTGCAACTTTGCAACGCTTCCTTTAACACCTGCGACATTTGATTAAATATCGGGCGTCCGCTACAGGATGCCCGTGATTTAAACGATTCCTCAAAGATCGCTGTCACTCCTGATAACTGTATTAAGAGCAGGTTTGTGATAGGTTCAGCGTAACAACATTACTGGAATTTTGGTTGCCTTGATGAAGAGCTGCTTTTCTGATTTACCCGTTAAAGACGGCACGTCCGGAACCTGGAAACTGGACACATTCGAAATTACCGCAGATAAGGCGATGAGCCTCGCCCTTCGTGCCGAGTATACAGGTAATACAGACGAGTTTATCCCGCCCGGTAGATATCGGCGTTTGTCCAACGGCTGGGATGTGGTGATGTCCAATACCCCGATGGAGATCAGAACCTGCCAGGATTTTTTAGAGCGAGCCACCGGGCGCGTGCTCATTAATGGTCTTGGTCTGGGGATGGTGCTTCACGCCATTCTTCAAAAAGAAGATGTAACCCATGTAACAGTAATTGAAAAAGAACAGGACGTTATTAACCTCGTTGCGGCCTCGTTTGCAAACGATCCTCGCGTTGAAATTATCCATGCTGATGCAATGATGTATTGCCCACCAGCAGGCGTCACGTACAACGCATGCTGGCACGACATATGGCCAGACTTCGCAACAGCTAACCTCTCACAGATGGATAAGCTGGAAATTAAGTACCGGGACATCTGTGAATGGCAGGGCTCGTGGGGCAGGGAGGAGTGTGAGCAAAAGCACATTGAGTTTCAAAATCTTGGGGCTGATTGAGTACAACTTTTGAAGGTGTCTCCGCTAAAGAAGACTGGGTCTCTTTGCGCATGCCCAGCTGTGCTGCATGACCTGACAAAGCCTATAAATAAACAGATCGGTTTGATTTAGTAATCCCCCTTCCAACCATCAGGCCGATATTTAAACTGCATCTCCATTAAGGATGGCTGATGAGCACGATTTCTACGGATTTAATTGCACGGATCTACGCAGCCTCCGAATTGCCGTTGAGCAACGACGAGCTTTATCGCGAAGTGCAGCGTGAAACTGGCATGTCGGATGCCGAATTGCACGAACTGAAAGAATTTGGGTCAGATAAAACCAGAACCAGCGGCGTCAAACACAAAGTACGCTGGTTTCAGCAGACTCTTCGGCAGGCCGGAGTCATCGAACGCGTTCCAGAAAAACGGGGCGTCTGGAGATACTCCTCTAAGACGAAAACAAACCTACACGAGTCATGGGAAAAGCTCTGTGTTGTCGGTTTCTCAACTTCTCTTGGGGCATCGGTTTTTGGAAACGCCTATGCCTTCTTCAGCAATATCACAGAGCAAATTCATCTTTGCCTGACCTCGCCGCCTTACCTCCTTCGAAATTCAAGAGACTACGGGCATGGCGGGGGGCGTGGCGAGCAGGTTTATATTGACTGGCTTCTGCGTATCCTCGAACCGATCGTGAAACAGCTTGTACCCGGCGCAAGTGTGGCATTGAATATCACTCAAGATAGCTTTAATAGGGGCAGGCCTTCACGTTCTCTGTATCTGGAGCGTCTGACACTGGCATTATGTGACAAGCTGGGGCTTGAGCTCATGGACAGGCTTCAGTGGGTGAATCGCAGTAAGCCCCCATCGCCAACGCACTGGGCATGTAAGCAACGAGTGCAGCTCTGCTCATCGTATGAGCCTGTGCTGTGGTTTACCAATGATGCGAGTAAGGTTCGTTCAAACAACTTACGTGTACTGCAACCGCATTCAGAGCAGCATCTTAAATTGCAGGCAGCAGGCGGTGAAAATCGCACGACCTTTTATGGTGATGGGGCGTACCAGCTTAAAAGCGGATCCTTTGGAAATAAAACAGAAGGAACGATCCCCAAAAATACTTTGTTTTACGGCAATAGCTGCGCTGATACGAGATTTTGCCATTCCATTGCCCGCGAGCTAGGTTTTCCGCTGCATGGTGCAACGTCTCCTACCAGGCTTGCAGCGTTTCTGATTGAGTTTTTGACAGAGCCGGGAGATCTTGTTGTAGATCCCTTCGCTGGCCTGCATAAAGTTCCCATCGCAGCCGAGCGACTTGGCAGACGTTGGCTGGCGACGGACAAAATCATGGAATGGCTGGCGATTTCCCGAAACCTTTTTACGGCCGCACCGGGATATAAGAGTAACCCCATGCTGGACGAGCTCGCCGAACTGTATCGGGCTTAATGCAAGTTAACGGTTTTGATAAAGTGGTTTGAAGCGACAAGCGGTTTATTCATTTTGCATTGTTTCTACCATAAAATGACAATATTAACGGCTTAGCATACGCCGCAGAGATAATTAGGGTGCCATTCATTTCCGGTTGTCTGTATTAACGAGTGTATTCAATATTCACTTGTTTCTCCGATATAGACCCAACAAAAAAAACTGATGGTTGTGATACAGAACTTGTTGAATTAACATCCGGTACATTAACTATATTGGTAATTTAGACGGTTTCTAAATTAAAGGTGGACAGATATGAAGTCAGATACAGAAATGGTTTCTCCTATCGAGTTGCACATTGGCGATCATGTCCAGCGGCATGGTGCTTTATTTGAGGTTATGCATATTGTTGAATCCGAATGCGATATTCCCGGCGGCATCCGGGTAGCAGCATGCATTTCACGGGTTATCGGTGACGTTACGGGCAATATTCCTCGTGGTTGGCTGGAAACACCGAAGCGTATGGCTGAGCGAGGAGTTAAGTGGGCGACGAGTCTGCCTGAGGGGCTTTACTTTAACATCCAGGGGAACGCACATGCGAAAGTAAGCCGGGTTATTCGTAATGTGACTAATTGAAACTTTTTTCTGAATTGCGGTGTAAAAGTTACTTTTCACCGCATCGTTTTCCCTAACTACTAAATCAGAGCTTCTCTGAAATAAGCGGATTTAACCGCTAGCGATTTATTCAGGCCATTTTATTCTAATCATTATCCTACACTTCAAAAATATTCATTATTTTTTCTTCTGACCTATTAGCCAGAATTCTCGATTCGGTATCATTTACTTACGGTAAATCTTTTGAAAACGAGGTAAATGGCATGCATTCTCAGGATCCTATCACGAAATTAACCCAGACGTTGCAACGCGACGATGGTTCTCAGGTTCGTATTGTAGCGCAGCGGGGATATGGAAGTGGGCTTACAGCCTCGCTTGATGTGTACGTTCTCCGTCGTGATTCCTCTGAAAGCAACTGGTCACTGTGCGGAAAAGATCCTCACCCAGAGTGGAGAAAGATGTCAGTAGATGAGTATCAGAAATTTGGACGCTCTGAAATGCTGCGTTATGCCACACCAGGTGAAATTCTCAGGGTGGCATCCGCTATTGGCCAGCCAATGAGCTTCCTCGATGGCAACCCTGCGTTTTAGCCCGAACCCTGGCGACGCCTTTTAAACCGGCGTCATTCTTTTTACGAGCAACAGACGGAGAAAAAATGAATCTGAACGAACGAAGCACGAGCGCAGCAACGCCAGATTTGAGCCGACTTTATCTCATTTCCGGGCGCATTATGTTTGATGATGATGATCAGGCCTACCTGGTCGAAGCCGACTCCCCTGGTGATGCAGAGGAGGCTTTCCGGCATCATATTGCTGACAGTGCCGACGACTTAGAAAAGGTGATTATAGTTTCCTCTACAAGTTTCGCTTCAGCTCACAGCAGTCGCGTAATTTGTCGGCCTGCCGTGAAGTAATTTCAACTTCCAATGATATTTCCCTCTTTATAAAAGCCGCCGTCTGGCGGTTTTTATTTGCAAAAATGAATATTAATCCTGAATGATATTAATTTAAGATGAGGTAGTGTTCATATTCTTCTTCTTAATATTTTTTCTAAAAAAACGCCTTCAGGTTATTAGTTGGTATTAGTGTATTTGTTATGATCTTCTCATCAAATACATTAATTAAATAATCAAGGAGTCAACTGTGGCAGATAATTATACTCAGGCGTCGTTTATTATTCCCTGCACTCAGGAGCAGGCAAAAATGGCACAAGAAGCAATCACATTCGTTACCGAAGCAGAAATTGCAGAAGGTGAGCGTTTGCTTGATAAGCCACTGACAGATTGTTCTCTGACTGAGAAGCTGATCCTCAGTATTATCGAGAACCACCCTGAGTATGACCCTTCTGAGCCGAGCTTTGGGCAACCATCCTGCCCAGACTGCAATTATGAACTGTTGTTCGCAACAGAAGTTACCAGCAGTGGGCTGGCAGTTTTTCATGGAGAGACCATTGATCTTGACCATGCAATTTGCCTCACAACTGCCGTGCTGTCGGTATTCGACCTCTCGGAAATGGTAACAATTACTGCTGCATTTACATGCAGTAAAAGCCGGACAGATGAATTTGGGGGTATGACTATTCTGGTCACAAAGGATACCCACTATTACCAGGATGGCTGTCAGTTTTCTCGTCTCATGAATGAGGCTCACAAAGCCGGTATCCAGTATGCTCTGTGTAAAGTGACGCATTACCACGGTGAGAGCAGCTATGTGGCAAGCTATGTCCTGAGCTGCGACGTAGCGGATTCAGCCCAGGAGGTCGTTAACAAACGACTGAAGGCATGTGCCGGAAAAGAGCCAGAAGACGGAATCTATATTCTGTGTGAAGAAGACAACACTAGTCTTTCGGTCGAACTCGTTACAGAACTGTCTCCGCTCGATTACGACAAGCTGAGCAAGCTTCTCCCTTCCCTTGACACCCTTTGCGGCGCTTAAGCCTGCCAATTACCGTAGCCACCGGTTTCCCCGGTGGCCTGGAGCCTGCCATGACCAATAAATTCATAGTTTCTACCGTTGATTGTATCAATGAATTTGCAAGTGACGTTCCGCAGAGTGTTTCCTTACGGATAGATACAATGCTTGAACAGCGTATCCGCAAATTGGCGGCATACGTGAAAGAAAACGATCTTCATTTAACTGAGTTTTACTTCTATGACGCTAACTGGTCATTTTGTGGTGAAGATGAAATTCAAGAAATAAAAGACATGGATGAATATAAGCATAGCGACAGCATAAAGCAGGAAGCGATGCTGCGGGAAGTAATGCCATCAGCACGTACGGAATGCCCGGTTATTAGGGTGATGAAAGATTCATTTCAGCTTTCAGCTCTACCACGCCATTGTGGTGATGACATGACTCTTAACACTCCTTTTATTCCGCTGTCTGAGTTGAAAACAAATAATACGGCATTTATTACGCCGCCAACCTATAACTAATAGCTGTGCCGGGTGATTAAATTACAATGGATTATTTTTATATATATTGACATTAAATCCGCGTGATTTTGATTTAATATAATTTCGCTAAATGGTTGCGCTGTAGTTATTTTAAAGTTCTAATAATATCAGTGATGCAGCATATACCGTGGTTCAGGAAAATATATGTTTATTGAAAAAAGCGACTCATTCCTTGAATTATCCTCAGAAGTTATTTTTCCTGAGGCGGCTAATGCTGCCATTTTGAAACATGATAAATGGGCGGATGTTTGGGAGACCCTGACAACCGATGCCGATCTGAACTATACCGATGAAAAGGAGACTGTGAGTCTTTCTTCTCTGGTCATGTCAGCCACATCTGCTATTTATCAGGCTATTACGGACGGCTGGACAATGTGCGTGGGATACAGTGGCGGCAAAGACTCCCATTCTCTTCTGCACCTGTTTCTGATGGCATTGATCAGGGCAGTACGTAACGGCACAAATATCAGCGAACATCATTTCATTCAGATGTCCGATACGCTGATCGAAAACCCTGAGATGCACTATCAGGCTTCACAGGTTCTCAACCAGCTCAGAATGTTCATTGCTGAACACCAGCTACCGGTCACAGTCCTTGTCGCCCGACCGTCTCTTACGCAGAGCTGGGTCGGCCGCATTCTGACTGGGCGCGGACTTCCGACCTGGACTAATTCTTCTACCCGACAGTGCTCAACCGACTACAAAATCGCGCCCCTGCGCCAGGCCAAAGCTCGTTACCTGAAAAACGCCCCGGCATCCGTTCGAAGCAGGGTATGCCTGATGCTGGGCTCCAGGGATGATGAAAGTGCCCGAAGGGCCGGAAATATCCTCAAAATGGGAGGGCAGGCGAGGAAAGTAACCCTGACTGAGCACGGTGGTGAACTCTATCCGGTAAAGGAGTGGCGCACTCAGGACATCTGGTCTTTTCTGATGGCCTGTGGTTCCGAATCACGCTTCCCTTTACCAAGCTTTATGCCGGATAACTTCAGCCTGGCAACGCTTTATAAAGACGCCACCGGGGAGTGTATCTGGTCGCCGGAGAAACCCACTCGAACATCAGCTTGTGGGGCTCGATATGGGTGCTCGCTTACTCTTGTTTTTATGTATTTAGAGTTAAACTCTACTTTTCTATTTTTAGAATTCAAGCTATTCATCGTAATTGAGAGATATCCTTTTAATGTTCAGCAAGCCTGTTAAAAGCACTTTATCTGAACCGCGTTTTGCCTAAATCCTGCTCAATATATACTCTCCCTGAGTTCTGAAATCCTCAAATTCCCCAATCTTAAAGCATTGATACATAGATGATGTCAGATAATGCGCAATCATCTCACCGCCAATATGGATCCGTTCCGGGTGTGGGTATGTCGCCTGTATAGCCCTTTGTTCATTCATCATTACAGGAATTGTCTGCAACAAATCCCCATCCAAGATTTGGCACTCAGGTTTTACTCCTGTTCCGTATTGTAATTGCTCTGATTCGAAATCATGGACTGAGCGATAGGCGAACGAAACGATATTTCCTGTTTCCTCGCAAATTGCGAACTGATAAACACTGGTTGTCACCGTTGAAGAAGAGGGAATTGCATGGTCATGCTTGTATTGTTTCCACAGCCTCCTTAGACAGGCCGATGTATGATAATTGAGATTTTGTATACCTGATACGACCATTCTGGTTGATGCTTCAAGCAACCAGGTGTTAGAAAATCCACCTGCCCCCGTTCCTGCTATGATGGTTCTTAGCTGGGGGATGTAACCTGCTTTGGAAACAAAAGATAACGGCTCCCCATTATCGGTGACGGCAAGGGTATCTGTTACAATCAGTGCTTGTGCTTCGTCTGTATAAAATATCAGTGATGACATATTTTCCTCATCCAGAAAAGACATTACATGAATCACAGAACAGGTCACTACAACCACGTGAAAGGGAGTCAGACCATTTTCCAGAGGTAAATATATTCTTGTGTTTGGACGCGTTGCGGTTCTCTGTAAAAAATATATAGCACAAACAAAAGTCCCCGCAGGGATAAATATAGTTATATGCGCTTTTTCTGCTGGCTTTTACAATTGAAAGTGACAGGTAAACGAAATGTGTTACAGGTTTCTTTTGCTTTTCGTTGGGTTCTGTATATGCGAATTTACCCTGTGTGTTATTTTTGCAATGGACTCAGGCTGTATTCAATCAATTAAGGTTTACTTCTGGCATTAAGATGTATCCGTTGCCTGTTTTTTAAGGGCACGGTTTGTGCCGGGAAATGAAAATCACATCTTAAGTTCTTCACTCAAAGGATTTGTGATGTTTATCACGTATGGTCCGGGTAACGTGTTGAGGTCAATGTATTGCATCGTGATGGTGTCGTTACATCTTTTACTTTCCTCCTGATTTGCATATTCACTCCCGACAACCTGGTTGTTTGTTTTTTCTTCTTCCGGATTTATAGTGTAGGCATGAGGTGGCGTTTCAGGGCGACAGACTGTGAGGATAATCACTAACATTCATGCGCGTTATGGGCGTGTCAGCAAACTGGATGCAACAGAGCCGAAACTGAAATTTGAACCCGGATTTCTGTATGCTGAAATACCTTATATTAGCGGCATCCAGAATCGAAAACTGAGCCGATATGTACACTTTTATCTTATGGATAAAGCTATCCTGCAGGCCAGGGATTTAAAGCCTTTAGCCCGGGCATTTTTACGCTGGATAAGGTGGCTGGAGGATAACGGACTTGACCCTTTCACCCCGGGAACGTTGAAATACCAAAGCCCTACATATGGCTTCAGGGAGTATCTTCTGGGGGCCGTAAGGCAGGGGCGCATCGCCTCATCCACCGCGGCGGTGTACATCAGCGTTATCCGACGGTTTTACGTATTTCTGGGCAAGTGTGGTGAGCTGGCTGCCAGCTCATTTTTTACGTTGGTCGAAAAAGTCGTTGACGGGCGACGCAAGGTGATAAGTTCGGATCTTGCCATCAGGATAACCAGCACAACAAAAAGGACAATCAACCCACTGAATGATGCAGAGGTTCATATCCTGGATGAGGCACTGAAATCTGAGTCCGGGTTGTTCAGTTTAATGATTGTGCTGATGAAAAATTGTGGGCTACGGCTGGATGAAATGCTGACCCTGCCGTCGTCACTCTTTACTGAAGAGTACCTTGCCAGTGTCCCTGTATCTGAGTTGACCATCAGGGGGCTTCATATTGGTCCGAGATGCGGAGTTCATACGAAGTTTGGGATGACGCGAGAACTCTTCATCACCAGACGATTGTACGAGCAGGTTCTGGATTATCTGGCGGATGAGGAGTATGAAAAGAAGATCCAAAAATGGCGTGCACGACAGGGTGGGGAAGGGCGGCACGAGCCTTTATTTTTAATGGCAAACGGGAAACGGATGTCTGAAAAAGCCTTTTACTCCCGCTGGTACAGTTTTCGCCATCGCCTGGCCCGGTCTGCTCCGGGAAATGTGTTCAGACATAAACCCCATGATTTGCGGGCAACGTTTGCGACCCATTTTTTACGCTCGGCACTGAGTTGCTATCCCGATCAGGCCGCAAATGCGCTGGGTACAGTAAAATACTGGATGGGCCATAAAAGCGAAAATACGACGATGAAATACATCGTCTTTCTTCAGCAAAACCAGATTTCTGATGCAGTCGCCGGGGTCATGGACGCATTGATTGACGGTGCTGCAGGTCGCGATGGAGCCATATATGAGCCGGAGTGAAACGCAGATAACGTGGATGGCCGAAAATGTGCTGTCATGGGAGACGGTCAGCGGACACATCACTCAGCGGGATCTGAACCGATATTATTTACTTGACGTTTATCTTCAGGCTCATTTTTCAGATTATGTGTTGCTCCCCGGATGGTTTAGTGAACATTCGCATCTTGCCCGCCCTGAAAAACGCGATTTTATTGCCTCTCTGAAACGATTTCTTCTGTCTTACCGTCCCGCCGGAAGGTTAACCATTTTCCGTTATCTCAATATGTTTTTTATATGGCAGTCAGTCAATCAGTATGACTATGGCACGGCTGAAGGCGTTGAAATGTATATTAAACATCTCATGAACGATATTCGTCGGCGAAAAATTTCAGTCAGGATGGCAAGACACTACTTGTCCGTGGTCAACCGGTTTTTGCTTACGGGCGGGCAGATTCAGAGGCGGTATGAATATGAATTCTTACCGAAAGGAACGTATCAGCAGCAGGGAAGGGATAGCTATACCAGGAATGAACTTTCCGAGATCCTGAGGCAGTTGTCATCCATGAATGAGTTCCTTGCGGGATGTATCCGGGAGCATATCGCTAAATCGGAAAAAGGGGTGCGGCATTTCTCACCGTCTTTGCTGGCACCTGTTTATGAAGCGTATTTCCGGTATCCGGGAGAGAACGGGGTCAGCAGGGCAGAGATCATCATCAGGGACGTTCTGGAAAATTACTTTCTTACTTCTTTTTTTCTGTTCTGTTACCACACATGGGGAAACACCTCTCAGGTTCTGGGTCTGACGCGGGATGATATACATCTGGATGAAAAGGGTATCAGCACTGATTATGTTTATAAGGGGAGAGCGAATAAGTATATACGTCTGACGATAGGTAAATCGGAGTATGTGACCAAACGTGCGGGCTATTACTGGTTTCTGTCTTTTATCAGGCTCAGGGACGACATCGTTAACTATCTGGTTTCCGCAGATAACTTCCCTCCGGTACAGGCGCTGTTTCTGAGTGAGCCGCAGGTGAAATTCCGTAAGCTTTATTCTCTTAATCCCAGTCATCTGACTAAATTTTCTAACTCTGAGGGGGCGTGGGCCACGATGCGGCAGCTTAATCCCTCGCTTCCATCAATTACCGTTTCTGGCTTGCGCAAAACGTCTGAGCAGTATACGGACAGAACATTAAAGAATGGTCTGATTACGGCGGAAAAAGCACAGCATAACTGGGGCACTTACAGGCGGAATTATGCTGCAGGTAACCCACAGGGGGCGAAGGAAAACTTCAGTGCTGCACTTGATACGCTTATGAATCAGGGGATTGCGACACGTGCGTTATCCGAGCGGGTAAAAGTTGCTGATGAGCTGGGGATCGATCTGCGTGGAAGCGATGAGGGTGTGGATCTTTTATTGAATGGCCTGGGATGTCGATCGCAGGAGCCGCCTACAGATATTGAATTGCGCTTTATAAAAAAGCAAAAACGATTTGGCCGGACACCAAAGGCTTGTGCGGATTTTTCTCATTGTGTCGAATGTTCAAAAAGTTGCGTTGTGGAAACGCTGGAGTCTGTATGGCTCCTGCTGTCATTCAGGCATGCTATCGAGTATGGAAAACCGTTGTACATCGGTTCGGTCAATGCTGTGGAGCGTTATGAAACGTTACTCCTGAAGATTGATTTACGGCTTGGGCTGGTAGATGAGGCGACCCTGAAAAAAGCGCGCGTTAAACTTCAGCGAGAAGGTGTGGCTCCGGTATGGCAGATTTGAAGAAAAAAGAGGTAAGCCGTAGTCGAATGGCGGAGTTTCCTGCCGGAACGCCGCTTCGTTCAGGGGATGAGTTTCCGACTGAGGATATCATCTGTGAGGCACTAGAAAACAAAAGCTTTGAACGTCTGAATAACTGCCTGGTTATCGCCAGCTCAGATGAACATGATATGCGTTTTATCAATGAGGAGACGCTGAATATTTATTTCAGGGATGATGTCTGGACCAATCGCTATGTCAGAACCCATATTGGTGAAACGTTAAGAACCGTTAATTTTTCAGGCATACGGGATCCTGAACTGCGTCTTGAAGCCAAAATCATCTCAGCCAGCCTGCTCTGGATTGTCGGCAGGACCGCGAAGACGCAGTCACTGATCCGGAAATGTGCAAACATTGTGGCGGGAGCCCGTATTATTGAGTCTATGGGGTATCGCAGTCTGTTTCAGCTTCGTTTTCCGCTTGTCCGGAATGCTTTCATTGTAAAGATGAAGGAGGAGGATGAGCACGGCAGGAAGCGTTCTGAAAGAACATTACGTAATTACTTTATGGACCTGGCGGATATCTCGCTGACAGGTCATACCCGTCTTCGAAAATACGGTTACTTTCCTGATATTAGCTTCGACAGTTACAACAGTGTGGATGATTCAAACCAGACATATTGTATGCCTTTCAGTCTTATGATGTCTGTCTGGGAAGGGCTGATTACTGAACTGGATGCTGAAATCAGTGATTTCGATTTTGACGGGTTTTCCCGGCTGTGCGCTATCATAAACGGTTTTTATGATTCGCCTTACTATACGTCGATGCTGGAAGCCCGTAAAAGAGGGACAGCAAAAAGCATACCGGATTACCGGGCCGCGTATTACTACAATATTGTTGCCGGGGAAATTCGGGCGCTTTTCGCGACACTTGGCCCCGGGATGCAGGGCTGGTTCTCGGTACATAAAAATAAGCGCTGGAGATCTGATTTTATTGGCGTTGATCACATAAAGCTGAACACCTGGCATTTTGAGCTGACGTTAAAAGTCATGAATGTGATACAGGCCATGTCGGGGATGAGACACAGCGAAGTGCTTGGCGTGATGCACGGTTCACTGATTTATGATGGTGATATCCTGGGACTTCGTTCGGTGTTGCATAAGTTCGCCCCGGAAGGTGGAAGTCACGAAGACTGGGTTGTTTGTCGCTATGTGGAAAAGCCTTTTCAGCATTTACGCAGAATTAATCAAATCATGACAGGCCTGGACGGGAAGACGCTGGACAATGTTCCATTGTCTTTAAATATCAGGTCGTGGTTCTCGGAGCAAAAACTCTCTTTTATGGGGACGCAGCGCCAGACTGAGTGGGCAAAGAAATTTGTGAAAAGACACCATCTGTTCATCCGACGTGACCATATTGATGAGTTCAGGCTTTTAAATCCAAACATACGTGATGATGAACGCGTTGCGATGGAGATTCGGGAGGGGGCTTTCTGGCCATTGCGAACCCATCAGTTTCGCCGTTCACTTGCTGTACACCTCAGGCGTCTTGATCTGATTTCTACTAATGATCTTATCCGGCAGTTTAAGCACTTAATCAGAGGCATGACGGAGTGGTATATGTCCGGTGCACTCAACGCTTCGCATTTTAGCCGGGCGATCCCTCAGGCATTCGCTGCCGAGATTGAAAGGGTTGATACCGAACTCTCAGCTTCCAGGGCTGTTTCTTATCAGCATGAAGGCCTGCTTTATGGCGAAGGCGGGAAGTTACTGATGTCCCAGAGAGGTGGGCACTTACATCAGATGACGTTTCCTACACTGAAAAAAGCGATGAGCATGGCTAAACGAGGCGGGCAAAAACTGGTATCTCTTGGAAACGGTTTTTATTGCATGAATGGCCATGACTGCGAGTTTAAGGCGGTTGTTCAGTCAGCGTCCTGCAATCCGGGATGTGAGAACATGCTGGCCGGAGCTGATTCTGTTCCCGTGTGGAAACGCAGGATGGCTCATTATGACAACCTTCTGGAGATTGCCGTGCGAAATAATGCTCCTCAGGCTGACAGGGATTTTCTGATGCTTGAGAGAGATTTTTATGCAGATGCTGTCCGCTTTTTTGAAAAGGATGAATAGAGCATGACGAACGAACAGTCGGGGGTTAAAAAAACACAGGCAAGAGCAGAGCAGGCCCTGAGGGAACTGATGTTATCAGGGGAGCGTATCAGCCAGTATGCTGTGGAAAAACGAGCGGGGCTGGCAAACGGCACCCTGAATTATAACTGTCCTGAGTACAGGCAGGTCAGGGAGGCTATCCGCAGTCTGAAAAAAACGTGCCAGGGCACCGCGCCGGTTGATGAGCAGGGCATTGAGCAGCAGATCAAGCTGAAAGAAAAGTATCGCCGTCAGAGAAATGAGCTGAGGGAAGAAATCAAAAAGATGATGGCTGAAAATGTAGAGCTGTTACATAACCTTATACTTTTACAGCAGTATGTCAGGGAGCTTGAACGCAACACCGGGAGGGAGAAAGGGGACGTCATTCCGTTCTCGGGTGGTGTCAGGGACTGAGGCTATACTGAACGGAAGGACGCGAGGTGAATCGCCACGCGTTTAACAGACACCTCAGAGTCATTTATGGACTGACCCCGCCCCGGTAGACGATCCTGCCCTATAGTTTGAGCATAGGAGGAGCGTATGGGCACACCACGATTTACACCTGAATTTAAGGAAGAAGCCGTCCGTCAGATAACAGAACGCGGTTATTCCGTTGCCGAAGTATCCGACCGTCTGGGCGTTTCTGCACACAGCCTCTACAAGTGGCTACGGGCTATCAAACCTGATAACAGCGAACAGCATGCCCGGGATTTACTGGAAGCCAAAAGCGAGATCCTGAAACTCCGGGCGCAGCTAAAACGCACCGAAGAAGAACGGGATATCCTGAAAAAGGCCGCGCGGTACTTTGCAAGGGAGCCCGACTGAAGTACCGCTTTATCAATGAACACCGCACTGTATGGGGTGTGATGACGATGTGTCGGGTACTGAATGTCGCCCGGGCCGGGTTCTATGCGTGGCTGCACAACCCGGTCTCGGCGCGTGATAAAGATAACCAGCGTCTGCTGATGCTTATCCGCGACTCATATTCACTGAGCGGAGGCGTATACGGTTACCGGCGGGTTCATGGCGACCTGAACGAAATCGGGGAAACCTGCGGCAAAAACCGGGTGGGTCGTATTATGCAACAAAACCGGATCAAAGCCGTACGCGGCTATAAAGCGCCGCGTCGTATCGCCGGCCGGCCTTCAGTGGTTGCCCCTAATCGCGTGCAACGGCAGTTTACTGTTGTCCGGGCCAATCAGGTCTGGGTCACAGATATTACTTATATCCGCACCTGGCAGGGCTGGCTGTATCTGGCGGTGGTTATCGATCTCTTCGCCCGTAATGTGGTCGGCTGGTCGATGAAGCCCACTCTCTCACGCGAACTGGCACTCGACGCGCTGATGATGGCCGTCTGGCGGCGAAAACCGGACGGCGAGGTCATCGTGCACTCAGACCAGGGCAGCCAGTACGGCAGTGACGACTGGCAGCGCTTCTGCCGGGCTAATAACCTGGCCCCGAGCATGAGCAGGCGTGGCAACTGCTGGGATAATGCGGTGGCCGAATCGTTCTTCAGTTCGCTGAAAAAAGAGCGGATCAGAAAACGCATCTATAAAACCCGGGATCTGGCCCGGGCCGATATCTTCGATTACATTGAAGTGTTCTACAACCGGGCCCGGCGCCACAGTCACCTCGGCGGCCTCAGTCCGGAGGCCTTCGAACAGGCCTCATCGTGAGGACAGAATTTGTCTACGGGCGTGGGGTCAGTCCACCGGGGCAAACAGGCCGATCAGGAACGACATAAGAAAGTTCTGTATTACCGACAGGTCAAGAAACTGAGCATAAGAGAAACTGCTGAAGCCACCAGTTACAGTACATCTCAGGTCTGCAGGGTTCAGGCCCTGTTCAGGCCTGAAAATTAAGCACATTTTCTGAGGCTGGAAATCAACTCATGCTGACAGCCTGAGCCTGTTGGCATGGTAAGCAATGTGCTCACCAATAAAGCTGGAAATGAAATAATAGCTGTGGTCGTATCCAGTATGATATCGGAACGACGCATTGAGGTTCATCTCATTGCATACTCTCTCAAGGATTTTGGTGCGCAGTTGCTCTTCATAAAAGGCGTCACTCAGCCCCTGATCAATGAAGATTTCTGGTAATTTTTCACCCTGTAAAATGAGGCTGACTGGATCGTAGGCTTCCCACGTTTTTCTGTTTTCACCCAGGTAAGCGCTAAATGCCTGTTGCCCCCATGGCACCTGAGAAGGCGATACTATCGGGGAAAATGCTGATACGCTCACATATTCACCAGGATTTCGCAGAGCCAGCACCAGAGCACCCAGCCCTCCCATAGAATGACCGGATATAGATTTTCTTGCCGTTGCAGGAAAATGATTCATGACGACATCCGGAAGCTCTCTGAGAATATAGTCATACATCCTGTAATGAACATTCCACGGCTGTTCCGTCGCGTTCAGATAAAAACCGGCCCCCTGGCCAAGATCGTAACTGTCGGCATCCGGGACATTATTACCCCGGGGACTGGTATCCGGGACAACAACGATGACGTTATGCCGGGCTGCATAATGCTGCATACCTGATTTGGTGATGAAATTCTGCTCAGTACAGGTCAGGCCCGACAACCAGTATAGTACCGGCAGTTTTTCTGTTACTGCTTTGGGAGGAAGATACACACCGAAATTCATTTCACAATTAAGGGATTGTGAATAATGCCGGTACACGTTTTGCCAGCCGCCAGAGCTGGCATGCTGCTCAATGAGTTCCATCAGCCGTTATCTCATGGTTATTTCCCCTGACCGAAGCCAGGGGAAGTATCTTTAAATCCGGACGTCAGATAAACGTATACGCCGTGATTTTGTTACCCGCCGGATCCCGCAGGTAGGCAGCATAGGCCCCGGGAAGGTGACCACGCGGGCCAGGTTGACCTTCATCAGCTCCACCGGCGGCAAGGCCGGCAGCATGGAAAGCATCAACCTCTTCCGGGGTGGCAGCAGCGAAGCCGACAGTCACCCCGTTAGCGGAAGGTGCTTCACCGTTGCCCGGACGGGCAATGATAAATGCCGGCTTTTCGCGGCCATAGAGTACCCAGCCGTTGCCAAACGGGCCGAGGTTATTGATACCAAGCGTGCCCAGGACGACATCGTAAAATGCGGAGGATTTCTCGACATCGGCTGCGCCAATGAACACATGAGAAAAGATGCCGTCACCAGAAATTACCGGAGTTGTCATTTTCCACTTCCTTCAGTTTGAGTTGATTAAAATTCTGATGGGATCAGTAATGAATCACTGTCCGGATAGATTTGCCTTCATGCATAAGCTCGAAGGCGTCATTGATTTCATCCAGTGTCATCGTATGGGTTACAAATGGCTCAAGGTCAATATCCCCCTTCATGGCATCCTCGACCATACCGGGGAGCTGAGTGCGGCCTTTTACTCCGCCAAACGCGGAACCTTTCCATACGCGCCCGGTGACCAGCTGGAAAGGACGGGTGGAAATCTCCTGTCCGGCCCCTGCGACACCAATGACAACGGACTGCCCCCACCCACGGTGAGCACTTTCCAGCGCTGCACGCATGACGTTAACGTTACCGATACATTCAAAGGTATGGTCAATACCCCACTTGTTGATATCCAGCAGAACATCTTTAATCGGTTTGTCATAATCATTCGGGTTAATGCAGTCAGTGGCCCCGAACTGACGGGCCAGGTCAAATTTTGTCGGATTAGTATCGATAGCGATAATACGTCCCGCTTTTGCCTGACGGGCCCCCTGTACCGCAGCCAGACCAATTGCCCCCAGACCAAAAATGGCAACTGAATCGCCCGGCTGCACTTTAGCCGTGTTATGGACGGCGCCAATACCGGTAGTCACGCCACAACCCAACAGGCAGACGTGTTCATGGTTCGCCTCCGGGTTAATTTTTGCCAGAGAAACCTCGGCCACAACGGTGTATTCACTGAATGTGGAACATCCCATGTAGTGGTAAAGAGGCTGACCGTTGTATGAAAAGCGAGTGGTCCCGTCAGGCATCAGTCCTTTGCCCTGAGTCTCGCGAACCGATACACAGAGGTTCGTTTTACCGGACTGGCAGAATTCACACTCCCCGCATTCAGCGGTGTAGAGCGGAATAACATGGTCACCCGGCTTCACACTGGTGACGCCTTCACCAACTTCAACGACGATACCGGCTCCCTCGTGGCCGAGAACCACCGGGAAAACGCCCTCAGGGTCATTCCCTGAGAGGGTAAAGGCATCGGTATGGCAGACACCTGTGTGGGTGTTTTTAATCAGCACCTCGCCTTTTTTAGGCGGAGCAACATCAATTTCAACAATCTCCAGGGGCTTCCCTGGTGCAAATGCAACAGCGGCACGTGATTTCATACGTAATATATCCTCAATGTAATAATGGCCTCACCTATTTAAGATAGGCACGAACCAGCTCAATCGTATCGTCAACTGATTTACTGACTTCATGACTGTAGCTGTCATTCTGGTCAAAGGTTTCCCGTATGTGGCTCTCCAGCACCTCTGCCATCAGTCCGTTAGCGGCGCCCCGGACGGCGGCGATTTGCTGGAGAACGGAACGGCATTCAGCGCCACTTTCAAGTGCTCTTTCCAGAGCATCAATCTGACCCCGGATACGGCGAACCCGGGTTAGGACCTTTTTTTTCTCTTCAGGAGTACTGGGCATTGCTTACCTCACTGCTCTGTATTTCTTATACTATAGGGGAGTATTACATTAAGATCAACACATACCCCACTATAGTATAATAAATATATCAGAGCACCGGTAATGACTCCAACTTACTGATAGTGTTTTATGTTCAGATAATGCCCGATGACTTTGTCATGCAGCTCCACCGATTTTGAGAAAGACAGTGACTTCCTGCCCAGCCTTGCCAGATGCTGCCTCAGATTCAGGTTATGCCGCTCAATGCGCTGCGTATATCGCTTGCTGATAACGTGCAGTTCTCCCTTCAGGCGTGATTCATAAAGCGGCCAGCCATCCGTCATCCATACCACGACCTCAAAGGCCGACAGCAGGCCCAGAAGACGCTCCAGCGTGACCAACGTGCGTTCACCGAATACGTGCGCCACAACCGTCCTCCGTATCCTGTCATACGCGTAAAACAACCAGCGCTGGCGTGATTTAGCGCCGACGTAACCCCACTGTTCGTCCATTTCCGCGCAAACAATAACGTCACTGCCCGGTTGTATGCGTGAGTTTACCGACTGCGGCCTGAGTTTTTTAAGTGTCGTAAAATCGTGTTGAGGCCAACGCCCATAATGCGTGCACTGGCGCGACATCCGACGCCATTCATGGCCATATCAATAATTTTCTGGTGTGTACCGGGCTGAGAGGCGATGTAAGTGAACTGTAGCTGCCATGTTTTACGGCAGTGAGAGCAGAGATAGCGCTGATGTCCGGCAGTACTTTTACCGTTACGCACCACGCCTTCAGTAGCTGAACAGGAGGGACAGCTGATAGAAACAGAAGCCACTGGAGCACCTCAAAAACACCATCATACACTAAATCAGTAAGTTGGCACCCTTACCCTGTATAGGTACTCTCTGTTTTTCGTGGCCTGCCTCGCCCACGAATTTCGCCAGTCATGACTTTGCTCCTGCATTTTATTAACGGAAAAGAATAAGTGATTTTGCGCGGAGGCTTCAATCAGTTTATCCCCGGCGGTGACGAGGTGGCCACCTATGCCGACTGGACAGGGGACTGACTATTGCCATAACGCCATCGCAGGTTGCTTCAGTAAACCTGCTAATCCCGTACAATGGCGAATTCGCTATATCCGCTTCTCGCACTTAGCTGCCATAAATCGGCCAGGCAATCACAGGTCATTTCTGTCTCGCAAAGAAGGTGCCGTTTCTGCTTTGCGTTGACACCCCTAAATATTAGAATTAAAAGGAGAGAGTTACTGGAAAAAGGCAGCGGAGGCAGTGACAATCGTGGCTTGAAGCCACTACTCGATGGATGCGGACATGTAGTTGGCGTCATTCGACAAAACTAGCAAACTTCTAATAGTCACCATTTCTCCCGTCTGGCGGGAGTGCTGTCAAATGCCCCCCTCATCTCTGTGTGGGAAATGAAGGGTGAAGGGGAAATAGATGACAGCGTTATTTCTACGCCCAGAATACTGAATACCTTGTACAGACGATCAATACTGGCGCTAGCAGGGTTTGCTTCCAGGCGGGCATAGGTTTGCTGCGTTACGCCAAGCCTCTCAGACACATCTTTTTGCGTGAAGCCCTTGATTTTGCGAAACCCGATTAGCACAGGTCTGAGCTGGTTCAGCGTTTTTATCGGGAACTGATTATTCATAAGTGACCTGCCTCGCAGACTGAGTAGGGAGTACCGCCCTGTAATACAGCAGGTAAGGTGTATTTTGTGTTATACAGACTATAGGCTGTAAAACCTTTATTGAAAAGATGCTGATGTTCCAGGGGCATGCCGAGCATGGACGATTTTCTGCGGGGCGGTATTTCGCTACGGGGGAGATTGCGTTCGGGCAATGTACCGGTGTAAAAAACGTCAATTTTTCAAAACCGCTGTTATCGGGATAAGCTGAAAACTCCGAAGGCAGACACAGCCACGAATAATGTCAGACTTAAGCTCTGTAGCTGTCTTCTTTTGCCTGTAAATAACGTCTAGTTTGACTCTGATGAAGGCTGTACCAGGCAGAGAACATGTCACTCTCGGGGCCGGATGATAAAATGTGTTCAACTGGCTGGGCAGGGTAATAGCGAAGAACGTTCTCTGAAATTCGATTCAGCTCAGCGTAACGTGCGCTGTAGGTATGTATAATCCATTGCATCAATTTTGCATCCGTATTATTCGCAGATTACACACAAGAAGCTTAACAATGGCTGAAAGAGTGAGCAGGGATATGTAACAAAAACAAGGGCTTCAAGATGAACTGGATAAAACCGGAGCAGAGCAAGCCCTGTTCCGGTTTGTCAGGCTTTGGAATTTCTTCCAGGCCCCTGCAGCTAGTCACAACAAACACATTAATGTTTTCATTGCTTCAATTCAATATTATTGTGTGAAAGGGATTCCATCGAAATCGGCTTATGCATGCTTAAAACTAAACTGCCCCGGCTGCAGTCATTTGGTTGCTGTGGGCTCTGTACTGTGTCTAATAGTGAAAGAATCTTACGTTATAACGAAGGAAATTGCTGAATGACTCTACGATTGCAGACGGAATCACCCGCTGACCAGGATATGTTTAGAGGCAGCAGTCATGAAAAAGTTGCAGAGAATGTGGCTCAGATCATCAGGACACCTGATGTCAATATTATTGGTCTGGAAGGTGAGCTGGGTTCAGGTAAGTCAACAATATTGAAGTTCCTGCAGAAAAAGCTTAAAGATGATTTTACGTTCATTAACTTTGATGCAGAACGTTACCATCATGGCTCAACTAAAAAAGCGCTTATCGATGTCATCCACCACGGGGTCAGCCTACAATGTCCGGGCTCCCGGGATGTGTTGGATAAGTATAAAAATCTGGCTCTGGGTAACATCGTTGAATACGACAAGAGGGTCAGCAGCAGGCTAAGCTGGTTGACCGTCGTTTTTATTTTACTGTCATTGCTTTCCGTGCAGATGCTTCGTTATGTGCTAACAGACCTTAATCAATATTTTACTAACAAGGAGTCATTATTAGGGTGGCTTTTTTATGTTGAGGTGGCCGCGTTTCTTTCTCCTGCCATTATGGTCGCAGGACTGGCATGCCTGCAGAACATGGAATGGTACAGAAAGAAAGGGTATTCGAGTATTGGTGATTTGTTCAAACGCAACAGTACTGACAGGATTGAAGAGACTTGGCTAGTTAATAAGGAGGTCGGAGCTATTGAGCTGGCTGAAGCTCTGCAGGGATTTACCTCCAAAGAGGTCATTTCCCATGGAGATCGCTTCATCCTTATCATTGATAATCTGGACCGAATCAGTGCAGACAAAGTGAAAGAGCTCTGGAGTGATATGGAGCTTATTGCCGGAGCCACTCATGAACACTTCAGGATAGTGGTGCCCTATTCGGCAAGACAGGTTTCAGCCTCACTTTCTGTGGCGGGTTTCAGCGGGCGTGAGTTTATTGCAAAGCGGATTCCTGTAAGTTTTCAGGTTCCTCCTCTTATTTCGGCAGGATGGCAGGAAGCGTTAAGGCAGTACTGGAAAGAAACAGTAAATGAGGATGCAGGGATAGCGTGCCGGGAAGCAACGGTGTTGCTTGAGCGCTGGAAACCCTCTGAGTATCCTCGTATCACACCGCGATTAATGAAGAAGTTTGTTAATGATATTCATATTCTGAACCTTACCGTTCCTGCAACAGAAGATCATCGCCATATTCTTATTGCTCTCTACTTACTGGTGGTCAGATACGGGGAGCGAGATATTAAAGTATTACTTCGCGATCCCAAAGCTAGTCAGACCGAACCCGGTATTGCTCCGGATGATTTTGACGAGATGCTCTCGCTAACTTATCAACAAATATCCCGAATTTTTAATAACGATACAGAAAGATGGAGCGAATTTCTGATGAGCATCCACTATCAGTCCACGGTGGAGCTTGCCAGGAGCGAGTTGCTTGATACGCCTCTTAAAGACGCGATTGGTGCTATAAATATCCCACGGCTTGAAGAACTGACGGCCTTGTGGGGTTTCGCTGAAGCATGGCAGCGAGTGGCACCACATATTCAGATGCGAGACTGGCTGGTTTCTTATAGCCGGATGGATGAGAAGTGTCAGGCTCTCGCCGAACCGCAACTCAAAGTCGCAGTGCAAATGCTGAATCAGAGTTATGCTGTTTCACTCAGAGAAAAGAATGATGAAGGTTTCGTATTGAGTCTGCAGAAACTGATGGCTGACGGGCGGATAAGCCTAGAGCCTTTCGTCGAAAGGCAAATATCGTTTATTGTGAGTAAACTTGATGAAATTCAGGATTCAGAAAAATTGGAGGCTGAATCCACGAAGACGTTGCTGCAGGAAGCTGATTCATACTCTGTTCTGGCCGGTGAATCACTACTGAATAAAATGGAGAATTTTGTAGATGGCGTATTTTATGTGGAATACCTTGTCAATAATGAAGAGACCTTGTCAAACCTGAAAATTGGCACACTAGATATCGGAAATCACGGTCGGGAGGAGATGTTACGCTATGGAGCTGAGCAACCTCAGATAGACCTTTTTAATCCGGGAATTATCCGGCATATCAATATTGCATCGAAGGCGGTACAGAACGTAATTGGAAAGAATGATGGTACAGGTGGGGCTCAGGTTAGCTCTGCAATAATGACGCTTAAAAATCGTCAGGTTGTTGAGGACGTTATCCATTTCAGAAAAATTGTTCTGAGCCCGGACTGGAATAATAATGTTTTAAATCAATATTATCTTAATAATACGGCGACGAGGAATCTCTTCCCTGCGGAATTTGCTGCACAGGCTGTTGCTCACATGGTGCTCCATGGTAACTATGCCGGTATCGAGTCGTACAGTGAACATATTGGTGAGGAACGGTTTGACCTGGCTTTGGCTGCATATCTTCGTTATCTACGTACTGCCGAGAGTATCTTTATAGCACTTAAGGATAAAAATGTTCTGCCGTACATCAAAAATGCTGTTGGCAGGATTGTTGATTTAGGTCTTCTGGTGAATATACCTGTCCTGAGCTTTGTTAAAGGTCAGTATGACGTCATCAAAGAAGCTACAAATGCAACCTCTCTTTTAATATTTGTGCGAGAGCGTCAAAAAGCACTGTCAGAGAAAATAATTGAGTCTGATGTGAATGCTATGGGTCCAGTATTTCTCCATGACGTATATCAGTCAGGTGAGCAGTTTGATATTTTGAAGAAAAAGCTGAACGCCCTGGCATGTGGAGTATTTAGTTCTTCTGAAAGGCTTATTGAGTGTTTTACGGTTCTTCCTGTGAACATGCGCTTTATCCTTGAACAAATGCAACTTCAGGGGCAGCATATCCGGATGGAAGGTAGTGTGGGTATCTTTGCATCATGGTTCCGTGATGCAGAGCCAGACGTTGTCACAAATGCCGAGAACATTCATTTTCTGTGGTCTTGCCTCGACGATACCCAGAGAGAGACTGTACTTGATGAGTTGCACGATGTCTTACTTGAAAGACATATTCGTATTGACAGCCGTATTGCGATTATTACCCGTTTTCATAATGAGTTGTCGTTTATTGAACCTGAGAAGGCCGTTGAACGCAGGGCTATTGCGGCGCTGTTTAGCGCTTCTGTTGATAATGTATTATTGTCTCAATGGCTTGACCGTCAGACGTTTTCATTTTCATCATGGTCTCCGGAGGACGCCCGTACGGCAACGAGTTGTATAATGAATAACTCGGAGATTTTTCCTCTCATCTGCAGGAATTCACAGTATATTAAAAACAGAATGTTACCAGAGAAAGCGGACGTTACAGAAGATAGTGATACGTTTCCGGACTGAGTTCGTTCTTTAAATCCTATACCTGAAGACCACAGCGGTGGTCTTTGGGAGTTTTTTTATTGCCTGATATACATTAAGCATGTTATATCTTGCTAAGAAATAATCATTCAGGGATTAATCATAACTACTGAAGTTATGTTGTGTTCTTTTCTTTTAAAAATAAATTATTCAGATTTATTTTCTATTGATTTAATGAGGTAGGGAATGACAGAAAGTGCTTTGCTTTTGCGAGAGGCATTTAATGAATCGGTTAACTATATGACATGGTCTTTTTATTCACTGATAACTGCTTACGTTTCGATGGCTTTTTATGATAGAGTTGAGGTTAAGACCCGAATAAATAATTATCTGAATAAGTTACTTTTCGTGATTGCTATGTCCGTTTTTATCCCAAATATGTACTTTGTTTCAATGGTGTTCAGTCAGAAGTTAGGCACCGCAGCTGGCGTTGCGTCATTCATTATTGGGCTACTTTTCATGATGTTAAACTCGGCACCTGTAATTACTGGTATCGTACAGCAGCGCAAAGATTGAGTTTTATGAGTATAGTCAGTTGGGTTTTCATCTGTTTTATCAGACTTAGAAAAATGAAATCTTTCAATTCATTGATTTTAAACGCAAAAAAATTTCTAAATGATCAGAATTATAGGGTGCTCCTTCTGTTCGATCACCGAACACGAAGGTCGTATTATTCAGAGCCGTTCCGAAGAGTCGATTGTTAACGAGATCGAAGCGATTCGCGACACGGTCCCGGGCTTTACCGGCGTAATCTCCGATTTGGGTGGTCCAACGGCTAACATGTACATGCTGCGCTGCAAATCGCCGCGCGCTGAGCAGACCTGTCGTCGTCTCTCCTGCGTCTATCCGAGCATTTGCGAGCATATGGACACCAACCACGAGCCGACGATCAACCTTTACCGTCGCGCCCGTGACCTGAAAGGCATCAAGAAGATCCTGATCGCCTCCGGCGTGCGTTACGACATTGCGGTGGAAGATCCGCGCTACATCAAAGAGCTGGCGACGCACCACGTGGGCGGTTATCTGAAGATCGCCCCGGAGCACACCGAAGAGGGCCCGCTGTCCAAAATGATGAAGCCGGGCATGGGCAGCTATGACCGCTTTAAACAGCTGTTTGATACCTTTTCAAAACAGGCGGGGAAAGAGCAGTATCTGATCCCATACTTCATCTCCGCGCACCCCGGCACCCGTGATGAAGACATGGTGAACCTGGCGCTGTGGCTGAAGCAGCGTCGATTCCGTCTGGATCAGGTGCAGAACTTCTACCCGTCGCCGCTCGCTAACTCGACGACCATGTATTACACCGGCAAAAACCCGCTAAGTAAGATTGGCTATAAGAGTGAAGACGTGGTGGTGCCGAAAGGGGATAAACAGCGCCGTCTGCACAAAGCGCTGCTGCGCTATCACGACCCGAAAAACTGGCCGCTGATCCGTCAGGCGCTGGAAGAGATGGGGAAAAAGCACCTCATTGGCTCGCGTCGTGATTGCCTGGTCCCTGCGCCAACGCTGGAAGAGATGCGCGAAGCGCGCCGCCAGAACCGCAATACGCGCCCGGCGCTGACCAAGCACACGCCAATTGTGCATCAGCGTTCGAACGGTGGGGCTTCGGGGACGAAAAAAACGGGAAAACGTAAGATCGGATAACGATGATGCCCTCACCCCGGCCCTCTCCCACAGGGAGAGGGTGGAAAGCATTCCCTCTCCCTGTGGGAGAGGGTTAGGGTGAGGGGAAACTACCCGCCAAACTGATCCGGATCCGGGCCTAAACGTTTACCTTTATCCAGCTTCGCAATCTCACCCAGCTCGTCTTTATCCAGGCGGAAATCCCAGACGTCGAAGTTCTCGGCGATACGCGATGGCGTGACCGATTTCGGGATCACCACCAGACCGCTATCCAGATGCCAGCGAATGACGATCTGCGCCGGCGTTTTGCCGTACTTATCCGCCAGTTCACGAATGATTTTCTGGTCAAACACCCCTTCGCCGCCCTGGGCCAGCGGGCTCCAGGATTCGGTCTGGATCTTGTGCGTGGCGTTCCACGAATGAAGCTGGCGCTGCTGCATCAGCGGATGCAGTTCAATCTGGTTAATCACCGGCGCGACGCCCGTTTCATCAATCAGGCGTTGCAGGTGATGAACCTGGAAATTACAGACGCCGATGCTTTTTATCAGCCCCTCTTTTTGCAGCTCAATCATCCCTTTCCAGGCATCAACGTAATGGTCGATAGCCGGTACCGGCCAGTGCATGAGATAAAGATCGACGAAATCGAGCTGGAGTTTCTCCAGGCTCTCCTGCAACGCTTCGCGGGGACGCTTTTGATCGTCGTTCCACAGCTTGGTGGTGATGAATAACTCATCGCGGGGAATGCCAGCGCTGGCAAGCGCGGTCCCCACGCCGTCCTCATTTTTATAGGCGGCGGCGGTATCAATGGACCGATAGCCGACTTCCAGGGCTTTATGAATGGCGGAGACGACCTCGTCGTTACCGGCTTTCCATACACCTAGCCCCAGCTGGGGCATCACGTTGCCGTCCTGTAGCTTGATTACGGTTTGGTTTGCCATTTTTCCTCCTTCAGGTGCTCATCGCCGGAGGGAACCTCCGACGATGTGATGTGCATTAAGTCTGGACGAAATGTCAAAAAACGAAAGTCAGGATCCTAAAAACGCTTAGCGTGCCGCTTCGTAAATACGACGGCTGACGTCCAGGGTGATGTCGCCGTGCTCGCCGATCTGCGTCATACCGTGTGCTTCCAGCTTCGCCAGCAGGGCAGGGATGGAGCTGCCGTCCAGGCCGTAGTCAGAGAGACGCGTTGGCACGCCCAGGCTTTCAAAGAAGTGACGGGTGGCTTCAATTGCGGCATCGATACGCGCATCGTCGGAACCCTCGATGATGTTCCAGACGCGTTCGGCGTACTGGAGCAGTTTGGCGCGTTTAGCGTCACGTTTTTCATTCCACAGCGCAGGCAGAACCACCGCCAGCGTCTGGGCGTGATCCAGGCCGTGCATCGCCGTCAGCTCGTGACCGAGCATATGGGTCGCCCAGTCCTGTGGCACGCCTGCACCGATAAGGCCATTCAGTGCCTGTGTTGCAGCCCACATCACGTTAGCACGCACGTCATAGTTTTCAGGCTCTTTCAGCGCTTTCGGACCTTCTTCAATCAGCGTCAGCAGAATGCCTTCCGCGAAACGATCCTGAATTTTGGCGTTCACCGGGTAAGTGACGTACTGCTCAACGGTGTGAACAAAGGCGTCGACCACGCCGTTCGCCACCTGACGCGCAGGCAGGGTATAGGTGTAAACCGGATCGAGGATCGCGAACACGGGCTGAACGTGTTCGTTCATAAAGGCCTGCTTGTCACCGGTGGTTTTACGGGAGATGACCGCGCCTTTGTTGGACTCAGAGCCGGTGGCCGGCAGCGTCAGCACGGAGCCCATCGGGATCGCACTGCTGATGTCGCTGCCGCCCGTTTCCAGAATATGCCACGGGTCGATGCCGTCAGCGTAATGCGCTGCCGCCGCGATGAATTTGGTGCCGTCCAGCACGGAACCGCCGCCCACCGCCAGCAGGAAAGTGATCTGCTCGTCACGGGCGATTTTTACCGCGTTCATCAGCGTTTCATAAGACGGGTTAGGCTCGATACCGCCGAACTCGCGTACGTCCAGCCCTTCCAGAGCGCTGTAAACCTGATCCAGTACGCCGGTTTTTTTCACGCTGCCGCCGCCGTAGGTAATCAGGACGCGGGCGTCCGTCGGGATTTGCGCGCGCAGGTCAGCGATAGCGTCTTTACCAAACAGAATGCGGGTTGGGGTGTGAAGATTAAAGTTGTTCATGGCTTGTTCCCTGTAGTGGGTAAAAAATCGTGGTGGCGCAGAGGGCAACCTGATGCTGCACATTGTGGCGGGCAGGCGCTATCCTCTCAATGCACATTCCTGCCGATGTCTTGCCCATTCCTACAGCGCTCTGGAGAAACGGTAAGAAAATGCGCACACTGTTAGCGTCGGAAACCGTACCCGGAGTAACTGAAAATGAACCGTGATGCCATCTGCCGCCAGCTAACGTCGCAGATTAAAAGACTGATAGATAACGGAAATGATTCGGCTGAGCTGTTGCCGGATATCCGATTGCTCTACGGTACCCAGCCCGGAACGCGCACCCCGGTGATGTATCAGCCCGGCATCGTGTTTCTCTTTTCTGGCCATAAGATTGGCTATATCAATGAGCGCGTGTTCCGTTACGACACCAATGAATATCTGCTTCTGACTGTACCTTTACCCTTCGAATGTGAAACTTTCGCGACAGAGGAGGTACCGCTGGCCGGGATCCGCGTCAACGTCGACATTCTCCAGTTGCAGGAGCTGCTGATGGAGATTGGGGAGGACGAACTTTTCCGGCCGTCGATGGCGGCAAGCGGTATCAACTCCGCGACCTTATCGGAGGAAATTCTCTGCGCGATTGAACGCCTGTTAGACGTGATGGAAAGGCCTCTGGATGCGCGTATTCTCGGAAAGCAGATTATCCGCGAAATTCTTTACCATGTGCTGCTGGGACCGGGCGGCGGGGCGCTGCTGGCGCTGGTAAGCCGGCAAACGCACTTCAGCCTCATTAGTCGCGTGCTGAAGCGCATCGAGAGCCAGTACACGGAAAACCTCAGCGTTGATCAGCTGGCGGCGGAAGCCAATATGAGCGTCTCGGCGTTTCACCATAACTTTAAATCCGTCACCAGCACGTCGCCGTTGCAGTACCTCAAAACTTACCGTCTGCATAAGGCGCGGATGCTGATGATCCACGATGGCATGAAGGCCAGCGCCGCGGCGATGCGGGTCGGGTATGAAAGCGCGTCGCAGTTTAGTCGGGAGTTTAAGCGTTACTTCGGCGTCACGCCGGGGGAAGATGCGTCACGTATCAGAACCATGCAGGGAGCGTGAGGGGAAACGGAGGCCGGGTGAGCGGTAGCGCCACCCGGCTTTTATTTATGCGCTGCAATACTTTTTCTTGATCACCACCGCAATGGTACCCACCAGCCCTGCAACCAGCAGGAAAATCGGCAGGATCATCAGGAAGGTCATCACCTGGTCTTCATGGCGCTTAACAAAGGGGATCATATTCAGCGCGTAGCCGAGCGTGGTAACCACGCCCACCCAGAGCAGGGCGCTCAGCCAGTTGAAGAACTGGAAGCGGCGGTTAGAGAGGCCTGAAATACCCGCCATGGTAGGCAACAGGGTGCGAACGAACGCCAGAAAACGCCCGGCAAGCAACGCCAGCAGGCCGTGACGGTCAAACATGCAGGTCGCGCGCTGATGATATTTATGCGGCAGCTGCGCCAGCCAGCCTTTCACCACGCGGGTGTTTCCAAGCCAGCGCCCTTGCAGGTAGCTCAGCCAGCAGCCGAGACTGGCCGCAGAGGTGAGGATCACCATTGTTGGTGCGAAGTCCATCACGCCCTTGCCGATTAACGCCCCTGCGAGCAGGAGCAGGCTGTCACCGGGTAAAAATGAGGCTGGCAGTAATCCATTTTCCAGAAACAGCGTCGCGAACATCACGAAATAGACAATCCCGACGACATGTGGGTCCGCCAGCGCGGCAAAATCGTGTTGCCAGAGCGCCGTGATGATATTTTGAATAACAGCCATGGACTTTCCTGTGGAACAGCAGATATAACGCTATTGTACTCCCAATTTTGCCTGTCGGGGTTGATCGCAGGCGCATCTCATACAGACTTTTCTGCTTGCGGTGTTCAGAATAGCGTCCAGGGAGTACATGTCAGCCAGCACTTTACACGATGCGCTCAAATCCTGCCGATAAATCCGCAATTAAATCGTCCACATTTTCCAGCCCGATATGCAGGCGGATTAAGGTCTCCTCGAAGTCCACCTCGCCGCCCGGGCGCAGGGCCGCAATCTGCTCCGGCTGATTGGGCAGGATCAACGATTCAAACCCACCCCATGAATAGGCCATGCTGAAGAGGGTAAAGTTATCCAGATAGCTTGCCAGCTCGGCGTCATTCAGGCGCTTCTTAAGAACAAATGAGAACAACCCGCTGCTGCCCGTAAAGTCACGTTGCCAGTATTCGTGGCCCTTGCTGCCCGGCAGCGCCGGATGGTTAACGCGCTCCACCTGCGGATGCAGCGCCAGCCACTGAGCAATTTGCAGGCTGCTTTCGTGATGCTGACGCAGACGCACGCCGAGCGTACGGATGCCCCGGCTGGTCATGTAGGCGGTATCGGCATCCACCATCTGGCCCATCAGGTAGGCGTTTTCACGCAATTGCTCCCAGCAGCGGGCATTAGATACGGCCGTACCGATCATGCCGTCTGAGTGGCCAATCAGGTATTTGGTCGCCGCCTGAATGGAGATATCGATGTCAAATTCCAGGGCTTTAAACAGCACACCTGCCGCCCAGGTGTTGTCGATCATGATGATCGCTTCCGGCGCTATGCTGCGCACCGCCTTCACGATGGCCGGGACATCATGCACTTCCATGGTGATGGAGCCGGGAGATTCCAGGAACACAACGCGCGTGTTGGGCTGAATAAGCCCGGCAATACCGGCCCCAATCAGCGGATCGAACCAGCTGGTGGTGACGCCGAGCTTGCTGAGTATTTTGGTGCAGAAGTCCTGGCTTGGCTCGTAGGCGGTATTGGTCATCAGGATGTGGTCACCCTGTTCAACAAACGCCAGAATGGTATTGGCGACCGCCGCCGCACCGCACGGGAACAGCGCGCAGCCCGCGCCGCCCTCCAGTTCGCACATGGCTTCCTGCAACGAGAAATGGGTTAACGTGCCACGGCGACCGTAAAACAGCCCGCCCTTCGCGCGATTACGCGTGGCGATTTTTTTATCTTCGACGGTATCAAACACCAGCGAGGAGGCACGCTGGATCACGCTGTTGACCGAGCCCTGGGTGTATTTTTTACTGCGTCCTGCCTGCACCAGCGTGGTCTCAAGCTGCTTTTTAGTCATGTTCGCTAACCCTATTTTTATACGTCTGGACGTCCAGACTACCACGATTGTCACAATGTGCATCCGGATGCTTATCGAATAAGCAGAAAATATTATCAAATATTCGCATAAGAAATTTTTACTGCGTAAGCGCAAGGAAAGTGAGCGAAAATTACGGCACTATGTAAATACTAATGAGAACTACTATCAATTCGACGACGTTTTGATATTATTACGTTCAGATTGTGTGATTTGCGTCCTGGAGATACAGAGTGGGTAATAATTTGATGCAGACGGATCTCTCCGTTTGGGGCATGTATCAACATGCTGACATCGTCGTTAAGGTTGTGATGATCGGCCTGATTCTGGCGTCCGTGATCACCTGGGCTATCTTCTTCAGCAAGAGCGCCGAACTTCTTTCACAAAAACGCCGCCTCAAGCGTGAGCAGAAGCAGCTGACGGAAGCCCGCTCTCTGGATCAGGCTTCTGATATCACCTCATCCTTCCATGCGAAAAGCCTGACTACCCTGTTAGTGAACGAAGCGCAGAACGAGCTGGAACTCTCCGCAGGCAGTGAAGATAACGAAGGCATTAAAGAGCGTACCGGCTTCCGTCTGGAGCGTCGCGTTGCGGCCGTGGGTCGTCATATGGGCCGCGGTAACGGCTACCTGGCGACTATCGGCGCTATCTCCCCGTTCGTCGGCCTGTTCGGTACCGTCTGGGGCATCATGAACAGCTTTATCGGTATCGCCCAGACGCAGACCACTAACCTTGCGGTCGTCGCGCCGGGTATCGCAGAAGCGCTGCTGGCAACGGCTATCGGTCTGGTTGCCGCTATCCCTGCGGTAGTTATCTATAACATCTTCGCGCGCATGATTGGCAGTTACAAAGCCACACTGGGTGACGTTGCCGCGCAGGTTCTGCTGCTGCAAAGCCGCGATCTGGACCTGAACGCCAGCGCCGTTAAACCGGTGCATGCGGCGTCCAAACTGCGCGTAGGTTGATTGTATGGCAATGCGTCTTAATGAAAATCTGGACGATAACGGTGAAATGCATGAGATCAACGTGACGCCGTTTATCGACGTCATGCTGGTTCTGCTGATTATCTTTATGGTTGCCGCGCCGCTGGCGACGGTGGACGTGAAGGTGAATCTACCTGCGTCCTCCAGCCAACCGCAGCCGCGTCCGGAAAAGCCTGTCTACCTGTCCGTGAAGGCCGATAAGTCCATGTTCCTGGGCAACGATCCGGTGACGGATGCCTCGGTTATTCCGGCGCTGGACCAGCTGACCGGCGGCAAGAAAGACACCACCGTCTTCTTCCGCGCGGATAAAACCGTCGATTATGAAACCATGATGAAGGTAATGGACACGCTGCATCAGGCGGGATACCTGAAGATTGGCCTGGTCGGCGAAGAGAAAGCGGCCGCGAAGTAAAACGAAGGCGAAGCCGCCTTCCGTGCCGGGTGGCGGCTTCGCCTTACCCGGCCTACAATCTCAGGCTAGCGCCGCCGGGCGAACCACGTTGTCAGCAGTTAGAAGATGTTGTTGACGCCTCTTCATCGAGCGCCACGCAGGTGACGTTTGATGTGCGATAGTTGCCCTCCGAGAGTTTACGGGTCAGGCGCAGGGTGGCTGTCTCGCGTGCCAGCAGGTACTGATAGTTCGCCTCCAGTCGCCCAAGGATCTTCTCTTTAAGCTCAGGGCGCTGCTCAATAATAGCGTTCATCACCGCACCGTAAATCTCCTCTTTGGCCTGCAAGGCATAAATTTCCCGACGGTTCTGCCATTTCAGGCGCACCAGCGTGGCCGGAATCGAAACCAAGTCCTGCGTTATTCGCGTCATCTCGTCATTTTTTATCTTTTTCAGGGCGTCGAGATTCTGCTTTAAGATAAATTCATCGCTTTTCTTATCATCTAAAGTCAAATAAACGTTATTACCGCTATCATCATTCACGTTAATCATCCCCCAGGTTATAAAAAATGGGATTGCTTTTTTCACGCGTAATTAAGTTAAGCCAAATTTCATTGCCAGCTTCATTTATTTGCTGTGTTTTCTCGGCCATTATTTGACTTAGAGCCTGGGCATCTATTTCCCCTTCGGCCTGTAAATCATTTAGCAGATGAACTAAGGATTCAATCTTGATGGCACGAAATAACCGTTCTTTTAAATGGCGATCGTGCTCTTCCAGCACCATATTACGGGATTTGCCGGTGCGTGAAACACCAATTAATATATCGGCTTCATAGTCGGAGAGTTTTCTTTTTCCTTGAGTGAAATTCGCCTCTTTATCTGCTTCCGTCGAAGGCTGTTCCACAGGCGTAATGTGGTACTTTGCCGGGACAAGATTGTCGGGCAGCATTTTAATTTCCTTTAATTTCAAAAGGGTGGGGTTGGAAAAAGGGTGAGATTCGTTGACAATATCATGAGGCAATTTTAAAATCAAAAAAAATGGAGCCTACCCATGAACAGCATTTTCTTCACGGTCGTAACGTTACTATTACTGACCGCTGGCGTGCTTTTATTGATGCAAGAGTTCAATAAAACGAAAGTGTCAAATGACGCCAGTGAACTACCGCAGCCTGAATTGATGTCCAAAGAGGAGGGGGAAGATCATTTCTCCGTCTTGATGAACGCCGTGACGCCAGTCTGGTACTGGCGGGTGAATCACGAATATATCGATTTTCTCCATGCGACAATTAAGCGAATGAAAATGGCCGAAATTAATGATACGCCCGGCCTGTTCGACGCGCAGCGCCGCTGTAGCGACCTTAATTCGGCGGTCTATAAATATTACGACAATATCAAAAAGCGCTGTCTGAATGGCGAGAAGGTGTCGTATTCCGATTTAGACGTATTAAATCTGCGCCAGTGTTTTCGCGAGTTTAGCCTGGAAGCCTACCCGGAACTGGTCGCACTGGTCTGGCCGGAGTATGCGCGTCCGGATGTGGATCCCAACGAGGTATAGTTGAGATATACTGAGCGCTGGTTTCGTTTGCAGACAGGATTTTATGGAACGCTTCTTTGAAAACGCAATGTATGCCTCTCGCTGGCTGCTCGCACCCGTCTATTTTGGTCTCTCTCTGGCGCTGGTCGCCCTGACGATCAAGTTCTTCCAGGAGATATTCCACGTCCTGCCAAACATTTTCTCCGTGGCAGAAGCCGATTTGATTCTGGTTCTGCTGTCGCTGGTGGATATGACGCTGGTAGGAGGATTACTGGTGATGGTGATGTTCTCCGGGTATGAGAATTTCGTCTCTCAGCTTGATATCGCCGAGCACAAAGAAAAGCTCAACTGGCTGGGGAAAATGGACGCCTCATCGCTGAAAAATAAAGTCGCAGCGTCGATTGTGGCGATTTCGTCTATTCACCTGTTACGTGTCTTTATGGATGCTAAAAACGTCCCGGATAATAAGCTGATGTGGTATGTGATTATCCACCTGACGTTTGTACTGTCGGCGTTTGTGATGGGATATCTGGATAAGATCAGTAAGAAATAATTTTACAGCGCCCCTCACCCTGCCCTCTCCCCAGAGGGGAGAGGGTGTTCAAGTTCCCTCTCCCCTCTGGGGAGAGGGTTAGGGTGAGGGGCGAAAGCATCGGACCGCACTATTTATTTATCCGACGACGCCTGCCACAAATTCAGCTCACCATCCGCCACGTGCTGGTCAATCCGCGTCAGTTCATCTTCGGTAAAGCACAGGTTATTCAGCGCCTGAACGTTCTCTTCCAGTTGCTCCGGGCGGCTCGCGCCGATGAGCACTGACGTTACACGTGTATCTTTCAACAGCCAGCTTAGCGCCATCTGCGCCATCGTCTGCCCGCGCGCGTGCGCCATCTCGTTCAGCAGACGAAGGCTGCTCAGGTTGGCTTCGGTCAGCATTTTCTCCGTCAGGCCGCGCACTTTTTTCCCTTCGCGCTGCATACGTGAACCGTCCGGAATACCGTTCAGGTATTTCCCGGTCAGCAGGCCCTGCGCCAGCGGGGTAAAGGCGATACAGCCCGTTCCGTTTTTCTCCAGCGCGTCCAGCAGACCAGTCTTGTCGACCCAGCGGTTAAGCAGGTTGTAAGAGGGCTGGTGGATCAAAAGCGGGATCTTCCACTCGCGCAGCAATTCGGCCATCACCGTCGTGCGTTCCGTGGAGTAGGACGAAATGCCGACGTACAGCGCTTTTCCGCTCTGCACCGCGTGTGCCAACGCGGCGGCGGTCTCTTCCATCGGCGTGTTTTCGTCTACGCGGTGAGAATAGAAAATATCCACATACTCCACGCCCATGCGTTTCAGGCTCTGGTCGAGGCTGGCGAGCAGATACTTACGTGAACCACCCGAACCATACGGTCCTGGCCACATGTCGTAGCCCGCTTTGGTGGAGATGATCAGCTCGTCGCGATACCCGGCAAAATCTTCTCGCAGCAGGCGGCCAAAATTTTCTTCAGCGCTGCCTGGAGGGGGGCCGTAGTTGTTGGCAAGGTCAAAATGGGTAATGCCGAGATCGAAGGCCTTACGCAGCAGCGCGCGCTGGGAATCGAGCGCCTGAACGTGGCCAAAGCTGTGCCACAGACCCAGCGACAGCGCCGGTAAGCGCAGGCCGCTTTTGCCGCAGTATCGGTACTGCATGTTTTCGTATCGGCCGGTGTAAGGGTGCCAGGACATGATGTCTCCTTTCTTATCGGTGAATTTTCGAAACAGCGTTTTTATTCTAAGCTTATCAAATCATAAATCATGGAGATAAGCGATGACGCGCCTGACTGCCAAAGATTTTCCGCAAGAGCTGCTTGATTACTATGACTATTACGCCCACGGTAAAATCAGCAAACGCGAATTTCTGAATCTCGCGGCGCGCTATGCCGCAGGCGGCGTAACGGCGCTGATGCTGTTTAATATGCTTAAACCCAACTACGCCCTCGCGGAGCAGGTTAAATTCACCGATCCCGATATTCTTCCGGAATACATCACTTATCCCTCGCCCAATGGTCACGGCGAAGTGCGCGGTTACCTGGTGAAGCCGGCCAAAGCCACCGCGAAAACGCCCGCGGTAGTGGTCGTGCATGAGAACCGGGGGCTTAATCCGTATATTGAAGACGTGGCACGACGCGTGGCGAAAGCGGGGTATATCGCGCTGGCTCCCGACGGCCTGAGCTCGGTGGGGGGATACCCCGGCAACGACGACGAAGGAAAGGTTTTGCAGCAGAAGGTCGACCCGACAAGGCTGATGAACGACTTTTTTGCCGCCATAGAGTTTATGAAAAATCATCCGGAAGCCACCGGGAAGGTGGGGATTACCGGTTTTTGCTACGGCGGCGGCGTATCGAATGCCGCCGCCGTAGCGTATCCGGAACTCGACTGCGCGGTGCCCTTCTATGGTCGTCAGCCGCGGGTGGAGGATGTGCCAAAAATTAGCGCGCCGCTCCTGCTTCATTATGCCGAGCTGGACAAAAATATTAACGAGGGCTGGCCTGCCTATGAAGCCGCGCTGAAATCAAATAATAAGGTTTATGAAGCGTATATCTACCCCGGCGTAAACCATGGATTTCACAACGATTCTACCCCACGCTATGACCAGCCCGCAGCCGAGCTGGCCTGGTCAAGAACGTTAAGCTGGTTTAAAAAATATCTGGAATGATAAGCCCTGCTTAAATAAATCATCACAAAGGGTTATCTTTTCCCCTGTCCCTGCCGATAACGAGGGTAGTACTCGCCCCTGGGCGAATTCACCCTCACGGCAAGGAATACTCAATGAAGATGCTTCGTAATTTCACCATCCGTTTCGTCATGCTGACGGTACTGGGGATCTTTTGTGTCATGTGGGCAGGCGTGGGGCTTTACAGCACCTGGTCTCTGTCTCGTGTTTCTGATGGTAATGACGTTGACCGCCAGCTGGTCAGGCAAATGACGGTGCTGAGCCAGGGCAACGATCAGTATTTCCGTTTCGTCACCCGCCTGAGCCGGGCGATGGAAGCTAAAGCAGCGGGCGGCACGCCGGACCTGGCTCCTGCTCAGCAGGCGCTGGATAACATGAGTAAAAAGCTGGCAGAGATGAAGGCTATCTCCCCGGGCCCGATGGATGAAAAGGTCTCTGCGCAGGTGATTTCCACCTGGCAGGCGCTGCTCGATCGGGGCGTTACGCCTCAGATGGTGCAGGCGAAGCAGGCGACGCTCGAAGGCTATCGTCAGCATGCCAACAACGTTACGCCGCCGCTAAGCCGCGCGTTTGGCGCCGCGGTTGAGAACTTTAACAATTCTGCGGTGAAGGCGCTCGACAGTACGCGCGTTGTGGTCGACAGCCTGACCAGCATGACCCGGACGGTGATTATCACCGCCACGATCGTGGGTCTGCTGATCCTGCTGTTCACCGACCGCTACCTGGTGGCGCTGCTGGTAAAACCGCTGGAGCGTATCCGTCAGCAGTTCCGCCAGATTGCGCAGGGCGATCTCAGCCAGCCGATTGAGCCCATTGGCCGCAACTGCGTGGGGCAACTGGTTCCGCTGCTGAGCGCCATGCAGGACAGCCTGCGGGAGGCGGTCAGCACGATTCGTTCCGGCAGCGAGAATATCTGGCGCGGGGCAACGGAGATCTCCAGCGGGAATAACGATCTCTCTTCGCGTACCGAAGAGCAGGCCGCTGCGCTGGAAGAGACCGCGGCCAGCATGGAGCAGCTTACCGCAACGGTGAAGCTGAACGCCGAAAGCGCGCGCCAGGCCAGCCAGCTTGCGGATGTCGCCTCCAGTACGGCCAGCCGCGGCGGGTCGCTGGTAGACGATGTGGTCACGACCATGAGCGGCATTTCGGACAGCTCGAAGAAAATTGCTGAAATCACTACCGTTATCAACAGCATCGCCTTCCAGACCAATATTCTGGCGCTGAACGCCGCGGTGGAAGCGGCTCGGGCCGGGGAGCAGGGGCGCGGTTTTGCGGTCGTGGCGGGTGAGGTGCGTAATCTGGCCAGCCGCAGCGCGAATGCGGCAAAAGAGATCGAAGGGCTGATTGCGGATTCCGTTGCCCGCGTGGAGCAGGGGGCGCAGCTGGTGAACGATACCGGCACGACGATGGAAGCTATCCTGCGCGACGTGACGGAGGTGACCGTCATTATGAAGCAGATCGCCACCGCGTCAGAGGAGCAGAGCAAAGGTATTTCTCAGGTCGGCGTAGCCATCACGCAGATGGACGGCGTGACCCAGCAGAATGCCTCGCTGGTGGAGCAGGTTTCCGCCGCTGCGGCTGCACTGGAACGGCAGACCGAAGAACTCCAGCGCTCAGTGCAGAAGTTCCGTCTCTCCGCGTAACATCATCGCGTCAGGCCGTCTCTGGCGGCCTGACATTTATCGCTCTGAATAATCTGTGTCACCTGCGACAGCTGACCGATTTTCACTTCGCTTGCCCGCATAAATTTACTTTTGTCGATCAGCAGCAGCGACTGGCTGGCCCGGTTTAACAGCAGCGCCTTAAAGCCCGCGTTGTGCTCGGACGGATCCCAAAGGACGCCATGCTCATCAACCCCTTCACACGAGAAGATAAACAGATCGATCTCCAGCCCTTTAAGCTGCGTCACCAGCGCCGGATTAACATAGCAGCGATACTTACGCTCAAGCGTTCCGCCGGAGCAGATAAGCGTGATCCGCTCGCGCTTTGCCATCTCGTGGCAGACAGGCAGGCTATTGGTAAACACGGTGAGTTCGATATCCGGAAGCTGGCGCGCCAGATGAAAGCAGGTCGAGCTGGCGTCGAGGGCGATGGTCATCCCTTCGCTGATCCAGCCCAGCGCATGTCGGGCAATATCGGCTTTGTCAGCATAATGGCTTTTCAGGCGTGCGCCAAAGGGTTCACCGCTGTCGCGGCTGTCCGGGTGAATCAGACGCGCACGCCCGTGCTGGCGCAGAAGTTTCCCCTGCTGCTGTAACGACTTCAGATCCCGGCGGATCGTCTCTTTGCTGACGGAGAGCTTTTCAGCCAGGGCATCAGTGGTCAGCCAGTCGCTTTTACTCAGCAGGGTGATGATGCTCTGCTGTCGGGTCGCTTTTAGCGTCTGGTCTGACATTCGAGGATCCTTGCGCACGCGTGCTGACTCATTTTTCTCATCGCAGAAGAGGGGCGGCGAACCGCCCGGTCATGGGTCAATCCTGACGTTTATCTTCCGTCTGGGTATCGAAGTCGCTCGCTGAATGGCGCTCATGCAGCTGCTCGTTCAGCTCGCCGTTGGTGCGGTTAACAATGCGCCCGCGTTTAACGGCCGGGCGATTCGCCACATCTTTTGCCCAGCGCTGCACGTTGGTGTACTTCCCGGCGTCGAGGAATTCGGCGGCGTTGTAGACGCTGCCCAGCGCCACGCAGCCAAACCATGGCCAGACTGCCATATCCGCAATGGTATATTCCTCACCCGCTACATAACGACCGCGCCCCAGCTGCTTGTCCAGCACGTCGAACAGGCGTTTAGCTTCCATGGTGAAGCGATCGATAGCGTACTCAATCTTCACCGGCGCGTAGTTATAGAAGTGGCCAAAACCGCCGCCGAGGAACGGGGCCGCGCCCTGTAACCAGAACAGCCAGTTCAGGGTTTCCGTACGTCCTGCCGGATCTTTTGGCAGGAAGTGACCAAATTTCTCGGCCAGATAGAGCAGGATATTGCCGGATTCAAAGACGCGCGTCGGCGGGGTGGTAGAGTGGTCACGCAGTGCCGGGATCTTCGAGTTCGGGTTCACGTCGACAAAACCGCTGGAGAACTGATCGCCCTCACCGATGCGGATTAACCATGCGTCGTATTCCGCGCCCGTCACGCCCAGCGCCAGCAGCTCTTCCAGCATGATGGTAACTTTCTGTCCATTCGGCGTACCCAGAGAGTACAACTGGAGCGGGTGCTCGCCCACAGGCAGCTCTTTCTCGTGCGTAGCGCCCGAGACGGGACGGTTGATATTGGCGAACGCGCCGCCGTTATTCTGTTTCCATTCCCACACTTTCGGTGGCTGATAGGTGTTATCTGACATGTTGGCCTGCCTTTTTGGTGTTGTGTTGAGGCAGTGTAGCAGGAGATAGGGGAACCGTTTAACGATGCGAGCGTAATGGGCAGGGCGGGTGTATGATAACGCCACCTCTGTCAGTTAATTACAACGTGCAGACGACGACAACCCCACAAAAAAATTGCCGCCTGCCTGTTTTAGGTTGGACACATGCGTAAAGGAACGTTAAGCAGTGACGCACCCTTCGGGACGTTATTAGGTTATGCGCCGGGTGGCGTGGCGATTTACTCTTCAAATTACGGCAGTCTCGATCCGCGGCACTACCCGGAAGACGCGGAATTCCGCAGCTATATCGGCAACGAATACATGGGCCATAAATGGCAGTGCGTTGAGTTTGCGCGCCGTTTCCTGTTTCTCAACCACGGGTTTGTCTTTACCGACGTCGGGATGGCGTGGGAGATCTTCTCGCTGCGTTTTTTACGCCAGGTGGTGAATGACAACATCCTGCCGCTACAGGCCTTTGCTAATGGCTCAAAACGCGCGCCGCAGGCCGGTGCGCTGCTCATCTGGCAAAAGGGCGGTGAGTTTCAAGAGACCGGCCACGTCGCCGTCATCACCCAGTTGCTGGACGACAGAGTGCGCATTGCCGAGCAGAACGTTATTCACTCCCCGCTGCCGATGGGGCAGCAGTGGACGCGCGAGCTGCGTCTGAGCGTTGAGAACGGTTGCTATACGCTTCATGATACGTTCAGCGATACCGAGATCCTCGGCTGGATGATCCAGACGGAGGAGACGGAACACAGTATTCCTCAGCCGGAGATCGACGGTGAGCTGCTGAAAATCAGCGGCGCGCGGTTGAAGAACAACCGTCAGTTCGACGGAAAATGGCTCAATGAAAACGACGCCCTGCAACAGGCGTACATTCGCGCGAACGGCCACGTTATTAACAACGATCCCTGCCAGTACTTCACCATTACCGAAAGTGCCGAGCAGGAGCTGATCAAAGCCACCAACGAACTGCACCTGATGTACCTTCATGCCACCGACAAGGTGCTGAAAGACGACAGCTTACTCGCGCTTTTCGACATCCCGAAAATTCTCTGGCCGCGTCTGCGCCTCTCGTGGCAGTGGCGTCGTCACCATATGATCACCGGTCGTATGGATTTCTGCATGGATGAGCGCGGCATTAAGGTTTACGAGTACAACGCGGACTCCGCCTCCTGCCATACCGAGGGCGGGCTGATTCTTGAAGAGTGGGTGAAAAACGGCTATCGCGGCACCGGCCACAATCCGGCGGAAGGCTTGCTGGAGGAGCTGACCGGCGCCTGGAAGCACAGCCACGCGCGGCCGTTCGTCCATATCATGCAGGACAACGATATCGAAGAGGATTACCACGCGCTCTTTATTCAGCGCTCGCTGATCCAGGCCGGGTTTGAAACCAAAATCCTGCATGGACTGGGCGCGCTGAGCTGGGATGCCGCCGGGCAACTGATTGATGATGAAGGCCGTCACGTCAACTGCGTATGGAAAACCTGGGCGTGGGAAACGGCGATCGAGCAGATCCGCGAGGTGAGCGAAACCGAGTACGCCGCCGTGCCCATCCGTACCGGTCACCCGCAAGGTGAAGTGCGCCTGATTGACGTCCTGCTGCGCCCGGAAGTGCTGGTCTTTGAACCGCTGTGGACGGTGATCCCAGGTAACAAGGCGATCCTGCCGGTGCTATGGCAGCTGTTCCCGAACCACCGTTACCTGCTGGATACCGATTTTGAGGTGAATGCGCTGCTGAAACGGACAGGCTATGCCGTTAAACCGATAGCCGGACGCTGCGGGAGCAATATCGATCTGATCGGAGCCCAGGATCAACTGCTGGACCAGTCCAGCGGCAAGTTTGTTGACCGCAAAAATATCTACCAGCAGCTATGGTGCCTGCCAAAGGTTGACGGCAGATACATACAGGTCTGCACCTTTACCGTGGGCGGAAACTATGGCGGAACCTGTCTGCGTGGGGATGACTCGCTGGTGGTGAAGAAAGAGAGCGATATTGAACCGCTGATTGTGGTGAAGGATAAATAACGTCTCCCTGTTATAAAAAAGCCCCCGCAGGGTATGCTGCGGGGGCTTTTTATTACTCTTCTTCCTCGACCTGCTGCTCGCTGATCTTCAGATCAATGATCCGGCCGATCTGGTCATGATAGACCGTCAGCAGGTTGTACTGGCTCATCTCGGACATAATTTGCGGCGTGACGTTAAAACTTTGGGCAAGCTCGTCATGGCGCAACATTTGCGGATGACGCCGCCTCACATGCGCGCGGCGGCGATTGTACTGATACCACAGGATCAGCAGCCAGCCGTTGAACGCGGCAATCAGCAGATAGACCAGTACTGTATTAAAAGAGGCGATAATCACGCTCCAGCGGTGATCGCTCTCCTCGGTTAACTGCATCCACAACCTGGCATACAGGAAAAACAGGAATCCTCCCCAGGCTATCAGCGTTAATGCGGCATCGAAAAGACGCGGTGCCAGCCGATGTTCAGTCAAAATTAACGTATTCTCGTTCATTGAATGCTCCCTTTTCCCCGGTCCGGACTGATCCAGCGCGCGCGGGCGCGTTTACGTTTAAGCATGACTTTCGGAAATGCCACGAGGGTGGTAAACAGGCCAATCATCCAGTACACCATCGGGAACCAAATCACCCAGAACAGCGAGCCTGCCACTTTCCGCTCGTAGCGCCGCTCGATATACAAACTGACGAGGAATTGCAGCAGGCACATCACCCCCAGCAGCAGCCCGGTAAACGCCGGGGGAAACAGACTCGCAACGGCCAGGTTCGCGGGAAGAGGGATAATATGGCTAAGAATGAACAACACCACGGTCGCTCCATAGGCAAACGCCCACAGCGTTGACAGCGCGTACTCGAGAAACAGGGGCCACATCCGATGATGCTCCCAGCGGGCCATTTTGCGCAGGTTAACCAGAAACACCTCTGCACCGCCCTGAGCCCAGCGCAAACGCTGTTTCCACAGCCCCTTGAGCGTCTCCGGCATCAGGATCCAGCACAGCGCCCGCGGCTCGAAAAAGATATCCCAGTGGCGCAGCTGAAGCTTCCAGCTTATGTCAATGTCCTCTGTGATCATATCCGGGCTCCAGTACCCGACATCCGCCAGCGCCTGTCGGCGAAAGGCGGCGATGACGCCGGAGACCGTAAAGACCCGGCCATAGATCCGCTGCGTTCGCTTGATAAGACCAATAATGGAAGAAAACTCGCCCACCTGAATACGACCAATCAGCGTTGAGCGCGTGCGAATACGCGGATTTCCGGTGACGGCCCCAACGTGGGGATACTGAATCAGCGGTGCCACCAGATACGCGGCCGTATCGCGATCGAGCAGGGCGTCGCCGTCAATGCAGACCAGCAGATCGCCCCGGGCCGCCGCCGCACCAGCCTTGAGCGCCACGGCTTTCCCCTGATTCTCCGCGAGATTAATCACCCGCAGGCGCGGCTGCTCCTGCGCCAGTTGATGCAGCACCAGCGCGGTATTGTCCGAAGAGCCGTCGTTGATGGCGATAACCTCAACATTCCAGTACCGCTGACCCAGCGCGGCGCTAATGGTCTCCCGTGCGTTGCGTTCCTCATTAAAGCAGGGAATAAGAATCGAAATTAACGGTTCACCGGCTAAGGCGGGCGCGGGTGTTGCGTTATCCCACGACCAGTGCCGTTCAAGCTGAAACCAGAAATAGAGGCCGCCGGTTACCCAGAGCACGGACATAAACAGCGGCCAGAAAAAGACAAAGTCCAGAATCAGTTCGCCGGTAAACAGCGCGGCTACGCCTAACGGCAACCCGAATACCAGACACAAAATAGAGAAGGCGATAATGCGATCAGTCATTGTCAGGATACCAGTACGAAGAAAATTCAGGCCTGATACGCGAAATATCAGGTTGGTTGTTGAGGAAGTCGTCGGGGTAATAACCGTAATTTTTGATGCCGTTCAGCTGGAGCACCTGCATCCACTCCACCAGACGTTCATCGGCTACGGCACGCTGCGGTTTCTGCGCCCAGTCCCTGGCCTGTAGCTCAAAAATCGTTTTATTCAGCGCGCCGGGGCGTGCGGCGACGGCGTTGACTAAACGCGTCAGCCAGGCATTGCTCTCTTCTGCCGGGACGGACTCCATCAGTGGCATTGCCATCGGCACCGTCCAGTCGTAGGCCGACAGAAAATCATCCAGATTTTGCGCAAACCACGCTTCGCTTTCGGGCTGCAGAATGGGGAGGGCGAACATATTGCGCGCGGTCTTGATCTGCGGGCCACGGATGTCCTTCACCGTCTGGCTCAGGGCCTGGGTAAACCCGATAAGCTGCTGGCTTTTCTGGCGCGTCGTCTCCTGCCCGGCATCGTCAACGTCCGTCAGCACCGCGTCGTCATGGAACAAGATCCCGTTGAAGCTGGCATAGCGGGCCAGATCTTCATAGATCTCCGTCACCTGCTGGCGAACCTGCGGACTCCAGGGGGAGAGCCGGATATAGGGCTCGGCGGCCACGGTCAACTCTCCCGTTTCACGATCCCGGCGCTGCACGCGCGGCAGGGCTGGACTGAGATCGAAAGAGAGGACCGGCATCCACGCAAAGACTTTCACTCCCGCGCGGGTTTGTAGCTGCCAGGCGACAAAATTAAAAAGATCGGCCCGGACCGGAAGACGACGGTTGGGGAAATAGAGCGCGCCGATCCTGCCGTCGCCCCGCGGATCCGAAAACGCCTGGAGAAACACATGGCTGATTTTCATGTCGTAGACCCGCTGGACGAGTTTGTTGATGTTTTTCGTCTGCTGGGCCGGATCGGGATCGTAGACATAATCGAGATCAACATGCATGACGCGCACCGGGTCAAACTCCTGAACGCGGCTAACCGTGTTGGCAAAGGTTTTTATCGACGGATTTCCGGCAATCAGCAGGCGCGGGATGTTGCCGAGGTCGCGCACGTTTGCCAGCCCGTCCTCCAGGGTAAAGGCCAGCTGATAGCCCTGTTTCTGGGCGATAGCGAGCGATGTACCGTTGGCAGCCCCATAGGGCCACACCCAGGCACGCGGCGCTTTTCCCGTCACCTGGGTGATTTTTTCGGTGACTTTCCGTACGTCTGCGGCGATCCGCTGGTTGAAGTGTTCATCGGTTTCGTAATGCCCCGTCGCGTTATCGAAAAAACGGTTGGCGATAGCGGGTTCACGGCTTCCCTGCGGGTTGGCCGGGATGCCGTAATGCGAGGCCCAGGTATGCGAGCCGATTTCAACCAGCGGGGAGCGGCTGAGCTCGCGCACCATGTCCCATGTCGCGAACCGATCGCGGGGCGTCATCAGACCGCCGAAGTTAACTTTTTGATTTGCCGGCGTATCCACCCAGCTGCCCACCGGCGCCCACAGCGCAGGAACGTTCCAGGCCTGAAGCAGGGGCCAGACCCGGGTGTAAAAACTGCTGTAGCCGTCGTCGAAGCTGAGCAAAACGGCTTTCGGCGGCAGCGCTTTTTTTCCTTCATGCGCATCCACAATGTCCTGCACGCTGATGGCGTGATAGCCGTTGTGCAAAAGCCAACTTATCTGCTCGTTTAACGCGCTGGTGCGAACGGAGAGGTAGCGCAGATCGGCAGCATCATCTTCGACGTCGTGGTAGGCCAGGACCAGAAACTGATTCTCCGGCCAGGGTTTGCTGGCCTCCAGCTGCGGCCTCTCTTCAGGAGCCATAAAGGAGAGCGGCTGCGCGCAGAGACTCGCGCTGAGGCAGAGCCAGCAGATGACGATCAGGCTTACAGAAAAACGTGTATTCAGCATATTCATCCTTAAAAGCGTAAAGTCGCATCTAACGTGACGGAGAGATTGCTCTCGCGTTTGCCGTCGTAAGGGCGTTTATCCCAGTTCAGCATCACGCCAGTATCGACAACGTTGTTCCACTGAATGCGTTGCCCGTAACCCAGCAGGGTAATGGCGCCAGGCGACTGATTTTTCTGCCAGTAGCTGCCGCCGCCTGCCACGAACTGCTGGCTCCAGAGGGTGTCGTAGTGGCGGTACATCTCATGGTCAACGGACAGGGCTGCCGTCACGGACAGATCCCGTGCCGGGTTGTAATAGAGCGTATTCCGCAGGCTGTTTTTACTGGCGGCGATCCCCGGTTCGAGATCCAGCGTCAGGGTCGGGGTCTGCCAGAGACGCTCTTTCCCAGAGAGGGTGTATTCCTGACGGCGGTTGTGGTCTGAGAAGCGGCTGACGGCGGCGTTGAACTGGTATTCACGTCGCTCGTTTTGATACCAGCGCACCCCACCTTCACCCCGGTTGGCGCTGATCCCATTGCGTAATGCCCGTAAGGGTGTCGCGCGTGATAAGCGCTCGAGGCTACCGCTGACCTGCCAGTTATCACTCAGGCTGTAGGTTGTTGAGAGCCGTGCGCCCGGCCTGTTTGTGCCGTGATAGCGGTTGCTGGAAAGCTCGGCTTCGAGCGTGAGGTCACGTGGGCGCCACTCAACGCCGCCCAACAGGTGGCGGCTGATGCCTTTACCTTCGTCGAAATTCCCCTGTGCATAGCGGGCGCCAGCAAATAGCCGCCAGTTATCCGCCACGGGTGGGCCATAGAGCGTGGCGTCCCAACTCATGTCGTGGCTACCGCTGACGGGGTTATCTGAGTGCAATCCTTTACCCGCGTTCAGACGCAGCTCTGACATATGGTGGACCGCTCTGAGCCTGTCCAGGCGACGGGCGCTGCGATCGGCGGGGGCGCGAGCAATTACGTCATCAGCCAGTAAATCCATCTGGCGCCACTCCTGAAGGTCCATTGCGACGTAAGCCTGCTGTTTTTCAAGCTCCAGATTCGTGGGTTCGAGCGCCTCTGCTCGTTTAAGCTTTTGCTCGGCCGCGCGCGGCAGGCCCCTGGCCTGAAGCAGGGCGGCATAATCAATCTGTAATCCCTGATTTCCCGGCGCCGTTGACGCCAGACGATACGACAGCTTTTCGGCCTCGGGCAGGGCGTTGGTCGCCAGCAAATAGTTAAGTTTGAGTGACTGTCCGGTGAGCCACCGATCGTTCGGCTGAGCGGTCGGGGACCCGAAATCGTAGCGGGTCCAGGGAACGCTGCGGGTCTCGCGCTCAACGTAGCGGCGGGCGGTCTGATACTGCCCCGTATCCAGCCAGGCGTAGAAAAGCGCATGTTCCTCGTCCTGCGGATCGGAGGCGTAGTGTGGATAGCGTTGCACAAGCGAGAAGGCGGCGACGGCATTTTTCTCCTGCAAATATGCAGAGATCACCCAGCCGATGGCCCAGTCCGGCACCGGATGCTGGGCGGTCGTCAGCGCCTCGTATTCGCTAATGACCTGCCGGTAATCACCCTTCGCATACAGCGCGCCAAGCCGATCGATACGGGCAAGGATGACGTCTTCAGCCGCCTGCGGTTCGTTTTGCCAGCGGGAAAGCAGGACGTGATAGCGATCTAATGCGTTTTGTGCCAGCCGCAGGCGCTCTTTCTCCGTTCTGCCAGGCACATCCGCCAGGCGTACCTTTTCAGCCGCGGCGTTACGCTCAAGGCGGCGACGCTCCGCGGGGGACATCGCTGCGCTTTGCGACAGCCAGAGTGCGGGTGTGCTTACCCGGTTATCCGTTAACGCATCGATCGTCTCGCGAAGAAGGGCGTTATTCCCTGGTGCGGCGTTTAGCGCGCGCATGTCCGCCAGCAGCCGGTCCCCGTTTTTTCCCTGGCGCATCCAGACATAGGAGAGCGTCTCAAGGTGCGCGGGAGAAGGATTGTCCTTAACCAGCTGCCGGGCTTCCGAAAGCGCGAGGCGATCTCTGCGGGCATCGGCCAGGGTCTTAACATAGCCGATGCGGTAATCGTCGTTATCCGGCGCAAGGCTGAGCGCCTCTTTCCACAGCGATAAGGCGGATGGCCAGGCTTTTTGGTTTCTTCTGGACTGGGCGACAGCAGCGATGGCGCGAGCGGGCAGCGGCATATAAATACCATAACGCTGCCAGACTCGAATAACCTCATCATCGCGTCCTGCCCAGGAGGCTACCTGTAACCAGTCCGCAACCTGTCCAGGTGTTAAAGCATGCTGTTGCTCATAGCGCTGTAGGTAATCAAGAAACAGAGCGTAATTACCGTTACGTGCCTGTTGTATCTGATGCTCATAAACGGATTCATCAGCCTGAACCAGAACAGGAAAGAGTAAAAGCAGGAACAATAATATTGTGGTGCGATAAAAGAATAACGTAGTGAAGCTAAGCGATCTTTCCATATCTATTTGCCATTTGTTTATCGTGAATCCATTGCATAACACGGCCGCCTTTTAACTCTGCGTTAAAGGGCATAAAGGAGAACATTAAATCTGAATGATGCTACGTTATGGGGTACTTACTTAAAGGTAATTATGCGCCCTCAACTCAGTGGTCTGATTGGACTTAATGTACACCCGATGTGTTGGGGGATAAATAAGTTGAAAAGCGGCCGGGAGGTTTTGAGATAATTCTGGAAGAAGTAAGTTTTTTAGATAATTCAGTGCAGGGTTGTTCTTTTTAACTGATTGATATTAAATGTTTTTCCTTTTGCTGTTTGCAGTTTTTTTATATTTGGAATGAAGTTCTGCTGAGTTAATTAAAGTACTTTCTGGGGCATGTTTGGGAAGTTTCATGACAAAAATTCTTAATGTTCAGAGAAGTGACTTTTCTGAAATTCTTTTTTATTTATAATTAACGACAGGCATTGAGTGATAGTCTGCAAAAAGTCTAGCTCACCAATGTCATATTGAGGGATGATCAAAGCCAGAAAACATTTGCCGTTAATGTAAAGCGCTATAAACGAAAGCGTCCTTGTTTCTTAAGAGGCGGGCTTGCTTTAATCTAAAAGGGATGATTAGTGGCGACTTCAATAGTGTTAGTGACTCAGGATTGTTTCCTTGTCAGGGGGATGCGGCTATTTTTCCCGGATATAATTTGCCTCTGTTCGATAGACAGAAACATATTTGATACCGACGCAAATGAATATACTGTACTGATTGATAGCCGTACGCCGCTCCGTTTATATGATTACCTGATACGCCATCCGGCCAGAACGAGAAAAACCATCTGCTGCGTTATGCTGGATATGCGCCCTCGAGAGGAGGATCTGCACAGTATGAAGCTGTTTATGAACACGTCGCTTACGCCTCCGGATATGGCGTCGTTATTCAATCTGGTGCTTGATATGAAAGGCTGGCGTCTGACAACCAAATGGCTGCTTAACTTACGGCTGAGTAGACATGAAGCGATAATGCTCCGGTTGCTGAAGGCAGGGAGGTCAATGGACGAGATTGCAGATAAGCTGAATATGTCGGTTAAAAGCCTCTATCGCAAGCGAACGGCGCTATCGGAGCGGTTAGGGGCAGGGAACTTCAACGAGGCGTGTTTGTTTATCTTTAAAAACAAACTGCTGGACGCGGCTGGGAACGATCCCTAGCTTCGTCAGAAGCCAAAAGCACAAACCCGCCACGAGGGCGGGTTCTTTTAATGGAAATAATTCAGAACGACCAGCGCAGATTGGCGTTCACCGAGTTGACGCGGGTATCCGCACCATATTGTCCCTGATAACCCACATCCAGCGTCGCAGCACGCGACAGCTGTACGCTCACGCCGATATCACCCACCATTACGTCCTCATCCACGGCTTGCCCCTGAGTAATGAACGCGTCGCTGCCCGCAAACGCCATGCGCGAAGAGGTATTTTTATCGCCATAAGCGTGCTGCCATCCCAGCGAACCGTAGAGGTTAACGTTCTTCGGCAGCTCGGTCACACCGCGCACCCCGAGTGTGGAATAGAAGGTGTTCATCGTTTCGTTACGGACGCTCAGCGCAGCGGCACCGCCGTCTTCCCTGAAGCTGTCGGTATGCAGCCGGATGTACGATAAATTGACGAACGGCTCAATATTCCTGTCTGGCTGGCCGAAACGGTAGCCCGCTTCGGTAAACGCCAGCAGCGAGTTAGCGTCGTAATCTGACTTCAGCCGATCCGAGAAGCCGCTGAAATCAACATTGCGCTCGCCCTCGATCTTGTGCCAGGTGTAACCCAGCGCGCCGCGAAGGGAGAACGCATCCTGTTGACCCGCCGCATACAGGCCAAGGTGATAGTTGTCGGTATCCGTTGAGGAGCGACGGCTGTCGACGTCGTAATCACCCCGGCTGTAGCCGAAGTAGCCGCCGACACGCACGTTATGATCCGCCAGCTTGCGATCTGCCCCCAGCAGGAAGCCGGTGGTGTTGCCGTCCAGCTTGCCCACGTTTCCGTCGCCGCTGTTTCGGCTCCAGGAGCTGAAGGTCTGGCCCCAGACGCCATTGTTTTGCGGCTCCGGCTGCTGCACCAGCGACATGGCTAACGGTGGGATCGGCAGGCTGTCGTTATCAAACGCGCGCTGCATACGCTGGTTTAACACGTTAAACACCTGCGTGCTGCCAGCGATCAGGTTGGACTGCATTGATGGATAAACTTCACCAGACAACTGGTTGAACGCCTCGCGCGCTTCCGGCGCGCTCAGCAGAAGCAGCGAGTTATACAGCGCCAGCGACGGGCCGCTTTGCGTCAGCGTGGAGAGCGCGCCAGCGGTATTCCACTGGTTGCTGCTTTGGGCCACGGTCTGGAAAATGCCCGGCTTGCCGCTGCCCGGGTTTTCTCCACCCGGGTTCTCACCACCCGGGTTTTCTCCACCTGGGTTCTCACCGCCAGGGTTTTCACCTCCCGGGTTCTCGCCTCCGGGGTTTTCACCGCCCGGGTTCTCGCCTCCGGGATTCTCACCGCCAGGGTTTTCGCCTCCGGGGTTTTCTCCTCCAGGATTCTCGCCACCGGTTTCTTTCTGCGCGATGGTCAGATCGACGGCGTTGGTGCTTTGCTTAAGCGCCACGTCCAGGAAGGCGGATTTGGAAATCGCTCCGGCGAACTCACCGTCAATTCCCCCGTCGGAGGTCAAAATGCGGTAGCTTTGGCCCGTTTTATAGCTGGTTTGCGGATCCAGCGCGGTGACCTGTACCTTAGCCCGATCGCTGATGGTGGTTTTGCCCGATACCAGTAGCTGGTCGCTGCTGCCATCGCCCGCGATATCCACGTCATAGAAGGATTCGCCGATAAAGTTCAGATAGCGTTTCAGCGTCAACGTACCGATATTGCCGTCGCCAGGCGAGATATGCCCGCCAGACAGGATCTCGGTCTGGCCCAGCGTGCCGTTGCCGCCCAGCGTGCCGCCGGACTTGATTGACGCGGCGCTGCTGTAACCGACCCCGTCGCTGACGTCTGAACCCGCCGTCGCGTTGAGGATCAGCGTACCGCCGTTCTCGGCGCTAAGCGTCTGAACATCAAAAATATCGTCTTCTGGCTGGGTATTAATATTGCTGGCAATGATAACTTTACCGCCCCGCGCGGTTACGTTCGCCTTGAGTGCGGAAAGATCGCCGTTCAGCGTCGTTTGCCCGGAGGTGTTGATCACATCACCTTCACCGCTCATCGTGTTGCTGAAGATGTAATTTCCGTCGGTATGGTTGAAGTAGACATAGCTGCCGAACAGTCCGCCACGCAGGCTGATTGCCGTCTTCGCATCGAGGGTACCTGCGCCGCCCGCCGTGCCAGGCGTTGGCTCAGTTAAACCCGTGCCGGTGTCCATATTGCCGCGGCTGCCGATGATGAGCGCACCCCGGTTCGAGCCGGAACCCGATGTCCCCACGATCAGCGCATTGCTGCCAGCGGAAAATGAACCGCCGTCAATCACAGACAGCACGCCATTGCCGTAATCGCCCACGCTCACGCTGCTGCCGCTGGTAAAGCGCGAGTCCTTGCCCGCAATAACCAATTCGGCGGTTTTCCCTGCGCCGGAGACGCCCGCCACCTGCATGCCGCCAACGTTAACCGCTCCGCCGTCCAGTACGTCCAGGTCGCCATTAAGCGTTAACGTACGGCCAACGTTCCACTGTGAGCCGCTCCCGGTGACGGTGGCTTTCGGGCTCAGCGTGTCGGTTTCACCCGGTCCGGTACCATTCCCGATGCGCGCATCGTAGGCGGTATTGAGCGCCGCGCCGTCCTCAATTGCCAGCGTGGAGCGTGCGCCCAGATCGGTGCCTACGCTCAGAAAATTACTGGTCACGCGAGAGCCGGCACCCGTGGCGATAAGGTGGCTGTCGTAGCCCCGGGTGGTGCCGACAACGATCTCCTTTGCGCTCGCCAGCGCGCCCTCTTCGACTCGCAGGGTGCCGAGGCCAAGATTCAGGTCGCCGCGCAGGACGTACCGATCGTTCACCGCTTTAAGCTCAGCGTCTGGCCCACGGACCGTGACCACGCTTTCATAAATTTTGCCGTCGAACAGCCGACCGATATTGATGTTATAGGCGGTGATTTTGCCATTATCGATCAGCAGGTTTCCGCGTTGATTACGTCCAACATAAACATCTCCGGTGTAACCCAGCGTTTCGGTAATACGCGAGTCGCCATCAAAAAAGGCATCGGCTGCACGCGCGATATCGGCAGGTAAAAACAGTAACAGCGGCGCGGAAAATAGAGCGAGGTAAAGTCTGGAAAGCGGCGTCTTAACCGCTAAAGCATGCGATGTAGAGTTATTCACGGGCTATCTCCGTACTCATTAGCGTGATGTCTGGAAAATCGTTTTTATGAAAACTCAGATACGTCAGAAAATGTAAAAGGCGTTATTTATGTACGCCTTTTGATGCGGCGTTAATTATTTATGTGTGACAACAGGTGTACAGGTTGGCGCGCTTAGCGTCGGTGCGGATCCTAAAATCCCCGGCATCATCATTGATGAACAATCGAAAATACGCCCTTTTTCTGTCGTGGCGCGATAAGACAGTTTTTGTCCTCCCAGTGCGTCCGGCTGGGCGCCATTAACGTTGGTCACGGTTATTTCATCCGATGAGCCCAGTCCCAGCATTTTAGCGGTCTCCGCTTGCAGGAGTGGAATAGCCTGATCGGTTTTCAACGTGGAACAACCGGCTAGCATCAACGTAACGGTTAAAACGATTAGTGGTTTTTTCATAAATTATCCTTGATATCCAACCAGTTAATTTCACTGATTGTATTTATGTTTTCTTTTACCCAAATCAGCGAATAATATATTTCTCTTTCCTAATCGAAAAAACCCTCCTAAAGTAGGGTGGGTAGATAATAATTCATCTGTACTCTAAGATATGCGAAGGTAAAAGGAGGCTCCTTTGGGACAGAATTATGCGTTAGTCGTTGATGACCATCCATTGGTAGCAAGCGGCATCGCCAATTTTCTGATTACACATTGCCAGTTTAAACAGGCGTGTGTGGTGACGAATGAGGATGATTGCTACCGCCAAATTAGGGATCATGGCCCGCCACGTTTGCTGGTAATCGATTTTTGGCTCTCTTCCGGAACGGCCCTGAAATTACTCAAAGAAGTAAAACAACTTTACCCACAGGTACGACTCCTGGTGGTCAGCGGGGATGACAATAATGACATCTGGCGCAAAGTTAATGCCGCCGGGGGCCACGGTTTTGTATTGAAAAGCGAGCCACCTGAGATGTTCTCGCGGGCCGTTTTCGCACTCAGTGATAATCAGACCTGGTTTCCTGAGGGAAACGAAATTTCCGTTAAGGCAAATAATGAGAAGTTAAGTAAATTTAACTTAACGCCGCGACAAATAGACGTATTAAATATGATTATGCGCGGCCTGCCAAATAAACGAATCGCCGCGCAGCTTTCAATTTCTGAGCCCACGGTCAAAGAACACATCAGCAATATATTGAAAAAGATAGGTGTTAACAGCCGGGTCGAAGCCATCACGCTTCTGCACGGCAAGCAGGAACCGTCGGAATGAGGTTTTTCCAGAGCTTACAAAACGAAGGTATCTCTGCTCCGGCGCAGATCCGTTTGCTAAACAACACCTTTCTGCGGCTGGTATTTAGCTTTAGTGCTGTGCCCTTTGTGGGTATTCCTTTCGCCATCTGGATTTATATGCTTGGGGACGACCTCGGCCCAACGATTATCTGGATAATTATTTATCTGCTATGTGCCGTGGCGATACGACTATTGCACCGACGCTATCAGCGTGAAGCGAAAGAAAACGGTGATAGGGACGTCCTGCGACGCTGGCTTCCGCGTATTAATAATATCGCCTTTATTCACGGGCTGGGCATTTCTTCACTCTATTTAATTACTCCACAGACGCAGAATTTTGACTTTTTCCTGTTACTTAATATCAGCATCGCCGCCATCGTCGCCGCCAATGCGACGCATCTGACGCCGGTCATCAGCACCTTTACGCGCTTTTTCTTCGCCTCCTGGGGGGTGCTGAACCTCGGTATTATCTGGCGGCTGGATGAGTTGATGTTCATCGTGCTCATGCTGAATCTGCTTTACGGCTTCGCAATTTACCGCCATGCGTTAACTTCCCATGCGTTCTTTATTCAGCAGGCACTGCTTGAGGAAAAAAGCTCACGCCTGGCGGAACAGTTTCGTCAGGCCAAAGAGGACGCGGAGCAGGCACTGCTGGATAAAAATCAGTTTCTGACCACCGCCAGCCACGATCTGCGCCAGCCCGTACACGCTATGGGCTTTCTGATCGAAGCCATCCTCCACCGAAACCGGGACGACAGCCTGACGCCACAGCTTCTTGACCTGCAGCAGAGCGTTCGCTCGGTACATTTAATGCTCAACTCTCTGCTCGATCTCAGCAAAATAGAATCCGGGAATGTCCTCTCTGTCCCGACCAAAGTGGATATCGGTGCTCTGCTCGACTCGGTCATCACGCTGTTCCGCGAAGAGGCCAACAGCCGCGCGCTTAGGCTGTGCATCCGGCGGCCTAAACGCCGTATCTACGTGATGGGCGATTCGCTGCTGGTGCGACAGTCCCTGATTAACCTGATTCAAAACGCCCTTCGTTACACGCTCCAGGGCGGGGTGCTGGTCGCCATCCGACCGCGCGGTGACGAGTGTATGGTGGAGGTGTGGGACACGGGAGTCGGTATCGCCGATGAAGAGAAGGGCAAAATCTTCTCACCTTACTACCGCCCCGAGCTGGCATGGAAGATCGACAGCGCCGGACACGGGCTGGGACTGGCCGTAGTGGCCCGTTGTGCCAAGCTGATGAAGGTGAAATACGGGATGCAATCCATTGAAGGTAAAGGCTCACGCTTCTGGATGCGCTTCACCCAATATGCTGGCGAAGACATCGCGCCGGATATCCCGCCCGCCGCTGACAACACCGCCACGCCGGTACGCTATGCGCCCCTGCACGGTTCCTGCCTGGTCGTCGATGACGACCCGCTGGTGACGTCTGCCTGGGAGAGCCTGATGAACATCTGGGGAATCGACGTACGCTGTGCGGCCTCGGCTGAAGAAGCGTTTGCCATAATCGACGACGGCTTTACGCCGTTCGCCGTGCTGTGCGACCAGCGTCTGCGATCCGGCGAAAGCGGCTTCGATATCCTGAAAGCGCTTTTTGACCGTCTGCCGGATATGAGCGGCGCCATAGTCAGCGGCGAATTTAATTCACCGGTTCTGCTGGAGGCGGAGCAGGAAGGGTATCTGGTGCTGCGCAAGCCTCTGGAGCCGGCTAAACTGCATGCGCTGCTGACGCAGTGGTCAGGGTGTCGTGGATATAAATAAGTTGAAGTCCTTTCGGTTCGGTGCCTTTTAAAGCGTTGTAATGACATCTGCGTTACGCGTGTTGTATACTTAATATCCATTGAACAGAGGAGGACAACACCATGCCAGCTGCAAACACTATGGCGGTGAAACGCGAAACCCTTAACCTGCGCATCAGGCCTGCCGAGCGGGATCTTATCGATCGGGCAGCGAAAGCGAGAGGGAAAAACCGTACTGACTTTGTGCTGGAAGCAGCCCGCGCAGCTGCGGAAGAGGCACTGATCGAACAACGCATCATAATGGCCGATCCAGAGGCTTATCAGGAATTTCTGACCCGTCTGGATCAGGCTCCAGCACCTAATGCCGCACTGCGTAAAACTATGCAGACCCTTGCGCCGTGGGAGCAGGAAAAATGATCTCTGCCCCAGTGCCCCTTCGAGCCGGGCATATTCTTACTCCATTTTGCTGTGGGGTAGATTCGATGGATAACTGGCTTAAGCAGCGGGCGATGAAAAATCAGGCCAGTGGTGCATCGCGTACATTTGTCTGTTGTGGCGGAGATTCTAACGTACTGGCTTATTACGCGCTGGCGTCCAGCGCGGTCACAACGAATACGGCACCCGGCCGCTTTCGTCGCAATATGCCCGATCCCATCCCTGTTGTAGTGCTGGGACGCCTGGCGGTAGATCAGTCTCTTCATGGGCAGGGCGTTGGTCGGGCGCTGGTACGCGACGCCGGGCTGCGGGTGATCCAGGTGGCGGAGAGCATCGGCATCCGCGGAATGCTGGTTCATGCCCTGTCGGATGAAGCGCGGGAATTTTATCTGCGGGTGGGGTTTGAGCCATCGCCGATGGATCCGATGATATTGATGGTGACGTTGGGGGATTTGGTGGCGAGTATTTAGCAGAGATATAGAACTCTTTCGTATTGAATGAAGAGCACTTCCAGTTCGTGCAGGCAACACCATGAATCAAAAGGTACTTCAAAAGGGACCAATGGGCTTTAAGATAACGCCCATTGGTGAAGCATGATATAAAACCGAAAAACGTAATTTATCACTCTGTTTTTTTTTGCATGCCATACCAAAGTACAGCGGGTACAGGAGTTCTAAAATGTCTGCAGGCAATAAAATCGAGTATAATTAAACCTGCCTGTGTCGCACTTGACTCTTTAAAAATATTATATCTTTTGTTTTTACGTAGTTCATCCATTCTCTTCTTGTAATCATTCATATTATCCGGAAAAGCTATTGGTGCCTCGGTCTCACCAGTGAAGGATTGAGCTGGATGAAAGTAAAGGTGTCTATAAAGGTCATTCGTTGGGTGCCATAGCTGGGAGCATATATTTTTATATGAATCTTTTATTCCAGTTAATAATGCGGAATATCCTTCTTCTTTTTCCAGTATCACACACCATCCCATTAAAGTGGGGATAATCCAGGACATGTTTGTTGTTTTTTCTTTTAAATATGCATCATCGCTATTGCATTCCATGCTAATAAGATCGTCAATAGAATCTGTTGATATCGGATGTTCTCGTCCAATCCTGAGTACGTAGTCCAACCTCCAAATTAGTTCTCTAAGCCATTTTTCGACAGCATCCTTTCTCCCCATCAGCGAAAGAAATATTAATCCAAGAGCAATTTCAATGGCATTCTCATCAAGACGTGGCGAACCAGATGCGGGATTGTTTATAATTAACGCACACAAGCTATCGGCAACGATATCGGCATTATGAATCTGAAGCGCACCACCATTATTATCTTTCCTATGGGCGAGGAAAAAATTATTTAATCCGAGAGTTGCAAGTATACCAATTTGTTCAAATACAGTTATGTTGACCAGTGAACTTTCAGTTGAATATGAAGAAAGAATATATTTTCCATGGAAATATGGTTGAACTTTGGAAAAATATTCAGCTGAAATGTTAATGTAACTTTGCCATATAACTTCAAACGCAGGGAAGTATTTTTCTGGATCTTTTTCAAGATTGATGCGGTGCCATACCCATAGTAGACATCGTTCAGATACAAACAAAGCTTGCTTAGTGTTGCCATCCTGTATTGCCCAGTAAGCTAATATATTAGCCGCGAGATAGCAGGTGCGGATTGACTTCTCCAGTTCTACTTTATTGATCTCTTTAGTTTTTCTCCCCTCATCATCAAGCATCAGGATTCTTAGTAGTAACCGATGATAATCAATCCGTGAATAATCATTTTCACTAATCAATGATAGCGACTTTCTTAAATCGGTTCTGTCAATATCGTTAAATATATGCTCGTTTAACATGTATTTTTCGATAAAAGTGGAAAGCTTATCTGCTCCCCAGAAATCAAACTCATGGGGTTTATGATCATCAAGATATCCGGCCCAATTTTGATTTATCTCTTCTTTCATATCACCACTGGTGGATAAAATTATTTTCTTGGGCAGTTTTTTGTGTTTTGGTTGTAAATGATTTCTAAGGTAAACATCAAAAACTTCATTTAAACTTTGTCGTATGGACTGTGGCCCGGAATCCCATTCAGATCTACCAAGATCTTTTTGCTTAATTACAAATATAAATAGTTTTTTTTCCCCATCATCAGGATCTTTACCTATTGCAGCAATATCGACACCATATTGTCTTGTTCCCGTTTGTGTAGTAAATAAAGGGACGATACTCATTGATAATAATAAATTAGGCAATAGCCTGTCGAGTTCATTTCTCTCTTTCAATGTTCGAATATATTGAGAAATTAGTACTTTCATATTGTATCCTTTTTTGCTGTCTTGAACATTGCCAAGCGTAATTCATACCCAACATTGTCCATGACGTACCTTCGCGGAAGAGAATAGCTACTCGAAAATGGGTACAGATATGATGGTTCACTATAGCCAGTACCAAAGTTATCATTGTAATAAAAAGAGCCTATTCCTGCTTTTAGTTGTATGCGGGTAGCTATTTTAAATACAAGCGAATCTTCATTTATAGCCTCTTGGTTTTTGGTCATAACTTTATTCCGTTCTTTTTGAAAGGACAGTACATATGCTGAAGGTGGTTCGAATTCTTTTACTCTTGGATATATTTTTAGAGAGTTAAGATAGTCTTCCGTACGAACAAGTATTTCGTCATATATTTTTAATAAGCGATTTCTTTTGTTCCTGATTTTATTTTTGCATTCTCGTATTACATCAATAACATAGTTTGGATAATCAATGGCTATTTCATTTGATATGACAGATATTACAATTTTATCGGTTCTTTTATTTGCGTTATCAATATTCAGTAATGAAAGTATGGAAGACATTAAATGTTTCTCATTAGTAATATAACCCAAAGTTCTACGCACCAAAAAAATGAAATCTCTTTCAGTGAAATTATTAATAATGGGAAGGCTATAACTTAATGAATTACTACTATCATTAACCATTAAATATGTGGATAGTAATTGTGAAAACTCAGAGATTTCTGGAGTGTCATCTATAAGTGCCAATGTGAAAATTTCATTCATTAATTCAGTGGATTTTGTAGCATGATATAAAAAACTCTCTAATTCCTGAGATTTTCTTACTATAGAAGCATTCTTTATCATTACAAAGAGGCAGTTAATCAATAAATGATGTTTGGTTTCATCTTCAGTGAGTGATGATAAAATATGGAGTATTAACCCTCTGAGTTCTATATCATCTCCTGAGTTAATACAGATGATATTTATCCAGTCAGGAAAGTCAGCATGAGATTGTAACTTTTTAGCTGTTGCTATTTTTTGGCAAAGCAACGCTATTGCTTTTATATTTTTATCCTTGAGCAAATTAAGGATGACTTCACAAAATTCAGGTATTTTATCTACCGTATTTACGATTGCTTGTATAGCAGCATTGGAAATATCTGTAACCGGAGAAGCGATTTTTTCTTGGATGATTAATTTTATTTCATTGTTACGATATTCTATATTATTCACCTCAACATATCTGCCAAGTATCCACAAGGCTTGAGGAGACAAGATAACATCATTTTCTTCTATGTCAGCGAGCAAAATATCAATAGCTGATGTATAGTTTTCTTTTCTTAGTGAAAATAAGGCAATATTATAGAGGTGAAGAGTTTCTTTTTTTATATCTGAATGAAATTTATTAATTATCTTATAACATTCTTGAGGGTTATTGGCTAGTCGTTCTCCTAACAATGTAAATACTCCAGGATATTGATTGTATTTATTGTGAATGGTGGAGAAAAAATTAAACAAAGTATTTATATCTAGATGTTTAGAATGTTTTACAAATTGATCGGACAGAGACGTAACTTCATATTGGTTACGTTCAGGTGCGAGCAGCATATGCCAAATATTGATTTTATCTTCATATAAACTGAGAAATATACCTGCGGTTGAACGATCATCACGCAAAGTCTTACCCCATATGCAAAAAGCAGTCTGAAGTATGATTTTCTCTGCATCAATGCAATCACTGTCTATTTCTGAGAAATAATGATGGGCAACATAATGATCTCTGTCTTCATAAGATGAAAAGATTAATTTACCGTCCTTTAGACAGTAGCCTTCAGATTTCTCTACGTTTAGAAATGAGAGCTCCTGTTCAGTGAGTTCATACTCCATTTCATCTGAGTTTGACAAAAAGAGTTTATAAGCAATATCTTGAACAAGATTATCCTTCATTATCATACCTCCAATAAAGGCAGGATTATGCCTGTAAAGTTTAACTCTATGCTTTATACCAGAAAAATGGGCTTGACCACCCTCATCAAATCAATGTCCGTGTTTTTTACCGTAAGCATAGTTATGTTTTGTATGCAGTGGAAGAGGAGAGACTTGGTTTAATGAACGGGCTGATACATAGAGAACTTGCTTCACCAGCTGTTTTTTTATTTTCTACGAGCTATCTTCCATAACCTCGCTTGCTGCTATTGGCTAATTACAGTATCTTTTACCCGCACCTGCAAAATCAGGTGTCGGGCTTGACCTCCTGAAAATTGTTACAGGCGACATATGACGCGCCAGCGTCTTTTTTATGTCGTACGCACGGCTATACCTCAATGGCGGGCCGGGCGGGGGCGTCGTAAGGCGCGCCGGTTTCCTGTAACGCCGGTAAGGTCAACCCTGCTCGGTTCCGCCACCCGTGAGATTGACCTCTCCAGTGACGGAAATATAAACGTTACAGGAGGATGCCACTATGGCTACTATCCCAACATCGATTCACCCTTTATTTACCGTTTCCTTCAATCACAAAACCGACTTCACGGAACTCGCGGACAACTGCGAGCGTTTTAGTGAAGCGCTGGTGGAGTGCCATGATCCTGTGCAGAAAATGGCGTTGTGCGGGCGGCTTTGTGCCTGTCTGGCCTTATTACAACCGACGTTGATGGAACCTGTGCCGGAGTTTTTAAAAGAGAGCCTGACGGTGGATGAAATACCATTGCATGTACCTGCTTTTGAAGTGGAAGCGGACCAGGTGGGGCATTACTGCCAGGTACTGACACAATTGATAGTGAGTGGGTCTCTGACGGTGGAAGCCGAAAGAGTCATCAGTGATTTACTGTATGAACTGGTGGAATATTACGCCGAAACGTTAAAAGCGCCGCGTTGGCTAAGAACAAAAGAAGGAAGCATTGAGCTGTTAGACTAGCCCAAAAGCAAAAACCCGCCTTTTGGGCGGGTTCTTTAAATAGTGGTGCCCGGACTCGGAATCGAACCAAGGACACGGGGATTTTCAATCCCCTGCTCTACCGACTGAGCTATCCGGGCAACGGGGCGCATTAAACCCGATCCGCCCTCCGACGTCAACGAAATTTGTTGTTTTCGTTGCAGACTGCACACTCTCTCACCATTTCGTCGCAAACTTAAGCGAAAAAGTGCGTCCAGAGCGCGGAAAGCGGCATCGCGAGCAGCAGGGCAGGGAGCATGTTCACCACTGCAAACATCTTGATGCCACAGATGCGCAGCCCTGTCGCCAGCAGCAGCAGGCCGCCGACGGCGGTAAAGTCCGCCATCATCGCAGGCGTCGTCAGCGGCAGGATCAGCGTGGCGCAGGTGGCCAGCGCCAGCTGAATAAGCAGCATCGGTACACAAATCGCCGCCACGGCGATGCCGAGGGTGGTGGCAAAGATGGTGGCAGTAAAGAAATCCAGAAACGCTTTCGCAATCAATATGCTGGGATCGCCGGTCATCCCTTCCTGCATCGAACCGAATATCCCCGTGCCGCTGGCGCAGAACAGAATAATGATCGCAACGTAGTTCTGAATAAACGACTCGTGCGTGCCGTGCTTTGCCTTGCCCGGTCGGGCAATCAGATTTTTGGCTTTGCCTACCGCGTGATTAATGCCTTTTTCCAGATAGCAAAACTCGCCGATCAGCGCGCCGAGCAGTGTCGCCAGTACCATCACCGGCAGGTTGGCGCATTTCACCACTAAAAGGATACCAATCCCTAACGACGCCAGGCCAAAAATGGAGGGCATGGAGACGCGAATACGCTCCGGCAACCGCTGGCTTAATACTGCCCCAAGTACACCGCCCAGCAATACGGCTCCCGCATTGATAAAGGGTCCAATCACCACGTTTAACTCCTGTTATTTAAGCACTGGCATTGCATGATTATGGCACGTCCGTCCCTGATTATGCTTAGCTTTGGGAGGCGTAACGCATACTGATTCCTTCTTGCACCTGAAAATAAAAGGTGACATGATTGCGCGAATTTTCTCCTTCCTGTCTCACCGTTCGGTGAGGGTATTTGCGCTTATGAAAACCATGAAAATTGCCGTCAGCCGTGAGCTGGTATCCAAAGTTTCTACGCATCGCGAAAAGGTTATGCTGGATAACACCGATTTCACCGATGTGGCGGCAGTCGTCATTACGGTTGTTGAAAGCTACAGCGGCATTCTTGCGTTGCTGAAGCGTACGGGCTTTCAGCTACCAGTATTTATGTTCTCAACAGAGCCAGGAGAGGTGCCAGAGGGTGTCACGGCGATCATCTCGGGTAAAGCACAGGAATTGCTGGAACTGGAATCTGCCGCCTGCCGGTATGAAGAGAACCTGCTGCCACCCTTTTTTGACACCCTGAGCCAGTATGTGGCGATGGGAAACAGCACCTTTGCCTGTCCGGGTCACCAGCACGGCGCCTTTTTTAAAAAACATCCCGCCGGGCGGCAGTTTTACGACTTCTTCGGTGAAAACGTGTTTCGTGCCGATATGTGCAATGCCGACGTGAAGCTCGGTGATTTGCTGATCCACGAAGGTTCTGCCAAGCACGCGCAAAAGTTCGCGGCGAAAGTGTTCAACGCGGATAAAACCTACTTCGTGCTGAACGGCACGTCGGCGGCCAATAAAGTGGTGACCAATGCGCTGCTGACCCGTGGCGATCTGGTGCTGTTCGATCGTAACAACCATAAGTCCAACCATCATGGGGCGCTGATCCAGGCCGGGGCAACGCCTGTCTATCTTGAGGCAGCCCGTAATCCGTTTGGTTTTATCGGCGGGATTGATGAACACTGCTTTGATGAGGCCTGGCTGCGGGAACTGATCCGTGACGTCGCGCCGAAGAAAGCCGCCGAGGCGCGCCCGTTCCGTCTGGCGATCATTCAGCTCGGCACCTACGACGGCACGATCTACAACGCCCGTCAGGTGATCGACAAGATCGGTCACCTTTGCGACTACATCCTCTTTGACTCCGCCTGGGTCGGCTACGAGCAATTTATCCCGATGATGGCGGAAACGTCTCCGCTTCTGCTGGAACTGAACGAGAACGATCCGGGAATTTTCGTGACCCAGTCGGTCCACAAACAGCAGGCCGGGTTCTCGCAAACCTCACAGATCCATAAAAAGGATAACCATATTCGCGGTCAGTCGCGCTTCTGCCCGCACAAGCGGCTGAACAATGCGTTCATGCTGCATGCCTCCACCAGCCCGTTTTACCCGCTGTTTGCGGCGCTGGACGTGAACGCCAAGATCCACGAGGGTGAGAGCGGACGCAGGTTGTGGGCTGAATGCGTCGAGCTGGGCATTGAAGCGCGCAAGGCCATCATCGCCAACTGCAATATGATCAAACCCTTTATCCCACCGGTGGTGGCGGGGCGGCCATGGCAGGATCACCCCACGCAGGCTATCGCCAGCGAGCGTCGCTTCTTTAGTTTTGAACCGGGTGCAAAATGGCACGGTTTTGAAGGCTATGCCCGCGAGCAGTATTTCGTCGATCCGTGCAAGCTGCTGCTGACCACGCCGGGCATTGATGCTGAAACAGGGCACTATACCGATTTCGGCATTCCGGCGACCATTCTCGCCCACTACCTGCGCGAAAACGGCATTGTGCCGGAGAAGTGCGATCTCAACTCCATCCTGTTCCTGCTGACGCCAGCCGAGAGCGCGGAGAAGCTAATGCAGCTGGTGGCGATGCTGGGGCAGTTTGAACAGCATATTGAAGACGATACGCCGCTCGTGGATGTGCTGCCGACCATCTATCAGAAATACCCGGTGCGTTACCGCGACTATACGATCCGTCAGCTGTGCCAGGAGATGCACGATCTCTACGTCAGCTTTAACGTGAAGGATTTACAGAAGGCGATGTTCCGCCAGGAGAGCCTGCCTGCCGTGGTGATGAACCCGCAGGATGCCAACCAGGAGTACATTCGCGGGAATGTCGAACTGGTGCGTATTCGTGACGCCGAAGGACGCATTGCCGCCGAAGGTGCGCTGCCATACCCGCCGGGCGTGCTGTGCGTGGTACCGGGGGAAGTCTGGGGTGGAGCAGTACAGCGCTACTTCCTGGCGCTGGAAGAGGGCATTAATATGCTGCCGGGTTTCTCGCCAGAGTTGCAGGGCGTTTACAGCGAGAAGGATGCCGACGGGATCAAGCGACTGTATGGGTACGTGTTAAAGTAGGGCCCCTCACCCTAACCCTCTCCCCAAAGGGGAGAGGGGATTGCACGGAGCCGTCTTTTCACCCTCGCCCCTTTGGGGAGAGGGCCGGGGTGAGGGGAGTTAAGTCGCACTACGCCGGTACATCCTTCTCGGATGCCCAATCTTCCCGTACAGCATCTCCACCGTCAGAAAACCCACCTCCACGCAGTGTTCCAGATAGCGCCGGGTGGTGGTTTTACTCAGTCCCGTCTCGCTCACCACCTCATCCACCGTAAAGCAGTGCGCCGCCTTGTTGTTAAACAGCGTTTGCACCCGCGCCAGCGTGTTCTCCTCTATCCCTTTGCTGCCGTTGTCCAGTCGATAATTTTTCGCCTGTAGCTGATAGAGTGAATCCACGTTCTGCTGGTCGACAATCTTCCAGACGCGCTGCTGTTCGGCAAACTGCACAAAACGTTCCAGCGACTGGCTCAGGCGTTTCCAGGAAACTGGCTTGAGGATGTAGTCGAACGCGCCGTTACGAATGGCCTGGCTACAGGTGTCCATATCGCTGGCGGCGGTGATGAAAATCACCGAGCAGTTGGCGCGGGTGAGCATCGGGTTGCTGATAAGGGTGATGCCTTTGCCGTCCGGCAGATAGTTATCCAGCAGCATCAGCTTCGGCTGTTTGCTCTCCAGTTGTACCTGCGCGTCGGCCAGTGACGCGGCAATCCCCACCAGCCTCAGGCGCGGATGTTTACCGATAAGCTCCGCGTGCAGTTGCGCCAGTTCGTTCTCGTCTTCAACAATCAGTACGTCGATAAGTTCATGTTGCATAGTCGGTATCTTCCAGTTCCTGTACGGGGTGCCGGACCGTTCCCGTGGCGGGAATAAACAGTGAGAAAATGGCACCGCGTGGGGTGTTATCGGCAACTTCAATTGCACCGCCAGCCTGCGTGACGTAGCTTTCAATCAGATACAGGCCAATACCGTGATCGCCGCGCGTTTTGGTAGTGATGCCGCGCTCAAAGATCCGGTCGCGGATCTCCGGTGTGATGCCGACGCCCTGGTCGGCGACTTCAATAATCAGTTCCTGCTCGTTCAACTTTATTAGCACGTCTACCGGGGCATGCGGGAGCGGGGCGCGCTGGGTCGCTTCGATGGCGTTATCCAGCAAGTTCCCGATGATCGAGACTAGTTCCGATTCGAGCAGCGGCAGGAAGGGTTTGTCCACCCGGCAGGCCGGATCGAAGCTCAGCTCAACGCCTTTTTCACGCGCGCGGGCGGCCTTTCCAAGCAGCAAACCGCACAGCGTCGGGGAGCTAAAGCGGGACGAGATAAAGTCCAGCAGCTCCTGAGCGTGTTCCGACTGCGCCTGTATGTAGCGGATCGCCTCGTCATAACGGCCCATATGCAGCAGGCCGGACAGCGTGGTCATGCGGTTCAGCTGTTCATGGCGCATAATGCGCAGGTTATCAACATAGCGCTTCACCTGGCTGAGCTGGGCGCTGAGCGAGTCGATCTCGTTGCGATCGCGAAAGGTGATCACCCAGCCCTGCAACGCATCTTCCAGCATGATCCGCACCCGGCTGGCAATGACCGTGAGATCGTTAAAGCGACAGATCTCATCGTGGGTGTCTTTCGCAAGCATGGTTTGCGCGTTAAAGAACGGGACGGGCGCAATCACCTGGCTGATGAGTTGACCCCGCAGTTCGCGGGCGGGCTGGCGTAAGCCTAATAATTTACGCGCCGCCTGGTTAATCACCTCAATGCGGAGATCGTCGTCGATGGCAATCACCCCTTCATAAATGGATTCCATCATCGCCTTTTGCTGACGCACCAGCAGGCCGATTTCGCGCGGCTCCAGAGAGAATATCTGCTTCTTGATGCTGCGGGTGAAGAACCAGGAGAAAATAAACAGGGCGATAAGCAGCAGCACGGCGGCAATCAGGATATTAACCACCTTGCTGACGGTGATGGTGTCCAGATAGCTTGTGAGATAGCCTACCGAAACAATCCCTACCACCTGCCCGGCATCATTAAAAATGGGCGCTTTGCTGCGCAGCGAAATGCCTAACCCGCCCTTGCGGATGGTGATGGTGCTTTTGCCGTGTAATACCTCGTCGTTGTCTCCGCCAACCAGCGTTTTGCCTACCCGGTCGGCAAACACGGAATGGAAAAGATGCAGCCCTTTATTGTCACCAATCACAATAAAACTGGCGTCGCTGCGGGCGGCTATTTTCTGCATAAAGTCATGGATGCCCTGGATATCCTTTTGTTCGACTTCTTTTCGCAGAGAAGGAATAAGCGCAATTTCTTCGGCCTGTATTTTTGCGCGCGCGCTCATTTCCTGATAAAGCTGCCTGCCGACATCGACATAATAATATCCGCCCAGTAATGCGAACAGCACTGAGAAAAAGGCGACCAGCGAAATAAACAGCTTGATCTGAAACGATACTTTCATAACTATCACGCGAGATATCAACAGGTCGGCTGAATATATCATCTTTTAAGGCCAGGATGCCCGCTTTGCCGAAAACTTGTGATCCCTTGCACAGCGCAGCCTGTAAAAGATTTTTCCGAAAGTCTCATCCTCTTAAGGCTAAATGAATAAATGTTATTTCTTTGTTCAGTTAAGAAAAGAAACCATAAAAACCACGGCAATAAATAAGGCATAAATCACATTAAATAAAAGAAACCATTAAAACCATAGCGGCCATTAAAACTTCGCTTTTAATATGCCATCCCTCACATAAAGTAAGCCTTTGTGACTCTAAGCTGGACGCACAAAATAACTAAGGGGCTTATTATGAGCACAACTGACGATTCATTCTCTGTTACCCACGACCCGATTGATATTCAGCGGCCATCGCTCAAAGAGCGCTGGTGGCATATTATGGATACCTGGAAAATCGGCATTATTCCTCTGCCACTGTTCGTTCTGGCGGGCGCGCTGATTGCGATAGATTGCCTGGGCGGAAAACTGCCGAGCGACATCGTAGTCATGGTGGCCACGCTGGCCTTCTTCGGCTTTGCCTGCGGTGAGTTCGGCAAACGCCTGCCGATTGTCGGCAAGCTCGGCGCGGCGGCAATTTGCGCCACCTTTATCCCTTCCGCGTTGGTCTATTACGGCCTGCTGCCGGACGTGGTGGTCGAGTCCACGACCAAATTCTATAAATCCACCAATATTCTCTACCTCTATATCTGCTGCATTATTGTCGGCAGCATCATGAGCATGAACCGCACCGTGCTGATCCAGGGCTTCCTGCGCATCTTCTTCCCGATGCTGTGCGGTGAAATCGTCGGCATGATTGTCGGCATGGGCGTTGGGCTGGCGCTGGGCCTCGAGCCGTTCCAGATCTTCTTCTTTATCATTCTGCCGATCATGGCGGGCGGCGTCGGGGAAGGGGCGATCCCGCTCTCTATCGGCTATGCCACCCTGCTGCACATGGATCAGGGCGTGGCGCTCGGCCGCGTGCTGCCGATGGTAATGCTCGGCGGCCTGACGGCGATCATCATCTCCGGTTGCCTCAACCAGCTCGGGAAACGCTACCCGCACCTGACCGGTGAAGGCCAGCTGATGCCTAACCGCGCCAACGCCGATGCCACCGTCTCTCAACCCGCGTTCTCCGGCAAAGCGGATGTGACCACCATCGCCTCCGGCGCGCTGCTGGCGGTGCTGCTGTACATGCTGGGCATGCTCGGCCACAAGCTGATTGGTCTGCCAGCGCCGGTGGGTATGCTGTTTATGGCGGTGCTGGTGAAGCTCTGCAATGGCGCCTCTCCGCGTCTGCTGGAGGGTTCTCAGGTGGTGTACAAATTCTTCCAGACCTCCGTGACCTACCCGATTCTCTTCGCCGTTGGCGTGGCGATTACCCCATGGCATGAACTGGTGGCGGCGTTCACCGTCAGCAACCTGCTGGTGATTATCAGCACCGTTTCCGCGCTGGTGGCAACCGGCTTCTTCGTTGGCAAAAAGATTGGTATGCACCCGATTGATGTCGCCATCGTCTCCTGCTGTCAGAGCGGGCAGGGCGGTACCGGTGACGTGGCGATCCTGACCGCAGGCAACCGCATGAGCCTGATGCCATTCGCCCAGATTGCTACCCGTATCGGCGGGGCGATTAACGTCTCTGTCTCACTGCTGATTCTGGGCAACTTCCTCGTTTAAGTTTTCAGGAAAGAACAATGAAACTCGCAAGCTTTTTATACCAGGGTAAACGCAGCTACGGCATCGTTCAGGCCGGGGGCGTGATTGATTTAGGCCGCCGCCTGGGCGACCGCTATGGCGACCTTAAAGCGCTGTTGCAGGGGAACGGGCTGGCGCAGGCCACCCGTTTTCTGAACGACGCGGTGGATGTACCGCTGAACGCCATCACCTTCTTACCGGTGATTGTCCAGCCGGAAAAAATTCTCTGCGTGGGCATGAACTATGCCGACAAGCGCAAGGAGTTTGATCAGCATAACCCGGCCCCGACCCTGTTTGTCCGCTTCCCGGATTCACAGACCGGCCACAACGAGCCGGTGCTGAAGCCGCGCCACTCCAGCGAGTTCGACTACGAAGGCGAGCTGGCGGTGATCATCGGCAAAGGCGGGGAGAACATCAGCCGCGACGACGCCCTGCGTCATGTGGCGGGCTACAGCTGCTACATGGACGGCTCCGCCCGCGACTGGCAGCACACCTGGTTCACCGCCGGGAAAAACTGGCGGCAGACCGGGGCGTTCGGCCCGTGGATGGCGACGGCGGATGAGATCCCGGACCCGCACAGCCTGGCGATCCGCACCTGGCTGAACGGCCGCATGGTGCAGGAGGACAACACCAGCAGCATGATCCACAAGGTGGCGGAGCTGATCGAGTACATCAGCACCTTCACCCGTCTCAGCCCGGGCGACGTGATCATCACCGGCTCGCCTGGCGGGGTGGGTAAAAAGCGCAACCCGCCACTGTTTATGAAGGAGGGGGATCGCATTGAGGTGGAGATCGAACATATCGGTCATCTGAGCAACGTGATCGTGGAAGCGCCAGCCGTCGGGCTCGCGGCAGCGCACTGAGTAAGGCGGCAGCATGCAATCGCAACCCATTGATTTTCGCCACACCGTTGTGGCGAAACACCCGGAACGCTTAAGCCAGATCCGCTACCTGCTGGCAGACAGCGGCCTTGGCCTGGACAACGACATCACGCTGTTTGTTGAAGCCTGGTCCGGCGCGCAGCTGGTGGGTTGCGCCGGGCTTGCTGCCAACGTCATCAAGTGCGTCGCGGTCAACGAGCAGCTTCGTGGGGAAAACCTCAGCGCGCGTCTGCTGGCAGAGGTGGAAAATGCGGCGCTGGAGCGCGGCCATTTTCACCTCTTCCTCTGCACCCGTCCGTGTAATAAGGAGCGCTTTGGCCGCAGCGGTTTCTGGCCGGTTGCCCAGAGCGGGAACAACGCGGTGCTAATGGAGAACACTCCGCAAGGGATCGTGCGCTACTGCCGATCCCTGCGCGCTAGCCGCAAGTGTGGGGAGAAGATTGGTGCCATCGTGATGAACGCCAACCCGTTCACCCTCGGTCACCGTCATCTGGTGGAGCAGGCGGCGGCGCAGTGCGATGCCCTACATCTGTTCGTGGTGCGTGAAGACGCCTCGTTCTTCCCGTTCAGCGCGCGCCTTGAGATGGTGCGTGCGGGCGTGGCGCATCTGCCGAACGTGGTGGTGCATGAAGGCTCGCAGTACATCATCTCCCGCGCCACGTTTCCGGCCTACTTCCTGAAGGAGACCGGCAAAGTGCAGCAGGCGTGGAGCGAGATCGACGTGCTGATCTTCCGGGACTTTATCGCCCCGGCGCTGGGCATCACGCACCGTTTTATTGGTTCGGAACCGTTCTGCGATATCACCCGCCAGTACAACCAGACGCTGCACGATCTGCTGGCCTCGCACATCGACGTGGTGGAAATGCCGCGCATCAAAGCCACCGGCAACGCCATTTCGGCCTCGGAAGTGCGCCGTTTACTCAAGACACAGCAGTTTTCCCGGATCCGGGAGATTGTTCCGGACTCCACCTTCGCGCACCTCGAAGCACATTATCGTGCGAGTGCGGAAGTCGCATAACTATCAGGAATTTATCATGAATATTGTAAGGGAGGCGCTGGCCGGAACGCAGGAGTCCAGCGACCTGATGGTGAAAATCGCCCCCGCTCACGGTGAGCTGGAGATTGTCATCCACAGTGAAGTGATTAAGCAGTTTGGCGAGCAAATACGCCAGGTGGTCAACGACACATTGCGCGCCATGAACGTGCACCAGGGATTAATCATTATTGAAGACAAAGGGGCGCTGGACTGTGTGATCCGCGCCCGCCTGCAAAGCGCGCTTCTGCGTGCCGCCGATGAACAGGCCATCAACTGGGGGGCGCTGAAATGAGCAAACTCCGCCGCAGTATGTTGTTCCTGCCGGGCGCCAATGCCGCCATGCTCTCCACCGCCTTTATCTACCGCCCCGACTCCATCATGTTTGACCTTGAGGACGCCGTGGCCCTGCGCGAGAAAGACACCGCACGCATGCTGGTGTTCCACGCGTTGCAGCACCCGATGTATCAGGATATCGAAACCGTGGTGCGTATTAACCCGCTGAGCACGCCGTTTGGCCTGCTGGATCTGGAGGCCGCCGTGCGCGCGGGCGTAGACGTGATTCGCCTGCCGAAAACCGACACCCCGGACGATATCTACGAGCTGGAAGGCCACCTGGAGCGCATTGAGCAGGAGTGCGGGCGCGAAGTGGGTTCCACCCGCGTGATGGCGGCGATTGAATCGGCCATTGGCGTCATCAACGCCGTGGCGATTGCCCGCAGCTCCCCGCGCCTGATCGGCATCGCGCTGGCCGCCTTTGACTACGTAATGGACATGCAGACCGAGCGCGGCGACGGCACCGAGCTGTTCTACGCCCGCTGCGCCGTGCTGCACGCCGCCCGCGCGGCAGGCATCGACGCCTTCGACGTGGTGTGGTCAGACGTTAACGACGAAGCCGGGTTCCTGCGCGAGGTCGACCTGATCCGCAAGATGGGCTTTAACGGCAAATCGCTGATTAACCCGCGCCAGATTGACCTGCTGCACAACGCCTACGCCCCGACTCAGGAAGAGGTGGAGCACGCCAAACGGGTGATTGAGGCGGCAGAAGAGGGCGAGCGTAACAGCCTGGGCGTGGTCTCGCTCAACGGCAAAATGGTGGATGCACCGATTATTAACCACGCGCAGGTGGTGCTGGAGCGCGCGGCAGCCTCCGGCGTGCGTCGGTAAGGATGACATAATGAATCAGACAGAACTTCTCCATGTGAATTTCCCCCATCTGCGGGATCTGAAGCCTTTTGATACCGCCCACAGCGCGACGCCGTGGCTGGCGGACAGCGAGGCGAAACACAACCGTAAGCTTTGCGCCTCCCTCGAAGAAGCCGTCATGCGCAGCGGCTTGCAGGACGGGATGACCATCTCTTTCCACCATGCCTTTCGCGAAGGCGACCGGGTGATCAACACCGTTGTGGCGCTGCTGGCGCGGATGGGTTTTAAAAATTTGACCCTGGCCTCCAGCTCGCTGATGACCTGCAACGACGCGCTGATCGAGCATATTCAAAGCGGCGTGATCGCCCGAATTTACACCTCCGGTATGCGCGGCAGGCTGGCGGAGGCCATCTCCCACGGGCTGATGGACGAGCCGGTACAAATTCACTCCCACGGCGGGCGCGTGAAGCTGCTCCAGGATGGCGAGCTGAATATCGACGTGGCATTTCTTGGCGTGCCGTGCAGCGATGAGTTTGGCAACGCCAACGGCACGCAGGGCAAATCGTGTTGCGGTTCGCTGGGCTACGCCATGGTGGACGCACACTTTGCCCGTAAGGTGGTGCTGCTGACCGAAGAACTGGTGCCGTTCCCGAATATGCCCGCCAGCCTGGTGCAGGATCAGGTGGACTACATCGTGCAGGTGGAGAGCGTGGGCGACCCGGCGAAAATCAGCGTCGGTGCGGCGCGCGTCACCAGCAACCCGCGCGAGCTGATGATTGCCCGCTATGCGGCGGACGTGATTGAGCACTCAGGCTATTTCAAACCAGGTTTCTCAATGCAGACCGGCTCCGGTGCGGCGGCCACCGCCTGCACCCGCTTTATGGAAGAGAAGATGGAGCGCAGCGGCGTGAAGGCGCGCTTCGCCCTTGGCGGTATCACCGGCAGCCTGGTGGATTTGCACGAGAAGGGGCTCATCGAAAAGCTGCTCGACACCCAGTGCTTTGACGGCCAGGCAGCGGCCTCGCTGGCGCGCAACCCGAACCACGTGGAGATCTCCACCAACGTCTACGCCAACCCCGGCAGCAAGGCGGCAAGCTGCGACCAGCTCGACGTGGTGATCCTCAGCGCGCTGGAAATCGACGTCGATTTTAACGTCAACGTCATCACCGGATCCGACGGCGTGATGCGCGGCGCATCCGGCGGGCACTGCGACGTGGCGTCGGCAGCCAACCTGACCATTGTGGTCGCGCCGCTGCTGCGAAGCCGCATCCCGACCGTTGTGAAGCGCGTTACCACGCGCCTCACGCCGGGGGAGAGCATTGACGTGCTGGTCACCGACCACGGTATTGCGGTCAACCCGGCGCGCCCGGAGATCCGCGAACGACTCATGGAAGCAGGCCTGAAGGTTGTAGATATCAACGCGCTCTATGAGCGGGCGATTTCCCTGACCGGCGTACCGAAACCGATTGAGTTCACCGACAAAATTGTCGGGGTGATCCGCTACCGCGACGGCAGCGTGATCGACACCGTTCGACAGGTAAAGGAGTGAATATGACTATTGCGACACCCGTGCGGACGGGTGTCAGCCTGGACGCGCTGCTGGCGGCGAAAGAGCGCCGCGCAGCCCGTCAGGCTGACTGGCTTACGCACCATCAACAACCGGTGATCTCCCTAACGCTGGTCACGACCGGGCAAATTAAAGACAGCCTGCGCTATCGCAACACCATGGGCGTGGCGTTACAGATGTGCGACCAGCTGCTGTGGGAAAACCGCTGGCAGGTGCTGGACCGCCAGGTGCTCTGGCTACCCACCGGACCTGAAGCGCTGTGGTGCGTCGCGCATCCGGCGGCGGAAATTAAAGCGCACTGTGCTGAACTGGAGCAGACGCACCCGCTCGGCAGACTGTGGGATCTGGATGTGATCTGCCCTGAAAACGGCCACGTTGGCCGTCAGTCGTTGGGTTCACACCTCAGGCGCTGTCTGATTTGCGACGAGCCTGCCCACGCCTGTTCCCGTTCTCGGCACCATCCCGTTGAGCAGGTGGTTTCCCGCGTGGAGAAAATGATAGATGACTGGTTTGCTCGCGACTAAACCGCGCCCGGTTGATGTTCCTGCGCTTGCCGCAGAGGCGCTGTGGCAGGAGCTGGAGCTGACGCCCAAACCGGGGCTGGTGGACAGGCTCAATAACGGCTCCCATCACGATATGGACCATACCTTATTCCTCCACAGCATTGCGGCGATTACGCCGTGGTTTGCACGTTTTGCGGAACTGGGTGAAGCACATGCGGCCAAACCTGCCGATCAGCAGTTGCGGATTATCCGCCCGATGGGAATGGCCTGCGAGCAGGCGATGTACGCCGCCACGGGCGGGGTGAACACGCACAAGGGCGGGATTTTTGCCCTTGGTTTGCTCTGCTTCGCCGCCGGACGTGTGAAAAATATCTCTGCGGATAGCCTCTGTTGTGAGGTTAGTAACATCTGTCGTGGGCTGGTGGCGCGGGAACTGGGCGGGCGCAGCGGGCAGGCAACGGCGGGAGAGCGACAGTTTCAACAGTACGGTTTAACCGGCGCGCGCGGTGAGGCAGAAAGCGGCTTCAGCACGGTGCGTAAGGCTTTGGATGCGTGGAACGGTCAGTCGCTTCACGCCCTGCTGTTGCGCCTGATGGCGGTAAATCAGGACAGCAATCTCGTTTCGCGCGGCGGCATTGAGGGGCTGCGCTACGTTCAGGGCTACGCGCGGGAATTACTGGCTAACGGCTGGGACTGCGAGGCGTTGCTGAAGATGGATAAGGCATTGATTGAACGCAATCTGAGCCCGGGCGGCAGCGCGGATTTGCTGTCGGTGGGGTGGGTGCTTTCTGGAATAAAATAGCCGGGTGGCGGCTACGCCTTACCCGGCCTACGGTCTGGTTTTGTAGGCCCGGTAAGCGCAGCGCCACCGGGCACAACAATCAATGCGCGATCGGCTGCGCACCGTGTGGTTCGCGTACGTGCTTGTACTTGAACAGCACGATGAACGCGAAGAACAGCACCAGTGAGTACCCGGCGAAGATCAGCCACACTGGCTGCCAGTTGGTGATGCCGTTGGTGGTATACATCTCAACCACTTTACCGCTCACCACGCCGCCCAGAATACAGCCGAAGCCGTTGGTCATCATCAGGAACATGCCCTGCGCGCTGGCGCGAATTTCAGGTTTCACCTCTTTTTCTACAAACACCGAGCCGGAGATGTTGAAGAAGTCGAAGGCGCAGCCGTAAACAATCATCGACAGAACCAGCAGCACGGTACCGAACGCGCTTGGGTCGCCGTAGGCGAACAGACCGAAGCGCAACATCCAGGCAGCGATACTGATCAGCATGACGTTCTTGATGCCGTAGCGGCTCAGGAAGAACGGGATGGTCAGGATGAACAGCGTCTCAGAGATCTGCGAGATGGACATCATCACCGACGCGTGTTCAACGATAAAGCTCCCGGCAAACAGCGGATCGTTATCGAAGCTGTGCAGGAAGGTATTACCGAACATGTTGGTGATTTGCAGTTCCGCCCCCAGCAGCATGGAGAAAATAAAGAAGATCGCCATGCGCTTGTTTTTGAACAGGGCGAAGGCGTCCAGGCCAAGCATGGTGCTCCAGCTCTGGTTTTTCTGCTGGTTAGAAACCGGAATGGTGGGCAGCGTCAGGGTGAACAGCGCCAGCAGCACGGAGAGCGCGGCACCAATATACAGCTGCATGTGGCTCAGCTCGAAGCCCGCGAAGCTCACGCCCCACATTGCCATGATAAAGCCGATGGTGCCCCAGATACGGATTGGCGGGAAGTCGGTGACGATATCCAGACCGGCAGATTTCAGGCGGTAGTAGGAGATGGTGTTGATCAGGCCAAGCGTTGGCATATACGCCAGCGAGTTAAGCAGGATCACCATAAACATCGCCCCCGGCGTGGTCACTTCGGCCGCCATAAACAGCGTCCCCGCACCCACCAGATGGCAAAGCATATACAGCCATTTCGCACTTAACCATTTATCTGCCACGATACCGAGCAGCGTTGGCATGAAAACAGCCGCAATACCCAGCGAGCTGTAGACGGCACCGATTGACGCACCATCGAACTTGAGCGTCACAAACATATAGGAGCCGAGTGTAGTCAGCCAACTACCCCACAGGCAGAACTGCAGAAACGACAAGATTTTAAGCTGCAGCTTAAGGTTCATGTTACTTTCCTCACAAGTGAGCGGGAGATATGTTGTTATAGGAACATTCAGGGTTGTTATTTGATGCAATTCTATCAGTTGGCAACGATATGTTTTGTTACCTCCCGCAAAAAAATGCAATCCACATTAATTTGCAGTTTGGATTGTGATGCAAATAGCATTTTTGTATGGGTGGGATGAGATGGGTGCGGTCTGATGCCCCCTCACCCTAACCCTCTCCTCTTTGGGGAGAGGGCAGGGTGAGGGGGGTGTTGGTTTCTAGCGACGACGATAGTTCTTCTGCGCCGTATTTACCTTATACAGATAGCGGCGGGATTCCGCAGACGGGTGGCGAGTGGTGAGGGTTGAGTAGACATCCCCCGGCGCCATGCTGTTGATGATGTTCGCGGCCTGAACTTTATCGTTCGAGAAGACGCGCAGGACGCTGCCCGCGCCGCCGTTGTAGGCGGTGATCACCGCATAGCGACGTGAAGTCGGGTTATCAATCCCGCCGAGATAAACATTGTTCAGCATCGCCAGATATGCGGTACCGGTATCAATGTTGCTTTGCGGGTCAAACAGGTAGCTGCGGCTCGGCGTACCGGATTTCCCCTGCGCGCGGAACACGTCTTTACCGGCGCTGTGCTGCACAACCTGCATCAGCCCCAGCGCGTCGGAACGGCTCACCGCATACGGGTTGAACGAGGATTCGGTCTGCATAATCGCCAGGATCAGCGACTCATCCACGCCATACTTACGCGACGCCTGACGCACCATGCCCAGATACTTATGCGCACGCTTGTCGAGGTGGTTCGGCACCAGGTTTATCGTAACGCTATAGATCACCTTCAGGCCATTGGTGCGGCTTTTCAGGCGCGTTTGCAGCAAATAGTCTGCGAAGTTCGTCGCGCGACCTTCCCAGCGAATCGGCTGACCGTTCTGGTCAACGACCTGCCCATACAGGAACGGCTCTTTGGAGATAGTAATGTCATCGGCATCAGAGTAGAGATCGATAGATCCCGGATCGTCGCCCATCAGCAGGGTTTTGATGATGGCCTGACGTAAATGCGCCGCAGGTTCAGTCCCCGCGATGGTTTCAATCGTAATCGTACCGTCATCGAAGTTGATGTGGCTACGGGTCTGATAGGCGTCGGTATACTTAACGTAGTCCTTCGGTCCGGCAATAAGAACTTCGTTAAATCCCCATATGTTCTCGATGTTATGGGCAAACTGCCCCATCAAAATGTCAAAACCGTTGGTGTCCTTAACCCAGGCTTCGTTATAGCTATCGCCCTTTTTGGAAGAACAAGACACAAGCAACGGCGCAACAAGTGCTAGCGCTAATAGTTTTTTCATCATTCCGGGAGTGCGTGTTGTGTTTGCTTTGAGGTTGCTGTTGCCGGGTGGCGCTGCGCTTACCCGGCCTACATAACCGTAGGCCCGTGCAAGCGCAGCGCCGCCGGGCAGCAGCCGCAGAGTATTATTTTTCCGGTGGCGTATAGCCTTCGATGTGGACGTCTTTACCCTCGAACAGGAAGTTCACCATCTCCTGCTCCAGCAGCTTGCGGTGTTCCGGGTTCATCATGCTGAGCTTTTTCTCGTTGATCAGCATGGTCTGTTTTTTCTGCCACTGTCCCCAGGCTTCTTTGGAGATCTCGTTGTAAATGCGTTTACCCAGGTCGCCCGGGTAGAGCTGGAAATCCTGGCCTTCAGCGTCGCGCTGCAGGAAAGTACAAAAAATGGTTCTGGCCATACTCATTCCTCTTTGTCTTGCCGATGCTAAACCATTGCACCGACACGTAATTGCTGTAACAGGCGCTCCACGGGAGCCGCCAGCCCGACTGATGGCGGTTGCGCTAAGTTATACCAGAGAGCGGTGCCTTCATCCATGCAGGAGGTGAATGAGGACACGGGAAGCCACATAGGCACAATATCCAGATGGAAATGGCTGAAGGTATGACGGAACGCGTTGAGTTGCGTCAGGGTATCGGCCGCAATGCCGCGCTGTTCAAGCCATGCCCGAAGCGAAGCTTCATCCTCAAACTGTGGGAAGCAGTATAGACCACCCCACAGGCCACTCAGCGGGCGCTGGGCGAGAAACACCTCGTCGCCATGCTGCATCAGCAGCATGTACCCGGTGCGTTCAGGCAGCGTCTGCTTCGGTTTTTTCCCCGGATACTGCGCCCAGGAGTGGTTCGCATAGGCCACGCAGAGGTTATTTACCGGGCAGAGTTCGCACTTCGGCTTTGAACGGGTGCAGACCATCGCGCCCAGATCCATCATCGCCTGGTTAAAACGCTCCACCCCTTTCGCCGGAGTGACCGCTTCACTGATCTCCCACAGGCGCTTCTCAACCTCTTTCTTGCCCGGCCAGCCTTCTACGGCGTAGCAGCGTGCCAGCACGCGCTTGACGTTGCCGTCGAGAATAGGGAAATGCTTGCCTAAAGACAGGGAAAGGATTGCGCCTGCGGTTGAACGCCCGACGCCGGGCAAATCCGCCACCTCGTCAAAGGTCTCCGGGAATTTACCGTTGTGGCGGGTGGCGACCTGCTGTGCGGCTTTGTGCAGGTTGCGCGCGCGGGCGTAATAGCCGAGGCCTGTCCACAGGTGCAGTACCTCGTCTAACGGCGCGTTGGCCAGATCGGTGATTGTCGGGAAGCGCGCCATAAAACGCTCGAAATAAGGAATGACCGTCGCGACCTGCGTTTGTTGCAACATCACCTCGGAGAGCCATACTTTGTAAGGCGTTTTTTCAATTTGCCAGGGCAGGGTTTTACGCCCGTATTTGTCGTACCAGTCCAGCACCTGGGCTGAAAATTGAGAGGCTTGCATGGTCATCGATTCGCTTAATCAGGGAGGCAGATTGCAGCACAGCGTCAATCTGCTGTAAACCGGATCTTTCCCATGCTTGCATAGAAGCCTTAACTTTGGATAATGCCCGTTTCCCGTACACTCTCACAAGCAGACAACTCTTTTATGAAAAACGACGTCATTTCACCGGAATTTGATGAAAACGGTCGCCCGCTGCGCCGTATTCGCAGCTTTGTCCGCCGTCAGGGCCGCCTGACAAAAGGGCAGCAACACGCGCTGGACAACTACTGGCCGGTGATGGGCGTTGAGTTCAGCGAGCAGCCGCTCGACTTTACCGAGCTGTTTGGCCGCGATGCGCCAGTGACGCTGGAGATCGGTTTCGGTATGGGCACCTCGCTGGTCACTATGGCGAAAGCGCGCCCGGAGCAGAACTTCCTCGGTATTGAAGTGCACTCGCCAGGCGTCGGTGCGTGTCTGGCAACGGCCCACGAAGAGGGCGTTGAGAACCTGCGCGTTATGTGTCACGACGCGGTGGAAGTGCTGCATAAAATGATTCCTGACAATTCTTTGAACATGGTTCAGCTCTTTTTCCCTGACCCGTGGCACAAAGCGCGTCATAATAAACGCCGTATCGTTCAGGCGCCGTTTGCCGAGCTGGTGAAAAGTAAGCTTAAGCTGGGCGGCGTCTTCCACATGGCGACCGACTGGGAACCTTATGCGGAACACATGCTGGAAGTGATGTCGTCGCTGGACGGGTATAAAAACCAGTCTGAAAGCAACGACTACGTACCGCGTCCGGATTCACGTCCGGTGACAAAATTTGAACAGCGTGGCCATCGTCTTGGTCACGGCGTATGGGACTTAATGTTCGAGAGGGTGAAATAATGGCAAAGAATCGTAGCCGTCGTCTGCGTAAAAAGATGCACATCGAAGAATTCCAGGAAGTGGGTTTCTCCGTTGCCTGGCGTTTCCCGGAAGGCACCAGCGTTGAGCAGATCGATCAGGACGTTGATGCGTTCATCAACGAGGTGATCGAACCCAACAAGCTGGCCTTCGACGGTAGCGGCTATCTGGCGTGGGAAGGTCTGATTTGCACCCAGGAAGTGGGGAAATGCACCGAAGAACATCAGGCGCTGGTACGCAAATGGCTTGAAGACCACAAACTGGAAGATGTCCGCGTCAGCGAACTTTTCGACGTTTGGTGGGACTAATAAAGCAAGAACGGGGCCAGCATTAGCTGGCCCATTTTGTCTGAGGGAGTGTTGAAGATGCGTAAAACGTTGCTGGCGGTTGCTTTACTGGCAATCGGAACCACCGCCCATGCGGAGTATAAATGTAGCGTCACCCCGCGTGACGACGTGGTATTAAGCCCGCAAACCGTGCAGGTTAAGGGCGAGAATGGCAATCTGGTGATCACGCCGGATGGCAACGTGACGTTTAACGGCAAACAGCAAAACCTGACGGCCGCCCAGCGCGAGCAGGCGATGGACTACCAGGCCGAGTTGCGTACCGCGCTGCCATGGATAAACGATGGCGCGCTGACCCGCGTTGAGAAGGGCCGCGTGGCGCTGGATAAAATCATCACCAAAGAGGTGGGGGAGAGCAGCAATATGCGCACCCGCCTGACGAAGCTGGATAAACAGCTGAAAGAACAGATGAACCGCATTATTGAGACGCGCTCTGATGGCCTGACGTTCCACTATAAGGCGATCGATCAGGTGCGAGCCGACGGTCAGCAGCTGGTGAACCAGGCGATGGGCGGCATTCTCCAGGACAGCATCAACGAGATGGGCGCCAAAGCGGTGCTGAAAGGCGGCGGTAATCCGTTGCAGGGTGTACTGGGTAGCCTGGGCGGACTGCAAACCTCGATTCAGAACGAGTGGAAGAATCAGGAAGCCGATTTCCAGCAGTTCGGCAAAGACGTGTGTAAACGCGTGGTGTTCCTGGAAGACAGCCGGAAGGCGCTGGTGGGGACGCTGAAGTAACGCCTCTGCGCGTAGGGCCCCTCACCCCGGCCCTCTCCCCAGGGGAGAGGGAGTAACCAGTTCCCTCTCCCTGTGGGAGAGGGTTAGGGTGAGGGCATCAGGCATTGCAATCGTTGCAGAATAGCCATCAGCATCTCCTCCTCATTAGCCCTGAATTCATGATTCCAGAACCGTACGACTTCCCAGCCGTTCGCATTCAAAAACTCGGTGCGACGAGAGTCATAGGCCTCTTTATCCTGATGTTGCCCCCCGTCCAGCTCAACAATCAGTTTCGCCTTAAAGCAGGCAAAATCCACGATGTACGGCCCAACCGGCATCTGTCGGCGAAACTTATACCCAAAGAAGCGGCGACCTCTGAGCAGATACCAGAGGCGTAATTCTTCGGGTGTCATTTGTTTGCGGAGTTGTTTTGATTTTTCCATCCCCACACTCTGCCAGCCTTCCCCTCAACCAGCAGAACGGGATGTAAAATCCTGAATCAGCCTTCAGGATTTTCAGCGAGGAACAGCTCAAGAAGGGAGTTTAGGAACAGCTTACCGTGCTCGGTGATCTGCCAGTACTCATTACACTCGGTCAGATACCCCTGCGCCAACGCCTCGTCAATCTGCGGACGAATCACCGACTCTGACAACCCGGTGTAGAGCGCAAACTCCGCGCGCGGTGCGGCTTCCAGCAGACGGAAGCGGTTCATAAAGAACTCAAACGGCTTATCCACCGCCTCGACGTCATGCAGACGCTCCAGGTAGCGGCCTTCCATAAACCCGCGCGGATGACGCGTTTTGGCAGTACGCAGAATGCGCCCGTCCGGGAAGGTCACTTTGCCGTGTGCCCCGCAGCCAATCCCCAGATAATCACCAAAGCGCCAGTAGTTCAGGTTGTGCTGACACTGATAGCCCGGCTTCGCATACGCCGAGGTTTCGTATTGCTGATACCCCGCCGCGGTCAAAAGCTGGTGGCCCTGCTCGAAGATATCCCACAGCGCGTCATCGTCCGGCAGCACCGGAGGACGGGAACCAAACAGGGTGTTCGGTTCAATGGTCAACTGATACCACGACAGATGCGGCGGGTTCAGTTCAATTGCCTGACGCAAATCGTCCAGCGCTTCTTCCAGCGACTGATCCGGCAGGCCGTGCATCAAATCGAGGTTAAAACTGCGCAGCCCAAGCCCCGTTGCCAGGTTCGCCGCGCGCTTTGCCTCTTCCGGGCCATGAATGCGCCCCAGGCGCTTCAGCTTTGGCTCGCTAAAGCTCTGCACGCCGATAGAGATACGGTTCACACCCGCGCGCTGATACTCGACAAAACGGTCGGCCTCAACGGTGCCCGGGTTGGCTTCCATCGTAATTTCAGCATCCGCTGCCAGCTTCAGACGTGCGCGCACACCGTCCAGCAAAGTCTGCATCGCCGGGCCTGAAAGCAGGCTCGGCGTACCGCCACCAATAAAAATGGTCTTCACTTCACGTCCCTGTGCGTACGGTACATCGGCATCCAGATCGGCCAGCAGATGCGCGACGTAATCATCGTGCGGCACTTCGCCCTTCAGCGCGTGCGAGTTGAAATCGCAGTACGGGCATTTCTGCACGCACCATGGGATGTGAATATAAAGACTCAGAGGTGGCAAATTAGCCATTACGCAGTGCTTCCAGTAACAGTTTCAGGGCGCGTCCACGGTGGGAGATCGCGCTTTTCTCTTCGCGGGTGAGTTCCGCAGCGGTTTTGCCCTCGGTCGGGACAAAGAAAATCGGGTCGTAACCAAAGCCGCCGTTGCCCGCCGCTTCACGGGTGATCACGCCCGGCCAGCTGCCGTGACAGACAATCGGCGTGGGATCTTCCGCGTGACGCATGTAGACCAGCACGCAGTGGAACTGCGCGGTACGCTGTTCGTCAGGGACGTCGTTCAGGGCCACAAGCAGCTTTTCCAGGTTCTGCTGGTCGGTGGCGTCCACCCCGGAATAGCGGGCGGAGTAAATCCCCGGCGCACCGCCCAGAAAATCCACGGCCAGACCGGAGTCATCGGCAATCGCGGGCAGCCCGGTGATCTGCGCCGCATGGCGCGCTTTCAGAATGGCGTTTTCGATAAACGTCAGGCCGGTTTCTTCGGCGGAGTCCACGCCCAGCTCGGTCTGAGCCACCACGTCCAGCCCAAAATCATGTAATAGCGAGGCCAGCTCGCGCACTTTACCGGCGTTACCGGTGGCGAGAACAACTTTCTGCATGGTTTAGTCCTGTTTTGTCAGAGCCGCGACTTCCGTCGGGATAGATTGCGGGTTAAGGATTTTTACCTGTTTATGCCGGCCAAGTTCACCTTTCTCAATGATGACCTGGCTTTTAGCGACGCGAAACTGTTTTGCCAGATATTTAGTCAGATGCGCATTCGCCTGGCCGTCAACGGGCGGGGCAGTGATGGCGACTTTTAGCTCGTCGCCATGCAGCCCAACAATGCTGTCGCGGCTGGCTTTCGGCTGAATGTACAGCCGTAAAACCAGCCCGTCGGCGCAGGGGCTAACTGCACTCATAACGCCATCCACAGCCCCGGCAGCAGCATATTACCCGTCGCCTGTAACAGTTCCGCGATACCCATATTCAGCACGTACAGCAGCAAAACGAGAAGCATCGGGGAGAAGTCGATTCCGCCCATCGCAGGCAGCAGGCTACGGATCGGACGCAGTAACGGTTCAGTCAGCTGAATCAACGCGTACTCCACCGGGCTACGGCCCCGGCTTACCCAGCTCATAATCGCCATCACCAGCAGGACCCAGAAGATCAGCGAGCCGACGGTTTTAACCAGGATCAGAACGGCTGAAATCCAGATAATCGGCTGGAAAGTGATGACCATAAACAGCACGATCGCTTTGATAACGCTCAGAATAAACGCCATCAGCAGAGATGAACTGTCAATCGGCCCCATTGCCGGAATGATGCGGCGAAGCGGCCCCACAATGGGCTGCGTGATTTTCACGATAAATTGTGAGAATGGATTGTAAAAATCACAACGGGCCCACTGCATCCAGACGCGCAGTAGCAGCGCCATCGTATACAGTTCAATGACCGTTGAAAGCAGGAAAGTCAACGTCTTCATGGCGTTCCTCAGGTTTCCTTATTATTGGGTGTAATCGCGCGCACCGAAAATTGCTGTGCCGATGCGCACCATGGTGCTGCCTGCCGCGATGGCGGCTTCCATATCGTCCGACATGCCCAGAGAAAGCGTGTCTACCGTGTCATAGCGCGCTTTAAGCGCCTCAAATGCTACAGCCATTTGCTGTGCTACGGCAAACTGCCTTTCATAACTTGACTCTGGTGCCGGAATGGCCATCAGTCCGCGCAGGGTTAAGCGCGGCAGCGCCGCCACGTCCGCCGCCAGCGCATCCAGTTCGCTCAGCGTAATGCCGGACTTGCTGTTTTCATCACTGATGTTGATTTGAATCAGCACGTTAAGCGCTGGCATCTCCATAGGGCGCTGGTCGCTCAAACGGGTAGCGATACGCAGACGATCGATGGTGTGACACCAGTCGAAGTGCTCTGCTACCAGACGGCTTTTGTTCGACTGTAGCGGACCGATAAAGTGCCACTGCAGGTCTGTATTTCCCCGCTCCCGGAAAACGCGAATCTTATCTACGCCTTCCTGCACATAGTTTTCACCAAAGGCACGATGACCGGCGGCTATCGCTTCTGCGATGGCGCTCGCAGGCTTGGTTTTGCTGACTGCAAGCAACGTAATTTCTTCTGAAGCACGGCCGCAACGCGTTGCCGCGGCTGAGATTTTGTCCCGGACCTGTGCCAGGTTATGCGCAATGTCGTTCATTTTCCGAGGAGTTGTCTATGGATGTGGAAGAAATTGTGGCCCTTAGTGTAAAGCATAACGTCTCCGATCTACACCTGTGCAGTGATTCACCACCGCGCTGGCGCAGGTCAGGCCGTCTTGAACCTGCGCCGTTTCCGCCCCCGGATGTGGAGGCGTTATTAAAAGCGTGGCTCAATGACGAGCAGCAGGGTGCCTGGTGGGCAAACGGGCAGGTAGATTTTGCCGTTACCCTCACAGGCGGTCAGCGGCTGCGCGGCAGTGCGTTTAAGCATATGCACGGCGTTTCGATCGCGCTACGCCTGTTGCCGCTGACGTGTCCGCAGCTCTCTGCGCTAGGCGTGCCGCGCGCGATCCCGGAGCTTTTGTCCAATGACAATGGCCTGATTCTGGTCACCGGCGCCACCGGCAGCGGGAAATCGACCACCCTGGCCGCGATGGTCGATTTTCTCAATCACCATACGGACGGGCACATTCTGACCCTGGAAGATCCGGTGGAGTTTATGTACCAGAGCCAACGTTGCCTCATCCGGCAGCGGGAGATAGGCCAGCATAGCCCGTCCTTTGCCGAGGCCCTGCGCAGTGCGCTGCGTGAAGATCCGGATGTGATTCTGCTTGGTGAGCTGCGCGACAGCGAGACGATACGCCTGGCGCTGACGGCGGCTGAGACTGGCCATCTGGTGTTGGCCACGCTGCACACGCGCGGTGCGGCGCAGGCGATCGAGCGCCTGGTCGATACCTTCCCGGCGCAGGAGAAAGATCCGGTTCGTAATCAGCTGGCGGGAAGCCTGCGTGCGGTACTGGCGCAGAAGCTGCGTCAGGATGTCCAGGGCGGGCGCGTGGCGCTGTATGAGCTACTGGTGAATACGTCGGCGGCGGCAAACCTGATCCGCGAAGGCAAAACCTGGCAACTGCCGGGCATTATTCAAACGGGGCAGCAGGCGGGGATGCAGAACTTTGAGCAGAGTCTGGCGGAGCGACGGGCGCAGGGGCGGCTGTAGGCCCCGGCGCTCAGTAACCCTGTTCGAAATAGCTTTCGAGGATAATGACGGCTGAAGCTGAATCCACGCTGCCTTTGTTCAACGCCCGGAAGCCACCGTGCTCGAACAGGCCAGCGCGTGCCTCGACGGTGCTCAAACGTTCATCGTGCAGCTTAACGGAGACGCCAAAGCGGCCATGGATTTTGTTCGCGAACTTGCGTGCGCGGGCGGTAAGCGGCTGCTCGGTGCCGTCCATGTTCAGCGGCAGACCGACAATCACGTCGTCCGGCTGCCACTCTTTGAGCAAGCGCTCAATAAGGTTCCAGTCCGGCGTGCCGTCGTTAGCTTTCAGCGCCGTGAGCGGGCGGGCGGTGCCGGTGATCCGTTGACCCACAGCGACGCCGATGCTTTTGGTGCCGAAGTCAAAGGCGAGAAGGGTGCCGCTCATTACGCGTGCCCCGCAACGCCAGGCATGGTCAGAATATCAATGCCAATCAGTTTTGCCGCGTCACGCCAGCGATCGGCGATAGGGGTTTTAAACAGGATATTCATATCCGCAGGGGCCGTCAGCCAGGCGTTGTCCAGAATTTCTTGTTCCAGCTGCCCTTTTTCCCAGGAAGCGTAGCCGAGCGCAACCAGCACCTCAGAAGGCTGATTTGCCGTGCCCAGTGTTTCGAGCACATCGCGAGAGGTGGTGACGACGGTGTTATCGGAGATACGAATGCTGGACGAGAAAACCGGCGGGGTATGCAGGATAAAGCCACGATCTTCTGCAAGCGGTCCGCCGAGCATCACCGGTTTATCAAGACGGATTTCCGGCAGCCGCGCTTCAGCAGGGATTTTCAGCTTGTCCAGAATGCCTTCAACCTGAAGGTTTTCCAGCGGCTTATTGATGATAATCCCCATTGCGCCGTCTTCGTTGTATTCGCAAATATAGACCACGGCGCGGCGGAAAATCGGATCCTGGAGAGCAGGCATGGCAATAAGAAAGTGATGCTGTAAATTCATTGTCAGAGGTACTGTTTCCTGGTTTAAAAAGCGACAGCGCCCAGTATGGGGATAAACACAGGCGCTGTCACAGGTTATTTCTGTAAACGTTTTTCGATAGCGTCCATCAGCATTCCGGTGATCGAGATCGGGAATTCCGCTTCGATTTCACGAATGCAGGTCGGGCTGGTGACGTTCACTTCGGTCAGACGATCGCCGATAATATCGAGGCCAACGAAGATCAGGCCTTTGGCTTTCAGCGTAGGGCCGACGCGGCGGGCAATTTCCCAGTCGCTTTCGCTTAACGGACGCGGTTCGCCACGACCTCCGGCCGCCAGGTTGCCACGGGTTTCACCACCCTGTGGGATACGCGCCAGGCAGTAAGGCACCGGCTCGCCGTCTACAACCAGCACACGCTTGTCACCGTCTTTAATGGCTGGCAGATAGTTTTGCGCCATGCAGTAGCGGGTCCCCAGCTCGGTCAGCGTTTCGGCAATTACGCCAATGTTCGGGTCGCCCTCTTTCACGCGGAAGATCGATGCGCCGCCCATGCCGTCCAGCGGCTTCATGATGATGTCGCCGTGCTTCTGCCAGAATTCTTTCAGCTGCGTTTTGCTGCGGGTGACCAGCGTTTCCGGCGTCAGGTCAGAGAACCATGCGGTATAGAGCTTCTCGTTGCAGTCGCGCAGGCTCTGCGGCTTGTTGACGATCAGCGTGCCTTTCTCTTCGGCACGCTCAAGGATATAGGTGGAGTAAATGTATTCGGTGTCGAACGGCGGATCTTTACGCATCAGGATCACGTTAAGGTCGGCCAGGGCAATATCCTGCTCGGTGCCGAATTCGTACCATTTTTCGTAGTTCTGCTCGACGTTAACGATGCGGGTACGTGCGCGGGCTTCACCGTTGATCAGGTACAGATCGTTCATCTCCATATAGTGGAGTTCATAGCCGCGACGCTGCGCTTCCAGCAGCATAGCGAAGCTGGAATCTTTCTTAATGTTAATGTTTGCGATGGGGTCCATCACGATGCCGAGCTTAATCATGTTCTTCTCCGGTTATGGGTCAGGCTTTGCTTCAACCCAGATCGCCAAATCGCACCTGTAGGGCGGTAATGGCGGTGAGTGCCGTTGTCTCAGTGCGCAGAACGCGAGGTCCCAACAGAATATCAGTAAACTGGTAACGCGCCGTCATGGCGATTTCGTCAGCCGACAGGCCGCCTTCCGGGCCAATCAGCAGGCGTACACGCTCAACGGGCAGCGGCAGCGTATTGATGCTGGCGCTGGCGCGCGGATGAAGATTAAGCTTAAGCCCGCTTTCCTCTTCTGCACACCAGTCCTCCAGATCCATCGCCGGGCGGATCTCCGGGATGCGGTTGCGGCCACTCTGTTCACAGGCTGCAATGGCAATTTTCTGCCACTGCTGGATCTTTTTGTTCAGACGTTCCGCATCCAGTTTAACGCCGCAGCGCTCAGAAAAAAGTGGCGTAATGAGGCTTACACCCAGTTCAATGGATTTCTGAATGGTGAACTCCATCTTTTCCCCGCGCGACATCACCTGGCCAAGGTGAATGTGCAGCGGGGATTCCCGGTCGTCCACGTCGCCACGCAGCACCTTCACGTGCACGCTTTTTTTATCGGCGCGCGTAATTTCAGCGTCAAAAATCTGATTTGAGCCGTCAAAGAGCTGAATCGCCTGGCCTGCGCCCATGCGCAGCACGCGGCCTACGTGGTTTGCGGCATCATCAGACAGGGCGATTTCGCCGCCTGGGGTAATCAGTTCAGGGTGATAGATGCGAGGGATGCGCATAGTCAGAAATTCCATGTGTCATGCGATATAAGCGAATTGCCGTAGTGTAGGTTAGCTCTTTTGCGCCTGGCAAGCCCGCTGGACGTAAGGGTTGTGATTCCCCTGGACTTTGGCGATACGTTCGTCGCGCTGGCATTCCCAGTCCGTCACCGGGTAGAGCTTGTCCCAGGCATTGAAGAGCTGCGTCTGCTGGCGGGAAAGGTTGAGATCGTAGCGGTCGCGCATATAGAAGTAAGTGCGGGCGATGCTGCCGCGCGCGCGGGCAGGCGGTTCGGCGAGTTTCTCTTTGAAATCGACCTTCATGGCGCACTGACCGTACTGGCCTTCGCCACCGTTCCACTGGCTGTACATGAAGTTTCCGCGGTCGCCATTGACTTCACCCACGGCGGGTTGCAGGTTGTGCATATCGCTTTCCATCTGGCGGTAGACCGGATCTTTTGCGCAATTTTTACGTCCACCGTCCTGCCAGCACTGGCGCTGGTGGCCAAACTGCCAGGCCGGAACAACGTGTTCCCATTCGATTCGGCTGGCGCGGTTCTCGTTCTTGCGCACCTTATAGCCGCAGGATCCCAGATCCACGACCCCTTTCTTACCCTGCCAGTTAATTTTACAGCCGCAGTAGAAATCACCCGGTACGTCGGCGTTAATCTTTACGCCTGCGGTTTTTGCCTGTGAGAAACTGTGAATACCGTCGGCCAGAGCATGGCCGGAGAGCGCCGTCGCCAGAAAAGCGACTGCGAGAGAAACATTACGGGACATCTTACACTCCGTGTCAAAACGAGCCCGCAACGTAACGAATGTTGTTCCCGTATGCAATCAGTCAGATCAGGAAAGTTCCTGAAAGTTCGAGTGATTATTCCGCCACCAGTGGTTCGCCGCACTTTACGCAGCGATAGGTAGCCTCGCCGCGCACCACGCGGTTGTGACGGCGGACGGTAAGCTGGTGCTGCTGGCACTGGCAGCGGTAGGGAAACGTATTGCGGCGTACCGATTCCAGCTCGAACTGGTGGGTGCGGCGAGCCGGAACGCCGAGCACCGCCTCCATCATCCATTTCCACTCTTTGCCGTGCGGCGCGACGCGGCCAAAGTGTTTCCACACCAGAAGGTGGGCCAGCTCGTGCGGCACCACTTCTTCGATAAACGCCTGCTGATTTTCCATCATCAACACCGGATTCAGGCGGATCTCATACGATTCCAGCCACGCGGTGCCTGCCGCGGTGCCACGCTGCTGATAGACCAGCTTCGGTTCAGGATAATCGCGGCCGAGCTTCAGGTTGGCCTGGGCGAGTTTTTCCCGCAGGCTGCGCATGACGGCTTGCTGAATGGCGATGGGGAGACGGGGAGATTTCATAGGGGCAGAGCATAAAGCGGGAAGCGGGGAGGCGCAAGAGGCGCCTCCCCGCAGGAGGATCAGTCGTGTGCGCCGATTTCGCGCAGAGGACGACCTTTCATCAGGTTACGTTCAATGTGTTCCAGTGAAACATGTTTGGTTTCAGGAACCAGCCAGATCGTGAGAACAATAAAGAACAGGTTAAGACCGGCGTAGACCCAGAAGGTATTGGCATTACCCAGGGTATTGAGCATGGTCAGGAACGTTGCGCCGACGATCATGTTGGCAATCCAGTTGGTTGCGGTAGAGCAGGTGATACCAAAATCACGCCCTTTCAGCGGCTGGATCTCAGAACACAGCACCCAAATCAGCGGACCGGCGCTCATCGCAAACCCAATGATAAACATCAGCAGCATCGCCACGGCGAAGTACTGTGCCGTCGAGGAGTGAATGCCCATGTGCATCATGGTACCCAGTACGCCCATCCCGACGGCCATGACCAGGAAGCCCAGCGTCAGGGTTGGCTTACGCCCCCAGCGGTCCACCAGACCGATAGCGATAAAGGTCGCCAGCACGTTGGTCAGGCCGACGATCACGGTGCCCCACATCTGTTCGGTGGTGTTGGTGTAGCCCGCCAGTTCGAAGATTTTCGGCGCGTAATACATGATGACGTTCATCCCGGTGAACTGTTGCATGATCTGTAACAGCACACCGAGGAACACCGCGCGGCGGAAGTTGCTGTTCTCTTTGAACAGCGCCCAGCCGGACTGTTTGACCTTCAGGCTTTCGCGGATCTCTTCCAGCTCGTTTTTGGCTTCGGCGCTGGTATCACGCAGGCGTAAGAGCACGCGTTCGGCATCGTGGAAGCGGCGTTTGGCGGCGAACCAGCGCGGGCTGTCCGGCAGGAAGAAGACACCAATCAGCAGCAGAATGGCCGGAATGATGATGACGCCCAGCATCCAGCGCCATGCGCCGCTGTAGCTGAAGGCGGTATCGGAAAGATAAGCCCCCAGAATACCGATGGTGATCATCAGCTGGTACATGGAAATCATGCTGCCGCGGATTTTTTCCGGTGCGATTTCAGACAGGTACAGCGGGGCAGTATAAGACGCCACGCCCACTGCCAGACCGAGCAGCACGCGGGAGAGGATCAGCACTTCAACGTTAGGCGCAGCGGCAGAGAACAGTGAGCCGGCAACGAACAGGATCGCGCCGATCATCAGGCTCTTTTTACGCCCGAGCTTAAAGGAGAGCCAGCCGCTGCCGACCGCGCCGACGGCGGCACCGAACATCATGGAGCTGACCACCCATTCCTGAGTGTGTGCGCTAATCTGGAACTCATCGGTGATGAAAGGTAATGCACCGGCAATTACGCCAATATCCAGGCCAAAGAGTAATCCTGCCAGAGCGGCGAGGAAGCAGACGAAGAACGTCATTGCCTTATTGGACGTACGCCCCTGTTTATTATTGTCAGGCATTATGCCCTCCAGTTGGGTTATCAGTTTTTACGATATTAAGAGTAGGTGAGCGGCTCATAAAAATATGTGAGTCAAATCACAACGGTGTAATCGGTTACACTAGTTTGTAACCGTAAAAATAATTAAAGCTTTGAAAATATAGAGATAAATTAATTGATATGCATCGCGTTTGCACAAATTTCAGACTTAACTGAAAGGGAATGTAACAGCAGAAGAAATGCGATCATGCAAAGAGAATATTCTGAAATCGGGGTATAGAGAGTGAGGTGTAAACGGTTCCAAACATTGCCGGGTGGCGGCTGCGCCTTACCCGGCCTACAAAAATTCACTACCCGTAGGTCAGGTAAGGCATAGCCGCCACCCGACATAAAAAAGGCCAGCACAAAGGCTGGCCTGTTTAAGCTGCTGGCAGTCGATTATTTCAGACCGGCAGCATCACGCAGCAGGGCGGCTTTGTCGGTTTTTTCCCAAGGGAAATGTTCGCGACCAAAGTGACCGTACGCTGCGGTTTCCTGGTAGATTGGGTGCAGCAGATCCAGCATCTGAATCAGACCGTATGGACGCAGGTCGAAGAACTCACGCACCAGCAGGGTTAGCTGTTCAGAAGGCACTTTTTCAGTACCGAAGGTTTCCACCATGATGGAGGTTGGCTCAGCCACGCCGATGGCGTAGGAAACCTGAATTTCACAGCGGTCAGCCAGGCCCGCAGCAACGATGTTTTTCGCCACATAACGTGCAGCGTACGCCGCAGAACGGTCCACTTTAGACGGGTCTTTACCGGAGAACGCGCCGCCACCGTGGCGCGCCATGCCGCCGTAGGTATCTACGATGATTTTACGACCGGTCAGACCGCAGTCACCCATTGGGCCGCCGATAACGAAGCGTCCGGTTGGGTTGATGAAGAATTTGGTCGCAGAGCTCAGCCATTCAGTTGGCAGAACAGGCTTGATGATCTCTTCCATCACCGCTTCCTGCAGGGATTTCTGGTCAATATCTTCAGCATGCTGCGTGGAAAGAACCACGGCATCAATGCCGACGATTTTCCCGTCGTCATACTGGAAGGTAACCTGGCTTTTCGCATCCGGACGCAGCCACGGCAGGGTGCCGTTTTTACGCACTTCAGCCTGACGCTGCACCAGACGGTGTGCGTAAGTCACCGGCGCTGGCATCAGCACGTCGGTTTCGTTGGTCGCGTAGCCGAACATCAGGCCCTGGTCGCCCGCGCCCTGTTCCAGCGGATCGGCACGGTCAACGCCCTGGTTGATGTCCGGGGACTGTTTGCCGATAGCGCTCAGTACGGCGCAGGAGTTGGCATCAAAGCCCATATCAGAATGTACATAACCGATCTCACGCACCGTGTTACGGGTGATCTCTTCGATATCAACCCATGCGCTGGTGGTGATCTCACCGCCAACCAGAACCATGCCGGTTTTGACATAGGTTTCACACGCTACGCGCGCCTTTGGATCCTGCGCGAGGATCGCATCCAGCACCGCATCGGAGATTTGGTCAGCAATTTTATCAGGATGTCCTTCTGATACGGACTCGGACGTAAACAGGTGTTTTGCCATGTTTTATTTCACCTAAAAGGAATTTGGTTAGCTCGAACTGCTGTGTGGAATAGCCAAAGGAGATAATTCTACCAAGGCCTGCAGGATTTTGACACTGGCAGTCTGAGTGTTAATCAGTATGGATGGATTAACATCTGGACGTCTATTTTAGGTCACTTCTTCACCCGATTTCCAGTTTTTTTTGACTCACCTCTCACTGCGTTGAAAACACGGCTGGAAATTTTTCCTGACGGCGCTGGCAACCTGCGCATTTTTGTTTTGCTTTTTAGCGACCTTCTCGGTATAAAACGCGGCGCGCGGCTCATATAAAATAAGCGCTCGATGAACACATCGTGTCGCCACTTCCAGCCGGGTTAAGCAGTGAACTTTTAGCTTTGGCTTGTGGTCCGTTTCAGCAGAGGCGGCCGTGGAGGTGATACGAGATAATGAACCATTGTTTTCCGCTCATTCAGCGCAGTCGTTCTGGCGCGCATTTGATTCCCACCCGCACTTCTGGTCTAAACACCTGCCGATGTTATACCCATCTCGGTGCTTCTCAGGATTCCAGAGCCGGTCACGCTTTGTGAAAACTGAACAAGGGCGCTCTTGTTAATACAGGAGTTTTCTCGTGGTTTCGCCGAACCTTGTCATACAGAGTTCGGATACGTGTTTTACAATGATATGAATAAGAAACCGGTCGCACGGTCTGGATTTCAGCATACTCTGCTGGGAAATGGAGCCGTTAATGGGTTGTTATCGCCGTATAACGCTGCGATAGTAGTCAACTGTTTTACACTTAATACAAAGAGTTGAGGTTCGCTATGTCTGACGACATGTCTTCGCTTTCGCCTTCGTCAGCAGGCGAACAGGGTGTACTACGTTCTATGCAGGAGGTTGCGATGAGCTCCCAGGAAGCCAGCAAGATGCTGCGCACTTACAATATTGCCTGGTGGGGCAATAACTACTACGACGTTAACGAGCTGGGCCACATCAGTGTCTGCCCGGATCCGGACGTCCCGGAAGCGCGCGTGGATCTCGCTAAGCTGGTGAAAGCCCGTGAAGCCCAGGGTCAGCGCTTGCCTGCACTGTTCTGCTTCCCGCAGATCCTGCAACATCGCCTGCGTTCTATTAACGCCGCGTTCAAACGCGCGCGGGAATCGTATGGTTATAACGGCGACTATTTCCTTGTTTACCCGATCAAGGTAAACCAGCACCGTCGCGTGATTGAGTCCCTGATCCACTCCGGCGAACCGCTGGGCCTGGAAGCTGGCTCCAAAGCGGAGCTGATGGCGGTTCTGGCGCACGCGGGCATGACCCGGTCGGTGATCGTCTGTAACGGCTATAAAGACCGCGAATACATTCGTCTGGCGCTGATTGGCGAGAAGATGGGCCACAAGGTCTATCTGGTGATCGAGAAGATGACCGAAATCGCGATCGTGCTGGAAGAGGCCGAGCGTCTGAACGTGATCCCACGCCTTGGTGTGCGTGCGCGACTGGCGTCGCAGGGTTCCGGTAAATGGCAGTCTTCCGGCGGTGAAAAATCCAAGTTCGGCCTCGCGGCGAACCAGGTGCTTCAGCTGGTGGAAATTCTGCGCGAGCGCGGTCGTCTGGACAGCATTCAGCTGCTGCACTTCCACCTTGGCTCGCAGATGGCCAACATTCGCGACATTGCCACCGGCGTGCGTGAATCGGCACGTTTCTACGTTGAGCTGCACAAGCTTGGCGTAAATATTCAGTGCTTTGACGTGGGCGGTGGCCTGGGCGTGGATTACGAAGGGACACGCTCGCAGTCTGACTGCTCGGTCAACTACGGCCTGAACGAATACGCCAACAACATTATCTGGGCGATTGGCGATGCCTGCGAAGAGCACGGCCTGCCGCACCCGACGGTGATCACCGAATCCGGCCGCGCGGTCACTGCGCACCATACGGTGCTGGTCTCTAACATCATCGGCGTTGAGCGCAGCGAAATCACTGAAGCCACGCCTCCGGCAGACGATGCCCCACGTTCCCTGCAAAGCATGTGGGAAACCTGGCAGGAGATGCACGAGCCGGGCACGCGTCGTTCTCTGCGCGAATGGCTGCACGACAGCCAGATGGATCTGCACGACATTCACGTCGGTTATTCTTCAGGCACCTTTAGCCTGCAGGAACGCGCGTGGGCGGAGCAGCTCTATCTGAACATGTGCCATGAAGTGCAGAAGCAGCTCGATCCGAGCAACCGCGCACACCGTCCGATTATCGACGAGTTGCAGGAACGTATGGCGGACAAAATGTACGTCAACTTCTCCCTGTTCCAGTCGATGCCGGATGCCTGGGGTATCGACCAGCTGTTCCCGGTTCTGCCGCTGGAAGGGTTGAATCATGCGCCTGAACGCCGCGCGGTGCTGCTGGACATTACCTGTGACTCCGACGGCGCGATTGACCACTACGTCGACGGTGACGGTATCGCTACGACCATGCCAATGCCGGAGTACGATCCGGAGAACCCGCCAATGCTGGGCTTCTTTATGGTGGGTGCGTATCAGGAGATCCTCGGCAACATGCACAACCTGTTCGGTGATACCGAAGCGGTTGACGTGTTTGTCTTCCCTGACGGCAGCGTGGAGGTTGAGCTGTCCGACGAAGGGGACACCGTGGCGGATATGCTCGAATACGTTCAGCTGGATCCGAAAAAACTGCTCACCCAGTTCCGCGATCAGGTCAAAAACACCGGTCTGGACGATGCCTTGCAGCAGCAGTTCCTGGAAGAGTTTGAAGCGGGTCTGTACGGGTATACGTATCTGGAAGACGAGTAGTAAAACCTCCCTCTCCCGGTGGGAGAGGGTTGGGGTGAGGGCATCAGACCGCACGATGCCCTATACTCACTTGAACCCGTATGAATTAACGGCGATAATTCGCCCCACTATGCGATTTACGAATCAATCCCTTCCTCGTCGGGTTTAACGACGCGGAGGGGATTTTTTTTCATCTGTTTTAATGTATCGACTTTATAAGAGGTCAGGACATGAGCACTTTAGGTCATCAGTACGATAACTCTCTGGTATCTAACGCGTTTGGTTTTTTACGCCTTCCGATGAACTTCCAGCCTTACGACAGCGATGCTGACTGGGTGATCACCGGCGTACCGTTCGACATGGCAACGTCCGGTCGTGCGGGTGGACGTCATGGCCCGGCGGCAATCCGTCAGGTTTCCACCAACCTGGCCTGGGAGCACAACCGCTTCCCGTGGAACTTCGACATGCGCGAGCGCCTGAACGTGGTGGACTGCGGTGATCTGGTGTACGCCTTCGGTGACGCGCGCGAAATGAGCGAAAAACTGCAGGCGCACGCCGAGAAGCTGCTGGCGGCCGGTAAACGCATGCTCTCCTTCGGCGGTGACCACTTCGTGACCCTGCCGCTGCTGCGCGCCCACGCGAAGCACTTCGGTAAAATGGCGCTGGTGCACTTTGACGCGCATACCGACACCTACGCGAACGGCTGCGAATTCGACCACGGCACCATGTTCTACACCGCGCCGAAAGAAGGCCTGATCGATCCGAACCACTCCGTGCAGATCGGCATCCGCACCGAGTTCGACAAAGACAACGGCTTCACCGTACTCGACGCGGGCCAGGTGAACGATCGCGGCGTGGACGATATTCTGGCTCAGGTTAAGCAGATCGTCGGCGATATGCCTGTCTACCTGACCTTCGACATCGACTGCCTGGATCCGGCATTCGCACCGGGTACCGGTACGCCGGTGATCGGCGGCCTGACGTCAGACCGCGCCATCAAGCTGGTGCGCGGCCTGAAGGATCTGAACATTGTCGGGATGGACGTGGTGGAAGTGGCTCCGGCCTATGACCAGTCCGAGATCACCGCGCTGGCCGCGGCGACCCTGGCGCTGGAAATGCTCTACATCCAGGCAGCGAAAAAAGGCGAATAAGCCTTACGCGCTTATTGCTGCTGCGCGCCGCATGCGCAGCAGCAACATTCCCCAGGCCAGCGTGAAGGTGTAGACAAACCCCGGTTATTTCGCGGGCGATGACCATTCCCGTCAGCGAGCCTAACAAAGGCGAAACCGCGCAGACCGCGGCCCAAAGCGCAATGCTGCTTAATAATCCCTGCCGATAATGAAGTTTGCTTTCAATAACCGACGTTAATAATAGAGCGGAAAAACCATAACCCAGAAGAAAGCAGGTCATGAGTAGACCCTGTAACATTCTGTTTTCATTTAACTGAAAATGTTCGGCAAATTCCGGGTTTAAAATCATTACCGAGATATTTACCCGATCGACGTACGAAATAATAATGAGTAATAAAAGCGCAATCGTGCCTTGCCATCTTGCCTTCATTATGTCCGCCTTACGTTTTTTGTAACTTATATTTTTCATCAATGTGATTGTCACGGAGCTAAAATGATTCACCTGTGAAACTCATTGTTTATTAAAGATAAATTAAAAATGAGTTTCACCGGTGAAACGCGAAAGAGGTGACGTTAATTTATTTTTAAAGAGTAAAAAGAAAGGAAGTCAATATCTTTTATTCAAAATAAGAGACCATTAAAAAAACGTATTTCTCACGCTGTAATAATGAAAATTTCATATCGCTGCATTTTTTCGTGATCCCTTGCACACTTAGTTAATTAATTGCCGATCGATTAACAAATTCGTCACATTGTCGCTTGACGAAACATTCATCGCTTTTATATTGACCGTATTAAATAAGAAACAGAGTTTCATATATGAAACAAAAGCCTGGAGGATCGTGATGAGCTGGATAGGCGTATGTGACGCAGAACAAGTACAGGAAGATTTCCCTTTTAGCGGCAACGTCGACGGGAAAGAGATCGGCGTTTACCTGATCGACGGTGAATATTACGCGCTGGAAGACGTATGCCCCCACGCCTATGCCCTGCTGAGTCAGGGCTTCGTAGAAGACGGCAAGGTGGAATGCCCGCTGCACGAGGCGGTGTTCGACGTCAAAACCGGCCAGTGTCTGCACGGCCCCGGAGGACGCAACCTCAACCGTTACCCGGTTCGGGTCTTTGAAAACCAGATTCAGATTACCTTTGTTGAGGAGACCGTGGCATGAGCGACACGCTGAACTACAACCCGGCGCTGCCGGAAAGCCGCCAGTTTACCCCGCCGGCAGAGGGCGGTAATGGCGCCATTCACAAGCCGGGCGAGTACCAGAACCTGATCTGGCAGACCCGCAGCCGTGAGCCGGAAAGCTGGGAGGTGAAGCTGATTGCGACGCTGGAAGAGCTTTTCGAACAGGGCGTTGAAACCCTGCCGGAGCTGGTAAACGGGCTGAACGCGGTGCGCATGCACGACCAGCAGGGCGAGCCGTGGAGCGACGCCAGCTTCCAGGCATTCTTACAGGTTAACGGCTACTGAGGGCAATGCGATGACAACGACCGTACAACACTATCTGGATAAAGGCCTGCGCGGCCTCTGGTATCCGGTGCTGGCGAGCTGGGAAGTGCAGTCTGCTCCTGTGGGCATCACCCGCCTGGGCGAGCAGATTGTGGTCTGGCGCAACAAAGACGGCCAGGTGCAGGCGCTGGAGGACCGTTGTCCGCACCGCGGCGCGCGCCTGTCTATGGGCTGGAACCTCGGCGACCGCATCGCCTGCTGGTATCACGGCGTAGAGGTGGCGGGCAACGGCGAGGTGAAAGACGTGCCCGCTGTGGATAAATGTCCGCTGGTCGGCCAGCAGTGCGTGCGCAGCTATAACGTGCAGGAGGCGCACGGCGCCATCTTCCTCTGGTTTGGCGTCACCGCGGATCAGCAGCCGGACGAACTGACCTTCCCGGATGAACTCGCCGACACGGAAAACTTCAGCAACTTCCTCTGCACCGCCGCGTGGAACTGCAATTACCAGTACGCGCTGGAAAACGTGATGGACCCGATGCACGGCACCTATCTGCACTCCTCCTCGCACTCGATGGCGGAAGGGGATCGCAAGGCCGACATGGTGCTCCAGCCGACCAAAACCGGCTTTATCTTTGAGAAGAAAGGGCAGAGCGGCGTCAACTTCGACTGGGTGGAGCTGGGCAACAGCGGCACCTGCTGGATGCGTCTCTCCATTCCGTACAAGAAGCGTTTCGGGCCGGGCGGCCACTTCTTTATCGTCGGCATGGTGGTGCCGGAAGATAACGACAACTGCCGCGTCTTCTTCTGGCGCATTCGCCGGGTGCAGGGCTGGCAGCGCGATATGTGGCGCTTCATGTACCGCAACCGGCTGGAAAAACTGCACTGGGAAGTGCTGGAGCAGGACCGCGTGGTGCTGGAGAGCCTGGCGCCAAACGCCCGCGATCATGAATACCTGTATCAGCACGACGTTGGCCTCTCGCGCCTGCGTCGCATGATGCAAAAGGCCGCCAAAGAGCAGCTGGCGATGCGTGAAGCACAGCAGGGGGCCGCCTGATGAACGGGCTGCTGAGCGGCAAGCGCATCGTCGTGACCGGCGCCGCGCGCGGGCTGGGCTACCACTTTTCCCAGGCCTGCGCGGAGCAGGGCGCGGCGGTGGTGATGTGCGACATCCTTAAAGGCGAACTGGCCGAGAGCGCCCACCGGCTGAGCGAGCGGGGATATGCGATCGAATCGCACGTTATCGATCTGGCCGATCCGCAGTCCATTGAGCAGGTGTTCAGCGCGATTGGCGAGCAGGGGCAGATTGACGGTCTGGTGAACAACGCGGCGATGGCGACGGGCGTCGGCGGCAAAAATATGCTCGATTACGATCCGGATCTCTGGGATCGGGTGATGAGCGTCAACGTCAAAGGCACCTGGCTGGTAACGCGCGCCGCCGTACCGCTGCTGCGCGAGGGGGCGGGCATCGTGAACGTCGCGTCCGACACCGCGCTGTGGGGCGCGCCGCGCCTGATGGCCTACGTCGCCAGCAAGGGCGCCGTGATTGCCATGACTCGCTCAATGGCGCGCGAACTGGGTGAAAAGCGTATACGCATTAACGCCATCGCGCCGGGGCTAACCCGCGTCGAGGCGACGGAATATGTCCCCGCCGAACGGCATCAGCTCTACGAAAACGGCCGTGCGTTAACGGGCGCGCAGCAGCCGGAAGACGTCACCGGCAGCGTGGTCTGGCTGTTAAGCGATCTGTCGCGGTTCATCACCGGACAGCTGATCCCGGTCAACGGCGGTTTTGTCTTTAACTAAGGTAGGGCAATGATGGCAAACGATCAGGAAGTGAAGTATCTGGTGCCGGGGCTGGAGCGCGGTTTACAGCTGCTGTTGGCCTTTGGCGAGCAGCATCGCGATCTGACCTTTGCCGAACTGCATCGGCTGGTGGATATGCCGAAGGCCACCGCCTATCGCGTGGTACAGACGCTGGAGTACATGGGATTTCTGGAGCGCAACACGCGCACCAATACCTTTTCGCTGGGCATGAACGTGCTGCGTCTTGGCTTTGAGTACATCGCCTCGCTGGACGTGGCGCAGGTCGGCCAGCCGGTGATCGAGCAATTGCGCGACGTGAGCCAGTGCAGCAGCCATCTGGCGATCCGCGACGGGCGCGACATTATCTATATCGCCCGCGTCAGCGCCGCCGGGTCGCGTATCAACCAGGTCAGCATTGGTACCCGTCTGCCGGTGCACTGCACCTCGCTGGGCCGCATGCTGTTGACCGATATTTCCCGCGCTGATTTCGAACAGCTGTTCCCGCATGAGCGCCTGCCGGGCAACACGCCGGGGCAGCTTCACGACCGCGAAGCCCTGTGGCAGATGGTGCAGCAGGACAAAGCCCGCGGGTATGTCATCGGCGAATCCTTCTTCCGCCACGGCATCTCTTCCATCGTCTACCCGGTGTATGACCGAAGCGGCCGCGTGGCGGCGGTGGTCAGCATTCTGGTGCCGTCGGAGGAGATCCCACTGAGCGACCGCGAGCGCCTGCAAAACGAGGTTCGCCTCGCGGCGGATAAAATTTCTGGCTTCTTAGGGTATCTGTCACAGGCCAGTTAAATCAGTGAGTTAACGTCAGGCGCTTGACTGCGTCGGGCATGTTTTACGCCCAATCTGGGCCAGATGAGGCAACGAACGATGAGTATAACCGGAATTGAAAAGCTGGAATTTGGTGTGGAAGACCTGACGCACTGCGCCAAATTTATGCGTGATTTTGGCCTGACGGGCGATGCCAGCGGCCAGCGTTTCACCACCCTGAGCGGCGCGCGCGTGGAGCTTAACCCGATCGACAGCCCCGACCTGCCGCCCGCGTTTGAAGCGGGCAACACCCTGCGCCGCATGACCTGGGCGGTTGCCAGCCAGTCTGAGCTGGATGCGCTGCGCCCGAAGCTGGCGCAACAGCCAGGTTTTCGTGAAGTGGGCGACGCGCTGGAATGCCTGGATCCGAACGGCATGACGCTGCGCGTGCAGGTGACCCAGCAGACCGACGTGGAGCTTAACGTCGAGCCAATAAACCAGTGGGGCGACGCCCGCCGTATCGACACGCCCAGCCCGGTTTACGATCGCGCCCAGCCGATCAACGTGGGGCATGTGGTGTTCTTCGTGGAAGAGCTGGCGGCAGTGGAGAAATTCTACCGCGAGGTGCTCGGCTTCCAGGTCTCGGATCGCTATATCAACCGCGCCGTGTTCCTGCGCTGCGGGGCGCGTGGCGGCCATCACAACCTGTTCTTGCTGCAACTGCCGAACCGCAAGCGCGGCCTCAACCATGTGGCCTTCACCGTGCGCGACATCCACGAGGTGATCGGCGGCGGTATCGCGATGAATAAACATGACTGGAGCACTTTTATCGGGCCGGGCCGTCATCCGGTGTCGTCGGCGTACTTCTGGTACGTCAACAGCCCGACCGGCGGCGCGTTTGAGTATTACACCAACGACGACTACCTGACCGAAAACTGGCAGCCGCGTGAGCTGGAGCACTCCCTGGTCTCCTTTACCGAATGGGCGGTGGAGGGCGGGATTGACCACGACACGCGCCGTCAGCAGAAAAAGCCGGAGGCGGTATGACATCGCGCATTGTCATTATCGGCGGCGGCCAGGCGGGCGGCTGGGCGGCGAAAACCCTGCGTGACGAGGGCTTCGACGGCGAGATTTGCGTGGTGGCGGAAGAGGAATGGGATTTCTACGAGCGGCCGCCGCTGTCAAAAGCGTCTCTGCTGGAGCCGGACTCCGCGCTTCCGCGGCTGTTTAGCGAAGAAGCGCAGCAGGCGCTGAACCTGATCTGGTACCGCCCGCTGCGTGCTGAATCAGTCGATCGTGAAGAGAAAATCGTGCGTTTAAGCAACGGCGAATGTCTTAGTTACAACATCCTTTTAATCGCTACCGGCGGTCGGGCGCGCCTGCCTTCGCAGGCGTGGGCCAGCCATCCGCAGGTCTACACCCTGCGCCACTGGCAGGACGCGCAGCGCCTGAAAAGTCGCCTGTCGGAAAGTCACAAACTGGCGATTATCGGCGGCGGCTGGATTGGCCTTGAGATTGCCGCTTCCGCGCGGAAAAGCGGCATGGCGGTCACCCTGTTCGAGCAGCAGCCTGCGGTGTGCATGCGCTCGGTGAGCAGCGAGGTGTCCCAGCGCCTGGAGGCCATCCACCGCGAGCAGGGGGTGGAGATCCGTACCGGCTGCGGCGCGCTGGAGCTGGAGGACGATAATGGCCTGCCGGTCATCCACTGCGACGGCAACCGTGAAACCTTTGATACGGTCGTGGTCGGGATCGGCGTCGATCTCAATCTGGAGCTGGCGCTTGATGCGGGGCTGAAAACCGGGCGCGGGATCGTGGTGGATGCCCAGGGACGCACCTCGGATCCATTCATCTTTGCCGCAGGAGATGTCGCCCAGCACCATCACTACGGCCTGTGCATCCAGTCCTGGGCCTTCGCCCAGAATCAGGCAGTGGCGACGGCGAAAGCGATGCTCAACCCCGATGCGCCAGGTTATGACGACGCGCCGTGGCTGTGGTCGGATCAATATCAGCACAATATTCAGATCCTCGGTATTCCGCAGCCGGAGAGTAAAACGATAGTGCGTGAAGATGCGTTTTTCTTCTCGCTGGATGAAAACGGGCGGCTGACGCAGCTGGTAGCGTTCAACGATGCGCGCACCGTCAAGCTGGCGAAGCGCTGGATGGCGGCGGGGCGGGATCTGTCGAACGTACCGCTTGCCGACCCGACATTTTCACTGATGTCACTGCGATAGCTAACCCGCACCCGTAGGGGGAGAGATGACCACACTAGAGACGAACACCGCGCCGGTTGAGGCGAGCGGTGAGGGGACCCGCACGCCCGAAAAAGCGGTGCGCTGGGCCATCCCGTTGTCGCTGCTGGCCTGCGTGCTGCTGGCGTTTTTCGACAAAATCAGCATCGCGGCGCTCTTTTCGGATACCCATTTCCAGCAGGCGATGGGCATTGATTTCGACACCACGCGCCTCGGCATATTGATGAGCGCCTTCCTGCTGAGCTACGGCTTTTCGTCGGTATTTTTGAGCGGTTTAGGCGACAAAATCGCGCCGCTGCGCCTGCTCACCGGGATGATGGCTGTGTGGTGCGTGCTGATGGTGGCGATGGGCTTTACCCATAACTACACGCTGATGATCGTCCTGCGCATCCTGCTGGGCGTGGCGGAAGGGCCGCTGTTCCCGCTGGCTTTCGCCATCGTGCGCCACAACTTCCCGCAGCATCTGCAGGCGCGCGCCACCATGCTGTGGCTGCTGGGCACACCGGTAGGGGCAGCAATTGGCTTCCCGCTCTCCCTCTGGCTGCTGAACACATTCGGCTGGCAGAGCACCTTCTTTGTCATGGCCATGCTTACCGTGCCGGTGCTTATCTTTGTGCGCATCGGCCTGCGCGGGATCCGTCTGGAGGCTAAACCCGGCACTTCGCAGGCGTCACAGGACGAGCGGCGTGCCGCGCGGCGCGAGCTGTTCGTCAGCCCGCACTTCTGGATCATCTGCATCTTTAACATCGCGTTCCTGACCTACCTGTGGGGCATCAACGGCTGGCTGCCGGGCTACCTGATCAAAGGCAAAGGCATTCACCTTGAGCATGCAGGCTGGCTGTCGTCGATGCCGTTCATCGCCATGCTGGCGGGGGAAGTGATTGGCGCGTGGCTCTCGGACAGGGTCGATAAGCGCGCGGCGGCCTGCTTTATCTCGATGGCGGGGGCGGCGGTGGGGCTGGCGGCGGTGATGCACCTCGATACCCCGCTCGCCGTCATCGCGGCGATGAGCTTCAGCACCTTTATGTGGGGCACCGGCGCGCCCAACATTTTCGCCCTGCTGGCGAAGGCCACCCATCCCCGGGTGAGCGCCACGGCGGGCGGCATTTTCAACGGGCTGGGAAACTTTGCAGGCGCGCTGTCGCCGGCGGTGATGGGCGCGCTTATCGCCTTCACCCACAGCATGGATTCCGGGCTGATTTTTCTGGCGGTGATGGCGGCGGTGGGCTGCGTCCTGTTACTGCCGCTGCTGAGACGTTACTGAGGAGAGTGTCATGACTGATTCAACCGTAACCCACAAAACGGGCATCAAACCTGACCATCTGACGATGGAGGAGTGGGTCGAGTCGCGCATCGCGCGCTTCGAAGGCCGTAAATACGACTGGAACGCGCTGAAGTTCCAGGCCGATTTTGACCCAAAATACCGCCGGGCGCAGATGCGCTACATCGGCACCGGCGCAACCGGCGTAGCGAACGACACCAACACCGTGCAGGCGGACCATTTTACCTTCTCGACCATGGTACTGCCGTCGAAGTGCGAAGGGCCGCTGCACCTGCACGACGACGTGGAAGAGGTGTTCTTCATGCTCAAGGGGCAGATCACGCTGATGATCCAGGACGGCGACAACTACACCGAAACCGTGCTGCGCGAGCGTGACCTGATCTCCGTCCCGCCGGGCATCTATCGCGGCCTGTTTAACCACGGGGAAGAAGAGGCGCTGATGTGCGTCATGCTGGGGACCAACAAGCCGGAAATCCCGACCTATCCGTCCGACCATCCGCTCTCGAAAGTGAAGCGGAACTAAGGGGGCGCCATGACGGGTTTTCGTGAACAGGGAAGCGGCATTCCGCTGATGCTGCTACACGGGATCAGCTCTGGCGCTGCGTCCTGGCACAAGCAGATGGCGCTGAACGGTTTTCGCGTGCTGGCGTGGGACATGCCCGGTTATGGCGAAAGCCCGATGCTGGCCGTCGCGCGGGCAAACGCGGGGGATTACGCCGACGTGCTGGCGGCGATGCTGGATCGCGCCGGTGTCTGGCAGGCGGTGCTGGTGGGCCATTCCCTGGGGGCGCTGGTCGCAAGTGCCTTTGCGGCGAAGTTCCCGGATCGCATCATTCATCTTGTACTGGCCGACGCTGCGCAGGGCTACGGCAATGCCGCGCCGGAGCAGCGGGAGCAGGTCTGGCGCAACCGCGAGCAGCAGATGGCGTTGGGCGGCGAAATCCTCGCCCAGACCCGTGCCGCGAAGCTGCTGCGCCCCGGCGCGCGCGCGGAAGATATCGCCACCGTCGCGGCGGGCATGCGCACGCTGCGCCCGGAAGGCTACCTTGCCGCCGCGTGGATGCTGGCGCATGACGACATTCACGGCTGGCTTAAACGATACTCCGGCACGTTTGAAGTCTGGTGCGGCGAGCAGGACGCGATAACGCAGCCCGAACTGGTGCAGGGGCTGGCGCTGCGCTACGGCATGCCGTATACCGCCATTCCGCAGGCCGGGCACGCCAGCTATCTCGATAACGACGTGTTTTTCAACCAACAGCTTTTACGCATTAACGAAGAGGTGCGCGATGAATGCACAAATTGACGGGCGCGTAGCGGTAGTCACCGGCGGTTCTTCTGGCATTGGCTTTGAAACGCTGCGCCTGCTGCTGGGGGAAGGGGCGAAAGTTGCCTTCTGCGGCCGTGACCCGGACCGGCTCGCCAGCGCCCATGCGACGCTGCAAAACGAATTCCCCCACGGGGAGATTTTTTCTTACCGCTGCGACGTGCTGAACGCCGACGAGGTTCAGGCCTTTGCGGATGCGGTGCAGGCGCGCTTTGGCGCGGCGGATCTGCTGATCAACAACGCCGGGCAGGGCTACGTGGCGCACTTCCATGACACCCCGCGCGAGGCGTGGCTGCACGAGGCAGGGCTGAAGCTGTTTGGCGTCATCAATCCGGTGCAGGCGTTTCAGCCGCTGCTGGAGCAGTCAGACATTGCCTCTGTTACCTGCGTCAACTCCCTGCTGGCGCTACAGCCGGAGGAGCACATGATCGCTACCTCCGCTGCTCGTGCCGCGCTGCTGAACATGACGCTGACGCTCTCGAAAGAGCTGGTGGGTAAAGGCATTCGCGTCAATTCCATTTTGCTCGGCATGGTGGAGTCCGGCCAGTGGCAGCGCCGCTTTGAAAACCGGGCGGACAAAAGCCAGAGCTGGCCGGAGTGGACGGCGGATATCGCGCGCAAGCGCGGCATTCCAATGGCGCGCCTCGGCAGGCCGCAGGAGCCCGCGCAGGCGCTGCTGTTCCTCGCCTCGCCGCTGGCCTCGTTTACCACCGGCGCCGCGCTGGACGTTTCCGGCGGCTTCTGTCGCCATCTGTAAGGACGCCTCATGAAAAAGGTAATGTTGATTGGTTTTGGTGCCATGGCGCAGGCGGTGATTGAGCGCCTGCCCGCCGGTGTGGCTATCGGCTGGATCGTGGCGCGCGCGTCTCACCATGCCGCCATTCACGACCAGTTTGGCGATGCGGTCGAGGCGCTGACGTCGCCAATGGCGTGCGCGCAAACGCCGGATCTGGTGCTGGAATGCGCCAGCCAGCAGGCGGTGGCCCAGTACGGGGAAGAGATCCTGCGTCGCGGCTGGCATCTGGCCGTCATTTCCACCGGCGCGCTGGCGGACAGCGCGCTGGAGCAGCGTCTGCTCGCCGCGGGCGGAAAACTGACTCTGCTTTCCGGTGCAGTGGCCGGTATCGACGGGCTGGCGGCAGCGAAAGAGGGTGGGCTTGAACGCGTCACCTATCAGTCGCGCAAAAGCCCGGCCAGCTGGCGCGGCAGCTATGCCGAGCAGCTTATCGATCTGAATTCAGTGGCTGAGGCAAAGGTCTTTTTTGAAGGCAGCGCTCGCGAGGCGGCGCGGCTGTTCCCGGCGAACGCCAACGTAGCGGCGACCGTGGCGCTCGGCGGCGTCGGGATGGATGACACCCGCGTGCAGCTGATGGTTGACCCGGCAACGAAACGTAACACCCACACGCTGCACGTCGAAGGGCTGTTTGGCGAATTCCATCTGGAGCTGAGCGGGCTGCCGCTGGCGTCTAACCCTAAAACCTCCACCCTGGCGGCACTGAGCGCGGTGCGCGCCTGCCGCGAGCTGGCCCTGAGCTGAGGAGTGACGATGGACGATCTGAAGATTTTTATCGGCGGCCAGTGGCGACACGGCGGAGGTAACCCGATGCAGAGCCACTTCCCGGCAGACGGGTCGATCAACGCGACGCTGAACGCCGCCAGTCTGGATGACCTGGAGGAGGCGGTAGACGCCGGAGAGCGCGCCTGGCGCGATCCCGCCTGGCGTAACAGCCTGCCGCACGTGCGGGCGAAGATCCTGCACAAGGTGGCGGATCTTATTGAATCCCGTGTGGATGAACTGGCGCAGATGCAGAGCCGGGATAACGGCAAGCCGCTGGCGGAAGCGTGCGGGCTGGTGATGAGCGCGGCGGGAACGGCGCGCTACTTTGCCGCCGCCTGCGAGCTGCTGGAGGGTGAACTTCCGACACCGCGCCAGCCGGATCTGCTGACGCTGAGCCGCTACGAGCCCCTTGGCGTGGTAGCGGCCATCACGCCGTGGAACTCGCCGATTGCCAGCGAAATGCAGAAGGTCGCACCGGCGATTGCCGCCGGGAACGCGGTGATCCTCAAGCCCGCCGAAGCCACGCCGCTGATGGCGCTGGAGCTGGCGCGGATTTTTGAACAGGCCGGGCTGCCCGCCGGGCTGCTGAGCGTGCTGCCGGGCAAAGGCTCGGTGATTGGCGATGCGCTGGCGCGTCATCCTTGCGTGCGCAAAATTTCCTTTACCGGCGGAACCACTACGGGCCGTCATCTGGCGCACGTGGCGGCGGAAAAACTGATCCCGGCCTCGCTGGAACTGGGCGGCAAATCGCCGACCATCGTGCTGGAGGATGCCGATATCGAACAGGCGGCGCGCGGGATCTGCTACGGCATTTTCAGCTCGGCGGGGCAGGCGTGCATCGCCGGATCGCGGCTGTTTATCCACGAGAGTATTTACGCCCCGCTGATGGCGAGGCTGCTGGAATTAACTCGCGGGCTGCGCGTCGGGCATCCGTTTACCGACGGCGTGCATGTAGGACCGCTGATCGGCGAGAAACATCGCCAGAGCGTGATCGAGTACGTCGAACTGGCGAAGCGGGAAGGGGGCCGCGTGCTGTGCGGCGGCGAGATCCCTGCCGATCCCGCTCTGGCAAACGGCAGCTTTTTCCAGCCAACCATTATCGAAGGGCTAAACAACAGCGCTCGCGCCTGTCAGGAGGAGATCTTCGGCCCGGTGCTGGTGGCGATGCCGTTTGGCGATGAAGCGGCGTTGATCAGCGAGGCGAACGACTCGGTTTACGGCCTGGCGGCGGGGATCTGGACGCGCGATACCGGGCGCGCCCTGCGTCTCAGCGAGCAGCTGGAGGTAGGCACGGTGTGGATCAACACCTACAAAGTTTTTGCGATTTCGACCCCGTTCGGGGGCTTTAAAGAGAGCGGTCTGGGCCGCGAGAAGGGTATCCAGGGGCTGAAAGCCTGGATGCAACAAAAGAGCATTTATCTGGCGATGGGTAACAGCGTCAACCATTGGTGCGACTGAGAAAGGGTGAGCAATGAGCGAAATGATAACCGTCGGCGACGCCATCGCCAGAACGCTGGAGCAGTATCAGGTTGAGGCCATCTACGGCGTCATCTCCATTCACAACCTGCCGATAGCGGATGCGGTTGGGCAGCGGGGCAATATCCGCTTTGTGCCCGCGCGCGGTGAAGCCGGTTCCGTCACCATGGCCGATGCCCACGGGCGCTTTTCCGGCCTCGGCGTGGCGCTGACCAGCACCGGCGCGGGGGCCGGGAACGCGGTAGGCGCGCTGGTGGAAGCGATGAATGCCTGCACGCCGCTGCTGCATTTAACCGGGCAGGTAGAGAAAGCCTGGCTGGACGCCGACACCGGGTTTATCCATGAAACCCGCGATCAGCTGACCTTCCTGAAGGCCAGCTCAAAACGGGCGTACCGTATCAGCAATGCGAATCAGGCGATAGCCATTCTGCATAAAGCCATCCAGGACGCGCAGACCCCGCCGTGCGGACCGGTTTCGGTGGAAATCCCGATTGATATTCAGGGCGCCAAAATTCCGCTGTCGCTGGTAACCGCCCCGGTCAAACCGGCATCGGTTCCAGCCGTGGATACCGGGATGGTTGACGCGCTGTGGGCGCAACTCAAACAGGCGAAACAGCCGCTGCTGTGGCTGGGCGGCGGGGCGCTGGGAAGCGCTGAGGCGGTGAAAAAACTGGCGGATGCGGGCATCACCGTGATTTCCAGCACCCACGCGCGCGGCGTGCTGCCGGACGACCACCGCGCCAGCCTGCGGGCGTTCCACAACTCGCCGTCGGTGGAGGCGCTGATTGCGCAGTGTGATTTTACGCTGGTGGCCGGTTCACGTCTGCGCAGCAACGAAACCCGCTCCTGGACGCTTGAGCTGCCGTCCCCGCGCGTGCAGATTGATATCGACCCGGCGGCAGCCAGCCGTAACTACTTGATGGATAGCACGTTGATAGCCGATTGTTCAGCGCTGCTTGGCGCGCTGGCTAAAAAAGTGCAGGGCCGCGAGTGGGGCAACGCCCAGTGGGATATGCAGGTGCAGCAGGCGGTCGGGCAAGCTGAGCAGGGGCTGCGCGAGCAGTGCGGCGCCTATGCGAAGCTTAACGACGCCATAGAAAAAGCCCTGCCGAAAGACGGCCTGCTGGTGCGCGATATCACCGTGTCCGGCAGCCTGTGGGGTAGCCGCCTGTTCAGGGCTAACGGTCCGCTGCTGAACATTCACTCCCTCGCCGGGGCGATTGGTATGGGACTGCCGATGGCCATCGGCACCGCGATTGCTAACCCGCAGCGCAGGGTGGTGGGACTGGTGGGCGACGGCGGCCTGAGCCTGAATTTAGGCGAGCTGGCGACGCTGGCGCAGGAGAAAGCCAACGTGACGCTGCTCATCATGAACGACGGGGGCTACGGCGTAATGCGCGGTATTCAGGATAAATATTTTGGCGGGCGTCAGTATTATAACGAACTGCATACACCGGACTTTACCCTGCTGGCGCAGGCGATTGGCCTACAGGCCTGGAGCGTTGAGCGGGCTGAGGACTTTGATGCGGTGATGACGGAAGCGCTGGCGATGCCGGGGCCGTCGGTGGTAGAAGTGCGGATGGGGCAGATTGGCGCCCTGAAGTTTGCCGGGCCGCCACAGAAAACGCTGTACTGATTGAGCCTTGTTGCCCGGTAGCGCGGCGCGCACCGGGCCGAAGTTTTATTTAATTCCGTCTGCCGCCATGCGGTCACGGATATGCTGCGCGCGTTCAACGGAGGCCGGGTGATCGTCAAACATGGAGCTTTGACGGCCTTCCTCCAGTTTCGCCAGTTTTTCGAAGCTGGTGGCTAAACCCGATGGATTGATGCCGCGTTTGCGCAACAGATCGTAAGAGTAGTCATCCGCTTCCGACTCCTGACGCTGGGAGAACTGGGAGTTAACCAGTTTCTCACCCACGTCGCCCAGCTGCGACTGGGACAGGCTGCCGACAATGCCGCCCGCAGAGGCCGCCGCAGCACGCACGGCATTGGTGCCCAGCGCAACCTGCATCCCTTTCTTCACGTGACCGAGAGCAACGTGACCCATTTCATGGCCGATCACCGCTTCCACTTCGTTGTCGGTCATCATGTCCATCAGGCCGCTGTAAACGCGGATACAGCCGTTAGCCATCGCGAAGGCGTTTACGTCTTTCGCCATATACACCTTGTAGTTCACCGGCTGACCGTTAATGTTGTCGCCCAGCGCGGAAGCAATCTTGTTCAGACGCTGCGTGTAGGTGCTGTTTGCCGGGGCAAGCGTAGCTTTTCCATCCATATCCTTACAGGCCTCGTCGCTCAGCGCTTTCACCTGCGCATCGCTCAATGAGTAGGCCTGAAAAGCTTCTGCGCCTGAGGTCATCAGGCCGTTAGAATCCATATTCTGACAGCCGCTTAGCAGGAGCGTTGTTCCCACAGCCAGCCCAATTGCACGCATTTTCATGATGTTGCTTCCGTACTCGTTAATCTGAATTAATTCCGAAAAATGCACCGTCAACGAAGCCGGTGTCGGGCTAAGTATAAGGAATATCTACAGGGGCGGGCGAGTAGATTGCGCAACATGCGAGCATGATCCAGAGATTTCTTAAGCTGCAAAAGAATGGTCCATGTACATGCCCTGCGGCTTGGGTTACATTGTTGGCACTTTTTTCCGGCGTAGCCCAAAACGCGCTGTCGTCAAGGGCATGGCCTTTAACAGTCCGATCTGGAGTTAAAATGTCCTCACGTAAAGAGCTTGCTAATGCTATTCGTGCGCTGAGCATGGACGCAGTACAGAAAGCCAAATCCGGCCACCCGGGCGCCCCTATGGGCATGGCTGACATCGCCGAAGTCCTGTGGCGTGATTTCCTTAACCACAACCCGCAGAACCCGGCATGGGCAGACCGCGACCGTTTCGTGCTGTCTAACGGCCATGGCTCTATGCTGATCTACAGCCTGCTGCACCTCACTGGCTACGATCTGCCAATCGAAGAGCTGAAAAACTTCCGTCAGCTGCACTCCAAAACTCCAGGTCACCCGGAAGTGGGCTACACCGCTGGCGTTGAAACCACTACCGGTCCGCTGGGGCAGGGCATTGCGAATGCCGTGGGTATGGCGATTGCTGAGAAGACCCTGGCGGCACAGTTCAACCGTCCTGGCCACGACATCGTTGACCACTTCACCTATGCGTTCCTGGGCGACGGCTGCATGATGGAAGGCATTTCTCACGAAGTGTGCTCCCTGGCAGGCACCCTGAAGCTGGGTAAACTGGTTGCGTTCTACGACGACAACGGCATCTCCATCGACGGTCACGTTGAAGGCTGGTTCACTGACGACACCGCCGCACGTTTCGAAGCCTACGGCTGGCACGTTGTGCGCGGCGTTGATGGCCACGATGCTGACTCGATTAAACGTGCCGTAGAAGAAGCGCGCGCCGTGACCGACAAACCGTCCCTGCTGATGTGCAAAACCATCATCGGCTTCGGTTCTCCGAACAAAGCGGGCACTCACGACTCCCACGGCGCACCACTGGGCGACGCGGAAATCGCACTGACCCGTGAAGCGCTTGGCTGGAAACACCCTGCCTTCGAAATCCCATCTGAAATCTACGCGCAGTGGGATGCGAAAGAAGTGGGCCAGGCGAAAGAAGCGGCCTGGAACGAGAAGTTCGCGGCTTACGCGAAAGCCTTCCCACAGGAAGCGGCTGAATTCACCCGTCGTATGAAAGGCGACATGCCGTCTGACTTCGACGCGAAAGCGAACGAGTTCATCGCGAAGTTGCAGGCGAACCCGTCTAAAATCGCCAGCCGTAAAGCGTCTCAGAATGCGATCGAAGCGTTTGGTCCTCTGCTTCCAGAATTCCTCGGCGGCTCCGCTGACCTGGCGCCATCTAACCTGACCCTGTGGTCTGGCTCTAAGCCAATCAACGAAGACACTGCCGGTAACTACATCCATTATGGTGTACGTGAATTCGGTATGACCGCGATTGCCAACGGTATCGCTCTGCACGGTGGTTTCCTGCCGTACACCTCTACCTTCCTGATGTTCGTAGAATATGCACGTAACGCCGTGCGTATGGCTGCGCTGATGAAACAGCGTCAGGTGATGGTCTACACCCACGACTCCATCGGTCTGGGCGAAGATGGTCCAACTCACCAGCCGGTAGAGCAGGTGGCTTCCCTGCGCGTGACCCCGAACATGAGCACATGGCGTCCATGTGACCAGGTTGAATCTGCGGTGGCGTGGAAATACGGCGTTGAGCGTCAGGACGGCCCGACCGCGCTGATCCTCTCCCGTCAGAACCTGGCGCAGCAGGAACGTACCCCAGAGCAGCTGGCAAACATCGCCCGCGGTGGTTACGTGCTGAAAGATTGCGCGGGCCAGCCTGAGCTGATCTTTATCGCGACCGGTTCTGAAGTTGAACTGGCCGTTGCCGCATGGGAAAAACTGACTGCTGAAGGCGTGAAAGCGCGCGTGGTTTCCATGCCGTCTACCGATGCGTTCGACAAGCAGGATGCCGCGTACCGCGAATCTGTACTGCCTAAAGCGGTCTCCGCTCGGGTGGCAGTGGAAGCGGGTATCGCTGATTACTGGTTCAAATACGTGGGTCTGAACGGCGCTATCGTCGGTATGACCACGTTCGGTGAATCTGCTCCGGCAGAGCTGCTGTTCGAAGAGTTCGGCTTCACCGTTGAGAACGTTGTCGCTAAAGCGAAAGAACTGCTGTAAATCTCTCCGTGAGGCAAAACGGGTCGCTCAGGCGGCCCGTTTTTATTTTGGTGGTATTTTATTTGGTGTTAACAACATATATTTGGTGATTTCCATCACAAATACGAAAGGTTATAATATGTTGAATTTGCAATGGATATCACATATATAGACTTGCTTTTTAATTTCTTGTTTTTAACGATCTGTTTTTATTCGTTTTATTAAAATCCACTCTGACATGCTCGCTATTTTCTCTCCGTTTGATTTCATTTTACCGCAGGCGTATTTTGTTTTTAGCGATACGTTGTACCCTAAAAATAAAATAAGGATGATATATGCGGTTAATTGATTATTTCCCTGAATCCTCAATATCAATAAAATCCGCAGCAAAGGACTGGCAGGAAGCCATTGATTTTTCCATGTCGTCTTTGCTGCAAAATCATTGTATTAACGCTGATTATATTGAGGCAATTAAAACCTCGACGCTCACTAATGGTCCTTATTACATTCTCGCTCCGGGTGTAGCGATGCCTCATGCCCGTCCGGAGTGCGGTGCCTTAAAAACAGGTATGTCATTAACGCTTCTTAAACAGGAAGTGCAATTTGCCGACGACGATGAGCCCGTAAAATTACTCATTGGTTTATCTGCGGCGGATGCGGATTCACATATCGACGCTATCCAGGCATTAAGCGAATTATTATGTGAAGAAGATATGCTGTCAGCGTTGTTAACCGCTAAGTCAGAAAAGCAACTGGCGGATATTATCGCTCGCGCATAATTATTCTCTCCTTTACAGGATATTATTATGGAACACAAGTCTGCTCGTGCAAAGGTCCAGGCTTTTGGGGGCTTTTTGACTGCAATGGTCATCCCGAATATTGGCGCTTTTATTGCCTGGGGATTTATTACCGCATTATTTATACCAACCGGATGGATGCCAAATGAGCATTTCGCCAAAATTGTCGGACCGATGATCACCTATTTACTGCCGGTGATGATTGGCTCTACCGGTGGACACCTGGTTGGCGGCAAACGTGGGGCGGTGATGGGGGGGATCGGCACTATCGGCGTGATCATCGGCGCGGATATTCCTATGTTCCTCGGCTCAATGATCATGGGGCCACTCGGCGGCCTGGTGATTAAGCATATCGACCGAATGCTGGATAAACGCATTCCAGCGGGTTTTGAGATGGTCATCAACAACTTCTCGCTGGGTATTGCGGGCATGATCCTCTGCCTGCTGGGGTTTGAAGTCATCGGTCCTGCGGTGTCGATTGCCAATAACTTTATTAAAGAGTGTATTGAATCACTGGTACATGCAGGCTACTTGCCGCTGCTGTCGTTGATTAACGAACCGGCAAAAATCCTGTTTTTAAATAACGCTATCGATCAGGGGGTTTATTATCCGCTGGGGATGCAGCAGGCTTCCGAGACGGGTAAATCCATCTTCTTTATGGTGGCCTCCAACCCCGGGCCGGGTTTAGGCCTGCTGCTGGCTTTTGCTTTTTTCGGCAAAGGAATGGCGAAAAAGTCAGCCCCCGGCGCGATGATCATTCACTTCCTGGGCGGCATTCATGAGCTCTATTTCCCTTACGTACTGATGAAACCACTGACGCTGATTGCGATGATTGCTGGCGGCATGAGCGGGACGTGGGTATTTAACCTGTTAGGCGGTGGACTGGTGGCTGGCCCAAGTCCGGGTTCGATTTTCGCCTACCTCGCGTTAACGCCTAAAGGCGCATTCCTCGCCACGATTGCTGGCGTAACGGCAGGCTCGTTGGTCACCTTTGCGGTCGCCTCTTTTATCCTGAAGATGGATAAAAATAGCGAAGCTGAAACGGAAGAAACTTTCAATGATTCTGCCAACGCCGTTAAAGCCATGAAGCAGGAAGGCAAGTTTTCTTACCAGGATGTTAAGCATATCGCTTTTGTCTGCGATGCCGGAATGGGCTCCAGCGCTATGGGCGCGACGACATTCCGGAAGCGCCTGGAAAAAGCCGGACAAAATATCGAAGTAAAACATTATGCCATCGAAAATGTGCCTGACGACGCGGACATTATTGTTACCCATGCCAGCCTGGAGGGGCGCGCTAAACGGGTCAGTGACAAACCGTTAGTGTTGATAAAAAACTATCTCGGCGATCCGAAGCTTGACGAATTATTTAAGCATCTAACGGCGAATTAATCTATCTGGTTCCTGGAGTCATTATGAAAACGAAAGTGGCTGCCATTTATGGCAAGCAGGATGTTCGTATCCGCGAATTCGAACTGCCCGAAATAAGCGACAATGAACTGCTGGTGAGCGTAATTTCCGACAGCGTTTGTTTATCCACCTGGAAGGCAGCCAAATTAGGCAGTGAACATAAACGTGTGCCGGACGATCTGGAAAATCATCCGGTCATTACCGGACATGAATGTGCCGGGGTGATTGTTGAGGTCGGAAAAAACCTTGCCGGGAAATATAAAAAAGGTCAGCGCTTTGTTTTACAACCGGCAATGGGATTGCCGAGCGGTTATTCCGCTGGTTACAGCTACGAATATTTTGGCGGCAATGCGACGTATATGATTATTCCAGAAGTCGCGATTAATCTGGGCTGCGTTTTACCTTATCACGGTTCCTATTTTGCGGCGGCTTCGCTGGCGGAACCCATGTGCTGCATTATCGGCGCGTATAACGCCAATTATCATACGACGCAATATGTCTATGAGCACCGGATGGGTGTGAAACCGGGAGGTAATATTGCGCTTCTGGCCTGCGCCGGGCCGATGGGAATTGGCGCTATTGATTATGCGATTAACGGCGGGATTCAGCCGTCGCGCGTTGTGGTGGTAGATATTGATGAGGCCCGTCTTGCGCAGGCGGAAAAACTTCTGCCGGTTGAGCTGGCGGCACAAAAGGGTATTGAGCTTATCTATGTCAATACCTCTGAACTGGAGAACCCGGCCGCTACGTTACGCGCATTAACTGACAATGTCGGCTTCGACGACGTGTTTGTCTATGCCGCGGTTCCGGCGGTCATTGAACTGGCAGACAATCTTCTCGCCGAGGACGGGTGCCTGAATTTCTTCGCCGGACCAACGGACAGCAATTTCAAGGTGCCGTTTAATTTTTACAACGTCCATTACAACAGTACCCACGTGGTGGGCACCTCCGGCGGCTCGACGGAGGACATGAAAGAGGCGATTGCGCTGAGTGCGACGGGCCAGCTTCAGCCGTCGTTTATGGTGACCCACATCGGCGGCCTTGATGCGGTGCCGCATACGGTACTCAACCTGCCGGACATTCCTGGAGGCAAGAAGCTTATCTATAACGGTGTCACCATGCCGTTAACGGCCATTGCCGATTTTGCCGAAAAGGGTAAAACCGATCCGCTTTTCCGGGAGCTGGCAAGGCTTGTGGAAGAGACTCACGGCATCTGGAATGAAAAAGCAGAGCGCTATTTGCTGGCGAAGTTTGGGGTGGATATTGGGGAGGCGGCAGCATGATGTCTCTGGCATGGCCGCTCTTTCGCGTTACGGAACAGGCGGCGCTGGCCGCCTGGCCGCAAACCGGATGCGGCGATAAAAACCGAATCGACGGGCTGGCGGTAACCGCCATGCGCGAGGCGCTAAACGCGATAGCGATTCGCGGGCGTATCGTCATCGGCGAAGGTGAGATTGACCATGCGCCAATGCTGTGGATTGGTGAGGAGGTTGGAAGCGGTGTCGGCCCGGCGGTAGATATTGCCGTCGACCCCATAGAGGGCACCCGCATGGTGGCGATGGGGCAAAGCAATGCTCTGGCAGTGATGGCGTTTGCGCCTGAGGGCAGCCTGTTTCATGCCCCTGATATGTACATGAAAAAACTGGTGGTTAACGCAGCGGCCGCCGGGGCAATCAGCCTCGATCTCCCGCTGGCAGAAAACCTTCGCAACGTTGCCCGGGCGCTGGGCAAGCCGCTGGAGCATCTGCGGATGGTGACGCTGGACAAACCGCGCCTGCAAAATGCAATTGCCGAGGCGACGCAGCTGGGCGTGAAAGTGTTTGCGTTGCCCGATGGCGATGTCGCTGCCAGCGTACTGACCTGCTTACAGGATAATCCTTATGATCTGATGTACACCACAGGCGGCGCGCCGGAAGGGGTGATCTCCGCCTGCGCGGTGAAAGCGCTGGGCGGCGATATGCAGGCGGAACTGATCGATTTCTGTGAAGCGAAAGGGGAGAGTCCTGAGAACCGTCGGGTCGCCATGCAGGAGCACTGCCGCTGTGCGGAGATGAAAGTGGAAGTCAATCGTATCTATACCCTTAGCGAACTGGTAAAGGGCAATGACATCCTGTTCAGCGCGACGGGCGTGACGGGCGGCGAACTGGTTAAAGGTATTCAACAGGTTGCGAAGGGTGTGCGCACGCAAACTTTACTGATCGGCGGCGCAGATCGAACGTGTAATATAATAGACTCTCTGCATTCACGGTGATTTATCGAGATACAAATGACGACGCTGACAGAAGACGATGTGCTTGAGCAACTGGATGCTCAGAATAACCTCCTCGCATTCATGACGACGGCACAGTCTTTTTTGCTCCAGGGCATTAAATGTTTTCTGCCGTCGCTGTTTGTCGATAACGATGAAGAGATCGTGGAATATGCAGTGAAGCCGTTACTCGCCCGGAGTGGGCCGCTTGATGACATTGATGTGGCGTTACGACTGATCTATGCGCTGGGGAAAATGGAAAAATGGCTCTACGCCGACATTACGCATTTTTCGCAGTTTTATCAGTATCTGAAAGAGCAGGATACGATCCCTGGCTTCGCCGATGACATCACCTGGGATTTTATCAGCAACGTTAATTGCATCACCCGTAACGCGACGTTATTCAGCGCGCTGGAGTCGATGAAATTTGCTGACTTTGCCGCATGGTCTGAGGTGCGCTTTACCGCAATGATCAAGACGGCGCTCACCCTGGCGGTAACGACAATTTTAAAGGAACTGACGCCGTGAAAATTGGGCTAACGGTTAACGGGCTACATGTAGAAGCACATTACCCTGATGACGAAATCGAAAATGTTCATAAGCCTTTGCTGCGGCAACTGGCGAAACTGCATTCTGCCAGCGCCAGCAAACGTACGATTGTTTTTCTCAGCGCGCCGCCCGGGACGGGCAAATCTACGTTGACCGCCTTCTGGGAATTCCTCTCTCGTCAGATGGAGGGGATGCCGCCGATCCAGACGTTGCCGATGGATGGTTTTCATCACTACAACGCGTGGCTTGAGGCCCATAACCTGCGTGCGTACAAAGGCGCGCCCGACACCTTTGATGTCGACAGGCTTGCGCAACATCTGCGGCAGATAAAAGAAGGCGACAGTACCTGGCCGCAGTATGACCGACAAACGCACGATCCTGTCGAAGAGGCTATTGTGGTAACGGCCCCTGTCGTGATTGTTGAGGGTAACTGGCTGCTGCTTGATGACGAACGATGGCGAACGCTGATGGAATATTGCGATTTTTCATTGTTCATTCGCGCGCCCGCTGAAGCGTTACGTACGCGCCTGGTAGGGCGTAAGCTGGCCGGGGGACTCTCTCAGGCCGACGCCGACGCGTTTTATGCGCGCACCGACGGGCCAAACGTGGAGCGTGTTTTGCGTCACAGCCGTTCTGCCAATGTGGAACTGATGATGTCGGCAAATGGCGAATACCGACTCGTCTGATCCTTCGCGGCTTTCCATGGGTGCACCGGTCAACCCGCCGCGTTTTACGTGGCGGGAAGAAAAGGGATTATTCCGGAAAAATGTGATGGAGATCAGATAAAATCGCTCTTAATCTGGACAGAGATTCCTTTTATTCCCCGATTCGCTTATTCTTGCTGAAGCGTTTCAGTCGATTAAATGTACGACAATTGACCAATCAATCGCAGTTTGTGACAGCAAGGATTCCCCTTCGGGCGTCGCTGGATTACTCTTTCAGCCACCTCAAACTCAGGGATAGCTTTGCAGGAGATCTATGACCGTACGCGTAGCGATTAATGGCTTCGGTCGCATCGGGCGCAACGTGGTTCGTGCTTTATATGAATCCGGGCGTCGTGCGGAAATCACCGTGGTGGCAATCAATGAACTGGCGGATGCTGCGGGCATGGCGCATTTGTTGAAATATGACACCAGCCACGGTCGCTTTGCCTGGGACGTTCGCCAGGAAAGGGAACAGCTGTTCGTCGGTGACGATGCCATCCGCGTGCTGCATGAGAACAGTATTGAAGAGCTGCCCTGGCGCGAACTGGGTGTGGATGTGGTGCTGGACTGTACCGGCGTGTACGGTAACCGTGAACATGGCGAAGCGCATCTGAATGCTGGCGCGAAAAAAGTGCTGTTCTCCCATCCCGGCAGTCACGACCTCGACGCCACCGTCGTGTTTGGTGTCAACCAGCACGAGCTGCAGGCTGAACACCGCATTGTCTCCAACGCCTCCTGTACCACCAACTGCATTATTCCGGTCATTAAACTGTTAGACGATGCGTATGGCATTGAATCCGGTACCGTGACCACGATTCACTCCGCCATGCACGATCAGCAGGTTATCGACGCCTACCATCCGGATTTACGACGCACTCGCGCGGCGAGCCAGTCCATCATTCCGGTGGATACGAAACTGGCTGCCGGGATCACGCGTATTTTCCCGCAGTTTAACGACCGTTTCGAAGCGATTGCCGTGCGCGTCCCGACGATAAACGTCACCGCAATCGATCTTAGCGTGACGGTGAAAAAACCGGTAAAAGCCTGTGAAGTCAACCTGTTGCTGCAAAAAGCGGCACAGGGAGCATTTCATGGTATAGTTGACTATACGGAATTACCGTTGGTCTCAGTAGATTTTAACCACGACCCGCACAGCGCCATCGTGGATGGCACGCAGACGCGAGTCAGTGGTGCGCACCTCATCAAGACGCTGGTCTGGTGTGATAACGAATGGGGCTTTGCTAACCGAATGCTCGACACCACGTTAGCCATGGCCGCAAAAGGTTTCAGGTAGAGCGCACCTTGCGCTTGCAAAACTTTAAGAATCAACGAGAGGATTCACCATGTCTGTAATTAAGATGACCGATCTGGATCTGGCAGGTAAACGCGTTTTCATCCGTGCCGATCTGAACGTACCGGTTAAAGATGGCAAAGTGACCAGCGACGCGCGTATCCGTGCATCTCTGCCAACCATTGAACTGGCTCTGAAGCAGGGCGCTAAAGTGATGGTCACCTCCCACCTGGGCCGTCCAACTGAAGGCGAGTACAACGAAGAGTTCTCTCTGCTGCCGGTTGTTAATTACCTGAAAGACAAACTGTCCAACCCGGTTCGCCTGGTGAAAGATTACCTGGACGGCGTAGAAGTTGCTGAAGGTGAGCTGGTTGTTCTGGAAAACGTTCGCTTCAACAAAGGCGAAAAGAAAGACGACGAAACCCTGTCCAAAAAATACGCTGCGCTGTGCGACGTATTCGTGATGGATGCATTCGGTACGGCTCACCGTGCGCAGGCTTCTACCCACGGTATCGGTAAATTCGCAGACGTCGCCTGTGCAGGTCCACTGCTGGCTGACGAACTGGAAGCGCTGGGTAAAGCACTGAAAGAACCTGCTCGTCCGATGGTCGCTATCGTTGGTGGTTCTAAAGTTTCTACCAAACTGACCGTTCTGGATTCTCTGTCCAAAATTGCTGACCAGCTGATCGTTGGCGGTGGTATCGCGAACACCTTCGTTGCTGCGCAAGGCCACAACGTGGGTAAATCCCTTTACGAAGCGGATCTGGTTGACGAAGCCAAACGTCTGCTGAGCACCTGTGATATCCCGGTTCCAACTGACGTTCGCGTGGCGACCGAGTTCTCCGAAACTGCTACCGCAACCCTTAAATCTGTTAATGACATCAAAGATGAAGAGCAGATTCTGGACCTGGGCGACGTTTCTGCACAGAAACTGGCTGAAATCCTGAAAAACGCAAAAACTATCCTGTGGAACGGTCCTGTCGGCGTGTTCGAATTCCCGAACTTCCGCAAAGGGACTGAAATCGTGGCTAACGCTATCGCAGACAGCGAAGCGTTCTCTATCGCAGGCGGTGGTGACACCCTGGCAGCTATCGACCTGTTCGGTATCGCTGACAAGATCTCCTACATCTCCACTGGTGGCGGCGCATTCCTCGAATTCGTGGAAGGCAAAGTCCTGCCAGCAGTAGCAATGCTCGAAGAGCGCGCTAAGAAGTAAGCCATTCAGGGGCAGGGAAACCTGCCCAATTTTCAGCGCGCTTATCAGAGCTCGCACCTTTTCTAACGGCCGAAGATACAGGACTAAGCAACATGTCTAAAATTTTTGATTTCGTAAAACCTGGCGTTATCACTGGTGATGACGTACAGAAAGTGTTCCAGGTAGCTAAAGAAAACAACTTCGCTCTGCCAGCAGTTAACTGCGTAGGTACCGACTCCATCAATGCCGTACTGGAAACCGCTGCAAAAGTTAAAGCACCGGTTATCGTTCAGTTCTCTAACGGCGGCGCTGCGTTCATCGCAGGTAAAGGCGTGAAAACTGACGTTCCTCAGGGCGCTGCTATCCTGGGTGCTATCTCTGGCGCACATCATGTTCACCAGATGGCTGAGCACTACGGTGTTCCGGTTATCCTGCACACTGACCACTGCGCGAAAAAACTGCTGCCATGGATCGACGGTCTGCTGGACGCAGGTGAAAAACACTTCGCAGCAACCGGTAAGCCACTGTTCTCTTCTCACATGATCGACCTGTCCGAAGAGTCTCTGGAAGAAAACATCGAGATCTGCTCTAAGTACCTGGCGCGTATGTCCAAAATGGGCATGACCCTGGAAATCGAACTGGGTTGCACCGGCGGTGAAGAAGACGGTGTGGACAACAGCCACATGGACGCTTCTGCTCTGTACACTCAGCCAGAAGACGTTGATTACGCTTACACCGAGCTGAGCAAAATCAGCCCACGCTTCACCATCGCAGCATCCTTCGGTAACGTGCACGGCGTGTACAAGCCAGGTAACGTGGTTCTGACCCCGACCATCCTGCGTGATTCTCAGGAATATGTGTCTAAGAAACACAACCTGCCGCACAACAGCCTGAACTTCGTCTTCCACGGCGGTTCCGGTTCTTCTGCTCAGGAAATCAAAGATTCCGTAAGCTACGGCGTAGTGAAAATGAACATCGATACCGACACCCAGTGGGCAACCTGGGACGGTATCCTGCAATACTACAAAACCAACGAAGCTTACCTGCAAGGTCAGCTGGGCAACCCGAAAGGCGAAGACCAGCCGAACAAGAAATACTACGATCCACGCGTATGGCTGCGCGCTGCCCAGACTTCTATGATTACTCGTCTGGAGCAGGCATTCAAAGAACTGAACGCGGTTGACGTTCTGTAATTTGTACTGCTGACAGCACATCAGAAGGCCCGCAAATGCGGGCCTTTTTTTATGCTTTTTCAATATCCTGCAATACCTGATTTTGTGATCTGTTTGGCATTACCCGCTCTTTTTGTTTACCCTTTACTGACCTGCCTGTCCCCTTAAGGGATAGATTTTGTGTTTTGGTTTAGCAAAAGGAAGAATAAATGGAACAACTTGATGTTGTAGACAGCATCAATCACGCGGGTAACTGGCTGGTGCGCAACCAGGCGCTACTGCTGAGCTACGCTGTGAATATTGTTGCCGCTATTGCCATCATCATTGTCGGGATGATCGTGGCGCGTATCGTATCGAACGCGGTCAATCGAGTGATGGTTGCACGTCACATTGACGCCACGGTCGCCGATTTCCTCTCCGCGCTTGTGCGTTACGGCATCATCGCCTTTACGCTGATTGCGGCGCTGGGGCGTGTCGGCGTGCAGACGGCATCCGTCATCGCTGTGCTCGGTGCTGCCGGTCTGGCCATTGGTCTGGCATTACAGGGTTCGCTGTCGAACCTGGCGGCGGGCGTACTGCTGGTAACCTTCCGTCCGTTCCGTTCCGGTGAATACGTGGATTTAGGCGGGATCGCGGGTACCGTGTTGCAGGTACAGATTTTCTCTACCACTCTGCGTACTGTCGACGGTCGTATTGTGGTGGTACCGAACGGGAAAATCATTGCCGGCAATATCATTAACTTCTCCCGCGAGCCGGTGCGTCGTAACGAGCTGATCATCAGCGTGGCGTACGATTCCGATATCGATCAGGTGAAGTCTCTGATTACCAACATCATTGCTTCAGATGACCGTATTCTGAAGGACCGCGAGCAGACCGTTCGTCTGAATGAACTGGGCGCATCATCCATTAATTTTGTGGTGCGCATCTGGAGCAAAAGCAGCGATCTGCAAAATGTATACTGGGATGTGCTGGAGCGCATTAAGCGTGACTTCGATGCTAACGGCATCAGCTTCCCGTACCCGCAGATGGATGTAAACGTCAAAAAAGTCAAAGAAGCAGAGTAACGTCTCCGTAGGCCCGGTAAGCATCAGCGACACCGGGCTTTTCTTTTATTAGCCTCGCTAATCCCCAATTAATATTATCCATTTCCTCTAATGTCGTTCCCGCAGTATAGTCTGCCCAAGGACAACTCTGCGAGAATTACGTTATGTTATCTTACTATTTTCAAGGGCTTGCGTTAGGTGCGGCCATGATCCTTCCCCTTGGTCCACAAAATGCGTTCGTGATGAATCAGGGCATCCGCCGTCAGTACCATCTGATGATTGCCCTGCTGTGCGCGGTGAGCGATCTGCTGCTGATTTGCGCCGGGATTTTTGGCGGCAGCGCCCTGTTGATGCAGTCGCCGTGGCTGCTGGCGCTGGTTACCTGGGGCGGCGTAGCGTTTCTGCTGTGGTACGGGTTTGGCGCCCTGAAAACGGCCATGAGCAGCAATCTTGAGCTGGCGAGCGCCGAAGTGATGAAGCAAGGGCGCTGGAAGATTATCGTCACCATGCTCGCCGTGACATGGCTTAACCCGCACGTTTATCTTGATACGTTCGTGGTGCTCGGCAGCCTGGGTGGACAGCTGGACGTTGAGCCCAAACGCTGGTTTGCGCTCGGTACGGTCAGCGCCTCCTTCCTCTGGTTCTTTGGTCTTGCGATCCTGGCGGCATGGCTGGCACCACGACTGCGTACCGCCAAAGCGCAGCGCATTATCAATACCCTGGTGGGGCTGGTGATGTGGTTTATTGCCTTCCAGCTGGCGAAAGAGGGCATTCATCACGTACAGGGATTGTTCAACTAAGCGTTGTCTTATGGACATCTGAACAAGACCCGCTAAGCTTGCTGGCATGAGCCCTGTTAACAGGGCACTCTTCGCAACATGGAGGAATGACAGTGAAGTTTAAGGTGATGGCCCTGGCGGCATTAGTAAGTTTAGGTGCGGTGTCGGTGCAGGCGAATGAACTGCCAAACGGCCCGCACATTGTCACTTCAGGTACGGCAAGCGTGGATGCGGTACCGGATGTTGCAACCCTGGCAATTGAAGTGAACGTGGCGGCGAAAGATGCTGCTTCCGCCAAGAAACAGGCAGACGATCGTGTTGCGCAATACCTCTCTTTCCTGGAACAGAACGGTGTCGCGAAAAAAGACATCAGCTCTGCGAACCTGCGTACTCAACCGGATTACGATTACCAGAACGGCAAAAGCATCCTGAAAGGCTATCGCGCCGTGCGTACTGTAGAAGTGACCGTGCGCCAGCTTGATAAGCTCAACGGATTGCTGGATGGTGCGCTGAAGGCAGGGCTGAACGAAATTCGCTCCGTCTCGCTGGGCGTTGCGCAACCGGAGAAGTATAAAGACGAAGCGCGTAAAGCGGCGATTGATGATGCCATTCATCAGGCGCAGCAGCTGGCATCCGGCTTCAAGAGCAAGCTCGGTCCGGTTTACAGCGTGCGTTACCACGTCTCAAACTACCAGCCAAGCCCGATGGTGCGGATGATGAAAGCGGACGCCGCGCCGGTTTCTGCTCAGGAAACCTACGAGCAGCCAACCATTCAGTTCGACGATCAGGTTGATGTGGTGTTCCAGCTGGAGCCGACTGAAAAGCCAGCTCAGTAACCCGTAGGCCGGGTGAGGCGAAGCCGCCACCCGGCTTGTTTTTCAATCCTGTCTTAACACCTTATGCCCAAACGCCAGCAGCGCGTCGGTGACGTTGCGCATCATGCGGCTTTCAGGCGCAAAACGGTGCCAGTACAGCATCCGGCGCTGATACAGCCCCGGAGTTAAATCAATCAGCTCACCGCTTTTCAACTCTTTCTCAATCTGCAGATGCGGGATCATGCAGCAGGTGGTTCCCTGACGTGCAAGCTGCACGAAGGCTTCGGACGAGTTAACGATATGACACGGCACGCTGCCCGGCGGCAGATCGAAGTTTTGCTGCAGGAAGGCCTGATGCATATCGTCCAGATGGTCGAACGCGACGGCAGGCGCTTTCAGCAGCGCGGCGCGGGTCACACCGTTCGGGAAATAGCGCTCGGCAAAGGCTTTTGAACCGACGAAGAGGTAATCCAGCGCGCCCAACTGATCCACCAGACAGCTTGGCAGCGCCTGAGGCTGAATACTGACGGCACCAACCACTTCGCCGCGACGCAGACGTTCCTGGGTGCGGGTTTCATCTTCAACCTGGAGATTCAGGCGGATAGGGGAGTCGGCCAGCACCGGCGCAAGGGCCGGCAGCAGCCAGGTTGCCAGACTGTCGGCGTTCACCGCCAGCGACAGCAGCAGCGGCGTGGAGCCGGTCTGTTCATCGCCCAGCCACTCGTCTTCCAGCAGTTCAACCTGACGTAGCAGGGCGAGGAGCTTTTGTCCTTGCTCCGTTGGACGCGGCGGTACGGTACGCACCAGCAGCGGCTGCCCGAACATGTTTTCAAGCTGTTTGATACGCTGTGATACGGCGGACTGGGTGATACACAGCTTTTGCGCCGCGCGCTCAAAACCGCGTTCACGAATAACTGCATCAAGTGCCTGTAGTGTTCTGTAGTCCGGACGTTTCATTGCTCTGGCTGACTCCTTAATTTTGCTTAATCTGCACTATGACACAATTTTCCCTTCGTGGCAGACGAAATCCATTCGACGTGTTCTATAATGCGCCCTGAGTTTTCACACCACAGGCAAAACGATCATGACGCAGGATGAACTGAAAAAAGCAGTAGGATGGGCCGCTCTCCAGTACGTACAGCCGGGTACCATTGTCGGTGTTGGTACGGGGTCGACGGCGGCGCACTTTATCGATGCGCTGGGCACGATGAAGGGGCAAATCGAGGGCGCGGTTTCGAGCTCCGATGCTTCCACGGAAAAGCTGAAAAGCCTCGGCATCACTGTTTTCGACCTCAACGAAGTGGACCGTCTGGGCATTTACGTTGATGGCGCGGATGAAATCAACGGCCACATGCAGATGATCAAAGGCGGTGGCGCGGCGCTGACCCGTGAAAAAATCATTGCCTCCGTGGCGGATAAGTTCATCTGCATCGCGGACGCCTCCAAGCAGGTCGACATTCTGGGGAGTTTCCCGCTGCCGGTCGAAGTGATCCCGATGGCGCGCAGTGCCGTGGCACGTCAACTGGTGAAGCTGGGTGGTCGTCCGGAATACCGTCAGGGTGTGGTGACCGACAACGGCAACGTGATCCTCGACGTTCACGGCCTTGAGATCCTCGATGCCATTGCGCTGGAAAATGCGATCAACGGCATTCCGGGCGTCGTTACAGTAGGGTTATTTGCCAACCGTGGCGCGGATGTGGCGCTGATCGGCACGGCTGACGGTGTAAAAACCATCGTAAAATGATCTGACGGGGGGAGCGCTCCCCCCGCTAAAAAATTTTGAAAAGCTAAATTCGGTGACTTGTGTCACGTTTTTATGCCTCTTTTGCCGATCCTTCCGCGTTTGTAAATTTCCATAGCATTTTCCTCTGCCATTTTGCTCTGTATGACTTTTCTTCAGAGTGCCGACGCAAACGTTCATATTGCTGCAATAGTTTTTTTTGATATGTTGGCTGCACGGGATTTATATCCAGCACAACATCAGTTCAGATAAAAACAGGGTCGGGTAAATGGCAAAGGTATCACTGGAGAAAGACAAGATTAAATTCCTGCTGGTTGAAGGCGTGCACCAGAAAGCGCTCGATAGCCTTCGCGCAGCAGGCTACACCAACATCGAATTTCACAAAGGCGCGCTGGATACTGAAGAGCTGAAAGCGTCCATCCGTGATGCCCATTTCATTGGCCTGCGATCCCGTACCCAACTGACTGAAGACGTTATTGCTGCGGCGGAAAAGCTGGTGGCGATTGGCTGTTTCTGTATCGGTACCAACCAGGTTGATCTGAATGCCGCCGCAAAACGCGGTATCCCGGTTTTTAACGCCCCGTTCTCCAACACCCGTTCCGTGGCGGAGCTGGTGATTGGCGAGCTGCTGCTACTCCTTCGCGGTATTCCGGAAGCTAACGCCAAAGCGCACCGCGGCGTGTGGAATAAACTGGCCGCGGGCTCCTACGAAGCGCGTGGTAAAAAACTCGGGATTATTGGTTACGGCCACATCGGTACGCAGCTTGGTATTCTGGCGGAATCCCTTGGCATGCACGTGTTTTTCTACGATATCGAAAACAAACTACCGCTGGGTAACGCGACGCAGGTGCAGCATCTTTCTGACCTGCTGAACATGAGCGACGTGGTCAGCCTGCACGTGCCGGAAAATGCGTCCACAAAAAACATGATGGGAGCGGAAGAGCTGGCGCTGATGAAGCCGGGCTCACTGCTGATCAACGCCGCGCGCGGTACAGTAGTCGATATTCCTGCGCTGTGCGATGCGCTGAAGCGTAAGCATCTGGCGGGTGCGGCGATTGACGTGTTCCCGACGGAACCGGCCACCAACAGCGAGCCGTTCACCTCTCCGCTGTGCGAGTTCGACAACGTGATCCTGACGCCGCATATCGGGGGTTCTACTCAGGAAGCGCAGGAGAATATCGGCCTGGAAGTGGCGGGCAAGCTGAGCAAATATTCCGACAACGGTTCAACGCTCTCTGCGGTGAACTTCCCGGAAGTGTCTCTGCCGCTACACGGCGGGCGTCGTCTGCTGCACATTCACGAAAACCGTCCGGGCGTGCTGACTGCTATCAACCAGATCTTTGCCGAACAGGGCGTCAACATTGCCGCGCAGTATCTGCAAACGAACGCGCAGATGGGTTATGTGGTGATTGATATTGAAGCGGATGAAGACATTGCCGAGAAAGCTTTGCAGAGCATGAAGGCCATTCCGGGGACGATTCGCGCGCGTCTGCTGTACTGATAGTGCGGTCTGTGGTGTCGGGTGGCGCTTACGCATACCCGACCTACAATGTTCGTGCGGTCTGTGTGTCGGGTGGCGCTCACGCTTACCCGACCTACAATGTTCGAGGATTTATGTAGGCCGGGTAAGGCGTAGCCGCCACCCGGCTTTGTTCTACCAGGTCCAGGTTTTACTGGGCGTCACCACCGCCGGCAACGGCACATCCCATTTCTCCACGGGTAATGCCTCCACGCCCTGACAATCATGCGCATAGCCCACCGGCTGCAATCCGTACTGCTGCCAGTTTTGTAGCGTTCTGTCGTAAAAACCACCGCCCATTCCCAGGCGCTGTCCCTGCTCGTCAAACGCCACCAGCGGCGTAATCAGCACATCCAGTTCAGATAGCGGCAGCACATCGCGCACGTCGAGTTTGGGTTCGGTGATTTTCAGACGATTCACCACCAGCTCGCTGTGCGGATGGTAGTGCAGAAACAGCAGATTGCCCCGGCTAAAGGGATGCAGCACCGGCAGATAAACTTTTTTCCCGGCGCGCCAGAGCTGGTCGATAAGCGGTTGGGTATCCAGCTCACCATCAAACGAAAGAAACAAGGCGACGGTGTTTGCCATCACCACAGGCGGATAGGCCATCATACGGGCGGCGGCCTGCTGGGCAAACTGTGCCTGTTGTTCGGCGCTTAAGGCACGACGACGCTGGCGAATGAGCTGACGGATATCCTGGCGTGAAGCAGAAACTTCAGGGAATTGAGTCATGGTTGTTGGTAGAAGAAGAGAGAGGGAATCTCCGAGATGCCGCCGCAGGCTGTAACCCTTGAACCCTTGGTTCAAGGTGAATGTGTCGTCATAGTTTTAAGGCTTCTCGGACGGACCGAGCATGCTCACCAACCATGGAGCGCCACATTCTTGTGGTATGAAATATCGGCTCAGGGGACTGGCCCGCTTGCAAACATCTCAGAGAAATTTTGTCTTCACAGTTACTCTACCATAGTCAACTGAGAAGTGTTATTCAAACTTTGGTCCCGGTCTTTCAGGACTGCGACCTTGATCAAGCAATGCCTGTTCAATGGTCTGCTGGAGCATTTTAATGCGCTGCTCCATGCTTGCCGCGTAATCGCGGGTCTTCGCTTTTTCCTGAGTCAGTTCATAGCTGATGTTCAACGCGGCGATGAAAACCAGCTGCTCAGTATTTGTGACTCTAGTGCGTTCTTTTAGATCTTGCAACCGCTGATTCAAATCGTCCGCAGCCTGATTCAAAGCATCCCTTTGTTCAGGCGGACAATTCACTCGCAGTGAACGGCCAAAAATCTGGAGATCGACGGGTTGTGCAGACATGCCACCTTCCTGCTGATTGACTGCGCTGCCTTCGCTTACTGCCCCGGGGGCTGCGAAGGGGCGACACTATAGCTACCCTGATGTGAAGATACAAGCCCTTTTCTGGTATCACCAGGGTCCAAAGTGGTAGCATATCATGAATATCCTCCCTTTGATGACGAATGCGTATGTCTATACAGAACGAAATGCCTGGTTACAAGGATTTAAACCAGTTACTGAACCAGCAGGGAGTCGGTCTAACCCCTGCCGAAATGCACGGTCTGATCAGCGGCATACTGTGCGGCGGAAACAGCGACAGCTCATGGCAGCCGCTGATCCACGACCTCACCAACGAAGGGCTGGCGTTTGGCCACGAACTGGCGGAAGCGCTGCGTAAAATGCACGCCGCAACCAGCGATTCCCTGGAAGACGATGGCTTTCTTTTTCAGCTTTATCTGCCTGAAGGCGACGATGTCAGCGTCTTCGATCGCGCTGATGCGCTCGCGGGTTGGGTAAACCACTATCTGCTTGGCCTGGGCGTAACCCAGCCTAAACTGGATAAAGTGACCGGCGAAGCGGGTGAAGCGATCGACGATCTGCGTAACATCGCCCAGCTCGGCTACGATGAAGACGAAGACCAGGAAGAGCTGGAGATGTCTCTCGAAGAGATCATCGAGTACGTGCGCGTGGCGTCTCTGCTGTGCCACGACAACTTTACGCGCTCGCAGCCGACCGCGCCGGAAGTTCGCAAGCCAACATTACACTAAGAAAAATAACGCACAGGAGGGTGTCATGGTTATCTCCAGTCAAGAGTATTCTCGCCGTCGTCAGGCGCTGCTGGCAAAAATGCAGCCGGGAAGCGCTGCCCTGATTTTCGCCGCGCCGGAAGTGACGCGCAGCGCCGACAGCGAATACCCCTATCGCCAGAGCAGTGATTTCTGGTACTTCACCGGGTTTAACGAGCCGGAAGCGGTACTGGTGCTGATTAAAAGCAATGACACCCACAACCACAGCGTGATTTTCAACCGCGTTCGCGATCTGACTGCGGAAATCTGGTTTGGCCGCCGCTTAGGGCAGGAGGCGGCGCCGGAAAAACTGGGCGTGGACCGCGCGCTGGCCTACAGCGAAATCAACCAGCAGCTCTATCAATTGCTCAACGGCCTGGACGTGCTCTATCACGCGCAGGGTGAATACGCGTATGCGGATGAGATTGTTTTCACTGCGCTGGATAAGCTGCGTAAAGGCTCACGTCAGAATTTGTCTGCACCCGCAACCCTGACAGACTGGCGACCGGTGGTGCATGAGATGCGCCTGTTTAAGTCTGAAGAAGAGCTGAACGTGATGCGCCGCGCGGGCGAAATCAGCGCCCTGGCGCATACCCGCGCCATGGAAAAGTGCCGTCCCGGTATGTTCGAGTACCAGCTTGAAGGGGAAATTCACCATGAATTTAACCGTCACGGCGCGCGCTTCCCGTCCTATAACACCATCGTAGGCGGCGGGGAAAACGGCTGCATTCTGCACTACACCGAAAACGAAAGTGAACTGCGCGACGGCGATCTGGTGCTGATTGACGCCGGCTGTGAATATCAGGGTTACGCGGGCGACATCACCCGTACCTTCCCGGTGAACGGTAAATTCACCCCAGCGCAGCGTGAAATCTATGACATCGTGCTTGAGTCTCTGGAGACCGCGCTGACGCTGTTCCGCCCTGGCACCTCCATTCAGGAGGTTACGGGCGAGGTGGTGCGCATCATGATTACCGGGCTGGTGAAGCTTGGTATTCTGAAAGGCGATGTGGACACCCTTATAACCGAAAACGCCCATCGTCCGTACTTTATGCACGGCCTGAGCCACTGGCTGGGGCTGGATGTGCATGACGTGGGGGCATACGGTCCGGAACGTTCGCGCGTGCTGGAGCCTGGCATGGTGCTGACCGTTGAGCCGGGGCTGTACATCGCGCCGGATGCCGACGTGCCGGAACAGTACCGCGGGATCGGCATTCGTATTGAAGATGACATCGTCATTACAGAAACCGGTAACGAAAACCTGACCGCGACCGTGGTGAAAAAAGCCGATGACATCGAGGCGCTGATGGCGGCGGCACGCGGATGAGCGTAATCATCGTTGGCGGAGGCATGACCGGCGCTACTCTGGCGCTGGCTATTTCGCGGTTAACCCAGGGCCAGCTTCCGGTGCATCTGGTTGAGGCGGTCGCGCCGCAGGCGACCGATCATACCGGTTTCGACGCCCGCGCTATCGCGCTGGCGCAGGGAACCTGTCAGCAGCTTGCGCGTATTGGGATCTGGCAGGCGATAGCGGATTGCGCAACGGCGATCGGCACCGTTCACGTCAGCGATCGCGGGCACGCCGGGTTCGTGACGCTGGATGCCCACGATTACCGGATCGAGGCGCTGGGGCAGGTTGTCGAGCTGCATGACGTAGGGCTGCGGCTGTTCCGTCTGTTACAGGACGCGCCTGGCGTCACGCTGCACTGTCCGGCGCGCGTCGCCAGCTTTAGCCGCCGTGACGAAGCCGTCAGCGTGACGCTGGACAACGGCACCACGCTGGAGGGGGAACTGCTGGTGGCGGCGGATGGTTCACGCTCCGCGATCGCCACGCAGTGCGGCGTCGAATTGCGCTCTGAACCCTATGGGCAGGTGGCGGTCATCGCTAACGTCTCTACGGCTGGCACGCATAACGGCAGGGCATTTGAGCGCTTCACTGAGCACGGCCCGCTGGCCATGCTGCCGATGTCGAACGGGCGCTGCTCGCTGGTGTGGTGCCATGCGCAGGACCGGGCCGATGAGGTTCTCTCCTGGTCCGACGAACGTTTTAGTTCCGAGCTGCAAAAAGCCTTCGGCTGGCGGCTTGGGCGTATCACCCAGGCCGGAAAACGCGTGGCCTATCCGCTCGCGCTGACGACCGCATCGCAGACTGTCTCCCATCGCGTCGCTCTGGTCGGCAACGCCGCGCAGACGCTGCACCCCATCGCCGGGCAAGGCTTTAACCTTGGCCTGCGCGACGTGATGAGCCTGGCTGAACTACTGGCGCAGACGTGGAGCGAACAACAGGATTGTGGCGCATACTCAGTGCTGAGCCATTACCAGAAACGACGTCAGGCGGACAAAGCGGCGACCATTGGCGTTACCGACGGTTTAGTCCACCTGTTTGCCAATCGCTGGGCACCGCTGGTTGCGGGTCGCAACCTTGGGCTGATGGCGATGGAACTGTTCATTCCGGCACGTGACGTGCTGGCGCAGCGGACCCTGGGTTGGGTCGCGCGTTAAGGAGTAATCACCGTGCAAAATGTTGATGTCGCCATTGTCGGCGGCGGAATGGTAGGACTGGCGCTGGCCTGTGGTTTACAGGGCAGCGGCCTGCGCGTGGCGGTGCTAGAGCAAAATGCGCCGCAGCCTGTGGCGCAGGATGCACCGCCGGAGCTGCGCGTCTCGGCGATCAATGCCGCCAGCGAAAAGCTACTGACGCACCTTGGCGTCTGGTCTGAAATCGTGGCGCTGCGTGCCAGCTGTTACCATGGCATGGAAGTGTGGGATAAAGACAGCTTCGGCCATATCGCGTTTGACGATGAAAGCATGGGCTACAGCCACCTTGGGCACATCGTTGAAAACGCGGTGATTCACCATGCGCTGTGGCAAAAAGCGCAGCAGTGCAGCGACGTCACGCTGATCGCACCGGCGAAACTTCAGCAGGTGGCGTGGGGCGAAAACGACGCGTTTATCACTCTTGAAAGCGGCGACATGCTGACCGCGCGGCTGGTAGTGGGTGCCGACGGCGCCAATTCCTGGCTGCGTAACAAAGCGGATATTCCGCTGACCTTCTGGGATTACCGTCATCACGCCCTGGTTGCCACAATCCGCACCGAAGAGCCGCATGGCGGCGTGGCGCGCCAGATTTTCCACAATGATGGCATTCTGGCCTTCCTGCCGCTTGCCGATCCGCATCTCTGCTCCATCGTCTGGTCTTTAGAGCCGGAGAAAGCGCAGCAGATGCAGGAGGCGACGCCGGACGCCTTTAATCAGGCGCTATGCGTGGCGTTTGATAACCGTCTGGGCCTGTGCACGCTTGAAAGCGAACGACAGGCGTTTCCGTTAACCGGTCGCTACGCGCGTCAGTTTGCGGCGCACCGTCTGGCGTTGGTGGGGGATGCGGCGCATACGATTCATCCGCTGGCCGGGCAGGGGGTGAACCTCGGCTTTATGGACACGGCCGAGCTGGTTGAAGAGCTGCGTCGTCTGCATCGGGAAGGTAAAGATATTGGTCAGCATCTGTATCTGCGTCGCTACGAGCGCAGCCGCAAACACAGTGCGGCGATGATGCTGGCGGGTATGCAGGGCTTCCGCGAGCTATTTGCCGGAGCGAACCCGGCGAAAAAACTGCTACGCGATATCGGCCTCAAACTGGCCGACACCCTTCCCGGCGTCAAACCGCAGCTTCTTCGTCAGGCAATGGGTCTTAACGATCTTCCCGACTGGTTACGTTAATCTCGATCCCCGTCACACTTTATTTTCCCGGCCTTCGCGCCGGGGAAATCTCCTCGTTTGAAATAATCTAATTTCACGTCATTTTTCGCATTAGAAAATCTAATCTTACTATTTTTATGTTACGGAAATTCGGCCCGTTTTTCCGCACGAAATATCACCATCTGCTAAATCCTGTTAGCTCGATGTTAATTTTATGCGGGTTTAATCGCATTTTACCAGTGAATAACTCTGTAGGCTTTTCAGCGATTTTTGGTCATAAGCTAATGTGATGACCCGTTTTACCTTATGGTTAACCGCCGGTTTCGGTGGTAAGTTCAGGTAAAAGAGAACGTTTGCGTCGGCCCTCGATCGCGAGGTCGACACCGGGTTTCACGGTGAATTTTTCAACGAGGAAAAGATGGCTCAACAGACTCCTTTGTACGAACAGCACGTGTTATGCGGCGCCCGCATGGTGGACTTCCACGGCTGGATGATGCCGCTGCACTACGGCTCGCAGATTGATGAGCACCACGCGGTGCGCACCGATGCCGGTATGTTCGACGTGTCTCATATGACGATTGTCGACCTGCGCGGTAGCCGCACCCGGGAGTTTTTGCGTTATCTGCTGGCAAACGACGTCGCCAAACTAAAAACGCCGGGCAAAGCGCTCTATACCGGCATGCTCAATGCCTCTGGCGGCGTGATTGACGACCTCATCGTCTACTACTTCACCGAAGATTTCTTCCGCCTCGTTGTAAACTCCGCCACCCGCGAAAAAGACCTCTCCTGGATTTCCCAACACGCTGAACCCTACGCCATCGACATCACCGTTCGTGACGATCTGTCGCTGATTGCGGTGCAGGGGCCAAACGCCCAGGCGAAAGCCGCGTCTCTGTTCAGCGACGAGCAGCGCAAAGCAACCGAAGGCATGAAGCCGTTCTTCGGCGTGCAGGCGGGGGATCTGTTTATCGCCACCACCGGCTACACCGGTGAAGCGGGCTACGAAATTGCAATGCCAAACGAAAAGGCCGCAGATTTCTGGCGTGCGCTGGTGGAGGCGGGTGTGAAGCCTGCGGGCCTGGGCGCGCGCGATACGCTGCGTCTGGAAGCGGGGATGAACCTCTACGGTCAGGAGATGGACGAAGGCGTCTCACCGCTGGCGGCCAACATGGGCTGGACCATCGCGTGGGAACCGGCTGACCGTGATTTTATTGGCCGTGAAGCGCTGGAGATGCAGCGCGAGAAGGGCACTGAACAGCTGGTTGGCCTGGTGATGAAAGAAAAAGGCGTTCTGCGCGGCGAGCTGCCGGTGCGCTTCACCGATGCCGATGGCAATCATCGCGAAGGCGTGATCACCAGCGGAACGTTCTCCCCGACGCTCGGCTACAGTATTGCACTGGCACGCGTGCCAGCGGGGATTGGCGAAACGGCGGTGGTGCAGATCCGCAACCGCGAAATGCCGGTCAACGTGACCAAACCGATTTTTGTTCGCGCCGGTAAGCCGGTCGCCTAACTATTTTTATCAGGAGAACTTCAATGAGCAATGTGCCAGCAGAACTGAAATACAGCAAAGAACACGAGTGGCTGCGCAAAGAGGCGGACGGCACTTACACCGTTGGGATCACCGAGCACGCGCAGGAACTGCTGGGCGACATGGTGTTTGTTGACCTGCCGGAAGTGGGCGCAACCGTGAGCGCAGGCGACGACTGTGCGGTGGCGGAATCCGTTAAAGCGGCCTCTGACATCTACGCTCCGGTGAGCGGTGAAATTGTTGCCGTGAACGACGCGCTGAGCGACTCCCCGGAGCTGGTGAACAGCGAGCCTTATGAAAGCGGCTGGATCTTTAAGATCAAAGCCAGCGACGAAGCGCAGGTTGCCGCGCTGCTGGATGCGACCGCGTACGAAGCACTACTGGAAGACGAATAACGTTGTGCCGGATAGCGCTGCGCTTATCCGGCCTACAGATCTACGTAGGCCCGGTAAGCGTTAGCGCCACCGGGCAACAGCGTTACAGATAATTACGATTCACTGCACGTTTCAGGAACCATCGCTCATGACACAGACTTTAAGCCAGCTTGAAAACCGTGGCGCCTTCATTGAACGTCACATTGGGCCGGATGCTCAGCAACAGCAGGAGATGCTGAAGACAGTTGGCGCGGATTCATTAAACGCACTGATCGGCCAGATCGTGCCAAAAGACATCCAGCTTGCCACACCGCCGCAGGTAGGCGAGTCCACGACGGAGTTCGCCGCGCTGGCGGAGCTGAAGGCCATCGCCGGCCTTAACAAGCGCTATAAGTCTTATATCGGCATGGGCTACACCAACGTGCAATTACCGCCGGTGATCCTGCGTAATATGCTGGAAAATCCGGGCTGGTACACCGCTTACACCCCGTATCAGCCAGAAGTCTCCCAGGGCCGTCTGGAAGCGCTGCTGAACTTCCAGCAGGTGACGCTGGATCTGACCGGTATGGATATCGCCTCTGCCTCGCTGCTGGATGAAGCCACTGCCGCCGCTGAAGCGATGGCGATGGCGAAGCGCGTGAGCAAGCTGAAAAACGCCAACCGCTTCTTCGTCGCGGCGGACGTGCATCCCCAGACGCTGGACGTGGTGCGCACCCGTGCGGAAACCTTCGGCTTTGAGGTGATTGTCGACGACGCTGACAAAGTGCTGGATCACCAGGACGTCTTCGGCGTGCTGTTACAGCAGGTGGGCACCACCGGGGAAGTGCATGATTACAGCGCGCTGATCGCCGAGCTCAAATCCCGTAAGGTTATTGTTAGCGTCGCCGCTGATTTTATGGCGCTGGTGCTGCTGACGGCGCCAGGTAAACAGGGCGCGGATATTGTCTTCGGCTCAGCGCAACGCTTCGGCGTGCCGATGGGCTACGGCGGCCCGCACGCGGCGTTCTTTGGCGCGAAAGATGAATTTAAACGTTCCATGCCAGGCCGTATTATCGGCGTATCGAAAGATGCCGCCGGTAACACCGCGCTGCGCATGGCGATGCAGACCCGCGAGCAGCATATCCGCCGCGAGAAAGCGAACTCCAACATCTGTACCTCGCAGGTGCTGCTGGCTAACATTGCCAGCTTATACGCGGTGTTCCACGGTCCGGCAGGTCTGAAACGCATTGCCAGCCGCATCCACCGTCTGGCCGATCTCCTGGCCTGCGGTCTGCAACAGAAAGGTCTCAGGCTGCGTCATGAGCACTACTTCGACACCCTGTGCGTCGAGGTGGCAGACAAAGCGGCCGTGCTGGCGCGCGCCGAGGCAGCACAAATCAACCTGCGCAGCGACATTCACAATGCGGTCGGCATTACGCTGGACGAAAGCACCACCCGTGACGATATCCTGACCCTGTTCAACGTATTGCTGGGTGACGCACAGGGTCTGGACGTTGATACGCTCGACAAAGAGGTTGCGCTCGACAGCCGCTCCATTCAGGAAAGCATGCTGCGCGACGACGCGATCCTGACTCACCCGGTGTTCAACCGCTATCACAGCGAAACCGAGATGATGCGTTACATGCACTCTCTGGAACGTAAAGATCTGGCGCTGAACCAGGCGATGATCCCGCTGGGCTCCTGCACCATGAAGCTGAACGCCGCGGCTGAGATGATCCCAATCACCTGGCCTGAATTCTCCGAGCTGCACCCGTTCTGCCCGGCTGAGCAGGCGGAAGGTTATCACATGATGATCAACCAGCTCTCCGACTGGCTGGTGAAGCTGACCGGGTACGACGCGCTCTGCATGCAGCCGAACTCCGGTGCGCAGGGTGAATACGCCGGTCTGCTGGCGATCCGTCACTATCACGAAAGCCGCAACGAAGGCCACCGCGATATCTGTCTGATCCCAAGCTCTGCCCACGGCACCAACCCGGCCTCTGCCCAGATGGCAGGGATGGAAGTGGTGGTCGTGGCGTGCGACAAAAACGGCAACATCGATCTGGCCGACCTGCGCGCGAAAGCCGAGCAGGCAGGCGACAAACTCTCCTGCATCATGGTGACCTACCCGTCCACCCACGGCGTGTACGAAGAAACGATCCGTGAAGTGTGTGAAGTGGTGCATCAGTTCGGCGGCCAGGTTTACCTCGACGGCGCGAACATGAACGCCCAGGTGGGCATTACCTCTCCGGGCTTTATTGGCGCGGACGTGTCGCACCTGAACCTGCATAAAACGTTCTGCATTCCGCACGGCGGCGGCGGCCCGGGCATGGGCCCAATCGGCGTCAAAGCGCACCTGGCACCGTTTGTGCCAGGCCATAGCGTGGTGCAGATTGAAGGCATGCTGACCCGTCAGGGCGCGGTCTCCGCGGCACCGTTCGGCAGCGCCTCTATCCTGCCAATCAGCTGGATGTACATCCGCATGATGGGCGCGGAAGGGCTCAAGCAGGCCAGCCAGGTGGCGATCCTCAACGCCAACTACATCGCAACACGTCTGAAAGACGCCTATCCGGTGCTCTACACCGGCCGCGATGGTCGCGTGGCGCACGAATGCATCCTCGATATTCGTCCTCTGAAAGAAGAGACGGGCATCAGCGAGCTGGATATTGCCAAGCGTCTGATCGACTACGGCTTCCACGCGCCAACCATGTCCTTCCCGGTTGCAGGAACTCTGATGGTTGAGCCGACCGAGTCTGAAAGCAAGGTGGAGCTGGATCGCTTTATCGACGCGATGCTGGCGATCCGCAGCGAAATCGACCGCGTGAAAGGCGGGGAATGGACGCTGGAAGATAACCCCCTGGTTAACGCGCCGCATACCCAGAACGAACTGGTGGCAGAGTGGAACCACGGTTATACCCGCGAGCTGGCTGTCTTCCCGGCAGGTGTAGCAAACAAATACTGGCCAACCGTGAAACGTCTTGATGATGTTTACGGCGACCGTAACCTGTTCTGCTCCTGCGTGCCGATGAGCGAATACCAGTAACGTTGTTCCTGTAGTAACGTAGGCCGGGTAAGGCGAAGCCGCCACCCGGCTTTTTTATTGGGAGAAAAGAATGGCAATTGCATTGGTCACCGGCGCCAGCCGGGGTATTGGTAAAGCCACCGCGCTACAGCTGGCAAGCGAAGGCTACACCGTTGCGGTGAATTTTCATCACAACATCAAAGCCGCGACAGAGGTTATTAATCAGATCGTGGACGCGGGCGGTAAGGCCTTTGCCGTGCGCGCGGATATCAGCGATGAATCGCAGGTGATGGCGATGTTCGACAGCATCGATCGCGAAGGTGAGCCGCTCGCCGCGCTGGTGAACAACGCCGGGATTTTGTTTGAACAATCCTCCATCGAAAACCTCTCCGCTGAACGTATTAACCGCGTGCTGTCCACCAACGTCACTGGCTATTTTCTCTGCTGCCGTGAGGCGGTGAAACGCATGTCGCATAAACACGGCGGCAAGGGCGGCGCGATTGTGAATGTCTCCTCGGCGGCCTCACGACTGGGCGCTCCGGGGGAGTATGTGGATTATGCTGCCTCCAAAGGGGCCGTGGATTCCCTGACAACCGGCCTCGCGCTGGAGGTGGCGGCGCAGGGCATTCGCGTTAACTGCGTGCGGCCAGGCCTGATTTATACCGATATTCACGCCTCCGGCGGCGAGCCGGGGCGTGTGGATCGGGTGAAGTCGATGTTACCGATGCAGCGTGGCGGTCAGCCGGAGGAGGTCGCCCAGGCCATTACCTGGCTGCTGAGCGACAAAGCCTCCTATGTCACCGGTAGCTTCCTGGAGCTGGCTGGCGGGAAGTAACGCTACGACGCCAGCCACAGCCGCAGGCGCATTCCCCAGCCGCTGGTCCAGCCGGTGGTGATCGACTTCACTTCACCGTGAGAGATCACCACAAGCGTTGGCGTCACCTGAACGTCCCACTGACGCGCCAGTTCTCCGCTGGCGTCGTTGACCGTGGGCATCATCGCCTTCTTCTTTCTCATCCATGTTTCGAGCGTCGCGTTATCGCCCGAGCGCAGCGCAACCGACATCACGTTACCCCCGTCCGCGGCAATCGCCGCCACCGACGGCGTGGTGTAGCGGCAGACGCCGCACCATGTCGCCCAGACGTAGACCAGCAGCGGTCGCTCCTTACTCATGGCGATAAGATCGACGGGCTGACCGTCGAGGGTGTGCAGTGCCGTCGCGGAGAAATTCTGCGGCAGCGCGGGCTGGCGGAAATAGTCCACCGCCAGGCTCACGGCTACGCCAATCAGCAGCCACACGGCCAGCTCGCGCAGCAGGCGCGGAAGCTTACTTGCCACGGGCGTTCGCCAGCTGTTCTTTGACCAGCCCCTCCAGATCGTCATACGGGATTGCGCCCGCCACCATCTGGTCACCGATGATGGTCGCCGGGGTGCCCTGAATATTCAGCACCTGCGCCAGGATCAGGTTCATCTTTACGCTGTCCATAGTTTTATCATCGGTTTTAATGCTGTCCGTCCCGGTCTTCACCTGCGCGGCGGCGATGCTGGCGTCATCGTGATAGCCCTTTTTCATCATCAGCCGCTGGTGTAGTGCCCAGAATTGATCCGGCGCCTGCTGCCACGTTGAGAGCGCCGCTTTCGCGGCATTTACCGAGCTTTGTCCCTTGAACGGCAGCAGTTTGATGATGAGCTGCACGTCGGGATTATCGTGCACGATTTTCTCCAGCATTGGGTCGAACTGCTTGCAATACGGGCAGTTGTAGTCTGTGAAGGAGACGATGGTGAGCTTCGGCGATGTCGCTCCGGTTCGCGGGCTGTTGGGGTCGTTAAACAGCAGTTTTGCCAGCTGGTCGTTGGAAGCGTCATCTGACGGTGCGGCGAAACCGAACGTTGATAACGACAGCAGAAGTAAGGCAACAAAGGCTCTCATGTTATTTTCCTTTTGCATCGGACAGGGTGCTCAGCACCGCTTCGCGGCTTAACAACGCAGGCAGCACGTGGCCCTGAGGTAATCCCGGTCCGTAGATCTGGTTAAACGGCACGGCGGCGCTGCCGCGCGTGGTTAAAAACTGGCTGATGGTATCTGAGGGGCGGCTCCAGTCGCCGCGCAGGGCGACAACGTCCGGGGCGGAGAGCGCGACCTGCACGTCGTCGCGCAGCAGAACGTTGTATTTATTGGCTTTACAGGTCACGCACCAGTCGGCGGTCACGTCGACGAACACCCGTTTGTTCTCCGCCAGCGCGCGGGCAATGGCCTGCTCGCTGAGCGGCTGCCAGTGAATACGATCGCGGCGGGAGCCCTCGCCGCCGGAGCCGGAAACAAACGCGACTACCCCGGCCACCAGTACAGCTAATACCCCGGCGCGCAGTGCCGTTTGCCAGCGGTAGCGCCAGGCGGTGACCAGCAGCAGCGCAAGGATCAGTAGCACGCCCAGCGTAATGACCGGCAGGCTGCCAATGTGCACCGTCAGCAGGCTCAGCAGCCACAGCGATGAGCCGAGCATCATCATCCCCAGCACTACGCGTACAACGTTCATCCAGCGCCCCGGACGCGGCAACCGCTGGGCCAGCCCCGGCCAGGCCGCCACCAGCAGCCACGGCAGGCTCATGCCGATACCCATCGCCAGGAAGATCCCCCACAGCAGGGGAAGCGGTGCCGCCAGCGCGACCGAGACCGCCGTCCCCAGGAACGGCGCGGTGCAGGGTGTCGCCAGCAGCGTGGCAAACGCGCCTTGCCAGAAATGACCCGCAAGCCCGTTGCCGCCGCGCGTGGCGAGGAAGGTGCTGGCGCCGGAAGGGAGACGGATTTCAAACAACCCCAGCAGGCTGGCGCTGAAGAGCACCATTACCAGCGCCATCGCGGCAATAAACCACGGGTTCTGGAACTGGATCCCCCAGCCGAGCGCCTGATTGCCTAAACGTAATACCGTCATCATCAGCGCCAGTGCGAGGAACGAGATCACGATCCCGGCTACCGATGCAAGAAACTGCCTGCGCACCTGACCGCGCGCCTGCCGTTCGGTTTGCATCAGCGTGCCCAGCTTCATGGCCAGCACCGGCAGCACGCAGGGCATAACGTTGAGGATCAGGCCACCAGCCAGCGCCATCAGCAGCACCCAGCCTAACGGGAGCGTCGGCGCGGCGTTCCCCGGCTGAATGCTCAGGCTGGACTCCTGCGCCTGCCCGCTATCGGCCAGAACCAGTGACAGGGTTTTGCCGCTGAGGTTGGGCGCGGCCTCGCCCCAGCTGTCCGTCACGGGCACGGTGGCGACCAGCGAATCACCGCGCACGGTGAGGGCCGGTTTGCCGAAATCAACATCATCCATACCGTCGATAAACAGCGACGGCGCCTGCCAGCCTGCGTCACGCTGCGCCGTTACGGTCAGCTTGCCGGGGGCATAGGTGGCGTTAAGCGTTGAGGTCAACCCGCCGCTGAGCGGAAGGGTGCCCATGGCCCGACTGAAATCGTAATCAAAACCGGCGCCTGCGGATGCGGTCATGTTCAGCGAAAACGGGTAGTCGGTAAGAATACAGACGTTGCTACAGGTGGAGAGCGTAAGCACGCCGCTCAGGATCGTCGGGACGTCGCCCCGCAGAGTGAGGGGAAAGCTGACATCGCCGTGATAGCCCTGCGTGGTGATGCCCGCGACGTCGAAACGCTGCGGCACAGGCCAGCGCCAGATCGCCTCGACGGGCTGATGCCATTTAATCGCGGGTGCGACGCCGCCTTCGCCCGGCGAGCGCCAGTAGGTTTTCCAGCCTTTTTGCAGGGTGACGTCCAGCAGCAGGCGGGTTTCGCCAGTGCTTTCAGGTTGCGCACGCAGCCTGACGCTGGCGTGCTGATTATCGGCGGCGCGCAGCCAGCCGCTGTCGGCAGCCTGGCTGAGGGGCAGCCATAGCCAAAGCAGGCAGACCAGCAGTCGCCTGAATACAGTAAACATAAATTTTCTCCGTAAATGATGAATTAACCTGAAGTAACAGGCGAAGGCTCATTCACGGAAGACGCATAATCGCAGATGCACCCTTAACCGGGGCGGGGAGATAACGCGGGGAGGCCACTGCCGTTCGCGGCGCGGTGGACTGGCTGCCAGCAACGCAAGCAGCAGGGTGACGGCAATCAGGGCGCCTTCAAACAAAACAGGCGGGACCGACATCAGCGACTTGGCGCTTAGCTCACACGGGGTTACCGGTGCGTCGGCACTCTCCTGCCCCTGCTGAACAGACTGGCTCGTGGCGGTGACGTTCATGACAAGCGCGTGCATCCCGGCCATCCGCTGGGCGGTACATATCAGTACCACCAGGCAGGCCAGGGCTACAAGCAGGATAGCGTTGCGTTGTCGCTTAATCATGTTCGCCTCAAATATTCAGGATGCCTATATTATCGGGCGAACATATTTTGGCAACGCAAAAGCTGTAAAGAAGTGTCTGGAAGATAAGCAGTTTGCCCTCTCCGCTTGCAGAGAGGGCAAGCCATTACAGCGTTTCGCCGTTGCTGGCAATGACGGTTTTATACCACTCAAAGCTCTTCTTACGGGAGCGGGACATGTCACCGGTGCCGTCGTCGTGCTTGTTGACGTAGATAAAGCCGTAGCGCTTGCTGTACTGGCCGGTGGTGAAGGAGACGCAGTCGATGCAGCCCCACGGGGTGTAGCCCATCAGATCCACGCCGTCGTACGTCACGGCCTTCATCATCTCTTCCACGTGGGCGCGCAGGTAGTCGATGCGGTAGTCATCGTTGATGCTGCCGTCTTCTTCCACTTTGTCGTAGGCGCCGAAACCGTTCTCCACGATAAACAGCGGCTTCTGATAGCGCTCGTACAGTTCGCACAGTGAATAACGCAGGCCCACAGGGTCAATCTGCCAGCCCCAGTCGGACGCCTTGACGTGTGGGTTCGGCACGCTGCCCTCGAAGCCGGAAATGGCGTCACCGGTGCCGCCTTCCGCTTTGACCGCGTTGGTCATGTAGTAGCTGAAACCTAAGTAATCGCAGGTGCCTTCACGCAGGATCTGCTCGTCGCCTGCTTCCATTTTGATGGAGAAGCCACGGCGTTCCCACTCGTTCAGCACGTAAGACGGGTAGTAGCCGCGTAGCTGTACGTCGGTAAAGACGTAGCGCTCGCGCATGGATTCCTGAGCGAACATCACATCTTCTGGCTTGCAGGAGTACGGATAGAGCGCCACCATCGCCAGCATGCAGCCGACTTTCATCTCCGGGTTAATGCGGCGGGCGGCTTCCACCGCCAGCGCGCTGGCCACGAACTGGTGGTGCAGCACCTGGTACATGGTCTCTTCCGGGTTGTCGTGCTCGGTATAGACCACGCCAGAGCAGCAGTAGCCGAACAGCGGCGCACGCCAGTTGCGCTGGTTGTTGATTTCGTTGAAGGTCATCCAGTATTTGACCTTATTTTTGTAGCGCTCAAATACCACTTCCGAGAAGCGTACAAAGAAATCGACTACTTTACGGTTGGTCCATCCGCCGTATTCCTGAACGAGGTGCAGCGGCATTTCAAAGTGGGAGAGGGTGATCACCGGCTCGATGTTGTACTTCAGCAGTTCATCGAACATGTCGTCGTAAAACTTCAGCCCCTCTTCGTTTGGCTGAGTTTCGTCGCCTTTCGGGAAGATGCGCGTCCAGGCGATAGAGGTACGGAAACATTTGAAGCCCATCTCGGCAAACAGCTTGATGTCTTCTTTGTAATGGCCGTAAAAGTCGACGGCTTCGTGGTTCGGGTAATATTTGCCTTCAATCACTTCCTGCGTGATTTCACGCGGAACGCCGTGTGCGCCGCCGGTGAGCACGTCGCAAATGCTTGGCCCTTTGCCGCCTTTGTTCCAGCCGCCTTCAACCTGGTGCGCCGCCACCGCGCCGCCCCATAAAAAATCTTTCGGTAAAGTGAGTTTTTTCATCTTTGCTATTCTCAATTTAGGACTTATTGATTTCGAGTCTAGCAAAGCGGAAATAAATGTCACGATATAACATTTTGCGGAAATTGTAATTTGTCACATCAAAAAAACAGGATGTTTTATTCTGTTAATTTCTTCGCCAGTTTCCGGCCTAATGATTCCAGAATATAGATGACGGGGATTTGGGTGGTTATATCGTAAACGCCGCCTATGCGCGTTTGGGGGACATGCCAGGAGAGATTAAAGTCCGCCAGTTTCGCGAGACGAGAATGTTCGTGGCTGGTGACAGAGAGCACCTTGCAGCGATGCAGGCTGAACTGGCTGGCGAAGCGCAGGATTTCCTCGGTTTCTCCGGAGACGGAAAGTACAATGGCCAGTGCATTTTTAGCCATATCGTTAGTGACCGGGAAATAAGGATCGTCGATATAGTTGCTGAATTTCCCGATATTTGAAAAGAAACGTGCGCCATATTTTGCCAGCGATCCGGACGTGCCTGCGCCAACAAAAATAATTCGTTCAGATGATAAAATAATATCGACGGCTTTATCTAATAACGCATCGAACTCTTCGTTATTTACGCTTTTAAAGAAGCTGATAATTTCACTGGCACCAAAATTCGCCTGCTGCGGCTCGTTCTGCTCCAGATAGAGTTTAAAGCGCACCCGAAATTCCGAGTAGCCTTCGCAGTTGAGCTTTCGGCAGAAGCGCAGGATAGTAGTGGTAGAGACTCCCGCCGCATCCGCCAGCTCGCGGATGGTCATGTACATCACTTTGTCACGGTTCTTAATGACATAGTTGTAGACCATCATTTCCAGATTGTTGAGGCTGGCAATGGCGGAATGGCTGAACATACTCACAATGGCTAAACTCGCTGTCGGACACTATCCCTGAAGCATACCATGATGACGAAGGGTGAGAGACGGATTTATCTCCTTGATTACTCAGGTGTTAATGAAATCATTTACACCTGTGCGGTGGGTTTGGTTTGTATTTGTTTGATTTATAAAGATAAATTCTTATTGGGGATTTATTTTAGCTAACAGGTGTTCACTGGAATCATTCTCAGTTAGCATAGACTGGCGATGAATAATCATCTTTTGTTTTCCCGGAGTTAAGTATGGTGAGCAGACCATTAATCGCACAGGGATATTCGCTGGCTGAGGAAGTAGCCAACAGTATAAGCCATGGCATTGGCCTGGTGTTTGGGATTGTCGGCTTAGTATTGCTGTTGGTGCAGGCGGTAGATACCAACGCCAGCGCGATGGCCATTACCAGCTACAGCCTGTATGGCGGGAGTATGATCCTGCTTTTCCTTGCCTCAACGCTGTATCACGCTATTCCGCATCAACGGGCGAAGATATGGCTCAAGAAATTTGACCACTGCGCAATCTATCTTCTCATTGCAGGCACCTACACGCCATTTTTGCTGGTGGGGCTCAACTCACCGCTGTCGCGTGGCCTGATGATTGTAATCTGGAGCCTGGCGCTGCTGGGGATCCTGTTCAAGCTGACCATCGCGCACCGGTTCAAAGTGCTGTCGCTGGTCACCTATCTGACAATGGGCTGGCTGTCGCTGATTGTGGTGTATCAGTTAGCCATTAAGCTGGCGGTGGGGGGCGTGACGCTTCTGGCGGTGGGCGGAGTGATCTACTCGCTGGGCGTGATTTTCTACGTCTGCAAGCGTATCCCGTACAACCATGCCATCTGGCACGGCTTTGTGCTGGGCGGCAGCGTGTGCCACTTTCTGGCAATTTATCTGTATGTTGGTCAGGTGTAGTTTTTTTGTAAGGTGCGGTCTGATGCCCTCACCCCGACCCTCTCCCACAGGGCTGAGGGATCCCCAGTAATTTTTTTATGCAGAAGCAATAAAGTTGCTTTCTAAATGACTGAGGGCTGTCAGCGATGCCCTGGTCCGGCTGTAAATCGCTGAGGCGTTTCCTGCAGGCCGGGGCGAGGCGCAGGGATGCGCCGAGAGGGCGGCTTTACAGGGACGTTGCCTCCGCCCGTACCCGATAAGCCGGAAGGAATAAGCCGAGGGCACCGCGAAGCGGCGATTTACCGCCGGGAGCCCGGGTCGCCAGGGTGGTGGCGACTGAGCCACCCTGGCACGTTCACCGGTCATGTCGTTACAGAGTAGCAAGGAACATAAAGTGAACGGAATGACCACCACCGCCGTATGTTCCCCTCACCCTAACCCTCTCCCCGGAGGGGCGAGGGGATTGCTCAGTGCTCGCATTAATTTGTGGGGAACCCTCAGCCCACAGGGAGAGGGTGAATATCAACACCGGGCGATACAGCATCAATCTTCCAGTGAATACGGCAGCGGCTCAATGCTGAGCGTGTTTGCATCGTCCCGCACGCGGAACACGCTGTCGGGCTCCATATCATTATTCATGACAACCTGCACCAGCAGGCGGCCATCATCGAGCTGGACGGCGGCTAACACGGTGCCGGTACGGCGCCAGTTTTCGCCCATCTTCATCTCGAGATCTTCACCCGCTTCCGGCACACGGCTGGCGTGACCAGCCAGCGTCCACAGGGCACGTTTGTTCGCGCCGCGGAATTTCGCACGCGCCACCATTTCCTGTCCGGTGTAGCAGCCCTTCTTAAAGCTGATACCACCCAGCGCCTGGATGTTTGTCGCCTGCGGGATAAACTGCGCGCTGTTTGCCGCGTCAATAACCGGCAGGCCCGCTTCGATGTTCAGCGCCAGCCACTGCTGGCTGTTGTTGAGCTGTGCTTCACCGCGCAGGGCGTCAGTGACGCGTTCCGCCGTTGCTTCGTCGGTTACCAGCAAGAAGCGCTCCGCAGGGTGTTCGAACCACAGAATGGAGGTTTCTCCCTCGCTGATCAGCTGTTTTCCGGCATCCGGTAGCTCGGCAAACAGGTTTTTCAGCGCTGCACGCGCCTGGAAACCCGCGACCCCCAGCAGAACGTGTTCATCGTCCGGGGCGATGGTGACTTTAGAAAAGACCGCGTATTTTTTCAGCTCTTTAAGCTGGGCATCACGCAGGCTGCGACGCTCAATGAAGGCGAATCCGTCCTGACGGCGGAACAGACGCAGGTTGCTCCACATTTTGCCTTTTGGATCGCAATGCGCGGCCAGCAGATGCTGGTGCTCAGTCAACTGCGCCACGTCCGCCGTGACCTGGCCTTGCAGGTATTTTTCGCTGTCCGCACCGGTCAGTGTCGCCAGTGCCCAGTCATCAAGAGTAATCAGCGTCAGCGGCAGACGCGCAGAGGCGGCGGGCTGGCGAGGAGAAAATGGTGTAAATGCCATAGTGATGTCCTGAATTGCTTAACGCTTTGATAATACCTAATGGTAAAAGAGACTGTATTCAATGCAAGCGCTTTCAGCAGGCCATTCGTGCCATTACGCGGTTATGCGTGGCGCTACGCAAAATAGTGTAATCCGCTGTCTTTATAAGGATTATTCAGGAAGCTTGCTCGAGGTTCGCAATATTCCAGTAAAGAAACGGTCAAAAACACGTTACACTAGCAGGTGTTCCCGAAGAGCAATAATGAATACCGAACGGGATACCGACTGTGCCAAACGTAATGCAGGAAACAGAACATGGATATTAACAACAAGGCCCGTATTCACTGGGCGTGCCGTCGCGGCATGCGTGAACTTGATATCTCCATCATGCCTTTCTTCGAGTATGAGTACGACAGCTTAAGCGATGACGATAAGCGCCTGTTTGTCCGTCTGCTTGAGTCCGACGATCCGGATTTATTCAACTGGCTGATGAATCACGGCAAGCCCGCCGACACCGAGTTGCAACGGATGGTGCAATTAATTCAAACACGGAATCAGGAACGTGGTCCTGTGGCAATCTGATCTTCGCGTCTCGTGGCGCTCACAGTGGATGTCCTTACTGCTCCACGGTCTGGTCGCGGCAATGGTGTTATTGGTGCCGTGGCCGCTAAGCTATACCCCTCTGTGGCTGCTTTTGCTGTCGTTTGTAGTGTTTGACAGCGTGCGCAGCCAGCGTCGAATCAACGCCCGTCAGGGTGAAATTAAGCTGCTGATGGATTCTCGCCTGCGCTGGCAGGGAAAAGAGTGGGAAATGATAGGGACGCCGTGGATGCTCAACACCGGGATGATGCTACGGCTGCGTCGGGTCGAGGACAATCGTCGCCAGCACCTGTGGCTGGCAGCAGACAGTATGGATCCTGCGGAGTGGCGAGATCTGCGCCGGTTGATCGTGCAACAGCCGACGCAGGAGTAAATCAGCTGAACTGCTCGGCCATCTCACCCAGAATCTGCTCGCACCAGCTCTGGAGGCGCTCGTCGCTAAGATCGTACTGGTTGGTTTCATCCAGCGCGAGCCCGACAAACAGCTGGCCGTCGGCAATTATCGGTTTTTGACTGGTGAACTCATAGCCTTCCGTAGGCCAGTAGCCGATAAAGGTCGCGCCCTTTGGGGCCAGTTTGTCGTGCAGCATGCCGAGTGCGTCAAGGAACCACTCCCCGTAGCCCAACTGGTCGCCCATGCCGTACATCGCAATGATTTTGCCTTCAAAATTGACTGAATCAAGCTGATCCCAGATCGCTTCCCAGTCTTCCTGAATCTCACCAAAGTCCCAGGTAGGGATACCCAGAATCAGCACATCGTACTGCTCCATCAAGGCAACCGCGTCATCTTTCAGGTTATGCAACGTCACCAGTTCCGGGCCAATAATGTCGCGAATTTTCTCCGCCGCCATTTCGGTGTAGCAGGTACTGGAACCATAGAACAGACCAATATTCATCGCGTAACTATCTCAATTCTTGCTATGACTTTGCGCGTAGTGTACCAGAAACCGATGGCAATCAGGCATAATGGCCAGATTGCAGAACCATAGGGGTTGATGTGGAAAAGGATCTCGCACTCATCGAACAGTTTCTCGACGCGCTGTGGCTGGAGAAAAACCTCGCTGAAAATACGCTTAGCGCCTATCGTCGGGATCTCACTTTGCTGGTCGAGTGGCTGGCGCACCGGGGGCTGACGCTTGAAAGCGCACAAAGCGATGACCTGCAAGGGTTACTGGCTGAGCGGATGGAAGGGGGGTACAAAGCCACCAGCTCCGCACGTCTGCTGAGCGCCATGCGCCGCCTGTTCCAGCACCTTTACCGCGAGAAGATCCGCGCGGATGATCCCAGCGCACTGCTGGCATCGCCTAAACTGCCTCAGCGGCTGCCAAAAGATCTCAGCGAAGCGCAAGTTGAGAGATTATTACAGTCGCCCGCAGTTGACCTTCCGCTGGAGTTACGCGATAAAGCCATGCTTGAACTATTGTATGCCACGGGCTTGCGCGTTTCTGAGCTGGTGGGCCTGACGATGAGCGATATCAGCCTGCGTCAGGGCGTGGTGCGCGTTATCGGTAAAGGGAACAAAGAACGGCTGGTGCCGCTGGGTGAAGAGGCGGTCTACTGGCTGGAGACGTATCTGGAACACGGGCGTCCGTGGCTGCTGAACGGCGTCTCCATAGATGTATTATTCCCGAGCCAGCGCGCGCAGCAGATGACGCGACAAACGTTCTGGCATCGCATTAAACATTACGCCACACTGGCGGGTATTGACAGTGAGAAGCTGTCGCCGCACGTTTTGCGTCACGCCTTCGCGACGCATCTGTTAAACCACGGCGCGGATTTACGCGTGGTGCAGATGTTGCTTGGACACAGCGATCTTTCAACGACGCAAATATACACCCATGTCGCGACGGAACGCCTGCGGCAGCTACACCAACAGCACCACCCTCGCGCGTGAGTGCCGACGAATTGTTACAGGATCATATATGAAAAAGTCTTTAGCGCTGTTCACCCTGCTGGCAGCTTCGGTTTCCGGTTTTGCCCATGCGGATGATGCCGCCATTAAACAGTCTCTGACGAAACTCGGCGTCGCCAGCAGCGAGATCCAGCCAGCGCCGGTGGCTGGCATGAAAACGGTGCTGACCAACAGCGGCGTGCTGTACGTGACCGAAGACGGAAAGCACATCATTCAGGGGCCAATGTACGACGTGAGCGGTGCGCAGCCGGTGAACGTCACCAACCAGCTACTGATGAAAAACCTGAATGCGCTCGAAAAAGAGATGATTGTCTACAAAGCGGCGCAGGAAAAGCACGTCATTACCGTCTTCACCGACATCACCTGCGGCTACTGCCACAAGCTGCATGAAGAGATGAAAGACTACAACGCGCTGGGCATTACCGTGCGTTACCTGGCCTTCCCACGCGCTGGCGTGCAGAGTCAGCCTGAGCAGGATATGAAAGCGATCTGGTGTGCGAAAGACCGCAACAAGGCCTTTGATGATGCGATGAACGGTAAAGGCGTGAAGCCCGCCTCCTGCGATATCGACATCGCTAACCACTACGCGCTGGGCGTACAGTTTGGCGTGAGCGGTACGCCAGCCATTGTGCTGAGCAACGGCTATGTGGTGCCGGGCTACCAGGGGCCAAAAGAGATGAAAGCGTTCCTCGACGAACACCAGAAACAGACGGGTGGTAAATAATTCGCGTGAAAGCCCCGATAAAACTGCGCCGCCGCGATGCGGTTGAAACCGCGGATTTACCAGATACGCTTCCGCTGCTGTTAAAGCGGTTGTACGCCAGCCGTGGCGTGCGTACGGCAAGCGATCTTGAGCGCAGCGTTAAAGGCATGCTGCCCTGGCAAGCGCTGAGTGGCATCGAAAAAGCGACTGAAATGCTCTACGACGCGTTCCGTGACGGGACGCGGATTGTCGTGGTGGGCGATTTCGATGCCGACGGCGCAACCAGTACCGCGCTGAGCGTACTCAGCCTGCGTGCGCTAGGCTGCGATAACGTGGCTTACCTGGTGCCGAACCGGTTTGAAGACGGCTACGGCCTCAGCCCGGAAGTGGTCGATCAGGCCCATGCCCGTGGTGCACAGATGATCATGACCGTGGATAACGGGATCTCTTCTCATGCGGGGGTCGATCATGCCCATGCGCTGGGGATCCCGGTACTGGTCACCGATCACCACCTGCCAGGAGAAACCCTGCCAGACGCCGAAGCCATCATTAACCCGAACCTGCGTGACTGCGATTTCCCGTCGAAATCGCTGGCCGGAGTAGGGGTGGCGTTTTATCTGATGCTGGCGTTACGCACGTTGCTGCGTGATAAGGGCTGGTTCGAATCGCGCGGGATTGCCGTGCCGAACCTCGCGGAGTATCTCGATCTGGTGGCGCTGGGAACCGTGGCGGACGTGGTGCCGCTCGATACCAATAACCGTATTCTCACCTGGCAGGGCTTGAGCCGCATTCGGGCGGGCAAATGCCGTCCGGGGATCAAGGCGCTGCTGGAAATTGCCAACCGCGATCCGCTGAAGCTTGCGGCAAGCGATTTGGGTTTTGCCCTCGGCCCGCGCCTGAACGCGGCGGGGCGGCTGGACGATATGTCGGTTGGCGTTGCGCTGCTCCTGTGCGACAACATCGGCGAAGCGCGCGTGCTGGCCAGTGAGCTGGACGCACTCAACCAGACCCGTAAAGAGATTGAGCAGGGGATGCAGGCCGAAGCGCTGACCCTGTGCGAAAAGCTGGAGCGCAGCGGTGACACCCTGCCGGGCGGGCTGGCGATGTATCACCCCGAATGGCACCAGGGCGTGGTGGGCATTCTGGCATCGCGTATTAAAGAGCGTTTCCACCGCCCGGTGATCGCGTTCGCCCCCGCCGGGGACGGCACGCTGAAAGGCTCCGGTCGTTCCATTCAGGGGCTGCATATGCGCGATGCGCTGGAGCGTCTCGACACGCTTCATCCGAACCTGATGATTAAGTTCGGCGGCCACGCGATGGCGGCAGGCCTGTCGCTGGAAGAGGCGAAGTTCGAGGAGTTCCAGCGTCTGTTTGGCGAACTGGTCACCGAGTGGATCGATCCGTCTCTCTTGCAGGGTGAAGTGGTTTCTGACGGCGAGCTTTCTCCGGCTGAAATGACCATGGAGGTGGCGCAGATGCTGCGCGATGCCGGCCCGTGGGGGCAGATGTTCCCGGAGCCGCTTTTCGACGGACGTTTTCGTTTGCTGCAACAGCGCATCGTGGGCGAACGCCATCTCAAAGTGATGGTGGAACCGGTCGGCGGCGGGCCGCTGCTCGACGGCATCGCCTTTAACGTTGATACCTCCATCTGGCCGGACAACGGCGTGCGCGAGGTTGAGCTGGCCTATAAGCTGGATATTAACGAGTTCCGCGGTAACCGCACCCTTCAGATCATCATCGACAATATCTGGCCAATTTAGCGTCAGTAATCTCTATAAAAAAGGGCGTGGATTCGGTACAATCCCGCTCTTATCACCGCATTTTGACAAGCTCATAAAAGAAAACAGACCATGTTTGAAATTAATCCGGTAAAAAACCGCATTCAGGACCTCACGGAGCGCTCTGACGTTCTTAGGGGGTATCTTTGACTACGATGCCAAGAAAGAGCGTCTCGAAGAAGTAAACGCCGAGCTGGAACAGCCGGACGTCTGGAACGAACCTGAACGCGCGCAGGCGCTGGGTAAAGAACGTTCCTCCCTCGAAGCCATCGTAGATACGCTGGATCAAATGGCGCAGGGTCTGGAAGATGTTTCTGGGCTGCTGGAGCTGGCTGTCGAAGCCGACGACGAAGAAACCTTTAACGAAGCCGTGGCAGAGCTCGACGTGCTGGAAGAGAAGCTGGCGCAGCTGGAATTCCGTCGCATGTTCTCCGGCGAATACGATAGCGCTGACTGCTATCTCGATATTCAGGCAGGCTCTGGCGGTACCGAAGCGCAGGACTGGGCCAGCATGCTGATGCGTATGTATCTGCGCTGGGCAGAAGCGCGCGGTTTCAAAACCGAGATTATCGAAGAGTCCGAAGGTGAAGTGGCGGGTATCAAGTCCGTCACCATTAAGATTATTGGCGATTACGCCTACGGCTGGCTGCGTACTGAAACCGGCGTTCACCGCCTGGTGCGTAAGAGCCCGTTCGATTCCGGTGGCCGTCGCCACACCTCCTTCAGCTCCGCGTTTGTCTACCCGGAAGTGGATGAGGATATCGATATCGACATCAACCCGGCGGACCTGCGTATCGACGTTTACCGCGCATCCGGCGCGGGCGGTCAGCACGTTAACCGTACGGAATCTGCGGTGCGTATTACCCACATTCCAACCGGGCTGGTAACACAGTGCCAGAACGACCGTTCCCAGCATAAGAACAAAGACCAGGCCATGAAGCAGATGAAAGCGAAGCTTTATGAGCTGGAGATGCAGAAGAAAAATGCTGAGAAGCAGGCGATGGAAGACAACAAGTCCGACATCGGCTGGGGCAGCCAGATCCGTTCTTACGTCCTTGATGACTCCCGCATCAAAGACCTGCGTACCGGGGTTGAAACCCGTAACACGCAGGCGGTGCTGGACGGCAGCCTGGATCAATTTATCGAAGCAAGTTTGAAAGCAGGGTTATGAGGAACCAACATGTCTGAACAACAATCACAGGGCGCTGACGCGGTAGTCGATCTTAACAACGAACTGAAAACCCGCCGCGAGAAGCTGGCAGCGCTGCGCGAGCAGGGCGTGCCGTTCCCGAACGATTTTCGTCGTGACCACACCTCAGACCAACTGCACGCAGACTTCGACGGTAAAGAGAACGAAGAGCTTGAAGCGCTGAACGTTGAAGTGTCCGTGGCGGGCCGCATGATGACCCGTCGTATCATGGGTAAAGCCTCCTTCGTGACCTTACAGGACGTTGGCGGCCGCATTCAGCTGTATGTCTCTCGTGACGACCTGCCGGAAGGCATCTATAACGAGCAGTTCAAGAAGTGGGACCTGGGCGACATCCTGGGCGCTAAAGGTAAACTGTTCAAAACCAAGACCGGTGAACTGTCTATCCACTGTACCGAACTGCGTCTGCTGACCAAAGCCCTGCGCCCGCTGCCGGACAAGTTCCACGGTTTGCAGGATCAGGAAGCGCGCTATCGTCAGCGCTACCTGGATCTCATCTCTAATGATGAATCCCGTAAGACCTTCAAAATTCGCTCCCAGATCATGGCCGGTATTCGCCAGTTCATGGTTAACCGCGACTTTATGGAAGTAGAAACCCCGATGATGCAGGTGATCCCAGGCGGTGCCTCTGCCCGTCCGTTCATCACCCATCACAACGCCCTGGACCTGGACATGTACCTGCGTATCGCGCCGGAACTGTATCTGAAGCGTCTGGTGGTAGGTGGTTTCGACCGCGTGTTTGAAATCAACCGTAACTTCCGTAACGAAGGTATTTCCGTACGTCATAACCCAGAGTTCACCATGATGGAACTCTATATGGCGTATGCGGATTACAAAGATCTGATCGAGCTGACCGAATCCCTGTTCCGCACCCTGGCGCAGGATATTCTGGGCACCACGCAGGTCCCTTACGGTGAAGAAGTGTTCGACTTCGGCAAGCCGTTCGAAAAACTGACCATGCGCGAAGCGATCAAGAAATACCGTCCGGAAACCAACATGGCGGATCTGGATAACTTCGACTCTGCGAAAGCGATCGCTGAAAGCATCGGTATTAAGGTTGAGAAGAGCTGGGGTCTGGGCCGTATCGTGACCGAGATCTTCGAAGAAGTGGCCGAAGCGCACCTGATTCAGCCGACCTTCATCACCGAATACCCGGCGGAAGTGTCTCCGCTGGCGCGTCGTAATGACGAGAACCCGGAAATCACTGACCGCTTCGAATTCTTCATCGGTGGCCGCGAAATCGGTAACGGCTTTAGCGAGCTGAACGATGCAGAAGATCAGGCGCAGCGTTTCCAGGATCAGGTTAACGCGAAAGCGGCAGGCGACGACGAAGCGATGTTCTTCGACGAAGACTACGTAACCGCGCTGGAACACGGCCTGCCGCCGACGGCTGGCCTGGGTATTGGTATCGACCGTATGGTGATGCTGTTCACCAACAGCCACACCATCCGCGACGTGATCCTGTTCCCGGCGATGCGTCCGGTGAAATAAGCCGTTAAGACGTAAAAAAAGCCCCGTGCGTTTATCGCCGGGGCTTTTTTATTGCGCCGCAAAAGCGCTGAGTTTTTCGCGCGCAGTGTTCGCTTCCTGCACCATCCACGGACTAAATGCCCACGGTGTGGCGTCCAGCGCGCGGAAGAGCGCGTCCAGCTCCACCCACTGATACTCCATCACTTCGTCGCTATTGATTGCGAGGGTATTCGTTACGCGGGCGGCATAGACCGGGCAGATTTCGTTTTCAACGATCCCTGAAGGGTCGGCTTCACGGTAGCGGAACGCCGGGGCAACGGGGGTGATGTCGGTGATTTCGGCCCCGACTTCAAAGCGGCAGCGGCGGATAATCGCCTGCTCTGTCGCTTCGTCGGCCTGTGGATGTCCGCAAACGGAGTTGGTCCACACGCCGGGCCAGGCTTTTTTACTTAAGGCGCGCCGGGTAATCAGACATTCTCCGTTAGCGTTAAACAGCCATGAAGAGAAGGCCAGGTGTAGCGGGGTGTGTGACGTGTGCGCGGCGTACTTCTCCTGAGTGCCAATCACCTTTCCCTGGTCATTTACCAAAATAACGTGTTCTTGAATACTCATTGATGCTCCAGTGCCATAATGCTTAATGGTTCAGCACCATCAGCGGAATTATTATACTGCATTCTTATGCGAACGGTTTGGCCCACAGAGCGGAAAAGGGCATGACCCGCATCAGTTTGGGCTGCTATCATAGTGCGCCATTCACGCTGACCGAGGAGCTGTTTTGTTTGCAGGAAGCCTGACGAGAAACCCGATCATTGCCATTTTCTGCCTGACGCTGACGCTACTTGTAGCAGGATGCTCGGGGAGTAAATCTTCGGATATGGGCAGTTATTCCGGTGCCGTCTATACCGTTAAGCGCGGGGACACGCTCTACCGCATCTCACGTGCCACGGGGACCAGCGTGAAGGAGCTGGCGCGCCTGAATAATATTTCTCCACCCTATACCATTGAGATAGGGCAAAAGCTCAAGGTTAACGGCGGTTCCTCCTCAGGTAATAAGTCCTCAACGCGTAAAACAGCCAAAGTGACGCCATCCTATCAGGTGCCTAAATCATCCTGGCCGCCGGTCGGTCAGCGCTGCTGGATCTGGCCTGCAAGCGGAAAAGTGGTTGCGCCGTACTCGCTCTCGGAAGGGGGCAATAAAGGAATTGATATCGCTGCCGCACGCGGCACGCCGGTTTACGCTTCAGGGGCCGGGAAGGTGGTCTATGTCGGTAACCAGCTTCGTGGATACGGTAACCTGATCATGATTAAGCATGGTGAGGACTACATTACGGCATATGCGCATAACGACACGATGTTAGTGAATAATGGCCAGAACGTGAAGGCGGGGCAGAAGATTGCGACCATGGGCAGTACCGGGACGGATACGGTGAAGCTGCATTTTCAGATCCGCTATAAGGCCACGGCCATCGATCCGCAGCGTTATCTTCCGGCGCAGGGCAGTAAACCGAAGTGCTAAGTGATTATTTAATCGCCACTTAGTGGGGTAAAGGCTTGTATGAAGAGGCGTAAGGTCTATAATGCCTTACGCACCTCAAAGCGGGCGTAGTTCAATGGTAGAACGAGAGCTTCCCAAGCTCTATACGAGGGTTCGATTCCCTTCGCCCGCTCCAGTCTCCTCATAAATCAAGAAGTTATATTTCATCAGTTAGTTACGTTGCTCTGCTTTAGCAGGTACAACTAAAACTACCCAATGTTCTATATCCGTACCTGTCGCCTAACGGCTCCACTTGTTGCTGTATCACCAACGGGGCTTTATGGCTTCTATTGTCTGAAATCTGATACATTGCTTAAACATCATGTGGATTGCTGTAAAGTTCATCAGTATGATTGCTTGCACAATCAGCGATTGGGAAAACACTTCTGGAAGATTAGGGACGAGACGATATGAAAGTGACTGACGAGGCTTTGTTACGTTCAGGGTTTACACCATCGGATTTGCAGAAGATAAAAAACAACGTTGAAAGCTATGGCGGAACCTTGGGGGAAGCGATTCAGGATCTGGCTAATCGATTCAGGGTTGTTTTATGGATAACATCGGCATGTCTGATGGTTTTTATCATTTTAGTATTGTTTTCTGCGAAAGAAACCGTCGTGGGTGGTGGGATATCAATTCTGATCGCAATAGTCATCGTTGCATTTATTCAGCCGCCAGTCCTTTCTTATAAATCCTGGCGGTTCTGGAGAAAATTCAGAGACTAATGGTTCGATGTGTCAGTAGCAAGCAGGTCAAATATTACTTTGGCCTTAAGTCCATAACCTACTATTTTCATTGTTAATTTTGGACGGCTCATCGTATCGACCCTGCGATAGAAATCACGGGGCATCCATTTAAATAGCCTCCATGCCTCGGGTCTTCTGGCTAATCCAAAGATGCTATATACACTTGCAGTTAACGTAATAGCGTTATAAATCGCAAGTCCTGTTTCAGGCTTGAAACCCATAAACTGGGCCGCTTCCAAAGTGCCATCAGCCACAAGCCCCTCTGTTTTATATTGTTTTCCATATATACCAGGAATAATTTCTTTTGACAGACCGTTAATGCCATCTGTTACAAGGATAGCCCCTGCCAGCATACCTAAAGGTGTCATCGTAGCGACCATCAACGCACCGCCAGCAATTGCCATTCCAGAAACCACAATGTGAATAGCTGAAATTATGTAGCCGACGATTTTATTATTTTCCTTAACAAATTCGACCTTCGCGTAAAGCTGTGCGGCTCTGGTTCTTAACAGGCGTTCTTGTTCTTGTAGATTATCTGTTTCAGCACGCAGATTTTTGATGCATGCAATGCATTCTTCATCGGTTTTGGCCCGTCGTGCAGTTTCAAATTCTTTATCTACAACCTGTTTTATCTCTTCGACAAACTTGATACGTGTAAGACCATCTTGCAAATAGAATGCTGACAGCCGGTTTGCTGTTTCGACTAGTTTCCGGGCCTCCAGATTCACCATGGTATCTGACCATGTTCTGTTCCAGCCCCTGTTAAGCAACGCAATATCCATTAAAGACTCCTTTCCAAAATGTGTCTGGTCATTTTACGTGCAATAAGGTCGAAGACAACAGGAAATACTTACACAACCCGCCCCCGTAGGTGTCCCGTCTCTTTATCCTCCCAGTTTACATCCTCCTGCTTAAAATATCCCCGGCTCTATTATAGATCCGCTGAGTGGATCGATTAGCCGCCTAATAATTTCACTGGATCTGCATGAAATATCCTGGTGTTATCACTGCGTTACACTACTTTGCTTGCGTTGCAATTTGCCTCGCTTTATTACAACAGGCGAAACGCTGTCTTCCTGTGCCTTTGCCGTAACACTGCTGACTTGCTGGCAATGGTTGAGCGGTTAACAGAACGGGGTGTAGTTGTTCAGTTCCACAAAGAGGATTTTAAGACCGGGAAGAACTCTCCAGCAGGTAATATGATGCTGACCGTACTGGCAGCAGTCGCACAGATGGAACGTGAAACGATGCTGGAGCGCCAGCGTGAAGGTTACGAAGCAGCAAAAGCCGCAGGCAGGATCACCGGACGGGGCAAAGGTCGCTCTATTGATCGTGAAGCCATTAAAGCAGAACTCGCAGAAGGTAAAACCATTCGTGCAATCGCAGTAAGCCACAACGTCAGCACCAGAACAGTCATGAACATTAAGGCCGAAGCCTGAACAATTCTGAGAATTTGTTATTGACTTCTTCATGTACTTTGATGGTTTTTTGAATTCGATCTGGTGCTGTATTTCCGCTGCTTAATTCTTGGTAGTTCAAAGTATAATATGCAAGTTGTATTACTGATGATAAGAAACTATCAAGAGCATTTATATATTGCATTGTTGCATCATGTGCTCTGTCCCTATTTTTTGAGACAACCACTCATTAACCTTTCTCCTACCAAAAAGAACGCCCCCAACCACACTAACCGTTGTGACTGCATTGGAAGCGATAGAAATAACGTTATCCCATGCTTGTAAATCCATGTTCCTGCACTCTCCTGTAGTGAAAGGGGCAGGGCTTGTCCCTTGTTTTCATTCTAAATTACCGTAACTTACTAACTCCACTTACTCCGATAGCTCCTTCATCCCTGGGCCTTTGCTATAGGTTCTGAATGCTTCAGTTTTCGCTTTCTGTTCGGTGTGTCCGGTAATGGCTCCGATACGTTGTTCTGGCACCCCTGCACGGTCTAAGCAGGTGATGAACATTCCCCGTAAGCTGTGGGCAATGTGCCGCCACGAAGCCGGGTGAACTTTTGGCTGTACCACGGACCTCGCTTGTCTGACATAACCCTGATGATGTCGCTCCGCTCCGATTGGTGCTGTATCACCAATCGGGCATTAGGTTCGCTATTGTCTGCCAGTCTGGACTGGCTTAAAAATAGGCTATAACATTGGCAACATAAATCTTTCAAGGAGATGAAAGGATGAGCACCAGAGCGGAGATAAAGGATGGGGCGCAGTTTGACGTTTTGCGAAGGGGTGTCGTTTATACTGAGGTGCTTGGCTGGGTTGACATGGGGCACGCTCGGGGTAGTGATATCATGGAGCTTAAAAGCCAGATTATCGCGGGGGAGCTTAGCGGCAAACCTTCCTACATGGTTATGTATCGGCAGGACATGCACTTTGTGAAATTCAACTCACAATTCGGTGTAGGCAAGTTCTCTCGCTGGGAGATTAAACGTGGCCGGAGTACCGAAGATATTAACAGAATCATGCTGGCGATGATGATGAACACAGCAGCTCGATTTGAAGGCTTGCAAAGCCTGCGGGCTTTCTCTTGGTACACTGATAGTGGCTTTAGTGGTGAAGACTTGGTTTCTGATCTGTTCGGATTCCATCGAGCTATCATGCCAGGACGGTACGGATACCGCCTTAAACCTGTCAGTTATGATGCCGCCGTTCGTCGCTGGGATCATTACGGTGCTATTGGTTCCCATAAAAACCGTGGTTTCCGTCCGATTCTGTTCCCTGACCCGGAAGATCCGTGTGTGCGTCACCAGCCGTACACGGTGAACCTCCCGCATTTTATGACATGGCTGAAGCCGTGGGACGATTTCAGCTCTGGTAATGTCAAAGTTATTACAGACAATGGGACGTCACTTGGGTACACAGGGGTGAAGTGATAATGCGTAAATTCTTTAAATGGAGCATCCTGATATTAATTACGGGTGTTATCCTATGCTGGCTATTTGTCTATCTTGTTGCATCCGGTATCAATGAAGCTACCACATACACTGAAAATGATTTTTTCAATTATCACTCCCTGACTGATAAAGATATTGAGAAGGCTCCGCGTATATCGAATAATTATTACTTTGAATCACATCCCGGAGATGGATACGCCCCCTCAAACACAATCATTTTTAGGGGAGTATCTAACGTCGAGCCGATGAGGGCTTATTTGTCTAAGCTGGGCTATACCAGACAGAAAGGCGGTTCGAGGGAGGCGGAAATATGGACGAAGCCAGAGCAGATGAATAGTGCTCTCTTTTACCTGCGCTTTGATGCTGCTACTGGCGAAGCAGAACTAACTAAGGAACTGAATAACTGAATGTCCGTAGTGGCACACTGAATTTGGCCACCTGAACTGAGGTGATATGCTCACCTCAGAACAACACAGGTGCTTCAATGAAAAGAAGAAATTTTAGTCCTGAATTCAAACGCGAATCCGCTCAGCTGGTTGTCGACCAAAATTACACCATCTCTGACGCTGCCAGGGCAATGGATGTTGGTCTTTCCACGATGACAAAATGGTTCAAACAACTGCGTGATGAGCATCAGGGCAAAACGCCAAAAGCCTCCCCGATAACGCCGGAATAAATCGAAATACGTGAGCTTGAGAAAAAGCTACAACGTATTGAAATGGAAAACGAAATTCTAAAAAGGCTACCGCGCTCTTGATGTCAGACTCCCTGAACAGTTCTCGATAATCGGGATACTCAGGACGCGTTATCCTGTGGTCACTCTCTGCCAGGTGTTCGGGGTTCATCGCAGCAGCTATAAATACTGGAAAAACCGTCCTGAAAAGCCCTGACGGCAGACGAGCTGTATTACGAAGTCAGGTACTTGAGCTGCATGGCATTAGCCGTGGTTCGGCCGGAACAAGAAGCATCGCCACAATGGCAACCCAGAGAGGCTACCAGATGGGGCGCTGGCAGGCTAATGAAAGAGCTGGGGCTGGTCAGTTGCCAGCAACCGACTCACCAGTATAAGCGTGGCGGTCATGAGCACGTTGCTATCCCGAATCATCTTGAGCGACAGTTCGCCGTAACGGAGCCCAACCAGGTGTGGTGCGGTGATGTGGCCTATATCTGGACAGGTAAACGCTGGGCGTACCTCGCCGTTGTACTCGACATGTTTGCAAGAAAACCAATGGGCTGGGCAATGTCGTTCTCACCGGACAGCAGACTCACCATGAAAGCGCTGGAAATGGCATGGGAAACGCGCGGTAAGCCCGTCGGGGTGAGGTTCCACAGTGACCTGGGTAGTCATTATACGAGCAGGCAGTTCCGGCAGTTACTGTGGCGATATCAGATTAAGCAGAGTATGAGCCGGTGTGGAAACTGCTGGGATAACAGTCCAATGGAGCGCTTCTTCAGGAGTCTGAAGAACGAATGGGTGCCGGTGACGGGTTACGTAAGCTTCAGCGATACAGCTCACGCAATAACGGACTATATCGTTGGATATTCGTGCTCAGACCGCACGAATATAATGGTGGGTTACCACCAAACGAATCGGAAAACCGATACTGGAAAAACTCTAACACTGTGGCCAGTTTTTGTTGACCACTACAACTGCACCGCTCACTGCTTCATCGCTGAACCAGCGAATAACGCTATAACCAGCATCGGCTATCTGCTGCTTCTGGTTTTCAACGTAACACGTTAAGTTGCACATTTCCTGTACCCTGGATACCCTGAGATTAATCCTAATAACTCAAGGGTGAGTATGGCTAGCGGGAAGAGAAAGAATCAAAAGGAATCGCCTGAAGAAGAGTTAGATCGCCTGCTGGATGAGCTTGAACTCACACCGGAGCAACGGGAGTTTATCGAATCCATGCGAGAGGATAAGAGCGATCCCAGTAGTGAGTAACGCTTGTCTTAAGCCGAACGAGTACAAACGGCATTGTAAGAAATTCCTCACCCGGTGCATGCAGAATCACGGTGCCTTTGTTCCGGCTGTCGCTGGAGTGTCATAAATATAATTACGCGCGCGCATAATTTAAAATTAAACCCTCTTTCTTTTTACGTAATCAATCGCCCCTGTTATATCTGTCGGCAAATTTTTTATTTCCCGGATCGCAGATGAAAACACGACTCCTCCTGTGCGCTGGCTTATTAGCTGCCTCCAGTGCCCATGCCAGCGCCCTCTATTTTTATGAAGCTGGCACCGAAGATACCGCGCTTGCCGGAGCAGGGCAGGCGGCTCGTGCGCAGGATGCCTCTACAATTATGACCAACCCGGCTGGCATGACGCGCTTACCGGATCATATGGTCACCGGTGGGTTACAGGTTATGGATGGCTCCATCGACAACCAGCTGGATAACGATGCCCATCAAAGCCCCGGTGATGTGATGAAAACCATCCCGAATGCCAGCGCCTTTTATAGCCAGAAGGTGACCGATAATCTTTATGCCGGGGTCGGGCTTTACGGTAATTACGGCCTGGGGATCGACTACGGCAGCTGGGCGGGCGACAGGCTGATTAAGAAGAGTACCATGGTAGCCATGACGCTCAGCCCCTCGCTGGCCTATAAGCTTAACGACCGTCTTTCGATTGGCGCGTCCGCCAACGTTAACTACGGTTACTTCTCGCTGACTCGCAGCGTTAACGATGATGACTACCGGCGACGCGATGAAGACCTGGCCATGAGCTATCGGCTTGGGCTGCTGATGCAGCTAACTGACCAGACCCGAGCTGGTATTACCTGGAACAGCGAAACGGACTACAGCTTCAATATTGACGGCAACGCGCGTCTACAGAACGGCACCTACGACCTGCCGGTGTCAGCACAAATCAGCGCGCCGCAGCAAATTATGCTCAGCCTTGTGCATGACATTAACCCGCAGTGGTCGGTTATGGGCGATCTCGGCTGGCAGGACTGGAGCCAGTTCGGCGCGCCGCAAATCGTCGTCGGGGACCAGCAGCTTAACAACGTCAGCCGCCTGAAGGACACGTGGCACGGTGCGGTGGGCGTGCAGTATCGTCCAACGCCTCAGTGGCGACTGAATGCCGGTGTGGCGTTCGACAGCTCGCCGTATGAAAGCCAGAGCGATGTGGCCTTAACCTTACCTACCGGCGATGAGTGGCGATTTGGTACGGGAGCCCAGTATCAGATCACCCCGGCCAGCAATATTGGTATTGCCGTGTCGTATCTTCATATGCAGTCGTCGCATGTGAAATCGCCGGTGGCGTTTGCCGGAAGTTACGACCATCCTTATCTTTGGTTTGCCAGCGTCAACTACAGCTATCAGTTTTGATCGGCTAACCGCTTAAAATATATGGTCTATAATGGCAGATACTGAATGTCAGAAGGTTGTACCATGCATATTTTACCGCCTGTTCGACCCGAAAAATCCATCGAACGACTGACCGCTATCCTTGAGCCGATAGCGGAGAAAGTGCACGTTGTTCCACGTAAGCGACTCACCTGGTTACGGAAGGGGAAACAGCAGATGTACCTCTTTCTGGAAGGGGAGCTGTCCCTGCTGCGGACATCGGATGGACTGGTGGTCGTGACCGTTTACGAGCCGCATTTGTTTGGTATTGCTGAGATGATCCAGCCTACGCAAGGCCATTTTCTCCGTGCGGAAAGGGAGTCGACCATTTTACGTCTCGATGCGGACAAGGCGGCCGAGTTATTCCGTGCCGAGGGCGTCTGGGAGGATGTCGCAGCGCTGCTCTCATACCATACGGCCTATTTGATATTCCGTGATGCGCAGGTACTCCAGCAGCGTACCTATTCCGTTATTCGTAACCACCTTCAGGAAATGATTTTGCTCCCGGAGGAGACGCGTTTGCGTACCACGATACTGGAATATATTCAGGATCGTACGCTGCTTTCTCGCAGTAGTATACTCAATGTATTATCCGCCCTTAAACAGGGAGAATATATCTCCTTTAAGCGCGGTGGGTATTTGCTTGAAGTCAGACACTTACCTGAATCATTCTAGGGGAAGTTTAAAATTAAACAGAAATGGAATTAACGAGGCTGTTAATTTTCTATATCGTTTGCTTTCTAAGTTTTATCTTTATTAAGTAAACGGTATATTTATGAAAAAGACAGTTCTCGCTTTGATTATGGTTAATGCGTTTACCGCCACTTCCGCGTTCGCCGCCGCTGATGCGGGCACCTGGTATGGCGGAGCGAAATTCGGCTGGTCACACTATTTTGATACCAATATGGGTTCAAAAGCGTTTGATAACAATAATTCCGACCACTTCGATTTTGACCATGATAATGTCGGTGGGGGTGTTTATACGGGTTACCAGATTACCCCATGGCTTGCGGTAGAAGGCGGTTATGATTATTTAGGCAACATGCAGATCAAGGGTCAGCATGGCGCAGGGGCGCAAATGAAGACGCAGGGTCTGCAAATGTCCCTGAAGGCCAGCTATGCCTTGACCAATGACTGGGATATCTACGGCCGTGCCGGTGCGATGGGCTATCGCGCTGAATCCGATGTAAGTGGTCACAATCGTTTTGAAACCGGTGTGCGCCCGCTTGCAGCTGTGGGTACTGAATACGCCTTCAATAAAAACTGGGCTGGCCGCCTGGAATATCAGTGGGTAAGCAATGTGGGTAATGCAAACCAGATCGGTGTGAGCAGCGACCTGAGTTCCGTCACCGCAGGGCTTAGCTATCGCTTTGGTCAGTACGACTGATGCATGTGATATGGCGATTAAGAAAAACCCGGCTGCTATGTTGCCGGGTTTTTTGTTGTCAGCTGGCGAATAACGGTTCAAGCATAATATGAATATTTTGCAGGCCCGTGACATTATTGTCTTTCAGGTATTGCTGATTAACCATATCTAACTGTTCCAGTTTGGTCAGCGAGGCGTAAACGCGTTGAACAGCGCTGTCCGCAACAAAAATTTCTTTTGCGGTAGTGTCCTGAAGATACTGTGATTTTACGCTGCGCGTTAATTTATCGATCTGCTGTTTATTTTCCTGATAAAGAGACGCGATATGAGATATCTGTGCCTGCGGCGGTTTTTCCCCCGGTAATACCAGCGGAATTTGCAGATGATTAATCTTTTCAACGTTGTCTGGTGGTGGAGAGCTACATGCTGTTAATGTGCTCAGACTTAATATAGCGAAAAAGAACGGCAGGCTCTTCATCGAATCACTCCGGGGAAATAATTGGACTCAGCATTATCCCTGAAGGCCGCAGCGACGAAAGAATAAACTTATTTATTTATAAACGTTATTTCCATAGGTAAAAGAAAAGCCCGGTGATAGCCTCCTTTCCCCCCATGTACCGCCAGCGTGAATATGACGCCTCGAGGATGTATGAAATTTAAAACTCTCGTTAGTGCGATGGCCGTTGCTGGTCTGCTATTGGCCTCGTTGATCTCATTGCCTGTCCTGGCACAAAAGGAGGTGAAGGAAGCCACTGCCCATACGAAACAAATGAATGATGCACTTTATGGTCAACTGCCCTTTTTTGATAAAACCGATTTCCGAAATGCGCATAAAGGCTTTATTGCCCCGCTGCCACCTGCGGTGATCAAAGGTGAAAAAGGCGCCGTTATCTGGAATCCCCAGAAATACGCTTTTATCAAAGAAGGGCAAAAAGCGCCGGATACCGTCAACCCGAGCCTGTGGCGTCAGGCGCAGCTGAATAATATCGGCGGTCTGTTTGAAGTCACGGAAGGCGTCTACCAGATCCGCAACCTCGATCTGTCGAATATGACAATCATAGAGGGCAAAGAGGGGATCACGGTTATCGATCCGCTGGTGTCTGCGGAAACGGCTAAAGCGGGCATGGATCTTTACGTTAAGCATCGCGGCAAACGTCCGGTTGTTGCCGTTATTTATACCCATAGCCACGTCGATCATTATGGCGGCGTGCGTGGCGTAATTGATGAAGCCGGGGTAATGTCCGGCAAAGTGAAAGTCTATGCGCCAGCCGGTTTTATGGAAGAGGCGGTATCGGAAAATATCATGGCCGGAAACGCCATGAGCCGCCGTGCCAGCTATATCCACGGAAACCTGCTGAAACCCGGTGTGAAGGGGCAGGTGGGGGCAGGTCTGGGGACTACCACCTCAGCCGGAACGGTCACGCTCATCGCGCCCACTCACTCTATTACCGAAGAGGAGCAGAAAGAGGTCATTGACGGTCTCATCTATGACTTTATGCTGACGCCGGAATCGGAAGCGCCGTCTGAAATGCTCTGGTATGTGGAAGAGAAAAAGCTGATCGAAGCAGCAGAGAACGTCACTCACACCCTGCACAATACCTACTCGCTGCGCGGGGCGAAAATACACGATCCGCTGGCATGGTCAAAGTACATCAATAACGCCATCGATCGTTGGGGTGATAAAGCGGAAATCATTATCGCTCAGCACCACTGGCCCACGTGGGGTAACAAAAAAGTGGTGAAGCTGATGAAAAGCCAGCGTGATATCTACCGCTATATCAACGACCAGACGCTCAGACTGGCGAATAAGGGGCTGACGAGGGATGAAATAGCCGCAAATTTCGCCCTGCCCTACGGGCTGGCTAAATCCTGGGCAGGCCGTGGCTATTACGGCTCGGTAAGCAACAACGTCAAAGCCACCTATGTCTACTATCTTGGCTGGTTCGACGGCAATCCGGCGACGCTCGATGAACTGCCTCCGGTCGAGGCGGCGAAAAAGTATGTCGATTACATGGGCGGAGCCCGCGCAATCCTTGAAAAAGCCCGTGTCGATTATGCCCGGGGGAATTATCGCTGGGTGGCTCAGGTGGTCAGTAAAGTCGTTTTTGCCGATCCGAATAATAAGGCGGCGCGCGAACTGGAAGCCGATGCGTTTGAACAGCTGGGATACCATGCGGAGTCAGGGCCGTGGCGTAACGCCTACCTCACCGGTGCGCAAGAGTTGCGTAACGGCGTGAAGATAAAGCCGACGCCCAAAACCGCCAGCCCGGATGCGGTCCGTGCCATGTCGACTGAGATGATTTTTGACTACTTCGGCGTTCATCTTAACGGCGTCAGAGCGGCGAATGCCAGAGGCGTTTTTAACGTTGATTTAGGCCGCGAGGGCGGCAGGTATAAGCTGGAGCTGGAGAATGGTGTGCTAAACCACAGTGCCAATATCCAGGCAGAAGATCCGGATGCAACCATTACGCTCAGCCGCGAAACGCTGAACAAAATCATCCTTAAGGAAACCACGCTGAAAAAGGCGCAACAGGCAGGAGAGGTGACGATCGTCGGCAACGCCGCGAAGGTAGACGAAATGCTGCGCTGCATGGAGAGCTTCAGTTTCTGGTTTCCTGTCGTCACCCCTTAAATGTAAAAAAGGCTGCTTTCGCAGCCTTTTAGCATTCGCCAGCAACAATTTGCCGGGTGGCGGCTTCGCCTTACCCGGCCTACACTCTGCGCTGCTTGAGCGCTAGATGACGCCATCCCCGCCGTCTGAACACCAGACCTGCCCGGAGGTGTATGAACACTCATCCGAGGCCAGAGTGACATACAGCGGTGCGATCTCCACGGGCTGTCCCGGGCGTCCCAGAGGGGTACTCTCGCCAAAATGTTTCACTTTTTCCTGTGGCTGCCCACCGCTGGGCTGGAGCACGGTCCAGTAAGGTCCGGGCGCTACCGCGTTCACGCGGATCCCTTTCGGACCCAACTGTTTCGCCAGCGCTTTGGTAAATACCGCGAGACAGGCTTTGGTCTGCGCATAGTCAAGCAGTACGGCGCTCGGTTTTACCGCCTGTACAGATGAGGTGTTAATGATGGAAGCGGGAGCTTTCATGTGGCGCAACGCCGCCTTTGTGATCCAGAAAGGCGCATAGACGTTTGTTTTAAAGGTCGCGTCAAAATCTTCAGTGGTCAGTTCTTCCAGCGTCTCACGGTACTGCTGTCGGCCTGCGTTATTCACCAGGATGTCCAGCCCGCCCAGTTTTCCGACGGCCTGTTCCACCAGGTTCTGACAAAAAGTTTCGTCCCGCACATCGCCCGGTAGCGCGACGGCATTCCGTCCTTCCGCTTTAATCAGGGCGATCACTTCCGCAGCGTCTTCTTCCTCTTCCGGCAAATAGTTAATGGCGACATCTGCCCCTTCGCGGGCATAGGCAATGGCTACCGCGCGTCCGATGCCAGAATCGCCCCCGGTAATTAGCGCCTTCTTACCGGTAAGCCGGCCATGCCCTTTGTAGCTTGTCTCGCCGTGATCGGGAACAGGGTCCATTTCAGAGGCCAGGCCCGGTGGCGTCTGGGGCTGCTCCGGGAAAGGTGGCGTTGGGTAAGCGTTCGTACGTTGTTCATTATCACTCATAGCTAACTCCTTGTTAGGGGTGAGATTTGATGGATAGTTACAGCGTTAACGCTTCGCTGAATTATTTTTGCAAGTGGCTGACCCGCACTACGGGTGGGGATGATTTTTTATCGAGCGAGCCGCTAATACTGATCATGTTGTCAGGTTCCACGGTTCTGTCGTCAAATACGGCTTTCGGGATAATAACGTCGATTTTCCCGGTTTTATCCTGGAATACGTATTTATCGCCGTTGCCATCAATAAGATTGCCGCGCAGTGAAATAGAGGCGCCATCATGCATCTCTTTCGCCTGAGTAATGGTCATAATGCGCGCATCATCGGTACCACGATAACCACTGTCCAGGGCGTGCGGCGGTGGCGGCGCTTCACCCTTTTGTAACCCGCCGTTATTATCTGCCCATGCGGAAGGGATAATTAATATTAACAAGGCTGAAATCACTGATAATTTCATCTGATATCCTTCATTTTGGATGTCTTGACTTATTAAGTATTGTTGCTATTCCTTTATGTGGCAAATGTGATAAGTCTTAAAAGCATTTGCGTAGAAAAATCAAAAATTTCGGCAATTAAGCGAAACGGTGACAAAAGCCATGGAACCAAAAAATGAAAAAGTGCCTGGGATAAAAGAGAGTTATCGTTTACTGACGTTTGAGTATGCATTTCGTCAGGTGGGTTTTATTGTACTGTTAGGTATTATCGTGGCCGCGTTAGCCGGCCTGTTTTCCAGCGGTGCGGTTAGCGACGTGGAGAAAACAAACGAAGCAAAATCCTTGAACCTGAGCTATGAGCGCTTCGGCCGCCGCCAGACCGAATCGCGGATGACGCTGACGTTTCCGGTGACGTCTGAGGGTAAATATATTCTCAGCCTGACCAGCGAAAGCAGCGACGTATATGAGCCGGGCAGCGTCTGGCCGCAGCCGGACAGCATGTATAGCCGGGGGAACACCCTGTTTCTCGTTTACGACAATCTGAAACAGAGCGATAAGTTCACCGTCCTGCTGTTCATCACGCCGACAAAAGCAGGGAAATGGACAAACAGCATCCGCGTAAACAACGGGCCAGATATCCGCTTCTGGCAGTTTATTTACCCCTAGGAGTCGAATATGGACATGGTTTTTCGTGCCCTGGCAATATACCTGTTTCTGGTGATCGTGTTTAAAGTCGCCGGACGGCGCGCCCTGCTGCAAATGACCAGCTTTGACCTTATTTTGCTCTTAATTATCAGTGAGGCGACACAGCAGGCGCTACTGGGCGAAGATTTTTCCGTCACCGGTGCGATGATTACAATAACAACGCTGGTGGTGGTGGATATTATTTTTGGCCTGATTAAAAAATATTCTTCTTCTGTTGAGAATGTTCTTGATGGCACCCCGGTGATATTGGTAGAGAATGGTATTCCCATTGCGGATAAACTGAAAAAAGTCGATGTATCCTGCGATGATATATTGGTTTCAGCACGGCAGAACCACGGCATAACGGAATTAAAGGATATTAAGTACGCGATCCTTGAGCGTAACGGCCATATTTCAATTATTCCTGAAGAAAATTAACTAAGGGGCACATCCATGAGCAACCTTATTCACGATAATAATACGACCATCAGCGAGCTGACGAAAAAGCTTGCCACGACGCTCACAGAAAGAGGACTGCGTCTAACCACGGCGGAGTCCTGCACCGGCGGTAATCTCGCGGTTGCGCTTTGTGCCGAAGAGAACACGGCGGAATTTTATGATGTTGGCATGGTGGTGTTCAGCGATGCGGCGAAGGAGAGGATCCTCGGCGTGCGGCACGAAACGATTGAGCGCTTCACCGCCGTCAGTGAACAAACGGTTACTGAGATGGCCGCTAAAATTCGCGATATTGCCGAGGCGGATATTGGTGTTGCCATCAGCGGCTATGCGGGACCGGAAGGCGGAGACGATGGCACGGCAGCCGGTACGGTCTGCTTCGGCTGGAATATTCGCGGACAGACGGAAACCCGCACCGTGCTGTTTTCCGGTGAATGTCAGGATGTGGTGGAAAAAGCGGTGCGTTATTCGCTGTCTGAACTGATCGAAATACTCTCCGGATGGGATAACGTCTGAGACAAGGGGAAAGGCTATGGCTGTTATCGTTATTACCGGCGGTACGGCGGGCGTGGGGAAAGCCACGGCGCTGCACTTTGCTAAAGCGGGCTACGATGTAGGCATTATTGCCCGCGATGAGCAGAGCCTGCGCTCCACAGAAGAGGAGTTGCGCCGTTTCGGGATCAACGCGTGTGCCGTTCAGGCCGACGTGGCGGACAGCAAGGCGGTGACCGATGCTGCTAACGAAATTGAATACCGGCTTGGAGCCATCGATGTGTGGGTGAATAACGCCATGGGCGGGATGCTGGCGCCGTTTCGCACCATGTCCCCGGAGGAGTTTCGCCGCGTCACCGAGGTGACCTATCTGGGCTATGTTAACGGCACCCGCGCCGCGCTGGAGTTAATGACCCCTCGCGATCGCGGAACGATTATTCAGGTTGGCTCCGCGTTGGCCTACCGTTCCATTCCCTTGCAGTCAGCCTACTGTGGCGCGAAGGCCGCGATCCGCGGATTTACCGATGCCGTACGCACCGAGCTGATGCATGAAAACAGCCGGGTGCAGATCGCAATGGTACAGATGCCGGGCCTCAATACGCCGCAGTTCGAGTGGGCGAGGAATAAATTTGCCTGGGCGATGCGCCCGGTTCCTCCCGTGTTTCAGCCGGAAGTGGCTGCCAGCGCTATTTTTAAGGTGGCGCAGAAACCGGTGCGGGAGCTATGGGTGGGCAGCAGCACCGTCCAGTCGATTGTCGGGCAGTTTCTTTTCCCCGGTTTTCTGGACCGGCTGATGGTTAAAAAGGCCTGGGAAGGGCAGATGACCGATACGCTAAATGCGGATGACCGTCAGGACTATCTGGATCAGCCGGTTAACGATCTGCATAAAATCCACGGGCATTTCACCGACGAAGCAAAAGAGCGCGCCACCAGCGTTACCTCCGGCATGCCGGGGAAAGTGCTGCTCGGCTCCCTCGCCGTCACGGGCGCGATCGTGGCGCGTCTGCTCCTCTCGCGGAGACGATAATCAGCGCAGTGCGGTACGATCGGTCCAGAACCAGCGGTAGCCATAGCCGCTGAGGTTAAGCGCGACGGTTTTGCCGCATACCAGCGCGTCGTCGTAGCGTTTGTCCGCCAGGCATGCGGTCCAGGTCGCATGCCGGATCCCTCTGGCGGTAAAATTAACGGGCTTATCGCTGAAGTTAACGAAGGTCAGAATGCTGCGCGTGTCGGTTTCGTAATAGATCCCCAGTACCGCATCGTTGTCGATAGTAATAAGACGAAACGGCGCGACGCCGATCTCAGGAAACTCCGAGCGCGTATTGGCGATATCGATAATGCAGTGCAGGAGGGAGTTGCGGTGCAACAGCGAATCCGCCACGTTGATTTTTTGATAGCGGTACGGACCATGGTCAATCATTGGGGCGATAAAGGTTTCCGGGTCGGCATCTGAGAAACCGCCGCCCTGCGATCCGGCCCACTGCATCGGGGTGCGTACGGCGTAACGCTCCTCCAGATCTAAATCATCGCCCATTCCAATTTCATCCCCGTAGCGCATGACCGGTACGCCAGGCAGCGAAAACAAGACCGCATGGCAAAAGGCCAGCCGCTTTCGATCGCCCTTAAGCATCGGCGCCAGACGGCGGCGGATCCCTCGCTGATACACGCTCATCTCTTCATCAGGGGCGAAGGCATCAATGACGGTCTGCTTCGCTTTTTTGCCTATCCCTTCCAGATCCAGCTCATCATGATTGCGCAGCCAGTTGGCAAAACAGCAGGAGTCCGGCGGCACAATCATCTTTTTCACCGCGTTGCGCAGCGGTCGTGCGCTCTTCTCTGCAAGGCTGACGTAAAAGTACTTATTGAGCCAGAAATTCAGCACCAGGTTGAGCCGGTCATTCTGACCAAAATAATCTTTGTAGGTGTCGACCTCCACGTCGACTTCGCCGAGCAGGATCGCGTCCGGATTACGCTGCTCGATAAGACGGCGCAGATGCTCCAGGATCCACAGGCCGCGTTTTTCATCTCCACGCCCGGCCTGTTTTGTCAGGTGCGACGCTGCATCCAGGCGAAAGCCCGACACCCCGAGCTTTAGCCAGAAGATGATGATGTTCTCAACCTCCTTCAGCACCGCCGGGGAGGCCAGATTGAGATCCGGCTCGTGGTGATAAAACATATGCCGGTAGTATTGCCCCGCTTCGTCGTCCCATGTCCAGACGCTCTTTTCCACGCCGGGGAACATCGGTGGCGTATCGTCCTCGTCCGTGTCAGACCAGAGATAATAGTCACGGTAGGGTGACTGCGGGTTGCGGCGGGCTTGCTGAAACCAGGGATGCGCATCCGAGGTGTGCTGGATCAGCAGCTCAATAATGACCTTCATCCCCAGCTCCCGCGCCTGTTCAATAAAGGCGATGATATCGTTGAGCTTGCCGAAGCGGGGATCGACCTGCAAATGGTCGCTTACGTCATAGCCTTCATCGAGAAAAGGGGTGAGGTAAAACGGGGTGATCCAGATAACCGTCGCGCCCATCCGGCGGATGTAGCGCAACTTCGCGGCGATCCCGGCGATGTCGCCACAGCCATCGCCGTTAAGATCGTAAAACAGGGCGGTATCAATCTGGTAAATAATGGCGCGTGTATGCCAGCCTGCCATAGCAATCCTTAGTGATAACCTTCGGTATCAGACACTTTGCCCCGGAAGACGTAGTAGCTCCAGGCGGTGTAAACCAGGATCACCGGGATGATTAACAGCGTGCCGATCAGCATAAACAGCTGGCTGGCAGGCGGCGCGGCGGCTTCCCACAGGGTGATGTGCGGCGGGATAATGTGTGGCCACAGGCTGATGCCCAGTCCGCTAAAGCCGAGGAAAATCAGGCCCAGCGTTAACAGGAACGGACGGGCATGGCTGTCGGGATTGCGCGTCAGCCGCCAGATCCACAGGCTGAATACCGCCACCAGAACCGGAACCGGCAGGAACCAGAAGAAGTTAGGCAGTGTAAACCAGCGCTCGGCGACAAACTGCCAGCCGAGCGGGGTCCAGATACTCACCACCGCAATAACGGCGATCAGGGCCAGCAGCACGTGCCGGGTCAGCTCACGCATCCGGTTTTGCAGCGCGCCTTCGCTTTTCATGATCAGCCATGTGGTAGCCAGCAGGGTATAGGCGACAATCAAACCCAGCCCGCAGAACAGGTTAAACGGGGTTAACCAGTCCAGCGAGGAGCCCACAAAGCGTCGCCCTTCCACGTCAAAGCCGTTGATCATCGCGCCGACCACGATCCCCTGGCTGAAGGTTGCCAGCAGGGAACCGCCAGCAAAAGAATAGTCCCAGAATTTGCGGTGGGAAGGGGTCGCCTTAAAGCGAAACTCAAATGCCACGCCGCGGAATATGAGCCCGATCAGCATGGCCGTCAGCGGGATGGTCAGGGCATCGATAATCACCGCGTAGGCCAGCGGAAACGCGCCGAACAACCCTGCGCCGCCGAGAACCAGCCAGGTTTCATTTCCGTCCCAGACCGGTGCGACGCTGTTCACCATTACGTCGCGCTCTTTGGCATCGCCCACAAAGCTGAACAGCATGCCGATACCGAGATCGAAACCGTCCATGATGATGTACATCAGCGTGGCGAAGACAATAATGGCAAACCAGATGACCGGAATATCGACGCCCATCAGATCTTCTCCTCTTCCGGAACAGACTCGGCGGCGGACAGCGGACGGGCAGGGGTGCCCGACGTATTAGACGTTAGCGTGCCGACAGGCTGCGGCCCTTTCTTTATCAACCGGGCGAGATAAACATAACCCACGCCAAATACCGAACAGTAGACCACGATAAAAGCCAGCAGGCTGATGCTCATCTGCAACGTGCTGTGCAGAGACACCGCATCTATCGTGCGCAGATAGCCGTAGACGACCCACGGCTGGCGGCCCACTTCGGTAGTGACCCACCCGGCGAGCAGCGCAAGCAGTCCGGCTGGCCCCATGCACAGGGCAAACCAGTGGAATGGTCGCGAGTGATAGAGTCGGCGGCGATAGCGCAGCCAGACGCTCAGCACGCCAAGCGTAATCATCAGCAGCCCCATGCCGACCATAATGCGGAAAGACCAGAAGACGATGAGCGAGTTCGGGCGGTCCTCTTTCGGGAAATCTTTCAGCGCCGGGACCTGTTTATCCAGGCTGTGCGTCAGGATCAGGCTGCCGAGCGCCGGAATTTCAAGCCCGTATTTGGTGCGCTCCTCCTCCATATCCGGTACGCCGAACAGCAGCAGCGGGGTAGCCTCGCCGGGCGGATTTTCCCAGTGGCCTTCAATCGCGGCGATTTTGGCAGGCTGATGCTCAAGCGTATTCAGGCCGTGCATATCCCCAACGACTGCCTGGATGGGCGCGACCAGCAGCGCCATCCACATGGCCATGGAGAACATTTTGCGAATAGCGGGCGTGTCGTTGCCGCGCAGCAGATGCCATGCCCCGGACGCGCCCACAAACAAGGCGCTGCACAGGAAGGCGGCGATGGACATATGGATCAGACGGTAAGGGAATGAGGGGTTAAAAATAATGGCCAGCCAGTCTTCGGGAATGACCTGACCGTTCTGAATACTGAAGCCCTGCGGGGTGTGCATCCAGCTGTTGGAGGCGAGGATCCAGAAGGTGGACATCAGCGTGCCCAGCGCCACCATGCAGGTGGCAAAGAAGTGCAGGCCGGGGCCGACCTTGTTCCAGCCGAACAACATCACGCCCAGGAAACCGGCTTCGAGGAAGAAGGCGGTTAAGACTTCATAAGTGAGCAGAGGGCCGGTTATGCTGCCTGCGAACTGGGAAAATCCGCTCCAGTTAGTCCCAAACTGGTAAGCCATTACCAGCCCGGAAACCACGCCCATACCAAAGTTAACGGCGAAAATTTTCAGCCAGAAATGGTAAAGCGAGCGCCAGACATCATTTTTTGTGCGAAGCCACATGCCCTCGAGAACCACCAGATAGCTCGCAAGCCCGATGGTGATTGCCGGAAAGAGAATATGGAAAGAGACGGTAAAGGCGAACTGTATCCTGGCCAGATGAAACGCATCAAGCTCGAACATGCTCCGTACCTCTGGAACTGATAGCCCACAAGGCATTGCCAGACAGCCTCAGGCTGCCTGGCAAAACCGGTTACGGTTTTTTCTTACCCGCGCCAAGCTCGGCACCGGTAAGCGGATCGGCTTTAGGATCGGATTTCGTACGTGCGCACATTGCTTTGACCAGCGTAGCCTGCTCTGTTGTGAGCGTTACGCTTGCGCCGCCGTCACCGCCATCGACCGCTGGCTGAGGAGATTCCACGTAGTCGAAATGCTTGTCGCTGTTCCAGCTTCCGCGAACTTCTCCCCCCTCAGACATATTGTAGTACTTGTTGGTGTACTCTTCGATTGGAGGCAATTTACCCGGTGGGAAGTTGTTACGGATCGACTGGAGCGCCTTCTCAAACGAAAGCTGGTGTGCTGCCTCACGCGTCATTAAAAACGCCAGCGCATCTTTAACACCTGGATCGTCCGTTACGTTAATAAGCCGTTCGTAGATAATTTTGGCGCGCGCCTCGGCCGCAATGTTAGAGCGCAGATCCGCGGTGGGTTCGCCAATGGTATCCACGTACGCCGCCGTCCACGGTACGCCTGCGGAGTTAGTGAGCGGAGTACCGCCCCCGTAGAGCAGGGAAGTGATATGACTATCATTGCCGTTTTCGGTCATGGACCGGTACAGCTCCGCTTCATTTTCAACGCCTTCCGCCAGTTCACCTTTCGCACCCTTATTAAGCATACCCACCAGGGTGCCGATAATTTCCAGGTGACTTAACTCCTCGGTCGCGATATCCATCAGCATATCTTTACGACCGGGATCGTCGTCGCTCAATCCTTGCGTAAAGTAACGACATGCCGCGGCAAGTTCGCCCTGTGGCCCGCCAAACTGCTCAAGCAGAAGATTAGCCAGACCCGGATTCGGTTCGGCTACGCGTACTGTGTATTGCAGCTGTTTTACGTGTCGAAACATAGTTTCTCCCTCTTCCGTTATTTTTTCGCTTCAACGCCGTCCGCGTCGGAGCGCAGCAGGAACTGTTCCGTCGTCTGTGGAATATGTTGAATCAGCCAGTCCGCCATCTGGCGCTCTTCTTCCAGAATGGATTCAATGGCTGGAATGGAGGCGGTATCGCCCGCTTGTTTGGCCGCGGCCAGCAGAGAGGTGTAGCAGGCAATTTCAAACTGCTCAAAAACGTAGCCGCTGATGGAGCCTTTAACAATTTCGTCGGAAGGGAACATGCCGCCAATGGACTGGCCGAGCGCCGCCATTTTGCTCATGGAATCTTTTATGACCGAACGGGAAATATCATTGCGGTCGAGAATTTCTTCCAGCACGGTAATTTGGTGTTTAGTTTCATTAACGTGTTGTTCAATTCGTGCACGTAAGTCGGGATAATTATCAATACGGCTGGCCATTGATTCCAGCATGGATTCGGCTTGCTTTTCCATCGCATGGGCATCGCGTAGCCAATCATGGTAGTGTTCTACATGATTCATAATTAACTCCTGTGATTTATTTTCTGGTTAATTGTTGGTGCTGATGCTCATCAAATTTTTATTTATCCTTTCTGGGCTTTTTGATTAATATTGCCGACAGCCAGATCGGTTAATTTGAGATCGGTTTCTTTTTCTTCTTCCAGCGTTTCTGCAAGAAGTTTAACGGCTTTTTTATAGCCTAATTGTTCAGCCAGGGTGGCCAGGGTGCCATAGCTGGCAATTTCGTAGTGTTCGACTTTCTGTGCGGCGGCAATTAATGCAGCATCACGCACTTCGTTTTTCTCAGTGCTCTCAATAACTTCGTTGGCTTCTTCAATTAAGCCTTCCATTGCAACGCATTTCATGCGCTTCAGCTTGAGGCCGGATTCCTGCTCAATAATCTGATCGATACGTTCGATCTGTCCCTGCGTCTCCTCAAGGTGAGCCGTGAACGCAGCGCTCAGCTTCTCGCTTGATGCGGCACGGGCTAACTTGCTTAGCGCGCGGGTCAGCTGCTTCTCAGCGCTGTAGGTATCGGATAACAGGTGAATAAATACATCTTCAACAGTTTTCATATTCATATATTCGCTCCAGTGAAATAAAGGGAAGGTACTGCGAGCCGACAGGCCCGCAGCATGCTCTCGGTATATTTATAAGAGCTTTAAATAAGATCAGGAGTTATCAGATTTACGGCCCCCGCCGTGACTGTTCTGTCCCCCTTTCTTACCCGCTTCAGATGCGCGTTGCGGATCGTTTTTGAAATTACCGCCGCTGTGCTGGCCGCCTTTACGTCCAGCTTCTGATGCTTTTTCACGGTCTTGCGCGAAATTACCGGAACCACCACGATGTTGCTCTGCCATATATCAACCCTCATGTTGCGTTTATGTCAGGTGATACGATAAGTAATTCGTATCAGTTGTCGTTCAGAAATTAACATTAGTCGTTATGTGAGAAGAGTCAAATTTCCTGTCTGGGTTGTTTTGCGCCATTTCCAGAGATGCGGGGAAAATACCGCTTCGTTACGTTTTTTGAAAATTGGAAGTAAATCCATTGCTTAGGGATAAATAACTTGTGTCGTTAGGATTCCGCTTAGCTAATAATCTTAATGTGAACGCGGCGGAAATGATTACAAGAATTGACGTAGCGCAAAAATATATCTTGCCGACCTGATTCTTTATAATCGGAATAGTCTTAAGCGAAAAGTAAAATAACGAGCCGAAACAGTGTATCCGATCGTCGTTTTTGACGTGGTCAGGCGGATCGGGTGAGGGTATGCTGCATTTGTCACCACAATAATTACAGAGGCAATGTCATGGATCAGGAGCTACTGGATGCAGGGTACCGGGCCTATACCGGTGAGAAAATCGATGTCTACTTCAACACAGGGATCTGCAAACACTCGGGCAACTGCGTACGCGGCAGCGCGGCGCTGTTCGACCTGAAGCGTAAACCCTGGATTGCACCGGATGAAGTGGATGCAGAAACTGTTGCACGCGTAATTGATACCTGCCCGAGCGGTGCGCTGAAGTACCGCCTAAAATAAGTGAGGAACCATGGATATTCTTGAAGGCCATAACAAGTTTTATGTCAACGACGCCGAAGGCAATCAGGTTGCGGAGATCGTCTTTGTCCCGACCGGCGAGCATCTGAGCATCATCGAGCACACCGATGTGGATCCGAGCCTGAAAGGGCAGGGAGTGGGTAAACAGCTGGTGGCAAAGGTGGTAGAGAAGATGCGCGGGGAGAACCGTAAAATTATCCCGCTGTGTCCGTTTGCGAAGCATGAGTTTGATAATACGCGGGAGTATGACGATATTCGGGCGTAAAACAGATGCCCGGCATTGCGCCGGGCAGCACACTCAACCGACAAACATCACCGACACACACAGCACACCCACAATCAGCGTCAGCAGGTTACCGATGGAGCGGTACGGTTTTAACGACGGGATCAGGTACGCCGACAGCGTCGGCATGATGAACAGGATCATGGCGATAAGCGGACCGCTGATGGCGTAAATCATGGAGATCGCATTCGGGTTGATGCAGCAGACCGCAAAGGTAATCAGCGACACGCCGAGAATCGAAACCGCGCGGTTAAAGGCACGACTTTTCTTCACACCCACCTGATTCAGCGACGATTTCACAATTTCCGTTGCCCCTTCAATCACGCCAAAATAGGTGCCAAGGAACGATTTCGACATCGCTATAATTGCCACGATAATGCCGGAAATGCCCAGCCATGCCGGGGACGAAGGCATCATCGACAGCGCGGACAGGATCGTCACCCCTTCCTCTTTTGCCGCCACGATATAGGACGGTGGAATCGAAAGCAGGCAGCTGAACACAAAGAACAGCACGCTGAGGCAGATGATCAGGTACGCGACTTTCATGATTTTTTTGCATTTACCCATAGCCTCTTCACCGTATTTCTCGCGACGATCTACGGCGAAGGTCGAGATGATCGGGGTATGGCTAAAAGCGAAAACCATCACCGGGATCGATATCCACACCTGGTGCAGCGTATGCTGGTCGAAGGCCATCTGGCTGGTCAGCAGCGACGGCTGCCAGCTGCCCGTCAGATACAGCGAGACAAACAGGAAATAGGCGATCAGCGGAAAGACAAGGAAACCCATCACCTTAATGGTGATGTGCCGCCCCATCAGGAAGATCAGATTCAAAATCAGCACCACGCCAAAGCTCACCAGCATCCGCACGCTGGTATCCACCGTCATCCGTTTCGCCAGCTGTTCAGTAAGTGAGTTGGTTATCGCCACCGCGTAAATCAGAACCACCACAAAGAAGGCCACGAAATAGAGCGTGGTGATGAGGTTGCCGATCTTTTTGCCGTAGTAATGGGAAACGGCACCGGTGATCCCTTCGTTGCCTTTCGTCTTCGACGACAGAATAAATTGCGCCAGCGCTTTATGCGGCCAGTAGGTTAAGGGATACGCCACAAGGGCGGTGATCAGCAGGACAATTGCGCCAGCAGAGCCGAGCTGAATGGGCAAGAACAGGGTTCCTGCGCCCACGGCAGTGCCGTAGAGGGCGAAACTCCAGAGAGTCTCTTCTTTTGACCAAATTTTCGACATTAGAGCAACGTATCAACTATAAAACGAACAAAAAGGAGTGCAATTTACCATAATTATGCGTTGAGGTCGCCGTTGCTTCGCTGGGGTTGGGCCGGAGAAGGTCTCCGGCCGGAAGGTCATTCGCTTGCCAGGGCGCGACGTTGCTGGCGGCGCTTGATAATTTTCTCCCGCAGGGTGTCATACGCCCAGTTGTAGAGCATGGTGTACGGCAGGAAGAACAGGAAGAAACCAATCTCCAGCGTGAAGGCCTGGAGCAGCGTCACGCCCAGCACGGCGGCAACGATGGTTACGCCAATCACAATAAAGCCGCATTCAAAACCCAGCGCATGCAGGGCGCGCACTTTTGCCGTGCGCTTCACCCGCTGAACGGGCCAGAAACGGTCGAAGCCAAAGTTATAGATAATGTTCCAGAGCATTGCCGTGGTCGCCAGAATAATAGTGAGACCCCCCATTTCAACCACCGAGCGCTGCATTAGCCACGCGGCCGTAGGGGCGAGGATCGCCGTAGCAATACCTTCAAAACAGACGGCATGGAAGATCCGCTCCGGCAATTTACGTTGGAGTGCATCCTGATGTTGCATATTTACCTCATATAGACGCCAGTATGGGCGTTGATGCGGCCTATTCTTATCGCTTAAGGTGATATATAAAAGATGGTATCCATCGATAAAGTAGATACATCATGCGTTATTCTCCCGAAGCACTGACCGCGTTTGTTGAAACTGTCGCTGCAGGTTCGTTTTCAGCTGCGGCACGACGGCTGCGTAAAAGCCAGTCCACCATCAGCACCTCCATCGCCAACCTTGAAGCTGACCTTGGCTTTGAGCTGTTTGATCGCTCGGGCCGTCACCCGGTGTTAACCGCCCAGGGTGAACAGGTGCTGGGCTATGTCCAGTCAATCCTCGCCGCCAGCGCGCGCCTTGATGAGCTGGCCGTATCCTTAACGGCGCAAACGGAGGCGCGTTTTACCTTTGTTCTCTCCGATACGCTTAACCCGGCCGTACTGGAAGAGATGATGAGCCAGTTCGACCAGCGTTTTCCGCACACCGAATTCGAGTGTCTGATTGGGGAAGAGGAGGACGTGATCGATCTGCTGCAAAAGGAGCGGGCGCAAATTGGCCTGACGGAAGCACGCGACAGCTACCCGACCGATATTGGCGCGACCCGCCTGCCTATGCAGACGCGGATGGCTATTTACGTTTCTGCCGGACATCCTCTGGCAGGGCAACATGAGACGCAGGCGGACGAGCTGCATGGCTGGCGCGAGCTGCGGCTGAGTACCTATCTTGAACGGGAAGCGCCCCTTGCGCGCGGGCCGGTCTGGTCTGCGCCGAACTACCTGCTGCTGCTGAGCATGGCGGTACAGGGCTTTGGCTGGTGCGCGTTACCCTGCGCGCTGGTCGACGAATTTGCCGCATCGAAATCGCTGGTGCAGCTGAACGTGCCGGGCTGGCCGAGGTCGATTGCCATCGATCTGGTATGGAACAAAAGAACCCCGCCCGGCGTCGCCGGAAGCTGGCTGCGCCAGTACTTGCAGGACGCACGATAATCCTGTGACTAAACTCACTAATTTTAAACATTTGCGTCAATTGTTGATAACAATCCTCTACTATCGTCATGTCATTTTGCACAGAGGTCGTGATGAAAGATGTCGTTATAGTGGGTGCGTTACGTACGGCTATCGGCTGTTTTCAGGGAGCGCTTGCGCGTCACTCTGCGGTTGATCTCGGCAGCGTGGTGGTAAGAGCGCTGGTGGAACGCAGCGGGGTTGCCGCACATGAAATTGATGAGGTGATCCTCGGCCAGGTGCTGACCGCTGGCGCGGGACAAAACCCTGCGCGCCAGGCGGCGCTGAAAGGCGGCCTGCCTAACACCGTTTCGGCGATTACCATCAACGACGTCTGTGGTTCAGGTTTGAAAGCGCTCCATCTTGCGACGCAGGCCATCCAGTGCGGTGAAGCGGACGTGGTCATTGCCGGAGGGCAGGAAAACATGAGCCGCGCCCCGCATGTCCTGACCGACAGCCGGACCGGCGCGCAGCTCGGGAACAGTCAACTGCTTGACAGCCTGGTTCATGACGGGCTGTGGGACGCCTTCAACGACTACCATATGGGCGTAACGGCGGAAAACCTGGCGCGGGAATACGGCATCAGCCGCGAGCTTCAGGATGCGTATGCGCTTAGCTCGCAGCAAAAAGCGCGTGCAGCGATCGACTCCGGCCGTTTTCGCGATGAAATTGTCCCGGTCAGTACCCAACGCCAGAACGGCGAAGCGCTCATCGTTGATACCGACGAGCAGCCGCGCACCGATGCCAGCGCAGAAGGGCTGGCAAAACTCGATCCGGCCTTCGAAACGCTCGGTTCTGTAACGGCAGGTAACGCATCATCCATTAACGACGGTGCGGCGGCGGTGATGATGATGAGTGAAAGCAAAGCCCAGGAGCTGGCGCTGCCGGTGCTGGCGCGCATCAAAGCGTTTGCCAGCGTGGGTGTTGATCCTGCGTTAATGGGGATCGCCCCGGTCTATGCCACGCGCCGCTGTCTTGAGCGGGCGGGCTGGCAGCTGAACGATGTAGATCTGATTGAAGTCAATGAAGCCTTTGCTGCACAGGCGATCTCGGTCGGGAAAATGCTGGAATGGGATCCGCTACGGGTCAACGTCAACGGCGGTGCGATCGCGCTTGGTCATCCTATTGGCGCTTCCGGCTGCCGCATTCTGGTGTCGCTAGTCCACGAAATGAAAAAGCGTAACGCCCGAAAAGGGATCGCAACGCTCTGCATTGGCGGAGGGCAGGGGGTAGCCCTGGCTATCGAACGGTAATTTCCCCCTCTGCGCACAGAAAGCCTCCCTCGGGAGGTTTTTTTATGTCCGCAGAATCCTTTTTTAACACTTCTGAGTTCTTTCTTAAGCCCACAATAATTATTGCGCGGTGAATTATTCGCTTTGTGAAGTTCTTAGTGTGATCTCACGCCTGGAATTTATGCGTTATACGCCTTTTTTGTTGATGAGGTTCACGTCGATCTTTGCCAAAAAAAATGAAACAAATAATTTCGATCCTTGTCACTAAAATAACGGTGCATAAAAAATAAACTCAAGTTTCATAAAAACGAAACGTTATTTTAATTGAGGGTTTTTTCATGTTTAAGAAATCTCTGCTCCTTGCTTCCCTTATTAGTGCCTCTTTTGCGGCTAGCGCCGTTACCGTCGATCTGCGTCACGAATATATTGACAGCGGCTCGAATGCCGACCGTGTTGCCGTCTCGCACCGCTTTGACAATGGCTTCGGTTTTTCAGTCGAGGCGAAGTGGAAATCAGGCGGGGACAAGGCAGATCAGCCATTCGCGGATGTGGTGGGGAACGGCCACGAAGATCAGATTAGCTGGCGCTGGAAAGCGACAGACAATATCGCCCTGACGCCTGCGTTTACGATTGAAAGCACAGACAGTCGTACCATTTATAAACCGAATCTGCATGTGCAATATAGTTTCGATAATGGCTTCTACGTGGCCGCGCGTTACCGTTATGAATATACCCGCTACCCGTCAAGCTCAAATAAGGACGATGATAAAGTTAACCGTGGTGATGCGTGGGTCGGTTGGGTATTAGGTGACTGGCGTACCGAGCTGAACTATGTTTACGCGAAAAGCTCTGAAGGCGTGGCCCGAAATAACAATAAAGATTATTCCAATGAATATAACGCCAAGCTGGCCTACAAATGGGATAAAAACTGGGCACCGTATGTTGAGGTGGGCAACGTGGGGGTTAAAGACACTGACGAACGCCAGACCCGTTTCCGTTTAGGCGTGGCGTACTCCTTCTGATAATCCAGCTTCTTCGCTAAAAACCGCCGGGTGGCGCTTCGCTTACCCGGCCTACACTTTCCTTCCACTCCGTCGTTTCGTATGCCGGGTGGCCCTGCGCTTACCCGGCCTACACTTTCCTTCCACTCCGTCGTTTCGTATGCCGGGTGGCCCTGCGCTTACCCGGCCTACACTTTCCTTCACTCCGTCGTTTCGTATGCCGGGTGGCCCTGCGCTTATCCGGCCTACACTTTCCTTCCACTCCGTCGTTTCGTATGCCGGATGGCGATGCGCTTACCCGGCTACACTTTCTCTCCAATCAGTCGTTTCGTAGGCCGGGTAAGCGTTAGCGCCACCCGGCAAAAAGCGCCGCAATCACCCAAAAAAAAGCCCTCCGAATCGGAGGGCAAGGCCAGTTACAGAAACACTAACTCATTCAGGCATGCAACATTTCAGGTTGCTCGGGGAGTTTCGCGATATAGAGGGCTGGTTTGCCGTCTTTATCGGAACTGTACAGCACCGCTTTTTCGTCCGGCGTGAAGGACGGATGCGGGTGGGTTACCTGGCGGCTGTTCGCCACCGTAGCCCAGGAAGTGTCATGACGGGCAATGCGGTAATAGGCTTTCTTCGCCACGTCAAAGGCATACAGATAAGGATCGTTATCAATGGTGTAGCCGCCGGTGTCTTTCACATCGACAGGCGTGCCGGAACCGTCGCCAACCAGCATGGTGCCGTCAACGTTGCTCATCAGGTGCGAACAGGCGGGCATGTTCATTACCGCTTCATTCACGCCGGTGTCCGGATTGAAGCGGGAGATGGTACGACCTTGCTGACCTTTCAGGTAAGAGACGTAGATCAGCGCGGACCCGTCCGGCACCCAAAATTCATGCGTGCAGCTTTCCCCTTCCGCGTGCGTTTTCACTTTCCGCACGTTGCTGCCATCTTCGTTGACCAGCCACATGCGGGCGTCAACCAGGTCGTGTGGCCCTTCATGACAGAAGGCCACGGTATTGTCATCGAACGGGCGATAAATCGGATGTCCCAGCCAGATCTTCTCGTCATGGATGGTGGTGCTTTCACCCGTTTTTAGATCAACGCGCAGCAGGCGGCAGTGCGGCCCTTTGTGGAAGAAGTCGTGGAAAATTTTCCAGTCGTTGAGTGGCGTCCAGTCACGTCTGGCAATCTCAATACCTACCAGTTTGGTGCAGTCGCTGTTCGCGACCCAGGTGCCGTAGCCAACCCACTCTTCCGGGACGCGGTACACTTCGCGCTCTGCCAGCGTCTGTAAATCCACCTCAAGCAGGGTGCGATCGTTTTTCACATAGTAGAGGGATTGATCGTCCGGAGAGAGGAACCCGCCAAAGGTGTTATCGCCCGCGCCTTCGGTCAGCTGCACCGCTTCGGCGTTTTTCAGATCCAGCAGGTAATAGTTCCAGTGACCGTCGAACTCCCCGGCGAACAGCAGGTGGCTGCCATCGTTAAAGAAGCACTTCTGGTAAAAGTAGTTGCGATGACAGGTTACTTCCGGTGGGGTCAGGCGGGTAACTTCCACGCCTGTATCCGGATCGCGGCTGACCTCGTAGTTCAGCTTGACCCGCATACCTTTAGCCATAATGCACTCCTTTGAACGCGTAATGTAGGTTGAAAACTAGGTGTTAAATTATCAAAACATCGTTTCATTATGTGTGACTGACAGCGCAAATTCTCAGTTTCTTTAACCAGATTGAGGGGCTTAAAGATTTATCGTGATCGAAACACCATTTCTGGCATAAACATACAGAAAAAATGAAACGTTGTTTTAAATGTAATTGAAAACCCCATGTACAGGGGATAATATGTGTTCATCACGAAAACGGAACATTGTTTCGTTATTCATCTTTGCCTTCGGGCACGATCAATTCTGGAGGTTTACGTGGACGTCAGACAAAGCATCCACAGTGCGCACGCAAAAACGCTGGATACTCAGGGGCTGCGCAGTGAGTTTTTAGTTGAGCAAGTGTTCGAAGCCGACAAGTACACCATGGTCTACAGCCATATTGACCGCATTATTGTGGGCGGGATTATGCCGGTGGCGAAAACCGTCTCCGTGGGCGGTGAAGTGGGCAAACAGCTGGGCGTGAGCTACTTCCTCGAACGCCGTGAACTGGGCGTGATTAACATTGGCGGGCCGGGCACCATAACCGTCGATGGCCAGTGCTACGAAATTGGTCACCGTGACGCGCTGTACGTCGGCAAAGGCGCGAAAGAAGTGGTGTTCGCCAGCATCGATGGCTGCAAACCGGCGAAGTTCTACTACAACTGCGCCCCGGCTCATACGACTTACCCAACCAAAAAAGTCACGCCAGCGGACGTTGCCCCGGTGACCCTTGGTGACAACCTCACCAGCAACCGCCGCACCATCAATAAATACTTCGTACCGGATGTGCTGGAAACTTGCCAGCTCAGCATGGGGCTGACCGAGCTTGCGCCGGGCAACCTGTGGAACACCATGCCGTGCCATACCCACGAGCGCCGCATGGAAGTCTATTTCTACTTCAACATGGATGAAGATGCCTGCGTGTTCCACATGATGGGACAGCCGCAGGAAACTCGCCATATCGTGATGCACAACGAGCAGGCGGTCATTTCGCCAAGCTGGTCCATCCACTCTGGCGTGGGAACGAAAGCTTATACCTTTATCTGGGGTATGGTCGGTGAAAACCAGGTCTTCGATGACATGGACCACGTCGCTGTTAAGGATCTGCGCTAGTCGCAGGCAGTTAAGCACACATCTGCCTGTTGGTGACAGGCGCTGAACGATTAAGGAACAAACATGATTCTGGATGCATTTTCTCTGCAGGGTAAAGTGGCTGTGGTTTCCGGGTGTGACACCGGGCTGGGGCAGGGTATGGCGTTAGGTCTGGCGGAAGCGGGCTGTGATATCGTCGGGATTAACATCGTAGAGCCAACGGAAACCATCGAGCGCGTCACCGCGCTGGGCCGTCGTTTCCTGAGCCTGACCGCGGACCTGCGCAAAATCGATGCGATCCCTGAACTGCTGGATCGCGCGGTGGCGGAGTTCGGACATATCGATATTCTGGTCAACAATGCGGGCCTGATTCGCCGTGAAGATGCGATTAACTTCAGCGAAACGGACTGGGACGACGTGATGAACCTGAACATCAAGAGCGTGTTCTTTATGTCCCAGGCGGCTGCGAAGCACTTCATCGCGCAGGGGAAAGGCGGCAAGATCATCAATATTGCCTCCATGCTCTCTTTCCAGGGCGGCATCCGCGTACCGTCTTACACCGCATCGAAGAGCGCCGTGATGGGCGTGACCCGTCTGCTGGCGAACGAGTGGGCGCAGCACAATATCAACGTCAACGCGATTGCGCCGGGCTACATGGCCACCAACAATACCCAGCAGCTGCGTGCTGATGAAGAGCGCAGCGCGGCAATTCTGGAACGTATTCCAGCGGGTCGCTGGGGTCTGCCGAGCGATCTGATGGGCCCGGTTGTGTTCCTGGCTTCTCCGGCTTCGGATTACATTAACGGCTATACCGTCGCCGTTGACGGCGGCTGGCTGGCACGTTAATTCAGCCTTAATAAAGAACCTCTGCCCTCGGGTGGAGGTTTTTTTTGCGCCAAAATTGGCTTTATCCATATCCTTAAAGATGAAAAATCCATACTAAAAAGGAATAAATGACGGGTATCACACATTTATTGCTTAAATATTAACTAATTAATAAAAAATAAGGTTAAACCACCCTGATTTGAAATTGTAATGTCCATCACAGAACGGTATGTCGTAGCGAAATAATCCATATCTTCACCAGTTCCGACCTGACACTTTCTTCCGGTATCTCGTAATTTCACTTAACGAATTTCGCTGTTGAGGCAGGAAACTATGACATCTATAAATGACTCTACCCTTATGCCCGCTGCGCTGCGCGATACCCGACGCATGAACCAGTTTGTTTCTGTTGCGGCCGCCGTAGCCGGTCTACTGTTTGGTCTGGATATCGGCGTTATCGCTGGCGCACTGCCCTTTATTACCGACCACTTACGTTAAGCAACCGCCTGCAAGAGTGGGTGGTGAGCAGCATGATGCTGGGCGCGGCCATCGGCGCGTTGTTTAACGGCTGGCTGTCGTTCCGTCTCGGGCGCAAATACAGCCTGATGGTTGGGGCGATCCTGTTCGTCGCAGGCTCCATCGGCTCCGCGTTTGCGACAAACATAGAAGTGCTGCTGCTTTCACGCGTGCTGCTTGGCGTAGCGGTGGGTATCGCGTCCTACACCGCGCCGCTTTATCTCTCTGAAATGGCAAGTGAGAACGTGCGAGGGAAGATGATCAGTATGTATCAGCTGATGGTGACGCTCGGTATCGTGCTGGCGTTTCTGTCGGATACGTACTTCAGCTACAGCGGCAACTGGCGGGCAATGCTTGGCGTGCTGGCGCTGCCTGCGCTGGTGCTGATTGTGTTAGTCATTTTCCTGCCGAACAGCCCGCGCTGGCTGGCGCAAAAAGGGCGTCACGTGGAGGCGGAAGAGGTGCTGCGCATGTTGCGCGACACGTCTGAAAAAGCGCGTGAAGAGCTGAACGAAATCCGCGAAAGCCTGAAGCTGAAGCAGGGCGGCTGGTCCCTGTTTAAGGCGAACCGCAACGTGCGCCGCGCGGTGTTCCTCGGCATGCTGTTACAGGCGATGCAGCAGTTTACGGGGATGAACATCATTATGTATTACGCCCCGCGCATTTTTAAAATGGCCGGTTTTACCACCACCGAACAGCAGATGATCGCCACGCTGGTGGTGGGGCTGACCTTTATGTTCGCCACCTTTATCGCGGTGTTCACCGTTGATAAGGCCGGACGTAAACCCGCCCTGAAAATTGGCTTTAGCGTGATGGCGCTCGGCACCTTAATCCTTGGCTACTGCCTGATGCAGTTCGATAACGGCACGGCGTCAAGCGGCCTCTCCTGGCTCTCCGTGGGCATGACCATGATGTGTATCGCCGGTTACGCGATGAGCGCCGCGCCGGTGGTGTGGATCCTGTGCTCTGAAATACAGCCGCTGAAATGCCGCGACTTTGGTATCACCTGTTCCACCACCACCAACTGGGTGTCGAACATGATCATTGGCGCGACCTTCCTGACGCTGCTGGATGCGATTGGCGCGGCAGGCACCTTCTGGCTCTATACGGTGCTGAACGTGGCGTTTATCGGTGTGACCTTCTGGCTGATCCCCGAAACCAAGGGCGTGACCCTGGAGCATATTGAACGCAAGCTGATGAGAGGGGAGAAACTACGTAATATCGGCGTGTAATGTAATTGCCCGGTGGCGCTTCGCTTACCGGGCCTACGATACCGTGTAGGCCGGGTAAGCGGCTTAGTGTTTACCGCATCGCACGTCTCAAAATACGCTCCGCCTGACGCTGGAAGTCAGCGGCCGTCTCTTCCACGGTTTTCTGCCCGTAGTCGATATACTGCAAAGAAGTACCGAACTGCGCCACAATCTGTGGGTCGTCAAAGTATGGCGAGACGGTGAGTTTCGCCGGCAACGACTGCGCCAGACGCAGGCCCGCCACGGAAGGATCGTCCTCTTTAATGGTGCCGTCTTCAGTCAGATACTGCACCGCTACTTTGCTCAGCGGTACGCCACGCTCAAGACCCAGCGTATCGACCCCTTCTTTGCTGTTGAGCAGGAAATTAATCAGCTTCGCCGCCGCTTCCGGGTTTTTGGTCGACTTACCAATCGACAGCATTTGCGCCGGTTTGAAGAACAGGCCCGCGTCGGTGGCGCCCGGCAGCATTGGGTAGCTGCCCAGCTCCAGTTTCGCCGGTGGCTTCAGGTTGTCGGAATATTTGTTGATGGTGGAGTTCCACATATAGGTGCCGCCCCATTCTCCCTGGATCCACGGCTTCATCTCATACATGTTGCTCTTACCAAACGAGGCATAGTATTTGGTGTCCGGCATGACGTGGCTGTCGATCAGCTTTTTGTAGGTCTGGAAGAACTCCACCCACTGTTCCTTTGTGTAGCTGAACTTTTTGGTTTTCTCATCCACCGCAGGAATGTTGTACTTCTGGATCATGTACGAATTCAGCAGCGCCAGCGTATCCTGGTGCTCCAGGATCACCGGGTAGTATTGCTTACCGAGCTTGCTCTCGAAGGTTTTACCGGCCGCCATCAGCTCGTCCCAGGTTTTCGGGTACGCAATACCCGCTTTTTTCCAGGTTTCGTCATTGAAGTAGAACACCCGCGCCGTCACCGAGATCGGAATGCCGTTCAGCTTGCCATCCACGGTGGTGGTTTGCAGCTCTTTGGGATCGAACTGCGACAGGTCGATCACCTCCTTCAACTTGTTCAGATCGTAGAAGCCGTCACCGGTTTTGGAGAAGATCGGCAGCCAGTTCCAGTTCGTCTGCATTACGTCTGGCTCGGTTCCACCCGCAATCTGGGTGGTCAGACGGGAGAGGTGACCGTCCCAGCCGGTGTATTCCGCTTTCACGTTGATGTCCGGGTTCTGCTTATGGAACTCCTCCAGCGCTTTCAGGGTGACCTGGTGACGGCCGTTGCCGCCCCACCAGGACATCCGTAAATCCACATTCTGCGCCATCGATGGCAAAGCGGTAAGGCCCAGGGTCGCGGAGATAGCTGCGCTTAAAAGCACTTTTTTCATTTTTATCACTCCATCAGAGAGAGAGGTTCTGTTCAGTTTTTGCGTCAAAAATATGACACTTATTCATATCAAACGTGAAATACACCTTACGATGAAGTCCCTTATCAATCATTGGTTTAGCTTCATCGGACGGGATTCTGGCGGTCAGTTCGTAGTCCGCGACCTTCAGGTACACAAAGAATTCGTGGCCCATGTTCTCAACGCGCACCATCTCCCCACTACAGCCGCCGTTCGGGAAGGGCTCATCAGAGAGCGACACAAATTCCGGACGCACGCCGAAGAAGATCTCCTGACCCGCGTAAGCGGCGACTTTCTCCTGCTTCTCCGCGTTCAGCGGCATGCTTTCATCACCAATGGCGATGTGCAGCTGTCCCGCTTTTTCGACCAGCACGCTTTTGCGTATATTCATCTCCGGCGCGCCGATAAAGCCCGCCACGAACATGTTCTTCGGCTTGTGGTAGAGATTGTCCGGCGTATCCACCTGCATGATATGGCCGAGCTTCATCACGCAGATGCGGTCGCCCATGGTCATTGCTTCGGTCTGGTCGTGGGTCACGTAAACGGTGGTGGCCGGTTTTCCGGATTTCTTCAGCTGCTTGTGCAGGTCGGAAATACGGATACGCATCGAGGCGCGCAGTTTGGCGTCGAGGTTTGAAAGCGGCTCATCGAACAGGAACACATCCGGCTTTTTCACAATCGCACGGCCTACCGCCACGCGCTGCGCCTGGCCGCCGGAAAGCTGGCGCGGCAGGCGGTCGAGCAGCTCTTCAAGCTCAAGAATTTTGGCGGCTTCATTCACCTGGGACTCAATCTGATCTTTCGGCAGCTTGCTCAACTTGAGGCCAAAGGCCAGATTCTCGCGCACCGTCATGTGTGGATAGAGGGCGTAGTTCTGGAACACCATCGCAATCCCGCGCTCTTTCGGCGCGAGGTTGTTCACGATCTTGTCGCCGATACGCACCTCGCCGCCGCTGATGGTTTCCAGTCCCGCCAGCATGCGCAGAGTAGTGGATTTGGCGCAGCCGGATGGGCCGACGATCACCATGAATTCCCCTTCGGCGATTTTAAGATCGATAGCGTGTACCGCTTTAAAACCGTTGGAGTAGACCTTTTCCAGCTTGTTGAAAATAACTTCAGCCATGGTATTTCCCTCTTAACCTTTAATTCCGCTGCTGGTGACGCCCTGTACGAAGTAGCGCTGTGCCAGGAAGAAGACAATGATGGATGGCAGAATGGAGATGCTCGCCATTGCCAGAATTTCGTTCCACGGCGCCCCTTCGGTGACGTCGATGGACATTTTCAGCGCCAGTGCAATCGGGTATTTATCCACGCTGTAGACATAAATCAGCGGCCCGATAAAGTCGTTCATGGACCACATGAACTGGAACAGGGCGACGGAGATAATGGCCGGTTTAAGGATCGGCACAACCACGTACCACAGCACCTGAAGGGAGTTACAGCCGTCAATCTGCGCCGCCTCTTCCATGTCACGCGGGACGCCGCGCAGGAACTGGATCAGCATGAAGACGAAGAACCCCTGGGTGGCGAAGGCCAGCGGCAGGTACAGCGGCATATAGCTGTTCAGCATGCCCATTTCACGGAACATCAGGTACTGCGGGATCAGCAGCACGGTGCTGGGTAGCAGCATGGTGGTAATGAGCGTGGCGAACCAGAACTTCTTCCACGGGATCTCGAAGCGGGCAAAGCCATACGCCACGATGGTGGAGGAGATAATGGTCAGGATCACTTTCGGGATCACATACTTAAAGGTGTTCAGCATGTAGTGGCCGAAGTTGTACTCGGTGCCGGTTTTCCAGCCGTTGATGAAGCCTTCCCAGGTGGCATGGGCAGGCCACAGGCTCAGGGTGGTGAAGATCTCGTGGTTCGGTTTGAACGACGCGGAGAACATCCACACCAGCGGGTAAAGCATCAGCAGGCCGACAAACAGCAGGATCGCATAGCGAACGGTGGCATTGATTTTCTCTCTGCGCAGCGTGCGGGCTACTTCGCGTTCGGCGATGCTTCTTGCCGTGGAGAGTTGTTGAATATCAGCCATTTTTGCCTCCTTTATCGGCGGAGTAGAACACCCAGTATTTCGACGACTTAAAGGCGATACCGGCGAAGACGGCCACCACCAGGAACAGGATCCACGCCAGCGCCGCGCCATAACCCATATCGAAATACTTAAACGCGGTGTCGTAGATGTAGAGCGAGAACAGGTAGGTCGAATAGGTCGGCCCGCCGCCGGTGATCACGTACGGCCCGGTAAATTCCTGGAACGCCTGCGTGGTCTGCATGATGAAGTTGAAGAAGATCACCGGCGTAATCAGCGGCACGGTCACCTTCATGAACATCTGCCATTTCGATGCGCCATCGATCATCGCCGCTTCATACTGGGACTGCGGTACGTTTTGCAGCGCGGCCAGGAAGATGACCATCGCGGAACCGAACTGCCAGACGCGCAGCAGGGTAACGGACATTAGCGCCAGTGACGGTTCACCCAGCCAGTTCACCGGGTCAAAACCAAATACGCCGATAAAGCTGTTCAGCAGGCCATCGATCGCAAATAAGGCGCGCCACAATACGGCAATGGCGACGGAACTGCCGAGGATCGACGGAATATAGTAGGCAGTACGGAAAAATCCGATGCCGCGTAATTTAAAGTTCAGGACAAAGGCAATCCCTAATGCGAAGGCGAGCTTTAACGGAATGGTTAAAAATACGTATGCAAAGGTCACGCCCATTGATTTCCAGAAGAGCGTGTCTTCGGTAAACATGTAGCGATAGTTTTCGATGCCGTTAAACACCGGCGGACTCATCAAATCGTAATCCGTAAAGCTGAGGAAAAATGATGAGACGAAGGGGAATGCCGTAAAGAGTATCAACCCGATGATGTAGGGTGATATCCATGCGAGCCCCAGAAGCTTGTTTTCATTCATACATACCTACCTGGCGATCAATGGTTTAAAACGGAATCTGCTTTGTTACATCTTCCCAGGCCAGCATCGCGCGGCATGAGAGCTGAGTTTTAGGGTGCAATATCTGGCGTCGGCTAAATATAAAATTGTTTTTTAACGCTTTTTTGCCTTCCTCTTTGCGCTAAATGCGTTGGGTTTCAAAAGAGCTGAACCGCCGTTCTTGGATACTAAAACATCGTTTTATTTTATATTATTGCGATTTATTTCTGCGTCATGCGCTTAATGATGGAAATGTGATCAGCGTCGAAACGCTGTTTCAATATAGTGAGGGAGGTGGCATTTTTGCCTTTTCACGGACGTTCGTCGGGGCTGCGAGGAGGCGAGACGAAGCACAAGTGGAAACGGGAAAAACAATAGTCACGCAGCGTGGCTAACTACCAGATCTGATAGCAGGTCTGCAGATGTACCAATTCGGCATTCAGATAATTCTTACATTCTTGTATGATTTCTCAAACCGGAACCAACCAGGCAGAATTTCACTGCATCCTTAAAAGAAGAACAGTTATGTCAGCGATGGATTTCAAAAAACATACGGATCTCAATTTTCCTCACTATGCTCCCCCGGCGGTCAGCGCTAAAGAAATAGATCTTCTGGGTCTGCTGGACGTCCTGCTGGCAGCAAAAAAACGCATCATCACCATTGTCTTTGCATTTGCACTGGTCGGCCTGGCAATCGCCTTTCTGATACCGCAAAAATGGACCAGTAAAGCGGTCATTACGCCCGCGGAACAGACGCAGTGGAGTTCGCTGCGCCAGATGATGGTGGCGCTCCAGGTGCTTGATGTCGACGTGAATATTACCCGTGCGGATGTGTTTAATCTGTTTATCAAAAAGTTTCAGTCCCAGTCTCTGCTTGAAGAGTACATGAAAAGCTCACCTTACGTGATGGCTCAGCTCGATGGCGCTGAGGTTGACCCGCTTGAGCTGCACCGCGCGGTGGTCAATATCGCCGAAAAGATGAAGGCTATTGATAACACCCAGGAAAAAAATGCTGATAAAGCACCGTATCTCTCCTGGACGTTAAGCTTCACTGCCCCAACGGCAGAGGACGCGCAGAAAGTGTTAAATGGTTACATTCAGTACATTTCCCGCATCGTCGAGCAGGAGACCATGCAAAACATCCGCGATCAGCTGATCCTGAGAACCAAAACGGTTCAGCAGCAGCTGGAGCTGGATCGGGTTCGACTGACCAATATCCACAATACCAACCTGCAACGCCTTAACTACTCGCTGGAAGTGGCGAACGCGGCAGGGATCAAAAAGCCGGTTTACAGTAACGGACAGGCGGTGAAAGATGATCCGGATTACTCCGTCGCGCTCGGCGCGGACGGGATTGCGCAGAAATTGCAGATTGAAAAAAATCTGAAGGATGTTTCTGAGCTGAACGCCGATTTCCAGAACCGCGAATACTATCTGGCGCAGCTGCAAAAACTCTCCTTCGAAGACGTGAGCCTGGAGCCGTTCAAATACCAGCTCTCTCCTTCTATGCCGGTGAAAAAAGATGGCCCGGGCAAAGCACTGATCGTGCTGCTGGCGGGTATTCTGGGTGGGCTGTTCGCCTGTGGCAGCGTGCTGCTGCGCGAAGCAATGCGCTCCCGCAACCCGCTGCCGGAACAACTTCCTGAGCCGGTTACGGAATAACATGAAAAAAGGCGCTCTGATGAGCGCCTTTTTTTATTTCAGGAAATCCTCGCGTACCGGCGTAAAGGTATCCAGCAAGGTGCCGGGTTTGAGGCAAACGCAGCGGTGCATCACGTGCGGCTTTTTATAGAGAGTGTCGCCCGCCGTCACCACATGCTTTTCCTCGGCAATGGTGAACTCAAATTCCCCCGAGAGAACGTAGGTGAGCTGCTCATGCGGGTGGTTATGCAGCGGGCCAATCGCACCTTGCTCGAAATTCACTTCCACCGCCATCATCCTGCCGTCGTGCGCCAGAATACGACGCGTCACGCCGTTGCCCAAATCCTCAAGCGTGGTCTCTTTATGGAAAATAAACATATTTTCGCCCTGTTATGTAATGAAACATTGTTTCATTTAACTTATCTCAGCCGCAGCGAAAAGAAAACGTTTAGCCAAATAACTGGAAAGGCGATCACAAGTTTGCTTCACTGGGTGAAACGTACAGGAGGAAAGATGAAAACGATCGGTCTGTTAGGGGGCATGAGCTGGGAATCAACGATCCCGTACTACCGCCTGATTAATGAAGGCGTCAAACAGCGTCTGGGCGGTCTGCATTCGGCCAGCCTGCTGCTGCACAGCGTGGATTTCCATGAAATAGAAGCCTGCCAGTCGAGCGGGGAGTGGGACAAAGCCGGGCAAATGCTGGCAGACGCCGCACTTGGCCTGGAGCGTGCGGGCGCGCAGGGTATTCTGCTGTGTACCAACACCATGCATAAGGTGGCGTCGCATATTGAAGACCGCTGTTCGCTGCCGTTCTTACATATCGCGGATGCCACCGGGCGTGCCATACGTGCCGCCGGCATGACGCGCGTGGCGCTGCTGGGGACGCGCTACACCATGGAGCAGGATTTTTACCGCGGGCGGCTGAGTAGCCAGTTCGGGATTGAAAGCCTGATCCCGGAGGAGGCAGACCGGGCGCGCATTAACCAGATTATTTTTGATGAACTGTGCCTCGGCACCTTCAGCGAAGCTTCGCGCGCCTGGTACGTCAGCGTGATTGAGAAACTGGCGCAGCAGGGGGCGGAAGGAGTCATCTTCGGCTGTACCGAAATTGGCCTGCTGGTGCCGGCAGACCAAAGCCCGATACCGGTCTTTGATACCGCCGCCATCCATGCCGCGGATGCGGTGGAGTTTATGCTGTCATAAAGGTTTTTGCAGGTCAGGTAAGCGAAGCGCCACCTGACGCGCGTGCGCAATCAGGTGTTCACTAAAGGCATCAACCAGCGCTGAGGCGGGCCGGTGCAGCGGGCGGATCAGGCTTACGGTAAAGGGAACGGAAACGCTAAAACGGCGCAGAACCACGCCGCTGCTGGCGTAGTCCATAGCCGTGAGCGGGTTCACCACCGAAATACCCACGCCCGCGCGCACCATCGCGCAAATTGATGCCGCACTGTGCGTTTCCATCACCATCCGCCGCTTCACCTGATGTTCGGCAAACAGGCCATCCAGAAGCTGCCGGTAGCTGTCGGTCTGCGACAGGCTGATATAGTTCTCACCGTGAAAATCTGCCGGGTTCAGAACTGCTTTGAAAGCAAGCGGGTGGCTGGCAGGCAGCACGCAGACCTCATCCAGTGACAGCAGCTCCGTGCGTTCCGTTCCCGCTGGCGTGACGAGGGTTTCGGTCAGACCCAGATCGTGGCGCTGGGCCGAAAGCCACTCCTCCAGCAGCGGCGACTCCTGCGGCACGATGGTCAGGCTGACCTCCGGATAGCGGGCCAGAAACGGCTGTAGCAGTACCGGCAGGAACGACTGAGAAAAGACCGGCAGGCAGACGATGGACAGCTCGCCCTGGCGAAACTCCCTCAGGCTCTCCGCCGCGCTCACGATCCTGTCCAGCCCGTACCAGGAGCGCTGAACCTCCTCAAAAAGACGTAAACCCTGCACCGTTGGATGCAACCTGCCGCGGGTGCGTTCAAACAGCTTCAGCCCCAGCACTTTCTCAAAACGCGCCAGCTCGCGGCTGACCGTCGGCTGCGAGGTGTGCAGCATCTGCGCGGCTTCAGTGAGATTGCCGGTGGTCATCACCGCATGAAAAATCTCGATATGGCGTAGGTTAACGGCGGGCATAGGGCACCTGATGGCTGATCGTGGTCCATATCATTTTTGCATAGACTCACGATAAAACGATATTTTTTATTCTCTTCAGGCTATGGCGTAATGATAAAAAACAGAATACCGGAGACGACCATGCCACGCCCGCTCAACCAGACCGAAACCGATTTAAACGCCGATAACCTGCTGCGCCTGCCTGCCGAATTCGGCTGTCCGGTGTGGGTCTACGATGCGCAGATTGTTCGCGAGAAAATCGCCGCGCTGCATCAGTTTGACGTGGTGCGTTTTGCGCAGAAGGCCTGCTCCAATATTCATATTCTGCGCATGATGCGCGAGCAGGGCGTGAAGGTTGACTCCGTATCGCTGGGTGAAATCGAACGTGCGCTGGCGGCCGGGTTTGATCCAAAGGCCGATAGCGACGCGATCGTCTTCACCGCTGACCTGATAGACGACGCCACGCTGGCGCGCGTGCACGAGCTGCAAATCCCGGTGAATGCCGGTTCGGTGGATATGCTGGAACAGCTTGGGCAGGTTTCCCCGGGCCATCGCGTCTGGCTGCGCATCAACCCGGGCTTTGGTCACGGTCACAGTCAGAAAACCAACACCGGGGGCGAAAACAGCAAGCACGGGATTTGGTATGCCGATATGCCTGCGGCGCTGGAGGTTTTACAACGTTATAACCTTAAGCTGGTGGGTATTCACATGCATATCGGATCCGGCGTGGATTATGGCCATCTTGAGCAGGTCTGTGGCGCGATGGTGCGTCAGGTTATCGATTTTGGTCAGGATCTGGAGGCGATCTCCGCCGGGGGAGGGCTTTCGATCCCTTACCGCGAAGGGGAAGAGGCGATCGACACGGATCACTATTACGGCCTGTGGAGCGCCGCGCGTGACAGCATCGCCGCTCATCTGGGCCATGCGGTGAAGCTGGAGATTGAGCCGGGTCGTTTCCTGGTCGCCGAAGCTGGCGTGCTGGTGGCGCAGGTGCGGAGCGTGAAGGAGATGGGAAGCCGTCACTTTGTGCTGATTGATGCTGGCTTCAACGACCTGATGCGCCCGTCCATGTACGGCAGCTATCATCACATCACCGCGCTTGCCGCCGATGGCCGCGATCTGGTCAACGCCCCGCGCATCGAGACCGTTGTTGCCGGCCCGCTGTGTGAATCCGGTGACGTCTTTACTCAGCAGGAAGGCGGGAAAGTCGAAACCCGTTCGCTGCCAGAGGTAAAACCGGGAGATTATCTGGTGCTGCATGATACCGGTGCATACGGGGCGTCTATGTCTTCGAACTACAATAGCCGTCCGCTGCTGCCGGAAGTGCTGTTTGATAATGGCGTGGCGCGGCTGATTCGCCGTCGCCAGACCATTCAGGAATTGCTGGCGTTAGAGCTGGTCTGATTAAACCAGGGCCCTGTTGTCACCGAATCGCGTAACACCAGCGTGCCGGTGAACGGTGGGATCGCTTCAACCGGCTGGTTTTTTGCCAGCCGGATCGCCTGGTCGATCGCCGTCACGATCATGTTGTCGATCGGCAAATACACCGACGACAGGGCAGGCTCCAGCCACTTTGCGCTGGGGGCATCGTCAAAACCAAACAGCGAAATATCCTGCGGGATCTTCAGCCCGGCCTGGTGTAATGCTTTGGAGGCGCCCAGGGCCATGTCATCGTTACAGGCAAACAGGGCGCTGAACGATGTCTTTTCCGCAATCAGCTCCTTGCACAGCTCGTAACCCCGCGTCATGCCTGCATCGCCGTATTTAATCCGCCGCTCGTCAAGACGAATACCGTGCTTCTCCAGCGCCTTACGGTAGCCCATCAGCCGCGCTTTACCCGTTGGGGTGTGGATCGGGACGGTGATACAGGCGATCTCCCGATGGCCCTGGCTTATCAGGTAATCCACCGCTTTGAAGGCTGCGTCCTGCTGTTCAAAGAAGACGCAGCGATCCGCCGCCTGGCTCACTTCACGGTTAATGATTACCAGCGGCGTCTGCACGCTGTTGATCAGCTTCAGGATCGTCTTTTCGCTCATGTAGCGCGTGTACAGCACGATGGCGTCGCACTTGCGGTCGGCGAGCATCTGCACCGCCAGTTCTTCCTGTTCAGGGGCATCGTGACCGTCGGTAACAATCAGCTGTTTACCGTGCGTTTCGGTCTGCCGTGACGCCTGCTGTAGCAAACGACCAAAGTAAAAACCGTCGAACGTCGAGACGACCAGACCGATGCTGTTGCTGGTCTGGTTAGCCAGCGAGCGCGCGAGAAAGTTCGGACGATAGCCCAGCTCCTCCATCGCGCGAAATACCTGCTGGCGCGTGCTCTCTTTAACCTGACCTGTGCCGTTCAGCACGCGCGAAACGGTGGCCTTCGACACGCCCGCACGCAGTGAGACATCCAGCATTGTTGCCATTCGAAATTCCTGTTTCCACGTAATGGTTTGCAGTTTAACACAGACCATCCGGCGCATAAGCGACGTGGGAAGGACAAAACCCCATAACGATCACGCTTTTCAGTAACGATCCTCGCCCGCGGAATAAATGCCTGCCATTGGTATACCAAAATGGTGATAAATCATAATCTGGAATACCTCTAGCGGCGTTGGGAGCTTAATCACAGAACAAATCGCCTGTGGACGCTATTTTTGGCATACCAATAGTATCCGGCTGTACACCTTATTCAATAAAAGCCCTTTTACTGAGGTATTACCCTATGGCATTTCAGGAAAAACTGATCGACGCTCTGGGCAGTTTTGCCACTACCTTCAACAGCTATCGCTATATCCAGGCGATCAAGTCTGCGTTTATTACCTTAATGCCAGTCATCATTGTGGGGGCGTTCTCGGTATTGATCTCCAATATGGTGCTGGATCCGAAAAACGGTCTGGCGAGCTTTCAGTCGCTGTCGTTTCTCGCGGCCTTAAAGCCGATCACCAGCGCGCTCAACTACGCCACGCTGAACTTTCTCAACATCGGCGCGGTGTTTTTAATCGGCATTGAGCTGGGGCGTATTAACGGCATTAAGTCCCTGTTCCCCGGCCTGCTGGCGGTGATCTGCTTTATCTGCGTGACGCCGACCACGGTGGAAATGCTGGTGGACGGTGAGATGCACGTGGTGAAAGATGTGCTGCTGCGCCAGTTCTCAGATACCCGCAGCCTGTTCCTCGGTATGTTTATCGCCATCCTGTCGGTGGAGATCTACTGCTGGCTGGAAAACCGCAAGGGGCTGAAAATCAGGATGCCGGACACGGTGCCGCCGAACGTTGCCGCGTCGTTCTCTGCGCTGATCCCGGCCATTATCACCACCACCGCCATCGCCACCTTTGGCTTCGTGTTTCATCAGGTTACCGGCATGTATCTCTACGACGCGGTTTATCAGGTGGTGCAACAGCCGCTGGAGCGCGTGGTGCAAAGCCTGCCGGGGATCCTGCTGCTGATGTTTGTCGCCCAGCTGTTCTGGGTGATTGGTATTCACGGCAACCAGATGATCAAGCCGATCCGCGAGCCGCTGCTGCTGGGGGCAATCACCGTTAACATGAGCGCGTTCGAGCAGGGCAAAGAGGTGCCAAACATCATCACCATGCCGTTCTGGGACGTCTATATGAGCATCGGCGGCTCCGGCCTGACCATCGGCCTGCTGATAGCCGTCATGATTGCCACCAAACGTAAAGAGATGAAGGAGATAGCCAAGCTCTCCATCGGGCCGGGTATTTTTAATATCAATGAGCCGGTGATCTTCGGTATGCCAATCATGCTCAACCCGATCCTGGCTATCCCCTTCATCATCACGCCGCTGGTGACGGGCTCGATTGGCTACTTTGCCACCGTGACCGGATTTGCCGGGAAAGCCGTGGTGATGGTGCCCTGGACCACGCCGCCGCTGATCAACGCCTGGCTGTCAACGGCGGGCTCCATGGGGGCGGTGATCACCCAGTTTATCTGCATCGTGACCGCGGTGATTATCTATCTGCCGTTTGTGAAAATTGCTTCACGCCGCGCAGAGCAGGCCGCACTGCAACAAGCCACCGATAACGCATGAGGATACGATGAGCACAAAACAGATAGCCATACCGCAAGATTTTATTCTGGGCGCGGCGGCATCGGCCTGGCAGACCGAGGGCTGGAGCGGCAAAAAGCCGGGGCAGGATTCGTGGATCGATCTCTGGTACATGAACGATCGTCACGTCTGGCACAACGGCTATGGTCCGGCGGTGGCAACCGACTTTATTAATCGCTTCCGTGAAGACGTGGCGCTGATGAAGCAGGCGGGCCTGACGCACTATCGCACCTCGATCAACTGGTCGCGCTTTTTGACCGACTATGAAAACGCCACCGTAGATGAAGAGTACGCCGCCTATTACGACGCGCTGTTCGATGAAATGCACCGTCAGGGCATTGAGCCGATGATCTGCCTGGAACACTACGAATTGCCGGGCGTGCTGCTGGAAACCTACGGCGGCTGGGCGTCGAAGCACGTCGTCGAGCTGTTCGTTCGCTATGCGGAAAAAGTGTTTGAGCGCTTTCACGGCAAAGTCACCCGCTGGTTTACCTTCAACGAGCCGATTGTGGTCCAGACGCGCGTCTACCTTGACGCACTGCGCTGGCCCTATGAGCAGAACACCAGCACCTGGATGCAGTGGAACCACCATAAAGTGCTGGCGACGGCGAAAGTGGTGAAGCTGTTTCGCGAGAAAGGGTATGACGGCTCAGTGGGTTGTATTCTTAACCCGGAAGTGACCTATCCGCGCTCCCGCGCGCCGCATGACGTGCGAGCGGCAGAGATGTACGATCTGTTCTACAACCGCATCTTTCTCGACCCGCTGGTGCACGGGCGCTATCCGCAGGCGCTCTTTACCCTGCTGGCGCAGCATCAGGTGCAGTGGGACTACACGGCTGACGAGCTGGCGCTGATTGCCGACAACACCGTCGATGAGCTGGGCATTAACCTCTATTACCCGCATCGCGTCAAAGCCCCGTCCCGCGCCTGGCACCCGGAGACGCCGTTCCATCCGGCGTACTACTACGAGCCGTTTGAGCTGCCCGGACGGCGTATGAACACCTCCCGCGGCTGGGAGATCTTTCCGCGCATTATTTACGACATGGCGATGCGGATTAAAAACGACTATCGCAACATTGACTGGTTTGTGGCGGAAAGCGGGATGGGCGTGGAGAACGAAGTGCAGTATCGCAATCGTGACGGCGTCATTGACGACACGTACCGCATCGCGTTTATCAGCGAACATCTCTACTACACGCTGCTGGCGCGGGAGGCGGGGGCGAACTGTCACGGTTATATGCTGTGGGCCTTCACCGACAATGTCTCCCCGATGAACGCGTTTAAAAACCGCTACGGGCTGATTGAGATCGACCTTGAAAATCAACGCGCACGGCGGGCAAAGAAATCAGCGTCCTGGTTCCGCCAGCTGCGCGATGAGCGTGTGCTGACGCTCAGGGTAGACGATGAATGGAAGTAAGCCTTCTGGTAAAATAGCGCACAAACTGGCCGGGAGGACGTCCGGCCCGCGCATTAACTGAAAAACACAGGTGAAAACGTGGATAAGGCTGTCATCCTGCCGGAAAAAAAACAGTACCAGGAAATTGGCGAGGATTTACGGGCGCAGATTATCCAGGGGCATTATCCCGTGGGATCGCGTCTGCCGCCGGAGCGCAACATCGCCGAGACGTATGGCGTCAGCCGCACTATCGTGCGCGAGGCGCTGCTGATGCTTGAGCTTCAGGGAACGGTGGATATTCGCCAGGGGTCAGGCGTGTACGTGATGCGCATTCCGGAAGAGCATGAAAACGAGGAAGAGCGTTTTCTGAACAGTGACGTTGGGCCGTTTGAAATTCTCCAGGCGCGTCAACTGCTTGAAAGCAACATCGCTGCCTTTGCCGCAAAAATGGCGACACGGGCGGACATCGACAACCTGCGCCGCATTATCGAGCAAGAGCAACGGGCGATTGCCGTCGACGATCGCAGCCAGGACAACAACAAAATGTTCCACCTGGTGCTGGCTGGGGCCACACAAAACCAGATGCTGCTGGCGACGGTTGAGAGTGTCTGGCATCACATGGACAGCAGTCCGCTGTGGCAGCAGTTCAATGGCCATATCGCCAGCCGCGCCTGGCGCCTGAAGTGGCTCGGAGACAGGCAAACCATTCTCGCTGCGCTCCGCCGCCGCGACGTGATGGGTGCGTGGCAGGCGATGTTCCAGCATCTTGAAAACGTCAAAAAGAGCCTGCTCGAGCTGTCAGACGAAGACGCGCCCGATTTTGACGGCTATCTCTTCGAATCGGTCCCTCTTTTCCAGGGGAAGCTGGTGTGAATATACTGCCGCTTCACGCTGCGCCGCAGTTTACACAGCAGGTGATCGACTGGATCTGGAACGCGTTTGGTGAAGGTATGCCGCGTGCCTTTTTCCAGAGCATTGTCGAGCACAGCCTGACGCCAGGCGAGTTACCGCTCACCTTTATTGCCGTTGAGGATGACCAGCTGCTGGGCACCATTGGGTTGTGGCGTTGCGATTTAATTTCCCGGCAGGATCTTCATCCCTGGCTGGCTGCGCTGTATGTCGATGAAGCCGCGCGGGGAAACGGGCTGGCGGGAAAACTTCAGCAGCATGTTATCGGCTACGCGCGACGCGCCGGGTATCACGAGCTTCATCTCTGGTCTGCCTGCCGCGACTTCTACGAACGTTACGGCTGGCACTACATCGGTGATGCGCTGGAATACCCGGATAAAACCGTCCATCTCTATCGCTGTTCGCTCACGGCTTCCGCGGGCGATACCACCGAGTGACGGCGCACTAAGGTTGGGCTGAACAGGTGGGTAATTTCCGGTGGCGGGCGATGCTCGGCCAGCGCTAACGCCAGTTCTGCCGCCTGCGTTGCCATGGTCACGATCGGGTAACGCACGGTGGTCAGGCGAGGGCGCACGTAGCGCGACACCAGCACATCATCAAAGCCAATCAGCGAAATTTCTGCCGGGACGTCAATCCCGTTATCATTCAGCACGCCCATCGCGCCGGCGGCCATGGAGTCGTTATAGCTGGCCACGGCGGTGAAATTCCGCCCGCGGCCCAGCAGCTCGGTCATCGCCTGCTCGCCGCCACTCTCATCCGGTTCTCCGTACGCCACAAGACGATCGTTGCACGGCAAACCGGCTTCGCGCAGCGCGTCGTAATAGCCCTGAAGGCGATCTTCCGCATCGGAAATTGGGTGGTTGGAGCACAGATAACCAATTCGGGTATGGCCCTGCTGGATCAGGTGACGGGTTGCGAGCCATGCGCCGTAACGGTCGTCGAGCGCCACGCAGCGGGTTTCAAATCCGGGAATAATACGGTTGATAATCACCATCCCCGGCATCTGTTTCATCAGATGAATCAGCTCGGCGTCGGGGATCATTTTGGCATGGACCACCAGCGCCGCACAGCGATGACGGATCAACTGCTCAATGGCCTGGCGTTCTTTCTGTTCATTGTGGTAGCCATTACCAATCAGCAGGAAATTACCGGTGTGATAAGAAACTTGTTCTACGGCTTTGACCATCGCACCGAAAAACGGATCGGATACATCCCCGACCACCAGCCCGATGGTTTCTGTCGACTGTTGGGCAAGGGCGCGTGCGTTGGCGTTAGGGTGATAATTCAGGTTTTCCATGGCGTCCTGCACGGCCTGGCGTGATGCATCACTCGCTTTAGGGGAGTTGTTGATCACGCGGGAGACGGTCGCGACGGAAACACCGGCCAGACGAGCCACATCCTTAATTGTCGCCATTCAATACCTTCTTATAGGGGTAAGCGTTTACACACTAACTAGTGTTGCGGAAAAGCGGCGTGCATTCAAGGGGAGCGGGTGAGCGTCCTCTGCAAACGTGAAGCAGAACATCCCTCGCGGTGTAATCGTTACACGGCCAGTCATGTCTGAATAATGTCAATCTGAACCTTTAGTTACACTTTGCCTCAGGCTGTTGCGATTGTCCGTTGGCAACGATGCGTTGTGAATTGCTAGAGTCGAGATCCCAGAGGTATTGATAGGTGGAATCAACTTCGGTTGATTAACACGATTTACACCAACCTGCGTTTTACGCAGGTTTTTTTTTGCCTGTAAGTTCAACCTGTAACAGCAAAAGAGATTATTCACACCTGGTTGCACTTCGGCTCATTCCCTTGCGTTTTCCTGCTGGCGAAGCCTGTCGCCGGAGGCCACAATCAAGATCCCAGAGGTATTGATTGGTGAGAATTCCTGGTACGTTTTCGTACTCTTCACTTGCACCAACCTGCGCGGATGCGCAGGTTTTTTTTCGCCTCTGTTTTTGCTATCGCTCCCTCACTACTTCTCGTGTAATCTGCCACCATTTATACCTTTCACACTGGCTGGCAAAGGGAGTTGAAATGCTTTTTGGGTTCTTCCGCACACTGTTTCGTGTCCTGTTTCGCATTCGCGTGACTGGCGATACGCAGGCACTCTATGGCGAGCGTGTTCTTATCACACCGAATCACGTCTCTTTTCTTGATGGCGTATTGCTGGCGCTGTTTTTGCCCGTGCGGCCCGTCTTCGCAGTGTACAGCTCCATCAGTGAAAAATGGTACATGCGCTGGCTCAGGCCGCTGATTGATTTTGTCCCGCTCGACCCTACCAAACCGATGATGATTAAACATCTGGTGCGTCTGATTGGGCAGGGGCGTCCGGTGGTTATCTTCCCGGAAGGGCGGATTTCAGTGACGGGCTCCCTGATGAAAATTTACGACGGCGCCGGTTTTGTCGCGGCGAAGTCTCAGGCCACCGTCGTGCCGCTACGCATCGACGGGGCTGAGCTGACCTTTTTTAGCCGTCTGAAAGGGCTGGTGAAGCAGCGTCTGTTCCCGAAAATTACGCTGCATATATTACCGCCGACGTCACTGCCGATGCCCGAGGCGCCGCGCGCGCGCGACCGCCGTAAAATCGCCGGGGAAATGCTGCACCAGATTATGATGGAAGCGCGCATGGCCGTTCGCCCGCGCGAAACGCTGTATGAATCGTTGCTGTCGGCGCAGTATCGCTACGGTGCGAAGAAAAACTGCATCGAAGACATCAACTTTACGCCGGATACCTACCGTAAGCTGTTGACCAAAACGCTGTTTGTCGGGCGTATCCTGGAAAAGTACAGCAAACAGGGCGAAAAGATCGGCCTGATGCTGCCAAACGCGGGTATCAGCGCGGCGGTGATCTTTGGTGCCGTCTCCCGGGGCCGCATTCCGGCGATGATGAACTACACGGCGGGCGTGAAAGGGCTCTCCAGCGCGATTACCGCAGCACAAATCAACACCATCTTTACCTCCCGCCAGTTCCTGGACAAAGGCAAGCTGTGGCACCTGCCGGAACAGCTGACGCAGGTGCGCTGGGTGTTCCTGGAAGATCTGAAAGCAGACGTCACGACCGCCGACAAGCTGTGGATTTTCGCGCACCTGCTGATGCCGCGTCTGGCGCAGGTTAAGCAGCAGCCGGAGGATGATGCCATTATCCTCTTTACCTCCGGCTCTGAAGGCAACCCGAAAGGTGTGGTTCATAGCCACAAAAGCATTCTGGCAAACGTCGAACAGATTAAAACCATCGCTGACTTTACCGCCAACGATCGCTTTATGTCGGCGCTGCCGCTGTTCCACTCATTTGGTTTGACCGTGGGTCTCTTTACGCCGCTGCTGACCGGTGCCGAGGTGTTCCTCTACCCAAGCCCGCTGCACTACCGCATTGTGCCGGAGCTGGTTTATGACCGTAACTGCACGGTGCTGTTCGGGACGTCCACCTTCCTCGGAAATTACGCGCGCTTCGCCAACCCGTATGATTTCTTCCGCGTGCGCTACGTGGTGGCGGGGGCGGAAAAACTCCAGGACAGTACGCGCCAGATCTGGCAGGACAAGTTTGGCCTGCGGATTCTGGAAGGCTATGGCGTGACGGAGTGCGCGCCGGTGGTCTCCATCAACGTTCCGATGGCGGCAAAACCGGGAACGGTTGGCCGCATTCTGCCGGGGCTGGACGCGCGTCTGCTGGCGGTGCCAGGTATTGAAGACGGCGGACGTCTTCAGCTGAAAGGGCCGAACGTCATGAACGGCTATCTGCGTGTGGAAAACCCGGGCGTGCTTGAGGCACCGACGGCCGAGAACGTCAATGGCGAGGTTGAAACGGGCTGGTACGACACGGGCGATATCGTGCGCTTCGACAATCAGGGCTTCGTGCAGATCCAGGGACGTGCAAAACGCTTCGCCAAGATCGCCGGGGAAATGATCTCTCTTGAAATGGTCGAGACGCTGGCGACCGCAGTCTCGGCGGAGAAAATGCATGCGACCGTGGTGAAAAGTGATGCCAGTAAAGGCGAGGCGCTGGTGCTCTTTACTACTGACGGTGAACTGAAGCGTGATGCGCTTCTCAGGTATGCGCGCGAACATGGTATCCCCGAGCTGGCGGTCCCCCGCGATATTCGTTACCTCAAACAGTTACCGGTGCTGGGCAGCGGTAAACCCGATTTTGTGACCCTGAAGGGCATGGTTGAAGAGGCGGAACAGCATAATGCGTGAGTCAGTACACACTAACACTTCAATCTGGTCGAAAGGCATGATGGCGGTTATCGCCGCCCAGTTTCTTTCCGCGTTCGGCGATAACGCGTTGCTGTTTGCTACGCTGGCGTTGCTGAAAGCTGAGTTTTATCCCGACTGGAGCCAGCCGATCCTACAGATGGTGTTTGTGGGTGCTTACATTGTATTTGCGCCGTTTGTTGGCCAGGTGGCGGACAGCTTCCCGAAAGGTCGGGTCATGATGTTTGCAAACAGTCTTAAGCTTCTGGGCGCGGCAAGCATCTGCTTTGGTATCAACCCGTTTGTTGGCTACACGCTGGTAGGCATTGGCGCGGCAGCTTACTCCCCGGCGAAGTACGGCATTCTGGGTGAGCTCACCACCGGCGATAAGCTGGTGAAGGCCAACGGCCTGATGGAGTCCTCCACCATTGCGGCGATTCTGCTGGGTTCGGTGGCGGGCGGCGTACTGGCAGACTGGCACGTGCTCGCCGCGCTTGGCATCTGTGCCCTGATGTACGGTGGCGCGGTGATCGCCAACCTGTTTATCCCCAAACTGGCCGTGGCGCGTCCGGGACAATCCTGGCGCTTCGGGCCAATGACCGGCAGCTTCTTTAACGCCTGCCGCGTACTGTGGCGTAACGGTGAAACACGCTTCTCGCTGATGGGCACCAGCATGTTCTGGGGGGCCGGCGTTACGCTGCGTTTCCTGCTGGTGCTGTGGGTGCCGGTGGCGCTGGGTATAACAGACAACGCCACGCCGACCTACCTGAATGCCATGGTCGCCGTCGGGATTGTGGTCGGGGCCGGGGCTGCGGCCAAACTGGTGACGCTCGAAACCGTTGCGCGCTGCATGCTTGCGGGGATCCTGATCGGCGTCGGCGTTCTGTTCTTCTCCCTGCAACATGCCATATTGCCTGCCTATGCCCTGTTGTTACTGATCGGCGTATTAGGCGGTTTCTTTGTGGTACCGCTCAACGCGCTTTTGCAGGAGCGCGGCAAGCAGACCGTCGGGGCTGGCAACGCCATTGCGGTGCAAAACCTTGGCGAAAACATGGCGATGCTGCTGATGCTGGGGATTTACTCGCTGGCGGTAAAAGCAGGTGCGCCGGTTGTGGCAATCGGGGTGGGGTTTGGCGCACTGTTTGCGCTGGCGATTACCGGGCTGTGGGTCTGGCAGCGTCGGCGGTGATATCTTTGCCGGGTGGCGGCTCCGCCTGACCCGGCCTACGTTTCGTGATGTTGGCGGATTTTGTAGGCCCGGTAAGGCAACGCCGCCACCGGGCAAATCGTCAACTTAAGGTGCCGGGTAAGTATAAACCTGATGCACCGCTTCAATCTCCGCTAAGACCTCTTCACTCAGGTTCAGGTGGAAACTCTCAATATTGGTTTTTAACTGATCCATTGTCGTTGCGCCGAGCAGGGTACTTGCCACAAACGGCTGACGACGCACGAAGGCCAGCGCCATCTGCGCCGGATCGAGTCCGTGACGCTTCGCGATATCCACATAGGCCGCCACGGCTTTTTGTGTCTGCTCGCCGCTATAGCGGGTGAAGCGGCTGAAAAGCGTGTTACGCGCGCCAGCCGGTTTCGCGCCGTTCAGGTATTTGCCCGTCAGGGTTCCGAAGCCCAGGCAAGAGTAGGCGAGCAGCTCCACCTCTTCGTACTGCGTCACTTCCGCGAGACCCACTTCATAACTGCGGTTCAGCAGGCTGTACGGGTTCTGGATGGTCACGATCCGCGGCAGGTCGTGTTTATCGGCCAGATGCAGATAGCGCATTACGCCAAACGCCGTCTCGTTGGAAACGCCGATGTAGCGGATCTTACCCGCGCGCTGGCATTCCGTAAGCGCCTCCAGTGTTTCCAGCAGGGTGACGGCCGGAGCACTCTCGTTCCAGGTGTAGCCAAGCTTACCGAAGCAGTTCGTCGGACGCTGCGGCCAGTGCACCTGATAAAGATCGAGATAGTCGGTTTGCAGGCGCTTGAGGCTGGCATCCAGCGCAGCACGGATATTCTTGCGATCGAGGATCTGGTTAGGGCGGATCCCGGCATCGTTATTACGGGAAGGGCCGCTAACCTTAGAAGCGATGACCAGCTTTTCGCGATTGCCGCGTTTCGCCAGCCAGTTGCCGACATACGTTTCGGTAAGACCTTGAGTTTCCGGGCGGGGAGGAACTGGGTACATCTCCGCCACGTCAATCAGGTTAATGCCCTGGCTGACGGCGTAATCGAGTTGTGCATGGGCATCGGCTTCGCTGTTTTGTTCACCAAATGTCATGGTGCCTAACCCCAGCTGGCTGATCTCCAGAGCGCTATGGGGGATACGGTGATAATGCATAGCCGGTTTCCTTTTTTAGACATACAGACCGCGTCAGGAACCTCCCGACAAAGGAATATAAACATGGCAGAGGGAAGGCAAAAGGGGAAGGAAAAAATCAAAAAGGCCAGCAAGCTACTGACCTTTATCTGTTTAACGCTCGATGATCTGGGAGACTTCGTCGCGATTAATTTGCATTTGATTGCCTTCGCGATCGCGGTAACTCACCAGACCGGTATCGTCGTCGACTTCGGGTTTGCCATCGGTCAGGATCATACGACCATCTTTCGTTGACATGACATAGTCGCTGCTACAACCCGATACCGCAAACGCTAAACCGACTGCTGAGATAATTACTGCCCATTTTTTCATCGTTCTCATCCTCACCTGGCTCGTATCAAATCATAGTGTAGTAATAACCTGATATTACGACAGGTGAAAGGGGGGAAATCTTAAAAAGGAGGAGATTATGTTAGCCGGAGCGCAAAATTGGTAAAAAACTATGTTTTCAACAGGAAGTGTCGTGCCAGCAGTGCACCGGTGAAATTCTTTTTAAGATAGAAGCCGCGCGGCAGCGTCAGGATCGGTTCGCCCTGTGCACCTACCGCTTCAGTGAGCGCTTTGCTGTTGGCGGCTTTGGGACGGAGTTGCAGCACTTCGCCATGCCGGGCGGTGATCTGCTCAACCTGTCCCAGCACAATCATGTCCATCAGCTCTTCCCAGTCCTGGGAAAGCTGTCTCTCTTCTTCTTCATCCGGGCTCCAGAGCAGCGGGGCGCCAACGCGACGCTCTGCCAGCGGGATCTGCCTGTCACCCTCAACGGGTACCCACAACACCCGCTTCAGCTTATGCCTGACGTGGCTGGTTTCCCATGTCACTCCGCTATTACCCGTTAGCGGCGCAACGCAGACAAAGGTAGTTTCCAGTGGCCGCCCCAGGCTATCAATGGGGATCGTCTTCAGTTCCACCCCCAGCGCCGCAAAATCTTGCTCGGGTTTACTGCCCGCGCTTGCGCCCAGCCAACGTTCAAGCAACACGCCGATCCAGCCTTTATCGCGCTTCAGATCGTTGGGTATCGTCAACCCCGCCATCACGGCCAGCTCGCCCAGTGCATAGCCTGCCAGACGTTGTGCCTGCTGGAGCAACTGGGCTTCACTGACGGGAGGAGAGAGCAGTGGGGCGAGAGAATGCATGCTGACAACCTTTTGGTTAAAAAATGAACTGATATTTTATCCCTTGTGGATAGAGTTTACTTTTTTCTGAGTATATATTCCATGTGGATGATTTATATTATGTTTTTTAGGAATGTATCCCGTCGCGCCATGGCTAAAAAACAGGTTGTGCAATTCTGGTCACTGACAATAAACAGGATCTTACACCATGTTATCCACAGAAAAATGGGATAACTGCGAATAACCGCCACTACTGTTTCAATTTACAGCCTTGACGTGCGATGAAAATCGAATTTTCACACAAATTGTGCCTAACTTATTGGCACAATCTGTGGATAAAACCGACGCTGTTCGATCTTTCATCACCAGGAAGATCTTTGATGTGACGATCGTCACGTTAATCGCCTTTGATACCCTAAATTTACTTTTAAATAGATGAATTTAAATAATTTATATTAAGTGATGAAAATTTTCGATTCGCCGGGCCACAAGGTTGTTCATCGGTAATTCCATACTTCTTCACAACTATATCCACAGAAAAGGTGAATAAAAATGGTCTCAGTCGCCCTCATCTGTTTATAACTCCTCACAAAATTGTGAGTTATTCAAATGTTATTAGGTTGCAGGCCTGTAAGAGAGTGGTTTACCGCCTCCCTGTAGTGTGAAACAATCATTCATATATCAGATTTAGTTTGGGGTAGTCCGGTGATTGATGACGATGGCTACCGCCCAAACGTAGGAATAGTAATTTGTAATCGTCAGGGCCAGGTGATGTGGGCCCGGCGATATGGTCAGCACTCCTGGCAGTTCCCGCAAGGCGGGATCAATCCTGGAGAGTCCCCAGAACAAGCGATGTACCGGGAGCTGTTTGAAGAGGTTGGTTTAAGCCGAAAAGATGTTCGCATCCTGGCTTCGACCCGCAACTGGTTGCGTTACAAGTTACCGAAACGTTTGGTGCGTTGGGACACAAAGCCGGTTTGTATCGGCCAGAAACAGAAGTGGTTTCTTTTGCAGTTGGTGGGCAACGATTCAGATATCAATATGCAAACCAGCAGCACGCCAGAGTTTGATGGCTGGCGCTGGGTAAGCTACTGGTATCCGGTTCGTCAGGTCGTGTCATTCAAGCGCGATGTATACCGTAGGGTGATGAAAGAGTTCGCAAGTGTCGTGATGCAGCTTCAGGAGACGACTCCGAAGCCACAGAGCGCACCTGCCTGGCGACGTAAAAGAGGTTAAGCTACGCAAATCATGCTCACCCGCTTGCGAGAAATAGTTGAAAAGGTCGCCAGTGCGCCTCGCCTCAACGAGGCGCTGAATATTCTGGTGACGGACATCTGTCTTGCGATGGAAACCGAGGTCTGTTCGGTCTACCTGGCCGACCATGACCGACGTTGCTACTACCTTATGGCAACCCGCGGATTAAAAAAACCACGGGGACGTACCGTCACGCTCGCGTTTGATGAAGGTATTGTTGGCCTGGTCGGGCGACTGGCGGAGCCAATCAACCTTGCCGATGCGCAAAAACACCCCAGCTTCAAATATATCCCTTCCGTCAAAGAAGAGCGTTTCCGCGCGTTTCTTGGCGTACCGATTATTCAGCGCCGCCAGCTGCTTGGCGTGCTTGTTGTTCAGCAGCGCGAGCTGCGCCAGTACGATGAGAGCGAGGAGTCCTTCCTCGTCACGCTGGCAACGCAGATGGCGGCGATCCTCTCTCAGTCCCAACTGACAGCCCTTTTTGGTCAGTATCGTCATACGCGTATTCGCGCGCTTCCGGCCTCGCCGGGGGTCGCTATTGCCGAAGGCTGGATGGATGCCACGCTCCCGCTGATGGAGCAGGTCTACGAAGCCTCTACGCTGGATGAGGCGCTTGAGCGCGAACGGCTCACCGCTGCGCTGGAAGAGGCGGCGAATGAGTTTCGTCGCTACAGCAAACGCTTTGCCGCTGGCGCGCAAAAAGAGACGGCGGCCATTTTCGATCTCTACTCACACCTGCTTTCCGATGCGCGTTTGCGTCGTGAGTTATTTGCCGAGGTCGATAAGGGGTCGGTGGCAGAGTGGGCGGTTAAAAAGGTCATTGAAAAATTTGCCGAGCAGTTTGCGGTACTGACTGACGGCTATCTGAAAGAGCGCGCCGGCGATTTACGCGCGCTTGGGCAACGTCTGCTGTTCCACCTCGATGATACTATTCAGGGGGCGAATGCCTGGCCGAACCGGTTTGTGCTGGTGGCCGATGAACTCTCGGCGACGACGCTGGCGGAATTACCACAGGACAGGCTGGCGGGCGTGGTGGTGCGCGATGGCGCAGCTAACTCTCATGCCGCCATTATGGTGCGTGCGCTCGGTATTCCGACCGTGATGGGGGCGGATATTCAGCCCTCCGTACTGCATCGCCGCACGCTGGTGGTGGACGGATATCGCGGTGAGTTGCTGGTGGATCCTGAGCCGGTTCTTCTTCAGGAGTACCAGCGTCTTATCAGCGAAGAGAATGAATTAAGCAAGCTGGCGGAAGATGACGTCAACCTGCCCGCACAGCTCAAGAGCGGTGAGCGGGTGAAGGTGATGCTCAACGCGGGATTAAGCCCCGAGCATGAAGAGAAGCTCGGCAGCCGCATCGATGGCATTGGTCTCTACCGCACCGAAATACCGTTCATGCTACAAAGCGGCTTCCCGTCAGAAGAGGAGCAGGTTGCGCAGTATCAGGGCATGTTGCAGATGTTTAACGACAAACCCGTCACGTTGCGCACCCTCGACGTCGGCGCGGATAAGCAACTGCCCTATATGCCCATCAGTGAAGAGAATCCCTGCCTCGGCTGGCGTGGGATCCGCATTACCCTCGATCAGCCGGAAATTTTCCTTATCCAGGTTCGTGCGATGCTGTGTGCCAACGCGGCCACGGGGAATCTCAGCATTTTGCTGCCGATGGTCACCAGTATTGACGAGATCGACGAAGCGCGGCGGTTGATTGAGCGTGCAGGGCGCGAAGTGGAAGAGATGATCGGCTACGCGATCCCTAAACCCCGTATTGGCGTGATGCTGGAAGTGCCTTCGATGGTCTTTATGTTACCGCAGCTGGCAACCCGCGTTGATTTTATCTCCGTTGGCACCAACGACTTAACGCAATACATTCTGGCGGTCGATCGCAACAATACCCGCGTGGCCAGTATCTACGACAGCCTGCATCCGGCGATGCTTCGTGCCCTGGCGATGATCGCCCGCGAAGCCGAGCAGCATAATATCGACCTGCGCCTGTGCGGTGAAATGGCCGGCGATCCGATGTGCGTGGCGATCCTGATTGGCCTCGGTTTCCGTCACCTGTCAATGAACGGACGTTCCGTTGCGCGTGTGAAATACCTGTTACGTCACATCGAACAAGATGAGGCGCATGAGCTGGCCGCGCGTAGCCTGGAAGCACAGCTGGCAGCCGAAGTGCGCCATCAGGTGGCGGCGTTTATGGAGCGACGCGGCATGGGCGGTTTGATCCGCGGCGGCCGCTGATCCCCACAAAATAATGACTGCTCGGACGACCCCCTCTCCCTTGAGGAAGAGGAATGGGGTGAGGGGGAACAGCGCGCATAAAACCCTATACACATCTTTTACATCTCAGGCGCATCCTCCGCGCCTGCCTTATGCTATGATTCGCAACTTTGGAGCACCTGCCAACGGCGGGAATGCAATTCAGCCGCTGTCCACTTTCAGCGGAATAACAACATCTTGTGGTGACAGATGAACAGTGGTTATCTGCATTTTCCGGAATTCGATCCGGTTATTTTCTCAATAGGACCTGTAGCGCTTCACTGGTACGGACTGATGTACCTGGTGGGCTTCGTCTTTGCCATGTGGCTTGCTGGTCGTCGCGCCAGTCGTCCGGGCAGCGGCTGGACGAAGAACGAAGTGGAAAACCTGCTTTATGCTGGCTTTCTTGGCGTATTCCTGGGCGGGCGCATCGGCTATGTCCTGTTCTACAACTTCCCGGTATTCCTGAACGACCCGCTCTATCTGTTCCGCGTCTGGGACGGCGGCATGTCCTTCCACGGCGGACTGATTGGTGTGATCCTCGTGATGGTGATCTTCGCCAAACGCACCAAACGTAACTTCTTCCAGGTGGCTGATTTTATTGCGCCATTAATCCCGTTTGGGCTGGGTGCAGGGCGTCTGGGCAACTTCATCAACGGTGAACTCTGGGGGCGTGTCGATCCGAGCGTGCCGTTTACCATGCTGTTCCCGGGCTCCCGCGCAGAGGATATCGCGCTGCTGCCTTCGCATCCTGAGTGGCAGTCCATTTTCGATACCTACGGCGTTCTGCCGCGTCATATGTCTCAGCTTTATGAGCTGGCGCTGGAAGGTGTGGTGCTGTTTATCATCCTGAATCTGTATATCCGCAAACCGCGCCCAATGGGGGCAGTATCTGGTCTGTTCCTGATTGGCTACGGCGCGTTTCGTATCATCGTCGAGTTCTTCCGCCAGCCGGATGCACAGTTTACCGGCGAGTGGGTACAGTACATCAGCATGGGGCAGATCCTCTCCATTCCGATGATTGTCGCGGGTGCCATTATGATGATTTGGGCGTATCGTCGTCGTCCACAGCAACAACTTTCCTGAGGAATCATGAAACAGTATCTTGAATTGATGAAAAAAGTGCTCGACGAGGGCACGCCGAAAAACGACCGCACCGGCACCGGTACGCTCTCCATTTTTGGCCACCAGATGCGCTTCAATCTGCAAGAAGGCTTCCCTCTGGTGACGACGAAGCGCTGCCATCTGCGCTCGATCATTCATGAACTGCTCTGGTTCCTGCAAGGCGATACCAACGTTGCTTATCTGCATGAAAACAATGTCTCCATCTGGGACGAGTGGGCAGATGAGAACGGCGACCTGGGGCCGGTTTACGGCAAGCAATGGCGCGCGTGGCCTACCCCGGACGGCCGCCATATCGACCAGATCACGACCGTCATGAACCAGCTGAAAAATGACCCGGACTCGCGCCGTATCATTGTTTCTGCCTGGAACGTGGGTGAACTGGATAAAATGGCGCTGGCGCCTTGCCACGCGTTTTTCCAGTTCTACGTGGCGGACGGCAAACTCTCCTGCCAGCTGTATCAACGCTCCTGCGACGTGTTCCTCGGCCTGCCGTTTAACATCGCCAGCTACGCGCTGTTAGTGCACATGATGGCGCAGCAGTGCGATCTTGAAGTGGGCGATTTTGTCTGGACGGGCGGTGATACCCACCTCTACAGCAATCATATGGAACAGACGCATCTCCAGCTGACGCGCGAACCGCGTGCATTGCCGAAGCTTGTGATCAAACGCAAACCGGACTCGATCTTCGATTACCGTTTTGATGACTTCGAGATTGAAGGCTACGACCCGCATCCTGGCATCAAAGCCCCTGTCGCCATCTGATACGGCGAATCCTGACACAACCGGTGCTCTTTAGCGCCGGTTTTTTTTCGCGCTCGTTTTGTTCTTCGAGCCTGTTTCCAGAGACGATGTAACGCGTTGCAACGGGTGAAAATCTCCGGAAAGCGGCTCGTAATGTTCTGGTTTAACGCTCGCGCCTTTTCTGCCATTCCGCCACACTTCCGCCATGAAAAACGAACATGGCTTTACGCTTATCGAAACCCTTTTCGCCATCTCGCTGGTTGTGATCCTCAGCGCGACGGGTCTTTATGGCTGGGACAGCTGGCAACAGCGGCAGCGGCTCTGGCAGACAGCCTGTCAGGTGCGGGATTACCTGGCGTTCTTACGAAACGACGCAAATCGTCACAACAGCGAGCACAGGATCGCGCTTCACGCTGACGGGAATCAGGCCTGCCTTGTCAGCGCTGTGGTCCCGGGCTGCGACAGCGGCGACCCGTTCGTGATGAAACCGTTATGGCCGGAGGTCACGCTGAGCGACGTAACGCCTGCGCTGGGATTTTACGGCTTAAGGGATACCGCATGGGCCGGACATATTCGCGTGCAGAGCCGCGCCGGTGCGTGGTGGGTTATTGTCTCAAATGGCGGACGTATCAGGCTGTGTAATGCCGCAGGAGAAAGTCTATGCCAGTAAAACAAAAAGGGTTTTCCCTGCTGGAGGTCCTGATTGCGATGACGATAAGCAGTATTCTGTTACTCAGCACGTCACGTTTTTTACCGGGGCTACAGCGGGGTGTTTTACTGCAATCCGGGCAACGGGAGCTGGAAGATGAGGTGTGGCAACGCCTGCTTGCGATGGGTAAACAGCTCCAGCGAGCAGGATACTGTGCAGGGCATTGTCAGGGGCAAGGGTTAATTATCGGCAGGCAAGGGCGATGTGCAATTGTGCAATGGGATGCAAACAGCAACGGCCAGTGGGATAGCACCGCGTCAGAAAATGACAGCACGGGATTCCGGCTTGAGTCCGGAACGCTTGAAACGCTGCGGGGCGCGACATCCTGTGAAGGTAAGGGATGGGATAAGCTCACTGACCCGGATCGGGTCCTGATAGAGCAGTTTATGGTCACTAAAACCGATCGTGCTGGTTTTGCACCGGTAATCAATGTCGAGCTGCGTGCCCGCCGCAAAGGTGAACTGACTGCACCCTTTTCGGCTCGCCACACCGTAACGGGGTTTAATCTGTGAATCGTCAGCGGGGCATGTCATCGCTGGCGCTGGTCCTGCTATTGCTGGTGCTCGGCACGCTGATCCTCACCGGATTAAACCAGCAGTTGCAAACCTTTAGTACGTTGGTGAATGGCGAGAGTTTGTCTGTTCGCCAGCAGGCTGCCTTGCAATCTGCACTGGAGTGGGGACGCGTTCAGGACTGGGCTTTACAGCCAGAGGTTCAGTGCAAGCAGACACAAGGTCTGCGGGTCTGTGTAAGGCTGTTTGAGGAGCGTGTTTTGCTTATTGCCGGAAATGACGATCTGTTGCTATGGCGAGGCGGGGATATCGCGGAAGGACAAATACGCTTTTCTGCCCACGGCTGGAGCGACTTCTGCCCCCTTAAGGAAAGTGCGCTATGTCAGTTACCCTGAGCAGACAAAAAGGATTTAGCATGGTTGAGGTTTTGCTGGCAATGATGTTGCTGGTTGTAGTTGTGACGGCGTTATCCGGATATCATCGCGCGCTGGCAGCCCGGTATGCGGCGCTTAGCCAGTATCGTCAGCTATGGCATCATGCGTGGAATCAGTCGCAGATCTCAACATTAACGCTCCCGCCGGGCTGGCAGGTCAGTCGGGGGCAGACAACACAGTCCGGATGTGTCAGCATCACGGTCACACTTATTTCTCCTCTGGGGCGGCAGGGCGCGTTGACGCGTCTGCATTGCCCGGTTAGCCGCTAGTCGGGAGCGTTTATGCTAAGGGTTTACCACTCAAATCGTCTGGATGTGCTGGAAGCACTGATGGAATATATCGTTGAGCAAGAGCGTCTTGACGATCCTTTTGAGCCAGAAATGGTGCTGGTGCAGAGCACCGGTATGGCGCAGTGGCTACAAATGTCCCTTTCACAGAAGTTTGGCATTGCGGCGAATATCGATTTTCCGCTGCCCGCGAGCTTTATCTGGGAGATGTTTGTACGCGTCCTGCCGGATATTCCTGAGCAGAGTGCCTTCAACAAACAAAGCATGGCCTGGAAACTGATGACGCTGCTGCCGGACATGCTGGCGCATGATGAGTTCGCCATGCTGCGCCACTATCTGAATGACGACACCGACAAGCGCAAACTTTTTCAGCTGGCCTCACGCACTGCTGACCTCTATGACCAGTATCTGGTTTACCGCGCAGAATGGCTGATTCGCTGGGAAGCGGGAGAATTAGTCGATGGGTTACCGGAAGCGCAAATCTGGCAGGCGCCGCTCTGGAAAGCGCTGGTCGAGCATACCGGGCAGCTCGGTCAGCCTAAATGGCACCGTGCTAACTTGTACGATCGCTTTATCTCAACACTTGAGAACACCGCAGAACGGCCAGCCCGTTTGCCGTCACGCGTGTTCATTTGCGGTATCTCCGCGCTGCCGCCTGTCTACCTGAACGCGCTAAAAGCGCTCGGTAAGCACATTGATATCCATATCCTCTTTACCAACCCATGTCGGCACTATTGGGGAGATATTCAGGATCCGCGCTGGCTTTCACGGCTGGTCACCCGCCAGCGTAAACGCCTCTTTGAGGAACGCGCCGTGCCGCTGTTTAAAGACACTGAAAACGCGGCGCAGCTTTTCGATGAAGAGGGGATTCAGAACCTGCCGAACCCGCTACTTGCCTCGTGGGGCAAGCTGGGGCGCGACTATATTTATCTGCTTTCAGATATCACCTCCTCGGGAGAGGGGGACGTGGACGCGTTTGCGGATATTACGCCGGACAGCCTGCTGCACAATATTCAGCTTGATATTCTGGATTTAGAAAACCGTGCCGTGGCCGGGATCACTGCCGAGGAGTTTGCGCGAAGCGATAAGAAGCGAAAACTGGATCCTGACGATCGCAGTATCGCGATCCACGTTTGCCACAGCCCACAGCGTGAAGTTGAAATTCTTCATGACCGCCTGTTGGCCATGTTGCAGGACGACCCAACCCTGACACCCCGCGATATCGTGGTGATGGTGGCGGATATCGACAGCTACAGCCCGTTTATTCAGGCTGTATTTGGCAGCGCAACGGGCGACCGCTATCTTCCCTACGCGATCTCTGACCGCCGTGCTCGTCAGTCACACCCGGCGCTACAGGCCTTTATCAGCCTGCTTTCGCTGCCTGATAGCCGGTTTATCTCTGAGGATGTGCTGGCATTACTGGATGTGCCTGTTCTGGCCGCACGCTTCAGCATTAACGAAGAGGGCTTGCGCTACCTGCGCCAGTGGGTCAACGAATCCGGCGTCCGCTGGGGAATCGACGATGATAACGTCCAGGAGTTTGAGCTGCCCGCGACTGGCCAGCATACCTGGCAGTTTGGCCTGACGCGTATGCTGCTGGGGTATGCGATGGAGAGCATCCACGGCGAATGGAATGGCGTGCTGCCGTACGATGAGTCCAGTGGGTTAATTGCGGAACTGGTTGGTCACTTAGCCTCGCTGCTGATGCAGCTCAACCGCTGGCGCCGTGCATTGATGCAGCCCCGTCCACTCGAAGAGTGGCTGCCGATTTGCCGCGAAATGCTAAATGACTTCTTCCTGCCGGACAGCGAAACGGAAGCCGCCATGGCGCTTATCGAGAAGCAGTGGCAGGCCATCGTTGATGAGGGGGTTAATTCGCACTATCACGAGGCGGTTCCCCTTTCGCTTCTGCGTGATGAGCTGACGCAACGTCTCGATCAGGAGCGCATCAGCCAGCGCTTCCTTGCTGGGCCGGTGAATATCTGCACCCTGATGCCGATGCGTTCAATCCCGTTCAAAGTAGTCTGTCTGCTTGGCATGAACGACGGTATTTATCCACGTGCGCTGCCACCCCTGGGCTTTGATCTCATGAGCGCACAGCCGAAGCGGGGCGACCGCAGCCGCCGCGATGATGACCGTTATCTCTTCCTTGAGGCGCTGATGTCTGCGCAAAGCAGGCTTTATATCAGCTATATCGGCCGTTCAATTCAGGACAACAGCGAGCGTTTCCCGTCCGTGCTGGTGCAGGAGCTGGTGGACTACATCGGGCAGAGTCACTATCTGCCGGGCGATGAGGCCTGTAACTGCGACGAAAGCGAACGTCGGGTGAAAGCGCATATTACCTGTCACCATAGCCGTATGCCGTTTGATCCTGTCAATTACGTTCCTGATGAACTGCAAAGCTACGCCCGCGAGTGGCTTCCCGCTGCGAAGAACGCGGGCACACCGCAAACCGATTTCATTCAGGCGCTCGAACCGCGCGCCATAGACACCCTTACGTTTGAGCAGCTGCAGCGCTTTTGGGCCCATCCGGTTCGGGCTTTTTTCCAGCAACGCTTGCAGGTGAACTTCCGCTCGGAAGAGAGCGAAATCCCTGATGCGGAACCGTTTATTCTTGATGGACTGGAGCGTTTTAAGCTTAATTCCCAGCTTTTGAATGCGCTGGTTGACGAAGAAGACGCCAGTAAACTGTTCCGACGTTACAGGGCGTCGGGATTACTGCCGTATGGTGCGTTCGGCGAAATCGTCTGGGATGCCCAGTGTGAGGAGATGCAAGCGCTTGCTGACCGGGTTATCGCGTGTCGGCAACCGGCGAGCAGCATTGAAATTGATCTCGATTGTAACGGTATGCACCTCAGCGGCTGGCTCACGCACGTGCAGTCTGACGGGCTGCTACGCTGGCGCCCATCTATGATCAGCGTTTCACATGGCCTGCAACTCTGGCTCGAACATCTTGTCTACAGTGCGAGTGGTCACGAAGGCGAAAGCCGGTTGTTTGTACGTAAGGACGGCGAGTGGCGCTTCCCGCCGATGGAGCCTGAGCAGGCGTTGACGTATCTGTCGCTTTATATTGAAGGTTATCGTCAGGGCATGAACAAGCCTCTGCTTTTGCTGCCTGAAAGTGGGGGGGCATGGATAAAAGCCTGTTACGACGCGCAGAATGATGCCATGTTAACGGATGAGGCTTCGCTCCAGAAAGCGCGCAGCAAGTTTTTGCAGGCCTACGAAGGGAACATGATGGTACGTGGCGAGGGCGACGATGTCTGGTATCAACGTTTATGGCGAACGCTGGAGCCAGAATATTTCGACATTATCACGGAAGAGGCGCAACGCTACCTGTTACCGTTGTTCAAATTTAAGCAGTCCTGAGTGCTGTATAAAAATTGCACAGCACGGGGTGTTCATTTATGATGCACCTCTTATCACGGACTGATGTACCCAAAGAAAGAGATGCTGGCGTGTCCAGCACGCACGTTGTTAATGATGTAGCCGTGATAAAGAGGTCGTAATGCCAGGCAGCACCTTGTTCAAAGCGTTTGTTTTGTTTATCGCCCTTTGGGCTCCCGTCACTCAGGCCGATTCCGGTTGGCAACCTGTCCAGGAAACAATCCGTAAGAGCGATAAGGACACCCGTCAGTATCAGGCGATTCGTCTTGATAACGGGATGACCGTGCTGCTGGTTTCCGATCCTCAGGCGGTTAAATCGCTCTCCGCACTGGTTGTGCCGGTCGGATCGCTGGAAGATCCTGACGCCCATCCGGGACTGGCGCACTACCTTGAGCACATGACGCTGATGGGGTCTAAAAAATACCCACAGCCTGACAGCCTGTCCGAATTTCTGAAAATGCATGGCGGCAGCCACAACGCCAGCACTGCGCCGTATCGTACCGCGTTTTACCTGGAAGTGGAAAATGATGCGCTTGACGGGGCGGTGGACCGTCTGGCGGATGCCATAGCCGCACCGCTGCTGGATAAAAAATATGCTGACCGGGAACGCAACGCCGTAAACGCCGAACTGACGATGGCGCGCACGCGAGACGGTATGCGCATGGCGCAGGTTAGCGCTGAAACCATCAATCCGGCGCACCCGGGTTCGCGCTTCTCAGGCGGCAACCTTGAAACGCTGAGCGACAAGCCGGGTAGCCCGGTGCTCGATGCGCTGCATGCGTTTCGTGAAAAATACTATTCCGCCAATCTGATGAAAGCGGTTATCTACAGCAATAAACCGTTGCCGACGCTGGCAAACATGGCTGCGCAGACCTATGGCAGGGTGCCAAATAAAAATATCGATCTGCCGCAGATTAACGTGCCGGTTGTCACGGACGCGCAAAAAGGCATTGTTATTCACTATGTGCCGGCCTTGCCGCGCAAGGTGTTACGCGTTGAATTCCGTATTGATAACAACACGGCGCAGTTCCGCAGCAAAACCGACGAGCTGGTGACTTATCTTATCGGTAACCGCAGCCCGGGTACGCTCTCCGACTGGCTGCAAAAGCAGGGGCTGGTGGAAGGTATTCGCGCTGACTCCGATCCCGTAGTAAACGGGAATAGCGGCGTGCTGGCCATCTCCGCGACGCTGACCGATAAAGGGCTGGCTCACCGTGACGACGTCGTTGCGGCCATTTTCAGTTATCTCTCTCTGCTGCGCGACAAAGGCGTCGATAAACGCTACTTCGACGAGCTGGCGCACGTGCTGGATCTCGATTTCCGCTATCCCTCTATTACGCGTGATATGGACTACGTCGAGTGGCTGGCAGATACCATGATCCGCGTGCCGGTGGAACATACGCTGGATGCGGTAAATATTGCCGATCAGTATGACGCCGGGGCGCTCAAAGCGCGTCTGGCGATGATGACTCCGCAGAATGCCCGCGTCTGGTATATCAGCCCGAACGAACCGCATAACAAAATGGCCTACTTCGTTGATGCCCCGTATCAGGTTGAAAAAATCAGCGAACAGACCTTCGCGGGCTGGCAGAAAAAGGCGGGGGAAATTGCGCTGAAGTTACCGGAGCTTAACCCCTACATCCCGGACGATTTCTCGCTGATCAAACCCGCAAAGGCCTATCCGCATCCGGAGCTGATTGTTGATGAGCCGACGCTGCGCGTGGTCTACACCCCAAGCCGCTATTTCGGCGACGAGCCAAAAGCGGATGTCAGCGTAGTGCTGCGTAATCCTAAAGCAATGGACAGCGCCAGAAACCAGGTGCTGTTTGCGCTTAACGATTATCTGGCCGGTATTGCCCTCGATCAGCTCAGCAACCAGGCTGCCGTTGGCGGTATCAGTTTCTCCACCAATGCCAATAACGGTCTGATGGTGAATGCCAACGGCTATACCCAGCGTTTGCCGCAGCTGTTCCAGGCGCTGCTGGACGGTTATTTCAGCTATACGCCTACGGAAGAACAGCTCGAGCAGGCTAAGTCCTGGTATGCCCAGATGATGGATTCTGCCGAGAAGGGTAAAGCCTACGATCAGGCGATTATGCCAGCACAGATGTTGTCCCAAATTCCTTATTTCCAGCGCGAAGATCGCCGCGCGTTATTGCCCTCAGTCACCTTAAAAGAGGTGCTGGCTTACCGTGATTCGCTGAAAACCAATACCCGTCCGGAGTTCCTGGTTGTAGGGAACATGAGCGAAGATCAGGCTAAAACGCTGGCACAAAACGTGCGTGCGCAACTGGGTTCAAAAGGCGATGAGTGGTGCCGTAACCAGGATGTGCTGGTAGAGAAAAAGCAGAATGCGATCTTCGAAAAAGCGGGAAGCAGCACGGATTCCGCGCTGGCCGCGGTGTTTGTCCCTGTCGGATATGACGAATTTACCAGCTCTGCCCAGAGTGCGGTGCTCGGTCAAATTATTCAGCCGTGGTTTTACAACCAGGTGCGCACCGAAGAGCAGCTGGGTTATGCGGTATTCGCTTTCTCGATGAATGTGGGCCGTCAGTGGGGGTTGGGCTTCCTTCTGCAAAGCAGCGACAAACAACCTGCTTACCTGTGGCAACGTTATCAGGCATTCTTCCCGCAGGCGGAAGCAAAACTGCGCGCCATGAAGCCGGAAGAGTTTGCCCAGATCCAGCAGGCGGTTATCGCCCAGGTGATGCAACCGCCGCAGACGCTGGGTGAAGAGGCCTCGCAGCTGAGCAAAGATTTTGATCGCGGTAATATGAAATTTGATTCGCGTGATAAAATAGTGGCCGAAATAAAACAGCTGACGCCACAAAAAGTTGCCGATTTCTTCCATCAGGCGGTAGTTAAACCGCAGGGTATGGCCATCCTGTCTCAGGTTTCTGGCAGCCAGAACGGGAAAACGGACTACGTAAAATCAAAAGAGTGGACCGTCTGGAAGAGCGTCAGCGCGCTGCAACAAACTATGCCCTGGAGTAAGAAAGAATGACCCATACCGCTGAGCCGCTTGATCCCCTAAGTTTACCTCTACAGGGTGAGCGACTGATTGAGGCCTCAGCGGGAACGGGAAAAACCTATACCATCGCCGCGCTCTATCTGCGTCTGCTGTTGGGGCTCGGCGGCAACGCCGCTTTTTCGCGCCCGTTAAGCGTGGAAGAGCTGCTGGTGGTAACCTTCACCGAAGCGGCCACTGCCGAGCTGCGTGGCCGTATTCGCAGCAACATTCATGAGCTGCGCATCGCCTGTCTGCGTCAGACGACGGATAACCCCCTCTATGCGAGCCTGCTGGACGAGATTGCGGATAAGCAACAGGCTGCGCAATGGCTGCTGCTGGCCGAACGGCAAATGGATGAAGCGTCCGTCTTCACCATTCACGGTTTTTGTCAGCGCATGCTGAGCCTGAATGCGTTTGAATCCGGCATGCTCTTTGAGCAGCAGCTTATTGAAGATGAATCCGAGCTTCGCTATCAGGCCTGTGCGGATTTCTGGCGTCGTCACTGTTATCCGTTGCAGCGCGACATTGCTGAAGCGGTTCACGCCCTGTGGAAAGGTCCGGAAGAGCTTCTTCGCGCCATCGACCGTTACCTGCAAGGCGAAGCGCCGGTCATTAAATCTCCTCCGCCTGCCGATGAAACGCTGGCCTCGCGCCATGAAAAGATCGTCGCCAAAATTACCGCGCTTAAGCAGAAGTGGAATGAGTCGGTTGGTGAAATTGATGCAATCATCGAAAACTCAGGCATTGACAGACGCAAGTTCAACCGTGGGAACCAGGGGAAGTGGATCGAAAAGATCAGCGCCTGGGCCCAGGAGGAGACGCGGGGCTACCAGCTTCCGGACGCACTGGAAAAATTTTCGCAGCGCTTTTTGACCGAGCGAACCAAAGCCGACGGCATTGTGCCTGAGCATCCCCTGTTTGTGGCGATTGAAGCGCTGCTTGCGGAGCCATTAACGCTCAATGATCTGATGATCACCCGCGCCATGACGGAGATCCGCCAGGCCGTCGCGCGCGAAAAACGTCGCCGGGGCGAGCTGGGGTTTGATGACATGCTGAGCCGCCTGGACGAAGCCCTGTCCAGCGAGAATGGTGAAGCGCTCGCCAGCGCGATCCGTACCCGTTTTCCGGTGGCGATGATTGACGAATTTCAGGACACCGACCCCCAGCAGTACCGCATTTTTCGCCGCATCTGGCGACAGCAGCCCGACACTGCCCTGCTGCTGATAGGCGACCCTAAACAGGCCATTTACGCCTTCCGTGGGGCAGATATCTTCACCTATATGAAAGCCCGTAGTGAGGTTGTCGCGCATTACACGTTAGACACCAACTGGCGTTCCGCTCCGGGGATGGTTGAGAGCGTCAATGCGCTGTTCAGCCGTATGGAGACGGCGTTCATGTTCAATGAAATCCCTTTCCTGCCGGTGAAATCCGCCCCAAAAAACGCATCCCTGCGCTTCGAAGTCAGTGGCGCGGAGCAGCCCGCCATGACCTTCTGGCTGCTTGAAGGGGAAGGCTATGGCGTTGCTGACTATCAGGCGGCGATGGCCCAGCACTGCGCCGCGCAAATCCGTGACTGGCTGAGCGCAGGCAACCGCGGCGAGGCGCTGCTGTGGAAGGGGGAACAGGCAAATCCTGTTAAAGCCTCTGATATTACCGTGCTGGTGCGCAGTCGTCAGGAAGCGGCGTTAATCCGCGATGCGCTAACGTTGCTGGATATTCCGTCAGTGTATCTCTCTAACCGCGACAGCGTGTTCGACACGCTGGAAGCCCAGGAAATGCTCTGGTTGCTTCAGGCGGTGTTGGCGCCGGAGCGCGAAAATACGCTTCGAAGCGCGCTGGCCAGTTCTATGCTGGGGTTGAACGCACGGGATATTGATGAACTCAACCATGACGAAAACGCATGGGATGCGGTGGTAGAAGAGTTTGTCCATTACCGTGAACGCTGGCAAAAGCGCGGCGTCATGGCGATGCTGCGCGAGCTGATGACACGGCGTCAGATTGCCGAAAATATGCTGGCGACATCCGGCGGTGAAAGGCGTCTGACCGATATTTTACACATCAGCGAACTGTTACAGGAAGCGGGTACCCAGCTTGAAAGTGAACATGCCCTTGTGCGTTGGCTGGCGCAGCAAATCGCGGATCCAAACAGTAACTCTTCAAGCCAGCAGATGCGTCTTGAGAGCGATAAGCATCTGGTGCAAATCGTCACCATTCACAAATCCAAAGGTCTCGAATATCCGCTGGTCTGGCTGCCTTTCATCGCGAACTACCGGGTTCAGGATCAGGCCTTTTACCATGACCGCGAGACTTTCGATGCGGTGCTCGATCTCAGCAAGGCGGAGACCAGCGTTGAACTGGCAGAAGCGGAGCGTCTGGCGGAGGATTTGCGCCTGCTTTACGTGGCGCTGACCCGTTCTGTCTGGCATTGCAGCCTGGGCGTCGCCCCGGTTTTCCGCCGTCGCGGGGAGAAAACAGGGGAAAGCGATTTCCATTTAAGCGCGTTAGGGCGGCTTATTCAGCGTGGCGAGCCGAAAGATGCGGCGGGGTTGCGCCTCTGCATTGAGTCGCTCTGCGGTGACGATATCGCACTGCATATCCCGTCTCTGCCAGACAATAGCCGCTGGCAAATGGCGCAAGAGCCCGCGACCGACCTTAATGCGCGCCAGATCACGCGGGTGCTTGCCGACGACTGGCGCGTCACCAGCTATTCTGGCCTGCAACAGCACGGGCAAAGTATTGCGCTGGATCTCATGCCGAAGCTGGACGTGGATGCCGCAGGGGTGGGTGATATTCCGGTTGAACCGACGTTAACTCCGCATCAGTTCCCACGCGGCGCGTCGCCGGGCACCTTTTTGCACAGCCTCTTTGAAGAGCTTGATTTTACTCAGCCTGTCAGTGAGGAGTGGGTGCTGAAGATGTTACAGAGCGGGGGCTATGACGCGCACTGGCAGCCCGTTCTCACTGACTGGATCAACGCCATTTTGCAGGCGCCGCTGACTGAGCAGGGCTTCGCTCTTCGTCAGCTAACGGCCAGAAATAAACAGGTTGAGATGGAGTTTTATCTGCCTGTCGCAGGCCCGCTTAAGGCCGACGCGCTCGATGCGCTTATCCGTCAGTACGATCCGCTCTCAGCCGGTTGCCCGCCGCTGAACTTCCGTCAAGTGCAGGGCATGCTGAAAGGCTTTATCGACCTGGTCTTCCGTCACGAAGGACGGTACTACCTGCTGGATTACAAATCGAACTGGCTGGGCGAGAACAGCGAAGCCTATACCCAGCAGGCGATGGCGGCAGCCATGCAAATGCATCGCTACGATCTGCAATATCAGCTCTACACGCTAGCGCTGCACCGCTATTTGCGCCACCGTATTGCGGATTACCGCTACGACGATCATTTTGGTGGCGTCATCTACCTCTTCTTGCGCGGGGTCGACGCTGCCGATCCGCGCTCCGGGATCTTCAGCACCCGTCCGGATGCGGAATTGATTAATAAAATGGATAACCTGTTTGCAGCAAACACGGAGGAGATGGCATGACGATGCAGGACTTATTGCTGGAAGCGGTAGAGCAACGCGTGCTGCGTCAGCTGGATGTGCAGTTTGCCATGATGATTGCCGCTGACCAGCCCGCCGTGATGCTTGCCGCTGCCCTATTGAGTAAAGACGCCGGAGAGGGGCATGTGTGTCTGCCGCTCTCGCGTCTGGTTGTTGACGAGAAAATGCCGCCTGTCCTCCAGTCCTGCTTTGCGCTGCTGGGGGAGAGGGTGGACTGGCAGAAAATTTTGCGCGAATCGTCGGCCGTCGGGCCGGGAGAAAACCAGGCGCCGCTGATCCTGACGGGGGAGCGCTTATATCTGAACCGTCTGTGGCGAAACGAACTGACGGTAGCGCGTTTCTTTAGTGAGACCAACGCGCCGCTTCCCTGCGACGAAGCGCAGCTTCGCCAGACACTGGACAGGCTGTTTGACTCCGGTGAGCCTACAGACTGGCAGAAAGTGGCGGCGGCCGTCGCCCTGACGCGGCGGATTTCGGTGATTTCAGGTGGCCCGGGGACCGGGAAAACCACGACCGTCGCAAAGCTGCTGGCAGCCCTGATCCAGCTATCAGGCGAGCAGCGATGTCGTATTCGTCTGGCGGCGCCCACCGGGAAAGCAGCGGCGCGACTGACCGAATCACTGGGCGGTGCGATGCAACAGCTGCCGCTCACTCAGGAGCAGCTTGCGCTTTTCCCGGGTGAAGCGAGTACCCTGCACCGTCTGCTCGGCGCGCAGCCGGGTAGCCAGCGGCTGCGCTACCATGCGGGTAATCCGCTGCATCTGGACGTGCTGGTGGTGGATGAAGCCTCCATGATTGACCTGACCATGATGTCGCGCCTGATCGATGCTCTGCCGCCGCATGCGCGCGTGGTTTTCCTGGGCGATCGCGACCAGCTCGCCTCCGTGGAAGCCGGGGCGGTACTGGGGGATATCTGTACCTACGCCAGCTACGGTTATACCGCCGCGCGGGCGCAGGAGCTTGCCCGCCTGACCGGCTGCTCGCTTGAACCCGATCACTCGCCGGTCGCAGGCGCACTGCGTGACAGCCTGTGCCTGCTGCAAAAAAGCTACCGTTTCGGTAGCGACTCCGGCATCGGCCAGCTGGCTGCGGCGGTCAACCGTGGCGATCGGCATGCCACGCGCACGGTGTTTGACGGCTCTTTCACTGACATTGAAAAGAAATCGCTGCAAAGCGGGGAAGAGTATCAGGCTATGCTTGAGGAGGCTCTCCATGGATACCAGCGTTTTCTGAGCTGCGTGCAGCAGCGCAGTCAGCCCGGGCAGGTCATTGCCGCATTTGGCGAATACCAGCTTCTGTGCGCATTGCGGGAAGGGCCGTTCGGCGTTGCGGGCCTGAACGACAGGCTGGAGCAGCTGCTCGTGCAGAAACGCAAAATTAACCGTCAGCAGCATTCGCGATGGTATGAAGGCCGGCCAGTGATGATCTCCCGCAACGACAGTACGCTGGGGCTGTTCAACGGGGATATCGGTATTGCGCTCGATCGCGGTAACGGTTTGCGCGTCTGGTTCCAGCTACCGGACGGCAGCGTGAAGTCCGTCCAGCCCAGCCGTCTGCCAGAGCATGAAACGGCATGGGCGATGACGGTACACAAGTCTCAGGGCTCAGAGTTCAACCATGCGGCGCTGATCCTGCCGACACAGCTTTCGCCGGTCGTAACCCGTGAGTTGGTCTACACCGCCGTTACCCGTGCGCGCCAGCGTCTTTCGCTGTATGCGGATGAACGCGTGCTGGGACAGGCGATTGCCACTCGCACCGAGCGCAGAAGCGGATTAAGCGCGATTTTTGAATCTGTCTGAGTAATCACCCTCTCCGACAGGAGAGGGTGATTGTCATCCCAGGTCCGCCATTAACACCTTCGAGCGGCGCTGGTAGTTGTACATCTCTTTCTTACTTTCCGGCAGAGAATCAATATCCACCGGCGTGAAGCCGCGCTCCTGGAACCAGTGAATGCTGCGCGTGGTGAGCACGAACAGCTTGCTCAGACCCATCTGGCGCGCCTGTGCCGCCACGCGTTCAAGCAGCAGTTCCCCCCGCGAGGAGCTACGGTAATCCGGGTGCACGGCAACGCACGCCATTTCGCCAATCTGCTCTTCCGGGAACGGATAAAGCGCCGCACAGGCAATGGTCAGGTTATCTCGCTGGATGATGGTGAACTTGTCGATCTCCATCTCCAGCTGCTCGCGGGAGCGGCGAACCAGAATGCCCTGTTGTTCCAGCGGACGGATCAGCTCCAGAATGCCGCCGATGTCATTGATGGTGGCACGGCGGATCTGCTCGGCGCTCTCCATTACGATCTGCGTACCGATCCCGTCCCGGGAGAACAGTTCCTGCAACAGCGCGCCGTCTTCCTGATAGCTGATCAGGTGGCTGCGGCGTACCCCGCTGCGGCACGCTTTGACGGCGCCGCGCAGAAAACGCACGGTACCGGAATAGTAATCGCCTTGTGCTTCCAGCGCTTCGACGCGCGCCTGGGCTTCATTCGGAAAAAGTTCTGGCACAATCACGCCCTCATCGTTCACGACACCCTGTGAGGAGCAAAAGCCGATCATTTTTTCCGCTTTCAGCTTGATGGCCAGCTGGGTGGCAATCTCTTCCGAGGTCAGATTAAAACTTTCACCCGTTACGGAAACGGCAACGGGTCCCATCAGGACGATCGCGCCATTGTCTAACTGGCGGTGAATGGCTTCTTCATCAATGCGCCGGATGCGGCCGCTGTGGCAGTAATCCACGCCATCGTCCACGCCGAGCGGCTGAGCGATGATAAAGTTGCCGCTCACCACGTTGATGTGCGCGCCCTGCAGCGGCGTATTACTCAGGCTCATCGACAGGCGGGCGGTGATATCGAGCTGCAACAGACCCGCCGCCTGTTTGACCAGTTCGAGGGTTTTCGCATCCGTCACGCGGGTATGTTTGTGGTAGATCGGCTCATGGTGATGGGCGGCCAGGTTGGCTTCGATTTGCGGACGTGCGCCATACACCACCACCAGACGGATGCCGAGGCTGTGCAGCAGGCCGATATCATTGACGATACTGGAAAAGTTCTCATGCTCAATGGCTTCACCGCCAAGCATGATGACAAAGGTTTTGCCCCGATGGGTGTTGATATAGGGAACAGAATGGCGGAATCCCTGGACCAGTTCGGTTCTGCGTTCCTTAACCATGACACAACTCTTAATGAATGTTTATTCGTTATTTATGTATTTTTATTCGATTATGGCCGCGTGTGCAAGCCAAAATTTTCTGCGACACACAGAAAATAATAAGTAATCCGTGCGTTAACGTATGATTGTTTACCCTTTTATAGATGACAGTTTATGCGTCATTCGTTAAAGTTTTCGGTCAATTTGGGCGTTTTGTTCATCAATCAGATTTCTTGCTCGGGAGAAGCATGTCGGGATCCAATTCAGCAATAAGCCGCCGCCGCCTGTTAAAAGGGGCCGGGGCGATGTGGTTGCTTAGCGTCAGCCAGGTGGGTCTTGCCGCCACAAGCCAGGTAGTCGCGGTGCGCGTCTGGCCGTCGTCGACCTATACGCGCGTGACGGTCGAGTCCAACCGCGTGCTGAAATACAAACAATTTGCCCTCAGCAATCCTGAACGTGTGGTGGTTGATCTCGAAGGTGTGAATCTCAACTCCGTGCTTAAAGGCATGGCGGCGCAGATCCGTGGCGACGATCCTTTTATCAAATCGGCGCGTGTCGGGCAGTTCGATCCGCAAACCGTGCGCATGGTGTTTGAGCTGAAGCAGAACGTGAAACCGCAGCTCTTTGCCCTTGCGCCTGTTGCCGCCTTTAAGGAGCGCCTGGTAATGGATCTCTATCCGGCGAATGCAACGGATATTCAGGATCCGCTCCTGGCGTTACTTGAAGATTACAACAAAGGCGATCTCCAGCGGCAGGTCCCACCTGCGCAAAGTGGTCCTAAGCCGGGCAGGGCGGGGCGCGATCGTCCGATTGTGATCATGCTCGATCCTGGCCACGGCGGAGAAGATTCCGGCGCCGTTGGGAAATATCACACCCGTGAAAAAGATGTGGTGCTGCAAATTGCCCGTCGTCTGAAGGCGTTAATCGACAAAGAGGGCAATATGCGCGCCTACATGACGCGCAACGAAGATGTCTTTATCCCGCTGAAGGTCCGCGTGGCGAAAGCGCAGAAGCAGCGCGCGGATCTGTTTGTCTCTATTCATGCGGACGCCTTCACCAGCCGCCAGCCGAGCGGATCGTCGGTGTTTGCCCTGTCAACGAAAGGGGCGACCAGTACCGCCGCGAGATACCTGGCGGACACGCAGAACGCCTCGGATTTAATCGGTGGCGTGAGCAAAAGCGGGGATCGTTACGTCGACCATACGCTGTTTGATATGGTGCAGTCGCTGACCATTACCGACAGTCTGAAGTTTGGTAAAGCGGTGCTGGGCAAACTGGGCCGGGTCAACAAGCTGCACAAAAACAGCGTCGAGCAGGCCGGATTTGCGGTACTGAAAGCGCCAGATATTCCGTCCATTCTGGTCGAAACCGCGTTTATCAGTAACGTGCAAGAGGAACGCAAGCTCAAGACGGCTAAATTCCAGCAGGAAGTGGCGGAGTCGATTCTGGCGGGTATTCGGGCCTATTTCTCAGACGGGGAAACGCTGGCGCGGCGGGGATAGGGTATTACGCCGGGTATCTCGCCCGGCACTTTCACAAACGGCAGATACAAAAAAACACCCTTAAGGGTGTTTATTGTTTTAAGAAGTGTTGGTTGCGGGGGCCGGATTTGAACCGACGACCTTCGGGTTATGAGCCCGACGAGCTACCAGGCTGCTCCACCCCGCGTCCGTCTTTCTACACTTGTAGAAACTTACTTCTTCAAATTTGATTGGTTGCGGGGGCCGGATTTGAACCGACGACCTTCGGGTTATGAGCCCGACGAGCTACCAGGCTGCTCCACCCCGCGTCCGTCTTTCTACAGTCGTAGAAGATACTTCATCAAATTTTAATTGGTTGCGGGGGCCGGATTTGAACCGACGACCTTCGGGTTATGAGCCCGACGAGCTACCAGGCTGCTCCACCCCGCGTCCGTGGAAGCGCACTATACTCGGATAGGTTTGTGATGCAACCCCTTTTTCGCATAATTCATTATTTTGTATGCAAAATGAACGGGAATAGCCACTTTGGACTATTTTTTGTCCAGAATTTGCCAAAGGGAAGGCGATCGCATTTCATTACCACGATGGGTTTGTTATCTTCATCACGCGGAATTGGGCAACTAAAAGACGAGAAATAATGAAAGGACGTTGGGTGAAGTATCTGATGACAGGCGCAATGGTAGCGATTCTTGCGGCCTGCTCTTCCAAACCGACCGATCGCGGTCAACAGTATAAAGACGGGAAGTTATCCCAGCCTTTCTCTTTAGTTAACCAGCCAGATGCCGTGGGTGCTCCAATCAATGCCGGGGATTTCTCCGAGCAGGTGTACCAGATCCGCAAAGCGTCGCCGCGCCTGTATGGCTCACAGAACAACGTTTATAGTGCAGTGCAGGACTGGCTGCGTGCTGGCGGTGATACGCGCAATATGCGCCAGTTTGGTATTGACGCGTGGCAGATGGAAGGGGCGGATAACTACGGTAACGTTCAGTTTACCGGCTACTACACCCCGGTTGTCCAGGCACGACACACGCGTCAGGGCGAATTCCAGTATCCGATTTACCGCATGCCGCCAAAACGCGGTCGTCTCCCGTCCCGCGCTGAAATCTATGCCGGTGCGCTTAGCGAAAATTACGTGCTGGCCTACAGCAACTCGCTGATGGATAACTTCATCATGGACGTGCAGGGCAGCGGCTATATTGATTTTGGCGACGGCTCGCCGCTGAACTTCTTTAGCTATGCCGGGAAAAACGGCCATGCCTATCGCAGCATCGGTAAGGTGCTCATCGACCGTGGTGAAGTGAAACGAGAAGATATGTCGATGCAGGCGATCCGCGAGTGGGGCGAAAAACACAGCGAAGCGGAAGTGCGTGAGCTGCTTGAGCAGAATCCATCGTTTGTCTTCTTCAAACCGCAGAACTTTGCGCCGGTGAAAGGGGCGAGCGCCGTCCCGCTGATTGGCCGCGCTTCTGTGGCATCGGATCGTTCGATTATCCCGGCGGGTACCACGCTGCTGGCGGAAGTTCCTCTCCTCGACAACAACGGCAAATTCAACGGCAAGTATGAATTACGCCTGATGGTGGCGCTGGACGTGGGCGGGGCGATTAAAGGTCAGCACTTCGACATTTATCAGGGCATCGGCCCGGATGCCGGCCACCGTGCAGGCTGGTATAACCACTACGGGCGCGTGTGGGTGCTGAAGACAGCGCCGGGTACCGGGAACGTATTTAGCGGCTGAGTGTGGTATTCTGAGCGCAAGACGGATTACGGTTCAGGGTGAGGAATAACTCACCCTTTTTACATCTGAGGTTTTATGTCTGTGGTAATCAGCGATGCCTGGCGCCAGCGTTTCGGCGGCACGGCACGGTTATACGGTGAAAAAGCTCTGCAACTGTTCGCGGATGCGCATGTCTGCGTGGTGGGCATTGGTGGCGTGGGTTCGTGGGCGGCAGAAGCGCTGGCGAGAACCGGCATTGGCGCAATTACGTTGATTGATATGGATGACGTCTGCGTCACTAACACTAACCGTCAGATCCACGCCCTGCGTGATAACGTCGGTCTGGCGAAGTCCGAGGTGATGGCGGAGCGTATTCGTCTCATCAACCCGGAGTGCCGCGTAACGGTGATTGACGACTTTGTGACGGCAGATAACGTCGCGGAGTACATGAGCAAAGGCTACAGCTATGTGATTGACGCCATCGACAGCGTGAGGCCAAAAGCGGCGCTGATCGCTTACTGTCGTCGTTACAAGGTGCCGCTGGTGACAACGGGCGGCGCGGGTGGACAAATTGATCCGACGCAGATCCAGGTGGCAGATCTGGCGAAAACCATTCAGGATCCACTGGCTGCTAAGCTGCGCGAGCGCTTAAAAAGCGACTTCAACGTGGTGAAGAACAGTAAAGGCAAGCTGGGCGTGGACTGTGTGTTCTCGACAGAAGCGCTGGTTTATCCGCAGGCGGATGGTTCGGTCTGTGCAATGAAAAGCACAGCGGAAGGGCCAAAGCGGATGGATTGTGCCTCAGGGTTTGGAGCGGCCACCATGGTGACCGCCTCCTTCGGCTTTGTGGCGGTCTCTCACGCCCTGAAGAAGATGATGGCGAAGGCGGAACGTCAGGCCTGAGCCTGACGGGCGGCATCCAGCACCGCGTCGTTTAGCGCAATCAGTCCCTGACCGCGCGAGGCGCTAAGCTGCGTGCGAAGTCCCAGCTCATCAAACAGCGCCAGCGGAGAATGCACCAGCAGCTCTGCGGCGCTTTTCCCTTCGATTGCGGTCAACAGCACCGCCAGCAGACCGCGAACAATGCGTCCCTCGCTGTCGCCGAAGAAATGCAGTTTCTCACCGGATATGCTAAACCCAAGCCAGACGCGGTTCTCGCAGCCAGCTATCTCCTTCGCCTGCGATTTCAGTTCGTCTGACAGCGTGGGCAACTGTTTGCCCAGCAGGATCAACTGACGATATTTATCTTCCCACTGCGTGAGCGGGACGAAGGTCTGTTTTAACGTCTCTTCAGTGATAACGGTGCCGAACGGATGCCCGGCTAAGGCTGAACTTGTCATTAATCCACCAGTAATTCCAGGGCGCGGTCGACGGCGGAAACCAGCGCGTCGACGTCACTTTTTGTGTTGTACGGTGCAAACGAGGCGCGCAGGGTACCGCTCACCCCCATGGCCGCCAGCAGCGGCTGGGCGCAGTGCTGTCCTGCGCGCAGGGCAATGCCGTATCCGGCAAGCAGCGTCACCATGTCGCTATGGTGTACACCCGCAAAATCAAAGGCGAGCAGGCTGGAGTCCTGGACGCGGAACGAGCGAAACCCGGGGCGTTTCTTAAGCTCTTCTTCTGCCAGCGTCGCCAGGCCCCGGCTCCAGCTTTCAGCCTGAGCCACGTCCGTATCTGCGAGAAATTCGAGCGCTGCGCTCAGACCGATAACCCCTGCCACGTTCGGCGTACCGGCTTCCAGGCGGTAAGGCACATCCTGCGTTTTGAAACCGTCGAAGGTGACTTCGGTAATCATCTTGCCGCCGCCGAGCCACGGCGTCATCCGGGCCAGCAGTTCAGGTTTGCCGTACAGCGCGCCGATACCGGTTGGCCCGTACAATTTATGCCCTGAGAAGGCATAGAAGTCGATATCCAGCGCCTGAACGTCAGCCGGAAAATGCACCACACCCTGCGCACCGTCGACCATTACCACCACGCCGCTGGCATGGGCAATCTCAATGGCGCGCGCCAGATCCGGACAGCCGCCGGTGACGTTGGACATCTGCCCCAGCGCCAGAATACGGCTGCGCGGCGTAATCAGCTCAGGCAGACGCGCCACGTCAGGCAGGAAGTCTGTACCCAACGGGAGTTTTACAACCCGTGCCCCGGTTTGTTCGGCCACCATCAGCCAGGGCACCAGGTTGGCGTGGTGTTCCGCCTCGCTGACGATCATCTCATCCCCGGGCTGCAACAGCGGACGCGCGTAACATTGCGCCACCATGTTAATGGCCTCGGTAGTGCCCCGCGTCCAGACGATGTTCTTACCGCTGTCAGCATTGATCAGGCGCGCGACCTGATCCCGTGCGGCTTCGTATTGCGCCGTTAAGCGCTGCGCGTCGGCATACTGGCTGCGATGCACGTTCCCGGCACTCAGGCTGTAAAACTGGCGGGTTGCCTCAATCACCGCTTGCGGCTTAAGGGCCGTGGCGGCGCTATCAAGATAAATGCCGGCATCGGCCAGCGCAGGAAACTGTGCGCGAAACTGCGCAGGACTGAAAGCGTTCATGGAATTCCTCATATCGATTCTACGATCGTCGCGCAAATTTATCGGCAGGGCAAGGAAGTTGATATCTATCAGATTTGTCTGCTTATCCTGGCGAGTCTGAAAAAGCAGGTTATGCTAAATAGTGTTAGGCGGATGTTTTAGCCTGTTATAAATCGAGGTTTGAATAGCATTAATTGCTAAAGGAGAATAATCATGAAAAAGACAGCTGCAATCATTTCTGCCTGTGCGTTGACCTTTGCCCTGAGCGCATGTTCTGGAAATAACTACGTAATGCATACCAACGATGGTCGATCTATCGTCTCTGAAGGGAAACCGACAACCGATAATGATACCGGGATGATTTCATACAAAGATGCTAACGGGAACAAACAGCAGATCAATCGCAGTGACGTGAAAGAGATGAAAGAAATCGAGCATTAACAGTTAGATAAGCGAAAAAAAAGCACCGCAAGTTGGCGGTGCTACATTAATCACTATGGACAGACAGGGTAAATGTACAGGAAGTGAAAAATTGGTAGCGTTGCTACCGTGGTCTGAATCGCAGACCAATTGCAAACACAACAACACAACATCACAACCGTAAGCCAAAAGCCCTTCAGAACACGCATTCCAAAAAAAGCTTTTCGTTCCGGCTCAGGAAGTGCCGCCACTATAGGTATTTGCTGGTAGTTCCTCAACGGACAAATTATAATGGCTCAGATAAAAAAAACTAATAGGTTAAACGTTGTTTCCTATATGTTAAATCTCGTTAACATCTAAGCCAGATAACCATGTCCAAGCGATTGCCACCCCTAAATGCATTACGTGTTTTTGATGCAGCAGCACGCCACCTCAGCTTCACCCGCGCAGCCGATGAGCTTTTTGTGACACAGGCCGCAGTAAGTCATCAAATCAAGTCTCTGGAGGATTTTCTGGGGCTTAAGCTGTTCCGTCGACGCAACCGTTCGTTGCTGTTGACCGAAGAAGGGCAGAGCTATTTTCAGGATATTAAAGAGATTTTCTCCCAGCTGACGGAAGCCACCCGTAAGCTTCAGGCACGGAGCGCAAAAGGCGCCCTGACTGTGAGTTTATTGCCCAGTTTTGCCATTCAGTGGCTGGTGCCGCGACTCTCAAGCTTTAACTCAACTTATCCGGGAATCGATGTCCGAATCCAGGCGGTGGACCGTCAGGAAGACAAGCTTGCAGACGATGTGGATGTGGCGATTTTTTACGGTCGTGGTAACTGGCCGGGCTTGCGTGTTGAAAAATTATACGCAGAATATCTGCTGCCGGTCTGTTCACCACTGCTGCTGACGGGGGAGAAAGCGCTCAAAACGCCCGCCGATCTGGCGCAACACACGCTTTTGCACGATGCGTCGCGTCGCGACTGGCAAACTTATACCCGCCAGTTAGGTCTTAATCATATAAACGTGCAGCAGGGGCCCATTTTTAGCCACAGCGCGATGGTGTTACAGGCTGCCATTCACGGGCAGGGCGTGGCATTAGCGAATAACGTCATGGCGCAGTCCGAAATTGAGGCAGGCCGTCTGGTTTGCCCATTTAACGATGTACTGGTCAGCAAGAATGCATTTTATCTGGTTTGTCATGACAGTCAGGCAGAACTGGGTAAAATAGCCGCTTTCCGGCAGTGGATACTGGCGAAAGCGGCAAGCGAGCAAGAAAAATTCCGCTTCAGGTATGAACAATAACGTTTGTGTGCCGGGCACGCATTAATTCAGGACTTAAACATGACCAGCCGATTCATGCTGATTTTCGCCGCGGTGAGTGGCTTTATTTTTGTAGCTCTGGGCGCGTTTGGCGCGCATGTCTTAAGCAAGTCTTTGGGCGTTGTGGAGATGGGCTGGATCCAGACCGGCCTTGAATATCAGGCGTTCCACACGCTGGCAATTTTTGGGCTGGCGGTGGCGATGCAGCGCCGTATCAGCATTTGGTTTTACTGGAGCAGCGTCTTTCTGGCGCTGGGTACCGTACTGTTCAGCGGCAGTCTCTACTGTCTGGCGCTGTCGCATTTACGCCTGTGGGCGTTTGTTACACCTGTCGGCGGCGTCAGCTTCCTGGCGGGTTGGGTTTTAATGTTTATCGGAGCTATCCGTCTGAAACGCAAGGGCGTTGTTCATGAATAAGGTTGTTTTATATTGTCGCCCGGGGTTTGAGAAAGAGTGCGCCGCGGAAATCACCGATAAAGCGGCGAAGCGTGAAGTCTTCGGATTCGCTCGCGTCAAAGAGAACGCGGGCTATGTGGTATTTGAATGCTATCAGCCTGATGATGCCGACAAGCTGGCGCGCGAACTGCCGTTCAGCTCGCTGATTTTCGCCCGTCAGATGTTTGTCGCGGGCGAACTGCTGAAAGATCTTCCGCCGGAAGATCGCATCACGCCGATTGTTGGCCTGTTGCAGGGCGTGGTGGAGAAGGGCGGCGATTTGCGCGTGGAAGTGGCTGACACCAATGAAAGCAAAGAGCTGATGAAGTTCTGCCGTAAGTTTACCGTGCCGCTCCGCGCGGCACTGCGTGATGCGGGTGTGCTGACAAACTACGAAACGCCAAAGCGTCCAGTCGTGCATATCTTCTTTATAGCGCCAGGATGTTGCTACACCGGCTACTCGTATACCACCAATAACTCGCCGTTCTTTATGGGGATCCCGCGTCTGCGCTTCCCGTCAGACGCGCCGAGCCGTTCAACCCTGAAGCTGGAAGAGGCGTTCCACGTCTTTATCCCGGCGGACGAGTGGGACGAACGTCTGGCAAACGGCATGTATGCCGTCGATCTTGGCGCGTGCCCGGGCGGCTGGACCTATCAGCTGGTGAAACGCAACATGTGGGTTTCGTCTGTGGATAACGGCCCGATGGCGCAAAGCCTGATGGACACCGGGCAGGTCACCTGGCTGCGTGAAGATGGTTTCCGCTACCGTCCTACCCGTAACAACATCTCCTGGATGGTGTGCGACATGGTAGAAAAACCGGCGAAAGTCGCGGCGCTGATGGCCTCCTGGCTGGTGAACGGCTGGTGTCGTGAGACGATTTTCAACCTCAAGCTGCCGATGAAAAAGCGTTACGAAGAGGTGTCGCAGAACCTGGCTTATATTCAGCAGCAACTGGACGAACACGGGATTAACGCGGAAATCCAGGCGCGTCAGCTGTATCACGACCGTGAAGAAGTGACGGTGCATATCCGTCGCTGGTGGGCGGCCGTGGGTGGGCGTCGCGACGAGCGATAACGTTTGTAACGCCCGGTGGCGCTGTGCTTACCGGGCCTACAAAATCGTGTAGTTGTTTTAACGTTCTAACCTTAACTGCTGTAAATTCCCGTCCAGCTGTAAATCCGTCTGTAGCGTTGCGATTTCCCGGCAGATAAACGCCATCTCTTTATTCGCCTCCAGCTTCTTGCGCCATTTTTCCGGCACTTCCTCAAGCCTTGCGTAAATCCCTTCCAGATTCTGAAACTCCGTCAGCAGCTGTGCGGCACTTTTGGGTCCAATACCGGCGACACCCGGCACTCTGGAGCTGCTGATCCCCGCCAGCCCCCAGTAATCCGGCAATTGCTCAGGCGATACGCCAAACTCGCTGGCAATAAATGGTGCGTCCAGCCAGCGTTTTTGAAAGTAGTCGCGGATGCGGACCGTTGGAGAGAGCAGCTGGCAGTAGCCTTTGTCGGTTGAAACGATAGTCGCCTGATGCCCGGCGCTCGCGACTTTAACCGCCAGCGTTGCGGCTAAATCGTCAGCCTCATTACCGTGTGCGCCCCAGCACGGAACGCCGCGCTGTTCAAAGGCCGTGCGTATAACGGGCATTTCGGCGTGCAGATCGTCCGGCATCGGCGCACGCCCGGCTTTGTAGTCCGGCAGGCGCTGGTGCCGCCAGCCGGTATTGCGTGCTTCATCGTCGAATACGGCAACAGCGTGGGTGGGTTCGCTATGGCGAATGAGCTGCTCCAGCGCGTGTAAACAGGTGTCCTTGCAGGGGGTGCCCTGTACCGCGTGAATACGGCGAATCAGGTTAAGTGCATCGACGATAAGCAAATGAACGGCCACAGATAATCTCCCTTCTGTCTAATGGGGGAAGGGTAACACTGAGCGCAGCATGAAACTATGAATGGTGGGGAAAACAGGAAGAAGCCTCGCAAAACGAGGCTTCCTGAGAGGCTTAATCGCAGGTAACGATCTTCATCGCCAGGCCACCGCGGGAGGTTTCGCGGTATTTGGCGTTCATATCTTTACCGGTTTCGTACATGGTTTCGATAACCTTGTCGAGACACACGCGCGGTTCACTGGTGCGGCGCAGCGCCATACGGGCCGCGTTCACCGCTTTCACAGAGGCGATGGCGTTACGCTCAATGCATGGCACCTGGACCTGTCCGCCGACCGGATCGCAGGTCAGCCCCAGGTTATGTTCCATGCCGATTTCCGCCGCAATACAAACCTGCGCAGGACTTGCGCCAAGCAGTTCGGCCAGACCCGCCGCCGCCATAGAGCAGGCTACGCCCACTTCACCCTGACAGCCCACTTCCGCGCCGGAAATCGAGGCGTTCATCTTGTACAGTGAGCCAATCGCACTGGCGACCAGCATATACCGCGCGAGTGAGTTTGCATTCACTTCACGGATAAACTTGTCGTAATACGCCAGGACCGCCGGAACAATGCCGCACGCCCCGTTGGTTGGCGCGGTGACGACGCGGCCACCCGCGGCGTTCTCTTCGTTCACCGCCAGCGCGAACATGTTGATCCAGTCGACAACGGCCATCGGGTCGGTGGTGGTTTTGTCGGTGCTGACCAGCATGCGGCGCAGCGCAGCCGCACGACGTGGAACACGCAGTTTACCCGGCAGCACGCCTTCGGTGGTGATCCCGCGCTCAATGCCGCTGCGCATCACTTCCCAGACGTTTGCGAAGTGCTGTTCCAGCTCCTCTTTGCTGTGCAGGGCCAGCTCATTTTTCATCATCAGGCCGGAGAGAGATAGGCCTGTCTCCTGGCAGTGACGCTGTAAATCGGCCGCGTTTTTGTACGGGTACGGCACCTCAACGGCGGAGCCGTTGGTTTGACCAAAATGGTCTTCGTCGACGATAAACCCGCCGCCGATGGAGTAATACGTCTGGCTGTAAACCGCTTTATCGCCGACCAGCGCGGTAATGCGCATGCCGTTTTCGTGCAGCGACAGGTTATCCGCATGGAAATTCATGCAGTGGTCAACCGGAAATTCAACCTCATGCTCGCCGTTGGCCAGCAGCAAACGACCATGGGTGTTCACGTCCTGGATAAAGCCAGGAATGGAGTCAATATCAACGGTATCCGGCAGGTTACCCGCCAGCCCCATGATAATGGCAATATCGGTATGGTGGCCTTTACCGGTCAGGGAAAGGGAACCGTATACATCGACAACCACGCGGGTGATGTCGTGCAAAATGCCGCGTGCAATCAAGTCATCCGTGAATTGTTTACCGGCTTTCATTGGTCCGACGGTGTGAGAGCTGGAAGGACCAATACCGATTTTGAAGATATCGAATACGCTAATCATGATGCGTCCATTGCTTCAGTCAGAGGGGAGGAGTGCGCCATCCGAAGACGGCGCAGGAGGTATTAGCTGAACAGCGAGTAGAAAATAGCGGAGATGGCAATCAGACCCATCACAACAACGAACACGTTGCTGATATGGCCGCTGTATTTACGCATCGCTGGCACTTTCTGAATCGCGTACATCGGCATCAGGAACAGAATCATCGCGATAATCGGGCCGCCCAGGGTTTCAATCATGCCCAGAATGCTTGGGTTCAGGGTGGCTACCGCCCAGGTGGTCACCAGCATGAACAGCGCGGTGATTTTGTTCAGACGGTTGATTTCAATGCTCTTGCCTTTACCGCGCAGAGATTTAATCACCATACCGTTGAAGCCTTCACGTGCGCCCAGGTAGTGGCCCAGGAAGGATTTGGTGATGGCGATAATCGCGATGATCGGTGCCATCCACGCAATCAGCGGTGCGTTAAAGTGGTTTGCCAGATAGGACAGAATAGAGATGTTCTGCTCTTTCGCCGCCGCCAGATCCGCCGGGGAGAGGCTCAGCACGCAGCTGAACACGAAGAACATAACTGTCAGTACCATCATGATGTGTGCGCGAGCCAGGATGCTGGAGCACTTCTTCTCTGCTCCATTGCCGTACTCTTCACGCTTCGCCACCGCGAAGGAGGAGATGATTGGCGAGTGGTTGAAGGAGAACACCATTACCGGGATCGCCAGCCACAGGGTCAGTAGCAGGCCGTTACCGGTTGCGGATGCGCTGCTCAGAGACAGAGTTTCCAGCGCAGCGCCGTTCCACTGTGGGATCAGGTACAGCGCCAGCACCATCAGGGCTGCAACAAACGGGAATACCAGCACGCTCATCGCTTTGACAATCATCTGCTCGCCAAAGCGCACGATGGTCATCATACCGACGATCAGGATCAGGGACAGGATCGCACGCGGCGGCGGGGTCATCTGCAGCTGGTGCATCATGAAGCTTTCAACGGTGTTGGTGATAGCAACGCTATACACCAGCAGAATCGGGTAAATCGCGAAGAAGTAGAGCAGGGTAATCAGCTTACTTGCGCCGACGCCGAAGTGTTCTTCAACGACTTCAGTAATGTCTTCGCCCGGGTTTTTACCGGACAGCACGAAGCGGGTCAGGCCGCGGTGTGCAAAGAAGGTCATCGGAAAGGCGATGATGGCCATGATGATCAGCGGGATCAGACCGCCGACACCTGCGTTGATAGGAAGGAACAGTACACCAGCGCCGATTGCCGTGCCGTACAGGCCAAGCATCCACATGGTATCCGTTTTGCGCCAACCGCTTCGGGATTCAATCGAAGCAACGGTGCTGGTTTGAGTGGTTTCCATCTGTATCTCCTGGAGGAAGCAAATTGTCAGGTTTTTAGTCAAATCCGATGAAAAAGTGCCTGACGGTAATATGAAATTCGTTCAGTGACGGTTTTTTAATAATTTTTGCCCGTAACTATTGGCGGGCGGAAAGATACATTCTCGTTATGAATCTATCAGTGATCGCGATCCCAAATGCAATAATCCACTTATGATGTGGGCATATTTAGACCATTTATCTGTTAAAAAAACATCAAAGAGGATTTACGGGCGCGAAGGCTACCATTAACGACATGTTTTCGAAAAGGCTGACCCGCGAGATAGGTGTCTTTCGCTGTAAAGAAATAGGATTTTAGGATTTTCTGGCAGGTAATTTCGATTAAGGCTGATTATTTACGGTTTCAAAAATGAGGTAATCGTTTGCGCGGGCGCCAGATTTGTTAATAACATTGAAGATCGCTATGAATTACATCACTAATAAAAAAGCCGGATGACAATCCGGCTTGAGAGGAGGGAAAGGACGCTTTATTTGATGATTTCGTAACAGGGAATATAGGCAGAACCCGGAAGTTTCATGCGGTGCTGAGCCACAAAGCCCTGCAGCATGTCATCCATGCGGCGCATCATCTCCGGGTCACCGTGGATTTTATACGGCCCGAACTCCTCAATCGCGCGGATCCCCACCTCCTTCACGTTCCCCGCCACGATGCCAGAGAAGGCGCGACGCAGGTCAGCTGCCAGTACTTCCACCGGCTGATCCGGATAGAGTTTGAGGTTCGCCATGTTCTCATGCGACGGCTCGAAGGGGATCTGGAGATCCGGTGCGATACGGATGGACCAGTTAAAGCTGTAGGCATCCCCGGTATCACGACGGTTCTCTTTCACCAGCGGCATCGCTTTTTTCATCTGACGGGCCACTTCTGCGGCATCGTCAATAATAATGCGGTAGTGACGGCGCGCGTCTTCCCCCAGCGTATGCACGATAAATTCGTCCAGCACGCGGAAGTAGACGGCGCTCTCTTTCGGGCCGGTCAGGATCAGCGGCAGAACCTGATTTTTGTTGGCCGGGTTCATCAGGATCCCGAGCAGATAAAGCAGCTCTTCCGCCGTACCTACGCCGCCAGGGAAGATGATAATACCGTGCGCGATACGGACAAACGCCTCAAGACGTTTTTCGATATCAGGCATAATAATCAGTTCGTTAACCAGCGGGTTAGGCGGCTCAGCGGCGATGATTGACGGCTCGGTCATGCCGATAAAACGGCCTTCTTTATAGCGTTGCTGCGCGTGTCCTACTGCCGCGCCTTTCATCGGCGCTTCCATCGCGCCAGGACCGCAGCCGGTACAGATGTTCAGCTCGCGCAGGCCGAGCTGATTACCCACGCGGCGGGCGTACAGGTATTCGGTTTCGTTAATAGAGTGACCACCCCAGCAGACGACCATGTTCGGCGCTTCGCCAACGTGCAGGGCGCGGGCGTTACGCAGAATGGAGAAAACCAGGTTGGTGATATGAACGGAGCTTTCCAGATCGAGATGCTGGAAACGACCGGCGTTGCTGATCTGTCCGTTAACAAACAGGATGTCGCGCAGCACGGCAAAAAGGTTGGCCTGAAGTGAGCGAATAATACGCCCATCGACAAACGCCTCTTCCGGCGGGTTGATCACTTCCAGCTTCACCCCGCGCTCGCGGCGCAGCACATTGATATCAAAACTTTCGAAGCGGGACAGCAGCTCTTTACTGTTGTCGGTCAGGCTTCCGGAGTTCAGTACAGCAAGTGAACAGTTACGAAACAGTTGATACAGGTCGCTACTGGCGGTGCGTTTAAGCATGTCCACTTCCAGTTGCGACAACATATCCATAGAGCCAAGCGGGCTAATATGTGTAATCAAGTGAGCTCCTTATGGGACGATTATCGTCTTTCCCTGTTGATTACAATAGCCCTGGCTTATGACGTTTCACAACACTTCGGGCGGAATACCGCCCGCATATTGTGAAAATATTTATCTTACTGGCGCACCAGCCGTCCGGTGGCAGGCACAAAATCGGTATTGGTGCGCCATGGGTTAATGTCCAGGCCGCCGCGACGGGTATAGCGGGCATAAACGCTCAGCTTTTCGGGCTGGCAGAAACGCTGGATGTCATTGAAGATGCGTTCCACGCACTGCTCGTGGAATTCGTTGTGATGACGGAATGACACCAGGTAACGAAGCAGCTTTTCCCGGTCAATCTGCGGGCCGCGATACTGGATCTGTACCGAGCCCCAGTCCGGCTGATGGGTGATAAGGCAGTTGGATTTCAGCAGATGGCTGACCAGCGTTTCGTCGACCACTTTTCCGCCCGCCGCGTTTTCCAGATAGTCGGTGCTAAATTCGTAGCTCTCCACATCAATGTCCTGATCGTCGATGCAGGTGCCGTGGAAATGGGCGATGGGCTGACCTTCCAGCTCATGCAGACGGTATAACGAGACGGTTACGTTCCCCTGCGCGCACGCGCTTAAATCACGTTCAAGCGTCTGTTGTACCTCGTCCCAGCTGTTAAATTTGGTCTGGTTAAAGCTGTTGAGATAGAGCTTAAAGCTCTTGGATTCGACCAGGTTTACGCTGGCGTAATCCAGCTCGACATGGCCCACGGCCACCTGCGGCAGACCGCGCGCATTCAGCCAGGAGAGTTCGTACAGCGTCCAGATGTCACCGCCGACGAACGGCAGCGCGTCGGCATGAAGGCCAAGCGGATCGCGGTTCAGGCTGCGCGGCACACCCTGAAGCAGGCTTGCGTCGTAGGTGTCGCGGTAATCGGTCGATTTACCCAGCGTTAAGCCCGTTAACGCCTGATGATTTTCGTAAGACATGTTTCATAGCCACTTTACAGGTACACTTAGGGGCTGAGTTTATCCTGTCTTACAAGAAGAGAGAAATCGGTGGATATCGAAACTGCAAATGCCCTGACGTCCTTCACGACCCGCTATTGCGATGCCTGGCATGAAAAGCGGGGGACGTGGCCGCAAAGTACTGACTTATATGGCGTGCCGTCACCGTGCATTATCGCTTCGCAGGATGATTACGTTATCTGGCAACCGAAACCGTTCACGGGCGAGCAGAATGTAAATGCGGTTGAACGCGCAATGGACATTGTGATACAACCTGCGCTTCATGCAATTTATACCACGCAGTTTGCCGGGGATATGACTGCATGTTTTGCAGGACAGCCGCTGACGCTGCTGCAAACCTGGAGCGAAGACGATCTTCAACGCGTTCAGGAAAACCTCATTGGTCACCTGGTCACGCAAAAACGCCTTAAGCTCTCCCCGACTCTCTTTATTGCGACGCTCGACAGTGAACTGGACGTCATTTCAGTCTGCAACCTGTCTGGCGAGGTCATTAAAGAGACGCTCGGCACCCGCAATCGCGACGTTCTCGCGCCTTCTCTTGCGGATTTTCTTACCCGACTTGAGCCGCTTCTGTAATCCATGATGCTACTGGACGTGTGAGAGATCTCTTACACGCACTGTGAGACATCGCCGAAACAATTAGCTTTGTCTTAGGGATTTCAGATTAATATTAACTTCCCTTTCAACAGGTTAGCGATTTCCTGAAACGATTATCCCCGTTTCGCCAGGCTTACCTTGCTCACAGGGTGGGTTGTAAGACGAGGCAGAATAGCGGATTCTATCTGTGTCGACAGGATGCCGACGCGAGAAACGAACATCAGGATGATGGCGTTTCTCACCAGGAACACGTCAGGACGACGCCGCAGGAAGGCTTCAGGATGAAGCAAAGTGGATCACGCAGGATGCGTAAGGGACACCTCCAGGAAGGAGAACGTGAGCCGGTCAGGATGGTCGGTGGGTCAGGATGGCCAGGACGAAACCTACACGTCAGGATGATGTGAGCAGGAAGCAAAAGGTAAAGGGATGACCAGGCCTTCGGGCATCAGGAAAAGTTGTCACGGATGAGCAGGGAGCACGTATTGTAGCTGGAATGCTGCGAAACGAACCGGGAGCACTGTTTTTACAGTGCTCCCTTTTTTTATTTCTGTCTTCCGCAATGCTATGCTTCGCGCCATTCCGTTTTTCAGTTGAGGTTACTATGACGCATCACGATAGCGTTCGTGCGCAGTTGCACGCCATCGAAGCCCTTATGCGCCAGCATCAGCTGTGGCAGGAAAGTGCGCCGCAGCCAGACGCGTTCGCCAGCACCCAGCCGTTTTGTCTGGATACGCTGTCTCCATTCGAATGGCTCCAGTGGGTATTAATTCCGCGCATGCACGCGCTGCTGGAAGGGGGACACGCGTTGCCCCAGGCGTTTGCCGTCTCTCCCTATTACGAAATGGCGCTGGAGGCGACCCACCCGGCGCGCGACGTTATGCTGGTTGAGCTGGAAAAGCTGGATGGGCTTTTCGCCGGTGACGATGCATGACGCTTGAGATCCTGTATCAGGATGAGTGGCTGGTGGCGGTGAATAAACCGTCCGGCTGGCTGGTACACCGAAGCTGGCTCGATCGCGATGAGAAAGTGGTTGTTATGCAAACCGTGCGCGACCAAATCGGTCAGCACGTCTTTACTGCCCACCGTCTGGATCGGCCAACCTCTGGCGTTCTGCTGATGGGGCTTTCCAGTGAGGCCGGGCGCCTGCTGTCGCAGCAGTTTGAACAGCACCAGATCCAGAAGCGCTACCACGCCATTGTGCGCGGCTGGCTGACGGATTCCGCCACGCTGGATTATCCGCTGGTGGAGGAACTGGATAAAATCGCCGATAAATTTGCCCGCGAAGATAAAGGTCCGCAGCCTGCGGTGACCGACTATCGCGGTATGGCGACCACAGAACTGCCGGTGGCGACCAGCAAATTTTCGACCACGCGATACAGTCTGGTTGAGCTTTTGCCCAAAACCGGGCGCAAGCACCAGCTTCGCCGCCACCTTGCACATCTGCGCCACCCAATTATCGGCGACAGCAAGCACGGCGATCTGCGGCAGAACCGCAGCGCGGCAGAGCACTTTGGCTGTAACCGACTGATGCTGCACGCCAGCGAGCTAAGCCTGACGCACCCGTTTACCGGCGAACCGCTGACTATTCGCGCGGGGCTGGACGAGGTCTGGATGCAGGCGCTGTCACAGTTTGGCTGGCTGGGACAACTCCCCGAAAATGAAAGGGTTGAGTTTGCCGCAGGCAACGTTCAGGATGAACAGCAAGCGCAATAATTACGGGAGCAAAGCATGGCTGAAGTAGGTATTTTTGTCGGCACGATGTACGGCAACTCGCTGCTGGTTGCGGAGGAAGCAGAAGCAATCCTCGTCAATCAGGGCCATAAAGCAACGGTCTATGAAGACCCGGAGCTGGCGGACTGGGAAAAGTATAAAGATAAATACATTCTGGTGGTGACCTCCACCACCGGGCAGGGCGATCTCCCGGACAGCATCGTCCCGCTTTTCCAGGGCATTAAAGACCAGCTTGGCTATCAGCCAGATGTTCACTATGGCATCATCGCCCTAGGCGATAGCTCTTACGCCAATTTCTGCGGCGGCGGTAAGCAGTTCGACGCGCTGTTGCAGGAACAGCACGCTCAGCGGGTCGGCGAGATGTTACTGATTGATGCTGGCGAGCACCCCGAACCGGAAAGCGAGTCAAATCCCTGGGTTGAACATTGGGCCACGCTCCTGAACTAACCCTGTACTATACGAGCTATAGGCCGGGTAGGGCGTAGCCGCCACCCGGCAACGAAGCTGCACCATATCCTCAATTCCGTGAAGTATCTTCCACCACTTTGGGCTTATGCCCCAAACCACGTTCCCCACGCCCGTCAATGTTGTGTTCCTGCACGGTGAGAGAACCGGTCACTCCTTCATATACTTTTCCCGTCACTATAAAACGGCTTCGGGCCGTACCAAAACCAAACACAAATCTCTCATTCTGATTACCCTACAGGTGCTGTACAGAATGAACCAGGCGAAAGCTATGTTTCAGGAGTGCAACAATGAGTACATTAAGCCACGCGGCGAGCAGCGCTGAGAAGCGCACCAACGCCCGATACTGGATAGTGGTGATGCTGTTTATCGTCACCTCTTTCAACTACGGCGACCGTGCCACGTTATCCATTGCCGGCTCTGAGATGGCAAAGGACATCGGACTTGATCCGGTGGGTATGGGTTATGTTTTCTCCGCATTTTCATGGGCCTACGTAATCGGCCAAATCCCTGGCGGCTGGCTGCTGGACCGCTTTGGCTCAAAACGGGTCTATTTCTGGTCCATTTTCATCTGGTCGATGTTTACCCTGTTACAGGGCTTCGTGGATATCTTCAGCGGCTTCGGCATTATCATTGCGCTCTTTACCCTCCGCTTCCTGGTGGGTTTAGCGGAAGCGCCATCTTTCCCGGGCAACAGCCGCATTGTGGCCGCCTGGTTCCCGGCGCAGGAGAGGGGAACGGCGGTAGCAATCTTTAACTCGGCGCAATACTTTGCGACGGTTATTTTCGCGCCAATTATGGGCTGGCTGACGCACGAAGTGGGCTGGTCGCACGTCTTCTTCTTCATGGGCGGGCTGGGGATCGTCATCAGCTTTATCTGGCTGAAAGTGATCCACGAACCAAACCAGCACCCGGGCGTGAACAAGAAAGAGCTGGACTACATTGCTGAAGGCGGGGCGCTGATCAACATGGATCAGAAAACCCAGAAAGCAAAAGTCCCGTTCAGCCAGAAATGGGGGCAGATCAAACAGCTCGTCGGCTCACGGATGATGATCGGTATCTATCTCGGCCAGTACTGCATTAACGCCTTAACCTACTTCTTCATCACCTGGTTCCCGGTTTACCTGGTGCAGGCGCGCGGGATGTCGATTCTGAAGGCGGGTTTTGTCGCCTCTGTGCCAGCCATCTGCGGCTTCGTGGGCGGGGTGCTCGGCGGGGTCATCTCCGACTGGCTGATGCGTCGCACCGGTTCGCTGAATATTGCGCGTAAAACGCCAATCGTGCTCGGCATGCTGCTCTCCATGACCATGGTGTTCTGTAACTACGTCAGCGCGGAGTGGATGATTATCGGCTTTATGGCGATGGCCTTCTTCGGTAAAGGCATTGGCGCGCTGGGCTGGGCGGTGATGGCAGATACCGCGCCGAAAGAGATCAGCGGCCTGAGCGGCGGTCTGTTCAACATGTTTGGCAACATTTCCGGCATTGTCACCCCAATCGCTATCGGTTACATCGTCGGCACCACCGGCTCCTTCAATGGTGCGCTGATTTATGTAGGCGTCCATGCGCTGGTGGCGGTACTCAGTTACCTGGTGCTGGTGGGGGACATCAAACGAATCGAACTGAAACCTGTTGGGGAGCGCGGATGATGACAACGCAATCAAGCCCGATCGTGACGGAGATGAAAGTCATCCCGGTGGCGGGTCAGGACAGCATGCTGCTCAACATTGGCGGCGCGCATAACGCCTGGTTCACCCGCAACATCGTGGTGCTGACCGACAGCGCAGGGAATACCGGCGTCGGGGAAGCGCCTGGCGGAGAGGTGATTTACCAGACGCTGGTCGACGCCATCCCGCAGGTGGTTGGGCAGGAGGTCGCCCGCCTGAACAAGGTGGTTCAGCGGGTGCATAAGGGCAACCAGTCGGCTGATTTTGATACCTTCGGCAAAGGCGCCTGGACGTTTGAACTGCGCGTTAACGCGGTGGCGGCGCTGGAGGCGGCTCTCCTTGATTTACTGGGCAAGGCGCTGAATGTGCCGGTCTGCGAACTGCTGGGGCCAGGCAAACAGCGTGATGCGGTAACGGTGCTGGGCTATCTGTTCTACGTTGGCGACCGGACGAAAACCGATCTGCCGTATCTGGAACGCTCGCCGGGCAGCCACGCGTGGTATCACCTGCGTCATCAGGAAGCGCTCTCTGGCGAGGCGGTGGTACGCCTGGCAGAGGCGGCGCAGGATCGCTACGGCTTTAAAGACTTCAAGCTGAAAGGCGGCGTTCTGCCGGGCGAACAGGAGATTGACAGCGTGCGCGCGTTGAAAAAACGCTTCCCGGAGGCACGCATCACCGTCGATCCGAACGGCGCCTGGCGGCTGGATGAAGCTATCGCGCTGTGCAAAGGACTGGGCGACGTGCTGACCTACGCGGAAGATCCGTGCGGCGCCGAGCAGGGCTTTTCTGGCCGCGAGGTGATGGCCGAATTCCGCCGCGCTACCGGGCTGCCGGTTGCGACCAACATGATCGCCACTAACTGGCGCGAAATGGGCCACGCGGTGATGCTGAATGCGGTGGACATACCGCTGGCTGATCCGCACTTCTGGACCCTTTCCGGCGCGGTGCGCGTGGCGCAGCTGTGCGATGACTGGGGGCTCACCTGGGGCTGCCACTCCAATAACCATTTCGACATTTCGCTGGCGATGTTTACCCACGTTGGCGCGGCGGCGCCGGGTAACCCGACCGCCATCGATACGCACTGGATCTGGCAGGAAGGCGAAGCGCGCCTGACCAAAAATCCACTTGAAATCAAAAACGGCACCATTGCCGTACCGGATGCCCCGGGGCTGGGCGTGGAGCTTGACTGGGATCAGATCCACAAGGCGCATGAAGCGTATAAAAAACTGCCGGGCGGCGCGCGCAACGACGCAGGCCCGATGCAGTACCTTATCCCCGGCTGGACATTTGACCGTAAGCGCCCTGTATTTGGACGTCACTGATAAAAGGATCGAACGATGAGCACATTTTCTACCCCTGTAGTCACCTCCATGCAGATCATTCCTGTCGCGGGACATGACAGCATGCTGATGAACCTGAGCGGCGCCCATGCGCCGTTCTTCACCCGTAATATTGTGGTGATCAAGGACAACTCAGGGCATACCGGTGTCGGTGAAATCCCGGGCGGGGAGAAGATCCGTAAAACGCTGGAGGACGCCATTCCGCTGGTGGTGGGTAAAACGCTGGGCGAGTACAAAAATGTGCTGACCAGCGTGCGTACGACCTTTGCCGATCGTGATGCGGGTGGCCGTGGTCTGCAAACGTTTGATCTGCGTACCACTATCCATGTGGTCACGGGCATTGAAGCCGCGATGCTGGATCTGCTAGGCCAGCATCTGGGCGTCAATGTCGCCTCCCTGCTGGGCGACGGCCAGCAGCGCAGCGAAGTGGAAATGCTCGGCTACCTGTTCTTTATCGGCAACCGCAAACTCACCCCGCTGCCGTACCAGAGCCAGCCGGACGAAAAATGCGACTGGTATCGTGTGCGTCACGATGAAGCGATGACCCCGGATGCGGTGGTGCGCCTGGCTGAAGCCGCGTATGAAAAATATGGCTTTAATGACTTCAAGCTGAAAGGCGGCGTACTGGCGGGTGAAGAAGAAGCTGAGGCGATTGCCGCGCTGGCGAAGCGCTTCCCGCAGGCGCGCGTCACGCTGGATCCGAACGGTGCCTGGTCGCTTGAAGAGGCGATCAAAATTGGTAAGCAGCTCAAAGGCGTGCTGGCCTACGCGGAAGATCCGTGCGGCGCAGAGCAGGGGTTCTCTGGACGTGAAGTGATGGCGGAGTTCCGTCGCGCCACCGGGCTGCCAACCGCCACCAACATGATCGCGACCGACTGGCGCCAGATGGGGCACACGCTCTCGCTGCAATCGGTGGACATTCCGCTGGCAGACCCGCACTTCTGGACGATGCAGGGCTCGGTTCGCGTGGCGCAGATGTGCCATGAGTTCGGCCTGACCTGGGGCTCGCACTCCAACAACCACTTCGACATCTCGCTGGCGATGTTCACCCACGTAGCGGCTGCTGCGCCGGGCAACATTACCGCTATCGACACCCACTGGATCTGGCAGGAGGGCAATCAGCGCCTGACCAAACAGCCGTTTGAGATCAAGGGGGGGATGGTGCAGGTTCCAGCTACGCCGGGGCTGGGCGTTGAACTGGATATGGATCAGGTCATGAAAGCGCACGAGCTTTACCAGAAACACGGGCTGGGCGCACGTGATGATGCGCTGGCGATGCAGTACCTGATCCCAGAGTGGTCATTCGACAATAAACGTCCGTGCATGGTACGATAAGCCAACTGGGACCGCTCCCATGAGTGGTCCCTTACGTGGTGTATGCTTAACGTAACTAACATGCGTAAGGATGGCTTATGAAAATTGTTATCGCTCCGGACTCGTATAAGGAAAGCTTGAGCGCGCTGGAGGTGGCGACAGCGATAGAGGTCGGTTTTCGCGAAATTTTCCCCTCAGCGGAGTACGTCAAATTACCGGTTGCCGATGGTGGCGAAGGGACGGTGGAAGCGATGGTGGCAGCCACCCATGGGCGTCTTGTCCATGTTCCCGTTACCGGGCCTTTGGGAGAACGCGTGGAAGGGTTTTTCGGGTTATCCGGAGACGGGAAAAGCGCGTTTATCGAGATGGCGGCCGCGAGTGGTCTGGAGCTTGTTGCTCCTGCAAAGCGTAACCCGTTAATCACCACCTCGTGGGGAACCGGGGAACTGATCCGTCATGCGCTGGATGCGGGCGTTAAGCATATCATTATTGGCATTGGAGGAAGCGCGACCAATGACGGTGGCGCAGGCATGGTGCAGGCGCTGGGCGTAAAACTGCTGGATGCGAAAGCACAGCCCGTTGGGCCGGGCGGCGGCGAACTGGCAAGCCTTGCGCATATCGATCTTAGTGGGCTGGATGAGCGGCTGGCAGACTGTCGAATTGAAGTGGCCTGCGATGTGACCAACCCCCTGATTGGCGAGACTGGCGCTTCTGCGGTATTCGGTCCGCAGAAAGGGGCGACGCCGGAGATGGTCAGGACGCTGGACAACGCGCTTGCGCATTACGCAAACATTATCGCCAGGGACCTGGACATTGACGTCTTAAACCTGGCGGGGGGCGGAGCAGCTGGCGGAATGGGGGCGGCGCTGTATGCATTTTGCGGGGCACAGCTTCGTCGGGGGATTGAGATTGTCACCGATGCCCTGCATCTCGATGAACAGGTCGCGGACGCCGATCTGGTGATCACGGGCGAAGGGCGTATCGACAGCCAGACGATCCACGGCAAAGTGCCCGTTGGCGTGGCGAGAGTCGCGAAACGCTATAACAAACCGGTTATCGGCATTGCCGGCAGCCTGACGGCGGATGTTGGCGTGGTGCACGAGCACGGACTGGATGCGGTATTCAGCGTGATTTACACCATCTGCTCGCTGGAGGATGCGCTGGAAAATGCGCAACAGAATGTACAGATGGCCGCAAGGAATATTGCGGCGGCCATAAAGGTGGGACAGGGGATGTCGCGTTAACGTTCGTGCTCCTGTAGGCCCGGTAAGCGAAGCGCCACCGGGCTTTTTCTTAGCTTCCCAACACCTTCATCGCTTCCCGCGTCACGTTGTCCATCTCGTCCAGCAGCTCCAGAAACTCCGGCTCAAGATCGGATTCTGGCGTACCCGCGCGGAGCTGCTGTTCAAGCAACTGGCAGAGATTTTTCAACCGCGGCACGCCGCTGTAGCCGCAGCTACCGTGCAGTTTATGGATGGCCTCCAGCAGCCCATCAGGGTTTTCGCCCACCAGCTGTTCTTCAACCTTGTTACGGATCTCAGGCAGGAAGTCCACCAGCATTTGCAGCATATCGCGGGCCAGATCGGCTTTGCCTGCTGCCTGGCGCAGCGCCAGTTGCCAGTCAAACGTGGCATTCTGGTTAACGCTGATTTCCGGCGATTCAGCTGAAATGGTGTACGTCCCGCCAATGTGCCCCGGTTTGTAGCGCAGCAGCAGGCTGTGCAGCTTCTCTTCATCAATCGGTTTCGCCAGATAATCGTTCATGCCCGCACCCAGCAGTTTCTCTTTTTGTCCCGCCATCGCGTGCGCCGTCACGGCAATCACGGGCGTCTGCTGCTGGTGCGGAAGCTGACGAATTAATTCGCAGGCGCGGATGCCATCCATGCCCGGCATCTGAATATCCATCAGGATCAGGTCAAACTGCATCTGTTTGGCTTGTTCTACGGCTTCGGCGCCGCTGGTACACAGCTCAACGTGCTGAACCTGATCCTCAAGCAGCACGCCAATCAGCTTAAGGTTTGCCGGGTTATCATCCACGGCCATCACTGTCATCGGCAGCTTATGTTCGTCGTTTTCCAGCGGCAGGGACTGATGCGTCAGACGGCAATATTCGGTCAACGCAGGTAACAGCCGTGTGGCGGTGAGGGGTTTCAGCAGACATGCCGCCGCCCCGTCGTTTTTAAGCTCTTCGGCGTTGATTTGGGCGTGGCACGGCAGAGCCAGCAGCAGGTAGTCCGTCATTGAGGCCGCCTTCGCCAGCCGTTCCTGCTGCATGGTCAGTTCTCCGGTAAACGTCACCGGAATCCCCAGCAAAAGAATATCGTAATGATCGTTCGCCAGCGCGGAGAAGGTCGGGCTGTAGACCACCTCCAGCGGCGTGCTGCTTAATACATCCAGCGTACACTGCGCCGCGGCGGCGTTCGGTTCCACATAGGCCAGACGCATCCCTTTCAGGCAGTCGGTGACCGGACCGTCGGTTTGCACGTTCGGATTAAGATCAAGATTGATATGGAACCAGAAGGTCGAGCCCCGGTTAGGCTGGCTGTGGAAGGAGATATCGCCTCCCATCTCTTTCACCAGCTTTTGGGTGATCACCAGACCCAGGCCCGTTCCGCCGTGCCGACGGGAAATGCTCGCATCGGCCTGGCGGAACGCCTGGAACAGACGCGACTGATCGCGCTCCGGAATGCCGATGCCGGTATCCCGGATCTGAACTTCAATCTGGACCTTATTATTACTGAGCGCCCTTTTTTCGACCAGAATGTCGATGTTGCCGCTCTCGGTGAACTTAATCGCGTTGCCCACCAGATTGGTGATGACCTGTTGCAGGCGCAGCGGGTCGCCAATGACATTATCCGGTACGTCATTTTTGATATTGAGCGTCAGTTCCAGCCCCTTATCATGCGAGGAGTGGGCGAGAAGCGTGACCACGTCATCCAGTGTGCTGCGCAGCGGGAAGGGGATACTCTCCAGAATCAGCTTGCCCGCTTCCAACTTCGAGAAGTCCAGTACGTCGTTAATAATGGTCAGCAGGTTGTTGGCTGAGCGTTCAATGGTATGCAGGTGGTCACGCTGGGTCGGATTGAGCTCGCTTTTGAGCGTCAGACGGGTGAAGCCAATCACCCCGTTCAGCGGCGTGCGCAGCTCATGCGACATGTTCGCCAGAAACTCAGACTTAATACGGGCCGCCTCCTGAGCGCGTTTTTTCGCCAGATCCAGCTCCACGTTCTGGATCTCCATCTGCTCCAGCGTTTCGCGCAGGTCAGAGGTGGCTTGGTCAACGTTGTGCTGCATCTCTTCGTGATAAGCCGCCAGCGACATCGCCATTGAGTTGATGCCGTTTTTCAGCATATCCAGCTCGCCGAGCATGAAGCCTTCCACGCGGCTGTCCAGCTGACCCCGGCGGATCCGGTCAACGGTATTCACCATGTTACGGATAGGCCCCGTGACGTCGCGCATCAGCCGCCAGCCGAAGATCAACGCGATGCCGATACAGAACAGCATCATCACGCCGGAGATGAATATTTCTTTGTACTGCTGGAGCCGCACCGACTTGAGATCCAGCTCCAGCGCCACATATCCCAGCATATTATTGCTGGACTTCGCATCGGACTGGGCGGATTCGTCGGGTGAATAGCTTTCTGAGATAATCGGCGTGCGCAGGATCATGATATCGCCGCGCCGCAGGACCGTGAGATGACGCGGGAAAGGGGTACCTTCCGGGATTTTCAGCGACGTGGGATCCAGATGGAAATTCGAGGTGACGAAAAGACGGTTATGCTCATCGTAAACGGAAATGGCGCGCACAATCTCTGAATGACGGCGGTGCAGCACGCTGATTAACTGACCAATGGATTCACGGTTTTGCAGGTTCATACCGTACTCGCTGGAGACGGCCAGCGGTTCGATAATGCTGGCCCCGGCATCTTCAAGCTGTCTCTGCAAATCGTTATAGCGATGCACCACAAAGAAAATGCTCAGCAGCAAACCGATGAGAACGGTAGGAGCGAGGATCAAAATCATCATGCGCGCGCGCAGGCTGTAGTTGGTCATGGAGTTCCGTTATGGGACAATCAGGCTAATTATGTTTATTTGAGAACAATCTCGGCGATGGCGCAATTCTACTCTGCAAAACGACGCGTGACGACGCGTCAGATCATAACTGTTGAAGCCTCTGACCTCGATCCTTTTGGACAGGGGGTAGCGCGTCACAAGGGTAAGACACTGTTTATCACAGGTTTGCTGCCAGGAGAACGCGCAGATATTACGCTGACGGAAGACAAACGCCAGTATGCGCGCGGCCAGGTCAAGCGCCGTCTTAATGATAGCCCGGAGCGCGTGACGCCTCGCTGCCCCCATTTTGGCGTTTGCGGAGGCTGTCAGCAACAGCATGCCAGCACAGAATTACAGCAAAAAAGTAAAAGCAACGCGCTGGCCCGCCTGCTAAAACATGACGTCAGTGACATCGTTGCTGACCAGCCGTGGGGCTACCGTCGCCGCGCTCGCCTGAGTCTAAGCTACCAGCCAAAAACTGAAAGGCTGGAGATGGGTTTTCGCAAAGCCAGCTCCAGCGATATCGTCTCCATCACGCAATGCCCTGTTTTGGTGCCCCAACTTGAGGCACTGCTCCCGGCCGTGCACCACTGTCTTGCATCGCTGGATGGTGTGCGTTCGCTGGGCCATGTCGAACTGGTGCTGGCCAACGGCGGCCCGCTGATGGTGCTGCGCCACACCGCACCGCTGTCCAGGGCAGATCGCGAAAAACTGGAACGCTTTTCGCATTCTCATGAGCTTGCGCTTTTCCTCGCGCCGCAAAGCGAGATACTTGAGCAGGTTAGCGGAGACGCGCCCTGGTATGCGTCAGACGGGCTACGCTTAACGTTCAGCCCGCGGGATTTTATCCAGGTCAATGACGGCGTGAACCAGCAGATGGTGGCGAACGCGCTGGCGTGGCTTGACGTCCAGCCCACCGATCGGGTGCTCGATCTGTTCTGCGGTATGGGTAACTTTACCCTGCCGCTGGCCCGCAAAGCCGCAAGCGTGGTCGGGGTGGAAGGCGTTGAGGCGTTGGTGGCGAAAGGCCAGGAGAACGCCCAACAGAACGGCTTGCAAAATGTGACATTCTTTCATCAAAATCTTGAGGATGATGTTACTCAGCAACCGTGGGCTAAGCAGGGCTTTGATAAGATCCTGCTCGATCCGGCGCGCGCAGGTGCGCCGGGCGTGATGCAGCATATAATTAAACTCGCGCCTGAACGCGTGGTCTATGTTTCCTGTAACCCGGCGACGCTGGCCCGTGACAGCGAAGCATTATTGAGCGGGGGTTACCAGATTCGGCGTCTGGCAATGCTGGACATGTTCCCGCACACTGGACATCTGGAATCAATGGTGTTGTTCGAGCACATCTAATGAGTTTGGCTTGTCGACTTCGACAGGCCCTTGTCCCTAAAGGAGAGGACGATGGTTGCGGTAAGAAGTGCACATTTAAATAAAGCTGGTGAGTTTGACCCTCAAAAATGGATCGCAAGTCTGGGGATTTCCAGCCAGCAGTCGTGTGAACGCTTAACCGAAACCTGGGCCTATTGTTTACGCACAACGCAGGGGCATCCGGACGCTGAACTGCTGTTGTGGCGCGGCGTGGAGATGGTTGAAATTCTCTCCATGCTTAACATGGATATCGAAACGCTACAGGCCGCGCTGCTGTTCCCACTGGCAGATGCTAACGTGGTGACGGAAGACGTGCTGCGTGAAAGCGTCGGCCAGTCCGTCGTGGCGCTCATCCACGGCGTGCGTGATATGGCCGCCATCCGTCAACTGAAAGCCGCGCAAACGGATTCTGTCTCTTCCGAGCAGGTGGATAACGTCCGCCGCATGCTGCTGGCGATGGTGGATGATTTTCGCTGCGTGGTTATCAAGCTGGCCGAACGGGTTGCCCATCTGCGCGAAGTGAAGGATGCCCCGGAAGACGAGCGCGTCCTGGCCGCCAAAGAGTGTACGAATATCTATGCGCCGCTGGCGAACCGTCTGGGTATCGGGCAACTGAAGTGGGAGCTGGAAGATTACTGCTTCCGCTATCTGCATCCGGCGGAATACAAACGCATTGCAAAATTGCTGCACGAACGCCGCATCGACCGCGAGCACTATATCGAGGAATTTGTCAGCGGGCTGCGCCAGTCGATGAAAGAGGAGAATGTGCGCGCCGAGGTCTACGGGCGTCCGAAGCACATCTACAGCATCTGGCGCAAAATGCAGAAGAAACACCTCGCCTTTGACGAGCTGTTTGACGTGCGCGCCGTGCGTATCGTGGCGGAGCGTCTCCAGGACTGCTACGCCGCGCTGGGGATAGTACATACTCACTTCCGCCATCTGCCGGATGAGTTCGATGACTACGTCGCGAACCCCAAACCGAATGGCTATCAGTCCATCCACACTGTGGTGCTCGGCCCCGGCGGCAAAACTGTGGAAATTCAGATCCGTACTAAACAGATGCACGAAGACGCCGAGCTGGGCGTCGCCGCGCACTGGAAGTACAAAGAAGGCACTTCCGGCGGCGCGCGCTCCGGTCACGAGGACCGTATCGCCTGGCTGCGTAAGCTGATTGCGTGGCAGGAGGAGATGGCCGACTCCGGCGAAATGCTCGACGAAGTGCGCAGTCAGGTCTTCGACGATCGCGTCTACGTCTTTACCCCGAAAGGGGATGTGGTTGATCTGCCGGCAGGCTCTACGCCGCTCGATTTCGCCTACCACATTCACAGCGACGTGGGGCACCGTTGCATCGGGGCGAAGATCGGCGGACGTATCGTACCGTTTACCTATCAGCTACAGATGGGTGACCAGATTGAAATCATCACCCAGAAGCAGCCAAACCCAAGCCGCGACTGGCTGAATCCAAACCTCGGTTACGTGACCACCAGCCGCGGGCGCTCTAAAATTCACGCCTGGTTCCGCAAGCAGGATCGTGACAAGAATATCCTTGCCGGTCGTCAGATCCTTGACGACGAGCTGGAGCATATCGGGATAAACCTGAAAGAGGCGGAGAAGTTCCTGCTGCCGCGCTACAACTTCAACGAGCTCGACGAACTGTTAGCGGCGATTGGCGGCGGCGATATCCGCCTGAACCAGATGGTGAACTTCCTGCAAGCGCAGTTCAACAAGCCAAGCCCGGCAGAGCAGGATGCGGCAGCGCTGAAACAGCTCCAGCAGAAAACCTACGCTCCGCAGCAGCGCAGCAAGGACAATGGCCGCGTGGTGGTTGAAGGGGTGGGTAACCTCATGCACCATATTGCCCGCTGCTGCCAGCCGATACCGGGTGACGATATTGTCGGCTTTATCACCCAGGGGCGCGGGATCTCAATTCACCGCTCCGACTGTGATCAGCTTGCTGAGCTGCAATCGCATGCGCCGGAACGTATCGTGGAAGCCGTCTGGGGTGAAAGCTACTCCGCTGGCTACTCGCTGGTGGTGCGCGTCACTGCCAACGACCGCAGTGGCCTGCTGCGCGACATCACCACGATTCTCGCCAACGAGAAGGTCAACGTGCTGGGCGTTGCCAGCCGCAGCGATACCCGCGAGCAGCTTGCCACCATCGATATGACCATCGAAATCTATAACCTGCAGGTGCTGGGCCGGGTGCTCGGTAAACTGAACCAGGTGCCGGATGTGATTGACGCGCGTCGTCTGCACGGCGGCTAAACATCCTCTTCTGTAGGCCGGGTAAGGCAACGCTGCCACCCGGCATTTTGACATCAGGACAGAACTATGACTCAAATCGACCGCCTGCTTGGCATCATGAAACGCCTGCGCGACCCGGAAAACGGCTGCCCGTGGGATAAAGAGCAGACTTTCGCCACCATTGCGCCTTACACGCTGGAAGAGACCTACGAAGTGCTGGATGCGATTTCGCGCGAAGATTTCGACGACCTGCGCGGTGAGCTGGGCGACCTGCTGTTCCAGGTGGTGTTCTACGCACAGATGGCGCAGGAAGAGGGGCGCTTTAACTTTGACGACATCTGCGCCGCTATCAGCGACAAGCTGGAGCGCCGTCATCCGCATATCTTTGGCGATGCCTCCGCAGGCAACAGTGCGGAAGTGCTGGCGCGCTGGGAGCAGATCAAAAGCGCCGAACGCGCTGAAAAATCCCAGCACTCGGCGCTGGACGACATTCCCCTGAACCTTCCTGCGCTGATGCGCGCGCACAAAATTCAAAAGCGCTGCTCGGCGGTAGGGTTTGACTGGACCTCTCTCGGCCCGGTGCTGGAAAAAGTGCACGAAGAGATCGACGAAGTGATGCATGAAGCGCAGCAGGCCGTTGTGGATGAAGCAAAGCTGGAAGAGGAGATGGGCGATCTGCTGTTCGCGACCGTCAACCTTTCTCGCCACCTCGGTGTAAAAGCGGAAACCGCCCTGCAAAAAGCGAACATTAAATTCGAACGTCGCTTCCGCGAAGTTGAGCGCATTGTGGCCTCGCGCGGCCTGGAAATGAGCGGCATTGACCTCGAGGCGATGGAAGAAGTCTGGCAGGAAGTAAAACGCCAGGAACATGATCTCTAACGAAATTTTGCGATCAAGCGCAATTTGTGTGATTTTTTAAATGACAAGCGCTTGATTTGTGTCAAAAACATTTACCCAAAAGGGGCTATTTTCTCACTCCTTATGTTTGTCATGGCCTGGGAAGGAGACGGAGAATGAAAGTTTGTGGCGCTCGTCGTGTTCGGGTATACTACTTTCCCGTCCTGGTTATTCCATCGTTTCACCCTAACTTCTCAGGTTCAGCATGACAACGAACTATATTTTTGTGACCGGCGGGGTCGTATCCTCTCTGGGTAAAGGCATTGCCGCAGCCTCCCTCGCAGCCATTCTTGAAGCCCGTGGCCTCAATGTGACCATGATGAAACTGGATCCGTACATCAACGTCGATCCAGGCACCATGAGCCCAACCCAACACGGGGAAGTGTTCGTTACTGAAGACGGCGCTGAAACCGATCTGGATCTTGGCCACTACGAGCGTTTCATCCGTACCAAAATGACCCGTCGTAACAACTTTACGACTGGCCGTATCTACTCTGACGTTCTGCGTAAAGAGCGCCGTGGTGACTACCTGGGCGCGACCGTGCAGGTCATCCCACACATCACTAACGCCATTAAAGAGCGTGTCCTTGCCGGTGGCGAAGGGCATGACGTTGTGCTGGTTGAAATCGGCGGTACCGTAGGGGATATCGAATCCCTGCCGTTCCTCGAAGCGATTCGTCAACTGGCGGTAGATATTGGTCGTGAGAACGCGCTGTTCATGCACCTGACGCTGGTGCCTTACATGGCGGCAGCAGGTGAAGTGAAAACCAAACCGACTCAGCACTCCGTTAAAGAGTTGCTCTCCATCGGTATTCAGCCTGATATCCTGGTTTGCCGTTCCGATCGTGCGATTCCGGCGAACGAACGCGCGAAAATTGCATTGTTCTGTAACGTGCCTGAAAAAGCCGTTATTTCAATGAAAGACGTCGATTCCATTTATAAAATCCCGGGCCTGTTGAAATCACAGGGTCTGGACGATTATATTTGTAAACGATTCAGCTTGAACTGTCCGGAAGCTAACCTGTCTGAATGGGAGCAGGTGATCTACGAAGAAGCCAATCCGGGCGGCGAAGTGACTATCGGTATGGTCGGCAAGTATATTGAACTGCCGGATGCCTATAAGTCAGTTATCGAGGCGCTGAAGCACGGTGGTCTGAAGAATCGCGTCTCCGTCAACATCAAGCTGATTGATTCGCAGGATGTTGAAACGCGCGGCGTTGAAATTCTCAAAGATCTGGATGCGATTCTCATCCCTGGCGGCTTCGGCTACCGTGGTGTTGAAGGCAAGATCGCCACTGCACGCTATGCGCGTGAAAACAATATTCCATACCTCGGCATCTGCCTGGGTATGCAGGTTGCGCTGATTGAATTTGCGCGCAACGTAGCGGGAATGGAAAACGCGAACTCTACGGAATTTGTGCCAGACTGTAAGTACCCTGTCGTGGCGCTGATTACGGAATGGCGCGACGAAGACGGTAACGTCGAAGTCCGTACCGAGAAGAGCGATCTGGGTGGCACCATGCGTCTTGGCGCACAGGCCTGCCAGCTGTCAGACGATAGCGTGGTTCGCAAGCTGTACGGCGAGCCGGTGATTACCGAGCGCCATCGTCACCGCTATGAAGTCAACAACATGTTGTTGAAACAAATTGAAGCTGCGGGTCTGCGTGTTGCGGGCCGTTCCGGGGATGATCAGTTAGTCGAGATCATCGAAGTGCCAAACCATCCGTGGTTCGTGGCCTGCCAATTCCACCCGGAATTTACTTCAACGCCGCGTGACGGGCATCCGCTGTTTGCAGGCTTCGTGAAAGCCGCCAGCGAGTACCAGAAGCGTCAGGCGAAGTAAAAAAAGTTAGAACGGCAACGCGTACCCCTGGTACGCGTTGTTTGTCTGGAGTTTTAGTTTAACTTGTACTGAGGAAAATCTAATGTCCAAAATCGTTAAAGTCATCGGTCGTGAAATCATCGACTCCCGTGGTAACCCGACCGTTGAAGCCGAAGTTCATCTGGAAGGTGGTTTCGTCGGTATGGCTGCTGCTCCATCAGGCGCATCTACAGGTTCCCGCGAAGCGCTGGAACTGCGTGATGGCGACAAATCCCGTTTCATGGGCAAAGGCGTACTGAAAGCGGTTGGCGCTGTTAACGGTCCTATTGCTCAGGCTATCGTTGGCAAAGATGCCAAAGATCAGGCTGGCATCGACAAGATCATGATCGATCTGGACGGTACTGAAAACAAATCTAACTTCGGTGCGAACGCAATCCTGGCAGTTTCCCTGGCGAACGCCAAAGCAGCCGCTGCTGCTAAAGGTATGCCACTGTTCGAGCACATCGCTGAACTGAACGGCACCCCAGGCAAATACTCCATGCCTGTACCAATGATGAACATCATCAACGGTGGTGAGCACGCAGACAACAACGTTGATATTCAGGAATTCATGATTCAGCCTGTTGGCGCGAAATCCCTGAAAGAAGCGGTGCGTATGGGTTCTGAAGTGTTCCACAACCTGGCTAAAGTTCTGAAAGCTAAAGGTATGAACACTGCTGTTGGTGACGAAGGTGGCTACGCGCCAAACCTGGGTTCTAACGCAGAAGCGCTGGCTGTTATCGCTGAAGCGGTTAAAGCAGCAGGCTACGAGCTGGGCAAAGACATCACCCTGGCGATGGACTGTGCAGCATCTGAATTCTACAAAGACGGTAAATACGTTCTGGCTGGCGAAGGCAACAAAGCATTCACCTCCGAAGAGTTCACCCACTTCCTGGAAGACCTGACCAAACAGTACCCAATCGTTTCTATCGAAGACGGTCTGGACGAGTCTGACTGGGATGGTTTCGCATACCAGACCAAAGTACTGGGCGACAAAATCCAGCTGGTTGGTGACGATCTGTTCGTAACCAACACCAAGATCCTGAAAGAAGGCATCGAGAAAGGCATCGTTAACTCCATCCTGATCAAATTCAACCAGATCGGTTCTCTGACCGAAACGCTGGCTGCGATCAAAATGGCGAAAGACGCTGGCTACACCGCTGTTATCTCTCACCGTTCTGGCGAAACTGAAGACGCTACCATCGCTGACCTGGCTGTGGGTACCGCTGCTGGCCAGATCAAAACCGGTTCTATGAGCCGTTCTGACCGTGTTGCTAAATACAACCAGCTGATTCGTATCGAAGAAGCGCTGGGCGAAAAAGCACCTTACAACGGTCGTAAAGAGATCAAAGGCCAGGCATAAGCCTGAACTTTCGTTCTTATGAAAAAACCCGCTTCGGCGGGTTTTTTGTTTTCTATAGCAGAAGCGGCAGCGTGGCGCTGGCCGTTTGCTGGCTTACGTCACCGTAATGGCTGTCTACTGCGATAAGGGAAGTGGTAAGCAGTTCAACCAGCAGCATCACGCCAACCTTGGCATTGAGCGCACCCGCGCTCAGCGGTCCCTCGGGCTTGGCTGCAACCAGCTGTAAATCGCTCAGGGAGGCCAGCGGGCTGCGGGGTGTATTGCTGAGCGCCAGTACCTTAACGCCACGCTTGCGGGCGAGTTTCACCACGTGAAGCAGATCCCGTGTAGAGCCAGAACTTGAGATGGCCACCACCAGCGTCTCTTTCGAGAGCGTCGTCGCATTCATGGCGGCGCGATGCATATCGCTAAACAGCTGTGCAGGTTTGCCGAGTCGCAGCAGCTTGTAATGCAAATACTCCCCCAGAATCGCGCTGGCCGCCACCCCGTAAATTTGCACTGATTGCGCCTGATGCAGGGCCAGTGTCGCCTGTTCAAGCTGGGCCCGGTCGAGGAGTTTTGCGGTATCTTGCAGCGCCTGGACAGACTCATCCACCACGTTATCTATCGCATCTCCTGCCTGACGCTCTGGCAAACCCTGCTGAATATCCAGCGCAAGCGCCATTTTAAATTCGTTATATCCCTTACAGCCCAGCGTGCGGCAAAGGCGTGTGACGCTGGCCTCGCTGGTGCCGCTTTCACGCGCCAGCTCGGTGATCGTCAGGTAGAGCACCCTGGCAGGATCGTTGAGAACAAACTCCCCCAGTTTTTGTTGCGTTGGGCTATACCCGGAAGCCTCCTGGCGTAGCTTCAGCAGCAGGTTTTCATGGTCCGACATGCTAGATCCTTAATGCGTTTCTCTGCCAACTAGTGTGGCGGAAAGCGGGGGAGAGATGCCAGTCATTTCGAAAAAGTATGATCGGCGTCCTGGTTTTTGGTGGTAATTTTCACAATTAAAATTATATATGGTAAAAATTTTCATCAACAACCAGGGGGATAAAAATATGATGCAAATGTTCAGCGGAGCGTCTTCCGGCGGATGGTTTGAAAAAGCGCAGCGCTTTGGCAAATCCTTTATGTTACCTATCGCCATACTGCCCGCAGCAGGTCTGTTGTTGGGGATCGGCGGGGCGCTATCGAATCCGAATACGCTTACCGCGTATCCATTTTTAGACGTTGGCTGGCTACAGGCCATCTTTACCATCATGAGCAGTGCAGGCTCGATTGTGTTCGCAAACCTGTCGGTACTGTTTGCTGTTGGGGTCGCCGTTGGGCTGGCAAAAAATGATAAAGGTACGGCAGGGCTGGCGGCATTACTCGCTTATCTGGTGATGAATGCCACTATCAATGCGCTGCTGATCCTGACCGGAAAACTGGCGCATGAGAACCCGGGCGCCGTAGGGCAGGGCATGACGCTGGGTATTCAGACGCTGGAAACGGGCGTGTTTGGTGGGGTCGTTATTGGGCTTGTGACCTGCGCACTGCATCATCGGTTTAATAAAATCGCGCTTCCGCAATTCCTTGGCTTTTTTGGCGGCTCACGCTTCGTACCCATTATCAGCTCACTGGCGGCGATACTTGTCGGCGCGCTGATGACCGTGGTCTGGCCGCATTTTCAGAAGCTGATCTTTGGCCTTGGCGGGTTGGTGGATGCCACCGGCTATCTGGGGACATTGCTGTACGGTTTTATCCTGCGCATGCTTGGCCCGTTTGGCCTGCACCACATCTTTTATCTGCCGTTCTGGACTACCGCGCTTGGCGGCAGTGAAATTGTTAACGGTCACCTGGTTGAGGGCACGCAGCGGATCTTCTTCGCTCAGCTCGCGGACCCGAACACCCAGCACTTCTATGAGGGCACGTCGCGCTTCATGTCCGGGCGCTTTATCACGATGATGTTTGGCCTGCTCGGCGCCTGCCTGGCGATGTACCACACGGCTAAACCCGAGAACAAGAAGCGCGTAGCCGGGCTGCTGCTGTCAGCGGCGTTAACCTCTTTCCTGACGGGCATTACCGAGCCCATCGAGTTCTCATTCCTGTTTATTGCGCCGGTGCTGTACGTCATTCATGCGCTGTTTGACGGGCTGGCGTTTATGCTCGCGCACATGCTGCATATCACCATCGGGCAAACTTTCTCCGGCGGGTTTATTGATTTCGTGCTGTTCGGCATTTTGCAGGGTGAAGCGAAAACTAACTGGATGTTCGTCCCGCTGGTAGGCGTACCGTGGTTCTTCCTTTACTACTGTACTTTCCGCTATCTGATTAAACGTTTTGATTTTGCCACGCCGGGCCGTGAAAAGGAGGCGTTGGCTGACGAGGCTACCCTGCCGCAAAGCGAGCGTGCCGCGGCGGTGATCGCCGGATTGGGTGGAAGAGACAATCTGGATGACGTTGACTGCTGCGCCACGCGTCTTCGCGTCACGGTGAAAGACGGTAGCAAAGTCAATGAAGCAGCACTGAAAGCGACCGGCGCGCGCGGCGTTATCGTCCGCGGCAACGGTGTCCAGGTCATCTATGGCCCGCACGTCACCATTATCAAAAACGAAGTGGAAGAGATCTTATCGTAATGAAAACTGTACTGGATAACCTGAAAGGAAAACTGGTCGTCTCCTGCCAGGCGCTGGAAAATGAACCGCTGCACAGCCCGTTTATTATGTCGCGAATGGCGCTGGCGGCAGCCCAGGGCGGTGCCGCTGCGATCCGCGCCAATAGCGTGGTGGATATCAAGGCTATCAAAGGGCTGGTCTCACTGCCGGTCATCGGCATCATCAAACGGGACTATCCGGATAGCGAGGTGTTTATCACCGCGACGCTCAAAGAAGTGGATGAGCTGATGGCGGTCGCCCCGGACATCGTTGCGCTGGATGCGACCGCCCGGAAACGGCCCGGTGGCGTATCGCTGGACATGCTGATCGCGCAGATCCGCACCCGTTACCCTTCGCTGCTGCTGATGGCGGATATTGCCACCGTGCAGGAGGCCGTGACCGCGCAGGCGCTGGGGTTTGATTGTGTCGGAACCACCCTTTACGGTTATACGGCAGAGACCGCGGGCCATTCGCTACCGGAAAATGACTGCGCGTTTTTGAAAGAGGTGCTGTCTGCCGCCACGATCCCCGTGATTGCCGAAGGTAACGTGGATACCCCCGATCGTGCGGCCAGGTGTCTGGAGTTGGGGGCGCATACGGTTGTCGTCGGCGGGGCGATCACCCGACCGCAGCAAATTACGGAACGGTTTATGGCGGCAATTGGCGCGCAAAGCACCGATGGAGCATGATCATCTGACGGGGATCTGCGATACTTATCGTTTATTCCCTTAACAGAGTTGACTATGCAGTACCCGATTAACGAGATGTTCCAGACCCTGCAAGGCGAGGGTTACTTTACCGGCGTTCCCGCTATCTTTATTCGTTTACAGGGATGCCCGGTTGGCTGCGCCTGGTGTGATACCAAACATACGTGGGATAAGCTCGCAGATCGGGAAGTGTCGCTGTTCAGCATTCTGGCGAAAACCAAAGAGAGCGATAAATGGGGCGCGGGCAGCGCGGAAGATCTGCTTGCCATTATTGGTCGTCAGGGCTGGACGGCGCGGCATGTGGTGATCACCGGCGGGGAACCCTGCATTCACGATTTGATGCCCCTCACCGAACTGCTCGAGAAGAATGGCTATAGCTGTCAGATCGAAACCAGCGGTACCCATGAAGTGCGCTGCTCCCATTCAACGTGGGTAACGGTTTCACCGAAAGTGAATATGCGCGGCGGTTATGACGTACTGTCGCAGGCGCTTGAGCGTGCGGATGAGATCAAACATCCGGTGGGGCGCGTGCGTGACATCGAAGCGCTGGACGAACTGCTGGCGACGCTGACGGATGAGAAGCAGCGCGTTATCGCGCTACAGCCTATCAGCCAGAAAGACGATGCAACCCGTCTGTGCATTGAAACCTGTATCGCCCGCAACTGGCGCCTGTCGATGCAGACGCACAAATATCTGAACATTGCCTGATACTTGTGTGGCCCCGCTTAACGCGGGGCTTTTGTTGTTGGCAGTAAAGCCCAGGTCACGACTGCCGACCCAAGGCAAATCGCACTGTTGAACAGCAAGGCATACTGCGCGGCACTGGCCGTTCCCATCGGCAGCCATAGGGCGTATAGCGATGCGGTGACCGCGATCCCCATTGCGCCGCCCAGGGAACTGCCCATCTTATAGATCCCTGAAGCCACCCCCACTTTGTTTTCAGGGGCATTCATTACCGCCGTGTCCGTTGAGGGCGTGGCGTAACATCCGAGCCCCAGCCCGAATAAAATATTGCTCAGAAAGACGGTGACAATATAGACCTCTTTGCTTAAGAAGGTGCATGAAATCAGCGTAATACCTGTTGCGGTCAGCAGCGGGCCGGTCATCATCGGCAGCCTGGCGCCATAGCGCTGAAGCAGTTTTTCACCCACCCGGATCATCGCCAGTACGGTAACCAGATACCCCAGCGTCATCATACCGGTCTGTAGCGGTGACAGATGATGGCCTTGCTGCAACCAGATGCTGGCGATCATCATGGTGCCAATGCAGCCGTTGAGCAGGAAATTTGAGAATACCGAGGCGCTATAGGCACGGTTTTTAAACAGGGCGAAATCGATCAATGCCGCATCGCCCTTCCGCCGCCCGGTAACGACAAAGCACATCAGTGCAATCACGGCTCCACACAGTACAAGAAGCGATAAACTGCTGCTCCAGCCCCAGCTGTGTCCTTTGCTGATAAACAGATTGAACAGCACCAGCATAAGGACAAAACTCACCAGGCCGCTGATATCCAGTTTGTGTCGACACGCATCAGGGCTGCGGCTTTCCGGCGTGGCGCGGATAAGCAATAGCGCGACCAGAGCCACCACTATCGACAAAATAAAAATCCAGCGCCAGCCCAGCGTGGTGGCGATGGCGCCTCCCACAAACGAACTCAGGCCACTCCCGCCCCATGAACCAATAACCCAGAAGCTGATTGCGCGCTGGCGTGCTTTACCTTCATACCAGGTCTTAATCAGCGCCAGCGTGGCGGGCATGATGCAGGCCGCGGATAGCCCCTGTATCGCTCTTCCCAACAGAAACAGGACGGGCTCCCATGAAATGAACAGCAGACCGCTTCCGATCATGCTCAAAATCAGGCCTGTCATGGTCAGGCGCATGCGCCCAAACTTATCGGCAAACCCACCGCAGGCTACGACAAAACAGCCGCTAAACAACGCGCTCAGGCTGACGGCCAGCGTAAGGGTTTCGAGGGCAATGTCGAGGCTATTCTGCATGGCCGGAACCACGTTGATAACCGACTGGGCAAACAGCCAGAAGGTCAGAACGCTCATGACGATACCCGCCAGCAGCCGATCGTTACCGGCGTAGGCGGATGCGTCTGTCAGGGAAACGGTACTCATAATGCAGCCCTCCCGGGAAGGTGCGAATCAGCGCAGATAGTGTTCGGTCAGTGCGGCCCACAGCGCCGCGCCGGTGAGGAGAATAGTGTCGTTAAAGTCGTAGCCCGGGTTATGCACCATGCAGCGGTCAGGCTCATCGCCAGCGCCAAGGGTGAAATAACAGCCATTGGGATTTTTCTCGAGCATGAACGCAAAGTCCTCGCTGCCCATAAACGCATTCACCTCCGCGACGGAATCCTGACCGAACAGATCGGTGGCGACGTTGCGCACCATCTCATTGGCTTGCGGATTGTTTTTCAGTACCGGGCTGCCATTAATGTGTCGAATGGTAGCCGTGGCATTGAAACTTTCCGCCTGCGCAACGGCGATATCATGGATGCGCTGTAGCACGGTTTGCCGCACGCTTTCATCCAGCGTGCGCACGGTAAGTTTCATCAATACTTTGTCGTTGATGATGTTGGGGGCATGTCCAGCCTGAATGCTGCCTACGGTAACGACGGCAGGCTGAAAAGGGGTGATATTGCGCGAAACAATGGACTGCAAAGCGATAGTGATATGACAGGCAACGAGTGTGGCATCTACGGTATGTTCTGGCACCGCACCGTGACCCCCCACGCCGTTAACCTCAATATGAAGGGTGTCCGAAGAGGCCATCATGGCGCCATCGCGCAGACCAATTTTTCCGACGGGCTGTGACGGCATATTGTGCAGACCAAAAATGTGGTCGCAGGGGAACAGGTCAAACAAACCGTCCTCTACCATAACGCGTCCGCCATACAGAAGTTCTTCCGCGGGCTGAAAAATAAGGTGCAGCGTGCCGTTAAAATTGCGGGTGCGTGCCAGGTACTCCGCTGCATACAGGAGCGTTGTGGTGTGGCCGTCATGACCGCAGCCGTGGAATTTACCCTCAACGGTACTGCTCCAGGCCTTGCCGCTGTTTTCCTGCATAGGCAGCGCATCCATGTCGGCGCGCAGACCCAGGCATTTAGGCCCGTTACCCACCTTCAGCGTGCCGACCACACCGGTTTTCGCCAGGCCGCGATGAACCTCATATCCCCATTCCTCAAGCAACGCCGCAACGCGATCGCTCGTATTGTGCTCCTCAAAACCAATTTCAGGATGCTGATGAAAATAGCGACGTAATTCAGTGAACTGGGCCTCTTTGCCGCGCAGAGCTTCGATAATTGGATGTGTCATTTTTGTTATCCTTTTTATGCCAAACGGTGATAATTTCGAGTCTATGACGATCGCACTGCCAGAAAATGCATTTTTTTGTTGTAAAGCGACGGTTTTGTTTTGATTGTTTTTCATACAATTCCGTTATGACAAAAAAGAGTCGGTCATTATTTGTCTTTGATGAGGGGAAAGATGAATCAGCGGGGAGATGAATTTTGGGTGGAGATCCAGGACATTCGCCACTGCGTGGAGGATGAAGGCGATACGCTAACGTTGCTCTGGGTGCTGGAAGGGCGGGCTGAACTGAATACCGATGTGGGACGTGACATCCTGGAGGCCAATACCCTTGCCATCATCAACCGTCATCGGCGTTGGCAGTTCACGAGCGAAACGGCAAATATCACCCTGCGCGTGTCCCTTTCCGGGCGCTGGGTGGTCCAGCTCTGCAATGATTTTTTTGTCCATGATTACGCTATACCGGCAGAAGCCGGAGGCGTCTGGCCCCAATGCGATGCGCTTCGCGATCTGCTGCGCCAGCTTCTTGTGGTCACCCTCATCAACGACCCACACCGCAACCGGCTGGAGGCGTACCGCTGGCTGAGCGAGATATTGCTGTTGCTGACCAGCCGCTTTCAGCAGCCCGCCCGGTTTTTGTCCCGTGAACTTTCCCCAGCGCACAGCAAACGCATTGCCCGGGTGATAGAGCGGATCAATGCCAGTTATTCTCGCCGTATTACGCTTGCGGAAATCGCCGCGAGTGAATATGTCTCTGAAGCCTGGCTCTCTCGTCTCTTTAGAAAGGAAGTGGGGATCAGTTTCATGCAGTACATCACCACCCTGCGGCTGGAAAAGGCGGCTGACGCGCTCCGTCTGACGAACCGACCGCTGCATCAGATTGCGCTTGAGCAGGGTTTCGCCAGCACGCGTATGATGACCGATCGGTTTCGGCGTGTTCACAATATGTCCCCGGGTGAGTTTCGTAAGTCCCGACGCCAGCACCCGGAGGCCACACGTGTTCGTACGGACAGGTGTGAGCAGCGCTATCCGGTGGCCATGGATAAACTGTTTAGCCTGCTCAATGAACCGGTGGCGCGCGGCTGGGGAGCCTCCCCGCTTATCGATCGCCCGCAGCAGGAGCAGACACTGGATCTTGAGCAGCTTAATCCTCTCTCCACCTCGCTGCGTCGTATGCGGGTGGTCATTACCCTGCGTGAGCTCGACGATTTACTGCGTGAGGACGTTCGTCAGAATCTTGAAGCGATAAATGAGGCCATTCCCATAGAGGGAATTGATATCGCCGAACCTTTTCTCAGCAGCCGTCTGTTTGCCACCGGGTGGGATGACCCCCAGATGGCGGGCTACGCCTGCTGGTACAATCTGCATCAGCTCTTCACCTGGCTGGCAAAAAAGCAATGGACGGTGCTGCTGCACACCGGCGTAACGACCCGTCGCGATCTACTTGCCCGTTTTTTACAACGGTCGGTCAATCATTTTTCGCCCGAGATCACCGCGGGCTGGCACTTTGTCATGCACTGGTCAACACAGGCGAGTGAGGAGACCCGGGAGCAGGTCTGGCTGGCGCAACAAAACGTCATACGCAACTATCTGCCACAGGCAAAGTTTGGTTTATGGCATCGATTTTCACCCGACAGCGCGGGCGTGAGCGACAATACCCTGTTCAGCTCAGCCATCCTGATGCAGGCCGATTTTCTTGCCTGTTCAGCCGATGCCAATGAACTTCTCGATCCTGCGCAGCGGGAGCCAGCCCAACTCTCTTCTACAGAAAATTATCCGGTACAGAAGATCCGCCAGATTATCGCCGCCCTTCGTCTGCGCAAATGTTCGCTTCCCGTCTGGCTTCTCTCCTGGAATACCCTCACCGGGAACACGCGGGCGACAAACGGCTGGTTTTTTCGTGGGGCGCTGCTGATGCAGAGCCTGCTCGGGCTATCGGAGCAGGTCTGGCTAGGGGGATTTTGGCTCAATTCGGGCCTTCAGGGTGAAGCTCGTGCGAACAATACCATCGATACGTCAAGCCTTGCGCTACAGTACAACCATGGTCTTCCACGGCCGGTTTATTGGGTACTCTGGCTCTGGCAACGCCTGCGGGGCGAGGTGCTGGTAAACGACGGGCGTGTTCTGCTCACGCGCCATCACAATGGTTACCAGTTGCTGCTGCGTAATGTGGTGGTTTTTAATCCGCTCCTTTCCAGTGAAGAAGCCTTCATCCAGCGTTTTCGCCAGCAGTATCATTTACACCTGAAGGGAATGCGCGGTAAATGGCGAATTAAATGCCATCTGTTTGATCAGCACAACGGCGCGCTCTATCCGTTGCTTGAAGGGGTAGGCAGCGAAAGCGGCCCTGACGAAGAGATGTGGCGCTGGATAGCGCACAAAGCGCGTCCAACGCTTTCCCTGTACGATGAACGCGTTGATGACGGCTGGCAACTGACAGAATCACTGGAGAGTAATGCGCTGGTGCTCTATGAGTTTACACCGCTCGTGCCTCTTGAGGCCGAAACGGAGGAGATTCACTCCCCGCGGTAGACGCAGCCTGCCGTGCAGGTCTCTTTGATCATCACCGCGCTCAGCAGCGGCACAAGCGGTTTCATCTGATCCCAAATCCATTTCGCCAGCACTTCGCTGGTCGGGTTTTCAAGGCCCGGAATATCATTCAGATAGTAGTGATCGAGACGATCGTAGGTCGGCTTAAACGCGGCCTTCAGTTCGGCAAAGTCCATGATCCAGCCCGTATGGGGATCGACTTCACCGGTGATTTCAAGACGCACCATAAACGAGTGTCCATGCAGGCGGCCACATTTGTGCCCGGCAGGAACGTGTGGAAGGTGGTGTGCGGCTTCGAAGGTGAAATCTTTAAACAGTGTGGTGGACATCATAGCTCTCAGGAATGCGGAAAAAACCGCCGCATAGTAACGGAAAGCACAATTTTTATCATTAACTAAAACGGCTCTGAACGGTCACCGCCTCGTATTCATGGTGTTTATCGACTTTTGTTGTTTTATTTCATATGGTTATTTAATCGCTTTTATCGTTAAGAACGATAACTAAAACAGGTTAGTCCATTTGGTTATTTATTATTTCCATCCCTTCTTTAATTGTTATTATCCCCGCCGTTAACCTTATCTTCAGTTTGGATTTATTCGCTTAAAGTCCGCTTTGCTACTGGAACATAACGACGCATGACAACACAGGCCCCACCTTCAAATTTGCTTCCCCTTAACCCGGAGCAACTGGCGCGCCTCCAGGCCGCGACTTCCGATTTTTCACCCACCCAGCTTGCCTGGGTCTCCGGCTATTTCTGGGGAATGCTGAACCAGCAGCCGGGTGCTGTGGCAGGCGTACCGCCAACGGCCGTTGAAATTCCTGCCATCACGCTTATCTCCGCTTCGCAAACGGGTAATGCCCGTCGTGTGGCCGAAGCGCTGCGTGATGACCTGCTCGCCGCGAAGCTGAACGTTAACCTGGTCAACGCCGGGGATTATAAATTCAAACAGATCGCGTCAGAAAAACTGCTGGTGGTGGTGGCGTCAACGCAGGGGGAAGGTGAGCCTGCTGAAGAAGCCGTCGCGCTGCATAAGTTCCTGTTCTCGAAAAAAGCGCCAAAGCTCGAGGGCACCGCCTTTGCCGTCTTCGGCCTCGGTGATACGTCCTATGAATTTTTCTGCCAGTCCGGTAAAGATTTCGACAGCAAGCTGGCGGAGCTGGGCGCAGAGCGCCTGCTGGATCGCGTAGACGCTGACTTGGAATACCAGGCTGCCGCCGCCGAATGGCGGGCGCGCATCGTTGAGGTGCTGAAGGCCCGCGTCCCGAAAGATACGCCAGCGCAGGCCGCCGTTACCGTAGCCGGCACCGTTAACGAAATCCACACCAGCCCTTACACGAAAGAGGCGCCGCTGACGGCGAGCCTGTCGGTAAACCAGAAAATCACGGGCCGTGATTCAGAAAAAGACGTGCGCCATATCGAAATCGATCTCGGTGACTCTGGCCTGCGTTACCAGCCTGGCGATGCGCTGGGCGTCTGGTATCAGAACGATCCGGCGCTGGTGAAAGAGCTGGTCGAGCTGCTGTGGCTGAAAGGCGATGAACCGGTTACCGTGGATGGCAAAACGCTCTCGATCTCCGAGGCGCTCCAGTGGCATTTCGAACTGACGGTGAACACCGCCAACATCGTTGAAAACTACGCCACCTTAACCCGCAGCGAATCGCTCCTTCCGCTGGTCGGGGATAAGGCGAAGTTACAGCAATACGCGGCGACAACGCCGATTGTCGATATGGTGCGTTTCTCTCCGGCACAGCTGGATGCTGACGCGCTGGTCGGCCTGCTGCGTCCGCTGACCCCGCGCCTGTACTCCATCGCCTCCTCGCAGGCGGAAGTGGAAAACGAAGTCCACATCACCGTTGGCGTGGTGCGTTACGACATCGAAGGCCGCGCGCGCGCGGGTGGGGCGTCAGGCTTCCTGGCAGGCCGCGTGGAAGAAGAGGGTGAAGTTCGCGTCTTTATCGAGCACAACGACAACTTCCGCCTGCCGGCGAACCCCGAAACGCCGGTGATTATGATTGGCCCGGGCACCGGTATTGCGCCATTCCGCGCCTTTATGCAGCAGCGTGCAGCAGACGACGCGCCGGGTAAAAACTGGCTGTTCTTCGGCAACCCGCACTTTACTGAAGATTTCCTCTACCAGGTTGAGTGGCAGCGCTACGTCAAAGAGGGCGTGCTGACCCGCATCGATCTGGCCTGGTCCCGCGATCAGAAAGAAAAAGTATACGTACAAGACAAACTGCGCGAACAGGGCGCAGAGCTGTGGCGCTGGATCAATGACGGCGCCCACATTTATGTCTGCGGCGACGCCAATCGTATGGCGAAAGACGTTGAGCAGGCACTGCTGGAAGTGATTGCCGAATTCGGCGGTATGGATGCCGAAACGGCGGATGAATTTTTAAGTGAGCTGCGCGTAGAGCGCCGTTATCAGCGAGATGTCTACTAATGAGCGAAAAACATCCTGGCCCACTGGTGGTCGAAGGCAAACTGACTGATGCCGAGCGCATGAAGGTAGAGAGCAACTACCTGCGCGGTACCATTGCCGAAGATTTAAATGACGGCCTGACCGGCGGTTTCAAAGGCGACAACTTCCTGCTGATCCGTTTCCACGGTATGTACCAGCAGGACGACCGCGATATCCGAGCCGAGCGTGCCGAACAGAAGCTGGAGCCGCGTCACGCGATGCTGCTGCGCTGTCGTCTGCCGGGCGGGGTAATCACTACGAAACAGTGGCAGGCGATCGACAAGTTTGCCGGTGAAAACACAATCTACGGCAGCATTCGTCTGACCAACCGTCAGACCTTCCAGTTCCACGGCATTCTGAAGAAGAACGTCAAGCCGGTGCACCAGATGCTGCACTCCGTGGGTCTGGACGCGCTGGCGACTGCCAACGACATGAACCGTAACGTGCTCTGCACCTCGAACCCGTACGAATCTGAGCTGCACGCCGAAGCGTACGAGTGGGCGAAAAAAATCTCCGAACATCTGCTGCCACGTACCCGCGCCTATGCGGAGATCTGGCTCGATCAGGAGAAAGTCGCCACCACCGATGAAGAACCGATCCTTGGCCAGACCTATCTGCCGCGTAAGTTTAAAACCACGGTGGTGATCCCGCCGCAGAACGATATCGACCTGCACGCCAACGACATGAACTTCGTGGCGATTGCCGAAAACGGCAAGCTGGTCGGCTTTAACCTGCTGGTGGGCGGCGGTTTGTCCATTGAGCACGGTAACAAGAAAACTTACGCCCGCACCGCGAGCGAGTTCGGCTTCCTGCCGCTGGAGCACACGCTGGCCGTGGCAGAGGCGGTGGTTACGACCCAGCGCGACTGGGGTAACCGTACCGATCGTAAAAACGCGAAAACCAAATATACCCTTGAGCGCGTAGGCGTCGAGACGTTCAAAGAAGAAGTGGAGCGTCGCGCGGGCATCAAGTTTGAGCCGATCCGCCCTTACGAATTCACCGGTCGCGGCGATCGCATCGGCTGGGTGAAAGGCATCGACAATAACTGGCACCTGACGCTGTTTATCGAAAACGGCCGTATTCTTGATTATCCGGGCCGTCCGCTGAAAACCGGCCTGCTGGAAATCGCAAAGATCCACAAAGGCGAGTTCCGTATTACCGCCAACCAGAACCTGATCGTCGCCAGCGTGCCGGAAAGCGATAAGGCGAGAATTGAAGAGCTGGCCCGCGAGCACGGGTTGATGAATGCGGTGAGCGCGCAGCGTGAAAACTCAATGGCCTGCGTGTCGTTCCCGACCTGTCCGCTGGCGATGGCCGAAGCCGAGCGATTCCTGCCGTCCTTCACTGATAAAGTGGAGGCGATTCTGGAAAAACACGGTATTCCGGACGAGCATATTGTTATGCGCGTGACGGGCTGTCCGAACGGCTGCGGCCGCGCGATGCTGGCCGAACTCGGTCTGGTAGGGAAAGCGCCGGGTCGCTATAACCTGCACCTGGGCGGTAACCGTATCGGGACACGTATTCCGCGTATGTTCCGCGAGAACATCACCGAGCCGGAAATTCTCGATTCCCTCGACGTGCTTATCGGACGCTGGGCGAAAGAGCGCGAAGCGGGTGAAGGCTTCGGCGACTTTACGGTACGTGCGGGCATCATTCGCCCGGTGCTCGATCCCGCAAGGGATTTCTGGGAGTAATCCATCCTTTGCCCGGTGGCGCTTCGCTTACCGGGCCTACGGGTTTTGTAGGCCGGGCAAACGCAGTGCCGCCCGGCGAAACAGGTAAACGAGGTTCTTATGTCCGTACTCGATCTAAACGCCCTTAATGACCTGCCAAAAGTTGAACGCATTCTGGCCCTGGCAGAAACTAACGCCCAACTGGAAAAGCTCGACGCCGAAGGGCGCGTGGCGTGGGCGCTGGAAAACCTGCCGGGAGACTATGTGCTTTCGTCGAGCTTTGGCATTCAGGCGGCGGTCAGTCTGCATCTGGTGAATCAGATCCGTCCGGACATTCCGGTGATCCTCACCGATACCGGCTATCTGTTCCCGGAGACCTATCAGTTTATCGACGAGCTGACGGACAAGCTCAAGCTGAACCTGAAGGTTTATCGCGCAACCGAAAGCGCGGCCTGGCAGGAGGCGCGTTACGGCAAGCTGTGGGAGCAGGGCGTTGAGGGCATCGAGAAATACAATGAGATCAACAAGGTCGAGCCGATGAACCGCGCGCTGAAAGATCTTCATGCGCAGACGTGGTTTGCTGGGCTCCGCCGCGAGCAATCCGGGAGCCGGGCAACGCTGCCGGTGCTGGCGGTGCAGCGTGGCGTGTTCAAAGTGCTGCCGATCATTGACTGGGATAACCGCACGGTGTACCAGTATCTGCAAAAGCACGGGCTGAAGTACCATCCGCTGTGGGATCAGGGCTACCTGTCGGTAGGCGACACCCATACCACGCGTAAATGGGAACCGGGAATGGCGGAAGAAGAGACGCGATTCTTTGGGCTGAAGCGCGAGTGCGGGCTGCACGAAGGGTAATGTTTTTTCGCCCGGTGGCGGCTACGCCTTACCGGGCCTACGTTTCGTGCCGTTGTAGGCCCGGTAAGCGCAGCGCAACCGGGCTTAATTGCATCAGGCTTTCCCCGCTTTCGCCAGCTCCTTCACCAGCGGCAGCATCACTTTCACGACATCCCGGCTGCGGTGCTCAATCCGCTGCGGCAGCGTTTTATCAATGTGCTGCTGATTATCCAGCCGCACGTCATGCCAGCTGGTCCCGTTTGGGAACGCCTTCGATTTAGCGCGCTGCTGATAGCCATCTTTTTTGCCCAGCGCCCAGTTAGTTGCCTCGACGTACAGCACCGGAATGCCCGCCTTATCAAACACTTCACCGTCATTACAGCAGCCCGTGCCTTTGGGATAATCGGGGTTACCGCCCGGATTTGTCGCGGCATAGACACCATGCGTGCGGGCAAGCGCCAGCGCCCGGTCGCGGGTGAGTTTACGTACGCTGCTCGGCGTGCTCTGTCCGCTATTAAAATAGAGCTTATCTCCCACGATCAGATTATCGAGGTTAATCACCAGCAACGTATTTTTCTTCTCCTCAGCGCTCATGCGCTTAAGGAGATTCTCAGCGCCGAGTTTTCCTTCTTCTTCGCCGCTGGTCGCAACAAAGCGAATGCTGTATTTCGTCGGAATATTCTTCAGGCGTTCGGCCAGCTCAAGCATCACGCCCAACCCTGCCGCATTATCATCCAGTCCCTGAAGGGTCAGCCCGCCGAGGTTATTATCGACATCGGCGTCGCTCAATGGCGTGTAGGTATCAAGGTGCGCCATAATAATAATCTGCTCAGCCGCCTTTCCTTCGTGCGCCGCAATAACCGTGCTGCCGGTTACGTTATGCCAGTTTTGCGTTTTATTGCGTGTGGTATAGATGTAGCGGCTGTGGAAAGCGCGAATGTCGCTCTCATAGCCCATATCCGCAAACTGCTGACGGATATAGTCTGCCGAAAGCATCTCGGCTGGGGTTCCGGTCATGCGGCCCGGAAAGACCGTCGCAATATGCCGCGCCTGCATACTGGCTATTTCACCGTAAGATGGATTTTTTGCCTGAGCCGGAAGGATAAAGCAAACGCCGAGCGCCAGGGCAACGAATCGGTGGCGCATTGCGGAAAACATAGTGAGTCCTTAAAAACAGAGCAAAATTTTAACCCGCATAGTATGAAACTGTGATCGGGTAGACACAATTTGAATTGCGCTTAAATGCCCGAAATTTCGCATGTTAAGCACTTTTTGATATTTGCTTTTCCACGGCGTTATTCCATTGAGTAACTACTCATTCCAATTCGTAATTTCATTCGATCTAAGCCGCCCCCTATAGTCCCTTTATTCCTGGTTGTTAGTGAGTTGTTGCCTGTGGACTATCTCCCCCTTTTTGCCGCCTTGAAAGACCGACCGGTACTGGTTGTCGGGACGGGTGAAATTGCCGATCGCAAAATCGCGTTCCTGCAACGCGCCGGGGCGCAGGTGCAGGTCGTTGCAGAGGCGGATTTTGAAGAGTCTCAGATCGACAGCGTGGTGCTGGTGATTGCGGCAACCGAAGATCGGGCGCTCAACCGCCGAATCTCCGACGCAGCTCAGGACCGTCACCGTCTGGTGAACGTGGTAGACGACCAGCCGCTGTGCTCGTTTATCTTCCCGTCGATTGTTGACCGCTCGCCGCTGCTGGTGGCGATCTCCTCCGGCGGCACCGCGCCGGTGCTGGCGCGCGTGCTGCGGGAAAAAATCGAAGCGCTGCTGCCGACCAGCCTCGGGCGCATGGCGGAGAAGGCCAGCTACTGGCGCAACCACCTTAAAACGCGTCTGACCAGCGTGACGGAACGCCGTCGCTTCTGGGAGCGTGTGTTTCGCGGCCGCTTTGCCAGCCTGATGCATGCCGGTAACGAGACGGCGGCGCAACAAATACTCGAAGACGAACTGGATAACCCCGGCAGTACGGGCGGGGAGATCATTCTGGTGGGCGCCGGGCCGGGCGATGCCGGGCTGCTCACGCTGCGTGGCCTCCAGGTTCTTCAGGATGCGGATGTCGTGTTCTACGACCATCTGGTCACCGACGGTATTCGCGAACTGATCCGCCGTGACGCGGAGCAAATCTGCGTTGGCAAACGTGCCGGCGAGCACTCCGTGCCGCAGCACGACACCAATCAAATGCTGATTGCCGCCGCGAAAGCGGGCAAGAGCGTGGTGCGTCTGAAAGGGGGCGACCCGTTTATCTTCGGCCGTGGTGGCGAGGAGTTGCAGGCGGCAGCCGAAGCGGGCGTCCCGTTCCAGGTGGTCCCCGGCATTACGGCGGCGTCTGCCGTCACGGCCTACGCCGGTATTCCGCTGACCCATCGTGATTACGCCCAGAGCGTGACCTTTGTGACCGGGCACTACAAAGCCGACAGCACGCCGTTTGACTGGTCGCATCTCGCCCAGAGCCGACAAACGCTGGCGATTTATATGGGCACGATGAAAGCGGGAGACATCAGCGAACAGCTTATTCAGCACGGTCGCGATGCGGCGACGCCGGTAGCAGTGATCTCCCGCGGGACACGCGACGATCAGCATGTCGCCATCGGCACTTTACAAGACCTTGCAACCCTGGCGAAAGACGCCCCGATGCCCGCCCTGATCGTGGTGGGAGAAGTGGTGCAGTTGCACAGCTCGCTCGCCTGGTTCCAACACACAACCGACACAGAAGGCTTCGGCGCTTCTGTTGTAAATTTGGCTTAAGGAACGGTTATGGACCAAAAACGACTTACTCACCTGCGGCAGCTCGAAGCGGAAAGTATCCACATTATCCGCGAAGTGGCCGCCGAGTTCTCTAACCCGGTGATGATGTACTCCATCGGTAAAGATTCCAGCGTCATGCTGCACCTGGCGCGTAAAGCGTTTTATCCGGGAACGCTGCCGTTCCCGCTGCTGCATGTGGATACCGGCTGGAAATTCCGCGAGATGTACGAGTTTCGTGACCGTACCGCCAAAGCCTACGGCTGCGAGCTGCTGGTGCACAAAAACCCGGAAGGGGTGGCGATGGGCATCAACCCGTTCGTGCACGGCAGCGCCAAGCATACCGATATCATGAAAACCGAAGGGCTGAAGCAGGCGCTGAATAAATACGGTTTTGATGCGGCCTTCGGCGGCGCGCGGCGTGACGAAGAGAAATCCCGCGCCAAAGAGCGTATCTACTCTTTCCGCGACCGCTTCCACCGCTGGGACCCGAAAAACCAGCGTCCGGAGCTGTGGCACAACTACAACGGCCAGATCAACAAGGGCGAAAGTATTCGCGTCTTCCCGCTCTCCAACTGGACCGAGCTGGATATCTGGCAGTACATCTATCTGGAAAATATTGAGATCGTTCCGCTGTATCTGGCAGCAGAGCGCCCGGTCCTGGAGCGCGACGGCATGCTGATGATGATCGACGACGATCGCATTGATTTACAGCCGGGTGAAGTGATCAAAAAACAGATGGTCCGTTTCCGTACTCTCGGCTGCTGGCCGTTGACCGGCGCGGTGGAATCCAGTGCGCAGACGCTGCCGGAGATCATCGAGGAGATGCTGGTGTCGACCACCAGTGAGCGACAGGGCCGCGTGATTGACCGCGACCAGGCAGGCTCCATGGAGCTGAAGAAACGTCAGGGTTATTTCTAAGGAGCCGCCATGAATACGACTATTGCCCAACAAATTGCCGATGAAGGCGGCGTAGAAGCTTATCTGCACGCCCAACAGTACAAAAGTCTGTTGCGTTTCCTGACCTGCGGCAGCGTTGATGACGGGAAAAGTACCCTGATTGGTCGTCTGCTGCACGACACGCGACAAATTTACGAAGATCAGCTCTCTTCCCTGCACAATGACAGTAAACGCCACGGCACCCAGGGCGAAAAACTCGACCTGGCGCTGCTGGTGGACGGCTTGCAGGCGGAGCGCGAGCAGGGCATTACCATTGATGTCGCCTATCGCTACTTCTCTACCGAAAAGCGCAAATTTATTATCGCCGACACCCCGGGGCATGAGCAGTACACCCGTAACATGGCGACCGGCGCGTCTACCTGTGACCTGGCGATCCTGCTGATGGACGCCCGTAAAGGCGTGCTGGATCAGACGCGTCGTCACAGCTTTATCTCTACGCTGCTGGGGATCAAACACCTGGTGGTGGCGGTGAACAAAATGGATCTGGTGGACTACAGCGAAGCGCGATTCGACGAGATCCGCCAGAGCTACCTGACCTTTGCTGAACAGCTGCCGGGCAACCTCGATATTCGCTTTGTGCCGCTGTCGGCGCTGGAAGGGGATAACGTCGCCTCTCAGAGCGCGAACATGCCGTGGTACAGCGGCCCGACGCTGCTGGAGGTGCTGGAAACCGTTGAAATTCAGCGCGTGGTTGAGACCCAGCCGATGCGCTTCCCGGTGCAGTACGTAAACCGTCCGAACCTCGATTTCCGCGGCTTCTCCGGCACCCTTGCGTCCGGCTCGGTCAACGTGGGCCAGCGCGTGAAGGTGCTGCCGTCCGGCGTGGAATCGACCATTGCCCGTATCGTCACCTTTGATGGTGATCTGGACGAAGCAGGGGCAGGTGAAGCGGTAACCCTGGTGCTAAAAGACGAGATTGACATCAGCCGCGGCGATCTGCTGGTCGACGCGCAGGAAACGCTGGCGGCGGTGCAGGGCGCATCCGTAGACGTGGTGTGGATGGCGGAACAGCCCCTGACCGCAGGCCAGAGCTATGACATTAAAATTGCCGGCAAGAAAACCCGCGCCCGCGTGGACGGCATTCAGTTCCAGGTGGACATCAACAACCTGACCCACCGTGACGTGAGCGAGCTGCCGCTGAATGGCATCGGTCTGGTGGATCTGACCTTTGACGAGCCGCTGGTGCTGGATCCGTATCAGCAGAATCCGGTGACGGGCGGGCTGATCTTTATCGACCGCCTGACCAACGTCACCGTCGGCGCCGGGATGGTCCGTGAGCCAAACGCGCAGGCTACCGTGGCCTCTGAGTTCAGCGCGTTTGAACTTGAGCTGAATGCGCTGGTGCGTAAACACTTCCCGCACTGGGGCGCACGCGATTTGCTGGGAGGCAAGTAATGGCTGCCCATGATGAGAACGTCGTCTGGCATCCTCATCCGGTCACCGTCGCCCAGCGCGAACAGCTCCACGGTCACCGTGGGGTTGTGCTGTGGTTTACCGGGCTGTCTGGCTCCGGTAAATCCACGGTGGCAGGCGCGCTGGAAGAGGCGCTGCATCAGCAGGGAGTGAGCACCTACCTGCTGGACGGCGACAACGTGCGTCACGGACTGTGCAGCGATTTAGGGTTCAGCGATGAAGACCGTAAAGAGAACATTCGCCGGGTGGGAGAAGTCGCCAGCCTGATGGCGGATGCCGGGCTGGTGGTGCTGACGGCGTTTATCTCACCGCACCGCGCCGAACGTCAGATGGTGCGTGAGCGCGTGGGCCGGAATCGCTTCATTGAAGTGTTTGTGGATACGCCGCTGGCAATCTGCGAAGCGCGCGATCCGAAAGGGCTGTATAAAAAAGCCCGCGCGGGAGAGCTGCGAAACTTCACCGGTATTGACTCGGTTTACGAAGCGCCTGAATCCCCTGAGATTCATCTGGAAGGTCAACAATTGGTAACAAATTTAGTAAGCCAATTATTAGACCTGCTCAGACGGGACGATATTATCAGATCCTGAGACGGTATCGTTCGGGAGCTGTCTTCCCGAGCGATGAGTCACGGTCACAGGATTAGCTATGCGCAACAGTGAAAACTACATGATTACCACCGGGTCGGAACCGTTAACGACCGACGACGAGACGACCTGGTCCTTCCCTGGGGCGATTGTCGGCTTTGTGTCGTGGCTACTGGCGCTGGGTATCCCGTTCTTGATCTACGGTGGAAACACCCTCTTTTTCTTCCTCTATACCTGGCCTTTCTTCCTCGCGCTGATGCCCGTTGCGGTTGTGGTGGGCGTGGCGCTGCACTCCCTTTTCAACGGCAAGCTCCTGTATAGTACGCTCATCACTATCGCCACCGTTGTGGTCATCTTTGGCCTGCTGTTTTTATGGCTGATGGGCTAACTTACGGCATAATTAAAACCCCGCAGTAGAGTCCAGCGGAAAGTTATGGGATGATGATGCCGTTTTTTCAGGGGGCAGGATGGGTAAACTAACGCTGCTGTTGCTGGCTTTGCTGGTCTGGCTGCAATATTCGCTGTGGTTCGGCAAAAACGGACTGCACGACTACAGCCGGGTGAGCGATGACGTCGCGGCACAGCAGGCGACAAACGCCAAACTTAAAGCGCGTAACGATCAACTTTTTGCTGAAATTGATGACCTCAATGGCGGCCAGGAGGCGATTGAGGAGCGCGCACGCAATGAACTTAGTATGACTAAGCCGGGCGAAACGTTTTATCGCCTGGTTCCGGATGCGTCTAAACGCAATCAGGGCTCCGCACAAAACAATCGATAATCAGGCCCAGGATTACGACATGGCAGCAACTTTTTCGGACGTCTGTGCCGTGGTGCCGGCCGCAGGTTTTGGCCGGCGTATGCAGACAGAATGTCCTAAGCAGTATCTCTCAATTGGCGATAAAACGATCCTCGAGCACGCCGTGGCGGCGCTGCTGGCGCATGCCCGGGTGAAACGCGTTGTTATTGCCATCAGCCCCGGCGATGCACGTTTTGCGCAGCTCCCGCTGGCGAATCATCCTCAGATTACCGTCGTTGACGGCGGCGCAGAGCGGGCTGACTCCGTTCTGGCGGGCATTCAGGCTGCCGGGAACGCGCAGTGGGTGCTGGTGCACGATGCCGCGCGTCCCTGTCTGCATCACGAGGATCTGTCGCGTCTGCTGGCCCTGAGTGAAACCAGTAAAGTGGGCGGCATTCTGGCCGCCCCGGTGCGTGACACCATGAAGCGTGCCGAACCGGGTAAACCGGCGATTGCCCACACCGTCGAGCGCGTCGATCTATGGCACGCGCTGACGCCACAATTTTTTCCCCGCGAATTACTCCACGACTGCTTAACGCGAGCGCTTAAAGAAGGTGCGACCATTACGGACGAAGCCTCGGCGCTGGAGTATTGCGGTTTCCACCCCACGCTTGTTGAAGGACGCGCTGATAATATAAAAGTGACGCGCCCGGAAGACTTACAGCTCGCGGAATTTTATCTTACCCGTACGACCCCTCAGGAGAAGGCATAATGCGTATTGGACACGGTTTTGATGTACACGCCTTTGGCGGCGTTGGCCCAATTATCATTGGCGGCGTGCGCATTCCTTACGAAAAAGGTCTGCTGGCGCATTCTGATGGCGACGTGGCGCTGCATGCGCTGACCGACGCGCTGCTGGGTGCCGCCGCGCTGGGCGACATTGGCAAACTGTTCCCGGACACCGATCCTGCTTTTAAAGGCGCAGACAGCCGCGAATTGCTGCGCGAAGCCTGGCGTCATATTCAGGCCAAAGGCTACACCCTCGGCAACGTTGATGTGACGATCATTGCCCAGGCACCGAAGATGCTGCCGCACATCCCTCAGATGCGCGTGTTTATTGCTGAAGATCTGGGTTGCCATATGGACGACGTCAACGTCAAAGCGACCACCACGGAGAAGCTGGGCTTTACCGGTCGTGGCGAAGGCATTGCCTGTGAAGCCGTGGCGCTGCTGGTGAAGGCGGCCAAATGACGGATTTCGACAATCTGACGTATCTGCACGGTAAACCGCAGGGCAAGGGTCTGCTGAAAGCCAACCCTGAAGATTTCGTGGTAGTGGAAGATCTGGGTTTTGAGCCGGACGGCGAAGGCGAGCACATCCTGGTGCGCATTCTGAAAAACGGCTGCAACACCCGTTTCGTGGCGGACGCGCTGGCAAAATTCCTCAATATTCACGCCCGCGAAGTGAGCTTTGCCGGTCAAAAAGATAAACATGCCGTGACCGAACAGTGGCTTTGCGCCCGCGTGCCCGGCAATGCCATGCCCGATTTAAGCAAATTTGAGCTTGAGGGCTGTAAGGTACTGGAGTACGCCCGCCATAAACGCAAATTGCGTCTGGGCGCACTGAAAGGTAATGCCTTTACCCTGGTGTTGCGCGAAGTGACCGAACGCGAGGACGTTGAAAAACGCCTGAAGGCCATTAACGAACGCGGCGTACCAAACTATTTCGGCGCTCAGCGCTTTGGTATCGGTGGCAGCAACCTGCTGGGCGCGCTGCGCTGGGCGCAAAGCGGTGCACCGATGCGCGATCGTAATAAACGCAGTTTTTGGTTGTCGGCGGCCCGCAGTGCGTTGTTTAATCAGATTGTGAGCGAACGGCTGAAAAAACCGGACGCGAATCAAGTTGTTGTCGGCGATGCGCTACAATTAGCGGGACGCGGAAGCTGGTTTGTGGCAACGGCCGAAGAGATGGCCGATGTCCAGTCGCGCGTGGACGCTAAAACGCTGATGATTACCGCCGCCTTGCCGGGTTCAGGCGACTGGGGAACCCAGGGCGAGGCGCTGGCCGCTGAGCAGTCAGCGGTGGCGGATGCGCCAGAATTACAATCGTTGCTGGTGCGGGAAAAGGTCGAGGCGGCACGCCGTGCGATGCTCCTCTACCCGCAACAGCTGAGCTGGAACTGGTGGGATGACGTAACCGTCGAGTTACGCTTCTGGCTGCCGGCAGGTAGCTTTGCCACCAGTGTTGTCAGGGAACTTATCAACACGTCGGGTGATTATGCGAATATTGCTGAGTAACGATGACGGGATCCATGCGCCAGGTATTCAGACGCTGGCGAAACACCTCCGCGAATTTGCGGATGTGCAGGTCGTGGCTCCCGATCGTAACCGCAGTGGCGCGTCTAACTCATTGACGCTGGAATCTTCACTTCGCACCTTTACCTTTGAGAATGGCGATATTGCCGTCCAGATGGGGACGCCGACCGACTGCGTGTTTCTGGGCGTGAACGCGCTGATGCGCCCGCGGCCGGACGTTGTGGTCTCCGGCATCAATGCCGGGCCAAATCTTGGCGATGATGTGATTTACTCCGGCACCGTGGCTGCGGCGATGGAAGGGCGTCACCTGGGGTTTCCGGCGCTGGCGGTCTCGTTAAACGGTCACACCCACTATGACACAGCCGCCGCGGTGACCTGCTCCATTCTCCGTGCGCTTGGCCGCGAGCCGCTGCGTACCGGACGTATCCTCAATATTAACGTGCCGGACCTCCCGCTGGACGAGATCAAAGGGATCCGCGTGACGCGCTGTGGCAGTCGCCATCCTGCCGATCAGGTTATTCCCCAGCAGGATCCGCGCGGCAATACCCTGTACTGGATCGGCCCGCCGGGAGATAAATGCGATGCCGGGCCAGACACCGACTTCGCTGCGGTGGATGAGGGTTACGTTTCCGTTACGCCGTTGCACGTAGATTTAACCGCTTATAGCGCGCATGATGTGGTGTCGGACTGGTTAGATCGGGTCGGAGTGAACGCGCAATGGTAAGTAAACGTGTACAAACTCTTCTGGAACAATTACGCGCACAGGGGATCGCCAACGAGCAGGTGCTGAACGCGCTTGCCCAGGTTCCCCGTGAGAAGTTTGTAGATGAGGCGTTTGAACACAAAGCGTGGGAAAACGTGGCGCTGCCCATTGGGCAAGGCCAGACGATTTCGCAGCCCTACATGGTGGCGCGTATGACGGAGCTTCTGGAGCTAACGCCAGAGTCCCGGGTGCTGGAAATTGGCACCGGTTCAGGGTATCAAACCGCGATCCTGGCTCACCTTGTGCACCATGTCTGTTCGGTGGAACGGATTAAAGGGTTGCAGTGGCAGGCGCGCCGTCGCCTGAAACAGCTTGATTTACATAATGTATCGACACGCCACGGCGATGGATGGCAGGGTTGGCAGGCTCGCGCCCCGTTTGACGCCATCATTGTCACGGCAGCGCCACCTGAAATCCCCACTGCGCTTCTTTCGCAGCTGGACGAGGGTGGCATTCTTGTATTGCCCGTCGGCGATGAGCAGCAGCTTTTGAAGCGCGTTCGTCGACGCGGCGGCGAGTTTATTATCGATACCGTGGAAGCCGTGCGCTTTGTGCCCCTGGTTAAGGGCGAACTGGCCTGAGACTCGGATTTTTCCAGGGTTATTAAGGCAAATTCAGCGTATGGTGTGGCGCGATAGATTCGTGCCATCACGGTTATTTTTAAGTCACTGGTAGTTAACACATTCCTGGGGGATAAATGAGCGCGGGAAGCCCAAAATTCACCATCAGCCGTGTTGCGGCATTATCACTGGTTTCGCTCTGGCTGGCAGGCTGTACAAGTTCAAATAACGCGCCTGCGCCCGTCAGTTCCGTTAATGGAACCAGCGGCTCGGGTAACACGTCCAGCGGAATGTTGATCACCCCTCCGCCTAAAATGGGCACCTCAACGGCGCAGCAAACTCCGCAGATCCAGCCGGTTCAGCGTCCAGTTACGCAGCCTACGCAGATTCAGGCAGTGGAACAGCCTGTTCAGACTGAAAATGGCCGCATAGTGTATAACCGTAAGTATGGGAACATTCCGAAAGGTAGCTATACCGGCGGCAGCACCTATACCGTGAAGCGCGGCGATACGCTGTTCTATATTGCCTGGATCACCGGGAACGATTTCCGCGATCTGGCACAGCGAAACAACGTCCAGGCCCCGTATGCTCTGGAAGTCGGGCAAACGCTTCAGGTTGGCAACGCGACGGGGACACCGCTTACACCAGGCAACACCGTTTCAGCGGCCGACGTAACTGCGCAAAATAACAGCGTTACTCCTGCACAAAAAACCACCACGGTGGTTGCTTCACAACCTGTAATTACGTATTCTGAGGATTCAGGTGATCAGAGTGCTAACAAAATGTTGCCGAATAATAAAGGTACTGCGACTGTTGTCACAGCACCGACTACGGCACCTGTGGTTAGCTCTACTGTACCGACTGCAAGCAGTCAGAATGCCAGCTCGTCAATCACCACCTGGCGCTGGCCAACTGACGGCAAGATTATCGAGAACTTCGCTACCTCTGAGGGGGGCAACAAAGGGATCGATATCGCAGGCAGTAAAGGACAGGCAATCATCGCGACCGCAGACGGACGCGTTGTCTATGCCGGTAACGCACTGCGCGGTTACGGTAATCTTATTATCATCAAACATAACGATGATTACCTGAGTGCCTACGCCCATAACGACACTATGCTGGTCCGGGAACAACAAGAAGTTAAGGCGGGGCAAAAAATCGCTACCATGGGTAGCACCGGAACCAGTTCTACACGCTTGCATTTTGAAATTCGTTACAAGGGGAAATCCGTAAACCCGCTGCAATATTTACCGCAGCGATAAATTGACGGGGCATGCCAGCCAGGGTGTCTCGTCCAGGGATCACGGGTAGGAGCCACCTTTATGAGTCAGAATACGCTGAAAGTTCATGATTTAAATGAAGACGCGGAATTTGATGAGAACGGATCAGAGGCTTTTGACGAAAAAGCCTTAGTAGAAGAGGAACCCAGTGATAACGATTTGGCTGAAGAAGAGCTGTTATCGCAGGGTGCCACACAGCGTGTGCTGGACGCGACTCAGCTTTACCTTGGGGAGATTGGTTACTCCCCACTGCTAACGGCCGAAGAAGAAGTCTATTTCGCACGTCGTGCTTTGCGTGGTGATGTTGCCTCGCGTCGTCGCATGATCGAAAGTAACCTGCGACTGGTCGTGAAAATTGCCCGCCGTTACGGCAATCGTGGTCTGGCTCTGCTGGATCTGATTGAAGAGGGCAACTTAGGTCTCATCCGCGCAGTTGAGAAGTTTGACCCGGAACGCGGGTTCCGTTTCTCAACCTACGCGACCTGGTGGATTCGTCAGACCATCGAACGGGCTATTATGAACCAGACCCGTACGATTCGACTGCCGATCCACATCGTCAAAGAGTTGAATGTTTATCTGCGTACCGCGCGCGAGTTGTCCCATAAACTGGACCACGAGCCAAGTGCGGAAGAGATCGCAGAGCAACTCGACAAACCGGTTGATGACGTAAGCCGTATGCTGCGTCTCAACGAGCGCATTACCTCGGTTGACACCCCGCTGGGTGGTGACTCCGAAAAAGCGCTGCTGGACATCCTGGCCGATGAAAAAGACAACGGCCCGGAAGACACCACGCAGGACGATGATATGAAACAGAGCATCGTCAAATGGCTGTTCGAACTGAACGCCAAACAGCGTGAAGTGCTGGCACGTCGTTTCGGTTTACTGGGGTATGAAGCTGCGACACTGGAAGATGTCGGCCGTGAGATTGGCCTGACCCGTGAACGTGTTCGTCAGATTCAGGTTGAAGGGCTACGCCGCCTGCGTGAAATCCTGCAAGGGCAAGGTCTGAATATCGAAGCGCTGTTCCGCGAGTAAGCAACCATTCGTCAGAAAAGGCCCGTCGTGAGACGGGCCTTTTTTATGCCTTACGATTGCGCCGTTTCGTGCAGCAAACGCCAGGTGATGTTATCCCCTTCCTGATTAAGCACCGCGGTTGACCAGCGCACGTTGACGGGCTGGCCAGGCCGGGTTTGCGTCTCCCGGTAATGGAGCACCGCGCCGTTGTCCCATGTCTGAAGCGTTGTTAACGCATCAATACCGATCCTGAGCCCGGGTCGGGTTCCCCGCTGCGCATATAAAAATTGGGCCAGAGCGTGATGATCTAAATGGGTGCCACTCGGTGGAACCATCAGAAAATCCGGACGGAAACGGGCGAGCAGGGCGTCCTGTTCGCCTTCGCCTGCACCTAACCAGTTTTCAAGGGCGACGTGGATGTCGAGGATCTCTTGTTCGAAATGAGTCATGGTTGCTCCTGTTGCAGTTGCGCAAGTAACTGCGTGTTATTAAGACGGTAGACGTACAGTACGGGCAGCAGAGTGATAACTGCGGCAAAAATAAACATCCCGTGCCAGGCGGCCAGCGGCGTAAAATAAGCTTGCATGAAGCTCAGCGCCTGCGCCAGCAGCAGGGTACCCGCAAAAAAGCTCAACTGACGATTCAGATTCCATAGCGCACTGGCATCAGGCATATCTTCCCGCCGCGTTGTCAAAAACGCGCTGCTCTGAGCCGTACTGCTGCAAAGGCTTCCCCCCGCACCCATTAACGCAAACGCAACGGCAGGTAACAGCATAGCCGGGCCGACGTTAATTAAAAGCAGAATGCCCGTTGCCTGCAAAAGGCAACCGATGACCACCAGCGGCCGCGGGCCGATACGGTTGAAATAGCGTCCTGTCGCGGTGATAGCCAAAAACGATGCCACAGACCACGGCAGCATAAGCATGCCCGTTGCGGTGGGCGTCATATTGGCCTCGCTCTGAAGGTAATACATGCCCGTTACGTTCACGCCAATAAAGATGCCGGGTACGCACACATAGATAAGCATGGATAAGCGCAACAGCGGATCCGTCAGCAAAGACAGGTTTACTATTCTGGTGGTGTTTATCGGTGACGGTTCTGTTTTAAGCCACGCGCAGGCCAAAACAAAGGTGACAATGGCGACGGGCAGGGTGGCAAAAAATATCCAGCGCCAGCTGAATGTCTGAACCAGCATGCCGCCCACAGCCGGTGAGCAGGCGGGGGCAAGCAGCGCGACCAGCATCACCACCGAGGAGAGTCTGGCCCGCTCATGAGGCTTAAACTGTTGCCAGGTCAGCGCCTGACCAACCGGGATCAGTAAACCCCCTCCGGCGCCCTGCACGACGCGCCAGGCAATCAAACTTTCCAGCGAAGATGAGAAACCCGCCGCAACGGAGGCCGCGCTAAAGAGAAGCAGTGAGAGCAGAATAACGCGCTTCGGCCCGACGCGGCGCGTCAGAATACTGCTGAATGGGATGACTAACGTCAGCCCGGCAATGTATCCGTTACTTACCCAGGCAAGCGCGGAAGGTGTGGTATTGAATGCGTGAGCCATCGCCGGAAAGGCGACGCTGGCAATAAACATGTTTATCAAATCAAGGAAAAAGCCGAGCAGAAAGACGACGGCGATTTTGCTGCGATACGTCATGGAAGTTCCTCCGGTGAGGTGGCGTATCGTATCGGCCCGCGCGTTACGGATAAACGCGACAAAGGACGATATACTGTCAACATTATTTTGACAGTTAACCAGGCAAGCGATGCTTAATTTACAGCGTACGGCGATGTTTATCGCCGTAGCGGACACCGGCAGTTTCACCGCCGCGGCGGAGGCGATGGGGCTGACAAAAGCGGTGGTCAGCTTTCATATTCGTCAGCTTGAAGAGGAGCTGGGCGTCACCCTGTTGCTGCGAACCACCCGACGCCTGACGCTGACCGAAGCGGGGAAGCTCTTTCATCAACGAAGCGTGATGCTGTTACGGGATGCAGAGCGATTGCAGGATGATGTTCGCGCCAACCACGCCGGGCTGACGGGAGAACTGCGGATCACCACCACGCCCGAGTATGGCTCGCAGGTAGTAGTGCCTTTGCTGGCTGAGTTTAGCCAGCTGCACCCTGATCTCCACGTGCGGCATGTCTCGTCCTCTTTGCATGCCGATCTTATCGCCGAGCGCTTCGATGTCGCTATCCGGCTCGGCACGCTTGCAGATTCGCGCTACCACGCCGCGTTGATGACCTCCTTCACCATCCTGCCCGTGGCGACGCCATGCTGGCTGGCAAACCATCCGGTTGACTCGCTGGAGCAACTGGCGGAAGCGGACTGGATCATTCACGAGCGTTTAACGTCGCCGCTGCGCTGGCAGGTGAGAGGCGTTGATCGGCATCCTGTTTCCTTTGAGATCAGAAAAGCGCCGCGCCTGTATGCAGACAGTGCCCAGGCGTTGATGGCTTTTGCCCTCGCGGGATGTGGGGTGGCGCTGTTGCCGGAGTGGCTGGTGCGTAACGCACTGGATACAGGGACGCTGGTCTCGCTGTTACCGGAGTACACGTTTGCTCAGCAGGGCATCTATGCTGTTTATCCCGATGCCCGGCATGTGCCCGCGAAAGTGCGAACATTTATTGATTTTATGCGCGTCAGGGTTACTTAACCCTGCATCATCTTTTTAATGAGCGCTGAAAATTGCTCTCGTTCCGCGCCGTTAAGGCGCCCTAAAAACGCCTCATCCACCTCATTTCCAATCGGTTTACTGCTCTCAAGCAGGGCCTCACCTTCGGCCGTCAGAAAGACAAACCGACGGCGTTTGTCCGCCGGATCGTGCTCGCGCCTGACCAGGCCGCGTGCTTCCATGCGGCTCAGCATTTCTGCCAGCGTCGCTTTGGTGCTCACCGCGACTTCAGTCAGGGCAACCTGCTCAATGCCAGGATTTTCAGCAATTGACCGCATCACCGCATATTGTGGTTTGGTCAGTTCGGGCAATGCGTGTTGCCACTGGGCGGTATGCTGTTGAAAAAGCTGACGTAGCAGGTGAAAAGCTTCTTGTCTTAACTCCATGGACACTCCGACGGAAAAATACTCCCTCTATGATAGCCGCTCTCGGGCTGAATTTTAACGCGAGAGTTTTTTTAGCGAATAGTGTGATCGTATGCGAACGATCTTGTCAGCAGCAGGATCGAGGCGTAGTTTAGTTAATATGTTCGTATACGAACAAACTAATTGAGGTGCTGAATGAGATTGATTGTGGGAATGACGGGCGCGACGGGTGCGCCATTAGGCGTGGCGTTGTTGCAGGCGCTGCGGGAAATGCCGGAGGTGGAAACGCATCTGGTGATGTCGAAGTGGGCAAAAACCACGATTGAGCTGGAAACGCCCTTCACTGCGCATGACGTTGCTGCACTGGCGGATGTCGTCCATAGCCCGGCCGATCAGGCTGCCACCATCTCCTCCGGCTCGTTTCGCACCGACGGCATGATCGTCATTCCGTGCAGCATGAAAACGCTGGCGGGTATCCGCGCGGGCTACGCCGAAGGGCTGGTAGGGCGTGCGGCAGACGTGGTGCTGAAAGAGGGACGCAAGCTGGTGCTGGTTCCGCGTGAAACGCCGCTCAGCACCATCCATCTTGAGAACATGCTTGCCCTTTCCCGCATGGGCGTGGCGATGGTGCCGCCTATGCCTGCGTACTACAACCACCCACAAACCGCCGATGACATAACCCAGCATATCGTGACCCGCGTTCTCGACCAGTTTGGTCTGGAGCATAAAAAAGCCCGACGCTGGGAAGGTTTGCAGGCAGCGAAACATTTTTCACAGGAGAATAAAGATGGCATTTGATGATTTGAGAAGCTTCTTGCAGGCGCTCGATGAGCAAGGGCAGCTGCTGAAAATTGAGGAAGAGGTAAACGCTGAGCCGGATTTAGCGGCCGCCGCCAACGCTACCGGACGCATTGGCGATGGTGCGCCTGCGCTGTGGTTCGATAATATTCGCGGCTTCACCGATGCCCGTGTGGTGATGAACACTATCGGCTCGTGGCAAAACCACGCTATTTCGATGGGGCTGCCAGCAAATACCCCGGTGAAAAAACAGATCGACGAGTTTATTCGTCGCTGGGACAAATTCCCCGTTTCGCCAGAGCGTCGTGCAAATCCGGCCTGGGCGCAGAACACGGTGGACGGGGAAGACATCAACCTGTTCGACATTCTGCCGCTGTTCCGCCTGAACGACGGTGACGGAGGCTTTTATCTCGATAAAGCGTGCGTTGTCTCCCGCGATCCGCTCGACCCCGATCACTTCGGCAAACAGAACGTCGGGATCTACCGTATGGAAGTGAAGGGCAAGCGTAAGCTCGGCCTGCAACCGGTGCCGATGCATGATATCGCGCTGCATCTGCATAAGGCAGAAGAGCGCGGCGAAGATCTGCCCATTGCTATTACGTTGGGTAACGATCCGATCATCACCCTGATGGGCGCCACGCCGCTGAAATACGATCAATCCGAGTATGAGATGGCCGGTGCGCTACGCGAAAGTCCGTATCCGATTGCGACGGCTCCGCTGACCGGTTTTGATGTGCCGTGGGGGTCGGAAGTGATCCTGGAAGGGGTGATTGAAGGCCGAAAACGTGAGATTGAAGGGCCATTCGGTGAGTTTACCGGACACTACTCCGGCGGGCGCAACATGACGGTCGTGCGCATTGATAAAGTCTCTTACCGCACAAAACCCATTTTCGAATCTCTCTACCTGGGGATGCCGTGGACCGAGATTGATTATCTGATGGGGCCCGCTACCTGCGTGCCGCTCTATCAGCAGCTGAAGGCGGAATTCCCGGAAGTGCAGGCGGTAAACGCCATGTACACCCACGGCCTGCTGGCGATTATCTCCACCAAAAAACGATACGGCGGTTTTGCCCGTGCGGTCGGGCTCCGCGCCATGACCACGCCACACGGTCTGGGTTACGTGAAAATGGTGATTATGGTGGATGAGGACGTCGATCCGTTTAACCTGCCGCAGGTGATGTGGGCGCTGTCATCGAAGGTCAATCCGGCTGGCGATCTGGTGCAGCTACCGAATATGTCTGTGCTGGAGCTTGACCCCGGCTCCAGCCCGGCGGGGATCACTGACAAGCTGATCATTGATGCCACCACCCCTGTCGCTCCGGACAACCGTGGTCACTACAGCCAGCCGGTACAGGATCTCCCTGAAACCAAAGCCTGGGCCGAAAAACTGACCGCGATGCTGGCGGCACGTCAATAAGGAGGAAAAAATGATTTGTCCACGTTGTGCCGATGAACATATTGAGGTGATGGCAACATCACCGGTGAAAGGTGTCTGGACGGTATACCAGTGTCAGCACTGTCTGTATACCTGGCGCGATACCGAACCGCTGCGCCGTACCAGCCGCGAGCATTACCCGGAAGCGTTCCGCATGACGCAGAAGGATATTGATGAGGCACCGCAGGTGCCGACGATCCCGCCGCTGCTGTAATAAAAAGCCCGGAGGTGCTGCGCTTACCGGGCGATAATATCGTGCGGTCCTTTGCCCGGTGGCGCTACGCTTACCGAGCCTACGGGTTTTGTAGGCCGGGTAAGGCGAAGCCGCCACCCGGCAAAAAAGACCGCAGAGAACTAAACCAGACTCTTCAACCGATAAATCCACTCCAGCGCCTGACGCGGCGTCAGCGAATCCGGATCGAGATTTTCCAGCGCTTCCACAGCCGGAGAGGTCTCTTCTGGCACCGCCAGCAGTGACATCTGCGTACCATCTATCTGCGTAGCTGCCGCATTCGGTGACAAACTTTCCAGCTCACGCAATTTCTGACGCGCGCGCTTAATCACCTCTTTCGGCACGCCCGCCAGCGCGGCGACGGCCAGGCCATAGCTCTTGCTTGCCGCGCCGTCCTGCACCGTGTGCATAAAGGCGATGGTGTCGCCGTGCTCAAGCGCATCAAGGTGGACGTTAGCCACGCCTTCCATTTTCTCTGGCAGCTGTGTCAGTTCGAAATAGTGCGTCGCGAATAGCGTCAACGCCTTGATTTTATTCGCCAGACTTTCCGCGCACGCCCAGGCCAGGGACAGGCCGTCATAGGTGGAGGTACCGCGTCCTACTTCGTCCATCAACACCAGACTGTTCTCTGTCGCGTTATGCAGAATGTTGGCGGTTTCGGTCATCTCGACCATAAAGGTAGAGCGACCGCTCGCCAGATCGTCAGCCGCACCCACACGGGTGAAGATACGGTCGACAGGGCCAATCTCAACCTTCTGCGCCGGAACGTAGCTGCCGATGTAGGCGAGCAGCGCGATAAGGGCTGTCTGGCGCATATAGGTACTTTTACCGCCCATATTGGGGCCGGTAATGATCAGCATTCTTCGCTGCGGTGACAGGTTCAACGGGTTGGCAATAAACGGCTCGTTCAGCACCTGCTCAACCACCGGATGGCGACCTTCGGTAATGCGAATGCCGGGCTTGTCAGTAAAGGTAGGACAGGTGTAGTTCAGCGTTTCGGCGCGCTCGGCCAGGTTTACCAGCACATCCAGCTCGGCCAGCGCAGCGGCGCTCATTTGAAGGTCAGCCAGATGCGGCATCAGGATGTCGAACAGCTCGTCATACAGCTGTTTCTCCAGCGCCAGCGCTTTACCTTTCGACGTGAGCACTTTGTCTTCGTACTCTTTCAGCTCGGGAATAATGTAGCGCTCGGCATTTTTCAGCGTCTGGCGGCGAACGTAGTGAATCGGTGCCAGGTGGCTCTGCCCACGACTGATCTGGATATAGTAACCGTGTACGGCGTTGTAGCCGACTTTCAGGGTGTCGAGCCCCAGACGTTCACGCTCGCGGATTTCCAGCTTATCCAGATAATCCGTCGCGCCATCGGCCAGCGCACGCCATTCGTCCAGCTCTTCGTTATAACCCGGAGCAATAACCCCGCCATCCCGCACCAGAACAGGCGGCGCATCAATGATGGCGCGTTCCAGCAGTTCGCGAAGCTCGGTAAATTCGCCCATGGTTTCGCGCAGCTTTTGCACTGGCGCGCTGTCGATCTCTCCCAGCTGAGCGCGCAGTTCCGGCAACTGCTGGAAAGCGTGACGCATACGGGCGAGATCGCGTGGACGCGCGGTACGCAATGCCAGGCGCGCCAGGATACGCTCAAGATCACCCACCTGACGCAGCACCGGCTGCAATTCGGTGTAACGATCCTGCAATGCGGCAATGGTTTGCTGACGGCCAATCAGCGTTTCGGTGTTGCGGATAGGCATATGCAGCCAGCGTTTGAGCATACGGCTGCCCATGGGGGTAACCGTGCTGTCAAGAACCGACGCCAGCGTATTTTCCATGCCGCCAGCGAGGTTCTGCGTGATCTCCAGGTTGCGGCGCGTGGCGGCATCCATGATGATGCTGTCCTGCTGACGCTCCATGGTAATTGAACGGATATGGGGCAGGGCGGTACGCTGCGTATCCTTCACGTACTGCAACAGGCAGCCTGCGGCACATAGCCCGCGCGGGGCATTTTCCACACCAAAGCCAATCAAATCGCGCGTGCCAAATTGCAGGTTCAGCTGCTGGCGCGCGGTATCAATTTCGAACTCCCACAGTGGACGACGACGCAGGCCGCGGCGACCTTCAATCAGCGCCATCTCGGCGAAATCCTCTGCATAAAGCAGTTCTGCCGGATTGGTGCGCTGTAGTTCAGCCGCCATGGTTTCACGGTCAGCCGGTTCACTCAGGCGAAAACGACCGGAGCTGATATCCAGCGTGGCGTAGCCAAATCCTTTACCGTCCTGCCAGATCGCCGCCAGCAGGTTATCCTGGCGCTCCTGAAGCAGGGCTTCATCGCTGATGGTTCCCGGCGTCACGATGCGTACGACCTTGCGCTCAACGGGGCCTTTCGACGTGGCCGGGTCGCCAATTTGTTCGCAGATAGCGACAGACTCGCCCTGGTTCACCAGCTTCGCCAGATAGTTTTCAACCGCGTGATGCGGGATACCCGCCATCGGGATGGGCTCGCCTGCCGACGCGCCACGTTTCGTCAGAGAAATGTCGAGCAGCTGAGACGCACGTTTCGCATCGTCATAAAAAAGCTCGTAAAAATCGCCCATACGGTAAAACAGCAGAATTTCCGGATGCTGTGCCTTCAGCTTCAGGTACTGCTGCATCATCGGCGTATGCGCGTCGAAATTGTCGATTGTGCTCATGGAGTTATGATATCCATTTCTTTGAAAATATTACGCTTTGAGCGGCTCAATGGCCGATTGTTCCTTCTATTGTCGCATGAAAAAAAGGTGCGGCGCAGAAAAAAGTCACGACTTTACGAGGCATCTTCCGCTATTAATTCAATGATGATTTTTCCGTGCTCGACGCCCACCCGAACCTGCGAGTTGGTGGTAAATCCCGCTTGTTCAAGCCAGTCGCCTTTCAGGCTCAGCGCTGCGTGTACGCTGTAGCGTTTTGGAATTTTCGTTTTACGGTCTTCATGACGTTTTCTGAAGTAACCCACTTTTAAGTGCCGATAGGGTTTGGCGATCGCGATCTGTTGCATAAGCTCTCCGGTGAATGCGGTTATTTACACCTGTATAAAATACCAGTAAAACGCAGCGAGGGGAGGGGTAATTCTGGAAGGACGCTTCAGAAAACGGAATGCAATAACTGAAAATGTGCGGATAAAAAGGTATTATAAATGCACTTTATTGTTGAGGACGACGTTATGTCCGGTAAACGTATTTCACGAGAAAAAAAGACGATCGCCAGAATGATCGCCCTGTACGAAAACAGGTGTCCGCACGCCATAAAAGAAGAGGGGCACTATTCGGCGCTTAAGGCTTATGCCGATAAGCGGCTGGATAAATGCGTGTTTGGTGAGGAAAAACCTGCCTGCAAACAGTGCCCGGTGCACTGTTATCAGCCCGCCCGACGGGAAGAGATGAAGCAGGTAATGCGCTGGGCAGGGCCACGTATGTTATGGCGTCATCCTATTCTGACCATCCGACATCTGATCGACGATCGTCGTCCGGTTCCGGAATTACCGGAAAAGTATCGGCCCAAAAAATAACCGGCTCAGCGCCGCAGTGGACGACAAATCACGCTCAGGGCGACGGCGTGGCGCAGGCAGACAGAAAAAGAGCACCAAATATCCCTGCGCCAGCGCGGGAGCGATATGTACCCGCTGACGGAATGACGGGTTATTTCAGGCTCTCTTTATCGATTCCCAGACGCTTCATACGCGAGAGCAGGGTGGTACGCTTCAGCCCCAGCCGTTGCGCCGCACCTCTCGGTCCGGCTACCACGCCGTTGGTCTCCTTCAGCACTCGCATAATGAGCTGATATTCATCTTCTCCCTCTTTCGCAAGCTCGCTTGCGGCCACGGTCGTTTCAGAGAGAGTAACCTCTGGCAGGGAGAGCTGGAGCACGTTCCCGCGCGTCAGCAGGACCGCGCGCTCAATGACGTTTTCCAGCTCGCGCACGTTCCCCGGCCACTCCATCGCCGAAAGGGTGCGTAGCGTTTCGGCAGGAATACTGTCGATATTTCGCCCCATCCGACGGGCAATCTTCGCGGTAAAGGCTTTCACCAGCAGCGGAATATCTTCCGGGCGTTCGCGCAGCGGCGGCAGGCAGATCGGGAAGACGTTCAGACGATAGTAAAGATCGCTGCGAAACTCGCGGTCGGCGACCATTTTTTTCAGATCGCGGTTGGTGGCGGCAATCAGACGCACGTCGGTCTGGATCAGCTTGTTGCTACCGAGGCGCTCGAACTCCTGCTCCTGCAAAACGCGCAGCAGCTTAGGCTGAAGCTCCAGCGGCATATCGCCCACTTCGTCGAGGAACAATGAGCTTTTATCCGCCAGTTCAAAACGGCCCAGCCGCTGGCTGCTGGCGCCGGTAAACGCGCCGCGCTCGTGGCCGAACAGGTCGCTTTCCAGTAAGCCCGCAGGCATCGCCGCGCAGTTCATCTTCACCATCCGGCGGCTGTTGCGGTTGCTCAGGTTGTGGATCGCCCGGGCAATCAGCTCTTTCCCTGTGCCGGTTTCACCGAGGATCAGCACCGTGCTGTCGCTCTGCGCCACCATCTCCACCTGCTTGAGGATGTTGTACATGGCATCGCTGCGTCCGATGATTTCGCCAAACTCGCTGTCCACATTGTTGAGCTGCTCGGTCAGCGCCAGGTTTTCGTCCACCAGCCGTTCTTTCAGACGGTGGATCTCCTGATAGGCGAGGGCGTTATCCAGCGCAATGGAGATACGTTCGGCGATCTGGCGCAGCAGCTTCAGGTTGGCGGTGGTAAATACGGCTTCATCGCACTGCGCCAGTTTAAGCACGCCGAGCATGGTGTTGCCGGACATCAGCGGCAGCAGGCACAGGGTCTGGATCTTGTTGCCCCAGGTGTTAAACAGCATCCGCTCGTAGGGCGCTACCGGATCCTGCTCGCTGAGGTTTAACAGCAGGATCTCTTTGCTTTTAAATACCCGTTCAGACAGGGTTCCCGCTTCGTCCACTTCGCTTTGCTCGTGCGCCGGGTTAGCTTCGTCGAGGTAGTGGGTGGAGTAGATGTTCAGCTTGCCCTTACGGTTGCCGCGCAGCGCAATGCTGATGGCATCGATCCTGAAATAGTGATGGATCTCTTTGGCGACTTCGCTCACCAGTTCGTCCATATCGAGACGCGACAGCACGGCATTGGTGATGGCGACCAGTATGCGGAAATTATCGCGCTCGCGGCTCAACAGGTCGTAATCCACGTTATTGGTGACGCGGCTTTGGATCTGCTCTGCCACGACGGCCACAATCTGCGTGAAGGTATGCAACCGCTCGTACTCAGCCTCGGTCCAGGGCTGGTCGTTATTACGGATAAACTCGCAGCCGCCAAAAATTTGCCCTTCCACCGCCAGCGGCAGCATGCTGTAGTGGCCGAACGGGTGGTAAAGGTTGCTCTCTGCCAGCTTCGGCCAGGCCTGGCGAAACTGGTCAAAATTGCAGTGCAGCGCTTCCGGGCGGGAGAGAATACGTCGCACCGGACCGTGGGCCAGAAACGTTTCATCTTCATATTCGAAGATTTTGCCGTTATCACGCGTTGAGAAATAGCTCGCGCGGTGGGTTGCGCTATGCCAGAGCACAATGGCGGCGCTGTCCGCCAGCGCTGATTGCCTGACCAGCCGCGTCAGGGCATCGCTCAGCGCGCCGAGATCGGGCTGTTGTAAAAGTGTGCGCGTGATGTCAAACAGGCCCTGCTGTCCAAGATCGCTCATCGGTGTATACGGCATTATTGCTTTCCAATAGAAACTGGCAAAAAAGAGACATTCAGCGCTGACCGCTTTTGGCGCGGTCTAGCAAATTCGGGGTAACGGTTCAGCGTGCGGCAGATCCAGCGTGCGCTTCACGCCGTAAAGCCCGGTCAGGCGCACCCCTTTGCGCTCAACCACGTCGCCGATGATGGCCGCGTCTTTCCCTAAGGGATGTGCGCGCAGTTGTTCAAGTACGGCTTCCGCCGCCGTGCGTTCCACGCCGATCACCAGCTTGCCTTCGTTGGCAAAGTTAAGCGGGTCTAGCCCTAATAGCTCGCACAGCCCGCGTACAGCAGGCTTAACGGGCAGGCCGCGCTCGGTCAGTTCAATTCCGCAGCCGCTGCTTGCGGCAAATTCGTGTACGACGGCATTCACGCCGCCTCGCGTGGCGTCGCGCAGGGCTTTTACACCCGGCATGTCGCGCAGCGTCTGGATCAGCGGCGTGAGTACCGCGCAGTCACTGTGCAGCTCGCCATCCAGCCCTAAGCCTTCGCGCAGGTTCAGGATGGTTGCCCCGTGGCAGCCCAGCGTGCCGCTGACAATCAGCACGTCGCCTGCACAAAGCTGCTGCGCGCCCCAGTGAATGTCGGCGGGGATCGCCCCCATTCCGGCGGTGTTAATGAAGAGCTTATCCGCCGCGCCGCGCTGCACCACCTTGGTATCCCCGGTCACGATGGCGATCCCCGCCTCGCGGGCGGTGTGCGCCATGCTGTTGACCACCGCCGTGAGCGTCTCCATGGGTAACCCTTCTTCGAGGATAAACCCGCAGGAGAGGTAGCGGGGGATCGCGCCGCTGACGGCCACGTCGTTTGCCGTGCCGCAGACGGCGAGCTTGCCGATATCGCCGCCCGGGAAGAACAGCGGGTCAATCACGTAGCTGTCGGTAGAGAACGCCAGCCTGTCGCCGTGGGCGGTCAGGGCCGCGAGGTCAATACGCGCCTGATCTTCCTGCTCGGCGAGCCAGGGGTTGTTAAAGGCTTCCATGAACAGCCTGTTAATCAACTGCTGCATCGCCTGTCCACCGCTTCCGTGCGCCATTTCCACCGTGTTCATGCTTCACACTCCTGGTTGCGATAGTGATACCACGCGGCGCATGCCCCTTCGGAAGAGACCATCAGCGCGCCAAACGCGGTTTGCGGGTTACAGGCGTTGCCAAATAACGGGCAGTGATGAGGCTTGCATTTGCCGGTGAGTACGTCGCCACAGCGGGCGCGGGGATCGTCGCACACCTTCTGCGGCTGCGGGCGGAAATGCGCTTCGGCGTCGAAGGCGCGATACGCGGGCGTCAGGTGTACGCCGGATCCGGCAATCAGCCCCAGTCCGCGCCACTCGCTGTCGCCTTCGACGCTAAACACGTCGGCTATCGCCTGCTGTGCCCGTCTGTTACCTGCATCGGGCACCACGCGGCGATACTGATTTTCCACCACACTCAGGGCCGCTATTTTCTGCTCAACCAGCATGGTCACGCCTTGCAGTAGATCAAGTGGCTCGAAACCAGCCACCACTAACGGACGATTGTACTGTTCAGCGATAAAACCGTAGGCTTCTGTGCCGATCACCATGCTGACGTGTCCTGGTGCCAGGAAGGCGTCGATGCCGTTGTCCGGCGCTTCAAGCAGGCTACGCAGCGTGGGAATAAGCGTGATGTGCTGGCAGAAAAAGTAAAAGTTAGTGACGTTGCGGGCTTTCGCCTGCTGGAGAGTGATAGCGGTGGCGGGCATGGTGGTTTCAAAACCCAGCCCGAAAAAGACCACCTTACGCTCAGGATTAGCCATCGCCAGCGTCAGGGCATCCATCGGTGAGTAGACGATCCGCACGTCCGCGCCGCGCGCCTTCGCCTGGAGCAGCGAGCCATTTTTTCCCGGTACGCGCATGGCGTCGCCAAAGGTGCAAAAAATCACACCGGGGCGGCTGGCGATGTCGAGACAGCTGTCGATGCGCCCCATGGGCAGCACGCACACCGGGCAGCCGGGGCCGTGGATAAATTCGATGTTCTCCGGCAGCAGCTGGTCGAGGCCAAATTTAAAGATGGCGTGGGTGTGTCCGCCGCACACCTCCATGATCCGCAGCGGTTTTTCTTTCGTGTAGTCCAGCAGGGACGCGCGGGTTTTCAGGCGATCGATAAGCTGCAACACCTGCTCAGGCGCGCGATATTCATCAACGTAACGCATGTGTTATCGTTCCTCACCATACAGCAGGGCACCCACGTCCGGCTCAACGTCGAACATATTCTGTAGCGCGTCCAGCGTGTCACGGGCTTCTTCCTCATTAATCACGCTCATGGCAAACCCCACGTGGACCAGCACCCACTGGCCGAGACGCGTTGCGCCGGTCTCATCGTGGCTGCCCACCAGCGTCAGATCGACATCGCGCAGGATGCCGCAGATCTCCACTTTGGCCTGATTGCCGTCGATCGAATGAATTTGTCCGGGGACGCCTATGCACATCGTTCGCTCTCCAGCCAGTTCAGCCAGGCGTCCATCCCGTCGCCGCGCGTGGCGGAAACCAGCAGGATCTCAATGTCCGGGTTCACTTCCCGGGCGTAAGCCAGGCACTTATCCACGTCGAAATTCAGGTACGGCAGCAGGTCGACTTTGTTCAGCAGCATGAGGGAGGCGGCGGCAAACATATGTGGATACTTCAGCGGCTTGTCTTCCCCTTCGGTCACGGAGAGCACCGCCACTTTATGCCGCTCGCCGAGGTCGAAGCTTGCCGGGCAGACCAGGTTGCCGACGTTTTCAATAAACAGGATGCCGTTATCCGCCAGCGGCAGGCGCGGGGCGGCGTCGGCAATCATCTGCGCATCCAGGTGGCAGCCCTTGCCGGTGTTGACCTGAATCGCGGGCGTACCGGTTTCGCGGATGCGCGCCGCGTCGTTTACCGTTTGCTGATCGCCTTCGATAACGGCGCAGGAGACACGTTTATTCAGTCGTTTGAGGGTTTCGGTCAGCAGGGTGGTTTTACCGGAGCCGGGGCTGGAGACCAGGTTCAGTACCAGCTGTTGACGGGCGGCAAAGCGGGCGCGATTGCGAGCGGCGAGCTGGTTATTTTTGTCCAGCACATTGATCTCCACCTCCAGCATCTCGCGCTGGCTGATGCCCGGCGCGTGGGTGCCTGCTTCGCCGTGGCCGTAATGCAGGTCGCCCGCGTCTGAACGCTGCGGCGCAAAGGTGATGCCGGTCAGTGCCGCCGCGGGACGCGGGGCAGGAGAAAAGGGTGCGGAGCGAAACGCGGAGTGGGGACGGTGTTCATCCCCTTCTATATACAGGTTGCCTTCAGCGCAACCGCAGGTACTACACATACATTACTCCTTCTCGATTTCGAGGCGTTGGATCTGCATACCGTCATCCGCCACGATGCGCAGCCCGCTGCTCTGGCACTGCGGACAGCGCTGTACCTTCGATGACAGCAGCGTGACGTACTGCTGACACTGCTCGCACCAGCACTCCGCCTGCTGCTCCTCGATATGCAGTGCGCAACCCTCCGCCAGCGTGCCGCGGCACACCAGCTCAAAACAGAAGGTGAGGGCGCTGGTCTCGACGCAGGAAAACGCCCCGACCTTCAGCCAGACGCCGGTCACGCGCTTCGCATGGTTCTGCACAGCCTGCTGTTCGATAAGTTTCAGTGCCCGCTGGCAGAGGGTGATTTCGTGCATGACGCCTCCTTAATGAATTGCCCCTTTAATGCAATAACAGTGCCAGCTTGATTTGCGTTACGGCGTGACGATGTCAACGCTGTCGAAATGACACGTCGACACCGCAGCGGTGACAGTGCGCATCTCTTTAAAATCCATATAAATCAATAAATTAAAAACTGGCACGAAATCTGCTTAACAGCCGCTAACTCCATTAACCGGATACCTTTTATGACTATTTGGGAAATTAGCGAAAAAGCGGATTACATCGCGCAACGTCATCAGCAGCTTCAGGATCAGTGGCACCTCTACTGCAACTCTCTGATTCAGGGGATCACCCTCTCAAAAGCCCGTCTGCACCATGCCATGAGCTGCGCGGCGCAGGGGGATATGCGCTTTGTGTTGTTTGGACACTTCACGATTTTTGTCACCCTGGCGGAGAGCTTCAACAGCCACACCATTGAGTATTACGTTGAGACAAAAGAGGGTGAAAAACAGTGTATTGCGAAAGCCCAACTGATGGCCGACGGCATGGTGGACGGTCACGTCAGCACCCGCGATCGCCAGCAGGTGCTGGAGCACTATCTGGAGAAAATCGCGCCGGTTTATAACGGCCTCTACGCTGCCGTTGAGCACGATCAGCCGATCAACCTGAAACAGCTGATCGACGGAAAATCCTCCGCGAACGTGGCCTGAAAAGCGAGTGTCGAGAAGTGTCGATAAGACAGTTTTTTTCGTCAAAAATGACCATCACCAGAGGATGACCCGGTGAACCGTTTTGTAATTGCTGACTCGACGGTCTGTATTGGCTGTCGAACCTGTGAGGCGGCGTGCTCGGAAACACACCGCCTGCACGGGCTACAGTCCATGCCGCGCCTGCGCGTCATGCGTAATGAGAAAGAGTCTGCCCCGCAGCTCTGTCACCACTGTGAAGACGCGCCATGCGCAGGCGTCTGTCCCGTCAATGCCATCACCCGCGTTGACGGCGCGGTACAGCTGAACGAAAGCCTGTGCGTGAGCTGCAAGCTGTGCGGCATCGCCTGTCCGTTCGGCGCCATTGAGTTTTCCGGCAGCCGTCCGCTGCATATTCCGGCGAATGCCAACACCCCGAAAGCGCCGCCTGCGCCACCGGCTCCGGCACGCGTGAGCACGCTGCTCGACTGGGTGCCGGGCATTCGTGCCGTTGCGGTGAAGTGCGACCTGTGCAGCTTCGATGAACAAGGTCCGGCCTGCGTGCGCACCTGTCCGACCAAAGCGTTAATTCTGGTTAATATTCGCGACATCGCCCGCACCAGCAAACGCAAGCGCGAGCTGACCATCAATACTGACGTCGGCGATCTTTCGCTGCTGCGGGCGCTTAACGAGGGGGCGAAATGAACGCGATAGTTATGATGACCAGCGGCGTGGCCTGGTTTGCCACCGCCGCTGTCCTGGCGCTGCTCCTCTCCTTCCATAAAACGCTGAGCGGCTGGATCGCCGGTATCGGCGGAGCGGTCGGCAGCCTGATGACGCTGGCGGCGGGCGGCGTTGTCCTGATCGACGGCCAATCCGTCGACACCCTCATCCCGCTGATCCACCACGCCGTTGAGCTTACGCCGCTAAATGCCATCTGGCTGGTCACCTTTGGTCTGTGTGGGTTGTTTATCAGCCTGTTTAATATCGACTGGCACCGCCATCAGCACACCAACGCCAACGGCCTGCTGGTCAACCTGTTGATGGCCGCCGCGGTCTGCACCGTTGTCGCCAGCAACCTCGGCGCGCTGGTGGTGATGGCTGAAATCATGGCCCTGTGCGGCGTGTTCCTGACCGGATGCAGCGCCTCCGGCAAGCTGTGGTTTGCGCTCGGACGACTCGGCACGCTGCTGCTGGCGCTGGCCTGCTGGCTGGTGTGGCAGCGTTTCGGCACGCTGGACTTTGCCGTGCTTAACGGCCAGCCGCTGGGGAATGACGTCTGGCTGTTGGGCGTAATCGGTTTTGGCCTGCTGGCCGGGATTATCCCGCTGCACGGCTGGGTGCCGCAGGCGCATGCCAATGCCTCGGCCCCGGCTGCCGCGCTGTTCTCCACCGTGGTGATGAAGGTCGGTCTGTTCGGCATCCTGACGATAACCCTGACGGGCGGCCAGCCGCCGCTGTGGTGGGGCGTGGCGCTGCTGATTGCGGGGATGATCACCGCATTTGTCGGCGGGCTGTACGCCCTGATGGAGCATAACATCCAGCGCCTGCTGGCGTACCACACCCTGGAGAATATCGGCATCATCCTGCTCGGCATGGGCGCGGGTGTCAGCGGGCTGGCGCTCAACCAGCCGGCGCTGATTGCCGCCGGGTTTATTGGCGGTCTGTATCACCTTATCAACCACAGCCTGTTTAAAAGCACCCTGTTCCTCGGCGCGGGCAGCGTCTGGTTTCGCACCGGGCACCGCGATATTGAAAAGCTCGGCGGGATTGGCAAAAAAATGCCCGTCATTTCGCTGGCGATGCTGGTCGGGCTGATGGCGATGGCCGCGCTTCCGCCGCTGAACGGCTTTGCCGGGGAGTGGGTGATCTATCAATCCTTCTTCGCGCTCGGCCAGAGCGACGCGTTTATCGCGCGGCTGCTCGGCCCGCTGCTGGCGGTTGGGCTGGCGATTACCGGGGCACTGGCGGTGATGTGTATGGCAAAGGTTTACGGCGTCACCTTCCTGGGCGCGCCGCGCACCCGCGAAGCGGAAAACGCCTGTTGCGCCCCGGTGCTGATGGCGACCAGCGTGGTCGCGCTGGCGCTGTGCTGTATCGCAGGTGGGGTTGCCGCGCCGTGGCTGCTGCCGCTTCTGGGCCACGCCATTCCGCTGCCGCTGGCTACGGCGCATACCGTCGTGTCCCAGCCGATGATGGCGCTGCTGCTGATTGCCGCGCCGCTCCTGCCGTTCGTGCTGATGCTGTTCTTCAGACGCGACCGTCTCGCCTCCCGCTCGCGCGGCGCGGCGTGGGCCTGCGGCTACGAACACGAGCAGTCGATGGTCATCACCGCCCACGGTTTCGCCATGCCGGTGAAGGAGAACTTCGCCGCCGTGCTGAAGCTGCGCCACTGGCTGAACCCGGTGGGCTGGGTGCCGGGCTGGCAGAGTGCCGCCGTGCCCGTGCTGTTCCGCCGCCTGGCGCTGATCGAGCTGGCGGTGCTGGTGGTGATTGTCATTTCACGAGGAGCCTGACATGAGTTTGTTACTGGCAATTCTTCAGGCGCTGGTGCTGTTTGCCGCCGCGCCGCTGCTGTCGGGCATCACGCGCGTGGCGCGCGCCCGGCTACACAACCGTCGCGGGCCTGGCGTGCTCCAGGAGTACCGCGATCTCTTCAAGCTGCTCTCCCGTCAGAGCGTCGCGCCGGATGCCGCAGGTTGGGTGTTCCGCCTGACGCCGTTCGTGATGGTCGGCGTGATGCTGACCATCGCCACCGCGCTGCCGGTAGTGACGGTGGGCTCGCCGCTGCCCGTGCTTGGCGATCTGATTACGCTGATCTACCTCTTCGCCATCGCGCGTTTCTTCTTTGCGATTGCGGGCCTGGACACCGGCAGCCCGTTTACGGGTATCGGCGCCAGTCGTGAGGCGATGCTCGGCGTGCTGGTTGAGCCAATTCTGCTGCTGGGGCTGTGGGTCGCCGCGCAGGTTACTGGTTCGACCCACATCAGTTTCATCACCGACACCGTTTACCACTGGCCGGTTTCACGTTCGCTCCCGCTGGTGCTGGCGCTCTGCGCCTGCGCGTTCGCCACCTTTATCGAGATGGGCAAGCTGCCGTTCGATCTCGCGGAAGCGGAGCAGGAATTGCAGGAGGGGCCACTCACCGAGTACAGCGGCTACGGCTTTGCGGTGCTGAAGTGGGGCATCAGCCTCAAGCAGCTGGTGGTGTTGCAGATGTTCGTCGGCGTTTTCTTCCCGTGGGGGCAGATGACGCACTTCTCTGCGGGCGGCCTGCTGCTGGCCGTTGTGGTGGCTGCGCTCAAGCTGCTTATCGGCGTGCTGGTGATTGCCCTGTTTGAAAACAGCATGGCGCGCCTGCGTTTTGTCGAAACGTCACGCATTACCTGGGCTGGTTTTGGTTTTGCATTTTTAGCGTTCGTCTCCTTGCTGGTGGCGTGATTAAAGAGAGTGTTTATGTCTGAAGAAAAGAAAGGTCAGCAGTATCTCGCCGCGTTGCATCAGGCTTTCCCGGGCGTGGTGCTGGAGGAGTCATGGCAAACCAAAGACCAGGTAACCGTCACCATTAAGGTGAACTACCTGCCGGAAGTGGTGGAGTTTCTTTACTACCAGCAGGGCGGCTGGCTGTCGGTGCTGTTCGGCAACGACGAGCGTCAGCTGTGCGGCAACTATGCGGTGTACTACGTGATGTCGATGGAGCAGGGCGAGAAGTGCTGGCTCACCGTGCGCGTCGAAGTTGACCCGAACAAGCCGGAGTACCCGTCCGTCACGCCGCGCGTACCCGCCGCCGTCTGGGGCGAGCGCGAAGTGCGCGACATGTACGGCCTGGTGCCGGTTGGTCTGCCTGACGAGCGTCGTCTGGTGCTGCCGGACGACTGGCCGGATGAACTCTATCCGCTGCGCAAGGACAGCATGGACTACCGCCAGCGTCCGGCCCCGACAACCGACAGCGAAACCTACGAGTTCATCAACGAGCTGGGCAGCAAGAAGAATAATGTGGTGCCGATCGGCCCGCTGCACGTCACCTCTGACGAACCGGGCCACTTCCGCCTGTTCGTCGACGGCGAAAACATTATCGACGCCGACTACCGCCTGTTCTACGTCCACCGCGGCATGGAGAAGCTGGCGGAGACCCGCATGGGCTACAACGAAGTCACGTTTCTTTCTGACCGCGTGTGCGGCATCTGCGGCTTTGCCCACAGCACCGCCTACACCACCTCGGTGGAGAACGGCATGGGGATCGTGGTGCCGGAACGCGCGCAGATGATCCGCGCCATTCTGCTGGAGGTGGAACGCCTGCACTCACACCTGCTGAACCTCGGCCTGGCCTGCCACTTCGTCGGCTTTGACTCCGGGTTTATGCAGTTCTTCCGCGTGCGTGAGGCATCAATGAAGATGGCGGAGATCCTCACCGGGGCGCGTAAAACCTACGGCCTGAACCTGATCGGCGGGATCCGCCGCGACCTGCTGAAAGACGACATGATCCAGACCCGCCAGCTGGCGCAGCAGATGCGACGCGACGTGCAGGAGCTGGTGGACATGCTGCTCAGCACGCCCAACATTGAGCAGCGCACCGTCGGGATTGGTCGTCTTGACCCGGAAATCGCCCGCGACTTCAGCAACGTCGGTCCAATGGTGCGCGCCAGCGGCCACGCCCGCGACACCCGCGCCGATCACCCGTTCGTCGGCTACGGCCTGCTGCCGATGACCGTGCACAGCGAGCAGGGCTGCGACGTCATCTCCCGCCTGAAGGTGCGCATCAACGAGGTGTTTACTGCGCTGAACATGATCGACTACGGCCTCGATAACCTGCCGGGCGGCCCGCTGATGGTGGAAGGCTTCACCTACATTCCAAACCGCTTTGCCCTCGGATTCGCCGAAGCGCCGCGCGGGGATGACATTCACTGGAGCATGACCGGCGACAACCAGAAGCTCTACCGCTGGCGCTGCCGTGCGGCGACCTACGCCAACTGGCCAACCCTGCGCTACATGCTGCGCGGTAACACCGTCTCTGACGCGCCGCTGATCATCGGCAGCCTCGATCCGTGCTACTCCTGCACCGACCGCATGACCGTCGTGGACGTGCGCAAGAAGAAAAGCCAGGTGGTGCCGTACAAAGAGCTTGAGCGCTACAGCATCGAGCGTAAGAACTCGCCGCTGAAATAAGGACTCATCATGTTTACCTTTATCAAAAAAGTGATCAAAACCGGCGCGCAGACCAGCAGTTATCCGCTGGAGCCGATCCCGGTGGATAAAAACTTTCGCGGCAAGCCGGAGCACAACCCGCAGCAGTGCATCGGCTGCGCGGCCTGCGTCAACGCCTGCCCGTCGAATGCCTTAACGGTGGAAACGGACCTGAAAACCGGCGAGCTGGCCTGGCAGTTTAACCTCGGGCGCTGCATCTTCTGCGGCCGCTGCGAGGAGGTCTGCCCGACGGTAGCCATTCGCCTGTCTCAGGAGTACGAGCTGGCGGTGTGGAAAAAAGAGGATTTCCTCCAGCAGTCGCGCTTTGCGCTGTGCAACTGCCGCGTCTGCAAGCGTCCGTTCGCCGTGCAAAAAGAGATCGACTACGCCATCGCGCTGCTGAAGCACAACGGCGACGTGCGTGCGGAGCATCACCGTGAAAGCTTCGAAACCTGCCCGGAGTGCAAACGTCAGAAATGCCTGCTGCCGTCTGACCGCATCGATTTAACCCGTCATATGAGAGAGGCCAGCTGATGGAAAACTTACTCGGCCCGCGCGACGCTAACGGCATTCCGGTACCGCTGACGGTGGAGGAGTCCATCGCCAGCATGAAGGCGTCGCTGCTGAAAAAAATCAAACGCTCGGCCTACGTCTATCGCGTGGACTGCGGCGGCTGCAACGGCTGTGAGATCGAAATCTTCGCCACCCTGTCACCGCTGTTTGACGCCGAACGCTTCGGCATCAAAGTGGTGCCGTCCCCGCGCCACGCGGATATCCTGCTGTTCACCGGCGCGGTCACCCGCGCGATGCGCTCGCCTGCGCTGCGCGCCTGGCAGTCTGCGCCGGATCCGAAAATCTGCATCTCCTACGGCGCCTGCGGCAACAGCGGCGGCATCTTCCACGATCTTTACTGCGTCTGGGGCGGCACCGACAAAATCGTGCCGGTGGACGTTTACATTCCGGGCTGCCCGCCGACGCCCGCCGCCACGCTGTACGGTTTTGCCATGGCGCTCGGCCTGCTGGAGCAGAAGATCCACGCCCGCGAGCCGGGCGAGCTGGACAACCAGCCAGCCACTCTCCTGCACCCGGATATGGTGCAGCCGCTGCGGGTGAAGATCGACCGCACGGCGCGCAGGCTGGCGGGTTACCGCTATGGCCGTCAGATTGCAGACGATTATCTGCGCCTGCTGAGCCAGGGCGACCATCAGGTGGCGCGCTGGCTGGAGGCGGAAAACGATCCGCGTCTCAATGAGATCGTGGCAAACCTGAACAGTATTGTGGATGAGGCGCGTATCCGATGAGTGAAACGGTGGTGTTCAGCCAGCTGAGCCGTAAGTTTATTGATGAGAACGATGCCACGCCGGATGCGGCGCAGCAGGTGGTCTATTACAGCCTGGCGATTGGGCACCACCTCGGGGTGATCGACTGCCTGGAGGCGGCGTTAAGCTGCCCGTGGCCCGAGTACCTGGCGTGGATCGCCACGCTGGAGGAGGGCAGCACGGCGCGGCGCAAAATGGAGGGCGTGCCTAAGTACGGTGAGATCGTTATCGACGCCAACCACATTGCGATGCTCGCCAACGCCTTTGACGCGGCGCTGAGCGTACAAACCCCGGCGCAGCAGGCGTGGAGCAAAACGCTGCTCGGCATGCTGCACGATATTCATCAGGAGAGCGCCATCTACCTGATGGTGAGGAGATTACGTGACTGACGTTTTATTGTGTGTCGGCAACAGCATGATGGGCGACGACGGCGCGGGCCCGCTGCTGGCGGAGATGTGCGCTGCGAACCCGCCGGGCAACTGGGTGGTGATTGACGGCGGCAGCGCGCCGGAAAACGACGTGGTGGCCATTCGCGAGCTGCGCCCGGACAGGTTGTTAATCGTCGATGCCACCGATATGGGGCTCAACCCCGGCGAGATCCGCCTGATTGACCCGGACGACATCGCCGAGATGTTTATGATGACCACCCACAACATGCCGCTGAACTACCTGGTGGATCAGATTAAAGACGACGTGGGTGAGGTGCTGTTTCTGGGCATTCAGCCGGACATCGTCGGGTTTTATTATCCGATGACGCCGCCGGTGAAAGAGGCGGTGGACGTGGTGTATTCACGGCTTGCCGGGTGGGTTGGGGACGGGGGTTTTCAGCCCCTCACCCCGGCCCTCACCCCAGAGGGGAGAGGGTGAAAACCGCATCGAGCAGTTTGTAGGCCGGGTAAGGCAACGCCGCCACCCGGCAAAACAGGCTACGCCAGATCCGCCCCGTTACTCGCAATCACCTTCTTATACCACCAGAACGATTTCTTGCGCTTTCGATCCAGCGTGCCGTTCCCGGCGTCGTCGCGGTCGACGTAGACAAACCCGTAGCGCTTGCTCATCTCCCCGGTTGAGGCCGAGACCAGGTCAATGCAGCCCCAGGTGGTGTAGCCCATCAGCGGGACGCCGTCCTCAATCGCGTCACCCATCGCACGGATATGCTCGCGCAGGTAGCTGATGCGGTAGTCGTCGTTGATCTCGCCGTTTTCATCAATGACGTCCTTCGCCCCGAGGCCGTTTTCCACCAGGAACAGCGGCTTCTGGTAGCGGTCATACATCATGTTCATGGTGATGCGCAGCCCGAGCGGGTCGATGCCCCAGCCCCACTCGCTCACCTGAATATGCGGGTTGCGCAGGGACTTCACGATGTTCGCCGCGCTGGTGTTGCCCGCGTTCATATCCGCCGACGCGCAGCGCGAGGCGTAATAACTGAACGAGACAAAGTCGACGGTGTTTTTCAGCAGGTCGTCGTCGCCGGGGTCTTTCACAATCACCACCCCTTTCTCGCGGAACACGCGGGCGGAGTAGGCCGGATAGCTGCCGCGCGCCTGCACGTCGATAAAGAACAGGTTCTCGCGGTCTTTCTCCAGTGCCATCCACACGTCTTCCGGCTTGCAGGAGTAGGGGTAGAAGTTACCGCCCGCCAGCATGCAGCCGACCTGGTTTTCCGGGTTCACCTCGTGGGCGATTTTGGTCGCCAGCGCGCTCGCCACCAGCTCGTGGTGCGCGGCCTGGTATTTCACCTGGTCTTCGTTTTCCCCTTCCTCAAACACCAGCCCCGCGCCGGAGAACGGGCTGTGCAGCATAATGTTGATTTCGTTGAAGGTCAGCCAGTATTTCACCAGCCCGTTAAACGCCTCGAAGCAGGTGCGGGCGTAGCGGGCGAAGAAATCCACCATCTTACGGTTGCGCCAGGAGCCGTACTCCGTCACCAGGTGCATCGGCACGTCGAAATGGCAGAGGGTCACCAGCGGCTCGATGTTGTACTTTTTGCACTCCTCGAACACCGCGCGGTAGAAGGCAATGCCCTCCTGATTTGGCAACGGTTCGTCGCCGTTCGGGTAGAGGCGGCTCCAGGCAATCGAGGTGCGGAACACCGTAAAGCCCATCTCCGCCATCAGGGCAATGTCTTCTTTGTAACGATGGTAAAAATCAATCGCCTCGTGGCTCGGGTAAAATTCGTCGTCACGCAACGAAAACCGTTTTTCCTTGCCGACTTTTACCGCCAGACGGTTTGCGCCGTGGGGGATCATATCGACCGTCGTCAGTCCTTTGCCGCCTTCACGGTAAGCACCTTCACTCTGGTTGGCGGCAAGCGCGCCGCCCCATAAAAATCCTTGTGGAAAAACAGACATTCTTACCTCGCTTTCAGTTTATGCTTCTGCTGCTTTGTTCTGTACCGGTGCGGTTTGCAGGGCGCGTGCTTTTTCGGCTTCGTCTTCTACCGGGATATCTTCAAACCCTAACAGCAGGGTCAGCACGAACGACAGCACCACCGCCAGACCCATCACACCAAACACCCAGACGATGGTCATCGGGTTGGCCGGGTCGAAGAACTGCACGCTGGTGAACAGCCCCGGCGCCGCCATGGAGTGGCTGGCAAGACCGGCCATGCCGGCCACCGCGCCGCAGATAAAGCCGCTGATCAGGCTCGCAATCAGCGGACGCTTCAGGCGTACCGCCACGCCGTACAGCGCCGGTTCAGAGATCCCCGCCATGATGGCGGAGGCCGCAGCCGCCAGCGCCGTCTGGCGCAGCTCCGGGTTTTTGGTTTTCCACGCCACCGCCAGCGATGAACCGCCGAGTGACAGGTTGGCGCCGATTTCCGACGGCATCACCATCCCTTCTTTGCCCGTTTCGGCAATGGTCTGGATGATGGTCGGCGTAAACACGCGGTGCATCCCGGTCATCACCAGCAGCGGCCACAGAGCGCCCATAATGGCAACGGAGAGCCAGCCCAGATAGCCGTGAATGGTGTAGACCAGCGCGGAGATGGCGCTACCGATCCAGATCCCGAGCGGGCCAATCAGCACGATGGCGAGCGGGGCGGCAATCAGCACGATCAGCATCGGCTTGAGGAAGTTTTTGGTCACCGCCGGGGTGATGCGATCCACCCAGCGTTCGATATACGACAGGCACCAGGTCATCACCAGGGCCGGGATAACGGTATAGGTGTATTTCACCGCCGTAACCGGAATTAAGGCAAATTCTACATGCTCGCCCTGCGCCGCTTTCGCCATCAGCTCGATAAAGCTCGGGTGAACCAGTACGCCCGCAATGGCTATCGCCAGGGACATGTTGGTTTTGAACTTCACCGCTGCGGAAGCCGCCACCATCAGCGGCAGGAAGAAGAACGCGCCGTCGCCAATAACGGTCAGGATCGTCAGCGTCGGGTCACCTTTGCCCAGCACGCCGGTCATCTCAAGGATCATCGCCAGCAGCTTGACCATCGACCCGCCGATGATCGCCGGGATCAGCGGAGACATGGTGCCGATCAGCGCGTCGAGGATCCCGGCGCCAATCCGGCGCAGCGTAAGCTTCTGTGGACCTTCCGCTACGGCAGGTTGCAGGTTGGCGGGCAGCAGGCTCACCACTTCACGGTATGCCTGGGACACGGTGTTGCCGATGATCACCTGGCACTGATTGTCGTTGCGCACCACGCCGAGCACGCCGCTGATGCTTTTCAGACGCGCGGCGTCGGTAAGGCTTTCGTCTTTCAGAACGAAGCGCAGGCGCGTCATGCAGTGGGTGACGGCGACGATGTTCTCTTTACCGCCCAGCGCGCTAACCACGTCATTTGCCAGCGCAGCGTAATTTTTTGCCATCGGATGTGATCCTGTTATCGTTGTGAGAAGTGTAGGAAACCGGTTTCACATAATCATCATGAGTTTCTTTTAATGAAACAAGACCACTTTTTATGCATTTTTTCGTTTCGTGATGACGATCACTCGTGGCCGTATAAAGCGTGATAACGCCGCTGCGACAATTTTTCTGCGGTGAAGTACACTGCGGCTCATCAGATTTGAATGGAATAACACTATGACCACGATGCTGGAAGTGGCGAAGCGGGCAGGCGTGTCGAAAGCGACGGTCTCCCGGGTGCTGTCGGGGAACGGTTACGTCAGCCAGGAGACGAAAGACCGCGTGTTTCAGGCCATCGAAGAGAGCGGGTATCGCCCCAATCTGCTGGCGCGAAACCTGGCGACCAAACGCACCCAGACCCTGGGGCTGGTGGTGACAAACACCCTGTACCATGGGGTCTACTTTAGCGAGCTGCTGTTTAACGCCGCGCGGATGACGGAAGAGAAGGGGCGTCAGCTAATCCTGGCGGACGGCAAGCACAGCGCCGAAGAGGAGCGCGAGGCGATCCAGTACCTGCTCGACATGCGCTGCGACGCGGTGATCATCTACCCGCGTTTTCTGAGCGTGGAAGCGCTGGACGAAATTATTGAGAAATGCGAGCAGCCGATTATGGTGCTCAACCGCCGTTTGCGGAAAAACAGCAGCCACAGCGTCTGGTCCAATCATAAAGCGTCGTGTCAGGACGCAGTATCGCAGTTGATCGCGAAAGGCCACCGGGAGATTGCGTTTATCACCGGTTCGCTGGATTCCCCCACCGGCGTGGAGCGTCTTTCCGGCTACAAGGACGCGCTGGCGCAGCACGGCATTGCCCTGCGTGACGCGCTGATCGCCGAAGGGAAGTGGAGCCCGGCCAGCGGCGCGGCGGCGGTCTCTCAGCTGCTCACCCGCGGCGAAACGTTTACCGCCCTGGTGGCGAGTAACGACGATATGGCGATTGGCGCCATCAGGCAGTTGCACGAGAGCGGCGTCGCCACGCCGGGCGCGGTGTCCGTCATCGGCTTTGACGACGTGGCAATCGCGCCCTATATCGTGCCGTCCCTCTCCAGCGTGCGTATTCCGGTAACGGAGATGATCCAGGAGACCATCAGCCGCCTGATCTTCATGCTCGACGGCGGTGAGTTTAAGCCTCAGCAAACTTTTTCCGGCGAGCTTATCCTGCGCGGCTCCGTCATTGACTGCCCGCATCGCTGACGTCGACATCTGTCATCGTCACAAATGACGATGACAGATCCTCTTCTTTTTTATTTCGCTTTAAAATCAATGTGTTAAATATTGGCACGGTTTATGAATAGCTTCGCGCATAACAGTTATGCCGGAGAAGCAGATGAACCGTTTTATTATGGCCGATGCCAGCAAATGCATTGGTTGCCGTACCTGTGAAGTGGCGTGCGTGGTGTCCCATCAGGCGGAGCAGGATTGCGCCTCCCTGACCCCCGACACCTTCCTGCCGCGCATCCACGTCATTAAAGGCGTGAATATTTCCACCGCCGCTATCTGTCGCCAGTGCGAAGACGCGCCGTGCGCCAACGTCTGTCCGAACGGGGCGATTAAGCGCGAGAAAGGCTTCGTGCATGTGATGCAGGAGCGCTGCATCGGGTGCAAAACCTGTGTGGTGGCGTGTCCGTATGGCGCGATGGAGGTGGTCGTTCGCCCGGTGGTGCGCAACAGCGGTATCGGGCTGAGTGTGCGCGCGGAGAAAGCCGAAGCCAATAAATGTGACCTCTGCTACCACCGCGACGCCGGTCCGGCGTGTATGGAAGCCTGTCCGACGCATGCGCTGGTCTGCGTCGATCGCGACAAGCTCGAACAGATGAGTGCCGAAAAACGCCGCCGTGCGGCGTTCGACACCTCGTCATCGCTGCTGTTTTAAGCTGCAATGCGCGTTAACGGCGTACAGCTTCGGGTGCGCGGCAAGGTGCAGGGGGTAGGATTTCGTCCCTTCGTCTGGCAGCTTGCACACCAGCTGGGGCTGGCGGGCGACGTGTGCAACGACGGAGAGGGTGTCCTGGTGCGTCTCGCGGGTAGTGGGGGTGACTTTACCGCGAGACTGCGCCAGGACTGCCCACCGCTGGCGCGCATCGATCGCGTTGAAACGCAGCCGTACAGTTGGAATACGCTGCCGGACGAGTTTGTCATCCGCCACAGCGAGAGCGGGGCGATGGACACGCAAATCGTCCCGGATGCCGCCACCTGTCCCGCATGCCTGGCGGAGATGCGCGATCCGCGCGAGCGCCGTTATCGCTACCCGTTTATCAACTGCACCCACTGCGGACCGCGGTTTACCATTATCCGCGCCATGCCCTATGACCGCCCGGCCACGTCAATGGCGCCTTTCCCGCTCTGTGTGCCCTGTGAAACGGAGTACCGCAACCCGGCTGACCGGCGTTTTCACGCTCAGCCGGTGGCCTGCCCGGACTGCGGGCCGCAGCTGGAGTGGCAAGCCGGGGATGCTGCCACCACCCGCGAATCGGCGTTAAGCGCGGCGGTGGAGAGATTGAAAAACGGCGGGATTGTGGCGGTCAAAGGGCTGGGCGGATTTCACCTGGTCTGCGACGCGCTTAACCCACAGGCGATTCGGAAATTGCGGGCACGCAAGCAGCGCCCGACCAAGCCGCTGGCGGTGATGATCCCGCATGCGAACGATCTGCCGGAGGCCATCCAGACGCTGTTAGGTTCACCCGCTGCGCCGATTGTGCTGACGCCAAAAGCCTGCCTTCCTGCGTTTCCTGAGGAGATTGCGCCGGGGCTAAATACAATTGGCGTGATGTTGCCTGCGAACCCGCTCCAGCATTTGCTGATGTTGGACTGCCAGCGCCCGCTGGTGATGACCTCCGGCAACCTCAGCGGCCATCCACCCGCCATAAGCAACCAGCAGGCGCTGGAAGAACTCAGTGACGTCGCTGACGGCTTCCTGCTGCACAACCGCGATATTCTTCAACGGATGGATGATTCATTAATGGATCGGGAGGGCACGATGCTGCGTCGCGCACGCGGTTTTGTGCCGGATGCCATCACATTGCCCGCCGGATTCCGCGACATCCCGCCCATGTTATGCACCGGCGCGGAGATGAAAAATACCTTCTGCCTGGTACGTGGCAACCAGGCGGTGCTGAGCCAGCATTTTGGCGATCTGAGCGACGAGGGCGTAGAGGCGCAGTGGCGCAGTGCGCTCTCGACGATGCAGGACATCTACGCCTTCCAGCCAGAGCGCGTGGTGTGCGATGCCCATCCGGGATATCACGCCCGACAGTGGGCCCGGGCGCAGGCGCTGCCCGTTGAGACCGTGCTGCATCATCATGCGCATGCAGCAGCGTGTCTGGCGGAGAATGGCTGGCCGCTCGACGGCGGGGATGTTATTGCCCTGACGCTGGATGGGATCGGTATGGGTGAGAACGGCGCGATGTGGGGCGGCGAGTGCCTGCGGGTGAACTATCGCGACTGCGAACGGCTGGGCGGTCTGCCAGCCGTTGCGCTGCCGGGGGGCGATCTGGCGGCAAAACAGCCGTGGCGCAATTTGCTCGCCCACTGTCTGGCGTTCCTACCTGACTGGCAGCAGTACCCGGAAACAGAGGCGGTACAGTGTCAAAACTGGCCGCTGCTGGCAACGGCAGTGTCGCGCGGTATCAATGCGCCGCGGGCCTCCTCCTGTGGTCGTCTGTTTGACGCCGTGGCCTGTGCGCTGGGCATTGAAACGCAACGCTATGAGGGCGAAGCCGCATGCCGGCTGGAGGCGCTGGCCGAACGCTGTCCAGGGGTTGATCATCCGGTGACGCTCAAGACGGATAACCTTGCGCTGTTCTGGCAGCAGTGGCTGGCCTGGCGGGCGGAGCCCGGCGAGCGCGCCTGGGCCTTTCACGATGCGCTGGCAAAAGGGCTGAGCGAACTGGCGGCAACGCATGCGCGCCGACGGTCGCTCTCTACGGTGTGCTTCAGCGGAGGTGTCCTTCACAACCGCCTGCTACGCGCGCGCCTTCGTCATTACCTTTCTGATTTCACGCTTCTTTTTCCTTCGCGCCTGCCCGCAGGCGACGGAGCGATCTCCTTCGGGCAGGCGGTGGTTGCTGCCGCCCGATCATGTTCACAAAGGATTTAAAATGTTACGACTTTTACGCAATGAACCTCGTGCAGCGTGCCTGCTGCTGGCTCTGGTGATGGCTAACCTGCTGGCCTGGGGGCTGGCGTGGCACACCTTTAGCGGCAGTACGGCGCTGATGGCGGCCAGCCTGCTGGCCTGGTGTTACGGACTGCGTCATGCGGTGGATGCCGACCATATCGCCGCGATTGATACCGTGACGCGTAAGATGATGCAGCAGGGCAAGCGCCCGTCCGGCGTGGGCGCATGGTTTTCCCTCGGACACTCCACCATCGTGGTGCTGGCCTCCATTGCCATCGCCGCCACCGCCACGGCGTTTCAGAAAAATATGGAATGGTTCCACGAAACCGGCAGCCTGATTGGCACCGCCGTCTCCGCCACCTTCCTGCTGGCGATGGCGCTGGTGAATATGGTGATCCTGCGCGGCGTCTGGCGCAGTTTTCAGGCACTGAAACACGGCAGGCCCGTGCAGGGCGACATCACGCTGCCTGCCCAGGGTGGCGTCATGAACTGGCTGTTCGGCAAAACCTTCCGCCTCGTCAATAAAAGCTGGCAGATGTATCTGGTGGGCTTCCTGTTTGGCCTCGGCTTTGACACGGCCACCGAAATCGGCGTGCTGGGGATCTCCGCCGCCAGCGCCTCCAGCGGGATGTCGGTGTGGTCGATCATGATCTTCCCGGCGCTCTTCGCCAGCGGCATGGCGCTGGTGGATACGCTCGATAACCTGCTGATGGTGGGTGCCTATGGCTGGGCGTTTAACAAGCCACAGCGCAAGCTGTACTACAACATGACCATCACCGGCACTTCGGTGGTGGTGGCGCTGTTTATCGGCGGGCTGGAAGCGCTGGGTCTGCTGATGGACAAGTTGGCCCTCAGCGGCGGCGTGTGGGATATGATTGGCGCGGTGAACGATAACCTGGGCGACGCCGGGTTTGTGGTGGTCGGGCTGTTTGTCGCCTGCTGGCTGATCTCAATGGCGAACTACCGCTGGCGCGGTTATGACGCGCTGGTGGTGCGGTCCTGAACCACGCAGCCCTGTTTTTACCCGGCGGCGCTACGCTTGCGCGGGCCTACAAGGTTTACCGTTATGGTGTTAAGTAGGCCGGGTAAGCGGAGCGCCACCCGGCATGACGAGGGTTAAGCAGGTAACGATTTCAGCAGCGCGAAGGCCTCCTTCATTCTGTCTTCGCTGACCACAAAGGCGCGCATCTGACCGACAGTATCGGTGCCGCGCGCCACCATGCCCTGAGGCGAAAGGGCAATCTCCCAGTTCAGATCCTGACGCTGCGTTTCACCTGCGAGATGCAGCGGTAGTTCCGGCGTTTTTACCTTCACCAGCATGGCGGGTAATTTCACCGGGGCGTTGCCGCCGAGCAGGTTTTTCGCCAGGAACATGGCGCTTAACTGAATCGGTTGCAGGAACGGCAGCACCTGGCCGTTAATTTCCGCGCAGTCGCCCAGGGCATAAATGTCCGGCTGGGTGGTTTGCAGGTAGCTGTCTACCTTCACGCCGCGATTGATCTCTGCGCCTGCGCGGTGCGCCAGCGCGGTTTCCGGGCGCAGCCCCGTCGCCGCAATAACCACATCCACTTCCACCCTGCGGGTGCGGTCGAGCGTCGCACAAATGCCGGTTTCGGTTTTGCTCAGGCTCTGCAACTGCGATTTCAGCAGCAGATGCACGCCCATGTCGGTCAGACGATGCTGTAAGCGACTGCTTACTTCTGCCGGCATCAGCGCTGACAGAATGCTGGCTGCGTGGTCAACCAGGGTGACGGATTTTCCCGCCCGGCAGAAGTCCATCGCCAGCTCGGTGCCAATCAGCCCGCCGCCGACAATCATCACCCGCATGGCGTCGCGTAACAGGGTCTCGCTGGCCTGATACTCCTGCTGACTGTTGAGCGTGACCATTAACTCGCGGCCCTCAACCGGCGGCACAAACGCCGATGCCCCCGTCGCCAGCACCAGCTTGTCGTACTGCCAGGTTTTATCTTTCGCGTTCACCACGTGGGCGTCGGCGTCGATATCGGTGACCCAGGTGTACGGAAACAGACGCAGATTAAATTGTTCTGCAAACTCCCCCGCCGTCTGGCGGGTGAGATCGTCGGCGCGCTGATTTTGGCTAATGACGTGGCTTAAATCAGGCTTGTTGTACTCATCCATGCTGTCGGCGGCGATCACCGTCAACGGCACGTTAGCATCCTGTTTGCGGATATTTTTCACCAGCTGGCGGGCGGCAAAGCCCGAGCCGATAATGACGATGCCGTGGCTCATTTTGCCTCCGTTGCCAGAACATCAAAGACGTCTTTTCCGAGGGAACATTCCGGGCAGAGGAAGTTGTCCGGCACCTCGCTCCACGGTGTACCCGGCGCGACATCCTGCAACGGCTCGCCCAGCTCGGGATCGTAAATCCACTGGCAGACGCTGCACTGCATGCAGGGGCCGAGGTCGGCAGCGGCAGGAGCGGCTTCTGCTACGGCTTCCGGCGCAGCAGCCGCGGCGGGTGCGGTTTCCGGCAGCGGCGCAAGCGCCCACTGGCGGGCAATGTCGCGACCGTGCTGGCGACAGATTTCCAGCGCGTCGAGATCCGGACGCCATTTCGCCTTCAGGCTCAGGGACATCTCAAAACCGGCATCCTGTAAACGGGTGGAGAGACGGTCTACCGCGCCGCCGCTCCAGCCGTGTGAACCAAAGGCGCTGGCGCGTTTGTTACGGAAGCGCAGGCCGGTCATCTCTTCCACCAGTCCGGCAATTTTCGGCATCATCACGTTATTCATGGTGGAGGTACCCACCAGCACGCCTTTGGAGCGGAAGACGTTGGTCAATACCTCATTCTTATCGCTGCGCGCCACGTTGAAGATTTTCACTGCCACGTTCGGGTCCACTTCGTTGATGCCCTGGGCAATGGCGTCCGCCATCATGCGGGTGTTGTTGGACATGGTGTCGTAGAAGATGGTGATGCGGTCTTCCTGATAGTCCGCCGCCCACTTCAGGTACAGCTCGACGATCTGGGTTGGATTTTCACGCCATACCACGCCGTGGGAGGTGGCAATCATATCCACCGGCAGGTTGAAGCCGAGGATCTCGGTGATTTTTGGCGTGACCAGACGGCTGAACGGCGTCAGGATGTTGGCGTAGTAGCGCTGGCACTGTTCGAACAGCTCGGTCTGATCCACTTCGTCGTTGAACAGACGTTCGTCGCAGTAGTGCTGGCCGAAGGCGTCGTTGCTGAACAGCACCGCGTCACCGGTCATGTAGGTCATCATGCTGTCCGGCCAGTGCAGCATTGGGGTTTCCACGAAGATCAGCTGTTTGCCGTTGCCGATATCCAGCGTGTCGCCGGTTTTTACAGTGTGGAAGTTCCACTCTGGATGGTGGTGGTGGCCGTTGATGGAGTCAATGGCATTGGTGGTGCAGTAGATCGGGGTATCCGGAATGTGGGACATCAGCTCGGTCAGCGCCCCGGCGTGATCCTCTTCCGCGTGGTTGATGATGATGTAGTCGATGTCGTTCAGATCGATTTCGCTGCGCAGGTTCTGCACGAACTCGCGGCTGAATTTGTGATCGACGGTATCGATCAGGACGTTTTTACCTTCGCGAATGAGGTAGCTGTTGTAGCTGCTGCCGCGCAGCGTTTTGTATTCCGTCCCGTGAAAATCACGTACTTCCCAGTCACGTTGACCCACCCAATGAATGTTATTTTTAACCAGAATAGACATAGCAACCTCAACTTAATACGGCGTTTTCAAATAAGATGACTGTCATATATCAAGTTGCGTGCCAGTTTTTTAACTCATTGAAAATAATGTATTTATATTTTTATCCTCCCTAATGGGTAGTCATTTTGACTATCTTAAAAATTGTCAATATGACACTATGTATTGTCAAAATGACAGTGAGGCAGAGATGAGCTTTTCCGTAGATGTGCTGGCGAAGATCGCCATAGAACTGCAAACCGGTATTGGTCATCAGGACCGCTTTCAACGGCTGATCTCCACGTTGCGTCACGTGCTGGATTGCGATGCCTCGGCGCTGCTGCGTTACGAAGGGCGGCAGTTTATTCCGCTGGCTATCGACGGTCTGGCGAAGGACGTACTCGGGCGGCGCTTTACCCTGGAGGGCCACCCGCGTCTGGAAACCATCGCCCGTGCGGGTGACGTGGTGCGTTTCCCGGCAGACAGCGATCTGCCCGATCCGTACGACGGCCTGATCCCCGGCCAGGAGAGCCTGAAGGTTCACGCCTGTATCGGCCTGCCGCTGTTTGCCGGGCAGAACCTGATTGGCGCGTTAACCCTCGATGGCATGTCGCCGGATCAGTTCGATACCTTCAGCGACGAAGAGCTACGGCTGATTGCCGCGCTGGCGGCCGGGGCGCTGAACAACGCCCTGCTGATAGAACAGCTGGAGAGCCAGAATATTCTTCCGGGTAGCCCGACGGCGTTTGAGCAGGTGGCGCACACCGAAATGATTGGCCTTTCGCCGGGCATGGCGCAGCTTAAAAAAGAGATTGAGATTGTCGCCGCGTCTGATTTGAACGTGCTGATCTTCGGGGAGACCGGCACCGGTAAAGAGCTGGTGGCGAAAGCGATCCACGAAGCCTCGCCCCGTGCGGTGAACCCGCTGGTCTATCTCAACTGCGCGGCGCTGCCGGAAAGCGTGGCGGAAAGCGAGCTGTTCGGACACGTCAAAGGAGCCTTTACCGGGGCGATCAGCAACCGCAGCGGCAAGTTCGAAATGGCTGATAACGGCACGCTGTTCCTCGATGAAATTGGCGAACTCTCCCTTTCGCTCCAGGCCAAACTGCTGCGGGTGTTGCAGTATGGCGATATTCAACGCGTGGGTGACGATCGCAGCTTACGCGTGGATGTGCGCGTGCTGGCGGCGACGAACCGCGATCTGCGCGAAGAGGTGCTGGCGGGCAATTTCCGCGCCGATCTGTTCCACCGTCTGAGCGTGTTCCCGCTCACGGTGCCGCCGCTGCGCGAGCGGGGCGATGATGTGGTGCTGCTGGCGGGCTTTTTCTGCGAACAGTGTCGGCTCAAAATGGGGCTTTCCCGCGTGGTGCTAAGCCCCGGCGCGAGGACGCACCTGCTGAGCTACGGCTGGCCGGGTAACGTGCGTGAACTGGAACATGCGATTCACCGCGCGGTGGTGCTGGCGCGGGCTACGCGTTCGGGGGATGAAGTGGTTATTCATGCGCGCCATTTCGCGCTGCATGAGGAAACGACGCCGTCCGTGAAGCCGGTGATACCTGAGAGCGTGAACGAAAACCTGCGCGAGGCGACGGATGCGTTCCAGCGTCAGATGATCACCCGCGCCCTGGAGCAGAATAACCGCAGCTGGGCGGCATGCGCGCGGGCGCTGGAGATGGACGTCGCCAACCTTCACAGGCTGGCGAAACGTCTGGGGCTTAAGGGTTAAATAATCCCCGCCTGGTAGAAGTCTTGCAGGTTGATCGCGCCGCACAGCCTGCCGTGCTCGTCCACCACCGGCGCAGCGGTGATTTTGCGCTTCATCAGCACCTCTTTGGCTTCAATGGCGCGGCTGTCGGCATTCAGCGTCAGCCCGCCCTGGGTCATTGCTTCGGATACCCGCGCCTCCAGCTTGCCGCCGCCCACCAGCCAGCGGCGCAGGTCGCCGTCGGTGAAGACGCCCTTCACCTGGCGGTCGTTGTCGCATACCGCAACCAGCCCCAGCCCGGTGCGGCTCAGCTCCAGCATGGCGTCCATCACGCTGGTGTCGAGTTTGACCTGAGGAATGGCATCGTCCGTGCGCATCAGATGGTGAACCTTGTTGAGCAGACGTGCCCCAAGCGCGCCAGCAGGATGGGAACGGGCGAAATCCTCTTCGTTAAAGCCGCGCGCCTGCATCACCGCCATCGCCAGCGCGTCGCCCATCATCAGCGTGTTGACGGTGCTGGAGGTCGGTGCCAGGTGCATCGGGCAGGCTTCGCGCTCAACGGAAATATCCAGCGTTGCTTTCGCGGCCAGCGCCAGCGGCGAACGGGATTTGCCGGTCATCGCTAACAGGGCCACCGATTTTTCTTGCAGGCGAGGGATGATGAGATCCAGCTCTTTGGCTGAACCGGAGTAGGAGATAAACAGCATCACGTCGCGGCTTTCGATCATCCCCAGATCGCCGTGCAGCGCTTCGGCAGGATGCACGAAGAACGCCGGTGTGCCGGTGCTGGCAAGCGTCGCGGCAATCTTCTTGCCGATATGACCAGATTTACCGATACCCGCCACGATCACTTTGCCCTCGCAGTGGATAATGGTGTTGGCTGCACGAACAAAATCCTCACCCAGACGCTCCGGCAGGCGGCTGGCTTCCTGTAGCTCCAGCAGCAGAGTCTGGCGGCCTGCGTTTAACAGAAAATCACTCATTTTTCTCTCCGGTTACGATCACGTCGATGCCCTTCGCTTCCAGCGCTTTTTTAAATGCCGGATCGATACCTGCGTCGGTAATCAGCTTATCGACGCTTTCAAGGCTACAGACAATGTTGGGGCTTTTACGGCCAAACTTCGACGAGTCCGCCATCAAAATCACTTCCCGCGCGGCGTTGCACATCGCTTTGCTGACGCTGAACACCTCGTTGAAGGTGGTCACGCCCGCGTTGAGGTCGATGCCGTCCGTGCCCATAAACAGCTTATCGAAGCTGAAGTGGTCGAAGGCATTCTCCGCCAGCTGCCCGTGAAACGACGCGGATTTTTTACGGAAGGTGCCACCGGGCATCAGGATGGTCTGCTCGCTGTCGAACTCTGACAGGGCATTGACGATGTGCAGGCTGTTGGTCATCACGGTGATGTTATTAAAGCGGCTGAGCAGCGGGATCATCTGTAGGACGGTACTGCCAGCGTCGAGGATGATGGAATCGCCGTCCTGGATAAATTTGACCGCAGCTTCGGCAATCAGCGCTTTCTGGTGCGTATTAATCAGCGTCTTGTGATCGATAGGCGGGTCGGCTTCGTCTTTATTGAGCACCACGCCGCCGTAGGTACGAATGACGGCGCCGGAGTTTTCGAGCAACACCAGGTCCTTGCGTATTGTCGTGCCGGTGGTGTCAAAGTAGTGGGCCAGATCCTCTACCGAGCACTTTCCCTGCTTTTGCAGATGCTCAAGTATGGCCGCCTGCCGCTGACGTGGTTTCATAGGCGCTTCGTTCCTTACGTTGCGAAATGATAATTCCGCAAGTTTATAACTTTCACAACGAAATTATCCATGTTTCAGATTAAGCGCTAATGATAGTGCATTCTGACAGAGTGAATCATGGGGGAAGATCACATCAGGTTGTAATTCATGCAGCAACATGCCGTTGATCGCCTGGATTTTCACCGGGCGGGCAAAGACGGTCATGCCGCGCATGATGAGGGAATCGCAGACCTTATTGTTTTCATCCAGCGCAACAGCGACGACAACCCGCGGTTTGAAGCGTCCGCCGGAACGCCCGACGCCCACACGGCCTTTCTGGCACAGGGCGTCAAAGGCGCGGTTAAACTGATGGATTTGCCAGCCGCCAAACGCCATCTGGCAGAACCAGGCGAGGGCGGCGAAGGTGATTAATGCGGTTACCATATCGACTCCTTGTTTTGTTCCCTCTCCCGGTGGGAGAGGGTTAGGGTGAGGGCATCAGGCCGCTCGATCAGAACATCACCTGCCCACCGGTGACGTTAATCGACTGCCCGGTGCAGTACGAGGCTTTCGGGCTGGCGTAAAACAGCAGCATGTTCAGCACGTCCTGATAATCACACCCGCGCTTGAGCGGCACTTTGTCGATGTAGTACTGCTCCACTTCTTCAGTTTTGATGCCGAGCTTGGAGGCGTACTGCGGCAGCAGGGACTGGAACATCGGCGATTTCAACAGGTTACCCAGCATCAGCGAGTGAACGGTGATGCCGTATTCGGCCAGATCCAGCGCCAGAGACTGCGTCAGCCCCACGCCGCCAAACTTCGCCGCGCTGTAGCCGGAGTTGTGCTTGCTGCCCACTTTCCCGGATTTCGAGTTGATCTGAATGATGCGCCCCTGAATACCATCGCGGATCATCAGCCGGGAAAACTCACGGGCGCAGAGGAAATAGCCCACCAGATTCACCTGCAACGAGCGGTCAAAATCCCCCAGTTCGAAATCGCTGATAAAGGCCGCTTTCGCGATCCCCGCGCTGTAGACCAGCAGGTCGATACGCCCAAATATCTCATCTACGCCGCGGGCCAGCGCCATCACGCTCTGCTCGCTGGTGGCGTCGGCACCAAATCCGTACGCCATCCCTTCGCCAAACTCGGTGTTGATGGCGTCCGCCACGCGGGCGGCTTTTTCACTCTGAATGTCCACAACCGCCACGCGGTAACCCTCTGCGGCAAGCCCACGGCAGAGGAACTCGCCTAAGGTTTGTCCCCCACCAATGACAACGGCAACCTGACTCATGTGTTTCTCCTTAATTACGCAACAAATTTTAACGTACAGCCTGGTGTGACAGCCTGCGGAACCGGCCCCTCAACGTGAACCGTGCCGGGATACTCCGCCTGCGGCTGCCCGTCAAAACGCAGGGTGATGTGCCCCAGCTCGCGCAGGTTTTGTTCAGCGACGTCGCCGACGGCGGTCACGGCATAGCGCGCCTCGCCCAGCTCAAGCTGGCTCCCGGCCTTCAGCTCGCCGTTTAGCTCGCCGTGGCAGTGGATAAAGCAAAACTCTTCGATATCCGCAGGCGCCCCTTCGCGGAAGGTGATCAGCATCTGGTCGCTCAGCGCATCGGCTGCGCTCTGGCCGATGCGGGTAATGGTGGTCTGGTAAATCACGGTCATGGCAGGAACCTCTTATTGATAAATAAAGCCGGAGACAAACCAGGCAATCAGCACCGTGGGCGCGCCCGTCAGGAAGCGGCTCACCAGCACGGAGGGGACGCCCACGCGCACGGTGTCCTGACGTGCTTCCGCCAGCGACAGCCCGACGGGGATGAAGTCGCACGCCGCCTGAGCGTTAATGGCGAAAAGGGCTGGCAGAGCGAGGTGCGGGGGAATGTTGCCCAGACCAATCTGTACGCCAATCAGCACGCCGATGACCTGGGCAATCACCGCGCCCGGGCCGAGAAACGGCGACAGCAGCGGGAAGGAGCAGATCAGCGCCAGCGTCACCAGGCCGAGCGGGTGGCTGGCGAGCGGGGCGAGGCCGTGGGCAATCCAGTCGCCGAGGCCGGAGGCCATGATGATACCGATCAGCGCCGAGACGAACGCCATAAACGGCAGAATGGTTTTCAGCACCGTGTCGATGGTGTCGCGCCCGGACTGGAACAGCACCGCCACGGCGGACCCCATCCCCATCCCGACCTTCGCCAGCAGGCCATCGCTCTGCTCGGTGATTTTTTTGCTGGTGTCGTACTCGCGCGGGGCCGCTTTTTGCGGCGCGGATGTGCCATTCACCAGCGTGATGTTGTCCTCCTTCACCCCAGAGACATAAATATCCTCAAGGATGTACTGCGCCAGCGGGCCGGATTTCCCGGTGGAGTGAATATTTACCGTCGGAATGCGGCGCTTCGGATAGATGCCGCAGCGCAGCGTACCGCCGCAGTCGATCACCGCCACGCCGATTTCCGCTTCCGGCGGTTCCCCTTCCTTGAAGCCGTCGACCGCTTCCCAGCCCGTCAGCTCGTGCAGCCTGTCGACGATCGCCGGGCGCGTGCCCGCGGTGATGTACACAATCTTTTTGCCTTCGGTGGCGTCGAACTCCAGCGGGCCGCCCCAGCCGCCCGTGCCTTTCTCAATGCGGATCCGGTTCATGCTGTAGCTCCTGAAAGATGGACTTTCTGTTCAAGCTGGATGCCCATTTTTTTCTCAAAAATGGCGGTGGTGAGATCCGTCACCCAGCCGCGGAAGAAGTTGGTGACCAGACCGACCAGCAGGTAGCTCACCGCCAGCGGGCCGAGCGGCAGGCCAAGCGTGGTAAGGCCGCTGGCGATCCCGAGATAAACGAACAGCTCGCCGGGGTTGATGTGCGGGAACAGGCCGTTCATGGAATGGCAGCTGTAGGAGGCGGCGGCGTAATAGCTCGGCTTGTACTTCTCTGGCATAAAGCGGCCGAGGCTTAAGGTCATCGGGTTGCAGAACACAAAGGTGCCGATGAAGGGCAGGAGCAGGTAGCGGGACAGCGGGTTTCCGGCGCAGCGCTGGGCGAAGCGTTCAATACGCTGCTGGCCGATAAAGTTAATCAGCGCGTTCATGATCACCAGCAGGCTGATCAGCAGGGGCAGGATCCCGGTCACCATGCCGGTGAATACCTCGCCGCCTTTCTGAAAAAGCCCGATGAACCACTCGGCGCCGTGGGTGATGGTTTCTATCATTCTTCTCTCCTGTAGGGCGTTTGTTTTTGTCTGTTCGGGGCTAATAATAATCAAATTGAAAGCTTTTAAAGTGTTAATTAGATCTCACAATGAAAGAAAAATGGATTAATTTGAAAGATAATTGGTGGGGCGAATGATTTTCGATGGAAAAAAGCGCGGATTTGCGTTGGGGAGGTGTGTACCGCTTCCTTGAGGTGTTGCGGATGCTTTACCATACTGGGTTCTTACCGAACTCGTTAAATGGATGCCACATGTTCAAGCGTCGTTATGCAGCGCTGTTACCTGCGCTTATTCTCCTGTCCGCCTGTAGTAGCAAACCCAGGACTGAAGCTGTTCAACAAACGTCGGGCGCGCCTTCCGGCGGGTTCCTGCTTGAGCCGCAGCACAATATGATGCAGATGGGCGGCGACTTCGCGAATAACCCTGCGGCCGAACAGTTCATCGATAAAATGGTGAGCAAGCACGGTTTTGATCGCCAGCAGCTGCATGCCATTTTGTCTCAGGCGAAGCGTCTGGACTACGTGCTGCGCCTGATGGACAGGCAGGCGCCGACGGCCCAGGTGCCGACCGGGCCAAACGGGGCGTGGCTGCGCTATCGCAAACAGTTTATTACCCCGGACAACGTGCAAAATGGCGTGGTGTTCTGGAATCAGTATGAAGACGCCCTGAATCGTGCGTGGCAGGTCTATGGCGTGCCGCCGGAGATCATCGTCGGTATTATTGGGGTCGAGACTCGCTGGGGACGCATTATGGGTAAAACCCGCATCCTCGATGCGCTGGCGACGCTCTCCTTCAACTACCCGCGCCGCGCCGAGTATTTCTCCTCTGAACTGGAAACCTTCCTGCTGATGGCGCGAGACGAACAGGACGATCCGTTAGATCTGAAAGGGTCGTTCGCCGGTGCGATGGGCTACGGCCAGTTTATGCCGTCCTCCTATAAGCAGTACGCGGTAGATTTTAACGGGGATGGTCACATCAACCTGTGGGATCCCGAAGACGCCATTGGCAGCGTGGCCAACTACTTCAAAGCGCACGGCTGGACGCCGGGCGGCCAGGTGGCGGTACAGGCGAACGGCGAGGCGTTTGGTCTGGAAAACGGATTTAAAACCAAATACAGCGTTGCGCAGCTTGCAGCGGCAGGCTTAACGCCGTCGCAGCCGCTGGGCAATGTTGACCAGGTGAGCCTGCTGCGCCTGGATGTCGGAACCGGTTATCAGTACTGGTTCGGACTGCCGAACTTCTACACAATTACCCGCTACAACCACAGCACGCACTATGCGATGGCGGTGTGGCAGCTGGGGCTGGCGGTGTCTCAGGCGCGTGTGCCGGCAGCGTCACCGTTTAGCCAGTAAGTCCCCTTATGCCTCCCTCTCCCTGTGGGAGAGGGCTGGGGTGAGGGCACCCGCCCGCACCTGTTTCCCGCAGAAACATTTCGCCACATTCCCATTTCACTCCCGCCGTTTACATCTTAATCGTCTTTCATTATTGTTATGTTATAACATAATTTTGAATTGAGATGTCCATGTCCCTGTTTTCTCTCTCATCCCCGGTTCGGCTGCTGCTGGCGCTGGTGCTCATTCTGTTTCTCGGCCTGGCCGTGCGCTGGGCGGTGGCGTTGCCATGATCGTGATGAACGACCTGGTAGCGGGTTACGATCGCCAGCCCGTTACGCGCGCACTGTCCGGCGTGATTGAACGCGGGAGCATGACCGCCATCGTCGGGGCCAACGGCTGCGGCAAATCCACGCTGCTGAAAACGCTCGCTGGCTTTCTTCCGCCCGTCAGCGGTACGTTTCGCTGGCAGGGGAGACGTCCGGTGGTGGGCTGGCTGGCGCAGCGTCACGCGCTGGAGGCGCAATTTCCTCTGACCGTGCAGGACGTGGTGAGCATGGGCTGCTGGCCAGAAATCTCGCTATTTGCCGGTTTTCGTCGGGATACCCGCATGCGCATTGCCGGCGCGCTTGAGCGCGTGGGGCTGGCGTCCATGGCGTTATCCACCATCGATGAACTCTCCGGCGGGCAATTCCAGCGCATGCTGTTTGCCCGCGTTTTAGTGCAGCAGGCACCGCTGGTGATGCTGGACGAACCCTTCACCGGCGTTGATGAAGCGACCTGCAACGTGCTGATGGATCTGATGCTGGAGATGTATATGCAGGGGCAGACCCTGCTGGCGGTTCTGCATGACAGCGAGCGCGTAGCACGTCACTTCCCGCAGACGTTACGTCTGGACGCTGATATTCCCCAATGGAAAACCGAGCGGGTGAGGGTGGCATGATCTGGCATACATTCTTCCAGCCGTTTATTGAGTACGGCTTTATGCGCCGTGCACTGGTGGTTTGCCTGGCGCTCTCCGTCAGCACCACTGCGCTGGGCGTATTTCTTCAGCTGCGTCGGATGAGCCTGATGGGGGACGCCCTTTCTCACGCCATTTTGCCGGGTGTCGCGGTGGGCTATCTGCTCAGCGGGATGTCGCTGCTGGCAATGACTGTCGGCGGGTTTATTGCCGGGATCGCCGTTGCGCTGGTGGCCGGGCTGGTCAGCCGCCGCACGCCCCTTAAAGAGGATGCCAGCTTCGCGGGGTTTTACCTGGGTTCCCTGGCGCTGGGCGTCACGCTGGTGTCGCTGCGCGGTTCAAATGTCGATCTGCTTCATCTTCTGTTTGGCTCCATTCTCGCCGTGGATAGCGCGTCAGCCCTGTTCGTGACGGGCGTTTGCATGTTCACGCTCCTCACGCTGGCGATGTTTTATCGTGGGCTGGTCAGCGAAGCGTTCGATACCGCGTGGTTGCAGGTGAACGCGCGCTGGCTGCCCGGGATGTTACACGGTCTGTTTCTGGCGCTGCTGGTGCTCAACCTGGTGGCCGGTTTTCAGGTGCTCGGCACGTTGATGGCCGTCGGGCTGATGATGTTACCCGCCGTGGCGGCACGCTGCTGGGTGCGCACCCTGCCAGGGTTACTTCTGATGGCGGGTATCAGCGGTATTTTTTGCGCGTGGCTGGGCTTAAGCCTTTCCTGGGCAGTGAGTCTGCCCGCCGGGCCCTCCATTGTGCTGACCGCCAGCGCATTGTTCTTTATTTCCGTTTTATTTGGCACGCGCAGCAGGCTGGCGGATAGCCTGCGGGCGCTTTTTTAACGCAAGGGGAAACGATGAAACGTACAGGGTTAGCCGTGGCGCTCGCGCTCGGCATGATGACGCACGGCGTAATGGCGAAAACGCTTAATGTGGTGACCAGCTTTTCCATCCTGGGAGACATCACGCAGCAGGTTGGCGGCGATCGTGTGAAGGTGACGACGCTGGTGGGGCCGGACGGTGATCCCCATACTTTCGAACCCTCGCCCAAAGACAGCGCGGCGTTGAGTAAAGCTGACGTGGTGGTGGTCAATGGGCTGGGGCTGGAGGGCTGGCTCGATCGTCTGGTGAAAGCCTCCGGATTCAAAGGCCAGCTGGTGGTTGCTTCGGACGGCGTGAAAACGCACACGCTGGAAGAGGACGGTAAAACCGTGACCGATCCGCACGCGTGGAACAGCGCGGCGAACGGCGCGCTGTATGCGCAAAATATTCTCTCTGGGCTGGTGAAGGCCGATCCTGAAGATACGGCGGCGCTTGAAGCTACCGGTAAACCCTATATTGCGCAGCTCTCTCAGCTGGACGGTTGGGCTAAAAAGCGTTTCAGCGACATCCCACAGGCGAAGCGCAAAGTGCTGACCAGTCACGACGCCTTCGGCTATTTCAGCCGCGCCTACGGCGTGACGTTTATGGCGCCGCAGGGGCTGTCGTCTGAGAGTGAAGCCAGCGCGGCGCAGGTAGCGGAGATCATCAATCAGATTAAAGCTGACGGTGTGAAAACCTGGTTTATGGAAAACCAGCTTGATCCGCGCCTGGTGAAGCAGATTGCGACCGCCACGGGCGCCCAGCCGGGCGGTGAACTTTACCCGGAAGCGCTGTCCGCGAAGGGCGGCGTGGTGGACACCTACGTCAAGGCGTTTCGCCACAATGTGGATACCCTCGCTAACAGCATGAAATAAGCGTCTCTCTGGCCGGTGCGCCCGCATCGGCTTTTTTCTGAAGCCCCCTCGTAAAACCCGACGCGCATCCCCATATTTGATGAGAAAGTGCTATCTTGTGCTGCATGTTTTTCTAAGGCCTGGAGCGAGAATGACTGACCATGAATTGATGCAGCTAAGCGAAGTGGTGGGGCTGGCGCTGAAACAGCGCGGCGCGACTCTCACGACCGCAGAATCCTGCACCGGCGGCTGGGTGGCGAAAGCAATTACCGATATTGCTGGCAGTTCCGCCTGGTTTGAACGCGGCTTTGTGACCTACAGTAACGAGGCTAAAGCGCAGATGATTGGCGTGCGTGAAGCCACGCTTGAGCAGCATGGCGCGGTCAGCGAGCCGGTGGTGATCGAAATGGCGATTGGCGCGCTGAAAGAGGCGCGCGCAGATTACGCTATCTCCATCAGCGGTATCGCGGGGCCGGACGGCGGCAGCGACGTGAAGCCTGTCGGCACCGTCTGGTTTGGCTTTGCCACCTCAAAAGGTGAAGGGATCACCCGCCGGGAATGCTTCAGCGGCGATCGCGAAAGCGTGCGTCGTCAGGCAACGGAATACGCGTTAAAAACGCTCTGGCAACAATTTCTACAAAATACTTGATACTGTATGACTATACAGTATAATTGCCTCAACAGAACAGAAGTCCATGGTGAAGCGCAGTTGCTTCTCCCGGCATGACAGGAGTAATAATGGCTATCGACGAAAACAAACAGAAAGCGTTGGCGGCAGCACTGGGCCAGATCGAAAAGCAATTCGGTAAAGGCTCCATCATGCGCCTGGGTGAGGACCGTTCCATGGATGTGGAAACTATCTCCACTGGTTCGCTTTCTCTTGATATCGCACTGGGCGCTGGCGGTTTGCCGATGGGCCGTATCGTAGAAATCTACGGTCCGGAATCCTCGGGTAAAACCACCCTGACGTTGCAGGTTGTTGCGGCGGCACAGCGCGAAGGTAAAACCTGTGCGTTTATCGATGCCGAGCACGCGCTGGACCCGGTCTATGCCCGTAAACTGGGCGTTGATATCGACAACCTGCTGTGCTCACAGCCGGACACCGGCGAGCAGGCCCTGGAAATTTGTGACGCGCTGGCGCGCTCAGGTGCGGTTGACGTGATCATCGTCGACTCCGTTGCGGCGCTGACGCCAAAAGCGGAAATTGAAGGTGAAATCGGTGACTCTCACATGGGCCTCGCGGCACGTATGATGAGCCAGGCGATGCGTAAGCTGGCGGGTAACCTGAAGCAGTCCAATACGCTGCTGATCTTCATCAACCAGATCCGTATGAAAATTGGTGTAATGTTCGGTAACCCGGAAACCACCACCGGCGGTAACGCTCTGAAATTCTACGCTTCTGTCCGTCTGGATATCCGCCGTATCGGCGCGGTGAAAGAGGGGGATAACGTCGTCGGTAGCGAAACCCGCGTGAAGGTTGTGAAGAACAAAATCGCAGCACCGTTCAAACAGGCTGAATTCCAGATCCTCTACGGCGAAGGTATCAACTTCCTCGGCGAGCTGGTTGACCTTGGCGTGAAAGAGAAGCTGATTGAAAAAGCGGGCGCATGGTACAGCTACAACGGTGACAAGATTGGTCAGGGTAAAGCGAATGCTATCTCCTGGCTGAAAGAGAACCCGGCGGCGGCGAAAGAGATTGAGAAGAAGGTGCGTGAACTCCTGCTGAGCAACCAGGACTCTAAACCTGATTTCGTGGTCGACGGCGCGGATGCTGAAGAAACCAACGAAGATTTTTAATCCTCTCGGATAAAAATGAAGGGCTGCTGATGCGGCCCTTTTTGCATTTCTGAATCGACAGGTTTTTTATGAGTGAACCGACATCACGCCGACCAGCCTACTCACGCTTGCTGGATCGGGCCGTGCGTATTCTTGCCGTGCGTGACCATAGTGAACAGGAGCTGCGGCGGAAACTGTCAGCGCCCGTCATGAGCAAAAACGGTCCGGAAGACATTGATGCCACCGCGGAAGATTATGACCGCGTGGTTGCCTGGTGCTACGAGCATCACTATCTGGATGACGGCCGTTTTGCCGCTCGCTTTCTTGCCAGCCGTGGTCGTAAAGGCTATGGGCCAGCGCGTATCCGCCAGGAGCTGAACCAGAAAGGTGTAGCCCGTGAATCGATTGAAAAAGCCATGCGCGAAAGTGAAATCGACTGGTGCGAACTGGCGCGTGAGCAGGCGGTACGAAAGTACGGTGAGCCGCTGCCGCGTGAATTTTCAGAAAAAGTTAAAATCCAGCGCTTTTTGCTCTACCGCGGCTTCCTGATGGAAGATATTCAGGATATCTGGCGTAATTTTACCGATTGAACGCATGCGGGATTTTACTTCCCACTAAAGAAAACTTATCTTATTCCCACTTTTTCCAGTAGCTGGTCCGTCCAACTGTTTACAGATACAGATCTGCTGCGACATTTCGTTAGCTTGATTTCAGGATAATTATGAGCAAGAGCACCGCTGAGATCCGTCAGGCGTTTCTCGATTTTTTCCATAGTAAGGGACACCAGGTTGTTGCCAGCAGCTCCCTGGTACCGAACAATGACCCGACTCTGCTGTTTACCAACGCCGGGATGAACCAGTTCAAGGATGTGTTCCTTGGTCTCGACAAGCGTAATTATTCCCGCGCCACAACCTCACAGCGTTGCGTGCGTGCGGGCGGTAAACACAACGATCTGGAAAACGTCGGTTACACCGCGCGCCACCACACTTTCTTCGAAATGCTGGGTAACTTCAGCTTCGGCGACTACTTCAAACACGACGCCATTCAATATGCGTGGGAACTGCTGACCGGTGAAAACTGGTTTAATCTGCCGAAAGAGCGTCTGTGGGTGACCGTGTATGAGACCGATGACGAAGCGTTCGACATCTGGGAAAAAGAAGTGGGTATCCCTCGCGAACGTATCATCCGTATCGGTGACAACAAAGGCGCGCCTTACGCGTCTGATAACTTCTGGCAGATGGGTGACACCGGCCCTTGCGGTCCGTGCACCGAGATCTTCTACGATCATGGTGACCACATCTGGGGCGGCCCTCCGGGAAGCGCGGAAGAAGATGGCGATCGCTACATTGAGATCTGGAACATCGTCTTCATGCAGTTCAACCGTCAGGCCGACGGCACCATGGAGCCGCTGCCAAAACCGTCCGTAGATACCGGTATGGGTCTTGAGCGTATCGCGGCCGTTCTGCAACACGTTAACTCCAACTATGAGATTGACCTGTTCAGCACCCTGATCAAAGCCGTTGCCGAAGTGACGGGCGCAACCGATCTGAACAACAAATCACTGCGCGTTATCGCAGACCATATTCGTTCCTGTGCGTTCCTGATTGCTGACGGCGTTATCCCGTCGAATGAAAACCGTGGCTATGTGCTGCGTCGTATCATTCGTCGTGCGATCCGTCATGGCAACATGCTGGGCGCGAAGGACACCTTCTTCTATAAACTCGTTGGTCCACTGATTGGCGTGATGGGCTCTGCCGGTGACGAGCTGAAACGCCAGCAGGCGCAGGTTGAACAGGTTCTGAAAACCGAAGAAGAGCAGTTTGCCCGTACGCTGGAGCGCGGACTGGCGCTGCTGGACGACGAGCTGGCGCAACTCAAGGGCGACACGCTGGATGGCGAAACCGCTTTCCGCCTGTACGACACCTACGGCTTCCCGGTTGACCTGACGGCGGACGTTTGCCGCGAGCGCAACATCAAAGTTGACGAAGCAGGCTTTGAAGCCGCAATGGAAGAGCAGCGTCGTCGTGCGCGTGAATCCAGCGGTTTTGGCGCGGACTACAACGCGATGATCCGCGTTGATAGCGCGTCTGAATTTAAAGGCTACGAAGAGCTGGCTCTGACCAGCAACGTGACCGCGCTGTTTGTTGACGGTAAAGCCGTAGACAGCATTAGCGCAGGTCAGGAAGCGGTTGTTATCCTGGATAAAACACCGTTCTATGCGGAATCCGGCGGCCAGGTTGGCGATAAAGGCGAACTGAAAGGCAATGGCTTCAGCTTCAGCGTAAGCGATACCCAGAAATACGGTCAGGCAATTGGTCACCAGGGCAAACTGGTTTCCGGTTCTCTGAAAGTGGGCGAGGGCGTTCAGGCCAACGTTGACGAAGCTCGCCGCGCGCGCATCCGTCTGAACCACTCGGCAACCCACCTGATGCACGCAGCCCTGCGCGAAGTGCTGGGTACGCACGTTGCACAGAAAGGTTCTCTGGTTAACGACAAAGTGCTGCGTTTCGACTTCTCGCATTTTGAAGCGATGAAGCCGTCTGAAATTCGTGCGGTGGAAGACCTGGTGAATGCCCAGATCCGCCGCAACCTGCCAATCGAAACCCACATCATGGATCTTGAGGCAGCGAAGAAGAAAGGTGCGATGGCGCTGTTTGGCGAGAAATATGACGACCGCGTTCGCGTGCTGAGCATGGGCGACTTCTCTACCGAACTGTGTGGCGGTACTCACGCATCCCGCACCGGTGACATCGGCTTGTTCCGCATCGTTTCCGAGTCGGGTACGGCGGCAGGCGTGCGTCGTATTGAGGCGGTGACCGGGGAAGGTGCAATTGCCAGCCTGCATGCGCAGAGCGACCAGCTGCACGAGATCGCGCAGCTGCTGAAAGGCGATAGCCAGAACCTGGGCGAGAAAGTGCGTGTCGCGCTGGATCGTACCCGTCAGCTGGAAAAAGAACTCCAGCAGCTGAAAGAACAGGCTGCGGCGCAGGAGAGCGCAAACCTCTCCAGCAAAGCGGTAGACATTAAGGGCGTCAAACTGCTGGTCAGCGACCTGGCGGGCGTTGAGCCTAAGATGCTGCGTACCATGGTCGACGATCTGAAGAACCAGCTTGGTTCGACGGTTATCGTGCTGGCAACGGTCGCAGAGGGTAAGGTTTCTCTGATTGCGGGCGTCTCTAAGGATGTGACGGATCGTGTCAAAGCAGGGGAACTGATTGGCATGGTCGCCCAGCAGGTGGGTGGCAAAGGTGGCGGTCGTCCGGACATGGCGCAAGCCGGTGGTACGGATGCGGCGGCACTTCCCGCGGCATTAGCCAGCGTTGAAAGCTGGGTAAGCGCGAAACTGTAATAACTACAAAGCACAAGCAGACGCCATAGCGGTAACGTTATGGCGTCTTGCTCACTGCGCTATCGATAACGATAAAGTCAGGTTGAGTTTGTGTATATCGGCTAAACTTACGTTTAACAGAATGTGATGCCGTGACTGCTTACACTTTACGTGTTTGTCATCGCTTACTTTTTGGCGTGATATGATGGATAATGCCGGGATACAAGAGACCCGACTCTTTTAATCTTTCAAGGAGCAAAGAATGCTGATTCTGACTCGTCGAGTTGGTGAGACCCTCATGATTGGGGATGAGGTCACCGTGACAGTTTTAGGGGTAAAGGGTAACCAGGTACGTATTGGTGTTAACGCTCCTAAAGAAGTATCTGTCCACCGTGAAGAGATCTACCAGCGTATCCAGGCTGAAAAATCCCAGCAGTCCAGTTACTGATATTGTCGCGTCTCGCTGTCGGGCGAGACGCAACCCTCCCGCTATTTTTCCTGCATAAAGTTACCGTTCTATTTCAAACGCTTCGTTTTTGACCACTCTCATAATCTTATCTCATCCAAATGACGCGCTTCTCTCAACACAATTCTGTGAAGATGCCTGCAAAATCCGCTTATAAAACACTCTCTTTGCGGCTTTTACATGCGAATTGCGTGCGAATTGTGCAAACGAAAAAAGCATGTGGAAAATTGTTTGACTTATAAGTCCCAGAAAGTAATATATGCGCCACGCAGCGACGAGAAGCTCTTAACGAGTTACTCGAAGCACTCGAAAGAGGCGTTGTGTGGTGAGGTGGCCGAGAGGCTGAAGGCGCTCCCCTGCTAAGGGAGTATGCGGTCAAAAGCTGCATCCGGGGTTCGAATCCCCGCCTCACCGCCATTTTGCATCCGTAGCTCAGCTGGATAGAGTACTCGGCTACGAACCGAGCGGTCGGAGGTTCGAATCCTCCCGGATGCACCATCTATTACTTCATATTGCTTTCGAAGTGATATGAATATCGAGCAGTACAGTAGTAAATCCCGATGCATCCGTAGCTCAGCTGGATAGAGTACTCGGCTACGAACCGAGCGGTCGGAGGTTCGAATCCTCCCGGATGCACCATTTTTTACTTCATATTGCTTTTGAAGTGATATGAGTATCGAGAAGTACAGCAGTAAATCCCGATGCATCCGTAGCTCAGCTGGATAGAGTACTCGGCTACGAACCGAGCGGTCGGAGGTTCGAATCCTCCCGGATGCACCATTTTTTAATTCATATTGCTTTTGAAGTGATATGAGTATCGAGAAGTACAGCAGTAAATCCCGATGCATCCGTAGCTCAGCTGGATAGAGTACTCGGCTACGAACCGAGCGGTCGGAGGTTCGAATCCTCCCGGATGCACCATCTCTTCTTGTGATCCCCTTCGATGTTTAGTTCTTAATCACTCTCATTGTTATCACTTCGCAATCAGCGACAAAAATCCCCTTTTACGATAAAGTAATGCTTTGTTAATCGTTTAGCGAGAGCACGATGTACGCACAGTATGACGGTTTGATCTTCGACATGGACGGCACCCTCCTGGATACCGAACCCACGCATCGTCAGGCCTGGACCGAAGTCCTGGGCCGTTACGGTATGCGCTTCGATTTACAGGCGATGATTGCCCTCAACGGATCGCCCACCTGGCGTATCGCACAGGCCGTGATTGAGCTGAATCAGGCCGATCTCGACCCGCACCAGCTCGCGCGTGAAAAAACCGACGCGGTAAAAGCCATACTGTTAGACACCGTGCAGCCTTTACCACTCATTGACGTCGTCAAGGAGTGGCACGGCCGTCGTCCTATGTCTGTCGGTACGGGCAGTGAGAGCGCGATTGCTGAAGCGCTACTCAAACACCTTGGCCTGCGCCACTATTTTTCTGCCGTCGTTGCCGCCGATCATGTTAAACATCACAAACCCGCACCGGATACCTTCCTGCGCTGTGCAGAATTAATGGGTGTACCACCTGCAAAATGCGTGGTGTTTGAAGATGCTGATTTTGGCATTCAGGCCGCGCGTGATGCCGGAATGGCGGCGGTGGATGTTCGCTTACTGTGAGTGACGCGCTGTCACTCGCTTCATTATTCGCCAGCAGTTTTTTAAGCTCCACCCTCTTACCGGGGAATTCGGAAGTGGTGCTGGTGGCGATGCTGTTGTCCGGCGTGAGTCAGCCCTGGTTGCTGGTCTTAATAGCAACAATGGGTAATAGCCTTGGAGGGCTGACTAACGTTATTCTTGGACGTTTCTTTCCGCTACGCGAAAAATCTCGCTGGCAGGAAAAGGCAGTGGGCTGGCTAAAACGCTATGGCGCTGCCACGCTGTTATTAAGCTGGATGCCTGTAATAGGCGATTTACTGTGTCTGCTGGCGGGATGGATGCGCATCTCCTGGGGACCGGTGCTCTTTTTTTTGTGCCTTGGCAAGGCGTTACGCTATGTTTTACTGGCATGGGTAACACTACAGGGTATGACGTGGTGGCACTAATTGGTGGAATGAATTCGCGACCTTCAATCGTCAACCATTACAATTATGCTGAGTGACAATTTTTTGACAGGCGGGAGGTCAAATTGATCCCGGACGTATCACAGGCGCTGGCCTGGCTGGAAAATCACCCTCAGGCACTGAAGGGGATTCAGCGTGGGCTTGAGCGCGAAACGCTGCGCGTAAATGCGGATGGTAGCTTAGCGACTACGGGACACCCGAAGGCGTTAGGCTCGGCGCTGACACATAAATGGATCACAACCGATTTCGCCGAAGCGCTGCTGGAGTTCATTACGCCAGTAGACGGTGATATTGATCATATGCTGACGATCATGCGCGACGTGCATCGCTTCACCGCCCGCAACCTCGGCGACGAGCGTATGTGGCCGCTCAGCATGCCGTGCTATATCGAGCAGGGGCAGGATATCGAGCTGGCTCAGTACGGCACCTCGAATATTGGACGGCTGAAAACGCTGTATCGCGAAGGACTGAAAAACCGCTACGGCGCACTGATGCAGACGATCTCTGGCGTGCACTACAATTTCTCTCTGCCGATGGCGTTCTGGCAGGCGAAGTGCGGTGAAACGGATAAAGAAGCGATCTCCGCGGGCTACTTCCGCCTGATCCGCAACTACTACCGTTTTGGCTGGGTTATTCCGTATCTGTTCGGCGCGTCCCCGGCCATTTGTTCATCGTTCCTGCAAGGGAAACCGACCACGCTGCCGTTCGAGAAGACCGAGTGTGGCATGTACTATCTGCCGTACGCGACCTCGCTGCGCCTGAGCGACCTTGGCTATACCAATAAGTCGCAAAGCAATCTCGGAATTACGTTTAACGATCTGCACGAATATGTGGCAGGCCTGAAGCGGGCGATAAAAACCCCGTCGGAAGAGTACGAAAAAATCGGCCTCGAAAAAGACGGCAAGCGCCTGCAAATTAACACCAACGTATTGCAGATTGAAAATGAACTGTATGCGCCGATTCGTCCGAAGCGCGTGACGCGCAGCGGTGAAACGCCGTCTGATGCGCTACAGCGCGGCGGGATCGAATACATTGAAGTGCGCTCGCTGGATATCAACCCGTTCTCACCGATTGGCGTTGACGAGCAGCAGGTTCGCTTCCTTGACCTGTTTATGGTCTGGTGCGTACTGGCGGATGCGCCGGAAATGAGTTCCGACGAACTGCTGTGTACTCGTGCCAACTGGAATCGCGTGATTCTGGAAGGGCGCAAGCCGGGTCTGACGTTAGGTATTGGCTGTGAAACGGCCCAGTTCCCACTGTCTAAGGTAGGGAAGGATCTGTTCCATGACCTGAAGCGCGTAGCCCAGACGCTGGATAGCGTGTACGGCGGCGAAGCTTACCAGAAGGTCTGCGACGAACTGGTTGAAAGCTTCGATAACCCGGAACTGACATTCTCAGCACGTATTCTGCGTTCTATGATTGAACAGGGAATTGGTGGCACAGGGCGTTCACTCTCAGCGGAGTACCGTGAGATGCTGATGCAGGAGCCGTTAGAGATCCTGAGCGAAGCGGATTTTGTGGCAGAGCGCGATGCGTCCGTTGTGCGTCAGAAAGAGGTCGAAGCGGCGGATACGGAGTCGTTTGAGGCGTTTCTGGCGAAGCAGGCCTGAACCAAAAGAAAAAGGCCACATCGCTGTGGCCAAAATATACATCTCTGAATTCAGGGATGATGATAACAAATGCGCGTCTTTCATATACTCAGACGCGCATTCTGTAGAAGAGTTCAGTTTATTTTAAAAAAAATCACTATCGGAGGTGACGTATGCCGTTATTAGATAGCTTTACTGTCGACCATACCCGTATGGAAGCACCAGCAGTCCGCGTGGCGAAGACCATGAACACGCCGCACGGCGACACGATCACCGTTTTCGACCTGCGCTTCTGCGTGCCGAATAAAGAAGTGATGCCAGAGAAAGGCATTCACACGCTGGAACACCTTTTCGCCGGATTCATGCGCGACCACCTGAACGGCAACGGCGTGGAGATCATCGATATCTCTCCGATGGGCTGCCGCACCGGTTTCTACATGAGCCTGATTGGTCAGCCTGAAGAGAAACGCGTCGCGGATGCGTGGAAAGCGGCCATGGAAGACGTGCTGAAGGTGAAAGAGCAGAACCAGATCCCAGAGCTGAACGTTTACCAGTGCGGCACTTACCAGATGCACTCTCTGGAAGAAGCTCAGGAGATTGCCCGCCATATCATCGAACGTGATGTTCGTGTAAACAGCAACGACGAGCTGGCCCTGCCAAAAGAAAAACTTCAGGAACTGCACATTTAGTATTGTGCCTGTGGATGCCCGGTGGCGCTTCGCTGACCGGGCCTACAATACTGATGACGACAACCACGGCCAGCTCCGCGCTGGCGACGCCGGTATCGCGATCGTTTTGCGGATGCACGCTGATACAGACGTCGCTGCGGCAGCTGAAGTGGTGGCAGAAATATTCGATCTGGTCGAGATAGACGTTCGGCGTGCTCACTTCGACGTAAGTCTGTCGAGAGCCAGCGCGTGGCGCGGGTGTGTTCAGCATGGTACGCTCCTGTTGTCTTTTCACTCTCGTGAATCAATTTCAGGCGCGCTGCTTTATCGGAACTGACAATCGCTGTCGCGTTTTGGACACGGTGCGGTGTTTTGCCGGATGGCGCTACGCTTACCGGGCCTACGTTCGTAGGCCCGGTAAGCGTAGCGCCACCGGGCAACCCGTGCACAGGGCTAGTGCGCTCCACCGCCCCCGCTACCGGCACCAAACGGTGGTTTGGCAAACCACACCAGCCCCAGCAGGACGATGAAGATCCCCGCCGATATCCAGAAAATCTCGTTTGCCGAGATAATCAGCCCCTGGTTGGTGATCTGCTGGGCAAGCCAGCCGGACGCCTGCTGCTCCGTCATCCCCATCCCCTCAAGCTGGCTATACATCTGCTGAGCGTTAGGGTTGAACGGGTTCACCGCTTCGGTCAACTGGGCGTGGTGCATCGCTTCCCGGTTGGTCCACAGCGTGGTGGTGATCGATGTCCCGATGGAGCCCGCCAGCGTACGGGTGAAGTTCGACAGGCTCGATGCCGCCGCCATCCGCTCAGGCGGCAAGCCGGAAAGCGTAATGGTGGTCAGTGGCATAAAGAAGCACGCCACAGCAAAGCCCTGAATAAACTGCGGCCACGCGGAGGCGCCAAAGTCCATTCCCGGTTCAAACGTATACGCGCGCCAGTAGAAGCACACGGCGTACATGATGAAGCTGAACGTCACCAGCCTGCGCATGTCGAGCTTATGGGCGAAACGGCCAATAATCGGCGACAGCAGAACCGGAATTAACCCCACCGGCGCGGAGGCCAGCCCCGCCCAGGTTGCGGTATAGCCGTACACCTCCTGCAACAGCTGCGGCAGCAGAACAATCGCGCCGAAGTAGAGCATATAGGCGAGGCTGATACAGAGGCAGCCGATGGTGAAGTTTCGCGATTTAAACAGCGAGAGGTCGACTATCGGATTTTCGTCCGTCAGCTCCCAGACAATCAGGAAGCTGATGGCAACCACGGCGACCACCGTCAGCACGATGATTTCCGTAGAGGCGAACCAGTCCAGCTCTTTGCCGCGGTCGAGCATGATTTGCAGGCTGCCGATGCCGACAACCAGCAGTGCCAGCCCGATGCCGTCGATCCGCCGCTGTTCGGTCCGCGTTTCGCGACCACGCAGAGACTGTAGCGTCATCAGCACCACCAGCGCACCGATGGGTACGTTGATGAAGAAGATCCAGCCCCAGTGATAGTTATCGCTGATATAGCCGCCGAGGATTGGCCCGCAAATTGGGGCGACAATCACCGTCATCGACCACAGCGCGAGCGCGATGGAGCGCTTGGCGGGCGGATAGTTGTTCAGCAGTAAACTCTGCGACAGCGGAATCAACGGCCCGGCGACAATCCCCTGGATGACGCGGAAGAAAATCAGCATCGTCAGGCTGCTGGACATGCCGCAGGCCCAGGAGGCCAGCACGAACAGGATCGTCGACCAGAGGAACAGCTTCACTTCACCGACGCGCTTCGCCAGCCAGCCGGTGATGGGAATAGAGATGGCGTTCGCCACCCCGAATGAGGTAATGACCCAGGTCCCCTGGCTCAGCGATGAGCCAAGGTTCCCGGCGATCGTAGGGATCGCCACGTTTGCGATGGTGGAGTCCAGCACCTGCATGAATGTCGCCAGCGACAGCGCAATGGTCATAATGACCAGCTGCGCCCCCTCAAGCGGTTTTTGCGGCTTTTGCTGTTGCATAACGCTCACCTTCGGCTTAACCGGCGTTTGCCTTCACGATGTCATCGATCAGCTTATTGACCGGATCGAGGCTAATTTCACGGGCGTTACTTTCATAAGCTGGCGTGCTGCGCACCTGGCTTGCGAGGATCTGACCGTCGCGGTTGGCGGTATCGACCGTCACCAGCGTGGAAAGGCCAATTCGCAGCGGATGGTCTGCCAGCTGCTTAGGATCCAGCTCGATACGCACAGGCAAGCGCTGTACCACTTTGATCCAGTTGCCGGTGGCGTTCTGTGCAGGCAGCAGGCTGAACGCGCTGCCGGTCCCCATGTCCAGACCGACCACTTTACCGGTGTACTTCACGTCATCACCGTAGATATCGCTGACCACGGTTGCGGTCTGGCCGATACGCATATGCGCCAGCTGGGTCTCTTTGAAGTTCGCGTCCACCCACAGGTTGTTCGCCGGAACGACCGCCATCAGCGGCGTGGTGGTGCTAATTTGCGCACCCGGCTGCACGGAACGACGGGAAACGTAACCGGTCATCGGGCTGACGATTTTGGTACGTTGCAGGGCAAGCCATGCGTTACGCACTTCGGTCGCCGCCTGTTTCACCGCTGGCTGGTTTTCCAGAGAGGTGCCCAGCACCATCGCCTGGTTGGCGTTGTACTGTTGGATCGCCACGTCCAGCTGCGCCTGTGCGCTCGCCACCGCATCGCGGGCGTGCTGCAACTCTTCACGGCCAATCAGGTTGGCGGTGCCGAGAGGAACACGACGCTTGAGGTCGCTCTGCGCCTGGGCCAGGGCCGTTTTCTGCACGTCGATATTGGCCTGAAGCTGTTTGCTGTTGATCATCAGCTGGCGGGTCTGGCGAACGCTGGAGGCCAGCGCCGTCTGTGCTTTTTCAAACGCCTGTTGGGCGTCGGTCGGGTCGAGCGTGACCAGCACATCCCCTTTTTTCACAAAGTCGGTGTTGTCAGCCCAGACTTTCGTCACGCTGCCTGACACCTGCGCCATGATTTGAACCTGATTCCCTGCCACGTATGCATCGTCTGTCTCTTCAACATGACGCAAGACTAAAAACCAATAGATCCCATATGCCACGGCAATAATAATAAAGAGCAAGGTCAGCAGAATAAGGGCGCTCTTACGTTTGCCCTTCTTGTTGACCGGTTGCTGCGGGGGGGTGTTCTCCGCATTTGCGCTCATTGTTGTTCTCCACGATCTTTTTATTTTCACATCGGCTGAGCCGACCTGTTGTCAGAAAGGCCAGCAGTTTCACGTGCTGGCCTGTCAGTTTTTCTTTTGCAATCTGGAATGTTGAGCGGATCGTCGCGTTAGCGCAGCGCCTCAAGAATGACGCCATCTTCATCCATCTGGTCCAGACGGGTGAGCAGCTTGCGAGTAATGTGCTCAAGCTGGTCGCGCTCGGCGGTGCTGAGGGCAGACCAAAGCTGGTGCAGGCAGTTATGCTGCGGTGGCAACACTTCGCGCAGGAATTCGTGACCTTTCTCGGTCAGTTGCAGATGCAGGCAGCGGCGATCGTTATCGCTCTCACGGCGCTCGATCCAGCCGCGCTTCTCCAGCTCATCAGCAATACGGGTTGCATTGGTACGGGATGAACCCAGCGCGCAGCTCAGTTCAGACGGCTGAATGCTGTGGTTTTCCTGAGACTCAAGCGTAATCAACGCCATAAACAACGTCTCGTTAATCCCTTGCGCTTTCAGCATCTTGTTACGATTTTCCAGCAGCTTACCCTGCATGTGCATGCACAGGCGGGTCAGCAGGATCTCCTGATACGGGAAGTCCTCATGACGACTGGCGCGGAACTTAAGCATTTGTTCAATGGGCGTAAACGAACTATCCATTTTGGGCATAACCTCATTAATTACAGCCGATATAGTAACGATAGTGACAAATAATGTAAATGAATTATTTGTGCGGTTATATCCGCCAAACGTATGTCACCATCAGAAAGCGCCGGGTAAATCCGTGACCCGGTGAGCACAGAAAGTGTGGGGTGTGTACCCGCGAAAGAGGGGATGTGAGGACTGGGGTCTGAACTATTCATGCCGGTAGTAAATATGTCACCCACAGTAAAATTTCTGGGATAAATGATTACCGTTACCTTAACAGATGCAGGCCCCCTTTACACCCCAGGGGGCCCAAAGCAATGTAAAACTTAGTGAATTGCTTCCTGGCGGTGATAGCCGCGCCACCATACCAGCAGATTTATCGCCGCCACGATGGCGCCGATTGCGCACACGCCCGTCCAGCCCGCATGCTGCCAGGCGGAGGCTGAGATTAGCGAGCCCGCCGCGCCGCCGATAAAGTAGCTGGTCATGTACCCGGCCGTCAGACGGTTACGGGCGTCTGGTTTCACGCGGTAAATCACGGTCTGGTTGGTGATATGTACGCCCTGCACGGTGAGGTCGAGTACCAGAATACCGACAATTAGCGCCAGCACTGAGACGTGTCCGTACCAGATAGCCGCCCATGAGAGCAGGAGTAAAACCAGCCCTGCGGAGGTGGTCATATGAGATTTACCTTTGTCGGCCAGGCCACCCGCCGGGCGCGCGCCCAGTGCGCCAGCCGCGCCTGCCAGCCCGAACAGGCCAATCACGCCTTCTGAGTAGTTAAACGGCGGCGCGGCGAGCAGAAACGCCATCGACGTCCATAAGATGCTGAAGTTGGCGAAGGTGAGACACCCCAGAACGGCGCGTGTGCGCAGGAGTTTATCCCGGGTGAAGAGGCTGAAAACGGAGGCGAGGAGCTGCGGATAGTTCAGGTGATTCTCCTGCTTCACCTTTGGCAGGCCGCGCCACAGGGCCAGCGCCATGATAACCATCAGTACGCTTGCCACCCAGTAAACGGTGCGCCAGCCGCCGAGGCTCGCCAGCAGCCCGGCAACGGTTCGCGCCAGCAGGATGCCCAGCAGCAGGCCGCTCATAATAGTGCCAACCACTTTGCCGCGTTTTTCCGGGGAAGCCAACGTCGCCGCGAGGGGAACCAGAATTTGTGCCACCACCGAGAACAGCCCCGTCAGCGCGGTACCGATAATCATCATCGTTAACGACTGGCTGCTGGCGGTGATCAACATCCCGCCTGCGGCCAGCAGCGTCATGGAGACGATAAGCATCCGGCGCTCAAACATATCGCCTAATGGCACCAGGAACAGCAGCCCGGCCGCATAGCCGAGCTGCGCAGCGGTGACGATAAAGCCGGCGGAGCTGGCTGAAAGATCGAAAGCACGCGCGATAGTATCAAGCAGAGGTTGCGCGTAATAGTTGCTGGCGACGGCCAGTCCCGTTGCCACAGACATTAAAAGGATGAGTGCGGGGCTAAGCCCTTGAGTTGTTTTTGTCATTTGTTTCAGGAATCGTAAGTTAAGTGATTATTTTTCCGGAAACATAATAACCAATGATTGTGAATGTTGGGGGATTGTTACGTGGTGGATTGTGCGGTTTAGGTTGGGTGCGGTTTGATCCCCTCACCCTATCCCCAAAGGGGAGAGGGGATTTTATACACCCTCTCCCCTTTGGGGAGAGGGCAGGGTGAGGGGTAGTATTTTTACTTCTGCGCCTCAAGCGCCTCTTTCACCCAGCCATCGAACTGCTGCTGGTGGGCTTTGATCCAGCCATCCACGTGGCCTTTGATATCAGCTTCGGATGATTTACCCGCGTGCATCATCGCGTTCTGGGCGTTAATGTCTGCCAGCGGCAGTTTCATTACCGAGAACAGCTTCGCCGCCGCCGGGTTTTTCTCGGCCCAGGCTTTGTTTGCCACGATATGCATGGTATTCACCGGGAAGCCATAGTTCATGCCGTTTGGCAGTTTGGTGTCGATATCTTTCTGCTCGCCCGGCAGGGAGGAGAAGGGCACCTGCAACCACACCACGTCTTTGCCCGGCTTCAGCACGTCGCTCACCCAGTACGGCGTCCAGGTGTAGTAGATCACCGGCTTGCCTTCTTTAAAGCGGGCGATGGTATCGGCCATCATCGCAGAGTAATTGCCGTGGCTCACGTCGACGGTCTTCGCCAGATCGAAGGCTTTGTTCTGGTGGTTAATCACCGCTTCACAGCCCCAGCCCGGCGAGCAGCCCATCATGTCGGCTTTGCCGTCACCGTTGGTATCAAAGAGTTTGGCGATCTTGGGATCTTTCAGCTGTTCAATATTGGTGATGTGATACTTATCGGCGGTTTTCTTGTCGATCAAATATCCCTGCGCAGCGCCGGTCACAAAGGTGCCTTCGCGGTAGAATTTCTTGTCACCGCCTGCGGCGGCATACATATCGTCGTGCAGCGGCTGCCAGTTCACAGCGGTAAAGGTGGCATCGCCGGAGGCAATAGAGGTATAGCCCACGTTGTAATCCACTTCACTGGCGGTATTCACCGTATAGCCCAGTTTCTCCAGCGCACGGCTGACAATCTGGGTCTGGAAGGACTCTTCCGAAATGGTGCTCTGCACCGGCTGCACAGTAATGCCTTTGCCCGGCAGGTCAGCGGCAACTGCGCTGGTGGAGACAAGGGTCGCAAACGCTGTGGCAAAAAGTACGTTATGTCGCATCGTTGTTCCTTATTTTGTGAATGGGCGGGTGAGTAACCCGACAGGGCCGGTGGTATACCAGCGACGGTTGCCGCGACTGCGTGAATCACGACCGACAGCCTGGGTCAGGCGGTCAAGAATGATGGCGAGGATCACAATCCCGACGCCGCCGACGGTCGCCAGCCCCATATCGAGACGGCCAATGCCGCGCAGTACCATCTGACCTAACCCGCCAACGGCAATCATTGAGGCGATCACCACCATCGACAGCGCCAGCATCAGCGTCTGGTTAACACCTGCCATAATGGTCGGCATCGCCAGCGGAAGCTGAACCTTAAACAGCATCTGACGCGGGCTGGCGCCAAACGAGCGTGATGCCTCTATCAGATCCGCAGGCACCTGGTTAATGCCCAGAATGGTCAGGCGAATAATCGGCGGCAGGGCGAAGATAATGGTCACGACCACCCCCGGTACGTTACCGATGCCGAACAGCATCACGATAGGCACCAGGTAAACGAACGCTGGCGTGGTCTGCATTGCATCCAGCAGCGGGCGGATAATTTTTGCGGCCCGCGGGCTGCGCGCCAGCCAGATCCCCATCGGCAGGCCGATCGCCACGCAGAACAGCAGGGCGGTCAGCACCAGCGCCAGGGTGATCATCGCCTGAGACCACGCGCCAATCGCGCCGATGGCAACCAGGGAGATCAGCGTGGCGATCCCCATACCCACGCTGCCGAACTGCCATGCGATCAGCGAGAACAGGATAATCGCCACCGGCGCGGGCATGCCCAGCATCAGCTGCTGGAAGCCGTTCAGGATGTAATCCACCGGGATACGGATCCCCTGGAACACCGGACGGAAGTGGGTAACGACCCAGTCGATCCCCTCCGTTACCCAGCTATCCAGCGGGATCAGCGTCTTGTGGAACGGATCCATAATATTGAAATGCTCTGGGGCAGGCGCCGGTGCGCTGTTGAGCCAGTCTGCCGCGCCGCCGCCATCGGCAGGCGCAGGCGTCGACCCCCACGCATCGGCAGATTGCGCCGCGCTGTCCGCTGCTTCAGTGGTGCCCCATGGGTTTGATTGATCAGCCATTGTTTGTCCCCTCGCGATCTAAAGCCTGTAGCAGCATCCGTTTTGAGATGATGCCAACGTACTGTTGTTCTTCACCGACAACCGGCACGGCGCACGGCGCCTGACCCACGTGAGAGAGCAACTCGCTGAGCGGCGTTTCGGCGTCCACGGCAAGCGGAGCGTCAATCAACGCCGCATCGATTCCCTGGTTTTCGCTCAGGGCGGTTTTCAGGGAGTCGATGGAGACAACGCCGACAAATTTATTGCCGCGTTCAACCAGATAACCGTATTCACGGTCTTCGTCCTGCAACAGCTTCAGCGCGGAGCGCGGACCAAAACCTGGCGTTTTTCGAATAATGCCGTTTGGTGTTCGACGGGCAATATCTTTCGCACTGAATACGTGGCTAATATCCACGCCGCGGAAGAAGGTGCGCACATAATCATTCGCCGGATTATTGAGAATTTCATCCGGTGTGCCGACCTGCACCACTTCACCATTTTGCATAATGGCGATACGGTCGCCAATACGCATGGCTTCATCCAGATCGTGAGAAATAAAAACAATGGTGCGCTGATGTTTGGCCTGTAATTTTACCAGCTCATCCTGCATCTCGGTGCGAATTAAGGGATCGAGCGCCGAGAAGGCTTCGTCCATTAATAAAATATCCGGATTAATCGCTAATGCGCGCGCTAATCCCACGCGCTGACGCATACCGCCGGAGAGCTCATCCGGATACGCATGAGCATAATTTTCCAGCCCGACCTGACGCAGTGCATCAAGGGCTTTTTCCTGACGTTCCTGAGCGGGCGTGCCGGCTAACTCCATGCCAAAGGCGGTATTATCGAGTACCGTCATGTGCGGCATCAGTGCAAATGACTGAAACACCATCGCAATTTTCTTTCTGCGCACCTCGCGGAGTTCCGCGTCTGATATTCTGGCGATATCAACGCCGTCAATCAGCACCTGTCCGCGGGTGGGTTCAATCAGGCGATTGAGAAGGCGAACCATAGTGGATTTACCCGAACCGGATAATCCCATGATGACAAAAATCTCGCCTTCTTCAATGGCCAGACTGGCGTCTTTAACGCCAAGCGACAGCCCGGTTTTTTCCAGAATTTGCTCTTTCGAAAGGCCTTTCTCAATATATTTGAAAGCACGCTGCGGGTGCTCGCCAAATACTTTATAAAGATTTTTCACTTCTAATTTAATTGCCATGCAATAGAGAGTGTCCTGTTATTTGTTTATGTCGATATGATTACCATGGTAAATAGTTAACTGGCATTACCCTAACATACTCAGAATCTGAGACAACCCTGGACCTGCCTGAGGTCGGAATTTTACCGCAAGCGAAACGGCTGAATTTCCCATGAATAAAGGGCTGAGGGTGCTATGAATTTTTCTCAATTTTTTGCTACTGCATGGGAGAATTTCGCCTGAATCGGTGTGATTCAGGCGAATATGAAGGAGAAATTACAGTGTAGTACGTAGTGGAATATTCGGCTGAAAATAATGAAATGTAGAGTTAATTAATGAACGTTAATTCATTCATTAAAAATCCCAGTCCTCGTCTTGCGTCTCCACCGCTTTACCCATCACGTACGACGAGCCGGACCCGGAAAAGAAGTCGTGGTTTTCATCGGCGTTGGGCGACAGCGCCGCGAGGATCGCCGGGTTCACTTCCGCCATTTCCGGTGGGAATAACGCTTCGTAGCCCAGGTTCATCAGCGCCTTGTTGGCGTTGTAGCAGAGGAAGGCTTTTACGTCCTCTTCCCAGCCCGTTCCGGCGTACAGCTCCTCGGTATAGCTCAGCTCGTTGTCATACAGATCCATCAGTAAATCGAGGGCAAAACCTTTGAGTTCCTCGCGTTTTTCCGGGGTGACTTTCTCCAGTCCTTTCTGGTACTTATAGCCGATGTAATACCCGTGTACCGCTTCATCGCGGATGATGAGGCGAATCAAATCGGCGGTATTGGTGAGCTTGCCCCGGCTCGACCAGTACATGGGCAGCCAGAAGCCGGAATAGAAGAGAAAAGATTCCAGGAACACGCTGGCGATCTTCTTCTTCAGCGGCTCGTCGGCCCGGTAATATTCCAGCACCAGATCTGCCTTGCGCTGCAATGACGCGCTCTCTTCGCTCCAGGCGTAGGCCGCGTCCACGTCTCTGGTCTGGCACAGGGTGGAGAAAATCGAGCTGTAAGAGCGGGCATGGACCGCCTCCATAAAGCTGATATTCGACATTACCGCCTCTTCGTGCGGGGTCAGCGCATCACTCATCAGCGCGGGCGCACCCACGGTATTCTGAATGGTGTCCAGCAGCGTCAGGCCGGTAAAGACGCGGATTGTCAGCTGCTGCTCGGCATGGTTCAGGGTTTGCCAGGCCGGAATATCGTTGGAGAGCGGCACCTTTTCCGGCAGCCAGAAGTTGCTGGTCAGGCGGTTCCAGACCTCCAGGTCTTTATCATCCTGAATTTTGTTCCAGTTAACGGCACTTACGCGTGACAGTTTCATCCTTTCTCCTTACAGCGCGCAGGACACGCAGCCTTCAATTTCGGTACCTTCCAGCGCGAGCTGGCGCAGGCGAATGTAGTACAGCGTTTTGATGCCTCTCTTCCAGGCGTAGATCTGCGCTTTATTGATATCCCGCGTGGTGGCGGTGTCCGGGAAGAAGAGCGTCAGCGACAGCCCCTGGTCCACATGTCTGGTCGCCTCGGCGTAGGTATCAATGATCTTTTCCGGGCCGATCTCATAGGCGTCCTGGTACAGAGCCAGATTCTCGTTAGTCATAAACGGGGCAGGGTAGTAGACGCGGCCGGTTTTGCCTTCCTTGCGGATTTCAATCTTCGACACGATCGGATGGATGCTCGACGTGGCATGATTTATATAGGAAATGGAACCGGTTGGCGGAACCGCCTGAAGGTTCTGGTTATAGATGCCGTAGTGCATCACATCCTCACGCAGCTGTTGCCACATCTCACGCGTCGGCAGGGTAATGCCGGCGCGGTCGAAAAGCGCGCGTACTTTTTCGGTTTTCGGCTGCCAGTCGCCTTCCAGATACTGGCTGAAATACTCTCCGCTGGCGTAGCGGGACTGCTCAAAGCCTGCGAACCGCTGGTTGCGTTCGCGCGCCAGCATCATCGAGGTATGCAGCGCATGCCAGGTGATGGTATAGAAATAAAGGTTGGTGAAATCCAGCCCTTCCGGGCTGCCGTAGGCGATACCCTCCCGCGCCAGATAGCCGTGCAGGTTCATCTGCCCAAGGCCGATGGCATGCGACGCGGCGTTGCCCGCCTCAATGGACGGTACGCTGCGGATGTGGCTCATGTCCGATACCGCCGTCAGCCCGCGAATGGCGGTCTCTACCGTGCGGCCAAAATCGGGGGAATCCATGGTGTGGGCAATATTCAGCGAACCGAGATTGCAGGAGATATCTTTGCCGATATCCGCGTAGTCGAGGTTCTCGTCGTAACTGGACGCGCTGTTGACCTGCAAAATCTCCGAGCACAGATTGCTCATGTTGATGCGCCCGGCAATCGGGTTGGCGCGGTTCACCGTATCCTCGTACATGATGTACGGGTACCCGGACTCAAACTGAATTTCGGCAAGCGTCTGGAAAAAGTCGCGGGCGTTAATGTATTTCTTACGAATGCGCTCGTCCGCCACCAGTTCGTCATACAGTTCGCTGATGGCCACATCGCCAAAGGCTTTGCCGTAGATACGCTCGACGTCATACGGCGAGAAAAGCGCCATGTCGGCATTTTCTTTGGCCAGCTTAAACGTGATATCCGGGATCACCACGCCGAGCGACAGGGTTTTAATGCGGATCTTTTCGTCGGCGTTTTCACGTTTGGTATCCAGAAAACGCAGAATGTCCGGATGATGCGCGTGCAGATAAACCGCGCCCGCGCCCTGACGTGCGCCAAGCTGGTTGGCGTATGAGAAGGCATCTTCCAGCATCTTCATCACCGGGATGACACCGGAGGACTGATTTTCGATGCGCTTGATCGGCGCGCCCGCTTCCCGCAGGTTCGAAAGCAGAAATGCCACGCCGCCGCCGCGTTTCGACAGCTGTAGCGCCGAATTCACCGCACGGCCAATCGACTCCATATTGTCTTCAATACGCAGCAGGAAGCAGGAGACCAGCTCGCCGCGCTGGGCTTTGCCGCAGTTAAGGAACGTTGGCGTGGCGGGCTGGAAGCGACCGGAGAGGATCTCCTCCGTCAGTCTTTCAGCCAGGGCTTCATCGCCCTGCGCCAGCGTCAGGGCTACCATCACCACCCGATCTTCAAAGCTTTCTAAATAGCGTTTGCCGTCGAAGGTTTTCAGGGTGTAGCTGGTGTAATACTTCCACGCGCCGAGAAACGTCTGGAAGCGAAAACCGCTGGCGTGCGCCCGTTCAAACAATGCCACCGCGAAGGCGTGGTCGTAGCGGGTCAGGACGCGCTCTTCGTAATAACCCTCTTTTACCAGCCAGTCGAGACGTTCCTGCTGGCTGCCAAAGACGACGCTGTTCGGGCGTACATGAGCGGCAAAAAAGGCGTCCACCGCCTCACGATCTTTGCCAAACTGAATGCGCCCCTCCCGGTCATAGAGGTTTAGCATGGCGTTTAATGCATGGTAATCCGGCGTCGCCTGAATCACGCGCTCTGCGGTTGTCGTTGCCAAAATTCGTTCACTCCTTTACGCACGTTCTCTACGTCCTGCTGTGTCCCCATCAGTTCAAAACGATAGAGATACGGCACGCCGCATTTTTGAGAGATGACATCCCCGGCGCGGGCAAAGGCCTCGCCGAAGTTGCGATTGCCTGCCGCGATCACGCCGCGAATCAGCTGCCGGTTATGGGGGTCGTTAAGAAAGCGGATCACCTGACGAGGCACAGCCCCCGCGGTGCCGCCACCGCCATAGCTGGGCACTACCAGAATGTAGGGTTCGTCTACCTGAATACGCTCCCGCTCGTTCAGCGGAATGCGAATCGCGGGCAGCCCGATACGCTCCATAAACCGAAGCGTGTTTTCCGAGCTGCTGGAAAAGTAGACCAGCCTGCTCATGCACTGACGCCCTGAGCGGCAAGGCGGTTGATCATGTCCGGACGAAAGCCAGACCAGCTGGTGTCGCCGGCAACCACAACCGGAAGCTGACGGAAACCTTGCGCCCGCAGGGTGTCTGCCGCGTCAGGCACCTGATCTATATTGACCATCTCAAATGCCACGCCGCGGCTCTCCATCGCCCGTTTCGTGGCGTGGCACTGAACACAATCGTTACGAGTGTAAATAATAATGCTCATGATTCGTATTTCCATTTAGAATGAGAGAACGGCGCGAGTAAACGCGTCATGTTGTGTCTGTCTTGCTAAAGGGAATACTAGATGTAGTTGAGATAACTTTCAACCACACAAGATATGGGAAATTCAGATTGATAAGGCCCCAATGATGAGCCTGGCGGGGCAGGGCGAACTGCGCGGGTTTTCCAGGCTTTCAGGCAAAGAAAAGCCCCGGCGCCTGAGGCTGCCGGGGCTGAGAACGCGTGCTTACTTACGCAGGCTAAGCAGGGCGCCGACAAAAATCCCGACTGCCGCGACCGTTCCCAGCGTACACAGCGGTTTTTCACGTACGAAGGTGGTGGCGCAGCTGGCCATATCGCAGGCCGCCTGAGTGGTACGTGAGCGGCCATTCATCCTTGCGCGCGTTTCACGCAGCAGAGACTGAGCCTTACGTTTCGCGGCATCTGCTTCGTCCTTCGCGTCAGAGCCCCAGGATTTCAATACGGCTTCCAGCGTGTCCGCTAATTGGCTGACATCGTTACGAATATCCTGGGTGTCGTCGTTAATATCGTTTCGGTTCGGTCTGTTAAACATACGATCCTCCATAATTTGTGTTCCCGTTTAGTTTAGTCCAGAAATGTAATATCTGAAGCGAGTCACGGCTTAACGGGCAGTTTATGGAATATTCTGAAAGCCCTGCTAATGCTGAATACTGTAAGGTTGCCCGGCAGGTATGATAATGAGGAAAAGATATGTATTTACGACCCGATGAGGTGGCGCGCGTTCTTGAAAAAGAAGGGTTCACCATGGATGAGGTAACATCAAAAGCGTACGGATATCGCCGTGGTGAGAATTATGTTTACGTCAACCGTGAAGCAAGAATGGGGCGTACTGCTCTCATTATTCACCCGACACTCAAAGACAGAAGCCTGTCATTTGCTGAGCCCGCCTCGGATATTAAAACCTGCGATCATTATCAGCAATTTCCGCTCTATTTAGGCGGCGAGACGCATGAACATTATGGTATTCCGCACGGTTTCAGCTCGCGTATGGCGCTGGAGCGTTTCCTGAAAGGGCTGTTTGGCGACGTACAATAACTCAGCGACTGGCATGAGCCAGTCGCCTTATCTTACGCTTTTGCCTGGCTATAAGGGCTGACTTTAAACAGGCGGCGGCAGTAGTCAAGGAAGTAACCGTACACCGCACCCATCAGCATAGATACCACGATATTTGAACTTACCGCGGCGGCGATTTGATGCCAGTCTGCGCCCACCGTCAGCAAAATAACCACATACACCGGGGACTGGAACGTCACGTAAGCCAGCACGTCCGCCAGGTTTTTTACCCAACCTGCCGGGCTAATACGCCGGGCGAAACGCATCACCGCATCGCGATACATTCCGTACGGCCAGGCAATCATGATATTCACCGGAATGGCCACCAGGCGCGATGAGAGGGACTGCTCAAAGGTCATTCCGGACAGGAAAATTTCAATCAGCATGTTTACGACGGAACAGTAAACGACCATCGCGAACGTATCCGCTACCGCATGGCGCAGGCGAGACTGCGGTGAGAACATGTCTGAACTCCTCGAACAGGACAAAAAAGTGGCGTTTTTACCTGCGGCGTTTAGTGCTTTAGGTTTGTTTGTTTTGAGTGTATAGCGTATCCCTCTGGCTTTTAACTAACAAGTAGTGATTAATTTTTATTTATGGGCGCTTTGTCCATAAAATTCTCTAAAGTTGGCTGTTTTTTGTGCGAGTCGTTATTTTCTTTCCCATCCACCGTTTTATTAAACGAAATCAAACTATTAGCTTATCTGAGCAAGCGTATAACGTTTGTTATTCGGAGGATGCCGGGCGGTTTTTTGAACGGTATTAAACAGGGGTTTTTGACCAGGTGCAGGACGGAATATTACGCATTAAAACTGACAGGTTATTCGGGGTTATATTAACGGGATATTCTAAAACATTTACAATAATGTCAAAACGACAGAGTGGGTGGATATCAGAACAAAAATCAATTATTCTGTTGCCTGATTTATGTTATACACACGAAGAAAGGTTTCTCATTATTATGGCTTTAACGTTACAGAATCTTAATAATATCCGTACGCTCCGGGCGCTGGCGCGTGAATTATCCATGGATGTTCTGGAAGAAGTGCTGGAAAAAGTTCGGATTGTCACAGAAGAAAAACGCAGCGAGCAGGCTGAATTAGAGCGCCAGCGCGCTGAACAGCAGGATAAAATTAATGCTCTGCTGGAACTGATGAAGGCAGACGGTATTTCCCCGAGCGATCTGTTAGGCGGAGAACTGGCTCATGCGGGCCAGCCGGCTAAAAAACGTAAAGCGCGTGCGGCGAAATATCGTTTCATCGACGCGAACGGTGAAGAGAAAACGTGGACCGGTCAAGGACGTACGCCAAAGCCAATTGCGAACGCACTGGCAAACGGTAAATCGCTGGACGATTTCCTGATCTGATGATTATTCGGGCGGTGTATTCCGCCCGATTATTGACTTAGCAGACGCCAAAGTCACCTTCTTCGGAGTACAGAACTACGTCCGCCGCTTTCAGGTGATATTTCTCGCCCTGCTCATTGCTGGCCTGCACGGCCACAATGTTTTCACCATTCACTTCGAGCACTTTCAGTTTCGGACCGCCCTGACGCGGTTGGACATAATCACCGACAGAAAACATAGCACCTCCTCATCATTGTCACGATCTTCACCATAGCCCACGTCCGGGGCGGGGTACAGCCTAATCTTTCAGATACCCCTTATCAGGTACGTCGGTTCCACGGCATCACTTTCAGCAGTCGCGCCATACCGCAAAAACCTGTCACTCCGGCGAACAGCAGCCCGGCGCCCACAAAACCGCTTAGCAGGAAAAAGCCGCTGGAGACGCTGTAACCCAGCACCACGCCGCAGAGAATCAGCAGCCCGGCGGCGATCTGCACCTGACGCATCAGCGGAAGCGGCTGCGATTTATCTTCAACGGTCAGCAGACCGGCCTGCTTCCAGCCCTGAATGCCTCCCTCAACCACAAAGGCGTTCGCAGGGGACGCTGCCCGGGCAAGACGAGCATCATTGTTTGCGGTTCTTGCGCCAGACTGACAGTGGAAAATCACCGTTTCTCCCGGCACTGCGTTAAGCCCGCCGGGTAACGAATCCAGCGGAATGGAGTGCGCCGCTGGAATATGCTCGCGGGCATACTCGTCGGGGTCGCGAATATCGATAAGTTTGGCGCCTTCAGCAATAAGCGCGTTTGCCTGCTGCGGCGAAATAAGAGGAAGAGGCATTGTGTTTCCTTACGGTCAATTTCAGAACAGTAGAGCATTTAAGGCAGGGTTTCAGCCAGTGTAAAGAGGGTAAAGGCAGGTAAAAGCGCGAGAGACGAATGGCAGTTACCCGTAAACTGGCTACGCTTAGAGAAGTGTCTTTTATAATTTTCAATTGGTTAGCTTGCACGGAGTTATTTATGGGTTTTTGGCGCGTTGTTTTTACGATTATTCTCCCGCCGCTGGGCGTGCTGCTTGGCAAGGGACTGGGCTGGGCGTTTATCCTGAACATCCTTTTGACCATCCTGGGTTACTTCCCGGGTCTTATCCACGCGTTTTGGGTTCAGACGAAAAGCTAGGTACGCCACAATAGATCACTGTAGATCCGGGTCAGCGCGCCCTCGGGGCCAAACTGCTGTTTGATCCAGCGCGTGACCTGACCGGTCGCCGCATGCTGCGTGGCGAGCAGCATGCGCGAGTCCTGGCGCGGATTATTGATTCGCCGCTTTACCAGCAGCCCGTCCTCCACCGCCTCACGCGTCATATACTCCGGTAAAAATCCAATACCTTCCCCCAGGATCTGACACTGACATTTGGTGTTAAAGTCCGGTACCAGAATCGCCTCCTGACCGTGAAGCAGCCAGCCGACCTTCTTGTTGATGGTATGCGCGGTGTCCTCGACCATGATATTGGGATACAGACGCAGCTGACTTTCGGAAATGGGCTCCGGGGCGAACGCCAGCGGATGCGTGGGCGCGATGGCAAATACCCAGCGGATCGCGCCTATCTCGGTGTAATCGATGCCCCCGCCATCCAGCAGCGTATCCGGCGCGCCAATGGCGATGTTGGCCTGATTATTAATGATGGAATCCCAGACGCCGTTATACACCTCGGTCGTCACCGTGATTTGGCAGGTAGGAAACTGTTTTTTCAGCACCTGGAGCAAACGCGCGGTATGGCGTGGCGTATACAAAAGCTGATTAATGCAGATGCGCACCCGCGTCTCAATGCCCTGCGAAATGGTATCAATCCCGCGCTTGATGGCATGAAAGTCATTCAGCAGGTCGGTCGCTTTACGATAAAAATAAAAACCGGATTCGGTCAGCTCAATGCTGCGCGTGTTGCGTACAAACAGCACCACGTCCAGCCCGGTCTCCATGCGTTTGATGGTGTAACTGATGGCGGAAGTGGTCACGCCCAGCTCGGCAGCCGCTTTGCTAAAACTGCCAAAACGTGCCGCGGTGGTGAAGGCCAGCAAATTCTCTTCGGTAAAGATGGAATTCATATTATGGCTCCTGGTTACCATCAGTTTTGAACATATTTTAACACCGGCGTTACATCATAGTTGATGTCGGTCACAGTTCTGGGTTTTTACGTAGAGCCGCGCTGTGTAAGGCTTTTTCATTCATAAGGATAATGCAGCCCGAGGCGCGTAAAAGCGGTAAACCATAAGAAAAAGGTTGCACAGACGCACGTTTTTGCCGGACTGTTGAATTTAACTCAACAATGAATTGCGTGTCGATGAATCATTTTTAAGCGGATTCTTTTATGACCAGGCTGTTGCTATTCTCAGGTCATCAGAAGTGAAACATAGGGAGTCTGAATATGTCTGCAACTGCACTGGTTACAGAATTTTTGCTGGCGGCAGAAGAGGGTAATATCGACGCGCTAAAAGCCTGCCTGGAAAAAGGCGTGGATATTAACGCGACCAACCGCCAGAAAAGAACCGCCATTATTATTGCCAGCCTGAAAAAGCATTACGCCTGTGTGGAATTTTTAATTTCCGCCGGGGCGGATATTGATAAACAGGACCAGACCTGTTTTAACCCCTTCCTGATCGGCTGCCTGACCAATGATTTAACCCTGCTGCGCATTGTCCTTCCGGCGGATCCGGATCTCGACCGTCTGACGCGCTTTGGCGGCGTGGGCATTACCCCCGCCAGTGAAAAAGGGCACGTTGAAATCGTGCGCGAGCTGCTGGAAAAAACCGACATTAACGTCAACCACACCAATTTTGTCGGCTGGACGCCGCTGCTTGAGGCCATCGTGTTAAACGACGGCGGCGCAAAGCAGCAGGAAATTGTGAAGCTGCTGCTGGATCACGGCGCGAATCCGCACATGACTGATAAATACGGCAAAACCCCGCTCGAACTGGCGCGGGAAAAAGGCTTCAACGCGATCGCAGACCTGCTGCTGGCGGCAGGCGCATAGCGCATTCGGTCAGCCTTCCCCAGGCTGGCCGTGAATCAAAAAACGCATTGTTACCGACGTGCATTTAGCACGACGGCGGCCCCCTTTTATCTTAAACAGGTGAAAATAATGCCAACCAAAATCGTCATAAAAAAGAATACGTATTTCGATTCGGTTTCCTTAATGTCGGTTTCCACCAAAGCCAATAAATTGCCGGGCGTCGAGCAGGCGTTTGTGGCGATGGCGACGGAAATGAACAAAGGGGTATTAAAAAACCTCGGGCTATTAACGCCGGAATTAGCGGACGCGAAAAACGGCGACCTGATGATCGTTATTAAAGGCGACGCGGCGAATGAGGAAACCCTTGCCGCCATTGAAGCGTTATTCACGCGTAAAGAGAGCGCTGGCTCCCATGAAGCACGCTACGCGACAATTGCCAGCGCCAAAACCCATCGTCCGGACAGCAACCTTGCGGTGATATCCGTCAACGGCACCTTCGCCGCCCGCGAAGCGCGCCAGGCGCTGGAAAACGATCTCAACGTAATGCTGTTTTCCGATAATGTGTCGCTCGACGACGAGCTGGCGCTGAAGCAGCTGGCGCATGACAAAGGATTGCTAATGATGGGGCCGGACTGCGGCACCGCCATTATCAACGGCGCGGGGCTGTGCTTTGCCAACGCGGTACGTCGCGGGCCAATTGGCATCGTTGGCGCCTCCGGCACCGGTAGCCAGGAGCTGAGCGTGCGCATTCACGAGTTCGGCGGCGGCGTGTCGCAGCTGATCGGCACCGGCGGGCGCGATCTCAGCGAGAAGATTGGCGGCCTGATGATGCTCGACGCCATCGACATGCTGGAGGCGGACGACGCGACCCGGGTGATAGCGCTCATCTCCAAACCGCCTGCACCCGTGGTGGCAGAGAAGGTGCTGGCCCGGGCACGCGCCTGCCGCAAGCCTGTGGTTGTGTGCTTCCTGGGCCGCAACGAACCGCCAGCCGATGAAGACGGCTTGCAGTTTGCTCGTGGCACCAAAGAGGCGGCCCTGAAAGCGGTGCTGCTTACCGGCATTAAAAAAGACTCTCTGAATTTACATCCGCTCAATTGGCCGCTGATCGAAGAGGTGCGCGCCCGCCTGACGCCGCGGCAGAAGTACATTCGCGGCCTGTTCTGCGGCGGCACCCTGTGCGACGAAGCGATGTTTGCCGCGCTGGAGAAGTTTGACGATGTTTACAGCAACATCCAGCCGGATCCGGCCAGGCGTCTGAAGGACATCAGCGTCAGCCAGGCCCACACCTTCCTTGATTTCGGTGACGACGATTTCACCAACGGCAAACCACACCCGATGATCGACCCGACCAACCGCATCAGCCGCCTGCTACAGGAGGCGCGCGATCCGCAGGTGGGCGTCATCGTGATGGACTTCGTGCTGGGCTTTGGCGCACACGAGGATCCGGTGGGGGTGATGATCGAGGCGATCAAAGAGGCACAGGCAATCGCGAAAGCCGACAACCGTCCGCTGGAAATTCTCGGCTACGTGCTCGGCACCGATCAGGATCCGCAGTCGCTGGCCCAGCAGTGCCAGCTGCTGACCGACGCAGGCGTCATCTGGGCCAGCAGCAGCACCAATACCGGATTACTGGCACGCGAATTTGTCTGCAAAGGGGAGAGAGCATAATGACGACCTTATTCAACCAACCGCTGAACGTGATTAACGTCGGGATTGCGATGTTCAGCGACGACCTCAAAAAACAGCACGTTCCCGTGACCCAGCTCGACTGGACGCCGCCGGGGCAGGGCAATATGCAGGTGGTGGACGCGCTGGATCGGCTGGCGGAAAAACCGCTGGCGGAGAAAATTGCCGCCGCGAACAACATTGCCCTTGAACGCATTATTCAGTCCCATCCGGTGCTGGTGGGCTATGACCAGGCCATCAACGTGGTGCCGGGCATGACCCGCACCACCATTCTGCACGCCGGTCCGCCTGTTACCTGGGAAAACATGTGTGGGGCGATGAAGGGCGCGGTCACCGGCGCGCTGGTGTTTGAAGGGCTGGCGACGGATCTGGAGGACGCCGCAAGGCTGGCGGCTTCAGGGAAGATCACCTTCTCGCCGTGCCACGAGCACGACTGTGTGGGCTCTATGGCGGGCGTCACCTCCGCGTCGATGTTTATGCACATCGTTGAGAACAAAACCTACGGCAACCGCGCCTTCACCAACCTCAGCGAGCAGATGGCGAAGATCCTGCGCATGGGGGCCAACGATCAGAGCGTGATCGACCGCCTGAACTGGATGCGCGACGTGCTCGGCCCAATGCTGCGCGACGCGATGAAGATTATCGGCGAAATCGACCTGCGCCTGATGCTGGCCCAGGCGCTGCACATGGGCGACGAGTGCCACAACCGCAACAACGCGGGCACCACGCTGCTTATCCAGGCGCTGACGCCGGGGCTGATCCAGGCGGGCTATCCGGTGACGCAGCAGCGTGAAGTGTTCGAATTTGTCGCCAGCAGCGACTACTTCTCCGGTCCGACGTGGATGGCGATGTGTAAGGCCGCGCTGGATGCCGCCCACGGCATTGAGTACAGCACCGTCGTCACCACCATGGCGCGCAACGGCTACGAGTTCGGCCTGCGCGTTTCCGGCCTGCCGGGGCAGTGGTTCACCGGCCCGGCGCAGCAGGTGATCGGCCCGATGTTCGCGGGCTATAAGCCGGAAGACTCCGGGCTGGATATCGGCGACAGCGCGATTACCGAAACCTACGGCATCGGCGGCTTTGCGATGGCGACGGCCCCGGCAATCGTGGCGCTGGTGGGCGGCACGGTGGAGGAAGCCATCGATTTCTCCCGCCAGATGCGCGAAATCACTCTCGGCGAAAACCCGAACGTCACCATTCCGCTGCTGTCGTTTATGGGCATCCCGTCCGCCATCGACATCACGAAGGTCGCGGGCAGCGGCATTCTGCCGGTCATTAATACCGCCATTGCCCATAAGGACGCCGGTATCGGCATGATTGGGGCGGGCATCGTTCACCCGCCGTTTAGCTGTTTTGAAAAGGCACTGTTAACCTTCCGCGATCGCTACGTTCTATAAGGTATGCATCCATGAAAAACATGAAACTGGAGTGGAAAAGAGGTGACTGGGCAGCTTATTTCGGGTTGATGACCAACAACCTGACCAATTTGCTGACCATGATGGGGTTGCTCATTTTTGTCGTCGGCATCCCGAAGGAGATTGTTTATGGACGCATCGCGCCAGCCTTCGGTCTGGCGGTGCTGGTGGCGAGTCTTTGCTATACGTGGTTTGGCCTGCAAATGGCGCGCGCCACCGGACGAACGGACGTCACCGCGCTGCCGTCCGGCCCGAGCGCGCCGTCGATTTTTACCGTGACCTTCCTGGTCTTAATGCCGGTTTACCAGCAAACCGGCGATGCGGATTTCGCGATTCAGATTGGCCTGGTATGGTGCTTTGTGGAAGCGATGATCCTCGCGGGCGGTTCCTTCCTGGGGGAAACCATCCGCAAGATGATCCCGCGTACCGTGCTGCTGTCGTGCCTGTCCGGTCTTGGCCTGCTCCTGCTGGCGATGAACCCGATGTTGCAGGCGTTCGAAGCGCCGACCGTGTCGTTTATCGTCCTGCTGCTGATCTTCATTAACTGGTTCGGTAAAAAGCCGATTTTCGCCCGCATCCCGACCGGCCTGCTGCTGTTGATTGCCGGTACTCTGCTTGCGTGGATCTCCGGACTGCAAAGCCCGGATGCCATTAAAGCGTCCATGTCATCCTTCGGCTTTAACCCGCCGGAAGTGCATGTGGACAGCTTTATGCAGGGGTTGCCGCATGCGCTGCCGTATCTGGCGTCCGCCGTACCGCTGGGGCTGGCGAACTACATCTTTGACCTGGAGAACATCGAAAGCGCCCATGCGGCGGGGGATGAATACCCGACCCGCAAGGTAATGCTGGCGAACGGTCTGGCCTCCATGCTCGGCTGCCTGATGGGCAATCCGTTCCCGGTCACGGTCTACGTCGGCCATCCTGGCTGGAAAGCGATGGGCGCCAGCATCGGCTACACCCTGGCGTCCGGCGTGACCATGTTCATCGTGCCGCTGTTCGGGCTGGGGGCCTTTATGCTCGCCATCATCCCGATGACCGCCATCGTGCCGATTCTGGTGTTTATCGGCGTTGTCACCGCCAACCAGGTGGTGAGGGAAACCCCGAAAGTGGAAGTGCCCGTCATCTTCATCTGCCTGTTCCCGTGGATTGCCAACTGGGCGCTGACCATGATGAACAGCGTGATGAGCGCGGCGGGGACCAGCGCGGCGAAAATTGGCACCGACGTGCTGCACAGCAAGGGGATCTACTACGAAGGCCTGATGCATCTCGGCAACGGCGCGCCGCTCGCCAGCATGCTCTGGGGCTGTATCGCCATCTTCGCCATCATCAACAAACCGCTGCGCGGGGCCGTCGCGGCGGCCGGTGGCGCGCTGCTGGCGCTGTTTGGCGTGATCCACGCGCCGGTGGTGGGCTTTGCCGAGGGCAGTTCCCTGATGTTCGTCACGGCCTACCTGATGATGGGCGGGATGTTTGTGGTGAAGCATGTTCTCGATATCTCTGTTAATCCCCCTCTCCCAGTGGGAGAGGGCCAGGGTGAGGGCGCCAGAACGCACCTTCTAAAGGAAACAAAATGAAAGAGCTTATGGTCGTTGCCATCGGCGGCAACAGCATTATCAAAGACAACGCCAGCCAGTCGATTGAGCATCAGGCGCAGGCGGTCAAAGCGGTGGCTGAGTCGGTGCTCGAAATGCTGGCCTCGGACTATGACATCGTGCTCACCCACGGCAACGGCCCTCAGGTGGGGCTGGATCTGCGCCGCGCCGAGATCGCCCACGAGCGGGAAGGGCTGCCGCTGACCCCGCTGGCAAACTGCGTGGCGGATACCCAGGGCGGCATCGGCTACCTGATCCAACAGGCGCTCAACAACCGCCTGGCGGCGCGCGGGGAACAAAAAGCGGTCACGGTCGTCACGCAGGTGGAGGTGGATAAAAATGATCCTGGATTTATGCACCCGACGAAACCCATCGGCGCGTTCTTCAGCGAGGCGCAGCGCGACGATCTGCAACTTGCGCATCCGGACTGGCATTTTGTCGAGGATTCAGGCCGGGGCTATCGCCGCGTGGTGGCTTCACCGCAGCCGCGGCGCATTGTCGAGGCGGATGCCATCAAGGCGCTGACGCAGAAAGGATTTGTGGTGATCGGCGCGGGCGGCGGAGGCATTCCTGTGGTGCGCAGTGACCAGGGCGATTATCAGAACGTGGACGCGGTGATAGATAAAGATCTCTCCACCGCGCTGCTGGCGCGCGAGATCGGCGCCGACGTGCTGGTGATCACCACCGGCGTGGAGAAAGTGTGCGTGAACTTCGGCAAGCCGAACCAGCAGGCGCTGGATACCGTCAACGTGGCGCAGATGACGCGCTACAGGGATGAAGGCCACTTCCCTGCGGGCAGCATGTTGCCAAAAATCGTCGCTTCGCTGGAATTTTTACGCCATGGCGGCAGGCGCGTGATCATCACCTCGCCGGACTGCCTGCCCGCAGCGCTGCGCGGTGAAACGGGGACCCACATTGTTAACGAAGGAAGATAAGATGAGTGAGAATAAAAGCCGCCGCGAGTTTATTAGCCAGAGCGGTAAAATGGTTACCGCCTGCGCGCTGTTTGGCGCCACGGGTTCCGTCGCGTATGCTGCCGATTCTGCTAAGGCAACCTGCGTGACGGGTAAACCGATGAACATCACCGCAAAACATTACTATCTCGACAACGTGCTGCTGGAAGCCGGGTTTAACTTCGACGGCAGCGTGGCGACAAGTACCCGCACCGAGCTGAAAACGCTTGAGATCAAAGACGGGAAAATCGTCGCCCTGCGCGATAACAACAGCCACGCCGATGCGGCCCTGCCGCACTTCGACGCGGGCAAAAAGCTGATGCTCCCGGCGATGCGCGACATGCACATCCATCTGGACAAAACCTTCTATGGCGGCCCGTGGCGCTCCCTGAACCGTCCGGCGGGTACCACCATTCAGGACATGATCCGCCTGGAGCAGAAGCTGCTGCCGGAATTACAGCCTTACACGCAAGAACGCGCCGAAAAGCTGATCGACCTGATCCAGTCCAAAGGGTCCACCATCGCCCGCAGCCACTGCAACATAGAGCCGGTTTCCGGCCTGAAAAACCTGGAAAATTTGCAGGCGGTACTGGCGCGCCGAAGCCCAGGTTTTGACTGTGAAATCGTTGCCTTCCCGCAGCACGGTCTGCTGCTGTCGAATTCTGAAAAGCTGATGCGCGAGGCGATGCAGGCGGGGGCGCACTACGTGGGCGGGCTGGACCCAACCAGCGTCGACGGCGCGATGGAGAAATCCCTCGACACCATGTTCCAGATTGCGCTGGATTATGACAAAGGGGTGGATATCCATCTGCACGAAACCAGCCCGGCGGGCGTGGCGGCGGTGAACTACATGGTAGAAACCGTGGAGAAAACGCCGGCGCTGAAGGGGAAGCTGACCATTAGCCACGCCTTCGCGCTGGCGACGCTTAACGAACAGCAGGTGGATGAGATCGCCACCCGCATGGCGGCGCAGCAGGTGACCATCGCCTCGACCGTGCCGATTGGCACCCTGCACATGCCGCTGAAGCAGCTGCGTGATAAAGGCGTGTTTGTCATGACCGGTACCGACAGCGTGATTGACCACTGGTCCCCGTACGGTCTGGGGGACATGCTGGAGAAAGCCAACCTCTACGCCCAGCTCTATATTCGCCCGAACGAGCAGACGCTTTCGCGGGCGCTGGGCATCGCCACCGGCGACGTGCTGCCGCTGAACGACAAAGGTGAGCGCGTGTGGCCTAAAGCGCAGGACGACGCCAGCTTCGTGCTGGTGGATGCCTCCTGTTCCGCCGAGGCCGTGGCGCGTATCTCTCCGCGTACCGCGACGTTCCACAAGGGGAATCTGGTCTGGGGCTCAGTGGGCTAATGTGATGCCGGGTGGCGCTGCGCTTACCCGGCCTACGGTTCGGAGATTTTGTAGGTCGGGTAAGGCGAAGCCGCCACCCGACAATGCAGTATACTGCTATGCACATTCTTAAAGAGGGATCTGCCATGGCACAAAACATCTACGACAATCCGGCGTTTTTCGAAGGCTACGCCCAACTTCCGCGCTCGGTTCAGGGGCTGGACGGCGCGCCGGAGTGGCCTGCGCTTAAGGCGATGCTGCCGGATTTAACCGGCACATCGGTTATCGATCTTGGGTGCGGCTACGGCTGGTTCTGCCGCGTGGCGCGCGAGCTGGGCGCTTGTGACGTCACGGGCGTCGATATCTCTGAAAAGATGCTCGCCCGCGCGGCAGAACTGACGGATGACACGCAGATCCACTATCAGCGTAGCGATCTGGAATCTCTTCAGCTTCGCGAAAACAGTCTCGATCTGGTCTACAGCTCGCTGGCGCTGCACTATTTGCCGGAACTGGATGCGTTATTCGCCAGGGCGCAGCGTGCGCTTAAACCCGGCGGCAGCCTGGTTTTCTCGATGGAGCACCCGATTTATACCTGCGCCACCCGTCAGGGCTGGCTCACCGACGACAACGGTGAGCGGTTCTGGGGCGTGAACCATTATCAGGACGAAGGCAAGCGCGTCAGCAACTGGCTGGCAGAGGGGGTAATCAAATACCACCGCACGCTGGGTACCACGCTTAACGCGCTGATCAAGGCCGGATTGACGATAAGTGAAGTCAATGAGTGGGGACCAACGCAGGCGCAGGTTGACGCCTGGCCCGCGCTGGCCGAAGAGGCGGAACGCCCGATGCTGGTGCTGATCGCCGCCCGTAAGGCTTAATAGCCGACTTTATATACCCGCCCGCTCTGTACCCCTTCCACGCTGCGGCGGTAGGCCTGCGCAACGGTCGCAGCGGGAACGCTTTCAAAGCCCGGGAAGAAGCCATCATATGCTTCGACGGATTCCGTCAGCACCGTCGGACTGATCAGGTTAATGCGGATCCCGCGCGGCAGTTCACAGGCCGCGGCGCGCACAAACCCTTCCAGCGCCGCGTTTACGGTGGTGGCATTGACGCCCTGAGCAATCGGCTCGTGCGCCACAATCCCGCTTATCAGCGTGATCGAGCCGCCTTCGTTCAGGAAGTGCTGGCCGGTCAGCGCCAGACGAACCTGCCCCAGTAGCTTATCCTGCAAGCCCCGGTTGAACTCGCTGTCGGTCATGGTTGCGAGCGGGCCGAAGTGTACCCCACCGCTGGCGGAGACAATCGCATCCACCGGGCCGATCTTTTCGAACAGTGCCTGTACGCTCGCCTGCGAGGTGATATCCACCTGATGCTCGCCTTGCGTGCGACCCACGCGGATCGTCTCGTGGCGTTGGCTTAACTCTTCTGTGACTGCACGACCGACCGTACCGCTGGCACCAATAATGACGATTTTCATAGCAGACTCCTTATGTTGTGAGTCTTCATTCTTTAATAAATAAAAACTCAGATAAACTGGGCTAACGTTAGAAGATTGCTAACCAGAGGTTTGGAATATGGATAAGCTTCGCGGGATGGAAACGTTCATCGCGGTGGTGGAAAGCGGCAGCTTCACCGGCGCGGCGGCCCGGCTGGAGATGTCGGCGGTGATGGTCGGGAAGTATATTGCGCTGCTGGAATCGCAGCTCGGCACGCGGCTACTGGAACGCAACACCCGTCGCCAGAGCCTGACCGACGCCGGACGCGTTTATTTCGAAGAGGCCAGGCGCGTGCTGGAGCAGGTCTCGATTGCTGAAAACGCAGTTGAACGTCTGCGAGCCACGCCCGCCGGCACCCTGCGCGTGACGGCACCCACCTCGTTTGGCGGCTGCGTTATCGCGCCTCTGACGGCCACGTTTTTACAGCGCTACCCGCAAGTGCGCATCGAACTGGATCTCACCAACCGAATGGTGGATCTGGTGGAGGAAGGGGTCGATCTGGCCATTCGCATCGGGGAGATCCGAAATGAGGATCTGGTGGCGAAATACCTGTGTCCCTACAACATGACGATCTGCGCCGCGCCGGAATATCTGGCGCGTCACGGTACGCCGCAAACGCCAGCCGATCTGGTGGATCACCTGTGTCTGTCGCACACGGTATGGACGGCGCGTAACGAGTGGCGGCTGCCCGGTGTGGAAGGCGAGGTGCGCTGGAAGCGTGATGCCGTCTTACGATGCAATGACGGCTACGGCTTACGCATGGCGGCGCGAGCCGGGGCAGGACTATTGCTGCAACCGGAAGTGCTGGTGGCTGAAGAGCTGGCAAACGGCAGGCTGGTTCGGGTTCTGGAAGCGTTTACGCCCGCGCCGAGGCCGGTGCATTTATTGTGGCGCCAGGATTTGCGTCCGCTGCCTAAGCTAACGGAATTTATTGCCCATATTCTGCTAAGATTGGGCACAATATAAAAAAAGAAGGTAAGTAAAGAATGTCTGCAAACAAACTCGCCAGCAGCGCGCAGGGCCTGCAATCCTCTGCCATCCGTGAATTATTAAAACATAGCAAAATGGCAGGCGTGATTTCGCTGGGGGGCGGTATTCCAAACCCGGATCTGTTCGATCATGAAGGTTTAAAAATTGCCGCTGATGCCGTGCTGTCTCAGCATTTTGGCGAAGCGTTCCAGTACGGCCTGACGGAAGGCGTCCCGGGGCTACGCGAAGAGATCCAACGCATCTGTGAAGGTCGCGGCATCGCCTGTAAAGCCGATGACGTGGTCATTACATCCGGCTCTCAACAGTCGCTTGACGTGCTGGCGCGTGCGTTAATTAACCCGGGCGATACGGTCGTCGTTGAGCGTCCGACCTACCTCGCCGCGTTGCAGGTCTTTGGCCTGGCACAGGCGAATTTTGAATCCGTCGGCACCGACGGCGACGGCATGAAAGTAGATGAACTTGAAGCGCTGGTGGCAACCAAAACCATCAAAGCGGTTTATATCGTGCCAACCTTTGGTAACCCGGGCGGCGTGACGCTCTCCGAGGCGCGTCGTAAACAGCTGGTGGAATTATCGAAGCGCTATGACTTCGTGATTATCGAAGACGATCCGTACAGCGAAATCAACTATACCGAGGAAGCGTTCCGCCCGCTGATTGCTCATGCCAAAGATATCGGCAATGAGGATAACGTAGTGTACACCTCCACCTTCTCTAAAATCCTCGCGCCGGGCACCCGCGTGGGCTGGGTGCTGGTGCCGGAGTGGCTGAAGCGTGCGGTGGTGAACCTCAAGCAAACCACCGATCTGCACACCAGCACGCTGTCGCAGCTGATGACGTACGAATATCTGAAAACCGGTCGTCTGGCGAATCAGATTAAAATGATCCGCGAAGCCTATCGCCAGAAATACCAGACCTTTGCCAGTGAACTGGAAGCGGAGCTGGGCGATGTGATGTCGTTCCATAAGCCAAAGGGCGGCATGTTCCTGTGGGCGAAAATGAATAACGGCATCAATACGACGAAATGGCTGGAAAAAACGTTGAGCAACGGCGTCGTGTTTGTGCCGGGTGAGTTCTTCTACTGCAACGAACCGGACCACACCACGCTGCGCATGTCTTTCGTTACCCCAACGGATGAGCAGCTTAAAGAAGCGGTTCGACGTCTGAAAATTTCCCTGTAAGCGGATGCGCATAATGGCAGATGCCGTTATGCGCTGTTCCCGTGTAGGGTAAGGTTATTGCGTGGCGTGGGCGAGGGTGCGGTCAAATGCATCGCCGTCTGGCACCTGTGTGACTTCATGGATCCGACAAATTTTCCCCTCGCGCAGCGTGGCAAACATATACACCTCTAATTCTGCCTGGCGACCATCCGGATATGTCACGGCCACTCTGTGCCGGTCTGCCACACATTCGTTATGGCAACATAACGCTTCCACGGTAAACGTAATCTCGCGGATCTGCGCACGCACATGGTTCAGGTGTTTTATAAATCCCTGATAATCAAGCATGTGACCGTCCGTAACCTGCTGGTAGTCGGGCGTAAACACCTCTGCCGGATCTACATTGCCATTGAATAAGCGGGTTAACAGACAGGCCATTTGCTCGCGCTGCGCGGTGTTGTCGGGCTGGTTTATCAGGGATGTAATGATGGTCATGTTAGCTCCTCGTGATGTTGAGCCGCTATTATCCTTGACAGCATAAGGCGTAGTTTCTGTAATAAGTCGAAGAATAACGATTTTCGGTCAAATTCATGCTGACAACTGAGAGGCTTGTTCATCCCGGCGGCTATCACACCCCGTGGCACAGCCATCATGCCGGCCAGCTCTGGCGCATTGCTGCGGGGCTGCTGGTGATTGAGACGCCGCTGGGGCGTTCGGTGGTACCCGCAAAACATATCGGCTGGATCCCGCCTGGTCAGCAGCACGCTGCCTTTTCGGAAAGTGCGATTGAAGGTTGCGCTGTCTATCTTGACCCTGCCCATTGTGAAGGGCTTCCGGAAGAGGCCACGCTTTTCGAGTCTGACGATTTTACCGATGCACTGTTTTCCCGTTTAAGCGTTGCCGGGAGTGAATACGATCCCCGAAAGCTCATCCTGCTGCTGGAGGAGTTGGCTCTGGCGTCTCAGGTCCGCTTTTATCTGCCCGTACCGACCGATCCTCGGCTGAAAAATGTGGTCAGGAAACTGCTGCAATCCGTCGATGATAATCAGACGGTGGAAAGCCATGCCAGCCGTGCCGGGATGAGCGTACGTACATTCAACCGGCGGTTTAGCGCGGAGACGGGGATGAACTTCGTCAACTGGCGCCAGCTGGCGCGCGTCATGCAGGCGATGGAGTGGCTGGCGGCGGGGAAGCCGGTGGGGTGGATTGCGCTCTCGTGCGGATACAGCAGCGTCAGCGCATTTATTGAAGTTTTCAGAACGTGGACCGGTAAAACGCCGGGGCAGTGGGCGATTAAAGAAGGCCCTTTTGCGCAAAGGTAATGCGCGTGGCCTCGTTGAGATCCAGCTCTCTTAACGATTCCGGATAAACCCAGGCGATCTCCTGAAACTCGTCGTTAAACGTAACATCCCGATTGGCGCTGATGCAGTCGAAGATCAGATAAATCATATAAATTTCCTCGGTGGTACCATCGGCGTAAGTTTTGACCCTGATGTCATCGCGAAAAGCCCAGGGCTTGACGTCGATAATGTCCAGCGCGTCGCCCAGCTCCTCACGGACTTCACGGCGCAGCGCCTGTTCCATGGTTTCGCCTGGTTCCATTCCACCACCGCAGAGTGCCCACTGACCGGGGAATACACCGCGATCGTCGGCCATTTTACATAGCAGGTAGGCTCCGTCATTCTGGATGATGGGGCAGACAATGGTTCGTTGGCGCATGATTTCTTCCTGAAAAATGAATTTGGGCTACTATAGCAGATTGGTGATGGAGATCATGTTAGGTGTGTTGGATCCTCATCACTCGGAACAGCGGTGTAGGCCGGGTAAGGCGAAGCCGCCACCCGGCGTTTGACTACCGCTCCCTCAGCGCCTCCTTCGCCCGGTTAAACGGCTTAATCAGATAATCCAGCACCGTTTTCTCCCCGGTCTTAATATCCACCGTCGCAATCATCCCCGGCACAATCGAAAAGTGCCTGCCCGCCTTGTTCACCAGATAATCCTGGCTTGTGCGAATGAATACACGGTAGTAAAACACCTCCGGCTTCGCTTCGTCCTGAATGGTGTCCGGCGAAATGGTCTCCACCACCCCGTGCAGCCCGCCGTAAATCGCGTAATCGTAGGCGGTGATTTTCACCAGCGCCTCCTGATTAGGATGGATAAAGGCGATATCCCGGGGCGAGAGGCGGGTTTCAATCAGCAGGTGATCGTCCACCGGCACAATCTCCATTAACTCGCCGTTGGGCGGTATGACGCCGCCGATGGTGGTCACCTTGATGTTTTTCACGATCCCGCGCACCGGCGACTTCACCGTCAGGCGGGTAACGGAATCCTCGCGGCCTTTCAGGATCGCTGACACCATATCCACCTCGGCGTTGGCCTTCGACAGCGCTTCACGGGCCTGCACGTAATACTGGGAACGTACGTCGGTGAGCTTCAGCTCCAGGTCGCTTTTCTGCCGTTGCAGGCGCAGCACTTCCACGTGGCTGGCGGCACCGGTTTTCACCAGCCGTTGAGTGATCGCCAGTTCTTTATTGGCGAGCGCTAACGCGGAGCGAAGTTCACGCTGCGTATCCTCCAGCTGGGCGCGGCGAGAGTTGTAAAGCCGCGTTTCTGCGGCGGTCAGGTCGGTCCATTTCGCCAGGGAAGGCGGGAATTTCAGCGGGAGATCGTTCACCTCGGCGTACAGGCGCACGCTGGAGGCCAGCGACGCGCGGTAACGCGCCGCGCTTTCGCCGACGTTAGATTCCGAGCGGGTAGGATCAAGCCGCGCCAGCACCTGTCCGGCCTGCACCTGATCCCCTTCGTGTACGTTCAGCTCAGTGAGGATCCCCCCATCCAGCGACTGCAATACCTGCTCGCGTGAACTGGGGATCACTTTTCCGGTGCCGGTTGAGACTTCATCCAGCACCCCGAACCACGCCCAGACGCCGAGCACCACAAACATCAGCAGGGAGAAGAAAACGATGCGCCGGGCGCCGGTATAACCGCTCTCGGAGTCGAGCGCGTTATCCAGATCTTCTACTGCGGCAACGTCACGCTGATTGATTTTCATTTTTCCACTCCCGTCCGGTTGCCTGCTGCTGTTGCTGCATACGGCTGTTGTTCAGCGCCTGCGCTTTTGGCGCGTCCATCACCAGCATGCCATCTTTGAGTACCACCACGCGCTCCACCAGCTCCAGTACCGGCACGCGGTGGGTCGCGACAACCAGCGTGCGGTTGCCGAGCCACGCCCCGAGTCGTTGAATAAATTCCCGCTCGGTATGTTCATCAAGGGAGGCGGTCGGTTCATCCATCAGCACGATATTCGGGTCGCGCAGCAGCATCCGCGCCAGCAGAATAGACTGCCGCTGCCCGCCGGACAGCCCGACGCCGTTCTCCATAATCGGGTAATCCAGCCCCTTTGGCAGCTTCTGCACAAAGCTGGCCGCGCCGCACATCTCCAGCACCTCGAAGATCTCTTCATCGGTGGCGCGCGGCATGCCGAGCGTGATGTTCTCGCGCAGGGTGCCGTAAAACAGCCGGGCGTTTTGGGTCATAAAGCCGACGTTTCTCCGCACGTCAGCCACGTCCAGATGCGGCAGGCTGAGGTTGTCGAGCCGCAGTTCACCGCCCGCCAGATCCATCCCGCCCGCCATCGCCTGCAACAGGGTTGATTTGCCCGCGCCGTTGCGCCCGAGGATCGCCACTTTTTCGCCCGCTTTGATCTCCAGGCGGTTAATGCGCAGCGCCATGCGGGGATCTTCCGGGTGATAGCGGAACTGCGCCTGCTCGAAAAGATAGTGGCCGCGCAGCACGTCCTGGCGGATCGGCGTCTCTTCGCGCTGGTTCTCGGTCGGCAGCTGCATAATGCTGTCCAGCCCCTCTTTGGCCGCCTTCACCTGCTGCCAGCGGGCCAGCACGCCGCACAGCGTCGCCATCGGGGCGATCATCCGTGAGGCGAGCATCGAGGCGGCTACCACCGAACCGGTGGTTAAGGTGCCGTCGATCACCATCGGCGCACCCACCACGATCACCCCGGCATAGACCAGGCTCTGAATGGTCATCCCCCAGCTGATCAGGTTCTGCGTCAGTTCGCGGGTGCGCAGGCCGGATTCGGCGGTGATCTGGATATAGCTGTTCCACTGCTGCAAAAAGCGGTTCTCCGCCTGCATCAGCTTGATGTCCTCCAGCCCCTGCACGCTTTCCACCAGCACCGCGTTGCGCAGGGTTGATTCATGCGCCGACTGCTTCGCCAGCTCCGCCAGCTTCTTTTGCAGCAGCAGGCCAGGCAGGACCATGATCACCGCCGCCACCGGAGCGATCCACGCCAGCTGCGGGGCGATGATCGCCAGCACAATCACAAACAGGATAAAAAACGGCAGATCGACGATGGTGGAGATGGTGGAGGAGGTGACCATCTCGCGGATCTGCTCCAGCTCGCGCAGCTGGGAGATAAAGCTGCCGGTGGATCGCGGAATGGCGCTGTGGCGCAGCCGCAGCGCGTGGCCGAACACCCGATCCGAGACGCGCAGATCCGAGCGTTTGCCCAGCAGATCCATAATGTGTCCGCGCGCCACGCGCAGCACAAAACCAAACAGCGTGGCGATCAGTACCCCAATGGTCAGTACGTAGAGCGTCGGGTAGGACTGTGCGGGGATCACCCGGTCATACACCTGCATGGAAAAGACAATGCCGGAGAGGGAGAGCACGTTGATAAACAGCGCCGCCAGCATCACCCAGCTGTAAGGGCGAAGGTCGCGCATCACCAGCCGGTAGAGCCAGTCCGGGCGGTATTTTGAGATATAGGCGTCCACGCGGCTGTCCTTCAGCGCCGCCAGCGGACGCAGGGCGATGACGTGGCGGATGGCAGGCAGCATCGCGCTCATCGACAGGCGGTTGGTGTGCGTGCTGTCGTCGAAAAAGCTGACCTCAAGCGTATCCTCGCCGTCGAAATTGTCGATCACGCCGATTTTACCGTCGTTTAGCTCTACCACCACCGGCAGACGCCAGCTGTTGATGGCGTGCTGATCGGCCGTCAGCAGCTGGAACGTCAGCCCGGCTTCACGGGCGAGCTGCGTCAGCGCGGGCACCATCGGTTTGCCTTTCAGCCACGGCGCGCCCGCGATCAGCGAGCCTGGCGAGCAGGCAACGCGATAGCGCGTCGCCACATAGCCAAACGCCTGCGCCCACTGCTCCAGCGCCTCATCCGTCATGTTTTCACCCTGCGGAATATCGCGTTGCTTCATGGCTGGATCTCCACGGTCTGGATGGTGCGGTTTTCAAGATCGAACGCCTGACGTATGCGCCCGGTTTGGTAGAGACAGTTCAGCTGAAGCTGGCGGAGCTGTCCGGCGGTTTGCTGCTGGGTAAAGCGCGCCTGATACACCTCCTGCTCGGCGTTGAGCACGTCGAGCAGCGGGCGGGAACCAAGATCGAGATACTGCTGCTGATACAGCTCGCGGGTACGGGCGCTGAGCGCTTCCTGGCGGCCCTGGATCTGAAGCGTGCTCATCAGGCTCATCACCTGGCTGCGCGCTTCCAGCAGTTTTTGCCGCACCTCAAGACGGGTGCGCTGAATGGTGGACTGGGCCGATTCCACCGCGTGTCCGGCGGCGTTACGCCGGGCGGTGAGGCCGCCGCCCTGATAGAGCGGCATCTGCACTTTTACCCACGCGGAGTACTGGGTGCGGTCCCGCGTTTCGTTGCCTGAGTAGCGGTCGTTAAGATAGTGGCGGACTTCCGGCTCCAGCGAGACGGTAGGGGTCATCTGCGCGTTGGCATAGTCGAGATTGGCCTGCGCGACGTTGGCCTGCGCCCAGGCCGCTAAAACCGAGGGTACCAGGCGATCGTCCGGCTCGGCAATATCGCAGCTGCGGGCCAGACTTTGCGGAAATTCATTGCTGACCGCATTCAGACTGTCCCAGCCCAGCATGCTCATCAGCGTGGCGCGTGAGCTGTCGAGGCTGGCCTGATACTGCATCAGCTGCGCTCGCGCGCCTTCGATACGGGCATCGGTCTGCACCACGTCAGAGAGCGACGTGGCGCCTTCGTCATTACGCAGCTTCGTCAGTGTGCCGATGGAGGTCAGGGCGTCCAGCTGTTCTTTAGCGGTCTCGACCATCTGCTGCCAGGTCTGCACCTGCACCATAGCGATGGCGGTATCGTGGGCGATAGTGTCGATGCTCACCAGCACGTTGGCCTGCTGCTGGGCGACGCCCGCGTTTTCGGCGCGCACCTGGCTTGCGACTTTGCCGAAGTCGTAAAGCATTTGCGAAAGCGAAAGCACTAGCGAGGGGGTAAAGCCATTATCGTCGCCGTCGTGGCTATAGCCGTTATCCATGCCGGCGTTAATTTGCGGATAATATTTCGATTTGGCGACGTCCACATTTTCGCTCTGCTGATAAAGTTTGCCGACGGCTTCACTGATGGCCGGATGCCAGGTCACGGCGCGGTTTACGGCTTCATCCAGCTGTAGCGTGCCGGGGGCGGCTTTGCTGGCTACGGGCGCCACGCGGCCATTTAAAGAGGGGAGTTCCTGCGTTTCGCTTAATTGTCCGGTATTAATCATCGCCGCAGGGTTTGCCGCGATAGCGGGCACAGATATCAGGCAGCACGAGAGCCACCAGTAAGGCATCTTCTTTCCCATGTCTTGTCCCTAATAAAAAAGTACTGCTTTTTTGTTTATGCCCGGGCGCTGTGCGCGCCCGGGTCATTTCTTGCAGGTGCTATCAGGTAATGATGTGTTGCTGGTTTACAAGCTCGTCGTAGGTGGTCTGAACGTTGTCCAGCGTAACGAGCGTAGATTTAGTGTAGGCGGCTCCCGTGCCGTCACGGTCGATGGAGATCACAGTATTGTTACCGCTTTGTGAAACAGAGACATAGTTCCCCAGCGTCGACGCGCTACCGTTCCAGCCCACCAGCAGATCGCCAATGTCGATCTTGTCTCCCTGCGACAGGGAGAAGTTCGTCCAGTGGTCACCCGTGCTGTTACCTGCGGTGGCGTTACCCGCCGTAGTGTTCAACACCTGATAAATCAGCGTGTCGCCGTAGGCCGTGCCGCTAATCACATCGTTATGTTCCGAACTGACAAATTTCGGTGCCATATTGATGGTCAGCGAGGCGGTATCCCGGGTGCCGTTGGCGTCGGTCAGGGTGTAGTTAAAGACCTCCTTGCTGGTGATGGTAGAGAACGATATCCCCGGGTTGAGTGTGTAGGTGTAACTGCCGTCTGCGGCAATCGCCAGCGTGCCGTAGTGACCCGTGATGTTTACCTGTGTGCTGCCGGTGTAAGGATCCAGCGTGGTGGTTACGCCGTCGTAGCCGGTAATGCTGAGACGGGTATCCACCGAATGCAGCTGGTCCATCGCGCCCGCGGAGCCGGTGCCGTCGAAGATATTGCCGTCAACGGTGTGGGTGCCCGTGGCGTCAAACTGCGACAGGGAGTAGCTGGTCCCGGTGACGCTTGGGGTAACGGTGATATTTCCCACCCCCAGCGGTCCCATTCTGCCGGTATAGTTCAGCGTATAGGTTCCCGCTTCCAGATCGAGGCCCGTCAGGTTGATCGTCGCCCTGCCGCCCAGCAGCAGCCCGCCGTTAAATGAGCCGGATCTGAGGGTGGTGGTGCCGTTGGTCAGCGTCCAGTCGACCGTTAACCCGGTAAGGGTCAGCAGCGAGGCGACGTTAAACGACAGAACCACGTTATGCAGTGCAGTATTAGGATCCACCACGAAGGTCCCGCTTCCGCTGCCCTGGGTTGAGGCAAGCAGCGCGGCGTTCCAGCTCGCCGACCCGACGGTGGTATCCGAGTATGCGGCGGTGCGGTGCACCGAGTTCACGTCCATCGCCGTGCTGACATCGTTCACCGCGTCCATTGGCTGCGCGGTCGGGGTGATGTTCAGCGATGCCGTGTCTTTCGAGCCGTTCGGCGCGGTGATGGTGTAGACGAAGGTATCTGGGGTGCTGATGCTGTCAGCGCCGACTCCGCTGTCCAGGGTGTAAGTGTACTCCCCGGCTGCGTTGATCCGCAGCGTACCGTACTCGCCGGTGATCTCCGTCAGGCCGCTGCTGTTCACCGCCACGCCGTTAACGTCGGAGACCACGGTACCTGCTGGCGCAATATCATCCGCCAGCACATCCCCGGTCGTGCTCTCGCTCACGCTTGCCACGCTGTAGACATGATCCTGCAAGACGTTCAGCGTGTAGGCCGTCAGCGCGGTGATCCCCGCCGCCGTATTGAGCAGGAACAGGTACTCGCCAGCGGGCAGGTTCAACGTCAGCTGCGGGGAGGTGCCGCCCAGCAGCGGCGCGCGCAGCCAGCCGGGTTCAACGCGCATCTGCTCGAAGGTCTGCGTCGCATTGTTGAACTTATAGATGTAGAGGTCGAACACCGAGGCCAGCGCGACGCCGCCCACGGAGGCCTGAACGGTCATGGTGCGGGTGGTGCCTTCTTCCACGTTATAGATGATCGGGTTGGCCAGATCGTCCAGCAGGTTCAGCCCCAGGGTATTGCCAAGGTTGATCCCCACCAGGGTAAAGCCGCCCTGCGACGAGGTGCCGTTGTTGATCGCCTCCACGGTGGTGTCGAAGGTCAGCGAGGCGGTATCGTCCACGGCCACGATCCCGCTGCTGGTAGTGCCTTCGCCCAGCGACAGAACCAGATTTGCCGAGGCGCTGGTGCCGTTATGGGTGATGGTGTAGGTAAAGTTCTCCGTGCGGCCAATGACGGCGGCGCTGGTGTTGGTCAGGTTATAGGTATAGCTGCCGTCCAGGTTGATGGTCAGCGTGCCGTATTGCCCCTGAATCACCGTGCCGTCAGCCGTAACGCTGGTGGTGGTGCCCTGGGCGTTGGTGACCGCAGTGACGGTGGTGCCCGCCGGGGCGTTGTCGCTGCCTGCGGTTGGATCCACGTCGGTGATGACGTTACCGACAACGCTGGTCTCGCCGGACACGGTGCCTGCGCTGGTCTCTTTCACCGCCACATCGAGGCTGGTGTAAGAGCCGGTTGCCAGCAGGTTAGTGTTGTAGCTCAGGACGCGATACTGACCATTCGCCAGCCCGGTCAGGTTCAGCGACACCCCCGTCGCGCCGAGGGTCAACAGGTCAGCGAACTGCGGCTGCCCGGTATCGACCACGGTAGTCCAGGTATTATTGACGGCGTCGAAGCGCTGTACCACCAGCTCAAGGGTATTGAGCAGGGAAAGAACGGCACCCGTGGCGTTGGCGTTCACGGCAATATCCGCACTGCCGCCGTTGCCGACGGTGAAACCTACCTGCGCGGTATCGTTGCCGAGCAGCGTCAGCACGTTACCTAAGGCGCCTACCAGCAGGAAACCATAGTCGCTGTACTGCGAATTGGTCACCGTGGCGGTGGTCGTGAGCGCCAGTTCTTCAGCGTTGGTGCTGGCAGAGAGCGGCACCACCGGCGCAAGGGCTGAGCCGGGCAGCGAAACATTGCCTGCCGCATCTGTGGCGGTGATTTGCAGCGTCTGACCTTCCGTCTGTTTATTGAGGAAGGTGTAGCTCCAGGAACCGTTGCTGTCCGCCGTGGCGGTGACCGTTGAATTATCCGCCAGGCGGATGGTGACGGTGCTGCCCGCTTCAGCGCTACCGGTCAGTACGCTGCCGTCTGCGTTGAAGGTCCCGGTTGGAGCCGTTGGCGCAGTGAGATCGACAATGACGGTGGTCGACGTGGAAATCGGGCTGGTGCCCGAGCCGTTGCTCGCCGTGGCGGTGAAGGCATGCGGGCCTTCACTCAGCACCGGCGTGGTGAAGCTCCAGTTGCCGCTGGCATTCGCGGTGACCGTGCCCATCAGCACCCCGTTGTTATAGAGGGTGATGGTCGTGTTCGGCTGCGCCGTGCCGCTCAGGGTTGGCGTGGTGTCATCGGTGGTATTCCCGTTGGTCAGGTTGCCCGTCACCGTGCCAACGTTATCGTCGATGTTAGCGATAACCGGCGCGTTCGGGATCGTGGTGATCGGGGCAATCACGGAGGTGGTGATACCCGCGTTACCGGCCTTATCGGTAGCAAAGACGATCAGGGATTCACCGGCGGTCTGTGCAGGGGTGATGGTGGCGCTGAAGCTTCCGCTACCGTCCGCGACGGCCGTTCCAAGCACGGTTCCGGTGCTGCTGGTGATGGTGACGGTGCTTCCCGCTTCCGCTGTACCGGTGACCTGCGTCCCGTTGGTGATCACCGCCAGCCCGGTTGGGACTGGTGGCGGCGTCAGGTCAACGTTAATCGTGATAATCGGTGAAGCCACGCTGGTATTGCCCGCGGCATCGGTGGCGGTTGCGGTGAAGTTATGCGCGCCTTCCGTCAGCGTGGTGCTGGTTTGCGGCAGCGTCCAGTTGCCGTTGGCATCGGCAGTGACGGTCCCCACCAGCGTCGTGCCGTCGTAAATACGTACGGTGGCATTGGCTTCTGCCGTACCGTTTAAGGTCGGACGGGTGTCGTTGGTTGGGTTGGTGCCAGTAACAGGTCCGGTGACGGTTCCCACATCATCCTCAATCGAGGTGATTGCCGGTGCGACAGGGGCGGTGGCATCCACATTAATGGTGTAACCGCCGGTCTGCGCGCTGGCGTTGCCCACCGCGTCGGTGGCGGAGAAGGTCAGATTATGCGGCCCGTCAGCCAGCGGGGTGGAAGGCGTAAAGCTCCACGCGCCGCCGGTGGCGACTGCGGTGCCAATCTGTACCCCATTATCAAAGATGGTGACCGTCGCGCCGGCTTCTGCCGTACCGGTGATCGTTGGCCGCGCGTCGTTGGTTAGCCCGCCGTTGGCGACAGGCGTCGCAGTATTACCGACGTCGTCGGTGACACTGGTCAGCACCGGTAGGGCTGGCGGCGTGGTGTCAATGATCAGGCTGAAGTCGGCGGACGGCGCGCCGATGTTACCCGCCTGATCCGTTGCTTCTGCGGTAAAGGTGTGTGACCCGGTGCCCAGCGGCACGGTGATATCGACGGTCCAGTTGCCGTTAGCATCGGCAGTACCGGTGCCCACCAGCGTAGTGCCCTCGTAGATATTCACGGTGGCCAGCGGCTCGCTGGTCCCCACCAGCCGCGGGAGAGGATCGTTGGTGGTCTGGCCGGAACCTATTGCCCCGGTGATGGTGCCAACGTCGTCAATCGCCTGGGTGATAATCGGCGCGACAGGCGCAGCCGTATCTACCACCAGCGTAAAGCCTGGTGAGGCAGGGCTGACGTTGCCCGCGGCATCGGTTACCGTGGCGGTCCAGGTGTGGCTGCCGTTTGCCAGCGTACCGGTGGTAAAGCTCCATACGCCGTTTGCGTCCGCCACGGCGGTACCCACTTCACGGCCACTTTCATAAATGGTGATGGTCGCGTTGGCCGCCGCGGTGCCGTTCAGCGTTGGCGTGGTGTCGTCTGTGCTTTGTCCCGAGGCGACCGGGCCCAGCACGGTACCAGCATCGTCAGTGGCCGGGGTAAAGACCGGTGCCTCAGGCACCGAGGTATCCACCGTCAGGTTGAACGGTGGTGAGGTGACCCCGGTATTGCCTGCGGCATCGGTGGCGTTGAAGGTAATAACGTGCGGCCCTTCGCCCAGTTCAGTGGTCGGCGTGAAGGTCCAGTTACCCTGGGCGTTGACGACCGCCGTGCCGATTTCCACATCATCGACAATAACGTGTACCGTTGCGCCCACTTCCCCCGTACCGTTGAAGGTTGGACGTGTGTCGTTCGTGGAGCCGTCGCTGGCGAGGGTTCCCGTTCCCGGGCTGACATCGTCTATTACCGTGGTAACCACCGGGGCCGCAGGCCCGGCGGTATCCACCGTAAAGGCGAACACTGGCGAGTTGGCGGAGACGTTTCCGACATCATCGCTGGCGTTAACGCGCAGGTTATACGTCCCGTCCGTCAGTACCGGATCCGGCGTAAAGGTCCAGTTGCCGCTGCCGTCGACCGTGGTGGTGCCAATCTCCACGCCGTTATTAAGCACGTGAATGATGGTACCCGCCTGGCCGGTGCCGCTGAGGGTTGGCGTGGTGTCATTGGTCACCTGCCCGGCGGTAAGCGGGCCGGTTGCGCCTCCCGGGGCGTTGTCGCTGACCGTAACGATCGTCGGCACCTGTGGCGCAGTCAGATCGATTTCGACGCTCCAGGCGTTGGACGGCTGGCTGACGTTGCCCTGCGGATCCGTCGCTCTGACGGTAAAGTCATGCGTCCCTTCGCCGAGGGCGGTTTCAGGGGTAAATGTCCAGGCTCCGGTGCCGTCTGCTGCCACCGTACCAATCTGCGTGGCGCCATCAAAAATGGCGACGACGCTGTTCGGCTCGGCGCTACCGGTCAGGGTTGGCGTAGTGTCGTTGGTTGGATCGCCGCTTGGGACAGGCGTTGCTGCATTGCCTGCGTTATCCGTCACGCTGGTAATCACCGGCGTGGTAGAGACGGTGTCGACAACGATGGTGATCCCGGCCGACGGGGCGCTCTCATTGCCTGCCGGGTCGGTGGCGGTCACGGTCAGGGTGTGGCTGCCGTCGTCCAGCGCAGGCGGCGTGTAGCTCCAGGTACCGGTCGGACCGACAACAACGGTGCCCAGCGGGTCGCCGTCATCGTACACCGTAATGGTGTCCCCGGCCGTGCCTGTTCCGGTCAGGGTAGGACGGTTGTCGTTGGTGCTCTGCCCGTCAGCGATTGGGCCGGTGACCGGGCCTACGTCATCGGTCACCGCACCGATGGCTGGTGCGGTCGGATCGGTGAGGTCGACGGTGACGGTCGCGATCGGCGACTGCCCGCTGGTCGCGCCGGTGCTGGTGTTTGTGGCGGTGACGGCGAAGGTGTGCGGCCCTTCCGCGAGCGGCAGCAGCGGCGTGTAGCTCCAGTTGCCGTCTGTATCCGCAACAATTTCGGTCTGCGGAACCAGCGCCCCATCCAGATAAATGGTGATGACGCTACCCGGATCGGCGGTGCCGGTAAGGGTAGGCGTGGTGTCATTGGTGGTTTTATCTTTCACATCGCCAGTGACGGGATCGGCATCATCGTTGATTGCCGTAATCACCGGCACCGCTGGCAGAATAAGCGGGGAGTCCGGTACGTTAAAGGTGGTTGTCGGGCTTGCATTACCTGCGGCGTCCGTGGCGAACAGCGTCAGCGTCGCGGGATCCAGTTGGGCCGGGGAGAGGGCGATGGAGAAGATGCCTCCCGTCGCGACCCCGGTCCCGATGATATTGCCGCCGGCGTCACGCACCGTCACCGTGGTTCCGTCATCTGCCGTACCGGTCAGCGGCGTGCCCTCTGCGGCAATGGTGATATTGGTTGGCGTTGCAGGAAGCAGCGTATCCACCGTCACGCTGAGATCGCCAGAGCTGGCGGAGGTATTCCCCGCCGCGTCACTTGCGGCAACCGAGAAGGTGTGCGGCCCTTCCGCAAGCGCGGGGTCGGCTGTCCAGGACCATGTCCCGTTCGGCTGAACCACCACGACCACCGGAGACGGCGTGCCATCTACAGAAACGGTTACGCTCGAACCCGGCTCGCCAATCCCGGTGAGGGTTGGGGTACCGTCGCGGGTGTAAAGCACGCTGTTGGTCAGTTGGCTGTCAGAGACGGCGTCAATTTGCGGCACGGTCGGTGCCTGCGTATCGACCGTCACGCTAAAGACCGGGCTGACCGGGCTCAGGTTACCCGCGTCGTCCACCGCGGCGACGGTGATATTCAGCGGGCCATCGGTTTGTGTCGGCAGGGTGTATGACCACTCGCCATTGGCGATTTCAACGCGATCCACTTCCACGCCGTTGTTGTAGATAATCACCGTTTCGCCGGTCGTGCCGCCTCCGCCAATGACAGGTGTGTTATCGTTGGGTGAGCCTCCATTCTGAGCGCCGCCAATGGAACCGATGAGCGGGGTATCCGGGGCGAGGGTGTCGACCGTTATCGTGATACCGGTTGATGGCAGAGATTCATTGCCGGCTTCATCGGTGGCGGTCGCCGTGTATTGGTGCGTCCCTTCGCCAATGTTGCTCTCAGGACGCCAGCTCCAGTTACCGCTACCGTCCACCGTGACGCTGCCCACGGCCTGCGGCTCGCCTGTACCCACCTGGTCATAGATGGTAATGACGTCATTCGGCGTACCGGTGCCGCTCAGTACCGGGCGCGGATCGTTGGTGGTTCCGCCGTTGTCCACTGGCCCGGTGATCTGGCTTACGCTGTCTGTCACCGTCGGGATCCCCGGCTGGCCCGGCGCGTCGGTATCAATGGTAATGGTCACCGGCGTGGACGGTGCGCTTTCGTTCCCGGCGCTGTCCTGATTGGTCACCGTCAGGGAGAGATCGTAGGTGCCGTCAGGGAGCGGATCTTCCGGCGTCCAGCTCCAGTTACCGTCGCCATCGATCTCGGCTTCACCTATTTTGGTTGCGCCATCGTAAATGTTTACGGTATCTCCCGGCGTGCCCGAGCCGCTCAGGGTTGGTGTGGTATCGCGGGTGGTCTCCCCAGGATTCAGAGCCGTCCCCGGTGTGGCGCCGTCCGGGTTCACGGTGATCTCAGGAATATCCGGCGTTGCAGGCGCGGTCGTGTCGATCGCCAGCTCAAACGGTGGCGAGATGGTGGTATTACCCGCCTCATCCGTCGCGTGGACCGTCAGCGAATGCGGGCCGTCCGTCAGCGGCGTGGTTGGCGTAAAGCTCCAGCCGCCGCTACCGTCAAGCACGGCCGTGCCAAGCAGGGTGGTCCCGTCATAGATAGTGATGGTGGTGCCTTCCGGTGCGGTTCCCTGCAGCTGCGGCAGCGTGTCATCGGTAGTATCCCCGCTGTTAAGCGGAACCTGCACAGTGCCGATGTTATCGGAGACGGTGTCAAGGGTGGCCGCCGGTGGCGGAGTGGTATCGACGGTAAAGGTAAAGCCGGGTGATGATGCGCTGGTGTTGCCGGCCGCATCGCTCGCGACGACGGTGAACGTATGCTGCCCGTTCCCTAATGCGGTAGTGGGCGTGAAGGTCCATGCGCCGCCGTTGTTCACAATGGCAGTACCAATATCCTGTCCGTCCAGGCGGATCGTCACGGTGGAGCCCGGCTCGCCGGTACCGTTCAGCGTCGGGAGCGTGTCGTTGGTGATTTGGTTGTTGTCGAGCGGCCCCGTGCGGCCCGGTACGTCATCAATGACCTGCGTAATGGCTGGAGCGCCCGGCGCGGCGGTATCCACCGTGATGCTCCAGGTGTTCGATGTCCCGCTGAGGTTATTGTTGGCGTCAACCGCCGTCGCCGTCAGCACGTGCCCGCCGTCGGGAAGATCCGTTTCCAGCGTGATGGACCACTGGCCGTCAGGCCCAACCACCGCGGTGCCGATTTCAGTGGTGCCGCTGTAGAGGGTGATCGTCGTGCCGGGCTCGCCCGTTCCGTTGATGGTCGGGGTTTTGTCGTTGGTGAGACCGTTCTGGCTGACAGGACCGGTGACGTCGAGCGCATCATCCTCCACGCCTGTGATGACCGGGGTTTGTGCCGCGGTGATGTCCGGCGCGTCAAACGGCGCGGTCGGGCCGGTGTTTCCGGCGGTATCGGTGGCATCTGCGGTCAGGGCTTCGCCGTTGGCTTTCGGCGGGATCAGATCAACGCTGAAATTACCCTGATCGTCGGCGACCGCTTCCCCGACCTTAACGCCATTTTCACGAATGGTGACGGTGCTGCCCGGCTCGGCTGTACCGGTTACCGTGGTGCCGTCGGCAGAGATCACCACGTTTTCCGGTGCCAGCGGTGGCGTGCTGTCTGGCGCGTCGGCAAAGCCGGACGGACTGGTGTTGCCGCTACCGTCGGTGGCCGTCACTGCAAGGGCTTCGCCGTTGGTCTGGGCTGGCGAAATCGGGATGGTAAAGGTGCCGTCCGGACCGGCGGTGGCCTGGCCGATGATCGTACCGTCCGGCGCTTTAATAATAATCGTGCTGTTTGGCTCGGCGGTTCCGCTGACGCTTGCCCCGTCTTCCGCCACCACCAGGTTACCCGGTGCGGCAGGCGCGGTGATGTCCGCTGCGTTAACCAGCGCCGGGGAACTCTGGTTGCCTGCGGCATCGTAGGCGACCACGGAGATGATCTCGCCGTTCACTTGTGCAGGGTTCAGGTTGGCGATGTAGTTGCCGTTGCTGTCGGCAGTGGCGGTCCCGATTTGCACCCCGGCGTTGTTGGTGATGACAATTTTACTGCCCGGCTCGGCAGTACCGGTGATTTGCGTGCCTGTCGAATTGAGCGTCGCCTCCGGCATGTCTGGCGGCGTAAGATCGACGGTAAAGTTGATCGGCTGAGACAGGCCGTTCTGGTTGCCTGCCGCATCGGTCGCGGTGGTGGTAATGGCGTGGTTTCCTTCAGACAGGTTGGTCGACGGGGTAAAGCTCCATTTCCCGGTAGCATCGGCCGTGGCGGTGCCGATCGGCCTGCCGTTGTCATAGAAGGTAATAATGGTGCCAGCTTCACTGATGCCGCTGAACGTCGGGCGTGCATCGTCCGTGCGTTGTCCGTTGCTCAGCGGGCCCGCTTCGGTGCCCACGTTATCATTGACGGTGACAATCTCGGGGGCAGCCGGCGCGGTTGAATCCGGTGCCGTGACCTGAACGCCCGGGCTGGTATTGCCGGACGGATCGGTGGCGGTGGCGGTGATCTGCTCCCCGTTGGTGAGCGGCGTGCCGAGATCGATAGTAAATTTCCCATCGCTGCCAGCCTTGCCCGTTCCGATGGTGTTGCCATCGGCATCTTTCAGTGTCACGGTGCTGCCCGGCTCAGCCGTACCGGACACGGTTTTGCCGTCAGGCGAAACCTCCAGATTGGCAGGTGCATCCGGCGCGGTGAGATCCGGTGCTGTGACCTGACCACCCTGGCTGGTATTGCCGGACGGGTCGGTGGCCGTGGCGGTGATCTGCTCCCCGTTGGTGAGCGGCGTACCGAGATCGATAGTAAATTTGCCGTCGCTGCCGACCTTGCCCGTTCCAATGGTGTTGCCATCGGCATCTTTAAGGGTAATCGTGCTGCCCGGTTCAGCCGTACCTGTTACGGTTTTGCCGTCAGGTGAGACCTGAAGATTAGTGGGAGCATTCGGAGGCGTAGTATCAGGTTCGGAAGGATTTCCCGGATTACCGGGATTCGGGTTGTTGTTATCGTCATCTCCGCCACCTCCACCGCCGGTTCCCGCCGCAATAGCAATCCCACCTGCGGCGGCCAGGCCACCCAGCACCCAGGGCCACGCAGCGGCGCCACCAGCATCACTCCCTGACGCCGCCAGTAATGCATCGGTGGAGGCGATGGATTCATAGGTCGCGGCACCGGTTGGATCTTCAATCCACCACAGCGCTCCGTCACTCTCTTCAAGCACCAGCTGGCTTACGCCCTGCGCATCAGTAACGTAGAAATTCTTGAGGGTAATCACTTCGCCCGAGTTGAGGGTAATCACCAGATCGTTTCCGCTGCGGGAGTAATCTGCGATGTTGGCTCGATCCACGTTAAGCTTAACGATTGAGGAGTGATCGAGTGTTATCTGTGTCCCTTCCGTGGTCGTTTCCACGCCAGTTAATTTAGATATAACAGATATTTGGCTCATACAGTTATTACTCCAGCAGAGTGATTGGTTACGGCGTGTCAAACAAAGCCATCGTTTCTGAAGGGATGAACGCGCTCCCGGCGAAAATACTGTTTAATAAACAGGATTTACCGTTACTTTGTTTAGCGCGACCGATGCCCGCCAGGATTAAAAGTGGCAACCTCAGGGCAAAGCTAATTATTTACACAGGAAATAGTTGTTTATTTATATGTTTGCGATTTATAAGCCTTATTATTTGTGCAGGTATTAAATTATTTCGTTATAAAAATGATATAGCTATAAATGTCTGAATACGCAAATTAAGTGTTCGTAAACCCAATGCGGCTATTGCAGGGGAGATTAATTGATAGCGTGAATATATTTCGTTAGCTATGAGGGCGCGTGGATAAAGGGTTTCGGCGTAAAAGGTGCAACCCTTAAAACGGTGCTGGTGGGGCGATATTAATAATTATAATATGCGATAAATATCTAATTTTGGTTAGGTTTAATTGCTGCTTAATTGTAGTTTAAGTTAGGGTAAAATATCTGGTGTATGATATATTTAAAACTCTCTCATTTATAAAATATATTTTTACGGGCGGGTTAATTTCTGCTACTCAAAAAAATTACGTATTTTCTTCTCATGTTTAATAAATAAAAGGCCGCAAGCGTGGCCTTTCAGAGGCTATCGGTATTAGCCTAAAGAAATTATGCCGATTTCCACGAGGGCAGCTAATGTCAAAAGAATAAAGAGGATAACAACTATTGGTCTGTACATTTTTAAGGTTCCATCCTTGTGTGAAGTCCTGCCCATCGTCTCCGTTGTCATTTTCCATGGTAATGACGTGCTGTCGTTGATGCTCATCAAAGGGATGCAGTAGATTGAGGAAAATCTGCATTCAGGGTTGGAACCATTTAACGCAGTGTTGGCTGCGTGGCGGGGAGCTGTCGCCACTGGCGGATGTGCTCGATCAGGGCTCTGAGCTTGGGGGCCATATTGTGGCGCTGGGGAAAATAGAGATAAAAACCAGGAAAAGATGGAAGAAACGCATCCAGTAAGGAAACCAGCTGTCCTGATTCAATGTACGGTGTGAAGGTGTCCTCCGTGGCAAAGGTTATACCACCGCCGGCCAGCGCGAGGCTGAGCATAAGACGCAGATCGTTAGTGGTGATTTGTGGTTCAATTGCCACATCGAAAGGGACGCCTGCTTCCTCAAACTCCCAGCGATAGGGGGCAACGTCCGGGGAAGGGCGCCAGCCGATACACCGATGAGCGACCAGCTCACGGGGGTGCGTCGGTGCGCTGTGTGTCGCCAGATAGGAAGGTGAAGCCACCACCCGTTCACGCTGCTGGCCCGTAAGGGGAATAGCGATCATGTCTTTTTCGATAACTTCGCCCAGCCTCACCCCAGCATCATAGCCCGCTGCCACGATATCGAATTCCTCATCTGACACGAAAACATCAAGCGATACCGCAGGATGCGCGGCCGTAAACGAGGCGAGCAGTGGGCCCGAAAGAAACGCTTCCGCAATTGAGGTAACAGCGATCCTGAGCTGTCCGCGCGGTATGCTGTCCGAGATGACGTCGTCAAAGGCCGCCTCAATGTTGGCGATGGGCCCCAGCAACGATTTATGCAACCGTTCACCCGCTTCGGTGAGCCTTACCGAGCGCGTGGTGCGCATCACCAGCAGGGTCTGAAACCCATCTTCGAGACGTCTTATTCCCTGGCTGACAGCGGAACGGGTTATGCCCAGGCGCCCGGCGGCAGCGCTGAAGCTGCGTTCTTCGGCGACCGCCAGAAAAAGCGGTAACAAATTAAGATCGATTTTCATTGTTTAACATTGCTAACCAGTGAGTCCAGTAAAGGCAGGATACAAGAAACAATGGTCTGTATCTATGATTGCAGTGAACTCAACTGAAGGAGTAAAACATGAACAAAGTCATCTTAATTACCGGCGCCTCCAGCGGTATCGGAGAAGGTATCTCCAGAGAGCTCGGCAAGGCAGGCGCAAAAGTGTTCCTGGGTGCACGCAGGCTGGATCGCATCCACGCTCTGGCTGATGAAATCCGCAGCGCAGGAGGGGAGGCAGAGGCTCAGGTATTAGACGTTACCAGCCGCCAGTCGATGGCCGCCTTCGTTCAGGCAGCACGGGAAAAGTGGGGCCGCATTGACGTACTTATTAACAACGCGGGCATTATGCCTCTCTCTCCGCTTTCGGCTGGCAAGCAGGATGAATGGGAGCGCACCATTGACGTAAATATCAAGGGCGTACTGTGGGGTATTGGTGCTGTTTTGCCGATTATGGAAGCCCAGGGCTCGGGGCAGATCGTCAATATAGGCTCGATTGGTGCCTTGTCCGTCGTGCCCACGGCCGCCGTCTATTGCGCGACCAAATTTGCGGTACGGGCCATTTCCGATGGTTTACGTCAGGAAAGTTCGAACATCCGTGTGACCTGCGTCAACCCTGGGGTAGTGGAAAGCGAACTGGCCTCGACCATCACGCACGAAGAAACCATGGCGGTGATGGATGCGTACCGGGCTATTGCTCTCAAACCGGCTGATATCGCTCGCGCCGTGCGCCACATCATTGAGGCGCCTGAAAGTGTCGATACCACCGAAATCACCATCAGACCTACGGCCTCTGCAAACTAACGTAGCGGGTCAGGCACCAGCCTGACCCGCTTCACCCTCTTACCACGGCTGTTCGGTCGGCATAATAAACAGCTCTGCCACGTCCACATGTTCCGGTGCCTGCAATACGTAAAGAATCGAGTCGGCGATATCATCGGCTTTCAGGAACGTCATCTTCTCCTTCAGCTGTTCCATCTGTGCACGATAATTTTCGTCACTGATATGCTCGAATAATTCACTTTCAACGGCACCCGGCTGAAGCGAGGTGACGCGAATGTTGAACTGAGGGGCCAGCTCCATACGCAAAATATCCGAGAAGGCGGCAACCGCGTGCTTCGTCGCGCAGTATACGCCCAGTCCGGGAAACGTTTTACGCCCGGCGATCGACGAGGTATTGATGATATGACCCGAGCGTTGTGACTGCATAATCGGCAATACGGCCGCGACCGTGTTAAACAGGCCCTTTACGTTTACATCTACCATTCGATGCCACTCGTCAACCCGGAGGCTGGCGATATCCGAAATCGGCATCAGCCCGGCGTTATTAAAGGCGATATCAATATGGCCATAGCGTTTGTGCAGTGCCTCCACCCCTTTATTAACTGAGGCCGGGTCAGTGACATCCATGGCCAGCGCCATGGCTTCCCCGCCAGCAGCCTCAATTTCAGACACCAGCGCCTGAAGACGATCCAGACGGCGGGCAGCGAGACCCACCCTGACGCCCTGTTCCGCTAACTTTTTGGCCGTGGAGGCACCAATTCCGCTTGAAGCACCGGTGATGAGCGCGACTTTACCGTTGAGTTCCATAGTTGATCCTCTTGAGAGTTAATTTCAACGCTTCAGAAAGAATGTCTGAAGTACGGGTCAATAATGGATCTTTCTGGCAATCGCTTCGCGCGGGCTTTTGCTCAAACTGTCGGGCTTTTGCTGCGAACGGCATCGCTGCGATAGTGGGAGGGCGTCACGCCGTTATGCCTGAGGAATACGGCAGCAAAGTGGCTGGGGCTGGTGTATCCGACGTTCAGTGCAATATTGATTATGGAATCATTGCTTTCCGATAGCATGCGACGCGCCTCCTCCATGCGTAGCCGGATAAAGTAGTGAGAAGGGGAAAGTCCGGTTGACTGTTTAAAGGCGCGGCTAAAATGGTATTCGCTAAGATCGGTCAGTTCAGCCAGGCGTGCCAGGTCAAACGGCTGGGCTAACCCTTCACGCATTGCCGTGAAGACCCGGTGCAGCTTAAATGCCTGCAAGCCCCCGCGGTGTCGTTTCGCATGTGTGCCATAGGTGCGAATCAGATGTACTGCCAGCGCCTGCGCAATGCCCTGGATAAACGGGCCGCTGGGTGGATTTTGCAGATACAGCTCCTGACGTATCTGCTCCAGCAGGGCGGATAGCGTGTCGTCGCGCGCGCCGGAGACTTCCCGCAGTTCATACTCCTGCATCATAGCCACTCCCATATAAACATGCATAACGACGAAAGGCTTATCTGGCCCGGCGTGCCAGCGCATTTCAGTAGGAGAAGCCGCAGTTGTGAGAAAGAAATCGCCTGCGGTAACGCGGTTTGCTAACCACGGCTCACCGGGGGAACGCTCCTCAACGACGGCATTACCTGAGAGGATCCAGACGATAAAAGGCTCCGGCACTGCCGGAATAATGACGTTTTCCTGCACGTGTCTGCGCGCCAGAATTTGCACGAATACATCCCGGGAAGATTGCGCCCGATGTTCCCTGATCAGCTTGCCGGGAAGGTATTCTTCAAAGGTCTCTGCGGAAGTACGCTGCGTCATATTTATCGTTGCCTTTAGCTATGCCAGTTGCACCAGGTTCACCGCCGGGAGAGGCCCTCCGGGGAATTGTTGTAGCGTACCGCCAACCTCCAGGCTGCCTAAATCAATACTTGCGAAGCCCAGTTGACCGGCTAAGGCTGTTATTTCCGCCTTTGCGTCAGGATGGTCTCCGGAGATAAAGACGACACGACGGCCACCCGCCTGCGCCGGATCCTGAGCCAGCACCCCTGCAAGGAGAGTATTGAAGGCTTTAACGACGCGTGCACCCGGAGCCCACTGTGTCACCACCTGGCTTGAGTTTTTTCCGCCCAGTTCAGCCAGCGTGAAGCCCGGCAGTATGACCGGGTTGGTCGCGTCGATCAGGATACGCCCCTCCCAGTTGATGCCGCGTAACGCGGCCTCGGTTTTGTCCCAGTTTGTGCTGACAAAAACGATGTCGGCCTGGGCGGCCTGTTCTACGGTGCCAGCGCGAGCCCCGTGGCCCAGTTTCTCAACCACCGCAGTCAGGCTTTCCGGCCCGCGGCTGTTACTCAGAATAGCGTTCATGCCCGCTTTAACCAGTTGTTCTGCAAAGGCTTGCCCGATAGCGCCAGCGCCGATGATACCTACAGTAGTCGTTTTCATATTGTATTTCCTTCATTGAAGAGTAGTGAACATGCACTGAGAGTAGTAATCTTTGACCTATCTGAATAGCCTATATAATTAGATGGGATCCATCTACTGGAGCGATACATGCTGGACGGTATGTCTGTTGATCAACTCCGCACCTTTATTGCTGCCGTTGATGAAGGGAGTTTTTCCGCCGCCGGTCGCAGGCTGCGGCGCGCGCAGTCGGTTGTCAGCGCGACGCTGGCAAACCTTGAGGCACAGGTCGGGTTTCCATTATTCGATCGTTCCGGGCGTTATCCGACGCTGACGGAGGCGGGCGTCGCCATGCTGGAAGCGGCGCGTCTTGCCACTGCCGGGATGGACGCCTTTAAGGCTAAGGCACGCACCTTAGCCGAAGGTCTTGAGCCTGAACTGGCGGTGTCCGTCGACGTGATGTTTCCCGTAGCGCAGCTCACCGCTGCGGTGCAGGCGTTTCAGCAGGCATTTCCTGACACCCCGCTGCGTTTGTATGTGGAAGCGTTGGGGGCGGTGTTCCAGCCTTTACTGGACGGTCATTGCCGGGTGGCGATAACCGGATCGCTGCCGCATCTTCCGGCGGGATGCATCTCAGAATTCCTTCTCAGCGTGCCTGCGGTGGCCGTTGTCTCCCCTGAGCATCCGCTGGCGACCGCGTCCGGTCCGATCCTTCGTTCACTTTTACAGGAACACGTCCAGCTGGTGCTGACCGATCGCTCCTCTCTCACCGTGGGCCGAAGCTTTGGCGTCATGTCGTCAAAGACATGGCATTTAGCGGATATGGGCGCGAAGCACGCCTTCCTGCGTGCCGGACTGGGGTGGGGTTATATGCCGCTGCCAATGGTCGAGGAAGATCTCGCAGCGGGAAAACTGGTTACGCTGAACGTGCCGATGCAGCCCGACGTCGGGCCCGGTTTTTCCATGCAGGCGGTGCACCTGGAGGAACATCCGCCCGGCCCGGCCGGACGCTGGTTCGTTAACAGGCTGAAAATGCAGGCTGGCATGCCTCTCAACGAACGCAGCGGATCCGGCAAGTGAGCTCAACGGATAATTCAGGTTTTGTTGCTGTTGCATGTCTCCAGTATCGCACCGGCCCGGCGGGCCGTGGCAGGCAGGATGTCGGCATCGGCCACGTAGCCATCGGGATCGAGACAGCGATTGTGTTCTCTCGCCTGTTGCAGGATCGCTTCATCCCAGTAGAGGCGCTTACGCTGATCGCCGCGGGTCGTCAGAATAAACTCCGTTTTGCCGTCAACCGCGCGGTAGCGACGCCAGCTGTTTGCCGGAACAGAGATCACCGAACGTTCCGGAGCGATAACGCTCACTTCTTCGCCCGCCTCGTTCCAGGTAACCTCCAGCTGGCCTTTAAAGACCATAATGACCTGAATATCCGGGCAGAGATGGCGGCCCACAACGTGATCCTCGGCGAGACGCAGCCATTCGACGGAAAAACCGTGCGGGCTCACGATAGCGGGAGCGGAATCCCGATCCTGTGAAATGCCGAAACCGATAACCGGCGCAATTTCGCCGCCGTGTCCTGGCAGCACCGAATCCAGCAGTCCCTGGGCTGACCAGCAGCGGTCATCGCCGGTTACCGCACGCTGGCGCATCTCCTCAACGCTGTAGTCACGCAGCCCGGCAATATATTCCTCTGACAGCGGCGTCAGCAGCGCGGCGGGGTCAGGCCGCGGGTCGCCGGTTTCCTGTGTGATGAGCATGTTGTCTTTACTCAAATACATTCCGTATTCGCTGGCTGCCGCCAGCACGGAAGGATGCCAGATGATGCCGCCCGTGTTGTCCCCGCCGAGCACCGTAAACACCATACCGCTGGTCTCTTCTTTACTGACGTTGGTGAAACCGCGGAAGATCCAGGTCGGTATTGAAAGGATAGTGGGTGCGCTAAATTCAGCTTCATGCTCGCCGTTGGCGCCCCAGCGAAAACGCCATGTTCCTTCATGGATCAGGAACACCTCGGCGGTGAAATGCAGATGCAGATTATTCGTCACCCCTTTCGGCATAGCCGCCGCGCCAATGTTAAAGCCGTGCGGCTCGGGAATATTGACGACCTGCTCGCTGGACTGGGTTACACCCGGGCCGATGAAGGAATAGTTTTGTTTGAGATGCGAGCCGGGTAGCTTGCAATCAATAAAAGCAAGATTACAGGAAACCATGTCCTCGGGGGCGATTAACCGTGTTCGAGCCTGACTCTGGGTAAGATGGATGGTTTTCATTATTTCTCCTTTTAATAACCGGATGCACCGGTGGTAGGGATAGCGTTGCCGCAGGCGAGGGCAATGGCTTCACGCGAGGCGCGACCCAGTTGCATGACGTCGTTTGCAGGGGTAACAAACTGAAAACCCTGATCAATGCGCGCTGCGGCGGCCGCGCCGGAAGTGCAGAAAATTCCGGCAATCTTCTGCTGCTGGCGGCAGCAGTGAATCACCCGCTCAATAGCAGCAAGCATTTCGGGATGTTGGGATTCGGCGCTGGCGCTACCGGTCAGCGTCAGTGAGAGATCGTTGGGGCCAATAAACACACCGTCCAGCCCTTCGGTATCAAGGATGGCGTCAAGATCAGCCAGCCCTTCGCGGGTTTCAATCATCGCCAGCGTCAGGATCTCGTTGTTAGCGTGCTGTGGATAATCACTGCCGCCGTAGAGTAGACCTCTGGCCGGACCAAAGGAGCGAACACCCAGCGGTGGATAGCGACAGGCCGCGACAAAACGGCGAGCCTGTTCCGCGCTGGAGATCATCGGGCAGATTACGCCGTAGGCTCCTGCGTCTAATACGCGCATGATTTGCGCCGGATCGTTATCTGCCACCCGCACCAGCGGCACGGCAGGCGTGGCCGATAGCGCCTGTAGCATTGACAGCGCGCTGGCAAAATCAATCATGCCGTGCTGCAAATCGACGGTGACGGCGTCGTAACCCTGATGGCCCATAATTTCCGCGCTATAACCGGACGGGATCGCCAGCCAGCCGTTTATGATGGGAGTATTTTCCAGAAATGCGGTCTTTAAACTGTTTTTGCGCACTGTATGCACTCCGTTATCCACTGACGCAGCAGCGGCGCGATCTCATCCGGGGTTTCCAGCGGAATAAAATGCCCGCCAGCCTCCACCGTATGTCTGGTCACGTTCGCGTTGCCTGCGGCCAGTAGCTGATGATGATGGGGCGTGCAGATAACGTCCTGCGCGCCGTTTAGAAGTAATGTGGGGCAGGAGAGGCCGTTAAACGCAGTCCGGTTGTCCTGCCGGTGAATGGCCATTTCCGTTTGCCCGGCAAAGGTCTCAATGCCGCACTCTTGCGCCATTCGGCAAATAGTCTCTTGCAGGATCCTATCGGACAGACGTGACGGGGCGACATAGCTCTGCCACAGCGAGGAGACCAGCCAGTCGGCCAGGCCCCGCGCCTGTGCGGTGCGTACCGCTTCCCGGCGTGAAGCGAGGGTGTCTGGCGCAACGGGCAACGGATTAACGGAAATCAGCGTCAGCCCGTTCACTCTTTCTGGCGCGTCGGCGGCCATTTGCAGCGCGACTATGGCACCGAGAGAAAACCCTGCCAGCAGAAAGCGCGGCGGCAGAACCTCTAATAACCGCCGTGACGCCTGCGGCGCGGACTCCGCACCCGTCAGCGTAATACACGACACCGCTGCGACATTCAGCCGTTCAATGACGGGCTGCCAGAGCCGGGCGTTACAAAGCGTGCCACCAAGCAGCACCAGTGGCAGATCGGTATTGTCCAGAAGCGGATATTCCATTGCATCCCTCACGTAGCGGTCCAGCCGCCGTCAACCATCAGGGCACTGCCGGTGATCAGCCCGGCGGCATCTGAGGCGAGAAACACTACCGGGCCCATAATGTCCTCCAGCCTGCCTAACCGGCGCAGCTTGATGTTGTCCAGCACGTAGTGGCGGAACGCCGGATCGGCAAGCGCCGGGCGCGTCAGGTCGGTTTCAATGAAGGTCGGGCACAGCGTATTAACGCGGATCCCCGCATCGCCCAGCTCCAGCGCCATCGTTCGGGTTAACCCTTCAAGCGCGAATTTGGAGGCACAGTACACGCTACGCTCGGGGCCACCAACGTGTCCCATTTGCGATGAGATGTGAATAATCGACCCTCCCTTACCGCCCGCCCGCATTCTGCGCGCCACGCGCTGGCTGACAAAAAAGGTGGCGCGCAGGTTAAGCGCCATCACCGCATCGAAATTGTCCTCGTTCACCTCAAGAAACGGCTGGTGGCGGGCCAGCCCGGCACTGTTCACCAGAATGTCGGGCGTGGGCAATGTCGCCAGCACACGCTCCACCTCCTGAGCGTCGGTAATATCCAGCTCCAGCGGGTGAAATGCGAGCCTGTGTTCCGCTGCCAGACTTGCGGCATGCGCCAGCGCCTCGTGGCCCCGGGCGGCGATCCATACCTCTGCGCCCGCCTGTGCGAGGGCGACGGCGGCAGCGAAGCCAATCCCTCTTGACCCGCCGGTTACCAGCGCGCGTTTGCCGTGCAGGGTGAAAGAGGGCGTTTGCAAAAGCGTCATGGCTTACACCTTTTCCCTGACCGGGGCCGGTGTGGCGTAGGGAACCTCCGTCTGGCCATAACGGCGCACGCGAATATTGGCCTGCTCGGCATGTCCGGCGAAACCCTCCAGCAACGACAGACGCGAACAATAGCTGCCGATTTCGGCGGTGGCTTCGTCGCTGAGGACTTTCTGGAAGGTGCAGGTTTTCATGAACTTGCCCACCCACAGGCCGCCGGTATAGCGTGCGGCTTTTTGCGTCGGCAGGGTGTGGTTGGTTCCGATCACCTTATCGCCGTAGGCCACGTTAGTACGCGGCCCAAGGAACAGCGCGCCGTAATTGGTCAGGTTAGCCAGGAACCAGTCGTCCCGGTCGGTCATCACCTGAACATGTTCGGAAGCGATACGATCTGCCTCCAGCAGCATCTCTTCGTAGCTGTCGCAGACGATGATTTCCCCGTAGTCCTGCCAGGACTGGCGGGCAATGTCGGCGGTAGGGAGCTTTTCCAGCAGCCGTTCCACTTCGCTGAGCGTCTCTTTGGCAAGCTGGAGCGAGTTCGTCAGCAGGATGGCAGGGGTGGTGACGCCGTGTTCGGCCTGGCCCAGCAGGTCCGTGGCGCACATTTCCGCGTCAACGGTGTCATCGGCAATCACCAGCGTTTCCGTCGGACCGGCAAACAGATCGATACCTACCCGGCCGAACAGCTGGCGTTTGGCCTCCGCGACGAAGGCGTTACCGGGGCCGACCAGCATGTCGACCGGTGCCAGCGAGTCCGTGCCCAGCGCCATGGCGCCTATCGCCTGAATGCCGCCAAGGGCATAGATTCCGTTGCGCCAGCCATTTTTTGCGCCGCGACAATCGCCGGGGCGGGCTGACCGTTAAACGGCGGGGCACAGCTGATAATTCTTGAGCACCCCGCCACGCTGGCGGTGATAATCGACATGTGCGCGGAGGCGAGCAGGGGATATTTTCCGCCAGGCACGTAACATCCCACGGCGTTAATCGGAATATTTTTATGCCCGAGAATAACGCCGGGACGCGTTTCAATTTCCAGATCCCGCAGGCATTCTTTCTGCGCGCGGGCAAAATTCGCCACCTGCTGTTGGGCGAATTCAATATCCTGAATATCCTGGCGGCTTAACTGTTTTATGCAGCGGTCGATCTCCGCGGGGGTCAGACGATAATCCTGACGGTCATAACGATCGAATTTAATGGATAATTCGCGAATGGCTTTATTTCCACGTTTTTCAATATCTGCAAGTATTTGCTCAACCGTTTCTCTTATTTGCTGGTTGGCTTGCTGGCGCTCTTCGGTAGATTTACCGGTTTTTAATTTCCAGGACACACGCTTCTCCTTACCTTTTTTAGATGTCAGTTGTCCTCCCGGCAGACCGGGAAAGGGTGTTTACTTCAGAGTGGGTTATTGATCCGGCGCGGCGGCGTACGCACCGTTTTTTAATAATTGGGCTGAGGTTTGCGTTTTACGGGCATATACCCATCGAGCGGACAGCGGCGTGGCAATAGCGGCCACAACGGAAAGGGCGGCAATCAATATATAACCGGACGACAGGTTAATATGTTGCATCATTACGCCCATCATTACCGGCCCGACAAACATGCCGCAGGAATAAATGGTCTGGAATAGTCCCATTCGCGTGGATTGTTCATCAGACGAGGTATTCACTACGCTGAGCGACATAAATGCGGCAAAGGCCATACCGAACGAAAAACCTGCCAGCGCCTGCCACAGGTAAATGACGTACATATTGCTGGTAAAGGGAATGCCGAAGGTGGAGATCACCTGTAAAACGATGCCGAGCACGGCGGTTTTTACCAGCCCAAGGCGCTGATAAAACACCGAGCTGCACAGGGCGATGGCCAGCCCGTAAAACAGAAGGTGGATGTTTCCGAGCACCGCGAGGATCCCCGCCCGGGCGCCGAGCTGTTCGGCGTAGACCGGCGTCAGCGTGTCCCGGGTGGCGAAGGGCACCAGAATGACGACGGTCGCCAGGATGCCAATCAGCCAGACGGAACGGTCGGCCAGCTGCTGGCGCGCGCCGGTGATGCAGGCTTTAAGCGTGGGGGCCTGCACCGGGTCGTGCACGTCCTGAATGCGGGTCGTCAGGATCAGCGCCACCAGGGCGGAGATGCAGGAGACAAAAAAGGCGATGTTATTGGCAAAATAGTGGATCAGCACCGCGCCAATACAGTTGCCGAGAAACACGCCGATGGGCCCTGCCAGCGCCAGCAGCGCGACGGCGGCAGGGGCTTCGTTGCGACCGAAGTAACGCATGAACAGGATGTTGTACAGCACCCATGTCGCCGCCGTGACGCCGTCTGCCGCTTTCGCCAGATACAGCGTAATGGCATTGGGTTCAAGCCAGGCAATTGGCCAGGCGATAATTGGCAGCAGCAGGCCAATCTGGATGAAGATCCTGCGGCTTTTAACCACGTCGGAAATAATGCCTAACGGGAAGCGTATCAGAAGGGTTGCCAGCCCGGATGCGCCCATGATGATGCCCATGATCTGTGGCTCAATGCCCTGGTTGATCATCATGGGGGCCAGGAATGCATCAATGCTATGGATGCAGATAAAGAACAGGATGCTGATGATGAAAAAGAGCCGGGCTTCCCGACGGCGTAACAGTGCTTGAAACATGGTTTTGAACCTCTTAAGAATTAATGGGTTATAACCAGTCAGGGACGACGTTTACCGGTTCAATCCTTTGGGCGACTCCTGTTCTCTCCGGTACCTTTGACGGTATGAAAACTCTTTGCATACGTATTCAAGATTTGAAGTTACGAAAAGGTTTCATGTTTGTAAAGTGATCTCGATCTTGTTGTGAGAATTTTAATTTTTTGTGTTGCATACGCATGCAAAGGTGGTGTAAGTATAAAAAACACCCACTTGCTGAGGCGTTTGAAGCACGCGCAAATGGGCAGGACGTTGATAAGGAATCAGGGGTAATGAAACGTAAGACTTTTGCAGCAGTCACATCCCAACAGGTCGCTCAGCTGGCGGGGGTATCGCAATCTGCGGTGTCGCGAACGTTCACGCCGGGGGCCAGCATTTCACCGGCAACGCGTGAAAAAGTGCTGAAGGCGGCGCGCGAGTTGGGCTATCGCCCGAATGCGATCGCCCGTTCGCTCAACACGGCGCGTTCGCGCATTATCGGTGTCGTCATTTCTTACTTTGATAACCCCTTTTACTCGCAGGTGCTGGAGGCGCTGGCACAAAAGCTGGATACGCTGAACTATCACCTGCTGCTGTTCGTTGGCGACCGGGAAGGTAACGTTGACCGTATTTTTGACCAGATTATGCAGTACCGGGTGGATGGCATTGTGCTGGCCTCGGTGACGCTGTCGCTGGAGTTGTCCGAGGAGTGTCTTGCCGCCGGGATCCCGGTAGTGCTGTTTAACCGCAGCGAAGAGAGTGGCATGGCCTCCAGCGTCAACAGTAATAACGAAGCGGCCGCGCGGCAGATTGCCGAGTTTCTGCTGGCGGGGGAGCACAAGCGTTTTGCCTACGTGGGCGGCGTGGCTGATTCCCCGGTCAATATCGCCCGCCAGCACGGGTTCATCTCCACGCTGGAAGAACATGGCATCACCGATGTGCGGGTGGTGCACGGGAATTACGACGCTCAGCAAACCACCCGGGCGGCTTATACCCTGTTTTCGGCGTCGCCAGCGCCGGATGCGGTCTTTGTCGCCAACGATCATATGGCCGTCACGGTAATGGAAGTGGCGCGCTATGAGTTTGGTTTGCGCATTCCGGAGGAGGTCTCCATTGTCGGGTATGACGACATCGGCCCTTCCGGCTGGCCCTCTTATGCGTTGACCTCGGCGTCGCAGCCGGTCGGCGCGATGGTAGATGCCACGGTGGAACTGTTAATGAAGCAAATTGACAGCGGAACCATAGAGCCTGAACAGATTACGGTGCCCGGTACGCTGGTGATACGCCACTCGGCGCGTCGCCCACGCAGCGGCGTTATCGAAACCAATGGTTTAACGCTATTCCAGTCTAAGGAGCGCACATGACCAGATTGCGGGGCTTCAGCCCTCAATTCGACTCTATCCAGCAGTTCATTTTGACGCTGACGCATGTCGTCTGGGAGCAGAAAGATATCGGCCAGCTGGCGGATTTTTACGCCACGCCGGTGGTTTTCACTACCCCCGAAAAACAGCTGCATGAGCTTTCCCAGTTTATGCGCCTGACGCTTGAGGCGATGCACAGCTTCCCGCAGCGAGCGGTGCTGACGGAGGATATTCTGTGCAGCCAGAACCCGGGGGACGAGTACTATGCGGCTCAGCGTACCGTAGCCCGCATTCAGCATCAGGGGGAGGGATTTTTTGGCCCGCCGACCGGGAAAAATGTCTGGGTCCGCACCTGGGCCGATCGCATCTGTGTTGATGGGGCCGTACGCCAGGAGTGGCTGCTTCAGGATCGTGCTGCGATTGTGGCGCAACTGGGGCTGGATATCCGCGAATTTGCCTTTAACCTGGCGACCATGCGCCAGCAGCTTGGCGTGGAGGCGGTCTCTGCCGAGACGCTGGATGCCCGCTGGGCGGGCGGGCCCGAGGGCGACGACGTAGAAGGGGCGCTGGCAGGCGTCGTTGAGCGCTACTTAACCATGTGGGCGGGCGGTAACAGTGGCGTGGTGCCCGGTCTCTATCACCCGGCGGCGACGCTTTACGCGCCGGGTCATTGCCTCTGCACCGGTGAGCAGGAAATTGGCGCACAGCTTTCTGGCTACCGCGCTTCATTTGCCGACAGCGAAACGCAGCTCCATCATCTGATTGTGCGTAAAGATCCTAACGAGCCGATTCGGCTTTCCCTGCGCTGGTCGTTATTAACCTGGCATGACGGTTACGGCAAATTTGGTGCGCCAACCCGTAAACCCATATCAATTACCGGTATCAGCCAGCTTGAATTACGTGATGGTTTAATTTTCCGTGAATATCTGGGGATCGATGAATTAGCGATCTGGTCGCAAATAGTGAATTAACAGGGGCGGCAGCCCCCTTATTCTGGCTGCCGAAAATAATCGAGTTTAATTCACCCTCACTTACGGGTGCGGGTTCTTATTGTCTGAAAACAGAGCAGGAGTTTATATGTCTTCCACCGAAGCAACAAATAAAGCACCAGCCGTACCCGAAAAAAGCAGCGTGAAATCGCTGAAAGAGGAACCTGTATTACAGGTGGAACGTCGTGATTTTGTCGATCTGGTACCGGAAAAAAGACCGCGCGTGCAATCATTACGCGGCTTTGATGACTGCTATACCGATATTGTCGATTATATAGTTCGCTGCACCCATAAAATATGGGACGAGCGCGATGTCGGCTTAATTTATTCTCACTATACCCACAACTGCGTGCTGTATAACGCGCTGGGGACACTCTATAACCGTGAGCAGGTGGTACAGGATACGCTGCAACGCTTAATTGCCTTCCCGGAGCGGCGCGGCATGGCAACCCAGGTTATCTGGAACGGAAATGATGTTGACGGTTTTTATACCTCTCACCTGGTGACGGGAAGCGGGCGGCATACCCAGCACAGCCATTTAGGCAAGCCGACCAACCGCACCTTCGTTACCCGTACCGTGGCGGATTGTATGATCCACGAGAATAAAATTTACCGGGAGTGGGTAGTCAGCGACAACATGTCGTTAATGAAACAGCTTGGCCTGAATACCGATCAAATCGCATTTAATATGGCAAAGGAGCAGTTTGATAAAGGCTTCCGCGTGATGGACATCGGCGAAAATGGCCGCATGCTGGGACAATATCCGCCGGAGATGGAGTGCGATGTATCCCTTGCACACACCGATACGGAAGAGCAGTGTCTGCGCTGGCTGCACGAGATCTACAATCGTCGGATGTTCGGCAAAATCAAAGAGGTTTACGCCCCTAACGTGCAGTGGCATGGCCCGCTGATGAAAGAGCTGTACGGCACCGCGGCGGTAACCCATCAGACGCTGGCGCTGGTGGGGATGATCCCTGACGGCGCGTGGCTGCCGCAGCATATCTGTTCCAACCCGTGCGATGAAGGCGGCGTCAAAGTGGCGGTTCGCTGGATCATCGAAGGGCATCACCTGGGTTACGGCGAACTGGGCAAGCCGACCGGAGAACGACTGTTCGTGATGGGCATGTCGCACTACCACATCGTCAACGGCAAAATTGTTGATGAATGGGTCGTGTATGACCACCTGGCGCTGCTGGCGCAAATCAAACTCGGCCAGATGGAGGACGCGTAAATGTTAAATCAGGTGAGCTGGATTAAGCGCCCACAGGGGCAGGATGCGCAGGCCGATCGTTCCCTGACGGAGAAGGTCAGCGCCATTATCGAGCGCGTGAAAACCGAAGGCGATACGGCGCTAAGAGCCTTTTCGCAGCAGTTTGATAACGTCGTGCCGACGCAGTTTGAGGTGAGCGAGCAGGAGATCGCCGAAGCACTGCAGAGGATGGATGCCCAGACGCGCCGCGACAGCGAGTTTGCTATTAATCAGGTGCGTCGTTTTGCGCAGGCGCAGCTGGCGACCATGCAGCCGCTGGAAGTTGAGACGCTGCCTGGCGTACATCTCGGTCACCGGATCATCCCGGTGCAGACGGTGGGCTGCTACGTGCCGGGTGGGCGTTACCCGATCCTCTCTGCGCCGGTGATGTCAATTGTCCCTGCGACGGTGGCGGGCTGCGAACAGATCATCGCCTGTCTGCCGCCGGGAGCGCATCCGGCGATGATCGCGGTTTGCCATCTGGCGGGCGCGCACCGCATTTTCAGGGTAGGTGGCGCGCAGGCCATTGCGGCCATGGCCTGGGGAACGGAGAGCATTCCATCGGTGGACAAAATCGTTGGGCCAGGCAACGCCTTCGTTAACGAAGCGAAACGCCAGGTGTTTGGTCGAGTCGGCATTGATGCCCTCGCCGGGCCGAGCGAGATTTTCACTATCGCTGACGACAGCGCCGATCCGCGCATTCTGGCCGCCGATATGCTGGCGCAGGCAGAGCACGATATTCATACCCGCGTCGGGCTGGCGACAACCAGCCGGGATATCGCTGAGCGTACCCTGGCGGAGGTTGAGCGTCAGCTTGCCAGCCTGCCAACGGCCGCCACGGCGGGGGAGGCGTGGCGCCGGCAGGGTGAGATTGCGCTTTGCGAAGATGAAGCGCAGCTGATTGCGTTTGCTGACCATATGGCGACGGAGCATTTGCAGGTGCATACCCGCGATCCGCACGCGACGGCGGCGAAGATCCGCAACTATGGCTCGCTGTTTATTGGTCAGAACGCCAGCGTGGTGTTCTCTGATAAATGCTGCGGCACCAACCACACGTTACCGACGATGGCGGCGGCACGCTATACCGGTGGTCTGTGGGTTGGGGCGTACGTCAAAATCTGTACCCATCAGTGGATTGACGAGCAGGGTATCCCGGCAATCGCAGAACCGGCGATCCGCCAGAGCCGTACCGAGGGGATGCAGGGGCACCGACGGGCGGCGGAAATTCGTCTGCGTCCGCAGGACATTGATGCCATTACTACCGGCATGCGGGACTAAAACGTATCCCGGGCAGCCTTCTGCCCGGTTTTCATCACGAGGGAGCCTGAGACTATGAAGCGCCTGATACCGCCAGACGACTGCCCGGAGGAAATTGCCCGCCGTCTCGACGTCATTCAGCAGCACCGGGCGCTCAACGCGATCCTCGGGGTTAACCCTGACGCCATGTCTCAGGCGGAACAGCATCAGCAGCAGCGTCGACGCGGGGAGCCGATCGGCCCCCTGCACGGCGTGCCGTTGATCGTCAAAGATAATATTGCCTGCGCACCGATGCCCATTACTCTTGGCTGCCGGGCGCTGGCCTCACTTAACGCGACGTCGGATGCGCTTGTTATACAGCGGTTGCGCAGGGCAGGAGCGATTATCCTCGCCAGAGCGAATATGTCCGAGTTTGCTTTTGACGTGCGCTCGCGAAGCTCGCTGGGGGGCGATGTGGCAAACCCGCTTCGCCCGTCACTCACCGCCGGAGGTTCCAGCGGAGGATGCGCCGCGGCGGTGGCGGCGGGGATGGCGGATGGCGCATTGGGTACCGATACCGGCGGCTCTATCCGCATTCCCTGTAGCTATACCGGGCTGGTGGGGCTACGGCCTGCTTTTCGCCGTTCACAGCTGGATGGCGTGGCGCCGCTCTCGCCCAACAAAGATACCGTTGGGCCAATGGTACATAGCGTTGAAGATGCCGCCTTGCTGCATGCGGTGATCCATGGTTTGCCACCGGTTGCGCTTCCTGTGCGTTCGCTGAAAGGCGTTCGCTTTGGTGTGGTAACCGCATTACAGGGAGAAGATGAGGTACAGCTGGAGGTCTGGCAGTCGGCGCTGCACTCGTTGCGTCGTGCCGGAGCAACGCTGGTGGAGGTATCATTACCTTTGCTGGACGACGTAAGTCAGGCGACATGCCTGAGCCTGTATGAATTTCGCGTGGCGATTGACGACTGGCTTAGCAAACAGCCTGGCGCTCCCTCCGGACTGACAAGCATTGTGGACTCCGGCGCTTTCCTGCCAGAGTTTGCGCCGTTTCTACGTCAGATGCTGGTGAGTAACACGCTGAAAACCCCGCACTGGCTGGCGGGGCGTCGCTTTCAGCGCCTGTTACGGCAGAGCCTTTGCCTGGTGGCGGAGGCGCAGCGCATCGACGGATTTGTGTATCCCACCGTACAACGGTTACCAGAAAGTATGGCGAAGATGCCGCCAGGCTGCGCACCGGAACTGGCCGCCATCAGCGGCCTGCCGGCTATAACGTTGCCGTGCGGCGTAAGCCGTATCGGTCTGCCGGTGGGGATGGAGATGTTATCGGTGCAGGAGGATGAGACGGCGCTGATGGTGCTGGCGCTGGCGTGTGAGGGGGCGCTGGACGGGAAGGGACAGATATAAAAAGCCCGCAGAGCTTGCGCCGTGCGGGCTTTCAGCACTTCATCGGGTGATTCTGGTAATCACCGATGGAGGATTTTTGGACTGGTGGAGTCTGAATAAATTCATTAATAGGCTGTTTTTTTTGTTGATAATTTATAAATTCAACTTTCACGGGTATGCCAATGGCGATTTGTTGCAGTGTTTCCTGTGGTTAAGCAAACCTGTTTTTTGAATGGATCACATCAAGAAAAAGCTTTTTTGGATTTAACTGTTCACCCTTAACTTATATTTAGAAAGAAAAAGACCGGCTGTTGCTGGTCTGAGGTCGGTTAAGTCGCTGCGGGTTTGTCTGCCTGTAGCTACTTCGAAGAAAGGGCAAGTTTGCGCACAGTCATCAGGAAATCGAATGGGGTTGAATCCCACAACTCAGGTGAAAAATCAAATCCATACCGGCTTTTGAATTCCTCATCCAGCCTGTCTCCGTAAAGCGCAAAGAAACAATCGACCTCTTCGGCTAACTCCTTTAACATCCAATCTGGGGCTGTTTTTTTATAGAGTTCAATAGTGCCCTCAATAGTATCCTCTCCCTCATTTATGAGGTCATTATCCTGATTGAAATAACCCTGAATCAGCTGATCAATATGATAGAAATTTTGCATAATCCATTTGTCCTATGGGGTCGGGAATGCTGTAAGGATATAGCGACAGAGCTGGTCATCCTTGTACTCGGAGTTTGGTTCAAAAGGCATTGAGTAGTTGCCTATTGCAGAACATCTTTTGCCGATGAACAAGAGGCGTGGCAAGCGGCATATGGGCACTGGATGCAAAAATGTAAAACTGGGGTTACTGAAGTTAGTGCTGGCCAAAGTTTTGCCGAGTGGACGTAATGTGGACATGGGCAAAAAAAGGGGTTACGTTTTCACGTAACCCCTTGTTTTATTTGGTGGGCTGGCGGAATTTGTGCTCATCTCTTAACTTGTTGTATGTTAAGTGATTTTTACTAAATTGAATTGTCGGGTATACCTAAACGTATACCAATTTAGCATTGTAGGAACAAAACTACAGCTGTGCGACATGAGAATTTTAATCCCATCACGACTTTTTTCTAACCGATCACACCACAAAAGCAGTGAAAGTATAACTATGACCTTACTTTACTACTCTTCGCTATTAGTGTTCTTAACCTTCTCCCATTCAATGCCTAGCCCTTTAAATTTTTGTGCAAATGGAATGACTATGAGCGCTACACTAGCACCTAATAAGGCCATTCTCTCAGTCGTCAAAAAATCAAATATAATATCAATAATCACAATCAGCATTAAGGCAGCAGCAAGAGACCAGGAAACTCGTTGAAAGGTATCCATTGCTTCAGTTTTTTTCTGCCGAATATCATTTTTCCTAACTGCTGACTCTTCCGCTGTAAGTGCTCGAAAAGTTGGGAAAAGATTAAAATCAGACTTAACCAAATCACCTGACTCGCTTAATGAATAAAGTGCAAATGGCAATGGATTATCAGGCAAAGATGACACAGTCACTAAGAAAAGTGGAATTTTTTCATTGCCAAATGCTTGTCTGTATTTTTTTAATTGATTAAGAACTTTTTCGCTATTTGTCAGTCTATCAGTCTTTATTTCAATGATGGCAAGGTATTCTTTCTTTTCTGGATCAATAATTGCAAAATCTGGTCTGTATGTTCTATTGCCATCATTTGCAAAAAAGGCAGGCTCATATAATATTGAATCCTTGGTGTAACCTAGTGACAATAAGTGTTCAGCGAATTTTTTTTCCGCCTCTGAATGGTATTTAATATCCATTCCAATCCCTCTATACTTTGATGAGTAAAGTCTTGCAGGTATAAAATTGGTTCCAATTAATAACTTAACTAAAAAGCATAAGTATTTCAATAATAAATAATGATACTTTTTCTGTGGATCTATATTGATTAAAATTAGTACAAATTGAATCGGTGCGCTAAGAGATCTCAGTAGAGGTCTCAACTCGCTGCTTATCATCATAAACTTTATTGCATTGAACCTGGGCACGATGAATTCTTAGGTTAGAAAAAAACTTTTTTTATCGAAAACTGTTCACACTGTTCACTCGTCATTATTTGTGTTTATTTTCAATGTGATAAAAGGTGAATAGTCAGTGAACAGTGAACACTTTACTGTTCACTTTCCGGGGTTACAGGCAAAAAAAGACCGGCTGATGCCGGTCAGGGGAGATTATATCGCTGTGGTTTCATCGCACCGGGGCAGCCAGTCGGCGTTGCTTTCATCCCTGAGGGTGAGATTCGTTTGCATCCCCTGATTCGTACGCCGCTTGCCATAATTCAGCCCGTACTCTTTCAGCATCGATGACAGTCCTTTGCCGAACATGGTGAGGCTGAGTGTGTTCTTGTAGCCGTGCGCCTCCATATAGACCAGATAGGCGTGATACAGATACAGGCGCGGCTGTCGCGGGACAATATTCGCATTCCCCATATACATCCCCTCTGGCTCCGGCATCGCCTCAAGGTAGCCGCAAAAATCGAACGTCGGATCGGCATCGCGCTTGATACTGAGTGCCTCGTCGGAGTTCTGCTGCGACTGAAGCAGTGAGCGCGCCGTCATCGGGTCGCTGAACTGCTGCATAAGCTGGCGCACGATGACGGCCAGCTCGCGTGCGATTTTGTCCTTAAGCTGCGGATCGCGCTCCTCCGGGGCGATTTGCTCCGGGAAGTGAATGATGACCCGGCGACGTGACACGCCGCCGCTGCGGTCGGTGAAGCGCATCGGATTGTTGTTTACGGCCAGAATCACCGCCGGGATGTAAGCTGAATAGGCGTCACGATATTTCGGGTCCACCGACACCGCATCGCCGCCGGTGATGGCCTTCAGTCCTGCGCCGTCCCCGCTCCATTTCTCCTGGTCAGGCAGGCGTATCAGCGAGAAGCCAATCAGCGCCGCGCGTTCGCGTGGTGACTCCAGCGTCTCGATGGTCGCTGACGTGGCGTTATCTTCCCCGGCGAGCAGGGTCGCAATTTCAGCCAGAATACTTTTCCCGCTCCCGCCGGGACCGGTGACTTCGAGAAAGAGCTGCCAGTCATAGCGGTTTGCCAGCACCATAAACAGCGCGGCAAGTATCACGTCACGTTTATCAGCGTTGCCGCTGGCGGCACGGTCGAGCCAGCGCCAGAAGTTCGGCGCGTGGGTTTCCAGCGTTTCGCCCTCCACAGGCGGGGTAAAGTCCACGTCGCACAGCGTGCGCAGCCAGTGTGATTTGCTGTGCGGACTGAACACGCCGGTGAGGGTATCGAGTACGCCGTTGCGAAAACCAATCAGACGGCGCGCCGGGGCGGCCTGCTGGGGAATAATCAGTTTCAGGGTGTCGACCACCGAGGCAATTCTCCCCGACGAGAACGGGGCGCGCAGTCGCTGAAACAGTCCGGCCACGTCGCGTGCAAAATCCGACGGCGGGATGATTTTCCATGTCCCGGCTTCATAGCGGGACAGGAGCTGGCCGTTCGCATCCACGGCCAGCGCTTCGCCGTAATGCTCATGCACCCGCATCGCTTTTTCGCTGGTACTCATGGCGGTAAATTCCGCCTCGCTCATGGTTTCGAATGGGCTTTGTGCGGGTGGCCGTATGGCACTGTAAATAGCCTTACGTGTGGCGTCTTCCCCCTGCTGGATAAACGCATCATTCCAGTCACCGAATACCGGCGGGAGGGCAACCACTCCCTCACAGGCCTGTGCCGCCGCTGCGGCTTTGGTCTGGCCGTTCCCGCTGAGGTCGCGGTCGGCAGCGAGGACAATCTGACAGGCCGGGTGTTTCTGACGGGCAAGGCTCGCCAGAGAAAGGAGGTTCACGGACGAGAGCGCCACCATAACGGTTTCGCCTGTCAGGTGATGCACGGTGAGTGCGGTCGCATAGCCCTCCGCTATCCACAGGCGTTTACCGGTCTCTTTTTTCCCGTTGATAAGGTGCTATGCCCTTTTTACCGCTCCGCCTTTCAGGGTGCGTTTGAGGCCGTCAGCATTAATGAGCTGAACGTTAACCATCGCGCCGGTATCGTCCTGCAGCGGCACGATTAAATCACCGGCGCGGTACGTCACGCCGCCGGTCTTGTGTGTGGTAGTCAGCGTCAGGCATTCGAGCGCCGGAAAGCCCTTGCGGGTCAGGTAGGCATTGCCGGTGGCCGGGCGGGTTTTCTCCAGAAGCTTTACGGCAAGCGCCGCAGCGGCTTTGCGGCTGGCATCAGTTTCGGCCTCGGTGGCGGCAATAATGTCCTCAGCAACCGGCGGCAGGCTGCCGGTCAGAGCGTTCACCTTCCCGGCGGCCTCGGAGGGCGACACGCCGAACACCTTTTCGACCAGCTTAAGCCCGTCACCTGCGCCGCACTGGTTACAAAACCACGTCCCGCGCCCCTCTTTATCGTCAAAACGAAAGCGGTCAGAGCCGCCACATACCGGACACGCCTGATGCCGGTTTTTGATGACCGGTACGCCCAGCGCCGGGAGAATGCGCGGCCAGTGGCCGCAGGCCTGTTTTACGGTTTCCGTTACGTTCATTTTCATCATTATTTTCTCCCTCAGTGCACAACCGGCGCGGTGATATGACGGGCGCAGAGTTCATCCATGACGGCCATCCCGAGAAAGGACAGCGACGGCGCGGCTTTCAGTGGCCCGGCTTCCATTAAATCTTCCAGCAGCGCACAGGCAATCTGGCGGCCTTTTTCCTCGCCGTGCTGGCGCAGATAAAAACCCTCCAGTTCGTTGCTCATGGCAGTTTCCAGCGCATCGAGCGTGAGCTGAGGATAGCGGTGCTGACGGGCGCACAAATTCAGCCAGGCACAGGCGACCGCACGGCGATAAAGGGCAGCACGTAGTACAGGCGGTAATGGCTGTTTCATACGTTAGCCTCCCGGGACAGCCAGCGCTGACCGCAGCGGTCGACCACACCGTCGAGCTGCGCGGTCATGAGGTAAATGACCGAGGCGAGCTGAGACTGGTGCATCGGGTCACGAGACAGGGTCGTACTCTCCTGTTCCTGCATCATATCGCCGACGAACTGGCCGACATTACGGAGGTGTTCCAGACATTCGAGGTCATTCTGACTGAACGCGGCAAGGCGCTCTTTTTGTATTAAGGCCGGGTTATTAACAGGCATGATTCCGTCTCCTGAGCACGTGCGTATCCCTGCGCAGATACGCACATTTTATTTTTGGGTGTCGTTTTTAATTACAGATAATGGCGGTAGCTGTTATCCGGTTTAATGTCCGTTTCCGCTGCAAAATGATTCCGCCATTTTCGCGCCACCGGCGCTGGCCGTCTGACCGGGGCAATATCGCCCGGATAAATATCGAGATTTCGCGCCCGGTATTGCTGTAAATCCGGGTCGGCGGCAATTTCGCGTAATACGGCATGACGGTTTTCAGGGTCGCGCTTAAATACGTCCGGCCGCTCACAGGTAAAATCCCGCAAAAAACGACTGAGCGGAAATTCTGCCATGCCACCAGTAGCGATAATACGAATGAGGATGGTGTAAGTGCGCCGGTAAGGGTTCCAGACCTGCCCCGGACAGCGGTATGGCATATCCCACGGAATACCGTCGGCCAGCACGCCCGACACTACCACGTCAGGAAAACCTGAACAGCGGTATGTTTCACCCGGCTGAGGGAAATCAAACATGGTGCTCTCCTCCGCTTACAGTGGTCGGTGCAACGAAATCCCGACACAGGCCTTTGGCCTTGAGTTCTTCCAGAACGTGACTGATATCTTCGTGCACGTAACTCAGGATTTGAGGGGTATAAAGCTGGCTGAGTCCGTTAATTTCATGACGCCGTAAATCGCTGCCAAAATAATGCAGGGTTTCACAGGCGCGATTGAGTTTATGGAACGATTCGAGGCTCAGGTGCTCACTGATGGCGCTGAGGCCGTCACGACAGGCTGAGACGGTCTGAGGGGCAGACTGATTATGCATGGCACACCCCCGCAACCGGCAGACGGGCGGCAAAGGAAAGCACATAATCACGAACGAGAGAACGGCGTGCGGCGTGTTCGTCACCGGCAACGGTGCGGAGCATACAAATACGGGGCTTGCGGTCTGCGCGGCGAACGGCGGCAAACACAAAGACAAATTTGGGGTGTGACGGGGTGAGGATCGTAGCCATAGGGGCAATCTCCTTGAAGTAGTCTGAAAAACTACCACCGGAGTTCCTACACTCATGGGTGGTAGCCCGGACGGGGGTAGGAATACCGGCCTTCAAGGAAACCGGCCAGCCCGAAGGCTGCCCCGCCCGGACCACCATTATCTGAGTAAAACGGAGGGATAAAAACCACCGTTCAAAAATAAGGTGTGCCTGAGCAACGACGTAAAAAAAGACGCATGGCGCGTCTGGTGTCGCCTTGAAGTAACACGGGTTCCTACGCCCGGCTGTCGATTTTGCGACAGCGGGAAAACTGTACCAGGAAACACACAACAGATGCAAGCCAGAAAAAGGGGCTTTTTGAAAGTGGCTCTGATTCATGCGTCACATTTCCGGTTGCGGTGAGCAATGCGTTCCGCCATCCATGCGGTGACTTCGGACTGGAGCCAGGCGACGTTTTTCCCTCCAAGTGAGACCTGCGCCGGGAAAGCGTTACGGGCAATTAAATCGTAGAGTGTGGAGCGGGACAGGCCACATTGATGGAGCACTTCCGGGAGACGCAAAAAACGCTCCTGAGTCGGGGCTGAAACTGGCATTAAATGTGCGCAAGAGCGGGAAGATGGTACTGATAAAGCCGTGTGCATAACGCTACCTCATTAATATCCACAGAGATCCGAACTTATCCGTCCGGCATCGGGTAGCTCTCTATTTTGTGAATATTTTTGCCCATTGCAACAGTGCCTCAGATTGTCTCAGCGGCATTTTGAGCATTATTTCAACAGCAAGTTTAAAAATTAGAATTAAATTGTCACATGACGCGCTGAGACATTCATGAAATCAAATTAACCAGCAAAAAAGGTTAATTCTTGATTTATAAAACACTAAAAGAGTTAGATTTTTTTCTGACGAGTGCACTGAGGGGAAATGGTAGTGAACAGTAGTGAACAGTCGGTGAACACTTCACTTTCAACTGTTCACCCTTTAACTTACTGTATTAAATCTATTTTTATTTACAGTGAACAGTAGTGAATAGTTATAGTTAAAAAAACAAACAGAGAGAGTGATTTTCCTGCGACCTTTCTCTGGCCAGCCTGCTTTTAAAAGTCCTGTTTGTGCCAGAACTGCCACAACTGCAATGAATCGAGATGTTGTGTGAAGAAGGGCAGAATCATTTCATGTTGAACATACGGAGAGCCCGAACATGAAACCCGAAACTATCATTTCTGCCCTGCAGAACGTTGCCGCTAAACAGAACGCGGAAAGCGAGAAGCACATCACCGCTAAACTGACCGTATTCACTGCGGCCAGAGACGCCCATGCAGTCAGCATGGAAAAGCTGAAAGAGATTGATACATCAATTGAACGCTGTAAGCAGGAGCGACAGACCGCTCTCAATGAGAGCGCAGAGGCGGAACAGGACTGGCGCAGCCGCTTTCGTACCCTGCGCGGTAATCTCACTCCTGAAATGAAAGCGGAACACAGCAAGCGTATCGCCAGTCGGGAGCTGGCCGACGAATTCACCGGCCTGATTGCGGAGCTGGAGACTGACCGGAGTCGTGCCATGCTGAATGCCTGCTCCACCGGCAATAAATATCGCTCTGCACATGGCGAAGCATTTACCGCTTACGCCGGGGCGGAATGGGTTAAGGCTATCAATGCTGTTCCCGTCGCGCTCATCCGCGCTTTCCTGCTGCGCATTCGTGCCCTGGAAATGAACGGGGAAAGCGCACCGCAATCTGTGACAATCGGTGAACTGCGTGATGCCCTCAATCGTCAGGGCAGTCTGTATCACTTCGATATGAAACAGGAGCCGGTCTTATCCGTGACGGGTATGCAGCGTCCGCAAATTACCGGCGTGGATATGGAGCTGTTACGCAGTCCACTCAAGCGAAACATACTCGCCAAAAAGCTGGCTGAACATGACGGAACTAAGGCGGGGGCATAAGTATGTTTCACTGTCCGTTCTGCAAAACCAGTGCGCACGCCCGCACCAGTCGTTATCTGTCTGAGAACGTCAAGCAGCGCTATCACCAGTGCGTGAATATCGAATGCTCGGCAACTTTCCGCACGCTTGAATCCGTTGACGGGATTATCTGTTCACCGCCGACAGAGCCGGTCATTCCTGCGTCCGAACCGGCAGCCACCGTTAACCGTGCCGGTGCTTAACAGGAGAAATTAACGTGACCACACTGACGCTACAGAAAGCCTTTGAGGCCTGCCAGGCAAACAATTCAACCTGGCTGCAACGCAGGGAAGAACTGACGCAGGTCGAACAGACATACCGCGAACAGCTTGCCGGTGACGGGCTGAGCCTGCAAAGGCTGCGTGAGATTATCGGGGTGAAAAAATGGGAAATTAATCAGGCTGCCGGTCGCTATATTCGGTCGCATGAGGAGGTGCAGCGCATCAGCATCCGTAACCGGCTGAATGATTTTATGCAGGCACACGGCGCGGAGCTGGCCGCTGCCCTTGCACCCGAACTGATGAATTATTCCGTGCAACGCCCCGCCGTTCAGGATTGCGCCATGAAGCACTCGGTCGATTATCTGCGTGAGGCACTCAATGTCTGGCTGGCCACTGGTGAAAAAATTAATTATTCCGCAAAGGATAATGACATTTTGACGGCCATCGGATTCAGGCCTGACGCGGCTTCGCGGGATGATGATCGTGAAAAATTCACGCCTGCACAAAACCAGAATTACGTCCGAAAACGCGCGGAACTGGCCGCACAGTAGGCCGCTCAAAAATTCCCAAAAATCCCGCCATTTTTCCGTAAAAAAGCCATGCATCATAAGGTGCGTGGTTTTGCATGTGTTTTACCAGCACTGAATCTCCCGCCAGCGCCAGCACTGGCACGCCCTGAGACGGGTCATGCACCTGCATTAAAAGCGACCCTTTAAGCGGGCAGGCGTGGCGGGGAGAGCATTGCGCTCAAAGGTAATAACATTCGATATACTGCAACTTCGATTGAGACCACAAATCTTTAGGCAACCGATACATACTCATTTGTTAGTGGGTTAGTATGTGCTTTAACCGTTAATCTATTAATTTTGGTAATAAACATGGCAAGAAATGACACGGTTTTACTTGATGGAATCATTGAAGATCGTATGCAGGAAAACAACCCGTCATCAAATAAGGGCGAGGTTTTTGAATATTTAGTATTAGAACAGGTGTTAAAAGAATATGATTTTTCCTTTGAAGAGATTGAAAGCGGATGGGTAGATGGTGGACATGATGGCGGGATTGATGGGCTATATATCATAATTAATGGGCATTTATTACAGGATGTGAATGACTTTGTGTGGCCAAAGAAAGGTACTGACTTGGCAATTTATATAGTGACATGTAAACATCATGACACATATAAACAAGCAGTTCTTGAAAGTTTAATTTCTACTGTCAATGAATTATTTGATTTTAGAGTGCCTACATCAGAATTAAATGGTCAGTACAACGATGAAGTTAAAAAGAAAAGAGATGATTTAATATTTTCTTATAAAAAAGTCTCTGCTAGAATGAATAGTTTTAATATTCACTTTATTTATGGCTCGAGAGGTGAATCAACAGAGGTTGGTGAATCTATTAATAGTCGGGCTGAGCAGATAAAGAAAATTACAGAAGAATCATTCGGTCACTGTGATGTTGATTTTTCATTTTTAGGTGCAAGAGAAATTATCAGCCTTTATAGGCAGACTCCTAACTTTTCTTTGGAGTTGCCATACTTGGACTCGTTATCTAGAGGCGAACGTTACATTTTGATTGTTAAGCTTAGTGACTATTATAAGTTTTTAACTAATGAAACAGATCATACTTTGCGTAGATATTTGTTTGAATCAAATGTAAGGGATTTTATGGGCTTGAATGCCGTTAATGAAGATATTAAATTAACTCTTTCAGACCAGGGGTCACCTGATTTCTGGCTGTTAAATAATGGGGTTACAATATTATCTACATCTGCTCAATTGATAGGGCAATCCATTTACATGGAGGATATACAAATTGTAAATGGTCTACAGACATCTGAGTCGATATTTAGGCATTTTGACAATGGAGGTTCTGACCAGCATGAACGTGCGGTAATGGTTAAAGTTATTGTTTCGAATGATGAAAGTGTGCGTGATCAGATTATTCGGGCAACTAATAACCAAACTGCAGTAGAGCAATATTCACTTCATGCTACAGAACGAATTCAAAAAGATGTAGAAGAAATTCTTTTACGAAACGGATTCTTTTATGACAGAAGGAAGAATTTTTATAAAAACCAAGGGGTTCCACGAGATGCTATTGTAACACCTCTATACATAGCCTCGGGTTTAACAACTTTGGTTTTGAAAATGCCATACAATGCGAGCAGAATGAAAACCAGAGTTTTAAGGAACGAAGGCGCGTATAATACAATTTTCTCTGAGCGTCTTGATATAAATATTTGGCCTAAGATAGCCTTGATTCTTAAAAAAACAGATGAATACTTATATTCTATAAGAGGCCATTCAGGAGGCGAAGGATTCCTGAAGAAATGGCGTCAAATATTGGCATTCTGTTCAGTTTCTTTGTATTTCTTGAAATTCGACTTTACGCCTAAAGAACTCTTATCGATTGATATAGATAAACTTTTCAACAAAAATATTCCTGATGCTTGGCAGCAAATCGCGAAATTATCTGATGATTTTGTCGTCGTTAACAGTAAAAAGTTAAGTAGAAATAACGTCCTGTATTTAATGCTTTATATGCAGACGGTATTTAATTTGGATAACATAGAGTGTGTTGAAAAATACAATAGTGTTTATGATTCTATAACTGGACTATCACGTCCATATAGAAATACTAAAGTTACCGATGAGTTTGTAGAGACTGTGTTTTCTCGACTGCCACCACAACCATGGAAGATTGGTATGCATCGCGATATTATAAGATCTTTGGATTGTAGCACTGCACAGTACACAATTGCTGTGGAATTATTAATTCAGGCAGGGAGAGTTTATAGACAAAAAGACGGCGTTTTATATGATTTAAATGGGAAAATTGTTGGGTTTGATGAAAGTCGTGCAAATCAAAAGGTTTGACTTATTTGTGTGGCCGTTTTTTACGGCCACTGTTTTTTAGCTTCGGACTTTATTGCCCCACCAGTTCATTAGTTCTTTACGTTTATCTAAATAAATAGATCTATTATAAGCTCGCCTAACTTCATTTTTATCACAGTGAGCTAGAGCTGCCTCAATAACATCAGAATTAAAAGCTTGTTCATTCATAGCAGTACTCGCTATTGAGCGCAAACCATGTGCTACTAATTTACCCCCAAATCCAATTCTTTTTAACGCAGCATTAGCAGTCTGGCTATTCATCGATTGCTTTGGATCATTCCTGCTAGGAAAAATATGTTCTCGATGAGCACTGATTGGCGTCATCACTTCAAGTATCTCTAATGCCTGAGGAGATAGAGGAACAATGTGTTCACGCTTGGCCTTCATTCGTTCGGCTGGAATCGTCCAGAGTTTTGCATCGAGATCGATCTCCTCCCACCGAGCGCCGGATGCCTCCGAAGGACGCACGAGGGTTAGGAGTTGCCATTCAATAAGACAGCGAGTCGGAACAGACAGATTCGACATGACTAAAGCACGCATCAGCTTCGGCAATTCTTCTGGCCGTAGCGTCGGCATGTTTTGCTTTTTAGGCTTAGCAAAAGCCATACCGATGCCTGATGCCGGGTTAGCATCTATCAAACCGATGTTAACTGCGTAAATCATTATCTCGTTGATACGCTGTACAAGCCTACGAACAGTCTCCAAAGCCCCACGTGCTTTAATTGGCTCGAGGGCTTCAACAAGTATTCGGGCTTTGATTTGCTGAACAGGGATCTCACCGATGGCAGGGAATACATCTTTCTCCAGTGAGCGCCAAATGTCTTTTGCGTAATCAGGGGTAACACTTTTGCTTTTGAGCTGGAACCAGTTAGCGGCGACCGTTGAAAAAATACTGTCCAGAGCGATTTGCTGCTGCTCCTCTGCAACTTCGGCCTGAATCTGTGGGTCGATTCCGTTGGCTAATAAGGCAAGGTAATCCGCTCTCAACCCTCGGGCATCAGCAAGCGAAAGGGCGGGGAAGGCACCGAGTCCAATCATTGTTCGCTGCTTTGTTGCCGGACGTTGATAACGGAAACGCCAGAGCTTTTTCCCGCTGGTTTTCACTATCAGGAAAAGCCCATCGCCATCATGCAGCGTTAGATCCTTCTCTAACGCTTTAGCGCGCAGAACTTCGGTGTTGGTCAGGGGGCGTGTTGTCCGTGCCACTGTGGCCGCTCCTTCATGAATTGGTATACGCTTTAGGTATACATCCTACCGTATACCTAAACGTATACCAATAATCACCGGATTTAGCCGGATGTTCTCGGACAACGACAGACACAAAAAAGCCCGCAGGGCTTGTGCTATGCGGGCTTTCTGTACTTCACCGGACGTATCCGGATCATCATTTGGTGGAGCTGGCGGGAGTTGAACCCGTGTCAGAATAATGCCTAACCTATTGATTATTAATATTTTGTATTTTTTAAAAGGTCTCAAGTGCATTTTACGTGCATATCGTGGTCCCTCTAACGTCCTGATTCCGTCCAACATTTTGAAATATTCACCACGCTACAGAGCTGCAGAAATGGCGGTTTTCCCGTCGTATTCAGCCAGGTATTTACCGTAATTGCGGAACAGCATTTCCGGCCCTTTATGCCCCATCTGCCCGGCAAGCCAGAAAAGGTTTACGCCCTGGCTAATGTGTCTGGTAGCGAATGTGTGGCGGGTCTGGTACGGGTTACGGTATCGAACGCCAGCTTTTTTGAGGGTTGGTACCCATGCTTTTTTTCGTATCGCGTCGGCGTTCGCCCAGGGCTCACCCGTTTTAGGGTCGCTGAAAATAAACTCGCTTTTCATGAAAGTGAATTGTTTCTGCGCCTGCAGCGCGGCCAGCGCCTCGCTGTTTAATTCTACTTTACGGGTACCGGCTTTTGTTTTGGTACCTTTCAGAACGCCAACAACACTTGCCGCCTGAACGTGAGCTGTTTTAGCGATATTGTCGAGATCAGGCCAGCGCAACGCACACAGCTCAGAGCTGCGTAAACCCGTATTGAATGCGAAACGGAACAGGTTTTCCCACTCTTGGTATCTGCAGCTCTGGTAAATAGCGCTGATTTCCGCTGGTGTGAACGGATCAACTTCGTAATCGTCACTATTCGGGCTGCTGTCGATCACGTGGTACCGACTCGCGCTGACAAGGGTTACCGGGTTGATTGTCAGCAGGCCGTCAGTCACCGCTTCATCTATGGCGCTGCGCAGAAACGAGAGGTTATTCCTGATCGTTTTCAGCTTTGTCTTTCTGCTGGCGATCCAGTTTTTGAGGACCGCAGGGGTCAGTTCCGACACATGCATTTTGTGCAGCGCTGATAGCGCAGACAGGCACTTTTCATAACCGCCAATAGTGGAGGGCGAAAGGTTGCGGTTCTGGCAGATTTTCAGATACTCGTCCAGGTAGGACTTAATATTTTTGGTTTTCTTCACTACCCCGAACAGCTCCAGTTTTTTGGAGGTGGGGAAGTATTTAGCATAATCGAATGTGCCGCCGGCGATTTGGTTCTGTATTTCCCCCAGCAGGCGCTCGGCATACTTCACGCCGCGCGCGTTTGCTTCCATTCTGGATAGGGGCTCCCGGCAGAGAACCCCCTTGTAGGTGAATGTGATCACCAGGGTATCGCCAGTTTTATGCTGGCGAATGGTTACTCCTCTTGGGAGAGATAATGATCCTTGTTCTTTCTTGCCCACTTTGAAACCTCCGTTAAGTCTATCCAGCGTTCTTTAACGCCATCGACTTTTAATACATGGACACCCTCTTTCCATAACCCCCTTTGTATCCGTTTGTTAACGGCTTCAACCGTTTCTCCGGCGTCCCGGCAGTAGGTTGAAAGTGGTACGCAATCAAGACTCATGACCTACCTCCCGCCCAAATGCCTGGGCATTTTCCAGTTCATTTGCCGCATAGATAAGTGCGTTGTGGTGCGCTCTAAAACCGCCATCAAGTTCGCTGGCCGCTCTCTTGCGCAGAATGTCGATCGCAGCCTGATAGTCATTCTGGTAATCGGCGGAAAAGTCCGCCGAACTGTCCGGTAGTACACCCAGCACCATCAACATATTTTCCGGGTCGATGGGGATGGTGGTAAGCCCCAGCTGCTTGGCCTCCGTTGCTAAACGGCTCCAACGCTTAATAACTTCTAAAACTGGCTTATTCATGGAGTGCCTCGCTACTTCACCAAAAATTTATATTCAATCAGCGCGCCGATAACGGTGGCCGCCAGCAGCATGGAAACAATGATGCTGAAAATGAAGGGCTTCATCATTTCACCCCTGCTGGTTTGATGGCCTGCAGTGCATCGACCTCTTTAACGAATCGGTCATGCATGGCGTCCCATTTCGCCAGCCATTTTTGTGCTGCGCGCTTGCGTTCCAGAATTCGCCGAATACGCCGCATGCATCTGGCATGTGCAAAGAGATATTGCTGGGTGTGCTGGCCCATTCGATTGACGAGCACACCGTTGCTGAACACAGGCTCGTCTGGTTCGTTGGTATTCAAGCCGGCGCGCTGAAAAGTTTTGGTCACCATGTAGTGAGCAAGATTGCTGATCGCCGCACTCCTGCTGAGAAAACGGCGCGAGTAGCCGTGTCGTGATACGACGTAAACTGGCTGCATTTCTTTAGCAAAGGCACTATCAATTGAGGTTGAGCTGATGCGTTTATCTTTCATTTCCGGTCCTTAACTTTGCTGTATCGTTCGTGACTCATTACTTCCCAGTTCTTGCCGCCATCGCGGGAGAGTAGCCGCCAGCGATGGTTAACTTTGAGGCTCAAATTCCCGGAGCCGTGCATTCGGCAGGGGTGAATGCGCCTTGCCCTGAACTGGCATAAAACGTGTACCGCTTTGAGGTGAACCCACTCAGGAATTCGTATCGCTGTCAGTGCCACCAGATCCCCCCATTTCATTACCCTCCGTTTTCGGAGCCTCCACTTTTTGTTTTTTGACGAACTCAACCAGCTCAGAAATGAGCTCGTCGATTAATTCCTTCCCGCAATCCGTAAGGAATTCACCGCTGCCATTAACATCAACAGCGCTGCTGTAAATTCCCTTAATAGCTTTTATGCCTTCGACACTCCCGTACTCACTGATCGCGAGCCTTTCGAATTTTCGTAATAATCCATCGAGAAGAATCTCTGTTAACTCGACCGTGTTAATACCGCCTTTATTGAGCTTAATAACAAGGCAGTTACTGCCAGTTTTACGCTGGTGGCGTAATAACGCTGCCTTTAAAATTCTGCGTCGGTAGGTGTTGATTAAATTATCCATTGCGGCGCGCCTCCTCCTCTAAGCTCATAACAATTTCCTCTTCTTTTTCGGTCCAATCATGAATTTCAGCGGCGAGGTCATAAACCAGAGCGCATATTGTTTTAAGTTGAAATCTGTCTAACTTGTCGTGATATTCAAATAATGTTTGCGCCAAGCCTGACAACTTCTCCGCTTTGATATTCACTTCCTGAATATCCTGTCTTTTTAAAACAACCATAATTAACGACCATATGCTTTTTTAAGATAAAGACGAGCGATTACTTCGTAACCGCAGGCCGCATAAAGGCATGCTGTTCTATATGCCGATTTATCAATGATGAAAGTCATACGAAGCGCCTCACAGCCAAAGAAGCAACCACCCGACCGTGAATTTTGATTTCTTTCTGTTCATGGGTATTAAGGGTGAAAGTTTCGTAATGATGGTTATCAGAGATGATTTTTAATGAGCCATCAGCCAATGGCTCGATTCTCTTAATGAAAAGGCATGGGCGACCAAAAGCATCCATTGTGTAAACATAAATGCCAGAGGTAAGCGCATGTCCACCGCAATCAACGAAAGCCACAACCTCACATGGTTCGATGGTCGGCTGCATGGAGTCACCTTCCATCCGGCAGCTTTGAACGCGGTTACCAAAGTCATTAATGTTGTCAGATCCGAACAGCATTTGAGGCGTTTTAATCGGCTGATTAATTGCGACGGAATTTTGCATTTTCATTTCCTCAGGGTGAGTTTTTCCCCACCCAAAAAGGTGTTAATTGTGATTGAGTTAATTAATTGATTAGTTATCTAACAGAAAAAATTTTTTTAATATCATGATGGTCATCTATGATTTTTTTGGCATCATCACATGCTTCTTCATATGACTTGAAGAAATCAACCAGAACAAAATAATTATCTACACGTTCGTAGATAGCGAACTCCAAACCATCAATAAAAGTTGTGTTAAATTCGTAATCAAAATCATTCTGATGAGGCTGTGCAGCTCGTAAATAAATCCAGTGTGAATTTGCTGCTTTAAGCTTGGCGTGGATATCAAATGCCTGGCTCGCTGGGTTTGGTTGGGAGGTTGTATTCATCTCATTGGCTCCTTTGTTTGCCGATGAAATGAGAATACTTAAGTATTAATTGGAGGTCAATGGTATTAATACAAAAAGAATAATGGATTTCTTATGTATTTGTTATTGAAGATTATTTTAGTAATAAAAAAGCCGACACTATGGTCGGCTTGGTGCTTTTTTGGTAGCAGATCAGAAGATTGTTGATACCCAAAACAGCCTTCCTAAAACCTCAAGACTATCCATGTCTACTTCTTCGTCAGGGTATTCATCAGAGTTGTAGCTTCTGATTGTTACCTTATCTGGCCCAGATCTGTAGAGGATTTTTAACCTTTTCCATCCACCTTGGTTGATGCCGTAAATTTTACCATCCACGATACGCTTGTCATGGCAGTTTATGGCAACAGTTGAGCCATCAGCGATCACTGGCTCCATGCTATTCCCGTGTGCAGCAAAGCATAGAACGCCATCACCATCACTATTAGCTCCCACCTTTCGCAATGTTGCTTTGGAAAACCTAAGTTTTTTGCCATTGTAATCATCATTAAGAGCGCTGCCATCTCCACATGCGAACTCGATATCCTTCAAGTAAGGCACCTCTACCTCATCATCCTCAAGCGGCGTTTGCTTATCCCATGGATCAATACCAAACATCCTTTGTTCTGGAGTTTTTGCGGGCCCCATGGTGCCTTCACCAGTGCTTAACCATATTGGATCTACATCCAACGCTTTGGCTATATCCACGATTTTCCCGCTGGACTGGGCTTTTCCAGAGGTTAGCTTTTGTATGGCCCCCTGGCTGACCCCAACCCTTTGCGCTAATTGACTTTGAGTTGCGCCGGCATGAATCATCGCCAGCCTTAGTCTTTCTGCAAGTGTGTTCATCTAAGTATCTCCCATTTCTGTGCATATTTAATACCACAGGATTAACCATGGCAAGCGGATAATACTTGATTAATTATTCCTTTGGTATTATTTTATATCTTTAATATTAATACTAAGGACTTTGTTATGACTGATGAGGTTTTTGAATCCCCAATGGCGAAAGCCGTGTACGTTGCTGGTGGTCAAAGTTCGCTTGCTAAAAAGGTTGGCGTTACGCAAGGAGCTGTCTGGAAGTGGGTCAGGGGGATCAAGAAAGTTTCTCCGGTCCATGCAGTGGCAGTCTCAAACGCAGTTAATGGAGTTGTTAAGCCCCATGAACTGCGCCCTGATTTGCCGACTCTTTTCCCGCACCCGGGTAATGGGGTGTGACATGTCACGGCATTATTGCGTCAGCGAACCTTTACTGGTGGCTGAATTCAGTAACGAAAATGAGTTGGCGGGTGTCGCATGAGCATGGAACTGATGGTTAAAGCAATGAAGGTCAAGGTGGGAAATCCACTGCGTAAGCTCGTGCTTCTGAAGCTTGCAGATAACGCTAGTGACCATGGCGAGTGCTGGCCGAGTTATCAACACATCGCTGATCAGTGCGAAATCAGTAAGCGATCTGTGATGATTCACATTGATGCTTTGTGTGAATGCGGCCTGGTAAAAAAAGAACTTCGCCCGGGGCCAAAAGGTAACTCAAGTAATGTTTATCGCCTTGATTTTAGTAGTGCAGGAGATTCACTAGGGGGTAGTGCAAATCGTTCACTACCTGGTGCAGTAGATTCACCCCATAGTGCAGGAGATTCACTAGGGGGTAGTGCAGGAGCTGCACCCAGAATCAGTCACTCTTTTGAACCAGTCAATGAATCAGTCAAAGAACCTAAATATAACGGTTCATCTGATAACCATTCTGAAAATCGCTCTTCCAAAGAGAACTATTCCAACGAGTTCGAGAAGGTATGGCAGGCATACCCTAAACGTGCTGGCGGTAATTCTAAAGCTGCCGCCTGGAAAGCCTGGAAAGCTCGAATCAAAGACGGTGTTAACACTGAGGCAATGCTGGCTGGTGTAAACCGTTATGCAGGTTATGTCCGTGCTACAGGTAGCGCCGGAACGCAGTACGTGAAACAGGCGGCGACGTTCTTTGGACCCGATCGGCATTTCGAAGAGCCATGGCAGGCGCCATCTGGTGCGGTAAGCGGTAGACCTGGTGGGCTGCCGGTTTCGGGGTTTAGTGAACAAGACTATGGCCAATCAGACTGCAACTGGTAAGCAGGAGAAATCACAATGCTGAGTATTAAACAACGCGAAGAAAGGGAAGCTCTGGTGGCAAAGCGCGAAGGGCTTCGTGAAGAACTGGCGTTTGCTGTTGAACATAAAAAACCGTGGCAGTGGGGGAGCTGGGAGTCAGGCGACGTCCACGCCGCCGACTGTGAAAAACATGGCAACTATCAGCGCATTTCCCTCACTGGAAAAGCATATCGTGGAGTTGAAAACGTTAAATACTCCCAGTGCCCGGAGTGTGTGAAAGCGGAACTTGCTGACATTGAATCCAGTCTGCGTGCATTACGAGTAGTCGACCTGATGGACAATGCCGGGATCGCAAGACGATTCGAAGCATGTGAATTCGATAACTACCAGGCTGTCAACCCGGATGCCGCCAAAAATCTGGCAGTCTGTCAGCGCTACACCGCCAGTTGGCCTGATCGCCTGAAAGCTGGAACTGGGCTCGTCATGACCGGAAACTGCGGGACCGGTAAAAACCATCTGGCAGTGGCCATGGCGAAGAGCATTATCCGTGGACATCTCGCTAAAGTGGAAATCACCGACGTTATGCGCCTCACCCGAGCAGTGAAAAGCACGTGGCGCCACAATGCTGAAATGACCGAGGAAGATGTAATTGAACGTTTCGCTTCATTGGATCTGCTAATTATCGACGAGGTGGGCGTTCAGTTCGGCAGTCCGACTGAAATGACCATCCTTCAGGAAATTATCAATGCCAGGTACGAAAGCATTTTGCCAACAATCCTGATCAGCAATCTTACATTCGACCAGTTGAAAGAAACGATTGGCGAGAGAATTGTGGATCGGGTTACCGATGGTGGCCGCAACCGTCTGGCATTTGGCTGGGGAAGTTTCCGTGCCATCGCGTCAGGAGTTGTAGCATGACTCCTGTCTGGAAAAATGAAGATCTGGAAGGTGCGGTGATCGGCGCAATTTTTCTGCGTGGTGCCGACCCTGAGGTACTGGATATTCTTTCCAGGGTGCCAGCCACCGCTTTCTCGGTACCGCAGTATCGGGAAATATATACTGGGATCTGCCGTCAGGCGCGTGGAGCTGGCGTTATTGACCCTGTACTGCTCTGCGAAAACATGCCAAAGCACAGCGCAATCATTATGGACTCGAGCCGTATCGCATGGGCGAAGTCGGCGCTTGTGTCCTACGTTTCCACGCTGGAGCGTAATGCAGCTGTTCGCGATGCCGAAGCTGTGATTGAAAGGGCGCTGGCTGATCTCCGGAGTGCTCACAATGGTGATGCGGCTTTATCGGCATTCAGGGCTGCACAGAACAGCATTGCCGCAATTTCTCTCGAAGAAAAGACCGTTCAGCCAGTTCATATCGACGACATTCTTCCTGCTGTAGTGGATCGGGTAGATGCACGCAACCGCGGCCTCGAAGAAGCCAGAAGCCTCATGACGGGCATTGAAGAGCTTGATGCAAAGACTGGAGGCATTGAACCAACAGACCTGGTGTTTATCGCTGCGCGGCCGTCGATGGGTAAAACTGAATTGGCGCTGGATATCATCGACAAAGTTTCTGAGCAGGGCCGCGGTGTGCTGTTCTTCAGCATGGAAATGCCAAATATCCAGATCGGTGAGCGAATGGTATCTGCTGCCGGAGGCATGTCTGTTTCACGCCTGAAAAAGGCTGCTGATTTTGAGGATGAGGACTGGGCCAGGCTGACAAACGGTGTAGAACGGCTGACTGGTCGCAGCATCTGGATGGTTGATTCCACCGATCTGACAGTAGATCAGATTCAACAGATAGCTACCCGCCTGCAGCTGGCTCATCCGGAAATAGCGCTGGTGGTGGTGGATTATCTGGCACTCATCAAAATCGAAAGCACTGCACGATATGACCTTGCCGTCGGTGAGGTGTCAAAAGGACTCAAGCGTCTGGCTAAATCTAATAAAACGCCGGTGCTTGCCCTGAGCCAGCTTTCTCGTGGCGTTGAGTCGCGTCCCAATAAGCGACCGATGAACTCAGACCTCAAAAACTCGGGTGAGATCGAGGCAGATGCCGATCTGATCATGATGCTTTACCGCGACGAAGTTTATAACCCTGAGTCTCCAGCGAAAGGGATAGCGGAAATTAACGTGACCAAACAGCGCAACGGTGAGCTGGGCACGATCTACCGTCGATTCTATAACGGGCACTTCCTGCCAATTGACCAAGAGTTAGCAAAGCAGCGTTCGGCGCCACAGCAGAAAACTCAAACCAGACGATACGCAAAAGATAGGCAATCCAGCAATGCAGATTATTAAAACAGCGGGGGCAAGCGCATGAAACTGGAAGCATCACTCAAACATTTTAGTCCACAAGGAATGCACATCAGCGACGACGTGAAAGGAACCTCTCCGGACCGCCTTACAGGAACAGATGTAATGGCGGCGATTGGCACCACCAGCAGCCGTGCGCGCTTCGGCCTGGCGGCGTTCTTCGGTAAAGCGGGAATCAGCAAAACGGATGAACAGCTCGCAGTTCAGGCGCTGGCGCGATATGCGATGGATGTCGCACCGAAGAATGTTCGCAAAGCAGCTGGTGGGCAGTTCGGATGGTGCATGCAGATGCTGGCACAATTTGCCTTTGCTGAATACTCCCGTTCAGCGGCTACCAGCGTGACGTGTCACAGCTGCAGTGGTACCGGGTTTATCTTCGGTAATGAGGATGTGGTTAAACATCCTGGTATTTTCGATGCAGACGGTGCCGAAGTGGTGGCTCCGAAGATAAAAAATGAGCTGGTGAAAAGGGTTTGCGGAACATGCGGAGGAAAGAAAGTGATCCTTGCCCGGTGCAGGTGCGGCGGTAAAGGCGAAGTGTTGGACCGCAAAGCGACTAAAGACCGCGGCGCACCGGTTTTCAAAACGTGTGAACGTTGCTCTGGTAATGGCTTCTCTGCTATCTCCTCGGCGACGGTACACCGTGCCATTCTGAAGCGTCTCCCTGACCTCCATCAGTCCTCATGGTCACGCAACTGGAAACCCTTTTATGAAATGCTGGTGGACACCCTGCGGCAGGGGGAGCGTCACGCGGCAGTAGAATTTGAGAAGGCAACAACTTATTAATATGATCGGAACAAATGGCGACACTTTTTTGCACGTTAGTGTTGACTTTGCATAAAACTGTCCTGTATGCTTCTAATCGTGGAAGATACCGTCCAAACGAAATTAATCATTGAAACCCTGCCTCGGCGGGGTTTTTGCTTTTCTAAGGCTGCCAATGGGTGGCCTTTTTTGTTTCCCCTCGTTCTGAGAGGACTCATGGCGATGATGTATTGACCGCTAGAATGGATTAGTCGTAACTTATTATTGTGGTGAATCCTTTCTAAGCGAAAGGGCGTTCCAGTCAACTGCTATCTGCAGGTATGCGCGCGGCTTTGCTGACTGGGGTTGAGTCACCGGGAGGCACCCGGCACCATGACAATAACAATATAAGTTTCAAATTCCTTGAGAGCCTGCTATAAAAAGCAGGCCTTTTTTTATGGTTTTGTAATCTGCTGCTACGCTTTGAGTTGTGAGATGCGCCTACCTCTCTGGGGGTTCTCCTGAACCTATAGTGAATCAGCCCGATACTGTCTCACTCAGGTCAGTTAGCAAGACTCACGACTACCTACCTTACTTACTAATAGTCACTCATTAGCCCGCCTTCAAAAGCGGGCTTTTTTTATTCCCCTCATCACTGAGAGGATTCACGGCAATAAGAGGGGGACTAGATGTCCGATCCTGTTTCTGGCACGACAGTAGCGGCTGGTGGTCTGATGGGGGCCAGCGTGTTCGGCCTGGCAACCGGCATAGATTACGGTGTGGTGTTTGGCGCATTCGCTGGTGCGGTGTTCTACGTCGCTACGGCGGTTAATATCAGCCGCCTTAAGCTGGTGGGCTACTTCATCACCTCATTCATCTTCGGCGTTATCGGCGCGCCACTGCTCGGCTCTTACTTCTCCAAATGGACGGGGTATAGCGACAGGCCACTTGATGCGCTGGGCGCGGTAATCGTAGCCGCTATTGCTATTAAGCTGCTGACGTTCGTCAACAGTCAGGATTTGGGTAGCCTGTTTGGAATTCTCTCGCGTTTACGTGGTGGAGGGGCCAGCAATGGTAACAAGTGATCCGAGTGCGATGGCAAACGCAATTATCTCTGCTGTGATCGTTATTGCACTGATGTTCTACCAGCGCGGCGGGGCGAGACATCGCCCTCTGATATCGCTGATGGCGTATTTCACGGTGCTGGTATACGCCAGCGTCCCTTTCCGTTATTTGTTCGGCCTGTACCATGAATCCCACTGGTTTGTGGTGCTGGTGAACGTCCTGATATGCGCCGCCGTTCTCTGGGCTCGGGGAAACGTAGCACGCATCATTGACGTCCTGAGGCATTCGCATGACCAAAGACGAAATTTTTAATGCCATCCTCGGTAAAGAGGGCGGCTACGTTAATCACCCTGACGATAAGGGCGGTCCAACTAACTGGGGGATCACACAAGCGGTAGCTCGCGCCCACGGATTTTTCGGGGATATGCGAAACCTGACCCGCCAGCAGGCGCTAGATATCCTGACGGCCGACTACTGGACAGGGCCACGCTTTGATCTTGTTTCTGAGGTATCACCAGCCATCGCCGCAGAACTGTGCGATACCGGCGTTAACATGGGCCCATCGGTTCAGACCAAATGGTTTCAGCGCTGGCTGAACGTGTTCAACATTCAGGGCACGCTCTATCCCGATCTGATTGCAGATGGTTTTATCGGTCCGCGAACTATCAGCGCGTTAAAAAGCTATCTTGCCCGGCGAGGGAAAGAGGGTGAGCTGGTTATGCTTCGGGCCCTGAATTGTAGCCAGGGCCAGCGTTATCTTGAGCTGGCAGAGCAGCGCAGCGCAAACGAGACGTTTGTTTATGGCTGGATAAAGGAGCGGGTGGTTATATGACGCTTGAGATGATTACCGGACTCGTTGTCGCTGTTTTTGCTGCTATTGCCGCCGCATTTGGCCTAGGTCATTCACGCGGCACCAGCAAAGCGGAAGCGAAAGCAGACCTGCAGCGCACCGAAGAAAAGGCCGCAGCCACTGAAGCAGTAGCCGAACGCCGGGTAGAAGCAACGAAAGAGGCCAGCAATGTACAGCAGACTGTTAACCGCATGCCTGATGACGATGTTGATCGCGAGCTGCGCGAAAACTTCACCCGCCCCGGTGGTGGTTGATACGGGCTGTCTGTGGACCCGGATTATCTACGTGACAAACCACGATGTTGACGTCTTGGATAAGCAGACGAAGAAAGATATCCTGGCGCATAACAAAGCGTGGCAGGCGAACTGCCAGAAAGAAACCAGAGCCTCGCAATAGCGTGGCTTTTTACTAAGGGGCTTTTATGGAAGTCTCTATCAATGGCGTACCGTATGTACCAGCTGGTGCCGTATTCTCCCGGATTGGCATTGCCATAACTACCCATAACCGGCCAGACGTTTTAAAGCGCGCCATTGAGCAGCACACCAAACATCTTCCCATCGGTGCGCTGGTGGTGGTTATCGACGATGGCTCTAAACCTGCCGCAGTAGTGCCTGATGGCGTGCAGCTGCTTCGCCATGAAACATCACTCGGCATTGTTGCTTCGAAGAACGCCAGCCTTGAATGCCTTATGGACTCAGGGTGCGAACATTTATTTTTGTGGGATGACGATGCGTATGCCATCGCTGACAACTGGCATCTTCCCTACATCGAATCACCCGAGCCACACCTGGCTTACCAGTTCCTCGATCTTGCTGGCCGGAATAAGCTCAATGACCTTTCGGTGCTTTACCGTGACGATCAGCATGTGGCGTACACCGGGCAGCGCGGCGTGATGCTGTACTACCACCGTAGCGCCATCGAGAAGGTTGGCGGATTCGATCCCGTTTATGGTCGCGGCATGTACGAACACAGCGACCTTGCCCTGCGCATCCATAACGCAGGACTGACGACATGGGCTTACGGTGATGTGGTCGGTTCAGAAAAGCTGATTCATTCTCTCGATGAGCATGAGGCCGTAGAGCGTTCAGTACCGAGGCCCGACCGCCAGGCGCTGGTGGAACGTAATGTGAAGATCCACAACGAACGACGTGATACCGGCTTTACCGGTTACGTTGAATACCGGAAGCAGCACGACGTGGTAATCACTACACTACTCACCAGCCAGCCTGACCCGCAGCGCGGTACGAAAATGGCGGCCTCGCCTGACATGCTGGCTAAATGGTCCGCATCACTCCGGCAGTGTGGACGTATCGCGCTGGTGGATGAACTGCAGAAGGCACCGGCAGATGTTGAGTTGTGCCGCGTTCCTGACGTGAAGATGAATGTCTACTTCCGGCGCTGGCTTCACATCTGGCAGCATCTACGCGAACACCCTGAATACCGGTTCGTCTGGTGTACTGATGGTACCGATGTCGAAATGCTTCGCGCGCCGTGGGAAGAAATGGAGCCCGGAAAGGTATATGTCGGTTCTGAACCGAAGACCTACGCCGACACCTGGGCGAAACAGAATCATCCTGAGCGTATCTATCAGGAATTCATTGAAGCGCACCGCGGCGATGTGATGCTTAACGCTGGTCTGCTGGGTGGCACTCGCGCTGATGTAATGGCGTTCGCTCACGGCATCATCCGTCTTTACTACCGGATCGAGAGTTATCGTTTCTGGAAGAAAGAACAGGCTGGCGCCGCGGTGGGGGATATGATCGCTTTTGGCATTGTCGCTAAGTCTTTTGGCGATCGAATTGTCACCGGCCCGCGCATCCACACAGTTTTTAAGACTGATGGTGTCGGTAGAGAGTGTGCGTGGTTTCGCCATAAATAGTTTGAAAAATAAATCAAGGTCGCTTCGGCGGCCTTTTTTATTGGTTGCGAGATATGCACATGACTAAAAAATGTTCCGTGAATGACTGCGATAATAGTTCTGAAAAAAGAGGGATGTGCGGAAAGCACTATTTCAGATGGCGGAAATACGGTGATCCGTTGGTTGTGAGGAACACAGTTTATAGCTCGCCACAGGAAGCAATTAAGGCCAGGACAAAGATTGAAGGCGAATGCCAGGTATGGACCGGAGCAAAGTTAAAAACAGGTTACGGCAGCATACGAACTGGCGGTAAGGCATTACGTGTGCATCGCTTTGTTTGGGAATCCGTGAACGGTCCTGTTCCTGATGGTATGGATGTCGATCATATTTGTCGCAACAGGCTCTGCTGCAATATCAATCACCTCAGGTTGGCCAGCAGAAGCGAGAACAATCAGAACCTCGGCGGCGCTAAGAAAAATAGTAAAACCGGAGTACTCGGGGTTACTTATCTGAATCGCGGCAACAGGCGCTGGCTCGCGCAAGTTAAGCTCAATGGCAAGTTTGTTCTAAGGAAAACATTCGTGTCACTTGAAGAAGCCAGGGACGCAGCTGTTGCTGCCAGACTTGAGCACTTCACACACAATGAGGCTGACAGATGTTGATCGCTATCGTGGCTCACCATTCCCGCCGCACCATGGCTGAAGAGTTAGCGAGTAAGCTTGAGGCTGACATTGTCTTCATGGATGAGCATAGTGCTGGTGCAAATTCAAACCACCTTCGCGCTCTTCGTTGGGCTGCTGAGCAATCAGACAGAGTGATTATCATCGAAGAGGATGCATTACCCGTTGATGGTTTTCGTTATAAGGCTCAGGACTGGCTGGCTCGTTTTCCTGACGACATGCTGAGCTTTTATCTCGGTACCGGCCGACCGCCGCAGTACCAGAAAGAGATTGCCGGAATGCTGGTGGATGCGGATCGCGTCTGTGGTGACCACATCGTGTTAAGCAAGCTGATTCACGGCGTATGTTATAGCCCTCCTCGGGGAAGTTTGGCGCGCATGCTCAGCACATGGAACAAAACGCTGGCAGCTGATTACGCCGTCGGCGAGGCATTCGGTGGTCGGGTGATTTATCCGTGTTACTCGCTGGTGGATCACGCTGACCTCCAGACGGTTGAGCGTCACCCTGACAACGAGCCGAGGACAGAACGCCGGCGCGCATGGAGACTGGCATGAACAAAGAGCCCCGCGTATATGGCAGCCGATGGGATAAAGCCCGTCTGCGTTTCCTGCAGCAGCACCCACTATGTGTGATGTGCGAGCAGCAGGGGCGGATTACCCCAGCAACGGTGGTTGACCATATCGAGCCCCACAAACTCAAAGATGCGCTTAAGTCAGGTAGCCCGCTGGCCATATCGAAAGCACAGCTCCTGTTCTGGAGTAAAGAGAACTGGCAGCCACTGTGCAAAGCGCATCATGACTCAACGAAACAGAGAATGGAGAAGAGCGGCGCGGTAATAGGCTGTGATGCCAACGGCTACCCGCTCGATCCTGCGTCTCACTGGAGCGCGTAATGAAAGACCTCATCATTGAATACCGCGATGGAAAATTCGTTCGCCTGGTGATTGATGGCGTGGAGATGAAGAACGTGACATCCATTCAGTTCTAGCACGCTGTAGGGCAGGAGGTGCCGACAGTGACCGTCTCAGGGCATGTTGTCTCCGGGCGTGGGAAAGGCACTCATAAACTCGAACAGGTAGACAAATATTCGGCATAGCGCGGCGGCGGCAAGTCGATTACCTATCATGTGAAATCATTTCAAATGCAACGATATCAAATGAGAATGAATCGCATCAGGGCAGGGGGGGATCAAATCTTCAAAACCTTTGCCCCAAATGACCGCCGCCAAAGTTTGATTTTAACGCTAACCCGATTTTTTTAGTTTTAAGGTGTTGACATATGGCAGATAAACGAACCCGTTCCGACAGTTCGGCGGCAGCGGTTCAGGCCATGAAAAATGCAGCAGTGGACACCATCGATCCTCCGTCCCATGCAGGTTTGGAAAAAAAAGCCGAACCATTCTGGCATGACAATATCAGATCGAAAGCTCTGGACAGCTGGACGCCGGCCGACCTTCTGGCTGCTGCAGAGCTGGCAAATAACCAGCTCTATCTCACCGTTTTACGCAGAGATTTGCGTAAAGAAGAACGCGCGCGCGGTGAAGAGAGAAATGAGGCGCTGATTAAAAATCTCCGCAAACAAATTCCTGATTTGCAGCGAACTATCCTGGCCCAGCGCCGTGACCTGCAGATCCATTCCCACGCAACCAACGGCGAAAGCCGCGACCAGAAGAAACGCAATCAGAATGATCGTGATGCACGAAATACCAAAACCGAGCATCAGGACCAGGACGACAACCTGATCGCCTTTCCCAAGCACGGATAAAAGACTATGACGCGAGGTGAGCGTGTAATAGCGTTCATTGAGCGCTTTTGCATCGTGCCAGAAGGCAAGCTTATCGGCCAGCCTATGCGGTTGGACCCCTTTCAGAAAGATTTCATCCTGGCGGTTTACGACAATCTAGCCGGAACAGATATGGCGATCCTCAGCATCGCCCGGAAAAACGGTAAAACAGGCTTAATCGCTGGAATCCTCTTGGCTCACCTGGTGGGGCCTGAAGCGGTGCAGAACACGCAGATTGTCAGCGGTGCACTTAGCCGGGAACAGGCGGCCATCGTTTTTAACCTCGCGGTGAAGATGGTCAACCTGAACCCTAAGCTGCAGGAGATTGTGCACATTACGCCAAGCGGCAAAAAGCTGATCGGCCTGCCGTGTAACGTCGAATACAAGGCTTTATCCGCAGAAGGTAAGACGACGCACGGCCTTTCCCCCATTCTGGCCATTCTCGATGAAACCGGGCAGGTCAGGGGGCCGCAGGATGATTTTATCGATGCAATAACTACCGCGCAGGGTGCCCATGAAAACCCGCTGCTGATTGTTATCAGTACGCAGGCAGCAAACGATGCTGACCTGCTGAGCATCTGGATCGATGATGCGGTCAAATCGAAAGATCCGCACATCGTGTGCCACGTTTATGAAGCGCCAAAAGACGCTGATATCAGTAAACGCGAGTCCTGGCTGGCTGCGAACCCGGCGCTGGGAACATTCAGGTCAGAAAAAGACATGGCGCGCCAGGCCGAGAAAGCTGGCCGAATGCCAAGCTTCGAAAACACCTTCCGAAACCTCAACCTCAATCAGCGCGTTTCTACCGTATCGCCGTTTATCTCCCGCAGCGTGTGGGAGCTTTGCGGAGAGATGCCGATTAACACGCCGAGGAAGTGGTACGCGGGGCTGGATCTGTCAGCCAGGAACGACTTAACGGCGCTGGTTATCGCTGGTGAAGCAGATGATGGTGCCTGGGATGTTTTCCCCTTCTTCTGGACACCTCAAAAGACTCTTGAGGAGCGAACCAAAACGGACCGCGCACCCTATGACGTTTGGGTGAGAGAGGGTCTGCTGCGCACCACGCCAGGCGCTTCGGTGGATTACTCATTCGTCGTTGCGGATATCGCTGAAATTATCGGTGATTTCGACCTTACCTCGATGGCTTTTGACCGCTGGCGCATTGACCAGTTCAGGAAGGATGCCGATGCCATTGGGCTGAGCCTCCCGCTGGTCGAGTTCGGCCAGGGCTTTAAGGATATGGGGCCAGCTGTAGACACGCTGGAGTCTCTGATGCTTAACGGGCGTGTGAGGCATGGCATGCACCCCGTATTAACGATGTGTGCTGTGAATGCGGTGGTGGTGAAAGATGCTGCTGGCAACCGCAAGCTCGATAAATCCAAAGCAACGGGCCGTATTGATGGCATGGTCGCAATGACGATGTCCGTTGGTGCTGCTAATGGGGAAGTTACCGAACAAGGTGGTGACTTCGATGACTTCATTTTCCGACCGCTGAGCATGTGATGGAAGAACCTAAATACACGATTGACCTGCGAACCAATAACGGCTGGTGGGCAAGGCTGCAGTCCTGGTTTGTCGGCGGGCGTTTAGTCACCCCAAATCAGGGCTCACAGACGGGGCCTGTTTCGGCCCACGGACACCTGGGCGATTCATCCATTAACGATGAACGGATACTGCAAATTTCGACTGTGTGGCGCTGCGTGAGCCTGATTTCAACGCTCACGGCATGCTTACCGCTTGATGTCTTCGAAACCGACCAGAATGACAACCGCAAAAAAGTGGGTTTGAGCAATCCGCTAGCGCGACTGCTGCGCTACTCACCGAATCAGTACATGACCGCTCAGGAATTCAGGGAGGCCATGACGATGCAGCTCTGTTTCTACGGTAACGCGTATGCACTGGTGGACCGCAACAGCGCGGGTGACGTGATAAGCCTTCTCCCGCTTCAGTCTGCCAATATGGATGTGAAACTCGTCGGAAAAAAAGTGGTTTATCGCTATCAACGCGACAGCGAATACGCCAACTTTTCGCAGAGAGAGATTTTTCACCTTAAAGGCTTCGGATTCACCGGGCTGGTCGGCCTGTCACCCATAGCTTTTGCCTGTAAATCGGCAGGCGTGGCAGTTGCAATGGAGGACCAGCAGCGAGATTTCTTTGCCAACGGCGCCAAGCCTCCACAAATCCTGTCAACCGGCGAAAAGGTGCTGACTGAACAGCAGCGCTCGCAGGTTGAAGAGAACTTCAAAGAGATCGCTGGCGGCCCGGTAAAAAAACGCCTCTGGATTCTGGAAGCGGGCTTTTCCACATCGGCAATTGGCGTAACGCCACAGGATGCCGAAATGATGGCGTCCCGAAAATTCCAGGTCAGCGAGCTGGCGCGGTTCTTTGGCGTACCGCCTCACCTTGTTGGCGATGTTGAGAAGTCAACGAGCTGGGGATCGGGTATCGAGCAACAGAATCTCGGCTTCCTGCAGTACACGCTGCAGCCCTATATCTCCCGGTGGGAAAACAGCATTCAGCGATGGCTGATCCCGTCTAATGACGTTGGCCGCCTACATGCTGAGCACAATCTTGATGGTCTGCTGAGGGGCGATTCTGCCTCCCGTGCCGCGTTCATGAAGGCAATGGGAGAGTCTGGACTTCGTACCATCAATGAAATGCGCCGAACGGACAACATGCCGCCATTGCCTGGTGGCGATGTGGCTATGCGACAGGCGCAGTATGTGCCGATTACCGACTTAGGAACCAACAAAGAGCCCCGTAATAACGGGGCTTAATTTTTATGGGGGCCGTAATGCCTGAAATCGTAAAAACGCTGTCCTTCGACGAGACAGAAATCAAATTCACCGGTGACGGTAAACAGGGGATTTTTGAAGGCTACGCCTCTGTTTTCAATAACACCGATTCCGATGGCGACATCATTCTGCCCGGGGCGTTTAAAAACGCACTGGCGAACCAGACCCGCAAAGTGGCGATGTTTTTCAACCACAAGACGTGGGAGCTGCCGGTTGGTAAATGGGACAGCCTGGCCGAAGACGAAAAAGGCCTGTATGTGCGCGGTCAACTTACCCCAGGGCACAGCGGCGCCGCCGACCTGAAAGCGGCAATGCAGCACGGTACGGTTGAAGGTATGTCGGTTGGCTTTTCCGTTGCGAAAGACGATTACACCATCATTCCAACAGGCCGCATTTTTAAGAATATCCAGGCTCTGCGTGAAATCAGCGTCTGCACTTTCCCCGCCAACGAACAGGCTGGCATCGCAGCCATGAAGAGTGTCGACGGCATTGAAACAATTCGTGATGTGGAGAACTGGCTGAGGGATTCAGTCGGGCTCACCAAATCACAGGCAGTTGGGTTAATAGCCCGGTTTAAGTCAGCGATTCGGAGCGAGTCCGAGGGCGACGGAAACGAAGCACAAATCAACGCTCTGCTTCAGAGCATTAAATCTTTCCCTTCTAATTTAGGTAATTAATTATGTCTGAACTCGCTCTCATTCAAAAAGCTATCGAAGAGTCCCAGCAGAAAATGACGCAGCTGTTCGATGCGCAGAAAGCTGAAATTGAAAGCACGGGTAAGGTTTCCAAACAGCTGCAGGCCGACCTGGTGAAGGTACAGGAAGAACTGACCAAATCCGGTACCCGCCTCTTCGATCTTGAACAGAAACTGGCATCCGGTGCTGAGAATCCCGGTGAGAAGAAATCCTTCTCTGAGCGAGCTGCTGAAGAGCTCATCAAGTCATGGGACGGTAAACAGGGCACCTTCGATGCGAAGACGTTCAATAAGTCGCTCGGCAGTGACGCTGACTCTGCTGGCGCACTGATCCAGCCAATGCAGATCCCGGGCATTATCATGCCGGGCCTGCGCCGTCTGACCATCCGTGACCTGCTGGCTCAGGGCCGCATTTCCAGTAACGCTCTGGAATATGTGCGTGAAGAGGTGTTTACCAATAACGCCGATGTGGTGGCCGAGAAAGCGCTGAAGCCTGAATCGGATATCACCTTCAGCAAACAGACCGCGAACGTGAAGACCATCGCGCACTGGGTGCAGGCGTCACGTCAGGTGATGGATGATGCACCAATGCTGCAGTCTTACGTCAACGGTCGTCTGATGTATGGTCTGGCGCTGAAGGAAGAAAATCAGCTGCTGAACGGCGACGGCACCGGGGATAACCTGGAAGGCCTGAACAAAGTGGCAACTGCTTATGACACCTCGCTGAATGTTTCAGGTGACACCCGCGCAGATATTATCGCTCATGCAATTTACCAGGTGACCGAGTCTGAGTTTAGCGCTTCCGGTATCGTCCTGAACCCGCGCGACTGGCACAACATTGCGCTGCTGAAAGATAACGAAGGCCGCTATCTCTTCGGCGGCCCGCAAGCCTTCACCAGCAACATCATGTGGGGCCTGCCGGTGGTACCGACCAAGGCACAGGCAGCGGGTACCTTCACTGTGGGCGGTTTCGACATGGCCTCTCAGGTGTGGGATCGCATGGATGCCACCGTGGAAGTCAGCCGTGAAGACCGCGATAACTTCGTGAAAAACATGCTGACCATCCTGTGCGAAGAGCGCCTGGCGCTGGCGCACTATCGCCCGACGGCAATCATCAAGGGCAGTTTCTCTTCTGGCTCATGATGGAGGGGGCGGGGTGACCCGCCCTTTTAATGTATGGCGATAGATGTTCTGGATGTAATTGGCCTCCGCCTGTTTAAGCAGCAGATCGAATTTGAGGAAGACGACAGGGACGAGCTGATCACCCTGTACGCTCAGGCCGCTTTTGACTACTGCATACGCTGGTGCGATGAACCAGCATGGAAAGTTGCAGCTGATATTCCTGCAGCCGTTAAGGGCGCCGTTCTCCTTGTCTTTGCTGACATGTTTGAACACCGCACCGCGCAAAGCGAAGTACAGCTATATGAGAACGCTGCAGCAGAACGCATGATGTTCATCCATCGCAACTGGCGCGGTAAATCTGAACCTGAGGAGGGCTCCTGATGGAACCTGGCCGACTCCGGCACCGTGTCCGGATAGAAGTAAAGACTGAAGACCGTGACAATTTCGGTCAGTTGATTGGCTGGAAGAGTAAGGGCATTGTCGCGGCAGATATCCGCGCCGTTACCGGGCGGGATTTTATTAGTGGCAGTGCCGAACGCTCCAACGTTACCACGAAAATTTTCATGCGATACCGGGATGATATTCGGGCTACGGTTACTCGCTTTATCGAGGTAACAAATAAGGGAGAAGGACGCGTTTTTACTGTGACTGCTCCGCTGCCCACGCGCGACAGACGCAATATTGAAGTCCTGTGTATGGAGGATTTCACTCGTGTTCCCTGAAATAAAAAGCGCGGTAGAAGCAATTCTTGGCGTGAATGTTTATCCACTGATCGGCCCGCAAACGGAAAGCGAATTTGTGACGCTGCAGCTTATAAGCGATCCGCGGCTTGTCACTGGCACCATTCGCACGAAAATTGTGGCGGCTCGCTACCAGATAGCCTTTGTATCTTCCCTCTACAGCAGGACAGAGGAAATGGATAAAAGTCTGTGGGCTGTCTGGGAAACTATACAGCACGGTCATATTGGTGGTTATCCCGTCCAGTATGTAGAGCGCCAGAGCGTTAGCGAGAGCTTTGAGCCTGAGGACGGAGGTAAATACCGCCGCGCCAGAGATTACATCATCTACTGCCCAGAGGATGCATCATGATCCACATGGAAGTAAAAGGGCTTCAGGAACTCGAGCGTCAGTTGCTGGCGCTTGGCGAACAAGTCGGTACGCAGGTGTTGCGGGACGCTGGTAAAGCCGCTCTGGAACCCGTTCTGGAAGACATGAAAGCGCACGCCGGCTATGACGAAATGGCAAAAGGTGAGCACATGCGCGATTCCATCAAAATCCGCTCATCTTCCTCGAAAGCTAAAGGCAATGCGGTTATTTATCTCCGCGTTGGTCCGAGCAAAAAACACTTCATCAAAGCGCTGGCACAGGAGATGGGCACCGTGAAGCAGGTCGCCAGTCCCTTCATTCGTCCGGCGCTCGATTATCAGAAAGCAAAAGTTCTGCGCATCCTTGCGATAGAAATACGCGACCGCATTGAAAACCACCGGTAGCGCTCGCTGCCACCTTCAAAGAGAGAGAAATTATGGCTGATAAAACTTCGCCAGAGTACGCGATGCTGCCTGCTGGCACCGTTGTTATGTGGGGTGCTGCGGGCAGCGACGTAGCAACAATGAAACCGCTCATCAACTGTAAAGCGCTGGGCGCTACAGGTCAGACTGGCAGTTTTGTGGACTGCACCACCCTGATTGATACCAGCAAACAGTTTATTTCCGACCTGCCTGAAGGCCCGGAAAAATCACTGGGCTTCATCGACGATCCGGCCAACAAGGACTTTGCCGATTTCCTCAACGCCGCAGAGAACCGTGAAACCGTACAGTTTTACGTTGAGCTGCCGAACGGGCGAACGGCAAACATGATCCTGGCCCTGTCTGGCTGGCAGATGAATGAAATCACCGCTCCGGCAAGTGAAGTCATTCAGATCACCGTTCAGGGTAAACAGAACAACATCGTCTGGGGTACGGCTGCAGGCAGCTGATCCATAACATTCTTCATTGGCCGCTTTCTGGCGGCCTTTAACTTTTTCATATTCAGGAAAAATTATGTCTACCATCGACGTCTCTGCTCTGAAATCAGCTCTGCTGAAACCTAAAAACGCAATTGTTACTGCCGAAATTTTTGGAACAACCGTTTATCTTCGCCGCATGACTGCGGGCGAACTCATTGATCATGAAGAAGCGCTGCGTGACAGCCAGATTGCCGAAGATGCCCGTAAAGCCTCAGAGCTTAGCGTGCAGCTGATTGTCGACTGCCTGGTTCAGCCTGACGGCAGCTCAATCGCAACGGAAGACAAGCCCACCGCAGCAGAACTGCTGCAGGCGCATGACAACGTGGCCCTGCTGGACGCTATTGCAACCGTCAAAAAACATGCCCTGGGCAAGCTTGAGGATGCGGAAAAAAACTAACCAGCTCGCCCTGGCTTGAGCTTATTTTCTGGCTGGCCGACCGCTGGGGCGAGCCCGATCCGTCAAAGATAGCTTCACTCCCGGTAGACACTCTCTACCACTGGCGCGCGTATTTCCTTCGTTCCGGTGCTATCAGCCATCCTGGCGAGGAGAGTGGGCCACTTCCTGAAACCCCGCCTCCCGCTGTTGTCAGTAAAGTTGACGATCAGTGTGCGGCCGTAATGAGAGCGTTAATGTAATGGCTGACGTTGCTTCCCTTGCCGTCGGGCTGCATCTCAACGCAGCCAATTTTAAATCTCAGTTGATGGGTGCATACGGTGATGCTGAGAATTCTTCAAAGCGTTTCAACCGTAACGCACAAGAAGATGCAAAAAAGACAGATGAAGCTTATTCCCGGATGGGTAAAACCATCGCAGGTGTTGCTGGCCGCCTGGCAGGATTTGCCGGTGCCGGTTTATCTCTTGGCACCATAATTGCGACTACGCGGGAATATGGACAGGCTTTGTCCGATCTTTCTGCAATCACCGGTGCTACAGGTGCCCAGTTAAAAACGCTTGATGAAGCAGCTCAGGAGATGGGGCGAAGCACTGAATACAGTGCGAGTCAGGCTGTGGAAGCTCTGAAGCTGATGGCATCCGCTAAACCTGAACTTCTTCAGACCGCAGACGGACTTACTCAGGCGACCAAGAGCGCGCTTACGCTTGCTCAGGCGGCAGGCTCTACTTTGCCAGACGCAACTCGCACTCTGGCCCTGTCGCTTAACCAGTTCGGAGCAGGGGCTCAGGAAGCGGATCGTTATATCAATGTGCTCGCTGCCGGTGCCAAATTCGGGGCGTCGGAAATAGCAGATACCGCTGCGGCTATTAAAAATGGCGGTGTGGCCGCTGCACAGGCAGGTGTCGGGTTTGAAACGCTGAATGCTGCGATTCAGGTTCTGGCCGAGCGTGAAATCAAAGGCGGTGAAGCAGGTACTGCGCTCAGAAACGTTATTCTTGCACTGGAGAAGGGGACCGACAAAACGCTCAAACCTTCGGTTGTTGGTCTTAGCGGCGCGCTTGAGAACCTGTCGAAGAAAAACCTCTCTACAGCACAAGCCGTAAAACTATTTGGGGTTGAGAATATTAATGCTGCATCGGTGCTGGTGGACAATCGCAACAAACTTGGCGCGCTGACCCAGGCTCTTACCGGCACACAGACTGCGCATGAGCAGGCCGCTATTCGCGTGAATAACCTGAATGGCGACATCATGGGGTTGACCAGTGCGTTTGAAGGCATGATCATTAAGATAGGCCAAAGCAGTACCGGCCCACTGCGTTCAGGCATTCAGTCAGTAACCGATGGAATAAACCTGCTCACCGATAATTTCAATGCTGTTGCAAGCGTAGCCTTGTACACATTGATCCCCGTTCTCTCGACAAAACTAACTGCAGGTCTTCGCGAAAACGTAAGCGCCTGGCAACAAAATCAGGCAGCCGTAAAAGCTGCGGCTGCTGCCCAGGCTGACGGTGCACGCAAAACGCTTGAAGCAACTGCCGCCACACTTAAGCGAAATGATGCCGAGTTTGGGTACTACCGCCAGATGGAAAAGACCGCCAGGCAGCAAGGCCTGAACGTTAATTACCAGGGCGAGTTTAACCGGTTAATTCGAGAAGAGACCGAGCAAACGAATCTGGCAACCCGGGCGAAAATGCAACTGGCTGCAGCAAATCGACAGGTCTCAGTATCTGCGCGGGCTGCCTCGGTTGCAGTTGGGCTTGCTCGCGGGGCATTAGCACTGGTTGGTGGACCGTTCGGCGCTGCAATGCTGGCAGGTTCGGCGCTCCTGTATTTTCATCAGCAGGCGAAGGATGCCCGGCAGTCAGCAATTAACCTCAAGGATGCTGTAATTGAGACTACTGCTGCACTGATGCAGATGTCTGATAAACAGCTGGCAGTTAAGCAGATTGACCTGCAGGACCAGTATGAAAATCAGGTCACCCAGCGTAACCAGCTGATCAAGGAGATTCAGGACGCAGACAGCAGGCTTGATAGCCTCGGTGGTTTTGACCCATTCCGACAGAAAAAAGGCGTAGAGGACAGCAAAAAACGCGCTGAAGCTGATCTCGAATCTGTGAATAAGGGGTTAGAAACAACACAGTCTAATCTTGAGAACGTCAGCAAGGCGCGATTTTTAGTCCAGACAGGGATTGCAGATCAAGCTAAATCGCTCGCTAATGACATCAAAACCATTACGGCTCAGACAGCGAAAGCCGGTGAAGGTGTTACCACGCCGTGGACTGGAGAAGATACTGAGAAAGCCAAAAAGGAAACGGTTAATCAGTACCTTCAGTTGCGCAGGGAAATCGAAGAAGCTCACGCAACCAGCCTTGGCAAAATCGACCTGCAGGAAAGGGCCAGCCGGGAAAAACTTATTGCCGCAGCTCGAAAAAATGGGGCAAGTGAGCAGGACCTGCAGCGCGCGCTGCTGATGAATACCGAGAACTACCAGAAGCAACGCACAGAACTTGCCGAGCAGTACTCACCCGCGCGCTCGGCAATCAATCAGGAAAAGGAAGCAAGTCAGGAGCTGAAGTCGCTTCTTGATGCCCGTCTGCTTACTGAAAAGGAGTATATGGCTGCGCGTGTCACCCTTTCACAGGAGACATCGCGACAAATCCTACAGGCACAGGCTAATGCTATTTCAGCACCACGTCTTGAGCTTGCCGGGGACGTTGATCCACTTGCCCAGCAAAGGAATCAACTCGTACAGCAGCAAAGCCTGATCGAGACCTACTATCGCAATGGCGCTGTAAGCAAGCAGCAATACGAAATGCTTATGCAGAAGAGCAGTAAAGATTCTGCTGATGCACAGTATCAGACCGCGCTGGAATTATATCGCTCACAGAGTGACTTCAATAATCTGGCGATCGGCCTGGTTGAGGCTACCCGCGAGCGTACCACTAATGTCCTGACGGGGCTGCTGACTAACACGCAGACCTTTAAAGAGGGCATGATCAACCTCTTCTCCACGCTTACCCAGTCGATAATTCAAAACCTCGTCGATATGGCAGCGCAGGCGCTGGTAACTAATACAATCCTGAGTTCGATTATGGGTGTTGGTTCGAGTGTGCTTGGCGGCGTCAGTGGAAGTACGGCAGGCAGCTCAGGGACAGCAATTGCCGATTACGGGAGCAATTTCCAGTTCAATGCTAAAGGCGGCGTTTATACCTCCTCAGACTTAAGTGCCTACAGCGGTCAGGTTGTCGATAACCCTACTTTTTTCGCATTCGCGAAAGGGGCGGGAGTAATGGGGGAGGCGGGACCAGAAGCGATCATGCCATTGACTCGGGCAGCTGATGGTTCACTTGGGGTTCGCGCAGTGTCAGGGGGTAGCTCTGAAGGTGCTGCTCCTCAGGTATTCATCACTATCAATAGCGATGGCAGTACAGCATCGCAATCATCTGGTGGGCTGGAGAAATTCGGCAAAAGCGTAGGTAATTTTGTCAGAGATGAATACCGAAAGCTGATACAGGCTGATCTTCGTCCCGGAGGGGCAATCTGGAACAGTACAAACGGGAGGCGGTAATGGCGCTGGAAACTTTCAACTGGAGCCCTCGGGTAAATCCCTCTCAGGATGTCACCATGCGTACGCGTGAGGCGCAGTTCGGAGATGGTTATACCCAGACATCCGGCGACGGACTTAACCCGCGCTCGCAAAGTTGGGATCTGACCTTCGTAGGTCTGGAGCCCTATATCAAGTCGATTAAAGACTTTCTTGATCGCCATGAGGGAACAAGGGCGTTTGCATGGAAGCCGCCGCTTGAGGATTTGGGGCTTTATCGATGTAAACAGTACAAGCCCTCCCCAATGGGGGGAGGCAACTGGTCGCTGACTGCTACATTCATCCAGGCATTTAAACCATGAGCTTAAACGCAGATTATCAGAAGCTGGAATCCGGAAACGATGTTCGTCTGATTGAGGTGGACGGTTCTTCATTTGGGCTAATGGACGTTCTCCGTTTTCACAATTACAACATTCCCCACACAGAAGCGGAAATCATCGCCGCTGGTGGGGATGAGTCCAGGCTTCCGGCAAAACCAATCTGGTGGCAGGGAAATGAATACGCCGCCTGGCCGTATCAGCTGGAAGGTCTGGAGAAATCAACCAGTGGGAGCAACGCAACGCCATCACTGACGGTTGCGAACATCGAAAGCTCCATCTCTGCCCTGTGTCTTGCGTATGACGATCTGCTGCAGGCGAAAGTCACTATTCACGACACAAAAGAGAAATATCTCGATGCCAGAAATTTCGCAGACGGCAACCCCACAGCAGACCCGACTCAGGAAAAGCTGCAGGTCTGGTATATCGACGGGAAAACGGGCGAGCTTGCCGGTGAAACCGTTGAATTTGTTCTGTCCAGCCCGATGGATCTGCAGGGGCAAATGATCCCGACGCGACAGCTTCATTCCCTGTGTACCTGGTGCATCCGGAATAAATATCGTACCGGCGACGGCTGCGACTATGCCGGCACCCGCTATTTCGACAAAAACAACAACCCGGTAAGCGATCCGTCGCTGGATGAATGCAACGGCACGCTGACGGCCTGCAAACTCCGATTCGGCGAAAATAACGAACTCTCGTTTGGTGGCTTCCCGGGCACGTCTTTGATCAGGAGTTGATATGCGTCAGAAAACCATCGATGCGATTATGGCGCATGCTGCTGCTGAATACCCTCGCGAGTGTTGCGGTGTGGTGGCGCAGAAAAGCCGAGTTGAACGTTATTTCCCGTGCCGGAATCTTGCCGCGATGCCGGAGGACAATTTTGTCCTTTGCCCCGAAGACTATGCAGCTGCTGAGGACTGGGGGACTGTGATCGCCATCGCTCACAGTCATCCTGACGCCACAACGCAACCGAGCGAACTGGATAAAGCGCAATGCGACGCAACGCTTTTACCCTGGCATATTGTGAGCTGGCCGGAGGGGGATTTACGCACCATCCAGCCGCGCGGAGAACTGCCGCTGCTGGAGCGTCCGTTTGTGCTTGGACACTTCGACTGCTGGGGGCTGGTAATGAGCTATTTCCGGCAAACGCATGGTATCGAGCTCCATGATTACCGGGTGGATTATCCCTGGTGGGAAAATGACTATCCGGACAACTTCTATCAGGATTGCTGGTATGAGTGCGGATTCCGTGAATTCGACGGGCCACCGAAACCCGGCGATATGGTGATCATGCAGGTCCAGGCTGATAAGTGGAATCACGCGGGGATCCTGCTGGAGGGCAACATGCTGCTGCACCACCTGTATGGACATTTGAGCCAGCGGGTGCCGTATGGTGGCTACTGGCAGGAAAGGACGATGAAGGTTCTACGTTACAAATCTCTGTGCTAACCTTTTGTAAAACCAAAGGGGATAGGGATATGAAAAAAACATTATTGGCACTTTCTTTGTTAATCATGGCTGGTTGTTCGAGTATGCAGGATCTCCGGAAGGAACCAGCGTCAAATACTTTTCAATCGAAGAAACAAATTGACGCAGTAGCTGAATGCATACTCGCTGGCTGGCAAGAAGAAAGCCAAAAATATGGAAGCGTTTTTATTCAGCCTTATGACGGTGGTAAAACTGTATTTACACAATCTCAACTTGAGATGGTTGATTTAATATCGGACGGCGGAATTACCAAGATTGAATTCCGTCATCAAGGTGGGCTATTTGCTTATCGAATCAACAGCCGGATTAAAGTAATAGAACGCTGTATCTAACCAAGACTTAACCCGCTTCGGCGGGTTTTTTTATGGTGAGAATATGAAAGAAGTAATGACAACAATTCAGCTCGGCGGAGTGTTAGGAAAGACCTTCGGTAGAACCCATCAACGACTGATAGCGCGAACTGGTGAAGCTGCTATTGCTTTAAGTAAAACATTGCCCGGTTTCGAAAGTTTCATGATCAGCAGTAAACGTCGCGGATTAACTTTCGCGGTGTTCAAAGGGAAAAGAAATATTGCCGCAGATGAGATGGGTTTTCCCTCTGAAGGCGATGTAGTAAGGATTATGCCTGTAATTATCGGTAGTAAACGCGCTGGTCTTTTTCAGACGATATTAGGAGCAGTTTTGATAGCTGCTGCAGTCTTTGTTTCTGGCGGAGTTGGCGCTGCGTTCGCTGCTGGTGGATTAACTGGGTTTGCTGCAGCAACTGGCGCCTCGTTGGTCCTCGGTGGGGTTATTCAGCTTCTTTCACCACAGCCATCAGGCATAGCCAGCAAACAAAGTGCAGATAACCGCGCTTCCTACGCATTCGGTGGTGTAACAAACACCGCGGCGCAAGGCTACCCGGTACCGCTCCTTTATGGTCGCCGGCGGATAGGCGGAGCGATTATTTCTGCCGGAATTTATGTCGAAGATCAGCAGTAGATAACTAACCTTTTTTCTGGCCACCTTCGGGTGGCTTTTTTTATGGGCGCAATATGGCTACAGATAAAGTGTTAAAGGGCCGCAAGGGCGGCAGCTCAAGTTCCCGAACCCCTACCGAACAGCCTGATGATCTGCAATCTGTAGCGAAGGCAAAAATCCTCGTTGCGCTTGGCGAAGGGGAGTTTGCAGGGCAGCTAACCGGCAAAGATATCTACCTGGACGGAACAGCCCTCGAGAATGCTGACGGCTCCCAAAACTTCAGCGGCGTAACGTGGGAGTTTCGCGCGGGAACGCAGGCGCAAAAATATATTCAGGGTATTCCCGGTACCGAAAACGAAATCAGCGTGGGAACTGAGGTATCAAGCGCTACAGCCTGGACGCGCACGTTTACCAATACGCAGCTTTCAGCAGTTCGCCTGCGTCTGAAATGGCCCTCGCTTTTCAAACAGGAAGACGACGGCGATCTGGTTGGTTACTCGGTCAATTATGCGATTGACCTGCAGACGGACGGCGGCACATGGCAGACGGTACTCAATACCAGCGTGACCGGCAAAACGACGTCTGGTTATGAGCGCAGCCACCGTATCGATTTACCGCAAGCTGGAAGCACCTGGACAATCCGCCTGCGTAAGATTACCTCTGACGCCAACAGCGCGAAGATCGGCGACACGATGACGCTGCAGAGCTTCACTGAGGTTATTGACGCCAAGTTACGATATCCAAACACAGCGTTACTCTACATCGAATTCGATTCAAGCCAGTTTAACGGCTCTATCCCGCAGATCTCCTGCGAGCCCCGCGGCCGTGTTATGCGCGTTCCTGATACCTACGACCCTGAAACCCGCACTTATAGCGGTACATGGACCGGTACGTTTAAGTGGGCATGGACGGATAACCCTGCGTGGATTTTTTACGATCTGGTTGTTTCTGACCGGTTCGGCCTCGGGCACCGTTTGACCGCTGCGAATATTGATAAATGGACGCTTTATCAGGTTGCCCAGTATTGTGATCAGATGGTGCCGGACGGTAAGGGTGGCGATGGAACAGAACCACGCTATACCTGCAACGTGTACATCCAGGACCGAAACGACGCTTATACAGTCCTGCGTGATTTTGCGGCCATATTCCGTGGCATGACGTACTGGGGTGGCGATCAGATCGTTGCTCTGGCCGATATGCCCCGTGATGTGGATTACAGCTACACGCGCGCTAACGTTGTTGGCGGTCGCTTCACCTATTCAAGCAGCACCACGAAAACCCGCTACACTACAGCGCTGGTTTCATGGTCCGATCCCGGTAACGCCTATGCTGACGCGATGGAACCCGTATTCGAGCAGGCGCTGGTGGCGCGGTACGGCTTCAATCAGCTGGAAATGACAGCCATCGGCTGTACCAGGCAGTCAGAGGCGAACCGAAAGGGGCGCTGGGGTATTCTCACCAACAACAAGGATCGTGTTGTTTCGTTTGATGTCGGGCTGGACGGAAACATTCCGCAGCCGGGCTACATCATCGCCGTGGCAGACGAGCTGCTTTCCGGAAAGGTTATGGGCGGCCGCATCAGCGCCGTTAATGGTCGCGTTATCAAACTTGACCGTGTAGCTGATGCAGCAGCAGGTGATCGCCTTATCCTCAACCTTCCCTCCGGAGCGTCACAGAGCAGGACCATTCAGGCGGTTAACGGGGAATCGGTCACAGTCACCACCGCATACAGTGAGACGCCTCAGGCCGAAGCTGTCTGGGTGGTTGAGTCAAACGAACTGTACGCACAGCAGTACCGTGTTGTGAGCGTCACTGATAACGATGATGGCACTTTCACCATTACCGGTGCATGGCACGATCCGGATAAATATGCCCGAATCGATACCGGAGCCATCATTGACCAGCGGCCGGTGAGCGTGATCCCGCCGGGCAACCAGTCGCCGCCTGCGAACATCGTGATCAGCTCGTTTTCTGTGGTGCAGCAAAATATCAGCGTCGAAACGATGCGCGTGAGCTGGGACCAGGCGCAGAACGCTATCGCCTATGAAGCGCAATGGCGCCGCAACGACGGGAACTGGGTTAACGTGCCGCGCAGCTCCACCACGTCATTCGACGTGCCGGGGATATATGCCGGGCGCTATCTGGTGCGTGTACGCGCCATCAATGCCGCAGAAATTTCTTCCGGGTGGGGCTATTCGGAAGAGAAAACGCTGACGGGTAAAGTGGGCAATCCGCCGAAACCGGTCGGATTCATCGCTTCCGATAATGTGGTATTCGGTATCGAGCTGAGCTGGGGATTCCCGGCGAACACCGACGACACGCTGAAGACGGAAATTCAGTACAGCCCGACCGGGACGGAAGACGATGCGATGCTGCTGGCAGACGTACCCTATCCGCAGCGCAAGTATCAGCAGATGGGCCTTAAGGCTGGGCAGATTTTCTGGTACCGCGCGCAGCTGGTGGACCGCAGCGGAAACGAATCAGGATATACAGACTTTGTGCGCGGGCAGGCCAGCATCGATGTATCCGATATCACCGATGCAATCCTGGAGGACATGAAAGGCTCCGATACGTTCAAAGACCTGATCGAGAACGCGGTGGAAAGCAATGAAAAAATTGCTGGCATGGCTGACGACATCAAACAGGCCAACGATGAACTGGCGCAACAGGCGCAGGAAATCGCCAAAAATGCCCAGGATATCGGGAAGGTTCAGACCAGCGTTACAAACCTGTCGAGCACGGTCGGAGATGTGTCTTCTTCTCTGAGCAAGCTTGAGCAGACAGTGGCGACGGCTGATACCGCGCTGGGCCAGCGCATCGATAACATCAGCGTGTCTGTGGACGGTATGACGGGAGGAGTGAAGAACTCCGCCATCGCGATTATTCAGGGCAATCTGGCTCAGGTGGCCGCGCGCAAAACGCTGTCGGCATCGGTCGCCGGTAACAGCGCGCAGCTGGATCGCATTGATGAGGTGATCGTCAACGAGAAGGAGGCAACGGCGCGTTCGCTGCTGAGTTTGCAGACTGACGTGAACGGCAACAAGGCATCCATCAACAGCCTTAACCAGACGTTCTCCGATTACCAGCAGGCCACGGCCACGCAGATAAACGGCATCACGGCGACCATCAACGGGCACACTTCAGCGATCACCACCAACGCGCAGGCCATTGCGAACGTCAACGGCGACCTGAAGGCGATGTACAGCATCAAGGTCGGGTTATCCAGCAACGGCCAGTACTACGCCGCAGGGATGGGGATCGGCGTGGAGAATACGCCGTCCGGCATGCAGTCGCAGGTCATCTTCCTGGCTGACCGCTTCGCCGTTACTCACCAGGCCGGTGCCACGGTGACCTTACCTTTCGTTATCCAAAACGGGCAGGTGTTCATCAGAGACGCGTTGATAGGTGATGGCACCATCAACAACAACAAGATCGGCAACTACATCCAGTCCAATAACTATGTCGCTGGCTCAGTCGGGTGGCGGCTGGATAAGGGCGGTACGTTTGAGAACTACGGTTCGACAGCTGGTGAGGGGTCCATGAAACAGACAAACCAGACAATCAGCGTGCGGGACTCCAGGAATGTGTTGAGGGTGCAGATCGGGAGAATCACGGGAACATGGTAACGGGAGGCCTCTCACGGGGCCTCTTTTTTTTCAGGAGGACTGGATGGCGGAATATGGTGTTCAGACATGGGACGCCTCAGGAAAGGTAAATAACTATGGCGTTAAGCCTGTCAGCGTTTGTGGCTATCTCCAGCTGGCCCAGAACCAGAAAACAGGCTCTTACTCCGTAGCGCTTCCACCGGGTTGCAGGCTTACCTATTTTCAGGTCATGAACGGTGATCAGTTTGGTACGAGTCGGAGGAAGATCACCATTTCGGGGGGAACAGCAACAGTGTCAGCAGTAGGCGATACCGACTACTCAGCAGGGACTGAGCCTGCGGCAGCGGCTTATCTCATTTTCCAGATCGAGAGGGCATAAATGGCGGAGTATGGCGTTTTACTGACGACCACGAGCGGGGAAGTATGGGTGACCGCTAACAGCTCGCCAGTCGCTCTACAGGCGCGAAAGACAGCGGCACTTCAGGGAACATCGGGGTTTAATACCAAAGTGACGCACACATTCCCCGCAGGTCAGCCTGTTGTCGCGTTCGTTCATTGTACGGTTGAGGTCGAAATCACCCAGACGATAAGCGGTAACACCATCACGATTGATTTTCTCAGACCGAATGCAACCGGCACAGCGTACGTTTATTTTTTCTCTATTTTCCCGCAGACAAAGCCAGACTACGGGCTGGCTGTGTGGGATGCTTCAGGGACGCTGATTTTAACAAACGAAACGCGCACGCTGAGCGATGTTGTCACCCTCGGTACCGCCGGGGTGGATGCCAGCTCAGGATATAACATCAATACAACTCTGGCGGGGAAGTGGGCCTGTATGCCTGCCATGCTGGGGCTAATTACCGGGGTTGTATCCGCCGGCGGTCAGCCGCAGCCCTACTCGGCCATATACAAGAGTATGGCAAAGCTTGAGGGAAGCAATACGCGGATATTCGCCAGGCCGCAGACAACCCCCGGCGGCAACCTTCAGAACGTTACGTATTCGAATCTGAGGAACGTGATTATGGCCATTAACTGCGCCAATTATGATTGATCGTTTTTAGCGATCAATTTCGAATAATTGATCTACCAAATCAATTATATCCCGTTGATTCATATTGTTATTGTGTAGCTTCATGAATGCCCTGGGATATAACCACTATGAAAAATATGATTCTTTGCCTGGCGGTAGCGGTATTGCTCTCCGGTTGCGCTGGCGTTATTGAGAAGCAGCAACCCGTATGCACCGGAACAGCCCTGGTCGGTGGACAAGAAAGCAGCGTCCAGATCTACGGAGTCCGCAAGCAAAACAATCAGACGCAGTACCGCGCCGGTTATCCCTTTAACTGGTCATGGGTGAGCGCCAACACGTTCAACAGCACAACCTGCCACTAACCCATTCAGTTTTGAACAAACCCCGCTCCGGCGGGGTTTTTTATTGCCTGGAGAAAATATGCTTTATAACACTGGCACCATCGCAGTTAACGGAAACACCGCAACCGGCACTGGCACGAACTGGACGGCACCGGCCAGCCAGATTCGGGTTGGCCAGACGTTGTTTGTTCTTTCTAACCCGGTACAGATGTTTCAGATCACCGCCATCAACAGTGCGACATCACTGACGGTTACGCCTGCCGCGTCTCCGGCGTTGAGCGGCCAGAAGTACGGCATTCTTGTTACTGATAGTCTCTCGGTCGACGGCCTGGCGCAGAGCATGTCTCAGCTCATCAACGAGTATGACGAGAACATTGGCGCGTGGGAGACGTTCGCCACTACCTCAGCAAACCAGAACATCACCGTCACCATCAACGGCGCTCGTGTAACCATTCCGGCGATCGGCAAACTGGTCCAGAAAGGGAGCAATGGGGCGGTTGGAGTTTCGGACGGCGGGACCGGGGCAACGAATGCCGCTGACGCTCGCACAAACCTCGGTTTGGGAGACAGCGCCACCAGGAACGTTGGCACGGCGGCCGGTACGGTCGCTGCTGGCGATGATTCACGTATTGCAGGAGCTCTGCAAACCTCAGGTGGAACGCTTACAGGCCAACTGAATTTGAAAGGTGCCCCGATTGCTGCTGATGCTAACTCCGTTATTTCCGCAAATGGCGGCCTTGATGTCGATATGGCAAAAGGCTTCGTGCTGAAAGGAAAAGTGCAGCAGGGGGCTGGCAAAGAAAACAACATTCTGACCATATCCGGTGATGGAAACACTGGCACTACAGGATTTGTTGGCGCGTTTCAGTATAACTGGTATGCCGATGGCTGGATTGCAGGGATCACGCGTGGATCAGGAACAAACACAATTGCGTATTCGATTTACTATAACGGTGCATCATATGGCACTGGGTCAAAACTTTGGAACTTTAATTATGATGGTTCTGCCACTTCTCAAGGCGCCTGGGTAAATGGTTCTGACGAGCGCCACAAGTCGAATATTGAGCTGGTGCAAACCCCTCTTGCCGCCGTACTGTCCATGCGTGGCGTTACGTATGATATCCAGGATGGTGAGCGGGGCGTTGGCCTTATTGCCCAGGATGTTGAAAAGTGGTGTCCTGATGCAGTTAAGACATACGGAGACCGTAAGTTCAGTGATGGAACGGTGATTCAGGACTTTAAATTTCTTGATACTTCAGGTGTAGCTGCCGCGTACCATACTGAAGCAATCAAAGAACTCTTCAACTTGGTGGAACTGGCGCTTAACAACTCGGGAAAAGCGCTTGAGGTAATCAATGCGGTTAAAGAAGCCGCTAAACTCAGCGAGTTAGGTTCGTAGAAAATCTACGCAGCCATCCATTGAGGATACCGCAGCCCGTCGCATGCAAGAGCGGACTGCGATTTTCTCAAGAACCTTGCTCATGAGTAGTAACTGTTAATGCATCTTTGTGTCGCTGGTTCCAGAGGCTTTCCACGGGCATTTCCACACGAACACTTACGAACTGGTCGGCGGGAATATCGACCGGGTCGCCATCCGCCACACCATTTAATACGTTCCTCGCAAATGACGGCGCTGTAGAGTATTCCCGGTGGAATGTTTTTACCAGCACCGATCCGTCTGCATTTACCTCATAATCCAGCCAGATAAGCGGTTGTTTATTGCGGTCAGTTGGGATGTCGAAACCGCCATCAATACCACCCCAAGCGGCATCAGAGTTCAGACCCACACACCCTTCAATCAGATACTCACCGATAGCCTGGCGGGTTACAGTGCATCCTTGAGATTCATCGTTAAGCTGGCATGAACCATCCCCGAATAATTGTACAATCGGGGAGGCGGCCTTCAACGTGCCATCAGATGCCCGAGTCGTGTTCCCGGTGTGGTAAATCTGCATCCAGCCACTGTCGACACCATCAGCCATACTCATGAACTGAATAATCTTCCCGCTAAGGATCAGCGAAGAGAAGGACTGTTGCGCGGCAGAGGTCGCGCCACTCCCGATGTTCCGATCTGACAGTCGGATGCCTGAGCCATACATTCCAGGCCCTCCCGATGTTGTAGGGGTAACGTTACAGAAGCGTGTGCCCTTACTCTTGTCCCAGATGTCAGAAATTACTGGAAGGTTTTTAGACCCCACACCAAATGATCCTAGGGCCAGCACATTATTATCACCCTCGCCAACGTCCCTGGTAGCGCTACTTCCTAAACCGACGTTTTATAGATTGCTACGAGGCGGCCTGACCGATAACTTCACCTGATTTTTTTGCAGAATTTATTGGGTAAAAAATATGCAAATTGGCTATGTAAGGGTGTCAACAAATGACCAAAATACGGATCTTCAGCGGCAAGCACTCGAACGCGCAGGATGTGAACAGATTTTCGAAGAAAAAATGAGCGGGACAGTGGCGAACAGGCCAGCACTCAAAAAACTTCTCAAGGCACTGAATGAGGGGGATACGCTGGTGGTTTGGAAGCTGGATCGCCTTGGGCGCAGCATGCGTAATCTGGTGCTGCTGGTGGATGAACTACGTCAGCGTGGCATCCACTTCAAGAGCCTCACGGACAGCATTGATACATCAAGCCCGATGGGCCGCTTCATCTTTCATATCATGTCAGCTCTGGCTGAAATGGAGAGGGAGTTGATAGTGGAGCGCACTCGGGCTGGGTTGGCCGCAGCCCGTGAGAAAGGGCGAATCGGTGGGAGGCGGCCAAAATTGACACCTGAGCAATGGGCTCAGGCTGGCAGGTTGATCGCAAACGGAGTGGATCGGAAGCAGGTGGCGATCATTTACGATGTGGCCGTTTGTACTCTATATAAAAAATTCCCAGTAAATAAAGACGTTACACGAACTTCAACACATTAAAATTCATCCGGGTTATTCGATGTGCTTATGCCAATTTTGATCAGGCTCAATACTATCAAGCCAAGAGCAACAACTACGGTACTTGCGATTATAAACGTTGCCATGTTGAACCTTTTTTATGAACTTTTCATTTAGACAATACGGAACTGCAAACGTTCAGAACAAAAAATTCTTAGTATGAGAGCAGGATGTTTGATGTTTCGGACAGCCATATGTAAAAATGAGCTACGGTTGCTGGGCACTGTTCGGTAATTCGAATATTGAATGTTACAACCATGAAGATTCTGTTTGTACATAAGCTTCATGTAACAAGAGGATCTACTGAAAGGAATGATGAGAGATGTGTGGGGGCTTACCGTAGTTGAATTTATTGCTATCAAGCGGAATCTTGAGAATATTTCTGATACATGGTCAGATCTCTGGGCAATGTTGTATCTGAGTCAGGCTAAGCCCGGACAGCTTCTTGGGGCAAAGTTTGATGATGTGAGCCATGATATTCTTGTTCTTTCAGCCACAAAAGGACTGAGGGAAAGATGCATTGCTCTTAAGCCAGGAGTTAAAAGAATTCTCCACTCCCGCAGGGAGAAGTATCCTGAAGATGTGTTTTTGTTTCAGAGCCATTCACATCGTACCAAGACAACTCCAAGACCGGTAACGTTAGTTGCATTTAATGCGGCACTGAAAAGGGCATCTATTGGAGTGACCGCAAAAACAGTGAGTAGTAAAAGTGCTTATTATTTAACGCCACTAAGATGAAGTGCCGTTCAATATCGGAAAAGTACGATGGGTAGTGGTGCATGTCTGCGTAGTTGAAGGTATGCACGAAGCGAACACGGGCTTTGCTAATCATTCACCAGCCACATATTTGCGTCTTCAAACATTTCCTCCAGCATGCGGTTCAGCTTTTCCCGATCGCTTTTGCTGGCATCGCTATTCAAGCCGTTCGCCTGCATCGGCTTCACCCTCACTTCGGCATCAGGGAAGATCTGGTGCACTCGCTTCGTCAGCTCTGCCAGGATAATCTCTCTGGCCCCTTCAAGTCCCTCTACATTTCGCTTGTCATAAACCAGTTCAACGAACATAAAAGCCTCCGGAAAACCACTGTGGTTGTATACAGTATTTTTACTGTAAAAATAAACAGTGTCAAGGCGAGCGGAGCACGAAAGGGGATGTGTTTTTGTTACCCTTAGTTACAAATAGAAAAACCCCAGACCGTGAGATCTGGGGTTCTTTTAAAGTGCACGTGCATTTCACGTGCATTTTTTTGTCTTTTCTCGGTCTGAGCTCTGTCTGGTCAGAGTCCGTAAGTGGCTGTTTTTATTGCCACTGTCCGGTTGCAGTCCTATCAAAAGTGGTGGAGCTGGCGGGAGTTGAACCCGCGTCCGAAATTTCTACATCCTCGGTACTACATGCTTAGTTTGTCTTTACATTCGCACGCCAGCTGCGGACAAACACGCCACTAACGAACTAGCCTGATTAGTTTTAACGCTTCAACCCCAGGCAGGGTTTCCACGCGATCTCTTTTGGGTTTGACCTCTCTTTGATCCCCGTCTTAAGAGCGGAAGCTAGGGAGAGAGGGCTCTTAGCAGGTTATTAAGCTGCTAAAGCGTAGTTTTCGTCGTTTGCGACTATTTTTTTGCGGCTTTTAACGAGGCAAACCGCCCCTCGGCATGCACCTTGGGTTTCGCAAATCCCGTCGAATCCAGAATCAGCCCCAATAGTGTTGAACTCAGTATACCAGATTTCACTTCCTCGATACCAGCCCGAAACGCTAACTTATTGAATAGTACAATAAGCGCGCAGAATCAACGTCCTGCGTTTTTCATGATACGTGCTTTGTCGAGCTGCCACTCGCGTGCTTTCAGGTCAGTACGTTTGTCGTGCTGTTTCTTACCTTTCGCCACGCCGATTTTCACTTTGCACCAGGCATTTTTCCAGTACAAAGAGAGCGCCACCACGGTGAAGCCTTCGCGGTTGATGCGTCCGTAGAGGGATTCCAGTTCGCGCTTGTTCAGCAGCAGCTTACGGGTGCGGGTTGGATCGCAGACGTAATGTGAAGAGGCGACGGTCAGCGGCGTAAAGTTCGCGCCGAACAGGAAGGCCTCACCGTCTTTCAGGATCACGTAGCTGTCGCCGATGTTGGCTTTCCCGGCACGCAGCGATTTTACTTCCCAGCCCTGCAACGCAAGGCCGGCCTCGAATTCTTCTTCGATGAAATACTCGTGGCGAGCACGCTTGTTGAGCGCAATGGTCGCCGAACCAGGTTTATGTGCTTTTTTCTTCGTCATAAGTGTCGTAAAGCCGTCGGTAATCTGATTTTAAAAAGTCACCTCATTGCGTCCTGTGAGGTCTAACGCGCTATCTTAGCACGAGATAAGGCTTAGCGTTTTTTTAACAGGTGATAAATGTTATTATTTGTCTGTTGTGTGACCATGGAAAATGCTATGCCTCAGATTAGCCGTACTGCGCTTGTTCCCTACAGCGCGGAACAAATGTATCAGTTAGTGAACGACGTTCAGTCCTATCCGGAATTTATTCCAGGATGCACCGGTAGCCGGGTGCTGGAATCCGGCCCGACTCAGATGACTGCGGCCGTGGATGTCTCCAAAGCGGGGATCAGCAAAACGTTCACCACGCGCAATACCCTGACGAGCAATCAGAGTATTTTGATGCATCTGGTGGATGGTCCGTTTAAAAAACTGATGGGAGGGTGGAAGTTTACGCCACTGAGCGCTGACGCCTGCCGCATTGAGTTTCATCTGGATTTTGAATTTACCAATAAGCTGATCGAACTGGCGTTTGGTCGAATATTTAAAGAGCTGGCCTCGAATATGGTTCAGGCGTTCACCACGCGCGCCAAAGAGGTTTACAGTGTCGCATAAGATTGCTGTTGAGGTGGTGTATGCGCTGCCGGAGAAGCAGTATTTGCAGCGCGTGACGCTTGAAGAGGGCGCCACCGTTGAGGCGGCTATCCGGGCCTCCGGCATCCTTGAACTTCGCCGTGATATTGACCTGGCGAAGAATAAAGTCGGCATTTATAGCCGTCCGGTTAAGCTCGGTGATGTGCTGAAAGAGGGTGACAGGGTTGAAATCTATCGTCCGCTGATTGCCGACCCGAAAGAGTTGCGCCGTCAGCGAGCAGAGAAATCCGGTAAGTAGCCAAATAAACATACACAAAAAAGGTGCTCATTGAGCACCTTTTTGCGTTGCTGACGCCTGATTATTTGGTCAGGGCAGGCTTGTTGTCGATGTTGGTCAGCACGCCAGCACTGCTGAAGGTCAGCGTCAGGGTTTGCTGGGTCACATCTTCATGACCAGGCTGCTGGCGGAATACATAGAACCAGGTGTTTGTGCCGAACGGATCGGACATCATCGGGGTTCCCAGGGCATAAGCGACCTGCTGTTGTGTCATACCTACGCGGATTTTGGACACATCGTTAGGAGTAAGGTAGTTCCCCTGGTTGATATCAGGACGGTAAACCACTTTCTCCAGAGTGGAACAGCCTGCGGTCAACATCAGAAGAACCGCTGCGGCAGCGGTCAGCGTTTTACAGCGCATAGTGATTTGATTCCTTTTCGGGCCCGAGCAGTACGCGGCTCATATGTAATATGCCGATGATAATAGACCTTGCCCCACTTTGAAACTGGTCTGGCGGCGTTTTTGTTGTTCTGTATGACCCTGAGATCCCGGAAAAGTTTATGCCGCCAGCAGTTCTTTCGCATTCGCGAGCGTATTACGGGTGACTTCACTGCCCCCCAGCAGGCGTGCCAGCTCCTGCAAGCGTGAGCGTTTATCCAGCGGTTTCATGTGCGTTTCCGTCATTTCGCCATCGGTTTCCTTGCTAACGATAAAGTGGTGATGACCACAGCCGGCGACCTGCGGCAGGTGAGTCACACACATAACCTGCGTCGATTCACCCAACTGACGCAGCAGTTTGCCGACAACGGCCGCGGTCGGGCCGCTGATACCCACATCCACTTCATCGAAAATCAACGCCGGGGTTTCCATTTTACGGGCGGTAATCACCTGAATGGCCAGGGCGATACGCGACAGTTCACCGCCAGAAGCCACTTTCGAAATCGCCTGTAAAGGCTGGCCCGGGTTGGTGGTGACGCGGAATTCTACGCGGTCTGCGCCTTCCGCCGTCAGGTGATGCTCTTCAAAGCGAACATCAATAGTGAACACCCCATGCGGCATCGCCAGCGTATGCATGCTGTCGGTAATATGCTGGCTAAGCTCCAGAGCATAGTGCTGTCGCACGTCGTGCAGCCGTTTCGCTGTTTCCAGCGCCTGCTGATGATGCAGATTAACCGCCAGAGACAAGGTTTCGAGGGAATCGGCCTGATCGTCCAGCTGCTGCTGTTCCTCCAGCAGAGACTGATAGTAATTCGGCAGCTCTTCCGGGGTAACGTGATGCTTACGCGCCAGTGAAATCTGACGGGAGATGCGTTGCTCAAGCTCGAACAGACGGTTCGGGTCGAGATCCAGACGTTCACAGTAGTGGCGCAGCTCATCCCCGGCTTCTGAAATCTGAATTGCGGCCTCTTCCAGCATTTCCAGTACGCCAGAAAGCTTATTGTCCATGCCGGTCAGTTCGGTCACAAGCTGACGCACGGTATATAGTTGGCTCTGCAAATTCACGTCTTCGCCATCCGCCAGCATGTTCAGGGCATTCTGACTGATGGAAAGCAGCTGACCGCTGTTGGCCAGACGCTTGTACTCCTCGTCGATTTGCTCAAATTCACCCGCCTGAGGGTTAAATTCGTTCAGCTCTTTCAACTGATATTCCAGCAGCTCGGCGCGCGCGGTACGCTCCTGGCTTTGCTGTTGATGCTGCGCAAGTTCGCGGCAGCTTTGATGCCACTGACGATAGTGCTCCGCCATGAGTTGAGTAAGCGCGTACTCACCCGCGTAGCCATCGAGCAGGGCTTTCTGCTGTTCGGGTTTGATTAGCTGCTGGTGCGCGTGCTGACCATGGATCTGGATGAGCAGCTGGCCCAGCTCGCGAAGCTGGGAAAGAGGAACCGCTGTACCATTGATAAAACCGCGGGAGCGGCCGTCACTGCTGATAACGCGACGAAGTAAACACTCACGTCCATCTTCCAGCTGGTTCGCTTCCAGCCAGCGCAGGGCGGCAGGCGTGTCTTTTAACGAGAAGCGGGCGCAGAGATCGGCACGGGCCGCACCTGTGCGCACCATATCACCCTCTGCACGACCCCCGAGGCACAAGCCGAGGGCATCAATGGCAATGGATTTACCTGCACCGGTTTCACCGGTAATCGCCGTCATTCCACTATGGAAGTCGATCTCAAGCTCACGAACAATGGCAAAGTTGCTGATGGTCAGTTGTGCCAGCATAATTGTTTTCCTGTATGAAAAACCATAACTGTGTTTGTATACAGTATAAACTGGTTTTATATACAGTAAAGCGCTGGATGTAAAATCAGAACAATTTTTTTGACCAGCCGAGTTTTGAGCTTAATGTATTGAAATAACTGTAATCTTTTGGATGGATAAGGTTCAGGTGATAATCGCAGCGGCGAATGAGGACATCTTCTCCTTCCTGAATGGGAAGCGCAATCTGGCTGTCGCAGCTGATCTCCAGGTCGCTGCGGCGATGGGAAAAACGCAGGCGGATGGTGCTGTCGCCGTTGATCACCAGCGGACGCGCCGAGAGCGTATGCGGGAACATCGGCACCAGGGTGATCGCATCCAGCGAGGGCGTCAGGATTGGGCCTCCGGCTGAAAGCGAGTAGGCAGTTGACCCCGTCGGGGTTGAAATAATCAGCCCGTCAGAGCGCTGCGAGAAAGCGAAGATTTCGTCGATATAGACTTCGAACTCGATCATGTGCGCCACTTTACCAGGGTGGAGAACCACCTCGTTAATAGCGGTGCTGATGCGCTTCTGGCAATCCTGCTGGCAGACCTGGGCTTCAAGTAAAAACCGCTTTTCACTGATATAGTGACCTTCCAGCACGTCCGCCAGCTGCTGTTGCGCATTGTCCGGGTCGAGGTCGGTCAGGAAACCAAGATTGCCACGGTTAATACCAATAACCTTAATATCATAGCGAGCCAGCGTTCGCGCCGCGCCCAGCATATTGCCGTCGCCGCCGACCACCACGGCGAGATCCGCCTGCTGGCCAATTTCCGCCAGCGTGCCGGTTCTGACGCTTTTAAGCTGCAACTCCTGGGCGATCTGCTGCTCGACCATCACTTCATAGCCTTTACCACACAGCCAGCGATACAACATTTCATGTGTCGTCAATGCGGTGGGGTGACGCGGATGGCCGACGATCCCAATACACCTGAAATGATTATTCATTTTCTGGAGGTCCTTGTGCCTGATGAATGATGACAATCTGCCTTGTTCCCTTGAATCCAGGAAACTGATCCCCATAATAAGCGAAGTTAGCGAGATGAATGCAGAAAAACGCGGAGAAATTCATGAGTAGTAAAGAACAGAAAACGCCTGAGGGGCAAGCCCCTGAAGAAATTATCACGGAACAGCACGATGAAGTTGAGGCAGTAGAGCCAGACACGTCTGCTGAGCAGGTGGACCCGCGCGATGAAAAAATTGCCAATCTGGAAGCTCAGTTGGTAGAAGCGCAGAATCGCGAACGCGATGGCGTACTGCGTATCAAAGCGGAAATGGAAAACCTGCGCCGTCGTACCGAGCTGGACGTTGAAAAGGCGCACAAATTTGCGCTGGAGAAATTCGTCAACGAACTGCTTCCGGTGATCGACAGCCTGGATCGCGCGCTGGAAGTGGCGGATAAAGCTAATCCGGATAACGCGGCGATGATTGAAGGCATCGAGCTGACGCTGAAATCCATGCTGGATGTGGTGCGTAAGTTCGGTGTTGAAGTGATTGCCGATACGGATGTACCGCTGGATCCAAACGTTCACCAGGCCATTGCGATGGTGGAATCCGAAGACGTTGCCGCGGGTAACGTGCTGGGCGTGATGCAGAAAGGGTATACCCTGAACGGTCGTACTATTCGCGCTGCGATGGTGACCGTGGCGAAAGCGAAAGCGTAATTTGCCGACCCGTAGTGCCGGGTGGCGGCTTCGCCTTACCCGGCCTACAACATTACTCGGCGATACTTTCGCGTAAAGGTTTAACGGGCAGGACCTTCACCTGCTTAATCATATTGTCCTGAACGTCCAGAATATCAATATCATACTGCTCAATGCGCACGCGCGTGCCTGCCGCCGGGATCTCTTCCAGCGCTTCCAGGATCATTCCGTTCATCGTCCGCGCTTCGTCTTCCGGCAAATGCCAGTTAAACGCTTTATTGATTTCACGAATGTTGGCGCTGCCGTCGATAAGCACTGACCCGTCGTTTTGCGGGGTGACTTCTTCTGCAAGGGAAGGCGACATTGACGTGGTAAAGTCCCCGACAATCTCTTCCAGAATATCTTCGACCGTCACCAGTCCCTGTATGTCGCCGTATTCATCCACCACCAGACCGACTTTCTTCTTGTTTCGCTGGAACTTCACCAGCTGCGTGCTCAGCGGGGTGCCTTCCGGCACGTAGTAAATTTCGTCGGCGGCGCGCAGCATCACCTCTTTGGTGAACTCGTTTTTCTCAGTCATCAGACGATAGGCCTCGCGCACACGCAGCATGCTGATGGCATCGTCGAGAGAATCGCGATAGAGGACGATACGCCCGTGCGGGGAGTGCGTCAGCTGGCGGACAATGGCCTTCCAGTCGTCGTTAATATCAATCCCGACGATTTCATTGCGCGGCACCATGATGTCGTCAACGCTGACCTTTTCCAGATCCAGCACCGACAGGAGCATGTCCTGATTGCGACGGGAGATCTGCGAGCGGGATTCGTTCACGATGGTACGCAGTTCGTCTTTGCTGAGCGCGCTACTGATGGTGACGTCTGCCTTTATACCAACCATGCGCATCAGCACCCGTGTCACCATATTCAGCAGCCAGACCAGCGGCATCATCAGAATAAGCAGCGGTGCTAACAGGAAGCTGCTCGGGTAGGCGACTTTTTCCGGGTAAAGCGCCGCGATGGTTTTGGGCAGTACTTCCGCAAACACCAGCACCACAAACGTGAGCACACCTGTTGCAATCGCCACGCCTGCGTTGCCGTACAGACGCATCCCGACGATGGTGCCCAGTGCAGAGGCGAGAATATTGACCAGGTTGTTACCGATAAGCACCAGGCTAATCAGACGGTCCGGCTTACGCAGAAGCTTTTCGACACGACGCGCGGCACGGTTACCCTGCTTGGCGCGATGACGTAACCGGTAGCGGTTCAGCGTCATCATGCCGGTTTCAGAGCCAGAGAAATAAGCGGAGATGACCACCATGATGACCAGAATGACGATCAGCGTGGTGGTAGAGATGTGTTCCAGGGGGAACTCCTTTTGTTACTTAGCCAGCAAATTGCTGTATGAAGCGGCTACCAAAATAGGCAAGCGTGAGAATGCCCGCACCCGCAACGTTGAACCAGACCACGCGACGACCGCGCCAGCCTTCATGATAATGGCCCCATAACAGGACAATATAGACAAACCACGCGATGATGGAGAGGACCGCTTTATCGATATTCTCCACGCTGAACAGGTTCTTCATATAAAACAAGCCCGTGCACAGCGTCAGCGTCAGCAAAACCACGCCGACCTGGGTGATGTGGAACATCTTACGCTCAATCACCATCAGCGGCGGCATTTCATGGTTAAACGCCAGCTTTTTATTTTTCAGCTGGTAGTCGATCCAGGCGAGCTGCATGGCGTAAAGGGCGGCGATGATCAGCGTCGCGTAGGAGAATAGAGACAGGCCGATATGCACCAGCATCCCCGGCGTGGCTTCCAGATGGGTAATAAACTCATTGGGCATGAACGTGGCTAACGCCAGGTTGATCAGCGCAAAGGCGTAGACTATCGGCAGCAGCAGCCAGCCACGATTTTTAGACGCGACAATGGTCATGACCGTACAGATCATCAGGCTGACCAGCGAGCCGACGTTCAGCACGCTCAGATTTTGCACGCTGCCGTCGCCGGGAATGATGCGTGATTCCAGCGCAAACGCATGGCTAATCAGTGCGATCACTGCCGAAAGAATAGCCATGCGCCGCCAGCCGCTGTTTTTTTGCAGCAGGCCAGGAATGATCAGCGCGAGGCTGACAGAGTAGGCAACAAGGGCGATCAGTGCGAAAACAGGCATATAGGCGTCGACAGTTGTCTTAATAAGAAAGAGAAGCAGTATAACGTTACGTGACGCCTGCTCCAACCGTTGCATAACAACAAAGGCGCCTTCATGTTATACTCCGGCAAAATTCTGTGTATGTGTCGCCCAGGCGACCTAAAGTTTCTACCCCAGGCGAGAGACAATGTTTGATAATTTAACCGATCGTTTGTCGCGCACGCTGCGCAACATCAGCGGCCGTGGACGCCTCACCGAAGAGAACATCAAGGAAACGCTGCGCGAAGTGCGCATGGCGCTGCTGGAAGCAGACGTTGCGTTGCCGGTCGTGCGTGATTTTATCAACCGCGTGAAAGAGAAAGCGGTTGGTCATGAAGTTAACAAGAGCCTGACTCCGGGTCAGGAGTTCGTCAAAATCGTCCGTAACGAGCTGGTTTCGGCGATGGGCGAAGAGAATCAGGTGCTTAACCTGGCGGCTCAGCCACCGGCCGTCGTGCTGATGGCGGGTCTGCAAGGTGCGGGTAAAACCACCAGCGTCGGTAAGCTGGGGAAATTCCTGCGCGAAAAGCACAAGAAAAAAGTGCTGGTGGTTTCGGCGGACGTGTATCGCCCGGCGGCGATCAAACAGCTGGAAACGCTGGCCGAGCAGGTTGGCGTAGACTTCTTCCCGTCCGACGTGGCGCAGAAGCCTGTTGACATCGTTAACGCGGCGCTGAAAGAGGCGAAGCTGAAATTCTACGACGTGCTGCTGGTGGATACCGCCGGGCGACTGCACGTTGACGAAGCGATGATGGACGAAATCAAGCAGGTTCATGCTTCTATCAATCCGGTAGAGACCCTGTTTGTTGTCGACGCCATGACCGGTCAGGATGCGGCAAACACCGCAAAAGCGTTTAACGAAGCCCTGCCGTTAACCGGCGTGGTGCTGACCAAAGTCGACGGCGACGCTCGCGGCGGTGCGGCGCTGTCTATACGTCATATCACTGGTAAGCCAATTAAGTTCCTCGGCGTGGGCGAGAAAACCGAAGCGCTGGAGCCGTTCCACCCGGATCGTATTGCCTCCCGTATCCTCGGCATGGGCGACGTGCTGTCGCTGATCGAAGATATCGAAAGCAAGGTTGACCGCGCGCAGGCTGAAAAACTCGCCAGCAAGCTGAAAAAAGGTGACGGTTTCGATCTGACCGACTTCCTTGAGCAACTGCGTCAGATGAAAAACATGGGCGGTATGGCAAGCCTGATGGGTAAACTGCCGGGTATGGGGCAGATCCCGGACAACGTCAAATCCCAGATGGATGACAAAGTGCTGGTGCGTATGGAGGCAATCATCAACTCGATGACGCTGAAAGAGCGCGCGAAGCCAGAAATCATCAAAGGTTCCCGCAAGCGCCGTATCGCAGCCGGTTGCGGCATGCAGGTCCAGGACGTTAACCGCCTTCTGAAACAGTTCGACGACATGCAGCGCATGATGAAGAAAATGAAGAAAGGCGGCATGGCGAAGATGATGCGCGGCATGAAAGGCATGATGCCGCCCGGTTTTCCTGGGCGATAATCGCTTTTGAGATTGCTTTTTGCCCGAAAATGAGTAAAATTTTCGGGCTTTTAATATGACACCCGGGCTCCGTTCCTCGATGGGGCCCGGTTGTTTTATTCACACAAGAGGATGTTATGGTAACTATTCGTTTAGCACGTCACGGCGCTAAAAAGCGTCCGTTCTACCAGGTTGTTGTGACTGACAGCCGTAATGCACGCAACGGTCGCTTCATTGAGCGCGTTGGTTTCTTCAACCCACTGGCCTCTGGCGCAGAAGAAGAAACTCGTCTGGATCTGGATCGTATCGCTCACTGGGTTGGCCAGGGCGCTACTGTTTCCGATCGCGTTGCTACGCTGATCAAAGCAGCAAACAAAGCAGCTTAATCTGTCACGGTGGTCATGATGAGCAATAAAGCACCTGTTGAACCGATCGTATTGGGAAAAATGGGTTCTTGCTACGGTATCCGTGGTTGGCTCAGAGTGTTTTCCTCCACTGAAGACGCTGATAGCATTTTTGATTACCAGCCCTGGTTTATCCAGAAAGCCGGTAAGTGGGAAGAGGTCGAGCTGGAAAGCTGGCGTCACCACAATCAGGACATCATCATCAAGCTGAAAGGCATTGACGATCGAGATGCCGCGAATGCGCTGACTAATTGTGAAATTGTCGTGGATTCGTCGCAGTTGCCGCAACTGGAAGAGGGTGACTACTACTGGAAAGACCTTATGGGTTGCCAGGTAGTGACCACTGAAGGCTACAGCCTGGGGAAAGTCATCGACATGATGGAAACCGGGTCAAATGACGTTCTCGTCATTAAGGCAAACCTGAAAGATGCATTTGGCATCAAGGAGCGGTTGGTCCCGTTCCTCGATGGACAGGTTATCAAGAAAGTCGATCTCACTACTCAAACCATTGAAGTAGATTGGGATCCTGGTTTTTAAATTCTCCGGATAAACGGTAAAAGACGGCGCTATGTGGATTGGCATAATTAGCCTGTTTCCTGAAATGTTCCGCGCGATTACCGATTACGGGGTAACTGGCCGGGCAGTAAAGAATGGCCTGCTGAGCATCCAGAGCTGGAGTCCTCGTGACTTCACGCATGACCGGCACCGTACCGTGGACGATCGTCCTTACGGCGGCGGACCGGGGATGTTGATGATGGTGCAACCCTTACGGGACGCCATTCACACAGCAAAAGCCGCGGCAGGTGAAGGCGCGAAGGTGATTTATCTGTCACCTCAGGGACGCAAGCTTGATCAAGCGGGCGTGAGCGAACTGGCGACGAATCAAAAGCTGATTCTGGTCTGTGGTCGCTACGAAGGGATAGATGAGCGCGTAATTCAAACCGAGATTGACGAAGAATGGTCTATCGGCGATTACGTTCTCAGCGGTGGTGAGCTACCAGCAATGACGTTGATTGACTCCGTCGCCCGGTTTATTCCGGGGGTTCTGGGCCATGAAGCTTCGGCAACGGAAGATTCCTTTGCCGATGGATTGCTGGACTGTCCACACTATACTCGTCCTGAAGTGTTAGAAGGGATGGAAGTCCCGGCAGTGTTACTGTCTGGAAACCATGCCGAGATACGTCGCTGGCGTTTGAAGCAGTCGCTGGGCCGGACCTGGCTTAGAAGACCTGAACTTCTGGAAAACCTGGCTCTGACTGAAGAGCAAGCAAAGTTGCTGGCCGAGTTCAAAACCGAACACGCGCACCAGCAGCATGAACATGATGGGAAAGCGTAATACGCTCCCGAATATCAGTTTACCCAGGATAAGAGATTAAATTATGAGCAACATTATTAAGCAACTTGAACAAGAGCAGATGAAGCAGGACGTACCTTCCTTCCGTCCAGGTGACACCGTGGAAGTGAAAGTATGGGTTGTTGAAGGTTCCAAAAAACGTCTGCAGGCATTCGAGGGCGTGGTTATCGCTATTCGTAACCGCGGTCTGCACTCTGCATTCACTGTTCGTAAAATTTCCAACGGCGAAGGCGTTGAGCGTGTCTTCCAGACTCACTCTCCGGTAGTTGACAGCATTGCTGTTAAACGTCGTGGTGCTGTACGTAAAGCTAAACTGTACTACCTGCGTGAGCGTACTGGTAAGTCTGCTCGTATTAAAGAGCGTCTGAACTAAGATTCGCTTAAGCGACATCCTGTCAGAAAGGGCTGGCCGAAAGGCTGGCCCTTTTTTTATCTCATAGCAACTCTCGCGTTAACCCTTCCGTCATAAATCATTTACAATGTTCGCCTCTTGGGTGGAGGGTAAGTGGATAACGTACTGCATCAGCATAGCTGGAAACGCGCAGCGGCATTGACCGCGCTGTTTGCGATCCTGCTGATCGTCGTGGCGCCGCTGATCTCCGTCTCGCTGCAAAAAGATCCCATGAGCGCCATGCCGGGCATGCACCATGACATGAGCATGATGTCGATGGACGAGCATCATGGGGATATGCCGCATTCCATGCCAGTTGACCATGCGGAAGCCTGCGGCTACTGCGTGCTGTTAGCGCATGTGCCGGGCGTGATGCTGGCGCTTATCGTTCTGCTCAGCGTGGTGTTGCAGCGGCTGCGCATGAAGCCGCCTCGTCAGGCGGTCAGCCACTGGCACTTTTTCCCCTGGCTTTACCCCGATACCCGCGCGCCGCCGCGTCGGTCTGCTTTCTCCCTTTAAAACAAAATCACTCACTTTTTGCCTTAAAAAGGAAAAGTATGACTACCTGCACTCCGCGCGCGGCATGGGGAAACCTGCTGCGTCGTCTCCATTTCTATATCGGGCTGTTTGTTGGTCCGTTTATTTTCTTCGCAGCGTTGACCGGAACGCTGTATGTCGCCACGCCGCAGCTTGAAAATGCGCTGTACCATCATGCACTCCACACGGATGCCGTGGGTGAGGCGCAGCCTCTTGCTGCACAAATTGCCGCGGCCGAAAAGGCCGTAGAATCAGATCTGCGTCTGCATGTCGTTCGTCCGGGGCTGGAAGAGGGCGAAACGACCCGCGTGATGTTTGCCGACCCGGCGCTGGGTCCCTCCGAGCATCGGGCTATTTTTATTGATCCCGCCAGCCTTGAGGTTCGAGGGGATATGACCGTCTACGGCACCAGCGGGATTTTACCGCTGCGTCAGACTATCGATTACCTGCATACCTCGCTGATGCTGGGCAACCTCGGACGCCTCTATAGCGAGTTAGCCGCCTCGTGGATGTGGGTTGCTGCCCTGGGCGGGATCGCGCTGTGGTTCTATACCCGACCGAAGCGCCGTATTAACAATCGTTTCCAGAATCGTCGTCGCCTGCATGTGATCTTAGGCTGGACCTTACTGGCGGGAATGCTGCTGTTCTCAGTCACCGGGTTAACCTGGTCACAATGGGCCGGTGGCAACGTCGATAAGCTGCGTGCAGAGATGAACTGGCTGACGCCGCAGGTAAACACCACCCTTTCCGGTGCGCCGGAAATGATGGATGAACACGCCGAACATCGTGGTCATCACGGCGGAATGTCGATGCCTGAAATGCCTGTTGAACTGTCGCTTTTTGACAGCGTATTGCAGGCCGCCCGCCAGTCAGGAATTGATGCTAACAACGTTGAGATCCGTCCGGCAAGCAGGGTCGACCAGGCCTGGACGGTGACGGAAATCGATCGCCGCTGGCCGACGCAGGTTGATGCCGTTGCCGTGGACCCCCACTCTCTGAAGGTGCTGGACAGGACTCGCTTTGGGGATTTCCCGCTGATGGCTAAACTCACCCGCTGGGGCGTGGATTTCCATATGGGGATCCTGTTTGGTCTGGCAAATCAGCTGCTGCTCATCGCGTTTGGCGTTGCGCTGTGCGTGCTGATTATCTGGGGATACCGGATGTGGTGGATGCGTCGTCCTGCGACGTCAGCCGCGAACCCGGTACAGACGCTCTGTCAAAGCTGGCTGGCATTGCCGCTGTGGGGAAGAGGAGTGACGTTCATGATAAGCCTCCTGCTGGGGCTGGCGTTGCCGGTAATGGGCGTCAGTCTGGCGGTATTTATCGTGATTGACTGGCTGCGCTGGCGAGCGGCTTCAGGCGTGTCGCTCGCAGGCACATCCGCTAAATAGCCTTAAGGCGTGCTGATAACTACCGCAACACGGCGGTTTTCAGCGCGCCCTTGCGCAGTACGGTTGCTGCTGAGAGGGTATTTTTTGCCTAAACCCCGCGTAGTGAGGTTGCTGCGCGGGATGTTCGCGCCCTTCGCCCAGGCATCCGCTACAACATTGGCACGTTTTAACGAAAGCGCTTCGTTGTAGCTCTCTTCGCCATAGTTATCCGTATGGCCGTCCATCCGGGCGTGATTCAGACCGGTTGCCGCCAGACGTGAGGCCATAGTCTGGATCTGCGTTTCACTTTCCGGACGCAGTCTGGCGTCATTTTTATCAAACAGGATCTTATCCGACAGGCCCAGGGACCAGTCGCCATTCAGTTCGTTAAAGCCGTAGGACTTCATGGCCGCGATTTGCTCTGGTGTGAATTTACCCTCCGGCGTCTGGCACCCGGACATAACCAGAGATGCCAGTAACAACGGCGCGAAGTATCGCTTCAACATATCGTCTTCCTTTCAGGGTGTTGTTTTCGAACGCTGGTTTTTGACCAGGTACATATTGCGATCGGCTTGCTCCAGTAATGCCTCGACGGAGGCATTTTCCCACGCCAGAGCAAAGCCAATGCTGAGTGACATTGATGCTGTGTGTCCGTTATGCAGATCAAACGGACGGATAAATTGCTGCGACAGCGCAGCGCAAATATATTCGACCTCACGCGCGGTGTGGACGCCATAAAGGATCATGGCAAACTCATCGCCGCCAAGACGGTAAGACTGATGACGTTTTTCGCCAAATTCGACCATCCTTTTTGCGGCTTCGATCAGTACGCAGTCACCCGCGGCATGGCCCCAGGTGTCGTTAATAAACTTGAAGTTATCACCGTCCAGGAAGAGCAGGGCAGAATTGGTCTTTGCCGAAGCGTCATTCATTAAGGCCGCAATGTTGTTGCGAAACGCGGCGCGGTTTGCAAGCCCCGTGAGCGGATCGTGCATGGCGGTACGCAACAGTTGAGCGTTTTTCGCCTGTAGCTTGAGCTGCCACTCTTCCATTTCATCCAGCAGGCTGTTGAAGTCTTCACCAAACTGGTGGAACTCTTCAATGCGGCCTTCCGTTACCCGGCGAGAGAAGTTGCGGTTGGTACGGACGTCATGCACAACGTCAGTGATGTTTTGCATTTCAACAACCATGCCATGATGTAGCGAGCGGGTGATGGTCAATGCGACGGCAGAGGCAAAAAGAATGCAGCCGGTGAGGACCGCAAATGAGAGCCAGATAAAGTGGCTAATCAGGCTGTCTCGTGCGGTCAGACGAATTTCGCCAATCACATTACCGTTATGTATGATGGGCTGTGCGACAGGAACAGGGAACAACCACCGGTTGACCAGCGCGCCCAGCGTGTCGGTATTATCCGCCGGGTTCCACGACCACCAGGCAAACCGTTTATGATGTGCATTTAGCACTTCCGCCACGGCAAATTGCCCCTGCTTGCCGAGGGTCGCCAGCGTTTCATTTGCCGCCACGGCATCGTTGAACACCAGAGAGGCCTCAAGGCTGTGGCTCATGGTGGCGCCGGTGAGTTCGAGGTTTTTTTGCGCGTATTGCTTTAATGTCACCACGGAAGCGAAACACAGCAGCAACCATATAAACGTCATCGTTATAATGACGCTTATCATGCTGATTCGCCGCAACGTTCTTTTAAACGTCGGACGCGGTGTTGGTGTGACTTCCTTATTCATGCTTCTTATTCCGTGCGAGCATTAATACATCCGGATTGACTCTTACGCCACTGCGCGTCAGCGCATCCAGATTTACGGAAAACCTGACCTTGTTGTGCTCTATTATCAGACAAAATGCGCTGCCAATAACGCATTCAGGATTTTGCTCTGACATTAATAGCAACGCCTGGCCCTGATATTGATTTATTATTTCCTGTTGTTTTGCCGGTGATTCGCTCCCGAAATAGAGGGCATCGCACCTTGCTGTGAGTGCTTCCCGATCGCTATGCACAATGACAGGACTATAGGGCAACGGGTTATTTACATCTTCACTGCTGAGCGCCTGTCTGTAACGGGAAGAGGCATAAATACAGAGCTTAGGCTGGCCGGAAAGTGCTGGCCATCGGGTGTAGCTTACAATACCAGAAACAATCGAACGTACCGATTTATCCGTTTCCGTGAGCGAGCCTGCCCTTGCAGGGCTCACCAAAATGAACAGCATTAGCGCCAGGGGGAGGTGAAGCAAAGCGATCAAGAATGTATTTCTCATCAGAATCCGCCAAACCGCCCCGGAAATAGATGCCCTTATGAATTTCCGGCAGAATACCATTCTTTCTCAAAGCCGTCATTATGTCAGAAATATCCCTGTCTTGACCTAAGCTAAATCTTACAGAGCACGATATTCAAAGTAATTTAGGCAGGCTCAATTAAGTCTGCTGGAATTCATACTTTTATTCATTTTTTGTTGCCAGGATTTATGTAGCCACGCAACTTTCCCTCAATTCACCCGAGGATAATTAAGCTAACGGCCAGCGCCGGGATAGCGTGCCTGGTGTGAGCGTAGACTGGCGTTAAAAGTGCATGTGTAATTTTATGTTTACGATTTTAACCTGTGATTTGGCATTTAAATGGCTTCTGTAAAATAATCTGTACGTATTTTGGATTGAAATCTTTACTTGATGTGTTATCGTTGTGTCACCTCTTCGAGGAAAACCACTATCGCAAACGAGTTTTACAGGATCGCAATCATGCAAAAAGACGCGCTGAACAACGTACATATCACTGACGAACAGGTGTTAATCACCCCGGATCAACTGAAGGCGGAATTCCCGCTGAGCGTCGCGCAGGAAGCTCAGATTGAGCACTCTCGCCAGACCATTTCTGACATTATCGCAGGCCGCGATCCGCGCCTGCTGGTGGTATGTGGTCCTTGCTCCATTCACGATCCTGAAACCGCCATTGAGTACGCTCGTCGATTTAAAGCATTAGCGGAGGAGGTCAGCGATAGCCTCTATCTGGTGATGCGCGTCTATTTTGAAAAGCCACGTACAACGGTTGGCTGGAAAGGGTTGATTAACGATCCGCACATGGATGGCTCGTTTGATGTGGAAGCGGGCCTGAAGATTGCGCGTCGCCTGCTGGTGGAGCTGGTCAGCATGGGGCTGCCGCTGGCAACCGAAGCGCTGGATCCGAACAGCCCGCAGTACCTCGGCGATCTGTTTAGCTGGTCTGCGATTGGGGCGCGCACCACCGAGTCACAAACCCACCGCGAGATGGCGTCTGGCCTGTCTATGCCGGTTGGTTTTAAAAACGGTACCGACGGCAGCCTGGCCACGGCGATTAACGCCATGCGCGCCGCCGCCATGCCCCATCGTTTTGTCGGGATCAACCAGGCGGGCCAGGTATGCCTGCTGCAAACGCAGGGCAATCCGGACGGGCATGTGATCCTGCGCGGTGGTAAAGCGCCAAACTACAGCCCGGCGGATGTCGCGCAGTGTGAAAAAGAGATGGAACAGGCGGGACTGCGTCCGGCGCTGATGGTAGATTGCAGTCATGGTAATTCGAATAAAGATTACCGTCGCCAGCCTGCGGTTGCAGAATCTGTGATTGCACAGATTAAAGATGGTAACCGTTCAATTATCGGCCTGATGATTGAAAGTAATATTCATGAAGGCAATCAGTCATCGGAACAGCCGCGTAGCGCGATGAAGCCCGGCGTCTCGGTCACGGATGCTTGCATCAGCTGGGAAACCACTGATGCGCTACTGCGTGAGATCCACAAAGATTTGAACGGCCAGCTGGCGACGCGTCTGGCATAAGAGGATAGTTATGGTTGCTGAATTGACCGCATTACGCGATCAAATTGATGAAGTGGATAAGGCGTTGCTGGACCTGCTGGCGCGCCGCATGGCACTGGTTGCTGAGGTCGGCGAAGTTAAAAGCAAATACGGCCTGCCAATTTACGTTCCGGAGCGTGAGGCCTCTATGCTCGCCTCCCGCCGTAAAGAGGCACAGGCGCTGGGCGTTTCACCGGACTTAATTGAAGATGTCCTGCGTCGTGTGATGCGGGAATCCTATTCCAGCGAAAACGACAAGGGCTTCAAAACTCTCTGTCCGTCGCTGCGTCCGGTGGTGATTGTCGGTGGCGGCGGCCAGATGGGGCGTCTGTTTGAAAAAATGCTGACGCTTTCTGGCTATCAGGTGCGCATCCTGGAAAAAGAGGACTGGCCGCATGCGCCGGAACTCATGAAGGATGCCGGAATGGTTATCGTCAGCGTACCGATTCATGTGACGGAGCAGATTATCGCGAAACTTCCTCCGCTGCCGGAAGATTGCATTCTGGTGGATCTGGCGTCCGTTAAAAATGGCCCTCTACAGGCAATGCTGGCAGCGCACACCGGGCCCGTGCTTGGGTTACACCCGATGTTTGGCCCGGACAGCGGCAGCCTGGCGAAGCAGGTAGTGGTTTACTGCGACGGTCGTCAGCCGGAAGCGTATCAGTGGTTCCTGGAACAGATTCAGGTCTGGGGGGCACGTTTGCACCGTATCAGTGCGGTTGAGCACGATCAGAACATGGCGTTTATTCAGGCGCTGCGCCACTTTGCAACCTTCGCCTATGGTCTGCACCTGGCGGAAGAGAACGTTCAGCTTGAACAATTGCTGGCGCTTTCCTCGCCAATCTATCGTCTGGAGCTGGCGATGGTCGGGCGACTGTTTGCCCAGGATCCACAGCTTTACGCCGACATCATCATGTCGTCTGAAAATAACCTGGCGCTGATCAAGCGCTACTATCAGCGTTTTGGCGAAGCGATCACCTTGCTGGAACACGGCGATAAACAAGCGTTTATCGACAGTTTCCGTAAAGTGGAGCACTGGTTCGGTGATTACGCCACGCGATTCCAGAGTGAAAGCCGCACGCTGTTGCGCCAGGCAAATGACAGTCGCCAGTAATCTGATGATGTATATACTAAAAGCCAGCAATGCTGGCTTTTTTCATTTTGGGGAATTGTCATGGCTGAACCGCAGCTGCTGTTGAACTATACCGGGCATCTGCCCGAATGCCCGACGTGGAGTGCTGAAGAAAAGGCGCTCTACTGGGCGGATATTCTGGAAGGGGAGATTCATCGGTACCATCTGCCCACCGCGGAACACTCGGTGCTCTCATTCCATGAAGAAGTTGGGTGTTTTGCCCTGCGTGAACGCGGCGGATTTATCGTCGCAATGCGAAACGCCATCTGGCTGACCGATAAACACGGCCTGCTCCAGCGTAAGGTTTGCGATAACCCGTCCAACCCGCAGCTTGCACGCTTTAACGATGGAGGCACCGACCATCAGGGACGGTTTTATGCGGGCACGTTCTGGGGGCCGGGAGATTATAACGGCGCCATGTTGATGCGTATCGACAACGACCTGACACCGAAAGTGATCCAGTGCGATATTCAGGGGCATAACGGTTTAGCGTTTAGTCCTGACAAACGGTGGATGTTTACTTCTGATACGCCGAACGGTGTGATTTACCGTACGCCGTTTGATGAGCAGGGGGAACCCGGTAAGCGCGCAGAGTTTCGCCGTTTTAGCGAGGGAGAGGGTATACCCGACGGAGCGGCAATGGATGAGGAAGGCTGCTACTGGAGCGCACTGTTTGACGGCTGGCGTATCGCACGGTTTTCACCGCAAGGCGAACAGCTGGAAGAATACCGGCTGCCGGTACGCTGCCCGACAATGGTCTGCTTTGGCGGCGACGATATGAAAACGCTGTTTATCACCACCACGCGGGAAAATATGGAGGCGGAGGAGCTGGCGAAATACCCGCTTTCCGGTGCCATCTTCACCCTGCCTGTAAATGTGGCAGGGATGAAGAAAAGCCGCTTTATCGAACATTAAGCCGGATCGACCGGGACCACGTTTTCGCTCGGATAGCAGCCCAGTACTTTCATGGAGCGTGTGATCTCGCCCAGTTCGCGCAGGGCTTTCTGCATGGATGCAGACTCCAGGTTGGCCTGAACGTCGAGATAGAACATCTCTTCCCACGGGTTGCCATGTATTGGGCGGGATTCCAGCTTCGTCATGATCAGGTTGTGATTACGCAGCACCAGCAGCGCTTCAACCAGCGCACCCGCCTGCTGGCCGGTCGCCATCAGCAGGGTGGTTTTCGCCGGGACCTGGTCCGACACGTTGATGGCCTTGCGGGCAAGAACCACGAAACGGGTGATATTTTGCGTCTGGTTGGCCAGATTGCGTTCCAGCACCTGTAAGCCATACAGCGCGCCGCCCGCTTCGCTACCGAGTGCCGCGACGGCAGGAGAGTTTGCCTGCGCCACTTTTTCCATCGCCGCCGAGGTGCTTTCGGTGTACTCAATTTTCCAGTGCGGATAACGGTTCAGGAACTGGCTGCACTGCTGGAACGGCTGCGGGTGGCTGTACACCGTTTCGATCTGACTCAGATCGGTTGAGCCAGAGACCAGCACGCAGTGATCGATAGGAATAGTCAGCTCACCGACCAGCGACAGGCTGGTGTGCTGGAGCAGATCGTAAACATCGTTGATGGCGCCGGAACTGGTGTTCTCAATAGGCACCACGGCGTAATCTGCCTGGCCGGTTTCGACCTGGTTGAAGATGTCTGCAAATTTTGCACAACCGCTCTCAATGAACTCTTCGAAATGACGGGCTGCGTACTGGCGAGCCGCCAGGTGAGAATAAGAACCTTTCGGGCCGAGGAAAGCGATCCGAGCAGAGTGCGGGTTGGTTTTGTTCAGATGCTGCTGGAGCAGGGCCTGTTGCGTCAGAACGGAATCTTCAATGATGAGCTGGAACAGGCGGGTGATGTAGTGGGCATCAAGATGATGCGCTTTGCCGAGCTGTATCAACCGTTCCAGTAAATCACGCTCGCGATCGATATCGCGCACCGGCCGATGAGAATCCAGCTTGGCTTTGCCCACTTCAATGGCGAGCGCGCGGCGTTCTGCCAGCAGGGCCAGTAACTTTTCGTCGAGTGCACTGATTTTTACGCGTAAATCCAGGAGCGGGTTTTCCGGTGTCATAGTGTTGTCTGTCTCATTTTATCGTTATCAATAAAAAAGGCCTCCCGGTGTGGGAGGCCTTGTTGTTCGTCTTCGCATTCTTTATCACACGACGAAACGCCTCCCGGTCAGGGGAAGGTAAAAAAGAATGCGAAGAAAAACGGCGTCTGTTTCATTAGGTCATCCTGAAATTGATAGGGTTAAAGTACCTGTACTGTTTTGATCCTGTCAATAAAAAACGCGCCCGAAGGCGCGTTGTCGGAACACTCAATTTAAAGGATTACTCTTCTTCAACTTCTTCCGCGAAGCTGGCGTCTTTCACCGATGTTGTGGCGCGACGGGCTTCACCTTTGTGTTGCACTTTATTGAGCTGCCGTTCCAGCTTGTTGATCAAATCGTTAATTGCGGTGTACATATCCTCGTGTTTAGCGCTGGCGACCAGATGGCCGTTTGGAGTATTGATAGTTGCATCAGCGACGAAACCCTGCGGCTCCTTGGACAGGATGATATGTGGATTAATCAAATGTGTTTGCCATTTATCCAGTTTGGCGAGACGGTCTGCGACGTGCTGGCGGATTGCCGGAGTAATTTCCATTTGTTTACTGGTAATGTTCATTGTCATAAATTTTACCTCTTGTCTTTCCGTCTTGGTGATTCCAGCATACCCGACCTAATGTCAAAATGTGTGATTTAGATCACGTTATTTTGTCGGTTTTTGTCAGGGAATCTTTTTTGTGAGGCAGGGCAGGAAGAGGTGAGATTTACCTTGTCGAAGCCAGCAATTGCGGTCATAGTTGACTGGATGTGTTGAAGCTAAACCGCTTCAGCGTAAGTCTGAAAGAATAAAAAAACGGCAGCCTGCGGGCTGCCGTTATGCGTTGTAGCGGTATCAGGTGTTGCTGCTGTTCGCGGCGATGATTTTCGCCACTTTGTCAGCCTGAGCCGTCATCTGCATCTGGCGATACGCATTCTCCATCAGCTTCAGGCCATCACGCGTGGCCTGGGTATCCGGATAATCACGCAGCATGCCTTCTACACGGTTAACCACGGCAACCCATGCGCCACGGCGAGTGTAGTATTCCGCGACGGAGTACTCGTATTTCGCCAGACGATCTTTCAGGAACACCAGACGCTTAGTGGCATCGGTAATGTACTGGCTGTTCGGGTAGCTACGCACCAGTTTGGAGAAGTCATTGAAAGCATCACGCGCATGTTGCGGGTCACGGTCAGAACGATCCACCCCGAAGAAGCCCTGCAATGCACTGTCATCCAGCGCCATGTTAGTCAGGCCGCGCATGTACATCACGTAATCGATGTTAGGATGGGTAGGGTTCAGACGCATGAAACGATCGATCGTTGCCTGAGCCAGCGGCAGATCGGCATTTTTATAGTAGGCGTAGATAAGATCTAACTGTACCTGCTGTGAATACGGACCAAACGGATAGCGATTATCCAACGCTTCCAGTTGCGTTATCGCCTGTTTCCAGTTACCGTCCTGCAACTTTTGTTGTGCAGTCGCATAGATTTCATTCGGCGGATTGTCAGGGACCTGTTCATTCGAACCGGAGCAGCCCACCAAAGCCAGGCTCAACGTGGCCGCTGCCACCAGATATTTCATGCGCGTCATGACGTTTTGACTTTCCTCAAATGTTTGTCCGGGAGAAACTCAGTTCCTGCTCCCGATTAAGACCAGCTACAATAGCACACTATATTAAACGGCAAAGCCGTAAAACCCAACGTTAAACGAAGAAGCAGTTTATGGCACAACGAGTAGAACTCACCGCAACAGTCTCCGAAAATCAGCTCGGTCAACGCTTAGATCAGGCTTTGGCCGAATTGTTCCCTGATTATTCGCGTTCACGTATAAAAGAATGGATCCTTGACCAGCGCGTGCTGGTAAACGGCAAGATCTGGGACAAACCAAAAGAGAAAGTGTTTGGTGGGGAAGCTGTCGCCATCAATGCTGAAATCGAAGAGGAAGTCCGCTTCGAGCCGCAGGATATCCCGCTGGATATCGTCTACGAAGATGACGATATTCTGGTCATCAACAAACCTCGTGACTTTGTCGTCCATCCGGGCGCGGGTAATCCTGACGGTACGGTACTTAACGCACTCCTTCATTATTACCCGCCGATAGCTGACGTACCGCGTGCCGGTATCGTTCACCGTCTGGATAAAGACACCACGGGTCTGATGGTGGTGGCGAAGACGATCCCCGCCCAGACTCGACTGGTGGAATCTTTGCAGCTGCGCGAAATCACCCGTGAGTATGAAGCGGTGGCCATTGGTCATATGACCTCTGGCGGCACGGTGGAAGAGCCGATTAGTCGTCATCCAACCAAGCGTACGCATATGTCCGTGCACCCGATGGGTAAACCGGCGGTAACCCATTACCGCATCATGGAACATTTCCGTATTCATACGCGCCTGCGTCTGCGTCTGGAAACCGGGCGTACTCACCAGATCCGCGTGCACATGGCGCATATTACCCATCCGCTGGTGGGTGACCCTGTTTACGGCGGTCGTCCGCGTCCACCAAAGGGCGCATCGGATGAATTCATCTCCGTGCTGCGTAAATTCGATCGCCAGGCGCTGCATGCGACGATGCTACGTCTTTACCACCCAATCACCGGAATTCAGATGGAATGGCATGCGCCTATCCCACAGGATATGGTGGAACTTATCGACGCGATGCGCGCAGATTTCGAAGAACATAAGGATCACGTGGACTGGTTATGACCAAACTGATTGTCCCGGAGTGGCCGCTGCCTGAAGGCGTGGCCGCCTGTAGCTCGACCCGTATCGGTGGCGTGAGCCAGGGTGCGTGGGCGTCTTTGAACCTCGGTGCGCACTGTGGCGATAACCTGGAGCACGTCGAAGAGAACCGTAAACGCCTCTTTGCTGCGGGAAACCTTCCTTCAAAACCGGTCTGGCTTGAGCAGGTGCACGGTAAAGCGGTGCTGAAGCTTACGGGTGAGCCCTATGCGTCTAAACGCGCCGATGCTTCGTACAGCAATACGCCGGGAACGGTTTGCGCGGTGATGACCGCTGATTGCCTGCCGGTGTTGTTTTGTAACCGTGCCGGTACGGAGATTGCAGCAGCGCATGCGGGCTGGCGTGGCCTGTGTGAAGGCGTACTTGAAGAGACCGTTGCCTGCTTCCAGGACGATTCTGCAAATCTCATCGCCTGGCTTGGCCCGGCGATTGGCCCGCAGGCATTTGAAGTGGGGCCTGAGGTTCGGCAAGCTTTTATGGAAAAAGATCCTCAGGCGGTTAATGCGTTTGTGGCATCCGGCGATAAATATCTGGCCGATATTTATCAGCTTGCCCGCCAGCGCCTTAATAATGTCGGCGTGACCCAGATCTTCGGCGGCGATCGCTGTACATTCACCGAAAAGGGTGATTTTTTCTCCTGGCGCCGTGACAAGACGACAGGCCGTATGGCAAGTTTCATTTGGCTGATATAACCTAAAGAATCAAGACGATCCGGTACGCGCCGTTTTCTTTTCACATAATTCAGGTTATTAACCTTGAATAATTGAGGGATGACCTCATTTAATCTCCAGTAGCAAATTTGACCTGTTATGGGAGGAGTTATGCGTCTGGATCGTCTTACTAATAAATTCCAGCTTGCTCTCGCCGATGCCCAGTCCCTCGCACTGGGGCACGACAACCAATTTATCGAACCTCTTCATTTAATGAGCGCCTTGCTGAATCAGGAAGGGGGATCGATACGTCCTTTGTTAACGTCCGCTGGCATTAATGCCGGCCAGTTACGCACCGCCATCGATCAGGCGCTGAGTCGTTTACCGCAGGTAGAAGGTACCGGTGGCGACGTACAGCCGTCACAGGATCTGGTGCGTGTACTGAACCTTTGCGACAAGCTGGCGCAAAAACGTGGGGACAACTTTATTTCGTCAGAGCTGTTTGTTCTGGCGGCGCTTGAATCACGCGGTACCTTAACCGACCTGCTGAAATCCGCCGGTGCAACCACCGCTAATGTGACCCAGGCGATTGAGAAAATGCGCGGAGGTGAAAGCGTGAACGACCAGGGAGCCGAAGACCAACGTCAGGCTTTGAAAAAATTTACGGTCGATCTGACCGAACGTGCCGAGCAGGGCAAACTTGACCCGGTAATCGGTCGCGACGAAGAAATTCGCCGGACTATTCAAGTACTGCAACGCCGTACCAAAAACAACCCGGTGCTGATTGGTGAGCCTGGCGTCGGTAAAACCGCCATCGTTGAAGGGCTGGCGCAGCGTATCGTTAATGGCGAAGTGCCCGAAGGGCTGAAAGGCCGTCGCGTACTGGCGCTGGATATGGGCGCGCTGGTGGCCGGGGCGAAATACCGCGGTGAATTTGAAGAGCGTCTGAAAGGCGTGCTGAACGATCTGGCGAAACAGGAAGGCAACGTCATCCTGTTTATTGACGAACTGCACACTATGGTGGGGGCAGGTAAAGCTGACGGCGCAATGGATGCCGGGAACATGCTGAAACCTGCGCTGGCACGTGGTGAACTTCACTGCGTCGGTGCCACTACGCTGGACGAGTATCGTCAGTACATTGAAAAAGATGCCGCGCTGGAGCGACGCTTCCAGAAGGTGTTTGTCGCAGAACCAAGCGTTGAAGATACCATCGCGATTTTGCGTGGTCTGAAAGAGCGTTATGAGCTGCACCATCATGTGCAGATCACTGACCCGGCCATCGTTGCGGCGGCGACGCTTTCGCATCGTTACATTGCCGACCGTCAGTTGCCGGATAAAGCCATCGACCTTATCGATGAAGCGGCGTCCAGCATCCGTATGCAGATTGACTCGAAACCGGAAGAGCTGGACCGACTCGATCGCCGCATTATTCAGCTCAAGCTGGAACAGCAGGCATTGAACAAAGAGTCTGATGAAGCGAGTAAGAAACGCCTCGATATGCTCAACGAAGAGCTGGATGAGAAAGAGCGTCAGTATTCTGAGCTGGAAGAAGAGTGGAAAGCTGAGAAAGCCTCCCTCTCTGGCACCCAGACAATCAAGGCGGAGCTGGAGCAGGCGAAAATTGCCATTGAGCAGGCGCGTCGCGTAGGGGACCTGGCGCGGATGTCCGAGCTACAGTACGGCAAGATCCCTGAGCTGGAAAAACAGCTTGAGATCGCCACGCAGTCGGAAGGCAAAACCATGCGTCTGTTGCGTAATAAAGTGACGGACGCCGAGATTGCCGAAGTGCTGGCGCGCTGGACGGGGATTCCTGTAGCTCGCATGATGGAAAGTGAACGCGAAAAACTGCTGCGTATGGAGCAGGATCTGCATCAGCGCGTCATTGGCCAGAACGAAGCGGTCGAAGCGGTATCTAACGCCATTCGTCGTAGCCGTGCGGGGCTGTCCGATCCGAATCGACCCATCGGCTCGTTCCTGTTCCTGGGGCCAACCGGTGTCGGTAAAACCGAACTGTGTAAAGCGCTGGCTAACTTTATGTTCGACAGCGATGACGCGATGGTGCGTATCGATATGTCCGAGTTTATGGAGAAACACTCTGTCTCGCGTCTGGTCGGTGCGCCTCCGGGATATGTCGGTTATGAAGAGGGCGGTTACCTGACGGAAGCGGTTCGTCGTCGTCCTTATTCCGTCATCCTGCTGGATGAAGTGGAAAAGGCTCATCCTGACGTGTTTAACATTCTGTTGCAGGTGCTGGATGATGGACGCCTGACGGACGGGCAGGGAAGAACGGTCGATTTCCGTAACACGGTGGTGATCATGACCTCGAACCTGGGTTCCGATTTGATTCAGGAACGCTTCGGTGAGCTGGATTACAGCCATATGAAAGATCTGGTGCTGGGTGTGGTCAGCCAAAACTTCCGTCCGGAGTTCATCAACCGTATTGATGAAGTAGTCGTGTTCCATCCGCTGGGTGAGAAACACATTGCGTCGATTGCGCAGATCCAGTTGCAGCGTCTGTACAAGCGTCTGGAAGAGCGTGGGTATGAAATCCACATCTCGGATGATGCGCTGAAACTGCTGAGCGAGAATGGTTACGATCCTGTTTATGGCGCGCGTCCGTTAAAACGTGCAATCCAGCAGCAGATCGAAAACCCGCTGGCGCAGCAAATCCTTTCCGGGGAGCTGGTTCCGGGCAAAGTTATCCGTCTGGAAGCCAACGAAGACCGAATTGTGGCAGTGCAGTAAGTCACAAAACGCAAAAACGGGCCGTTTGCGGCTCGTTTTTGTTTAAAAACCAGGCAAGAATTAAGGTCTGAGATGTGTTTTGCCTGGAAAGTGAGCAGTCAGTAAATAATTTTCACTTTGCACTTGCAGCCTCAGAAGAACTCCCTATAATGCGCCTCCACTGACACGGAACAACGGCACGCAAGCCGCCGGGTCAGCAGAGAAAAGCAAAATAAACGCTTGACTCTGAAGCGGGAAAGCGTAATATGCACACCCCGCGCCGCAGCGAAAACGAAGCGGCACTGCTCTTTAACAATTTATCAGACAATCTGTGTGGGCACTCAAAGTGATATGGATTCTTAACGTCCTCGGACGAAAAATGAATACCAAGTCTCTGAGTGAACACTTAATTCATTACGAAGTTTAATTCAAGAGCATCAAACTTAAATTGAAGAGTTTGATCATGGCTCAGATTGAACGCTGGCGGCAGGCCTAACACATGCAAGTCGAACGGTAACAGGAAGCAGCTTGCTGCTTTGCTGACGAGTGGCGGACGGGTGAGTAATGTCTGGGAAACTGCCTGATGGAGGGGGATAACTACTGGAAACGGTAGCTAATACCGCATAACGTCGCAAGACCAAAGAGGGGGACCTTCGGGCCTCTTGCCATCGGATGTGCCCAGATGGGATTAGCTAGTAGGTGGGGTAACGGCTCACCTAGGCGACGATCCCTAGCTGGTCTGAGAGGATGACCAGCCACACTGGAACTGAGACACGGTCCAGACTCCTACGGGAGGCAGCAGTGGGGAATATTGCACAATGGGCGCAAGCCTGATGCAGCCATGCCGCGTGTATGAAGAAGGCCTTCGGGTTGTAAAGTACTTTCAGCGGGGAGGAAGGCGACAGGGTTAATAACCCTGTCGATTGACGTTACCCGCAGAAGAAGCACCGGCTAACTCCGTGCCAGCAGCCGCGGTAATACGGAGGGTGCAAGCGTTAATCGGAATTACTGGGCGTAAAGCGCACGCAGGCGGTCTGTCAAGTCGGATGTGAAATCCCCGGGCTCAACCTGGGAACTGCATTCGAAACTGGCAGGCTAGAGTCTTGTAGAGGGGGGTAGAATTCCAGGTGTAGCGGTGAAATGCGTAGAGATCTGGAGGAATACCGGTGGCGAAGGCGGCCCCCTGGACAAAGACTGACGCTCAGGTGCGAAAGCGTGGGGAGCAAACAGGATTAGATACCCTGGTAGTCCACGCCGTAAACGATGTCGACTTGGAGGTTGTGCCCTTGAGGCGTGGCTTCCGGAGCTAACGCGTTAAGTCGACCGCCTGGGGAGTACGGCCGCAAGGTTAAAACTCAAATGAATTGACGGGGGCCCGCACAAGCGGTGGAGCATGTGGTTTAATTCGATGCAACGCGAAGAACCTTACCTACTCTTGACATCCAGAGAACTTAGCAGAGATGCTTTGGTGCCTTCGGGAACTCTGAGACAGGTGCTGCATGGCTGTCGTCAGCTCGTGTTGTGAAATGTTGGGTTAAGTCCCGCAACGAGCGCAACCCTTATCCTTTGTTGCCAGCGGTTAGGCCGGGAACTCAAAGGAGACTGCCAGTGATAAACTGGAGGAAGGTGGGGATGACGTCAAGTCATCATGGCCCTTACGAGTAGGGCTACACACGTGCTACAATGGCGCATACAAAGAGAAGCGACCTCGCGAGAGCAAGCGGACCTCATAAAGTGCGTCGTAGTCCGGATTGGAGTCTGCAACTCGACTCCATGAAGTCGGAATCGCTAGTAATCGTGGATCAGAATGCCACGGTGAATACGTTCCCGGGCCTTGTACACACCGCCCGTCACACCATGGGAGTGGGTTGCAAAAGAAGTAGGTAGCTTAACCTTCGGGAGGGCGCTTACCACTTTGTGATTCATGACTGGGGTGAAGTCGTAACAAGGTAACCGTAGGGGAACCTGCGGTTGGATCACCTCCTTACCTTAAAGAACCTGCCTTTGTAGTGCTCACACAGATTGTCTGATGAAAAGTAAATAGCAAGGCGTCTTGCGATTGAGACTGTACGTCCCCTTCGTCTAGAGGCCCAGGACACCGCCCTTTCACGGCGGTAACAGGGGTTCGAATCCCCTAGGGGACGCCACTTGCTGGTTCGTGAGTGAAAGTCACCTGCCGTCATATCTCAAAACTGACTTGCGAGTCATGTTTGAGATATTTGCTCTTTAAAAATCTGGATCAAGCTGAAAATTGAAACGACACACAGCTCATGTGTGTTCGAGTCTCTCAAATTTTCGCAATCAGAAGTGAAACATCTTCGGGTTGTGAGGTTAAGCGACTAAGCGTACACGGTGGATGCCCTGGCAGTCAGAGGCGATGAAGGACGTGCTAATCTGCGAAAAGCGCCGGCGAGGTGATATGAACCTTTGACCCGGCGATGTCCGAATGGGGAAACCCAGTGCAATCCGTTGCACTATCGTTAACTGAATACATAGGTTAACGAGGCGAACCGGGGGAACTGAAACATCTAAGTACCCCGAGGAAAAGAAATCAACCGAGATTCCCCCAGTAGCGGCGAGCGAACGGGGAGCAGCCCGGAGTCTGAATCAGCTTGTGTGTTAGTGGAACGGTCTGGAAAGTCCGACGGTACAGGGTGATAGTCCCGTACACGAAAGCACACTTGCTGTGAACTCGAAGAGTAGGGCGGGACACGTGGTATCCTGTCTGAATATGGGGGGACCATCCTCCAAGGCTAAATACTCCTGACTGACCGATAGTGAACCAGTACCGTGAGGGAAAGGCGAAAAGAACCCCGGCGAGGGGAGTGAAAAAGAACCTGAAACCGTGTACGTACAAGCAGTGGGAGCCTCTTTATGGGGTGACTGCGTACCTTTTGTATAATGGGTCAGCGACTTATATTCTGTAGCAAGGTTAACCGTATAGGGGAGCCGAAGGGAAACCGAGTCTTAACTGGGCGTTAAGTTGCAGGGTATAGACCCGAAACCCGGTGATCTAGCCATGGGCAGGTTGAAGGTTGGGTAACACTAACTGGAGGACCGAACCGACTAATGTTGAAAAATTAGCGGATGACCTGTGGCTGGGGGTGAAAGGCCAATCAAACCGGGAGATAGCTGGTTCTCCCCGAAAGCTATTTAGGTAGCGCCTCGTGAACTCATCTTCGGGGGTAGAGCACTGTTTCGGCTAGGGGGCCATCCCGGCTTACCAACCCGATGCAAACTACGAATACCGAAGAATGTTATCACGGGAGACACACGGCGGGTGCTAACGTCCGTCGTGAAGAGGGAAACAACCCAGACCGCCAGCTAAGGTCCCAAAGTCATGGTTAAGTGGGAAACGATGTGGGAAGGCACAGACAGCCAGGATGTTGGCTTAGAAGCAGCCATCATTTAAAGAAAGCGTAATAGCTCACTGGTCGAGTCGGCCTGCGCGGAAGATGTAACGGGGCTAAACCATGCACCGAAGCTGCGGCAGCGACACTATGTGTTGTTGGGTAGGGGAGCGTTCTGTAAGCCGTTGAAGGTGTCCTGTGAGGGGTGCTGGAGGTATCAGAAGTGCGAATGCTGACATAAGTAACGATAAAGCGGGTGAAAAGCCCGCTCGCCGGAAGACCAAGGGTTCCTGTCCAACGTTAATCGGGGCAGGGTGAGTCGACCCCTAAGGCGAGGCCGAAAGGCGTAGTCGATGGGAAACAGGTTAATATTCCTGTACTTGGTGTTACTGCGAAGGGGGGACGGAGAAGGCTATGTCAGCCGGGCGACGGTTGTCCCGGTTTAAGCATGTAGGCGGAGGTTCCAGGTAAATCCGGTACCTTATTAACGCTGAGGTGTGATGACGAGGCACTACGGTGCTGAAGTGATAAATGCCCTGCTTCCAGGAAAAGCCTCTAAGCATCAGGTAACACGAAATCGTACCCCAAACCGACACAGGTGGTCAGGTAGAGAATACCAAGGCGCTTGAGAGAACTCGGGTGAAGGAACTAGGCAAAATGGTGCCGTAACTTCGGGAGAAGGCACGCTGATATGTAGGTGAAGCCCCTGCGGGCGGAGCTGAAATCAGTCGAAGATACCAGCTGGCTGCAACTGTTTATTAAAAACACAGCACTGTGCAAACACGAAAGTGGACGTATACGGTGTGACGCCTGCCCGGTGCCGGAAGGTTAATTGATGGGGTTAGCGGCAACGCGAAGCTCTTGATCGAAGCCCCGGTAAACGGCGGCCGTAACTATAACGGTCCTAAGGTAGCGAAATTCCTTGTCGGGTAAGTTCCGACCTGCACGAATGGCGTAATGATGGCCAGGCTGTCTCCACCCGAGACTCAGTGAAATTGAACTCGCTGTGAAGATGCAGTGTACCCGCGGCAAGACGGAAAGACCCCGTGAACCTTTACTATAGCTTGACACTGAACACTGGTCCTTGATGTGTAGGATAGGTGGGAGGCTTTGAAGCGTGGACGCCAGTCTGCGTGGAGCCAACCTTGAAATACCACCCTTTAATGGCTGGTGTTCTAACGTAGACCCGTAATCCGGGTTGCGGACAGTGTCTGGTGGGTAGTTTGACTGGGGCGGTCTCCTCCCAAAGAGTAACGGAGGAGCACGAAGGTTGGCTAATCCTGGTCGGACATCAGGAGGTTAGTGCAATGGCATAAGCCAGCTTGACTGCGAGCGTGACGGCGCGAGCAGGTGCGAAAGCAGGTCATAGTGATCCGGTGGTTCTGAATGGAAGGGCCATCGCTCAACGGATAAAAGGTACTCCGGGGATAACAGGCTGATACCGCCCAAGAGTTCATATCGACGGCGGTGTTTGGCACCTCGATGTCGGCTCATCACATCCTGGGGCTGAAGTAGGTCCCAAGGGTATGGCTGTTCGCCATTTAAAGTGGTACGCGAGCTGGGTTTAGAACGTCGTGAGACAGTTCGGTCCCTATCTGCCGTGGGCGCTGGAGAATTGAGGGGGGCTGCTCCTAGTACGAGAGGACCGGAGTGGACGCATCACTGGTGTTCGGGTTGTCATGCCAATGGCACTGCCCGGTAGCTAAATGCGGAAGAGATAAGTGCTGAAAGCATCTAAGCACGAAACTTGCCCCGAGATGAGTTCTCCCTGAGACTTTAAGTCTCCTGAAGGAACGTTGAAGACGACGACGTTGATAGGTCGGGTGTGTAAGCGCAGCGATGCGTTGAGCTAACCGATACTAATGAACCGTGAGGCTTAACCTTACAACGCCGAAGCTGTTTTGGCGAAGAGAGACAGACACGATTTTCAGCCTGATACAGATTAACAGAATTTGCCTGGCGGCTTTAGCGCGGTGGTCCCACCTGACCCCATGCCGAACTCAGAAGTGAAACGCCGTAGCGCCGATGGTAGTGTGGGGTCTCCCCATGTGAGAGTAGGGAACTGCCAGGCATCAATCAGGAAGAACCCCGTACCGGAAGGTGCGGGGTTTTTTGCTTTGTGCACGGAAAAACATGCCGGATGGCGGCTTCCCCTTATCCGGCCTACAATTGTTAAAACGATTTTAACAATGGTGCCGCTTTGACTCGTCCTTTTGATTACCAACAAGATTTTGCAAATATAAATTTTCGCGAACATCCCGAACGGTATCAGGTTGGCCGGGGTGAGCAGGGCGTATTGATGGTCGAGCCTTATAAAAGCGAAATCCTTCCACACTGGCGTTTTAAAAATTCTGAAGTCGCAGCGCGTTCGGCACAAGAGATATACGCTCTCTTTGAAGAGTACCGCAGTAAAAACGATTTTGTAGGTATGGATATGGCGCGTAAATTCATACAAATGGGCTATACCCGCGCCCGGCGATACGCGAATCATAAGGGCGGTAAAAAGTATGATGCGGAACGACAAGTCAAACCCTTCGATCACGATCCAGTGAAAGCAGAAGCAGCCGCAGTCTTCAAAAAGTGGTGGGATAAAATTCGTGCAGACGAAGATTACTTGCAGCGAAAAAAGGCCCACCAGCAGTCCTGGGGATAATTACTGCGTCCGCTAATAATTAGATAGCTGATCGAGTTCACAAAACGCAATGAAACATATTGGAAACATTTTATTTACCTAACGATTCGTTTTAAATCCGGTTTTACTGTTTGTGGGCAAAGGCCCGCAATGTGAGACAGGGGATATTAAAATGACAGAAACCGTAGCCAGTGCAGATACGGATAACACCAATTTGGCAGGTAAGGATACTCGCCGTCGGGTTTGGGCAATCGTTGGGGCCTCATCAGGAAACCTTGTAGAGTGGTTTGACTTTTACGTCTATTCATTTTGTTCACTCTACTTTGCGCATATCTTTTTCCCGTCAGGGAACACCACAACTCAGCTTTTGCAAACCGCAGGCGTTTTTGCCGCCGGGTTCCTGATGCGCCCTATCGGTGGATGGCTATTCGGCAGGATCGCGGACAGGAAAGGGCGCAAGACATCCATGCTCATCTCTGTATGCATGATGTGCGTCGGCTCGCTGGTGATTGCCTGCCTGCCCGGTTATGCGACTATCGGAACATGGGCACCGGCGTTGTTGTTGCTGGCACGTCTGTTCCAGGGGCTATCGGTCGGTGGCGAATATGGCACCAGTGCGACATACATGAGCGAAGTGGCGGTTGAAGGTCGCAAAGGTTTCTACGCATCATTCCAGTATGTAACCCTCATTGGCGGACAGCTACTGGCGTTACTGGTTGTGGTGATCCTTCAACAAATCCTTAGCGATGAAGATTTACGCGCCTGGGGCTGGCGCATTCCGTTTGCCCTGGGGGCAGCCCTGGCGGTTGTGGCGCTGTGGCTACGCCGTCAGCTTGATGAAACCTCACAACAGGAGGTCAGGGCGCTTAAAGAAGCTGGTTCGATGAAAGGGCTGTGGCGTAACCGCAAAGCATTTTTGATGGTATTAGGCTTTACCGCCGCAGGCTCGCTAAGCTTCTATACCTTCACCACCTATATGCAAAAATATCTGGTCAACACTACGGGCATGCATGCAAACGTTGCGAGTGTCGTCATGACGGTGGCGTTACTGGTCTTTATGCTCATCCAGCCAATTGTCGGCGCGCTGTCGGACAAAATTGGTCGCCGTACCTCCATGCTGATCTTTGGCGGCATGCTCACCCTGGGTACCGTTCCGCTTTTGACGGCGCTACAGCATACAACCTCTCCGTATGCCGCTTTCGCTTTAATCATGGTGGCGCTCATTATTATCAGTTTTTACACGGCAATCAGTGGCATTTTGAAAGCGGAAATGTTTCCCGCACAGGTGAGGGCGCTGGGCGTAGGCCTCTCTTATGCGGTTGCAAACGCCCTGTTCGGCGGTTCGGCAGAGTATGTCGCGTTATCCCTTAAGTCATGGGGCAGTGAAACGACCTTTTTCTGGTATGTCACCGTTATGGGGGCGCTGGCGTTTATTGTCTCGCTGATGCTGCATCGCAAAGGAAAAGGTATCCGCCTTTAATAATGCGCCATCTGCCAGACGGCGTAGCCGGTTGTTGCCCCGGCTACGTCCCAGGCAAAATCTTTCCAGCTCCAGCCACTTCCCGAGGGGCGGCTATCCCAAAGTTCTTTTGATGCCCCCAGGCTGATGGAGAACATCAGGCCTATTGTGGCACTTCGATCCCGGCTATATCCCTGGTGCAGCGCATACTCATTGCCCGCAGCGGACATCATTGCAGACGCCAGAAAGTGCTGAGCTTTATCCTGACCCGACCAGTTATCATTAGCCATATGGCTGCAACCTGTCAGCAAAAGAGGGATTATCAGGCATGGCGTACGCATTAACAGGCTCCATAAAAAAAAGCCCCGTCGATGACAGGGCTCGTGTATTACAGAATGCGGCTGATGAGGCGATCGATACGGATCCGACGTAGACGGCGAATCAGCTTGCGAACTTTCACCGGGTAATCAGCGATGCTTTGCAGATCGCGATAATGACGAACCACTGTGGTATGCGTGCGTATAAGCTCCAGCTCACGATCGCGTTTCGCGGCTAACGCATGCTGAGGATCGTGAATAAGAATGGCGTTTTCCAAATCCAGACGCCAGGCGCGTGGGTTCAGGTTATTACCGGTCAGCAGCATCCACTCGTCATCCACCCACATTCCTTTGAGATGATAACTGTTATCTTCATCTTTCCAGAGGCGCACGACGAGCTGGTCCGTGTTCACATAGTACTGTAAACGGCTCAGAAAGCGGCGCAGGTTAATCTCATAGAGATAAGGCAGTGCGCCGATGATCTTGAAAGGCTGATCTTCCGGAATGAAAAAGTCGTTTGCCGTTTTATCCCCGACAATGATTTCCACCTTTTTACCATCACGCAGCAGCTGAATGATATTACGCACCAGAACGGCGGGAAGGTTGAAGTACGGGGTGCAGATGGTGAGCTTATGCTCCGCGCACGGCATCAAATGGAAGATAGTCTTGTTCAGGAGGCTGGATTTACCCAGGCCTACCAGAGGCGTAACGGACAGTTCTTCATTATTGGCATCACCCTGGAAACGATAAATCGCATCGCGCAGCTCCTGGCGGAAGGAGCGAACGTCGTTTTTGATTTCCGGGCTTTTCGGGCGATGAGGATCGTCAAGACGGTGCACACCCCGGCCATGAACCAGGTTTTTATCAACCCAGTTGAACATGATGTCGGTCATCTGCGGATTACGGATAAGATGGTAGCGATCGTAACGGTATTTATCGAGCTGATGGAGATACACATCATTCAGACTGGCGCCGCTATAAAGGACGCTGTCATCAATGATAAATCCTTTAAAATGAAGAACGCCAAGCGCTTCACGGGTATTCACCGGTACGCCATATACCGGTATATCAATACCCGGATTTTCCTGGGCCATGCGGCAATACCAGTCAGCATTGGTATTCGAGGCAGCCGCACCAATACGGCCACGCTGAGCACGGTGCCAGTCAACCAGCACGCGAACATCCAGTTCCGGACGCTGACGTTTCGCTTCATAGAGCGCGTTCAGGATCGCACGCCCACCTTCATCTTGTTCAAGATAGAGCGCCACAATGCAAATACGTCGCGTAGCGCTGGCAATCTTTTCAAGAAGCGTCTCCCGGAAATGAGCGGGAGCATAAAAGAACTCTACATCATCAACTGACTGAGAAATCTTCGGTAGTTGAGCAAGGTGTTGTTGATGTTTATTACGCTTAAATTTTGACAACATCACAGTGCGTTTCTTCTCTGTTCATTGAAGGGTTGTCTGTACCAGGCAAACAACATAAGCGGACAATGATACCCCAGTGCCGGGAAAAGTGGGTAACATTTCCAGCAGCTTACTCTTGTTTATCCGTCGAAGTCAGGCTGAGGGACAAAGAGACAATGCCTTCATCCAGCTGGATATCAACGTCAAAACCGAGCTTCCGCGCCAGGGTCACCATACCCCGATTATTTGGCATAGTAATGCCATTGAGCCGTGACAATCCGTGATCGCGCGTATAACCAATGAGTTTTTCGAGCAGCCGTCTGCCCAAACCCAAACCTTTAAGATCGGAACGCACCAGTACGGCAAACTCCGCATCCACGTTATCCGGGTCGGAAATGGCACGCGTCACGCCGAGGATCTCTTCTCCCTCTGCGGAACGGCGGACCGCCACAATCGCCATTTCTCGATCGTAGTCGATCTGGGTCATATTGGCTAAATCGTCGTGGGTAAATTCATTAATTTCGCTGAAATAGCGATAGTACAAATCTTCTTTCGTCACCTGCGAGATGAACGCTCGCAGCAGCGGCTCGTCTTCCGGCAGGATAGGGCGAAACAGTGCCCGCTCTCCATTTTTCATCTCCACCCACTCTTCCAGATGGAGAGGATAAGGACGAATGGCGAGACGGCTTTCCCGGTCACCGACAAATGGCGCAATTTCCAGCGTCACGTCGAGGGCAGTGAATTCATTTCCGGAAGCGAGGAGCGGGTGGATGTCCAGGCGCTGGATCTCCGCACAGTCAACAATGAGGTTGGAGACCTTCACCAGAAACTGGCTTAACCCGGCGATATCAAGCGGCCTCAGAGCGCTTCTACCGCGGATTTTTTTACTTTTGATGGCCTGAATAACCAAATAACGCGCCAGGTTCATGTTTAGAGGTGGAAGCGCGACAGCCGCTTGTTCTTCTGGCCGCCATTCAACGCCGCCTTCACCCAGCATAATGAGTGGACCAAAAACCGGATCGTGTTCGACGACCACGCGCAGCTCCTGCGCACCTGCTCGGTTAGCCATGCTCTGCACCAGCAGGCCGTGGATCCGGGCCTGTGGCCACGTCATTTTAACGCGATCGATAATGGCATCCGCGGCCTGTTGTACTTCTGTCGCGGTGCGCAGATACAGCATGACGCCCTGAACATCCGATTTGTGCGGAATATCGGGGGAGCGCAGCTTCAGCGCGACCGGATAGCCAATCTGCTCAGCGATATGTACCGCCTCAGCGCTGTCACCGGCAATCCAGGTCGGCAGTGTTTGCATCCCATAGCTGCCAAGAATGGGTTGCACTTCATGCGTATCAAGCGAAGTGGCGCCCTCTTCGATGGCCTGTTGCAATAAACTGTGTACGTCCACCGAATTTGCTGTGAGGTTGCCCGGTAGGGCAGGCGTTTCACGCAGCTGCTTCTGGTTGCGGCGGTACTCAACCATATGCATAAACGCGGTTATGGTGCCCTCTGGCGTACGGTAGGTTGGCAACCCGGCTTCACTAAACAGACGTCGCGCTTCCTGCGAGGAGAACTCGCCGCACCAGTTGGTCAGCAGGGTGACGTATTTGCCGCGCGGATGGTTTCGGACAGCCTCAATCAGCGTTCGTGCACTTTCGCTGCCTGGCGCAACCGCGCTGGGCGAATGGATAATCATCAGCGCATCAAAGTCCTGGCTATCCAGCAAAATCGTGATCGCCTTAATGTAACGATCGCTGCTGGCATCATCGCGCAAATCGAGGGGATTATCGGGAACAACGCTTCCCGGTAACGCGTCCCGCAGGCGCTGGAGCGTCTCTTCACCCAGCGTGGCCAGCTTGCCGTTGCGTAGCCAGAGCTCGTCCAGCGCCAGGGCGGCGGGAGCGGCTCCGTTGCTGACAATCATCAGCTTTTCACCGCGCAGGGGACGCATGTGGCTCAACGTTTCGACGGCGGAAAAAAGCTCGTGCGTATCCTGTACCCGCAGTAAACCGGCGCGCTGGATCGCTGCATCCCATGCGGGATCCATCCCGGAATGGGAATGCAGCAGGCGCTGAGCCGCGGGGCTGCGCCCGCTTTTGATGACCAGAATCGGTTTATTACGCGATGCGCTACGCGACGCCGACACAAAACGACGGGCGTCGCTCAGGTGTTCAAGGTAGAGCAGGATAGCGCTGGTTTTGCTGTCACGCGCCAGGAAATCCAGCAGCTCATCGACGTCAATGTCCAGGCTGTCGCCGAGGGCGATGAAATAGGAAAAGCCCATCTCACGCTGCTGCGCCCAGTCGAGGATGGTATTGGATACCGCTGCCGACTGTGAAATAAAGGCCAGTTTGCCTTTACGGATCGGAACCGGGGAAAAACTGGCATTCAGCCCTTGCCAGGGCGCAAGCAGACCGAGGCTATTTGGACCAAGAATGCGCATCTGGTAGCGGCTGGCGCAGGCCAGCAGTTCGGGCTGCTGTTCAGGAGGCGAGGAAAGAATAATGCAGGTTTTACAGCCTTTCTGACCGAGCGACTCAAGCAATTCGAGGTTTCGTTTCGCATGCGTACAGAGCACGGCGAGGTCGGGAACAAACGGTAAACTTTGCACGTCCGGCCATGCCAGCACCCCCTGTACCGCTTTATAAGCGGGCGTAACGGGCATGACCGGGCCGTTAAACCCGCCAGCCAGCAGGTTACGCATCATCAGATACCCTGCGCGGTCCGGTTTCATCGAGGCGCCAATAACGGCAATGGATTTCGGACGGAGTAGCGCTTCTAACCCTCTCTGGCTCATGCAGGCCTCCTGTGAATGCAAGCGACCTGATGATTTTAAACGCTTTCTGTCTCTGTTGCTGTGACGCTACCCTTATGAACGGTTTTTCCTGCCAGATAACGTTCGCGGAAGCAGGAGAAGTGGGAGCTTAATGCGCTGGCCGCCTGGGTATCGCCCGCCAGATCCAGTAGCGCAATGGCGACTTCAGCGGTGCAATATTGACCCTCGGCATGCGCTTCTCGTAAGCGATAGGCCGAAACGCGCGACAGATCGACGGAAATCACCGGCAGCGCATCAAGATAAGGGCTTTTGCGAAACATCTTTCTTGCTTCGGTCCAGGTGCCGTCGAGCATAATAAACAGCGGCGGCTTACCGGATGGTGGCGCCGTAAGCACCTGGCGTTGTTCGCCTGCATATGATGCCGGGAAAACGACCATGGGCTGATAGTCCGGGTTTGCCACCAGGTCAAGCAGAGCCTGAGGTGGCTCAGTGCGCGACCACTGAAACGCTGCGGTATTGGGCAGAATATCGGCGATCAAACGCCCCGTGTTGCTGGGCTTCATCGGTTCGGTATCGAACATGACCAGACAAAAACGGCTTTTAGCCTCGCTCGGTGCAAGCGTTTCGCACAGACACACTTTCAGCGGTAAAAGGCAGCGCTGGCAGCGGCGAATACGATTGCCTCGGGCCAGAAAAGGGCGGGTTGCGCGCGCAAGGCGCTCGGCGCGTAATTGAAGTACAGCGTTATCAGTCATGGGCGAAAAGGCAGGAAAAACCCCATTTTCGCAGAGGAGAGAACGGGGCACAAGATGTGCCCCGTGAATGTTACAGGGATTCGTTTAACCAGCTGTCGAAAGGCGCCTTCGGTACTGCACCATTGAGCATGTCGATCACTTCCCCATTTTTGAAAATCATAATGGTTGGAATGCTGCGAATGCGAAAACGGGCGCTGAGTTCACGTTCCGCTTCGGTATTCACTTTAACAAAACGCATTTTCCCGCTGCGCTCTTCAGCCACGTCTTCGAAGATGGGCGCAAAGTTACGGCAGGGGCCGCACCACGGTGCCCAGAAATCGACCACAACCGGCAGATCGTCCTTGAGGAGTTTGTCCAGCGTAGCACCCGTCGCGTTAATGACATCGCCATCAAATAATTCGTGGCCACAACGCCCGCATTTCGCACCGTCATCCATCCGATCGTCCGGAATGCGGTTTAAAGCCTGACAGTTGGCACATACGGTATTCATAACTAACCTCTGATAGAGCCGTGGAACAACGGCAGAACGCCGATAATGTTTCTGATATGTTACATATTATCAGTGAGCCTGTATAAATCGACAACGCGTTTTATTCAATGGGAACAATAGTCACAGGCTTTTGTACGAAATTATGGCTATGAGCTTGCACATCGGGTAATCTGCGCGCTTCGCGCAGCGCTGGTGGAGAAAAGCATGAACGACGAAATGAAAAACAAAAGCGGCAAGGTCAAAGTGATGTATGTCCGCAGTGATGATGACTCTGATAAACGCACCCAAAATCCGCGTACCGGAAAAGGTGGCGGGCGTCCGGCGTCTTCTCGTGCAGACGGTGGCCGTCGCCCCGCCCGCGATGACAGAAATAACCGCGGCGATGACCGCAAACGTGATGACCGTAAGCGTGACGATCGCAAACGCGATGATTTTGTCCGCGACGGTGGATCGCCATGGCGTACCGTTTCGCGCGCGCCCGGTGAAGAGGCGACCGAAAAAGCCGATCACGGCGGTATCAGCGGAAAAAGCTTTATCGATCCGGAAGTGCTGCGTCGTCAGCGTGCGGAAGAAACCCGTGTATATGGCGAGAACGCCTGTCAGGCCCTGTTCCAGAGCCGCCCGGAGTGTATCGTTCGCGCATGGTTTATCCAGAGCGTGACCCCGCGCTTTAAAGAAGCGCTGCGCTGGATGGCGGCGAACCGTAAAGCCTACCACGTGGTTGACGATGCCGAGCTGACAAAAGCGTCCGGGACTGAACACCACGGCGGCGTCTGCTTCCTGATCAAAAAACGTAACGGCACCACCGTGCAGCAGTGGGTCAGCCAGGCGGATGCCGATGACTGTGTGCTGGCGCTGGAAGATGTGGGTAACCCGCATAACCTGGGCGCTATGATGCGTAGCTGCGCGCACTTTGGCGTGAAAGGCGTTCTGTTGCAGGATGCCGCGCTGCTGGAATCCGGTGCGGCAATCCGTACCGCGGAAGGCGGTGCTGAGCATGTTCAGCCGATCACCGGCGACAGCGTGCTGGAGGCTCTTGTGCAATTCCGTAACGCGGGCTACACCATTGTCACCACCTCAAGCCGCGCCGCTACGCCGCTGTTTAAAGCGACGTTGCCGCGCAAAATGGTGCTGGTGTTAGGTCAGGAGCGCGATGGTCTGTCTGATGCGGCACTCTCCAGCGCTGACATGAGCGTTTCTATCGACGGCACTGGCAACGTTGAAAGCCTGAACGTATCCGTTGCGACCGGCGTGCTGCTGGCCGAATGGTGGCGTCAGAACAAGGCATAAGCCTTATATGTGCCGGGCCTGACCCGGCACATTCAAACCCTACTCACTCTCTGCCGGTAACACAGGCATCCAGTCAATCGGCTTTTCGCCACGCTTTTCCAGCCACTCATTCGTCAGAACAAAATGGTTACTGCCAAAGAAACCGCGATGCGCAGACAGCGGCGACGGGTGCGGTGCTTTCAGTACGTGATGGCGCTGACGATCGATAATCGCCCCTTTCTTTTGGGCATGTGAACCCCAGAGTAAAAACACGACGCCTTCACGATGCTCATTGATCAGGCTGATAACCTTATCGGTAAAGGTTTCCCATCCCAGACTGGCGTGGGAGTGTGCCTGACCCGCCCGGACGGTTAATACGGTATTCAGCAACAGCACGCCCTGGCGCGCCCAGCTTTCCAGATAACCGTGATTAGGGCGGGTGAAACCCGGAATCGTTCCTTCCAGCTCTTTATACATATTCAGCAGAGAAGGGGGAATGGCCACGCCCGGACGCACGGAAAATGCCAGTCCGTGAGCCTGCCCGGGACCATGGTACGGATCCTGCCCCAGTATAACCACCTTCACGTCGCTCAGTTCGGTGTAGCGAAAGGCGTTAAATACATCTTTCTGCGGTGGATAAATTGTCTGGCCGGCCTGCCGTTCAGCCGCAACGGTACTGAGGGTATTAATAAAATAGGGCTGCTGCTTCTCTTCTGCCAGCACGTCATGCCAGGTTAAAGGTGTTGTCATCTCGCTCTCCTGCGAATTTCATTCTCTGCCTAGCTTACCTGCTAATGCCTGGTGAGCAAAATTACCCGCGGAAAAGCGGCTAAGTGTCTAAATTTATGTTGAAAACCAGGCAGGGTAAGTTGAATTGGTAAATCATTAAAATTGATCTAAAACAAAAAATTCAGACCACACTCTTTATGTGGTTAGTGATTTTGTTGATTTAAATCAATAAATCACCCGGGTCTGAATGTTATATATACACACAACAAACAATGGTTTTACCAATTGGCCGCAAAAGGCCAGCATCAGTTAATGTAGCCTAAGGGAGGCAACACATGATTACAGGTATCCAGATTACTAAAGCTGCAAATGACGATCTGCTGAACTCTTTCTGGCTGCTGGACAGCGAGAAAAACGAAGCGCGCTGTGTAGTAGCGAAAGCAGGTTTTGCGGAAGACGAAATCGTTCCGGTGAGCAAACTGGGCGAAATTGAATACCGTGAAATTCCAATGCAAGTGCAACCAGAAGTGCGCGTGGAAGGTGGTCAGCACCTGAACGTTAACGTCCTGCGTCGTGAAACGCTGATGGATGCTGTTGAGAACCCAGAAAAATACCCGCAGCTGACCATCCGTGTGTCTGGCTATGCGGTGCGTTTCAACTCTCTGACTCCGGAACAGCAGCGCGACGTTATCGCCCGTACCTTTACTGAAAGCCTGTAAGGTTTCAGCTTCGGGGGTGGAATAAAAAAGCCGGGAATGTCCCGGCTTTTTTTTACTCTTCAGTTTTTGTCTCTGGCGCAGCAGAACTTGGCTTACGGCGCTTACCAATATTTTTGGTATCGCGGTGGCGCTGCTTCACGCGCGGCTTCTCTTTTTCTTTCTCTTTTCTCTCAGCACGTTTCGCGAGCGCTTTCTTGGACGGTTTACCCGTCATTTTTTCACTCGGCGCACGTGTCGTCGGACGAAGTTCGTCAATCACACGAGCTTTTAGCGGCTCATCAACGTAGCGGCCAATTTTTTGGAGCAGCAGATGGTCGTGCGCTTCTACCAGAGAAATAGCAATCCCTTTGCGGCCCGCACGGCCGGTACGACCAATACGGTGCAGGTAAGTATCACCGCTGCGAGGCATATCAAAGTTGATCACATGGCTCACGTCCGGGATGTCGATCCCGCGCGCGGCAACGTCGGTTGCAACCAGCACATTCACGCGACCATCGGTCAGGCGCTTAATCCCTTCGGTACGCTTAACCTGTGCCATTTCACCTTCGAGATAGCAGTTGTTGATGCCAGCGTTGCGCAGCATTTCTGCCAGCTCATGCACGCGCTCGCGTTTACGTACGAAGACGATGGTACGGGTTGCTTCTTCCTGCTTCAGCAGATGTTTCAGCAACTCAACCTTATGCTCAAGGTTATCTGCGCGGTAGTACCACTGGTGGATCTTCTTACGCTCACGCGTCGATGGCGTAGCGGACACTTCCACCGGATCTTCCAGCAGACGTTCGGCGAAATCTTTAATGGCATCCCCTTCAAGGGTTGCCGAGAACAGCATTGTCTGGTTACGCCAGCGCGTTTCACCCGCGATGTGTTCGATATCCTGGGCAAAGCCCATGTCCAGCATGCGGTCAGCTTCATCGAGAATCAGCGTTTCCACCGCCCGGCAGTCGAAGTTCTCTTCTTTTATGTATTGCAGCAGACGGCCTGTCGTCGCGACAACGATATCCTGGTTTTCGCTGAACACTTCGGCGTGGTTCATATACGCTACGCCGCCAGTGATGGTCGCGATATCCAGATGGGTGTTCGCCGCCAGCTCACGCGCGTGTTCGGCAACCTGCATCGCCAGTTCACGGGTCGGGGTCAGGATCAAAATGCGCGGCGGCCCTGATTTTTTACGCGGAAAATCGAGCAAATGCTGCAACACAGGCAGCAAGTAGGCTGCTGTCTTCCCCGTGCCGGTTGGCGCAGAACCGAGCACATCGCGGCCCTCAAGCGCAGGCGGAATGGCCGCGGCCTGAATGGCGGTCGGGCGTGTAAAGCCTTTACTCTCAAGAGCATTGAGCAGGCTTTCATCGAGTTCAAGTTCGGAAAAAGTCGTTACAGTCATGTTCTACCTCTGTGTGGGGCGCTGATTATAGACGTTACGGCTGTAATCTTCATCTGTTTGTATGGATATCGCTTTTCGACCACTTCGCTTTCCCCTATGCTACTCCAGTTTCACACAGAAGGTTGCCCTGACATGTCTCAACTCAAAGCGCAGTTGCGCCGCGATGGTTTTACGTTTAAACAATTTTTTGTGGCGCACGATCGTTGCGCAATGAAAGTCGGTACAGACGGTATTTTACTGGGTGCATGGGCCCCTGTCGCAGGTGTAAAACGCATTCTGGATATTGGTACGGGCAGCGGACTTCAGGCGCTGATGCTGGCGCAGCGTACAGAAGAACACGTCACTATCGACGCCGTTGAGCTTGATCCTCAGGCGGCCCAGCAGGCAAGCGAAAACGCTGCCGATTCTCCGTGGGCAGAACGGATCAGGGTGGAATGTGCCGATGTCCTGACCTGGGCACTGGAGCAGACTGCGCGTTACGATTTGATCGTCAGCAATCCGCCGTATTTCACGCCAGGTGTGGAGTGTGGAACGCCGGAACGCGAGCAGGCACGTTACACCGGCTCGCTCGATCACAAGGCGCTACTGACCAGCGCGGCGGAACTCATCTCGGAAGAGGGATTTTTCTGCGTGGTCTTGCCCGAAAGCACGGGTAACACCTTCATTGAGATCGCTCGGGATATCGGCTGGAGTTTGCGTCTTCGTACCGATATTTCGGATACGGAAGGTCGCTTACCGCACCGTGTGTTGCTGGCGCTCTCGCCGAAAGAGGGGGAGTGCTTTACCGACAGGATGGTTATTCGCGGGCCAGACCAGCTTTATTCCGAAGATTACACTGCCCTGACCCAGGCCTTTTATCTGTTTATGTGAACCTGCGGCGTCAACACCGACGGGCCGGACGTTTCCAGCGGGTCGGGATAGTCCAGCGTATAATGCAGGCCACGACTCTCTTTGCGCATCATCGCACAGCGTACAATCAGCTCGGCAACCTGCACAAGGTTGCGCAGCTCCAGCAGATTATTGGAAACGCGGAAGTTGGCGTAATATTCATCAATTTCCTGCTGCAACATCATGATGCGGCGTAACGCGCGTTCCAGACGCTTCGTTGTGCGTACAATCCCGACATAATCCCACATGAGAAGCCGCAGCTCGTGCCAGTTATGCTGGATAACCACCAGTTCGTCCGGGTTCTCTACTCGACTTTCATCCCATGCTGGCAGGTGCGTTGTTGGACGTGCATAGGGCATGCGTTTGGTTATATCTTCCGCAGCCGACCATCCATACACCAGACACTCCAGCAATGAGTTTGATGCCATGCGATTCGCACCATGCAGGCCGGTGTAACTGACCTCGCCGATCGCATACAAACCATCCACGTCGGTACGACCATGATCGTCAACCATCACCCCGCCACAGGTATAGTGGGCGGCAGGCACAATCGGCACCGGATCGCGGGTTAAATCGATACCCAGACTCAGCAGCTTTTCATAAATCATCGGGAAGTGCTGGCGAATAAAGTCTGCCGGTTTATGGCTAATGTCCAGATACATACAGTCCACGCCAAGCCGCTTCATCTCGTGGTCAATGGCGCGGGCCACGATATCCCGCGGGGCAAGTTCACCTCGGGGGTCGAAGTCCGGCATAAACCTGGAACCGTCCGGTCGCTTGAGATACGCGCCTTCGCCGCGCAACGCTTCAGTTAACAGGAAGTTACGTGCCTGCGGGTGGAACAGGGCGGTAGGATGGAACTGATTAAACTCCATATTCGCTACGCGGCAGCCTGCGCGCCAGGCCATGGCGATACCGTCTCCGGAGGCGATATCCGGGTTAGTCGTGTACTGGTAAACCTTGGAGGCGCCGCCGGTCGCCAGCACAACGGCTTTAGCCTGGCAGGTTTCCACCTTCTCTTTATTCCGATTCCACACCCATGCGCCGACAACACGGCGCGTGCCGGGCAGGCCAATTTTATCGGAAATAATCAGGTCGACGGCGTTACTGCGCTCCAGCACCCGAATATTGGGATGGCTGAGAGCTTTGCTGACCAGCGTGGTTTCAACCGCTTTTCCTGTTGCATCAGCAGCGTGCAGAATACGGCGATGGCTGTGCCCGCCTTCACGGGTCAGATGATAGCTCTCTTCACCATTAGGCTGAACCTGCGTATCAAACAGCACGCCCTGGTCGATAAGCCATTGCACGCAGTGGCGGGCATTGCTGGCGACAAACTCTGCGGCATGCTCATCCACGATCCCGGCACCGGCAATCAGAGTGTCTTCTACGTGTGAGGCAATGCTGTCCGTTTCATCAAACACGGCGGCAATACCGCCTTGTGCATAGAAGGTGGAACCTTCGCTCATCGGCCCTTTACTCAGCACGATTACGTTCTGATGTTCCGCCAGGCGCAGCGCGAGGGAGAGGCCAGCAGCACCGCTGCCGATAATCAGTACATCACAATGGAGTTCAGGCGTTGTATTCATGGTGTTTGTTTAATTTACTAAACATGGTCTGGGCAGAATAGCATTGTGATGCGAGTTATCGCACGTTTTTTTTGAAGCGTGTTGCAATGACTAAACGGACAACCGGAAGTTAAATCATCGCTAAATGACTGGAATTATTTTGCGAAGCAGATCGTTAGCTTCAGATTTTGTGGTGAAATAAAGCCTGTGTTGCGTTACTCTTCTGACGATAAAGTTAATGATTCTTGTCAGAAAGCGGGTGCGTATCGTGAACAGACTTATAATGAGAGAAAATGAACGGTCTGCGGCGCGATGAACAAAAACAAAGGCGTTACGGAACTTATTGAAGAACAGACGCTCTAATTCGGTGCTTGCTCAAAGTGCAATGTTGTTAGAGTGGCGTTTCGATAACGCGTGGAATTTGGTTTGGGGAGACATTACCTCGGATGAGCGAGCAGTTAACGGACCAGGTCCTGGTTGAACGGGTCCAGAAGGGAGATCAGAAAGCTTTTAACCTACTGGTGGTGCGCTACCAGCATAAGGTAGCGAGTCTGGTTTCCCGCTATGTACCGTCAGGCGATGTTCCTGATGTGGTACAAGAGTCTTTTATTAAGGCCTATCGCGCGCTGGATTCATTCCGGGGGGATAGTGCTTTTTATACCTGGCTGTATCGTATTGCAGTCAATACGGCTAAGAATTATTTGGTTGCTCAGGGGCGTCGTCCGCCTTCAAGTGATGTTGACGCTATCGATGCAGAAAACTTCGAAAGTGGCGGCGCGCTGAAAGAAATTTCGAACCCTGAGAACTTAATGTTGTCAGAAGAACTGAGACAAATCGTTTTTCGCACGATCGAGTCGCTCCCGGAAGATTTACGCATGGCAATTACGTTACGGGAGCTGGATGGCCTAAGCTATGAAGAGATAGCCGCCATCATGGATTGTCCGGTCGGCACGGTTCGTTCACGAATTTTCCGTGCGCGAGAAGCCATTGATAATAAAGTTCAACCGCTTATCAGGCGTTGACGATAGCGGGATACTGGAAAAGGTATTAGGCATGCAGAAAGAAAAACTTTCCGCTTTAATGGATGGTGAAATGCTGGATAGTGAGCTGCTCGATGAGTTGTCTCATTCTCCCGAAATGCAACAGACCTGGGAGAACTATCATCTTATCCGCGACACTCTGCGGGGTGATACCAGCGATGTTCTCCATTTCGATATCTCAGCACGCGTTATGGCGGCCATTGAGAACGAACCTGTTCATCAGACCACGCCGCTTATTCCTGAAGCGCAGCCTGCACCTCACCAATGGCAGAAAATGCCGTTCTGGCACAAGGTGCGTCCATGGGCCAGCCAGCTCACCCAGATGGGAGTCGCTGCGTGTGTATCGCTTGCAGTTATCGTTGGGGTCCAGCACTATAATACCCAGTCTGAAGCCAGTCAGCAGCCTGAAGCGCCAGTGTTCAATACGCTGCCGATGATGGGTAAAGCCAGTCCGGTTAGCCTGGGCGTACCGGCAGATGCCTCCGCAAGCGGCGGACAGCAACAGCAGGTACAGGAGCAGCGTCGTCGCATTAATGCGATGTTGCAGGATTACGAGTTGCAGCGTCGTCTGCACTCCGAGCAGCTTCAGTTTGAGCAGGCCCAAACCCAGCAGGCTGCTGTGCAGGTGCCAGGAAACCAAACTTTAGGAACGCAATCGCAGTAATGAAGCAACTTTGGTTCGCCATGTCTTTGATGGCGGGTAGCCTGTTCTTCTCTGCTAACGCCTCGGCTGATGTTTCATCCGGGGCGTTGTTGCAGCAAATGAATCTGGCCAGCCAGTCACTCAATTACGAGTTGGCATTTATTAGCATCAATAAGCAGGGTGTCGAATCGTTACGCTATCGCCACGCCCGCCTTGATAATCAGCCGCTCGCCCAGCTTTTACAGATGGATGGCCCGCGTCGGGAAGTGGTCCAGCGTGGGAACGAAATCAGTTATTTCGAGCCAGGCCTTGAGCCGTTTACGCTCAATGGTGACTACATCGTTGATTCCCTGCCATCGCTCATTTACACCGATTTTAAACGTCTCGCCCCCTACTATGATTTTATCTCGGTGGGGCGAACGCGTATTGCCGACAGGTTGTGCGAAGTGATCCGCGTAGTCGCGCGGGATGGGACACGTTACAGCTATATCGTCTGGATTGACGCAGAGACGAAGCTGCCGATGCGCGTTGATCTGCTCGATCGCGACGGTGAAACGCTGGAGCAGTTCCGCGTGATCTCCTTCGACGTGAACGGTCAGGTTGGCAACAGTATGCAGAATCTGGCCAAAGCCAGCCTGCCGCCTTTGCTTTCCGTACCTGCCGGCGATTCTGTCAATTTCAACTGGGTACCTTCCTGGATCCCGCAAGGATTCAGCGAAGTATCCAGCAGCCGTCGCCAGCTGCCGACTATCGAAACACCGGTTGAGTCGCGCCTCTATTCCGATGGGCTATTTAGCTTCTCGGTGAATATCAATCGCGCTACGGCGAACAGTTCCGAACAGATGCTCCGTACCGGTCGCCGGACGGTTAGCACGACGGTACGCGATAATGCGGAAATTACCATTGTTGGTGAATTACCGCCGCCAACAGCAAAACGTATTTCAGACAGCATTAAATTCAGGGCTGCGCAATGATTAAAGAGTGGGCGACGGTCGTATCCTGGCAGGATGGCGTAGCGCTTGTCAGCTGTGACGTTAAAGCATCATGCAGCAGCTGCGCTTCGCGAGCCGGTTGCGGCAGCCGCGTATTGAATAAGCTGGGGCCGCAAACGTCGCACACTATTGCTGTGTCGAGCGATCAGCCGCTGGTGGCAGGGCAAAAAGTGGAGCTCGGCATCGCTGAAGGCAGCCTGCTCACTTCCGCCATACTGGTTTACCTTTCTCCGCTCGCCGGACTTTTCGTGATGGGCGGGGTTTTCCAGATGCTGTTCGGCACAGATTTGGCCGCCATGTGCGGTGCCGCCTTGGGCGGTGTGGGCGGGTTCTGGCTTGCTAAAGGCGTTTCCCCAAGGCTTACCGCCCGGGAAGCCTGGCAGCCCGTCATTCTCAGCGTTGCACTGGCACCCGACCAACTTCGTGTTGAGACGCTCTCTTCTGAGGCCCGGTGATCTGCCGGGCTTTATTATTATTTACATCGCAATAAAGTAAACGCCGTCTCTTCGCGCTATACCTGACTCTAAGTGCATTTCCAGCAGACGAGGTTGTAGTGTAGAATGCTGCGTTTTCGCACTGAAAAACGTCAGGCTAAGAACAGCGGCCTCCAGGAATTCGTAAGGCATAATTATTTAACTATATGAAGAACATACGTAACTTTTCGATCATTGCTCACATTGACCACGGTAAGTCGACGCTGTCTGACCGTATTATCCAGATTTGCGGTGGCCTGTCTGATCGTGAAATGGCAGCCCAGGTTCTGGACTCCATGGACCTGGAACGCGAACGCGGTATTACCATTAAAGCCCAGAGCGTGACGCTCGACTATAAGGCTTCCGATGGTGAAACCTACCAGCTGAACTTTATCGACACCCCAGGGCACGTTGACTTTTCTTATGAAGTGTCACGCTCGCTGGCGGCCTGCGAAGGCGCGCTGCTGGTGGTGGATGCCGGGCAGGGCGTAGAGGCCCAGACGCTGGCAAACTGCTATACCGCCATGGAAATGGATCTCGAAGTGGTGCCGGTTCTGAATAAAATCGACCTGCCAGCCGCCGATCCTGAGCGCGTAGCGGAAGAAATTGAAGACATCGTCGGTATCGATGCGACCGATGCAGTGCGCTGCTCGGCAAAAACCGGCGTAGGTGTTCCGGATGTACTGGAACGTCTGGTGCGTGACATTCCGCCGCCGGAAGGTGACCCGGATGCGCCGCTACAGGCGCTGATCATCGACTCCTGGTTTGATAACTACCTGGGCGTTGTCTCGCTGGTGCGTATTAAAAACGGCACCATGCGTAAAGGCGACAAAATCAAGGTCATGAGCACCGGGCAGGTCTACAACGCTGACCGCCTCGGCATCTTCACGCCAAAACAGGTTGACCGTACCGAACTGAAATGCGGCGAAGTGGGTTGGCTGGTCTGTGCAATTAAAGACATCCTCGGCGCGCCAGTGGGCGATACCCTGACCGGCGCACGTAACCCGGCAGATAAAGCGCTGCCAGGCTTCAAAAAGGTGAAACCGCAGGTTTATGCGGGTCTGTTCCCGGTCAGCTCCGACGATTACGAAAACTTCCGCGATGCGCTCGGAAAGCTGAGCCTCAACGATGCTTCCCTGTTCTATGAGCCAGAAAGCTCAACGGCGCTGGGCTTCGGCTTCCGCTGTGGCTTCCTCGGTCTGCTGCACATGGAGATCATTCAGGAACGTCTGGAGCGTGAATACGATCTGGATCTGATCACCACCGCCCCGACGGTTGTCTACGAAGTAGAAACCACGTCGAAAGAGGTCATCTACGTCGACAGCCCTTCCAAGCTCCCGCCGCTGAATAATATTCAGGAACTGCGCGAGCCTATCGCAGAGTGTCACATGCTGCTGCCGCAGGAGTTCCTCGGTAACGTGATCACCCTGTGTATTGAGAAGCGTGGCGTGCAGACCAACATGGTGTACCACGGTAACCAGGTGGCGCTGACCTATGAAATTCCGATGGCGGAAGTGGTGCTCGACTTCTTCGACCGTCTGAAGTCTACCTCCCGTGGCTATGCGTCACTGGACTACAACTTCAAACGCTTCCAGGCCTCCAACATGGTTCGCGTGGACGTGCTGATCAACGGCGAGCGTGTTGATGCCCTGGCGCTGATCACCCACAACGATAACGCACCGTACCGTGGTCGTGAGCTGGTTGAGAAGATGAAAGAGCTGATCCCGCGTCAGCAGTTTGACATTGCGATTCAGGCGGCCATTGGTAACCACATCATTGCCCGTTCAACCGTGAAGCAGCTGCGTAAAAACGTTCTGGCTAAGTGCTACGGCGGCGACGTCAGCCGTAAGAAAAAGCTGTTGCAGAAGCAGAAAGAAGGTAAGAAGCGTATGAAGCAGGTCGGTAACGTTGAGCTGCCGCAGGAAGCATTCCTTGCCATCCTTCATGTTGGTAAAGACGGAAACGGTAAATAACCTTAAGGAGTTGGCATGGCGAACATGTTTGCCCTGATCCTGGTCATCGCTACCCTGGTAACAGGTCTGTTATGGTGCCTGGATAAGTTTATCTTCGCCCCAAAACGCCGTGAACGTCAGGCTGCCGCGCAGGCTGCCGCGGGCGATACGCTGGACGCGAAAACCCTGAAAAAAGTCGGCCCAAAACCGGGCTGGCTGGAAACAGGGGCATCGGTCTTCCCGGTGCTGGCGATTGTGCTGGTGGTGCGTTCATTTATCTATGAACCGTTCCAGATCCCGTCAGGATCGATGATGCCAACGCTGCTGATCGGTGATTTCATTCTGGTTGAGAAGTTTGCCTATGGCATCAAAGATCCGATCTACCAGAAAACGCTGATCGAAACGGGTCATCCGAAACGTGGCGACATTGTGGTGTTTAAATATCCGGAAGATCCACGGCTGGATTATATTAAACGCGCGGTAGGTCTGCCGGGCGATAAAGTAACCTACGATCCGATAGCGAAGGAAGTGAGGATTCAGCCAGGCTGTAGCTCTGGAACTGCATGTGAAAATGCGCTGCCAGTCACTTACTCCAACGTTGAGCCAGGTGATTTTGTGCAGACCTTCGCCCGCCGTAATGGCGGTGAAGCGACCAGCGGATTCTTCCAGGTGCCAAAAGGTGAAACCAAAGAGAACGGTATTCGTCTGGTTGAACGCAAAGAGACGCTGGGCGATGTCACTCACCGCATTCTGACCGTGCCAATCGCACAGGACCAGCTGGCAATGTACTACCAGCAGCCAGGCCAGCAGCTGGCGACCTGGATTGTGCCGCCGGGACACTACTTCATGATGGGTGACAACCGCGATAACTCTGCGGACAGCCGTTACTGGGGCTTTGTGCCGGAAGCGAATCTGGTCGGTAAAGCAACCGCTATCTGGATGAGTTTCGAGAAGCAGGAAGGCGAGTGGCCGACCGGCGTTCGCCTGAATCGTATTGGCGGAATTCATTAATTTTCGTCAAAAATAACACGTAGCGGCTTTTATTCGCCGCTACGTGAATTATTTCAGCGATAAATCTCTTTGAACTAACGACATCCCCTGTCGTTGCGTATAGAATATTCCCCCGAAGTTTAAGGTTGGCCCTGCAAGGGTGCCACGGCACACGAAACCGCGTTGGTTTTCTCAGGTCGGTTTCGTGTGCTGCATTTTTGACGCATTCATTTATTGGTATCGCATGAACCCCATCGTAATTAATCGGCTTCAACGGAAGCTGGGCTACACTTTTCATCATCAGGAGTTGTTGCAACAGGCATTAACCCATCGCAGTGCCAGCAGCAAACATAATGAGCGTCTCGAGTTTTTAGGCGACTCTATTTTAAGTTTCGTGATTGCAAATGCGCTTTATCATCGTTTTCCGCGTGTGGACGAAGGTGATATGAGCCGCATGCGTGCCACGCTGGTGCGTGGCAACACCCTCGCTGAAATCGCACGCGAGTTTGAGCTGGGTGAGTGTCTGCGTCTGGGGCCGGGTGAGCTGAAAAGTGGTGGGTTCCGTCGTGAATCCATTCTTGCCGATACGGTCGAGGCTTTAATCGGTGGCGTGTTCCTGGACAGCGATATCCAGACCGTAGAAAAGCTGATCCTGAACTGGTATCAGACCCGTCTGGACGAAATCAGCCCGGGCGATAAACAAAAAGATCCGAAAACGCGTCTGCAAGAATATTTGCAGGGTCGTCACCTCCCGCTGCCATCCTATCTGGTGGTGCAGGTACGTGGCGAAGCGCACGATCAGGAATTTACCATCCATTGCCAGGTCAGTGGCCTGAGTGAACCGGTGGTCGGCACGGGTTCAAGCCGTCGTAAGGCTGAACAGGCTGCCGCCGAACAGGCGTTAAAAATGCTGGAGCTGGAATGAGCGAAGAAAAAACGTATTGCGGATTTATTGCCATCGTCGGACGTCCGAACGTTGGTAAATCCACCCTGTTGAATAATCTGCTTGGACAGAAGATTTCCATTACCTCACGTAAGGCGCAGACCACGCGTCACCGCATCGTCGGTATCCATACTGAAGGCGCTTATCAGGCGATCTACGTCGATACCCCGGGCCTGCACATGGAAGAGAAGCGTGCCATCAACCGTCTGATGAACAAGGCGGCGAGCAGCTCCATTGGCGACGTAGAGCTGGTGATTTTCGTTGTGGAAGGCACCCGCTGGACGCCGGACGACGAAATGGTCCTGAACAAGCTGCGTGACGGCAAAACGCCGGTGATCCTCGCGGTCAATAAAGTGGACAACGTGCAGGAAAAAGCCGATCTGCTGCCGCATCTGCAATGGCTGGGCAGCCAGATGAACTTCCTGGACATCGTCCCGCTGTCTGCGGAAACGGGTCTGAACGTCGATACCATCGCGGGCATCGTGCGTAAACATCTGCCGGAAGCGACTCATCACTTCCCGGAAGACTACATCACCGATCGCTCTCAGCGTTTTATGGCGTCTGAAATCATCCGTGAGAAGCTGATGCGTTTCCTGGGCGCTGAACTGCCGTACTCTGTAACGGTGGAGATCGAGCGTTTCCAGAGCAACGAGCGTGGCGGCTACGATATTAACGGTCTGATCCTCGTTGAGCGAGAAGGGCAGAAGAAGATGGTGATCGGCAATAAAGGTGCCAAGATCAAAACTATCGGAATCGAAGCCCGTAAAGACATGATGGACATGTTTGAAGCACCGGTTCACCTGGAACTGTGGGTGAAAGTGAAATCTGGCTGGGCCGATGATGAGCGTGCGCTGCGCAGCCTCGGTTACGGCGAAGATCAGTAACCTAAGACGACGAGCATATGGATGGATGGCAGCGCGCCTTTGTCCTGCATAGTCGTCCCTGGAGCGAAACCAGCCTGATGCTGGACGTCTTCACGGAAGAGTCCGGTCGCGTGCGCCTTGTTGCCAAAGGCGCACGTTCCAGACGTTCTAATCTGAAAGGTGCCTTGCAGCCTTTCACCCCGCTGCTGGTCCGCTTTGGCGGGCGAGGGGAAGTCAAAACCCTGCGCAGTGCTGAAGCCGTCTCCCTGGCGCTTCCTCTTTCTGGTATCACGCTCTACAGCGGTTTGTATGTCAACGAACTCATTTCACGGGTTCTTGAACATGAGACCCGCTTCTCTGAACTTTTCTTTGATTACCTGCACTGTATTCAGGCACTTGCTGGCGCAACCGGCACCCCTGAGCCTGTGCTGCGTCGTTTCGAACTGGCGCTGCTCGGGCACCTTGGTTACGGCGTTGATTTTCTGCACTGTGCGGGAAGCGGAGACGAGGTAGAAGACACCATGACCTATCGCTATCGTGAGGAAAAGGGCTTTATTGCCAGTGTCGTCGTCGATAACAGCACTTTTACCGGGCGCCAGCTCAGAGCACTGTATGAACGCGAGTTCCCGGACGCCGACACCCTGCGTGCGGCAAAACGCTTTACCCGAATCGCGCTCAAGCCGTATCTTGGGGGCAAACCTTTAAAGAGCCGCGAATTATTCAGGCAGTTTATGCCGAAACGCTAATGTTTTACCCCTCACCCCAGCCCTCTCCCGGAGGGAGAGGGAGAAGGTAAATGACCAAAAATACCGAGGATTGTCATGGCTGAATTACTGTTAGGCGTCAATATCGATCACATCGCCACGTTACGTAATGCACGCGGTACCGCGTATCCCGATCCGGTTCAGGCGGCATTTATCGCTGAGCAGGCTGGCGCCGACGGCATTACCGTCCACCTGCGTGAAGATCGTCGCCACATCACTGACCGCGACGTGCGCATCCTGCGTCAGACGCTGGATACCCGCATGAACCTGGAGATGGCGGTGACAGAAGAGATGCTGGCGATTGCCTGCGAGACCAAACCGCATTTCTGCTGCCTGGTGCCGGAAAAGCGTCAGGAAGTGACCACCGAAGGCGGTCTAGATGTGGCCGGGCAGCTCGACAAAATGCGCGATGCCTGCAAACGCCTGACGGATGCCGGTATCCTGGTATCTTTATTTATCGACGCTGATTTCACCCAGATTAAAGCCGCTGCCGACGTGGGCGCGCCGTATATTGAAATTCACACCGGCTGCTATGCCGATGCCGAAAACGACGCAGCGCAGGCGAAAGAGCTGGAGCGAATCGCCAAAGCGGCAACCTACGCCGCGAGCCTGGGACTGAAGGTGAACGCCGGACACGGTCTGACCTATCACAACGTAAAAGCCATTGCTGCCCTGCCGGAAATGCATGAGCTGAACATTGGCCACGCCATTATTGGCCGTGCGGTGATGAGCGGCCTGAAAGAGGCGGTGTCCGAGATGAAGCGCCTGATGCTGGAAGCGCGTCAGTAATGGCTATTCTGGGCTTAGGCACCGACATCGTCGAAATAGCCCGCATTGAAGCGGTGATCGCCCGCAGCGGCGATCGCCTCGCAAGACGCGTGCTGAGCGATAACGAATGGGCTATCTGGGAGGCGCATCAACAGCCGGTGCGCTTTCTGGCAAAGCGCTTCGCGGTAAAAGAGGCGGCGGCGAAAGCGTTCGGCACGGGCATTCGTAACGGCCTGGCGTTTAACCAGTTTGAAGTGTTTAACGATGAGCTGGGTAAGCCACGTCTGCGTTTATGGGGCGAGGCGCTTAAGCTGGCGGAAAAGCTGGGCGTGGCGCACATGCACGTAACGCTTGCAGATGAACGCCACTATGCCTGTGCTACGGTGATTATTGAGAGTTAAATTTTGTCCGCATGGTGCATCAGGACAAACTTATCCCACAACTGTTCTTCGTTCTCGACGTGTGCCGGATCTTTTAAAATCGTATTGGGAATTGGGCACACCTTCTGGCAGGTCGGCGTTTCATAGTGGCCGATGCATTCGGTGCAGCGGTCGCTGTTAATCTCATAAATGCTGTCGCCCATCGAAATCGCCTGGTTCGGGCATTCGGGTTCGCACATATCGCAGTTGATGCATTTTTTGGTGATTAACAGCGCCATCAGGAAATTCTCAGAAACATCACAAACAGGGCGGGCATTATACGCTCATTCGTTGTTCAAACCAGTTTTTTTACCAGCTCTTCGCTGTGCCGAATACGTTCTGGCGCACGCTCCAGATCCTGCTGAACCAGCGCCATAAACAGCAGGTCCGTCAGCATCATCTGCGCACTCGTCGACGAAATCGCCGCGCTGCGAGTGGCCTGTTCCTCGGCAATGGTATACAGGCAGCGGGTTGCCCGTTGCTGGAGCGCATTCGGGCTAAATCCGGTAATCGCCAGAATTTTTCCCCCTACGCGCAGGGCTTCGTCGGTGGCCATATTAATTTCACGTCGCTCGCCGGAATAGGAGATGGCCAGCAGTAAATCGTCAGGATCCATGGCCTGCACGGTCGCCAGCAGCGCGTGCATATCCTGTTCAACGATGGCGTTATAGCCGATTTTTGTCAGCTTCCAGCCAAAGTTACGCGCAACCAGTCCGGAGGCGCCGATCCCGGTCAACACAATGCGCCGCGCGTCGCGAAGCATGGCTACGCTTTCCAGCAGCTTCTCTTCCGTGTTTACATCCAGCGTGGCATGCATTGCCGCCACGTTCTCCTTGATCAGCTTTTCGCCCACCAGACGCATCGGATCGTCGCCACGGATCTGGTTATGCACCGGCATTGACTGCGGATTCGGGTTGCTCACCAGTGCTTCACTGATCGCCAGCTTTAGCGCCGGAAAGCCCTTATAGCCTATTTTCTGGGCGAATTTCACCACGCTCGACTGGCTTACCCCGGCTTCGCCTGCCAGCTGCTGGGAGCTGAGGTGTCGCGCGCGATCGGGCTGAGAAAGTAAAAAATCCGCCAGCTTTTTATCACTCTGGGCAAACCCTGCGTAGCGCTGACGAATACGAATTAAACAGTTCATACGGTCTCCTGGCGAAAATGTGATTACCCGCGCAAATACGAATTTTACTCGCCTGAATGAATTTTATATTCCATTATAGTGCGTTTATTATGAATTAAAAATTCCAGAGGTAAATAACATGAATCTTGGCTCTCTTGTTTCTGAAACGCGTAACCCGCAAACCATGGATCTTGATGCACTGTCCACGCTGGAGCTGGTAAACCGCTTTAATCAACAGGATACCCTCGTCGCGCTGGCAGTCAAAGAGACATTGCCTGAGGTAGCAAAAGCCGTAGACGCCGCTGCCGGCGCTCTGAAAGCAGGAGGACGCATTATTTATATGGGAGCGGGAACCAGCGGGCGCCTCGGTGTGCTGGATGCCTCAGAATGTCCGCCGACTTTTGGCGTTCCGCACGGGCTGGTCGTTGGCCTGATTGCCGGTGGCCCCGGCGCGCTGCTGAAAGCGGTAGAAGGGGCAGAAGACAATAAACAGCTTGGGGAAGATGATCTCAGGGCGCTGAACCTGACCGCGCAGGATCTGGTGGTCGGCCTGGCGGCTTCTGGTCGTACGCCGTACGTCATTGGTGGACTGGAATATGCCAGACAGACCGGGTGCACCACAGTGGCCATCTCCTGTAACCCGGGCTCGCCGATTGCGCAGGTGGCCGCCATTGCCATCTCTCCGGTCGTCGGGCCGGAAGCGCTCACCGGCTCCACACGGCTGAAGTCGGGTACCGCGCAGAAGCTGGTACTCAATATGATCTCCACCGGCGCGATGGTGAAATTTGGCAAGGTCTACCAAAACCTGATGGTGGATATGCAGGCCACTAACATCAAGCTGGTGGACAGAGCGTGTCGCATGGTGATGGAAGCGACAGGCGCCAGTCGTGAAGAGGCGGAAAAGGTGCTTCAGCAGACCGATCACGATGTAAAACCCGCCATTCTGATGATATTAACCGGGCTGGATGCAGCCGCGGCCAGAGCCAGACTCGAAGCCCATCACGGGTTTTTACGGGCGGCATTAGAACACCAATAAGAGGCGTGTATGGACAAAACAGCAGCGCTCGCCAGCGACATCCTGCTCGGGATCGGTGGGGAAAAAAATATTCAGCGTCTTGAGAACTGTATGACGCGTGTTCGCGTCGAGGTGCATAACGACGAACAGCTTGATTTGACGCGCCTTAAGCAGCTTCCCGGCGTGAGCGGGTACGTTAAGCAGGGGCAACAGCACCAGTTGATTGTCGGTCCGGGCAAAGCGGCGCAGGTGGTAGATGCCATGCGCGCCCTGATGACGGGCGGTGAAACGGCTCCCGCCTTTGACGATGCGGAACGCACCAAAGCGCAGGCGAAAGCCAAATACAAAGCCCCTATGAGCGATGCGCTGCGCCAACTGGCTAACGTCTTTATTCCGCTGATCCCGGCGTTTATCGCGTCGGGGCTGATCACCGGGATTATCAATATTCTTAAGCGTCCGGATATTGTCGGGGATTTTGCCACGCAGTATCCGAACCTGCTGGGTATTCTGGCGATTTTCGGCAGCGCGGTGTTTGCCATCATGAACATTCTGGTGGGGGTGAACACGGCCAAAGTGTTTGGCGGCTCGCTGGCGATGGGCGGCGTTATGGCGGGTATCCTCTCCAGCCCGCAGCTGGCGCAGATTACGCTGTTTGGCGAGGCGCTTCAGCCTGGCCGCGGCGGGGTGATTGCCGTGCTGCTGGTGGTCATTCTGATGTGCTGGATCGAGAAAAAGCTGCGCGCGGTGCTGCCAGGCTCGATTGAGCTGATCCTCAACCCGCTGCTGACCACATTGATTACCGGGAGCGTGGCGATTGTGGCGCTGCAACCGTTAGGCGGCGCAATCTCTGAAGCCATCGCCCACGGCGCGTCTCTGGCTATCGATCGCGGTGGGTTATTGGTGGGGGCTGTGCTGTCCGGAACCTTCCTGCCGTTAGTGCTGACCGGTTTGCATCAGGGGCTAGTGCCGATTCACGTCGAACTGGTACAGGCGCACGGCTATAACGCCCTGCTGCCGATCCTGTCGATGGCGGGCGTTGGGCAGGTCGGCGCGGCCATCGCGGTGCTGATGAAAACCCGCAACGCACGTCTGAAAAAGGTCATTAAAGGGGCGTTGCCGGTCGGGTTGCTCGGTATCGGCGAGCCGCTGATTTTCGGCGTTACGCTGCCGCTGGGCAAGCCGTTCCTGGCCGCCTGTCTCGGTGGCGCGGTGGGCGGGGCGTTGATTAGCTACTGGAAAGTGGCGACCGTTATCACCTTCGGGATTTCCGGTTTACCGCTGGCATTAACCATCGTGACCGGAAAAGTGATGCTCTATCTGTTAGGCTATCTGGTAGCGGTGATCGCCGGGTTCCTGTTTACCTGGCTATTAGGATTCAACGACCCAGAGGAGTAAGGTTTGGCAAATCACGAGCGTCGCGTTGTCTTTTTTGATCTGGATGGAACGCTGCATCAGCAGGATATGTTCGGCACCTTTATGCGCTATCTGCTGCGGCGCCAGCCCCTTAACGCGTTGCTGGTATTGCCCCTGTTACCCGTTATTGGCATCGCGCTACTGGTGAAAGGCCGTTCAGCGCGCTGGCCGATGAGCCTGCTGCTCTGGGGATGCACGTTTGGTCATAGCGAAGCGCGTCTTAAGCAGCTTGAGCAGGATTTTGCCCACTGGTTTCGCGGGCACGTCGCCGCGTTTCCCGTGGTCCAGGCGCGCCTGACCAGCTATCTCGACGCCAACGATGCCGATATCTGGCTGATTACCGGCTCCCCGCAGACGCTGGTGGAGCAGGTCTATTATGATACGCCCTGGCTGCCGCGCGTAAACCTTATCGCCACGCAGATCGCGCGCGGCTACGGCGGCTGGGTGCTCACCCTGCGTTGCCTCGGACATGAAAAAGTGGTGCAGCTGGAGAAACGCATCGGTACGCCGCTGCGTCTGTACAGCGGCTACAGCGACAGCAAGCAGGACAACCCGCTGCTCTATTTTTGCCAGCACCGCTGGCGCGTCACGCCTCTGGGCGAACTTCAGCAACTCGAATAGTCTTATCTGTACCGGCTGTGTATAATGCCGCCCGCTTTTCGACTGGAGTATCAGCCCTTGTCCAACCCTGAACACAATCATGAATACTGGATGCGCCACGCGCTGGCGCTGGCTCAGCGCGCCTGGGAAGAGGGCGAAGTTCCCGTGGGCGCGGTGCTGGTCCATAACAATCAGGTAATTGGTGAAGGGTGGAACCGTCCGATTGGCCGTCACGATCCTACCGCGCATGCTGAAATTATGGCGCTGCGTCAGGGCGGGCTGGTGCTGCAAAACTATCGTCTGCTTGATACCACCCTGTACGTCACCCTTGAACCGTGCGTGATGTGCTCCGGGGCGATGGTGCATAGCCGAATCGGTACGCTGGTGTTTGGCGCGCGGGATGAAAAAACGGGCGCTGCTGGTTCACTGATGGACGTGCTTGGGCATCCGGGGATGAACCACCAGGTGAAAACTATCGGCGGGGTACTTGCACCAGAATGTTCGGGTCTGTTAAGTGACTTTTTTCGAATGCGTCGGCTGCAGAAAAAGCAACAAAAGGCAGAATTGAAACCGCAGGGTGATTAAGCTCGTCCGGTGCGACCACCGGATAGCTTTCAGCCAGTTGTTGCGCCTCGGCCGCCTCTTTTTCTTTCTCCAGCAGATATCCCACCAGGCTTATCTGATACTTACGAATATTTTCCACGTAGGCATACGCTTCATGCCCGCGCGCATAGCCGTACGTCAGCTTCTGGTACCACTGTTTCTGGCTAAGCAGCGGCAGGCGCTGTTTTACATCTGACCAGCTGTCCGGGTTACCTTTGGTTTTTGCCGTCAGCGTCCGCGCGTCGAGCATATGGGCATAACCCATGTTATAGGCGGCCAGCGCAAACCAGATCCGCTCCCCTTCAGGGACCGTCTCCGGCACTTTCGCCATCATATCCTGTAAATATTGCGCGCCGCCGCTGATGCTCTGTTCCGCATCGGTTCGATCGCTAATGCCGAGGCTCTGCGCGGTATTTTTGGTCAGCATCATCAACCCGCGCACGCCCGTGGGGGAGGTGGCCTGAGCATCCCAGTGCGATTCCTGGTAGGAAATTGCCGCCAGTAACTTCCAGTCAATCTCCTGAGCGTACTTCTCGAACAGCGGTTGCAGGTCCGGCAGCACGCTATCCACCGCGCGCAGGAAGGAGCGGGTGTCAACGTAATCAAAATCGTCACCGTGACCGAGATATTTCTCTTCCAGACGCGCCAGGGTGCCGTCTTCATTGATGGAATTAAAGAAATCGAGCATAGCCGCAGAGACGGTTTGATCGTCGTCTAACTGGGTAAACCAGGTTACCGGCTGTTCATCGGTCACATCCAGCGCCACGGCGATTTCAGGATGAACGCGCTGGAAAAGGCTGATCGCCACCGAATCAGCAATGGTATAGGCCAGCTTTTTATCTTTTACCTGCTCCAGCAATTCGGTAGTGCCGAGTTTAGGATCGACCGTCCAGCTGAGGTTCGGGTATTTTTTCTCTTTCAACGCCCGCAGATCGTCAATCACCACATGGCCCGGCGCAATGGTCAATTGCTGGTCGGTAATGTCGGCCAGTGAGCGCGGGCGCAAGCTACCCACACGATAAACCACCTGCTGCGACACGGAGTAATAGGTCGGGCCCGGCTGATAATTTTTGCTGCGTTCGCTGTTGTACACCAGACCTGCGGCGAGAATATCGGCACGGTCATGGTCTAAATCATCAAACAGCTGGTTGATGTTCTGCCGCACGGTGACTTTCAGCTTCACACCCAGATAGTCCGCAAACAGCTGTGCCAGTTCGTAATCAAGACCAATGGTTTTACCGTTGATATCGTCGTATATAAGCGGAGAGGAGAGGGTACTGACGCGCAACTCCCCCCGCTCCTGAATGGCGGCGATACGGTTTTCGGCTTTGCCGAACCAGGGGATAGACGGCCAGAGGGCCACTGCCAGCAGCAACGTAACAATGCCGATGAGCAGATAATTAATCTTTAATTTTTTCAATTAGTTAATTCTCTGCGACGCCGGTTGCCTCAGTGTGCTGTAGTCATGTTAAGAGTAGAGTTTGCCATTGATTGAGCGGCATTTTGCGCAAAGTAGCGCCAGTTGGCAACCAATTAGAGAGACAGGTCACATCTATTGTTAAACAAAAAGGATGATTTTATTTCGACGCAAACGGTTTCGTCGGCGCTCAGGATTCTCTATAATGACGCCCGTTTTCCCCCCTTGCGCACACTGTAAGCGCCCCGGCGCTTCGAAGACGAGAGACTTATGATGGAAATTCTGCGTGGTTCGCCTGCACTGTCTGCCTTCCGTATTAATAAACTGCTGGCACGTTTTCAGGCGGCCGACCTTCCGGTAAGCAATATTTACGCTGAGTATGTCCATTTTGCTGACCTGAATGCCCCCCTGAATGCACAGGAGCGCGTACAGCTGGAACGTCTGCTTAAATATGGCCCAAGCCTGAGCAGCCATACGCCGACCGGCAAATTAATCCTCGCCACGCCACGTCCTGGCACCATCTCCCCCTGGTCTTCCAAAGCAACTGACATCGCTCACAACTGCGGCCTGAGCCAGATTAACCGTCTGGAGCGCGGCGTGGCGTACTATGTGGAAGCGTCAACCCTGAGCGACGCGCAGTGGCAGGCCGTCACAGCGGAGCTGCACGACCGCATGATGGAGAGCGTGTTTGACTCTCTGGATGATGCGCAGAAACTGTTCTCCCACCATCAGCCTGCGCCGGTACAGAGCGTGGATCTGCTGGGGCAGGGGCGTCAGGCGCTGATCGACGCAAACCTGCGTCTTGGTCTGGCGCTCGCAGAAGATGAAATCGACTACCTTCAGGATGCATTCGTTAAGCTGAATCGCAACCCGAACGACATCGAACTGTATATGTTCGCGCAGGCCAACTCCGAGCACTGCCGCCACAAAATTTTCAACGCCGACTGGATTATCGACGGCGAACAGCAGCCGAAGTCGCTGTTCAAAATGATCAAAAACACCATGGAGCAAACCCCTGACTACGTGCTGTCTGCTTATAAAGACAACGCCGCGGTGATGGAAGGTTCCGAGGTGGGCCGCTTCTTCGCCGACCGCGAAGCAGGGCGCTATGACTTCCACCAGGAGCCTGCGCATATCCTGATGAAAGTGGAAACCCACAACCACCCGACGGCCATCTCTCCGTGGCCGGGTGCGGCGACCGGCTCCGGCGGTGAAATCCGTGACGAAGGTGCGACCGGTCGCGGCGCGAAACCAAAAGCGGGTCTGGTCGGTTTCTCCGTTTCCAACCTGCGTATCCCGGGCTTTGAACAGCCGTGGGAAGAAGATTTCGGCAAGCCAGAGCGCATTGTGACCGCGCTGGATATCATGACCGAAGGCCCGCTGGGCGGCGCGGCGTTCAACAATGAATTTGGTCGTCCGGCGCTGAACGGTTACTTCCGTACCTACGAAGAGAAAGTGGACAGCCACAACGGCGAAGAGCTGCGCGGCTACCACAAACCAATTATGCTGGCGGGCGGGATCGGCAACATTCGCGCCGATCACGTGCAAAAAGGTGAGATCGTCGTGGGCGCGAAGCTCATCGTGCTCGGCGGCCCGGCAATGAACATTGGTCTGGGCGGTGGTGCAGCCTCGTCTATGGCTTCCGGCCAGTCTGATGCGGATCTCGACTTCGCGTCCGTGCAGCGCGACAACCCGGAAATGGAGCGCCGCTGTCAGGAAGTGATCGACCGCTGCTGGCAGCTCGGCGATGCCAACCCGATTCTGTTCATCCACGACGTGGGCGCGGGTGGACTCTCTAACGCCATGCCTGAGCTGGTGAGCGACGGCGGTCGCGGCGGGCGCTTCAACCTGCGCGATATCCTGAGCGATGAGCCAGGCATGAGCCCGCTGGAAATCTGGTGTAACGAATCCCAGGAGCGCTACGTGCTGGCGGTTGCTGCCGATCAGCTGCCGCTGTTTGACGAGCTGTGCCGCCGCGAGCGCGCGCCGTATGCCGTCATCGGTGAAGCTACCGAAGAGCAGCACCTGACTCTCAGTGATACCCATTTCGACAACCAGCCGATCGATCTGCCGCTCGACGTGCTTCTCGGCAAAACGCCGAAGATGACCCGCGACGTTACAACCCGCAAAGCGGCGGGTAAAGCGCTGGATCGTCAGGGCATTATTGTGGCGGAAGCGGTTAACCGCGTGCTGCACCTGCCTGCGGTGGCGGAGAAAACCTTCCTGGTCACCATCGGCGACCGTACCGTGACCGGTATGGTGTCACGCGATCAGATGGTCGGCCCGTGGCAGATCCCGGTCGCTAACTGCGCCGTGACCACCGCGAGCCTCGACAGCTACTACGGCGAAGCGATGGCGCTGGGTGAACGCACCCCGGTGGCTCTGCTGGACTTCGCCGCTTCTGCCCGTCTGGCGGTCGGTGAAGCGCTGACCAATATCGCCGCGACGCAGATTGGCGACATCAAACGCATCAAACTTTCCGCGAACTGGATGGCCGCTGCCGGTCACCCTGGCGAAGACGCGGGCCTGTACGAAGCGGTAAAAGCGGTGGGTGAAGAGCTGTGTCCTGCGCTCGGCCTGACCATTCCGGTGGGTAAAGACTCCATGTCGATGAAAACCCGCTGGCAGGAAGGCAGCGAGCAGCGCGAGATGACTTCGCCTCTGTCGCTGGTGATCACCGCGTTTGCGCGCGTGGAAGACGTGCGTCATACCGTTACGCCGCAGCTTTCCACTGAAGATAACGCCCTGCTGCTGATTGACCTCGGCAAAGGCCATAACGCGCTGGGTGCCACCGCGCTGGCACAGGTTTACCGCCAGCTCGGCGAAAAGCCAGCCGACGTGCGGGACGTCGCACAGTTGAAAGGCTTCTACGACGCAATTCAGGCGCTGGTGGCGCAGCGTAAGCTGCTTGCCTACCATGATCGTTCCGATGGCGGCCTGCTGGTGACGCTGGCAGAGATGGCCTTCACCGGCCACTGCAGCGTTGAAGCAAACATTGCAACGCTTGGCGAAGACCGCCTGGCGGCGCTGTTTAACGAAGAGCTTGGCGCGGTCATTCAGGTACGCGCCGCAGATCGCGACGCGGTGGAAGCGATTCTGGCGCAGCACGGTCTTGCAGACTGCGTGCACTATCTCGGTAAAGCGGTGCAGGGCGACCGCTTCGTGATTGAAGCCGACGGCCACCCGGTGTTCAGCGAAAGCCGCACCACGTTGCGTATGTGGTGGGCGGAAACCACCTGGCAGATGCAGCGCCTGCGTGACAACCCGGAATGCGCCGATCAGGAACACAACGCGAAGGCGAACGACAACGATCCTGGCCTGAACGTGAAGCTCACCTTCGACATAAACGAAGACATTGCCGCGCCGTACATTGCGACCGGTGCGCGTCCGAAAGTGGCCGTGCTGCGCGAGCAGGGCGTTAACTCCCACGTTGAGATGGCGGCGGCCTTCCACCGGGCGGGCTTTGACGCCATCGACGTCCACATGAGCGACCTGCTGGCAGGGCGTACCGGGCTGGATGATTTCCAGGCACTGGTAGCCTGCGGGGGGTTCTCCTACGGTGACGTGCTGGGCGCGGGCGAAGGCTGGGCGAAGTCTATTCTGTTCAACAGCCGCGTGCGTGACGAGTTCGAAACCTTCTTCCACCGTCCGCAGACGCTGGCGCTGGGCGTGTGTAACGGCTGTCAGATGATGTCTAACCTGCGCGAGCTGATCCCGGGCAGCGAAGCCTGGCCGCGCTTTGTGCGTAACCAGTCTGACCGCTTCGAAGCGCGCTTCAGCCTGGTAGAAGTAACCCAAAGCCCGTCCCTGCTGTTGCAGGGGATGGTCGGTTCGCAGATGCCAATCGCGGTTTCGCACGGTGAAGGTCAGGTTGAAGTCCGTGATGCGGCGCACCTGGCTCAGCTTGAAAGCAAAGGACTGGTGGCGCTGCGCTTTGTTGATAACTTTGGCAAGGTCACCGAAACCTATCCGGCTAACCCGAACGGTTCGGCAAATGGCATTACCGCGGTCACCAGCGAAAGCGGTCGGGTGACGATTATGATGCCGCACCCGGAGCGTGTCTTCCGTACCGTGAGCAACTCCTGGCATCCGGAAAACTGGGGCGAGGACAGCCCGTGGATGCGCATTTTCCGCAACGCACGTAAACAACTAGGTTAAGTTTCTACGCCCTGACTGTAGGCCCGGTAAGCGCGAGCGCCACCGGGCTTTTTTGTCTCTGTCGCAAAATCGCGACAACTCTCTGGTCTGAGTGTCTCCAAAAGGAGACATTTAACCTGTTGATTTATATGCGGCAGGACAGGTTCCCGTTAAGGTGTTGCTTAATAGCGACACTTAGCCTGGAAATCATTCACGTAACAATCAATACGTTTTGATAATAAAAATATTACTAATCATAAGGATAGCATTAATTTTTGCAATCTGGCACGCGTGTTGCATAATAGTAACCAGTGGCTCATTCACCTTCTTATGTCAGCCCCTTCGGGACGTGCTACATAAACTTCGAATGACGCACAAAAAGGTGCCTGCCGTCCAACTACTGATTATTGCAATGCTTTATCAGGCCAGGGCGAAACGTCGAGTTAGGCACCGCCTTATTCCATGACAAAGCCGGGTTTTTACCCGGCTTTGTTGTATCTGAAGGGCAGACTCAGTTACGCTCTCCTCAAACCCGGATGAAGAGAGTAATGTGTTGAAACGCTGGCCCGCTTTCCCTCGCTCCCTGCGACAGCTCGTTATGATGGCCTTCCTGCTGATCCTGCTACCTTTGCTGGTTCTGGCCTGGCAGGCCTGGCAAAGCCTGAACGCGTTAAGTGCACAGGCGGCCCTGACTAACCGCACCACGCTTATTGATGCTCGCCGTAGCGAGGCGATGACCAACGCCGCGCTTGAGATGGAGCGTAGCTATCGCCAGTACTGCGTGCTGGACGATCGCACGCTGGAGAGGGTCTATCAGAACCAGCGTAAACGCTACAGCGAAATGCTGGACGCCCACGCCGGGGTGCTGCCAGATGACAAACTCTATCAGGCGCTGCGTCAGGATCTGAACGATCTGGCGCAGCTCCAGTGCAAAAACAGCGGTCCTGATGCCGCCGCCGCCGCCCGACTTGAAGCCTTCGCGAACGCCAATACGGACATGGTTCAGTCCACCCGTACGGTTATCTTTTCCCGTGGTCAGCAGCTCCAGCAGGAGATTGCCGAGCGCGGCCAGTTCTTCGGCTGGCAGGCGCTGGTGCTGTTCCTCGTCAGCCTGGGGCTGGTGCTGCTCTTTACCCGCATGATCATCGGCCCCGTGAAGGGGATCCAGCGGATGATTAACCGCCTGGGGGAGGGTAAATCTCTCGGGGATACGGTCGTTTTTAAAGGCCCGCGCGAGCTGCGCTCGGTCGGTCAACGCATCATCTGGCTTTCAGAGCGCCTGGCGTGGCTGGAATCGCAGCGCCACCAGTTCCTGCGCCATATCTCACACGAACTCAAAACGCCGCTGGCCAGCATGCGTGAAGGTACGGAACTGCTGGCCGACGAAGTGGCGGGGCCGTTAACCCCTGAGCAAAAAGAGATCGTGGCGATTCTGGATGCCAGCAGCCGCAATTTACAAAAGCTTATTGAACAACTGCTGGACTATAACCGCAAGCTGGCGGATGGTGCTGTGGTGCTTGAAAGCGTTGAGATTGAACCGCTGGTGGACATGGTGATCTCCGCCCATAGCCTGCCAGCAAGAGCTAAAATGATGCATACCCAGGTGGAACTCAACGCGCCAGCCTGTCTTGCAGAACCGATGCTGTTAATGAGCGTACTGGATAATCTTTATTCCAATGCGGTGCACTATGGTACTGAATCCGGTACCATTTATATCAGAAGCAATAACAACGGTTCGCGGGTATTTATTGACGTAGCGAATACCGGAAGCCCGATTCCGGATGATGAAAAAACGATGATCTTTGAACCCTTCTTCCAGGGGAGTCATCAGCGAAAAGGTGCGGTAAAAGGAAGTGGTCTGGGGCTGAGTATTGCCCGCGACTGCATACGACGCATGCAGGGTGAGCTTAACATCGTGAGTGATGAACGCGCCGATGTCTGTTTTCGTATCGAACTGCCTCTTGAGCCGGAAAAATCAATGAAATGAATAACAACCTGGTGAGTATGTCACACGTCTTTTACCGCGCACTGCGCGCGGTGTTTTCCAGCAAAAATGTGCGCCTCAGCCTGCCCTGCTTACTGCTGGCAGGCTGTGTAACCCATGCACCGAAAAGTGCAATTAGCCACAAACAGGAAGATAAATGGCCGCAAAAACAGCTGGCTGATTTCCTTTCGACACGTTGCGATGATATCTGGAGCCTGTCGGGGCGTGATGTTGAATCCAATCCGCTGTTCTGGCTGCGCGGAATAGACTGCGCCCAGCGGCTGGCGCCCGCCGAGGCCCGTGCCCAGGCGGCGATGCTGGTGGACGATACCTGGCAGGACGCATTTAAACGCGGGATCGTGATGGCGGATGCCAGAATCACGCCTGTCGAACGCCGCGCCAACGTGACGCGGCTGGATACTTACGTGATCAATATTCCCCCGCAGGTGCGCCCGGTCTATCAGCTCTGGCGGGACGGACAAACCCTGCAATTACAGCTGTCTGAAGAGCGTTTCCGCTACAGCAAATTGCAGCAGTCAAGCGACAGCGAGCTTGATGCGCTTCGCCAGCAGCAGGAGTCGCTGCGCGAGCAGCTGGAAACCACCACCCGCAAGCTCGAAAATCTGACCGATATCGAAAGACAGCTCTCGACGCGTAAGCCGGCAGGCAGCTATCTGCCTGATGGGTCGAAAGGCAACTCTGCCACGACGCCAGACAGTGAGACGCCGAAACAAGAGGATGTGAAGCCATGACAAGCCGTAAACCTGCCCATCTGTTACTGGTGGATGACGATCCCGGGCTGTTAAAGCTGCTGGGGATGCGTCTGGTCAGCGAAGGCTACAGCGTGGTCACCGCTGAAAGCGGGCAGGAGGGGCTGAAGGTGCTCAGCCGTGAGAAAATCGATCTGGTGATCAGCGATTTGCGCATGGATGAAATGGATGGCCTGCAACTGTTCACGGAGATCCAGAAGCAGCAGCCCGGGATGCCGGTTATTATCCTCACCGCTCACGGATCTATTCCTGATGCGGTGGCCGCGACGCAGCAGGGGGTATTCAGCTTCCTCACCAAACCGGTGGATAAAGACGCCCTCTATAAAGCGATCGACAGCGCCCTTGAGCACGCAGCGCCATCCGGCGACGACGCCTGGCGTGAATCCATCGTGACGCGTAGCCCTGTGATGCTGCGCCTGCTGGAACAGGCGCGGATGGTGGCTCAATCCGACGTTAGCGTGCTGATCAACGGTCAGAGCGGGACCGGGAAAGAGATCCTCGCCCAGGCGATCCACAACGCCAGCCCGCGCAGTAAAAATGCTTTTATTGCCATTAACTGTGGCGCGTTGCCGGAACAGCTGCTCGAATCAGAGCTCTTCGGCCATGCCCGCGGCGCCTTTACCGGCGCGGTGAGCAGCCGTGAAGGGCTGTTCCAGGCGGCTGAGGGGGGCACGCTGTTCCTTGATGAAATTGGCGATATGCCCGCGCCGCTGCAGGTCAAATTGCTGCGCGTGTTGCAGGAGCGGAAAGTACGTCCGCTCGGCAGCAACCGCGATATCGATATCAACGTGCGTATTATTTCCGCCACCCACCGTGATTTACCCAAGGTGATGGCGCGCAACGAGTTCCGCGAAGATCTCTACTATCGACTGAATGTCGTCAACCTGAAAATCCCGGCGCTGGCCGAGCGTGCGGAAGATATCCCGCTGCTGGCAAATCACCTTTTGCGCCAGGCCGCTGACCGCCACAAACCGTTTGTGCGCGCGTTCTCCACCGATGCGATGAAACGCCTGATGACCGCAAGCTGGCCGGGTAACGTACGCCAGCTGGTGAACGTGATTGAGCAGTGCGTGGCGCTGACGTCATCGCCGGTGATCAGCGATGCGCTGGTGGAGCAGGCGCTCGAGGGGGAAAACACGGCCTTACCGACGTTTGCGGAAGCGCGAAATCAGTTCGAGCTGAACTATCTGCGCAAGCTGCTGCAAATCACCAAAGGCAACGTGACCCACGCGGCGCGCATGGCCGGGCGTAACCGTACCGAGTTCTATAAATTGCTCTCACGCCACGAGCTGGAAGCGAACGATTTTAAAGAGTAATACCGCAAAATTCGCCTGAATATGATACTGTGAGCAACCGATTACGAGGCTGCTTACTGGCAAGAGTTTAAGGACCCACCATGAAAAAAATTGATGCGATTATTAAACCTTTCAAACTGGATGATGTACGTGAAGCGCTGGCAGAAGTAGGCATCACCGGGATGACCGTAACTGAAGTGAAAGGTTTTGGTCGTCAGAAGGGCCACACCGAGCTATACCGTGGCGCAGAGTACATGGTGGACTTTCTGCCGAAAGTGAAAATCGAGATCGTGGTGAGCGATGATATCGTCGATACCTGTGTGGATACCATCATCCGCACGGCGCAGACCGGTAAAATTGGCGACGGAAAAATCTTCGTCTTTGACGTGGCGCGCGTGATCCGTATCCGTACCGGCGAAGAAGACGACGCGGCGATTTAACATTCTTGCCGGGTGGCGCTGCGCTTACCCGGCCTACAGAACCCTTCGCAGGTCCGTGCAAGCGCAGCGCCGCCGGGCGATTACAGCACTTTATGCGGGCCGAAACATTCGTAATGAATGTTGTCTTTGTTCACGCCCAGGTCTACCAGCTGCTTCGCGGCATACTGCATAAACGCTACCGGCCCACACACGTAGAACTGCATCCCCGGTGCGCTAAACGCCCCTTCGTGCTGCCCTAAATTCATCAGGCCTTCGCTGTCAAAACGTGCCGCTGCGCGGTCAGCTTCCGTGGGTAAACGATACCAGGTATGCGCGGTAAAGTGTGGCAGACCCGCTCCGAGCGCTTTCACTTCATCTGCAAAGGCGTGCACATCACCGTTTTCGGCCGCGTGGAACCAGTTAACCTGCGCGCTGTGGTTTGATTTTGCCAGCGTATCCAGCATCGCCAGCATTGGCGTTTGACCAACACCTGCGGAAATCAGCGTCACCGGGGTACCCGATTCCACCGCCATAAAGAAATCACCCGCTGGCGCGGCCAGATGAACGATATCACCCACGCTGGCGACGTTATGCAGCCAGCTGGATACCTGACCGCCTTCCTCACGTTTAACCGCAATGCGATAGCCTTTGCCGTCTGGCTTGCGGGTCAGGGAGTACTGGCGAATCTCCTGGTGCGGGAAGCCTTCAGGCTTCAGCCAGACGCCCAGATACTGCCCCGGCTGGTAATCGGCAACTGGCTGGCCGTCCACCGGCTCAAACTCAAAGCTGGTGATCAGTGCGCTGCGCGGGGTTTTCTCAACGATGCGGAAAGCACGCGTGCCTTCCCAGCCGCCATTCTTGCTGGCGTTTTCGCTGTAGATCTGCGCTTCACGGTTGATGAACACGTTTGCCAGCACGCCGTATGCCTTACCCCAGGCATCCAGCACTTCCTGGCCCGGGCTGAACATTTCGTCCAGGGTTGCCAGCAGGTGACTGCCCACGATGTTGTACTGCTCAGGTTTGATCTGGAAGCTGGTGTGCTTCTGGGCGATTTTTTCCACCGCAGGCAGCAGAGCCGGCAGGTTTTCGATGTTGCTGGCATAGGCGGCAATAGCGTTAAACAGCGCTTCGCGCTGATCGCCGTTACGCTGGTTGCTCATGTTGAAAATCTCTTTGAGCTCCGGGTTATGCGCGAACATGCGATCGTAGAAATGAGCGGTCAGTTTAGGACCCGTTTCAACCAGCAGGGGGATTGTGGCTTTCACGGTAGCGATGGTTTGGGCGTCGAGCATAGCAGCTTCCTTCTGATGTTACTTTAATGATGTATTTTATATGCATCTTATAAAAATACCCCTGCAATGTAAATGGTTCTTTGCATCGTGAAAAATATGCATCACAAAGCTGAAAAGAAATCCGTTGAAAATGGCGAGAGCTTTATTGCTCAAACCCTTGCGTGGCGTGGAGGTAAACGTTTGCGTAAAATCGTTTGTCAAGACCTGTTATCGCAGAACTATTCAGTTATACTGTTGCCCGTCGTCCAACAGGACTGCCTTTTCAGGCCAAAAATTTACTTGTTAGCTGAGTCAGGAGATGCGGATGTTAAAGCGTGAAATGAACATTGCCGATTATGATGCCGAACTGTGGCAGGCTATGGAGCAGGAAAAAGTACGTCAGGAAGAGCACATCGAACTGATCGCCTCCGAAAACTACACCAGCCCGCGCGTGATGCAGGCGCAGGGTTCTCAGCTGACCAACAAATATGCTGAAGGTTACCCGGGCAAGCGCTACTACGGCGGTTGCGAATACGTTGATATCGTTGAGCAACTGGCGATTGACCGTGCGAAAGAACTCTTTGGCGCTGACTACGCGAACGTCCAGCCGCACTCTGGCTCTCAGGCTAACTTCGCTGTTTACACCGCGCTGTTGCAGCCGGGCGATACCGTTCTGGGTATGAACCTGGCGCAGGGCGGCCACCTGACTCACGGCTCTCCGGTTAACTTCTCTGGCAAACTGTACAACATCATCCCTTACGGTATTGATGAGTCCGGTAAAATTGACTACGAAGACATGGCGAAGCAGGCCAAAGAGCACAAGCCGAAGATGATCATCGGTGGCTTCTCTGCTTACTCCGGCATCGTTGACTGGGCAAAAATGCGTGAAATCGCTGACAGCATCGGCGCGTACCTGTTCGTCGACATGGCGCACGTTGCCGGTCTGATTGCCGCTGGCGTTTACCCGAACCCGGTTCCACATGCGCACGTTGTGACCACCACCACCCACAAAACCCTGGCGGGTCCACGCGGTGGCCTGATCCTGGCGAAAGGCGGTGACGAAGAGCTGTACAAAAAGCTGAACTCCGCCGTGTTCCCAAGCGCCCAGGGCGGCCCGCTGATGCACGTTATCGCCGCGAAAGCCGTCGCGCTGAAAGAAGCGATGGAGCCAGAGTTCAAGGTTTATCAGCAGCAGGTTGCTAAAAACGCCAAAGCGATGGTGGAAGTGTTCCTGAACCGTGGTTACAAAGTGGTGTCCGGCGGGACTGAAAACCACCTGTTCCTGCTGGATCTTGTCGACAAGAACCTGACCGGTAAAGAAGCTGACGCAGCCCTCGGCCGCGCCAACATCACCGTGAACAAAAACAGCGTGCCAAACGATCCGAAGAGCCCGTTCGTGACTTCCGGTATCCGTATCGGTTCTCCGGCCGTAACTCGCCGTGGCTTTAAAGAAGCGGAAGTGAAAGAGCTGGCGGGCTGGATGTGTGACGTTCTGGACAACATCAATGACGACGCGGTTATCGAGCGCGTTAAAGGTAAAGTTCTGGACATCTGCGCACGCTTCCCGGTGTACGCATAATTCTCTGCGTTTCAGAACTGAAAAAGGCCGCTCATGCGGCCTTTTTTTATGGGCTAACGTCGGTCGAGGGAGATGGCCCCTGGCCCGGTAATCGCCAGCAAAATAAAGGCGCCAGCGATACTCACATTTTTATAGAAGTTAATCATATTTGGCAGGACCGCATCGCCCGTCATATCCCAGTAGTGGTGTCCAATCACCGCCGTTCCCAGCGTATAGAAGACAAAGATCACCGCGAGGGGGCGGGTGAAAAAGCCCAGAACGATCAGAATCGCGGCGGGGATTTCCATTACCACCGCAATAATCGCGGCCAGCATGGGCATGGGGGCGCCGAGCGACGTCATGTACTGAACGGTGCCGCTAAACCCCGTTAGCTTGGGATAACCGAAAATAATAAACAGGACCACGATAGCAATGCGGGCAATTAAAAGCAGGAGAGAACGAGAGGATCCGAAATCGAAATAACGTAAGCTGTTCATGGCAAACGACCTCTTCAGGCGATGTCTTATAAACGTAATACAGTTTTACCGCTCTCGCCATACGCTGTACGGCTGGTGATGATGTTAATTTTTAGTTAATTTATAGCGCGCTAACGACTTGCTAAAGTCAGGGATTAACGCCAGACTATCGCCTCCATTTCGGGAGGGATTCATGGTCTTGCATTCCACGCGCTGGCTGGCGCTCAGCTATTTCACCTATTTCTTTAGTTACGGTATTTTTTTGCCTTTCTGGAGCGTCTGGCTCAAGGGAATTGGTCTGACGCCTGAGACCATCGGCATCCTGCTGGGCGCGGGGCTGGTGGCGCGTTTCCTGGGTAGCCTGCTGATTGCGCCCCGCATCAGCGATCCCTCCTTACTGATTAAAGCGGTGCGAATTCTGGCCCTGCTGACGCTGGTCTTTGCGGCCTGCTTCTGGGTCAGCCACCAGTTTGCCTGGCTGATGGTGGTGATGGTTGGCTTTAATCTGTTCTTCTCCCCGCTGGTGCCGCTGACGGATGCCCTGGCGAACACCTGGCAAAAGCAGATCACCATGGACTATGGCCGCGTGCGTCTGTGGGGATCGATTGCCTTCGTGATCGGCTCTGCGCTGGTCGGGAAACTGGTCAGCCTCTATGACTATCACGCCATTCTGGCCCTGTTAACGCTCGGCATCGCCTCGATGCTGCTCGGTATGTTGCTGCGTCCGTCGGTGATGCCGCAGGGCGAAAGCCGCCATCAGGAGAGCGCTGGCTGGCCCGCCTGGCGCTCGCTGGTGGCGCAAAGCTGGCGTTTCCTGGCCTGCGTCTGTCTGCTTCAGGGGGCGCATGCGGCCTATTACGGCTTCAGCGCCATCTACTGGCAGGGGGCGGGCTACTCGGCTTCTGCGGTAGGCTACCTGTGGTCGCTCGGCGTGGTAGCGGAGGTCATTATCTTCGCGCTGAGCCAAAAACTGTTCCGTCGTTTCGGGGCGCGTGACCTGCTGCTGCTTTCCGCCGTTTGCGGCGTAGCGCGCTGGGGCATCATGGGCTGGACGACGGATCTGCCGTGGCTGATTGTGGCGCAAATTCTGCACTGCGGAACCTTCACTGTCTGCCATTTGGCGGCGATGCGCTATATCGCGGCGCGAGAGGGTGGGGACGTTATTCGTCTTCAGGCAGTCTATTCAGCGGTGGCGATGGGCGGCAGTATTGCGGTGATGACCGTATTTGCCGGTTTCCTCTATCAGCACCTGGGCCACGGTGTGTTCTGGGTGATGGCGCTGGTCGCTTTACCGGCCATCGTCATCCGCCCTAAAGTCGCTGCTCGCACGTAACTAAGATTCGAGCATAACGCGAATATGTTCCTGCTGCTGCGTGTTCAGGGTCTCAACGGCATGAATGAGCGGCGGCGAGAACAGCGGCAGGGCGGTTGGATAAGGCGTAATAACCAGCGCCGCCTCGCGGGGGGCGCCCTCCTTCTTAAACGCTTCCAGGCTAAGATAACGAATATTGAGCGGCAGCAGCGTTAGCTCGCGAAGCTGCTGCTCAATTAATTCCTCGCAGGCTTTATCTTCCCCCGTTAACAGGACCACCTGTTTTTCATGAAGATCGGTTTCCTGCATCAGCCAGGCACCAAAAATCACCGCCACCAGAGCCATCTCTTCACCGGAGAATCGCAGGCCAAATTCGGCTTCCAGCTCAAACAGCGCCTCTTTAGTGGTGCGCAGCAGCCGGGGGTATAGACGGTGGATCTCTTCCGGCAGACTGTTGTCGATGCCGATGTCAAATAAGGAGCGGTCCAGCGCCTGAGCCAGATGAATATACAGCTGATCGGTCAGCCCTTGCTCATCGCTGAAGTTCATCCCGGTTTGCGCCCGGAAACGGGCAATCATACGCACGATGGCCCGACGCAGGCGCTGATCCTGCTGGTGTTTATCCAGTACCGGGTCGGGTGTGCGGAGCATCATAAACAGCAGCGCCAGGAACAGCTGTTCATCACTGTGCGTTCCCTGCGGGACGCGCCGTTTCCAGTGACGGACAATTTCCTGCGCCGTAAAGTATTCCCCTCTCGATTGCGTCCAGCTGCGCTGAACGGGTGAAAACTCCGGCGTATTGCCCAGATGATGCTGAATCAGACAATATTGCAGATAAAGCTGTAAAAACTGTACGTCGCGGGACTCAAACTGGCGCTGAAGCTTGCGCGCGCAAAAGTTGATAAGCGCCCGAAGGTTCGCATCGTCATAAAGCGGGCGGGCAATGCCGTGCTGTTTGAGCGCGGTTTTTAAGGCAGGGGTAAACTGTTGGGCGACAAAATGTGGACACAGCCGAAGCGCCCTGCGCAGCCAGTGCAGCAGGCACAAACGCTGATTCAGGGCGGAGCCCTCAATACGGTAGCAACCGTCATGGTGCGTGACGATATCAAGCCGATGATAGCGCTGGATTTCATCGCGCGTCTCGGCTATATCTTGCCGTGCCAGGACGTCGTCCACGCCGTTGGCAGCGATTATGCTCTGTGCGGTGACGGCAGCATCGGGCAGGTAAAGCATCAAAAGCACCTGGCAACGGCGCTGCGAACTGGAAAGCACAGATGGAATTTCAAGCGTCGTCATCATCTGTCGGGTATCCAGTGTGAATGTTTGATAAGAATAGCTAAAGGATGGGCGCTGAAAAGCGCGCCGGCAGGCCTTTCATTCAGGATTGCTGGCGAACATCACAGAATTTTTGACGTGAGGAATTGATGCAAACAGTTAAACAAAGCGTGACAGCGTTATTTTTGGCGGTTATCACCTCCGCCGCCAGCGCACATCCTCACAGCTTTATCAGCCTGAAAACCGAACTGGTGACGGACGGCACACAGCTCAGCGGCCTGAAGATGCGCTGGACGATGGATGAAATCACCTCCGCCGACCTGCTGTACGATGCCGGAAACGCAAAGCCCGGCGACGAGATCTGGAAAAAGCTGGCGGCGGAAGTCATGGCCAACGTGCTGGGTCAGCACTACTTCACCGAGTTCTGGCACAACGGACAAAAGGTGAAATTTCTTAACCGTCCCACGGAGTACGGTATGACCCGCGACGGCCATCAGGCGGTGCTGACGTTTATCCTTCCGCTGGCGCACCCTCAGCCGCTGGCCGGGCAGAAGTACAGGTTTTCCACGTTTGACCCAACCTACTATGTCGATATGCATTACGCCCAGGACAGCGACGTGCAGTTGCCAGAAATATTGCAAAAAAGCTGCAAAATTGCCGTGCACACGCCGACGCCCAGTGAAGAGACGCTGAACTTTGCCGTTTCCCTTGATAAAGAAGATGCGCCTCCAGAAGACATGGAATTAGGAAAACAGTTTGCGCAGGAGGTGACGTTACAATGTCAGTGATCTCCTCCCCCGTCAGTAAGCCGCGTCGCTGGCTGCACCTCTGGCCTCTGGCGCTCTTTTTGCTGTTAGCGTCTGGCGGCGCGCTCTGGCTGTGGCAGGCATGGCCGCAGGTGATGATGAAAAGTATCCTCTGGCAGCGGGAAGTTAATCAGCAGATGAGCGGGCTGCTGAAAGCCGTGGCGGAAAATCCGTCCAAAGCGGGCGGCTCTCTTCTGGCGTTCAGCTTTATCTATGGCGTGCTGCATGCCCTGGGGCCGGGGCACGGCAAAATCGTCATCACGACCTGGCTTGCCACCCATCCGTCGAAGCTGAAATCGAGTATCGGCCTGACGCTGGCTTCCTCGTTACTTCAGGGCGGTGTGGCAATTGCGCTGGTCGTGGTCGTCCTTTCGCTGCTACAGCTCCCGGCCCGCCAGCTGCATATGAGCAGCTTCTGGCTGGAGAAGGGAAGTTACGCGCTGGTAGGCGTGCTGGGGCTGATCCTCTGCCTGAGGGCGCTGAAAAAATTGCGCGCGTTGCTGCAAAAACCAAAATTCAAAATCTTTACGCCGCATCACGTTCACCATGAAAACTGCGGGTGCGGGCATCAGCATCTGCCGACGCAGGAACAATTACAGAATGGTGACGACTGGCGTGCGCGCCTGATGATTGTTCTCTCAATGGGGATGCGTCCATGCTCGGGCGCAATCATGGTGCTGTTGTTCAGCAAAGTGATAGGTGTATTTGGCTGGGGCATGATCTCGGCGCTGGCGATGGCGGCGGGAACATCTCTGACTCTCTCTTCGTTAGCCTTGCTGGTGCACAGCTTCCGTCAGCTGGCGGTAAAACTCAGCGGCAATAAAACGCCGGTATTGTGGCGACAGGTTGGCTGGACGACGCTTGCGCTGGCGGGCGGGGTGATTCTGCTTGTGGCTGCGGTCACGATGTGGATAAGTGCGGTGCCGGTGGGAAGGGGGTTGCGGCCTTTTTAGCCATACCTGAGGGGTTTGTAGGCCCGGTAAGCGTAGCGCCACCGGGCTTAACAGACTGGATTAACGCTTCAGCGCATCGCTCAGTTCTTCACGCATGTTTGCCAGCATGGCTTTAACAACGCGCGGGTTACCTGCAACGATGTTGCCGGTAGACATATAGTTATGGCCGCCGGTGAAGTCACAAACAATCGCGCCAGCTTCACGTGCGATCAGCTCGCCCGCCGCGAAGTCCCACGGCTTCAGTGACAGCTCAAAGTAACCGTCAACGCGGCCGGTCGCCACGTAGGCCAGATCCAGTGCAGCAGAGCCGGTGCGACGGAAGTCCGCGCATTCGGTGAACAGTTTGCCGAGGATATTCATATAAGTGGTTGCGTGCTGCTTCGCCTTGAACGGGAAGCCGGTCGCCAGAATCGTGCCGTCCAGATCGCGTGCATTGCTGCAGCGCAGACGGTAGCCGTTCAGCTGCGCGCCCTGACCGCGGGTCGCGGTGAACAGTTCGTTACGCATTGGATCGTAAACAACGGCGACTTCAGTGCGGCCTTTGATGCGTACTGCGATAGACACAGAGAAGTGTGGCAGGCGCTTAACGAAGTTGGTGGTGCCATCCAGTGGATCGATAACCCATTGAACATCCTGATCGGTACCTTCATGTTCACCGCTTTCTTCGGTGATGATGGTGTGCTGCGGGTAAGATTTGCGGATCGTTTCGATAATAATCGCTTCGGCGGCTTTATCGACGTTAGTCACGAAATCATTGCTGCCTTTCTGGCTGGTTTCTACGGAGTCTGGGGTTTCGTAGTGTTTGGCAATTACATTACCCGCCTTGCGCGCTGCGCGCACGGCGATGGTCAGCATCGGATGCATCGGTCTCTCTCACTGGATGTTAAAGAACAGGAAAATCGGCGCAGAGTATAGCAGCGGGATCGGATTATGTCTCTCGTTTATGATAATATGCCCGAATATTCTTCAGACACTGAATCCAGACATCTAAAAATTATGCTGCAAAACATTCGAATCGTGCTGGTCGAAACATCGCACACCGGCAACATGGGCTCTGTGGCCCGCGCTATGAAAACCATGGGCTTAACGAACCTGTGGCTGGTTAATCCGCTGGTGAAACCAGACTCTCAGGCTATTGCGCTGGCGGCCGGCGCCAGCGACGTGATCGGGAATGCACAGATTGTGGACACCCTGGACGAAGCCCTGGCCGGTTGCAGTCTGGTGGTGGGGACCAGCGCGCGCTCCCGTACGCTGCCGTGGCCGATGCTGGACCCGCGCGAATGCGGCCTGAAAAGCGTCTCAGAAGCGGAGCAGGCACCGGTTGCGCTGGTGTTTGGTCGTGAACGCGTTGGCCTGACCAACGAGGAACTACAGAAGTGTCACTACCACGTGGCGATTGCCGCCAACCCGGAATACAGCTCGCTTAACCTGGCGATGGCGGTGCAGGTAATCGCCTACGAAGTGCGCATGGCATGGCTGGCGACGCAGGAGAAACAGGTCGAACCTAAAGAAGAGACGGCCTACCCGCTGGTGGACGATCTTGAGCGCTTCTACGGCCACCTGGAGCAGACGCTGCTCTCTACTGGCTTTATCCGCGAAGGTCACCCGGGACAGGTGATGAACAAGCTGCGCCGTATGTTCACCCGCGCGCGTCCGGAAAGCCAGGAGCTGAACATCCTGCGCGGGATCCTGGCGTCTATTGAGCAGAAGAATAAAGAGTAGTGCAGTGTGTTCGCCGGGTGGCGCTGCGCTTACCCGGCCTACAAAGCCCGTAGGCCCGTGCAAGCGCAGCGCCGCCGGGCAAAAAATACGGCACAGAAGGTTAAATACCTGACTAAAACAGTCAAGTAAATAGTTGACCAATTTAGTCAGGAATGTCAGACTTGGCCCTGCTATGCAATACCCCCATTTTACAATAAAAAACCCCGGGCAGGGGCGAGTTTGAGGTTAAGTAAGACATGAGACTGACATCTAAAGGGCGTTATGCCGTGACCGCGATGCTGGACGTTGCGCTCAACTCCGAAGCGGGCCCGGTTCCGTTGGCTGATATTTCTGAACGACAGGGGATCTCCCTCTCTTATCTGGAACAGCTGTTCTCCAGACTGCGTAAAAATGGACTGGTGTCCAGCGTTCGTGGCCCGGGCGGCGGTTATCTGCTGGGTAAAGACGCGGGCAGTATTGCGGTTGGCGAAGTGATTAGCGCAGTTGACGAATCCGTTGACGCGACCCGTTGCCAGGGCAAAGGCGGCTGTCAGGGCGGCGATAAATGCCTGACCCACGCGCTGTGGCGCGATCTGAGCGACCGTCTGACCGGCTTCCTGAATAACATCACCCTGGGTGAGCTGGTTAATAACCAGGAAGTTCTGGATGTTTCTGGTCGTCAGCACAGTCAGGATTCACAACGCAGCACCCGCTCGCAGGACGCCATCGACGTTAAACTGCGCGCGTAATTAAAAAGATAAGTATTCAGAATCAGGCCGGGGTGGTCACACCCCGCGTACTCGGTCGTACATCCAGCCGGTTGCCTGATTCCTTGCATTGAAGCGATGTACGGAGTTTATAGAGCAATGAAATTACCGATTTATCTCGACTACTCCGCAACCACGCCGGTGGACCCGCGTGTTGCCGAGAAAATGATGCAGTGTCTGACCCTGGACGGAAACTTTGGTAACCCAGCTTCCCGTTCACACCGTTTTGGCTGGCATGCTGAAGAGGCGGTTGATATCGCCCGTAATCAGATTGCTGACCTGGTCGGTGCCGACCCGCGTGAAATTGTTTTCACCTCCGGTGCGACCGAATCCGACAACCTGGCGATCAAAGGTGCAGCCAACTTTTATCAGAAAAAAGGCAAGCACATCATCACCAGCAAAACCGAACACAAAGCCGTGCTGGACACCTGCCGTCAGCTGGAGCGTGAAGGGTTCGAAGTGACTTACCTGGCGCCGCAGAGCAACGGGATCATCGACCTGAAAGAGCTCGAAGCGGCGATGCGTGATGACACCATTCTGGTTTCCATCATGCACGTTAACAACGAAATCGGTGTTGTGCAGGACATCGCCACCATCGGCGAAATGTGCCGTGCGCGCGGCATCATCTACCACGTGGATGCGACCCAGAGCGTGGGCAAACTGCCTATCGACCTGAGCCAGCTGAAAGTGGACCTGATGTCCTTCTCCGGTCACAAAATCTATGGCCCTAAGGGCATCGGCGCGCTGTACGTTCGTCGCAAGCCACGTATCCGCATCGAAGCACAGATGCACGGCGGCGGTCACGAGCGCGGCATGCGTTCCGGTACGCTGCCTGTTCACCAGATTGTGGGCATGGGCGAAGCGTATCGCATCGCGAAAGAAGAGATGGAAAGCGAGATGGCACGCCTGCGTACGCTGCGTAACCGTCTGTGGGACGGCGTGAAGGATATGGAAGAAGTCTATCTGAACGGCGATCTCGAGCAGGGCGCGCCCAACATCCTCAACGTCAGCTTCAACTATGTTGAAGGCGAGTCGCTGATCATGGCGCTGAAAGACCTGGCCGTTTCTTCCGGTTCTGCCTGTACGTCTGCAAGCCTGGAGCCATCCTACGTGCTGCGTGCGCTGGGCATGACTGACGAGCTGGCGCACAGCTCTATCCGTTTCTCTTTAGGTCGTTTCACTACCGAAGAAGAGATTGACTACACCATCAAACTGGTTCGTAACTCCATCGGCCGTCTGCGCGACCTTTCTCCACTGTGGGAAATGTTCAAGCAGGGCGTGGATCTGAACAGCATTGAATGGTCACATCACTAATCGGTACATAAGGAGAATTCAATCATGGCATACAGCGAAAAAGTTATCGATCATTACGAGAACCCGCGCAACGTTGGCTCTTTTGACAACAGCGACGAATCTGTCGGTAGCGGTATGGTTGGCGCGCCAGCGTGTGGCGACGTGATGAAGTTGCAGATTAAAGTCAACAATGAAGGTATCATTGAAGACGCGCGCTTCAAGACCTACGGCTGCGGTTCTGCTATCGCCTCCAGCTCCCTGGTCACCGAGTGGGTGAAGGGCAAGTCTCTGGACGAAGCACAGGCAATCAAAAACACGGACATTGCTGAAGAACTCGAACTGCCGCCGGTGAAAATTCACTGTTCAATTCTGGCAGAAGACGCGATCAAAGCCGCCATTGCGGATTACAAAAGCAAACGTGAAGCAAAATAATTGAGGTTTGAGTATGTCGATTACCCTTAGCGACAGCGCTGCCGCGCGAGTAAGCTCTTTTCTGGCGAACCGTGGTAAAGGCTTTGGCCTGCGACTGGGCGTACGTACCTCCGGCTGTTCTGGTATGGCTTACGTACTGGAGTTTGTTGACGAACCGGCGTCTGATGACACCGTGTTTGAAGACAAGGGCGTGAAGGTGGTGGTCGATGGCAAAAGCCTGCAATTTCTCAACGGCACTCAGCTGGACTTTGTAAAAGAAGGCCTGAACGAAGGGTTCAAATTTACGAACCCGAACGTCAAAGACGAGTGTGGTTGCGGCGAAAGCTTCCACGTTTAACCGCGTTCCGCTGTTATACCGATTAATTCGTGTTGCAGAAAGGCGGCAAGCGAGTGAATCCCCGGGAGCTTACTTAAGTAAGTGACTGGGGTGAACGAGCGCAGACAACGCATCTGCAGCGCGAAGTAAGAAGGTATAACCCCACCGTGGCTGTGCTACGCGTGGGGTTTGTTCTAACAGGCTACCCCTGAGATTGTTATGGATTACTTCACTCTCTTCGCACTACCCGCTCAATACCCGATTGATCTCCAGGCGCTGACGATCCGTTTTCAGGATCTCCAGCGTCAGTACCATCCGGATAAATTCGCCAGCGGGACGCAGGCAGAGCAGCTGGCTGCGGTATCACACTCCGCAACCATCAACCAGGCCTGGCAAACGCTGCGTCATCCGCTGGCGCGTGCAGAATATCTGCTCTCGCTCCACGGTTTTGATCTGGCGAGCGAACAGCATACCGTGCGCGACACCGCGTTTCTGATGGAGCAGCTGGAGCTTCGCGAAGAGCTGGATGAAATTGAACAGGCTAAAGACGAAGCGCGTCTGGAACGTTTTCTCCAGCGCGTAAAGGGCATGTTCGATACCCGCCATCAGCAGATGGTTGAGCAACTGAACAACGAGACCTGGGACGTGGCGGCAGACACTGTGCGCAAACTCCGTTTTCTCGATAAACTGCGAAGCAGTGCTGAACAACTCGAAGAAAAGCTGCTCGATTTTTAATTTCGGAAGCAATTATGGCCTTATTACAAATTAGTGAGCCAGGCTTTAGCGCCGCACCGCACCAGCGTCGTCTGGCGGTCGGTATTGACCTGGGCACCACCAATTCTCTCGTGGCGACCGTGCGTAGCGGCCAGGCGGAAACGCTGGCTGACGAGCAGGGCCGCCATCTGCTGCCTTCCGTGGTCCACTACCAGCAGCAGGGTCACGCTGTCGGCTTTGATGCCCGCGCCAATGCCGCGCGCGATCCGGCTAACACCATCAGCTCGGTTAAGCGCATGATGGGCCGCTCGCTGGCGGATATCCAGACCCGTTATCCGCATCTGCCGTACCAGTTACAGGCCAGCGAAAACGGCCTGCCGATGATTGCGACATCTGCCGGTCTGCTGAACCCGATTCGTGTTTCCGCTGACATCCTCAAAGCGCTGGCGGCGCGCGCGACGGCGACGCTCGGTGGCGATCTGGACGGCGTGGTAATCACCGTTCCGGCCTACTTCGACGATGCACAACGTCAGGGCACCAAAGACGCCGCGCGTCTGGCGGGCCTGCACGTGCTGCGTCTGCTGAACGAACCGACAGCGGCAGCCATTGCCTACGGCCTCGATTCCGGTCAGGAAGGGGTGATTGCGGTTTACGATCTCGGCGGCGGGACGTTTGATATCTCTATCCTGCGCTTAAGCCGCGGTGTGTTCGAAGTGCTGGCCACCGGCGGGGATTCCGCGCTCGGCGGCGATGACTTCGACCATCTGCTGGCGGACTACATCCGCGAGCAGGCGGGCATCAGCGATCGCAGCGATGCGCGCGTCCAGCGTGAACTGCTGGATGCGGCCATCGACGCCAAAATCGCCCTGAGCGATGCGCAGTCCGTCAGCGTGAACGTCGCAGGCTGGCAGGGTGAGATCACCCGCGACCAGTTCAGCGAACTGATTTCGCCTCTGGTTAAGCGTACCCTGCTGGCCTGCCGTCGCGCATTGAAAGATGCGGGCGTTGAGGCTAACGAGGTGCTGGAAGTGGTCATGGTTGGCGGCTCAACCCGCGTGCCGCTGGTACGTGAGCGCGTAGGGGAATTCTTTGGCCGCACGCCGCTGACCTCTATCGACCCGGACAAAGTGGTTGCCGTGGGTGCCGCTATCCAGGCCGATATCCTGGTCGGCAACAAGCCGGACAGCGAAATGCTGCTGCTGGACGTCATCCCGCTGTCTCTGGGTTTAGAAACCATGGGCGGCCTGGTGGAGAAAGTCATTCCCCGTAACACCACCATTCCGGTGGCGCGCGCGCAGGAGTTCACCACCTTCAAAGACGGCCAGACCGCGATGTCCATCCACGTGATGCAGGGCGAGCGCGAGCTGGTGCAGGACTGCCGCTCTCTGGCGCGCTTTGCGCTGCGCGGAATTCCGGCGCTGCCGGCGGGCGGGGCGCATATTCGCGTCACCTTCCAGGTGGATGCGGACGGCCTGCTGAGCGTGACGGCGATGGAAAAATCCACCGGCGTGGAATCGTCTATCCAGGTGAAGCCGTCCTACGGCCTGACCGATGGCGAAATCGCCTCCATGATTCAGGACTCAATGAGCTACGCCGAGCAGGATGTGAAGGCGCGTATGCTGGCGGAACAAAAAGTGGAAGCCGCACGCGTGCTGGAGAGCCTGAACGGCGCGCTTGCTGCCGATGCCGCGCTGTTAAGCGCCGCTGAGCGCCAGGTAATTGACGACGCTGCTGCGCGCTTAAGCGCCGTGGCCGAAGGCAATGACGCTGACGCAATAGAAGAAGCCATTAAAAACGTTGATAAACAAACCCAGGACTTCGCTGCTCGCCGCATGGACAAATCTGTCCGCGTCGCGCTGAAAGGCCAGTCCGTGGACGAGGTTTAATATGCCAAAGATTGTTATTTTGCCTCATGCGGACCTCTGTCCGGATGGCGCTGTTCTGGAAGCGAAGACCGGTGAAACCATTCTCGATGTAGCCCTGCGTGCAGGTATCGAAGTGGAACACGCCTGTGAAAAATCCTGTGCCTGCACCACCTGCCACTGCATCGTGCGTGAAGGTTTTGATTCTCTCGCCGAGAGCACCGAAGACGAAGACGACATGCTGGATAAAGCATGGGGTCTGGAGCCAGACAGCCGCTTAAGCTGCCAGGCCGCGGTGACCGATGAAGATCTGGTCGTGGAATTCCCACGCTACACCATCAACCACGCACGCGAGCATTAATATGGGACTGAAGTGGACTGACAGCCGTGAAATCGGCGAAGCGCTCTACGACGCGAACCCGGATCTCGATCCGAAGACCGTACGATTCACCGACATGCATCAGTGGATCTGCGATTTAGAGGATTTTGACGACGATCCAAACGCATCCAATGAAAAAATTCTGGAGGCGATTCTGTTAGTCTGGTTAGATGAAGCAGAGTAAATCACTTAACGGGCTGCCTTCAGGCGGCCCGTTTGCTAATAAGGACAAATAAAATGACCGAAGCGATGAAGATTACGCTCTCCACGCAGCCAGCCGACGCACGCTGGGGCGAGAAAGCCACCTGGAGCATCAATAACGACGGTATTACCCTGCACCTGACGGGTAACGATGATTTGGGCCTGATCCAGCGCGCCGCGCGTAAAATTGACGGCCTGGGCATTAAGCATGTCACTCTGGCTGGCGAAGGCTGGGATACAGACCGCAGCTGGGCTTTCTGGGCGGGTTACAAAGGCCCGAAAGGCACCCGTAAAATTGAGTGGGCGAACCTCGATGAAGCCGGTCAGAAAGAGCTGGAAAGCCGCCTGAAAATTATCGACTGGGTGCGCGACACCATCAACGCCCCGGCGGAAGAGTTGGGGCCTGAGCAGCTGGCGCAGCGCGCGGTTGACCTGCTGTGCGGCGTGGCGGACGACAAGATGTCCTACCGCATCACCAAAGGTGAAGACCTGCGCGAACAAAATTACATGGGTATCCACACCGTGGGTCGTGGCTCCGAGCGTCCTCCGGTCCTGCTGGCGCTGGATTACAACCCAACCGGCGATAAAGAAGCGCCGGTCTTTGCCTGTCTGGTCGGGAAAGGTATCACCTTCGATACCGGCGGTTACAGCCTGAAGCAGAGCGCGTTCATGGACTCCATGAAGTCCGACATGGGCGGCGCGGCGACCATTACCGGCGCGCTGGCGTTCGCCATCACCCGTGGTCTGAACAAACGCGTGAAGCTCTACCTGTGCTGCGCGGATAACATGGTGAGTGGCAATGCCTTCAAGCTGGGCGACATCATTCGCTACCGCAACGGTAAAAATGTTGAGGTGATGAACACCGATGCCGAAGGCCGTCTGGTGCTGGCCGATGGCCTGATCGACGCCTCTGCGCAGAAGCCGGAGCTGATTATCGACATGGCGACCCTGACCGGCGCGGCGAAAACTGCCCTTGGCAACGATTACCATGCGCTGTTCAGCTTCGACGACAAGCTGGCCGCTCGCCTGCTGGCCAGCGCGGCGGCGGAAAACGAGCTGTTCTGGCGTCTGCCGCTGGCCGAGTTCCACCGCAGCCAGCTGCCGTCTAACTTCGCCGAGCTGAACAACACCGCGAGCGCGGCGTACCCGGCGGGAGCCAGCACAGCAGCAGGCTTCCTGTCTCACTTCGTTGAGAACTACCATGAAGGCTGGCTGCACATTGACTGCTCCGCAACCTACCGTAAAGCGGCGGTTGAGCAGTGGTCCGCAGGCGCAACCGGTCTGGGTGTGCGTACCGTGGCGAACCTGCTGACGGCTGAGTGATCTTTTTTGCCGGGTGGCGCTACGCTTACCCGGCCTACAAAACCCGTAGGCCCGTGCAAGCGTTGCGCCGCCGGGCAATTGTGAAGTAGCCAAACTATGTCAGAAACCAAAAACGAATTAGAAACCCTGCTGGAGCAGGCGGCGACCGAGCCCGCCCACCGTCCGGCCTTTTTCCGCACGCTGCTGGAATCCACCGTCTGGGTGCCGGGCACCGCCGCGGAAGGGGAGCAGGTTGTCGAAGACAGCGCGCTGGATCTGCTGCACTGGGAGAAAGACGACGGCACGTCGGTGATCCCGTTCTTTACCTCGCTCGAGGCCTTGCAGGAAGCGGTAGAAGACGAACAGGCGTTCGTGGTGATGCCGGTGCGCACGCTGTTCGAAATGACCCTGGGGCAGACGCTGTTCCTCAACGCCAAACTGCCGACAGGGAAAGAGTTCACTCCGCGTGAAATCAGCCATCTGATTGGTGACGAGGGCAACCCGCTCAGCACCCAGGAGGTGCTGGAAGGGGGCGAAACGCTGCTACTGTCTGAAGTGGCCGAGCCGCCCGCGCAGATGATTGACTCCCTGACCACGCTGTTTAAAACCATCAAGCCGGTAAAACGCGCGTTCCTCTGCTCCATCAAAGAGAGCGCTGACGAAAAGCCTGTTCTGCTGATTGGAATTGAGGCCGATGGCGATATCGACGAGATCATCCAGGCGGCGGGAAGCGTAGCGACCGACACGCTCCCGGGCGATGAGCCGATTGATATCTGTCAGGTGAAGAAAGGTGAGCAGGGCATCAGCCACTTTATTACCGAGCACATCACTCCGTTCTACGAGCGTCGCTGGGGCGGCTTCCTGCGCGATCTCAAGACCAACCGCATTATCTGATTACGGCGGGGTGACCTTCACCCCGTTGCTTCCAGCAACAGTAAATCCATCAGCAGCACCAGATTCGACTCAAACGACGTCACCCCTGCGGCTTCGGCGGCGAAATGTACCGCTTCGTCATAGAGGGCAAAATGCACGTCGGCCATACCTGCCAGCGTATTGGCCGACGCGCGGGTAAACGCGACGATCGTCATGCCGACGTTTTTGGCGATCCGCGCTTTATCCAGCACCTGCTCCGTTTCGCCGCTGCGCGAAACGGCAATAAATACCTGATAGCGTGCGGCGTTGCTGAGAAAAATATTCCGGCTGTCCCCCGGTCCGGAGATGAACGCGGTTTTTCCCAGCACCTGCAACTTCTTGGTCAGGTACTCGGCAAAAAGATATGAAAACCCGGCGCCGTAGAGAAAGAAGCTCTCTTTCTGGCGCAGCAGGCTGGCAAACTGCTGGCGTTTGTCCTGGGTAACCCACTGGAAGGTCTGCTGATAGTTGGCAATAAACCGGGCAAAAAGCGCGGGCATTTCTGCATGTTGCGCAGACTGTACGGTGATATGCGGCGTGTCAGAAAGCAGCTGCTTGCAGTGCCAGATAAACTCGCTAAAGCCGCTGAAGCCCAGCTTCTGGCACAGCCGCATAATCGTCGCGGTGGAGACAAATGTCGCCAGCGCCAGCTCGCGCACCGTGATATTGCCCACCAGCAGCGGATGCTCAGTGAGGTGGGCGAGGACGCGATACTCCGCGCGGGTCAGTGACGACCCGCGTGTTAACAGCGTTGCCAGGCGGTTATCCATTATTTCGCCGGTTCTACCGGCAGATCGTCCCGTGCACCCCATTCACTCCAGGCACCGTCATACAGCGTCACGTCATTCGCGCCAAGGGTTGCCAGCGCCAGGATCACCACGCAGGCCGTCACGCCGGAGCCGCAGCTGGCAATAACCGGACGATGCAAATCCACGCCCTGACGTTCAAAAATGGCACGCAATTCATCGGTGGTTTTCAGCTCGCCTTCAAACACCAGATCGCCCCAGGGCACGTTCAGCGCCCCCGGGATATGTCCGCGCTTCAGCCCCGGACGCGGCTCATCCGCTTCAGCGTTGAAGCGTGGAGCGGGACGCGCATCGACGATTTGGGCCGTGTTTTCGTGGCTCACGACCAGAACGTCGGTCAGGCGTTTCACCACGTGTGCGTCGAACGTGGCATCGAATTCGCCTTCCGGCAGCGTCACGTCGCCCTGCTGAAGCGGCAGCTCGTCGCGCTTCCAGCCCGCAAGCCCGCCCGCCAGAATCGACACTTTTTCCACGCCGAAGTTTTTGAGCATCCACCACGCCCGCGGGGCGGAGAAGAGGTTACCCTCATCGTAAACAACGAGGTGTTTGTCTTTGCTGATGCCGAGCTCGCGCATCGCCACGGAAAACGCTTCCGGACGAGGCAGCATGTGCGGCAGGGGAGAGGTTTGATCGGAGAGGGCTTCGATATCGAAAAAAACCGCGCCAGGCAGGTGCCCTGCGCGATATTCAGCGGGAACGTCACGATGCTCCTGGCCCGGAGGGGCCATGCGCGCGTCGATAATCTGAACTTCCGGGTCGTCGCCGTGCTCAATCAGCCAGTCGGCGGCGACAAAATATGAGGTGGACATGGTTGCCTCCATTCTTTTCCGTAAAAAAGGATTGTCGGTGTTTTTTCTGACACCGACAAGTTAACCACGTTCAACTCGCGAGCAAGCCCCTATTTTTTCACCGCTTCACCGTCCTGCCATGCCTTTTGCAGCGCTGGCCAGTAGTCGCGGTTGGCTTCGATCATCTCATCCAGAATCGCTTTCGCGTGCTCCATGGTCGGCACGGTGCGGTTCAGGGTAAACGCCTGCAACGCTTTCTCGTAGCTGCCTTCGATGGTTGCCTCCACCAGCAGCTGTTCAGAAGCGAGCTGCTGTTGCAGGAGCGTCTGGTGGAACAACGGCACCTGACCCACGCGGACAGGCTCCGGCCCTTCGGAGGTGATATAGGCGGGTACTTCCACCACCGCATCGTACGGCAGATTGGTAATCGCCCCGCGGTTTTCCACCATCACCAGATGACGTTGGCGCAGGTTGAATGCCAGCGAGCAGGCGACATCGACGATAAATTCGCCGTGAACACCTACGTGGAAGGCGTCCGGTAAGATCCCGCTGCGCTGGTACTCTTCGGCGGCGGCAAACAGCTTTTTCTCACGTCCGTTCATCACTTCGTTGGCACGGGTATAGTCCGGGTTCTGATGCTCCACAATCTGGTTCGGCATCAGGTAGTACTGTAGATACGGGTTCGGCAGGTACTCCGGGAAGTTATCCATAATCGGCTTGATGTTGCGCCAGGTTTTCACCCATGACGGATCCGAGTGCTGCGGGTCGGTTTTGGCCGCGTCTTCCGTCAGCAGGCCAAACTTCGCGATATGTTTACGCAGCTCCGGCAGCTTGTCCTCGCCGTCCACCAGCACGCGGGTAAACCAGCCGAAATGGTTGAGGCCAAAATAGTCCACCTCCAGTTTATGACGGTCCACGCCCAGAATGGCGCCCATATTGCGCATCGCGGCGACAGGCATATCGCAGATGTTCAGCACGCGTGCGTTGGGGCGCAGGCGACGCACGCCCTCAGCGACGATCGCCGCCGGGTTGGAGTAGTTCACGATCCACGCCTTTTCGTGCGCGTAGCGTTCCACCCTATCGATCAGCTCTACCATCGGCAGGATCGTACGCAGGCCATATGCCAGCCCGCCGGGTCCGCAGGTTTCCTGGCCGACCACCCCGTGGCGCAGCGGAATTTTTTCATCCTGCTCGCGCATTTTGTACTGTCCGACGCGCATCTGAGCAAAAACAAAATGCGCACCGCTGAAGGCCACCTCCGGATCGCTGGTGACCGTGAATTTGATGCTCTGGCTGTGGTCGCGAATGACCTTTTCCACCACGGGCGCAATGGTGTTCTGGCGCGCCTCGTCGATGTCATACAGGCGAATCTCTGCCAGGGGGAAATCGTGCAGGCGTACCATCAGGCTTTTCACTATACCTGGCGTGTAGGTGCTGCCGCCGCCAGCAATCGACAGAATGAATGGGGGTGTTAACATCTTTAGCTCCTTTCAGAGAAACGTCTCAACGGCTTCTCGCATTTTTTTGACATGCAGCCCGTAGACCACCTGAACGTTGTTACCTTGTTTGATAATCCCTTTCGCGCCGGTCGCTTTCAGGCGCGGTTCGTCGATGATGGCGACGTCCTTCACCGTGACGCGTAAGCGGGTGTAGCAGTTATCAACCACCTGAATGTTTTCCCGACCGCCCAGACCGACGACGATCGATTCGCCCAGCCCGTCATTATTTCCCTTCGCCTGGTATTCCTGTTTGCTGTAGAGGCGCGTCTCCCGATCGTCATCTTCACGACCGGGCGTTTTCATGTTGAAACGCAGGATCAGGAAGCGGAACACCACGAAATAAAGGGCGAACATGATCAGCCCGACCACGATGTACATGGGCCAGTTGGACTTTTCCGTGCCGAGCGGCAGGTTGTAGAGGATAAAATCGATAATTCCGTTGGCGCCGATGGCGTGAACGCCAAACAGGGTGAACAGCATCATGCCAATGCCGGTCAGCACCGCATGCACCACGAACAACAGCGGGGCGACAAACAGGAAAGAGAACTCGATCGGCTCGGTTACGCCGACCAGCAGCGAGGTCAGCGCCGCCGGGATCAGAATCGCTTTCGCAATCGCTTTACGCTCTGGCTTCGCGGTCATGTACATCGCCAGCGCGGCGGCAGGAAGGCCGAACATCTTGCTGATGCCGCGCGCATCCCACACCACGGTACTGCTGAGCTGCTTCACGTCCGGGCAGGCCATCTCGGCGAAGTAGATATTGCGCGCGCCCTGATAGGTTGCGCCACACACCTCCTGCGTACCGCCCAGTTCGGTATACAGGAACGGCGTATAGACCAGATGATGCAGGCCCGTCGGCACCAGAATGCGTTCAAGGAAACCGTAGATCGCCACGCCAAACGGACCGGACCCTTTGATCGCCAGCGCCAGAGCGCTTATTCCATGCTGTGCGTACGGCCAGAGTTCGCTCATGACCACGCCGAGCAGCATAGAAACTGGCAACATCACAATCGCGACAAAGCAGTGGCCGGAGTATATCGCCATCGCGCCGTTAAACTGGACACCGGAATATTTGTTGTACAGATAACCGGAGAGCGCCCCGGTCAGGATCCCGGCGAAAACGCCCATCTCCAGCACCTGGACGCCCAGAACCATGCTTTGTCCGGCGGCTTTCATCTGCTCTGCAGGGGCCAGTTCTCCCTGAAGCTGTAACGTCACGTTCATGGCATTGATAAACACGATAAAAGTCACCAGCCCAATCAGCGCCGCGTAGCCTTTGTCTCGGGTTGCCAGGCCAATGGGGATCCCGACGGCAAACACCAGCGCCAGGTTGACCAGCACCGACACGGCAGATTTGGCGATCAGCTGGCCGACACTTTGGATCAGCGGATGGCCGAGAAACGGCAGGTACTCGGCCAGATTGCCGTTACCCAGCACATTCCCAAAGGCGATAAACAGACCGACGATAGGTAAGATAAGTACAGGTCCGTAAAGTGATTTTCCGAAATTTTGTAGGGCGTTCACGGCTCGTTTCATGGCTTTCTCTCTTATTGAACCGCGCACTCGGGGTGCGTCATGGTCATAAAACTAGCAGGCATGATGCGAGCTTATCCAGCTATCTTCTTGTTTTAAAAACAAATGACGCGAAAGGTAACATGTTACGTTACGCTGTGTGATCGCGGTTCCACCCTCGCATGCGAGTACGATGCCATTCTGCGAGGCGCTTTCCAGATTATAAAATTGGACTTTTTGTATTAACGAAACTTGCGGATAATACTTATCCGGACGACGACCAACAGGCCCCTCAGGCCAGGGACATAGGATGAAACCGTTTCGCTTAGCTGCGATCTCTCTCGCGCTGCTCACCACCTTTACGCTTGCCGGCTGTGATAACAGTGATGACAAACCTCAGGCCGCAGCCCCCGCAGCGTCTACTACATCAGCACAGAAAACCCCGGTAAAACCGGATCCTGAAAAGCTGGCTAAGCTGGCCGCGCAGAGTCAGGGTAAGGCGTTGACGCTGCTGGATGCCTCTGAAGTGCAACTCGACGGTGCTGCGACACTGGTTCTGACCTTCTCTGTCCCGCTGGATCCCAGCCAGGATTTTGCGAAAACGGTGCATGTGGTGGATAAAAAAGTGGCAAAGTGGACGGCGCCTGGGAACTGGCCCCCAATCTGAAAGAGCTGCGCCTGCGCCATCTGGAGCCGAATCGTAATCTGGTCGTCACCGTCGAGCGTAATTTGCTCGCGCTGAACAAAGCGACATTCGGCATTGACTATGAAAAAGCGATCACCACCCGGGATGTTGAACCGACGGTCGGATTCGCCAGCCGCGGATCGCTGCTGCCGGGTAAAGTGGTGGAAGGGTTGCCGTTGATGGCGCTCAACGTCAACAATGTGGACGTGAACTTCTACCGCGTTAAGCCGGAGTCGCTGGCCTCGTTTGTCAGCCAGTGGGAGTACCGTAACTCGCTGACCAACTGGGAATCTGACAACCTGCTGAAGATGGCGGAACTGGTCTACACCGGCCGTTTCGACCTCAACCCGGCGCGCAACACGCGTGAAAAACTGCTCCTGCCGCTCAAAGATATTAAGCCGCTCCAGCAGTCTGGCGTCTATATCGCCGTGATGAATCAGGCTGGTCACTATAACTACAGTAACGCCGCGACGCTCTTTACCTTAAGTGATATTGGGCTGTCCGCTCACCGTTATCATAACCGCCTGGACATCTTCACCCAGAGTCTTGAAAACGGTGCGGCGCAGTCAGGCGTGACCATTACCCTTCTGAACGATAAAGGACAGACCCTGGCCGAGGCGAACAGCGACGCCGATGGTCATGCGAAACTGGAAACCGATAAAGAAGCCGCGCTGATCCTGGCCAGTAAAGATGGCCAGACCACGCTTCTTGACCTCAAACTTCCGGCGCTGGATCTGGCGGAGTTTGATATCGCCGGTAACCCGGGTTACAGCAAACAGTTCTTTATGTTTGGCCCGCGCGATCTCTATCGTCCGGGTGAAACGGTGATCCTTAACGGCCTGCTTCGCGACAGCGATGGCAAACCGCTTCCCGAGCAGCCGGTAAAACTTGACGTGCTGCGTCCGGACGGCCAGGTAGCGCGTACGGTCGTTGTGCAACCTGAGAACGGCCTTTATCGCTTCAACTATTCGCTTGATAGCGGCGCCCAGACCGGCATGTGGCATATTCGCGCGAATACGGGGGATAACCAGCAGCGCATGTGGGATTTCCACGTCGAAGATTTTATGCCTGAGCGTATGGCGCTGAATCTGACCGGGCAAAAAACGCCGGTTTCCCCGCAGGAGGATGTGGACTTTAACGTTGTGGGCTATTACCTGTATGGCGCGCCGGCTAACGGTAATTCTCTGCAAGGCCAGCTTTTCCTGCGTCCGCTACGTGACGCGGTGCCTGCACTGCCTGGCTTCCAGTTCGGTGATATTGCCGAGGAGAACCTGAGCCGCAGCCTGGATGAAGTGCAGCTTACGCTGGACGAACAGGGGCGCGGACAGGTTACCACCGAAAGCCAGTGGAAAGAGGTGCACTCGCCGCTGCAACTGATTTTGCAGGCCAGCCTGCTGGAATCAGGCGGGCGTCCGGTAACGCGACGCGCCGAGCAGGCTATCTGGCCTGCGGCTGAACTTCCGGGGATCCGCCCACAGTTCGCCAGCAAGGCCGTGTACGACTACCGCACCGATACCACCGTCAACCAGCCGATTGTTGATGAGAACGGCAACGCCAGCTTTGACATCGTCTATGCCGATGCCAGCGGGGCGAAAAAAGCGGTATCTGGTCTGCAGGTGCGTCTGGTCCGTGAGCGTCGCGACTACTTCTGGAACTGGTCCGAGAGCGAGGGCTGGCAGTCTCAGTTTGATCAAAAAGATCTGGTTGAGGGCGAGCAGGAACTTAACCTCAAGGCCGATGAAACCGGTAAAGTCACCTTCCCGGTGGAGTGGGGCTCATACCGTCTGGAAGTGAAAGCCCCTGATAGCATGGTCAGCAGCGTGCGCTTCTGGGCGGGGTACAGCTGGCAGGATAACAGCGATGGCACGGGTGCTGCACGCCCGGATCGTGTGACGCTGAAACTGGACAAGCCATCCTATCAGCCAGGCGATACCATCAACCTGCATATTGCAGCGCCGGCCGCAGGCAAGGGCTATGCAATGATCGAATCCAGCGAAGGGCCACTGTGGTGGAAAGAGATCGACGTACCGGTTAACGGTCTGGATCTCGCCATTCCGGTGGATAAGGCCTGGAAACGTCACGATCTCTACCTCAGCACGCTGGTGGTTCGTCCTGGCGATAAATCTAAATCCGCCACGCCAAAACGCGCGGTTGGTCTGCTGCATCTGCCAATGGGGGACGAAAATCGTCGCCTGAGCATCGCACTTGATAACCCACAAAAAATGCGTCCGAACCAGACGCTTTCTGTGAAAGTGAAAGCCAGCGTAAAAGAGGGGGCTGTGCCACAGAAGGTGAACGTGCTGGTCTCGGCTGTTGATAGCGGCGTGCTGAACATTACCGACTACGTCACGCCGGATCCGTGGGAAGCTTTCTTCGGTCAGAAGCGCTATGGCGCGGACATCTATGATGTTTACGGCCAGGTGATTGAAGGTCAGGGACGTTTGGCCGCACTGCGCTTTGGCGGAGACGGCGATGAACTGAAACGCGGCGGTAAGCCACCGGTGAACCATGTCACCATTATTGCTCAGCAGGCGCAGCCGGTTACGCTTGATGCCAACGGTGAAGGCACCATCACGCTGCCGATCGGTGATTTCAACGGCGAACTGCGTCTGATGGCGCAGGCCTGGACGGAAGACGATTTCGGCAGCAGCGAAAGCAAAATCATTGTGGCGGCTCCGATTATTACCGAGCTTAATATGCCGCGATTCCTCGCAAGTGGCGATACCTCTCGCCTGACGCTGGACCTGACCAACCTTACTGACCAGTCGCAAACGCTGAACATTGCGTTAACCGCAACCGGTAAGGTGTCGCTCGAAGGTGCTCAGCCAGAGCCGGTTAAGCTGCCGCCTGGCGCTCGTAGCACTCTGTTTATTCCGGTGCGCGCGCTGGAAGGCTATGGCGATGGTGAAGTAACTGCTCAGGTGACGGGGCTTCAGCTCCCTGGTGAGACGTTTGCGCCGCAGCAGAAGAGCTGGAAAATTGGTGTACGCCCCGCATTCCCGGCGCAAACGGTGAATACGGGCACGATGCTGAACCCTGGCGAATCCTGGAGCGCGCCAGCACAGCATATCGACGGTTTCTCGCCTGCCACGCTACAGGGACAGCTGTTGCTCAGCGGTAAACCACCTTTGAACCTGGCGCGCTACATTCGTGAACTTCAGGCCTATCCATACGGATGTCTTGAGCAGACCACCAGCGGCCTGTTCCCGTCCCTCTACACCAACGCGGCACAGCTTACGGCGTTGGGCATTAAAGGCGACACCGACGATAAACGCCGTGCGGCCATTGATATCGGCATCTCCCGTCTGCTGCAAATGCAGCGTGACGATGGCGGTTTTGCCTTGTGGGATAAAAACGGCCCGGAAGAGTACTGGCTGACCGCCTATGTTACGGACTTCCTGGTGCGGGCAGGGGAGCAGGGTTACAGCGTGCCTGCCGAGGCGGTGAATAACGCCAACAGCCGACTGCTGCGCTATTTACAGGATCCGGGGATGATGTCCATCCGCTACAGCGACGACACCCAGGCCAGCAAATTTGCTGTCCAGGCGTATGCTTCGCTGGTGCTGGCTCGTCAGCAAAAAGCGCCGCTCGGTGCACTGCGTGAAATCTGGGAGCGTCACGCTCAGGCCGCTTCCGGGCTTCCGTTGATGCAGCTGGGCATGGCACTCAAACTGATGGGGGATACACCGCGCAGCCAGCAGGCGCTGGATCTGGCTCTCAAAACTCCCCGTAACGACAGCCGAAACTGGATGGCGGATTACGGCAGCCAGCTGCGTGATAATGCCCTGATGCTCTCCCTGCTGGAAGAGTACAAGCTGCTGCCGGATGCGCAAAACAGGCTGTTGAACGCGTTATCTGAAGACGCGTTCAGCCAGCGCTGGCTGTCAACCCAGGAGAGCAATGCGCTGTTCCTGGCTGGACGTTCACTGCAAACCTTGTCAGGCGCGTGGCAGGCAACGACCACCCTCTCTGAACAGACCCAGAGCAGTGATAAAGCGCAGGTAGAAAACCTGAACGGCGACCAGCCTGGTGTCTTGCAGGTGACGAATACCGGCACGACGCCGCTGTGGGTACGACTGGACACTACTGGCTATCCGGAGTATGCGCCCCAGCCATCTTCTCACGTCTTGCAGATTGAACGTCATATCCTGTCGACAGACGGCAGCAGCAAGTCGCTCTCTTCACTTAAGAGCGGTGAGCTGGTTCTGGTGTGGCTGGAAGTGAAGGCCAGCCAGAACGTACCGGATGCGCTGGTGGTGGATCTGCTCCCGGCAGGTCTGGAGCTGGAAAACCAGAATCTGGCGAGCAGCAGCGCCAGCTTGCAGGACAGCGGCAGTGAAGTGCAAAACCTGCTGAATCAGATGCAACAGTCTGATATTCAGCACATGGAATTCCGCGACGATCGCTTTGTGGCCGCCGTGCCGGTCAATGAAGGTCAGCCGGTCACGCTGGTTTACCTGGCCCGTGCCGTTACGCCAGGAACCTATCAGGTGCCTGTTCCGATGGTCGAGTCCATGTACGTTCCGCAGTGGCGAGCAACGGGGTCGGCCAGTGGCCCGCTGATCGTTGTTCCGTAAGATGCAGATAGCAGGCCTGATTCGCTCCCGCTGGCTGTGGCTTGCGGGAGCGCTTCTCTTTTTAGGGGGGCTGATTGTCGCCGCTGACCGTGTGTGGCCGTTGCCCCTGAAAGAGGTCAACCCTGCGCGAGTGGTGGTGGATGAGCAGGGTGTTCCGTTGTGGCGCTTTGCCGACAGCGAAGGCATCTGGCGCTATCCGGTTACCATTGAAGAGGTATCCCCACGCTATCTTGAGGCGCTGATCCAGTATGAAGATCGCTGGTTCTGGGATCACCCTGGCGTCAATCCGCTTTCTGTACTGCGTGCCGCCTGGCAGGATCTCACCGCCGGGAGAGTGGTTTCTGGCGGGAGCACGCTTACCATGCAGGTGGCACGTCTTCTGGATCCGCATCCGCGTACCTTTGGCGGTAAAATTCGTCAGCTGTGGAGGGCGATGCAGCTGGAGTGGCATCTCTCCAAGCGTGAAATCCTGACGCTGTATCTCAACCGTGCCCCGTTTGGCGGCACGTTGCAGGGCGTGGGCGCGGCAAGCTGGACTTATCTTGGCAAACCGCCGTCTCAGCTGAGCTATTCCGACGCGGCGCTGCTGGCTGTACTGCCACAGGCACCCAGCCGTCTGCGCCCCGACCGCTGGCCGGAACGTGCCGAAGCGGCGCGGAACAAAGTGCTCGACCGCATGCTGACTCAGGGCGTCTGGTCTGAGAAGCAGGTGAAAGAGTCCCGTGAAGAGCCGGTCTGGCTGGCCCCCCGGCAGATGCCGCAGCTGGCGCCGCTCTTTTCCCGCATGATGTTGAGTAAAAGCCGCGACACAAAAATAGTCACCACGCTGGATGCAGCTTTGCAACGACAGCTTGAAGAGCTGGCAATGAACTGGAAATCGCGCTTGCCTGCCCGCAGTTCACTGGCGATGATCGTCGTGGATCATACATCCATGAAAGTGCGTGGCTGGGTAGGCTCGGTAGATATCAATGATGACAGTCGCTTTAGTCACGTGGATATGGTCAATGCGATCCGATCGCCGGGATCGGTCCTCAAGCCATTCATCTATGGCATGGCGCTGGACGATGGCCTGATCCATCCCGCTTCGTTATTACAGGATGTTCCAAGAAAAACGGGGGATTATCGCCCCGGCAACTTTGACAGCGGTTTCCATGGGCCGGTCAGCATGAGCGAAGCCCTGGTGCGTTCCCTCAACCTGCCTGCGGTGCAGGTACTGGAAGCGTACGGCCCAAAACGTTTTGCAGGCATGCTGAGCAACGCGGGATTACCGCTCATACTCCCCGCGGGTGCGCAGCCCAACCTCTCCCTGATCCTGGGGGGCGCAGGCGCACGCCTGGCTGATATCGCTGCCGCCTACAGCGCCTTTGCGCGGCAGGGTCAGGCGGGCCGGTTGCGTTTACAGCCGGGCGATCCGCTGATCGAACGTCCGCTGCTGTCGCAGGGGGCGGCGTGGATCATTCGTCGCATTCTCGCCAGTGAAGCACAGCCCCTGCCGGACAGTGCGCTGCCCCAGGTTGCGCCGCTGGCGTGGAAAACGGGCACCAGCTATGGCTACCGGGATGCCTGGGCCATCGGGCTGAACGCCCGGTATGTCATTGGAATCTGGACCGGACGTCCGGACGGCACGCCCGTTGCCGGGCAGTTTGGTTTCGCCAGCGCAGTTCCGCTCCTGAATCAGGTCAATAACATGCTTCAGTCCCGCTCGATGGTGGATGAAGCCCGTCTGCCGCGCGATCCGCGTCCTGCAAGCGTAGGACGGGGCGTGATTTGCTGGCCGGGGGGCCAGTCCCTGCCTGAAGGGAACGAAAACTGTCGGCGTCGGCTGTCAACCTGGCTGCTGGAAGGCAGTGAACCGCCTACGCTGCTGCTGCCGGAACAGGAAGGTATTCGCGGGATCCGTTTCCCGGTCTGGCTGGATAAAGAAGGCAAACGCGTCGCAGCGGATTGTACTGATGCGACAGAAGAAGTGCTGGATGTCTGGCCGCTGCCGCTGGAGCCCTGGCTGCCTGCTGCCGAAAAACGGGCTGCTCGTCTCCCCGCCCGTTCAGCGGTTTGCCCTCCGCTGGATAACCATAATGCGGCGCCGCTGATGTTGTCAGGCGTCAGAGAAGGGGCGGTAATTAAACGTCTTCCGGGTGAGAAAAACATGACCCTCAACGTTTCAACCAGCGGCGGGGAGGGGCAACGATGGTGGTTTTTGAATGGCGAACCGCTGGACGGACATCAGAAGAATTATTCACTCCAATTATATTTGCCGGGTAAATATCAGTTAGTTGTATTAGATGAAACAGGACAAACGGCGACGGTCAATTTTGAGTTAGATCGCTAAGTGTTACTCCTCAAGAGTTAGCTTGATAATTATCAATATCCGTTCCTGAAAAAAAACGAGAATGCGTTTTTATTTTAAGGAACGAGCAATGGAAAAAAATAAACATCAGGGAGAGGGGACTATTCCCGCCATATCCCGGCGTCAGTTTATTCAGGCAGGATCGGCGCTCGCCGCTCTGCCTTTTGTCGTCAAAACCGGCAAAGTACAGGCACAGGGCGCGGCGGTTTCAGACACTGCGCCTGAAGAAAAAGTGGTGCAAACCTGTAGTACGTTTGACTGCGGCGGCAAGTGTGATATTCGTGCTCACGTCAGTGAGGGCGTTGTGACCCGAATTTCTACGCGTCCGGATAACGCGTTGGATCCGCAAATGCCCGTAATGCGCGCCTGCGTGCGAGGCCGGGCTTATCGGAAATTTGTTTACCATCCCGATCGACTGAAATACCCAATGAAACGTGTAGGGAAACGTGGCGAAGGAAAATTCGAGCGTATTACCTGGGATGAAGCCACCACCCTTATTGCGAATCAATTAAAAACTATTACGCAAAAATACGGTGCGGCTTCACGCTATGTTCATGTGGGCACCGCTGTGTCCGGCGGGACTTTTTCCGGCGATAAAATGGTTCGTCGTCTGCTCAACTTAACCGGCGGCTATCTCGAAAGCTATCACTCGGTCAGTATGGGTAACACGGCGGCAGCAACGCCGTATACCTATGGCACCGCTGCCAGCGGCAGTTCTCTGGACACGCTGCTGGACACCAAACTGGTCATCCTCTGGGGACATAACCCGACGGAAACGATCTTTGGTCACAGCAACCACTTCTACCAGAAGATGAAGCAAAACGGCACTCGCTTTATTGTTGTCGACCCTCGCTATTCCGATACGGTTTCCTCCCTGGCCGATCAGTGGATCCCGCTGCTTCCCACCACGGACAACGCCCTGATGGACGCGATGATGTATGTGATCGTCACGGAGAACCTGCACGATCGCGACTTTATTCAGCGCTACACCCTGGGCTTTGACGAAGACACTATGCCAGAAGGCGTTCCGGCCAATGAATCCCTGATGGCTTACCTGAGCGGCGCAAAAGATGGCGTGGCGAAAACGCCCGAGTGGGCAGAGAAAATCACCCACGTGCCTGCACAAACAATTCGGCAACTGGCGCGCGACTACGCAACCACCAAACCCGCTGCGCTGATCCAGGGCTGGGGACCGCAGCGTCATAACTGCGGCGAGCGCACCGCGCGCGGCTCGACGTTGCTGGCTACGCTCACGGGTAACGTCGGGGTGAAAGGCGGTTGGGCAGCGGGCTATGGCGGCTGCGCAAACCGGAAATTTGCCGCCGGACCAGAAATGCCGGACAACCCGGTCAAAGCCAAAATATCGGTGATGAACTGGGTGCAGGCCGCCGACGATGCATCTCAGGTCACCGCGGACGTCGGCCTGAAGGATGCCGAAAAGCTGGACAGCAATATCCGCATCCTGTTCTCGCTGGCGGGAAATTATCTGGCTAACCAGAACCCGGATCTTCATCAGGCAACCCGTGTCCTGGAAGACGAGTCGAAAATTGAGTTTATCGTCGCAAGCGATCTGTTTATGACGCCGAGCGCCCGATACGCCGACCTTCTTTTGCCGGAAACCAGCTTTATGGAACGCTGGAATATCGGCGAAACCTGGGGCACGGCAAGCTATCTGATCCTGTCAGAAAAGCTCATTGAACCTGAATTTGAACGCCGTTCAGACTACGACTGGCTGCGGGAGGTCGCTGCTAAGCTTGGCGTCGAACCCGCGTTCAGCGAAGGGCGTGACGAAAAAGCGTGGATTGAGCACATCTGGGAGCAGACGCGTCTTTCCATGCCTGACGAAAACCTGCCGGACTTCGCGACGCTACAGAAGACGCGTCAGCACCTTTTCAAAAGCGCGCCGTTCGTCGCCTTTGAAGACAACATTCGCGATCCGCAGAATCATCCGTTTCCGACGCCGTCCGGAAAAATTGAGATCTTCTCGAAGCGTCTGTACGACATGCATCACCCGGAAATTCCGGCGCTGTCGCACTACGTGCCTGCCCATGAAGGGCCGGAAGACGCGCTGGCGAAACGCTTCCCGCTCCAGCTGATTACCTGGAAAGGAAAAAACCGCGCTAACTCCACCCAGTACGCCAACCCGTGGTTAATTGAGGCGCAGCAGCAAAAGCTGTGGATCAACCCGCAGGATGCGCAAAATCGCGGCATTGCGCAGGGAGATACCGTGCGTATTCATAACGCGCGCGGCATTTGCGAGATCCCGGCGGAGGTCACGCCGCGCATCATTCCAGGCGTTGTGGCCATGCAGGCAGGTGCCTGGTGGCAGCCGGACGAGCAGGGTATTGATAAGGGCGGCTGCGCGAACGTGCTCAGTTCCGCACGTATTACCGCGCTTGCGAAAGGGAATTCCCATCAAACCATGCTGGTGGAGGTAGCTAAAGCATGAGTCAGTTTAAACATTACGCACCGGTAAGCGACAAACAGCTGGGTTTTTATATCGACTCTTCTCGCTGCTCGGGCTGCAAAGCATGTCAGGTAGCGTGCAAAGATAAAAACAACCTTGAGGTCGGACGTCGTTTCCGTCGCGTGTACGAAGTTAATGGCGGGAGCTTTATCCCAACCGGGCAGGGTGGCGTCAGCAATAACGTTTTTGCCTACACGCTCTCTATCTCCTGTAACCACTGTGCCGACCCAATCTGCACCAAAAACTGTCCGACCACTGCGATGCATAAGCGTCCGGGGGACGGTATTGTGCGCGTAGATACTGATAAGTGCGTCGGCTGCGGCTACTGCGCGTGGTCATGCCCTTACGGCGCGCCACAGCTCAACGAGCAGACCGGGCAGATGTCCAAATGTGATTTCTGCGTGGATCTACAGGCGAAGGGGGAACAGCCTGTCTGTGTGGCAACCTGTCCACTCGAAGCGATTAAATTCGGGCCGATTGATGAACTGCGGGCGAAGTATGGTGCGGTCTGTGATGTGAAAGGCTTGCCTGATTCCTCCATCACCAAACCGAACCTGGTGATCAAAGCGCATCAGGGCGCAGAGAAAGAGGGGAAACGTCATGCATGAGTTACCGCTGCTGATTTTTACGCTGTTCCTGCAAGGATCGGTTGGCGTTACGCTGTGGCTGGCCTTCGGAAGCACGCAACGCAGCGCGCTGCTGCCGGCTGCCGGAGCGTTTGTGCTGGCCAGCCTCGGTCTGCTCGCCTCTGCGTTGCACATGGGCTATCCACTTAATGCGTTCAATGCGCTGCGTCACGTATCCAGCTCCTGGCTGAGCCGTGAGATTATCTTTGCCAGTCTTTATCTTGCGGCACTTGGCCTCGCAACGCTGCTGATGTTTGTCAAAAAACCAGGCTGGAAGCCGCTGTTGGTTGTGGCAGGTCTTGTCGGGCTGGTGGATGTGTTCTGCATGGCGCAGATCTACATGCATGCATCCGTGGTGACGTGGCATCACATTAATACCCTGGTGCTGTTTATCGGTTCGGTGGGAATTATCGGTTCAGCCTGCATGGCCGTTGGGGCACGTTCCCAGACCCGCGTGCGAACGGCGATTGTCATTATTACGCTGCTGGTGATTGCACGTCTGGTGATGCAGCCCGTCTGGCTGGCAGATATTACGGCTATGGACAACACCGTTGTGACGTTCCCACACGCACCGTTACAAATGCTGGAGCAACTGCGAACCGTGCATCTGCTGAGCTGGTGCGTTTCCGTTGCGGGTATGCTGTGCTTTGCTGCGGGCGGCTTAAAAGCGGCGCGAGGCACAATGCTGTTGGGCAGTGCCTTGCTAATTGTGGGTGAGCTGATGCTGCGCTTTGTTTTCTTCAGTATTGGCTGATGGGCGGATTAACCTTAGCCCCGGCGATGGACGTGACGCATGCGTGCGTCCGTCGCCGTTTTCGCCACTCTTCCTGCTGCGCCTGCGCGGACGTCTGTCCCGTGCAGGCTTTTTCTTTTACCGACACCGGCGTCTCGGTTGATGACAGCCGCTGTATTGAATGCGGTGACTGCCTGTTTGTCTGCCCCGCTGTAGCCATCACCGGCATCACGCCGCGAAAACGTTTTCTGTGTGGCGATACGCTTGTTGGGCCTTTTACTGACCGTGCGCCAGGGGTGAATGAGCTTCTGCTGTGGCACGCGCAGCACCACGTTCGTTTTATCAGTATCGACGCGGAGCAGAATCCTGACTGGTTGCTGGCGATTGCCCGGCTGAATCTGGCGCTTCGTCGACGTGGTGAAGCAGCGTGGGCGTTTAAACATATACCCGTCAACGAGGTAAATACCGCCCGGCGTGCGCTGATGCACGTTCCCCGTGAGGATGTCCGGGTCTGTTGCGTCGTGCCCGGTCAGCGTGAGCTGCGCAGGGCGTTTTCTGCGTTTAGCGAGGCAGAGATAACTCTCGATACCGAATCCTGCGTACTCTGCGGCGCGTGCTGGCGGAGTTGTACGGAAAACGCGATTCGGTTTGAGAACGCTGAACTGGTCGTGGAAACCGGACGCTGTACGGGGTGTGGCGGCTGCGAAGCGGTATGCCAGCATGCGGCGATAAACGTGACGCAAACAGACGGGACAGCGAAAAGCGTGACCATACCGGCATATGAAGCCGTTTGTTTGACGTGCCACCGTCATTTCTGGTCATTTAGTTCTGATGAAAAGCAGTGTCCGCTCTGTTTTCACCATCAGTACGGCATGCGAAATACGAGCTGTTGCTAATCTTCGTCTCATTTTAAAAAAATGTTATGCATAACCATAGGCAATGGCGCTATTGCTCTTTATAATCCGCGCCACACCATACTCAGGTATGCAAAAACAACAGAACATTTTACAGAGGTTATCAATGGCTATTGAACGTACTTTTTCCATCATCAAACCAAACGCGGTGGCAAAAAACGTTATTGGCAGCATCTTCGCTCGCTTTGAATCAGCAGGGTTTAAGATCGTTGGCACCAAAATGCTGCACCTGACCGTTGAACAGGCTCGCGGTTTCTACGCTGAGCACGAAGGTCGCCCATTCTTTGACGGTCTGGTCGAGTTCATGACTTCTGGCCCAATCGTGGTATCCGTACTGGAAGGCGAAAACGCGGTACAGCGTCACCGCGATCTGCTGGGTGCAACCAACCCGGACAACGCGCTGGCAGGTACTCTGCGCGCTGACTACGCAGACAGCTTCACCGAGAACGGCACTCACGGTTCCGACTCTGTTGAATCTGCTGCGCGCGAAATCGCGTTCTTCTTTGCAGAAGGCGAAGTGTGCCCGCGCACTCGCTAATAATTTCGTAAATGCCGCGTGCAAACGTGGCATCCCTGCGCCAGACTTTGTACAATGCAACGCCCCGGACGAGCAGACTGCTTACCGGGGCGTTTCTTTTCAACCCACCAAGGGCCACAACGTGTAACAACGAGGCCGGAAAAAATTATGTCTGAATTAGTGAATACCACCGAAGTCGCCATTCCTGCGGTTCCCAATAAAAATGGAAAAATTAACCTGCTGGACCTGAACCGTCAGCAGATGCGCGAGTTCTTTAAAGAGATGGGCGAGAAGCCGTTTCGTGCCGATCAGGTCATGAAATGGATGTACCACTATTGCAGCGACAACTTTGATGACATGACGGACATCAACAAAGTGCTGCGCAATAAGCTTAAAGAAGTGGCGGAAATCCGCGCACCGGAAGTGGTGGAAGAGCAGCGCTCTTCAGATGGCACTATCAAGTGGGCCATTGCCGTTGGCGATCAGCGTGTTGAAACCGTGTATATCCCGGAAGACGATCGCGCCACGCTGTGCGTCTCTTCTCAGGTGGGCTGTGCGCTGGAGTGCAAATTCTGCTCTACGGCGCAGCAGGGCTTTAACCGTAACCTGCGCGTATCGGAAATTATCGGCCAGGTCTGGCGTGCTGCGAAAATCGTGGGTGCAGCGAAAGTCACCGGTACACGTCCAATCACCAACGTGGTGATGATGGGGATGGGTGAACCGCTGCTCAACCTGACCAACGTCGTTCCGGCGATGGAAATCATGCTCGACGATTTCGGTTTTGGTCTGTCCAAGCGCCGCGTTACGCTCTCTACTTCCGGCGTTGTGCCTGCGCTGGACAAACTGGGTGACATGATTGACGTTGCGCTGGCCATCTCCCTTCACGCGCCAAACGACGCCATCCGTGACGAAATTGTGCCGATCAACAAAAAGTACAATATCGAAACTTTCCTGGCTGGCGTGCGCCGTTACCTGGAGAAATCCAATGCTAACCAGGGCCGCGTGACCATTGAATACGTGATGCTGGATCATGTTAACGACGGTACCGAGCATGCACATGAGCTGGCTGAACTGCTGAAAGATACGCCATGTAAGATCAACCTGATCCCATGGAACCCGTTCCCGGGCGCGCCGTATGGCCGTAGCTCGAACAGCCGTATCGATCGCTTCTCAAAAGTGCTGATGGAGTATGGTTTCACCACCATCGTACGTAAAACGCGTGGCGACGATATCGACGCAGCCTGTGGTCAGCTGGCGGGTGACGTTATTGACCGTACCAAACGTACGCTGCGTAAGCGTATGCAGGGTGAGTCAATCGCGGTTAAAACCGTTTGATTATTATGCAGACACGGCGCATTTTTTGCGCCGTGAAGCATTAATTTACTGAATAACCAGCCACAATCATCACGACTGATTAATAATTACGGTGCGTTTCATACGACTTTCGGGCAGTATGTAACGACGTAACAACAGTTTAGCGTGAAGGCCTGCCAGCGCTGTCATCTGCGGCCCGACAGTCTTATACTGTTTGTTCCAGGTTAACTGACCTAAAGTTTCGCGGTGCGGGTGGCATTGTGACTCACCGGCACCTGAACCCTTATTTTCACGTACCAGTAGTTGTAGCGAATGAATACTGAAGCCACTCACGATCAAAATGCAGCACTCTCCACTGGCGTTCGTCTTCGCAACGCCCGTGAACAACTCGGACTCAGCCAGCAAGCCGTTGCAGAACGCCTGTGCCTGAAGGTTTCCACCGTTCGCGACATTGAAGAAGATAAGGCGCCCGCCGATCTGGCTTCAACGTTTCTGCGCGGTTATATCCGTTCTTACGCCAAACTGGTTCATATTCCTGAAGACGAATTACTGCCGATGATGGAGAAGCAGGCGCCTGTGCGTGCGGCAAAAGTTGCGCCGATGCAAAGCTTCTCTTTGGGTAAACGTCGTAAAAAACGCGATGGCTGGCTGATGAGCTTTACCTGGCTGGTCCTGTTCGTGGTTGTCGGGCTGACAGGCGCATGGTGGTGGCAAAACCACAAAGCGCAACAGGAAGAGATCACCACCATGGCCGATCAGTCCTCCGCTGAGCTTAATCAGTCTGGTACTAACGGCGCGCAAAGCGTGCCGTTGAGCACCGAAGGGGCTGCGACCTCCAGCGAACCTCAGGCGGCAGCAAGCAGCACGCCTGCAACCGAGCCAGCGGCGACGCCAGAAGCGACGGCGAATACCGCACCGGCTACCCAGGCCCAGGATCAGAACGCGGTCGTATCACCTTCTCAGGCCAATGTTGATACCGCCCCTGCGGCAACGGCACCGGCAGATAACACCGCGGCGTCACTGCCAACTGACCCGGCGGGTACGGCGGCACCTGCCGTTGACCCGAATGCGCTGGTGATGAATTTCACGGCTGATTGCTGGCTGGAAGTGACTGACGCGACAGGTAAAAAGCTGTTCAGCGGCCTGCAACGTAAAGATGGCACGTTAAATCTAACGGGCCAGGCACCATACAAGCTTAAAATCGGCGCACCGGCAGCGGTACAGATCCAGTATCAAGGAAAACCTGTCGATCTGAGCCGCTTTATCAGAACTAACCAGGTTGCGCGTCTTACCGTTAATGCCGAACAATCAGCAGCACAGTAACAGACGGGCAATGCGGGAGATTTTACATGCATAACCAGGCTCCTATTCAACGTAGAAAATCGAAACGGATTTACGTTAGGAACGTGCCAATCGGCGATGGGGCGCCTATCGCCGTCCAGTCGATGACCAATACGCGTACTACGGATGTAGAAGCGACGGTTAATCAAATCAAAGCATTAGAACGCGTCGGCGCGGACATTGTTCGCGTCTCAGTGCCGACCATGGACGCCGCTGAGGCGTTCAAACTGATCAAGCAGCAGGTGAGCGTTCCGCTGGTTGCCGATATTCACTTCGATTACCGTATCGCGCTGAAAGTCGCTGAATACGGTGTCGATTGTCTGCGTATTAACCCAGGCAACATCGGCAACGAAGAGCGCATTCGCATGGTGGTTGACTGCGCCCGCGACAAAAACATTCCAATCCGTATCGGCGTAAACGCTGGCTCTCTGGAAAAAGATCTCCAGGAAAAGTACGGTGAGCCGACGCCGCAGGCGCTGCTCGAATCCGCCATGCGTCACGTCGATCATCTGGATCGCCTTAACTTCGATCAGTTCAAAGTGAGCGTGAAAGCGTCTGACGTCTTCCTGGCCGTTGAATCGTATCGTCTGCTGGCAAAACAGATCGATCAGCCGCTGCACCTTGGCATCACCGAGGCGGGCGGTCTGCGCAGCGGTTCGGTAAAATCGGCAATTGGTCTCGGCCTGCTGCTCTCTGAAGGCATCGGTGACACGTTACGCGTCTCCCTGGCCGCCGATCCGGTGGAAGAGATCAAAGTCGGTTTCGACATCCTGAAATCACTGCGTATCCGCGCGCGTGGGATCAATTTCATTGCCTGCCCAACCTGTTCACGTCAGGAGTTTGACGTGATCGGCACCGTCAATGCCCTGGAGCAGCGTCTGGAAGACATCATCACCCCGATGGACGTTTCCATCATCGGCTGCGTGGTGAACGGTCCGGGTGAAGCGCTGGTGTCCACGCTGGGCGTTACCGGCGGTAACAAGAAAAGTGGTCTCTATGAAGATGGCGTTCGTAAAGATCGTCTGGATAATAGTGATATGATCGACCAGCTTGAAGCCCGCATTCGCGCAAAAGCGACGATGATGGACGAAGCGCAGCGCATCAGCGTTCAGCAGGTTGAAAAATAACGTGATGGGAAGCAGGCTGCTTCCCATGTATGATTGAACCCATTCTTTGGGTTCTTTTTTGTATATAGAAAGAGAATAAACGTGGCAAAAAACATTCAAGCCATCCGCGGCATGAACGATTATCTGCCTGGCGAAACCGCCATCTGGCAGCGCATTGAAGGCACACTGAAGCAGGTGCTCGGCAGCTACGGTTACAGCGAAATTCGTTTGCCGATTGTAGAGCAGACCCCGTTATTCAAACGCGCGATCGGCGAAGTAACCGACGTGGTTGAAAAAGAGATGTATACCTTTGAGGACCGCAACGGCGACAGCCTGACCCTGCGTCCTGAGGGGACGGCGGGTTGCGTACGCGCCGGCATCGAACATGGTCTCCTGTACAATCAGGAGCAGCGCCTGTGGTATATCGGCCCGATGTTCCGCCACGAACGTCCGCAAAAAGGCCGCTACCGTCAGTTCAACCAGCTTGGCGTGGAAGTGTTTGGTCTGCAAGGACCAGATATCGATGCCGAACTGATTATGCTGACTGCCCGCTGGTGGCGTGCGCTCGGTATTTCTGAGCACGTTTCCCTGGAGCTGAACTCTATCGGTTCTCTGGAAGCGCGTGCGAACTATCGCGATGCGCTGGTGGCGTTCCTGGAACAACACAAAGAGAAGCTCGACGAAGACTGTAAACGTCGTATGTACAGCAACCCGCTGCGCGTACTCGATTCCAAAAATCCTGACGTACAGGCGCTGCTGAACGATGCGCCAGCGCTGGGTGACTACCTGGATGAGGATTCCCGCGAACACTTTGCTGGCCTGTGCAAGCTGCTTGAAGCGGCGGGCATTGCTTATACCGTTAACCAGCGTCTGGTGCGCGGTCTGGACTACTACAACCGCACCGTATTTGAGTGGGTCACCACCAGCCTCGGTTCGCAGGGCACCGTCTGTGCTGGCGGTCGTTATGACGGACTGGTCGAGCAACTGGGTGGTCGCGCAGCACCGGCTGTAGGCTTCGCGATGGGCCTTGAGCGACTTGTTTTGCTGGTTCAGGCAGTTAATCCGGAATTTAAAGCCGATCCTGTTGTCGATATATACCTGGTGGCCTCAGGTGCGGATACGCAGTCTGCGGCGATGCAGCTTGCCGAACGCGTGCGCGATGCGCTGCCGGACGTAAAGCTGATGACCAACCACGGCGGCGGCAACTTTAAAAAACAGTTTGCTCGTGCCGATAAGTGGGGCGCAAGTATTGCACTGGTGCTGGGTGAGTCCGAAGTGGCCAACGGCGAAGTGGTGGTTAAAGACCTGCGCTCTGGTGAGCAAACTACGGTAACGCAGGATGGCGTTGCGGCGCACTTGCGCACTCTATTGGGCTAAGGAGAAGGACTGCGTGGAAATGTACGAGAACGAACACGACCAGGTTGATGCGGTTAAACGCTTCTTTGCTGAAAACGGCAAGGCACTGGTTGTAGGGGTTATTTTAGGTGTTGGTGCGCTGGTTGGCTGGCGTTACTGGAACAATCATCAGGCTGACTCTGCTCGCGGTTCGTCCCTGAACTACGAAAACACCGTTAGCGCAATCCGTGCCGATCAGCCGCAAACGCTGACGGCTGCGGAGAAATTTGCCGCTGACAACAAAAACACCTACGGTGCGCTGGCTGCGCTGGAAGTGGCTCAGCAGTATGTTGATAAAAACGAACTGGACAAAGCCGCTACGCAACTGTCTCAGGGGCTTGCTGCTGCCAGTGACGAAAATCTGAAAGCGGTGATCAATCTGCGCCTGGCACGTATTCAGGTTCAGCAGAAAAAAGCCGACGACGCGCTGAAAACGCTTGATACCATCAAAGGTGATGGCTTTGCCGCTATTGTCGCCGATCTTCGCGGTGAAGCACTGCTGAGTAAGGGTGATAAAGCGGGCGCGCGTAAAGCGTGGCAAGCTGGCGTGGATAGTAAAGCTTCACCTGCGCTGAGCGAAATGATGCAGATGAAAATAAATAATTTGTCCGTCTGAGAGGGACCCAATGCAATTGCGTAAATTACTTCTGCCAGGACTGCTTTCTGTTACGTTATTGAGTGGTTGTTCACTGTTCAGTGGCGAAGAAGACGTTGTCAAAATGTCCCCGCTGCCGACGGTTGAAAACCAGTTCACTCCGTCCACCGCCTGGGACACCTCCGTGGGTGATGGTATTGGCGATTTTTATTCCAACCTGCACCCGGCATTTGCTGACGGCGTGGTCTATGCGGCCGATCGCAAAGGCACCGTTAAAGCGCTGAACGCTGATGACGGAAAGGAAGTGTGGTCCATTAACCTGGCGGAAAAAGACGGCTGGTTCTCCCGTAAACCTGCGCTGCTTTCTGGCGGCCTGACCGTTGCCGGCGGTCACGTGTATGTGGGCAGCGAAAAAGCGCAGGTTTACGCGCTGAATGCCAGCGACGGTTCGGTTGCATGGCAGACCAGCGTTGCCGGTGAATCCTTGTCACGTCCGGTTGTCAGCGACGGCCTGGTGTTGATCCATACCAGCAACGGCCAGTTGCAGGCGCTGAACGAAGCAGATGGTCTGGTAAAATGGACGGTTAACCTGGATATGCCAGCGCTATCTCTGCGTGGTGAATCTGCTCCGGCGACTGCATTTGGCGCCGCCATTGTGGGTGGTGACAACGGTCGTGTCAGCGCAGTACTGATGCAGCAGGGCCAGATGATCTGGCAGCAGCGTATTTCCCAGGCGACCGGTTCAACTGAAATCGACCGTCTGAGTGACGTGGACACCACGCCGGTCATCGTTGACGGTGTGGTTTACGCGCTGGCGTATAACGGTAACCTGACGGCGCTGGACCTGCGTAGCGGTCAGATCATGTGGAAACGTGAGCTGGGTTCCGTGAACGATTTCATTGTCGACGGCAACCGTATTTATATGGTGGATCAGAACGACCGTCTGCTGGCGCTGAGCACCGAAGGTGGCGTGACGCTGTGGACGCAGAGCGATCTGCTTCACCGTCTGCTGACCGCACCGGCACTGTATAACGGCAGCCTGGTGGTGGGCGACAGCGAAGGCTATATGCACTGGATCGATCCAGAGAATGGCCGCTTCGTGGCGCAGCAGAAAGTGGACGGCTCAGGCTTCCTGACCGACCCGGTTGTGGCTGACGGTAAACTGCTGATTCAGGCAAAAGACGGCACGCTTTACGCGATCACGCGTTAATTACACGGCGGTTGTAGTATACTAAACGGCTCCTGTTCACTCAGGAGCCGTTTTGACATTTTTAAAAACGCTGCGAAAGCGACGTTATTTTGAATTTTATGAGGCTTCAAACATGGTACCTGTGGTCGCGCTTGTCGGGCGCCCTAACGTTGGAAAATCCACTCTTTTTAACCGTTTAACACGCACCCGTGATGCGCTGGTTGCGGATTTCCCGGGGCTGACGCGTGACCGTAAGTACGGTCGTGCAGAGGTGGAAGGACGCGAGTTCATCTGTATCGATACCGGGGGTATTGACGGTACGGAAGACGGCGTAGAGACCCGCATGGCAGAGCAATCTCTGCTGGCTATCGAAGAAGCGGATGTGGTTCTGTTTATGGTGGATGCTCGCGCTGGCTTGATGCCCGCGGATTCTGCTATCGCTAAACATCTGCGTTCACGCGAAAAGCCAACCTTCCTGGTGGCGAACAAAACTGACGGCATTGATGCCGATCAGGCCGTTGCGGATTTCTGGTCTTTAGGCCTTGGCGATATTTATCCAATTGCGGCCTCGCATGGCCGTGGCGTCACCAGCCTGCTGGAAACCGTTCTGCTGCCGTGGGTTGATGAAGTAAACCCGCCGGAAGAGGTGGACGAAGACGCCGAATACTGGGCACAGTTTGAAGCCGGAGAGGAAGGCGAGGAAGAGCCGGAAGATGACTTCAACCCGCAGGATCTGCCGATTAAGCTGGCTATCGTTGGTCGCCCAAACGTAGGTAAGTCTACGCTTACTAACCGTATTCTGGGCGAAGAGCGCGTGGTGGTTTACGACATGCCAGGCACAACGCGTGACAGCATTTACATTCCAATGCAGCGCGATGAACGTGAGTACGTACTTATCGACACTGCAGGGGTGCGTAAGCGCGGGAAAATCACCGATGTAGTGGAAAAATTCTCGGTGATCAAAACCCTTCAGGCGATTGAAGACGCCAATGTGGTGCTGCTGGTTATTGACGCACGTGAAGGTATCTCCGATCAGGATCTCTCTCTGCTCGGCTTTATCCTTAATAGTGGGCGCTCACTGGTTATCGTCGTCAACAAGTGGGATGGCCTGAGCAATGAAGTACGCGAACAGGTGAAAGAGACGCTGGACTTCCGTCTGGGCTTTATCGACTTTGCCCGCGTTCACTTCATCTCTGCCCTGCACGGCAGCGGCGTAGGCAACCTGTTCGAATCCGTTCGTGAAGCCTATGACAGCTCTACCCGCCGCCAGAGCACGGCGATGCTGACCCGTATCATGAACATGGCAGCAGAAGATCACCAGCCGCCGCTGGTGCGTGGCCGTCGCGTGAAGCTGAAATATGCCCACGCCGGGGGGTATAACCCGCCTATCGTGGTGATCCACGGTAACCAGGTGAAAGACCTGCCGGACTCCTACAAACGCTACCTGATGAACTACTTCCGTAAGTCGCTGGACGTGATGGGTACGCCTATCCGTATTCAGTTCAAGGAAGGGGAAAACCCGTTTGCGAATAAACGTAATACCCTGACGCCGAACCAGATGCGTAAGCGTAAGCGTTTGATTAAGCACATTAAGAAAAGCAAATAATTCTTACCGAACTCACTAAAACCCGCGCCTGTCGCGGGTTTTTTTCGCTCATTCAAAAGGTCTGCCTTCCCTGTGTGATGTCAATCACTATTCGCTTTTAACCATGTTTATATCTAAGAAAGTAGACAATCGTCGAATTTTCATCTTAAAGTCCAGGGTTCGGTACTAGACAAAACTAGCGCCTGGTTATCAAATGGTTAACCAACATTTCGCCGCATGTAAAAAATCGATCGGATACGTAACCGTTCGGCGTACATGCTGGTGTTTACAAGCACGACACATACCTTTCGGGAGAATTATGCAATCCTCTGTTAATCAAAAAGAGAGCCGAACCTTCTTCGGCCATCCTTATCCGCTCGGTTCGCTGTTCTTCACCGAGATGTGGGAGCGTTTCTCGTTTTACGGTATTCGCCCGCTACTGATCCTGTTTATGGCCGCCACCGTGTATGACGGCGGAATGGGCCTGGCGCGTGAAAACGCCTCGGCGATTGTCGGCATCTTCGCGGGCACCATGTACCTCGCCGCACTGCCGGGCGGCTGGCTGGCGGATAACTGGCTCGGCCAGCAGCGGGCCGTCTGGTACGGTTCGATTTTGATTGCGCTTGGGCACCTGTCGATTGCCCTGTCGGCCATTATGGGCGACAACCTGTTCTTCATCGGCCTGATGTTCATCGTGCTCGGCTCCGGCCTGTTCAAGACCTGTATCTCGGTCATGGTCGGTACCCTCTACAAAAAGGGCGATGCGCGTCGTGACGGCGGTTTCTCGCTGTTCTATATGGGCATCAACATGGGCTCGTTCATTGCTCCTCTGATTTCCGGCTGGCTGATTAAAACCCACGGCTGGCACTGGGGCTTTGGTATCGGCGGTATCGGGATGCTGGTCGCCCTGATTATCTTCCGCGTGTTTGCCGTTCCGGCCATGAAGCGCTACGACAGCGAAGTCGGTCTGGACTCCACCTGGAACAGTCCAGTAGTGAAACGTAACGGCGTGGGTGCCTGGCTGCTGGCGCTGGCTGTGGGTGTTGCAATCATCGTCACGTTGATTGCCCAGGGCGTGATTGTGATTAATCCGGTCGCGGTGGCCAGCGTGCTGGTATATGTGATTGCCGCCTCCGTCGCGCTCTACTTCATCTACCTGTTCATCTTCGCCGGGCTGAATCGCAAAGAGCGCGCAAGGCTGCTGGTATGCTTTATTCTGCTGGTCTCCGCCGCGTTCTTCTGGTCCGCGTTCGAGCAGAAGCCAACCTCCTTCAACCTGTTCGCCAACGACTACACTAACCGCATGATCGGTGATTTTGAGATCCCGGCGGTGTGGTTCCAGTCGATTAATGCCCTGTTCATCATTCTGCTGGCACCGGTATTTAGCTGGGCATGGCCGAAGCTGGCGAGCAATAATATTCGCCCGAGCAGTATCACCAAGTTCGTGATCGGTATTTTGTGCGCGGCGGCGGGCTTCGGCCTGATGATGCTGGCGGCACAGAACGTGCTGAGCAACGGTGGAGCAGGGGTTTCTCCGTTCTGGCTGGTGGGCAGTATCCTGATGCTTACGCTCGGGGAACTGTGCCTGAGTCCGATTGGTCTGGCAACCATGACCCTGCTGGCGCCGGAAAGAATGCGCGGTCAGATGATGGGCCTGTGGTTCTGCGCCAGTGCGCTGGGTAACCTGGCTGCGGGCCTGATTGGTGGTCACGTGAAGGCCGACCAGCTGGATATGCTGCCAGACCTCTTTGCCCGTTGCTCCATCGCGCTGTTGATTTGTGCTGCGGTGCTGATCGTCCTCATTGTTCCGGTGCGTCGCATGCTGGAAAATGTGCAGACAAAACCGGCTACCGAAGCCTGATACTATTCAGCCTGCCGGGGCAGTTATCCAGCCCCGGCCCACCTCAACAGGAGAGAGCATGTCGATAACCTGTCCGGATTGCCACGCAGCGCTCGAGCCGCAAAACGGTATCGCGCACTGCGACAGCTGCAATAACGATATTCCCCTCGAAGCGCGCTGCCCTGACTGCCATCAACCGCTTCAGGTACTCAAGGCCTGCGGTGCGGTGGACTATTTTTGCCAGAACGGCCACGGGCTTATCTCAAAAAAACGCGTCGAGTTCGTCAGAGCTGAGGCTTAATCGCACACGCAGCCTTCACCTTTCTGCCACAGTTCCACCAGCGACTCGGGTGCTTCCTGCTCGGGTACCAGCACGATGATATCGGCGTAGTGCGCCTGATTTTGGCCGGTCCAGATAATCTGGATGCGGAAATAGCGCTGGTCACCGCTGCCGGGGGAAGAGGCTTGCCCGGGCGGCTGGCCGCGCGGGAAAGCCTGCTTCAGAATGCTCACCAGGCGCTGGCGCTGGGCCTCATTAAGCGAGGAGAGCGCAATGGTGCGCTGGCCGCTCAGCTTAGGGATAAAAGCGACGCCGCCTTCCCGGGCCAGCTCAACCACGGCGTCATCCGTCAGTTCCGGAACCTGCATTTACAGCACTCCTACTTGTTCCCAGGCTTGTTTTATAGCCGCCCCAACGTCGCTACCAGAGCGTTTCTCGCCGTGCGCTATCGTCAGTTTTGCAAAGGCATCAAAATCCGCATCCTGCGCCAGGTTGCGATCGCAAACCGTGTCGTACCAGGCATAACCCGCTTTTTCCCAGGCGTAGCCACCGCTCGCCGTTGCGGCCAGGTAAAACGCGCGGTTGGGGATACCGGAGTTAAGGTGTACGCCGCCGTTATCCTCGCGCGTTTTGATGAAATCTTTCATATGCCCGGGCTGCGGATCTTTACCGAGCAGCGGATCGTTATAGGCCGTGCCGGGTTCAGACATGGAGCGAAGCCCTTTCCCGTTGATGCCCTCCGCCAGCAGCCCTTCACCAATCAGCCAGTCTGCTTTATCGGCGGTTTGCTTAAGATGGTATTGCTTCACCAGCGAACCGAACACGTCGGATAACGACTCGTTCAGCGCGCCCGATTGTTCAAAGTAGATGAGTCCGGCTTCGGTCTCCGTCACGCCGTGGCTAAGCTCATGCGCTACCACGTCGATGGCAATGGTAAAGCGGTTGAAGATTTCCCCGTCGCCATCGCCAAAGACCATCTGCTGGCCGTTCCAGAAGGCGTTTTGATACTCACGGCCATAGTGCACGGTGCCGGTGAGGATCAGCCCTTTGTTATCGAGCGAATCGCGCTGATATTCCTTCCAGAAGAAATCATGGGTAATACCCAGATAATCGTACGCTTCATCCACCGCCACATCTCCGTTGGAGGGCTGGCCTTCATAGCGTACCTGGGTACCCGGCAGATCCTGGGTCTGTTTCGCATCGTAGATGTCACGCTCAAGCTGACCGGCTTTATTCACATGCGGCGCGGCGGGTTTGCCCGGCATATGGGCCATCAGCGTCTGGATGTGGGTTAAGGTCTGACGGGCGCAGCGCTGCTGCGGCTCAGAACCGCTTTCGATAATACGGCGAAGAATATACGGAGGGATGACGCTATGTAGATGGGGCATGCTGCTCTCCTTATTAAAAAAGGCAATAGCAGCAGTATAGTTTGTAACCGGCGAAGATTTATCCGCTTTTACGCTGACGCGTTTTTTTCACCGGTTTGATCTCTTTCACTTCACTCTCGACCCAGCCGTCAGAAAGCCGGGTGGTGAGCACATCCCCTGCTTTAACCTGCTTCGTCTGCTTCAGCACTTTGCCGTCCGTCGCGGTGGTCACGCTATAGCCGCGGGCCAGCGTGGAGAGTGGGCTGACGGCTTCCAGATGGGTGACCGCATTGCCAAAACGCTCGCGGGTGGCGCTCAGGCGTGAGCGGATATTTTCCGCGAGGCGGAACTCAAGCTGCTGGATCCGCGTTTGTGCGCGATAAATCTTTGGCTGCGGATTCTGCTGGTTCAGACGCTGAGTCGTGCGCTGCTGGCGCGATATCGCTTTCTTAAGCTGGTTATCCAGCGCGAAGTTCATCCGCTGACGCAGACGCTCCAGTACGGTTTGCTGACGCGCCAGACGCAATTGCGGATGCTGCTGTTGCAGACGATGATGAAGCTGGGTAAAGCGGCGGGTACGGTTGGCGAGGAAGTAGTCCATCGCCATCTCCAGGCGCTGCTGCCCGTTCTGGATCTGGCGCAGCAGCTCCTGCTGATTACGGCTGACCACCTCTGCCGCCGCGGACGGCGTGGGCGCGCGTAAATCCGCGACAAAATCGGCTATCGTCACATCCGTTTCATGGCCGACGGCGCTCACCACAGGGATAAGGCTGGCAAAGATTGCCCGCGCCACGCGCTCGTCGTTAAAGCTCCACAGGTCTTCCAGCGAGCCGCCGCCGCGCCCGACGATCAGGACATCGCACTCCTGACGCGCATTCGCCAGCTCAATCGCGCGCACGATCTGCCCCGGCGCATCGTCACCCTGAACGGCAGTTGGGTAGATAATGACGGGCAGGGAAGGGTCACGGCGCTTCAGGACGTGCAAAATATCGTGCAGCGCCGCGCCGGTTTTCGAGGTGATAACTCCAATACAGTGGGCAGGTGAGGGCAGGGGCTTTTTAAACTGCTGGTCAAACAATCCCTCAGCCGAAAGCATGGCTTTTAACTGCTCGTACTTCTGCTGCAACAAGCCTTCACCGGCGGGCTGCATGCTCTCGACGATAATCTGATAATCGCCGCGCGGCTCATACAGGGTAATGTTGGCGCGAACCAGAACCTGCTGGCCATGCTGAGGGCGGAACGTCACGCGACGATTGCTGTTGCGGAACATCGCGCAGCGCACCTGAGCGGTGTCGTCTTTTAGCGTAAAGTACCAGTGACCGGAAGCAGGCTGCGTGAAGTTAGAGATTTCACCGCTGATCCAGACCTGTCCCATTTCCTGCTCAAGCAGCAAACGCACCGTCTGATTAAGGCGGCTGACAGTATAAATTGAGGGGGATTGAGAGGATAACATGTGAGCGGGATCAAATTCTAAATCAGCAAGTTATTCAGTCGATAGTAACCTGCTGAGAGGCGATCGCAAGCATTTTTTTCAAAAAAGTGTAGATGCAATCGGTTACGCTCTGTATAATGCCACGGCAATATTTAACCACCCAGGTCAGAGATATTGCCCATGCTACGTATCGCTAAAGAAGCACTGACGTTTGACGACGTCCTCCTCGTTCCCGCTCATTCCACCGTTCTGCCGAATACTGCCGACCTCAGCACGCAGTTGACGAAAACCATTCGTCTGAACATTCCTATGCTCTCCGCAGCAATGGACACCGTGACTGAAGCGCGTCTGGCTATCGCTTTGGCACAGGAAGGCGGCATTGGCTTTATCCACAAAAACATGTCTATCGAGCGTCAGGCGGAAGAAGTTCGCCGCGTGAAGAAACATGAATCCGGTATCGTGTCCGATCCTCAGACCGTTCTGCCAACCACCACCCTGCACGAAGTGAAAGCGCTAACCGAGCGTAACGGCTTTGCAGGTTACCCGGTTGTGACCGAAGACAACGAGCTGGTGGGCATCATCACCGGTCGTGATGTGCGTTTCGTGACTGACCTGAACCAGCCTGTCAGCGTCTATATGACACCAAAAGAGCGCCTGGTGACCGTTCGCGAAGGCGAAACCCGCGACGTGGTGCTGGCGAAAATGCACGAAAAACGCGTTGAGAAAGCGCTGGTTGTGGATGCGAACTTCCACCTGCGTGGCATGATCACCGTTAAAGATTTCCAGAAAGCAGAACGTAAACCGAACGCCTGTAAAGACGAGCATGGCCGTCTGCGCGTCGGCGCTGCGGTTGGCGCGGGCGCAGGTAACGAAGAGCGCGTTGACGCGCTGGTTGCCGCGGGCGTTGACGTGCTGCTGATTGACTCCTCACATGGCCACTCCGAAGGCGTTCTGCAACGTATTCGTGAAACCCGTGCTAAATACCCGGATCTCCAGATCATCGGCGGTAACGTGGCTACGGGCGCAGGTGCTCGCGCACTGGCGGAAGCCGGTTGCAGCGCTGTGAAAGTGGGTATCGGCCCTGGCTCTATCTGTACTACCCGTATCGTCACCGGCGTGGGCGTTCCGCAGATCACCGCGGTGTCTGACGCGGTTGAAGCGCTGGAAGGCACCGGTATTCCGGTTATCGCGGACGGCGGTATCCGCTTCTCTGGCGACATCGCCAAAGCGATCGCCGCAGGTGCCGCAGCCGTGATGGTGGGCTCCATGCTGGCCGGTACCGAAGAATCCCCGGGCGAAATCGAACTCTACCAGGGCCGTTCTTATAAATCCTACCGCGGTATGGGCTCCCTGGGCGCGATGTCCAAAGGTTCCTCCGACCGTTACTTCCAGACCGATAACGCCGCTGACAAACTGGTACCGGAAGGCATCGAAGGCCGCGTGGCCTATAAAGGCCGTCTGAAAGAGATCATCCACCAGCAGATGGGCGGCCTGCGTTCCTGTATGGGGCTGACCGGCTGTGGTACCATTGACCTGCTGCGTACCAAAGCGGAATTCGTACGCATCAGCGGTGCGGGTATCCAGGAGAGCCACGTGCACGACGTGACGATCACCAAAGAGTCCCCGAACTACCGTCTGGGATCATGATTTTCTTCGCCCGACCTCGTGTCGGGCGATTTATTTAATCTGTTTCACTTGCCTCGGAATTAGCGTCAATGACGGAAAACATTCATAAACATCGCATCCTCATCCTCGATTTTGGTTCTCAGTACACTCAACTGGTGGCGCGTCGCGTGCGTGAGCTGGGCGTATACTGTGAGCTGTGGGCGTGGGATGTCACGGAAGCACAGATTCGCGAGTTCAATCCAAGCGGCATCATCCTGTCCGGCGGCCCGGAGAGCACCACCGAAGAGAACAGCCCGCGCGCGCCGCAGTACGTATTCGAAGCGGGCGTACCGGTGTTCGGCGTGTGCTACGGCATGCAGACTATGGCGATGCAGCTGGGCGGTCACGTAGAAGGCTCTAACGAGCGTGAGTTCGGCTACGCGCAGGTTGAAGTCGTCACCGACAGCGCGCTGGTGCGCGGTATCGAAGACTCCCTGACCGCAGACGGCAAACCGCTGCTGGACGTGTGGATGAGCCACGGCGACAAAGTCACCGCTATCCCGTCGGACTTCGTGACCGTAGCCAGCACCGAAAGCTGCCCGTTCGCGATTATGGCGAACGAAGAAAAACGCTTCTACGGCGTGCAGTTCCACCCGGAAGTGACTCACACCCGTCAGGGTATGCGCATGCTGGAGCGCTTCGTGCGTGATATCTGCCAGTGTGAAGCCCTGTGGATCCCGGCAAAAATCATCGACGACGCCGTGGAGCGTATCCGCCAGCAGGTTGGTGATGACAAAGTGATCCTCGGCCTCTCCGGCGGCGTCGACTCCTCCGTGACCGCGATGCTGCTGCACCGCGCCATCGGCAAAAACCTGACCTGCGTCTTCGTGGACAACGGCCTGCTGCGTCTGAACGAAGCCCAGCAGGTCATGGACATGTTCGGCGACCACTTCGGTCTGAACATCGTTCACGTGGAAGGCGAACAGCGCTTCCTGGACGCGCTGAAAGGCGAGAACGATCCGGAAGCGAAACGTAAAATCATCGGCCGCGTATTCGTGGAAGTGTTCGACGAAGAAGCGCTGAAGCTGGAAGACGTGAAATGGCTGGCGCAGGGCACTATCTACCCTGACGTGATCGAATCCGCCGCCTCCGCAACCGGTAAAGCACACGTCATCAAATCTCACCACAACGTGGGCGGCCTGCCGAAAGAGATGAAGATGGGCCTGGTTGAACCACTGCGTGAGCTATTCAAAGACGAAGTGCGTAAGATCGGTCTGGAGCTGGGGCTGCCGTACGACATGCTCTACCGTCACCCGTTCCCGGGCCCGGGCCTCGGCGTACGCGTGCTGGGCGAAGTGAAGAAAGAGTACTGCGACCTGCTGCGTCGCGCGGACGCGATCTTCATTGAAGAGCTGCACAAGGCTGACCTGTACAACAAGGTAAGCCAGGCGTTCACCGTGTTCCTGCCGGTTCGTTCTGTAGGCGTAATGGGCGATGGACGTAAGTACGACTGGGTTGTTTCCCTGCGTGCTGTGGAAACCATCGACTTCATGACTGCGCACTGGGCGCACCTGCCGTATGACTTCTTAGGCCGCGTGTCTAACCGCATCATCAACGAAGTGAACGGCATTTCCCGCGTGGTGTATGACATCAGCGGCAAGCCACCGGCGACGATCGAGTGGGAGTAAGCCCATAACCTTTCCTGCGAAGTTATAAGCAGGTAAGACTGATAAAACCCTCTGTTTACAGAGGGTTTTTCTTTTATAACTGATATCCGAACGGGACGTGAATTATTGGCTCATCTGTCGGGATCCACGGCAGCCGATACTGCGTCGCCATGCCCCTGGCGCCTGACCATACTGACGCTTAAAGCTGCGGTTGAAGGACTGCTGAGAGTCAAAGCCCAGCGCGATCGCCACGTTCAGAATCGGTTCATCGCTTTGGGCTAAGCGCTCAACTGATTTTTGCAGCTTTTGCGCGCGAATATATTCGGCGAGAGGGGAGCCGGTATGTTCTTTGAAGATCCGCTGGAGATGCCATTTCGAATAGCCGGCTCGCCTGGAGACGGTTTCAATGTCCAGGCGGCTATCAAGGTTGTTGTCGATCCAGTCGAGCAAATCGTGAATGAATGCACTCGTGTTCATCTTGCTTCCCCCTACGCCACGCATTAAAAGCATCTTTGTTTGTTGCACTTAAAGGTGGCCCGTTTTGATATTAATTGCAAGTTTTATTGTTACATTTAAATCCCTTCTCAAAACCCGTGATTTACCTTCGCCGCAAATAGCACATAAAGTGCAACAATTATTCTTGCACTTAATTAAGCGCCTTCCTACAATCGCCGCGATAGTGTATTCGCAACTGTTACAGTTTTGTGGCGATGAACGACACAAATGGCCTTAAGCCAGACCGGACAAAGGAAGTGGCGCGGCGCCTCCCGCTGCGTCTTGCCCGGCGGCTACAATAACCGGAATAAAAATAATGAGCCTGCAAAAAACCTGGGGTTACTTTCATCTGAGCGCGACGGGGGTGGTTTTACTCTCCGCGCTTCTCGTCGGGTGCGATGACAGTGTCGCGCAAAATGCTGCACCGCAAGCGCCCGTCGTCAGCGCAGCTGACGTGGTGGTGAAATCCATTAGCCAGTGGGACAGCTTTAACGGTCGCATTGAAGCGGTGGAAAGCGTTCAGCTGCGCCCACGCGTCTCCGGCTACATTGATAAAGTGAATTACACCGACGGTCAGGAGGTGAAAAAGGGCGAGGTGCTGTTCACGATTGATGACCGAACCTATCGCGCGGCGCTGGAACAGGCGCAGGCGAACCTGGCGAGAGCCAAAACGCAGGCCAGCCTGGCGCGAAGCGAGGCTAACCGTACCGATAAATTAGTCAATACCAACGTGGTATCCCGTGAAGAGTGGGAGCAGCGCCGTTCCGCTGCTACCCAGGCACAGGCCGATATTCGCGCGGCGCAGGCGGCGGTTGATGCCGCGCAGCTCAACCTCGACTTCACCAAAGTGACCGCGCCTATCGACGGTCGCGCCAGCCGGGCGCTGATCACTAGCGGTAACCTGGTGACTGCGGGTGACAGCGCCAGCGTGCTCACCACCCTGGTCTCACAGAAGACGGTTTACGTCTACTTCGATGTGGACGAGTCCACCTATCTTCACTATCAGAACCTGGCCCGCAGCGGGCAGGGGGCGTCCAGTCACCACACGGCGCTGCCAGTGGAGATTGGTCTGACGGGTGAGGAGGGCTATCCCCATCAGGGCAAAGTGGATTTCCTGGATAACCAGCTCACGCCGAGTACCGGTACAATCCGCATGCGCGCGCTGCTGGATAACTCACAGCGTCAGTTCACGCCGGGACTCTTCGCACGCGTGCGCCTGCCGGGCAGTGCGGAATTTAAAGCCACGCTTGTTGACGATAAGGCGGTGCTGACCGATCAGGATCGTAAGTATGTTTATGTCGTTGATAAAGACGGGAAAGCGCAGCGCCGCGATATTACGCCGGGGCGTCTGGCCGACGGTTTACGTATCGTACAGCAGGGGCTGAAACCCGGGGATAAAGTCATCGTCGATGGTTTACAAAAAGTGTTTATGCCGGGTATGCCGGTTAACGCGAAAACCGTTGCCATGACCGCCAGCGCCGCCCTCAACTGATCCCTTACCTGAGAATCCAATCCATGGACTTTTCCCGTTTTTTCATCGACAGGCCGATTTTTGCCGCCGTACTGTCGATTCTGATTTTTATCACAGGATTAATCGCCATCCCGCTGCTGCCGGTGAGCGAATATCCTGATGTCGTGCCGCCAAGCGTGCAGGTGCGCGCCGAGTACCCGGGCGCCAACCCGAAAGTGATTGCCGAAACCGTGGCGACGCCGCTGGAAGAGGCGATCAACGGCGTTGAAAACATGATGTACATGAAATCCGTCGCGGGCTCCGACGGCGTGCTGGTGACTACCGTCACCTTCCGTCCGGGTACCGACCCGGATCAGGCGCAGGTACAGGTGCAAAACCGCGTTGCACAGGCCGAGGCGCGTCTGCCGGAAGACGTTCGGCGTCTGGGCATCACGACTCAGAAACAGTCGCCAACGCTGACGCTGGTGGTGCATCTCTTTTCGCCTGGCGGTAAGTACGATTCACTGTATATGCGTAACTACGCCACGCTGAAGGTGAAGGACGAGCTGGCGCGTCTGCCCGGCGTGGGTCAGATCCAGATTTTCGGCTCGGGTGAATACGCGATGCGCGTCTGGCTGGATCCAAACAAGGTGGCGGCGCGCGGACTGACGGCCTCGGACGTGGTGACGGCGATGCAGGAGCAAAACGTACAGGTATCCGCCGGGCAGCTTGGCGCCGAGCCGCTGCCGAAAGAGAGCGATTTCCTGACCTCCATTAACGCCCAGGGCCGTCTGCATACCGAAGAAGAGTTTGGCAATATTGTCCTGAAAACAACGCAGGACGGCACGGTCGTCCGCCTGCGCGACGTGGCGCGTATCGAGATGGGTTCCGGCAGCTATGCGCTGCGCTCCCAGCTGAACAATAAAGACGCGGTCGGGATTGGTATCTTCCAGTCGCCGGGGGCAAACGCCATCGATCTGTCTAACGCGGTGCGCGCCAAAATGGACGAACTGTCCACGCGATTCCCGGACGATATGAAGTGGGCGGCACCTTACGACCCAACGGTATTTGTGCGCGACTCGATCCGTGCGGTTGTACAAACGCTGCTGGAAGCGGTGGTGCTGGTCGTGCTGGTGGTGATCCTGTTCCTGCAAACCTGGCGCGCGTCGATCATCCCGCTGATCGCGGTGCCGGTATCGGTGGTGGGTACCTTCAGCATTCTTTACCTGCTGGGCTTCTCGCTGAATACCCTGAGCCTGTTCGGGCTGGTGCTGGCCATCGGTATCGTGGTGGATGATGCCATCGTGGTGGTGGAGAACGTCGAGCGAAATATCGAAGAGGGGCTCGCCCCGCTTGCGGCGGCGCATCAGGCGATGCGTGAAGTGTCCGGGCCGATTATCGCCATTGCGCTGGTGCTGTGTGCAGTGTTTGTGCCGATGGCGTTCCTCTCTGGCGTGACCGGCCAGTTCTACAAACAGTTTGCGGTAACGATAGCCATTTCCACGGTGATCTCCGCGATCAACTCGCTGACGCTTTCTCCGGCGCTGGCCGCGCTGCTGTTGAAGCCGCATGGTGCCCCGAAAGATTTCCCGACCCGGCTTATCGATCGTCTGTTCGGCTGGATTTTCCGTCCGTTTAACCGCTTTTTCCATCGCAGCTCGACCGGCTATCAGGGACTGGTAGGTAAAACGCTTGGCCGACGCGGTGCAGTGTTTGCGGTTTATTTGCTGCTGCTTTGTGCCGCGGGTGTGATGTTTAAAGTCGTACCCGGCGGGTTTATTCCGACGCAGGATAAGCTGTACCTGATCGGCGGCGTGAAAATGCCGGAAGGCTCGTCGCTGGCGCGTACCGATGCGGTGATCCGCAAAATGAGCGAAATCGGGATGAATACCGAAGGCGTGGATTATGCGGTCGCGTTTCCTGGCCTGAACGCGCTCCAGTTCACCAATACGCCGAACACCGGGACGGTCTTCTTTGGCCTGAAGCCGTTCGACCAGCGTAAACATACTGCGGCGGAAATTAACGCGGAGATCAATGCGAAAATCGCGCAAATCCAGCAGGGCTTTGGCTTCTCGATTCTGCCGCCGCCGATTTTAGGGCTGGGTCAAGGGTCCGGTTATTCCCTGTATATTCAGGATCGTGCTGGTCTGGGCTATGGCGCGCTGCAAAACGCGGTGAACACCATGTCCGGGGCGATTATGCAGACGCCGGGTATGCATTTCCCCATCTCAACCTACCAGGCTAACGTTCCGCAGCTGGATGTGCAGGTTGACCGTGATAAAGCGAAAGCGCAGGGCGTATCGCTTACCGATCTTTTCGGCACGCTGCAAACCTATCTGGGCTCGTCATATGTAAACGACTTTAACCAGTTTGGACGGACCTGGCGCGTAATGGCACAGGCCGACGGGCAGTTCCGCGACAGCGTGGAAGATATCGCGAATTTACGCACACGCAATGACCAGGGCGAAATGGTGCCGATTGGCAGTATGGTGAAAATCACGACCACCTACGGGCCGGACCCGGTGATCCGCTACAATGGTTACCCGGCGGCGGATCTTATTGGTGATGCTGACCCGCGCGTGCTCTCTTCCGCGCAGGCGATGACGCAGCTGGACGCCATGTCTAAGCAGATCCTGCCGAACGGGATGAATATTGAATGGACGGACCTGAGTTTCCAGCAGGCCACCCAGGGCAATACGGCGCTGATCGTCTTCCCGGTCGCGGTGCTGCTGGCGTTCCTGGTGCTGGCGGCGCTGTATGAAAGCTGGACGCTGCCGCTGGCGGTGATCCTTATCGTGCCGATGACGATGCTCTCCGCGCTGTTCGGCGTCTGGCTGACCGGGGGCGATAACAACGTCTTCGTGCAGGTGGGGCTGGTCGTGCTGATGGGGCTGGCCTGTAAAAACGCGATACTTATCGTGGAGTTTGCCCGCGAGCTGGAAATTCAGGGCAAAGGCATCATGGAGGCTGCGCTGGAGGCGTGCCGCCTGCGTTTACGCCCGATTGTAATGACCTCTATCGCCTTTATTGCCGGGACCATTCCACTGATCCTTGGTCACGGGGCAGGGGCAGAAGTCCGCGGCGTCACCGGGATCACCGTCTTCTCCGGGATGCTGGGCGTGACGCTGTTTGGTCTGTTCCTGACGCCGGTCTTTTACGTGACGCTGCGTAAATTCGTGACGCGCGGCAAAGCGGAAAGAGAGGTGTTGCCTGCGTAGGACGTAGCAGATAACAAAAAGCCGCCTTCATTGTGAAGGCGGCTTTTTTTTCGCAATCCGTCAGGATTAAGGCGCTTTTTTATGCTGCGTACAGAGTTCCGGCACCGGATCGCACCCGCTGGTATCGGCTTTTTTCACCTCTTCCAGCGCGCTGGCGACGGTATGGCGCGCTAAAACCGCTAACGAAGCCTGCTCTGCTTCATCAGCGATTGATTTGAAGTACCAGCAGGCGTTGGCGCTGACCACACAGCGGGCCGGGACGTCAGGACGGGACGCCCACAGCTTTTTATCTTCAGTGACGGAAAGGTAGATATCACGCAGGGTGATCTCTTCAGCCGGGCGGCCAAGGTGAATAGAGCCGTTGCGGCCAAGCGTGGAGACGATAATGCCGTCCCGGGCGAGAGGAACCATTAATTTGCGGATAAAGCTCGGATTCGCTTCCAGGCCGTAAGCCAGGATTGCACTCGTCGAACGTTCACCCGATTGCTCCGCCATCGCTACGCTGAGAACCATCTGCAAAGCTGTCGGGAAGCGGTAATCTAACATTTTTCTGTCCTGGGTTGCGGTGAATCTTGTTCTTTTTGGCACCGCAGAGGTGAATAATCAGTAAGTAACAATATAACAAATACGGTAATTTTATTGAAGCAATCTGCGGCATACGTGAAGTAACGCTGCGCTGACACATGTCAGGACGTGTAGCGCCGGGTTTACGTTCATGCGAACGCCGGATTCGGGAAATCAACGGTCACCATAAGACCACCTTCGGCTGACGTACTCAGATTGACCCTGCCGTTGTGTTGCTGCGTAACGGCTTTGACGATGGCAAGCCCCAGTCCACTCCCGCTTTGGGTCTGATTAGGATCGCGGAAAAATCTGTCGAACACGCGCTCCCGCAGTTCAACCGGGATACCGGGGCCCGCGTCTGAGACGCGCAGCTGAGCGGACTTATCACGCGATTGCAGTTGTACCTCAATGCGTCCACCCTCAGGGCTGTACTTCACGGCATTCTCAATTAAATTGTCGATCAGCGACACCAGACGTTCCCGAATGCCTGCGACATGGATTTCATCGTCACCGAAGAATTCAAACTCAATCCCGCGTGCCGATGCCAGCGGCTCCAGTGCGGCCATTCGCTCCTGAATAAGCGTTGTCAGCGGCACAGGCTCCATTACCGTGTCGATGTGCGCTTCGCTGTGCTTCATCAGCAGAAGCTGATTGACGAGACGAGCAGCACGGCTATTGCTGCGAACAATGCCTGCAAGCAGCTCCTGCTGGCTTTCGCTGATGACCCAGGACTGCAGCGCCTCGACGTTGATTCGCATCGCGGCCAGCGGCGTACGCAGCTCGTGCGCGGCATCGGCAATAAACACCCTTTCCCTTTCGGCGCTTTCCCGCACCCTGGCGAGAAAGTCATTAATCGCGTCCACCGTCTGGCGCAGCTCCCTGTGCCTGGGAACGGCTTTTAAGGGAGAGAGATCGTCTGGCGTGCGCAATGAAATTTCATTCACAACCCTGTTCCAGGGGCGCATCGCGATGCGGATTGACAGCCACGCGGGAAAAAGAAGAAAAGGGATGCATACCAGCAGCGGCATGACGTAATAGCCGCGCGAGTTCAGGTAGATAAAGAAATTCCAGCTGCCAGCCGGGGTGAAAAGGGTGACTTCAACGTCGGAGCGCGCGGATTTGAGCGTGCGGCTCGTCCAGGTGTGGTCTCCGGTCCGGACGCGCTGCATTTCCCCCAGGCGGCTATTTTTCACCTCCGTTGGCGCGCCACGCGAAGAAAAAATAATCTCATTATGCTTGCGAACGATCAGGTTGATAGCGAGTTCCGGATCTTCACCGCCGCCATACCCCTCCCGCAGCGCCTTGCTGAACGCGGCCAGCACCTCATTACGCGCCTGCGGCCTATCCTCCATGCTCTCAACAAGGGAAAAGAGGGTTTCGTAAGTCTCACTGCCCGTGAGTATTGGAGGGCTGCGCAGGTCCTCCAGCAAAATGAAGGTTAAAAAGAAACACCAGAGCAACGTAAGCAGCAGCATCTGGGCGACCAGCATTCGCCTGACCAGCGTAGGGAGCCTGAGGCGGTACCAAAAATTACGCATCAACCTGCCGCCTTCTGAACCGGTACGGTATCAATGACGTACCCTACGCCCCGCACCGTTCGCACAAAGCCATCGCCAATTTTTCGCCGCAGGTTACCCATATGCACGTCGAGCGCGTTGCTGAGATTTTCTTTCGTGCCGAATATCCTCTCTTCCAGATACCGCCGCGTAAGCACGCGATCGGCGCGCAGCATTAACGTTTCAAGCAGCGCATATTCGCTTGCCGTCAGCTCAACGTGGCGTGCGCTCACCGTTACGCGACGCGTCGGAATATGAAGCGACAAACCGCGAATTTCTATTGCCTCATTTTCAAAACCGTAACTGCGTCGCGCAAGGGCTCTCACGCGTGCCAGCAGCTCGGCGAGAACAAAAGGTTTGACCAGATAGTCGTCCGCGCCCGCGTCCAGCCCGCACAGGCGGTCCTGCAGCGTGCCTCGCGCCGTCAGGATAATGACGGGGATCCCCCGGAGCTGCTGACGCAGACGCGTCATCAGGCTCATGCCATCGCCATCGGGCAGCCCCAGGTCGAGCAGGATAAGCTCCGGCACGCAGAGCTCAAGCTGATGCAGCGCATCCTCTTTCCGGCGTACCCATATGACATCAAATCCTTGATCTGCAAGGGCGAAACGTACGCCGTTGCCGAGATCCAGGTCGTCTTCAATTAGTAGAATTTTCACAAAGGTAACGGTATCAGCAGTGGATGAAGAACAGCTTAAGAAAAAAACGGTATCAGGAAATCATTCAGCTTTACAGAACCAGCACGTGCTTCAGCGTTTCTTCATTTTCGGCTCATAAGAACCTTAGGGAGGGTATTCAGAATGAGCGCGCTGGCGTTTAACACCGCCTGAATCGTAACCATCTGAATCCAAAAGGGCTTCTTTAATGAGAAACTGCAAACTGCGTCACAGGTTCCCCCGTTCACTCATCGGTCGCAGCGTGAAAAGCATCCTGTCGGGGGCCGTCCTGGCGTTACTGGCTACCCCGGCGCTGGCGGCCGGGCAGCGCCAGGGCAACGTGTTAACCCTGGGGGGCGGCGTGGATGTTGCGCCACGCTATTCCGGTTCGGATAAGAGCCGCGTTACTGCGGCTCAGGTGGTTGATTACGCGATGGCAAATGGGTTCTTTATCAGTACCACCCGCGGGCTCGGCTACGGCAAACGCGTTGGCAACCTGGATTACAGCGCTGCGCTGAGCTATCGCGCAGGACGTAAGGATCGCGACGTAAGCAGCGATTCAATCGCCTCCGGCAGCGACTATCTGCGGGGGATGGGTGACGTCAAAGGCTCAGCCGTCGTTGTGCCGGGGCTGGGGTACAGGGTAACTGACTGGCTTAACGTGCAGCTGCAGGCTGAGGTCCCGGTTTCGGAAAGAGACAACGGTGAGGCTGTGCACTTCGGCATTGCCAGCCCGCTCTACACCTCTCCTGAAAACTCGGTGACGCTGGCGCTGACCGGCAGCTGGGGATCCAGCAAGTACATGCAAACGTACTACGGGGTCAGCGCCGCCCAGTCGGCCGCATCGGGATTTGCCCGACATGATGCCGGATCGGGCATATACGCCTATTCGCTGAACCTGGACTGGACCCATAAGCTCACCTCCCGCTGGAGCCTGCTTGCCGCAGCTGGCGTTACGCAGCTGACGGGAGAGGCGGGCGATAGCCCCATTGTTCAGCGAAAAACGTCTCCTGTGGGAAGTTTGAAGGTGACATATAGCTTCTGATGGTTCAGTGAGGGCGAAGGCGCGTTTGTGACAAAACCGCACATAACCCCGTTACAGGAGCCGGAAGTACATAAAGCCCGCAGGATGGCGTGGCCCGAAGTCGGACCGTTCATCATGCGGGCTTTTTTTATCACTGTTGTCCCGATAACGCCTGTTCAATCGTACGGGTAACAACGTCCGGCTGGCTGACCATCGATACATGGCTTGCCGCAACCTCCGTGGTGTTGGCGTTGATTTTCTTCGCCATTGCGCGCTCAAGCTCAGGATTGATCATCCGGTCATTTTTGCTGACCACATACCAGCTCGGTTTGTCATGCCAGGCGGCATGCGCGACTTTCTCCCCAAACGCATTGGCCTTAATGGGGCTCTGCGTCGCGGCAATCACGCTGCGCTCAACGTCCTTCACGTCAGGGGCAAAATTCTCGCTGACCGCTTTTGTCGGCAGATATAAATACCCCTCTGCCGTTTTAGCGAGGCTGGCGCTCCCTGGCGGATCAGGGAAGCTATTTGCCAGTTCTGCCGTCGACTGGCCGGAATCCGGCGCAAAAGCGGCAACGTAAACCAGTGACTTCAGCGGGCATTGTTTCCCGCCTCGCTGATTACCGTCCCGCCCCAGGAGTGACCGACCAGCACCACATCCCCATGAGCCCGGGCAATAGCACGCTGCGTGGCGGCGACATCATCTTTCAGAGACGTGAGCGGAAGTTGTACCGCAATGACCTCGGTATGGTGTTTTTGCAGCCGGGTGATCACCTTATTCCAGCTGCTCCTGTCGGCAAACGCCCCGTGCACCAGCACCACGCTGGCTTTCGTCTCTGCCAGCGCGCTGGTGGAAACCGCCAGCAGCGCCGCTGTTAATACAGACAATGCTTTCATAACAGGCTCCTTAAAAGTGATGAACCGCCGCGTGGGGCGGTACGGTGAATTCAACGGTTTTATGGTCGATGGGCTTATGCGTCGGGTCGGCAACGATGATGGTTACCTTGTGTTTCCCGGCGGGCAGCCCGACCAGGATCACCGGCTCGCCGCTGGTATCAGCCCAGTGCGAGGGCGCGTCATCCACCACTACGTGAATATGGCCGATACGCGGAGTGACTTTCAGCGCGTCGGGTCCAAATACAGGTTCAATGCGCAGGTTTTCGACGCGGTACTGAATAAAGACCGCACCTTTACTCAGCGGTCCCGCCAGCGGTGGGTCGACGATCAGTTTTGCTGGCGGCTGGGGTTTTTCCTGCGGCGCTACGGCGGCCGGGCCATTAACATCACCGGCGCTCAGGCCATCCAACGGTGCGGCCAGTGCGCCAGCAAAGGACGTCAGCGCAAATACAGGAAGCAGGAAATATCGACGAATCATCTGTGGCTCTCCTCATCAGTTTATTATGGCGAGGGACACAGAAGACCATTTTTATGTATCGGGGATGTTTGCTTTTGCGGGTGTTTTGTACCTGTTTGTCAGCGTAGCGCTCGGGATACAGTGCGATACAGTTTGTCTGCCTGGAGCGAACACGCTTTAGCGCTCGGGCGAATCCACTACAAGACCTGATTGCTGCGACTGAATTTTGTCCTGATGGTGATACCAGGCGCCAATGGAGGAATAAACAAAGCGGCCAAAGAAAAACAGGAAACTGATGAGCAGTATGATGCGGGTCATCCGGGTGTTAAATCGATGTCGTTTTCGCATACGCGTAGCCTGACTCACTTTCTTTTCCTGAGTATACCCTTTTGGGCGATACGGCTATTAAGGCACAGCCGCAAGTCGGGGTCAATTCAGCGAAATGTAAAATACCGTCAATGCTTACATTAATTTATGTTATTAAAAACAACGCTTTTATTTATCGCATTGATAATTACAGGAAAAATATTCAAATAAAACGTAAGAAATGTTTATTCAGATAAATTAATTTGATTTAGGTCAACGGCATCTCGTCGTTGATATTTAAAATCCCACCTCCACTGTGCTTGCCAGGAATTTTCCGGGCATCGTGTACGTCAGGTTGGATGCCTGTCTTCATTTACCCTCTGGAGCGCAAGGGTTGTAAACGAGCATCTATGAATATTCACCACATCCTGAAGCAAAATAAAGACCGCTGGTGGGCACTTCCTCTTATATTACCCGTCGTGTTACTCCCGGTGCTTAGTGTGGCTAATACCTTAACGCAGCTGGGCGACGGTATCGTTGCGCTCTATTATCTCCCGCTCTCCTTTCTGCTGACGCTGATGTTGTTCTTTGGCCTGGAAGCCCTTCCCGGAGTGGTGGTGTCGCTGTTTTTACGTTATTACCCGTCCGTTGGGCTGTTTGAAACCGTGACCGGCATTCTACATTTTATCGTCCCCCTGGTGCTCAGCTGGGGCGGTTACCGCGTGTTTGCGCCCCGACGCAATATGACCGCTTACGGTGACATACGCCTGATGGGGCAACGTATCTTCTGGCAGGTGTTTTGCCCGGCAACGCTTTTTCTGGTGCTATTTCAGTTTGCGGTTTATCTCGGGGTCTATGAGAGCCGCCAGAGCCTTGCAGGATTGAATCCCCTCAATATTCGGACCCTTATTAACTATCAGGGGCTGCTGGTGAGCGGGCTGACGGGTGTGCCGCTAAGCTACCTGCTGATCCGCCTGATACGTCATCCGCGCTATTTCAAGGGACTGATGTCCCAGCTCCGCACGCAAATAGACAAAAAGGTGACGGCCGTTGAGTTTGTGGTGTGGTTTTTAGCTCTGGGAGGGTTGCTGGCTATGCTGCTGCTGCCCATGAATGAAAACAGTTCCATTTTCAGCACCAACTACACTTTGTCACTGCTGATGCCCGTGATGCTCTGGGGGGCGATGCGCTTTGGCTACAAGCTGATGTCAATCATCTGGACGCCGGTCCTGCTGGTATCGATTCACTTTTTTTATCACTACATTCCGGTGCAGGGGGGTTATGGCATTCAGCTGGCGATCACCTCATCCAGCTATCTGGTCTTTTCCTTCGTTGTGACGTACATGTCGATGCTGGCGACACGCCAGCGGACCATCAATATTCGCTCCCGCAGTCAGGCTTTTCTCGATCCGGTGGTGCATATGCCCAACCTGCGGGCGCTGTCGCGCGAGCTGGCCAGTCATCCGTGGTCAGCGCTCTGTTTACTGCGCGTGCCCGAGCTGGAGGTACTGGGACGCAATTACGGCGTACTGCTACGGATCCAGTATAAACAGCAGCTGGCGCAATGGATAAATGGCACCCTTCAGCCAAAAGAGCAAGTCTATCACCTCACCGGATATGACATGGCGGTGCGTCTGGAGGCGGAGTCGCATCAACAGCGCATTGAGACGCTGGACGAGCATATTAAGCAATTTGTTTTTATCTGGGATGGTATGCCGGTGCAGCCTCAGGTTGGCGTGAGCTACTGCTATGTACGCTCACCCGTCAATCACCTCTATCTGGTGCTGGGGGAACTGGGCATCGTGGCTGACCTTTCCCTCTCAACGAATCACCCGGAAAATCTTCAGCAGCGCGGGGCTGTTCACTTGCAGCGTAGCCTGAAAGATAAGGTGGCGATGATGAGCCGTTTGCAGACAGCGCTGGAGCAGAACGCATTTAGCCTGTTAGTTCAGCCCGTTCGCGGCCTGCGCGGCGATCATTACCACGAAGTGCTGCTGCGAATGCGTGATGATAACGGGGCGCTGATCTTTCCCGAGCAGTTCCTGCCCATAGCACAGGAGTTTGGTTTATCGTCGCGTGTCGATTTATGGGTACTGGAGCGTACGTTGAGTTTCCTGGCACAGCACCGCCAGCGTTTGCCGGGCCAGCGCTTTGCCATCAACCTCGCACCTTCTACCGTCTACCGGGCGCAGTTCCCGCTTGAAGTGAGCCGCCTGTTAGCCAGATATGCCGTTGAAGCATGGCAGCTGATCTTTGAAGTGACCGAAAGTAGCGCCTTTGGTCATGCGGATCTGGCGGCATCCACCCTCAGGCAATTGCAAAAAATGGGAATACGGATCGCCATTGATGATTTTGGCACCGGCTACGCCAGCTATGCGCGGTTAAAAAGCGTGGACGCCGACATTCTCAAAATCGACGGCGGCTTTATTCGCAATATTGTCAGCAACAGTCTGGATTACCAGATCGTGGCATCCATTTGCCATCTGGCCCGGATGAAGAAAATGCTGGTGGTGGCAGAATGTGTGGAAACAGAAGAGATACGTAGCGCGGTGCACGCGCTAGGTATCGATTATGTGCAGGGCTACTTGATTGGATTGCCAGTTGAGCTTGATACGTTGCTCGAAACACAGCCTTCTCAGGAGAGCGCCTTAGCCGTTACGCTGCCGCCTCAGAACTCTCTTCTTCAATCTTCAACAGCCAGCCGGTGACCGCTTCCCAGTACTGCTGCTCTTTTTCCAGATCCAGCAGCACCAGCGCGTTCTGGCTAAACCAGTCGTGCGGGAAGCTCAGCGTCCAGTGATAGTCATCCGTTTTAAGCTTCAACGTCGGCGGCGTGGTGGTCGCCTGTCGCTGATTATTGAGCAGCACGCCCAAGCGCAGAAGCTGAATGAGTGGCAGGAACTGCTTTTTCTTAAATAGCGTAAAGCGCGGCAGATCGTCGAGCTTGATGGCTTTGCGGTGATAGCGCACCAGCGTCGCCATCATGGTTTGCTGCTCCTGGTTGAAGCCAGGCAGATCGCTATTTTGCAGAATATAGGCTGAATGGCGATGCATTCCGCTGTGGTTAATGTTCAGCCCCACCTCATGCAGCATCGCGGCCCATTTTAACAGCGCGGCCAGCTGCGGATGCGCCAGCTTTGGATTCTGCTCCTCCCACTGCTCGTACATCTGAACCGTGGTTTCCAGCACCCGTTTCGCCTGTTCGCGGTCGATATTGTACTGGTTGGCAAGGCTCTGCGCGGTGCGGCTGCGAATATCCTGATGACGGAAACGGCCTTCCATCTCATACAGCACACCTTCGCGCAGGGCGCCGTCAGAGAGGCGCAGCTCTTTGATCGCCAGCGCGTCAAACACGCCGCAGAGGATCGCCAGCCCCGGTACGAACACCGCTTTACGCTCGTCGGACAAGCCCGGCAGACTCAGGGCGTCGAAGCTCTTGTGCTTAAGCACCTCTTCGGTGAGTTTCACCAGGCGCTCAGGCGTAATAAACCCGTCCTTTTCACCCATCGCCAGCAGCACTTCATGGGCCGCTTTAATCGACCCCGATGCGCCCAGCGCCACGTTCCAGCCCTGAATACGATACTGCCAGGCCAGATTTTCCAGTTTTTGCACGGCGGCCATGCGCGCGCGCTGGAAGTTTTCGCGGGTGATGACGCCGCCCGGAAAATACATTTGCGCGAAGCTGACGCAGCCCATACGGCGGCTTTCAACCAGACGCGGCTCGAAATCTTCGCCAATCACCAGTTCGGTTGAGCCTCCGCCGATATCAATCACCAGCTTGCGGCCTTTTTCCGGCTGCGTATGCTCCACGCCCATAAAAATCAGGCGCGCTTCTTCGTTACCAGAGATGATCTCAATCGGGTAGGGGATAACCTTTTCCGCGCGCTTAAGAAATTCCGGCGCGTTCAGCGCCTGGCGTAGCGTATGCGTCCCGACGATGCAGACGCTGGACGGCGAAAAGCCTTGCAGACGTTCTGCGAACAGCGACAGGCAGTTAAGCCCGCGCTCCATTGCCTCTTCGCTCAGCATGTTACGCGCGTCGAGCCCATCGGCCAGATGCACGCGCTGCTTCAGACGACCGATGATCTGCATCGCGCCATCCACCTCGCGGGCGATGACCATATGGAAACTGTTTGAGCCAAGATCGACCGCAGCGAACTCCTGCGGGCGTGGGGTATTATCGTTTATTGGCATAGGTTAATCGGGTTGCTCAAGTGATTTGATGTAATCGTAAATCGCCAGCTGCGACCGCACTTTACGGCGATTGCCGCGCGGTACATAGCGATTACTGAGTTCTTTGTCGATATAACGTGCTTTCACCGTATCGCTGAACAGGATCTCGATAATGTCCAGGATACGCTGCTTCAGGCGAGGATCCAGCAGCGGTGCCGCCACTTCAATACGGTAATCAATGTTACGCGTCATCCAGTCGGCGGACGAGAGGTATACGCGCTTATCACCGGCGTTATCGAAAATATAGACGCGATCGTGTTCAAGATAGCGATCCACAATGCTGATCACGCGGATGTTGTCGCTGATGCCTTCCAGTTCCGGAATGAGCGAGCACATGCCGCGAATGAGCAGATTTACCGGAACGCCGGAGCTGGAGGCCGCATACAGGCGATCCACCAGGCCTTTGTCCACCAGATTGTTGAGCTTCAGCGTGATGCCGGACGACAAGCCGTTCTGCGCATTGGCAATCTCTTTGTCGATCATATCGTACAGCAGGCGCCGTGAGTTCTGCGGTGACACCAGCAGATAATCGAAGCTCACCGGGCGGTACGGGTTCTCAATGAAGTTGAACACCCGACGCACTTCGTTGGTGATGCGGGCATCGGCAGTCAGCAGCGAATAGTCGGTGTAAATACGCGCGGTTTTCTCGTTAAAGTTCCCGGTACCGATATGGGCGTAGCGCACCACATCGTCGCCCTCTTTACGGGAGATCAGGAACAACTTGGCGTGAATTTTCAGCCCCGGCGCGGAGAAGATGACGTGCACGCCCGCTTCCGTCAGTCGGCGTGCCCAGTGGATGTTGGCCTCTTCGTCGAAGCGAGCCTGGAGCTCAACCACCACGGTCACTTTCTTGCCGTTGTGCGCCGCGTGGATCATCGCATCGATGATGCGGGAATCTTTCGCCACGCGATAAATGTTGATTTTAATCGCCAGCACGTTCGGATCGAACGAGGCCTGACGCAGCAATTCCAGCACGTGTTCAAAGGTGTGATACGGATAGTAGAGCAGCACATCCCGCTCGCGGATGGCATCGAACCCGTTGCGGAATTTATCGAACCAGATATGGCGCAGGCGCGGCAGCGGTTTGTTTACCAGATTGGCTTTGCCGACGTTCGGGAAGCCAATGAAATCTTTAAAGTTGTGGTAACGCCCACCGGGGATTATGGAGTCGTAGCGGGAGATGGTCAGCTTATCGCGCAGCATCTCCACCATCGCGTCCGGCATATCGCGCTGATAGACAAAACGCACCGGCTCTGCCGTCAGGCGCTGCTTGAGGCTGGAAGACATCAGTTCCATCAGGCTGGCCTCCATCTCATGCACCAGATCGTACTCGGCATCACGGGTCATCTTCATCGAGTAGGCGTTGAGCGCGTCGTAATCGAAGAAACCTTTGAAGATATCGTCCAGACAGTAGCGCAGAATGTTATCCAGCAGGATCATCGGCTTACGTCGGCGCGGGGTTTCCGGCGGCAGATTTACAAAGCGCGGGACTTTATCAGACGGTATTTCCAGCAGCGCGTAGTTAATGGTCTCACCACGAATGATTTCTACCGCCAGATAGGTGTAATCATCTTTCAGGAACTGCACCAGATCAGTTTCACGGTTGATCAGAATCGGGGTGATATGCTGGCGCAGATAGTGTTTGAAATAGTGGCGCAGCCAGTTTTGCTGATTCGCGGAGAGCTGGCGTTCGTTGATCAGGAAGATTTGGTTGCGTGCCATTTCCAGCAGCAGCTCGTTATAGAGGCCATCAAATTCCTGATCGGCTTTCATGACGCGAGACTGGATTTTTCCAAGCAGATGCCGCGAGTGGGAGTTTAAGCCCTGTTCTTCGCTGATGATGATTCGGCGTTTCAGTTCGGCGAAGCGAACCTTGTAGAACTCATCCAGATTGTTGGAATAGATGCCTAAAAAACGCATACGCTCAATCAGCGGGTTGCTTTTATCGGCCGCTTCCTGAAGTACACGTTCGTTGAATGCTAACCAGCTTAGCTCTTTCTCGATATATAACTTTTCCTGACCCATTACAGCTCACACTCCAGTTCAATCACAGGACGTGGTAAATCCGTCTCGTCCTTATTATGGCGAGCATTTCCACGATATGTCCAACAGTGCCAGAAAAGTATGACAGTTATTTTTTTTGTTGGGGATTTTAGGGGGTTGGAGAAGGGAATATCGGGTAATGCAATATGTAGGTCGGGTAAGCGCAGCGCCACCCGACAGAACAAACTACTCTTCAGCCGCATGACCCTGCGGGGGCAACTTCACGCCGTCCAGCCAGGCGGCACCGTCGCGCATCTCAAGACGGCCGTCAACAAACCAGCTTACCACCAGCGGATAAATGGCGTGTTCCTGAGCCTGTACACGTTCCGTCACGTCGTCTTCGTTGTCACCGTCAAAGACCGGTACTTTTGCCTGCAAAATGACCGGACCGCCGTCCAGCTCGTCGGTAACGAAATGCACGGAGGTACCATGCTCCTCATCGCCGTTCTCCAGCACCTGTCGATGGGTATGCAGGCCAGGATATTTCGGCAGAAGAGAAGGGTGGATATTCAGCAAACGTCCGTTGTAATGCGCGACGAAGGCCGGGCTCAGGATACGCATGTAGCCTGCCAGCACCACCACGTCAGGCGCGTAGGCGTCAATCTCCTGCACCAGCTCACGGTCAAAGGCTTCACGCCCGGCGAACTGGCTGGCTTCCAGCGCGTGCGCAGGAATGTTCGCTTCCCGCGCGCGCTCAAGGCCGAACGCATCGGCCTTGTTGCTGAATACTGCCCGAATGGTGCCATTGATTTTCTTCTGTTTGCAGGCGTCTATGATTGCCTGCAAATTGCTTCCGTTGCCGGAAATGAGCACCACGATGTTTTTCATTCAATGACCACACGCTGTTCGGAATCGGAAGCTTTAATCGTACCGATTTTCCACGCGTTTTCACCTTTTTCTGTCAGCAGCTTAACCGCTTTATCCGCTTCGCTGGCGGGCAGGGCGATAACCATGCCCACGCCGCAGTTAAAGGTGCGGTACATTTCATGCTCGCTCACGTTGCCTGCGGTTTGCAGCCAGTTGAAGACGGACGGCCACTGCCATGAGGAGGCGTCGATCACCGCCTGGGTATTGTCCGGCAGCACGCGCGGAATGTTTTCCCAGAAGCCGCCGCCGGTAAGGTGAGCGATGGCGTGCACGTCAACGTTCTCAATCAGCTCCAGCACGTTTTTCACGTAGATGCGGGTCGGGGCCAGCAGGTGATCGGCCAGCGGTTTGCCGTCCAGCTCGGTGGTCAGCGGGTCGCAACCGCTCACTTCGAGGATCTTACGCACCAGAGAGTAGCCGTTGGAGTGCGGACCGCTGGAGGCCAGCGCAACCAGCACATCGCCGTCAGCCACTTTGCTGCCGTCGATAATTTCTGATTTTTCTACCACGCCGACGCAGAAGCCTGCGACGTCATAATCTTCTCCGTGATACATGCCAGGCATTTCAGCGGTTTCACCGCCGACCAGCGCACAGCCGGATTGCAGACAGCCTTCGGCGATACCGTTAATGACGCTGGCTGCGGTATCCACATCCAGCTTGCCGGTCGCGTAGTAATCCAGGAAGAACAGCGGCTCAGCGCCCAGTACCACTAGGTCGTTGACGCACATCGCCACCAGATCAATACCAATCGTATCGTGACGCTTAAGATCCATCGCCAGGCGCAGTTTTGTACCGACACCATCCGTACCCGAGACCAGCACAGGTTCACGATATTTTTGCGGCAGCGCGCACAGTGCGCCGAATCCACCCAGGCCACCCATCACTTCCGGGCGGCGGGTTTTTTTCACCACACCTTTGATTCGGTCAACCAGCGCATTACCTGCGTCAATATCAACACCGGCATCTTTGTAGCTGAGAGAAGTTTTGTTGGTCACGGCTTAAATCCCCACGCGATTGCATAGCTAGTAAGAAAAATCGGCGCAATTCTAACAGTCCAGGCAAACGTTTGCGAGCCTATTCTCCGCGCGGGGATCTTTTTTTCTATGCGGACTGTCCAGGGCAACAAACTTGACTCCGTTCACGAAAATGAAACCGGTTTCGGCGATCTGCTTGCAACGGCTATCCCCTTTGCACATCATCAAAATGAAACCGGTTTCTGTAACTGTTTTTGCAGAAAATAACGCAGAATGAGGGAAAGCGAATGTCAGGATTTAAAGCAGGTTTTCTGTGGGGTGGGGCCGTTGCGGCGCACCAGCTTGAAGGCGGCTGGAAAGAGGGCGGCAAGGGCGTGAGCGTTGCCGATGTCATGACGGCAGGCGCCCACGGGGTACCGCGTGAAATCACCAACGGCGTGCTGGAGGGGAAAAATTACCCAAACCACGAAGCCATCGACTTTTACCACCGCTATAAAGAAGACATCAAACTCTTTGCCGAGATGGGGTTCAAATGCTTCCGCACCTCCATTGCCTGGACGCGTATCTTCCCGAAAGGCGACGAGCTGGAGCCGAACGAAGCGGGACTCAAATTCTATGACGATCTTTTCGACGAGTGCCTGAAGCACGGCATCGAGCCGGTGATCACGCTTTCCCACTTCGAGATGCCTTTCCACCTGGTAACGGAATACGGCGGCTGGCGTAACCGTAAGCTGATCGACTTCTTTGTCCGCTTCGCGAAGGTCGTTTTTGAGCGCTATCAGCATAAAGTGAAGTACTGGATGACCTTTAACGAGATCAATAACCAGGCCAACTTTCATGAAGACTTTGCGCCGTTTACCAACTCCGGGCTGAAATATGCCCCGGGAGAAGATCGCGAGCCGGTGATGTTCCAGGCGGCGCACTATGAGCTGGTGGCCAGCGCCCTGGCGGTGAAAGCGGGGCGCAAGATCAACCCATCACTGCACATCGGCTGCATGATTGCCATGTGCCCCATCTATCCGCTGACCTGTGCCCCGGACGACATGATGATGGCGATGAACGCCATGCATCGCCGCTACTGGTTCACCGACGTTCACGTGCGCGGCAAGTATCCGCAGCATCTGCTCAACTACTTTGAACGTCGCGGCTTCGCGCTGGATATCACCGAAGAAGATAAAGTGGCGCTGACGCAGGGCTGCGTGGATTACATCGGGTTCAGCTACTACATGTCGTTCGCCACCAAAGCGACGGCGGATAATCCGACGCTGGATTATGACGAGAGCAAGAGCCTGGTTTCTAACCCGTACGTGCAGAAATCGGACTGGGGCTGGCAGATCGATCCTGTCGGGCTGCGCTACTCTCTGAACTGGTTCTGGGATCACTATCAGCTGCCGCTGTTTATTGTGGAAAACGGCTTTGGCGCGATCGACGTGCTGGAGAGCGACGGCACGGTGAACGACCAGTACCGCATCGACTACCTTTCCGCCCACATCCGCGAGATGAAAAAAGCGGTGGTGGAAGACGGCGTGGATCTGATGGGCTATACCCCGTGGGGCTGTATCGACCTGGTCTCTGCCGGCACTGGCGAAATGAAGAAACGCTACGGTTTTATCTTTGTCGATAAAGATAACGAAGGTAACGGCACGCTGAACCGCAGCAAGAAGAAATCGTTCGACTGGTATAAGCAGGTGATTGCGAGCAACGGCGATAACCTGTAATTGTCGGGTGGCGCTAACGCTTACCCGACCTACACTACACGTAGGCCCGCGTAAGCGCAGCGCCACCGGGCAAGACCCCGCACCCAAACCGGAGCCCAGCCTCCGGCTTTTTTGTTTTTGATTGATGTACATCAAGCAACATGGGTATGGCGCAATCCGAAAAAAGCGGTATAATCCCGCGATTTTTTTGCGGATGCCACCTCAGAGGAGAAAGAGAATGAAGATTGTGGAAGTGAAACACCCACTCGTTAAACACAAGTTGGGCCTGATGCGTGAGCATGACATCAGCACGAAGCGTTTTCGCGAACTGGCTTCTGAAGTGGGTAGCCTGCTGACCTACGAAGCGACCTCTGATCTGGAAACGGAAAAAGTGACCATCGAAGGCTGGAACGGCCCGGTGCAGGTTGAGCAGATCAAAGGTAAAAAAATTACCGTTGTGCCAATCCTGCGTGCGGGTCTGGGCATGATGGAAGGCGTGCTGGAGCACGTCCCAAGCGCGCGTATCAGCGTGGTAGGTATCTACCGTAACGAAGAGACGCTTGAGCCGGTCCCATACTTCCAGAAGCTGGTCTCTAACATTGATGAGCGTATGGCGCTGGTAGTTGACCCGATGCTGGCGACCGGTGGTTCGATGATCGCCACCATTGACCTGCTGAAACAAGCAGGCTGCAGCAGCATCAAAGTGCTGGTGCTGGTCGCGGCGCCGGAAGGTATCGCGGCGCTGGAAAAAGCGCACCCGGACGTTGAACTCTATACCGCGTCTGTCGACCAGGGACTGAACGAGCACGGGTACATTATCCCGGGGCTCGGCGATGCCGGCGATAAGATTTTTGGGACTAAATAATCGAATAACGATAAAGAAGCCGACTTTGATAGTCGGCTTTTTTTTGAATAAAAACCAACAATGACACTCAGAGGAAAACACTATGACGCGCCGTGCTATCGGGGTGAGTGAAAGACCGCCGCTTTTACAGACAATCCCGCTTAGTTTGCAGCACCTGTTCGCCATGTTTGGCGCAACCGTGCTGGTGCCAATCCTGTTTCACATTAACCCGGCTACCGTGCTGCTGTTTAACGGCATCGGTACGCTGCTTTACCTCTTCATCTGTAAAGGCAAAATCCCGGCCTATCTCGGGTCGAGCTTCGCGTTTATCTCCCCGGTACTGCTGTTGCTGCCGCTGGGTTACGAGGTCGCGCTGGGCGGCTTTATCATGTGCGGCGTGCTGTTCTGCCTGGTCTCCTTCATCGTGAAGAAAGCGGGTACCGGCTGGCTGGACGTGATGTTCCCGCCTGCAGCAATGGGGGCAATCGTTGCCGTCATCGGCCTGGAACTGGCGGGTGTCGCGGCGAACATGGCTGGGCTGCTGCCTGCGGACGGTCAGTCACCGGATTCTAAAACCATTATTATTTCGCTGGTGACGCTGGGCGTGACGGTTTTCGGTTCCGTCCTGTTCCGCGGCTTTATGGCGATTATCCCGATCCTGATCGGCGTGCTGGCGGGTTACGCGCTCTCCTTCGTGATGGGCGTTGTGGATACCACACCGATTGCCGAGGCACACTGGTTCGCGCTGCCGACCTTCTACACCCCACGCTTCGAATGGTTTGCTATCTTCACCATTCTGCCTGCTGCACTGGTGGTGATTGCTGAGCACGTTGGCCACCTGGTGGTGACGGCGAACATCGTGAAGCGTGACCTGATCCGCGACCCGGGCCTGCATCGCTCCATGTTTGCCAACGGTTTCTCCACCATCATCTCCGGTTTCTTCGGCTCCACGCCTAACACCACTTACGGGGAGAACATCGGCGTAATGGCGATCACCCGCGTCTACAGCACCTGGGTTATCGGCGGCGCGGCGATCATCGCTATTCTGCTCTCCTGCGTCGGCAAACTGGCGGCGGCGATCCAGATTATCCCGGTTCCGGTGATGGGCGGCGTTTCCCTGCTGCTTTACGGGGTGATCGGTGCGTCCGGTATTCGCGTGCTGATTGAATCCAAAGTGGATTACAGCAAGGCGCAGAACCTGATCCTGACCTCCGTTATCCTGATCATCGGCGTGAGCGGCGCGAAGGTGCACATCGGCGCGGCAGAGCTGAAGGGTATGGCGCTGGCGACCATCGTCGGCGTGGGCCTGAGCCTGATTTTCAAGCTGATCTCGGTCATTCGTCCGGAAGAAGAAATCCTGGACGCTGACGATAGCGAAAAAGCACCACATTGATCCTTTAACCGGGCGGACGATCCGCCCGGTTCTCTCCTTGCTGGTTCCGTGTTAAACTCCATTCCGATTTTATGTAAGATCTCTGGTTGAGGTATTTCTGAACGGACCGGCACAGCTCTCTCTGCCACTTTATCTCCCTGACGACGAAACTTTCGCGAGTTTCTGGCCGGGTGATAACCCCTCTTTACTGGCTGCACTGCAAAACGTGCTGCGCCAGGAACACAGCGGATACATCTATATCTGGTCACGCGAAGGCGCGGGACGCAGCCACCTGCTGCATGCCGCCTGTGCGGAACTTTCGGCGCGCGGTGACGCGGTAGGCTATGTGCCGCTGGATAAACGCACCTGGTTTGTGCCTGAAGTGCTGGAGGGCATGGAACATCTCTCCCTGGTCTGCATCGATAATATTGAATGCGTGGCGGGAGACGAGCCGTGGGAAATGGCGATCTTTAACCTCTACAACCGCATTCTGGAGTCGGGCAAAACCCGGCTGCTGATCACCGGCGATCGTCCGCCGCGTCAGCTCAATCTGGGGCTGCCGGATCTGGCGTCTCGTCTGGACTGGGGGCAAATCTACAAGCTGCAACCGCTGTCGGATGAAGACAAACTCCAGGCACTTCAGTTGCGCGCCAGACTGCGCGGATTTGAACTGCCGGAAGACGTAGGGCGCTTCCTGCTCAAGCGTCTGGATCGGGAGATGCGCACGCTCTTTGATACGCTCGATCAGCTCGATCGCGCCTCCATCACCGCCCAGCGCAAGCTGACCATTCCGTTTGTGAAAGATATTCTTAAGCTGTAGTTATGCCGGGTGGCGGCTGCGCCTTACCCGGCCTACATATGGCACCCGTAGGCCCGGTAAGCGCAGCGCCACCGGGCTAAAGATCCCCCATCAGGTGCTCAACCAGCAGCGGAATCGGTCTTCCCGACGCCACGCTTCTGCCGTTCTCACGCCACAGCGCCGTCCCGCTGATATCCAGATGTGCCCAGGGGATCGCCGGCGGACAGAAGTGATGCAGCAGCCACGCCGCCGAGGCGCTTATCGCCGCATTGTTAGTCGGTGTGTTGCACAGATCGGCAATCGCGCTGTCGGTCTGCTTTTTCAGCCGTGCGTCCAGCGGCAGAGACCACACCTCGTCACCGCTCCGTTTACCTGCCTGCGTCAACGCGGCGCGCAGCGGTTCATCCTGGGTCATCAGCCCGCTCAGCTCATACCCCAGCGCTTTCACCACTGCGCCCGTCAAAGTCGCCATATCAATGATGTAGCGGGCCTGCGGGTACCGCTGGCTGGCCCAGGCAATGGCGTCAGCCAGCACCAGCCGGCCCTCGGCATCGGTATTATTGATTTCAACGGTGGTTCCGTTACAGGCTGTTGCCACCGTGCCGGGCTGCATGGCGTCGGGGCCGATGGCGTTTTCCGCCAGCGCCAGCACGCCCATGATGCGCACGGGTAATTTCAGCTCCGCAACGGTCAGCATCAGCCCCAGTACGTTGGCCGCGCCGCACATGTCATATTTCATGGTGTACATGCCCGCGCCTTCCTTCAGCCACAGGCCGCCGGTGTCAAAGGTAATGCCTTTTCCCACGTAGCAGCGCATCGGGCCGTCGTTGGCACCATCATAATGAATAGCCAGCAGACGCGGCGGGCAGGTCGCCCCTTTGCCAACGGCGTGCAGCAGTCCAAGACCCTGCTCAGCAATATCTTTTTCGTTCAGCACCTCGCAGCGCAGGGCAGGGCTGGCGGCACACAGTTTTTGCGCCTCTTCCACCACAAACTGCGGCGTGCAGCGGTCGGATGGCATATCCGCCAGACGTCGCGCCGCGATCATGCCGAGCGCAATGGCCTGCTGCTGGCGGAAGGTCGTCTCCAGCTTCGCCTGCTGTTCCGGCAGGCAGAGGGCAGTGATGCAGGTAAGACGCACCGCTTCGTTCGTCTTCTTCAGCTTCAGGTCACTGAGCCTGTGCGCCTGATTAAAGAGAAAACGCAGCACCTGCGCCAGCACCACATCGTCGATATCCGTCACGTCCAGCACGAGTTCGGCGCTGGCGGGGGCGGTAAGCAGCGGTCGCAGGGCGGTGAGCAACCCTTCGGTCAGGGCGTCATGCCAGATCGTGTCCGGCAACAGAGTAATGCGCGCAAACGGCGCGCAGCCAAAGCGCGCGTCCGCGACGGTGCTCTGCTGGCGCATTTCAGCGACAAGAGCGCTATCCGGTAACAGGGAACTGTCAGCGCGCGCAATCAAATGGTTGTTCGGCTTCGCGTCTGAAAGCGCGTTGATAAACTGGTACGTGATCATCATGATTCCTCAATCGGCGCGCGGATCCGTGCGGCATAGGCCTGCATCCACTCCTCATCTACCGCGTGATAGTGCGTTTTCTCCCGCAGGCGTTCAGTACGAAAAACGGTGAGGGGCTGGCGAGCCGTCGCCACCACGAACGAGAAGGTTTTTATGTTGGTCGCGGCGCCAAATTCACCCTGGTTGTTCATGCACACCACGGAGAGATCGCCCGCGCGACCGAAGCGCGACATCAGCTTGTCTTCCAGTTCGAATACGACTGAATCCGCCGCCTGCTGCGGCGTCATCCCTTGCGCCATCCGGCGAACTATTTCGTAGCTGGTACAGCCCTTCATCAGGTCTTCACCGACGCCTGTAGCGGTGGCCGCGCCGGTTTCGCTGTCGCAGTAAAAGCCGGAGCCGATGATGGGTGAGTCACCGAGGCGACCACGTTTTTTCATAAACAGGCCACTGGTGGAGGTGGCGACGCTCATCGAACCCTGTTTATCAAGGCCAATGATGCCGACGGTGTCATGTCCGTCGTAGGGGCTTAACCCCTTATCCAGCGTTTCGCGGCAGCGCTTGCGGTAGTGCTGCATGGCGCGATCCGTGAGCATGGTTTTGTCGGCAAAGCCCTGGCTCAGCGCCCATTCGCGCGCGCCCTGGCCGACCAGCAGGCTGTTATAGCGTTGACGGCTGAGCGCGTGCGCCACGCGCACCGGGTTGGCGATATCCACCAGATTCCCCACGGCGCCGAACGCCAGCGTGTCGCCGTCCATATAGGCCGCGTCCAGCTCCACCTCGCCGTTTTCGGTCGGCAGGCCACCGTAGCCGACGGATTTATACAGCGGAAAGTCTTCCACGGCAGCGACGGCATCGACCACCGCCGAAGCGACCGGTTTTCCCGCCGCCAGGGCAGACGCGGATTCCGTTACCCCTTCAAGTGCCATTCGCCAGGTTGCGATAATTCCCCACATGCTTTACTCCTGTTTTGCAAGGGTGGTGTCGGGTTGCGTAGCGGTAGTCAGCTCCGCGGCGCGGTACTGTTTATCCACGATACGCATGAAAGGCAGGTACAGCATGGCGCCAATCAGCAGGTTGATCAGCTGCATCACGCTGCCGCTCAGGTGCCCGGTGACGATAAAGCCGCTGATAACCGGCGGCAGCGTCCAGGGGATAAACACCCCGGTGGTGACGGCGACCGCACCAATTTTCATCGCCGCATACTGCACGGTGACCAGCACCAGCGGCACCAGATTGAACGGGATGAGCATGATCGGGTTCATGATCACCGGCAGGCCAAACAGAATCGGCTCGTTGATGTTAAACACCGAGGCACCCGCACCGAGGCGCGCCACTTCGCGCATGTTTTTGCTGCGGGCGAAGATCAGCATCGCTATCACCAGCGACAGCGTGGCCCCCGCGCCGCCCATCCAGATCATGTCAAAAAACTGTTCGGTAATGATATGCGGCGGCGTTGTGCCGGCCTGAATCGCGGCGATGTTGTCGGTCTGGTTTTCCATCCACAGCGGACGAATAATGCCGTTAATCATCGAGCCGGAGTTAATGCCCACTGACCACAGAATGGTGATGCTGAACACCGTCATCAGCGCGCCAAAGTAAGAGGTGCCGTAATGACGCACCGGGGTGGCAACCACTTCATAAATAAACTGGTGGATGGTGTGGTAGTGGGTGTTTTCAAAGATGATGCGGATAAGCAGCACCAGAATCATCACCAGCAGGGCCGGGATCAGGGCCGCGAACGACTCCTGCACCGCCGGAGGCACGCCGTCCGGCATTTTGATGACCAGCTTTTTGCGCTTCAGCCAGCAGAACAGTTCCGTCCACAGCAGGGAACCGATCATCGCCACGAATAGCCCTTTGCTGCCAATCCACTCCACCGGCATCACGGTAATGCCGCCGTTTTCCGCCACTTTGATAAAGGGCGTCAGGATCAGAAACGCGACCAGCGCCAGGATGCCGCAGGAGATGCGGTCCTCGCCATAATGCTCAGCCAGGCGGTAGGCCACCAGGAAGCTGATAAACAGCGACATGGTTGAGAACACCGCGTTAAACGGGATCTCTATAATTGCACTCCAGCTCTCACCAAAGGCCTGAGACATAAACTGCTGATAGGCCTGATTCGGGAAGGAGGAGATCACCAGCAGAATGGAGCCGACGATGATAAACGGCATGAATGAAACGTAGGCCCCACGAATGGCCCCAAGATGACGCTGCTGGGCCGTTTTCGCCGCCAGAGGCATCAGTTTTGCTTCAAGAAATCCCAGAACATTGTTCATTGTGAACTCCGTACAAGATTGAGGGGTGTTGTTTATGTTATGTCTGTGGATTATCAGTGAAGCGCGGCGAGCGAAAGGTGAAATCGGTCACAAAGCATTCGCTGCTCTGATATAAATCTCATGAGATTAGTTGCGGAGAGAGACGCGATGGAAATCAAACTGCATGCTAACGCCACCACCACACCGCGTATCCGTCGCTATCTTCAGCAGTCAGATAAAAGCGACAGAGAGCTAGCTGTTGAACTGGGGATCTCGGTCACCACCGTCAGGCGCTGGCGCAACCGCGACCAGGTTTCGGATAACCACACAACGCCAAAAGTGATACACAAAGCATTGAGACAAGAGCAGGCGGCACTGATAAATGCCCTGCGGGATATCACTGGGGCACCGCTGGATGAACTGCTGCTGCTGGTGAATGACGGACTCGGGATCGCCGTTTCCCGCGCGACCCTGAACCGCTACCTCAAACCGGCTTCGGTAAGACAAAAGGGGGCGTCGTTGCAGGGCAAAAAGGCGCTGAAGGCCGGTATCATGCCGCAGAAGCTACTTCTGCATCATCAGCCGCTATCGCTGCATATGGACGACGGTGGGGAGCAACACCTGCTCTGGGCGCGTGAACCCGTCAGCGGCTGGTGCTACGCCCGGCTTTATGCCGGTATCTCGCCGCAGTTGCTGACCCGCTGGACGAACGAGGTGCTGGCTGCCTGTCCGGCTGATATTCAATCTATTGAGACTTTTGGGCTAGAAGTGAACTTGCCGGAGCATAACGTCATCGTAAAAGTGCATTCACAGTATTATCTTGCCCTTCAGGTCGCCGTGCCGTTACGTGAGATCATTCCGCGCGTGAATAGTGAACCGGCGGGAGAACTGTTGATCCAGCTGTGTGAATTTTTCAACCGGGGAAAAGCGCAGAAAAAGCTGGGGGAGAGTACGCCGCAGGCGTTTCTGGAAGCGCTGCGGCGTAACGATTAGACGATCCCGAGTACGTCTTCCGGCGGACGGCCGATACGCGCCTTGCCGTTCGCCACGACAATCGGGCGCTCAATCAGCTTTGGATTGTCGACCATCGCCTGAATCAGCCGATCTTCAGTGAGACGGGTATCGTTCAGATTGAGCGATTTATACAGATCTTCTTTCTGACGCATCAGCTCGCGTGCGCTGCCCATGTTCAGCATCTTCAGCAGCTGGCGGATCGTCTGCGCGTCCGGGGGCGTCTCCAGATACAACACCACTTCCGGATCGATGTCGTTAGACTTCAGCAAATTCAGAGTCTCGCGGCTCTTGGAGCAGCGAGGGTTATGGTAAATTTTTACCGCGTCTGTCATGACTTCTCCTTTATTACATCTTCTCGTACGGCTTAAAGCGTTGTTGCAGGCCACGCAGCTGGTCGATTCGCGCATCGTAGCGGGCCTGTTGCAGGCTGCCGAGCTTCACCTGTGAGCTGGCGCTGCTTAGCAGGGAAATGGCCTGATCGAGGCGCCCCGCCAGCGCCAGACCTTCCGCACGCGCGGCCAGCTCCTGATCGCGATTACCCAGTTGCCCCTGGGCCTGGGCGAGCAGCTCCCAGCCGTTCTGGTCATCTTTATTGTTAAAGGTATAGCGGTTCAGAATGGTCACCGCCTCGCCGGGCTGGCCGCCCTGTAAGTAGGCGTTCGCCAGGTTAAGTTGCAATACCGGATTGTTGCGAATGTCTTTCGCCCCTTTCAGACGGTTGATCGCATCGGTCGTTTTTTTCTGTCCTAAATCGATATCGGTTGCGAGGTCGAGATACCACGGATTGTCAGGCGCCGACGCCAGCAGCGGCTGTAGCGCTTTACGCGCTTCATCGTACTTGCTGGCCTCCATCGCCTGGAGTGCCTGACCATACTGCGCGGCGTTCTTCTCGCGCACGTTGCCTTTCGCCAGCGCGTCCAGCAGATCGCTGGTGAGCTGATTACGTCCGGAGTTGTACATGCCAAGCGTTCTCACTTTGGCCATGTAGAAATCCTGCGAGGACTGCACGACGACCGGACGCATCTGGTTAGCACGGTTACGCGCATCCGAGAGACGGCTTTCCGGCAACGGGTGGGTCAACAGAATTTCAGGCGGGCGCGACGAGTAGCGTGCCTGGTCGAGCAGTTTTTCCAGGAAGCTCGGCATGGCCTGCGGGTCAAAGCCGGAACGCTGTAAAACCTGAATGCCGATGCGGTCTGCTTCCTGCTCGTTCTGCTGGGTAAAGCTGATCATCCCCTGACGCGTTCCCGCCAGCGTCCCGGTAAGCGCCGCCATCCCGGCCTGCGGGCTGGCCATCGCCAGCAGAATAGAGCCCAGCGCGCCCACCCAGGTCAGGGGGGCGTTACGCTTCTGATCTTCCATCGCACGCGCCAGATGGCGCTGGGTGACGTGCGAAATTTCGTGCGCCATGACGGACGCCAGCTGGCTTTCGTTATCGGAATAACGGAACAACGCCGAATGCAGCACCACGTTCCCGCCAAAGAAGGCGAAGGCGTTGATTTCGTCGTTATTGATTAAATAGAAGTGGAAGGGCGTTTTTACCGAGTCTGCGTGCGCCACCAGTCGCATCCCCAGACCGTTGATGTACTGCACCAGCAAAGGGTCGTTAATCAGCGGAGCACTGCCGCGCAGCTGGCGTACGTAATAATCACCCATCTGCATCTCCTGCCCGATGGAGAGCGTGCTTCCTGCCGTGGTGCCCATGTCCGGCAATGAATCGGACGAGTCAGCGAAAGCGGGCAACACCTGACCCACCGTCACGGCGGCAATCAGTGTCGCAACCAGTGTTTTTCTCAACTGCCTGAACATAACCACTGTCCTGTATGTTGGATGTGCTAATTTGACCGATGAACCCGCATAACGTTCATCTCCGCTGCTCTGCGAGTGTAGCCGTGTTAAGAGATGAAGAAAATCCCATTCATCAGGGTTTTGCGAAACCTGACAGTGAAACAAAAAGGAAAGTCTTTTTTGTGACAGTTAGATACAATTCACCGTCTCACTCCCGCCATTCGATTCAGGGAAGGGTTGTATGCTCGAAATGTTAATGCAGTGGTATCGGCGTCGGTTTAGCGATCCGGAAGCCATTGCTTTGCTGGTCATTCTGGTTGCCGGATTCGGTATCCTGTTCTTCTTTAGTGGCCTGTTGGCACCGCTTCTGGTGGCAATTGTGCTGGCGTATCTGCTGGAGTGGCCCACCGCGCGTCTGGAACATATCGGCTGTTCCCGACGCTGGGCGACCAGCATTGTCCTGGTGCTGTTTGTCGGCATTCTGCTGCTGATGTCCTTCGTGGTGATGCCCATCGCCTGGCAACAGGGGATCTACCTGATCCGCGACATGCCCGGCATGCTGAATAAACTGTCTGATTTTGCCGCCACGCTGCCGCGCCGCTATCCTGCGCTGATGGACGCCGGGATCATCGATGCGATGGCCGAAAACATGCGCGCCCGCATCATGACCATGGGTGACTCGGTGGTGAAATACTCTCTGGCCTCGCTGGTGGGGTTGCTGACGCTGGCGGTTTACCTTGTTCTCGTGCCGTTAATGGTGTTTTTCCTGGTCAAAGATAAAGAGCAGATGCTGAACGCGGTGCGCCGCGTGCTGCCGCGCAATCGCGGTCTCGCCGGTCAGGTCTGGCAGGAGATGAACCAGCAGATCACCAACTACATTCGCGGTAAAGTGCTGGAGATGATTGTGGTGGGCGTGGCGACCTGGATTGGCTTCGTGATTTTCGGGCTGAACTACTCGCTGCTGCTGGCGGTGCTGGTCGGATTCTCGGTTCTGATCCCGTATATCGGCGCGTTTGTGGTGACCATTCCGGTAGTCGGTGTGGCGCTGTTCCAGTTTGGTCTGGGTACGGAGTTCTGGAGCTGTTTCGCCGTATACCTGATTATTCAGGGACTGGACGGGAACCTGCTGGTACCGGTGCTGTTCTCAGAAGCAGTTAACCTGCATCCGCTGGTGATTATCCTGTCAGTGGTGATTTTCGGCGGGCTGTGGGGATTCTGGGGCGTGTTCTTCGCCATTCCGCTGGCGACGCTGATTAAAGCCGTGGTCCACGCGTGGCCGGATGTGCCGGCGGTGGAAGAGAAGTAGATTTAGTGCGGGCTGATGCCCTCACCCCAACCCTCTCCCACGGGGCTGAGGGATCCCCACAAATTAATGCGAGCAATGAGCAATCCCCTCGCCCCTCCGGGGAGAGGGTTAGGGTGAGGGGAACATACGGCGGTGTTGGTCATTCCGTTCACTTTATGTTCCTTGCTATTCTGTAACGACATGACCGGTGAACGTGCCAGGGTGGCTCAGTCGCCACCACCCTGGCGACCCGGGCTCCCGGCGGTAAATCGCCGCTTCGCGGTGCCCTCGGCTTATTCCTTCCGGCTTAACGGGTACGGGCGGAGGCAACGTCCCTGTAAAGCCGCCCTCTCGGCGCATCCCTGCGCCTCGCCCCGGCCTGCAGGAAACGCCTCAGCGATTTACAGCCGGACCAGGGCATCGCTGACAGCCCTCAGTCATTTAGAAAGCAACTTTATTGCTTCTGCATAAAAAAATTACTGGGGAACCCTCAGCCCACGGGGAGAGGGGGCAAACACTAAAAACGGCAACCTGGGTTGCCGTTTTGCTGTTTATCAGGCGCTTTGTTTCAGCCAGTTCAACACCACGTCGTGGTGGTTGCTGGTTTTGAAATCATCAAACACGTGCTCAACTTTACCGTCAGCGTCAATCAGGAAGCTGATGCGGTGAATACCGTCGTACGTTTTGCCCATAAAGGACTTCTCACCCCAGACGCCAAACTGCTCGCAAACCTGGTGGTCTTCATCGGAAAGCAGCGTGAAGTTCAGCAGCTCTTTTTCCGCAAAACGTGACAGCTTCTCTGGTTTATCGGTGCTGATGCCCAGCACTTCCACACCGACCTTTTTCAACTCATCCATGTTGTCGCGTAAACCGCAGGCCTGTACGGTACAGCCCGGGGTCATGGCTTTCGGGTAGAAATAGACCAGAACACGCTGTCCCTGGAAGTCGGTCAAATTTACTTGCTCGCCGTCTTGATCCGGTAAGCTAAATTTCGGTGCGATATCACCGGCTTTCAGTGGGTTCATTACTCAACTCCATCCTGTTCGTGCTGCGAATAATCGACGACGCTTATACTGCCTTGCGCGTGTAATTCTGTACAGAGGGCTTTGAACGCTTGCTCGATATTTGACGCATCCTGCGAGGCAGGGCTGTGGGCGGTAATTTGAATAAACAGCGTCGGGATGGCGTTTTCATCGCCAGGCTGCGTGCGGGAAACCAGTTCGGCAATGTTCATCTGATGGCTGTCAAACAGCGCCGTAAAACGTTCAATCAGATGAGGTGAATCAGGCACTTCAACCTGTACCCAGACTGTGGCAGGCAGAGCCGGACGCGGGCGCGCGGTGGTGCGCTTCATCACAATCAGTAAATCCAGCTCTGCGCCTTTCAGCGGCAGGGTAGATTCGATGAGGGTAATGGCATTCCATGTTCCGGAAAGCAGCATGATGAACGTGAACTCTTCGCCAAGCATAGCCAGCCGGCTGTCTTCGATATTGCAGCCGCAGCTGCTCACGTGGCGAGTGATGGTATTCACGATACCCGGCCTGTCAGCACCCAGCGCAGTGATAACCAGGTAATGTTGTGATGAGGTTGTCAAACCTGTTCTTCCTTTGCGTGGTTAAGTCTTCCTAAGGAAAGCATAAAAAAAACATGCATACAACCGCCTGAGAGCCTCAGGTCGCTTGCTTTTATTACAGTTCCAAACGTAACATTGAGGCTCTTGTTCGCACAGAGGATGGCTCATGTTCACGGGAAGTATTGTCGCGCTTGTTACACCGATGGATGAAAAAGGTAATGTCTGCCGGTCAAGCATGAAGAAGCTCATTGATTACCATGTCGCCAATGGAACCTCGGCGATCGTTTCGGTAGGGACTACCGGTGAATCCGCCACGCTGAGCCACGAAGAGCACGGCGATGTTGTGATGCTGACCCTGGAACTGGCGGACGGGCGTATTCCGGTCATCGCGGGTACGGGCGCAAACGCAACGGCAGAGGCCATTAGCCTGACTCAGCGTTTTAACGACAGCGGCATTGTTGGCTGTCTGACGGTGACCCCTTACTACAACCGCCCAACTCAGGAAGGTTTGTTCCAGCATTTCAAAGCCATCGCTGAACATACTGACTTGCCACAAATTCTGTATAATGTGCCGTCCCGTACCGGTTGCGATATGCTGCCGGAAACCGTTGGCCGTCTCTCGAAAGTAAAAAATATTATCGGGATTAAAGAGGCGACAGGGAACTTAAGCCGCGTTCATCAGATCAAAGAGCTGGTTTCAGACGACTTTATCCTGTTGAGCGGTGATGATGCGACCGCACTGGACTTTATGCAGCTCGGTGGTAACGGCGTGATTTCCGTGACGGCGAACGTGGCGGCGCGTGATATGGCTGACATGTGCAAACTGGCCGCAGCCGGTCACTTTGATGAAGCTCGCGTGATTAATCAGCGTCTGATGCCGTTGCATAATAAATTATTTGTCGAACCCAATCCGATCCCAGTGAAATGGGCATGTAAGGAGTTGGGGCTTGTAGCAACCGACACGCTGCGTCTGCCAATGACACCGATTACCGACCATGGTCGTGAAATTGTCGCTGGCGCGCTGAAGCATGCCGGTTTGCTGTAAAGTTTAGGGAGATTTGATGGCTTATTCAGTACAGAAGTCGCGCCTGGCCAAGGTTGCGGGTGTTTCGCTTGTTATGCTCCTCGCTGCCTGTAGTTCAGACTCGCGCTACAAGCGCCAGGTGAGCGGTGATGAATCCTATCTGGATGCGCCGCCGCTTGCTGAACTTCACGCGCCTGCCGGCATGATCCTGCCGATCCAGAACGGTGATTATAATATTCCGGTTACCAACGGCAGCGGCCTGGTGGGTAAAGCGCTCGATATTCGTCCGCCAGCTCAGCCTCTGGCGCTGGTGAGTGGCGCGCGCACGCAGTTCACCGGTGATACAGCTTCTCTGCTGGTGGAAAGCGCACGCGGTACCACGCTGTGGCCGCAGGTTGTGAGCGTCATTCAGTCGAAAAACTATACGATTGATAAACGCGACGACGCCAGCCAGACCTTAACCACCGACTGGATTGAGTGGAACCGTCTCGATGAAGACCAGCAGTATCGTGGTCGTTATCAAGTCTCCGTTAAGCCGCAGGGTTATCAGCAGGCGGTTACCGTTAAGCTGTTGAATCTTGAGCAGGCAGGTAAACCGGTTGCCGATCCGTCCGCCATGCAGCGCTACAGTACCGAAATGCTGAACGTGATTGCAGCGGGTCTGGATAAGAACGCTGCTGATGCCGCAAACGCCGCGCAGAACCGTAACGGCTCAACGTTTGACGTGCAGAGCGGTGCAGACGATACCGGCCTGCCAATGCTGGTGGTGCGTGCGCCGTTTAACCAGACCTGGCAGCGTCTGCCAGCCACGCTGGAAAAAGTGGGCATGAAGGTGACCGACAGCACCCGTTCAACGGGCAGCATCACAGCGACCTATAAGCCGCTGTCTGAAAGTGCCTGGCAGGAGCTGGGGGCAAGCGATCCACAGTTGCCTTCCGGTGACTACAAAATCCAGGTCGGCGACCTCGATAACCGCAGCAGCCTGCAGTTTATCGATCCGAAAGGACACACGCTGACCCAGGCGCAGAACGATGCGCTGGTCGCTGCCTTCCAGGCCGCATTCAGCAAATAATAGTGAGGGCTGGTTAATCCAGCCCTTTTTATTTTCGTGCCACGCAAACGTGTGCGTGGCATAATATAGCCAGTTTTGAATACAAATCATCACACCAGGAGTAATGAAGATGCAGAAGCAAGCTGAGTTGTATCGTGGCAAAGCGAAAACCGTATACAGCACGGAAAACCCGGATCTGTTGGTGCTCGAATTCCGCAATGATACGTCAGCAGGAGACGGCGCACGCATTGAGCAGTTCGATCGTAAGGGCATGGTGAACAACAAGTTCAACCACTTCATTATGACCAAACTGGCCGAAGCCGGTATCCCGACTCAGATGGAAGCGTTGTTGTCCGATACGGAATGTCTGGTAAAAAAACTGGATATGGTGCCGGTTGAGTGCGTGATCCGTAACCGTGCCGCAGGCTCCCTGGTGAAGCGTCTGGGCATTGAAGAGGGTATCGAACTGAATCCACCGCTGTTCGATCTGTTCCTGAAAAACGACGCCATGCATGACCCGATGGTCAACGAATCCTACTGCGAAACCTTCGGCTGGGTCAGCAAAGAGAACCTGGCGCGCATGCAGGAACTGACCTACAAAGCCAACGACGTGCTGAAAAAGCTGTTTGATGACGCGGGCCTGATCCTGGTCGACTTCAAGCTGGAGTTCGGTCTGTACAAAGGCGAAGTGGTGCTGGGCGACGAGTTCTCTCCTGATGGCAGCCGCCTGTGGGACAAAGAGACGCTGGATAAAATGGACAAAGACCGTTTCCGCCAGAGTCTGGGTGGCGTGGTCGAAGCGTACGAAGCGGTTGCTCACCGTTTAGGCGTTAAGCTCGACTAAACTGCGCATTTGCCAAAGGATGTTGGCATCCTTTGGCGTCTTATCCTTGTTTACTATGGTAATCCTTTCATTAACCGCCTACGATCATAGCTATTATAAATGGAATAGTTCGAGGTGTTTATGCGCTGGCAAGGGCGTCGTGAAAGTGACAACGTAGAAGACAGACGCAGCAGTGGTGGCGGTGGGCCGTCTATGGGCGGGCCAGGTTTCCGGTTACCCAGCGGCAAGGGCGGTATTATTCTGCTGGTCGTCGTGCTGGTAGCGGGCTACTACGGTGTCGACCTGACCGGTTTGATGACTGGTGAAACCGGGCAACAGCAGCAGTATTCTCAGCGCTCCATCAGCCCGAATGAAGATGAAGCGGCGAAATTTACTTCCGTTATTCTCGCGACGACCGAAGATACCTGGGGTCAGCAGTTCGAGAAAATGGGGCGGACTTATCAGCCGCCAAAACTGGTGATGTACCGGGGAGCAACCCGCACGGGCTGCGGCACCGGGCAGTCCGTTATGGGGCCGTTCTACTGCCCGGCGGACAGCACCGTCTATATCGATCTCTCCTTCTATGACGACATGAAAAGCAAGCTGGGCGCCGACGGCGATTTTGCCCAGGGCTACGTGATCGCGCATGAAGTCGGCCACCATGTGCAGAAGCTCCTCGGCATTGAACCTAAAGTGCGTCAGATGCAGCAGAATGCGTCTCAGGCGGAGGTGAATCATCTCTCCGTACGCATGGAGCTTCAGGCCGACTGCTTCGCTGGCGTCTGGGGACACAGCATGCAGCAGCAGGGCGTGCTGGAAACAGGCGATCTGGAAGAGGCCCTGAATGCCGCACAGGCGATTGGTGACGATCGCTTGCAGCAGCAAAGCCAGGGGCGCGTTGTGCCGGACAGCTTTACCCATGGCACCTCAGAGCAGCGCTACAGCTGGTTTAAGCGTGGCTTTGACAGCGGCAACCCGTCGCAGTGTAATACCTTCGGCAAAGCTATGTGATGTTGGGGGTTGAACAGCTGGTTAACCAGCTTCAGCGTACCGGGCACCGCCGGCTGGTGGTGCTTAGCGGCGATGAAGCGTGGACGTTGAGCCAGGCGACCATCCTGCGCGATACGTTACCAGGAGACTGGCTGTGGCTGGAGGAAAACCCCTCTAAGGCCATCAGCGGCCTGCTGGGACGTGAATATCTGCACGCCGTTTTTGACGCGCGTCGCGGGTTTGACGTCTCGGCCTTCGCCGCCCTCAGCGGGACCCTGCGCGCCGGAAGCCTTCTGGTGCTGCTGGTGCCGCCGTTCTCCGTCTGGGCTAACAGGCCCGACGCGGATTCTCTACGCTGGAGCGACAGCGCCGAGCCGATCGCCACCCCGCACTTTGTTTACCATTTTTGCCGGACGCTGGCCGCCGATTCAGATGCTATCGTCTGGCATCAACATCGTCCGCTGTGCCTTCCCGTTGCGCCAGATTTACCCGCCTGGCAGCCCGCCAGCGGTGAACCGCAGCGCGAGCAGGCTGAGATCCTCGACGCGCTTCTGACCATGCCTGCTGGCGTGGCTGCCGTGACGGCCCCGCGCGGACGAGGAAAGTCCGCCCTGGCGGGCATGTTGCTCAACGGCATTCAGGGTAGTGCTGTAGTGACCGCACCGGCAAAAGGGGCGACGGATGTCATCGCGCGTTTCGCCGGGGAACATTTTCACTTTATGGCCCCGGATGCGCTGCTGGCCTCCACAACAGAAGCTGACTGGCTGATTGTCGATGAGGCGGCCGCCATCCCCGGCCCGCTGCTCGAGAAACTGACGATGCGCTTTCCCCGCGTGTTGTTGACCACTACGGTGCAGGGTTATGAAGGCACGGGCAGGGGATTCCTGCTGAAGTTCTGCGCCCGGTTCAGCGGTCTGCGGCGATATACCTTATCAACTCCTGTACGCTGTGCTGCCGGATGTCCTCTTGAGCGAATCGTGGCGAACGCGCTGCTGTTCGACGATGCGCTTATCGATCGCAAACCGGCAGGGGAGGTAAGTTTAACGTCGCTGGAGCCCGGGGTGTGGGAGAGCGATCCGGCGCGCGGGGCAGGCGTGTATGAACTGCTGTGTGCCGCGCACTACCGGACGTCCCCCCTCGATTTACGCCGGATGATGGACGCGCCGGGACAGCATTTTACCGTTGCTGAAACCGACTCAACCCTCGCCGGTGCTCTCTGGCTGGTGGAGGAGGGCGGCTTATCCCCAGAGCTTAGTCGCGCGGTGTGGGCGGGATTTCGTCGGCCGCGTGGAAATCTGGTGGCACAGTCGCTGGCGGCGCACGGCGGTTCGCCTCTCGCGGCGACGCTGAAAGGCCGACGCGTCAGCCGTATTGCGGTTCATCCTCATCGCCAGCGGGAAGGCATCGGCCAGGGGCTGATCCGCAGTGCCAGCGGAGAAGATTATCTCTCGGTCAGCTTTGGCTATACCGACGAGCTGTGGCGTTTCTGGCGGCAGTGCGGGTTTGTGCTGGTGCGAATGGGCAGCCACCGGGAGGCCAGCAGCGGGTGCTATACGGCGATGGCGTTGCTGCCGCTGAGCGAGGCGGGGCATCAGCTCTGCGAAGAGGCGCATCAGCGTTTATGTCGTGATATGCGCGTCCTGTCGGCCTGGAATGGCGAAAAGATCCCGGTGATGGATGCATGGGAAGCTACCCTTAATAGTGACGACTGGCTGGAGCTGGCGGGGTTTGCCTTTGCGCACCGGGCGTTTTCAACCTCGGTTGCGGCGCTAACGCGATTGTTGTTAGCCGTGGATATGCCGCTCCCGGCGCTGCGCGGGAAAATGGAAGGGAATACGCACGATTTCGGGCGCAAAGCGTTGCTGGCGAAGCTACGCGAGGAAACCGCTCACGCGCTTGAAAGGCTTGATTACTCCCGTAGCCAGCGGCTGAAAGCCGACATTTTGCAATGGCAATTTTTTCAATGACTTCTTCAGTAAAGTGGCATGGTCATTACCCCGCAGAGGCGTAAAATCCTGCTTAACAATTAAGGAGATCGCCATGAAACATGACCATTTTGTTGTGCAAAGCCCGGATACACCTGCTAAACAGCTACTGCTTCTGTTTCATGGCGTGGGCGACAATGCCGTCAATATGGGACAGATTGGCAGCTGGTTTGCACCCGTTTTCCCACACGCGCTGATCGTCAGTATCGGCGGCGTGGAGCCCTGCGGTCCGGACGGGCGGCAGTGGTTTTCCGTCGAGGGCGTGACGGAGGAAAATCGTCAGGCACGTATTGATGCCGTTATGCCAGCCTTTATCAATACCGTGCGTTACTGGCAGCAGCAGAGCGGCGTAGGTGCCAATGCAACAGCGCTGATTGGCTTCTCTCAGGGCTCAATCATGTCGCTGGAAAGCGTAAAAGCGCAGCCCGGACTGGTGTCCCGCGTGATTGCCTTCAATGGGCGTTTTGCGACGTTACCGCAAAGCGCGACCACGCAGACCACGATCCATCTCATTCATGGGGGTGAAGACCGGGTAATTGAGCTTTCGCATGCGGTTGCGGCCCAGGAGACGCTGATGCGCGAGGGCGGGGATGTGACGCTGGATATCGTGGACGATCTGGGGCATGCCATTGACGATCGCAGCATGCAGTTCGCGCTCAATCATCTGCGTTATACCGTACCTAAGCACTACTTTGATGAAGCGCTCAGCGGCGGTAAGCCGAATGATGATGATATCGTCGAGTTTATGTGAGGTTTCCCCTCTCCCTAGGGAGAGGGGAAACAGAGCGATTACTTCTTCTGGTCCTTCTTCGGCCAGTCGTCTTCATCGTCCCACTTGTCGTTAAAATCACGGTGCGGCGGAAGATCCGGTTTGTTGGCAAGGAACTTTTTGTGGTCAACGCGCTTGAGATCTTTAATCACGTTAAGCAGCACGCCTACCAGAAATACCAACACCAGAATCCACCAGTACTTTGAAAGCCAGTCCATTCGCTAATCCTCTTTAAGCACCCGTCAGGCGACGAGCTGCTCCATAATACGTTGATACATGCGGGCCAGCAGTTGTAAATCGGCAGCGTTCACGCATTCATTGATTTTGTGAATCGTCGCGTTAACCGGACCCAGTTCGACAACCTGTGCGCCCATGCGGGCGATAAAGCGTCCGTCAGACGTGCCGCCCGTTGTCAGCAGCTGTGGCTTAATCTCATTATAGTGCGCGATGGCGTTCACTACCGCATCCACCAGTTTACCGCGCTGCGTCAGGAACGGCTGGCCAGACAGCCACCAGTCGAGGGTATAGCGCAGCTGGTATTTCTCTAGCAGCGCAATCACGCGCGCTTTTATCATCTCGTCGGTCAGTTCGGTGCTGAAGCGGAAGTTAAACTGGACGAAAAGATCGCCGGGAATGACGTTGTTGCTGCCGGTGCCGGCCTTGATGTTGGCTATTTGCATGCTGGTTGGCGGGAAAAATTCGTTGCCTTTATCCCATTCAATGCCCACCAGTTCGTTCAGCATCGGCGCGGCGCGGTGTACCGGGTTATCCGCCAGGTGCGGATAGGCAACGTGGCCCTGCACGCCATGAATGGTCAAATTGCAGGTCAGGGATCCACGGCGGCCATTTTTCACCACATCGCCCACCACTTCGGTACTGGACGGTTCGCCCACCAGACAGTAGTCCAGACGTTCATTGCGCGCCATCAGCGCCTCAACGACCTTCACGGTGCCGTTGTGGGCGCTGGCTTCTTCATCGGAGGTAATCAAAAACGCAAGACGGTTTTTATGGTTCGGATGCTGGGCGACGAAACGCTCTGCCGCCACGACCATCGCAGCCAGGGAACCTTTCATATCCGCAGCGCCGCGTCCGAAAAGCATGCCGTCGCGGATGGTTGGCTCAAAAGGCGGGTTGATCCAGCGGTCTGCGTCGCCTGCGGGAACTACGTCGGTATGTCCGGCAAACGCCAGCGTCTCCCCCTGACCGCGCCATGCCCAGAAGTTCTGCGTATCGCCAAAATCCATGTGCTCGACGGTAAAACCGATGGCACGCAGGCGCTCAATCATTAATGCCTGACAACCTGCGTCGTCCGGGCTAAGGGAAGGACGGCGAATAAGCTGCTGAGTCAGCTCAATGACCGGGCATGACATAGACTACACCTCAACGAATAAATCTGAATAAAGGGTTTCACTGAAACCCAGCAGCATAGGCTGACCTGGCTTGCAGAGCAATGGGCGTTTGATGATTGCCGGCATTTCAAGCATCAGTTTGGCTGCGCTGTCGGCGTTGTTGATCGTGGCCCGGAGAGATTCATCCAGTTTTCGCCAGGTGGTCCCGCGGGTGTTCAGCAGCGCTTCCCAGCCCAGTTCGTTGATGGCGGAATGGAGAAACGCGGGGTCAAGCCCGTCGGCACGGTAATCATGGAAGCGATAGTCGATGTTGTGTGCTTCCAGCCAGCGGCGGGCTTTTTTAATCGTATCGCAATTCTTAATGCCGTACATCACAACCATAGTGAATCCTTTTGTTCTTGTGTGGATTAAATGTTCAATATTTTCGAAGATATATCCTTAAGTGGAATATAACACATTCGGAATTTTTCGTGATTTACAATTCTCCATAATTCAACGAACAGCTGTAAGCTGAATAGTCTTCCATCTTTTAAGCATAGTTGTCCACTCTGTATAAATTGCCAATAAACTCAGGGGGAAATTAAAAATGCTGTCATTTTTCTGACTATTTCAAAATATTGCTGTAGGTCACATAAAATTTACCCGGCAACGCTCATAGTGATCCTAAACCTACCAGCACAGCGGGGCTCAATCACAGCAATCGGTTAAAGTGACTTCACAATGATGATACGTTTTCGTAGAATGCACATAATAATAAGAGAGGTTGTTATGATTGAACATGAACTGGGGAACTGGAAAGATTTTATCGAAGGCATGCTTCGTAAATGAATTTCCGGTAAGAAATGCAAGAGCACTTAATTAACTAAAATAACCATAGTGTGAAAGAATCACACAATAAAAAGGCGGCCTGTAAAGCCGCCTTTTTTTATTTCAACGGGTTATTCCGGCTTATCCTTCAGCGGGAAACGACGGCGTATCAGCACAAAGAACAGCGGTACGAAATAGATAGCCAGAATCGTCGCGGAAATCATTCCCCCCATAACGCCCGTTCCCACCGCGTGCTGGCTGCTGGAGCCTGCGCCGGAGCTGGTGGCCATCGGCAGGACGCCAAATACAAACGCCAGAGAAGTCATCAGGATCGGGCGCAGGCGCTGACGACAGGCGTGCAGCGTGGCGGCCATCAGTTCGTGACCTTTGGCATTCATCTCATTGGCAAATTCGACGATCAGAATGGCGTTTTTCGCCGACAATCCGATTACGGTGAGGAGTCCGACCTGGAAATAGACATCGTTTTCCAGGCCACGCATCCAGGTTGCCAGCAGTGCGCCGATGACCCCGAGAGGTACCACCAGCATTACCGAGAACGGCACTGACCAGCTTTCATACAGCGCCGCCAGGCAGAGGAACACCACCAGCAGCGACAGGGCATACAGGGCAGGCGCCTGCGCGCCGGAAAGCCGTTCCTGGTAGGACATCGCCGTCCACTCCAGGCCAAAGCCGGTCGGTAACTGCTGAACCAGTTTTTCCATAATGTCCATTGCGGTACCGGTACTGACGCCAGGCGCGGCTTCACCGACAATCTCCAGCGCCGAATAGCCGTTGTAACGCTCCAGACGCGGCGAACCGGTCTCCCAGCGTGACGTCGCAAACGCCGAGAACGGCACCATGCCGCCGGTGTTATTGCGCACATACCAGCGGTTGATATCGTCCGGCAGCATGCGGTATTTGGCAGCAGACTGAACGTAGACCTTTTTCACGCGACCGCGATCCATAAAGTCATTCACGTAGCTTGAGCCCCATGCCGTTTGCAGGGTGTCGTTAATGTCGTCGATGGAGACGCCCAGCGCCTGCGCTTTACGCTGGTCGATATCCACCTGTAGCTGAGGGCTGTCATCCAGACCGTTATGACGAACGCGGGTAAGCTGCGGATCTTTCCCGGCCAGCTCGAGCAGTTTATCGCGAGCTGCCATCAACGCGTCATGCCCGGCACCCGCGTGATCCTGAAGCTCCATATCAAATCCGGCTGAGCTGCCCAGGCCACTGATAGCGGGCGGGCTGCTGGCGAAAACGCGCGCTTCCTTGATTTTGTTGAACGCTTTAGTTGCACGTTCAATGATGGCAAAGGAGGAGCCGCTATCGCTGTCGCGCTGGTCCCAGTCTTTCAGGCGCACAAACATACGCGCCACGTTCTGCCCGTTACCACCAGGGCCAGAGCCGACGGTGGAGAAGACGGAGACCACGTTATCCTTCTCCTGAGTATGGAAGTAGTTCTCAACCTTCTGCACCACTTTCAGGGTCTGCTGCTGGGTCGAGCCGCTCGGTAACTGTACGGAGGTGATAAACATGCCGCGATCTTCCAGCGGCAGGAACGAGGTTGGCAGCCGCAGGAATAAGAAGACCATGCCGCCGAGCAGCAGGACATAAACCACCATCCAGCGCACGCTGCGGTGCAGTACTTTACCCACGCCCGCTTCATAGCGCGCCGCATTTCGGTTAAACATGCGGTTAAACCAGCCGAAGAAGCCTTTTTGACCGTGGTGTTCGCCCTTATGCAGCGGTTTGAGCAGCGTCGAGCACAGAGCAGGGGTAAGGATCATCGCCACCAGTACGGAGAGCACCATCGCAGAGACGATGGTGATCGAGAACTGGCGATAAATCGCGCCCGTAGTGCCGCCAAAAAACGCCATCGGGATAAATACCGCCGACAGCACCATGGCGATACCGACCAGCGCACCCTGAATTTGCCCCATCGATTTACGCGTGGCCTCGCGGGGCGAAAGCCCTTCCTCGCTCATGATGCGCTCGACGTTTTCCACCACCACGATGGCATCATCTACCAGCAGGCCGATGGCCAGCACCATGGCAAACATGGTCAGGGTGTTGATGCTGTAACCGAAGGCATACAGCACCGCAAAGGTTCCCAGCAACACCACCGGCACCGCAATGGTGGGGATCAGCGTGGCGCGGAAGTTTTGCAGGAACAGGTACATCACGAGGAACACCAGCGCGATAGCTTCGAGCAGGGTTTTCACCACATCTTCGATGGAGGCTTTTACGAATGAGGTGGTTTCGTAGGCGACTTTGTACTCCAGTCCGTGCGGGAAGTAATGCGACAGCTCATCCAGACGCTCTAATACCCGCTGCGCGGTCGCCATTTCGTTGGCACCGGAGGCCAGTTTCACCCCCAGGCCGGACGCGGCATTGCCGTTAAAGCGACTCAGGTAGTCATATTTTTCCGCCCCCATTTCCACTGTGGCGACATCCCCCAGACGCACTTCGGAACCATCCTGATTCACGCGCAGAGTAATATTGCGGAACTGTTCAGGCGTCTGGAGCAGCGACTGGGAGTTGATGGTGGCGTTAAGCGCCTGGTTATCCACGGACGGCGTACCACCGAGCTGCCCCACGGCAATCTGAGCGTTCTGCGATTCGATAGCGTCGGTGACATCTTTGGCGGTCATCTGCACGCTGTTCAGCTTGTTGGGATCCAGCCAGATACGCATGGAATACTGCGAGCCGTAGGCGTCGATATCACCCACGCCGTTGATACGGCTGAGCGGGTCCTGAATATTACTGGCGACGTAGTCCGCGATGTCCTGCTTATCCATCGAGCCATCGGTTGAAACAAACGCGATGGTCAAAATATTGGTGTCACCGGTCTTACGCACGGTCACCCCCTGGTTCTGCACCGCCTGAGGCAGTTTACGCAGGGCCGATTGCAGCTGGTTTTGCACCTGCTGCACCGCTTCGTCCGGATCCGTGCCCGCCGTAAAGCTCAGGGTTACCGTCGCCTGGCCCGTGGCGCTGCTCTGCGAGGACATGTACATCAGGTTATCAAGACCCGTCATGTTCTGCTCGATAACCTGCGTGACGGTATTTTCCAGCGTCTGTGCCGAGGCGCCAGGGTAGTTCGCCGTGATACGCACGTTAGGGGGGGCGAGGTCGGGGTATTGCTCAACAGGAAGGGAAGTAATCGCCAGGACACCCGTCAGACACAACAGGATTGCTAGCACCCAGGCAAAAATGGGGCGATCGATGAAAAAATTCGCCATTAAAATGTGACCTCGTTTTGCTGCACGTCATTATTGTTTATTGCCCGCCTAACTTTAGCGGTAAGGCCCAGGTCAAACGTGGAGAAATAAAGGAGATAATGTAAATTATCATGCGCTTTTTTCAGCGCGCCTTCTTTCCCGCTATTTTTCAGCCTGCGCCGTAGGTGTCCGGAACGTCACGCTGACCTGTGTACCGCCCTGTGGCGGCTGAGAAAAGTGTAATGTTCCGCCGAGCCGTCCCGCGCGTTCGCGCATGATATTCAGCCCGTAATGCCCCGGCGGTTCACTGGCGTCGCCGATACCAATACCGTTGTCGCGGATCGTGACCGTGTGAGTACCGTCCGCGGTGGTGACGCAGATGACCACAATCTCGCTGGCGTCGGCATGTTTAATCGCATTCAGCACTGCCTCACGCACAATCTGTAAGAGGTGCACCTGTTTTTGCGCGTCCAGCGCAAGCGATGAGAGACGGCAGTCAAGCACCAGCTTCGCGCTGGTCTGGCTTTGCAAACCGTCGAGAGACTCCTGTAGCGCGGCAGGAAGATTGGCGTGGTTGAGCGTCAGGCGGAAGGTGGTGAGCAGCTCGCGTAGCTGATGCCAGGCGTTATTCAGCTCGCGGGAGAAGTCCGTAATGATGGTCTGCGCCGGGGCATTGTCGCCCGGCACGGCATGCTTCAGCAGCGTAAGCTGAATACGCAAATAGGAGAGCACCTGCGCCAAAGAATCATGTAGCTCACGCGCGATGGTGGCGCGCTCTTCCATCAGCAGCAACTGCTGATAATGTTTCTGCGCCTGATTGAAATAGAGCCCCCGGCCCAGCATCGTCGCCACGCTTTCCATGAGCGGCAGCGGAACATCCCCGGTCGCGCTTTGCCAGCGCAGTTCGCCGTACAGGGTGTCCTGCATTAATACCGGTAAATTGTGCATTTTCTCACCCGGGGACTCCTGTCCTTCGTAAAGCTGCCAGTCGTCACTGGTGCGCAATTGCAGGTAATTCATCTGCGTATAGTCATGCACAATTTGCAAAATATGCCGGAAGCAGTGGCTGTCTATCTGCCCGGTATTCAACGCCTGTGAGCATTTGAACAGCATTTCAAGCTGCTGATGCGCTTCATTCAGGTGGCGGGTTTTTTCGGCAACGGAGTGCTCCAGGGAACGGTACAGGGTGTGTAATTCCGCCGACATATGGTTGAAGGCGCGGGAAAGCTGGCCCAGCTCGTTGGGAAGCATAATATCCGGCGCGGGGGTATCGAACTGCCCCTGTTCGATACGCTCGCTCGCTGCCACCAGATTATTCAGCGGCAGCACAACCTGACGGCGGATGCGCCGCAGGGTCATCACCGCCAGCAGCAGGATGCCCAGGCCGCCCGTCAGCGACATGAAAATCACCAGCTGAATCTTATGTTCGGTGTAGTGCTGTAGCGCCAGCACAAAGGCATCTATCCGGCCCACAAAATCCTCTATGTGGCTCTGATACCACCCGGTATCGCCGCTGGCGATACGCGTGTCCATCTCCTGCCAGCCAAGCTGCAACTGCTGGTAACGCTGTTTGACGTCCTCTGGCACATACCAGCGGTTGAGCTTCTGCAACGCAGGCGCGCTCAGCGTTTTCTGCCAGACCGCGCGGTGCTCTGCCAGTGACGGGCTGGCGCGCTGCATTTCGTAGCCCAGGCGGTAGCTCTGCATGCGCAGCGATCCGGCGATGTTAATCGCCTCGGCGTCGCGCTGGCTGCTGGCGAGTGTAACCAGCGCAATGGCGCTGATCAGAACGGACAAGACAATCATCGAAAAGAAAGCCCGAGCCAGGCTTCCCGATACGGGGCGTTTAACGGTCACTCATCAGCTTCCTGAATTAAATTGATCTGCCACAGGTTCACTGGAAATAGTTCGCCTTTCTGGGCATTTGAACATTGCGTCGCCATGCCACTGTGGGTAAATACGATAACAATAGAAAGAATAAGGTTATTGAACCAAAAACAGGTGTTGTTATGAATCGTTTTATTATGGCCAACGCTCAACAGTGTATCGGTTGTCGCGCCTGCGAAGTTGCCTGTGTGATGGCGCACAACGGGGAGCAGCACGCGCTGAGCGAGCGCCATTTTCATCCCCGCATTACGGTCCTTACCTCTGGCTTGCGAAAAAGCCCAGTGACCTGCCACCACTGTGAAAATGCGCCCTGCGCGCAAAGCTGCCCGAACGGAGCCATCACGCAACACAGCGACAGCGTACAGGTCAATCAACAAAAATGCATTGGCTGTAAAGCCTGCGTGGTGGCCTGCCCGTTTGGCACGATGGACATGCTGATCACCCCGCTTGAAAACGACAGCGTAAAGGCCTCGGCGCACAAATGCGACCTCTGCCTGGAAAGGCCGCAAGGCCCGGCCTGCGTTGAAAACTGCCCGGCGGAGGTGCTTACGCTCGCCACCCCAGCCGTGCTGGATAAGCTGGTTAAACAGCGCCGACAGCGCAGCGCAAGGCTGGACGCGCTGCCGTGGCACAGCGAGGCGGTTCAATCAGCCCCTCCGCAAACCAAACGGCAACAGATGCAAAACACCCCGGCGCGCGGTGAGCCGGATAAGCTCAGCCCCGACGCGCGCGCCGGCCATTTTAACGAGATCTACTTGCCGTTTCGCCCGGAACAGGCGCAGCGCGAAGCATCCCGGTGCCTGAAATGTGGCGACCACAGCATTTGCGAGTGGACCTGCCCGCTGCATAACCATATTCCGCAGTGGATTGAGCGGATCAGGGCGGGGGATATCATCGGTGCGGCTGAGCTTTCTCACCAGACTAACTGTTTACCGGAAATTACCGGCCGCGTCTGTCCACAGGATCGATTATGTGAAGGCGCCTGCACCCTGCGGGATGCGTCAGGGGCGGTAACCATCGGTAATATCGAACGATATATCTCGGATCGGGCGCTGGTGATGGGCTGGACGCCGGACGTCAGCCACGTTAAACCGGTCGGTAAGCGCGTCGCCATCATTGGTGCCGGTCCGGCAGGGCTGGCCTGCGCCGACGTACTGGTGCGCAGCGGCGTCGGTGTGACGGTCTACGATCGCCATCCAGAAATCGGCGGATTGCTGACCTTTGGTATTCCGGCCTTCAAGCTGGATAAATCCCTGTTAGCGCGGCGCAGAGAGATATTCAGCGCGATGGGTATCCGCTTCGAGCTGAACTGCGAGGTGGGAAAAGACGTGTCGATGGTCCAACTGCAAAACGACTACGATGCCCTGTTCATCGGCGTAGGGACCTATCGTTCCATGAAAGCAGGTATCCCTCATGAAGACGCGCCGGGCGTGTACGACGCGCTGCCGTTTTTAGTGGCGAACACGCGGAACGTGATGGGCCTTGATCCTGCCGCAGACGAGCCGTTTATCGACACGCAGGGGTTAAACGTGGTGGTGCTGGGCGGGGGCGATACGGCGATGGACTGCGTGCGCACCGCGCTGCGACATGGCGCGGCGAAAGTAACCTGCGCCTATCGGCGGGACGAGGCCAACATGCCGGGCTCAAAGAAAGAGGTTAAAAACGCGAAAGAAGAGGGCGCGGCGTTTGAATTTAATGTCCAGCCGGTTGAGCTCACGCTGGATACCGACGGGAAGGTCAACGGTATCCGGATGCTGCGCACCCGTCTGGGCGAGCCGGATGCGCAGGGGCGGCGTCGTCCTGTCCCGGTGGCGGGCAGTGAGTTTGTCATGCCAGCGGATGCGGTGATCATGGCGTTTGGGTTTAATCCGCACGCCATGCCGTGGCTTCAGGCGCAGGGCGTCGACACCGACGACTGGGGGCGCATCAGGGCCTCCGTGGAGAGCCGTTATCGTTACCAGACCTCGAATCCGCAGATTTTTGCTGGCGGTGATGCGGTACGTGGTGCGGATCTGGTGGTCACCGCGATGGCGGAAGGGCGCCATGCCGCGCAGGGGATCATGGACTGGCTTGGCGTGCCGCCGCGCAATATGCATTAACGCAGACGGGCGACAAAGCGGGCATCACGGCGTAGTATAAACAGACTCATTTTGCCGTGGAGCCCGTATGTCCCTGAACATTACCGTTATTAAAGACAAAATCCTTTCTGAAAATTACTTTGTCCTGCGTAACATCACTTACGATCTCACCCGTAAGAGCGGGGACGTCATTCGCCATAAACGCGAAGTCTACGACCGGGGCAATGGTGCAACCATTCTGCTGTATAACCGTGAAAAGCAAAGCGTGGTGCTGATCCGCCAGTTTCGCATCGCGACATGGGTCAATGGCAACGCGGACGGACGTCTGATTGAAACCTGTGCAGGTCTGCTGGACGACGATGAGCCGGAAGTGTGTATCCGCAAAGAAGCCATTGAAGAGACGGGTTTTGAGGTGGGGGCGGTGCAGAAAGTCTTTGAGCTGTTTATGTCCCCTGGCGGGGTTACCGAGCTGGTTCACTTCTTCATTGCGGAGTACACCGATGCCCAGCGCACGCACCGGGGCGGTGGCGTGGACGATGAAGACATTGAAGTGCTGGAAATGCCTTTCGCTCAGGCTGTCGACATGGTGAAAAGCGGCGAGATCCGCGACGGTAAAGCGGTGATCCTGTTGCAGTATCTGCAAACCCGCGGTTTGATGAATGCTGCGTCGGTAGCGTGATAAGTTGTATTTCAGATAAATCTATCCGATAAATCCGATTGAGCCAGCCCGCCCAGGGCACGAAGATACGCCCCAGATTGACCTATTCGTTTCCGGGGCTGTGCCGTTCATGCGCTACTGCGTTTTTTTTCTCTTCTTCATTTGCGTGCTTCCCGCACCTTTGGTGTGGGCTGCGCCTGCGCAGCAGTCTTTTTCAGACTGGCAGGTGACCTGCAATAACCAGAATTTCTGCGTAGCGCGCAACACCGGCGAGCATCGCGGTCTGGTCATGACGCTGAGCCGCAGTGCGGGGGCAAAAACGGACGCCAGCCTGCGCATCGATCTCGGCGGTCTTTCGACGCCTCCGGTGAAAGAGCCTGACATTGCCCCGCGCCTGCTGCTCGACAATGTGCCGCTTCAGCTCACGTCGCAACACTGGCAGTTAACCCCTTGGCATCTTAAAACAGACGATACGGGCACCATCACCACGTTTCTGAAAACCATTCAGGAGGGGCAGGCGCTGACCCTGCGCGAGGGGAAGCAGACGATCTCTCTGGCCGGTCTGAAAGCGGCGCTGCTGTTTATTGATGCCCAGCAAAAACGCGTCGGAAGTGAAACGGCATGGATTAAAAAAGGGGATAGTCCACCGCTGAGCGTGCCGCCTGCGCCGGCATTAAAAAAGGTGGCAGTGGTGAACCCCACGCCAACGCCGCTGACGCATAACGAACTTAACGATCTGCTGGATTACGGTACCTGGCGCATGAACCACAGCCAGTGCTCCCTCGATCCGAACCGGCGTGAAGTGCGCGTGACCGCGTTGACCGATGACAAAGCGCTGATGATCATCAGCTGTGAGGCGGGGGCGTACAACACCGTCGATCTGGCGTGGCTGGTGTCGCGTAAAAAACCGTTTGCTGCCAGAAGCGTGAGATTGCGCCTGCCGTTTACCCCTTCCAGCCAGAGTAGCGACATGGAGCTGATGAATGCCAGCTTCGATGAAAAAACGCGCGAGCTGACCACGCTGGCACTGGGACGCGGGATTGGCGACTGTGGGATCCAGACCCGCTGGCGTTTTAACGGCCAGCGCTTCCGCCTGGTGCGCTACGCGGAAGAGCCAAGCTGCGATAACTGGAATGGGCCAGATGCCTGGCCCACGCTGTGGATCACAAGGTAGGGCGCTGTCGCTTACCCGGCCTACGTTTTAGCGATTTGTAGGCCCGGTAAGGCGTAGCCGCCACCGGGCACGAAGACTGTACTACAGCACGCTCAGCGCCTTCTCCACCACGTTCTCAACGGTAAAGCCGAAGTACGGCAACAGCTTATCGGCCGGGGCGGATTCACCATAACCCTTCATGCCGACAATCGCCCCTTTCAGACCCACATATTTGTACCAGTAGTCGGCAATGCCAGCTTCAACCGCCACGCGCGCCGCGACGTTTGAAGGCAGCACCGATTCGCGGTACGCGTCATCCTGGGCATCAAAGATATCCGTTGAAGGCAGGGAAACCACGCGCACCGCGTGACCCTCGGCGGTCAGTTTCTCGGCCGCTTTTACCGTGATTTCCACCTCTGAACCGGTGGCAATCAGGATCACGTCCGGTTTACCGCCGCTGTCTTTCAGGATGTACCCGCCGCGGGCGATATTTTTCACCTGCTCCGGCGTGCGCTCGATCTGCGCCAGGTTCTGGCGCGACAGGATCAGCGCTGTGGGTCCGTTATGGCGCTCTACGGCCAGCTTCCAGCCCACAGCCGCTTCAACCTGATCGCACGGACGCCAGGTACTGAAGTTTGGCGTCAGGCGCAGGCTCGCCAGCTGCTCTACCGCCTGGTGCGTCGGCCCATCTTCACCCAGTCCGATGGAGTCGTGGGTATACACCATGATTTGCCGCGCCTTCATCAGGGCCGCCATACGCGCCGCGTTACGGGCATATTCGACAAATATCAGGAAAGTGGCGGTGTACGGCACGAAGCCGCCATGGTGGGCGATACCGTTGGCAATGGCGGTCATCCCGAACTCGCGCACGCCGTAGTGGATATAGTTTCCGGCAATGTCTTCCTTCAGGGATTTAGAGCCAGACCAGATGGTGAGGTTACTTGGCGCCAGATCCGCCGAGCCGCCCAGCAGTTCGGGCAGGACAGGGCCAATCGCGTTCAGGGTGTTTTGTGACGCCTTACGGGTGGCAATTTTCGCCGGGTTAGATTGCAGGTTTTCAATCAGCGCCTGAGTTTTCTCTTCCCAGTCTTCCGGCAGGCCACCGCTCATGCGGCGGTTAAATTCGGCCGCCAGCTCCGGATACGCTTTTTTGTAGGCAGCAAACTTCTCGTTCCAGGCCTGCTGCGCTTTTTCACCTGTTTCGCGAGCATCCCAGGCCCTGTAGATCTCTTTTGGGATCTCAAAGGCCGGGTGTTTCCAGCCCAGTTTCTGGCGGGTCAGCGCCACTTCCTCTTCACCCAGCGCCGCGCCGTGCGCCTCTTCTTTACCCGCTTTGTTCGGCGAGCCGAAGCCGATGGTGGTGCGGCAGACGATCAGGGACGGTTTGTCCTTCACGCTCTGCGCTTCCTGAATCGCTTTTTTCACCGCCTCAGGATCGTGACCGTCGATCTCGTGAACCACGTGCCAGTGATAGGCTTCAAAGCGTTTTGCCGTGTCGTCGGTAAACCAGCCCTCGGTTTCCCCGTCAATGGAGATACCGTTGTGATCGTAGAAGCCAATCAGCTTGCCCAGCCCCAGGGTGCCCGCCAGCGAGCAGACCTCGTGGGAGATCCCCTCCATCAGGCAGCCATCACCCATAAAGACATAGGTGTAGTGATCGACAATCTCGTGGTCGGGCTGGTTGAACTGCGCGGCCAGCGTACGCTCTGCAATCGCCAGGCCGACGGCATTCGCCAGCCCCTGGCCCAGCGGGCCGGTAGTAGTTTCAACACCCGGCGTATAGCCGATCTCCGGGTGGCCCGGCGTTTTGGAGTGCAGCTGGCGGAAGTTTTTTAACTCCTCAAGCGGCAGGTCGTAGCCGGAGAGGTGCAGCAGGCTGTAGAGCAGCATCGAGGCGTGACCGTTGGAGAGAATAAAACGGTCGCGATCGTACCAGGTCGGATCGGTCGGGTTGTGCTTCAGGAAGTCGTTCCACAGCACTTCGGCAATATCAGCCATACCCATGGGGGCGCCAGGGTGGCCGGAATTGGCTTTTTGTACGGCATCCATGCTGAGGGCGCGAATGGCGTTGGCGAGCTCTTTACGGGACATAGTTCACTCCGTGGCAAGGTTAAAGTTTGGCGGCGAGAAGATCTTCGAGTTTGCGCTGGTCGACGGCAAACTGGCGGATGCCATCTGCCAGTTTTTCCACGGCCATTGGATCCTGATTGTGCTCCCAGCGGAATTCCGCTTCGGTCATGGGTTTCGGTTTTGGCAGAACGGTAGAGGTCGGTACCAGCTTGCGGATCACCGTCTCTTCACTCTCCTGAAGCTTTTTCAGCAGGTCAGGAGAGATGGTCAGACGGTCACAGCCCGCGAGCGCCAGGATCTGCTCGGTGCGGCGGAAGCTGGCCCCCATCACGATGGTCTCGTAGCGATGCTGCTTGTAATAATCGTAGATATTACGCACCGATTTTACGCCAGGATCTTCTTCCACCACGTACGGATCCATTGGCTGTTTCGCCTGATACCAGTCGTAGATACGCCCGACAAACGGTGAAATCAGGAACACGCCCGCTTCGGCGCAGGCACGCGCCTGGGCGAAGGAGAACAGTAGCGTCAGGTTGCAGTGGATCCCCTCTTTCTCCAGCACTTCCGCCGCGCGGATGCCTTCCCAGGTAGACGCAAGCTTGATCAGAATGCGTGACTTATCGATTCCCTGCTCCTGGTAGAGTTCCACTATGCGGCGGGCCTTGTTGATGCTCTTTTCCTGGTCAAACGAGAGGCGGGCGTCCACTTCGGTAGAGACGCGTCCCGGTATGCTTTTAAGAATTTCCGCACCGATATTGACCGCCAGCTTGTCGCTGGCTTCGGCGACCTGCTGTTCCTGCGTTTTCCCGCGCTGTTTGCCGTAGGCAAGGGCGTCATCAATCAGATGACTAAAGTGCGCAAGACCGGCCGCCTTGAGCAGCAGAGAGGGATTGGTGGTCGCGTCTTCCGGCTGGTAGTGACGAATCGACTCGATGTCGCCGCTGTCTGCAACCACGGTGGTAAATTGTTTGATGCCGTCTAGCTGGTTCATAATTACTCCTTGGAAATAAAAGAGTTAGTCGAGTGCGTTAGTTCACACTTCTGAGAAAATCATGATGGACTTAACAAAAAAGCATAGCAGACGGGGGAGGCATTGCTTTCTGAGACGGGTAACATGGCTGTTATAAATTGATAACAATTTTTATTCTGCAATGGTGAGAGTTTGGCAGCCTTCAAAGTTTAGGAGCCTGCCTGCGGCGATACTATGCGGCACACCAGGGTGTGCATAGGAACGTCGACATCACCCTTTTTGACCGAAACGTGAAAGGAATAACAAGATGGATGATCAGTTAAAACAAAGCGCTCTCGATTTTCACGAGTTTCCTGTTCCGGGTAAAATCCAGGTATCCCCGACCAAACCGCTGGCGACCCAGCGCGATCTGGCGCTGGCCTACTCGCCGGGCGTGGCTGCTCCGTGCCTGGAAATCGAAAAAGATCCGCTGGCAGCGTACAAATACACCGCGCGCGGCAACCTGGTGGCCGTTATCTCTAACGGTACGGCGGTGCTGGGGTTAGGGAACATCGGTGCGCTGGCTGGTAAGCCGGTGATGGAAGGGAAAGGCGTTCTGTTTAAGAAATTTGCCGGTATCGACGTCTTCGATATCGAAGTGGACGAACTGGATCCGGATAAATTCATCAACGTGGTGGCGGCGCTGGAGCCGACCTTCGGCGGCATCAACCTGGAAGACATCAAAGCGCCGGAATGTTTCTATATCGAGCAGAAGCTGCGCGAGCGTATGAACATTCCCGTGTTCCATGACGACCAGCACGGCACGGCGATTATCAGTACCGCCGCCATTCTGAACGGCCTGCGCGTGGTGGAGAAAAATCTCTCCGACGTGCGCATGGTGGTCTCCGGCGCAGGCGCCGCGGCCATCGCCTGTATGAACCTGCTGGTGGCGCTGGGCATGCAGAAGCACAATATTGTGGTCTGCGACTCCAAGGGCGTGATCTACAAAGACCGCGAGCCAAACATGGCGGAAACCAAGGCGGCCTATGCGGTGGAAGACGACGGCAAGCGCACGCTTGAAGACGTGATTGACGGTGCTGACATTTTCCTCGGCTGTTCAGGCCCGAAAGTGCTGACCCAGGAGATGGTGCAGAAGATGGCGCGCGCGCCAATGATCCTGGCCCTGGCGAACCCGGAGCCGGAAATTCTGCCGCCGCTGGCGAAGGCGGTGCGTGAAGACGCTATCATCTGCACCGGACGTTCGGACTACCCGAACCAGGTGAACAACGTGCTCTGCTTCCCGTTCATCTTCCGTGGGGCGCTGGACGTCGGCGCCACGGCGATCAACGAAGAGATGAAGCTGGCTGCCGTTCATGCTATCGCAGAGCTGGCGCACGCCGAGCAGAGCGAAGTGGTGGCCTCCGCCTACGGCGATCAGGATCTGAGCTTCGGCCCCGACTACATCATCCCTAAACCATTTGACCCGCGTCTGATCGTGAAGATCGCGCCAGCGGTGGCCAAAGCGGCGATGGACTCCGGCGTGGCGACACGTCCGATTCAGGATTTCGACGCGTACGTCGATAAGCTCACCGAGTTCGTTTACAAAACCAACCTGTTTATGAAGCCGATCTTCTCCCAGGCGCGCGCCGACGCGAAGCGCGTGGTGCTGGCGGAAGGGGAAGAGGCGCGCGTGCTGCATGCCACGCAGGAGCTGATCACCTTAGGGCTGGCGAAACCGATCCTGATTGGTCGTCCGAGCGTGATCGAGATGCGTATTCAGAAGCTCGGCCTGCAAATAAAGCCGGGCGTGGACTTTGAGATCGTTAACAACGAATCCGATCCGCGCTTCAAAGAGTACTGGAACGAATACTATTCGATCATGAAGCGTCGCGGGATCACCCAGGAGCAGGCGCAGCGGGCGGTGATCAGCAACACCACGGTGATCGGCGCGATCATGGTTCATCGCGGTGAGGCGGATGCGCTGATCTGCGGCACCATCGGCGAGTACCATGAGCATTTCAGCGTGGTACAGGAGATCTTCGGCTATCGCGAGGGCGTCCATACTGCCGGCGCAATGAACGCGCTGCTGCTGCCAAGCGGTAACACCTTTATCGCCGATACCTACGTCAACGACGATCCCTCCCCGGACGAACTGGCGGAAATCACCGTGATGGCGGCGGAAACCGTGCGCCGCTTTGGTATCGAGCCGAAAGTGGCGCTGCTGTCGCACTCAAACTTCGGGTCATCCAAATCCGCGGCGGCGTGCAAAATGCGCCAGACGCTGGACCTGGTGCGCGAGCGTGCGCCGGAGCTGATGATCGACGGCGAGATGCACGGCGACGCCGCGCTGGTGGAGAGTATTCGTAATGAACGTATGCCGGACAGCCCGCTGAAAGGCTCGGCGAACGTGCTGATTATGCCGAACGTGGAAGCGGCGCGTATCAGCTACAACCTGCTGCGCGTGTCGAGTTCTGAAGGTGTGACCGTCGGGCCGGTACTGATGGGGGTGTCAAAACCGGTGCATGTGTTAACGCCGATTGCCTCCGTGCGTCGTATCGTCAACATGGTGGCGCTGGCGGTGGTTGAGGCGCAGACGCAGCCGCTGTAATTTATTGCCCTCGCCCCTCACCCTAACCCTCTCCCCATAGGGGAGAGGGGACTGCTCTGAGCCGTCTTTTCACCCTCGCCCCTTTGGGGAGAGGGCCGGGGTGAGGGGTAAGGGTTAAACCCAGTCCCGAACCTTAATAAACTCACTCAAGGCAGCCTCCGGGCTGCCTTCTTTTGGCGCGTAGCTGTATTCCCAGCGCACCAGCGGCGGCATCGACATCAGAATGGACTCCGTGCGCCCGCCGGTTTGCAGGCCAAACAGCGTCCCGCGATCCCACACCAGATTAAACTCCACATAGCGCCCGCGACGGTAGAGCTGGAACTCACGCTCGCGCACGCCGTAGTCGGTGTCTTTGCGGCGTTCGACAATCGGAAGATAGGCGTCGGTAAAGCCTTCACCCACCGCGCGCATAAAGCTGAACGCGGTATCAAAATCCGGCGTGTTGAGATCGTCAAAGAACAGCCCGCCGATGCCGCGCTGCTCGTCGCGATGCTTCAGATAGAAATAATCATCGCACCACTTTTTGTATTTCGGGTAAACGTCTTCGCCAAACGGCAGGCAGAGGTCGCGCGCGGTGGTGTGCCAGTGCACGGCGTCCTCTTTAAAGCCATAGTAAGGCGTTAAGTCGAAACCGCCGCCAAACCACCAGACCGGATCGGCTCCCGGTTTTTCCGCGATGAAAAAGCGCACGTTGGCGTGGCTGGTTGGCACAAACGGGTTATGCGGATGCACCACCAGCGATACGCCCATCGCCTCGAAGCTGCGGCCCGCCAGTTCAGGCCGATGCGCCGTGGCGGACGCTGGCATTGCATCACCGTGGACGTGGGAGAAGTTGACCCCGGCCTGTTCAAAAATACCGCCGTTACGCAGCACGCGGCTGCGCCCGCCGCCGCCCGCTTCGCGCTGCCAGGTGTCTTCCTGGAATTCACCGCCGTCTGCGGCGGTCAGTTTCTGGCAAATCGCGTCCTGGAGCTGCATCAGGAAAGTTTTGACCAGCTGTGCATTCGGTTTCATCAACGTTTCCTGGAGTGCGCTTTTTGATTATCGAACCAGTTGAAATAACTGATGACCCCGGAGGCGATGGCGTTCGCGATCTTCTGACGAAACGCCTTAGTGCCGAGTAAACGCTCTTCTTCCGGGTTGGTAATGAACGAGGTTTCCACCAGCACGGACGGAATAGACGGTGACTTCAGCACCACAAACGCGGCCTGCTCGGTGCTTTTACTGTGCAGACGGTGCACGGGCTTAATCCGTTTGAGGATATGCGAGCCGAGCGTCAGGCTGTTTTTGATGGTATCGGTCTGCACGAGATCGAACAGAACCTGCTGCAACAGATGGTCTTTGTCGGTGGCTTTTTTCCCGGCCACTTCATCCGCCCGGTTTTCGCGATCGGAGAGGTATTTCGCCATGGCGCTACTGGCGCCACGGTTGGAGAGCGCAAATACCGAGGCGCCTGCGGCGGAAGGGTTTGTGAAGCCATCCGCGTGAATGGACATAAACAGGTCTGCGCCGTGCTTGTGGGCAATCTCCACGCGATCGTACAGCGGGATAAACGTGTCGCCCGTGCGCGTCAGGCGGGCGTCAATACCGTTGCTGCGTAAAATTGCGCGCACATTTTTTGCAATTGCCAGCACGACGTGTTTTTCTTTCGACCCGTTTCGGCCAATGGCGCCGGTGTCGATCCCGCCGTGGCCCGGATCGAGCATGACCAGACGCTTTGCGCCAGCTTTTTTGGTTTTCGGCTTGCTGTGTCCGTTACTGGTTTTAAGCGTGCTCTCTTCTTTTGCCTGAGCCTGCTTTGCGATACCCGATAACGTTAAGGCCGCCAGCCCCGCTTTGAGAACCTGACGACGCGATGTGAGTGCTTTTAATGGTTTGAATGTGCTCATGCGGCCTGAATTGTAAAAATTGGGGTCCTGGTGTTATATCGTATCGTGTTTCCCGTTACGACAGTCCTTATTGAGAATTGTTTTACTTTTCATTTCAATACGTGACAAAGTGACATTATGCCAAATTTTGGCGAGTTTTTCCCCGGTTATTGGCTAAACGCCCTGTTCACGCCATAATCACTGTTTTTAAACCCGAAAAGGCGGTTAATACCATGGAGATACGCGTTTTTCGCCAGGAAGATTTCGAAGAGGTGATCACCCTTTGGGAGCGCTGCGATCTGCTGCGTCCGTGGAACGATCCGGAAATGGACATCGAACGGAAGGTGAATCACGACGTCAGTCTGTTTCTGGTCGCTGAGGTCAACGGCGAAGTGGTCGGGACGGTGATGGGTGGGTACGACGGCCACCGCGGCTCGGCCTACTATCTGGGCGTGCACCCGGAATACCGCGCGCGCGGCATCGCCAACGCGCTGCTTAACCGTCTGGAAAAGAAACTGATCGCCCGTGGCTGCCCGAAAATCCAGATTATGGTCCGGGAAGATAACGACGTGGTGCTGGGCATGTATGAACGTCTGGGCTACGAGCACGCGGATGTACTGACGCTGGGTAAGCGCCTGATCGAAGATGAAGAGTACTGAGTTCCACCCTGGCGACTACGACGTTCACGGTCGTCTGCGTCTGCCTTTTTTGTTCTGGTGCGTTCTGCTGTTGCAGGCCCGAACCTGGGTGCTGTTCGTGATGGCTGGCGCGTCGCGCGGGCAGGGCGATACGTTACTGAATCTCTTTTATCCCGATCACGATGCGTTCTGGCTGGGGTTACTGCCGGGCGTACCGGCGGTCCTGGCGTTTCTGTGCAGCGGACGGCGGCAAGCCATTCCGCGCTTCTGGCGCGCGCTTCGCTGGCTGCTGATCCTGGCGCAGTTTGTGCTTCTGGTCTGGCAACCCTTGCTCTGGCTGTACGGCGAGCCGCTTTCGGGTATCGGGATTGCACTGGTGGTGGCGGATATTGTCGCGCTGCTGTGGCTGGTCACGAATCCCCGTTTACGCGCCTGTTTTACGCAAGAGCCAGATTAAAACGGCACTTTTTGCCGATACTGCACTCCAACAAGCGTTGATTTACTACGTAAGGACGTCTCAATGAAATCGCTGCGTTTACTTTTATGCGCTCTCCCGCTGGCGTTAACCGGCTGTTCCACGCTCTCATCCATCAACTGGTCTGCGGCCTATCCGTGGAACTGGTTTGGCTCCTCAATGGAAGTGACCGAGCAGGGCGTGGGCAAAATCACCGCCTCGACGGCGCTGGATCAGGATGCCATTCAGGATGCCATCGGCAGTGATTATCGCCTGCGCAGCGGCATGAAAACCGAGAACGGCAACATCGTGCGCTATTTCGAAGCGTTGAAAGATGACAAAGTGGCAATGGTCATCAACGGCGATAAAGGTACGGTCAACCGCATTGCGGTGATGGATGAAGAGATCCCGACCTCAGGTGGCGTGAAGGTGGGAACGCCGTTTGGCGAACTCTATCAGAAAGCGTTTGGCCACTGCGCCAGTGTGCCATCGGAGGAGAGCGTGGCGGTCGAGTGTAAGGCCGACGGCAGCCAGCATATTAGCTATGTGTTCAGCGGCACCTGGAACGGTCCGGAAGGGTTAATGCCGTCTGACGACACCCTGAAAAAGTGGAAAGTGAGCAAAATTATCTGGCAGCAGTAATTTGCGCCTGAGCAAGCCGCCTCGCTGAAATCCGGGTATAATAGCCGCCATCAATGCCACGCTGTCGTGGCATCTTTATTTCAGGAGGAGCGATGTCTCAGGTACAGAGTGGCATTTTGCCAGAACATTGCCGGGCGGCGATTTGGATTGAAGCCAACGTCAAAGGGGACGTGGATGCCCTGCGCGCGGCCAGCAAAGTTTTCGTTGATAAACTGGCCACCTTCCAGGCCAAATTCCCCGAAGCCCATCTGGGCGCGGTGGTCGCCTTTGGCAGCACCGTCTGGCGTCATCTGAGCGGCGGCGAAGGCGCAGAAGAGCTGAAAGACTTTATTCCTTATGGCAAAGGTCTTGCGCCCGCCACCCAGTATGACGTTCTGATCCATATCCTCTCCCTGCGTCACGACGTGAACTTTTCTGTCGCTCAGGCTGCGATTGAGGCCTTTGGTGACAGTATCGACGTGCAGGAAGAGATCCACGGTTTCCGCTGGGTGGAAGAGCGCGATTTGAGCGGCTTCGTCGACGGCACCGAAAACCCGGCCGGGGAAGAGACGCGTCGCGAGGTGGCTGTAATCCAGGATGGCGTGGACGCGGGCGGCAGCTATGTGTTCGTCCAGCGCTGGGAGCATAACCTCAGGCAGCTTAACCGCATGAGCGTGCATGACCAGGAGATGATGATTGGCCGTACCAAAGATGCCAATGAAGAGATTGACGGCGATGCGCGTCCGGTCACTTCCCACCTGTCCCGCGTTGACCTTAAAGAAGACGGTAAGGGGCTGAAGATTGTTCGCCAGAGCCTGCCGTACGGCACCGCGAGCGGTACGCACGGCCTGTACTTCTGCGCTTACTGCGCACGCCTCTACAACATCGAACAGCAGCTGCTGAGCATGTTTGGCGATACCGACGGTAAGCGTGACGCCATGCTGCGCTTCACCCGCCCGGTGACCGGCGGCTACTACTTTGCGCCGTCCGTTGAGCGCCTGCTGGCGTTGTAAATCGCTCTCCATTCGTAGGCCGGGTAAGCGTGAGCGCCACCCGGCAATTTCTCCCGCACCTCTTATTCCCTTTTCTGCTTCTAAATCACCAAACGGTATATAAAACCGTTACTCCTTTAGACTCCGTTATAAATATTATGACTATAAGATAGTCATCACATTTATAAGGGTGCGCAATGGCCGTTACTGTACTGAAAAAAGGATCGCTGGCACTGGCAGGTTTACTGCTGGTGGCGCAGGCGCAGGCAACCGAGTTGCTGAACAGTTCTTATGATGTTTCGCGCGAGCTGTTTGCCGCCCTTAATCCCGCATTTGAACAGCAGTGGGCGAAAGAGAACAACGGCGACAAGCTGACCATCAAGCAGTCGCACGCTGGCTCATATAAGCAGGCGCTGGCCATTTTGCAGGGGCTGAAAGCGGACGTGGTGACCTACAACCAGGTCACGGACGTGCAGATCCTGCACGACAAAGGCAAACTGATCCCGGCGAACTGGCAAAGCCGCCTGCCGAACAACAGTTCGCCATTTTACTCCACCATGGGCTTCCTGGTGCGCAAGGGCAACCCGAAGAACATCCACGACTGGAACGACCTGGTGCGTTCAGACGTAAAGCTGATCTTCCCGAATCCGAAAACCTCCGGCAACGCACGTTACACCTATCTGGCGGCGTGGGGCGCGGCGGACAAAGCTGACGGTAACGATAAAGCGAAAACCGAACAGTTTATGACCCAGTTCCTGAAAAACGTCGAGGTGTTTGATACCGGCGGTCGTGGCGCAACCACCACCTTCGCCGAGCGCGGGCTGGGCGACGTACTGATCAGCTTTGAATCCGAAGTGAACAATATTCGTAAACAGTACGAAGCGCAGGGCTTCGAAGTGGTTATCCCGAAAACGAACATTCTGGCCGAGTTCCCGGTGGCGTGGGTGGATAAAAACGTTAAGGCTAACGGCACAGAAAAGGCGGCGAAAGCCTACCTGAACTATCTGTACAGCCCGCAGGCGCAAACCGTTATCACCGACTACTACTACCGTGTCAACAACCCGGACGTGATGAGCAAGCTGAAAGACAAATTCCCGCAGACCGAGCTGTTCCGCGTGGAAGATCATTTTGGCGCCTGGCCTGAGGTCATGAAAACGCATTTTGTCAGCGGCGGTGAGTTGGACAAACTGCTGGCAGCGGGGCGTAAGTAATGTTTGCAGTGTCCTCCAGACGTGTGCTGCCGGGCTTTACCTTAAGCCTCGGGACCAGCCTGCTGTTCGTCTGTCTGATTTTGTTATTACCGCTCAGCGCGCTGGTGATGCAGCTCGCTGAGATGAGCTGGTCCCAGTACTGGGAAGTGATTACTAACCCGCAGGTGGTGGCGGCCTACAAGGTCACCCTGCTGTCTGCGTTCGTGGCCTCGATTTTTAACGGCGTGTTTGGCCTGCTGATGGCGTGGATCTTAACTCGCTATCGCTTCCCGGGCCGCACTCTGCTCGACGCGCTGATGGATCTGCCGTTTGCCCTGCCGACGGCGGTTGCCGGTTTGACGCTGGCGTCGCTGTTTTCCGTGAACGGCTTTTACGGTGAGTGGCTGGCTAAGTTTGATATCAAAGTGACCTATACCTGGCTCGGTATCGCGGTGGCCATGGCCTTTACCAGCATCCCGTTTGTGGTACGTACCGTGCAGCCGGTGCTGGAAGAGTTAGGACCCGAATACGAAGAGGCCGCAGAAACGCTCGGCGCCACGCGCTGGCAGAGTTTTCGCAAGGTCGTGCTGCCGGAACTCTCTCCGGCGTTGCTGGCGGGTATCGCGCTCTCCTTTACCCGCAGCCTCGGTGAGTTTGGCGCGGTCATTTTTATCGCCGGGAACATCGCGTGGAAAACCGAAGTAACCTCGCTGATGATTTTTGTCCGTTTGCAGGAGTTTGATTATCCGGCCGCGAGTGCGATTGCCTCGGTGATCCTTGCCGCGTCGCTGCTATTGCTGTTCTCGATTAACACTCTGCAAAGTCGCTTTGGTCGACGTGTGGTAGGTCACTGATGGCGGAAGTTACGCAATTGAAGCGCTATGACGCGCCCCGCATCAACTGGGGCAAATGGTTTCTGATTGGTACCGGCGTGCTGGTCTCCGCATTCATTCTCGTCGTGCCGATGGTGTACATCTTCGTTCAGGCCTTCAGCAAAGGGATTATGCCCGCGCTGCAAAACCTGGCCGATCCGGACATGCTCCACGCCATCTGGCTGACGGTCATGATTGCCCTGATCACCGTCCCGGTGAATCTGGTGTTTGGCGTATTGCTGGCCTGGCTGGTAACGCGCTTTAACTTCCCGGGGCGTCAGCTGCTGCTGACCCTGCTGGATATCCCGTTTGCGGTGTCACCGGTGGTGGCGGGTCTGGTTTATCTGCTCTTCTACGGTTCCAATGGCCCGCTGGGCGGCTGGCTGGATGAACACGACCTGCAGATCATGTTCGCCTGGCCGGGGATGGTGCTGGTGACCGTCTTTGTCACCTGTCCGTTCGTGGTACGCGAGCTGGTGCCGGTGATGCTCAGCCAGGGCAGCCATGAAGATGAAGCCGCGGTGCTGCTCGGCGCTTCCGGCTGGCAGATGTTCCGCCGCGTCACGCTGCCGAATATCCGCTGGGCACTGCTTTACGGCGTGGTGCTGACTAATGCCCGTGCGATTGGTGAGTTTGGTGCGGTGTCGGTGGTATCCGGCTCGATTCGCGGCGAAACCCTGTCGCTGCCGTTACAGATTGAATTACTGGAACAGGACTACAACACCGTCGGTTCCTTTACTGCCGCAGCGTTGCTGACGCTGATGGCGATTTTGACCCTGTTTTTGAAGAGTGTGGTGCAGTGGCGTTTAGAGAATCAGGAAAAACGTCAGCATCAGGAGGGAAATCATGAGCATTGAGATTGCCAATATTAAGAAGTCTTTTGGTCGCACCCAGGTGCTGAATGATATCTCGCTGGATATCCCTTCCGGACAAATGGTGGCGCTGCTGGGGCCGTCTGGCTCCGGTAAAACCACGCTGCTGCGTATTATCGCCGGGCTTGAGCACCAGACCAGCGGACATATCCGCTTCCACGGTACGGACGTAAGCCGTTTGCATGCCCGCGACCGTAAAGTGGGTTTTGTATTCCAGCACTACGCCCTGTTCCGCCACATGACGGTATTCGACAACATCGCGTTTGGTCTGACCGTACTGCCGCGTCGTGAGCGTCCGAATGCGGCCGCCATCAAAGCGAAAGTGACCAAACTGCTGGAGATGGTGCAGCTGGCTCATCTGGCGGACCGCTTCCCGGCACAGCTTTCTGGCGGGCAGAAACAGCGCGTGGCGCTGGCGCGTGCGTTAGCCGTGGAACCGCAAATCCTGCTGCTGGACGAACCGTTTGGCGCGCTGGATGCGCAGGTGCGTAAAGAGCTCCGCCGCTGGCTGCGTCAGCTTCATGAGGAACTCCAGTTCACCAGCGTTTTCGTGACCCACGATCAGGAAGAGGCGATGGAAGTAGCCGACCGCGTGGTGGTGATGAGTCAGGGCAACATTGAGCAGGTTGACGAGCCAGAGCAACTCTGGCGTGAACCGGCGACCCGCTTTGTGCTGGAGTTTATGGGGGAAGTAAACCGCCTTCAGGGTACTATTCGCGGCGGTCAGTTCCACGTTGGCGCGCACCGCTGGCCGCTGGGGTATACCTCCGCGCACCAGGGACCGGTGGATCTGTTCCTGCGCCCGTGGGAAGTGGACGTCAGCCGCCGTACCAGCCTGGACTCACCGCTTCCGGTGCAGGTGCTGGAAGCTAGCCCTAAAGGTCACTACACCCAATTAGTGGTACAGCCCCTGGGCTGGTACACCGAGCCGCTGACCGTGGTTATGCGTGACGACGAACCGCCGCACCGGGGGGAACGCCTGTTTGTGGGGCTGCAACACGCGCGCATTTATCACGGCAACGAGCGCATCGAGACGCGCGAGGATATTGCTCTGGCGGAGTCAGCCTGATAGGTTATTGAGTATGTTTTTCGCCCGGTGGCGTGATGCTTACCGGGCTTTTTATTGAGTAAAAAACGTGAATACACTCGAACACACCATCGGCAACACCCCTCTGGTCAAACTTCAGCGCATGGGGTGTGACAACGGCAGCGAAATCTGGGTCAAACTTGAAGGCAATAACCCGGCGGGGTCGGTGAAAGACCGGGCGGCGCTGTCGATGATTGTTCAGGCCGAAAAGCGCGGCGAAATAAAGCCCGGCGACGTGCTAATCGAAGCCACCAGCGGTAACACCGGTATCGCACTGGCGATGATAGCCGCCCTGAAAGGCTATCGTATGAAGCTGCTGATGCCGGATAACATGAGCCAGGAGCGCCGTGCCGCCATGCGTGCCTACGGGGCCGAGCTGATTCTGGTGAGCAAAGAGCAGGGTATGGAAGGGGCGCGAGATTTAGCGTTAGCGATGGCGGAGCGCGGGGAAGGCAAGCTGCTCGACCAGTTTAATAACCCGGACAACCCGTACGCGCACTACACCACCACCGGCCCGGAAATCTGGCAGCAAACCGGCGGGCGCATCACCCACTTTGTCTCCAGCATGGGGACCACGGGCACGATCACCGGTGTGTCACGTTTTCTGCGCGAGCAGGAGCAGCCGGTGACGATTGTCGGCCTCCAGCCGGAAGAGGGAAGCAGTATTCCGGGCATTCGCCGCTGGCCCGCGGAGTATATGCCGGGCATCTTTAATGCGCAGCTTGTGGACCAGGTGCTGGATATTCATCAGCGCGAGGCGGAAAATACCATGCGTGAGCTGGCCGTGCGTGAAGGCATCTTCTGCGGCGTCAGTTCGGGTGGCGCGGTAGCGGGGGCGATTCGGGTGGCTAAGGCAAACCCAGGTGCAGTAGTGGTAGCGATTATTTGCGATCGCGGCGATCGCTACCTGTCGACCGGCGTCTTTGGTGAAGAGAGTTATTCGCAGGGGGCGGGGATTTAAGCGTCATGGAGATGATTTTATTCCGGGATAACACCCGGGCGCAGCAAACCGATATTGTCGCCGTTCAGTCGCAGGTGGTGTACGGCAGTGTGGGAAACAGCATCGCGGTGCCAAATATTCGCACCCATCGACTGAACGTTACCGCCGTGCCGACGGTGCTGTTCAGCAATACGCCGCACTACGACACCTTCTACGGCGGGGTGATCCCGGACGAGTGGTTCAGCGGCTACCTGAAGGCGCTGGAAGAACGCGAGATCCTGCGCGAGCTAAAAGCGGTCACTACCGGCTATATGGGCAGCGCCAGCCAGATCGTGCTGCTGGCGCAGTGGCTGAAGGCGATCAAAGTGCAACATCCCGATCTGCTGGTGCTGGTCGACCCGGTAATCGGAGACATCGACAGCGGGATGTACGTGAAGCCGGATATTCCTGAAGCCTACCGTGAGCACCTGCTCCCGCTGGCCCAGGGCATTACGCCCAACGTGTTTGAGCTGGAAGTGCTGAGCGGCAAACCGTGCCGTACGCCGGAGAGCGCCATTGCCGCCGCGCAGGGGCTGCTGTCTGACACGCTTAAATGGGTGGCGATCACCAGCGCGCCAGTGGCTGACGATCCGCAAAATATCCACGTCGTGCTGGTGAGCGAGGAGGGCGTTACCGTAAGCGCACACCCGCGCGTTGAGACGGACCTGAAAGGGACGGGGGATCTGTTCTGTTCGGAGCTGGTGAGCGGTATCGTCGGCGGTAAAACCGTGGCCGACGCCATTCGCATGGCGGGCGACAGGGTGACTGACGTGATGATCTATACGCAGTCGAAAGGCTACGACGAGCTTATTCTGCCTGCATAAACAAAAATGGCGCCCGAAGGCGCCATTTTACCGTGCGGCAAGAATTACTTCTTGATGCGGATAACCGGGGTTTCACCCACGGTAACGCTGCCAGACAGTTTGATCAGCTCTTTGATTTCGTCCATGTTGGAGATAACAACCGGAGTCAGGGTAGACTTCGCTTTTTCTTCCAGCAGTGGCAGATCGAATTCAATTACAGGGTCGCCAACTTTAACACGCTGGCCTTCTTCCGCGATACGTTTGAAGCCTTCGCCTTTCAGTTCAACGGTGTCGATACCGAAGTGAACGAACAGTTCGATACCGCTATCGGATTCGATAGAGAACGCATGGTTGGTTTCAAAAATCTTACCAATGGTACCGTCAACTGGAGCAACCATTTTGTTGCCAGTTGGTTTGATAGCAATGCCATCACCAACGATTTTCTCAGCAAACACTACATCCGGCACGTCTTCGATATTGACGATCTCGCCGGAGAGCGGAGCAACAATCTCAATAGTTCCGGAGTCGCTATTGCTTTTGTCACCGAACAGTTTACTAAATAAACCCATTAGACTTATCTCCTAAGCAGTAATTTGGGCCGCATCTCGTGGATTAGCAGATTGTTTTTTCTTCAATGAACTTGTTAACCAGCGTCATTAACTCGTCCGTTGTCGGTTGAGCAAGAGCCTGCTCTGCTAATACCTTCGCATCTTCGAAGTTCGTGTTACGGATAATCTTCTTGATGCGCGGGATGGAAATGGCGCTCATAGAGAATTCGTCCAGACCCATACCCAGCAACAGAAGTGTAGCACGTTCGTCGCCTGCAAGCTCACCACACATGCCAGTCCATTTACCTTCTGCATGAGAAGCATCAATAACTTGCTTGATCAAATTCAGTACAGACGGCGACATTGGCTGGTAGAGATGTGAAATCATATCATTACCACGGTCAACTGCCAGGGTGTACTGCGTTAAATCATTGGTACCGATACTAAAGAAATCAACTTCTTTGGCTAAATGACGTGCAATGGTCGCGGCTGCCGGTGTTTCCACCATCACGCCGATCTCGATTGACTCGTCAAATGCTTTACCTTCGTCACGCAGTTCCTGCTTGTAGATTTCAATCTCTTTCTTCAGTGCACGCACTTCTTCAACAGAGATGATCATCGGGAACATGATGCGCAGCTTACCGAAAGCGGATGCACGCAGGATAGCGCGAACCTGGTCACGCAGGATCTCTTTGCGATCCATGGCGATACGCACAGCACGCCAGCCCAGGAACGGGTTCTCTTCTTTCGGGAAGTTCATGTACGGCAGCTCTTTGTCGCCACCGATATCCATGGTGCGGACGATAACGGCCTGCGAGCCGCACGCTTCCGCAACCGCTTTGTACGCTGCAAACTGCTCTTCTTCCGTTGGCAGGGCGTCGCGGTCCATGAACAGGAATTCAGTACGATACAGACCTACACCTTCCGCACCGTTGCGCTCAGCGCCGTCAACGTCACGTACGGTACCGATGTTAGCGCACACTTCAACCTGATGGCCGTCCAGCGTGATGGCTGGCAGATCTTTCAGTTTAGCGAGTTCCGCTTTCTCGGTAGCAACCTGCTCCTGAACGGAACGCAGCTGCTCGATCACATCGTTAGTTGGGTTGACGTAAACCACGTTGTTTACGGCATCCAGAATCAGATAGTCGTCGTTTTTCACCTGCGAGGTGACGCTACCGGTACCCACGATGGCTGGTAGCTCCAGAGAACGCGCCATGATAGAGGTGTGGGAGGTACGTCCACCTGCATCAGTAATGAAACCCAGCACCTTGTTCAGGTTCAGCTGTGCGGTTTCAGACGGGGTCAGGTCAGCGGCAACCAGGATGACTTCGTCCTGAATCGCGCTCAGATCGATGATGGCCAGACCCAGGATGTTGCGCAGCAGGCGCTTACCGATGTCACGTACGTCAGCCGCACGCTCTTTCAGGTATTCATCGTCCAGCTCTTCCAGGGCAGTTGCCTGACCTTCGATAACTTCATGCGCAGCCGCGTCGGCCGTCATGCCTTTATCTTTAATCAGGGCTATGATTTCCTGCTCCAGCTCCTCATCTTCGAGCAGCATAATATGCCCTTCGAAGATGGCTTCTTTTTCTTCACCGAAAGTTTCGCCAGCTTTAGTTTTAATCGCTTCCAGTTGCGCAGATGCCTTGGCACGACCGCTCAGAAAACGTTCAACTTCCTGATCAACCTTGTCGGCAGAAATTTTTTTCCGGTCAATGACGATTTCGTCTTCTTTCAGCAGCAATGCTTTGCCGAAAGCGATACCCGGGGATGCTAAAATGCCTGAAATCATAACCCTACCTTACTTGTGACTGATATTGAAAAGAACCCGGTAAACTTACTCGAGTTCAGCCATCAGCTTAACCAGATGCTCAACTGCTTTCTGCTCGTCTTCACCTTCAGCGGAGATGGTAACAACGGTACCCTGAGTCAGACCCAGAGTTTGCAGCTTGAACAGGCTTTTTGCGCTAGCGCTTTTGCCGTTGGAAGTCACAGTGATTTCAGAAGTGAAGCCTTTCGCTTCTTTAACAAACTGAGCAGCAGGGCGGGTGTGCAGACCGTTCGGAGCGGTAATGGTAACTTCTTGCTGGAACATTGTATTTCCCCAACTTATAGGTTTAGTGTTGTGGAACTAAAGTCTAGCCTGGCGACTTAACTTTAGCCTGTATAGTTAGCGCTGACGTTTCAATCGTCATTAAACATTATGCAGTGAAAGCAAGACTTGAACCAAATCATAAAATCGATTCAGCAGCGCTATTTCGTTCACCGATTAATTTCGCGCATCAAAATAATTGCTGGTTTAAATACCAGACCCAACGGGGTGAAGCAATGCCAGGAGGGGTAAAACTTTGAAGCAGGCCACAAAAAAGCACCTGAAAAGGTGCTTTTTTACGCGTTTTTAACATACTGGCATCACTGTTGCAGTTCTTTCTCTGTGAACAGATCGGCAAACAGTGCTGTGCTTAAGTAACGCTCACCCGAAGACGGTAGGATAACCACAATATTCTTGTTGGTAAAGGTTTCGTCTTCCAGCAGTTTGAGAGCTGCAGCAACCGCCGCACCGGAAGAGATACCCGCCAGAATGCCCTCCTCGTCCATCAGGCGACGCGCCGTGGAGATGGCTTCTTCATTGGTGATGGCGACCACTTTATCGATCAGCTTCAGATCGAGGTTGCCTGGAATAAAGCCAGCGCCGATACCCTGGATTTTGTGCGGACCTGGTTTGATTTCTTCGCCTGCCAGCGCCTGAGCGATAACCGGAGAGTCGGTTGGCTCAACGGCAACGGTAATCAGATCTTTTTTACCTTTCGTGCCTTTAATATAGCGAGACACCCCGGTCAGCGTACCGCCGGTGCCTACGCCGGAGATAAAAACATCAACCTGACCGTCGGTATCTTCCCAGATTTCCGGGCCGGTGGTTTTCTCATGAATTTCCGGGTTGGCCGGGTTGCTGAACTGCTGGAGCAGCAGATACTTTGCAGGATCGCTGGCGACGATTTCTTCGGCCTTCTGAATCGCGCCCTTCATGCCTTTCGCGCCTTCCGTGAGGACCAGATTCGCTCCCAACGCTTTCAGCAGCTTACGGCGCTCAATACTCATGGTTTCAGGCATAGTCAGCGTCAGCTTATAGCCGCGCGCCGCCGCAACATAGGCCAGGGCGATACCGGTATTGCCGCTGGTGGGTTCAACCAGCTCAACGCCAGGTTTCAGCACGCCACGCTTTTCAGCATCCCAAATCATATTCGCACCGATACGGCATTTAACGCTGAAGCTTGGGTTACGAGATTCCACCTTCGCCAGAATGCGTCCATTACCGATACGGTTCAGTCGAACCAGGGGCGTATGACCGATAGTCAGCGAGTTGTCTTCATAAATCTTACTCATGGCCTGTCCTTAACTGTATGAAATTGGGATACCGACCCAGCATACCTGTTGAACAGGTATGGGGAAGTAAGGAAATCGCATATCTATATGCTGCAAGGAAATAATGGGGATCAGTATGGAATAAGGGGCGGCATAAGCCACCCCTCTTTTACACATTTTTGCATTACTTCCATAACGCGTGCTTAGCACGGTAGCAGTCCACCCACATCGCCGTCGCGCCGCAAACGGCAACGGGCATGATGAACAGATTCAGGAAAGGGATCATGGTGAACAGGCTGGTAAGGGCACCAAACTGCATATTGGCAACCTTCTGAGTGCGCAGGGCAGTGCGCATCTCTTTAAACGGCACTTTGTGGTTATCGAACGGATAATCACAGTACTGGATAGCAAGCATCCAGGCGCTGAACAGGAACCACAGCACGGGTGCGACCGTCTGGCCGATCCCGGGTACAAAATAAAGGATGAGCAGCACAATCGCCCGCGGCAGGTACCACGCAAACTTCTGCCATTCGCGCTTCATGATGCGGGGGACATCTTTCACGATCCCCAGTACGCCCGTGTCAGGCGGCGCCGCACCGGTCAGGCGCGCTTCCAGCTGTTCGGCCAGCAGACCGTTGAACGGCGCGGCTATCCAGTTAGCTATCGTCGAAAAGAAATAGCCGAAAACCAGCAGCACGGAGATAACCGCAATCGGCCAGAGCAGGTAGTCCAACCACTGTAACCAGTCCGGCACATAGCTCATCAGGGAAGGGATCCAGCTTTCCAGTCTGGTGAACAGCCACCAGAACGCGCCCCCCATCAGAATAATGTTGATCAGTAACGGCAAAACAACGAAGCGTCGAATGCCCGGCAGGGAGACCAGTTTCCAGCCCTGAGAAAAGTACCAGACCCCGCTACGTGGGGCAGAAGAAGATGTTGAAACCATACCAGGCTGTACTCCTTTTTACACAACCAGTGGAATTGCCCGCCTATATTATCCAGTTACGGGCCAATGACCAGTTCGGAAATGTTCGAAAAACCAGCAAAAAGCACGATTTAGTTCATCTTTATGCTGTGAATGCTCTGCATACACTTGCACTTGACGTAAACGGCAAATACTCTTAGTGAGTAAATGTTTGCCGTGGTGGCAAGGTGTTAGAACAACAGAGAATATAATGATGCAGGATTTGCGTCTGATATTAATCATTGTTGGCGCGATCGCCATAATCGCTTTACTGGTACATGGTTTCTGGACCAGCCGTAAAGAGCGTTCCTCTATGTTTCGCGATCGTCCACTGAAGCGCATGAAGTCCAGTCGCGAAGACGATGACGTTGAAGACGACATCGACGGTCTTGACGACGACGGTGTGGGTGAAGTTCGTGTTCATCGGGTCAATACTGCGCCCGGCGCAGCGCATGGAGAGCATGAAGCTCCCCGCGCTCCGCAGCACCAGTATCAACCACCGTATGCCTCTGCCCAGCCGCGCCAGCCAGCGCCGCCGCCAGTGGAAGAACCTGTTCGTCATCCGTCGCAGCAGCCTGTGCAACAGCAGCCCGTTGCGCCACAGCCTGTACAGCAGCAACCTGTGCAACAGCCTGCACAGCCAGTGCATCAGCCACAGCCAGTGCAACAGCCGCAGCCGGTAGAACAACCGCAGCCTGAATCTGCACCGCCTGCGCCACAGCCCGCTCCGCGCGTTGAGCCAGAGCCTGTTGTTGAGCCAGAACCGGTTGTTGAAAAGCCGCAGCGTAAAGAAGCGGTAATCATCATGAATGTGGCTGCTCATCATGGCACCCATCTGAACGGTGACGTGCTGCTCAACAGCATCCAACAGGCAGGCTTCAAGTTCGGCGACATGAATATTTTCCATCGCCACCTGAGTCCTGACGGCAGCGGTCCGGCGCTGTTCAGCCTGGCCAATATGGTCAATCCAGGCACGTTTGACCCGGAAATGACCGGTGATTTCGTCACGCCTGGGGTTACGATCTTTATGCAGGTGCCGTCCTACGGTGACGAGCTGCAAAACTTTAAGCTGATGCTACAGTCCGCTCAGCACATCGCCGACGAAGTGGGCGGTGTTGTGCTCGACGATCAGCGTCGTATGATGACGCCGCAGAAACTGCGCGAATATCAGGACCGCATCCGCGAAGTTAAGGAAGCTAACGCGTAATCGTCGCGTTTACTTCAACTCCTCCTCAACCCCCGCCTGTCGGGGGTTTTTCTCATTGATGGTGCGATATGGACTCAATCGAACAACAACTTACTGAACTGCGAACCACGCTTCGCCATCATGAATATCTCTATCATGTTATGGACGCACCGGAAGTGCCGGATGCGGAATATGACCGCCTGATGCGTGAATTGCGCGATCTGGAAGCGCAGCACCCGGAGCTGATTACGCCCGATTCCCCAACGCAGCGCGTCGGCGCGGAACCGCTGGGTGCTTTCAGCCAGGTGCGCCACGAAGTGCCGATGCTGTCGCTGGATAACGTGTTTGATGAAGAGAGTTTTCTGGCTTTCAACAAGCGCGTGCAGGATCGCCTGAAGAGCGTCGACAATCTTAGCTGGTGCTGCGAGCTAAAACTGGATGGTCTGGCCGTCAGCATTCTTTATGAGAACGGCGTGATGGTACGTGCCGCAACGCGCGGCGACGGCACCACCGGGGAAGACATCACCACCAATGTGCGCACCATTCGTGCGATCCCGCTGAAGCTGCGTGGCGATAACATTCCTGCGCGGCTGGAAGTGCGCGGGGAAGTTTTCCTTCCGCAGGCGGGCTTTGAGAAGATCAATGAAGAAGCGCGTCGTACCGGGGGTAAAGTGTTTGCAAACCCGCGTAACGCGGCGGCAGGTTCGCTGCGCCAGCTCGATCCGCGTATCACCGCGAAGCGACCGCTTACTTTCTTCTGCTACGGCGTCGGGATCCTGGAAGGCGGTGACCTGCCGGATACCCACCTGGGTCGTTTAATGCAGTTCAAAGAGTGGGGTTTGCCGGTAAGCAACCGCGTGCAGCTTTGCGACTCTCCAGAGGCGGTGCTGGCGTTCTATCACAAGATTGAAGAAGATCGTCCCACGCTTGGGTTTGATATTGATGGCGTAGTGATCAAGGTTAACTCCCTGGCATTGCAGGAACAGTTGGGTTTTGTTGCCCGGGCGCCACGCTGGGCAGTGGCCTTTAAGTTCCCGGCGCAGGAGCAGATGACCTTCGTTCGCGACGTGGAATTCCAGGTAGGACGTACGGGTGCGATTACGCCTGTGGCGCGTCTGGAGCCTGTGCAGGTGGCTGGCGTGCTGGTCAGTAACGCTACGCTGCATAACGCCGATGAAATTGCCCGTCTGGGGCTGCGAATTGGTGACAAAGTGGTGATTCGCCGCGCGGGCGATGTGATCCCGCAGGTGGTTAACGTAGTGGAATCAGAACGTCCTGCCGATACCCGTGCCATCGAGTTTCCTGCCCATTGTCCGGTATGTGGTTCGGACGTTGAGCGCGTGGAAGGTGAAGCGGTAACGCGCTGTACGGGCGGGTTAATCTGCGGCGCGCAGCGTAAAGAGTCCCTGAAGCACTTTGTCTCCCGCCGGGCGATGGACGTCGACGGAATGGGTGACAAGATCATCGACCAGTTAGTTGAGAAAGAGTATGTCCATACGCCAGCGGACCTCTTTACCCTGACGGCAGGTAAGCTGATCGGTCTTGATCGTATGGGGCCGAAATCTGCCCAGAACGTGGTCAATGCGCTCGAGGCGGCCAAAAATACTACCTTTGCCCGTTTCCTTTACGCGCTCGGCATTCGTGAAGTCGGAGAGGCGACGGCGGCAGGGCTGGCGGCGTATTTCGGCACGCTGGAGGCTCTTGAGAAAGCCACCATCGACGAACTACAGAAAGTCCCTGACGTTGGTATAGTGGTCGCTACCCACGTCTTCAACTTCTTCGCCGAAGAGAGCAACCGTGAAGTGATCGGTAAATTACTGGAACAGGGCATTCACTGGCCCGCACCGGTAGTGGTTAATGCAGAAGAGATCGACAGCCCGTTTGCAGGTAAAACGGTGGTGCTGACCGGCAGTCTGAGCCAGCTCTCGCGTGATGACGCGAAAGCGCGCCTGGTGGCGCTTGGGGCAAAAGTGGCGGGAAGCGTGTCAAAGAAAACCGACCTGGTGATCGCCGGGGAAGCGGCCGGTTCGAAGCTGGCAAAAGCGCAGGAGCTCGGCATCGAGGTGATCGATGAAGCGGAAATGATGCGCCTTTTAGGAGAGTGATGTGGAAAAAGAGCAGCTCGTTGAGATCGCCAATACGGAGATGCCGTTCGGTAAATATAAGGGCCGCAGGCTGATTGATTTACCGGAAGAATATCTGCTGTGGTTTGCCCGTAAGGATGAGTTTCCTGCCGGGCGTCTTGGCGAGCTGATGGCTATCACATTACTGATCAAAACAGAGGGGCTGACCCAGCTGGTGCAGCCCCTGAAACGTCCTTAAACTTTCGCGGCGCGGGTCTCTTCCTGCGCCAGCTTTTCAGTCTGTGCCTTGTAACGCCGCGCCAGTACCGCACACACCATCAGCTGGATCTGATGGAAAATCATCAGCGGCAGTACCATCATCCCAATGACCGACGTCGGGAACAGAATATTGGCCATCGGGATCCCGTTGGCCAGGCTCTTTTTCGATCCACAGAATACGATGGTGATTTCATCGGCCTTATTGAAGCCGCATTTGCGGGCCACAAAGACGTTAACCGCGATCACAATTGTCAGCAGAACAAGGCTTACCACCACAATAAACAGCAGCGATCCTGCGCCCACCCTGTGCCAGATGCCGTTCACCACGGCTTCGCTGAAGGCCGTGTAAACCACCAGCAGAATGGAGCTTTGGTCCGTTTTCCCGATCCATTTTTTGTGTTTCGCCACAAACGCCCCAATCCAGGGGCGGGATAAGTGTCCGAGCACAAACGGCAGTAGCAGTTGCAGACAAATTTTACCCACCTGCTCCAGATTACCTTCTGCACCGTGCATGTTCATCAGCAGACCGACCAGCAGCGGTGAAACAAAGATCCCGAGCAGGCTGGAAGCCGAAGCAGAACAGACCGCCGCCGCGACGTTGCCGCCCGCCAGCGAGGTAAAGGCAATAGCAGACTGCACGGTGGCCGGCAAAATGCACAGATAAAGGAAACCGGTATAGAGTGCCGGATCGACATTCACCGGCGCCCACCAGGCAAACAGCACGCCCAGAACAGGGAAGAGGATAAAGGTGCTGCACATTACCCAGAGGTGCAGTCGCCAGTGGCTACCGCCTGCAATAATGGCTTCCCGGGAGAGTTTGGCGCCATGCATAAAGAACAACAGGGCAATGGCTGCCGTGGTCAGCCCTTCAATGACCGGAACGAAACCGCCCCGCGCCGGGAAGAACGAGGCCAGCAAGACGACACCAATCAGGGTCAGCGTAAACGGATCAAGGATACGAAAAAGTTTCATAATCACTCCTGAAAACAGATGCCGCTATTGTGCTTTCTTCCCTTTGAGAAATAAAATTGATTTATTGCACCCATTCATGAATTAAACAGATGAATTATTCACTACGTCAGCTTCGTGTTTTCGTCACCGTCGCGCAGGCCCACAGCTTCAGTCGGGCAGGGGAGATGATTGGCCTCAGCCAGTCGGCGGTGAGCCATAGCGTGAAAGAGCTGGAAACTCAAACCGGCGTGAAACTGCTCGACCGCACGACGCGCGAAGTGGTGCTCACCGAAGCGGGACATCAGCTGGCAACGCGTCTGGAAAGGCTGCTGGATGAATTGAACAGTACGCTGAGAGACGTCGGACGGCTTGGACAACAGCTTTCCGGTACCGTGAGAGTGGCGGCGAGCCAGACGATTTCGGCGCATCTTATTCCCCAGTGCATCGCTGAAAGTAATCACCGCTATCCGGATATCGATTTTGTTTTGCACGACAGGCCGCAGCAGTGGGTACTGGAGAGTATTCGTCAGGGGGATGTGGATTTCGGGATTGTTATCGATCCCGGAGCGGTAAGCGACCTGGAATGTGAAGTGGTACTCTCGGAACCCTTTTTATTGCTCTGCCGCGATGATGATCCTCTGGCATCGCTGTCGCAGGTGGCCTGGCAAGCCTTACAGGGGGCAAACCTGGTGTTACAGGATTATGCATCAGGTAGCCGCCCGCTGATAGATGCCGCACTGGCCGCACAGGGCGTAAAGGCAACCATTGTGCAGGAGATTGGGCATCCTGCCACGCTCTTCCCCATGGTCGAAGCGGGGATTGGGATCAGCGTTCTGCCTGCGCTGGCGCTGCCACTGCCGCAAGGAAGTCGTTTAACGGTGAAGCGTTTCCTGCCCTGCATTGAACGCCAGCTGATGCTGGTACGCCGTAAAAACAGGTCTCTTTCCGGAGCGGCTCATGCCTGCTGGGATGTGGTGCGTATGCAGGCCAGGCGTCTGATGGAGGCCCGCACGCGCGATCCACTTTTTAACGAAACCAATGATCAGATATAGATATCAATCTGATGTTCTGCGGAGGGTTTATTGACGCCTTCCGCCATGGCCTGACCGCTTTCCTGTTTTGGCATCGCCTCTTCTGCCTGCTGACGCTGCAATTGCGCCAGCTGTGCCTGCAACATAGCCAGCTGAGATTCGAGCAATTCTTGCTGCTTTTGCTTTTCTTCCGCTGTGGCATCACCCATGGCGACTTCTTTGAGTTGCTGAGTGACTTTCGTTATCTGTTTGGTCAGACGGGTGATCTGGGAAGCAATGTCGTTTCCGCCGGAGCTGTTATCTACGCTGCCGATTTCCATCGCCGACAGAGAAACGGGCTTAAGAGTTGTCATATTGAGATCCTTTTCGCCATAAAATAGAGGTATCGGCAAAGAAGGCGTGAGCTTGAGTAAAACAAGCGGTTTGGCTGCAATGGGGATGTGCTATATCACAGATAGCAAAAAAGCGCCTTTAGGGCGCTTTTTTACATTGGTGGGTCGTGCAGGATTCGAACCTGCGACCAATTGATTAAAAGTCAACTGCTCTACCAACTGAGCTAACGACCCGAAATGGTGGGCGATGACGGGCTCGAACCGCCGACCCCCTCCGTGTAAAGGAGATGCTCTACCAACTGAGCTAATCGCCCATTTCGGAACTGCTACGATAAGGTGAGAATGGTGGGCGATGACGGGCTCGAACCGCCGACCCCCTCCGTGTAAAGGAGATGCTCTACCAACTGAGCTAATCGCCCAATCTCAATTCTTATCTACACTGCGAGTCTACCGAAGTAGATGGTGGGTGATGACGGGCTCGAACCGCCGACCCCCTCCGTGTAAAGGAGATGCTCTACCAACTGAGCTAATCACCCCCGCTGTGTGGAGTCGCATTATAGGGAGAGTTGAAAATGAGTCAACGCATTTTCTAAAGTTTTTATTCGTTCGTCGTAAAATTAGTCAAAACGATCGCAAAACGGACTGTGGTGCATGATTTCTAAACAAAAACAGCAATCTCGAACCGGATAAAGTGATCGACATTGAGGAATCGGCCCACAGTGATAGAATATTGCCCATTGTTTTCTTCCCAGGATTTGCCGATTACCGGCATCTTTATAACGTAAGGCCATTTCATGAAAATCAAAACTCGCTTCGCGCCGAGCCCGACAGGCTATCTGCATGTCGGTGGTGCACGTACTGCTCTCTACTCCTGGCTTTTCGCACGCCACAACAAAGGTGAGTTTGTGCTGCGTATTGAAGACACCGACCTGGAGCGCTCAACGCCGGAAGCAATTGAAGCCATTATGGATGGGATGAACTGGCTGAATCTGGAGTGGGACGAAGGCCCATACTTCCAGACCAAACGTTTTGACCGCTATAACGCCGTAATTGACGAGATGCTGGTCGCAGGCACGGCCTATAAGTGCTACTGCTCAAGGGAGCGTCTGGATGCGCTGCGTGAAGAGCAAATGGCAAAAGGCGAAAAACCGCGTTATGACGGTCGTTGCCGTCATGACCACAGCGGGCATGCTGCTGATGAGCCTTGCGTAGTGCGTTTTGCTAACCCGCAGGATGGCTCTGTTATCTTTGATGACCAGATCCGTGGCCCGATCGAATTCAGCAACCAGGAGCTGGATGACCTCATCATTCGTCGTACTGACGGCTCGCCAACCTATAACTTCTGCGTAGTTGTGGACGACTGGGATATGGAAATCACTCACGTGATCCGTGGTGAAGACCATATCAATAACACCCCGCGTCAGATCAACATTCTGAAAGCGCTGAACGCGCCTGTACCGGTCTATGCGCACGTATCGATGATCAACGGTGACGACGGTAAAAAGCTGTCCAAACGTCATGGCGCGGTGAGCGTGATGCAGTACCGTGATGACGGCTATCTGCCGGAAGCGCTACTGAACTATCTGGTGCGTCTGGGCTGGGCTCATGGTGACCAGGAGATCTTCAGCCGCGAAGAGATGATCGAGCTTTTCTCTCTGAACTCGGTAAGCAAATCAGCCAGCGCGTTCAACACTGACAAACTGCTGTGGCTGAACCATCACTACATCAATACCATGCAGCCAGAGTATGTGGCGACTTATCTGCAATGGCACATTGAGCAGGCAAACATCGATACCCGTACGGGCCCTGAACTGGCGGATCTGGTGAAGCTGCTTGGCGAGCGTTGCAAAACGCTGAAAGAGATCGCCGAGAGCTGCCGCTACTTTTATGAAGAGTTTGACGCGTTCGACGCCGATGCGGCCAAGAAACACCTGCGTCCGGTTGCGCGTCAGCCGCTGGAAGTGGTGCGAGATAAACTCGAAGCCATTACCGAATGGACTGCAGAAAATGTTCACCACGCGATTCAGGCAACCGCTGATGAGTTGGAAATTGGCATGGGTAAAGTCGGTATGCCGCTGCGCGTTGCGGTGACGGGGGCAGGCCAGTCTCCGGCGCTGGACGTGACCGTTCATGCTATTGGCAAATCACGTAGCGTTGCGCGTATCAACAAGGCGCTGGGCTTTATTGCTGAGCGCGAAAGCCAGCAGTAATGCTCGTGAAATACAAATAACGGCAGGGTAACCTGCCGTTTTTTATGTCTGTTATTCAGCAATACCAAGACGCGTGAGAAAACCCTGCAAACCTTCGCGAGCGAGCAGCTTGTGCAAACGTTCCTGTTCGACAGTTGTCATGTTTTCCAGCGAGTCGATAATTTGTGGAAGCAGGCTGGATGAGGTCGCCACGCCATAGAGTGAAGGGCTTTCTGCCGCATGGTAAACAGCCCGACTGTTACGAATGGCGGGAAGGCTAATGATGTGCTCCTTAACGTGCGCATCAATACATATCACCCTCGCTCTTCCGCCTTTTACACCGTTGATACCCTCCGTTTTCCATCCTTTCTGTCGTATCCAGCGATTAACGGTTTGTCGGGCGACGCCCAGACTGTCCGCCAGCTCTTCCGTGGTCATTTTGCTGCGTAATCTTTTCATATTAGCGTTGGTCGCGAATCCCTAAGCGTTGTAACAATCCGGTAATCCCTTCCCGCAGTAACAGAGATGTCATCTGCTTTTGCTCATCCGGCGTCATTTCATTCGCCAGCGTCAGGAGCAGGGCGTGAAGCGAGCCTTCGTGGTACGCCTTTTCTGGCATTTCCGGCGACTCTGTTACCCTGCGTGCGCTGCGAATAAAGTCGCGCACTTTTTCATTGACGTGTACCAGACGCGCCTTGCCGCCCTGAACGCCTGGTTTTGGCGATGTAATCCAACCCTCTTTGCGTACCCATTTATTGATGGTCTGTCGGCTATAGCCAGTCAGCAGGGCTAACTCTTCTGGCGTCATTCGTTCCTTGATCATACAATTTCCTGAATATCTGTGGGGTTAATTAGTGGTTCATTTTATAGCACCGTTTTACGTGAAAACGTGACAAGCTTAACTCCTGGCTGCGAGCAGACTCGCAAAGTGATTCATTTGCATGATTTTTCGGCGGTTGAAAGGCTGAGGTTGAATTTGCCGTTGACACTGTGCGGCGGAATTCATATTATGCCGCCCGTCAACATGACAGCTTTACGATGGGGCTATAGCTCAGCTGGGAGAGCGCCTGCATGGCATGCAGGAGGTCAGCGGTTCGATCCCGCTTAGCTCCACCAAACTCTGAACCCAACAGAGTACGGTAGGTAAAGAAACATGTGGGGCTATAGCTCAGCTGGGAGAGCGCTTGCATGGCATGCAAGAGGTCAGCGGTTCGATCCCGCTTAGCTCCACCAAAATTTAAACCCTCGTCGTCAGACGGGGGTTTTTTATATCTTGTAAAATATTTAGACTGTTTTTGTTGCAATTAACGTCATTTTCTATACCTCACCTCAATCCAAATCAATAAATAAGTCCATAAATAGACCTAAACTTGATTCGTCCAATTAATAAACTTATTATCGATCCGGTCAATAAGACGATGGTTAAATAGATTACCCGGATTAATGAATAGAAAAATTTACAATAATGTAAAAATATTTATGATTGCCCTGGCGCTAAGCCTGATTGCGATCCCCTTTTCCCGTTATATCTCTCCGCGCGCTATCGTTAACGAAAATGATGTTTATTTAGCGTGGCTGCCCTTAAGCGCCATGCTCGCCATCGTGTTGTTATTTGGACGACGGGCAATCATTCCTTTGTTGCTAAGTTTTAGTGTTACTAATGCTTATTACTTTGATTTAGCCCCGCTACAATCTATCGTTTTATTATGTTGTCAGACGTTTTCCGTCTTCGCCGCCTGTGGCGTTATCCGTTTGATGCTGGGCAAGCGCTGGCGCCACAGCATGCCGAATAAGTACATTGGTATACGTATTTTATGGCTCGGATTTATGGTGCCTGTGGGCATCAAATTATCGATGTATCTGGCGGGGTATTTATTTGATTTCCCGGTAACAATCTCCTCCTATTTCGGCGAAGGCTCTGCAATTTATAACGTTATCGATATTCAGAGTCTGATTTGCGCCGCCCTGATTTTCACCATGATGTTCTATTATCCATTAAGAATGATTATTAATCCTCGCTATGCCCGAACATTCTGGCGGCGAAGCGTGAAGCCCCTCTTTTGCAACAAAAAAGCGTTATTTATCGTTGTGTGGCTGATGCTGTTGGTCTCAATAATCGCTATTTTATGCGCGCCTTTTGAGTCGCAGTTTATTGCGGGTTATTTGATGCCGACCGTTTTCATTCTTTTTACCCTGGGTATTGGTCGTTTGAGCTATGCGCTCATCTCTTTATTCTGGGCAGCCTCAGCGCTCATGTTGTTGACCTATAATTATAATTTTCTCAATGGCGTTGAATCGGGCCACTCGCTCTCCTTTATTCTGTCGGTACTCATCTCTTTCGCTATCTGCCTGCTTTACATGTCGCAGATCTATCAGAAAAGTGAATGGCTGAAACAGGGGTGGCAGGATAGGGCGCTTACCGATCCGCTCACCGGTCTGCCTAACATTCGTGCGCTGGAAGTTTTTCTACAGCATCATCCTGAGGCCAAAGTCTGCTGCTTGCGTCTGGATAATCTGGAATTCCTGAGCCGTCACTACGGCATCCTCATGCGCGTGCACTGTAAAAAGATGATCACCGCGTCGCTGCAGCCGTTATTGCAAAAAGACGAGAAGCTCTTCCAGTTACCAGGCAGTGAACTGATGTTGGTCTTGCTGGGACCGGGCACGGCTGAACGTCTGCAATTTATGGTTGACCATCTGAACAGCCGTAAAATTATCTGGAACAAGACTGAGCTCGACATTGAGTTTGGTGCCTCCTGGGGGGAAGTGCCAAATGGAGAAAGCGTGCATCACACGCTGGGTCAGTTGAGCTGGCTGTCCGAGCAGTCCTGTTCCGGGCATAACGTCCTTGCGTTAACCAACAGTCTGGATGATGTTTCTGGTCATACGACGGACAGGGTGCTAATGCTGGCCCGTATAAAACGCGCCCTTGATATCGGTGGTCTCCATCTTTACGCGCAGCCAATTCACAACGCGCGCGGAGAAGGGTACTTTGAAATCCTTTCGCGTCTTGAAAGTGATGGTGAGATCATCACCCCTGACCGCTTTATTCCGCTGATTGCTCAGTTCAACCTGAGCCACCGATTCGACCTGAACGTGGTGGAAAAATTGCTGATGTGGATGCGCAGTCATCCATCCGGACGGGCCGGAACGCGGTTCTCCGTTAATCTGATGCCGCTGACGCTGATGCAGAACGAGATTGCAGCTGAGATCATCGCGCTTTTTGAACGCTACGCCGTTGCACCGCAAGATATCGTCATTGAGATCACCGAGGAACAGGCTTTCTCTGACTCGGGAAGCAGCATCAACAATATCCAGCAGCTGCGGGATTATGGCTTCCGCATTGCTATCGATGACTTTGGTACCGGCTATGCCAACTTTGAGCGCCTGAAGCGACTGGAGGCCGATATCATTAAGATCGATGGCTGCTTCGTGAAAGATATCTGCACCGACAGCATGGATGCGATGATCGTGCAGTCCATTTGCAACATGGCAAAAACGAAATCGCTTTGTGTGGTGGCTGAATATGTGGAATCGGCTGAACAACGCGAGATGTTGCTGCGATACGGCGTTGATTATTTGCAGGGCTATTTGATTGGTAAACCACTGCCCCTGACGGCGCTGGAGACATAAAAAAACCGGGAGCGATGGCTCCCGGTTTTCATTGAGCGGTATGGATTACAGCACCAATGCTGCGATAGAGGCAGACAGGACGCTCACCAGCGTTGAACCGTAAACCAGCTTCAGGCCAAAGCGAGAAACGACGTTACCTTGCTCTTCGTTCAGGCCTTTAATCGCACCAGCGATAATACCGATGGAAGAGAAGTTCGCGAAGGAGACCAGGAAGACGGACAGGATCCCTTCCGCACGCGGGGAGAGCGTGCTGGCAATCTTCTGAAGATCCATCATCGCCACGAATTCATTGGATACCAGTTTCGTTGCCATGATACTGCCCACCTGCAACGCTTCGTGAGCGGGCACACCCATTACCCAGGCGACCGGGTAGAAGATATAGCCCAGAATACCCTGGAACGAAATACCAAGTACGGCCGCAAACAGGGCGTTCAGCGCAGCGATCAGTGCGATAAAGCCAATCAGCATCGCGGCAACGATAATCGCAACCTTGAAACCCGCCAGAATGTATTCACCCAGCATTTCGAAGAAGCTCTGTCCCTCGTGCAGGTTTGACATCTGAATGTTCTCTTCGCTGGCATCCACGCGGTACGGGTTAATCAGCGAAAGAACGATAAAGGTGCTGAACATATTCAGAACCAGCGCTGCAACCACGTATTTAGGTTCCAGCATAGTCATATACGCGCCCACGATAGACATGGAAACGGTAGACATTGCTGTCGCCGCCATGGTGTACATGCGGTTACGGGACATCTTGCCGAGGATATCTTTATACGCAATGAAGTTCTCAGACTGACCCAGGATCAGCGAGCTGACTGCGTTAAAGGATTCCAGCTTGCCCATGCCATTAACTTTCGATAACAGGAAGCCGATTGCACGGATAACCACCGGCAGAACACGAATGTGCTGGAGGATCCCGATCAGGGCAGAGATGAAGACGATAGGGCAGAGCACTTTCAGGAAGAAGAAGGCCAAACCCTGATCGTTCATGTTGCCAAAGACAAAGTTAGTCCCGTCGTTGGCAAATCCGAGCAGTTTTTCGAACATTTCGGAGAAGCCTTTCACGAAGCCGAGGCCTACGTTGGAGTTCAGGAAGAACCACGCAAGTAAAACTTCAATGACCAGCAGCTGGACAACATAGCGAATACGAATATTTTTGCGGTCAGTGCTGACCAGCAATGCGAGTGCAGTAACGACAACGAGTGCCAGGACAAAATGAAGGACGCGGTCCATATTTGCTCCAAATATGAGGCAGGTTTAATTTCCGTGCACATTCTATGTAACAAGCACAAAGAAAACGAGATCAAGCCCACACTATAGTTACATCCTGTGACGAGTCTCAAAAATAGTGATCAACAATACATTTTTGTTATGTTAGGTAAATGAGTGAAAAGTTAAGTTTGTGTGCTACGCTTCACAAATGTCTGCGCATTTTCACATTCTGTGACCTTGCTCCACCTGCCTGTCTATTGTCCCTGGCTATCAGAGTAATCATGTTAACCATTACAAATGAACTTGATAATTATTCTCATTTTGATAGCATAAAACATAGCACAGGCTATATTTCCAGAGGCAGAAATGACGAATAGTCGCGTAGAGAGTAGCAGCGGCAGGGCGGCACGCAAGCTGCGGTTCGCATTAATGGGACCTGCATTCATTGCCGCGATTGGCTACATCGATCCGGGTAATTTTGCGACCAATATTCAGGCCGGGGCCAGTTTCGGCTATAAGCTGCTGTGGGTTGTGGTGTGGGCCAACCTGATGGCGATGCTGATTCAGATGCTTTCCGCGAAGTTGGGTATTGCCACCGGGAAAAACCTGGCGGAGCAAATCCGCGATCACTATCCGCGTCCGGCGGTATGGTTTTACTGGGTCCAGGCGGAAATTATCGCCATGGCCACCGATCTCGCCGAGTTTATCGGGGCGGCGATCGGCTTTAAGCTTATTCTGGGCGTCTCCCTGCTACAGGGCGCCGTGCTGACCGGTATCGCCACGTTCCTTATTTTGATGCTCCAGAGGCGGGGACAAAAACCGCTGGAGAAAGTCATCGGCGGCCTGCTGCTGTTCGTCGCTGCCGCCTATATTGTTGAGCTGATTTTCTCCCAGCCGAATCTGGTGCAGTTGACGAAAGGGATGGTGATCCCGTCGTTACCCACCTCTGAAGCCGTATTTCTGGCCGCCGGGGTGCTGGGGGCGACCATTATGCCGCACGTAATTTATCTGCACTCTTCTTTAACCCAAAATCTGCACGGCGGGACGAGTAAAGAGCGCTACTCCGCCTCGAAATGGGATGTGGCAATTGCGATGACCATTGCCGGATTTGTGAATCTGGCGATGATGGCGACTGCCGCCGCCGCGTTTCACTTTAACGGGCATACCGGGGTTGCCGATCTCGACCAGGCGTACCTGACGCTGGAGCCGTTGCTGAGCCATGCCGCTGCCACTATTTTTGGTTTAAGCCTGGTTGCTGCGGGACTTTCCTCTACGGTTGTGGGGACACTGGCCGGGCAGGTGGTGATGCAGGGGTTCGTACGTTTCCATATTCCACTGTGGGTTCGCCGTTCGGTAACGATGCTGCCTTCCTTTATTGTAATTCTGATGGGGCTGGATCCGACCCGCATTCTGGTGATGAGTCAGGTGCTGCTGAGTTTCGGTATTGCGCTGGCGCTGGTGCCGCTACTGATATTCACCAGCAACAAATCGCTGATGGGCGATCTGGTGAATTCGACGTGGGTGAAACGCGCCGGGTGGGCCATTGTGGTTGTGGTGGTGGCGTTAAACATGTGGTTGCTGATAGGCACAGCAGCAGGCCTGTAAAAGAAAAAGGAGCCGTGAGGCTCCTTTTAGCTGTTAATGGTGATGGCCGTGACCATGGCCTCTGCCTTTTCCGTGACCCCTGCCGCCACGGCGGTCGTCACGATCGTTCCAGCCTTCGCGGTAGCCGCGCTCGTAGGCCTTACGCTTATCCCAGCCACGGTGATAGCCGTTATCGTGTTTCCACCAGCGGTTTTTACGCCACTCATAATGTCGGTGCCAGTAGTCACGGTCGCGCCAGTAGCCACCGTCCCAGTATCTGCCGTAGTCATCACGATCGCCAATTTGTAATTTAATCGATGGCAACAGGGTGATTTCGCCCGCATTGGCGACCAGCGGGGCCGAAGCCAGTAGTACCGCTGCAAGAATCAGTGACCTGAACATACTCTTCTCCTTCACGATCGGGGCCGCTGTGCGACCTGTTAACGCAATTTTACGAGTTGGTAAACATTCGTTTCATCGCCTCAACTCCTAAATCATGAACGAGAGCACTTTTTGCTAAAAGTGTTTTTAATCTGAACTGGACAGGATCGCTTCTATCGTCTTCAGCTCTTCTGCGGAGAAATGACGATTTTCAAGCATGCCTGCAGCATCTTCAATTTGTCCGGTTTTGCTTGCGCCGATGAGCACGGATGTCACCGCATCGTGGCGCAGGAGCCAGGCCAGTGCCATTTGCGAAAGCTTTTGCCCCCGTTTTTCCGCCAGCGCATTCAGCTTGCGTACCTTTTCCAGCTTTTTGTCGGTGACCTGTTCCGGATTAAGGAACTTACTGCCGCTTGCTGCGCGAGAATCTGCCGGGATGCCGTTCAGATAGCGATCGGTCAACTGTCCGCCCGCCAGTGGAGAGAAGGGTATACATCCCACCCCATTTTGCTGCAATACGTCCAGCAACCCCTCTTCAGGCGCACGTTCAAACATGGAGAACTTCGGCTGGTGGATTAGACAGGGCGTGCCCAGATCCTCCAGTATTTCAATCGCCTGCCGCGCCAGTTCTGCCGGGTAGTTGGACAGGCCGATGTACAGCGCTTTGCCCTGGCGCACCACATGGTCAAGCGCTTTCATCGTTTCACGTAGCGGCGTTTGTGGATCGGGGCGGTGGTGATAGAAGATATCAACGTACTCCAGCCCCATACGCCTGAGGCTCTGGTCAAGGCTGGAAATCAGATATTTACGCGAGCCCCAGTCGCCGTAAGGCCCGTCCCACATGGTGTAGCCCGCTTTGGTGGAGATGATTAGCTCATCGCGCCAGGGCAGGAAATCCTCCTGCAGGATGCGCCCGAAGTTGCGTTCGGCTGAACCAGGAGGTGGGCCGTAATTATTAGCAAGGTCAAAATGTGTAATACCCAAATCGAAGGCGCGCTGTAAAAGTTGACGGCTGTTTTCGAGCAGCGTCGCGTCGCCAAAATTATGCCAAAGCCCCAGCGAGATGGCGGGAAGCTTGAGGCCGCTTTGTCCACAGCGGCGATATTGCATTGTCTGGTAACGATTTTTGTCAGGTTGATAACCCATGAGCGAGACCTCTGGCGCTGGAAAGAAAAATCAGTGTATGCGTTTACACTAACCTGAAGAAAATGAGCATAGCTCAGCTTTTTTCGTAAAGCATTCTTTCCAGCCCCTGATTGTCGCCAATTCTGGACACACTTCACGCTTATTTAATACTCAGAGTGAGGTCAACGTCAGAAGGACACCTATAATATGCGTACCCCCTATTGCGTCGCCGATTACCTGCTGGACCGACTAACAGATTGCGGTGCCGATCATCTGTTTGGCGTGCCGGGCGACTATAACCTGCAGTTTCTCGACCATGTGATAGACAGCCCGGACATCTGCTGGGTGGGCTGTGCCAACGAGCTGAACGCGTCTTACGCCGCAGACGGCTATGCCCGCTGTAAGGGATTTGCCGCGCTGCTGACGACATTCGGCGTTGGGGAATTAAGCGCCATGAACGGTGTGGCGGGCAGCTTTGCCGAACATGTTCCCGTGCTCCATATTGTGGGGGCCCCGGGTATGGCGGCACAGCAACGAGGAGAGTTATTGCACCATACGTTAGGCGACGGCGAGTTCCGCCACTTCTATCATATGAGCGAACCCATTACCGTCGCACAGGCGGTGCTCACCGAACAAAACGCCTGCTATGAAATTGACCGGGTGCTTACCACCATGCTGCGGGAGCGCCGTCCGGGCTACCTGATGCTGCCCGCCGATGTGGCGAAAAAAGCCGCTACGCCCCCTGTAAGCGCTCTCACTCTTAACTCCGCACCGGCCGATTCAGCCTGCATGCAAGCGTTCCGTGAGGCTGCCGAAAAGCGTTTGTCAACGAGCAAACGCACCGCGCTGTTAGCGGACTTCCTGGTGCTGCGCCACGGTTTGCGCGCGGCCCTTCAGACGTGGGTGAAAGAGGTGCCGATGGCACACGCCACCATGCTGATGGGCAAGGGCATTTTTGACGAACGACAGAGCGGTTTTTATGGCACCTACAGCGGATCGGCGAGCGCCGCGGCGGTCAAAGAGGCAATCGAGGGGGCTGATACGGTGCTGTGCATTGGCACGCGCTTTACCGATACGCTCACAGCCGGGTTTACCCACCAGCTGACGCCAGATCAGACGATAGAGGTTCAGCCCCACGCGTCCCGCGTCGGCGACGTCTGGTTTACGGGTATCCCGATGAGGGAGGCCATTGAAACGCTGACAGCGCTGTGCAAAACGCATGTACGTGATACGCGAGCGCCATCGGATCACAGCAGCTCTTCTTTCCCCACTACCGAAGGGGCGCTGACTCAGGAGAGCTTCTGGCGTACCCTGCAAACGTTTATTCGCCCCGGAGACATTATTCTGGCTGACCAGGGGACGTCTGCTTTCGGCGCTATCGATTTGCGTTTACCGGCAGACGTGAACTTTATCGTCCAGCCGCTTTGGGGATCGATCGGCTACACGCTCGCGGCGGCGTTTGGCGCGCAAACAGCGTGTCCGAACCGACGCGTGATTGTCCTGACGGGTGACGGTGCCGCGCAGTTGACCATTCAGGAGCTGGGATCGATGCTGCGCGACAAGCAGCGCCCGATTATTCTGGTGCTTAACAACGAGGGATACACGGTTGAGAGAGCCATCCACGGGCCGGAGCAGCGCTATAACGATATCGCCCTCTGGAACTGGACGCAGATCCCGCAGGCGCTGAGCCTGGCGCCAGAGGCAGAATGCTGGCGCGTCAGCGAAGCGGAAACACTGGCGGAGGTGCTGGATAAAGTAGCACACCACGAGCGACTATCGCTGATCGAGGTGATGCTGCCGAAAGCCGATATTCCGCCGCTGCTGAGCGCGCTGACCAAAGCGCTGGAGGCGCGCAATAACGCCTGATTACCTGTCGTTTCGCCATGCCATCAACATCGGTTTGCCCGCCAGCAGGAGCCAGGCGGGCAACATCACGATACAAAGGAGCGGCAGAAGCGTGGTATCCGGCACAACAACGGCCGCCATAAACAGACTCAGCCATGCATCGCGCGTTACCACCAGTACCAGCCCCAGAATGGAGCAGGAGACGGTAATCGCCGCAGGGACAGCGTCGACGTGCTCATGCAGCATCAGCCCCAGCGCGACGCCAACAAATACCGCCGGGAAGATCCGTCCTCCCCGGAAACCACAGGCCGCAGCGATCACCAGCGCCGCCAGTTTTACCAGCGCGAACAGCAGATAATCGGAGACGCTAAAGACCTGGCTGAAGGCCAGTTGCTGCATCTCGTCCAGACCCTTAAACAGCGTAACCGTCCCGCCGATAGCGCTAAAACGCCCAGAATAAAACCGCCCATACCCAGAATCAGCACCGGATGCTTCAGCCTGTGCATCAGACGATGCAGGCGCGGAAGACACCACACTGCGATCATTCCCAGCGCAATGGCTATCGCGACGACGACGGCACCGCTGACAATATCGGTGAGTTGCATCTGGCCATAGTGGGGGATGGGGAGTGAAAAATGGGGATGGAAAAACAGGCTGGTTGTGAGGGCCCCTGCTGCTGCGGCCATCAGTGGCGCAAAGAGTTTATCCCACAGCGGCACATCATTGTCGCTGCTGAGCGTTTGCGAAAAGATGAGCGCAGCCGCTATTGGGGTACCAAACAGTGCCCCGATGGTACCGGCGGAAGCCAGAATCGTCCAGTCCAGCGCGCCAACGCGCGGGAAAAGACGCGCTCCCAGAAAGACCGCCAGCGCGATATTAACCGCCATAATGGGATGTTCAGGCCCGAGGCTTACGCCGCCCGCAAGACCGATAATCAGCGCGATAACAAGCCCCGGCAGAGCAGAGGGAGATACTGGCGCACCAATCAAGGGTTCCAGTGCCGGGTCCGGCCCGGCATGGCCCGGGCTATAGCGGATCACCAGACCTACGGCAATTCCGGTCAGGGTCAGCATCATCATGATCCACCCTGGCGAGTCAGTGCTGATGCCAAGTTTAACCGGCAGCGCGGTCCATAAAATCGTTTGCAGCACTGCCGCTACTTTCATGACGACGATGAGCACCAGGCTCGACGCTACGCCAATAATTAGCGCCGGGACAGCCAATAACAGCATGGTTCTGGCTCGCGGATGGAGCATGATGATTTCCTTGTACAAAACGGCTTAACGTTACTTTGCACAATCAGCATTGTGGCAATAGTGCAAAAGGTGCTGAAACGGTAAAGTTATTATGTGACGAAGATCGATAATCCATGGGCAGTCACCTTCTGGTCGTTGTTGTTATCACGCCTTGAATTTACAGTGTCCCAAAGATTTATTCTGACTTTAGCGGAGCAGTAGAAGAATGACAAAGTATGCTTTGGTAGGTGATGTAGGCGGCACCAACGCGCGCCTTGCCCTGTGCGATGTAAACAGCGGTGAAATTTCTCAGGCGAAAACCTATTCAGGGCTGGATTACCCAAGCCTGGAAGCGGTAGTTCGCGTCTATCTTGAAGAGCATAAAGTGAGCGTTGAAGACGGTTGTATCGCCATCGCCTGTCCGATCACCGGCGACTGGGTGGCGATGACCAACCACACGTGGGCCTTTTCAATTGCCGAAATGCGGAAAAACCTCGGCTTCTCGCACCTTGAAATTATCAACGATTTCACTGCGGTTTCCATGGCTATCCCAATGCTTAAACCTGAGCATCTGATTCAGTTCGGCGGTACGGCCCCGGTTGAAGGCAAACCCATTGCTGTTTACGGCGCCGGAACCGGTCTGGGGGTGGCGCACCTGGTTCACGTCGACAAACGCTGGGTCAGCCTGCCGGGTGAGGGCGGCCACGTGGATTTTGCGCCGAACAGCGAAGAAGAGGGCATTATTCTTGAGGAGCTACGCGCCGAGATTGGTCACGTGTCGGCCGAGCGCGTGCTTTCTGGTCCGGGTCTGGTGAACCTGTATCGGGCGATTGTAAAATCAGACGGTCGTCTGCCGGAAAATCTGCAGCCTAAAGATGTGACCGAACGCGCGCTGGCCGACAGTTGTATTGACTGCCGTCGTGCTTTGTCGTTGTTCTGCGTCATTATGGGGCGTTTCGGCGGCAACCTGGCCCTGAATCTCGGCACCTTTGGCGGGGTCTATATTGCGGGCGGGATCGTGCCGCGCTTCCTCGATTTCTTTACCGCCTCCGGTTTCCGTGGTGGCTTTGAAGACAAAGGCCGCTTCAAAAGTTACGTGCAGGACATTCCGGTTTACCTGATTGTCCACGACAATCCGGGCTTGCTTGGCTCCGGGGCGCATCTGCGTCAGGTACTTGGCCAGATCCTCTGACATCCGTCTCCCTCTCCTGCGGGAGAGGGAACGCGCTACAGGTGCATGAGCTGGCGGAACGCTTTCACTCTGCTGCGGCTTACCGGCACCTGAAAATCCAGATCCTTCAGACGCAAAATATAGGTGTTATTAAACCAGGGTTCGATCTCGCGGATCTTGTTCAGGTTGACGCAGAACGAGCGGTGGCAGCGGAAGAAGTGCGCTGCCGGGAGTTTGTTGCAAAATTCGGTGATGTTCATCGCCATTACGTAGGCCTCACGCCGCGTATAGACAAACGTCATTTTTTCGTGCGCTTCAGCATAGTAAATATCGTCGACAGGCGTGACGATGATCCGTTCGTCCTTGACCAGATTAATGGTGTCGTTTTCCCGCGCTACCGGACTGGCACTGGCGGGCAGCGACTGCTGCTGCCATGCGGCTTCCAGCTTATGCAGCATGCTGATAATACGTGACTCCTGATACGGCTTGAGAATATAGTCAAACGCCTCCAGCTCGAAGGCTTCCACGGCATGCTCTTTCCACGCGGTGACAAACACAATAAACGGCTTATGGGCGAACTGATTGATATTTTGCGCCAGCAGAACGCCGTCCAGAGACGGAATATTAATATCGAGAAAAATCGCGTCGACCCGGTTATGCTGCAAAAATTTCAGCACGTCCAGACCATCCTCAAAACAGCCAACAATCTCCATCTGGCTGTGGGTTTTGATAAGCCAGCTCAACTCCTGCTGAGCCAGAATTTCATCTTCTACGATGATGACTTTCATCTGTTACTCCGGCCTACGGCAACAAGGATATGGGGGCATTAACGGGCGTTCGTTCGTTCGGAACATAAAAAGCAATCTCGGTGCCCGGCTCAAGGCGGTGAATGTGCAGCCCGTCACCGTACAGCAGCTTGACCCGGTGGTGCACGTTCAGCAGCCCGATTTTATTTCCCGGCATTTCGTTTGATTCGACGCGCTCGATAACTTTCGGATCGATGCCGTGTCCGGTATCGCGCACGGCGATTCGCACGCGGTTACCGCTTTCCGTCACGCTAATCGTGACCACGCCTTTTCCTTTACACGGCTGAATGCCGTGAACAATGGCGTTTTCCACCAGCGGCTGGATCAGCAGGCTTGGGATCACGCAGTTGACCTCTTCATCAATATCGTAAATGACCGTCAGCTTATCGCCAAAGCGTGCCTGCTCAATTGCGATGTAATCCTTGATTTGATACAGCTCTTTTTTGATGTCGATCTGCTCGTCGTCTTTTAACTCAATGTTGTAGCGCAGATAGCGCGACAGATTAAAAATCAGCTGCCGCGCGGTATCCGGATTAAGACGAATGGAAGAGGAGATAGCGTTCAGCGCGTTAAACAGGAAATGGGGATTGATCTTGCTTTGCAGGGCACGCAGCTCTGCCTTATTTGCCATCTCGCGCAACTGCTCCGCACGCGAAACTTCGAGTTGGGTGGAGATGATCTGCGACAGGCCAATCGCCATCTCCTGGAGCGAGGAGGTGATTTGGTGCGCATGGCAGTAGTAAATTTTCAGCGTCCCCGTGACCACGCCTTTTTCCCACAGCGGGATCACCAGCATTGAGTGGATCTCTGGCGTCCGGTGGGCTTCATCATTGTTTTTAATGATGATTTTTCCGTAGTTAATCGCCTGTCTGGTGGTCGGGCTGATGGTATCGTCGCTGTCGCGATAATTGTGCTCACCGACGCCAACATAGGCCAGCACGTGGTCAATATTGGTGATGGCGACCGCATCGGCGTGAATATCCCGGCGGATGATATCGCAAACCTGACGTAAAGATTCGGTGTTAACGTGTCGGAAAAGCGGCAGCGTTTTGTTGGCAATATCCAGTGCCAGCTTCGCCTGACGCGCGGCGCTCGCCTCTTTTTCGCCTTCCACGCTTTGCACCAGCAGCACGATAAAGCCTATACAGACGCTCCCGAGGATCATCGGAATACCGATCTTCGAGACGATATCCAGCCCCAGCGCAGTGGTCGGTGCCCAGACGACGACCAGGATCATGGTCAGCGTTTCGCAGACCATCCCCGCGATTATCCCCGCACGCCAGTGCTGTTTTTTCGGGATTTTGCGGTTAATCCAGCCGGAGAGTACCCCGGCAATAATGCTGGTGATAAAGCAGGGGACTGCCGTCACGCCGCCAATATCAATCAGGTATCGATGGGTGCCGGCGATAATGCCTGTGATAATCCCGACCCAGGGACCAAAGAGGATCCCGCCAGACATGACGGCGATGATGCGCACGTTCACCAGCGAGCCTTCTACCGGCACGCCGGACCAGGTGCTGAACAGGGCAAACATCGAAAAGATAAACGTAACGGCCAGCAGCTCTTTTGGCGAGTGGGCAGATTTATGCAACAGTTCGCGAAACAAGCGGATGCGGATAAGGAAAAAGAGACAGATCAGCATTAATGCCGCGCGGTCGAACACCGCCAGGAGCATATTGAAGATTTCGTGCACGGTCAGGCCTGGGAAAACGGGAAAAATCTATGATAGAAAACATAGGGCCAGATGACCAGCTATCCATCAGATTTATCAAATGGGGAAAAACCATAATTCTCAAAGGGGATTGCTGGCTTTTGACTGAAAGTCGCTGCTTTTTCGTTTGGGGAGAAGCGTCAGGTAACGATACTGAAAATATTGTGTTAAATCGCAGCGCTTAAAACTGCCTGATCACGATAAGAGTTCCGCTTTTCACTGCAATTGCATTCCCGTTTTAGCGCAATATATTGTTTTGCCGTTATCCCCTCGACAGCGTCTTTTTCTTCAGGTTATTTTCTAAGCATGCCACACGGGTGGCAGCGTCGCTCGGACGGTCCGGGCGCTAACGTGACTCTGAGGAATCTATGGCTGAATTCAGTCCTGAACGCCGTTTTACGCGTATCGATCGTCTCCCCCCTTATGTTTTCAATATCACTGCTGAACTGAAAATGGCTGCGCGTCGGCGCGGTGAAGACATTATCGATTTCAGTATGGGTAACCCTGACGGCCCAACGCCGCCGCATATCGTTGAGAAACTCTGCACAGTTGCCCAGCGTCCCGATACCCATGGGTATTCAACCTCACGCGGCATTCCACGCTTGCGTCGGGCGATCTCCCGCTGGTATCAGGACCGTTATCAGGTGGATATCGATCCTGAAAGCGAAGCGATTGTGACCATTGGCTCCAAAGAGGGGCTGGCCCACCTGATGCTGGCGACGCTCGATCACGGCGATACCGTCCTGGTGCCGAATCCGAGCTACCCAATTCATATTTATGGGGCGGTGATTGCTGGCGCGCAGGTGCGTTCTGTTCCACTGGTGGAAGGCGTCGACTTCTTCAACGAGCTGGAACGGGCGATTCGTGAAAGCTATCCGAAGCCGAAAATGATGATCCTCGGTTTCCCGTCCAACCCAACGGCACAATGCGTCGAACTCGAATTCTTTGAGAAAGTGGTCGCGCTGGCTAAGCGTTACGACGTGCTGGTGGTACACGATCTCGCCTATGCTGATATCGTTTATGATGGCTGGAAAGCGCCGTCAATTATGCAGGTACCGGGTGCCCGTGATGTGGCGGTTGAGTTTTTCACCCTGTCGAAAAGCTACAACATGGCGGGCTGGCGAATTGGATTTATGGTGGGAAACAAAACGCTGGTGAGCGCCCTGGCGCGTATTAAAAGTTACCATGACTATGGTACGTTTACGCCATTGCAGGTCGCGGCCATCGCGGCGCTGGAAGGGGATCAGCAGTGCGTGCTTGATATTGCCGCCCAGTACAAGCGCCGCCGTGATGTGCTGGTAAAAGGGCTTCACGAAGCGGGCTGGATGGTTGAAATGCCTAAAGCTTCCATGTACGTCTGGGCGAAAATCCCCGAGCCGTATGCGGCGATGGGATCTCTGGAATTTGCCAAAAAACTGCTTCAGGACGCGAAGGTTTGCGTTTCTCCAGGCATTGGCTTTGGTGACTACGGTGACACGCATGTGCGTTTCGCGCTGATCGAAAACAGCGACCGTATCCGTCAGGCTGTGCGGGGGATTAAAAGCATGTTCCGCGCGGATGGCCTGCTTGCAGTTAAGAGCGTCGTGGAACAACCCGAGTCGTAACGGACACCAAAAAAACAGGCGCCAACGGCGCCTGTTTTTTTGACTGCATTTTCTTAACTAGATCATCAGAGCAAACGTTCCGGCCCAAACTAAAACAATAACCGAAATGCCCATAAAGAAATATTTCACGTTTCATCGCTCCGCGTATCTTCCGGTACGCATTAAAAAAACAGAGTCCAACTGAGTATAGAGAGTTGAAATCATGCGAAAGGGGAAATCGGAATTATCCCGTTACGTCGCTAACTTCAGCTCTGAATTCTGTGCTTTCCTGTCGCCAGACGGCGCTAATGTACGCCTAAATTTCAGGAGTGACAAGAGGCATTTTTTTAAATAATTTCCGATACTTACGAGTGTCGTGTAACGGCGACAGTTTGATTTCGGTACGCAATAAATGCCTGTTGAGCGACGGTCGAAAAAAGCCGTTACGCACTGCGATTACAGGTGCTTGAAAAGGTTAGTTTCTTAGCGAAACTAACCTTCGAAAGGGGTTAGATATAAAGTGAGGCTTCGCCCAGAGGGCGGGTTTTAAAGCGGCGGTGCATCCACAGATACTGCTCAGGTGCTCGCATAATCTCAAACTCAATCACCTTATTGATAAAGGTCGCGGCTTCACTCTCATCCTCAGGATAGTTCGCCATCTCCGGTGAGAAATGCAGACGATAGCCTGACTTATCCGCTTTTCTGACCATGGTCACCGTTAACATCGAGGCGCCAGAGAGACGTGAAATCACAAAGGTACCGTTCGTCGTAGCGACATCTTTAACCGCAAAGAAAGGGGCAAAGCTGCTGCCTTTAGGGCCGTAGTCCTGGTCCGGGGCAAACCAGACGGCTTCACCTTTTTTCAGGGCGCCAACCATACCGCGCAGATTGTTACGGCTGATCATCGCCTTATTTGAACGCATGCGGCCCCGCGTTTGTACCCATTCCATCAGTGCGCTGTTATGCGGGCGATAGGTTGCCATCATCGGCTGACAAAGACCCATAACGCGGCCGCCCAGCTCAAGCGACATAAAATGCACACCCACAACCATCACGCCGCGTTTTTGCATCTGGGCATGTTTGAGGTTATCCAGACCTTCAACGTCAAACCATTTACGGACACGCTCGTCTGGCCAGAACCAGGCCATACCGGTTTCAAGCAGCGCCATTCCGATAGATTTAAAGTTTTCAGCGATCAGCGTTTCACGCTGCTGCGCGTTGTAATGCGGAAAGCAAAGTTCAAGATTTTTTCGGGCAATGGACTCGCGACGCTTAAGAAAGTGACGCGATGCGCTGCCGAGCTTCGAACCCAGGAAGCGAATCACGGGATAAGGAAGCTGGACCAGCAGCCAAAGTACGCCAAGGCCGAACCATGTAAACCAGTAGCGCGGGTGCAGAAATGCCCGCTGAAATTTGGATTGAGACAAAATAGTGGAACCTTTGTAAAGCCTGTGAAGGTAGCGCAGACTTCGCGATACCACGTGCCATTGAGACCGTAGGACGAGGTCATGGTTGCAGGCTTTACCGTTCTTTACGACGTTGCCTGGCCATTGCTGACTTGGGTGGGCGGCTTAATGTAGCACCGTTATACAATATGAGCTATTACTCGTTTTTGCTTAAAAAAGCGGCAATTGCAAAGCGGATTGATAAATCAGGGATTATAGGGGGAAATTAAAAGTGTCCCCTGCAGGAATCGAACCTGCAACTAGCCCTTAGGAGGGGCTCGTTATATCCATTTAACTAAGGGGACGAAGCGGCAAGAGTATAGCGTTATTTACACTTCTCGTTAAGCGCATTGCCGCCTGACTGGTCAAAGAGTCACCGTTCACGCCGATTTTTCGGCAGTTTTATCTTTTTTTTCCTGAGCCTTAAGTTCGGCCTTACGCTTGTTGGACATGTCGTTACGGATTTGCGCATGGCTCAGCAGTGCAAAGATAAAGGTTCCGCCACAAATGTTGCCTGCGAGAGTAGGCAGGGCGAACGGCCAGAAAAAGTCGCTCCAGTGGAGTGTGCCGTTAAATACCAGATAAAGGATTTCAACGGTCCCGACAACAATGTGCGTAGTATCGGCGAGTGCGATAAGCCAGGTCATCAGGATAATCACCACGATTTTCGCGCTGCCCGCTGACGGGAACATCCAGACCATAGTGGCGATGATCCAGCCGGAGATAATGGCATTAGAGAACATTTCAACCGGCGTATTTTTCATTACGTCCATGCCAATCTTCACGAATGCGTCGCGGGTCGGTTCATCAAAAATTGGCATATACTCGAAGGCCCAGGCTGCAACGCCCGTACCGATCAGGTTCCCCAGCAGCACGACGCTCCAGAGGCGCATCAGTAAACCAAAATTACCAAGGGTCGGATTTTGCATGACGGGCAGTACGGCAGTGACGGTGTTCTCCGTGAAAAGCTGCTGTCGCGCCATAATGACGATAATAAAGCCGAACGTGTAGCCTAAATTCTCCAGCAAAAAACCGCCCGGCACGCCTTCCAGTTGAACGTGAAATATACCTTTGGCGAGCAGAGAGGCACCCATCGACAGACCGGCTGCGATGGCCGACCACAGCAGGGCCATTGCGTCACGCTCCATCTCCTTTTCGCCATCCTGGCGAATATGCTCATGAATGGCCATGGCGCGCGACGGCAGGCGATCCTCATCGACTTCTATCTCTTCTCCCCGGTCTTTCTCCTCACTTTCAATCTCATGTTCCTCATTGTTCTCGCCAATTTTTTCTTCGTTAATATCTTTCATAACTGCTCCTTCGGGGTAATCGCTCATTTAAGCGTAGCGGCTTTTGGCGCCTTGCCCGTGGGGAAGCTCTTAAATTGCTGAAAATGGCAATAAAGGTGAGACATCTCTTTCAAAGCCAATATAAAATTGCCAGCGAAACGAATTCTTAAAGACAGGCTATGCTGAAATTAGCGTGATGACGCGAGCGGGTCGTCATTGTCCTCGTAGACATCGGTAAGCGTGCTGTTACAATCACTTGCACGTTTCAGGCGGAGCCTCACAGGCTCCGTCACAGATGGCATTCAACGATAGCCATATTGAACAGGGAGAAATATATGAAGCTTCGGCTGTCGGCGCTTGCGCTGGGCGTAACGATGCTTGTGGGCTGCGCCAGCTCTGGCGAGCAAACGGGACGCTCCGATCCTCTCGAAGGATTTAACCGTTCAATGTACAACTTTAACTATAATGTCCTGGATCCATATCTGGTTCGTCCGGTTGCCGTGGCATGGCGTGACTACGTTCCGCAGCCAGCGCGTAACGGGCTGAGCAACTTTACCAGTAACCTGGAAGAGCCAGCGGTGATGGTGAACTACTTCCTCCAGGGCGACCCGTATCAGGGGATGGTGCATTTCACCCGTTTCTTCCTGAACTCTCTGCTGGGTATGGGCGGCTTAATAGATGTCGCAGGCATGGCGAACCCGAAATTACAGCGTGAACAGCCGCATCGTTTCGGCAGCACACTGGGGCATTATGGCGTAGGTTATGGGCCGTATGTGCACCTGCCATTCTACGGCAGCTTTACCGTGCGTGATGATGGCGGCGATATGGTGGATACGCTGTATCCGGTGCTGTCATGGCTCACCTGGCCGCTGTCGATTGGTAAATGGACCGTGGAAGGGATTGAAACGCGTGCGCAACTGCTGGACTCTGACGGTCTGCTGCGTCAGTCTTCCGATCCGTACATCATGGTCCGCGAGGCCTATTTCCAGAACCATGACTTTATTGCCAACGGCGGTAAGCTGAAGCCGGAAGATAATCCGAACGCGAAAGCCATCGAGAACGAATTAAAAGATATCGATTCGGAATAAATAAAAAAGGTGAGCGATGCTCACCTTTTTTAATCGTGTTGGGATTAGAACGCGTAGTTGAAGTTGGTACCAAACAGCCAGGCTTTACCTTCAGAGGTAAACTCGTAAGGGCCTTCCTGGAAGGTCACTTTCTGTCCATGCATGTACGACACGCCCGCGTCGATAGAGGCATTTTCGTTGAACGCGTAGGTTGCCCCCGCACTCACCCAGAAACGGTCCTGATCCGGAATGGAGATAGAACGCTTATCTGCCGGTACCGGGCTGTCATCAAATGCCACGCCGGTACGGAACGTCCAGTTGTCATCCATATAATAGGTCGTACCAAGTGCGATACGGTAAGCATCGTGGAAGCTTTCGTCTTTATAGAACAGCGTCTGGCCGTTGCTGCCGGTGGCTTTCAGCTCCTGGAACTGGCTCCAGCTGGTATACGCGAGGCTATAGTGAATAGCCCACTGCGGCGCAACGCGGTTATAACCTGACACTTCCCACATTTCTGGCAGATGCAGTGACAGTGAACCCGGTACGGTTTGATTCGAGGTACCCCATGGAATGGTGGTGCCTGCGCCCGGTACCATACCGTTGACCGGGCTCAGGATGCCGCTTTTGTAATCGCCATCGAAGTCAATCTTCACTTCTGAGCGGTAGGTCAGACCCCAGCGGTTGTTTTTATCCAGTTCATACAGGATACCGGCGTTCCAGCCGTAACCCCACTCGTCACCTTTCAGGCTGGCAATTTTATTGCTGTTTTTCGGCAGCGCAGCAGTTTGCTCCCCGGAATAACGCTCGATTTTTGCATCAGCGTAGACAGCATCAAAGCCCAGACCAAAGCTCCAGTTATCGTTCAGACGATATGCGCCGCTCAGGTTAAGGTTCAGGGTCGTCAGGTCGGTTTTACCGCCGTATTCCCCGGCCGGGTAGTTGTTATTGAACTCCGTTGCCAGGCCATAGTTTGAGGTGACAGAGGCACCCCAACCAAACTGTTCATTGATTGGCGCAACAAAGTGCAGGTTAGGCACCCACGCCGTTGGTGCAATGTTATCCGCCTTCAGATCTGCGCCGGTATACTGAGATTTGCCAGAAATGTTGACATCAGGATCGATGTAAACCGCACCGGCAGAGAAGGTAGGGCGATCAAACATCATGATAAGCGCCGGGTTACGGCTTGCGTTGCCTGCGTCATCGGCAATTGCACCTTCCCCGGAATACGCACGGCCAAGGCCAGAGGAAGAAAATTCGTTTAACTGGAAGCCCGCTGACCAGGCGGACGTTGAGACGATTGCCACTGCAACTGCTAAAGCAGTTTGTTTGAACAGGGTTTTCTGGCTCATGACCATAACCTCATTGAGTTATTTTTATTCAATAATTGTTACATACCGTAACAGGAGCGCGAAGTGTAGGGTCTGAGGTATGACATACAAATCAGACCAGTGGCGAGAGTATAGGTCTGACCAGCTGGGATGTTGCAAGTTTGTTTATTAATATTTTCAAACATGTTTCATGAAACGAGATCTGGTTGGCAAAATTGTGACCACTACGATTCATCCGAAAAGGTGAATTTTGTTTTAGATCATTTTTTAGTGTGATATTGCTCACTTATCCGGTTTTGCGCCATTAACGGCTGGAGGGGGCTCGTCCGGGGGCGTAAAATAGTCGCATCGTGTTTATCTCGCGCGCTGCGCGAATACAGAGGAAATTGAGCTATGAGTAAATGCAGTGCTGATGAAACCCCGGTTTGCTGCTGTATGGATGTTGGCACCATTATGGACAACACCGATTGCACCGCCTCTTACAGCCGCGTATTCCCTAACCGCGCTGAAGCGGAAGAGACGCTGGCCGCGCTGAGCAAGCGTGCGCGTGAAGTCGAATCCGATCCATGTGAAATCAAATCTACCTTCACGGAAGTGGAAGGCGGCGTACAGCTGGATATCGACTTTGTGTTCGCCTGCGAGGCAGAAACGCTGATCTTCCAGCTGGGCCTGCGTTAATTCCTGCGGTCTGGTGCCCTCACCCCAACCCTCTCCCACGGGAGAGGGCGCAAACACTAAAAACGGTAACCCACGGGTTACCGTTTTGCTTTTACCCTGGGCATTTTCTTTTTCTTCTCTGTGCCTTAGCTCGCAATTTTTCGCTTCCCCGATTGGCTCAATGTAAAAAAATAGTTAAGACTATTATCAGGTCAGACCACTTAACGTGCGCGCAAAATTTTTTTACAGGGGAGTGTTATGAGTCAGGCATTACCGCTTATCACCCGACACGGTGACCGCATTGCCATTGTCAGCGGGTTACGTACGCCGTTTGCACGTCAGGCAACCGCGTTTCACGGTATACCGGCTGTCGATCTGGGAAAAATGGTGGTGGGGGAGATGCTGGCTCGCAGCGAGATCCCGCCAGAGGTTATTGAGCAACTGGTTTTCGGCCAGGTGGTACAGATGCCGGAAGCACCCAATATCGCGCGTGAAATCGTGCTGGGTGCCGGCATGAATGTTCATACCGACGCCTACAGCGTCAGCCGCGCCTGCGCCACAAGTTTCCAGGCGGTGGCGAACGTGGCGGAAAGCCTGATGGCGGGGACCATTCGCGCGGGGATCGCCGGCGGCGCGGATTCCTCCTCCGTGCTGCCCATCGGCGTCAGCAAACAGCTGGCCCGCATCCTCGTGGATGCCAACAAAGCTCGCACTACCGGTGCAAAGCTTAAACTCTTCTCGCGTTTACGCCTGCGCGACCTCATGCCCGTGCCACCTGCCGTTGCTGAATACTCCACCGGCCTGCGCATGGGCGATACAGCCGAGCAGATGGCAAAAACCTATGGTATTACCCGCGAACAGCAGGATGCGCTGGCGCATCGCTCGCATCAGCTGGCAGCGAAAGCCTGGTCGGAGGGCAAACTGACCAACGAAGTGATGACCGCCTATGTACCGCCTTACCGGGAACCGCTCGCGGAAGATAACAACATTCGCGGCACCTCAACCCTGGCAGATTACGCAAAACTGCGCCCGGCCTTTGACCGTAAACATGGCACCGTTACGGCGGCCAACAGTACGCCGCTGACGGACGGTGCCGCCGCCGTGATCCTGATGACGGAATCCCGGGCGAAAGAGCTGGGCATCACACCGCTGGGCTATTTGCGCAGCTACGCCTTTACCGCCATCGATGTCTGGCAGGACATGCTGCTCGGACCGGCCTGGTCCACGCCGCTGGCGCTGGAGCGCGCGGGGCTAACGCTCTCCGATCTCACGTTAATTGATATGCACGAAGCCTTTGCCGCACAAACGCTGGCAAACGTGCAGCTTATGGCGAGCGAACGTTTTGCCCGCGACGTGCTGGGCCGCGCACATGCCACAGGCGAAGTGGATCAAAGTAAATTCAATGTGCTGGGTGGCTCCATTGCTTACGGTCATCCGTTTGCAGCGACCGGGGCGAGAATGATCACCCAGACGTTGCACGAACTGCGTCGCCGTGGCGGCGGCTTTGGTCTCGTCACCGCCTGTGCGGCGGGCGGCCTGGGCGCAGCAATGGTTCTGGAGGCTGAATAATGGAAACGACATCTGCATTTAACCTTGCTGTTCGCCTTGATAACGTGGCCGTTATCACCATTGATGTGCCCGACGAAAAAATGAATACCCTGAAGGCGGAGTTCGGCGTTCAGGTGCGTGCGATGCTCAGACAGATCCGCGAAAACAAAGCGATACGTGGCCTGGTATTTATCTCGGCAAAGCCGGATAACTTTATTGCCGGGGCCGATATCAACATGATTGCCCGGGCGACAAGCGCTCAGGAAGCAGAAGATCTGGCGCGTCAGGGGCAGCAGGTGATGGCGGAGATCCATGCGCTGTCGATACCCGTTGTCGCTGCGATCCACGGGGCTTGCCTGGGCGGCGGGCTTGAGCTGGCGCTGGCCTGCCACAGTCGCATCTGTACCGACGATGCGAAAACCGTACTCGGACTGCCTGAAGTACAGCTTGGATTGCTGCCCGGTTCAGGTGGCACGCAGCGCTTGCCGCGGCTGGTGGGCGTCAGTACTGCGCTGGAGATGATTTTAACCGGTAAACAGCTGCGCGCCCGTCAGGCGTTAAAGGCGGGTCTGGTTGATGAGGTCGTTCCGCACGCAATCTTGCTTGAGGCTGCCGTTGAGCGGGCGCTGAAAGGTCGTCAGGCGAAACGCCCCCTGCCGGTGCGTGAGCGTATCCTCGCCGGGCCGCTGGGGCGCACGCTGCTGTTTAATATGGTGGGTAAAAAAACCGAGCAAAAAACCAGAGGGAACTATCCGGCAGCGACGCGCATTCTGAAGGTGATTGAAACCGGTTTATCCCAGGGCAGCAGCAGCGGTTATGCCGCGGAAGCGAAAGCGTTTGGCGAGCTGGCGATGACGCCGCAGTCGCAGGCGCTGCGCGGCATTTTCTTTGCCAGCACGGAGGTTAAAAAAGATCCGGGCAGTGAAGCTGAACCGGCTCCGCTGCGCGCCGTTGGGGTTCTGGGTGGTGGGCTGATGGGCGGAGGCATCGCGTTTGTCACCGCCAGCAAAGGCAAATTGCCCGTACGTATCAAAGATATCAATCCTCAGGGCATCAACCACGCGTTGCAGTACAGCTGGCAGAACCTTGATCGCAAAGTGAAACGCCGCCATATCAAGGCCAGCGATCGCGATAAAATCCTCGCGATGATCACTGGCGCCACCGACTACAGTGGGTTTGCACACCGCGATCTGGTGATTGAAGCCGTGTTCGAAGATCTGGCCCTTAAGCAGCAGATGGTAGCGGACGTTGAACAGCATTGCGCGCCGCACACCATTTTCGCGTCAAACACCTCGTCTTTGCCGATCGGCGACATCGCGGCGAAAGCCATGCGCCCGGAGCAGGTGATAGGGCTGCACTATTTCAGTCCTGTCGAAAAAATGCCGCTGGTGGAGGTTATCCCTCATGCCACAACCAGCCCGCAAACTATTGCCACCGTGGTGAAGCTGGCGAAAAAACAGGGCAAAACTCCTGTTGTGGTCGCGGACAAAGCCGGCTTCTACGTCAACCGCATTCTGGCGCCGTATATTAACGAAGCGATGCGGTTGCTGGCGGAAGGGGAGAAAATTGAGCACGTCGATGACGCCCTGGTGAAGTTTGGTTTCCCCGTCGGCCCAATCCAACTTTTGGATGAGGTAGGAATTGATACGGGGACTAAAATTATCCCTGTGCTGGAAGCGGCTTATGGCGATCGTTTTGCGCCGCCTGCAAACTTTGTTTCCGCAATTTTGAAGGACGATCGCAAAGGCAGAAAAAATGAACGCGGTTTCTATCTTTACGCCGCGAAAGGGCGTAAAAGCAAGAAACAGGTCGACCCTTCGGTTTATGCGCTTATTCCTGTCACGGGTCAGGGAAAACTGTCGGCGGTTCAGTGTGCTGAGCGCTGCGTGATGATGATGCTCAATGAAGCGGCGCGCTGCTTTGGTGAGCAGGTGATCAAAAGCGCGCGCGACGGCGACATCGGCGCCGTGTTTGGTATCGGTTTTCCGCCATTCCTTGGCGGTCCGTTCCGGTATATGGATACCCTCGGGGCGGGTGAAGTGGTTGCGATCCTGCAACGTCTGGCCTCGCAATATGGTCCACGGTTTACACCTTGTGACGAATTATTGCAGATGGCGGAACGGGGTCAGACATTCTGGCCCGCAAGGGAAACTGATTGCGTAAACTGAAGTCAAAGAAGGGTAAATCCTGAGGTGATGGAACCTGTTCTGGCGAAATTGTAAACAGAGATTGACTATACTTACGCCATTGAGGTAAAAAACAGCGTTTCATTCACCGAATGGATCAGGCACAATGCCCGGCCATCGGGTTTTCTACCTCAGAGCATTAATCGCGGGTAGTTAACGCCGGTGATTCTGGTTAACAAAAGCGGTGCAATATGCAAGTTTTTATCATGCGTCACGGCGACGCGGCACTCGATGCCGCCAGTGACTCAGTACGTCCTTTAACCGTCTGTGGCTGCGACGAATCCCGTCAGATGGCGACATGGCTTAAAGGTCAAAAAGTGGACATTGAACGCGTTCTGGTGAGTCCGTTCCTGCGGGCAGAACAGACGCTGGATGTGGTAGGGGAGTGTATGAACCTGCCCTCCAGTGTGGATGTTCTCCCTGAACTCACGCCGTGTGGCGATGTTGGCCTTGTCAGTGCTTACCTTCAGGCGCTGTGCAACGAAGGTGTCGCTTCCGCACTGGTCATTTCCCACCTGCCGCTGGTCGGCTATCTGGTATCTGAGCTGTGCCCGGGCGAAACGCCGCCGATGTTCACAACGTCCGCCATTGCCAACGTCACCCTCGACGAAACCGGCAAAGGGGTCTTTAACTGGCAAATGAGTCCATGCAACCTGAAGATGGCTAAAGCCATCTGACGTGACGTGCGATATGGCGGGGTGCCGCGTGCCTCCCGCCATCCTGTCAGGGCAACTCTGGCGGCTGCCACTCCTCAACTTCAATCAACACCAGCAATGCGGCATCTCCGCCGTACTCTTTCGGTGCCTGATGAAAAGCCATCACGTGTGGATGCTGAGCCAGCCACAGCGGCGTCTGTTGTTTGAGAATATGTTTGCCGTGACCGTGCATCACGCAGGCGCAAAAAACATGCTCGCGTCGGCACGCCGCGATCAACGCCCCTAGCTCCTGCTTCGCCTGCATCTGGGTCAACCCATGCAGATCGAGGAACAGCTCCGGCGAGTAATCTCCCCGGCGTAATTTTTTCAGTTCAAAATGGCTGACGTCTTCGCGCACGTATTTCACCGCGCCCTGCGTATTTAGCAGCGGCTGAAACTCATCTGAAAAATAGTGGCTGTTATCGGCCTGCTCCTGAAGCAACCGTTTGACCGGAACCTCGCTGATTTTTTTACGCTGCGGGCGATGGACAATGGTGTCGTGCGTGATTTTACGCGTCCCGGTCATCAGCTGACGGAAGAGAGCCTGATCCTCCTCGCTGAGCGATGTTTTCTTTTTCATTCGTCATTCTCATCTCGTATTTCCGATAGTGTACCCGACTAAACGCATTTTTTAACCTCAAGCGACACGCGTCATTGCTGATTTATCGCCGTCTTCATGGCAAACTAGCCGCCGAAAATTATGCGAGCATGCCCTGGAGGAAAGAGTGGATAAAATTTTTGTCGATGAAGCAGTAAACGAGCTGCATACCATACAGGACATGTTGCGCTGGTCGGTTAGCCGCTTCAGCGCCGCCAATATCTGGTACGGACACGGCACCGATAACCCGTGGGATGAGGCCGTCCAGCTGGTGCTGCCGTCACTCTACCTGCCGCTGGATATTCCGGAAGACATGCGCACCGCGCGCCTGACCTCCAGTGAAAAACACCGCATCGTTGAGCGCGTGATCCGTCGCGTGAACGAGCGTATTCCGGTGGCTTACCTGACCAACAAAGCCTGGTTCTGCGGCCATGAGTTCTATGTTGATGAGCGTGTGCTGGTGCCGCGTTCGCCGATTGGCGAGCTGATCAACAACCACTTTGACGGCCTGATTAACCATCAGCCGCAGCACATACTTGATATGTGCACCGGCAGCGGCTGCATCGCGATTGCCTGCGCGTACGCCTTCCCGGAAGCGGAAGTGGACGCCGTCGATATCTCCACCGACGCGCTGGCCGTCACCGAACATAACATTGAAGAGCACGGCTTGATCCATCACGTCACGCCTATCCGCTCTGACCTGTTCCGCGACCTGCCGACGCTGCAATACGACCTGATCGTCACCAATCCACCGTACGTGGATGCCGAAGACATGTCCGATCTGCCGAACGAGTACCGTCACGAGCCGGAGCTGGGCCTGGCGTCAGGCTCTGACGGGCTGAAGCTGACCCGCCGCATCCTGGCCTGCGCGCCGGATTATCTGACCGACGATGGCGTTCTGATTTGTGAAGTGGGTAACAGCATGGTACATCTGATAGAGCAGTACCCGGATGTGCCGTTCACCTGGCTTGAGTTCGACAACGGCGGTGACGGCGTCTTTATGCTGACCAAAACGCAACTGCTTGATGCACGCGAATACTTCAGCATTTACAAAGATTAATCCAGCGGGCTTCGGCCCGTTTCACAACGCTCAAACACAAACAACAACATCGGAGCCGTGATGGCAGGAAACAGTATTGGACAGGTATTCCGTGTGACCACCTTTGGCGAGTCGCACGGTCTGGCATTGGGTTGTATCGTTGATGGCGTCCCGCCAGGCATCGAACTGACCGAAGCCGATTTACAGCATGACCTTGACCGCCGTCGTCCGGGTACCTCTCGCTACACCACGCAGCGTCGCGAGCCGGACCAGGTCAAAATTCTCTCCGGCGTTTTTGAAGGCCGTACCACCGGGACCAGCATTGGTCTGCTGATTGAAAACACCGATCAGCGCTCCCAGGACTACGGCGCGATTAAAGACGTCTTCCGTCCGGGCCACGCCGACTATACCTACGAACAAAAATATGGCTTTCGCGACTATCGCGGCGGCGGACGTTCTTCCGCGCGTGAAACCGCGATGCGCGTGGCGGCAGGTGCGATTGCCAAAAAATATCTCCAGCAGAAATTCGGCATCGTTATCCGCGGCTGTCTGACCCAGATGGGCGACATTCCGCTGGCAATCAAAGACTGGGATCAGGTAGAACTTAACCCGTTCTTCTGCGCAGATGCCGACAAGCTGGACGCGCTGGACGAGCTGATGCGTGGCCTGAAAAAAGAGGGCGACTCCATTGGTGCGAAAGTCACCGTGGTGGCCGACGGTGTGCCGGCTGGCTGGGGCGAGCCGGTATTTGACCGCCTCGACGCTGACATCGCCCACGCGCTGATGAGCATCAACGCGGTGAAAGGCGTTGAAATCGGCGACGGTTTTGACGTGGTTAAGCTTCGCGGCAGCCAGAACCGCGACGAAATCACGAAGGCGGGTTTCCAGAGCAACCATGCGGGCGGCATTCTGGGCGGCATCAGCAGCGGGCAGCAAATTATTGCCAATATCGCGCTGAAGCCAACGTCCAGCATTACCGTGCCGGGCCACACGATTAACCGCTCAGGCGATGAAGTAGAGATGATCACCAAAGGACGGCACGATCCATGCGTGGGGATCCGCGCGGTACCGATCGCAGAAGCGATGCTGGCGATCGTGCTGATGGATCACTTCCTGCGCCAGCGCGCGCAGAATGCGGATGTGTCGACCACCATTCCACGCTGGTAACTATGAAAAAAACCGCAATCGCTCTGCTGGCGCTGCTGGCCAGTGGAGCAAGCCTGGCCGCCACGCCGTGGCAGAAAATCACCCACCCGGTAGCGGGAAGCGCGCAGTCCATTGGCGCTTTCTCCAACGGGTGTATCGTCGGCGCGCAGGAACTTCCGCTGCAGTCGGACACCTATCAGGTGATGCGCACCGACCAGCGCCGTTACTTCGGCCATCCTGACCTGGTGCTGTTTATTCAGCGTCTTGGCAACCAGGTGCATAACCTGGGGCTGGGGACGATGCTGATTGGCGATATGGGGATGCCTGCAGGTGGTCGCTTCAACGGCGGTCACGCCAGCCACCAGACCGGACTGGATGTGGACATCTTCCTGCAACTGCCGAAAACGCGCTGGAGCTCAGCGCAGCTGCTGAAACCGCAGGCGCTGGATCTGGTCTCGGCCGACGGTAAACGGGTCGTCGCCTCGCGCTGGTCGCCGGAAATTTCCAGCATGATTAAGCTGGCGGCAGAGGATAACGACGTCACACGGATCTTTGTTAACCCGGCCATCAAGCAGCAGCTTTGCCTGGATGCGGGAACGGATCGCGACTGGCTGCGTAAAGTGCGCCCGTGGTTCCAGCACCGGGCGCATATGCATGTTCGCCTGCGCTGTCCGGCGAACAGCCTGGAATGTGAAGATCAGCCGCTGCCACCGCCTGGCGATGGTTGCGGTTACGAACTGCAAAGCTGGTTTGAACCGGCCAAGCCTGGAACCTCTAAGCCTGAGAAGAAGACACCGCCTCCGTTGCCGCCTTCCTGCCAGGCGCTACTGGATGAGCATGTACTTTAATGGATAATTTCGTCGATCTGTTTATGGTGTCACCGCTGCTGCTGGCGGTGCTCTTTTTTGTTGCGATGTTAGCCGGATTTATCGATGCCCTGGCGGGCGGTGGCGGGTTGCTCACCGTTCCGGCGCTGCTGGCGGCAGGCATGAGCCCTGCCCAGGCGCTTGCCACCAACAAACTCCAGGCATGCGGCGGTTCGCTCTCCTCATCGCTCTACTTTGTTCGGCGCAAAGTGGTGAATCTCGCCGATCAGAAGCTCAATATCCTGATGACGTTTATTGGCTCGACGGCGGGCGCGCTGCTGGTCCAGCACGTACAGTCCGACATTCTGCGCCAGATCCTGCCGATTCTGGTTATCTGTATTGGCCTCTATTTCTTACTGATGCCAAAGCTCGGCGAGGAAGACCGGGCGCGGCGACTGCACGGCCTGCCGTTTGCGCTGATTGCCGGTGGCTGCGTCGGTTTTTACGACGGCTTCTTTGGTCCGGGAGCAGGCTCGTTTTACGCGCTGGCATTCGTGACGCTGGCCGGGTTCAACCTCGCCAAATCCACCGCCCACGCCAAAGTCCTCAACGCAACCTCCAACGTTGGCGGTCTGCTGCTGTTTATCATTGGCGGCAAGGTTATCTGGGCTACCGGATTTGTGATGATGGCGGGGCAGTTTTTGGGCGCGCGCGCAGGCTCGCGTCTGGTATTAAGCAAAGGGCAAAAGCTGATCCGCCCGATGATTGTTGTCGTCTCGGCGGTGATGAGCGCCAAACTTCTTTATGACAGCCATGGACAGGAGATCCTCACCTGGTTGGGGATGAACTAATGAACAGTACGCATACATACGAACAGCTGATTGAGATCTTCGACAGCTGTTTTGCTGATGATTTTAATACCCGTCTGATTAAAGGCGACGACGAACCGATCTATCTTCCTGCTGATGACCAGGTTCCATACAACCGCATCGTCTTTGCCCACGGCTTTTACGCCAGCGGTTTGCACGAGATTTCGCACTGGTGCATCGCGGGGAAAGCGCGTCGCGAGCTGGTGGACTTTGGTTACTGGTACTGCCCGGACGGGCGCGACGCCGCCACCCAGGGGCAGTTCGAAGATGTGGAGGTGAAACCGCAGGCGCTGGAGTGGCTGTTCTGCGTGGCGGCGGGTTTCCCGTTCAACGTCAGCTGTGACAACCTTGAAGGCGACTTCGAGCCAGACCGTATCGTCTTCCAGCGCCGCGTGCATGCGCAGGTGATGGAATATCTTGAGAAAGGCATCCCGGAACGTCCGGCACGCCTGATCAAGGCTTTACAAAATTATTACCATACGCCGGAGATCACGGCGGAATGCTTCCCGTGGCCGGAAGATTTATAACAGAGGAAAGAAGATGATCGCAGAATTTGAATCACGCATTCTGGCGTTAATTGATGACATGGTGGAACACGCCAGCGATGATGAGCTGTTCGCCAGCGGTTATCTGCGTGGTCACCTGACGCTGGCGGTAGCCGCGCTGGAAGCAGGGGACGATCACTCTGCCGACGCCGTTCACGCGGAAGTTACTCGCAGCCTTGAAAAAGCCATTCTGGCCGGGGAACTGTCTCCACGCGACCAGTCTTTAGTGCTGGGCATGTGGGACAATTTGTTCCAGCAGGCTAAACGCTAAGTTGCCGCCTTCTTTTCCCTCTCCCTTTTGGGGAGAGGGCCAGGGTGAGGACACCAGACCGCACCCTACTTAACCCTTTTCCCCTTCAGCAATTTCCGCACCCACAGTCGGTTCGGATTAAGCCCCGCGAGCGTAACCCTGTCCAGCGGAACCGGCTCATCGCTCATTTGCGCGGCTAGCACTTCAGCCAGCAATGGCGCAGAGCATAATCCCCGCGAGCCTAAGCCACCCAACATAAACAGTTCCGGATAAACGGGCGCACTTACCGCCGTTTCTTTGTTGTCTGTAAGATCCTGATAGACTTCAAGCGTGGCGTCATAGTCCGGCACGTTTCCCGCCATCGGCAGGTGATCGCGGGTCGCGCAGCGTACGCCGCAGCGCGCCTGACCCTCACTGACATCAACCTCTTTCGCCCACGACGCATTCGGGAAACAGTCGAGCAGGCGCTGGCGGTTTTGCTGCTGATCCGCTTCGCTGTACTGAATATCTGTTTCACCGCGATGATAGCTGGCACCGATGCAGTGATGGCCGTTGGACGGATTTTGCGGCGTCGCGTAGCCGTCGTAACACAGCACCTGACGCAGTTTGCTCAGTTCGGGCGCGGTCGGGATATGGCTCACCTGGCCGCCGACTGGATAAACCGGCAATGACGCTGTCTGGGTAAACTGAGTGATGTGATGTCCGTTGGCCAGCACAACGCTGGCATGCTGCGACGCTTTGCCGTCAGCAAAACGCAGTTCCCAGTGCGCAGTGCGGCTTAGCGATTGAACCTTATGGGCATAATGCACTGTCAACCCACGCGACTGCCCGAGGGCTATCGCCGCAGAAGTCAGTTCAGCCGGACACAGCCAGCCGCCGAGTGGATACTGAATTCCGCCGCAGCCGGTGTCGACGCCAGCGGTCTCAGCAACCTGCTGAGCCGTCACTGCATGGGCGATGGTTTCCGGCAGCCCCAGCGACAGCATTTGGGTGATTTTCTGTTGGCTCTTCTCATCCCAGCCCAACTGCGTCACACCGCACCAGTCGTGGTCGAACGCAACCGGCAGGCTATCGTAAAGGCGACGAGCAAACGTAAACGCAGCCGGGAAGAACTGGAACAGTGCTGGATCGTGTGAACTTAATAAGGGATAAAGCGCGCCCTGACGGTTGCCTGATGCACCCATCGCCGGTGCCTCGTCAGCGCAGTAGAGCGTCACCTGCCAGCCACGGTGCAGCAGAGCCAGTGAGAGCAGGGCGCTGGCAATACCTCCGCCCACAATGGCGACCTCACGCGACGCACTGGGGCGGCGAGCAAACCAGGGTGCCTGTGCCGGGATCGCCAGATCCTGTTCCATCACCCCCACCAGCATGTCGCGTTTGCGGCCAAAGCCTTTGGTTTTCCGCATGGTAAACCCCGCCTCCTGCAACCCACGGCGGACAAAGCCCGCCGAGGTGAAGGTGGCAAGCGTCGCGCCCGGGCGTGCCAGACGTGCCATTGCGCTGAACAGGTGCGGACTCCACATGTCAGGGTTTTTGGCGGGCGCAAAACCGTCCAGGAACCAGGCGTCCACTTTCTGATGCATTGAGTCATCGAGCTTATCGGTCAGGTCGTTAATGTCGCCAAGCCACAGGTCGAGCGTGACGCGTCCGTCGTCCAGAATCAGACGATGACAGCCGCCGATAGCCGGTGGCCACTGGGCCTGAAGCTGTTCCGCCCAGTGGGCAAGCTCCGGCCAGCGCTGATGGGCAAGCCGCAGATCGTGCGCGGTAAGCGGAAATTTTTCGAAACTGATGAAATGTAATCTTTGTAAGGTAGCCTCGGGGTGTGCAGCGCGAAACTGGTCGAAGGCCTGCCAGAGGGTCAAAAAATTCAGCCCGGTGCCGAAACCGCTCTCCGCGACGACAAACAGGCTGCGCGGATGCTCAGGGAAGCGGGTGCTGAGATGATTTCCTTCGAGGAAGACATAGCGCGTCTCTTCCAGTCCGTTATCATTAGAAAAGTAGACGTCATCAAAATCTCGGGAAACAGGTGTACCCTCAGCGTTGAATTCGAGGTTGGCAGGTTGTATGGCATTTTGTTTCACGTAAGTTACTCGTCCGACAGGCAGTGGCACGATCTTAGCGATGTGAGCCCATCGGTGCAAATTTCCACAGAAAATCGCTGATCGGACTTGTTCGGCGTACAAGTGTACGCTATTGTGCGACTCGAAACTTTTTATAGTGCGACTTACAGAGGTATTGAATGAAACGTGCAGTGATTACTGGCCTGGGCATCGTTTCCAGCATCGGTAATAACCAGCAGGAAGTCCTGGCATCTCTGCGTGAAGGACGCTCCGGGATCACTTTCTCTGAAGAGTTTAAAGATTCTGGAATGCGTAGCCACGTATGGGGTAACGTTAAACTGGATACCACCGGTTTAATTGACCGTAAAGTGGTTCGTTTCATGAACGATGCCTCTATCTACGCCTATCTTTCCATGCAGGAAGCGATCAAGGATTCTGGTCTGAGCGAAGACGCTTACCAGAACAACCCACGCGTGGGCCTGATTGCAGGCTCCGGCGGTTCCTCTAAAGCTCAGGTGTTCGGTGCTGACGCCATGCGCAGCCCGCGCGGCCTGAAAGCGGTTGGTCCATATGTTGTGACCAAAGCCATGGGTTCAGCGGTTTCCGCGTGCCTGGCAACGCCGTTCAAAATCCACGGTGTGAACTACTCCATCAGCTCCGCATGTGCGACCTCCGCACACTGTATCGGTAATGCGGTTGAGCAGATCCAGCTGGGCAAACAGGACATCGTATTTGCTGGCGGCGGCGAAGAGCTGGGCTGGGAAATGGCCTGTGAGTTCGACGCGATGGGCGCACTGTCCACCAAATACAACGAAACGCCAGACAAAGCATCCCGTACCTATGATGCACACCGCGACGGTTTTGTTATCGCTGGCGGCGGCGGTATGGTTGTGGTTGAAGAGCTGGAACACGCGCTGGCGCGTGGCGCGCACATCTACGCTGAGATCGTGGGCTACGGCGCAACGTCTGACGGCGCTGACATGGTTGCTCCATCCGGCGAAGGCGCGGTGCGCTGCATGAAGATGGCGATGCACGGCGTTGATACCCCAATCGACTACCTGAACTCCCACGGCACCTCAACGCCGGTAGGTGACGTGAAAGAGCTGGGTGCGATCCGTGAAGTGTTCGGCGACAACAGTCCGGCTATCTCTGCAACCAAAGCCATGACCGGTCACTCTCTGGGTGCGGCGGGCGTGCAGGAAGCGATCTACTCTCTGCTGATGCTGGAAAACGGCTTTATCGCGCCAAGCATCAACATCGACGAGATGGACGAGCAGGCGGCAGGCCTGAACATCGTGACCGAAACCACCGAACGTGAGCTGACGACCGTTATGTCCAACAGCTTCGGTTTCGGCGGCACCAACGCCACGCTGGTGATGCGTAAGCTGAAAGCGTAAGCGTTTGAAGATATAGTAGAAGGGAGCCACGCGGCTCCCTTTTTTTATGCCTGAACACGGAGTTATGCATGACGGCTGTTACCCCTGAGAAGAGCGCTCCTTCCGGGAACCTTTCCCTCTTCCGCATCGCCTTTGCGGTGTTTCTGACCTACATGACCGTTGGTCTGCCGCTGCCGGTGATCCCCTTGTTCGTTCACCAGGAGCTGGGCTATGGCAACACCATGGTCGGTATTGCGGTGGGCATTCAGTTTTTAGCGACGGTATTAACCCGGGGCTACGCCGGTCGCCTCGCGGATCAGCACGGCGCAAAACGCTCGGCGTTGCAGGGCATGTTTGCCTGCGGGCTGGCGGGGGGAGCCTGGCTGCTGGCGGCGCTGTTGCCGATAGATGCAGCGTATAAATTCGCGCTGCTGATGGCAGGGCGCCTGATCCTCGGCTTTGGCGAAAGCCAGCTGCTGACCGGCACCCTGACCTGGGGAATGGGGCTGGTGGGACCTGCGCGTTCCGGAAAAGTGATGTCCTGGAACGGGATGGCGATTTACGGCGCGCTGGCGGCAGGCGCACCACTGGGGCTGCTGATCCACAGCCAGTTTGGTTTTGCGGTGCTGGCAGGCACCACCATGGTATTACCGCTGCTGGCGTGGGCGTTTAACGGTTCGGTGCGCAAGGTGCCCGCCCATAAAGGCGAGCGTCCTTCGCTGTGGAGCGTGGTGGGGCAAATCTGGCAACCGGGGCTTGGGCTGGCGCTTCAGGGAGTGGGCTTTGCGGTTATCGGTACCTTCGTCTCCCTCTATTTCATGAGCCGCGGCTGGGCGATGGCGGGCTTTACGCTGACGGCCTTTGGCGGCGCGTTTGTATTGATGCGCGTGCTGTTTGGCTGGATGCCGGATCGCTTTGGCGGCGTGAAGGTGGCGGTGGCGTCACTGGTCATTGAGACCGTGGGTCTGGTACTGCTCTGGCAGGCGCCGTCCGCATCCGTTGCGCTGCTGGGTGCGGCGTTAACCGGCTGCGGCTGCTCACTGATCTTCCCGGCGCTGGGCGTTGAAGTGGTTAAGCGCGTGGCTCCGCAGGTGCGCGGCACGGCGCTGGGCGGCTATGCGGCGTTTCAGGATATCTCTTACGGCATCACCGGGCCGCTGGCCGGGGTGTTAGCCACCTCGTTTGGCTACCCGTCCGTCTTCCTGGCCGGTGCGGTGTCAGCGGTGGTGGGGATTGTGGTGACGCTGGTGGCGTTTCGCAGGTCGTAGTTTTTGCCCGTTGGCGCTCCGCTTACCGGGCCTACAACCGCGCGAACCGTAGGCCGGGTAAGGCGTAGCCGCCACCCGGCAGTTTTAAGCAACCAGCCAGAAAATCGCCAGCGCAATCAGCAACGCGATAAACATCAATCCCGGACGGGCAGAAAGCGTCTTGAACGTGTCAACAACGGGGGCAAACAGCGGGTTGTAGATCGGCTGAATGTTTCTTACCTCCGGTACACCGCCTTCCCGCTCGGCGCGGCGAATGAAGATCTGATTCAGTAAATCCTGTACCTGCGCGGTGGTCAGCACGGTTTGCGGTGTCGCCTGCCAGCTCTGCTGGGCGTAATCCCGGATCATATCGAACTCGTGCGGTTCCAGCGGTTGTTTCAGTGCCGCCTGTACGCTGTGCAGGGTCGGAGCGCTCTGGGTGCTGAGCGTCTGACGCGCCTGGAGCCAGGTGACCAGATGGGTAAACTGTTTTGCCGGGATCATCTCGCCCGCTTTCACACCGGAAAGTTCCAGCATGGATTGCCAGATAAGCTTTGTCGGTTCGCCGGTGGCGGCAGCCAGCTTAGTGACCATCTGCTTGAGCGTATTATGCTCCGCAGGCTGCAATGGCCGTTCTGTAGACGGGCGCTGTTGCGGCTGCGGGATAGAAAGCTGATTGCTTTGCAGCAGGGTCAACACGGTTTTCAGCTGTTCCGGCGAAAGCTGGCTCAGGGCGGTATGACCGTATTGCTGACGGATAAAATCACTCACCGCCTGACGATTATTCCCCTGGCCCAACAGCTCGGTCAGCTGCGAGATAATCTGGCGGGTAGTATGTTGCTGCTGTGCGCTGGTAAGACGCTGGTTCAGGTTTTGTTCGGCGGCAGGGAAATGGCGCGACTGTAGCGGCGCATCGTTTCTGACGCCCAAATCGTGCTTAACGCCGGCCCATACCTCTGCGTTTTGCTGTGAGGTCAACGCAATAAGACGCGTGATAAGACGCTCCAGTACGGTGCGTTGCTGCGTGGAGAGTGGTTGTTCGCCTGGCGTGTTGGGCGTTACGGGGCCTTCACCCGGAGGGCGCGGAGGCGTACCTGAAATGGGCTGCATCGTCAAAAATCCTTAAAGTCAAACTCTGCGTAACCGGGCGGAGATATATGCCCGGCGGCGAGATTATGGCACACTTGGCAGGTTTACTTCCTCTCAAACAGGTACTCAGACGTGAAAATCCTCGTTGATGAAAATATGCCTTACGCCCGTGAGCTGTTCAGCCGCCTGGGTGAGGTTAAGGCTGTCCCTGGTCGCCCGATTCCGGTCAGCGAACTGGACGATGCAGACGCCCTGATGGTGCGCTCGGTGACCAAAGTAAATGAGGCGCTGCTCACCGGCAAAGGGGTTAAATTTGTCGGGACGGCAACGGCCGGGACCGATCATGTGGATGACCAGTGGCTTAAGCAGGCGGGGATTGGTTTTTCCGCGGCACCAGGCTGTAACGCCATTGCCGTCGTGGAATATGTATTCTCCTCGCTATTGATGCTGGCCGAGCGCGATGGTTTTGCGCTGAAAGACCGCACCGTCGGGATTGTGGGTGTGGGCAACGTGGGCGGACGTCTGCAAAAGCGTCTGGAAGCCTGGGGCATCCGCACTCTGCTGTGCGATCCGCCGCGTAAGGATAACGGCGATGAGGGCGATTTCCGCACGCTGGATGAGCTGGTCGACGAGTGCGACGTCATCACCTTCCATACGCCGCTCTTTAAAGAAGGGCCGTACAAGACTCTGCACCTGGCCGACGAAAAGCTGATCCGCCGTCTGAAGGCTGGCACTATTCTGATAAATGCCTGCCGGGGACCGGTGGTGGATAACGCGGCGCTGCTGACATGTCTCGACGAGGGACAAGATCTTAGCGTCGTACTGGACGTCTGGGAGCCAGAGCCGGATCTCAACGTCGCATTGCTGAATAAGGTGGACGTGGGTACCGCACATATCGCGGGTTATACCCTTGAAGGCAAAGCGCGTGGCACAACCCAGGTGTTTGAGGCTTACAGCGCCTTTATCGGCCATCCGCAGCAGGTCGCGCTGGATACGCTGCTGCCTGCCCCGGAATTTGGTCGCATTACCCTTCATGGACCGCTGGATGAGGCAACGCTGAAAAGACTGGTGCATTTGGTGTATGATGTGCGCCGCGATGACGCGCTGCTGCGTAAAGTGGCGGGTATTCCGGGTGAGTTTGACAAGCTGCGCAAAAATTACCTTGAGCGCCGCGAGTGGTCCTCCCTGTATGTGATGTGCGATGACGCCCCCGCGGCGGCGCTGTTGCATCAGCTGGGATTTAACGCCGTTCACCACCCGGCACGTTAATGTCTTCTTAATGCTCCCTGTCGGATATTCCGGCAGGGACGCTTTTTTATTTCTGGAGTAAACCACCATGTCTGAAGGCTGGAACATTGCCATTTTGGGTGCCACTGGCGCCGTGGGCGAAGCCCTGCTTGAAACCCTTGCTGAGCGTCAGTTCCCGGTGGGCGACATTTACGCGCTGGCGCGTACCGACAGCGCAGGAGAACATCTGCGTTTCGGCGGGAAATCCGTGATGGTGCAGGATGCCGCCGCGTTTGACTGGACACAGGCTCAGCTGGCGTTTTTTGCCGCAGGTGCGGAAGCTACGGCATCCTACATTGAAGAAGCGACCAATTCAGGCTGTCTGGTGATCGACCTGAGCGGCCTGTTCTCCCTGGAGCCGGATGTGCCGCTGGTGGTGCCGGACGTCAACCCGTTTGTGCTGGCTGACTACCGCAACCGCAATATCATTGCAGTACCGAACAGCCTCACCAGCCAGCTGCTGACCGCGCTGAAGCCGCTGATCGACGACGGTGGCCTGTCGCGTATTTCCGTGACCAGCCTGCTGTCAGCCTCCGCTAACGGCAAAAAAGCCGTAGACGCACTGGCAGGGCAGAGCGCGAAGCTGCTGAACGGTATCCCGATCGACGAAGATGATTTCTTTGGCCGCCAGCTGGCGTTCAACATGCTGCCGCTGCTGCCGGATCGTGAAGGTTCGGTGCGGGAAGAGCGTCGTATCGTCGATGAAGCACGCAAAATTCTGCAGGATGACGGTCTGATGATCTCCGCGAACGTCGTGCAGTCTCCGGTCTTTTACGGCCACGCGCAGATGGTCGGGTTTGAAGCCCTGCGTCCGCTGGCGGCTGAAGAAGCCCGCGACGCGTTTGGCCGCGGAGAGGACCTTGTCCTGTCCGAAGAGAGTGAATTCCCGACGCAGGTGGGCGACGCTACCGGCAGCGCGCATCTCTCTGTGGGCTGCGTGCGTAACGATTACGGTATGCCTGAGCAGGTGCAGTTCTGGTCCGTTGCCGACAACGTGCGTTTTGGCGGCGCGCTGATGGCGGTCAAAATCGCGGAAAAACTGGTGCAGGAGTATCTGTACTGATGTCAGATGTGGAACAAAAGCCGGTCCACAGAATTGCCCTCGGCATTGAATACGATGGCAGTAAATACTATGGCTGGCAGCGGCAGAATGAGGTGCGCAGCGTCCAGGAGAAGCTGGAGAAAGCGCTCTCTCAGGTGGCGAATGAACCGATAAGCGTCTTCTGTGCGGGCCGCACCGATGCCGGCGTTCACGGCACGGGGCAGGTGGTGCATTTTGACACCACCGCCGTGCGCAAAGACGCGGCCTGGACGCTGGGTGTAAATGCGAATTTGCCTGGTGACATTGCCGTGCGTTGGGTGAAAGCTGTGCCGGATGATTTTCACGCGCGTTTCAGCGCGACGGCGCGGCGCTACCGTTATGTCATCTACAACCAGCGCCTGCGTCCGGCGGTGTTAAGCCAGGGCGTGACGCATTTTTATGAACCGCTGGATGCAGAACGTATGCAGCGTGCGGCGCAGTGTCTGATTGGAGAGAATGATTTTACGTCGTTTCGTGCGGTGCAGTGTCAGTCCCGTACGCCGTGGCGTAACGTCATGCACATTAACGTCAGTCGTTATGGCGCGTATGTGGTGGTGGATATCAAAGCCAATGCCTTTGTACATCATATGGTGCGGAATATTGTAGGCAGCCTGATGGAAGTGGGCGCCGGACACCAGCCGGAGAGCTGGATTGCAGAACTGCTGGCAGCGAAGGACAGAACGCTTGCGGCAGCAACGGCGAAAGCGGAAGGTCTGTATCTGGTTTCGGTGGATTATCCGGACCGGTTCGACCTGCCAAAACCGCCAATGGGCCCGCTGTTTTTAGCGGACTAAACAAAGGCGCAATTAGGGCTTAGACAATATGGACGTAATACGTTTTCTGATTGATTTCATCCTGCACATTGATGTTCACCTGGCGGAGCTGGTCGCGCAGTACGGCGTCTGGGTATACGCCATTCTGTTCCTCATTCTGTTCTGTGAAACCGGCCTTGTAGTTACGCCGTTCCTGCCGGGAGATTCACTGCTGTTCGTGGCGGGCGCGTTATCCGCACTGCCAACGAATGACCTGAATGTCCATCTGATGGTCGTCCTGATGATCATCGCCGCGATTATTGGTGATGCGGTCAACTACACTATCGGGCGGGTGTTTGGCGAGCGGTTGTTCAGTAATCCGGACTCGAAGATTTTCCGCCGCAGTTATTTAGATAAGACCCATGCATTCTATGAGCGCCATGGCGGTAAAACCATTATCCTTGCCCGTTTTGTGCCTATTGTGCGCACATTTGCACCGTTTGTGGCGGGAATGGGTCACATGTCCTATCGTCATTTTGCCATGTACAACGTGGTGGGCGCGCTGCTGTGGGTACTGCTGTTTACCTATGCGGGCTACCTGTTTGGCGATCTGCCGGTGGTTCAGGAAAACCTTAAGTTACTGATTGTAGCGATTATTGTGCTTTCCGTTCTGCCGGGTGTGATCGAAATTATTCGTCACAAACGCGCGGCGGCAAAACAAGCGAAGTAAATGCACGCTGGCGGTTCGACCACTTTTTTATCCAAAGTTTCGGGCTGTTATGTTTTAATGTGCAACATTCATGGTCTGTTGGAGGCAAAAATGGCATTATTCGCCTCTTACAGCAAAACTGGCATACGACCAGGTTCAGGCAGAAAGGTTATCAATGAGCTGGATTGAACGAATTAAAAGCAACATTACCCCAACGCGTAAAGCGAGCATTCCTGAAGGGGTATGGACGAAGTGTGATAGCTGCGGCCAGGTTCTGTATCGCGCAGAGCTGGAACGCAATCTTGAGGTGTGTCCGAAGTGTGACCACCATATGCGTATGTCGGCGCGCAACCGCCTGCATAGCCTGCTGGACGAAGGTTCTCTGGTAGAACTGGGCAGCGAACTGGAGCCAAAAGATGTGCTTAAGTTCCGCGACTCCAAAAAATACAAAGATCGTCTGGCCTCTGCACAGAAAGAGACCGGCGAGAAAGACGCGCTGATCGTCATGAAAGGCACCCTGCATGAGATGCCGGTGGTTGCCGCCGCGTTTGAGTTCGCCTTTATGGGCGGCTCAATGGGCTCTGTGGTTGGTGCGCGTTTCGTGCGTGCCGTTGAGCAGGCGCTGGAAGACAACTGCCCGCTGATCTGCTTCTCCGCCTCCGGTGGCGCACGAATGCAGGAAGCGCTGATGTCCCTGATGCAGATGGCGAAAACCTCTGCCGCGCTGGCGAAAATGCAGGAGCGCGGTCTGCCGTACATCTCGGTACTGACCGACCCAACCATGGGCGGCGTTTCTGCAAGCTTCGCGATGCTGGGCGACCTGAACATCGCTGAGCCAAAAGCGCTGATCGGCTTTGCCGGTCCTCGCGTTATCGAGCAGACCGTACGTGAGAAACTGCCGCCGGGCTTCCAGCGCAGTGAGTTCCTCATTGAGAAGGGTGCTATCGACATGATCGTCCGCCGCCCGGAGATGCGCCTCAAACTGGCAAGCGTCCTGGCGAAGCTGATGAATCTGCCGTCGCCGAGCCCGGACGAGCCGCGCGAAGGCGTGGTGGTACCGGATCAGGAACCCGAGGCCTGATAACTGAAAAGGGCAGGGCCAAATGGCGCTGCCCTTTTGCTTTCTAAACCGTTAATGACAACCGGGCATCATGGAAAATAAAAGCATTCCTCAAGCCACGTCGCCCCTGGCCGCGTGGCTTTCTTATCTGGAAAACCTGCACAGTAAAACTATCGACATGGGCCTTGAGCGCGTAAGCCAGGTTGCCGCGCGCCTTGACGTGCTGAAACCTGCGCCTTTCGTGTTTACCGTGGCTGGCACTAACGGTAAAGGCACCACCTGCCGCACGCTGGAATCTGTCCTGATGGCAGCCGGTTATAAGGTAGGCGTTTACAGCTCGCCGCATCTGGTGCGCTACACCGAGCGCGTGCGGGTGCAAAACACCGAGCTGGCCGAATCGGCCCATACGGCGTCGTTTGCCGCTATCGAAGCCGCGCGCGGCGATACCTCATTAACCTATTTCGAATACGGCACCCTGTCGGCGCTGTGGCTGTTTAAGCAGGCGCAGCTGGACGTGGTGATCCTGGAAGTGGGGCTGGGCGGGCGTCTGGATGCCACAAATATGGTAGATGCGGATGTCGCCGTCATCACCAGCATCGCGCTGGATCACACCGACTGGCTGGGGCCCGACCGCGAAAGCATTGGCCGTGAGAAGGCCGGTATTTTCCGGGCCAATAAGCCTGCCGTGGTTGGCGAACCGGACATGCCGCATACCATCGCTGAAGTGGCGAAAGAGAAGGGGGCTCGACTGCTGCGTCGCGGCGTGGACTGGCAGAATGAGGTGCAGGACAACGGCTGGCGCTTCAGCGACGCGCAGGGCGTGCTGGAGAATCTGCCGCTGCCGCAGGTGCCACAGCCTAACGCGGCGACTGCGCTGGCAGCCCTGCGCGCCAGCGGATTAGCGGTAAGCGAGCAGGCAATCCGCGATGGCATTCAGAACGCACTGTTACCGGGACGTTTTCAGATTGTGAGTGAGTCACCGCGTCTGATTCTGGATGTTGCACATAACCCGCATGCGGCGGCGTACCTCGCAGGACGTCTCAAATCGTTACCAAAAACCGGGCGCGTGCTGGCGGTTATCGGTATGCTTCATGATAAAGATATCGGCGGCACGCTGGCCTGCATGGAGAGTGTGGTCGATAGCTGGTATTGTGCTCCTCTGGAAGGGCCGCGCGGCGCGACTGCTGAGCAGTTGATGGAACATCTCGGCAAAGGCGAAATCTACAGCAGTGTGGTTTCGGCCTGGCGTGCCGCGATGGCGGAGGCTAAACCAGAAGATACCGTGCTGGTGTGTGGGTCATTCCACACGGTGGCACATGTCATGGAAGTGATGGACGCGGGGAGAACCGGTGGCGAGTAAGTTTCAGAACCGTTTAACAGGAACCATTGTGCTGGTCGCGCTCGGGGTGATTATTCTCCCGGGATTGCTCGACGGGCAGAAAAAGCATTACCAGGATGAATTTGCGGCCATTCCGCTGGTACCCAAACCGGGCGATCGCGACGAGCCCGATATGCTGCCAGCGGCAACGCAGGCGCTGCCAGCCCAGCCGCCTGAAGGCGCAGCGGAAGAGGTGCGCGCAGGTGATGCAGCCGCACCGTCTCTTGACCCGTCGCGTCTGGCGACGAACAATAACATCGAGATTGATCCGGTGCCGGTAGAACAGCCTAAGCCTGTTGAGAAGCCGAAACCGGTGGAGAAGCCGCAGCCGAAACCGCAGCGGGATAAAGCGGCCGAGCAACTGGCAGCCGCTTCAGAAACGCCACCGCCGGCGAAACAGGACGCGGCCCCTACCGGCAAAGCCTATGTCGTTCAGCTCGGTGCATTGAAAAATGCAGATAAGGTCAATGAGATTGTGAGTAAACTGCGCGGCGCGGGATACCGTGTTTATACTTCACCCACCACGCCGGTACAGGGTAAAATTACCCGTATCCTCGTGGGGCCGGATGCGTCTAAAGATAAGCTCAAAGGTTCGCTTGGCGAGCTGAAGCAAATCTCCGGCCTGAGCGGTGTGGTGATGAACTTCAGCGCAAACTGACAGAAATTACCCCCTCACCCTAACCCTCTCCCCAAAGGGGCGAGGGGATGGTTTGCTCCCTCTCCCTTGAGGGAGAGGGCCGGGGTGAGGGGGGGCAGACGTTCACAGAAACGTCAAAGGTGCGGTGGCGTTGAGCATTTTTTCAGCGCCTTTTTTATTTACGCGTGGGAAGGAAATCCCTACGCAAACGTTTTCTTTTTCTGTTAGAATTCGCCCCGAACTGGATGACAGGGCGTTTAATCGTGGGACACATATGGTCTGGATTGATTACGCCATCATTGCGGTGATTGGTTTTTCCTGTCTGGTTAGCCTGATCCGTGGCTTTGTTCGTGAAGCGTTATCGCTGGTAACCTGGGGTTGTGCTTTCTTTGTTGCCAGTCATTACTACACTTACCTGTCTGTCTGGTTCACGGGCTTTGAAGATGAACTGGTCCGAAACGGAATCGCCATCGCGGTGCTGTTTATCGCGACGCTGATTGTCGGCGCTATCGTCAATTACGTGATAGGTCAGCTGGTCGAGAAAACCGGTCTGTCAGGAACGGACAGGGTGCTCGGCATCTGTTTCGGCGCGTTGCGAGGCGTGCTCATTGTGGCCGCGATCCTGTTCTTCCTGGATACCTTTACCGGGTTCTCCAAAAGTGAAGACTGGCAAAAATCGCAGCTCATTCCGGAGTTCAGCTTCATCATCAGATGGTTCTTTGACTATCTGCAAAGCTCGTCGAGTTTCTTGCCCAGGGCATAAACCCTGAGATGTGGCTTAACGAGGAAAAGACGAATGTGCGGTATTGTCGGTATCGCCGGTTTCATGCCGGTAAACCAGTCGATTTATGACGCGTTAACGGTGCTTCAGCACCGTGGGCAGGATGCTGCGGGTATCATCACCATTGATGCAAACAACTGCTTCCGTTTACGCAAGGCGAATGGCCTGGTAAACGATGTGTTTGAAGCCCGCCATATGCAGCGTCTGCAAGGTAATATGGGGATCGGTCACGTTCGTTATCCTACTGCTGGCAGTTCCAGCGCCTCTGAGGCTCAGCCTTTTTACGTTAACTCCCCGTATGGCATCACGCTTGCCCACAATGGCAATCTGACCAATGCCCACGAGCTGCGTAAAAAGCTGTTCGAAGAGAAACGTCGCCACATTAACACCACCTCTGATTCTGAAATCCTGCTCAATATCTTTGCCAGCGAGCTGGATAACTTCCGCCATTATCCGCTGGAAGCAGACAACATTTTTGCCGCCGTTGCCGCGACTAACCGCCTGATCCGTGGCGCGTACGCTTGCGTAGCGATGATCATCGGTCACGGCATGGTGGCCTTCCGCGATCCAAACGGCATTCGCCCGCTGGTGCTCGGCAAACGAGACCTCGGCGATGGCCGTTCCGAGTACATGGTTGCCTCCGAAAGCGTGGCGCTGGACACTCTGGGCTTCGAATTCCTGCGTGATGTCGCGCCAGGCGAAGCGGTCTACATCACTGAGAAGGGCCAGCTGTTTACCCGTCAGTGCGCCGACAACCCGGTGAGCAACCCGTGCCTGTTCGAATACGTTTACTTCGCGCGTCCGGACTCGTTCATCGACAAGATTTCCGTTTACAGCGCGCGCGTCAACATGGGGACGAAGCTGGGCGAGAAGATTGCCCGCGAGTGGGACGATCTCGACATCGACGTCGTGATCCCAATCCCTGAAACCTCTTGTGATATCGCGCTGGAAATTGCCCGTATTCTGGACAAGCCGTACCGTCAGGGCTTCGTGAAAAACCGCTACGTTGGCCGCACCTTTATCATGCCGGGCCAGCAACTGCGTCGTAAGTCCGTACGTCGTAAGCTAAACGCTAACCGTGCCGAGTTCCGCGACAAGAATGTGCTGCTGGTGGACGACTCCATTGTGCGCGGCACGACGTCTGAGCAGATCATCGAGATGGCGCGTGAGGCCGGGGCGAAGAAAGTATATCTCGCCTCCGCAGCGCCGGAAATTCGCTTCCCGAACGTGTATGGCATTGATATGCCAACCGCTAATGAGCTGATTGCTCACGGTCGTGAAGTGGATGAGATTCGCCAGATCATCGGGGCCGACGGCCTGATTTTCCAGGATCTGAACGATCTGATCGACGCGGTGCGCGCCGAGAACCCGGATATTCAGCAGTTCGAATGCTCGGTATTCAATGGGATCTACGTGACAAAAGACGTAGACCAGCAGTATCTCGACTACCTTGATTCTCTGCGTAACGACGATGCGAAAGCCGTCCAGCTGCAAAACGATCTCGAAAGCTTAGAGATGCACAACGAAGGTTAATGCTCCGGCAAGTGAGGGGGCTCGCCCTCACTTGCAACTCCCCGTAAAATCCTGCACAGTCAGCCCTGAAATCAGCAAGGGCAAAAATCATGAAACGACTCATTGTAGGGATCAGCGGTGCCAGCGGCGCGATTTATGGCGTCCGGCTGTTACAGGTGCTGCGTGACGTTGCAGGCGTAGAAACCCATCTGGTGATGAGCCAGGCGGCGCGTCAGACCCTCTCTCTTGAAACCGATCTCTCTCTGCGCGACGTTCAGGCGCTGGCTGATGTTGTCCACGATGCCCGCGATATCGCCGCCAGCATCTCTTCGGGCTCGTTTAAAACGGCCGGCATGGTTATTTTGCCCTGTTCGATTAAAACCCTCTCCGGTATCGTAAACAGCTATACCGACACGCTGGTGACGCGTGCGGCGGACGTGGTGCTGAAAGAGCGTCGTCCTCTGGTGCTCTGCGTGCGGGAAACGCCGCTGCACCTGGGACATCTGCGTTTAATGACGCAGGCAGCCGAACTGGGAGCTGTGATAATGCCGCCGGTCCCCGCGTTCTATCATCGTCCGCAAACGCTGGACGATGTCATCAACCAGACCGTTAACCGCGTGCTGGATCAGTTCGATATAGACCTGCCGGAAGATCTCTTTACCCGCTGGCAGGGGGCGTGAGGCTGTGCACAAACAAGGTGCATGAAATGACTGTTTGCCCTGTTTCAGGGCAAAACTGCAACCGCGATCATATCCTCGACATTTAATTCGCTTTTTCCCTTTTTCTCTTTCCGGTTCGTTCGGCAGACCTGCTATCTTTCACCATTAAGGCAGTATCGCAACGTTTTATTAACATATTTAACGTCGTAGTTTTAACCCGACGACAATGTGGCATAAGACCTGCAAGAGCAGCCTGCAACACAACACACAACATAAACCATAATAAAATCACGGTTCTTGAGGGTAAATGTATGAAGAAGACGGTTCTGGCTCTGTCTTTGCTCGTGGGCTTGAGTGCAGCAGCAAGTAGCTATGCAGCGCTACCACAGACAGTTCGTATCGGTACAGACGCAACCTACGCGCCATTCTCCTCCAAGGATGCGAAAGGCGATTTCGTGGGGTTTGATATCGATCTGGGAAATGAGATGTGCAAACGCATGGAAGTGAAATGCACATGGGTGGGCAGTGACTTTGACGCGCTGATCCCGTCGCTGAAAGCCAAGAAAATCGACGCTATTATCTCTTCTCTCTCCATCACGGAAAAACGTCAGCAGGAGATCGCCTTCTCTGAGAAGCTCTACGCTGCCGATTCACGTCTGATTGCCGCGAAAGGTTCCCCAATCCAGCCGACCATCGACTCGCTGAAAGGTAAGCATGTTGGCGTGCTTCAGGGCTCAACCCAGGAAGGCTACGCGAACGCCAACTGGCGCGAGAAGGGCGTCGATGTGGTCGCCTACCAGAACCAGGATCTGATCTACTCTGACCTGGCGGCAGGCCGTCTGGATGCCGCGTTTCAGGATGAAGTCGCCGCGAGCGAAGGCTTCCTGAAGCAGCCTGCGGGTAAAGAGTACGCCTTTGCTGGCCCGTCAGTTAAAGATAAAAAATACTTTGGCGACGGCACCGGTATTGGCCTGCGTAAGGATGATACCGAGCTGAAAGCCGCCTTCGACAAAGCGTTTAACGAGCTGCGTAAAGACGGTACCTACGACAAACTGGCGAAGAAATACTTCGATTTTAACGTCTACGGTGATTAATGCCTGAACGGGATGCACTGATGTGGTGCATCTTTAGGGGAAGTGTTCCAGTATGGTGCAAGCAATGCACCATATTGGACCGCCGTGTGCATAGTTAAGCATTTTAAATGCAAAAATTCCCGTTCAGAGGCATTAATCTTTGCCTGAGTGAGGGGATTAATGGCACATTAACGGCACCCCGTAGTCGTAAAATCTCGTATTTAGACAGTTTGTTGAGGACAGATATGAAAAAACTGGTGTTGTCACTTTCTCTGGTACTGGCCTTTTCCAGCGCCACCGCAGCATTCGCAGCCATTCCGCAGAAAATTCGTATTGGGACTGACCCAACCTACGCGCCTTTCGAATCGAAAAATGCGAAGGGGGAACTGGTCGGTTTTGACATCGATCTGGCTAACGAGCTGTGCAAACGCATTAAAGCGCAATGTACCTACGTTGAAAACCCGCTGGACGCGCTAATCCCGTCCCTGAAAGCGAAAAAAATTGACGTGATCATGTCCTCCCTGTCTATCACCGAAAAACGTCAGCAGGAGATTGCCTTCACGGACAAACTCTACGCGGCTGACTCACGTCTGGTGGTGGCGAAATCCTCTGACATTCAGCCAACCCTTGAATCTCTGAAGGGCAAACGCGTGGGCGTGTTGCAGGGTACGACGCAGGAAACCTACGGTAACGAGCACTGGGCGCCAAAGGGGATTGAAATTGTCTCTTACCAGGGTCAGGAAAACATCTACGCAGACCTGACGGCAGGCCGTATTGACGCGGCATTCCAGGATGAAGTGGCGGCAAGCGAAGGCTTCCTGAAACAGCCTGTGGGTAAAGATTACAAGTTCGGCGGTCCGTCCATTAAGGACGAAAAACTCTTTGGCGTTGGCACCGGTATGGGCCTGCGGAAAGAAGACAACGAACTTCGTGAAGCCCTGAACAAAGCGTTCGCCGAGATGCGCGCGGACGGCACTTACGACAAGCTGGCGAAAAAGTACTTCGATTTTAATGTTTACGGCGGCTAATCGCCCCGTCTGATAACGTGCGGCCCCTCCCGTTGCGGGAGGGGAAAAGACACGGTTCCACCACTCACGAGACGACAGGGCACGCGGTATGCTGTACGGATTTTCTGGCGTTATTTTACAGGGCGCGCTTGTCACCCTTGAGCTGGCTATCAGCTCCGTGGTGCTGGCGGTGCTGATAGGCCTGGCGGGCGCGGGGGCAAAGTTATCCGCCAACAGACCGCTGGCGCTGATATTTGAAGGCTATACCACGCTGATTCGCGGCGTGCCTGACCTGGTGCTGATGCTGCTGATCTTTTATGGCCTGCAAATCGCACTTAACGGCGTCACGGATGCCATCGGCATGGATCAGATCGATATCGACCCGATGGTGGCCGGTATTATTACCCTTGGTTTTATCTACGGTGCTTATTTCACTGAGACCTTTCGCGGCGCTTACATGGCCGTGCCGAAAGGGCACATTGAAGCGGCGACCGCCTACGGTTTTACCTCCTCACAAACGTTTCGCCGGATCATGTTCCCGGCCATGATGCGCTACGCGCTGCCGGGCATCGGTAACAACTGGCAGGTTATTCTCAAGGCAACGGCGCTGGTCTCCCTGCTGGGTCTGGAAGATGTGGTGAAGGCCACGCAGCTGGCGGGTAAAAGTACCTGGGAACCGTTCTATTTTGCGGTGGTCTGCGGCGTAATCTATCTGGTCTTTACGACCGTCTCCAATGGTGTGCTGCTTCTGCTCGAACGTCGCTACTCCGTGGGTGTGAAGAGGGCTGACCTGTGATTGAGATTATTCAGGAGTACTGGAAATCCCTGCTGTGGACGGATGGCTACCGCTTTACTGGCGTGGCGATCACGCTGTGGCTGCTGATCTCCTCGGTGGTCATGGGCGGCATTCTGGCGGTGTTTCTCGCCATTGGCCGCGTGTCGAACAATAAATTTATCCAGTTTCCGATCTGGCTGTTCACCTACGTGTTTCGCGGTACGCCGCTGTACGTGCAGCTGCTGGTGTTCTATTCCGGAATGTACACGCTGGAGATCGTGAAAGGCACCGAGATGCTGAACGCGTTCTTCCGCAGCGGTCTGAACTGTACGGTGCTGGCGCTGACCCTCAATACTTGCGCCTATACCACCGAGATCTTCGCCGGGGCCATCCGTTCTGTGCCGCACGGTGAGATCGAGGCGGCGCGCGCGTACGGCTTCTCGTCCGTGAAGCTCTACCGCTGTATTATTCTGCCTTCGGCGCTGCGTATTGCGCTGCCGGCCTACAGCAACGAAGTGATTTTAATGCTGCATTCGACGGCACTGGCGTTTACCGCCACGGTACCTGATCTGTTAAAGATTGCCCGCGATATTAACTCTGCCACCTACCAGCCGTTTACGGCGTTTGGTATTGCGGCAGTGCTCTATTTGATCATTTCTTACGTCCTGATCAGCCTGTTCCGTAAGGCTGAAAAACGCTGGTTGCAGCATATAAAACCGTCGACGCACTGAGAATTTATGATGGCTGAGAACAAATTAAACGTAATTGATTTGCACAAGCGCTACGGCGAACATGAAGTGCTGAAAGGGGTGTCGCTGGAGGCTAACGCGGGCGACGTGATCAGTATTATCGGCTCATCAGGTTCAGGTAAAAGTACCTTCCTGCGCTGCATCAACTTCCTCGAAAAGCCGAGCGAAGGATCGATTGTGGTGAGCGGACAGAACATCAACATGGTCCGTGATAAAGACGGTCAGCTTAAAGTGGCGGATAAAAATCAGCTGCGCCTGCTGCGTACGCGTCTGACAATGGTATTCCAGCACTTCAATCTCTGGAGCCACATGACGGTGCTGGAGAACGTGATGGAAGCGCCGGTTCAGGTGCTCGGCTTAAGCAAGCAGGAAGCCCGCGAGCGTGCGGTGAAATACCTGGCGAAAGTGGGGATCGACGAGCGGCAGCAGATCAAATATCCGGTGCACCTGTCAGGGGGACAGCAGCAGCGTGTTTCCATCGCCCGCGCGCTGGCGATGGAGCCGGAAGTATTGCTGTTTGACGAACCGACTTCCGCGCTGGATCCGGAACTCGTTGGCGAAGTGCTGCGCATCATGCAGAAGCTGGCGGAAGAGGGCAAAACGATGGTGGTGGTGACGCACGAGATGGGCTTCGCCCGTAACGTTTCTAACCACGTTATCTTCCTGCATCAGGGCAAGATTGAGGAGCAGGGGCATCCGGACGAAGTGCTGGCGAACCCGCAAAGCCCGCGTTTGCAGCAGTTCCTGAAAGGCTCGTTGAAGTAATCTTTCGCCTTTCTCCCTCTCCCTGTGGGAGAGGGACGGGGTGAGGGCATCAGCCCCAGAGCCGCCCAATTGCCCGGTGGCGCTTCGCTTTCCGGGCCTACAAAAACCGTAGGCCGGGCAAACGCAGTGTCGCCCGGCATTCAGACCGCACCACACTCCAGCCGATACACCCAGTCGTCATACCGTACGCCGTTAATCTCGTACGCCTTCTCCAGTACCTGCGTGCGCACAAAACCTGCTTTCTCAAGAACCCGCACCGACCCAACGTTATCCGCCAGCACGTACGCGTTTATCGCCTTCACGCCCGTCTGGTTAAATGCATACTCACACACCGCCCGCAGCGCCTCGCTGGCAATGCCTTTTCCCTGCGCGTCAGGCACAACCGTGTAGCCAATATCCGCCTCTTCACGGTTCGCCGCACTGATTTGCAGGCCGATATCCCCGAGCGGCGTAACGTCGTTATGCAGACGGATCACAAAGACATGCTCCGCCATCAGGCGCGCGGCAAATACGCGGCGCGTCTCTTTTTCAGGCATGATAGCGGCCATATAGCGCATGATGTTGGGGTCTTCGCGCAGAGAGCGAAAGAACGCCCAGTCAGAAGGTTCGAAAGGGGTGAGGTGAAGCCGGGTTGTGGTGATGGTTGCCATAGTTACGCCATATCATCCAGAGATGGCGTATAACTCTAACATATTCACTGCACCACATCCCCCAGCGCCTCTTCCAGGTCATACCAGCGGAACGTAAATCCGGCCGCTTCCAGCCGTTTTGGCAGCGCGCGCTGGCCGCCCAGCACCAGCACCGAAGATTCGCCCATCAACAGCCGAATCGCCGTCGCAGGCACGCGCAGTACCGCCGGGCGATGCAGGGCATGACCCAGGGCGTGAGCAAACTGTTCATTACGTACGGGGTAGGGAGATACCATGTTAAACGGCCCGCGCAGGTCGTTATCCAGCAGCCAGAGAATACCGTTGACCATATCGTCGATATGGATCCACGCCAGATACTGACGACCGTTGCCGATGGGCCCGCCAAGCCCCATTTTAAACGGCGGCAACATTTTACCGAGAATACCGCCTTTCGGAGCAAGCACCACGCCGGTGCGCAGCAGGCAGACGCGGGTGTTATCGCTCTGCGCCCCGCAGGCGATACGCTCCCACTGGGCGCAGAGTTTATGGGTAAACTCGTTGTGCGGCGGCTCTTCTTCGGTCACCACCACTTCACCAAGATCGCCATAGTAGCCTGTTGCAGAGCCGGAAATCAGCACCGAGGGCGGCATCTCGCTGTTACGAATCAGCTCAACCAGCCTTTCGGTCATGTTCCAGCGGCTGCTGCATAAACGCTGTTTTTGCTCTTCGGTCCAGCGTTTATCAGCGATAGGCTCGCCTGCGAGGTTGATGACGGCGTCAAAGCCGTTCAGATCCTGCCGTTCCGCCAGGCCTTTCCAGATCTCAACGCCGGTGCCCAGCACCTGGCGCGCTTTCTCCGGGCTGCGCGTGACCACGGTAATGTCGTGATGCAACGCCTGCAAACGTGGAATGAGATGGCGACCAATCAGCCCCGTACCGCCGGTGAGCAGGATCTTCATACAACCTCCAGGTTTACGCCTGGCGCTGCCAGCTTAACGTCATGGAGACGGAGTCGGCGTAGCGCAGGGCGTGAAGTTTATCGATCTCCACTTCAGCATAAGTGACCCAGTGGTGTTCGCGTGCGATGTCGAGCACATCCTGAGTTAATTTTTCCAGTAGCGCAAAACGGTTGTTCTCAACGTACTGGATGATGCTTTTGGTGATCGTGCGATAGTTCAGCGCGTCATTGATGTCCTCGCTGGCGCGCGCCTTGTCTGCCGGGTAATGGATCACGACATTCACCACGATATCCTGGCGATTCGCGATCTCCTCCTCTTTGATACCAATGAATGTGCGTAAGCGTAGGTTTTTTATACGAATAATAGCGTCATGCTGGGACATTGCAGGTCTTCTCCGTGTCAGTATTTTTACCTCATCATACATGAGGAGAACACCTGCACCCAACGGGGCACAGGCTCAAATCTGATGGATTTTTTGCATGGCGCGTTCGGTTGCCGGGCGGGTCCGGATGCGCTCAAACCAGTTGTTAACCGCCGGATAAGTGGCCAGGTCGATCCGGTGGCGTTCATGGGTGTTGATCCACGGCCAGCAGGCGATATCTGCGATGCTGTAATGCTCACCTCCCAGCCACGGTGATTTTTCCAGCCGACGGTTCAGGACCCCGTACAGGCGCTGGGTTTCGACCTGATATCGCTCAATGGCGTAAGGGATCGTCTGCGGCGCATAGGCGGTAAAGTGATGATTCTGCCCCAGCATCGGCCCCAGGCCGCTCGACTGCCAGAATAACCATTGCAGCGTGTGATGACGCTCGCGCAACTCCCCGCTCAGAAGCTTGCCGGTTTTCTCCGCCAGATAAAGCAGTATCTCTCCGGATTCAAACAGGCTTAGCGGTTTTCCGCCGTCTGAAGGCAAGTTATCAATGATGGCCGGAATTTTATTGTTGGGCGAGATGGCCAGAAAAACGGGGCGGAACTGATCGCCTTTGCTGATATCCACGCGAATGATCCGGTAGTCCAGTTCGGCTTCTTCAAGAAAGAGGGTGATCTTATGGCCATTAGGGGTGGGGGCATAATAGAGATCTATCATTCTCAACTCCTGTCAGTGCGAATAGTGTTGCCATGAAAAATCAGTATAGGTGCTTGTTGTAAATCGTGAGTTTTCATCAAGTGACAGCGAGGCAAAGAGATTATATGTTGAGTGAAAACCGATCAGCCGATGAGGATGTTATGAGCCAGCCTGTAATAACGTTGTGGTCCGATGCGAACTTTTTATCTCCTTATGTCATGAGCGTTTATGTGGCGCTGGCAGAAAAGGGGCTAACTTTTAGTCTGAAAACCGTTGACCTGGACAGCGGCGAACATCTGAAGCCTCAGTGGCAGGGCTACGCGCTCACCCGCCGTGTCCCTGTGCTGGAGATTGACGGTTTTGAGTTGAGTGAATCCTCAGCGATTGACGAGTACCTTGAAGACCGCTTTGCCCCACCAGAGTGGGAACGCATCTATCCTCACGATCTGCAAAAGCGCGCCCGCGCCCGCCAGATCCAGGCGTGGCTGCGTAGCGACCTGGTGCCGATTCGCACAGAACGCTCCACGGACGTGGTGTTCGCTGGCGTCAAAAAGCCCGCCCTCAGCGAGGAAGGCTTATCCAGCGCCCGGAAGCTGATTGATACCGCGTCATCGCTGCTGTCACAGGGTAACCCAAACCTGTTTGGCGAGTGGTGTATTGCCGACACCGATCTGGCGCTGATGCTCAATCGCCTTATCCTCAACGGCGATGACGTCCCACAGCTACTGGTGGATTACGCCACATTCCAGTGGCAACGCGCGTCGGTACAGCGCTATCTGGCACTCTCTGCTAAGCGCGCGGGCTGATAAGACGGGGCGCTTGAGGTATGATAGGGGCAGTCTGAATTCCCGAGGAGTAACTGATGAAACTGATGTTTGCGTCGGATATTCATGGATCGCTGCCCGCGACCGAACGCGTGCTTTCTCTGTTCGCCCAAAGCGGGGCGCAATGGCTGGTGATCCTGGGCGATGTGTTAAACCACGGCCCACGCAATGCGTTGCCGGAAGGCTATGCTCCCGCGCAGGTGGCGGAAAAACTTAATCATTTTGCCTCGCGCATTATCGCCGTTCGCGGCAACTGCGACAGCGAAGTTGACCAGATGCTGCTGCAATTTCCCATCACCGCTCCCTGGCAACAGGTGTTGATGGAAAACAGCCGTTTGTTCCTGACCCACGGGCACCTGTTCGGCCCGGATAACCTGCCGTCACTCGCCGCTGGCGATGTCCTGGTTTATGGTCATACTCATATTCCGGTGGCGGAAAAACGCGGGGCGTTTTACCACTTTAACCCCGGGTCTGTCAGCATTCCTAAAGGCGGTAACCCGGCAAGCTACGGCATGTATGAAGACGGGACATTAAGCGTTATCGCACTTAATGATCAGCAAGTTATTGCGCAGATAGCGATTAATCCGTAAGTTACACCACAACTGCAAACGCGCCGAAAGAGCGCTTAGACGAGAAGGTTTCCCGATGGTGGAGCAGAATCATTTGGCAAGTACTGAGTGGGTTGACATTGTCAGCGAAGAGAATGAAGTGATCGCGCAGGCCAGCCGCGAACAAATGCGTGCGGAGCGTCTGCGTCACCGCGCGACTTACATCGTTGTTCATGACGGCATGGGCAAGATTCTGGTCCAGCGTCGCACCGACACCAAAGATTTTCTTCCTGGTATGCTGGATGCCACAGCGGGTGGCGTCGTGCAGGCCGATGAAGTATTGCTGGATTCCGCGCGTCGTGAAGCGGAAGAAGAGTTAGGTATCGCTGGCGTGCCGTTTGCCGAGCACGGACAGTTTTATTTCGAAGATGAGCATTGTCGCGTCTGGGGCGGGCTGTTTAGCTGCGTTTCCCACGGACCTTTCGCCTTGCAGGAAGAGGAAGTGAGCGAAGTGTGCTGGATGACGCCGGAAGAGATCACCGCGCGTTGCGACGAATTCACGCCGGATTCCCTTAAAGCACTGGCGCTGTGGATGACCCGCAACGCCAAAAACGAATCCGCTAAACCGGAAAATAAGGCGGAAAAAGAGGAAGAGGCTGAGTAAGCCTTAACAGCTTTCCCGCAGACACAGGCTGGACGCGATGGGTTTATGGTCGCGCCAGTCTCCGTCATTCAGACGTTCCAGTAACGCTTTCCCGGCTTCAATCCCAATCTTGCGATGCGGTACTGCCATCGTCGTCAGCGGCGGCTGACAGACGCGGCTGACGTCGCTGTCGCCAAAGCCCACGACCGCTAAATCGTCCGGCACCTTGATGCGCCGACGCTGGCACTCATACAGCGCGCCGCAGGCCAGTTCATCTGACACGCACACCAGCGCATCCAGCTCCGGCCACGCCAGCAGGAACTCTGGCAATTGTGCCGCACCGGTGGAGAAGTTCGGCGGCATGGCGGCATTAATCACTCTATTTGGCGCCAGGTGGTGGCGCAGCATCGCCTTGTACCAGCCCTGCAAATGCTGCTGAAAAATCCACTGCTCCTGGTTAGCGCACAGCAGGCCGATATTCTGATAGCCGCGCTGAATCACCATTTCGGTAAGTTCATACATGGCGGCGACGTTATCAATCCCGATATTCATATCAATAGGATCGGCACGCATTGCACCCATTTCCATCACCGGGATAGAGGCGTTTTTTAGCCAGTGTCGCACGGTATCGGAGTGCTCGACGCTGAGCAGTATCGCCGCGGCGATGTTCGAGGCCAGCAGCGTTTCAAGCAGTTTCTCTTCCTGTTCAAGACGATGCTGAGATTCCGCCAGCATAATCTGATATCCGGCTGGCTGGAGCACCTGCTGTAGCCCGGCGAACATCTCGGAACAGCCAGCTTCGGAAAGATTGGGTACTACCATCGCAATCGTCCATGACGATGCCGATGCCAGTGCGCTGGCGGCAAGATTGGGCATGTAACCCAGCTCCTGCACCGCGGCTTCAATTTTTTCACGCAGTTTATCGGAAACCTGTTCGGGCGTGCGGAGGGCACGGGAAACAGTCATCGTGCCTACGCCGGCAAGCTGCGCGACATCCGCGAGCGTTACTTTTCCGGTACTGCGCCGTTTTCGGGTTAAAGACATACATCTTCCTGCTGACAGGACGCGATTTAGTTTCATCCTTCATTTTACGTGACAGGCAGTATACGCCTTAAATCCCTTTTTTTGCTGTGATTTCGCACCAGGATAGCAATTTGATAGCGCTATCACAGTTCTGCATGTTAGTAGTTGGTAGCGCTATCTTTGTGATCGCGATCGCAGTCATTAATTGATGGGTTGAATAGAGTTTGCCCATGTCTGGTCTTAAGCGGGAGTGAAAAATGCTCAAAAAGTGGATATATGATACAACCATCATCCTAAAGGATAGCGTTGAAAGCTGGCCCCAGGCGCTGGAACTGTGCGCGAAACCGCTGCTGGATTTGCAGGTCATTGCGCCGGAATATGTCACGGCTATCATTGAGCAGCATCACAGGTTAGGTCCCTACTATGTGCTGGCTCCTGGGCTGGCAATGCCACATGCGCGACCGGAAGAAGGGGCGAAAGGACTTGGCCTGTCATTATTAAAACTGAAACAGGGCGTCTCATTTGGTGCTGGTGAGTTTGACCCCGTCGATGTGATTGCGATGCTGGCGGCGCCGGACAAACATAGCCATATCGAAATGATCTCCGCCTTAGCAGAATTATTTTCCAGCGACGAAGATATAGCTGAATTACATCGGGCGAATACGCTGGAGGAGATAAAAACCGTCATCAATCGCTTCTGATTTAATTATTTAATCCGATTCATCTCAACATTACGCGTCAGCGTGATGGGGCGTACTCTACTCAAAAAAGGGGATAACAATGAAAATTATGGCTATTTGCGGCTCCGGCCTGGGCAGCAGTTTTATGGTCGAAATGAATATTAAAAAGGTGCTCAAAAAACTGGAAATTGAGGCAGAGGTTGAACACTCCGATCTCTCCTCGGCCACGCCTGGCGCGGCGGACCTGTTTGTGATGGCGAAAGACATTGCCGCCAGCGCCAGCGTGCCGGAAAGCCAGCTGGTGGTGATCAACAATATTATCGATATCAACGAACTCGAAGCGCAGCTGCGCGCCTGGTTCGAAAGACAATAATCCTGAAAAGGCGAGGTGGATATGTTTATCCTTGAAACGCTGAATTTCGTTGTTGATATTTTAAAAGTCCCTTCCGTCCTGGTCGGGTTAATTGCCCTGATTGGTCTGGTGGCGCAGAAAAAAGCCTTTTCAGATGTGGTAAAAGGCACAATTAAAACCATTCTCGGCTTTATTGTACTGGGCGGCGGCGCAACCGTGCTGGTGGGCTCTTTAAATCCGCTCGGCGGTATGTTTGAGCACGCCTTTAATATTCAGGGCATTATTCCCAACAATGAAGCTATTGTGTCAATTGCCCTGGAAAAATATGGTGCCTCCACCGCGCTCATTATGGCTTTCGGGATGGTGGCGAATATTATTGTCGCGCGCTTTACCCGCCTGAAGTACATCTTCCTGACCGGGCATCACACCTTCTACATGGCGTGCATGATTGGCGTGATCCTGACGGTCGCAGGCTTCGAAGGGGTAGGGCTGGTCTTCACCGGTTCGTTGATCCTCGGCCTGATTATGGCCTTCTTCCCGGCGATTGCGCAGCGCTATATGAAGCGTATTACCGGCAACGATGAGATTGCCTTCGGTCATTTCGGCACGCTGGGCTACGTGTTGTCCGGCTGGATTGGCAGCAAGGTCGGTAAAGGCTCGCGCTCCACCGAAGAGATGAACCTGCCGAAGAACCTCAGCTTCCTGCGCGACAGTTCGATCTCCATCTCACTGACCATGATGATTATCTACCTGATTATGGCGGTGAGCGCCGGGCGTGAGTACGTGGAGGCCACCTTCAGCGGCGGCCAGAACTACCTGGTGTACGCCATCATTATGGCCATCACCTTCGCGGCAGGCGTGTTTATCATCTTGCAGGGCGTGCGCCTGATTCTGGCGGAAATTGTCCCGGCCTTTACCGGCTTCTCGGAAAAACTGGTGCCCAATGCGCGACCTGCGCTGGACTGCCCGGTGGTCTACCCGTATGCGCCAAACGCGGTGCTGATTGGCTTCCTGTTCAGCTTCCTCGGCGGGATTGTAGGCTTGTTCATCTGCGGTCAGTTTAGCTGGGTGCTGATCCTGCCGGGCGTCGTGCCGCATTTCTTCACCGGTGCAACGGCGGGCGTGTTTGGGAACGCCACCGGCGGACGTCGCGGGGCGATGATTGGCGCCTTTGCTAACGGCCTGCTGATCACCTTCCTGCCGGTCCTGCTGCTGCCTGTTCTGGGCGCGATTGGCTTTGCGAATACGACCTTCTCGGACGCCGACTTTGGCGCCGTCGGGATTGTGCTCGGCAACCTGGCGCGCTTCCTGTCGCCGCTTGCCATCACCGGACTGGTTGTTGTGTTGTTTGCGCTGCTGGTGGCCTACAACGTCTTCGCTAAAAACAAACCTGCCAGCGGTAACGCGCAGGAAAACCCCGGAGCCAAATCATGAATGAAAATGAAATAACCGAACTGGCGCGTCAGATCCGCCTTGAGACGCTGAAATCCCTGACGCAGCTGGGTTTTGGTCACTACGGCGGCAGCATGTCAGTCGTTGAAACACTGGCCGTTCTGTACGGCGCGGTAATGAAAATTGACCCGGCCGATCCGGACTGGCCAGAGCGCGATTACTTTGTGCTGTCGAAGGGACATGCGGGCCCGGCGCTGTACAGCACGCTGGCGATTAAGGGTTACTTCCCGATTGAAGAGCTGAGCACGCTAAACCAGAACGGAACGCGTCTGCCAAGCCACCCGGATCGCCTGAAAACACGCGGCGTGGATGCCACCACCGGATCGCTGGGGCAGGGGATCTCCATTGCAGGCGGCATGGCGCTGTCGCACAAGCTGGCAGAAAGGCCAAACCGGGTGTTTTGCATCGTTGGCGACGGGGAGCTGAACGAAGGGCAGTGCTGGGAAGCCTTCCAGTTTATTGCTCACCATCGACTGAACAATCTGACGGTGTTCGTGGACTGGAACAAACAGCAGCTCGACGGCGAGCTGGACGAAATCATCAGCGCCTTCGATCTGGAAGGCAAATTCCGGGCCTTTGGTTTTGACGTGGTGACGGTGAAAGGGGACGACATTCCGGCGCTGCTGGAGGTGACCGCGCCGATCCCTGCGACCGATGCGCGTCCGCGGGTGGTGATCCTCGACAGCATCAAAGGGCAGGGGGTGCCATACCTGGAACAGCTCAGCAACTCGCATCACCTGCGATTAACTGAGGAGAGCAAAGCGGCGCTCAACGAGACGATTCGCCAACTGGAGGCTTCACATGATTAAGGTTGCACCGACAGGACAGAAAGATTCGGTTGAGATGCGTAAGGTCTATGCGGGTTTTGTGGCAAAACAGATTGAGGCCGGGAGCGAGATTATTGCGCTCGAAGCGGATCTGATGAGTTCGATGGCGATGGACGGCGTAGCGCGTGATTATCCACAGCACGTCATCAACTGCGGCATTATGGAGGCCAACGTGATTGGGACGGCCGCCGGGCTGTCGCTCACCGGACGTAAGCCGTTCGTCCATACCTTTACCGCCTTTGCCAGCCGTCGCTGCTTCGACCAGCTGTTTATGTCCCTGGACTACCAGCGCAATAACGTGAAGGTGATTGCCTCGGATGCGGGCGTGACGGCCTGCCACAACGGCGGGACGCATATGTCGTTTGAGGATATGGGCATCGTGCGCGGTCTGGCGCATTCAGTGGTGCTGGAGGTGACCGATGCGGTGATGTTCGAAGATGTGCTGCGTCAGCTTATCGACCTGGAAGGCTTCTACTGGGTGCGGACCATCCGTAAACAGGCGCCGAGCGTCTATGCCCCGGGGTCAACCTTCACCATCGGCAAGGGCAACGTGCTGCGCGAGGGAACCGATATTACCCTGATTGCTAACGGCATTATGGTGGCGGAAGCGCTGGAGGCGGCGCGCCAGCTGGAGCAGGAGGGGGTAAGCGCAGCGGTCATCGACATGTTTACCCTGAAGCCTATAGATCGGATGCTGGTGAAAAATTATGCCGAGAAAACCAGGCGTATTGTGACCTGCGAAAACCACAGCATTCACAACGGGCTGGGGTCGGCGGTGGCGGAAGTGCTGGTGGAAACCTGTCCGGTGCCGATGCGGCGGGTTGGGGTGAAGGAGCGTTACGGTCAGGTAGGCACGCAGGACTTCCTGCAGAAGGAGTATGGCCTGACGGCACATGACATTGTGTCGGCGGCACGAGAGTTGCTGTAATAAAAAAGGCGACCGTTGAATGGTCGCCTTTTTTGCCGGATGGCGCTTCGCTTATCCGGCCTACAAAACCCTGGGCCCGGTAAGCGCTAGCGCCACCGGGCTTTTTAGCTTACTGCTGCTGCGAAGACTGGATCGCCGTCAGCGCGATGGTGTAGACGATATCGTCAACCAGCGCACCACGAGACAGGTCGTTCACAGGCTTGCGCATACCTTGCAGCATTGGCCCGATGGAGATCAGGTCTGCTGAACGCTGTACCGCTTTATAGGTGGTGTTACCGGTGTTCAGATCCGGGAAGATGAACACGGTAGCGCGACCTGCAACCGGCGAGTTAGGCGCTTTAGATTTCGCAACGTCAGCCATTACCGCGGCATCGTACTGGAGCGGGCCGTCGATCATCAGATCCGGACGTTTTTCCTGCGCAATGCGGGTTGCTTCTCGGACTTTCTCTACGTCGCTGCCTGCACCAGAAGTACCGGTGGAGTAGGAGAGCATCGCGACGCGCGGTTCGATACCGAAGGCAGTCGCGGAGTCCGCAGACTGGATAGCGATTTCTGCCAGCTGCTCTGCGGTTGGGTCCGGGTTGATCGCGCAGTCGCCATAAACGTAAACCTGTTCAGGCAGCAGCATGAAGAACACGGAGGAGACCAGAGAGCTGCCCGGTGCGGTTTTGATCAGCTGCAACGGTGGACGGATGGTGTTCGCGGTGGTGTGAACCGCACCGGAAACCAGGCCGTCAACTTCGTCCTGCTCCAGCATCAGCGTACCCAGCACGACGTTGTCTTCCAGCTGCTCGCGCGCAACGGCTTCGGTCATGCCCTTGTTCTTACGCAGCTCAACCAGGCGGGCAACGTAGCTTTCGCGAACCACTTCCGGGTCAACGATCTCAATGCCAGCGCCCAGCTCAACGCCCTGAGACGCCGCAACGCGGTTGATCTCATCCGGGTTACCCAGCAGCACACAGGTCGCGATACCGCGCTCTGCACAGATGGCCGCCGCTTTAACGGTACGTGGTTCGTCACCTTCTGGCAGAACCACGCGTTTGCCCGCTTTACGCGCCAGCTCGGTCAGCTGGTAACGGAAGGCTGGAGGAGACAGACGACGGCTGCGCTCGGACGTCGCCGTCAGGGATTCGATCCAGTCTGCGTTGATGTAGCCCGCAACGTATTCCTGAACTTTCTCGATACGCTCGTGGTCATCAACCGGCACTTCGAGGTTGAAGCTTTGCAGGCTCAGGGAGGTCTGCCAGGTGTTGGTGTTCACCATGAAGACTGGCAGGCCAGTGGCGAACGCACGTTCGCACAGCTTGCTGACGCGCGGGTCCATCTCGTAGGCACCGGTCAGCAGGATCGCACCGATTTCCACGCCGTTCATCGCAGCCAGGCACGCTGCAACCAGCACGTCTGGACGGTCAGCAGAGGTCACCAGCAGGGAACCTGCGCGGAAGTGTTCCAGCATGTGCGGAATGCTGCGCGCGCAGAAGGTCACGGACTTCACGCGGCGGGTGTTGATATCGCCTTCGTTAACGATGGTGGCATTCAGGTGACGCGCCATATCGATTGCACGGGTGGCAATCAGATCGAAGCTCCATGGCACCGCACCCAGCACCGGCAGTGGGCTGGAATCCTGCAGCTTAGCCGGGTCAACTTTGATGACTTTCGCTTTGGAAGAGTCGTCGAAGATTTCTGACAGGTCAGGACGCGTACGGCCCTGCTCATCTACTGGCGCGTTCAGCTTGTTAACAATCACGCCGGTGATGCTGGTGTTTTTCGCACCGCCGAAGCTGCTGCGCGTCAGTTCGATACGCTCTTTCAGCTGCTCTGGGGTGTCCGTGCCCTGAGACATCACGAAAACAATCTCTGCGTTCAGGGTTTTCGCGATTTCAAAGTTCAGAGACTGGGCAAACTGGTGTTTACGGGTCGGGACCAGGCCTTCAACCAGCACCACTTCAGCGTCCTGCGCGTTAGCGTGGTAGTTGGCGATGATCTCTTCCATCAGCACGTCTTTCTGGTTGCTGGAGAGCAGAGATTCAACGTGGCTCATCTTCAGCGGTTCAGCCGCTGGCAGATTGGAGTTCTTACGAACGATGGAGGTGGTCTGGTCTGGCGCATCGCCACCGGCACGTGGCTGGGCGATAGGCTTAAAGACGCTCAGACGAACGCCTTTGCGTTCCATAGCGCGGATCACGCCGAGGCTGACGCTGGTCAGGCCGACGCTGGTTCCGGTAGGGATCAGCATAATAGTACGGGACACGGTTTATCCTCTTTCGTTACCGCCGCGTTGGGCGGGCTACAAAACAGCACCGCCAGCATTGCTGGCGGTGTGGAATCAGGCAGTCAGGCGGCACGCGTCTTGCGCGATGACCAGCTCTTCGTTAGTTGGGATAACGATAGCCGGGCGGGTGCCTTCTTTGTTGATGAAGCCAGACTTGCCGAAGCGGGCAGCCAGGTTACGCTCGTGATCGACTTCGAAGCCCAGTACGCCCAGTTTGCCCAGGGACAGCTCACGAACCATTGCCGCGTTCTCACCGATGCCGCCGGTGAAGATAACCGCGTCCAGACGACCGTCCATCAGCGCGGTGTAAGAACCGATGTACTTCGCCAGACGGTGGCAATAAACGTCCATTGCACGTTTAGCGTCAGCTTTTTCTGCGTAGTTGTCTTCAACGTAACGGCAGTCGCTGGTGACTTCGGTCAGACCCAGCAGGCCAGACTCTTTGGTCAGCATTTTGTTGATGTCGTCAACGCTCATGCCCAGGGTGTCGTGCAGGTGGAAGATGATCGCCGGGTCGATATCACCGGAACGGGTACCCATCACCAGACCTTCCAGCGGGGTCAGACCCATAGAGGTATCAACACACTTACCGTTGCGGATAGCAGAAACAGAACCACCGTTGCCCAGGTGGCAGGTGATGATGTTGACTTCTTCAACCGGCTTGTTCAGTACTTTTGCGGCTTCCTGAGTCACATAGAAGTGGCTGGTGCCGTGTGCGCCGTAGCGACGTACGCCGTGCTCTTTGTACAGGCTGTATGGCAGGGCATAGAGGTAAGACTCTTCCGGCATGGTCTGATGGAACGCGGTGTCAAACACGGCCACGTTTTTATCTTTCAGATTCGGGAAGGATTTCAGTGCTTCAGCGATACCGATCAGGTGAGCCGGGTTATGCAGCGGTGCGAAAGACGCAGAGTCTTTGATGCCCTGAATCACAGAGTCGTCGATTACCACGGAGCTGGTGTATTTTTCGCCGCCGTGGACGATACGGTGACCAATCGCAGTCAGCTGAGCAGACAGTTCTGGTTTTTGTGCCAGAATAGTGTTAACGATAAAGTTCAGCGCTTCACTGTGAGCGGCGCCTGCACCTAAAGCCGCTTCTTGTTTGCTGCCGTCCATCTTCCACTTGATACGTGCTTCAGGCAGATGGAAACATTCGGCCAAACCAGAGAGGTACTCATCACCGTTGAGCGCATCGATGATGGCGAATTTCAGTGAAGAGCTACCGCAGTTCAGAACCAGTACTAACTTACTCGACATGGAAGTACCTATAATTGATACGTGGCTAAAAAAACGTCAATGAGTCTAAAGCGTAACGCATGCTGACTCAGACATTTATGATTAACATCATGCCAAACGAACATTCTGGCAGGATGGAAGAAATACCTATGATTTTAAGCCATTTTGAACATTTTTCAGACAATGGCATAATATGCGATAATTTGACGAGTTAACGCTTCTCGTCTACGGCCTATCAGGCTGGCACAGGATACCCGATACGGGGTAGCGATGACAAAATATTTTGAACGTTGTCATAGCCTGTTGTGGTTTTGCACGAAAATTTTAATTTTTATATGTGAAGTTGAGGTACAGCCATGTCAACACCTGAAATCCCGTCCGTGAACTTTTTTAGTCTGTTTCGTCGGGGACAGCATTACGCAAAGACATGGCCGATGGAAAAGCGCCTCGCGCCCATGTTTATTGAAAATCGCACTATTCGCGCCACGCGCTATGCTATTCGCTTTATGCCCCCGATCGCCGTCTTTACTCTTTGCTGGCAAATTGCGCTGGGTGGACAGCTTGGACCTGCCGTCGCGACGGCGCTCTTTGCGTTAAGCCTGCCGATGCAGGGATTGTGGTGGTTAGGTAAACGTTCCGTCACGCCACTTCCGCCTTCTATTTTACACTGGTTTTATGAAGTGCGTGGAAAACTGGAGGAGGCCGGCCAGGCGCTCGCCCCGGTTGAAGGCAAGCCGGATTATCAGGCGCTGGCGGACACCCTCAAGCGCGCGTTTAAACAGCTTGATAAAACATTCCTCGATGACTTGTGATTGATCATCGAAACGACGACCAAAAGAAGGCACAGTAACAATCAGTTACCGTGTCTTTTTTTTACAGTGCAATGCGCTACAGGAGTCGAAAGATGGAAATGACCCATGCTCAACGTCTGATTTTGTCTAACCAGTACAAGATGATGACTATGCTTGATCCCGATAACGCTGCGCGCTACAGCCGCCTGCAAACCATTGTTGAACGTGGTTTTGGCTTGCAGATGCGCGAACTGGATCGCGAATTTGGCGAACTGAAAGAGGAAACCTGCCGTATCGTTATCGACATCATGGAGATGTACCATGCGCTGCATGTGTCCTGGACCAATCTGAAAGACCAGCAGTCCATTGATGAGCGCCGCGTAACGTTCCTGGGCTTTGATGCCGCGACGGAGGCGCGCTATCTGAGCTATGTGCGCTTTATGGTGAACACCGAAGGGCGCTACACCCATTTTGATGCGGGTACGCACGGCTTCAACGCCCAGACCCCGATGTGGGATAAGTATCAACGTATGCTGAGCGCGTGGCACGCCTGTCCGCGTCAGTACCATTTAAGCAGCAACGAAATTCAACAAATCATTAATGCCTGACGGAGGTGCGTGTGCAGTGTAAAGGTTTTCTGTTTGATCTGGACGGTACGCTGGTGGATTCGCTGCCGGTAGTGGAGCGTTCCTGGTGTCATTGGGCCGACAGGCACGGCATCGACCATCAGGATGTACTGAATTTCATCCATGGCAAACAGGCCATTACCTCATTGCGGCACTTCCTGGCGGGACGTTCTGAGGAAGAGATTCAGGCGGAGTTCAAATATCTGGAGCAGATTGAAGCTACCGACACTGAGGGCATCACCGCGCTGCCCGGTGCGCGCGAATTGCTTGAGCATCTGAATGAAGCGCAGATCCCGTGGGCTATCGTCACCTCCGGCTCGGTTCCTGTCGCGCATGCCCGCCATAAGGCGGCCGGTTTACCGACGCCGGACGTCTTCATTACCGCTGAGCGCGTAAAGCGCGGCAAGCCCGAACCGGATGCGTTTCTGCTCGGCGCTGAACTGCTCGGCCTTGCGCCAGCGGAGTGCGTGGTGGTGGAAGACGCGGCGGCAGGCGTGCTGGCCGGGCTGAACGCCGGAAGCCACGTCATTGCCGTTAACGTCCCGGCGGGGTCCCCCCGGCTGGAGGAGGCGGATTTTGTGCTTAATACTCTGACCGCCATCGACGTCTCGAAGGCATCAGACGGCGTTGTAACCGTCTCGCTAAAAATGTAATCCCATGATATAGCCCCGCATTACCGGGGCTTTTTTATGGCAGAATTGCTTCTCCTCCACTGACAAGGACATGTTGTGAACGGTGAACTGATTTGGGTCCTGAGCCTGCTGTTAATCGCCATCATTCTTTTTGCCACGGGCAAGGTGCGCATGGATGCCGTCGCCCTGTTTGTGATTGTCGCGTTCGTTCTGAGCGGTACCCTTTCCCTGCCGGAAGCCTTTTCCGGGTTTAGCGATCCCAACGTTATTTTGATTGCCGCCCTGTTTATTATTGGCGACGGGCTGGTACGCACCGGTGTGGCGACGATGATGGGGTCGTGGCTGGTTAAAGTGGCGGGCAGCAGCGAAACCAAAATGCTGATTTACCTGATGCTGACGGTCGCCGGACTGGGTGCGTTTATGAGCTCGACGGGGGTCGTGGCCATCTTTATTCCGGTTGTGCTGAGCGTCTGCATGAGGATGCAGATCTCCCCGTCGCGGCTGATGATGCCGTTGAGCTTTGCCGGGCTCATCAGCGGCATGATGACGCTGGTCGCGACGCCGCCGAACCTCGTCGTAAACAGCGAACTGATCCGTGAGGGGCTTGAGGGGTTTAGCTTTTTCAGTGTCACGCCGATCGGGATGGTTGTACTGGTGATGGGCATTATCTATATGCTGTTGACCCGTTTCGCGCTGAAAGGGGAGAAGCAGGACAAAGCCAAAGAGGGCTGGAAGCGGCGAACTTTTCGCGATTTGATCAAAGAGTACCGTCTGACCGGGCGCGCCCGTCGGCTGGCTATCCGCCCCGGTTCGCCGATGATAGGCCAGCGGCTGGACGACCTTAAGCTACGCGAACGCTATGGCGCGAACGTCATCGGGGTTGAGCGCTGGCGTCGTTTTCGTCGGGTAATCGTTAACGTGAATGGGGTGTCAGAGTTTCGCGCGCGTGACGTCCTGCTGATTGATATGTCCACCGCGGACGTGGATCTGCGAGAGTTTTGTAGCGAGCAGCTGCTGGAGCCGATGGTGCTGCGCGGCGAGTATTTCTCCGACCGGGCGCTGGATGTGGGAATGGCCGAGGTGTCGCTGATCCCGGAATCGGAGTTATTGGGCAAAACCGTGCGCGAAATCGGCTTTCGTACCCGCTATGGCCTCAACGTAGTGGGCCTGAAGCGCGATGGCGTAGCCCTTGAAGGGGCGGTGGTGGATGAGCCGATCCTGCTGGGGGATATCTTCCTCGTGGTCGGCAACTGGAAACTGATTAGCCAGCTCGGGCAGAAAGGCCGCGATTTTGTGGTGCTGAATATGCCGATTGAAGAGAGCGACGCGTCACCGGCGCACAGCCAGGCGCCCCATGCGATTTTTTGCCTGGTGTTGATGGTCGCGTTGATGCTGACGGACGAGATCCCTAACCCGGTGGCGGCGATAATCGCCTGTCTGTTAATGGGCAAATTCCGCTGTATCGACGCCGAAAGCGCTTACAAAGCGATTCACTGGCCAAGCATCATTCTCATCGTTGGGATGATGCCCTTCGCCCTGGCGCTACAGAAAACCGGCGGGGTGGATTTGATCGTAAAAGGCTTAATGGACGCGGGCGGGGGATATGGTCCGTACCTGATGATGGTTTGCCTGTTCGTCATGTGCGCCACCATTGGTTTGTTCATCTCCAATACCGCAACGGCGGTGCTGATGGCGCCTATTGCGCTGGCGATGGCAAAATCGATGGGCGTTTCGCCCTATCCGTTTGCGATGGTGGTAGCGATGGCGGCGTCCGCGGCATTTATGACGCCGGTATCTTCCCCGGTCAATACCCTGGTGCTGGGGCCGGGAAACTATCGATTCAGCGATTTTGTAAAGCTGGGCGTGCCGTTCACCGTGCTGGTGATGCTGGTATGCGTGGTGCTGATTCCGGTGTTATTCCCGTTCTGAGAACATCGCCGGGTGGCGGCTACGCCTTACCCGGCCTACGTGATTCGTAGGCCCTGCAAGCGCAGCGCCGCTGGGCGAAAAACTACAGCGGCGAATCCTTGCTAATCTCATCCAGCGACTTCGTGAAATTGGCGTGCCGTTCACCGTGCTGGTGATGCTGGTATGCGTGGTGCTGATTCCGGTGTTATTCCCGTTCTGAGAACATTGCCGGGTGGCGGCTACGCCTTACCCGGCCTACGTGATCCGTAGGCCCTGCAAGCGCAGCGCCGCTGGGCGAAAAACTACAGCGGTGAATCCTGACTGATCTCATCCAGCGACTTCGTGAAATTGGCGTGCCGTTCACCGTGCTGGTGATGCTGGTATGCGTGGTGCTGATTCCGGTGTAATTCCCGTTCTGAGAACATCGCCGGGTGGCGGCTACGCCTTACCCGGCCTACGTGATCCGTAGGCCCTGCAAGCGTAGCGCCGCTGGGCGAAAAACTACAGCGGCGAATCCTTGCTAATCTCATCCAGCGACTTCGTGAAGATTGGCGTGCCGTTCACCGTGCTGGTGATGCTGGTATGCGTGGTGCTGATTCCGGAGTTATTCCCGTTCTGAGAACATCGCCGGGTGGCGGCTACGCCTTACCCGGCCTACGTGATTCGTAGGCCCTGCAAGCGCAGCGCCGCTGGGCGAAAAACTACAGCGGCGAATCCTGACTGATCTCATCCAGCGACAAATGGAAGCTCGGCACAAACACCTGCATAAAGTAATCCATCTCTTCGCTACGGCGGGAGTCGAGCGTTTTCTCCAGGCGCGTTTTCGCCAGCAGGAACTCGTTATTCCCCGCAGATAACTCTTCCAGACATTTCAGGTAGGCGCACAGCGCATCGGCCTGCTTAACCAGGGATTTCTCCTCTTCCGTATACTGATGCTCGTCGATCAGCGGCCCGAAGATATCACGCAGCTCATCAGGCACCATATCGATCAGCTTCTGCTGGGCAATCTTCTCAATGGCCTTATATTCCTGGGCAATCTGCGAGTTGAAATATTTCACCGGGGTAGGCAGATCCCCGGTCAGCACTTCCGATGCATCGTGGTACAACGCCAGCAGGGCGATACGTTCGGCATTAACCTGCCCGTTGAATTTGCGGTTTTTAATTGCTGCCAGCGCATGAGCGACCATAGCAACCTGCAAACTGTGCTCAGACACATTTTCAGTGCGCACGTTGCGCATCAGCGGCCAGCGGTTGATGAGTTTCAGGCGGGAGAGGTGGGCAAAGAAATGACTCTGACTCATAGGTTACCTTATGTCTTCACTGCGACGGACTTCATTGTGCGGGGAGGGGAGGGAAGATGCAAATTTGCAGATGTTACAGGCCGGGTAAGCGCAGCGCCACCCGGCGGAAAGTCAGCGTTACTGATGGTACCCCGAGAGGAATCGCCCGAAGCGGCTGATGGCCATTTCGAGATCGTCTTCGCGCGGCAGGGTTACAATACGCACGTGATCCGGCCACGGCCAGTTAAACGCCGTCCCCTGAACCAGCAGCACTTTTTCCTGCAACAGGAAGTCGAGCACCATTTTCTGGTCGTCGTGAATATTGAAGCGCTTCGCGTCGATTTTCGGGAACATATACAGCGCGCCGTTAGGCTTCACGCAGGAGACGCCCGGAATATCATTAATTAATTCCCATGCACGGTTGCGCTGTTCATAGAGGCGGCCGCCTGGAACGATAAACTCGCTGATGCTTTGATAGCCCCCGAGTGCTGTCTGGATCGCATGTTGCGCCGGTACGTTGGCGCACAGACGCATGGATGCCAGCATCTCCAGCCCTTCAATGTAGCCTTTCGCATGTTTTTTCGGACCGTTCAGTACCATCCAGCCCTGACGGAAACCGGCAACGCGGTAAGTTTTAGACAGTCCGTTAAAGGTGACCGTCAGCAGATCGGGCGCCAGCGCGGCGATAGAGTGGTGCTGCGCCGCGTCGTACAGGATCTTGTCGTAAATCTCGTCGGCAAAGATGATCAGGTTGTGCAGGCGGGCGATCTCGACGATCTCCATCAGCAGCTCTTTTGAATAGACCGCGCCCGTCGGGTTATTCGGGTTAATGATCACGATTCCCCGGGTGCGCGGTGTTATTTTGGCGCGAATGTCATCCAGATCCGGGAACCAGTCCGACGATTCATCGCAAAGATAGTGCACCGCTTTACCGCTGGAGAGCGATACCGCAGCCGTCCACAGCGGATAGTCTGGAGCGGGAACCAGCATTTCATCGCCGCTGTTCAGGAGCGCCTGCATCGCCTGAACGATCAGCTCCGAGACACCGTTGCCAATGTAGATATCTTCAACGGTGACGTCGCGCATACCGCGAGCCTGATAGTGCTGCATGATGGCTTTACGGGCGGAGTAGAGCCCTTTTGAATCGCAGTAGCCTTGTGCAGTGGGCAGGTTACGGATCACATCCACCAGGATCTCATCCGGCGCTTCAAAACCAAATGGCGCGGGGTTGCCGATGTTGAGTTTCAGAACCTTATTGCCTTCCTCTTCAAGGCGTTTTGCCTCTTTGAGTACCGGGCCACGGATGTCGTAACAGACGTTGTCGAGCTTGCTGGATTTTTCGATAGGGGACATGAACCTTTAACCTTTTCGCTATTATTGCAACTTCCTGCCGTGGAAGCAGCACGGAACAATGTACTCCCACCGCGCTTCGTTTTGAAGGGCGCACAGAAGAAGATTTTGTCCAACCAGGCAGCACTGCTGTGATTGCTTAATCTAATGATGGAGTGATTTTGCGCCTGAAATTACCGTGAAAACGCTTATTGTTGGGTTTTTTATGCTGAAAGTTTCACATAAATATTAACATTATTCTGATTTAAATAAAAAGACGATCCGGGCTGAAGCGTTAGTCCCCCTGAGTGACCATTCGTAAAACCTGAATGCTGAGATACAGTTTGCTCTATTAGCAAAGCCAGGTTAAAAGTTACTCATGTGAAATTAATGTTAAGTGTTATTAATGAATGGCCTGAATCTAAATTAAACTTTATTTATTATTAACGACGAAAATGCAACTTTCGTTAATTTTAATAAAAAGAGTGTAGTTGCTTATCATTGGCGTTAAATCCGTTATATTGCAATAAGACTTATAAATATAGTGGATTTGGGTTAAGATGTGTTTTGGGAATGCAGCGTAGCGATAGGCTTGTTACGTATATCAGCTTCTGCCTTCCTGTATTAATCGATTGTTATTGTTAAAGTAATCTCTGGCTGATTGGGTAAGTCACATCTTGCTACGCTGGCAACGCTGCGATATAGATGGCAGAAAACATGTCTTACTCTTAATGGAATTTACATCTACCTTCAGATAACGAAATATCCTGAACGCAAGAGAATAAAAATAACGTCATGAAACGTGATTTCTGACTGTTGATATACCAAAGTACAATAACTATCTGTCAGGCAGTCTGCCGGGCCGGGACGCGAGGGAAACTCTTCAGAAGGAATTGCTTAACTGTTACACACAGCTTCAACCCGGGCAGCTCCGCACGAGCAACCTGAAAGTGAAAAGATATGATAAATGCAAATCGTCCGATAATGAATCTCGACCTCGATCTGCTGAGAACGTTTGTTGCGGTCGCCGATCTCAACACTTTTGCAGCAGCTGCTGCCGCCGTTTGCCGTACCCAGTCCGCCGTGAGTCAGCAAATGCAGCGGCTGGAACAACTGGTTGGTAAAGAGCTTTTTGCGCGTCATGGACGTAATAAGCTTTTAACAGAACATGGTATTCAGCTTCTGGGTTATGCCAGAAAGATACTGCGCTTTAATGATGAAGCCTGTATGTCATTAATGTTTAGCAACCTTCAGGGAGTGTTAACATTAGGGGCGTCAGATGAATCAGCAGATACCATTTTGCCCTTCCTTCTCAACCGAATTAGCTCGGTTTATCCGAAGCTTGCCCTGGACGTTAGCGTTAAACGCAATGCCTTCATGGTTGAGATGCTGAAAGAAAACGAGGTTGACCTGGTGGTCACCACGCATCGACCTGGCCAGTATGACTGCCTGACGCTGCGTACTTCTCCTACGCACTGGTACTGTGCCGCGGAGTACGTATTGCAAAAAGGTGAGCCAATACCCCTGGTCCTGCTGGACGATCCTAGTCCGTTCCGCGATATGGTGCTGACTGCGCTCAACGAAGCCAGTATTCCGTGGCGCCTGGCGTACGTTGCGTCAACGTTGCCTGCGGTACGAGCGGCAGTGAAGGCCGGACTTGGCGTAACAGCCCGTCCGGTGGAGATGATGAGCCCCGATCTGCGTGTGCTGGGTCAATCTGAGGGACTCCCGTCGTTGCCGGATACGGAGTACCTGCTGTGCCATAATGCCGCCAGCAACAACGAGCTAGCGAAAGTGGTATTCGAGGCAATGGAAAACTACCACAATCCATGGCAGTACGCGCCTGTTACTCCGGAAGGAGGGGATGACTCCCTGATTGTGGAAAGGGATTTTGAGTGATCATTCCCCCAAAATTCTCGTAACAAAATGTAAGTGCAAAAAAGAGCCACTCGCATGATTTTTTCCTGCGAGTGGTTTTTTTTGCTATTCATAACCGCGAACGGAGCAGGGTTAAAGCAAATACCGCTTATTTATCAATGCAGAAAATGCTTTTGGTTAAGTTGTAAACGATACCTCTTCTAACTTGCCTAATACCCCGCCGATGTTAAAAAAACAGGAAATATGTTGCTGTTTTTTTGATTGAATTAACAAAAGCGTGTCTCAGATCAAGAAAATACTCCCATTTGGGGGGAGGAATCGTTGGCAAATCCTGTCAAAATAGGAGGGTTATTTTTTTTACTTCCAAAACGGACACGATTCAACAAGATGCATTTGACGTAAAGTCATGTACCCACCAGGGTTAAAGGGCACCAAATGTTAATGAGAATCGCACGTTGTAATTTAATGTGAAGAAACCTTTGTTAAAGTTGACAAAAGGTTATAGAAAGGAGTAAAAAACCCCATCATTTTGCTGTCTATGTCTCATTTCTGACAGTTAGTGTAAGGTTATTTTGTTCCTCCCCATGAATCGATGTGATGCCCATCTGCCAGCAAGAGCAGTGTCGTCGGTATCACTTTTGATGAGTAAGCAATGAGTATGTCAACATCCACAGAAGTCATCGCTCATCACTGGGCATTCGCAATCTTTCTTATTGTAGCCATTGGCCTGTGCTGCCTGATGTTAGTCGGCGGCTGGTTCCTGGGCGGTCGCGCCCGCGCAAGGCACAAAAACACACCTTTCGAATCAGGTATTGATTCAGTAGGTACCGCTCGCTTACGCCTGTCTGCCAAGTTCTACCTGGTAGCCATGTTCTTCGTCATTTTCGACGTGGAAGCGCTTTACCTCTTCGCGTGGTCTACCTCCATTCGCGAAAGTGGTTGGGTGGGCTTTGTCGAGGCCGCAATTTTCATTTTAGTGTTACTGGCCGGTCTGGTTTATCTGGTGCGTATTGGCGCGCTGGACTGGACACCTGTGCGTTCACGCCGTGAACACATCAACCCGGAAAACAGTATCTCTAATCGTCAGCAGTAACAGCGAGGCAATAAGATGGATTATACGCTCACCCGCATAGATCCTAACGGTGAGAATGACCGTTACCCCCTGCAAAAACAGGAGATCGTTACCGACCCCCTGGAGCAAGAAGTCAACAAAAGCGTGTACATGGGCAAACTCGAACATGCCATGCACGATATGGTCAACTGGGGTCGTAAGAACTCCATCTGGCCATACAACTTTGGCCTTTCTTGCTGCTACGTTGAAATGGTGACGTCATTCACTGCGGTGCATGACGTTGCGCGTTTTGGGGCCGAGGTACTGCGTGCTTCTCCACGTCAGGCTGACCTGATGGTGGTGGCCGGGACCTGCTTTACCAAGATGGCACCGGTTATTCAGCGTCTTTATGACCAGATGCTGGAGCCAAAATGGGTAATCTCCATGGGCGCATGTGCAAACTCCGGCGGTATGTACGACATTTATTCCGTTGTGCAGGGCGTTGATAAGTTCATTCCGGTGGATGTGTACATCCCGGGCTGCCCGCCGCGTCCAGAGGCCTATATGCAGGCGCTGATGCTGCTGCAGGAGTCAATCGGTAAAGAACGCCGTCCGCTCTCCTGGGTTGTTGGCGATCAAGGTGTCTATCGCGCGAACATGCAGTCTGAGCGCGAGCGTAAACGTGGTGAACGTATTGCCGTCACCAACCTGCGTACGCCTGACGAAATTTAATTTGCGCCTGTGGGCCTGGAGAACACCTTCGCATATCACTACTCAAATAGCGCGAAGCCAGGCTTAACAGTCACCACGGACCATTTGCAATGGTGAACAATATGACCGACTTAACCGCGCAAGAAGCCGCCTGGCAGACCCGGGATCATCTCGATGACCCCGTCATTGGCGAACTGCGCAACCGTTTTGGGCCGGATGCCTTTACTGTTCAGGCCACCCGCACCGGGGTACCCGTTGTTTGGGTGAAGCGTGAGCAATTACTGGAAGTTGTCGATTTCCTCAAGAAATTGCCAAAACCTTACGTCATGCTGTTTGACTTACACGGCATGGATGAACGTCTGAGAACGCACCGCCAGGGTCTCCCTGCTGCGGATTTTTCCGTTTTCTACCACCTGATCTCAATAGACCGCAACACGGATATCATGCTCAAGGTGGCATTGTCTGAAAACGACATGCATCTGCCGACGATCACCAAACTTTTCCCAAACGCTAACTGGTACGAGCGTGAAACCTGGGAAATGTTCGGCATGACCTTCGACGGCCACCCCCATCTGACGCGCATCATGATGCCGCAGACCTGGACCGGCCACCCGCTGCGTAAAGACTACCCGGCACGCGCCACCGAATTCGACCCGTTTGAGCTGACCAAAGCCAAGCAGGATCTGGAGATGGAAGCGCTGACCTTCAAGCCGGAAGACTGGGGCATGAAGCGCGGCACCGAAAACGAGGACTTCATGTTCCTTAACCTCGGTCCAAACCACCCGTCTGCGCACGGTGCATTCCGTATTATTCTTCAGCTTGACGGCGAAGAGATTGTCGACTGCGTGCCTGACATTGGCTACCACCACCGTGGTGCCGAGAAGATGGGCGAGCGTCAGTCCTGGCACAGCTACATTCCGTATACCGACCGTATCGAATACCTCGGCGGCTGCGTAAACGAGATGCCATACGTGCTGGCTGTTGAGAAACTGGCAGGCATCACCGTCCCGGATCGCGTTAATGTGATTCGCGTGATGCTGTCTGAACTGTTCCGTATTAACAGCCACCTGCTGTACATCTCCACGTTCATTCAGGACGTCGGCGCGATGACGCCGGTCTTCTTCGCCTTTACCGACCGTCAGAAAATCTACGATCTGGTGGAAGCGATTACCGGTTTCCGTATGCACCCGGCCTGGTTCCGCATCGGCGGCGTGGCGCACGATCTGCCGCGCGGCTGGGACCGCCTGCTGCGTGAATTCCTCGACTGGATGCCGAAACGTCTGGCGTCTTACGAGAAAGCCGCGCTGCGTAACTCCATCCTGAAAGGCCGCTCCCAGGGCGTTGCTGCCTACGGGGCGAAAGAGGCGCTGGAGTGGGGAACCACAGGTGCTGGCCTGCGCGCAACCGGTATTGATTTCGACGTGCGTAAAGCCCGTCCTTACTCTGGCTACGAGAACTTCGACTTTGAAGTCCCGGTTGGCGGCGGCGTTTCCGACTGCTACACCCGCGTGATGCTGAAAGTGGAAGAGCTGCGCCAGAGCCTGCGCATCCTTGAGCAGTGCCTCAACAACATGCCGGAAGGCCCGTTCAAGGCGGATCACCCGCTGACGACGCCGCCACCGAAAGAGCGCACGCTGCAACATATCGAAACCCTGATCACCCACTTCTTGCAGGTTTCCTGGGGCCCGGTCATGCCGGCACAAGAATCCTTCCAGATGATTGAAGCGACCAAGGGTATCAACAGCTACTACCTCACCAGCGACGGCAGCACCATGAGCTACCGTACCCGCGTGCGTACGCCAAGCTTTGCGCACCTGCAGCAGATCCCGGCCGCCATTCGCGGCAGTCTGGTCTCCGACCTGATTGTGTATCTGGGTAGTATCGATTTTGTTATGTCAGATGTGGACCGCTAATTATGCACGAGAATCAACAACCACAAACCGAGGCTTTTGAGCTGAGTGAAGCAGAGCGTGCCGCCATTGAGCACGAGATGCACCACTACGAAGACCCGCGTGCGGCGTCCATTGAAGCGCTGAAAATCGTACAGAAACAGCGTGGTTGGGTGCCGGATGGGGCGATCTATGAGATCGCAAAAGTGCTGGGCATTCCGGCGAGTGACGTAGAAGGCGTAGCCACGTTCTACAGCCAGATCTTTCGTCAGCCGGTCGGCCGCCATGTGATCCGCTACTGTGACAGCGTTGTCTGCCACATTACCGGTTATCAGGGCATTCAGGCTGCGATTGAGAAGAAACTTAATATTAAGCCGGGCCAGACCACGTTCGACGGACGCTTTACCCTGCTGCCAACCTGCTGCCTGGGTAACTGCGACAAGGGACCGACCATGATGATTGATGAGGACACTCACAGCCATCTGACGCCGGAAGCGATTCCTGACCTGCTGGAGCAGTACAAATGAAAACTGTAATTCGTACTGCTGAGACGCATCCGCTGACCTGGCGTCTGCGCGATGACAAACAGCCGGTCTGGCTCGACGAATATCAGAGCAAAAACGGCTATGCCGGTGCGCGTAAAGCCCTCGGCGGCATGGCGCCAGACGACATCGTTAATGCGGTGAAAGAGTCTGGCCTGAAAGGGCGCGGCGGTGCGGGCTTCTCCACCGGTCTGAAGTGGAGCCTGATGCCGAAAGATGAATCCATGAACATCCGTTACCTGCTGTGTAACGCCGATGAAATGGAGCCGGGTACCTATAAAGACCGCCTGCTGATGGAACAGCTGCCGCACCTGCTGGTGGAAGGCATGCTGATCTCAGCGTTCGCGCTGAAAGCGTACCGTGGCTACATCTTCCTGCGCGGTGAATACATCGAAGCGGCTGAAAACCTGCGTCGCGCGATTGCCGAAGCCACTGAAGCCGGACTGCTGGGTAAAAACATCCTGGGCACCGGGTTTGACTTCGAGCTATTCGTGCACACCGGTGCCGGGCGTTATATCTGCGGTGAAGAAACCGCGCTGATTAACTCCCTGGAAGGCCGCCGCGCGAACCCGCGCTCCAAGCCACCGTTCCCGGCAAGCTCCGGCGTGTGGGGTAAACCGACCTGTGTAAACAACGTCGAAACCCTGTGTAACGTTCCGGCTATCCTTGCGAACGGCGTGGAGTGGTATCAGGGCATCTCATCAAGTAAAGATGCCGGTACCAAGCTGATGGGCTTCTCCGGTCGCGTGAAGAATCCTGGCGTCTGGGAGCTGCCGTTCGGCACCACCGCACGTGAAATTCTTGAAGACTACGCCGGCGGCATGCGCGATGGCCTGAAATTCAAAGCCTGGCAGCCGGGTGGGGCAGGGACAGACTTCTTAACCGAAGCCCACCTTGACCTGCCAATGGAGTTCGAAAGCATTGGTAAAGCAGGCAGCCGTCTGGGTACCGCGCTGGCGATGGCCGTCGACCACGAGATCGGCATGGTATCCCTGGTGCGTAACCTGGAAGAGTTCTTCGCCCGCGAGTCCTGCGGCTGGTGTACACCATGCCGTGACGGTCTGCCGTGGAGCGTGAAGATCCTGCGCGCTATCGAACGTGGCGAAGGCCAGCCTGGCGATATCGAGACACTTGAGCAACTGTGTCGATTCTTAGGGCCAGGTAAAACCTTCTGTGCCCACGCACCGGGTGCCGTCGAGCCGCTGCAGAGCGCGATTAAATATTTCCGCGACGAATTCGAAGCAGGCATCAAGCAGCCGTTCAGCAATACCCATTCTATCAATGGTATTCAGCCGAACCTGCTGAAAGCACGCTGGTAAAAACAGAATTTTGATTAACGCTCGGTTTCGGCCGAGCCAACTGGAAGCATGCTAATGGCTACGATTCATGTAGACGGCAAAGAATACGAAGTCAACGGGGCGGACAACCTGCTGGAAGCTTGTCTGTCTCTTGGCCTCGATATTCCGTACTTTTGCTGGCATCCGGCGCTGGGCAGCGTCGGTGCTTGCCGCCAGTGTGCGGTGAAGCAATATCAAAACGCGGAAGACACGCGTGGTCGACTGGTGATGTCCTGTATGACGCCAGCCACCGAAGGCACTTTTATTTCGATTGATGACGAAGAAGCCAAACAGTTCCGCGAAAGCGTAGTGGAGTGGTTGATGACCAACCACCCACACGACTGTCCGGTGTGTGAGGAGGGTGGTAACTGCCACCTTCAGGATATGACCGTCATGACTGGTCACAGCTTCCGTCGCTATCGCTTTACCAAGCGTACTCACCGAAATCAGGATCTGGGGCCGTTCATCTCTCACGAAATGAACCGCTGCATCGCCTGCTACCGCTGCGTGCGTTACTACAAAGATTATGCAGACGGTCAGGATCTGGGCGTGTATGGCGCGCATGACAACGTTTACTTCGGTCGTCCGGAAGACGGTACGCTTGAAAGCGAATTCTCCGGTAACCTGGTAGAAATCTGCCCGACCGGCGTGTTCACGGATAAAACCCACTCCGAGCGTTACAACCGTAAATGGGACATGCAGTTTGCGCCAAGCATCTGCCAGCAGTGCTCCCTCGGCTGTAACACCAGCCCGGGTGAACGTTACGGTGAACTGCGTCGTATCGAAAACCGTTACAACGGTACCGTTAACCACTACTTCCTCTGCGATCGCGGTCGTTTTGGCTATGGCTATGTGAACCTGAAAGACCGTCCGCGTCAGCCGGTTCAGCGCCGTGGCGACGACGTCATTACCCTCAACGCTGAACAGGCGATGCAGGGCGCGGCAGATATTCTGCGCCAGTCGAAGAAAGTGATCGGCATCGGCTCCCCGCGCGCCAGCATCGAAAGCAACTTCGCGCTGCGTGAGCTGGTTGGGGCGGAAAACTTCTATACCGGTATCGCCCATGGCGAGCAGGAACGTCTGCAACTGGTGCTGAAAGTGCTGCGTGAAGGCGGTGTACACACGCCTGCGCTGCGCGAAATCGAATCCTATGATGCGGTTCTGGTGCTCGGGGAAGACCTGACGCAGACCGGCGCACGCGCGGCTCTGGCGGTTCGTCAGGCGGTGAAGGGTAAAGCACGTGAAATGGCAGCGGCGCAGAAAGTGGCTGACTGGCAGATTGCGGCGATCCTCAACATCGGCCAGCGCGCGAAGCATCCTCTGTTTGTGACTAACGTCGACAACACCCGTCTGGACGATATCGCCGCGTGGACCTACTGCGCACCGGTTGAAGATCAGGCGCGCCTCGGCTTTGCCATTGCCCACGCGCTGGACAGCAACTCGCCGGCCGTTGAACTGGATCGCGACCTGCAGAACAAGGTCGACGTGATTGTTCAGGCGCTGGCGGGGGCGAAAAAACCACTGATCATTTCCGGTACCAACGCCGGTAGCGCTGAAATCATTCAGGCCGCAGCGAACGTTGCCAAAGCCCTGAAGGGCCGTGGCGCTGACGTCGGTGTGACCATGATTGCCCGTGCGGTGAACAGCATCGGACTGGGCATGATTGGCGGCGGCTCGCTGGAAGAAGCGTTAAGCGAACTGGAATCCGGTTCTGCTGATGCGGTGGTAGTGCTGGAAAATGACCTGCATCGCCACGCTTCCGCCGCTCGCGTTGACGCCGCGCTCTCCAAAGCACCGCTGGTGATGGTTATCGACCATCAGCGCACCGCGATCATGGACAAAGCACACCTGGTGCTCTCTGCTGCAAGCTTCGCAGAAAGCGACGGGACGGTGATCAACAACGAAGGCCGCGCACAGCGCTTCTTCCAGGTTTATGACCCGGCCTACTACGACAGCAACACCGTGATGCTGGAAAGCTGGCGCTGGCTGCACTCTCTGCACAGCACCGTGCAGAGCCGTGAAGTGGACTGGACGCAGCTCGACCACGTTATCGACGCGGTTGTTGAGAAACTGCCTCAGCTGGCGGGCATTAAAGACGCCGCGCCTGACGCAAGCTTCCGTATTCGCGGCCAGAAACTGGCGCGTGAGCCGCACCGCTACAGCGGTCGTACTGCGATGCGTGCCAATATCAGCGTGCACGAACCGCGTCAGCCGCAGGATAAAGACACCATGTTCGCCTTCTCGATGGAAGGGAACAACCAGCCGTCTGCGCCGCGTTCGCAAATCCCATTTGCATGGGCACCGGGCTGGAACTCCCCGCAGGCATGGAACAAATTCCAGGCTGAAGTGGGTGGTCATCTGCGCCACGGCGATCCGGGCGTGCGTCTGATTGAAGCCTCCGAAACCGGTCTGGACTTCTTCTCTACCGTTCCGGAACGTTTCCAGGCACAGGAAGGCCACTGGCGTATTGCGCCGTACTACCATCTGTTCGGTAGCGACGAAATGTCCCAGCGTTCTCCGGTATTCCAGCAGCGTATGCCGCAGCCGTACATCAAGCTCAACCCGGCGGATGCCGCGAAGCTTGGCGTTAACGCGGGTGCGAACATTGCCTTTAGCTACGACGGCCAGACAATCAGCCTGCCGCTGATTATTTCTGAAAGCCTGTCAGCAGGGCAGGTGGGTCTGCCGATGGGTATGCCTGGCATCGCGCCGGTCCTGGCGGGTGCGCATCTTGATAACCTTCAGGAGGCAAAAGCATGAGTTGGTTAACGCCGGATCTTATCGACATCCTGCTGAGCATTCTGAAAGCGGTCGTCATTCTGCTGGTGGTCGTCACCTGCGGCGCGTTCATGAGCTTTGGTGAACGTCGTCTGCTCGGTCTGTTCCAGAACCGTTACGGACCGAACCGCGTGGGCTGGGGTGGTTCACTCCAGCTGGTGGCGGACATGATCAAGATGTTCTTTAAAGAGGACTGGGTTCCGCGCTTCTCGGACCGCGTGATCTTTACGCTGGCGCCGATGATCGCCTTTACCTCGTTGCTGCTGGCGTTTGCTATCGTTCCCGTCAGCCCGACCTGGGTGGTGGCTGACCTGAACATCGGCATTCTGTTCTTCCTGATGATGGCAGGCCTCGCGGTGTACGCGGTGCTGTTCGCAGGCTGGTCCAGTAACAACAAATACTCGCTGCTGGGTGCGATGCGTGCTTCCGCGCAGACGCTGAGCTACGAAGTGTTCCTGGGGCTCTCCCTGATGGGCGTGGTGGCGCAGGCCGGTTCATTCAACATGACCGACATCGTCAACAACCAGGCCGACATCTGGAACGTTATCCCGCAGTTCTTTGGTTTTGTGACCTTTGCTATCGCGGGCGTGGCGGTGTGTCACCGTCACCCGTTTGACCAGCCAGAAGCCGAACAGGAACTGGCCGACGGTTACCACATTGAATATTCCGGTATGAAATTCGGTCTGTTCTTCGTGGGCGAGTACATCGGTATCGTCACCATTTCCGCGTTGATGGTAACGCTGTTCTTTGGTGGCTGGCATGGCCCGTTCTTACCGCCGTTCATCTGGTTCGCGCTGAAAACCGCGTTCTTCATGATGATGTTCATTTTGATTCGTGCGTCCTTACCGCGTCCGCGTTATGACCAGGTAATGTCCTTCGGCTGGAAAGTGTGCCTGCCGCTGACGCTCGTCAACTTGTTGGTAACGGCGGCTGTCATTCTCTGGCAGCAGCCATAAGGGGCTTTGAGATCATGACCTTAAAAGAATTACTCGTAGGCTTTGGCACCCAGGTACGCAGTATCTGGATGATCGGCCTGCACGCGTTTGCCAAACGCGAAACCCGGATGTATCCGGAAGAGCCGGTATATCTGCCGCCGCGCTACCGTGGCCGTATCGTGCTGACGCGCGACCCGGACGGTTCCGAGCGCTGCGTAGCCTGTAACCTGTGTGCGGTAGCGTGTCCGGTAGGCTGTATCTCTCTGCAGAAAGCCGAGACGGTAGACGGCCGCTGGTACCCTGAGTTCTTCCGCATCAACTTCTCACGCTGCATTTTCTGCGGTCTGTGTGAAGAAGCGTGCCCAACCACGGCGATTCAGCTGACTCCAGACTTCGAGCTGGGTGAGTACAAGCGTCAGGACCTGGTGTACGAGAAAGAGGATCTGCTGATTTCCGGTCCGGGCAAATACCCGGAATATAACTTCTACCGGATGGCGGGTATGGCAATCGACGGCAAAGATAAGGGCGAAGCAGAGAACGAAGCTAAGCCTATCGACGTCAAGAGCCTGTTACCGTAAGGAGAGGGCAATGGAATTCGCTTTTTATATCTGTGGCCTTATCGCCATCCTGGCTACGCTGCGAGTGATCACGCACACCAATCCGGTGCATGCGCTGCTGTATTTAATCATTTCGCTGCTGGCTATTTCCGGGGTGTTCTTTGCGCTGGGCGCGCATTTTGCCGGTGCGCTGGAAATTATCGTCTACGCGGGTGCCATTATGGTGCTGTTCGTGTTCGTGGTGATGATGCTCAACCTGGGCGGCTCTGAAATTGAGCAGGAACGTCAATGGTTAAAACCGCAGGTGTGGATTGGCCCGGCAATTTTGTCGGCCATCATGCTGGTGGTGATTGTTTACGCTATTCTGGGCGTTAACGACCAGGGCATTGACGGCACGCCAATCAGCGCCAAGGCTGTTGGTATTGCGCTGTTTGGTCCGTACGTTCTGGCGGTTGAACTGGCCTCTATGCTGCTGCTGGCGGGCCTGGTTGTTGCCTTCCACGTCGGTCGCGAAGAACGTGTTGGTGAGGTGCTGAGCAACCGCACTGATGACCGTGCGAAAAGAAAAACGGAGGAGCGCGCATGATCCCCTTAACACATGGACTGATCCTCGCTGCGATTTTGTTCGTTCTGGGCTTAACCGGTCTGGTTATCCGCCGCAATCTGCTGTTTATGCTGATCGGTCTGGAAATCATGATCAACGCTTCCGCGCTGGCCTTTGTGGTCGCCGGTAGCTACTGGGGCCAGGCCGACGGTCAGGTGATGTACATTCTCGCCATCAGCCTCGCGGCTGCCGAAGCGAGTATTGGCCTGGCGCTGTTGCTGCAGCTCCATCGTCGCCGCCAGAACCTGAACATCGATTCAGTAAGTGAGTTGCGTGGATGAACATGCTTGCCTTAACCATTATTTTTCCGCTGATTGGCTTCGTGCTGCTGGCATTTTCTCGCGGCCGCTGGTCTGAGAATCTGTCTGCCACCGTGGGCATTGGCTCAATCGGTCTGGCTGCGCTGGTGACAGCGTATGCGGGTATCGATTTCTTTAACAATGGACGTCAGGCCTACAGCGTGCCGCTGTGGAACTGGATGTCGGTCGGTAACTTCAACATCGGTTTCAATCTGGTGCTGGATGGTCTGTCTCTGACCATGCTCTCCGTGGTCACCGGCGTGGGCTTCCTGATCCACATGTTCGCCTCCTGGTATATGCGCGGTGAAGAGGGATACTCCCGCTTCTTCGCCTACACCAACCTGTTTATCGCCAGCATGGTGGTTCTGGTGCTGGCCGATAACCTGCTGCTGATGTATCTGGGCTGGGAAGGCGTGGGTCTGTGCTCTTACCTGCTGATCGGTTTCTACTACACCGATCCGAAGAATGGCGCAGCGGCCATGAAAGCGTTCGTCGTGACCCGTGTGGGTGACGTCTTCCTCGCTTTCGCGCTGTTCATTCTCTACAACGAACTGGGCACGCTGAACTTCCGCGAAATGGTGGAACTGGCGCCAGCGCACTTCGAAGCAGGCAACAACATGCTGTGGTGGGCAACGCTGATGCTGCTGGGTGGTGCTGTGGGTAAATCCGCACAGCTGCCGTTGCAGACATGGCTTGCCGACGCGATGGCGGGTCCAACCCCTGTCTCCGCGCTGATCCACGCCGCGACCATGGTCACCGCCGGTGTCTACCTGATTGCGCGTACCCATGGCCTGTTCCTGATGACCCCGGAAATTCTGCATCTGGTGGGTATCGTCGGTGCGGTTACGCTGGTGCTGGCAGGCTTTGCCGCACTGGTGCAGACCGACATCAAACGCGTTCTCGCGTACTCCACCATGAGCCAGATTGGTTACATGTTCCTGGCGCTGGGCGTTCAGGCGTGGGACGCAGCCATTTTCCACCTGATGACGCACGCGTTCTTTAAAGCGCTGCTTTTCCTCTCATCCGGTTCGGTGATCCTGGCCTGCCACCACGAGCAGAATATCTTCAAAATGGGCGGACTGCGTAAGTCCATCCCGCTGGTCTATATCTGCTTCCTGGTAGGCGGCGCGGCGCTGGCGGCACTGCCGCTGATTACCGCAGGCTTCTTCAGTAAGGATGAAATCCTGGCGGGCGCCATGGCGAATGGTCATATCAATCTGATGGTTGCGGGTCTGGTCGGTGCGTTTATGACCTCCCTGTACACCTTCCGTATGATTTTCATCGTCTTCCACGGTAAAGAACAAATTCACGCCCACGCAGGGAAGGGGATTACCCACCACCTGCCGCTGATTGTGCTGCTGGTACTCTCCACCTTCGTTGGCGCGATGATTGTGCCACCGTTGCAGGGCGTACTGCCGGCAACAACCGAGCTTGAGCACGGTCGCGTTCTGACGCTTGAAATCACCTCCGGCGTTGTGGCTATCGCGGGTATCCTGATTGCCGCATGGCTGTGGCTGGGCAAACGCACGCTGGTGACTGCCGTTGCCAACAGCGCGCCGGGCCGTCTGCTGGGCACCTGGTGGTACAACGCATGGGGCTTCGACTGGCTGTACGACATGATCTTCGTGAAGCCGTTCCTGGGCATTGCGTGGCTGTTGAAGCGCGATCCGCTGAACAGCCTGATGAATATCCCGGCGATCCTCTCTCGCTTTGCAGGTAAAGGCCTGCTGTACAGCGAGAACGGCTATCTGCGCTGGTATGTGGCATCCATGAGCATCGGTGCGGTTGTCGTGCTGGCGCTGCTGATGGTGTTGCGATAGTGGTTTTTGCCCGGTGGCGCTGCGCTTACCGGGCCTACGAGACCGTAGGTCGGGTAAGCGTGAGCGTCACCCGACACCACAAACCGCACTAACACGTGAATTTTGTCGAATTCGTTGAAAATCGGTCCCTGAGGGACTTTAACAAGGAATAAAAATCGCCATGTTATTACCCTGGCTAATATTAATTCCCTTCATCGGCGGCTTCCTGTGCTGGCAGACTGAACGCTTTGGCGTGAAGATGCCGCGCTGGATCGCGCTGATCACCATGGGATTGACGCTCGCGCTTGGCCTGCAACTGTGGTTGCAGGGTGGCTACTCATTGACCCAGTCTGCGGGCCTTCCGCAGTGGCAATCTGAGTTCATTCTGCCGTGGATCCCACGTTTCGGTATCACGATCCACCTTGCGATTGACGGTCTGTCGCTGCTGATGGTCGTGCTGACCGGTCTGCTCGGCGTTCTGGCGGTACTCTGCTCCTGGCGAGAAATCGAAAAATACCAGGGCTTCTTCCACCTGAACCTGATGTGGATCCTGGGCGGCGTTATCGGCGTGTTCCTGGCCATCGACATGTTCCTGTTCTTCTTCTTCTGGGAGATGATGCTGGTGCCGATGTACTTCCTGATCGCGCTGTGGGGCCACAAGGCATCCGACGGTAAAACGCGTATCACGGCGGCCACCAAGTTCTTCATCTACACCCAGGCGAGTGGTCTGGTGATGTTGATTGCCATCCTGGCGCTGGTGTTTGTGCATTACAACGCCACCGGCGTCTGGACCTTCAACTATGAAGATCTGCTGAAGACCCCGATGTCCCACGGTGTGGAATACCTGCTGATGCTCGGCTTCTTCATCGCCTTCGCGGTGAAAATGCCGGTGGTTCCGCTGCACGGCTGGCTGCCGGACGCGCACTCTCAGGCGCCAACGGCGGGTTCCGTTGACCTGGCGGGTATCTTGCTGAAAACGGCGGCCTACGGTCTGCTGCGTTTCTCCCTGCCGCTGTTCCCGAACGCCTCCGCAGAGTTTGCGCCGATTGCCATGTGGCTTGGCGTGATCGGTATCTTCTACGGTGCATGGATGGCCTTCACGCAGTACGACATCAAACGTCTGATTGCTTACACCTCCGTTTCCCACATGGGCTTCGTACTGATTGCCATCTACACCGGTAGCCAGCTGGCGTACCAGGGCGCGGTGATCCAGATGATTGCGCACGGTCTGTCCGCAGCCGGTCTCTTCATCCTGTGCGGTCAGCTGTACGAACGTCTGCATACCCGCGACATGCGTATGATGGGCGGCCTGTGGGGCAAAATGAAATGGCTGCCTGCACTCTCCATGTTCTTCGCGGTTGCCACCCTGGGTATGCCAGGTACCGGTAACTTCGTTGGCGAATTTATGATTCTGTTCGGCAGCTTCAAAGTGGTTCCGATGATTACCGTCATCTCCACCTTTGGTCTGGTGTTCGCCTCCGTGTACTCGCTGGCGATGCTGCACCGCGCCTACTTCGGTAAAGCGAAGAGCGAAATTGCTGCTAAAGAACTGCCGGGGATGTCGCTGCGTGAGCTGTCCATCATCCTGCTGCTGGTCGTACTGCTGGTGCTGCTGGGCTTCTATCCGCAGCCGATTCTGGATACCTCGCACTCCGCGATGGGTAACATCCAGCAGTGGTTTGTTAATTCTGCTTCTACTACAAGGCCGTAATTCGCCATGACAATAACTCCACAACAACTGATCGCGCTGCTACCGCTGCTGATCGTCGGATTGACGGTGGTGGTTGTGATGCTCTCCATTGCGTGGCGACGCAATCACTTCCTGAATGCGACCCTGTCCGTTCTGGGTCTGAACGCTGCGTTAGTCTCCCTCTGGTTTGTTGGCCAGGCGGGCGCAATGGACGTCACGCCGCTGATGCGCGTTGACGGCTACGCCATGCTCTACACCGGTCTGGTGCTGCTGGCGAGCCTGGCAACCTGTACCTTTGCGTACCCGTGGCTCGAAGGTTACAACGACAACAAAGAAGAGTTTTACCTGCTGGTACTGATTGCCGCGCTCGGCGGCATTCTGCTGGCGAACGCGAACCACATGGCCGCGCTGTTCCTCGGTATTGAGCTGATCTCACTGCCGCTGTTCGGCCTGATTGGTTACGCTTTCCGTCAGAAGCGCTCTCTGGAAGCGGCGATCAAGTACACCATCTTGTCCGCTGCTGCGTCGTCGTTCCTGCTGTTCGGTATCGCGCTGCTGTATGCACAGACGGGTAACCTCTCCTTCCTGGCGCTCGGTAAGAGCCTCGGCGACGGTATGATGCACGAGCCGCTGCTGCTGGCGGGTCTGGGCATGATGATTGTTGGCCTTGGCTTTAAACTCTCTCTGGTGCCGTTCCACCTGTGGACGCCAGACGTTTATCAGGGTGCGCCAGCGCCGGTCTCTACCTTCCTGGCGACGGCGAGTAAAATCGCTATCTTTGGCGTGGTCATGCGTCTGTTCCTGTACGCCCCGGTGGGTGACAGCGAAGCGGTTCGCGTGGTGCTGGGCATTATCGCGTTCGTTTCCATCATCTTCGGTAACCTGATGGCGCTGAGCCAGACCAACATTAAGCGTCTGCTGGGCTACTCCTCAATCTCCCATCTGGGCTACCTGCTGGTGGCGCTGATTGCGCTGCAAAGCGGTGAGATGTCGATGGAAACCGTGGGTGTGTATCTGGCCGGTTACCTGTTCAGCAGCCTCGGCGCGTTCGGCGTGGTGAGCCTGATGTCCAGCCCGTACCGTGGCCCGGATGCAGATTCCCTGTTCTCCTACCGTGGTCTGTTCTGGCACCGTCCGATTCTGTCTGCGGTAATGACCGTGATGATGCTCTCTCTGGCGGGTATCCCGATGACGCTGGGCTTTATCGGTAAGTTCTACGTGCTGGCCGTCGGTGTGCAGGCGGGTCTGTGGTGGCTGACTGCCGGTGTCGTTATCGGCTCCGCGATTGGTCTTTACTACTACCTGCGTGTGGCTGTGAGCCTGTACCTGAGCGCGCCTCAGCAGCTCAACCGTGATGCACCGTCCAACTGGCAGTACAGCGCCGGGGGGATCGTGGTGCTGATCTCCGCGCTTCTGGTGCTAATCTTCGGTATCTATCCGCAGCCGCTGATTGAGATTGTGCAGCGCGCGATGCCGCTGATGTAAAAGCAAAAAACCCGCCTCGGCGGGTTTTTTATTGCCCAACGGCGCTACGCTTGCAGGGCCTACAGGTCTTGTAGGTCGGGTAAGCGAAGCGCCACCCGACTAAGCTAACTGCTTCCTGCTTATAAGCGGCCCGTCAATCTTCTTCATCGAGCGGTCCAGCACCTCTTCAATCACCGACGACAGCTCATTCAGCTCAAACTTCGCCACATAGCCGTCAGCCTTCACTTTGCGTATATGATCTTCGTTCGCGTTGCCGGAAAGAGACGAGTGGATCACCACCGGAATATCTTTCAGTACCGGGTCAGTTTTGATTTTGCGCGTCAGCGTAAAGCCGTCCATCTCCGGCATTTCGAGGTCGGTTAATACCAGGGCAATCTTATCGGTAACGGGGACGCCCTCAGCCTGAGCCTGCGCGGCCAGCTGAGTGATTTTCTCCCATGCGTCTTTGCCGGTGATATGCAGCTGAGCCGGGATCTCCATTGCCCGCAATCCCTTCTCCAGCATTGAGCGCGCTACTTTCGAGTCTTCAGCAACAATCGCGACAGAGCCAGGCTTGATGTTGAATTTGGTGGTTTCCAGATGGGTGGCGTGCAGATCGTGGTTCGCCGGGGTGATGTCATACAGGATCTGCTCCACGTCGAGCACCATTGCCAGATCGTTGGTATCGGTCTTATCGTCCAGACAGGCAATGCTGGTGATGTAGCGACCGCTGACGGCGGTTTCCGCGGCGTGCACCTGCTTCCAGTCGAGACGCATGATATTCTCCACCGATTCCACGGCAAACGCCTGCACGCTGCGGGCATATTCGGTGATCAGCAAAATGTTTAGCCCGGTGGCTGGCTTGCAGCCGGCGACGGCGGCCAGATCGATCACCGGGATCACCTGGTCGCGAATATTTACCATCCCCATCAGCGGAGACTTCATTCCCGCTGGTTTGGTGAAGGTCGGCATCGGCACAATTTCGCGCAGTTTGAACACGTTGATGCCGAACAGCTCGGATTTATTTTCGTTCAGAGAGGTGCCAAGACGGAACAGCAACAGTTCAAAACGGTTGGACTGGGTCAGGTTCGCCCTGTCATCAATATCTTTCTGGAAATTATCCATTCTACCCTCAAGAGAAATGCTGGCCTTTTAATCGTTATCGGCACCCTGAGGGAAAAATGAAGGACTAAACGCTGACCTGAGCAAAATCTTCCGCCAGCTCGCATGCCGGGAACACCTCCCGACACTCTGCCAGCAGGCTTTCACAGCCGCGGACGTCATAGCGTGAGCTGACGTGAGTGACAATCAGTTTCCGGACGCCAGCCTCGCGCGCCAGCTGCGCGGCCTGACGCGTTGAGCTGTGCCCCCGGCTATTGGCTTTTTCTTCCATCGCCGCTTCCAGCGTTGCCTCATGCACCATCACATCCACACCCCCGGCAAGCCGGAGCGCCGAAGGGCAGGGGGCGGTATCCCCAAAAATAGCCAGTTTTTTGCCCGGCTGCGGCGGCGCAAGGTAATCCTGACCGTTGATGACGCGCCCGTCTTCCAGCGTGACGGTCTCGCCGTGCTTCAGACGCTGGAACAGCGGGCCAGGTTTCACCCCATCGGCCTGCAACGCGGCGGCGTTCAGCGCGCCGGGCTTGTCATGCTCCTCAACGCGATAGCCGTAGCATTCCACCGGATGGTTAAGCGGGTAAGCGCGCACCTGGTATTCTCCGTCGTCGAACACCAGACCTTCGCCGATCTCAACCACCTCCAGCGGATAATCGGTCCACGAGCCGCTCAGGCGCAGCGTGGTCTCAACGAATGCCTGAATACCCGCAGGGCCATAAATGGTCAGCGGGTTAGCGTTACCGGCCATCGAACGGCTACACAGCAGGCCCGGCAGGCCAAACAGATGGTCGCCGTGCAGATGGGTGATAAATATTTTATCCACTTTCCCCGGGTGGTATGAGGTATGCAGCAACTGATGCTGCGTACCTTCGCCGCAGTCAAACAGCCACAGCCCGCCGCGGGTAGGATGCTTAAGATCCAGCAGAATCGCCGTCACGTTGCGTGAGCGGGTTGGTACGCCCGCGGACGTACCCAGAAAAATCAGTTCCATAACGCAATCAGCCCTTTGCCGAATGGGAAGGGGTTTAGTATAACGTGATGAACCCCAGGAAGGAGAAACACATGATCCAGTGGCAAGATCTACACCACAGCGAACTGACTATTCAGTCACTCTACGCCCTGCTCAAACTGCGCTGCGAAGTTTTTGTGGTTGAACAAACCTGCCCGTATCAGGATATCGACGGCGATGACCTGGTCGGCGAGAACCGGCACATCCTCGGCTGGCGCGATAACGAGCTGGTGGCGTATGCGAGGATTCTGAAAAGCGAAGAGGATTTTGACCCTGTCGTCATTGGCCGCGTCATTATCAGCGGAAGCGCGCGCGGTGAAAAGCTGGGCTATCAGCTGATGGAAAAAACGCTGGACGCATGCCTGAAACGGTGGCCAGACAAGGCGTTATACCTGGGTGCGCAGGCGCATTTGCAATCATTCTATGGCCATTTTGGTTTTACCCCAGTCACGGACATTTACGATGAAGATGGCATCCCACATATTGGTATGGCGCGCGAAGCGAAACAGGCGCAATAGCGAGACGTTGTCTATAGTTATCGGACTGGTGTACTAACATGGAGAAAAATATGTCATTTCAATCCTGGGATACCCGAGCAGACGACGATTTAACGCTGTTAAGCGAAACGCTGGAAGAAGTACTGCGCTCTTCAGGCGATCCTGCCGATCAGAAGTACATTGAGCTCAAAGCCCGCGCCGAGCAGGCGCTGCATGACGTGAAAAACCGCGTCAGCAACGCATCCGACAATTACTACTACCGCGCCAAACAGGCGGTTTATCGTGCCGACGATTATGTGCACGAAAAGCCGTGGCAGGGCATTGGGGTCGGTGCGGCCGTAGGGCTGGTGCTGGGCCTGCTGTTAGCCCGTCGTTAAGCCGGTAAACCCCTCCCTACACGTGGGTACTGCTATTTATCATCAGTACCCCGTATAATGTAAGGTTTTAACAGGGAGAGGTTCGCGTGCATTCGATTTCCATCGCGCTGGAACGCCTGCGCACTCAGCTTGCGCAAGCGTTACCCGCTACACCCGGTTTACGCCATTTCGATGTCTCTTTCCCGTTAAACGACGCCTTCGATCCGCTGGCCTGGCTGGGTGTGCAGCGATGCTATCCCCAGTTTTACTGGCAACAGCGGAGCGGTGATGAAGAACTTGCCGCGCTCGGAAGCCTCGCCCATTTTGACTCTCTGGCCTCGGCCTCCCGGTTTTTGCACACCCATGACGTAGCCAATGATACCCGTATCTGCGGCCTGAACGCCTTCAACCCGGCACAGGGAAAGCTGTTTTTACCGCGCCTTCTCTGGCGACGGTCTGGCGGGGTCGCCACGCTGCGCCTGCAACTGTGGAGCGAAACGTCGCTGTGTGACGATGCCGGTGACGCACTGAAGTTTATTGATAACCTGCGCGACGCCGCGCCGATCCGCCCGTTGTCCGTGCAGATTGTGCAGGAAACCCATCATCCGGAAAAACCGGAATGGCTGGCGTTGATTCGTCAGGCGACGGATACCCTTGCTCGCGGCGATTTTGAGAAAGTGGTGCTCGCACGTGCTACAGACGTGCAGTGCCGGCAGCCCGTGAACGCCATCGCGCTAATGGCCGCCAGCCGCGCGCTAAACCTCAACTGCTATCATTTTTGTATGGTCTTTGACGCCAGCAACGCGTTCCTCGGCTCGACGCCCGAGCGACTTTGGCGGCGACGCGGCATGCTGCTGCGCACTGAAGCGCTGGCAGGCACCGTCGCCAGCCATTCTGACGATAAGCAGGCCCAGCGTCTGGGCGACTGGCTGATGAACGACGACAAAAATCAGCGGGAAAATATGCTGGTGGTGGAAGATATCTGCCAGCGTCTTCAGCACCATACCCGGACGCTGGAGATCCTCCCAGCGCAGGTGCTGCGTCTGCGCAAGGTGCAGCATTTACGCCGCTGTATCTGGACCGAACTCAAACAGTCTGATGACGAGCAGTGTCTGCATATTCTGCAACCGACGGCGGCGGTGGCCGGGCTGCCGCGTCAGGCAGCGCGAGAATTTATTGCGAAAGTGGAGCCGTTTGACCGGGAGTGGTACGCCGGATCGGCGGGCTATTTATCGCGCGATCAAAGCGAGTTCTGCGTGGCATTACGCTCCGCCCGCGTTCATGACGCCGCGCTGCGTCTTTATGCGGGGGCGGGCATCGTCAGCGGCTCCGATCCAGAGCAGGAGTGGCAGGAGATCGAAAATAAGGCCGCCGGGCTGCGTTCCCTCCTCCTGAGGGATTAATACTGATTCGTGCAATCCCGATTCATATCAAAATTCTGACTTTTTCTATTATTTATACTGTGTCGCATTCTTGATACTGGACAATCTCATGTCAGTAAGTTCTTTTAACCGACGCTGGGCGACGGTGATCCTTGAAGCCCTGACTCGCCATGGTGTCAGGCATGTGTGTATTGCTCCGGGCTCTCGCTCCACGCCGCTCACCCTTGCTGCGGCGGAAAACAGGGCTTTTATTCATCACACCCATTTTGACGAGCGTGGTCTCGGCCACCTGGCGCTCGGGCTGGCGAAAGTCAGCAACGCGCCCGTGGCGGTGATAGTGACTTCCGGCACGGCGGTGGCAAACCTCTATCCGGCGCTGATTGAAGCGGGGTTAACCGGCGAAAAGCTGATTTTACTCACCGCCGATCGTCCTCCGGAACTTATTGACTGCGGCGCGAACCAGGCGATTCGTCAGCCTGGCATTTTTGCCTCGCATCCTTCACAGACGGTCTCGTTGCCGCGCCCCACCCAGGATATTCCCGCCAGCTGGCTGGTCTCAACTCTCGACCACGCCATGAACGCACTGCGCAGCGGCGGGCTGCACATTAACTGCCCGTTTGCCGAACCGCTGTACGGCGAAATGAACGAGACCGGCCTAGCCTGGCAACAGCAGCTGGGAGAATGGTGGGAGAGCGAAAAGCCCTGGCTGCGTGAGCAGACGCATCTGGAAAGCGCTAAGCAGCGCGACTGGTTCTTCTGGCGCCAGAAGCGCGGGGTGGTGATTGCCGGGCGGATGAGTGCGGCGGAAGGCAAGCTGGCGGCGGAGTGGGCACAAACGCTTGGCTGGCCGCTGATTGGTGACGTGCTTTCCCAGACGGGCCAGCCGCTGCCCTGCGCTGACCTCTGGCTGGGGAACGCGAAAGCGGTCACCGAGCTGGCGCAGGCGCAAATTGTCGTCCAGCTGGGCTCGAGCCTGACGGGCAAGCGACTGCTCCAGTGGCAGGCCACCTGTACGCCAGAAGAGTACTGGCTGGTGGACCCGCTCGAAGGACGCCTTGACCCGGCGCACCATCGCGGTCGCCGCCTGGTGAGCGATATTGACAGCTGGCTGGAATTGCATCCGGCGGAAAAACGCAAACCCTGGGCGGTGGAGATCCCGGCGCTGTCGCGTCAGGCGTGGGAACTCACCAAAGCGCAGTGCGAGGAGTTCAGTGAAGCCGGGCTGGCGCACCGTATCCGCAAATATCTTCCCGAGCAGGGGCAACTTTTTGTCGGTAACAGCCTGGTGGTGCGCCTGATTGACGCCTTTTCGCAGCTGCCCGCGGGTTATCCGGTATACAGCAACCGGGGCGCGAGCGGCATTGACGGGCTGATCTCCACCGCCGCTGGCGTACAGCGGGCCAGCGCAAAATCCACGCTGGCGATTGTGGGGGATCTCTCAGCCCTCTACGATCTCAACGCGCTGGCGCTCCTGCGTCAGGCGTCGGCTCCGTTCGTGCTGATTGTTGTTAACAATAACGGCGGACAGATTTTCTCCCTGCTGCCGACGCCGCAAAGCGAACGTGAGCGCTTCTATCTGATGCCGCAAAACGTGCAGTTCGAACACGCCGCCGCCATGTTCAGCCTGAAGTACCATCGCCCGGAAAACTGGGACGCGCTGGAGACGGCGCTGAACACCGCCTGGCGGCAGCCTGGCGCGACGCTGATTGAGCTGGTGGTAAACGATTCTGACGGCGCGCAGAAGCTGCAACATCTGCTGGCGCAGGTGAGTCACCTGTGATCCTCGCTGGCGTCACTCAGCCCGGAAAACCAGGCTACCCCTGGCTGGTTTTCCTGCACGGTTTTTCCGGTGACTGTCGTGAGTGGCAGACCGTTGGGGCGTCGCTGCATGACTACCCCAGGCTCTACCTTGACCTGCCCGGGCACGGTGGTTCAGCGGATACGGGCGTGACGGGGTTTGCAGAGGTAAGTGAATTGCTCACGTATACCTTAATTAGTTACAACATACTAAATTACTGGCTGGTAGGGTACTCACTCGGTGGCCGCATTGCGATGTTCCATGCCTGCCAGCATCCTGCGGGGTTAGACGGGATGATTGTGGAAGGTGGACACCCTGGACTGCAAGACGTCGAGGCGCGCCAGGCGCGGCTGGCCTCGGACCGCCGCTGGGCGTCACGTTTTCGCAGTGAGCCGCTTGAAGCCGTCTTTGCCGACTGGTATCAACAGCCGGTCTTTACCTCCCTTACGGATGAACAGCGCAACACGCTGATCGCGCTGCGTAGCCGGAACAACGGCCCGAGGCTGGCTGAGATGCTGGAAGCCACCTCGCTTGCCGTTCAGCCTGATTTACGTCCCGCGCTCACCGCGCGTGATTTTTCTTTCGACTATCTCTATGGCGAACGTGACGGGAAGTTTGCAGCCATCGCTGCTGAACTTAACGCCATGCGTCATGCTATCCCTCATGCCGGACACAACGCCCACCGGGACAACCCGGAAGCGGTTGCCGCGAGTCTGGCTCAGATACTACGTTATCGAACAAAGGACACGCTATGATCTATCCTGATGAAAACATGCTTTACGCGCCGGTTGAATGGCAGGACTGCTCCGAAGGCTACACCGACATCCGCTACCACAAATCCACCGATGGTATCGCCAAAATCACCATCAATCGTCCACAGGTACGCAACGCGTTTCGTCCGCTGACCGTAAAAGAGATGATCCAGGCGCTGGCGGATGCCCGCTACGACGACAACATCGGCGTCATCGTCCTCACCGGGGAAGGGGAGAAAGCCTTTTGCTCGGGCGGCGATCAGAAAGTCCGCGGCGACTACGGCGGATACCAGGATGATGCCGGCACGCACCACCTGAACGTGCTGGATTTCCAGCGCCAGATCCGCACCTGTCCAAAACCGGTGGTTGCGATGGTGGCAGGTTATTCCATCGGCGGCGGTCACGTGCTGCACATGATGTGTGACCTGACTATCGCGGCGGAAAATGCCATTTTCGGCCAGACTGGCCCGAAAGTTGGCTCCTTCGACGGCGGCTGGGGGGCATCCTACATGGCGCGCATCGTCGGCCAGAAAAAAGCCCGCGAAATCTGGTTCCTGTGCCGTCAGTACAACGCCCAGGAAGCGCTGGACATGGGGCTGGTTAACACCGTGGTGCCGATCGCCGATCTGGAAAAAGAGACCGTGCGCTGGTGTCGCGAAATGCTGCAAAACAGCCCAATGGCGCTGCGCTGCCTGAAAGCGGCCCTCAACGCCGACTGTGACGGTCAGGCGGGACTTCAGGAGCTGGCGGGTAACGCCACCATGCTGTTCTATATGACCGAAGAGGGTCAGGAAGGGCGCAACGCGTTCAACGAAAAACGCCAGCCAGACTTCAGCAAATACAAACGGAACCCGTGATGCGTCGCGCGCAGGTTTACCGCTGGCAGATACCGATGGACGCGGGCGTGGTACTGCGTGAAAGGCGGTTAAAAACCCGTGATGGCTTTTTCGTGCATCTCCGGCAGGGCGAGCGGGAAGGGTGGGGCGAAATCGCCCCGCTTCCGGGCTTTAGCCTGGAAACGCTGGATGAGGCGCAGGCGGCGCTGATGGCCTGGACACACGAATGGCGTGAGGGGGCAGATCCGTCGCTGCCGGACGTTCCTTCCGTCGCGTTCGGCATCAGCTGCGCGCTGGCAGAGCTGGACGGCTGTTTGCCGGATGCGGCGAATTATCGCGCCGCGCCGCTCTGTTCCGGCGATCCGGATGAACTTTTCGCGCTGCTCTCCGGGATGCCTGGCGAGAAGGTGGCGAAAATTAAGGTCGGCCTGTACGAAGCGGTGCGCGACGGAATGGTGGTTAACCTGTTACTGGAAGCCATTCCCGATCTGCACCTGCGCCTGGACGCCAACCGCGCCTGGACGCCGCTCAGGGCGCAGCAGTTTGCGAAGTACGTCAACCCGGCGTACCGCAACCGCATCGCGTTTCTCGAAGAGCCGTGCAAAACGCGCGACGACTCTCGCGCCTTCGCCCGGGAAACCGGCATTGCCATTGCCTGGGATGAGAGCCTGCGCGAAGCCGGTTTTACGTTTGTCGCCGAGCCGGGCGTCGGGGCCGTGGTCATTAAGCCAACGCTGACCGGCAGCCTCGACAAGGTGCGCGAGCAGGTTGCGGCGGCCCATGCCGCAGGGCTGACGGCGGTGATCAGTTCATCCATCGAATCCAGCCTCGGGCTGACGCAACTGGCGCGCATCGCTGCATGGTTAACGCCGGACACCGTTCCCGGTCTTGATACGCTAAACCTGATGCAGGCCCAGCTGATTCGCCAGTGGCCGGACAGCACCTTGCCGTGCCTCGATGTCGGGACGCTGGAGCCGCTGCAATGACTTTTACCGACTGGCCGTGGCGGCACTGGCGCTCCAGGAGTGCCGATACACCCGCGCTGCGTTTAGACGATATAACGCTCAACTGGTCACAGCTGGGCGAGCGTATCGATCGTCTGGCAGCCGGTTTTCAGTCTCAGGGTGTCAGGGACGGGGACGGCGTCATGCTGCTCGCCCACAACCATCCGCAGACCCTGCTGGCCTGGCTGGCGCTGCTTCAGTGCGGCGCCCGCGTTTTGCCGGTGAACCCTCAGCTTCCCCGTCCGCTGCTGGACGTCCTCCTGCCGCAGATGACCCTGCGCTTTGCGCTGGTGCTTAACGGTGAGTATGACGGTCTGCCTGGGCTGGTATTAAGAGAGGGCGAGGAGCAGGGCGGGGTGACGTGGCGGGCAGAACGGCTGGCCTCAATGACGCTCACCTCCGGCTCCACCGGCTTGCCGAAAGCGGCGGTGCACACCTGTGCCGCCCACCTTGCCAGCGCAAAAGGCGTGTTGTCGCTGATGCCTTATGGCGGTGATGACGACTGGCTGCTGTCCTTGCCGCTGTTTCACGTCTCCGGTCAGGGGATTTTGTGGCGCTGGTTGCAGGGCGGAGGCCGTCTCACCGTGCGTGAAAAACAGCCGCTGGAGCAGGCCCTGCAGGGCTGTACCCACGCCTCGCTGGTGCCGACGCAGCTGTGGCGGCTGCTCAATTCACACCATCCCGTTGCGCTGAAAGCCGTGCTGCTCGGCGGGGCGGAAATCCCCGTTGAGCTGACCGAACAGGCGCGCAAGCAGGGGATCCGCACGTTCTGCGGCTACGGTCTGACCGAGTTCGCCTCCACCGTCTGCGCCAAAGAGGCCGACGGCGCGCCGGACGTGGGCAGCGCGCTGCCGGGCAGAGACCTTCAGGTGGTGAACGGTGAAGTCTGGATCCGGGCGGAAAGCATGGCGGCGGGCTACTGGCGAGACGGTGCCTTACTGCCGCTGGTCAACGAGCAGGGCTGGTTCGCCACCCGCGATCGCGGCGAGTGGCATGACGGACGCCTGACCATTCTGGGCCGAATGGACAATCTCTTTTTCAGCGGCGGAGAAGGGATCCAGCCGGAAGCGCTGGAGCGCGTTATCGTCACACATCCGCAGGTAAGCCAGGTGTTTATCGTCCCGCTGGATGACGCCGAATACGGGCAACGCCCGGTGGCGGTAGTGGAATGTGAGCCGGGCACGGATATCACGCTGTTGCCGGAGTGGGTTCAGGGCAGGCTGGCGCGCTTTGAGCAGCCGGTACACTGGCTGGCGCTGCCGTCAGAACTGAAAAATGGCGGGATAAAGATCTCCCGCCAGGCGTTAAGGCAGTGGGTCAATGCCCTGTTGAGGGGCTAATCAGCCGATATCCGGCTGCGGTTTCTGCTGGCGTCGACGCATCCAGCGCAGCACCGGCGGCACGACAATCACCATGATCGCCATCGCCAGCAGGATCTTCGTCACGCTGCTCTCCCACAGGATCGCCATGTTGCCATTGCTGATGGAGAGGGCGCGGCGCAGGTTCTGCTCCAGCATTTCCCCCAATACAAACCCTAAAATCAGCGGCGACATCGGGAAGTGCATCTTGCGCAGAATGTAGCCCAGCACGCCGAGCAGCACCATTAACACCAGGTCGAAGGTGGTGCTGTGCACTGCGTACACCCCAACCGCAGAGACGGCGGCGATGGCCGGGACCAGGAACCACAGGGGAATGGTCAGCATACGGGTGAATAGCCCGATCAGCGGGATGTTCATCACCAGCAGCATCACGTTGGCGATCAGCAGCGCCGCAATCAAGCCCCAGACGATATCGGGCTGCTCGGTAAACATCGCCGGACCGGGAGTGATGTTATAGAGCGTCAGCGCGCCCATCATCACCGCGGTGGTGCCGGAGCCTGGTACGCCGAGGGTCAGCATCGGGATAAACGAGCCGCAGGCCGAGGCGTTATTCGCCGCCTCCGGCGCCGCCACGCCGCGGATATCGCCTTTGCCGAAGCTGTCGCTGTTACCGCTCAGCTTTTTCTCGGTCATGTAGGTGATGGCGCTGGCGATAGTAGCCCCCGCGCCGGGCAGAATGCCGACGAAGAAACCGATCACCGACGAACGCAGGGTGGCACCCACACACTGCGCCCCCTCTTTGGCATTAAAGAGCATACGTCCGGTTTTACGCACCAGCGTCTGCCCGCTGCTGGTATGTTCCAGCATCAGTAAGATTTCTGAGACAGAGAACAGACCAATCACCACGACGATAAACTGCACGCCGTCGGAGAGATGAACGCTGTCGAAGGTAAAACGATAAACCCCGGTGTTGGCATCCACGCCGACGGTGGCCAGACTGAGGCCAATCAACGCAGACAAAAACGACTTCAGCGGATTCTGCGCCATCATGCTGCCGAGACAGGCGATGGCGAACACCATCAGGGCAAAATACTCGGCCGGACCAAACGCCAGCGACCACTGGGCCAGCGCCGGGGCGAAGAGGATGATGCCGCCAATGGCGATCAGGGAGCCAAAGAACGAGCTGACGGCGGAAATAGAGAGCGCCACGCCGCCGCGTCCCTGCTGCGCCATCGGATAACCATCCAGCGCGGTCATAATGGCAGCGGCATCGCCGGGCACGTTAAGCAGTATCGAGGAAATACGCCCCCCGTATTCGCAGCCGATATAGACCGTCGCCAGCAGGATCAGCGCCGACTCCGCAGGCAGGTGCAGCGCAAAGGCCAGCGGCAGTAAAATCGCCACGCCGTTGATAGGCCCAAGGCCCGGCAGCAGGCCAACGATCGTCCCGACGAAACAGCCGATCAGGGCGATCACCAGGTTTTCCGGGGTCATCGCTACCGCGAACCCCTGAGAGAGATAGATCCAGGTATCCATAGCGTGCTCCGTTAGTTAAACCATGCGCCGAGCGGCAGGGTCACGTCCAGCAGGCGGTCGAAGGCGTACCAGAGTAAAATGCCCAGTACGACCCCGGAGATCCCCGCCGCAGGCAGCGAGGCGTTAAACAGTATGCCAATCACCATCGTCAGCAGGGCGGTGGCGATCGGGAAGCCGAGCCACTCAAAGCCCCACGCGTACATCAGCAGAACAATCACCATTACCAGCAGACGTTGCAGCGTGCGGCGTGGCGGCCACTCCACGGTGTCCGGATGGCGCAGCAGCAGGGCCACCGAACAGAGCAGCATCAGGCCAACAATGCCGACGGGAAAGGGGCGTGGCCCCACGGGTTCATAGCTGTATTCGCTGTGGATCTGCCAGGCGACGAACAGGCCGCCAATGCAGAGCAGCAGCCATATCCCGGCAAAAATGCGATCGCTCATAGCGCCTCCGGTTATTTCGCCAGACCAAAGGCTTTCGCCTGTTCGCGATAGTCATTCACCTGTTTTTTCACGTACTCGTCCAGCTGCTTGCCGTTCAGGTTGAACTCAAACAGCCCGCGCAGATCGCGCTGTTTTTTGAACTCCTCGGTTTGCTGAAGTTTTGCGAAGGTATCCACCCACCACTGGTACTCGGCGTCGGTCACTTTTGGCCCGACGAAGAAGCCACGGATGATCGGCCAGACCAGGTTATAACCCTGCTCTTTGGCGGTTGGGACGTCTGCCAGCTGGCCCGGCAGACGGTTTTCCGAGAAGACCGCCAGCACGCGGATCTTATCCCCGCTCAGGTAGGGCACCATTTCGCTGAGATCGCCCGATACTGCCTGCACGTGATTGCCCATCAGCGCCGTCACCGGCTCACCGCCGCCTTCAAAGGCCACGTAGCGCATTTTGTGCGGATCCACTTTGGCCTGCTGCGCCAGCAGCGCGGCTTTCATCCAGTCCTGGCTGCCGATAGAGGCGCCTGCGCCAATTACCACGCTGTTCGGATCTTTTTCCATGGCGGTCAGCAGATCTTTCAGGGATTTCCACGGGGAGTCCGCGCGAACGGCGATCATGCCGTAATCGGTGCCCACGGTGGCGAGCCAGCGCACGTCATTCACGTCATAACGACCAAATTTCCCCTGCGACAGGTTCAGCAGCGAGCCGCCGGAGAAGGCCACCACGGTGCCGGGTTCAGCAGGGCGCTGGGCGACGATGGCGTTATAGGCTACCGCGCCCACGCCGCCGGGCATGTAGGTGACGCGCATCGGTTTCTCAATGGCCTTCGTCTCCAGCAGGCTGGCCTGAATCAGCTTACAGGTCAGGTCGAAGCCGCCGCCGGGTTTGGCCGGGGCGATACACTCGGTGCGGGACGGGGTGTCCTGCGCCTGAACGACAGAGGCACTCAACAGCAATACGCTTGCAGCAAGGGTAGAAAGTAATTGTTTTTTCATCGTTTATCCTCACGCCGGAGAACCGGGAGTACGGGTACGGGTGTCTTTTTTCTGATTATGTGAACCACCTTGTAGCGGTTCCGTTGCGTGATTGTTAAAACAATAACCTTTCATTTCCCTTTCACTGCGACACCAACTTTACAGGATGTGATATGCGTCTCTTACTGGCGGAAGATAATCGTGAGCTGGCTCACTGGCTGGAGAAAGCGCTGGTACAAAACGGATTTGCCGTGGATTGCGTCAACGATGGACGGGCGGCCGATCACCTTTTGCAGGGGGAAAACTATGCCGTCGCGATCCTTGATATCGGCATGCCCGGCTTCGACGGGCTGGAAGTGGTGCATCGTCTGAGAAAGCGCGGGCAGACGCTGCCGGTGCTATTTCTCACCGCCCGCAGCAACGTGGCAGACAGGGTGAAAGGGCTGAATGCCGGGGCGGATGACTATCTGCCGAAGCCGTTCGAGCTGGAGGAGCTTGATGCCCGCCTGCGTGCGCTGCTGCGCCGCAGTGAAGGACGAACCCAGGAGCGCCAGCGGCTGGGAGAGCTGGAGTACGATGATGAAGGCTTTTTTCTGCTGCGCGATGAACCTCTTTCCCTCACGCCGCGCGAGCTCTCTTTACTGAAGGTGCTGATGCACCGCCGGACCCGTCCCGTCTCCCGGCAACAGCTCTTCGACCAGGTGTTCAGCCTGAACGACGACGTCAGCCCCGAGAGTATCGATCTCTATATTCACCGCCTGCGTAAGAAGCTGACCGGCAGCGGCGTGCGGATCACCACCCTCCGGGGACTGGGCTACGTGCTGGAGTGCGGCGATGAAGTGGGTTAAGCCGCAGTCGCTTTACCTGCAACTTTTGCTCTTTCTGGGTTTGCCGCTGCTGCTGTTATGGGGGCTGTCAGCCTTTAACAGCTACGTTAGCGCGCTACAGGCGGCGACGCAGGCCTATGACCGCACGCTGTTATCCTCGGCGCGCACCGTGTCTGAGCGGCTGGTGGTGCACAAGGGCAAGCTGCTGGTGAACGTGCCCTGGGTCGTGCTCGACAGCTTTGAGCTGAACATGAACGATCGCCTCTACTACAAGGTGGTTGACCCTGACGGGCGGACGATCTCCGGCTATGACGATCTGCCAAATATGCCTCCCTCCACGTCGCGCACCACTCACTATCCGGCGCTGGCGTGGTTTTATCATACCGAGTATCGCGGGCAGGCGATCCGCGTGGCGAAGCTGCTCCAGCCGGTTAACGAAGATAATGTGTTCGGGATGGCGGAAATTTATGTCGCAGAAACGTTGCAGTCGCGGCGCTATCTGGCCACACAGCTGCTGTTTTCCTCACTCGTGTCGCAGGGGCTGCTGGTGCTGCTGACGCTGGTCCTGACCGCCTGGCTGCTGCGCCGCGTGCTGCGCCCAATGCGGCAACTCTCTTCGCTGATGGTGCGCCGTGAGCCCGGGCTGCTGGCCCCGCTGCCGGAGCTGCTGCCCTGGTCGGAAACGCGGCTGCTGATTGTGGCGTTTAACCGTTACATCGACCGGTTGCGCGGCGTACTTTCGCGGCAGGAGCGCTTCAATGCCGATGCCTCACACCAGCTCAAAACGCCGCTGGCGGTGCTAAAAACGCAGGTATCCGTTGCTCTGACGCGTAACGATCCGGCGCTGTGGCAGGAGAGCTTACGGGCAATGAACGTTACGCTGGATAACACCATCGTGCTGACGGAAAGGCTGTTACAGCTTTCGGCGGTGAAGCGGAAAGAGCAGGGGGAGCGACAGTTTGCCCCTGTCGATCTGGTGCAGGTGGTGCAAAACTGCTGCTTTTCGCGGCTGGCACAGGCGCGCAGCAAGGGTATCGATCTCGGTTATGACGGCGTACAGCAGCCGGTAATGATTGAGGGGGATGACGTTTTGCTGGGCGAACTCTGCGCTAACCTGCTGGAGAACGCGATCAAATACACGCCGGAGCAGGGCATCGTGACGGTGTACCTGCGCATGGATAACGATGCCGTTGAGCTGAGCGTGGAGGACAGTGGACCGGGTATTGCCGAAGACCAGATTTCCCAGGCCATGCTGCCGTTTCATCGGCTGGATAACGTGGGCGATGCCGCCGGGTCCGGCATTGGCCTGGCGCTGACCAACGATATTGCCCGCCTGCACCGCAGCCATCTTCAGCTGATGCCCAGTGAAAATCTGGGCGGCCTGTGCGTAAAAATGCGTTTTTTATTGATGATATAAATACCGATATTATCAAATCGTTACAAACTAATTGCCCGATGTCCACTGAGCGCATTGATCCCACAGACAGTCAGGTTAAAATCTCGCGGTTTTTGGACATCTCTGAATATATTGTGCGGGATCACGACAATGAAAAAAGTGGCATTAATGGGCTTAGGCCTGATGTTTGTATCGGCAGCAGCCAACGCTATTTCCTTCAACGGCTCGGCGGGCGAAGATTATACCCACCTGGGCTTTGGTCTTGGCACGGATAGCGCAGGCCTGGCGATGACCGGCGGCTGGACGCATAACGACGACGATGGGGATGCGGCAAGCCTGGGGCTGGGCTTCAACGTACCTTTGGGTCCTTTCCTGGCGACAGTCGGCGGTAAAGGGATTTACACCAACCCGAACGACGGCGACGAAGGTTACGCGGCGGCAGTGGGCGGCGGTTTGCAGTGGAAAATCGGCGACAGCTTTGGCCTGTTCGGTGAGTACTACTACTCTCCGGATTCCCTCTCCAGCGGTATCGATAGCTATGAGGAAGCCAACGTGGGTGGACGCTGGACCATCATCCGTCCTGTCACCATCGAAGCGGGTTATCGTTATCTGAACCTGGCGGGTAAAGACGGCCACCGCGACAACGCGCTGGCAGATGGTCCCTACATCGGTGTGAGCGCAGGTTTCTAATCCTTTCGGCGCGGCGTTCAGTCGCGCCAGTTTCTCTCTTCCCCCGGTCTTCGATTGCGCTATAGTGTTTTGACCATTGAAATGGGAGAACACAATGATAAACGTGGAAATGTTATCCACTGGCGACGAAGTGCTGCATGGGCAAATCATTGATACCAATGCCGCCTGGCTCGCCGATCTCTTCTTTGAGCAAGGATTACCGTTAACGCGCCGCAACACCGTGGGTGACAATCTTGAGTCGCTGGTCAACGTTCTGCGCGAGCGCAGCGAACGCTGCGACGTGCTGATTGTGAACGGCGGGCTTGGGCCCACCAGCGACGATCTCAGCGCGCTGGCCGCCGCCACGGCCAGAGGTGAAGGCCTGGTCCTGCACGAGGCGTGGCTGGCACAGATGGAGCGATTTTTCTCCGAGCGTGGCCGCGTGATGGCCCCCAGCAACCGCAAGCAGGCTGAAATTCCCGCCAGCGCGGAACTGATTGATAACCCGGTCGGCACCGCCTGCGGGTTTGCCGTTCAGCTGAACCGCTGCCTGATGTTCTTCACCCCGGGCGTGCCGTCGGAATTTAAAGTGATGGTCGAGCAGCAGATCCTGCCGCGCCTGCGCGCGCGCTTCACGCTGCCTGAACCGCCGCTGTGCCTGCGTCTGACCACCTTTGGCCGCTCGGAAAGCGATCTGGCTCAGAGCCTCGATCACCTGCAACTGCCTCCCGGCGTGTCGATGGGCTATCGCTCCTCCATGCCGATTATTGAACTGAAGCTGACCGGACCGGCGTCAGAGAAAGCCGCCATGCTGGCGCTGTGGCCGGAAGTGCAGCGCGTCGCTGGCGAAAGCCTGATTTTCGAAGGAACGGAAGGGCTGCCGGCGCAGATCGCAGCGCATTTGCAGTCCCGCCAGCTGAGCGTGACGCTAAGCGAGCAGTTTACCGGTGGGCTTCTGGCGCTTCAGCTTACCCGGGCGGGTGCGCCGCTGCTGGCCAGTGAAGTGGTGCCGTTCCAGCAGGAGACGCTGGCGCAGACGGCGCGCTGGGCATCCGAGCGCAGAGTGAAGCATTTCGCCGGACTGGCGCTTTTTGTGGGCGGGCTGGATGAGGAGCATCTCAACTTTGCCCTGGCAACGCCGGAAGGGACCCACGCCCTGCGAGTGAAGATGAGTATTACCCGCCACAGCCTGGCCGTGCGTCAGGAGGTGTGCGCGATGATGGCGCTGAACATGCTGCGCCGCTGGCTGAACGGGAAAGAGGTCGCCAGCGAGCACGGCTGGATCAACGTCGTGGAATCGCTGTTCGTAGAGTGAGGATGTGCCGGGGCAGTGTCCCCGGCAACGGTTACGCCAGTGCGTTTGCCAGCAAGGTAATGGGATGTTCACAGCGTTTGCTGGTGGACATCTCGATCTGCCACTTGCAGGTTTCACAATCCGTCACCACGATATCTGCGCCGCTCTCTTCAATCTGCCGGAACAGCGGCGCGCCAATGGCCTGTGACGTTGGGTAGTTTTCACGCTTGAAGCCGTAGGTGCCAGCGATGCCGCAGCAGCGTGAGTCCAGCACCGTCAGCTCCAGCCCCGGGATCAGCCGCAGCAGCTCAAGCGTATAGATCGACCAGCCCATCTTCTCCATATGACATGGCGTGTGATACACCACCTTCAGCGGCAATTTGCCCAGCGGTAACGTCTGCCCGCTGTCCAGCTTGCGCCAGAGAAAACGGGTCGCCAGCTCAATGTGCTCGCGCAGGCCGGTGTTATCCACATCCAGCAGATGCGGATATTCATCGCGCAGCGTGAAGGTACAGGTTGACGACGTCGCCAGTACCGGTATCCCGTTGTCGACGATCGCCTCACGTAAAGAGGTGACGTTGCTTTTCGCCTGCCTGCGCGCTTTGTCGGTAAAACCGTTGGCAATCAGCGGAACGCCGCAGCACTTCTCTTTGCTCAGCAGCTGAACGCCCGTCCCCATGGCGTTCAGCACTTTCAGCAGGTCTTTTCCCAGCTGCGGATGGTTGTAGTTCACGTAGCAGCCGTGGAAGAAGGCAACCTGCTCAGCAAACTGCGCCTGTTCTGCCGCCACGGATTTATACCAGCGGCGGAAGGTGCCGTGAGAATATTTCGGCAGACTGCGGTGATGGTCGATTTTGAGCGTCGCATCCAGCAGCCTGCGCACCGGCTTCAGGGCGGTGGCGGCATTGACGACCGGCGCGAAAGGCGTCGAGAGGCTGCCCATCAGATCGGTGTGGCTCAGTATCGTGTCGCGCAGCGTCGGTTGTTGCGTACTGTAGCGGGCGCGGGCGCGCTGGATGATATCGCCTATTTTCACGTCCGACGGGCAGGCAACTTCGCAGCGTTTACAGTTGATACAGTATTTCAGCGCCTCGTCGTAGAGCGCGCCGTCCTTCAGGCGCAGACGCTCCCCGTCGGGGCCGGCCTGTTTCGGGCCGGGATAGCGCGGATCGACGCCGCTGACCGGGCAAACCGTGGTGCAGACCGTGCATTTGATACAGCTTTCAAATCGGGTGTCGTTCATTGTGCTCCCTCCCTGCGCTGGATAATCTGCTCCGCGACATGCAGCGCGGTGACGGCGCAGACGCCGCCACCGCAGCCCTGTGCCACGGGATCGTACCCGCCCAGAACCGAGCCGATGGCGTAAAGATTTTCAACCGGTTCCCCGCCCAGCTGCGGGCGCAGCTGGGTATCGACGATCACGCCGAACTGCTGCCAGGGCTGCGGGGTGAAGAAATCGCTTTGATACCAGTCCGCGCGGGAAGCGCTTTGCCGGACATCCAGCCCGAGAATTGCCTCACGCACGCCATCCCGGCTGCTCAGCAGACCGTTACTGAAAAAACTGCCGCTTGCCAGCACCGTATAGCGTGCACGAAGCGGGATGTCGCCGTGGTTGCGGGTCCAGATTTCGCTTACCGCGCCCTCTGCCAGGGTGATTTTTTTCACCTCGTCGCCTGCCAACCAGACGCCACCCTGGGCGACAAACTGACGCTGAAGCTGGGTATGCAGACGAATGCCGGGTACGGAAGGGGGGAGCGTCGGCAGTAAACCGAGCGTACAGGGCAGGCGCGCCGAGAGCCAGCGCCAGAGCCGGTTGTCCGTTAAGCCAAAACAGGCGGGCATAAACAGGGCGTCGCAGGTCTCGCCGAGCGGTTGAAGCGCCGCGTACAGCTGCGGCCAGTAGCGTTCATTATCCAGCAGGCGGGCAATGTTCACCGCACGAAACTCGCTGGGGTTTTCGCGCAGCACGTCGAGCTCGGGGAGATCAATCTCCGCCGTATCCACCTGAATCCCTTGCTGTCTGAGAGACGCGGCGGCAAGATGCGGCTGGAAATCGAGGAAACCGCTGATCCCCACCACCCGCACGTGCCCGGCAGCGATGGGGGCGACAGGCACCTCTTCCGGGCTAAGCCAGGCGGCGCGCAGAGTGCCGAGCGGCGTGACGCGCTGATGATTTTGCTCGGCGTCACCCTGCATGCGTGCGTCGCAGGCGGTCAGCAGGTGTTCGGTTTCGCAGGCAAAGCGGGCCATATTCTCTGCGCCCGTCAGGCGGTAGGGATGTTCAGGCGGCAGATCGGCGAACGATAGCGCGCCCAGTAAATCCAGCGAGCCGGAGGAGAAGTGCAGGGCACTTTGACCGCGAGTGACAATGGCGCAGCGCAGACCCCGCTGCGTCAGTTTGAGACCGCACAGCAGGCCCGCCAGCCCTCCACCCACAATCACGGTATCAAATTTCATGGTTGTGTTCCTTCTCCAGACCGCAAAGTCCCTGATAGACCCAGCGGGTAAACTCACTTTCGCGCAGGGCATCGCCCCAGGCGACGGGCTGAATGCCTTTCCAGCGCTCATTTAAAAAATCGCTGAGCTGGGCGAGCGACTGGGTTGAGGAGGTGGCATGAAAACGTTGCAGCAGCCCGGCGGCACGGCAGGCGCACAGCTCCCCCTGACAGGTGCCCATCCCGACTCGCGTGCGGCGGCGTAAATCAAGCAGGTTGTTCACCGTCAGGTTTTCCACGGCATATTGCACCTCGCCTGCGGTCACGGCTTCGCATTCGCACACCAGGCTGCGGCTGAGTCGCCCTTCACCAAGCCAGGTCGGGGTGCGGTCGCCGTGGCGGTAAATCGCCGAACCGCGAAGCGGGGCAGGAAGTGAAATGATTTTGTGCAGCGTTTTTTCTGTCGATTGCTGCGAGCCGGGCAGGGCCCGCTCCGCCGTCACGCACGGCGCGGTGTTACCGAGCTTACGGCAGACGGCATCGGTGGCCCACTCCGCCATCAGCCGGTAGGTCATCAGCTTGCCGCCGGTAATGGTGATAAACCCGTCCATGCCGTCGCGTTCGGCGTGATCGAGCAGCACGATGCCGCGGCTGACGTTACGCCCGCTCGGATCGTTGTCGCTGGCGACGAGGGGACGCACGCCCGCGTAGGCACGCAGAATACGCGTCTGCGCCATCACCGGGGCCAGCTTTTCCCCTTCGCGCAGCAGAATATCCACCTCTTCGGCGGTAACGCGGTTGTAATCGATTTCGCTGTAGTCCACATGCATTGAGGTCGTGCCGATCAACGAAATGGTGTCCCCCGGCACGAGGATGTCGGCGTCAGACGGTTTACGGCAGCGGTTGATGACATGGTTATTGATGCGATGGTCGAGGATCAGCAGCGAGCCTTTGGCCGGGAACATGCGGACGGATAAATCGGCGTATTCCGCGATGCGCTGGCCCCAGATCCCCGCCGCGTTGACCACGACGGTGGCATACAGCTCGCGGTGTTCATTGTACTGCGTATCACACACGCGCACCCCGCGTACGGTATTACCTTCACGAATAAGCCCGGTGACGTGATGCCCGGTCAGGATCTGTGCGCCGTGTTCCCGCGCGTCGAGCATATTGGCGGCGGTCAGGCGGAAAGGATCAACGGTTCCGTCAGGCACTTTTACCGCGCCCAGTAACGCCGGGTTTACCGAGGGTTCAAGACGGCGCGCCTGTGCAGGATCGAGCGCCTCGGCCTGAATGCCTGCCGCCGTGCAGGCGGTGATAAAGGTTTGCTGAAAGCCGAGATCATCTTCGGGAAGGGTGATAAAAAGGCCGTTGGTCGGTTCAACGCAGTGGCGGGCGATGCGCCTGAGGATCTGGTTTTCAGCAATACACTCGCGCGCGGACTCAGCGTCAGTGACCGCATAGCGGGCACCGCTGTGCAACAGACCGTGGTTACGCCCCGTTGCGCCGGTGGCGATGTCGTGGCGTTCCAGAAGCGTGACGCTCAATCCCCGCAGGGCGCAGTCGCGTGCGATGCCGGCACCCGTCGCGCCACCGCCAATGATAATCACATCGCTGAAGCGTGGATCGTGAATAGTCATTGCCTTTCCTCTATGTTCGTTTTTTAGCATTTAGCCACATTGATCGTGTGGTTTGTTTGATTTCGAACATAAACGCGCGAAATTCGAAAGTGAAACGTGATTTCATGCGCTTTTTTGCGCATTCTGTCATATTTCTGTAACAATCTGTGCGTTGATTCACAGTAACATTCACCGTGATTTCTTAACATCGCCGCCTCTGTAGCCGGGCGCGAGATGCCCGGTCATTTTTTGAAAGGCCACGGAGGCTGTTATGCTCAGTATCTTTAAACCTGCGCCACACCGGGCGCGACTGCCAGAGGCAGAGATTGATCCTCTCTACCGCCGTCTGCGTTGGCAAATCTTCCTCGGGATCTTCTTCGGGTATGCGGCGTACTATCTGGTACGTAAAAACTTTGCGCTCGCCATGCCGTACCTGGTGGAACAAGGCTTCTCCCGCGGCGATCTGGGCTTTGCGCTGTCAGGGATCTCCATCGCGTACGGTTTTTCGAAGTTCATTATGGGGTCGGTGTCGGATCGCTCGAATCCGCGCGTGTTCCTGCCCGCCGGTCTGATCCTCGCGGCAGCGGTGATGCTGTTCATGGGCTTTGTGCCATGGGCGACCTCCAGCATTGCCGTCATGTTCGTACTGCTGTTCCTCTGCGGCTGGTTCCAGGGGATGGGGTGGCCGCCATGCGGACGTACCATGGTGCACTGGTGGTCACAGAAAGAGCGCGGTGGGATTGTATCGGTCTGGAACTGCGCGCATAACGTCGGGGGCGGGCTTCCGCCGCTGCTGTTCCTGCTGGGGATGGCCTGGTTCAACGACTGGCACGCGGCGCTCTATATGCCTGCCTTTGGCGCCATTCTGGTGGCGATTATCGCCTTCGCCCTGATGCGCGACACGCCGCAGTCCTGCGGCCTGCCGCCGATTGAAGAGTACAAAAACGACTACCCGGATGATTACAGCGAGAAGCACGAAGAAGAGCTGACCGCGAAACAGATCTTCATGAAGTATGTGCTGCCAAACAAGCTGCTGTGGTACATCGCGGTGGCGAACGTGTTTGTCTACCTGCTGCGCTACGGCATCCTCGACTGGTCCCCGACTTACCTGAAAGAGGTGAAGCACTTCGCGCTGGATAAATCCTCCTGGGCCTATTTCCTGTATGAATACGCGGGCATTCCCGGCACGCTGATCTGCGGCTGGATGTCGGACAAAGTGTTTAAGGGCAACCGTGGGGCGACGGGCGTGTTCTTTATGACGCTGGTGACCATCGCGACGGTCGTTTACTGGCTTAACCCGCCGGGTAATCCGGGTGTGGATATGGCCTGTATGATCGTAATCGGCTTCCTGATTTATGGTCCGGTTATGCTGATCGGCCTGCACGCGCTGGAGCTGGCGCCGAAGAAAGCGGCTGGCACGGCGGCAGGCTTTACCGGTCTGTTTGGCTACCTCGGCGGTTCAGTGGCGGCAAGCGCCATCGTCGGTTACACCGTCGACTTCTTCGGCTGGGACGGCGGCTTTATGGTGATGATTGGCGGCAGCGTGCTGGCTGTTCTGCTGTTGATCGTCGTGATGATCGGTGAAAAACGTCACCATGCCGAGGTGCTGGCGCGTCGTCAGTAAGGAGCATTGCGATGAAATTAACTCAGTTAGCGACAGGCCTGCTGCTGGCGGGCCTGATGACAGGCTCCGCGCTGGCGGCGGATAAAATCGTGATCGCCCACCGTGGCGCCAGCGGTTATCTGCCGGAGCATACGCTGCCGGCAAAAGCGATGGCCTATGCCCAGGGCGCGGATTATCTGGAGCAGGATCTGGTGATGACGAAGGACGACCAGCTGGTCGTTCTGCATGACCATTATCTTGACCGCGTGACGGACGTGGCGGAGCGTTTCCCGAACCGCGCCCGTAAAGATGGCCGCTACTACGCCATCGACTTCACGCTGGCGGAGATCCGCTCGCTGAAGTTTACCGAGGGCTTCGAGATTGAGAACGGTAAGAAGGTGCAGGTCTATCCGGGGCGTTTCCCGATGGGCAAGTCTGACTTCCGTATTCACACCTTCGAAGAGGAGATCGAGTTTGTTCAGGGGCTGAACCACTCGACGGGCAAAAATATCGGTATCTACCCGGAAATCAAAGCGCCGTGGTTCCACCATCAGGAAGGAAAAGACATTGCCGCGAAGACGCTGGAGGTACTGAAAAAGTACGGCTACACCAGCAAGCAGGATAAGGTTTTCCTGCAATGTTTCGATGCCGCGGAACTGAAGCGCATCAAAACTGAGCTGGAGCCGAAGATGGGAATGGATCTCAATCTGGTGCAGCTGATTGCCTATACCGACTGGAATGAAACTCAGGAAAAACAGCCGGACGGGAAGTGGGTGAACTACAGCTACGACTGGATGTTTAAGCCGGGCGCGATGAAGCAGATTGCGCAGTACGCCGACGGCATCGGGCCGGATTACCACATGCTGGTGGCGGAAGGCTCAACGCCGGGCCACGTGAAGCTGACAGCGATGGTGAAAGAGGCGCATGCGAGCAAGATGCAGGTGCATCCGTATACCGTGCGTGCAGACCAGCTGCCGGAGTATGCGACGGACGTGGATCAGCTTTACGACGTGCTGTATAACCAGGCGGATGTGGACGGATTGTTTACGGATTTCCCGGATAAAGCGGTCGAATTCATTCACCGGAAGTAGGTTTTATAGGTCGGGTAAGGCGAAGCCGCCACCCGACAATCAGGCTCTGCGGCCTGATGCCCTCACCCTAACCCTCTCCCACCGGGCTGAGGGATCCCCAGTAATTTTTTTATGCAGAAGCAATAAAGTTGCTTTCTAAATGACTGAGGGCTGTCAGCGATGCCCTGGTCCGGCTGTAAATCGCTGAGGCGTTTGCCTTCCGGCCGGGGCGAGGCGCAGGGATGCGCCGAGAGGGCGGCTTTACAGGGACGTTGCCTCCGCCCGTACCCGATAAGCCGGAAGGAATAAGCCGAGGGCACCGCGAAGCGGCGATTTACCGCCGGGAGCCCGGGTCGCCAGGGTGGTGGCGACTGAGCCACCCTGGCACGTTCACCGGTCATGTCGTTACAGAGTAGCAAGGAACATAAAGTGAACGGAATGACCACCACCGCCGTATGTTCCCCTCACCCTAACCCTCTCCCCGGAGGGGCGAGGGGATTGCTCAGTGCTCGCATTAATTTGTGGGGAACCCTCAGCCCACCGGGAGAGGGGATAAGGACAACATCACATCTCGATCTCTATATCGCCTTTTGCCCGGCAGCAGCAGGGCAAAATTTCCCCTTCACTGATAAAGGCTAGCGGTTCGGTCAGCCAGTCTACCTGGCCTGCGACCAGACGGCAGCGGCAGGAGCCGCAGTAGCCTTCACGACACTGGTACTCGACTTCTACCTGATGTGCTTCAAGCGCCACCAGCAGAGAAGGGTGCTCTTCCTGGCACAACACCTCTGTACCCGAAAGGCTCAGCGTTACGCGGCTCATCAGAGCTGGAAATCGCTCAGGTCGTCGGTGTTGACTTCAGAATCAATCTGACCGACCAGGTAAGAACTCACTTCCACTTCCTGCGGCGCGACCTGCACGTTATCGGACACCAGCCAGGTGTTGATCCACGGGATTGGGTTAGAGCGCGTCTGGAACGGCAGGTCGAGACCGACGGCCTGCATGCGGATATTGGTGATGTACTCAACGTACTGGCACAGAATGTCTTTGTTCAGGCCAATCATGGAGCCGTCGCGGAACAGGTAGTCTGCCCACTCTTTCTCCTGCTGGGCCGCCAGCACGAACAGGTCGTAGCATTCCTGTTTGCACTCTTCCGCAATTTCCGCCATCTCCGGATCGTCTGCACCGCTGCGCAGCAGGTTCAGCATATGCTGAGTCCCGGTCAGGTGCAGGGCTTCGTCACGGGCAATCAGACGGATAATTTTGGCGTTGCCTTCCATCAGTTTGCGCTCGGCAAACGCAAAGGAGCAGGCGAAGCTCACGTAGAAGCGGATTGCTTCCAGGGCGTTGACGCTCATCAGGCACAGATAGAGCTGTTTTTTCAGGGTCCGCAGGTTTACGGTGACGGTTTTACCGTTCACGTTGTGCGTACCTTCGCCCAGCAGATGCCAGTAGCTGGTCATCTCGATCAGTTCGTCATAGTAGTGTGCAATGCCTTCGGCGCGCTTCTGGATCTGTTCGTTGGTGACGATATCATCAAACACCACCGCCGGATCGTTCACGATGTTGCGGATGATGTGGGTGTAAGAGCGGGAGTGGATCGTCTCGGAGAACGCCCATGTCTCAACCCAGGTTTCCAACTCAGGAATCGAGATCAGCGGCAGCAGCGCCACGTTCGGACTACGACCCTGAATGGAGTCCAGCAGCGTCTGGTATTTCAGGTTGCTGAGGAAGATGTGCTTTTCGTGTTCCGGCAGCGCCTGGAAATCGATACGGTCGCGGGAAACGTCAACTTCTTCCGGACGCCAGAAGAAGGAGAGTTGCTTTTCAATCAGCTTTTCGAAGATGTCATATTTTTGCTGATCGTAGCGTGCCACGTTGACCGGCTGGCCGAAGAACATCGGCTCTTTGAGCTGGTCGTTTTTCGTCTGTGAAAAGGTGGTATATGCCATTGCGGTGAGTCCTGTGGTGTTATTTCCCCTCACCCCGGCCCTCTCCCACAGGGAGAGGGGGAAAGAGTTCCCTCTCCCTGTGGGAGAGGGTTAGGGTGAGGGAATTTATTAGATCTTACATGCGCCGCTTTCGCAGCCATCGTCCTGAATTGACGGCGCCAGGTCGTCCTGGGCGTCTTCCGCACCATCACGGGTGTTGTGATAGTACAGCGTTTTCACGCCAAATTTGTAAGCGGTGAGCAGGTCTTTCAGCAGTTGCTGCATCGGAACCTTGCCTGACGGGAAGCGCGTCGGGTCGTAGTTGGTATTGGCAGAGATCGACTGGTCGATAAACTTCTGCATGATACCCACCAGTTGCAGGTAGCCGTCGTTGTTTGGCATTTCCCACAGCAGCTCGTAGTTGTTGCCCAGCGTTTCGTAATCCGGTACCACCTGACGCAGCACGCCGTCTTTCGACGCTTTGATGCTGACATGGCCGCGCGGTGGCTCAATACCGTTGGTGGCGTTGGAGATTTGCGAAGAGGTCTCGGACGGCATCAGGGCAGAGAGCGTGGAGTTACGCAGGCCGTGAGTTTTAATGGACTCGCGCAGGCCTTCCCAGTCGAGGTGCAGCGGCTCGCTGACGATCGCATCCAGGTCTTTTTTGTAGGTATCGATCGGCAGAATGCCTTTTGCGTAGGTAGTTTCGTTGAACCACGGGCACGCGCCTTGCTCTTTCGCCAGCTCGTTGGAGGCTTTCATCAGGTAGTACTGAATGGCTTCGAACGTCTGGTGCGTCAGATTGTTGGCGCTGCCGTCGGAGTAACGCTTGCCGTTTTTCGCCAGCCAGTAGGCGAAGTTGATCACGCCGATACCTAAAGTGCGACGGCCCATTGCGCCGCGTTTTGCCGCCGGGATTGGGTAATCCTGGTAGTCCAGCAGGGCGTCGAGCGCACGAACCGCCAGCACGGCCAGCTCTTCCAGCTCGTCCAGGCTCTTAATCGCACCCAGGTTGAACGCAGAGAGCGTACACAGGGCGATTTCACCGTTTTCATCGTTCACATCGTCCAGCGGTTTGGTCGGCAGGGCGATCTCCAGGCACAGGTTGGACTGGCGCACTGGCGCAACCACCGGATCGAACGGGCTGTGGGTGTTGCAGTGGTCAACGTTCTGGATGTAGATACGGCCGGTAGAGGCACGTTCCTGCATCATCAGGGAGAACAGATCGACCGCCTTCACGCGCTGCTTGCGGATGCTGTCGTCTTTTTCGTATTTGGTGTACAGACGCTCGAATTCGTCCTGATCGGCGAAGAACGCGTCGTACAGACCCGGGACGTCGGATGGGCTGAACAGGGTGATATCTTCACCTTTCAGCAGGCGGGTGTACATCAGCTTGTTGATCTGCACGCCGTAGTCCATGTGACGCACGCGGTTGCCTTCCACGCCGCGGTTGTTCTTCAGAACCAGCAGGCTTTCCACTTCCAGGTGCCACATTGGGTAGAACAGGGTCGCAGCGCCACCGCGCACGCCGCCCTGAGAGCAGGATTTTACTGCCGTCTGGAAGTGCTTGTAGAACGGGATACAGCCGGTGTGGAACGCTTCACCGCCGCGGATCGGGCTGCCCAGCGCACGGATACGACCAGCGTTGATGCCGATACCAGCACGCTGGGAGACGTATTTTACGATGGCGCTGGAGGTCGCGTTGATGGAATCCAGGCTGTCACCACACTCGATCAGTACGCAGGAGCTGAACTGACGGGTAGGGGTACGCACGCCAGACATGATTGGCGTAGGCAGAGAAATCTTGAACGTAGAGACCGCATCGTAGAAACGCTTCACGTAGTCCAGACGGGTTTCACGTGGATAATTAGAGAACAGGCAGGCGGCCACCAGAATATAGAGGAACTGAGCGCTCTCGTAGATTTCGCCCGTCACACGGTTCTGAACCAGGTATTTGCCTTCGAGCTGCTTCACCGCCGCGTAGGAGAAGTTCATGTCGCGCCAGTGATCGATAAACCCGTTCATCTGCTCGAACTCTTCTTCCGTATAGTCTTCCAGCAGATGCGTGTCGTATTTGCCCAGCTCAACCATTTTCACTACGTGATCGTAAAGCTTTGGCGGCTCGAACTGGCCGTAGGCTTTCTTACGCAGGTGGAAAATCGCCAGACGCGCAGCGAGGTACTGATAATCCGGTGCATCGCGGGAGATCAGATCTGCCGCTGCTTTGATAATGGTTTCGTGGATATCAGACGTTTTGATGCCGTCGTAGAACTGAATGTGAGAACGCAGTTCGACCTGGGATATAGATACGTTGTTCAGTCCTTCTGCTGCCCAGTCGAGAACTCGATGGATTTTGTCCAGATTGATACGCTCGGTAGTACCGTCGCGCTTTGTCACCAGCAGACTCTGATTCATGTGGGTTTTTACCTGTCCGTGAAATAAAAAAATATCCCCCGCTTATCCACAGAACCGTCTTGTGACTAACTCTGTGGATAAATACTACATATAGGGGTTTTGCGTTAAGAAGAACGCTATATGGTGAGTATTCTAGTATCGAATCTTTTCAGCACAAGGGTTGATTTTGACGTTAAATTGAGGTTGTGAAAGGGTAAAAAAGGCTAAGTCCTCGTACCGTAAGGCCTGGAAGAGATGTCAATATTCCAGAAAAAAAATTCAAAATTTGATCGAGTGCTGATTTCTTCAACGGGAGGTTAGAATTGCGCAACATGATGTCGCGCAATCTTTATAAGAATAACGAATGACGTTAGTCGTTTTTGGCGGTTGTGTGCAACATATAGTTAACATCCACGCCCGGGGCAAGTTTGAATTTATCCGTCAGCGGATTGTAGTGCAGACCCGTCATGTGCTGTTCCTTAAGCCATGTCTGGTCAACCCAGCCCAGCAGTTCGGCAGGCTTGATGAACTTCTTCACGTCGTGCGTCCCTTTCGGCACCATGCGCAGCACATATTCCGCGCCTACCACGGCCATCAGCCAGGCTTTGCCGTTGCGGTTGATGGTCGAGAAGAAGACCTGTCCACCCGGTTTCACCAGTTTTGCACAGGCGCTGACGACCGACTGCGGATCGGGAACGTGCTCCAGCATCTCCATGCAGGTCACCACGTCATACTGGTGCGCATGTTTTGCCGCGTGCTCTTCCACGGTTTCCTGGACATATTCTACCTGTACGCCGGACTCCAGCGCATGAAGACGCGCAACCTGTAGAGGTTCGAAGCCCATGTCCAGACCGGTGACGGTGGCCCCTTCGCGCGCCATGCTTTCCGCCAGGATGCCGCCGCCGCAGCCGACGTCGAGCACTTTCTTACCGAACAGACCGCCGGAACGCTCCGCGATATAGCCCAGACGTAGCGGGTTAATACGATGCAGAGGTTTGAACTCACCTTCGAGATCCCACCAGCGGGACGCCACCGCTTCAAATTTGGCAATCTCTTCGTGGTCAACGTTGTGAGCCACCGGGGATTTTTCGGCATTCATGGGCGCTTTTACTCCTTATTTAGCAAGACAAATGAGTATATCAGGCAATCCCTGTGAATAAAGCGTATAGGTTTACCTGTATCACCGCGGCTGTGTTATAATTTGCGACCTTTGAATCCGGGATACAGTAGAGGGATAGCGGTTAGATGAGCGACCTTGCGAGAGAAATTACACCGGTTAACATCGAGGAAGAGCTGAAAAGCTCCTATCTGGACTATGCGATGTCGGTCATTGTTGGCCGTGCGCTGCCGGACGTCCGCGATGGCCTTAAGCCGGTACACCGTCGCGTACTATACGCCATGAACGTATTGGGCAATGACTGGAATAAAGCCTACAAAAAATCTGCCCGTGTCGTTGGTGACGTAATCGGTAAATACCATCCCCATGGTGATTCCGCGGTGTACGACACCATTGTCCGTATGGCGCAGCCTTTCTCGCTGCGTTACATGCTGGTAGATGGTCAGGGTAACTTTGGTTCTATCGACGGCGACTCCGCCGCGGCAATGCGTTATACGGAAATCCGTCTGGCGAAGATTGCCCATGAGCTGATGGCTGACCTGGAAAAAGAGACGGTTGATTTCGTTGATAACTACGACGGCACGGAAAAAATTCCTGACGTTATGCCAACGAAGATCCCAAACCTGCTGGTGAACGGTTCGTCCGGTATCGCAGTGGGTATGGCGACCAATATTCCGCCGCACAACATCACGGAAGTGATTAACGGCTGCCTGGCCTACATCGACGATGAAGACATCAGCATTGAAGGGCTGATGGAACACATCCCGGGCCCGGACTTCCCGACGGCGGCAATCATCAACGGCCGTCGCGGTATTGAAGAAGCGTACCGCACCGGTCGCGGCAAGATTTACATCCGTGCCCGCGCCGAAGTGGAAGCGGACGCCAAAACCGGCCGTGAAACCATTATTGTTCACGAGATCCCGTATCAGGTGAACAAAGCGCGTCTGATTGAAAAAATCGCCGAGCTGGTAAAAGAAAAACGCGTTGAAGGCATCAGCGCGCTGCGCGACGAGTCTGACAAAGACGGTATGCGCATCGTGATTGAAATCAAGCGCGACGCGGTGGGTGAAGTTGTGCTGAACAACCTTTACTCCCAGACTCAGCTTCAGGTCTCCTTCGGTATCAACATGGTTGCGCTGCACCATGGCCAGCCGAAGATCATGAACCTGAAAGAGATCCTGAGCGCGTTTGTGCGTCACCGCCGTGAAGTGGTGACTCGCCGTACCATCTTTGAACTGCGCAAAGCGCGCGATCGTGCCCATATCCTTGAAGCACTGGCCGTTGCGCTGGCGAACATCGACCCGATCATCGAGCTGATCCGCCGTGCGCCGACGCCGGCAGAAGCGAAGGCGTCGCTGGTTGCGCGTCCATGGGATCTGGGTAACGTGGCGGCGATGCTGGAACGTGCCGGCGATGATGCCGCGCGTCCTGAGTGGCTGGAGCCGGAATTCGGCGTGCGTGACGGTCAGTACTATCTGACTGAACAGCAGGCCCAGGCGATTCTGGATCTGCGTTTGCAGAAACTGACCGGCCTTGAGCATGAAAAACTGCTCGACGAGTACAAAGAGCTGCTGGAGCAGATTGCCGAGCTGCTGCATATCCTGGGTAGCGCAGAGCGCCTGATGGAAGTGATCCGTGAAGAGCTGGAGCTGGTTCGCGATCAGTTCGGCGACGAGCGTCGCACCGAAATCACGGCCAACAGCTCTGATATCAACATTGAAGATCTGATCAACCGCGAAGACGTGGTCGTGACGCTGTCTCACCAGGGTTACGTGAAGTATCAGCCGTTGACCGACTACGAAGCACAGCGTCGTGGCGGTAAAGGCAAATCTGCGGCGCGTATTAAAGAAGAAGACTTCATTGACCGTCTGCTGGTGGCCAACACCCACGACACGATCCTCTGCTTCTCCAGCCGGGGCCGTCTGTACTGGATGAAAGTCTATCAGCTGCCGGAAGCGAGCCGTGGCGCGCGGGGTCGACCTATCGTTAACCTGCTGCCGCTGGAAGCGAACGAACGTATCACCGCCATTCTGCCGGTACGCGAGTACGAAGAGGGCGTGAACGTCTTTATGGCAACCGCGAGCGGTACCGTGAAGAAAACCGCGTTGACCGAATTCAGCCGTCCACGTTCCGCCGGGATCATCGCGGTGAACCTGAACGAAGGCGACGAGCTGATCGGCGTGGATCTGACCTCTGGTTCTGATGAAGTGATGCTGTTCTCTGCGGCCGGTAAAGTGGTGCGCTTTAAAGAGAACGCCGTGCGCGCAATGGGTCGTACGGCGACCGGCGTGCGTGGTATCAAGCTGGCGGGTGAAGACAGCGTGGTTTCCCTGATCGTTCCGCGTGGCGAAGGCGCAATCCTGACCGTCACTCAGAACGGCTACGGTAAACGTACGGCGGAAAGCGAATACCCGACCAAGTCTCGCGGCACGCAGGGCGTTATCTCCATCAAAGTGACCGAGCGCAACGGTTCCGTTGTTGGCGCGGTACAGGTGGACGATGCGGACCAGATCATGATGATCACCGATGCCGGTACGCTGGTGCGTACCCGCGTGTCAGAGATCAGCGTGGTGGGTCGTAACACCCAGGGCGTTATCCTCATCCGTACTGCGGAAGATGAAAACGTCGTCGGTCTGCAACGCGTTGCTGAGCCGGTGGATGACGAAGAGCTCGACTCTATCGACGGCAGCGTCGCGGAAGGGGATGATGAAATCGTCCCGGAAGCGGACACCGATGATGAAGCAGCGGATGACGCTGACGAGTAACGTCTCCTGACGCATAAAGGGCCGGTTTCCGGCCCTTTTGTTTTGCGCAAGCAGACAAGTGAACGTTGCGACAAGCCGCGTTTACCGCTACCTTAACCACATTCTTTTTTCCCCGATGGCGGAGCCTCGCCCCTTTGAAATACCTCGTCTCCTTTCGTACCACGTTAAAAGTCTCTCGCTATCTGTTTCGGGCGCTTGCGCTACTGCTATGGTTGCTGGTGGCACTGCTCTCGGTGTTTTACATCGTTAACGCGTTACACCAGAAAGAAGCGGAGATCCGCCAGGAGTTTAACTTAAGCTCGGATCAGGCCCAGCGCTATATCCAGCGCACGTCTGACGTGATGAAAGAGCTTAAGTATATCGCTGAGAATCGACTGACGGCGGAGAACGGCATTCTTGCCCTCCGCGGTCGGGATGAAAAAACCGAAGTACCTGATTTCGAACCGCTCTTCCCGGACTCCGATTGTTCCGCGATGGGCAAAGCCTGGCGTGGCTCACTGGAGTCCCTGTCATGGTTTATGCGCTACTGGCGCGATAATTTTTCGGCCGCTTACGATCTAAACCGCGTCTACCTGATTGGCAACGAAAATCTTTGCATGGCGGACTTCGGTCTGCGGGATATGCCCGTCGAACGCGAAGACGCGCTGAAAAGCCTGCATGAGCGGATAGTGAAATACCGCAATGCGCCTCAGGAAGAGCGCGGGAACAACATCTTCTGGATAAGCCAGGGGCCGCGCATGGGCGTCGGCTATTTCTATGCCCTGACTCCGGTTTACCTCGGAAACCGTCTGCAAGCGCTGCTGGGGATTGAACAAACCATCCGCATGGAAAACTTCTTCACGCCGGGCAGTCTGCCGATGGGCGTGACCATTCTGGATGAGAACGGCCACCCACTCATCTCCCTTACCGGGCCTGAAAACCGCCTGAAGGTGGAGCCCAGCTGGATGCAGGAGCGGTCATGGTTTGGCTATACCTCCGGGTTCCGTGAGCTGGTGCTGAAGAAAAGTTTGCCGCCATCATCGCTGAGCATTGTCTATTCGCTGCCGGTGGACAAGGTGCTGGAGCGCATTCGCATCCTGATCCTTAACGCCATTTTGTTGAACATCGCGGTAGGCGTCGCGCTGTTTATGCTGGCGAGAATGTATGAGCGGCGGATCTTTATTCCGGCGGAAGCGGATGCTCAGCGTCTGGAGGAGCACGAGCAGTTTAACCGTAAGATTGTCGCCTCGGCGCCGGTAGGGATCTGTATCCTGCGTACTCAGGACGGGACAAATATCCTCAGTAACGAGCTTGCCCATAACTACCTGAACATGCTCACGCATGAAGACCGCCAGCGGTTAACGCAGATCATCTGTGGGCAACAGGTTAACTTTGTGGATGTGCTGACCAGCACCCACACCAATCTGCAAATCAGCTTCGTCCATTCGCGCTACCGCAATGAAAACGTGGCGATTTGCGTGCTGGTGGACGTCTCCGCGCGCGTTAAGATGGAAGAGTCATTGCAGGATATGGCGCAGGCGGCGGAGCAGGCCAGCCAGTCGAAATCGATGTTCCTCGCGACCGTCAGCCATGAGCTGCGTACGCCGCTGTACGGCATTATCGGTAACCTCGATCTTCTCCAGACCAAAGAGCTGCCGAAAGGGGTCGACCGCCTGGTGACGGCGATGAACAACTCGTCCAGCCTGCTGCTGAAAATTATCAGCGATATTCTCGACTTCTCTAAAATTGAATCCGAGCAGTTGAAAATAGAACCGCGTGAGTTCTCCCCGCGCGAGGTGATGAACCATATCAGCGCCAACTATCTGCCGCTGGTGGTGCGCAAACAGCTGGGGCTGTACTGCTTTATCGAGCCGGATGTGCCGCTGACGCTGCATGGCGATCCGATGCGTCTCCAACAGGTCATCTCGAACCTGCTAAGCAACGCCATCAAATTCACCGATATCGGCTGTATTGTGCTGCATGTCTGCCGGGCAGGGGAGTACCTGACTATTCGCGTACGCGACACGGGAGTTGGCATTCCGGCGAAAGAGGTCGTTCGCCTGTTCGATCCGTTCTTCCAGGTGGGGACGGGCGTCCAGCGTAATTTCCAGGGGACCGGGCTGGGTCTGGCGATTTGCGAGAAGCTTATCAGCATGATGGACGGGGATATCTCCGTCGATACCGAGCCGGGTATGGGCAGCCAGTTCACCATCCGTATCCCGCTCTACTCGGCACACTATCCGGTGAAAACCACGGTCGACGGGCTGAGCGAAAAGCACTGCTGGCTGGCGGTGCACAACGCCTCCTTACATGATTTCCTGACCTCGATGCTGACCAGCAGCGGTGTGCGGGTCTCACGCTATGAAGGCCAGACGCCGGACGCAGATGACATGCTGATTACTGACGTTGAGCCAGACAAGGCGTGGGCGGGGCGGGGCGTGGTGATGTTCTGCCGCCGTCATATCGGTATTCCGATTGAGCGTTCGCCCGGGGTATGGGTGCACAGTGTGGCGACACCGCACGAAATGTTGGGCTTGCTGGCGCGTATTTACAGCGTACAGCTTGAGGACAGCGATGGCGCTACCGTGCTGGCTTCCCCTGATGAGCTGGCATCGGTGAATGACGATATGATGATTCTGGTCGTCGACGATCATCCGATTAACCGTCGTCTGCTCGCAGACCAGCTTGGCTCTCTGGGCTATCAGTGTAAAACGGCCAATGATGGCGTGGATGCCCTGAATGTCTTAAGTAAGAATCATATTGATATTGTGCTCAGTGATGTGAACATGCCTAACATGGACGGCTATCGTCTGACGCAGCGTATCCGACAGCTGGGGCTGACGCTGCCGGTGGTGGGGGTGACAGCCAACGCACTGGCGGAGGAGAAGCAGCGCTGTCTGGAGTCGGGAATGGACAGCTGTCTGTCGAAGCCGGTCACGCTGGATGTACTGAAGCAGACGCTATCCGTGTATGCGGAGCGGGTGCGAAAAGCAAGACAATAAAAAAGGCCCGAAAGGGCCTTTTTTATGTGTCCGACGGCACTGCGCTTGCGCGGGCCTACGGGGTCTTTAGACCGGGTAACCGCGAGGGTCACCCGGCGTAGACAGCGACGATCAATCTTTGTCCGTTGCGCTCAGCGTCACGGAAGAGAGATAGTTCAGCAGGGCGATATCGTTATCCACACCCAGCTTCATCATCGCGGATTTTTTCTGGCTACTGATGGTTTTGATACTGCGGTTCAGCTTCTTGGCGATTTCAGTAACCAGGAAACCTTCAGCGAACAGACGCAGAACTTCACTCTCTTTAGGCGAGAGACGCTTGTCGCCATAGCCACCTGCGCTGATTTTTTCAAGCAGGCGTGAGACGCTCTCAGGCGTGAATTTCTTCCCTTTCTGTAGCGCCGCCAGCGCTTTAGGCAGATCGGTAGGTGCGCCTTGTTTCAGCACAATCCCTTCAATATCAAGATCCAGAACGGCGCTCAGGATCGCCGGGTTATTGTTCATGGTCAGAACAATGATCGAAATGTCCGGGAAGTGGCGTTTAATGTATTTGATGAGCGTAATCCCATCACCGTATTTATCCCCAGGCATGGAGAGATCGGTAATGAGCACGTGCGCATCAAGTTTAGGCAGGTTGTTAATAAGGGCTGTGGAATCTTCAAATTCACCGACTACATTCACCCACTCGATCTGTTCAAGTGATTTGCGAATACCGAACAGTACAATCGGATGGTCATCGGCAATAATTACGTTCATATTGTTCATGTATAAGGCTACCTTGCTACAGCAAGCTCTTGACGTAAGCGTCAATGTTGCTGATGTATTTTTCAATGCCAGAGGCATCTTTCTCACGAATTAGATGTTCCAGCGTTTCACATAACTGCTTGCCGGGAACCAGATTAAGCATGGCAAACACCCCTTTAAGCCGGTGTGCTGTCTGTGCCAGCGCTGCAAAATCCTGCGCAGCGGACTCAGTATACAACCGCTTAACATCATCTGGTACTGTATCAACGAAGAGCGAATAATATCCGCTGGCATGGAGTTCGGCATTTTCATCGCCGCCTAACGGTGACTCCAGGATCTCTTCCTGCGCCAGATTCTCTTCAATCAGTTGTAATACAGCTTCCTGCATTGCATTGCTCATATTAAAGTTGACGCGCAGCTGCCCAGGGCCGATTTTCCGCACGCCTGGCTCATCATCGCTTAAAAGCAAGCCGGAGGCAGTAAGATTAGACGGATTATCAGTTAAAAATAGATCAAATTCTTGACTCGCGAGCCTTTCGTCCGGGGTAATGCAGGACGCGCCCCAGTTTTCCAGCTGACGAACGACGATATTACGGATCTCACTGGAGGTCACGTCCACCATCACCACCACATCATCCAGCAGACGCTCTTCATCCTCTTCCTGAGGATTCGCCGCCATTTTAACATGCAAGGAGTAGCGGGTGCCGAGGGATTCGCGCGCCTTAATGTTCAGATGACCGCCCAGCTTACGCGCCAGCTGATCGCAGAGCCAGAAGGTGAGGGCATTCGCCTTACCGTAGTGGTCGCGCTGGGTATCGTTCAGGAACGGGAAGTGCAGGTTATCGATTTCGCTCACGGTGACGCCTTCGCCCGTATCCAGAATACGGAACGTCAGACGATCGTCGGTGGACTCATCGGTGCTGACTTCAAGGGTGATCTTGCCGATCTGTGTCGTGGTGACGGCATACTGAATCAACATCATCAGGATGCGACGCAGGGCATCGCGATCGCCGTGACGCTCGTCATTGGCCGGTAAATGGTTGTTGATCAGCAGCTGGAGCCCTTTGCGCTTGATCACCGGCAGGACTTCCGGAACCACCTCATCAATCAGATCCTGGATGGAGAAGAGCGTAGGGGTGCCCTTCCAGATGTCATTCTCCAGCATGTTCGCAAGCTGGATTTCGTCCACCAGACGAACCAGCGAGTCGGCCTGGCTGCTAAGCTGTCGGCTTTCCGGCGTGCTTAAATCAGCAATCTGCGTGGCGAGTGACTTCAGCGGCTGTTTAAAGGCATCGCCAATGTTTTGCATAAACGCCGCGCGGCCATGCTGGTTTTTCTCATACAGCCTTTGCGCCTGCTTGAGCTTTTTATTCACCAGCACTTCGCGATCCTGATCGCGGATGATGAAGATTTGCGTGCGCGAGGCGACCTGACTGCGGAACTGACGGATCTCATACAGTTCATTATTAATGGTGGCCTGAATGACGCCCTGATGCTGGTCCGCCATGGCCGTAATATTTTGCAGGTTAAGATGCGGCAGAAGGTGATCGGCAATTTTGTTGCTCATCACCGTCCGGTTTGCCTCCTGATCGTGAACAAGCACCCCAAGCGGCAGCACGGAAATAATCTCTTCATTCAGGGCACGAAGAACACGCAACTCGTTGCTGGTCCCGGCTGATACCGATGTCGAGTCGCTCTGGCGGCCCGACTGGAAACGGAAGGTGCTGTAGCCAAACAGCGCCAGCGCCAGCAGGCCGATATTCAACAGCAGCGGCAGCATAATGTTTTGCAGGGTATCAAGCATCAGGGTGCCAAAAGGCACCTGCCACACCAGCCGCATACCGGTTGAGTTGAGCGATGAGGCAATCTCAATCTTCGAGCCATTAAAGGAGATCGCTACGCTGTCCGGGCCTTCTTTATCCGACGGCGTGCGCATATTTTGGGTGCTGTTGTCTGGCTCCAGTCGGAAACTGTCCAGCGGCATATCCGGCGGGATAAGATCGTTAATTGGCAGATCGAAGGCAACCACGGTCGCCAGATGGCCCGGCTGGTTAAAGGTGGTTCGCAGCGTAAAGTAGTGGCCATTCTGCCAGGCAAGACGGCGTAATGACGAGAAACTTTCGCGCTCGTCCAGCGCGTTGGCCTGTTGCAGCATTTCTGCCCGACGGGAATCGACAATGCTGCCAACGGTGGTCTCTTTAAAGCCCGACGAGAGATCCTTAAGCGGCAGGGTCGAGATCAGGATCATGCTGTTGTCCTGACCGTTCAGGTAATACATGGACCACGGTACGGTCTCGGCGCCCCACAGGGTGTCCAGATAGGAGGAGATCCGCTGCGTCATCTCAAGCGTTGCGCTGTCGTGCGAGCCGAAAATCAGGGCTTCCGTCTTACGCTGCGGTTTTTCAAGGTAATACACATCCTGCTTAAGGCGCGTTTCCTGCAACCCTTCGCCTGATGAGGTGGCAGGTGCGGCGGCGATATTGTCGTAGATTTGCCAGGTCGCGTAGCGCCACGTATCAATGCGCTTATGCACCGCATGGGTGATATCGACAATTTGATAGCTTTTATCTTTAAGCCAGGTATTCACGGCGCTCTGAACCATCACTCCCATTGTGACTAACAGCACAACGATCAACAGAAGAAAGAAACGGGTGATGCTGCCCGGTAGAAGGGAGAATTTGCTCGGGGCGGTAGTTTCAGTCTGACTCATCGATGTGTTTAACCCGTAATGGCCGCGCGGTAATGGGATAGGGCAGTATAAAGGGTAATAACTGAATTTCCAGCGTCGTTATCGGTATGACCTTGACTTTTTATCTGTCGCAACCCGCTTCAACGTCATCCGTGTGAAAGATGTACAAAACCCAGTGAAATGTACAAATATGCTGTTACAACGGCAGTAAAATAGCACGAATTAACAAGAAATTAATTTTGAAAGTGAAAAGGAAAATCTGTAAACGCCGGGCGATGGATTTAGTTAATAGTCGTTATCATTACAGACGGGTAGCACATAAAATGTCTGTTGACGTAAAGAAAGGTAAAAAAAAACCGAATGCGGAGCATCCGGTTCAATTAGGGATAAACAGACATTCAGAACTGAATGACGGTAATAAATAAAGTTAATGATGATAGCGAGGGTTATTTTAGTGGTGTTGACGGGAATTTTTTTGTCATTCAGTGCTGTACTCTTTTTTAAGTTAGTCTTTTGAATTTTATAGGATATATTTTTGTTTTGATTGTCCGTGCTATATTTTTAAACTTTTGATGCTTTGTGAAAGTTCCTTGAAATTTACATATTGAAACATCTTGATGGTAAAGTGAAACATCTTCAAAGTTTTCGTATCATATTCCTGTTGGATTATTCTGCATTTTTGAGGAGAATGAACTTGCCGACTGGTTAAGAGGGTTGACCAGTAAGCAGTGGTAAATAATAAGGCATATAACAGAGGGTTAATAAAATGAAAGTTAAAGTACTGTCCCTCCTGGTACCAGCTCTGCTGGTGGCAGGCGCAGCAAATGCGGCTGAAATTTATAACAAAGACGGCAACAAATTAGATCTGTACGGTAAAGTGGATGGCCTGCACTATTTCTCTGATGACGACAGTGCAGACGGCGACCAGACCTACATGCGTCTGGGCTTCAAAGGCGAAACTCAGGTTAACGACCAGCTGACCGGTTACGGCCAGTGGGAATACCAGATCCAGGGTAACTCTGGTGAGAACGAAAACAACTCATGGACGCGTGTGGCGTTCGCAGGTCTGAAATTCGCTGATGCGGGTTCATTCGACTACGGTCGTAACTACGGCGTTGTTTATGATGTGACTTCCTGGACCGACGTTCTGCCGGAGTTCGGCGGCGATACCTACGGTTCTGACAACTTCATGCAGCAGCGTGGTAACGGCTTCGCGACCTACCGTAACCAGGACTTCTTCGGTCTGGTTGATGGTCTGAACTTCGCGTTGCAGTACCAGGGTAAAAACGGCAGCCCAAGCGGCGAAGGCCAGACCAACAACGGTCGTGACGCGTTGCGTCAGAACGGTGACGGCTACGGCGGCTCTCTGACTTACGATCTGGGCGAAGGCTTCGCACTCGGTACGGCAGTCACCAGTTCTAAACGTACTGCTGACCAGAACGCTGCGGGCTACTACGGTGAAGGCGATCGCGCAGAGACCTACACCGGTGGTCTGAAATACGACGCGAACAACATCTACCTGGCTGCACAGTATACTCAGACTTACAACGCGACCCGCGTTGGCGATCAGGGCTGGGCTAACAAAGCGCAGAACTTCGAAGTGGTTGCTCAGTATCAGTTCGACTTCGGCCTGCGTCCATCCGTGGCTTACCTGCAGTCTAAAGGTAAAGACATCGAAAACTATGGCGATCAGGATATCCTGAAGTATGTTGACGTGGGTGCTACTTACTACTTCAACAAAAACATGTCCACCTATGTTGATTACAAAATCAACCTGCTGGATGAAAATGACTTCACCCGTCAGACAGGTATCGGTACTGACGATATCGTCGCGCTGGGTCTGGTTTACCAGTTCTAATTGCTCATACTGCAACAAAGGGGCCATCAGGCCCCTTTTTTCATGCTTTTTTAGGGTCTTCAAATACGCTGTTTTAGTGTACTCTTGCCGCCCTGGCATGAGGATAATAACCAATGGATATGACTTTTTTACGCGCCAGCGTTCTGGCGACTTTTTTACTCCTGACCGCGTGTGACTCTTCTACACAGCCCGCAAAAATCGACGCACCCGCCGCGACGGTGCTGGAAGGGAAAACCATGGGGACCTTCTGGCGCGTCAGCGTGATGAATATCGATAAATCCCGCGCTGAAGAACTACGCGGTAAAATTCAGGCGCAGCTGGATGCCGACGATCAGCTACTCTCTACCTATAAAAATGACTCAGCGCTGATGCGTTTCAATCGCTCCAGCAGCACCTCGCTGTGGCCGGTGAGCGAAGCAATGGCCGATATCGTCACGGAAGCCATGCGCGTGGGCTACAAAACCAACGGCGCAATGGATGTGACCGTTGGGCCGCTGGTGAACCTGTGGGGATTTGGCCCCAACAAGCAGCCGATGACCACACCCGATCAAGCCGCCATCGACGACGCCCGCGCGCGTACAGGGTTACAGCATCTGGCGGTGATCTCCCAGTACGGTCAGCAATACCTGCAAAAAGACATTCCCGACCTGTTTGTGGATCTCTCCACGGTAGGCGAGGGGTATGCTGCGGATCATCTCGCGGCCCTGATGGCGCAGGAAGGTATTCCCCGTTATCTGGTTTCCGTCGGGGGCGCGCTCGTCAGCCGGGGCATGAACGCCAGCGGCAGGCCGTGGCGAGTGGCCATCCAAAAACCAACCGATCAGCAGAACGCGGTGCAGGCGATTGTCGACATCAACGGGCACGGTATCAGCACCTCCGGAAGCTACCGCAACTATTACGAGCTGGATGGCAAACGTATCTCGCATGTGATTGATCCGCAAACCGGACGCCCGATTACCCACAACCTGGTGTCCGTGACGGTGATAGCGCCAACTGCGCTGGAAGCCGACGCCTGGGATACCGGATTGATGGTGCTCGGCACGGAGAAGGCCAAAGAGGTGGTGCGTCAGGAAGGGCTGGCCGTCTATATGATCACCAAAGAGGCTGACGGGTTTAAAACCTGGAGTTCACCGCAGTTCAACAGCTTCCTGGTGAGCGAAAAAAATTAAAAAGCAAGGTTGCGGGTTTTTGTTCGGTGGCGTTCAGGCAAGCTGAGCGTATGCTTGTAAGAGGAGCCGATGATGAAAAACACAACCTATCTTACCGATGAGGATCGCTGGCAGGCTGTTCTGGCCCGCGATCCGCGTGCGGATAACCAGTTTGTCTTGGCCGTGCAGACGACCGGCATTTATTGTCGTCCGTCCTGCCGTGCCCGCCACGCGCTGCGTAAAAATGTCTGCTTTTATCCTGATGCTCACCAGGCCGCGCAGGCGGGTTTCCGCCCCTGTAAGCGCTGTAGGCCGGACCAGGTCGACCCTATGGCGCAGAAAAAGGCCAACGTTGCGCTGGCCTGCCGACTGCTTGAGCAGGATGCCGCGCTGAACCTGGAGGCACTGGCGCAGCAGGTTGGCATGAGTCCGTTCCATTTCCACCGCTTGTTTAAATCCGTTACCGGCATGACGCCGAAAGCATGGCAGCAGGCTGCGCGTGAACAACGCCTGCGTAGCCTGCTTGCACAGGGCGGTAAAATCACCGACGCCGTACTGGCCGCTGGCTTCCCGGACGGCAGCAGCTACTACCGTAAAGCCAACGGCGCGCTGGGCATGACGGCGAAACAGTACCGTAACGGAGAGGCTGCGGTCCGCTATGCCATCAGCGACTGCTCGCTGGGCCACTGTCTGGTGGCGGAAAGCGAGCGCGGGATCTGCGCAATACTGCTGGGTGATGACGACGCCGGGCTGACGGCTGAGCTGCTGTCACTGTTTCCGCTTGCCGTCCGTGAACCGATGGAAGGCGCATTTGCCGGGCGTGTTCGTCAGGTGATTGCCTCTGTCGACAGCCGCGCGACGCCGTTGACGTTACCGCTGGATATCCGGGGTACCGCCTTCCAGCAGCAGGTCTGGCAGGCGCTGCGGGCTATCCCCTGCGGTGAAACGGCGAGCTATCAGCAGGTGGCGAAGGCCATTGGTAAACCCAATGCCGTACGTGCCGTGGCGGGGGCCTGCGGAGCCAACAAACTGGCGATAGTTATCCCCTGTCACCGCGTGGTGCGTAACGACGGTGCGCTGTCGGGTTATCGCTGGGGCGCAGCGCGTAAGGTGCTATTGTTGAAACGTGAGGCGAACAACCCGGAGGGATAATGCTCGATCTTTTTGCTGATGCTGAACCCTGGCAGGAGCCGCTCGCGCCGGGGGCGACGATCCTGAGACGTTTTGCGCTTTCCCGCGCGGCGGCGCTGTTCGACGGTATTGATACCGTCACCGCACGTTCGCCGTTTCGCCATATGGTCACGCCGGGCGGGTATACCATGTCCGTGGCGATGACCAACTGCGGCGAACTGGGATGGGCGACGAATGAGCGGGGCTATGTATATGCCGCGAACGACCCGCTGACGGATAGGCCGTGGCCGCCGATGCCGGAGGCGTTTCAGGCGCTGTGTCACGATGCCGCCGTCGCGGCCGGCTATCCTGATTTTCGTCCCGATGCCTGTCTTATCAACCGCTATGCCGTCGGCGCAAAACTCTCCCTGCATCAGGATAAGGACGAGCCTGACCTGCGCGCGCCGATTGTCTCGGTATCCCTTGGGTTGCCCGCTGTCTTTCAGTTTGGCGGCCTGCGGCGCAACGACCCGCTCAAACGGCTGATGCTGGAGCATGGCGATGTGGTGGTCTGGGGCGGTGAATCACGGCTTTTTTATCACGGTATTCAGCCGCTTAAAAATGGCGATCACCCGGTGGCGGGGGCGTTTCGCTACAACCTCACGTTCCGCCAGGCAGCGTACAGAGAATAAAAATAAGAATTATTCTTGATGTGTGTGAAAGGCAGTTTACACTGCTGGCTGATTTTTCTTGTCCGGATTGCTCTGCATGCAACTACTTCTTCTTGTCTGGCGGCAGTATCGCTGGCCTTTTATCGCGGTGATGGCGCTAAGCCTTGCCAGCGCGGCGCTGGGGATCGGCCTGATTGCCTTCATTAACGTGCGTTTGATCGAAATGGTCGACACGTCACTCTCCGTCCTGCCGGAATTTCTGGGTTTACTGCTGCTGCTGATGGCAGTCACGCTCGGGTCACAGCTGGCGCTGACCGCGCTCGGCCACCACTTCGTTTTCCGTCTGCGCAGCGAGTTCATCAAACGGATCCTTGATACTCAAGTGGAACGCATCGAACAGCTGGGAAGTGCTTCTCTGCTGGCGGGGCTGACCAGCGATGTGCGCGCCATTACCATCGCCTTTGTACGCCTGCCGGAGCTGGTACAGGGGATCATCCTGACCTTTGGCTCGGCAGCCTATCTCGCCTGGCTCTCCAGCAAAATGCTGGCGGTAACGGCGCTGTGGATTGTTATTACCATCTGGGGCGGGTTCCTGCTGGTATCACGCGTCTATAAGCACATGGCGGTGCTGCGCGAAACAGAAGACAAGCTCTATAACGATTATCAGACAGTGCTGGAAGGGCGCAAAGAGCTGACGCTGAACCGCGAGCGTGCCGAACATATCTTCAACCATCTCTATATCCCGGATGCGCACGAATATCGTCATCACATTATTCGCGCCGATACGTTCCACCTGAGCGCCGTGAACTGGTCCAATATCATGATGCTGGGTGCCATTGGCCTGGTGTTCTGGATGGCGAACAGCCTGGGGTGGGCGGATACCAACGTGGCGGCAACGTACTCCCTGACGCTGCTGTTTTTACGCACGCCGCTGCTGTCGGCCGTTGGCGCACTGCCGACGCTGCTGAGCGCACAGGTGGCCTTCAACAAGCTGAAGAAGTTCGACCTTGCGCCGTTTAAGGCTGAGTTCCCGCGCCCGCAGGCCTTCCCGAACTGGCAAACGCTTGAGCTGCGTAACGTGACCTTCCGCTATCAGGATAACGCCTTCTCCGTGGGGCCGATAAATCTGACCATTCACCGCGGCGAACTGCTGTTCCTGATCGGCGGTAATGGCAGCGGCAAATCCACGCTGGCGATGCTGCTGACGGGCCTCTACCAGCCGCAGTCAGGCGAAATTTTGCTGGATGGTAAAGCGCTGAGCGCGGAGAAACCGGAGGACTACCGCAAGCTCTTTTCGGCGGTATTTACCGACGTCTGGCTGTTCGACCGGCTGCTGGGCCCGGAAGGGCAGCAGGCGGATCCGGCGCTGGTGGAGAAGTGGCTTGCGCATCTGCAAATGTCACACAAGCTGGAGCTACAGGATGGCAAAATCCTGAATCTCAAGCTGTCGAAAGGGCAGAAGAAGCGCGTGGCGCTGTTGCTGGCGCTGGCCGAAGAGCGCGACATCATCCTGCTGGATGAATGGGCCGCCGATCAGGACCCGCACTTCCGTCGCGAGTTTTATCAGGTCCTGCTGCCGCTGATGCAGGCGATGGGGAAAACCATTTTTGCCATCAGCCATGACGATCACTACTTCATTCACGCCGACCGTCTGCTGGAGATGCGCGACGGCAAACTGAGCGAGCTGACCGGCGATGAGCGCGATGCGGCGTCACGGGACGCGGTGGCGCGCACGGCCTGATTGCAATTGTGCCGGGTGGCCCCCGGCACACTCATTTTTCATATATGCCGTTTTTTTCTCCATCCCGACCCGCCGTTTATTCTTATTTACATATCCCCGCGCTATGCTTAACGCCAACTCATTTAATGGATTTATGATTGATGTCGGTATTAAAGAAAAACAGCGCCAGGCAGCGTGACCAGGAGCGTGCGCGGCTCATCTGGCTCCTGACGACCGATAAAGCGGTCACGTCAACGTTATTGGGTAAGCTAACCCTGGCTGAGCAATATGATGTCGGCACGCTGGCCGACGATATTGCTGAGGTAGGTGCGCTGGTTGCACATTTACCACCTCCGGATCTGGCGGACACCCTGGAGGCATTGCCTTCCGAGGAGCGCCACGCCCTGTGGCGGCTGGTGCAGGATCATGAGCGCGGTCAGGTGCTGCTTGAAGCCTCGGAAAACGTCTGGGATGACCTTATCGATGAGATGAGCGATCGGGACATTCTTGACGCCCTGCAAACGCTGGATATCGATGAGCAGATTTACCTCGTTCAGCATCTTCCGCGCAACCTGACCGGACGCCTGCTGGCTTCCCTGCCTGCCGAGGAGCGGGCGCGCGTGCGTCAGGTGATGCACTACGAGAAAAACAGCGTCGGCGCGATCATGGAGTTTGGCGTCATCACCGTACGTCCGGACGTCACCCTGGGTACGGTGCAGCGCTATCTTCGTCGCCTGGGCAGTATGCCGGACAACACCGATAAACTGTTCGTCACCTCGCGGGATAAGACCCTGCTCGGGGAGCTGGAGCTGAAAACGATCCTGCTGAACAGCACCCAGCAGCGGGTAAGTGAGGTCATGGAAACCGAGCCGATGGTCTTCTCGCCGGAAGACGATGCCGAAAAAGCGGCGCGTACCTTCGAACGTGATGACCTGGTGAGCGCGGCGGTGGTGGATTCGGTGGGCAAGCTGATGGGGCGTCTGACCATTGATGAGATCGTTGACGTGGTCTATGAAGAGACCGATAACGACCTGCGTGCCCTTGGCGGTATCAGTGCCGAAGACGATGTTCATGCCTCCGTCGGCAAGGCCGTCAAAACCCGCTGGGCGTGGCTCGCCATCAATTTATGCACCGCGTTCGTGGCGTCCCGCGTTATTGACGGCTTCGAACATACCATTTCCCAGCTGGTGGCCCTGGCGTCGTTGATGCCGATTGTGGCGGGGATCGGCGGGAACACCGGCAACCAGACTATCACCATGATCGTTCGCGCCCTGGCGCTGGAAAACATTCAGCCGGGTAATTTTTCGTGGCTGATTTTCAGGGAGATGGGCGTCGCGCTGATTAACGGCCTTGTCTGGGGCGGCATCATGGGCGGCATTACCTGGTGGCTGTACGATGATATGGCGCTGGGCGGGGTCATGATGCTGGCGATGGTGCTGAACCTGCTGGTGGCGGCGATGATGGGCGTGATTATCCCATTAACGATGACCCGGCTGGGGCGCGACCCCGCGGTGGGGTCGAGCGTGATGATCACCGCCATTACCGATACCGGCGGTTTCTTTATTTTTCTTGGACTGGCGACGATTTTTCTTCTGTAGCCAGTGCTTTTTGCTTAAGTCGGGCAGGGAGGATGAACATCATCACAATCCCGCCCAGCACGCCAATCGCCAGGTTGCCGGTGGAAACCGTTGCCACAACCGTCACCAGCATCACGACGGTTTCAGCCACCGGCGCGTTTTTCAGCGTTCCGGGCTGAACGCTATGCCAGCTAAAGGTCTTGACGGCCACAATGGCCATAATACCCGCCAGTACCGCCATCGGGATTTTGGCCATCACCTCGCTGAGCGCCGTAACCAGCACAAGCAGTACGATACCCGCCGCAAGGGTGGAGATACGGCTTCTGCCTTTCCCCATCTCCACGTTAACGATGGTCTGCCCAATCATCGCGCAGCCCGCAATGCCGCCGTAGAACCCGGCCATAATATTCCCCACGCCCAGACCGATGCTCTCGCGGCGCTTGCTTGAAGGGGTAACGGTCAGTTCATCCACCAGTTTTGCCGTCAGCAAGGATTCCAGCAGGCCAACAAAAGCGATACTTAGCGCACACGGCCAGATAATGCTCAGGGTTTCCAGATTGAGCGGCACCAGCAGTTGCGTAAAGCCCGGCAAACCGCCGCTCATGGAGCCTTCATCCCCTACCGTTGGCAGGATTTGCCCGCTGGTGACGGTGAACAAAGTCAGCAGCACAATGGCAATCAGCGGGGAGGGTACGCTTTTAATATAGCGTGGCACCCACAGCACAATCAGCAGCGTCAGCACGAACAGGCCTACTATCAGCGGGCTTCGGCTCCAGAAATGGGGCACCTGGGCAAAGAAAATCAAAATGCCAAGGGCGTTAACAAACCCGGTCATCACCGACTGGGGAATAAAGCGCATCAGCCGCGCCATTCCCAGCGCGCCGAACAGGATCTGAATCACGCCAGCCATCACCACCGCGGGCAGAATGTACTGTACGCCGTGTTGATGGACCATCGGGCCAATCACCAGCGCGACGGAACCGGCCGCCGCCGTCACCATGGCCGGACGCCCGCCGAGCAGGGAAAGGGCGAAACAGAGCACCACGGAGGCGATAAGGCTCACTTTCGGATCCACGCCCGCGACCACGGAAAACGAAATCACTTCCGGGATCAGCGCCAGCGCGGTAATCACGCCGGCCAGGGTTTCGCGCATCAGACGTTGAGGCGAACGTAAAACGGTGGCGACATGGCCTTCTTGGGGTACAGACGAGTGAGGTAATGACATAACAATTCGCTGGTAGGGGCAGGCTTCCGTGCGCGCGATCACAAAGTGCAGCATCATAGCCAGGAAAATCGTCGGGTGCCAGCCTGTATGCCAAAACCCTACAAACAATCCATCATTAAATTTCACAATTACAATAATTTCGTAACCTTTAAACAATATTTAAAAGTTGCTACCGTGCCACCGCAGCGTGTTTCACCTGTAATTTCTACGCATCAAGCACTATTCAACTAAGGCATAAATGATGAAAAAAATGACTGCCGTGCTCTTTTCTCTGGCCGTGGGGCTGAACGCCGTCTCGCTGGCGGCGAAGGCTGACGCACCAAAAGAGCAGGAAACGGATGTCCTTTTAATTGGTGGCGGCATCATGAGCGCCACGCTGGGCACATATCTTCAGGAATTAGAGCCGAACTGGTCCATGACGATGGTCGAGCGCCTTGATGGCGTGGCGCAGGAAAGCTCTAACGGCTGGAATAACGCCGGGACGGGGCACTCGGCACTTATGGAACTGAACTATACGCCGCAGAAAAAGGACGGTTCCATTAGTATCGAGAAGGCGGTAGAGATCAACGAAGCGTTCCAGATCTCACGTCAGTTCTGGTCTCACCAGGTGAACAGCGGTGTGTTGCACAATCCGCACTCCTTCATCAACACCGTTCCGCACATGAGCTTTGTGTGGGGCGATCAAAACGTCAACTTCCTGCGTGCGCGCTACGCTGCCCTGCAACAGAGCACGCTTTTCCGCGGGATGAAATACTCTGAAGATCACGCTCAAATCAAAGAGTGGGCGCCGCTGGTTATGGAAGGCCGCGATCCGAACCAGAAAGTGGCGGCGACCCGCACTGAAATTGGTACTGACGTTAACTACGGTGAAATCACCCGTCAGCTGGTGGCCTCTCTGAAGAAAAAAGAGAACTTTAACCTGCAACTCAGCTCCGAAGTGCGTGGTTTCAAGCGCAACGCGGATAACAGCTGGAGCGTGACCGTTGCCGATCTGAAAAACAACGAAGCCGAGCATGTGATTAAGGCGAAGTTCGTGTTTATCGGTGCTGGCGGCGCGGCGCTGAAACTGTTGCAGGAGTCCGGTATTCCGGAAGCGGACGACTACGCCGGCTTCCCGGTTGGCGGCCAGTTCCTGGTGTCGGAAAACCCTGAAGTGGTTAACCGTCATCTGGCTAAAGTGTACGGTCAGGCTTCTGTTGGTGCGCCACCGATGTCCGTTCCCCATATCGACACCCGTATGCTGGACGGTAAGCGCGTGGTGCTGTTCGGGCCGTTCGCTACATTCTCTACCAAGTTCCTGAAAAACGGTTCCCTGTGGGATCTGCTGAGCGCGACCACGACGTCAAACGTCAAACCAATGATGGACGTGGGACTGGATAACTTCGATCTGGTGAAATACCTGATTAGCCAGGTGATGCTCTCTGATGAAGAACGCTTCGAGGCGCTGAAAGAGTACTATCCGCAGGCGAAGAAAGAAGACTGGCGTCTGTGGCAGGCGGGTCAGCGCGTGCAGATCATCAAACGCGATCCGAAAGAGGGCGGCGTGCTGCGTCTGGGTACCGAAGTAGTAAGCGATAAGGATGGCACTATTGCCGCGCTGCTGGGAGCATCCCCGGGGGCGTCTACCGCTGCGCCAATCATGCTACACCTGATGGAAAAAGTGTTTAAGGACAAAGTATCCAGCCCGGAATGGCAGGCGAAGCTGAAAACCATTATTCCATCCTACGGTACGAAGCTGAACGGTAACGTTGACGCCACGGAACAAGAGCTGGAATACACCAGCCGCGTTCTGCAACTGCAATACGTCAAACCGCAGGCTGCGGATGCTGCGCCGAAGGCAGAGCTGAAGCCGCAGGCGGAAAGCAAGCCGGTGGCGGATATCGCGCTGTAAGCTAAACGCAAAACGGTAACATCCGTTACCGTTTTTCGTGTTTTCTCCCTCTCCCACCGGGAGAGGGTTGGGGTGAGGGCACCAGAACGCACCCTTTCCAGGTCGGGTAAGCGTGAGCGCCACCCGACTTATTTTTAACGTACTTCCGCTTGCCCTACCGTCTCATCCGCCTTCCATACGCGATATTTCACATCCACGTTTTCCGGCGTATATACGACAATCGGCAGCTTGCTGTTATAGCGCAGCAGACTGTTATCACCCAGATAGGTGGTGATAAATTTCTTCTCTTTCTTGCCGTCCGGGCACGCCATCATGGTGGAGACTGGCGAGGTTACTTTGTCGAAGACATAGTAGTCATAACCCCAGCCTTCCAGCGTTTTGCTTTCCAGTTGGCCGCCCAGACGATGCTGGTTGCAGTCCACTTCCAGCGTTTGGCCGATTAACAGCTCGACTTTGAAATTCCCTTCATTCTGCTGAGCCGGGAGCTGAATAACCTGGCGCTTCATCCCTTTGTCCGCTTGCGGATACGGGGCAACTTTTTCCAGCGGCTGCTCTTTTGGGGTTTCGCTGGCGAAAGCGCTGGTGCTCGCGCACGCAGCGGCGATAAGGGCGATGGCAAATTTAGGTGCGTTTTTCACTGTCATTCCTTTTTGTTAAAACGATCCCGGAAAGACTAACATAATGTATGTGAATGGTTGGCGTAATTTACTCACATTTTCATTTTAAACGGAGTAAAGAACTGCTTTTATGCTCTTTTATTGGTGTTTAATGCTGTGGTGGAGTCGGTGCAGAGATCGTGTTATTTTACGCGTTAATTATTGTTATTCATCTGTAAAGGGAGAAGAGATGGTACGGGAAAAACTGAAGACACCTGAAGGCCGCAAGTTCCTGCTGGCGTTACTGGTTGTGTTTATGATTGCTGCTGCATGCGTGGGGCGAGCAACCATTGTCGGCGTGATCGAGCAGTACAACATCCCGCTCTCTGCGTGGACAACCAGCATGTTTGTCCTGCAATCAGCGATGATCTTTGTTTACAGTCTGGTGTTCACCGTCCTGCTGGCGATTCCGCTGGGGATTTTCTTTCTCGGTGGGCGTGAGAAGCACTAAGCATTGTGCATGCGAAGACAGGCAATAAAAAACCAGCCATAAGCGGCTGGTTTTTTTGTGTAGTTTTGGTCGGCACGAGAGGATTTGAACCTCCGACCCCCGACACCCCATGACGGTGCGCTACCAGGCTGCGCTACGTGCCGACGCATAAAAGGAATACTACTCGATTCCTTTTTGATTGCAAGGGGGAAGCAACGCTAACTGATTCATAAATAATCAGTTAGCGATAAAGCGCTTCTCGTCTGTCAGCACCTGCAACAGCAAGCTGAGCTGCGGTTTCTGGTCTTTCAGCTTCTCACCTTCGAGGCTGTACGTCTGGTAATTGCCGTTGCTGTTCAGCACAAGGGACAGCGTCGGCGTGGTCACCACCAGCGTGTTTTCGCCAGCAGCCGTGACCCAGTTATGACGCCGCGTGGCGCTAAAGAGGTCTTGTCCCTGCGAGTATTCAATTGCCGGCGTGCTAACGTGCAGCAGCCGCTGCATTAACGTGGTCATGACGTCTTTATGGTCGGTCAGCATGTTGATGCGTTGCGCGGGAGTGCCCGGCCAGTGGATCACCAGCGGGACATGCAGGTTCGGACGCGACCAGTCCATGCCCTTCGCTTCGTCGCCGAGCGGCACGCCATGCCCCGCCGTGATAATGACGACCGTATTGTCCAGCTTGCCCGCGTCGCGCAGGGCGGTCAGCACGCGAGCGATCTGCGCATCGACATCACCCGCCGCACGGCTATATCGGCGCGCGAAGCCTTTCTGATTGCTGTCATCAAGATTTGTGCCGTTAAACGCAACCCAGGAGAACCAGCGGTTATCTTCCTGTGCATAGCGCTTCAGCCAGTCTATCCACTGGTCAGCAGTCCGATCGTCAGACTGGCTCTGCGCGGCTGGCAGTGAGAAATCAGACAGCAGCGCCTGGCGGTACAGCGAGCTGTTGAAACCATCAGAGGCGAACAGCCCCAGCTGGTAGCCCTGCTGATTAAGCCCGGTAATCAATGCAGCCGGAATACGGGCCGACAGCACGCCGTCCATATAGCTCGGTGAAATACCGTAGAACAGACCGAAAATACCCGCGTCGGTCGAATTACCGGAACTCATATGCTGAGTGAATACGATGTTGTTCTCAGCGAATTCAGCCAGGGCAGGCATTTGCTTCTCATAGCGAGAATAGTTCAGGCCATCGACGGTAATCAGCAGCACGTTCTGACCGCGCCCCATGTCGCGATATTTCAGATCGCTCAGGGGATACTGCACGCTGACCGCTTCCGGATTACCCTGTTCGACCAGACGACGCTGATATTCCTGCGCGTCCAGCAGACCGTGTTTTTCAAGGAAACGACGTGCCGTCATCGGATAGGAGAGCGGCAGATTCGCGCGCTGCATGGTAATAGGGCGGTAGAAGTTCGCATCTGCCCAGATATACATCAGGTGCGAACCGATAAATGAGGCGAAAAAGAGCGCCGCGACGGGCTTCGCATAATGTCGGCGTCGGGTCAGGCTGCGGAGCTTTTGCCAGCTCCACGTCGCGAACAACATTTCGATCAGCAGGATAATCGGCACGCTGATAAACATCAGCTGCCAGTCGCGGGCGGTCTCGTTCTGATCCGGGTTAATCACCAGCTCCCAGACGACAGGATTCAGGTGCAGGTGGAACCGGGTAAAAACTTCGCTGTCGATAAGTAACAGCGTCATGCCCGCCGTCGCAAGAATGGCGGACAGGAAGCGCATCAGCCGCTGCGACATGACGATAAACGTCAGTGGGAACAGGATCAGCAGATAGGTGGCGAAGACCAGAAAGCTAAAGTGACCAACAAGGCTCATCCACGAGTAGATACGCCCGGTTAACGTGGTTGGCCAGTCCGCCACAAACAGATAACGGCAGCCGAGCACCATCGCCAACAGAATGTTGAACAGGGCAAACCAGTGCCCCCAGCTGACCATCTGGGAGACTTTTTCACGGTAGCGCTGACGATTCGTCACCATAAACTGTTGTTCGTTTCCCTTAGTGTGCCTGGTCGTCGCTAACGGATGACTGCAAAGCCAGGGCGAAAGATTTGGCGATCGCCTGACGCTGAGCCGGAGCAACGCTGGTATTGATCAGGTTGGTAACCATATTTCCCAAAACCATCAGGGAGAGATCGGTTGGCGTTTTATGTTTTTCCAGTACGTTGACCAGCTCACTGAGCAGTTGTTCAACGTGTTCGTCACTGTAGCGGGAATGTTGTGGCATAAATCAAAATCAGTTTGTTGAGAGAAGGGCGACATATTACCGTAGCAACAGCTTTTTTTCCCCTTTTTTATCTTCTGTTGCACACATGCGTTGGTGGTGGTTGAATACCGCCCGGTCTAAAAGGAGAGTTTATCATGAGTCTGGAAATCAACCAGATTGCCTTGCACCAGCTTATCAAGCGTGATGAGCAAACCCTTGAAGTGGTGCTACGCGATTCGTTACTGGAACCAACGCCTACCGTTGTCGAGATGATGGCGGAGTTGCATCGCGTCTACAGCGCGAAAAATAAAGCCTATGGCTTGTTCAGCGAAGAGAGCGAGCTGGCGGATAGCCTGCGCCTGCAACGTCAGGGCGAAGAGGATTTCCTGGCATTCAGCCGCGCTGCAACCGGCCGTCTTCGTGACGAACTGGCGAAATATCCCTTCGCCGATGGCGGTATCGTCCTGTTCTGCCACTACCGCTATCTGGCGGTAGAGTATCTGCTGGTCACCGTGCTGAATAATTTAAGCAGCATGCGTGTGAACGAGCAGTTGGATATCAGCTCAACGCACTATCTGGATATCAACCATGCGGATATTGTGGCGCGTATTGATTTAACTGAATGGGAAACCAATCCGGAATCGACGCGCTACCTGACCTTCCTTAAAGGCCGCGTGGGCCGCAAAGTGGCCGATTTCTTTATGGACTTCCTCGGTGCCAGTGAAGGGCTGAACGCCAAAGCGCAGAACAAAGGTCTGCTCCAGGCGGTGGATGACTTTACCGCTGAGGCGCAGCTGGATAAATCTGAGCGTCAGACCGTGCGTCAGCAGGTTTACAGCTACTGTAACGAGCAGTTACAGGCCGGGGAAGAGATTGAGCTGGAGTCGCTGTCCAAAGAGCTGGCGGGCGTCAGCGAAGTCAGCTTCCAGGAATTTACCGCGGAAAAAGGCTATGAGCTGGAAGAGAGCTTCCCGGCGGATCGCAGTACGCTCCGTCAGCTGACGAAATTTGCCGGTAGCGGCGGTGGGTTAACCATTAACTTTGATGCCATGCTGCTCGGGGAACGTATCTTCTGGGATCCGGCGACCGACACGCTGACCATTAAAGGCACGCCGCCGAATCTGCGCGATCAGCTCCAGCGTCGCACCTCAGGCGGTAAGTAGCGGCCATAAAAAAACCCCGCAGAAGCGGGGTTTTTCTCGACAGGTTTGCGATTACGCGCGAACGAAGTCGATGTGAGACAGTTTTGGCTTGAACGGGTGACGCTGAACAGCCTGAACTTTCACTTTTTCTTCTTTACCGCCAACAACGATGGTCAGAACTTCGCTGTAGAATTCAGCTTTGTTCTGCATGTTCCACACTTTGTCGTGATCCAGTTCGATTGCAACTGGAGCAGCTTCGCCACCGTAAACGATAGCCGGGAACTTGTTAGCGTTACGCAGGCGGCGGCTCGCACCCTTACCCTGCACGTTACGTACTTCTGCTTCGATAGTGAACATTGATTTCTCTCTGTATTTAAAACCCTGCTACAGGCGACCCAGCAGCAGGTGAGTGTTCTGCCTCACGGATGTGAAGCGGGCGGCATTTTATACTCAAATGGCTCGCGCATCAACGAAAAGTCCCGTTAACCGCGCAATTCGTTTGCCCGGCGAAAGCGTCCTTCATAGTCAAAGACCTTCTCACGCACCTGCCAGAACTGCCCTTTTTTACGGGCGACAACAAAATCAGGATGGCGCAGCAGCGCCTGCTGGCGCACGATATCGGCAACGGTTATCCAGCGCAGCGGCACGCCGGGCGTGCGGGTATGCGGGCGGATAAAGAGCTGTTCGAACGCGGTGCGCTGGGCGGGCGTCTGGACCCTGAACCGCTCGCTCACGTCTGCGCCGTCCTCGTCGTAATAGGTAATCTTTAGCCACTCGCCTTTTTCATCCGCACCGGGCTGTAAGACCATGCCGGAACAGCGCAGCACCAGCGCATCTTTCAGCTTCAGCGCCGCTTTCAGCATGTCATCCGGGTCGACCAACACTGTGTCACACTCCCGACAGCGGCGGGCAGCGATATCGTTCTCGGCGTTGCACTGCGGGCAGTTTTTGAAGCGGAAGCGGAAATCACACTGTTCGCGATGGCCTTCATCGTCTTCAAACCAGCCCTGACAGCGGCGGCCAAAATGTTCGATCAGCGTGCCGTCGGCGGTAGTTTTGCCCCAGAAAGTGTTGGCAAACCCGCAGGCCGGACAAAACACCTGTACCGGCACGTTGTCGCTCTTGCCTTTTGGCGTGCCCACTTCCGGGGAGTAGAGATCGTGCGGATTACCGGCATAATCGAGGATCAGACAGTCGGTTTTGCCCGGTGCCAGGCGCAGGCCACGGCCGACAATCTGCTGGTACAGGCTGACGGATTCGGTCGGGCGAAGAATCGCAATCAGGTCAACGTGCGGTGCGTCAAACCCGGTGGTTAATACGGAGACATTCACCAGGTAGCGGAACTGCTGGGCTTTGAAAGCCTCAATCAGGCTGTCGCGCTCCGGCCCGGGGGTTTCACCGGTAATTAACGCCGCGTCGTTGGTGGGCAGAAGCCCCGTGATTTCACGCGCGTGTTCGACGGTAGCAGCAAAAATCATCACCCCTTTGCGCGTTTGCGCAAACTCTTCAATCTGGCTGATGATATGCGGCGTGATCCGCTTCTGTTTTTTCAGCTCATGGTTAAGATCCGCCTCGCTGAACAGCCCGTTGCTCTGCGCCTGTAAGCGGCTGAAATCGTACTGCACGACCGGCATATCCAGCCGCTCCGGTGGCGTCAGATAGCCATGCTTGATCATGTAGCGCAGCGGAAGCTCATAGATACAGTCGCGGAACAGGGCCTTTTCATCGCCACGCACCATGCCGTGATAATGAAACTGATAAATCCAGCCCTTGCCCAGACGAAATGGCGTGGCGGTCAGGCCAAGCAGGCGTAAGTGAGGGTTCACCTCTCTCAGATGAGTGAGGATTTGCTGATACTGGCTGTCGTCGTCATCGCTGATGCGGTGACACTCATCGACAATCAGCAGGGAAAACTCGCTGCGAAACAGGTCCAGGTTGCGCGCAACGGACTGTACGCTGCCAAACACCACTTTCCCGTGGCTCTCTTTGCGCTTCAGCCCGGCGGCAAAAATATCGGCCTCCAGGCCGAGCGCGCAATATTTGGCGTGGTTTTGCGCCACCAGCTCTTTTACGTGCGCCAGCACCAGCACGCGCCCGCGAGCCAGGCGCGCCAGTTCGGCAATCACCAGGCTTTTACCGGCTCCGGTCGGGAGCACGATGGCGGCGGGTTCCCGGTGCTTGCGAAACCAGGCGAGGGTGGCATCAACGGCTTCTTGCTGATAGGGGCGTAGTGTGAACGTCATGGCTTCTCTATTCAGTTAACTCGCATATAGTATGCCACGAAACTTTTTCCCTTGAGTGGCGCAACCAGACCATTATACTGAACTGTTTCTGAATGCTTCTTTTTCGGACGCGTAGTCCGACTTCCAGCACCATTAAGGCTAAAAAGATTTCATGCGACTTGATAAGTTTATCGCTCAGCAACTCGGCGTAAGCCGCGCTATTGCCGGGCGTGAAATTCGCGCCAGCCGCGTAACCGTGGACGGCGACATTGTGAAAGACAGCGCTTTTAAACTCCAGCCTGACCACCAGGTGGAGTATGACGGCAACCCGCTGACCCAGCAGAATGGCCCGCGCTACTTCATGCTCAACAAACCGGAAGGTTACGTCTGTTCAACGGACGATCCGGATCACCCGACGGTGCTCTACTTCCTCGACGAACCTGTGGCGCACAAGCTGCATGCGGCAGGGCGACTGGATATTGATACCACCGGCCTGGTGCTGATGACCGATGACGGTCAGTGGTCGCACCGCATCACCTCCCCGCGCCATCACTGTGAGAAAACCTATCGGGTGACACTTGAGTCGCCGGTCTCGGATGACACGGCAGAGCAATTCGAGAAAGGCGTTCAGCTACATAATGAAAAAGATCTGACCAAACCGGCGGTGCTGGAAGTCATTACCCCAACGGACGTCCGTCTGACCATCAGTGAAGGCCGTTACCACCAGGTGAAACGGATGTTTGCCGCCGTGGGCAACCACGTTGTGGGGCTGCATCGTGAACGTATCGGCGCGATTGAACTCGATCCAGACCTGGCGCCAGGGGAATATCGCCCGCTGACGGAAGAAGAGATTGCCAGCGTCGGGCTGCTTTCACGCTAAATTCAGGAGAACCCTGTGACCACCAGGCCACACTCGTCGTTTAAAATCGTATTTATCCTTGGCCTGTTGGCCATGCTGATGCCGCTGTCTATCGATATGTATCTGCCCGCGCTGCCGGTGATTTCCGCGCAGTTTGGCGTACCGGCAGGCAGCGCACAGATGACGCTCAGCACCTACATTCTTGGTTTTGCGCTCGGCCAGCTCTTTTATGGCCCAATGGCAGACAGCCTGGGGCGCAAACCCGTTATTCTGGGCGGGACGTTGATATTTGCCGCAGCGGCGGTGGCCTGCGCGCTGGCGCAGAGTATCGATCAGCTGATCGTGATGCGTTTCTTCCATGGCCTGGCTGCGGCTGCGGCAAGCGTGGTGATTAACGCGCTGATGCGCGACATCTACCCGAAGGAAGAGTTCTCACGCATGATGTCGTTCGTCATGCTGGTCACAACCATTGCGCCGCTGGTCGCCCCCATGGTGGGCGGGGCGGTGCTGGTGTGGTTCAGCTGGCATGCGATTTTCTGGATCCTGGCGATTGCCGCGCTGCTGGCCTCGGTGATGATCTTCGTCTTTATCGATGAAACGCTGCCGGTCGAGCGCCGTCAGAAGTTTCACGTCCGCACCACGCTTGGCAACTTTGCCTCGCTGTTTCGCCATAAGCGCGTGCTGAGCTATATGCTGGCCAGCGGCTTTAGCTTTGCCGGGATGTTTTCGTTCCTGAGCGCGGGGCCGTTTGTGTACATCGAACTGAACCATGTGTCACCCCAGCACTTTGGTTACTACTTCGCGCTGAATATCGTGTTCCTGTTTGTGATGACCATTATCAACAGCCGCTTTGTCCGGCGGGTCGGGGCGCTGAATATGTTCCGCGCCGGGCTGTGGATCCAGTTCGTGATGGCTATCTGGCTGGTATTGAGCGCATTGTTGGGCGTAGGTTTTTGGGCGCTGGTGGTGGGCGTGGCGGCGTTTGTTGGCTGCGTCTCGATGGTCTCATCCAACGCGATGGCGGTGATCCTCGACGAATTCCCGCATATGGCGGGCACCGCCTCGTCGCTGGCAGGGACGTTCCGTTTCGGGATTGGCGCGATTGTCGGGGCGCTGCTCTCAATGGCGACGTTTAATACTGCCTGGCCGATGCTGTGGGCGATTGCCCTCTGCGCGACTTGCTCCATCCTCTTCTATCTTTACGCCAGCCGGCCCCGTAAGACGGCGCATAAATGAGCACTTAAGGCCCGAAACGGGCCTTTTTGTTGACCCATATCAACCAACCCTCGGTTCGTTTACCCGGTGTTTGTTTCTTTTATGTAAAATCTATTTATGTAAAAAGTCACATCATTGTATTTAAAAAGGTTGAGTTAGATCGCAGAAACGGGTACATATAGCGCCGACGTGAGCCTGCAACGCCTATAAAATCCGCTAAACAGTGCAGGTTGGCGATGATGTGTTACTATAAATGTAAATAAATTGTGAAGTAAATTTGCTTCCGGGGATCTGAACGTGAATACATTACAACTCTCCATTGTCCATCGCTTGCCCCAGAGCTATCGCTGGTCGACGGGTTTTGCAGGTTCGAAAGTTGAACCGATTCCGCAAAGCGTTGCCGGGGAGGATAATTGTCTGGTGGCGCTCAAGCTGCTTAGCCCGAGCGATGAAAATGCGTGGCCGGTTATGGAACGTCTCAGCCAGGCGCTGACGGACATCGAAGTAGACAGCTCCGTGCTGGAATGCGAAGGTGAGCCGTGCCTGTTTGTTAACAGCCAGGATGAATTTGCTGCGACCTGCCGTCTGAAAAACTTCGGCGTGGCGATTGCCGAACCGTTCTCCGGTCAATATCCTTTCTGAGTGCTAGTCAGCGGACAATAGCTGGCGCGTGTAATCCTGCGCAGGCGCAGTGAATACGCGCTGGCACTCTCCCTGCTCAACGACTTCTCCCTGCCGCAATACCACCACCTGATGGCAAAGCGCACGCACCACCTGTAAATCGTGGCTGATAAAGATATAGGCCAGCCGATGCTTTTCCTGTAGCCCCTTCAGCAGCGCCAGAATTTGCGCCTGCACGGTGCGGTCCAGTGAAGAGGTAGGCTCGTCCAGCACGATCAGCTCCGGTTTCAGGATCAGCGCGCGGGCAATCGCTATACGCTGCCGCTGTCCGCCGGAAAACTCAGCCGGATACCGGTGCCGGGTATCGGGATCTAAACCCACTTCCGCCATCACCCGCTTCACGTCGATTTCACGCTGTTGTGCCGTCAGCGCGGGCTGATGAACGCGCAGGCCCTCTTCAATAATCTGCAATACGCTCAGCCGCGGGTTCAGCGAAGAGTTCGGATCCTGAAAGACCACCTGCATCCGCGGGCGGACGGGCAGCATTTGGCGGCGGCTCAGGTTTTGCAGCGGCATGCCGTCAAAGAGAATGCTTCCCTGCGAGGCGATCAGGCGCAGCAGCGCCAGGCCGGTGGTGCTTTTGCCCGAACCGGATTCGCCCACAAGCCCAAGCGACTCGCCCGGACGCAGAGAGAAGCTCATGTTTTTCAGAACATGATTGTGATCGACCACGCGACGCAAAATGCCTTTGCGGATCGGGAATGACACCGACAGGTCCTCAACCTTCAGCAACGGTGCGCTGTCAGCGTTAAGCGGAACCGGGTCGCCAGAGGGTTCGCTATCGAGCAGGCGCTGTGTATACGGGTGCTGAGGCGCGCTCAGCAGGGCAGTTGCCCTGTTCTGTTCGACGCAGCGGCCGTTTTGCATCACGGCCACCGCGTCAGCGAGCTTTTTCACGATGCCCAGGTTATGCGTAATAAACAGCAGGCTCATGTTCAGCTCGTCGCGCAGTTCACGCAGCAGTTGCAGAATTTGCGCCTGCACCGTGACGTCCAGCGCGGTGGTGGGTTCATCCGCAATCAACAGTTCGGGGCGCGTCAGCAGCGCCATCGCGATCATCACGCGCTGGCGCTCGCCGCCGGAAAGCTGATGCGGGAAATCGTTCAGCCGTTTCGCCGCATTACGAATGCCGGTGCGTTCAAGGCAGTCCAGAATTTCCCCCCTCGCTGCCTCTTTACGCATTCCCCGATGAAGTGACAGCACTTCATAGAGCTGTTTTTCCAGCGTATGCAATGGATTGAGCGACACCATCGGCTCCTGAAAAATCATGGCAATCTTATTGCCACGAATGCCGCGCAGGGTTTGCTCATCAGCGTTCAGCAGGGATTGTCCATGGAACAGAATATCCCCGTGCGGATAGCTGACCGGCGGGGAAGGGAGCAGGCGCAGCACCGACAGCGCCGAAACGCTCTTACCGGAGCCGGATTCCCCGACCAGCGCCAGCGTCTCTCCGCGCTGGATCTGCAACGATAAATCCGTCACCACCGGGCGAGATTCGCCCTGCTTTGAAAACGCAATCGACAGATTTTCTATGCTCAGAAGAGGCCGGGTCATGTCATACCGCCTTGTTGGGATCGAAGGCATCGCGCACGGCTTCGCCAATAAAAATCAGCAGGGAAAGCAGCACAGCCACGGAGAGGAATGCGGCGATGCCCAGCCAGGGGGCCTGGAGGTTGTTTTTGCCCTGCAACAGCAGTTCGCCAAGAGACGGTGAGCCCAGCGGCAAACCGAAACCAAGAAAATCGAGCGACGTCAGGGTGGTAATGGAGCTACACAAAATAAACGGCAGGAAGGTGAGGGTCGCCACCACCGCATTGGGAAGCATGTGACGGAAGATAATTGCGCGATCGCTCACGCCTAATGCCTGCGCGGCGCGAATATAATCGTAATTTCGCGTGCGCAGAAACTCCGCGCGCACCACGCCGACCAGTGCCATCCAGCCGAACAGAACGGTGATGCCTAACAGCCACCAGAAGCCAGGCTGTACTACGCTGGACAGCAGGATAATCAGAAACAGCGTCGGCATACCGGACCAGACTTCAATTACGCGCTGCCCCCACAAATCGATTTTTCCACCGTAATAGCCCTGCACGGCGCCCGCCACGACGCCCATTACGCTGCTTAAGAGCGTCAGAAGCAGCCCAAACAGGAGCGAGATGCGGGTGCCATAGAGGATGCGCGCCAGCACATCGCCGCCGTTGGCGTCCGTTCCCAGCCAGTTCTGCGAGGAAGGCGGGGAAGGGAAGGGGGTGGACGTGGCGTAGTTAATACTGTTCGCGCCAAAGCGAATCGGTGCCCAAAGCGCCCAGCCGTGCTGCGCGATCTGTTCACGTAACCAGGGATCCTGATACTCGGCTGGCGTCGCAAACGGACCGCCAAAATCGCTTTCGCTATAGGTAGTAAGCACCGGCACGTACCAGCGATCTTTGAAATGCACCAGCAGGGGTTTATCGTTGGCAATCAGTTCGGAACACAGACTTAAGGCAAACAGGACGGCGAAGATCCACAGCGACCAGTAGCCGCGACGGTTGTGGCGAAAGCGCGCCCAGCGGGCCTGATTGACGGGGCTTAAACGCGACATCAGCGGCCCTCAAAATCGATACGGGGATCGACCAGCGTATAGCTGATATCGCTGATGATATTCAGCAGCAGGCCGATCAGGGTGAAAATGTACAGTGTGCCAAACATCACCGGGTAATCACGGGAGACGGTGGCCTCATAGCCGAGCAGCCCTAAACCGTTGAGAGAGAACATCACTTCTATCAGCAGAGAGCCGGTAAAAAACATACTGATGAACGTGGCGGGAAAACCGGCAATCACCAGCAGCATGGCGTTACGAAAAACGTGCTTCCACATAATCTGCTTTTCACCGACGCCTTTGGCGCGCGCGGTGACGACGTACTGTTTGCGGATCTCATCAAGAAAGGCATTTTTGGTCAGCATCGTAAGCGCCGCAAAACCGCCGATAACCGTCGCCAGCACCGGAAGCGTGATGTGCCAGAAGTAATCGGTGATTTTCTGATACCACGGCAGCGTGCTGAAATCCGCAGAGACCAGCCCGCGCAGCGGGAAGAGATCGAAATAACTGCCGCCAGCGAAAAAGACAATCAGCAGCACGGCAAACAGAAACGCCGGGATAGCGTAGCCGATGATAATGAACGTGCTGCTCCAGATATCAAAACGGCTACCGTTGTAGACCGCTTTGCGGATCCCCAGCGGAATGGAGACCAGATAAATAATCAGCGTCCCCCACAGTCCGAGCGTGATGGAAACCGGCAGGCTTTGCTTGATCAGGGTTAGCACCGAGGCGCTGCGAAACAGGCTGTCGCCAAAATCGAAACGGACATAATCCCAGAGCATCCTGAAATATCGCTCGTGCAGCGGCTTGTCAAAACCATAGCGATGGGTGATCTCGGCGATCACCTCCGGATCCAGTCCCCGACCGCCCCGGTAGTGGCTTTCGCTGATATTGCCCACGCCCGTCCGGGCATGGCTGGCCCCCATTCCTTCACCGCCGCCGCCCGGCATGCCGCCAGCGTGACCAAATTCTATGGCCGCAATCGCCTGGTCCACCGGGCCGCCGGGGGCAATCTGCACGATAAAAAAGTTAATGGTAATGATGGCCCATAGCGTCGGGATAACCAGCAGCAGCCTGCGGATAAGATAAGCGCCCATCGTCACTCCTCAACGCCGCGCTGCGGGCAGTTTTGCGGCTTTATTCACGTCATACCACCACGTATCAAAACCAAGCGTATAAACCGGGCGAACGGCGGGCAGGGAGAATTTGTCCCAGCGGGCCACGCGATCTTCACCCATGTACCACATCGGCAGCATGTAATAGTTCCAGGTTAACACCCGGTCAAGCGCGCGCCCGAGCGGCAGAAGTTTCTCTTTATCGCCCTGAGCGGCAACGATTTTCGCGATCAGCGCATCAATCACCGGACTCTTTACCCCCGGAGCGTTGTAGGAGGAGTCGATATACCCCGATGCCCAGGAGATTTGCAGGTCTGAACTCGGCCACGGCTGGGCAGCCCACAGGGTTTGCATCATGTCGTAATCGCGACTGCGCTTGCGGTTGGTCAGCTGGGCAATATCGACCTGGCGGATATTCATGGTCACCCCAAGACGGGCAAGGTTCTTCTTAAACGGCAGCACCCACTGATCGTTTGCGCCGGAGGCAATCAGCAGTTCGAAGCTGAGCGGCTTACCAGTTTTAACATTTACTCGTAGCCGATTTTTCAACACCCAGCCAGCGTCATCCAGCAGTTTGCTGGCTTTCAGCAGGTTGTCCCGGTCGAACCCGTTTCCGTCGGATTTTGGCGGTTCAAATAGGCGGGTGAACACTTCCGGCGGGAGCTCCGCTTTCATTGGCGCCAGCAAAACCAGCTCGTCCGCGTGGGGATAATCACGGGCGGCATATTCAGTATTCTGGAAATAGCTGTTCGCCCGGCTGTAGGCTCCGTAAAACAGCGCTTTGTTCATCCATTCGAAATCAAACGCCAGGGTAATAGCTTCACGCACCCGACGATCGGAAAAAACCGGGCGCTGAATATTAAACGCCAGCCAGCGCGTGTCCTGCGCGGATTCGTTTTTATGTTCGTCTTTAACGATATAGCCTTTCGCGAAATTTTTTCCGATATACCGGGTCGCCCAGTTTTTGGCGCTGTTCTCGACACGTAAATCAAATGCGCCTGCCTTAAACGCCTCGAAGGCCACGTTATCATCCAGGTAGTAGTCGTAGCGGATTGTATCGAAGTTCCAGCGGCCCCGGTTTACCGGCAGCGTGGCTGCCCAGTAATCTTTCACGCGGGAATAGATCACGTACTGGCCCATTCGCCAGTCGGTAATGCGATACGGTCCTCCGGCCAGCGGCGGGGAAGAGAGGGGATCGCTCAGCTTATGGTTTTTCCAGAATGATTCGGGCATGACGGGCAGGGAGAACAGGCTCAGCATATTCTCTTTGTTTGGCTCAGGGAGTTCGATTCGCACGGTCAGCGGGGCGATGGCTTTCACCGTGGTGCCCTTGTACACCAGACGAAACTGCGGCACGCCTTCGGTCATAAATTTATGAAAGGTGAACGCCACATCGCGGGCGCTAACCGGCGTACCGTCGTGAAAACGCGCCCGCGGATTAATCGCGATTTCTGCCCAGCTAAAATCATCGGCGTAACGCACGTTCTCAGCGACCAGGGGATAATAGCTGCCGGGCTCGTCGTCGGAGGTGACGAACAGCGTGTCATAGAGGGATTCGGTACGCGCTGCCGCCACACCGCGCAGGGCGAAGCGGTTAAAGTTGTCAAACGTTCCGGTCGCGGAAAGCGTCACGTTCCCGCCTTTCGGGGCGGCGGGGTTCACATAATCGTAGTGAGTAAAGTTGACCGCATACTTCGGCTCGCCAATGACGGCAAAGGCCGTGCTCTCTTTGATGGTCTGCGCCTGGCTCGACAGGCTCACCAGCGCCAACAGCATCAATACAACGCGCATAATCATAGTGCGGCGGATCCCTTTGTTCACAGGCAGGCTCGGTTGAGGAGAATAATAAGGGACAGCGCCGTGATTGTGAAATTATTCCCCGAGCGTGATGTCGGGTTGCCACGTCCTGAACTGCTCCAGCGGCATTGGTCGGCCGATCCAGTAGCCCTGAAGATAGTTCACGCCATGCTCGCGCAGCCACGCCGCCTGCTCGGGCGTTTCAACACCCTCGGCGACGGTTAACATATTCAGGCGTTCTGCCAGCGTCAGCACCGCGTCAAGCACTGGCGAGGTAACGGTTTCAGTCCCGATGGCATTCACGAAGCCACGGTCAATTTTCAGGTAATCCATCGTGAAGCGTTCCAGATAGATCAGCGCGCTGTGGCCGGTGCCAAAATCATCGATGGCGATTTCAAAACCTTCATTGTGCAGCCATTCAAACAGCTGATTTGCCTCGCGGTGGTTGATCATGTCGCGCTCGGTTATTTCCAGCACAATCTGGAAGTGATCGGGCGGAAGGGCAGCGGCAAACGCGCGCATATCCTCCTTAAAGCTTTCCGCATGCAGATGACCGGGCGCGATGTTGATCCCAAACTTGGCACCAGGCGGGAGAACCGTTTGCAGGACAGGGGCATCGCGGATAATCAGGTCAAAAAGATGCAGCGTCAGCGGGACAATCAGCTTCTGCGCTTCAGCGAAGTTAATAAAGGCATCCGGTGGAATTTCGCCCATCACCGGGTGCTTCCAGCGCATCAGGACTTCCAGCCCGGTCATTCTGAGCGACTGCGCATCCACGACGGGCTGATAGACCACGTAGAACTGGTCGTGCTTGATGGCCGTAAGGATCTCTTTCCCGGGATTCAGACGGATAGTGAGAATATAGAAATTCAGCAGACCTGCCGCAATGCCGCAGACCAGGCCGAAGAACACGGCGTAGAGCAGTTCATCGGTCTTCCAGGCTTGCGCATAAACGTTAACGGTCAGAGGAATATTTTTCAGCGTGGCGGTGCGAGCGGGGACGTCAGGCAAATCCCGCGCCTGAACCAGCATTCCGGACTGGGTGGATAACGCGGAGTCGCCAATGACGATCGATATTCCGGAAAATTCATCCTGACGTGACGTATAAAGAAGGTAAGGCGTCAGGTTGATGTTCACGGAGGTAAATACGCCGCCGTCTTTTACCAGCGGATTGCGATACCAGATAGCGATCGCGGGTTTATCCGGCAGCATGGGCGTACCCGGCAGGAGCGCGATATCAACAGGTTTGCTGATGTGTAGCTGAGGGATAAGCGTTTCCATTGGGGTATTCATCGGACCTGTTGCCGAAGAGCAGAAGGCCTGTTTATCCCGGACCAGCAAAAAGGCGCGCACGTTAATACTGAAGGCCGCGCGTGAGGTGAGCGCCGCACTGACCTCTTCACAGCTGTTCAGCGTGAGCGGCTGGAGCGTATCAATAGAGGTTTTAAGCTCGTCGAAAAAGCTCTCCATGTAGACGCTTAAATCCGTAATGAGGGTATCGTACCTGACTTCTCGCTTGTGATAACTCCAGTAAAACTGTAACGCACTCAGAAGCAGGGCGGTAAACAACCCCGTCAGAATACTGAGAAACAGTATCTTGCGGTTGCTGGAGAAGTAGCGGGTAAACATAGATGTCGTGATTCCTGAAATGACGCGGGATGTCTATCAGTGTAACGGGCAAAAAAAAACACTGCCGGAGCAGTGCTTTTTTAATCGTATCGCCAGCCAAGGGATAACCAACGATACGACAGCAATATTAACTACGGCTCAGAACGCGGCGAGCTTCGTTGTAGCGCTTCTTCCAGTAAGGTTCGTTCATGCTGGAAATCGTCACACCACTGCTGGTGGAAGCATGGACAAACTGATCGTTACCGATATAGATGCCAACGTGTCGACCGGTTGAACCTGCTCTGAACAGGACTAAATCGCCCGTCCGCAGTTTAGTGCGCGAAATGGACTTGCCCATTTCCTGCTGTTCATAAGTAGAACGCGGAAGGTCTAACCCAAACTGCTCACGGAAAGTACGCTGTACGAATGCGGAGCAATCGATGCCTTTCTTGGTGCTGCCGCCCAGGCGGTAACGCACGCCTTTCCAGTCAGCATACTGATCCATAATACGCGACTTAACGTCGAGATTACGTACCATATTTTCAAATTCATCCTGAGAGGCTTGCAGTGAAGAGGAATCTTCCATTCCCACAACACGCGTCTCAGGATGCATATTCTTCGCGGTGTTCGTCGTACTACATGCCGAAAGCAGAACCGCCACTGCAATCGCCGGGATCCCCCGCAAGATATATCTCAAAATTGGTTGAGATTTGACCATTTTGTTTGTTTTCCCTTGAAGTCCTTAACGAAAATATCGTTATAAAAATGCCAACCGTGACGAGACTAATTATCTGTTCACAATGAGACAATTCTTTATGGTGAAATCTGTGGCACAACGCACAAAATTATTCACCACGATAATAATTATCTCAATGGGGCAAAACGAGTTCGAGGTTAACCGATTGCAAAGGGCATTGCGAGCAAAAAAGACCGTTTTTTTATAAGAAAATGTGATACACAACGTTACAGTGCGGAATTGCTCAAAATGCCGCCATTCATACCGGTAATCCCTGCAATTGCTTCATTTTTATCACGAATTGTATGACGGAATGATGACAGCGCTGAATGATGCCGGAAAGAAGTGACTCAGGGATCGAAAACGATCCCTGATGAATGGTGTTAATTAGCGTTATTTATTTGTTTCAGACTTGTTTAAATTTGCCGGGAAGATAGCGATCAAAAATACTTATTACGCGATCGCTCAGGGGAGTCATCAGCACCCAGGGTAAACCAATTAACACCGCCGTGAGGGAGCCTACGGCGATATCTGTCAGCCAGTGAGCACCAATCATCACCCGCGGGAATGCAAATACCACCACAATAACCAGGGCGATGGCGAAGGCTTTTTTACCGAAATAGCGCAGCATGAAGCCAGCAAAAATCAGCAGCATCATACCGTGGTCGCCCGGGAAGCTGTCCTTCGAGGCGTCTTTGGTTGGAATATGAAGCAGCTCGCTGACGCGGTTAATATTCGGGAAAGAGAGCGACGGACTGGCGCGTTTAACCGGCATCAGATGCTGCGCCAGCTGGTTGATAATCACGGCTGCCAGCAGCATGACCAGGCCGATAATCAGAATACGACGACGACCCGTTTTGTCCTCCTTCAGCCAGAAGGAGAGCATCAGACAGCCCATTGCCAGCAGCGAACAGCCGTCAAACGCGCGGTTGTTGGTGATCGCCACCAGCCACAGGAAGGCTTCACTCTTCGCCAGCGCCTGGTTAAAGAAGTGGAACAGCCCGGAATCCAGCGGGAACCAGAAACCGTGATCCGCCGGGATATACCAGGAGAAAAAGAGCGCCAGACCGGCAGCGTTGAGCAATAAAATAGCAGGAAGTCGAGTCGTCATAGTCTTCAGCAATGTGTGAAATCAGGGGCAACGTTAGCCGCCCAAACTTAAACGAAGCTTCAACAGGCTTGACTGGAGGGCATTCCAGTCGGTATTAACCGCACTAATTAACTCTATCCGGCTGTCGGGTGGTGCGACGTTCTGGGTTTCTATAAAGAAATCCTCGCCCTGACGATTAATGCGCACCAGACCATCCGGGGTGCGCATGATCCCTTTTACCCGCTCAACCGGCGCCAGTCTCGCCCATTCCAGTATACCAATGGTGTCGAAAACCGTATCGGCATCGAAGATCCAGCCGCAGGCCTGGTGTCCCTGGCCGCTGTTCAGATTTCGACGCCAGCGCTGATGTTCGGGCAGGCTCAGCGCAGCCAGACCTTGCTTCGCGCCGTGGCTATGCGAATGCTCTGCGCTGGCAGGCAGTTGCGTCTGGTTGAGGCGGGGAAGATCGAGCAGGGCGCCATCAATGTTGCCCTGGGTGGTCTGCACATACTGACGTCCACCGCCAGCCTGCTGCCACCAGGCATTGAACGCGGCCTGACTTTCAGGCGTCGCGCGATCGGATTTATTCGCCACGATGATATCTGCCGAGGCGAGCTGGTCGCGGAAATTGTCGTTATTGATCGCTTTTTCATCCAGCAGCTGGCGGGGGTCGAGCAGGCAAAGCGTCGCACGCAGCTCAAGCCACGGCTCGTAGACCGGGGCGGTCAGTAAATCAAGAATTTGCTTCGGATGACCCAGCCCAGTGGGTTCAATCAGCAGACGGTCAGGCTTGCCCTGACGCAGCAGCGTATTCAGCCCGACCTGCATCGGCAGACCATTCACGCAGCACATACACCCGCCCGGGATCTCTTTCACCATCGCGCCGCTGTCGGCGAGCAACGCGCCGTCGATCCCCACTTCGCCAAATTCGTTGACCAGCACGGCCCACTTTTCCGCCGGATCTTTATTGGCCAGCAAATGCAGAATGGACGTAGTTTTACCGCTGCCGAGAAAACCGGTGATCAGGTTGGTTTTGGTCACGTGCGCTCCGATAAATAATTGTGATGTAGTAACAACTATCTATCATCCTGACGAAAAAATCGGGCATTGAGAAGAGGGAGGGCGAACGGAGCGTAAAACCGTTCGCCTTAAACGCAATAATCGCTAAATTTTTAACGTTTCGAAAACGGCCTGACGCGCGCCGAGCCGGACGAGGCGCTGGTACGCGCCGGTGATTGCCTCGACAAAGACAGGGTTTTGCGGCAGGTCGTCGCCAAAGATTTCTTTTAGCCTCAGCAGGGCGCTAACGCGTTCTGCGTCACTGCTGGTAGCGACAATGGCCTGAAACTTGTCGCTCAGCGGATCGCGCACGTCAATGGCGTTGCCCTGGTCGTCCGTCCCGCTGACGTAGCGCATCCAGCCTGCGACGCCCAGCGCCAGTAATGGCCAGGCGGTGTTACGCTCAAGATGCATGCGGATCCCATCCAGCATGCGCTGAGGCAGCTTCTGACTGCCGTCCATAGCGATTTGCCAGGTGCGGTGCTGTAGCGCCGGGTTGGCGAAGCGGTCAAGCAGGCTGTCAGCATAGGCTGTCAGATCGACGTTGGTGATGCGCAGCGTAGGGGCCTGCTCATTCAGCATCAGCCTGCGGGCAGCCTCGCGGAAGCTGTCGTCCTGCATACATTCATTTATGTGCGCGTAGCCGGCAAGGTAGCCCAGATACGCCAGGAAGGAGTGGCTGCCGTTCAGCATCCGCAGCTTCATCTGCTCCCAGGGCAGGACATCCTCAACCATCTGTACGCCTGCAACCTCCCATTCCGGACGCCCGGCGACAAAGTTATCTTCCACTACCCACTGAATGAACGGTTCACAGCTGATGGCGCAGGGATCTTCAACGCCAAGTTCCTGGGTGATTTCCGCGAGTGAGGCGTCAGTGGCGGCGGGCACGATTCGGTCGACCATGGTGCCAGGGAAGCTCACGTGCGCCTCGATCCATCCGGCCAGCTCTGCGGATCGCTTTCCGGCCATGCCGAGAACGGCATTTTTCACCACGTGGCCGTTATCGGGAATGTTGTCGCAGGAGAGCACGGTAAACGCCGGCAGGCCGCGCTCGCGGCGGCGATGAAGCGCTTCGACCAGAATACCCGGCGCGGAATGCGGCTCAGACGGATGCTCAAGATCGTGCAGAATGCGGCTGTTGTGCATATCCAGTTTCCCCGTCGCCGGATCGATGCAGTAGCCTTTTTCGGTAATGGTGAGGGAGACAATGGCCACCTGCGGTTCGCAGAACTTCTCAATAATGGCTGCCAGCGAGTCGAGTTTTGCGTTCAGGCACTCTTTTACCGCACCGATAATAATGGGCTGATTGCCTTCGGCACCTTTCTCCAGCACGGTAAACAGATGATCCTGCGCGCGGAGCTGGCGCATGAGAACATCGCCGCTAAAGAGGCTAATCTCACAAATACCCCAGTCGCCTCCTTTGGCGTTCAGCACCCGGTTTGTTAACAACGCCTGATGCGCCCGGTGGAACGCGCCAAAGCCGAAATGGACGATGCGGGAGCGTAACTGCTCGCGATCGTAGCGGGGCTGCTGGACATGAGCAGGAAGCGCGGTGGAGGCAATAGTCTTCATGTAGTACACACCTGATTAACCATTAATTAACAATGCCAGTGTAAAGTTATATGACAACAAATTAAATTGGTAAGCCGTAAATATCCCGGTTATGTGAGTTTGATCAATCAATGTCGCGCGCTGTGTTGACCACTCCGATTAAACATGTATGGTAGTCGTCATTGAGGTAATTCATATTGGTATAACAACTTGAGAGGGTGGGGCAATGGAACAAACCTGGCGTTGGTACGGGCCGAACGATCCGGTTTCTCTTGATGATGTGCGTCAGGCTGGCGCAACGGGTGTGGTCACGGCGCTGCATCATATTCCGAACGGTCAGGTGTGGCCGGTGGAGGAAATCCAAAAGCGTCAGGCTCAGCTGGCAGAGAAGGGGTTAACCTGGTCTGTCGTGGAAAGTATTCCGGTTCACGAAGATATCAAAACCCACTCCGGTGAGTGTGAAACCTGGATTGCGAATTATCAGCAGAGCATTCGTAACCTGGCGGCCTGCGGTATTGATACCGTCTGCTATAACTTTATGCCAATTCTGGACTGGACGCGTACCGACCTGGAATATGAAATGGCCGATGGTTCGAAGGCGCTGCGTTTCGATCAAATCGCTTTTGCGGCTTTCGAGCTGCACATTCTGAAGCGTCCGGGGGCGGAAGCAGACTACACCGCCGAAGAGCAGCAGCAGGCGCTGGCGTGGTTCAATGCCGCCAGTGAAGCGGACATTGAGAAGCTGGTTCGCAATATTATCGCGGGCCTGCCGGGGGCGGAAGAGGGCTATACCCTCGATCAGTTCCGCGCGCGCCTGGCGGAATATGGCGATATCGATAAAAACCAACTGCGTGAAAACATGGCGCACTTCCTGCGCGCTATCGTGCCGGTGGCAGAAGAAGCGGGCGTGCGGCTGGCGGTCCATCCGGACGATCCTCCGCGCCCAATCCTCGGCCTGCCGCGTATCGTGTCGACCATTGAGGATATGCAGTGGCTAAAAGAGACGGTGGACAGTATCTACAACGGCTTTACCATGTGTACGGGCTCTTACGGCGTGCGTGCGGATAACGATCTGGTGCGGATGATCGAAACCTTTGGGGATCGCATTCATTTCACTCACCTGCGTGCAACCTGCCGTGAAGAGAATCCAAAAACCTTCCATGAAGCAGCCCACCTTGGCGGCGACGTGAACATGGTTGCGGTGGTGGATGCCATTCTCTCTGAAGAAGTACGTCGTAAGCAGGCGGGGGATGTACGTCCTATCCCGTTCCGTCCGGATCACGGGCATCAGATGCTGGACGATCTGCGCAAGAAAACGAATCCAGGGTATTCGGCGATTGGCCGTCTGAAAGGGATGGCGGAAGTGCGCGGTATTGAGCTGGCGCTGAAAATGACGAAGTATCCAGAGCTTCTGTAAGCCTGATTGCCCGGTGGCGCTACGCTTACCGGGCCTACGAAAAACCGGCTCTGAGGCCGGTTTTTGTGTTTTTGTAGGCCGGGTAAGGCGCAGCCGCCACCCGGCAAACGCCAGAATCAGTCAGCGCGACCCATATAGCGTTTTTCTTCGATATGGATACGGATTTTCTCGCCCGCTGACAGGTATTCTGGCACCTGTACGACCAGACCGGTAGTCAGGGTAGCCGGTTTGTTACGCGCGCTTGCAGACGCGCCTTTGATGCCCGGTGCCGTATCAACGATTTCCAGATCAACGGTCTGCGGCAGCTCCAGCGCCAGCAGCACGCCATCCCAGGTCAGCACCTGCATGTCCGGCATTCCACCTTCAGGAATAAACAGCAGCTCTTCTTCGATCTGATCTTTGGTGAAGATATACGGGGTGTAATCTTCTTTATCCATGAACACGTATTCGTTGCCGTCGATATAAGAAAAATCAACGTAGCGACGGGTCAGGGTCACGGTATCCACGATATCGTCGCCTTTAAAACGTTCTTCCACTTTCAGGCCGGTACGGACATCGGAGAAACGCATTTTATACAGCGTTGCTGCGCCACGGGCGCTGGGTGCCTGAATGTCGATATCTTTCACAATCAGCAGTTTGCCGTTGTAATTCAGTACCATACCTTTCTTGATTTCGTTCGCTCTTGGCATTGCAGTAATCCTGTTTACGGGAGGTAAAAAATATCGCGCCAAATTACTCGCGCGCGGCCTTTCAGGCAAGCGGAATTCGTGGGTTTTGCTATCAATACATAAAAGGTGTTACTGTGCGCGCAATGCCCGACTGCGCGGGCATCTGCCACCAACAGAGAGCATGTATGGATTGTCGTTCCGACTGTGGCGCGTGCTGTACCGCACCGTCCATCTCAAGCCCCATTCCAGGCATGCCACAAGGCAAGCCTGCCAATACCCGCTGCGTTCAGCTCTCTGACTCCAACCTGTGCATGATATTTGGCTCGCCTTTACGCCCGAAGGTGTGCTCCGGGCTCCAGCCTGGCGCCGAAATGTGCGGCAGTACGCGCCAGCAGGCCATCACTTATCTGCTTGAGCTGGAAGCGCTCACCGCGCCTTAAACGTCCTTAATTCGCGTCAGGCAGCTCAGCGTCAGGACGCACATCACCAGCGCAATCCAGAACACCGTATGATAGTTCCAGATTTCAGCCACAATGCCCGCCAGTGAGCCTGCAATAATCCAGCCCACGCGGGTGGTATTAGTATAAAGGGTAGTGGCAGCGCCTGCCTGACCCGGCATCAGATCCTGGAAGTAGAGCATGCCGATACCGGCCAGAATGCCGATGTAAATGGCGTTCAGCAGCTGTAAAGCAAGAAGCAGGGCTGGCGTATGAACCGTCAGCATACCGACATAAAACAGCAGCCCGGCAACGGCGGCGATGCGCATCAAAAAGCGCTTGCCGAAGCGCTTCGCGTAATAGCCCGCAATCAGCATGGTGGGGATCTCAAGCCCCGCGGCGGTTCCCATCATGATCCCGGCCAGCTTCTCCGGCAGATGCAGCTCATCAATAATAAACAACGGCATATTAATGATATAGAGGCTGTTCGTTCCCCACATCAGCGTACAGATAATGAATAACAGTAGTGCGTCGCGCCGGTTACGCCGCGGTGCTTCCAGCGTACCGGTCGCCACTTTCGGCTCTTTACGCATGGAAGGCAGGAAGAACCATACCATTGCGCCACACACCACGAAGGCTACCGCCGCGCTGAGGTACATTACCGTAAAGCCAAAACCCATTGCCAGTGCGTAGGCGAGCGGGGGGCCAATCACCCACGCAAGCGACACCTGCGCGCGCAGTATTGAGCTGAACATCACCGCTTCCCGCCCGGTGCGGTCGGCATGCTCGCGGGCAAGGGCGAACATCTGCGGGTTGGCGGTCGAGCCGAAGCTGCTCAGGAACACCCCAACAAACAGCAGAATGAAATAGTTGCGGTTCCAGGCAAACAACACGCAGGCGAAAACGCCCAGCAGACAGCAAAAGACGATCAGGCTTTTACGATCGCCTTTTCTGTCGGAACGCCCGGCCAGAAACTGGCTGACCAGGATGCCAATGATGGCGCTCCCGGTGAAGAAGAAGCCAACCATCGCCGGGCGGGCGTGGACTTCGTTGGTCAGAAACAGGCTCAGCGTAGGCGTTTGTAACGCACCGGCAATACCGGTGAGGAAAGCAACAATCAAAAACGCCGTTGACGTCAAATCAAAGGGCTTTGGTGAGGCGGCAGCGGGGGTGTTATGCATGTTCAGTCTTTGCGAGTAACAGAGAGAGGCGGAGTTTACGCCGCCTGTCATTAAATAAACAGAGGGCAAAATCAAGATTGCCACAATAAATCAAAATAGCATTTCAGTTTAACGCTGTTTCGCTGAAGCGTGCTGAACCTGTTTGCTGAACATCAGCAAAAACCTCCCTATTGAAGAAGAAATGTGCTGCACTTCTAAATTCTGCAACAAGAAATGTAACTTTTCTTGCAACCTTTTGTAGAAAAGACAAGACTTCTTGAAACGTTTCAGCGCTATCTTGCATGTCCTGTAGAAGCAGGTTAGCGCATATTTTCTCAGTTAAGCTGAAACGATTCAATTTCAGCAGGAGAGGAGAATCATGTTCCAGTTATCTGTTCAGGATATCCACCCGGGCGAACAGGCCGGGAATAAAGAAGAGGCTATTCGCCAGGTCGCCGCTGCGCTCGTGCAGGCTGGCAACGTGGCGGACGGCTACGTCAACGGCATGCTGGCGCGTGAACAGCAGACCTCCACCTTCCTCGGTAACGGTATTGCAATTCCGCACGGCACCACGGACACCCGCGATCAGGTGCTGAAAACCGGCGTGCAGGTTTACCAGTTCCCGCAGGGCGTGCTCTGGGGCGAGGGGCAGGTGGCTTACGTGGCGATCGGTATCGCGGCAAGCGGTGACGAACACCTGGGCCTGCTGCGTCAGCTGACGCACGTGCTGAGCGATGATGCCGTCGCGGAACAGCTTAAATCCGCCACCACTGCTGAAGAGCTGCGTGCCCTGCTGATGGGCGAAAAACAGAGCGAAGCGCTGAAGCTGGATAATGAAACCCTGATGCTGGACGTCGTTGCGTCCGATCTGGTGACGCTCCAGGCGCTGAACGCGGCTCGCCTGAAAGAGGTGGGGGCGGCTGATACCGCCTTTGTGACCCGCACCATCAATGATAAGCCTTTAAACCTGGGTCAGGGCATCTGGCTGAACGACAGTGCTGAAGGCAACCTGCGCAGTGCTATCGCGGTCAGCCGTGCTGCGGTTGCCTTTGAGACAGACGGCGAACGCGCCGCGATGCTGGTAACCGTTGCCATGGCTGACGATCAGCCGGTATCCGTCCTGAAGCGCCTTGGCGATCTGCTGCTGAACAATAAAGCTGAAAAACTGCTGAACGCAGACGCGGCGACGGTGCTGGCCCTGCTGACCAGCGACGATGCGCTGACGGACGACCTGCTGAGCGCGGAGTACGTGGTGCGTAACGAACACGGCCTGCATGCCCGTCCGGGCACCATGCTGGTGAATACCATTAAACAATTTGAAAGTGAGATCACCGTGACCAATCTGGACGGTTCGGGTAAACCAGCCAACGGGCGCAGCCTGATGAAAGTTGTCGCGCTGGGTGTGAAGAAAGGCCATCGTCTGCGTTTTACCGCGCAGGGTGCTGATGCTGAACAGGCGCTGAAAGCGATTGGCGACGCCATCGCGGCCGGTCTGGGGGAGGGCGCATAATGAGCAGACGTGTTGCGACCATTACGCTGAACCCGGCTTACGATCTGGTGGGCTTCTGCCCGGAAATTGAGCGTGGCGAAGTTAACCTGGTGCGAACCACCGGCCTGCATGCCGCAGGGAAAGGGATTAACGTGGCGAAGGTGCTGAAAGATCTCGGTATCGACGTTACCGTTGGCGGCTTCCTTGGCAAAGACAACCAGGACGGTTTTCAGCAGTTGTTCAGTGAACTGGGCATCGCCAACCGTTTTCAGGTTGTGCAGGGCCGTACCCGTATTAACGTTAAGCTGACCGAGAAAGACGGTGAAGTGACCGATCTGAACTTCTCCGGCTTCGAAGTGACCCCGGCTGACTGGGAGCGCTTCGTTGCCGATTCCCTGAGCTGGCTGGGCCAGTTTGACATGGTGTGCGTCAGCGGTAGCCTGCCGTCCGGCGTCAGCCCGGAAGCGTTCACCGACTGGATGACGCGCCTGCGCAGCCAGTGCCCGTGCATTATTTTTGACAGCAGCCGCGACGCGCTGGTCGCCGGTCTGAAAGCCTCGCCATGGCTGGTTAAGCCTAACCGCCGTGAACTGGAAATCTGGGCGGGCCGTAAGCTGCCAGAATTAAAGGATGTGATTGACGCTGCCCATGCGCTGCGCGAGCAGGGTATCGCTCATGTGGTGATTTCGCTGGGTGCAGAAGGTGCCCTGTGGGTTAACGCCTCCGGGGAATGGATTGCCAAACCGCCTTCTATGGAAGTGGTCAGCACCGTGGGTGCCGGGGATTCGATGGTTGGCGGCCTGATCTACGGTCTGCTGATGCGCGAATCCAGTGAACATACCCTACGCCTTGCTACCGCCGTTGCGGCCCTGGCCGTGAGCCAGAGCAATGTCGGTATTACCGATCGTACCCAGTTAGCCGCGATGATGGCGCGCGTTGACTTAAAACCTTTTAACTAACAGCAGGAGAGGAATAATGAAAACGCTGCTGATCATTGACTCCGGTCTCGGACAGGCTCGTGCCTATATGGCGAAGACCCTGCTGGGCGCGGCGGCACAAAAAGCGCACCTGGATATCATTGATAACCCGGGTGATGCTGAAATGGCGATTGTTCTGGGCGACAAAATCCCCGCGGACAGCGCCCTGAACGGCAAAAAAGTATGGCTGGGCGATATTAACCGCGCGGTGGCACACCCTGAACTGTTTCTGAGCGAAGCAAAAGGTCATGCGACGGTTTACAGCGCACCCGTTGAGGCCGCGCCGGTCGCAACCGCTGGGCCGAAACGCATTGTTGCGGTAACGGCCTGCCCGACAGGTGTGGCTCACACCTTTATGGCGGCTGAAGCCATTGAAACCGAAGCGAAAAAACGCGGCTGGTGGGTGAAGGTTGAAACTCGTGGCTCTGTTGGCGCGGGTAATGCCATCACGCCGGAAGAGGTGGCCGAAGCCGATCTGGTGATCGTGGCGGCCGATATCGAAGTGGATCTGGCGAAGTTTGCCGGTAAGCCGATGTACCGCACCTCAACCGGCCTGGCGCTGAAGAAAACTGCGCAGGAGTTTGATAAAGCGCTGGCGGAAGCCAAACCTTATCAGGCGACCGGTGCGGCTAAAACGCCTGGCGAAGGTAAGAAAGAGTCTGCGGGTGCCTATCGTCACCTGTTAACCGGGGTTTCCTACATGCTGCCGATGGTGGTGGCGGGCGGCCTGTGTATTGCGCTCTCCTTTGCCTTTGGTATCGAAGCCTTTAAAGAGCAGGGCACGCTGGCGGCAGCCTTGATGCAGATTGGTGGCGGCTCCGCGTTTGCGCTGATGGTGCCGGTGCTGGCGGGCTTTATCGCCTTCTCCATCGCTGACCGTCCGGGTCTGACGCCGGGTCTTATCGGCGGTATGCTGGCCGTGAGCACTGGTTCTGGCTTTATCGGCGGTATTATTGCCGGTTTCCTTGCCGGTTACGTGGCGAAGCTCATCAGCTCTAAGCTGAAGCTGCCGCAGAGTATGGAGGCGCTGAAACCTATCCTGATCATCCCGCTGATTTCCAGCCTGGTGGTCGGTCTGGCGATGATTTACCTGATTGGTAAGCCGGTCGCGGGCATTCTGGAAGGTCTGACCCACTGGCTGCAAACCATGGGGACGGCGAACGCGGTGCTGTTGGGCGCAATCCTCGGCGGTATGATGTGTACCGACATGGGCGGTCCGGTAAACAAAGCGGCATACGCGTTCGGCGTTGGCCTGCTGAGTACCCAGACCTATGCGCCTATGGCGGCGATCATGGCGGCAGGTATGGTGCCTCCGCTGGCACTTGGCCTGGCGACAATCATTGCCCGTCGTAAGTTCGATAAAGCGCAGCAGGAAGGCGGCAAAGCGGCGCTGGTGCTGGGTCTGTGCTTCATTACCGAAGGCGCAATCCCGTTTGCGGCGCGCGATCCAATGCGTGTTCTGCCATGCTGTATCGTCGGCGGTGCGGTAACGGGAGCTATCTCCATGGCGGTAGGTGCGAAACTGATGGCACCGCACGGCGGTCTGTTCGTCCTGCTGATCCCTGGCGCCATCACGCCGGTGCTGGGCTACCTGCTGGCGATTGTTGCCGGTACGCTGGTGGCGGGTCTGTCTTACGCGGTGCTGAAGCGTCCGGAAGCGGAAGTGGTCGCAAAAGCAGCCTAAAAGAGGTGTCGGGTGGCGGCTTCGCCTTACCCGACCTACAAAAAAGCCGGGTCGCGTTAAGCGCCCGGCTTTTTTTATGCCGCCTGTTCAGCGGTCTGCTGTGCCTTCAGCCAGGCAATCTCTTCTGCCCAGATATCCGGATTGATGGTTTCCAGCACCATTGGAATGCCGTCGAAGCGGGCATCCTGCATGATAAAGCGGAACGCATCGTGGCCGATATTACCTTCGCCCAGGCTGTGGTGACGGTCTACGCGGCTGCCGAACGCGCTTTTCGCATCGTTTAAGTGCATACCGCGAAGATATTTAAAACCAACAATACGCTCGAACTCTTCGAAGGTATTTTTCGTGGCCTCGGTTGTGCGCAGGTCATACCCGGCGGCAAACGCGTGGCAGGTATCAATGCACACGCCCACGCGGGATTTGTCTTCCACGCCGTCGATGATCGCCGCCAGATGCTCAAACCTGAAGCCGAGGTTGCTGCCCTGACCGGCGGTATTCTCAATCACCGCCGTCACGCCCTGGGTTTTATCCAGCGTCATGTTGATGGACTCGGCGATGCGCGCCAGACAGGCGTCTTCGTCGATTTGCATCAGATGGCTACCGGGATGGAAGTTCAGCAGCGTCAGCCCCAGCTGTTCGCAGCGCTGAACCTCATCCAGGAATGCCTCGCGGGATTTACCCAGCGCCTCAGCAACCGGGTGGCCGAGGTTAATCAGGTAGCTGTCGTGCGGGAGGATCTGCCCAGGCCCATAGCGGTATTTCTCGCAGGCGGCTTTGAAGTCATCAATCACTTCCGCGGTGAGGGGAGCTGCGCGCCACTGGCGCTGGTTTTTGGTGAACAGGGCGAAAGCGGTCGCCTCGATTTCGGCGGCGCGAATGGCGGCATTCGCAAGGCCACCGGCAGCGCTGACGTGCGCTCCAACATATTTCATAAAAAGACTCCTGTTAACCCGAAATGCCTATGATAGCGGGTTAACAGGAGAAGGACGAGATGGTTTATGCCAACAGGCTGTGTACCGCAAGGTTAATCGCACCGCCGCCAACAATCAGCCAGATGAACAGCACCAGTGCCATCAGCAGCGGTTTCGCCCCGGCTTTTTTCAGCGCGCTGACGTGCGTGGTGACGCCCAGCGCCGCCATCGCCATCGCCAGCAGGACCGTATCCAGCGTGACCAGCATATCCACCATCGCTTTTGGCAGCAGGTGGAAAGAGTTGAAGATAGCGACCACGATGAACAGGATCGCAAACCACGGAATGGTGATTTTGCTTTTCTCGCTGCCGCCTGCAGGAGCCAGCTGTTTAACCCGCGCCGCGAGGAAAATCAGGAACGGGGCCAGCATCATCACGCGCAGCATTTTGGCGATGACCGCCGCGTTTTCCGCTTCCGGGTTAATGGCGTGACCTGCCGCCACCACCTGCGCCACTTCGTGCATGGTTGAGCCGATATAAATGCCGTAGGTTTCCGGGCTAAACCAGTGCGCCACCAGCGGATACATGGCTGGATACAGGAAGATCGCCAGCGTACCGAAGATAACTACCGTCGCGACGGCAACCGTGACTTTACTGGCTTCGGCTTTGACTACCGGCTCTGTTGCCAGTACAGCCGCTGCGCCGCAGATGCTGCTACCCGCACCGATCAGCCAGCTGGTCTGTTTGTCCAGTCCAAAGATCTTCTGGCCGATAAAGCACGCCAGTAAAAAGGTGCTCGAAAGGGTCAGGACGTCGATGGCAATCCCGCTGAAACCCACATCCGCAATTTGCGAAAAGGTGAGACGGAAGCCATAAAGGATGATCCCGAGACGTAATAAATGCTGCTTGGCGAAAATCACGCCGCCGTCGCAGGATTTCCAGATGTGCGGGTAAACGGTGTTCCCGACCACCATGCCGAGCAGAATGGCCAGCGTCAGGGCGCTGAACCCTGCACCGGCAACAGCCGGTATACTGCCACCCCATAAGGCCACGCCGGTAACCACGGCGCTGAGCGCGAGACCCGGCACGAAGTGCCACACTGTACGATGATGTTGTAAGGTGATTTCTGACATAACCTTCTCCTTTGTCTGGCTAAAGGTTACGGCGCTCTGGCTTAAAAATAAAATTGATTATATATTTATAATCAATCTTTATAAGTGGTAAGCAACCATGCACATTACATTGCGTCAGCTGGAAGTATTTGCCGAGGTGCTGAAAAGCGGCTCGACAACCCAGGCGTCACAAATGCTGGCGCTCTCGCAGTCCGCCGTTAGCGCGGCCTTGACCGATCTTGAAGGGCAACTGGGCGTCCAGCTTTTCGACAGGGTAGGAAAGCGACTGGTGGTGAACGAACATGGCCGCCTGCTGTATCCGCGTGCCCTGGCCTTGCTGGAGCAGGCAACGGAGATCGAACAGCTGTTCCGCGAGGACAACGGCGCTATTCGCGTCTACGCCAGCAGCACGATCGGTAACTACATCCTGCCGGAAGTGATCGCCCGCTACCGCCGGGATTTTCCGACCCTGCCGCTGGAGATGAGCGTCGGCAACAGCCAGGACGTGATTAACGCGGTGATTGATTTCCGCGTGGACATCGGTCTTATCGAAGGGCCGTGCCACAACGTCGATATCATTGCGGAGCCCTGGCTTGAGGATGAGCTGGTGGTGTTTGCTTCCCCGGCCTCTTCTTTACTCCAGGGCGAGGTTACGCTGGAGCGTCTGGCGCAGGCGCAGTGGATCCTGCGAGAGCAGGGCTCCGGCACGCGTGAGATTGTCGATTATCTACTGCTGTCCCATCTGCCGCAGTTCCAGCTAGGGATGGAGTTAGGTAACTCCGAGGCCATTAAGCATGCCGTACGTCATGGCCTGGGCATTAGCTGTCTTTCCCGACGGGTGATCGCCGAACAGCTGGAAACCGGCTCTCTGGTTGAGATCCCCGTTCCGCTGCCGAAGCTGGTGCGCACGCTGTGGTGCATCCACCATCGTCAGAAACACCTTTCCAGCTCGCTCCAGCGTTTTCTGCGCTATTGCGAGATGTAAAAGCGCCCCTCACCCTGGCCCTCTCCCCAAAGGGGAGAGGGAAAAATTATGCTTTACTTATAATCCTGGCCGAGTCATGAAGCTCTCTTATAACTGAGCATTTCTGCCGGAAGCAACGCAGATCGTCTGCTACAATCGCGCCTCATTTATTGAATGGACAGCATTTTCACATGGTTTCAGAAACTAAAACCACAGAAGCGCCCGCGCTACGTCGCGCACTTAAGGCGCGTCACCTGACGATGATCGCCATTGGCGGCTCCATCGGTACGGGTCTTTTCGTTGCCTCTGGCGCAACAATTTCGGCAGCCGGCCCGGGTGGGGCATTATTCTCTTATATCCTGATTGGCCTGATGGTCTACTTCCTGATGACCAGCCTGGGCGAACTGGCGGCATACATGCCGGTGTCTGGTTCGTTTTCGACCTACGGACAAAAATACGTTGAGGAAGGCTTCGGCTTCGCGCTGGGCTGGAACTACTGGTACAACTGGGCGGTGACCATCGCCGTTGACCTCGTCGCCGCACAGCTGGTGATGACCTGGTGGTTCCCGGACACGCCCGGCTGGATCTGGAGCGCCCTGTTCCTGGCGGTCATCTTCCTGCTGAACTACATCTCCGTGCGCGGTTTCGGCGAAGCGGAATACTGGTTCTCTTTGATTAAAGTGGCAACCGTCATCATCTTTATCGTCGTCGGTGTGGCGATGATCGTTGGTATTTTCAAAGGGGCCGAACCGGCGGGCTGGAGTAACTGGACAATAGGCGATGCGCCGTTTGCCGGGGGCTTCTCGGCGATGATTGGCGTGGCGATGATTGTCGGCTTCTCCTTCCAGGGCACCGAACTGATTGGCATTGCGGCCGGTGAATCCGAAAACCCGGAGAAGACCATCCCGCGCGCGGTGCGTCAGGTGTTCTGGCGTATCCTGCTGTTCTATGTGTTCGCGATCCTGATTATCAGCCTGATCATTCCGTATACCGACCCAAGCCTGCTGCGTAACGATGTGAAAGACATCAGCGTCAGCCCGTTCACCCTGGTCTTCCAGCACGCGGGTCTGCTCTCTGCGGCGGCGGTGATGAACGCGGTGATCCTGACGGCGGTACTGTCTGCGGGTAACTCCGGGATGTACGCCTCTACCCGCATGCTCTACACCCTGGCCTGCGACGGTAAAGCGCCGCGTATTTTCTCGAAACTGTCTCGCGGTGGCGTGCCACGCAACGCGCTGTATGCGACCACGGTGATTGCGGGTCTCTGTTTCCTGACCTCCATGTTCGGCAACCAGACGGTCTACCTGTGGCTGCTTAACACCTCTGGTATGACGGGCTTCATTGCCTGGCTGGGCATTGCCATCAGCCACTACCGTTTCCGTCGCGGGTACGTCAAGCAGGGTCATGATCTGAATAACCTGCCGTACCGGTCAGGGTTCTTCCCGCTGGGGCCGATCTTCGCCTTCGTTCTGTGCCTGATCATTACCCTGGGCCAAAACTATGAGGCCTTCCTTGCGGACACCATTGACTGGGGCGCCGTCACGGCCACCTATATTGGCATTCCGCTGTTCCTGATCATCTGGTTTGGCTACAAACTGACGAAAGGAACGCGCTTCGTTCGCTACAGTGAAATGGATTTCCCGGAACGATTTAAACAATAACCGCACTTCCTCTCTTTTAGCCCGCTCAATCGAGCGGGCTTTTTTATGGGCAGATCAGAAGCTGTAAGTCATGCCAACGGTATAGCGACGGCCATCCAGCACGGTGTCATACGTATCGTAGTCAATCTGCTTATCGAGCATGTTATATACACCGGCAGTAACCAGCAGGTTTTTGTTGGCGTTGTAGCGCATACCGACATCCACCTGAGTGTAGGACGGTGTGCCCTGAGACATAGACGTGCGGCTCAGGTACTCAGACGTTTTACCGCGCAGGTTCAGACGGCTCCAGAAGCCGACGTCGGGCGTCGCCTGCCAGTCCAGGGTGGTGTTGAACATGTGTTTTGGCATTTTGTTCAGTGGCTTGCCGGAGAACTGGCCGCTCTTCTGCTCGGATTCCGTATAGGTGTAGTTTGCAGTCCAGTTCACATCGCGCGTGATTTTCCAGCCGAAGGAGGACTCCACACCGCGCATATTGGCTTTGTCCACGTTGACGCGATCGCTGACGAAATCATAGCTATGATCGCCAATCGTACAGGCGGGATCGGCGCTGCTGTTACAGCGGCGAACTTCCGTAATTTTATCCTTGAAGTCGGTATTAAACAGCGTCACACCGGCATTAAGGTTATCGTTGTTATCCCAGAGCAGGGCGAGCTCTTCGCTCAGGCTCTTCTCGGGTTTCAGATCCGGGTTGCCGACGATGATACCGTCAAGACGGCCGCCACCTGTCACCTGGCCCCAGCTGGCAGACGACTGACGCAGATCCGGCGCACGATAGCCAGCAGAAACCCCGCCTTTCAACGTCCACTGATCGGCCAGGTGCCATACGCCGTAACCGCGCGGCGTCCAGTTCGTCCCGTAGTTTTGGTCTTTATCCATACGCAGGCCGCCGGTCAACGTAAAGCTTTCCGTCATTGACCATTCATCTTCGGCAAACAGGGCCCAGCTCCAGCGCGTCAGTTTGTTCAGGCCGTCAGCAGCTTCCAGTTGATTGCCGTTGTCGCGCAATTTCTCATAACGGTACTGTCCGCCGAGGGTCAACGTATGATCGCCGAGGAAGATCTGGTTCTGGTTGTTAAAGGTGGTGTTGTAGGAACGCATTTTGCGACCTGGATTATTGGTCTCTTCCTGCTGGATATAGCTGGTGGTATTGAAGTCGTCGTAATAACCACTGTGGGTTAACGAGTAGGTCGTGTGCTCATAGCGCGAGTCGCTTTTGGTATTTGGCGTACAGGTTGTTCCCCGGCAGGTTTCAGCTGCTTTCGACATCCCCGGGGTGCTGTTTCTGTCCTGAAGCTCGCGAGCAAAGTCGAGATCAAAATCGTTCTTCTCGTCCGGCGTGAAGTTCAGCGTAATGCCACCGTTACGCATTTTCTGCTCGTTATAGCCGTTCACGATTTTATCTTCTGCGCGGCGTGACAACAGCCCCGTCACTTTTGCACCCAGCAGCCCGTCAATCAGGGGACCAGAGGCGTAGGCGTTGGTCTGGAAGATATCGCCGGAGTCATGATTTTCCTGGAAGGTTGCATCGCCATGCAACGAACCGGTCCAGGCTTTGGTGTTCGAGACTTTTTTGGTAATGACGTTAATGACGCCACCCATAGCATCGGAGCCGTAAAGCGAGGACATCGGGCCGCGGATGACCTCGATGCGCTCAATGGACTCCAGCGGCGGCAGCCAGCCTTGTTCAATACCCGAGTTGTCGCTGTTTGGGCGGGTGCTTCGCGTACTGACGCGTTTGCCGTTCACCAGGAACAGGGTGTACTGAGAGGCCATGCCGCGAATACTGATATCACTGCTACTTCCACCGCCGGTGACGACGACGCCCGGGACATCTCTCAGGGCATCGGTAACATCACGGTAGGCTTTATCTTCAATCTGCTGTTTTGAAATCACAGAGATGGAGGCGGGGGCATTCTGGATCTTTTGTTCAAAACCCGTCGCGGTAACGACAACGGTATCCTGATCGGCTGCGTGAACGAAGGGGGAACATGTGGCAGCGCCAATGGCGACGGCCAGGAGCTTAATGCGTGGTATTGTCATTTGTACATTCCGTATAAAAATGAAAAAAACTCCATCGGGATAACCCTGAGAACTGTATGTTTTTGTCTTGTAAGAACTCTTTGAGATGGAGAAGAGCCTGGAATTGTACAAAAGAATGTAGAATTGTAAACACAAATGATAATTGAAATCATTTGTGTTTGAGTGAGGGCGACGGAAAACAGGCTGGATTCAAGCGGATAGGATTATGTAAATGAGGGGAAAGGCCCGACAGGCGAGAGGCTGTCGGGCAAACAGCTGTATTTACGCGAACAAATGTGTCGCATGGAAGCGAAGATGATCTTCAATAAAGGACGCCATGAAGTAATAGCTGTGATCGTATCCCGGCTGTATGCGCAGCGTCAGCGGCCAGTCCTTCTGGCGTGCGGCTTCCGCCAGCACCGCAGGCTGTAACTGCCCGGCGAGGAACTGATCGGCATCACCCTGATCCACCAGCATCGGGATAGCGTCTTCTGGCTGGCTTGCCAGCAACAGCGCACAGCTGTCCCATTCCTGCCATTTCTCTGCATCCTCACCCAGATAGTGCGTGAAGGCTTTTTGCCCCCACGGCACCTGCGTTGGGTTCACAATCGGCGCAAATGCGGACACGCTGGTGTATTTCCCCGGATTTTTCAGCGCCATTATCAGCGCCCCGTGGCCACCCATCGAATGTCCGCTTATCGCGCAGCGCTCGCTGACCGCGAACTGAGAGTGCACCAGGGCAGGCAGTTCATCGCGAATGTAGTCATACATGCGGTAATGGCTCGCCCAGGGTTGTTCCGTGGCGTTGAGATAGAACCCGGCGCCTTTACCCAAATCGTATCCGGCATCGTCGGCCACGTCATCGCCACGCGGGCTGGTATCTGGCATCACCAGCGCAATGCCCAGTTCGGCAGCAATACGCTGGGCACCCGCTTTGGTGGTGAAGTTTTCGTCGTTGCAGGTCAGGCCTGAAAGCCAGTACAGCACCGGTGGATTGTCCGCAGGGGGCAGGAAAATACTGAACGTCATAGCACAGTTCAGCGTGGTGGAGTCGTGCCGCCAGCGCTGCTGTCGACCTTCAAAACAACGATGCTCTTCGAGCAGTTCCATGCAGGGCTCCTTATCCGAAAGACTATTCATTAAACGCATAATACAGAGTTTTCATTGACCTGTGAGCAACTTTCACTTTCGCAGGACGGCGAGATGTTGCATCATGAATTTACTTTTCTTTAACAATTGGAGCGATCATGGCGCTGCGTATCGCGCTCAGCGGATTTGTGGTTCTGGTCGTGGCGATGGGGATAGGGCGCTTCGCCTTCACGCCTCAGGTGCCGCTGATGATTGCCGCCGGGCAACTCACGCTTACCAGCGCGGGGCTGGTGGCGGCAATGAACTACCTGGGCTATCTGGTGGGGGCATGGGATGCTATGCGCGCTCATCGCTTCGTTGAAACGCGTCTCTGGCTTGGCATCACTGGCGCGGTGGCGCTGACGCTGCTCTCTGCGGCGGCAGATAATGCTGTCGTTCACGGTCTGCTGCGCTTTGTGATCGGCTGCATGAGCGGCTGGTCGATGGTGCTGATTGCCGCCTGGACCAACGAGCGGCTGGGGCAGCTGGGCAAGCCGGGGCTTAGTGCAGCCGTCTTTGCCGGACCCGGGGCCGGCATCGCCCTGAGTGGCCTGCTGGCGGTCTATATTCAGGCGAGATCCCTGTCTGCCGGCGCGGCATGGCAAATCTACGGCGTACTGGCGTTGGTGCTGATTGCGCTGGTGGCGCGCTACCTGCCGCGCGCGGGCCAGCTTCATCGCCCCGGTACCGCGCCTGAGCCGTTGCTGCTGACTGCAGATCTCAGGCGTCTGGTCTGGAGCTACAGCCTGGCAGGGTTCGGCTATATCCTCCCTGCGACCTTCCTGTCGCAAATGGCGGCGGTGCGTTTCCCCGGCAGCCTGTTTGCCCAGTTTGTCTGGCCAATATTTGGCGCCGCCTCGGTGGTGGGGATTGCGATCAGTATTGCCCTGCGGCATACATCAAGCGCTAACCGCAGGCTGGCGATTGTTCTCTGGTTACAGGGGATTGGCGTGCTGGCGGCCTGGCTGCTGCCGGGCATTGGCGGCTTGCTAACGGGTGGGCTGCTGGTGGGCGGCGGGTTCCTCTGCGCCGTGCAGCTCTCTCTGCTGTACGGTCGCGAGCTGGCGCCAGATCATACGCGTTATATGGCGGGACTGCTCACCACCGGGTATGCCATTGGTCAGCTGATTGGTCCGGTCACGTCGGCACTCTCGACCTGGCTCACGCACCGGCTGGAACCTGCGCTGGGGCTGGCGGGGATCGCGCTGTTCGCTGGCGGAGCGTTAGTCTGGAACCGTCAGGCTGAAAGGCAACAGCAATTGCAATAATTATCGACGTGAATACTGGATTATGTGCGTCGCCTCACGCACAATGAGCGCACACTTTTGCCACAACGAGGGCAAAAGACGCCACACCTGCAGGAGAAAAGAATGTCATCACTCAGTAAAGAAGCAGCCCTTGTCCATGAAGCGCTGGTTGCGCGCGGTCTTGAAACGCCACTGCGCCCGCCCGTGCAGGAGCTGGACAATGTTACCCGCAAGAGTCTGATCGCCGGCCATATGACGGAGATCATGCAACTGCTGAATCTCGATCTGAGCGACGACAGCCTGATGGAGACGCCGCACCGCATCGCGAAAATGTACGTCGACGAAATTTTCTCCGGCCTGGATTACGCGAACTTCCCGAAAATCACCGTCATTGAAAACAAGATGAAGGTCGATGAGATGGTGACGGTACGCGATATCACGCTGACCAGCACCTGCGAGCATCACTTTGTGACCATCGATGGTAAAGCGACGGTGGCCTATATTCCAAAAGATACGGTCATTGGCCTGTCCAAGATCAACCGCATCGTGCAGTTCTTTGCCCAGCGTCCTCAGGTGCAGGAGCGTCTGACGCAGCAGATCCTGACCGCACTGCAAACCCTGTTGGGGACTAACAACGTGGCGGTGTCTATCGACGCGGTTCACTACTGCGTGAAAGCGCGTGGCGTGCGTGATGCAACCAGCGCGACTACCACCACCTCGCTGGGCGGCCTGTTCAAATCGAGCCAGAACACCCGCCAGGAGTTTCTGCGCGCCGTGCGCCACCACAACTAATCAGACAGGGCAGGGACCATGGAGCGAAACGTCACGCTCGATTTTGTTCGCGGCGTCGCCATTCTCGGTATCCTGCTGCTGAATATCAGCGCCTTCGGTCTGCCGAAGGCCGCCTATCTGAACCCTGCATGGTATGGCGACATCACGCGCAGCGACGCCTGGACGTGGGCAATCCTTGATCTCTTCGCACAGGTTAAATTTCTGACCCTCTTTGCGCTTCTGTTTGGCGCGGGACTTCAGCTTCTCCTCAAACGCGGTACGCGCTGGATCCAGTCGCGTTTAACGCTGCTGGTTATCCTCGGTTTTATTCACGGGCTGCTTTTCTGGGACGGCGATATTCTGCTCGCGTATGGTCTGGTGGGCCTGATTTGCTGGCGGCTGATCCGCGACGCGCCCGGTGTAAAAAGCCTCTTTAACACTGGCGTGATGCTCTATGTCATGGGACTGACCGTGTTATTGCTGCTTGGCATGATCGCTGATGCTTCCACCAGTCGTTCGTGGATCCCGGATGCGGCCAATCTGCAATATGAGCAGTTCTGGAAGCTGAAAGGCGGCATGGAAGCGATCGGCAACCGGGCCGATATGCTCGGCGATAACCTGCTGGCGCTGGGGGCGCAATACGGCTGGCAGCTGGCGGGGATGATGCTGATGGGCGCAGCCCTGATGCGCACCGGCTGGCTGAAAGGAGAATTTAGCCTGCGACACTATCGTCTCACAGGCGCTGGCCTGGTACTGCTCGGCGTGATGATTAACCTTCCGGCGGTGATCGTACAGTGGCATCTTCAGTGGGATTATCGCTGGTGCGCCTTCCTGTTGCAGGTGCCGCGCGAACTGAGCGCGCCGTTCCAGACCATTGGCTATGCGGCGCTGATCTATGGCTTCTGGCCCCGGCTTTCTCGCCTGTGGATCGTCAGTGCGGTGGCCTGCGTTGGACGGATGGCGTTAAGCAATTACATCCTGCAAACGCTGATATGTACCACGCTTTTCTACCGATTCGGCCTGTTTATGAAATTCGACCGCCTGACGCTGCTGGCGTTTGTTATTCCGGTCTGGATTGTTAACGTGGTGTTTTCAGTTATCTGGCTGCGTTTTTTCCGCCAGGGCCCGCTGGAGTGGGTATGGCGACGGTTAACCGCCCTTGCGTCGGGCGTGTCATTGCGTAATACATCCAGATAACGATCTGGATCACAATCATTAACAAAACGGATGTAAGCGTTTTCATCTGTGTGAGCTTCTTCACGTAGTCTCCTCTCTCTCGCTGCCAGAATAGCCACCTTGCTAAACACAGGGGGTGTCTGTGAGTTGCTGCAATCCTTTTAAGGGTGGTGAATATGATCACCATTCGTGACGTCGCCCGCCAGGCGGGTGTTTCTGTTGCTACTGTCTCCCGCGTGCTGAACAACAGTGCGCTGGTCAGCCCTGAAACGCGTGAAACCGTAATGAAAGCCGTGACCCAGCTGGGGTACCGGCCAAACGCCAATGCTCAGGCGCTGGCGACGCAGGTCAGCGATACCATTGGTGTCGTGGTGATGGACGTGTCGGACGCCTTCTTCGGCGCGCTGGTCAAAGCGGTGGACGTCGTTGCCCAGCAGCACCAGAAATATGTGCTGATTGGCAACAGCTATCACGAGGCTGAAAAAGAGCGTTATGCCATTGAGGTACTGATCCGCCAGCGCTGTAACGCCCTGATTGTGCACTCAAAAGCCCTGAGCGATGAAGAGCTGGCCGGGTTTATGGAGCAGATCCCCGGTATGGTGCTGATCAACCGTATCGTCCCCGGTTATGCGCACCGCTGTGTCGGTCTGGATAACATCAGCGGCGCGATGATGGCGACGCGGATGCTCATCAGCAACGGCCATCAGCGCATTGGTTATCTGGCTTCCAGCCACGGTATTGAAGACGACATGATGCGCCGTGAGGGCTGGCAAAACGCCCTGAAAGAACAGGGCATTGCGCCGCTGGAGAGCTGGGTTGGTACCGGTTCGCCGGACATGCAGGGCGGTGAAGCGGCAATGGTGGAACTGCTGGGGCGTAATCTTCAGCTGACGGCCGTGTTTGCCTATAACGACAGCATGGCGGCAGGTGCGCTTACCGCGCTGAAAGATAATGGCATTGCGGTGCCGCAGCATTTATCGCTGATCGGTTTTGATGATATTCCGATTGCCCGTTACACCGATCCGCAACTGACAACGGTGCGTTACCCCATTGCGTCGATGGCGAAACTGGCGACAGAGCTGGCGTTACAGGGGGCGGCAGGGCTGTTAGATCCTGACGCAACGCATTGTTTTATGCCGACTTTAGTACGCCGCCATTCGGTCGCTATCCGACAAACTGTGGCTCCGATCACTAACTGATAACATCACGTGATGTAACCGTTTTCAATCTGTGAGTAAATTCACAGTATCTTAACAAGCCGCTGTCTATGATGTCAGCGTTTTAGGGGCTGAAACACAATGTAACGGTGATTATTCACTTTTACCGTGACCAGAAAGCCTCAAACAACGAATAAAACGCATTTCTGGAGCGTTACCGAACACGGAAGCTGGACATTTTATAAGTGAACTTCGGCGATCAGTAACGTTTTATTAACATCTGCCCGCCGACCGTTTTTCACAAGAACTACCCTGCATAAAAAAAACCGGAGATACCATGAATAAGAAGGTGTTGACTCTGTCTGCTGTCATGGCAAGCATGCTTTTTGGCGCAGCAGCACACGCAGCGGATACCCGTATTGGCGTGACTATCTATAAATACGACGACAACTTCATGTCCGTTGTGCGTAAAGCAATTGAAAAAGATGCTAAATCAGCGCCAGACGTGCAGCTGCTGATGAATGACTCCCAGAATGACCAGTCCAAACAGAACGATCAGATTGACGTTCTTCTGGCAAAAGGCGTGAAAGCGCTGGCTATTAACCTGGTTGACCCGGCTGCGGCAGGTACGGTGATCGAGAAAGCACGCGGCCAGAACGTGCCGATTGTCTTCTTCAACAAAGAGCCTTCCCGTAAAGCGCTGGACAGCTACGATAAAGCCTATTACGTGGGTACTGACTCCAAAGAGTCCGGGATTATCCAGGGCGATCTGATTGCGAAACACTGGGCGGCGAACCCAAACTGGGATATGAACAAAGATGGTCAGATTCAGTTCGTTCTGCTGAAAGGCGAACCGGGCCATCCGGATGCTGAAGCACGTACCACCTACGTTATTAAAGAGCTGAACGACAAGGGCCTGAAAACCCAGCAGCTGGCGTTAGACACCGCAATGTGGGACACCGCTCAGGCGAAAGATAAGATGGATGCGTGGCTCTCTGGCCCGAACGCCAACAAAATTGAAGTGGTCATCGCCAACAACGATGCAATGGCAATGGGTGCAGTTGAAGCGCTGAAAGCACACAACAAATCCGTCATTCCTGTATTCGGTGTGGATGCCCTGCCAGAAGCGCTGGCGCTGGTGAAATCTGGCGCAATGGCCGGTACCGTGCTGAACGATGCTAACAACCAGGCGAAAGCCACCTTCGATCTGGCGAAAAACCTCGCTGATGGTAAAGGCGCTGCTGACGGCACCAGCTGGAAAATTGAAAACAAAATCGTTCGCGTTCCTTACGTGGGCGTAGACCAGTCCAACCTGGCTGAGTTTATCGGTAAATAAGTTATCTGAATTGTCTTCACTGGGCGCAATTCGTTGCGCCCTTTTATAACGCGATATGCGAGGCCAACAAGGTATAATTATGGTCAGCACAACTACTCAGTCGTCCGGTGAATACTTGTTGGAAATGACCGGTGTTAACAAGTCATTCCCCGGTGTTAAGGCGCTCGATAATGTTAATTTAAAAGTTCGTCCTCACTCTATTCATGCGTTAATGGGTGAAAACGGTGCGGGTAAATCAACATTATTAAAATGCCTTTTTGGGATCTATCAAAAAGATTCTGGCAGCATTCTTTTTCAGGGAAAAGAGATCGACTTCCATTCAGCGAAAGAAGCGCTGGAGAACGGTATCTCGATGGTACACCAGGAATTAAACCTGGTTCTGCAACGTTCAGTTATGGATAATATGTGGTTGGGCCGCTATCCAACCAAAGGTGTCTTTGTCGATCAGGATAAAATGTATCGCGACACCAAAGCCATTTTCGATGAGCTGGATATTGATATTGACCCGCGCGCACGCGTCGGGACATTATCCGTTTCCCAGATGCAGATGATCGAAATTGCCAAAGCGTTCTCCTATGATGCGAAAATCGTGATCATGGATGAACCGACATCGTCATTGACGGAAAAAGAGGTTAACCACCTTTTTACCATCATCCGTAAGCTGAAAGATCGCGGCTGCGGCATTGTCTATATCTCACATAAAATGGAAGAGATCTTCCAGCTGTGCGATGAAATTACCATCCTGCGCGATGGCCAGTGGATTGCCACCCAGCCGCTGGAAGGGCTGGACATGGACAAGATCATCGCCATGATGGTTGGCCGTTCATTGAACCAGCGCTTCCCGGATAAAGAAAACAAGCCGGGCGAAGTGATTCTGGAGGTGCGTAACCTGACCTCACTGCGTCAGCCGTCCATCCGCGATGTCTCTTTCGATTTGCACAAGGGCGAGATCCTTGGTATCGCAGGGCTGGTGGGCGCTAAGCGCACCGATATCGTGGAAACCCTGTTTGGTATCCGTGAGAAAGCCGAAGGCACCATTACCCTGCACGGTAAGAAAATCAACAACCATAATGCCAACGAAGCCATTAATAATGGCTTCGCGCTGGTGACGGAAGAGCGGCGTTCCACCGGTATTTACGCTTATCTTGATATTAACTTTAACTCGTTAATTTCTAATATTCGCAATTACAAAAACAAGGTCGGGTTGCTGGATAATTCCCGCATGAAGAGCGATACCCAATGGGTGATTGACTCCATGCGCGTGAAAACGCCGGGCCACCGCACGCAAATTGGCTCACTCTCGGGAGGGAACCAGCAGAAAGTCATTATTGGTCGCTGGCTATTAACCCAGCCTGAAATACTGATGCTGGATGAACCTACGCGCGGTATCGACGTGGGTGCAAAATTCGAGATTTACCAGCTGATCGCAGAGCTGGCGAAAAAAGATAAAGGGATCATTATTATTTCTTCCGAAATGCCGGAATTGTTAGGGATCACAGACCGTATTCTGGTTATGAGCAATGGTCTCGTTGCCGGTATTGTTGAAACCAAAACGACAACGCAAAACGAAATTTTGCGTCTTGCGTCTTTGCACCTTTAAGATCAGGGGCTCCTCATGAGTGCGTTAAATAAAAAAAGTTTTCTCACTTATCTGAAAGAAGGCGGTATTTACGTTGTTCTTTTAGTCTTGCTGGCGATAATTATTTTCCAGGACCCAACGTTCTTAAGTCTGCTGAACTTAAGTAATATTCTGACCCAGTCTTCCGTACGTATTATCATCGCACTGGGCGTGGCTGGGCTCATCGTTACCCAGGGGACAGACCTTTCGGCAGGGCGCCAGGTGGGTCTGGCGGCGGTTATTGCGGCAACCCTGTTGCAGTCGATGGAAAACGCCAACAAGGTGTTCCCGGAGATGGCGACCATGCCGATTTTCGTGGTGATCCTGATCGTATGCGCCATCGGCGCGGTAATTGGCCTGATTAACGGCATCATCATTGCTTACCTGAACGTGACGCCATTCATCACTACGCTTGGCACGATGATCATCGTTTATGGTATCAACTCCCTGTACTACGATTTCGTCGGCGCGTCTCCAATCTCTGGCTTCGAAAGCGGCTTCTCGACCTTCACGCAGGGGTTTGTTGCGCTGGGCAGCTTCCGTCTCTCCTATATCACCTTCTATGCGCTGATTGCGGTGGCGTTCGTCTGGATCCTGTGGAACAAAACCCGCTTCGGTAAAAACATCTTTGCTATCGGGGGTAACCCGGAAGCGGCGAAAGTCTCCGGCGTCAACGTGGCTCTGAACCTGCTGATGATTTATGCCCTGTCCGGTGTGTTCTACGCCTTCGGCGGGATGCTGGAAGCAGGCCGTATCGGCTCTGCCACCAACAACCTCGGCTTTATGTACGAGCTGGATGCGATTGCGGCCTGCGTGGTCGGCGGCGTCTCCTTCAGCGGCGGCGTGGGTACCGTGCTGGGCGTGGTGACCGGTGTGATCATCTTCACCGTGATCAACTACGGCCTGACCTACATCGGCGTGAACCCGTACTGGCAGTACATCATCAAGGGCGCGATCATTATCTTCGCGGTTGCCCTGGATTCACTGAAGTACGCGCGTAAGAAATAAGTTCTTCAGAATGGAAAGGCCCGCTCACGTAGCGGGCCTTTTTTTGCCCGGTGGCGCGACGCTTACCGGGCCTACAAAATCGCGATCGTAGGTCGGGTAAGGCGAAGCCGCCACCCGACATCAGTTATTACTTCTTCTGCATTTCCAGCAGCTGCTCCGGCGTCACCGCCGGATAACCTTGCGCATTTTCAGGCACTTCGTGCATCGTTGGGATCGGCACCAGCGGGCCTAAAAAGCGCGGTTCACGCTTGAACAGGTACAGGTCAGCCAGCGCGCCAAAACGAGCGCCAAACTCACGTACGCGTACGCTCAACATATCCTTTGGCGACGGCACGGCGTAGCACTGGGCCTGGATCCCCATATGAAGGGCGATAAACAACGCCCGCTCGCAGTGGAAACGCTGGGTGATGATGATGAAATCGTTGGTGTCGAACACCTTGCGGGTACGCACGATGGAATCAAGCGTGCGGAACCCGGCGTAGTCGAGCACGATATCGGCCGGGTCGACGCCTGCGGCAATCAAATCTTTGCGCATCGTCACCGGCTCGTTATAGCTTTGCAGGGCGTTATCGCCGCTTAACAGCAGATAGTTCACCTTGCCGCTGTTATAGGCGTTCAGTGCGCCCTGAATACGATACCGGTAATACTGATTGATGACGCCGGTGCGGTAATACTTGGCGGTGCCAAGCACCACGCCAACCTGGCGGTAGGGGAGGTCCTGTAGGTCATCAAAAATGTAGGGAGCTGTTTTCCAGCTCATCCAGCGGTCGAGACCCAGCACGATCAACAGCAGTATGCCGACCAGGACAGACAGGCTGTAAAACACGCGCTTTAACATGCAGATGGCTCGTACCGATGATGAAATTTCCCTCAGGCTACTGTACCCGCCTGGTTAGCGCAAGAAACAGCGATTCAACTGAGGGGTTTTTCGTCAGACTGGCGGGCAAATTTGCCCGCCGAACAGATTATGCCAGCAGCACGCGGTCGATGGTTGAACAGCCCAGCGCTTTCAGCGTGGCTGCGGTCGCGTCCCACTGGATCAGCGGTGCATCGGCCTTTTCAGCGAGGATCGCGCGCTGAATATCCGGGTAGTCATACCCGTTCAGGCTGAGCAGGTTCAGGGCGCCCTGGAGCGGAGGCAGCGTCGGGTTAAACGCGGCGTTCTCTGCATAGCTGCCGGTGAAGATGCGGCCGTCGCGGCACTGAAAGGCGACGCCGCTTGGTGATTTGCTGTATGGCGTGTGGCTTTTATTGGCGGCGGCAATGGCCGCTTCGCTGAGCGCATCCCCTGAGAGCGCGTAACCGTGGTCCTGCTCGTCCATCAGCAGGGTTTTGATCTCAAGATCTTTAGGGCCAAAAGCATCCGGCAGGTAATCACCCAGCGTATGCGGCGCGCGTCCCGGCAGGTTGATACGCAGTTCAAGACCGCTGTTCAGCTCATTCATAAACTGGCGGCAGTGGCCGCAAGGGGTATAGTTGACGGTGATGGCGCGCAGGGCCTTTTCGCCGCGCAGCCAGGCGTGACTGATGGCACTCTGCTCCGCATGAACGGTTTGCTGCATGGTCGCACCGAGAAACTCCATGTTCCCGCCGAAGTACCAGGTCCCGCTCACGCCGCGCGCAATTGCGCCTACGTTAAAATGGGAAAGGTCAGCGCGAGCGCAAGCAGCCGCCAGCGGCAGCAGGGCGAAAGCCAGCGCGTCTTCGTCCAGCCCCGTTGCCTGTTTAAGCGTCGTGACCTGATCTGCCGTCAGCAGGGCGGGGAAATGCGCATCCGCCAGAACCGGAGCCAGGGCTGATTGCAAATTCTCTGCAAGCTGAGAGAAAGCAGCTTGAAAACGTGGATGCATGACGTTGCCTCATCAAGGTTAATGGATCGGTAGTGTACGGAGCCGTACGGCCTTTATATGTGATCCAAATCTCATTATGTATGCAACTTATGAAATGAAAATGAAATTTGCGCGACGCATCGCAAATTTTAGCCCATTACTGCCAGAATAATCGGGAAGATAAACGGCGCGACCAGGGAGGTTATAATCCCGCAGATCACCAGCGCCAGGGAGCTGAATGCCCCTTCCTGATAATCCAGCTCCGCGCAGCGTGCGGTGCCCAGCGCGTGCGAGGCGGTACCCATCGCCAGACCGCGCGCCGCTTTGGTCCGAATTTTCATGATATTCAGCAGCGTATGACCAAACACCGCGCCCAGGATACCGACGAAAATCACGCACACGGCGCTGATGGCCGGAATGCCGCCGATACTGCCGCCCACGGCCATGGCAATCGGCGTAGTAACGGATTTAGGCAGGATAGAGGCGGCGATCTGCGGCGATGCGCCCATCAATAGGGCCACCGAGGTACCGGTGATCATCGCAACAAGGCTACCCACAAAGCAGATGGTAATGATGGATTTCCAGCGCGCGCGGATCTGATGCAGTTGCTCATATAAAGGAAACGCCAGCGCCACCACGGCAGGCTGCAACAAATCGTTGAGGATCTTGCTCCCGGCGAAGTAACGTTCATAAGAAATGCCGGTGAGCAGCAGAAAAGGAATAATCACCACCATGGCGACCAGCAGCGGGTTGAGCAACGGCATTTTGAAACGAACCGCAAGCTTACGCGCAGCAAAGAACACCACCAGGGTTAACGGCAGGGACCACCAGATATTCGCCATCATTTTTTTGTTTTCTCCCCGACCACTTTACGTTCGCCATGCACAATATGCGAGCTCCAGCTGACGACCAGGAAAACCACCAGCGTACTGATGGCGCAGGAGACCACTATCGGGCCGAACTGCGCCTTAAGCACATCGTAATACTGCATAACCCCAACGCCGATAGGCACAAAAAGCAGGGCCATATAGCGAATGAGAACGAAGCACCCCGGGTTGACCCATTTCGCGGGCAGCACCTGTAATGCCAGCAGCACAAACAGGATCAACATGCCGATAATGCTGCCGGGGATGGTAATAGGCAGCAGCGACGCGATAAAAATGCCGGCGTACAGGCAGGCATAAATCAGGACAAAGGCGCGAAGGTATTGCCAGATAGTATTCAGTGATTTGCTCATGGTGAAAGTCCTTGCTGAGACGTATTCATCATACAATTAAACCTGAAAATGTGCCACGGATCACATCATGAATTTTGGGCATACCAGACATTCCAGAATGGAACGCCGGGCTTTCAACATACATAGAGAGCAGCTACTATAGCGCGTCTTTTTTCACAGGTACTCAGAATGCGTGTTTTACTGGCCCCGATGGAAGGCGTGCTCGACTCTCTCGTGCGCGAGCTGCTTACCGAGGTGAACGATTACGATCTCTGCGTGACGGAGTTTTTGCGCGTGGTCGATATGTTGCTGCCAGAAAAATCATTTTATCGTCTCTGTCCGGAACTGCATCGTCAGAGCCGCACCCCCTCCGGTACGCTGGTGCGCGTCCAGCTGCTCGGCCAGTATCCTGAGTGGCTGGCGGAAAACGCCGCCCGCGCGGTAGCGCTTGGCTCGTACGGTGTCGATCTTAACTGCGGCTGTCCGTCAAAGCTGGTCAACGGCAGCGGCGGCGGGGCGACGTTACACAAAGATCCGGAATTGATTTATCGCGGCGCAAAGGCCATGCGTGAGGCGGTGCCATCGCATCTACCGGTGACGGTCAAAGTGCGTCTGGGATGGGACAGCGGCGACAGGCAGTTTGAAATTGCCGACGCGGTGCAGCAGGCGGGCGCCACCGAGCTGGTGGTGCACGGGCGAACCAAAGAGGATGGTTATAAAGCCGAGCGCATTAACTGGCAGGCGATTGGCGAGATCCGCAAACGTCTTACTATTCCGGTGATTGCTAACGGCGAAATCTGGGATTATGAGAGCGCGCAGGCCTGCCTCAAAGAGACCGGCTGTAATGCCGTGATGATTGGCCGCGGTGCGCTGAACGTGCCGAACCTCAGCCGGGTGGTGAAATACAATGAGCCGCGGATGCCGTGGGCGGACGTGGTGAAACTCCTGCAAAAATACACGCGGCTGGAAAAGCAGGGCGATACCGGGTTGTATCACGTCGCGCGCATTAAGCAGTGGCTGAGTTATTTACGGAAAGAGTACGACGACGCGCTGGGATTATTTCAGGAGATCCGTACGCTACAGACGTCGGCGGATATTGCCCGTGTGATCCAGTCGAAGCACTGAGCGAAGTGTGAATACGTTTGCCCGGCGCGGAGCCGGGCAAACGTATCAGAAAATCATTTTGAATACACCGGTTACCACCAGCAGCCCTATCAGAAATATAATCAAAATAGCCCACAATAATATTTTCATTCGCCTCTCCTGCGTATGTCTGTCGTCAGTAAGTGTAGCAGTCAATTCATAATTGGTATGAATGGGTGAAATTAAATCATTCGCTTGAGGAATAAATTTCCGGATATGAAAATGTATAACAATATGCGGATTGCCACGCGTTACTAAAAAACGGAACGTCAGTAAGCGTAAGTTGCGCCTTTATTTTTTTTGAGTTTATGGCGTAATGAAACGTTCTCTTACTTTATCTCTGAGTGCTCCCCTTATTTTTATGCTGTCCGCCTGCGCGCCGGAACATGCCACGGTGTCTCCAGTGAAAACGCAAGCCGCCGCCGCTGCTGTAAATACCCAACTAAGTCATGCCGACTGGCCAAAAAACGAATGGTGGAAAGATTTTAATGACCCTCAGCTTAACGCGCTGATTGCTAAAGCGCTGGCGGATGCACCGGATATGCAAATTGCCCGGCAGCGCATCACCCTGGCAGAAGCACAGGCGAAAGCCGCTGTTGCTGCTGATGGTCCACAAATGGATTTTTCCGCAGATGTGGAACGGCAAAAGATGTCGGCAGAGGGGCTGATGGGGCCATTCGCCCTGACTGACCCGGCGGCGGGGACAACCGGACCCTGGTACACCAACGGCACCTTTGGTCTGACGGCCGGATGGGATCTGGATTTATGGGGTAAAAACCGCGCCCAAATTGAGGCCCGTATCGGTAAGGTGAATGCGCAAAAAGCGGAGCTGGAGCAGACCCGCCAGCTGCTCGCCAGCAGCGTCGCGCGGCTGTACTGGGACTGGCAGACCGAGGCCGCGGTGGGTGACGTGCTCGCGCAGATCAAACGGGAGCAGGAAAATATCATCGGTGCCGATCGTGAGCTTTATCAGCACGGCATTACCTCCTCGGTGGAAGGCGTTGAAACAGATATCAATGCCAGCAAAACCGATGAACAGCTCGCTGACGTGCACGGCAAAATGAAGGCCATTGAGGCGCGTCTGAATGCATTGACCAATACCCCTTCAGTCACGCTCGCCCGGCATGCCTTACCTGACGCAGAGGCGTCGCTGCCGTCAACGCTCGGTTATGAGCTGCTGGCTCGCCGCCCGGATTTGCAGGAGGCGCACTGGTATATCGAAGCGTCCATGAGCGAAGTGGATGCCGCCAGAGCCGCGTTCTACCCTGACATCAATTTGATGGCGTTCTTGCAGCAGGATGCGTTGCACCTTAGCGACCTGTTCCGCTCATCTGCTCAGCAAATGGGCGTAACCGCGGGGCTGACGCTGCCAATTTTTGACAGTGGTCGGTTGAATGCGAACCTGGATATCGCCCAGGCGCAAAACAACCTCTCCGTGGCGAACTACAATAAGGCCGTAGTGGACGCCGTAAACCAGGTTGCCCGGACGGCCAGCGAAGTGGAAACCCTGACCGCCAAAAATCAGCACCAGCAGCAGATCGAAAAAGATGCGGCGCGCGTCGTTGCGCTGGCACAGGCGCGCTTCAGCGCGGGGATCATTGCCGGCTCGCGGGTGAGTGAAGCAAAAATTCCGGCGCTCAAAGAGCGTATTGCCGGGTTGATGCTGAAAGGTCAGTACGTGGATGCTACGCTCCAGCTCACCTCCGCGCTGGGTGGCGGATATCATCACAGCTAAAATCGCGCATTATCTATACTTACCTCTTTGCAGATTTTCAGGAGGTGAGTATGACGCGAGTCGCAATTGTTACCGCATCGGATTCAGGAATTGGCAAAACGACGGCCCTGATGCTGGCCGAACGCGGGTTTGATATCGGGGTGACCTGGCATTCAGATGAGGAAGGGGCGCTGGCAACCTGCCGTGAAATTGAAGCGCGCGGGCAGAGTGCCGAGGCCATCCAGCTCGACTTAAGCAATTTGCCGGAAGGCGCAAAGGCCATTGAAACCCTGATTACGCGTTTCGGGCGGCTGGATGTGCTGGTTAACAATGCCGGGGCGATGAACAAAGCGCCATTTCTGGACCTGTCGTTTGACGACTGGCGGCACATATTCACCGTTGACGTGGACGGCGCGTTTCTCTGCTCGCAAATCGCGGCGCGTCAGATGGTGAAGCAGGGAGAAGGGGGGCGGATCGTGAACATCACCTCGGTGCATGAACATACACCATTGCCGGACGCCAGCGCCTATACGGCGGCCAAACATGCCCTGGGCGGGTTAACAAAGTCGATGGCGCTGGAGCTGGTTAAACATAAGATTCTGGTGAACGCCGTTGCGCCTGGTGCGATCGCCACGCCGATGAATGATATGGACGACAGCGAAGTGAAAGAAGGCTCAATGCCGGAAATCCCGCTGGCACGGCCAGGGCATACCAAAGAAATAGCCAGCCTGGTGGCGTGGCTGTGTGACAGCGACGCCAGCTACACCACCGGGCAGTCGTTTATCGTCGACGGCGGTTTTATGCTGGCGAATCCGCAGTTTAAGCCAGCAGAATAAACATTCCCCTCACCCCAGCCCTCTCCCCAAAGGGGAGAGGGTGTATAGAGTTCCCTCTCCCCTTTGGGGAGAGGGGTAGGGTGAGGGGCAGCAGGCCGCACTCACTCTTCATCCCGCCGCTTTTCACGATGCTTGAGCCACAGCCGTACCCCAATCACCACCGCAACAACCAGGATCAGCCAGGCCCAGTGTTTAAGATGCTGATCGAGATTATGCAGCCACGGGCCTATCACTTCGCCACCCACGTAGCCAAGCGTGGTAAAAATCAGCGCCCAGGCAATCGCCCCGATAATGTTCAGCGGCAGGAAAATTTTCGGCGGTAAGCGGCTCGCGCCAATCAGTATTGGCCCAATGATGCGAAAGCCATACATAAAGCGGGTGCCAATCACAAACATATAGGGATGCCGCTGGATAAGCAGCTGAGCACGACGAATTTTCTTTTGATGCTTAGCAAAACGTTGTAAAAGCGTCGGACCAAAGCGCAGACCCAGAAAGTAGAGCAGCTGGTCGCCAATCATACCGCCCAGTGCGACGGCGGCGACCACCAGCGGGAATTTCAGCAATCCCTGATGTGCGGCCACTCCGCCCAGCAGCGTGATGGTTTCACCCTCTGCCACGCTGCCGATGACCAGCGCGGCGTATCCATATTGTTCAATAAGACCGTTGATATCCATTAAGTAAATGTCGTCTCCCTTACTGTGCCTGCGTTAATCATATACCCCATCCATCAACCACGCGGCAATCAACGGAAATTTCCCATTGTACATAAAATAATCTAAAGCCTGCATTATACTTTAGCTATCGCTGACGGGCCGACAACAAGGGGGCGTTATGAACCATGTCTGGGGACTTTTCTCCCATCCCGATCGTGAAATGCAGGTCATCCGTAACGAGAACGAAACGGTCGCGCATCACTACACCCACCACGTCCTGCTGATGGCAGCGGTGCCGGTGGTCTGCGCGTTTATTGGTACTACGCAAATAGGCTGGAACTTTGGTGACGGCACCGTGTTTCAGCTTTCCTGGTTTACCGGACTGTACCTGGCCATTCTGTTTTATGGCCTGATGCTGGCCGGGGTGGCGGTAATGGGGCGGGTCATCCACTGGATGGCGCGCAACTATCCGCAGCGCCCGTCGCTGGCACACTGTATGGTCTTCGCCGGATACGTCGCGACCCCGCTGTTCTTAAGCGGTATTGTTGCGCTCTATCCACTGGTCTGGCTGTGCGCGCTGATCGGTACGGTTGCCCTCTTTTACACCGGTTATCTGCTGTATGTAGGAGTGCCAACCTTCCTCAACATCAATAAAGAAGAGGGCCTGAGCTTCTCCAGCTCTACGCTTGCCATCGGCGTGCTGGTCCTTGAGGCGCTACTGGCCCTGACAGTTATTCTTTGGGGTTATGGATACCGTCTCTTTTAAGTCCCCTGCATTGCTGGCGTAAATGCCAGCAATGCAGCATCTGGTTATGATTCTCCGCTGGCGACAACGCACGGTGACCGCTATGATGCCGAAGCCAGCCTGTGTTTATCCGTCGACACAGGCGGTGTACGTCATAACGTGCGTGAATCATTATCAGAAGTCTCATCATGCTGAAATTTCGAGTGTCACTCCTTAGTCTTGCGCTACTGTTGGGCGTCTCCGCTACCGCGCCAGCCATCGCCAAAACGCCCGCAGTTGCCACCGCTGCTGCGCAACCCCAGATTGCGTCCGGCAGCGCGATGATCGTTGACCTGAATACCAACAAGGTGATCTACGCCAGTCACCCGGATCTGGTGCGCCCGATCGCTTCCATAACCAAAGTCATGACCGCGATGGTGGTGCTTGATGCACGACTGCCGCTGGATGAAAAGCTAAAAGTGGATATCAGCCACACGCCAGAGATGAAAGGGATCTACTCTCGCGTGCGTCTAAACAGTGAAATCAGCCGTAAAAATATGCTGCTGTTGGCGCTGATGTCCTCAGAGAACCGGGCGGCGGCGAGCCTTGCCCACCATTATCCTGGCGGTTACGACGCGTTTATCCGCGCGATGAATGCCAAAGCCAAAGCGCTGGGGATGAAAAATACCCATTTCGTGGAGCCAACCGGTCTGTCGATCCATAACGTCTCGACGGCGCGTGATTTAACCAAGCTGCTGATCGCCAGTAAGCAATACCCGCTGATTGGTCAGCTCAGCACCACGCGTGAGGAGATGGCGACATTCTCGAACCCGGCGTATACGCTGCCGTTCCGCAACACTAACCATCTGGTGTATCGCGATAACTGGAATATTCAGTTAACCAAGACCGGATTTACCAATGCGGCAGGGCACTGCCTGGTGATGCGTACCGTGTTTAACGGTAAACCAGTGGCGCTGGTGGTGATGGATGCCTTCGGCAAATATACCCACTTTGCGGATGCCAGCCGCCTGCGCACCTGGATTGAAACCGGGAAAGTGCAGCCGGTGCCGGCTTCAGCGCTGGCGTATAAAAAGCAGAAAGCGGAACAGATGGCGACAGCGCAGAACGACTGAGTCGCCTGTCTGTGCCGGGTGGCGGCTTCGCCTTACCCGGCCTACGGTCCTAAAGCGGCCCCGATACGTAGGCCCGGTAAGCGGAGCGCCACCGGGCGAAAGCGCCTACTCCGGCAGCGTCCAGTCACCATCGTTGAGTGGACGCTGCATGATCAACGTATCCCGCCAGTCGCCCTTCTTATACCCCACGCTGCGCATTTGACCGACAACCTCGAAGCCATGTTTTTTATGCAGCCGTAACGATCCCGCATTATTGTTTCCGTCACCGACCACAGCAATCATCTGCCGCCAGGGACCTTGCTCACACCGTGCAATCAGGGCATCCATCAGCGCCGTACCAAACCCGCGCCCGGTGGTGCTGGCATCCACATAGATGGATTCCTCAAGGGTGTACCGGTAGGCCTGGCGTGGACGATAAAACGTGGCGTAGCAATAGCCGACGACAATGCCGCGATACAGCGCAACCAGCCACGGTAAACCGCTGTCGGTCACACTCTTCATCCGCTGACGCATCTCATCGACGGTGGGGGGAACTTCCTCGAACGACGCACGGCCATGGAGCACATGCCAGGCGTATATCGCCGAGATGGCATGTGCATCGTCAGGAAGGGCGTCGCGCACCTCGATTTCAGTTTCGGGTAAAATCTCTACAGCCGACATGTTCTGCCCGCTCCTTGTTTGGAAAGCCAGAGAAACGTTTCTCTGGCAACAGGCAGATACTCTAGTACGATTGAGGAGAGCTTAACAATCTCTTAAATTTGGCTATAGGCGTTCATCAGAGGCTTGCGTATTTTGCTTCTCTGTTTCGGCACTCTCTTTCCAGTATTTCTTCCGCGTTGTCTTACCAATGCCGGGGTTCATACTGTTTGTAGGGTCATTTTTGCGATAAAACTGTTTAAGCGTCTCCGGCGCTTTGTACAAATGCCCCACGTTATGCTCGGCAGGATATTGCGCGCCACGCTCGTGCAGCAACGCCAGCATCTGCTCTTTCAACGCATGCGCATCCACCCCTTTTTTGACGATGTAATCCTGGTGGAAGACATAGCACATGAAGTGGCCGTAATAGAGCTTGTGCACCAGCTTGCTGTCAATCTCCGGCGGCAGATGTTCAAACCACTCGGTATCGTTGCGACGCAGGGCAATATCCAGCGCCAGAATATCCTCTACCTCTTCGGAATGCACAGCCTGATAACGGATAGCCGCACCCGCCGCGGCGAAGCGGTGCAGGAAGGCTTTACTGCCTTCTTCCGGCGTGCAGGCGAAGAAATCCCCGTCGGCAGTTTTGAAGAACTCGGTGAGCCAGCTCTGCGCTTCGGCAATTCCGTCCCCGGCCATTTTCAGCAGCAGGTGGTGCTCATATTTATCGCGCCAGGTCTTCATCCGCCCCGGTAAATGCGCCGGGAAGGCGTTGCCCAGTTTCTGCATAAAGCGGTCGGTGAAGTGCGGTTTGAACAGCGATACTTTCTCCAGCATCGCGTCGGTGCGGCCCTTCATGGTGAAGAAGAACGGCATTTTGTCGGTGCCGAGCTTGTCGATCATCAGGAAGGTATCTTTGCCGTAGCGCTCAGCGATGTCATAAATGTCCCGGTGCATATACTCGCCCGCCACCGGCAGGTGAGTGAACTCGGCCAGAATATGACGGCGGATCTCCGTCAGCACCTCCGGCTGATTGGTGCCAATGTAAAACACCTGCTGCTTTTTCTCTGCCGGGAAGGTATCGAGGCGCACCGCAAAAACGGCCAGCTTGCCCGCGCAGCCGGAGGATTCAAACAGGCGATCCGGATCGGCGTTATAGCGCGCTGGCGTATCGGCATTGATATCGCGCACGCGGGTGATGTAATCGTGGTCATGCGCGTGACGGCCATCGTGCTGAACGTCTTCGTCCTTCACGCGGTCATCGTCAAGTTTGCTGAGGATCTGCTCTGGCGTTACACCCAGATCGATCCCCAGATGGTTAACCAGCGTCAGCTTGCCGTTTTCATCGATACGGGCAAACAGCGACATCTCCGTGTAGGCCGGGCCGCGCTGCACCAGCGAGCCGCCGGAGTTATTGCAGATCCCGCCGATCACCGAGGCACCAATGCACGAAGAGCCGATCACCGAGTGCGGTTCGCGACCCAGCGGCTTAAGCGCCTTTTCCAGCGAGTAGAGCGTGGTGCCGGGGAAGGCGAGCACCTGTTCGCCCTTGTCCAGCAGGTGCAGTTTGTCGAGGCGCAGGGTGCTGATAATCACGATGTCACGATCGTAATCGTTGCCGTTCGGCGTGGAGCCTTCAGTCAGGCCGGTGTTAGCAGCCTGCATTAAAATAATCTTGTCTGCCGCAACACAGGCGCTGAGCACGCGCCACAGTTCGAGCAACGTACCGGGGAAGACCACCGCCAGCGCGTCGCCCTGGCCGGAGCGAAAGCCCTTACGGTAGCGGGCGGTTTTGGCCGGGTCGGTAAGCAGGTGAGAGTGACCAACCAGGCGCGACAGTTCGTTAATAAAAGTAGTGTTATCGTTAGTTCGAACAGAAGACATCTTCCACTCCTTGTGGTGGGGCAAATTTCTCGCTGTAAAGCATAGCGCGATTAGCCGTTGAGCGGTCGGGTATTCATGAGAAAAATCAGAGAATAACCCTGCAAGGTTTTCAGGCTTTGTGGCACACTGCGCTTTTCGCACGGTCTGGCCGGGTGCTTCCCGCGGTTATTGATGAGAGAGAATAACAACATGAAATGGCTATGTTCTGTAGGTGTCGCCGTCAGCCTGGCGCTGCAACCTGCGCTGGCAGAGGATTTGTTTGGTAATCACCCGCTCACGCCTGAAGCCCGCGACGCCTTTGTCACGGATTTACTCAAAAAGATGACGGTCGATGAGAAAATCGGCCAGCTGCGCCTGATCAGCGTCGGCCCGGAGAACCCGAAAGAAGCCATTCGCGAGATGATCAAAGACGGGCAGGTAGGAGCCATTTTTAACACCGTTACCCGCCAGGATATCCGCAAAATGCAGGATCAGGTGATGGAACTGAGCCGCCTGAAAATTCCGCTGTTCTTCGCCTACGACGTGGTGCACGGCCAGCGTACCGTCTTCCCGATTAGCCTCGGCTTAGCCTCCTCCTTTAACCTCGATGCGGTGAAAACCGTCGGGCGCGTATCGGCATATGAAGCCGCAGACGACGGCCTGAACATGACCTGGGCGCCGATGGTAGACGTCTCCCGCGATCCGCGCTGGGGCCGTGCTTCGGAGGGCTTTGGGGAAGATACTTATTTAACCGCCACGATGGGCAAAACCATGGTGGAAGCGATGCAGGGCAAAAGTCCGGCAGATCGTTACTCGGTGATGACCAGCGTCAAGCACTTCGCCGCCTATGGCGCGGTGGAAGGCGGCAAAGAGTACAACACCGTGGACATGAGCCCGCAGCGCCTGTTTAACGACTATATGCCGCCGTACAAAGCGGGGCTGGACGCGGGTAGCGGCGCGGTGATGGTGGCGTTGAACTCTCTCAACGGCACGCCTGCCACCTCCGATTCGTGGCTGCTGAAAGATGTGCTGCGCGACCAGTGGGGCTTCAAGGGCATCACCGTTTCGGATCACGGGGCGATTAAAGAGCTGATCAAGCACGGCACAGCGTCTGACCCGGAAGATGCGGTACGCGTGGCACTCAAGTCCGGCATCAACATGAGCATGAGCGACGAATACTACAGCAAATACCTGCCGGGGCTGGTGAAGAGCGGCAAGGTGACGATGGCGGAGCTGGACGATGCCGCTCGCCACGTGCTGAACGTGAAATATGACATGGGGCTGTTTAACGATCCTTACAGCCATCTGGGGCCGAAGGAGTCTGATCCGGCGGACACCAATGCTGAAAGCCGCCTGCACCGCAAAGAAGCCCGCGAAGTGGCGCGCGAAAGCCTGGTGCTGCTGAAAAACCGTCTCGACACGCTGCCGCTGAAAAAATCCGGCACCATTGCCGTGGTTGGTCCGCTGGCCGACAGCAAGCGTGACGTCATGGGCAGCTGGTCCGCCGCAGGCGTGGCGGATCAGTCCGTTACCGTGCTGACAGGCATTAAGAGCGCTGTGGGTGATAATGCAAAAGTGGTTTACGCCAAAGGCGCAAACGTCACCGACGATAAAGACATCGTGACCTTCCTCAACCAGTACGAGGAAGCGGTGAAGGTGGATCCACGCACGCCGAAAGAGATGATCGACGAAGCGGTTAACGCCGCGAAGCAGTCCGACGTGGTGGTCGCCGTGGTGGGTGAAGCGCAGGGGATGGCGCACGAAGCCTCCAGCCGGACCGACATCACTATCCCGCAAAGCCAGCGTGACCTGATCGCGGCCCTGAAAGCCACCGGCAAGCCGCTGGTGCTGGTGCTGATGAACGGGCGTCCGCTGGCGCTGGTGAAAGAAGACCAGCAGGCTGACGCCATTCTGGAAACCTGGTTTGCCGGTACCGAAGGCGGTAACGCCATTGCCGACGTGCTGTTTGGCGATTACAACCCGTCCGGCAAGCTGCCGATGTCCTTCCCGCGCTCCGTCGGGCAGATCCCGGTTTACTACAGCCACCTGAACACCGGTCGTCCGTACAACGCCGACAAGCCGAACAAGTACACGTCCCGTTACTTCGACGAGGCTAACGGCCCGCTCTATCCGTTTGGCTATGGCCTGAGCTACACCACGTTTAAGGTCTCTGACGTGAAAATGTCGGCGCCGACCCTGAAGCGTGACGGCAAAGTGACCGCCAGCGTGGAAGTGACCAACAGCGGCAAACGCGAAGGCGCGACGGTGATCCAGATGTACGTTCAGGACGTCACGGCCTCCATGAGCCGTCCGGTGAAACAGCTGCGCGGCTTCGAAAAGGTCAACCTGAAACCGGGCGAAACCAAAACGGTCAGCTTCCCGATTGACGTAAATGCGCTGAAGTTCTGGAATCAGCAGATGAAATACGATGCCGAGCCTGGCAAATTCAACGTCTTCATCGGCGTGGATTCCGCCCGCGTGAACAAAGCCGAGTTCGAACTCCAATAATCTTACCTTCCTCCCCATCCCCCGCCTGGCGGGGGATTCCTCTCATCTGGTACGAAAAACGGTTAAATTCACTGTTTTAAGCTACGCTTTTCTCTCAAGCCTATGAAAAAGGCCACAAAATAATGAGGAAAGTAGAATGACGATTATTAAGGGGATAACAGGGTCGGCGGTGCTACTGGCGGCGCTGAGCCTGCCGTTACAGGCCGCAGAGCCGGTTAAGGTGGGTTCCAAAATTGATACCGAGGGCGCGTTGCTCGGCAATATCATTTTGCAGGTACTCGAAAGCCACGGCGTGAAAACGGTCAATAAAGTGCAGCTTGGCACCACGCCTGTCGTGCGCGGTGCAATCACTTCCGGCGAGCTGGATATCTACCCGGAATACACCGGCAACGGGGCATTCTTCTTCAAGGATGAAAACGATCCGGCCTGGAAAAATGCCAAAGCCGGGTACGAAAAAGTCAAAAAGCTGGACGCGGAAAAAAATAAGCTGGTCTGGCTTACACCGGCACCGGCCAACAACACCTGGACCATCGCGGTGCGCAAAGATATCGCCGAGAAAGGCAAGCTCACCTCGCTTGACGATCTCAGCCGCTACCTGAAAGAGAAGGGCGAGTTTAAGCTCGCGGCCTCGGCAGAGTTTATCGAGCGCGCTGATGCCCTGCCAGCGTTTGAAAAAGCTTATGATTTCAAGCTCGATCAGGCACAGCTACTTTCTCTGGCGGGCGGCGACACGGCGGTGACCATTAAGGCGGCGGCGCAGAAAACCTCCGGCGTCAACGCGGCGATGGCTTACGGCACCGACGGCCCGGTCGCGGCGCTTGGTCTGCAAACCCTGACCGACCCGAAAGGCGTTCAGCCAATTTACGCCCCAACCCCGGTCGTGCGCGAGGCGGTGCTGAAAGCCTACCCGGATATCGACGATTGGCTCAAACCGGTGTTTGAAAAACTGGATGCGAAAACGCTGCAACAGCTGAATGCCAGCATTGCCGTAGAGGGGCTGGATGCCAAAAAAGTGGCTGCCGACTTCCTCAAACAACAAGGGCTTGTGAAGTAACGGGACAAGGCTGTGCCAATAAAATGCCATAACCGCGTTCTGCTGCTGTTGGCCTGTGTGGCCATCGCGGCGGTCGCGTTACCTTTTGTGAATGTCGCGCCAAACCGTCTGGTGTCGGGCGAACCGCGCGCGCTGTGGCAGATCTGGGCATTTACGCCGCTGCTGCTGGGCGCGGCGCTGGCGAGTACCGTAGTCTTAGCCTTCTGGCCGGGGCGAAACGCGCTGTGGCTGACGCTTCTGCTCAGCGAAGCGCTGTTTATCGTACTGTTCTGGAGCGCAGGACAGGCGGCAACGCAGATGGCCTCGGTTGAAAGCCCGCTGGCGCGCACGTCGATTGGCAGCGGCCTGTGGCTGTGGCTGGCACTCTGCCTGCTGGCCTGTAGCGATGCCATTCGCCGCCTGACGCCGATACCTGTGTGGCGCTGGCTGCTGAACGCGCAATTCTGGGTTATCCCCCTGCTGATCCTCTTCAGCGGCGAGCTGAATCAACTCTCGCTGTTAAAAGAGTACGTCAACCGTCAGGAGGTGTTTGACAACGCGCTGGCGCAACATCTGACGATCCTGTTCGGGACGCTGGTCCCGGCGCTGCTGCTGGGCGTGCCGCTGGGCATGTGGTGCTACCGACATCCCAGCCGCCAGGGTGCCGTCTTTACCGTGCTCAACGTTATTCAGACCATCCCCTCCGTTGCCCTGTTTGGCCTGCTGATTGCCCCCCTCGCCGGTCTGGTTAAATCCTTCCCTGCGTTGGCCGCGGCAGGCATTGCCGGAACCGGGCTGACCCCGGCGCTGATTGCCCTTGTGTTGTATGCGCTGCTGCCACTGGTGCGCGGCGTGGTGGCTGGGTTAAGCCAGGTTCCGCCCGACGTGCTGGAAAGCGCCCATGCGATGGGGATGAGTGCGCGCCAGTGTTTCTGGAAAATACAGCTGCCGCTTGCGCTTCCGCTGCTGGTTCGCAGCCTGCGGGTGGTGACGGTGCAAACCGTGGGGATGGCGGTGATTGCCGCGCTGATCGGGGCGGGCGGCTTTGGGGCGCTGGTGTTCCAGGGGCTGCTCAGCAGCGCGCTGGATCTGGTGTTGCTGGGCGTTGTTCCCACGATTGCGCTGGCGGTCGTGCTGGATGCCCTGTTTGCCCTGTGGCTCGCGCTGCTCAGGAGAAGAGCCAATGATTGAATTTCATGATGTGAGTAAAACCTTTGCGGGCCGTCCGGCGGCAAGCCATCTCAATCTGCATTTTGCCGAGGGGGCGTTCTCGGTATTGATCGGGACGTCGGGGTCGGGAAAATCGACGACGCTGAAGATGATCAATCGGCTGGTGGAGCACGACAGCGGGACGATTCGCTTTGCCGGAGAGGAGATCCGCAGCCTGCCGGTGCTGGAGCTGCGGCGGCGTATGGGCTACGCCATTCAGTCCATCGGCCTGTTTCCCCACTGGACGGTGGCGCAGAACATTGCCACCGTGCCACAGCTGGAAAAATGGTCCCGGGGGAAGATCAATGAGCGTGTCGACGAGTTGATGGCGCTGCTGGGCCTGGACGCGTCGCTTCGCGACCGCTACCCGCACCAGCTTTCCGGCGGACAACAGCAGCGGGTCGGGGTGGCGCGCGCGCTGGCCGCTAACCCGCAGGTACTGCTGATGGATGAGCCCTTCGGCGCGCTGGATCCGGTCACCCGCGGCGCACTTCAGGCCGAGATGAGCCGCATCCACCGTATTCTCGGGCGCACCATCGTGCTGGTGACGCATGATATCGACGAAGCACTGCGGCTGGCCGATCGTCTGGTACTGATGGATCACGGCGAAGTCGTCCAGCAGGGTACGCCGCTTGAGCTGTTAACGTCGCCGGCAAACGATTTTGTGCGTGAGTTCTTTGGCCGCAGCGAGCTGGGTGTCAGGCTGCTCTCGCTGCGCACCGTCAGGGACTATCTGCGTCCGCAGGATGCGCAAATCGGTGGTGAACCGCTGCATGACGGGATGAGCCTGCGCGATGCCCTTTCGGCGTTTGTCGCCCGGCAGTGTGAGGTGTTACCCGTTGCGGACGGGCAGGGGACACCATGCGGGACGATCCATTTTCGCGATCTGCTGGCGGGGGAGGTGACGCGTGAAGTGGGTCCGTGATCCGTTACTCTGGCTGACAGGGCTGTTTATCGCCTTACTCTACCTGATGCCGCACAGCGCGGCGCTGTTTAATGCGCTTATTCCCGGGCTGCCGCGCCCGGTGTACCAGCAGGAGAGCTTTGTTAATCTCACCCTGGCGCACTTCTGGCTGGTAGCGGCGTCAAGCGTGATTGCCATCGTGCTGGGCACAGGTGCCGGTATTGCGGTGACGCGGCCTGCGGGCAGGGAGTTCCGTCCGCTGGTGGAGACCATCGCCGCAACGGGGCAGACCTTCCCGCCGGTGGCCGTGCTGGCGATTGCCGTGCCGGCGATCGGTTTTGGGCAGGAGCCTGCCATCATTGCGCTGATTTTGTACGGCGTGTTGCCCATTCTGCAAGGGACGCTGGCGGGGATTGCGGCGGTGCCTGCATCGGTGCTGAGCGTAGCGGAAGGGATGGGGATGAGCGCCTGGCAGCGGCTACTGAAGGTTGAACTGCCGCTGGCCGCACCGGTGATTATTGCCGGTGTGCGGACGTCCGTGATCATCAACATTGGTACGGCAACCATCGCGTCGACGGTCGGGGTCAATACGCTGGGGACGCCAATCATTATTGGGTTAAGCGGGTTTAACACGGCTTATATTATTCAGGGGGCGGTTCTGGTTGCGCTGGCGGCGATTGTGGTGGATCGCCTGTTTGAACGCATGGCCGGATACCTCAGCCAACACCGCCGCGAACAATAAACGAGTAACCTGCAAGCATAACGCCACCGATACCGCTGACGGCCATCAGTGCAAAAAGGGTAATTACGGCCAGTTTCGTTGCCTTCATCATGTGCTCCTGTTGTTAACGGAACAATTATACGGTGAAGCGCAGCTGTTAATGAACCATTAAATGCCGTTACAACGCATTTGGCCCCAGCGAGTAAACGGGATAACCATGTTCGCGCCATTCCGTCAGGAGCTGCTGCTGGGAAGCGGAGGGGACTTCGCCACACCAGACCAGCAGCGTCTGCCCCTCAAACAGTTCCGGCCTGAGCTGTGCCAGGGAGTGTGCAAGCACGTCAACGCGCCAGCCCTGCTGGGTGGCAATCCAGGCTTCGAGCCACAGCCGGGTGGTATCGTGGACGTTCCAGCCGATCACCAGCGCATCTTTGCTGTTTTTATTCCGCGCTGAGGCAAGACAGACGGAAATATAGTTAATCAGCACGCCATCAAGCATACTGAGCAGTGCCTGTAAGGTGGTTTGCTGACACTGAAGCCGACGCCGTAGGGGAATAAAAAGATGGGTGATCAGGGTTTGCGCGGGGTAGTCTCGACCCTGTTCTTTGATCCAGCCGCGCAGACGCTGCAAATTGCCGGTCTGCAACAGCCTCAGCAGCGTTTCCTGCTGCTCGCGCCAGAGATGCTGCGTATCAGGATCGTCCTGGCTCAGAAGCGACTTCACCTTGCCTACCTGTACGCCATTGTCGATCCAGCTTTTGATCTCGCGTATCCGGTCAATATCCGCATCGTTAAACAGGCGGTGCCCGCCGTCCGTTCTTTGCGGCTTAAGCAATCCATACCGTCGCTGCCACGCCCGTAGCGTAACGGGATTGATATCACACAGGAGTGCCACTTCACCTATCGTGTAAAGCGCCATTTTCGCCCCCAGGCTTGCGCGTCCCCAGCTTAACTGTAGACCCACTTTGCGGAACCAGGAAGATTTGATTCTTTTTTGTACAAATTATACGAAAGACAGGTTATCTCCGGCAAAAGGTGTGATGACGGACACGATTTATCGCTTTTTTGGCACGTTTCAAAGAAAGTTAACCGCCATCAGTGTATGTTACGCGTTTTTAGAATGTGCGGTTTGTGAGTATGTACGAGTTTAATCTGGTGCTGCTGTTGCTTCAGCAGATGTGCGTGTTTCTTGTCATCGCCTGGTTGATGAGCAAAACGCGCCTGTTCATTCCGCTGATGCAGGTCACCGTCCGTCTGCCGCACAAATTCCTCTGCTACGTCGTATTTTCCATATTCTGCATTATGGGGACCTGGTTTGGTCTCCATATTGAAGATTCCATCGCCAATACGCGCGCCATTGGCGCGGTAATGGGCGGGCTGCTCGGAGGCCCGGTCGTGGGCGGTCTGGTGGGGTTAACCGGCGGCCTGCACCGCTATTCGATGGGCGGTATGACGGCACTAAGCTGCATGATCTCCACCATTGTCGAAGGGCTGCTCGGTGGTCTCGTCCACAGCTATATGATTAAGCGCGGACGGCCGGATAAAGTGTTCAGTCCCCTTACCGCCGGGGCGATCACCTTCGTGGCGGAAATGGCGCAGATGGCGATCATCCTGCTGATCGCGCGCCCGTTTGACGATGCGTTACATCTGGTCAGCAGCATTGCCGCACCGATGATGGTCACCAATACCGTTGGTGCGGCGCTGTTTATGCGCATTCTGCTCGACAAACGCGCCATGTTCGAAAAATACACCTCGGCATTTTCTGCCACCGCATTGAAAGTTGCGGCGTCGACGGAAGGGATCCTGCGGCAGGGATTCAACGAGGAGAACAGCATGAAGGTGGCGCAGGTGCTGTATAAAGAGCTGGATATCGGGGCCGTGGCGATTACCGATCGCGAAAAGTTGCTGGCGTTTACCGGTACCGGGGACGACCACCATCTTCCAGGTAAGCCGATCTCCTCGGCCTACACTTTGCGCGCTATTGAAACGGGTGAAGTGGTGTATGCCGACGGGAATGAAGTGCCGTACCGCTGTTCCCTGCATCCGCAGTGCAAACTTGGCTCTACGCTGGTCATTCCCCTGCGGGGCGAAAACCAGCGCGTCATGGGCACCATTAAGCTTTACGAAGCCAAAAATCGCCTGTTCAGCTCCATCAACCGCACGCTGGGGGAGGGGATCGCCCAGCTGCTTTCGGCGCAAATCCTGGCGGGGCAGTATGAACGGCAAAAAGCGCTGCTGACGCAGTCAGAAATTAAGCTCCTGCACGCTCAGGTGAATCCGCATTTCCTGTTTAACGCGCTCAACACGCTGAAGGCGGTGATCCGCCGCGACAGCGATCAAGCCGCGCAGCTGGTACAATTTCTGTCGACATTTTTCCGCAAAAACCTGAAGCGTCCCTCGGAGATCGTCACCCTCGCGGACGAGATTGAGCATGTAAACGCCTATCTGCAAATTGAAAAAGCGCGCTTCCAGTCACGATTACAGGTGTCGTTATCCGTCCCGGATGAGCTGGCGTATCAGCATCTTCCGGCCTTTACCCTGCAACCGATTGTGGAGAACGCCATTAAGCACGGGACGTCGCAGCTGCTGGGAACCGGAGAAATCATGATTTCCGCTTCCCGTTTTAACCACCATCTGGTGCTGGATATTGAAGATAACGCGGGGCTGTATGAAGCCTCCGCGTCAGGCGGTCTGGGCATGAGCCTGGTGGATAAGCGCCTGCGCGCACATTTTGGTGATGACTGCGGTATCACCGTCGCCTGTGAGCCAGACCGCTATACCCGAATTACCTTACGATTGCCGCTGGAGGAGAACGCATGTTAAGAGTGCTGATTGTTGATGATGAGCCGTTAGCACGGGAAAACCTGCGTGTCCTGTTGCAGGAGCAGAGTGATATTGAGGTCGTGGGGGAATGCGCCAATGCCATTGAAGGCATCGGGGCTGTGCATAAACTGCGCCCGGACGTGCTGTTCCTCGATATTCAGATGCCGCGCATCAGCGGTCTGGAGATGGTCGGCATGCTCGACCCGGAGCACCGCCCCTATATCGTCTTTCTGACGGCCTTTGATGAGTACGCGGTAAAGGCGTTTGAAGAGCACGCGTTTGATTATCTGCTGAAACCGATTGAAGAGAAACGCCTTGAAAAGACCCTGACCCGTCTGCGCCAGGAGCGTACCGCGCAGGACGTGACGCTGCTGCCGGAGCATCAGCAGCCCCTGAAGTTTATCCCCTGTACCGGGCACAGCCGGATTTACCTCCTGCAAATGGACGACGTTGCCTTTGTCAGCAGTCGTCTGAGCGGGGTATACGTCACCAGCGCTGAAGGCAACGAAGGCTTTACCGAGCTTACGTTACGCACGCTGGAGAGCCGCACGCCGCTGATTCGCTGTCATCGACAGTATCTGGTGAACATGGCGCACCTGAAAGAGATCCGTCTGGAGGATAACGGCCAGGCCGAGCTGGTGTTACGTGCCGGGCAAACCGTTCCCGTCAGTCGTCGCTACCTGAAAAGTTTGAAAGAGGCGATAGGGCTGTAAAACTGGTACACTGCGCGCCATTGCATCATCGACATTCGAAGGCTCTATGCTAAGTAACGATATTCTTCGTAGCCTGCGCTACACCCTGAAAGCGAACAATAATGACATGGTGCGCATTCTTGCGCTCTCCGACATGGAATCCACGTCCGCCGGGTTCGACACCTGGATGACTAAAGAAGATGAAGAGGGTTTTGTTCGCTGCCCGGACATCATTCTGTCGGGCTTCCTGAACGGCCTGATCTACGACAAGCGCGGCAAAGATGAATCTGCGCCTGAGCTGGCGCTGGAGCGTCGGGTGAATAACAACACGGTGCTGAAAAAGCTGCGTATTGCGTTCTCCCTGAAAACTGACGACATTCTGGCGATCATGACCGAGCAGAAATTTCGCGTGTCGATGCCGGAAATCACCGCCATGATGCGCGCGCCGGATCATAAAAATTACCGCGAGTGTGGGGATCAGTTTCTGCGTTATTTCCTGCGTGGGTTGACGCAGCGGGTGCATAACCAGAAGGGGTGATTTTTAGCCGGGTGGCGGCCTCGCCTTACCCGGCTAAAAACTCGTTGGCCCGTGCAAGCGTAGCGCCGCCGGGCAAAAAAAAGCCGGATTCTCATCCGGCTTATTTATTACTTCACCTGCTGACCCGGCTTCGCGCCTTCGTCAGGGCTTAACAGGAAGATGTCTTTTCCGCCCGGGCCTGCGGCCATCACCATCCCTTCAGAGATGCCGAAGCGCATTTTACGCGGCGCCAGGTTTGCCACCATCACGGTCTGACGACCGATCAGCACCTGCGGATCAGGGTACGCGGAACGAATGCCGGAGAAGACGTTACGTTTCTCGCCGCCCAGATCCAGCGTCAGACGCAGCAGTTTGTCAGAACCTTCCACGAACTCCGCGTTTTCGATCAGCGCCACGCGCAGGTCGACTTTGGCGAAATCATCAAAGGTGATGGTCTCCTGAATCGGATCGTCCGCCAGCGGGCCGGTCACCGGCGCGGCAGCCGCTTTCACCTCTTCTTTTGATGCTTCCACCAGCGCGTCAACCTGTTTCATCTCGATGCGGTTATACAGCGCCTTGAAGGTGTTCACCTTGTGGCCGAGCAGCGGCTGCTGGATGGCATCCCAGGTCAGTTCGGTGTTCAGGAATGCTTCCGCGTGGGCTGCCAGCTGCGGCAGAACCGGCTTCAGCCAGGTCATCAGCACGCGGAACATGTTCAGACCCATGGTGCAGATCGCCTGCAAGTCGGCGTCGCGGCCTTCCTGTTTCGCCACCACCCATGGTGCCTGCTCGTCGACATATCGGTTGGCCACGTCTGCCAGCGCCATGATTTCGCGAATGGCTTTACCAAATTCACGACTTTCCCAGGCTTCGCCAACCGCAGCGGCGGCGTCGGTGAAGGTTTTATACAGCTCAGGATCGGCCAGTTCGGCAGAGAGCACGCCGTCAAAGCGTTTAGCGATAAAACCTGCGTTACGGGACGCCAGGTTCACCACCTTGTTGACGATGTCCGCGTTCACGCGCTGCACGAAATCTTCCAGATTCAGGTCGATATCGTCGATGCGGGAAGAGAGCTTCGCGGTGTAGTAGTAGCGCAGGCTATCCGCATCGAAGTGGTTCAGCCAGGTGCTGGCCTTAATAAACGTCCCGCGAGATTTGGACATCTTCGCGCCGTTGACCGTTACGTAGCCGTGTACGAACAGGTTAGTCGGCTTGCGGAAATTGCTGCCTTCAAGCATCGCTGGCCAGAACAGGCTGTGGAAGTAAACGATGTCTTTACCGATGAAGTGGTACAGCTCGGCGGTGGAATCTTTCTTCCAGTACTCGTCGAAGCTTAGGGTATCGCCGCGCTTGTCACACAGGTTCTTGAAGGAGCCCATGTAGCCGATTGGCGCATCCAGCCAGACGTAGAAATATTTGCCCGGCGCGTTCGGGATTTCGAAGCCGAAGTATGGCGCATCGCGGGAGATATCCCACTGCTGCAGACCGGATTCAAACCACTCCTGCATCTTGTTCGCCACCTGCTCCTGCAGCGCGCCACTGCGGGTCCACGCCTGCAGCATTTCGCTGAACGACGGCAGGTCGAAGAAGAAGTGCTCGGAGTCACGCATCACCGGCGTGGCGCCGGAAACCACGGATTTCGGCTCGATAAGCTCGGTCGGGCTGTAGGTCGCGCCACACACTTCGCAGTTATCGCCGTACTGGTCCGGGGATTTACATTTCGGACAGGTGCCTTTGACGAAACGGTCCGGCAGGAACATGCCTTTTTCCGGATCGTACAGCTGAGAGATGGTGCGGTTTTTAATGAAACCGTTCTCTTTCAGACGGGTGTAGATCAGCTCTGACAGCTCGCGGTTCTCGTCGCTGTGCGTGGAGTGATAGTTGTCATAGCTGATGTCAAAGCCAGCAAAATCGGTCTGATGCTCCTGACTCATTTCGGCGATCATCTGTTCCGGGGAAATTCCCAGCTGCTGCGCTTTCAGCATGATTGGGGTGCCGTGGGCATCGTCCGCACAGATGAAGTTCACCTCGTGGCCGCGCATTCGCTGGTAACGGACCCAGACATCAGCCTGGATATGCTCCAGCATGTGGCCGAGGTGGATTGAGCCGTTGGCGTACGGCAGGGCGCACGTTACCAGAATTTTTTTCGCGACTTGAGTCATAGTAGGCATTACTTCTTTTAACTGTGAAAAGGGTTTTCGATATTACCAAAAGGGGCATTATTAAGTAAGCACAAACCACGGCCTTTCAGGTAAACTTGTTCATCTAAGGTCTTATTCACAAGAACAAAGGAGTCGGGATGAGTTCTCAATCCCAGGCCAAATCACCGGAAGCCTTACGAGCAATGGTCGCCGGGACGCTGGCTAATTTTCAGCATCCAACCCTGAAGCACAATCTCACGACGCTGAAAGCGCTTCATCATGTCGCATGGCTGGACGATACGCTGCACATTGAGCTGCAGATGCCGTTCGTCTGGACCAGCGCCTTTGATGCCCTGAAAGAGCAAACCAGCTCTGAGCTGCTGCGCATTACTGGCGCAAAAGCAATTGACTGGAAGCTAAGCCACAGCATCGCCACGCTCAAGCGCGTGAAAAATCAGCCGGGCGTTAACGGCGTGAAGAACATCATCGCCGTCAGTTCTGGCAAGGGTGGGGTGGGTAAATCGTCGACCGCCGTGAACCTGGCGCTTGCGCTGGCGGCAGAAGGGGCGAAAGTCGGCATTCTGGATGCTGATATTTATGGCCCGTCCATTCCGAACATGCTGGGTGCTGAAAACCAGCGTCCAACTTCGCCGGACGGTACCCACATGGCGCCGATCGTGGCGCACGGTCTGGCGACCAACTCCATTGGTTACCTGGTCACGGACGATAACGCAATGGTCTGGCGCGGCCCGATGGCCAGCAAAGCGTTGCTGCAAATGTTGCAGGAGACAATGTGGCCTGACCTCGATTATCTGGTGCTGGACATGCCGCCGGGCACCGGTGATATCCAGCTGACGCTGGCGCAGAACATTCCGGTCACCGGCGCCGTCGTGGTCACCACGCCGCAGGATATCGCGCTGATCGACGCCAAAAAAGGCATCGTGATGTTCGAGAAGGTGGAGGTGCCGGTACTCGGCATCGTCGAAAATATGAGCATGCACATTTGCAGCAACTGTGGACACCATGAGCCGATCTTCGGTACCGGCGGTGCGGAGAAGCTGGCGGCGCAATATCACACCCAGCTGCTGGGGCAACTGCCGCTGCATATCACACTGCGTGAAGATCTGGATAGCGGTAAGCCGACGGTGGTCAGCCGTCCTGATAGCGAATTCACGGAAATCTATCGTCAGCTGGCGGGGCGCGTTGCGGCGCAACTGTACTGGCAGGGGGAAGTGATCCCGAGCGAGATCGCCTTCCGCGCGGTGTAACGCCTCTGCGCGTCAGTGCCGGGTGGCGGCTTCGCCTTACCCGGCCTACCTCGATTTTGTAGGTCAGGTAAGCGTAGCGCCACCTGACTTTACCCAAGCCGATAGTGCATCAAATAATACTCTCCTTCCGGAGAATCCCCCGTCGCCTCAATGTGCCAGCCGTGGCGCTGGTAAAACGCAACCGCCCGCTCATTCTTCACCAGACACTTCAGCGCGCCTGTACTGGTAAACGTCCTCTGTACTTGTTCCAGTAACAAACGGCCAACTCCCAGACGCTGATACTGCGGGTCGACAAACAGATTGTGCAAAAAGTTATCATTTTCCCAGACGGAGGCAAACCCTACCCGGTGACCGTCGTGAATCGCAACCCAGATCTGCTCGTCACGCGTTGCGGCGTCAAAATCCTCAAGCTGCCATTCAGAATTGTCCAGCCATGGCCAGGCCACGCGTCGTGCATGCAGGTACAGCGTGCGCAGAAATGGCCGGTCGTCCTCCTGCCAGGGCCGGATCATCGTATCAGCGGTGATAGAAAATATCTCCGTTATAGGCTTTGTAGATTTTGCCATCAGCATCGCCAATCAGAACGTAATTTTCACCCATGTAGGTCCAGTGCGTACCGGCATCGGGCGCGGGAAGGTTACGTAGCTGGTACTGTTTGATGGTGTACTCTGGCGTCTGATACTGCGCGGGCGCGGTATCGCCAATCTTAAATTTGGTGAAGTCGGCGATGAACTCCTGCTCTTCATAAGCCTTAATGCCGGAAGGCGCGGCGGCCGTTTGCGGGGCTGCGAATGCGGAGCCCGCCAGAGACAGTAATACACCCAGAAGCACCAATTTACGCTTAGCCATTTTTTCTCCAGTGATATCGTTACGGATACGCTTGTCTGCGGGGGACAGTGCGGCAGACAGCCCATTTTAAGTATCAAAACAGGGTGTGTTTGAAAAAAAATGTAACAAAAGTGAACGGTTTTGTGTAGTGCCAGCGGTTGTGAGTATTTTTGATATGAATGCGTGCTGACGGGAATAATTCATTGTAACTATCGTTTTGCTGAATTAATTCTGAAAATACATTGTTGCCGTAATTTTATAAACTGTAGATCGTGCTTTTTTTTGCCACAGGCTTTAAGATTTTCAGGAAGATTATATTTTAATTAATTGCCCGTCACAGATCGGGCAATTCGTGTCTTCACTTTTAGATTACGTTTTAGTATTCCGTTGAAAAGAAACTTATTTCAAGCGTGGGTTAGCGCAGGGCTGCGCCCCGTCGGGCGTTCGCTACGAGCAGGGATGATAAGTATATATAAATGAAAAACACAACAGCATTATCTGTAATATTCTTAGCAATAAGTCAGTTGGCGGGGTGCGTAATTTCTCCCGGCCAAACGTTAAGTTCCGCAGGCAAAAAAATAATTGCGCCGGCTGATCTCAATAATAGTTTAGATAAACAAATCGAAATTTATCCACTTACGCCCGGATTAATTGAGAAACTACGTCCCGCAGCAGCTAAATCTCAGGCAAATCCTAATCTTGATGAGCAGGTCAAAAACTGGGAATACCGTATTGGAATCGGTGACATCCTGACGGTCACCGTCTGGGATCACCCGGAGCTGACTACGCCCGCGGGACAGTATCGTAGCGCAAGCGATACGGGAAACTGGGTCAATGCCGATGGCACGCTCTTTTATCCTTACGTGGGTAAACTGCACGTGGCGGGAAAAACGGTTTCCAGAGTGCGCGAGGAGATCACCGCGCGGCTGGATAACGTCATTGAAAGCCCCCAGGTCGACGTCAGCGTTGCCGCTTTCCGTTCGCAAAAAGCCTACGTTACGGGAGAAGTGGCGAAATCTGGCCAGCAGGCCATCACCAACATTCCGCTGACGGTTATGGATGCCGTTAATGCCGCAGGTGGGCTTACTGCTGATGCGGACTGGCGGAACGTGGTGCTGACTCACAACGGTCAGGATTCCCGAATTTCCCTTTATGCCCTGATGCAGCATGGCGATTTAACCCAGAATAAGCTGCTCAACCCTGGCGACATCTTGTTTATTCCCCGCAACGATGCGCTGAAAGTATTCGTGATGGGCGAAGTTGTTAAACAGAGCACGCTGAAGATGGATCGCAGCGGCATGACGTTGGCCGAAGCGCTCGGCAATGCCGGTGGCCTGGACCAGAATATGGCTGATGCGACGGGTATTTTTGTTATCCGCTCGGTACGCGAGTCCGGGAAAATTGCGAATATCTATCAACTGAATGCAAAAGACGCTTCGGCCATGGTGCTGGGCACCGAGTTTCAGCTTGAGCCTTACGACATTGTCTATGTCACCACTGCTCCACTCTCCCGCTGGAATCGCGTAATAACACAGCTTGTTCCGACAATCAGCGGGGTGCATGACCTCACCGAAACGGTTCGTTATATCAGATCGTGGCCGCAATAATGTTCGAATCAATACTCGTGGTATGTACCGGAAATGTCTGCCGTTCTCCGATTGGAGAACGGCTTTTGCGCCAGCACTTGCCCGACAGACACATCACCTCGGCGGGAATACTCGGCCTTGAGGGGTATCCGGCGGATGAGTGCGCCCAGGACGTGGCCTGGCGGCATGGGATCTCCCTCGACGGTCATGTGGCGCGCAGGCTGACACGCAGGCTGATGCAGGGATCCGATCTCATCCTGGTTATGGAGCCGGAACATCTTCGCTTCATTGCAGCCATGGCACCGGAAAACAGGGGGAAGTCGCTGCTTTTTGGGCAGTGGCTGGAGCCGCAGGATATCCCAGATCCCTATCGTAAAAGCCGTGAAGCGTTTGAATATGTGTTCGGGCTATTGGGTAAAGCCAGCCAGGAATGGGCACGTCGTTTAGGACAGAAAGGAATGAAGCATTAATGTCGTCTTACACAACAGACAGTTATGGTGCAGGGGCACCCGAACAAAATGAAATCGATCTCGTTCGTTTGCTCGGCGAAATGATCGACCACCGCACGATGATATTGTGCGTGACTTTCCTTTTCACTTTATGCGCGGGCCTCTATGCCTGGGTTACGCCACCTGTTTATCAGGCGGATGCTATGGTGCAAATAGAAAGCAAACAGGATAACGGCCTGCTCAAAGGCTTGAGCCAGCTGGGCACCGATATTTCGCCGGATGTTGCCCCTGAAATTTTACTGTTGAAATCTCGCATGATCCTCGGCGAGACCGTCGACAAATTAGATCTGACGTATCAGGCAAAGCAGCGCGTTTTGCCTGTGGTGGGGCGTCTCTGGCAGCGTCTGCAAGGGCGTGGCCAGGGCAACATAACGTTAGGCGAACTCCAGATCCCGCAGGTGGAGGGCAAAGCGCAAGAACTCACGCTGACCGTACAGGAAGCGGGAAGGTATCACCTGACGGGCGAAAACATTGAGGCAGACGGCCAGGTTGGTAAAACGCTGGTTACGCAAGGGATCGTGCTGCGGGTGACCTCGATTGAGGCGACGCCAGGCACACAGTTTTCGCTTAAGTCGTTGACGCGCCTGGAGACGATCAATGCACTGAAGAAGCGTCTGACGGTCGTGGAATCGGAGAAACAGAGCGGTATTGTGACCTTAACCCTGACGGGTGAAGATCCTGACAAAATCGCCCGGGTGCTGAATGCGATTGCTGAAAATTATCTACAGCAAAATATCGCGCGCCAGGAGGCTCAGGATTCGCGTAGTCTGGATTTTTTACAGGAGCAGTTACCGAAAATCAGAGCGGACCTGGATCAGGCTGAAGCGCGGCTGAATGCCTACCGGGCGCAGCGCGACTCTGTGGATCTGTCTTTAGAGGCAAAATCCGTCCTGGATCAGGTTGTGAACGTTGAGAATCAGCTAAATGAGCTGACGTTCCGGGAGGCAGAAATTTCCCAGCTCTTTAAAAAGAGTCACCCTACTTACCGTGCATTGCAAGAAAAAAGACAAACCCTTGTGCGGGAACGGGATCGTCTTAATAACCGTGTGTCCTCTATGCCCTCCACGCAGCAGGAGATTTTACGCCTGAGCCGCGATGTTGAGTCGGGCCGCACGATTTATTTACAGCTTTTGACGCGTCAGCAGGAGCTGAATATTTCCCGCTCCAGCGCTGTCGGGAACGTGAGGATCATTGATGAGGCGGTTACACTCCCGGATCCGATAAAACCGCGTAAAGCGCTAATCATTGCGCTTGGCGCGCTGTTCGGGCTCATCCTTTCAATGGGGACCGTACTGGTACGTCAAGCGTTCAAACGTGGGATCACGCTTTCCGAACAGCTGGAAGCGCAGGGGATGCCGGTTCTGGCGACGTTACCACGTTCACAGTGGCTGTGGAGTAAAACGCATTTGCGCAGAAAAAATCCGTTTTCTCGTCGCTGGACACACAAAACCTCGGATGTACCTTTCCTGCCAGTCGATCGACCTGCTGATATGTTTGTTGAAGCGGTACGCGGGCTGCGAACCAGTCTGCATTTCACCATGATGGAGGCTGAGAATCGCATTGTGATGATTTCTGGCCCCACGCAGGACTGCGGAAAAACACTGGTGGCGACGAACCTGGCGGCCATTGCCGGGCAGAGCGGTCAGCGGACGCTGTTTATTGATGCGGATATGCGCCAGGGTTATGTGCATAATATTTTTGGCCTGGAGAACCGCCACGGATTATCCTGCCTGCTGGAAGGGAAGCGCGACTTTGGGGAGGTCATTCAGCATGCTGAAAAAGGGGGAATTGACGTCATCACCTGCGGCCCGGAACCCCTGCGTCCGTTAGAAATGCTGTTAAGCGAACGGTTCATTGACATCATGTCCTGGGTTAACGAGCACTATGACATTGTCATCATCGATACACCCCCAGTTCTTGCCGTCAATGATGCCGCGCTGGTTGCCAGAGCAGCCGGAACAACGCTAATGGTTGCCCGTTACGATAAAACAAGCGTGAAAGAGATGGAGAATACCGTTAAACGTCTACAGCACGTTGGCGTGAAGGTCAGCGGCACAATCCTCAACGATATTGTTAAATCCGCAGCGCTGTTTTACAGCTCGGGGTACAGCCAGTATGACTACGGTTATGCTTCGAGGAAAAAAGGATAGGGGCGTCAGGACGGGAAAATAAACCCTCTCCCGGATGGGAGAGGGAAAAGCATTACTTCGCCATCACTTCCTGCGCGGTACGCTCAACCAGAGACAGCAGGACTTTAACGTCCTCCAGCGTCACGGTTGGGTTCAGCAGGGTCAGCTTCAGGCAGGTGACGCCGTTATGCTCGGTCACCCCGACGTTTGCGCGGCCGGATTCCAGCAGCGCATCGCCAATTTTCTGGTTCAGCAGGGCGATACCGGCGTCAGCCATCTGGGTCTGCGGACGGAAGCGGAACAGCACGCTTGCCAGCTGGGGTTGCATAACCAGTTCCAGAGCAGACTGCTCTTTTACGTAAGCCGCAACCTGCTGTGCCAGCGTCACGCCGTGATCGATAATTGCCGCATATTGCTCCTGACCCAGCGCTTCCAGGCTCATCCACAGTTTCAGCGCATCGAAACGACGGGTGGTTTGCAGAGATTTGGAAACCAGGTTAGGCACACCCGCTTCTTCATCGAACTCGGAGTTCAGATAAGCTGCCTGATAGCGCATCAGCTCATAATGACGCGCTTCTTTCAGCAGAAACGCACCGCAGCTGATGGTCTGGAAGAACTGCTTGTGGAAGTCCAGCGTTACGGAGTCCACAAGTTCAATGCCGTCCAGATAGTGACGATACTGCTCAGACATCAGCAGCGCGCCGCCCCAGGCCGCATCAACGTGTACCCAGATATTCTGTTTCGCAGCCAGCTCAGCAATGGCACGCAGCGGATCGATAGCACCCGCATCCGTTGTGCCGGCCGTGGCCACAATCGCCAGGATCTGTTCGCCGTTCGCGTTGCACTGTTCGATTTTCGCCGCCAGATCGGTGAGATCCATGCGGGAGAATTCATCAGTTTTCACCTGCACCACGGACTGGTAGCCCAGACCCATCAGCGCCATGTTTTTCTGCACGGAGAAGTGGGCGTTTTCAGAGCACAGCACGCGAATTTTGCGCAGATCGCCCACCAGACCGTCCTGCTGTACCGAGTGGCCCTGACGCGCGAAGAACGCATCACGCGCCAGCATCAGGCCCATCAGGTTACTCTGGGTACCGCCGCTGGTGAAGACGCCTGCGTCGCCAGCCTGATAACCCACGCGGGTACGCAGCCATTCGATCAGCTTGATCTCAATAATGGTTGCGGACGGGCTTTGATCCCAGGAGTCCATACTCTGGTTGGTGGCGTTAATCAGCACTTCCGCCGCCTGGCTTACGACCAGGCTTGGGCAGTGCAGGTGCGCCACGCACTGCGGGTGATGAACGGACAAACTGTCTTTCAGGAAGAACTCCACGGCGCGTTCAATCGCCGCTTCGTTGCCCAGCCCTTTCGGGTTGAAATCCAGCTTAATACGGTCGCGCAGCTCCGCGACCGTTTTGCCCTGGTACATCTCAGGCTGTTTCAGCCACTGCATCACAGCCTGAGTGCTTTGTTCAATCGCCTGCTGGTAAGCTTCAATGCTCTGGGCAGAGGAGAACAAAATTGGGTTTGAATCAGACATCGTAATCAACAACTCCGGTTACGCCGGGCGAACGCCCGCAGCAAGCAGTGCCTGCTCGAATTTATCCAGGAAGACTTTCAGCTCGTCATCGCTGATCAGCAGTGACGGCAGCAGACGCAGAACGATACCGTTACGGCCGCCACGCTCCAGAATCAGGCCTGCTTCGAAGCACTTCTTCTGGATCAGTGCAGACAGCTCGCCATCGCCCGGGAAGCAACCCATGTGGTCGGCGGCTTCATGTGGCTTAACGATTTCAATACCGATCATCATGCCCAGACCGCGAACGTGGCCGATAACCGGATAGCGTTTCGCCATCTCTTTCAGCTGGCCTTTCAGCCATTCGCCCTGTGCGGCAACTTTGCCCGCGATATTCTGGTCTTTCAGGATCTTCAGCGTCGTCAGACCGGTTGCCATCGCCAGCTGGTTGCCGCGGAAGGTACCGGTGTGGTGACCAGGCGCCCACGCATCGAACTGCTTCTTGATACCGAGCACAGCCAGTGGCAGACCGCCGCCAACTGCTTTGGACATCACGATGATGTCAGGCTCAATGCCTGCGTGTTCGAAGGCAAAGAATTTACCGGTACGGGCAAAGCCAGCCTGAACTTCGTCGAGGATCAGCAGAATGCCGTGTTCCTGAGTCACTTTACGGATGCGCTGCAACCACTCAGCCGGAGCCGGGTTCACGCCGCCTTCGCCCTGAACAGCTTCCAGGATCACCGCGGCAGGTTTACGCACGCCGCTTTCAACGTCGTTGATCAGGTTATCGAAGTAGTAGGTCAGCGCCTTCACGCCCGCTTCACCACCGATACCCAGTGGGCAGCGGTACTCGTGTGGGTATGGCATGAACTGGACTTCTGGCATCATACCGTCAACCGCTTCTTTCGGAGACAGGTTACCGGTGACGGACAGTGCACCGTGGGTCATACCGTGGTAACCACCAGAGAAACTGATGATACCGCTGCGACCGGTTACTTTTTTCGCCAGCTTCAGCGCCGCTTCAACGGCGTCAGCCCCGGACGGGCCAGTGAATTGCAGACAGTACTCTTTGCCCTGACCAGGCAACAGAGAGAGGAGGTATTCTGAAAACGCGTCTTTCAACGGCGTAGTCAGATCCAGGGTATGTAACGGCAAGCCGCTGGTAATGACATTTTGGATGCTTTTCAGCACATCAGGATGATTGTGGCCAAGCGCGAGGGTGCCTGCGCCTGCTAAACAGTCAAGGTATTCTTTATTATCTGCATCGGTGATCCACACGCCTTCTGCTTTCGTGATCGCTAAAGGCAGTTTGCGCGGATAACTCCTGACGTTAGATTCAAACTCGGCCTGACGGGCCAGATAGGTTTCGTTGCTTTTGTGGGCATCTACGGTGTCAATACGGACTTTATCCGTCATCATATCACTCCTACAACCGCCGCTTCGTTATGAGCAACGATTGAATAAAAAGTTAAAAAACAGATGGGGCCTGAAAAAAACGCCGCCAATATAGAGCCTTTTGTCACCGGGCTCAATGGTTAATTTGTTTACTGTTTTGTGACACAGGGCACAGGGGAGGGGATAACCTCATTTTCCGGCAAAAATATGCAGTTTATTCTCAATAAAAACAGTGATTTATATATGGATTGTCAGCATTGTAAAATCAGATGAAAGAGTGTGGCAAATTGTGCGCCTGGCAGGCTAAAAGGAGGCGGAGAGCCTCCTTAGACTGTTTATTTTTGGGTAACGCGTAAAACGCCGTGTTCACGTCCCTTTGTTTTATTCCATGACGCGTCCGTAATACCGTTTTCATCCAGGCTTATCGATATCACAAAACCGTTACCATGGATCTCATAGAAATTCGCATTCAGACGTTTAACGCTGGCTTTTTTGCCGTTCACGGTAGCGCTAAAAAAGCCGTTAGAAAGGGTAGCGTTAACCGTATCCGACGAGAACGAGGCTTCGCGAAGGGGATCGTGAACGGATGCCGTTGGTTCGTGTTGTGCCGCGTTTTCCGCTTTGGTTTTGCTGATATCGCAAGATCCATCGCCAGCGCTAATTTGCGTGCATCCCGAGCGCTCTAACTGAGCACGATAGTGTGCGCTAATAGCGTGTGCAGGCGAAATACACCCAGCAAGTACGGCAGCGCTTAACACTAGCATCATTGATTTTTTCATTTTATCACCTTAAAAACGACACAAATAATAAGAAACGTACATAATGCCGATCCAGACCCCGACCGAAATAAGCAATAGATACAGGGCAGCTGAAATAAAAATGTGTTTGAGCATGTTATTGGCCATCATCATACTTTCCATCAGCGAAGTACTGTCGCCCTGAAAAGCTTCCTCTATTATGAATGTAGTCGAGTTACGTGTTTTTCTTAAAAGCCAATCCCGATGCCTGCGCCCATAGCAAGATCATTATTTGTAGAATCGCTTACGCCAGCTTTAACGATGGTGTTGCTACCAACGTGGAAGGATGCACCCACACTAACAGCTTGCTCGTCTTTAAAGCTACCTACACCAGCAGAGAACATGACAGCCTGATCTTTCTCTACTTGAGGCATAGAGGCGATAGCTACAGCGCTAGCAGCACCTGATCGGGCTTCTTTCTTATTGCTATCAACTTCATCTTTCAGGCTCTTGAATTGAGAGTTAGTGTTAGCTTGCGCTTGTGCGAACACTTGTTGAGCAGCTTTCAGATCTTTAGCTTGTGCTGTAGTTTGGGTATTGAGTGACTTAACCAGATTGATAGTTTTAGTATCAACTTCTTTCTTAGTGATGGTAGTTGTGATTCCGTTAGAGCCAGCTTTACCTGCATCCCCTTTATCACCTTTAGCGCCAGTGTCGCCCTTATCACCTTTGATGGAATCTCCTTTATCTCCTTTCTCACCCTTAACACCTGGAGCACCATCTTTCCCAGCTATACCTTGTGCGCCTGTATCACCTTTTAAACCTTGCGCACCAGTTGCACCTGCAGCGCCTGTAGCACCCGTTGCCCCGTCTTTACCGTCAACACCATCTTTACCATTAACACCGTCTTTAGGTGGTGTTTGGTTCTCTAAAGCGGTGATCCGTTGATCATGGTTAATCAATACAGAACCTTGTAACGCGCTTTCATCTTGCAATGATTTAATATCGGAACCATTGTTAACAACACCTTGTAAAGCAGTGTCTGCTTTGTTGTTAATGTCATTAATCAAAATATTTTGTTTGTTGTCGGTGGAGATCTGATCAGCTTTGTTATCATCTACTTTCTGATTTAAAGTAGAGTTAAATTGTGCATTAGCATTAACACCAGCTTGAGCAGCATCAGCTTTATTTACAGCAGTGTTAGCAGTATCTTGCGCATTATTGATAGCAATGTTTGCCTTCTCAACATCCCCTTGCAGATTATAGATTTGTCCGTCTTGTTGAGTGTTGCTAACCTTGATGTTATCAAGGTTATATGCGGTGTTGTTAGTCCCTTGAACCTGAATAAAAGCACCTGAATTGGTAACATTATCGTTAAGATTTACATTTACATCAGCAGCTTTAGCTACGTTCATTGAACCAGCAAAAAGAGCACCGATAATAGCGACAGCGATGACGGTTTTACTAACAGGTTTCATTTGAAATGACTCACAGTGTTTGGCAGATAAAATATACGCTAGCGATATTGCTAACGTTTGTTTAAGCAGAGCTGAATGGGTAAGTTTAAGTGTGTCGAATTTTATAGTTGTATTTAATATTTATGTTGGTAACGGAGCGAAACTATAGATATTTCGCGGCGAGAAATATTGATTTTGATCATGTTTCTTATTAATGATAAGAATGATGAGAAATAATGCTCTTGCATTGTTTCTTCTTTAAAATCAAGTTGTTGTGATGCGCTTGTGAACTGTCTTAATTTAACCTTATGATTTTTATGAGATTTTATTTTAACACTTATGCGGTTTTTATTTAAGTGATGGAAATTAAGGTTTACACGGAGGTTTTCAAATGAAAATCACAACCTTTAAAGCTGAAAGTAAACATTATCGAGCGGGTGTATTTAAATAAAGGGCATGATATTCTTCCGTAAGATTTCCAATGTAAACATTAAATAAAGATATTTGTAATGTGAATTGAATGTTAGTTATTTAATCAGTACAAATAATACCGGAAAATGAACAATAGAATTTCTCATTTTTTGTGTAACCTGAACCCGTCTGTACCTTCTGAGGCAGTGAGATAAAGGGAAAATGGTTGTCAGCAGGCTCAACCGCGGGTACACTAAATAACAAAGTATTGTTTAAGCTTTTGTTTTATAGATGATTTGACTCGGGGTGCCCTTCTTTGTGAAGGCTGAGAAATACCCGTATTACCTGATCTGGATAATGCCAGCGTAGTCCTGGCAATTATCCAAGATAAAATCAAAGACTTATCTGTGATTTTCGAACCGTTTTGTTTAGCCGATCACATCGAGGCTCACGAAATGGGACACCAGACCATACGCTACACCATTAAACGTAACGGGGTTTATTACGTTCGTTTTCGCCTGCCTGATAATAAGTTTTTCCGTAAGTCGTTAGAGACTGACAGCCACACCCAGGCGCAGTTGCTCATGTCTTTTGCTTCTCCTGTAATTCCACTGGTTCAACGTGGAACCATCCAACCGGATCACTTCGGTAAACGTCTTTCCGAGTATGGCACTAGCCTGAAGCAGCAGAATGAACAATGGCTGGCGCACCAATTTCTCAGTGAAGAATGTCGCACTCTTCAGCCGATAGTTGTCCAGGAATACCGCGAGGTTGTTGCGCCTTCAGAAGATGAGGAAGAACAAACAGAAGCACAGTCAAAGGATGTGTTAACACTGGCTGGCGCCTAGAATATGTACAAAAAAGAGAAAGCCCAAAACTGGATGAAGGCAATTTCACAGGCCAATGAGCGCTTTATGGAAGTTGTTGAAAACTTGCCTAAGCGTGTAGTGCAGCCTTATCGGTCAATGACTGTTCAGCAACTGATCGAGTGTGATGATGTCCCGCCTGAAGATTTGGTTGTCGCTGAGTCTATCCACAAGCATTTGAAGATTTATAAATCGCTCTTCAAAACCTTCCTGACTGATAATAAAGATATTCTGGAGAAGTCTCCGACAGATGGAGTAGTCGCCGCACCGTCGAAAGCGAGGTTTGGAGCTTACAGTGCAGCGGAAATGAGAAAGTTTGTAGGGTGGGCGCTCAAGCAGCCTGACGGGTGGCAGAAGTGGATCACCTTGCTGTTGGCGTACACGGGAGCCAGAAGAGGGGAGATCGTCAAGCTGGAGAAATCACAAATCAAATTTGATGAAGTTAGCCAGCGGCACTATCTCCTGATCGCTGAAGGAGGACAGGGTAAAACCGAGAACGTTACAAGGCAGGTGCCGATCCATCCCAAACTGATCGAGTGGGGGTTCCTCGATTTTGTAAATCATCAATGGAAAGAGAAGATTTTCTCGCCTGTGTCTGGCAAGAATATGCCGAAGATCGGCAAAATTTTAGCCGAAGTCCGCGATCAGCTTGGTATTCCGTACCGTGATGATTATGGACAGCGGCGGCTAGTTCACAGTGTCCGGCACACCATGATTTCAACCTGTTTAGCTGGCTGGGTGGGTAACTTGGCACATCTGCAACAGATGGTCGGTCATGAGAAGAGCGGCCTGGTATTACCAGACGCTATTTGCACACCTTTCCGTTATGATCAGTTTGTTACGTGATAGATGGTTTGGCTTGGTTGTAACGTCTTGGTATTACCAGGACTAAGGAAAGGGCGGTAGAGTCTGCCGCAAAGTTTCGGCTGGATTGCTGTAAAGTTCATCAGTATGATTGTGTATACCATCGCCAGTTAAGAAATGCTGAGAGATAATATGGATGTTACAGAAGACGCCTTACTACGTTCTGGCTTTACTCAATCTGATGTACAGAAGATAAAAAACAACGTTGAAAGCTATGGCGGCACGTTGGGAGAGGCGATTCAGGATCTAGCTAATCGATTCAGGATAATTCTTTGGATCTTTTGCGCTTTCACAGCAATGTTTCTCTGGGTAATTATTTCAAATGAAATAGAATATATCATATCAACCGGGATCGGTTTATTCATAGCAATGCTGATTGCTGTTTTTGTTCAACCGCCAGTCCTTTCTTACAAATCCTGGCGGTTCTGGAGAAAATACAGGGGCTAATGATTCGGTGATTCGGTGGAAAGCAGGTCAAAAATAACCTTAGCCTTGATACCGTAGCCTACTATTTTCATAGTTAACTTGGGGCGGCTCATTGTGTTGACTTGACGGTAGTAATCGTGGGGAAGCCAACGGAACAATCGCCAGGCACCTGCTTTTCGCGCTAATCCAACAATGCTGTAGATGTTTGCGACCCTGTACACGATTCTGTGTAAATGCCTTTTCTCAGAAGTGACCGTCCAGGCGGTCACCGAACTCGATAATAAAGCGGCTCATTGCCATACGCCAGTCCCTCAGCGGCATCGTCCATTTCTGTGAGGCCGCCTGGATTGCCAGCCACACCACCTTTTTCACCGCGTCGTCCGTCGGGAACACCTTACGCTTTTTGATAGCATGCCGGATCACGCTGTTCAGTGATTCTATGGCGTTGGTGGTGTAGATGACTTTGCGGATGTCTGCCGGGTAAGCGAAGAACGTCGCCAGGTTGGCCCAGTTTGCCTGCCAGCTTCGGCTTATCTGCGGATAGCGGCTGTCCCAGGCTGCGGCGAACGCTTCCAGCGCCTGCTGGCCTGCTTCTTCCGTCGGTGCCTGGTAAATCGCTTTCAGGTCGCGGGTGACGGCTTTGTAGTCCTTCCAGGAGACGAACCGCAGGCTGTTGCGCACCATATGCACGATGCACAGCTGGATGCGGGCCTCCGGATACACCGCGTTGATGGCGTCCGGGAAACCTTTCAGGCCGTCAACGCAGGCAATGAGGATATCGTTCAGGCCACGATTCTTCAATTCTGTCAGCACATTCAGCCAGAACTTCGCCCCTTCATTTTCGGCCAGCCACATCCCCAGCAACTCTTTCTGGCCTTCGATATTAATGCCCAGCGCCAGGAACACTGATTTATTGATGACACGACTATCCTGTCGGACTTTCAGGACGATACAGTCAAGATAAACAATGGGATAGACTGCATCCAGCGGACGATTTTGCCATTCGACAACCTGCTCCATGACCGCATCGGTGACCTTTGAGACCAGCGCGGGTGAGACATCCGCGTCATACAACTCTTTGAACGCGGCGGCGATCTCGCGTGTGGTCATCCCTTTGGCATACAACGATAAAATCTGGTTATCCATGCCGGTAATGCGGGTCTGGTTTTTCTTCACCAGTTGGGGTTCGAAGGAGCCATCACGATCGCGTGGGGTACGTAGTTCCAGAGGGCCATCGCCGGTGGTAACGGTCTTTGTGGAATAGCCGTTACGGGAATTAGCCCCCAGTTTGGGCTGATTTTTATCGTAGCCCAGATGGTGGGACATTTCGGCGTTGAGAGCCGCCTCAACGCTGATTTTCTTCAGCAGGCGATCGAACTGGTTGAGATCGTCAGGGGTTTTGAGATTTTTGGCCAGTTCGTTAGCCAGAGCCTGCAACTGTTTTTCGTCCATAAATTAACCTGCTTTTGATGTTGGATTGAACATATCAAAATCAGGCAATTACACAAATTTATGTACAGACTCATGTTTGCGCTTAGTGTTAGAGTGTTATAAAAAGCCAGACCAGATTCAGCCTTAAACCCCATAAACTGAGCAATATTAATCACTTTGTCAGCGACCACACCTTCAGAGTTAGATTGTCCTTCAGATAAAAATTTATTCACTTCTTTAGTTATACCGTTAGCGCCATCTGCAACTAAGAGTGCACCAGCGAGGACTCCAATAGGGGTCATCGTCGAGATCATGATCATTCCGCCGTAGAAAACCATCCCTGAAAGCACCACATTCACAGCCGAAATCACATACCCGACTATCTTGTTATTTTCCTTGACAAACTCGACCTTTGCATAAAGTTGTGCGGCTCTGGTTCTTAACAGGCGTTCTTGTTCTTGTAGATTATCTCTTTCGGCACGCAGATTTTTGATGCATGCAATGCATTCTTCATCGGTTTTGGCCCGTCGTGCAGTTTCAAATTCTTTCTCTACGACCTGCCTTATCTCTTCGACAAACTTGATACGTGTAAGACCATTTTGCAAATAGAATGCTGACAGCCGGTTTGCTGTTTCGACGAGTTTACGGGCTTCCAGATTCACCATTGTATCTGACCATGTTCTGTTCCAGCCCCTGTCGAGCAGCGCGATATCCATTGAAGACTCCTTCCCAAAATGTGTCTGGTCATTTTACGTGCATCCCGGCTTTTTTGTACCTTAAACCGGTATTCCGTAATAGTGGCAAATAGCATTAGTCAGTAATACCGGGGCTGCACTTCCTGCGATCCTCAGTGTACCTGCATATTCTTATACTCGAGACGGCTTGAGTCTAAGAAATGGATGGATACTTGTGTCACACAAACTGTCACTCATCCTGTCACTCACGGCTCTAAAGGGCCGCTTTTGCCGTTTACAAGTCTTCCCGCTGGCATTACTATCCTGACCAGGGATTAATGAGGAGCATTAATCGCAAGATTTTGATTTTGTTTTATTTGACTCGGGGTGCCCTTCCTTGTGAAGGCTGAGAAATACCCGTATTACCTGATCTGGATAATGCCAGCGTAGGGAAGTCAGATGCCTACCCGGTCATCGCTTCTTTCCGCACGGCAGGAGCGAAACCATGCAGCCTGACCTGCTCGACTCACACGTTTTACATCAATTCCGAACCCGTTCCCCGCTCACGCACTGTATGACCAACGATGTCGTGCAGACCTTCACCGCCAACGTTCTGCTCGCGCTCGGTGCTTCCCCGGCAATGGTGATCGAAGCCGAGGAAGCGGAACAGTTTGCCGCGCTTGCCGATGCCCTGCTCGTCAACGTTGGCACGCTCACCGCGCCGCGCGCCCAGTCGATGCGTCGGGCTATTGAGAGCGCGGTAGCCGCGGGCACACCCTGGGTTCTGGACCCCGTCGCGGTTGGCGCGCTGGCGTTCCGCACCCGTTTTTGCCAGCAAATATTATCCCTTAAACCTGCGGCCATTCGTGGCAACGCCTCCGAAATCCTCGCCCTTGCCGGAATGAGTGCGGGCGGACGTGGGGTCGATTCCACCGATACGGCAGCGAGCGCGTTGACCGCTGCGCAGGCGCTTGCCCGCCAGACCCACGCCGTTGTAGTCGTCACAGGGGAAGTGGATCACATCACCGACGGCCAGCGAACCCGTACGGTCGCGGGCGGCGACCCGCTGATGACCCGCGTGGTAGGAACTGGCTGTGCGCTCTCGGCGGTCGTCGCCGCCTGCTGCTCGCTGCCTGGCGACAGGCTTGATAACGCGGCGGCAGCCTGCGGCTTTATGAAGCGCGCAGGGTCAGTTGCCCTGACTCAAAGCCGGGGGCCCGGCAGCTTTGTCTCCGCGTTTCTGGACGCGCTTTACGCGCTGGAGGAACAGGTATGACGCGCATTAATGCCCTGACTATTGCGGGTACCGATCCCAGCGGCGGAGCGGGGATCCAGGCAGACCTGAAAACCTTCTCTGCGCTCGGCGCATATGGGTGCTCGGTTATCACCGCGCTGGTTGCGCAAAACACGCGCGGCGTACAGTCGGTGTATCGCATTGACCCGGATTTTGTCGCCGCGCAGCTGGATTCGGTATTCAGCGACGTACGTATCGACACCACCAAGATCGGCATGCTGGCAGAGGCGGACATTGTTGAAGCGGTCGCTGAACGTCTCAAACACTACCAGATAAAAAACGTGGTGCTTGATACCGTGATGCTGGCCAAAAGCGGCGATCCGCTGCTCTCCGCCTCGGCTGTCGACACTCTGCGTAAAAAGCTGCTGCCGCAGGTTGCGCTGATCACGCCAAACCTGCCTGAAGCCGCCGCGCTGCTGGATGCGCCACACGCGCAAAACGAACGTGAGATGAAAGAGCAGGGGAATGCGCTGCTGGCGATGGGGTGTCGCGCGGTGCTGATGAAAGGCGGCCATCTTGATGATGCAGAAAGCCCGGACTGGCTTTTCACCCACGATGGCACGCAACGTTTCACCGCGCCACGTGTCCAGACCAAAAACACCCACGGCACGGGCTGTACGCTCTCGGCGGCGCTGGCGGCGCTGCGTCCTCGTCACGCCACATGGGCGGATACGGTGCAGGAGGCGAAGGTCTGGCTCTCGGGCGCGCTGGCAAAAGCCGATTCTCTGGAAGTGGGTCACGGTATTGGTCCGGTTCACCATTTTCATGCATGGTGGTAAGCCGTATACTGGCATGAAACTCATGCCAGAGAAAAACAGAGATGGAACAAGCGCATACCCGGTTAATTGCTCAACTCAAGGAACGAATTGCCGCACCGGACAACACGCCGCTGTATCTGAAATTTGCCGAAACGGTCAAGAACGCGGTGCGCAGCGGTGTGCTCGCGCACGGTAATATTTTGCCCGGCGAGCGCGATCTGAGCCAGCTGGCCGGTGTGTCGCGTATTACGGTGCGTAAAGCCATGCAGGCGCTGGAAGAGGCTGGCGTCGTTACCCGCGCGCGTGGATACGGGACGCAAATCAACAATATCTTTGAATATTCGCTGAAAGAGGCGCGCGGCTTTTCTCAGCAGGTGGTGCTGCGTGGCAAAACGCCCAACACCCTGTGGGTCAATAAACGCATCGTGAAGTGCCCGGAAGAGATCGCCCGCCATCTTTCCCTTGCGCCGGAAAGCGATGTGTTTTTGCTTAAGCGCATCCGTTACGTGGATGACGATGCGGTATCGATAGAGGAGTCCTGGGTACCGGTAGGATTAATTCCCAACCCGGACGACATTGGCGTCTCGCTTTATGATTACTTCCGCAGCCAGAATATCTTTCCGCAGCGCACCCGTTCCCGCGTCAGCGCCCGGATGCCGGACAGCGAGTTTCAGGCGCATATCAAGATGGACGATAAGATACCGGTGCTGGTGATCAAGCAAGTCGCGCTCGATCAACAGCAGCGACCAATTGAGTACAGCATCAGCTACTGCCGCAGCGACCTATACGTCTTTGTGTGCGAGGAGTAGGGCCTCGCGCGTGGGGGCGCAGTCTCCACCGCGATGGCTGACTACCCAGGCGGCCACGGCATTGCCAAGCTGCACCGACTCTGGCAGTGACCATCCCGCAGCCAGCCCGGCAAGGGTACCTCCCGCATGGCTGTCACCGGCGCCGATGGTATCGACGACGGTAGCAGGAAATGCCGGAACGTGTCCGGAAGCGTCACCGTCGTACCAGACCGCCCCGTCTTTATCATGGCGTACGATTAGCGCAGCGCCAAACCGTTGCTGCCACTGAGTGCCGAGCTGTTCCACGTTCACGCCAAGCCATTCGGCGGCAAGTTCCGCCTCCTGCCGATTGAGCGAGACAACCGGTTTACGGGCCATAATCCGCGCCATCAGCGGGTCGGGAATATCCGCGATGCGCGGACCGAAATCGATAAAGAGCGTCACATCCTGAAGACGTTCCACCCAGGCCGTCAGCAGCTCGCCGCTGGGCGACGCCAGCTGGTAGCCGGACAAATAGATCAGGCTTTTCTCTGGCACGCTTAACCCGTCCAGCCAGCGTTGCTGCCACTGATTCTCCACACCGCTAAACGACATGAAGGTCCGTTCACCGTCAGGCTCCACCAGCGCCAGGCACCAGCCGTTATCGCCCGTTTCCGCTTCCACGGCGCTGTGCAGATCCTGCTTCGCCATGGCATTACGGATAATATCGGCCCACACGCCGTGGCCAACGGGAAGCGCGTTTTGCGCTGCAATGCCGAGCCGCTTGAGGGCGATGGCGATATTCAGCGCGCAGCCGCCAATATTCACTCCCTGTTGCTTAAGCTCGATATCACACCCGCGCCAGGGCAGGGCGTAGGCGTCGGCAATCACGTCGATGACCGCCGCGCCGAGCACCGTTACAGGGCGCGTAGCGTGAAGGGTTTCGAGACGGCGGGCAAAAGCACTCATACGCCCTCCCTTTGCTCCCGGAAGTGCAGCAGTTTTTCGCAGTAGCGTCCGAAATCAAGCTGGTTTACGGCATCAAGTTCGCTTTTAAGCGCCGGATCAATGGCCTGTACACCGTGCAGCGCGCCACAGATGGCCGTTGCCATCGCGCCGATAGTGTCCGTGTCACCGCCCAGGTTGGCGCATAACACCGCGCAGCGGTTCGGATCGGTGCCCGCGAGTTCGACCATCGCAATCGCCGCCGGAACGGACTCCAGTGTGCTCGTGCCCGCGCCAATAAGCTGATAGATCTGCTCGCTGGCGGTCTCCGTACCGTTGGCTTCGCGCACGGTTTTCAGGGCCAGCTCAATACGAGCGGAAAGCGATGCGCTGAAAGTGGTCGTGTTCGCCTCCTGCGCCGCACGGGCAATACCCGGCAGGGCATCGGCGATGTTCTGCCAGCGCTCGCCGTCGATAGCGCGTGAAACCGCCCACGCGATCACCACCGCACCGGCGATGGCGAGATCCGATTTATGGGTCGGGCTGGAGGCTAACGCAACCTGTTCAACAAAATGTGCCAGACGCGTGGCCGGTAGCAGGCATCCCAGCGGGGAGGCGCGCATCGCCGCCCCGTTGGTGACGCCGTTATTTTCCAGCTCGCTCACCGGCTTGCCGTCACGGATGGCGTTCAGGGCAATTTTGGAGGTCGGGCCGAGCACATTCTTATTGAACGCGTCAAAATCCAGCGCCCAGTCCAGAATATGCTTACCGATAACGTCAGGATTAATTTCCCCGTCGCATTCGATAATCGCGTCGGCCAAGCACAGCGCCATCGACGTATCATCCGTAAATTCGGCCTGATTAAAGTAGCAGGCGGCATTATTCTCAGCCGGGCCGGGTAAGAAACGGTCGATCCAGCCGAAGTGCGCTTTCACCCGCTTGCGCGGCCACAGTTCAGACGGCATCCCCATCGCATCCCCTAACGCCTGCCCGTAAAGAGCACCGAGAATACGGTCTTGTTTCATTTAACTTCCCCTCGTGTCAGCGCGGTATCGCCATCAACCACCTCAATTGCGGTGATCTCTTTATCCGATTCGCGGAAAAACAGCATAAACAGCACGGCAATCACTACAATCATGATTGCACCAAACGTCCACATTCCGGCCCAGTTGAAGGTCAGCCCATTCACCGGCTCTTTATAGGCGAACATTTTTTCCATCATCACGCCGCCGAGACGGTAACCCAGCAGGCTACCAAAGCCCTGACAGCACAGCGTGATCAAGCCCTGCGCCGCGTTGCGCATATGCACGGGCGCTTTTTTATCCACGTAGATGTACGCGGTGACGTAATAGAAGTCATAGCTTACGCCGTGCAGCAGAATGCCGAGGAACAGCAGGGCGTAGGTGAAGTATTGTTCGGCACCGCCGTAAACAAAGAAGCCGTAGCGAATGGCGGCGGTGATCAGGCCCAGCAGCAAGACCTTCTTAATACCAAAGCGTTTGGTAAAGAACGGCAGAGCGAGCATGAAGAAGATTTCAGAGAACTGGCCGAGGGTCATCCAGCCGGTGGCGTTTTTCATCCCCACTTCGGTGAGATAGCCGTTGGCAAAGATGTAGTAGAAAGCCAGCGGCATGGCGAACAGGAATGAGCAGAAGAAGAACACCAGGAAGTTTTTATCGCGCAGCAGGATCAGCGCATCCAGCCCCAGCATCACTTTGATATCCAGCTTGCCGGTGCTCTTCGGCGGGGTATTCGGCAGGAAAAGTGCGAAGACGCCGAGCAGAAGGGAGCTGGCAGCGGTCATCAGCAGCGGGATATTGGTGTCAGAGATGTCGCTATAGCCCATCATCTGCGGCAGGAAGCCGCACGCCAGGCCGGATGCAATCCAGCCGATGGTGCCCATCACGCGGATGCGCGGGAAATCAGCCTCCACGTCATCGACGTTCGCAAAAGCGATGCTGTTCGTCAGCGCGATGGTCGGCATATAGGTCAGGGAGTAGGCCAGCAGCAGCGGGAAGAAGGTGCTGAACTGGGTTTGCTGTGCTGCGAAATACATCAGAATCGCGCCAGCGAACATCAGCACGGCCAGCACTTTCTGGGCGGCGAAGAAACGGTCGGTCAGCGAGCCGACCAGGATGGGAGAGAGGATCGCGGCAATAGCGGTACAGGCATAGGACCAGCCAATTTCCCCGGCGGTAAACCCGCTCTTGCTCAGCCACAGCCACAGCGGCACAAACCACGCGCCCCAGATAAACCATTCAACAAACATCATGAATGACAGTTGGACTTTCGTTTTCATTTTTTAATCCTGCATGTCAGAGGTACGCATGTAACATACCATGTGATAATACCTTTTAAATACCTTTAAGGCGATTGTTTGATCAGTGTAACAAAAATGTTGTACATGAAACGAGCCAGCAGATTGTGCTTAAAAAAGTTGCAAATGGTGGAAAATAGGTTAAGACGGTACCAGGCTTAGTCTGCCTGCAAAAACGTGGGCTTGGATCACACGCTCCGACATCATGTCGGACATACGGGAGCATCACTATGACTGATATTGCGCAGCTGCTTGGCAAAGACGCCGACAGCCTTTTACAGCATCGTTGTATGACCATTCCAGCCGACCAGCTTTATCTGCCTGGCCATGATTACGTAGACCGCGTCATGGTCGACAACAACCGTCCTCCTGCCGTACTGCGAAACATGCAGACGCTTTATAATACCGGCCGCCTGGGCGGAACCGGGTACCTCTCTATTCTGCCCGTTGACCAGGGCGTTGAACACTCTGCGGGGGCATCGTTTGCCGCGAACCCGCTCTATTTTGATCCGAAAAATATCGTCGAGCTGGCGATTGAGGCGGGCTGTAACTGCGTGGCCTCCACCTACGGCGTGCTGGCCTCCGTGTCGCGTCGCTATGCCCACCGCATTCCGTTCCTCGTTAAGTTGAACCACAACGAAACCCTGAGCTACCCAACCGAATACGACCAGACGCTCTACGCCAGCGTCGAGCAGGCGTTCAATATGGGTGCGGTGGCGGTCGGGGCAACCATCTATTTCGGTTCTGAACAGTCGCGTCGTCAGATAGAAGAGATCTCCGCGGCGTTCGAGCGCGCCCACGAGCTGGGCATGGTAACCGTGCTGTGGGCCTATCTGCGTAACGGCTCGTTCAAAAAAGACGGAGTGGATTACCACGTGTCTGCGGATCTGACCGGTCAGGCAAACCACCTTGCGGCGACCATCGGCGCGGACATCGTGAAGCAGAAAATGGCCGAGAATAACGGCGGCTATAAAGCGGTGAACTTTGGCTATACCGACGACCGCGTCTACAGCAAGCTGACCAGCGACAACCCGATCGATCTGGTGCGCTACCAGCTGGCGAACTGCTATATGGGCCGCGCCGGGCTGATTAACTCCGGCGGTGCGGCAGGCGGTGAAACCGATCTGACCGACGCGGTGCGCACGGCGGTGATTAACAAACGCGCTGGCGGCATGGGGCTGATCCTCGGCCGTAAGGCGTTCAAAAAATCTATGGCCGACGGCGTGAAGCTGATCAACGCGGTTCAGGACGTCTATCTGGACAGTAAGGTCACGATCGCTTAAGTCTTTTCCCCTCACCCTAACCCTCTCCCCAACGGGGAGAGGGGACTGTTCAGTGCATACGGGAAGAGGGCCGCCACCCGGCAACACATCAGCGCAAAAGCTGACAGTCCGGCGGCAACCGGCACTGCAACGCCCCGGGCAACACCTCAATGCGGAATCGCTCGCCGCTGAGCGGCTCTCCGTCAAGGTTAAAGGTCATGCCGTGTGGGGCGATCACTTCAAACCACGCGGATTTCCCGTCGATGATATTGGGGCTCTCCTCTGGCTGCGTCAGCGTCGTAAACAGCGCAGGCAGCAGCCCGTCGCCGGTAAAAATACGCAGCTGTAATTGACCGTCGTTGATCAATGCTTCCGGGCAAAGCTGCTGACCGCCCCCCGCCTGCCGCCCGTTGCCGATACCAATCACCAGCGCGTCGCCCTGCCAGTGGAAGTTTTCACCTTGGATCTCACAGCTGTCGGGCCTGAGCGTGTCCATGCGCATCAGACCATGGATGAGATACGAAACGCCGCCCAGCGCGGCCTTCAGTTTTTCCGGCGTTTCGCTGGTAATGCGGGTGCCGAAACCGCCCGTCGCCATATTGATAAAGCAGGTTCTTTCATTCACCTGAGCAATATCGACGGCGGTAGCCTTACCGAGAATGGCCAGCTGTAGCGCTTTGCCTAAATCCTCCGGAATACCGGCGCTGGTGGCAAAATCGTTGGCGGTACCGAGCGGTAAAATCCCCATCGCCGGGCGAGCTGCGGCGTTGAGGTCAATGAGCGCACCGGCGATCTCGTTGATCGTTCCGTCGCCGCCGCCGGAAATGATGGTCTGAACACCTAACCTGATGCCCTCGTCGATGTAGCGCGCCGCATCGCCTTTTTCAAACGTTACCCGCACGTGTATGCATGCTCCGTCTTCACGCAATTCGGTAATCGCCTGGCGCAGCAGATCGTTGCCTGCACTCTTGCCGTTAAGAATTAATAAACTGTCTGGATAGGTTGCCATCCGGGTTGCTCCCTTTTTTAGCTATAGAAAGAGTGTATCCCAGAGAGGGAAAAAGCGGGTAAGAACAGGATGAAAGGCAAAAAATAAGCCCGCGTAAGGGCTTTGAAATCGACTAAAGAACCCCGTAGCGCTTACAGTGCATACTACTGCCGCTCAATTGACTATTGTGGTCAACGTTTGAGGTGTGACATTGGCCTTGCCTCGATTTTGAGCTGCTTACGCCAGACCCGATTATGTAGCGTTAGCGCAATGGAGCGGTAAAAAATCGATGAATTCATCCACATAATGTTCAAAAAGAAACATCCCAGCCCCAGCAAAGAGGTTATTTGCGGTGTGTAGTTCTCAACTGGGCCGAATAAAAGCGAAATCCCCGTCCAAATGAAATAAATGATGCTCATTATGCCTGTCAGCGTAATGACGAAAATATGCAGTTTATATCCAGGTAAAGAACCTCGTGTAGTCAGAAACATCGTGCTCATCACTACCAGACAATACACAATCGCTGCAATGAATACTCCCATCATAACCTTAAATTCGGGTAAGCCGAGCCAGCGAAACAGCAACAACCAGAGGGACACTTGCAGCATGGCGTAGCAAAAAATAGCCAGTAACGTGCTCACTGCCAAAGGAATTCCTGTCATATGGACGCCCACAGGAACGCCGAACCGATCTTTTAACTGTTCTTTTAATGTTTCAAGCTGGTTGAGATCATCGGTCGCCATTTTACTTTTAACCAAAGCACTTAATGCAAGGCTATCTTTAATGTATTTCATCATGGACGGGTCAATAACTTCCTGTAAATGAAAAAGACTGAATTAAACCAAAAATGTATTTACCCGTTTGTGCAACATTCTGTGGATTTCTGATATTTCCTGAGATGGCACTTCCAACGAAGGCAGAAGAATTTGAAATGGTATTCAGCAACTCACGCTGTAAGAGCAACTGCAACGCTTCTGACGGATAACGTTTGGGATACACGCCTGCCTTCATTGCTGCTTTTACACCTGAATTCGAGATGCCGGGATTGCGGATACGAATAATCTCCTCTGTTAATCGCGTACGGTCGGCCCGGCTCATTTTTTGTAATAAGGAGAGCAAACTCTCAGACGATGAACGGTTAAGAAGGCGATATGTTAATGCAGCGCTTTTTAAACCCGCAGCAGCCCCGGCAAGAGAAATCGCATCCAGGGCTGTGTTGGTTGCTGTATACCACTCCTGGGAGTCCATCCACGCAACGTAGTCATCGTGATTCATAGCAATCAACGATAGTCGGCCAAGCCCATTTGCACATTGAATTCCAGTTGCTACACCACCGGCTAAAATCACAGCGGCTATAGCACCGGAAGACCCTGCAGTGAGAGGTATAGCCATACCGGCCCCTGCCGCAAGTACAACAGTAAGAATTGCGGCTCCGCAGGAAATTGCCGTTGAACCAATTTCAGTCGCCAGGGAAGGGGACTGAATCGTAGCCGTTGTTGCGTGAACGGGGTTAACTTGTGAGGCATTTACTTTGGTTATGACTACATGACTAACCGAGCTTTCGTTTGGTGTCGCAATCCTTCTTGATGGCCGTACTAGCCACTGACGTGTACCGTCTGAGTAGATAATCCCGGCCTGGCTAAAATTTCTGCTGCAGTCCAGTTGACCTGCAAGTGCTGTGAAATTTATATCGCCGCCAGAGGCAAGACCAAGACTGCGTGCGAGTTCGTAATCTGGAAGATCCTTTGAAAGTTGTCCTGTGAATGTCACTTCATCTCTCCGTCCGTGTGAAACGTTGATTGTTAATAAATCAAGAGTAAAGGTCCTGTTAACACTTAAAATTAGGAATGTTCCGAATAGTGTTCATCCCTCTCAAATCCATTAAAAATGTGATTAGGATCCTTTGTTCGTTCGACTTGCTTAGATGATACGCCTAATGCTGACACAAACCTTTCCCGGGTCAATGCAACGCCATATTTATCAGGGGGAAAAATTTCAGGAGTTAACAAAAAAATAAGCCCGCGTAAGGGAGATTACGCAGGCTAAGGAGGTGGTTCCTGGTACAGCTAGCATTTATGGGTTATGTTTTTCAGCGGGGGGATAATACCCGTATTGAACGAAGCGGTATGTGATCCGATTCTAAGAATTATCCCAGCGTGAAAAAATCCCGTTGATTGACTATTTGCCGTGCGGATTTCGGGTATTTTCACCTTCAAAATTGCGCATCAGCAGCGCAAACTCCAGCTCTACTTCTTCAGGAACCGGCAGCCAGACCACATGGCCATCGCCAGGTGCGACCTCAATCGCCTCACCTTTTTTGTTTTCCAGATGCTCCAGGCGGAAGTTCATGTTGCCCTGCGGTGTCATCAGCTCCAGGCTGTCGCCTTTAGTGAATTTGTTTTTTACGGCGACGGCGGCCAGCGGGCCTTTACGCTCGCCGGTGAAGTCGCCTACAAACTGCTGGCGTTCGGAAATCGAATAGCCATGCTCGTAGTTCTGGTAGTCGTCGTGGGTATGTCGACGCAGGAAACCTTCGGTATAACCGCGATGCGCCAGGCCTTCCAGCGTTTCCAGCAGGCTGGTGTCGAACGGTTTACCGGCGGCGGCATCGTCGATGGCTTTGCGATACACCTGCGCGGTACGAGCGCAGTAGTAATAGGACTTGGTGCGGCCTTCGATTTTCAGGGAGTGCACGCCCATCTGGGTTAAACGCTCCACGTGCGCGATGGCGCGCAGATCCTTCGAGTTCATGATGTAGGTGCCGTGCTCGTCTTCGAAGGCGGTCATGTACTCACCCGGACGTTTGGCTTCTTCGATCATAAACACGCTGTCGGTAGGCGCGCCGATACCCAGCGTTGGCTCAACGTTGGTGACCGGGATCGGCTCGTGTTTATGCACGATGTTACCGATGTCATCCTCTTTGCCTTCCTGAACGTTATATTCCCAGCGGCAGGCGTTGGTGCAGGTGCCCTGGTTCGGGTCACGCTTGTTGATGTAGCCAGAGAGCAGGCAGCGGCCGGAGTAGGCCATGCACAGCGCGCCGTGGACGAAGATTTCGATTTCCATATCCGGCACCTGGGTGCGGATCTCTTCGATCTCTTCTAGGGACAGCTCGCGAGACAGAATGACGCGGGTCAGCCCCATCTGTTTCCAGAATTTCACCGTTGCCCAGTTGACGGCGTTAGCCTGCACCGAGAGGTGAATGTCCATCTCCGGGAAGTTCTCCCGAACCAGCATGATTAAACCCGGGTCTGACATGATCAGCGCGTCCGGCCCCATCTCCACGACCGGCTTCAGGTCACGAATGAACGTTTTCAGCTTGGCGTTGTGCGGCGCGATGTTCACCACCACGTAGAATTTTTTGCCCAGGGCATGCGCTTCATTGATGCCGAGCTGAAGATTCTCGTGGTTGAATTCGTTGTTACGCACGCGCAGCGAATAGCGCGGCTGGCCCGCGTAGACGGCGTCGGCGCCATAGGCGAAAGCGTAACGCATATTTTGCAGCGTTCCCGCCGGGGAAAGGAGTTCCGGTTTAAACATGTTTGTTCTCGTTCTGATGACAGGTCAGATCCGCGTGCACCAGGTGCAGCGGTAAGGGGAGATCCCCCACTTTAAGGGCGGGCATTGTAGCGCTGCGGGGCGGGGAGGTAAAGCCCGGACCCCTCACCCTAACCCTCTCCCCAGGGGGGAGAGGGGACTAAAACACCCTCTCCCCCCTGGGGAGAGGGCAGGGTGAGGGGAGAATGTTGTCAGGCAATCCTGCACGCATCCGCTTCCCAGCGATACCCCACGCCGTACACCGCGCGAATAAACGACTGGTCGGCGTCCAGCGCCTCCAGCTTGCGGCGCAGGTTTTTGATGTGGCTGTCGATGGTGCGGTCGGTCACCACGCGGTAATCGTCATACAGATGGTTGAGCAGCTGCTCGCGGGAAAACACTTTTCCCGGCTCGTGGGAGAGGGTTTTCAGCAGGCGGAACTCCGCTGGGGTGAGATCCAATAGTTTGCTGCGCCAGCTCGCCTGGAAGCGGCTTTCGTCGACGATCAGCGGGCTTTGTGCATCCAGCACCTGCAATTCACGCTGCGGCTTGCAGCGGCGGAGGATGGTTTTCACGCGAGCGACCACCTCCCGCGGGCTGTAAGGCTTGCAGATGTAATCGTCAGCGCCGATTTCGAGCCCCAGCAGACGGTCGATCTCTTCGATTTTGGCCGTCACCATCACGATGGGCACATCGGAGAAACGACGAATTTCCCGGCACAGGGTCAGGCCGTCAGTACCCGGCAGCATCAGATCCAGCAGGATCAGATCCGGCGGCGTCTGGCGCACGTAGGGCAGCACCTGGTCGCCGTGGCTGATAAGCGTTGGCGCATAGCTCGCGGCACGTAAATAGTCGATCAGCAGTTGCCCAAGTTTAGGCTCGTCTTCCACGATCAAAATACGCGGTGTGTTGTCGTCAATCGGTAACTCGGTCATGCTTCCCTCGATAAATCCCGTTCCAGAGGTAACTCTACTGTAATGCTAACCCCGCCAAAAGGCGAATGGGCGGCGCGGATGGTGCCACCATGCGCCTCCACAATGTTTACGCAAATCGCCAGCCCAAGGCCGGAGCCCCCGCTGGCGCGGTTGCGTGAACCTTCGGTGCGATAGAAGCGCTCGAACAGTTTTTCCAGCTGCGCATCCTTCACGCCAGGGGCGGAGTCCGCAAAGGTCAGGGCAAAGCGCCCGTTCTCCTGCTTGCCGGAGATATGCAACCCGCCGCCGCCGTCGGTGTAGCGGAGGCTGTTCTCCAGCAGATTATTGAACAGCTGCATCAGGCGATCTCTGTCGCCGAATACCACCGCGCTGTCAGGCAGCGAGAGGTTGATTTTCAGGTCACGGCTGGCGAAGCGTTCGCGGAACGCGCCGGTCACGACTTCAAGGATATTGATCACGTCGATTGGGGCTTTCTGGTAGGCCAGGGCGCCTTCATCGGACATGGAAAGCTGATGCAGATCGTCCACCAGCTTGGTCAGCGTGCCGACTTCCGCCTGTAGCGAGGCCACGGATTCGGGGGTGAACTGCCGCAAGCCGTCCTGAATCGCCTCCAGCTCGCCGCGCAGCACCGCCAGTGGGGTGCGCAGCTCGTGCGAAATGTCGGCCATAAAGTCGCGGCGCATCTGCTGGTTTTTCTCCAGCGTGCTGGCGAGCTGGTTGAAGTCCTGCGCCAGCTTGCCCAGTTCATCCTGACTGCGGGTGTCCACGCGGGTCGAGAAATCACCCGCCGCCAGCTTATGCGTGCCTTCCACCAGGCGTTTAACCGGCGCCAGCAGGCCGCGCGCCAGCGGGAAGGTGGCGAGCGCCGCAAGCAGGGTAGAAAGCGCGACAATCAGCCAGCTGGTCTGGCGCTGCTGGCGATCAAAGTTGATGTCGGTGTTGCGCGTCAGCCGCTCGACCGGCGAGGCAATAACCCAGCCCACCGTGGCGCCGTTCGAGGTGATGGCGCGCTTTGTACCGTCCGGCGGTACCGGCGAGCGTGGGCCAACGAGCACGCGCATCTCCTGATCGATCACCCAGAACTGGGTGCGCCAGCCGTGCGGCGGCATGCCCGGCCCCGGGCGGTCATCGTCATTATCGTGCTCCAGCGAGCGCAGAATTTGAAATATAAAACGATCGTTATTGCGCAGAAAACGCCAGTTACCGTGCAGGCTATACTGTTCCCCCAGCGCGTCGCTTAAGCCCTGTAAACGCTGTTCGTTACCGTGCTTGATGTAGTCAATAAAGCCGCGCTCAAAGCTGACCCGCACCGCCCAGTGCATGGTAATCAGCAGGACGATACAGGTGGCGAAAATCGCTACAAAAAGCTTACCGGTGATCCCCGGACGCCAGAATTTCATGGTGCACTCCTTTTGCCGCGTCGGATCACAACGTTTTTGGTCGTGTCATTCGGTACTCTGGCAAAGATAAAAGCGGGCAGGGCGATAATTACCGCCATGCTGAGGTAAGTGTATAAAAAGACCTGATGCGCGACGGGGGTGTCGGCGCTGAGATGGTGCTGACCGTACATGCCGAGCAGCAATCCGGCGACCGTGACCCCCACGCTCATGGAGAGCTGCATGATCATCGACAGCAGGCTGTTACCACTGCTCGCCAGTTCGTCCGGCAGATCTTTCAGCGTCAGGGTGTTCATCGACGAGAAGCGCATGGAGTTGATGATCCCCTGGCAGAACAGCACCAGCGGCAGGATGTAGTACCAGCCCAGCAGCGCCACGGTCATAAACAGCAGACTAACCAGCGCCAGCCCGAGCGTGGCGGCCACCAGCACCCGGCGATAGCCAAAGCGGTTTACCACCTGCACCACAATACGCTTCATCCCCATGCTGCCGAGCACCATCGGGATCATCATCAGCCCGGCATGGAACGGCGAGAAGCCCATCCCAATCTGTAAAAATACCGGCGTCATAAACGGCAACATGCCGCTGCCGATGCGTCCGGCAAAGCTGCCGAACAGACCAAGACGGTAGGTGGGATTCTTGAACAGGTTCAGGCTAAACAGCGCGTTAGCGTTGCCTCTGGCATGCCACAGATACCAGAGAATGGCGGTGACACCCAGCGCTACCAGCAGGGCGAGCGACAGGGAGGAGATCCCCAGCCCTTTTTGCCCGTCGAGCGCCAGGGTGAGCGTCGCCATGCCAGCTGCCAGCAGGATGAAGCCAAAGAAATCAAAGCGCCGGGTCTGCATTTTATAGTTCGGCATCAGCGTCAGGGTGGCAATCGCGCCGATAATACCGACCGGCAGGTTGATCAGGAAGATCCAGTGCCAGGAGGCATACTCCACCAGAATACCGCCCAGCGCCGGGCCCAGCAGCGGGCCGACTTGACCGGGCAGGGTGACGAAGGTCATCGCCGCCATATACTGCGCGCGCGGAACAATTTTCATCACCGTTAACCGCCCGACGGGCACCATCATCGCACCGCCGACGCCCTGTAGCACGCGCGCCATCACCAGCTGGTCGAGGGTATTGGCCTGGGCGCAAAACAGCGACCCGGTGGTAAACAGCACAATGGCGGTGAAGAAGATGTTCCGCACGCCGACTTTATCCGCCAGCCAGCCGCTGGCGGGCAGCATCACGGCGACCGTCAGCACGTAGGCGACAATCACCATATGCATGTGCAGCGGGCTCTCCCCCAGGCTTTTCGCCATTGAGGGGAGGGCTGTGTTCACGATGGTCGTGTCCAGCGACTGCATAAAGAAGCCGAACGCGACGATCCACAATTGCCAGCGAACGTTACTGGGTAGGTCGGTCATTTACTCGGTCACCGTGGTTCTCTTTTTACGCGAAAAACGCAGCCGCAGGCGGTCAAAGAACAGATAGACTACCGGCGTGGTGTAGAGCGTCAGCAGCTGGCTCATCACCAGGCCGCCAACGATCGTGATCCCCAGCGGCTGGCGCAGTTCAGAGCCGTCACCGCCGGATATGACCAGCGGCAGTGCGCCGAACAGCGCGGCCAGCGTAGTCATCATGATCGGGCGAAAACGCAGCAGACAGGCCTGGAATATCGCCTCGTCCGGCGTCAGGTTGCCGTTGCGCTGGGCGTCCAGGGCAAAGTCGACCATCATTATCGCGTTTTTCTTCACAATACCTATTAATAGCATGATCCCAATGAGCGCGATGAGGCTGAATGGAGCACCGAACAGCTCCAGCGCCAGCAGCGCCCCCACGCCCGCAGAGGGAAGCGTGGAGAGAATGGTCAACGGATGCACGTAGCTTTCGTACAGCACGCCCAGCACGATGTACACCGTGGCAATGGCCGCCAGGATCAAAATGACCTGCGAGTTCATGGTGTCCTGGAACACCTGCGCCGTACCGGCAAAGCTGCCGCGCACGGAGGAGGGCACCCCAAGCTGGGTCATGGCGCGGTTGATGGCATCGCTGGCCTCAGACAGCGACGAGCCGGTTGGCAGGTTAAACGAGACGGTCGAGGCGGCGGAAAGCCCCTGGTGGTTCACCGACAGCGGTGCGTTCGACGGCTGCCAGCTGGCGAAGTACGACAGCGGGATCGCCTTGCCGTCATCATTGATCACAAACATCTTGTCCAGCGCGCTGATGTCCTGGGTGTAGCGCGGATCAACTTCCATTACCACCTTGTACTGGTTCATCGGCTGATAGATGGTGGAGACTTCACGCTGCCCGAAGGCGTTGTTAAGCAGGCTGTTGGCCGCCTCCACGTTAATGCCCAGGCGGGCCATAGTTTCACGATCGTAGGTGAGCGCCATCTCCGCGCCGTTGTTCTGGCTGTCGGAGTTCACGTCCGCCAGCTGCGGCAGCGCGGCCAGCGCTTTACGGATCTTCGGCTCCCACTCGCGCAGGGCGGCTAAGTCATCCGAGAGCAGGGTGTACTGATAGCTGGCGTTAGCCTGTCGTCCGCCGACGCGGATATCCTGAACGGCCATCAAAAACAGGTTCGCCCCCGGCTCTTTGGCGAGCTTCACCCGCAAGCGATCAATGATCTGCTGCGCCGTTTCGTGACGTTCACCGCGCGGCTTAAGGGTAATAAACATCATCCCGCTGTTAACGCGCGAGCCGCCGGTAAAGCCGGTAACGTTGTCTACGGCCGGATCTTCCCGGATGATTTTCATAAAGTCCTGAAGCTTGCCGCGCATTGCCTGGAACGAAATGCTCTGGTCTGCCTGAATACCGCCCATCAGCACGCCGGTATCCTGCTCCGGGAAGAAGGTTTTCGGGATGGTGATATACATCCAGACGTTGAGCCCGATGGTGGCGATAAGCACCAGCCCGACAATACGCGTGTGGTTCAGCACCCATTTCAGCGATTTGCCGTAGCCGGACTGCATCGCCATCAGGACGTGGCCAAAGCCTTTCCTGCGCGGCTGTGAGTGTGGTTGGCTGCGCTTTAGCATCCAGCCGCACATCATCGGCGTTAGCGTCAGCGAAATCACCAGTGAGATACCAATGGCGACGGAGAGCGTGACGGCAAATTCACGCAGCAGTCGCCCCGGCAGGCCACCCATCAGCAGCAGCGGCAGGAACACCGCCACCAGCGACAGGCTCATGGACAGGACCGTGAAGCCCACTTCGCGCGTCCCCTGAAGCGCCGCCTGGAGCGGCTTCATGCCCGCTTCCAGATGACGCGAGATATTCTCCAGCACCACGATGGCATCATCCACCACAAACCCGGTAGCAATCGTCAGCGCCATCAGCGACAGGTTGTTAAGGCTAAACCCGCACAGGTACATGGCGGCAAAGGTGCCTATCAGCGATACCGGGACCGCCACCGCCGGGATCAGCGTGGCGCGCCCCGAGCGCAGGAACAGGAACACCACCAGAATTACCAGCGCGACGGAGATGATCAGCGTTTGCTCTACCTCTTCAAGCGAGGCGCGGATGGTGGGGGAGCGGTCCTGCGCAATCTGGAGATCGATGGCCGCCGGAATGGTTTCCTGAAGCTCCGGCAGCCGCGCGCGGATGCTGTTCACCGTCTGAATGATGTTGGCTTCCGGCAGCTTGCGGATCATCAGCAAAATCGCCGGTTTGGCATTGGTCATCCCGGCGTTACGCACGTCCTGCACCGAATCGGTGACGCTGGCGACGTCGCTCAGGCGCACCGCCGCGCCGTTGTTGTAGTGAATAATCAACGGCTGATACTCGGCGGCGGTTTTCAGCTCGTCGTTGGTCTGGATCTGCCAGCGGTGGCTGCTGTCCTCAATCGCACCCTGCGGCTTACGCACGTTGGCGTTGCTGATGGCGGAACGCACGTCGTCCAGCGACACGCCCTGATTAAACAGCGCCTGCGGATTCAGCCCCACGCGCACGGCGGGCAAGGAGCTGCCGCCGACATCCACGTCACCCACGCCGTCAATCTGGGCGATGGTTTGCGCCAGCTGGGTGGAGGCAAAATCGTACAGCTCGCCCTGGGAGTAGGTCTCTGACGTAAGCGTCAGGATCATGATCGGCGCATCGGACGGGTTGGCCTTGCGGTAGGTTGGACGGCTCGGCATGCCGCTCGGCAGCAGGCTTTGGGCGGCGTTAATCGCGGCCTGAACGTCGCGCGCCGCACCGTTGAGATCCCGGTCGAAGTTAAATTCCAGAATGATGCGCGTGCTGCCCAGCGAACTGCTGGAGGTCATCTCGTTAACCCCGGCAATCCGCCCAAGCGATCGCTCAAGCGGCGTCGCCACCGATGAGGCCATGGTTTCCGGCGATGCGCCCGGCAGCGAGGCGCTGACCATGATCACCGGGAAATCGACCTGCGGTAGCGGGGCCACCGGCAGCAGCCGGAAGCCGAGCACGCCGCACAGGGTGATAGCGACGGAGAGTAAAATCGTCGCCACAGGACGGTAAATGAAGAGGGCGAAAAACTTCACTTACGCCTCCTCTTCACGTTTCGGGAAGCGGCTTTTTGTCCACAGGGCCAGACGGTCAAACAGCAGGTAGATAACCGGCGTGGTAAACAGTGTCAGCACCTGGCTCACCAGCAGACCGCCGACCATGCCGATGCCCAGCGGACGGCGCAGTTCGGCCCCCACGCCGGTGCTCAGCATCAGCGGCAGGGCGCCCAACAGGGCGGCGAGAGTGGTCATCAGGATCGGGCGAAAACGCAGCAGGCAGGCCTGGTAAATGGCCTCGCGCGGCGCCATACCCTGCTCGCGCTCGGCGGCCAACGCAAAGTCGATCATCATGATGGCGTTTTTCTTCACGATGCCGATAAGCAGGATGATGCCAATTATCGCAATCACGTCCAGTTCGCTCCCCGCCAGCATCAGCGCCAGCAGCGCCCCCACGCCCGCCGTCGGCAGGGTGGAGAGGATGGTGATCGGGTGGATGAAACTCTCATACAGCACGCCAAGCACGATATACATCGCCACCACCGCCGCGACAATCAGCCAGACGGTGCTGCCCAGCGCGGCCTGGAACGCCAGCGTACTGCCCTGGAACTGGGTCTGAATATCGGACGGGAAACTGAGTTCTTTCTCCGCGCCCAGAATGGCCTCCACCGCTTCGCCCAGCGAATACCCATCCGGCACGTTGAACGAAATGGTGGTGGACGGGAACTGATCGAGATGGTTAATCGACAGCGGGGTGTGGCGCTCTTCCACGCTGGCAATGGCGCTGAGCGGCACAATCCCGCCGTCTTTGCTGGTCAGGCGTATCGAGTCCAGCGCGGCAAGCCCGGGCGTGTTCTCGGTGTTATGTTCCAGCACCACGCGATATTGGTTGGCCTGGGTGTAAATGGTGGAGATCAGTCGCTGACCAAAGGCGTTATACAGGGCGTTATCCACGTCGGACATGGTAATGCCCAGACGGCTGGCGGTGTCGCGGTTGACGTTCACGTACGCCGCCAGCCCTTTATCCTGCCAGTCGCTGCTGACGTCCGAAACCTGCGGCAGTGCTTTCAGCTTATCCACCAGCTGCGGCACCCAGGTGCTGAGTGCATCAAGCGAGGTGGCCTGGAGCGTAAACTGGTACTGCGTGCGGCTCACCTGCGTATCAATGGTTAAATCCTGGATCGGTTGCAGATACAGCTCAATGCCCGGCACGCGCGCCACCGCGCTTTGCAGTCGCTCAATTACCGCGTTGACGCGATCGTCGCGGTCATCGAGCGGTTTAAGGTTAATTTGCAGGCGCGCGCTGTTGAGCGACGGGTTGGTGCCATCCACGCCCACGTAGGCAGTCAGGCTTTCCACCGCCGGATCTTCCATGATGATCTCAGACACCTGCTGCTGGCGCTGCGCCATGTTGGCGAAGGAGACCGTCTGCGGCGCCTGAAGCGTGCCCTGAATAATGCCGTTGTCCTGAATCGGGAAGAAGCCTTTCGGAATGAAAATCCACAGCATCACGCTGAGCGCCAGGGTGCCGAGCGCCACGCCGAGCGTCGCCCAGGGATGATTCAGGACTTTCGCCAGCACGCGGCCGTAGGCGGCGATAATGCGCTCGAACATCCGCTCGGAGGCGCGCGAGAAGCGGTTTTGCTTGCGCAAAGATTCGTGGCTCAGCATGCGGGCGCACATCATCGGCGTCAGCGTCAGCGACACCACGGCAGAGATCAGAATGGCGACCGCCAGCGTCACGGCAAACTCGCGGAACAGCCGCCCGACGATATCGCCCATAAACAGCAGCGGGATCAGCACCGCAATCAGCGAGAAGGTGAGCGAGATGATGGTAAAGCCAATTTCTCCTGCGCCCTTCAGCGCGGCGGCTAAGGGCTTTTCACCTTTTTCGATATAGCGCGAGATGTTCTCGATGACCACGATGGCATCGTCCACCACGAACCCGGTGGCGATGGTGAGCGCCATCAGCGTCAGGTTATTAATCGAAAAGTCGAGGAACACCATCACCGCAAACGTCCCGACCAGCGAGAGCGGCACGGCGACGGCGGGAATGATGGTTGCCGGAACGTTGCGCAGGAACAGGTAGATGATCATCACCACCAGCGCAATCGCCAGCATCAGCTCGAACTGGGTGTCTGACACCGAGGCGCGAATATTCGTGGTGCGGTCAGAAAGCACTTTCACGCTCACCGATTTTGGCAGGCTTTCCACCAGCTGCGGCAGCATGGTGCGAATGCTGTCGGCGGTATCAATAATGTTCGCGCCCGGCTGGCGCTGAACGTTCATGACAATCGCCTGCTGCTTATTGGCCCACGCCCCGAGCCAGCTGTTTTCCGCGCCTTGTTCGACGGTTGCCACGTCGCCGAGGCGGATCGGCGCGCCGTTTTGATAGGCCACAATCAGCTGGCGGTATTCATCGGCGGACTGCATCTGGTCGTTGGCAGAGAGCGTGACCGCACGGGTTGGGCCGTCCAGCGAGCCCTTCGCTGAGTTAACGTTGGCGCTGCTGATGGCGGTGCGAATGGTTTCGCTGGTTAACCCCAGCGCGGCAATGGCCTGGGCATTGAGCTTAACGCGCACAGCGGGGCGTTGACCGCCCGCCAGCGTCACCAGTCCCACGCCGGTGACCTGCGAAATCTTCTGCGCCACGCGGGTTTCAACCATGTCTTCCACCTGCGTCATCGGCATGGCGGAGGAGGTGACGGCAAGGGTCATGATCGGCGGGTCTGCCGGGTTGACCTTGCTGTAAACCGGTGGATTCGGCAGGTCAGACGGCAGCAGGTTAGTGGCGGCGTTAATCGCGGCCTGCACCTCCTGCTCGGCGACGTCCAGCGACAGCGTGAGCTGGAACTGAAGCGTGACGACCGAGGCGCCGCCGGAGCTCTGGGAGGACATCTGCTTCAGGCCAGACATCTGGCCAAACTGACGCTCCAGCGGGGCGGTGATGGCGGACGTCACCACATCCGGACTGGCGCCCGGATAGAGGGTGACAACCTGAATGGTCGGGTAGTCCACTTCCGGCAGCGCCGACACGGGCAGAAAACGGTAGCCAATGATCCCGGCCAGCAGGATCGCCACCATCAACAGGGTCGTCGCAACCGGACGTAAGATAAACAGGCGTGATGGCCCACCTGTAGAGCTCGGCGGCATCACCTGCATCAGGCTTTTGCTCCTGTATTCTGCGCTTCCACCACCTCGACCTGCGCCCCTTCGGTCAGACGGTCAATACCGTCGGTTACGACGCGGTCGCCAGCGGACAGCCCGGCACTGATCACCACCGTCTGACTGTCCTGGATCCCGGTTTTCACCAGATGTTTGCTAACCTTGTTTTCGCTGTTCAGCACCCAGACAAAGTTGCCTTCACTGCCCATTTGCAGGGCCGCCGTCGGGATAACCACGGCGTTTTCTTCGGTCGCGACCAGCATTCGCGCATTGACGAACTGATTCGGGAACAGGGCATCGTCCTGATTGTTGAAGCGTGCTTTAAGCTTGATGGTGCCGGTGGTGGTATCGATCTGGTTATCCAGGCTCAACAGCGAACCTTCGCTCAGCTTCTGCTTGTTGGTGCGATCCCAGGCTTCAACCACCAGCGCTTTTCCGGCCTTCTGCGCCTGTATCACCGTCGCAATGTCGCTTTCCGGCAGGGTAAAGACGAGATCGATAGGGTGCGTCTGGGTGATCACCACGATGCCCGTGGTATCGCCGCTGGAGATTTGGTTGCCGATATCAACCTGTTTCAGGCCCACGCGGCCGTCAATCGGCGCGGTGATCCGGCTCCAGTCGAGCTGGAGCTGGGCGCTGGCGACCGCGGCTTCGTCGGCCTTGATGGTGCCCTGAGATTCACTGACCAGAGACTGCTGGGTGTCCAGCTCCTGACGCGACACGAGGTTGGTTTTTACCAGCTGCTGATAGCGGGCTAAATCGCGGCGGGCATTGGCGAGGGTGGCTTTGTCTTTCGCGAGCTGCCCCTGCGCCTGCGCCAGGGCCACCTTAAACTGGCTTGGGTCGATTTCCGCCAGCAGATCGCCGGCTTTCACCTGCTGGCCTTCCTGGAAGTGGATGGCCATCAGCTGACCATCCACGCGGCTACGTACCGTCACGGTGTTGGCGGCGGTGATGGTTCCCAGCCCGGAGAGATAACGAGGCACCGCTTTATTCACCGCCGTTGCCGCCTGCACCGGTGCCAGCGCCGCGCCGCGCATACCGTGGCGCCCGCCGCCCGTTGGACGTTGTGAGGGGCTATTGGCGCCAGCAGGTGCCGTGGAGTTCGCGGACTGGCTGTGCCAGTACCAGGCGGCCAGGACCACCACAATCAGACCAACGGCGATTGCCCAGCGGGATTTGTTACTGCCTTTCATCGTTATACGTTCTCGTCCTGAAACACTTTCGGGGAATGATACTAGTTTAGTCAGGTAACACAGCGGAAAAATGGAGGAAATATGGAAGACTGTCAGGAATGGTCTGAGTGTGGTGCGTTGTTTCGCCGGGTGGCGGCTTCGCCTTACCCGGCCTACAAGATCCTCGAACCGTAGGCCGGGTAAGCGCAGCGCCACCCGGCACAACTCCATTAGCTAAACACCACCTGCGCCCAGCGCGCCAGCCCTGCCGTAACGGAGCCAAAGTCATCGCCGCCGGCAATCGGGATCCCCGGCAGCTGTTCCGCCAGCGCTTTCTTGATCAGCGGGGAACGGGCGCTACCGCCGGTCAGGTAAATCACGTCCGGTTTCTCTTTGCCATTCTCAAGCGCCAGCTGCACCTGCTCCAGAATACGCTGTAGCGGCTGAGCCAGCGCCATTTCCAGCCCTTCCTGGGTGATAGCCGTAGCCAGATCGTCCCTGATAAACGGCAGCGTAACCGCATGCTCAGGACGATCGGAAAGGGCGATTTTGCTCTCTTCGGCGGTGCGCACCACCCGGTAGCTCAGACGCTGACGCCACACCTTATACAGCAGCGCGACCTTCTCTGCATCCTGCGCATCACGCACCAGATCGTTAAGGAAACGCCCATTCGCGGTGCTGTAAAAATCACTCTGGGCAGGGACGTCGTTGATGGCAATCGCATTCCACCATGGCAGGATCGGCAGGGCGATGCCTTTCTCGGTTTGACCGCCCATGCCGAGCAGCGGCATCAGGCTCTTGAATGCCAGGGCGATATCCAGATCGTTACCGCCCACGCGGCAGCCGCTGTGCCCCAGCAGGCTGTTTTCACGATCGCGACGATGATGCCACTGCGGACCCATCAGCAGTAATGAACAGTCCGTCGTACCACCGCCGATGTCCACCACCAGCACCCGTTTCTCTTCCGTCAGCGTGGCTTCAAAATCCAGCCCCGCCGCAACCGGCTCATACTGGAACACCACGTCACGGAAGCCAGCCCGGTGCGCTGCACGCTCAAGGATCCCCTGCGCCTGCTGGTTGGCTTCGTCGCCGCCCAGCCCCTGGAAGTTGATCGGACGGCCAATCACCGCCTGGGTGATGGCATCCGGCACCTGGGATTGCGCCTGATTGCGGATGTGCAGCATCATCGCGCAGACCAGATCTTCAAACATCGCCACCTGCTGTGGCTTCAGTCCGCTGGCGCCAAGGAAGGATTTCGGCGATTTAACGAAGTAGACCTCTTCCGGGTCTTCAATGTACTGCCCGAGGGAAGAGAGGCCGAACTGCACGCTGGAAGGGGTAACGTCGATATCTTCCTCGCGGTTAAAGCTGACCGCACGGCGCAGCAGCGCCTGGGTCTCCGCCGCCGTGGCCGGAACCTGATGATGGCGGAACAGCCACTCGCTCACCGCTTCACGCGTGGGCGCACAGAGCATTGACGGCAACAGCGTACTGCCGTTTTCCATTTTCAGGAGCTGTGGTTGTCCGTTTTGCATTATCGCAACCGAGCAGTTTGCGGTGCCGTAGTCGAATCCAATAAACACAATAAATCCCCATGCCGATGAGAAGGGGCGAGACTTTAGCGAAATGTCTGCCAGGCGACAACAGGAATATGAAAGCAAGGCGCAACGCGATCTTTCGGTTTATGCTGAGGTAAATACAAAAGGAGAGACGATGTACACCCTGAACTGGCAACCGCCCTACGACTGGCAGTGGATGTTTGGCTTTCTTGCCGCGCGTGCGGTCACAGGGGTTGAGACCGTTACGGAGGATTACTACGAACGCAGTTTTGGCTATGCGGGGCACCAGGGCGTTTTACGGGTTACGCCAGACAGCGCAACCCATACGCTGGCGGTGTCGCTCAGCCCTGGCCTGATCCCGGTGGCGGATATTTGCCTGGACCGCATTGCCCGCCTGTTCGATCTTGATTGCGACCCGCTAAGAATTGCGCAGACCCTGGGCGATCTCGGCGCGGCGCGGCCGGGGTTACGTTTGCCGGGCGCGATGGATGCCTACGAGCAGGGCGTGCGCGCCATTCTCGGGCAACTGGTGAGCGTGGCGATGGCGGCAAAACTGGCGTCAAGAGTGGTGGCGCTGTGCGGTGAACCCATCCAGGACGCGCCGGGCTACCTCTGTTTTCCTCCGCCAGAGGTACTGGCCGCGGTGGATCCGCTGGCGTTGAAAGCCCTTGGGATGCCGCTCAAGCGTGCGGAGTCGTTGATTCATCTGGCGCAGTCGGTGGTGGAGGGTGAATTCCCGCTGTTCCCGCCTGCGAACGTCGAGGCCGGGATGAAGGCGCTACAGCAGCGCCCCGGCATCGGGCGCTGGACCGCAAATTATCTAGCCTTGCGCGGCTGGCAGGCGAAGGATGTTTTCCTGCCGGATGATTATCTCATTAAACAGCGCTTTGCCGGTATGACGCCCGCGCAGATCCGTCGCTATGCCGAGCGCTGGCAGCCGTGGCGCTCGTATGCGCTGTTACATATCTGGTACACCGACGGCTGGTCGCCGTCAGTTGATGGCGAAATAGCTGGTATTCAGCAGTAGATCGAGCGGCTGCGCTTCCCCGATGGTATCGCCGTAAATAAAGTCAATGCCGATGCCCGACTGCGTATTCATCATGATCGACTGATGGCATGGCCCGGCAATGGTTTTTATGCCCAGACGCTGGGCGTGGCCCTGAATGATGGTCACCATCATCTCATCCATCAGATTGCCGTGGACGTTGGTCACCACGTCTGCATCCAGCAGCAGATAATCAGCGGTGTTGGCGCTGAGCTGGCTGAAGACGTTCATATCGCGTCCAACCCGGGTCAGCACCACGCGACAGCCAGCCTGACGAAGCTTTTGCAGACCCTGCTGCACGTTTTCATCCGTATTGCTCAGCACATCAACGGCGATCGCCAGATGCAGCAGCCGCGCCGGCAGCGGACTTCTGGTGATCAGGTCGAGCAGCTCATCCACCAGCGTGACGCTGGCTAAACCCGCTTCTGAGAGCGGCAGCGCGACGCCCATCCCTTTGGCCGCCACCTGTGCGGCATAGGTACGGAAAAATTCGCTGAATATACGTCGGTCAAGGGCGTGCAGCAGCTCCGGCTCCGCCAGCCCGGCGCGGAAGGCATGCTCTTCCAGCACTTCCCCCTGGCTGGTCCACAACCGCAGGGAAATCAGCCAGAAGCTACTGCTCTCGGGAATGCGCGGTGAGGCGACGCTGCGGGCGATCATCAGCAGATGATTATCTTTGATCATGTGCCACTGCTCATCCAGCGACATCATGCTGCGCGTGCTGTGGATCCGCTCCTGCTGGGGTTCATAGACGGTGACCACACCGCGCCCGCTGTTTTTCGAGGCGTAACAGGCGATATCGGCCTGAGACATCACTTCCGCTGTCTGATAATTAGCGTCGTCAATCAATGTGATCCCCGCGCTGGCGCCGATGCGGTGCAGGCGTCCTTCCCAGGAAAAATGATAGTTGTTGATGGCGTCGATCAACCGGCCCGCAATATAGCGTGCGCTTTCGACGTTGCAGTCCGGCAGCAGCAGGCCAAACTCGTCGCCGCCCAGACGCGCCAGCACGTCGCTGGAGCGCAGCATGGTCAGCATCAGCGAAGAGAGTTCGCGCAGGAGCGCGTCGCCCGCCGCGTGGCCTGCGGTATCGTTCACCGCCTTAAAACGGTCAAGATCGATAAAGACCAGCGCGTGACGCTGATGGGTCTCCTGTACCGTCTGCAACAGGCGCTTAAGATGGTTTTCAAAACTGACGCGGTTCGCCAGGTGGGTAAGGGCGTCATGGGAAGCGCTGTAGCTCAGCTGGCGCAGCATTTTGCGCGACTCGGTGACATCCTGAATCACCAGCACCGAGCCGATAGCGTGCCCCTCCAGGGTGCTGAGCGGGGTAATGCTGTAATGAATGTCGAAACTGCCTCCATTCCGGCAGTTAAGCACCACATCCTGTTCGATATCGGTACGGGACATATCGCCGCTGTGGATGTTTTCCATTAACGGGCCGTTCTCGCCGAAGGTAATGTGCAGCACCTTCAGAACGGGCTGACCCAGCGCTTCGCTTTGCGACCAGCCGCTCATCTTCTCGGCGACCGGGTTCATAAAGGTGATGTTCATGTCGATATCGGTGCACAGCACCGCTTCGCCGATGGAGTCGAGGGTGATATGCAGGCGCTCTTTTTCCTGGAACAGCGCCTCGTTCAACTGCTTCACCTCGGTCATATCCATGTTGATCCCTAACAGCCGCTCCACTTCGCCCTGTTTGTTCAGCACCCGGTTCGCCAGCGAACGAATGTGGCGAATGCCATCCTTGACGCGAATGCGAAATTCCAGCTTGAAAGGCACCCTGGCCTGGAGTGACTCACGCAGTACCTGTTCGGCGTGCGCACGATCTTCAGGCACCATGGCCGCATGCCAGAGCTGCCAGGTGGGTTTAATGTGCGGGGGGATCTCGTACAGCTCAAACATCCGTTTATCCCAGCTGATCACGTCCGGCTCGAGATCCCACTCCCAGATCCCGATGCCGCCGGCTTCGTTCGCGAGGGTGATACGCTCCATCAGACGCTTATTCACCCACTCGGTCTGTTTCAGGTCGTTGATATCTTCAATCTGGGCAATAAAGTAGAGCGGCGTGCCGTCTGCATGGCGCACAACGGAAACGGCCAGCAGCGCCCACACCACCTCGCCGCTGCGGGTGTAGTAGCGTTTTTCGAGGCTGTAGCTGTTGATCTCCCCGTTAATCAGCTGTTGCAACTGCTCCAGGTCGGTATTTAAATCTTCCGGCCAGGTTAACTGCTGGAACGTGAGCGACTGAAGCTCAGACTGACTGTAACCGAGGAAATTGCACAGCGCCTTGTTGGCCTGAAGCCACTGGCCCTCAATGCCCACCAGCGCCATACCAATGGCGGAATATTCCATCGCATTACGAAAACGTTCTTCGCTTTCAGTAATATGTTTACGCTCGGCCCGGAAGGCATACATCACCATCGTCATAATGTTGGCGGGGAGCAGCATCATCAGAAAGGGAAGCCATGGCGCGTTGAAGGTCACCATCATGTTTGAAGGTGTCATGGAGGGCGGGTTTCGCGCCATCATCAAGGACACCATCATGATGGTGAATAAAAAAATCAGGAATGCTTCCATTCGCGGCAGGCGTACCGCGCTCCACATCAGCAAAACGATGATGCAGGTGAACGGCCACGGCAGCCAGGTGATTGCCGTCCAGCTAAGAACCAGCGTAACGACCAGGGTCACCAGCGTTTCCAGCAGCAGTCTCGGGTTGCGGTGGCGCAGCAGGTAATGCGGTTTAAACAGCAGACCTAACGGTACAAGCGCCAGCGCGCCAATGGCTTCTGAAAGTACCCAAAACAGAAAATTACGCAGCGGCTCCGCGCCTGGCACCAGAAAATGAACCAGAATGCCGCCCACCAGCGGCGGCACCAGGGCGCTGCCGAGGGCAAGGCGTATCCAGTCGTTGAGGTTTTGCAGCGGGTTAAACCAGGGGAGCAGCTTACGCAGCAACACCGCACCAACACAGGCCTCAATAATATTGATTGCTGTGTAGGTTAAGTTGATTGATTCCCATGAAAAGAGCATCCACGAGGCAAAAATATTGCCAAAGGAGCAGGCGAGGGCGATGCCGGGCCACATTTTTCCCGCATGGCGGTAAAACGACACCATCATAATGGAGGTCGGGAACCACAATGGCGCCAGCAGCGTACCGAAGCGAGTCAGCTCAAGGGAAAATAAGGTGAAGATGAACGTGACCAGACCCAGACAGACAAGCCGCAGTAAAGGATGTGGGGTAGTAACCAAAACCCGCTGGTATTGTTTATTCATTACCGCTCTATCCAGGGACGCCGTGTTGTCAGGAGCCAGCTCCGGACGCGTGAAATCATTAATTTGGTTTATGCTAGTACAAACATTTTACAATTCATATGCTGAGTGCTCAGATTTTGACTTCATAGACTTATAAAATAGTTACTCTGCGAAGAAGGGGGATGAAATGGTGAAAATCCGTGCGTAAAAATTTCGCTAAAGGCGTGAAACGGCGCTTTTCAGCCCGCCTCGCATAACCTGCGCATTCGACTGGTATCACGCCCCCGAAATCCCTATAATTGCCGCGTTTGACGCTCCGGCGTCGTCCTTCCTTACATCCAGGTTAATCAGGTCGCTAAATTTATGACTGATAAGTCTCATCAGTGCGTCATCATAGGCATCGCCGGCGCATCGGCTTCAGGTAAAAGTCTTATTGCCAGTACGCTTTATCGCGAACTGCGTGAACAAGTGGGTGATGAGCATATCGGTGTTATTCCCGAAGATAGCTATTACAAAGATCAATCCCATCTTTCGATGGAAGAGCGCGTAAAAACCAACTACGACCACCCCAGTGCGATGGATCACAGCCTGCTGTTCCAGCATCTGGAAGCGCTGAAGCGCGGCGAGGCGATTGAGCTGCCCGTCTACAGTTACGTGGAACATACCCGCACCCAGGAAACGATCCGCATTGAGCCCAAGAAGGTGATTATTCTTGAAGGGATTTTGCTGCTCACCGACGCCCGTCTGCGCGAATCAATGAACTTCTCGATTTTCGTCGATACCCCGCTGGATATCTGCCTGATGCGGCGTATTAAACGCGACGTTAACGAACGCGGTCGCTCCATGGACTCCGTGATGGCGCAGTATCAGAAAACCGTTCGCCCGATGTTCCTGCAATTTATTGAGCCTTCTAAACAATACGCCGATATTATTGTGCCTCGCGGCGGTAAAAACCGTATTGCCATTGATATCTTAAAAGCGAAAATCAGTCAGTTTTTTGAATAAGCCGTGTGAATTGTGTACCGTTCAGAGATAACCTGGTTTTGCCCTGACGCCGTAAGGATTCAGGGCGCGATGCACGAAAGGAGAAAGTGCCATGCGTCTTTGTGACCGCGATATAGAAGCCTGGCTGGATGAAGGCCGCCTGTCTATCACCCCGCGTCCGCCGGTTGAGCGTATTAACGGCGTGACCGTCGATGTACGTCTGGGGAATAAGTTCCGCACCTTCAGCGGCCACACGGCACCGTTTATCGACCTCAGCGGGCCGAAAGACGAAGTCAGTGCGGCGCTGGATCGCGTCATGAGTGACGAAATCGTCATCGAAGAAGGAGAGGCGTTTTATCTCCATCCTGGCGAACTGGCGCTGGCGGTGACCTTTGAATCGGTCACGCTGCCTGCGGATCTGGTCGGCTGGCTTGACGGACGCTCTTCTCTGGCGCGTCTGGGCCTGATGGTGCACGTCACCGCGCACCGTATCGATCCGGGCTGGTCTGGCCGTATCGTGCTGGAGTTCTTTAACGCCGGTAAACTGCCGCTGGCGCTTCGCCCGGGAATGATGATCGGTGCGTTGAGCTTCGAACCGCTGACCGGCCCGGCAGACCGTCCTTATAACCGCCGTCAGGACGCAAAATATCGCGACCAGCAGGGTGCGGTTGCCAGCCGTATCGATAAAGACTGATCTGTGAGTTCACTGAGGAAGCCATGAGAAGAGTTCTGACAACGCTGATGATTTTGCTGGTGGTGCTGGTGGCTGGCCTTTCAGCGTTGGTGCTGCTGGTTAACCCGAATGACTTCCGGGCCTATATGGTGCGGCAGGTTGAAGCGCGCAGCGGGTATGAACTCAAGCTGGACGGGCCGCTGCGCTGGCACGTCTGGCCGCAGCTCAGCATTCTCTCCGGACGTATGTCGCTCACCGCGCCGGGCGCCGCGCAGCCGCTTGTTACGGCGGATAACATGCGTCTTGATGTCGCGCTCATCCCGCTCTTATCCCATCAGCTCCAGGTTGAACAGGTGATGCTGAAAGGGGCGGTGATTCAACTTACGCCACAAACCGAAGCCGTTCGTCAGGCGAATGCTCCGGTCGCACCGCGTGAAAATACTTTGCCTGACGTTCCGTCTGACACCGGCTGGTCTTTCGATATTGGTAATCTGAAAGTTGCTGACAGCGTGCTGGTTTTCCAGCATGAGGATGACGAACAGATCACCGTCCGTAATATCAACCTCAAGATGGAGCAGGACGCCAACCATCACGCGACCATGGAGTTCTCCGGGCGGATCAACCGTAATCAGCGCGATCTCAACCTGTCGATGAATGCGAACGTGAACGCCTCTGACTACCCGCACCAGCTGACGGCGGACGTTCAGCAGGTCAACTGGCAGCTGACCGGCGCGGATTTACCCGCGAAGGGGATCGCCGGCCAGGGCACGATGCAGGCGGTGTGGCACGAAGAGCGCAAACAGCTCGAACTGAACGCGCTCAACCTCCAGGCCAACGACAGTTCCCTGAAGGGGCAGGCGAGCGTCACGCTTGATGAGAAACCCAAGTGGGTGTTGGATCTGCAATTCGACAAGCTGAACCTTGAGAACCTGCTCGCGGCCCAAACGGTGAATGCGACCGATGAGGGTGTCGCGCAGGTAGGGCAAAGCCAGGTCACGCAGTCGCGTCCGGTGATCTCCTCCAGTCTCGATCTGCCTGACTACAATGGTCTGCGCGGATTTACCGCCGACATTCTGCTTAAAGCGAACAGCGTGCGCTGGCGTGGGATTGATTTTACTGACGTCAACAGCCAGATGTTCAACCACAACGGCCTGCTGGTCATCTCTGAGCTCAGCGGAAAAATGGGGGCAGGAAATCTCTCCCTGCCGGGCACGCTGGACGTACGTAAAGACGTTGCCAGCGCCGCGTTCCAGCCGCGTCTGGAAAACGTTGAGATTGGCACCATCCTGAAAGCCTTTAATTACCCGATTTCCCTCACGGGGCAGCTGTCGCTGGCCGGGGATTTCTCCGGCACGAAGATTGATGCGGACGCCTTCCGTCGTAGCTGGAAGGGGCAGGCGCACGTTGAGCTAAAAGATTCGCGCATGGAAGGGCTGAACTTCCCGCAACTGGTGCAGCAGGCGGTAGAGCGCAGCAGCAGCGTGAAGGCGAATGAAAACTACGACAGCGCAACCCGTCTCGACAGCTTTACCAGCGAGCTTGCCCTCGACAACGGTCAGCTCTCGCTCGACGAGATGCAGGGAATCTCGTCCCTGCTGGCGCTGACCGGAAACGGCGCGCTGGATCTGGTGAAAGAGACGGTTGACACCCGCTTCAACGTCCGCGTGAAGGCCGGCTGGGAAGGGGAAGGCCAGCTTGTCGAGTTCCTGAAAGAGACGCCGATACCGCTGCGCGTGTACGGAAAATGGCAGGAACTGAATTACAGTTTGCAGGTCGATCAGATCCTGCGTAAGCACCTTCAGGATGAAGCGAAACGTCGGCTGAATGACTGGGCGGACCGCAATAAAGAGTCTCAGTCTGGTAAGGACGTGAAAAAGTTGCTCGATAAGCTCTGATGCCTGTTGTGCCGGGTGGCGGCTTCGCCTTACCCGGCCTACAAAAGCCAGACACCGTAGGCCGGGTAAGCGAAGCGCCACCCGGCTTTTTTACACCTCAAAATCCATCTCATCTTCACCGCGCAGCGGTATCAGCTGCACCTTCTGCACGCGATGGCTCTCTACCTGCAAGGTTTTGATCATGTAATTCCCCACCTGGACCTCTTCGCCCGGCTGCGGAATACGTTGCAGATATTCCATCAGCAAACCGGCGATGGTGTGGTATTCGCGCTTCTCGTCCAGCGGAAGCGGAACGAACTGCACCAGATCTTCGAGCGGCATATGGCCGTTGGCGGTCCAGCTGCCGTCTGCGTTTTTCTGAATATCGTGGCGTGCATCGATCTCATCCACCTCATTAGGCAGATTACCGGCGATGGTTTCCATCACGTCGCTGAGCGTCACCAGCCCTTCCACAGAACCAAACTCATCAACGACAAACGCGAAGTGAGTACGCGCGTTGCGGAACTGCTCCAGCGCGGAGAGCAGCGGCAGCGCTTCCGGGAAGACCAGCGGCTGGCGCACCAGCGCGCGCAGGTTGAGCGGCTCACCGTGAAGCTGCTGTTGCAGCAGGTCAATCACGTGTACCACGCCCAGCAGCTCTTCTTCCTCTTCTCCGCCGGTCACCACCACGCGGGTGTGCTGGTTTTTATCCAGAAGGGCACGGATCTGCTCTTCCGGTGCCGTCAGGTCAATATGCTCAATGTCGTGGCGGGAGGTCATGATACTGCTGACCGAGCGCTGGTTGAGGTTAAGCACGCGCTCTATCATCCGGCGTTCCTGCGGGTTGAAGATCTGCCCGTCGCTGTGGTCGGCTAGCATCGCAGCGGATTCAGCATCCAGCTCGGCATCCTCTTTTTTGCCGCTCAGCAGGCGCATCACCGTATCTGCGGTGCGCTGTCGTAATGTCTGGTTCGCGGAAAGAAAACGGCGGCGGTTGAAAATGGCCAGTTGGTTAAGAAACTCAATAAGCACCGAGAAACCAATGGCTGCGTACAGATATCCTTTCGGGATATGGAAGCCAAAACCATCCGCCACCAGGCTAAAGCCAATCATCAGCAGGAAGCTCAGACAGAGAATGACGATAGTCGGGTGACTGTTCACGAAGCGCGTCAGGGCTTTACTGGCGAGCACCATCAGGGTGATGGCAATGATCACGGCGGCCATCATCACCGCCAGATGGTCAACCATCCCGACGGCAGTAATCACGGAGTCGAGAGAAAAGACGGCATCCAGCACCACTATCTGCGCGACCACCGGCCAGAATTTAGCGCCGCGCCGCTGGGTGGGGTTTTCACTGTCTTTTCCTTCCAGCCGCTCATTAAGCTCAACCGTGGCTTTGAACAGCAGGAACAATCCGCCGAAAAGCATGATCAGGTCGCGGGCGCTAAAGCTCAGACCCTGCACGCTGAATAAGGGTTTGGTGAGCGTGACCAGCCATGATATTGAGGCCAGTAACAGCAGACGCATCACCATGGCGAGCAGAAGACCCGTCACGCGGGCGCGGTCGCGTTGTGAAGGGGGTAATTTATCGGCAAGGATGGCGATAAACACCAGGTTATCAATGCCGAGCACTAATTCGATGACGACCAGCGTCACCAGCCCGGCCCAGATTGATGGATCGGCAATCCATTCCATAGTAAATGCAATACCTTCTGTTATATGACTAATGTCACACTTCGATCATGGATAAAGCAGACGGAAATTGCAATGCCGGGGTGAGATTTCTCTTAATGCTACACTCAGGTAAAACCCATTTGCGGGGCTGTGTAAATAAGTTAAATGCGAAGATTTAATTACAAAAGACGATATTTAGGATATATCGCAATAAATGGTCTGGCGCTCTATTTTGTCAATATAAAGAAAATCCGAAAACCTCAAAACTTTGCTCTTAATATTAATCTTAAAAACGAATATTAGGACGGTTGTCTCCTTGCCTGCTATTAGGTTAGCTGCAACAATTCTTCCAGCATCAAATGTTAAATCTCCTTGTTGCTATTTTTGTTTCAGTCTTTGGTGAAGGTTATACATTATCAATCACCCGTTTAAGGTGGCGGATATATTTCTCAAAAGGCCTGATCCAAGAGGGTGTCTAACCATAACGCATTGTTTAGTCAGTGGATTGGTAACTGAAAGCCAAGGGCGGTAGCGTGCCTGAAAGCGTGTGAATCAGCCTCAATTATTCTGTCAATAGCCAATGGATGAATAAGCTTTTTTTAGGACTGATGCCAGTTATATTGCTAAATGATTAACTGCATTCTGATTGTCACCACGACCCGCGCTTATTTTAATTGCACAGGATAATTACTCTGCCAAAGTGATAAATAATCAATGATGAAATCCAAAATGAAATTGATGCCATTATTGGTGTCTGTGACCTTGATGAGTGGTTGCACGGTCTTTCCCGGCAGCAATATGTCAACAATGGGCAAGGATGTGATTAAACAGCAGGATGCTGATTTTGATCTCGACAAAATGGTGAATGTTTACCCATTAACCCCACGTCTGGTAGAACAATTACGCCCACGTCCGAATGTTGCTCAGCCAAATATGTCTCTGGACCAGGAAATTGCCTCTTACCAGTATCGCGTTGGTCCGGGTGACGTCATTAACGTGACCGTCTGGGATCACCCGGAACTGACCACACCTGCGGGCCAGTACCGTAGCTCAAGCGACACCGGTAACTGGGTACAGTCCGATGGCACCATGTTCTATCCCTACATTGGCAAAGTGCACGTCGCGGGCAAAACGCTTGCTGAGATCCGTAGTGATATTACCGGCCGCCTGGCGCAGTACATTGCTGACCCGCAGGTGGACGTTAATATCGCCGCGTTCCGATCCCAGAAAGCCTATATCTCAGGCCAGGTCAACAAATCCGGCCAGCAGGCTATCACTAACGTCCCGCTCACCGTTCTTGATGCGATCAATGCCGCAGGCGGCTTAACCGACGGTGCTGACTGGCGCAACGTGGTGCTGACCCACAACGGCAAAGAGCAGCGCATTTCGCTTCAGGCGCTGATGCAAAACGGTGACCTGACCCAGAACCGTCTCCTCTATCCGGGCGATATTCTTTACGTGCCGCGCAACGACGATCTGAAAGTGTTCGTGATGGGTGAAGTGAAGAAACAGAGCACCCTCAAGATGGACTTCAGCGGTATGACCCTGACCGAAGCCCTGGGCAACGCGGAAGGTATCGATCTGACCGCCTCCAACGCCAGCGGTATCTTTGTGATCCGTCCGATCAAAGGCGAAAACGCGAAAGGCAAGATTGCCAACATCTACCAGCTGGACATGTCCGACGCGACGTCGCTGGTCATGGCAACGTCGTTCCGTCTCCAGCCATACGATGTGGTCTATGTCACCACCGCGCCGGTTGCCCGCTGGAACCGTCTGATCAACCAGTTGCTGCCTACCATCAGTGGCGTTCGCTACATGACGGATACGGCGAGCGACATTCATACCTGGTAAGCCGCGATGTTTAACAAAATTCTGGTGGTGTGTGTGGGGAACATTTGCCGTTCCCCCACGGCTGAAAGGCTGTTGAAAAATTACCAGCCTGCGTTAACGGTCGACTCCGCAGGGCTGGGCGCGCTGGTCGGAAAAGGTGCCGACGAACGTGCCGCAAGCGTCGCCCTTGAGCATAACCTCTCACTCGACGGGCACGTTGCCCGTCAGGTCTCTGGCCGAATGTGCCGGGAATATGACCTGATCCTCGCGATGGAAAAACGCCACATTCACGCGCTGTGCGATATTGCACCGGAGATGCGCGGCAAGGTGATGCTGTTTGGTCACTGGGATGGTGAGCGCGAAATTCCCGATCCGTATCGCAAGAGCCGCGAGGCCTTTGAGGCGGTATACACCTTACTAGACCAGTCTGCCCGCCAGTGGGCGCAGGCACTGAAAGCTCAGCAGGGATAACAATGACAGAAAAAACAAGACCTTCTGCCGCCCCGACGTCGGGCAGTGATGAAATCGATATCGGTCGCCTGGTCGGGACCGTTATTGAAGCGAAATGGTGGGTGCTGGGTATAACCGCCATCTTTGCCGTGGCGGCGATCGTTTATACGCTGTTCGCGACGCCTATTTACAGCGCCGACGCGCTGGTGCAGATCGAACAAAATACCGGAAACTCGCTGGTTCAGGATATCGGCTCTGCGCTGGCCAACAAGCCGCCGGCATCGGAGGCTGAAATTCAGCTGATCCAGTCGCGCCTGGTATTGGGCAAAACGGTTCACGATCTGGGGCTGGATATCGCGGTCACCAAAAACACCTTCCCGGTGTTTGGCGCAGGCTGGGATCGCCTGATGGGGCGCAGTAACGATACGGTAAAAGTGACCGACTTCGTGATTCCAAAAGGGGCAGGGGACCAAACCTTTACCCTGACCGTGCTGGGACCAAAACAGTATCAGCTGACCAGCGACGCAGGCTTCAGCGCGCGCGGCGAAGTGGGGCAGATGCTGACCAAAGATGGCGTGAGCATCAGGGTTGGTGCCATCCAGGCGCACGAGGGCGGTGAGTTTACGGTCACCAAATTCTCGACGCTCGGAATGATCAACAATCTGCAAAACAACCTGACCGTTACCGAAAACGGAAAGGACACCGGCGTCCTGAGCATGACCTTCACCGGTGAAGACAAGGATCAAATCCGCGACATCCTGAACAGCATCACCCGTAACTACCTTGAGCAGAACGTTGAGCGCAAGTCAGCGGAAGCCGCTAAAAGCCTCGCGTTCCTCAGTAAACAGTTGCCGGAGGTGCGCGCCCGTCTGGATGACGCCGAGAACAAGCTGAACGCATACCGTCAGGATAAAGACTCCGTCGACCTGCCGCTGGAGGCGAAATCGGTTCTCGACTCCATGGTCAATATTGATGCGCAGCTAAACGAGCTGACCTTTAAAGAGGCGGAAATTTCCAAGCTCTATACCAAACGTCACCCGGCGTACCGCACGCTGCTCGAGAAACGTCGTACCCTGGAAGAAGAGAAGGCGAAGCTGAATGACCGCGTGACCGCGATGCCGAAGACGCAGCAGGAAATCGTACGCCTGACGCGTGATGTGGAATCCGGCCAGCAGGTTTACATGCAACTGCTGAACAAGCAGCAGGAGCTGAAAATCACCGAAGCCAGCACCGTGGGCGACGTGCGTATCGTTGACCCGGCGATTACCCAGCCGGGCGTGCTGAAGCCGAAGAAAGCGCTGATTATCCTCGGCAGCATTATTCTCGGCCTGATGCTCTCTATCGTCGGCGTGCTGCTGCGCTCGCTGTTCAACCGCGGTATCGAAAGCCCGCAGGTGCTGGAAGAGAACGGGATCAGCGTGTACGCCAGCATCCCGCTTTCGGAGTGGCAGAAGTCCCGTGACAGCGTCAAAACCGTTAAGGGCGTCAAGCGTTACAAACAGAGCCAGCTGCTGGCCGTGGGTAACCCGACCGACCTGGCGATTGAAGCGGTGCGTAGCCTGCGTACCAGCCTCCACTTCGCCATGATGCAGGCCAAAAACAACGTCCTGATGATGACCGGTGTCAGCCCGTCAATTGGTAAGACCTTCGTCTGTGCCAACCTGGCGGCGGTGGTGAGCCAGACCAACAAGCGCGTGCTGCTGATCGACTGCGACATGCGTAAGGGCTACACCCATGAGCTGCTGGGCACCAACAACGTTAACGGCCTGTCGGAAATCCTGCTGGGTAAAGGGGAGATCAGCGAGAGCGCCAAGCCGACCTCGATTCCGAAATTTGACCTGATCCCGCGTGGCCAGGTACCGCCGAACCCGTCTGAACTGCTGATGAGCGAGCGCTTCACGCAGCTGATCGAGTGGGCAAGCAAAAACTATGACCTGGTGCTGATCGATACCCCACCAATTCTGGCGGTCACCGACGCCGCCGTGGTAGGGCGTCATGCGGGCACCACGCTGATGGTTGCACGCTATGCGGTGAACACCCTGAAGGAAGTGGAAACCAGCCTGAGCCGCTTTGAGCAGAACGGTATTGAGGTGAAAGGGGTCATTCTGAACTCCATCTTCCGCCGTGCGACGGGTTATCAGGATTACGGCTACTACGAGTACGAATACAAGTCTGACTCTAAATAACAAAACACACCCCACACCCCTCACCCTAACCCTCTCCCCTGAGGGGAGAGGGGACTGCCTGGTGCGGTCTTTCACCCTCTCCCCTCCGGGGAGAGGGCCGGGGTGAGGGGCAGGAGGAATACATGAGCACACAACGCCCTTTGATTTCTATCTATATGCCGACATGGAATCGTCAGCAGCTGGCGATCCGCGCGATTAAATCGGTCCTGCGTCAGGATTACGATAACTGGGAACTGATTATCGTGGATGACTGTTCCTCCTCTTACGAACAGCTGCAAAAGTTTGTCGAAGACCTGAACGACCCGCGCGTGGTGTACACGCATAACGCCATCAACTCCGGGGCGTGCGCGGTGCGCAATCAGGCGATTATGCAGGCGAAAGGGCAGTATCTGACCGGTATCGACGATGATGACGAATGGACGCCAAACCGTCTGTCGATCTTCCTGTCGCACAAAGCGCAGCTGGTGACCCACGCGTTTCTGTATGCCAACGACTATGTCTGTCAGGGCGAGGTCTATTCGCAGCCGGCCAGCCTGCCGCTGTATCCGAAATCACCGTATTCCCGCCGCCTGTTCTACAAGCGCAACATCATTGGCAATCAGGTATTTACCTGGGCCTGGCGCTTTAAGGAGTGTCTGTTCGATACCGAGCTGAAGGCCGCACAGGATTACGACATTTTCCTGCGGATGGTGGTGGAGTACGGCGAGCCGTGGAAGGTGGAAGAGGCCACGCAGATCCTGCACATCAACCACGGGGAGATGCAGATCACCTCGTCACCGAAAAAATTCTCGGGCTACTTCCATTTTTACCGCAAGCACAAGGACAAGTTTGACCGTGCCAGTCGGAAGTATCAGCTCTTTACCCTGTATCAGATCCGTAACAAGCGCATGAACTGGCGCACGCTGCTGACGCTGCTGTCGGTGCGTAACGGCAAGCGTCTGGCTGACGGGCTTCGGGGGAAATAATGTTTCTGGAAGATTGCCGCGCTAACAGCTGGAGCCTGCGCCCGTGCTGCATGGTTCTGGCCTACCGTATTGCGCACTTTTGCTCGGTGTGGCGCAAAAAAAATGTGCTGAACAATATCTGGGCCGCGCCGGTGCTGGTGCTGTACCGCATCATCACCGAATGCTTTTTTGGCTATGAAATTCAGGCCGCTGCCACCATTGGCCGCCGCTTTACCATTCATCACGGCTATGCGGTCGTCATCAACAAGTTCGTCGTCGCGGGTGATGATTTCACCATTCGCCACGGGGTGACAATCGGCAACCGTGGGCCAGACAGCCTGGCCTGCCCGGTGATTGGCAATAACGTCGAGCTGGGCGCCAACGTGGTGATGATCGGGGAGATTACCGTGGGCAATAACGTGACGGTTGGCGCAGGTAGCGTAGTGCTGGACAGCATTCCGGACAATGCGCTGGTGGTGGGCGAGAAAGCCCGCGTGAAGGTGATTAAATGAACATTCTGCAATTTAACGTACGCCTCGCAGAGGGCGGGGCGGCAGGCGTAGCGCTGGATCTGCACCAGCGCGCGCTGCAAAAAGGATTACAGTCGCGCTTTGTTTACGGTTACGGCAAGGGCGGCAAGAAAAGCGTCAGCCATGATAACTATCCGCAGGTGCTGAAGCAGACGCCACGTCTGACCTCCATCGCCAATATTGCGCTGTTCCGCCTGTTTAACCGCGACCTGTTCGGCAACCTGAATAATCTCTACCGCACCGTCACCCGCACCCGCGGGCCGGTTGTGCTGCACTTCCACGTGCTACACAGCTACTGGCTGAATCTGGAAGAGGTGGTAGCGTTTTGTGGCAAAGTGAAGGCGCACAAGCCGGACACCCGTTTCGTCTGGACGCTACACGACCACTGGAGCGTGACCGGACGCTGCGCCTTTACCGACGGCTGCGAAGGCTGGAAAGATAACTGCCAGAAATGCCCTACGCTCAGTAACTATCCGCCGGTGAAGGTCGATCGCGCGCATCAGCTGGTTGAGGGCAAGCGTCAGCTGTTCCGCGACATGCTCTCGCTCGGCTGCACCTTTATCTCTCCAAGCCAGCACGTGGCAGATGCTTTTAATAGCCTGTACGGAGCAGGGCGCTGCCAGATTATCAACAACGGTATTGATGTGGCGACGGAAGAGATCCTGGCCGAACTGACGCCCGTAGCCATTACCACGGGCAAGCCGAAAATCGCTGTCGTCGCCCATGACCTGCGCTACGACGGCAAAACCAACCAACAGCTGGTGCGCGACATGATGGCGCTCGGCGACAAAATTGAACTGCATACTTTCGGCAAATTCTCGCCGTTCGAAGGCGCTAACGTGGTGAATCACGGGTTTGAAACCGACAAGCGCAAATTGATGAGCGCGCTCAACGGTATGGACGCGCTGGTGTTCAGCTCCCGCGTGGACAACTACCCGCTGATCCTGTGCGAAGCGCTCTCCATTGGCGTGCCGGTCATTGCCACCCACAGCGACGCGGCGCGCGAAGTGCTGGAGAAATCGGGCGGTAAAACCTTCAGTGAGAACGAGGTGCTGCCGCTGGTGCAGCTGTCGAAGGCCGATATCGCGCAGGCTGTTTTTGGCACGGACCTGGAATCGTTCCGCAACCGCAGCCGTAAAGCGTACAGTGGACAACAGATGCTGGAGGAGTATGTCTCGTTCTATCAGAATCTGTAGTTATCTGCTGCTGCCGCTGATCTACCTGCTGGTCAACGTCAAGATTGCCCAGCTCGGTGAAAGCTTCCCAATCACCATCGTCACCTTCCTGCCGGTTCTGCTGTTGCTATACGTTGATAAGCTTAACCTCAAAAAGCTGATGATTGCGCTGGGGATCGGGTTTGGTCTGACGGCGTTTAACTACATCTTTGGTCAGTCGCTGGACGCCAGCAAATATGTCACCTCCACCATGCTGTTTGTTTATATCGTTATCATTATTGGCATGGTGTGGAGTATTCGTTTTAAAACTATCTCTCCGCACAATTATAGGAAAATCCTCAGGTTCTTTTATATTGTCGTCGGGCTGATTGTTATGCTTGCGGCATTGGAGATGGCGCAAATTATTCTCACAGGCGGCAGTAGCCTGATGGAAATAATTTCGAAATATCTTATATACAGTAACAGCTATGTACTGAACTTCATTAAGTTTGGTGGCAAGCGTACCACTGCGCTCTATTTTGAACCGGCGTTTTTTGCTCTGGCATTAATCTCAATTTGGCTCAGCATCAAACAGTTCGGTATCAAAACCCCCAAGACCGATGCTATGATTCTTGCAGGAATCGTTCTGTCAGGGTCGTTCTCAGGGGTAATGACGTTTATTCTGTTTTACCTGCTGGAGTGGGCGTTCCAGTACCTAAACAAAGAGGCGATTAAGAAAAAACTGCCGCTGGCGATCATTTCTCTGACGGTATTTTTAGTGGGCGTAATATTCGCATTTCCGTACATTTCTGAACGTCTGGGTGATTTGGGAACGGAAGGTTCGTCGTCCTATTATCGCATCATTGGTCCACTGGTGATGGTGGGTTATTCCTTAACCCATATTGATGGCGTAGTAAGATTCGGCTCACTTTACGAATATGTTGCATCATTCGGAATCTTTAACGGTGCGGATGTCGGTAAAACCATAGACAATGGTCTGTATCTGTTAATTATCTATTTTTCCTGGTTCGCCGTACTGTTGACACTGTGGTATCTGTTTAAAGTTTTCAAAATGATGATTAACGCGTTTGGTGATAACCAGAACTTTCGCGTGCAACTTTATCTGTTCACACCGGTGTCGTTGTTTTTTACCGGGTCAATATTTAGCCCGGAATATGCATTCTTAATTGTATGTCCGTTTATTTTGCGCAAAGCGTTGAATATTACGAGCGTATGACGAAATGAGGTGATTTATGTTTCTTAGCGTCATTACTGTCGCCTTTCGTAACCACGAAGGGGTGGTAAAAACCTGGCGCTCGCTGCGCAACCTGGCGCGCGATCCGAGCCTCACCTTTGAGTGGATCGTGGTCGATGGCGGCTCGAACGACGGCACGGCGGAGTTCCTGGAAAAACTTAACGGTGAGTTCAACTTACGTTACATCAGCGAGAAAGATAAAGGCATTTATGATGCCATGAATAAAGGCATCAACATGGCGCAGGGGCGCTACGCCATCTTCCTCAATTCCGGCGACGTGTTCCATGAAGATGTGGCGCTGTTTGCACGCCAGCTGGCGCACCAGAAAGAAGATGCCATGTTTATCGGTGATGCGCTGCTTGATTTCGGCGAGGGGAAAAAAGTGCTGCGCGGCGCGAAACCAGGCTGGTATATCTACCACAGCCTGCCGGCAAGCCATCAGGCTATTTTCTTCCCGATGAGTGGCCTGAAAAAGCAGCCTTACGATTTGCAATATAAAGTGTCATCAGATTATGCCCTGGCCGCCAGCCTGTACAAATCTGGCTACCCGTTCCGTCGAATTAAAGGACTGGTATCCGAATTTTCAATGGGCGGCGTGTCAACCTCGAATAATCTGGAATTGTGCCAGGATGCCAAAAACGTGCAGCGTAAAATATTACGCGTACCGGGGTTCTGGGCGGAATTATCTTATTTCTTACGTCTGAAAACGACGGGTAAAGCGAAAGCCTTATATAACAAAGCCTGAGATATAAGGAAACGTAATGCAGGAATTAAATGGATTCTCCGTGCCGAAAGGTTTTCGGGGCGGGAGCGGTATTAAAGTTCAACTGTGGTGGGCTGTACAGGCAACGTTATTTGCCTGGTCGCCGCAAATACTGTACCGCTGGCGCGCATTTTTACTGCGTCTGTTTGGCGCAAAAATAGGAAAAAACGTAGTCATTCGTCCTTCGGTGAAAATTACTTATCCCTGGAAATTAACGCTTGGGGATTACGCCTGGGTAGGGGATGACGCGGTGTTATATACCCTTGGCGAGATTACGATTGGCGCAAATTCGGTGGTTTCACAGAAGTGTTATTTGTGCACCGGCAGCCACGATTTTATGAGCCCGCATTTTGATATTACCGCTTCGCCTGTTGTGGTCGGTGAAAAATGCTGGCTGGCAACAGACGTCTTTGTTGCACCCGGTGTTTCTGTTGGCGATGGCACGGTAGTCGGTGCCCGCAGCAGCGTTTTTAAATCGCTACCGGCAAATAAAATTTGCCGTGGCAACCCCGCAGTGGTGATACGCGAACGCGTTGAAACTGATTAAATTCATAAGTAGAGGAATATAAACATGTCTAAAGTCGCTCTCATCACCGGCGTTACCGGGCAGGATGGTTCTTACCTGGCAGAGTTACTGCTGGAAAAAGGGTATGAAGTACACGGTATTAAACGTCGTGCGTCTTCATTTAACACCGAACGTGTCGATCATATTTATCAGGATCCTCACGCGGCGAACCCGAAATTCCACCTGCACTACGGCGACCTGACCGATACCTCCAACCTGACCCGCATCCTGCAGGAAGTACAGCCGGATGAAGTCTACAACCTGGGCGCGATGAGCCACGTTGCGGTTTCCTTCGAATCCCCGGAATACACCGCTGACGTGGACGCCATGGGTACGCTGCGTCTGCTGGAAGCGATTCGCTTCCTGGGTCTTGAGAAGAAAACCCGTTTCTATCAGGCATCTACCTCTGAGCTGTATGGTCTGGTGCAGGAAATTCCACAGAAAGAGACTACGCCGTTCTACCCACGTTCTCCGTACGCGGTAGCGAAACTGTACGCTTACTGGATCACTGTGAACTACCGTGAATCCTACGGCATGTACGCCTGTAACGGCATTCTGTTCAACCACGAATCCCCACGTCGTGGCGAAACCTTCGTGACCCGTAAAATCACCCGCGCTATCGCCAACATCGCTCAGGGTCTGGAATCCTGCCTGCACCTCGGCAACATGGACTCCCTGCGTGACTGGGGCCATGCGAAAGACTACGTGAAAATGCAGTGGATGATGCTGCAGCAGGAACAGCCAGAAGACTTCGTGATCGCGACCGGCGTGCAGTACTCCGTACGTCAGTTCGTTGAGATGGCTGCGGCACAGCTGGGCATCAAGCTGCGCTTCGAAGGCACTGGCGTGGAAGAGAAGGGTATCGTTGTTTCCGTGACCGGCCACGACGCACCGGGCGTGAAGCCAGGCGACGTGATTGTTCAGGTGGATCCGCGTTACTTCCGTCCTGCTGAAGTGGAAACCCTGCTGGGCGACCCAACCAAAGCGCACGAGAAGCTGGGCTGGAAACCAGAAACCACCCTGCAAGAAATGGTATCCGAGATGGTGGCCAAAGATCTTGAAGCAGCGAAAAAACACTCCCTGCTCAAGTCCCATGGCTACGAGGTTGCCATCGCGCTGGAGTCCTGAGAATGACAAAACAACGTATTTTTGTCGCCGGTCATCGCGGAATGGTGGGTTCCGCGATTGTCCGCCAGCTTGAACAGCGCGGCGACGTTGAGGTGATTGTTCGCACGCGTGACGAGCTGAACCTGCTTGACAGCAAAGCGGTGCAGGACTTCTTCGCCAGCGAACGTATCGACCAGGTGTATCTGGCGGCGGCGAAGGTGGGCGGTATTGTCGCTAACAACACCTACCCGGCGGATTTCATCTACGAGAACATGATGATTGAGAGCAACATCATTCACGCGGCGCATCTGCACAACGTGAACAAGCTGCTGTTCCTCGGTTCATCCTGTATCTACCCAAAAATGGCGAAACAGCCGATCGCCGAGAGCGAACTGTTGCAGGGCACGCTGGAAGCCACCAACGAGCCGTACGCGATTGCCAAAATTGCCGGGATAAAGCTGTGTGAATCGTACAACCGTCAGTATAACCGCGACTATCGCTCGGTGATGCCGACCAACCTGTACGGACCGCACGACAACTTCCACCCGAGCAATTCGCACGTGATCCCGGCGCTGCTGCGTCGTTTCCACGAGGCGACTGCCGAAAACGCCCCGGACGTGGTGGTGTGGGGCAGCGGCACGCCAATGCGCGAGTTCCTGCACGTGGACGATATGGCGGCAGCCAGCATTCACGTCATGGAGCTGGATCGCGAGGTGTGGCAGGAAAACACCGAGCCGATGCTGTCGCACATTAACGTCGGGACCGGCGTGGACTGCACCATTCGCGAGCTGGCGCAGACCATCGCGCAGGTGGTGGGCTACAAAGGACGCGTGGTGTTTGATGCCACCAAACCGGACGGCACGCCGCGCAAGCTGCTGGACGTGACCCGTCTGCATCAGCTTGGCTGGTATCACGAGGTCTCACTGGAGCAGGGGCTGGCCAGCACCTACCAGTGGTTCCTGGAAAACCAGCACCGCTTCCGGGGGTAATGATGTTTTTAAGTCAGGAAGATTTTGCCACGGTGGTGCGTTCCACTCCGCTCATCTCAATTGATTTGATCGTGGAGAACGAACGCGGCGAGTTCTTGCTGGGGAAACGAACCAATCGTCCTGCACAGGGCTTCTGGTTCGTGCCCGGCGGGCGCGTGCAGAAGGATGAGACGCTAAGCGATGCGTTTGAGCGTCTCACTCTGGCGGAACTGGGCCTGCAACTGCCGATGGCAGCGGGCCAGTTTTACGGGGTCTGGCAGCACTTCTATGACGATAACTTTTCGGGCACCGGGTTCACCACGCACTATGTCGTGCTGGGGTTCCGCCTGAAGGTGAGTGAGGCAGACCTGCGTCTGCCTGATTCTCAGCATGACGATTACCGCTGGTTAACGCCAGAGGCGCTGCTGGCAAGCGACAACGTCCATGACAACAGTCGGGCGTACTTCCTTGCGGAACGTCAGGCCGAGGTGCCAGGCCTATGAAAATCCTCGTCTACGGAATTAACTACTCGCCGGAGCTTACCGGTATCGGGAAATACACCGGCGAGATGGTCGAGTGGATGGCGAGCCAGGGACATGACGTGCGGGTGATTACCGCCCCGCCGTATTACCCGGAGTGGAAGGTAGGCGAACGCTATTCCAGCTGGCGCTACCGCCGCGAAGAGGGGGCTGCGACCGTCTGGCGCTGCCCGCTCTACGTGCCGAAACAGCCCTCGACGCTGAAACGTTTAATTCATCTGGGCAGCTTTGCCCTGAGCAGTTTTTTCCCGCTGATGGCGCAACGTCGCTGGAAGCCGGATCGCATCATCGGCGTGGTGCCGACGCTGTTCTGCACGCCAGGCATGCGCCTGCTGGGCAAACTCTCCGGCGCGCGCACCCTGCTGCACATTCAGGATTATGAAGTGGACGCCATGCTCGGACTGGGGATGGCCGGGAAAGGCAAGGGCGGCAAGGTGGCGAAGCTCGCCAGCGCCTTTGAGCGCAGCGGCCTGCACAACGTGGATTACGTCTCGACCATTTCGCGCTCAATGATGAATAAGGCGCAGGAGAAGGGTGTCCCGGCGGAGAAGGTGATCTTCTTTCCGAACTGGTCCGAAGTGGCGCGTTTCCGCGATGTGACAGACCAGGATGCGCAGGCGTTACGCGCGCAGCTCGGTTTGCCTGAAGATCAAAAAATCATTCTTTACTCAGGCAACATCGGCGAAAAACAGGGGCTGGAGAGCGTGATTGACGCCGCGCTTCAGCTGAGCGAACACCCGTGGATGTTCGTGATAGTCGGGCAGGGCGGGGGTAAAGCGCGGCTGGAAAAAATGGCCAGCGAGCGCGGACTGACCAACATCCGCTTCTTCCCGCTTCAGTCTTATGACGCGCTGCCCGCGCTGCTGAAAATGGCGGATTGCCATCTGGTGGTGCAAAAACGCGGCGCGGCGGATGCGGTGCTGCCGTCCAAGCTGACCAACATTCTGGCAGTGGGCGGAAATGCGGTGATTACGGCAGAAGCCGCAACAGAATTAGGCCAGCTGTGCAACAGCTACCCGGGCATTGCCGTTTGCGTAGAGCCAGAATCGGTTCCTGCGCTGGTGACCGGAATTGAGCAGGCACTCGCCATGCCAAAAGAGAACACGGTGGCACGTGAATATGCCGAACGCACGCTCGAGAAAGAGAACGTGCTGAGCCAATTTATTGCAGATATACGGGGATAAATCATGAGTCAAACCACTTTGTATCCGGTCGTAATGGCGGGTGGATCCGGGAGCCGGTTGTGGCCACTGTCCCGCGTGCTTTATCCAAAACAATTTCTGTGCCTGAAGGGCGACCTCACCATGCTGCAAACGACGGTTAACCGTCTGCACGGCGTGGAGTGTGAAAGCCCGGTGGTGATCTGTAACGAGCAGCACCGCTTTATCGTTGCCGAGCAGCTGCGCCAGCTGAATAAACTGACCGAAAATATCATTCTGGAGCCTGCCGGACGCAACACCGCGCCTGCTATTGCTCTTGCGGCGCTGGCGGCAAAACGCAGCAGCCCGGACTGCGACCCGCTGATGCTGGTGCTGGCGGCTGACCACGTTATTCAGCAGGAAGACGCCTTCCGCGACGCGGTTCGCGCGGCGATTCCTTACGCTGAGAACGGCAAGCTGGTGACCTTCGGCATCGTGCCGGATCTTCCGGAAACCGGCTATGGCTACATTCGCCGCGGCAGCGTTACGCCTGGTGAAGGCGACAGCGTGGCCTTTGATGTGGCGCAGTTTGTCGAAAAACCGAATCTGGAAACCGCCCAGGCCTACGTGGCCAGCGGTGAATACTACTGGAACAGCGGTATGTTCCTGTTCCGCGCCGGTCGCTATCTGGAAGAGCTGGAAAAATATCGCCCGGATATCTTAAATGCCTGCGAAAAAGCGATGGCGGTGGTGGATCCGGATCTCGATTTTATCCGCGTGGACGAAGAAGCCTTCCTCGCCTGTCCGGAAGAGTCCATTGACTATGCGGTGATGGAACGTACGGCAGATGCGGTAGTGGTGCCGATGGATGCGGGCTGGAGCGACGTTGGCTCCTGGTCGTCACTGTGGGAGATTAGCGCGCATACCCCGGAGGGTAACGTCCATCACGGTGATGTGATCAGCCACAAAACGGAAAACAGCTACGTCTACGCCGAATCTGGCCTTGTCACCACGGTAGGGGTGAAAGATCTGGTGGTCGTGCAGACCAAAGACGCGGTGCTGATTGCCGACCGTAATGCCGTGCAGGACGTTAAAAAAGTGGTGGAGAAGATCAAGGCCGATGGCCGCCACGAACACCATATTCACCGCGAAGTCTACCGCCCGTGGGGCAAATATGACTCCATCGACGCTGGCGAGCGTTACCAGGTGAAACGCATCACCGTGAAGCCGGGTGAAGGGCTGTCGGTGCAGATGCACCATCACCGCGCCGAACACTGGGTAGTGGTGGCGGGAACCGCCAAAGTGACCATCAACGGTGAAGTGAAGCTGCTCGGTGAAAACGAGTCCATTTATATTCCGCTGGGTGCCACGCACTGCCTGGAAAACCCGGGGAAAATTCCACTCGACTTAATTGAGGTGCGTTCCGGTTCGTATCTGGAAGAGGACGATATCGTGCGCTTCCAGGACCGCTACGGGCGGGTGTAGCGCCGTCTTAACGCCGGATGGCGCTTCGCTTATCCGGCCTACGAATGAATAAAAAACAATTAAGCCTGTTAACGGGCGGGCCAACTGTTGCCTGAAAAAGGGGTCATCATGGAAAAATTAACCTGTTTTAAAGCCTACGATATTCGCGGCAAGCTGGGCGAAGAGCTGAACGAAGACATTGCGTGGCGCATCGGCCGCGCGTACGGCGAATACCTGAAACCACAAACTATCGTGCTGGGTGGCGACGTGCGTCTCACCAGCGAATCCCTGAAGCTGGCGCTGGCGAGAGGGCTACAGGACGCGGGCGTCGACGTGCTGGACATTGGCCTTTCCGGTACCGAAGAGATCTATTTTGCCACCTTCCACCTGGGCGTGGACGGCGGTATCGAAGTGACGGCCAGCCATAACCCGATGGACTACAACGGCATGAAGCTGGTGCGCAAGGGCGCGCGTCCTATCAGCGGCGACACCGGTCTGCGCGATGTGCAGCGTCTGGCCGAGGCCAACGACTTCCCGCCGGTGAACGAAGCGAAGCGCGGCAGCTATAAGCAGATCAACCTGCAAAAAGAGTACATCGACCACCTGCTGGGCTACATCAACGTGGCGAACCTCAAACCGCTGAAGCTGGTGATTAACTCCGGCAACGGCGCGGCAGGCCCGGTTGTCGATGCACTTGAAGCCCGCTTTAAGGCGCTGAACGTGCCGGTGACCTTCGTCAAAGTGCACAACACGCCTGACGGCAACTTCCCGAACGGTATTCCTAACCCGCTGCTGCCGGAGTGCCGCGACGACACCCGCAACGCGGTGATTGAGCACGGCGCCGATATGGGTATTGCCTTTGACGGCGATTTCGACCGCTGCTTCCTGTTCGACGAGAAAGGGCAGTTTATCGAAGGCTACTACATCGTTGGCCTGCTGGCGGAAGCGTTCCTTGAGAAAAATCCGGGGGCGAAGATCATTCACGATCCGCGCCTCTCCTGGAACACCGTCGACGTGGTGAAGGCCGCGGGCGGCGAGCCGGTAATGTCCAAAACCGGCCACGCGTTTATCAAAGAGCGTATGCGCGAGGAAGACGCCATCTACGGCGGCGAGATGAGCGCCCACCACTATTTCCGTGATTTTGCCTACTGCGACAGCGGGATGATCCCGTGGCTGCTGGTGACTGAGCTGCTGTGCCTGAAAGGACAGAGCCTGGGCGAACTGGTGCGCGACCGCATGGCGGCCTTCCCGGCGAGCGGGGAGATCAACAGCAAACTGGCACAGCCCGCTGAGGCCATCGCCCGCGTCGAACAGCACTTTGCCATTCATGCGCTGGAAATTGACCGTACGGATGGTATCAGCATGGCGTTCCCGCAGTGGCGCTTCAACCTGCGCTCTTCCAACACCGAGCCGGTGGTGCGCCTGAACGTTGAGTCCCGCGCCGATACCGCGCTGATGGAAGCCCGAACGAAGGACATTCTGGCGCTGTTGAATCAGTAAAAAGAAAACCTTACCCCTCACCCTAACCCTCTCCCCAAAGGGGAGAGGGAACTTGAACACCCTCTCCCCTTTGGGGAGAGGGCCGGGGTGAGGGGCGAGGGGAAAGGTTTAGAACTAAAGGAACAACGATGACAAATCTAAAAAAGCGCGAACGAGCGAGAACGAATGCATCGTTAATCTCTATGGTGCAGCGTTTTTCTGATATCACCATCATGGTCGGCGGACTGTGGGCGGTGTGTTGGGTCAGCGGGCAGTCGTTCTTATACATGCACTTGCTGATGGCGTTGATTGCGCTGGTGGTGTTTCAGATGATCGGCGGCATGACCGATTTCTATCGTTCATGGCGTGGCGTCAAAATGACCACCGAACTGATGCTGCTGCTCCAGAACTGGACCTTAAGCCTGATTTTCAGCGCAGGCCTGGTGGCGTTCAGCCATGATTTTGATAATCGGCTTGTGACCTATCTCTGCTGGTATCTGTTAACCAGCGTTGGCATGGTGGTCTGCCGCTCGCTGATCCGCTTTGGCGCGGGCTGGCTGCGCAACCGTGGGTATAACCGTCGCTTTGTTGCCGTGGCGGGCGACCTGCCGGTGGGACAGGTGTTGCTCGACAGCTTCCGCAAAGAGCCGTGGTTAGGTTTTGAAGTGGTGGGGGTTTATCACGACGCGAAGCCCGGCGGCGTACCATCTGACTGGGCGGGCAGCTACGAACAGCTGATAGAAGACGCGAAAGCCGGCAAAATTCACAACGTCTACATCGCCATGCAGATGAAAGATGAATCCCGCATCAAGACACTGATGCGCGAGCTTGCCGATACCACCTGCTCGGTGATCCTCATCCCTGACGTGTTTACCTTCAATATTCTCCACTCCCGTATTGAAGAGGTGAACGGGGTACCGGTTGTTCCGTTGTACGACACGCCGCTGTCGGGGATTAACCGCGTGCTGAAGCGCGTGGAGGATATCGTACTTTCGTCCCTGATCCTGCTGCTCATCTCCCCGGTGCTGTGCTGCATTGCGCTGGCGGTGAAGCTCAGCTCTCCGGGGCCGATCATCTTCCGTCAGACCCGCTACGGCATGGACGGTAAGCCGATCATGGTTTGGAAATTCCGCTCCATGAAGGTGATGGAGAACGACAAGGTGGTGACCCAGGCGACGCAGAACGATCCGCGCGTCACCCGCGTGGGTAACTTCCTGCGCCGTACCTCGCTCGATGAGCTGCCGCAGTTCATCAACGTGTTCACCGGCGGGATGTCCATCGTCGGGCCTCGTCCTCACGCCGTGGCCCATAACGAGCAGTACCGTACCCTGATTGAAGGCTACATGCTGCGCCATAAGGTGAAGCCAGGCATCACCGGCTGGGCGCAGATCAACGGCTGGCGCGGCGAGACCGACACGCTGGAAAAAATGGAAAAACGCATCGAGTTCGATCTGGAGTACATCCGCGAGTGGAGCCTCTGGTTCGATATCAAGATTGTTTTTCTGACCATTTTCAAAGGCTTCGTGAACAAAGCGGCGTACTAAGATGAGCTTACGAGAAAAAACCATCAGCGGCGCAAAATGGTCAGCCATGGCCACCATCGTCATCATTGGCCTCGGCCTGGTGCAGATGACGGTGCTGGCGCGCATTATCGATAACCACCAGTTTGGTCTGCTGACCGTCTCGCTGGTGATTATCGCCCTGGCCGATACGCTGTCGGACTTTGGTATCGCCAACTCCATTATCCAGCGCAAAGAGATCAGCCATCTTGAGCTGACCACTCTCTACTGGCTTAACGTCGGGCTGGGTATCTTCGTCTTTGTGCTGGTGTTCCTGCTGAGCGATGTGATTGCCAGCGTGCTGCATAACCCGGACCTGGCGCCGCTGATGCGCACCCTGTCGTTTGCTTTCGTGGTGATCCCGCACGGGCAGCAGTTCCGCGCGCTGATGCAGAAAGAGCTGGAGTTCAACAAGATCGGCATGATTGAAACCAGCGCCGTGCTGGCGGGCTTTACCTTCACCGTGGTCAGCGCCCATTTCTGGCCGCTGGCGATGACCGCCATTCTCGGCTACCTCGTTAACTCTGCCGTGCGCACGCTGCTGTTTGGCTTCTTCGGCCGTAAGATTTATCGCCCGGGACTGCATTTTTCGCTGGCGTCTGTTTCATCCAACCTGCGCTTCGGTGCGTGGCTGACGGCAGACAGCATTATCAACTATGTGAATACTAACCTCTCTACGCTGGTGCTGGCGCGCATTCTGGGCGCGAGCGTCGCGGGTGGCTACAACCTGGCGTATAACGTCGCGGTTGTCCCGCCGATGAAGCTCAACCCAATCATTACCCGCGTGCTGTTCCCGGCGTTCGCCAAAATTCAGGACGATACAGAGAAGCTGCGCGTGAACTTTTACAAGCTGCTCTCCGTGGTGGGGATCATCAACTTCCCGGTACTGCTGGGGCTGATGGTGGTCGCCAGCAATTTCGTACCGCTGGTGTTTGGCGAGAAGTGGAACAGCATCATCCCGATCCTGCAACTGCTGTGCGTTGTTGGGCTGCTGCGCTCGGTGGGGAATCCGATTGGTTCTCTGCTGATGGCGAAGGCGCGCGTGGATATCAGCTTCAAGTTCAACGTGTTTAAAACCTTCCTGTTTATTCCGGCAATTATTGTGGGCGGTCACATGGCGGGCGCCATTGGCGTGACGCTCGGCTTCCTGCTGGTGCAGATCGTCAATACCGTGCTGAGCTACTTCGTGATGATCAAACCGGTGCTGGGCTCCAGCTACCGTCAGTACATTCTCAGCCTGTGGCTGCCGTTTTATCTCTCCTTACCGACTCTGGCGGTGAGCTACGGCCTGGGCGTGGTGCTCAACGGGCATCTGCCGCTGGCGGCGCTGCTTGCGGTGCAGGTCGCGGCAGGCGCGCTGGCATTCGGCGTGATGATTGTACTGTCACGCAATGCGCTGGTGGTTGAGATAAAGCGCCAGTTTTGCCGTAACGAAAAAATGAAAACGCTGCTTCGCGCAGGCTAATTTTACGAGGCCATTATGAAATTACTTATTCTTGGCAACCATACCTGCGGCAACCGTGGCGACAGCGCCATCCTGCGCGGTTTATTGGATGCAATTAACACCCTTAAGCCTGAGACAGAAGTGGATGTGATGAGCCGTTATCCGGTCAGCTCATCCTGGTTACTGAACCGCCCGGTGATGGGCGACCCGCTCTACAGCCAGATGAAACAGCACAACAACGCTGCGGGCGTGATGGGGCGCGTGAAGAAAGTACTGCGTCGCCGCTACCAGCATCAGGTGCTGCTTTCTCGCGTAACCGACACCGGCAAGCTGCGCAACATCGCCATCGCGCAGGGCTTTACCGATTTCGTGCGTCTGCTGTCCGGCTATGACGCCATTATTCAGGTGGGCGGTTCGTTCTTCGTCGACCTGTACGGCGTGCCGCAGTTTGAGCATGCACTCTGCACCTTTATGGCGAAAAAACCGCTGTTTATGATCGGCCACAGCGTCGGGCCGTTCCAGGATCCGCAGTTCAACCAGCTGGCGAACTATGTCTTCGGCCACTGTGACGCGCTGATCCTGCGTGAATCGGTCAGCCTCGACATGATGAAGCGCAACGAAATCGACACCACCAAAGTGGAGCACGGCGTAGACACCGCCTGGCTGGTGGATCATCAGGATGACAGCTTCCAGGCCAGCTACGCGGTACAGCACTGGCTGGACGTGGCGGCAAAACAGAAAACCGTCGCCATTACCCTGCGTGAACTTGCTCCCTTCGATAAACGCCTCGGCACGACTCAGGCGGCGTATGAAAAAGCCTTTGCCGAGGTGGTGAACCGCGTGCTGGACAGCGGTTACCAGGTGCTGGCGCTTTCCACCTGTACCGGTATCGACAGCTACAACAAAGATGACCGTATGGTGGCGCTCAACTTGCGCAACCTGGTGAACGATCCGTCCCGCTATCACGTGGTGATGGACGAGCTGAACGACCTTGAGATGGGCAAGCTGCTCTCCGCCTGCGACCTGACCGTGGGCACGCGTCTGCACTCGGCTATTATCTCGATGAACTTCGGCACGCCAGCCATCGCCATTAACTACGAACACAAGTCCGCGGGCATTATGCAGCAGCTCGGTATGCCGGAAATGGCCGTCGATATTCGTCATCTGCTGGACGGATCTCTGGGTGCGATGGTGGGCGACACGCTCGGCCAGCTGCCTGCGATCAACGAACGTCTGGCGGTGGCGGTGAAAGCCGAACGCGAAAAAGGTATTGGCATGGTGAAATCCGTCCTCGACCGCGTCCGGGAGGGGAAATGAAGGTTGGTTTCTTCTTACTGAAATTTCCGCTGTCGTCTGAAACTTTTGTGCTGAACCAAATCACCGCGTTTATCGATATGGGGTATGACGTGGAGATTATCGCCCTGCAAAAGGGCGATACGCAAAACACCCATGCGGCGTATACCCAGTATGGGCTGGAGGCGAAAACCCGCTGGTTGCAGGACGAACCCGCCGGACGGATGAACAAACTGCGCCATCGCGCCGGACAGACGCTGCGCGGCCTGCATCGCGCCTCGACGTGGCGGGCGCTGAATATGTCGCGCTATGGGGCGGAGGCCCGCAACCTGATCTTATCCGCCATTTGCGGGCAAACGGCCCAGCCGTACCGGGCCGATGTCTTTATCGCTCACTTTGGCCCGGCTGGCGTCACGGCGGCAAAACTGCGTGAGCTGGGGGTGATTGACGGCAAAATCGCCACCATTTTCCACGGTATCGATATCTCCAGCCGTGAAGTGCTGAACCACTACACGCCGGAATATCAGCAGCTGTTTCGCCGTGGTGACATGATGCTGCCGATAAGCGACCTGTGGGCCGGGCGCCTGAAAACCATGGGGTGCCCGAGCGAGAAAATCACCGTTTCACGCATGGGCGTGGATATGGAACGCTTCACCCAGCGACCTGTCAAGGTGCCGGGCAAGCCGCTGCAAATTATCTCTGTTGCCCGCCTGACCGAAAAGAAAGGGCTGCACGTAGCCATCGAAGCCTGTCGGCAGCTGAAGGCACGCGGTGTGGGCTTCCACTACCGCATCCTGGGTATCGGGCCGTGGGAGCGTCGCCTGCGCACGCTGATCGAACAGTATCAGCTGGAAGACGTGGTCGAGATGCCGGGCTTCAAGCCGAGCCACGAAGTGAAGGCCATGCTCGACGAGGCGGATGTGTTCCTGCTGCCTTCCGTAACCGGCGCTGACGGCGATATGGAAGGCATTCCCGTGGCGCTGATGGAGGCGATGGCCGTCGGCATTCCGGTGGTCTCGACGTTACACAGCGGGATCCCGGAGCTGATCACCTCTGAACACTCCGGCTGGCTGGTCCCTGAAAACAATGCGCTGGCGCTGGCGGATCGTCTGGCCGCGTTCAGTGATATCGATCAGCAGACGCTGATCCCTGTGCTGCAAAATGCGCGGCAAAAAGTTGAAGCAGAATTCAATCAGCAGGTGATTAATCGCCAGTTAGCGAGCCTGCTGCAAACGCTGTAACGCTGAGGTTGTATGCTGAAAAAGATTACCCGACGCCGATTTGTCTCTTCTTTATCCGTCCTGGCTGCTATGCCGCTGTTGTCGCCCCGCGCTGCGCGGGCGGCAACCGGGAAGACGGTTTCTGTCGATCGCTACAACAATAACGACTGGATCGCCGCCTTCAGGCAGGCATTTGCCGAGGGCGATACCGTTGTTGTTCCCGCCGGGTTAACCTGTGAAAACATCAATACCGGCATTTTCATTCCTGATGGCAAAACCCTGCTGATCCGCGGTGCGCTGAAGGGCAACGGCCGCGGACGATTTGTACTCCAGGAAGGCTGCAAGGTCATTGGGGAAGGTGAGGGTCGTACGCATAACATCACGCTGGACGTGCGTGGCTCCGACTGTGTCATTAAAGGGCTGGCGATGAGCGGCTTCGGCCCCGTCACCCAGATCTACATCGGCGGTAAAAAGCGGCGAGTGATGCGCAACCTGCTCATCGATAACATCACCGTGACGCAGGCCAACTACGCGATCCTGCGTCAGGGGTTCCACAATCAGGTGGACGGTGCGCGCATTACCAATAGTAAATTCAGCCACTTGCAGGGTGACGCGATTGAGTGGAACGTGGCGATTAACGACCGTAACATCCTGATCTCGGACCACGTGATCGATAACATCAACTGCACCAACGGCAAGATCAACTGGGGCATAGGCATCGGGCTGGCCGGCAGTACGTACGACAATGATTATCCGGAACAGCAGACCGTTAAAAACTTCGTGGTGGCGAATATCACCGGCAGCAACTGTCGGCAGCTGGTCCATGTCGAAAACGGTAAACACTTTGTGATCCGTAATATCAAGGCCAGCAATATTACCCCTGACTTCAGTAAAAAGGCCGGAATTGATAACGCGACAGTAGCTATTTATGGCTGTGATAATTTCGTTATTGATAATGTCGATATGGTCAACAGCGCCGGAATGCTAATTGGCTATGGCGTGATCAAGGGCGATTATCTGTCGATACCGCAGAACTTCAAACTTAACGATATTCGCCTGGATAACCGACAGCTTGCCTATAAGCTGCGCGGGATACAGATTTCCTCCGGCAATGGCACGTCGTTTGTTGCCATCACCAACGTGGAGATGCAGCGGGCAACGCTTGAGCTGCATAACAAACCCCAACACCTTTTCTTACGTAATATCAACGTGATGCAGGAGTCAACAACGGGACCGGCCCTGAAGATGAACTTCGATTTGCGCAAAGACGTGCGCGGGAAGTTTATGGCTAAAAACGAGACGTTGCTGTCGCTTGCGAACATAAAAGCGGTTAATGAAAAGGGGCAGAGCTCGGTGGATATTGATCGCGTTGATCAACACGTGGTGAATACGGAACGGTTGAATTTTGCGCTGCCGCACAGGTAATCATCCAGACTATTTTGCGACAATTCCTGGAACGAAATCGCGATCTATTCAGATTACAACTACTGTAATTTGTGGTGGGGTGACCTAGGATTACTTCATATTTACGGCAAAACATGCTGGCGAAAACAGGTTTAAAAGCTATAATTCGTCAACCATTTTAAGGTGGAAGAAATAATGATTAATTTGAAAGCAGTCATACCGGTAGCGGGTCTGGGCATGCATATGTTGCCAGCCACGAAGGCAATTCCTAAAGAGATGCTGCCGATCGTTGACAAGCCGATGATTCAGTACATCGTCGACGAGATTGTTGCTGCAGGGATCAAAGAAATCGTTCTGGTGACGCACTCTTCGAAGAATGCGGTAGAGAACCACTTCGACACCTCTTATGAACTCGAAGCGTTGCTTGAGCAGCGCGTTAAGCGTCAGCTTCTGGCGGAAGTTCAGTCTATCTGCCCTCCTGGCGTGACCATCATGAACGTGCGTCAGGCGCAGCCGCTGGGTCTGGGCCACTCGATCCTGTGCGCGCATCCGGTCGTAGGCGATAACCCGTTTATCGTGGTACTGCCCGATATCATCATTGATACCGCTTCTGCCGATCCGCTGCGTTACAACCTGGCGGCAATGGTGGCACGCTTTAACGAAACGGGTCGCAGCCAGGTGCTGGCGAAACGTATGAAGGGTGATCTCTCTGAGTACTCTGTTATTCAGACTAAAGAGCCGCTGGAGTCGGAAGGGCAGGTGAGCCGTATTGTTGAGTTTATTGAAAAACCCGATCAGCCGCAGACCCTGGACTCCGACCTGATGGCAGTCGGCCGTTATGTGCTGAATGCTGATATCTGGGCTGAGCTGGAAAAAACCGAGCCGGGTGCCTGGGATCGTATCCAGCTGACCGATGCGATTGCTGAGCTGGCGAAGAAGCAGTCGGTTGATGCCATGCTGATGACCGGTGACAGCTATGACTGCGGTAAGAAAATGGGGTATATGCAGGCGTTTGTGAACTATGGCCTGCGTAACCTGAAGGAAGGGGCGAAGTTCAGAAGCCGGATTGAGAAGTTGCTGGCTAACGACTGATAGTCCTGCCACGGCCTGAACAACGGCAGTTATCATTTTGGGATGTTAAGACATAACCAAAATGACAACTGCCGTTTTTTTGTTATTAATTTTAATGATTACATAGGGTTATATGATTCAAATCTCAGCAGCTTTGTAGCGATTTGTGCTTGTTTCTGAGGACGTTTAGGACGACAATTAACGCCAGTTTTTGTCTGTAACCAGACAAATAGAATCATTCAATCAAACATCGCTCAGTGCACTGGTAGCTGTTAAGCCAGGGGCGGTAGCGTGCTCAATCTCTGAAACCGTTATTAAACACTCAGGTTTCAGAACCCCAGTATCCAGACATATACACTAGACGGAACAGATAACGTGAAAATTCTTGTGACGGGCGGGGCTGGTTTTATCGGCTCAGCGGTTGTGCGACATATTATTAAAAATACCCAAGACGATGTCGTCAATATAGATAAGCTCACCTATGCCGGTAATCTGGAGTCGCTAACAGAAGTTAGTGATAGCAACCGATATGCTTTTGAACATGCCGATATTTGCGACAAAGACGCCATGGATCGCATCTTTGCAAAGCATAAGCCTGATGCGGTAATGCATCTGGCTGCTGAAAGCCACGTTGACCGTTCTATTACGGGCCCGGCAGCGTTTATCGAAACCAATATTGTCGGCACTTATGTGCTTCTGGAAGCCGCCCGTGCGTACTGGTCTACGCTGGATGAGCAGGCGAAGAAAGCGTTTCGTTTCCATCACATCTCTACCGACGAAGTGTATGGAGATTTGCCGCATCCTGATGAGCATCCTGCATCAACTGAGCTGCCACTCTTTACTGAAACTACCGCGTATGCGCCCAGCAGTCCGTATTCAGCGTCAAAAGCCTCCAGCGATCATCTCGTTCGTGCCTGGATGCGTACCTACGGTTTCCCGACCATCGTCACCAACTGTTCAAATAACTATGGCCCTTACCATTTCCCGGAAAAACTGATTCCGCTGGTTATCCTGAATGCATTGGACGGCAAAGCGCTGCCTATTTACGGCAAGGGCGATCAAATCCGCGACTGGCTCTATGTTGAAGACCATGCGCGTGCACTCTATACCGTGGTCACCCAAGGGAAACCGGGGGAGACGTACAACATTGGTGGACATAACCAAAAGCAAAACCTGGATGTGGTGCATACGATTTGCGATCTGCTGGATGAGATTGTGCCTAAAGAGGGGTCGTATCGCGATCAGATTACCTATGTTGCTGACCGTCCGGGCCATGACCGCCGCTATGCGATTGATGCTGAGAAAATTGGACTTGAGCTTGGCTGGAAGCCTGCGGAAACATTTGAAAGTGGGATTCGTAAAACAGTTGAATGGTATTTGGCAAACACAACATGGGTAGAAAACGTTAAAAGCGGGAATTATAAGACCTGGATTGTACAAAATTATCAAAATCGTTAAGGGCTATCCGCCTCGATATTTATATGGTTAATTAGCTGATAGGGGACGACAATGAAAATTTTAGTGACTGGGGGAACTGGATTTCTCGGTACTGCTTTAGTCAAAACGTTAAGATCAGCAGGTCACCAGGTAATTTTCACTACGCGTCGAGAAGAAAATATTGAACAGGGAAAGTATAATCTTGGCGATATTTCGGCTCAAACGAATTGGACTACGCTTTTACAAGGTTGTGATACTGTCATTCATACCGCAGGAAGAGCTCATATCCTTAAAGATGATGCTGAAGATGCGCTGACAGAATTTCGTCGTGTCAACCATGATGCGACAATGAAATTAGCTAATGACGCTGCAAACTGTGGCGTAAAACATTTCATCTTCGTCAGTTCAATTGGAGTAAATGGTAATTCCACATCGGGAATCCCTTTCAGTGAATCGACACCTGCCAGACCAACGTCAGATTATGCTATTTCCAAGCTGGAAGCCGAGGAAAGCCTTCTCAAGGCATTTTCAGGAAGTAATATGGCAATAACAATCGTTCGTCCGGCTTTAATCTGTGGTCCAAATGCTCCGGGTAATATTCAACGCTTATTAAAGTTAGTGTCTAAAAACCTGCCTCTGCCTTTTAAGTCAGTAAAAAATAAGCGCGCCCTTGTTTCACTGGACAATGTTGTGAGCTTTATAAGCGAATGTACAACAAATGAAAAGTCAAAAAATGAACTTTATCTTTTGGCTGACCAGGAGCATCCTTCAACTGAAGAAATGATTACGGCATTTTCTACCGGGATGGGCATGACAGCGCGGATTGTTTATTTCCCTCGGGTATTACTTAAAATTTTTCTTTCAGCAATGAGGAAAAAAAGTATATATGACCAACTGTATGGCGATCTGGAAGTCGACTCAACGAAATCAAGGGAACAGCTTCAATGGACTCCACCCGTTACGTTGCAGGAAACGATGGTAAAAACAGCGAAGAATTTTATTGAAGGTAAAAAATAATGTTGTATCTGGGGATTGTCGTTTTTGCATTCTTTATCTCATGCGCGATGACCTGGGGTTTAAGGTTGTACGCCATCAAGAATAATGTGATTGATCAGCCAAACCAAAGAAGCTCACATAATGTGCCGACGCCGCGCGGTGGAGGGGTTGCTATAGTATTAACATTATTAGCTGCATTACTATGGTTGGTACTGACGAAACATATCTCTCATGAGACATTTTTAGGCTTCTTCGTGCCGGGCTTATTGATTGCGGTTATCGGTTTTCTCGATGATCATGGACACATTGCTGCGCGCTGGCGTTTGCTGATGCATTTCTTAGCAGCAGCAATAGGTCTCTATTTCTTAGGAACGTTTCCGGATATTGATATATTTGGCTATGTCGTATCTTTGTCATGGTTTGGAATAATCATAGGAAGCGTCTATCTTGTGTGGATGTTGAATCTATATAACTTTATGGATGGCATTAATGGTCTTGCAAGCTCTCAAGCCATTACTTTTTCTCTGTGCAGTGTCGTTATAATAACGCTTAGCCAAAACGCTGGTTCTCCTGATGCGATGACGATGATTGCACTGGTTCTCGCTGGGGCTGCCGCAGGATTCATTGTGTGGAACTTCCCTGTGGCAAGGATCTTCATGGGGGATGCTGGAAGTGGTTTTTTAGGTATTACTATTGGCCTGATGATTCTTTATTTTGCAAAGCTAGATTCACATGTCTTGTTCGCTGAACTTTGTCTGCTTGGCATTTTTATTGTGGATGCAACTACTACCTTGCTTAGAAGATTACTGGCTGGTAAAAAAGTTTATGAAGCACATGCAAGCCATTGCTATCAAATTCTTGCCCGCAAATATAAGAGCCATGTTCCGGTAACATTGGCGGCGATTGCAATAAATATTGTGTGGTTGTTCCCAATTGCATACTTAATCATTTCTGCAAAAATTGATGGAATTGTTGGCATCATCATCGCGTGGCTACCATTGATATTTATCGCTTTCAAATGTGGGGCTGGAGTCAAAGACAAAGAGAATGCATAAATGAATGATCTGATCATTATAGGAGCTGGAGGGCATGGACGTACGCTGTACGAAACTGCTAGACTTTTGGGATATGAAAATATTGTATTCCTCGATGATAATGAATCGTGCTTAAATACTTCAGAGATTCATGTTATTGGGAAAACATCAGATCTTAATCTCTATGCGGACACTGCCAAACATATTGCTATAGGCATTGGCAATAATAAGCTAAGAGAAGTATTCCACCATCAGCTTCAAAGTTTAAGTATTACTCCTACAACGCTGGTACACCCCTTTGCATTTGTGAGTCCGTCCGCTACCTTGGGGAGCGGGAGCGTAGTTTTAGCCGGTGCAGTTATTGGCGCAAACTCAACCTTAGGAGCAGGTACGATAGTTAATAGTCATTCGACGGTGGATCATGATTCGACTCTTGGTGATTTTGCCCACTTAGGGGTTGGCGTGCATCTTGCCGGTGGTGCGAATATTGGGAGATCGGCTTTTCTGCAAGCGGGAACAGTGGGTGGATATAGTGCAACAGTGGATGAGCATGCCATATGCCCTCCCGGTACTATTTTATAAATTAATAGCAAGCTTTAACGAGGCGACTAGTTTTTAGTATGCTAACTTATTTAATTTCTTTGCCAAGACCAATAAAACGGATTATTACACTCTCCATTGATGTTGTTTTGTTAACGTGTGCATTTTGGTTTGCATTTTGGGTTCGTATTGATTCTATGACACCGTTAACTAGCGTATCCCACTGGTTACTGCTCACATCAATAATAGTAATTACTCTTGCCATCTTTGTAAAACTTGGACTTTATAGAGCTGTAATACGTTACATAACCGCGAAAATACTGCTTGTTGTTTCTCTTGGAATGCTAATTTCGTCGTTACTCCTGATTATTGCCGCTTTTTACACAAACCTCTATCTTCCAAGAACCATCCCCTTTATTTATTTCTCGTTCGGGGTATTGCTTGTGGCGGGCTCGCGCCTTGGAATGAGAATGCTAGTTAATCGTGGCTTAAAATTGGGAACACGCGTCATCATATATGGGGCCGGAGCTTCAGGACGACAGTTACTTCCCGCGTTGAGTCAGATGGATGAATACTATCCCGTTGCGTTTGTTGACGACAATCGCTCATTACAGGGGCAGGTTATCCATGGTGTAAGTGTGTTTTCGCCAGAAAAATTGGCATGGCTAATCGAGAAGTATGAGGCTAAGAAAATTCTGCTGGCGATGCCAAGTGCCAGCCGTGCGAGAAAAAATGAGGTGATTTCTACCCTCGAAGGACTACCTTGTGAGGTGCTTTCGATTCCGGGAATGGTTGACTTGGTTGAAGGAAAAGCGAGAATCGATGCTTTACGTAAAGTAGTAATTACCGATCTGTTAGGTCGCGACCCTGTTTCACCGATCCCTGAATTAGTCTCAAAGAATATTCTTGATAAAACGGTCATGGTCACTGGCGCAGGAGGATCTATTGGTTCTGAACTATGCCGACAAATAATCAAAAATAAACCTTCACAACTAATTCTTTTCGAGTTATCAGAATACTCACTTTATTCTATCGATTCTGAGCTAAGAAATTTAATTCTGACACAATCCTTGAATACTAAGATTTACCCAATTTTAGGTAATGTTCAGGATATGGAACATCTTGAAAGGCTAATCAAGGCATTTAACGTTGAGACTATATACCATGCGGCAGCCTATAAGCATGTTCCGCTAGTTGAATTCAATGTTATTGACGGTGTCCGTAACAATATCTTTGGAACTTTGTGCTGCGCTCAAGCTGCCGAAAATTGTGGCGTCGAAAGTTTTGTTCTTATCTCTACAGATAAAGCTGTGCGGCCAACAAACACAATGGGTGCGACAAAGCGTATGGCGGAGCTGATTCTGCAGGCCCTGGCATCAGAATCGCGTAAAACCTGCTTCAGCATGGTCAGGTTCGGGAATGTGTTAGGTTCGTCCGGTTCGGTTGTGCCCCTATTTGAAAAACAAATCGCTGCTGGTGGCCCGGTAACATTAACGCACCCTGATATCACCCGTTATTTCATGACCATTCCTGAAGCAGCGCAGCTTGTGATCCAGGCTGGAGCAATGGGTAGTGGGGGAGATGTTTTTGTGCTGGATATGGGCGACCCGGTTAAAATTATTGATCTCGCCCACCGCATGATTGCATTGCAGGGACTTTCCGTCCGCGATGATAAAAATCCTTATGGTGATATTGCTATCAAAACGACGGGACTGCGGCCTGGAGAGAAGCTTTATGAAGAGCTTTTAATAGGCGATAACGTCTCTATAACACAACATCCACGAATTAAAACGGCTAATGAAGTCATGCTTCCGTGGAGTGAAATGAAAAATATTCTTGCAGAATTAGATATCTCATGTCGCAACTTTGATTATGAACGGGTGCGCAAAATATTGCTAAATGCACCTACTGCATTTAATCCTACTGATGACATCTGTGACTTACTCTGGAAAGAAAACAACAGTTAAGTATTTTAAGTCAGTACCAAAATCTGAAATTAACTCACAAAGTAGATGGGAAAGAGATTCTTTCCCACCGAAGGATTTATAATGAACGTAATTCAAACACCTTTAAAAGATTGTGTGATCATTGAGCCTGAGGTTTTTGGTGATTCTCGCGGTTTTTTTCTTGAAGCCTGGCATAAAGAAAAATATGAAGATGCAGGAATTAAAGGTACTTTTGTACAGGATAATCGCTCACGTTCGAGTCGAAATGTTCTACGTGGACTGCATTTCCAGAAAACGAAGCCTCAGGGTAAATTAGTTAGCGTAATCAGCGGTGAAGTTTATGATGTTGCAGTGGATCTTCGCCAAGATTCTGATACATTTGGCCAATATGTTGGTGTACTTCTTTCAGGCGAGAAGAATAACCAGTTGTACGTTCCTCCTGGGTTTGCCCATGGATTCTGCGTATTAAGCGATTATGCCGATTTCCACTATAAGTGTACTGATTTTTACGATCCAAAGGATGAAGGTGGGATTATCTGGAATGATCCGGATATTGCCATTGACTGGCCGATAACATCACCACTCCTCTCTGAAAAAGACATCAAATTAATTACACTCGCTGAGTATAAGAAAACGTTATGAAAGCACATTATACAGTGATCGGTGGACGTGGTTTCATTGGTAGTGAAATCGTGGAAAACCTTCTGGCTAAGGGCGAAAAAGTTGAAGTCCCGCCACGCGATGATGAGACTCTTTTTGATAGAGATCTGGGCATTGTCATCTATGCTGCTGGCAATGGTGATTGTGCAAACACACCATTTGATGTATATAAATCAAACACCGAGTTGCTGGCATCAATTTTGGAACGCGCTGAGTTCTCGAAATTAATCTATATTTCATCAACGCGCGTATATATGGAACAAGATAGCGCGTCGGAAAATGATAATCTTACGGTATGCAGCAGCGATAACCGAAGACTTTTTAACCTTACTAAACTGGTAAGTGAAGAGTTATGCCTTAAAAGCAGTCGAGATACGATTATTGTCAGACCTAGTAACGTTTACGGTTTGGCATTAAAAAGTAAGTTATTCCTGCCAAGCATAATAAGAAATGCAATTTCGAATAAACATATTGATATGTATGTTGCGCCTGCATATGCAAAAGATTATGTTTCAGTTACGGATGTTGCAGAAATGATTTACCTCATCAGCCGTAAGAATGAACATCACATCTATAACATTGCTTCTGGTGTAAATACCAAAGCATCTGATATTGCAGATTTAATTGCAAGTAAAACTGGCTGTACGATCAAATGGCATGAAGGTTTCAAAGGTGAGTATTTCCCTCCTACGGATAATACCAGAACTATAAATGAGTTCGGCCATGTCTATAAAAATGTATTGTCTGATATAGAAATAATGATCGATAACTTTATAAAGAATATGACAGATGTCTAATTTTTTCTTATCAGCCATTAAAAAAAATGTGGCGGATGAAGATAAAAGAAAAGTCTTTGTGAACTTTTTTTATCTTAGCCTCGAGAGAATCACTCAACTCGTTATCATTATTATTATTAACAGATTATTGATAAATCATTATAATTTTGGTGATTTCAGTAGCTGGCAATATTCTCTCGTTATTCTGGCTATATTCATGACAGGCACATGGATCTGTGGGGCTGAGGTGGTTATTCCTAAATTGCTGGATGCACCATCAAAAATAAACTCCACTATGAGCAACGTGATTTTATTGCGTCTAGCGGCAGGAGTTTTCGTTGCATTGTGCATGGTGGCATGGGGAATCTTTGCTGCCAGTGGACTGTCCAGACAGTTTATTATTGGTTTGGCCATATCTGTTGCATTACGAGAAACTTTTATTGTAGGTTTAACATGGTACCAAAGCCAGGCTCGTCTCAAGTTACCTTGCCTCGTGCTTATGTTCGCTGCAATAATTAAACTCATTGTCATTTATATTGGTGTAAGGAATCAATTGCCAATAAATTATCTTTGGGTGGCATGGGTTATTGAATCACTTTTACCTTGTGGCTTTATCTTTTATACTTTCAGAAAAGCTACAGGATTTAAATTCGTGAAGGTTGATTCTGAGATTTTTTCGTATTTTAAGATTGGTGTCGCCGTATGGTTTTGTTTGATTATGCAGCAGGTCACCATGAAATTTGATCGAGTATATCTCGAAGGAAAAATTTCTGGAGAAACGTATTCGAACTATGCAGCAGCACTTCAGTTAGTCGATAACTGGTATGCAATATGTATTCTGTTTGTTCAGGCAATCGCACCAATTTTTATATTTAAATTTATTGATATTACAACAATAAAAAGAAAATTGCCGTTCTGTATTTTCGCTACGCTTTCAGTAACCTGTGCTGGCGCACTGTTTACAACAATTCTTGCCGACATGATTATTCACGTCCTTTATGGTGCAAAACTCGTTTACGCATATAGTTATTTAAAAACATTTGTCTGGTTAACACCAATATTAGCTATAGATCAGTTGCTCAGTATGGTTCTAATTAGAATGAAGCAGTTAAAAAAATTAGCTATTAAGTGGTTGATAGCCTTCTGCCTGGTAGTGGCTATTGTTCCTGCCATTTTCCATTATATGGGGGTGAGTAACATCGTCATCGGTTTAGCAGTAGTCTACGCCTTTAATATAATTTATTCTACGAGGTGCATTAGTGCAGTACAATGATAAGATTTCAATAGTGGTCCCTGCTTACTGTGAACCATGGAAAGTTAAGGGCTTCATGGATGCTATACTGAATATTGATTATCCAAACAACCTTGTCGAATTAATTCTTATTGACGATTGTAGTCCGATTTCACTTGCAGAAATCGCAGACTCGTATGCGGAAGCGTTTAAAGATAAGATAAATTTTTTATTCCACAGGAACCAAATAAATTCTGGCAGGGCAATTTCCCGTAACGTGGGTATTTCGCTCGCGACAAATTCGTTGATAATGTTTATTGATATCGACAACCTGCTTGAACCTAACGCATTAAAAAAGATCGTTTCTTTTTTCCATGACAAGAGCTATACAGCAGCCAGAATTAACATACGAATCGATCCCGCCAGACTCAACACCAGCAATTATCTCCGCTATTTTGACAGTCGTTATTTGGGGGCGCGTAACATGCCTGAAGGAATTATAAGCACTCGTTTCTTCGCAAGTGACGGCATTATCCTGACGCGAGATATAATTGACACAATTGGCGGTTTTGATGAAACTTTCTATCATTACGGCTGTGAAGATGAGGAACTTGGCATCCGAGTTTCAAAAGCAAAGTATGACTTTTATTTTTTACCCGATGCAAGAGCAGAAGACAGTGATACCCCAACTTTGCGCAGAGCTTCGGAAAGAATGGTTGTATATGCATCAAAATCGTTCCCTGTTTTGAAAGAAAAACATCCGGAATGCGTGAAGGACAGTCTCTTTTCATCTTACGAAGTGATGTTGGAAGATACAAAAGTCCTTAGTAAACTACTCATAAAGGCTATACATATTCTTCCAATAACAACGACACGAAAAATTCTGCTCTGCTTGTGTGATAAGTTAGATTCAAAAACGATTAAAATACCCGATTTTGTATATAAAGTCGTATTGGCACTTTCATATATTGAAGGTGGAAGACTTCGACAGCTGAGGATGTAGGATGAGTATTTTTTTATTGTCCCCAGGGTTTGTATATGCTTCAATTTGGTTGTTTACAATTTTCTTATATTCGCTTGGACTGACGACTAATATTAGCCCTCTCTCAAGTGAGATGATGGTGTTTTTGTCAATCAATGTTGTTCTGGGGTTGATTTTTTCACTTCCATTTATCACTCCTGGCAGTATTAATCATGTTCGTCTTAAAGATATTATGCCATCTTGGCGGGCGACTAAAATATGGCTCATCATTTGGTGCTTTGCAATAATACCTGATGTGGTTGTTGCTGGTGGGATCCCAATGATTATGCAATTTAGGGGCGGCTATAACTATACCGAGTTCGGAATACCAACATATCATGGCATAGTTAATATGCTATTCCTTTTTGTTTTTCCGTCACTATATTATCATTTTCTTTTATCAAAACGGAAAAGTATACTTCTGGTAATTCTGTTAATGAGCATCTGGGAAATGCTGGTCTTCAGACGTGGTATTCTGATGTCTGGTCTCGTAGAAATATTCTTTTTATTCTTTATTTATAAAAAATTCACGAAAAAGATGTTTGTTTATACTGTATTGTCAGTTGTGACAATAGTTCTAGTTTTTGGAGCAGTAGGAGATATCAGGGGCGCAGAAAATCCGTATCAATATTTGTTGTCACCACAAGGCCAATTTTTGTCGAGTCTGCCTTCAGGATTTACATGGTTTTATGTCTATGTTACTGCGGGTCTTGCAAATCTCGCCTATAACTTTGCGGATATAGTGCCGGTATACGATTTTACAAGCTTCCAGGATCTTTTCCCCAGTGTTATCCGAAATCTCATTTATAGTGATTTAGGATTCCACGATACCATGGCATTAGTAGATGATAATGCCAACGTTTCAACAATGTTTGAAAAGCTAATGCCCGATCTTGGCATCGCGGGCTCCCTAATTGTGGTTACATGCTTACTTCTGCTTTTCAGTATTGCCTACAAGAATTTGCTAAAGTCATATCGTTTTAGTTTATTTCCTTATGCGATTGCAATGCAGTGCGCAATATTTAGTGGCTTTTATAATTTATTTTTTATTCAGACATATTTCTTACTTTTCATTGTAACTCTTGTTCTTGTGAGAATTAAAATATTTACAGGGAGTCATCCTAATGTTTGAGTTAGTTAAGGAAGATGTACGGAGATATTACAAACTGAGTGGGCGTAATAAATCAAAAGTTTCTCTTTTAGGTATAATTTCAGCTTTTATCGGAATGAAAATGACTCCAGTTATTTTATACCGCATGAGTCATTTTTGCTATAAGAAAAGAATCCCTGTTTTAGGAAAGATTTTTTCGCTAATAAATTTTATTGTTTTTGGGGTTGAAATTGCGTCAAACTGCGAAATAGGTGGTGGTTTTTTTATACCACACTCGCAGGGTATTGTTATTGGCGCATCTAAAATTGGTGTTAACGCAACAATCTACCAGCAAGTTACGCTGGGTGCGACAAATATCGATATTCCATTCAATCACGCTAATCGCCCTGTTTTAGGTGATAATGTAGTAATTGCATCAGGGGCTAAGGTTCTTGGTGGTATTCGAATTGGTGACAATGTTATTGTCGCGGCTAACGCTGTTGTAATGCATTCCTGTGATGACAATGTGCTACTTGTAGGCATTCCGGCCATTGTGAAGAAGAGTATTTAAAATGAAAGTGCTGTTTTTATGTCCTCGCTTTTTTAATTATGAGACCGAAATATCTGATGGATTAAGGCGAGCCGGTGCCACCGTTGATTATTTCGATGAAAAGCCATTTAATAACGTCTTTTTTAAAATTTTACTTAGGCTCTGGAAAGATAATAATTTCCTTAAACGCATTTCAGACGCGTATTTTGAGAGGATATTGCTTCAAACAAGAGATGATTACGACTATGTTATAGTGCTTAAAGGTGAGTCTCTCGATAGAAAAAATCTACTTAAATTCAAAAATAAATATAAGAGTGCTCAATTCATTTACTACGCGTGGGATTCTATTAAAAATTACCCTCATATTCAGGAGTATCTAAACTTATTTGACCGAGTGTTTACCTTTGATGATAATGATGCTCGAGAATATGATTTTATGGATCATTTGCCATTGTTTTATTCCCCTGATTTTGTAAGCACAGCGACAAGAAAAACAGCAAAGAACGTTAAGCCAAGTATTGCATTCCTCGGTACCGTACATAGTGACAGATACAAGCTATTAGGGGAAATTTATGAGAAATATAAAAATGAATATGATTTAAGGTTTGTGCTTTATTTTCCTTCTATTGTTGTATTGGCTGGTTTTATTCTTACCAATATAAAAGATGTCATTAAATACAGACTCTTTAGTTTTACACTTCGCTCTAGAAATAAAAAACAGATTGCGTCATTCTTCTCTGGTGCTGATGCTGTGCTTGACATCCAGCATCCCCGGCAGACAGGTTTGACGATGAGAACAATAGAATGCTTACCTCTAAAGAGGAAGTTCATAACAACTAATAGCAGAGTTAAGGACTACGACTTTTATGCATCTGAAAATTTTTATTTTATAGACCGCAAAAATATTTATATAGACTCTGCTTTTTTTGATATCCCGTATGATGAAAAGCATACGGATGCAATTTCGCGTTATAGCGTAGACTCATGGGTAAAAACATTGTGCTCAACTGATATCAGAAAAGATGTTGTTTAATTGAAAGATATTAATTCTAATTTAGCTTAAGAGTATTGAGGTAGTAGAATGAAGGGTATTATTCTTGCTGGCGGTTCAGGAACACGTTTACACCCAATTACACGTGGAGTCTCTAAACAACTTTTACCCATTTATGATAAACCTATGGTTTATTATCCAATGTCGGTGCTTATGCTTGCGGGTATCCGTGATATTCTCTTAATCACAACACCTGAAGATCTGCCTTCTTTTAAACGTTTGTTAGGAGATGGTAGTCGTTTCGGAATTAATTTGTCCTATGAAATTCAGCCGTCTCCTGATGGCCTTGCGCAAGCATTCATTATTGGTGAAGAGTTTATCTCTGGTGATAAATGTGCCTTAGTATTAGGTGATAATATTTTCTTCGGGCAGAGTTTTGGTAGGAAACTTGAATCGGTTGTTTCAGGTAATGCCGGGGCTACTGTTTTTGGCTACCAGGTAATGGATCCAGAGCGTTTTGGTGTTGTAGAGTTTGATGAAAACTTCAAGGCATTAAGTATAGAAGAAAAACCAGCTGCACCTAAATCCAACTGGGCTGTTACTGGCCTATATTTTTATGATGCAAACGTGGTTGATATGGCAAAACGCGTTAAACCATCAGCACGCGGTGAACTTGAAATTACTACGCTGAATGAGATGTATCTCGAACAGGGAAATCTTCAGGTAGAATTACTGGGACGAGGTTTTGCATGGCTCGATACCGGTACCCATGACAGTTTAATCGAAGCATCACAATTTATTCATACTATTGAGAAACGACAAGGGTTCAAAATCGCCTGCCTGGAGGAAATTGCTTACCGTAACGGTTGGCTCACTGAGAGTGAGGTCCTGACCTACGGGAATGAAATGAGCAAGACCAATTACGGTCAGTATTTGCTCAATTTAATAAAAAATAGCAAATAGCGATTCATATAATTAACAATATCATACCCTTAATAGCTATCAGGTTTTGATTATAAAATGAAAGCAAAATATTTTTTCCTTACCTCTGCGCTTCTTTTACCTCCTGCATTCTCTGGTGAAAAACAGCAATGTGATTTTCTCTGGGGCACGGCATCCTCATCTTACCAGGTTGAAGGTGGCTGGAATGAGAGTGGAAAGGGTCCTTCAAACTGGGATTATTTTACTCATAATGAAGTAACAAAATATACTATTGGTACCGTTGAAAATGGAGATGTTGCAGCCAATCAAATTTCTCGGGATGTCTATCTAAAAGATATACAACTCATGAAAGAATTAGGTGTCAATTCGTACCGCTTCTCCATATCCTGGTCCAGGGTCATGCCTGACGGTGTAACGGTAAATAAAAAGGGATTAGAATATTACAACCAACTTATTGCTGACTTAAAAGAAGCTAATATTGAGCCGGTGATTACACTTTACCACTGGGACATGCCATTAGCGCTTTATAAAAAAGGTAGTTGGTCTAACCCTGAATCACCAGTGTGGTTCGAAAAATTTGCGCAAGTAATTTTCGAGAATTTTGGTAATAAAAGTCATAATTTTATTACCTTTAATGAGCCTGAAGGCTATGTTTTTACTCTTGAACCCCTTGCAGCAAATCTCATTGAAAAAAAACCAGACGGATACCGTGACGTTTTGTCCGTAGCGTCTCGTGGAAAACAAGCGGTAGCATTACACAACCTTTTGATTGCAAATGCGATGGTGGTACGTAATTACCATAAGGCTAAATATGATGGACGTATTGGCATTGCGTTAAACTTATCTCCTTGCATCGATAATGGACATCCAAATAGTACTACTGAGCAGTTATGTAACGATCTCCACAACAACTGGATTCTCGATGCTCTATATAAGGGAAAATATCCAGATTCAGTATTGAAAATGTATCAATCAGCATATCCTAAATTTAAGCCCACATCTCAAGATATGCAATTGATTACCCAAGGAAAACCTGATTTCATCGGCGTAAATTATTATGGTCCAACATTGGTTAGGCATGATAAATCTGAACCGTTTGAAATAGGTAATGTCCCTAACCCAGATAAAAAACCATCCGTCAACGGACCTGTTTCTCCTGAGGCGTTGGTTACAATGATGAAAAAGATTGATGCCGAATATGCTCATCCTACCTTCATTATTACTGAGAATGGTGCAGGTTTTGGTTTAGCTGATGAACAACTTAAGGAAGGGGTCATTTCTGATAAGTTGAGAGCAGACTATCTCAAGAGACATGTTACTGCCGTTATGAATGCAAAAAAGGAAGGATTGGATATTCAGGGCTATCTATTTTGGAGCTTGCTCGATAATTTCGAGTGGTTATGGGGTTACAAAAATAGATTTGGAATAATTGGTGTCGATTTCGATGATAAGAATTTGAAACGTATACCTAAGTTAAGCTATTATATTTACCAGAAAACTATTAAAGAATATAAAAAGCAATGTATTTCAACGACGCAAAAATGACCACTTGATAAAGCCATGCTTTTGTTATGGCTAAAGTGTATTAATGACCATAATTACCTACCTCTGCTCTCGATTTCTGAGTTAAGATTATTAGATAATATATCCACCGGGAAGTACCTGGTGGGACCACACCTGACAGGAGTATGTAATGTCCAAGCAACAGATCGGCGTTGTCGGTATGGCAGTGATGGGGCGCAACCTGGCGCTCAACATCGAAAGCCGTGGTTATACCGTCTCCGTTTTCAACCGCTCCCGTGATAAGACTGAAGAAGTGATTGCCGAGAACCCAGGCAAGAAGCTGGTTCCTTTCTATACGGTGAAAGAGTTCGTTGAGTCTCTGGAAACGCCTCGTCGAATCCTGCTAATGGTGAAAGCGGGCGCAGGTACCGATGCAGCTATCGACTCCCTGAAGCCTTACCTCGAAAAAGGCGACATCATCATTGATGGCGGTAACACCTTCTTCCAGGACACCATTCGTCGTAACCGTGAATTGTCCGCTGAAGGCTTCAACTTCATCGGTACCGGTGTTTCCGGTGGTGAAGAGGGCGCGCTGAAAGGCCCATCTATCATGCCTGGTGGCCAGAAAGAAGCGTACGAACTGGTTGCGCCTATTCTGACTAAAATCGCTGCTGTTGCGGAAGATGGCGAGCCGTGTGTGACTTATATCGGTCCGGACGGTGCGGGTCACTATGTAAAAATGGTGCACAACGGCATCGAATACGGCGATATGCAGCTGATCGCAGAAGCATACTCCCTGCTGAAAGGCGGCCTGAATCTCTCTAATGAAGAGCTGGCTGAAACCTTTACCGAGTGGAACAAAGGCGAGCTGAACAGCTACCTGATCGACATCACCAAAGATATCTTCATGAAAAAAGATGAAGAGGGTAAATACCTGGTTGATGTGATTCTGGATGAAGCAGCGAACAAAGGTACCGGTAAATGGACCAGCCAGAGCTCTCTGGATCTGGGCGAGCCGCTGTCTCTGATCACCGAATCCGTCTTTGCGCGTTATATCTCTTCTCTGAAAGAGCAGCGCGTTGCGGCTTCTAAAGTGCTGTCAGGCCCACAGGCTAAACCAGCCGGTGACAAAGCTGAGTTCGTCGAGAAAGTTCGTCGCGCCCTGTACCTGGGTAAAATCGTCTCCTACGCGCAGGGCTTCTCTCAGCTGCGTGCGGCGTCAGACGAGAATAACTGGGACCTGAACTACGGCGAGATCGCGAAGATTTTCCGCGCGGGTTGCATCATTCGTGCGCAGTTCCTGCAGAAAATCACCGATGCCTATGCTGAAAACGCAGGTATCGCTAACCTTTTGCTGGCACCGTACTTTAAGAAGATTGCAGACGAGTACCAGCAGGCGCTGCGTGACGTGGTTGCCTACGCAGTACAGAATGGTATTCCGGTTCCAACCTTCTCCGCTGCGGTGGCATACTACGACAGCTATCGTGCTGCCGTTCTGCCAGCGAACCTGATTCAGGCACAGCGTGACTACTTCGGTGCGCATACCTATAAGCGTACGGATAAAGAAGGTGTGTTCCACACCGAATGGCTGGATTGAGTTAATACAGCTGCGGTGAACATAACCCGGAGATATCTCCGGGTTTTTTTACGTTAAAAAATGACGTTTTTTTTCGAAGTTGTCTGAATGTCGGCCCGCTCGCGGGGATTAGTCCTGGTTTGCCTTGACAGTTCTGTCAGGCTGAAGGTACAAAGCCCAACAGTCTATTTCGCGATGGTCTGACGATCATCTCTACAATTAACTCAAAGAAGTCATAAGCGAATGAAAATAACTATCTCCGGAACTGGTTACGTTGGCCTCTCAAACGGTATATTGATCGCCCAGAATCATGAAGTGGTTGCGCTGGATGTCGTTCAGGCCAAAGTGGACATGCTGAACCAGAAGCAGTCTCCTATTGTTGACAAAGAGATTCAGGATTATCTTTCGAATAAATCACTTAATTTCCGTGCTACTACCGACAAAGAAGATGCGTATCGTGATGCGGATTACGTCATCATCGCCACGCCAACCGACTACGATCCGAAAACCAACTACTTCAACACCTCTACCGTTGAGGCAGTTATTAAAGACGTTGTAGCGATCAATCCTAACGCCGTGATGGTTATCAAATCGACCATTCCAGTAGGCTTCACCAAATCTATTAAAGAAGAGTTGGGTATTGATAATGTCTTCTTCTCGCCTGAGTTTCTCCGCGAGGGCAGGGCGTTATACGATAACCTGCATCCATCACGCATCGTGATCGGTGAGCGTTCCGAGCGTGCGGAGCGTTTTGCGGCGCTGCTTCAGGAAGGCGCCATCAAGCAAGATATTCCGGTTCTGTTCACCGACTCCACTGAAGCGGAGGCGATTAAGCTTTTCGCTAACACCTATCTGGCAATGCGCGTGGCTTACTTCAACGAGCTGGACAGCTATGCAGAGAGCTTAGGCCTGAACACCCGTCAGATCATTGAAGGCGTGTGCCTCGACCCGCGTATCGGCAACCACTACAATAACCCGTCATTCGGTTACGGCGGCTACTGTCTGCCAAAAGACACCAAGCAGCTGCTGGCTAACTATCAGGCGGTGCCGAACAACCTGATTTCCGCAATTGTGGATGCCAACCGCACGCGTAAAGACTTCATATCGGATTCTATTCTCGCGCGTCAGCCGAAAGTGGTGGGCGTGTATCGCCTGATCATGAAGAGCGGTTCCGATAACTTCCGCGCTTCTTCCATTCAGGGGATCATGAAGCGTATTAAGGCGAAGGGCGTGCAGGTCATTATTTATGAACCGGCCATGCAGGAAGACGAGTTCTTCCATTCACGTGTGATCCGCGATCTGGATGCATTTAAGAAAGAAGCGGACGTAATTATCTCCAACCGTATGGCGGAAGAGCTGGCGGACGTGAAAGATAAAGTCTATACCCGTGACCTATTCGGTAGTGACTGATTGCTAACTGTCGCGCATAAAAAACCCGGCATCTTGCCGGGTTTTCTGTTTTTAAACCTTATAGAAACTACGGTACCAGTCGACGAAGTTTTTCACGCCCTCCTTGACGGAGGTCTGCGGTTTAAACCCAATGACGTCATAAAGCGCCCTGGTGTCTGCACTGGTCTCCAGCACGTCACCCGGCTGGATTGGCATCATATTTTTTACCGCTTCTTTGCCCAGAGCCTCTTCCAGCGCTGTGATGTAGTCCATCAGCTCTACCGGAGAGCTGTTGCCGATGTTGTATACGCGATACGGGGCAGAGCTGGTAGCAGGTGAACCCGCTTCGACCGTCCAGTCGGCATTGGCCTCGGGAATGACGTTCTGCAGGCGAATAATCGCCTCGGCAATATCATCAATATAGGTGAAGTCACGTTTCATCTTGCCGTAGTTGTATACGTCGATGCTGTTACCTGCAATCATAGCTTTGGTGAATTTGAACAGCGCCATGTCCGGGCGTCCCCACGGACCATATACGGTGAAGAAACGCAGACCAGTGGTTGGCAGGTTGTACAGATGCGAATAGGTATGCGACATCAGCTCATTGGCTTTTTTTGTTGCCGCATACAGGGATACCGGATGGTCCACGGAGTCGTCAGTAGAAAATGGCATCTTACGGTTGAGGCCATAAACGGAACTGGATGAAGCATACAGAAGATGCTGAACCTTGTTGTGGCGACAGCCTTCCAGCACGTTCAGGTGACCTACCAGGTTCGCATCTGCGTAGGCATGCGGGTTTTCCAGCGAGTAACGCACGCCCGCCTGTGCGGCAAGATGGATCACGCGGTCAAAGTTCTCATTGGCGAAGAGCGCAGCCATGCCCTCGCGGTCCGCTAAGTCCAGCTTGTGGAAGGTGAAACTCCCGGATTTGAGCAGTTCGAGGCGAGCGAGCTTGAGGTTAGGGTCATAGTAATCATTCAGATTATCAATCCCAACAACTTCATGCCCTGCATCAAGCAGGCGCTTGCTGACATGAGAACCGATAAAGCCCGCCGCGCCCGTTACCAGAAATTTCATAGCTTCCCTCATTCACAGTGTTCTTGTTGATGTCCCAGGACATCAGAATCCGTCTATGATAGCGCGTTGCTCTTCACATACATAACCCATCTTTCCGATATAACTCATCGGATTCTTATAGAATTTTCTACAACAAGAGATACACTATGGAAACAAGATTATTTTTGCCCTTTTTCATCTGTTAGGGATTGTATGACGCAAAACAACCATAACCTGGTCGCACGTAACAATGACCCGGAGCAAATTGATTTACTTGATGTAATGTTACAGCTGTGGCGTGGTAAGTGGGTGATAGGGGCTTTTATTGCTGCTTTCATCGTTCTTGCTGGCGTTTACATCACTGTAGCCAAAGAGAAATGGACGTCATCTGCCATCATAGCCCAGCCTGATGCGGCACAAATTGCCACCTATTCCAATGCATTGAATATACTCTATGGCGGGGCAGCTCCTTCCATGTTGGACATTCAGAATCGTGCTATTGGACGTTTCAATTCCTCCTTCTCGGCATTAGCTCAGGCGCTGGAGAATCAGGAAGAACCGGAAAAACTGACTATAGAGCCTACGGTTAAAGGACAAAGTTTGCCTTTAACCGTAAGCTATCAGGGCGAATCCGCTGAAGCAGCTCAAAAGCAATTAGCTCAGTATATTCAGCAGGTTGACGAGCAGACGGCAAAAGAACTATCGCTTGACCTCAGAGATAACCTCAAGCAGCAGATTACAACCTTGAACGACTCCCTCCAGAATCAGGAGAAGGTCGCTCAGGAGCAGAAAGATTTACGCATCAAGCAGATTACTGAGGCGCTGAAGAACGCAGAAGCCGCGAAGATTATCACTCCGCAACTTCAACAGACTCAGGATGTCACTCAGGAAACCATGTTCCTGCTGGGTACCGTAGCGCTCAAGTCAATGATTGATAACGAAGCGTCACGTCCGCTGGTCTTCTCAGGCGCTTACTACCAAACCAAACAAAATTTACTGGATATTCAGAACCTCAACGTTAACCCAGACACTATTCACGTCTATCGTTACGTCATGAAGCCGAACCTGCCTATCCGACGCGACAGCCCGAAAATTGCTATTACCCTCATCCTTGCCGTACTGCTCGGCGGAATTATCGGTTCTGCTGTCGTCCTTGGCCGCAATGCGCTGAGAAGCTACAAACCAAGAGCCTGATTTACAAACCAAAAAGGCCGGGTCGCCCCTAATGCCGATCTTTTAAGGATCGGTTGACCGATCCAGTGGCTGGAGTAAAAAGGGTTCAAGTCTCTTCATGGACCCTTTTAAAATGGAACTTTCTCAGGCTCCCGGTAATATACATCTCACCGCACCGGAACGTGCCTGTTCCCTTTCCGAACTCATCCACGCAGACCTTATCCGGGAAGCCTTCAGGCTGACCGATACTGTGACGCTCCGTAAACGTAAACTCCCATTGAATCAATTGCATGGCTTGTTGTCGGCATGTCTGTTTTCTGTGACAGGCCGATGACCGATATTGTTAATCTCATGGATATCACTGACCGTTCGGGCGCGCCATTCACCGCACGAAGCGCCGTTATCCAGCGCCGCAAAAAGCTCGGCGAGGGGGCTGTCCGGGAGCTTTTTGATATCACGCAGCAATACTGGAACCAGCAGGTGTCACACCCGCAATGGCACGGACTGTACCTGTTTGCGATGGATGGTGTGGTCTGGAGAACGTCTGATACGCGGGAGAACAGCGAAGCGTTCAGCAAACACGGCAACCAGCACAGCGAAGGCAACTATCCGCAGGTGCGCATGGTCTGTCTAATGGAACTCAGCAGCCATCTGATTAACGCCAGCGCTTTCGACAGTGAGAGCGTCAGCGAAATGCGTCTGGCGGCACAGTTAACGGACCGGGTACCGGATAACAGTATCACCCTGTTCGACAGGGGATATTACTCCCCGGGGCTGCTGCATCACTGGCAGCACGCCGGAGAGAACCGGCACTGGCTGCTGCCCCTGATAAAGAATACCCAGTATGAAGTCGTGTGCCGTCTGGGGAGGGGTGACGAGCGGGTGAAGCTGAAAACGAGCCCGCTGGCCCGGAATCAATGGCCGGGACTGCCGGAAGAGGTCACTGCCAGACTTCTGAGCCGGAAAGTGGACGGAAAGGAGTAGAAAAGTCCTCACGTCTCTGGAAGACCCCTGTCGTTATCCGGCGGGTGCGGTGAGCGAGCTGTACCGTCACCGTACGAACAGGCGAGATGGCTGGTATTACCGGGAAGACGGGAGCGTAGTTACCCGAGAGAGCTCAGGGTGAAGGGCAGGAATTACCCGGATAAAAAAACTGCTGGTCACCTTAAGTGACCAGCATTAGGGTCTCCCCGGTCTTTTTTTATTTATGTCGTTTCCGCAGATTCTCAATCACCGTCGTTAAATCCAGCTCCTGATCCTGAAGCAGCACCAGCAGGTGATACATCAAATCCGACGCTTCGTTCGTCAGCTCCTCCCGATCATGCACGGTGGCCGCCAGCGCCGTTTCAACGCCTTCTTCACCCACTTTCTGCGCAATACGTTTGGTGCCGCTGGCGTACAGCTTCGCCGTGTATGAGCTCTCGGGATCCGCTGATTTACGCTCTGCCAGCAATTGTTCCAGCTGATAGAGGAACAGCCACTGATGGCTCGCCTCGCCGAAGCAGCTACTGGTGCCTTTGTGGCAGGTCGGCCCAATCGGGTTGACCAGCACCAGCAGGGTGTCGTTGTCGCAGTCAGGCGTAATGCTGACCACATTCAGGAAGTGACCCGAGGTTTCCCCTTTCGTCCACAGACGCTGCTTGGTGCGCGAGAAAAACGTCACCTTGCCGCTGTCGATCGTTTTTGCCAGTGCCTCCTGGTTCATGTATCCCAGCATCAGCACTTCGCCTGAAACGGCATGCTGTACAACCACCGGCAGTAATCCGTCAGTTTTTTCCCAGTCCAGCTGCGCCTGTTGTTGCTCTGTTAACATACCCTGATCTCCACGCCCTGGTCGGCCAGGTACGTTTTTAACTCACCAATATTGATAATCTGTTTGTGGAACACGGAAGCGGCCAGCGCGCCGTCAACGTTCGCATCGCGGAAGGCTTCAAGGAAGTGTTCCATGGTGCCCGCGCCGCCGGAGGCAATCAGCGGAACCTGGCAGACCGCGCGCACTTTTTTCAGCTGCTCCAGGTCGTAACCGTTACGAACGCCGTCCTGGTTCATCATGTTCAGAACGATTTCACCCGCACCGCGTTTTTGCACTTCCCGCACCCAGTCCAGCGTCTCCCATTGGGTGACGCGCGTGCGGCTTTCGTCGCCGGTGTACTGGTTAACGTGATATTTGCCCGTTGCGGCATCAAACCAGGTGTCGATCCCCACGACAATGCACTGCACGCCAAAGCGATCCGCCAGACGCGTAATCAGCTCCGGATCTGCGAGCGCAGGGGAGTTAATCGAAATTTTGTCCGCACCGAAAGAGAGAATCTTCGCCGCATCGTCAGCAGATTTAATCCCGCCCGCCACGCAGAAGGGAATATCAATCACCTCTGCCACGCGCGCCACCCAGCTTTTGTCCACCACGCGGCCATCGCTGGAGGCGGTGATATCGTAAAATACCAGTTCGTCTGCGCCTTCTTCGGCATAGCGTTTAGCCAGGGGAACGATATCGCCAATGATCTCGTGGTTGCGGAACTGCACGCCTTTTACAACCTGACCATCACGCACGTCCAGGCAGGGAATTATCCGTTTTGCCAGCATTGAATCGCCTCCTTCACCGTAAATTTGCCTTCCAGCAGCGCGCGACCCACGATCACGCCGCGTACTCCGGTTCCGCGCAGAGCGGCGATATCCGCCAGGTCGCCGATACCACCAGAGGACTGAAACGCCACCTGCGGATAACGCGCGCAAACCTCTTCATACAGCGAGACGTTAGAGCCTGCGAGCGTACCATCGCGTGAAATATCCGTGCATAGCACATGCTTTAGCCCCACGGGGAGATACATCTCAACCAGCTCTTCCAGCGTCACGCCGGAGTTTTCCTGCCAGCCGCTGACCGCGACCTGCTTGTTACCCTGTTCGTCAATGCGCACATCCAGCGCCAGCACCAGCGCATCCGCGCCGAAGCGGCGGAACCAGCCCTTGACCGTCTCAGGATCTTTCACAGCGGTCGAACCGACTACCACGCGCGCCACGCCTGCGTCCAGTAAGGCGGCAACATCGGCTTCCGTACGCACGCCGCCGCCCACCTGCACCGGGACGTCCACGCCAGCCACCAGTGTTTTAAGCAGCGGGATCTGGCGCTTCGCCGGATCTTTCGCGCCGGTCAGATCGACCAGGTGCAACACCTCAGCGCCCTCCGCGGCGTAAGCCTGTAACCGCGGCAGCGGGTCGTTGCCGTAGTCGCGCTGCTGCCCGTAATCACCCTGGTGGAGACGAACAACCGTGCCGTCAATCAAATCTAAAGCGGGAATTATCATCACATCTCCAGGAAATTTTTCAGCAGTTGCGCGCCGGCGGCGCCGGAGCGTTCCGGGTGAAACTGCACGCCGTAAAAGTTATCTTTCTGCACTGCGGCGGTGAACGCCTCGCCGTAATTGCACTGGGCGATGGTGTAGGTATTCACGGGCATGGCGTAGCTGTGGACGAAGTAGAAGTACGCGCCGTCTTCGATTCCCTGGAACAGCCTGTTGCCCGCCTTCGGATAAACGCGGTTCCAGCCCATATGCGGCAGCGGCAGGCCGTGGTAGGTCATTTTCGGCACGTCTACTTCTATAATGCCCAGCAGATCGACGCCGTTGCTCTCTTCGCTGCGGCGGCCAAGCAGCTGCATGCCGAGGCAAATGCCCAGCACCGGTTGAGTACAGGCTTTGATGAGATCCACCAGCTCGCGCTCGTGGATCTGATCCATCGCCGCCTGGGCGGTGCCTACGCCCGGCAGAAAGAGTTTATCCGCGCGCAGCACCACGTCCGGGTCGCGGCTCACCACCGGCTCGTAGCCGTGGCGCATAATCGCCGACTGTACGGAGTTCAGGTTGGCGCATCCGGTGTCCAGAATCACCACGTTCATTACAGCACTCCTTTCGACGAGGGCAGGGCGTCACCTTCCACGCGGATCGCCTGGCGCAGGGTACGGCCAAAGGCTTTGAACAGGCTCTCGACGCGGTGGTGATCGTTTTTGCCTTTGGTTTTCAGGTGCAGCGTCAGGCCCATGGTGTAAGAAAGTGAGCGGAAGAAGTGTTCCACCATCTCGGTGCTGAGATCGCCCACGCGCTGGTAGGTGAAGTCGGCTTTATATTCCAGGTGCGGACGCCCGGAGATATCCATCGCGCAGCGCGCCAGGCACTCGTCCATCGGCAGAACAAAGCCGAAGCGGTTGATGCCGCGCTTGTCGCCAAGCGCCAGCTTCAGGGCTTCGCCCAGCGCCAGGCCGGTATCTTCCACGGTGTGGTGATCGTCGATATACAGGTCGCCCTTAACGGTGATCTCCATACGGAAGCCGCCGTGAGTGGCGATTTGATCCAGCATGTGGTCAAAGAAACCGACGCCAGTGTGGATCTTGCTGCCGCCTTCGCGGTCGAGCCAGACCTTCACGTCGATCTGCGTCTCTTTGGTGTTGCGTTCAACGTGGGAATAGCGGTCGCGTCGGGTGAGCTGCTCGCCAATCATCGCCCAGTTTAGCGTGTCGCGGTTATAGCGCAGGCCCGCAATGCCCATGTTGTCCGCCAGCGTGATATCCGTGACGCGATCGCCAATCACATAGCTGTTGGCTTTATCCAGCGCCTCTTCCGCCAGATAACGTTCAACAAGCTTCACTTTTGGCTTGCGGCAGTCGCACTCGTCGGCAGGCATATGCGGGCAGATCAGCACTTCGTCGAAGGCGATGCCCTGCGAGGTCAGCACCTGCATCATCAGGTTGTGCGGGCCGTCAAAGTCTACCTGCGGGAAGCTGTCGGTGCCCAGACCGTCCTGGTTGGTGATCATCACCAGCTTATAGCCTGCTTTCTGAAGCTTCAGCAGCACCGGGACCACGTCGGGTTCAAACGCCAGCTTGTCGAAACGATCGACCTGAAAATCGCTGGGTGGCTCCGAGATGATGGTGCCGTCACGATCGATAAAGAGATACTTCTGACTCATACTTTCTCCGCTTTCAGGGCGTCAATCACGCGCTGGCTCTCTGCACGGGTGCCGACGGTAATACGCAGGCAGCCGCTCAGGGTAGGTTGTTTATTCTGGTCTCGTAAGATAATGCCCTGATCCCACAACGATTTAAATATCGCGCTTGAGGCGGTGAAGCGCACCAGGATGTAGTTGGTCTCCGAGTCGAACACCTGCTCCACGCACGGAATCGTTTTCAGGGCATCGACTAGATACTGACGCTCCTCCAGGATCTGCGCCACACGCTCGCGCATCGCGCTGATGCCCTGCGGGCCCAGCGCCTGTGCTGCAATATCGGCAACCGGCGTTGAGAGCGGATACGGGGCGATCACTTTAAGCAGCAGGTCGATAACCGCTTTATTTGCCAGCGTAAAACCGCAGCGAAGACCGGCGAGAGCGAAGGCTTTCGACAGGGTACGCAGCACGACGAGATGTGGATACTCTTCAATCCAGCCTGCCAGCGTCGCCTGCGGGCAGAACTCAATGTAGGCTTCGTCGGCCACAACCAGCGCTTTGCCGCGCGTCATTTCCAGCAGGGAACGGATATCCTGCGGATTGATAATCTGCCCGGTCGGGTTGTTCGGGCTACAGACAAACACCACCTTCACGCCGTCGAGGTTATCGGCGATGCCCTGCAAATCCAGCTGCCAGTTGTCGAGCGCCTGTACGTTGCGGCAGGCCACGCCAAAGGTTTCGGCGCTGACGCTGTACATCCCGTAGGTGGGCTGGCAGTACATCACCGCGTTTTTACCCGGCTCGCAGAAGGCGCGGATCAGCAGCTCAATCCCCTCATCCGCCCCGCGGCTGACCAGCACCTGCTCAGGCTTCACGCCTGCATACTGCGCATAGTTCTCGATCACCGCTTTCGGCTGACACTCCGGGTAGCGGTTCAGCGTCTGCTGCGAGAGCTCAAAGGCCACCGCCGTGGGGTATTCGTTGGCATTCAGCCAGACGTCGCCGTTCCCGCCCAGACGACGCGCAGACTGATAGGGCGTCAGGCGACGGACATTTTCGCGGGCTAATTCTTCGATGTTCATGCTTGCTCCTTCAGGGCGGCAACGCGCAGCGTCACGGCATTTTTGTGGGCAGTCAGGCGCTCGGCGGCGGCCAGGGTTTCGATGGTCGACGCCAGCGAGGCAAATCCCTCGCGGGAGAGTTCCTGCACGGTCATGCGCTTCTGGAAATCCGCCAGCCCCAGGCTGGAGCAGGTTGAGGTATAGCCATACGTGGGCAGCACGTGGTTGGTGCCGGAGGCGTAATCCCCGGCGGATTCCGGTGACCAGTCCCCGAGGAACACCGAGCCTGCGCTGATTATGCTGTCGACCAGATCGCGCGCGTTGCGGGTCTGAATGATCAGGTGCTCCGGCCCGTACTGATTGGAGATGGCGATGCACTGGTCGATATCGCGAGCCACAATCAGTCGGCTGGCCGATAGCGCCTGACGCGCCGTTTCCGCACGCGGCAGGTCGGCCAGCTGACGCTCAATGGCCTCGCCCACGCGTTTTGCCATGTCGGCATCTGGCGTCAGTAAAATCACCTGCGAGTCAGGGCCGTGCTCGGCCTGCGAGAGCAGGTCAGAGGCCACGAAATCCGGTGTAGCGCCGCTGTCGGCAATCACCAGCACTTCAGACGGACCGGCAGGCATATCAATCGCCGCACCGTCCAGACGCTGACTGACCTGGCGCTTCGCTTCGGTAACGTATGCGTTACCCGGGCCAAAGATTTTGTCGACTTTGGGAACAGACTCCGTCCCGAACGCCAGGGCGGAAATCGCCTGCGCACCGCCCACTTTATAGATCGCCTGCACGCCGCACAGCTTCGCCGCATACAGGATCTCATCGGCGATCGGTGGCGGAGAGCAGAGCACCACCTTCTGACAACCGGCAATACGTGCCGGAGTGGCCAGCATCAGGACGGTCGAAAACAGCGGGGCAGAGCCGCCAGGAATATAGAGGCCAACGGATGCCACCGGGCGCGTCACCTGCTGGCAGCGCACGCCGGGCAGGGTTTCCACATCCACCGCCTGCAATTTCTGCGCGGTGTGGAAGGTATCAATATTTTTCACTGCGACGGCCATCGCCTGTTTGATCTCATCCCCAAGGCGGCTTTCCGCCCCGGCGATCTCCTGCGCGGTGACCTGTAACGCGTCGACCTCAGTTTTATCAAACTTCGCGCTGTACTCGCGCAGCGCGTCGTCTCCGCGGGCTTTGACGTTATCGAGGATCTCCGCCACGGTGCGGGTGATGCTCTCTGAGGCTGAAATTGCCGGGCGCATCAGCAGCTCGCGCTGTTGCGCGTCGCTACAGGTATTCCAGTCGATGATTGTGTTAAAGCTCATGGTCGTTACTCCATCATCTTCTCAATTGGCAGCACCAGAATAGAACTCGCGCCCAGCGCCTTCAGTTTTTCCATCGTTTCCCAGAACAGGGTTTCGCTGCTCACCATGTGCATCGCCACGCGCTGCTGGTCGCCTGCCAGCGGCAGAATGGTTGGACGCTCAGCACCTGGCAGCAGGGCAATCACTTCGTCCAGGCGCTCGGTCGGCGCATGCATCATGATGTATTTGGATTCACGCGCCTGAATCACGCCCTGAATGCGGGTCAGCAGTTTGTCGATGAGCTGCTGTTTGGCATCGGCCATCTCGCCGTCGCGCTGGATAAGGCACGCTTTGGAGCGGTAGATCACCTCCACTTCGCGCAGGCCGTTCGCTTCGAGCGTGGCGCCCGTGGAGACGAGGTCACAGATGGCATCGGCCAGGCCCGCGCGTGGCGCCACTTCAACAGAGCCATTCAGCAGACAAGATTTAAACTGCACGCCTTTTTGATCGAGGTAACGCTTCAGCAGGTGAGGGTAAGAGGTGGCGATACGTTTGCCGTTCAGCGCGGCCGGGCCATCCCAGGCTTCATCAACCGGCGTGGCCAGCGACAGGCGGCAGCCGCCGAAGTCCAGACGACGCAGGGTAAAGTAGCGTGGATCTTCGCCCTGCGCGCGGCGGGTTAATAACTCTTCTTCCAGTACGTTTTCGCCGATGATGCCGAGGTCAACGACGCCATCCATGACCAGGCCCGGAATATCGTCATCACGTACGCGCAGAATGTCGATCGGCATATTTTCAGCCAGGGCGATCAGGCGCTGGGTGTGCAGGTTGATTTTAATCCCGCAGCGGGCCAGCAGTTCGCGTGAATCATCGCTTAAACGGCCTGATTTTTGAATAGCTATGCGTAAACGTGAGTTATCTAACATTCTGTGTTCCTCGTTAACCTGTTTTAACCTGTCTGAATGCGGTCCAAAAAAAAGCCCCCGGAAGAAGATCTTCCGGGGGCTTTTTCATGCGTTCATGCACCACTGGAAGATCCAAACGTCTTCCAGCACACATCGCCTGAAAGACTAGTCAGGATGATGGTGATGATGGTGGTTTTTAAAAGGAACGCGTGTCATATAAATTCTCGTTGAATGCTTATGCATTTGATGTCTTTTAACCTAAACCAGTTGTACGCCATAAAGCAAGGGCTTTTTTTGATCATTAATTCATTTCATATTGATGGTATGAATTGTGCGTTCCATAAGGCTGGCGTAGCCTTATAACAGGCGTCGTTAAGCGGAGAATGTCATGAAAAAGGTCGCGATTGTCGGATTAGGGTGGTTAGGAATGCCACTGGCGATGTCATTAGCCGCGAAAGGCTGGCAGGTGACAGGGAGTAAGACCACGCGGGACGGGGTTGAGGCGGCGCGCATGTGCGGCATTGATGGTGTCGAGCTGCGTCTCGAACCCGAGCTTATCTGCGATACCGACGAGCTGGATGAACTGATGAATGTGGACGCGCTGGTCATTACCTTACCAGCGCGGCGCAGTGGGCCGGGCGAGACGTTTTACCTGCAGGCGGTGCAGGAGATTGTCGACAGCGCCCTGGCGCACCATATTCCGCGTATCATTTTCACCAGCTCGACCTCCGTCTATGGCGATATCGACGGTACGGCGAAAGAAAACACCGAGCGCCGTCCCGTAACCGCCAGCGGACGGGTACTGAAAGAGCTGGAAGACTGGCTGCACAATCTGCCTGGCACGCAGGTGGATATTTTACGCCTCGCCGGGCTGGTGGGGCCGGGGCGTCATCCGGGACGCTTCTTTGCCGGTAAATCCGCGCCGGATGGTCAGCACGGCGTTAACCTTGTACACCTTGAAGATGTTATCGGTGCGATAGAGCTGCTTTTGCAGGCTCCGAAAGGGGGGCACATCTATAATATATGTGCGCCTTCGCATCCGCCGCGCAGTACCTTTTATCCGCTGATGGCGCGCCAGCTGGGTCTGGCGCCGCCGGTATTCAGCGAGGCGCAGGGGGAACGCAAAGGCAAAATTATTGATGGCAATCGTATTTGCCATGAACTGGGATTTGAATATCAGTATCCCGATCCGCTGGTTATGCCTATGGAATAATTGCGCCGGCGGAGGCCATCGCACACCGCAAGGGGGCGAAGATGAAACCGCTGCTGGATGTTCTTGTTATTCTGGATGCGCTGGAAAAAGAGGGGAGCTTTGCCGCCGCCTCGGCGAAGCTCTATAAAACCCCTTCGGCTCTGAGCTACACCGTGCAAAAGCTCGAGAGCGATCTTAATATTCAAATCCTTGACCGCACTGGCCATCGCGCGCGTTTCACCCGTACTGGGCAGATGCTGCTGGAAAAAGGGCGTGACGTGCTGCATACGGTTCGCGAGCTGGAAAAACAGGCCGTCAAACTTCATCAGGGCTGGGAAAATGAGCTGGTGATTGGGGTTGATGATACTTTCCCTTTTTCGCTGCTTACCCCGCTTATTGAGGCGTTCTATCAGCGCCATAGCGTCACGCGGCTGGTTTTTATCAACGGCGTGCTGGGCAGCTCGTGGGTCGCCTTAACGCAGGGCAGGGCGGATATCATCGTTGGAGCGCTGCATGAGCCTCCTCAGCTGAGTGAATTTGGTTTCGCCCGGCTGGGCGTTCTGGAGCAGATCTTTGCCGTTGCGCCTCACCACCCGCTGGCGAATGAACCGGAGCCTGTTTCAAGACGCGTCATTAAAAACCATCGCGCCATTGTGGTGGGAGACAGCTCCCGCCCCGAGTGCGGCATTTCATCGCAGCTTCTGGATGAGCAGGAGGCCATCACCGTTTTTGATTTTAAAACCAAGCTGGAACTGCAAATAAGCGGCCTGGGGTGCGGCTACCTTCCCCGTTATTTAGCACAGCGCTTTATTGAAAGCGGCGCGCTGGTGGAAAAACAGGTTTTAGCGCAGAGCAGTAACGAATCGGTATGGGTGGGCTGGAATGAACAGACCGCCGGGCTTGCCAGCGCCTGGTGGCGAGACGAAATTTTAGCAAATAGTGCTATCGCGACAGTTTACACTCAGGCAGATGATGGGAAATCAACCAGTTAGTAAAATTAATTTATGGGCAGGTTTCTCAATGTATTGCCTTTTGTATCTGGAATAGGGCAAAATGCCGCCGCTGCAAACAAATGAATAATCGACGATATAAAAGGCGTCGGTTATTTTTTTTTGCATGTACGAAACGAAACTAAAAACCAAGAGGCCGGGCTTCGTACCGGATAGATATTTACTAAAATCCGACAGTTGTTGTCGCTGAGGAAGAAAGAAATGGGGCAATTTTTCGCTTACGTGGCGGTTATCACCGTAAAGGAGAATAACTATGTCGCATAACGCAACTCCAAACACCTCTCGCGTGGAATTACGTAAAACGCTTACGTTGATTCCGGTTGTTATGATGGGCCTTGCCTATATGCAACCGATGACGCTGTTCGATACATTCGGTATCGTATCAGGCCTCACTGACGGTCACGTTGCAACGGCGTACGCCTTTGCACTGGTCGCCATTCTCTTTACAGCGCTGAGCTACGGTAAAGTGGTTCGCCGTTTCCCGTCCGCAGGCTCTGCGTACACCTATGCTCAGAAATCCATTAGCCCGGCTGTTGGCTTTATGGTGGGCTGGTCATCACTGCTGGACTACCTGTTCATGCCGATGATCAACATTCTGCTGGCAAAAATTTACTTCGAAGCGCTGGTACCTTCCGTACCGTCGTGGATCTTCGTTGTGGCGCTGGTGGCCTTTATGACCATCTCTAACCTGCGCAGCATCAAGACCGTGGCTAACTTCAACACCCTGATCGTGATCCTTCAGATGGGGATTGTTGCGGTTATCGTTGGGCTGATCATCTACGGCGTTTCCCACGGTGAAGGCGCAGGTACGCTGACCAGCACCCGTCCGTTCTGGTCTGAAGGTGCGCACGTTGTGCCGATGATCACCGGGGCGACTATCCTGTGCTTCTCGTTCCTGGGCTTCGACGGTATCTCTTCTCTGTCTGAAGAGACCAAAGATGCCGAGCGCGTGATCCCGAAAGCGATTTTCCTGACCGCGCTGATTGGCGGCCTGATCTTCATCGGTGCGTCTTATTTCTTACAGCTGTATTTCCCGGATATCTCTCGCTTTAAAGATCCGGATGCATCGCAGCCTGAAATCATGCTGTACGTGGCGGGTAAAACCTTCCAGTGGGGCGTGCTGATCTTCTCCAGCGTCACCGTACTGGCATCCGGTATGGCAGCGCACGCGGGCGTTTCTCGTCTGATGTACGTGATGGGCCGTGACGGTGTGTTCCCAACTCGCTTCTTTGGTTACGTGCATCCGAAATGGCGTACACCGGCGTGGAACGTGCTGCTGGTGGGCGCAATTGCCCTGCTGGCGATCAAGTTCGACCTGGTAACGGCCACTGCGCTGATTAACTTTGGTGCGCTGGTGGCGTTCACCTTCGTTAACCTCTCCGTGATTTCGCAGTTCTGGATCCGTGAGAAGCGCAACAAGACGCTGAAGGACCACATCAACTATCTGGTGCTGCCAGTGTGTGGTGCCCTGACGGTGGGCGCCCTGTGGATCAACCTGGAAGAGAGCTCAATGGTTCTGGGTCTGATCTGGGGTGCAATCGGTCTGATTTACCTGGCTTGCGTAACGAAGAGCTTCCGCAACCCGGTTCCTCAGTACGAAGACGTCGCGTAAGACTGTGTCGGGTGGCGGCTTCGCCTTACCCGACCTACGGACTTCTACACCGTAGGCCCGCGTAAGCGAAGCGCCACCGGGCAAAAAAAAAGCCGGAGACATCGCCTCCGGCTTTTTTGTACCCGCTACTCAGACAATTTCTTGCGCGTACTGGAACAGCGCTTTCAGCAGCGCCTGTTTCTCAGCATTCCCTTCATACTGGCCGTAAAGCATCTCCAGCTCCTGGGCGTAGCTATTAAGAAACTCAGGCGTAAACACGTTGCGCCGATGCTGTAACCAGCGCTCCTGCTCTGCTTCATCCAGCGAGCCTGGATAGTTGCGCGCACGGTAGTTAAACATCAGCTTCTCAATACGCGTGTCCGCAAAGGTGATATCCAGCGCGGGCAAATTACGCGGGTCGGTTTGCAGCACGATGTTCATCGCCGCGCGATCGGCATCGCTAAAGAAGCCGTTATAAAGCTGCGCATCCACATTCTCAGACGGCACGAACGGCTCTGCTTCGGCAAAAATGGCGACGACTTTCTCGCGCACCTGCGGGTTGTCGCGCAGCACTTTCAGGTTATCGAGGCAGTGCTGACGGTTAATCCCCAGCCGGTCGGCGTCTTCCGGGCGCAGCGTGTTGGCCTGCGCAAGCACCGGGCATTTATTGATGTGCACCAGTTTTACGGGTACGGCTGGCAGGTCACCCAGCGCCTCTTTCGGCGTATAAAGCCGTTCACGTAAGGTGTCGCTGTCGAGCTCAAGCAGCGGCGAGATATCCCCGGCAAGATCCACCATGATGACGGCGTTACGGTTGTCTGGATGCCAGGCAAGCGGCGCCACCCAGCTTGTGTTCCCGCGCCACGCGCCAAACATCCCTGAAATGTGCACCAGCGGTTTCATCTGCGGCACGTCAATCAGCGTCATCAGCTTTTGCTTGCTGCGATGGCTCAGCAGATACTCAAACAGGCGCGGCTGCGCGGTTTTTACGAGCTTCGCCATAGCGATGGTCGCGTAGACGTCTGCCATCGCGTCGTGGGCGTTGCTGTGCTCGATGCCGTTGGCCCGCGTCAGGTGCTCGAGCCTGAAGCTCGGCAAGCCGTCGTCGTTCTCCGGCCAGTTAATTCCCTCCGGGCGCAGCGCATAGCAGGCGCGCATAATATCCAGCAAATCCCAGCGCGAATTGCGGTTCTGCCAGCTCCAGGCATACGGATCGTAGAAGTTGCGGTAGAAGATATTGCGCGTCACTTCATCGTCAAAACGGATGTTGTTGTAACCCACCACGCAGGTATTGGGCACCGTGAACAGGTCGTGGATGCGACGGGCAAATTCTGCTTCGCTAACGCCTTTATCCCGCGCTTCCTGAGGGGTGATGCCCGTCACCATCACCGCGCCCGGCTGCGGCAGATAGTCATCGGCGGGTTTACAGTAAAACACCTCGGGTTCGCCGATGACGTTAAATTCGTCATCGGTTCGGATAGCCGCAAACTGCGCCGGTCGGTCCAGCGCCGGATGGGTGCCAAAGGTTTCGTAATCGTGGAACAAAAAAGTCGGGCGCGCGGCAGAGTCAGACACCAGTAATCTCATCCTGTTAAAAATTGACGTCTCTATGGTAAACGATTGGGGTGAGCAGTCCGAATAAAAAGCACCTTCAGGCAAGAAATTTGCGAGATTTGTTCCGAAAAAATCTGCGTGCTGTCACATTTTTTTGCAATTAAGGCAGGTAACGACATCAGAACTCCCGTAAAAAGGTCATCGATTTTTACTGACCTGAGGATATACCGTTGAAACGCCGTCTGTTTATTGCTGTTTCTTTACTCGCTTCGAGTATTTCATCCGCGCTGGCTGCCGAGCCGCTGGATTTTTCACCTCAGCCGCCTGCCATCCAGGCAGGATCCTGGGTATTGATGGATTACACCACGGGTCAAATCTTAACGGCGGGCAACGAACATCAGCAGCGTAATCCGGCGAGCCTGACCAAACTGATGACGGGGTACGTTGTCGATCGTGCCATTGATAGCCACCGCATCAGCCCCGATGACATTGTGACGGTCGGACGTGACGCCTGGGCAAAAGGCAATCCGGTCTTTGACGGTTCGTCTCTGATGTTTCTGAAGCAGGGCGATCGGGTTTCTGTGCGCGATCTCAGCCGCGGCCTGATTGTTGATTCCGGCAATGACGCCTGCGTGGCGCTGGCGGATCACGTGGCGGGCGGTCAGCCGCAGTTCGTCAGGATGATGAATGACTACGTTGAAAAGCTGAACCTGCGCGATACCCACTTCGAAACCGTACACGGGCTGGATGCACCCGGTCAGCACAGCTCCGCTTACGATCTCGCCGTGCTTTCCCGGGCCATCATCCACGGCGAGCCTGAGTTCTACCACATGTACAGCGAGAAGAGTCTGACCTGGAACGGCATCACTCAGCAGAACCGCAACGGCCTGCTGTGGGATAAGACCATGAACGTGGATGGTCTGAAAACGGGACACACCTCGGGCGCGGGCTTTAACCTGATCGCCTCCGCAGTGGATGGTCAGCGTCGACTGATTGCGGTGGTGATGGGGGCAGACAGCCCGAAAGGACGTGAAGATCAGGCGCGCAAGCTGCTCCACTGGGGACAGCAAAATTTCGATACGGTGCAGATCCTGCATAACGGCAAAAAAGTGGGAACCGAACGCATCTGGTATGGCGATAAAGAGCAGATCGCGCTGGGCACGGATCAGGATTTCTGGCTGGCATTACCCAAAACGGAAGTGCCGAACATCAAGGCGAAATATGTAATGGATAAAAAAGAGCTGGAAGCGCCGATCGCCGCGCATCAGCGGGTAGGGGAGATCCAGCTGTACGATCGTGACAAGGTGGTAGCGCACTGGCCATTAGTTACGCTGGAGCGCGTTGAAAAGGGCGGCCTTTTCTCCCGCCTCGGCGATTATCTGCATCATAAACTCTAACCTTTTCGGGCAGACTGGCAGTGTTGCGAGTCTGCTCACATAATAAACACTCCTGGTTTGCCGATAATCTCGATTCTGCTTTATAGTGTATATATATACAGTAATAAACGGAGGCAGCATGGACTACAGCATCAGGCAGCAACAGAAACGTACGATCGCTGGCTTTCATCTCGTGGGGCCGTGGGAAAAGACGGTCAAGCAGGGATTTGAACAGCTGGTTATGTGGGTAGATGGACGTCATATTCAGCCGCAGGAGTGGGTGGCCGTTTATTATGACAATCCGGATGACGTGCCGGCAGAAAAGCTTCGCTGCGTTACCGCCGTAACGGTAGCGGACGATTTCACTATCCCTGATAACAGCGAAGGGGTAATGCTGACCGAAATTGCTGCCGGAGAGTATGCTATTGCTGCCGCGCGCGTCGAAAATCATGATTTCGCCACCCCGTGGTATCAGTTCTTCAACTCCCTGCTGGAAGACAGCAAATTCCAGATTGCGCCAAAACCCTGCTTCGAACGCTATCTGAACGATGGCAATGCTGACGGCTACTGGGATATTGAGATGTTTGTACCGGTAGAGCACAAAGTGGGATAATCCTGCGAAACGCAGGGTTTTTCAGCCGGGCGCGATCCACCCGGCTGAAAACACAGTACAATTGTGGTTTGCCGTAGAGCTGGAGACGGGTGTGCGCCCCGACAAGTCATTAACCCCTTTTGAAATTCGGTTATACAAACATTATCGCGTGGTGCACGGTTGCCGCATTGCGCTGGCGTTTGTGCTGACCTTCGTACTGGTTCGTTTGCTGGATATCCCGGAAGGAACGTGGCCGCTGATCACGCTGGTGGTGGTGATGGGGCCGATCTCATTCTGGGGGAACGTGGTCCCTCGCGCTTTCGAACGCATAGGCGGTACCGTTTTAGGCTCGGCGCTTGGGCTTATCGCCCTGAAGCTGGAGCTAATTTCATTTCCGTTCATGTTGCTGTGGTGCGCGGTGGCGATGTTTCTTTGCGGATGGCTGGCCCTCGGCAAGAAACCGTATCAGGCGCTGCTGATTGGCATTACGCTCGCCGTTGTGGTCGGCGCACCGGCGGGCGATATGACCACCGCATTGTGGCGAAGCGGGGACGTAATCCTCGGCTCGTTGCTCGCCATGCTGTTTACCGGCATCTGGCCGCAGCGCGCCTTCCTGCACTGGCGCATTCAGATGGCAAACTACGTCACGGCATTTAACCGGGTTTACCAGGCCGGGTTTTCGCCGAATCTGATTGAGCGTCCGCGGCTGGAAAAGCACCTGCAAAAAATCCTTAATGATGTGGTCAAAATGCGCGGGTTAATTACCCCGGCAAGCAAAGAGACGCATATCCAGAAAGCCATTTTTGAAGCCATTCAAACGGTCAGCCGTAATCTGGTCTGTATGCTTGAACTGCAAATCAATGCCCACTGGGCCTCACGCCCCAGCCATCTTCTGATGCTCAACGCGCATACGCTGAAAGAGACGCAGCAGATGACGCAACAGACCCTGCTAACCATCGCTCATGCACTTTACGAAGGTAACCCACAGCCGATACGGGCGAACAGCGAGCGGCTGAATGACATCGTCATCGAGCTCAAACAGCTGATGAATGAGCGTCAGGGCGACAATGTGTCTGAAACGCCCATCCACGGCTATGTCTGGCTGAGTATGGAGCTGGCGCGACAGCTGGAGTTGTTATCGCAGCTGATTTGCCGGGCACTGCGCAAATAAAAAGCGTATGTGATGCCTGCTGCTTCGATTCAGCAACAATTAGGGTTATGATGGTTTTAAACGATATACTCATTGTCATTCGCAGCCGCTGTCTGTTAAAACGGTTGCTTTAACGAATCCGAATCTCACATTATCAGGGGTGTAAAAATGGAAACTACCAAGCCTTCGTTCCAGGATGTTCTGGAGTTCGTCCGCCTGTTCCGCCGCAAAAACAAGCTACAGCGCGAAATCCAGGACGTAGAGAAGAAGATCCGTGACAACCAGAAACGTGTCCTGCTGCTGGACAACCTGAGCGACTACATCAAGCCAGGTATGAGCGTTGAAGCCATTCAGGGCATCATCGCCAGCATGAAGAGCGATTATGAAGATCGCGTTGATGACTACATCATCAAAAACGCTGAGCTGTCCAAAGAGCGTCGCGACATCTCCAAAAAGCTGAAAGTGATGGGCGAAATCAAAAACGTCGACGCTAAAGGCGAGTAATCGCACACTCTGTTGCCCGGTGGCGCTGCGCTTACCGGGCCTACAGTACTGTTATCACGTAGGTCGGGTAAGGTGAAGCCGCCACCCGACAATTTCACGAACGCAAAAAAGCAAAAAGCCTGCTCTAAAAGCAGGCTTTTTTAATTTGGCTCCTCTGACTGGACTCGAACCAGTGACATACGGATTAACAGTCCGCCGTTCTACCGACTGAACTACAGAGGAATCGTTGTGGAGGCTTATCTTAGCGGCGAAAAAACTTTTGTCAAACCTGATCTCAGGCAAAAGTGATTGTTTGATGATTCTGTCGTCATTTTGTTGTAAATCCAAACATAATTTTATGGAAAATACTTTGCAGGATACGCATTTCTGCCCCATCATTTGAAATGGAGTTTCAACTTTCTCGTTAAGGCCCATTTTGAACGTCACCGCACCCCTGCGCCAGGCGATTATGCGCACGCCCTGGTATGCAAAACGTAAGAGTTATCGAGTTCTGTTTTGGCGTGAAATCACCCCCCTTGCTGTGCCTATTTTCCTGGAGAATACCTGCGTCCTGTTGATGGGGGTGTTAAGCACCTTCCTGGTGAGCTGGCTCGGTAAAGAAGCCATGGCCGGGGTAGGGCTGGCGGACAGTTTCAACATGGTTGTGATGTCCTTCTTTGCCGCTATCGATCTCGGTACAACGGTAGTGGTGGCGTTTAGTCTTGGGAAACTTGATCCAAAACGCGCCCGGGAGGCGGCCAGACAGTCGCTGATGATCATGACCCTCTTTTCGATCATCCTGGCGGCGGTTATCCATTATTACGGCAAAGAAATTATCGACATCGTCGCGGGTGAAGCGACAGGTGAAGTGAAGGATCTGGCGCTCACCTATCTGGAAATGACGGTGCTGAGCTATCCGGCGGCTGCCATCGCGCTGATTGGTAGCGGTGCGCTTCGTGGCGCAGGGAATACCAAAATTCCGCTGCTAATAAATGGCGGCATGAACATCCTGAACATCATTATCAGCAGTGTTTTGATTTACGGTGTCTTTTCCTGGGAGGGGCTGGGCTTTGTCGGCGCGGGATTAGGGCTGACCATTTCCCGTTATATTGGTGCGGCGGCGATAATCGGCGTGCTGATGGCGGGAATTACGCCATCGCTGCGCCTGACGCTTAAAAGCTATTTCCGTCCGCTTAACTTCGCCATTATCTGGGAAGTGATGGGGATCGGTATTCCGGCCAGCATCGAATCCGTGTTGTTTAACGGTGGGAAACTGCTGACGCAGATGTTTGTTGCCGGGATGGGAACAGACGTCATCGCCGGCAACTTTATTGCCTTCTCCATCGCCTCGCTCATTAACCTGCCCGGAAACGCACTGGGATCGGCGTCGACGATCATCACCGGCAGACGCCTCGGAAAGGGGCAGATAGGGCAGGCGGAACGGCAGCTTCGGCATGTCTTCTGGCTTTCAACCATTGGACTGACGGCGATTGCGTGGGGAACTGCGCCTTTAGCCGGGCTAATGGCCTCGTTCTATACGCACGAAAATGACGTGAAAGAGGTCGTGAAGGTGCTGATTTGGCTCAACGCGGCGTTTATGCCAATTTGGGCCGCGTCCTGGGTACTTCCTGCCGGGCTGAAAGGGGCGCGCGATGCCCGGTTTGCGATGTGGGTCTCCATGCTCGGCATGTGGGGCTGCCGCGTCGTGGCGGGCTACACGCTGGGGGTAATGTTAGGTATGGGCGTTGTCGGCGTCTGGCTGGGGATGTTCCTTGACTGGGCCGTGCGCGGGGCGCTGTTCTACTGGCGCATGGTGAGCGGACGCTGGCTGTGGAAATATCCGCGAAAAAAACCGGAGCAGGAGGTTTCGGAAACGGCAAGTGCCTGACAAATGTGCGAAGTGGAGAATAAATCGGCAAACGATTGAAAATCTGCATTCACCCTTTGACATCCTCAGGGCGCATCGATAATATGCGCCCCGTTCACACGATTCCTCTGTAGTTCAGTCGGTAGAACGGCGGACTGTTAATCCGTATGTCACTGGTTCGAGTCCAGTCAGAGGAGCCAAATTTGAAAAGCCTGCTTTTAAGCAGGCTTTTTGCTTTTCTGCGTTCAGTAAAATTGTCGGGTGGCGCTCCGCTTACCCGACCTACAGAATCTCAGGCCGGGTAAGCGGTGTGCGTGAAATGTCCTTGTTATCACCTAAACGGTGGCTCATTGAAGGTGCGCAGCTTACGGGAATGCAGTTTGTCGCCCTCTGCACGCAGTAAATCGATGGCGCGAATTCCAATCTGAAGGTGCTCTGAGATCGCCCCTTCGTAGAAACGGTTCGCCTGACCCGGCAGTTTGATCTCGCCGTGCAGCGGTTTATCGGACACGCACAGCAGCGTGCCGTACGGGACGCGGAAGCGGTAGCCCTGCGCAGCAATGGTGGCGCTTTCCATATCGATCGCGACCGCACGGCTGAGATTGAAACGCAGGGCGGAGGCGGAATAGCGAAGCTCCCAGTTACGATCGTCGGTGGTGACGACCGTACCGGTACGCAGGCGCTGCTTCACCTCTTCACCCGGCATGCCGCTCACCTCTTTGGTGGCGTCGTACAGGGCGCGCTGTACTTCAGCGATACTCGGGATAGGAATGTCCGGCGGCAGAACCGCGTCAAGGACATGGTCGTCACGCAGATAAGCGTGGGCGAGGACATAATCACCAATCAGCTGGCTTTCACGCAGGCCGCCGCAGTGGCCGATCATCAGCCAGACGTCCGGGCGCAGAACCGCCAGATGGTCGCAGATGGTTTTCGCATTCGACGGGCCAACGCCGATGTTAATCAACGTAATGCCCTGACCGTCGGCGGTGACCAGGTGCCAGGCGGGCATCTGGTGCTTTTTCCACGCCAGGTCGGAGATGGCCTCTTCCGGTGCTTCGGTTTCGGCAGTGATCCAGATCCCGCCCGCGCAGGAGAGAGCGATGTAAGGGCTGTCCGGGTCAAGGATCTGGCTACAGCCCCAGCGGACAAATTCGTCTACATAGCGGGTGTAGTTGGTAAACAGTACGAACGGCTGGAAATGTTCGGCTGGGGTGCCGGTGTAGTGGCGCAGGCGTGCCAGCGAAAAATCGACACGGCGGGCATCAAAGTGCGACAGCGGTGAAAACTCTGCCGGGTGATAGATCCCGTCCGCCGTCTCATCGCCAATCTGCGACAGCTCAGTGGTCGGGAAATGGCGGGTCAGCCCCGCGCTCATGGAGCGATCCAGCGTCAGCGCTGAGCCGTCTATCACGTACGGGTAAGGGATCTCGTGCAGGGACGGTTCAACGCTGATATGCGCGCCGTAATCCTGATACAGCAGGGTAAGCTGCTCTTCCAGGTAGGGGCGGAACAGCGCAGGACGCGTGATGGTCGTGCTGTAACAGCCGGAGTGGGTGAAACGCGCATAGGCGCGGGTTTTCGGATTGCTGCTGGCGCTGCCGTCCCAGGTGACAGAGAGCGATGGATAAACAAAAAGGCCCTGGGTTCTGGCCTTTTCATCGGGAAGTTTCCCTGTTTCGATATAGTCACTGATGGCGCTGCGCAGTGCATTGACGGACTGTTCATACAGCGCGTCGAGTTTTTCCAGCGCCTGAGTCGGGGTCAGGCTGGAGCCCTTATTATTCATGTCTGTCTCCTTGTTCCACAGGTGTGCGGCTATAACCGATAGTATGTCACACGCCTGTGAAACAAAAGTGAGGAGATCAGCTGTGCGCGGTTTCCTTCATCAACAGGGCGGTGGCAGCAGAAAGCAGGCAACCTGCCAGCAGATAAATCGCCACGCTATGCCAGTTCCCGCCGGAGAACGTCACCAGCGCGGCGGCGATAAACGGCGTAAACCCGCCGCCGACCACGCTCGCCACCTGATATCCCACGCCCGCGCCGCTGTAGCGGTAGCTTGCGCCAAATAGCTCGGTAAACATCGGCTGCTGCACGCAGACCACCATATCGTGAGCGATGTTCGCGAGCATGATCGCGAAGAAGACAATCCAGAAGACCGACTGGGCCTCCAGCGCCATAAAGAACGGCCAGGCGCTGAGTGTGCCGATGAGCGCGCCCGTGATGTATACCCGTCGACGCCCATAGCGATCCGCCAGCCAGGCGAAGCAGGGGATGGTCAGACAGCTGATCCCACCCACCACCAGGCCAATATTCAGGAACAATTCCCGCGGCAGGCCTAGGTTTTGCGTGGAGTAGTTGAGGGCGAAGGCGGTGACGATATACATCGTCAGCAGTTCGCACAGGCGCAGGGCGATAATTTTCAGAAAAGCGCCAGGGTGCTGCACCAGCGCTTCCATCACCGGCAGCCGTTTTTTCGCGACCAGTTTTTCGCGTTGCTGCCGCTCAAACTCAGCCGACTCTTCCATGCCGTTACGGATCCACAGGGCCACCACGACCAGCACAATGCTGAAGATAAACGGAATACGCCAGCCCCAGCTTAGGAACTGCTCGTCTGTCGTGAGCTGGCTTATGAGCGACACCAGGCCCGTGGAGAGCAGCAGACCCACGCCATAACCTACCTGCACGCCGCTGCTGTAGAACGCTTTCTTATTCTTCGGCGCGCTTTCCACGGACAGCAGTGCCGCGCCGCCCCATTCGCCGCCGACGGCAAAGCCCTGAATGGCGCGAAGCGTCACCAGCAACACCGGGGCCCACCAGCCAATCGATGCAAAGGAGGGCAAAATACCGATCAACGCGGTGGCAATGCCCATCATCCAGACGGTGAGCATCAGCATGCGCTTACGGCCAAGGCGATCGCCGAAGTGGCCGAAAATTATCCCGCCCAGCGGACGAAACAGAAAACCGACGCCGAAGGTGGCAAACGCAGCAAGCGTGCCCATGGCGGGGCTGATCTGAGGAAAGAATTCACGGTTAAAGACCAGCGCAGCGGTAATACCGTAGAGCAGAAAGTCATAGCAGTCGACGACGGCGCCTGCGAAGCTACCTAAAGCGGCGCGGCGGGCGCGGTTAAGCGAAGGTGTCTCCTCGTTGCGGCGAGCGGAGATGAGGGTGGAGTCCATAGTTGTCCTGTCTGTACTGATTTTTAATTATTGGTATAAGAAAAGGTCACTCACGTTGCAGCCGTCATATTGACGGAACGTATGAGACTACCGCGACAGACGGCCTGAGAAAACGTTTTTATCTTTCCTGAAAGCGCAGAATCAATAAATTTCATCTTATCGGGTCCCAATATAAATCAGCCTGTTTGGCTCCGGTTAGGGCTGAATGGTTTACAGTAATAATGATCGCTGTGTGACGTAAGCTGAGGGAATAACGATGCAACGCCTCTTTCCTGCACTCTGGGTAGTCCTGTTTTTGGTGGCTTCGCCGCTGCATGCGGAGCCAAAAGTCTACGGCGAACAGCGCATCCACCGCTGGTGGGATGCGGTAACAGACGATATTTCCCAGACCTGGGAGCAGCCGGATCGTTACGATCTCTACCTGCCGTTTCTGAGCTGGCATGCCCGCTTTATGTATGACAAAGAGAAAACGGATAACTACAACGAAATGCCGTGGGGCGGCGGACTGGGCGTTTCTCGCTACAACGACGAGGGCAACTGGAGCGCACTCTTTGCCATGATGTTTAAAGATTCACATAGCGAGTGGCAGCCCGCGATGGGCTACGGCTGGGAAAAGGGCTGGTATCTGGATAACGCAAAAGATTTCCGTCTGGGGCTGGGGGCCGCCGCGGGGATCACCGCGCGCGACGACTTTGCCAACTATGTCCCGCTGCCATTTATTTTCCCGCTTTTCTCTGCCGGATATAAGCGCGTCACCGTCCAGTTCACCTATATTCCCGGAACCTACAACAACGGCAACGTGCTGTTTGCCTGGCTGCGCCTGGGCTTTTAAAGAGTGATCACTTTTTTGGCCACTGCGTTGGACAGGATCAGCAGCGAAAACAGGACCGACGTAACAAAGGTGAGCACAATCAGAGCAAGTTTGGTGCTCAGGGACGTTACCGGAATGAGCGCCGTCAGCAGGTGAAACACCGAGTAGTGCATGATATAGACCCCGGTCATCGTTTTGCTAATGGCGGCCAGCACGGACTCTTTAAACTCCGCATTGCGGCGAAAACGTACGCCGTTGGCCGCAATCACCAGGGCAATAATCAGGATGTAGATTTGCGATCCGGTGAGGATAAAGGCGTTTCTGTCCGCTTTAAATAGCGCAAAAAAGAAATGCCGTTCGTAAAACCACGTGAAGAGATAGATAAACGGTATGGCAATCACCGCTGCCCTGACCACATTTTTGCGGCCGATCCACGCCGCAATCTGCGGATCGCAAAAGAGCTGCCCCGTCAGATAAAACAGCAGCCACGTCCACAGGCGATACTGCGGCGACAATGAAAGCACGTGGACATCAGGATAGAGGGCTGACAGCAAATCGTACCCGTATGAGAAAAGCAGCAGTGTGGCAATCACCCCGCAAAACAGCGTTCGCCGCTGGCTGAGCCACTCCACCGCCGGATGAAAAGTGTAAATCACGACAAACGCGAACACGAACCAGGGCTGGATCAGATATCCGCGCTGATAGGGCTCCCACAGGTAGTAAATGGTTACCCAGAACAGAAAGACGATCACCAGGCTTTTGATCTTATCCAGCTGCCAGCGCGTGCCGTGTCGGGATTGCCCATCCAGATACCCTGCAACCACAAAAAACAACGGCGTGGCGATGGTCGAAATGAAGGTTAAAAAACCGAGGATCCAGTGATAGTCATAATCGTAATGGTCCCAGGTGTTGTAGATGGTGAAGAAGGTGACCGCCGTCATACAGCCCAGCGTCTTGATGATGTTCAGCCCTGTCGCATTCATTGTTGTTCAGCTTCGTCCTTACGATAAAAACACGCGTAAATTACGGGGAGTACCAGCAGCGTCAGGATTGTAGCAAACCCAAGCCCAAACATAATCACAACGGCCATGCTCTGGAAGAACACATCCAGCAGCAGGGGGGCGAGGCCAAGCACGGTCGTAAAGGCGGTGAGCAGGATGGGACGCAGGCGCGACGTGGCGGCGTAAACGATCGCACTGTGCTGATCCTGCTGCGCTTTCTGCTGCTCAATCTCTTCCACCAGCACAATGCCGTTGCGGATCAGCATCCCGCTCAGGCTCAGCAGGCCAATCAGTGCCATAAAGCCAAAGGGGATCCCGGTAAGTAAAAAACCGGGCGTAACGCCGATCAGCGCCAGCGGCACGGTCAGCCAGATAGCGACGGCGTTTTTCACCGAACTGAACATCAGCACCGTGATCACAAACATCACCAGATACCCGAGCGGCAGCGTGGTAAATAGCCCCTGCTGCGCTTCGCTGGAGTTCTCCGCGTCCCCGCCCCATTCGATGCTGTAGCCGTGAGGCAGAGGCAGGGCATCTATTTGCGGCTTCACGCGGGCGAGAATATCGCCGGACGTTTGCTGGCTTAGCGGGTCAGGGTCGGTCTGCACGGTAAGCACGCGCGAGCGGTCGCGACGCAGGATCAGCGGATCTTCCCACTCCAGCGCGAAGCCGCTGACGACGTTGCTCAGCGGAATATACTGCTGACGGGTCTGGCTCCATACCAGGACGTTATTCAGGTGATTGGCGTCCAGCCGCTCACTTTCCGGCGGGCGCACCACCACGGGTAACAGGTCGCTTCCTTCTCTGTACAGTCCCGCCCGGCTGCCGGAGAAATTCATCTCCAGGGCGTTATCGACGTCCTGCTTATCCACGCCAAGCTCACGTCCCAGCGCGGTGACGTACTGCGGGCGGATCACTTTGCTGCGGTTTTGCCAGTCGTTCCTGACGGTGTCCGTCGCCGGATCGCGCGTAAGAATACTGTCTACCTGGCTGGCGATCAGACGCAGCCTGTCCGGATCGGGGCCCTTAATACGTATTTCAATGGCGCTGTCACCGGAGGGGCCAAACATCACCCGTTTCGTGCTGGCGTTAACCTGCGGGTAGTTCCGTGCGATGTACTCATCAACGTGGCGGGTCAGGGCGGGGATGTTACGCTGGTCGTCCATTCTCACCATGATTTGTGCATAGTTGCTGTACTGCCGCTGTCCGCTGTAGGTCAAAATAAATCGCATACTTCCCTGACCAATCGTCGAGACCGTAGTTTCCACGCCAGGCTGGCCGTTAATGGTTTTCTCGATATCGCCGGTCATCTTCTCGGTCCAGTTAATGTCGGTCCCGTAAGGGAGCCAGAGATCGACAAAGAAAATTGGCGTACTGGATGAGGGGAAGAAGTTCTGCCGCACCGAGCCAAAGCCCCAGATGGCGGCAGCCAGCAGCGCGGCCATCACCATCAGCGTTGGCGCTTTACGCCGTAACAGCGCGTTGAGCACCGCCTGATAGATCCGATAGATGCGTTTGTCGTAGGGATCCGTTTCGTCGGCGTCTGGCGGTGCAGCGTCATGTTTAAACAGCCACCATTTAATCAGCACCGGCGTAATGGTGAGGGCTGAGAACCAGCTCAGCATCAGCGAAATCAGCAACACCTGGAACAGCGACTTACAGTATTCGCCGGTGGAATCCTGTGACAGCCCGACGGGCGCAAAAGCCAGGATGGCGATGACCGTCGCACCCAGCAGCGGCAGCGCAGAGCGGCGAATTATAGCGTTAATGGCGTTAAGCAGGGGCGAGCCCTGCTGCCGGGCTATCAGTACCCCTTCGACAACCACGATGGCGTTATCGACCAGCATACTGAGGGCGATGATCAGCGCCCCCAGTGAAATACGCTGTAGTTCTATGCCCCAGAGATACATGATCAGCAGCGTGCCCAGCACGTTGAGCGCGAGGGAAAAGGCGATAATGAGCCCGCTGCGTAAGCCCATAAAGATCAGCAACACACCGACGACAATCGCCAGCGCCATCAGGAAATTAATGATAAATCCGTTGACGGAATGCCCGACCTCCGCCGCCTGATCGTAAAACAGGTCGATATGGATACCTGCCGGTTTCTCGGCTGACATCTGCTCAAGCTTCGCCTCCAGGGCATGTCCCACGTCGATCACGTTAACGCCGGGGATAAAGGAGACGCCCATGGTGACGGCTTTTCTGCCGTTGGCATGGTAGATGCTGGCAGGGGACGCATCCAGCCCACGTGACAGGGTGGCAATATCCCGTAAGCGGGTAGCCGCCCCAACGCCGGGCGGGGTCACTATGAGATCGGCCAGCTCGTCAATACTTTCGAATTCACCTGTAGGATGCAGACGAATTGACTCAGTACCGGAGGGGATCTCTCCTGCGCTGGAAACCACGTTCAGCCTGCTGAGCTGGGCAGAAAGCTGGTTAAGCGTAATCCCGCGCGCGGCCATTTTGCTCAGAGAAATGTCCACGTTAATCTGCTGGGTGAGGGCTCCGCCGATGGCCACTTTGCCCACGCCCGGCACGAGGACCAACTCCCGGCGCAGCTGCTCGGCATACCGCACCAGTTCCGGATTGCTGAATTCATCGCCGGAAATGGCAAAGAAAAAGCCGAACACATCGCCAAAATCGTCATTCACAAACGGGGTCACTACCCCCGGTGGAAACTGTCGGGCGGCATCTCCCACCCGGCGACGCAGTTCATCCCAGATTTGCGGCAGCGCATTTGAGTGGTAGCGCGAGGCTATATTGACCGTGATCTGCGACAGGCCGCTGGAGGAGATGGAGCTGACGTTATCCAGGTAAGGTAACTGCTGAAGCGCGTTTTCCAGCGGCAGGGTGACCTCTTCCTCAACCTGCTGCGCCGACGCGCCCGGATAATGAGTGATTACCACCGCCGTTTTGATGGTAAACGCCGGATCTTCCAGTCTGCCGATGTTCAACAGGGCAATAATGCCACCTACGCCCAGCAGCAGAATAGTCAGCCAGACGCGAACCGGGTTGCTGATAAACTGACGAGAGATATCCATTACAGTCCCCGTTCACGCGTCCAGATACGTACCGGCTGGTTGGGATGTAACTCCCCAACGCCTGCGGCCACCACGCGTTCACCCGCCTTAAGCCCACCGACGATGACGACCCCCTCAGCGCTGACTTGCCCGACGCTGACCTTACGATCTTCCAGGTGCAACGTATCGCCTTCGCCCGTCACCACCCAGACGTGTGGCTCATTGCGCGGGCGGTTATCCGGGTTAAAGACCGCTTCAACCGGCACCACCAGCGCCTCACTGCCCACGCCCGCCGGTAGGTTGGTTAAATTGATGGTGACCGTTCCGCTGACGCCGCCCACGACGGGAAAATCATCCGGGCGGGGCATGGTTAAAATCACCTGCCAGGTCAATGTGTTGCTGTCGCTACTGCCTGAGTGCTCTTTGTACACAGCGGTAAACTCGCGACCGGGCAGGGCGTTGATCCTCACTACCGGTCTGTACTGCGCATTGCGGATATCGAAGGTGTTAAACAGGTTCTCTGGAAGGCTGAACACCACGTCCAGCAGGTCGGTACGGGTCAGGGTGACGACGGGCTGGCCGGCTGAGACGACCTGATGATTTCGCACATGTACGCTGGCCGCTGTCCCGCTAAAGGGGGCGACGAGCGTCATCTGGCTTAATTCCTCGCGAGCAATCTGTAGCGCGGCGTTTGCAGAATCGCGGTTTGCGCGCTGGACATCCATCTCGGCCTTCGACACGGCCTGGCGTCCTGCCAGGGTCTGGAAGCGGTCGAATTGCCGCTGAGCCAGGGTCGCCGCCGTTTGCCTGTCGTTCAGACGCTGCCGGGCTTCGCGATCGTTAAGACTGGCGAGCCGTTGTCCCTGTTTGACAACGGCACCCTGGCGAATGTCCAGAGTCTCAATCTGCCCGGCACGTTTGAACGCGAGATCGGTGGCGTCGCCGGATTCGATACGCGCGGGAAATACGCGCTGCTGCGCGTTGCCGGCCTTCACCACCTCTGCGACTTTTACCATTTTTGGCAGGGGCGCGGCGCGGTCGGGTTTGGGGTCGCACGCCGTCAGCAGCAATAAAACAGCAGGCAGAAGAGAGAGGTAGCGCTTCACAGTATTCCCCTGATAATAATTGTTTTATTTATTTCGTCATCAATGCTGGGGTGGCACTATTCCGCCAGGGCCGAGACGACCACATAGGTAAATAAACCGATTGCTGTGCTGGCGATAATGGCAAGCGCAATAAACAAACCAAGGCGAATCAGGCTCAAACCGTACATGCATTCCTCCATGAGGTTGAAGGTGGCGCGGGATAATGAGAATGAACATGTTGCATGTCTGACTATGAGCATAGTCGGTGAATAAATAAATGTTAAATAACCATTATTAGTGGCGTGACATACTCAGGCGAAACAAGCGATACGATAGCGTATCCCCTTTGAATAACATCCTGATATTCCTGTGCTACGTTTAATAGCATCCATTCCTTTTTTCCGTAAAAGGCATTCACGCCTGTACCCATGGGTTTGATGCGATCTCTCCTGATTCACTCACTGTTGTGTTGGTTATAAAAAGGATGCTTGATATGTATAAAACGATTCTGGTGCCGGTGGATGTATACGAAACAGCGTTGTCTGATAAAGCGCTACAGCATGCCCAATTCCTGGCGCAAAGCGCATCGGGTAATGTCCATCTGCTGTACGTTATGCCAAAGTTCTCGGCGGAACTGACCCGCGGTTTTATTGCAGACGCGAGAAAGATGGATGAATATATGATTAATAATGCTAAAGAAAAACTGGCCGCGCTGGTAAAAAAAATCAGCCTGCCGGAAGCAAATGTCCATCTACATGTTCGCAGCGGGAATATACGTGATGAGGTAATCAAACTGGCGGATGAACTTAACGTCGGCGCGATTATTGTGGGGTCGCGCAATCCCAATATTCAAACCCATTTATTAGGGTCAGAGGCGGCGAGTATCGTTCGTTATGCACATGTTCCTGTTTTCGTTATTCGTTAATGACATGAAAGCAAGGTGATTTCTGAAAAGAACCCGAGGAAGGAACGATGATAACAGAAAAGCCTCACCATCCGTATTATCAACAGACCGTTGATGAAACCCTGACAAATATCCAATCCAGCCTGGACGGACTTACCAGTGCAGAAGCCACCGCCAGACTGGAAAAATACGGTGAAAATGCCTTACCGCAAAAACCGGGTAAACCTGGCTGGCTGCGCTTTCTGGCCCATTTCAACGATGTCCTTATTTACGTCCTACTGGCGGCGGCGCTGCTGAAGCTGATAATGGGACACTGGGTGGATATGTTTGTCATTCTTGGGGTGGCCATCATCAACGCCCTGATTGGACATATTCAGGAGAGCAATGCGGAGAAATCGCTGCAAAGCATTCGTAATATGCTCTCCAGCGAGGCTGTGGTCATCCGGCAGGGCAACCATGAAACTATCCCGACGACAGCGCTGGTGCCGGGAGATATCGTGGTGATACGCGCCGGGGATCGCATTCCTGCCGACCTTCGCGTAATAGAGGCGCACAACCTGCGGGTGGAAGAAGCTATTCTTACCGGCGAATCCACGGTAGTGGAGAAAAGCAGCGATGCGCTCCACGGGGAGTTGCCGTTAGGCGACCGTTACAACCTGCTTTATTCTGGCACCACCGTCAGCTCCGGCGGGGGAAAAGGGCTGGTGGTGGCGACCGGGGGGGAGACCGAACTCGGCCATATCAACCAGATGATGTCAGACATTGAAAAACACCGTACCCCGTTGATGGTGCAAATGGACAAGCTCGGCAAGACCATTTTTATCACCATTCTGGTGATGATGCTGGCGCTGTTCGTTTTCAGTCTTATCTTCCGTGATATGCCCGTATCAGAGCTGGTGCTGTCGCTGATTAGCCTTGCGGTGGCGGCGGTGCCGGAAGGTTTACCGGCCATTATCTCTATCATCCTCTCGCTGGGCGTGCAGGCGATGGCGCGTCGCAAGGCGATTATTCGCAAGCTGCCTACCGTGGAAACGCTGGGGGCGATGACGGTGATCTGCTCGGATAAAACCGGCACCCTGACCATGAATGAGATGACGGTAAAAGCGGTGATTACCGCGGACACCACCTACCGCGTGGAGGGAGACAGCTACGAGCCGGTGGGCAATATTCACCCTGTTGACGATCCAACACCGGTAACCGTGACCCAGGGGTCTGTGCTGGAGCGCTATCTGCGCACCGTCGATCTCTGTAATGACAGTCAGTTGATCAAAGATGAGCAGGGGCTGTGGAAAATCACCGGCGGGCCTACCGAAGGCGCGCTGAAGGTGCTGGCGGCAAAAATCCCGCTTCCGCCAATTGACGCCGAATTGCGCAGTAAAATCCCATTCGATTCGCAATATAAATACATGTCCACCCTTTATCGCCTGGGCGACGAAGAGGTGATGTTAATCACCGGTGCGCCGGACGTCCTTTTCCGTCTTTGCCAGCACCAGCAGACCCAAAACGGGCTGGAGCCGTTCAACCTGCACTATTGGGAAGAGAAGATTGAAGAGTATGCGCGCGAAGGATTGCGCATGGTGGCTGCGGCATGGAAACCGGCCGCCAGCGGGCAGCGCGAGCTGACGCATGCGGATCTGCAAGAGGGGGTCATACTGCTCGGCATTGCGGGCATGATGGATCCCCCGCGCCCGGAAGCCATTTCGGCCATTGCCGACTGCTTGCAGGCGGGCATTCGCGTGAAAATGATTACCGGGGATCATCCACAAACGGCGATGAGCATTGGTCAGATGCTGGGTATTGGCAACGCGGCGAGCGCCATTACCGGGCGTGAACTGGAGGCGATGGACGACCACCAGCTGAGCGAGGCGGCGCAAAAATACGATATCTTTGCCCGAACCAGCCCGGAAGATAAATTCCGTCTGGTGCAGGCGCTGCAAAGTAAGCAGGAAGTGGTCGGGATGACCGGGGACGGCGTGAACGATGCGCCTGCGCTGAAGCGGGCGGATGTCGGCATCGCGATGGGGATCAAAGGTACTGAAGTCACCAAAGAAGCCGCCGATATGGTGTTAACGGATGATAACTTTGCCACCATTGCCCGGGCGGTCCATGAAGGGCGTCGGGTCTACGACAACCTGAAAAAGACCATTCTGTTCGTTATCCCGAGCAACATCGCCCAGGCCCTGCTGATCATTATTGCCCTGCTGGCGGGGAACCTTATCCCGTTAACACCGGTACTGATCCTGTGGATGAACATGGCAACCTCGGCAACGCTGTCGTTTGGTCTGGCGTTTGAAGCGGGTGAGAAGGACATCATGAACCGGCCGCCGCGTAAGTCTAACCTGCACGTGATGGACGGTTACGCCATCTGGCGTGTGGTGTTTGTCGGCCTGATGATTGCCATCAGCGCCTTTGTGCTGGAGGCCTGGCTGCAACCGCGCGGTTACTCGGCGGAGTTCATCCGCACCGTGTTGCTGCAAACGCTGGTCACTGCCCAGTGGTTTTACATGCTCAACTGCCGCGTCACCGACGGCTTCTCCCTGAGTAAAGGTCTGCTGGCTAACAAGGGCATATGGATCGTGAGCGGCGTACTTCTGGCCCTTCAGCTTCTGATCGTCTATGCGCCGTTTATGCAGATGTTGTTCGGTACCGAAGCGCTGCCGTTCCGCTACTGGATCATTACCTTCCTGATCGGGTTCGCAATGTTCATGATTGTGGAAGCGGAAAAAGTCCTTACCCGGAGATGGCGCACGACGAAAGGTTAACTGAATGAGTAGGCTAAGCCTGCCCACCGGCAGGCTTTCTCTTTGACCGAGTACAGAACACTATGATTCGATTTGCCGCGTTTGTTTTTACGCTTTGTATACTGGTTCCCGCTGCATCTGCTGTAACCTACCCACTCCCACCCGAGGGGAGCCGCCTGGTGGGAGCGCCGATAACTGTCACCGTACCTGAAGGCAATACCCTGCCGCTCGAAGCGTTTGCAGCGCAGCACGGGCAAGGGTTAAGCAATATGCTGGAAGCTAACCCGGGGGTAGATCCGTTTTTACCACGTGCCGGTACAGCGCTGGTGGTGCCGCAGCAGCTTATTCTGCCGCCAACCGTGCGTGAAGGGATTGTGGTGAACGTCGCGGAAATGCGTCTTTACTATTATCCACCCGGCAGCAACACGGTTGAGGTGCTGCCTATTGGCATTGGTCAGGCCGGGCGCGAAACGCCGCGTAACTGGGTAACCGCCGTTGAGCGCAAACAGGAAGGCCCAACCTGGTCACCCACGCCAAATACGCGACGTGCTTACGCGAAGGAGGGGAAAACGTTGCCCGCGTTCGTGCCCGCCGGGCCGGATAACCCGATGGGGCTGTATGCCCTTTATATCGGCAGGCTGTACGCGATCCACGGTACTAACTCAAATTTCGGCATTGGCCTGCGCGTCAGCCAGGGCTGCATTCGCCTGCGTAATAACGATATCAAATACCTGTTCGATAACGTTTCGGTGGGGACGCGGGTACAGCTTATCGATCAGCCCGTAAAAATGACCACCGAGCCGGATGGTAGCCGCTGGCTAGAGGTTCACGAGCCGCTTTCACGCAATCGCGCGGAATTTGAATCAACCCGAAAAGTGCCGCTGCCCATTTCGGCCGCGCAAAGGACGCAGCTGATAAGTGAAGGGGCGGGCACTGAGCTGGAACGGCGGTCGGGGATGCCGGTGAGGCTTGCAATGCCCGGTGGCGTTGCGCTTACCGGGCCTACAGGACCGTAGGTCGGATAAGCGGAGCGCCACCCGACAAACTTACCAAACGCAGAAAAGCAAAAAGCCTGCTTTAAAAGCAGGCTTTTCAAATTTGGCTCCTCTGACTGGACTCGAACCAGTGACATACGGATTAACAGTCCGCCGTTCTACCGACTGAACTACAGAGGAATCGTGTGAACGGGGCGCATATTATCGACCTGCGTACGCCTTGTCAAAGGATGGATCGCCGACTTTAGACTGTTTGCTGACAAAAACAGCAAACTGACGTTTTTGCCAACGGAATGCACCATTATTGTGCAGATATACCCCGAATGGGGCAGATCGGAATCCGTTGTCACTGTCTGAAAACAGGCACCAGCGATTGGCTTTCCTTATTTTCAGCCGCTTAGCAAAGATATTTATTCGCTGCCAAAACCTGGCATCCATATTGCAAAACCTGTTTAACAACACAGCCGTTACCGGCACGCTATTTTCGAACAGGGGGCAACATGAACTTAAGACGACTGAAATACTTCGTAAAAATCGTCGATATCGGCAGCCTGACCCAGGCGGCTGAAGTGCTGCATATCGCGCAGCCTGCGCTGAGCCAGCAGGTCGCGACTCTGGAAGGCGAAATGGACCAGCAACTGTTGATCCGCACCAAGCGCGGCGTAACGCCTACCGAAGCGGGAAAAATTTTATATACCCATGCCCGTACGATCCTGCGTCAGTGCGAACAGGCGCAGCTGGCCGTGCACAACGTGGGTCAGACCCTCAGCGGGAATGTCTCCATCGGCCTGGCGCCAGGAACGGCCGCATCGTCGGTAACCATGCCGCTGCTTCAGGCGGTGCGCGCGGAGCTACCAGAAGTGCTGGTTTATCTGCATGAGAACAGTGGTTCCGTGCTCAATGACAAACTGCTCAACGGTCAGCTGGATATGGCGGTGCTGTACGATCGCTCACCGGTTGCCGGGATCACCAGCCAGCCGCTGCTTAAGGAAGATCTTTATCTGGTCGGGACCCGTGATTGCCCCGGCCAGAGCATTGATTTAACCGCCGTGGCAGAGATGAACCTGTTCCTGCCGCGCGACTACAGCGCCGTGCGCGTTCGCGTTGACGAAGCGTTCTCGCTGCGCCGTCTGACGGCGAAGATTATCGGTGAGATTGATTCCATCTCCACGCTGACTGCCGCCATTGCCAGCGGCATGGGGGTAACGGTACTGCCCGAGTCTGCCGCACGTTCACTGTGCAGCGCGGCGAATGGCTGGATGGCCCGCATCACCACGCCATCCATGAGCTTACCGCTGTCGTTGAATATGTCCGCGCGCGGCTCCCTGTCACCGCAGGCGCAGGCGGTGAAAGAGATCCTAATGTCTCTGGTCAGTAAGCCGTCGCTGGAAAATCGCGAGCTGCAACTGGTCAGCTGATATTCCAAATAAGCATAAGATGCTGGTTTTTATTATTTGTTCTTCAGCCCGGCTGACTCTAACAATAGCCTTATGTCAGATGCGCCGGAGTGAATCGTGAATTTCCAGCAACTTAAAATTATTCGTGAGGCGGCCAGGCGGGATTACAACCTGACCGAGGTCGCCAACATGCTTTACACCTCCCAGTCAGGCGTCAGCCGACATATCCGCGAGCTTGAGGAGGAGTTAGGCATTGAGATTTTTATCCGTCGCGGCAAGCGCCTGCTGGGCATGACGGAGCCAGGCAAGGCATTGCTGACCATCGCTGAGCGCATTCTCAACGAGGCCAGCAACGTTCGTCGGCTGGCAGATCTCTTTACCAACGACGCGTCAGGTGTGCTGACAATCGCCACCACCCATACGCAGGCGCGCTACAGTCTTCCGACCGTTATCAAAGCATTTCGTGAGATTTTCCCGGATGTACGTCTGGAACTGATCCAGGGCACGCCGCAGGAAATCGAAGTGCTGCTGCATAACGGTGGGGCAGATATTGGTATCGCCAGTGAACGGCTGAGCAACGACCCGCTGCTGGTGGCGTTCCCGTGGTTCCGCTGGCATCACAGCCTGCTGTTACCCGCCGATCACCCCCTGAATCAGGTTTCGCCGTTGACGCTGGAAGAGATCGTCAAATGGCCGCTGATTACCTACCGGCAGGGCATTACCGGACGCTCGCGCATTGATGAAGCGTTCAAGCGTAAAGGGCTCACACCGGACGTGGTGCTGAGCGCGCAGGATTCCGACGTGATCAAAACCTACGTCGAGTTAGGGCTGGGGATTGGCCTGGTGGCCGAGCAGTCTGGCGGAGAATATGAAGCCGGAAATCTGGTGCGCCTGGATACGCGTCATCTTTTCGACGCGAATACCGTCTGGCTGGGGCTAAAGCGCGGGCAGCTTCAGCGCAACTACGTGTGGCGATTTATCGAGTTGTGCAATGCAGGGCTGTCCGTGGATGAGATCAAACGCCAGGTGATGGAGCCGGAAGAGGTGGCGATTGATTATCAGATTTAACTACGCGTCTGCCCGGTTGCGTTTTCCGGGCTTGTATTCCCCCTTCACCCTGTTTCTCCTTTATTTCTGAAGACGGCTTCCATATTTTGCATCCTTAACCTGCATACCAGCCAATCTGTCTGCATAATCGGCACTATAGTTTTGCATCTATATAGTTTTTGATCTATGTTGCACAAGGAGGTCCCGTGTGGGCGATTAAAACTACGGACAGGTGTGACGACTGGTTCACCTCATTAAACGATAGCGAGAGAGCCAGTGTACTGGCTGCGCTACTTGTCTTGCGGGAGAAGGGACCGGGTCTGTCCAGACCGTATGCCGATACGCTGAAGGGCTACCGCCACAGCAACATGAAAGAGTTGCGTATCCAGAGTAAGGGTGATCCGCTGAGTGCATTTTTCGCTTTCGATCCGAACCGTACGGGTATTGTACTGTGTGCGGGCAATAAGGTCGGTAATGAAAGGCGATTTTAAGATGAGATGCTCCTCGTTGCGGATCGGGAATACACTCGCTGGCTGAACACATTAAAAGAGAGGAATTAACGCGATGGGCAGAACCCTGGAGCAGCTTATTGCAGATGAAAAACCTGAGGTTGTTGCCAGCGCACAGGCAATGGCAACGGATATTTTGCTCAATATCCATCTGGCCGAGTTACGTGAAAAAGTGCAAAAAACGCAGGTAGATATGGCCAGGGCGTTGGGTATTAAACAACCTACTGTCGCCGTCATGGAAAAGGCAGGACGCGATATTAAGCTTTCTTCTTTGAAACGCTACGTTGAGGCCGCCGGAGGGAAGCTACGGCTGGATGTAGAACTGCCCGATGGTTCTCATTACGAGTTTGTGTTGTAACCCACAAAAGCAAAAAGCCTGCTTTAAAAGCAGGCTTTTCAAATTTGGCTCCTCTGACTGGACTCGAACCAGTGACATACGGATTAACAGTCCGCCGTTCTACCGACTGAACTACAGAGGAATCGTGTGAACGAGGCGCATATTATCGACCTGCGTGCGCCTTGTCAAAGGGGAAAACACCGTTTTTGTTCGTTTGCCGACAATTTCAGCAAACCGATGATTTAATAGCAAATTTGCTTTCAAATTGCACAGCAAATCGCGCCGCCCGCAGACAGGCGGCGCGCAGGATCAGAACAGAACGGAGTAGTTCAGACCAAACGTACGGCCACGGCCTTTATAAGTATAAAGACCCGGTGCACCGTAGGTTGGACTATACAGCCCCGGTGCGCGCTGGCCCCAGGCGGTGGTGTAGTCTTTGTCCAGCAGGTTCTCCACGCTGAAGCTGACTTTGCCCACCGGCAGGGCGTAGCTGCCCAGGAAATCAACGGTGTTATAGCCATCGATCTTCTTACCGTCGGCGTCAGACACGTCGAAGGTTTGTGTGCTCTGCACGCGCAGGGCCCAGTCGCCCGGCGCCCAGTTCACCCATGCGCTGGCTTTCGACGGGCTGGCGCTGTCGACCGTCAGCTTCTCCCATTTCCCGTTTTCACGCGTTTCGGACTTGATGGCGTTAAAGTTCGCCCCGGTGCTCCAGTCGCTGTCGGTGAAGAAATAATCCACCTGGCCTTCAATCCCGTAGATACGACGTTTGTCGTCTTCCAGGTTGATGGTCATGTCGCTCTTGTTGATGGTGATGGTTTTATCCGAGAGCGAGTAGTAGGCCGCCACCTGGGTACGCAGGTTATCGCCGGTGAAGCGCCAGCCCAGCTCGTAAGCATTGACCTTAATACCGTCCAGCGTTGAGTCGTTCACGTTCACGCTGTTTTGCAGGCGATAGTGACCATCGACCAGCTGATAGGTGCCGGAGCCGTAGTACTTCGCCAGGTCCGGAATTTCGAAGCCCTGGGAGAAGTTAAACCACAGCTGTTGCTGTTCGGTCAGACGTCCAAGGATCCCGGCGTTAAACAGGAAGTTGTTGTAGTCGGTTTTCCCGCCCGGCACCGCGTCAGCGGAGGTGGCTTTGCCCGTGGCGATTGCCTGCTGCTGGGCGTAACCGACAAAATCGTCCACCTTGTTTTCGGTGTACTGGTAGCGCACGCCGCCGCTCAGGGTGATAGCGTCAATGTCATAGCTGGCTTGCAGGAACGGCGCGAGGTTGGTAATGCTGTATCCCGGGTAACGGCCCACGTTGTAGGCGTTGTCCAGCTCCATGCCGCCGCTCGCCGCTGCTTTGCTTAAGTCGAAGAACTGCTGGTTGGCGTCGAACGTTTCGTGATCGGCATCCACACCCCAGGTGAGGGTCAGGTCATCCATCGGCTTGCTGTTCAGCGTCAGCTTGCCGCCGTAAAAATCGGTTTTCTGCTGGGACGCGCCAATGCTGGTCACCGCGCCTTTGCTCAGCGTCGGGAACGGGTAGTAGGTCAGGCTCTCATCACGGTAGTAAATCTGCGCAACCAGATCTTGCCCCCAGAAGTCGGTGTTCGAGTACTGCAGGTTGATCAGGTGACGCTCTGTGCCCGGGATACGGTCAGAGTCCAGGTTATCTTTGTTATAGGCTTTGGCATCGCCCGTGACCGCAGCGAAATTCTCTCCGAGGAACAGGCCGTGCTTGCCGTCGGATTCGCTCTTGTAGTACTGGGTGGTTAACTGGAGCTGCTGATGATCGTCGATGTTAATGGTGCCCGTTCCCATCACGTCGATACGGTCGGAATACTGTAAGCCGGTCTGGGTGTTATCGATAATCACCTCGTCGCCGTTGCCGTCATACCAGCCGCCGTAGCGCTGATAGGAGACCGACAGACGTCCAGAGGCATTGTCGTTGCCGCCGCTCACGGCTGCTGAGACGTTCTCATCATGGTCGTTATGGCTGTTAAATCCGCTTTTTGCCCCGGTCTGGAACTCCACTTCGGTCTCCGGCTGGCCTTTTTTGGTGACGATGTTCACCAGACCGCCGGTACTGCCGCCGCCGTACAGCGAGGTGGCGCCGGAAATGACTTCGATACGGTCAATGTTGAACGGATCGATAGAGTCGAGCTGGCGGCTGTCGCTGCGGGACGAGTTCAGACGTACGCCGTCCACCATCACCATCATGGAGCGACCGCGCAGGTTCATGCCGTAGTTGGTACGTCCCTGGCTGCTGACGTCCATGCCGGGGATCAGCTGGGCCAGCACCTCTTTAATCTCTTTCCCGCCCTGAACCTGCTGCTCAATTTCCGCCCGCTCTATAACCCAGGTGGTTTGCGCCATCTCTGCCACGCTGCGATGAGCCCGGCTGGCAGAGACCACAATATCTTCTTCCTTTTGTTCTTCCGCCCACGCAGAGGTAGAAAGCATGGCAAGTAAGCACGGATTTAAAACCCAAAGATGAGAACGTTTCATTGTTATGTTGATCCTGAATGTGTGTGTCAGTACTCGGTGGTCTTCATTAATGATTTAAAAACCTGGCTGCTCTCCGGGCTGGTGGTGCTCCGCCAGTGGATCACGCCGGGGGTGGTTGCCAGTTCAAACGGCTCGTCATCGTGAGCGCGATTCAGAATTCGCGCCGCGCGCCAGGCCATCAGGCTGAGCTGGGGTTCGGCAATACCGAGACGGTGCATCCCGGCATTGACGGCAAACAGGCGGTTGCTCTGCGGGCCGTCCCATTCAAGGGTGAAATCGTTGTTGATGCAGAAGGCTTCATCCTCATCCAGACGCAGTCGGGATGAGAGCGGGGCGAGAAACGCGGGCTGTACGGCGCGGTAGCCGGTGGCGAAAATCACCACGTCGCTCTCCAGCTGTTCGCGCCCGCCATCCAGGTGATGCTGGATGCTCAGGCGCTGCCCGTTCTCCTGGCGCGTCAGCGCCGTCACCGAGCGGGACGGCATCAGGTGCGCCCAGGGTTTTTCCCGCAGCACTTCGAAGCGGTGATACATAGCACGATAGATGGCCAGCAGCGACTCCGTGGTGATCCCGTCGGAGGTCATCTTCTGCTCCTGCAACATCTGGCGACGGGCGTCGTCACCGAGGGTGGAGAAGCTGTCCACATACTCCGGCGTGAAATACTCGTTAGCAAACGCGGCTTCATCCAGCGCGTTGTAGTTGTTGCGACGCGAGATCCAGTTGAGGCTCAGCGGCTGGCCCCATTCCCCACGGAAGATATTCAGAAACAGATCCGCACCGCTCTGGCCGCCGCCGACGACGGTGACGCGCTTGCCTGCTAAATCCGGCGTGCGCAGCATCATTTCGCTGGCGTGGAAGCAGGTGTCGTCCTGCGCGGTGACGCAGTCTGGCAGATTGATCTGCTTCCCAATCCCCACGCAGACGTGGCGCGCCAGGAAGCGATCCCGCTGGGTCACGACCTCAAACAGACCGTTTTGCTCATCAAAGCTGACCTGCTGCACCTGCTGGCTGAAGGCCAGATTAGTCAGGTTATCCGCCGCCCAGCACAGGTAGTCGGCAAACTCCTCGCGCGAGACGGTGCGCTGCTCGGTAGTGAGGAAACGGTAGAACTTTTTGCGCTGTACCAGGTAGTTCAGGAAGCTGTGGCGGTTGGTTGGCTCCACGGCGCTGACCAGATCCTTAAGGAAGCTGGTCTGCATGTGGCAGTCCGGTACCATCATTCCCGGGTGCCAGGAGAAGTGCGGCTTGCGTTCAAGAAACAGCGAGCTAAAACCGTCCAGCCCCTCTGCTAGCGCGGCAATACTGAGGTTGAACGGACCGATACCAATGCCGATGAAATCATAGGTTTTCATTGCGCTGACTCCTGGGAGACCAGAAAAAGAGGGTTATCAAGATCGCAGACGTAGTTCGGCAGCATGCGGCTGCCGCCGTCGTGTTCAGAGAAGGTCAGTTTGACCGGGTTGAGGATCACGCGAATAATCTGCGGCTTAAACAGGTCGAACTTCGCGAAGCGCGCCGCAAGATCCGGATGGGCGGCCATATAGCGACGTAACACCTGCGCCAGGATCTGATAGAAGCGGGTTTCGCTCACGCCGCATTGCAGAGTGAGACGGGAAATAAAGCGCAGCACCGTGACAAAGTTGCCGGTTTGCAGGTCGTGGATGATGTAATCCGCACTGAGGCGTGCGGTGACGGCTTTTACCTGCTCCGGCAGGCTCTGCGCCTGCGGGAAATCCTCGTCCACCAGGCGCATGTCGCCCTGGAAATCCTTCAGCAGAATGCGCTGTGGGACGTAATCTTTCATCACCAGCGTGACGTTCTGGCCGTGGGCGATGAGCGCCACCCCGTAGCGGCAGAGCAGGTGATAGAAGGGGATCACCGTCGCCTCAAACAGCTTTTCCAGCCATGCGTCTGCGGTTAACCCCGAGCGTTTGATCCATGCGTCAATCAGCGGGCGCCCGTCGTTATCGGTTTCCATCAGCGCGGCCATCAGCACCGCCTGTTCGCCATCCTGTAAATAGCAGGATGGGTTCTCGCGCCAGATCACCCCCAGCATCTCCTGATAGCGGTACGGCGCCTCAGGCAATGCGGCATAACCCGGATGCGACAGATATCCGGCTGCGGGTTCGCCAAGCACCTGCGCCCCGGAGTGAATCAGCGTGGCATCGCTGGCGAACTGCTGCTGTAGCCAGCGCGAGGCCAGCGGACCGGCGGCAATATACTTGCCCGGAATACCGCGGTAGCAGGAAGTGTTGTAGATGGTCAGCGGCAGCTTGATGTCATAGGGCGCGCGACGTCTGGCGTTGGTCAGCGTGCGCAGGGACTGCTGCGCCAGATACTCATCGCCGAACTCTCCCAGCTCCACCATCTCACCGCGCGCGAGCTGTGCCAGGAAATGAATGGCAATTTTTTGCTGCCACTGCCACGGATGCAGCGGCACCGGCAGCCAGCTGTCGTCCAGATCCAGTTCCTGCCAGCGGGCGTCGAATCGGTTGCGCTCGGCATCGTCCATGGCGCTGGCGAGCAGGGTGTTGATATCGCAATCGGCGTCACTGCTCCAGACCAGACGATCGCGTTGCACGGCGACCCAGTACAGACGAAAACGCCCGCGATATTCCGGCGCGTAAAGGCGCAGGGCATCCAGCCCCCAGCCGCGGCGTCCCTTGTTGAAAATAAACTTCGGGTGACCGCGCATCAGGCACTGTAGTTCGTCCGGGTCGAGGTGGATCAGCGCATCGGCATCCAGCGTGTCACGCGCCTGCAACAGCTGCATGTCGCCCCGCAGCGTGGCGTAGAGATCTTCCATGTGCTCCGCCGTTTGCGCGTCGCTCATCTCCAGCACGGTGGCCAGTTGCAGCAGCGCGTTTTCCGCTTCGACCGCCGCGCCGCTGGCGGTGGTCAGGGTATCAGGGTCAATATGCAGCCAGCCCCAGATCCCACGCGTGGCGCTAAACTGCCAGGTCGCGTTGCCCATACTGATGCGCCAGTAGTCCGCCGAAACCGGCTCGGCGCGCAGGGTGCGTTCATATTCCAGTTCAGCGAGGATCTTCGCCACCATCTCGCGGTTCACTTTCTGCCAGAGCGCGTTCACAGTTCCACCTCATGGAAGAAGCGGTGACGCTCGCTCATGATGAGACGGGAGCGTTTGTGCGGGAAGTCGAACTCTTTCACCGTGTCAAAACCGGCAGACGCCAGATGGCGGAACAGACGCTGGTTGTCGAAGCGCGGTTCCGCCACAATGCGCGCCGTACGCGGTTCATCGAGATACAGATAGTGGCTGAGGCCACGCAGCCAGCTGCGGATATACTGCGCCCCGCGCCAGTTCTCTTCGCCCACCAGCATGTGCAGTCCGCGATCATAGGGCTGCCAGCGATAGTGGCGGCCAATGCGGTCTTCCGCCGCCCAGTAAAGTTCAAAATAGCCGAACGGCTGGTCGTCAAAGCAGCCGATCACCGGGTAGCAATAGGTCGAGTCGAGCTGACGGCGCAGGTAGTTTTCCTGCTCGGCCTGCGGGCCCGCCATCTCCCAGAAGGCGTTCACGCGTGGGGTGTTCATCCAGCGGGTAAAACGCTCGCCGTCCAGCGCCACGTCCGCCACGCGGAAGCTCAGGGTGCGCTTAATCTGCGGATCGTAACGGCGATACACTTCGCCCTGCGGACGATGAGGGCGCAGCGGGAAGTACAGCTGACGGCTTTCATCAAACTGCATTCCGCCGCTCACCTGCGGACGTTCGCCTTTCAGCCACAGCGGCAGCTGCCAGAATATTTCGCGCGCCAGATAATCCCCGTTTGCGAGGCTAAACAGCGCCTGCGCCTGAGGTTCATCCTGCCAGGCGGCCCACGGCAGGGTAATGCCGGTCAGGGCGGGGGAGGCTACAAACAGCTGGTCGAGGGCGTCCACCAGCCAGCCGTCCGGGAGCCCGGCCAGACGCGCAAGGACCGCGCTGCCGTCAAGACCCAGCGTCAGCGGCAGGTTTTGTTCCGTGGCCGTACAGCGAAAGCCGTAGCCGGAATGGACGATGTTCGCGTTTGCCATCACGCCTTCTCCTTATAAAACGGGTTGCTAAAGTCGAAATAGATCACCGCCGGATCGACGATGGTGTTTTCGTTGCGATCGTGCAGGTAGCAGAAGAAGTTGCCTTTGCAGTTCCAGGTCGGGCTGTCGAGCACATAATCAAGGCAGCGGGTCTGCTTCGCCGTCGTGCGCAGTTTGGCCAGCGCGTCACGCACGCGGGGCATCAGGTTCTCTTCGCTGTCGAAGCCGGCAGCGGCGAGCGCGGCGGTGACGGCAAGGGTAGAGTTCAGCAGCAGGTAATAAGGGAAGTAGCGCAGCAGCTGGCTCTCACCGAAGCGGTTTTCCACCTCGGTTTCGCCTGCCTCTTTCAGCCACGCGTCGGCCCCTTCGGTCCAGGCGCTGCCCTGACAATCGCGGTAGATCAGCCCAACGGGGAAATCCTGCTGCATCTCAACGAGGATGTTTTGCTGGTGCGCCAGCAGGACCAGACCGTAGTCCGCCTCGGCGCTGAACAGCGGAAGCAATACGCGGTCGCAGTAGGCGTCCAGCCAGCAGCGCGCGGCCTGGGCGAGCGGGAGATCCAGACGCTGGCTCAGACGGCGCACCGCCGCCGCCAGCAGGCTGTCGCCGCCGTCCGGTGCCGCCTGGGTCAGGCTCACCAGCACGTTGGTTTGGGTATCTGGCGTATCAAACAGCAGGTTGACGCGCAGGGCCATCAGGCTCTCTTCCTGAATGACGCCGCTTTCATCGCGCAGCCCGGCCCAGCCGTCTTCCTGCATCACGCGCATGGTCGGGTAGCGCGCCTGGAGTTCCTGCCAGCGTGCCGTTTTCGCCAGCCGCGCCAGGCGCATGCCGCGCTTAACTTCTTTGACCGACAGCGTGCGCACGGAGTTGGTCAGCCGCACGCTGAGGGAAAACTTAATCATGTCGCTATTGGTTTCGCTGTACAGCGAGCGGGAAGAGCTGGTAGGCAGCCACTGTGCGCCCGCCTCGCCAAGATCCCGCAGGGCGCCTTTTTCAACCAGACGCTGGCACCACGGCTGCTCCAGCAAATAGGCAGCCTGCCACGGATGCATCGGCAGCAGCCAGCGGGTGTCGGTGAAGTGGCCGAGAAGATCCGGCGCACTCTGGGCCGCGAAGCGCAGCAGACGTTCACGCAGGGAGACGTTCAGACTGTCCCCGGCAATCAGTTCATGCTCAACCGCAAACCAGCGCAGCGGGAAGCGCGAGGCGAAATCCGGCAGATAGCGGCGCGCCTCGGCCTCGTTAAACGGCTCGTGCGATTTTGGGGCAGGATGAAAAGCATGGCCGACCAGCAGCGCCTGTTCCGCTTCGGCAAAGGTCAGCGGCTTATCGCGCAGGTTTGCCCAGTTGTGGCGTAAATCAATGGCTTGCCAGGTGTGCGTATGGCTCTCCAGGACGCGCTGCTTAAAGCGCGCCAGCGTATCGGCGTCCAGAGCGCCTTTTACTGTCTCTTTTTCAAGTATGAAATCAATCAGTTGATGGAATGTGACCGTGTCACCGCCGTCGCTGTCGGCCTGAATCAGCGTGGCCGGGAAACAATACTGGTGATGCTGCGTGGGGGAGAAATAGCGTACCGGAACCCGGATGGCCTGGGTTGGTGAGAGCGGGATATGTATCTGCGATAACTCATCCGCACGGGTTGCGGGAAGATAGTGCCAGTCCTTCGTTTCGCGCAGCAGCGCGTTCAAAAAACACTGGGCCGCAACATCTGTACCGGCGGAGCGGGGCAGAGCACGCATAGATGTACCTCATTCCATGACTGATAATAATTCTCGTTATGATATTCATTCTGTTTACAGCCGCAACTATTTTTGCAATATTTGTTTTCATAAACTTCATAATTTCCACACATTTATTGACATTATCTTCACAATTCTATGCGCACCTGTACTGAGAACATCACAGACAATATGGCCCCGAAGGCAAACTGGCCCCTTGCACTGGGCGCCGGTTTATTGGGTATCGGACAAAACGGTTTGCTGGTCATGCTGCCGCAGCTGGTCTCCCTGACCGGACTGTCGCTCTCCGTCTGGGCCGGGCTGCTGATGTTCGGCTCGATGCTCTTTTTACCCGCATCGCCCTGGTGGGGACGCCAGAGCGAGCGGCACGGCTGTAAGGTCGTGATGCTGGCCTCGTTAGGCGGCTATCTGGCGAGCTTCGTCCTGATGGCGCTGGTGGTCTGGGCGATGGCCAACGGCGCGCTGAATGCCCTCTGGGGAATGGCGGGCCTGGTTCTGTCGCGCATGCTGTACGGCCTGACGGTATCGGGGCTGGTGCCTGCGGCCCAGACGTGGGCCATTCAACGCGCGGGGCTGGATAAAAGGATGGCGGCGCTGGCAACGATAAGCTCTGGCCTTAGCTGCGGGCGTCTGCTGGGACCGCCTCTGGCCGCGCTGATGCTCAGCGTCAGCCCGGTCGCACCGCTCTGGCTGATGGCGCTGGCGCCGTTTATCGCGCTGCTTCTGGTGCTGCGCGAAGCCGCCGATCCCCCGCTGCCGCCGGTGGCGCACCAGTCGACGCGGTTACAGGCCTCTATGATGCCTTTCCTGCTGCTGGCGCTGCTGCTGGCGGCGCTGGTCAGCCTGATGCAGCTTGGTTTATCGCCGCATCTTCATCCGTTATTTAATGGCGATGCCGTGCAAATCAGCCATCATGTCGCCCTGCTGCTGAGCCTGGCCGCGCTGGCGACCCTGGCGGCGCAGTTTCTGGTGGTACGCCCGCAGCATTTTAGCCCGAGGGTTTTACTCTTAATTGCCGCGGTCTTGATGGTGGCGGGGCTTGGGCTGATGTGTCTCGCCAGTTTAGCCCTGTTCTACGTGGGCATTGTCATCACCTCGCTGGGTGCCGCCATGGCCACGCCGGGATACCAGCTTTTGCTCAACGATCGGCTGACGACGGGCAAAGGGGCAGGGGTGATCGCCACCAGCCATACGCTGGGGTACGGGGCCAGTGCGCTGCTGGTACCCGTGGTGACGCGCTTTTACGGTGAGCAGTTTTTGATTACTGCCGCATGGGGAATGGCGCTGCTGTTTCTCGCGGTGAGCGTGTGGGTACGATCGACCGATCGTACCCCTGCTGAACATTAGTGGAACGGATGAGAGGAGGTGCTGGCTGCGTCCTCACTTTGCCGCAGACGCTGGAGCGGATCCTGCTGGTAAAACTGGCAGAAACGCTGCCACAGCGCCGGGAAGCGTGGGGCGAAAAGCTCAGGTGCGCTAAAGAAATACTCGGACAGCACCGCGAAGCACTCGGCGGGATCGGTCGCGGCATAGGCATCAATGCTGGCCGCGCTTTCACCCACCAGGTCTATCTCATCCTGAATGTTTTCCATCGCCGCGTGCAGGTCGTGCTCCCATCCCGCGACTTCACGCAGCGGGATCAGCGGCACGCCGCTGGCGCGATCGCCGTTGCGGGTATCCAGCTTATGCGCTACTTCGTGAATGATCAGGTTGAAGCCCGAGGCATCGAACGAGTCCTGAATATCCAGCCAGTTGAGGATGATCGGCCCTTGCTGCCAGCTCTGCCCGGACTGCACCATACGCTGGTTGTGCACCAGCCCGATGTCATCCTCCCACTCATCATCGACGATAAACGGCGCCGGGTAGATCAGCACTTCGTGGAAGCCATCCAGCCATTCGATACCCAGCTCCAGTACCGGTAAGCAGAAGAGCAGGGCGATGCGCGAATTTTTAAGCGGATCCAGTTCGAAGCCCTGTAGCGGCACCAGCCGTTTTTGCTGTAAAAAACGCTCGGCCAGCTGAATCAGCTTTGATTGCTCTTCAGGCAAGAGATTCGCCAGCACGGGGATCGCCAGAGCCTCATCCCAGGGCAGCGCCATATTTCGACCAGCTTCGTTCGTTTTCCAGGGCCACTTAATCATCGCTTTGCTCGTTACTCGCACGTGAACAAAATGGAAAGGTCAGGGGCTGTTAGCATGCCAACATACTCTGTTAAGCAGTATGACACTCCTCTTCGGCGGCATGCAGACTGGCAGCCTGTTTAAGAGGAATCCAGCCCGCATAAACTATCACTATGTGCCGTAAGGTTGATAGCGCTTTAGGGGTATCCCCTTCATTTTGTGAAGTATGTCGTACGCGGCTATGATAAATCTCTTCTTACCCTACCGTGCTTAAGGATCCCGTCAGTATGCCCGTCAATTTTGACCTCAACGATCTCTACGCCTTTCGCGCTTTACTGGAATACGGCAATTTCCGTCTTGCGGCGGAGTCTATCTGCCTTTCCCAGTCGGCGTTGAGTCGCAGAATTGAAAAGCTGGAGGCGGCACTGGGGACAAAACTGTTCGACAGAACTACCCGGCGCGTCACGCTGACCCTGTATGGACAGACCTTTGCCGACCGGTGCGGGCAACTGCTTGTCGACGTGGAGTCCATGCTTTCGGATATCGATAAGGCCAGCGAGGAGCGCACGGGATTGATCACCGTGGCGACGGTGCCGTCAGCCGCCTGTTACTTTATGCCGGATGTGATCCGCCGCTTTCAGTCCCGTTACCCCCGCGTGCGCATTAAACTTATCGACAGCAGCGCCGGAAATGTTATCGAGGCCGTCACCCGCGGACAGGCGGATTTTGGTATCTGCTTTGCCCGGAGTTTACAGCCCGATATCGAGTTTGTCCCGCTGGTGGAGGACGTCTACGTGGCCGCCTGCCGACGAGACAGCCCGCTTGCAAAAAGAAAAAGCCTGACGTGGCAGGCTTTTTATCAGCAGGATTATATCGGTCTGGATAAGACCTCCGGCAACCGCAATCTTCTCGACCAGCGGGTCGGACATATTCGGCCTGAGCGCCCCAGCATCTGCGAAACGCGGCACGTGACGACTATGCTCGGGATGGTTGAAGCCGGGATCGGCATTGCGGCCGTTCCCGCCATGTCAATGCCCCGTGCAGAGCATTCGCTGCTGACGTCGGTGCCTTTAACCGAGCCAGAGGTCAGGCGAACCGTGGGGCTGATTCGCCGCCGCGGGCGGATCCAGTCCTACATTGCTGCCGAACTCGAAACGCTGATCACCGAGCAGTATCGCGAGGTGCACTGACGGGCGTTAAGCCCGTTGCCGTAATGACGCTGGCCGCCTGTGGCGAGGAGAGAAAGGCCAGCAGCGCTTTTCCCTGCTCAGGATGGTCGGCCTTCTGCGTTACGGCTCCGGCGAAACGGGTAATGTACTGTATGTCGTCAGGCAACTTACCCACAAACGTCACGCCCGGGACCGGCAGAAGCTCGCTCACCTGCTGAAAGCCGAGATCGTATTTCCCTTTTGCCACTTCAGACGCCACCGGGATGCGCTCAACCCGGTGCGCTTTATTTTGGACCTGGCCGTCGATGCCCAGCTTACGGAACAACTGGCTCTCAACATACCGGCCGCTGGCGCTGTCGGAATAAGCCATGGAATGCGCCTTCAGCAGCGTTTGCCGCAGGGCGGGTACCGTACTGATATCCGGCACCGGCGCGCCCGCTTTGACGACCATCCCGACGGGCGAATCCGCCAGCTCCACGCGGGAGCCCGCCGCCGTCCTGCGATCCTGTTCCAGTTTCGCCAGCGCATCGCCCACCATAATCACCACGTCCGCTTTTTCGCCCCGGGCGAGCCGGGCCGGAATGGCCTGCGGTGTTTTGCCCATCGACGGGCCGGAGACCACAATGAGCCTGTCGCCGCTTTGCGCTTCGTACTGCGGCGTCAGCTTCTCCAGCGCCGCTTTGAAGCCGCCAGAAATCATCACCGTTACATCCTGCGCAAGCGCGCCCGCGCTGAGGGTGGCGAAGGTCAGGGCGGCAATCACCGTTCTGAATGTAAGCATGAGGGATCACTCCTTAACGGTGGTTTGCAGAATTAACGTGCGACGACGATAGAGATAAAGCGTTGCCAGCAGGGCGCAAACGGCGGCAAAGCTCATCCAGTACCCCGGTGAGGCTTTATCGCCGGTGTACTCAATTAAGGCGGTAGAAATCACCGGCGTGAAACCGCCAAAGACCGCCGTTGCGAGGCTATAAGCCAGCGAGAAGCCCGCCACACGCACCTCTGCTGGCATGATCTCCGTCAGGGCCGGGATCATCGCGCCGTTATACAGGCCGTAGAGGAAAGAGAGCCACAGCAGCACGGTCAGCATCATTGAGAAACTCGGGGCTGCCGCCAGCATCGTCAGTGCCGGATAACTGGTCGCCAGCGCCAGCAGCGTCATGGCGATCAGCACCGGTTTGCGTCCGAAGCGGTCCGACAACGCACCGCCTATCGGTAGCCAGATGAAGTTAGAAATGGCTACCAGCAGCGTGACCAAAAGACTGTCCGAGGCGCTGAGCATCAGGACTTTTTTACCGAAGGTCGGCGCGTAAACGGTGATCAGGTAAAACGCGGTGGTGGTCATCGCTACCATCAGCATGCCCGCGATGACTACTGGCCAGTTGGCGAGCAGCGTTGTGAAGACCTGACGCATCGCCAGATGGCGACGACGGGCGCTGAATTCCTCGGTCTCTTCGAGCTTGCGGCGCAGGAAAAAGATGAACGGCACAATCAGACAGCCAAACAGGAACGGAATACGCCACCCCCATTCGCGAATGGCACTCTCTTCCAGCACCATATTCAGCGCAAAGCCCATCGCCGCCGCGATCATAATGGCGACCTGCTGGCTACCCGACTGCCAGCTGGTGTAGAAACCCTTGCGGCCCGGCGTGGCGATCTCCGCCAGATAAACCGAAACCCCGCCCAGCTCGGCGCCTGCCGAAAAGCCCTGCAACAGGCGGCCAGTCAGCACCAGTAGCGGCGCCCAAAGGCCAATGCTCTGATAAGAAGGGATCAGCACAATCAGAAAGGTTCCGGCGGCCATAATCGACAGGGTGACGATCAGCCCTTTACGGCGACCCACTTTATCAATGTAAGCCCCCAGCACAATGGCCCCGATCGGACGCATCAGAAAGCCCGCGCCAAAGACGGCGAAGGTCATCATCAGCGACGCAAATTCACTGCTTGCCGGGAAGAACGTGTGGGCGATGTAGGTGGCATAAAAGCCGAACAGAAAGAAGTCGAATTGCTCAAGAAAGTTGCCCGACGTGACGCGGAAAATCGCGCCCGCTTTCGAACGAACCGTTGCAGGTGAGGTTGAGGAAACCATGATTATCTCCAGTTTTATAGTGACGTTATGCTCGTCTGTTTCTGAAAACTGGATCAGGAAGTGGAAATTGATAAGCGCAAATCGCGCATGGACTGATGCGTGTGGTGCATTAATGACAAAGCGTTGACCAGTATTTACATATTCAACAATAACTTAACATTTCGGTGATCTTTTATTTACCACATTTCGCTAAGTTGCTGATATATCAGTTTTGTGACACCGCGCAGGTGAGAAGCCAGGCGGGGCCTGGCTTGGGATTATCAGCGCAGCGCGTTCGCAATCGCGCTAAACATCAGCGACGCTTCCAGCGGCTGGGCGCTGAATGACGGTTCTGCCTGCGGCCAGGTGGACCACTGGACGATAACCAGTTTTTCTTTCTGATTAACCACGATCATCTGACCAAAAATACCCAGCGCCCACAGGGAATCCTTCAGCGAATTTTCGACTTTCGGCTCCACGTTAGTGGCGGTGGCCGGCACTTCGTTGTTCCACCACTGGTAGCCGTACAACCCCTTCGGATGCGCCTCGGACACCGATCCTTTGGCCTGTGTCCAGGCTGAGGACTGCTTCACCCAGCCCTCGGGGAGGATCTGCTTTCCGTCCGGCAGTGTACCGTTATGCAGTATAAACTCCCCGAAACGCCCCCAGTCTTCCAGCGTGGCGTTAAATCCATGCGCACCCACGTCGTGCTGGCCTTTGCTGTAGGCATGCCACACGCCGTCGCTCGCCATGCCGTACGGCTGCCAGATGCTTTTCTCCAGATACGCCGCGAGCGTCATGCCGGTGGCGCGCTCAAGCACATCGCCTAACAGCCAGGCGCCACCCGAGGAATAGGACCAGTTTTCACCCGCCGGGTGTTCACGGTGTAATCCTTTCACCAGGGTGCGCACGCAGTCGTAGGTGCCCGGTTTCGCTTCGCATTCGGTAAGCCGGGCGAAGTCTGACTGCGGGTTAGTGTAATCTTCGTTCCACGCCACGCCCGAGGTGTGGGTGATGAGCTGTTTCAGCGTTACGCCCTCCCAGGCGGTGCCTTTTAAATCCGGTTCGTACTGGGTGATGAGGTCGTCCAGTGAGTGGATTTTACCCTCTTTTATCGCAACGCCCACCAGCGCGGAAACCACCGATTTGCCCACGGAACGCGACGTCCAGAGCGTTGAGTTGGTATTGCCTTCTCCCAGGTATTTATAGGCCACTTTGCCATTTTTCAGCACCAGCATGCCGCTGACGTTCTGGCGTTTCAGGTAATCCTGAAGATTGTAAATCTTACCCTTCACCTGATAGCGGGCATCGGTGAGCGGTTTTTCTGCGGGCAGCAGCGGCGTTGCGTTGCCGTGGCGGAACACATCGCCTGCGTAGTTGCGGTAGTCATTGCGAAAGCCCACCACGCGATCGGCCTGGCTCCAGGTGAGCATGGTATGTGCGTCCGGGAGTCTGGCATCGAAAGGCGTCGGACAGGTCGTGAGGTCGGTACCGTTGCAGGCCGCCATGACGGCGGGCGAGAGCAGGCTGCTGACAACCAGCGCCGCGAGCAGCGTGCGGTTTGTTTTGATTTTCATATTTATCTCGTTTGGCTCAGGAAGGACTTCAGTTTAAGAACCTGCGGCCTATAATAAAAAACGCGTTATGGGGGAAAATCCCCCGGAAAAATCGCGTGGAGAATGACGTGGCATCCCTGATCTATTCCTTTGCCCAACTTGAGGCGTTCACCGCCGTCGCTGAGCACGGCAGCCTGATGAAGGCGGCCAGTAAACTCGGCAAAGATCGTACAACCTTGCGGGATCTGATCGATTTTCTTGAGGATGGGCTGGGCTACGCTCTGTTCCTGCGGGAGGGGCGCAGCCTGCGCCTGACGCCGGAGGGGGAGCAGCTTCAGCGGCAGGCGCACCTGCTGATGCGGCAGGTCAAAGCATTTGAGGCGTTTGCCCGATCGGTGCCGGACAGCGCCACGCAGGACATTGCACTCGTTTACGATCCGTTCACCCCCAGAGCTTTTTTACAGGCGCTGATTGCCACACTGGCGGCGAAAAAGATCCGCCTGAGCCTGACCAGCGCATCGCGCGATGAGGCGGAAGCCATGCTGGCGAACGGTCAGGCCGATCTGGGGATCTGCCAGGCGCGCAACCGCAGCGTGGGCAATGAGATGGAGTGGCGGGCGCTGGGGGCGATCGAAATGGATTTTTACGCCGCAACGACGCTTTTTGCGGAGGTTGCGTCGCCGGTGTCGCTGCTCGATCTCTCTCTGGTTCCGCAGGTGATTATGCATGCCGCGTCAGACGAGCCGGTTGCCCGTCGCCTGCAAATTTCAGGGCACACGCTTTTCACTAACGAACTGGAGATGCTGCGCGGCCTGCTGGAGAAAGGGTGCGGCTGGGGGTTTTTGCCGACCCATCTTCACGCAACGCAGTGGAAAAATGTAAAAAGGCTGCCCACCGAAGTGGGCAGCCAGGGGATAAGCCAGACGATAGTCACCATCTGGAAGCCGGGCAGCGACAAGCGCGGGCTAATCAACGATACGCTCTCGCAGCTTCCGGCGTTATGGAAACGCTCAGCGCTGTGAACACCCTTTGCACTGTTTATTCTGGATCTGCTGGAAGAAATCGTTGCCTTTGTCATCCACCAGGATAAACGCCGGGAAGTTCTCCACTTCAATTTTCCAGATCGCTTCCATACCCAGCTCCGGATACGCCACGCACTCCAGACTCTTGATGCTGTTTTGCGCCAGCACCGCCGCCGGGCCGCCAATGCTGCCGAGGTAGAAGCCGCCGTGTTTATGGCAGGCGTCCGTCACCTGCTGGCTGCGGTTACCTTTCGCCAGCATGATCATGCTCGCACCGTGGGATTGCAATAAGTCCACGTAGGAGTCCATACGCCCGGCGGTGGTTGGACCTAAGGAGCCAGACGCGTAGCCTTCTGGCGTTTTGGCCGGGCCTGCATAGTAAATCGGGTGATCTTTGACGTACTGCGGCAGGGCTTCGCCGTTATCGAGCAGTTCTTTCAGCTTCGCATGGGCGATGTCGCGCGCCACAATAATGGTGCCATTCAGCGACAGGCGGGTGGAGACCGGGTGCGCGGAAAGCTGCGCCAGAATATCGGGCATCGGCTTGTTCAGATCAATGCTTACCACGTCGCCTTCTCCCTGCTGGCGCAGGGATTCAGGAATATACTGGCCCGGATTGTGCTCCAGCTTCTCAATCCAGATCCCCTCGCGGTTAATCTTCGCCTTGATGTTGCGGTCGGCGGAGCACGAAACACCCATGCCGATCGGGCAGGAGGCACCGTGGCGCGGCAGACGGATCACGCGAATATCGTGGGCGAAGTATTTCCCGCCAAACTGCGCGCCAAGGCCGAGGTTTTGCGCTTCCTGAAGCAGTTCCTGCTCGAGCTGGACGTCGCGGAACGCCTGGCCGTGCGCGTTGCCTTCGGTTGGCAGGCTATCGTAGTAGCGCGCAGAGGCGAGCTTGACGGTTTTCAGCGTGGCTTCCGCTGAGGTGCCGCCGATAACGAAGGCGATATGGTAAGGCGGGCAGGCCGCGGTGCCGAGGGTCCGCATCTTCTCAACCAGATAATTTTTCAGCTTCGCCGGGGTGATCAGCGCTTTGGTTTCCTGATACAGATAAGTTTTGTTGGCGGAACCGCCGCCTTTCGCCATGCAGAGGAATTTGTACTCGTCACCATCCACGCTGTAGAGGTCGATCTGCGCGGGCAGGTTGGTGCCAGTATTCACCTCTTTATACATATCCAGCGCCGCATTCTGCGAGTAGCGCAGGTTGTCTTCAATATAGGTGTTATACACGCCCTGGCTCAGCGCTGCTTCGTCACCGCCGCCGGTCCAGACGCGCTGGCCTTTCTTACCCATAATAATCGCGGTGCCGGTATCCTGGCAGGTCGGCAGCACGCCTTTCGCCGCAATCTCGGAATTGCGCAGGAATTGCAGGGCGACGTACTTATCGTTCTCGCTGGCTTCCGGGTCGCTCAGAATAGCCGCAACCTGCTTCTGGTGAGAGGTGCGCAGCATAAACGCCGCGTCGTGGAAGGCCTGCTGGGCCAGCAGGGTCAACGCCTCTGGTTCGACTTTCAGCAATTCCTGACCGTCGAACTCGGCAACGGAAACGTGCTCTTTGGTCAGCAGATAATATTCGGTGTCGTCATGCGCGAGTGGGAAGGGGTTCTGGTAGATAAAGGGTTTGTTTGACATAGCTTGCTCCACAAAAATTTAACCGCCGGAGGAAATGTCCGGCGGTCAGAAATCAGAACATCATGGACATCCACGGGTAACCAATCAGCAGCAGAGCTGCCAGGAAAATGGCACCGAAGATGGTGCCGAGGCGCCAGTAGTCTTTGGTTGGCAGGTAGCCGCTACCGTAGTAAATCGGGCTTGGGCCAGTACCGTACGGGGTGATGATCCCCATCACGCCCAGCGAGGTCACCATCAGCAGGACGAACACTTCCATATTCATGCCCGGAATGGTGGAGGCAATCGTCAGCATCGCTGGCAGTAGCGCGGTAGTGTGCGCGGTGGTGCTGGCAAACAGGTAGTGCAGCAGGTAGAACGCCAGCAGCAGGACGATGGTGGCGACACCCGGAGAGATACCGCTCATCAGCATGCCGCCTTCTTTACCCAGCCAGCTGATAAAGCCGGTGGAGGAGAGACCATCCGCCAGTGCCACCAGGGTGGCGAACCAGACGAAGGTATTCCACGCGGCTCTGTTGCCGGTGATGTCGTTCCACTCCAGCACGCCGGTCCACAGCATCAGGCCAACGATCAGCAGGGCAGCCATGGCCGGTTCAATCCACGCCGCGGCGAAGATCCACATCAGAAGCGCGCAGCACACGAACACCAGCAGCAGGATCTCATTGCGCGACAGTTTGCCCAGTTTTTCCAGTTCGCGGGTCGCCCACAGTGGTACTTCATTGTTTACCTTCACTTCTGGCGGGTAGAACCAGTAGGCCAGCAGCGGCATGGTCAGGATCAGCAGGATACCCAGCGGCAGGAAGGCGAGGAACCAGGTCCCCCAGGAGATATCAATTCCAACGGTGCTTTTCACCAGCGCCAGTGCCAGCAGGTTAGGTGCCAGAGCGGAAAGGAACATCGAGCTGGTGATACAAGCCGCGGTGATTGCCACCCACATCAGATAGGAACCGATTTTGCGCGCGCTTGGGTCGTTGGGTTTTGAACCGTACAACGGCGGCAGGTTAGCGATAATCGGGTAGATGGTCCCGCCGCTGCGCGCGGTGTTGGACGGGGTGAACGGGGCCAGCAGCAGGTCCGCAAACGTAATGGCGTAACCGAGCGTCAGGCTGCGACGGCCCAGGTACTTCACCAGAATCAGTGCCAGACGGCGGCCGAAGCGGGTTTTGTCGTAGCCTGCGGCGAACATAAAGGCACCGAAAATCAGCCAGACGGTGGAGTTACCAAACCCGCTCACCGCCCATTTAAAGGAGGCGCCCGCCAGCTTGAATTTCGGGTCAGCCAGCTGTTCGGGGCTAAAGAGCACCCACTGGCTGCACAGCGCAATCGCCACCACGCCGGTGAGGCCGATTACGGCGCCCGGCAGAGGTTCGAAAATCAACCCGACGATGACGCCAACAAAGATGGCGAAGTAGTGCCACGCATAAGGCGGTAGACCTTCCGGAACGGGGACAAACAACAGCAGGACGGCGACAATGACGGGCAGGGCCATCATCAGCAGGCGTTTTGCTGTTCCATTTGATGCCAGATTCGCCGCAGGAGGCGTTACAGCAGTTTTTGTTTTCATAGTTTCACGTCTTAAGTTGTCAAAAATTCGTCGTACAGCGAAAACACAAATTCGATTGCTTTATTCGTTTTGCTTTTTTTAGTTATTTAAGGTGCGTTTTTGTGTTTTCAGTAATAGCGATTTAACGCATTATTGTTTGCGCTAAATAAAAAATGATGATGTTTTTATATTGCGCCTTTGGATGCCATTACTATTGATCGCGATCAAAAAAACAGAATTGAGGACGTAATTTTATACTTTCTATAATAACCACTCTGAGTAGTGTGGTTATTCGCTATTTTTAAGCATTTTATTTATCAATTTTATAACATTATTAATTTGGGATGTGTTTTAAGTTTTGATTTTAAAGGGTTTTTTATGTGCTTGGTGTATTGGCTTTACCATTGTTTATTTAACTTTTTTTAAATTAATGTGAACATATAAAACATTCACGCTAACACCAATGTGTTATTAATGTTATCGCAGGGATTAAATAGTTTATTAACTAACGTAATGGCTTTAGAAACTAAAAAAAGCTTTATATTAATGTCATGACATCGGCAAAAACACGAAATAAAAAATCCATACCGATAACGAATTCTTAATTTTTAAAGTTTGGAGTTTCTATTATGAGCACTAACGAACGTATTTTAAGCCCCTTCACATTACCGAATGGTACTGAACTGAAAAACCGTTTGTTAATGGCCCCGATGACAACCTGTACGGGGTATTACGATGGCACCGTGACCAGCGAGCTGGTGGAGTACTACCGTGCCCGCGCTGGCAGCATCGGCACCATTATCGTTGAATGCTGTTTTGTTGACGATCTCGGCCTTGCGTTCCCGGGCGCAATTGGTATTGATAACGACGAAAAAATCGCCGGACTGGCAAAAATCGCTGACGCCATTAAGTCCAAAGGTTCCAAAGCCCTTCTGCAAATTTACCACGGCGGCCGTATGGTCGACCCAAAACTGATCGGCGGCCGCACGCCGGTTGGCCCAAGCGCGGTTGCCGCGCCGCGTGACGGTGCCGCGACGCCGGTTGCTCTGACTTCAGAAGAAGTGGAAGGCATGATCGGCAAGTTCGGCGAAGCCGTACGCCGCGCAATTCAGGCCGGCTTCGATGGCGTCGAAATCCACGGGGCGAATACCTATCTGATCCAGCAGTTCTACTCCCCGAACTCTAATCAGCGCGACGACGAGTGGGGTGGCAGCCGCGATAACCGCGCGAAATTCCCGCTGGCGGTGCTGGACATTACCCACAAGATGGTGCGCCAGTATGCGGACGACGCGTTTATCATTGGCTACCGCTTCTCACCGGAAGAGCTGGAAGTCCCCGGCATTCGCTTCGAAGACACCCTGTATCTGCTGGAAAAACTGGCCGCTCGTGGGGTGGATTATCTGCACTTCTCCCTTGGCGCCACCCTGCGTCCTTCTATCGTCGATACTCAGGACCCGACGCCACTTATCGAAAAATACTGCGCCATGCGCTCTGACACGCTGGCGCAGGTACCGGTGATGGGCGTTGGCGGCGTGGTGAATGCCACGGATGTGAATGAAGCGCTGGATCACGGTTACGACCTGATAGCCGTTGGTCGCGCTACCATCGCCTATCCGGACTGGACCGATCGCATCGCGGCGGCCGAAAGCCTGGAGCTGTTTATGGACAGTACCCGACGCGAAGAACTGAGCATCCCGGAACCGCTGTGGCGCTTCTCGCTGGTGGAAGCGATGATCCGCGACATGAGCATGGGCGAATCTAAATTCAAACCGGGCACCTTTATTGAAAAAGTGCAGGACGATGCTAACGAACTGGTGATTAACGTCAGCCTCGAAACCGATCGTATTGCCGATATCGAACTGGCCTCCGGCCCGAGTGAAGACGTCGAGTTTGTCACCAGCTTCGAAGAGATCCGTACCCGAATTCTGGATGCCAATACCCCGCACGTGGATGCTATCACCGGCGCAACCAGCCAGAGCGAGGCGGTGAAAAAAGCGGTCTCGAAGGCGATGCTGAAATCCAGCAAAGCGCTGGCGGCAGAAGAGGGCGCTGACCCGAATGAGACTAAAAGCGTGGACGTGGTGGTGGTCGGCAGCGGCGGTGCCGGTCTGGCGGCGGCGATTCAGGCGCATGACGAAGGCGCGAGCGTGCTGATCGTTGAGAAAATGCCGACTATTGGCGGGAACACCATTAAAGCCTCTGCCGGTATGAACGCGGCTGAGACCCGCTTCCAGCGCGTGAAGGGCATTCAGGACAGCAAAGAGCTGTTCTACCAGGAAAGCCTGAAAGGCGGTGGCAATAAGAACAACCCTGAACTGCTGCGTCGCTTTGTCGAGAACGCGCCGGAGGCCATAGAATGGCTGGCAACGCGCGGCATTATGCTCAACGACATCACCACCACCGGCGGGATGAGCATCGACCGTACGCACCGTCCGAAAGATGGTTCCGCGGTGGGCGGATATCTGATTAGCGGCCTGGTGCGCAATGTCAACAAACGCAACATCGAGGTGATGCTGGATACCTCCGTGAGCGACATCATCTTCGAAAACGGCGAAGTGACCGGCGTGCGTCTGACCACCGAAGAGAACGAAACCCTCACCGTGGCAACCAAAAGCGTAATTGTCGCGACGGGCGGCTTCAGCGCCAACAGCCAGATGGTGGTGAAATACCGTCCGGACCTGGAAGGGTTCGTGACGACTAACCACAAAGGCGCAACCGGCGGCGGTATCGCGCTGCTGGAGCGTATTGGCGCAGGCACCGTCGATATGGGCGAAATCCAGATCCACCCAACCGTTGAGCAGAAAACGTCGTACCTGATTTCCGAATCCATCCGCGGCGGCGGGGCGATTCTGGTAAACCAGCAGGGCAACCGCTTCTATAACGAAATGTCGACCCGCGACAAAGTCTCGGCACAAATCATCGCGCTGCCGGAGAAATACGCTTACATCGTCTTTGACGAGCATGTTCGCGCCAAAAACAAAGCCGCGGATGAGTACATCGCGAAAGGGTTTGTCACCAGCGCCAGCTCGCCAAAAGCCCTGGCGGAAGCGCTGGGGATGGATCACCACCAGTTCCTGGCAACGCTGGAACGCTACAACGGCTTTGTGGAAAAACAGCATGACGATGATTTTGGCCGCACCACCGCGCTGCGTGCGCCTATCAACGAAGGGCCGTTCTATGCCATTCAGATTGCGCCGGGCGTGCACCACACCATGGGCGGTGTGACCATCAATACAGAAACCTGCGTGCTGGACAGCAACCACAACGTATTACCGGGAGCGTTTGCTGCGGGTGAGGTTGTCGGGGGTATCCACGGCGGTAACCGCATCGGTGGTAATGCGGTGGCAGATATCATTATTTTTGGTACGCTTGCCGGACATCAGGCGGCTATGCGTTCGAAAACACGGTAAGGCTCCTGTTTCCCCGGCGGCGCGGTGCTTGCCGGGGCTACATCTGAGGACTTATGCAATGCCTGATAGCCATCGCGTTTACAGTTACAACGCCGTTCTGATGGGCTCGCCCATCCTCCTGAAACTCTTCTCCCATGACGAAGCCCTCGCGTCCCGCGTGTTTCGCCTGATCAAACAGTACGAAGATCTCCTCACCGTCAACCGTGCGGATTCGCAGGTGATGGATGTCAACCATGCTGCCGGTCAGCATCCGGTTGTCGTCAGTCGCCCGGTGTTTGACCTGATCCGCTGCGCGAAAGCGGCCAGCCTGCCTACAGACAGTGCGTTCAACCTGGCGATAGGTCCGCTGGTCAAACGCTGGAAAATTGGCTTTAAGGGGGACGCTGTACCGCCCGCGGACGAGATCGCCGCCTTGCTGAGTATCACGGATCCTGCGAACGTGGTACTGGATGACGCCAACAGCAGCGTGTTTCTTACACGCCAGGGAATGGAGATCGATCTGGGGGCTATCGCCAAAGGTTATATCGCCGACAGGGTGCGGGATTACTTGCATAAAGAGGGCGCCGAACTCGGGTTGATCAACCTTGGCGGCAACGTCCAGACGTTAGGCTCGCCGGAGGACGGCTGGCACGTCGGCCTGAAAAAACCGTTCGCCGGTGATGCGCTGATTGGCGCCATAACGGTAGAAAACCGGTCGGTTGTGACGTCAGGCACCTATGAGCGCTACTTCGAGCAGAACGGCAAACGTTATCATCACATACTTGACCCGCGTACCGGCTACCCGCTGGATAACGAACTGGACAGCGTGACGATTATTTCGCAAGACTCCCTCGACGGCGATATCTGGACCACGCTGATCTACGGCATGGGCGTGGAGCAGGGCTGCGCCGCGCTGCGTTCGCGCCCCGATATTGAAGCCATTTTTGTCACCAAAACAAAAGAAGTGGTGATCTCCTCGATGCACCACTTCCGTTTTACCCTTCTTGACGACAGCTACCGAATTACTGGCAGTACTGTTTGAGCAGGCCGACCTGTTCCGGCTGCAAACGGTAGCGATATACCGGTCGACCGGTGGCGCCGTAGTGAATGCTGGTGAACAGGATATTGATTTGCGCCAGCCAGATCAGGTATTTGCGGCAGGAGACGCGGGAAATGTTGACTGCATTCGCCAGATCGTCGGTGGAAAATTCTATCTCCGGATGGCTGTCGATCCACTGGCAAATGGTGCGCAGCGTCTGCGGCGTTAAGCCTTTCGGTAATTTTTTGCTGTCGGCCAGCTCCGGCGCGCCGCCGTGGATCAGCCTGTCGACGTCGGCCTGTTCATAATACTGATGCGAGCCCATCAGACTGCGCTTTGCCTTCCAGCCGTTCAGCGCCTCTTCAAAACGCGGGAACTGGAACGGTTTAATCAGGTAATCCACCACGCCATAGTGTATCGACGTCTGGATCGTTGCGGCGTCGGATGCTGACGAAATCATGATAACGTCAATCGGGCGGCCCGATGCCCGGATGATGGGCAATAGATCCAGCCCGTTATCCTGCTGCATATAGACATCCAGCAGCACCAGATCGATCGGCTGGCCTGGGTTTGCGATCAATGCTTCGGCCTGGTTGAGCGTGGAAGCGACGCCGCAGCAGTTAAAACCCTCAACGCGGTTAACATACAGACGGTTGAGGTCGGCTACCATGGCGTCATCATCGACAATTAATACATTTATCACGCGATATTCCTCTCGCTATCCCAGGGGATCTGAACAAAAAATTGGGTAAATACGCCAGGCTCCGACTCGACGGTAATATCTCCGCCCAGGTTCTGGATCTGCTGACGTGCAAGGAACAGCCCAACGCCACGGTTTTCACCTTTTGTTGAGTAGCCCTTTGTAAAAATAGCCTCCAGCCGCTCGGGATCAATGCCGGGACCGTCATCGCTGACCTCACTGCTCAGCCAGCCGTTCTGATAATGCAGCAGCAGGCCGATCTCGCCTTCCGGCTGACCTTCCATCGCATCCAGGGCATTTTCGATTAAATTGCCCAGCACGGTGATCAGAACCGCAACCTGCTCTTCATTGCTTGTGTCAGGAAGCTGACTCTCCTCCGCCAGCGTCAGGGTCACTCCCGCCTCTTTGGCGCGGTTGATTTTACCCAGCAGGAAACCCGCAATGACCGGCGATTTAACCTTGCGCTGTATCGCGCCGATATCCGTCTGATAATTCTGTGCGGTCTGGATGATGTACTCTTCCAGCTTATCGTAGCGCTTCATGTGCAGCAGGCCGAGGATCACGTGTAGCTTGTTCATAAACTCATGCGTATGTGAGCGCAGGGCATCAACATAGTTGACCATACCATCGATACGCTGCATTAACTGGCTGATTTCGGTCTTATCGCGGAAGGTGCTGATTGCCCCGATGACCTGATTCTGGCTTTTCACGGGGACCATGTTGCACAGCAGTAGCCGTCCGTTACAGCCGATCTCTTGATCCTGACGAGCAATGCCGGTTTTCGCCACTTCCCGCAGGCTGACCAGCAGTGGTTCGCCGCTGCTCTCGGAGTGCTCACCCGAGCTCAGGAGCAAAATTTCTCTGGCGGTGTGGTTAATCATCGTCACGCGCCCGTGCATATCTACAGCCATCACGCCTTCGCGCAGGGACTGCAACATGGCCTGGCGCTGCTCAAAGAGGGCGGAGATCTCGTAAGGCTCAAGCCCGAAGAGAATACGTTTCAGAACCCGGACCAGACCCCATATCGCCACTGAGCTCATCAGAACGCTGAATAAGATGGTCCACACGGCATTGAGCCGACCGCGGGCAATCTGATCTTCAACTTTATTCAGCGAAATACCCACCACGACCACGCCGATCTGGTCGTGCCGATCGTCATAAACGGGCGTAAAGACGCGCAGTGCTTCCGCGAGTGCGCCGCGGTTCACGGAGACATTCTCTTTCCCTTCGAGGGCGGGCGTCAGATCGTCGCCAATAAAATGCAAACCTAACAGCGCTTCGTTTGGATGGGAATAGCGGATCCCACGCAGGTCGGTAACCACGGTAAACAGCAGGTCGTTGCGCTTCGTCACCGCCTGGGCAATCGGCTGGATGATGCCGGCCTGCGGCGATTCCATCAGGCCACGCTTGATCTCCGGGCTGTCGGCCAGCGTTCGGGCGATACCCAGCGCGGTATCTTTCACGTCATCGCGCGTGGCACGGGTGATCTGCACAGAGTACAGCGCGAAGACCACCAGCAGCACAGAACCGATAATGGCGCACACCATCAGCGTAACCAGCGTATTCAGCTTCATAGGGCGCTTGCGCGTCGGGGGGAAGGGCTGCAAATCGCTCATTAACACTCCGCGATGAAAAAGAAAGGGCTAATTATCGCTGATGACGGGCATTTCATAAAGCCATGTAAAGAGAGGCGTTTCGTGAGCCTTCTCTCATGTGACCTGTATAAAACACTTTATAGTGTGGGGGTACTCATAATAAGGAGGCAGTTTATGAGCATTATGCTTACCGGTACGGCCAGGGAAAGACGGCACGCCAGCACGATGAACATCGACAGATTATCTACGCTGGATATGCTTAATGTCATACACCAGGATGACGCACAAATCTCTTCTGCACTTACCCCTCACTTAAGTATGCTGGCTCGCGTGGTGGATAACGCGGCGGCGACGCTTAGTCACGGCGGACGTCTGGTGCTGATCGGCGCAGGCGCGTCCGGAGGCGTGGCGAAGCAGGCGGCAGAAGCGTTCGCGCCGGGAAAACATCCGGTCATTGCGATGACAGCAGGCGATAACGCCGGAAGCTACGCGCGCGGCGTTGCCGACCTTCAGACGATAAAATTCGGCGAGCACGACATGATGCTGGCGCTGTCCGTCAGCGGCAAAACGCCATGGGTTTGGGGCGCGATGCGTCATGCGTGGTCTCTGGGCTCAACGGTCGCGCTCATTACGGAGGATGCGCAAAGTGAAGCGGCGCAGCTGGCGAGCATGGTTATTGCCCCCGATCTGGGCGCGGATGTGGTTGCCGGGTATACCAACGCCAAAGCGGGCATTGCGCAAAGCATGATAATGCATATGGTCACCACCGGTCTGGCGATACGGACAGGACGGGTGTACAGCAACCTGCGTGTTGATCTGGAGGCAAGCAATACCAGATGGGCCGAGCGACAAATTGCCATTGTAATGGAAGCGGGGGGATGCTCCCGGGCGCAGGCGAAGGCGGCGCTGGAAAGCTGTAACCATCAGTGTAAAACGGCGGTGCTAATGGTGCTGACGGGTATGGATGCCTGGAAAGCGCATGAATTACTGGCACAGAATAACGGGTTTGTTCGCCTGGCCTTGCAGGAAGCGCCGTAATATTTCAGCGTCAAATAAAAAAAGCCCGCGTTGCGGGCTTTGCTATTTATGGGGATCAGAACTGGTAGATCATACCGATGCCAACGATGTCATCGGTTGCAATACCGTTGTCACTGTAGAAGGCATCATCTTCGTCCAGCAGGTTGATTTTATAATCAACGTAGGTGGAGAAGTTCTTGTTGAAGCTGTAGGTCATGCCCACGTCGATGTAGTTAACCAGATCCTGGTCTACATAGTCATAACCATTGCCTGGATGATAATCGTTACCACCCAAATCGATGCCTTTTGAATAGACCCACGCCAGGGATGGACGCAGACCGAAGTCAAACTGGTACTGCGCTACGGCTTCAAAGTTCTGAGTTTTGTTGGCGATGCCATCGTTGCCGTACGGAGTCATGTTGCGGGTTTCCGCATACATCATTGCCAGGTAGACATCATTCGCATCGTATTTTGCACCGATTGTCCACGCTTCCGCACGTTCACCGCCGGCATATTTGCTGAAGCGATTATAGGTACCTGCGCCGTAAGCAACCTGGTCGTTGGTACGGTCAGACGATGAATAAGCGGCACCCAGCGACAGACCGAAATCGAAGTCATAGGTAGTTGACATACCGAAGCCGTCGCCGTTCTGGAAACGAACATCATCATGGCCGTTTTTGGTGCCTTCCTGATTTTCGTTTGCGTTAGCACCTTCATTAGCACCCTGATATTGCAGTGCAAAGTTCAGGCCGTTAACCAGACCGAAGAAGTCATTATTACGGTAGGTCGCCACACCGTTAGTACGGCCAACCATATAGTTGTCGGTCCAGGTATAGGAGTCACCACCAAATACTGGCAGCATATCGGTCCAGGCTTCAACGTCATACACGACGCCGTAATTACGGCCATAATCGAATGAGCCATATTCGCCGTATTTCAGGCCAGCAAAGGCCAGACGGTTAAAAGAGGTGTCGCCTGCGCCCTCGGTATCGTTAGCGTAGGTTTTATATTCCCACTGGCCGTAACCAATAAGATCGTTATTAATTTGTGTTTCGCCTTTGAAACCAATCTGGACATAGGTTTCATCGCCGTCGTCGCCTGGGTTGTCGGAGAAGGTATGACGTGCATCAACTTTACCGTACAGGTCAACTTTGTTGCCGTCTTTGTTATACATTTCCGCCGCATTTGCTGCGCCAGCCATTAATAACGCGGGTACGAGAATTGCCAGAACTTTTCTTTTCATTATATATTCCCTTTAAATATAAATTTTCTGAATATATGTAATTACCCTCCGTAACTACATGGCTGATACTATTCTATGGATTATTATTTAGGTTCAAAAATAAATGTAATTAAAGTGGTAAAAACATTACAAAATATTTCTTTTTATCTCTTTATTTTTCGCATGAATTAATTCATTGAAAATATAGTGGGTAATTATTATTAAGTATTTCGAAATTCTATTTATTAAGGATTTTGATTCGGGTGTATTATAATTCACTCTCTTTTGAGCAACGGGATGGGATGATGGAACTTGCGCAGTGGCAGCACCGTTTTGAGCGCTGGCTCGACGAAAATCATTTTACTGATGATGCGGCGCACGATATCGCCCATTTTCGCCGCGTCTGGATGACGGCGCAGGCCATTATGGCTGACGGGGATTGCGATCCGCTGGTTGTGCTGACCGCATGCTACTTCCATGACATTGTCAGCCTGCCGAAAAATCACCCGCAGCGTAGTCACTCCTCGCGGCTGGCAGCGCGAGAAACGCGCCAGATCCTGAGCCGCGATTTTCCTGATTTTCCGCCCGATCGGTATGCGGCCGTTGAGCATGCCATTGAAGCACACAGCTTCAGTGCCGGTATCGCGCCGCAAAGCCCGGAGGCCAAAACGGTCCAGGATGCCGACCGGCTGGAGGCGTTAGGCGCCATCGGCCTTGCGCGCGTCTTTGCCGTGTCCGGTGCGCTGGGCACCGCGTTGTTTGATGCCGACGACCCGTTTGCCGGGGCGCGTGCGCTGGATGATAAAGCTTTCGCGCTCGATCACTTTCAGACCAAACTCCTGCGCCTGCCGGACACCATGCAAACCGCACGGGGACGCGAACTTGCGCGTCACAATGCCGATTTCCTGATCCAGTTTATGGCGAAGCTGAGTGCCGAATTACAGGGCGATTACCTCGGAACCGACAGCCAGATATTGACCCATTTCCGTCGCAGTGTGCGATCCTGAACTGTGGTACTCTGTTTTCTGTCTTTATTGTCCGGTTAAGAGAATGCAGGAAAATCGATCAGTGACTGTGCCCGCGCCTGAGCGGGTTGAGAAATCAACGGCAGCCGTGCAGGCACTCCTGCGTCAGCTGCTGGAAATGTATGATGCTAAAACGCTGGCAAACCAGCTGGTGGCACATGGCGAGAGCCACTGGAGCCCGGCAATACTCAAGCGGCTGCTGATAAGCGACAGGGCAGGGCACCGCCTGAGCGACGGCGAGTTCTGTTATCTGCGTAACCTGCTGCCGCACCCGCCTGCTGCGCATCCGAATTATGCCTTTCGCTTTATCGATCTCTTTGCCGGTATTGGCGGCATTCGCCATGGCTTTGAAGCTATTGGCGGGCAGTGCGTGTTCACCAGTGAATGGAACAAACATGCCGTCCGCACCTATAAGGCGAACTGGTACTGCGACCCCGACGAGCACCAGTTTAATGCCGACATCCGCGACGTCACCCTGAGCCACATAACCGGCGTCAGCGACGAAGAAGCCGCTGAGCACATTCGCAACACCATTCCGGCGCACGATGTGCTGCTGGCAGGCTTTCCGTGTCAGCCGTTCTCACTGGCTGGCGTGTCGAAAAAGAACGCGCTGGGACGCGCACACGGCTTTGCCTGTGATACGCAGGGCACACTGTTCTTTGATGTTGCCCGGATTATTGATGCCCGCCGCCCGGCAATTTTTGTGCTGGAGAACGTCAAGAATTTAAAGAGCCATGACGGCGGCAAAACCTTCCGCATTATCATGCAAACGCTGGATGAACTGGGTTACGACGTGGCGGATGCAGAGGACATGGGGCCTGACGATCCGAAAATTATCGACGGCAAACACTTCCTGCCACAGCACCGCGAACGCATCGTGCTGGTGGGATTCCGCCGCGATCTCAATCTGAAAGGCGATTTTACGCTGCGCGATTTGCCCTCGCTGTATCCGGTGCGCCGTCCGACAGTGGCCGATCTGCTGGAGCCCGCCGTCGATGCGAAATTCATTCTGACGCCAGTGCTGTGGAAATACCTCTATCGCTATGCCAAAAAGCATCAGGCCAAAGGCAATGGCTTTGGGTTTGGCATGGTCAATCCGCTTAATCCTGACAGCGTGACGCGTACGCTGTCGGCGCGCTATTACAAAGATGGCGCGGAAATTCTTATCGATCGGGGCTGGGATAAGGCGCTGGGCGAAAAAGATTTCGACGACCCTCAGAATCAACAGCACCGACCGCGGCGCTTAACGCCGCGCGAGTGCGCCCGCTTAATGGGCTTTGAGGCGCCGCAGGGCTACAGTTTTCGCATTCCGGTGTCGGATACCCAGGCCTATCGTCAGTTTGGCAACTCGGTGGTGGTGCCAGCCTTTGCCGCCGTCGCAAAACTGCTGGCCTCACGCATCAGCAAGGCCGTTCAGCTGCGTCAGAGTGAGGCCGTCAATGGCGGACGTTCACAATAAGGCCACGCGGAGTAAAAACATGCGTGCCATCGGCACGCGTGATACCGCGATCGAAAAACGGATCGCTGGCCTCCTTACCTCCATCGGGTTTGAATTCAGGGTTCAGGATGCCACGCTTGCCGGGCGTCCTGATTTCGTGATCGATGCGTATCAATGCATCATCTTTACCCACGGCTGTTTCTGGCATCATCACGACTGCTATCTGTTTAAAGTCCCGGCGACACGCACCGACTTCTGGCTGGAGAAGATTGGCAGGAACGTCGAGCGTGATAAACGCGATGTTTCGCAGCTTTACGCCCAGGGCTGGCGGGTGCTGATTGTCTGGGAGTGCGCACTGCGCGGAAGAATGAAGCTGAATGACGTGGAACTGACGGAGCGGCTGGAAGAGTGGATCTGCGGCGGTGGTCAGGCCGCGCAGATCGATACCCAGGGCATTCACCCGATCACGGTTTCTCCACCTCACACCTCGTGACAATCGGTTTTGCTGGCAGCAAATATTTACCCAGCGTGACCAGCACCACGGCAAAGACAATCACGCCCAGCGCCAGCCATTCAATCGTCGACAGCACTTCACCCGCAAAACCGGTACCCAGCAGCACGGCAACCACCGGATTAACGTAGGCGTAGCTGGTGGCAACCGCCGGTGAGACGTTGCGGATCAGGTACATATAGGCGTTGATGGCAATAATCGAGCCAAACAGCGCCAGATACCCGACGGCCAGGAAACCTGAGAGATCTGGCATTGCCGTCAGTTTTTCACCCGTCAACGCCGAGGCAATCAGCAGCACGATGCCTGCCGCGAGCATTTCAATGGCACCCGCCATCATCCCGGAGGGCAGCTCAATGCGGGAGCCGTAGACCGAGCCGAACGCCCAGCTCATCGAGCCGATCATGATCATAACGGCAGCCCAGGGGTTTCCGCTCAGGTTACCGCCGCTGTTCAGCATGATAATACCCACAAGCCCAATCGCGATGCCCAGCCATTCGAGCTTACGGGTGCGGATCCCGAACAGACGACTAAAGCAGAGCGTAAACAGCGGCACGGTCGCGACGACCACGGCGGCGATGCCCGACGGCACGTTCTGGTGTTCGGCGACGGTTACTGCGCCATTGCCCACCGCCAGCAGCAGCAGGCCAATCAGGGCGGCGTTAAGCAAGGGACGCAGCGGCGGTAGCCTGTGACCGCGCAGCAATAAAAACGCCATCAGCAGCACGCCAGCCATAAGGAAACGAATACCGGCCATCATCAGCGGGGGCCAGCTTTCCACGCCAATACGAATGACAAAGTAGGTGGATCCCCAGATGATATACAGGGAAAAAAGTGCTCCAATGAGCGGTAATAAAGGCCGAAAACGCATAGTCCCTCACGACGAAATAAAAAGTTCGCTCATAGTTAACGCCAAAACTATCGGGCTGGCGAGTGCTTTAATTGTGTTGTTAATGTGAAATTTTTGTTGACGTGAGGTGCCTGTTTCCGGGCGGTGAGTTTTGTTCCATACTATTCACTTAATTAGCAAAAAAAGAAGGATAGAGATTTTGGCAGGAAGTAGCTTATTAACATTACTGGACGATATCGCCACCTTGCTGGATGACATTTCAGTCATGGGGAAACTGGCAGCGAAAAAAACCGCCGGGGTACTGGGGGATGACTTGTCACTTAACGCGCAGCAGGTCAGCGGCGTGCGGGCGAACCGTGAGCTGCCGGTGGTGTGGGGCGTAGCGAAAGGGTCCTTTATTAACAAGGTGATCCTTGTTCCGCTGGCGCTTCTCATTAGCGCCTTTATACCCTGGGCCATTACGCCATTGCTGATGATTGGCGGGGCGTTCCTGTGCTTCGAGGGTGCCGAAAAAGTGTTGCATATGTTTGCCGCACGCAAAGAGAAAGACACCCCGGAAATGCGCCAGCAGCGTCTGGAAGCGCTGGCCGCGCAGGATCCAAAAACGTTCGAGCGCGATAAGGTCAAAGGTGCGATCCGTACTGACTTCATCCTTTCGGCCGAGATTGTGGCGATTACGCTTGGGATCGTATCCGAAGCACCGCTGATGAATCAGGTCATGGTGCTTTCGTTGATTGCCATTCTTGTAACGGTTGGGGTGTATGGGCTGGTCGGTCTGATCGTCAAGCTGGATGATATCGGCTTCTGGCTGGAAAAAAAATCCAGCGCCATTGCCCGCGTTATCGGCAAAAGCCTGCTGGTGCTGGCGCCGTGGCTGATGAAAAGTTTGTCGATAGTGGGAACTCTGGCGATGTTCCTGGTCGGCGGCGGTATTATCGTGCACGGCGTTGCTTCGCTGCATCATGCAATTGAACATCTGGCGTCGGGACATGGTTCGGTGATCGCCGCCATTCTGCCGACGCTGCTTAACCTTGTGTTGGGCTTTATCGTAGGTGTCATTGTGGTGGCAGTGGTCAAGCTGGTAGAAAAAGTACGCGGAAAATCGCATTAATTTTTGCTGACCCCGGATGCAAAAAGACCATTCCTCGTCTAAATTGAAAACGTTTCACCCTGATACAGGAGGCAGGTATGGTCTTTTTGGTCAGTGATGAAGTTAAGCCAAAGAATGGTGGTCCATGCATGATTGTCACCGGTTATTCCAGTGGAATGGTGGAGTGTCGGTGGCATGACGGATACGGCATTAAGCGGGAGGCTTTTCGTGAAGATGAGCTTCAGCCTGGTGATAAAAGGCAAAAACGCGATAAGGCTTAATCACACAACGCCCGGCCTTGCCGGGCGTTTTTACTGGCAGAAGACTTATCATATCGGATGGTGAGCGACACTCAGGGAGTGCGTGTGCAGCACAATACCTTTGTTGTAAAACAATCTTTTTTGCAGTGGCTGCATAAGCGTAGCAATCCCCGTTTGGTTGTTAACCTCTGTTTTATCGTTGTCCTGATCTTTTCCACCCTCCTGACCTGGCGCGAAGTTGTGGTACTGGAAGATGCCTATATCTCCAGTCAGCGTAACCATCTGGAAACGGTTGCCAGTGCGCTGGACAGACAACTCCAGTTCAGCGTCGATAAAATGCTGTTTTTTCGCCACAGCATGCGTGATGCGCTGGAAACGCCGCTGGCGTTTGGCGTGCTACATGATGCGGTAAAGCGTTTTGCCCGTTTGCGCGCATCCCCCACCTGGCAAATTGAGGTTGATAAACAGCGCACATTGCCGATCAACGGTGTGTCTGATGCCTTCGTTGAAAAGACCACCCTTCTGAATCGCGATGATGAGTTTCTTGATAATGAACTGTCCGCCGCGCTTGAAGTGGGGTATTTATTGCGTCTGGCATCCAGTTCTTCCGGCAACGAAGAGCGCGTGATTTATGTCTCTCGCGCCGGATTCTTTCTGGAAACGGATACGCCGGAAAATGCCAGCGATATCGTGCAGCGTTACTACTATCTGGTCACTCAGCCCTGGTTTACCCAACAGTCCGAGCGTGAGAACCGTGCGCGTGCCGTGCGCTGGTTTATCTCGCCTCCTTCCTCCTTTGTGGGCAAAAAACCGCTGATCACCGCCAGTGTGCCTGTTTATTACAATCACGTCTGGTATGGCGTGGTGGCGATGGATTTCACCTTTGCCACCCTGCGTCGTCTGCTGGTGGAGGCCGTAGGCGATAACCCGGAAGGGGAATACCAGCTGTATGACAGTCGTCTCACCCTGCTTGCGACGTCTGGATCATCTGCTGCGGACGTTAATCATTTTGACGCGCCCGAACTAGCGCAGATAGCGCACGCATTAGAATCGGATTCCGAAGGCGGCATTCGCCTGGGGAGTCGTTTTGTCAGCTGGGAGCGTCTCGACCACTTTGATGGCATCGTCCTGCGCGTGCACACCCTGGAAGAAGGGGTGCGCGGCGATTTCGGCAGCATCAGTATTGTGCTGGCATTGCTTTGGGCGCTGTTCACCGCGATGCTGCTCATCTCATGGCTGGTGATCCGGCGCATGGTCAGTAATATGTATTCGTTGCAGAATTCGCTGCAATGGCAGGCCTGGCACGACCCTCTGACCCGGTTGAATAATCGTGGGTCGCTGTTTGAGCGGGCGAAAATACTGGCGAAGCAGTGTGAACAGCAGGCGCTGCCTTTCTCTGTCATCCAGATCGATCTTGACTGCTTTAAGAGCATTAATGACCGGTTCGGGCACCAGGCGGGTGATAAGGTGTTGTCCCATGCTGCGGGGCTGATTGCCAGTACCCTGCGCACTAAAGATATTGCCGGGCGCGTCGGCGGCGAAGAGTTCTGTGTGGTACTGCCCGGCATGACGCTTGAAGAGGCGGCGGAAGTTGCAGAGCAGATCCGTGAGCGTATCGACAGCAAAGAGATCCTGATTAAGAAAAGTACTACCCTGCGCGTGAGCGCGTCGTTTGGCGTCTCTGGCGCGCAGGAGAAGGGCAATTATCACTTCGAAAATCTGCAATCCACCGCCGATGCGCGTCTGTATGAGGCGAAACAGCGCGGGCGTAACCGGGTCATCTGGCAGGATCACGTTAAAAAGTAATCAAGCCCCTCGCGCCAGCCGGCCGGTCCGGTGTGCTGAGTGCGATAAACCCGTGTGGGATCGTTGTTCTTAAGGCTGACCCCCTCCCGGTTGAAGCCTTTCACCACCACGGCGAAGGCTACGCTGTCCAGCAGAGGGGCATCATTGGGGCCGTCGCCCAGGCCCAGCGTTGTCGGGTCAAATCCGTCGTGCAGGCGATACTGTTCCACAAGCCAGTGCACCGCCACGTCTTTGCCACAGCTCGTGTCCAGAATATGCCAGAAGCGAGCACCCGGGACGATCTTCAGCCCCTGCCGGGCCAGTTCGGCTGCGAAGCGTTTCATTTGTTCATCACTGTCACGCCAGATCAGCGTCACGGAAGCCTCGTGTTTACGTGCAAGCGCCGCACGGGGACGGCTTAGCCCGGTCCATTCGGCGACCACGCGCTCATCCACATCGTCGAAGGTGGTGAATTTCAGATGCATCTCGTGGCGTACCCGGGCAATAAACTGCCAGATATCGTCATGCTTCTTTTCTGAGATGAACCGTGCGGCGTTTTCCCACCGTACGTCAGGCTGGATCACCGCGCCGTTTTCCGCAATGTAGGGCAGCCCGCCAAGGCCAAGTTCCTGCTGGATGTCACGCATTTCGGACGCGGTTTTGCTGCTGCACAGAATGACTGGTACCTGTTCATCCTGTAATCTCTTCAGCCAGGAAGCGGCAGGCTGCCAGTCGAGAGTGTGAAAATCCAGCAGCGTACCGTCGAGATCGGTAAAGACGAGCAGAGTCTCCTTTAGCGAAGGCATAACGTCTCCTGAATAATGATGTTCATCTAAGAAAAGTCTTAAAAAAATCCAGCATTGATGTCCCGTTGAAGTGGAAACGATCCCGATAAACCCACACGCAGCGCATGTTTATACTCATAACCAAAATTCACATGTATAAAATATAATATTCGCTAAGAGAATATATGCTTGTAAGACAAATCTGTTGGGGATAATGTCTTACCTGCATCAGATTTCCTGGTGTAACGAATTTACAAGTGCTTCTTGCATAAGCAAGTTTGATCCCGGTCATCCCCATGACCGGGATTTTTTTCGCCTTAGCGGTTCGTTTCCGAGACGCTAAAGTCATGGATATCCAGCTCGAATGCTTCAGCCAGTTCACGGTAGGTATGGTAATCACGACCATTGACCACGACACGGTCTGAATTATCCTCCGCGCGATGAACTTCGCACTCACTGATTTCATTAATGGCGGCAAGCAGGGCATCGACATCCACTTCCACCTCACGCTTAATGGTGTCGCTGTACTCTTTGTCAGTCTTCATGGCGGGCTCCTCATTTAACCGTCTCAACAGCTAAGTATAGACCGCACACAAAAACGCCATTCGCGTCAGGCGGCGATGCCAGCCAGGGTAATTTGTTCTACACTGGCTCAAAACCACAGGAGGAATGTATGAAGGTCAACGATCGGGTAACCGTCAAAACGGACGGTGGGCCGCGCCGCCCGGGCGTGGTGCTGGCAATAGAAGAGTTTAATGAAGGCACAATGTATCTGGTGTCGCTGGAAGATTACCCGCTCGGCATCTGGTTCTTCAACGAACTGGGGCACCCGGATGGGATCTTTGTGGAAACGGCGGAATAGGTCGGCGTCGGGGGCGTCTTCTCCCCGGCCCGGCTGCTGAAAAGCAAAATCTCTGGCCAGGCCAGAGATCAAGGTAGGGTACAACATGGCCGTGCAAATTAGCGCATATTAACGAAAATCCCATTCGTCACATTATCTGTCAGGCGTACGACATGGTATATCACTTGCTTATTATGCGTTTTAATTTTCCTTTTAATATTTCCTTTGTGTGACGATACTGTTTTTGCCTTGATATTCATCTGGTCTGAGATCTGAATTGTCCCTTGTCCAGCCATCCACATTCTTAGCATACTTGATTCAGTTCTGCTTAATGATAGGGTGGGTAAGTTAACCGCCCCTACATTCTTAACTTCTTTATTCAAATAATCGCCCAGAATGTCATCAAGCGACTCTGGTTTAATCGATTTCGAACTGATTAATAAGTTTTTACGCACCAACAAATACTCATCGAAATGAATATTAGCGATCGCCATAAAAACAATAAACAGGGTTCTGGGATGCTGATTAATGATCTGCTTAATGTGCTGACTGTTAGCGGGGTCGTGAATGAAACAGTCCTCATTAATAAACACCACGCCGGGCTTGTGAGTCTCACAAGCGGCTGCGAGTTCTTCAACGGTGTGTGCATCGTTGATGTCTCTCTTTCTTACCCCTCTGCTTGCTAAGTACCCGGTTAACCCTAGCCGGGTGTAGCTGCATAAATCCATAATGATCGTTGACATGGCATACCCTCACTCAATGCGTAACGATAATTCACCACCTGCCTGAGAGCTCATAAACAGCCATACGGGATGGAAAAAATCTAATAAAACCTGTGAGCATGACAAAGACTTTCAGGCGAACTCACTATCCCGTAAAGTTACGTATAATTTGCCAGGAATCATCTTAAAGTAAAGTAAATATTAAGTATTGTGAGGTGGTTAGAAACATTTAAACCGCGTCAGATATATCCTGGTAGATGTTTTTCAAGATTATTTTTAGGAATATCCTCAGAAAGACATTGCAAACACTGCGGGTTATTATTTGCGTGGAAGTTCGCTGACAATATCCGCTAAGAGATTGAATATCTCGCTGAATAAATGCTCGCAGAAGGGGGCGATAAGTGGCATCAATAATGACATTAATAAAAGGCCAACCGTCAACGTCACCGGAAAGCCGATGACGAATACCGACAGCTGCGGGGCCATTCGGTTGAGTAAACCCAATGCGAGGTTAACGGTGAGCAACAGGGTTATGACAGGCAGCGCCAGCATCAGCCCGTTGAGGAAGATCAGCCCGGCAGCCCGCACCAGCGCCAGAAAAGCGTTACTGTTCACCGGGTTGTCGCCAATCGGCAGCGTGTGGAAGGTGTCCACCAGCATAGAGATGAGCCACAGGTGGCCGTTGAACGAGAGAAACAACAACATCGCCAACAGGTCGATAATACGCGCCAGCACGGGCATATTCAGATGGCTGCCCGGGTCAACGAACGTCGCGAAAGACAGACCCATCTGCAAACCGATCAGTTCGCCCGCCGTTCGTACCGCGGCGAAGGCGAGCTGCATCGTAAACCCGACCGCCACGCCAATCATCACCTGTTGCAGGGCAATCCATATCGCATTCGGGGAAAAAATCGGGATATCCACCGCCGGCAGGGAAGGGGCAACGATAATGGTGATAACCATGCCCAACCCAATTTTGATGCGTTTAGGCACCGACTTTTCACTGAGTATGGGGGCGGTGGAGATCAGCGCCATGATGCGCAGCATCGGCCAGAAATAGATCCCGAGCCACTGAACAAACTGATCGCTGGTGAATTGCAGCATCGTCCGTCAGCCGATGATGTAAGGCAGATTGGTGAACAGGTTGCGCATGTAGTCCAGCAGCAAATTGAGCATCCAGGGCCCGGCAACGATAATCGCCACGAAGACGGCGATGATCTTCGGGATGAACGACAGGGTCATTTCGTTAATCTGCGTGGCGGCCTGAAGAATACTGATAATCAGACCGGTTACCAGCGCAACCAGAAGCAGGGGCGCGGCGACGGCAATCGCGACTTTCATCGCTTCCGTGCCCATCATCATTACCGACTCAGGCGTCATTGCGCGCTCCTCAACTGTAGAAACTCTGCGCCAGCGAGCTGACCAGCAGCTGCCAGCCGTCGACCAGCACGAACAGCATGATCTTAAAGGGCAGGGCAATGGTTGCGGGCGGGACCATCATCATCCCGAGCGCCATCAGGACGCTGGCGATCACCAGGTCAATAATCAGGAACGGAATGAAAATGGTGAAGCCAATCTGGAACGCCGTTTTCAGCTCACTGGTCACATACGCTGGCAGCAGAATGCGCATCGGCACCGCTTCCGGTCCCTGTAACTCGCCCGTGTTAGCGAGACGGGCAAACAGGGCCAAATCCGCTTCGCGCGTCTGGCGAAGCATAAATTCACGTAATGGCTGAGCCCCCTTTTCCAGGGCAACCTGCATGGAAATTTTATCTTCGCTGAACGGCTGGTACGCCTCGGTGTAAATCTTGTCGATCACCGGCGACATAATGAAAAAGGTCAGGAACAGGGCTAAACCCAGCAGCACCTGATTGGGCGGCGCGGACGGCGTGCCGAGCGCATTTCGCAGCAGACCAAACACAATGATGATGCGGGTGAAACTGGTCATCATCAGCAGGATCGCCGGGATAAAGGTCAGTGAGGTGATGAACACCAGCGTCTGCACGGAGAGGGACCAGCTTTGTCCCCCGTTCGCCAGCGGCGTGGAAACCAGCCCCGGCAGCTGCGCATACACAGAAGGCGCGAACAGGCCCAGACCTGCCAGCGTAAGCAATAACAAACGGCGCATCAGGATCTCCCGGAACGCTTGAGCAAACTCTTCATAACGGACTGAAAATCCGCAGGGGCCTGGGCGTTAGCCTCCACCGTGACAGGCGCAGGGGGCAGCGTGTGAAGAACGTTAATGCTGGAGGCGGTCACGCCCAGCACCAGTCGCGCATCTTCCACTTCCACAATGACCACGCGCTCGCGTGGGCCGAGTGTGGTGCTGGCGCTGACCTTCAATCCGCGCGTGCCGGCCGTTTTCCCCGCCAGCCCGAAACGCTTTGCCAGCCAGGCGGCGATAAGGATAAAGGCAATAATACCGAACAGCGCGCCGCTCACCTGAAGCAGCGGGGAGCCGGGTACGGCGGAGGGCGCGGACAGTGTTGCCTGGGTTTTCATACTTAACGGCTCAGGCGACGCATACGTTCGGAAGGGGTAATGATGTCGGTGATACGTACGCCGTATTTATCGGCCACCACCACTACTTCGCCCTGTGCAATCAGGTAGCCGTTGATCAGAATATCCAGCGGCTCACCCGCTAAACCGTCAAGCGCCACCACGGAACCCTGCGTCAGGCGCAGCAGCTCTTTAATAGTCATGCGGGTGCGGCCCAGCTCAACGGTCAGCTTGACCGGAATGTCCATAATCAGGTCGATGTCCTGTAACGTCCCGCTGACGTCGCCGCCGCCTAACTGCTGGAAGACCGCGTCTGCCGCGCTTTTCGTCGGCGTCGTTTTTTGCTCGTTTAACGCGTCAGCCCACAGATCGTCCAGTGCTCCGCTGTTTTCATCGGACGGATTGTTCATGTCACTCATTTGGGCTGTTCCTCATTCAGCGAATTCAAAATCGGGTTGATCAAGTGCTCAACGCGTAACGCATACTGGCCGTTAATCGTGCCGTACTGGCTTGTCAGCACGGGTACGCCATCCACATGGGCAATAATGCGGTCGGGTTTATCTATCGGCAAAACGTCGCCGGGTTGTAATTTCAGGATCTGCGATAACCGCATGGAGATGTCGGCAAAGTTAGCCACCAGCTCCAGCTGCGAGTGCTGAACCTGGCGCACCAGGTTCTCACGCCAGTTCTGATCTTCATGGCGTGAGTTCTCCAGCGGCGGGTTCACCAGCAGTTCGCGCAGCGGTTCAATCATGCTGAACGGCAGGCAGATGTTGAACTCGCCCGTCAGGTTGCCGATCTCGACGTGGAACGGGGTGTTCACCACGATGTCATTCGGTGAGGTGGTGATGTTGGTAAACTTCACCTGCATCTCGGAACGCACGTACTCCACTTCCAGCGGGTTAATCGCTTTCCACGCGTCGCTGTAGGATTCCAGCGCCAGCTTCAGCATGCGGTTGATAACGCGCTGTTCGGTATGGGTAAACTCGCGGCCTTCCACTTTGGTCGGGAAACGGCCATCGCCACCGAACAGGTTATCCACCGCGATGAACACCAGGCTTGGCGAGAACACCACCAGGCCGGTACCGCGCAGTGGTTTCAGATGGATCAGGTTAAGGTTGGTTGGCACCGGCAGGTTGCGGGCAAACTCATGATACGGCTGAATGCGGATCGCACCGACGGTGATATCCGGGCTACGACGCAGCAGGTTAAACAGCCCCATTCGGAACTGACGTGCGAAACGTTCGTTGATGATCTCCAGCGCCTGTAAACGCTCGCGCACCACGCGACGCTGGGTATTGGGATCGTAGGGACGAATATTATCGTCGCCGGTCAGACCCGGCTTCGGATCGTCACTCTTATCGCTGTCGCCATTGAGCAGCGCATCGATTTCTGCCTGAGAAAGAATACTGTCGCCCATGTCGTTACCGCAGAATGAAGGCTGTATACAGAACGTCAGTGACTTCCTGCTTAGGTTGGCCGTTGACCAGCGGGGTCGCCAGCGTCTGTTTGATCGCATCGACCAGCTTTTGCTTGCCCACATCGGTGGCGAGCGCGGAGGCATCCTGACGAGAAAACAGCAACAGCAGACGGCTACGCACTTCTGGCAGGTAGTCGTTCAGACGTGCACGGGTCGCTTCATCTTTCAGACGCAGCGTAATGCCCACGTAAAGCACGCGATCCGCATCGCCGAGGTTCACGGTGAACGTATCCAGCGGGTAGAAGACCGGCGCCGGTGGAGGCGGCGCTTCAGCTTTGGCGGCTGCGCTTGAGGGTTCCTGCTGCATACGCCAGTAACTGTAGCCTGCGGTGGCGCAGGCCGCGAGGGTAATCAACACCAGCAGCGGGATCCAGATGGAACGCTTGCTTTTTTTGGTGATAGCGGAGTCTGTCATCTGATACGAGCTTCCTGTTTCGGTACAGCTTAATACGGTGATTATCCCGTGTCCGGCTTAGGTCAAAGCGTGGAAAAGACGGGGATAATCACGTTACCTCTGGCGTTTAGGCAAAGATGTCTACGGCACGGCTGCCGCGCGCGGCGGATTGCAGGGCGGCAGGGGTTGGCAATAACTCTTCGCTCTCCTCGTTAAACCCGCCATGCTGGCCTGAACGCGAAGCATGCTGTTGTTGCCCGGATGAAGATTGCTGCTGCCCGGCAAAGCCTTCGCTGCTGACGCTGCTTTGGGAAAGCTGAATGCCGTTTTCCGCAAGCTGCGTGCGCAGGATCGGCAGGGCCGCTTCCAGCGCCGCACGAACGTGGCTGTGGGGCGAAACCATCTGCAACTGCGCCTGGTTGTCATCCAGCTTAAGCGAAATTTGCACCTGACCCAGATCTTCCGGGTGCAGGCGTAGCTCTGCGGTCTGTTGGCCCTGTCTGGTGAACAGGGTGATGTGCTGGCTTAGATTCTGCTGCCATTCGTGCGTGCCCAGCGGCTGGCTTAACACCGGCGCGGTCGCAACGGTAGCGGCAGACTGGGGGGTTGCCAGGTGACTGATGATCGGTGCCAGCGTCGCGGTTGGGCTGGCGGCAGACGACGCCGTGCTCACTACGTCCTGCTTCTCCGCGACGGCGGCAACAGCTGGCGTAACGGCTGCCGTGGCGGGCAGCGACGTGTCGCTGTCCTGAACCGACGTTTTTTCCTGACCCGTTAACGCATGGCTAAGCGGCTGATGCTGGCCGTTGTCCGTCTGGGCTAGCGCAGAGGGGAGGGCGGCACGGGGGGCGACCTCCCCGGTGCTTGCTGGCTGCGTCGCCATTGGGGTGGTAGTCTGCTGGTGCGGTAACATCGCCATCAGCGCGCTTAACCCGGCCAGCTCCTCTTCTTCAGTCGTGGTCTCGCTGTTTGCTTTCGCGTCCGTCCGGGTCAGCGCCTTCAGCGCATCCGTATTCGCTGCGGGTTTCAGGCCGGAGACGAGGCTTTGCAGGGAGACGGCGGTATCTTCATCAGTCAGGGTCTCCTGGCGGGAGAGCAGCTCGGCGATTTTGGCCTGGAGCGTGGTATCACCGTTTTTTTCCTGTGCCGCTGTCGACAGCTTGCTGCCCGCCGCTTTCAGATCGGCCAGCGTCAGCGGAGCATCTTTGCCTTTGCCGGTGGTCTCGGTCAGCGCGCCCGCCAGCAGAGAGAGAAAATCTTGCGCGCCCTCAGCGCCTTTTCCGGTCAGCGTGCCGCCGGACGGGTCGCTGTCGGTCATCAGCAGTTGTTGCAGTGTGATCATTCTGGTTTCCTCATTGATGCGCGCTGGGCAAACTCATCCATTTTTTTCTGATCCAGACGGTTTTCCGCCAGGGTCGAGGCTGCAATCTGCCGGTCCTGTAAGGTTTGCCAGGCCTGCAACCGCTGTTTTTTCTCGCGCCAGAAATTCAGCGCGGTATCGACTTTTTGCGTCCACTGGTTAAGCTGCTGGCGATGCTGCTCAATCGCCTTTTCCAGCGTCTGGATAAACTGCTGATAGTTAATCCAGCGCTGGCTACCAATGCCCTGCGTCATGTCGGTGTTAAGGTTGGTGCGATATTCATGCTGATAGTCGATTAACATCTTCAACTGTTCTTCAGCCTGTTGGCACCCGCGTCGCATTGCGCCAAGTTGCAATGCGGCATCATCAACTTCTTTTTCAGCCAGATCTTTCAGCGTTGATAACGCGCTGTTCTGCGCCATGACCTTCGCCCTCCACCTGTGTTACACCTGCGGGAAAATCAGCTCCAGTGCCTGGAGGGAATCTTCCCAGTCGGCGCGTTCAAAAATACCCTGTTGCAGAAATGCCTCCAGCTGCGGCCAGAGGGCAATCGCTTTATCGAGCATCGGGTCGCTGCCTTTAGCGTACGCCCCGACGCTTACCAGATCGCGGTTGCGCTGGAAGCTGGAGAGCAGTTGTTTGAAGTTACGCACGCGGGCGTAGTGTTGCTCGGTGATCAGGGCCGTCATCGCACGGCTGATCGAGGCTTCAATATCAATCGCCGGGTAGTGTCCGGCTTCGGCCAGACGGCGCGACAGCACGATATGGCCGTCGAGGATCGCGCGCGCGGAGTCGGCAATCGGGTCCTGCTGGTCATCGCCTTCGGTCAGTACCGTATAGAACGCGGTGATGGAGCCTCCGCCGCTGATGCCGTTCCCCGCACGCTCAACCAACGCCGGGAGTTTGGCGAAGACCGACGGCGGGTAACCTTTGGTGGCGGGCGGCTCGCCGATGGCCAGCGCAATCTCACGCTGCGCCATCGCGTAGCGGGTCAGGGAGTCCATAATCAGCAGCACGTGCTGGCCCCGGTCGCGGAAATCTTCCGCGATACGCGTGGCGTAGGCGGCACCCTGCATACGCAGCAGCGGTGACACGTCCGCCGGGGCGGCGATCACCACCGAGCGGGCGCGACCCTCCGCACCAAGAATGTTTTCGATGAAATCTTTGACTTCGCGACCACGCTCACCAATCAGGCCGACGACGATAACGTCCGCCTGGGTATAACGCGCCATCATGCCGAGCAGGACCGATTTACCCACGCCGGAGCCGGCAAACAGCCCCATACGCTGGCCGCGTCCCACGGTGAGCAGGGCGTTAATCGGCCGCACGCCGGTATCCAGTACGTGCTCGATTGGCGTGCGTTGCAGCGGGTTAAAGGGTTGGGTGATCAGCGCGCCGGTTTCGGTGGTATCAGGGGAGGGCAGGCCATCGAGCGGTTTGCCGCTCCCGTCCAGCACGCGGCCCAGCAGCGCCGGACCGAGCGGGAGCTGTTTGCCGCTTTGCAGGCCGTCACCGCTGATGTTTTTCGCGTAGACGCGGGCGCCGGGCAAAATCCCTTCCACTTCCTCAAGGGGCATCAGAAACAGTCGCTGGCCGTTAAACCCGACCACTTCACTTTCCACTTCACGCGTCTCACTCCCGTCCTGACGCTCAATCACGCAGGTGGCGCCGAGCGGAAGTTGCAGACCTGTGGCTTCCAGGACCAGACCGGTGGCACGCGTCAGGCGTCCATAACGACGAACGGATGGCAGCTGCGCCATCTTCGTTTCAAAATTATCGAGCGTGTTAAGCCAGCGCGTAAGGCGAGCGGTCATCAGACGACTCCCGGTGCCGCCAGGCGGCACAGTTCCTGCCAGCGGGTCGCGACGCTGGCATCCAGATCGCCCTCATCCGCCGAGACCTTACAGCCTCCGTGATGGAGCGACGGATCGCCGCGCAGCCGCCAGCCGTGCAGGCTCAGCGTCGCGCCGAGGCTCTCTTCCACGCGCTGCAAATCATCAGGATGCACGCGCAGCTGCGGTTTGCCGCTGAACAGCGGCTCCTGCTGGAGCAGCCCCTGGATTTGCTTAATCAGCGCGGCGTTATCCACGACCGGCGTCTGGCCGATCACCTGACGGGCCGCCTCCAGCGCCATCTGCATCAGGCGCGAGGCAATCACGCTGTCCAGCGCATCCAGCGTGTGCTGAAACTCGCTCACCAGCTGCTGCATGCGGGCATGTAGCGGCGCCTGCTGCTGGCGCGCCTGCTCAATGCCCTGCTCTAAACCTTTCGCCAGCCCTTCCTGATAACCCTGTGCGTGCCCGGTCTGACGGCCTTCGTTCATCCCGGCGTTGAAGCCCTGCTCGTGCGCCTGCATTTGCATCTGGGCCAGCATCTGGGCGCGCTGTTCCTCTTCACTCAGCTCGGGCACGCCCGCCCCGGCGTCGCCCTCATCGGACGACACTATGGCAGGGGTGAACTCTGCGGTGGGAGGGGAGAGGTCGTCAGGCGTCCAGCGCTTCCACGACAGTTCATCAGACATAGGTGTCGTCTCCGCTGCCAATCACCATCTCGCCGGTTTCTGCCAGACGACGAACAATAAGCAGGATCGCTTTCTGTTCGTTCTCCACCTGAGACAAACGCACCGGGCCACGGTTGGCCAGGTCGTCGCGCAGGATATCGGCCGCACGCTGGGACATGTTGCGCAGGAACTTCTCGCGCAGCGGCTGCTCGGCGCCTTTGAGGGCGATAAGCAGGGACTCCGAATCCACTTCCTGAAGCAGGCGCTGGATGCTGCGATCGTCCACTTCGACCAGGTTTTCGAACAGGAACATCTCGTCGATAATTTTCTGCGCCAGTTCGCCGTCGAACTCGCGCACCGCCGTAATAACCGCCTCTTCCTGCTGCGTTTTCATCAGGTTGATGATTTCCGCTGCCGTTCTCACGCCGCCCATTTTGCTGCGCTTGAGGTTCTGGCCGTCGAGCAGGTTGTTCAGCACTTCGGTCAGCTCCGCCAGCGCGGCTGGCTGGACGCCGCCGAAGGTGGCGATACGCAGCATCACGTCGTGGCGCAGGCGCTCGTCGAACAGCGCCAGAATATCGGCCGCCTGGCCCCGTTTGAGGTGGACCAGAATGGTGGCGATAATCTGCGGGTGCTCGTCGCGAATAAGATCGGCGGCGCTTTGCGGTTCCATAAAGTTGAGCGTTTCGATCCCGCTGGCGGTGTCGCGCGTTTCGAGAATATCTTCCAGCAGGCTGGCGGCGCGCTCTTCGCCCAGCGCCTTAACCAGCACGGAGCGCAGGTATTCGTTGGCGTTGACGTTGAGCGCAGCAAACTGCTCGGCTTCCTGCTCAAACTCCGCCAGCACTTCGGTCAGTTGCTTGTTGGAGATCTGGCGCACGTTGGCCATCGCCGCGCTGAGGATCTGCACTTCTCGCTGAGAGAGGTGTTTAAACACCTCCGCCGCGCGATCTTCGCCAATGGTCATCAGCAGGATGACGCTCTTATCGGTGCCTGTAAGCGTATTACTCATGTTCGTTACCCATCCAACCGCGGATGACCAGCGCGACGACGCGCGGATCGTTATCTGACATTTCGCGAATGCGCTGGCTCATCACCTCTGCGCCCATACGCTGGTTAGCACGACGCTGCTGCATCTGTTCATCTTTGCTGAGACGAACTTCAACCGCTTCTTCCTCGTCCGGACGCGCGTTCTTCTGTTCCAGCGCAGCTTTTTCGGCTTCAGCGCGACGCTGAAGCTGAGGACGGACACCCTTACGCCACAGCAGCCACGCGACAATCAGCACCAGCAGCCAGCGGCCTGCGGACATCAGCTGATCGAAGAACGCCTGCTGTTGCCAGAACGGCAGTTCGCCACCCGTCTCATCCACCGGGTTGAACGGTGAGTTCACAACGTTGAGGGTATCGCCACGTTTTTCAGAGAAGCCCATCGCTTCGCGGGTCAAATCTTCGATCTGCTTCATCTGCTCTGCCGTGAGCGGCAGCGGTTTACCGTCCGGCAGCGTTTTGTAGTTCACCACCACGGCAACAGAGAGACGCTGAATATCGCCCGTGTTCAGTTTGGTATGGCGGATAGTCCGGTCGACTTCGTAGTTGGTCGTTTCGTTACGGCTGCTGTTACGCGGGCCGGCACTGTTCGCGGTCGAGGTCGTCTGCTGATTCGTTTGCTGACCGTTCTGCGGGTTGGCCGGCGGCGTGGAGATTGGCGCGGCGTTGGCAGGCGCAGGCTGGTTAGAGAGCGCACCCGGCACACCGCCAGGATACTGGCCACCGACCTGTTCCGTCTCATTGATCTGACGCGAGCGTAACACGGCGCGAGAAGCATCCCCGTTCGGGGCGTACTGCTCTTCGGTCTGTTCTTTATTCGAGAAATCAATCTGCGCGGTGACCTGCGCATGCACGTTGCTGTTGCCCACCACCGGGCCCAGAATCGCTTCGATGCGACGCTGGAGACGGCCTTCCACGTCGGCGGCGTATTTCAGCTGGGCGTCGTTGAGATCGCGCCCGGCGGTGTTGGACTGCGTCAGCAGGTGACCGCTCTGATCCACCAGCGTAACGTTACCCGGCGGCAGACCGGCTACTGCACTGGAGACCAGGTGCGTGACGGCGCTGATCTGCCCTTCATCCAGCGCACGACCGGGTTCGAGGTTAACCGTCACAGAGGCAGAAGGGGACTTTTGTTCGCGGACAAACAGGGACGGCTTAGGCATCGCCAGGTGCACGCGGGCACTTTTCACCGGGCCTAAGGTTTCAATCGTACGGGCCAGCTCACCTTCCAGCGCGCGCTGGTAGTTAACCTGCTCGCTGAACTGGCTGATGCCGAATTTTTCCTGATCCAGCAGTTCAAACCCAACCGCGCCGCCTTTCGGCAGCCCCTGCTGGGCGAGACGCAGGCGAAGCTCGTGCACTTTATCTGCCGGCACTTCAAGCGCACCGCCGTTATCGGCAAAGCGATACGGGATGTTCATCTGGGTCAACTGGGTGACGATGGCACCGCCATCCTGGTCGGAAAGGTTGCTGTAGAGCGTGCGGTAATCCGGGCTTTTTGCCCATAAGACCATCGCGACAACGATCGCAATGGCGGCAGCGCCTGCCACAATCAACGGGATCTTAGGGTTGGCGCGAAGGCGGTTCATCCACTCGAGTGATTTATTCTGCGGCGCTGTCGATGCTGCTGTCGCACTCATTGCGCACCTCTTAAATCCTGGTGGTTTACGTTATTCGTGTAGAGAAACAAAACTGACTCCCGGGTCGGCAAACACGACAAAAGTTCCATACTGATGGCCCTGCCATTATTTGATGAATCGGGATTTTCTATGCGTCAAATAACCTGGTTTTTTAACGCTATTTACCGCCATTATCTGATTGACAAGCTGTTAGTCTTGACCTCGTAAAAAACCATCCAGGGGAGAGTCATGGCTATACAGGGCATTGAAGGGGTACTCAGTCAGTTACAGGCGACGGCGATGACCGCCCGTAATCAGAGCGTAACTGACCAGCCGCAGGGCATTAGCTTCGCCGGTCAACTGCATGCGGCGCTGGACCGGATCAGCGATAAGCAAAACGCGGCCCGTACCCAGGCTGAGAGATTTACCCTCGGTGAACCCGGCGTGGCGCTCAACGATGTGATGGCCGATCTGCAAAAAGCGTCGGTGTCATTGCAGATGGGGTTGCAGGTGCGTAACAAGCTGGTGTCGGCGTATCAGGAAGTCATGGGGATGCAGGTTTAATCAATACCTATCTTACGCTGGCAGCCTGATGGCTTTAATGCCACAATATTTTTTTCTTCGCATGCAGGAAAGATGATGAAAAAAGTAGCAATTGTGGCTGCAATGCTGACGTTAGCGGGATGCGTTCAGGTCGAAAACTATCAGGAAGTGGTTAAGCATCCGGCACCTTCGCATCTGGCAGGTTACTGGCAGTCGAAAGGGCCGCAGAGCGCGATGGTGAGTCCGGAGGCGATTGCCACGCTGGTGGTGACGCCAGAGGGTGATACCCTGGACTGCCGTCAGTGGCAGCGCGTTATCGCGGTGCCGGGTAAGATCATGCTGCGTTCAGATGATTATTATAACGTGACCGAAAAACGAGACGTCTATCCGCTCGATCGTGATGGGGCGGCGCTGGAGTATGACGGCATGGAACTGTACAAGGTTGACCGCCCAACGGTGGAATGCGCAGATTACCTGAGCAAGAATCCGCTGGAGAGTAAGCTTCCGTAACCGTTTTGGAGTTTGCGCCCTCTACCCGTGGTCTGAGGGATCTCCACAAAATAATGCCTTCACCGTCGGCCCCCTCTCCCTGGAGGGAGAGGGCTGGGGTGAGGGGGAACATACGGCTCTGGTGGTCATTCCGTTCACTTTATGTTCCTTGCTACTCTGTAGCGACATGAGCGGTGAACGTGCCAGGGTGGCTCAGTCGCCACCACCCTGGCGACCCGGGCTCCCGGCGGAAAATCGCCGCTTCGCGGTACCCTCAGCTTTTTCCTTCAGGCTATCGGGTCGGGCATGAGCCTGCATCCATGCAGGCCACGCCCTCTCGGCGCTTCCCTGCGCCTCGCCCCGGCCTTACGGAAACGCTTCGGCGATTTACAGCCGGACCAGGGCATTGCTGAAAGTCCTCAGTTATTATGAAGGCAACGTTATTGCTTCTGCTTTCAAATTACTGGGGATATCTCTCCCTGTGGGAGAGGGTCGGGGTGAGGGCATCAGGCCGCACCTTTCCCGTACTACAGCGCGTCTTCAATCACCCAAACGCTGACGCTTCCCCCGTTACAGAAGAACGTCCCTTCGCCATCCGCCGCCGTGGTCACGGTTTCCTCGCGGTTGCCTAAAAAATCACGCCAGGTCTTATTGCCGTAATTCTCGCCGAGGCAGATCGTCTTCTCACCGTCATCACCATTCGACAGCACCACCACACAGCCCGGGTGCTCCTCTGTCCCGCTGCGGCTAAACGCAATGCAGTTTGGATGATCGAAAAAAAGGGTTTGCACGCCGTGGGCAAAACGCTGCCGGGCGAGGATCAGCTCGTGGAGCTGTTCAATCACCGGCATATCAATGTGATACGTCTCACCATCCCCGCCAGTGTCGTCATAGCTGGCGCCAAAAAGATCCGGGTAGAACACGCTCGGCACGCCGTTTTCACGCAGCAGGATGAGCGCGTAGGCCAGCGGTTTGAACCAGGCTTCAACCGGGGCTTCCAGCGCCTGCAAGGGCTGGGTGTCATGGTTGGCCACCAGCGTTACGGCATGGAACGGATCGGCTTCCACCAGCGTACCGGTGAAAATCTGGCTCATATCGTAGTCGCGTCCCTGGCGTGACGCTTCGTGAAATTTCATTTGCAGCGGCGCGTCAAACAACATGGTTTTGCCGTCCACCTGATTGATGTATTGCTGCAATTTATCCACTTCGTGAGACCAGTATTCCGCCACAATAAATAGCGGCTGCGGGGCCACCTCCTGGACATGTTCAATCCACTCTTTATAGAACCAGGCCGGAATGTGTTTTACCGCGTCCAGGCGGAAGCCGTCGCAGTGGGTTTGCTCCATCACCCAGCGCGCCCAGTATTTGATCTCCTCCGTCACCGCGTGGTTGCGAAAATCAATATTTTCACCCATCAGGTAATCGAAATTGCCCATCTCGTCGTCGACCTGATCGTTCCAGCCTTCGCCGGTGTAGTCGTTAACGATTTTGAAGATACCGTCCTCACTGGGATTTTCAATGTGGTCGATACCGCTAAAGCATTTGTAATCCCAGATGAACTGCGAATACTGCCCGGCCCGAACGGGGAAGGTGTAGCGCGTCCAGGCTTCACATTCGATGATCTCATCGCTGATTTGGGTGCGATCCTGAGCATCCACGCGTTGCACGCGGACGGGTTCCTTTTCATCGGCCCCCATTTTATGGTTGACCACCACGTCCAGAAGCACCGCAATCTGGTTGCTTTTTAAGGCGTTGATGGCCTCCAGCAGCTGGGCTTTATCGCCGTATTTGGTGGCGACGCTGCCTTTCTGGTCAAACTCACCGAGGTCGAAAAGGTCATAAGAGTCATACCCGACGGAATAGCCGCCGGATGCGCCTTTGTAGGCCGGGGGTAACCAGACCATATTGATGCCGATTTCGTTCAGGTTGGGGGCTAATGCCGTGACTTCTTGCCACAATTCACCGCCGGTGGGGTAGTACCAGTGAAAACATTGTAAAAGTGTTGGGTTGCGCATGCACCATCTCCATGAGGTCGCGAAACTCAAGTATGGAGCAGGTTTGGCAGAAATGCCTGGCGAACGAAACGGTTAACGCTTGCCCGCCAGTTAAATGGCTAATTAATATCGCTATTACTTTGCGGAACAAGGACATGACCGCCCTGGTTACCGTAGGTGGAGAGAACGGTTTTCTGGATGGAGGATTGCCCAACCAGCTTCGCTAGCTCATCCATTCTGGCTTGCAGCAATGTTTTTACCTGGCCTTCGTTGTCCAGGATCACCCGCAGCGTCGGGCGAAGCTGCTCCTGAATCTGCATCGAAGGTTCACTTTCCTGAGTGAGACGAGCCAGTGAGTGCACCGCATTAACATAGTCGGTTTCACAGATGATCAGATCATCCCATAGTCCCTGCCGCGCCAGTCGCAACATCAACTGGCTCTGCTCAAGGAGTTGCTGATAAAGGGCATAAAGTTGCGGTGCGTTACTCATTAGACGGCGTCCTGCATCAGTTGTGGCGTACCGGCAACCTCCTTCCACCCGTCAGCGATATTGCGCAGCAGGTTTTCCACCTCTTCGATGGCGCTGGCGTCGTTATTCACGTTGGCGTGCAGGAGGCGACGTACCATATAGGCATAAAGGGCAATCAGGTTTTGCGTAAGCTCATCACCGTTATTTTCCACCAGGCCAACCTTCAGCCCGTTTTCGATAATGTTGATGGCTTTTGAGAGCGCCAGCCCTTTAGCAGGAATATTACCGTCTGCCAGGAACAGACGCGCGCGTACCAGCGCGCTGAGGGCTCCATCAAATAGCATGATTACCAGCTGCTGCTGGCTGGCGCTCATCACCGCGCTTTCAACTTCTATCTTTGCGTAGGCCTGCGTGCCTTTTGCGCCGTACATGTTATCCCCCTCGGGTCTGATTAGCGTTTACTACTTGTTGCTGGACGTATTTTCGAACTGCTGCGTCAGGTAGCTGCTGGTGTTGTTCAGCGAGGTCATCAGTACGTCCAGCTGGGTAAACTGGGCTTTGTACTGCGCCACTCTCGCGTCAATACGTTCGCTCACGGCGTTATATTGATCCGTCAGCTTGTTCAGCGTTTTGCTGACGCCATCTTTGGCCGCCTGGATAATGCCTTTACTGGAAAGCCAGTCAGTCAGATGGGTGGCCATGGTGGTAGTGATCCCGGTGGTTTTACCGTCACCCACAACCAAATCTTTCACGGCAGACGGGTTATCCGTCAGCGCTTTTTTCAGCTTGTCGCTGTCCAGCTCCAGCTTGCCCGTGCTTGGATCGGAGGTAATGCCGACCTGAGACAGCGTTTTATAGGCGGTTCCGCCGACGGTGTTGCTCAGCATGGTTTTCAGCTGCGTCTGAATAGTACGCAGCGTGCTGTCCCCGAGCAGGGCGCCGTTGCTGGAGTCCTGCGCATCTGTACCCGCATCAACCGCCGTATATTTGGTTAATGATGCAAAACTGTCCTGAAGGGTGTTGTAGGCATCCACCCAGGCTTTCATCGCCGTTTCCGCTTTCGACGTATCTTTAGCGATCGTCAGCGTCTGGTTACCGGTGGTGACGTCGTTCAGGTTCAGGGTGATATCTTCCAGCGCATCGCTGATGGTGTTGCTGCTGTTTTCGATATCGACGTTATTCACCTTCAGCTTGGCGTTCTGCGCGGTGACGCTTTCCGTCATGCCGTTGCTGGCGTCGGTGCTGGTGCCGTTGTAACCCATAAAGGATTGCAGGGCGCTATCGCCGCTCACGCTGATGCTGACCGCGTTGTCCGCCCCGGTTTCGGTGGAGGTGATGGACAGACGATACTGACCATTACCGACGTTAATAATACTGGCGGTCACGCCGGCGTCAGCTTTGTTAATCGCATCGCGAATGCCGGTCAGCGAGGAGTTTGCCGCGCTGATATCGACGGTCACCGGATCTTTACCGTTACCGGCGGTAAAGGTGATCTTGCTGTCAGCCGTGGCAATGGCCGTTTTGGTATCCGGCTGCGCGTTTTTGGTCGTCAGGGTTTGCGCCTGCGCCAGCTGCGACACGCTGATGGTGTATTTACCGGCAATCGCGCTGCCGGTAGTGGTGGCGCTGAATGCCGTGGTACTGCTCGACGTGCTGGTCGCTGTAAACAGGTCGGCTTTATTCAGCGCGGTGTTGGCGGTCTGAAACGCTTCCAGTGAACTTTTCAACGTGCCGTAAGCGCTCAGCTTGGCGGTATACGATGTCTGTTGTTTGGAAATTGGCGTCAGCTGTGCTTTTTCGGCCGTGGTCAGACTATCCAGAATGTCTGCTAACTTAAGACCCGAACCAATCCCCAATGATGAAATACTTGCCATATTTATTCCTTAATCTATCGACACGTAGAACGAATAGTGGGGTTATCGGCCTCAATGGGGGAAAGTTTACGGTTAATTTCTTTTTTTTAATGGCGGGAATAACGCTAATAGAGAAGAGCTTTTCCGTGGCTAAAAAAATTAACGCGATCCTGAAAAAAAATCTAAAGGTTGTTTTGGACCAGACGATAACACCTTTGACGGCGATGAAGCCGAAGGGTGGAAACCCAAATCTAACCAAACAGATTTGATGAACAACAGGAATCGAAATCATGGCACAAGTCATTAATACCAACAGCCTCTCGCTGATCACTCAGAACAACATCAACAAGAACCAGTCCGCTCTGTCTTCTTCTATCGAGCGTCTGTCTTCTGGTCTGCGTATCAACAGCGCGAAAGATGACGCTGCGGGCCAGGCTATCGCTAACCGCTTCACCTCTAACATCAAAGGCCTGACTCAGGCTGCACGTAACGCTAACGACGGTATCTCTCTGGCGCAGACCACTGAAGGCGCACTGTCTGAAATCAACAACAACCTTCAGCGTGTTCGTGAACTGACCGTTCAGGCAACGACCGGTACTAACTCTGATTCTGACCTGTCTTCAATCCAGGACGAAATCAAATCCCGTCTGGACGAAATCGACCGCGTATCCGGTCAGACTCAGTTCAACGGCGTGAACGTGCTGGCTAAAAACGGCACCATGAAAATTCAAGTAGGTGCTAATGATGGTCAGACAATTGCCATTGATCTACAGAAGATTGATTCCTCAACCTTAGGTCTTAATGGTTTGTCGGTATCTAAAAACTCGTTGAATGTTAGCGAGCCTGTTACTCAAATTAATAACGCCGCAAATACCGCACCTCTGAAGGTTGACCTCAGCGCTGTAGCTACAGATTTAGGCGTTGATGCGTCGTCCTTAACGTTGAGTAACGTTTTAGACAAAGACGGTAACGCAACCAAAAACTATGTTGTGAAGTCAGGAAACGATTACTTCGCAGCGTCTGTAGACCGTGCAACTGGTAAAGTTGCGCTTAACAAGGCCGATGTTGAGTATACAGATCCTGCAAATGGTCTTACTACTGCTGCTACACAAGCAGGTCAGTTTGTTAAAGTTTCAGCTGATAAAGATGGAAACGCAACGGCCTTTGTTACTTTCCAAGGTAAGAATTACGCGGCAAAAGCAGCTTCACTTGTTGATACAGGGGATGCAACTACAGCAGCACAAGGTACCGCTGCGACTACTAATAAAGTAACGCTTCAACTCAGTGATAAAGCTGCAGTGATTGGCACTGGTACAGCTGCAAACCCACAGTTCCCAGCCACTTCTGCTACAGCTGAATTTGCTGGCACTGCTACGAACGATCCACTGGCTCTGCTGGACAAAGCTATCGCGTCCGTAGACAAATTCCGTTCTTCACTGGGTGCGGTTCAGAACCGTCTGAGCTCTGCCGTAACCAACCTGAACAACACCACCACCAACCTGTCTGAAGCGCAGTCCCGTATTCAGGACGCCGACTATGCGACCGAAGTGTCCAACATGTCTAAAGCGCAGATCGTTCAGCAGGCCGGTAACTCCGTGCTGTCCAAAGCTAACCAGGTTCCTCAGCAGGTTCTGTCTCTGCTGCAAGGCTAATCGCCTGATTACGCTCAAACCCCGCTTCGGCGGGGTTTTTTCTGTCCGCATTTACGCGTAACCCCCCAAATAACCCCTCATTTCACCCACTATTCACCCGATTAAAACCCCTCCAGAATCGGATAATCATGCCGATAACTCAACTAACGCAGGGCTGTTTATCGTGAATTCACTCTATACCGCTGAAGGTGTAATGGATAAACACTCGCTGTGGCAGCGTTATGTTCCGCTGGTGCGTCACGAAGCATTGCGCCTCCAGGTGCGTTTGCCGGCGAGCGTGGAACTGGACGATCTGCTACAGGCGGGCGGTATCGGGTTATTGAATGCAGTTGACCGGTACGACGCTCTGCAAGGAACGGCATTTACGACTTACGCAGTGCAGCGTATTCGTGGTGCGATGCTGGACGAGCTGCGCAGCCGCGACTGGGTGCCGCGCAGCGTTCGCCGCAACGCGCGCGAAGTGGCGCATGCGATGGGGCAGCTGGAACAGGAGCTGGGGCGCAACGCGACGGAAACCGAAGTAGCGGAGCGTCTGGGCATTCCTGTTGAAGAGTATCGCCAGATGTTGCTCGATACCAATAACAGCCAACTCTTCTCTTATGATGAGTGGCGCGAAGAGCATGGCGATAGCATCGAGCTGGTGACCGATGAACACCAGCAAGAAAACCCGTTACACCATTTACTGGAAGGGAATTTACGCCAGCGCGTGATGGAAGCGATTGAAGCTTTACCGGAACGTGAGCAACTGGTGTTAACCCTCTATTACCAGGAAGAGCTCAATCTCAAAGAGATTGGCGCCGTGCTGGAGGTGGGCGAGTCACGGGTGAGCCAGCTGCACAGCCAGGCCATTAAACGCCTGCGCACAAAACTGGGTAAGTTATAGGTGAGTTATTCGCCTTGGAAATGCCGCACAACGTATTGACAACCAGGAGTTATCATGACGGTGCAGCAATCTAAAAGACGGCCTTTAAGCCGCTACCTGAAAGACTTTAAACACAGCCAGACGCATTGCGCCCACTGTAAAAAATTACTCGACCGCATCACGTTGGTTCGTCGCGGTGAAATCGTGAATAAGATTGCGATTTCCCGCCTCGACACGCTGATGGATGAAGCCGCCTGGCTTGAAGAGCAAAAAGAGTGGGTAGCGCTTTGCCGTTTCTGTGGCGATCTCCATTGCAAAGAGCAAAGCGACTTCTTCGATATTATCGGCTTCAAGCAATTCCTGTTTGAACAAACGGAGATGAGTCACGGCACTGTGCGTGAATACGTGGTTCGCCTGCGCCGCCTGGGTCAGCATTTGACCATGCAAAATATCTCCCGCGATCTGCTGACGACCGGATACCTGGATGAAAATCTGGAGCCTTGGCTGCCCGCCACCAGTACCAACAATTACCGCATCGCGCTGCGAAAGTACGCGCAATATAAAGTCCAGATGCCGGGCGTCATAAAGCAGAAAGTCCACGCCGGAACAACTTCTGATATATATTAAAAAAGAATAAGATGTAGCGCAGCCGCCTTTGACGTTGCAGGCGATTTCTCTACACTACTCAAAAATTCCACTGTATCGGGGTACTTATGAAATTAGCACTTCTGGGTCGTCAGGCGCTGATGGGGATGATGGCCGTTGCGCTGGTCGCGGGGATGAGCGTGAAAACGTTCGCGGCAGATAATCTGCTCAACAAAGTCAAAGAGCGCGGCACGCTGCTGGTTGGGCTGGAAGGAACCTATCCTCCGTTCAGCTTCCAGGGCGACGACGGTAAGCTGACCGGTTTTGAAGTGGAGTTTGCGCAGGAGCTGGCCAAGCATCTCGGCGTCAAAGCCTCCCTGAAACCGACCAAATGGGATGGTATGCTGGCGTCACTGGATTCCAAACGTATCGACGTGGTGATTAACCAGGTGACCATTTCTGACGAGCGTAAGAAGAAGTATGACTTCTCCACGCCGTACACCGTGTCCGGTATCCAGGCGCTGGTGAAGAAAGGTAACGAAGGCAGCATCAAATCCGCCGCGGATCTGAAAGGTAAGAAAGTCGGCGTCGGTCTGGGCACCAACTACGAAGAGTGGCTGCGCCAGAACGTGCAGGGCGTGGACATCCGCACCTATGATGATGACCCGACGAAATACCAGGATCTGCGCGTAGGCCGTATCGACGCCATTCTGGTTGACCGCCTGGCAGCGCTGGATCTGGTGAAGAAAACCAACAATACCCTGGCCGTCGCGGGCGATGCGTTCTCCCGTCAGGAGTCCGGCGTAGCGGTGCGTAAAGGTAACGAAGATCTGCTGAAAGCCATTGATGTTGCCATTGCTGAAATGCAGAAAGACGGCAGCCTGAAGGCGCTTTCTGAGAAGTGGTTCGGCGCAGACGTGACGAAATAAGTCTCTGACCGACAAAAAAAGGCGCTTTTAAAAGCGCCTTTTTTATTTCTCGCGCGTCTGCGTGCATAATGAAATAACAATTGTTTGCGTGACCGGAGGAACCATGTCACTACAGAATTTAACGCGCTTTCCCCGTCTGGAATTTATCGGCGCACCCACGCCGCTGGAGTATCTGCCGCGATTTTCTGACTATCTGGGGCGCGATATTTTCATTAAGCGTGACGATGTGACGCCCATGGCGATGGGCGGGAATAAGCTGCGCAAGCTGGAATTTCTCGCCGCCGATGCCCTGCGCGAGGGCGCGGATACGCTGATCACCGCCGGGGCAATTCAGTCTAACCACGTTCGCCAGACGGCGGCAGTGGCGGCGAAGCTGGGCCTTCACTGCGTAGCCCTGCTGGAGAACCCGATTGGCACGCAGGCAGAGAATTACCTGACTAACGGTAACCGCCTGATGCTGGATCTGTTCAACGTGCAGGTTGAAATGGTTGACGCGTTGACCGACCCGGCTGCACAGCTTGATGAACTGGCGACGCGCCTGGAAGCGCAGGGCTTTCGTCCGTACGTCATCCCGGTTGGCGGCTCGAATGCGCTGGGTGCTCTCGGCTATGTTGAGAGCGCGCTGGAAATCGCCCAGCAGTGCGAAGGCGCGGTGAGTTTGTCCTCGGTGGTAGTGGCGTCCGGCAGCGCGGGGACCCATGCCGGTTTAGCGGTCGGGCTTGAGCAACTGATGCCGGACGTAGAGTTGATTGGCGTGACGGTCTCCAGAAGCGTTGCGGATCAAAAGCCGAAAGTCGTCACCCTGCAACAGGCGGTGGCAGAACAGCTTGCGCTTCAGGCGAAGGCGGAAATATTGCTGTGGGATGACTACTTCGCGCCGGGTTATGGCACCCCCAATGATGAAGGGATGGAGGCCGTTAAGCTGCTGGCCCGCCTCGAAGGTATTCTGCTTGACCCTGTCTATACCGGTAAGGCGATGGCGGGCCTTATCGACGGTATCGCCCGCAAGCGCTTTAAGGATGAAGGACCCATTTTGTTTGTTCATACTGGCGGGGCGCCTGCGCTGTTTGCCTATCATCCCCATGTCTAAAAATCAGGTAGAAAAATAATAATGCAAGAAAGTATTCAACTGGTTATTGATTCGCTGCCGTTCTTGCTTAAGGGCGCGGTGTTTACTTTACAGCTCAGTATCGGCGGGATGTTCTTCGGGCTGGTGCTCGGGTTTGTGCTGGCACTGATGCGCATGTCGAACGTCTGGCCGGTGCGGTGGCTGGCGCGGTTTTACATCTCCGTGTTTCGCGGAACGCCGCTTATCGCCCAGCTGTTTATGATTTACTACGGGCTGCCCCAGTTCGGTATCGAGCTGGATCCGATCCCGGCGGCGATGATTGGCCTGTCGCTGAATACGGCGGCGTACACCTCTGAAACGCTGCGTGCGGCGATCTCGTCCATCGATAAAGGACAGTGGGAAGCGGCGGCCAGTATCGGGATGACCCCGTGGCAGACGCTGCGCCGGGCGATCCTGCCCCAGGCGGCGCGCGTGGCGCTACCTCCGCTGAGCAACAGCTTTATCAGCCTGGTGAAAGACACCTCGCTTGCGGCGACCATTCAGGTGCCGGAGCTGTTCCGTCAGGCGCAGCTGATCACCTCGCGCACGCTGGAAGTGTTTACCATGTATCTGGCGGCCTCGCTGATTTACTGGGTGATGGCGACGGTGCTGTCCGCCCTGCAAAACTATTTTGAAAACCAGCTTAACCGCCAGGAGCGAGATCCAAAATGAGTGCAATTGACGTCAAAAACCTGGTGAAAAAATTCCACGGGCAAACGGTGCTGCACGGCATCGACCTTGAGGTTGAGCAGGGCGAAGTGGTGGCAATTATCGGCCCGAGTGGGTCAGGGAAAACCACGCTGTTGCGCAGCATTAATTTGCTTGAGCAGCCTGAAGGCGGGACGATCCGCGTGGGCGATATCACCATTGATACCGGGAAACCCATCAGCCAGCAAAAAGGGCTGATTCGCCGCCTGCGTCAGCATGTTGGCTTCGTATTCCAGAGCTTTAATCTCTTTCCGCACCGTACGGTGCTGGAAAATATTATCGAAGGTCCGGTCATCGTAAAGGGTGAACCAAAGGAAGACGCGACGGCCCGCGCCCGCGAGCTGCTGGCGAAGGTTGGCCTGGCCGGGAAGGAGACGAGCTATCCGCGTCGGTTATCTGGCGGGCAGCAGCAGCGTGTCGCCATTGCGCGCGCGCTGGCGATGCGCCCGGATGTGATCCTGTTCGACGAACCCACATCCGCACTCGATCCTGAGCTGGTCGGGGAAGTGCTTAACACTATCCGACAGCTGGCGCAGGAAAAACGCACGATGGTGATTGTGACGCATGAAATGAGCTTCGCTCGCGACGTTGCCGATCGGGCAATTTTCATGGATCAGGGGCGAATAGTAGAGCAGGGGCCAGCTAAGGCGCTGTTTGCCAATCCTCAGCAGCCTCGAACCCGCCAGTTCCTTGAAAAATTCTTAATGCAGTAGCATTTTCACGCTCAATTTGCTCCAGATGTCGCTTCTGGAGCAAATTATCCTCCCATAAATTCAGTTTTGGTGATTTTTTATTCCACCCGATGTGGATAAGCCATCGCTAAATTAAAGATAATCCGTCTGTGGTCGATATTTTATATAAATAATCCTGCTTTATGTGTTAGGTTATATTCACCATAATAATGATTATCTTTATCAGAGGCTTCATTCGGCAAGTATGAGGGATATAGACTTTTTCACCTGGCGACGGGAATGCGTCCTCCGGTTTCAGGAAATGACCTGTGCTGACGAGGTATATCAGGAACTTCAGCGACAAACGCAGGCGCTTGAATTCGATTATTATGCGCTTTGTGTTCGACACCCTGTGCCATTTACCCGCCCGCGAACATCCGTCCATTCCAGTTATCCGCAACAATGGATGGCGCAATATCAATCCGAGAATTATTTCGCCATTGACCCGGTACTGAAGCCGGAGAATTTCATTCAGGGTCATTTGCCCTGGACGGATGAATTATTCACGGATGCCCAGCAATTATGGGACGGCGCGCGGGACCACGGTTTACGTAAGGGAATAACCCAGTGTCTGATGCTGCCAAATCATGCGCTCGGCTTCCTCTCCGTGTCATGTACTAGCTTACAGGCACACTCGATATCCAGTGAAGAAATTGAGCTGCGTTTACAAATGCTGGTTCAGATGGCGCTCACTACACTGTTGCGCTTTGAACATGAGACGGTGATGCCGCCGGAAATGAAATTCAGCAAGCGTGAACGGGAAATTCTGAAGTGGACCGCAGAAGGGAAGACGTCGGCAGAAATTGCCATCATTCTTTCCATCTCGGAAAATACCGTCAACTTCCATCAGAAGAATATGCAGAAGAAATTCAACGCGCCGAATAAGATCCAGATAGCGTGTTATGCCGCGGCGACTGGGCTTATTTGACTGATATCACGTTCTGCGTGTCAGACGAGGAAAAGGCTGAATGCACTGCATCCAGCCTTTTTTGTTACTGGCGGTAGGCTTGTTTAATTTGCTTAACTGTATTGGCAAAAACAGCGGATTCCGCCTGATCTTCCATCTGCGCGATCTGTTTTTCCATTTTAATGATCACACGTCCAGCATCAGCCTGGCCCATCGCCTGTAGCATAAGCGTCAGCAGCGACTTCAGGCAGTTTACTTCCTGTGCCAGTTCCTGGTTATTCTCGGCAGTGGCAAATTCAGGTGTGCTCATTTATTTTCCTCATTATAAAACAGCGCATGAGCGCGACGATGAAAGTTAAGGCGGCGGAGTATACCACAAGCTGCGGCAAAAAATGCAGTGGTTGTTTTTTATACTTTTACGCGTATTGATTATTGGCCGGTGCGGATTATGAAGGTAATCTGCCCAATATGTTAGCGACAATTAAATGTTTATCGCCGGTACGCCATCCGTTAATTGTTGTTACAAAAAAATGAGAGCATTTTTTAGTTTACGTTAACAAATGTTTTGGTGGCTTTTTGAATGCTGGTGCTAAAAAATAGCGGTAAAGCCCAGTACACATGGGTTTTCTTTCCACTTACTGTACAGCCTAATTTCCAAAAACGAGACCCGAATCGTATAGCCGATTTTTTAGCGTTTTAATCTTGCATGGAAAACCGTTAATATAAACCCAATTAGCAGTCAGTAGCGTTATCCCTATTCTGGAGACATTTCCTTTGATCAACGTCCTTCTTGTTGATGACCACGAACTGGTGCGCGCAGGGATACGACGCATTCTTGAAGATATAAAGGGTATTAAAGTTGCCGGCGAGGCGTGCTGTGGCGAAGATGCCGTCAAATGGTGTCGCGCGAACTCCGCAGACGTGGTGCTGATGGATATGAACATGCCCGGTATTGGCGGGCTTGAAGCCACGCGCAAAATCGCGCGCATGTTCGTTGATACCAAAGTCATCATGCTGACCGTCCATACCGAAAATCCGCTGCCCGCCAGGGTCATGCAGGCGGGGGCTGCGGGGTATCTCAGTAAAGGTGCTGCACCGCAGGAAGTCGTCAATGCGATCCGCACCGTTCACGCAGGGCAGCGCTATATCGCTACTGATATTGCTCAGCAGATGGCGTTGAGTCAGATTGAACCGGAAAAAACGGAATCTCCGTTTGCCAGTTTGTCTGAGCGCGAATTGCAGATTATGCTGATGATCACTAAAGGTCAGAAGGTGAATGAGATTTCTGAGCAGTTGAATCTCAGCCCGAAAACGGTCAACAGCTATCGCTATCGGATGTTCAGTAAACTGAACATTCACGGTGATGTCGAACTGACTCACCTGGCCATTCGCCATGGTTTGTGCAATGCGGAGTCGTTAATAAGTCAGTGAGTGAAGCGTTCGATTCAAAAGCATTTCTGAAAACCGTCACCAGCCAGCCAGGCGTCTACCGGATGTACGATGCTGGCGGTACGGTTATCTATGTCGGTAAGGCGAAAGATCTGAAGAAACGCCTTTCAAGTTATTTCCGCAGCAACCTTGCCTCCCGTAAAACCGAAGCGCTGGTCGCACTTATACACAACATTGATGTCACCGTAACGCACACGGAAACGGAAGCGCTGCTCCTTGAGCACAACTACATTAAGTTGTATCAGCCGCGCTACAACGTTCTGCTGCGTGATGACAAGTCCTATCCGTTTATCTTCCTGAGCGGCGACACGCACCCGCGGCTGGCGATGCATCGTGGCGCAAAGCATGCGAAAGGTGAATATTTCGGCCCCTTCCCGAATGGTTATGCCGTGCGGGAAACGCTGGCGCTTTTGCAAAAAATCTTCCCTGTTCGCCAGTGCGAAAACAGCGTCTATCGCAACCGCTCCCGGCCATGCCTGCAATATCAGATTGGCCGCTGCCTGGGACCATGCGTTGCAGGGCTGGTGAGCGAAGAAGAGTACGCGCAGCAGGTGGAATATGTCCGCCTGTTTTTAGCCGGGAAAGACGATCAGGTGCTGACGCAACTGATTACCCGCATGGAAAAAGCCAGCGCGGCGCTGGAATTTGAGGAGGCCGCACGCATCCGCGACCAGATCCAGGCGGTGCGCAGGGTGACCGAGAAGCAGTTTGTTTCCAATACGGGCGACGACCTCGATGTCATCGGCGTTGCCTTTGACGCCGGCCTGGCCTGCGTTCACGTGCTGTTTATTCGTCAGGGCAAAGTGCTCGGCAGCCGCAGTTACTTCCCGAAAGTGCCGGGCGGGACTGAGATGGGTGAAGTGGTGGAGACATTTGTCGGCCAGTTTTATTTGCAGGGCAGCCAGATGCGTACGCTGCCCTCGGAGATCCTGCTCGACTTCACGCTGGACGATAAAACCCTGCTGGCGGACTCACTTTCAGAGCTGGCAGGTCGCCGGGTGAATGTCCAGACGAAACCGCGCGGCGATCGTGCGCGTTATCTGAAGCTGGCGCGAACCAATGCCGCCACGGCGCTGACCACCAAACTTTCCCAGCAATCGACCGTCAGCCAACGTTTAACCGCGCTTGCTGCGCTGCTCAAGCTGCCGGAAGTGAAACGCATGGAATGCTTCGACATCAGCCATACGATGGGTGAGCAGACCGTGGCGTCGTGTGTGGTCTTTGATGCCAATGGCCCACTGCGGGCAGAGTATCGTCGCTATAACATCACCGGTATAACGCCCGGTGACGATTATGCCGCCATGAACCAGGTGCTGCGCCGTCGCTATGGTAAAGCGATTGAAGAGAGTAAAATCCCGGACGTTATCCTTATCGACGGCGGGAAAGGGCAGTTGGGGCAGGCGAAGGCGGTATTCGAATCGCTCGACGTGGAGTGGGATAAGAACCATCCGTTGCTGCTAGGGGTAGCGAAAGGGGCAGATCGTAAGGCTGGCCTGGAAACGCTGTTCTTTGAGCCGGAAGGCGAGGGCTTTAGCCTGCCGCCAGATTCCCCTGCACTGCACGTGATCCAGCACATCCGAGATGAGTCGCACGATCATGCCATTAGCGGACACCGCAAAAAACGGGCGAAAGTGAAAAATACCAGTACCCTTGAGACGATTGAAGGCGTCGGGCCAAAACGTCGCCAGATGCTGTTGAAGTATATGGGCGGATTGCAAGGATTACTCAACGCCAGTATGGAAGAAATTGCAAAAGTGCCGGGTATTTCGCAAGGGCTGGCAGAAAAGATCTACTACTCGTTGAAACATTGAGGGCTCTGTAGCAACATAGAGCTAAATTTTACTGACAACAGACAGTTACCGTCATCATGCGATTTAATATCCCTACGTTGCTTACTCTCTTTCGCGTTGTGCTCATTCCGTTCTTCGTCCTGGCATTTTACCTGCCGGTCGTCTGGGCGCCTTTTGCCTGTGCGCTTATTTTCCTGATTGCCGCCGTGACGGACTGGTTTGACGGTTATCTGGCGCGTCGCTGGAACCAGAGTACCCGCTTTGGCGCGTTCCTCGATCCGGTTGCGGATAAGGTGATGGTGGCAATCGCGATGGTGCTGGTGGCGGAACATTATCATACCTGGTGGGTGACGCTGCCTGCCGCGACCATGATTGGCCGTGAGATTATTATCTCTGCCCTGCGCGAGTGGATGGCGGAGCTGGGTAAACGCAGCAGCGTGGCGGTGTCCTGGATCGGTAAAGTTAAAACCACTGCGCAGATGGCGGCGCTGGTGTGGATGCTGTGGCGTCCGAATGTCTGGGTAGAGTGGGCCGGCATTGGTCTGCTGTGGGTTGCGGCGGTGCTGACATTGTGGTCAATGCTGCAATATTTGAACGCTGCGCGCGGTGATTTGCTTGAACAGTGATCGTTTCGGCTTAATTTTCAGCAAACGATCCTGAGATGCAAAAAATAACGTTGACTCATAACGTCATATCAGTAGAATGCAACGCATCGAACGGCGGCACAGTAAGCCGGACGATAATGAAATCAAGTGCTTAGCAAGGCGTTAAATAGTTACTTGATAACATGCGGGAATAGCTCAGTTGGTAGAGCACGACCTTGCCAAGGTCGGGGTCGCGAGTTCGAGTCTCGTTTCCCGCTCCAGATTAATGCATCGGCAGTTTGCGGGTGCAGGTCGAAAGACAAAAGATTTAAGGCGCGTTAGCAAAGCGGTTATGTAGCGGATTGCAAATCCGTCTAGTCCGGTTCGACTCCGGAACGCGCCTCCACTTTCTTCCCTGGCCGGATGGTGGAATCGGTAGACACAAGGGATTTAAAATCCCTCGGCGTTCGCGCTGTGTGGGTTCAAGTCCCACTCCGGCTACCATGGGAAAAGTTGAATAAAATCAATGATAAGCAGTGTCGTGTAAACCACCGAAAGGTGGTTTTTTATTGCCTAATTTTCGCCATTCGCCATTCGCCATTCTTTCGCCATTCGGCTTCACCATAAAAAGAGGGCATTACTGCCCTCCGACTACCGGAACTATAGGAATTTTTCTATCATAACGTGCTGTCTGTGACGCGTTTTTATGACCAGCGATTCCCTGTTTTTCGTTAAGCGTTCCTTCCAGATCCGATATCCCTTTAGATTTGCTGCTACGAAGTTAGGTTATGGTAATAACCAGGCTGACTTAGTCTATGGCGTCGTTGATCTCTCTTTATCGGCATATGGTGCGGGCATAAGTTTTGGGTCCCAGAGAGAGGTCCTGGAGTTTATTCCACGATTATATCAGAGGTTGGCAAGAGGCTTTTAAAACCGCAATGGCGCTGGATTTGACCAGTGGGAGCATTACGGGGTGGCAGATGTACCAGATAGCAAAAGAGAATTGATTATGTCTCAAGAGTTAGAATTTTCGCTTCATCCACCTGTTTGGCCTGCCGTGGCCTATTTCATTGTATCTATTGCAATTTTTCTCTTGCTTTATCTCGGCAAACTAAAAGTTAACAGGCTGCATAAATACCCGCTATTTATCGCGTATAGGGTGTTTGTAATCGCTATTGCAGCCGTTCAGATAAACATCTTTGCCAATGGCTACGAGTTTGTCAGCAGCTTTTTGCATATAGATTTTGACCGCTATCGCTATGACTCGGTATATTGGGGATCATTGTTTTTCTCCATAATTTACTTGCTGGCGTTGCTCCGGAACAAGTTTTAGCATAATGAAATTTTCATTTAAGGGACGCTATGTCTTTACCGCCATTGTATGCACTGCGTGCGTTTGAAGTTGCTGCGCGGTTGAACTCCTTCAGTAAAGCCGCTGAAACGCTCAATATTACGCCGGGCGCGGTCAGCAGACATGTCCGTACCCTTGAACTGTGGTTCGACTGCGAGCTTTTCAAAAGGCAAGGTCCTCGCGTGGAGGTCACTGAAGCCGGGCGAGTGCTTGCCGGACAGCTGAACGAAAGCTTCACGAGCATTGAATGGGCCTGCCGGGCATTTCGCAGTGAAAACCATCTGCTGCGGTTAAAAACACCCAGCACCCTGACCATGAGATGGCTTCTCGACGTGCTGCGATCTTTTCGCAACAACCATCCAAAACCGCAGGTGGAGATTGCCAGCGTCTGGATGGACATTGACACCGTTGATTTCAATCTTGAGCCATACGACTGCGCCATCCTTCTCGGTAATGGCAGTTTTGGTGAGACAACGGAAAGCCAGCTGCTTTTTCATGAATGGCTTATCCCGGTTTGCACCCCATCGCTTAGCGAACCGGCCCGGCAGCAGCTTTCGCAATGCGATTTGATCCATCCTTCACCGGACAGACGTGACTGGCGGCGCTGGCTGCGAAGAACAGGATTGTTTCCGGGGCTCGATATGAGCAGCGGCATGGTGTTTGATACCCTTGAACAGGGAAGTATCGCCGCGATGAACGGGCACGGCATCGCTATCGCCGACCTGCATCTCACGCTTGATGCCCTGAAAAGCGGCCTGCTGGGCCTGCCGTTCAGGGAAGCTATCGCGACGGGAGATGGTTACTACCTCGTCTGGCCAAAAAATTCGCTCAAAAGAGAGAGCATCCAGCACCTTCTGGGCTGGCTGCAAAACCATACCCCGGTCGTTCCGGCTATGGATATCGATTACCTGGAATACGATGAAAGCCGGGTTTATTAATACCGTTATGAGTAAGAGATGTTTGCCATCTTTTTATAGCGTTCTGGCAAAGCGCTGTTCAGGCTGAGTACCTTATCCAGAATATAAAATGCTGGCGTGTTTTTCTGCTGCTCAGCGTCAATAATTGCACCGCGTAATATCGTGGCGGCAGACGAAATCCTGTGAAAATATTCTTCAGTCTCAGGCGTCTGTAATTCACCCGACGTGGCGTAGCGCACGTGCGGCCAGCCGGAGAAGTCGAGCAGCGGAAGGGGCTTTCCTGCTTCAGGATGACAGGCTGAAATCAGCGCAGCCGCTTGCTTAGGGTCGCGATGGGCAACGGACAGCATGTATACGCGCTGCGAAAACGGTGACAGAACCTCTGAGTGATGTTTCTTAGCCATAAGCATGGCCATAAAATCCTGTAAATCATCGGCTGAATCGGTGTCAGGTGGTAATACAGTTTTCATTAACTGATATAACGCATCAAGTGTCATATTTGCCCCGGATCCTCTTATCATTATTATTCAGTTTGCGGCTGAACGTTTTATCGACCCGCGCAAAGGCGGGTCGTAAAGATGATATTTGAATGCGGTCGCATCAGAAAAACGATTAATAATGGCAATCATTGTGAGTTTTTCTCACTATAACCTCCAGGCTTCACACGCCGCCCAGGTACGCCTTCCTCACCTCCGGATCCTTTAGCAACGCCTCGCCGCTGCCGCTTAACCGAATCTGCCCGTTAACCATCACATAGCCGCGGTCGGACAACTTCAGCGCGTGGTGGGCATTCTGCTCGACCAGAAAAATCGTCATTCCGTTACGGGCCAGTTCGCGCAGCGTCTGGAAGATCTGTTTAACCACGATTGGTGCGAGGCCGAGGCTGGGTTCATCCAGCAGCAGAAGTTTAGGACGGCTCATCAGTGCCCGGGCAATAGCCAGCATCTGCTGTTCACCGCCGGAAAGCGTCATCGCCCGCTGGTTACGCCGCTCCTTGAGGCGAGGGAAGAGGTCGAACATACTTTGCATATCTTCAGCTGCATGCTGATTGCCGACGGGGATTGTCCCCATCAGCAGGTTCTCTTCTACAGACATATCCGGGAAAATGCGTCGTCCCTCAGGTGCCTGCGCTATGCCGCCGGTGGCAACATAGTGGGTGGATTTGTGGCTGATATCCTCGCCGCAGAAGAGGATCTGCCCGTTGCGGATCCGGGGCTGACCAAAGACAGACATCAGTAATGTTGACTTCCCCGCGCCGTTAGCGCCAATCAGGGCCACGGTTTCCCCTTTGTTTACCTCAAGTGAAACCTGCTTCAACGCCTGGATCACCCCGTAAAAAACGTCCACATTATGAAATTGAAGCATCGGTGCGCTCACAGATTTACCTCGCTTTCGTCGGTGCCCAGATACGCGGCAATCACTTTTTCATTGTGCTGGATCTCAGCCGGTTTACCTCTGGCAATCACATCGCCGTGATCGAGCACAATGATGTCATCTGAAATGCCCATCACCATCCCCATATCATGCTCGATCAGCAAAACCGTGATGTCGTGGTGGTCGCGCAGGAACCGGATGATCTCGCTCAGCTTGTGCGTCTCCACCGGGTTCAGGCCGGCAGCAGGTTCATCGAGACAAATCATCTCCGGGCCGGTGCACATGGCGCGGGCGATTTCGAGGCGTCGTTGCTGGCCATAGGACATTTCCCCGGCCAGACGGTTCGCGCAATCTACCAGATCCACCACCTCCAGCCAGTAAAACGCCCGGTCCAGCGCCTCGTTCTCTGCCCGACGATACGCAGGGGTGTTCAGCACCCCCGCCAGCAGATTGCGGTTGACGCGCATGTGCTGTGCCACCAGCAGGTTTTCCACAACGGACATCTCGCGGAACAGGCGGATGTTCTGAAACGTGCGCGCAAGACCCGCGCGGTTCACCAGATGCGTGCCGCCAAACATCTTATAGAACAGGCGTTGACCAAGCTGCGCCGGGCTGAGCCAGTCGCCCGGCTGGAGTTTCTGGCCGAGCACCTGAATGACATTGGTGGTTTTATTTCGTGCATTGAACAGAATGTTGCCGCCGGAGGCCCGGTAGAAACCGGTCAGGCAGTTAAAGACGGTTGTTTTTCCCGCGCCGTTAGGCCCAATGAGTGCAGTAATAGAGCCGCGCTGCACCTCAAGATTGACGTCGTTTAAGGCCTTGATCCCGCCGAAGTGCATCATCAGATGTTCTACACGCAAAATCGTTGCGTTCATGGCGCCACTCCTTTACGCACGGCAAATCCGCTGCGGTTGATGCGGATCAGACCGCGAGGACGCCAGATCATCATCACCACCATCAGCATGCCAAACAGCAGCACGCGGTATTCCGCAAAGCTGCGCAGCAGTTCCGGCGTGACGGTCAGCACAAAGGCGGCCAGTACGACGCCGACGGTGGAGCCCATCCCGCCCAGGACCACAATCGCGAGGATGAGAGCCGATTCAAAAAAGGTGAAAGAGGTGGGGTTAACAAACCCCTGCCAGGTGGCAAAAAACACCCCGGCGATACCTGCCGTCGATGCGCCCAGGGTGAAGGCCGAGAGTTTGACCAGAACGTGGTTGAGCCCCATGGAACGGCAGGCAATCTCATCCTCACGGAGCGCTTCCCACGCCCGTCCAATGGGCATTCGGGTCAGCCGGTGTTTAATGTACAGCACCAGCATGACTACCAGGAAAAGCACCGCATAGATGAAGATAAACTTCATGTTGGGGTTATAGTTCAGGCCGAAGAACTCGTGGAAAGGGACGCCGCCTTCTTTGGCGCGTCGGCCAAACTCCAGGCCAAAAAAGGTCGGGGCAGGGGCTGAAACGCCGTTAGGCCCGCCGGTGAAGGTAAGCCAGTTGTTCAGCACCAGACGGATGATCTCGCCAAACCCGAGCGTGACGATGGCGAGATAATCCCCGTGCATGCGTAACACCGGAAAGCCGAGCAGGGCGCCCGCGCCCGCAGCCATTAGCGCCGCCAGCGGCAGCATGCTCCAGAACCCAAGCCCCAGATACTGATACCCGAGCGCCAGCCCGTAAGCGCCGATGGCATAGAAGGCGACATAACCCAGATCCAGCAGCCCTGCCAGGCCAACGACAATGTTCAGCCCAAGACCGAGCAGGACGTAGATCAGTCCGAGTATAGCGACCGTCAGAACGTATTTTGTGGCCACAAACGGGAAGCAGATCGCCAGCGTGACAATCAGCGGAATGATCCAGCGCATGCGGCTTTTATACGCCGGTGGCCGGACATACACCCCCGCATTGTCGGATTCAAACCGCGCCTGTAAACGTCTTCCGGCCGCCGTAGCTGAAAAGGCGCTCAGCAAAAAGCGTCCCAGCATCACCGTGCCTACAATCCACGCCAGCCGCTGGCCGTCAAAGGTAAAGCTGTAACCATCCAGTATGACGCCCGCAATCGGGCCGAAAATAATCAGGGCGATCATTCCGGAAAAAATCGCGTCCAGAATGCAGCGCTTCAGGGAAAAGCCGTCAGAGGTCATCGCGTTGTTCCTTACACTTTAGCCACGACAGGGCGGCCCAGCAGCCCCTGAGGACGGAAGATCAGGATTAATACCAGCAATCCAAACGAGAACACGTCTTTATAATCCGAGTTCACCATCCCGGAGAATTGCGCTTCTGCGACGCCCAGAATCAGCCCGCCAAGCATCGCACCGGGCAGAGAGCCGATGCCGCCCAGCACCGCTGCCGTAAAGGCCTTGATGCCGATAACGAACCCGACGTAAAAATCAAAGGTGCCGTAATTCATGGTGATCAGCACGCCCGCCAGCCCGGCCATGGCTGCGCCGATAACAAACACCAGCGAAATAATTCTGTCGGTGTTGATACCCAAAATGGAGGCCATCTTACGATCCTGCTGCACCGCACGGCACATGCGCCCTAAGCGGGTACGGTTGATAATCCAGGTCAGCACCAGCATGCCCGTGAACGAGGCGATGAGAATAAAGACTTTGGTATAGGTTATCTGGACAAACCCTTCGCCGAGGTGAAAACGCAGCACGCCATCCAGCATGGTCGGTACGCCCTGCTGCCGCGGGCCCTGACTGAGCTGGACGTAGTTTTGCAGTATCAACGACATCCCGATGGCCGAAATCAGCGGCGCCAGACGCGTCGAATTGCGTAGCGGCTTATAGGCGATGCGCTCAATCGTCCAGCCATAAACGCCGGTGACCACGATGGTGAAAACCAGGGTTCCCAGGATCAGCAGCGGAAAGGAGTGGAGTCCAAAAAACGCCAGCAGGGCCAGGCCAATGGCCGAGAGATAGGCGGAGATCATATACACTTCGCCGTGGGCGAAATTGATCATACCGATGATGCCGTACACCATGGTGTAGCCGATGGCGATAAGACCATAGACCGAACCCAGCGTTAAGCCATTAATTAATTGTTGCAGGAAGAATGTACTCATGGTCGCGCACCTGAATAAAGGGTTACGCCGACAGTCAGACCTGCCGGCGTTGAGCAGATTCCGTCCCGTTATGGCACTTCTTTATATTTGCCTTTGTCGTCCCACTGGTAGACCACGTAGTCAGACACTTTGAGGTCACCTTTGCTGTCCCAGGCTTTTTTACCCATCACCGTGTCGACAGGGTTGGCCTTCAGCCACTCGCTGGCTTTTGCGGAATCCGTCCCTTTCGTGGCCTTGAATGCCGCTGCGATAGCCTGCACAGACGCATAGGCGTAGAGGGTGTATCCTTCTGGTTCAAATTTACCGGCGCGGAATTTCTCGATGACGGCTTTTCCGTCCGGGATCAGGCGCGGGTCTTTACCGAAGGTCATGTAAATACCGTTGGTGTACTGCGCCCCACCGGCGGCGGTGACCATCTCTTCATTGACGATACAGTCTCCCGAGAAGAACTTCGCCTGCACGCCCTGTTCACGCATCTGGCGAACCAGCGGGCCCGCTTCCGGGTGACAGCCCCCGAAGAACACCACGTCTGGTTTTTGTGCGCCAATTTTGGTCACCAGCGCGTTAAAGTCTTTCTCCCCGCGGGACAACCCTTCGTACATCACTTCCTTAACGCCGCGTTTCGCCAGCGCCGCTTTAGTGGCGTCCGCCAGCCCCTGACCGTAGGTGTCTTTATCGTGGATGATGACGACCCGTTTGGCTTTAAGCTTATCAAGAATAAAATCGCTGGCGACCTGGCCCTGCTGGTCGTCACGTCCGCACATGCGGAACATATCGCTCATGCCCCGCTCGGTAATAAGCGGGTTCGTTGAGCCGGGGGTGATGGAGAGGATCCCGGCATCGCTATAGACCTCGGAGGCGGGCATGGTCGACGAGGAGCAGAAGTGGCCGACGACCGCTTTCACTTTATCCTGATCGACTAAGCGGTTGGCGACGGCAACGGCCTGTTTGGGTTCGCAGGCGTCATCGCCCTGAACCAGTTTGATTTTCTCACCGTTGATCCCGCCAGCGGCGTTAATGTCTTCCGCCGCCTGCGTAGCGCCATGCCAGTATTGATCGCCATAGGTTGCGTTCGGGCCTGTGAACGGCCCGGCCACGCCGATCACGATATCGGCCTGTGCAGAAAAGGCCGTCACCAGACAACCGGCCAGCAACAGGGAGAGGGGAGTTTTGGTAAATTTCAGCGACATTATTATGTTCCTTAGCAAAGAGGTTTTTGCACCAGGTATAAACCCGAACGCCTGATGGCATCGTAAATCCAAAAACAAGAGCGAGAACAAAATGCACTTTAGAAGCAATCTCGTGCTTAATACGGCGAGGATCCCACGCACCGCGAAGCGCGCAGAACATTAAGCAAAAAGGTTGCCAGAATGGTTAATCCCTTGACCGGGTCACAACACGTTGAGTATAGAGCGCCGTTTTATGCGCCTTTGCGGGATGAGATGAATTTACAGCGGAGATCACATCTCCTTAACAACAAAGCCCATAAGTTGTGCAACGGTCACGATTTGCACGTTTTTGCAGCAATAAAGACCTAAACTTCAGATAGGCATGCGCGGCGATATATGTCAGGATCGTTTTTTTTATCAGGAGTATCAGCAATGGCTGAAGGCCCATTAAATGAAAGCGAGATGGCGTGGCTGGAAGAGACATTAATCTCTTACGGACACGACGATGCATCCGTGATTGACGTGTCCGAACTGGACGGCATGCTTACCGCAGTACTTTCCGGTCCCGTTGTGGTGGAGCCCGACACCTGGCTGGTGGCGGTATGGGGTGGTGAGAAGTATATTCCACGCTGGAAAAACGATCGTGAGATGAACCGTTTTATCGATCTCTGCTTTAAGCACATGAACGATATTGCCGAGCGCCTGAGCGAATACCCGGATCAGTTTGAACCGCTGTTTGGCTATAACGACGTTGACGGTCAGAGCTATACCGTAGTGGAAGAGTGGTGCTATGGCTACATGCGCGGCGTGGCGCTGACGGACTGGACATCCTTGCCGGAAGCGCTGGAAGCGGATCTGGCGGTGATTGCCCTGCACGGAACGGAAGAGAACAGCGAGAAGCTGGATGCGCTGACCGAAGAGGAGTATATGGCCAGCATCGAGAGCATTCAGCCTGCGGCGCTGCGTTTGTACAACTACTGGGTGGCTAATCCGCAGCAGTCGGAAGCGAAAAAGCCGATCGTGAACGGGTCGAAGGTGGGACGTAACGATCCGTGTCCGTGCGGGAGCGGTAAGAAGTTTAAGAGTTGCTGTCTGCACTGAAAAAAGGGGCTATTCATAGCCCCTTTTTTTATCCCACTTCTGGCAGCATTCCCGCTGCAATCAGCACCTGCACCAGAATAATCACCACCCCACAACCAAACACCACGCACAGCAGCGGCTTACCACCCGCCACGCGGTATCCTTGCTGCGGCTGTTGCTGGCGGCTCTTCCACGCCAGCAGGGAAGGCAGCAGCAGGGCCAGTACCGATAACGCCACGCCAGCATACCCTAGCGCCATCACAAACCCGCGCGGATAAAAGAGCGCAAAGGCCAGCGGCGGCAGGAAGGTCATCGCCCCCGTCTGTAAGCGTCCGGCAACGGTATTGCGACGCTGGAACAGATCCGCCATATAGTCAAACAGGCCAAGCGCCACGCCAAGGAAGGAGGTTGCCAGCGCCAGGTCTGCAAACAGATGTACCGCCAGCTCCACGTGTGAAGAGGCCACCACGTTACGCAGGGCAACCAGGAATCCATTCAGACCAGAATGCTCTGCCATCAGGCCGATAAAGGTGGTGGAACCAATACTGCCCAGCGTCACCATCTGCCAGAACAGGTAAGCAATCAACGGAATGGCGCTGCCGATCACAAAGACGCGGCGCAGCTTGCGAATATCCCCGTTCATATAGCTCACGATGCTCGGCACGCTGCCATGAAAACCGAAGGAGGTAAAGATAACCGGGATGGCCGAAAGCGCCAGACCTTTCTCCAGCGGGAGGGAGAGCAGGTTAACCTTGTGCACATGCGGTGCCAGCAGCACCAGCATCACAACAAGGAAGAGAATTTTGGCGCTGAACAAAAAACGGTTAAACAGATCGACCAGCGATGTGCCCGCGCAAACTACGCCGCCACCGATCAGCGTAAAGACAATGGCGCCTGTTTCCGGTGAAAGCGACGCACCGAAGCCGTCATTGATACTTGACGCAATCAGCTCCCCGGCGCCGCTGATGTAGGCGGCGGTCAGCGCGTACATCAGGAACATCATGCTGAAACCGGTGATCCACTGCCCGTAGCGTCCAAGATAGCGTGCAGCCAGGGAGCCTAAGCCCGTATCGGCAGGGACATGTTGATAAACCTCCAGCAATAATAGCGCGGTGTAACACATCAGGGCCCAAAGACCGCCCAGCAGCACTACGGTAACCCCAAACCCGACGCCGGCGGCAGCCAACGGCATGGCCAACATTCCTGCGCCAATTGTCGTTCCGGCGACGATAAAAATACTTCCCAGAGTTCTGTTCTTCACGCTTTCCTCTACAACGCTTCCATACCGCGACTCATTCTGCGGCGCAGAGTAAGGGAAAAGCACCATCTCGTCAAATCACCGTTACATAGGGTGTAATGATTAATTTACAAAAAGAAATGGGGAACCTGCGCCAGCGCAAAGCGTGTCGTGGAGGGAGCATTTAGTCTGCTTTTTATTTGCGAGAGGTAATGATGTCAATTCACGGACACGACGTGCTGAATATGATGATTGAGTCAGGTGAGCGTTATACGAAGGAGAGTCTGGTTGAGGCGATACATGCCCGCTTTGGCGAAGCGGCGCGTTTCCATACCTGTTCAGCTTCGGAAATGACAGCCGCGGAGCTGGTGGCGTTTCTGGCGACGCGCGGAAAATTCATTCCGGCAGCAGACGGATTTTCCACGCACGAAAGTAAAATTTGCCGTCATTGAATAAAGCGGTGCTGAAAACTCAGCACCGCTTTTCTATTAATTCTGCGTGTCGAGCGTCGACAGCTCTTTATCAATGAAGTACAGGCCTTCCCCGGATTTACCTGCCAGAGATAATTTATCCAGCACGGATTTAAACAGCTTCTCTTCTTCGTGCTGTTCAGCCACATACCACTGAAGAAAATTAAAGGTTGGATAATCCTGACTGGTCATGGCGGCATGAGCCAGTTCATTAATTTTCTGGGTGATCAGCTGTTCGTGCTCATAGGTGGCACGGAACAGTTCATCAAGAGAGCCGTACTCGGCGAAAGGCGATACCACGTTATCAATGCGCGGCAGGCTGCCGGTGTCCGTCAGGTAATCAAACAGACGCTGCATGTGCGTCATCTCTTCCTGGGCATGACGACGCAGGAAGGCGGCAGCCCCTTCAAAGCTGTGATAGCTGCACCAGGCGCTCATCTGCTGATAAAGCAGGGAAGAAAATAGCTCAAGATTCATTTGCGCATTGAGCTTGTCGATCATTTCAGTTTTTAACATGGTGCAGCTCCGGTTTATTAATTCTGGTTCACGATGAGCGACACTATAATTTGTTATTTAATTATTTGCAAAAAGTAAAATAAATATTTATTTATTAAAAATACGAATGGGAATAAAACGCATTGCCGCCATTTGTATTTATTAATGAGAATTGTTTTTGTTCTTATTAAATAAACTGCCAGCGTGACTGGCAGTCGCGGTTAATACCACGGATTCTGGCTGGAAGAGGTAACGGCATATCCCTGACATTTATACTGAATGGTCACACTTTCGTTCAGACAGAGTGAACCGCTGATCAGGGTGCAGGTTTTAATCGGCTGCCCGTAGGCTGACGCGGAGGCGTAGCCCATGCGTTGGCAGGCCTTTGTTGCCGTACCGTTATTAACATAGTCATCAGACCAGGCGTTTTGCAGCATGGTCTGGCCATAGTCGAGGCGCACAATTCCGTTTGGGGCATCCGTACTACTGACTTCTGCCTGACGGTTGATGCTGCACCCGGCGAGCAACAGGATCGTTCCGGCTATGATTACACGTTTCATGTTTCACTCTGCGTGACGGGAAATACGCCATTGTAACCAACGCGACGGGACGCAATGGCCGGAATAGCCGGAGGATCTGCCCTTTCACTGTACAACGAGCTGGGCCACCGCGCGAAATTGTGAGCGCATCTTTGTTTTTTAAAACAAGTTTTCACTTAATTTGAAAGTGCGTTTGTTTGATAGTAAGGTTAAGTTGAAAAGGTATCCACAGCGGGATCGCCCGCCATGCATTCAGGAGAGACAAGATGAAAATTGCACTGATGATGGAAAACAGCCAGGCCGCTAAGAATCCCATCATCCTTAATGAGCTGAAAGCCGTTGCTGATGAGAAAGGTTTCCCGGTCTATAACGTCGGTATGAGTGATGAGAACGATCATCATCTCACTTATATTCACCTGGGCATCATGGCGAGCATTCTGCTTAACGCAAAAGCCGTTGATTTTGTTGTCACCGGCTGCGGTACCGGGCAGGGCGCGTTAATGTCCCTGAACATCCATCCGGGTGTGATTTGCGGTTACTGCATCGATCCTGCGGATGCTTTCCTGTTCGCGCAAATCAACAACGGTAACGCGCTTTCTCTGCCGTTTGCGAAGGGCTTCGGCTGGGGGGCAGAACTGAACGTACGCTTTATCTTTGAGAAAGCGTTTACCGGACGCAATGGCGAAGGCTATCCACCAGAGCGTAAGGAGCCGCAGGTGCGTAACGCCGGTATTCTGAACCAGGTGAAAGCGGCGGTGGTAAAAGAAAACTATCTGGATACCCTGCGTGCAATCGATCCTGAGCTGGTTAAAACCGCCGTCTCAGGCCAGCGCTTCCAGCAGTGCTTCTTCGAGAACTGCCAGGACAAAGAGATCGAAGCCTTCGTGCGCGGTATTGTTGGCTGATTTCCTTTGCCGGGCGGTGCGTTGCCGCCCGGCACAGAGCCTTACTTTTTCGATGATACCGCGCTGCCTGCATTTTTGGTCAGACGCAGCGTGTCAACCATTCCCACCAGGCAGATCAGCGCGATCGCCACAAATGCCAGCCGGAAGCTCATTCCCGGCATGCCGGCAATCCCCATCGTCTCACTGACTTTTTCCCCGATACGAATACCAATTGCCCCGAGCGTGATCCCAAGTCCCACGGCAAGCTGCGTTGCGGTTGAAAACAGCGTATTGGCATAGCTCATCTGCGCCGAGGGTACATCCGCAAAGGCCAGCGTACTGATGGCTGTAAACTGGATCGAACGAAAAACGCCACCCAGATAGAGGATCAGCATGACGAGCCACACAGGAGTCTGCGGCGTAAGAAAGGCGCAGGCCAGCAGCGCCAGGACATTCAGTGAACCGTTAATCAGCAACAGCCGCTTAAACCCCAGGCTGCGGATCAGGGGCGTCGTTGCCGGTTTAATGGTGAGATTGCCTACGAAAACGGCCAGCACCAGCAGGCCAGAATGGAACGCGTCCATGCCAAAGCCGACCTGGAACATCAGCGGTAACAGGAACGGAACCGCGCTGATGGAGGCGCGAAACAGCGATCCGCCGTACAGGGTGACGCGAAACGTCGGCACTTGCATCGCATCGAGCCTGATCATCGGCCAGGTTGCCCGCTTAAAGTGGCGAAGCGCCAGGCTCAACGCGACGACACCGACGATAAACAGCGTGGCGGTTAATTCTGTCCGCAGAGGCTCTGCGCCCATCAACTCCATCGCATAAACCAGGCTCACCATGGCAAGGGTGGTGACCACAAAACCCGGCAAGTCAAACGGTCGGCGCGTATCTTCATGCAGGTCCGGAATGATTCGCAGTGCCAGCAAAATGGCGATTATCCCCAGCGGCACATTAATAAAGAAGATCCAGCGCCAGTCGGCATAGCTTGTAATGAACCCGCCCAGCGGCGGGCCGATGATCGGCGCGACCAGCGCAGGCCACGTCAGGGTGGCGATTGCCGTGATGAGCTGATGCTTTGGCGTTGTACGTAACACGGCCAGGCGACCCACGGGCACCATCAGCGCGCCACCCATGCCCTGGAAGACGCGCATTGCGACAAACTCCTCGAGCGTGGTGGACAGGCCGCAAAATACCGAGGCCAGCGTGAAGATCGCCAGCGCGAGGGCAAATACTTTTCGCGCGCCGAAGCGGTCGGCGATCCAGCCGCTGGCGGGGATCAGCACGGCAAGGGTGATCAGGTAGGCGCTAATGCCGATATTCAGATCCACGGCCTGTACGCCGAAGCTTTTTGACATATCCGGCAATGCGGTGGCGATCACCGTCCCGTCCAGAAACTCCATAAAGAAAGCACCGGCCACCAGCAGTGCCGCAGGCGATAATCCACGGCTCTCTTTGCCGGATACGTTTTCACTCATTCTCTTCCTGCCCGCTCAAAAAATTTTATAAAAATTTACTGGAATTTATAAGTCTGTAACGTGCGGATTTATCGTGCCTTTTTTTAACAAACCGGCAGCACTGAGGGTTTGTTAACCGTGATGCAGGTCACAAAATGGTTGATTTTTGTGATGACGGTCATATTATAAGCGTATTGATAATAACACCTGCATAACACGTTACTGGAGCAACATAATGAAACTGCGCAAAATCCTGAAAAGCATGTGGGCTAACTACTGCACAACGTTTAAAGACGTCCCACCGGGTGCGATGTTCTGATAAAAAAACCTGCTTCGGCAGGTTTTTTTATGTCTGCGGACGACGAGAGGGAGATGGAAGGGCGTCTGTTTTGCTACTATGGCTGCCTTTGAATAAGGAGAACCCCATGTCACAAAACCTGAGCGCCGATCAGGAACTGGTATCTGACGTCGTCGCCTGCCAGCTGGTTATCAAACAAATCATTGATGTGATTGACGTTATCGCGCCGGTTGAGGTACGCGAAAAGATGTCGACCCAGCTAAAAAACATCGATTTCACCAATCATCCTGCTGCGGCGGACCCGGTTACGCTCCGCGCGATCCAGAAAGCGATCGCGCTGATTGAACTGCGCTTCACGCCGCAGGGTGAGTCACATTAAAATAAACCGATGTTTTAAAATTAGAAACCGTTTTCTGATTTTACGTCGAAGGGCGACAGAGTCTGTCGCCCACAGAAGGCTCAAAAGAACGTCTGCACCAGCAGATAGCTCACCACGCAGGCACAGCTGACGCCAATCAGACCCGGCAGAATAAAGCTGTGGTTGATGATGAATTTACCGATGCGGGTGGTGCCGGAGCGATCGAATCCAATACAGGCCAGATCGCTCGGATAGGTGGGCAGCACAAAGTAGCCGTAGGAGGCCGGGAAGAAGGCCACCAGCATTTTCGGATCGATGCCTAACATCAACCCCATCGGGGCGACCGCGGTCAAGGCCGCGGCCTGGCTGTTGACCAGTTTCGACACCAGAAACAACACGATGGCATACGTCCAGGGATGACTCTTCACTACCCCCTCCAGTGCCATTTTCAGTTCGTCGAGATGCGCCTGGAAAAAGGTATCGCTCATCCATGCCACGCCAAACACCGAGAAGATGGCGACCATCCCCGCCTTAAATACCGCTCCGTTTGAAATGGCCGACGCATTAACCTTACAGGTCATCAGCATGATGGCCCCGGCAATAAGCATCATCATTTGAATGACAAGGTTCATCGACAGGGCCGTCATTTTGCCTTTGATCTCAAACGCCGGACGCAACTCGGGCAACGCACCCAGCAGGACCACAACGGCAATCCCGGCGAAGAAGATCCACGTTGACCAGTAGGCCTGTTTAGGGAAACGCTGATCCATCAACGTCTCCGTTCCCCCATAGATAAACTCCCGCTGTTTCGGATCTTTCAGCTTTTCCTGAAATTCAGGATCGTCTGCGAGGTTTTTCCCCCGGCGCAGGCTCCACAGTGCCGCAATGGCGACGCCTGACAGTGAGGCCGGTACGGAAACGGCGAGTATTTCGAGGATCCCCCACGCGTGGCCGATACCGTGCTGCGCACCCAGAATTGAGACCAGCGAAACGACGGCCACGGAAACGGGGGAGGCGGTGATCGCCATCTGAGAGGCCACCGAGGCAACCGCCATCGGTCGTTCCGGGCGAATGCCTTTTTTCAGGGCGATATCCGCGATAATGGGAAACATAGTGTAGACGACGTGGCCGGTCCCGCAGAGAAAGGTCAACATCCAGGTGGTAAACGGCGCGAGAAGGGTGATGTGCTGGGGATGTTTTCGCAGCAGGCGCTCTGCGAATTGCATCATCACGTTCAGGCCACCGGCGGTCTGTAGTGTTGCCGCGCAGCCGATGACGGCGAGGATCGTGAGCATCACGTCAACCGGCGGTTTACCGGGTTGCAGACCAAAGACAAAACTCAAAATAAACAGGCCGATGCCGCTTATCAGCCCCAGGCCCATCCCGCCGAAGCGGGTACCTACCAGCAGGCAGAGGATAATGACAATAAACTCAATGGTGATCATGATGCTCCCTCGTTAATGAATGTAATTAAACAAATCATTACACGATGTGTGGTTATTCATTGGGAGCAAGATCTGATTTGTTAAATGTCAGCAAAAGCAGGGAGTTGGCACCCACTCCCTGACGGGCTGAGGGATCCCCAGTAATTTGAAAGCAAAAGCGATAACGTTGCCTTCAGAATAACTGAAGGCTTTCAGCGATGCCTCGGTCCGGCTGTAAATCGCTGAGGCGTTTCCTGTAGGCCGGGGCGAGGCGCAGGGATGCGCCGAGAGGGCGGGCTTTACAGGGATGTTACCTCCGCCCGTCCCCGATAAGCCGGAAGGAATAAGCCGAAGGTACAGCGAAGCGGCGATTTTCCGCCGGAAGCCCGGGTCGCCAGGGTGGTGGCGACTGAGCCACCCTGGCACGTTCACCGGTTATGCCGTGACAGAGTAGCAAGGAACATAAAGTGAACGGAATGACCACCAGAGCCGTATGTTCCCCCTCACCCCAGCCCTCTCCCTCAAGGGAGAGGGGGCCGTCTGTGCAGGCATTATTTTGTGGGGAACTCTCAGCTCTGACGGGAGCGGGTGAAGGACTTAGTGGTGTTGCACGGTAGCTATGTCGAGAAGATGGCGGTCCGTCTGCTCCAGACAGATCCCCGCGCGTTTCGCGTTGCGGATTTCGTCTGCGAGCGTTTTCAGCAGCATGCCATCCTGCTGCTGCTCTCTGTCCATATCACGTAAAAACTTGAGGGTAATGATGTCCTGTTGCGCTTTGGCTTCATCGGCCAGCTTGTTCAGCTTTGTACAGCGTTGCTCATACTCTTCAAGCGTTTTCTGGAACAGTTCCTCCAGAGAAGAGTAATTATCTTCAATCGTTTCAAGCTCTTTGACTGTGGGATTGGCGCCGATGGCTTTCAAAAAGTTAAAGACACGCATCATGTGCGTGACGTTACTTTGCGCCTGAGTACGAAAGAAGGTGGCAGTGCCGTTGAGGCTTTTTCTGGAACACCAGGCGCTCAAATGCAGATGCAGATTTGAAGCATAAAACTCCAGGTTCATCTGGGCATTCAGTTTTTGCATCATCGTTTGGGTAGTCATACTCATATCCTTATTGACTGTGGGACTTGATGTCCGCTACTAAACCTGACCCGGCAGGTACTGACGATTGAATAACAGAAAAAGATTTCTGCAAGGTAAACAAACTCGAAAATTCACGTCCTGTGTTCGATTTAAATAAGCATACGCTTCTCTTGGAATTAAGAAAACTCTTAGTTGGGCTGTGTTTACCATACATTACAAATTTAAATATAGCGCAGAACAGAAAACAGGTGACGAGATATAATATTTTTTATCTATATGATTTTAATGATATTAAAATCATTTCTTCCCATTTTTATCGTTTCAGGAAACCTTCTGTGGCGGGAAATTCTGTGAAAGTGTTAAATCAGAAATAATAACTGCAAATATATCCTGCTGTAGCAAATTTGAGCTAAATCAATTTTCCCGCAATATACGGTTCTGTGATCGCGTCGTAAGATTGTTATCTAACAAATCTGGAAAATGAAACGATGTTTTATATCTTTTCACCCGTAGAGGTTTATGATGACAAAAGTTGCGGTGCTGCTGGCACCTGGTTTTGAAGAAGCAGAAGCGATTATCACAGTGGATATCCTGCGTCGCTTGCAGATCGAGGTGGAAATGCTGGCCTGCGCGGAGTCCCGTGCGGTAGTGAGTTACCACAATATCCCCATGGTGGCTGACAGTACATTAACGGAACGTATTAATACGCTGTATGACGCGGTCGTGTTACCCGGTGGGCCGCAGGGGAGTATCAATCTTGCGGCTAACCAGGAGGTGATCCGCTTTGTTTCCGCGCATGACGAGCACGGCAAACTCATCTGCCCGATCTGCTCTGCGGCTGCGCGGGTGCTGGGCGCAAACGGGCTACTGAAGGGGCGGCGCTACGTCTGTTCCGGCGATCTTTGGCAGACCGTTGATGATGGAGTATATGTGGATGCGCCGGTGGTGGAGGATAACAACCTCATCAGCGGCAAGGGGCTGGGGCACGCTTTTGACTTTGCGCTGACGCTCTCTGCGCGTCTGTTGGGCGACGATGCCCCCGTGCGCGATCATGCTGAACACATCTATTACCGCTGGTAAATTTTCTGCCGGACGCTAAGGCGTCCGGGTTACAGGGATTTCTTAGCTGACCTTATGGATAATCCTGCTTAACTCCTTTCCATTTGTAGGACAATTACGTCCTTTTTTATGTCATTTTTCGCTGAATTTATGTACGCAATTACTGTAATTCTGCGGTGTGATGTCGCTCTCTTATGGATGATTAATTTCCCGCTAAAACTATCACCAGCAATAACGCTTATGACGAGGTAAGCGCTAATGCCTTGTTTTAAGTCCGATTAAATAAATTGTTCGCCATTATTCCCTACAGATAAGAATGCTAAAGCTGGAGTTTACCATGCACAAATTTACTAAAGCGCTGGCGGCCATCGGCCTGGCTGCCGTTATGTCACAATCCGCTATCGCTGAAAATTTAAAGCTCGGTTTTCTGGTTAAACAGCCGGAAGAACCGTGGTTCCAGACCGAATGGAAATTTGCTGATAAAGCCGGAAAAGATTTGGGATTTGAGGTAATTAAAATCGCCGTACCTGACGGCGAGAAAACGCTTAACGCCATTGATAGCCTGGCGGCGAGCGGCGCGAAAGGTTTCGTTATCTGTACGCCGGATCCAAAGCTGGGTTCAGCGATTGCCGCGAAAGCGCGCGGTTATGACATGAAAGTGATTGCGGTGGACGATCAGTTCGTGAATGCCAAAGGCAAACCGATGGATACCGTTCCGCTGGTGATGATGGCGGCCACCAAAATCGGCGAGCGTCAGGGCCAGGAGCTCTATAAAGAGATGCAAAAACGCGGCTGGGATGTAAAAGAGACCGCCGTGATGGCGATTACCGCTGACGAGCTGGATACCGCCCGTCGTCGTACCACGGGCTCCATGGACGCCCTAAAAGCGGCTGGCTTCCCGGAAAAACAAATCTACAAAGTCCCGACCAAATCCAACGATATCCCGGGCGCCTTTGATGCGGCGAACTCTATGCTCGTTCAGCATCCGGAGGTGAAACACTGGCTGGTGGTGGGGATGAACGATAACACCGTGCTGGGCGGCGTGCGTGCAACGGAAGGCCAGGGCTTTAAAGCACCGGACATTATCGGGATCGGCATCAACGGCGTGGACGCCGTGAGCGAACTGTCTAAAGCGCAGGCGACCGGCTTCTACGGCTCTCTGCTGCCAAGCCCGGATGTCCACGGCTATAAATCCAGCGAAATGCTTTACAACTGGGTGACCAAAGGGGTTGAGCCGCCGAAATTCACCGAAGTGACCGATGTGGTGCTGATCACCCGCGATAATTTCAAAGAGGAGCTGGCGAAAAAAGGACTGGGCGGTAAGTAATACGCTGTGATTGCGCCCCTCACACCCCGTGAGGGGCCTGAGGTACACACTACAGGAATCACGGAGTCGTTATGCAACAGTCTGATCCGTATCTCTCTTTCCGCGGCATCGGTAAAACATTCCCCGGCGTAAACGCGCTGACCGATATCAGCTTCGACTGCTATGCCGGTCAGGTTCATGCCCTGATGGGGGAGAACGGCGCGGGAAAATCCACGCTGCTAAAAATTCTCAGCGGCAACTACACGCCCACCACCGGCACGCTGGCCATTCGCGGCGAAGAGGTGGCCTTTGCCGATACCACGGCAGCGTTAAACGCGGGCGTCGCCATCATCTATCAGGAGCTGCATCTCATTCCTGAAATGACCGTGGCGGAGAACATCTACCTGGGCCAGCTTCCGCATAAAAGCGGCGTGGTCAACCGCTCGCTGCTCAACTATGAAGCGGGCTTGCAGCTCAGGCACCTTGGGCTGGATGTCGATCCGCAAACGCCCCTTAAGTATCTCTCCATCGGCCAGTGGCAGATGGTGGAAATTGCCAAAGCGCTGGCGCGTAACGCCAAGATCATCGCTTTTGACGAGCCAACCAGCTCGCTCTCGGCGCGTGAAATTGAAAACCTCTTTCGCGTGATCCGCGAGCTGCGCAAAGAGGGCCGCATCATTCTGTACGTCTCCCACCGTATGGAAGAGATTTTTGCCTTAAGCGATGCCATCACCGTGTTTAAGGATGGCCGCTACGTGCGCACCTTCACCGATATGCAGCAGGTCAATCATGACCAGCTGGTGCAGGCGATGGTCGGGCGCGATCTGGGGGATATTTACCACTGGAAACCGCGCGAGTATGGCCCGGAGCGTCTGCGTCTGGATAGCGTTAAAGCCCCAGGCGTGCGCACACCTATTTCACTCTCGGTGCGCAGCGGCGAAATCGTCGGGCTGTTTGGCCTTGTGGGGGCAGGGCGCAGCGAGCTGATGAAAGGGCTGTTTGGCGGGACGCGCATTACCCAGGGCCAGGTCTTCGTCGACGGGAAAAAGGTCGATATACAGAAGCCTGCGCAGGCGATTAACGCGGGCATCATGCTCTGTCCGGAGGATCGAAAGGCCGAAGGCATTATTCCAGTGCACTCGGTGCGCGACAACATCAACATCTCTGCCCGGCGCAAGTTTATCCGCGCGGGATGTCTGATTAACGACGGCTGGGAGGCGAGCAACGCGGATCACCATATCCGTTCGCTGAACATCAAAACCCCCGGGGCTGAACAGCTGATCATGAACCTGTCCGGCGGCAATCAGCAAAAAGCCATTCTGGGGCGCTGGCTGTCGGAAGACATGAAGGTCATTTTGCTGGATGAACCAACGCGCGGTATCGACGTGGGGGCGAAACACGAAATCTATAACGTCATCTATGAGCTGGCAAAACGCGGCGTGGCGGTGCTGTTCGCCTCCAGCGATCTGCCCGAGGTGCTGGGCGTCGCCGACCGCATTGTAGTGATGCGTGAAGGCGAAATTGCCGGTGAATTGCTGCATGAACAGGCGAATGAACAACAGGCGTTGAGTCTCGCCATGCCTAAAGTTAGCCAGGCTGTCGCCTGAGTAAGGAGTCAATGATGTCCTCTGTTACTACATCCGGAGCGCCGAAGTCGGCTTTCAGTTTTGGCCGCATCTGGGACCAGTACGGCATGTTGGTGGTTTTTGCCGCCCTGTTCGTTGCGTGCGCGATTTTTGTGCCAAACTTCGCGACCTTCATCAACATGAAGGGGCTGGGGCTGGCCATCTCCATGTCCGGCATGGTGGCCTGCGGAATGCTATTCTGCCTGGCCTCCGGCGATTTTGACCTGTCGGTCGCCTCGGTGATTGCCTGTGCCGGGGTCACCACTGCCGTGGTGATCAATATGACCGAAAGCCTGTGGATCGGCGTGCTGGCGGGGCTGATGCTCGGCGTGCTGAGCGGGCTGGTGAACGGCTTTGTGATTGCGCGCCTGAAGATTAACGCCCTGATCACGACGCTTGCGACCATGCAAATCGTGCGCGGTCTGGCCTATATCATCTCCGACGGTAAGGCGGTGGGGATTGAAGACGAGCGCTTCTTTACGCTGGGCTATGCCAACTGGCTGGGCTTGCCTGCGCCTATCTGGCTGACGGTAGCCTGTCTGATCCTGTTTGGTTTCCTGCTTAACCGCACCACCTTTGGACGTAACACCCTGGCGATTGGCGGGAACGAGGAAGCGGCGCGTCTGGCGGGTGTCCCGGTCGTACGGACCAAGATCATTATCTTTGTGCTTTCCGGGCTGGTGTCGGCAGCGGCGGGGATTATTCTGGCGTCGCGTATGACCAGCGGCCAGCCAATGACCTCTATCGGTTATGAGCTAATTGTCATTTCAGCCTGCGTATTGGGGGGCGTATCCCTCAAGGGCGGCATCGGAAAAATCTCATATGTGGTGGCGGGGATCCTGATTCTGGGGACCGTGGAGAACGCCATGAACCTGCTTAATATTTCTCCGTTCTCTCAGTACGTCGTACGCGGCCTGATCCTGCTGGCAGCAGTGATCTTCGACCGTTACAAGCAAAAAGCTAAGCGTACCGTCTGATTTATTTTTAGCCACTTATCTGCTCAACTATTAACCATAGTTGACTCCCTGACCGGCCCGCCAGTTATGCTGACGGGCCGGTTGCTAAATGGCGAGCGCCGTCACACTGTCTATACTTACATGGCTGTTTTGTTCACTGTAAGGAGGATTAGGGTGGCTGACTTGTTAACCGCACCGCCTGTACTGCCCGGAAAATTTGCTTTCTTTTTTGACCTCGACGGGACGCTCGCCGGGATTGAACCGCATCCTGACGACGTCGTTGTACCGGATCTGGTGTTAGAGAATTTGCAGCAGCTCTCCCGACAGAACGAGGGGGCACTGGCATTGATTTCAGGGCGCTCAATGGCCGAGCTGGATGTGCTCGCCAGTCCTTATCACTTTCCGCTGGCCGGTGTGCACGGAGCGGAGCGCCGCGATATCCATGATCAACTGCATATAGTTTCACTCCCCGATACGCTGGTTCAGGCGCTGCATGCGCAACTCTCTTCTGCTCTGGAACTGCTTCCCGGTACGGAACTGGAAGCCAAAGGCATGGCCTTTGCGCTGCACTACCGTCAGGCGCCTCACCATGAGGCGGCGATCTTTTCGGTAGCAAGAAGCGTGGCGGAAGCCCATCCGGAGCTGGCGTTACAGCCCGGTAAATGTGTGGTCGAGATTAAACCAGCAGGAATTAATAAAGGCGCTGCCATTGCAGCGTTTATGGCGGAAGCGCCGTTTAAAGGGCGTACGCCAGTATTTTTTGGGGATGACCTGACCGATGAGGCCGGGTTCAGCGTGGTAAACCAGGCCAGTGGCATGTCTGTCAAGGTAGGGCCGGGTGAAACCGTTGCCGGATGGCGGCTGGAAAACGTCGCCAGCGTCTGGCAGTGGATATCTGATGTCGCTAACCAGCAACAACAACAAATAGCGCAAAACAACGGGAGAAATCATTATGGGTCGCTTAGTCGTCGTCTCTAATCGCATCGCACCGCCGGATGATAAAAAAGCCAGTGCCGGTGGCCTGGCGGTCGGGGTATTAGGTGCCCTCAAAGCCGCGGGTGGTCTCTGGTTTGGCTGGAGCGGGGAAATCAGTAATGATGAGAAACCGCTTAAAAAGGTGTCACGGGGCAATATCACGTGGGCTTCCTTCGCACTCAGTGAGAAGGACTATGATGAATATTATTCCGAGTTCTCAAACGCCGTGCTGTGGCCAGCGTTTCACTATCGTCTGGACCTGGTGAAATTCCAGCGTGAATCCTATGAAGGCTATATGCGCGTTAATGCGCTGCTGGCAGATAAACTGCTGCCGCTGATCGAAGAAGACGATATTTTATGGATCCACGACTACCATCTGCTGCCTTTCGCCAGAGAGCTGCGAAAACGTGGTGTGAATAACCGAATCGGTTTTTTCCTGCACATTCCTTTCCCGACGCCGGAGATTTTCACGGCACTGCCGCAGCATGAAGAGATCCTTGAGGCGCTGTCCGATTACGACCTGCTCGGTTTCCAGACGGAAAACGACAGGCTGGCCTTCCTCGACAGCGTGTCCGGTAAAACCCGACTGGTCACTCACGGCGGCAAATCTCACACCGCGTGGGGACGTCATTTCCATACCGAGGTCTACCCGATTGGTATTGAGCCAGACGAAATTGCCGAGCAGGCCTCCGGTCCATTGCCTCCGAAGCTTGCCCAGCTTAAGGATGAACTCAAGCACGTTAAGAATATCTTTTCGGTTGAACGACTTGATTATTCCAAAGGGTTGCCGGAGCGATTCCTCGCGTACGAAACCCTGCTGGAAAAATTCCCGCAGCATCACGGCAAGATTCGTTATACCCAGATAGCGCCGACCTCACGCGGTGAGGTTCAGGCCTATCAGGATATCCGTCACCAGCTTGAGACCGAAGCAGGGCGCATCAACGGGCGCTACGGGCAGCTTGGCTGGACACCACTTTTCTATTTGAATCAGCACTTTGAGCGCAAAATTCTGATGAAAGTGTTCCGCTATGCGGACGTCGGGCTAGTCACGCCCCTGCGCGACGGGATGAATCTGGTGGCAAAAGAGTATGTTGCAGCACAAGATCCTGCTGACCCGGGTGTGCTGGTGCTGTCTCAATTTGCCGGTGCGGCAAACGAGTTAACCTCAGCGCTGATTGTAAACCCTTACGATCGCGATGACGTGGCAAATGCCCTGAACCGTGCGTTAACTATGCCGCTTGCGGAACGTATTTCACGCCATTCGGAAATGATGGAGACCATCATGAAGAATGATATTAACCGCTGGCAGGCGCGTTTTATTGACGATTTGCGCGCGATCCAGCCGCAAAGTCAGGAAGGTGATCTGCAAAAAAAGATCGCGACCTTCCCTAAACTCGCCTGATTTTCTCCGGGGGCATTAATTGCCCCCAAGAGGCACCAGCAGGACATCAACCTGGCTTGACGAAACGATAGATTTTGCCGAGCATGCCGCACGAGAAAAAAAACTCTGGTTATGATTTCCGCAAATAACCAGGTCAATATTCTCTTTCTGACAGATGTCGAGTATATGCGCGCTTAATTCACCGGTCGCGATAACGGTCTGATGAATCGGATAGTCTGCCCTCTCCACCAACTCTTGCAGGAATTGGTGCGTTTCCTCCTGCAATACCTCACGTATATCTTCCAGCATCGGCGCAGCCAGCTGATTATACATTTCGGGTTCTGCAGCCAGCGTGATCAGGCTGATGCGGGCATTGGCGGGGCGGGCGATGGATACGGCTCGGGCGACAAGCTGGTGGCTTTCGGGAGAAACAGCAACTGAAACAAGCAGATGGGAGTAACTCATCACGCACTCCTTTGATGTCAGAATGACAAGTTTCCCCAGCTTTACCGCGAAACTGCCATTACTGCAAGAGGTGAATGCGTCATTAGTGTGAAGCTTATCATAATTATTCATTAATTATTCTTATAAGAAGAATAACTGAAAAGATGGCCTAAATGAAAAAAATTAACAGCTTAACGTAAATTACACATTTTCCCTTCCGGGTGGTTAACTCGCCTTAACTCATCATCAACCCGGCGTAGATCGTTACGCAACGAAACTGATTTTTGTGTTGCCAGCGTTAACCTCCTGTTTTTACTTTATTAATTAATGGTAGTTTCAACGTGAAGTTTTCCCCGTAGCAGATCAATGCGGATTTGCCCTGTCTTTACATTTCCCAGACCCAATTCCCCCGTCCGGATGCATGAGTATTCGTTCCTGAAGAATATAAACAAGCTTGGGTTGGATAAAAAACACCCAAATTACAAGTCACGCTGATGGATTTATAGGTTACATTCGCGTAAATTATGTGACGCAGATCACATTTTTTTTAAATTCCAGGGGGGGCTGCATTGTATGTGTCAAAACTGACGAGTAGAGTTTGCGTCGAATTAGGAAAAATCTTAGTTATTTGTAAGAAAAGATAAAATGTGTAACCGACATTTTGGCCATGTTAACCGGTCACGCGCTTTACGACGTACAAACCTAAATTCAACTATGCATTTGGCCTTTTCTTTTTATACCGGGTGATTTCCCGGCGACATCACGGGGTGCGGTCTTTCCGCATAAAAATAATAGTTGGTTATTCGGGATGGGAAAAATGCATACATCCGAGTTGCTAAAACATATTTACGACATCAATTTGTCGTATTTATTGCTCGCGCAGCGTTTGATTAGTCAGGACAAACCGTCAGCGATGTTTCGTCTGGGTGTTAACGAAGAGATGGCAACCATGCTGGGGGGATTAACACTTCCGCAGATGGTCAAGCTGGCTGAAACCAATCAGCTTGTCTGCCAGTTCCGTTTCGATAACCCGCAGACCATTACGCGTCTGACTCAGGAATCCCGCGTGGACGATCTGCAACAGATCCACACCGGTATTCTTCTCTCCACCCGCCTGCTCAACGAAATCAGCCAGCCTGACGACGTAGCCCGGAAGAAAAGGGCTTAACAATGAGCGAAAAAAGCATTGTTCAGGAAGCCCGTGATATCCAGCTGGCAATGGAACTCATCACGCTGGGTGCGCGTTTACAAATGCTGGAAAGCGAGACGCAACTGAGCCGTGGTCGTTTGATCAAGCTGTATAAAGAATTGCGTGGTAGCCCACCGCCAAAAGGCATGCTGCCGTTTTCGACTGACTGGTTCATGACCTGGGAGCAGAACATCCATGCTTCCATGTTCTGTAACGCCTGGCAGTACCTGCTTAAAACGGGCTTATGCAGCGGCGTGGATGCCGTGATTAAAGCCTACAAACTTTACCTTGAGCAATGCCCGCAGCAGGAACAAGGACCCCTGCTGGCGCTGACCCGCGCCTGGACGCTGGTGCGTTTTGTTGAAAGCGGAATGCTTGAATTGTCGCGCTGCAACTGCTGTGACGGCAATTTTATTACCCACGCGCACCAGCCTGCGGGCAGCTTCGCCTGTAGTTTATGCCAGCCTCCATCCCGAGCCGTAAAAAGACGTAAACTTTCCCGGGATGCTGCCGATATTATTCCACAACTGCTGGATGAACAGATCGAACACGCTGTTTAACCCGAACCTGTGGGCAAGATTCCAGCAGCGGTAAGCGATTACCGCTGCTTTTTTTTACCCTGCGTTCAGGTCACGCGCTCGAAATGAACGTCCTGCCATAGTCACTAGCGGAAGGATGATGTCGTGCTTATCTTATTAGGTTACCTGGTAGTTCTCGGTACAGTTTTCGGCGGTTACATGATGACCGGCGGGCACCTTGGAGCACTCTATCAACCGGCTGAACTTGTCATCATCGGCGGTGCAGGGGTAGGGGCTTTTATCGTTGGTAACAACGGTAAATCGATCAAGGGCACGCTGAAGGCGATTCCGCTGCTGTTTCGTCGCTCGAAATACACCAAAAGCATGTATATGGATCTTCTGGCGCTGCTCTATCGCCTGATGGCGAAGTCACGTCAGCAAGGAATGTTCTCGCTGGAGCGGGACATTGAAAACCCGAAAGAGAGCGAAATTTTCGCCAGCTACCCGCGTATTTTGGCTGACGCGATGATGCTCGATTTTATCGTCGATTACCTGCGACTGATCATCAGCGGCAACATGAACACCTTCGAAATTGAAGCCCTGATGGACGAAGAGATCGAAACCCACGAGAGCGAATCCGAAGTGCCGGCCAACAGCCTGGCGCTGGTGGGCGACTCGCTTCCGGCGTTCGGTATCGTGGCGGCGGTCATGGGCGTCGTTCATGCCCTGGCCTCGGCGGATCGCCCGGCGGCTGAACTGGGCGCCCTGATTGCCCACGCAATGGTGGGGACGTTCCTCGGTATTTTACTGGCATACGGCTTTATCTCCCCGCTGGCGAGCGTGCTGCGCCAGAAGAGCGCTGAAACCACCAAAATGATGCAGTGCGTGAAAATTACGCTGCTCTCAAACCTCAACGGTTATGCGCCACCGATCGCCGTCGAATTTGGCCGTAAGACGCTCTACTCCAGCGAACGTCCGTCGTTTATCGAACTGGAAGAGCATGTGCGCGCGGTGAAAAACCCCAACCAACAGACGACAACTGAGGACGCATGAAAAACCAGTCCCATCCGATCGTCATCGTAAAAAAACGCAAGCATAAGGGGCACGGGCACGGTTCTCACGGCTCATGGAAGATCGCGTACGCCGATTTTATGACCGCCATGATGGCCTTCTTTCTGGTGATGTGGCTGATCTCCATCTCCAGCCCAAAAGAGCTTATTCAGATTGCGGAATATTTCAGAACGCCGCTGGCGACGGCGGTCACCGGCGGGCCGCGCATTTCGAACAGCGACAGCCCGATCCCCGGCGGCGGTGACGATTACACCCAGCAGCAGGGCGAAGTGAAAAAACAGCCTAACATCGACGAGCTGAAAAAACGGATGGAGCAGGCGCGCCTGAAAAAACTGCGCGGTGACCTGGATCAGCTGATTGAGGCGGACCCTAAACTGCGCGCGCTGCGTCCGCATCTGAAAATTGACCTGGTGCAGGAAGGGCTGCGTATTCAGATCATCGACAGCCAGAACCGACCGATGTTCAAAACCGGCAGTGCCGACGTGGAGCCCTACATGCGCGATATTCTGCGTGCGATTGCACCGGTGCTGAACGGCATTCCGAACCGCGTTAGCCTCTCCGGTCACACGGATGATTTCCCGTACGCCACGGGAGAGAAGGGATACAGCAACTGGGAGCTTTCTGCCGATCGCGCCAACGCCTCGCGTCGCGAGCTGGTGGCGGGTGGGCTTGATGATGGCAAGGTCCTGCGCGTGGTCGGCATGGCTGCAACCATGCGCCTGACCGACCGCGGACCGGATGACGCCATCAACCGTCGTATCAGTCTTTTAGTGCTGAACCAGCAGGCGGAGCAGGCCATCCTGCATGAAAACGCCGAAAGTCAGAATGAGTCACTGGACGATTTAAAACAGCCTGGGGCCGTCCCTTCGGCTGCCGTTCCAACATCGCCACCAGCCAATCCGAGGTGATAGCGTGAGCATGGATATTACCGATTTTTACCAGACATTTTTTGATGAAGCCGACGAATTGTTGGCCGATATGGAGCAACATTTGCTGGATCTGGTGCCCGAGGCACCGGACTCAGAACAGCTCAACGCCATCTTCCGTGCGGCGCATTCCATTAAAGGCGGAGCCGGAACGTTTGGATTTACCATTTTGCAGGAAACGACCCATTTAATGGAAAACCTGCTGGATGAAGCACGACGCGGTGAGATGCAGCTCAATACCGACATTATCAACCTGTTTTTGGAAACGAAAGATATTATGCAGGAACAGCTCGACGCCTATAAAAGTTCGGCAGAGCCTGATGCCGCCAGCTTTGAATACATCTGCAACGCGCTGCGTCAGTTAGCGCTGGAAGCCAAAGGTGAGGCGTCTGCGCCCGTTGTCCCTGCGGCAAAACTGAGCGTTGTTGACGCCGCGGCCAAACCAGACAGTGCGCCTGATGCGCCCGCAGGAAAATTGCGCGTAGTGCTGTCACGGCTGAAAGAGAACGAGGTCAACCTGCTGGAAGAGGAGCTGGGTAACCTGGCGACGCTCAGCAACGTGGTGAAGGGTAAAGACAGCCTGGCCGCGACGCTCGACGGCGGGATCGGTCAGGATGACATTGTGGCGGTGCTGTGCTTCGTGATTGAAGCGGATCAAATTGCGTTTGAAACCGAGGCGGCGGCCGTTGAAGTGCCCGCGCCGGCAGAAATTGCCCCTGCGGTAGTTGCCGCTGCCCCTGCACTGAAAGCCGTGCCCAAAGAGACGGCCGCCCCGGCCCGCGGTGAAAAACCGGCGGCGCGCTCCAGCGAGTCAACGAGCATTCGCGTGGCGGTGGAGAAAGTGGATCAGCTGATCAACCTGGTGGGTGAACTGGTGATCACCCAGTCGATGCTGGCCCAGCGCTCCAACGAGCTGGACCCGGTGACCCACGGCGATCTCATCACCAGCATGGGCCAGTTACAACGTAACGCCCGCGATTTGCAGGAATCGGTGATGTCCATCCGCATGATGCCGATGGAATATGTCTTCAGCCGCTTCCCGCGCCTGGTGCGCGACCTGGCCAGCAAGCTCAACAAACAGATCGAACTCACGCTGATGGGCAGCTCCACCGAGCTGGATAAGAGCCTGATTGAACGCATTATCGACCCGTTAACGCACCTGGTGCGTAACAGCCTCGACCACGGCATTGAGCTGCCGGAAAACCGCGTGGCAGCCGGAAAATCGCCAGTGGGCAACCTGATCCTGTCAGCAGAACATCAGGGCGGCAACATCTGCATCGAAGTGACCGATGACGGCGCGGGCCTGAACCGCGAGCGTATTCTGGCGAAGGCGATTTCGCAGGGCATGGCGGTCAACGAAAACATGACTGATGAAGAAGTGGGCATGCTGATTTTTGCCCCAGGCTTCTCAACCGCAGAGCAGGTCACCGACGTTTCCGGCCGCGGCGTGGGCATGGACGTGGTGAAACGTAACATTCAGGAGATGGGCGGTCACGTTGAGATCCAGTCTAAGCAGGGCGCGGGCACCACGATCCGTATCCTGTTGCCGCTGACGCTGGCCATTCTTGACGGCATGTCCGTTAAAGTGGCGGATGAAGTCTTTATTCTGCCGCTGAACGCGGTGATGGAATCCCTCCAGCCGCGCGAAGAAGATCTGCATCCGCTGGCGGGCGGCGAGCGCGTGCTCGAAGTGCGCGGCGAGTACCTGCCGCTGGTGGAACTGTGGAAAGTGTTCGAAGTGGACGGGGCAAAAACCGAGGCCACGCAGGGTATCGTTGTGATCCTGCAAAGCGCCGGACGCCGCTACGCGCTGCTGGTCGATCAGCTGATTGGTCAGCATCAGGTGGTGGTTAAGAACCTGGAAAGTAACTACCGCAAAGTGCCGGGGATCTCTGCTGCCACCATCCTGGGTGATGGTAGCGTCGCGCTGATCGTCGATGTATCGGCACTTCAGGGATTAAATCGTGAACAACGTGTGGCGAACACAGCCGCCTGATTAAGTAAAAGGTAATAACATGACCGGTATGAGTAACGTAACGAAACTGGCGGGCGAGCCATCTGGGCAGGAATTCCTGGTTTTCACTTTAGGTGATGAAGAGTACGGTATCGACATCCTGAAAGTGCAGGAAATTCGCGGGTACGATCAGGTAACGCGCATCGCGAACACGCCAGCGTTTATCAAGGGTGTGACCAACCTGCGCGGTGTGATTGTGCCTATCGTGGATCTGCGCGTGAAGTTCAGCCAGGGCGATGTGGAGTACAACGATAACACGGTGGTGATTGTTCTGAATCTGGGGCAGCGTGTGGTGGGGATTGTGGTGGACGGCGTGTCAGATGTGCTGTCGCTGACCGCCGATCAAATCCGTCCTGCGCCGGAGTTTGCGGTCACGCTGTCGACGGAATACCTGACAGGGCTGGGTGCGCTCGGCGAGCGTATGCTGATTCTGGTGAATATTGAGAAGCTGCTGAACAGCGAAGAGATGGCGCTGCTGGATATTGCGGCGAATCACGTGGCATAAAATAATGCCGGGTGGCGGCTTCGCCTTACCCGGCCTACAAATGGCTCGAACACGTAGGCCGGGTACGCGTCAGCGCCACCCGGCTCTTTTGTATCTTTACGCCTCCTGCTCCACCAGCTCTGCCTCCGCTTCCCGCGCCCCTTCATTCTGCGACAGCATCGCCGTCGCAATCCCGTTCCCCAGCACGTTAATGGCCGATCTCCCCATATCCAGGAAATGGTCAATCCCCATCAGCAGCAGGATCCCGGCTACCGGAATGTTAAAGCCTGGAATGGTTGCCGCCAGCACCACCAGCGACGAGCGCGGTACGCCCGCAATGCCCTTCGAGGCCAGCATCAGCGTTAACATCAGCACCGTCACCTCGGTAAAACTCAGGTGAATGTTGTACGCCTGGGCAATAAACATTGAGGCGAACGAGCAGTACACCATGGAGCCGACCAGGTTAAACGAGTAGCCGATCGGCAGGACGAAAGAGGCGATATTACGTGAACAGCCAAAGCGCGCTAACTGCTCCAGCGTTTTTGGGTATGCCGCTTCAGAGCTGCTGGTGGTAAACGCCACCAGCACCGGATCTTTCAGCATCGCCACCAGACGGAAAATCTCTTTCTTCAGTACCATGTAACCCACGGCCAGCAATACCAGACAGGTCAGGAGGATCGCCACATAATAACCGCCAATAAACGAGGCATAGTTCAGCAAAATGCCCAGCCCCTGGGTGGCAATGACGGACGAAATCGCCGCGAAAATGGCCAGCGGCGCAACGTACATCACGTAGCCCGTCACCTTCAGCATAATGTGGGATACCACATCCAGCGCCGCGACCAGCGGGGCGTTGAATTTTTGGCCCAGTGACGCGCCGCCAATGCCGAAGAACATCGAGAAGACCACAATTTGCAGGATCTCATTGTTCGCCATCGCGCCGGCAATGCTGGTTGGAATGGTGTGTGACAGGAAGGCTTTCAGCGACATCCCGCTCACGGCCAGGCCGGTATCAACCGTCTCTGTCGGAATGCTCAGGTTCAGACCGCTGCCGGGTTGTTCAAGGGTAACAATAAACAGCCCCACCAGAATGGAAAGTACGGATGAGCTGATAAACCACACCATCGCTTTACCCCCGACGCGCCCAATCGTAGACGTTTCACCCAGCCTCATAATGCCCACCGTCAGGGTGCTGAACACCAGCGGGGCTATCACCATCTTGATCAGCCGCAGGAAAATATCGGTCAGCAGGGTGATGTTCTCCGACCAGGCCTGTATCGCGTCGGGCGAAGCATACTCATGGATCGCCGCACCGGAAAGAATGCCCGCCAGCATGAAAATCACGATGAAGAGCGTGAGTTTGTTTGCACTTGCCACAAAAAGATCCTCTATGCGCTAAAAGAGTTTCCTGCGTCAATGCATACAAAATTTTTATTTAAGCGCAGGAAAATATTCGGGGCATAAATTGAAGTAAAGCTGCGTGAGTTACAACTTGTTTTTAATTTTTATGAAATTCGTTGTTTTTATCATGACGATATATTGTGACTCAGATCACACTACAGGCGATATATCCTCAAGTTAAGCAAGAATAATGCCCATTTTTTTTTGCTAACCCTTTGTAATGTTTGTTAATAACCTGTTAATTCGAGCGGGGTTGCCCTCTTTTTGATGAAAGTGGTTGAAGTGCTAACCATAAACTAAATTCTCAGTAACCGCGCCGGGGAATGTTTAAGCGGGGCTAACATACTGAACAGTATGAATAAAATATGGCAAGCGAACCTATATTTCTTCTGGAGGGTGGTAAATGAAAAGAAAACTTCTTTTTATCTGCGCGGGCACGCTGCTGACGGCGGCAACGGTCGGTCAGGCTCTCGCGGTCACCAGTAGCGGCACTATCGGCGCGACGTTGACGCTGACCAACGGCTGCTTGATCAACGGCTCGCCAACGCAAAACGGCATTAACTTCGGGACGCTCGATTTCGGCACTCATCCTGCAACATTCTCCACCCTGACAACCCAGTTAACCGGTGCCAGCGGAGGAAACACCTTTACCATTCAATGTACCACTGCCAGTTACACGGTGGCGATCACCGGCAACACTAACGCTACCGCACCCGGAACCGTTGTCGGCACCCCAGGTACGCCGGGCCGCTATCTGGTCAACACTGCCAATGCGGCGCAGGGCGTTGCCTACAGCCTGTTCAGCGATAGCGGTTACAACAACGTGGTTGCGAACAATGCCGCGTTGCCGGTCGCCTCTACTGCGGGTGGGGTGGATAGCTACACCCTCTACGCACGCATTACGGGCGGCGGCAATAGCGTGACGGTCGTACCGGGAACCTATACCGACACGATTAACGTCAGCGTCACCTACTGATTCAGCCATGAAGGCATTGTTATGTCTGCGCGACAGCGCAGAGGGCGTCGTGCACCCTTTTTTGACCCTGTTCGTCGGGCTGATGTTGATCCCAGACGCCGGGGCGGTGACGTCTCAGTCATTCAGGGTGAGCGCGACGGTTGTGCCTGGATGCTCGGTGAGCACCGGCACCGGCGGGCGTTTCGGTACGCTGAATTTCGGGACCCGCAGCGGCGTGGAGAGCGCACCGGTCAGCACCAGCTTTGTTGCCGACGGCGCGTTGTCCATCGCCTGCACACCGGGTGTGGCGCTAAGTATGAGCATTAACGGCGGTCAGAATTATAGCTCTGTGCGGCGGATGACGCGTTCAGGCGGGACTGAAGTGGTCGGTTACCGGCTCTACAGCAGCAGCTCTCTGGCCGCAAACAGTGAAATTGGGGTTAACCAGGCAATACCGATTACCTATACCAACAGCAATAACATCGCGCTGCCTCTTTTTGGCGTCGCGCTTTTGACCGGGTTTAGCCCGTCAGGAACGTATTCAGATCAACTCACCGTGACCTTGTCATGGTAGGAAAGGGAGAGCATTGATGAAGCCATTTTTCAGGCGGTCAGGCCTGTTGAGTCTGTTGGGGATAACGGCCCTTACAGCGGTTAAGGCGCAAGCAGCCGCAACCATTCTTCTTTGGCCTATCGATCCGTGGCTTTCGGCAGACGCCAGAGCAACTGAATTGTGGATCCAAAATCAGGGCAACAGCGCCACGACAATGCAGATACGCATTGTGCGCTGGAAACAGGAGGGCGGATATGAGCGTTACACCGCCCAGCAGGATGTGGTCGCCAGCCCGCCGATCGTGACTATCGCTAAGGGCAGTAAACAGCTTATTCGCCTGATTAAGCAGGGGACGATCCCGTCCGGCGTCGAGCAAGCCTACCGCATCATTGTGGATGAGATTCCCCAGCCGGATGCCAAAGCGGAACCGTCTATGGGCCTCAAACTGCAAATGCGCTATTCCATTCCCTTATTTGTTTATGGACAGGGGATCCCCACCCTCAACGAAGGAGAGCATCACGCGCTGGCGAACACTCAGCAGCTCAACTGGCGGGTCATTCAGGAGGAGGGGAAACCCGCGCTTGAGGTCCGCAATCAGGGGAACGTTCACGTCAGGCTCAGCCAGGTTGCGGTTGAGCAGGGCGGGCAAAAACGCACGGTTGCCGAGGGGCTGCTGGGTTATGTGCTGCCAGGCAGCACCCGAAGCTGGCCGCTTCCGGCAGGGATTTATCAGCCGAATCGGATGAGCGCGCAAATTAATGCCAGGGATACGCAATGGCAATCGACGCCCGTCAACTGAAACCGGCGATGATGATCCTGCTTTGCGTCAGTACCAGCGCATTTGCCGAAACCGGCGACGACAGTTTACCGCCGCCGCCGGACGCGCGGACGATGAACGGCGAAGCTGTATTCCAGCTCGCCCTGGTGCTGAACCACTATGACACGGGTCTGGTGGTGCCGGTGACGCAGCGCGAGGGCGCCTGGTTTATTTCAGGAGCGGATTTGCTTCGCGCCGGACTGCCGCAGGAGCATGTGCCTGCCGGAGAGGTGAACCTTTCAACGCTCTCATCGGTACGCGTAGAGTATGACAGCAGCGCCCAGCGGCTCATGCTGACGGTCCCCCGGGACTGGGTTGCGGCGCGGATCACGTCGTTTAGCGGTCAGAGCGCGCAAAGCAAGCCGCATTATGGCCGGGGCGCGCTGCTCAACTACGACGTTTATACCAACCATACCGAACACACGGGCGGCCAGGCGTCGGTGTGGCATGAGTTCCGCTATTTCAACGAAGACTATTCGTTTTCTTCGACAGGGTACGCCCGACAGAATTTCGCCGGAAGCAGCGGGCAGCAGGAAGGATACGTGCGCTATGACTCAACCCTGCTGATCACCAACGAGGAGGATGCCACCACCTGGACCGTTGGGGACGTCATCAGCGATGCGCTGAGCTGGAGCACCAGCGTGCGGATGGGCGGGATCAGCTATGGGCGCGACTTCTCCCTGCGTCCGGATCTGGTGACCTGGCCGCTGCCGGCGTTTTCCGGTGAGGCGGCCGTCCCGACCTCGGTCGATCTCTTTATTAATGGCTACCGTTCCGGCTCCACCCGCCTTCAGCCGGGGCCGTTTACCCTCACTAATCTGCCGTACATCAACGGCGCAGGGGATGCGGTACTGGTCACCACCGACGCGCTGGGACGTCAGGTGAGCACCACGCTGCCGTTTTATGTCAGCAGCGATCTGCTGAAGCAGGGGTTAAGCGACGGCGCCGTGACGCTGGGCAGCCTGCGGCGCAACTACGGTATAGAGAATTTTGACTATGGCCCGGCGGCGGGCAGCGGATCGTATCGCTACGGGGTGACCGACTGGCTGACGCTGGAGGGGCATGCGGAAGGGGCGGAGTCGCTGGCGCTCGGCGGCGCGGGCACGGTGCTGAAGCTCGGGCGTTTTGGCGTGGTGAATACGTCTTATACCCAAAGCCGGATGCGCGGCGACGAAGGGGGCCAGATGAACTGGGGCTATCAGTACAGCACCAGCGAGTTTAGCGTAGCGACCCAGCATACCCGACGCGACCGCGGCTTCGGCAACCTCGCCCTGTACGATCAGCCCACCGTTTATGATGAATATGATAACCCCGTTGCCAGCCTGAGCCGCAATACCGACCAGTACTCCTTAACCTTTAACCTCGGTGATTACGGCAATATCGGTGCGGCGTGGATCGGCGTGGAGAGTTTTGACAGCCGGAAAACCGAGCTGCTCAACCTCTCCTGGAGCCGAAATCTGTGGCGCTCAAGCAGTATTTACCTGGCGGCCAGCCGTGACCAGCAGCGGGATGACTGGACGGTTGCGCTGTCGTTGCAGGTCCCTCTGGGCGAACGTGACAGCGCCGCCGTTACCTTTGAAAACACGCCTGACGCAGGCAGCACTCAACGCATTAACTACAACCACTCGATGCCGTCTGACGGCGGCTTTAGCTGGAACATGGCCTGGGCCAACCAGTCGCGGTCGAGTAACTATCAACAGGCCACGCTCGGCTGGCGGAATAACAATGTTGAGCTTCAGGGCGGCGGCTACGGTGAGAAGGGGATGATGACCTGGTGGGGCGAGGCGATGGGCTCAGTCGTCCTGATGGACGGTGAGCTGTTTGCGGCGAACAAAATCAACGATGCGTTTGTGGTGATCAGCACCGACGGACATCCGGACGTACCCGTCAGCTACGAGAACCAGCCGGTTGGTAAAACCAATAATAAAGGTTATCTGCTGGTCAGCGGCGTTTCCGCCTATTACCCGGCAAGCTACCGCATTGATACCCTGAACTTACCTGCGGATACCCGGCTGAAAGAGACCGAGCGTCGGGTGGCGATTCGTCGGCATAACGGTTATCTGGTGGATTTCCCTATGGAGCAGGAGCGGGTTGCCAGCGTGATCCTGCATGACGCGCAGGGCAATGCGATCCCGGTGGGAAGCCAGGTCAAACGCGCGTCCCGCAGTAGCGCGGTTGTTGGCTACGACGGCCTCGCCTGGCTGGAAAACCTCAACGATGTGAATCCTCTGGAGGTCATCACCCCGGACGGTAAACGCTGTATCGCAACGTTGAACGTGGGCGCAAATCCCGAGCATAAGCTGCAAACCTACGGTCCGCTGACCTGCCGGGAGGCGCCGTGAAACGCCTGTTGATAGCCATACTGTTGCTGTTCTCGGGCAGCGGCTGGGCGGCCTGCACCGTCAGTACGGTGAACGCCTCGTTTGGCAGCGTCACCTCATTCGCCCTGAGCAGTACGGGGGAGGTGCAAACCACCGGCACGCTGGTGGTGTCCTGCGATACTGTTCTCAACCTGCTAACCAACGACTCGGTGACGCTGACCTACACCTCGGCGTCGATAGCCGCCAACAGCCGCGCCACCATGAAACGTACCGATAATGCGGCCATCGCGGACGTTATCCCCACGCGCCTGTGCGGTGCCACTGGCTGCGGCGGAAACAGTGAAGTACAAATCAGCAAAACCTATACCTGGAATGGCAACACCCTGCTCGGGCTGCTGGGGTCAAGGCGCTACAACATTCCGCTTTATTTCCGTACTGTGCCGGGGCAGAACGTCACGGCCGGGCCGTACCAGGTGTTGTTAACGTTCAGCATCAACTACAACGTGTGCGCCGTTGGCGCGGGCGGGCTATGCCTGACCCCGCAAACCGGCACGGCAACTACCTCCATTCTCCTCAACATGACCGTCACCAACGATTGCAGCACGATGACCACGCCGGACGTGAATTTTAACAGCGCGCCGCTGGTGCAAAATTTTCCCACCGTTTCGCAGTCGATCGCCGTCACCTGCACCAAGGGCAGCACCTACACCATAGGCATTAATAATGGAGCAAACGCCCTGAACAACGTTCGTCGTATGGTTAGCGGCAGCAATTTTATGAGTTACGACATCTATAAAGAGGCGACCAGCAACCGCTGGGGCGGCAGTGGCAGCGAGCGCTGGGCCAGCGCCAGCTCATCCCAGGTCAGTACCGACGGGCTTTTACGCACCTATAACTACAGCGCTAAGGTCCTGACCAGCCAGGCCACGCCGCCTGCCGGAACCTACACCGACACGCTGATCGTTGACGTCGCGTTCTGACTCCCCGCGCTTTTCCCTTTCGCAAATGTAAAGTTCCCGTGGCCCCTGCCGATAACACCGTTAATCAATCGATGAGAAGGTGTTGTATGTTGAACCGTATCCGCGTTGTCACAATGCTTATGATGGTGCTGGTCATTTTCGCACTTCTTCAGCTTATTTCTGGCGGCCTCTTTTTCTCCTCGTTAAAACAGAACCAGGACAGCTTCGCGGCCTCGAACGATTTGCGGATGCAGCAAAGCGAACTGACCACAACCTGGGATCTGATGTTGCAGACGCGTATCAATCTGAGCCGCTCGTCTGCCCGCATGATGATGGATCCGAACAACCAGCAGAGCAGCGCAAAAACGGAACTGCTGAAGAATGCGCGCGCCACCCTGGCAGACGCGGCGAAACATTACGAGGCTTTCAAAAAAATCGCCCCTCAACCCGCAATGGCGCAGGCGAGCGCGAACATAGATGAAAAATATCAGGCCTACTTCGCCGGCCTCACGGAGCTGGTGCAGTTCCTGGAGAAGGGCAATATGGACGCCTATTTCGCGCAGCCGACCCAGGGCATGCAGAACGCACTCGGCGCGGCGCTCGGCGAGTACGCCAAAGCCAGCGGCGAGCTTTATCACTCCGCCTTTACGCAAAGCCAGAACGACTACCGTTTCGCGAAATGGCAGATGGCGGTGCTCGCCCTCGCGCTGGTCATCGTGCTGGTGGCCGTGTGGTACGGCATTCGTCATATCCTTCTTAATCCGCTTGGCCGCGTCATTGCCCATATCCGCGATATTGGCCGGGGCGATCTCACAAAAACGCTGACCGTTTCTGGTCGCAACGAGATCACCGAGCTGGCGACCAGCGTCGACCATATGCAGCGTTCGCTGATTGATACCGTCGCCAACGTGCGCGAGGGGGCGGATGCCATCTATACCGGCACGAGTGAAATCGCGATGGGCAACAACGATCTCTCGTCCCGTACCGAACAGCAGGCGTCCGCTCTGGAAGAGACGGCGGCCAGCATGGAGCAGCTCACCGCGACCGTGAAGCAGAATGCCGACAACGCCCGTCAGGCGTCGCAGCTTGCAGAAAGCGCGTCCGACACCGCCCAGCGCGGCGGTCGGGTGGTCGACGGCGTGGTGAAAACCATGCATGACATTGCCGACAGCTCGAAGAAAATCGCCGATATCATCAGCGTTATCGACGGCATCGCCTTCCAGACCAACATTCTCGCGCTGAACGCGGCCGTTGAAGCGGCGCGTGCGGGCGAGCAGGGACGTGGGTTTGCCGTGGTCGCTGGCGAAGTACGTAACCTCGCCAGCCGCAGCGCCAATGCGGCGAAAGAGATCAAAGCCCTGATTGAAGACTCTGTTTCACGCGTGGATACCGGCTCGGTGCTGGTGGAAAGTGCGGGTGAAACCATGAATGACATCGTGAATGCCGTGACGCGCGTGACGGACATCATGGGTGAAATCGCCTCTGCATCGGATGAGCAGAGTCATGGTATTGACCAGGTCGCTCTGGCGGTATCGGAAATGGATCGTGTGACGCAGCAAAACGCCGCCCTGGTGCAGGAGTCCGCTGCCGCGGCCGCTGCGCTTGAGGATCAGGCGAGCCGCCTGAAAATGGCCGTCTCGGCGTTCCGTCTTACTTCAAAAACAACAAATACGGTCAGCTCGCGGTCAGCGTACAGCGAAGCAACCCCGGCGCCCGTGACAACACCTACGCGCGCAGCGGTGACCGGACAAGATGAAAACTGGGAAACATTTTGACTGACAATTAAACCGCGGCTGCTTGCCGCTTGATGGGAGCGTGGATGTTAAATCGTATTCGTATCTCGACCACACTGTTTTTGATTCTGATCCTGTGTGGGGTTTTGCAGGTTGGCAGTAACGGGTTGTCTTTCTGGGCGTTTCGCGATGGCTATCAGAATTTGCAGGAAGTTGAGACGAGTAATCAGCAGCGCTCCGCACTGGCACAAACGCGTGCCGTGCTGTTGCAGGCAAGCACTGCGCTGAACAAAGCAGGGACGTTAACCGCGCTGAGCTATCCGCCGGATGATATTAAGGCGCTGATGGTCGTGGCCCGCAGCAGCCTGAAGCAGGCCGACGCGCAGTTTAAGACGTTTACGGCGCAGGAGGCGGTGAGTGAGAAAGAGAAAACGCTGAAAGTCGCCATGAAAAAGACCTTTGATGTGTGGTACGGCGATCTCGACCATCAGGCGACGTGGCTGGAGAACAACCAGCTCTCTGACTTCCTGACCGCGCCGGTGCAGGCGTCTCAGGCGGCATTTGACGACAGCTTTAACGCATGGCAGCAGGATATTAACCAGTTTGTGGCGCGTGCCGGTGCGGACAGCCGTACCAGCTACCGCATGTCAGGGGTGATTTTCCTGACCATGGTGATCCTGGCCGCCCTGCTGACCGGCGGCTCGCTGTGGTGGTCGCGCAAAATGATCGTCCAGCCGCTGGCGATCGTCAGCAGCCACTTCGACAGTATGGCGAAGGGCGACCTGGCGCGTCCGGTGGCCGTGTATGGCAGGAATGAAATATCAGCGATTTTCGCCAGCCTGAAGGCGATGCAGAGTTCGCTGCGGGAAACGGTAAGCAACGTTCGTCAGGGCAGTTACGCCATGCATACCGGGATCTCAGAGATTGCGGCAGGCAATAACGATCTCTCATCCCGCACCGAACAGCAGGCGGCATCGCTGGCGCAGACTGCGGCCAGCATGGAGCAACTGACCGCGACGGTAAGCCAGAACGCCGATAACGCGCGTCAGGCGTCCGACTTGTCAAAACAGGCGGCGATGACGGCGAAACGTGGGGGCGACCAGGCTTCTCACGTCGCCAGCACGATGCAGCAGATTGCCGCCAGCTCGCAGAAAATTGGCGACATTATCAGCGTCATCGACGGTATCGCGTTCCAGACCAATATTCTGGCGCTGAACGCGGCCGTTGAAGCGGCGCGTGCCGGAGAGCAGGGGCGCGGGTTCGCGGTGGTTGCCGGTGAAGTCCGAAACCTCGCCAGTCGCAGCGCCAACGCGGCGAAAGAGATCAAAGGGCTGATAGAAGAGTCGGTCTCCCGCGTTCAGCAGGGCTCCGCGCTGGTGGATACCGCCGCGCAGACCATGCACGAGATTGTCACCTCCGTGACGCGGGTTAACGACATTATGGGCGAGATTGCCTCGGCGTCTGATGAACAACGCCGTGGTATTGAGCAGGTGGCGCAGGCCGTTACACAGATGGATCAGGTTACGCAGCAGAACGCCTCACTGGTGGAAGAGGCGGCGGCGGCTACCGATCAGCTGGCAAACCAGGCGGATCACCTTACCGGGTTGGTCGCCGTATTTAATGTGAAAGAGCACGTTGAAGCAGTAACAGAAGTCGGACGGTCACAGGCCGTACCCGTTGTATCCTGAATGTGATTGAGAAGGCGCTATGACATCACCCATGCCCTCAGGGCAAACGTCATTATTGTTGCAGATGACACAGCGCCTCGCGCTGTCCGACGCGCATTTTCGTCGGATATGTCAGTTAATCTACCAGCGTGCGGGGATCGTGCTTGCGGACCATAAGCGAGACATGGTCTACAACCGGCTGGTGCGGCGCTTGCGCACGCTGGGGCTGGATGATTTTGGCCGCTATCTGAGCATGCTCGAAGCGAACCAGAACAGCGCCGAATGGCAGGCATTTATCAACTCATTAACCACCAACCTGACCGCGTTTTTCCGCGAGGCGCATCACTTCCCGGTGCTGGCGGAACACGCCCGTCGCCGTAGCGGAGAGTATCGCGTCTGGAGCGCGGCAGCCTCTACCGGGGAAGAGCCGTACTCGCTGGCCATCACCCTTGCAGACACCCTGGGAATGGCGCCGGGCCGCTGGAAAGTGTACGCAAGCGACATCGACACCGAAGTGCTGGAAAAAGCCCGTAACGGCGTTTATCGCCAGGATGAACTAAAAACGCTGTCTCCTCAGCAGCTACAGCGTTACTTCATGCGCGGTACCGGCCCGCATGAAGGACTGGTGCGCGTACGCCAGGAGCTGGCGAACTGCGTGGAATTTGCTCCCGTTAATTTACTGGATAAGCAGTACAACGTGCCGGGGCCATTCGACGCCATTTTTTGCCGTAACGTGATGATCTATTTTGATAAAACGACGCAACAGGACATTCTGCGTCGCTTTGTTCCGTTGCTCAAGCCTGACGGTTTACTGTTTGCCGGGCACTCGGAAAACTTCAGCAACCTCGTGCGTGAGTTTAGCCTGCGTGGGCAAACGGTTTATGCGCTGAGTAAGGAAAAAGCATGAGTAAAATCAGGGTATTGTCTGTCGATGATTCTGCGCTGATGCGTCAGATCATGACCGAAATCATCAATAGCCACAGCGATATGGAGATGGTGGCAACAGCGCCCGATCCGCTGGTCGCGCGGGATTTAATCAAAAAATATAACCCCGACGTGCTGACGCTGGATGTCGAAATGCCACGCATGGATGGCATCGATTTCCTGGAAAAATTAATGCGCCTGCGCCCGATGCCGGTGGTGATGGTGTCATCTCTGACCGGTAAAGGTTCAGAAATCACCCTGCGCGCGCTGGAGCTGGGGGCGGTGGATTTTGTCACCAAGCCGCAGCTCGGCATTCGCGAGGGGATGCTGGCGTACAGCGAGATGATCGCCGAGAAAATCCGTACCGCGTCGCGCGCAAAACTGGCGGCCCACAAGCCGATGGCCGCGCCGGCAACCCTGAAGGCCGGACCGTTACTCAGCTCGGAAAAACTGCTGGTCATTGGGGCGTCAACCGGAGGAACAGAGGCAATTCGCCATGTACTCCAGCCATTGCCGCTCTCAAGCCCGGGTATCCTGATTACGCAACATATGCCGCCGGGGTTTACCCGCTCATTCGCGGAGCGCCTGAATAAGCTGTGCCAGATCAGCGTGAAAGAGGCGGAAGACGGCGAGCGCGTGCTGCCAGGTCACGCGTATATCGCCCCGGGTGACAAACATATGGAGCTGGCGCGCAGCGGGGCGAACTATCAAATCAAAATTCATGACGGGCCGCCGGTTAACCGGCACCGTCCGTCGGTGGATGTGCTGTTTCATTCGGTGGCGAAACATGCGGGGCGCAACGCCGTGGGGGTGATCCTGACGGGGATGGGCAACGACGGCGCCGCCGGAATGCTCGCGATGCACCAGGCTGGCGCCTGGACGATTGCGCAGAATGAAGCAAGTTGTGTGGTGTTCGGCATGCCGCGCGAGGCCATCAATATGGGTGGCGTAAGCGAAGTGGTCGATCTTAGCCAGGTAAGCCAGCAGATGCTGGCGAAAATCAGTGCCGGACAGGCAATACGTATTTGACTCAGGAGTATTATTTTATGGCGGATAAAGAGCTTAAGTTTTTGGTTGTGGATGACTTTTCCACCATGCGTCGCATTGTGCGCAACCTGCTAAAAGAGCTAGGCTTCAACAACGTTGAAGAAGCAGAAGACGGGGTGGATGCGCTGAACAAACTCCAGGCTGGCGGGTTTGGTTTTGTGATTTCCGACTGGAACATGCCGAACATGGACGGTCTCGAACTGCTGAAAACCATCCGCGCGGATGCAGGCATGGCCTCTCTGCCGGTGCTGATGGTGACCGCAGAAGCGAAGAAAGAGAACATTATTGCCGCTGCACAGGCGGGCGCAAGCGGCTACGTGGTGAAGCCATTCACCGCGGCGACTCTGGAAGAGAAGCTCGGGAAGATCTTCGAGAAACTCGGCATGTGAGGTGATGGAAATGTTGCAACCTGCTATGAAACCCGTTGAAGAACATTCGCCGAGCGACATTATTGCCCGTATTGGTAGCCTGACCCGCATGCTGCGCGACAGCCTCCGTGAGCTGGGGCTGGACCAGGCTATCGCCGAAGCGGCGGAAGCCATCCCCGACGCGCGCGACCGTCTGGACTACGTGGTGCAGATGACCGCGCAGGCGGCCGAGCGAGCGCTGAACAGCGTTGAGGCGTCACAGCCGCACCAGGATGCGATGGAGAAGGGGGCGAAAGCGCTGACCCAACGCTGGGATGAGTGGTTTGAGAACCCCATTGAGCTGGCGGATGCCCGCGAACTGGTAACGGACACCCGTCAGTTCCTGGGCGATGTGCCAGGGCACACCAGCTTCACCAATGCGCAACTGCTGGACATCATGATGGCGCAGGATTTCCAGGACCTCACCGGCCAGGTGATCAAGCGCATGATGGATGTGATTCAGGAGATTGAACGTCAGCTGTTGATGGTGCTGCTGGAAAATATTCCGGAACCGGCTGCCCGTCCGAAACGCGAGAACGAAAGCCTGCTCAATGGTCCACAGCTTGACACCAGTAAAGCGGGCGTGGTGGCAAGCCAGGATCAGGTGGACGATCTGCTGGACAGTCTTGGTTTCTGATTGCCCTTCTGCCTCAGGCTGTGAACGCGGCCTGAGGTTGTTCAGAACAAAAACAGCGAAAAGAGCCCGAATAAACGGGCTTTTCCCGCCATTGGATTTTCTCTGCGCTGGCATGATACCCGTGAATTAATGGGCTGCGAGCAGGCACAGTGGCAGAAGAGAACGACGACAAAACAGAAGCCCCCACACCCCACCGACTTGAAAAAGCCCGTGAGGATGGGCAGATCCCCCGATCCCGAGAGCTGACCTCCCTGCTGATCCTGGTGGTGGGCGTCTGCATAATCTGGTGGGGCGGGGAGATGCTTGCCCGCAGACTGGCGGGAATGCTCTCTGCTGGCTTACGTTTTGATCACAGCATGGTCAATGACCCCAATCTGATCCTCATTCAGATCATCAACCTGGTTAAAAGCGCCATGATCGCTCTGCTGCCGTTGATTGCCGGGGTGGTCATCGTGGCTCTTGTTTCGCCGGTCATGCTCGGTGGCCTGGTGTTCAGCGGTAAATCGCTGCAACCGAAATTCTCCAAGCTCAACCCGCTACCCGGTATTGCGAAAATGTTTTCAGCTCAAACCGGGGCTGAGCTTCTTAAAGCGATCCTGAAATCGCTTCTTATGGGCAGTGCTGCCGGGGTTTTTCTGTGGCACCACTGGCCGGAGATGATGCGTCTGATCAGTGAATCCCCCATGACGGCGATGAAGAATGCCCTGAACCTGGTCGGATTAGGCTCGCTGCTGGTGGTTCTCAGCATTATTCCGATGGTGGCGTTCGACGTTATCTTCCAGATCTTTTCCCATATCAAGAAGCTGCGAATGTCGCGTCAGGATATTCGCGATGAATATAAACAGATGGAAGGCGACCCGCACGTCAAGGGCCGTATCCGCCAGATGCAACGTGCTGCCGCGCGTCGTCGCATGATGGAAGATGTGCCGAAAGCCGATGTGATTGTCACTAACCCGACCCACTACTCCGTGGCGCTTCAGTACGACGAAAACAAAATGAGCGCACCGAAAGTGGTGGCGAAAGGGGCCGGGCTGATTGCGCTGCGCATTCGTGAAATCGCGACGGAAAACCGCGTACCGATCCTTGAAGCACCGCCATTAGCCCGTGCGCTGTATCGCCACGCGGAAATTGGACAACAGATCCCGGGCCAGCTCTACGCCGCTGTCGCAGAGGTGCTGGCCTGGGTGTGGCAACTGAAACGCTGGCGTTTAGCGGGCGGTCAACGACCTGTAAAACCTGAGAACCTTCCGGTGCCTGAAGCACTGGATTTTTTGAACGAGAAGGACACTGATGGCTAATCTGGTGGCAATGTTGCGCCTGCCCGGCAACCTGAAATCGACGCAATGGCAGATCCTTGCCGGACCGATTCTGATCCTGCTAATTCTGTCGATGATGGTGCTGCCGTTACCGGCATTTATCCTCGACCTGCTTTTCACCTTCAACATTGCGTTGTCCATCATGGTGCTGCTGGTGGCGATGTTCACCCAGCGCACGCTGGAGTTCGCCGCGTTTCCGACGATCCTGCTGTTCACCACGCTGCTGCGCCTCGCGCTGAACGTTGCCTCCACGCGTATCATCCTGATGGAAGGGCACACCGGCGCGGCGGCGGCGGGCAAGGTGGTCGAAGCCTTCGGTCACTTCCTGGTGGGCGGCAACTTCGCCATCGGTATCGTGGTGTTCGTCATTCTGGTGATTATCAACTTCATGGTTATCACTAAAGGGGCGGGGCGTATCGCAGAAGTGGGCGCGCGCTTCGTGCTCGACGGGATGCCGGGCAAGCAGATGGCAATCGACGCCGACCTGAATGCCGGGCTGATTGCGGAAGATGAAGCAAAAAAACGCCGTGCCGAAGTGACCCAGGAGGCAGATTTCTACGGCTCCATGGACGGTGCGAGTAAGTTTGTGCGCGGTGACGCCATCGCGGGCATTCTGATCATGGTGATTAACGTCGTCGGCGGCCTGCTCGTCGGCGTGCTGCAACACGGCATGGACATGGGCCACGCAGCGGAAAGCTATACGCTGCTGACCATTGGTGATGGTCTGGTGGCGCAGATCCCGGCACTGGTGATCTCCACCGCGGCGGGCGTAATTGTGACCCGCGTCAGCACCGATCAGGATGTAGGCGAGCAGATGGTGGGGCAGTTGTTCAGCAACCCGCGCGTTATGCTGCTCTCCGCGGCGGTACTGGGCCTGCTCGGTATGGTGCCGGGCATGCCAAACCTGGTATTCCTGCTGTTCACTGCCGCGCTGCTGGGCCTTGCCTGGTGGATGCGTGGCCGCGAAACTCAGCCTAAGGCAGAGCCAGCGCCGGTCAAAATGCCTGAGAACACCCAGGCGGTGGAAGCCACCTGGAACGACGTTCAGCTCGAAGATTCGCTGGGGATGGAAGTGGGGTACCGCCTTATCCCGATGGTGGACTTCCAGCAGGATGGCGAACTGCTTGGCCGTATCCGCAGCATTCGTAAAAAATTCGCCCAGGACATGGGCTTCCTGCCGCCGGTGGTGCATATCCGGGACAATATGGATCTCCCGCCCGCACGCTACCGCATCCTGATGAAAGGGGTGGAAATCGGCAGCGGTGATGCGTACCCCGGCCGCTGGCTGGCGATTAACCCTGGCACGGCCGCTGGCACGTTGCCGGGTGAGCAGACGACCGACCCGGCCTTTGGTCTGGCGGCCATCTGGATTGAGAGCGCCCTGAAAGAGCAGGCGCAGATCCAGGGTTACACGGTTGTTGAGGCCAGTACCGTGGTCGCGACGCACCTCAACCATCTGATTGGCCAGTTCTCCGCGGAACTGTTTGGACGTCAGGAGGCGCAGCAGCTGCTTGACCGCGTAACGCAGGAGATGCCAAAGCTAACCGAAGATTTGGTGCCGGGCGTGCTTACCTTAACCACCCTGCACAAAGTGCTGCAAAATCTGCTTGATGAGAAGGTGCCGATCCGCGATATGCGCACCATTCTGGAAACACTGGCCGAGCATGCGCCGCTCCAGAGCGATCCACATGAGCTGACGGCGGTGGTGCGCGTGGCGCTCGGGCGCGCCATAACCCAGCAATGGTTCCCGGGAACAGGCGAAGTGCAGGTGATTGGCCTGGACACGCCGCTGGAACGTCTGCTGCTTCAGGCCCTACAGGGCGGTGGCGGGCTGGAGCCGGGTCTGGCGGACAGATTGCTGGCGCAAACCCAGGAGGCGCTGGCGCGTCAGGAGATGCTGGGCGCGCCGCCGGTGCTGCTGGTGAATCATGCGCTGCGTCCGCTGCTGTCGCGCTTCCTGCGCCGGAGCCTGAACCAGCTGGTGGTGCTGTCGAATATGGAGCTATCCGATAACCGCAATATTCGCATGACGGCGACCATAGGAGGGAAATAATGCGTAAGTGGCTGTGGATCTTATTTTTCCCGCTGGCGGTGCAGGCCGCAGGCGAGGGGGCATGGCAGGCCAGCAGTATCGGCTTAACGCTCAACCATCGGGGGGAGTCGATCTCCTCCCGTCCGCTGTCAGCCTCTGAGACCGTCTCCGGGCAGATGACGCTGGTGGCCTGGAATTACACCCTGACGGGACCCACACCGGCCGGGTTGCGGGTGCGGCTGTGCTCGCTGACCCGCTGCGCGGAAATCGAGGGCCAAAGTGGCATCACCCAGGCCTTCAACGGGGTGTCTGCTCAGGAACCTTTACGCTTTATCTGGGAAGTGCCAGGCGGCGGACGCCTGATCCCGGCGCTGAAGGTTCAGCGCAACGAGGTGCTCGTCAACTACCGCTAACTGCCCGCCTTTTCGCCAGTCTTCAGGCATTTCTGAAGGCTGGCTCGCAAAATTGACCTTCCCTTTTGATACAAAAGAAACGCTGTTTTATAAATCAGTGACACGCGTATTGACACTCTTTGCATTTTTGCCATTCACCACCCTGTGATGGCAGAAACAGAAAGGTTTCACCAGGTCGATACTTTTACTGTAGCCGTGTAAAAGCTCCCGGACGAGGTTTGCTTACAGGGAGTCTCCCAAAACTGATTAGGGTTGACGGCAATGAAAACACGTAAAATTGGACTCGCAAATTATCTTGCTTACGGTTCAGGGGACTTCCTCGGCGCGGGGACTACCGCCCTGACGGCCGCCTGGCTTTTGTATTTTTATACGACCTTCTGTGGACTCACACCGATTGAAGCAACCTTTATCTTCGCAGCCGCAAGGGTGCTGGATGCGGTTGTCAGTCCGTTAATGGGCTTTTTAACCGATAATTTTGGTACCACCTGGCTGGGTAAGCGTTTTGGCCGGCGTAAGTTCTTCATCCTGCTCGGTATTCCCTGCGTTTTCAGCTACTCGCTGATGTGGGTAGGGGACATGAGTTTCTGGTATTACCTCCTGACGTATCTGATCTTTGATATTGTTTACACCATGATTCTGGTGCCGTATGAAACGCTGGTGCCGGAAATGACTGACGATTTCAAACAAAAAACCAAATTCTCCGGGGCGCGTATCTCCATGGCCCAGATGTCCGCCATTCTGGCCTCCTTCCTGCCGGGGATCCTGCTCACGCATTTCGGCAAAGACAACGCGATCTCCTTCTTCTATGCAAGCCTGGTCTTCTCTGTACTCTGCGCGCTGATGCTTACTTTCGTCTGGTTCTTCACCTGGGAGCGTCCGCGGGAAGAGTGGTCTGAAGCAGCCCTGCGCGCTGAAGAAGAGAAGAAAAAGCTGACCCTGGGACAGAGCCTGAACCGTCTTTTTGTCGAATTAAGTTCGACGCTGCGTATCAAGATTTTCCGCCAGCATCTGGGCATGTATCTCGGCGGCTATATTGCCCAGGATGTGTTCAACGCCGTATTCACCTATTACGTGGTGTTTGTGCTGATGCAGGAAGCATCCATGGCGTCCAACCTGCTGGGCACGATGGCCATCTTCCAGTTCCTCGCCGTGATTGGCATGATCCCGCTGTGCATTCGCTTCGGACCTGCGCCGTCTTACCGCATGGTGGTCGTGCTGTTTGGCCTGGCCTCGCTCTCTTACGCGGTGCTTTATTACGCGGGCCTGAGCGACGTTTACGCTCTGCTGCTGCTGATCTCTGCGGTTGCCGGTCTTGGCCGCGGGGGTATCAACTACGTACCGTGGAATACCTACACCTATATTGCTGACGTGGACGAAGTGATCACCGGTCAGCGTCGCGAAGGGATCTTCGCGGGCATCATGACGCTGACCCGTAAAGCGTCCCAGGCCGGTGCGGTAATGCTGGTGGGGATCGTGATGCAGATGTCTGGCTTTGTCAGCGGTCAAAAAGTGCAGCCTGCGGAAGTGAGCCACACTATCCTGATGATCCTGAGCGTCGGCACCATTCTGGTACTGTTCTGCGGCTTCCTGGTCTCCCTGCGCTTCAAACTCAATTTGCAGACCCACAGCACCCTGCGTGAAGAGACCGCGAAAATGCGCGAGTCCGGCCATGCGATGCCGGAGGCGGCGACCCCGCAGGCCCGCGCCACCGTGGAGATGCTGGCCGGTATGCCGTATGAATCCCTGTGGGGCAACAACAATATCGGTTACCTGAATCGCAACAAGCCGGCGGCCCCTTCGCTGAAGGATCGTGCGGTACTGAATTCGACATACAACAGAGGTTAAGATGATGAAAGTTTGGCCTGTCAAACATAGCCCGTTACTGCGTCAGCCTGAGCGCTTTATCGCCAGGGATGAACTGAAATCGCTGATTCAAAAGGTGACGCATAATCTGGTCAATATCCACGACAAAACGGGTGAGTTTTTGCTGCGGCTGGACGACGGGCGCGTGATCGACACCAAAGGCTGGGCCGGATGGGAATGGACGCACGGCGTTGGTTTGTACGGTATCTGGCAGTATTACTGCCAGACCGGTGACGCAGGCATGCGCGAGATTATCGACAGCTGGTTTAATGACCGTTTCGCAGAAGGCGCAACCACCAAAAACGTGAATACCATGTCGCCGTTCCTGACGCTGGCGTATCGCTACGAAGAGACCAAAAACCCGGCCTGGCTGCCGTGGCTGGAAAGCTGGGCGGAATGGGCGATGAATGAGATGCCGCGCACCGAACATGGCGGCATGCAGCACATCACACTGGCGGAAGAGAACCATCAGCAGATGTGGGATGACACGCTGATGATGACGGTGCTGCCGCTGGCGAAAATCGGCAAACTGCTTAACAAGCCGGAGTACGTCGAGGAGGCGATCTATCAATTCCTGCTCCACGTACAGAACCTGATGGATCGTGAGACGGGGCTGTGGTTCCACGGCTGGAATTACGACGGCAATCACAACTTTGCCCGGGCCCGCTGGGCGCGCGGCAACAGCTGGCTGACCATCGTGATCCCGGATTTCCTCGAACTGGTGGATCTGCCAGAAAACAACGCCGTTCGTCGCTATCTGGTGCAGGTGCTAAATGCGCAGATCGCCGCACTGGCAAAATGTCAGGATGAGAGTGGATTGTGGCATACGCTGCTGGACGATCCTGATTCTTATCTGGAGGCGTCGGCCACGGCAGGGTTTGCCTACGGCATTCTGAAAGCCGTGCGCAAGCGGTATGTCGGCGCAGAGTATGCAGAGGTGGCGGAGAAAGCGATCCGCGGTATCGTGCAAAACATCTCGCCGGAAGGGGAACTGCTGCAAACGTCCTTCGGGACGGGGATGGGCAGCGATCTGGCGTTTTACCGCCAGATACCGCTGACCTCGATGCCGTATGGACAGGCAATGGCGATTTTGTGCCTGACGGAATATTTACGGAAATATTTTTAATACCTGAATAATAATCTCATTACTGCAAAGCCTCTTTTAGAAGAGGCTTTTTTAATAATGGTACCGGGAAAATACCTTACGCTATCAATATCAGGCGGGTTATATTGATGGGGTGAATACTAGGCTGGAAATACGTTGCGCTTAGTATTAAATCGTGATTTTCTTCACAAAACACAATCCGTATTTATCCTATTTTTTATCTGCGTTAAGATTCTTCTAATATTCATACAAGGAGTGATGCAATGGAAAATACAATGGGCGGTATTATCGTTAACCCTGCTGTAAATATGCATGCTGATAAAATGTCTGAAGAACATATCAATATGTTCGACACGGTTTTCAAGGATATTGATGGTGCGGGTTATTTCCCACTACTGTATGTCGGAAGCCAGCTTGTGGCTGGCCAGTTCCATACCTTTATTGCGCTTCGCCGTTTTATCCATGCGGAAGGCCCGGAAAAATCACTGGTTAAGGTGATTATTTTTCAAAGCCTGAATAATGACTTTGCCATTCATTCAATTTCTGAGTTTTAATGATTTTAACTACGGATAATTATTTAGACTGAAAAGGACATCATTATGTGGAAATCAGCGAAAAGAGATGAGTTTATCCCATTGGACGCGCCTGTAGCAGGTTATGAAATAGGTGTTCCTGGTATCAAAGGACCATCTCCATTGTTTATTATTCGCGCAAAAGTGAATGGTGGGATTCATCCGGGGAAATGGGTGTTCGGCAATACGGCATGGGTCCCATGGGGAGGAAGAGAGCACTTTTGTAATGAATTTGAAGTTTACGTGGGCGCTTTAAAATGGGTAGACGTTAAGGATAAACATTTCCCACCGAATATGGTTGAGGCGGGACATGAAGCCAATGGCACTAAGCTCTACGTTGCCCGTGCAAAATTCGATAACGGTCTCTTTGTGGGTAAAGCTGGAAGTCACCTCAGCAGAGGTTGCTGCATCGGCTATAACGGCAGAGAGTATGAATTAGATACCTTCCAGGTACTCGTTCACGACTGATGGCGTTCATTTATAAAAAAACCCGGCAACCGCCGGGTTTCTTTTTTACATACGTTCTATGGTTTCGATACCCAGGGTATCCAGACCCAGTTTCAGGGTCTTCGCCGTCAGCTGCGCCAGCTTCAGGCGGCTGTTACGCACCGCTTCGCTCTCGGCGGTCAGGATAGGGCAGTGTTCGTAGAAGCCAGAGAACAGACCGGCCAGATCGTAAAGGTATGCACACATAACGTGCGGCGTACCGTCGCGCGCGACCACAGAGAGCGTCTCTTCGAACTGAAGCAGGCGGGCAGCCAGCTGTGCTTCACGGTCTTCGGTAAGGGTCACCGTGGCGTTCGCCAGCACGCTTTCGTCAATACTGGCTTTACGGAAGACGGAGAGTACGCGGGTGTAAGCGTACTGCATGTACGGCGCCGTGTTGCCTTCAAACGCCAGCATGTTGTCCCAGTCGAAGATATAGTCGGTGGTACGGTTCTTGGAGAGATCCGCGTATTTTACCGCACCGATCCCAACCGCGTTAGCCAGTTTCTCCAGCTCGTCAGCAGGCATATCCGGGTTCTTCTCGGCCACCAGGCGACGGGCGCGCTCCAGCGCTTCATCCAGCAGATCGGAGAGCTTCACGGTGCCGCCCGCACGGGTTTTGAACGGCTTACCGTCTTTACCCAGCATCATGCCGAACATGTGGTGTTCCAGCGGCACGGATTCAGGTACATAACCCGCTTTACGCACGATAGTCCACGCCTGCATCAGGTGCTGGTGCTGACGGGAGTCGATGTAATACAGCACGCGGTCCGCATGCAGGGTTTCGTAACGGTATTTCGCACAGGCGATATCGGTGGTGGTGTAGAGATAGCCGCCATCCTTTTTCTGGACGATCACGCCCATCGGTTCGCCTTCCTTGTTTTTATACTCATCAAGGAATACTACCGTTGCGCCTTCGCTTTCCACCGCCAGGTTTTTGGCTTTCAGGTCCGCCACAATGCCCGGCAGCATCGGGTTATACAGGCTTTCACCCATTACGTCGTCGCGGGTCAGGGTCACGTTCAGACGGTTATAGGTAAGCTGGTTCTGGGACATGGTGATGTCCACCAGCTTGCGCCACATCTCGAGGAAGTACGGATCGCCGCCTTGAAGTTTCACCACGTAGCTGCGCGCGCGCTCGGCAAAGGCTTCGTCTTCGTCGTAGTGTTTTTTGGCTTCACGGTAGAAACCTTCCAGGTCTGCCAGCGCCATTTCGCCTGCGTTTTCCTGCTGCTGTTTTTCCAGATATGCGATCAGCATACCGAACTGCGTGCCCCAGTCGCCTACGTGGTTAGCGCGGATCACCTTGTGACCGAGGAACTCCAGGGTACGCACGGCCGCATCACCGATAATGGTGGAGCGCAGGTGACCGACGTGCATCTCCTTCGCCACGTTTGGCGCGGAGTAGTCAACCACCACAGTCTGCGCTTCTGGCTGAGCCACGCCAAGACGGTCAGATTTCAGCGCCGCGTCAACGTGGCTTGCCAGGAACGCAGGCTCAAGGAAAATGTTGATAAAGCCCGGACCGGCGATTTCGGTTTTGCTGGCGATGCCGTTGAGATCCAGATGCGTCAGTACCTGCTCAGCGAGCTGTCGCGGCGGCATGCCCAGTTTTTTAGCCACTGCCATCACGCCATTAGCCTGATAGTCGCCAAACTGTACTTTCGCTGACTGACGAACCTGTGGTTCGCAATCCGCAGGCGCACCTGCGGCAATCAGTGCCTGACTGACTTTTTCTGAGAGAAGAGCCTGAATATTCACCTGGATACCTTACGTTTTTGATGCGGGTAAAAAACACCCACGCCAGTTTAAGAATTTAGGGCGGGAGTATACTGCAAATGGCCTCGGGCGTCAGCCCTGCGGGGGGCGAAGATCGCTCAGAATCCAGGCGAAGACGGTATGCATAATCATGCAGTCGAAAAAACCGTGATTATGCGGTTGGTCGACAGAGGGCAACAGAGTAAATTAGCGGCTTTGCGACACGAAACGAGACTGACCTATGGCGAACTGGCACACCATTGACGAACTGCATGATATTTCCGCAGATTTACCGCGCTTCACCCAGGCGTTCACAGAACTTGCCACCCGTCTCGGGCTGGATATCGCGCCGCTTGAGGCAGATCACATCTCTTTGCGCTGCCATCAGAATGCCACCGCAGAACGCTGGCGGCGTGGCTTTGAACAGTGCGGTGAACTGCTGTCAGAGAATATCATTAACGGTCGCCCGATTTGCCTGTTCAAACTTCACGCGCCGGTTACGGTGGCGCACTGGCAATTCACCGTTGTGGAACTGCCCTGGCCAGGAGAGAAGCGTTATCCGCACGAAGGCTGGGAGCATATCGAAATTGTTCTGCCTGGGGAGCCCGAGACGCTGAACGCCCGTGCGCTGGCGCTGCTTTCCGACGAGGGGTTAAGCCAGCCGGGTATTTTCGTCAAAACCAGCTCGCCAAAAGGTGAGCGCGAACGCTTACCGAACCCTACGCTTGCCGTAACGGACGGCAGCGTGACGGTGAAATTCCATCCCTGGACTATTGAGCAGATCGTCGCCAGCGAAGCGTAAGCACTGTGAGCGTCGATCCAGACACGAATCGGGCAACGTGCCACGATGGTACGTTGAGTAAAATTTGAGGAGGATGACATGGCGCTGCTGGAAATTTGTTGTTACAGCGTGGAGTGTGCCGTCACTGCGCAACGGCAGGGGGCCGATCGCATCGAGCTTTGCGCGGCACCGAAAGAAGGGGGATTGACCCCGTCCTTTGGCGTGTTGAAATCAGCCCGTCAGGCCATCACCATTCCGGTGCACCCGATTATTCGCCCGCGCGGCGGTGATTTTTGTTATACGGCGGGTGAGTTCAGTGCCATGCTTGAGGATATCGCCCTCGTCCGTGATTCCGGTTTTCCGGGGCTGGTGATCGGTGTGCTGGACGAAGACGGAAACATCGATCTTTCGCGTATGCGCCAGGTCATGCGCGCAGCCCAGGGAATGGCGGTCACTTTTCATCGTGCGTTCGATATGTGTCAGGATCCGATACAAGCCTTTGATACGCTGGCAGAACTGGGCGTGGCGCGCGTTCTGACGTCGGGTCAGCAGCCCTCGGCTGAAAAAGGACTGAAATTAATTACGGAACTAAAAGCACATTCCGGTGTTCCAATAATCATGGCGGGCGCAGGAGTACGCGCCAGCAATCTGGAACTGTTTTTAAACGCAGGGGTGGAAGAGCTACACAGCTCGGCGGGTAAATGGATACCTTCACCCATGCGTTATCGCAATACAGGGTTGTCAATGTCGACGGATGCTGAAGCGGATGAGTACTCGCGCTACGGTGTGGATGGAGAGTCGGTTGCGGAAATGAAATCGCTGATTGAACGTCATCACGTGTAGCAACGTACCGATTTTTACCGCGCATCATGTCGCCCAATATGATGCTTGCTTGTACCAGGCCCCTGCAATTTCAACAGGGGCCTTTTTTTATTCTTGCCCCTCACCCTAACCCTCTCCCCACAGGGGAGAGGGAACTGCACGGTGCGGTCTTTTCACCCTCGCCCCTTTGGGGAGAGGGCCGGGGTGAGGGGATAAATACTACGGCTTGGTCGCAATCAATACCGCACGCATCGGGGCCGGATAGCCTTCGATGGTTTTACTGTGATCGTCCGGGTCGAGGAACTGCTCCAGCGATTCGGTGATCATCCAGTCGGTGCGGCGCTGTTCCTCAACCGACGTCACGCACACATCGGCGATGCGTACATCGACAAACCCACATTTCTCCAGCCAGTTCTTCAGCGCCAGCGCGGAAGGGATGAAGTAAACGTTGCGCATCTGCGCATAGCGATCGCCTGGCACCAGAACGGCATGTTCATCCCCTTCGATGACCAGCGTTTCCAGCACCAGCTCACCGCCGCTGACCAGCTGATCTTTCAGTTGCCAGAGATGCTCCAGCGGGGAACGACGGTGGTACAGCACGCCCATCGAGAACACGGTATCAAACGCTTTCAGGGCAGGGAGTTGCTCGATACCCAGCGGCAGCAGGTGCGCGCGCTGGTCGTTACCCAGCAGCTTTCGCACCGCTTCAAACTGGCACAGGAACAGCTGCATCGGATCGATACCGACGGCCAGATGCGCGCCTGCGCCGATCATGCGCCACATGTGATAGCCGCTACCGCAGCCCACGTCCAGAATGGTGCGCCCGGTCAGGTCGGATAAATGCGGCAGAACGCGATCCCACTTCCAGTCTGAGCGCCATTCGGTATTGATGTTCACGCCGTACAGCGAGAACGGCCCTTTGCGCCACGGCATCAGGTTCCGCATCAGCGTTTCGATGCGGTTGATCTGCCCGGCCGGGAGCGGCTCTTCGCTCTCCGCCGTCACGCTGTGCAGTAAATCCAGACGATGAGGCGTCAGTTCAGGCAGAAACTCCACGGCGTTGGACCACTGCTTCAACAGACCATGCTGCTGATCGCGCTGCCAGGTGGCAATTTGCGCAGGCAGGGTTTCCAGCCAGTGGGAAAGGTGGTTTTTGGCAATCAGCTGATAGAAATTACCGAACTCGATCATGCTGTGTCTCCGGCTTTCAGCGCCACCAGAGAACCAAAATTAAAGCACTGGAACCACAGTTCGCTGTGTTCGAATCCAGCTTTGCGCAGGCGCGCTTTGTGTGTTTCAACGGAATCCGTCAGCATGACGTTTTCAAGCATGCTGCGCTTCTGGCTGATCTCCAGCTCGCTGTAGCCGTTTGCACGCTTGAAATCATGGTGCATATTGAACAGCAGTTCGCCCACGCTGGCGTCTTCAAAGCTGAATTTCTCAGACAACACCAGCGCGCCGCCCGGGTTGAGGCCCTGATAAATTTTATCCAGCAACCGCTGACGATCGTCCGGCACCAGGAACTGAAGGGTAAAGTTCAGGACCACCATCGAGGCGTTCTGGATGTCGATATCGCGGATATCGCCTTCCACCACCTCCACAGGCGTAGGGGCTTTATACGCGTCAATGTGGCGACGGCAGCGTTCAACCATGGCCGGTGAGTTATCGACAGCCACAATCTTGCAGCCTTCGTGATGAACGTTACGACGAATGGACAGCGTTGCCGCTCCCAGCGAACAGCCCAGGTCATAGACCTGCGTGCCGGGTTGAACGAAACGCTCCGCCAGCATGCCGATCATGGAGATGATATTGGAATAACCGGGAACAGAGCGCTGGATCATATCCGGGAAGACTTCGGCTACCCGTTCATCAAAGGTCCAGTCGCCCAGGCTGGCGATAGGCGCGGAAAAAAGCGTGTCGCGATCTGACATAACGTAAAAATCCGGGAAAAATAAAGGGGCATATTGTGCGCTAATGGAAGGAGAAAACCAACTCCCACGGCATATACCAAAGGTTAGCCAGCACCATCAGCAAAAGCGAGCACCAGGTCGCGCTCATGCCGGAACGACGCCAGCGGATCAGGCGGTGGTGAAAACCATAATAATGCATCAAACGACCTGCAATCAGCAGCAGCCCACAGACGTGCACCATCCAGGTTTCAGCGCCATCCATCTCCATTAACAGCAGTAAAATTAACGCGACGGGAATGTACTCGACCGCGTTGCCGTGGATCCGGATTGCGCTTTGCAGCTCAGAAAAGCCCCCGTCACCGTAGGAGACGCGGTACTGCATTCTCAGGCGCACAACATCAAATGAAAATTTAATCAGCAGTAATGCACCTAACACCGCATACAGCGCGCTGACCATACTAACTCCCTGTTTTTGGCAGATGGCACGTCTCTATGATAGGGGGTGATTTCAGAAAAGAGAAGATTGTTGTGGGATGGACGGCGCGGGGCCAACCGACGGAACCGCCTGCTGCAAGGCCTGCCAGAGAGCATCGACCAGTTCAGGTGCCTGGGCAATATCCGGCGTATGTAAAAACAGGTACGGAGTGGTGGTTTGCTCCCATTTCGCGAGCGTTTGCAGCCAGACGGCGAACATCTCCTCATTCTGTTGCATGTTATCGCTGCCGATAAACCGGACCATCGGGTTCTGCGCGGTAACAATGGCGTGAACCGGTACTTTCGGTTTTTTGCGCTGGGCATCAACAACGGCTTCGCTGTGCGGGATTGCGCTGTGCACGGGGCGGCTGTCGAGGATCACGCGGTTGACCGATCGTTCATGCAGGCCGCGATTCAGCGCTTTCTCCGCGTCGCCTTTGGCAAAGAAATCTGGATGCCTCACCTCCACACCGTACGTGAAATCGTGGGGCAGGGCGTCGAGAAACTGCCAGAGGGCTTGTAGATCGCGCGGGCCGAACGTGGCGGGAAGCTGGAGCCAGTACTGGCCAACACGGTTTGCCAGGGGCGACATCCGGGTGAAAAACTCGTGGGTTAAATCATCGCAGTTTCGTAGTGCGGCGTTGTGGGAGATGGTTGCCGGAAATTTGAAGCAAAAGCGGAAATCGTCGGTGGTTTGCTCGCGCCAGCGCTCGACGATCTCCTTGCGTGGCAGAGCGTACAGCGTGGTATTGCCCTCCACGCAGTTAAAGTGTCGGGCATACTCTTCAAGGCCAGTAATACCCAGGCGCACCCATTTCGGGTGCGACCACTGGGGCAAACCCACGTACATCATAGCGCGCTGAGGATCTCATCCGTGCTGCGCACGCGACCAATACGCGGGAAGATATGGGTCATGCTGCCCTGATGCTGATCCGCAGAGGCTGCGCTGCACGCATCTTCCGCTATCACCAGATTAAAGCCCAGCTCCCAGGCGTTACGGGCGGTGGATTCCACACCGATGTTGGTGGAGATCCCGCACAGAATAATAGTGTCTATCCCGCGACGGCGCAGCTGGAGCTCCAGGTCAGTGCCATAGAATGCGCCCCACTGGCGTTTGGTGACTTCTACATCGCTGTCGCGTTTACCGAGCGAGACCGGGTATGTCCACCAGTTGTCCGGCAGCGCATGCGCCGGGGCCTGAGCATCAACTGGCTGCTTTAGCGCTTCGGCGAAATCAGTGGACCAGCCGACGCGCACCATGACGACAGGCGCACCGCTGGCCCGGCATTTTTCCGCCAGACGCGCAGCACGGCTTACAACATCGTCAGCGGTGTGTGGACCACCGGCAAAAGGCAGGATCCCTTCCTGTAAATCAATGACCACAAGGGCGGTTTTGGTGGCATCAAGCGTTAACATTGTCACTCCAGTAAAATTAATTGCTTTTTTACACCTTACGACGGGATGGCCTGTTATCGGTCGGATAATTTTGTTAATTTTTGTGAGAATAGACAATAAGAGCACAGCAAACACGCGTCAGGCCGTGCTTCGCTCTTATCGTGCGGCAGAATTTCCAGTATAATAGCCGCCTTTTTTCATCCAGTTGTGACATACAGAAAGCTGCGACATCGTAGCCTGTAAGACAGGCGACAATCAGCCTGCGGCTAATTAAGGGATATCTCATGCGTACAGAATATTGCGGGCAGCTGCGTCAGTCCCACGTCGGGCAGCAGGTCACCCTGTGTGGTTGGGTCAATCGTCGTCGCGATCTTGGTAGCCTTATCTTTATTGATATGCGTGACCGCGAAGGTATCGTTCAGGTGTTCTTCGATCCGGATCGCGCTGATGCGTTGAAGCTGGCCTCTGAGCTGCGTAATGAGTTCTGCATTCAGGTGACGGGCACCGTGCGTGCGCGTGACGAGAAAAACATCAACGCCGATATGGCGACCGGTGCTATCGAAGTGCTGGCGTCCGATCTGGTGATTATCAATCGCGCAGAAGCGTTGCCGCTGGACTCCAACCACGTCAACACAGAAGAAGCGCGTCTTAAATACCGCTACCTGGATCTGCGTCGCCCGGAGATGGCTCAGCGCCTGAAAACCCGTGCGAAAATCACCAGCCTGGTGCGTCGCTTTATGGATGACCACGGTTTCCTCGATATCGAAACCCCGATGCTGACCAAAGCCACGCCGGAAGGCGCGCGCGATTACCTGGTGCCATCCCGCGTCCATAAAGGCAAATTCTATGCGCTGCCGCAGTCACCACAGCTGTTCAAACAGCTGCTGATGATGTCAGGCTTCGACCGCTACTATCAGATCGTGAAATGCTTCCGCGATGAAGATCTGCGTGCAGATCGTCAGCCAGAATTTACCCAGATCGATGTGGAAACCTCCTTCATGACCGCCGAGCAGGTGCGTGAGGTGATGGAAGCCCTGGTGCGTAGCCTGTGGAACGACGTGAAAGGCGTTGAGCTGGGCGATTTCCCAATCATGACCTTCGCGGAAGCCGAGCGTCGCTACGGCTCCGACAAACCAGACCTGCGTAACCCGATGGAGCTGGTGGACGTGGCAGACCTGGTGAAAGCCGTTGAGTTTGCGGTCTTTGCTGGTCCGGCTAACGATCCGAAAGGCCGCGTGGCTGCCCTGCGCGTACCGGGCGGTGCTGCCCTGAGCCGTAAGCAGATTGACGACTACGGCAACTTCATCAAGATCTACGGTGCGAAAGGTCTGGCCTATATTAAAGTAACCGAGCGTGCTAAAGGTCTGGAAGGCATTACCAGCCCTGTTGCGAAATTCCTGAATGCGGACATCGTGGAAGCTATTCTGGAGCGCACCGGCGCGCAGGACGGCGACATGATCTTCTTCGGCGCAGACAACAAGAAAGTCGTTGCGGATGCGATGGGCGCGCTGCGTCTGAAGCTCGGCAAAGACCTGAACCTGACCGATGAAAGCAAATGGGCGCCGCTGTGGGTGATCGACTTCCCGATGTTTGAAGACGACGGTGAAGGCGGCCTGACCGCGATGCACCACCCGTTCACCTCGCCAAAAGACATGACGGCGGCGGAACTGAAGGCTGCACCGGAAGATGCGGTAGCGAATGCCTACGATATGGTTATCAACGGCTACGAAGTGGGCGGAGGCTCCGTGCGTATTCACAGCGGTGAAATGCAGCAGACCGTGTTCGGCATTCTGGGCATTAACGAGCAGGAGCAGCGCGAGAAGTTTGGCTTCCTGCTGGACGCCCTGAAATACGGTACGCCTCCGCACGCGGGTCTGGCCTTTGGTCTTGACCGTCTGACCATGCTGCTGACCGGCACCGACAACATCCGTGATGTTATCGCCTTCCCGAAAACCACCGCAGCGGCGTGTCTGATGACTGAAGCGCCAAGCTTTGCCAACCCGGCCGCGCTGGCTGAGCTGGGCATTGAGGTGGTGAAGAAGGAAGAGAAAAACTGATATGGCATATAAGCGTCCCGTTTCGGTTCTGGTGGTCATTTATGCAGAAGACTCGAAGCGGGTGCTGATGTTGCAGCGGCGCGACGATCCTGATTTCTGGCAGTCGGTTACCGGCAGTCTGGAAGAGGGGGAGTCCGCGCCGCAGGCCGCCGCGCGTGAAGTAAAGGAAGAGGTCGCCATTGACGTTGCTCGCGAGCAACTGACCCTGAAGGACTGTCAGCGCACGGTGGAGTTTGAAATTTTTAGCCATTTACGTCATCGCTATGCACCGGGAATTGAGCGCAATACGGAATCGTGGTTCTGCCTTGCGCTTCCCCATGAGCGGGAGATCGTGTTCACGGAACACCTGACCTACCGCTGGGTGGATGCGGCGGATGCCGCCGCACTGACCAAGTCATGGAGCAACCGGCAGGCGATAGAAGAATTTGTAATTAACGCTGCCTGAGAAGGCGCGATTTTTGGAGAACTTTTTATGGCAGGTCATAGTAAGTGGGCCAACACCAAACACCGTAAAGCGGCACAGGATGCCAAACGCGGTAAAATCTTTACCAAAATCATTCGTGAGCTGGTAACAGCGGCGCGTCTGGGTGGCGGCGATCCGGCCTCTAACCCACGTCTGCGCGCGGCGGTGGATAAAGCCCTGTCCAACAACATGACGCGAGACACCCTGAACCGTGCAATCGCACGTGGCGTGGGCGGTGATGAAGACGCGAACATGGAAACCATCATTTATGAAGGTTACGGTCCTGGCGGTACGGCGGTGATGGTAGAGTGCTTGTCCGACAACCGTAACCGTACCGTTGCGGAAGTGCGCCACGCGTTCACCAAAACCGGTGGTAACCTGGGCACTGACGGTTCCGTTGCTTACCTGTTCAGCAAAAAAGGCGTCATCTCCTTCGAGAAAGGCGACGAAGATGCGATCATGGAAGCGGCGCTGGAAGCCGGTGCGGAAGACGTAGTGACCTACGACGACGGCGCTATCGATGTCTACACCGCATGGGAAGAGATGGGTGCCGTGCGCGATGCGCTGGAAGCGGCAGGTCTGAAAGCGGATAACGCTGAAGTGTCCATGATCCCTTCCACAAAAGCGGACATGGATGCAGAAACCGCACCGAAACTGCTGCGTCTGATCGACATGCTCGAAGACTGCGACGACGTGCAGGAAGTGTATCACAACGGTGAAATCTCTGATGAGGTTGCAGCGACTCTCTGATGAGAGCCTGTAAACCGTTTACGGGAGACGCGTGATGTCGATTATCCTCGGGATTGACCCCGGCTCACGCGTCACCGGTTATGGCGTTATCCGTCAGGTGGGACGCCAGCTAACCTACCTCGGCAGCGGCTGTATTCGTACCAAAGTGGACGATCTGCCGTCGCGCCTGAAGCTCATTTATGCGGGCGTGTCGGAGATCATCACCCAGTTTCAGCCGGACTTTTTCGCCATCGAGCAGGTCTTTATGGCGAAGAACGCTGACTCGGCGTTAAAGCTCGGGCAGGCGCGCGGCGTGGCGATAGTTGCCGCCGTGAACCAGGACCTGCCAGTGTTTGAATACGCGGCCCGTCAGGTTAAGCAGACGGTGGTGGGCATAGGTAGCGCGGAGAAAAGCCAGGTGCAGCACATGGTGCGTACCCTGCTGAAGCTCCCGGCGAACCCGCAGGCCGACGCCGCCGATGCGCTGGCCATTGCGATTACCCACTGCCACGTCAGCCAGAACGCGATGCAAATGAGCGAGTCGAGGCTCAATCTGGCGCGAGGCAGATTACGATAATGACAAATCAGGCTGGATGTTTATCCAGCCTTTTTTTATTATGTCGGCAGTTAATTTCATCCAGAACGCAGGAGCGTCACGTGATAGGCAGACTCAGAGGCATCATCATTGAAAAACAACCCCCGTTAGTGCTGCTGGAAGTGGGTGGCGTGGGCTATGAAGTCCATATGCCGATGACCTGCTTCTACGAGTTGCCGGAGGCGGGCAAAGAGGCGGTTGTCTTTACCCAGTTTGTGGTGCGTGAGGACGCTCAGCTGCTGTACGGATTCAATAACAAACAGGAACGCACCCTGTTCCGCGAATTAATTAAAACCAACGGCGTCGGGCCCAAGCTGGCGCTGGCGATTCTGTCCGGTATGTCAGCGCCACAGTTTGTGAATGCCGTTGAGCGCGAAGATCCGGCTGCGTTAATTAAACTTCCGGGCATCGGCAAGAAAACCGCCGAGCGCCTGATTGTCGAGATGAAGGACCGCTTTAAAGGTCTGCATGGCGATCTGTTCACTCCGGCAGCCGATCTGGTGCTGACTTCACCGGGCGGGCCAGCGACGGATGATGATGCCGAGCAGGAAGCGGTTGCCGCGCTGGTGGCGCTGGGCTATAAACCTCAGGAGGCCAGCCGTATGGTGAGTAAAGTTGCCAAACCGGATGCCAGCAGTGAAACTCTGATTCGTGAAGCGCTGCGCGCTGCATTGTGAGGTAAAGGATGATTGAAGCAGACCGCCTGGTATCGGCAGGCACCATTCAGCCAGATGACGTGGTGGATCGCGCGATCCGTCCCAAACTGCTGGATGAGTACATCGGCCAGCCGCAGGTTCGTTCTCAGATGGAGATTTTCATCCAGGCGGCAAAGCTGCGCGGCGATGCGCTCGATCACCTGTTGATTTTTGGTCCGCCGGGGTTAGGTAAAACCACTCTGGCGAATATCGTCGCCAACGAAATGGGCGTTAACCTGCGTACCACCTCCGGCCCGGTGCTGGAGAAAGCAGGGGACCTGGCGGCGATGCTGACCAACCTCGAACCGCATGACGTGCTGTTTATCGATGAAATCCACCGCCTGTCCCCGGTGGTGGAGGAAGTGCTCTATCCGGCGATGGAGGATTACCAGCTGGATATCATGATCGGCGAAGGCCCGGCCGCGCGCTCGATCAAAATCGATCTGCCACCGTTTACCCTGATTGGTGCCACGACCCGCGCCGGCTCGCTGACCTCACCGCTACGCGACCGTTTTGGTATCGTGCAGCGTCTGGAGTTTTATCAGGTGCCCGACCTTCAGCATATTGTGGGGCGCAGCGCGCGCTACATGGGACTGGATATGAGCGAAGAGGGAGCGTTTGAAGTGGCAAAACGTTCCCGCGGTACGCCGCGTATCGCCAACCGCCTGCTGCGTCGCGTGCGTGATTTTGCCGAGGTGAAGCACGATGGCACCATTTCGGCTGACATTGCTGCGCAGGCGCTGGATATGCTGAACGTTGATGCCGAAGGCTTTGACTATATGGACCGTAAGCTGCTGCTGGCGGTGCTGGATAAGTTCTTTGGCGGGCCGGTGGGGTTGGATAACCTGGCGGCGGCAATTGGCGAAGAGCGTGAGACTATCGAGGACGTGCTGGAGCCGTATCTAATCCAGCAGGGCTTCTTGCAGCGTACCCCGCGTGGTCGTATGGCGACGGTGCGGGCGTGGAATCATTTCGGCATTACGCCGCCCGCGATGCCGTAAGTAGCGATTAATGGTAGCCCCGGTAAGCGAAGCGCCACCGGGGACATGCTGACTACTGCGCGGTTTTTTTCATCATACTGAAAATAAACAACACCGCCGCGCACAATACCACCGACGGCCCTGCTGGCGTGTCATAAAACGCCGAGAAGGTTAATCCGCCCGTCACTGCGATCATCCCGATTATCACCGCGATACCGGCCATTTGCTCCGGCGTACGCGCAAAACGACGCGCCGTGGCGGCAGGGATTATCAACAGCGACGTGATGATCAGCGCGCCAACAAATTTCATCGCCACCCCGATGGTTAACGCCGTCACCAGCATCAAGAGCAGCTTCACGCGCTGAAGCTTCACGCCGTCGACAAAGGCCAGATCGGGGCTGACGGTCATTGCCAGTAAATTCCGCCACTGCCACAGCAGGATCCCGAGCACCACCACCACGCCAATGGCAATGGAAATCAGATCTTCGGGCGTGACGGCCAGCAGATCGCCGAACAGATAAGCCATCAGGTCCACGCGGATGTTTGACATCAGGCTCACCACCACCAGGCCCAGCGACAGGGCGCTGTGCGCCATAATGCCGAGCAGGGTATCAATGGCCAGGTGAGGGCGTTTTTCCAGCCAGACCAGACCGGCGGCCAGCAGCAGCGTGACGACAATCACCGCATAAAAAGGGTTCACGTCCAGCAACAAACCAAACGCGACACCCAGCAATGACGCATGGGCCAGCGTATCGCCGAAATAGGACATTCTGCGCCAGACGACAAACGAGCCGAGTGGACCCGCGGCGCAGGCAAGCATAATCCCGGCCAGCCAGCCGGGCAGTAACAGTTCAATCATGAGTGTCCATTTCCCCGACGCAGGACAATTCGTCCCTGTAAATCATGGCGGTGATTGTGATTATGGCGATAGATGCCCAGCTGTTCGGCGCCACGATGGCCAAACATGGAGATAAATTCGGGATGCATTGACACCACTTCCGGCGTGCCGGAACAACAGATGTGATGGTTCAGGCACAGCACTTCGTCGGTTTTGGCCATTACCAGATGCAGATCGTGGGAGACCATCAGCACCGCGCAGTTAAGCTCCCGACGGAGCTGGTCGATAAGATCGTACAGCGCAACCTGACCGTTGACGTCGACACCCTGCGTCGGCTCGTCCAGGACCAGCAGCTGAGGGCTGCTGAGCAGGGCGCGGGCAAGCAATACGCGCTGGGTTTCACCGCCCGACAGCTTTTGCAAAGGCGCCTCAACAAGATGTCCCGCCTGAACGCGTTTTAGCGCCGGTAGGATATCCGCTTTACGCGTACCGGGACGGAGACGCAGGAAGCGGCTCACCGTCAGGGGCAGGGTGGCATCAAGATGTAATTTTTGCGGCACATAGCCGATACGCAATTTGTCCTCGCGGACGATAACACCTGCGTCAGGGGCTACCAGGCCTAATACGACGCGCACCAGCGTCGATTTGCCTGCACCGTTAGGGCCGAGCAGCGTGAGTATTTTGCCGGGCTTCAGATTCAGCGACACGTCAGAAAGGACGCGGCGCTGGCCGAATGAGACCGAAACATTTTCAAGAGAAACTAAAGTCGTCATGTCAATTTAAGCTTGCAGAAGTCATCGAATGTTATAATATCACATTCCACGCATTCATTACGATGATTAGTCGCATTATGTTACAGAAAAATACGCTTCTTTTCGCAGCTTTATCCGCTGCTCTTTGGGGGACAACAGCACAAGATGTTAACGCTGCCGTTGTCGCTTCGCTTAAACCACTTGGCTTTATCGCCGCTGCCATCGCCGACGGTGTGACGGACACAGAGGTACTTCTGCCTGACGGGGCCTCCGAGCATGATTATTCTCTGCGTCCGTCTGATGTAAAACGCTTACAGAACGCGGACTTAGTCGTCTGGATTGGTCCTGAGATGGAAGCGTTCATGCAGAAATCCGCTAAACAGGTCCCTGCGGAGAAACAGGTGACGATTGGTGAGATGTCCGCTGTGAAACCGTTGCTGATGAAAGGGGCTGAGGACGAGGGCGACGAACACGACCACGACCATGCTCATGGCGAAAAAGGTGACGACCATCACCATCACGGTGAATACAACATGCATCTCTGGCTCTCCCCAGAGATAGCGCGGCTTACAGCGGTTGCAATCCACGACAAATTAGTGGAACTTATGCCGCAAAGTCGAATCAAACTCGACGCCAACCTGAAGGATTTTGAGGCTCAATTAGCCGCAACCGACAAACAGGTAGGTAACGAGCTCGCACCGCTTAAAGGAAAAGGGTACTTCGTTTTTCATGATGCCTACGGGTATTACGAGAAACATTACGGTCTGACCCCATTGGGGCATTTTACCGTCAACCCTGAAATTCAGCCTGGTGCGCAGCGTTTACATGAAATCAGAACACAGTTGGTTGAGCAAAAAGCGACATGCGTTTTTGCTGAGCCACAGTTCAGGCCAGCGGTCGTAGAAGCCGTGGCCAGGGGAACATCCGTGCGCATGGGAACCCTTGACCCGCTAGGTACGAACATCCAGTTGAGCAAAGCGAGCTATTCGCAGTTCCTCAGTCAACTGGCGAATCAGTATGCGAGCTGCCTGAAAGGAGATTAACGAGGAAGTGAATACGTGCAACAGATAGCCCGCTCTGTCGCCCTGGCATTTAACAATCTGCCTCGACCCCACCGCGTTATGCTGGGGTCGCTTACAGTTCTCACGTTAGCGGTCGCCGTCTGGCGGCCCTATGTTTACCACCCGAGTTCTGCCCCTATTATTAAAACCATCGAACTGGAGAAGAGCGAGATCCGCTCTCTGCTGCCTGAGGCCAGCGAGCCTATCGATCAGGCCGCACAGGAAGATGAAGCTATTCCCCAGGATGAGCTGGATGACAAGATCCAGAATGAAACCGGCATTCATGAATATGTTGTTTCTACTGGCGATACGCTGAGCAGCGTCCTGAACCAGTACGGTATCGACATGGGCAACATTAGCCAGCTTGCCGCATCCGATAAAGAGCTGCGTAACCTGAAAATTGGTCAGCAGCTTTCCTGGACCTTAACGCCCGACGGCGATCTGCAACGTTTGACCTGGGAGATGTCCCGTCGCGAAACCCGCACCTACGATCGCACCGCAAACGGTTTCAAAATGACCAGTGAAATGCAGCAGGGCGACTGGGTTAACAGCGTGATGAAAGGGACCGTCGGCGGCAGCTTTGTTTCCAGTGCCCGCGATGCTGGCCTGACCAGCGCTGAAATCAGCTCGGTGATCAAAGCCATGCAGTGGCAGATGGATTTCCGCAAACTGAAAAAAGGCGATCAGTTCTCTGTCCTGATGTCCCGCGAAATGCTGGACGGTAAGCGCGAGCAGAGCCAGCTGGTGGGTGTTCGCTTGCGTTCAGACGGCAAAGACTACTACGCCATTCGCGCGGAAGACGGTAAGTTCTATGACCGCAGCGGTACGGGCCTGGCAAAAGGCTTCCTGCGTTTCCCAACGGCGAAACAGTTCCGTGTCTCCTCCAACTTTAACCCGCGTCGTCTGAACCCGGTAACGGGTCGCGTAGCGCCGCACCGTGGCGTTGACTTCGCCATGCCGCAGGGCACGCCAGTGCTGGCGGTAGGGGATGGTGAAGTGGTCATGGCGAAACGCAGCGGTGCTGCTGGCTATTACGTTGCTATTCGTCACGGTCGCACGTACACCACCCGCTACATGCACCTGCGTAAACTGCTGGTCAAACCGGGCCAGAAGGTGAAACGTGGCGATCGCATCGCGCTGTCTGGTAACACCGGCCGGTCGACGGGCCCGCACCTGCACTACGAAGTGTGGATCAACCAGCAGGCGGTTAACCCGCTGACGGCGAAACTGCCGCGCACCGAAGGGCTGACCGGGAAAGATCGCAAAGATTACCTGGCGCAGGTGAAAGAGGTGATGCCACAGCTGCGCTTCGACTAAGCTAACACCCTCAAAAATAAGCCGGCGTCAGTGTGCGCCGGCTTTTTCTTTTGTACGCGGACGGCTGCCTCGCTACACTATCTGAATATATTTTTGCGTCACCAGACCCTGGAACCCGCATGGAAACCAAAAAAAACAATATTGAGTACATTCCCGAGTTTGAAAAATCCTTTCGCCACCCGCGTAACTGGGGCGCCTGGCTTGGCGTATACGCGTTTGCTGGCATGGCGTTACTACCTGCTTCCCTCCGCGATCCGGTTCTCGAAAAAGTGGGGTGCCTGGCAGGGCGCTTAGGTAAAAGCGCACGCCGCCGGGCGCAAATAAACCTTCTGTACTGCTTCCCGGATAAAACCGACGTCGAACGCGAAGCAATCATTGATGACATGTATACCACCGCGCCACAGGCCATGGCGATGATGGCGGAACTGGCGCTGAAAGGGCCGGAAAAGATCGTCGACCGCGTTGACTGGAAAGGGCTGGAAATCATCGACGAGATGCGTCGCAATGATGAAAAAGTGATTTTCCTGGTGCCGCACGGTTGGGGGGTCGACATTCCGGCAATGTTAATGGCATCGCAGGGCCAGAAAATGGCGGCGATGTTCCATAATCAGGGAAACAAAATCTACGATTTCGTCTGGAATACCGTGCGCCGTCGCTTTGGCGGACGCCTGCACGCCCGTAACGATGGCATTAAGCCTTTCATTCAGTCCGTACGTCAGGGTTACTGGGGCTACTATCTGCCCGATCAGGATCACGGTCCTGAGCACAGCGAGTTTGTCGATTTCTTCGCGACCTATAAAGCTACGCTACCCGCGATTGGTCGCCTGATGAAAGTCTGCCGCGCCCGCGTGATCCCGCTGTTCCCGGTTTATGACGGTAAAACGCATCGCCTGAGCATTGAGGTACGTCCGCCGATGGACGATCTGCTGACCGCGGACGATCGCACCATTGCACGCCGCATGAATGAAGAGGTGGAAGTGCTGGTGGGGCCACATAAGGAGCAATATACGTGGATCCTGAAGTTGCTCAAAACGCGTAAACCTGGCGAAACAGAGCCGTACAAGCGTAAAGAGCTTTTCCCGAAGAAATAGGAAACCTTCACCCCTCTCCCCTTAGGGGAGAGAGGATCGGAGCTTACTCTACGGTCAGTACGCGGGTGGTATTGGTTGAGCCGATGGTGCTCATCACGTCACCCTGCGTCACGATAACGATATCACCGGATACCAGATAACCTTTGTCGCGCAGCAGATTCACGGCATCGTGCGCGGCGGCCACACCGTCATTGGTGCTGTCGAAGTAGACTGGCGTCACGCCGCGATACAGCGCCGTCAGGTTCAGCGTACGCTCGTGACGGGACATGGCGAAGATCGGCAGACCGGAGCTGATGCGAGACGTCATTAGCGCGGTACGGCCAGATTCGGTCATGGTGATGATCGCCGTGACCCCTTTCAGGTGGTTGGCTGCGTACATCGCGGACATCGCAATCGCTTCTTCCACATTGTCGAACTGGATATCCAGGCGGTGCTTGGAGACGTTAATGCTTGGGATCTTCTCCGCACCCAGGCAGACGCGCGCCATGGCGGCCACGGTTTCCGCCGGATACTGACCCGCAGCGGTTTCGGCTGACAGCATCACCGCGTCAGTACCATCCAGCACGGCGTTCGCCACGTCCATGACTTCCGCACGGGTTGGCATTGGGTTGGTGATCATGGATTCCATCATCTGGGTGGCGGTGATCACCGCGCGGTTCAGCTGACGCGCGCGACGGATCAGCGCTTTCTGGATACCGACCAGTTCAGGGTCGCCAATTTCCACGCCCAGATCACCACGGGCAACCATCACCACGTCAGACGCCAGGATCACGTCGTCCATCGCGTCCTGATCGCAGACCGCTTCAGCGCGTTCCACTTTCGCAACGATTTTCGCATCGCAGCCTGCATCACGCGCCAGGCGGCGAGCATAGTTCAGATCTTCGCCGCAGCGGGGGAAGGAGACGGCCAGATAATCCACGCCGATCTGCGCTGCGGTCACGATATCCGCTTTGTCTTTATCGGTCAGCGCTTCGGCAGACAGGCCACCGCCGAGTTTGTTGATGCCTTTGTTGTTGGAGAGCGGGCCGCCGACGGTCACTTCGGTGAACACCTTCATACCCTGAACTTCCAGCACTTTCAGCTGTACGCGTCCGTCGTCCAGCAGCAGGATGTCGCCAGGCACAACGTCAGCAGGCAGACCTTTGTAGTCGATACCCACTTTTTCCTTATCGCCTTCGCCTTTGCTCAGGTTGGCATCCAGCAGGAATTTATCGCCGATGTTGAGGAAGACTTTGCCTTCTTTAAAGGTCGATACGCGGATTTTTGGACCTTGCAGGTCACCGAGGATAGCAACATGGCGGCCCAGTTTAGCTGCGATTTCACGCACTTTGTCGGCACGTAATTTATGGTCTTCTGGCGTACCGTGAGAGAAGTTCATGCGCACCACGTTGGCACCCGCGGCGATAATCTTTTCGAGGTTATTATCGCGGTCGGTGGCCGGGCCTAGGGTGGTGACGATCTTGGTTCTGCGAAGCCTTCTGGACATGTAATACTCCGTTGACTGAAACAACTTTGGTGTTGCGTGAACATAGAATCGGCCTTCATCTATCGCAAGGCAGTAGCGAGGGGACCGAATGCCGTAAATCGTACATCGTCGTTATTAGGGAACATCGCTCTTTATAAGCAATTCTTTATCAAAACGCGATTCTTTCAGGGCTTCCTTGACCCGCTTCAAGTTATCCCGGAATTTTGCGCCCCGGCGTAAAGTAAAACCGGTCGCCAGCACGTCGATGACCGTCAGCTGCGCCAGGCGGGAGACCATCGGCATGTACATGTCGGTGTCTTCCGGTACGTCCAGGGTAATGGCGAGCGTTGCTTCCCGGGCCAGCGGCGTACCTGCCGTCGTCAGGGCGATGACCATCGCATCGTTGTCACGCGCGAGTTGCGCCAGCTCCACCTGGCTCTTGGTGCGGCCCGTATGGGAGATGAGTACCACGACATCATCTTCGCTACAATTCATACAGCTCATGCGTTGCAGCACAATGTCATCGGAGTAAATCACCGGCACGTTAAAGCGAAAGAACTTATTCATGGCGTCATGCGCCACGGCGGCGGACGAGCCAAGGCCAAAGAAGGCGATCCGTTTGGCCTGCGTGAGAAGATCGACCGCGCGATTCACTGAACTCATGTCCAGAGACTGGCGAACATGGTCGAGCGTGGCCATTGCCGATTCAAATATTTTTGCGGTGTAAGCATCAACGCTGTCGTCTTCATCTACATTGCGATTAACATACGGGGTACCGTTTGCCAGACTTTGTGCCAGATGCAGTTTAAAATCAGGAAAGCCGCGGGTGTCCAGACTACGACAGAATCGATTGACCGTCGGTTCGCTGACGCCCGATTCCTGTGCCAGAGCGGCGATGCTTGAATGAATCGCCTGAGCGGGCGCGGCGAGAATAACTTCGGCCACTTTGCGCTCGGATTTGCTAAGGTGTTCCAGTTGAAACTGGATTTTTTCCAGCATGTTCATTGTTAACAAGACGCTCATGAGGGCATAACGATTTCATAGAGATGAAACCTAGATTCGATTTAGCCGATATTACCCCCGGGACACCCGAAAGGGTAATCGTCGACAAGAAATGTTGTTGTTTTTTTTCATTACTTGATCGACGTCGGGTTTTGCTCTGCCCCTGTTGCGCAAAGAATCGACGTTTGTTGCGTCACCAGACGGGCGTAATGGCCCGCGCGACGAAAAATCACCGTATCGCACGCGTCGTTAAGCGCTAATGGTTTCAGGAAACGCGTAAAAGCAGTACAGTGCATTGTAATAAAATTACAACGATACCTGGCAGAGTACCAGGAGATCTAACTGAGGAGAATGACATGGCGGTAACGCAAACAGCCCAGGCATGTGACCTGGTCATTTTCGGCGCGAAAGGCGATCTTGCACGCCGAAAATTGCTGCCTTCCCTGTATCAGCTCGAAAAAGCGGGCCAGATCCATCCCGATACCCGAATCCTTGGGGTAGGGCGCGCCGACTGGGATAAGGAGGCTTATACCAAAGTCGTGCGCGAGGCGCTCGAAACCTTCATGAAAGAGAAAATCGATGAAAGCCTTTGGGATAAGCTGAGCGGGCGTCTCGATTTCTGCAATCTGGACGTCAACGATGTAAGCGCCTTTACCCGTCTGGGTGAAATGCTGGACCAGGAAAATCGCGTCACCATTAACTATTTCGCCATGCCGCCAAGCACCTTCGGCGCCATCTGCAAAGGTCTGGGCGAAGCGAAGCTGAACGCCAAACCGGCGCGCGTGGTGATGGAGAAGCCGCTGGGTACGTCGCTGGCAACCTCGCGTGAAATCAACGACCAGGTGGGCGAGTTCTTTGAGGAGTGTCAGGTTTACCGTATTGACCACTATCTGGGTAAAGAGACGGTTCTGAACCTGCTGGCGCTGCGTTTTGCCAACTCCTTGTTTGTGAACAACTGGGACAACCGCACTATCGACCACGTGGAAATTACCGTGGCGGAAGAAGTGGGCATCGAAGGCCGCTGGGGCTACTTCGACCAGGCCGGCCAGATGCGTGACATGATCCAGAACCACCTGCTGCAAATTCTGTGCATGATTGCCATGTCTCCACCGTCAGATCTGACGGCCGACAGCATTCGTGACGCCAAAGTGAAAGTGCTGAAATCACTGCGCCGTATTGACCGCTCCAACGTGCGTGAGAAAACCGTGCGCGGCCAGTACACCGCAGGTTTTGCCCAGGGGAAAAAAGTCCCTGGCTATCTGGAAGAAGAGGGCGCGAACAAGTCCAGCAACACCGAAACGTTTGTGGCGATCCGCGTGGATATCGACGACTGGCGCTGGGCCGGCGTGCCGTTCTACCTGCGTACGGGGAAACGTCTGCCGGCAAAATGCTCCGAAGTGGTGGTCTACTTCAAAAATCCGGAACTGAACCTGTTCAAAGAATCCTGGCAGGAACTGCCGCAGAACAAACTGACTATTCGTCTGCAACCGGATGAGGGTGTGGATATTCAGATCCTGAACAAAGTGCCGGGTCTTGATCACAAACACAACCTGCAAACCACCAAGCTCGACCTGAGCTACTCTGAAACTTTCAACCAGACGCATCTGGCCGATGCTTACGAGCGTCTGCTGCTGGAAACCATGCGTGGTATCCAGGCGCTGTTCGTCCGCCGCGATGAAGTGGAAGAGGCGTGGAAGTGGGTGGACTCAATCACCGAAGCGTGGGCAGCCGACCAGGACGCGCCAAAACCGTATCAGGCGGGAACATGGGGACCTGTCGCCTCCGTTGCGATGATCACCCGTGATGGCCGCTCCTGGAACGAGTTTGAATAACCCCCATCTCTAGCCCAAAGGTGTTATTTTACCGGTAACATGATCTAACACAGCAAGTGGCATAATTTTTAATCTTTTAAGCTCCGCGTGGATTCACCCGCGGAGCTTTTTTTATTACACTCCCTTCAGACATTTTGCCCCTGTGCTCCGGATATCAGGCGTTTCAGCGTTGTTAACAACCGTCAGAAACTGTGTAAACTCCCGAGCCTGGACAGATAAATTAGAGGAGCTTTTATGAATCCGACATTGTTACGCGTAACACAACGCATCGTTGAACGCTCGAAAGAGACCCGTGCTGCCTACCTTGCCCGCATCGAACAGGCGAAGAGTGAAACGGTCCATCGCTCTCAGCTGGCCTGCGGGAATCTGGCCCACGGCTTTGCCGCCTGCCAGCCTGGTGATAAGGACGCGCTGAAAAGCATGCTGCGTAACAATATCGCCATCATTACCTCCTATAACGACATGCTTTCAGCCCACCAGCCGTATGAGGTTTACCCGTCTATCATCCGCAATGCGCTGCACAGCGTGAACGCGGTGGGCCAGGTTGCAGGCGGCGTGCCGGCCATGTGTGATGGCGTGACTCAGGGACAGGACGGTATGGAGCTGTCTCTGTTGAGCCGCGAAGTGATCGCCATGTCGGCGGCAGTGGGCCTCTCTCACAATATGTTTGATGGCGCGCTCTACCTGGGCGTATGCGACAAAATCGTCCCGGGGCTGGTGATGGCCGCGCTGTCGTTTGGCCATCTGCCAGCGATTTTTGTGCCGTCAGGCCCGATGGCAAGCGGTCTGCCAAACAAGGAAAAAGTCCGTATCCGCCAGCTGTATGCCGAAGGAAAAGCGGACCGTCAGGCGCTGCTGGAAGCGGAAGCCGCGTCCTATCACGCGCCGGGCACCTGTACGTTCTACGGTACGGCCAACACCAACCAGATGGTGGTGGAGTTTATGGGGATGCAACTGCCGGGCTCGTCGTTCATCCAGCCGGATGCGCCACTGCGTAAAGCGCTGACCGAAGCCGCAGCCCGTCAGGTGACGCGTCTGACCGGTAACGGCAACGAGTGGATGCCAATGGGCAAAATGGTCGATGAAAAAGTCATCGTCAACGGGATTGTCGCCCTGCTGGCGACCGGCGGTTCAACCAACCATACCATGCACCTTGTCGCGATGGCGCGCGCGGCGGGCATTCTGATCAACTGGGATGACTTCTCCGAGATCTCCTCCGTGGTACCGCTGATGGCGCGTCTGTACCCGAACGGTCCGGCGGACATTAACCACTTCCAGGCCGCGGGCGGCGTGCCGGTGCTGATGCGCGAGCTGCTGAAAGGCGGCCTGCTGCATGAGGATGTCAACACGGTGGCGGGCTTTGGCCTGCATCGCTATACCCTTGAGCCGTGGCTGAACAACGGTGAGCTGGACTGGCGCGAGGGGGCGAGCAACTCGCTCGATCCTCAGGTTATCGCGACCTTCGAACAGCCGTTCTCTCCTCACGGCGGCACCAAAGTGCTGAGCGGTAACCTTGGGCGTGCCGTAATGAAAACTTCTGCCGTGCCGGAAGAGAATCAGGTTATCGAAGCCCCGGCGGTGGTGTTTGAAAGCCAGCACGACGTTTTACCTGCCTTCGACGCGGGTCTGCTTGATAAAGACTGCGTAGTCGTGGTGCGTCATCAGGGACCAAAAGCGAACGGGATGCCAGAATTACATAAACTTATGCCGCCGCTTGGTGTATTATTGGACCGCCGTTTCAAAATTGCGCTGGTGACCGATGGACGCCTCTCGGGGGCATCCGGTAAAGTGCCTTCAGCGATTCATGTCACCCCGGAAGCCTACGACGGCGGCCTGCTGGCGAAAGTCCATGATGGAGACATGATCCGCGTTAACGGTCAGACAGGCGAGTTAACCCTGCTGGTGGACGAAGCAGAGCTGGCGGCGCGTCAGCCACATATTCCTGACCTGAGCGCATCCCGCGTGGGTACCGGACGCGAAATGTTTGGTGCGTTGCGTGAGAAACTCTCCGGTGCGGAGCAGGGCGCAACCTGTATTACGTTTTAAGACGACTTGATTTTAACGATCTGGCGAGAGAAAACTCTGATGAAAAACTGGAAAACAAGTGCAGAAGCAATCCTGACTACTGGCCCTGTCGTGCCGGTTATTGTGGTAAACAAACTGGAGCACGCTGTCCCAATGGCGAAGGCGCTGGTTGCGGGTGGCGTTCGTGTTCTGGAAGTGACCCTGCGTACTGCCTGTGCGATGGATGCGATTCGCGCTATCGCCAAAGAAGTGCCGGAAGCGATCATCGGTGCTGGTACGGTTCTGAATGCGCAGCAGCTGGCGGAAGTGACCGAAGCGGGCGCACAGTTTGCCATCAGCCCGGGCCTGACCGAGCCGCTGCTGAAAGCCGCAACCGAAGGTACTATTCCGCTGATCCCGGGTATCAGCACCGTTTCTGAACTGATGCTGGGCATGGACTACGGCCTGAAAGAGTTTAAATTCTTCCCGGCTGAAGCGAACGGCGGCACCAAAGCGTTGCAGGCGATTGCAGGCCCATTCTCCCAGGTGCGTTTCTGCCCAACGGGTGGCATCTCTCCGGCCAACTACCGCGACTACCTGGCGCTGAAAAGCGTGCTGTGCATCGGTGGCTCCTGGCTGGTTCCGGCGGATGCGCTGGAAGCAGGCGACTGGGATCGCATTACTAAACTGGCTCGCGAAGCGGTAGAAGGCGCGAAACAGTAACAAATGCTCAATGCATAAAGCAGGCCCTCTGGCCTGATGCTGGTCACTTTATGTGACCAGCATGTATGAGTTCTTCTTCTTCTCCCCACAAACATTTTTAATATCCCTAACCCCCAGGCGTATCATTCTTCATTATTGAATAATCCCTGGTAATGCTGCCAACTTACTGATTTAGTGTATGATGGTGATTTTAAGGTGCTTGCGTGGCTTCCATTTCCATCAGATGTCCTTCCTGCTCCACTACTGAAGGCGTGGTGCGTAACGGCAAAAGCACTGCCGGACATCAGCGCTATCTCTGCTCTCATTGCCGTAAAACATGGCAACTACAGTTCACTTACACCGCCTCTCAGCCCGGTACGCACCAGAAAATCATTGATATGGCCATGAATGGCGTCGGATGTCGCGCCAGTGCACGCATTATGGGCGTTGGCCTCAACACGGTTTTACGTCACTTAAAAAACTCAGGCCGCAGTCGGTAACCTCGCGCATACAACCGGGCAGTGATGTGATTGTCTGCGCTGAAATGGACGAACAGTGGGGCTACGTCGGTGCTAAATCACGTCAGCGCTGGCTGTTTTACGCGTATGACAGGATACGGAGGACGGTTGTGGCGCACGTCTTCGGTGAACGCACTCTGGCCACACTGGAGCGTCTTCTGAGCCTGCTGTCGGCCTTTGAGGTCGTGGTATGGATGACGGATGGCTGGCCGCTGTATGAACCCCGCCTGAAGGGAAAGCTGCACGTTATCAGCAAGCGTTACACTCAGCGCATTGAGCGACATAACCTGAATCTGAGACAACATCTGGCAAGGCTGGGACGGAAGTCACTGTCGTTCTCAAAATCGGTGGAGCTGCATGACAAGGTCATCGGGCATTATCTGAACATAAAACACTATCAGTAAGTTGGAGTCATTACCATCATTCCCTTCGTTATTTTTATAGGCCTCGGTAGTTTTGTTTTCATCTCGAAAACGAATGAAGCCTACGAGGACATGGAATACGAATGGAAGCGATAGAAACGAAACAACGTTAATCATGCTATGTGGCTGGTCGCTTAGTTGACCAGCCTTTAGTTATTTACCCTGTCACTTTTACCGCAGTGGCCGCTATTTTCGCTCTCGCGACGGCTTCGTCCACGTTTTCCCCGGTTGCTAATGCCACGCCCAGACGACGGCTTCCGTCGATCTCCGGTTTGCCGAACAGTCTGACCTGTAAGCCTGCACCAACCGCACCTTCGACGTTATCAAAGGTGACATTCTGGCTGGTCAGTTGCGGCAGGATCACCGCCGAGGCTGCCGGGCCGTACTGACGGATGCCGCCAACCGGCAGGCCGAGGAAAGCACGTACGTGCAGCGCGAACTCAGAGAGATCCTGCGAAATCAGTGTGACCATCCCGGTATCGTGCGGGCGAGGGGAGACTTCGCTGAAGATCACCTCGTCGCCGCAAACAAACAATTCCACGCCGAACAGGCCGTAGCCGCCCAGCGCCAGCACCGTTTTGCGGGCGATCTCCTGCGCGCGTGCCAGCGCCAGCGCGCTCATCTGCTGCGGCTGCCAGGATTCGCGATAATCGCCGTCTTCCTGGCGATGACCAATCGGGTCGCAGAAATAAACGCCATCCACGGCGCTGACGGTGAGCAGGGTAATTTCAAAATCAAATTTCACCACGCCTTCTACGATGACGCGCCCGGCACCGGCACGGCCGCCCTGCTGGGCATAGTCCCAGGCTTTGTCCAGCGTGCTGCTGTCGCGGATAAAGCTCTGCCCTTTGCCAGAGGAGCTCATTACCGGCTTAATGATGCACGGGTAGCCAATCTCCTCTACGGCCTGGAGAAACGCAGCTTTATCCCCGGCAAAACGGTAGCTGGAGGTCGGGAGCTGTAATTCTTCTGCCGCCAGGCGACGAATGCCTTCCCGGTTCATGGTCAGTTTTGCCGCTGTGGCACAGGGCACCACGCGCTGGCCTTCCTGTTCAAGGGCAACCAACATCTCAGTGGCAATGGCCTCAATTTCAGGTACCACGAAATCCGGTTTTTCGTCGGCAATTAACGCCCGCAGGGCATTACCGTCAAGCATATCGATGACGTGCGAGCGATGCGCGACGTGCATGGCGGGCGCATTCGCATAACGGTCCACCGCAATCACTTCCACACCCAAACGCTGGCATTCAATGGCCACTTCTTTACCCAGTTCACCCGATCCCAACAGCATGACGCGCGTCGCGGCAGGACGCAGCGCAGTTCCTAAACGAGTCATAAAAATCCCCCTGAAAAAGATGCAGGCAGTATAAACGAAAACGTTTGCGTCTGTCTTGTATAGGGATAACCCGGACAGGGGAGAAATTTGCGCTTCTTTAGCACTGACAGACATTTCCTGACACCCGCTCGCTTAGGCTGTGAAGGTTACGCACTGTTACGTGAGGAAAAATATGTCAGGCTGGATGAATCAACTGCAATCCCTGTTGGGACAAAAAGGCTCGTCGTCCGGCGAGCAGGGTCTGAGCAAGCTGCTTGTGCCGGGTGCGCTCGGCGGGCTGGCCGGTTTGCTGGTTGCCAATAAATCATCGCGGAAACTGCTTACCAAATACGGTACCGGCGCGCTGCTGGCGGGCGGAGGGGCTATTGCAGGCTCCGTCTTATGGAACAAATACAAAGACAAGGTGCGCAACGCGCATCAGGATGAACCGCAGTACGGGAAGCAGGTATCGCCGTTAGATTTACGCACCGAGCGTCTGATCCTCGCCCTGGTCTTTGCAGCCAAGAGCGACGGGCATATTGATGCCAGTGAACGTGCCGCAATTGAACAGCAGATGCGGGAAGCGGGCGTTGAGGAGCAGGGCAGGGCGCTGGTGGCGCAGGCCATCGAACAGCCGCTCGATCCGCAGCGTCTGGCGCAAAGCGTGAAAAACGAAGAAGAGGCACTGGAACTCTATTTTCTGAGCTGTGCTGCCATCGATATCGATCACTTTATGGAGCGCAGCTACCTGAACGCCCTGGGTGATGCGCTGAAGATCCCACAGGACGTTCGTGAGGGAATTGAGCAGGATATTCAGCAGCAGAAGCAGACCCTCGCGGGCTAGAAGGCCATGTTTCGCTTGCATCATACGCGTGTTTTGCCAACCTTATAGGATGTAAAACGAAAAAGTAAGAATGCCATGCCTCCAAAAGCCCGACGTACTCCTTATGCGATCACCACGCATGGCGATACGCGTATCGATAACTACTACTGGCTGCGGGACGATTCTCGTTCCCGGCCAGAGGTGCTCGACTATCTGCACGAGGAAAACGACTATGGCCGCCAGGTCATGGCCAGCCAGCAGGCGCTTCAGGATCAGCTCCTGAACGAAATGGTGCAGCGTATCCCCCAGCGTGATGTCTCTGCCCCGTGGTGCAAAAACGGTTATCGCTATCGCCATATTTATGAGCCGGGAAACGAATATCCCATCTACCAGCGCCAGTCTGTGCTGAGCGCCGAGTGGGACGAATGGGAGATCCTGCTGGATGCTAACAAACGTGCTGCCCACAGTGAGTTTTATACGCTGGGCGGCATGTCCATTTCCCCCGATAACGCCATTATGGCGCTGGCTGAGGATTACCTCTCCCGCCGCCAGTACGGTTTGCGCTTCCGCAATCTTGAAACGGGAAACTGGTATCCCGAAATGCTGGATAATGTCTCCCCCGATTTCGTCTGGGGTAACGATTCAGAAACGGTCTACTACGTTAAAAAGCATGCCTCAACGCTGCTGCCTTATCAGGTCTGGCGTCATACGGTGGGGACCGATTCCGCCGACGATGAGCTTGTGTATGAAGAAAAAGACGAGACGTTCTACGTCAGCCTGCATAAAACCTCGTCTCGCCACTACGTGATTATCTTCCTTGCCAGCGCCACCACCTCTGAGGTGCTGCTGCTGGATGCCGAACTGCCGGATGCCCAGCCGTTATGCTTCCTGCCGCGCCGTAAAGATCATGAGTACAGTCTGGATCACTTCCAGCACAGCTTTTACCTGCGTTCGAACCGCGAGGGCAAAAACTTTGGCCTTTATAAAACCAAAGTGCGCGATGAACGGAAGTGGGAAGTGTTAATTCCTGCGCGCGATCAGGTGATGCTGGAGGGGTTCACCTTGTTTACCGACTGGCTGGTGGTGGAAGAGCGTCAGCGCGGACTGACCAGTATCCGCCAAATCAACCGCAAAACCCGCGAAGTGGTGGGCATTGCGTTCGATGACCCGGCTTACGTGACGTGGATCGGCTTTAACCCGGAACCGGAATCGTCCCGCCTGCGGTACGGCTATTCGTCAATGACTACCCCGGACACGTTGTTTGAGCTGGATATGGACACCGGGCAGCGTCAGGTGATTAAACAGGCTGAGGTCCGGGGATTTGAGTCGGAAAATTATCGCAGTGAACACCTGTGGGTGACCGCGCGCGACGGCGTTGAAGTCCCCGTGTCTCTCGTCTACCACAAGGATCACTTCAACAAAGGTAAAAACCCCATCCTCGTCTACGGTTACGGCTCCTACGGATCCAGCATGGACGCCGATTTCAGCAGCAGCAGGCTGAGCCTGCTCGACCGCGGTTTTGTTTATGCGATTGCCCATATTCGCGGCGGCGGCGAGCTGGGTCAGCACTGGTATGAAGACGGAAAATTTCTCAAAAAGAAAAATACCTTCAATGACTACCTTGATGTCTGCGATGCGCTGATCGCGCAGGGTTATGGCGATCCGCAACTCTGCTTTGGCATGGGGGGCAGCGCCGGAGGCATGTTAATGGGAGCCGTGGTAAACCAGCGGCCTGAACTGTTTAAAGGCGTTATCGCTCAGGTGCCGTTTGTGGACGTGGTGACGACCATGCTGGACGAAACCATTCCGCTGACCACCGGGGAGTTTGAGGAGTGGGGGAACCCGCAGGATGAAACCTATTACCGCTACATGAAAGAGTACAGCCCGTACGATAACGTCGAGGCGAAAGCCTATCCGCATATGCTGGTGACCACCGGCCTGCACGATTCCCAGGTGCAGTACTGGGAGCCCGTGAAATGGGTGGCGAAGCTGCGTGAGCTAAAAACTGACGATAATCTGCTGCTGCTGTGTACCGATATGGACTCGGGGCACGGAGGGAAATCAGGGCGATTTAAATCCTATGAAGGGGTGGCGCTGGAGTACGCCTTTTTGATTGGCCTGGCGCAGGATACGCTGCCAGGCCGCGCGGGAACTCAGGCTTCGCCTAAATAATGCTTCAGCGTCAGGCGCAGTTCCGGGCTCATTCTGTCGAGGTTGTTGTACAGCCAGCGCAGATAGCCCGGATCGTTGTACGCCACTTCCGATACCGGTTTTCCACGATATTTACCGAACGTGAAGGTGGTCAGTAGGGCGGGGCGGCCGGTAATGGTCGCCATATCGTCCGGCGTCCAGCCGGAAGTATTCATGATATCAATCAGGAGCGCTGCGGTGATGTAGCAGTCATAGAGGGCGCGGTGATGATGCAGCCCTTCCGGCGTTCGCACGCTTAGTTTGCGCGACTTATACAGCGCCATATTGCTGTATTTGATCCCCGGCCACAGACGGCGCGCCAGCTTCATGGTGCAAATCCATTCACCGGGCATCTCCGGCAGCACGCGGCGGTCAAAGCTGGCGTTATGGGCGACATACCACTGGCTACCGTGGTAAAGAGGGATGATCTCTTCAATCCACGGCTTATCCGCCACCATCGATTCCGTAATGCGATGAATTGCCATCGCCTGCGCACTGATAGGACGGTCCGGGCGCACCAGGTGGCTCATTGGATTGACTATCTTTCCGTCAACCACGTCGACAGAGGCGACTTCCACAATTCCACCCTGCAAATCGCAGGTTTCGGTATCGATAACGCGCAGCATTGATCGCTCCTGATCCTAAAATGCCTAGCCTAATGGAATGATATCCCCTTGCCAACCCTGTCGGCCCAAAGAACCGGTTAACAGCAACTCTCCCTTATCGGCACGCACGACCAGCTGACCTTTTTCATCCCATAACGCGCTACCGCTGCGCGCGTTCGCCATTAATACCGCGATGGCGTACTTATGCGCGAAGCGTTGTAACGAACTGATGGATTGCCGCCAGCGTTGCTCACCCACCGCCAGGCTGCTGGTGAACAGCGTTGCCTCTGGGTCCAGTTCCGGGGCGTCAGCCTGATTATCAACGATGGTTAACCGTTTATTGCCAGGAATAACACCCGCACCGTTACCCTGCGGATAGCGCCGGATGGTCGACAGGTTAGGGGTGAAAAGCGCGAGTCCTCTCTGTTGCTGGAGAGTAATACCGGCAATCACCGTGATGAAACGTGACTGCGCCGCGTGAAGGAGGGGGGCAAGCTGCAAATCGTCAGGGGGTGGAGGTAAGGTTGTTCCGCCAGGGCCGGTAAGCGAAAGCTCCGGAAAGACGACTAAATCGCACCCATGCGAGGCAGCCTCGGCAATAAAGTGCAGGTGATGTTTTACGTGCTCATCAACACAGTTGTGCCGCGGAGCATACTGAGCCGCGGCAATAGTCCATCGTGACATCGTGACTTCCTTATACACTAAGTCGCTGGGATTTTAAGATTACACCTAAATTTATCAGGGTTTTCTTATCCTGCCACATAACGCGTAAGGAAGTGTAACGGGACGTTAAGCTTATTTAACTTTAGGTTCGTACGGCAGGCGCGAGAGATTAACGGAGGCGAGGCGATGCGCAATAAGACGTTCGCGGAACCAGTCGCGCAGATGCGCGGGTTGTTCACGCTCTACCACTTCAGCCACGACGGGCATGTTGTAACGCTCTTTGAATGCGACCCCCGCGGCGGCGAGATCGACATTCACTTTGTCCATCTCGTCCTGAGGAAGGGCGGCCAGGTTAACGTTCATTTCCTTCTCCTTTTTCTGCGGCGGCAACGTTACCGCGATTGTTCAACGATGACAAGGGAGCAAAGGATGTTCCTCGACTCGTTAATTATACAGAGTTATTCTTTAGCATTCAGGCATAACGAAAAGGAATGATTGTGATGCAATTTACCCCTTCCCGCGTCGCGTGTGCGCTGGTGTTTCTGCTCTCTTCGGCAATCGCGCCATCAGCTCTGGCCCATGCGCACCTTAAGCAACAATCCCCGCAGGAAAATACCGTCGCGACGGCACCCGACGTCATTACCCTGAATTTCTCGGAAGGCATTGAACCTGCCTTCAGCGGCGTCGTGGTGACGGACGCGCAGCAGCACAAAATCCAGACCGGCGCGGTGAAGCGTGACGAGAAGGATAACGCAAAGCTGATTGTTCCTCTTGAGAAACCGTTGACGACCGGCACCTATACGGTGGACTGGCATGTGGTCTCCGTGGACGGCCACAAAACCAAGGGCAGCTATCACTTTAGCGTGAAATAGTATGCTGGCCCTGAGCTACGTAGCGTTTCGCTTTATCCATTTTGTTGCGCTGATACTACTTTTCGGCAACGCGCTATACAGTGTCTGGTTTGCACCGTCTTCGTTGCAGCGCCTCATGACGCAGCGTTTCCAGCGCCAGCAGAATATCGCGGCCTTAATCAGCCTGATGGCTGCTCTGCTGATGTTCGGCCTGCAAAGTGGGTTAATGGGTAACGGCTGGGGTGATGTCATTCGCCCGGCGGTCTGGCGCAGCGTGCTGGGCACGCAGTTTGGTGGCGTCTGGCTGTGGCAAATGGTGCTGGCCGCTGTGACCGCGGGCGCTGCATGGCTTACCCCGCAAAAGGGCTCACGGCTGTTACTGCTCGCGATGGGGCAACTGGTGCTGCTGGCGGGCGTGGGACATGCCGCGATGAACGGTGGCGCGCCGGGTGCGTTGCATCGTCTGAACCATGCGCTTCACCTGCTCTGCGCCGCCACCTGGGTGGGCGGTCTACTGCCGCTGCTGTTCTGTATGCGGCTGGCGAAAGGCCGCTGGCAGCTAGCCGCTATCTTTACCATGATGCGCTTCTCCCGTGTGGGGCATTACGCCGTGGCGGGCGTGCTGCTGACCGGGATAATCAATACGCTCTTTATTGTGGGCATAGACGTGCCGTGGGAAGCGCCTTATGTACGGCTGTTGTTGTTCAAATGTGCGCTGGTCATCATGATGGTGGCAATTGCGCTGGCGAATCGGTATTTTCTTGTGCCACGCTTTCGCCCTGATGCCGGGCGGGAACAACAGATTTTTATCAGGATGACACAGGCAGAAGTGGTGCTGGGCGCGCTGGTACTGGCGGCCGTCAGCCTGTTCGCGACCTGGGAACCCTTCTGACAAGGTTTAATAACTTATGAAAAAGACACTGCTTTCTCTTTTACTTCTCACCTGTGCCAGCAGTGCGCTGGCCGCGCCGCAGGTCATCACCGTCAGCCGGTTTGAAGTGGGTAAGGACAACTGGGCATTTAATCGTGAAGAGGTCATGCTCACCTGCCGTCCCGGTAACGCGCTGTATGTCATCAATCCCAGTACGCTCGTGCAGTATCCGTTAAATGACGTAGCGGAGCAGCAGGTTGCCAGCGGGAAAAGTAACGGACAGCCTGTCAGCGTGATCCAGGTGGATGACCCGGCAAACCCCGGGCAGAAGAAGAGTCTGGCACCGTTTATTGAGCGCGCTAAAAAGCTCTGCTAGCCGTCAGGTTTCCAGTAAAAAAAAACCGCAGGTGCTTGTAAAAGCTCTGCGGTTTTTCACATTTAGTGATGTTCTGACGCTTTTTTTCAGACCACTTTTACTGTGGACTGGAAAACCTGACGTCGTCATCTATTCTTAAAGGGCAAGGCGATTGAGCCTGCATTAATGCCAACTTTTAGCGCACGGCTCTCTCCCAAGAGCCATTTCCCTGGACCGAATACAGGAATCGTATTCGGTCTCTTTTTATCTATTTGTTTTTCAAAGGTTTTTTCGGTCTTAACACGAAATCCCCCGAAAATTACTCGAATATTCCATATCCTGTCTAAACCATAACATACTCTGCACCGCGTGCGTCCAGGTATTTCTTGGTCATTGTTAAATTTTTGTGGCCGAGTAAACGCTGAGCAAATTCTTCTCCGCGCTCCTTTTCGTAGAGCCTGCTCGCCAGGCTTCTGATCTCATGGAAAGGAGGTGGGTTAGGTCCGAATTTTAACCCGGTCGAATCCCTTATCTCTGCAAAGGCCTGGGTGAGTCCGTCAGGAGTCAGCGGCCCCGGCTTTCTTCCCCCGCGGCGGACCGGAGAGTAAAGCATGAAGTCGGAAGGGTTGTTAACCCGGCATCGATCAATGACATCCTGCAACACAAGCCCAGCGACGTCCAGCCTCAAATCAAGGGGAAGCGCCAGTTTGTGACCTGTTTTCTCCTGCGTAACGAAAAGCCTCCCGTCTTTAATGTCACTAAACCTGAACAGTGAAATATCCTCACGACGCTGGCCGGTGACCAGTGCCAGATCGCATGCGTTAGGCGCCCAGTCAGAATGAGTTAACGCGGCCTGGCGGATGACGGTGAATTGTTCGAGCAACAGGCGCTCTCGCTTAACTTTCGGTGTCGGCGTTCGCGTCGGCTCGGCCGGGTTCCTGTCGACATGTCCTTCTACGATCGCCTCCCTGAATATGTCCATCAGAACAGACCGCAGCCCGGAAGCCATGCTCTTTTTATCGCAGAGAATGTACGTTTCAAGAAATGAGGCGATGTCCTTGGTCGTGACAGAGGCGAGGGGTATTTTGCCGAACTCTTCCTTTATGGTGGCGATCTGGTTTCGCCTGACCTTCATCGTGTTTGGTTTCAGCTCGCGCCGCTCGAGAATTACCTCGTAACGCTCCAGCCATGCAGCCACTGTGAAAGTGGGCACGTCTTTTATGCGATCCAGTAGAGAAGAGGGTAGGTAATTCTGGTCGATGTAGTTGTTGGCCTCAATGGCCTGGGCAACAGCGTCCTTGCGATCAACCCGGCCAAGAGAAATCTCCTGCCCGGTCACCGGATTGCGCCAACTGTAAAGTCTGTCTCTTTTACGATAGGTCAGGTTACGGGGCAGGTTAGCGTCGTAACGTACTGGCCTTTTCGCCATGAGTCAGTCTCTCCAGTAAGGTGCCGCCGGACGGCAGTTTAGTGTGTTTCGGTTTGGCGCGCAGATTCTTCTTGCGCGGATCAACGTAGATAGCGTCAGGCTGAACCTTATATTCCTTTCCGTGCAGCTCTGGCGCGGGATAAATTCGCCCCTCCCGCGTCCATCGACGCAGAGTAGAAAGGGAGGGGGAGTCGTGTAGACCTCAGCAGCCCATTCCTGCAAGTTGAGAAGCTTAGCCATGAGAACTCCTTAGCCGCCTGGCATTATAGGCGAGGCTGTGTTGACGTGTTGATTAATCGAAATCAGGCAAAAAGAAGCCCGGCGCGGGGCCGGGCAAAAGGAATAACGGAGCAGTGCTTTCGCACCCAATAGCCAGCTCATAACTGGCTATCAGTTGCGTCAGGCAGCAGGGGTTGGGTATGGGAGCCACTCTTCGATTCGAACGTCTTCATGCTCAATGCCTTCGATCTGGAAAATCCACTGCCACTTTCCTGTGGGGCCGGAAACGCTCTGCCATTCAGCCCGCCAGGCAATAAGCACGCCCTCACCATTGAGATCGTTAACCAAAACCTGTTCATGTGTTTCTGGAAGACGTTCGGCGCATTTGATCCATGCCATATCGGTGCTGAGCAAAGGGGAAATTCGTGAGATAAGCGTTTTCTGCGCCTCCTCAATAGTCACCGGCTCGCCGGGGCTGCCAAAAATAGCAAAGAAGTCACTTATTTCTGACTCAATGAGTTGTTTCATTGTTGCCATAATTACTCCTCATGCCGCACGCTGGGCGCGCAGCGATTTAATGTGCTCACTCGTCTCCAGTTCGGCGCGTATCTGTGCCGCCTCACGGTGATCGAGGTGCTCAAAATCATTGTTAAAACGGTCGATTGAAGCGGTGCAGATCCGGCCCTGTCGCCAGTAGCGGACTATCTGAGATGTGCAACTGTGGATGATGACGGGCCAACCGTGCTGGTCAGCGTAAATCTGACCCCGCTGAATTAGCTGGAACATTTGGAAGCTCCTGCATTAAGAGGAAGGTAATCATCGCGGCGCGCAGGGGGTTCTTCTGGTAATCAGTACCGCACGTCCGGTCCAGGTTTCGCGTATGGCACCAGGTAGTTTGTGGCTCTGTGCTGTGGTCACCGTCAAACTCGATGGAGATTCTGTGCTTGGCGATCAGCTGCCAGGCCACATCGGCATCATTGCAAAAATCAAGGCGATGTCCGTTCTGGTGAGTAACGAAAACAGAGCCGTCTTTGTTGCGCAGTCCGGTTTCAGTACCTCGGCCCCAGCACCACCCATCGCTTACGTATTGGCGGTGGCTAACTTCCTGCGGATCGTCGGTGTAAAAGCCAGTGAGGATAAGTTGCTTTATTACCAACTCATTGATTTCGTCGTCGGTTAGCGCAGTGTAGTCCTTCATTCATCGTCCTCCAGATCGGATAAAGCATCCATAACGTCTGAACCGCGAATCAGGTCAAAAGCGCGGCACGCCATTTCAAAGCACAGTCGTTCATGTGGGTGGGGTGATTTCCAGTACTCAAACCCTGGGCGATGTGAATAACCCTGCATCGCATAAAACTCGCCAGCCAACTCAATAGCGGCATCGACTAGCTCGCGATTCGTCATCATTTCTTTCACTGGCTCCCCCTTTGCTTATTCTTAAGCTCGATCTCTTCCTGGCAACTGGCGCAGGTCTGGCAGCCGGGAACGGCTGCTCGCCGCGGCTCGGGAATTGGTTCGTCGCATTCTTCACAACGCTCAGCTGATACGGAGTTGCGGTTGAGGCGATGAGCGGAAAGGGCAGCGTTACGCTGAAGCTCTTCAATCTCTGCTGCGGTGTCGATGATATCGGCCATAGTCAATGCTCCCGGAACTGTCGGTTAATTCGGTTGAAGGTGAATGCCAGCAATAAAAAAGGCCGTGATAGCGACCTAGTGAATAGCGCCTTCATGCTGCACCGCCATCATTCTTCTCAGCTTCGACTGCCATCTGCTCAAGTCGTCGCGATAACTCGGCGGCCAGCGTCTGGAATTCTTCCTCGGTCGCCACCGGAATCGGCACAAAGCGAATCCCGATATGCGCCAGGTGGTTGGCGATTTCGAGGCTTTTCCTTAAATCAACTGGTGAGGCTCTGTTCATGTTGCACGCTCCAGTTCTGCGAGCCCGCCGCGCACCGCGTCGATGATGCGTTCAAGGTACTGATAATGATGGTTCGGCACTGAAGGCCATTTTGCGTACCATGGATCATCGCCAAAAAGATTTAAAAGCTTGTCACCGGCCAGGAAGTCACAGCAATTAGCTTTAACATCATCTGCATTTTCGGCCTCGATCCACATTTCGCGGGCTTCATATGCTTCAATTTCACGCTCCTGACGGAGTTTGATTATTTGTTGCTTAACGAAGTTGAGGTTTGCCTCATTGTCGTCATCAATGGTGCTTTCAAGACGGGGGGCTAAACATCCGATCAGGTAGTCATTGCTGACGCGTTTAATGAAATCCTGCACAGTGTCACCGCCCATAGCTAACCAAGCCCCGGTCCACGCCTTACCGAAGCAGGTGATGGTGATGCGACCCTTGCCTGGCTCATAGTTTTCAATCATCACCCTGACAGGGTCGAGGCGTTCAACATCTGAAATGGTAAACGCCAGAACATCGCTTTTTTCAACCTTCACGATTCCACTCCGAAACGGCGATTAAGCCGCCCTGTGTATACGACGAATTCCAGGAGGCTAACTCCCAGAGCTTCAATTTTCTTGTGATGCTTATTGATGATGGGAGGCACCGTTTCGTTCCAGTTAGGCTTTGGCTTCTTGCGCATGGCCTGCTGGATTTCTTCGGTGCAGCGTCGGCAAGCGGCGCGTACGGCGCTTTCATTTGCTGGCGTCATGCGGCCTCCGTTTTCACAACGTCGATGGCGCAGCCGGGCAGCAGTTCTACCGCGGCGGTGTCGCACTGATTGCCCCAGTGATCCCAGCCCGGCGCCGCGCTGCGGCTAAACAGCTCGATGCGCGGCACATCGCCGTAAAGCAGCTCCAGCCGGTTGCGCACTTCCCACGGCTTTTCGCTGTGCGCGCCAAGCGGGCTGTAGACCACCTGCTTAATCCCGGCGTGCTTTCGCTCCAGCCCGGCGCCGCGGGTAGCAATCAACAGGTCTTCGGTATTGGCTCGGGTGTGATTGCCGCCGTTCATGCGCGTCTCGGCGTTTAGCAGGTTGAGGAAGTCGTAAAAGTCGGTTACTTCACCCTCGGCCAGCGCCTTATTGATGCGCAGCTCGGCATTCTGATTCAGCTTCACCCAGGTAAAGCCCTTCATCGTGCGAACGGTAAAGCCCCAGGCCTCTGCCAGTTCGATAACCTCTTGGTTATGCGTTCCGGTGTACCACATCGCCAGCACCGCGTTTTCGGCGGCAAGCTCCCACACCGGCAGGCGCTTAATGTCGATTAGCTTCATGGTTGAGTAGTGATCGGCGGCAGCGCCGTTGCTGATGGTGTTGCCGTAAGACCAGGGTGGGTCAGCCATTATTAAGCTGTATTTTTGATTCTGCATCTTCTTCCTCCCATCAGAGAAACGACGCGGTTGAAATCTTCGTAGCTCTCAATATTCCGTGAATAATCAAGCATCCTTTGCGTGCCGTTGGAATAAATTCTCCCCGGATAAATGCCGCTCGAAGATCTAAACTCCATCGTCTGGATAAGCGTTCCTGGGTTTTTTGCGCTGGCCAGTTCATCCGTAGACATGAAGGCTATCTTCTCTTCATCGATGACAACGAAGGCGTAGAAGTCACATGTCTTCCGCGATGCAACGCGTTTGTAGCCTTTTCCAACCCTCGTTCCGAACCGGTAGACACTTTTTGATTTACCGTAATCGCGCATTTTCAGCGTCGAGCGAACCTGCCCCTTAAGGAGCCTACCGTTGGCTTCAACCACAATGTCGTATGGCAACCCCTGGTCTGATGGAAAACAAACAAAACCCTGCTTGGCCAGCTTAAAAATTGCGTAATATTCTCCGCATTTCCCCAACTCAAGCTCGCTGACATATTTTCCGGTCATGGAATTACACCTCAAAAGCCAGTTGTGGCATGAATATGTCGCGGGCTTCGTCATAGTTGAGCGAACATGCAGAGTTGTATGCTTCTATGCGCTCTACTAGTACAGCTGCGCGGGTTTCTTTGCTTGCCGGCGCATAGGCTGATTTATCCCACGCTTTGTTAATCCCTATATTCCTTGCAACGTTGGTGCTATCAGCTGACGACAGAGGCACCTCCATAAAGAGGTCCTTATTCAGCATGCGCAGTCCATGCAATTTCGTTATTGGATATCCATTTTCATCAACGACATGGCGAATCATGTCGCGCAATTTTGCGGCGCAGTCTTTTGGTCTTTTAGCGTCATATTCGCCCATTGATCCGATGCATACTCGCGGGAATTCATGACACAAACGAATGAAGCGAGATTCTGGTTCGTTGAAATGATAAACAGGCGCGCCTACTACTTTGCCGTGCGGCCATTCCGTGATTAACGCGTCATTCTCTTCACTTGTCCCGCCGATCACGTCAGGGATAACAGCAAAAGCAAAGCGAGGGTGATTCATCCAGCGACCTACAAACGCGTAGTAGTCATTCCAGTTAACAACGCGCTTTTTCGTCCAGAAGCTGAATGCGCCGTTATCCAGCGCGAAAGACTGGGTGACTTCGCTGGCCAGGGCTAATTGGCCGGGGTTGGCGAAGGAGATGAAAGCGTGCCTGCCTTTCCATGCCTTCAGGGCGCATGTGTCCGGAGTAATAGGGCCGCCGTGAAAATGAATCATGCCGCCTCCTGCCTTTCCCGATATTCCTCAGCGATCCGCTGCGCCTTTAATGGATTGCTGACCACTTCACCCCATGGCATTAGCCAGCCGTTACCAATGAAGGGAAGGCACACAGTGCCAACCCTGATGTCGTGTGAGCGTGAGTCATAGGATGGACTCCATTTCGTCGATGTAGAGGCCCTGAGCAATCAGGCGGCGACGGCGTGCTGCACGTTCAATGCATTCCTGCCGTCTACCTTCCTGCGACTGCTCTATTGCGCGCCGGGTGAACAGCCGTGATTTGCCCTGTGGTGTTACGACCTTTGGCTTCGTGACCAGGTCGAATGTCCGGTCGCAGATGCCGTCTTCGTTGAGCCATTTTTCCGACTCAACGATCTGCGCAATCTGTCCGGAGCTGCGGGTAATGCCGTTGGCAACCCGGTTAAACTCGATGAGCGTTACGCCAAACTTCTCAGCGATTTCACTACCGGTGACCGGGCGACCGCGCGTCTGAATCATCCAGATAACGCGCTCACGGAGGCCGGAGAATTGCCCTGTTCGCCCGGGCCTGCGGTAGAAGGGTGTACGTTTCATTTCCACTGTTCCCCGAACGTGAATCCGATCTCCGCCAGCGCCTCGTCCATCTTCTCGATGAACTCAGGCACCATTTCGTTGAAATCGGTCATGTACTGCGGATCCCGCTCAACTACGACGTGGTGAATACCTTCGCGCTTCATGCGCGGGTCGTAGTTGGCAAAGAACCAGGCGTCTTTTCCGGTCACCCACATGCTGTACTGCACCTGGGCCATGTACGCAGACTTGATGGCTTCGAAACCCCCAAGGCGGAATTTCATGAAGTCGCGGGAGGTGAAAGGGCATTTAAGCTCAAGGCCGAACCCGTTACTGCACAGGCCGTCAGGGGAGCACGCAGTGCGCATGCTCTCGTCACGGAACAAGATCGGAGACTCCGTGACTTTCACGTCAGTAGTGAACTCGAAGAGGGTGCGGGCGTCTTCCTCGTACTGCTTACCCCAGGCCAGCGCCTTTGCGTTAACCTCTGGCGCGACGCCGGTGCATACCTCGGCGAGCAGCGTGTGGAAGTAGGACATTTTCATGTCTGTCCACTTCTTCCCAGATCTTGGCTTTGCAATGACGTTATGCACTTCGGAGGCGGTGATGACGCCGAGGCGCAGCCGGTGCCACGCCTCATCGCCCTGTTGGATGGTTGTTACGTCAATACCGGTCCGGGCCAGGATAATTTCTGGTGTCATGCTGCCGCCTTAGCTCTTTTCTGAAGGAAGCCATACCCTTTCTGCGCCTCTTCTTCAGTGAGTTCTGACGCCTCAAGGATTTGCCGCTTGAAGATGTCGCTGCAAAGAGGAAGAAAGTCTTGCTCCATGTCCTTACCAAGCTCTTTCAAAAGATTGGTAATGGACTGGATGGTTTCTTCGCTTGCGGCTGGTGGAAGCGCTTCTGTGGTGCTGCGCGGCGTGACGTCACGGATATCAACGTCCAGTGATTTTCCTTCCATTTCTTCGGCGGTAGGCTGCTGTCCAATCTCAGGCCATGCCTTACGCAAAGCCTGGGCTTCTGCGCATTTCGCCAGCTGGCCATATGGGCGCTTTTTCCACATCGCGTTCGGCGCAGTGGTGTCGCGGCCTCCGGTGGCGTAGTTTTCTATCCAGTATTCTTTGGCGCTGAACTCGACGATCTCGCCGCTGGGCATGCGCTTGAAAACGGTGTATTTGCACCACTGAGGGAAGGTCACCTCGACACCAGTAAGCGTCTGAGTTACGTCGGGACCGAACTCAGGCTCACGGGCCCCGGCATAATCTCCGGATCGGTCTGCCTGAATGCGGTAAAGCCCGATGCCCGGCATGACCACGTCGCGCCAATCACCTTTACCTGTTTTCGAGTCTTTGACGTACATCGGAACAAGGTGAACAGGTTTGAGCAACGGATCCAGCTGGCGGGCTCGGCAGTAATCAAGCGCCATCATTACCGATTCGTCTTTGGCGCCAGGGTAGATGCTGTTCTTCAGCGCGCTCCAGGTGGAGACGTCGACGCCTATCTCCTGAAGCGACGCCGCTGTGATTGTTAATTCGTTTGCCATCGTTAATCCCCTCAAAAATTAAAACGGGCAGCCGGTACGGTGTTCCCAGTCGTATTCCGCCTGGGCGTAAGCAACTGCCGAAATGAAATCGTTGTAGGCCTCGCCAGCTTTATCGCTGCGAAGTCCTTCGTATGGGCTGGAGTCAATTGGGATCGTGAAGTGGAAGAGGCCGGACGGCTCACTTGGCATCATGTCGATGATTTGCTGCGCCCGGTCGTCGATCCACTTCTCTTTCTCGTCGGTGAGCTGCTGTTCAGCCCAGCGCCGATCTTCGATTCGGTCGTAAGTGAGGTATGCGTTCATGGCTGAACTCCTGAAATTTGGATGTGCAGATCCCGCCCGCGTATTGCCAGGCCGATCGGTTGAATAGGGTGGTTAGTGCTGGATAGGGTTGCCGTGACCGTCCAGAAGGACGTCAATCACGCAGTCACTGAGGCGTATGATTTCTGCATCAGTGTGCAGGTATACCCATTTGCGCTCCTGAATGACTGCTGAGACGCGATAGGTGCGGCCTTCATGCAATGCCATCATGCCGGGCGTGACGCACTGGCGAATGAGCGGGGTGGTGCCGTAATGCATTCCGTTCATGAGCTCTCTCCATTGCCGTTTCTGCATTCCCATAGCTCTGCATACTCTTGCATTAATGAAGCTATGTTTTGTTTCAGGAAAACCTTATTGCCGTTGCTTGCATCTGATTTATCTATCAGATTCTTCAATCTTTCTTTAAGCTTTGATCGGCGGTTTTTATTCACGTTTTTTTGTCGATAGTGAGAGGGGATGCTCATACCTTCACCTCAACCTGTTTCAGGAGGCCAGCGATATGCATCTGCCAGCGGTTAAGCGTCAGCTTGTCGCGCGGTGCAGATACCGACGTCAGCTGCCACTCGTTATCGTTGAGCTTTTTGGCTGTGTACTGCTTGCCGTTATGGGTGACTGTCATGATGCCTCCCGCTTTTCTTTGATATCGGCGCGGAGGTGAATCTCTTTCCCATCAGCTGTCGGGAATATCAGGATGTCATCACGAACCGCGAGAAGATGGGCCACTGCAAATAGCGCCTCGTCTGTGACATCAAATTTCTCACCGGTGAACTCGCGAACGCCGGGCGCCAATTTGCTCGGCTTTGAACGACCCGCGAAAATTCGCTTCGTCAGGCCTGAAAAACCTACTGTGATTGGGTTGCTCATAAATCCTCTTGGCCTTATCGCGGCGAACGGAACGGTTAATACAAGACTTCTGCGCATGCGCATACTTTTCAGTTACGGTGGATGGCCGCACGTTTCATAGCTAAGCAACCTCTGTGAAGTTGCTGGGGTATTAAAAAGCCCTCCGGAGAGGGCTATGTGTTTCGCTTTATCATTGGATATGCCAGGGCAACTACACCTGCCACTAACACCCCGTCAGCCAGCATCGACATCAACTTCCCGGTGAAATCGACAGCAATCACCAGGAAGAGGAGGACGCCGATAATCAACCAGCGCAATTTATCCATCAGATATAAGCGTCGAGTGATAACTGAAGCGCCTGAGCGATTTTCTTCAGCTGTTTTTCTTCGTCTTCGCCGATGCCGTCGTTATCAGCTACGTCAAGGCACAGGCAGAGCACATCAACTGCGTCTGGCGTACCGGCCACATCAGCCAGTTCACGCATTGCCTGGGCATTAGCAGAGCGAGGAGATGCTTCGTACTGTGCGCGAATGTTGCTGCTCATACTGGCGATCTCACCTGCGAAGGCAGAGAAAGCAGGTTTTGCCTGAATGGTTTTCTCCAGCGTTGCAATTTCTGACGCATCACAAGTCCCGTCTGCATAAGCGATCGAGTAACAGCCCCACACCGTTGCTTCAACTGCATCGCGGTTTTCCATCTTCTTCACTTCGACGATTGCTTTGCGTGCTTTTTTCTTAAACAGTCCGAACATTTGACTACCCTCTTGGTTTAAGCCATCAACTTGATGGCGACATTTGACTTACCGTCAGCCCCTCGCAAAGAGCTGCTGGTAAAGCTTCCCCGATGTTCGGGAACTGAGCAGCAAACCATTCCGGTGCGGAGTCCTCTTCGTGTGCTATACCCGCCACGCGTTACACACCTGCCTCAATCCCATTGGGCGCCATTTCAATTTGCCAGGAGCGCTCCGGGTGATTTGCTGCTTGACTGAATTCTTAATGAGCAGGCGACTTGCTGTCCGCCGCTGGCTAACTTCGCTCAGCTGTCGATGTTTCGTTTCGATGGATTGATAATGTACCAATAGTTCATTCATGTAAAGTACCAAAAGTACATTTTATATGAATGGAAAGTTCATATCCGATTATCTTTATGAACTTTAAGGAGAAATATTTTTTTGTTTTTTATTGATTGAGGCGAGAAGGGTTGGGGCTGGTTTGATTTATTAGAGGTTCGTCACATCGACAAGCCTTGTGCGACCATTGAAAGTTGCGAAAAGTCCGCCGTCTGGCTCAACAACTGAAAGTTCAGCGTATCGAAGGAAGTCTGTTTTGATAACGGACATCAACACTTCTCCGGTATCAATGTTTATGACCTCAAGCCGGTTCGCGTAAAAATCATCCTTATTTTTGCTGCCGGCAAACGATAGGGCGATGTAGCGGCCAAATTCAGATATGGCCGAACTGATGAGGTGAGTGGAAGTTTCTACCTTGAATAACTCTTTCCCGGTTTTATCCATGACTATGGTTGCAGCCATGTTGTTGTCTTTGCCGGTATGGACAGAAAATAAAAATCGCCCGTTAACAGCTATGCATTGAGGCTTGGGAGAGAGCTGTCCTCCGAGCTTAACCATAAACATGAATTTTTCATTCTTCAAAACCGCAAGCGTGTCATCTCTCAGGTTACTTTCGTCACGTTTAAAAGCCCCTAGCTGCCACTGCCTATCCTGGCTTAATTTGCAGGTGATGAGGTGATCGCCAAGCTCGTACAAGACGCTTCCATCACTCAGATCAGTAACCTTATTTGCTTCCACGCTTAACTTCCTCAGCTATGAAATCTGTATGCCCTTGACTGGCTTACCAGCACTTTCGCGCATATGCGGAGAGAAGAAAAATCACCATCTTCGATGTACCAGGTTTCATATTTTTTATTGTCTGAAATCACAGCTAATTTTTTGTGCTGCTTTTGAAGCCGTTTGATGTAGAGATCATTGTCCAGAACGAAAATGTATATGCCGTCACCGTCAAAGCAGTCGATGCTGACGTCGACGAAGATCTGGTCTCGCGGCTCGAACGTGCCAGACATCGAATCGCCATTAACGGCAATCATTTTTATGTGATCAGCCGGGCGGCCTCCAAAGACGGCGCGAGCCTCTTCAGTTGAATACTCAATGGATCTGATGGTTTCAATGAATTCATCTCGCACGAGAACTCCCTGCCCAGCACTAGCCTGAATGTCAAAAACGTCTACACGGAAAGAATCATCCCTCATCGCCATATGCCCTTCAGATATGCCATCGGCAGCGCTATCGCCCAACAGGAAAGAGGAGGATGTGCCAAGTATAGCCGCCAATTCCTGCAACTTCCCACGTCTTGGAATAGCCTCCCCATTGAACCACTTGCTTACCGCTTTAGGTGTCAGCTTCATGAGTTTTGCCAACTCAGTCTGACGACCATGTGCAGGTAAACCAGCTTTATCGCAGGCCAGCGCTAGCCGTTGGGAGAACTCTTTACGCGCTCTTTCTTCTTGAACCATGGGTTCAATCATAATATCACTTGCGTGAACTATCAGTTCCGACATAATATGTACTTACAGTTCAATTTGAGGGTTACCAAATGCAACCTAAAAACCTTGGCGACATCATCAAGCAAATCCGTGTACCGGTGGTGGCGAAGGCTTGCGGGCGCACTCCCCGCGCTATCTACAAATGGATTAACAGCGGTTGCCTGCCGCGTACCGATTACACCGGTGAAACAGGCTATGCATCCAAAATCGCAGCTGTATCTGGTGGACAGTTTACCGAGAGCCAGATTCTTGAAATCAGTAAACCAAAAGCCGCTTAACGGCGGCCCTAACCACGAAAGGGAAAGCAATGCATTCACTTGCGTATCAACAAGGTAACAAATTTTCGCCAGCGGCGATGATTTACCAGAATCGCCGGGAACCTGATTCCACGGCGTTAAACATCGATGGGATCCGCGCAGCTGTCCGCGCCTGGGCAGCTGATTGCCGCAGCCGTGAATTTGTCGCAGCGCTGATTGTTGAGGAGTGGCGAGCCACTGGCGGCACCGGTCTGGATATCCCGACTGACTCGCACCGCCAGATGCAGAAAGTGTTTCGCTGGATTGATGGCGACACCGAATACGCCGCCAACAACATACGCCAGCTGACGCCGGCAATCATGGCCGTCCTGCCGCTGGAGTACCGCAACCGCCTGGCGCCGCAGAACGACACGATGTCGCTGATCGCCTCTGCGATGAAAGAGTGTGCCGAGGCTAAGCAAGCCGTGCTGCTGGACGCCCCAGAGCATCAGAAGCTGAAAGAGGTAAGCGAAGGTATAGCGTCGCTGTTCCGCCTCATGCCTGAGCAGGTAGGGCCGCTGATGACGATGGTTACATCGATGCTGGGGGTCATGTGAGAACTACAGAAATGGCGAAAGCCGGTCTGCGCGAACAGAACCGACTTTCTGGTGCAAAAACGACAGTAGTTGCAGGAGGAATAATGGCAAAAAATCCACGCTATTACCATACCGCTGTACATAAAAACATAACCCGCGACCGCTTCATCCGCTCGGTTAATCCGATTGTGGCAGAGAAGATGCGCGCCATCCTGGAAGAGCTGAAACGTAAGGAGAGTGGCCGTGGGTAGCCTCGCAAAAGTAATACCTTTCAGACCGTCTGTAACGGTCGTGGAGCGTCAGGTGGCAGATATCGATGATGGGTATACCCGCATCGCTAACGAGCTGCTGGAAGCGGTTATGGCTGCTGATTTAACGGCTCGCCAGCTGAAGGTCGTTCTGGCGGTGATCCGCAAAACTTACGGGTTCGGGAAAAAGTTTGACCGCATTACAAATACCCAGATTGCAGCAATGACCGGCATTCACCATACGCATGTCTGCAAGGCCAAGAACGAGATGATTGCAATGAACATCATCGTTACCAACGGCCTGGCGATCGGGGTGAATAAGGTGATTTCTGACTGGAATTTTAGCATTAGCCAAAATAGCAAATCATTAGCCGAAACAGCTAATGAAACATTAGCCAAGTCAGCTAATACCCATAAGCCAACTCAGCTAAACACAAAAGAAACTATTCAAAAGAAAGAAAGAAAAGATCCCCCTAAATCCCCCCAGGGGGAAAACTCACTCGCTCAGGAAGTGATGGATTACTTCAACGAGCTAACGGGTAGTCGTTGTGCTGCGCTGGCACCTTTTGAGAAAGCTCTCTCCACGGTGAAGAGCAAAGACCAGTGCTACACCGCTGAAGAGCTGAAGCTGGTTATCCGCTGGGCCCATGTGAACTGGGGTCACAGCTTCAAGCCAGAGAACCTGTGCCGTATGACCCGCTTTGATGGATACCTGTCAGACGCCCTGATATGGGCTGATGGCCAGGGAAGCAATCCGGCAGCCTGTCCGCACGAAGAGATCATCAAGCTCTGGAATGAAAAATTCCCTTCGAAGGCCGTTTCACTGCATGAGTGGAACCGCCGCCGTCCGGCCTATCGAGACCTGGAAGCTGTGTGGAACGGCAAAACCACCCAGGGCAACTGGCGAGAACTGAAGCACATGGGAATGGCCTTCGAGCTGATTAGCAAGTCTTCCCTGTTCGGCACCAGAGGCGATCAGCCATGGCTGACACTCGACTGGATCCTGAATCCGAAGAACTGGGGATCTGTCTACGAGCAGGCCATCAACGAGCACCGTGAGCGCAAGGGAGTCAAAGCATGAGCCGTTTTATTGATTTATACGTTGAGCAGGCCGTCATTGGCGGAATAATGCTTGCAGCAGGTCGCGCAGATGGCGCCGACATGGCTACCGATGCGATTGAGGGCCTGACTGAGGACCACTTCACAGCAACGCCCCATAAAGTGGCTCTGCGGTCCTATAAGCGACTCAACGAATCCGGTTCGAAGATAGACCTGCTTACGCTGACCAGCGATCTTGAACAACTCGGGGTTCTTGAGAGTGCGGGTGGGTTCGCTTACCTGGCTGAATGCAGCAAAAACACTCCGTCTTTCGCAAACCTTGCAGCCTACTGCGAAAAGCTTCGTGAAATGTACCTTGGTCGCCGTATGACCCTGGCGTTACAGGTTGGGATCCAGAAGCTGTCCGAACCAACTACCGAGGGTATCGCAGACATCATCGGCAACATTCAGGCCGACATCTCTGGAATTGAGCACAGCGCTGACTACGGAACTGAACACATCACCACTGGCATCGATATGTCGCTGGAAACCATCCAGGCGATCATTAATGGCGACATCTGGAAATACAAAACAGAGCTCGGCATGTCGACCATCGATAGCGCTTTCGGAGGATTCAACAATACGGATTTTATCGTCGTTGGCGGGCGCCCTGGCATGGGGAAAACCATGTTTAGCACCACAGTGACAGAAACCGTAGGCCTGAAAAACAAAAAGCCGGTGCTGTTCTTCAGTCTCGAAATGCCAGTGGAACAAATCTCTGAGCGAGTCGCTTTCCACCGGTCGCGGGTAAGCAAAGAAGATCTGCTGAGCAAAGTTAGCGGGAAAATGGACGAGGCATGGGGGAAGGTTAGTCACTGCATGAAGGAGTTCATCGACTCTCCGATCTACATCAATGACAAGCCATCCCTAAGCGTTCACCAGGTGCGTGCGGAAGCGCGGCGTATGAGTAAGAAGTTGGGCGGACTGGGCGTGGTAATCGTCGATTATCTCCAGAAGATGCGGATGTCAGACCCGGAGAACATGAACCGTAGCGTAGGGGAGATCGCCACTGGCCTGAAGAACCTGGCGAAAGAATTGCGTTGCCCGGTCATCGCTCTGGCCCAACTGAACCGAAACCTTGAACAGCGCGCTAATAAGCGTCCCGTTGCCGCAGACCTGCGAGAGTCTGGCGTCATTGAGCAGGAAGCAGATGTGATCTTCATGGTGTATCGGGATGAGAAGTACAACGAAAACACCGAACTGAAAGGCATCACCGAAATCATCTGTGTGAAGTCCCGCCATGCGCCGGGGGCAGAAAAGACCTACCACTTCAGCAGCCGCTACTCAGGCCTGGACCCGGTAGATTTCACCTACAGCAGCCAGATGCAACAGGAGGCTGACTATGAGTGCTAAGACGATGAAAGGCAAACAGGCAATTCTGCGTTATCTCGAAACGCACCGGACCTTCACCGCGAAGGATGTGGCCACAGAGTGCGGCATGACCATCAACTGCATCACGAAGAACGCTATCGATCTGGAGCGGGCCCGCAAGATTGTCCGGGTGAGCAAGGTCTGGCGAACGGTGACTTATCGCCTGGCGACGCCGGAAGAGCAGGATGGTACCGCGCGCAGCTGCACAAACGGAATATTTCAGGAGTGCCGGAAAAGCCCGGCGATGAAGCGAGTATTGATGGTTTGGGGGAGGGTAGGGGTATGAGCGAATGGAGTGATTATCGCTGGATGGTTAGGACCATGGCGAAGGGTAACGGTGTAACGCTCATCAGCATCGCCAGGCACTGCGGCGTATCGAACAGGAAACTTAATCAGATTCTCCAAACCGGGCCATCCAAAGAACAGGAAGAACTCATAGCCGAAGCTCTGGGGTGCGCAGGGTGTGACCTTGCGGAAATCCACAGGCAAATTGGCGAGTTATCAGACAAGTACGGGAGGGCATGGGTATGAAAATTTACATCGCAGGACCAATGACGGGTTACGAAAACTACAACCGTCCGATGTTTAACGCAGTAGCACAGCAGATGTTATCAGGTGGTCATATGGCATTAAATCCGGCCACGCTCCCGGATGGTTTATCTCAGCGTGAGTATATGGACATCTGCCTGGCGATGCTTCGCTGCGCCGACGCCATTCACATGCTGCATGGGTGGCAAGAGTCGGAAGGTGCCGTCGCTGAGCATGCCATGGCTAAAAGGCTGGGAATTAAAATTTCTTACCAATTTGAAGGAGCCGCCCAATGAGCAACATCGACAAACGCCCACAGAAAGAGTTCTATGCGAAAGTTGAGCAGCAGGCTCATTCTCTTCGTGGGTGTCCTCTCGAATATCAGGCGTTAACTGGCTTGTGTCCGGTAAACGTTATCGAAATGCATGCAAAGAAAATTCTGGCACTGCTGGATGAGCTGGAAGCCAAAGAAAAGAGGATTGCTGAGCTGGAGGCGCGGGAGGTTGTACTTCCACAGCGCTATAGCATGTTGCATCGCGTCGATTTCGATGAGCCGTATCACACGGAAATGGTTTACAAGCAGCATCAGGTGCTTGAGGCACTGCACGATGCTGGAGTCAACGTCGCCGCAGCCGGTAAAGGAGAGTGAGCATGTCAGTTGAACTCGAAGATAAACGCCGTAGTGGGCAACGTATTCCCGGCCTCGGACTCGCTAATGGGACGTGGTTTGCAGTTCTGGATATTCCAGGCATGGGAAAGCTTATCAACAATCAGCATACCAATGACCCGCTTGATGTGACGCCAGCCAAAGCGAAAAAGATGGCAAAGATTGTCGAGGAATGGACACCACCGGATGGTTGGTCTGGCAGCGAGCAAGAAAAAATGAAGAGTTATATCGTCGAATTTCTTCGCTGTTGCAACGGTTTTAGGAGCTACTAACCCATGACATTAACCAAAGACTGGCTCCTGAAGACAATCGCTGCGCTTGAAGAAGAGCGAGATGCTGTGCCCGGCGCAGTAAACGAAGATGCGGTGATGGCGCTTGAGGCGATGAAGCTGGCGCTGGCATCGCTCGAAGCGGAGCCTGTGTGCGTCATAGACCAGTCCAATCTTGATTATCTCAAATCTGGCTCCGATGCAGACGTATGGCCAGCATCCAGAACAGAGATGGGTGATGTGCTTCTGTATCGCGCCGCCCCGCCAGCGCCGGTATCTGTGCCCGCTGCGATGGAAATGGATGATGACTTTGACAGCGCGTTTGAACACGGAAAAGCTGTCGGCTGGAACGCCTATCGAGCAGCCATGCTTCAGGGTGCCGAACAACAAAATCGACAACAAAATATTCCTGAAAATATTCCAGCCACACAGTTTAAGCCGGTAGCAGACCTGTACGGCTTAACCTCACCAACTGGCAGCGAAACATCATTCACTTTCGACGCTGTTGAAGCTCGTGATTTCATTGATGGCGGTTGGTCATGCCAGGAGTACGTGGAGCTTGAACGCTTTCAGGAAGCGATAACCAACCATACCGAGGATAAGCTCGCTATGGTTGACCATTCCGGTGACTCCAACAATATGGTTGAATCTGTAACGACGGCTTGCAAGTTGCGCGATGCGGTGGATGCCATTCGCAACTCCGGCATAGCAATTGACGGTGAGAAGATTCTGGCTGAGCGCGATGCTCTCAACTCTCCGGTGATTCCGGATGGTTGGGTGCTGGTGCCGATTGAGCCGACTTATCAGATGTGCGAGGCGATGGGTCTGCAATGGGAGAGCCCGCGATTTCCGGATCGCTATAAGGCGATGCTCGCCGCCGTTAAAAAATAGTCGTAATTTCTGCTAAAGTTTGGGCAATATAACCAGCATAGTAATTAGGGAGTCATTTATGCACGAACTATTTGTGCTGGTTTTGAGTACCTGTGCAAGCCTCAGCAATATGTCAGGTTGTTCTTTGGAAGTGGTGAACTTGAACATTGAAAAAGAACCGGTGAATGTTTTTTACAGCAGGAAAGACTGCGAAGAAAGCATGAAGAAAATCATGCTAGATCATGCCCAGTACTATGAAATATCAGGTAGAGAGCCATCAATGGCGAAGTGTGAAAAAATCTTTTTACCTAAGAATGTTAGTAAATAGTTAAAAAGCCAATGCGAATTTCATGAGGTTCAATAGGAGCTTGAAATGGAAGATTATCTGGTTTTTGGTTTAGGTCATGAAGGTGATATCCAGAACGATGAAGCGGGACTTGATAAAATAAACGTGGTAACAAAAGCGGTAATGCGTTCAACAAATTCCAGTGAGCCGGTAGCTTACCAAATGACCCAGTTCAAAGAATTTAATGTTGTCAGGCAGCAAGCGTATGATGGTGAATACTACAACATAGCATGTGATGTTTTACCATCTCGCGATCGTGTTGATGCTGCAATTCGCAAATATCACCCAAAGAAATCATCCACGGTTTAGTAACCTTTGATTTTCTGGAATCAAGCAGCCATAATCATGTCATCGGAGCCTGAACAACTCCGGTGACTTCTGCGCATTTAAGGGGACTTAAATGCGACCACAATCTGAACTCCTCACCTTGTCACAGATGCAGAAATGCACCTGCGATTTCCTGTATTCTGCGTTTGACCTCTTCGGAGGTGAAGCGTGGCTGTAAAATTCCTGCTGCGCGACCAGCGCATCCGCCAAAACCTCATCGATTACATCAATCAACAGCCGCTGAATGCTGAGTTTCCTCTCGTCGTTTCTTTCTCAGACCCTGACCGGACATTGCCACAAAACTCACTCTTCCACGCGTTATGTGGCGACGTGTCAAAGCAACTGCAATGGGCAGGGAAGCGCCGGAACCTCTCGGAATGGAAGGTTCTGTTTGTCTCCGGGCATGCGGTCGCAACTGGCAAACCCGGTGAAGTTGTGCCGGGTATTGAGGGAGAGTTCTGCGCCATCCGAGAAAGCACCTCGAAGATGGGCATTAAGCGCATGAACAGCCTGATTGAGTACACGCAGGCCTTTGCCGCAGGCAATGGCGTTCAGCTCCGCGAAGTGCGCTATTCGCTGGACTATTTCGGGAGGGTTGCATGAACAGCCCTATCGCACGCGTCATCTCAAACGAAATCTTCCGCGTTCCTGCGCGGCGCAAGCGTAAGGCCGAGGTTAAGCCTTCCGACATCCCGACACTGAAAGACTACACCGCCCGCCTGGTGGATCAGAAATGGCTGCGTCTCGCGGCACGGAGGAATCATGCGTAAACCATCCCGCCGTAAGTGCAAAGTATGCGGTGAATACTTCGTGCCGAAATTCCATGACATCCGGATCCGCTGGTGCTGTCCGGAGCACGGCGCAATCCTCGCGATGGAAGAACGTGAAAAGGAGAAGGTGAAAGCCGCGGCCAAGCGCATCAAGGAGCAGAAAGAGGCAGAGAAGGCCGGGCGCAAACGCCGCAAGGAACGCCTGGCAGAGCTACGGCCTGCCGGTTACTACAAGGCGCAGGCTCAGCAAGCATTCAACGCCTACATCCGCGCGCGTGATGCTGGTTTGCCATGCATCAGCTGCGGAGAGACCAATCCGCCTGATCTGCATGGCGGTCAGTGGGACTGCGGCCACTTCAAAACGGTCGGCGCTAACCCTGAATTGCGCTTTGAAGAGCGCAACGCCCATAAGCAGTGCAAATCCTGTAATGCCGGAGCCGGAAAGTACACCGCCAAGGAGGCGACAGTCGCGCAGCAATACGAAGCTGGCCTGGTTGCTCGTTACGGGCAGGATTACGTCGACTGGCTCAATGGCCCCCACGCAATGACCAACTACCGCCGGGAAGACTTCATCCGGATCCGGGATGAATACCGCGCCAAACTCAAAGAACTGAAACAGCGGGAGGCCGCATGAACCATACCGACTTCCTTCGTTACCAGGCAGAAAGCGTTAAGCGCGCCAGCATGCCGCCAGTAGCAAAGCACAGCCAGACCAAAACCAATCAGCCACATAAGGAAGCCGCATAATGAAACTGGAATTAACCAACGACCAGCATCAATGGGTAGACCAGTGGCTCCAGTTGTGGGGCGCATGGTGCCAGACCGGCAAGATTGATAAAGCGATGATCAACATGATTGCCAGATTCATGGCTACCGTCGAGCCCCAGCAAGCATCACGGCCGGTATGTAGTGATGATGACGGAATGCTCATTGATGCTGTCATTCGCCACTACCTGAAGAATGTGGATGAAAATGCCTGGCGGGTTATCTTCGCCTACTATGTCTGCAACTCCAGCGAGATCCGAATTGCATCATGGCAGCATGCAGTAAGTAAGCCTCGCCTTATGAAGACGCGTGGCGGAAATCAGTACAAACACCCAAGCATCTCGACAATCCGTAGAGAGGTGAAGCAAATCATCAATGCTTCATTGTTCTGTTTATACCAACCGCTTCAAAATGCGTTTAACGATCGCGAAAATGTGAGGAAAGTTGCAAATAAATCACACAACGTGCTTGCAATTTAATGAACAAATGAGCAAACTAATTCGTATATTTTGCCATTGTTGTGTGTAACATGAATAAATTCCAAGCCCCGCCATCGTGCGGGGCTTTTTCGTTTCAGGGCCGGAAGCTCATTTGGTATGAGCAGTCCCCTCATAAGGGAAGGGTAGACAGGTTCGAATCCTTCACGGCCCACCAAATTTGCCTGTAGCTCAGAGGAAAGAGCAGCCGCCTTCTAAGCGGTTGGTCGCTGGATCGAATCCAGCCAGGCGAGCCAAACCCAGCCAGGGTATTTACGGCCAGAGAGCCGACATTGCCTTACCCTCATCTTCCCGGCCTGTCGCCGGGTTTTTTATTCAGGCCGCAGACAATCAATTCCAGATGCCACGTAGCAATCGTGTCTGACGGCCTTTCCCCACTACACAAACAGCACCCCGTTCTTTCGGAGGTGATATGGCTAAACGTATGCAAGATAAAGAAAGCATTGCCGGAGTGTCATGGTTGATAGTCCTTGCTCTGTCATGCTGGGGCGGCCTGGTCCGATACCTTATTGACGTTAAGCAGAACAAAGCCACCTGGAGCTGGATCAACGCGCTGGCGCAAATTGCAGTGTCCGGCTTTACCGGTCTTATTGGTGGCCTGATCAGCGTTGAAAGTGGGCTGAGCCTTTACATGATTCTGGTTACGTCGGGCATTAGCGGGGCGATGGGCTCCGTGGCGCTGACGTACTTCTGGGAACGCCTGACGGGGATGAAGAATGCAAACAATTAACCCTCAGCGCAAAGCGTTTCTCGACATGCTGGCATGGTCAGAAGGCACTGACAACGGACGGCAGCCGACCCAAAACCACGGTTACGACGTAATTGTTGGCGGATCGCTGTTTACTGATTACTCCGATCACCCGCGCAAACTGATTACGCTGAATCCGAGACTTAAATCTACTGCTGCGGGGCGCTATCAACTACTGGCGCGTTACTGGGATGCATATCGCAAGCAGCTTGGGCTGAATGATTTCTCTCCAGCTAACCAGGACGCTGTTGCTCTCCAGCAGATTAAAGAGCGCGGGGCGCTACCTCTGATCGACCGTGGCGACATTCGCCAGGCTATCGATCGTTGCAGCAATATCTGGGCATCACTTCCCGGCGCTGGTTACGGTCAGTTCGAACATAAAGTTGATGCTCTGATTGCAAAGTTCAAGGCTGCCGGAGGCAAAGTTAACGAGCCTGCATCATGAACACGGCCATCATCTCGTTGTTGAAAAAACTTTGGCTTCCAGTTGTCATCCTGTTTGTATTTGCCGTGCTGTCGTGGAAGGTGAATCACTACCGCGACAATGCCATCACCTACAAATACCAGCGCGACAAGGCGACGGTCAGGGCAGACACATCGGAAGCGATCACCAACAACGTGATCACCACGATGAACCTTATCCGTGACATCTCACAGGCTACCCAGAATGCAAAGAACGAACTGGCCCATAAAGGCGAGACGCGCATTGTCTACATCAGGCAGGCACTTGAAGGCGATCCGTGTGCTAACCAGCTTGTTCCTTCTGCCGCTGCTGACAGCCTGCGGGAATACGCAGACAGTTTACGTTCCGGCCCCGGTGGTGCCGATAAGCGCTGACCTGACCGCAGACACACCGATCCCCGGAATGGTGGTTCCGTTCACGTGGCAGGCAAGTCTGGAGTTAAACGCTCAGCTCTATACGGCGCTGGGGCAGTGCAATCTGGATAAGGCGGCAATCCGCAAAATCGAATCCTCCCGACAAGGAAAGAATGCTCAACCCCAATAAGGCGGTGATCATCATCTTGCTGACGGGTAAGCCGTAAGTGGCTAAGCACTTCTGAGAAGCAGGGCAACAGCTGCGACAAGGCAAAGAGGTAATCATGTCCGACATCTACCAAATCACGCTAACCACCCAAACAGGCGAAACCTTCACGGGCAAGATGTCACGACGTCAGCCTGAGTTGGTAAACGGCTTTGTGCCGCTGGCAACCGAAACAGGCCAGTGGCTTTACTTCGCTCCTGCCGATGTGAAGCGTGTGGAGTTCACGCCAGTTCCGGCAGAGGGCGAAACCGAGGAAAGTGCATCATGACAGCGAAAATAGGACCCATTACCGTAACTCTTGATATGAGATGGCATGTTGCGCGTTCACGCGAAGTGCTTGAAGAATTGCAACGTCGGGTGAGTGAGCTTAGCCCTCGAATTTCAGAGGATGACGCGCTGCGCACTCTATTGCTCGATATGACCTTTGATTACCTGAAGGCCAAGAGCCAGGTCGAACAAACAACGGAGTAACGAATGAGCAAACCAGATTGGGAGGCCATTGAATCGGCTTACCGGGCTGGTTCATTGTCAGTAAGGGCCATCGGCGAAAAGCATGGCGTTAACCATGCCACCATCCTGAAGAGAGCAAACAAAGAAGGATGGCAGCGCGACCTGACAGAAAAGGTCAGGGCGGCAACCAAGGCCAAGGTAACCAAGTCGGTAACCAAAGACGGTAACCAGTCACCAGTGGTTACTGATGAGCAGATTATTGACCAGGCCTCCGATGAGGCTGCCGCTGTAGTCATGGCTCATCGAGAAAGTCTGGCGGCATGGCGCGGCATCACTAATAAGTTGCGCGACTTCCTCGAAGATGCAGATATCACGGAAGAAAACCACGCCTCAATGTCTCGCTCGATCACTGCCGGTGTTGATGCTCAAATCAAAGTGATAAACGCTGAGCGCAAGGCGTACAACCTCGACACCGAGGAAGGCAATAAGACGGTTGATGACCTGTCTAACCTGATGGATTCACTGTCTCAGGGGGCGTAATGAAACCTGAGCACATCAAGCTGCTGTCGGATAAAGACTGGCGGCTGAACAATCTTTACTGGATCACCGACAAAGAGGGTAAGCCCACGCGCTTCAGGATGACGCCTGAGCAGCGGGAATACTTCGAGGGGATCCACACCCGCAACATAATCCTGAAAGCACGCCAGCTCGGATTCACTACCGAGGTGTGCATCATCCAGCTCGACGCGGCCCTGTTCGAGTCGGCGAAGTGCGCGCTGATAGCCCACACGCTGAATGACGCAAAGCGCCTGTTCCGTGAAAAGGTGAAGTACGCATACGACAAGCTGCCGGCAGAGATAAAGGCTGCCAACCCGGCGAGCAATGATTCGTCTGGCGAGCTCGTCTTTAAGAAGGGCGGCTCGCTATACGTCAGCACGTCGTTTCGTGGTGGTACGCTGCGCTACCTGCACGTTTCCGAGTTCGGGAAGATATGCGCCAAGTATCCAGACAAAGCCCGTGAAATCGTCACTGGTGCGTTTGAGGCGGTATCGACTGGATGCTTCGCTACTATCGAGAGTACAGCCGAGGGGCGGGCGGGTTACTTCTTCGATTACTGCCAGACAGCAGAAAAGGCGCTGCTGCAGGGTAAGCCACTTTCCGCGCTGGACTGGAAGTTTTTCTTCTTCTCCTGGTGGAAGAACCCGCAGTACGCAATCGACCCGGTAGAGTCTCTGCCGGTGCGCCTGCTGGAATACTTCGCTGAGATGGAGTCGAAGCACGGAGTAGCAGTCAACGAGAGCCAGAAAGCCTGGTACTACGCCAAAGAGAAAACACTCGGCGACGACATGAAGCGCGAATACCCGACCATTCCGGCCGAGGCATTCCAGCAGTCGGTCGAGGGCGCGTATTACGCCAAACAGTTCCGCTGGCTCTATACCAACAAGCGAATCGGCCAATTACCGGATAACTCCCACCTCCCGGTACACACGTTCTGGGATATCGGCGTGGGCGACTCCACGGCGATCTGGTTCGTTCGCGAGGTTGGCGAAGAGTTCCACATCATCGATTACTACGAAAACTCCGGCGAGGGGCTGAGGCACTACATGAAGGTGCTGAAAGACCGCGGCTATGAGTATGGCGAGCACTGGGGGCCGCACGATATCGAGAACCGAGAGTTCGCAGCTGATGCGAAGTCACGCAAAGAGCTGGCGCGCGAAGGGTACGAAATCGACGGTCAGATGTACTCACTGAATTTCAAAGTGGTGCCGAAAGCTGGCATCGATACCGGCATTGAGTCGGCGCGTGAAATCCTCCCGAAATGCGTATTCGATGAGGAGAAATGCTCGGAAGGTATCTCTCACCTTGAGGGCTACCGGAAGGAGTGGGACGACAAGCGCGGCTGCTGGAAAGACAAACCTCTCCATGACGCCACTTCGCACGGTGCCGATAGCTTCCGTTACTTCGCTGTGACGAAGAACAACCGCAAGCAGGTTGGCACAGTATTCTTCTAAGGAGCATCGCCAGTGAGCGAACAAGATAACGGCCTTCAACTGGCTGTGAATAACCTCGCCACTGAAATGAGGCGAGCGAATTACCTGAATGCCATCGGCATCGGTGGCGGCAACACGAAGCGACCGACGCTTTACCAGGAATTTGGCTACCCGCGCACAATCACCTTCAACGACTTCTACAACATGTACCGCCGCAACGCTGCTGGCTTCGCTGTGGTGCATCGCCTGCTGGATGGTTGCTGGCAAGACTATCCGGTCATTGTTGACGGTGATGAAGCTCAGGAGGCGAAGAATACAAACGCCTGGGAAAAGAAAGTCACCAAGCTCATGAAGAAGCTGTGGCCGAAGGTGAAGGATGCCGACCGCCGCAATATGGTTGGGCGTTACTCAGCGCTCCTGCTACAGGTGAAAGACAATCGGAACTGGGATCAGGAAGTCGACAAGGCTTTAGTAAAACGACTCGGCGAGTCAGCGCTGGTAAAACTCATCCCGGTATGGGAGCCGCAGTTAACTGTCGCCGAATGGGATAACGACCGTCAGTCAGAATCGTTCGGCCAGCCGAAGATGTTCAACTTCAACGAGCAGCCGGTAGGTGATGAACCTTTTGTCGGTCCGATGCGCGGAGAGCCGGTACACCCGAGCCGCGTTATCCTGTTCTGCGAAGGTTCTGAAGACGACAACGTCCTTTCCGGCATCCCGCTGCTGGAAGCTGGATACAACAAGGGCCTCGACCTTGAGAAAGTATCTGGTGGGGGCGCCGAGGGCTTCCTGAAGAACGCCAGCCGTCAGATTGCCGTCGAATTCAGCAAAGAAACCGACATGAACACGCTGGCAGACCAGGCTAAGAAGGCTGGCTATGCCGATCTCGGCGAAGCGATGGGCGACAAGGTCAACAAGCTAAACCGAGGTACCGATGCGGCAGCCGTGATGCAGGCCGGGCAGATGCACGTTCTAAGCGTTACGCCCGGCGACCCGGGGCCGACCTGGGAAGTCACCGCGAACGAACTGGCCGCCTCCGTACAGATCCCGTTCACCATCCTGTTCGGTCAGCAGACCGGGCGACTGGCGAGCGACGAGGACAAAACTGACTGGGCTATCCGTCGCAACACGCGGCGCAATGGTTTCCTGACAGATCGGATTACCGCGCTGCTTGAACGCTTCTGGACGCTGGGCATTATTGACCCACCGACCAAAGGCGAGGTCACCATTTCGTGGAGCGACCTGCTGGCGCCAGGCGAGAAAGAGAAGATCGAGAACGCATCTAAGTTGTCTGACATCGTGCAGAAAACCACTGGTTTCTATGGCGGTGAGCCGCCTATTACAGCCAATGAGCTGCGCGAAGTTGTTGGGCTTGACCCGCTGCCGGAGCCAAAAGAACCTCCTAACCCGGACGATAAGGTGACAACAGATGATCCACTGGCCGACGACACTCGAACAGACGGCAAAGGTGGGCCTGCCGATAGTTCCGCGCAGCAAGGTTGACCCGACCCGATCGGCAAAGCAGGTAACCGCGATGTTCCGGGATATCGAGGAGCGGTATCTCGGCATCAAGCGCGCGCTGAAAGCTCTGTTTGACCAGCGCCTGACCGGGCGAGAGCGTGAGGTGAACAGCCATAACTGGCATTTCCTTTGCCACGACCAAGGCGAGGATGTGCGGCTCTACCAGGTCAACGCCGGCAAGTTTATCTACGACATGTCGGCGCAGGAACTGGCAGACCTGCTGGAAGCGGTGCAGGCCATTCTCGACGATTACCTGCTGGATGGTGGCGAGCAAAACCTGTGGGCGATGGATTACGTCGTCGCAGAAGCACAGCGCGGCACGCTGGAGGCGTTCAACAACCTCTCGCAGCAGTCGCAGGTGTACGCCAGTCAGACGACGCTACAGCAGATTTTAAGCAGTCCGGGTTATCTGAACCAGATAGCGGCTGCCAGGCTGACAACGTTCAGTGACTGGAAGGTCATCAGCGACACCGCCCGTGGCGATTTAACCAACATCATCACTGACGCGGTTGCGCGCGGCGTGAATCCTCGCGAAACGGCCAGCGTCATCAGCAAGCGCCTCGATGTGTCGATGTCGAAGGCAAAGACCATCGCTCAGACTGAGCAGGTAGGCGCGCTGCGGCAGGCGCAATGGAACGAAACCGACTGGGCTGCTGACCGGCTGGGGCTAAATACCGGCCTTCTGTGGCTGTCGGCGCTCAAGCCGACGACGCGAACCTGGCACGCCAGCCGTCACGGCAAGGTCTACACCACCGAAGAGGTGCGGGACTTCTACGCCGAGAACGGCAACAGGTACAACTGCTACTGCAGCCAGATTCCGGTGCTGCTTAATGACGATGGCAGTATCTTCAATGAGGGGCTGGCAGATAAGTTGAAGAAAGAGCGTAAGCAGTGGAAACCTGATGCTGATTAGTGCTAAATAGGTTCATCATAATATTCATGACATTATATCGATGAGCATTACACCTCAGGAAGTTGGTTCGTTTTTTCTAACACTTGTTGTGCCAATAACGACAGGGGTCGCCGCTGCTTGGTTTACTGCCAAATTTGCTTTAAGTCGTTTCTACCATGAGAAATGGTGGGAGAAAAAGCATGCGGCCTACAACCAGCTAATTGACATCCTTTTCGAAATTAAAGCGATGTATGACTATGCCTCAGATTATTATGAGGCAGTCGCAGAAAGGGGGCGTCGCCTACAGCCACTGCCCGACGGGAAAGTTGACTGGGTAAGGTTTCGTGAGTTAAACGCTCAACTTCATCGATTTTATGTACTTGCTCCAATTTCTCTAAGCCCCTTAACGAGGGAGTTTTTGAATAAATTCTTTCAAGATGACGCAGCGGCACAACACAGCGTTCATGAGGAAGGTTATCCAGACTTCATTGCGTATCATGAAATGGCTAAAACCACACAAAAACTCATTGATGCAATAGTTTTAGATGCTGAGTTCGAACTGAAATTTAAATAGCTATTGAATCCCACAACAGGTCGCCACGGCGGCCTTTTTTATTGCCTGAAATCCACCAGTGAGGACCCAGCATGAAACGCAACCGCGTTAACGTGCTGACCGTCGTCAACTCCGCTTCAAACATCACAACTGAAACCATCGACGGCAAGCCACATATCGTGGTTCGCGGCATCACGCCTGTCGTGGACGATATTGTGATGAACCGGAAGTTGTACCCGGCAGCAGAAATCGAAAAGGCCTACAACACACTTGAGCGTAACCCGATGCCGCTGGGCCATCCGAAAGTGGACGGCAAGCATGTGTCGGCGCGTGATGTCCGGGCGGTGAACGAGTATCACGTTGGGGCCTGGCTGCAGAACGTGAGCCACAAAGACGGCAAGGTGACTGGCGACATGTACGTTAACCGGCAGTACGCCGAATCCAGCGAGAAGGGCAAGCGCCTGATTAACCGCCTGGATGAGATGCTGGCCGGTACCAACTCAGACCCGATCCACATCTCCACCGGCCTGCTGTATTCCGGTATCGCTGCCAATGGTGAGTCGAAGGGCAAAAAGTACAACGAGATCGCCACCAACATGATGTTTGACCATGTGGCTGTGCTGCTTGATGAGCCTGGCGCCGGAACGCCGGAGGAGGGGGTCGGCATCTTCGTTAACTCAGAAGGTGATGAGCAGCAGATCGAAGTTGCCCGCCTGGCTGATGGAATCGACTGCACCCGCGACGGGTTGCTCAACAAGACCAAATTTTTCTTCACCAATGCCTCCAACTTCTCTTTCGACGACATCTCCCGCGCTATCAGCGACAAGCTGCGCGAGGTTGACACCGAAGATAAGTGGCTTTGGCCTGAAACGGTGTGGCCGGACAGCTTCATCTACCGCAATGACACCAAATACCTGAAGCAGAAGTACCTCATCGATGACGACGGCAAGGCCGTGTTCGTCGGCGAACCTGTAGAAGTCGTGCGCAAACCCACTGAGTACGAGATTAAAACCAACGGAGAGAACGATCCGATGAAAGAACTGATTATCAATGCGCTGCAAGCCGCTGGTAAGCCGACTGAAGGCAAGTCCGACGCCGAGCTGATGGACGCATACAACCAGATGAAGGTCGAAGAAGCCACCGCCAAGAAAAAAGGCGATGAAGAAATCGACCAGGAAACCGGCAAGCCCAAGAAAAAAGAGCAGGCCGCCAATAACGAAGAGATGCCAGCGTGGGCGAAAACGCTCGCCGATCGCGTGGACGTCGTTTTCAACAGCCTGAACGCGAACGCCGACAAAGAGAAGGGCGAAAAGCGCGCGGCTGTGAAGCTGGCGATGAACATGAGCGATGAAGAAGTCGCAGATCTGGACGGTAAGGCGCTCGACGCCATGTATGCAAAGTGCCAGACATCTTTCGGCCTGAACGGTGCATTCCGCAATCAGGCTACCAACACCCAATCAGTCAGCGAAATGCCGGAGTAAAAAATGGCTAAAGACGGAAAACACGTAATTCACGCCGGTGGCGTATTCCCTAATCCGCTGCTTAACCGTGAAGGTGCCGCGGCGGCCGCCACTAAACCAGGTACCGTTGGCTTCTTCTCTGCTGGGAAGTTCACAGCGTCTGTTGATGGTAACGAAGAGGCGATCCTCTATATCGCTGACTTTGATTATCTACGCTGCCAGACGGTTGATGACTCCATTCCGGTGAATGAGTTGGTGGTTGGCATTCATCCAATGCAGGGCATGTTCCTCAACGTACGCGCCGCTGCAGGCACGTACAAAAAAGGACAGCCGCTTTCCATCGCAAATGGCCAGGTTAAAACCGCAGGCACCGATGAATCAATTCGCGCATTTGTCGAAGAAGACACGGCGTACACCGTTGCTGCAGGCGATCTGCTGCGCGTCGTTATCAAGTAAGGAGCAACTGAATGCTTGTATTTTCACGCTCTATCGGTGAACGCACCGGTAACCTAGAAGTCAACCAGGCACAGTTCCGTGAGCTGGAGATGGCGCGCAACATGAGCGCCCAGGCCGTGGCTGACTTCATCGCCCGCGCTCGCTTTGGTGAGCAAGGCCATCTGGATGCGGTGAATGCGGTAGACGATATTCGCCGCATGTACCGTGCGTACGACCAGACCGTTCTTGCTCAATTCGAGCCAAATACCGAGTTCACCTTGTTTAATGACTTAATGCCGCTGTCTCGCTCGGTCCGCCTGGAAGAGTCCGTGTATGAATACGCTCGTACTGGCGGTCGTGGCTGGGCGCACACATCAATGTCAGGACAGATTGGTGCGGCACTTGACGCACGCGCGTACAGCTTCGACGGCACGATGGTGCCGGTGCACGATTCTGGTTTCAAGTTCCACTGGCGTGACCCGATCTTCAATAAAGGTTCTGCCCTGGCTTCCCTGTCTGATGCGCAGCGCGGTTCTGTTGATGACGTGCGTCGTAAAATCGTGGATTACATGTTTAACGGTTTCCGTGATTCAGAAGGCAACTTCGTAACCTTCGATGGCAAGACCTGGAAAGGTTTAAAGGCTGATGAGCGTGTTGGTCTGGTCGATCTCGGCGCAGCAGGCCTGAACATCAACTTTGCAACCAGCACAGATCCTGACGCCATGCGAAAGGGGGCGATCGCTCTTCGCGATGTGCTGAAACTGCAGAACCATCAGTATGGCCAGCAGACCTGGTATGTATCCAGTGAAATCATGTCGAACTGGGAGCAGTACTTCGATACCCAGAACAAGACCCGTACAGTCCTGGATGAAATCCTGAGACTTTCCGGCATCGCCGCTGTGAAAGAAGACGCTGAATTGACTGGAAACCAGATTTTGGTTGTTCCTCTGGCTGCAGGGGTGATCGCTCCAGTCACCGGACAGGCCGTTGGTACGGTCGCGGACCCGCGTCAGTTCTATAACAGCGACTTCATCTGGCGTACCTGGGGCGCAATGGGTCTGATGGTTAAGCAGGACATCAACCTGAAACACGGCGTGCTCTTTGCGAGCAGCTAAGGAGAAAGTGAATGGCACTGGTAAAAGTAACAGGCAATAACCTGTTCTCTGGTGCCAATCTCCGCAAGTTGGAGGTTGGTTCAGAAGTAGAGGTTGACCGAAGCACTGCGCATCGGTGGAAGAGTGCAGGGTTGGTTGAAATCATCGTTGATGAAGATCGCGTACTTGAAGTCGCCTCTCCTGGCTCTGATGCTGAAGAGCAGCCGGAGCAGCCGGAGCAGCCGGAGCAGCCGGAGCAGCCGGAGACCACCGCTAAATCGAAGAAGGGTAAATAACCATGGCTGACCCAATCACAGCGGCAGACGTGCAGGCGTTCCTCGGTGAATTGGGTTATGCCATTCCCGGCGCGCTGCTGGACCCGATTCTATGCATGGTGAACAAGATTATCCCGTGCCTTGACGGCGCGGGGTATGACGACTGCAGCGCAAAACTCATCCTGATGTATGCCGCTGCGCTCATGGCGACGTCTTCCGGTGCCCGGCGAATCAAATCGCAGGGGGCGCCATCAGGAGCGTCGCGCTCGTTCGATTATGGAGATGACGGTATCACCTGGCTGCGCGACTCGCTGGCGAAACTGGATACCAGCGGCTGCACCAGTGAACTACCGATCAGTGCCGGCAACAGTGTGGGCCTGTTTATGGTGGTCGGGGGCTGCCGATGAAATACAAATCAGTGTCGGAAAGTAAGCCTAATCCGCTCACCCGCGTATGGGTCGAGACCGACACCGGGCGGGAGACTACCGGCTACGTGAAATCGGATGGCGAGTGGCATATCAACTGTGAGCGCATCCGGGCTACTGGAGCGAAGGTGCTGCGCTGGAAGGAGGGCTGATGTCATCGGTAGCGAACTGGAGTTATACCGCCACTGCAACCATATGGCGCAAGCTGGAAGGCAATGACGAATACGGCGACCCGCTGGGTTATGCCGAACCTGAGCAAATCCTCTGTGATTACGAAGGCGGGCTCAGCAAGAAGTTAGCCAGCATGGGCGCTGAAATCGTCGTTAAGAACACCGTCTGGACAGAGTTCGCGCTGGCGTCCGCCGGTGATTACCTGCTGATTGGCATTTCTACCGAAGCGGACCCGGTTGTGGCCGGTGCCGACGAGGTGAGGCAAGTTATTCGCTATGCCGACACGTTTGAACGACTGGCGGATGATTACGCCATCCTGACCGGAGTGTAGCCATGGGCATCAAAGTGAAGGGCATCAGCCAGGCGAAGAAGCACCTGAATGATGTCATCAACGACGTTAAGGGGCGAAAGGTTATTCGCGCGCTGCAGTCGGCGATGATTCTCATCGGTGCGCGGGCAGCCTATTACACTCCGATCGACACCTCTACGCTGATTAACAGCCAGTTCCGGGAAATCGACGCTGGCGGCGTATTCATTACCGGGCGCATAGGTTACTCAGCCAACTATGCTGCGTACGTCCATGAGGCGTCAGGCAAGCTGAAAGGCCAGCCGCGCGCGCACTTTGGTACGACCCGTTCCGGGCAGCAGTTCGGAGGCGGGACCGGAACGGGCAACTACTGGGATCCGCATGGCGAGCCGCAATTCCTGACCAAAGGCGCGAATGATGAGCGCGATAACGTTGACGCGGTGATGCGCAAGGAGCTTTCGCTATGACACCCATGATGCACGAGCGGGTGCGCAACATGTTCGGCGACGCCGGGCTAACGACCGGATTCACGGTGCAGCAGTTGATGTACGACGACCCTGGCGACCTGTCGAAGGCGATCATGGTCTTCAGGCCAAACGGCGGGTCGAATATTCGAACTGACCTAGGCTCTGAGTATCACGTCCTGGTCGACGTTGTCGGCGCGAAAGATAAGCGCAAAGACGCGCTCAATGCCGTGCAGCGCATCGTCGACTACGTCCAGGCCAACCCCATGGCTGATGAGTGCGTCGGCTACATCCAGAACATGGGCGCAATTCCCGCGCCGGTGCTCACAGAAGAAGGGCGAATAGTCTTCCGACTCCAGTTCGCCTGCACTTACGGCGAATAGCCATCCCAACCAAATAACCCGCTCCGGCGGGTTTTCTTTTATACGTCAAAGAGGAGTTTCACATGGCTAATTGCCAGAACTCGAACGAGCGCCTGTTCGGCGGTGCGGTCGTGCTGGAAGTCGCCGATGGATGCCCGGATGTCAAACCACTCGAATCAGAGTGGAAGGCGCTGGCCGCTGGTACGTCGAAGGGCTTCGACTTCAACCCGAACTCGGTTACCTCTGATGCGGATGACGGCGGCGGCTATGTCGAGACCATCATCACCAACAGTGACTTCACCCTGAGCTTTGAAGGCGAAGTGCGCAAGAAGGACAAACTGGATCAGTACGGGGTTGGCAAGTTCATTAAGTATTTCGCTGACGAACTGAAGGCCAAACGCCAGCCGGGTATGTGGGTGCGCATGGACTACGGCCCGGTAGAATTCATCGGCTACATGAACATCACGGCGCTGAGCTCTGACGGTGGCACCAACGACATCGTCACGTTCTCTACTGAGTTCAAAGTCGGTGACGCGAGCACTATCGAAGTGAACGAAATCACTGCGGTAGCGGTGACTGGCGTGACGGTAACCCCGGCAACCAGCACCGGCACGGCAGGTGGTACCAGCACCTTCACGGTGAATATCGCACCAACCGGCGCTACCAACAAAGACTTCACTGTAGCGACTACCGATGCGACCAAGGCAACGGCTACCGCCTCAGGCAATACCGTTACCGTGACGCGTGTCGCCACTGGCAGCGCGCAAATCATCATCAACACCGAAGACGGCAACTTTGTGGCCGTGCATACGGTTACCGTTACCTAACGGACATTCCAAAGGGCGGCGTGCTGCCCTTGATAATGACCGTTTACTGGAAGGCCTATGACCGCTTTAACCGATATTGGCGAACTATCTATCAGCGACAGCCGCGAAGGCGGGAAGGATTACCTGCTACGGCCTTCATTCGAGGCCATGACCAGGATCGGCACTCCCGAAGAGATTGTGCAGGCGTACGCCACCATCCACGGCAATGATGTCGCTCAGCTCATGGAGGTGTGCGCAGGCGCGCTGGGGTACTTCCCCGCCTGGTTATCTCCATCATTCAATCGCGCCGCTGAGAAGCTGCTATCAACATGCATGCTGGTGCTGCAGGCGTGCTGCGAGGAAGACCTGACTCCAATGATCGGCGAGTGGAAAGGGTGGCGACACTGCGTCGTCTACCGCCAGGGCCAGATGCCGAAGAATGACATCATCGTGCTGGCGCAGCACCTCATGCAGCACGGTGTCGTGGGAAAAGCCAAGGTCCGGCAGTTACAGCGCCACGAAACGGGCGCGCGAACGAACGAATTTAAAGCCTTCGATTACATCAGCGCGGCGCGTAGCCACTTTGAGATGAACCGCGCCGAAGCCTCTCAGTTAACAATGACCGAATTCCAGATGCTGCTGGCTGCGAAATACCCTGACCAGAAGGGCTTTACTCGCGAAGAGTACGACAGCATCGCCGACGAGTACCTGGCTAAACAGGCCGCACGCAGGGCAAAAGCAAAGCAATAACCGGAGAATGACATGGCAGGTGAGAAGAACGCCGGTAGCATCGTTTATGAAATCAGCGCCGACGTTGAGCCGCTGCTGCAGGGCGGGAAACAGGCCATTGATGCTCTGGATAAACTGGATGCTGCGGCCCAGCAGTCCGGAAAGGGCATGGATAACCTCGACGAGAGCACCTCACAAACCGGGGCCGCGTTTACAGAACTGGCTGGATATGCCAACTCCATGGACAACCAGCTGCGCAAGCTTAACACCAACGTGAGTGGCATTGCCCGCGCTATGGAAGAGGCCCGCAGCGGCACAGGCGGCGCGAGCAGTGAATTCAGCCGTGCCGAATCCATCATCGAGGCGCTGGGTAACCAGCTGGCTGTGCTTGACGAGGCGCAGGAAAATGGCGCGCGAAGTGCCGCAGTTCTGGCTGCGCAGTTGCGCGCCGGGTCGAAAGCGACAGACGAAGAAAAGCAGAAGATCGGCGAATTGACCGGGCGACTGTTCGACATGAAAGGCGCTGCTGACACATCGATGGGCAGCAACAAGGGCTGGAAGTCCAGCATGCAGCAGGCCGGGTACCAGGTTCAGGACTTCATCGTGCAGGTGCAGGGTGGGCAGTCTGCATTGGTAGCATTCGCCCAGCAGGGCTCGCAACTCGCTGGTGCGTTTGGTCCAGGCGGCGCGGTAGTTGGCGCAGTGATCGCGCTGAGCTCTGTCATCGCTGGCGTGCTGATTACATCGCTTAATGGTGGAAAGAACGCCATGGACGCGCTGAAAGATGCAGCCGAAGCGATGGATAAGGTGATCACCATTTCCCAAAATGGCGTAGCCGCTCTGTCTGATAAGTACGCGAACCTGGCAAGAACTAACGCAGAGGCAGCAACCATCCTGAGAAATCAGGCAATGATTGAATACAACGCTGCCATTGCGAAAATCCCTAAATCAATCAACGATGCGTCAAACTCTATTGTTGGCTTCACCGATAAGCTGAAAACTTCATTCGTAGGCGGTATCGCGTCGATTGACGAATTCAATAAAAACCTTTCGACCGTCGGCGTAACTGCAGACACCTATTCGAAAGCTATGGAGCAGGCAAGGAATGCAGGGGCGAAATTCACCGTCAATGCAAACGCCATTCAGAACACAGTAACAACGCTCGCAGATAAATTTGGCGTATCTGAGCAGCGCGCATTCGAGTTGAGCAAGCAACTCTCCGAGGTTGCGAACAACCCAACGCCCGAAGCACTTCAGAGACTGGTCCTTGAACTCCAGAGCACCGAAAGCTCGACTAAATCCGGTGCCGATGCAATCAGGACTTTCCTTGGGCCACTAACCGAACTCGTACGCGTTGCTGGTGAAGCACAGATCAATCTTTCTGGAATGAAAAAAGAGGTCGACAACCTGACCTCCGGCCAGAAAAACCTCATCAAGCAGTCTGAGCGAAACCTTGCTCTGTCGAAACTACAGGGCGAGGCCCGCGCGCGGCTGCAGGCGCAATACGCCGCCGAAGATGCCGGGTTTGCGAAGGATGATCCGCACGCCAAGCAGATGGAAGATGATGCTGCCGCTACGTACAAAAATACGCAGGCGCAGAAGACGCTTCAGTCCGAGCAGAAAAAAGGCGCATCACAGGCCGAGTCTATTGCTCAGAAGCTAGCGAACCTGAAACAGCAGTCAGAACTTGCCGCCGACTCAACGAACAAGCTGAGTCGCGAGCAGGCCATCCTGACTGCGCAGCAGTCGCTCGGGAAAGGAGCTACTAAAGAGCAGATAGCGCTGGCAGGTCAGTATGCGGCAAAAAAATGGGATACAGCCAACGCCATCAAAGCTGAAGCTGCAGCACAGAAGCTTCTCCCTGAAGCGGCTGAGAACGCCAGTTACAAACAGGATGTTGAGGATCTGAATACGGCGCTGGCTGCGAAGAAAATCAGCCAGGAACAGCACAACCAGACCTCAGAACGACTGGCGGCAACGCACCAGGCTAACCTCGCGAAAATCCAGTCTCAACAGGCTGTGACGCCACAGCAGGAAGCGGTCGGCGGAGTTGACCCTGTTCAGCAGCTGGCTAACGAGAACGCCAAGAAACTCGCGCTTATTCAGGCATACGAGCAACAGGGGCTTATTACTCACCAGAACGCCATGGCATTGCGTGCTGCAACTGACACACAGTATGAGCAGGCGCGCATCGCCGCACAGTGGGAGATTTTCCGCAACCAGAGTATGGGTAATGAGTTGCTGGCAGCGAGCTTTGACTCTCTCGCAGGCAATGCATCAAATGCCTTTACCGGGATCCTGACTGGCAGCATGTCGGCTCAGGAGGCAATGCAATCTCTCGCCAGCAATGCACTGAATAGCCTGATTAACGGCTTCGTCCAGATGGGCGTCGACTGGGTGAAATCTGCCGTCATGGGTGCTGCTGCGCAAACCTCTGCGATTGCCACAACCACTGCGGCGCAAACTGCTGGTTTAGCTACAACCACTGCGGCAAGCACCGCGGCGGCCACGACGACAATGGCAGTATGGACGCCAGCTGCAGCTGTCGCATCAATCGGTTCTTTTGGCGGTGCGGCGGCGATCGGTATTGCTGCCCTGATTGCTGCTATGGCGATGGCTGGCGGTATTGCAGGCAAGCGCAAGAACGGCGGACCGGTATCGGCTGGCTCTATGTACCAGGTGGGTGAGGGCGGTATGCCTGAAATCTACCGGGCCAGCAATGGCAGCCAGTACATGATCCCTGGCGACAACGGCAATGTCATCAGCAACAAGCAAATGAATGCTGGTGCTGGCGGTAGTTCTGTTCCTGTCACTATCAACATTCAGAACTATACCGGCGCGACTGTTGATGCCCAGGCCACGCAGGACGGCAATGGGGTGACCATCGATATGATTGTGGCTGATATCAATAACGGCGGTCGAGTGAGTCAGGCCATCCAGCAAAACCATCAGGCACCACGCAAAGCAAGGGGATAACATGCCAATTCCGTACCCTGACTGGTTGCCACTGGCACAGAAAGGGAAATCGCCAACCACCGATACCGGATTTCGCGTCGACCAGCCGACGGTCGGCGCGCCGGTATTCCAGAAATTAACCGACGACCTGAAGACCTCCTTCTCGTTGACGTGGATCTTCACACAGGACCAGCACCGGGCATTCATGCAGTGGTTGCGCAGCCCAAACTACCTCGACAACTGCAATCAGTGGTTCACGATGCCGCTTGGCACCGGGACCGGAGACACAGGCGTAGAGGTGCAGGAATTACACTTTCTCTCCTGGCCGTCATGGTCGCAGTCCGGTTCCATTTTCACGTGGAGCGGTGATGTCGTTGCGCGCGAGCTGGTTAACTCTGATGACGAGTTTGACGACATCATCATTGAGCTGCCGCCACCATGGGCCTCATGGCTGGATATCATTGTCACGGGCTATCCTGACGGGCGCGACCAGGAGAGTTTACCGAAGGTGCCATAATGCCGACGCTCAGAGAATTCCAGAGCCGAAGGCCAAACCGAATCCTGTACGAAACCATCACGTTTTACAGCCCGGTCTTTGGCTATATCAGGCTCGTTAATAACCAGATTTTCCCCAAAACGCTCGGCGGTCAGGTCTACACACCATGCAGAATGGAGTTAACAGAAAGCCAGCAGAGCAACACGCCCATCCTCGACAGCACCGTCAAATTTGGCCGCCTGGCGCAGGACTTCAAGCAACAGCTCAAACAGTGGAAAGCCTATTCGCGCATCACGCCTATCTCGGCGACATACCAGCAATTTGACGCAGCAGATATGTCCACGGCCATCAAGTCGTGGACGCTCTACGTCAGTGACTGCTCGATGGACGACAAGGACGTTACCTGCAACCTGACGCGCGTCAACCCGCTCAATCGTAACGTCGGGCGGCTGTACACCGTCGAAGAATATCCGGGGCTCCAGAATGCTTAAAGACGACTTCATCTCGCGGGTTGAGGGCATCCCATGGAGTAACCGAGCCTGCAGCTTTGACGCTGCTGACTGCTGGGGTCTGGTGGTCCTCTATTACCGCCACGTTCTGGGGATCGAGGTTCATCAGTCACCAGATTACGAATCCGGGCGCGACTTCATGACGTGCTATGACGCTGATGTCGTTTTCTGGCAGCCTGCAGCCACGTTCATCGAAGGCGGGATCTTCGTTGCCTGGGTTGGCAGTAAGCCGGTGCATGTTGGTCTGATTGTCGACGGTCGCGCGCTGCACAGCCGCGGGGAAAATGGACACGTCCGGTTCGACGCAATCAGGACCATTCAGAAGTTATTCACCAGAGTGGAGTTTTACACCTATGCCGGTAATCGAGATTCAGCGCGTTCCGGGGATGCCGAAGGACCGGGCGGTAGTTAAATCCGGCACCGTATTTTCGGAGTGGCTGGAGCAGGAAAGTTTTCACTGCGATATCCGCATCAACGTTAACGGCAAAGAACTGCAGCCTGATGATGAGATGGAGTTTGCACTTCAGGACGACGACCGGGTAATCATTTTCGACCAGCCGAAAAGTGGCGGTCTTGTCGGCACGCTGCTAAACCCGCTTGAGCATTTCAACCCGATAAAGTTCACCCAGAAGGTGCTGTCTTCGCTGATGCCGAAGCCAAACACCAACGCAGCCAGCGGGAACAGCAAAACCTCTCCGAACAACAGCCTGAAAGGGCAGACGAACATAGCGCGCAATGGCGAGGCGAAGCCGGACAATTTCGGCCAGGTTCGTTCCTTTCCGGATCTGGCTCAGGAGTCGCTATTCGAATATATCAGCAACCTGAAATACATCACTGAGCTGATGGTATTCGGTCTGGGGAAATACGATGTAACGTCTGTGCGTTTCTCAGAATCGAATCTTGGTTCTATGGCCGGCGCCAGCTACACAATTTACCAGCCGGGAGATGTCATTCCGATTGTGAATGAGGGCTACCAGTTCGACGATGTCGACGGGCAGGAGGTGCCAGGACTAAACGAGAGCGACGATTTCCCGATCGAGACTGCAACAGCAAACACAGTCATCAGTGGCGTGTATGCTGGCGGCCAGATAGCGATGAAAATCGTTAAACAGGCAGACTTTGACTACTTCGCTGACCTGACTTTCCCGCACCCGGTCACGTTCACTATCAACGTGACGTACCCAATCACCGGCGGGACGCGCACGGAAGACGTAACGCTTTCCGGCAGGCTCATCAGCTTCGCGGAGACTAACGATGGGTCAGTAGTCAGCCCTGTTTACTATTACACATTCACTTTCGACAACCTGAATGGCCCGTCAATCCCAATCCAGGACGCAACAATCAACACAACCAAGTTCATCCTGAACGATAACGCCGCGCTGATCGTCGGTCCGTTTTTCTCGCCGATACCCTCAAGTCAGCTGTGGCTGCATACGCAGTCCGGGCTCGGCGGGAACAGCGAAACGAACTGGGTGGTCAACATCTGGAAAGTGGACAATGACAACAACCTGATCCCCGGAACTGAACAGACGTTCACCTACCGGCAGACAACGCCGCACGACTACATGTCGGAGACGTTTAACCGGACCGACAAACTTACCCCGGCTGGCGGGTTTGGGCGCTATGCTATTACCTTCCAGAGGACCGATAACAGCAGCGACGCGAGCAAGTTGCAGGTCGAAGAGATTCATGCGGTAAACGTCAGGACGAACGTCGTTCACGCTGAAGATTCACTGGTGATGGTCAAGGTCCGGGCCACAGAGAACGCCACAAGCGGGCGAGACAGGAAGTACAACGCGCTAATCACCCGCCACGTCATCAGCTACAACATGACGACGCAGCAGGTCGACTACACGCTCAGGCCATCGCGCAAGTTTGCAGATATTGCGCTGTTTAACTGGCTGGTCGTCGGGCAGCAGCCGGAGTTGAGCATTGATATTTACGGTCTGTACCAGATCCAGGCTGAAATTGATGCTATCGACCCGCGACTCGGGTATTTCGACTATACGTTTGACGATGAGGATGTGTCGCTCGGTTCGCGCATGGAGACCATCTGTGACGCTGCCAGCGTCTCGGTTTACGACGACAACGGCGTGCTGTCATTCACCCGAGATAGCAAAAAGACGTCTGCGGCCACCATATTCAACCGCTCGAACACCAGGCCTGATGGCTACTCGCTCTCCTACGACATGACACTGCCTGGCGGCTATGATGGAGTGGAGGTGCAGTATCGTAACCCGGACACCAATAAGCAGGACTTTGTCAGGTACCGGATATCCGGCAATTCAATCATTGAAGGATCGCCGGCCAAAGCGAAGAAGTTCGAAATGCTGTACGTCAGGAATCGCTTCCAGGCCGATGAACGAGCGCTTCGGGAATGTAAGAGACTCATCTACTCTCGTATGACCATGCAGATCACAGCTATGGCAGACGGAGAATGGGTGAACATCGGCGATATGGTGCAGGTGCCGGACACATACGACACCAACCAGCAGGCCGGTTATATCGTGTCGCGGGTCGGGAATGACTTCGAGACGAGTGAACGAATCAACTTCTCCGGAACCATGTTTGTGCAGGTCACGGATTCATCCGGCGCCACTACTGCGCGATACCCGGCTTCTCCGCGTGCTGATACTGCGTTCGGCTTTACGGCAGCTATCCCGAATATCGAGCTCAACCTGTTTGATGGGGTAGATGTTCAATCACCATCCAGGTACGCCATCGCGACATCAGAAGAACTCGATGCAGGCAGATGGACGATTACTGCAAAACAGCCAGACGGAAAGGGCAGCACTGCGTTAACCCTCGCTGAGTACAGCGATCTGATTTACCAATAAGACCTATCCCGATCACCTCAACCCGGCCACTGCGCCGGGTTTTTTTATGGAATCAATATGGCTACGCAACCGACGCAAGATGCTGTACCAAGTGAATCACCTCGCGACCTGAAATTCAACGCGGGGAAAATTGACGAATTCGTTACATCGATGGGGTGGACATACACCGACCGATTCGGTGTGCAGCATTACACCATTGAAGGCATGCGCTGGCTTGCGCAGCAGGCTATTGCCGCATTTGGCTACATCACTCTGGATAGCTTTGAAGATGGAAATACGCTCACCCTCCCTAACCAGGTTCTTCGCCTTGAGGCGACAGGCGAATACTACCGCTGGGATGGTGCATTTCCAAAAGACGTTCCTGCTGGTTCAACGCCAGATTCTGCTGGTGGCGTAGGGGTAGGAAAGTGGCTCAGTGTAGGAGATGCTACTCTGCGCTCAGACCTTGCAGAAAGCGATGGTTTGAAGCTCACCGGTCAAAAGGTTAACTATGGAATTCCTTCCGGTTCGAGTTTAACGCGGGGGCTGATCTGGGCGTTTGATAAGATTAAGGGCTGGTTACGCGTAGGCGGATCTGATCTCGAACCACTTGACGACGAAAAAGACTTTTGGCGCGGACTGCCCTCTAAAAACTCATGGGGTGATCCTGCAAACATAGGTGACTATTCTGTTTCATTTGGCCGAAATGGGGCATCTTTTGCAGTTTATACCGCAACATTTGGTCATGACTGTGTGACCTATGGGGTGGCTTCCTTGGCTGGCGGTGCTGGCAGCGCGACAGGTAACCCGGATGACATCACCTCACCAAATGCTGAAGGGTACTGTTCTTTTGCATTCGGGAAAAATGTCATTGCCCTTGGCGCAAAGTCTGCAGCGCTCTGCGAAGAAACGGAAGCCAACTCGCGCGCTGCATTTGCAGCAGGGTACTTTACTCAGGCCAGGGCGGGATTCACTACTGACCCGGGAGGGGTGGCAAGCGATGGAATTGGCGCAACAGCGCTGGGTCACTCAACGAGAGCAGCGGGTGATGGTGCGTTTGCCGTTGGTCGTTATGCTCAGGCATACGGCGGTGCTATTGTCATCGGATCTGGCATTAACTCCGGCAACCAAGCTGTAAACTCAAGCACTAAATCCGTGGCAATCTTTGCCAATTCTGTCGTGCCTGCGATAACGGCAAAGGCGGCAGGTGGTGGTGTTACTGATATGCCGTTTGTTGGCGTTCATACGTTAGACCCAAAAGAGCCATTGGATGTTGCGATGCCCAACGGCACTAACGCCGCTTTCAGAATCACTGGAAGTGGCGGTGCAAAAATAAAGCTTCAGGGAACATCTAACACTGATACAGGGCTCGACATAGCCTCTCTTGAATGGACCAGCACTAATGGAGGGAGCGCGGTAGGAACCTTGAAGATCAACATGAACAACGGAGCGCAGAGCATTGAACTATCAGCTGATGGAATGGTGGCTTTGAAAAATGTTAAAACACTTGATGAAATATCCGGTGCCCCTGCGGGCACCATCTATAAAGATGCTTCAAACTTCCTGAAAATTGTTGTTTAAGAGAAGTCATCGCCAAGGAAGGCTGTGAGCAGCGCTTCTGCGATCACCCTGTGACCAAAATCGGCAGGGTGGTTAGCGCCATTACCTGTAATAGCGTAGATGTTTTTGCGCTGAAGCATCTGAACCCAGACGTTTGTTATATCGACAAATGTCACATGATTATATTTCAGAGATAACTTTTTCAACTCTTCGCTGTATAGCGGGAAATACTCTTTCTTCGGCAGCACCCACTCAGGATTCGGAAGGGTAGAAGAAAGCAGTACGATTCGCGCATGCTTATTTTTGCTTTTGATATTTTTTATCAGGGCATCGATGCTGAAATAGTATTCTTTTGGCGGTAGATCATTCGAATCGTTCATACCGAAAGAAATGATATAAACATCAGAATCAAGCTTCGTGAGTCTTCCGTCAGTGCTGTAGTAGGCGTTATTAGAGGTCCATCCCGGCACCGATGGGTTGTAGTAATGATATTTGCCGCCCTTCATCATAGACATGTAAGCAGACACCAGTCCGACATATGGTGGCTGATGTGGTTCTGAGTATATGTCGCTGGCATTCGCTCCGAAAGTAATGCTATCCCCGTAATACGTCACCTTCATTTCCTGCAGGCTTTTAACGTAATTACGTAAGTCTGTAACCCCGCCACTCATTTTCAGGTAAAGGCGATCTGCCTTCTTGTAAGACGCCGAAATCTGATATTTCTGGTATTCAGTCGTAACGTTGATGTTAAAGTTTTCATCTTCTTTCAGCGGCTTTTTAAATCCTGATTTAGCTACCGGGATAGCAGAGCCATCAGGGATTGCTATTTTGTCGCCTGATACCCTGAAATCGGTACCGTTATGATAGAGCTCACCGGTAGTCTGATTGAACATCATGACCGGGCCGGTAGGCCTGAACAGTAGTCTTTCGCGTTTAAAATCCTCAGATGCGTAAATAGTATCCGAATAAACGAATTTCCCACCAAAGAAAGAAGGGTGAATATTAAACTTATTCACAATGTAGTTGCTGCACTTTACATCCGTGCACGTCGTGTAGTCATCAGGTGCAGCTGGTATTTCAGCTGCGGCACAAAATGACACAGACAATAGTGAAGCAATAATTAATTTTTTCATTTAGCTTTTCCGTATGCTTTTTTCTTTATCCAGCCATTAACAGGCTTTTCAATAAACTTATAGCAGGCAAGGGCGATAACCTGGCAGTAGATGTAATAGACGATAACATAAGGAACTATGCTCACTGTCTTATCGAGGCCAAGTTGCGTCCAGATAAACAGAAATACCGGCGCTGAGATACCGTGAGACAGATACAGGCTGTAAGATGAGTCGCCAAGCAGCAAGAAAGTGCGGTTGTGAGGAATAACCCCTTCAAGGCTCAGAGCCGACCAGACAATCACGAACGCCGGGATGCCCCATGTCAGCAGTCGGGAATAATCGTTATAAGCAAAAACACCCGAGTTAGCGAAAGCAAAAAGCGGGAAGAAAGAAGCAATTCCTACCCACGCCAGCCACTTCGGCAGGACGCATCCTGCTGAGTACATGCGGTAAAGATACATACCGAGGATGAATTCGATAAACATCTGGCTGGACAGAGTTACCAGAACTTTGCTTTCACCGTGAGCCAGGGCGTTACCTGCGCCGAAAATTACCAGGGCGCAGACTGAATAAAACTCGAGTGAGTTGGCTTTTTTAATGCCAATCGCAAGAAGACCCGCAAGCAAGAAATAGAACAGGAATTCAAACTGCAAAGTCCAGCCGATTCCAAGAATTGGTGGCTTGTCGAAGTTCATGAACGTCATCGTTTTGATGATCCACATGAGGTCTAGCCGCGAGCCGTTGAAGATATATGCAAAATCTGCAGTAGGTTTGGATATAGCACCAGAATCAACCAGCCATGATATGAACACAACGACTAGTGTTGCCACAAGGTACAAAGGCCATATGCGAGTTATGCGGCGCTTTATGAAGCCCAGCGGCGTTAATTTTGGCGTCATGCCATCCTTATACAGCCCGCCGTAAATGATGTACGGCATGATAAAACCGCTGATGATGAAAAATATGTCAACACCAACACCACCAAGGTTTGTTATCTGTGGGGTAATGCCATAAACGGCAAGATTTGCGTGAGCATAAATCACGAGGAAGGCGGCCAGAAACCGCAAATACTGAATGTTGGCAATCATCATCAACTTTCTTGTCTGTTAAAAGGCGAGTGATTTTAACAGCTAAGAGTAATCCGATCATTCTCTTTGGTTTGAACATTGACCTACCTACCAACATTAATAATACTGTGTTTATGTACAGTTGATATGTGAGGTGATCATGCCAAGCACAGTAGACATGCACGCCGACTTTTTTGCGGCCGCAGAGCCATTCGCTCATCCTTCTGCACGTATTGTCGAAACGTCTGAAGGCTATGATGTCATTGAAAGTAGAATCCTGTTTAAGCGTGAAGACACATTGCTCATCTGGTTTTGTGGTCGCCAGCAGCATGCATATTGGGCTGGTGACGCGCTCATCACTGATGACGGTGAGGCCATCGAAGGCGATGCGCTTGATGATGTTCGCCTGGTTGGTGTAGTTACGCATACCATTTACCCGGTTTCCTCAGACGAAAACCCCTTCATGTAGTACCCAAAGTGAGCAATCGACACTCTTCCTGCTGAAATTTACAAATATCAAAAAGCTAATAGCGTTACAGGCTTAGAAACGAAGCGGCTAGGAAGTAGCCGCACAGAAACGAACGGGCATCTTGATCAGTACCTCAGTTAAAACTACTGTATATAAAAACAGTATTTGAGGTATGCATCATGGAGTTCTTCAGACCGGCAGAGTTACGCGAAATTATTGCTATCCCGCTTTTCAGCGATTTGGTGCAATGCGGGTTCCCCAGCCCGGCTGCTGATTACGTTGAGCAGCGTATTGATCTCAATGAGTTGCTGGTGTCCCATCCCAGCTCTACGTATTTCGTAAAAGCTGCCGGCGACTCGATGATTGAGGCCGGGATCAGCGACGGCGATCTGCTGGTGGTTGATAGCTCCCGGACTGCTGAGCATGGAGATATCGTCATCGCCGCGGTGGAAGGGGAGTTCACTGTTAAACGCCTGCAGCTGCGCCCTACTGTGCAACTCAATCCCATGAACAGCGCTTACTCACCGATTATTGTCGGTAGCGAGGACACTCTCGACGTTTTCGGTGTCGTGACTTTCATCGTCAAATCGGCGAGCTGAATATGTTTGCGCTCTGTGATGTGAATTCGTTCTACGCATCATGCGAGACCGTGTTCAGACCCGACCTGAGAGGGCGGCCGGTGGTCGTTCTGTCAAACAATGATGGGTGCGTAATCGCGCGCAGCGCGGAAGCCAAAGCGGTAGGCATAACGATGGGCGAGCCATTCTTCAAACAGAAAGAGCTATTCCGGCGCGCTGGCGTTGTCTGCTTCAGCAGCAACTATGAGTTGTATGCCGACATGTCGAACCGGGTAATGACGACGCTGGAGGAAATGAGCCCTCGCGTTGAAATTTACAGCATCGACGAAGCTTTTTGCGACCTGACTGGCGTTCGCAACTGCCGGGACCTGACTGACTTTGGAAAAGAGATCCGCGCTACGGTTCTGAAGCGGACGCATCTGACGGTCGGGGTTGGCATTGCGCAGACAAAAACACTCGCTAAGCTGGCAAATCATGCCGCCAAGAAATGGCAGCGGCAGACGGGCGGGGTAGTGGACCTGTCCAATATCGATCGCCAGCGCCGACTCCTTGCCCTGGTGCCAGTAGAGGATGTATGGGGCGTAGGCAGGCGCATCAGTAAGAAGCTTAACGCCATGGGCATTAAAACAGCTCTGGATCTCTCAGAACAAAGCACTTGGATTATCCGCAAACACTTCAACGTCGTGCTGGAAAGAACAGTGCGTGAGCTGCGCGGCGAGCCTTGTCTTGATCTGGAGGAGTTCGCGCCAGCAAAGCAAGAAATCGTGTGCAGCCGGTCATTTGGCGAACGCGTTACTGAGTACGAACAGATGCGGCAGGCTATCTGCAGCTATGCAGCGCGTGGGGCCGAAAAGCTTCGCGGCGAGCATCAGTACTGCCGCTTTATCTCTGCATTCGTGAAAACCTCTCCCTTTGCGCTTAATGAGCCGTATTACGGTAACAGTGCGTCCATGAAGCTTCTCACCCCCACTCAGGATTCCCGCGACATCATCAACGCTGCGGTAAAGTGCCTGGACAAAATCTGGAAGGATGGTCACCGGTACCAGAAAGCCGGCATTATGCTCGGGGACTTCTTCAGTCAAGGTGTGGCTCAGTTGAATCTTTTCGATGAGAACGCGCCGCGGGCCAGCAGCGAAAGGTTGATGGAAGTTCTCGATCACCTGAACGCTAAAGATGGAAAAGGCACACTCTATTTTGCCGGGCAGGGCATTCAGCAGCAATGGCAGATGAAGCGAGAAATGTTGTCACCGCGGTACACGACGAGATACTCTGATCTGCTCATAGTTAAGTAGTTTTTTCAAATGGATGGTTTGTTTTTTATAGTATGGAAATATAATATCATTATATAAAATGAAAAAAGATACATGGTGATTTGAATGATTACTTTTTTATTTGGTGCTGGTGCAAGTTTTGGGTCTGGAGAATGCACCCCAAATTGCCCTCCTCAAGGCAAACAACTCTTCGATGAGTTGGAAAAAATCAAGGGTAGTTTTCACTCAATTGAAGATAGTGTTAAGGACATTTTCCGGAGAGATGGATTCGAAGCCGGAATGGCATTGATACCCAATGATAGCAAAATCATTATTCCATTGCTTAGAGAGATGGCTTTGTATTTAAGTCGCTTCCACTCTACTACTAATAATGCATACTATTTGCTTTTTAGAGACCTAAAAAAGAAATTAAAAGATATAACAATTGCCACTTTGAATTATGACTTGCTAATAGAAAGATCTCTTGTCCTATGCGGTATAAATCCAACATGGAGTGATGGTGTTGAAGGAGTGAAAGTTTTAAAAGTACATGGCTCTTGTAACTTTTTGCCACAATTTCCAAGGGGTGTGACAATTGGCGGGAGTGCATACAATTTTGATGTTTTTATAGAAGGTTTACAAACACATGCTCTGATCACACAAGAAAAAATAGAAAATTGGTTTAATGATGGTAATAACTTTAGTTTAGCTCCGGCAATTGCAATGTATGAAGCTAAGAAGAGAGTGGTTATATCTAGAAGTATAGTTGATGTAATTCAAAGAGATTATCAAAGTGCGATACGGAAGTCTAATTTGGTAGTTGTGGTGGGTGCTAATTATGTTCCTCATGACAAACATATTTGGGAGTGTATGGAGAAGAGCAATTGTTCGGTTTTTATTGTTGACCCTTATCCTAGCAAAGAAATGAAAGAGTGGCTTGAGATATCCAAGAAAAATAAATATAAAGTTATTAGAAAAGGTTTTTATGATTCAGTTTATGATATAGTTGATAATGTTAATGGATTTAGATTAAGGAAATAAAAGCACTCTATTGTTTTGTTGCTCCAAGCAATAATAAAGCCACGGCAGTGAAATGGCTTAAAATATCTAAATATTGTACCTGCCTTTATTTAAAGCATTTAATAAAATTTCTCTAATAAGTCCTTTTGTTGATTTTTCACATTCCCCACGGCGGGCGTCACGGCGTGCCAGATAAACTTGTCGGCTGGCACGGCGCCGTCTGCAGCTATCTCTTCAGCTTCTTTCCCGCCTATGTCCTGACGCATCCATTCCCGGGCCGCTTCTGGCGACAGAACCAAAGGCCGGCGGTCGTGAATGTCGACCAGGCCTTTATCTGCTGCAGACGTGACAATCAGGAAGCCTTCCGCTTCGTCACCGCGTTCGAACGGCGTGCTGCCAATCGCCGCCATGAATATTGGCTGACCATCGGCCCGGTGGATGAAGTAGGGTTGTTTCTTGTCGCCTTCCTTTTTCCATTCGAACCAACCGTCGGCGAAGCAGATTGCCCGGCCATGCTGCCAGAGAGGTTTGAACATGCGGCTCGTTGCCGCGGTTTCGACGCGTGCGTTTATCAGAGGTGCTTTATCCCACCACCCTGGTGCGTAACCCCAGAACACCGGGTCGAGGTGCAACAGCTCATCGCGTTCGCTCAGCAGCAGAACTTTGGTGCCGGGTGCGACGTTGTACCGGCTAATAGGTTCAGGATCATAGGCAATATCGCGATCGGCTTCATCGGCCAAATAGGCAAGATATTCTTCACGGGTTTGGGCTTGTGCAAAACGTCCACACATAGAAACCTCCAGTCAGTCAGACTGAAAGTATAGGGCAGGGAGAAAAAGTAGCGCGCGCTGGTTAAGTCTTACAAACGGATTCGGGGCGATTATGCTGATGGGGATGAAATGCGTAAAGCGACGTGTTGCGAAACTGGAAGGAGCTACGCAAAAGAGGGGAAGTTTTCGGATCAGAGCGATCCCGAAGTTCACTCGTCGCTCACTCGAATAAGATGGCAACGGTTTGATCTTGAATGGATCTATTGGTAAGCATTGAAACCCGTATTTAACGGGTTTCTGACATGTAACTTCATGAATTATATAAAAAAGGGCTGGTTGTAGCGGAAACAGGAATCGTATTCGGTCTCTTTTTATCTGCATGAAAATAAACGATAAAATCCGGTTTTCGTCTCAGCAGAAGGTTCACTTCCTGTGCGCCTGCTTCAAACATACCACAACCCGGCAGGCGTAAGTCCAGTCCTTTTTGGCTGTTTTGTTAAATTTTTGTTTGTATTTTGCCTGAGACGACTGCGGGATCAATGCGCGCATGTACGGAAGCCGCAATATCATCAAGTAACGCAAAGCGGCGACGGTATTCGGCGCGTTTTTTGCTGGCAATCTCCTCCAGTGCTTTACGCTCCATCTGGAGCGGCAACTGCCAGCAGAAGGGGGAGAGTTTCTTTCCGTTCAGGCCTTCCCAGAACTCGTCGTAGCTGGCGTGAAAATGACGCCCTTTGCTCAGACGGTAGCGCAGCGCGCGGAAAACATGGCCTTCATCGCTGACGGCAAAAATCGCGCTGATGTTCGAGCGTGAGGCAAGCTGGAAGATCACCTCCATCAGCACGCGTTTCGGGAAAAGCCCATGGCAGGCACGGGTAGCCTGCTTAATCACCTCCCGTGAAACATGACGACGTGGACCCTGGAGGCCGCCGATCACCAGCACCATACGGCCGTTACTGCGTGCGACACAGAACGTCAGGCTGGCAAGCAGCGTGTTCTCATTGTCATGCAGCCAAAGCGTGCTTTCGCCTTCACGTTCAGCCTTACCTGCGGACGAGGCGTGGACGGTATAGATTTGGCCGTTTTTTGCCTCGAACCGGACAACCGGCACCTCTTGCGGATTGGTCAGCGCGTGGGCGAGGGCGGTATTTGTCAGACTATCAATCCACTGATAGTGGCTGACGATAGCATCGGCCCGGTCGTTTGAGTTCAGGCCACGCATCAGATACTGGCGGTGAGTTTTGCTCGGCAAGGTAATTTGAGAGGTGAGCAGCCTGTCGAAATCATCGCGCCCGGATAGCGCCTCCAGCATGCGATGGGTGGAGGACCAGAATAAAAGCGAGCGCAGAAGGAACTTTAACCGGTAATCACGTTTGTGCCAGATTGGGCCGGGAACGCGTTTCCCTCTCACCAGTTCAGAAATAATATTTGTGCGATGCGGATAAAAAACATCGTTTTGCAGGTGTATGTTTGACACGTGAAAATCCCTCTTTTTATTCCGCATTATTTTAAAGGCCAGGGAATAAGGGATTAATAGCGCAGCGATCTTTATTTCCGGCTGGTTTATGGTTTGTTTGGATTCGCGATATCCAACGCCAGCGCATGACATTTTCTGTGGCAGCTATACTTCTTACAGGAGGCGTTATGTATCAGAAAATAGAGGGAGAACACTGGCGTCATGTCTGGGTTGTCAGCGATATTCATGGTTGCTATCAGTGGCTTATGGATGAGCTTAAACGACGGCATTTTAATCCTGCTGCGGATCTGCTTATCTCGGTGGGGGATATTATCGACCGCGGTCCCGACAGCGTGAAATGTTTACAGTTGATGCAGGAAAAGTGGTTTTATGCGGTACGCGGTAATCACGAGCAAATGGCGTTAGATGCGCTTGAAAATAATGATTTTAGTCTCTGGAAGATAAATGGCGGTAACTGGTTTACCGGGCTTACGGTCGCTCAACAAAAGCAGGCGAAGGATTTACTCGACGCGTGTCGGGACTTACCACACATTATTGAAATAACCTGCAAAAACGGGCTGAACGTGATTGCTCATGCGGATTATCCCGCCGCCGAATATGCCTGGCATAAGCCGGTAGATGCCCAGCGGGTGCTGTGGGATCGCGACCGGTTAATGGGCTTTATGGTGGGTAGAGGGCAGGGCATTAGCGGCGCGGATCACTTCTGGTTCGGACATACGCCTGTGGACAAGCGCTACGATTTCAACAATCTGCACTACATTGATACGGGAGCGGTGTTCGGGGGCTTTCTGACGCTGGCGCAGCTTCAGTAATAAATAACCCGCCTTCGGGCGGGTTCTCTTTGGGTTATGCAAGACGCAAGACCCAGGCATCGGTTTTACTGTCGTAATGTTCACGGTACAGAACGGAATGTTCCCCATCAAGGATCGCCGGGACGCTGGTATCTGCATCCCAGGCGTCCAGTTGCATGCACAAATCCGGATCGGATTTGCAGGGAATACTTAACGTTCGTTCGCCTTGTGCTTCGCCGCGCAATTCAGCGTCGTCGATTTCAAAAGCGCCAATGCGTACGCTGGTTTTCGTCATAATGCTCTCCGGTTTGTTGCCCAAAATCTGGTATGACCAGTGCAGTCATCCATTTTTGATCCTAGACAAGGAGAGAGAAATCGCCAGTAAAAAAATGCGTTTTTTCAGTCAGTGCGGCTGTTACCGGTAAACAGGCGACCATCGCGTACCAGTTCACGCGGATAGCTGTTTTTCAGCCGCGAGCCGACTTTTTTCGCCAGCCCGAGCGGATAGCCCTGATACGTCACGATGACTTCATCCTGTGACGGGCCGTCTTCCGGGTAAACGTCACGACCGCGATACCACTCTTCCGCTTCATGATGCGTCAGGGCGAAGGTGTTCTCATTGCCTGCCAGCGCAATGACCGCTTCGTGCTGCCAGCGATAGCCTTTGTTGTGGATCTCCGCCAGGCGAATACCGAGGCGGGAGAAACGCACCTTACCAATCAGCGGTTCGATGTTGACCGGGAACAGCCACAGCTCTTTGTCACGCATCCAGAGGCGCAGGCTCTCATCCCAGTGCAGTCCCACTTTGCTGGCAGCCGCTTGCGCCTGTGCCGCCTCACGGCCTTTGACCGGCGTGAACGGGAAGTTGCCGACCTTAAACTTAGGGACAGGCAGCGGATCGACGGCGCGGGTTTTACGCAGTCGTGCGACAAAGAACCCCTCGCAATCGTAAATCTGCGGGAAGACGTGCAGGAAGCCTTCAGGGGTGGCCGCGTGACTGGCCGAATCGAAGAGGGTGTCTAGCGGCAGAAACTCGACGGCATCCGCATAGCGTTGCCTGAGCCACAGGCAGACGTCCTCGTTTTCATCGCGGTTCAGCGTGCAGGTGGAGTAAACCAGCGTTCCACCGGGGCGCAGGGCATGAAACGCACTGTCGATCAGTTCACGCTGCGTGGCGGCGATCTCCAGGTTGCTTTCAACGGACCAGTTTTTTAACGCATCAGGATCTTTACGCACTACGCCTTCGCCGGAGCAGGGCGCGTCGAGCAGGATGGCATCAAAAGCTTCCGGCAAGGCAGCGCCAAACACGCGACCGTCGAAGTGTGTTAACGCGACGTTGTGGATCCCGCAGCGGCTGATATTGGCGTGCAGGACTTTGACGCGGCTGGCGGAAAATTCGTTGGCGAGGATCGCGCCGCGGTTGTTCATCCGGGCGGCAATTTGCGTGGTTTTAGAGCCCGGTGCCGCCGCGACATCCATCACCCGCTCAGGCTGGTTTCCGTCGGCAAACAGCGCGGCAACCGGCAGCATGGAGCTGGCCTCCTGAATATAAAACAGCCCGCTCAGGTGCTCGGCGGTGCTGCCGAGCGGCAGGCTCTCCTCGTCATCCCGCTCGATCCAGAACCCTTCCTCACACCACGGCACCGGCGTCAGCTGCCAGCCGTAGGAGGAGACGAGATCCAGAAACGCTCCGACGCTGATTTTCAGCGTATTGACGCGAATACTTCGACGCAAAGGGCGCTGGCAGGCGGCGACGAAATCGTCGAAAGAGAGATGAGCAGGAAGCGCCTCGCGCATCTGTGCGAGGAATTGTTCAGGAAGAAATACGGAGTTTTGAGCCACGGGCACACCACAGGGAAACATTCAGGCGCGCAGTGTAACATAAAGGCTCCGGCGCGTTGACACCGGAGCCTGCGAGATTAACGCGGCAGCGCCGTTCCCCATTCGCGCCACTCTTTCGGTTCACTTTCCAGCAGCAGGAAGTGTTTTCCTGCCTGCGCCTTAGGCGCCAGAGGCGTGCCAGGCGGCGTCGCGAAGGCAATGCCGCCGCGAATGAACTGGTTAAAGGTCCCCGTTTTGACCACGCCACCGGTCAGGCCGAAGTCCAGCGAGTAGCCTGAAGCGAGCCAGAACACTGAGTTGTTGCGAACCAGATGCTGATAACGCTGGCTGATGCGCAGGCCAACCATCACGCGATCGGACAGATTACCCAGCGTCAGGCTTGTTACTGTCCCCACTTCAATACCGCGGAACAGGACCGGCGTACCGATGCCCAGCGAACCGGCTTCCGGTACTTCAACCACAATGCTCAGACCGTCCAGATAACGGGAATCGGTGATGGTCGCCTCCTGCAACTCAAACTCACGACGCGCGTTGCCCCGACCCGGTTCAACGTTAATGTACGGCTGAAGTATGGTGTCGAGATGCTCAACCCCTGCGGCAGAAATTTGCGGCGTAACCACCGAGAAGCGCGAGCCTGCCCGGGCGAACGTCTGTACATATTCCGGATAAAGCACGGCGGTAGCCTGAACTTCATTGCGCGCGGTGATCAGCGTCAGCTTCTGAACCTGCCCGATATCAATTCCGAGATAGCGGATAGGCATGCCTTCTGCCAGTTTACCGGCATCAAAGGTGTGCAGGGTAATCTGTCCCCCGACGGCGCGCGCCGCGGTTTCAGACGGGAAGAGGATCCGCTTGTCACCTTTACGCATGTTGCCGCCCGCGCCGCTCAGGTTATCGAAGCTGATCGCACCGCGCAGGGCACGGGAGAGGGGAGACGCCTGTACGGTCAGCCCGTTGCCATTGAGCTGCACTTTCGCGCCGCCTTCAGCCCAGAACACGCTGTTTGGCGTGAGCAGCTTGCGATACTCCGGCTTGATATGCAGTTCGATATCAAACGCGTCCGCACGAGGACGAACGGTGATCACTTCTCCGACCTCAAACTTACGATAAAGCACGACGGAGCCTGCCTGGACATCCGGCAGCGTTTCAGCGCTTAAGGTCAGCGTGGTGGTCGGCAGGTCGCCGAGGCTGTTTTCAATGGCTTTGTCCAGATTGGCGAACAGTGGATAGCTCTCACGCAGCGCGCCTTTGCTGCCCGGCAGAATGCGGATCCCGCCGTTAACCCACTCGCTGGCGCTGGCGCCGAGGAACTCAACGCCGTCCAGACCCACCTTCACGTCGACCCGGCTGTTCACCACAAATTTACTGTCGCCGTGCACAAGGTTGCCGTACTGCGGATCGATGGCGGCGGAGAAGGAGACCCCTTTTTCCGTCAGCTTTCGTTCCAGAACCTGACCCACCTGCACACCGTGCAGGATTAGCGGTTGACCGGCTTCGATACCATAGCTTTCCGGCGCATTCAGCTTAACCGTCAACACGCCCGGTTTTTGCAGCAGAGCTTTATCCGCCGGCGCGATGACAAAGTTTTTATTCGGCGCACCTTCACCGGGGATCAGCTCAAAGGTGCTTCCCGTCAGCAGGGAACTGATGCTAGCGTCGCTGAGGGAGAGCTTCGGATTACGCAGCTCGATGCGTGTTTTTTCCCGCAGGAGGTCCACAACGCTCGGATCCACCGTCATTTCGCCGGTAACGGAGCCGCCCGCGTTGAGGGTTAATTTTGTCAGTTGCCCGACCTCTAAACCCTGGTACATCAGCGGGGTCGAACCGGCTTTCAGGCCTTTGGCATCCGGCAGGGTCAACTTGACGATGACACCGCGCTGGCTGTGCGCCAGGTCGGCGTACAGACCAAAGGTATCCTCTGCGGCGGCAGGGCTGGAGTCAGCAGGTGAGTCGAAGGCGATAGCGCCATTCACCAGCGCCGCCAGGCTCTCAAGCTTCACTTTCGCACCGCTTAAGCTCAGGTCAGCATCGACGCCGGAGACGTTCCAGAAGCGGCTGCCTTTTTTTACCAGGTTGGTAAAACGGCGATCGATCAGTACATCAATGGTCACGCCATCTTTGTTCGGGTTAATGGCGTAGTCGTAAACGCGGCCAACCGGAATTTTGCGGAAATAGACCAGAGAACCACTGTTCAGCGAGCCCAAATCCGGCGCGCGGAGGTGGATCATCAGATCGCCGTTATTCAGCCGATATTTCGGCTGGGTATCCAGCGCAACAAAGTGATCCTGTGGCTCACCTTTGCCAGGCATCATGCCGATATAGTTACCGCCCACAAGCGCATCCAGCCCGGAAACGCCAGCCAGGGAGGCTTTAGGCGTGACCAGCCAGAACTGCGTTTCGGCGCGCAGGGCATCCTGCATGTCAGACTTAATGCTTGCCCGGACCTGGATTTTGTTCAGCCCTTTGCCGAGGGAAATATCCTGCACGGTACCCACTTCCACCCCCTGGAAGCGAACGGGGGTACGTCCGGCGACAATGCCGTCCGCAGACTGGAAATCAATCGTGATGGTACTTCCGCGATCTTCATAGCTCGTCCAGATAAGCCAGCCTGCGATCATCAGCGCGATGACAGGCAGCAACCAGAATGGCGAAATGCGGCGTTTTGTTTTAATTCTCGCTTCAGTCGGCGAAGCGGGCGTTTCCTGACTCATGTGCGTCCCAAAGTAAGCGGCTGTCCAGCCATTCCACTGCAAGAATAGTCAATATCACCGCAGAGCCGAAATAAAAAGCTGCGGGTCCCATGGTAAAAGCAAGTAACTGATCGCGATTGATGAGCGACATCATCAGCGAAATCACGAACAGATCCAACATCGACCAGCGACCAATCCAGGTCACGAATCGCAGAAGCAGGATACGGGTGCGTAGTCCTTGTTCGCATTTAAAGTGAATGCTGATAAGCAGCGTAAACATCACCACCACTTTGGTAAAGGGCACCAGAATACTGGCGATGAACACAATGGCGGCAACCCCCACGTTACTGTGCGCCAGAGAGATAATCCCCGAAAGGATAGTATCTTCCTGTCGGGCGCCGTTCACATAAATTACGGAGATCGGCAGCATATTGGCCGGGAATAAAAATATCAGTGAGGCGATAAGCGCCGCCCAGCATTTTTGCAGGCTGTTGTTGCGCCGCAATCTTAACGGAATGTGGCAGCGAGGACACCTCCCGCGTTTATCCGGAAAACCGGTGTAATGGCACCCCAGGCAGACGCGCAGGTTTTCATCAGGCCGGGTCGCGGGACGCTGAGGGTAAAATCGCTCCCAAAGCTGTTCAACATTCAGATGAATCAGGGTCAAAATACTCAGCAGGACCAGTGAAATAAACGCAAAAAGGCCAATGCCGGGTTGTAAAAACGCATAATCCTGCACCTTAATGGAGGCCACGCCGACGCCCACCAGATAGATGTCCAGCATCACCCACTCCTTGAGCTTTTCTAGCATGAGCAGGACAGGGCGCAGGTTCATCCCCAGAATGTTGCCAAACCACAGGTAGGCAATTGCCGCGACCAGCACCAGCGGCGCGCCGACGACGCAGAACAGCACCATAGCGCCGGTGAGCGGATCGCCCTCGCGCGTCATCTGCCAGATCCCCTGCAATACGTTAGCGTCAATACGCACGCCAAGCAGGTAGAGCTTTAACAGCGGCTCGGTCCAGGCGAACGGCATCAGCAGCAGCATGGTAACCGCCATTGCCGCCAGACGCGTCAATGACCAGTCCCGGCCATCGCGAATTTTGGCATCGCAGCAAGGGCAAAAAGCACTTTGGTGCGATTTCATCTTCGGCAACATAAAAAGCGTATCGCACTGGGGACAACGCTGATAATGTGCACGAGGCAGAGCCTGGCTTACCGTACGGACAACGATCTTTCTTGTCGGCGTAATTTGGGGTGTTTTTAGGGCCATCAGTCGCACACAGATAAGTATTGTTGAAAGTTATAATAACTCATGAACGGATTCATCTTGAGCATGAGCGCATTTAATGCTTATTTTAATAGGCTATGCGGTAATTATGTAAGATAACTAAGTGATTGAATAATGAACAAAACAGAATTCTACGCGGATCTGAATCGCGATTTTAAGGCATTAATGGCAGGGGAAACCAGTTTCTTAGCCACTCTGGCAAATACCAGTGCGTTACTGTTCGAACGCCTTTCTGACGTGAACTGGGCGGGCTTTTATCTGCTGGAAGGCGACACGCTGGTGCTGGGGCCTTTCCAGGGGAAACTCGCCTGCGTGCGCATTCCGGTAGGGCGCGGCGTGTGCGGTACCGCAGTGGCGACCCGTCAGGTTCAGCGTGTCGAAGATGTACATGCGTTTGACGGCCACATTGCCTGCGATGCCAGCAGCAATTCTGAAATCGTACTGCCGCTGGTGGTTAAAAATCAGATTATTGGCGTTCTGGATATCGACAGCACGGTCTTCAGCCGCTTTACTGCCGAGGATGAGCAGGGGCTGCGCGCGTTGGCCGCAAACCTGGAAAATGTTCTGGCAGAGACCGATTATCATAAATTCTTTGCGAGCGTCGCAGGATAATCAACGGATAACGTAGCATTTACTGATAGCGTCATTATAATGTCGCCTGTTCATGCCTGCGCTTGTTGGCAACGTCCGTTGTAATCAGGAAATTTCATGGAAAATCAACCTAAGTTGAATAGCAGTAAAGAAGTTATCGCATTTCTGGCCGAGCGTTTCCCGCAGTGCTTCAGCGCTGAAGGTGAAGCGCGTCCTCTGAAAGTCGGTATCTTTCAGGATCTGGTCGCGCGCGTTGAGGGGGAGATGAACCTCAGCAAAACGCAGCTTCGTTCTGCCTTGCGCCTTTATACCTCGAGCTGGCGTTACCTGTACGGTATCAAGCCGGGTGCGACCCGTGTCGACCTTGACGGCAACCCGTGTGGTGAGATGGACGAGCAGCACGTAGAACATGCGCGTAAGCAGCTTGAAGAAGCCAAAGCTCGCGTTCAGGCACAGCGTGCTGAACAGCAGGCCAAAAAACGCGAAGCCGCAGCGGCAAACGGTCAGGAAGACGCCCCTCGTCGCGAGCGTAAACCGCGTCCGGCACCGCGTCGTACTGAAAATAACGATCGCAAACCGCGTGCTGACAAACCAGCAGCTAAAGCCCCACGTGCGCCGCGCGAAGAGCCGCGCCACACCCCAGTTTCGGACATCAACGCCCTGAGCGTAGGTCAGTCTCTGAAGGTTAAAGCGGGTAACAATGCGATGGATGCCACCGTACTGGAAATCACCAAAGATGGCGTTCGTGTACAGCTGACTTCTGGTATGTCAATGATTGTACGCGCAGAACACTTGTTGTTCTGAAACGGAGGCCGAGCCTGGCATGAACACTTTTTTTAAGCTCACCGCGCTGGCTGGCCTGTTTGCTATAACAGGCCACGCTTTCGCTGTGGACGATATTACGCGTGTTGATCAAATTCCGGTTCTTAAGGAAGAAACTCAGCACGCGACGGTGAGTGAGCGCGTGACGTCGCGCTTTACTCGTTCGCACTATCGTCAGTTCGATCTCGATCAGGCCTTTTCGGCCAAAATCTTTGACCGTTATCTGAACTTGCTGGATTACAGCCATAACGTACTGCTGGCCAGCGATGTCGAACAGTTCGCTAAACGCAAATCCGAAGTGGGTGATGAGCTGCGCTCCGGAAAGCTGGATCTTTTCTACGATCTGTACAACTTATCGCAAAAGCGCCGTTTTGAGCGTTATCAATACGCGCTGAAAGTGCTGGAACGTCCGATGGACTTCACCGGCAACGACACCTTTAATCTGGACCGCAGCAAAGCGCCATGGCCGAAAGATGAGGCTGAACTGAATGCGCTGTGGGACGGAAAAGTCAAATATGACGAACTGAGCCTCAAGCTCACAGGCAAAGACGAGAAAGAGATCCGTGAGACGTTAAACCGTCGCTACAAATTCGCAATTCGTCGTCTGGCGCAGACCAACAGTGAAGATGTTTTCTCGCTGGCGATGACCGCGTTTGCGCACGAAATTGATCCGCACACTAATTATCTCTCTCCACGTAACACCGAACAGTTCAATACCGAAATGAGCCTGTCTCTGGAAGGTATCGGTGCTGTGCTTCAGATGGATGATGACTACACCGTTATCAACTCCATGGTGGCCGGTGGCCCTGCGTCGAAAAGCAAAGCGATCAGCGTAGGCGACCGTATTGTCGGTGTAGGTCAAACCGGAAAGAGCATGGTGGACGTGATTGGCTGGCGACTTGATGACGTAGTTGCGCTGATCAAAGGGCCGAAGGGCAGCAAAGTTCGCCTGGATATCCTGCCTGCCGGAAAGGGGACCAAAACCCGTATCGTTACTCTGACCCGTGAGCGTATCCGTCTGGAAGATCGCGCGGTGAAAATGTCGGTGAAAACCGTGGGTAAAGAGAAGGTTGGCGTTCTGGATATCCCTGGCTTCTACGTTGGCCTGACCGATGATGTAAAAGTGCAGCTCCAGAAGCTTGAAAAGCAGAATGTCAGCAGTGTGATCATCGACCTGCGCAGCAACGGCGGCGGGGCATTGACCGAGGCCGTCTCGCTCTCCGGGCTGTTTATCCCGTCTGGCCCGGTGGTTCAGGTGCGCGATAACAACGGTAAAGTGCGTGAAGATGCCGATACCGATGGCGTGGTCTACTATAAGGGTCCGCTGGTGGTGCTGGTCGATCGCTTCAGCGCCTCTGCATCGGAAATCTTCGCTGCTGCCATGCAGGATTACGGCCGGGCGTTAATCGTCGGCGAACCGACGTTTGGCAAGGGCACCGTTCAGCAGTACCGCTCTCTGAACCGTATTTACGACCAGATGCTGCGTCCTGAATGGCCGGCGCTGGGCTCAGTACAGTACACCATTCAGAAGTTTTACCGTGTTAACGGCGGCAGTACGCAGCGCAAAGGCGTGACGCCGGACATCATGATGCCGACAGGTACCGAAGAGACGGAAACGGGCGAGAAGTTTGAAGATAACGCGCTGCCGTGGGATAGCATTGATGCCGCGACATTCGTGAAATCGGGTGATATGAATCAGTTCGGTCCGGAACTGCTGAAAAATCACAACGACCGCATCGGGAAGGATCCGGAATTCCAGTACATCATGAAGGACATCGCGCGTTTCAACGCTCTGAAAGCGAAACGGAACATTGTCTCTCTGAACTACGCCCAGCGTGAGAAAGAGAACAATGAAGATGACGCGACACGTCTGGCGCGTATCAACGATCGCTTCAAACGTGAAGGCAAGCCTCTGCTCAAAAAACTGGACGATCTGCCTAAGGATTACCAGGAGCCCGATCCGTATCTGGACGAGACGGTGCATATCGCGCTTGATCTCGCGAAGCTGGAAAAAGAGAAACCTGCCGTACAACCTGCTCCGACAAAATAATCCCCCAACAGGCACAAGAAATTGTGCCTGTTTCTTTTGGTTCCTCATCCTTCCGTCAGGCAGATTTCCAATTGTGTAAAGTTGTGTCTTTCTGGTGACTTACGCCGTCTGGATGCTTGAAAATAGCCGCAATACCCATACGATGTGGGTAATCGCATAGTGCGTTTTGTTAAACTGAGGTTAAAAGAATATTATGATGCGAATCGCGCTCTTCCTGCTCACCAACCTGGCGGTGATGGTGGTATTCGGGCTGGTGCTAAGCCTGACGGGAATTCAGTCGAGCAGCGTTCAGGGTCTGTTGATTATGGCGCTGCTGTTTGGTTTCGGCGGCTCTTTCATTTCACTGCTGATGTCGAAGTGGATGGCACTGAAATCCGTGGGCGGTGAAGTTATTGAGCAGCCGCGTAACGATATGGAACAGTGGTTGATGAGCACGGTTGCTCAGCAGTCAAAGCAGGCGGGCATAGCCATGCCGCAGGTGGCGATCTACCACGCGCCGGATATCAACGCGTTTGCTACCGGTGCGCGTCGTGACGCGTCCCTGGTGGCCGTCAGTACCGGTCTGCTGCAAAACATGAGCCGTGACGAAGCGGAAGCGGTTATTGCTCACGAGATCAGCCACATCGCTAACGGCGATATGGTCACCATGACCTTGATCCAGGGCGTGGTGAACACCTTCGTTATCTTTATTTCCCGTATTCTGGCGCAGATTGCTGCCGGATTTATGGGTGGCAACCGTGATGAGGGTGAAGAGAGCAACGGTAACCCGCTGATCTATTTTGCTGTTTCAATGGTGCTGGAGCTGGTGTTCGGTATCCTGGCAAGCATCATTACCATGTGGTTCTCCCGTCATCGTGAGTTCCACGCGGATGCCGGTTCTGCGAAACTGGTGGGTCGTGAGAAGATGATTGCTGCGCTGCAACGTCTGAAAACCAGCTACGAGCCGCAGGAAGCAAACAGCATGATGGCCTTCTGCATCAATGGTAAATCAAAGTCGCTGAGCGAGCTGTTTATGTCACACCCGCCGCTGGATAAACGTATTGAAGCGCTGCGAAGCGGCGAGTACCTGAAGTAATACCCGCCGGATGAAAAAAACCGGGCAGGAGACAATCTCCGCCCGGTTTTTTTATGCCTGCGCCTTTGGCTGGGTCACACGAAGGCCGCTAATGATAGCCGCGAGGGTCGCCAGTGTCCCTGCGGTAATCAGCGCAACGTGTGTCGCATTTTGCCCGGCAAGGTTAAACATCAACGCCACCATTGCGGCCCCGGTGCTTTGCCCTAACAGTCTTGCCGTACCCAGCATCCCGCTGGCACCACCGCTGCGATGACGTGGGGCAGAGGTGATAATTGTGTGGTTGTTAGGTGACTGGAACAGACCAAAACCTGCCCCGCACAGGATCATGCGCCAGATAATATCCAGATCCCCCGGCGAGGAGGGCAGGAGCGACAGCGCAAACAGTCCTGCTGCCATGACGATCAGCCCGATAGCCCCCAGCAGTCCGGCATGAACGCGCTCAATAAGGTACCCGGCCAGCGGGGCCATCACCATGGTTGCCAAAGGCCAGGGTGTGAGCAACAAGCCTGTTTCCACTTCCGAACGGCCAAGCACGCTCTGCAAAAAGAATGGCAGCGCAACCAGCGCCAGCATCTGGGCGCAGAACGAGCAAATGGAGGTACAAATTGATAGCGAAAACAGCGGAATACGCAGCAAATCGACCGGCAGTAACGGCACGGGCAGCGCCAGCTGGCGTCGTACAAAGAAAAAGCCGATGATAAGCAGGGCAACGATTTCTGCGGCAATGAGCGACAAAGACTGTCCCTGCGCAAATCCGCTCAGCGCAGTAATCAGCAGGCCAAAGGTCAGCGCGTTCATCACAGCGCTGGGCAGGTCAAAACGTGGCATGGTGTTTTTCGGACCATTTTCCGGAAGATAGCGCAGGGCGAAGAATATCGCCACAATGCCCAGCGGCACGTTAATGGCAAACAGCCACTGCCACGAGGCAACGGACAGAATGGCGGCGGCAATCGTCGGCCCGGCGGCGGACGACACGGCCACAATAAAGGAGTTAATGCCCATGCCGCGCCCCAGATGGCGATGAGGATAGATAAGCCGTATCAGGGCCGTGTTCACGCTCATTAGCGCGGCACCGCCAAAACCCTGTGCGATACGCGCAAGCGTAAGGGTGTGCAGTGAATCGGAAAGGGCACAGAAGAGCGAGGTGAGAGTAAAGACCACCAGCCCGCACTGATAAACCCGGCGATAACCAAACATATCGCCCAGGAAAGAGAGTGACAAAAGGGAAATCACAATCGCTATCTGGTACGCGTTCACAATCCAGATGGAGCTTGCCGGAGAAGCATTAAGGTCTTTGGCAATGGTAGGAAGAGCCACATTGGCAATCGCACCGTCAAGGACAGCCATCGAAATGCCGATGACAATAGTGGCAATTGCCCCGTACCGCTGTGGTAAGGGCAGGCCATCAGAAACGTTTTTTTGCATGGGAAAAGAATGACTCAGTGTGAAATTATTTTCAGAGTAACTATTTTAGCATCGTTATTTCGGTTTTATGTCGCAGATTTGTAACGAAGTAAACCCAGATAGATTGCAGCGCGCATCACACGAATTTATAATAAAAACCGGTTCTGATTTTTATAAAACACTCTCCATGAGGTGATAAATGGCAATCGCAGATTTGGATAAGCAGCCAGATTCTGTTTCTTCCGTGCTGAAGGTGTTTGGCATCTTGCAGGCGCTCGGAGAAGAGCGTGAAATTGGTATTACAGAGTTGTCGCAGCGTGTGATGATGTCGAAAAGCACCGTTTATCGCTTTTTGCAGACGATGAAATCATTGGGTTATGTCGCGCAGGAAGGAGAATCAGAAAAATATTCTCTGACCCTGAAACTGTTTGAATTGGGCGCCCGCGCCTTGCAGAACGTGGATCTGATCCGCAGCGCTGACATTCAGATGCGTGAACTTTCGCGGTTGACGAAAGAGACAATTCACCTCGGCGCACTGGATGAAGACAGCATCGTTTACATCCACAAAATTGACTCCATGTACAACCTGCGCATGTATTCACGCATCGGTCGTCGTAACCCGCTGTACAGTACCGCAATTGGTAAAGTCCTGCTGGCCTGGCGCGATCGTGAAGAGGTTAAGCAAATCCTTGACGGTGTGGAATACAAACGCAGCACCGATCGCACGATTACCAGTACGGATGAACTACTGAGCGTGCTGGATAAAGTGCGTGAGCAGGGTTATGGGGAAGATAACGAAGAGCAGGAAGAAGGGTTGCGCTGCATCGGTGTGCCGGTGTTTGACCGCTTCGGCGTTGTCATTGCGGGACTGAGCATCTCTTTCCCAACGCTGCGTTTCTCCGAAGAGCGTCTTCATGAGTATGTGGCAATTCTGCATACCGCAGCGCGCAAAATTTCAGAGCAGATGGGCTATAACGAATACCCGTTCTGATCAATGCCTCCAATAAAAACGCCGCACTCTTGCGGCGTTTTTGTAAGCGAAATTTAGCTCTGATTAGCCGTTATCAACCACAACAGATGATTTACGCAGCACAGGACAGTTGGTTAACCCGATGATCCCGCTGTCGGAATGGATGTACTGAGCCGTGCTTACCCCCTGGGCGGTGAGATATTTACACTGAATACCCAAACCCGCGGCATTCTCTTTGCTTCCCATTAATACGCCATACCCACTTAACAGCAGGCCGATCCACACAAGTGCCAGTACAATTATCGTACGAACGAGTAAACGCATCGATGCCTCTTTTTTCTTTGTTGTCATGGAGTAAGCGTAACGGGTTTACGCAGTGAAACAAGTGCACGATTCCGAAAAGCGTCTGTTGAAGGTACAGTTAGCCCCTGTTTAAGATAGCCGTGATAACCTGGCTACATCAGGTCATAAGACGGAGTGTGGAGTGAAAAAAATACGCTGGGTAATTCTGATTATAGTGCTGATAGCATGCGTGGTGCTGTGGACGCAGACTATAAATGTGATGTGCGATCAGGATGTACAGTTCTTTAGCGGCATTTGTTCAATCAATAAGTTTATCCCCTGGTAGTGGCTATTTTTGCACTGAGCGATTTCCTTACGTGGCTGCAGTGGTAAAATGACTGTTTTTACTGAGGTGGTGAAATGGGTGAGTTAATGAATTCGGGGCTGCTGAGCATTGCATCCCTGGTAATGTCTTTAGTGGTGCTGGTCGTTGGACTGGTGCTGTGGTTCTTCGTTAATCGCGCCAGCTCCCGCACAAACGAGCAGATTGAGCTGCTGGAAGCATTGCTCGATCAGCAGAAACGGCAGACTGCGTTGCTGCGTCGTCTGTGCGAAGCCAACGAGCCGGAGGAGAAAGCGGTGCCGAAGGAAGCTGATGCTCAAAAACAAGACGAGGAAGAGTTCATTCGCCTGGTGGCCGAACGATAGTCTGCCCGGAACGGGGAGGTGGCCTGACGTACGGCGTAAATCTCCTCCCTTATCAAATGTAACCCATAACATCCCAACATATAATTAAGCAGCAGTTAACTACTGTTTCAGTATACTGAAAACTGGCGAATATTTATCCTTATACAAGTCGTACCGTTTCGTTGAATAAATTGTGAGCTTTAACTTTCCTGAAGTGTTTTATTTTTATCGAAACGTTTTGCTTGCCTTGTTTTGAGGCAGAGTCATAAAAATTTCATTATTTTGGTGCAGAATAACGCTTATTAAATGGTGGATTTTAATACAGTTAGCAAAATGTATTTAACATCGTTTATTCACTGTCACACTCTGGTGCATTGCGATGTTTTCAGCATAACTTTTCACAAAATGTTCTAACTCAGTCATTCCTTTAAAGAAAATCAGGGATTGGGATGGACGCTTTGAAATGATTGAGCTATGTTTAAAAAGTCTTTGATTACAGGGCGCGCCAGCGCACCCTGTGGGCGGTGAGGTCAGGTGGCGCTTCATTTGACAATTCGCATAACTGTGCAGATTGTTATGGAGTAACGCCTGAATTTGTGCGGCGGATCGAGACACGTTTAAAAATGGCTTGCCATATTAAACGTTGTGTGTGATAACACGTTTTGGGTCAAACGAGGTACAGTTCTGTTTATGTGTGGCATTTTCAGTAAAGAAGTCCTGAGTAAACACGTTGTCGTTGAATACCGCTTCTCTGCCGAACCTTATATTAGTGCCTCAAGCAGTAATGTCTCAGTTTTATCTATGTTAAAGCCTGCGGGCTAAGAAAACACTCTAAGGAATTTTGCAAATGGCAAAGATTAAAGGTCAAGTTAAGTGGTTCAACGAGTCTAAAGGTTTTGGTTTCATTACTCCTGCTGACGGCAGCAAAGACGTGTTCGTACACTTCTCTGCAATCCAGGGTAACGGCTTCAAAACTCTGGCTGAAGGCCAGAACGTTGAGTTCGAAATTCAGGACGGCCAGAAAGGCCCAGCTGCGGTTAACGTAACTGCTATCTGATCGAATCACTGCTGACTGAAGCGCTTAGCGCTTCGATCTCAGACATAAGCCTCGCCGATGCGGGGCTTTTTTATTCACTTATTTTTCAAAATGTTACGTATTCCTCCTCTGTTATTATCTTGTTGCAAACCCGCGAAATTATTAGCATTGTTTTCACGCCTTATTATCCCTTTTTCCCGTTAAATCAGGGCGTTGATTAACAGCCCTGGGGTTAAAGTGAAAAAAAAGACAATAACGGCCAACGGAAACTTTACACCGGCACGTTTTGCACTTCTGTGTCTCGCCATCTTTTGTAGCCTTGCTTTTCTGTTAGGCCGCGTGGCATGGCTACAAATTATCAAACCGGATAATCTGGTGAAGCAGGAGGATATGCGTTCCCTGCGCGAAGTGGCGATAGACGCCCCGCGTGGGATGATTGTTGACCGTGAAGGGCGTCCCCTTGCGGTAAGCGTACCTGTCCAGGCCGTCTGGGCCGATCCCAAAACTGTGCTTGATAAAGGGGGGATCGGCTTTGATTCGCGCTGGCAGGCCCTGGCAAATGCTTTACACCTTTCTCTGAGCACGCTCGCATCGCGAATAAACAGCAATCCGCACGGGCGATTCATTTATCTAGCTCGTCAGGTTGATCCCTCCCAGGCAAAGTGGATTGATAAGCTGCGTCTTCCCGGTATCAACCTACGCGATGAGTCCCGTCGCTTTTATCCTGCCGGACACGTGGCGGCAAACCTGATTGGCTTCACTAATATTGATGGTCAGGGTATTGAGGGCGTCGAGAAAAGCTTTAACACGCAGCTCACCGGGAAGGCAGGCGTGCGGCTGGTCAGGAAAGATCGATACGGGCATGTGGTTGAGAACCTCACGGAGGTGGCGCCCGTACCGGCACATAATATCCAGCTTAGTATCGATGAACGCCTGCAAACTATCACCGAAGACGCGCTGGATAATGCCGTGGCGTGGAATAAAGCCGAGTCAGGCGCGTCGGTGCTGATTAATATCCAGACGGGCGAAATTCTGGCGATGGCGAGCTTCCCTGACTTCAACCCCAACAATCGGGAAGGGGCAACACTGGATGACTTTCGTAATCGCGCGATCAGCGACACCTTTGAACCGGGTTCGACCGTTAAACCTCTGGTGCTGATGACGGCGCTACAGCAGGGGCTGGTGCAGCCTGACAGCGTGATAGACACGCATCCCTACACCATTGATGGCCATCGTATTCGCGATGTGGGCTACTACCCCGAGCTGACCATGACCGGGATCCTGCAAAAATCCAGCGACACGGGCGTATCCCGTCTTTCTCTCGCGATGCCCGTGCAACGGTTACTTGATACCTATAAAAACTTTGGTTTTGGCGAGAGTACCGGGCTTGGCTTAACGGGAGAAAGCTCAGGTTTACTGCCGCAGCGAAAATTCTGGAGTCAGTTAGACAGGGCGACCTTTGCCTTTGGGTATGGCCTGATGGTTACCCCCCTTCAACTGGCGCATGTGTATGCCACCATCGGTAGCTATGGCATTGAACGGCCTCTGTCCATCACCCGTATCGATCCCCCCGTGATTGGCAAACGGGTGATGCCCGGGGAGATTGTTCACGAGGTGGAACACATGATGGAGAGCGTCGCGTTACCCGGCGGTGGCGGGATCAAAGCGGCGGTGCGTAACTATCGTGTGGCGATTAAAACCGGGACGGCCAAAAAAATCGATGAACACGGTAAGTATGTGGATAAATACGTCGCCTACACAGCAGGCGTTGCGCCCGCCAGCGATCCCCGTTTTGCACTGGTGGTGGTGATCAACGATCCGAAAAACGGAGCCTACTACGGCGGGGCCGTTTCCGCGCCCGTGTTCAGCGAAATTATGGGTAACGTCTTGCGCCTGGAAAACGTGAAGCCAGACGGACTGCCGGCAGATTCTGACCATCTGATCGTGATGCATCACCCAGCCGTTTATAACCCTGGCGAATAGCGGTACACTTCGCCTTTTGGTTTTCGCCCTGGAGCTGTCATGTCTTTCAGTTGTCCCCTTTGCCACGCGCCGCTGACGCGCGCGGAGAAAACGTTCATCTGTCCACTGGGACATCAGTTTGACCGGGCTAAAGAGGGCTATGTCAATCTTCTGCCGGTACAGCACAAGCGCTCCCGGGATCCGGGTGACAGCGCGGAGATGATGCAGGCGCGCCGGGCGTTTCTTGACGCCGGGCACTATCAACCGCTCAGGGATACCGTTGTCGACTTACTCCGTCAATATCTGACAGAAGGCGCATCCGCCATGCTGGATATCGGCTGCGGCGAGGGCTACTACACCGCCACGTTTGCTGACGTCGCGGCTGGGAAGGGCGCCGAAACTTACGGGCTGGACGTGTCGAAAGTGGCTATCCGTGCAGCTGCAAAACGCTACTCAGCGGTAACGTTCTGCGTGGCCTCCAGCCACCGCCTGCCGTTTGAGGAAGCGAGTATGGACGCCGTGGTGCGTATCTATGCCCCGTGCAAGGCAGAGGAGCTGGCGCGCGTCGTTAAGCCCGGCGGGTGGGTTATCACCGTTACGCCGGGACCGCGTCATCTGCTGGAGCTAAAAGGGCTGATCTATGATGAAGTTCACCTGCATGCGCCGCACTCTGAACAGCTGGCGGGCTTCGCGTTAAAGCAGGCGCAGTCAGTGGCGTATGAGATGACGTTGCAGGGAAGTGAAGCGGTGGCGTTACTGCAAATGACGCCGTTTGCGTGGCGGGCAAAACCAGAGGTGTGGGAAACGCTGGCAGCACAGACAGAATTTCGCTGCCAGACGGATTTCAGCATCCATTGCTGGCAGCGCGAAGATTAACCCGCGAAGTGTGCCCAGAGTATTTGGGCACCAATCCCGATCAACACGATACCGCCCAGAATTTCGGCGCGTTTGCCTAACAGCGGGCCAATGAACCGCCCCACCATCATCCCCAGCGTTGACATAATCAGCGTGGCGCAGCCAATCGCCAGCGCGGTGGCGATAATATTGACCTGCAAAAACGCCAGACCGACACCGACGGCCATTGCGTCCAGGCTGGTTGCGATAGCGGTTGTCACCAGAAGCCAGAAGCCGTGGCGTTGCAGCGGCGCATCATCTTCATCGCTGTTGCCACGAAAACCTTCAATTACCATGCGTCCGCCGAGGAACACCAGCAGCACGAAGGCGATCCAGTGGTTCCACTCCAGCACAAACTGGCTGGCGAGCATCCCCAGACCCCAGCCAATAAGCGGCGTCAGCGTTTCGATTGCGCCAAAGATGAGACCGGTGCGCAGGGCTTCGGAAAATTTAGGTTTATGGAGGGTGGCACCTTTACCGATAGAGGCGGCAAATGCGTCCATGGACATGCCAAAAGCCAGAAGGATCGTAGCGGAGATATTCATAAGTGCGTCCAGACCGGGGATATCCATATGACACATCACTGCCCCCAGTAAACAGCAGTTGATGTATCTATGGTCTCGCCTGATCGCTTTTGGCACAGTAAGTGTGCTGAATACGATCCGTACGCGCCACGTTTTGCAACGAGTATGTTGACACGTACATTTCCCGCAGGCAGGAAATCGGCTACTCCCCAACGACGGGCGCAACCTTAACATATTTTGAGAATATAAAACAACAACGAAGATGGCTTTATAAAGCCACTATGTTGATAACGATTTTCATTTAGGTTTATGCGTAAAAGTATCGTTAATAAATATAAGTTAATTCGCAGGGGAGATATAGCATCGGCTATATTTCTGGTATGAGTATAATACAATACATAGCCGATGCTATAAAATTAATTCATTGAGTTTTAAGGAGTAATTTGTAGATTTTTTCCAGGTCGTCAATATTTTTGACCCGAATGAGCAGGCGGCGTTGCTCTAATTGCATCACCAGAACTCCGTCTTCGGATAAATTCATCTCTTTAATGCGGTTATATTCTATCCAGACATTGGCGAAGAAGAATCCGTGTTTTTTAAAAATGAGTTTTGGCGAGCGGATCCAGAACAGGTAAATCGCCATTAATGCCAGCGCACATAATAACCATGTGGTTAATATTGCGCCGTGGCTGGTCACATTATTGTAAATCAGGATGACTACCAGACCGGCGAAGATAAACGCATCAATGCGCCCACGGCGTAAGAGGGGAAGGGTCAGCAGCGTCTCGCCGTGGCGGCGAGGCATAATGAACTCGTCATAGATCGCGTAAGCCAGAAGGGCAACAATAAATAAAACCAGTACGGTGTCCGTGACAGTCATTCATCCTCCAGATAAAAAGACCGGGGGCAAGCCCCCGGTCGGTAACGCATTTTATTACAGACCCAGCAGGCCGACGGCGTAGCCCGCGATACCGATGACGAAGAAGCCAACGATGATCCAAAGCGGGTTCACTTTCTTACGCAGCAGCCACATACAGGCGAAGGTTAACAGCAGCGGTACCAGGCCAGGCATCAGCTGGTCCAGAATAGTCTGCACGGTGGTGACGCGCGTCTGACCATCCTGACCGGTGATCGTCGATACCACCAGCGGGATGTTCACGTGCGTCCACTTGTTAACCAAAGCCCCCATTACAAACAGGCCGAGGATTGACGCCCCCTCAGTCAGTTTTTGCAGGAAGCCGCCGCCCATATCCTTAACGATATCCACCCCTTTACGGTAACCATACGCCACGCCGTAGTAGCGGGTCAGCAGACGCACCGCGTTGAACAGGATAAAGAACAGCAGGGGACCAAGCAGACTGCCGCTCATGGCGATCCCGGCGCCCAGTGCCGCAAAGACCGGACGCACGGTACCCCAGAAGATCGGGTCGCCCACGCCTGCCAGCGGCCCCATCAGACCGACTTTAATACCGTTGATAGCACCATCGTCGATCTCAGCCCCGTTTGCACGCTGCTCTTCCATCGCCAGCGTTACGCCCAGAACAGGCGCCGCTACGTAAGGGTGAGTGTTGAAGAATTCCAGGTGACGCTTAATTGCCTGACGGCGTGCTTCGTTGTTTTCCGGATACAGGCGTTTGATTGCCGGCACCATGGAGAAGCAGAAGCCGAGCGCCTGCATACGTTCGAAGTTCCATGAACCCTGAAACAGGTTAGAACGGATGAACACGCCACGAATATCACCCGGAGTGAGTTTTTTCTCAGTGGTAGTTTTTGTCATATCAACCATTTCGCTCACCTGTTAGTCCAGTTCGTTATCGAGATCGTTGTTACCAGCAGCCTGCGCAGGGGCACCCGCGACACGGTTGTATTTCGGGCTGAGCTGGATATAAAGAATCGCCATCACCGCACCAATCACACCCAGCGCAACCAGGTTGAAGTTGGTGAATGCAGCGGTAACGAAGCCAAGGTAGAAGAACGGCATCAGATAGCCTGCGCGCATCATGTTGATGACCATCGCGTAACCTACGACCACAATCATACCGCCCGCGATATTCAGACCGCCGGTGACCACTTCTGGTATGGCGTTCAGCATACTTTGAACTTCACTGGTCCCAACGGAAATCGCCACGATAACGGCCGGAATAGCGATACGCATCGCCTGCAGGAACAGGGACGAGACGTGGATCCAGGAGAGCGCTGTCAGGTTGCCGTTATCGGCCGCCTTATCCGCCGCGTGCTGGAAGGCAACGGTGATGGTACGAACAATGATGGTCAGCACCTGGCCTGCCGCGGCCAGTGGAATGGCCAGCGCGATACCGGCACCGATACTCTGATGACCGGCGATGACCAGAACGGTCGAAATAATGGACGCCAGCGCGGCATCTGGCGCAACTGCCGCACCGATGTTCATCCAGCCGAGGGCGATCATTTCCAGGGTACCACCGATGATGATACCGGTTTTCATGTCACCGAGAACGGCGCCAATCAACGTACAGGCCACCAGAGGGCGGTGGAACTGAAATTCATCAAGTACGGACTCCATACCCGCAATACACGCGACGATGAACACCAGCACAATCTGAAGAGTAGTAATCTCCATTGCACTTCTCCTATTACATAAGCTCTATATGAAAAACCGGCCCGGGCTTATTTCCCCACTTTGCCGATCAAATCCATCATTTTCAGTTTCTGATCCGTGGAAACCTTACGGGCTTCCAGCTCGATACCGCGTGCATTCAGCTTGTTGAAGGCCTCGATATCTTTCGCATCCACTGAAATCGCGTTGTTGACCTGCGTTTTGCCCTGACGGAAAGCCATACCGCCAATGTTAACGGAGGTGATTTTCACGCCGCCTTCAACAATGCGTTCAACGTCTGTCGGGTTGGTGAACAGAAGCATCACGCGTTCGCCCGCATATTTCGGGTTGTTGTAAACGCGGATCATTTTGGCGACATCCACGACGTGCGCGGTGACGCCCGGCGGTGCAACCTGGGTAAGAAGTGTTTTACGGACAGTGTCGGCGGCCACTTCGTCACTGACCACGATGATGCGTTGTACGTTGGTCTCTTTGGTCCAGCGCGTCGCCACCTGGCCGTGGATCAGACGGTCATCAATACGCGCAAGGCCGATAACCATGTAATCGTTCGGACCCATTGGCTTCGCCGGTGCCGCGGCTTTTGGTGCAGCAGGGGCAGGGGCAGGTTTTTCAACCGGCTGTGCTTTCAGCGCCTTCACGCCTTCGCGACCGGTTTCCACCGCCAGCGCCACCAGCTCGTCAAAGCCTGGGTTGTCGTCACGCGCCATGAAGGTTTCCACCAACATTGGGATATTTACCCCGGCGACGACTTCATAATGCTCTTTATCGACGACAATGCGGCTGGCAGCGTTGAACGGGCTGCCGCCCCATGTATCCACGAGAAACAGCACGCCTTTGCTGGTATCCAGCTTCTCAAGCTGAGCAGTGTACTTTTCAATCAGCGTCTCGGCGTTTTCACCGGGAACGAAATCGATCCAGCCAACGTTTTCCTGCTCGCCCAACAGCATTTCTGCCGTTTTGAGTAACTGCTCCGCAGCCCAACCATGTGTGCCTATGACAATAGCAATGGTCACTTGCTACCTCCTATTATTATCATTTATACGTCTGCCAGGCAGGCGTACTGAGAATCGTATTGGCGAACCGAATCGATTCAGATAAGGGTTAGAGTTCTAAAAAACCAAGACTTCCGCGAATTATTTTAGATAGTGAAAAAATAATTTATGTGATGAAGATCCGTAATTTAGCTACGCCTTACAGATTTTTCTGTAAGATAAACCACGTGTGTTACAGAAGTTTGCAAAGGAACGTAAATCTTTGCTAAAAACCCATTGTCTCTGATATGTTTAGCGTCCGTTTAATTATTCAGGAGTATAGGGCTACAGCCCACTATATGGACCGTCACCGACGTCAGTCATCTTCCAGGCCATTCCGCGCCTTATTCACCGGCGACCTTCGCCACGCATCGACCCCCATTCCCTTTGAAATGCCCGAAATTAGCGGGGCACCGTTTTGTCATTCCTTTAGCAGGAGCGTGTCATGGAATTCTTAATGGACCCGTCAATCTGGGTAGGCTTGCTTACGCTGGTCGTGCTGGAGATCGTTCTCGGTATTGATAACCTGGTGTTTATTGCCATCCTTGCGGATAAGCTGCCGCCGAAACAGCGTGATAAAGCCCGTCTGATCGGCCTCTCGCTGGCACTGATCATGCGACTGGGCCTGCTGTCCGTGATCTCGTGGATGGTTACGCTGACTAAGCCTCTGTTCACCGTCATGGATTTCACCTTCTCCGGCCGTGATTTAATCATGCTGGTGGGGGGGCTTTTCCTGCTGTTCAAAGCTACAACAGAGCTGCATGAACGGCTGGAGAACCGGCAGCATGATGATGGCCACGGTAAGGGGTATGCCAGCTTCTGGGTGGTGGTCCTGCAGATTGTGGTGCTTGATGCGGTCTTCTCACTGGATGCGGTGATTACAGCGGTTGGCATGGTGAACCATCTGCCGGTGATGATGGCGGCTGTTGTGATTGCGATGGCGGTAATGCTGCTGGCGTCGAAACCGCTGACGCGTTTCGTCAACCAACATCCGACGGTCGTCGTGCTGTGTCTGAGTTTCCTGTTGATGATTGGTCTGAGCCTGGTGGCAGAAGGTTTTGGTTTCCATATACCGAAAGGCTACCTGTACGCCGCGATTGGCTTCTCGATTCTGATCGAGCTGTTTAACCAGATTGCGCGCCGTAACTTCATTAAGCAGCAGTCGAATCAGCCGCTGCGCGCGCGTACCGCCGATGCGATCCTGCGCCTGATGGGCGGGCGTCGTCAGGTGAACGTGCAGGCGGATAACGAGAACCGTAACCCGGTTCCGGTGCCGGAAGGCGCGTTTGTGGAAGAAGAACGCTACATGATCAACGGCGTGCTTTCGCTGGCCTCCCGCTCCCTGCGCGGCATTATGACGCCGCGCGGTGAAATCAGCTGGGTGGACGCCAACCTGAGCGTCGACGAAATTCGCCAGCAGCTGCTCTCCTCGCCGCACAGCCTGTTCCCGGTCTGTCGGGGCGAGCTGGATGAGATCATCGGTGTGGTGCGCGCGAAAGAGATGCTCGTGGCGCTGGAAGAGGGCGTCAACGTCGAGGCCGTAGCGGCCGCGTCGCCTGCCATCGTGGTGCCGGAGACGCTGGATCCGATTAACCTGCTGGGCGTGTTGCGTCGTGCTCGCGGGAGCTTTGTTATCGTCACCAACGAATTTGGTGTGGTACAAGGTCTGGTAACGCCGCTGGACGTGCTGGAAGCCATTGCCGGTGAATTCCCTGATGCGGATGAAACGCCAGAAATCGTTGCCGACGGTGACGGCTGGCTGGTGAAAGGCACCACCGACCTGCACGCGCTCTCGCACACGCTGGGCGTCGAAAACGTGGTCAATGACGATGAAGACATCGCCACGGTAGCGGGGCTGGTGATTGCCGTTAACGGGCAGATCCCGCGTATCGGTGATGTGCTTGAGCTGCCGCCGCTGCAAATTACCATCGTTGAAGCCAACGACTATCGCGTTGATATGGTTCGTATTGTTAAAGAGCACTCTGTACACGACGAAGAAGAGTAACGCTATCTAGCGTAACGGCAATAAAGGCACGATGTGTCCGTTGTGACGGGCTGGCGGAGGGTTACTTTCCGCCAGCCATTTCGGAAACTCCCGCAGCGGCATCGGCCGCGCATACAAGTACCCCTGCAAAATATGTACGCTGTGGCGGCGCAAATAGCGTGACTGCTCCTCGGTTTCAACCCCTTCTGCAACCAGTTCAATATTCAACCTCTGGCCCAGCGCAATAATAATATCCGTTACCGTTGAGTTCACGGCGTCGGTGCCGATCGCGGTGGTGAAGGATTTATCAATTTTCAGCACGTCCGGGTGAAGTTTTTCAAGCCACGAAAGAGAACTATTGCCCGTACCAAAATCATCAATCGCAAGCTTCACCCCTTTGCGGTGCAGCTCTCGCACGATGCGGTAATCCACATCGAGCAACGCATCGCGCTCGGTTAACTCTACAATCAACTTTTGAACAGGGTTCGCCTTAAACCAGATGCGGTTGAGATCCCGGATCAGCGCAGCGCGGCGAAAATGGCTGGCGGCCACGTTGATGCCAATATGGAAATCCCGTGAGGCCGGGAAAAAGCCTATCTGCCGCACCGTTTCGCTGATGACGTAGCGGGTAAGCGGAACAATCAGGCTATGTTCTTCAGCCAGGGGGATAAAGACATCGGGAGAAATCCAGCCCTGACGCGGGTTGTTCCAGCGCAGGAGGATCTCGACGCCAACGCATTCCCGGGTGCGGGCGTTTACCAGCGGCTGGCAGAAGAGTTCAAACTCCCGGGCAGCAATCCCCATATTAATTTCCCAGGTGAAACTTATGCGTCGCGCCGTGGCAAGCCAGGCGATATAGCCCATCAGTAAACTGAGCATCAACGCCAGCGGTAGCTGGGTAGGCAGATTTTTCAATGCCATTTGGCCTGCCCCCGGGCCGCTGACCGTGACGCTGAAAGGGTAGTGCTGTGAAGACTGTTCCAGCAGGGAGGCGTGTTCATCGAAGGTCGGCGTATTCGTCACCTGCTGCCCGTCGCGGAGAAAATTATCGCCTACTCTCAGGACCACGTCGGTGATTTGTGGCCGCTGTGGCTCCAGAATCATTTTGGTGATGAGATCGATATTCACTACCTCCATCAACCCGTCACTGCCGTCGCCCGCAAGGGGTGACCACTGAATCAGTACCGGACTGCCCTTTAACAGCCACCGATCGGTCAACAAGATCAGCCTGGGTTCACTGGACGGAAGCATCGGCTCAATGTCACTGACGGGCATATTTCGGCTGCCAAATACGCTCGAGCAATACAGTATTCCGTCTTTGACGAGGGCGATGGAGCGCACGGTCTGGAGGATCGCCGCCTGTTTTCGCAGAATCGGATTCGCTTCAGCGCAGGGCATATCAACCAGAAAACGTAGAGTTTCACGCTGGGTTTCTAACGCAAGAAGCACCTTATCAAGCGCACGCACGGTGTGGTGAGTAAAGTCGTGGATCCGATCCTGATTAATGTTGCGCTGTGAAATAAAGCGAATGCCCAGCGTCAGGACGAGCGTAACGAGCGCAACCGTAACACAGACGATAACGCGTTTTCGGCGATAGTCTTTAATGATCGTTTGTGCAGTTTGCATGAACGGTCGCCTGATAAGCACCGGCCGGAAAAGCCAGACGCAACAGTGACAGTGTAGTGGGGAATACGTGAAGCGACGAGAGGCGGTGGGAAAATTCGCCCATCTGTTGCAGATGGGCGAAAAGGAAGGTTTAGTCGCACTGCACCTTAATGGCCAGACCGCCGCGCGAAGTCTCACGGTACTTCGCGTTCATGTCCTTGCCGGTTTCGTACATGGTTTCAATAACCTTATCCAGTGACACGCGTGGCTCGCTGGTACGGCGCATCGCCATACGCGAGGCGTTGATCGCTTTGACGGAGGCGATGGCGTTACGCTCAATGCACGGTACTTGCACCTGGCCGGCAACCGGGTCACAGGTCAGACCGAGGTTGTGCTCCATGCCGATTTCCGCCGCCACGCACACCTGCTCAGGGCTTGCGCCCAGCAGTTCCGCCAGACCGGCCGCCGCCATAGAGCAGGCCACGCCCACTTCACCCTGACAGCCTACTTCGGCACCGGAGATGGAGGCATTCATCTTGTACAGCGCGCCGATAGCGCCTGCCGCGAGGAAATAACGGATATAGATCTCCGGTGTCACGGGCTCAATAAAGTGATCGTAGTAGGCCAGCACCGCCGGAACGATACCGCACGCGCCGTTGGTTGGCGCCGTCACCACGCGACCACCCGCTGCGTTCTCTTCGTTAACCGCCAGCGCAAACATGTTCACCCAGTCAACCACATTCATTGGATCATTGGAGAATTTGTCGGTGGTGACCAGCATACGGCGAAGCGCAGAGGCACGACGTGGCACACGCAGTGGCCCAGGCAGAACCCCCTCGGTGTTCATCCCGCGGTCAATACAGGCGCGCATGGTTTGCCACACGTTAGCAAAATAGTCTTCGATCTCTTTCTTGCTGTGCAGCGCCAGTTCGTTCTGCATCACCATGCCGGAGAGGGAGAGACCGGTCTCTTTGCAATAGGCCAACATCTCGGTGGCAGATTTAAACGGATAGGGCACATTCACATCGCCCGCGCTCTCTTTGCCAAAGTGTTCTTCGTCAACGATAAAGCCGCCGCCGATGGAGTAGTAGGTTTTACTGTAGATCTCTTTTTCGCCGCTCCAGGCGTGGATGGTCATACCGTTTTCATGCAGCGGCAGGTTGTCGCTACGAAAACGCATCCCGTCATCCTGCGGGAAGTCCACTTCGTGCTGACCGTTAGCCAGCAGCAGACGACCGCGCGTTTCCACGTCGCGGATAAATGCCGGAATGGCATCAATATCAACTGTGTCCGGCATATTGCCCGCCAGACCCATAATAATGGCGATATCGGTGTGGTGGCCTTTACCCGTTAATGACAGTGAACCGTAAACGTCTACGGCGACACGGGTAACGCTTTCCAGTAATCCTTTTTCGACCAGATCATCGACGAACTGTTTACCGGCCTTCATCGGCCCTACAGTGTGGGAAGAAGATGGACCAATCCCCACTTTGAACATGTCGAATATACTAATCACTTTCACACTCCTGACAGGGTTACTGGGGTTCCAGTAACGATGTTATAACTGCGCATAGTGTAAGAGGGAACACTAACCTCGGCTTAACTATTCACATGAATTAAACTAATGGTTAACGATGGTTTAGCTAATAGCGCGACGCCGATCGCAAACCTGCCAGAAAAGGGTGGAATGTAAAGTATAGTCAAGGCTTCAGGCCGATTTGTAGCGCAAGCTCACGAATGATGCCTGCCGTCATGCCCCAGACAAAATAATGCTGATACCACGACAGCCAGACCCGATGATCGTGCCCGCGGCGGTGAATATCCAGAGGATGATAGCGGCCCAGACGAAGGGCCTCTTCAAGCGGCATTTCGAACACCGCTGAAACTTCATCGACGCTGGCGTGATACTGAAGATCGGGCGGAATAATGCCGACGACCGGCGTGACCTGAAAACCGGTTACGCTGTCCACTGGCGGCAGCACGCCAATTACCTCGACCGCCTCCGGGGGGATCGCCACCTCCTCATGCGCTTCGCGCAGCGCGGCGGCAATCAGGGAAGCATCGGTGCTGTCCACCGCGCCGCCCGGAAACGCAACCTGACCGGCGTGTTTTCGCATATGCGGTGAGCGCTGGGTAAGCAACAGACCCGGCTGTTCACGACGCACGACCGGGATCAGTACCGCCGCCTGACGTTGATTCAGCGCGGCGCGGTTAACCTGGGGCCGCAGAAGCTGAAAGCGCGACAGAAAATCATCCAGCGTCAGGTTGTCTTTCTTCACCGTGAGTTCTCCAGTTGTTTCAGGATACGATTCACTTTATCAAAGGTTTCCTGATATTCCGCCCCGGCCTGGCTGTCGGCTACAATGCCGCCGCCTGCGGAACAGTAAAGGTTACCGTCGCAGGCCGTCAGGGTGCGAATAGTGATGCTGGTATCCATGGTTCCGCACAGGCTCACATAGCCGATGCTGCCGCACCAGGCGTTGCGGCGATGCGGTTCCAGTTCGTCGATAATCTCCATCGCGCGGACCTTCGGCGCGCCGGTGATGGAGCCGCCCGGAAACGCGGCGCGGAGCAGATCGCAGGCGGTCCGCGAGGCCGGCAGGCGTGCAGTGATAGTACTGACCAGATGATGTACCGCCGGGAAAGGCTCCACAACGAACAGCTCCGGCACGCGCACGCTGCCCGGCTCGGCGACGCGGCCAATATCATTGCGCATCAGATCGACAATCATCAGGTTTTCAGCGCGATCTTTCGGCGAGGCCGCCAGCGTCTTCGCCTGCTGGCGGTCGGCGTTAGCATCGGCAAGGCGCGGCAGGGTGCCCTTGATCGGGCGGGTCTGAATAATACCGTCAGCCAGATGAATAAAACGCTCAGGCGAAAGGCTGAGGATGGCGCCGTGTTCAAGGCGTAAAAATGCGCTAAACGGGGCCTTATTGCTGGCATTGAGGCGGGTAAATGCCTGCCATTCGTCTCCCCGGTACGCCGCCTGGAAACGCTGGGCAAGGTTGACCTGATAACAGTCGCCGCTGTGAAGATACGCCTGCACGCGAGAGAATTTTTCCGCATATTCCGCCGCGCTCATGTTCGAGTGCCAGCCAGAGGTCAGCATAAAGTGTTCCGCTGTGGCGGGCCGTTGCGCCTCAAGCCAGGCCAGACGCGCCTGCACGTCTCGGTGGCTAAGCAGGGAAACCGTCTGCTTACGGTGATCCACGATTAGCGCCCAGTCATACAGCCCGACCGCCATATCCGGCAGGGAAATATCCGCCTGCGCATGCTCGGGCAGCTTTTCGAAACGGCGACCCAGATCGTAACCAAACAGGCCCAGCGCGCCCCCCTGGAAAGGCAGATCCGGATCCGGTGTGGCAGATAAGCCCAGAGCATGGATCTCGTTCTGAAGCCGCATCAGCGGATCGTCCGTGGGTGACAGCGCATCGGTCGTCAGCGTTTTAACCGGGTCGGCCACCAGAATATCAAAGCGGCTGTAGGGGTGATCCGCATGCCCGGAGTGCAGCAGCATGGCAAAAGGAAGGTGGCTCAGACGGGCAAACCAGAACTCGGCGGCGTCTGCACGCCAGGGTAAGGTCATAACAGTGGGGAAGCGCATGTTCATGTATGGCATACTACCGGGTAGCGTGAAATAATTAGCGCGAATAATTTAGCAGGAGTTAACGATGTTTGCAGGTTTACCTTCTCTCAGTCATGACCAACAGCAGAAAGCGGTAGAGCGGATTCAGGAACTGATGGGCCAGGGTATGAGCAGCGGAGAAGCGATCACCGTCGTCGCTCAGGAAATTCGCGCCAGTCATACCGGCGAACGGATTGTGGCGCGATTTGAAGATGAAGATGAATAACCGGGCTTAAACTGCCGCGATAATCTTAATCTCCACCTTATACTCCGGTTTCATCAGCGTGGCCTGTACGGTGCAGCGTACAGGCGCGTGACCCGCCACTACCCACGCATCCCAGGCTTTATTCATCTCCGCGAAGTCGTCTTTATTCGCCAGGAAAATCGTCGCGTCCAGAATGCGGGATTTATCGCTGCCCTGTTTTTCCAGTACGGCGTCGATCTGCGCCAGGGTGTTAGCGGTTTGCTCGAAGGCGTCGGCGTCCAGATTGGCAGGGACACCGGTGTAGTACAGCGTCTGGTTGTGGATCACCACATCAGACCAGCGGGCTTCGGCATCAATGCGCGTAATTGTCATAAACGTATCCTCGTTATCTTTCATCGTCAGGCGGCAAGACTGCCATATTGTTCCGCCGTCGTCACTATTTGGGGTGGCACCGGAGAGAAGGGGCTGACATAATCCCTGTGCAAAAATACAGTGAGAGAACACCGTGGCAGACGATTTTTCCCCTGAAGGTCAGTTAGCACAGGCAATTCCCGGTTTTAAACCGCGCGAACCTCAACGTCAGATGGCGCATGCCGTCGCGCACGCCATCGACAAGGCGCAGCCGCTGGTTGTGGAGGCCGGCACCGGTACGGGGAAAACCTACGCTTACCTCGCTCCTGCGCTGCGGGCGAAAAAAAAGGTGATCATCTCTACGGGATCAAAAGCGCTCCAGGATCAGCTCTACAGCCGCGATTTACCCACGGTGGCGAAAGCGCTGAAATACAAAGGGCGTCTGGCCTTGCTGAAAGGGCGTTCTAACTATCTGTGTCTGGAGCGTCTCGAACAGCAGGCACTGGCGGGCGGTGACCTGCCGGTACAAACACTCAGCGATGTGATCGTCCTGCGCGCCTGGGCCAACCAGACGGAGGAGGGGGACATCAGCACCTGCGCGAGCGTGCCGGAAGACTCCCCGGCCTGGCCGCTGGTGACCAGCACCAACGACAACTGCCTCGGCAGCGACTGCCCGCTGTATAAAGACTGCTTTGTGGTGAAAGCGCGTAAAACGGCGATGGACGCCGACGTGGTGGTGGTGAACCATCACCTGTTTCTTGCGGATATGGTGGTCAAGGACAGTGGTTTCGGCGAGCTAATCCCGGAGGCGGAGGTGATGATCTTCGATGAAGCCCATCAGCTACCGGACATCGCCAGCCAGTATTTTGGCCAGTCGCTCTCCAGCCGTCAGCTTCAGGATCTGGCGAAAGATATTACCATTGCCTATCGCACCGAGCTCAAAGATACCCAGCAGTTGCAGAAGTGCGCGGACCGCCTGGCGCAATGCGCACAGGATTTCCGCTTACAGCTTGGCGAGCCGGGCTATCGCGGCAACCTGCGCGAGCTGCTCGCGGACAAAAATATCCAGCGCGCGCTGCTGCTGCTCGATGATGCCCTTGAACTCTGTTACGACGTGGCGAAGCTATCCCTCGGACGTTCAGCGCTGCTGGACGCCGCCTTCGAGCGGGCCACGCTCTACCGTGGGCGGCTGAAGCGGCTGAAAGAGATCAACCAGCCGGGCTACAGCTACTGGTATGAATGTACCTCGCGCCACTTCACCCTGGCGCTCACGCCGCTGACCGTTGCCGATAAATTCAAAGAGGTGATGGCGCAAAAGCCCGGCACCTGGGTCTTTACCTCGGCCACGCTGTCGGTCAACGACGATCTGCACCACTTTACCGAGCGTCTCGGCATTGAGCAGGCTGAATCCTTACTCCTCCCAAGCCCGTTCGACTATGAGAAACAGGCGCTGCTGTGCGTGCCACGCAATCTGCCGCTGCCTAACCAGCCAGGGGCGGCGCGCCATCTGGCGGCCATGCTAAAGCCGATGATTGAGGCCAACAACGGACGCTGCTTTATGCTCTGCACCTCTCACGCCATGATGCGCGATCTGGCCGAGCAGTTCCGCGCGACCATGACGTTGCCGGTGCTGTTGCAGGGGGAAACCAGCAAAGGCCAGCTGCTCCAGCAGTTTGTCAGCGCCGGTAATGCCCTGCTGGTGGCGACCAGCAGCTTCTGGGAAGGGGTGGACGTGCGCGGCGATACGCTCTCGCTGGTGATTATCGATAAGCTGCCGTTCACATCGCCGGACGATCCGCTCCTGAAAGCACGCATGGAGGACTGCCGTCTGCGCGGGGGCGATCCGTTCGACGACGTCCAGTTGCCGGACGCGGTTATCACGCTTAAACAGGGGGTAGGGCGACTGATACGCGACGTCACCGACCGCGGAGTGCTGGTGATCTGCGACAATCGCCTGGTGATGCGTCCCTACGGCGCCACCTTCCTCGCCAGCCTGCCGCCTGCGCCGCGCACACGGGATATTAAACGCGCGGTCCGCTTCCTGGCGAACCCGACGGCGGAGTAATTCTTCCCGGAGTGTGTTAAGATGCGCGCCATTTTGTGACTGACCATTGCGAGAGCGCGACGACTGATGCGAATTCTGGCTATTGATACCGCGACAGAGGCCTGTTCCGTTGCCCTGTGGAACGACGGTACGACTTTTGCTCATTTCGAAGAGTGCCCACGGGAACACACCCAACGTATTCTGCCCCTGGTAAAAACCATTTTAACCGAGGGCAACACCGCCCTGACTGACCTCGACGCGCTGGCCTATGGCCGTGGCCCGGGCAGCTTTACGGGCGTACGTATCGGGATTGGCATTGCGCAGGGGCTGGCGCTGGGCGCTGACCTGCCGATGATCGGCGTTTCAACGCTTGCGACTATGGCTCAGGGTGCCTGGCGCATGACCGGTGCCAGCCGCGTGCTGGCCGCGATTGATGCCCGCATGGGTGAAGTCTACTGGGCGGAGTACACCCGTGACGAAAACGGCGTCTGGCACGGCGAAGAGTCGGAAGCCGTGCTTAAACCTGAAGCCGTCACCGAGCGCCTGAAACAGCTCACCGGTGAGTGGGCGACGGTCGGAACCGGCTGGCCGGCATGGCCTGAGATGGCGAAGGACACCGGCCTTACGCTGGTGGACGGTAACATGCTCCTGCCTGCCGCCGAAGATATGTTGCCTGTTGCCTGTCAGCAGCTTGCCGCAGGAAAAACCGTGGCCGTTGAACACGCCGAGCCGGTTTATTTACGAAACACCGTCGCATGGAAGAAACTTCCTGGCCGCGAGTGAATCTCAGTAACAGGAACTGAGAAAAAGGAGTCGCATCATGGCGGTTCAGACTAAAGTTGTACGCTTTTTTATGGCAGGCGCGGTTGCCATAGCACTGAGCGGGTGCGTCACCGTTCCTGATGCGATCAAGGGCACCAGCCCGACGCCACAGCAGGATCTGGTACGCGTGATGAATGCTCCGGAGCTGTATGTCGGGCAGGAAGCGCGCTTTGGCGGCAAGGTGGTTGAAGTGCTAAACCAGCAGGGGAAAACCCGGCTGGAGATTGCCACCGTTCCACTGGACAGCGGCGCACGGCCTGTTCTGGGTGAAGCCTCGCGCGGGCGGATCTACGCTGACGTCAGCGGCTTCCTCGATCCGGTAGATTTCCGCGGGCAGCTGGTGACCGTCGTCGGGCCGATTACCGGTTCGGTGGCGGGGAAAATCGGCAATACGCCATACAAATTTATGACCATGCAGGTGAACGGCTACAAACGCTGGCGTATCGCCCAGCAGGTGGTGATGCCGCCACAGCCAATCGATCCGTGGATGTGGGGTCCACATCCGTATCGTTACGGCTACGGTGGCTGGGGTTGGTACAATCCAGGCCCTGCACAGGTTCAAACAATCGTAACTGAGTAACTTACTGTTATTGTTAGGAAAGAGACAGCGGCTCAGCCGCTGTCTCTGTTTTTTTACGGACAAAACGAAAAAAAAGAGTGACGCGCTTCGCAACCTGCAATCTGAGCAATTAATAAACTGGTACGCTGAGTTAATATAATGTTAACAAACTGTTTATTATCGGGGCTGTGATGACGACGAACACTCATTTCAGAGGTGATGCATTGAAAAAGGTTTGGCTTAACCGTTATCCCGCGGATGTCCCTGCGGAGATCAATCCTGACCGTTATCAATCCCTGATTGAATTATTTGAACACTCGGTACGGCGCTACGCTGACCAGCCCGCATTTGTGAATATGGGCGAAGTGATGACTTTCCGTAAGCTGGAAGAGCGCAGCCGGGCGTTTGCGGCCTATTTACAGGAAGGGTTGGGCTTGCAGAAAGGGGATCGCGTCGCGCTGATGATGCCAAACCTGCTGCAATACCCGGTGGCGCTGTTCGGGATCCTCAGGGCGGGGATGATCGTGGTTAACGTTAACCCGCTCTATACCCCGCGCGAGCTGGAACATCAGTTGAATGACAGCGGTGCGGCGGCGATTGTGATTGTCTCCAACTTTGCCCACACGCTGGAAAAAGTCGTTGAAAGAACTCAGGTTAAGCACGTCATTCTGACGCGCATGGGCGACCAGCTCTCTACCGCGAAAGGTACGCTGGTCAACTTTGTCGTGAAATACGTTAAGCGGCTGGTGCCGAAATACCACCTGCCGGATGCCATCTCTTTCCGCCGTGCGCTGCATGCGGGCTATCGGATGCAGTACGTTAAGCCGGAGATCGTGTCAGAAGATCTGGCGTTCCTGCAATACACCGGCGGTACCACCGGCGTGGCTAAAGGGGCGATGCTGACCCATCGTAATATGCTGGCGAACCTTGAACAGGTGAACGCCACCTACGGGCCGCTACTGCACCCGGGCAAGGAGCTGGTGATCACCGCGCTTCCGCTGTATCACATTTTTGCGCTGACCATGAACTGCCTGCTGTTTATCGAGCTTGGCGGTCAAAACGTATTGATCACCAACCCGCGCGACATTCCGGGGCTGGTTAAAGAGCTGGCGAAATACCCGTTCACCGCCATGACCGGCGTGAACACCCTGTTTAACGCGCTGCTTAACAATAAAGAGTTCCAGCAGCTCGATTTCTCCACGCTGCATCTTTCTGCGGGCGGCGGGATGCCGGTTCAGCAGGCGGTTGCCGAGCGCTGGGTAAAACTCACCGGACAGTATCTGCTGGAAGGCTATGGTCTGACGGAGTGCGCCCCGCTGGTCAGCGTCAACCCGCATGACATCGACTACCACAGCGGCAGTATCGGTCTGCCGGTCCCGTCGACGGAAGCTAAACTGGTGGACGATGAGGGTAACGAAGTGCCTCACGGCGAACCGGGCGAGCTGTGCGTCAGAGGGCCGCAGGTGATGCTGGGCTACTGGCAGCGCCCAGATGCCACGGATGAGATCATCAAAGACGGCTGGCTGTACACCGGCGACATCGCGGTGATGGATGACGAAGGTTTTCTGCGTATCGTCGATCGCAAGAAAGACATGATCCTCGTTTCCGGTTTCAACGTCTATCCGAACGAAATCGAAGACGTGGTGATGCAGCACAGCGGCGTGCTGGAAGTGGCAGCGGTGGGGGTTCCATCCGGCAGCAGTGGTGAAGCGGTGAAGATATTTGTGGTCAAGAAAGATCCTTCTCTTACCGAGGAAGCGCTGATAACGTTTTGTCGCCGGCAGCTGACGGGCTATAAAGTGCCGAAGCTGGTGGAATTCCGCGATGAGCTGCCGAAATCCAACGTCGGGAAGATATTACGACGAGAATTACGTGACGAAGCCCGTGCCAAAGTGGACAATAAGGCCTGAGCTTCACGTTAATCGCCCAGACGCCGGTTAAGCCGGCGTTTTTTATGGGCGCAAACAAAAGAGAGTCCGATTTGAATTACCAGATGATCACTACCAACGACGAGCTGGCTTCGCTGTGCGAGGTGACGCGTGATTTCCCCGCTATCGCCCTGGATACGGAATTTGTCCGTACCCGCACGTACTACCCGCAGCTGGGCCTGATCCAAATGTATGACGGCAAACACGTGTCGTTGATTGACCCCCTCGGCATTACCGACTGGGCGCCAATGCGCGAGCTGTTGCTTGATACCGCCGTGACCAAATATCTGCACGCCGGCAGTGAAGATCTGGAAGTCTTTCTCAACACCTTTGGCATCATGCCGCAGCCGCTGATTGATACCCAGATCCTCGCGGCGTTCAGCGGTCGTCCGCTCTCCTGGGGCTTCGCGGCGATGGTGGAAGAGTACACCGGTCTGACGCTGGATAAGAGCGAATCGCGTACCGACTGGCTCGCGCGCCCGCTGACGGCGCGTCAGCTTGAATACGCCGCGGCAGATGTATTCTACCTGCTGCCGATTGCTGGCCAGCTTATGAAAGAGGCTGAGGCGTCCGGTTGGCTGTCTGCCGCCCTGGACGAGTGCCGCATGACGCAGCAGCGTCGTCAGGAAGTGGTTGATCCGAAAGAGGCCTGGCGTGACATCACTAACGCCTGGCAGCTGCGCACCCGTCAACTGGCCTGTCTGCAACTGCTGGCTGACTGGCGGCTGCGTAAAGCGCGTGAGCGCGATCTGGCGGTAAACTTCGTGGTGCGTGAAGAACACCTGTGGGCGGTAGCGCGCTATATGCCGGGTAGCCTTGGCGAACTGGACAGCATTGGCCTTTCCGGGAGTGAGATCCGTTTCCACGGTAAAACGCTGCTCGCGCTGGTAGAGAAAGCTCAGCAGCTGCCGGAGGACGCACTGCCAGAACCACTGCTTAACCTGATGGATATGCCGGGCTACCGCAAGGCGTTCAAAGATATCAAAGCGCTGGTGCAGACGGTGGCGGGGGAAAGCAAACTGAGCGCCGAACTGCTGGCTTCACGTCGTCAGATTAACCAGCTGCTGAACTGGCACTGGAAGTTGAAACCGCAAAATGGTTTACCTGAACTGGTCGCCGGATGGCGGGGGGAACTGATGGCTGAACGCCTGAATACCCTGCTGGAAGGGTATCCGCGCTAAAGAATTGTAGCCCCGGTAAGCGCCGCGCCACCGGGGAAATTGCCGGGCGGTACGATGCTTGCCCGGCCTACAAAACCACAAACGGATTAACGCGACTCTTCCGCTTCCGGAAGCGTCACGTTCAGCTCCAGAATCGAAATATCCCCGTCTTTTTGCTCCAGCTGAACGGTGACCATTTCCGGGTCAATCTGCACGTATTTGCAGATCACTTCCAGAATGTCTTTGCGCAGCTGCGGCAGGTAGTGCGGTTCGGCGTCGCTACGACGACGTTCCGCCACAATGATTTGCAGACGTTCTTTTGCGATGTTGGCGGTGCTTTTTTTCCGCGAGAGAAAAAAGTCCAGTAATGCCATAACTTATCCTCCGAACAGGCGTTTGAGGAAACCTTTCTTCTCTTCTTCAATGAAGCGGAAAGGACGTTCTTCTCCCAGCAGACGGTCAACGGTATCCGCATACGCTTTACCCGCGTCTGCCTGTGTATCCAGGATCACGGGCTCACCCTGGTTAGAGGCGCGCAATACGGACTGATCTTCCGGGATCACGCCAACCAGTTTGATGCGCAGGATCTCCAGCACGTCTTCCATGCTCAGCATGTCACCTTTGTTCACCCGACCCGGGTTGTAGCGGGTCAGCAGAAGGTGCTCTTTGATCGGCTCCTGGCCATTTTCCGCGCGACGAGATTTCGAGGCCAGAATGCCGAGAATACGGTCGGAGTCACGTACTGACGAGACTTCCGGGTTAGTAGTGATGATGGCTTCATCCGCGAAGTAGAGCGCCATCAGCGCGCCGGTTTCGATACCGGCCGGGGAGTCGCAGACCACGAAGTCGAACTCCATCTTTTTCAGATCGTCGAGGACCTTTTCCACGCCTTCACGGGTCAGCGCGTCTTTATCACGGGTCTGGGACGCCGGGAGAATGTAGAGGTTCTCGGTACGCTTATCTTTAATTAGCGCCTGGTTAAGCGTGGCATCGCCCTGAATGACGTTCACGAAGTCATACACCACGCGACGCTCGCAACCCATGATCAGGTCCAGGTTACGCAGACCGATATCGAAGTCGATTACGACGGTTTTCTTTCCCTTCTGGGCCAAACCAGTAGCGATGGCCGCGCTGGAGGTGGTCTTGCCAACGCCTCCTTTACCCGAAGTCACAACAATAATGCGTGCCATAGAAATTCCTTGTTAAAAGGGATCAATTTAACGGTTGAACGGTCAAAGCGTTATCTGCCAGCTGCAGACGAGCCGCTTTGCCATAAAATTCGGCTGGGATTTTATCGCTCAGCCAATATTCACCTGCGATAGACACCAGTTCTGCCGTCAGGTGAGTACAAAAAATTTGTGCTTCTCGATCGCCGCTGGCACCCGCAAGCGCACGCCCACGCATCATACCGTAAACGTGAATATTGCCGTCTGCAATCAGTTCTGCGCCCGCACTGACGTGGCTTGTAACAATCAGATCACAGTTTGGCGCATAAATGCGCTGACCGGAACGAACCGGCAGATCAATCAATCGCGTTTTTGTGACTGGGGCTACATTTTGCGCCGGAGGCGGGGGAGCGGGAACGGTTGCAGGCGTTGCACGCGGGGATTTTTCTCTACCCTCGTTTAACAAGGGCAAACCCGCGCGTTCAATTTCGGCTTTTAACTCTGCGTCTTTACAGCCGCTTATACCCACGATGCGCAACCCCGTGGAGACGACGGCCTGCTGGAGTCGCTTCCAGTTAACCGGCCCCTCAAGGTCGCTTACATTAACGACAACAGGAGCATGCTTAAGAAAAGCGGGAGCCTGCGCGATTTTGTCTTCTAACGCCTGACGAATAACCTCGGGTTTTGCATCATGCAAATGAACCACTGATAAGGTGAAGCTACTGCCTTTAAGCTCGATGGGCGTATTTGACATCCTGGCCTTACTCAATTTGCTATTAACCGCAACACATCGCCGCGATATTCCGAAGAGTATCAGGCATGTTATAGTCAGGAGTATATTGAGGCAAGCAACCACCCATTAATTCAGAGTAAAAACATGTTTTGTGTGATCTACAGAAGTACCAGCCGCGACCAGACCTACCTTTATGTCGAAAAGAAAGACGATTTTTCCCGCGTGCCTGAGGAATTAATGAAAAGCTTTGGCCGACCGCAACTGGCGATGCTGCTGCCGCTGGACGGCCGTAAGAAGCTGGTGAACGCCGATCTGGAGAAAGTCAAAAAGGCGTTAACCGAGCAGGGCTATTATTTACAGCTTCCGCCGCCACCGGAGAATTTATTAAAACAGCATCTTGAGGTGAGCGGAAAGAAATAAGCCCGGGTTACTCCGGGAACAACTCATCAACCGATTAGGGGTCGACCATGTATCAACATCATAACTGGCAAGGTGCATTACTGGATTATCCCGTCAGCAAAGTGATCTGCGTGGGCAGCAACTATGCAAAACATATTCAGGAGATGGGCAGTGCCGTGCCGGATGAGCCGGTTCTGTTTATTAAGCCAGAAACCGCACTGTGCGATATTCGCCAGCCGCTGGTTCTGCCGCAGGGGCTGGGCTCGGTGCATCATGAAGTGGAGCTAGCGGTGCTGATCGGCGCGACGCTGCGCCAGGCGACCGAAGAGCATGTAGAGAAAGCGATTGCGGGTTACGGTGTCGCGCTCGACCTGACCCTGCGCGACGTCCAGAGCAAAATGAAGAAAGCGGGGCAGCCGTGGGAAAAAGCCAAGGGCTTTGACAATTCATGCCCGATTTCCGGTTTCGTTCCGGTGAGTGAATTTACCGACGACCCGCAGAATACGCCCCTCAGCCTGAAGGTCAACGGCGAGATTCGCCAGCAGGGGACGACCGCTGACATGATCCATAAGATCGTTCCGCTGATTGCCTACATGAGCCGCTTCTTCACCCTGAAACCCGGCGACGTGATCCTTACCGGCACTCCGGAAGGTGTGGGGCCGCTGCACAGTGGCGACGAGCTGGACGTCAGTTTTAACGGCCTGTCGCTGAAAACCCGCGTGCTGTAAAAGCACCTTGCCGCCTGAAAAGGGCGGCAAAACTTGCATCAACGTGCCAGACTCGTTATAAGGTGCGCTCTATTTTGACGTGTGGACATCCCGATGAACGACATTCCTTTCTGGCAAAGCAAAACTCTCGACGACATGACCGACGCGGAGTGGGAATCGTTGTGTGACGGCTGTGGGCAGTGCTGCCTGCATAAGCTGATGGATGAAGATTCGGATGAGATCTATTTCACCAACGTAGCCTGCAAGCAGTTAAACATCAAAACCTGCCAGTGCCGCAACTACGAGCGCCGTTTCGACTATGAGCCGGACTGCATCAAGTTAACCCGTGAAAATCTGCCGACCTTTGAGTGGCTGCCGCATACCTGCGCGTATCGCCTGCTGGCGGAAGGTAAAGATCTGCCCACATGGCATCCGCTGTTGACGGGGTCGAAAGCGGCGATGCACGGCGAGCGTATTTCCGTGCGCCACATTGCGGTGAAAGAGTCCGAGGTGCAGGACTGGGAAGACCACATTATGAATCACCCTAATCGGTGATAATAAAAAACCCGCCGAGGCGGGTTTTTTATTGTGCGCAATTTTGTCGGGTGGCGCTGCGCTTACCCGACCTACAAAACTGACGTTGCCGTTTTGCTTTTACCTTCCAAAAAGATCGCGTTTCTTTGGCTTGAACGGCTGGGCAATCAGCACCAGCAGCGCTACCACGAAGTAGGCGACAAAAATGCCCACCAGCCACTGCGGCATCTCCAGCGTCAGAAACTCCCACTGGCGTACAGAGCAGTCACCGGAGGCCACAAACACCTGCGGCAGCCATTTATCCAGCGGCAGCCAGCTCGGGAAGCGGGCGGCAAAGTCGCAGGTCATAAACGGCGACGGGTGAAGCTGCATCTGGGTGTGCTCCCAGGCAAGCGCAATCCCTTTCCCGGCGCTGTACAGCCAGATGGCAATTGCGGCATAGCGTAACGGTGTTTTAGGTGCAATCGCACCTACCAGACCTGCGCCCATAATGCCGAACAGCGCACAACGCTCATAAATACACAGGACGCAAGGTTTCAGCCCCATCACATGCTGAAACCACAGCGCGACCATTTCCAGCGCAAAGGCGGTCAGGGCCATCAACAACCACGCTCCGCGACCGCGTGAGCACTGGTTCAAAAATCGCAACATAATCATTTCCCTGGAACATGCTTAGACAGCGCAGTGTAAACGAATTTTAATGCGCCGCAAGTATACCTGCTTGCAACAACCATTGCGTACAGGGGACGAGAGTAATTTTGATGCACAGCAAACCAACAAGGGTAAGCACCAGCGTGTACGGCAGCGCCATCCAGACCATTCTTCCATAAGAAAGTCGTATGAGTGGCGCCAGCGCCGAGGTCAGCAGGAAGAGGAAGGCCGCCTGACCGTTCGGGGTTGCCACGGAGGGGAGGTTGGTTCCAGTGTTGATCGCCACCGCCAGCAGCTCGAACTGTTCACTGCTGACAATCCCTTGCTCCATCGCGGCTTTGGCCTCATTGATGTATACCGTCCCGACAAAGACGTTATCGGATATAGAAGACAACAGACCGTTAAACAAATAGAACAGCGTTAGCTGCGAATCTGGCGTGGCCTGAAGCACAAACGCGATGATTGGCGCGAACAGATGTTGGTCAATAATCACCGCCACGACGGCGAAAAACACCGCCAGCAGGGCGGTAAACGGCAGCGCTTCGGTAAAGGCTTTTCCGATAGCATGTTCGTCCGTGACGCCGCTCAGGCTGGTTGCCAGAATAATTACCGACAGACCAATCAGCCCCACCTCGGCAAGGTGGAAGGCCAGCGCAGCGATAAGCCACACGCCGATGATGCCCTGTGCAATCAGGCGCAGCGTCTCCTGGCGCGTGCGTTGTTTGCGGCTCTGCTCGTCAAACTTATGCAGCTCCTGACGGACCTGATCGGGCAACTTCGCGCCATACCCAAAAAGGTTGAATTTTTCGACCAGCACGCAGGTCGCTAAGCCGCAGATCAAAACGGGCACGCTGACCGGCGCCATGCGCAGGAAAAATTCGCCAAAATGCCACTCAGCCGCTTTGGCGATAATCAGGTTTTGCGGCTCTCCAACCATTGTCATCACGCCGCCCAGCGCCGTCCCCACGCCCGCATGCATCATCAGGCTGCGCAGAAACGCGCGGAACTGCTCGAGCACATCGCGGTTGTGCGCCTCAACGTGGCTGTCGTCCTGCAAGTTATCGCCAGGACGAGACGAAGCGACCCGGTGGTAAATACCGTAAAAGCCGACGGCGACGCTGATCACCACCGCCACAACCGTCAGCGCATCCAGGAAGGCAGAGAGGAAAGCCGCGGCGAGGCAAAACGCCAGCGAGAGCAGCGTTTTCGACGGAATGCTCAGCAGCAGACGGGTGAAGATAAACAGCAGAAGCTGCTTCATAAAGTAGATCCCCGCCACCATGAAGATCAGCAGTAGCAGGACTTCAAGATTCGACGCAATCTCGTTTTTAACATGCTCCGCGCTGGTCATTCCAATGACCACGGCTTCCAGCGCCAGCAGCCCGCCGGGCAACAGCGGATAGCACTTCAATGCCATCGCCAGGGTAAAGATAAACTCGGCGACCAACATCCACCCGGCAACGAAGGGATCCAGCAAAAATATAACGGGATTAACGACCAGGAATACCAGTAGAGTGAGTTTGTACCAGTCAGGTGACTGACCTAAAAAGTTGCGCCACAGCGCGCGCCCAAATGAAATTTCCACGACAGACGTCCTTTCCCCGTCAAATAAGACAAGACATCAGTATACGCAAAAACGGCGGCGGAGAGGGGGATAAAGCCATTTTGTAAATTTCATAAAAATGAAACGGCGATCCCTCTTTTCTGTCTCTGCTGCGCTATCTGCCTCTGCGCGCCTCTGGTATGATGAGTGCAATTTGCTAAAGCTGTGTAATGGAAATCTCACTATGGTCATTAAGGCGCAGAGCCCGGCGGGTTTCGCGGAAGAGTACATCATTGAAAGCATCTGGAATAATCGTTTCCCTGCGGGATCAATTCTACCTGCTGAACGCGAACTCTCTGAACTGATTGGCGTCACCCGTACCACGCTGCGAGAAGTGCTCCAGCGTCTGGCGCGCGATGGCTGGTTGACGATACAGCATGGCAAACCCACTAAGGTGAATAACTTCTGGGAAACGTCCGGGCTGAATATTCTGGAAACGCTGGCGCGTCTCGATCACGAAAGCGTACCGCAGCTGATTGACAATCTGCTTTCGGTGCGCACCAACATCGCTACCATTTTCATCCGCACCGCGTTTCGTCAGCATCCTGAAGATGCGCTGAAGGTGCTTGCCACCGCCAATGAGGTGGAAGACCACGCGGACGCCTTTGCGACCCTCGACTACAACGTGTTCCGCGGTCTGGCGTTTGCTTCCGGCAATCCGGTTTACGGTCTGATCCTGAATGGAATGAAAGGGTTATATACACGCATTGGTCGTCACTACTTTGCCAACCCTGAAGCCCGCAGCCTGGCGCTCGGCTTCTACCATAAACTGAGCAAGCTCTGCACCGAAGGGCTGCACGATCAGGTCTATGAAACGGTGCGTCGTTATGGCCACGACTCCGGTGAAATCTGGCACCGAATGCAGAAAACCCTGCCGGGTGATTTAGCGATTCAGAGTCGCTGAAATAAAAAACCTCTCGATTGAGAGGTTTTTTTCGCCCGGAGGCGCTTCGCTTACCGGGTAAAAAAACTACAACGTATTCAACCGCGCCGGGCACCGCTCCAGCAGCTCCACGCTGCCATCTTCATTCTGCTGCTCCAGCGACACGTCAAATCCCCACAGGCGATGCACATGCTTCAGCACTTCCTTACGCCCCTTATCCAGCGGTGCGCGGTTGTGAGGGATATAGCGCAGCGTCAAAGAGCGGTCACCGCGCAGATCCACATTCCAGACCTGAATGTTCGGTTCAAGATTGCTCAGGTTGTACTGAGACGACAGGCGCGAACGGATCTCACGATAGCCCTCTTCGTTGTGGATCGCAGAGATCTCCAGGTAGTTGTTGCGGTCATCATCCAGTACGGTGAAGAAGCGGAAATCACGCATGATCTTCGGCGACATGAACTGGCTGATAAAGCTCTCATCCTTAAAATCACGCATCGCGAAGTGCAGCGTTTCCAGCCAGTCAGAACCGGCAATATCCGGGAACCAGTATTTGTCCTCTTCGGTGGGCGACTGGCAGATACGCTTGATATCCTGGAACATGGCAAAGCCGAGTGCGTAAGGGTTAATGCCGCTGTACCACGGGCTGTTATACGCTGGCTGGAATACCACGTTGGTGTGGCTGTGCAAAAACTCCATCATAAACCGCTCGGTGACTTTTCCTTCGTCATACAGGTGGTTAAGAATGGTGTAGTGCCAGAAGGTCGCCCAGCCTTCGTTCATCACCTGGGTCTGCTTCTGAGGATAGAAATACTGGCTCACCTTGCGCACGATGCGCAAGATCTCACGCTGCCACGGCTCCAGCAGTGGGGCGTTCTTCTCCATAAAGTAGAGCAGGTTTTCCTGCGGCTCGGAAGGGTAACGACGCGCCTCGGCGACGGTTTTCTCCTCCTCACGTTTCGGCAGGGTGCGCCACAGCATATTCACCTGGCTTTGCAGATACTCCTCGCGGCTCTTCTGCCGGGCTTTCTCTTCCTGCAATGAGATCTTCTGCGGACGCTTATAGCGGTCAACGCCGTAATTCATCAGCGCGTGGCAGGAGTCCAGTAGCTTCTCTACCTCGTCCACGCCGTAGCGCTCTTCGCAGTCGGTAATGTATTTGCGGGCGAAGATCAGGTAATCGACGATGGAGCTGGCGTCCGTCCAGCTGCGGAACAGATAGTTATTTTTGAAGAACGAGTTATGTCCATAGCAGGCGTGCGCCATCACCAGCGCCTGCATGGTAATGGTGTTCTCCTCCATCAGATAGGCAATACACGGGTTAGAGTTAATAACGATTTCATACGCCAATCCCTGCTGCCCGTGCTTATACAGCCGCTCTGTCTCAATGAATTTTTTACCAAACGACCAGTGCGGATAGTTAATCGGCATCCCGACGCTGGAGTAAGCGTCCATCATCTGTTCCGAGGTGATGACTTCAATCTGATGGGGGTAGGTATCCAGACGATAGAGTTTGGCCACCCGGTCGATCTCCGCCAGGTAGACATCCAGCAATTCGAAGGTCCAGTCGGGTCCATCGCTCAGACGGGTGCTGTCCCTTGACATGGAATCTAGTGTAGCCATTAGCGCGCCCTCGTTGTTGGTCGCTCTCTCTGACTGGAGAGCCTCCTTTCAAGCATAGATCACCCCATTCAAATACGCGGGGCGCAGAAATTTTTTCTTTGCGATTTCCCGTTTTCGATACGGCAAAAAAAGCGGTGCTCGCAGAATTTTCTACTGGTTAAAAATAACGCGCAGCAGGAGATCCCAAATAAGCGCTATCCCCTGATACAGCGGGATATGTGAGTTGAGTCACCATAAAAAAGTCATATGTTGAATAATATTTTCAGCTAGGTTATCAATCTGTAATTAGATGATTGTTCTTTTGCTCATAATGGAGTGGCTATGCGTGTTGTCATACTGGGAAGTGGTGTCGTTGGCGTAACCAGCGCCTGGTATTTAAGTCAGGCGGGACATGAGGTTACCGTTATCGATCGCGAATCCGGTCCGGCGCTGGAAACCAGTGCGGCGAATGCGGGGCAGATCTCCCCGGGCTACGCTGCGCCGTGGGCGGCCCCGGGCGTTCCGCTGAAGGCGATCAAATGGATGTTTCAGCGACATGCGCCGCTGGCGATAAGCCTTGACGGCACACAGTTCCAGCTTAAGTGGATGTGGCAGATGCTGCGCAACTGCGACACCCGCCACTACATGGAAAACAAAGGGCGCATGGTGCGCCTCGCAGAATACAGCCGCGATTGCCTGAAAGCGCTGCGTTCCTCAACGGGGATCGAATATGAAGGGCGCCAGGGCGGCACACTTCAGCTGTTCCGTACCGCGCAACAGTATGAAAACGCGACCCGCGATATCGCCGTGCTTGAAGATGCGGGCGTACCCTATCAGCTGCTGGAAGCCAGCCAACTTGCCCAGGTGGAGCCAGCACTTGCCGAGGTCGCGCACAAGCTGACGGGCGGCCTGCGTTTACCGAACGATGAAACTGGCGACTGCCAGCTTTTCACCCAGCGTCTGGCGCGCATGTGTGAGCAGGCCGGGGTGAAATTCCGCTTCAACACCTCTGTCGACAAGCTGCTGTCGGAAGGGGAGAAGATTTACGGCGTGAAGTGTGGAGAAGAGGTCATCAAAGCCGATGCTTACGTGATGGCGTTCGGATCCTATTCTACCGCGATGCTGAAAGGGATCCTGGATATCCCGGTCTATCCGCTGAAAGGCTACTCCCTGACCATTCCCGTGAAAGAGGACAGCGGCGCGCCAGTATCAACCATTCTTGATGAAACCTACAAAATCGCCATCACCCGCTTCGATAACCGGATCCGCGTCGGGGGCATGGCGGAAATCGTGGGCTTCAATACCGAACTGCTCAAACCACGTCGTGAAACGCTGGAGATGGTCGTCGGCGATCTCTTCCCGCGCGGCGGTTTCATTGAGCAGGCGACGTTCTGGACCGGCCTGCGTCCAATGACCCCGGACGGCACGCCGATTGTGGGCCGTACGCCTTACAAAAATCTGTGGACAAATACCGGCCACGGTACGCTTGGCTGGACCATGGCCTGCGGTTCGGGCCAGCTGCTTAGCGACCTGATTTCCGGGCGGACGCCGGCAATTCCGTTTGACGATTTAAGCGCCGCACGCTATCAATCAGGGTTTACCCCCTCGCGTCCACAACACCTGCACGGCGCGCATAATTAAGGAGTCGTCATGTCCCGTCCCATTCTGGCCCAGCTGGATTTGCAGGCGCTGAAGGATAACCTGCAAATTGTTCGTCGTGCTGCGCCGGGTTCTCGTGTCTGGTCGGTGGTGAAAGCCAACGCCTACGGTCATGGTATCGACCGTATCTGGAGTGCGCTCGGCTCCACCGACGGTTTTGCCTTGCTGAATCTGGAAGAGGCCATCCTGCTGCGTGAGCGCGGCTGGAAAGGACCGATCCTGCTGCTGGAAGGATTCTTCCATCTGCAAGATCTGCCTCTGCTGGATAAGTACCGCCTGACGACCAGCGTTCACAGTAACTGGCAGATCAAGGCCATTCAGGACGCGAAGCTGCATGCCCCGCTGGATATCTATCTCAAAGTGAACAGCGGTATGAATCGTCTGGGCTTCCAGCCTGAACGTGTGCACACGGTCTGGCAGCAGCTTCGTGCGCTGAAAAACGTCGGTGAGATGACGCTGATGGCGCATTTTGCCGATGCGGAAAAGCCGGACGGCATTGCCGATGGTATGGTCCGCATTGAGCAGGCGGCAGAAGGGCTGGACTGTCCGCGCTCGCTGTCGAACTCAGCGGCAACGCTCTGGCATCCCGAGGCGCATTACAACTGGGTGCGCCCGGGGATCGTTCTGTACGGCGCGTCACCCTCAGGTCAGTGGCAGGATATCGCCAACAGCGGCCTGAAGCCGGTGATGACGTTACGAAGCGAAATTATCGGCGTGCAAACCCTGAAAGCGGGCGATACGGTGGGCTATGGCAGCCGCTATCGGGCAGCGGGCGAACAGCGTATCGGTATCGTGGCGGGGGGCTATGCAGATGGTTATCCGCGCATCGCCCCGAGCGGCACGCCGGTGTGGGTCGATGGCGTGCGTACGGGCACGGTAGGCACCGTCTCAATGGACATGTTGGCTATTGATTTGACGCCATGTCCTCAGGCGGGGATCGGCTCACCGGTTGAGCTGTGGGGCAACGAGGTTAAAATTGATGATGTGGCCGCTGCGGCGGGCACTGTCGGGTATGAACTGATGTGCGCGCTGGCGTCAAGAGTGCCTGTTGTGACGGTGTAACATGTGTGTGCCGGGTGGCGGCTTCGCCTTACCCGGCCTACAAAAGCCCGAACGTAGGCCGGGTAAGCGTTAGCGCCACCCGGCAAAAAAGCAGCTACTCCGCCGCCTCCTCCTCCATCGGCCTTACGCCGACTTTGCGCACCGCGTTATCCTCTTTCTCGGCCACCGTCCAGACCATCCCGGCAAACTCCACCTGGTCACCGACGACCGGTGCAGCCCCTAATAATTGCTGAATAATCTCGCCCAGTGTTTGCTGGTTATCGCGATTCTCCAGTCCTCCCTCCAGCCCATAAATCAGCGCCACATCCGCAAAGCGGGCACTGGCTTCGAGGATAAAATCGCCGAAGAAACGCTGATCCAGCGCCACCGGGGGCGACTGGCTGAACAGCTTGCCAAGGGCAGGCAGGTCGCGCTCGCGGCCAATCACGCAGAGGATATCGTTCTCTCGCAGCCGCGTGCTGCCGGTCGGGTGAAGCAGGGCGTTATCCCGGAACAGGGCGGCAATGCGCGTTTCAGCGGGCATATGCAGATCGCGTAGCGAAGCACCCACGCACCACTTATCCGCGCTTAGCTGATAGACAAACTGTTCCCACGGGTTGTCTGGGTGAATATCCAGCCCCACGCGGGAGACCGGCCAGCCAACGGGCGGTACCACCACTTTGGCTTTTTTCGCCGCCCAGCCCAGCGACGTCCCCTGGAACAGCAGCGATACCAGCACCACGAAGAAGGCGACGTTGAAGAACAGACGAGCGTTGTCCAGCCCGGCCATCATCGGGAAAACCGCCAGGATAATCGGCACCGCGCCGCGCAGCCCCACCCAACTGATAAATATCCGCTCACGCAGGTTAAACCCGCGGAACGGCAGCAGCCCGGCAAACACCGACAGCGGACGGGCGATGAAGATCATCCAGGCCGACAAAAGCAGCGCTGGCACGACGATAGGCAGCAGGTCGGAAGGCGTCACCAGCAGGCCCAGCACCAGGAACATAGCGATCTGTGCCAGCCAGGCCAGCCCGTCAAAGTTTTGCAGTATCGCATAACGGTTACGAATCGGTCGGTTGCCCAGCAGGAATCCACAGAGGTAAACCGCCAGAATACCGCTGCCGTCCAGCGCGGTGGTGACGGCAAAGATCAGGATCCCGCCGCTCAGGGCCAGCAGCGGGTAAAGGCCGGAAGGCAGCGTAATACGGTTGATTGTCTGCTGTAACAGGTAACCGCCGCCGAGACCAATGATAATCCCGAGGCCAAACTGCTGGAGGATGTGCCAGGCGAACAACCAGCTCAGGCCAGTTTCGTGCTGCTGGATCATCTCAATCAGGGTGATGGTCAGGAACACCGCCATCGGATCGTTGCTGCCGGATTCAATCTCAAGCGTGGAGCCAACGCGCTCGTTCAGCCCCTTGCCGCCGAGCAGCGAGAACACCGCCGCCGCATCGGTAGAGCCGACAATCGCGCCAATAAGCAGGCCTTCCATCATATCGAGGTTAAACAGCCAGGCTGCCATCATACCGGTCAGGCCGGAGGTGATTAGCACGCCGACGGTAGCCAGAGACAGCGCCGGGCCTAAGGCAACGCGAAACGAACTTGCCTGGGTGCGCATGCCGCCGTCCAGCAAGATCACCGCCAGCGCGAGGTTACTTACCATATAGGCGAAAGGGTAATTATCGAAGGGGATACCGCCGATTCCGTCAACCCCCGCCAGCATGCCGATAGCCAGGAAAATGACAAGAATAGGTATGCCAAGGCGCGATGAAAATGAACTTAATAAAATGCTGAAGGTTACCAGGATGGAACCCAGAATGAAAAGACTGATTATCGCTGTGGCACTCAATGTCGTCTTACTCCCACCTCAATGTGAACGCTGTTATTAAAACCCTAACATATTAACAACTGTATCTGCGTTTTATTGAGGGGGAATAACGGCTTTTTTATGCCTTTAAGACCGGATGACCGCTGATTGTTAACCGACTGCCTGAATTACCGTGTGCAAGGTGCGCCCGGGCACCCAGTGGCAAGGTAACGGTTTGCTGCTCATGGCCGAAATTCAGACCGGCGATCACCGGAATATCCAGCCGGGAACGAATGAAATCGACCATCGTCTCCAGCGTGTAGCCCGCGTCGTAATCGTTGGGGGCTGACCCGCTGAAACTGCCCAGCACAATGGCCGACTGCCGATCCAGGATCCCGGCGTGATAAAGCTGTAACAGCATGCGTTCGACGCGGAACGGGTGTTCGTTGATATCTTCCAGCACCAGAATGCCGTCCTCGATCTGCGGCAGCCACGGTGTCCCAATCAGCGATACCAGCATCGCGAGGTTTCCGCCCCACAGCTGCCCTTCACATTCCCAGTGCGGTCCGTTGCCTTGCCACTCGACGGTAAACGTCGGGTTTTGCAGGGCGCGCCAGAAATGGTCCTGCGTAAACGCATCCAGCTCCGGCGCACCAAAGTTGCCGGCCAGCATCGGGCCGCTAAAGGTAATGACGTTATGCAACGCCAGCAGCCCGAGCTGGATCGCCGTGAAATCGCTGTGTCCGCAGATTAACAGCGGATCCTGCTGCTGGCGTGCGGCCAGCCCGGCCCAGTCGATGCTCTCCAGCAGCCGGCTTGCGCCATAGCCGCCGCGCACGGCCAGCACAATGGTGTTTTCACCTTCCAGCGTTGCCAGGCTGTTGATATCGCTCAGTCTCTGCGCCTCCGTACCGGCAAAACGCTGCATGCGGCGGGGGATAATTGTCTGATTTTTTACCTGATGGCCCATTTCCAGCAGGCGCTGAACGCCCCGCTGTGCCGCCTCCTGGTTGATGCAGTAGCCCGACGGTGCAATGAGATGAAACTGAGGCATGGCAATTCCTTGCTGAATGAGAATCTAATTGTCTATATCATGCCGCTTATACGCCGCCTGCTTCAAGGGGCGACGTACCGCGATGACCGGCTATAAGGATAGATGACGTGAAATTGAGATGGTTTGCTTTTTTGATTGTGTTGCTCGCTGGCTGTAGTTCAAAACATGATTATAAAAATCCCCCCTGGAATCCTGAAGTCCCGGTAAAGCGGGCCATGCAGTGGATGCCGATCAGCGAACAAGCCGGGAAGGCCTGGGGCGTGAGCCCGCGCCTGATCACCGCGATCATCGCCGTGGAGTCCGGCGGGAACCCGACGCTGGTGAGTAAATCGAATGCGGTGGGGCTGATGCAGTTAAAAGCCTCTACGGCGGGAAGAGAGGTCTATCGCTACATGGGCTGGAAGGGACAGCCATCCACCAGCGAGCTGAAAAACCCGGAACGTAATATCTCTATGGGAACCGCTTACCTGAGCATTCTGGAGCATGGCATTCTGAAGGGGATTGACGATCCGGAAGTGATGCAATATGCGCTGGTGGTGTCGTACGTTAACGGAGCTGGCGCGCTGCTCCGAACCTTCTCATCCGATCGCAAAGAGGCGATAGAAGAGATTAACGATATGGATAAAGATGAATTCTTCGAACACGTTGTGAAGAATCATCCGTCAGCACAGGCTCCACGTTATATCTGGAAAGTACAGAAAGCAATGGACGCCATGTAACGTCTTTGTCGGGCGGCAGCACGCTGCCCGACGCCTTTCAGCGCACTTTATTCGCGCGTTCCCGCGCTTCACGCTCCAGTGAAAAAATGATGCGCTGTAATTCGCGCTCGGCGCCTGGCCCGACATTCAGAAAGCGAAAACTCAGTCGCGGCGTGGTAATGGTTTCGTTTTTGCCGTCCACCACCTTGCGCTCGCTGATGGCAATCAGCTGGGCGTCAAACCAGAAGCGTCCCCATCCGCCCATATCCAGCTCGATCTGACTAAAACGCATACCTTCCACCAGCCCTTCCGGCTTCGGCATATCCATCAACGCTCCCATGCCGCCCAGCGACAGGTCGAAGAGACGAAAGCGGATCTCTTTTTTGTCCGGCATTTTTGCCTTACAGAAGTAGGCCGGGTGAAGCGGGGCGCTGATGCGAAAATACTCGCGGCGCTGCACGAACCAGAGATTAGCGGGCAGGGGGGTGATAAACGCAGGCAAACCCTGGTACACGATCGTGGTCAGGTGAGGCAGTATAAACTCAACTTTAGCCCCCTGCGTTTCGGCCATCACCGAGAGGTTTTCTGCCTGTAGCGCGGCACGGTTTTCATCGCTCTGGCTACCCAGATCCACGATCAGGTGTTCTGCCGTCACGTCCAGGATCTTGCTGATAAACTGGCTGGTTGACCAGTTGATGCGCAGCGGCACCTCGCCCTTTTTCAGGTCGCGTAACACCCCTAATACAGCCAGCGGATTTTGTTTCAGGAACTGCTCACTGTAGCTACTCACGCCAGATGGCTCCTCGATAGATGACAGACTGTCTCTGGGTTATCGGCACGCTGGCATGAAACTTAATACAAACGATCTGTTTTTCTCCGCTGATATTGATTCGGTAATAAAAATGATAATAATTGTCGTTCCCAATATTATCTAATAATAAGACGACACTATGAGCACCTCACGTTTTGCGTTATGCGCGTTGGCAGGCGCCGTTACGCTGGCATTGCAGACACAGGCTTTCGCAGAAGAACCCACCATCGTGGTAACCGGTACAGAGCAGGGCAGCGCGCTCCCTGCCTGGACCAATAGCGCCACGAAATCAGCCGTCGCGGAAAGTAAAACGCCGCAGGTGATCAACACCATCGCCTCTAAAGAGATTGAGCAGCGGCACGCCAGTTCGGTAAACGAGATCCTGCGCTATGCGCCGGGCGTTTCCACGGAGGTGCGCGGGAGCACCTCTTACATGAGCGAGTACAAAATCCGCGGGTTCAACGTTGATCAGGAGTTCTACAACGGCCTGCAACTTCCCTATAACGTCACCGGGAACACCAAAGCGCGAATCGATCCGCTGCTGATTGAGAGCGTCGATATCCTGAAGGGGCCGTCATCCGTGCTGTATGGCGGCGGCTCCCCGGGCGGGCTGGTCAATATTCAGAGTAAAAAGCCGCAGAAAGAGGCGAAAACGGAACTGGGCTTTAATACCGGAAACCGCAATCTGAAAGAGGGGTACCTGGATTCCACGGGGCAGATTGCGAACAGCGACTGGAACTATCGTCTGCTGGGCAAAGCGACGGAAAGTGACGAACAGGCGCACACCACGCGGTATGAAAACTATCTGGTGGCCCCCTCCGTGACCTGGCAGCCGGATGACAAAACGCGCCTGACCATTGACGCGCTGGCGCAAAATACGCCGAGCCTGACGCCGTCTGATCCGATGCCGCTAAGCTATCTGCGGTCTAAATACGCCGATCGTCGTGACTATGCCGGGGATGAGTGGAGCGGCTTCAAACAGCGCCAGTGGATGCTGGGCTACAGCTTTGAGCATGAGTTTGACAGTGGCTGGGGCTTTAACCAGAAAGCGCGCTACTTTGACGTGGATACCCACCAGCGCAGCGCCTATTCCACCGGGACGGGCAGCGAGGTCTACCAGCTTAACCGCTTCGCCTATACCACGGATGAAGATTTGCAGAGCTTCAACATTGATAACCAGGTTACCCGAACCGTCGCGCTGGGGGACTGGCAACATCATCTGCTGGCGGGCTTTGACTACCAGAAGCTGAACTCTCACTTCCATTATCGTTACGCCTCGTCCACACCGGGTATCGATATGCGCAATCCGGATCACTCGCAGATCGATAACGATGCGCTGGGGCTTGAAACAGCGCAGAAAAACCGTCTCGGCTATCAGCAGAATGGCTATTACCTTCAGGATCAGATTGCGTTTGGCGGGCTTAACGTGCTGGCCAGCCTGCGCTTTGACGACTACCGTTCCGTCACCACCAACTATCTGCAAAACGGTGACAAAGCCTGGGTATCGCAGGATCGCCTCACCAAACGACTGGGGGCGCTTTATGCCTTCGACAATGGTCTCTCGCCGTTTATCAGCTATTCGGAAGGCTTCGCACCGGTATCGCCGCAGGGTACGCTGACCGCGAAAGACGTTAAGCCCACCACCAGTAAGCAGGTGGAGGGTGGGGTGAAATATCTGCTGGCGGAATATGCAACTACCTTCACCGCCTCGGTGTTTAACATTCGTCAGAAAAATGTGGTGACCAGCGATCCGGGTTTCCTCAACTACCGACAGACCGGGGAAGTGGAATCGAAAGGCGCGGAGCTTTCCGCTATTAGTCGTCCAACGGATAACCTGACGCTGATTGCCAATTATGCCTACACCCACGCCATCAATACCGAAGATGACAAGTACCAGGGCAAACGACCGACGCAGGTCCCTGAGAACGCCTTTAATCTGTGGGGAGATTACACCTTTGACAGCACGCCGCTGAGAGGGTTAACGCTGGGGGCTGGTGCACGCTACACCGGGCCGATGGAGATCTCGCCAGCCAATGATGCAGGCAAGCTGGGCGGTACGACGCAGTACGATCTGGCGGCATCTTACCGCATGGGCGAACTGGCGCCATCGCTGGAGGGGCTGACGCTGAAAGCGAGCGCGCAGAACGTCACCAACAAAGAGACGCTCACCTGCTATGACGCGACCAACTGCTGGATAGGCCGCGACCGCACCTTCCAGGTCGGGGCGAGCTACAGCTTCTGAAAAAAGCCCGGTGGCGTTACCGCACTGAACAGTCCCCTCGCCCCTTTGGGGAGAGGGTTAGGGTGAGGGGCGCTACTGCGCCGCCTGTTTAGCAGGTGCAACATCATCGTTTGCCGCAGACTGATTCTCCGGTACGCTGTCGCACGGCTTCTCTTTCGGGCAGACCATGTCCAGCATCCTGAGCGTCACACCGTTACTCCAGCCGAAACCGTCCTGCAACGGATACTCACCGCCGCCACCGCCGGTACCTGTCGAAGAGACATCGTACTTCTCAACCAGTTTCTTCTCGCGATCGTAGGTATGCTGAACGTTTTTCAGGAAACGCCAGGTCACGTCCATCGCCACTTTCTGCTGACCATAGTTCTGCAACCCTTCCACCGCTACCCACTGCAACGGCGCCCAGCCGTTCGGCGCATCCCACTGCTGCCCGCTGTTGAGGGTGGTGGTAGAAATACCGCCCGGTTTCAGCAGGCGCGACGATGCGGCTGCGGCCACTTTATCGGCGCGATCCTGTGATGCGGCCTTCACATACAGCGGGAAGAGGGCCGCGGCAGTCAGCTGATTACGCACCTTCCTGGTTTTCAGATCGTAATCCGCATACCAGCCCTCTTTATCGTTCCACAGGTGGCTCTCCATGGCTTTCTGACGTGCGGAGGCCAGCGCGTCATATTTACTTGCGCTTGCGGTATCCCCGTCTTCCTGGCTGGCACGGGCCAGCAGTTTTTCCATCTTAAACATCAGCGCATTCAGATCCACCGGCACGATGCTGGTGGTGCGGATGGTACCCAGCTTCTGGGGATCGTCCATCCAGCGGGAGCTGAAATCCCAGCCCGAGGCCGCGGCAGAGCGCAGATCACGGTAAATCTCGGTGGCCGGACGGTTAGGGTTATTTTTGGCGGTGGTCACGTCATCCAGCCACGACTCAGGGCGTGGCGTGTCCAGATCGTCCCAGTAGCGGTTGAGGAGGGAGCCGTCATCCAGCTTCACTACGCGTTTGTTTGCCTGACCAGGCTGGAGCCCATCAGCCCCCTCCATCCAGTAGGCATACTCCTTCTCCATCTGCGGACGGTATTTCTTCAACGCGTCGCTGTCATGCGTGGCCAACAGTTCCACCATCAAAGAAAAGAAAGGCGGCTGAGAGCGGCTCAGGTAGTAACTGCGGTTACCGTTAGGGATATGGCCCCAGGTATCAAGCTCGTATGCGAAGTTGTCCACCATGTCGCCGATCTTATCCCAGTGGCCGCTCTCGGCCAGCCCCAGCATGGTGAAATAGCTGTCCCAGTAATAGACTTCGCGGAAGCGTCCTCCCGGCACGACATAGGGTTTTGGCAGAGGCAGGAGGGAGTCCCATTTGTTCGCTTTGTCGGTGGTGCGGGTCAGCACAGGCCACAGATCGTCTATGTGTTCGCGCAGGCTCTGGCCCTCAGGGGGAACATATTTCTCACCCTCCTTCGGCAGGATAAAGTTCATCTCCACGAAGTGACGCAGGTCAAAACCGGACTGGGTATGCTGCATCCGGTAATCCGCCAGGATCATCAGCGGGTCGCTTTTGGGAACGGCATCCGCGAAGGTTTTCTGATCCGGGAACAGTTTGGCGCTCTGAACGTCATTAAAGAGGGGGCCAAGAAGAATATCAGGTGAGCTTTGCTGGCTCGTTGGCTGGTCTTCAGCATAACCAAATGCGGTAACACCGAGTAGTGCGCCTGCCAACGCAAGGGGTAAAAAAGCGGGGCGTCGTGCGCGAGGTCTTATCATCGGTTCGTCTCCTGTCTTCACTGAGCAGCGTGACCGCTGTTGTCAATTACCTGAAAACCTTAGACGAATATCGATAACTTCGCGTGTTGAATGTCCCATTTTTCGCATAACCAGATAATTCGGGTGCGCTTTCACTACACCAGGGTTGGATTACTTAATTTTTAACCACACCACGGAAAGGCCGGGTAAGCTTCATGCCACCCGGCTTAAGCCCTACAACCCTTTTTTATCCATCAGCACCGCCAAATCCACCAGACGGTTTGAGAAGCCCCACTCGTTGTCATACCACGACAGGATCTTCACCATATTCCCGCCAATCACCAGCGTTGAAAGCCCGTCGATAATGGATGAGCGCGGGTCGCCCTGATAATCACTGGAGACAAGCGGTTCATCGCTGTAGCCCAGGATGCCTTTCAGCGGCCCGCTACCGGCAGCCTGACGGAACGCGTCATTCACCTCTTCGGCGGTCACGTTGCGGCTCAGCGTCACCGTCAGATCGACAATCGACACCACTGGCACCGGCACGCGCAGGGAATACCCGGTGAGTTTACCGTCCAGTTCGGGGATTACTTTCCCGAGCGCTTTTGCCGCGCCGCTGGAATAAGGCACAATCGATAATGCTGCCGCACGCGCGCCGCGCAGATCTTTTTCTGGCTGGTCATGCAGCGCCTGGCTGTTGGTGTAGGCATGCGTGGTGTTCATCAGCCCGTGTTCAATGCCAAACTGCTGGTGCAGCACCTGCGCCGCTGGCGCCAGACCGTTAGTGGTGCAACTCCCGTTACTGACCACAAAATGCTGGGCCGGATCGTACAGCGTGTGGTTCACGCCCATTACCACCGTAAGATCATCATTTTTAGCCGGGGCGGAAATAATAACGCGTTTTGCGCCGCCGCTCGTGATATGCACCGCCGCTTTATCACGTTCGGTGAAGAAACCGGTGGCTTCGATTACCACCTCAACGTCAGCGTCTTTCCACGGAATGTTTGCCGGGTCGCGTTCACTGAATACGGTGATGCGTTGCCCGTCAACCTGTAGCGCGCCGTCCGCCGCTTCCACAGGTACCGGTAGCGTGCCGAGCAGAGAGTCATATTTCAGCAGATGGGCGAGGGTTTTACTGTCCGTCAGATCGTTAATGGCCACAATCTGGAGATCCGGATTGCCCAGCGCCGCGCGCAGGACATTACGTCCGATACGGCCGAAACCGTTAATACCGACCTTAACCATGATGCACTCCTTATCTGTGTTGTCTGGAGTTACTGTAGGTGTCAGGTCGGTTGGCGTAAATGACAAAAAAGGATCAGATCACGCCATTCTGCGGCAGTGGAAACGCTGGCGATATTCGCCCGGCGTGAGATGAAGCTGCTTTTCAAAAACGCGGCGCAGGTTGATGCTGGTCCCAAACCCGCTTTTTTCGGCAATGACCTCAAGCGGATACGGGGTCTGCTCCAGAAGCTGTCGTGCGGCGGCCAGGCGGGCTTCGGTGACATAACGGGCCGGAGGTACACCGACGTCACGCGTGAACACGCGGGTGAAATTGCGCGGACTCATGGCGACCCGTTCGGCCAGCCTTTCGACGCACAAATCTGCGGTGAGGTTTTGCAGGATCCAGCTTTGCAGTTCGCTAACCGGTCCGGTCGCGCCGGACTGCTCCAGATTATAGCGGCTGAACTGTAGTTGGCCGCCAGGCCGGCGCAGGTACATCACCATATCCTGCGCCACGTTGCGGGCGAGGGTGAAGCCGTAATCATCCTCCACCAGCGCCAGCGTCAGATCAAACCCGGAACTGACGCCGCCGGATGTCCAGACGGGACCATCCTGAACATAGAGCGGGCCGCCCTCAACGTTGACCGCAGGATAGCGGGTTTTCAACGTTTCCAGAAGCCGCCAGTGGGTCGTTGCCCGGCGCCCATCGAGAAGTCCGGCCTGTGCCAGCAGCAGGGCCCCGCCGCAGACAGAGGCGACGCGTCGCGCATGCGGCGCGGCCAGGTGCAGCCAGTCCACCACCGCAGTGCTTTCCTGCTCATTCATGCCACGGCCGGTGATGATAATCGTGTCCAGCGGCTCGCGCGGATCCAGCTCCGGCAGGCGATAGTCCGCCAGCAGATTTAAGCCGGATTGGCCATGGATCACCAGGTGAGGCTGGGTAGTGGCAATAATGATGCGGTAGCGGGGCTGCGCCAGACCGTCCGGGTGCAGACGGTTGGCCTGCATCAGAATGTCGGCTATACCGGCGGCTTCAAACAACATGCCACCATCAGGAACAATTATCAGGATCTTCTTCATGTCCTGAAAAGTACCTTTCTTACAATATAAGTCAAGTGGAGGACGTTGACAGTTACCGAGCACGGTTATGGTCAACCCCGATGCCGGCAACGGCACATATTTTGATACCCACTTAACCTGTTTTTACCGCTCGGCCTGTAAGCTATGGTGCGGGAAAGCAAAGAACTCATAACAAATTTTCATCATGTTTGTAATAAATCGTCGGAGTGGTGGAAAGCAAGCAATAGTGTAGTGACGGTAAAATGCCAAATGAAGTTCGCCTGTCGAAAGCAGCGTCTTTATTCATTACCTGGAAAGGGTGGGTTATATTTTGAGCAATGCTTTGGCGAGCAAGATTGTAGTCAGGCTTAATTATTCATACGGCCCAGACGAAAGAAAATTATCTTAAGAAGGGGGAGAGCATAAAGTTAATTTGCGGCGTGAAATTAATTTTTTCATCCTTACTGTGTTTTCTTAATTTGATGGGACATCGTCCTGAGTATTGACGATTTGCTATCGATACAACAAATAATTCGTGTGAGATATATTCATATGCAACTGAAAAATTCTCCGTTCTACTAATTATGGTAGTGGCAGGAATAGTGGTATTACGTTAGTGATAATGGTTCTCTTTTGGATTTTTTTGTCTTTAAATCAGTTAATTGCGTGATTTATCTATTTTTCAGATTAATCTCAGAGTGAGGCGAATGCCTCATGAATCAGCAGTAGCGAAAAAGGAAATATTGAAAAGGTGATAAGCTCATGTAAACTTGTTTACCGTTTGTCAAAATATGTCAGGATTACGCTGGGCCTTATTCTCGAAGGCTCGTGCGGTAGCTATGCCCAAATAATAGTAACGCCCCGGAAAAACCTGACTATTTTTAACAATAGCACCTAAGTCAAATTTTATCCCCTCTCTTCATCCTCTAAATATCGCTACGGAAAAGCATATGAAACTGCGTGTATTGTTATCACTTCTGTTTGTTATGGCGGTGGCGGGCTGTAAGGCGCCGCAAAAACCAGCGATCACCGATGATACGATTGTGACCAGCCAGGTTAATGGCATCACGCTGACGCACCGTCACGCTGTTACCCCTCCGGCGGAGTTCACTCAGGTGAATGAACCGTATCGTGCTATGTACCCGGCATCCCTGATGAGCCGTCCTGACTACGGTGGAAAAGTGATCCGTACGCTTGAGACCGGAAAAACTTACGTCGTGCTTGGGCAGGTTGAACATTTCTGGATGGCGCTGGCCGATGATGGGAGTGAACAGCTGATTGGTTACGTGCCGATGCGTGCCGTGATCAAGGCCGACCAGTACGAAGCCACCGTGCGTAAACAGGCACTGCGCCCTAAAGCGCGCAAGAAAACCACCTGTGTTGATGTCGATGGCAACAGCAAAGCCTGCAAAGACAGCGCGAACGGTACCTGGATCCTGAACTAAACGGGTTTCACGAGCATATTTTTATGAATAATAAAAATTTCCATCGGATGTGGTTCCCTTTTTTTGCGTTGATTCTCGCGCTGATCGGTGGTTGTACGTCGTCTTCACACAGCGACCCCTCCCGCTATAATCTTCAGTTTCAGGCTCATCCTCAAATCAATGATTCTGCACCGCTTAAGGTCAGAGTATTGCTGCTGAAATCCGATGCGGATTTCATGTCCAGCGACTTCTACTCCTTACAGAACAACGCGTCAGCCACGCTTGGCGCGAATCTGCTGAACAGCGATGTGTTCTTCCTGATGCCGGGCCAGCTTTCGAAAACCCTGAGCGGTCAAAGCTCACCGGAAGCGCGCTATATCGGCGTAATGGCGGAATACCAGGCACTGGACGGCAAAAAATGGCGCGTCTCACTTCCTTTGCCTCTTCCCGGCGAAAACGCGATTTACCAGTTCTGGAAATGGTCCGCAGATGAACTCCAGGCCAGCGTCTTCCTTGACGTAAATGGTATCCGGGTCATCAGCCAGTAACGCCCTTCATAACAGGAAAGAGATCATCATGACGAAAGCAGAAAAGGTCGTCTGGACCGAGGGCATGTTCCTGCGTCCCCACCATTTTCAGCGGACAGAAAGTTACCTCCTCAACCACGTTCGTGAGTGGGGGGCCTTGCAGCGTTCGTATCTCTGGGGCTTTCTCGACCTTGAGCTGGATGAAGCGATGCTTCGCCAGGGCTGTATTGCCCTGAGCTACTGTAGCGGTTTGCTCCCTGACGGCACCTTTTTCCAGGTGCGCAGCGACCGCAACGGTCCGGCCCCGCTAAAAATCCCCGATAATCTTACCAATGAAAAGGTGGTGCTTGCGCTGCCGGTTCGTCGCGGTGGACGTGAAGAGGTGATTTTCAGCGAGGAGCACTCTTCTCTGGCGCGTTTTATTACGTTTGAACAAGAGGTAGAAGACGACAACGCCATGTCGGTCGGGGAAGCGACGGTTCAGTTTGGCCGCCTGCGTCTGACCCTGATGCTGGAGAAAGATCTGACGGCAGAATGGACCGCCATCGGCGTGGCGTGCGTCGCTGAAAAGCGCAACGACAACCACGTGCGGCTGGATAACAGCTACATCCCGCCAATGCTGAACGCCAATAACAGCCCGCAGCTGTACGGCATGATCAATGACCTGCACGGCTTGCTGGTGCAGCGTAGCCAGCAGATCGGCGGCCGCCTGCGCCAGCCGGGGCGTTTCAATACGTCCGAGATGGTTGAGTTCACGCTTCTTTCGCTGATCAACCGCCACCTTGGCGACATCTCACATTTAAAAACGCTGCCGCTGCTTCACCCTGAAGCGCTCTGGCGAAGCTGGCTGCCGTTTGCCACGGAACTCGCCACCTGGACGCCGCAGCGTACCGCAGAGAGCATACTGCCGGTATACGACCATGACGATCTCGCCCTTTGCTTCGGCAAACTGATGCTGATGCTGCGTCAGGGGCTGTCGCTGGTCATGGAAGATCATGCCATCCAGCTGCCGCTGCACGAACGCTCTCACGGACTGAACATCGCCACCGTACCGGAGACCAGCATGGTCCGCGAATTTGGCTTCGTGCTGGCGGTAAAAGCCAATGTCCCCGGCGAACACCTGCAAACCCATTTCCCTGCCCAGATGAAGGTTGCGCCAGTCTCGAAAATTCGCGATCTGGTTCAGCTCCAACTGCCGGGCATCATGCTTCGGGCAATGCCCGTCGCGCCGCCGCAGATCCCGTGGCATGCAGGCTACAGCTATTTCGAGCTCGAGAGGGGCAGCGAACTGTGGCACGAGATGGACAAGTCTGGGGCATTCGCGCTGCATCTCGCAGGGGAATTCCCGGGTCTCGATATGGAGTTCTGGGCCATCCGTAGCCCGACAGAATAATAAAGCGAGCGCTTAATATGCAGGAACGACAGGATACCGGCAGTGATGCCCTGTTTACCGGAGCCAGTGGGAACAATCAGCTGGTGGCGGCCGCCAATCCGCTGCTCAATGCGATTCCGCAAATCCGTCATTCGGTTTCCCACGACGATCAGGTCGGGCTGCGCCAGCGCCTGATTGACGAAATTCGCCGTTTCGAGGTGCGATGCCAGCAGGCGGGCTTACCATATGAAGTGATTGTCGGCGCGCGCTACTGCCTCTGCACGGCGCTGGACGAAGCCGCCGCTCTGACCCCCTGGGGAAGCAGCGGCGTCTGGTCAAGCAATGGTCTGCTGGTGACGTTTCATAACGAAACCTGGGGTGGCGAGAAGTTTTTCCAGCTGCTGGCACGTCTTTCGCAGAATCCGCGCGAACACATTCTGCTGCTGGAGATGATCAACTACTGTTTGCTGCTCGGCTTTGAAGGCCGCTACCGCGTGCTGGACAATGGCCGGACCCAGCTTGAAACCATCAAACAGCGCCTGTGGCAGATGATCCGTGGCGTTCGCGGCAGTTACCCGCCGCCGCTCTCGCCGCACCCGGAAGATCGCCCCGTTCTGCGCAAGCTCTGGCGGCCGATGATTCCACTCTGGGCGTGCGTGGCGCTGGTCGGCTTTATCGCCTGCCTATTCTATATCGTGCTGAACTGGCGTCTCGGTGATAACACCAGCCCGGTGCTGGCGAAAATTTACCAGTCCCAACTGCCGGAAACCACGATCCAGCAACCTGCGCGCCAGCTGCCGGCGGTACTGAACCTGCGCGGCTTCCTGAAACCGGAAATTGATGCCGGTCTGGTGGCCGTTAAGGATGAGGCGGATCGCAGCGTGGTGATCCTGAAAGGGGACGGACTCTTTGCCTCGGCCTCAACGGTGGTGCGCGATCGCTATGAGCCGGTCATCGACCGCATCGCCCAGGCGATGAATAACGTCAGCGGCAAAATTCTGGTGGTGGGGTACAGCGACAACGTGCCGATCCGCAGCGCACGCTTCGCCTCTAACTATGAACTCTCGCTTGAGCGCGCCCGTTCGGTGCAAAAACAGCTCCAGGGTAGCCTCTCGCAGCCTGAGCGCGTCAAAGCCGAAGGGCGGGGCGAGATCAACCCGGTAGCGCCTAACACGACGCCTGAAAATCGCGCCCGTAACCGCCGCGTGGAGATTACGCTGCTGGTATCGCCTGACAATACCCAGGCCGAGCTGAACGGATTGCCGCAAGGAAACTAAGGATGCTGACTACTCTACTTTCTATACTGACCAATCGCATTCTGTGGAGCTTCCTGGGCGTAACGGCACTCGCGGCGGTCATCTGGATGATTGGCCCGCTGTTGTCCATCGTGGACACCCGGCCCCTTGAATCAGAGCAGAACCGCGTCATCAGCATTGCGGTGGTCTACCTGATTTGGGCCCAGAGCCACATTCTGCCGCGGCTGTATAACGCCTGGCTGAACCGTAAGCTGATGGACAAGCTTAACGAAAATACCACCAGCCCGGAGGCGGCCGATCCGCAGAAACGTCTGAACAGCGAGGAGCAGATCCTTGCCGGGCGTTTCGATGAAGCCGCCCAGATGCTGAAAAAAGCCCACTTCAGCAAAGCGGGACATGGCGCGCAGTGGACGCAGCGCTTCAGTACGCAGTACCTCTATCAGCTGCCGTGGTACGTCATTATTGGCGCGCCGGGTTCAGGTAAAACCACCGCGCTGGCCAACTCCGGGCTGCAATTCCCGCTGGCGGACCGCTTCGGTAAAACCGCGCTGCGCGGCATTGGCGGCACGCGCAACTGTGACTGGTGGTTTACCAACGAGGCGGTTCTGCTGGATACCGCGGGGCGCTACACCACTCAGGAGAGCGAGCAGGTTCAGGACGCCGGGGAGTGGCTGGAATTTATCAACCTGCTGCGTAAATACCGCCGTCGCCAGCCCATCAACGGCGTGATTATCACCATCAGCATTTCCGACCTGCTTTCGCAGTCCGCTGAGGCCTCCCGCCAGCAGGCGGTCAACCTGCGCCAGCGTCTCTCCGAGCTGCATGAACAGCTGGGTATTCGCTTCCCGGTGTATGTGATGGTGACCAAAGCGGATCTGCTTAAAGGCTTCCGCGCCTGGTTTGCGGATTACGACAAAGCCCAGCGCGATCAGATCTGGGGCTTTACGCTGCCGTGGGAGCAGACCAAACACGCCGATTACGACCTGATGGGCAACTTCCAGCAGGAATTTTCACTGCTGCAACAGCGTCTGGATGCTGGCCTGCCGGAAACCATGCTTAAAGAGCATGACGCCAAAACCCGTGCGGAAGCCTATCTCTTCCCGCAGGAGTTCGCCGCGCTGCGTCCGCTGCTGGCAGACTACCTGAGCACGGTCTTTGCCCGCTCAAACTTCGAAACCGAATTTTCGCCGCGCGGCATCTACTTTGCCAGCGGCACCCAGGAAGGGATGCCGTTTGACCGCGTGATGGGCGAGCTGAACCGCGCGCTCTCCTTACCTGAAGGGGAGGAAAGCACGCGCTGGGATTCGGTAAGCAAAGAGGCGCCGATCCCGGGCGCGAAGGGCCAAAGCTTCTTCATTAAAAATCTGCTGCAAAACGTGATTTTCCAGGAAGCGGGCATCGCCGGGGAAAACCGCTGGTGGGAGCTGCGCAACCGCGCCGTGATGTGGTCCGGCTACGCGGCGCTGCTGGCCCTGCTGGTGATCCTGGGTGGTCTGTGGCTGACCAGCTACGCCAAAAATAAAGCTTATCTGGAAGAGGTAGATGCAAAAGTGCCGATGCTGGAGCAGCAGAGCAAGGCGCTGCAAAACCAGCCCCAGCGAGATCTGTTTGCGCTTCTGCCGCTGCTTAACAGCCTGGTGGATCTGCCGAAAAGCGATGCCTTCGACGTTAACAACCCGCCGGTTTCCCGCCGCATGGGGCTTTATCGCGGGGATGACGTCAGCGATGCCTCGCAGTCTCTGTATCAGAAGGCGCTGGATCAGATGCTGCTGCCTGCCGTGGCGATGCACATTACCACCTGGCTGCGCAACGACAACGGCAGCGACGTGGAGTACAGCTATGAGGCGCTGAAAGCCTATCAGATGCTCTACCAGCCTAAGCATTATGACGGTAAATTCCTGCACTCGTGGGTGATGCTCAACCTGCAACGCAACCTGCCGCAGAACGTGACGCAGGCGCAGCTTCAGGAGCTGGAATGGCACCTGACGCAACTGCTGGAGCCAAAAATTCAGGCTTCACCGTATGCGCAGGATGAGGATCTGGTGGCCCGCGAGAGGGCGCTGATCAACCAGCAGCCGCTCTCAACACGCGTATATGGGCGCCTGAAACGTCTGCTGGAGCATGATGAGAACCTGAAGCCGGTTTCGCTTTCTGATCTCGGCGGCCCGCAGAGCGAGCTGGTGTTTTCGCGCAAAAGCGGCAAGCCGGTGAGTGAGGGCGTACCGGGCCTCTACACGCCGGACGGCTACTGGAAAAGCTTCAACGACCAGATCGACAGCGTGACCACTGCCCTGCACGAGGACGATGCCTGGGTACTGGGAGCGACCACTGCCCAGGAAGATAAACAGCAGATCGACAACGCCGTGCGTCAGCTCTACATGCGCGACTTTATCGTTAACTGGGATCGCTTTCTCGCTGATATTCAGCTCAACAACAGCGCCGATCTTTCCCAGCGTATCAACACCGCGCGCCTGCTTTCAGGCACCAATTCGCCGCTGCGCCGTCTGGTACTTAACCTGAGCAAGGTGCTGACCCTGTCGCGCACTGCGCCTGCGCCGGAAGATGCGCAGAAAGCGGAAGACCAAAGCAACCGCGCCACCCGCACGCTGGAAGCGCTGTTCAGCAACGGTGACAATGCCCCGACGCAGGGCGCGGTTGTGACGCAGGCGCCTGAGCAACTGGTGACCGACCACTATGCGCCGATGATTGAGCTGGCGCAGCCGCTGGAGAAGGGCGGCAAGACCATCGTCTTTGATGATTTTCTTAAGCAGGTTGACGAGCTTTATCGCTACCTGACCGCCGTTCAGGATGCAGCCAACAGCGGTATGCCCGCGCCGGGCGGCGATGCAATCAGCCGCCTGCAAGCCAGCGCGGGACGTCTGCCGGGCGGGCTGCAAACCATGTTCAGCAATATGGCCGTCGGCGCCAGCAGCGACACTCAGCGTCGCGATCTGGAGAACGTGCGTAAGCGCATTAACGTGGAAGTGGGTGGGTTCTGCCGTCAGGCGATTGCCGGGCGTTATCCGCTGGTGCGCAGCGCCAGCACCGAGGTGACGCCGGACGATCTCGCCCGCATGTTCGCGCCGGGCACCGGACTGATGGACACCTTTTTCCGCGACAACCTGACCAACAAGGTGGACACCACCCAGGCGAACTGGCGCTTTATGCCGGGCATCGACGGTAAAACGCTGCCGGGCAGTGAAGGGCTGCTGCGTCCGTTCCAGCAGGCGCAGTCTGTCCGCGATGCCTTCTTCGCAAACGGCGCGACCACGCCATCCTTCAAGGTGACGGTGCGCACCGTGCGTATGGACAATACCATTCTGAACCTGACGCTGGACGTGGACGGCCAACTGCTGCGCTACAGCCACGGTCCGCAGGCGATGCAGATCATGACCTGGCCGGGGCCGGGCGGGACGAACCAGGTGCGTATGCAGCTCGGTCTGGCCAATGGCAGCACCGCAACGCTGGTGACTAACGGTTCCTGGGCGCTGAACCGCTTTTTCGACAAGGCGCGCACCAGCCCTGGCGCGGGTAGCCTGAGCCGTCAGGCCACCTTCAACGTCGACGGACATCAGGTCACGCTGGAGTTTGCCCCGAACAGCATCCGTAACCCGTTCCAGCTTCCCCGTTTCTCATGCCCATAACCGCAAGGACAGCCGTATGACGAATACCCCTGCGATGAACCGTTATAGCTGGTATGGCAAATTACCCAGCGCCGGAGATTTTTTGCAGCGTCGCTTTCCGGATACCCTGCAACGCCAGTGGTCGCACTGGTTTCAGGTCGGCCTGCTGGCCTGGCAACAGGAAGAGCAGCGCAGCGGTGAGCGCCCGTTTTCTAAAGCCCCGGTGTGGAACTTTGTCGTCCCGCCGATGCTTGGTAGCCAGATGATTCAGATGGGCTGCCTGCTACCGGGCCGTGACAGCGTAGGCCGTCACTATCCGGTATGCCTGCAACTGAGCTTCACCCCGGCCGAGTGGTCATCCCGTCTGCTCGGGCAGGCTGAAAGCTGGTACCAGCAGCTTGGCCGTCTGGGGCTGCACGCGGTGCGTAACAGCTATTCTGCCTCCCAGCTGGATGAAATGCTGATGACCATCCCGGCGCCCCAGCCGGTTGAGCCGCAAAAGCGTTCCGACATTCTCGACGTGATTGGCTATGACGACGAGGGTCAGAGCACGCTGGGCTGGCCGCAGGCGGCGGAGTGTTTTGATCCGCTGCGCCAGACCAGCTACTGGTGGACAAACCGCTGCGACGGCTATCCGCTTTACACCCACGTCCACAGCGGAAACTTCACCGGGCAGCTCTTTACGCTGTTGTTCGATCCGGCAGGCGGCGCCCGTCCGGGCCGCCACGGTCTTTACCCGCCTATGTTTGAATAAGCAGGGATCTTATGAATATCGATGAATTTCTCGCGCCGATAAGCCCCGATAACCCCTGCGGTGAAAACCTGGAGTACGACGCTGATTTCCAGGCCATGGGGCAGGCCAGTCAGGGCAAAGCCGAACAGCAGTTTGGCGACACCATCATTCCGGCAGAGCCTGCCGACTGGAACACGGTGGAAAAACTCGCCACCAGCCTGCTGGGCCGCACCAAAGATCTTCGCGTCATGCTGGCGTTAACCCATGCCTGGACGCGTCGTCGCGGGCTGGCAGGTTACGCCGACGGGCTACTGCTGGTGCAGGAAGCCCTGTCCCGTTACTGGGAGCAACTTTACCCGCTGCTGGAAGAGTATGGCGAAACCGATCCGTTCTACCGCATTAACGCCCTCGCCGGGCTGAGCGATAAATCTGACCTGACGGTCGCGGTGCGTAACGCCTCACTGCTCCGCTCTAACGGCGATGAGATTTCGCTCCGTGACGCCCAGGCGCTGCTTGACGGCATTAAAACAGAGTGTCCGGATTATCCGGGCGGTCGTCCACGACTGATCGATGAGCTGGCCCGGGGCGATCAGCCAGGCACCGAAGCGGTAATCGTGATCAACGAACGCCTGCTCGCCATCCGCGAACTGCTTACCGACTATCTCGGGGAAAGTGGCGTACCGGAGATGGAACAGCTGCTGAAAACCGTCGGGCTGGTTTCGAGCGCCTGTCAGGTGACCGATATCAGCAAGTTGCTGCCGAACCGTGACGCGCAGGCTGAGCAGCACGCCGAGCCGCAGCCGGTGACCGCGTCGCCCGTTCAGCAGGTGACGGACTGGCGCAGCGTGCAGGTGACCAGCCGCGCCGACGCGCAGCTGATGTTGGAAAAAGCGAAACAGTATTTTGCGCAGTACGAACCCAGCCACCCCGCACCGCTGATGATTGAACGGGTGCAGCGGCTGTCTGAACTCAACTTTATGGACATTATTCGCGACCTGGCGCCAGACGGCGTTAACCAACTGGAAAACATCTTTGGACGCCGCGAATGACGCGTCCTGGCATTATGACGACAGGCATGGAGTCTGCCGTTTCACCTTCACCGCGCATCTTTGATGGAGAACATCATGGCAATGAGTAACAGTGGACAGAAATTCATCGCACGCAACCGTGCTCCCCGCGTGCAGATCGAGTACGACGTAGAGATCTACGGCGCAGAACGCAAAATTCAGCTGCCGTTTGTGATGGGCGTTATGGCCGATCTGGTTGGCAAGCCGGTGGAAAACCTGCCAGCCGTCGACGAGCGTAAGTTCCTTGAAATCGACATCGACAACTTCGACGAACGCATGAAGGCGCTGAAGCCGCGCGTGGCGTTCCAGGTGGATAACACCCTGACCGGCGAAGGTAAGCTCAACGTCGATCTGACCTTTGACAGCATGGACGACTTCCTGCCGGACGCGGTGGCCCGCAAGGTTGAGCCGCTGAACAAGCTGCTGGAAGCGCGCACCCAGCTCTCTAACCTGCTGACCTACATGGACGGCAAAAACGGCGCGGAAGAGCTGATTGCAAAAATCCTTCAGGATCCGACGCTGCTCAAATCCCTGAGCCAGATGCCAAAAAATGACGAAAGTGCGAAAGGTAGCGAGGAATAATCGATGAGCAACCAGACTCAACAACACGATCAGCAGGCGGGCCAGGCCTTCAGCCAGGACGAGTTCAGCGCGCTGCTGAATAAAGAGTTCCGCCCGAAAACCGATCAGGCGCGCTCTGCCGTAGAAAGCGCGGTAAAAACCCTGGCGCAGCAGGCGCTGGAAAACACTGTGACCTTTTCAAACGATACCTACCGCACCATTCAGAACCTGATTGCCGGTATTGACGAGCAGCTTTCACAGCAGGTGAACCAGATCATTCACCACGAGGAGTTCCAGAAGCTGGAGAGCGCCTGGCGCGGGCTGAGCTATCTGGTGAACAACACCGAAACCGACGAGATGCTGAAGATCCGCTTTATGAGCATCTCCAAGCAGGAGCTGGGCCGCACCCTGAAGCGCTACAAGGGCGTGGGCTGGGACCAGAGCCCGATCTTCAAAAAAATCTACGAGCAGGAGTACGGCCAGTTCGGTGGCGAGCCGTTTGGCTGCATCGTAGGCGACTACTACTTCGACCACAGCCCGCAGGACGTTGAGCTGCTGGGCGAGATGGCGCGCATCGGCTCTGCGGCCCACTGTCCGTTCATTACCGGCACCGCGCCGGGCGTGATGCAGATGGAGTCCTGGCAGGAGCTGGCTAACCCGCGCGACCTGACAAAAATCTTTCAGAACACCGAATACGCCGCCTGGCGTTCACTGCGTGAATCGGAAGATGCCCGTTATCTGGGCCTGGTCATGCCGCGCTTCCTGTCGCGTCTGCCGTACGGCATTCGCACCAATCCGGTCGACAGCTTTGACTTTGAAGAGCAGACCGACGGCGCAAACCACAACAGCTACTCCTGGGCGAACGCGGCTTACGCGATGGCCGCCAACATCAACCGTTCCTTCAAAGAGTACGGCTGGTGCACCTCGATTCGCGGCGTGGAGTCCGGCGGGGCGGTGGAAAACCTGCCGTGCCACACCTTCCCGAGCGATGACGGCGGCGTGGACATGAAATGCCCGACCGAGATCGCCATCAGCGATCGTCGTGAAGCCGAGCTGGCGAAAAACGGCTTTATGCCGCTGGTTCACCGTAAAAACTCCGACTTCGCCGCCTTCATCGGCGCGCAGTCCCTGCAAAAACCGGCCGAGTATCACGACCCGGATGCCACCGCTAACGCGCGCCTGGCCTCCCGTCTGCCTTACCTGTTTGCCTGCTGTCGTTTTGCTCACTACCTGAAGTGCATCGTGCGCGACAAAATCGGCTCCTTCCGCGAGCGCGAAGAGATGGAACGCTGGCTGAACGACTGGGTGATGAACTACGTGGACGGCGACCCGGCTAACTCCTCCCAGGAAACCAAGTCTCGCAAACCGCTGGCGGCTGCGGAAGTGCAGGTGCAGGAAATTGAAGACAACCCGGGCTACTACGCCGCGAAGTTCTTCCTGCGTCCACACTACCAGCTGGAAGGCCTGACCGTTTCCCTGCGTCTGGTATCTAAACTGCCGTCGCTGAAGACGAAGGACGCGTAATGATGATTGCCGGCCCGAAGGGGCCGGCAATTTGAGCGGAAGAGCTTAGTTTGTTTCTGTCAGTGAATAAGGATAGACGGTGAAAAATATACTTTTGATCGCGACCAGTTTGCTGGCAGTTTCTACTCTCGCAAGCGCGGACGCAGGAAATTACAAATACCCTCAAGCGGAAGCATTGCCTCAGGATGACACATCAAACTTCCAACGCGATCCGACGCTGTTGACAGGGTACGATTTAAATCTGAGTGCAGAGCGTTTTGCTAAAGCCTGGCTGTCGAAAACGAATGAACGTGAACGCATTAAGGCAAATATGTATCTTCTCGGCGTAGTCGACGCTTCTGAGGGCACTGCATGGTGCAAGGGCAGGCCTTTTTTGCCAAATACAATACATGAGTTTCTCTATTCTCGTTTTGCGGACTTATCGAAACAGCAAGGCGAGGAACGCGCTTCAAAAATCATCATTGACGGCATGAAAGAATTACGCCCGTGCAAAAAAGGAGAGTGACAGATGAGACCATTATACGAACAACTTAAACGTCAGCATCACTCTTCAAATCACACACGCGCGGGTTTTGCCTCGGGTGAACAGGTTTTTTCAGAAATTGGCTACGATTATTCGACGATTATCAAGCAACAACCGGCATACGAAAATACCTGTGCGGTAAGAATGAGCCTGGCATTGTTAAAATGCAATGTTGAATTTACAGGGCGTTTACCCATAAAGACCGGTCCCTATAAGGGAAAAACAATCGAGCCTGGCGCAAAATTACTTGCCGATCAGCTTTATAAATCCCATGTGTTTGGCAAGGCAGAAATCTTTAAAGACCGCGAGGCTGGTGCACGCTCAATGTTGGGCCGAAAAGGTGTTGTTTTCTTCAATAAAATTGATGGGTATGGGGGTGGTCATATCGACCTTATCGAGCCTCTGAGTAATAATTCGTTTATATGTAACTCCGATTGCTTTCCGTACTGTCAGGAAATCTGGTTTTGGGAATTAAAATAATTATATTCCGGTTTCTAAAGACCGCATTTCTTTTGCTCACTTGCTTATCTTTTTCTGCTCGCGGTGACAACCCTTACGTTGATTTTTATCAGCAGCAAACATACCGGCAGGTGGTAAAAGATTTGGTCCTGGCGCGCTGCCTTGCGCAGGTTGCAGATAAAGGCAGTCAATTTTCTGCTGATGCGGCCCGCAGTGCGAGTGCATTTATTGAGTGGATGCCGTTTGATGCTGAAAACGGTACTGACAAAGTTAACGCCATTATTGGGAAGTATAAAAACCAAATTAATGGTTTCCACTCGGAGCGCAAACCTGATGTAAAAGGCGTAACCTTAAATTGTCTACGTCTTTATCATAGCGACGAACTGAATAAACTGGTTCCGCAGCTCATCATTGGCGATCCTGATCGTACCTGGATTCAGGATAATCCGCCGTAGTAAAAGACTTCACATTCTTTCCGTTCATTCAGGGGGAATGTAAGACTGTCAAATGACACGGGTCGTTTGATATGAGGCAGAGGTAAAATATGGACGGTTTTATTCAGCCCCATGCTTTCCTGTTTGCCATATAAGGGCTTTTTCGAAAGCAATATTGTTCATCCACGAAGAGTAGATATTATGGCTATTGATATGTTTCTGAAGGTCGAGGGTGTTACGGGCGAATCTAAAGATTCTAACCACACCGGCTGGACTGATATTACCTCCTTCTCCTGGGGCGCGTCCCAGCCGGGTAATATGAGCGTTGGTGGCGGCGGCGGTGCCGGTAAGGTTAACTTTAACGATCTGCACGTTAACGCTCTGATCGACAAATCCACTACAGCAATCCTGAAACACTGCGCAAGCGGTAAGCACCTGACCAAAGTTGAACTGTCCGTCTGCAAAGCGGGTGGTCAGCAGGTTGAATATACCCGCATCACCCTGGAAGACGTTCTCGTGACTTCCGTTCAGTACACCGGTGCCGACAACGGCGATACCGTTGGCGTGACCTATGCATTCCAGGCTGCGAAAGTGAAACAGCAGTACTGGGAGCAGACCACTGCCGGTGGTAAAGGTGCTGAAAGCAGCGCTGGCTGGAACATCAAAGAAAACAAAGAAGCATAACAGGAGTGGGCCCGAAAGGGCTCACTTTATCCTGTGCTTTTTAAAAGGGAAAATACTTATGCGTCCTGCTTTTGGTGCCGCCTGGAACAGATTCAGAGAAGTTAATGTCAATGTCGAGACGGTGGGTAAATTATTGGGTGGAAAAGTCCAGCACAATATCGAAGCCGGAATTTTTCAAAATGCATGCCCCATTCGTATGAGCTACGTTTTAAATTATTGTGGAGTTCCAATTCCCGCCAACAGTAGATATGCGACGGTTACGGGGAGTGATAAAAAACGTTACATGTATCGCGTAAAGGATATGATTGCTTTTCTGCCAACTGTACTGGGTAATGCAGATCTGACGGTGACGTCTCCAACACCAGGCCAATTTGCAGGTAAGCAAGGCATTATCATCTTTACCGGTCATGGCTGGAGCGATGCCACTGGACATGTCACGCTCTGGAATGGGAATATTTGCTCCGATGATTGCCATTTTCTGGGTTCTCCCGGTAATGGTTCGTTTATTCCCGGCAGCGCTACGCTCTGGAGCCTGAAATGAAACATTTACTCGCTTTCGTGCTGGCGTTGAATACCTCATATACCTTCGCCCAAACTCTGCCGGACGTTAATACCTTTTCTCAGCAACAGATTTTTGAAAACTGGGTGCAAAATCGCTGTATCGGAAAGATTGCGGATAGTACGACACTGAAAAATGATGCAAAGGCAAGCGCCGCAGCATGGCTGGAAGCCAGTAACCTGCCTGCCGAGAATTTCGAAAAGGCCGACGAGGTTATTAACACCTTACTGAAACAGAAGCTAGGTGGTACAGCACCGGTAAACTATGAGGTTTTAAAGTGCAGCCTAATTTCCCATAGCGATGCGATTCGCCAACTCAGTGTGCAAAAATAAATCTTCTGCAAAAGCTAAAAATTAAAAAGAATACAAGGAGTTTCCATGGCAAGTCCGTCAAACGTTGCTCCAGGTTACTGTGTTGTTCAGCAACCCGGCACTCTGGATTTTCAGGCAAGACAGCTATTTGGCAATGTGCGCAATGAAAAATCCGAGTATTTTATGCAATTGAATAAAGACACTGCGTGGCTCAAGCCTGGACAAATATTAATTGTCGCTGATCCACGTAGCGATAATCAAACACAGCAGATTAATAGTTTAGCCATTGCGAAAAAGAAGGTAACCAACGCGCTTGCGACTTTGGACGTGGACACTGCTGAATTTTTGAAAAATAATTATGATAATATAAAAGCCATAACAGGCTGGGGCGATACAATCGTCGGTGGTGTGAGTGGTGCTGGTGAGTCATATTTTAAGCAAATAGAAAATATTTTAATTAAAATTGAAGCTACCTATCAAAATCAGTACAGAACACAAGGTGCGCTTTTCGGCCAACAGTTTTATGCTGAGCGCAATGCGCTTTTCGCACAATTGAAACCCTTGTTAAATAAAATAACTAAAAAACAGCTTAAGTTTAAAGATTATGCGGATCTTAAGAGAGCATTAGGGCTTTCCACGAAATCAATTGTCCATGAATGGAGTACTGTTGGGATTGGCGCAATCCCAGGTTACTCAACATATATTGACAGAACTGCCAAAATCACCTCTTATCTGAAAGCAGGCGGATGGGTTGCTTTAGGTTTTTCTTTTGTGAACACGTCTAACGAAGTTTATCATGCCTGCACCACTGGAAGAGAAAATGAGTGCAGCAGGATTGCAGTGACTGAATATAGCAAATTTGGAGGTGGTGTCGCTGGTGCTGCATTAGGCTCATCCCTGGCGGCTCCCATTTGTCTTGCATTAGGTGTACCCACAGCGGGGACAGGAACACTCATCTGTGGTTTAGTGGTTGGTGCAGTCGGGGCTGCGGGTGGAACACAAATCGGTGGGTTTGCAGGAGAACAGCTCAATAACTTAATTTTTAGCGGAGAATAAAGTGATTTTTAATAATATTTACTCTGCTGTTATTATATGTCTTTTTGCTGCCTTTATAATCCTGGTTATTTCATTTTATATAGACTATCGGAAAAAACATCGCCAGGTTAACCAAATATATTCGATATTCACAAATCAACAGTTGCTCAAAAAAGAAGATTATCAAACCTGGCAAAATCTTGGATTCTGGGGGTTTGGTTTTCTCACCACAATTTTATCACGGATCTTACAGGGTAAGCGTGTGAGACTCACTGAGTGTCGTTGGCTTGAGCCACAGTCGTGCAATGAAATTTTGTCTGCCTTTGAGTTATCATGGGTTAAGTCGTACAGAAGAAAAATCATTATTGCCACTATTATATTTTTAGTGCTGTTAATTCTTTCCATCGTTAATAATATGTAATCCTATTCTGAAATTTAAATGATGCCTTTCTGAATTAACCCCCAAACCCCGCCGTTTTCACCCCCGAGAGCGGCAGCGTTTGAGCGCTAATCATACCAGCAGGAATACGCCATGCGATTCACGATTATTTCTACGAAACCCGGTCATCAGCCGCCGCAAAGCAGCTGTGATTTTTATGCCCCGGGCGGCACCATTGGGCGCGGTACGGATAACAATCTGGTGCTGCCGGACAATGACCGCACTATCTCGCGTTTGCAGGCCATCGTTCACGTCGACGCCAGCGGCGAATGTCGCGTCACGAACCGCGGCAGCGTCACCCGCGTGGTATTGAATGATATTCCGCTGGAGCGTGGGCGTCAGGTTGAGCTTCAGGATGGGGATATTCTCGGTATTGATGATTATCGCATTGAAGTCAGCGAACTCATTCATGACACCCAGCCCGTAAGCCGCATGGCGGCCAGCATGCAGCAGGCGCGCCCAGCGGCGACACCTGCTCCGGCGGCACAACCGAAACCGGCCAGCGCCGCGCCTCGCGGAAAAGCTGAACCTACGGCCGTGCCGTCGGAAATCTGGGACAGCCTGATGCAGGAGTTCTCCATCTCCGACAGCATCTCCAGCAATCGGGCAAAGCCACAGCCCGCGGCCTCCCACGACCCGTTCTCCCAGCCTGCGGCCCCGGAGCGGAATGCCGAAGACCCGCTGGCGATGTTCAACGATGCCGATCCGTCGCTTGAACGTAAAAACGTGGACCCGGACACGCTGTTCAGCGATGAAGCGTTGTTTAAAAAAGAGAGCATCTTTGACGATGTCACCCCTTCAACGCTGGTACAGCCGGACGAAAGCAAACCTGCCCAGCCAAAGGAAGAGGCGTCGGATGAACTCGATCCGTTAGCCCTGTTTGGCGGGTCGGCGAGCGCGCCTGCCGCGCGTCACGATGACCCCCTTGGCCTGATGGGCGGCGCGCCGTTAACCCATCCGGATGAAATCGTGGCTGATAAGCCGGAGCCAAAGCCTGAAGCGCAAGCCGCACAGGAAGAGGATGCGCTGGCCAGTTCACCGCTGTTCGATCCGGAACCGACTGAACCACAGGACGCGCCGCGCGCGGAAGAAGAGCCCGCGCGTCCCGATTACGCTGGCTTCACCATGCCAACGCCGCAGGCCGTGGCGCGCAGCAACGCGCAGGCACCGAAAGGCCGCCTGCGTATCGACCCGGTTAAAAACGCTGCATCGCCTGCTGCCTCAGCGCAGACCGGCGAGCGGGGCGAGGTGCTTCAGGGCGAACTGCTGGAGGCGCTGCTGGAGGGCATGGGCCTGAGCGAAATGCAGCCGGTGCCGCAGTTTGACCGGGAAAATATGCGTCAGTTGGGGCAGATCCTGGGCATGTTCTCGCAGGGAACCGTGGCGCTGCTCTCCTCGCGCTCCATTCTCAAGCGCGGGGTGAAGGCCGATATGACCATGGTGCTTGACGATGCCAACAACCCGTTCAAGCTGCTGCCAACCGGTAAAACGGTCCTGATCCAGATGTTCGGCACGCCGATGCCGGGCTTTATGCCGCCGACCAAATCGGTGCGTGATGCGCTGATCGATCTGCAGGCGCACCAGTTGGGGATGATCTCCGGTATCCGCGCCATTATCGCCGCCATGCTGCAATCCTTTAACCCGGAACAGCTGGAAGAGCAGGCGAAACAGAACGGAATGACGTCACGCCTGGCGCTGCCGGGCAGCCGTAAAGCCGCGCTGTGGGATTATTTTGTTCGCAGCTATGGCGAGACGGCGGGCGAGATCGAGGACGACTTCCATACCCTGTTTGGCGAAGCCTTCCTCCATGCCTATGACATGGAGGTCAATCAGTACAAAGACTCACAAAGCGGATCGGAAGAAAAATGAATATCGCAACGGCTTCTCTCTCCCGCCAGGGGACGCGCGCCAGCAACCAGGATCAGACGGGAGAAACCATCGGGGAACGTTCAGCCTGCTTTGTCGTCTGTGACGGCATTGCGGGCCTGCCGGGCGGCGAAGTGGCCGCTGAGCTGGCCCGCAATAGCATTATTTCCCGCTTTGATGGCGACAAGCACCTGAATGCGCAGCATATTCGTGACTACGTCCAAACGGCGAACCGCACCATCCTCAGCGAACAACAGGCCGTGCAGGACTATCGCCGGATGGGTACCACGCTGGTCAGCCTGTTTATCGACAGGGATTACCGTCTGGCTTACTGGGCGCACGCTGGAGACAGCCGCCTGTACCTGTTTCGCCGCGGCTGGCTGTGGCACGTCACCACCGACCACAGCCTGGTGCAGCAGATGAAAGATGCCGGGCATCAGACCGACGATCTCAACAGCAACCTGCTGTATCTGGCGCTGGGTATTGAGAATGGCGGACCGGAAGCGAGCTACAGCGATGTCGTGCAGGTTGAAGACGGTGATGCGTTTTTACTCTGCACCGACGGTTTCTGGCACGGCGTCAGCGAAGAGCAGATGAAACAGTCGCTGCACATGGTCAATACGCCACAGGAGTGGCTGACCTTGATGAACCAAATCATTCAAAAGAATGCTGAACAGGAGGGCAAAGCTCAGGATAACTATACCGCCGTGGCGGTGTGGATGGGCAACCCTCAGGACACCACTTTGCTGCATACGCTCTCTGACGCAGCACAATTTCTTCCCTGCGGAACTGATTAGACACACAAGGATTGATATGAAACTTTGGCTATCGGGTTTGGCTCTTCTGACGGTGGCGACCACCGCACAGGCTGAAAACTTCCGCATCGTGCAGTCTCCTGCGCAGAAGCTGGATATCTGGATCGACAACATTAAAGACAATACCCCGCAAAGTTGGTGTAAGGCGGACGTGGCGCTGCGTATCGTGGCGAACGGCAAGAAAGAGGTTTCGGTGCTGGAAAACTTCGTGCCGCGCCTTGGCTCGCTGCTGGAGCACCAGTGTAGCAAACTGAATACCCTGAACTGGACGCTTAACGATCCGGAAGGCACGACGCTTGCCCGGGGCACAGCGGCTAAAGCGCAGGACTGGGCGCTGGTGGTGAAACAGCAGGAAACGGCGGCGGCAACGACCACCACCTCAGGCGCGCTGCTACCGCCTGACCAGAATCCGGAGACGCACACCGTGGCGGCAGATCGTACGCCATGGCAGGAGTTCACCCTTCAGGACGGTTGCCACCTGCGCACCTTCTGGGAGGGCGGTTCCTCCGCGCCAGCGCTGTTTATTCCCGATTCCGACACCACTCGCTGCGGCAACGGCAGCTGGCTCAGCGGCCACACCGTGGTGACGCAGAATCGTAACGGGACGCAGAAAGCGATTCCGGTCACCTACATTCACGGCTTCCCGGTGATGGGACTGAACAACGCGGTCGATCCTGAAAAGGCGCTGATTACCTCCGTCAACAAAGAGCGCATGGTCTTCAGCACCCCGAACAGCGATCAGAGCTGGATGATCCTGCCGTACGACAGCACCCTGAACGGCTGGAAGAGCAACGGCACGGTGGCGGTGGAAATCACCCGTGAGATCGCCAGCGACGACGCCAGACTCCAGGCGCGTATCGCAGAGGTGAAGAAGATCTGGAGCGCATGGGTTGCACCGGGCGCGGAGCTGAATGTTGTTCTGATTGACACGCTGCGTCCGCAGCTACGCGATCCGGCTGTGGGCGCCTGGCGCGCGGCGAATTAAGGAGGGGCTATGAATACGCTTTATCAACGTCTGGCGGGTGAGTCGATTAGCGACGCGCTGCTTCGCCTGGAAGCCGAAATCAAAGCTCGTCCGGCGGATGCCGATCTGCGCGCCGCGTTTGTGCAGTTTCTGATCCTCAGCGGCAACTGGGCGCGCGCCCTGACCCAGCTGAAAAGCTGGCTGGCGCTGAAGCCGCAGGCAAAACCAACCGTAACGCTGCTGGAGCAGGCCATTCAGGGTGAACAGCAGCGGGCGCGCGCGTTCGCGGGAGAGGTACGACCGGCAATGCCCGAGGCGCAGTGGCCGTGGCTGACGACGTTAGCCCAGGCGCTGAGCGAAAGCGCAGGGCATGCGCAAACGCTGCGCCTGGCGGCACTCGAACAGGCCCCGGCAAGCCGCGGGCAGGTCACGCTGGAGAATGAAGAGAGCCACACCTTTGAATGGCTGATGGACGGCGATGCCCGTCTGGGGCCGGTGTGTGAAACCCTGGTCAACGGCCGCTATTTCTGGGTGCCGTTCTGCGCCATCGACACGATCCGTTTTCAGGCTCCGGCCAGCGTGACCGATCTGGTGTGGAGTCATGCGCTGGTCCGCCTCACGGACGGCACCGAGCAGGTGTGTCAGATCCCGGCGCGTTATCCGTTTGATGACGGAGCGCCAGACAGCGTTAAGCTGGGGCGCACCACCGAGTGGCTTCCACTCGACGATGACGGCACCCTGTATGAAGGCATGGGGCAGAAAGCCTGGCTGAGCGAGCAAAGCGAAAGCCCGCTGCTCACCCTGAGCCTGGTGACGTTCGCCGCGGATGGCGCGGATGAGTAATCCCGCTGGCGAAGGCGATCTGCTGCGCAGCGGCTGGCAGGCCCGCAGCAGGCAGGAGAAAGTGGGGGCGCGCGACAAAATGCAGTCGTCACTGCTGGATCGCCTGACGGATAACGATCCGGAAAAAAAACGCGAGTCCGCCAACAGTAATCTGATTACCCACGCCGCGCTGCGTCGTAACGTCCTGCGGGATTTACAGTGGTTGTTTAACACCATTAACCACGATGCCTCCAGCGATCTGAGTGGTCTGACGCAGGTGAGCCGTTCCGTCGTTAACTTTGGCGTGGCGCCGCTGGCGGGGAAAAGAATGTCCGATATCGAATGGCACGACATTCAGCGCAAGCTCACCGAAGCGATTATTAACTTTGAACCGCGGATCCTGCCGCAGGGGCTTCAGGTTCGCTGCGTGTCCGATACCTCCTCATTAGATCTGCACAACGTGCTGTCTATCGAAATCAAAGGCCGCCTGTGGTGCGTACCGTATCCGCTGGAGTTTCTCTTTCGCACCGACGTCGATCTTGAGAACGGCCATTTTGAACTGAAGGATGCGGGGTAATTATGGAAAGCAAACTGCTCGAATATTACAACCGTGAACTGGCCTATCTGCGCGAGATGGGCGCGGAGTTCGCCGAACGCTACCCAAAAGTGGCGGGGCGGCTCGGCATGCGCGGCATCGAAGTGGCGGATCCGTACATTGAGCGCCTGATGGAAGGTTTCGCCTTCCTGACCTCCCGCGTGCAGATGAAAATGGACGCCGAATTTCCACGCTTTTCACAGCGTATGCTGGAGATGATTGCGCCAAATTATCTGGCGCCTACGCCGTCGATGGCGATCGCTGAAATTCAGCCCGACAGCAGCCGGGGCGACCTGAGCAAAGGCTTTATTGTGCCGCGCGGCACCATGATGGACAGCCTGGCGCTGAAAAAAACCGGCGTTACGTGCAGCTATACCACGGCGCACGAGGTCAACCTGCTGCCGTTAAAAATTGAGCGGATCGAGCTGGGCGGCGTTCCCGCCGATCTGCCGCTGGCCCAGCTCGGCCTGAGCCAGCGGGGGATCAGCAGCGCCTTACGGATCCGCATTGCCTGCGATGGCCCGCAGCATCTTGGGCACCTGGATTTTGACCGCCTGGAGTTCTTCTTAAGCGGCCCGGACATCGAGGCGCTGAAGCTGCTGGAGCTGGTGATGGAGCACCACGCGGGTATTGTCTGCCAGACGGTCAGCAAGCAGCCCCAGCGCCAGCTGCTGTCGTCTGACGCCCTGCGTCAGGAAGGCTTTGATGCGGATCAAGCGCTGCTCCCGGACGATCTGCGTAACTTCGACGGCTATCGCCTGTTGCAGGAGTACTTTGCGTTCCCGGCGCGTTTTCGCTTCATCAGCCTGAGCGGGCTGGGCAAGCTGATCCAGCGCTGCGAAGACGAAAAAGCGTTTGATATCTTCATTCTGCTCGACAAGAGCGACGCTCAGCTGGAGCGCGTGGTGGATGCCAGCCACATGGCGCTGCACTGTACCCCGGTGATCAACCTGTTCCCGAAAGTGGCGGCCCGGCAGAAGCTGAGCGAAAGCCAGCATGAATACCATCTGGTGGTGGATAACATCCGCCCGCTGGATTATGAAATTTATGCTGTGAAAAAAATCTATGCCAGTGCGGATGGTCAGCGGGACGACCAGACGTTTCGTCCGTTCTGGAGTACCTGGAGCGGAGACGCGGGCAACTACGGCGCCTATTTTTCCCTGCGCCGTGAACAGCGCGTCCTCTCTGAACACGCGCTGCGCTACGGCACCCGTACGGGCTATATCGGCTCGGAGGTCTTCGTCTCGCTGGTGGATGCGCAGCACGCGCCGTGGCAGGAGAATTTGCGCTACATTTCCGCCGAGGTGCTGTGTACCAGCCGCGACGTGCCGCTGATGCTCCAGCAGGAGCTTGGGCAGTTTATTATGGCCGACTCCATGCCGGTGAAGGCGTTAACCCTGCGTAAAGGCCCGACGCCGCCGCGTCCGGCGCTGGCGGAAGGGTTCAGTACCTGGCGGCTCATCAGCCAGCTGCAAATGAACTACCTCAGCCTGATGGACAGCGAAAACGAAGAGGGCGCTGCCGCGCTGCGTCAGCTGTTAGGGCTGTACGCTAACCTCGCCGAGACGCCGGTTGCCCGTCAGGTGGATGGCGTTCGTCACTGCGTGCTGGAGCCGGTGCACCGCCGCGTGCCGGAACCCGGCCCGGTGGTGTTCGCCCGCGGGATCGGCATCACCCTGACGGTGGACGAACGCGCCTTTTCCGGTGCCAGCCCGTGGCTTTTCGGCAGCGTGCTGGAACGCCTTTTTGCCCGCCTGGTCTCCATCAACAGCTTTACGGAGTTCACGCTCAAGAGCCAGCAGCGCGGCGAAATCGGCTACTGGGCGCCGCGCATGGGTAAAAGGGCGCTGGTATGAGTGAAGTTGCCCCTGCAACGCTGCGCGTGCATCGCCTGACGCCGCTGCCCGATGCGTTCTGGCGCGGAGTGTTCGAGACGCCGTGGCGCTACGATCTGTTTCAGCTGTTAAGACGTATTGATGCCCAGGGCGGTGAACGTTACCCGCTGGGGCGCGCGCCGCTGCCTAAATTTGAGCCGCTGCGTATTGGTCAGCAGCCTTCAATGGGGTTTGCGCCGTCAACGGTTGCCGAGGTCCGGCAGCGGGAAGAGAACGGACTGCATGAGGTTTCCATTCTGAGCTTCGGCCTGTTTGGTCCTAACGGCCCGCTGCCGGTACACATGACCGAGTATGCCCGCGAGCGTATTCATCATCATCAGGATCACAGCCTCAGCGCGTTTGCCGACCTCTTTCACCACCGCCTGACGCTGCTGTTTTACCGCGCCTGGGCGGACGCGCAGCCTGCCGTTTCACTGGATCGCGACGACAACAGGCGCTTCGAAGGGTATCTTGCATCGCTGATTGGCATGGGTCAGCCCGGCCAGATGTCGAAAGGCAGCCTGAGCCCGCATGCCCGCTTTACTCACGCCGGGCACCTGACCCGCCACGGGCGGGACCCGGAAGGGCTGGAGAAGATCCTGCGCAACTATTTCAACATTCCGGTCAGGTTGGTGGCCAATGTACCGCAGTGGATGCCGCTCTCAACGCGGGAGCAGGCACAGCTGGGTGAGGGGCGTCGCCTGCCGCGCATGGGGGAGTCCGCTTTTCTTGGCATTGCGGTACGCGACGTGCAGCATAAATTTCGTCTTGAGATTGGCCCGTTGAGCGCTGACGAATACAACCGTTTTCTGCCGGGCGAAGGGTGGGTCACCGAGCTGCGCGACTGGGTGCGACAGTACGCCGGAGTGGAATTTGAATGGGAAACACGGGTGATCCTGCGCGCCGATGCGGTGCAGGGCACCACGCTCGGCAGCGCCGGGCGATTAGGGTACAACACCTGGCTGGGCCTTCAGCCTCAGCCTGTTCCGCGTGGCGATCTGGTGTATCGCGCAGAGCGATAATCCTTCCGTATACCGAATCATTGTTAATGGAAACTAACATGTCAGAAATTAGCCGTGCCGTGCTTTTCGGCAAACTGGATACGCTGTTATTTACCTCTCTGGAAAGCGCGACTGCCTTCTGTAAGCTGCGCGGCAACCCGTACGTTGAGCTGGTGCACTGGCTGCATCAGCTGATGCAGCAGCAGGATGGCGATCTGCAACAGGTCATCCGTCACTTCGCCCTTGATGAACAGCAGCTGACGCGCGATATCGTGGCGGCTCTGGATGCCCTGCCGCGTGGCGCGAGTTCCGTCTCTGATCTTTCCGAGCATATCGACAGCGCCGTCGAGCGCGCCTGGGTCTACGGCTCGCTGAAGTTTGGCGTCAGCCGCATCCGCGGCGGCCATTTGTTGATCGGCATACTGAAAACGTGGAATCTGGCTAACGTGCTGAAAAGTATTTCGGCGCAGTTCACCCGTCTTAACGTCGAGGTGCTGATCGAGCAGTTCGACGCTATTTGCGCCAGCAGCAAAGAGAGCCAGCAGGCCGCCGCCGCTGCGGACGCAGCTGCCGGGGCAGTACCGGCTGCGCAGGGCACGCTGGCGCAGTATGGTCAGGATCTGACGGCGCGCGCCCGGGATGGGAAAATTGACCCGGTGGTGGGGCGCGATGAAGAGATCCGCCAGATGGTCGATATTCTGATGCGTCGTCGCCAGAACAACCCCCTGCTGACCGGGGAAGCTGGCGTCGGGAAAACGGCGGTGGTGGAAGGGCTGGCGCTGCGTATCGCTGACGGCGACGTGCCTGAGCCGCTGCAAAACGTTCAGCTGTGGCTGCTGGATATCGGCATGCTTCAGGCCGGAGCGGGCATGAAAGGGGAATTTGAGGCGCGCCTCCAGGCGCTGATTAACGAGGTGCAGTCCAGCGCCACGCCGATTATTCTGTTTATCGATGAGATCCACACCCTGATTGGCGCTGGCGGCCAGCAGGGTACCGGTGATGCCGCTAACCTGCTCAAGCCTGCCCTGGCGCGTGGGCAACTGCGCACCATCGGCGCGACCACCTGGGCGGAATACAAAAAATACATTGAGAAAGATCCGGCGCTGACCCGCCGTTTCCAGACCGTACAGGTTCACGAGCCGGATGAAGCGAAAGCTGTATTGATGCTGCGCAGCACCGTGTCGCCGCTGGAAACTCATCATCAGGTTTTACTCCTCGACGAAGCGGTCAGCGCGGCGGTGAAACTGTCGCATCGCTATATTCCTGCGCGTCAGCTGCCGGATAAAGCGGTGGCGCTGCTGGATACCGCCTGCGCGCGCGTGGCCGTCAGCCAGAGCGCGCCGCCTGCCCAGCTGGAAGACTGCCTGCGTCATCTGGCGGCCCTGGACGTGGAGCTGGAGATTGCCGAACGTGAAGCGCGCGTGGGGGCGGGCGATCCGGCGCGCGTGGCGACATTAAGCGCCGAACGTGACGCATTCGAAACCCAACGCGAGGCCCTGGCTCGTCGCTGGGAAGAAGAGCGCACGCGGGTGCAGGAAATTATCCGTCTGCGTGCCGCACTGTTTGCGGCGAGTGATGAGGATACGGCTGAACTGCGCGGCCAGCTGACAGAACAGCAGCAGGCGCTGAAGACCTTACAGGGTGACGAACCGCTGCTGTTTGCCGCGGTCGATGAAAACGTGGTGGCTGCGGTGGTTTCGGACTGGACCGGGATCCCGCTGGGCCGGATGGTGAAAAATGAGATCGACGCGGTGCTGAACCTGGCTGATACGCTGAACCAGCGGGTTATTGGTCAGCGTCACGGTCTGGATCTGATTGCCCGTCGGGTAAAAACCTCGCGGGCGAAGCTTGACGATCCGAACAAACCGGTCGGCGTATTTATGCTCTGCGGGCCGTCCGGCGTGGGCAAAACCGAAACCGCGCTGGCGCTGGCGGAGTCGCTTTACGGCGGCGAGCAGAACGTCATTACCATCAACATGAGTGAATTCCAGGAAGCGCACACCGTTTCGACGTTAAAAGGTGCGCCTCCGGGCTATGTGGGCTATGGTGAAGGCGGCGTCTTAACCGAGGCCGTGCGCCGCCGTCCCTACAGCGTGGTGCTGCTGGACGAAATTGAAAAAGCGCACCCGGACGTGCACGAGATCTTCTTCCAGGTCTTCGACAAGGGCTGGATGGAGGACGGCGAAGGGCGTCACATTGATTTCCGTAACACCATTATTATTCTGACCTCTAATGTCGGTACCGAGCTGATCGCAGCCATGTGTGCCGACCCGGAACTGATGCCGGATCCTGTCGCGTTAAGCGGCGCCCTGCGCCAGCCGCTGCTGGAGGTGTTCCCACCTGCGCTGCTGGGCCGCCTGCTGGTGGTGCCGTATTACCCTCTGAGCGACGAGATGCTGGGGCAGATTGTGCGTCTTCAGCTCAGGCGCATTCAGCGTCGTCTGGAAGAGAATCACAATATTATTTCTGAATTTGACGACAGCGTGGTCGAACAGATTGTTCAGCGCTGTACCGAGGTTGAGTCGGGCGGGCGTATGGTGGATGCGATTCTGACCAATACGTTGCTGCCTCAGATGAGCCAGATTTTACTTACCGCCAGCCGCAGCGACGAGCAATACCGACGTCTGCATGTCACCTGCGAGCAGGGCGAGTTCCACTGTCAGTTTGCCGCGTAATAATCATCAAGAGAACTGTAAAAGATGACGGATAATGATAACAATCGGACTGTCCCAAACGCGCTCCCGGTCGGGTACCGTTTCAATGAGTTTGAGATAAAAGAGGTGATTGGCGGCGGCGGATTCGGCATCGTCTATCGCGCCTGGGATCACCAGCTCGAACGCACTATCGCTATCAAAGAGTTTATGCCTTCCTCCCTCGCCGTGCGCGGCGAGGATATGACGCTGGTGCTGCGCAGCGAGCGCTTCGGCAAAGCGTTTTCTGCCGGTCTGAACAGCTTCATCCAGGAAGCCCGCCTGCTGGCGCGCTTTAACCACCCGAACCTGCTGCACGTGCTGCGCTTCTGGGTGCAAAACGACACGGCCTATATGGGGACGCTGTTTTACAGCGGCACCACGCTATCGCGTCTGCGCGAAGAGAAACCGGAGCTGATTAACGAGGCGTGGATCCGCCGCATGCTGCCAATGCTCTTCGGCGCCATCAAAACGATCCACGATGAGGGCTACCTGCACCGCGACATCTCGCTGGATAACATTCAGATTCAGGATAACGGCCTGCCGGTGCTGCTCGATTTCGGATCGGCGCGCCGCACCATCGGTAATCTCTCGGATGAGACGGAAACCATGCTGCGTCCGGGTTTTGCGCCTATCGAGCAGTATACCGACGACAATGAAAGCGAGCAGGGGCCGTGGACGGATATCTACGCGCTCGGCGCCGTATTGCGCACCCTCATCGTCGGCTCTCCGCCGCCGGTCAGCGTGGTGCGTTCGATTCAGGACACCTGCAAACCACTGGTGGAACTGGTGCCGCAGGGGTATTCCATTCCGCTGCTTCAGGCCATCGACAAGGCGCTGGCGCTGCATATGGAAGACCGTCCGCAATCCATCGAAGAGTTTGCGGCGCTGATCGAGATGCCCGTCGCCGGTATCGACGAGGTGCTGACCGCGAAGAAGACCGGCACAATGCTGGTGCCGGTGGAAGAGGAGACATCTGCTTCCGCGCTGGACTGGCGACGTTACAAGCTTCCGGGGCTGGTGGCCGCGGGCGTGCTGGTTGGGGTGGTTGCCGGTGCGATGCTGTTCGGCGGCGGCAGCCACGAAACGCCAGCGCAGACGGCGCAAACCCCTGCCGTGAGCCCTCCGGCTGAAACCTCCGCCGCAGCGGAAACCAGACCAGCAACGGCCGACGTGAGCGAGCCGGTAGCGCCACCTGCTACGGCGCAGCAGAGTGCGTCGCCTGTCGACGCCAGCCCGGTCGCGCTGGTCTATATCCGCATGCTTGATGGCGAGACGCTGAAGGTGAACGGCGAGCCGAAAGCGCTGCGTCCGGGGAATAACGGTTACGCATCGCTGAAACTGCCTGCGGGCGAGACCCGCATTGAACTGGAAGGCAATGGAAGAACGCGTACCCAGACGCTGGATATTGCGAAGCCAGGCACCTGGCTGGTGAATCCGTAAGCCTGCGGGTAACAGGACGGAGCGAATGTATAACATCAAGTTTGTCTATCTGTTCCACGAGAACGTCTCGCCAGCGCTGTTTGCGAAAATAATCCGCCCGTCCGTTGCCGGACAGTGGATTATGTCGGTTCCCGACCATTCGCTGCGCTCGCTCTTCACGCGCTACGATCTGCTGCGCACGATCACCGGTGCGAATCCTTATCAGTCCGGGCGCAATACCCGCACGCTGATCGCGCAGGATTTAGAGATGGGCAGAGTGGTTGCCATTGACGAAAGTTTTCGTGACTGGTCATCAGTAACGGAAATTTTTTATATCAACGCCAAAGGGCAACTCCAGGCTGCCTCGCTGGTCGGCCTGGGCTGGTATCCGGTGAGTACGATTGTTGACCGCTACGAAACCATGGTGAGAACGTACGGATCTCGCCCTGCGCCAACGGTACTGCCAAAACAGGTAGTGAAATCTAAAACGGCACAGGTGCCGGATGAACCTACTCCCGGCAAGGACGGTAAAACCTATGCCGGGCAGCTTCAGAAGATGACCAAAGCAGAACGCTGGCAGGCGCGTAAGGATCTGATTGCGAAGGGGAGCAATAGCCTTTATCCGGATGCCCAGATCGCCGCGAAACGTCTGGCAGCGAATAATATCGCGGTGGAAAAAGCGAAGCTTGCGGAAAATATTTATAAGACCGTGAACCCGCTGGAAACCACACCGGGCGTGCCGGAGGGATGGACAGATATCAGTAATGACGATGCGCTGTTAGGAAAGTTCGGGCTGAACAAATCCATGCTCTTTGACGATGATACGTCCCCCAATTTTCTGGCGCGCGTCTATCAACCGAAGCCGGAAGTGTTTGGTGCAGATATGAACCCCACGCTGGTATTCAGGGGATCGCGCGAGCCTGGTTTCGCCTCTCTGTCTGAGAATGTCTCCTCTCTACTGACCAAAGGGGAACTGGCGCCGGTGGTAAACGGGGCTGACTGGTCGAATAACTTCTCACAGGGCATGGGTATGGCTTCAGATTATTATAAAAAGGCCGTGAGTATCGGTAAGGAGCTGGCAAGGTCAGGGCAGAATATTGATATTGCCGGTCATTCCCTTGGCGGTGGTCTCGCCTCTGCAACCTCTATGGGCAGCGGGAAAGCGGGGTGGACGTTTAACGCCGCCGGCCTCAATGCCGGAACCGTAGAAAAATACGGCGGTAAGATATTAGGCAGTACGGATAATATCCAGGCGTATCGGGTTGAAGGTGAACTGCTGACGAAGATTCAGGAAGTTAACCCCTGGGAAGATCTGAAAACGATGAAAGGGCATGTCCCTTCGTGGATCCTCAAAGAGGAAATCTCTGCGCTGAGCCCTAATGCTGCCGGAATACCCCATGATCTTCCCGGTGGAACCGGAAGCGCGCTGGACCGCCACGGAATTAATCAAGCGATTGATTGCATAGAGCAACAGAAGGATGAGGATATTTCGATAATCGGGAGTCGATTGTGAAAAAAGGGTTGATGGCTTTTGTCGCGTTATGTTTTTTATTCATGATTCAGGGGTGTAAGCAGGATATGGACCTTAATCCACAGGACTACTTCAGCGGCCAGCAGCTTGAACTGGCGAAAGCGATTGAGGAAGGCGACGTCGATGCGGTGAAGACGCTTGCGCCAGACAGCGACCTTAATCAACCAGGAAAGCAGGATATGACCCTCCTTTTCTGGGCCCTTGGCAACGCAATTAATGATAAAAAAACGTCGAGCCATTTAAAGGTGATTACGTTGCTAGTTAAGGATGGCGCAGATCCGCTCCAGCCTCGACCGCAGGGAAAAAGCAGTCCTGCTGAATTTGCCCTAAAGGGAGACAGTGCGGACTGGATCGACGCGATGTTGGACGGTGGCCTCTCACCCAACGTGAAAGATAAGGTTTTCCACGAACCGATCGTCTTCCAGTCGCTTAAAGCGAAAAATACAGAGACGCTGGAAGCCATGCTCGATCGCGGTGCTGACGTCAACTCAACCAACTCACTGGGTAAAACGCTGGTGTTTGATGCGCTGGATAACCAGGCTTACGATCATGTCTTGTTGCTGCTCGATCGGGGAGCGGATCCGTCAATTAAGGCCAAAAATGGCTGGTCGATGAGCAATGCGCTCGCGGACGCGCTGAATGGACTTGACCGAGGCAGTGAGCAATACGAGAAATTAAACGAAATTAAAGAGAAGCTCATCCAGAAGGGGGGCGAATGGCCACCTCAGCCCGTTAAGTAATTGCTTAACGGCCATGAAAGTCAGAGATAAGGTTTTCATTTTCTGGGGATGCATGGATGCCCTGGCCATTGTGCTCTATTGTGCCCAGTCCGTGCGACATGACAGGATCCCTTTTATTTCCGATATACACGCCTTCAGTACGGTTGTGAACACGCTGTCTGCTGGTGGGTATAGCGCTCTGGTTATTCTTTTCTTTATTCTCGATTTCTTGTTGTTGCTCTCTTTTATTGCCTCAGCATGGTGCTTCTTCGCCCGGAATTTATACGCGAGCAGACTGGCACTCTGCCAGGAAATACTGCGTCTGGTTGGATTTCGCTACTCAGTTTCCCTTTTTCCCCTGGTGTTAAGTTTCACGGGCGTGATGAATGTCTGGCTAAATGGCTTTTTGTTCTTTTTGTCAGAGTTTCTGAAAATCTATTCCCTGTGCATTTATAAATATGAAGGGGAAAGGCCCCCAGTTAAAGAGTAAGACGGCCAACAACCAGAACATTCACGTTTAAAAAAGCATTTCGTTAAAAATACTCTCAGCATAAACCATTACGGAATAAAGATTATGCTCAACCGAATTACCGTTCAGCTCCCGGTTGAGGGGCTGCTTTTCTGGAAACTCTCCGGCCGTGAGGCGATGTCGGAGTCGTTCGCGCTGACGCTGACCCTGCTCGGCACGGATGCGCGCATTGACCGCAGCAGGCTGCTCGGTCAGCCGGTCACGGTGACCATCCCCACCCAGAACCTGCTTACCCCCCGCTATATCAACGGCAAGGTGACGCGCGTGGCGGTGAGCGCCGTGGAGCTGACGGGCACCCGCTATGCGGTCTACCAGCTGACTGTAGAGCCGGACCTGTGGCCGATGAAGCGCGACCGTAACCTGCGGATTTTCCAGGGCCAGACGGTACCGCAGATTGTGAAAACCCTGCTGGGTGAGCATCAGGTTAACCTCGAAGACAAACTCACCGGCAGCTACCGGGTGTGGGACTACTGCGTGCAGTATCAGGAGTCGAGCCTGGACTTCATCAGCCGCCTGATGGAGCTGGAGGGGATTGCGTATCACTTCAGCCACGAGGCGGACAAGCACACCCTGGTACTGACCGACGCCGCGACGCAGCATCAGCCGTTCAGCGGCTATGAGGTCATTCCTTACCATCAGACGCCGTCCGGCGGCAGTACGGATGAAGAGGGCATCAGCCAGTGGGCGCTGGAGGACAGCGTGACGCCGGGGATTTACAGCCTCGACGACTACGACTTCCGCAAGCCGAACGCGTGGCTGTTCCAGGCCCAGCAGAACCCGGCGTCACCGAAACCGGGCAGCATCAACGTGTATGACTGGCCGGGCCGCTTTGTGGAGACAGGCCATGCGGAGTTCTACGCCCGTATCCGTCAGGAGCGCTGGCAGGTGGAGCATCAGCAGATTCAGGCGACGGCCACGGCGGCGGGCATTGCGCCGGGCCACATCTTTACCCTGACCAACGCGCCATTCTTCAGCGATAACGGCGAGTATCTGGTGACGGCGGCGGGGTATCACTTCGAGGAGAACCGCTACGCCAGCGGCGAAGGTGAAACCATTCACCGCACCGATTTCACCGTTATCCCGGCGTCGGTGTCGTACCGTCCGGCGCAGAGCACGGCGTGGCCGCGGACCTACGGCCCGCAGACGGCGAAAGTCGTGGGGCCGCAGGGGGAGAGTATCTGGACGGACAAATATGGCCGCGTGAAGGTGAAGTTCCACTGGGACCGTCTGGCGAAGGGTGACGACACCAGTTCCTGCTGGGTGCGTGTCTCCAGCGCCTGGGCGGGCCAGGGCTACGGCGGGGTGCAAATCCCGCGCGTGGGCGATGAGGTGGTGGTGGACTTTATCAACGGTGACCCGGACCGACCGATTATCACCGGCCGCGTGTATAACGAAGCCAGCATGCCGCCGTGGGCGCTGCCGGCTGCGGCAACGCAGATGGGCTTTATGAGCCGCACGAAAGACGGTTCAGTGGACAACGCCAACGCCCTGCGCTTTGAGGACAAGGCGGGCGCAGAGCAGGTGTGGATCCAGGCTGAGCGTAATATGGACACCAGCGTTAAAAATGATGAAACGCACAGCGTCGGGGGCGCACGCAGCCATTACGTGAAGAAAAATGAGCTGCATCGTGTTGAAGCGAACCAGATCCAGGCCGTGAAAGGCGGAACCGAGATCCTGACGGGAAAAGGCAAGCTGGATGCAGCGGTAGAGCAGTATGTCATTGCTTCCGGGACCAAGCTGCGGCTGGTCTCGGGTGAGAGTGCTATTGAGCTTAACGCTAACGGCAAAATTAACCTGATTGGCAAAGAGTTTAACTTTTTCGTGGAAGGGGATGGTTATATCACCACGGGTGGTAAGCTGCATCTGAATACCTCGGGAACCAAGCCGGGCACAACGGCACCGGGATCGGGGCATAAAGGGGATATTGATGCGGCGGTGCAGGAGAAGTTTGCGCCGGGAAAGGAGAGTAAGGCAGGTGCGGCTGCAAGCGCGCCTGCCGAAACCTCTAAAACTGCAACACCCCCATCATCAGGTGTGCCTTCAAGCGGATATGGTAAGGATGTGGATGGTCTTGTAGACAAATCACCAACCATGAAAAATGACTTTGCGACTTTAAAGAAACGAGGCTGGACATTCGAAGAGGGTGAAGCAGGCAAGGGAACGTTTGCTAATCGTCAAACGCGAGTTATTACCGTTGATAAAAATGAGCTTGGTAATCCGAAGGCTGTTGTTCAGTCTCTGTCGCATGAAAGTGGCCACGCGTTATATGAACCTAACATTGATGTTTCATCGCGCGATGCCTACCTGAACAGTGCACTTAGTGATGAAGGCGCTGCAACACTGAATAATATCCGGGTGCAGCGTGAAATCCTGGCCAATAAGGGAGGGGATATAGGTATTGCAGGCAATCCGGCAAATCAGTCACAATATAATCGAATCTACGATTCTCTCGAACGCGGGGCTATAAAGGAAAGTGAAGCGCGTACGCAGATAGGCCGTATCTTTGGCAAAGGCGAACAAACGTCTACCACAGGGCAATATTACGAAGATTATTATGGCGGTTGGTATGATAAAAATTATCCATAGTATAAAAACGGGTGCGGTGCTTGCGGCTTTATTAACGACGGGAATGGCAGGAGGTAACATGCAAAAACAGGATCTTTGGCAGTTCATTGCAGAAATGAGCGCATCACTCAAAACGTTGTCCGTTAACAGTCTGGATAACGCTCCGTTGTCATTCAAGCTAACGAAACAGAATGAATATATCAATTTCTACAATGCCGACGATATCCAACTGGCGGATGGAACGAACATTACTGCAATTGATTTACGTTTAAGCAAAGAAAGTGAAGGTATGGCACCGTTACTGAATTTTTCACCGTCCGGCCAGTGCATCACTCTCGACACGGTTAAAAAACATTATCCGCAACTGACGTTAACTGATTATCCACGAGGCCGTTCGGAGAACGAAGTGACCAGTTATACAGCGCCAAAGGATATGAATGGACAAAAAGTAAGCTTCAGTTTCACAGTAAAAAAAACTGACTGCTTGGGTGGGGTCGCTATTAGCGCTGACTAAAAATGCTTATTTCATTACTCACCGCTTTTTAGAGTGGTGAGTAGCATAATATTTATCCAGCAAATGACGATTAACGTGAAAAAACGCCTTTCTGTCTCTCTTTTTTTTATCCTCATGTCTACCTTTCTGAGCAGTTATGAAGTAGTAGCTCACACTATGCCGCCCAGTCTGGCTAAAAAGGATTTTTCTCTACAGATAAAAGACCAGATTGTGGCACTGGGCGATAGGTGGACTCCTGAGGTTGCGCGTAAAATTGCAGTTTCTGTGGAAGGTAGTTTTGTCGGTGAGGTTCCTTTTGACGGAACGAGCTATAAATTCTACCAGCATCAGAAGACTGGGTTAAAAATATTCAGTTCCAATCTCTGGTGGGATAAAACCGAGCGAAGTGTTGACGATTATATTGTGGCGCAGATTACGCTAACTGCTACGGATGGCAAAACAGCTCGCGGGATCCATATTGGTTCAACATTAAATGAACTTAATAAAGCATATGGTGGTGGCCAGGTCGAAAATGATTCCGGGGAGCAGTGGGTTTCCTATGAATTGGGTAAGAAATTACTCTCTTTTGAGGTTAAAGACAGTAAGGTTGTAAAAATAACAATGAATTACGATAATGATTCATTAGAGTGATTTATGACTAAGAAATTTCTGGCAGTCGTATTGTTCACTGCTTTATGGGCAGGCGTAGTTGAAACGTCATCTGCGCTTGAATTATCGCAATACAATAACCTCAATACGGTTAGTCACATCGTTAACGACAGTGAAGTGACAGACAATCTCAGGAAGACGCTGGGAAATCATTACCAGACCTTTATTGATAACTTTGATGTCTTCGGTGAACCGCATACCACCACAGGTGGAGGATTGTTTGTCGAAGGCTGGCTAAAGGATCTCTACCAGGAGAATGCGTCAGCGCTGGTCATCGATCCTGACGGCAAAATCTTTGCGGCCTGGGTGGTTCCGGAGTCGGACGTCATTCATTACCAGTCTTCTGATAATAGCCCGGTTATTCATGCCGATATTCAGCAATGGGCTGCCAGATTCAATGCTTTGCATTTTGCAACGAACATCCAGGCAGGTCTCGCGTTTGACGGGGACTGGGCTGGCGAATTCGAGAACGACTCGACGTTAACACTGCGGTTAGCTGAATCAGGCAACCGGATCACCGGCTCTTATTGCTATATCTCCCAGAGAGGAAACCGCATAGATTGCCCTGAAGATGATGAGCAAAATCTTAGCGGTACGATCGCTGGCAATCGTGTCAACGTTGAGTTCAACTCATCATTTGGCGGCGTAGGCGGTCGGGCTGTTCTGGAAATAAAGGGGAGTGAGATGGAATGGCGTTTAGTTACTCCTCCTCAAAAAGGAAATTATTATGCTCCGCAGCGTTATACGTTACGTAAAGCCGCTTCGGTTCAAAACGCTGAAACCAGAAAACTGGACACCGAAAGGTTCGCTATTTCTCTTATAAATAAGTGCGGTCATTTTGATAGCGAATGTGACCAGATGGTCTATCTCGGCGTGCGCAAAAGCGATAACAGTACGATCTCCTTAAGGGGAAAAACGTTGCACGACTCCGCAGGTAAAATAATCGGCTCAACGTACAAGAATGGCGAGACCGTTTACACCGTAACGTATGCACCTGTGAAATTGGTTGTCAGCAAAGGCAGTCATGTTTTAGTCGAACAGTCAGGCCAGTGGCTTAAATAACTATACAGCCAGCCAAAAGGCCAGCACGGATTGGCCTCTTTTGTTTCTCACAATATTAATCATCCCGAGTTCACTTATGAAATACACCCTCCAGGAAGGTTCGTTTTCCCTTTTCCCTGCTGCCTGGCAGGATAACAGCATGAACATTATTCGCGATGATGAAAGCGGGTTATCTGTAGTGGTCAGCCGCGGCGTCATCCCGGATGGTAGCGATTACGAACAAGAGTTCCACCGTCAGTGGGAAGTTCTGCGCCCTCAGATGGGGGAGATCGCCCAGAGCGAATTTCAGCACGTAAAAGCCGGGCCAGACGGAAACATTAGCGGACTGGAAGTTGAGACCACCTTTGACCGTAACGGCCAGCGCCTGTGGCAAAAACAGCTTGCCGTGCAGACGCCGGACAAACCGGTACTGATGATTTTTACCCTCTCGGCCTTAAAAGCCTTTACGGAAGAGGACGAGGCGCGCTGGAGCGCACTGAAGCAAAGTCTGACGCTAAACGACAACCGGAATGTGTAAGGCATGAGCGATAACAACGCGGCCCGTAAGGGCGACGAGATTATTCACTCCAGCATTTTTGCTGATATAACCAGCATTGTGGCGGAAGGTGCCGCCTATGCGGTGATTGGCGCGGCGGTGGGGGCAGCAGCTACCGTGGCGGCGCCACTGCTGGGAGCCGGGGCGGCAGCCGCAGGCGTGGCGGCGATCGGATCCAGCTGTCTGCTGAGCGGCATTATTGGGGGTGTCCTGGCGAACGTTGCGGGGATCACCGACGATATCAGCAACGCCGCTGAAGGGCTGGGCAACGCGCTTTTCCCGCCGTCGCCTGCGGGTAAGATCACTACCGGTTCCAGCAACGTTCTTACCAATGCGATCCCCGCTGCACGCGCAGCCGGGACCTTGACGCCTGCCGATACTCCTTCCCCTGAGCCGCAGTCTCCGGGCAGCTTTGCCGACTACGCGGGCATGCTGCTTGCCGCTGCCGGACAGTTCGGCAGCGAAATGTGGCAGCCGAGCGTGGCCTCTGCCGCTGCCGGGACCTCGCCGCTGGAAGAAGACAAGGTGGCGTGCGAGAAACACTCCGGGCCGCAGTATCTGGCGGAAGGCTCGAAAAGCGTCTTTATCAACGGGCAGCCCGCGGTGCGTGCAAAAGATCGCACCACCTGCGAAGGCACCGTTTCCGACGACGTCTCCCCGAACGTGATCATCGGCGGCGACACCCTCACGGTTCGCGATATTAAAAGCGGCAAAACGCCGGGCCTGGCGCTGGGGATGATTGCGCTCTCCCTGCTGCGCGGGCGTCCGGGCAAGATCCTGAAAAACATGCCCTGCGCGCTGGCTGCTGCCGGTGGCGGGATGCTGGCTGATATGGCCGTCAACGCCGTGTTCGGCTCCTCGCACCCGGTTCACGCCGCTACCGGCGTGAAGGTGCTGAATGACGACGACGAACTCGATTTCTCGCTGCCGGGGCGCTTTCCGCTACGCTGGCAACGCAGCTACAACAGCCTGACCACCCGCGAAGGGCTGTTTGGTCTGGGCTGGGCTACCACCTTTGACAGCTATCTGACGCTGGAAGAAAACAACGCCACCTGGTTCGATGAAACCGGGCGCGAGCTGAGCTTTGAACTGCCGCCGGTCGACCGCGCGTTTTACAGCATCAGCGAAGGCATTATCATCCGCCGCAATGAGAGCGGCGACGTTGCGATTGCCGACGATGACGGCGCGGTGTGGCGTCTGTATAAACCGACCCGCGCTAACCCAGCCATCCTGCGCCTGGCCTCCCTCAGCGACGAGTACGGCAACGCGTTGCTGACGGCGTGGGATGAACACGGGCGGCTGGTCGGTCTGCACGATGAGCCGCGGGCGATCGACGTCACTCTGCGTTATGAAAATGAACGTTTCCCGCAGCGCGTTACCTCGGCGAGCCATTTTGACGGCAACCAGACATGGCCGATGATGCAGTGGGGGTACGACGTGCGCGGCCAGCTGGCCAGCGCAACGGATGCCTCCGGCGTGGTAACCCGTGAATACCGTTATAACGATGATGGCCTGATGGTCTGGCACCGTCTGCCGGGCGGTCTGGAGAGTGAATACCGCTGGCAAAAATTCGACCACTGGCGCGTGGTGGAAAACCGCACCAGCACCGGCGACGGCTGTCGCTTTAGCTATGATCTAGCCGCCGGGCTGACGACCGTCGATCACTACGACGGTAAGACGCGAAAGCATTACTGGAACGCGCAAAACCTGATTGTTCGCTACGTTGACGAGCGCGGTGAGAACTGGCGCTACGAGTGGGATGACAACGAACTCCTCACGCGCCGCATCGATCCGCTCGGTAATGCCGTTACCTTCGTCTATGACGACATGGGTAACCGGGTGCAGGAGATCGACGCCGACGGCAATACCCGCACCACCACCTGGCTGGAGCACCGTGCGCTTCCGGCCTCCATCATCGAAGCCGACGGTAGCGCCACCCGTTTCCTGTATGACGAACATCACGGGCTGAAGTGCGTGGTGGATCCGATGGGGCAGACCACGCTGCTTCGTCGGGACGAGTTTGGTCAGGTCGTGGAAGAAGTTGATGCCGCCGGCAACAGCCGCTACAAGGAGTACAACGAGGCCGGGCAGATGGTGCGTGTTACGGACTGTTCGGGCCGTGTGACACAATACCGTTATCATCCGCTGGGCTGGCTGGTGGCTGAGATAAGCGCCGACGGCGAAGAGACGCGTTACCGCTACGACGCCGCAGGGCGTCCGGTACAACTCGATCGCCCGGAAGGCTGGACGGAATCTCTCAAATGGAACGAACGTGGCCTGCCGGTGAAGCATGCGGGCGCCGACGGGAAAGAGAGCGAGTTCAGATACGACGAGGCAGGGCGCTTAACCGCCACCCGTAATACGCAGGGTGAAGAGGTGCGTCGCCGCTGGGACAGCCGCGGGCGTCTGATTGCCCTGGAAAACGAAAACGGCGAAGCGTATCAGTTCCGCTGGGGTGCGGACTCGCTGCTGCTGGAAGAGGTGGGACTGGATGGCGTGGCCTCGCAGTATCGCTACGACGCCTGCGGGCGTACGATAGCGCGCACCTTTGCCGCCGGACATCCGGAGGCCATTACCCATGCTTTTGCCTGGAGCGCGAGCGGCCAGCTGGTCGCCCGCACCACGCCGGAAGGGCAGACCCGCTACCACTACACCCCGTCCGGCCTTCTGAGCCGGATTGGGCTGCATCCCGCGCTTTCAGCCGATGCCTGGAGCGCCGAAGCCGAGCAGGAGCTTGTGTTTGAGTATGACGCGCTTGGACGCGTCACGCGCGAAACGGGCGAACACGGAGAGCTGGCGTGGCAGTATGACGCCCTTGGCAACCGCACCTCCGTTACGCTGCCGGATGGCCGCGAGCTGAAGCAGTTCTACTACGGCAGCGGACATCTGCTCAGCATTGCCCTTGATAAGCTGTCGGTCTCCGACTTTACCCGCGACGAACTCCATCGTGAAACCAGCCGTACGCAGGGGCTGCTGACCACCCGCAGCGAATATGACCGCCTTGGCCGACTGCATCGCCGGGACGTCTTTACCGGCAATGCCCAGCGCCCGTCGCCGCGCCGCTGGTCCCGCCGCTGGGATTACGACTATCGCAATAATCTTGTCCGCGAAGAGCGGGACGATAACCCGTTCAGCTGGTACCGCTGGCAGTACGACAGCGCAGGGCGCCTACTCGTTCAGGACGGCACGCTGCCCGGCCAGGAGCAGTGGCGCTGGGATGCGGCCGGTAACCCGCTTGAGGGGGCTGCTGAGAAAGTCACGCACAACCGTCTGACGCAGCTCAACGGCATTCGCTGGCGCTATGACGTCCTCGGACGCACCGTGGAGAAAGATAACGGCCAGACCCGCTGGCACTACCGCTACGACGGCGAGCACCGCCTGACGGAGGTCATCAGCCAGCCGCGGGACCGCAACAGACCGCAGACGCAGGTCAGCTTCCGCTATGACCCACTCGGACGACGCATCAGCAAAACGCGTCGCCAGATGCTGGGCGGCCAGCCAACCGGTAAGCCTGTCACCACGCGGTTTGTCTGGGAAGGGTTCCGCCTGTTGCAGGAAGTGCACGGAGAAGTGCCGCTGACCTACGTCTACAGCGATCAGGACAGCTACGACCCGCTGGCGCGTATTGACGGCGTTGATGCCCCGGAAATCTTCTGGTTCCACTGTCAGCCCAACGGTACGCCGGAGCGGATGACGGATAGCGAAGGGCAGGTGCGCTGGGAAGGCGTTAACAGCGCCTGGGGCAAACTGCTGCGGGAAAGCGAGACGAAGGTATCAGGATATTCCCAGAACCTGCGCATGCAGGGCCAATACCTGGACCGTGAGACAGGGCTGCACTACAATCTGTTCCGGTATTATGACCCGGACTGCGGACGGTTTACGCAGCAGGACCCAATAGGGCTGGCGGGGGGGATAAACCTTTACCAGTATGCGCCGAATGCGCTGGGGTGGGTGGATCCGTGGGGGTTAAGCCGTGAGTGTAGCGGTAAAACGAAACCTGATTTCTACGTCGGTCCAGCGGGGCCAAGCGCTACAATGCCTTCTACAGCCTATCGCTATATGAGGTATCTTGAGGATGACGGTACTATTAATGCATGGGTGCCTAAAACATTTGAATCCAAATCCGCACCAGTCACTTATTTTGGTTTTGATAAATTAGACTCCGGCCGCACAGTAAGAGATGCATTCCAGATCAAAGGAGCAGATAAATTGAATCCACTTGACCCTTTGGATAAATCATGGAGTGATGGACGTCTTAGAGCTGAGTTTGATACGCTTCAATTATATGAAAATGGTGTTCCGCAAGTGCGAACCCCGAGAATGTTCGGCGATAGACCAGGAGCGCCACTTGAACCGTTTACTAAGGCATACCCTGAATACGGCCAAGGTAATGTTCAACAGCTGCATGCTGAAAATAGAGTTATTAATTTCGACAAGATTGATATTCTGCCAGAGGAACCATGATAAATTTACAATCTTATAATGAAGTGTTAGATTTCCTGGAGCTGTTTTTTCAAAAATATATTCTTGATTCTAATTGTTTGCAGGATATGCAATCTATTTTAGATGATTGTCGAAAAGAAAAAATGGTGGCTATTCGAGCTATAGACTCATGTTTTATGGAATATAGGCGAAAGACTCAAGATTATAGAGTCCCTACTCATGAGGAACAGGAGATATGGAAACAGTTGTTCAATATATGGCAGTAAAATATTAAATAAAAATGGCTGGATGGGTTTTTACTTAATATCCCGTATTATTTTGCTAAGGTTATGCTATTACCATCGGTGTCAGGAGGTAATCTGTTTTTTTCGAATGTGTTATTAAAATTCAGGAGTAAAATGAATGACAGTGGAAAAGTTACGAAAGAATCTTTTTTTTTAATAAAAAAATATGTTCGGGAAAGTCAACAGGAAGCATTTTATGATGACATATCAAAGCCTGATGTGCCAGTGAAAGGTATTTTAGCTGACTTTAATAAAGTCAAAACAAGAACCGTTGATGAAGCGGATGGAGATTTGATACGTGATATTTACTTTTATTTTTGCTAACTAATAGTTATACGGGGAATTGATTTTTTCAGGTTGTTTATTATGTTTGTTTTTTTATGGGAGGTGAGTAGGTTGATGCATGGGGAAGGGTAAATGACTCTTGACTCGTCCCAATCCTTACCCTCCCCTATGAGGGACATTAGAAATATATTAATTACAGATTTTATTTTATATATCACGCATTATGCTGATTTCCTTCTTTTAACTTTATTCAAAACCTGTTCGCCGCTGATGATAATCCGTTCGAAGGGCGATTGAGAAAATTACCCATAACCACCTGCTGCAGGAGGTGCACGGGGACGTGCCGATGACCTAAGTATACTGCGACCAGACAGTGATGACCCGTTGGCACATGCTGACGACGTTAATGCCCCAGAGATCTTCTGGTTCCACTGCCAGCCCAACGGCACGCCAGAGCGGATAATGGATATCGAAGGGCAGAAGCGCTGGGAAGGGGCGAACGGAGCCTGCGTAAGCTACTGCTGGAAAGCGAGACGCAGATATCCGAGTATCTCCAGAATTGGATGTGCCAAACAAACCAGTGTATGAAATTAGGGATGCCTATCATGAATTACGATTCATATAATGAAGTACTCGATTATCTCAGGTTTTTTTTCAACGAAAGAGTGGATTCATCAATTTATTTAGAAAAACTAATGACTTTGATTGAAGGATCTCGCACTGAAAAAACGGTGATAATAAGAGCAATTTATGAAACGTACATGCAGTATGTAAAACAAAGTAGAGATGGCATAAAAATTAACGCTGAGGAAAAAGAAATGTGGATTGACTTATTGCACCACTGGTAATAAGACTTTATTGTTATGCGGGTGTCATTGTAAATGGTTATAATAAATATAATTTGTACGCGGAAAATGCTCCTCATATGGATGTTCTCATGTTGAGTCGATTATATTATTAAGATCTTGTCAGACAATAAAAAGTAAATCAGGACAAAATGATTGAATTAAATTTTAAACCGATTACAGGTGAACTAAATCTTGATGATCTGCCTTTGGAAATTGATACTGAAGAAGGCTTTTGTAAGTGTGATTTATACCGCGAATTAGTAAAGCACAAAGCCGTTAAGAAAACCATGCCGAATCACTACCTTGTTGACTCAGCAGTGTTTTCCGATAAAGAATTTCAAGTTACTATACGCCCAGTGTGCTATGGTTTTCCTTTTATGCTTCATCTTGTTGATAAAAACAGTCAATACTATAAAGCATTAAATGATTGGAATGCTCGAACTAATATTCACATACTAAATGAATCAGTAAAAAGTTTGTCTGATTGGCTGAAAGAATCACTAAACCTGGACACGCCTGATACCATGGAAACAGACATCATTAGGTGGAACTTTGCGTGGGGGCGGGTTTCAGTCTCATATGAGACAAAGTCGTTTAATCATGGGATATATATAGTTTGGAATATAACGTAGTCACTTCCAGACAAGGTTGTTTAGATATGTTAGAAATGAAACTTGATGTTCATACTGGATTTGTAGCAATTAACAACTACCCAATCGAATTAAAAGATGTTGATACTTTTAAAAATTCCGCATTTTACAAGTTCTTCTCGCCATTGGCTAAAATAGGTCCTTTTTATTTCGCTATCGATAATATTAAATGGAAAGATCAAATTTTCATTTTGGAACTGAGGCCCTCAGCATTTTCTTTTACTCCATCATTATTCCTTACTAGTAAGGATGGAAATTTTTATAAAACGCTAGAGGATTGGGATAAAAGGGCTAGTCTGAGTAATTTATCGGATGAGCAGCAACGCTTGACAGCCTGGGTTGAGAGTGAAATAACCTCAAAGCCTAAACTTAAAATTACAACCCCCCCATATGGAATTCAATGGGAGCATGAATGGGGAAGTATTGTTGTACAGTCTAATGAAAAAAGCTTCGATTGTGGTATTTATATCGAATGGAATGTTTGATTAAACAATGTTATTAATTAATAAAACCCCTCATTTTCTTCTCGCCTTACTTTTTTATTAATAAAGTTAAAATCTAAAAAAATGAAAATAACTAATCGACTGAAAAAGAAGATATTAGTCCTTGATGGCATTGATAATGACTTTATAGATTATGGCGCAAAAATAGCATGCCCTGAATGCGAGGGTGTAATAGTCTATTCCATCGTAAACTCATATGAGTTTGACTCGCTCTCTGAAGAGGTAAAATACTTTTTGGTTAAGAAAATGAGAGGAGTGAAGCTTGTTAGCGATCATAATGAATTTAGCTATGATGAAAGCCAATTACACATTTCGAAAAAAGCATGTTCAAATTGTTTAAAAGAATTTTCTACTGTATTAACGTATAAAGAAGTGCAGCCAGCCCGATACCGGGTATATCTTGTGGGGCTTTTTGAAGGTGATTTGAAACAGATCAAACTTTAAACGTTGAGGTTTACCAATGATTGAAAATCTCATTTTTATTAAAGAAAATTACTTGGTTCAATGGGTATGTGGTGCAAGTAACATACTGGTTAGTATGCCGTTTTTAGACTATGCAATGGTCGACTCAACTCGCCAGTTAGTCTTTACGTTAAGCGAGCCAAAGCCATTACCAACCGTTTTGACCATCTTCAATGCGCAGGGCGAAAAACTATTTTGGTCTGCACCTCCTGAAGGCGCATTTTTCTATTACTTAACTTTCAACCTGTCAAAGGAAGTGGTTGTGGTCTGTAGCTATGCGGAAAAGCAAAACGGCTGGCATGAGTGGTTTTATTCCTGGGATATGAAGCGTAATGCTTTGTCTCAATTGGGCCCAGCGTATTAACATCAAAAGCGCCAAAAAACGATAACAATAACCGGTAGCCAAAGAGGGCCGAATAAGCAGTTCCAACAAGCGGTTTAAAACAGAGCTAAGAGGCAAAGGATGAGTACGGTTTACATTGTCATATTGACCTATATCAAACCCCTTGAAGAGGTTGACGCAGCGATACCTGCTCATGTGGAGTGGCTAAAAAAGGGGTATGCAGAGGGGATATTTCTGGCATCGGGTAGACGGATCCCAAGAACCGGTGGAGTCATACTCGCTAAAAGCGAGAGTCTGGTCTCTCTCGAAGAGCGCTTGCGCGAGGATCCCTTTCAGGCGTTGAAGCTTGCGACTGCCGAAATCATTCCCTTCGAACCCAGTATGAAGGCAGAACTTTTAGACAATGTGTTTTGACCCCCCAATAAAAAAATCCACGCTAGGGCGTGGATTTTTTTTATTCAAGACGACTCAGACGTTGAACAGGAAGTTCATTACGTCGCCATCTTTAACGATATAATCTTTCCCTTCCGCACGCATCTTGCCTGCTTCTTTCGCGCCTTGCTCACCCTTGTAGGTGATAAAGTCTTCAAACGCGATAGTCTGCGCACGAATGAAGCCTTTCTCGAAGTCGGTGTGGATCTTACCAGCCGCCTGAGGCGCAGTCGCACCGACAGGGATGGTCCATGCACGCACTTCTTTTACACCAGCGGTGAAGTAGGTTTGCAGGTTCAGCAGCTCATAGCCCGCGCGGATCACGCGGTTCAGGCCCGGCTCTTCCAGACCCAGTTCGGCCATGAACTCTTCACGGTCGGCATCGTCCAGCTCGGCGATATCAGATTCAACGGCCGCGCACACGGCAACAACCACAGAACCTTCAGCCGCGGCAATTTCACGTACTTTGTCGAGGTACGGGTTGTTCTCGAAACCGTCTTCGTTAACGTTGGCGATGTACATGGTTGGCTTCAGGGTCAGGAAGCTCAGGTATTTGATCGCCGCTTTGTCTTCTTCAGTCAGGTTTTTCAGCGCGCGCAGCATGCCCGCGTTTTCCAGCTGTGGCAGACATTTTTCCAGGGCAGCCAGTTCCGCTTTCGCGTCCTTGTCGCCGCCTTTCGCTTTCTTCTGCACGCGGTGAATGGCGCGCTCGCAGGTGTCGAGGTCAGAGAGGGCCAGCTCGGTGTTGATGACGTCGATGTCGTCAGCCGGATCCACTTTGTTGTTAACGTGGATAATGTTGTCGTTCTCGAAGCAGCGCACAACGTGGCCGATCGCTTCGGTTTCACGGATGTTGGTCAGGAACTGGTTGCCCAGGCCTTCACCTTTGGATGCGCCTTTTACCAGGCCCGCGATGTCCACGAACTCCATGGTAGTTGGCAGAATGCGCTGCGGCTTCACGATTTCCGCGAGCTGGTCCAGACGCGGATCGGGCATAGGAACAACACCGGTGTTCGGCTCGATGGTACAGAACGGGAAGTTCGCCGCTTCAATACCTGCCTTGGTGAGCGCGTTGAACAGGGTGGATTTGCCCACATTTGGCAGACCGACGATACCGCATTTGAATCCCATTTCTAAATCACCTTAATATCTTGATAATCAATCCGTTAACGATAACCGATTGAAGAAAAGTAAATAACTACGCCTATTATACACGTAACCCGCGCGACGCGCGGTAAAAAAGCCCCATGGCGCCGATTATTGCGCTTTAAAAGCGTGCAGTCGATTGGTGGCTTTCGTCAGGCCGTCCTGAAGCCAAATCTCGGTGCAGCGGGCCGCTTCGTCCACCGCTTCGTCAATCAACTTCTGCTCAGAAACCGGTGGTTTACCCAGTACGAAACCAACAACTTTGTTTTTATCGCCCGGATGGCCGATTCCCACGCGCAAACGGTGGAAATTAGGGTTATTACCCAGTTTGCTGATGATATCTTTAAGGCCGTTGTGGCCGCCATGACCGCCGCCCAGCTTGAACTTCGCCACGCCTGGCGGCAGATCCAGTTCGTCGTGGGCCACCAGGATCTCATCCGGATTGATGCGATAAAACGTTGCCATAGCCGCCACGGCTTTGCCGCTCAGGTTCATAAAGGTGGTTGGCACCAGCAACCGCACGTCAGCACCCGCAAGATTGATGCGTGAGGTATACCCGTAAAACTTGGGTTCTTCACGCAGGGGAGCGCGCAGACGTTCCGCCAGCAGATCAACATACCAGGCGCCGGCGTTATGGCGGGTAGCGGCATACTCTGCGCCCGGATTGGCGAGGCCGACAATCAGTTTAATCGTCACGATTTACTTCCTAATGGGTTCCAGATCTGGCGCGTAGTTTACTGTCTGGCGCGCCGCTTGACAAAGTTCTGCCTGCTGTACACCGAAATGCGAATAATTTCTTCTTTGAACAATTAGAATTTCAAGCTGTTCAATGTCTTATTTGTAAATTTTTGTCCGGGAGTTATCTGTAAATGTGATCATTCACGCAACTCATATAAGTGGCGTTGTCTATACTTTACACACAAGGAGAAGGGGTTTTTCCCCTGACAACCCAAAGTTCCGGAGGTGACATATGAAACGCAAAAACGCTTCAATGCTCGGTAACGTGCTAATGGGGTTGGGACTGTTCGTGATGGTCGCCGGTGTCGGTTATTCAATTTTAAACCAATTACCGCAGCTTGACCTCCCACAATACTTTGCGCATGGCGCGGTGCTGAGTATCTTCCTCGGTGCGGTATTGTGGCTCGCCGGGGCGCGCGTGAGCGGACATGAGGAAGTCTGCGATAAATACTGGTGGGTGCGCCATTACGATAAACGATGCCGCCGCGACCAGCATAAGCACGGCTAGTGCCCCATAAAGAACACCGAAACGACTTCAGATGAAGTCGTTTTTTTTTGCATGACGCATTGACCCTCACGTAACGTAAGGCTTCAGAGTAGCAACACTGGCAGAACAAAAGGAGCCGTTATGTTGATTCAGGTGGGTGAACTGGCGAAACGCGCAGGGATCACCGTGCGGACTTTGCATCACTACGAGCAAACAGGGCTGTTGTTACCTTCTGCCAGAAGCGCGGCAGGCTACCGGCTTTACAACCTGGCGGATGTGCAGCGTCTGCATATGATCCAGACGCTGGCAAAAGCCGGGCTGGAGCTTGCCGAAATCAGGGATTTTCTGGAACAGCGTTCGCTGTCATTAGCGGAATTACTCGACGGGCAAATCACTTTGCTGGACAAGCAACTGCGTAGCATCCATACGCTGCGCAACCGGCTGGTGGAATTGCGTACCGGGCTGACCGACGATGCGACGCCGGATCTGGAATCCTGGCTACAGACTCTGGAGTTAATGAATATGTACGATCGCTGGTTTAGCAAAGAAGAGTTGCAGCAACTGCCGTTTGCGGTAGAGAAAGAGGCGCTGGCGGATATCTGGTCGGGTCTGGTGACGGAGGTTAAACGCTTGCTGGAACAGAACGTCAGCGTCACGGACGCGCGGGCGACCGATTTGGCTTCACGGTGGATGGAACGCCTGGAACAGGATACCGCAGGCAAACCGGAATTTTTGACCCGTCTGAACGAAATGCACAGCGTGGAGCCGCAGATGCAGGAGCAAACCGGCATTACGCCGGAGATTACGGATTACATCACGCGGGCGTTTGCCCAATCAAAGCTCAGCATCTGGGAGCAATATCTCACTGCTGAAGAGATGGCCTTTACCCGGGCGCACTACTTTGACCGGATGATGGAGTGGCCGCCGCTGGTGGCGAAGCTGCATCAGGCGCAGCGGGATAATCTCAGTCCCGCTTCTGACGATGCGCAAAAGCTGGCAGAAAAGTGGCTGGTTTTATTCCAGTCCTATGCGGGAACAAACCCGCAGACCCAGCAAAAATTTCGGCTTGCCATGCAGCAGGAGCCGCATCTGATGAAAGGCACGTGGATGACGCCTGCCGTGCTTGAATGGCTCCAGCAGGCGATCGGGGTGATGATGCAAAGACGTATCTCTGCATCTGATGACTCACAGATCCGCTAATGCAGCTTCACGGTTAGGGTAGAAGGACAATCGGCCAGGGATCGGCTGTACGCCCGCGCGCGCCATGGTGCGCAGGGGCTGGAATTCGAGGTTACTGATCCGCAGCTCGCAGCCTTCCGGCAGGCGGGCAACAAAGCGCTGGAAGGCATCCAGACCGCCGGCATCCAGCACCGGGACGGCATCCCACTTCAGCACCACAATCCGTTTGCCCGCGATGCGGGACGCCAGATCGCTGAACAAACCTTCCGCCGCGGCGAAGAACAGCGGGCCAATCACGCGCAACACCAGCACATCTTCAGGCACCTCAACGTTAACCGGGGAGAGACGCGTCATCTGCGCGATGCGGCGCATAAACAGCAGCGAGGCCAACACTATGCCGACGCTGATAGCGATAACCATATCAAACAGCACGGTCAGCGACATGCAGATCAGCATCACGATGATGTCATCTTTCGGCGCACGGCGCAGCAGATTCACCACCTTATGCGCCTCACTCATATTCCAGGCCACCATCAGCAGCAGCGCAGCCATGGCAGAGAGCGGAAGCCATGAAAGCAGTGGGGCAAGGATCAGCAGCGCCATGATCACCAGCAGGGAGTGAATGACCGCGGAAACCGGTGATGTCGCGCCCGCACGTACGTTCGCGGCGGAACGGGCAATCGCAGCCGTAGCCGTAATACCGCCGAAGAACGGTGCAACGATGTTCCCTAAGCCCTGACCGACCAGTTCGCTGTTGGCTTTGTGCTTAGTGCCGGTCATGCCGTCGAGCACGACGGCGCAGAGCAGGGATTCAATCGCGCCCAGCATTGCCATGGAGAACGCGGCAGGCAGCAGAGCGCGAAGGGAATCCCAGCTCAGGGTGAAGCTGGAGCCCGGCATGTCCCACGGCAGAACCAGCTGCGGCAGCAGCTGCGGAATACCGTTACCCTGTGAGCCATCCGCCAGAACATAGTGGAACTGGGAGCCAATGGTGGCGACCTGTCCACCGAGCAGGTTGACGACGCCCATCACCGCGCAGCCCAGCAGCAGAGCGGGGAGATGCCCCGGGAGACGAATGCCTAAGCGAGGCCAGACGATGAGTGTGCCGAGGGTAACGATGCCAATGGCTGCATCGCCCAGGTTGGCCGTCGGCAACGCCATAAACAGCGCGCCCACTTTCTGTAAGTAGTGCTCCGGAACATGGGCCATTTGCAGGCCGAGGAAATCCTTAATCTGCATGGTCCCGATGGTAATCCCAATCCCCGAGGTGAACCCCAGCGTCACGGAAAGGGGAATATATTCAATCAGGCGACCAAAGCGGGCCAGACCGAACAGAATTAAAAAGATGCCGGACATCAGGGTGGCAACCAGCAGGCCTGCCAGACCAAACTGTTGGGAAACCGGGTAGAGGATCACCACAAAGGCGGCAGTTGGGCCGGAGACGCTGAAGCGGGACCCGCCCGTCAGCGCAATCACAATCCCCGCAACGGCTGAGGTGTACAGCCCGTACTGCGGCGCGACGCCGCTACCAATCGCCAGTGCCATCGCCAGCGGGATGGCAATAATCCCGACGGTGATCCCGGCTATCAGGTCACGAACGAAGCGTGACGACGTGTATTTCTCTTTCCAGCAGGCGTCGATGAGGGCGCGAAAGGGCAGAACATGTGAGGAGGTTACGTTTTTCACAATTATCTATCATCCGTGTGCGCATCATCTGTCATATGAATGGCAGGTGAAGGAGGCATAAGTCATACAAATAAATACTATAAACAAAAAAACCCGCCGTAGCGGGTTTTTTGGCCGTGTTCGATCAGTGTTCGAACATTGCAGAGATGGATTCTTCGTTGCTGATACGACGAATCGCTTCGGCCAGCATCCCGGACAGAGTCAACGTACGCACGTTTGGCAGCGCTTTGATCTCGTCACTCAGTGGAATGGTATCGCACACCACAACTTCGTCGATGACGGAGTTACGCAGGTTGTTTACCGCATTGCCGGAGAAGATCGGGTGAGTCGCGTAAGCGAATACGCGTTTCGCACCACGCTCTTTCAGCGCTTCAGCGGCTTTACACAGCGTACCGCCGGTATCGATCATGTCGTCCACCAACACGCAGTCGCGGCCAGCCACGTCACCGATGATGTGCATCACCTGAGAAACGTTAGCGCGCGGACGGCGTTTGTCGATGATCGCCATGTCGGTATCGTTCAGCAGCTTCGCGATAGCTCGAGCACGTACCACGCCGCCGATGTCTGGAGAAACCACAATCGGGTTGTCCAGATTCAGTTGCAGCATGTCTTCCAGCAGGATTGGGCTGCCGAAAACGTTATCAACCGGCACGTCGAAGAAGCCCTGGATCTGCTCTGCGTGCAGGTCGACCGTCAGTACGCGGTCAACGCCGACGCTGGACAGGAAGTCTGCGACAACTTTAGCGGTGATTGGCACACGCGCGGAACGGACGCGACGGTCCTGACGTGCATAGCCAAAGTAAGGAATAACAGCAGTGATACGGCCAGCAGAAGCGCGACGCAGCGCGTCGACCATAACAACCAATTCCATCAGGTTGTCGTTCGTTGGAGCACAGGTGGACTGGATGATGAAAATATCACCACCGCGTACATTTTCGTTAATTTGTACGCTGACTTCGCCGTCGCTAAAGCGACCTACAGCGGCGTCGCCGAGGGAAGTGTACAGGCGGTTGGCAATACGTTGTGCTAGTTCCGGGGTGGCGTTACCAGCAAAAAGCTTCATATCAGGCACGAGAAGAACCTCAGGCATGCGTCCAGTGGTGGATAGCGTTCGCCGCAAACTGCGGGGCCTAAGCAAACACTATCCAGGCGGTGTATTAAAGAGCGCGATGCAACGTCTGGAACAGGGTGACGTTGTCACCGAAACTCAGTCTGCGCCAGAATGGCCTGCTGTAGGGGGGAGGTGTTCATCCCGCGTGCTACAAAACCATGCAGCCAATCCGGCGCTTGCTCAAGCACCTGACGGGCGGCGGATTCGGTGTCAAATTCAGCAAAGACACAGGCCCCTGTACCGGTCAGGCGCGACGGCGCGTATTCTAACAGCCAGGAAAGCACCGCATCAACCTCGCGAAAACGTTTTCTTGCGATATCCTCGCAATCGTTGCTGAATTCACAATTTAATAACGTTTTTATTGACCGTACCGGGGTATTTCTTTTCAGGTCAGGATCTTTAAAGATGACCGGGGTAGGAATGCTCACGCCAGGGTGAACGATCAGATACCATTTTTCCGGCGGATCGACCGGCGTGAGGATTTCGCCCACCCCTTCAGCAAACGCCGCGTGGCCGCGCACAAATACTGGTACATCGGCGCCCAGCGTCAACCCTAACGCTGCCAGCTCGTCCGTTGTCAGACCGCAGCCCCACAGATGGTTAAGCGCCACCAAAACGGTTGCAGCATTTGACGAACCGCCGCCAAGACCGCCGCCCATCGGCAAGCGTTTGTCGATACGGATATCCGCACCGCTTCCCGCTGGCAGACGACCCGACGACGACGCCGTTTTCATCAGCAGGCGGGCAGCGCGCACGATCAGGTTATCGTCATGCGCCACGCCGTCGACTGGCGTCAGCAGGCAAATCTGCCCGTCCTGACGCGGTTCGATTGAGATCGTGTCGCCGTAGTCGACAAACTGAAACAGGGTTTGCAGGGTGTGATAGCCGTCAGCGCGCTGCCCGGTAATGTAGAGAAACAGGTTCAGTTTTGCGGGAGAGGGCCAGTGGGTCATCATTTAACGATCCAGTTATCCATTTTCAGCTTGATACGCTGGCTACCCTGCGTCAGCTCCATATTGGACGGCAGCGATGGTTGCGTCTTGCTGTCATACGCGCTGTACACCACTTTCCAGGTTTTACCGCCCTGGGTGTAGTTAACCTGGCTCAGACGGTATTGGTCATCAAGCGTATAGTCGGTGGCGTCACCCGGCAGGCCAAGGATCCACTGGCGCAGACTATTGAGCGGAATCGGCATCCCGGTCAGTTTGCCAATCATCTCTTCGGCGTCGGTCGCGGTGTAGTGCTGGCCTTTGTTATCGGTGATCTGCGCTTCGCCAGGCTTCGCGTTAAGCTCCAGCTCGGTGCTGCCCAGCGGGTTGAGCAGCAGCAGGCGATAGTTGTCCTGCCCCGTTTGCTGCCAGAAGAAGCGAGCATAAACTTTTTGTTCGTCAGAGAGATATGCAAATGCACCGCGGGTCTGGTACTGGCTTAATTTCAGCACATCCTGCTGGTGCTGACGCCACTGCGGTGAGTCGGGGCTTTTGCCCGGGCCTTTCGGCTGATGAACGGAACAGGCGGTCAGAACCAGGGCCGCCAGAGGCAGCAGGCGAATCATTCGGGTCATAATGATGACAAATCCTTGAGATACGTTGCAGTTATAACTGTTAATGCTAGCGTTGAAGGGTGCCACCGTCTACGTTCAAATTATCTCAAAGCGCGGCGTAAGCTATTACTCCGAAAGGGGGCAGTCTCTTTTATTGATCTCGCGCATCCTGTATGATGCGTCCTGCTAACCTTATTAACGCTGGTACTACTCCCGCTCAACATGACCCTATTAGCACTCGGTATTAACCACAAAACGGCCCCGGTTTCACTGCGAGAACGCGTTACGTTTTCGCCGGATACGCTCGACCTGGCGCTGGATAGCCTGCTTGCACAGCCGATGGTGCAGGGTGGCGTGGTGCTGTCGACGTGCAACCGTACCGAGCTCTATTTAAGCGTGGAAGAGCAGGACAACCTGCACGAGGCGCTGATCCGCTGGCTATGTGACTATCACAACCTCAACGAAGAAGAGCTGCGCAACAGCCTGTACTGGCATCAGGATAACGATGCGGTCAGCCATCTGATGCGTGTGGCCAGCGGTCTGGATTCGCTGGTGCTGGGCGAGCCGCAGATCCTCGGCCAGGTGAAAAAAGCCTTCGCGGATTCCCAGAAAGGGCATCTGAAAGCCAGCGAACTGGAGCGAATGTTCCAGAAGTCATTCTCCGTGGCGAAGCGTGTGCGAACCGAAACCGACATTGGCGCCAGTGCGGTTTCGGTTGCTTTCGCGGCCTGTACTCTTGCCCGTCAAATCTTTGAATCGCTGTCGACCGTCACCGTACTGCTGGTGGGGGCGGGCGAAACCATCGAGCTGGTGGCGCGCCATCTTCGCGAACACAAGGTGAAGAAGATGATCATCGCTAACCGCACCCGCGAACGTGCGCAGGTGCTGGCAGATGAAGTGGGCGCTGAGGTGATTGCGCTGAGCGACATCGATGAACGTCTGAAAGAGGCGGACATTATTATCAGTTCTACCGCCAGCCCGCTGCCGATTATCGGGAAAGGGATGGTCGAGCGTGCGCTGAAATCACGCCGCAATCAGCCGATGCTGCTGGTGGATATCGCCGTTCCGCGTGATGTCGAACCGGAAGTGGGCAAACTGGCGAACGCCTACCTGTACAGCGTGGATGACCTGCAAAGCATCATTTCGCACAACCTTGCCCAGCGTAAGGCGGCGGCTGTGCAGGCGGAAACCATCGTTGAACAGGAAACCAGCGAATTTATGGCCTGGCTGCGCGCGCAAAGCGTCAGCGAGACCATCCGCGAATACCGCGGTCAGGCGGAGCAGGTGCGTGATGACCTGACGGCCAAAGCGTTAGCGGCCCTTGAACAGGGCGGCGACGCGCAGGCGATTATGCAGGATTTAGCCTGGAAACTGACCAACCGCCTGATCCATGCCCCAACCAAATCTCTTCAGCAGGCTGCCCGTGACGGGGACGATGAACGCCTGACTATTCTGCGCAACAGCCTCGGGCTGGAATAGCGCCCTATACCCATTTTCTAAGACAAGGTGCATTTACGCCTATGAAGCCTTCTATCGTCGCTAAACTGGAAGCTCTGCACGAGCGCCATGAAGAAGTCCAGGCGCTGCTCGGCGATGCCGGGACCATTGCCGACCAGGAACGTTTTCGCGCGCTGTCGCGTGAATACGCGCAGCTAAGTGATGTTTCAAAATGCTTTACCGACTGGCGACAGGTCCGGGAAGATATCGAAACCGCGCAGATGATGCTCGACGATCCTGAAATGCGCGAGATGGCCCAGGAAGAGTTGCAGGACGCTAAAGCACGGTCAGAAGAGATGGAGCAGCAGCTTCAGGTCCTTCTGCTGCCAAAAGATCCGGACGATGAGCGTAACGCTTTTGTGGAAGTCCGCGCCGGTACCGGCGGCGACGAAGCGGCGCTGTTCGCCGGAGATCTGTTCCGTATGTACAGCCGTTATGCGGAATCACGCCGCTGGCGCGTGGAGATCATGAGCGCCAACGAAGGCGAGCATGGCGGCTACAAAGAGGTTATCGCCAAAATCAGCGGCGACGGCGTTTATGGTCGGCTGAAGTTTGAATCCGGCGGTCACCGCGTGCAGCGCGTGCCTGCGACAGAATCTCAGGGACGCATTCACACCTCGGCCTGTACGGTGGCGGTCATGCCCGAGCTGCCGGAAGCGGAACTGCCGGATATCAACCCGGCGGATCTGCGCATCGACACCTTCCGCTCTTCAGGGGCGGGTGGTCAGCACGTTAACACCACCGACTCCGCTATCCGTATTACTCACCTGCCCACCGGGATTGTGGTTGAGTGTCAGGACGAGCGATCCCAGCACAAGAACAAAGCTAAGGCGTTATCCGTGCTGGGTGCCCGTATCCACGCGGCGGAAATGGCGAAACGCCAGCAGGCGGAAGCCTCTACCCGCCGTAACCTGCTGGGCAGCGGCGACCGTAGCGATCGTAACCGCACCTATAACTTCCCGCAGGGGCGCGTAACCGACCACCGCATCAACCTGACGCTCTACCGTCTGGATGAGGCAATGGAAGGCAAGCTCGATATGCTGATTGAGCCTATCGTGCAGGAATACCAGGCCGACCAGCTGGCGGCGCTGTCCGAGCAGGATTAATGGATTTTCAGCGCTGGTTACGTGAGGCGGCCCGTGAACTTTCAGAAAGTGAAAGCCCGAAGCGGGACGCCGAAATTCTGCTTGAGCATGTGACGGGTAAAGCCCGCACGTATCTGCTGGCTTTCGGCGAAACCGAACTGACAGCTGAACAGCTATCGCAGCTGGAGGCGCTGCTCGCCCGCCGTAAAACCGGCGAGCCGGTGGCGCATCTGGTTGGCGAGCGCGAGTTCTGGTCACTTCCGCTGTATGTCTCAGCGGCCACGCTGATCCCGCGCCCGGACACCGAGTGTCTGGTGGAGCAGGCGCTGGCGCGGTTACCGGCGCAGTCGTGTCAGATCCTCGATCTCGGTACCGGCACCGGTGCGATTGCGCTGGCGCTTGCCAGCGAGCGGCCGGACTGTATCGTGACGGCGGTAGACGTGATGCCTGATGCGGTCGCCCTCGCGCGGCGCAACGTTGAACGGCTGAGGCTGAACAATGTTTCCGTTCTGCAAAGCAGCTGGTTTGCCGCGCTTGAAAGCCGCATGTTCGAAATGATTGTCAGCAATCCGCCCTACATCGACGAAGACGATCCGCATCTCGCGCAGGGCGACGTGCGTTTCGAACCGTTGACCGCGCTGGTCGCTGCGAATCAGGGACTTGCGGATCTCGATCACATTGTGACAACGTCACGGCAACATTTGCTTCCCGGTGGCTTGCTGCTGGTGGAACATGGGTGGACGCAGGGAGAGGCGGTGCGAGCGCTGTTTACGCGTGCCGGATACGCCGCCGTGGAAACCTGCCGGGATTACGGCGGCAATGAACGTCTGACGCTGGGGCAGTGGTCATGAGCCTGTTTACGCTGCTAATCACCGTTCACCTGGTTTCCGTTGCCCTGACCATCGGCTTTTTCATTGTCCGCTACTGGTGGCGCTACAGCAATAATCCGCTGATTAACGCCCGCTGGGTACGTATCGCCCCACACGGTATCGACACAGTGCTGTTCCTTTCCGGAGCCGGGTTAATGTGGAAGACCGGCTATCTGCCATTTACTGATAAAGGCCTATGGCTGACTGAAAAGCTGTTTGGCGTTATCATCTACATCGTTTTGGGTTTTATCGCGCTTGGGCGTCATCGTCCGCGCAGCCAGCAGACAGGGTTTATCGCCTTTCTGCTGGGTCTGGTGGTGCTGTACATCATCATTAAACTCGCCACCACAAGAATACCGTTACTGGGGTAAGTCATGAGGTCCTTAGCCGATTTCGAATTTAACAAAGTGCCGCTATGCGATGGTATGATCCTGATTTCAGAGATGATCCGCGACGATTTCACATCACAGTACGTTTACGCTGAACTGGAAAATCTGGTCAGCCTGGCGCGCGAAGAGATCAATCAGGCACGTCCGCAAGACTGGCAATTAGAGAAGCTGATTGAGCTTTTCTACGGCGAATGGGGTTTCTGCGACACGCGAGGCGTGTATCGCCTGTCTGACGCACTGTGGCTGGACCAGGTGCTGAAAAATCGACAGGGTAGCGCCGTCGCGTTGGGCGCCATTTTACTGTGGGTTGCGCACCGACTGGATATTCCACTGGTGCCGGTCATTTTCCCCACGCAGATGATTTTGCGGGCGGAGTGGCTGGACGGTGAGATGTGGTTAATCAATCCGTTTAACGGCGACACGCTGGATGAGCATACGCTGGACGTCTGGCTGAAAGGCAACATCAGCCCGATAGCGGAGCTGTTCAATGAAGATCTCGATGAAGCCGATAACGCCGAAGTGATCCGCAAGCTGTTGGATACGCTGAAGTCTGCGCTGATGGAAGAGCGTCAGATGGAGCTGGCCCTGCGCGCAAGCGAAGTGCTGTTGCAGTTCAATCCGGAAGATCCGTACGAAATCCGCGACCGCGGCCTGATTTATGCGCAGCTCGACTGCGAGCACGTGGCGCTGAATGATTTGAATTATTTCGTCGAGCAATGTCCGGAAGACCCGATCAGCGAAATGATTCGCGCGCAGATCAACGCGATCGCGCATAAACACATTACACTGCATTAATCTTAATTCCGATTCACACCTGAATAAGGCGATCCTATGAAACAAAAAGTGGTTAGCATTGGTGATATCAACGTGGCAAACGACCTGCCGTTCGTGCTGTTTGGCGGTATGAACGTTCTGGAATCCCGCGATCTCGCTATGCGCATCTGCGAACACTACGTGACCGTGACCCAGAAGCTGGGCATCCCGTATGTGTTTAAAGCCTCTTTTGACAAAGCCAACCGCTCCTCCATTCACTCCTACCGTGGCCCGGGCCTGGAAGAGGGGATGAAGATTTTCCAGGAGCTGAAACAGACGTTTGGCGTGAAAGTGATCACCGACGTGCACGAAGCGTCTCAGGCACAGCCCGTGGCTGATGTGGTAGACGTGATTCAGCTTCCGGCGTTCCTGGCGCGCCAGACTGACCTGGTAGAAGCGATGGCGAAAACCGGTGCCGTGATTAACGTGAAAAAACCGCAGTTCGTGAGCCCTGGCCAGATGGGTAACATCGTCGATAAGTTTATCGAAGGTGGTAACGACCAGGTGATCCTGTGCGACCGTGGTTCAAACTTCGGTTATGACAACCTGGTTGTGGATATGCTGGGCTTCAGCGTAATGAAGAACGTCTCTAACCAGTCTCCGGTGATTTTCGACGTGACCCACTCCCTGCAATGTCGCGACCCGTTTGGCGCCGCGTCTGGCGGGCGTCGTGCGCAGGTGACCGAACTGGCGCGCGCCGGTATGGCAACCGGCCTGGCGGGTCTGTTCATTGAAGCGCACCCGGATCCGGTTAACGCGAAATGCGACGGTCCATCCGCGCTACCGCTGGATAAGCTGGAGCCATTCCTGAAACAGATCAAAGCGATTGACGATCTGGTGAAGAGCTTCGACGAGCTGGATACCAGCAACTAATAAAAAAACCCGCTTCGGCGGGTTTTTCTTTGCCCGGCGGCGCTACGCTTGCGCGGGCCTACGGGTTTCGTAGGCCGGGTAAGCGCAGCGCCACCCGGCAAAAAAATTACGCAAATATCGTCATCAGATACGCAATAAACAGCGCCATATGCGCCGCGCCGTTCAGCACATTGGTGCGGCCGGTTGAGAAGGAAATCTGGCACAGTAGTAGCGACGCTACCATCACAATCATCTCTGGTGCACCCAGCGCAAACTGCAATTCATTCCCCGTCATAAAGGCAATAAGCGTTACCACCGGAACGGTAAGGGAGATGGTCGCCAGAACGGAGCCAAAGAACAGATTCATCGCACGCTGCACCTGATTATTGAGCACCGCTTTCAGCGCTCCCAGGCCTTCTGGCGACAGGATCAACAGGGCTACCAGGAAACCGGTAAAGGCGACCGGCGCGTTCAGTTCAGTTAACAGCGCCTCCAGCGGGTTCGCATTCATCTTGGTGACCGCAATTACCGCAATCAGATGCACGATCAGCCAAACCGTGTGCCACGCGCTGCTGTGGGCCGACGGCTTACCGTGATGCGGGTCATCATCGTCGCCGTCGTCTTCATGCTCGTAAACAAACAGGCTTTGGTGCGTTTTGGTCTGGATCAGCAAGAACACGCCGTACATCGCCGCGGAAATCAGTGCCACCAGCAGCGCCTGGCCGGTGGTGAAGTTTGCGCCCGGCAATGCCATCGGGAATACCAGCACGATAATCGCCAGCGGGAACAGGGCGATCAGATACTGTTTAATGCCAAAAAGGTTCATGTACTGGGTGGCAAATTTGCGGCCACCTAATAAAAGCGAAAAACCGACCAGGCCGCCGGTAACAATCATAATGATGGAGTAGAGCGTATCGCGCATTAACGTTGGTGCGGCGTCGCCGGTGGCCATTAATGCGGAAATTAGACTGACCTCAAGAATCACAACCGAAAGGCTTAAAATTAATGACCCATACGGCTCTCCAAGACGGTGGGCTAAAACATCCGCATGGCGTACCACGCTAAATGCACTGGTTAAAATACCCACCAGAGCCAGAATATTGATCCCCACAACCACTGGCAATGACTGACTGCTTCCCCAGAAGAGCAGCACAGCCAGTGCCAGAACCGGGAAAATGAGAGAGGTCTCCTTGTGGCGGGTCTTTACCGCCTCGTGTGTTGCTGTCATGTGTTTCTCCAACAGTGCAGGTGCTTGTAATTATAGATAGATTTTGAGGGTGTTAAATTAACAGAAAACGGTTAAATACCCTGTATTTTTTACTTAATTTTACCCTTTAATGGGATTTTTCTTCCTGAAGCTTATAATGCCTCATTTACACAAAATAATAATTTAATAACAATGCCTTGCACTCTTAAATAGTTCATTTCTCGCTGTCGGCTGGCACCCTGGCGTATCGTCGTCCACACTTATCTTTTAGCCAAAAGAGAGGTTAGCGATGCCATACAAATCGAAAAGCGAATTACCGGATAACGTGCAAAACGTACTGCCTGCCCACGCTCAGGATATCTATAAAGAAGCCTTTAACAGCGCCTGGGATCAATACAAAGATAAAGAAGATCGCCGGGACGATGCCAGCCGTGAAGAGACGGCGCATAAAGTGGCCTGGGCCGCCGTAAAAAATGACTATGAGAAAGGGGATGATGACAAATGGCACAAAAAGAAATAGCTGCCGAATAATACGCTGCCTCCATTTTGACATTTCAGGCGGTTGAACTGCCGCTGTATTGCATCTGGCCCGCGAATTGCTTATCGTTGCTCAACTGCTGTTAAAATGAACAGCACAGAATGCCGGGAAGGCGCATTAAAGATGTCGCAAGGAAGCATGCAGTGGCGGAGGTGGAATGTGTTAACGCGTGATTTCTTGATGAAGGCAGATTGTAAGACGGCATTTGGTGCTATTGAGGAATCGCTTCTGTGGTCGGCTGAACAACGTGCGGCGTCGCTTGCGGCAACGCTGGCCTGCCGCCCGGATGATGGCCCGGTCTGGATTTTTGGTTACGGCTCTCTGATGTGGAACCCGGCGCTCGAGTTTGTTGAATCGGCAACCGGAACGCTGCCTGGCTGGCACCGCGCCTTCTGTTTGCGCCTGACCGCCGGACGCGGCAGCGCGTGTCAGCCTGGACGTATGCTTGCACTAAAAGAGGGCGGGCGCACCACGGGCGTGGCATACCGGCTGCCGGATACCACGCTGGAAGATGAGCTGACGCTGCTGTGGAAGCGCGAGATGATCACCGGCTGCTATATGCCCAGCTGGTGCAAGCTGGAACTGGACGACGGCCGCACCGTCAACGCGCTGGTGTTCATTATGGATCCGCGCCACCCGCTGTATGAAGCCGACACCCGAACCCAGGTGATTGCCCCGCTGATTGCCGCCGCCAGTGGACCGCTGGGCACTAACGCCCAGTACCTTTTCTCGCTCGATCAGGAGCTGACGCGTCTCGGTATGCAGGACGACTGTCTGAGTGAGCTGGTGGTGAAGGTTAAAGCGCTGCTGGAAGGGAACCCGCTCAGCAATACGCTGCGCCCGGGTTTTGCCTGATAATACGCCCGGCTGGCCGGGCGTTTATGGTTATGCTGCCACGTAACTTACGGAATGTTCGAGCGACTGGCTGTGGCTGTCGATCAGCACATCCCAGGTGCCGGTGTAAGGCACCGTCAGCCAGGCCTTATCATCCTGGACGGTAAGGATATCTGCCTGCGATTGCTTTTGCCCTTTTGTACTCATCAGATGGATGCGGCAACGTTCTGAGCAACGCACCACTACCGTATCCCCGCCAAACAGTTTCAGACTCGTTTTAACTCGTGCCATTTTTATACCCCGTCGTTTTTGCCCATCCCGAGCGTGATGTTGTTCACAATTTACTCATTGCATAACACCAAAGGGGAAGGTGGGTGATGCTGATTTCGATCAAAAAATGGCGCAACGATTAAACAAAAATGACAAAATTTCTGAAACCTTTCAGCCGACGCGCGTTTTCCCTGCTTAACGCGCGTCCGGGAAAAATTATATGCGGAAATGGCCAGCGGTCTCAGCAAGGTCGCCCGCCTGGCTTTGCAGCGCGCTGGCCGCAGCAGCAGACTGTACAACGAGTTCAGCGTTCTGCTGCACCATGCGATCCAGGTGAGTCACCGCGTGGTTAATTTCATGGATGCCTTTCATCTGCTCGCGGGTGGCAATAGATATTTCACGCATAATGCCAGACACGCTCCCGACGCTGGCGCGGATCTCATCCATGCTGTCGCCCGCAAGGTGCACAAACCGGGAGCCGGTTGCAACGCTTTCGGTAGTGGAGTCAATAAGGGATTTTATCTCTTTCGCCGCCTGAGCGCTGCGGCTGGCCAGATTACGCACTTCCCCCGCAACGACCGCGAACCCACGGCCCTGCTCACCGGCACGAGCCGCTTCGACGGAGGCGTTAAGCGCCAGAATGTTGGTCTGGAAGGCGATGCCGTCAATCACGCTGGTGATATCGCCAATCTTTGCAGAAGCCACTTCGATGGACTGCATGGTGCTGATTGCCTGCGAGACAACTTCGCCGCCGCGCGCTGCGGCCGCAGAGGCCTTACTGGCCTGGTCGTTGGCCTCTTCGGCCGATTCATTCGACTGGGTGACGGAGGCGGTTATCTCTTCCACGGCGCTGGCGGTCTCACGCAGGCTGGACGCGGCCTGCTCGGTTCGTCCGGAGAGATCCTGATTACCTGCCGCAATCTCCTGCGCGGCGTTTTTCACTGAGGCGCTGGCGTCGCGAAGCTGGACCATCACCACCGAGAGCTTATTGCTGAAGGCGTTAAACGCCTGCGCAATTTGCGCCACTTCGTCATCGCCGCTATCCGGCAGACGCTGGGACAGATCGTTGGTGCCGTTGGCAATGCTGTGCATCGCGTCGCGAATGTCGGACAGGCGCTTAAGCAGGCGGGCTATCAGGAGGTGGACAATGGCGCCGCTCAGAAGCGCCAGAATCACCAGCGAGATTGCCGACGCTTTCAGCAAGGAATGCATGCCGGAGGTAGCGTCGCTGCTGTCGAGGGCGACGACCAGCAGCCAGTTCGTGCCCGGCACGGCTGAGGCGATAAAGGTTTTTTCCTCATCATTCAGCGTCCCGTCGACCGGATTACCGCTCTTCAGCGCCGTAAGGTCGATGCCTTTGATCGTCCCGGTAAACGGCTTCAGCGTCAGGGTTGGCTCGTTGGCGGCAATAACCGTGCCGTCGCTGTTCAGGAGCAACCCGCTGCTGGCAGGCGTTGGGTGGATCCCGCGCACGTTCGCCACCACGCTATCCATGGCGACATCGCCCGCTACCACCGCTTTCAGAGTACCATTCTCCTTCACCGGTACGGCAAACGTCACCACCAGCTTCCCGGTCCCGGCATCAACGTAGGGCGCCGTCACAACCGGGCCATCCGTGCTCACCACCTGCTGATACCAGGGACGAATGGTTGGGTCATAATCCGCCGGGACCCCCGCAGGATCGGAGAATTTCGCCGTCTTGCTGGCGTAGCCTGCGTAGACGTTGGTGAAGCCGCCCGCCTGGGCTAATTGCTTAAACACCGGAACCGGATCGTCAGCCAGCGCGATGCTCTGCGCTGAGGCAATCACCGTCATTTTGCTTTTGACCCAGTCGGCAATCGCCATATTGTGGCTGGCGCTGGTGCTGGTCAGTATATCGCGCTGCGACTGCTGATTATCCTGGCGCGTGACCTGAAAGTTGATAATGGTATTAAGAAGAAGGGCGACGACCATACAGCCTGTCGTCGCCGCAATAATGCGGGCGCGAATGGATCTGAACATAAGTGTAATACCTGCTGTGTTGTTTCCATGCCTATCGGCAATGGCGCAGGTAAACTTGATGCTGAAACCGCGTCCATAAGAAAATAATATTTTTAGCGATTTATTATTAAAAAGTTAATACTTTATCAGCGGTAAGAGTCCATTCAGCCAGTTCAACCAGCGTGCCAATTTCCACGCCATCAATCAGGGGCAGCCCGGTAATGCCGCGACCGTCGGTACAGGTTTTGCACAGCTTGACCGGAACGTTTTGCGCGGTCAGGATCTCCAGCATGTGTTGTATGTTGTAGCCCTCAGCGGGGTTCTGCCCTTTCAGCCCGGCCGTGACGGCGTCGGACATCAAAAAGAGGCGCAGCTCCAGCGCACTCTCCTTATCGCGCAGCGCGATTGCCAGGCGCAGGCTGTTAAAAAGGGATTCACTGCCGTAGGCCGCACCGTTGGCGACGATCACAATCTTCTGCATGTTGACTCCTGTTCTTTGAAAAGGCACGAATATTGCTTCTCATACCGAAGAATATGTATCGGAGAGAGAAACGATGACGATAGTGGCTGGCAGTTCGCCTGGTGCGACCGAATGGTTCCAGCGTGCAAGAATGCTGCGGGAGGAACAGCTCGGCAGATTAGCGCAGCTGGGCGCACTGGTGAACGGCATCAGTCGACTGGTGCATATGCTACAGTGCGAACGCGGTGCGTCAAATGTCTGGCTCTGCTCGCAGGGTAAATTGTACGGGCCTGAATGCAAGGCCAGCAGGGCTTTGGTGGATGAAAACCTTGCGGCATTGCACCTCCTGTTTAGCGAACCGCTGCCGGGCAGCGCCCTCTGCGAACGTATCGCCAGTGCACTGCACGGCCTTGAAACGCTGATGGTGCTGCGTGATGGCGTTACAGGTCAACGCGTCACCGCGCCGCAGGCGATGGAACACTACAGCCGCATACTGCGGCATCTGCTCAATATCGTACCTCAACTCAGCAACAGCATTGACGATCCGCACATCGCGGGCCGATTTGTGGCCCTTTACAGCCTGATGCAGGGCAAAGAACTTGTGGGACAAGAGCGGGCGTTAGGGGCTATTGGTTTCACCCAGGGATTCTTTAACGATGAAACTCGCCAGCGGCTGGTGGATCGCATTGATGGCCAGCAGGCCTGCTTCGAGGTTTTTATCTCCCATTGCACTCCAGACGTGCAGGAGTCATTTACCCTCAACTGCCTGCCGGGTCTGGAGACTGAAAAACTCAGGCGTGAAGCGTGCACCCGTCAGCCTCCGGCAGATAACGGCGATACCGCCCTCAAATGGTTTGCCCTGCAAACCGCGCGTCTTGAACATCTGCGCACGCTGGAGGAGGTGGCCATTGCCGATCTGATGACGGCAGTTGAGGAGCGTCGCTATAGCGAAAACCTGCACATAGACGATGAGTACGACGATATCCTGGCGCGATTTCCGGATAGACCACTGCTGCCGCTGGTGCGCCAGCAGGCGCGTGAAATTGAGCAACTCTCCCGTCAGCTTGCTTCCCTGCGCGACACGCTGGAGGAGCGCAAGACCATCGACAAGGCCAAAAGCGTGCTAATGACGCATCAGAACATGAGCGAGGAGCAGGCGTGGACAGCCCTGCGCAAAATGGCGATGGATAAAAACCAACGCATGGTGGATATCGCCCGTGCGCTCCTTACGGTGAAAAATCTGTGGAAGGTACCCCCTGGGGAGTAGTTGCACAGTCAGTGGGCATTTTATGCCTGATTGAGGTGCGTAAAACAGCGCTCTCCTTGCAGAAACCCCGTAAAGCCGGGGTTAAAAAGCTGGCATCACCTTTGCATTAACAGATTAACTATTTTTGACGATGCGCCAACGGCGGTGCATACGTCTTCGGGATAAAGGCGTCCAGCGGTGCTTCAGCACCGTCGGGCGCTTTTTTTTGCCTTTTTTCAGGAGCAATTATGGCGGATTTGTCGAGACGGCGTTTATTGCAGGCCAGCATGCTGGCGAGTGGTGCGATGCTGTTGCCGGGTGTCATGCAGGCCGCATGGGCGGCGGGGTCAGATAAGCCGGAGCAGGATACCGTGCGTATCGGGTTTATCCCCCTGACCGATTGCGCGCCAGTGGTTATCGCGGCCCTGAAAGGGTTCGATAAAAAACACGGCATTACCATTGTACCTACTAAAGAGGCGAGCTGGGCGGCGGTGCGCGACAAGCTGGTGGCAGGGGAGCTGGACGCCGCACACATTCTTTACGGCCTGCTGTACGGACTGGAGCTGGGTATCGCGGGCAAGCCGCAGCAGATGGCGAACCTGATGACTCTCAACCAGAACGGTCAGGCCATTACGCTCTCCAGTGATCTGGCGGAGAAGGGCGTTCGCGATCTCGACGGGCTGAAAAAGCTGATTACACAGCAGGCACCGGGAACCTACACCTTCGCGCATACCTTCCCGACGGGGACACACGCTATGTGGCTCTACTACTGGCTGGCCAGTGCGGGCATTAACCCGTTTGACGACGTGCGCACTGTGGTGGTCCCGCCGCCACAGATGGTGATGAACATGCGCATCGGCAACATGGTCGGGTTCTGCGTCGGCGAGCCGTGGAACGCGCGGGCGATTAACGACCGCATCGGGTTTACCGCCGCCACGTCACAGTCCATCTGGGCCGATCACCCGGAAAAGATCCTCGGCACCCGACGCGACTGGGTGGTGAAAAATCCGCACACCGCACGGGCGCTGGTGAGCGCCGTGATGGAAGCCGCGCGCTGGATCGAGGCGTCAGCGGAAAACAAACGTGAAACCGCGCAGATCCTCTCGCGCCGCGCATGGCTCAACTGCAAGGAACAGTACCTCACCGGACGCATGCTCGGCGAATACGACAACGGGCTCGGTCAGCGCTGGCAGGATGCGCACCCGATCCGTTTCTTCAATGAGGGTGCCGTGAGCTACCCGTATCTCTCCGACGGCATGTGGTTCTTAACCCAGTTCCGACGCTGGGGTTTGCTCAACGCCGCGCCGGATTATGCGGGCATCGCACAGCGCATTAACCAGACCGCGGTCTGGCAGGATGCCGCGACCGCCGTGGGCGGCATGTCCACACCGTCATCACCGTATCGCAGCAGTACCCTGATGGACGGCACCGTCTGGAACGGCACCGATCCGGAAGGGTACGCCAACCGCTTCGCCATTCACCGTAAAGGGGCCTGAGTATGCAGCATCTGCAAAATACGCAACCACAAGAGAAGTCAGAGAGCGGGGAAGTGATTGTCCTGCCTCCGCTACAGGTTCGCCGTCGTGCGCCAGCGTTTACGCGTCGGATGAATGAGTTTTTACAGCGCGTCATCCCGGCGCTGCTCGGTCTCGGTCTGCTGGTGGTGCTCTGGCAGCTGGCGGCGATAAACAGTAAAGGTTTCCCGACGCCGCTCAGCACGCTCGATTCGGCCATGACCCTGTTTGCCGATCCGTTTTATCGCGACGGGCCAAACGATATGGGCATTGGCTGGAACGTGCTGGCGTCGTTGCAGCGCGTCGCCATCGGCTTCGGTCTGGCGGCGCTGGCGGGCATTCCGCTGGGCTTTTTGATTGGGCGCTTCACCTTTTTCTCCCGCATGTTCAACCCGCTGATCGCGCTCCTGCGTCCGGTCAGCCCGCTGGCCTGGCTGCCTATCGGCCTGCTGCTGTTCCAGAAAGCGGAGCCCGCGTCGAGCTGGACCATTTTCATCTGCTCCATCTGGCCGATGGTCATTAACACCGCCGAAGGGGTGCGCCGTATTCCGCAGGACTACCTCAACGTGGCCCGGGTGCTGCAACTCTCAGAGTGGACCATCATGCGCCGCATTCTTTTCCCCGCCGTGCTGCCTGCGGTGTTGACCGGGGTACGTCTCTCCATTGGCATTGCCTGGCTGGTGATTGTCGCCGCCGAGATGCTCACCGGAGGTTTAGGCATTGGCTTCTGGATCTGGAATGAGTGGAACAACCTCAACGTCGAAAACATTCTCATCGCCATCGTCATCATTGGCGTGGTCGGGTTGCTGCTGGAGCAGGGGCTGATGCTGATCGCCCGTCGCTTTAGCTGGCAGGAAAAATAAGGAGTGAAGATGAAACCTTTAATTCAGGTCCAGGCCGTGAGCCAGCGTTTTTCCACCGCCAGCGGCGAGTTTCTGGCACTGCAAAACGTCTCTTTTGATATCCACGAGGGCGAAACCGTCAGTCTGATTGGTCACTCCGGCTGCGGCAAGTCGACGCTGTTAAACCTGATCGCCGGGATCACGCTGCCGACGGAAGGCGGGCTGATTTGCGACAACCGCGAAATCGCCGGGCCGGGGCCTGAGCGTGCGGTAGTGTTTCAGAATCATTCGCTGCTGCCGTGGTTAACCTGCTTCGACAACGTGGCGCTGGCGGTGGATCAGGTCTTCCGTCGCACCATGAGTAAGGCCGAGCGCAAAGAGTGGATTGAGCACAATCTCGACCGGGTACAGATGGGCCACGCGCTGCATAAGCGCCCCGGGGAGATCTCCGGCGGTATGAAGCAGCGCGTCGGTATTGCCCGGGCGCTGGCAATGAAGCCGAAAGTGCTGCTTATGGATGAGCCGTTTGGCGCGCTCGATGCGCTGACGCGTGCCCATCTTCAGGACTCGGTGATGCAGATCCAGCAGGCGCTGAACACCACCATCGTGCTCATCACCCACGATGTGGACGAGGCGGTACTGCTCTCTGACCGCGTACTGATGATGACCAACGGCCCGGCGGCCACCGTGGGTGAGATCCTGCGCGTCGATCTGCCGCGCCCGCGCAACCGGGTGCAGCTGGCGGACGATAGCCGCTATCACCATATGCGCCAGCAGATCCTCCATTTCCTCTACGAAAAACAGCCGAAAGCGGCGTAATGAGGGGGCACGATGCGACTGGTCATTATCGGTAATGGTATGGCGGCAACCCGGCTGATTGCATCGCTCACCGGGCATGTGCCCGGTCGTTTTGCTATCACCGTCATCGGTGACGAGCCGGAGCAGGCGTACAACCGCATCCAGCTTTCGCCGGTGCTGAGTGGTGAAAAGCAGGCGGAGCACATCTGTCTGCACGATGAAGACTGGTACACGGCACGAGGCGTGACGGTGCTGCGAGGAGAAACGGTGCTCGCAGTAGACGTTAACGCGCATAAAGTGCGTACCTCTGCTCGCACGCTGGGCTGGGATGCGCTGGTGTTTGCCACCGGGTCTACCCCTGTAGTGCCGCCGATCCCCGGCGGCGATGCGCCGCATGTGTTCACCTTTCGCACCCTGGCAGAGACCCGCGCCATCCAGAACCTCTCCGGTCCGGCGGTAGTGCTGGGCGGTGGCGTACTTGGCGTGGAAGCAGCGGCAGCGCTGGCGCGCAACGGTGACAACGTCACGCTCATCCATCGTGGTCCCTGGCTGATGGAACAGCAGCTGGATCAGCAGGCGGGACTGCTGCTTGAAGAGGCGCTGGCGGCGCGGGGCGTTAGCTGTGAACTCGCCTCTGGCATCGCGGCGATTAACGGCAAGAGCGTGACGCTACTCAACGGATGCCGCGTCACCGCCGCGCGCGTGGTGCTGGCCACGGGTGTACAGCCCAACGTTGCGCTGGCAAAAACCAGCGGCATTCGCTGCGCGCGCGGCATCGTGGTGGATCACCAGATGCAAACCTCCGTGCCGGATATCTACGCCATCGGCGAGTGCTGCGAAATTGACGGCCAGACATTTGGCCTGGTCGCCCCCTGTCTGGCGCAGGCGGATATTCTCGCCGCGCGGCTGGCCGGGGAGGTCACCGCGCCGTTTACCCGGACCGACAACGGCGTGCGTCTTAAGGTGACCGGCGTGGAGCTGTTCAGCCTCGGACGCGCGACGGCGCAGGCGGACGATGTGGTATGGAGTTCATGGGATCCGCTGACCCGTCACTATCGACGATTACTGATCCATCAGGGGACGCTGGCTGGCGTGCTGCTGCTGGGTGACTGCCGCAGCGCGGCAACCTTTACCGATTTACTGGCAACGGCTGCGCCCGCCCACGCGGACTGGCTGTTCGATCGTTTCACAACGCAACCGCAGGTTGCAGGACAGAACGCTATGACAAAACCTACTCTGGTGGTGGTTGGGCACGGTATGGTCGGCCATCATTTCCTCGAAGACTGCGTTAACCGCAATTTGCATCAGCAGTATCAGATTATTGTTTTTGGCGAAGAGCGCTATGCCGCCTATGACCGCGTGCATCTGTCGGAATATTTTGGCGGACGCAGCGCGGACTCGCTCTCGCTGGTGGCGGGGGAGTTCTTTGCCGATAACGGCATTGAACTGCGCCTCTCGCAGCAGATTGTCGCTATCGATCGTGATGCATACGTTGTGCGTACCGCCAGCGGCCATGAAACCCACTGGGATAAGCTGGTGCTGGCGACCGGCTCGTACCCGTTCGTACCGCCCGTTCCGGGCAGCGATCTGCCGGGTTGTTTTGTCTACCGCACCCTCGACGATCTGGACAACATTGCGGCCCATGCGGCAGGCTCTCGCCGCGGCGTGGTAATTGGCGGCGGCCTGCTGGGGCTGGAGGCGGCGAATGCGCTTAAGCAGCTAGGGCTGGAAACCCACGTGGTGGAGTTTGCGCCGAACCTGATGGCGGTGCAGCTCGACAGCGACGGTGCGGCAATGCTGCGCAGGAAAATTGAGGCGCTGGGCGTAGGGGTACACACCAGTAAATCGACGACGGAGATTGCCACCGCAGACGACGGGCTGGTGCTGCGTTTTGCCGAGGGTGAACAGCTGGAAACGGACATGGTCGTCTTCTCTGCCGGTATTCGTCCGCAGGACGCGCTGGCGCGCAACTGCGGGCTGGCTATTGGCGAGCGCGGCGGGATCTGTATTGACGATGGCTGCCGGACCTCCGATCCGGACGTGCTTGCCATCGGGGAATGCGCGCTGTGGGAGGGGAAAATCTTTGGCCTGGTGGCACCGGGCTACCAGATGGCGCGCGTGGCTGCCGCTGTGCTGGCGGGTGAGGAGAAGCGCTTCACCGGCGCGGATATGAGTACCAAACTCAAGTTGCTGGGGGTGGATGTGGCGTCGTTTGGCGATGCCCACGGGCGCACGCCGGGGGCGCTGAGCTACCAGTGGACGCACGGGCCGCAGCAAATCTACAAAAAAATTGTGGTCAGTCACGACAGCAAAACCCTGCTGGGTGGCGTGCTGGTGGGCGATGCCAGCGAATACGCCACGCTGGTGCAGATGATGCTTAACGGCATCAGTCTGCCAAAAGAGCCGGAAACGCTGATCTTACCCGCGTCGTCAGGCTGCACGCCAAAAGCGCTGGGCGTGGCGGCGCTGCCGGAAAGCGCGCAGATCTGTTCGTGTCATAACGTCAGCAAAGGGGATATCTGCCTGGCGGTAAGCGCGGGCGCAACGGATATCGGCACCATTAAGCAGTGCACCAAAGCGGCGACCGGCTGCGGAGGTTGTAGCGCGCTGGTGAAGCAGGTGATGGAGTTCCAGCTTGCGGAGCAGGGCGTGGAGGTGAAAAAAGATATCTGTGAGCACTTCCCGTACTCGCGTCAGGAGATATACCACCTGGTGCGCGTCAACCATATCCGGACCTTCGACCAGCTTATCAGCCGTTACGGACAAGGGCACGGCTGTGAGATCTGTAAACCGCTGGTGGGATCAGTGCTGGCCTCCTGCTGGAACGAATACCTGCTGAAACCGGCGCATCTGCCGCTGCAGGACACCAACGACCGCTACTTTGCCAATATTCAGAAGGACGGAACGTATTCCATCGTGCCGCGCATGCCTGCCGGGGAAGTGACGGCCGACGGGCTGATCGCCATCGGCCAGATTGCGAAACGCTATAGCCTTTACAGCAAAATCACCGGCGGACAGCGTATTGACCTGTTTGGCGCCACGCTCGAACAGTTGCCGGAAATCTGGCAGGCGCTGGTGGAGGCCGGATTTGAGACCGGACATGCGTACGGGAAATCCCTGCGCACGGTGAAATCCTGCGTCGGGTCGACCTGGTGTCGCTATGGCGTGCAGGACTCCACTGGCCTTGCGGTCAAACTGGAGCATCGCTACAAGGGGTTACGTGCGCCGCACAAAATCAAAATGGCGGTCTCCGGCTGTACCCGTGAGTGCGCAGAGGCGCAGAGCAAAGACGTGGGGGTGATTGCCACGGACAAGGGCTGGAACCTTTATCTGTGCGGCAACGGCGGGATGAAGCCGCGCCACGCGGATCTCTTTGCCAGCGATCTGGACGACGAAACGCTGATCCGCACCGTTGACCGTTTCCTGATGTTCTACATTCGCACGGCAGATCGTCTGCAACGCACCAGTACCTGGATGGATAATCTGGAAGGCGGCCTCGACTATCTGCGCGAGGTGATCCTGAACGACAGCCTGGGGATCGCCCACGAGCTGGAGCAGGAGATGGCCCGGGTGGTGGAGACCTATCAGTGCGAATGGCAAACCACCCTCAACGATCCTGATCGCCTGGCGCTGTTCCGCACCGCGGTGAATGTCCCTGCCGCGGCGGAGAGCAAGCGCTGGCAGGAAATTTGCGGCATCGATGATATCCCCGAGCAGGCGGGCATCGGCGCGCGGCTTGGCCGAAAACCGATTGCGCTGTTCCGCTTTGGAACGTCCGTTTATGCCCTGGACGACCTGGAGCCGGGCAGCAGCGCGAACGTGCTTTCGCGCGGCATCCTTGGCGATGCAGCGGGCGAGCCGGTGGTGATTTCCCCGCTTTATAAGCAGCGCATACGTCTGCGCGATGGATGTCAGGTGGAGAACGGCGAACCCGTGGTGCGCGCCTGGCCGGTAAAAATTGAAAACGGCAAGGTTTGGGTTGGAAGCCAAGAGCTGGTGATGCGTGCGGAGGCCTCATGACGGAAACCCGTACAACGTGCCCTTACTGCGGGGTGGGCTGCGGCGTGGTCGCCAGTGTGGAAGATGGCGCGGTAAGCGTTCGTGGGGATGAAACTCATCCGGCGAACTTTGGCCGCCTGTGCGTAAAAGGATCTGCCCTCGGGGAAACGACGGGGTTGCAGGGACGTCTGCTGCGCCCGGTTGTTGACGGCATGGAGGTGGCATGGCCGCAGGCGCTGGGTGAAGCGGGCGAGCGGCTACGGAAGATCATCAACGAATGGGGGCCGCAGGCGGTGGCGTTTTATGCCTCCGGCCAGCTGTTGACCGAGGATTACTATGCGGCCAACAAGCTGATGAAAGGCTTTATCGGGGCGGCGAACATTGATACCAACTCGCGGCTGTGCATGTCGTCAGCGGTGGTGGGCTACAAACGCGCCTTCGGTGAAGACATTGTGCCGTGCAGCTACGAGGACGTGGAAAACAGCGATCTGGTGGTACTCGTTGGCTCAAACGCGGCCTGGACGCATCCGGTGCTGTATCAGCGGCTGGTGCAGGCAAAACGCAGCAACCCGCAGATGAAAGTGGTCGTGATCGATCCGCGCAAAACCGCCACCTGCGATGTCGCTGACCTGCATCTGGCGCTTAAGCCCGGCAGCGACGCCGGGCTGTTTGTGGGATTGCTCAATCTGATTCAGGGTAGCGGCGAGTGGCCGATTCCTCACGTGGCCGCGTTTTGCGATCTGCCTTCAGACGAGATTGGCACCTTCTACGACTGGTTTGTCACTGCGCCACGCGCGATCACGCTCTACACCATGGGGATCAACCAGTCCTCCAGCGGCAGCGACAAGTGTAACGCCATCATTAACGTGCATCTTGCCAGCGGGAAGTTCAACCGTTCGGGCTGCGGCCCGTTTTCGCTGACCGGACAGCCAAACGCCATGGGCGGGCGGGAAGTGGGTGGGCTGGCGAACCAGCTGGCGGCGCACATGAACTTCGAGCCGGACGATCTTTCGCGTGTGGCGCGTTTCTGGGGAACCGAGCGGCTGGCACAAACGCCGGGGCTGATGGCGGTAGAGCTGTTTGACGCGATTGCCCGCGGCGAGGTGAAGGCGGTGTGGATCATGGGCACCAATCCTGCCGTGTCACTTCCCGACAGCCACGCGGTGTGCCAGGCCCTGGCAGCCTGCCCGCTGGTAATAGTATCTGAGGTGATGCAGGAGACGGACACCAGCCGGTTTGCTCATATCCGTTTTCCCGCCCTGGGCTGGGGCGAAAAAGACGGAACGGTGACCAATTCCGAGCGGCGTATTTCGCGCCAGCGCGCGTTTCTGCCTGCGCCGGGCGAGGCCAGACCGGACTGGTGGATCATCGCCCGGATCGCAGAGCAGCTCGGTTATGGCGATGCCTTCGCCTGGGAACACCCTCATGAGATATTTTGTGAACATGCGGCGCTGACGGCGTTTGAAAATAACGGCGAACGGGCGCTAAACCTGCGCGAACTGGCGTCGCTGTCGCGAGAGGCGTGGGACGAGCTGGCGCCTTATCAGTGGCATGCCGGTGATTTCCCGCAAAGAAATCTTGTACCGGTTGATCCTTTCTCACATGGGGCAGGCGTCGACGAATTGTACCCCTTGATACTGAATACCGGGCGGATCCGCGATCAGTGGCACACCATGACGCGCACGGGATATGTTTCGCGCCTGATGCAGCATATCGATGAGCCTTTTATTGAGATGAACGCAACCGATGCGGCGCGCGCGGGGCTGACTGACGGCCAGCTGGCGCGGATAAGTTCCCCGCGCGGGGTCATGGTTGCCAGAGTACGTATCTCTACCGCACAGCGTGCGGGCGAGCTGTTTGCGCCGATGCACTGGAACGCGCAGTTTGCCCGGCAGGGGAAGGTCAACGCGCTGGTGGAAGGGCGGGTTGATGCCTGGTCCGGCCAGCCGGAGAGTAAACAAACCGCGGTGAGGATCCTGCCCTGGCTACCCGCCTGGCAGGGGGAGCTGTATGCCCGCGAGTTGCCAGCGCTGCCGCCGTCGGTATGCTGGTGGCGTAAAGCCTCACGTCTGACGGTGGCGGGGGAGCAGCCGTTGCTGTCGTGGGTCATGGCGTACGCCAGCGGTCGGGGCTGGCAGTTACAGGTGGCACAGACGGGAGAACGCACCAGCGTGCTCGCCTGGCATCACGGCGAGCTGATGCTGGGCTACTGGGAAGGCCAGACGCTGCCGGCGCTGGCGCATGCGTTTATTGAAGAAGCCTTTGCTGCTGCGCCCGTACAACTCGCTGAACGCCACGCGCTGCTGCACGGACAACGGCCGGGCGAAGATGCCGATCCCGGGCGAATTATCTGTAGCTGCTTTAGCGTGGGTGAAAATACGATACGTAAGGCGATAGCCGGAGGCTGTAATTCTGCCGCAGCGCTGGGCGTGAAGCTGCGTTGCGGTACGAACTGCGGCTCCTGCCTGCCGGAGCTGAAAGGGTTGTTGGGATAATAGTGTAAAGGCGTCAGGTGGCGGCTTCGCACCGGCACGAATTTGTAGGTCGGGTAAGGCGAAGCCGCCACCCGACAATTCTGTTCAGGATATTCCTGAAATTTCTGTTAAGACTGGTTTTCAGGGCTTATGGCGTTAACATAATAAGTGTTTGTTCATAAACACAGGTTCTGATTGACGACGTTGAAGGCTGTATCGTCCCGCATCCATTTTTTGCTGTTACTCCCCCTTCTTACGGCTGGAGCCGTTCACGGTGCGCCGAAATCCTTCGTGCAGCAGGCGCAAAACCCGTTTGATAATAACGGCGATAGTCTGCCGGATCTCGGTATGGCGCAACCGACTACCGAAGGCGAAAAGCACCTGGCTGAAATGGCAAAGGCCTTCGGTGAAGCCAGTATGATCGATAACGGCCTGACGGCCGGTCAGCAGGCGCGACAGTTCGCGTTTGGCAAGGTGCGGGATGCCGTCAGCGGGGAAGTCAACGAGCAGATTGAATCCTGGCTTTCCCCCTGGGGTAACGCCAATGTCAATGTACTGGTGGATGACGACGGTAACTTTAACGGCAGCAGCGGAAGCTGGTTTATCCCCTGGAGCGACAACACCCGCTATCTGAGCTGGAGCCAGCTTGGCCTGACGCAGCAGACAGACGGGCTGGTGAGCAACGTCGGGATCGGGCAGCGCTGGGTTGCCGGAAACTGGCTGCTGGGCTACAACACCTTTTACGACAACCTGCTGGAAGACAACCTGCAACGTGCCGGACTGGGCGCAGAGGCGTGGGGCGAAAACCTTCGCCTGTCGGCCAATTACTACCAGCCGTTCGCTGGCTGGCAGCCGCGTTCCGACATCCGGGAGCAACGCATGGCGCGCGGGTACGACGTAACGGCCAAAGCCTGGCTTCCCTGGTTTCATCACCTGAACACCAGCGTCAGCTTTGAACAGTATTTTGGCGATAACGTCGATCTGTTTAACAGCGGTACGGGGTATCACAACCCGGTTGCGGTCAACCTGGGGCTGAATTATACCCCCGTTCCGCTGGTCACCCTGACGGCTGCTCATAAGCAGGGGGAGAGCGGCGTTAGCCAGAATAACCTCGGGCTGAAGCTCAACTATCACTTTGGCGTGCCGCTGGCGAAACAGCTTTCCGCCGGGGAAGTGGCGGCGACGCGCTCGCTGCGGGGCAGCCGCTATGATTCACCTGAGCGTGATAATCTGCCCGTGATGGAATTCCGTCAGCGTAAAACCCTCTCGGTCTATCTGGCCACGCCGCCGTGGGATCTTAAGCCAGGCGAAACTGTGATGCTGAAGCTGCAAATTCGCAGCACGCACGGTATCCGTCAGATCCGCTGGCTGGGTGATACCCAGGCGCTCAGCCTGACCTCACCGGCAAACAGCAACAGCAGCGATGGCTGGAGCATAATCATGCCCGCCTGGAACGACGCGGAAGGGGCGAAAAACGAATGGCGGCTTACGGCCGTGGTGGAAGATAAGGATGGGCAGCGTGTCTCCTCCAATGAGATCACGCTTTCCGTGGTGCAACCGCTCGTCGCAATGCCTGCCGACGATCCACGGTGGAAGTTGCTGCCGGATGAGTAAGTTAAAAAATGCGCTCCTGATGCACCCAGACGGCGGCTTCGACGCGGGATTTTAACTTCATTTTCTTCAGCATGTGTTTGACATGCACTTTGACCGTGCTCTCGGTGATGTCCAGACGGCGGGCGATCATTTTGTTCGGCAGACCCTGAGCAATCAGCTTCAGAATGTCGCGCTCGCGCGGGGTCAACTGGCTGACGTCACGGTCAGACGTGGCGCGGTTCGCACGCAGGCTGGCGGCCAGTACCGGCGTTAACGCTTCACTCAGCACCATCTCGCCTGCGGCAGCCTGTTGCAGCGCCTTGAGCAGATCTTCCGGCTCCATATCTTTCAGCAGATAGCCGTCTGCCCCCCGCTTGAGGGCGGTGACCACGTCTTCTTCATGGTTTGAGACGCTGAAGACCACCACCCGGCCAGAGAGGGATTTCTCCCGCAGCTTGTCGAGGGTTTCCAGGCCATTCATGCCCGGCATGTTGAGATCGAGCAAGATCAAATCAGGATCGAGCGATTCGGCAAGTTCAATACCCTGTTCGCCGTTGCTGGCTTCCCCGACGACGGTGATATCGGGCGCCATGCTGACAAGCTGTTTAACGCCAGTGCGCAGCATCGGATGATCGTCAATCAACAGGATAGATGCCGGTTCCTGATTAGTCATGGTTTTCTCCTTGAGCAGTTATGAGGGGCTTTTCGGGTATAAAGGTGACCACGACTTCGGTGCCACCTAACTCTCCCCGGCGAACCTGGCAATCACCGCGCAGGCTTTGCGCGCGGTCTCGCATGATGATTAAACCATAATGGTTCGTTCGTTCGGCATTTTCCGGCACGCCGCGGCCGTTATCCTGAACCCTGAGCTTCACCTGATTATCCTGGCAGCTGACGGTGACCGTGACGGCCGTCGCCTCGGCATGCTTGAGCACGTTGCTCAGGGCTTCACGGGCAATTTGCAGCAAATGGATCGCCTGGTGAGAGGGGACAAAACGCGGTGGCAACTGGTAATCCAGCTTCACCGGGAAGCCCAGCCTGGCACTAAATTCCTGACAGCTGGACTCCAGCGCAGGGCGTAGCCCCGGCTCGGTGAGCTGTAAACGGAAGGTGGTCAGCAGCTCGCGAAGCTGAATCCACGAGGTGTTAAGCTCGTTGCGGATCTGGCTGAGCAGCTGTTTGCTGCTCTCGGGCATGCCTTCGTCCTGCATTTGCAGGCAACTCACCTGCATCTTCATGCAGGAGAGGGACTGGGCGATGGAGTCGTGCAGCTCGCGAGCGATGGTGGCGCGCTCCTCCATCACGATCAGCTGCTGCTGTTTTTCCTGGTGACGGTCGAGCGCCAGCGTGGCCGTGAGCTGCTCTACAAGAGTATCGACCAGCTGCTGCTGGTCGTGGCTCAGGTGACGTCCGGCGGGCAGGGTGGCCAGCAAAATACCGTACTGGGTATGGCTGTCCATCAGCCGCCACTTGAGGGTCGTGCCGCTGGTGGTAAGCGGCGGCAAGCCGCGCGGGCACAGATGACACCCTTTATCGTCGCAGGAGACGTCCGACTGACAGGTAAATTCCTGATGGTTTTCCTCATCTTCAACGTCATAAACCCGTAGCTCAAGATCGTGGAGCAGAGTCAGGTTTTGCAGGCCGTTCAGTACCGGCGAGAGACGCTCGCAAAGCGGTACCTGCATATGCAGGCGACGGTTCGCCTGCCAGAGGAAAGAGAGGATCTCGTTTTTCTGCTCAAGCCCGGCGGTTTTCTCCTGGACGCGTTTTTCCAGTACCGCGTAGCTTTCAGATAGCTCCGCCGACATGGTGTTGAGCGCCTCGCCGAGCATCGCCATTTCGTTGCGCCCGCTGATGTGCGTGCGTTGGGTAAAATCGCGCTGTGTGACGGCGCGGGCCATCGCCAGGAGTTGCTTCCAGGGGTTAAGCAACCGCGCGCGCAGCCAGATAACCGTGAAAATCAGCAGCAAACCCATAAACAGCGCCATTGCGCGGTGAACCATCACCACGCGGTCAATGCGTAACTCTGTGGTGCGATCGAACGAGGAGACGAGATGATCGATGCGTGACACAAACCCGGCGACATCCTGGGCGACCGTTTCCCGGTCTTCCGCCCGCTTTAACCCGGGCTCCAGCTGGGTATGCCAGTAGCCCTGAAGCGCCTTAAGCTGAGATTGCTGGCCGTCACGGATGGCGGCTCTTTTCAGTTCAGGGCTGAATGCGGTACGCTCCATTTCGTCGATAAGCGGTTGGTCAGCCTGCGTCAGCGGCACCGACGCCAGCAGCCGGTAACTCTGCATACGTAGCGAGCCTGCCTCGTTGATGGCATGCGCATTACCCTGCACACCCTGTACCAGCCAGCCAGAAATAGCCATGCCGGTCACACCGATAGCGGTGGACAGCAGAACAATAAGCGCCAGCTGGTTAACCAGCGTCAACGGAGATAAACATCTTTTTAACATAGAGTTGCCGGGCTCCTGACGTGACCTGATTGCAGGAATGGCGCTATTCTGGTGCATACCCTGGAGTATACCCATACCAATAAAGGATTACCTCTAAATTGCCAGAGAGGTAACGGTTAGTGGGTGGACGAAGCAGGGATGCGTCAGCACCGTGAAAAACCACACCTTTTTTACGTTTTGTATCTACTCATTAAGAGTGATGGCTTTTTTTTCGCCGCAAAACCTCCCACTTTTCCTTTGATTTATATCAACTTACCGCCGCCCTAAAGCCCTAATGTTTGCAGCATCATTCGAGAATCAGAGGTGTCTATGAGTCACTCTTCCGCTCCCGAAAGGGAAACTGGTGCCGTTATTACAGACTGGCGTCCAGAGGATCCGGCGTTCTGGCAACAGCGCGGCCACCGTATAGCAAGTCGTAATCTGTGGATTTCCGTGCCATGTCTGTTACTGGCGTTTTGCGTCTGGATGTTGTTCAGTGCGGTTGCGGTTAACCTGCCAAAAGTGGGCTTTACCTTTACCACCGATCAGCTGTTTATGTTGACTGCGTTGCCGTCGCTTTCAGGCGCACTGCTGCGCGTTCCTTACGCGTTTATGGTGCCGGTCTTTGGTGGTCGTCGCTGGACGGCTTTCAGTACCGGGATCATGATCGTGCCGTGCGTGTGGCTCGGTTTTGCGGTGCAGGATACCTCTACACCGTTTAGCGTGTTCGTGATTATCTCTCTGCTGTGCGGTTTTGCGGGGGCGAACTTTGCGTCCAGTATGGCAAACATCAGCTTCTTCTTCCCGAAAGCGAAGCAGGGTGGTGCGCTGGGCATTAACGGCGGTCTGGGTAACATGGGCGTGAGCGTGATGCAGCTGATTGCTCCGCTGGCGATCTCGGTTTCCATCTTTGCGGCGTTTGGCGGCGGCGGTGTGACGCAGCCCGACGGTTCAGTGCTGTTCCTGCAAAATGCCTCCTGGATTTGGGTACCGTTCCTGGTGGTCTTTACCCTGGCGGCATGGTTCTTCATGAACGACCTGTCCGCGTCCAAAGCGTCCCTGAGCGAGCAGCTGCCGGTTCTGAAACGTGGCCACCTGTGGGTAATGGCACTGCTGTATCTGGCGACCTTCGGCTCGTTCATCGGTTTCTCCGCAGGCTTTGCCATGCTGTCGAAAACCCAGTTCCCGGACGTACAGATCCTTCAGTTTGCCTTCTTCGGTCCGTTTATTGGCGCGCTGGCACGTTCGCTGGGCGGGATGATCTCCGACCGTCTGGGCGGAACGCGCGTTACGCTGGTGAACTTTGTATTGATGGCCATCTTCTGTGCACTGCTGTTCCTGACGCTGCCTGCGGGTGGTGAGGGAGGTAACTTCTTTGCCTTCTTCGGCGTCTTCATGGTGCTGTTCCTGACCGCCGGGCTGGGCAGTGCGTCTACTTTCCAGATGATCTCTGTCATCTTCCGCAAGCTGACCATGGACCGCGTGAAAGCGCAGGGCGGGAGCGACGAGCAGGCGATGCGTGAAGCCGCCACCGATACCGCTGCGGCGCTTGGGTTTATCTCTGCGATTGGCTCGATTGGCGGCTTCTTTATTCCAAAAGCGTTCGGTATCTCACTGGATCTGACCGGCTCTCCGGCGGGTGCGATGAAGGTATTCCTCGTCTTCTATATCGCCTGTGTGGTCATCACCTGGCTGGTATATGGCCGTAATACCAAGAAAAACAAGTAAGCTTGATTATCCGTTTGCGCGGCCTGAGTGCCGCGCTTTTTTTAATCGCTTAATAGTTACAACATACTAATAGCGTTTCCCGTAGTCGCACGCAGGTAACGCTGTGATCGCCATCGCTTTACAGGTGTCTCTACCCCTTAATACCTAAGATGTTAAATTTTGCTCCGCTTATTGTACGATAAATAAAATATATCCATATAAATCATTAAGTTAAAAAATATTAACAGCTACCGCTTTGGTGGTATTTGATCTAATACCCCCCCTCAGAGACCCCCTCCGTCTTGATCGTTATCAATTCTCACCATCTTTCATAGCGTTACCTTCGCTGCAAATCAGCAATGTCGATTTAGAGAGCCACAGGCTCCACACAGGAGATACCCGATGAGCAAATTTTTGGACCGGTTTCGCTACTTCAAACAGAAGGGTGAAACTTTTGCCGATGGGCACGGCCAGGTTCTGGATACCAACCGGGACTGGGAAGACGGTTACCGTCAACGCTGGCAGCATGACAAAGTTGTCCGTTCTACCCACGGTGTAAACTGCACTGGCTCATGTAGCTGGAAGATTTTCGTTAAAAACGGTCTGGTGACCTGGGAAATGCAGCAGACCGACTATCCGCGTACCCGTCCGGATATGCCGAACCATGAACCGCGCGGCTGCCCGCGTGGGGCCAGCTACTCCTGGTATCTCTACAGCGCCAACCGTCTGAAATACCCGCTGATGCGTAAACGCCTGATGAAAATGTGGCGTGAAGCGAAAGTGCAGCACAGCGATCCGGTTGATGCCTGGGCATCCATCATCGAGGACGCCGACAAAGCGAAAAGCTTCAAACAGGCGCGTGGTCGCGGTGGTTTCGTTCGTTCTTCCTGGAAAGAGGTGAACGAGCTGATTGCGGCCTCCAACGTCTATACCGTGAAAACTTACGGTCCTGACCGCGTGGCAGGCTTCTCGCCAATCCCGGCAATGTCGATGGTCTCTTACGCCTCCGGCGCGCGCTACCTTTCACTTATCGGCGGTACCTGTCTGAGCTTCTACGACTGGTACTGCGACCTGCCGCCAGCGTCGCCGCAGACCTGGGGCGAACAGACCGACGTGCCGGAGTCCGCTGACTGGTACAACTCCAGCTACATCATCGCCTGGGGCTCTAACGTTCCGCAGACCCGTACCCCTGATGCGCACTTCTTTACCGAAGTACGTTACAAAGGGACCAAAACCGTTGCCGTGACCCCGGACTACGCCGAAATCGCCAAACTGTGCGACCTGTGGCTGGCACCGAAACAGGGTACTGATGCCGCCATGGCGCTGGCGATGGGCCACGTCATGTTGCGTGAATTCCACCTCGACAAGCCAAGCCAGTATTTCACCGATTACGTGCGTCGCTACACCGACATGCCAATGCTGGTGATGCTTGAAGAGCGTGACGGCTATTACGCCGCTGGCCGTATGCTGCGTGCTGCGGATCTTGTGGACGCGCTGGGTCAGGAAAACAACCCGGAGTGGAAAACGGTCGCCTGCAACAGCAACGGCGAGCTGGTGGCACCAAACGGTTCTATCGGCTTCCGCTGGGGCGAAAAAGGCAAATGGAACCTGGAACAGCGTAACGGCACCACGGGTGAAGAGACAGAACTTCGCCTCAGCATGCTGGGCAGCCAGGACGAAATCGCCGATGTCGGCTTCCCGTACTTTGGTGGTGAAGGTTCCGAGCACTTCAACAAGGTTGAGCTGCAAAACGTTCTGATGCACAAACTGCCGGTTAAACGCCTGCAACTGGCGGACGGTTCTACCGCTCTGGTCACTACGGTCTACGATCTGACCATGGCGAACTATGGCCTGGAGCGCGGTCTGAACGACGAAAACTGCGCGACCAGCTATGACGACGTGAAGGCTTATACACCAGCCTGGGCGGAGCAGATCACCGGTGTGCCACGCGCCCAAATCACCCGTATCGCCCGCGAATTTGCGGAAAACGCAGACAAAACTCACGGTCGCTCCATGATCATCGTCGGTGCCGGTCTGAACCACTGGTATCACCTCGATATGAACTATCGCGGCCTGATCAACATGCTGATCTTCTGCGGCTGCGTCGGGCAGAGCGGCGGTGGCTGGGCGCACTACGTGGGCCAGGAAAAACTGCGTCCGCAGACCGGCTGGCAGCCGCTGGCGTTTGCCCTTGACTGGCAGCGTCCGGCTCGTCACATGAACAGCACCTCCTACTTCTATAACCACTCCAGCCAGTGGCGCTACGAGACGGTGACCGCGCAGGAGCTGCTGTCTCCGATGGCAGATAAATCCCGCTACAGCGGCCATCTGATTGACTTCAACGTGCGCGCTGAACGCATGGGCTGGCTGCCGTCTGCACCGCAGTTGGGCACTAACCCGCTGCGCATTGCGGAAGCGGCGAAGAAAGCGGGCATGTCACCGGTGGACTACACCGTGAAATCGCTGAAGGATGGCTCAATCCGTTTTGCGGCAGAACAGCCTGAGAACGGCAAAAACCATCCGCGTAACCTGTTCATCTGGCGCTCCAACCTGCTGGGTTCGTCCGGTAAAGGCCATGAGTACATGCTGAAATACCTGCTCGGTACCGAAAACGGTATTCAGGGTAAGGATCTCGGCAAGCAGGGCGGCGTGAAGCCAGAAGAAGTTGAATGGAAAGACAACGGTCTGGACGGCAAGCTGGATCTGGTGGTAACGCTGGACTTCCGTCTGTCCAGTACCTGCCTGTACTCCGATATCGTGCTGCCTACCGCCACCTGGTACGAAAAAGACGACATGAATACGTCGGATATGCATCCGTTTATTCATCCGCTGTCTGCGGCCGTTGACCCGGCGTGGGAATCAAAAAGCGACTGGGAAATCTATAAAGACATCGCGAATAAATTCTCCGAAGTCTGTGTAGGGCACCTGGGCAAAGAGACCGACGTGGTGACGCTGCCAATCCAGCACGACTCCGCTGCCGAACTGGCGCAGCCGCTTGACGTGAAGGACTGGAAAAAAGGCGAATGCGATCTGATCCCGGGTGTGACCGCGCCGCACATTATTCCGGTTGAACGTGATTACCCGGCTACGTACGAGCGCTTTACCTCTATCGGTCCGCTGATGGAGAAGATCGGTAACGGCGGTAAAGGCATCGCCTGGAACACCCAGAGCGAAATGGACCTGCTGCGCAAGCTCAATTACACCAAAGCAGACGGCCCGGCCAAAGGCCAGCCAATGCTGAACACGGCAATTGATGCAGCGGAAATGATCCTGACCCTGGCACCGGAAACCAATGGCCACGTGGCGGTGAAAGCGTGGGCGGCTCTGAGTGAATTTACCGGCCGTGACCATACGCATCTGGCGAAGAATAAAGAAGAAGAGAAAATCCGCTTCCGCGATATTCAGGCTCAGCCGCGCAAGATTATCTCCAGCCCGACCTGGTCTGGCCTCGAAGATGAACATGTGTCCTATAACGCCGGATACACCAACGTTCACGAGCTGATCCCATGGCGCACGCTCTCTGGCCGTCAGTCTCTGTATCAGGATCACCAGTGGATGCGTGACTTCGGTGAAAGCCTGCTGGTTTACCGTCCGCCAATCGATACCCGCTCCGTGAAAGCGGTGATGGGGGCGAAATCAAACGGTAACCCTGAGAAGGCGCTGAACTTCCTGACGCCGCACCAGAAGTGGGGTATCCACTCCACCTACAGCGACAACCTGCTGATGCTGACGCTGTCACGCGGGGGGCCGATTGTCTGGATGAGCGAAGCGGACGCCAAAGATCTGGGTATCGAAGATAACGACTGGATCGAAGTGTTCAACAGCAACGGTGCCCTGACGGCACGTGCGGTGGTGAGCCAGCGTGTACCAGCCGGGATGACCATGATGTACCACGCGCAGGAACGTATCGTTAACCTGCCGGGTTCAGAGATCACCGAGCAGCGCGGCGGTATTCACAACTCTGTGACCCGTATTACGCCGAAACCGACGCATATGATCGGCGGCTATGCCCAGCTGGCCTACGGCTTTAACTACTACGGCACTGTAGGATCAAACCGCGATGAGTTCGTGGTGGTACGTAAGATGAAGAATATTAACTGGTTAGATGGCGAAGGTAATGACCAGGTACAGGAGAGCGTAAAATGAAAATTCGTTCACAAGTCGGCATGGTGCTGAATCTGGATAAATGCATCGGCTGTCATACCTGCTCAGTCACCTGTAAAAACGTCTGGACCAGCCGTGAAGGTATGGAGTACGCCTGGTTCAACAACGTGGAAAGTAAGCCGGGCACCGGCTTCCCGACCGACTGGGAAAACCAGGAGAAGTGGAAGGGTGGCTGGATCCGTAAAATCAACGGCAAACTGCAACCGCGCATGGGTAACCGTGCGATGCTGCTCGGTAAAATCTTTGCTAACCCGCATCTGCCGGGCATCGACGATTACTACGAGCCGTTTGATTACGACTATCAGAACCTGCACAACGCGCCGGAAAGCAAACACCAGCCGATCGCCCGTCCTCGCTCGCTGATCACCGGTAAGCGCATGGACAAAATTACCAGCGGTCCAAACTGGGAGGAAATTCTGGGCGGCGAGTTCGAAAAACGCGCCAAAGACCAGAACTTCGAGAACATGCAGAAGGCGATGTACGGCCAGTTCGAAAACACTTTCATGATGTATCTGCCGCGCCTGTGCGAACACTGCCTTAACCCGGCGTGCGTTGCGACCTGCCCAAGCGGCGCCATCTACAAGCGTGAAGAAGATGGCATTGTGCTGATCGACCAGGACAAGTGCCGCGGCTGGCGTATGTGCATCACCGGCTGCCCGTACAAAAAAATCTACTTTAACTGGAAGAGCGGTAAGTCTGAGAAGTGTATCTTCTGCTACCCGCGTATCGAAGCCGGTATGCCGACCGTCTGCTCAGAGAGCTGCGTAGGGCGTATCCGCTACCTCGGCGTGCTGCTGTACGACGCGGATGCGATTGAAAATGCCGCAAGCACCGAGAACGAGAAAGATCTGTATCAGCGTCAGCTGGACGTCTTCCTCGATCCGAACGATCCGAAGGTGATCGAGCAGGCGCTGAAAGACGGTATTCCGCAGAGCGTGATTGACGCCGCACAGCAGTCCCCGGTGTACAAAATGGCGATGGACTGGAAGCTGGCGCTGCCGCTGCACCCGGAATACCGCACGTTGCCGATGGTCTGGTACGTGCCGCCTCTGTCTCCTATTCAGTCTGCGGCTGACGCAGGTGAACTGGGCAGCAACGGCATTCTGCCGGACGTGGAAAGCCTGCGTATTCCGGTTCAGTATCTGGCCAACCTGCTCACCGCAGGGGATACCCAGCCGGTGCTGCTGGCGCTGAAACGTATGCTGGCGATGCGTCACTTCAAACGTGCGGAAACCGTTGACGGCGTTAACGATACCCGCGCGCTGGAAGAGGTCGGCCTGACCGAAGCGCAGGCGCAGGAGATGTACCGCTATCTGGCAATCGCTAACTACGAAGATCGTTTCGTGGTGCCGAGCAGTCACCGCGAGCTGGCTCGCGAGGCCTTCCCGGAGAAAAGTGGGTGTGGCTTTACCTTTGGCGACGGTTGCCACGGGTCAGACAGCAAATTCAACCTGTTCAACAGCCGCCGCATCGACGCGATGGATGTGACCAGCAAAACGGAGCCGCACCAATGATTGAACTCGTCATTGTTTCGCGTCTGCTCGAGTACCCTGATGCTGCGCTTGTGCAGCATCAACAGGAACTCTTTGATGCACTCGCGTCATCTGAAAACCTGGATAAAGAGGATGCCCAGACGCTGGGCATTTTCCTCCGCGACCTGCTGGCGCGCGATCTTCTTGATGCGCAGGCGGACTACAGCCAGCTGTTTGACCGTGGTCGTGCCACGTCTCTATTGCTGTTCGAACACGTTCACGGTGAATCCCGCGACCGTGGTCAGGCGATGGTGGATCTGATGGCCCAGTACGAGCAGCACGGTTTGCAACTCGACAGCCGCGAGCTGCCGGATCACCTGCCTCTGTACCTGGAATATCTGGCGCAGCTGCCGAAAGAGGAAGCGCTGGGCGGGTTGCAGGACATCGCTCCCATTCTGGCGTTGCTCGGCGCACGTCTCCAGCAACGTGAGAGCAATTATGCAGTCCTGTTCGATTTGCTGGTGAAACTGGCTAACGCCTCGGTTGACAGTCAAAAAGTGGCGGAAAAAATTGCGGATGAAGCCCGTGACGACACCCCACAAGCACTGGATGCCGTCTGGGAAGAAGAACAGGTGAAATTCTTTGCTGACCAGAGCTGTGGCGAATCTGAAATCTCCGCGCATCAGCGTCGTTTTGCCGGAGCGGTGGCTCCGCAATATTTGAATATCTCTAACGGAGGACAGCACTAATGCACTTCCTGAATATGTTCTTCTTTGACATTTACCCGTATATCGCGGGCACCGTGTTCCTGGTGGGAAGCTGGCTGCGTTATGACTATGGCCAGTACACCTGGCGTGCTGCCTCCAGCCAGATGCTGGATCGTAAAGGGATGAACCTGGCGTCAAACCTGTTCCACATCGGGATTTTGGGTATTTTCGCCGGTCATTTCCTGGGGATGCTGACGCCGCACTGGATGTACGAAGCGTGGCTGCCGATTGAAGTGAAGCAGAAGATGGCGATGCTCGCCGGTGGCGCCTGCGGCGTGATGACCCTGGTGGGTGGGCTGCTGCTGCTGAAACGCCGTCTGTTCAGCCCACGCGTGCGGGCTACCACGACCGGAGCGGACATCCTGATCCTCTCCCTGCTGATGGTGCAGTGTGCGCTGGGTCTGCTGACCATTCCATTCTCTGCGCAGCATATGGACGGCAGCGAGATGATGAAGCTGGTGGGATGGGCGCAGTCTGTCGTGACCTTCCGCGGTGGTGCCTCTGAGCATCTGGACGGCGTGGCGTTCATCTTCCGCGTTCACCTGGTGCTGGGTATGACCCTGTTTGTGCTGTTCCCGTTCTCTCGCCTGGTGCACATCTGGAGTGCGCCGGTGGAGTACCTGACGCGCAAATATCAGATCGTGCGTGCTCGTCGCTGATTCGCTGTATTGATACAACCCCGCATTTGCGGGGTTTTTTTTGTCCTGGAACCAGGGTTTCGTGCGGATGCCGGGTGGCGGCTGCGCCTTACCCGGCCTACGGAATTCACTATGCTCGGATCGAACCCTGGTCGAAGCTTCTCATCTTTCCCCGCATGGGAGAACCATGGGGCATTGTGCTTTTGGAGAGTGCTAAAGAATCTGGAAGTGATGGTGGTGGGGGAAGGATTCGAACCTTCGAAGTCGATGACGGCAGATTTACAGTCTGCTCCCTTTGGCCGCTCGGGAACCCCACCAGGGGTAATTCATATTTTGAGGTAAAGCTGGAGATGGTGGTGGGGGAAGGATTCGAACCTTCGAAGTCGATGACGGCAGATTTACAGTCTGCTCCCTTTGGCCGCTCGGGAACCCCACCACGGGGTAATGCTTTTAACTGGCCTGCTTCCTGCTGGAAGCGGGGCGCATCATATCAAATGAGACGCCCCTGTAAAGCATTCCTTTAGGAAAATGAAGCTGTTTGCCTGCTTTTTATCCGTAAAGGCGTAAAGCTAATCAATTCATTTTCCGAAGGATTAAAGAATAATCGTTCTGTTGCCGTACACAAAGACGCGCTGAGCAAGTACCTGATAAAGCGCACGGCTCAGTACGTTCTTCTCAACGTCACGGCCAGCTCGCATCATATCTTCTGCCGTGTAGGTGTGATCCACGTGGATCACGTCCTGCATGATGATTGGGCCTTCGTCCAGATTATCATTCACGTAGTGCGCGGTTGCGCCAATGATCTTCACCCCACGCTCGTACGCCTGGTGGTACGGACGCGCGCCAATAAAGGCTGGCAGGAAGGAGTGGTGGATGTTGATAATTTTGTTCGGGAAGCGCGCCACGAAGGATGGCGTCAGCACGCGCATGTATTTTGCCAGCACCACGTAGTCCGGGTTATGCGCTTCAATCGCAGCAGCCATCAGGTTGTCGTGCTCTTCGCGGGTATGACCTTCATGGCTGACCAGTTCAAACGGAATGTCGAAACGTTCAACCAGCGTACGCAGCGTCTCGTGGTTGCCAATGACGGCGGCAATTTCGACGTCCAGGCCACCGTAGTTGGCTTTCATCAGCAGATCGCCCAGGCAGTGCGCCTCTTTGGTGACCAGAATGACAATGCGGCGACGACCCGCCGGGTTTAGCTCGCGCACCGAGCCTTCCGGCAGGGCGCTGTCCAGATCGGCAAGCAGGGTTGTGTCGTTGAAAATACCTTCCAGCTCGGTACGCATAAAGAAGCGACCGGTACGGTGGTCAACGAACTCGTTGTTCTGCACGATATTCAGTTCATGCTTGTAGCAAATGTTGGTAATTCGTGCGATCAGTCCTTTTTGATCGGGACAGATAGTGCGCAGAACTTTACGTTGTAATGATTGCATCGCCGGGAAATCCTGTTTATGTATTTGCGAAGTCTGAGTTGTCAGGCATTACTGCCGCAACACTTTTTAAATTTTTTTCCTGAACCACAGGGGCAGGGATCGTTACGACCGAATTGCGGACGTGTGCCGTCAATATAATACCATTGCCCGCTATCCTTTAAGAACCGTGAGCGTTCAATGATGGCGCCGGGTTTGTTTTGTTCGCTAAAGCGGGCGACAAAACTGACATAGCCCTCGTTGGCATCGCGGCCGGGAGCGGCATCAAAGACGGTAAGGCCCAGCCAGACGGTGTTGGCAAATCCGGCTTCAATCTCTTGCCGAAAATCGGCAGCATCACAGGACGGATGCCAGGTTTTAATCAGGTAGTCTGCGTTTTTGATCACAAAAGCAGTATACCGCGAGCGCATAAGGTGTGACGGGTCTGGTGCAACCTGCTCGCCAGAAAGATATCGCTGGCAACATAGGCTATACTCCAGAGCGCTACCACAGGGGCAGAGTTGAGACACGATTCTCTTCCTGGAACAAAAAATAAGGCGTTAAACGCTTAAGGTAGCAATATGTTAACTGAGCAGGTGCGTTGACGCTATGTCGGGAATCCAGGGGAAGTAAAACAGGGCTAATGAGAAAGGTAAAAATTGGACTGGCGTTGGGCTCAGGTGCAGCCCGGGGTTGGTCACATATTGGCGTTATCAATACCTTAAATAAGATGGGGATTGACGTTGATATTGTCGCAGGATGTTCTATCGGGTCGCTGGTCGGATCCGCGTACGCCTGCGGTAAGCTCCCGCAGTTTGAAAGCTGGGTGCGCTCCTTTAGTTACTGGGATGTACTGCGCCTGATGGATCTCTCCTGGCAGCGTGGCGGCCTGCTGCGCGGCGAACGCGTATTCAATCAGTTTCGTAAGATAATGCCCCTCGCTGACTTCAGCCACTGCCAAATGCCTTTCGGCGCCGTTGCAACCAACCTCAGTACGGGCAGGGAGTTATGGCTCACCGAAGGGGATATTCATCTCGCCGTTCGCGCATCCTGTAGCATGCCTGGGTTAATGGCGCCTGTGCCTCATAATGGCTACTGGCTCGTTGATGGTGGCGTGGTGAATCCTGTCCCCATCTCTCTGACGCGCGCCATGGGGGCAGATATCGTCATTGCAGTGGATTTACAGCACGACGCTCACCTTATGCAGCAGGATTTGATGCCGGTTAATCTTCAGAGCGATGATGCGGAAGAAGAGAAACTTGCCTGGCATGCGCGTTTACGCGGCAGAATAGGGCGCCTGACTGCCCGTCGCACGGTGACCGCGCCGAACGCCATTGAAATCATGACGACCTCCATTCAAATTCTTGAGAATCGCCTGAAGCGAAACCGTATGGCTGGCGATCCTCCGGATATTCTTATTCAGCCCTATTGTCCACAAATCTCTACCCTTGATTTCCACCGGGCTGAGGCCGCCATAGCAGCGGGCTCGTTAGCCGTCGAAAAGAAAATAGATGAACTGTTGCCTTTTGTGCGTACAGCACGTTAAGCACTTTTTTGATTACTTCAGCAAAATCTGACAGGCGATAGTACCAATAGCATGCCACTATTGAGTAACTGTCAGCCAGGGGAGGAACCATGACACAGCCATTGGCCGGAAAACATATTTTGATAGTAGAAGACGAGCCCGTTTTCCGATCGCTACTGGATTCGTGGTTATCCTCACTGGGTGCAACCACGTCCCTTGCCGAAGATGGCGTCGAGGCACTGGAAAAAATGGCCAGCATGGCGCCTGATCTGATGATCTGCGATCTCGAGATGCCGCGCATGGACGGATTAATGCTGGTGGAAAACCTGCGTAACGAAGGTTATCAGACACCGATACTGGTGATCTCGGCGACCGAAAATATGGCGGATATTGCTAAGGCGTTGCGTTTGGGTGTGCAGGATATCCTGCTCAAACCGGTTAAAGATTTAAACAGACTGCGTGAAACGGTGTTGGCCTGCCTGTATCCCAATATGTTTAATTCCCGGGTGGAAGAAGAAGAACGTCTTTTCCAGGACTGGGATGCTTTAGTCAGTAATCCGCTCGCGGCCGCGAAGTTGCTTCAGGAACTTCAGCCGCCGGTGCAGCAAAATATCTCTCATTGCAGAGTAAATTATCGCCAGCTGGTAGCGGCTGACCAGCCTGGACTGGTGCTGGATATTGCGCCGCTATCAGATTCCGACCTCGCTTTTTATTGCCTGGATGTTACCCGAGCGGGTGATAACGGCGTTCTGGCGGCCTTATTACTCCGTGCGCTGTTTAATGGATTGCTACAGGAACAATTATCCCATCAGGGGCAACGACTTCCTGAGTTAGGCAGTTTACTAAAACAGGTCAACCAACTTTTTCGCCAGGCCAATTTGCCGGGGCAGTTCCCGCTTCTGGTTGGCTATTATCACAGCGGGTTGAATAACCTTATTCTGGTCTCTGCTGGATTAAATGCCACGCTGAATACCGGCGAACACCATATACAGGTGAGTAACGGTGTGCCGTTGGGAACGTTGGGTAATACTTACCTTAATCAAATTAGCCATCGCTGTACCTCCTGGCAGTGCCAAATTTGGGGTGCCGGTGGGCGGTTACGCTTAATGTTGTCCACGGAGTAAGCAGTCAGGTTTTATTTTTCAGATTGCTTTACCTGTGTTTTTGCTGGCAGTGCTACTATCGCTGCAAGTTTCATGCGTATTTGTCTTAATTGATCGGCAACGCGTTCTTTTCAGACCCGTATTAGTGGCTGAGACTGTATACTCAACGCGTTATTCAATGCATAAAAGTTCAAAACTTGAACAGTTCAGGAGAATTTCAATGGCTGCCCTAAATTCGAAAGTCAGAAAGGCCGTTATCCCGGTGGCGGGATTGGGTACCAGGATGTTGCCAGCGACGAAGGCAATCCCAAAAGAGATGCTGCCTCTGGTTGATAAGCCATTAATCCAGTATGTCGTGAATGAGTGTATTGCGGCAGGTATCACCGAAATTGTACTGGTGACGCATTCATCTAAAAACTCTATCGAAAACCATTTCGATACCAGTTTCGAACTCGAAGCAATGCTGGAAAAACGCGTAAAGCGCCAGCTGCTGGAGGAAGTGCAGTCTATTTGCCCTCCACACGTTACCATTATGCAGGTTCGTCAGGGCCTGGCGAAGGGCCTGGGGCACGCAGTATTGTGTGCACATCCGGTAGTGGGTGATGAGCCGGTCGCGGTTATTCTGCCAGACGTGATCCTTGATGAGTATGAGTCCGATCTTTCCCAGGAAAACCTGGCGGAAATGATTAAACGCTTCGACGAAACCGGCAGCAGCCAGATTATGGTTGAGCCAGTCGACGATGTGACTGCTTACGGTGTGGTTGACTGCAAAGGTGTTGCCCTGCAACCTGGTGAAAGCGTACCAATGGTTGGCGTTGTTGAAAAACCTAAAGCGGACGTCGCGCCGTCTAACCTTGCTGTCGTTGGCCGTTACGTACTGAGTGCTGAAATCTGGGCGCTGCTGGCCAAAACGCCTCCGGGTGCGGGCGATGAAATCCAGCTGACGGATGCTATCGATATGCTGATCGAGAAAGAGACCGTGGAAGCCTACCATATGAAAGGTAAGAGCCATGACTGCGGTAATAAGCTCGGTTATATGCAGGCATTCGTCGAATATGGCATTCGCCATAACAGCCTGGGTGAAGAATTTAAAGCCTGGCTCAAAGGTAGCGTGGGTATTAAGTAATAAACTCACGGACCAGTGAACAAGACCGGTGTGGCGATGCCCACCGGTTTTTTTATGCCTGTCGATCCGTAATTGGCTGGAGATTGTCAAGGACGTTAAATAGTGAGCCAGGCAATATGACAGAATGTAAGGAGATGTTTGGGGAATATTATGGGCATAAAAAATCCCGCATTAAGCGGGATTTTTCAGAATCTTTCCAGATTAATCCTTGATCAGGAAGTCATCCAGTTGTTTACCTTGTTCGTCCATAGCTTTCTTGATTACAGCAGGAGTACGACCCTGGCCGGTCCAGGTTTTCTCTTCGCCGTTCTCGTCGATGTAGCTATATTTAGCAGGACGTGCTGCGCGTTTTGCTTTGGTACCGGTTTTAGCCGCAGCCATGCTGTTCAGCAATTCGTTTGGATCGATACCATCGGCAATCAGCATTTCGCGATACTGTTGCAGTTTACGTGTACGTTCTTCGATTTCAGCCGCTGCTGCGCTTTCTTCTTCACGACGTTCGTTAACGACAACTTCTAATTTTTCGAGCATCTCTTCAAGCGTTTCAAGGGTACATTCTCTTGCCTGCGCACGAAGAGTACGGATGTTGTTCAGAATTTTAAGTGCTTCGCTCATTGTAGTAATCTCAAACTTATAATGGGGGTGGGTTTGTTGTCCTAATAATAGAGCGTTAATTTCACTTGTGCAATAGGTTGGAATGTAAGGAATTCAAAAAATACAAAATTAATGACGCTATTATTAATTACGCTAACTTAAATTTCATTGTTTGCTGGGGCGATGAGATATCGTTTCAAACGGCAAAAGCGCGTCATTTGCATGTTTGTTTTGTGACTTTTACCTCAGGAATTATAGTTGCGGTTGATAAATATCAGCCTTTCGTATTACTCCGGCTAAGCGCAGCGAACAGAAGAATAGTTAATAAATAGTGAATTTTAAAGATTGCAGAAGCCACTATAAAAAGAAGTGTTATCTCCGGTGTCGAGCTCGCCTTATTGTCCGTGCTAAAAGCCTTTACTGTCTGTTTTAACGCATTATTTTGCGCTATCAACGAAGAGTTTATTGGTGCAGAACAGCCTGGAGCACGCAGCCCGCCGCTGATGACAATACAAAATATGGTACAATGATCCATCGGGAATATTACACATTGATTAGGGTTCTTCGGCCAATGGCACAACTTTATTTCTACTATTCGGCAATGAATGCAGGGAAATCGACGGCGTTACTGCAATCCTCATACAATTATCAGGAGCGGGGGATGCGTACCGTTGTTTATACCGCCGAAATCGACGATCGCTTTGGGGCAGGGAAGGTAAGCTCAAGAATAGGGCTCTCGTCGCCTGCAAGGCTGTTTAACCCTGAAACGGACCTGCTTGAGGACATTCGTGCCCAGCATGCCTCTAAGCCTGTCCATTGCGTGCTGGTAGATGAAAGCCAGTTCCTGACCCGTGAGCAGGTCCATGCACTTTCAGAGGTCGTTGATGAGCTGGATATTCCCGTTCTTTGCTATGGATTACGCACTGACTTTCGCGGTGAGTTATTTGCCGGTAGCCAGTATCTGCTCGCCTGGTCGGATAAGCTGGTTGAGCTGAAAACTATCTGCTTTTGTGGCCGCAAGGCAAGCATGGTTCTTCGCCTGGACCAGTCGGGCAAGCCTTATGCTGATGGCGAGCAGGTGGTGATAGGGGGCAATGAACGTTATGTCTCGGTCTGCCGCAAGCATTATAAAGAGGCGCTGGCTGTAGGCTCGCTGACGGCGTTACAGGGCGACAATCGCAAATAAAAAAAATGTCTTACGGATCCTCAGATATAAAAAAACCCGCCAGCGGCGGGTTTTTTTCACACTGTCAATCAAGCATTTTTCTTCGCTTTCTTGTCAGCCTTTACAACTGCGGGGATGTCGACTTTTACGGCAGCGACATCGCTTTCAGTGAAGTTACGACCGTAATAGGTATCCAGCAGGATCTGTTTCAGTTCGGAAATCAGTGGGTAGCGCGGGTTAGCACCAGTACACTGGTCATCGAATGCATCTTCAGACAACTTATCTACGTGAGCGAGGAAGTCAGCTTCCTGAACGCCTGCTTCGCGGATAGATTTAGGAATACCCAGTTCAGCCTTCAGGCTTTCCAGCCATGCCAGCAGTTTCTCGATCTTCGCTGCAGTACGGTCGCCCGGTGCGCTCAGACCCAGGTGGTCTGCGATTTCAGCGTAGCGACGACGAGCTTGCGGACGGTCGTACTGGCTGAATGCAGTCTGCTTGGTTGGGTTGTCGTTGGCGTTATAGCGGATAACGTTGCTGATCAACAGGGCGTTCGCCAGACCGTGAGGAATGTGGAACTGTGAACCCAGCTTGTGCGCCATGGAGTGACAGACACCCAGGAAGGCGTTAGCAAATGCAATGCCCGCGATGGTTGCCGCACTGTGTACACGTTCACGAGCTACAGGGTTTTTCGAACCTTCGTTGTAAGAAGCTGGCAGGTTTTCTTTCAGCAGTTTCAGTGCCTGTAAAGCCTGACCGTCAGAGAACTCAGAAGCCAGTACGGAAACGTAAGCTTCCAGGGCGTGAGTTACCGCATCCAGACCACCGAACGCACACAGTGATTTCGGCATTTCCATGACCAGGTTGGCGTCAACGATAGCCATATCTGGCGTCAGTGCGTAGTCAGCCAGCGGATATTTCTGACCCGTTGCGTCATCAGTCACAACAGCAAATGGCGTCACTTCTGAACCGGTACCGGAAGTGGTGGTGACGGCGATCATTTTCGCTTTCACGCCCATTTTCGGGAACTTGTAGATACGTTTACGGATATCCATAAAGCGCAGCGCCAGTTCTTCGAAGTGGGTTTCCGGATGCTCGTACATGACCCACATAATTTTCGCGGCGTCCATTGGGGAACCGCCACCCAGTGCGATGATCACATCAGGTTTGAAGGAGTTAGCCAGTTCAGCGCCTTTACGTACAACGCTCAGGGTTGGGTCAGCTTCAACTTCAAAGAAGACTTCAGTTTCGACGCCAGAAGCTTTCAGAACAGAGGTGATCTGGTCTGCATAGCCATTGTTGAACAGGAAACGGTCAGTCACGATGAGCGCACGTTTGTGGCCATCAGTAATCACTTCGTCCAGCGCGATTGGCAGAGAGCCGCGGCGGAAGTAGATAGATTTCGGAAGTTTGTGCCACAACATGTTTTCAGCTCGCTTAGCAACGGTTTTCTTGTTGATCAGGTGTTTTGGACCAACGTTTTCAGAGATGGAGTTACCACCCCAGGAACCACAACCCAGAGTCAGGGAAGGTGCGAGTTTGAAGTTATACAGGTCACCGATACCACCCTGAGAAGCAGGGGTGTTGATCAGGATACGTGCCGTCTTCATCTTCTGACCGAAGTAAGCAACACGCTCTGGCTGGTTATCCTGGTCGGTGTACAGGCAAGAGGTGTGGCCGATACCGCCCATCGCCACCAGCTTCTCTGCTTTTTCTACCGCGTCATCGAAATCTTTCGCACGGTACATTGCCAGTGTCGGGGATAGTTTTTCGTGAGCAAACGGCTCACTTTCATCAACGACTTTCACTTCACCAATCAGAATCTTGGTGGTAGCAGGGACGCTAAAGCCGGCGAGTTCAGCGATTTTATACGCTGGCTGACCTACGATAGCTGCGTTCAGTGCACCATTTTTCAGAATCACGTCCTGAACGGCTTTCAGTTCTTTACCTTGCAACAGGTAGCCGCCGTGGCTGGCGAAACGTTCACGAACGGCGTCGTATACCGAATCAACCACGACAACAGACTGTTCAGATGCACAGATAACGCCGTTATCGAAGGTTTTCGACATCAGCACAGAGGCAACTGCACGCTTGATATCTGCCGTTTCGTCGATCACAACAGGGGTATTACCTGCGCCTACGCCGATGGCTGGTTTACCGGAGCTGTATGCTGCTTTAACCATACCAGGACCGCCGGTCGCCAGGATTAAGTTAATGTCCGGGTGATGCATCAGGGCGTTGGACAGTTCAACAGAAGGCTGGTCGATCCAACCGATCAGATCTTTTGGCGCACCCGCAGCAATGGCAGCCTGAAGCACGATATCCGCTGCTTTGTTGGTGGCGTCTTTCGCACGTGGATGCGGGGAGAAAATGATTGCGTTACGTGTTTTCAGACTGATAAGAGATTTGAAGATGGCGGTAGAGGTTGGGTTAGTGGTTGGAACGATACCGCAAATAATGCCGATGGGTTCAGCGATAGTGATGGTGCCAAAAGTGTCGTCTTCTGACAGCACACCGCAGGTTTTCTCATCTTTATAGGCGTTGTAGATATACTCTGAAGCAAAGTGGTTTTTGATCACTTTATCTTCAACGATACCCATACCGGATTCGGCAACGGCCATTTTAGCGAGAGGGATTCGAGCATCTGCAGCAGCCAGAGCGGCCGCGCGGAAGATTTTATCAACCTGTTCTTGGGTGAAATTGGCATATTCACGCTGGGCTTTTTTCACGCGCTCGACGAGGGCGTTCAGTTCAGCGATATTGGTAACAGCCATAATGCTCTCCTGATAATGTTTAAACTCTTTTAGTAAACCAGCGCTCGATACGTCTGACAGTATAGTCAGAGCCGATCCCACTTGCGTAACACACAGTAAAACAAAGGATTACTCACTGCTTCCGCTCACTAATTTACTAAAAGAGCCTTACCTTAGCATCATACCTTTTTGATAGGTGATCTCCCTGGCGGCGTAACCAAGATTACTCACTTCTGAGTACGAAAATTATGATCAAGATCAATTTTGTCCTAAGCTGATACCTTTCAGCAGGGTTATTTTGTGCTAATTATTCCAGTGTTAAATAATTAAGTAACTATTGGAAGTGGCGCTATCATTGATTATACAAATGTTTAACATCATGAATTGATAACGTTTTAGAACAGATTTCTGGTGAAGTGTGCGGCTAAAAAGCGTATCTTCAGCGCGGATTTATCATTACACGCTGTCTCTCCCTGACCATGCTCAATTGCGGAGCTTAATGTGATTCAAACGCTCTTTGATTTCCCTACATATTTCAAGTTTTTTATTGGCTTGTTTGCCCTGGTCAACCCGGTAGGGATTATCCCTGTCTTCATCAGTATGACCAGTTATCAGACAGCTGCCGCGCGAAATAAAACCAACCTGACGGCAAACCTGTCGGTGGCGATTATCTTGCTTACGTCTCTTTATCTGGGGGACGCCATTCTTCAGGTCTTCGGCATCTCGATTGATTCGTTCCGAATAGCAGGCGGGATCCTGGTGGTGACGATTGCCATGTCGATGATCAGCGGCAAGCTGGGGGAGGATAAACAGAACAAGCAGGAAAAATCAGAGACAGCTATCCGCGAGAGCATCGGCGTGGTGCCACTGGCACTGCCGCTGATGGCGGGCCCGGGGGCAATCAGCTCTACCATTGTATGGGGAACACGCTATCACAGCCTGATGCACCTGATTGGCTTCTCTGTCGCCATTGCCCTGTTCGCACTTTGCTGCTGGGGCGTATTTCGTATGGCGCCATGGCTGGTTCGCTTGCTGGGACAAACGGGCATCAACGTGATTACCCGTATCATGGGTCTGTTGTTAATGGCGTTAGGCATCGAATTTATCGTTACCGGTATAAAAAGTATATTCCCCGGATTAGTACACTGACTTTCGTTTGAAAGAGCGGAGCCAGCGGCTCCGTTTTTTTACGTGAATATCAGCAAATCATATAAATAAAGTTGAAATACGCACCAGCCATAATAAGTTCTACTAATAACCCTCTTTTGTTGATTTTCAAGAGGTTGTTTATTTTCAGTTTGCTTCTCTGCCCATAAATCCTTCAAACGCTCTGTTATTTTACTCACATGATACTCTGGGGCTTGCTGACAGATAACCGAAATGATATTAGTAATTTCGACGCTGACCCAGACGAATGTGCTAAATAATAATCAGATGTTAAATTTTCGTGAAAAATCGTTCGAATTTGTCATGTCATCGCACCAGTCACGAGAGAACTCTACAACTGAATGTATTGTAAGGGTTTTACTTGTTTTTGATGTGAAAGGTGGTCGGCGGCATAGCAACGCCTGACTCCGTAAAAGAGAAATGCTTAACAAATTTGCAAAATGTATTGGCGAGAGTTGGCACCATTTGGTACTTTCCGGCCTTATATTTTGCGGCATTAAACAAGTTGATGAGAACTATTTTCATATAGACCTCACTTAAGCTTTCCAGCACACCTCACTGACAGGGGAGAGGTGTAAAGAATCGACGCAAGATCGCCGTACGAGCGGTCAGTAATAATGAAGTCGATGATAGCAAGAAGTAAAAAAAGAACCTGACAGCAGCAAAAAAAACTCCTGCGCTGTACAGGCCCCAACAGGGGATTACACAACTGGCGAAGGCCAGTCATAATAATGAGTGGAGTATCAACACAATGTCCATCATCACAAAAAAAAGTCTGGTAGCGGCGGGGATTTTAACTGCGCTAATCGCGGGCAACGCTGCAATGGCTGCGGACGTTCCTGCTGGTGTTCAGCTGGCTGAGAAGCAAACGCTGGTACGTAATAACGGTGCGGAAGTGCAGTCTCTTGATCCGCACAAAATTGAAGGTGTTCCAGAGTCTAACGTTAACCGCGATCTGTTTGAAGGTCTGTTGGTGACTGACGTAGACGGCCACCCGGCTCCGGGCGTGGCGGAAAAATGGGACAACAAAGATTTTAAAGTCTGGACCTTCCATCTGCGTAAAGATGCCAAATGGTCTGACGGTACGCCGGTTACCGCTGAAGATTTCGTCTATAGCTGGCAGCGTCTGGCGGATCCGAATACCGCCTCCCCGTACGCGAGTTACCTCCAGTATGGCCATATCGCCAATATTGATGACATCATCACGGGTAAAAAGCCCGTAACCGACCTGGGCGTAAAAGCCATCGATGCCAACACTTTTGAAGTGACGTTGAGCGAACCTGTTCCGTACTTCTATAAGTTGCTGGTTCACCCGTCCGTTTCTCCGGTACCAAAATCCGCGGTAGAAAAATTTGGTGAAAAATGGACGCAGCCTGCGAATATCGTGACCAACGGTGCATATAAGCTGAAGGACTGGGTCGTTAACGAGCGTATGGTGCTGGAGCGCAACCCGCAGTATTGGGATAATGCCAAGACGGTTATCAATCAGGTCACCTACCTGCCAATCTCTTCTGAGGTAACGGACGTAAACCGCTACCGCAGCGGCGAAATCGACATGACCTATAACAACATGCCGATTGAACTGTTCCAGAAGCTGAAAAAAGAGATCCCGAAAGAAGTTCACGTCGATCCGTATCTGTGCACCTACTATTATGAAATTAACAACCAGAAAGCACCGTTCACCGACGTACGTGTTCGTACCGCACTGAAGCTGGCTCTGGATCGCGACATTATCGTGAATAAAGTGAAGAATCAGGGCGACCTGCCGGCTTACAGCTACACCCCGCCTTACACCGACGGTATGAAGCTTGTTGAACCTGAATGGTTCAAATGGTCCCAGGAAAAACGTAACGAAGAAGCGAAAAAGCTGCTGGCTGAAGCGGGCTATACCGCCGACAAGCCGCTGACGTTTAGTCTGCTGTACAACACCTCCGATCTGCATAAAAAACTGGCTATTGCCGTCGCGTCAATCTGGAAGAAAAATCTCGGCGTGAACGTGAAGCTGGAAAATCAGGAATGGAAAACCTTCCTCGATACGCGCCATCAGGGAACCTTTGACGTGGCACGTGCAGGATGGTGTGCGGACTATAACGAACCGACCTCATTCCTGAACACCATGCTCAGCGACAGTTCGAACAATACCGCACACTATAAGAGCCCGGCGTTTGATAAGCTGATTGGCGATACCCTGAAAGTGGCAGATGACGCCCAGCGCGCCGATCTGTACGCGAAATCAGAACAACAGCTCGATAAAGACTCTGCGATCGTTCCGGTTTACTACTACGTTAACGCCCGCCTCGTGAAACCATGGGTAGGGGGTTATACCGGTAAAGACCCGTTGGATAATATTTCCGTTAAGAATCTTTATATTATCAAGCATTAATGGCAATACGTGGGGCGAGCGAGCTTGCCCCACTGTGTCTATTTTGTAACATTCATCAGGCACACGCCAGAAGGTACGGGCAATGTTGAAATTTATCCTGCGTCGCTGTCTTGAAGCGATTCCAACGTTATTTATTCTAATTACAATTTCCTTCTTTATGATGCGTCTTGCGCCGGGCAGTCCTTTTACCGGTGAACGCACGCTTCCGCCAGAAGTTATGGCCAACATCGAAGCGAAATACCATTTAAACGATCCTATCACCACGCAGTACTTCAACTATCTGAAGCAACTTGCACACGGTGATTTTGGTCCGTCATTCAAATATAAAGACTATTCCGTTAACGACCTGGTGGCGTCCAGCTTCCCGGTATCGGCTAAATTAGGGGCTGCTGCATTTATCCTGGCCGTTGTTCTCGGTGTCACTGCGGGCGTTATCGCCGCACTAAAACAAAATACCCGATGGGATTACGCCGTAATGGGGGTCGCAATGACCGGGGTGGTTATCCCCAGCTTCGTTGTCGCGCCGTTGCTGGTCATGATATTCGCGATAACCCTTAAATGGCTGCCCGGGGGCGGCTGGAATGGCGGGGCGCTGAAGTTCATGATATTGCCGATGGTGGCATTATCTCTGGCCTACATTGCCAGTATCGCCCGTATTACGCGTGGTTCAATGATTGAAGTCCTGCATTCGAACTTTATCCGTACCGCCCGAGCGAAAGGGTTGCCGATGCGCCGGATTATTTTCCGTCACGCTCTCAAGCCTGCACTGTTACCGGTGCTCTCCTATATGGGTCCTGCTTTCGTCGGCATTATTACGGGTTCAATGGTGATTGAAACCATTTATGGCCTGCCAGGCATCGGGCAGTTGTTTGTTAACGGGGCGCTTAACCGTGACTATTCGCTGGTGCTGAGCCTGACGATCCTCGTGGGCGCGCTGACCATTCTGTTTAATGCCGTTGTCGATGTGCTGTATGCCGTTATCGATCCGAAAATCCGTTACTAACTGGAGCACGCCATGATGTTGAGTAAGAAAAACAGCGAGGCGCTGGAAAACTTCAGTGAAAAGCTGGAGGTCGAAGGTCGTAGCCTTTGGCAAGACGCCCGCCGTCGTTTTATGCATAACCGTGCCGCCGTTGCCAGCCTGGTCGTGCTGGTGCTTATCGCGCTGTTCGTAACCCTGGCACCAATGCTCTCTCAGTTCACCTATTTCGATACGGACTGGGGCATGATGTCCAGCGCGCCGGATATGGAATCCGGGCACTATTTCGGTACCGACTCCTCCGGGCGTGATTTGCTGGTGCGTGTGGCGATTGGCGGCCGTATCTCCCTGATGGTTGGCATCGCAGCGGCGCTGGTGGCGGTAATTGTCGGCACGCTTTACGGTTCGCTTTCCGGTTACCTCGGCGGGAAAGTGGACTCCGTGATGATGCGTATGCTTGAAATCCTGAACTCCTTCCCGTTCATGTTCTTCGTCATTCTGCTGGTGACCTTCTTTGGTCAAAATATCCTGCTGATCTTCGTGGCGATCGGGATGGTGTCCTGGCTGGATATGGCGCGTATTGTGCGCGGCCAGACGCTGAGCCTTAAACGTAAGGAGTTTATCGAAGCCGCACAGGTTGGTGGCGTTTCTACCGCCAATATTGTGGTGCGTCATATCGTTCCTAACGTGCTGGGCGTGGTGGTGGTATACGCCTCCCTGCTGGTGCCAAGTATGATCTTGTTTGAATCTTTCCTGAGCTTCCTGGGATTAGGTACGCAAGAGCCGTTGAGTAGCTGGGGCGCTCTGTTAAGTGACGGCGCAAACTCCATGGAAGTGTCACCGTGGTTACTGCTGTATCCGGCGGGCTTCCTGGTCGTCACCCTGTTCTGTTTCAACTTTATCGGCGATGGCCTGCGTGATGCCCTCGACCCGAAAGACCGTTAAGGAGCGCCGTCATGACCATTATTGAAACGGCAACCGCGCCACAGGCGCAACAGCGGACCAGCGCACTGCTGGACGTTAAAGACCTCCGCGTGACGTTTAAAACCCCCGACGGTGATGTGACTGCCGTTAACGATCTCAACTTCGACTTGCGTGCCGGTGAAACGCTGGGCATTGTGGGCGAATCCGGTTCCGGTAAATCCCAGACCGCATTCGCGCTGATGGGCCTGCTGGCATCAAACGGCGTGATAGGGGGTTCGGCGACGTTTAACGGGAAAGAGATCCTGAATTTGCCGGAACATGAGCTGAACAAGCTGCGCGCCGAGCAGATTTCAATGATTTTCCAGGATCCGATGACCTCCCTGAACCCCTATATGCGGGTGGGTGAACAGCTGATGGAAGTGCTGATGCTCCACAAGGGGCTGGGCAAAGCCGAAGCGTTTGAAGAGTCCGTCAAAATGCTGGATGCGGTGAAAATGCCTGAAGCACGCAAGCGCATGCGCATGTATCCGCACGAGTTCTCCGGCGGTATGCGTCAGCGAGTCATGATCGCGATGGCATTGCTTTGCCGGCCAAAACTGCTGATCGCTGATGAACCAACCACCGCTCTCGACGTGACCGTCCAGGCGCAGATCATGACGTTGCTGAACGAGCTGAAGCGTGAGTTCAACACCGCCATCATCATGATCACCCACGATTTAGGCGTCGTTGCCGGGATCTGCGACAAAGTGTTAGTCATGTATGCAGGCCGCACGATGGAATACGGTAATGCCCGCGATGTGTTCTACCAGCCAGCCCACCCGTACTCTATCGGGCTGCTGAATGCCGTACCGCGCCTCGATGCGGAAGGGGAGTCGCTGCTGACTATCCCGGGCAACCCGCCAAACCTGCTGCGTTTGCCAAAAGGCTGCCCGTTCCAGCCACGCTGTCCGCATGCGATGGAAATCTGTAACAGCGCACCGCCGCTGGAAGCGTTTGCCCCAGGCCGTCTACGCGCCTGCTTTAAGCCGCTGGAGGAGCTGGTATGAACGCAATCGACGAAAAAAGAAATGTGCTGCTCGAAATCGCTGACCTGAAGGTCCATTTCGATATCAAAGACGGTAAACAGTGGTTCTGGCAGCCTGCCAAAACCCTGAAAGCGGTGGATGGCGTCACGCTACGCCTGTACGAAGGGGAGACCCTGGGCGTGGTGGGCGAATCCGGCTGCGGCAAGTCGACATTTGCGCGTGCGATCATCGGCCTGGTGAAAGCCACCGACGGGAAAGTGGCCTGGCTTGGCAAAGATCTGCTGGGGATGAAGCCGGATGAATGGCGCAATGTGCGCAGTGATATCCAGATGATTTTCCAGGATCCTCTGGCGTCCCTGAACCCGCGTATGACCATTGGCGAAATCATTGCCGAGCCGCTGCGCACCTATCATCCGAAGATGCCGCGCCAGGAAGTTCGCGTTCGGGTGAAAGCGATGATGCTGAAGGTGGGTCTGTTGCCTAACCTCATCAACCGCTACCCTCACGAGTTTTCCGGCGGTCAGTGCCAGCGTATCGGTATCGCACGCGCGTTGATCCTTGAACCGAAACTGATTATCTGTGATGAGCCGGTTTCGGCGCTGGACGTTTCCATCCAGGCCCAGGTGGTTAACCTGCTACAGAAACTGCAACGGGAAATGGGGCTTTCGCTGATCTTCATCGCCCACGATCTGGCGGTTGTAAAACACATTTCAGACCGTGTGCTGGTCATGTATCTGGGCCACGCCGTGGAACTGGGCACGTATGATGAGGTGTACCATAATCCGCTGCACCCTTATACCAAAGCGCTGATGTCTGCGGTTCCCGTTCCGGATCCCGATCTGGAAAAAAATAAAACCATTCAGCTTCTGGAAGGTGAACTGCCTTCGCCAATCAACCCGCCTTCAGGCTGCGTATTCCGTACGCGATGCCCAATAGCCGGGCCGGAATGTGCAAAAACACGGCCGGTTCTGGAGGGCAGTTTCCGACATGCGGTTTCCTGCCTGAAAGTAGACCCGTTATAATCGCAAGGGCTGACATGATGTCAGCCCTTATTTTTTAGAGGTTAATGTGTCGCGATTATTCACGTCGGCCCGTCAGCGGCTTTATCACCTTTTATTTGATCCAGAAACGGTTTCCGGTCGCCGTTTCGAGGGGCTGTGTGGCTTATTTGCGCTGATTAGCGTCATTATTATCTTTATCGAATCCGGTGCCGGAACGCAGTACCACATGACGTATGAGGAGTGGCACGTTTTTGTCTGGCTGGAATTGATCGTCACGCTGGTGTTTACCGCAGAGTATGTGCTGAGGGTCATTAGCTGGCCAAATCCGGCGAAATACGTTTTCAGCTTCTGGGGATTTATTGATTTAGCCACTATCCTGCCGCTGTATGTCATGTGGCTGTGGCCTGAGATCAGCCTGAATTATGTGTTTGCCTGGCGCGCAATGCGGGCGATTCGTGTGTTACGAATTCTGAAGCTGCTGCGCTTTATGCCGTCGCTGAGGGTTTTTTGGGTCGCCATTGTCAGCGCCCGCCACCAGCTTATTCTCTTCTATTCGTTTATTGCTATCGTGATGATCGTTTTTGGCTCCCTGATGTATTTAATCGAAGGGCCAAAATACGGGTTTACCACGCTTAATGCGTCGGTTTACTGGGCTATCGTCACGGTGACCACCGTGGGCTATGGCGATATTACACCGCATACGCCGCTCGGACGTATTGTGGCATCGGTTCTTATCCTGATCGGTTATTCGGTGATAGCGATACCGACGGGGCTAATTACCACCCATATGAGCAGCGCCTTCCAGAACAGCAAGCAGCAACGCAAATGTCCGAATTGTCAGCAGGGAAATCATGAACCCGGGGCGCGGTTTTGTCACCGCTGTGGAAATGCCTTGCCGGATTAAATAAAAAAGGCTGCGCGGGCAGCCTTTTTTATTATTCGCGCCAGAGAATATGGCACAGCTTATGGTCTTTCTCGCGGCACAGCAGGACGCGGGCAAAGATGTCGTTAATTTCTCCGCCGTCTTCATCTGCCAGGCCAATTACCACCTCAGCGAAGAAGTCCGGATTGAGATCAAAATCGACGTGTTCGGCCCAGTCTTCAGACGGATCGAACAGCTCAGCACCGCCACGCTCTTCAAATTGCAGGTTGAAAAGAATGACGTCAGCAGGGTCGAGATTATCGACCGCCAGCTCGAGAAAAATATCGTAGGCCTGTTCGAGCGTTTCGTCTTCGGTCAGGCGATTGTTCAGATCCATTTCCATGATGACTACCTGTTAAACATCGTTGGGCACGTTTTACAGCAACGGACTAAAGAAGTAAAACAGTCGTTCGGCAATTCGCTGCCACAGCGGACGTTTCGCCCACAGTCTGGCGTCCAGCAGGCGTGAGCGGGAGATATAATCATCCTGAACCGCCGCCAGATCGCCGCCGAAACCGGCGTCATCAATGACCAGCGTTATTTCAAAATTCAGCCACAGACTGCGCATATCGAGGTTGACGGTACCCACCAGGCTCAGCTCTCCGTCTACCAGCACGCTCTTGGTGTGTAACAGACCGCCTTCGAACTGATAGATTTTAACGCCCGCGGCCAGCAGCTCACTAAAGAACGCGCGACTTGCCCACCCGACCAGCAGCGAATCGTTCTTGCGCGGCATAATAATGCTCACATCCACTCCGCGCTGTGCCGCTGTACAGATGGCGTGCAGAAGGTCGTCGCTGGGGACGAAATAGGGCGTGGTCATGATCAGATATTCCCGCGCTGAGTACGCGGCGGTAAGCAGTGCCTGATGTATCAGATCTTCCGGGAAGCCAGGACCGGAGGCGATAGTGTGGATAGTGTGCCCGCTGGCTTCCTCAAACGGCATGATATTGCCATCCGGCGGCGGGGGAAGAATGCGTTTACCGGTTTCAATTTCCCAGTCGCACGAATAGACGATGCCCATAGAGGTTGCCACCGGGCCTTCCATGCGAGCCATCAAATCGATCCATTGCCCCACGCCGGAATCCTGTTTAAAGAAGCGGGGGTCGACCATGTTCATGCTGCCGGTGTAGGCGATATAGTTATCGATCAGAACCATTTTCCGGTGCTGACGAAGATCCATGCGGCGCAGAAAGACGCGCATAAGATTCACTTTCAGCGCCTCGACCACCTCGATACCGGCGTTGCGCATCATGCCTGCCCACGGGCTACGGAAAAAGGCCACGCTGCCGGCGGAGTCCAGCATCAGGCGGCAGTGGATACCGCGACGTGCAGCGGCCATCAGCGATTCGGCGACCTGGTCCGCCATGCCGCCCGGCTGCCAGATATAAAACACCATCTCGATATTATGCCGGGCGAGCTGGATATCACGGATCAGCGCCTGCATCACGTCATCGGAAGAGGTCATCAGTTGCAGCTGATTGCCTTTTACACCAGCAATGCCCTGGCGGCGTTCGCACAGCTTGAACAAAGATGCGGCCACGCTGCTGTTCTCTTCGGCGAAGATATGCTTGCAGGCTTTAAGGTCGGCAAGCCATTTTGCCGTGGAGGGCCACATGGCACGGGCGCGTTCGGCCCGGCGTTTACCCAGATGAAGTTCACCGAAAGAGAGATAGGCGATGATGCCCACCAGCGGCAGAATGTAGATAATCAGAAGCCAGGCCATGGCGGAAGGCACCGCTCTGCGTTTCATCAGAATGCGCAACGTCACCCCGGCAATTAACAGCCAGTATCCTAAAATGACCAGCCAACTCACCACGGTGTAGAAGGTTGTCATAAATAAAAAATCCTTTTGAAAGCGTATTGTTATGAGTTTACGCATCAGGATTCATCTGGCAAATAAAAACGGCAGATAAAAGCGCTGGTTTGCCGCCTGCTTAGGCATATAATGGCATCTCTGTTAGAGAAAGAGTTGTAGACATGAAGCGCAGTAGAACTGAAGTAGGGCGCTGGCGCATGTTGCGACAGGTGAGTCGTCGTAAGGCTCGTTGGCTGGAAGCACAATCCCGCCGCAATATGCGTATCCACGCCATCAGAAAATGTGGCCTGAACAGACACCGTAACGCGCTGCTGTTCGCGGTCCAGGATATCTGAAAAGCATGAGGGGCACCGTAAAGGTGCCCATTAAACATCCAGACTATTAATCTTTGCAGTCTCCTCCCGTCTGCTTTCCACGATATACTACGTCCCCATAACGTCATGATATTAAAAGATGAATCCTTATCTCTGGATTTTTATTGCACTTTTGGCGCTGGATGCGCTCAGGGAAGGTTTAGGACTTTCGTCATTTTCCTCATTGGCAGATTATGTTTTTGCGTGGGGAATACATTGGCTTTATTAAAGGAAAAAAGGATGAACGTAAAAGTGATGGCAGCACTCTTCGGGATTGCAGTATTAAGCGGTTGTGCCAGTAGCAAAACCTCACCCGAACGGCACGCGTTTTATTTCGTGTCGCATCAGTCCAGCTTTACTGGCGGCAATTACACCTCCAGCGTGCAGAAAAATTATCACCTGAACGTAGCGCAGTTCCGCGAGCTTTATGCCCGGGGCAAAGCTGACCGTGCGGAAGGGCGGACTCAGGCTGAAGCCAGTGAATACGCGCAAAGCATTCGCGATCAGCTGAAAGAAAATGCGAAGTCGCAGGAATTGTACGCAGGCAACGCGAAGGATAAATGGTCTTCGGACATGGACAGTAAAGACGCCATATTATTTGGTAACGAACTGGCCGCGACTTATCTTGATGGTTATAACGGCGTACAATAGCGCAACTGATTCAGGGGATACCGTAATTACCGGTATCCCCGCTGTTTTTGAGCAAAAGGAGTGAGACGTGTTTGCGGAGTTTGGTGTACTGAATTTCTGGACCTATGTTGTCGGCGCATTTTTTATCGTGCTGGTTCCAGGACCGAACACCTTGTTTGTGCTGAAAACAGGGATTGGCCACGGCGTTAAGAAAGGCTATCTGGCAGCCACCGGTGTGTTTATTGGTGATGCCGTGCTGATGTTTCTGGCCTGGGCGGGCGTCGCCGCGTTGATCCAGACCACTCCGGTATTATTTAATATTGTCCGCTATCTTGGGGCGTTTTATCTGCTGTGGCTCGGCGGAAAAATGCTCTGGTCCGTTATGACACGTCAAAAAAATGCGCACGAAAGTAGCGCCGAACCGGCAAGCGCGATCCTTAAGCGTTCGCTGGTGCTGAGCCTGACGAACCCGAAAGCGATTCTCTTTTACGTATCGTTCTTCGTGCAGTTCATTGATGTCAATGCGAAGAATACCGGCACGTCGTTCCTGATCCTCGCCACAACGCTTGAGCTGATCAGCTTCATGTACATGAGCTTCCTGATTTTCTCAGGCGCGTTTGTCACGCGTTATCTGAAAACCAAAAAGAAACTGGCGAAGCTGGGGAATGGGTTGATAGGCCTGCTGTTTGTTGGATTTGCGGCGAGGCTGGCGTCGCTGCACTGAATGAAGAAAAGGCTCCCGAGGGAGCCTTTCATTTCAGAACACTTTTTTATACGGGCGAACCGTGACTTTCTCGTACACGCCGGCTGCGACGTACGGGTCTGCTTCTGCCCAAGCCTGCGCGGCTTCCAGAGATTCAAACTCGGCAATCACCGTGGAGCCGGTAAAACCCGCTGCTCCCGGATCGTTGCTGTCAACGGCAGGCATCGGGCCTGCGGTCAGCAACCGACCTTCATCCTGTAGCAGCTGTAAACGCGCCAGATGGGCAGGGCGAACGGAAACACGTTTTTCCAGAGAATCAGGTACATCTTCAGCGTAAATCACATAAAGCACGGCAAAGCTCCTTAACCGGTAAAAGTGACATTTACGTTATGTGAAAGCACAAATGACTGCAATGTAAAGATAATAACAATGTTAAAACCCTGATCTGGATGCCCCTTTTTTGCCCTCTTATACGCTTAAATTGCGCCAGGACAAAGTGTCTTATTGAATATGATTGCTATTTGCATTTAAAATCGAGGTTCGGTTTTTTAACGTTGATGATTATGACTTCGATGACCCTTGATTTACCTCGCCGCTTTCCATGGCCGACGCTGCTTTCCGTCGTTATTCACGGTGCTGTCGTGGCGGGTCTGCTCTATACCTCGGTTCATCAGGTTATTGAAATGCCAGCGCCAGCGCAGCCAATTTCTGTGACCATGGTATCGCCCGCGGATCTTGAACCGCCGCAGGTTGCGCCGCCGCCGCCACAGCCCGTTGTTGAACCCGAGCCGGAACCCGAGCCGATTCCTGAACCGCCAAAAGAAGCGCCGGTGGTGATCCATAAGCCAGAGCCGAAACCTAAGCCGAAGCCAAAACCCAAGCCGGTCAAAAAGGTGGAAGAGCGTCCGAAACGCGAAGTGCGTCCGGTTGAGCCACGCACCACGCAGCCGGTTGAAAATGCCGCCCCGTCACGTCCGCTGATGAGTAACACCACGACCGCGACAAAACCGACGGTAACGGCGCCAGCGGGCCCGCGCGCGCTGAGCCGTAACCAGCCGCAGTATCCGGCACGTGCTCAGGCGTTACGTATTGAAGGGCGAGTACGGGTGAAATTCGACGTTACGGCTGATGGACGTGTGGATAACGTGGAAATCCTGTCCGCACAGCCGGCGAATATGTTTGAACGCGAAGTTAAATCGGCCATGCGCAGGTGGCGCTATGAAGCCGGTAAACCCGGCAATGGGTTGATTGTAAATATTGTCTTCCGCCTGAACGGCGGGGCACAGATGGAATAAAAGAAGCCTCCGCAAGGAGGCTTTTTTTTACCTGAGGATCAGCTCCGTGGGAGCTGGCGGGGCTTACCGTCGCTATCCACTGCCACGTAGATGAACAGGGCCTCCGTCGCCTTATAGCGCTGACCAATCGGTTCAGAAGAGACTTTTTTCACCCATACTTCAATGTTAATGGAGATAGACGTATTGCCGCGTTTTACGCAGCGTGCGTAACAGCACACCACGTCCCCCACCGCGACAGGGCGCAGGAAAGTCATGCCATCGACCCGGACGGTTACCACGCGCCCGTGTGCAATCTCTTTTGCCAGGATTGCACCGCCCATATCCATCTGCGACATTAACCAGCCGCCAAAAATATCGCCATTGGCATTCGTATCCGCAGGCATTGCCAGTGTGCGTAAAACCAGTTCGCCCTGTGGGGCGTCATTTGTTGTCATTGTTTTTAAACTCGTAACTGAAGACTTCAGGCGGGATGCTACTATGATTTCTGGCTGGAGAGAATAGGGTTAGCGCCCGCAGCGCGGGCGCCTGAAGGTCAGAAGGACATGGTTACGCCAGCGTAATAGGCGCGGCCCGGTTCGTTATAGGTAGATGCACCGTCATTTTCACGGTAAATCTGCTTGTCAAAGAGGTTGCTGATGCCGGCATTCAGGCGCAGGTTTTTGGTCAGCTGATAGTTACTGCCGATACCCACGATGGAATACGCGCCGATCTCTCTGTTGGACATCGCATTTTCCTCTTTGCGGATTTCAGCGTTTTCTCTGGGCTTCTGGCGGCCGTACATCGTCCAGCTTACGTTGGCTGAAAGCTTGCTGTTAACCTCCCAGTCCAGCATGGTGTTGACGGTATATTTGGGGATAATCGACAACGGATTACCGGTGTCTTTACTTTCAGACTGAATCATATATGTCGCATTAGTACGCCAGGTTAGCGTGTCGCGAATAACAGGGACGGTGAGGTTGCCTTCCAGCCCTTCAACAACGGCCTTACCGCCGTTCTCCCATTGCAGGATATTTGCGTCGCTGCTTGTCTGCCCCAGCACGTCCGTTCCTGAAACGATCTTGTTTTTGTAATCATTGCGGAACCAGGTAATTCCAGCCTCGTAGCCTTCCAGGACAAAGGCCAGGCCGATCTCTTTGTTCACGCTGATTTCCGGATCCAGATCCGGGTTACCTAACAGGTAACAGCTTCCTTCGGAAACGTTATTCGGGCAGCCATTGCCGCGGGTGGAAAGCAGATAGCCTTCGCTGGATTGATACAAGTTTGGCGCTTTAAATACCCGAGCGATACCCGCTTTAACCTTGAACATGTCACTCAAATCCTGAGAGAGGTTCAGGCTCGGACTCCAGTTGCTGCCAAATTGATTGTGATAATCAAAGCGGAGCCCTGGGATCAGGTTGGTGCCCTGACGCGCTTCAATATTGTCCTCAAGATAGATGCCGGTGAGGTCAGCGCTGTTTTTGCTGTTGCGCTCAGAAGCCGTGCCGGGAACGCCGTTAATCACTTCTCCCGACACATTTGTCGACTGCATTGAGGCCGAATCGTTCAGTTCATCACGGTTCCATTCTGCACCCACGGTTAGCGTCTGTTCGACCAGCCAGAAGAAAGGAATGTTCAGTTCACCCGTTGAACGGTATGACTCCAGCCGGCTGGTATCGTATTTATCGCTATTGATCATCCCTTCAACTTTGCCCGTAGAGCCTTCTTCCAGTCGGGTGTTGTTGGTCTTTTCATAATAAACCCCGAACTTTGACTGACCCCAGTCCCAGATGCCGTTGTGCGTAATGCCATAAGACTGGCGGTACATTCGGTTGGTTTCGTGTCCATACAGGGACGACACCAGACCGTCAGGGCTGACGTTGCTGTTGCTGTATTGAGTATCACCCGCGTAGATATTGCCCTGGCGGCTGTAGCTGTAGTCGAAATCGATAATCTGCTCTGGCGTGAGTTTCCAGGAGAGCAGGGCATTAATGTCCTTGTTACGTACGCCCTCTCGCCCGGCGGCGTAAGAGCCGTTTTGCGCGGTGTTGATGTCCTGAGCATCTGCGTCGGTTTTGTTGATGTTCCCGTACAGGCGCATCGTTAACGCATCGCCCGCGAGGGGGCCGCTCAGATCAAAATTAGCGCGTTTCGTCGCCCCCTCTTTATCATTTTCAGGCTGGTTAGTGTACAGGGAGAGGGAGCCGTGCCAGTCGTTGGACGGGCGTTTGGTAATGATGTTGACGACGCCGCCGGCAGCCCCCGAACCATAGCGGGCGGCAGCTGGTCCCCGGATCACTTCAATACGCTCAACCATCTCTGGCGGAACCCAGTTGGTGTCCCCGCGGGTGTCGCGCTCCCCGCGCCAGCTGTAGCGCACCGAGTTACGTGACGTCACCGGCACACCGTCAATCAGAATCAGCGTGTTCTCTGGCCCCATACCGCGGATGTCGATCTGACGGTTGTTACCACGACTGCCTGTCGCGCTGTTTCCGGTGAGGTTAACCCCGGGCATTTTGCGAATAATTTCCGAAAGATCGTTAACCGGTGGATCCTTTTCTATGTCCTTTGCCGTGATGATGGAAACCCCCGGCTGTTGCTTTAGGGCCTCTTCAGCGGTTGCCTGAACGACCATTGTTTCACCATCGGCGAGAGGATCTTCCGCTGCGTGCGCGCTCTGGTATAGCGTTGAAAAAATGGCGAGTGTAAGTGTAGCCGGGGCAAATCTTATTATGTTATTCATCAACTCATTTCCATTTGTTAAAAATGCGATGAAGAATATTAATGATAGTGATTCTCATTACAATAAAGCGACAGCAATCTCCATAAAATCTTCATGATTCAGACATTTTCGCAGGAAGATTGTGGAGAAAAGAGAAGGCGGGAAAAGAGGCCAGACCGCGTGACGATCTGGCCAGAAGGATCAGTGCTTGTCATCCTGCGGCATGTGGCGATAAATATAAACGCCGCTGAGCAGGGTGAAGATAAGGGTCAGCGCCGTCAGGCCAAACACCTTGAAGTTGACCCAGATATTCTGCGGCAGCCAGAATGCGATATAGATATTCGCCAGACCACACAGAATAAAAAATAGCGCCCAGGCGATATTCAGACGCCCCCACACAGCCTGCGGCAGCGTCAGTTCTTTCCCCAGCATGCGCTGGATCAGCGGCTTCTTCATCACCCACTGGCTGATGAGCAGCGCGCCCGCAAACAGGCCGTAAATCACTGTGACCTTCCATTTGATAAATTCATCATTGTGGAAGAACAACGTCAGACCACCAAACACCGCCACCATCAGGAAAGTGATGAGCGCCATCTTTTCAACTTTGCGATAGCGAACCCAGCTGTAAATCAGCACCACAGCCGTTGCCACAATCAACGCCAGCGTGCCGGCATAGATGTCGTACAACTTATAAAAAGCGAAAAATACGATCAGCGGTAAAAAATCAAGAAACTGCTTCATTCTGCGATCCCGGTTACTGACGAATTAACATGTACAGGCGGAACAAATAGACCAGCAGTACAGCTGAAATCAGATTGCTCAGCGTATTGGCGACAACCGCGCCGACGTTTGGCGTTAATACCGCAAAATTCGGCGCAAACAGCAACAGTAGAGTCTTGGCCAGCAACCAGCTGATAACGGCCGGGGCGACCAGACGCATATTCGCCCACGCGAGCCTTATGCTGCTGCGCATGGCGGTGAAAATACCCATTTTGTCCTGCACAACCATTACTGGCGCAAATGAAAGCACGATAGCCAGCAGCACGCCCGGAACGACAACCAACATTATCCCCATCTGGACCAGCAGCGTGGTCAGGAAGATGAGGATAAACAGTTTCGGCAGCACCGGAGCACTGGCCCCGATGGCACGTAACGCGCTGACGCGTTGGCCGGCAGACACCAGCTGGATCATCAGCAACACGCCACCCGCCAGAATGGCGTTGCCGATCAGCCCCGAGAAGGTAGATGCCGCAGATGCACGCAGCAAGATTTGCTGTTGCTCTGGCGTCATATTCTGCACAAGGTCAAATAACCCTGCGCTGCCTGCAAGATGATCCCCCTGGCTCAGCGAGGCAATCTGTTCATCACTGGGTGAGAACGCATGACCCAGCACCACCGTAATGAAGGCGCACAACAACGCGATCAGTAAAAAAGTAACGAACTGATTGCGGAAAAAATTTCCCGTGTCACGGTAGACAGACTTCGCCGTGATAGACATGCACTCTCCTTGAGTATTGCAGGTGTTAATTAGCCGGCAATTGTACACCGGATAACACGCTGGTGGCAGCATCAAGGCTTGTATGGAAAAGCATATCTTTGTAAAGCGGCGGTAATCCATAGCGGGCGCGGGCGCGATTGCATGCCTCATTGACCTGTCCATCCTCTCCCGACATCGCGAAAGTGCGGCACGGGCTGGGGCGATCCGCGTAAATGGAACAGCGGGTGGATACCCCTGGTTCACCTTGCAGTGCCACACAGCGGCTCTGTTTTTGGTTGGTGCCGCGCATGCAACGCAGGAAAGGGGTCAAGGGTTCAGTGAGATCAACCGGAACGGTGCCGCCGCCATCGCTGGCTTCAGCCCAGTAGAAAGAGACTCGAAAATACGCACAACAGGCTCCGCACGTCATGCACGGGTTATGATCACTCATGGCACACCTGCAAAAGTAGAACGCATCAAATCAGATTGTGAGAGCGATAAATTATCCAGCCGCTACAGGAAGCGCAAGAGAGGAAAAACAGAAAATTTTTTAACTATGAAATGCCAAAAATTGACGCGGTAACAACTTATTGCTTTATGAGGCGTCACCAAAAATTAACCTAGATCAATGAATGTTAACTTACTGGTTTTAATGTGATCTGTGTTAGATCACTTATTACTCATTTGTGAGTATATTCTCCTCCGCAATTAAAACCACAACGATGGAGCGGATATGAAAAAATTAGCGGTGGCAGCCCTTATCTTAAGCAGTCTCTCTGGCGGCGCGTACGCGCATGAAGCAGGTGAATTCTTTATTCGTGCCGGTTCGGCAACGGTGCGTCCAACGGAAGGTTCCGACAATGTACTGGGTATGGGCGGGTTTAACGTTAGCAATAACACCCAGTTAGGCCTGACATTCACGTATATGGCTACGGATAACATTGGCGTTGAGCTTCTGGCCGCCACGCCATTCCGTCACCGCGTCGGTTTAGGGCCGACCGGGGACATTGCTACGGTGCACCATTTACCACCAACCCTGATGGCGCAGTGGTACTTCGGCGATTCCAGCAGCAAGTTACGCCCTTATATTGGTGCAGGCGTTAACTACACCACCTTCTTTGATGAGAAATTTAACGATACCGGTAAAGAGGCTGGGCTATCCGATCTCAGCCTGAAAGACTCATGGGGCATGGCGGGGCAGGTTGGTCTGGATTATCTGATTAACCGTGACTGGCTGATCAACGCCTCGGTCTGGTATATGGACATTGATACGGACGTGCGCTTTAAAGCTGGCGGCCAGCAGCAAAGTATCAATACCCGTCTGGATCCGTGGGTATTTATGTTCTCAGCAGGCTATCGTTTCTGACAGAAGATATATCCCCGGTCAGCCGGGGATTGCTGTATGGTGGTTGTTCCACATACCTGGCTGGAGGGGATATCCCCAACATCAAATTTGAGTGTCCGGTTTGTGCAGGTAAACAGTTTCAGTTCACGACGTTCAGCCCAGCACATAGCCTACCTCACGGTGCTATCTGTTCCGTTTGCGGAACACGTCTCACCATTCATTCATGCCTGCCGAAGCTCAGACGACGACGGTGGCCAAAGCCAGTAAACTAGAAAAGGCCTCTGAGAGGCCTTTTTCGATCGTGAAATCACTTCTGAATTAAATAACGAATGGTTGGTCCGTCCTGCTGGATATCTAGCACGGTATAGCCGTGATTTTTGGCATCAAGCGGAATGTTATTGATCGACTGGGGGCAATCGCTCACCACTTCCAGAATTTCACCTTTCTTAAGCTGCGGTAACGCCTCAAGCGTGGCGACGGCCGGGTAAGGGCAGGGTTCACCCACCATATCGAGACGATAATCAGGCACGATCTCTTTCATGCGGCATTCTCCTGAGTTTCAGTTTTGACGGTGGCACGCCGGAAGAAGCGCTTTTCATGCGCAATAACCAGTAAGAAGGCGATAAGCAGCAGGGCGTAGGTCACCATGAGCCCCTCGAGTGGACCAAAGGTATTCAGCAAATTGACCTTGTCCCAGTTGGTTGCCAGTACTGGAGAGACGTCATCCCAGTAGTACGCCAGGAGGGTTGAGCCAATCACGTTACCCAGACCAACCCACCAGTAATGCACCTGGCCTTCCACGGCGCGATACATCCAGCCAGTTTCACACCCGCCCGCCAGCACGATGCCAAAACCAAACAGCAGCCCGCCAATGACCGCATTAGGACCGGCCCACATGATTTTCGGCTCAACGCCGAGCTGAACATAGCTAAAGATCCCGATCGCGCTCACGGCCATCCCGGCAATAATGGCTTTCGCCATCATGGTACGTCCGGTGATCCACATATCGCGAAACGCGGAGGTAAAGCAGATCTGCGCGCGTTCAATCAGCAGACCAAAGCCGACGCCGAACAGCATGGCCAGACCGAGTTTGGGCTGATTCATCGCCGTGCAAATCGCCCAGGCAACCATAGCAAAAAAGACCAGCATACCGAGGCGGAAGCGACGACGCGCCTGATCGGGTTTTTGCGTTAACGGAGATGCAGCGCTAACTTTCGTCATTTTCACCGGAATGCGGAACAGTGGCAGCAGGGTGAACTTTGCACCGAAATATGAGCCTATGGCGGTGGCGACGGCAAAGAACCAGGCATGCAGCGAGAACTGCGGAATACCGGTAAAGAACGCGGCCAGATTACAGCCCATCGCCAGGCGGGCGCCAAACCCGGCAATGATACCGCCGACCACGGCCTGCATAATGCGGATGCGGCTTTTCGGCATGCGCAACTTAACGTTGTTGGCCCACAGCGCGGCCGCAAAACATCCGCCAAACATGCCAATGATCATCATTCCGTCGATGCGGGTCAGCGGTGAGCCCTCAAGATGGATCAGTTTGAAGTAACCCCACTCTTCGGCATGAACGCCTGCCAGCTGTAATAGCTGCCCACCCCAGCGGGTAAACTCGCCCGTAACAGCCCAGAAGGTGCCGGTAATACCGAAATAATAGGTAGAGAGAATGCCTGCCGCGATAACGGCCGGAACAGGTGACCAGAACTTAACCAGGTAAGTCTGTTTGAAGGAATGCCAGGACATGAATAACCTCTGAACTCAGAAGGGTAACGCTAAAAAGAGCCCAGATCATACGCTTACGCGAAAGTTTGAAAAGTCATTCACACCGAAAATATCGACAGGATCAATTTTGACCTGCTTCTTTCAGGAAGAGATAAGGGAAAACCGCCTGACGCCGGGGCCAGACGGTGTTAACGGTTACGCCTTGTGTGTGGCCGCTTTCATGGATGTGACGAATGCGTGTAACTCAGCCAGCATCTGCTCTGGCTTATCCACATTCTTCTCGATGATTTTCACGATAGCCGAACCGGAAATGGCCCCGGCGGCTTTCGCGTCAATCGCCGCAGTAACCTGATCCGGAGAGGAAATCCCAAAGCCCTGAAGCGGCGGTGCAGCATGGTATTCTGCCAGCTTCTCCACCAGATGATGCAGCGGAAGCGCGGCTTTGTTTTCCGCACCGGTGACGCCCGCACGGGAGAGCAGGTAGGTGTAACCCCGTCCGTAAGAGGCAATCTGGCGCAACAGATTGTCATCGGCATTCGGTGGACAGATGAAAATCGGCGCGACGTTGTGGCGCATCGCCGCCTGACGGAACGGCGCAGACTCTTCAACGGGCACGTCAGCCACCAGCACGGAGTCAACGCCCACGCGGGCGCACTCTGCGTAAAACGCATCAATACCGCGGCTGAACACCAGGTTGGCGTACATCAGCAGGCCGATCGGAATGGTCGGGTGCTTCTGGCGGATCGCCGCCAGCATTTCGAAGCACTGGCCCGGCGTCACGCCCGCAGCAAACGCGCGAAGCGTCGCGTTCTGGATGGTCGGGCCATCCGCCAGCGGATCGGAGAACGGAATCCCCAATTCCAGCGCGTCGGCACCGGCGTCAATCAGGGTATCGATAATCTTCAGCGACAGCTCCGGACCGGGGTCGCCCAGCGTCACGAAGGGAACGAAAGCGCCTTCCTGGCGGGCTTTCAGTTGTGCAAATGCGTTGTCGTAGCGTTCCATCAGATTTCCCCTCGTGCTTTCAGAATATCGTGAACGGTGAAAATATCTTTGTCACCGCGACCGGAAAGGTTTACCACCAGCAGCTGCTCTTTTTCCGGGTTTTCCTTCATCATTTTCAGCGCGTGTGCCAGCGCGTGGGAAGACTCCAGCGCCGGGATGATCCCTTCATTGCGGCACAGCGTTTTGAAGGCCTCCAGCGCCTCGTCATCAGTGATGGAGACATAATCCGCGCGGCCGGTGCTGTTGAGGAACGCGTGCTGCGGCCCTACGGACGGGAAATCCAGCCCGGCTGAAATTGAGTAAGACTCCTCAATCTGCCCTTCATCGGTCTGCATCATCGGGGCCTTCATGCCGAAATAGATCCCCACGCGGCCATGCTTCAGCGGCGCACCGTGCTCACCCGTTTCAATGCCGTGGCCGGCAGGCTCAACGCCAATCAGCCCAACGCTGGTTTCGTCGATAAAATCGGCAAACATGCCGATGGCGTTAGATCCGCCGCCAACGCAGGCGATCACCGCATCCGGCAGGCGACCCTCTTTTTCGAGGATCTGCGCTTTAGTCTCTTCACCGATCATGCGCTGGAATTCACGCACGATGGTCGGGAACGGGTGCGGGCCTGCCGCGGTACCGAGCATATAGTGGGCGGTTTCGTAGCTGCCAGACCAGTCGCGCAGCGCTTCATTACAGGCATCTTTCAGCGTGGCAGAACCGCTGTGCACCGGGATCACTTCCGCCCCCATCAGACGCATACGGAACACGTTTGGCGACTGGCGCTCAACGTCCTTCGCCCCCATGTAAATGCGGCATTTCAGGCCGAGCAGGGCGCTGGCGAGCGCTGAGGCCACACCGTGCTGCCCCGCGCCGGTTTCGGCGATGATTTCGGTTTTACCCATCCGCTTCGCGAGCAGCGCCTGGCCCAGCACCTGGTTAGTTTTATGCGCGCCACCGTGCAGCAAATCTTCACGCTTAAGATACAGCGTAGTTTTAGTGCCTTCGGTCAGGTTGCGGCACTTTGTCAGCGCCGTCGGACGACCGGCGTAGTTTTTCAGCAGGTCAGTAAACTCAGCCTGAAACGCCGGATCTTTCTGCGCGCTCACGAACGCTTCTTCCAGCTGGCGCAGCGCGGGCATCAGGATTTGTGGGACGTACATCCCACCAAACTCACCAAAATACGGGTTAAGTAATGTCGTCATCTTCTCTTCCTTAATATGCACGCAGAGTTTTAAATACCGATGCCAGCTTGCTGGCGTCTTTTATGCCCGGTTGGGACTCTACGCCTGAATTGAAATCGAGGCCGGCGCAGCCGGTTTTGGCTGCTTCCACACAGTTATCGGGGCTTAATCCCCCCGCCAGCAGGACATTGTCCAGCACTTCGCCACGCAGCAGTGACCAGTCGAAACGCTGCCCCGTGCCGCCCTGGCCGTTGTCGAGCACGTATTTATCAACATGCGTAAGGTTACGCGCGGGCAGGATGGCGCCAACGCTTTGCGCTTTCCAGATCTGAACCTGAGGTGCCAGAACATGTCGCAGAGCATTGATGTATGTCTGATCTTCATCGCCATGTAGCTGAACCGCGCTCAGGGATAACGCGTCCGCTTTCGCCGCAACGTCGTTAATATCCGCATTGCGGAACACGCCCACGTAGCTCAGTGGCGCAGCCGCAATCACCTTGCGCGCCTGTTCTTCATTAACGGCGCGAGGAGAGGACTCAACAAAGATCAGACCACCATAGATTGCGCCCGCCTCATACGCCGCCTGCGCATCCTGTTCACGGGTCAGGCCGCAAACTTTGTTCTCACCCAGCAGCACGCGGCGCACGGCCGCATTAAGATCATCGTGTTCCATCATCGCGGAACCGATCAGGAAACCGTTGGCAAAGTGGCTGAGTTCGCGCACCTGAGCGTAGCTGTTGATTCCGGATTCGCTGATCACCGTGACGCCCGCACCCAGACGCGGCGCAAGCTGGCGCGTACGGTTGAGGTCAATCGACAGGTCGCGCAGGTCGCGGTTGTTAATGCCGACCACTTTGGCTTCCAGCGCGATGGCGCGCTCCAGCTCCTCTTCGTTGCTCACTTCGGTAAGCACGCCCATATTCAGGCTGTGCGCGACGGCGGAGAGCTGGCGATACTGCTCGTCATCCAGCACGGAGAGCATCAGCAGGCAGGCATCGGCCTGGTAAAAGCGCGCCAGCCAGATCTGATACGGGTCGATAATAAAGTCTTTGCACAGAATCGGCTGCGGCGCGATGCCGCTGACTACGGGCAGAAAATCGAAGCTGCCCTGGAAATATTTCTCATCCGTCAGCACAGAAATGGCAGACGCATGATGCTTGTAGATACCGGCAATACGCGCCGGGTCGAAATCGTCACGGATCACGCCTTTGGACGGAGACGCTTTTTTACACTCCAGAATAAACGCGGTACGCGCGCCCTGGAGGGCATCATAGAAACGACGGCTGCTCGGAACGACGTCATTCTGAAAACTGGCGAGCGGCTGCTGTTGCTTACGGGCTTCCACCCAGATGGCCTTATCGGCGACGATTTTCGCTAAAACGGTCTGCATTATTTACCCTCTTGCCGCAAGTGCGGTAACGCGATCGTAAGCTGCACCGGAGCGCAGTACGTCCAGAACTTTTTGGGCGTTGGCTTTCAGATCTTCCTCGCCATGTAAACGCATCAGCATGGCTACGTTGGCCGCCACGGCGGCCTCATGGGCGGCCTCACCTTTACCTTGTAATAAGCGCGTGAGAATGTCACGGTTTTCTTCCGGCGTGCCGCCCGCCAGGGCGTCCTGATGGTACGGGGTCAACCCGAAATCAGCGGCCTCAAGCTGATAGTTCAGCACTTCGCCGTTATTCAGTTCGGCCACCAGCGTGGGCGCATGCAGGGAAACTTCATCCATCCCGCCGCTGTGTACCACGGCGGCGCGTTGGTAACCGAGGACGCGCAGCGTCTCCGCAATCGGCAGGACCAGCTCCGGACTGTAAACGCCAATCAGCGCCAGCGGCGGGTGCGCCGGGTTAATGAGTGGACCGAGCACATTAAACAGCGTCCGGGTTTTAAGCTGCTGGCGAACCGGCATCGCGTGGCGGAAACCGGTGTGATACTTCGGCGCAAACAGGAAACAGACGCCCAGGTCATCCAGCGCTTCACGGGAACGCTCGGCGTTCATGTCCAGATTGATACCGAAAGCCGCCAGCAGGTCGGACGATCCGGAACGGCTGGACACGCTGCGGTTGCCGTGCTTCGCCACTTTCAGTCCGCATGCCGCCGCCACAAAGGCGCTGGCGGTCGAAATATTGATGCTGTTGCTGCCGTCGCCACCGGTCCCAACGATATCGGCAAACGGATAGTCCGGGCGCGGGAACGGGGCGGCATTTTCCAGCAGCGCGGTTGCCGCACCGGCGATCTCCTGCGGGCTTTCGCCGCGCACTTTCATGCTCACCAGCGCAGCGGCCAGCTGCTCAGGCTTCAGCTCGCCGCGCACGACGGCGGAGAAAAGCTGGTGGCTCTCCTGCTGGCTCAGGGTCTGGGCCTGATACAGTTTTTCCAGAATCGGTTGCAGGGTGTTGGTCTGCTCCAGCTTTTGCAGCGCCCAGTTGAGCGTTTGCTCCAGCAGGCGCGCGCCGTTAGACGTCAGGATAGATTCCGGGTGGAACTGCATCCCGCAGACGCGATCCGCATCGTGACGCACCGCCATCACCATCCCTTCAAACGAGGCGTTAATCGTCAGCCCGGCCGGAATATTGCTGCCGACCAGTGAGTGGTAACGCGCCACCGGAAGCGGGTTCGGCAGACCGGCAAACATCGCCTGACCGTCATGTTCAATGCTTGACGCTTTACCATGCAGGATCTCCCCCGCCTGACCCACGTAACCACCGTAGGCTTCGACAATCGCCTGGTGGCCGAGGCAGATGCCGATAATCGGCAGCTTGCCGCGCATACGGGTCAACAGCTCAGGCATACAGCCCGCTTCGCTCGGTGCGCCTGGCCCCGGGGAGAGCATCAGCACCGGGTTTTGCATGGTCGCCAGACGGTCAATCAGCGTCTGGGCCGGAACGTGGTTGCGATAGATAACGACGTTGTGCCCATTCGCACGCAGCTGATCTGCCAGGTTGTAGGTAAAGGAGTCGATATTATCGAGCAGCAGAATGTCAGCCATCAGAAAATCTCCTGTGCATGGTGTGCGGTAGCAATGGCGCGCAGTACCGCGCGCGCTTTACTGCGGGTTTCGTCGGCTTCCGACTGCGGAACAGAATCCAGCACAATCCCGGCCCCGGCCTGGACGGTAGCAATGCCGTCCTCAACGTAGGCGGAGCGAATCACGATGCAGGTATCGAGGTCACCGTGAGCGGTGAAATAGCCCACCGCGCCACCGTAGCTGCCGCGACGGCGGCCTTCAGCTTCGGCAATCAGCTGCATGGCGCGGACTTTCGGCGCGCCGCTCAACGTGCCCATGTTCATGCAGGCGCGGTAGGCGTGCAGGACGTCGAGGTCGTGGCGCAGCTCACCCACCACGCGGGATACCAGGTGCATGACGAAGGAGTAGCGGTCGACTTTGGTCAGGTCTGCCACATATCGGCTGCCCGGCGTACAAATACGCGCCAGGTCGTTACGCGCCAGGTCAACCAGCATCAGGTGTTCGGAGAGCTCTTTGTGGTCGGTACGCATTTCCAGTTCGATGCGGCTGTCGAGATCGCGGTCCAGGGAGCCATCGGCACGACGGCCGCGTGGACGGGTTCCCGCTATCGGGTAGATCTCAATCTGGCGGCTGGTGGCGTCGTACTTTAGGGAGCTTTCCGGTGACGCGCCGAACAGAGTGAAATCATTGTCCTGCATAAAGAACATGTACGGGCTTGGGTTGCTCTTTTTCAGCACATCGTAAGCCGCCAGCGGCGACGGGCAGGGCAGTGAAAAGCGACGGGACGGCACCACCTGGAAAATCTCCCCGGCACGAATCGCTTTTTGCATCTGACGCACCACCGCGCCGTACTGATCGTCGGTCTGACTCACCTCGCAGGTCATCTTTTCAACACGCTGCACCGGGAGCGCGGGCGGTGCTTCTGACATCTGCTGTTGCAGTTGGCCGATGCGCTGCGCGAGGCGATTTTTCTCAGACACAGATGGCGTGAACAGGCTTGCCTGAATGCGGGTGTATTTTTTCTGATGGTCGATCACCAGCAGGGTTTCGGCCAGGTAGAAGCAGTAGTCCGGGCAGCGGTTACCCTGCTCGGTTTCCGGTAAATCTTCAAAGCCAGCAACCAGGTCGTAAGCAAACAGCCCGCCAAAGAACATTGCTTCGCGCTCATCTTCCGGCACAATGACCAGATTTTGCAGCAGGCGGAAGGCGTCGAAAACGGAGAGTGAGCAGAGGCGGGCATCTTCATCCAGCAACTGGCTTACCGGCGGGAAATGCAGAATTCGCAGGTCCGGATGACCCTCATTTTCAATGCCTGAAGGCAGAGCCGCATCCAGCAGCGGCAGCAGCGACGCGCCATTCTCGGATAACGCCTTAATAGTGACAGTGTCACCCGATGCGGTGATGCGCAGCGCGCTGTCAACCAGCAGCAGGCTTTTGAGATCGTCCTTGCTGTCGATATCAGCAGATTCCAGCAGCAGCGTCGCAGGACGTGCACCGCACACCTGATGAAAGAGCGCGGTAGGGTTATGGCGATAGGCCGCCTCGCAGGTCAGCAGTTCGAGGTGGGGTTTGGCTGTTTGCATGTTGTTATTCTCATATTCTGTTCAAAAAAAAGCCCGCTTGGGAGCGGGCCGGGTATCTGTTTGCTTTTCGCAGACGCGTGACACTGCCCGAAGATCAGGAAGTACGCCACCAACCGTACAGAGCGAAATGTGCTGTCATTTTCAGATACCTTTCTCGTGTGAACTTGCGTACTAGTTAACTAGTTCGATGGCGTGTTGTCAACCCCTGATTTCAGTATTTCGCGGTAAGTCGGTATCATAGGTGCTTCGGATGTCTCCAGACTGTTATGGGAAGTGCTTTGAGCGATACCACCTACGCCGTAATTTATGATTTACACAGCCATACGCAGGCTTCAGATGGCCTGCTGACGCCCGAAGCCCTGGTCCATCGCGCCGTTGAAATGCGTGTCGGCACGCTGGCAATAACCGATCACGACACAACAGACGCCATCCCCGCCGCGCGCGCCGAGATTGCCCGAAGCGGGCTGGCGCTAAATCTGGTGCCCGGGGTCGAGATCTCCACGCTCTGGGAAAACCACGAAATTCACATCGTTGGCCTGAATATTGATACAGAACATCCGGCAATGTGCGCATTTTTGCAAGAACAAAAAGCACGACGCAATCAACGCGCGGAGTTGATAGGCGAACGTCTTGAGAAGGCGCATATCCCCGGTGCGCTGGAAGGTGCGCGCAAGCTGGCGAACGGTGGGGCGGTCACGCGCGGCCATTTCGCCCGTTTTTTGGTTGACGCCGGTAAAGCGACGACCATGGCGAATGTGTTTAAAAAGTATCTGGCGCGCGGGAAAACCGGATACGTTCCTCCCCAGTGGTGTACAATAAAACAAGCTATTGATGTGATTCATCATTCTGGTGGTAAGGCCGTATTGGCCCATCCGGGGCGGTATAATCTTTCTGCTAAATGGCTGAAAAGGTTGCTGGCCCACTTTGCCGAATCCGGCGGTGAGGCGATGGAAGTTGCCCAGTGTCAGCAGGCACCCAATGAGCGTTCGCAGCTCGCGACCTACGCCCGTCAGTTTGGCCTGCTTGGGTCACAGGGTTCAGATTTCCATCAGCCCTGCGCGTGGATTGAACTGGGGCGCAAGCTCTGGTTACCCGCTGGCGTTGAGCCCGTCTGGCAGCTCTGGGAACAGCCACAGCAAATTGAAGAGAGGGAAGTATGAGTCAGTTTTTCTATATCCATCCGGATAACCCACAGCCACGTCTGATTAATCAGGCTGTGGAAATCGTCCGTAAAGGTGGCGTTATTGTCTACCCAACCGATTCTGGCTACGCGCTGGGCTGTAAAATCGAGGATAAAGGGGCGATGGAGCGCATCTGTCGAATCCGCCAACTGCCGGACGGCCACAACTTCACCCTGATGTGTCGCGATCTCTCTGAGCTGTCGACCTATGCGTATGTCGACAACGTGGCCTTTCGCCTGATCAAAAACAACACGCCGGGAAACTACACCTTCATTCTGAAAGGGACAAAAGAGGTGCCGCGTCGTCTGTTGCAGGAAAAACGTAAAACCATCGGCATGCGCGTGCCGTCGAACCCGATTGCCCAGGCGCTGCTGGAAACCCTCGGCGAGCCGATGCTGTCTACCTCGCTGATGCTGCCGGGCAGTGAGTTTACCGAGTCCGACCCGGAAGAGATCAAAGATCGTCTGGAGAAAGTGGTGGAGCTGATTATTCATGGCGGCTATCTAGGCCAGCAACCGACCACCGTGGTGGATCTCACCGAAGACGCGCCAGAAGTGATTCGTGAAGGCGTGGGCGATGTTAAGCCTTTCTTGTAAGGGTGTAAGCAGATATACTACGCGGCCATCAAAGCAGGGCGTTGCCCTGTTTTTGACCTGATTCGACGCCTGTGAAGGCGACACCTGAGGAAGCTCAATGAGCGAGAAGTTACAGAAAGTGCTGGCGCGTGCCGGCCACGGTTCGCGCCGTGAAATCGAAGCCATTATTGAAGCAGGTCGCGTGAGTGTGGACGGTAAAATCGCCACACTCGGTGACCGCGTTGAAATCGTACCGGGGCTGAAGATCCGCATTGACGGCCATCTTATCTCCGTGAAAGAGTCCGCTGAACAGATCTGCCGCGTGCTGGCTTACTACAAGCCGGAAGGCGAACTGTGTACCCGCAACGATCCGGAAGGCCGCCCGACGGTGTTCGACCGTCTGCCAAAACTGCGTGGCGCCCGCTGGATTGCCGTAGGGCGTCTGGACGTGAATACCTGTGGCCTGCTGCTGTTCACCACCGATGGTGAACTGGCAAACCGCCTGATGCACCCGAGTCGTGAAGTGGAGCGTGAATACGCCGTGCGCGTCTTCGGTCAGGTTGATGAGAACAAACTGCGCGATCTGTCGCGTGGCGTTCAGCTGGAAGACGGCCCAGCGGCGTTCAAAACCATCAAGTTTACCGGTGGTGAAGGCATTAACCAGTGGTACAACGTTACCCTGACAGAGGGACGTAACCGCGAGGTGCGTCGTCTGTGGGAAGCGGTCGGTGTCCAGGTAAGCCGTTTGATTCGTGTCCGCTATGGCGACATCCTGCTGCCGAAAGGCCTGCCACGTGGCGGCTATACCGAGCTGGATCTGACGCAAACCAACTACCTGCGCGATCTGGTTGGCCTGACGCCAGAAACCACATCGAAAGTGGCGGTAGAGAAAGATCGTCGTCGTATGAAGGCGAATCAGATCCGCCGTGCGGTTAAACGTCACAGCCAGGTTAGCAGCAATCGCCGCTCTGGCAGCCGTAATAACAACGGTTAATCTAAAAGCCCGGTGAATATTCCGGGCTTTTTTCTTCAGTAATCAATCCCTATTTGCGCTTTGATACCCGCATCGAACGCATGCTTAACCGGACGCAGCTCGCTGACGGTATCGGCCAGCTCCAGAATGTCCCGATGACACCCGCGCCCCGTGACGATCGCCGTCTGGTGTGCAGGGCGGTTCCTGAGGGCCTCCAGCACGGCTTCCAGCGGCAGGTAGTCATAGGCCACCATATACGTGATCTCATCCAGCAACACCATGTTCAGCGACGGGTCAGAGAGCATTCTTTTGGCATGCTCCCAGACGGCGAGGCAGGCTGCGGTATCTGTTTCCCGGTTCTGGGTATCCCAGGTAAAACCGGTCGCCATCACCTGAAACTCAACGCCATGCGGTTCGAGCAGATTACGCTCGCCGTTGGGCCATTCACCCTTGATAAACTGGATCACGCCCACTTTCTGACCGTGCCCGACTGCGCGGGTGGCGGTCCCAAATGCGGCGGTGGTTTTGCCTTTGCCGTTGCCGGTGAACACGATGAGGATCCCGCGCTCGTCCTGAGCGGCCGCCACGCGTGCATCAACCTGTTCTTTGAGACGCTGCTGGCGCTGCTGATGACGGTCTTCACTCATTGCGATATCCCCGGTTTGCGGCCTGGCTGAGCATCGAATGTCATTCCGGTTTTACGACGGCTGTCGTCACCCATTAGCCACAGGTAAAGAGGCATAATATCGGCCGGGGTTTTAAGCTTTTGCGGATCTTCTGTCGGGAACGCGCTGGCACGCATTTTAGTGCGCGTACCGCCAGGGTTAATACAGTTAACCCGCAGATGGCGGTTTTGATACTCTTCGGCCAGCACCTGCATCATTCCTTCGGTGGCAAATTTTGAGGCGGCGTAAGCCCCCCAGTTCGCACGACCCTGACGCCCCACGCTGGAGGAGGTAAACACCAGCGAACCGGAATCTGAGTTAAGTAATAAAGGAAGCAAGGCCTGGGTCAGGAAAAACGTCCCGTTGACGTTAACCTGCATCACTTGCTGCCAAATCTCCGGATCCTGTTCATCCATCGGGCGCACTTCGCCCAGTAACCCCGCGTTGTGCAGTACGCCGTCCAGACGCGAATAATGCGTACTAATGCGCTGGGCAAGGGCCTGACATGACGCTGACGTACAGGTCAGCAGATCGAGCGTATACCAGGGCGTGGGGGTACCGCCGGCGTTTTCGATTTCACGGGCAACGGCTTTGAGCTTTTCTTCATTACGTCCCAGCAGAATAAGGCTCGCACCGTATTCAGAATAAGTCAGCGCCGCTTCGCGACCAATCCCGTCGCTGGCACCGGTAACCAGAATGATGCGGTTCTGTAGAAGGTTTTTTTGTGGCTGATAATGCACGGTGGCTCCTCAGGCGCATTGGGCGTGACTTGCACCTTTATTTATGACTTTTCGGCTTTATGCCCGAAACCGCGTCAGAATTCAATCAGTCTACAGGACAGAACGCTGGGAAATTAACAATTTGCAAAGATTTAAACCAGAAACGGGGGATTCCTGAAGCCGCCTCGCAGAGCTAATGTCCAGAGCGAGACGCCTGCGCAGGGCTGTTGTACACTGGCGTGAAAGATTCGTGGTTAAATCAAGGTGGAACGCGTGGAATTACTTTCTCAGTATGGGTTGTTTTTGGCCAAAATCGCGACGGTGGTTATTGCTGTCGCGGTGATTGCCGTCCTGATTGTCAACCTGACGCAGCGTAAGCGTCAGCGTGGTGAGTTACGCATTACCCGCCTGAGCGAGCAGTATAAAGAGATGCGGGAAGAGATGTCTCTGGCGCTGCTTGACGATCATCAACAGAAGCTGTGGCTAAAAGCCCAGAAGAAAAAACATAAGCAGGACGCCAAAGCCGCGAAGGCGAAAGCTAAGCTCGCCACGCCACAGGCTGACGCAAAACCGCGCGTCTATGTGCTCGATTTTAAAGGTAGCATGGATGCGCATGAAGTCTCCTCTCTGCGTGAGGAAGTGACCGCGGTGCTGGCCGTGGCGACAGCCCAGGATCAGGTGGTGGTACGCCTTGAAAGCCCGGGCGGCGTAGTGCATGGGTATGGACTGGCGGCTTCGCAGTTACAACGTCTGCGGGATAAACAGATCCCGCTCACCGTGGCGGTAGATAAGGTCGCGGCGAGTGGCGGCTATATGATGGCGTGCGTGGCGGATAAAATCGTCGCAGCACCGTTCTCCATTATCGGCTCGATTGGGGTGGTGGCGCAGATCCCTAACTTCAATCGTTTCCTGAAAAATAAAGAGATCGACATCGAATTGCATACGGCGGGTCAGTACAAACGTACACTAACGCTGCTCGGCGAAAATACCGAAGAGGGACGGCAGAAGTTCCGGGAAGATCTGAACGAAACCCACCATTTGTTCAAGGATTTCGTGCACCGCATGCGCCCAACGCTGGACATTGAGCAGGTGGCTACGGGCGAACACTGGTACGGCACGCAGGCGCAGGAGAAAGGGCTGGTGGATGAAGTGGGTACCAGCGACGACCTCCTGCTCAACCTGATGGAAGGCCGTGAGCTGGTGGGGGTGCGCTTCACCCGACGTAAGCGCCTGCTTGACCGTTTTACCAATAGTGCGGCAGAAAGCGCGGATCGCCTGCTGCTACGCTGGTTGCAGCGCGGACAAAAGCCGCTGCTGTAAAGAAAAACGCGAGGCAGATGCCTCGCGTTTTCGTTTTAATCGACCAGGTGGTACTTCTCTGAGAGGGTATGCGCCAGGTATTTAAACATGTTAAACACGGCGGTGCTTTTCGGGGTTGGTAACCCTTGTTCATCAAGGAAGTATTCACCGCTGAACACCAGCACGCCATTACGTTGTTCCACGCCAGTCGCTTCAATACCCGCCAGGGTGTCTTCATGGTCGCGAATGAGTTTGTTTGCTTCGATAAGCAGTGAAGCTCGGTCAATGGGTTGGGTCGTATTCTGCATATTCCACTCCTTAAACAGTGACAATAGTCTACGCCTGGGTCGCTTCGGGGGCAAATTTTCCCTGCTATTCGCGGGTATAAGGAACAGGGGCTGGCTGGCGGGATTTGCTTTTGCATGCTAATAAAGTTGCGTAACGAATTTTATCAGGTACAGTGTGCGCTTTCGTCATTCTGGCAACAGAATTGCTTGACATTCGACCGGGAATTCGTCACGAATGAACTTTGATGTGAGAAAAATACCCGAAAACTCAATGACCTGGATGTCGCCATACTGACGTTCGGTAAGACAAAGGGGTTGATATCCCCTGACGACGTCGCAATATCAATGGCTCGTCGTCAGCGGAAGGGAAATCAACGTGCGGCGTATTCCTGGAAGAATTAAATTAGGTAAAGGTGAATATGGGTAAAGCTCTCGTCATCGTTGAGTCCCCGGCAAAAGCCAAAACGATCAATAAATATCTGGGCAATGACTACGTGGTTAAGTCCAGCGTTGGTCACATTCGCGATTTGCCGACAAGTGGCTCAGCCAGCAAAAAGAGCGCAGACTCTACCTCCACCAAAGGGGCTAAAAAGCCTAAAAAGGATGAACGTAGCGCGCTTGTCAACCGCATGGGTGTTAACCCATGGCACAACTGGGATGCACAATACGAAGTGCTGCCAGGCAAAGAAAAAGTCGTTAACGAGCTGAAACAGCTTGCTGAAAAAGCAGACCACATTTATCTCGCAACCGACCTTGACCGCGAAGGGGAGGCCATCGCATGGCACCTGCGGGAAGTGATTGGGGGTGATGACAAACGCTACAGCCGTGTAGTGTTTAACGAAATTACAAAGAATGCGATTCGTCAGGCGTTTGAAAAGCCGGGTGAACTGAATATCGACCGTGTTAACGCTCAGCAGGCGCGTCGCTTTATGGACCGCGTTGTAGGCTACATGGTTTCGCCGTTGCTGTGGAAAAAGGTCGCTCGCGGCCTGTCTGCGGGGCGTGTGCAGTCTGTGGCTGTTCGTCTTGTTGTCGAACGTGAACGCGAGATCAAAGCGTTTGTTCCGGAAGAGTTCTGGGAAGTGGATGCGAATGTCACCACGCCGGGCGGCGATGCGCTGCCGTTGCAGGTGAGCCACCACAACGATAAACCGTTCCGTCCTGAAAATCGCGATCAGACCATGGCCGCCGTAGCGCTGCTGGAAAAAGCGCGTTATCAGGTGCTGGATCGTGAAGACAAACCGACCAGCAGCAAGCCTGGCGCACCGTTTATCACGTCAACGCTTCAGCAGGCGGCAAGTACGCGTCTGGGTTACGGCGTGAAGAAAACCATGATGATGGCCCAGCGTTTGTATGAAGCGGGTTACATCACCTACATGCGTACTGACTCCACCAACCTGAGCCAGGACGCTGTCAGCATGGTGCGTGGCTATATCGAGGACAACTTCGGTAAGAAATACCTGCCGGACAGTCCTAATCAGTACGCCAGCAAAGAGAATTCTCAGGAAGCGCACGAAGCGATCCGTCCTTCTGACGTTTCCGTTCTGGCGGAATCTCTTAAAGATATGGAAGCGGACGCCCAGAAACTGTATCAGCTGATCTGGCGCCAGTTCGTGGCCTGCCAAATGACGCCAGCGAAATACGACTCCACTACCCTGACCGTTGGCGCGGGTGATTTCCGCCTGAAAGCGCGCGGCCGCATTCTGCGTTTCGACGGCTGGACAAAAGTGATGCCTGCGCTGCGTAAAGGTGATGAAGACAGAACGCTGCCTTCCGTCAACAAAGGCGACGAGCTGTCGCTGGTTGATCTGGTACCGGCCCAGCACTTCACCAAGCCGCCTGCGCGTTTCAGCGAAGCGTCGCTGGTAAAAGAGCTGGAAAAACGCGGCATCGGTCGCCCGTCTACCTATGCGTCAATCATTTCGACCATTCAGGATCGTGGATACGTTCGCGTTGAGAACCGTCGTTTCTATGCTGAAAAAATGGGTGAGATTGTTACCGACCGTCTGGAAGCTAACTTCCGTGAGTTGATGAACTATGACTTCACCGCGCAGATGGAGGACAGTCTCGATGAGGTTGCCAGCCATAAGGCCGAGTGGAAGAAAGTTCTCGACAGCTTCTTCAGCGATTTTACCAACCAGCTTGAGAAAGCTGAGAAAGATCCTGAAGAAGGCGGCATGCTGCCTAACCAGATGGTACTGACCAGCATCGACTGCCCAACCTGTGGCCGTAAAATGGGGATCCGTACCGCAACCACGGGCGTGTTCCTCGGCTGTTCTGGTTATGCGCTTTCGCCGAAAGAGCGTTGCAAAACCACTATCAACCTCGTGCCGGAGAACGAAGTTCTCAACGTGCTGGAAGGTGACGATGCGGAGACCAACGCACTGCGCGCCAAGCGCCGCTGTAAGAAATGCGGCACGGCGATGGACAGCTACCTGATCGATCCAAAACGTAAACTGCACGTTTGCGGTAATAACCCAACCTGCGACGGTTATGAGATCGAAGAAGGTGAGTTCCGCATTAAAGGCTATGACGGTCCGATCGTTGAGTGTGAGAAATGTGGTTCCGAAATGCACCTGAAAATGGGACGCTTCGGTAAGTACATGGCATGTACCAACGACGACTGTAAAAACACGCGTAAGATCCTGCGTAACGGTGAAGTTGCGCCGCCGAAGGAAGATCCGGTTCCGCTTCCTGAGCTGCCGTGCGAGAAGTCAGATGCGTATTTCGTGCTGCGTGACGGCGCTGCCGGGGTATTCCTGGCGGCCAACACCTTCCCGAAATCGCGCGAAACCCGTGCGCCGCTGGTAGAAGAGCTGTACCGCTTCCGCGACCGTCTGCCGGAGAAACTGCGTTACCTGGCCGATGCGCCACAGCAGGATCCGGAAGGCAACAAAACCGTGGTGCGCTTTAGCCGTAAAACGAAGCAGCAGTACGTGGCGGCAGAGAAAGAGGGTAAAGCGACCGGTTGGTCAGCCTTCTTTGTCGACGGGAAATGGGTTGAAGGTAAAAAATAATCTTCCCTTACCGTAACTTACCTGTGAAAGGGCCGGACTTCCGGCCCTTTTTTATTACGTTGTTATTATTTTTTGTTCCGTACTATACAGCCTGGCTATAAATGATATAGTGGTTATAGTTAACCCGTTTCTTATTATCAAATCGTATTAAGCGATTGACGCATGCGCTAAATCGGATGGTCTGGCATGAAATTACAGCAGCTTCGCTATATCGTTGAGGTCGTCAATCATAACCTCAATGTCTCTTCCACCGCAGAAGGTCTTTATACCTCGCAGCCTGGCATCAGTAAGCAGGTGCGTATGCTGGAGGATGAATTAGGTATTCAGATATTTGCCCGCAGCGGTAAGCACCTGACTCAGGTCACGCCGGCAGGGCAGGAAATCATTCGCATCGCACGAGAAGTGCTTTCCAAAGTCGATGCCATTAAATCCGTCGCCGGGGAACATACCTGGCCGGATAAAGGCTCCCTTTATATTGCCACCACGCACACGCAGGCGCGTTATGCGCTTCCCGGGGTGATCAAAGGTTTCATCGAACGCTATCCCCGCGTTTCCCTGCATATGCATCAGGGCTCACCGACCCAAATCGCAGAGGCCGTGTCTAAAGGCAATGCTGATTTTGCCATCGCGACGGAAGCTCTTCATCTGTACGATGATCTGGTCATGCTCCCGTGCTACCACTGGAACCGCTCTATTGTCGTGACCCCCGATCATCCGCTGGCGGGGAAGGGCGAAGTGACAATCGAAGAGCTGGCGCAATACCCGCTGGTTACCTATACGTTCGGATTTACGGGCCGTTCTGAGCTAGACACCGCATTTAACCGCGCCGGATTAACGCCACGGATCGTCTTCACTGCAACGGATGCGGACGTCATTAAAACGTACGTGCGTCTGGGTCTGGGCGTAGGCGTTATTGCCAGCATGGCGGTGGATCCTGTATCAGACCCGGATCTGGTGCGTCTGGACGCGCATGATATCTTCAGCCACAGCACCACCAAGATAGGTTTTCGTCGCAGCACGTTCCTTCGCAGCTATATGTATGATTTTATTCAGCGCTTCGCACCGCATTTAACACGTGACGTGGTCGACACGGCCGTGGCGTTACGCTCCAATGAAGACATCGAAGAGATGTTTAAAGACATCAAACTTCCTGCCAAATAATTACACCCGGTATCTTTCTCTTCTGGAAAGATACCGGTTTCCCCCTTTAAATCTAAATTAGAATTAACCTCATCTGCGCCTACTGTCATATATCGTCATAACCCATTTGATGAATAGGGTTTTACTGTCGCAAATTTGCGACAAAAGTAGAAACTAATTTACAGGTGTGCAAATTATTCTTTTCAATTATTTATTTCTGGTCAAAAGATTGAATTTTCCCAGGCTCAGATTCGTAAATTCACTGGCTTTTCGGCTAAAGTTTCTTTAGGATTTATCTCATCAGATGATTACTTGTGCCAATTGTTTGGTCTCTAAATGATAAGCGATATCGATTGTATGAGGTTAGCAATGCCGTCAGGAAGTGAAGAACCGCAAAGGGATCCCGCGCTTAAGCGTAAAGCCTGGCTGGCGGTCTTTCTCGGCTCTGCCCTGTTCTGGGTGGTTGTTGCTCTTCTCGTCTGGAAATATTGGGGTTGAATATGGTCATGACGGTGCGTACTGACGCGAGAAAAGAGATGTGTCAGCTTCGTGACAATGCTCACAAAGCGCGTAAGGCGCCAGGAACCAGCGTGCCAGCCTCCTGGCAACTGACGCCACAGCAGCAGGCCTTTATTGATGTGTTCGCAGAAGACGAACCCAAAAAACAATAATTTTGATTTTTGCGTAATGATGCAAATAGTCTGAATAAAGACTGTGCACTTTTGTACTCCTTAATAAATACACATCAGCAATATAGAACGAGGGCAGACCTCGCATCCTTAAATAATTAAAGTCTGGTGTCCCTATGATGAATAACATGACAACCGTAAAATACTGGTCATGGCTCGGCGTATTCTCAGCGTCGATCCTCTTCTGGTGTCAGCTCCTCTGGCTGGCCTTACACTAAATCGTAAAACCTCGCCACGGCGGGGTTTTTTGTTTAATCCCTCGCGTTGGACCATTCCTAAATTTATCAATTTGGGTTGTTATCAAAACGTTACGACATCTTTGTGTTATCTTTAATTACAGCCCTGATGATTGTCAGGACATCCCTGTTTTTAAGGAGGAGCTTATGTCGTTAACCCTACGCGAAGCCAGTAAGGACACATTACAGGCGGAAAATAAAACCTGGCGCTACTACAGCTTACCGCTGGCTGCCAGGACGCTTGGGGACATTTCGCGGTTACCCAAGTCGTTGAAAGTACTACTGGAAAACCTCTTGCGCTGGCAAGATGGCGACTCGGTTACCGAGGAGGATATCCAGGCTCTGGCAGGGTGGCTGAAAAATGCTCATGCAGACAAAGAAATTGCCTACCGCCCGGCCAGGGTATTGATGCAGGATTTCACCGGCGTGCCGGCGGTTGTGGACTTGGCCGCCATGCGTGAAGCTGTTAAGCGTCTCGGGGGCGATACGGCTAAGGTGAACCCGCTCTCACAGGTAGACCTCGTCATCGACCACTCCGTCACCGTCGACCACTTCGGCGACGACGATGCTTTCGGTGAAAACGTCCGTCTGGAGATGGAACGTAACCATGAACGCTATGTCTTCCTCAAATGGGGTCAGCAGGCGTTCAGCCGCTTCAGCGTTGTTCCACCAGGCACCGGCATTTGTCACCAGGTCAACCTGGAATATCTCGGCAAAGCCGTCTGGAGTGAATTGCAGGATAAAGAGTGGGTGGCTTACCCGGATACGCTGGTGGGCACCGATTCACACACGACCATGATTAACGGCCTTGGCGTTCTGGGCTGGGGCGTCGGTGGTATTGAAGCGGAAGCGGCCATGCTCGGCCAGCCGGTATCAATGCTCATTCCCGATGTGGTGGGCTTTAAGCTGACCGGTAAGTTGTCCGAAGGCATTACCGCCACGGATCTGGTTCTGACGGTCACCCAGATGCTGCGTAAGCATGGCGTGGTGGGTAAATTCGTTGAATTTTATGGTGATGGTCTGGATTCACTGCCGCTGGCGGACCGGGCCACCATCGCCAACATGGCGCCGGAATATGGTGCGACCTGCGGCTTTTTCCCGATTGATAGCGTTACGCTTGAGTATATGCGCCTCAGTGGTCGCAGCGAGGAGCAGGTGGCGCTCGTAGAGGCCTACACCAAAGCGCAGGGCATGTGGCGTAACCCGGGTGACGAGCCGGTATTTACCAGCACGCTGGAACTGGATATGGGCACCGTTGAGGCAAGCCTCGCAGGGCCGAAACGACCGCAGGACCGCGTCGCCCTGAGCAACGTTCCGAAAGCCTTTGCCGCCAGCAATGAGCTGGAGGTTAACGCCGCGCAAAAAGATCACCGTCCTGTGGACTATGTTCTGAACGGGCATCAGTATCAGCTCCCTGACGGCGCCGTGGTGATCGCCGCTATCACTTCCTGTACCAACACGTCCAACCCGAGTGTATTAATGGCTGCCGGGCTGCTGGCAAAAAAAGCGGTAGAACTGGGACTCAAGCCACAGCCGTGGGTTAAGGCGTCCCTGGCGCCTGGTTCGAAAGTGGTTTCCGATTACCTGGCGCAGGCCAGACTCACGCCGTACCTCGACGAGTTGGGCTTTAACCTGGTGGGCTACGGCTGTACGACCTGCATCGGTAACTCTGGTCCACTGCCTGAGCCTATTGAAGTGGCGATCAAGCAGGGTGATTTGACCGTTGGCGCGGTACTTTCCGGTAACCGAAACTTTGAGGGGCGTATTCATCCGCTGGTGAAAACCAACTGGCTGGCCTCGCCGCCGCTGGTTGTAGCCTATGCTCTGGCCGGAAACATGAACATTAACCTGGCGACCGATCCGATTGGTCACGATCGCAAAAATGAACCTGTCTATCTGAAAGACATCTGGCCATCATCGCGTGAAATTGCGCGCGCGGTAGAGAAAGTTTCCACCGAGATGTTCCGCAAAGAGTATGCGGAAGTGTTCGAAGGTACAGCGGAATGGAAAGCGATCGACGTGGTGGGTTCCGATACCTATGACTGGCAGGATGATTCCACCTATATTCGTCTGTCGCCCTTCTTCGATGAGATGCTGGCGGAGCCTGCACCGCTGAAAGACATTCACGGCGCGCGCATTCTGGCGATGCTGGGCGATTCCGTCACCACTGACCATATCTCACCAGCGGGGAGCATCAAAGCGGACAGTCCGGCAGGTCGGTATCTGCAAAGCCGTGGCGTGGAACGTCGCGATTTTAACTCCTACGGTTCGCGCCGCGGTAACCACGAAGTGATGATGCGCGGGACATTTGCCAACATCCGCATTCGTAATGAAATGGTCCCGGGCGTGGAAGGGGGCATGACGCGCCACCTGCCGGATACAGAGGTCATTTCAATTTATGACGCAGCCATGAAGTATCAGCAGGAGGGTACGCCGCTGGCCGTTATTGCCGGTAAAGAGTACGGCTCTGGTTCCAGTCGCGACTGGGCGGCTAAAGGTCCACGTCTGCTCGGGGTTCGCGTGGTGATTGCCGAATCCTTTGAACGTATCCACCGCTCAAACCTGATCGGGATGGGGATCCTGCCGCTGGAGTTCCCGCAGGGCATAACGCGTAAAACGCTGGGTCTGACCGGGGAAGAGCAGATTGATATCAGCGGTCTGCAAAATCTGCAACCGGGTAAAACCGTTCCGGTGAAGTTAACGCGGGCAGATGGTACAACAGAAGTGCTGGATTGTCGGTGTCGAATTGATACGGCAACAGAGCTAACCTATTACCAGAACGACGGCATTTTACATTATGTGATTCGAAAGATGCTGGACTGATAAAACTCGCCCGGCAGAAGTGCCGGGCGTTTTGCGTTTACTCGCTCAGCAGGTGCCCCATCTTTGCAGCTTTGGTATCGAGGTAGTGCGCGTTTTTCGGATTGCGGCCAACAATCAGCGGCACGCGTTCAACGATATTGATGCCCGCTTCAGTGAGGATCTCCACTTTTTTCGGGTTATTGGTCAACAGACGCACTTCGTCCACGCCCAGCAGCTTGAACATATCCGCGCAGAGGGTGAAATCGCGCTCGTCAGCAGCAAAGCCGAGCTGATGGTTTGCTTCGACGGTATCATAGCCCTGATCCTGCAACGCGTAGGCGCGGATTTTATTCAGCAGACCGATATTGCGTCCTTCCTGGCGGTGATACAGCAGCACGCCACGTCCTTCCTCTGCGATATGAGAAAGAGCGGCTTCGAGCTGGAAACCGCAGTCACAGCGCAGGCTGAAGAGCGCGTCACCGGTCAGACACTCAGAATGAACGCGGGACAGTACCGGCGTCTGCCCCGAAATGTCACCGTATACCAGGGCGACGTGATCTTGTCCGGTTGCCAGTTCTTCAAAACCCACCATCAGGAAATCGCCCCATGGGGTTGGCAGTTTGGCTTCTGCCACACGTTTAAGCTGCATGTGATTCTCCATACCAGGCTGACACGTTTCGTGCCTTTGCCCCATTTTGCTTTCTGTATTGGACTATTTTGCCACAAGCCCGGCTACTTCACCTAATCACCACCACGCTATACGGACGTTAAACGCACGATCCGACATATCCACCAGAAGGTGGAAATTCAGTTATGATTGTGGTGCTTAGTGAAAAAGGAGAGGACATGCTTTCAATTGCCAGACGCACGGCCGCAGGCGCCGCCGTATTGCTTGTTATACCCCTGATCGTTTGGTTCTCCGGCTGGATGTGGAAGCCCGGACAAAACGAGACGTGGCTGAAAGCCTTATACTGGATAACTGAGACGGTCACCCAGCCCTGGGGGATTATAACGCACGTGCTGCTCTGTGCCTGGTTCCTGTGGTGCCTGCGCTTTCGTCTTCGCGCGGCGCTGGTATTATTTGCCATTCTCGGAGGCGCCATTCTTGTCGGGCAGGGGGTGAAGTCGTGGGTGAAAGATCGCGTGCAGGAACCCCGTCCCTTTGTTATCTGGCTGGAAAAAACGCACCATATTCCGGTAGATGAGTTCTACACTTTAAAGCGTAAGGATCGCGGGGCGTTGGTGAAAGAACAGCTTGCGGAACAGCAGGATATCCCGACATTTTTACGCAAACACTGGCAAAAAGAGACCGGCTTTGCGTTTCCTTCAGGACATACGATGTTTGCTGCCAGCTGGGCGCTACTCGGCGTGGGGCTGCTTTGGCCACGTCGACGTACCCTCACGATTGCGATTTTGCTGGTCTGGGCGACAGGCGTAATGGGCAGCCGGATGCTGCTGGGGATGCACTGGCCGCGTGATTTGGTGGTGGCTACGCTGATTTCGTGGGTACTGGTTACGCTGGCGACCTGGCTTGCACAACGTTTTTGTGGGCCTCTGACGCCACCGCAGGAAGAGAAGGAAGAAATAGCCGAAAGGGAGTCAGGCGGAACCTGAAGCTTGATATTCCGCATTTTGACCATAAATCCATGAAGGGCGCATTACTTTTTCCGTTTCGCGCCCGCCACTAAAATGGTAGCTTATAAGGCTGATTGCCGTGAGTTGAACACGCTTTATACGCTCGAACCACATAACGGGAAGTCATGTGAAATATTTACTCATTTTCTTACTGGTGTTGGCGATTTTTGTCATTTCAGTCACATTGGGCGCGCAAAACGATCAACAGGTAAGTTTCAACTATCTGCTGGCGCAGGGCGAGTACCGGGTGTCGAGCCTGCTGGCTGTGTTATTCGCAGCGGGTTTTGTCATCGGCTGGCTTGTATGTGGCCTGTTCTGGCTTAAGGTTCGTGTTTCCCTTGTTCGCGCTGAACGTAAAATTAAACGACTTGAACATCAACTTACGCCTGCGACTGACATTCCGGCGAGCTCTGGTGTGCCGGTAGTCAAGGAATAATCGAATATGCTGGAGTTGTTGTTTCTGCTTTTGCCTGTCGCCGCAGCCTATGGCTGGTATATGGGCCGCAGAAGCGCGCAACAAACAAAACAGGATGAAGCAAACCGACTCTCCCGTGACTACGTTGCGGGGGTGAACTTCCTGCTGAGCAATCAGCAGGATAAAGCGGTCGATCTGTTCCTCGACATGCTCAAAGAGGATACCGGCACCGTAGAGGCGCATCTCACCCTGGGAAACCTGTTCCGCTCGCGCGGAGAGGTTGACCGTGCCATCCGTATCCACCAGACCCTGATGGAAAGCGCATCGTTGACCTATGAGCAACGGTTGCTGGCCGTGCAGCAGTTGGGCAGAGATTACATGGCGGCGGGCCTATACGATCGCGCAGAAGATATGTTCTCTCAGCTGGTGGATGAGACCGATTTCCGTATCGGTGCGCTTCAGCAACTTCTGCAAATCTACCAGGCAACCAGCGACTGGCAAAAAGCAATTGATACCGCCGAACGGCTGGTCAAACTCGGCAAAGATAAACAGCGCGTCGAAATTGCCCATTTTTACTGCGAGCTGGCCCTTCAGCAAATGGGTAGCGATGACATGGATAAGGCCATGGCATTGCTAAAAAAAGGCGCCGCGGCCGATCGCAACAGCGCCCGCATCTCGATAATGATGGGGCGGGTCTTTATGGCTAATGGTGATTACGCCAAAGCCGTGGAAAGCCTGCTTCGCGTTATCGATCAGGACAAAGAGCTGGTCAGCGAAACACTGGAAATGCTGCAAACCTGCTATCAGCAGTTAGGTAAGCAGGACGAGTGGGTTGCATTCCTGCGCCGCTGTGTTGAAGAAAACACCGGTGCCACAGCCGAGCTGATGCTGTCGGATGTCGTCGAAGAGCACGAAGGGAGTGATACCGCCCAGGTATACATTACCCGTCAGTTGCAGCGCCATCCGACGATGCGCGTCTTCCACAAGCTGATGGATTATCATCTTAACGATGCAGAAGAAGGGCGCGCTAAAGAGAGCCTGATGGTGCTGCGAGACATGGTCGGTGAACAGGTGCGGAGCAAGCCGCGCTATCGCTGCCAGAAATGCGGCTTCACCGCCTATTCGCTCTACTGGCATTGCCCTTCCTGCCGGGCCTGGTCCACCATCAAGCCAATTCGTGGTCTGGACGGGCAGTGATTTTTTAAAACACTCCATTTTAGTTACAACATACTAAAGAGTGCATTATTTCTTTCAGCACCGTGCGGTCTGTGGTTCAACAGGAAAAGCATTCGATTCTGTTCATTTACCCCGAGGGCAGGTAGAATGCACGCCGTTTATCTGTTCCGCGCCGCTGCGCGCCCATAGACGAAAAGGGCTGGTCATGACGTCTGTTACTTCCTCCACTTCCCGCGTAGTTACCGATTCTCCTGTAGTTGTTGCTCTGGATTACAATAACCGTGACGCCGCACTGGCCTTTGTTGATGGTATTGATCCCCGGGATTGCCGTCTTAAAGTAGGCAAAGAGATGTTTACGCTGTTCGGTCCGCAAATCGTCCGCGATCTGCACCAGCGTGGTTTCGACGTTTTCCTCGACCTGAAATTCCACGATATTCCGAATACCACTGCCCACGCCGTTGCTGCGGCGGCTGAACTGGGTGTGTGGATGGTTAACGTTCATGCCTCCGGTGGGGCACGTATGATGACGGCTGCGCGCGAAGCGCTGGTGCCGTTTGGCAATGACGCTCCGCTTCTTATCGCCGTCACCGTGCTGACCAGTATGGATGAATCTGACCTTCGTGACCTGGGTGTGACGTTGTCACCTGCCGAACATGCGGAGCGTCTGGCGCGCCTCACGCAACAGTGTGGGCTTGATGGCGTGGTCTGTTCAGCTCAGGAGGCGGTTCGCTTCAAATCTGAGTTAGGCCGCGAATTTAAACTGGTGACGCCAGGTATCCGTCCGGCAGGCAGCGAGTCAGGGGATCAGCGACGCATCATGACGCCAGAGCAGGCGCTGAGCGCGGGGGTAGACTATATGGTAATTGGTCGCCCGGTGACGCAATCCGCTTATCCGGCAGAGACTCTGAAAGCGATTAATGCATCACTGAAAAAGGGGGCATAATGCGTGATGCCAACACTCGTCTGGTCTATTCAACAGATACCGGGCGTATTGAAGAGCCAAAAGAGAAAGTTGAACGTCCGAAAGGCGATGGAATCGTGCGTATTCAGCGCCAGACCAGTGGCAGAAAAGGGAAAGGCGTTTGCCTTGTCACCGGCATTGATCTGGATGATGCAGAGCTGGTAAAGCTCGCCGCTGAGCTTAAAAAGAAGTGCGGATGCGGTGGGGCACTAAAAGACGGCATAATTGAGATTCAGGGCGATAAGCGGGATTTAATTAAAACGCTCCTGGAAGCCAAAGGTATGAAAGTCAAACTGGCGGGCGGTTAAAATAAATGAGCCACGGACATTGCCGTGGCTCTTTTTTTTACGTGCGTAAGTCAGACCTGAAAATACAAAATATATTATTATACCGGTGAGAACCGTTATGGTGATTATTTGCCCACCTGGTGACCGATAATACCACCTACGGCAGCACCACCTAATGTACCCAGCGTACTACCATCCGTTAATACTGCACCACCAAGCGCACCAGCACCGGCACCAATCGCGGTGTTACGGTCACGTTTAGACCAGTTAGAGCAAGCGCTCAGAGACATTGCTACAGTGATTGCCAGAACAGCGGCGGCTAATTTTTTGCTGGTAAAGGTCATAATACTTTCTCCTGAATTATCGATTCACGGAAAGGAATGCACTTTAAGTATAGACAATATCCATACTTAAATTCTGTTCCCGTGAAAGCTGGTCGCGCAGGCGTTACATCATCACGCAGGTGATAGTCACTTCCTGTTATATCGCTAATATTAATTTTACGTGTTTAGAACAGTTTCAACAGGTAAAAACTCTTAAAGGAAGGGTCGGAATACTCTCAGAGAAAGGTTTAAGTGCGCCCATTATTCGGGCGCAGCAGGATAATCAGGCCGTTTTTTTCACAATATCGACAGTCAGGCCGTCTTGTTCTAATTGCTGGCGATATTCATCGCGTAAACGCTCATCCGTGATCACACGGCTGAAGCGCGAAGCCGGACCCATCGTATAAGGGTGTACGGCGCCAAACTTAGAGCTATCGGTCAGCACAATCGCTTCACACTCTTTGGCGAGTACGGCGTTCACCACGTCTGAACGCATCATGTCGCGACCGGTAAAGCCGGTATCGGGCTGCCAGCCGTCAATGCCAATGAATGCCTTACTGAAGTGAACCTGCTGAACATACTGACGCGTTAATGGCCCCACCATGCTTTCGCTTTTCTTCTGGTAAATGCCGCCCAGCAGAATGACCTCGCAGCGAGTTTCCTTCAACAGATGGGCGATATAGCTGCTTACGGTAATGATGGTAACGTCTTTTTGATCGGCAAGCGTGCGCGCCAGAAGGGCGTTACTGCTGCCATTTTCAATAAAGACGGTCTCACCGTTATTCACTAAGGATGCAGCAAACTCCGCCAGTTCCCGCTTGAGCGCAAAATTGTTCATCATGCGGGTTTCAACGTCGTCGCTGTCCAGTGGAACGGCATATCCGTGCGCACGCCGCAGGTAGCTCTGTTTTTCCAGAAGATTCAGATCCTGACGAATGGTGACTTCAGAAACGCCGGTAGCTTTAGCGAGATCGACTACGCTTACGCGTCCCTGATCGATCACCATCTGCAAAATGATTTGTTGTCGGGAATTCATAGCATCCATTTAAAAGGCAAGGGCGAAAACGACGTGGTTACACTTCCCACGGGGCTTTTGGTTGAGTGGATTCTGATGCGTTATCAGTGCCGTTCTCAGCCAGCAGTTCAGACTTGAGGATCTCAAGATTACGGATAGCAGAGTGATAATCGCCCGCGACAAGAATATCCAGCACAGTATCAATACGCTGTGCCACGGCTGTTGCATCAATGTTAGACATAAGCTCACCCTGAAGCGAAAAGTTAATATTATCAATGATGCAGAAAATTGATTCAAAAGAGAAGGTAAAAAATGCAATAACCAAAGTTCATAATTGAAAGTGACAAATTTTACCCCCGTATGCTGCGGGTTGTAGGGGTGGATTAGTCTAAAACTGCGCGCAACGCGCTTTTTTATAAGAGGAATTCGACTATGACAGTTATCAACCAGACAACCTGCACATTGTTTACTGATGCTGAACGATTCACTCAACTGGCGGCTTATTATGAGGCCGAACGGCGCACGGTGTGGATGATGTTACGTGCCACGCCACGGCCTTGCTTCAATCATGCGCTGATCGAGGAGATCATGAATCTCTCCTGGCTGGTTCGCCAGTCCGGATATGTCGTTGATTTTTGGGTCACCGGATCGCTGGTCCCTGACATCTACAATACCGGCGGTGATTTACAATTCTTTGTTGAGTGCATCAAAAACAACCGACGCGAAGCGTTACGCGCCTATGCCCGGGCCTGTGTGGACTGCGTTCATGCCGCCTCACGAGGGTTCGATACGGGTGCTGTCACGCTGGCGATGGTGGAAGGAAGCGCGTTAGGGGGCGGGTTTGAAGCCGCGCTCGCGCACCATTTCATTCTGGCCCAGCGCGATGCCCGATTAGGCTTTCCGGAAATCGCGTTCAATCTGTTCCCGGGCATGGGCGGTTATTCACTGGTGGCGCGTCGTGCCGGCATGAAAATGGCAGAGGCGCTGATCTATAAAGGTGAGTCGCATACGGCGGAATGGTATGAACAGCACGGTCTTGTGGATCTCTTATTCGAGCCGTTACAGAGCTATGTTTCGGTACGGACGTTTATCGACACGCTACAGCCGAAGCTGAACGGCGTAAGGGCCATGCTGCGCGCGCGTACGCGTGTTCTGCCACTTCCGCGAAGCGAGTTGATGGACATTACAGAGGATTGGGTGGATGCCGCCTTCTGCCTTGAACCGAAGGATATCGCCTACATGGAGCGGCTGGTTATGCTGCAAAATCGCCATCAGGCGACGGGCTTACGCAAAGCCAGCTAACGGACATTCCTGGCCTGATAGCGCTTTAGCCATCGCTCGAATGCGGCTGCGGGCATGGGCTTAGCAAAAAGAAAACCCTGCCGTTCGTTGACGCCATTCTTCGTCAGAAAGGCGTCTTCTTTTGCACTCTCCACCCCTTCAGCAATGACCTGCAGATTCAACGCCTGTGCCACGGCGACTATCGCGCGCACGAGCGACTGTGAAATGGACTGCTTATGGATATCCCGGACGAAGGACTGGTCAAGCTTGATGGCGTCGATAGGGAAGCGCGCCAGCTGCGACAGGGAAGAGTACCCCGTACCAAAGTCATCAAGGTGAATTTGCGCCCCCAGGCGGCTAAATTGCTGGATCACTGACAGGGCCAGCTCTTCATTTTCGATGAGACAGCTTTCGGTCAATTCCACGTCAATCGGGCAGTATTCAAAATTCAGGTCTTTCAGCGCCTGCTTCAGGTCACTGAAGATGGTCTGATCCGCCAGCTGACGGGCGGAAACGTTGACCGCGACGCGCAGGTTGATCCCTTTGTCGCGCCATTTTGCCACCTGGCGCACCACATCGAGCATAACCCAGCGGCCAAGGGGCACTATCAGCCCTGACTCTTCCGCATAGGAGATAAATTCCATCGGCGGGATCAGGCCACGCTCTGGTGACTGCCAGCGCACCAGCGCCTCCAGACTTCTGACTTCGCCGCGCCAGGTCATTTTTGGCTGGTAGTGAATTAACAGCTGATCGTTATCCAGCGCTTTACGCAGGTTGGTATCCAGCCATAGATATTCAAATACGCGCTGGTTCATCTCTGGCGAGAAGACGCAGAATTTACCCCGGCCATTTTCCTTGGCGGTGTACATGGCGGTGTCGGCATTGCGAATGACGCTTTCCCGATCGTTACCGTGCTGGGGCGCAAGCGCGATACCAAGCGAGCAGCCAGTGTAAACCTCTATCAGCCCGATGCGGAAAGGCTGCCGCAGTCGGGTCAGAATGCGCGACGCCATAGCTTCCAGTGCGCCCTGCGAGGTATCGGTGGCCATCACGATAAACTCATCCCCACCCAGGCGCGCCAGGGTTTGTCCGTCGTCCAGGCAACTCAGGATCGCCAGCGCAACGGCCTGTAGCAGCTGGTCGCCAAACATATGCCCATAGGCATCGTTCACTTTTTTAAAGTTATCCAGATCGAGATAAACCACGCCCACCTGCGTTTCACCCCGGGAGGTGATGGCGTCGGAGATCAGCTCATGGATGGCATTTCGGTTAGGCAAACCGGTAATCGTATCCGTATTGGCGAGAACGCGCAGGCGCTCCTGGGCCCGACGCTCTTCCGTGATGTCGGTACCCGAACAGATGAGGAAAATTTCATTTTTCCCGCTGCCGCTGTGAACGAATTTATTTCTGAAGAGAAACAGGCGTTGCCCCTTGCGGGTCTTGATCCAGCGTTCGACTTCGTAGGAGCTGCCGTTACGAAAAAAACCGGTGATGTTGCGTTTTGAGGCCGCGGCTTCGCTGCGGCTCATGAACAGTTTAAACACGTTTTGCCCGATGACTTCCTGTTCCTTCAGGCCCGTATATTCTTCACTTAAACGGTTGAAGCGCTGAATATTCCCGTTCTGGTCGAGGATGACAATTACGGAGTTAGCTTCGGACACCACCTGTTCGGCGAAGGAGAGTCCCTGCGCCAGATCGCGCGCCACGGAAGGCGTGTCGTTCCATGCTGATGCCGTTCCCGCCCACTCATTTTTGTTAATTTTACGACCGACAAGATGGACGGGAACGTCCAAACCATACAAGGGAAGGGTCATGGCAATGCTGGACGTGATAACGGTGAGCTGGCGAATCAGAGCGGCCTGCTCATCGTCCAGCGCAACCACCTGAACGATTTCAGCGCTTTCACTGGCAGCAAGATGCAGAGCATTGCTGTCTGCTGTTAGTCGCCACCAGGGGCTATGCGTACCCATGTAACGAAACAGCAAATTCTGCTCCAGATCGTCCATCCCGTTTTCTCCCGCGGCTGCTGAGTAGCGCACAAATTATTCATTTGCAGTCGACTATGACGGCTCTTTTTACTGTAGATAATTCTGGCGAAATATGGCGGTGGGAAACAGAAAAGTGTGAGAAAAAACGATGATTTTGCGAGAGATAATACTGGGGAGAACTCCCGGCCATCCCTGAACGGAACGGCCGGGAGTCTACGCGGTTATCAGGCGACAGGGCGCGCGATAATGCTGCGGGTTTCCATGCGGACTTCAGCGATGTTTACATCAATCACGTCAGTGACTTTGTAAACCGTTTCGCCTTTAATTTGCACGGTCCCGTTTTCCTGGCTACAAACCAGTTCGTCGCGAACGGCATGCAGGAACGGGGCAGGAATAAAGGCAACGGCGCCATTATCCACCAGACGCACGCGCATACCGCCGCGGCTGATGTCAATGATTTCAGCCGGGAAACGGGTGTCAGTCCCTGCCTTATCATTCAGGAAACGCGCGTACAACCAGTCGCCGACATCACGCTCCGCCATACGGTTCAGACGGCGACGCTCTGCCATCTGCAACGTAGTCTCATCCTGTGGGCGGGCAACAGATTCCCCTTTGATGATCGCTTTCAGCAGACGATGGTTAACCATGTCGCCGTACTTACGGATCGGGGAGGTCCAGGTGGCATATGCCTCAAGACCGAGACCGAAGTGCGGGCCTGGCTCGGTGCTGATTTCCGCAAAGGACTGGAAGCGGCGAATGCGGCTGTCAAGGAAACCTGACGGCTGTGCGTCCAGCTCGCGGCGCAGCTTGCAGAAGCCTGGCAGGGTCAGCACCTCTTCCGGATCGACGTGGACGTCATGGGTTTTGAGCAGGGCGGCCAGCGCTTCGGTGTTAGCCGGGTCAAAGCCGGTGTGCACGTTGTAAATGCCAAAGCCTAACTTGTCGCGCAGCACGCGTGCGGCGCAAATGTTGGCGGAGATCATCGCTTCTTCAACGATACGGTTGGCAATACGGCGTGGCTCGGCGACGATGTTGAGCACTTCGCCTTTTTCCCCCAGCACAAAGCGGTAGTCCGGGCGGTCCTTAAATACCAGGGCGTGGGTCTGGCGCCACTCACTGCGGCTCTGGCAGACGCGATGCAGCAGACGAATTTGCGCAGCGATATTATCGGATTCAGGCTTCCAGCTGCCGGTATTTTCCAGCCAGTCGGACACGTTGTCATAAGCCAGTTTAGCTTTGGATTCGATGGTGGCGGCGAAGAATTCGATATCTTCTTCAATGGTACCGTCAGCCGCGATGGTCATGCGGCAGGCCAGTACCGGACGCACTTCATGGGGACGCAGGGAGCAGAGATCGTCGGAAAGCTCGCGCGGCAGCATCGGGATGTTGAAGCCCGGCAGGTAGTTGGTGAACGAACGCACTTTGGCCATTTCGTCCAGCTTGCTGCCTTCGACAATCCATGCGGTAGGGTCGGCGATGGCGACGGTCAGATGCATTTTGCCAACCGCTGCCTCTTCGGCATACAGCGCATCGTCCATATCCTCGGTGCTGGCGCTGTCGATGGTGACAAAGTCCAGCGCTGTCAGATCGCGACGCTCAAGACCTTCGTCCTGCATTTTGGTCGCTACGCCATCCGGCGCTTCTTTTTCGAGGTTGTGGCGCGCCAGCGTCACCCACCATGGGACGAAATGGTCGTCGCCAAAGGTGATGAACTGGGTCAGCTCGGCGTAGAAACCGCGATCGCCTTTTAAAGGATGACGGCGCATTTCGGCAACCGCCCAGTCACCCTCGACAAAGTCATGCTCAACGCCACGCGCGGCGCGGCAAGGGATGGCATCTTTCAGGAGAGGATGATCCGGTACGATAGAAAGACGATCGTCTTTTTTATGCACTTTCCCGACAAAGCGGGTCAGGAAAGGTTCGATCAGTGCTTCCGGCTCGGCAGACTCTCGTTCCTTTTCGGTATGAATAACGGCCGAAATGCGGTCGCCATGCATCACTTTCTTCATCTGAGGAGGCGGAATGAAGTAGCTCTTCTGTCCGTCAACTTCAAGAAAGCCAAAGCCCTTTTCCGTGGCTTTTACGACCCCTTCTGCACGGGGCGTCTGGGAATGTAGTTGCTGTTTAAGCTGCGCTAGCAGCGGGTTGTCCTGAAACATAATGTTCTATTTTCGTAGCCATTGAGCGGCTGACAGTTTTACGCGATTCTCACTGCTACAGCAAGCGCTCTTTAGGTAAAGCGTGTGGTTATTCCTCTTTGCCAAGCGCCACGCGAAGACGGTCCAGCCAGCCATTAAAAGCGCCGTGGGTTAACAGGTTAATTGCCTTGCCCGGCGGGATACCGGCCTCCGTGAGAGGCGTTAACTGGGCGGCGCTAAAACGATCGGGAGACGTAAGCAGCAGCGCATGGGCGGCTGAGAGCGATGCAGATGGCTGGGCTTCGCTTTGTGGGTGGTTAACCAGTATCTCGCCCGTCAGATTCAGCAGCATCGGCTCATGGCAGAGAACCGGCGTGAGCGCTGAAAGCGCAGGTTCGGCCTGCCAGCGTGAGAGCGCCTCAAGTTGAACCGCACTGGCATATTTCAGTTCGACTACGGGCTGGGTGGCTGTCCATCGGGTAAAGCTCAGCGGTAGTGTATGGGGCTGAATGTGGTGTCCCGGTAGCCAGCGTACCGGATGGCCAAGCAGCGCCTGAAACACTGCAACCGCCCGCGCCTGAAAACCAGTAAAGCCGATGATCTGGTTGATAAGCACAATGTCATACGTTGTCAGTCCCACCTCATCAAGCTGAGTTTGCGCTTTATCGTCAATGACGTCCGGAGAGCTCGCCAGCTGGCGGGCATACTGAGTGATTTCTGCAAGGCGTCGATTGCTTTCCCGGGAAGAGTCGGGGCCCGGAAGGGGGGCGAGGAGCGCCGCGTAGTGGTTACAGAGCCGCTGGACGCCACACGCCTGGGAAACCGTCAACGCCGTGCTCAGTCTGTCGTAGGCGCTAAGCGTGTGCAGACGGTTTACGGGAGTATCGAGCGGGAATAAGAGGCGGCACAAGGTTCGGGCTGGCGTAAGCCACCCACAACAGCTTGCGGCAATGTCGTCAGGCAGGGCTAAATCGAGCAAAAAACGATCGTCGACGTTAGCGGCTTCAGGCACCAGCGGCAGAACGTCCGTCTGCGAATGATTCGACTGGGTTTCGTGATACCAGTGGCCTTTGCCGGAAAAACGGCGTTGTTCCATGGGCGTTCCTTGATCTCAAAATGGCGATCAATATCCTGGCGTAAGGCGGATGAGGGGAAAAATATTGTTAGGTGATAACAAATAGCAGAACGGAATAACGAAGTGCGGGGAGGGGAGAAAACTCTCTTCCCAGGCGGGAAGAGAGTAACAGACTTATTTGATTTCCAGCTCATTCATGGCAGCGATGTTGAAGCCGCCGTCCACGTGAACCACTTCGCCGGAGATACCCGCGGAAAGGTCAGAGCACAGGAATGCCGCAGAGTTACCCACATCTTCGATGGTAACGGTACGACGAATCGGGGTAACCGCTTCGCAATGTGCCAGCATTTTACGGAAATCTTTGATACCGGAAGCGGCCAGAGTACGGATTGGACCCGCAGAAATTGCGTTAACACGCACGCCTTCAGGACCCATTGCGTTCGCCATATAGCGCACGTTGGCTTCCAGAGACGCTTTCGCCAGACCCATAACGTTGTAGTTAGGGATAGCGCGTTCTGCGCCCAGGTAGGACAGGGTCAGCAGGGCTGCGCCCGGGTTCAGCATCGCGCGGCAGGATTTTGCCATCGCAACGAAGCTGTAGGAGCTGATATCATGAGCGATTTTGAAGCCATCACGGGTAACCGCGTTCACGTAGTCGCCGTCCAGCTGATCGCCCGGAGCGAAGCCGATGGAGTGAACGAAACCGTCGAATTTCGGCCATGCTTTTGCCAGTTCAGCAAACATGCCATCAATGCTTTCGTCTTGTGCAACGTCACATTCCAGAACAATGCTGGAACCCAGCTGCGCGGCAAATTCTTCAACACGGCCTTTCAGCTTGTCGTTCTGGTAGGTGAACGCCAGCTCAGCGCCTTCGCGATGCATAGCCTGTGCGATGCCGTATGCGATGGACAGTTTGCTGGCAACGCCAGTTACCAGAATGCGCTTACCGGAAAGAAAACCCATAGCTTTAATCCTTATATTCATTGCTTATTTTGCCTTGTAATTCATAGCGTTACAGGCAGTATTTCAAAATCATTCGAAATTAGCTCGAAATTATAGCCCACTCACAGCCCCTTGTGTCACGATATTTCTCGCTCACGTGCCGTGGCTGGGCGCACGAAAGACGTTGAACTGACTCTTTATCAGGCTATTTCGTGTGTATTCCAGCAGTATATCACCAGGTGCTGGGTTCGCCTCATCCAACCAGAGGTTGGCCAGAAGCTTCACGCTAAGACGGCCGGATATTAATTCGCTGGCGAGGGGATTCGGGCAATAACCTTAATTTCAAAATCAAATCCGGCCAGCCAGTTAACGCCGATAGCCGTCCAGTTTGGGTAAGGTGGCTGTGGAAACACCAGTTTTTTCACCTCCATGATGACGGGGAACTGGTTTTCTGGATCGGTATGAAACGTCGTGACATCAATCAGATCGTCAAAAGTGCATCCTGCGGCGGCCAAAGTCGCCTGTAAATTATCGAATGCCAACTGCACCTGAGCGGCGAAATCAGGCTCAGGCGTGCCATCGCTGCGGCTGCCGACCTGACCGGAAACAAATAACAGATCGCCAGAGCGAATGGCAGCCGAATAGCCATGCTCCTCATAAAGGGCATGTCGATTGGCAGGGAAGACAGGATTACGTGGATGCATGGCATTTCCTTTTCTGTTAGAGGCGTTGTTGTGGTTACTTAAGAGAAGTAACATACGCAATGTATGTGAAAAAATGTAATTCACATACGCCGCGTATGTCAAATTAAAAATATCGCTTTTATAGGAAGTTCTATGGCTACAAAACGTCGTGCTGAAACAGCTCAGGAAAATCGCGAAAAATTGATTCATGCGGCGCGAAAGGCGTTTGCTGAGAAAGGCTTTGCTGCAGCGTCGATGGATGAACTGACGGCAAGCGTGGGGTTAACGCGCGGTGCGCTGTATCATAATTTCAGAGATAAGAAAGGGTTACTGGCGGCGGTGGTCGCGCAGATAGACAGCGAAATGGCGGGCAACGCGAAAGCCGTTGCCGCGGCCACAGACGATGATTGGGAGAGACTGCTGGCGGAAGGCATCGCCTACATCAACATGGCGCTCGTTCCGGAAGTTCAGCGTATCGTGCTTCTTGACGGTCCGGCCGTTCTGGGCGATCCGGCGCAATGGCCCAGCCAGAACAGCTGTCTTGAGTCGACCCGCCAGACCATCGAAAAATTAATCGAACGCAACGTGCTTAAAAAAATGGATGCGAAAGTCGCAGCCCATCTGTTGAACGGCGTTGCGCTGAATGCTGCCTTGATGATTGCCGCGAGTGATGAGCCGCAGAAGACGCTGCCGCATGCCATCGAGGTGTTTACTCTGCTGGCAAGCGGGTTACGCAACGGCTAACGATCTTTCCGCCACGCATCGGCCGTCAATGCTTCACCAAAGTGTCCGGCAATCAGGCGTTTTGTCAGGTCGTGGAGCGGGGAGGCCAGCACGTCAGCGGTACTGCCGCGCTCAACGACTTCACCCTGGTGCATCACCAGCACCTGATCGCTGATGTGCTTCATCATGCCCAGGTGCTGAGTCACGTAGATATACGATATCCCCTGCTTTTCCTGTAGCTCCAGCATCAGGTTGATGAGTTGCGAACGCATCGACATGTCCAGCGACGCCAGCGCTTCGTCGGCGATAATGACCTTCGGGCGCAGGATCAGCGCGCGGGCCAGTCCGAGACGCTGTTTTTGGCCCGGAGCCAGCATGTGGGGGTAATAGCTGACATGGTCGGGCAGGAGACCTACCAGACGCAGGGTTTCGACAATCCGTTTGCGACGCGCTTCCGGCTCCAGGTCGGTATTCAACCGCAGCGGGAAATCCAGGATCTGCGAAATACGCTGGCGCGGGTTGAGGGACGTTGACGGATCCTGAAAAATCATCCGAATGCGCTGGCTGCGGAAAGAGTAGTCACCAAATTCCAGAGGATGATCGTCAATCAGTATTTCACCGCCGCTTGGCTCAACCATACCCGCGAGCATTTTTGCCAGGGTCGATTTGCCCGAGCCGTTTTCACCGATAATCGCCAGCGTCTGCTTTTCGCGCAGCGTAAAGCTCAGCGGTTTAACCGCCTCGACGGTCTGACGGTGAAACAGGCCGGTGCGATAGCGAAAGGTCTTACTCAGGTTACGCACTTCCAGTAAGGTTTCGACCATTTCACTCTCTCTCCATGTTCAGCGGGAAATGACAGGCAAACAGATGATTTTTCGGCCCTGTCAGGCGCGGTGTTTCAATGCATTTACGCTGAGCATACGGGCAACGCGGACCCAGACGGCAGCCAATGGGCAGCGATTCCAGCAGCGGAATCGCGCCAGGCAGAGTATTCAGACGGCTCTTGTGTGGCATTGCGCTGCCAAAATCAGGGATCGCCCTGATCAGCGCCTGCGTGTAGGGATGATGCGGCGTCGTCACCAGGTCTTCACTTGGCGCGGTTTCTACCGTTTGTCCGCAATACATCACGTCAATTTTATCCGCCCACTTGCTCAACATTTGCAGGTCATGGCTGATCAGCAAAATGGTGGTGTTGTTATTCTGGTTCAGACGCGTGAGCAGGCGGAAAATCTGCGCCTGAGTCGTTGGCTCCATCGCGTTCGTCGGTTCGTCCGCAATCAGCAGACGCGGCTGATTGGCCAGGGCGATAGCAATCATCACTTTCTGGCATTCACCGTCGGTCAGTTCGTAGGGGAAACTGCGCATCGCGTCTTTATGGTCTTTGATCCCCACACGGTGCAATAGCTCAATGGCACGGCGTTTACGCCAGCCGAAACGCTGCCACCAGCGGCCTTTATAGGTCCAGCCGGGGATATTCTGCATCAGCTGTTTCCCGACGCGCTCGGACGGATCGAGACAGGATTGCGGCTCCTGAAAAATCATCGAGACGTTATGGCCCACCAGTTTACGGCGTTCGCGCGGGGAGAGACGCAACAGATCGATGTCGTCGAAACGCATACGGTCGGCGGTCACCCGCCAGTTGTCCTTCGCCACGCCGCAAATGGCTTTGGCGATTAGACTCTTACCGGAACCCGATTCGCCCACCAGCCCGCGTATTTCGCCCTCTGCGAGCGTAATACTGATGCGATCCACCGCTTTAACCCAGCCTTCGCCCGTTTTAATTTCGATCGTGAGGTTGCGGATATCAAGTAACGGCATTATTGCACCCCCGCATTGATTGCGCGGCGGATCCCGTCGCCAAGCAGGTTAACGAGCAGAACGCTCACCATGATGGCCGCGCCCGGCAGCATGACCGTCCACGGCGCAACGTAAATCAGCTCCAGCGCATCGCCGAGCATTGCGCCCCATTCCGGGGAGGGGAGCTGCGCGCCCAGGTCCAGGAAGCCCAGCGCTGCGATATCCAGAATCGCCATCGACAGGGCGCGGGTGATCTCCGTCACCAGCCCGGCGGCAATGTTAGGCAGCACGGCAAACCACAAAATATTAAACGTGTTGGCACCGTCCAGACGGGCGGCGACGACATACTCTTTCTCCAGTTCGTCGTGAACCAGGCTGTAAACCGATCGCACCATGCGGGGCAGAATGGCCAGCCAGACGGCGAACATCGCATGTGTGAGGTGCGGCCCCGCGAAGGCCACGACGATAATCGCCAGCAACAGCGAAGGAATCGAGAGCAAGGTATCAAGAATATGATTAAGCACGGCAGACCGCAGCCCATGGGTAGAGCCGGCAAAAATGCCCAGTGCAAGGCCGCATATCGCGGCGGCCAGGGTGACCACGAACGCGCCGCCTACCGTAGGTGCGGCGCCGCTCAGTAAACGACTTAGCACGTCGCGTCCGAGATCGTCAGTCCCCAGGAAGAACGAAACCTCCCCGTAACGCGACCACGATGGCGGTAAAAGCTGATAACCAAGGAACTGCTGATCGATGCCATACGGGGCAAACCACGAACCCAAAACACACAGCAACACGAGGCCAATGCAGCCGTAAAAGCCGATCATCGCCGTGGTGTCGCCGTAGAAATTACGCCACACGGTGCGTAGCGCACCAGGCGTGCGCTTTTCGCTGTAGACGTTATCGTAAGGCATACCATTCCTTATGCTTCAACGGGTTGGCCATGGCACCCAAAATATCGGAAACAACGTTAACAATAATAACCAGCGAGCCAATCACCATCACTCCGGCGGAGATCGCAGCGTAATCCTGTTGGCGAATGGCGTTGATCATCCAGCGTCCAAGGCCCGGCCAGCTGAAAACCATCTCGGTGATCATCGCCAGCGTCAGCATGGTTGAGAATTGCAGCCCAAGCCGTGGGATTACCGGCGGCAACGCATTGTGCAGCACATGGCGACGTAGAATCGTCAGGCGAGACAGTCCGCGTGTGGCGGCGGCTTTCACATAGTTTTGATCGAAGACTTCGATAGTGCTGATGCGCATCAGGCGGATCACTTCGGTCGTCGGTGCGACGGCCAGCGTGAGCACTGGCAGCACCATATGGCGCAGGGCGCTCACGATCATTTCGTCGCGCCAGACTGAATCGGAAAGCCAGGCGTCAACGATGGCGAAGCCGCTCACCGTTTGTACGTTATACAGCAGGTCGAAACGGCCAGACACCGGAAGCCAGCCTAACGTCAGTGAGAAGAAGAGGGTAAGCAGCAGCGCCAGCCAGAAAACAGGGATGGAAAAGCCAATTAAGGCAAGCGCGCTGATGAATTTATCCTGCCATTTATTGCGATAAATTCCCGCCAGCATCCCCACCGGGATCCCCACCATGAGGGCAAAGCCAAAGGCGAGTATACACAGCTCCATGGTGGCCGGGAAAACCATCTTCAGCTGCTCAGAGATGAGCTGTCCGTTGATGCTGGACACGCCAAAATCCCAGTGCAACAGGCCGTTAAACCAGAACAGCCAGGCGTCCCAGAGGGATGAGCCCTGAAGCGGGGCGTGCGGCGTAAAGTAGCTAAGGCTAAAGCCGACAAAGGTCAGGAAGAACAGGGTGACCAGCAGTAACAGCAGCCGCCGCAAGGTAAATATAATCATGGTTTTTTCACCTCTTGTTCTTCCTCACGAGTCACGCCCGCGAAGGAGGCGTTACCAAACGGGCTGAGTACCAGCCCTTTTATATCGTAACGGTAGGCCTGAAGGCGCAGGGAAGAGGCAAGCGGCAACACGGGAAGCTCTCTGGCCAGAATATTTTGCGCTTCATCGTAGGCCTCAATGCGTGAAGCAAGCTGTTGAGATGAGAGGGCTTTTTGCAGCACAGCATCAAATTCCCGGTTACACCAGTGCGCGTAGTTGGTCTGGGAGTTGATCGCCGCACAGCTCAGCAGCGGACGGAAGAAGCTGTCCGGGTCGTTACTGTCGGTAGACCAGCCAGCCAGCGTTAAGTCGTGATTCATGTCCATCAGACGCGCCTCCTGGAAACGGCCTTCGACAGGAACGATGATCACCTTCACGCCCACCTGGGCCATATCTGCCTGCAACAGTTCGGCGGTTTTCAGCGGGCTAGGGTTCCACGCCTGAGAGCTGGTGGGTACCCACAGCTGAAGCGTCAGGTTTTCTGCCCCCAGTGCTTTAAGCTGTTCGCGCGCTTTCGCCGGATTATATTCCGTGATCTTCGCCTCGCCGTCATAGGCCCAGGAGGCGCGGGGCAGAATAGAGGCGGCGGTTTCCGCGGTGCCGTAATAAATCGACTGCATCAGACGCTGATTGTTGATCGCTAACGCCAGCGCATGGCGCACGGCCGGATTATTCAGCGGTGGCTTATCGGTGTTAAACGCCAGATAGGCGATGTTCATTCCCGGGCGTAGGGTCAGGCGCAGGCGGGGGTCGTCGCGCAAAATAGTCAACTGGCTGGCCGCAGGCCACGCAAGGACGTCGCACTCACCGGTCAGCAGTTTGGAGAGGCGGCCTGTTCCACCTGAACCCAGATCGACAATAACCTGCGGCATCAGCGGTTTGCCGCGCCAGAAATGATCGTGTCGTTGCAGGCGAATGTATTGTCCGGCGCGGTACTCAGCTAACTGGAAGGGTCCTGTGCCCACAGGCTCACGATCGAGACGTTCCTGACGATCCTTTTTCGTCAGCTGATCCGCGTATTCGGCTGACATGACGGACGCGTAGTGCGTCGCCAGGTGCCAGAGGAATGAGGCGTCCGGGCGCGTCAGGCGAAACTCAACCGTGCGGTTATCCAGCTTACGAACGCTTTTGACCGTGTCCGCGAATTGCAGACTGTCGAAGTAGGGGAAGTTTCCGCCGTTGACGTTATGCCACGGATGGTTGCGGTTAAAGATGCGCTGGAAGGTGAAAACCACGTCATCCGCGTTGAGCTTTCGGGTTGGGGTAAACCACGGGGTGTGCTGAAAAGCCACATCATCGCGTAGACGGAAGCGGTACGTGGCGCCGTTATCAAGCACTTCCCAACTTTCAGCAAGCTCCGGAACCAGCCGATAGGTATAAGGATCGACGTCGAGCAGGCGATCGTAAATCTGTGCGGCCAGCGTATCAACAATCACGCCGCTCCCCGCTTTTTGCGGGTTAAAGGTATCAACTTGCCCGCTGACGCAATAGACGAAACCACTATCACGAATATCAGGAGGCGCAGTACGATCGGGCGCAGCAAAGGCCAGATTGCTGAACAGACCGAGTGCAAACAGGGATGATAAAACCAGGCGCATAGTTTTTAAGGTTTTTAGATTCGATCTGCAAAGTGTATCGCACTTACGCCTGCTTCGTAAAAATGTCTGGGGGTAAGTGCTGATAATGTCAGCGCATTTGATGTTTTTTGAGCAATGCCCTTAACTGATGGTAGGTCAGACCCAGCAGTTCAGCTGCCCGTTTCTGGTTATATTTCGCCTCTTTCAGGCTCCGTTCCAGCAGTTGCTGCTCCTGCTGATGCTGGAACTGGCGTAAATCGAGCGGCAACGCCGGATCATGCTGGCGCGCCGCCGGAGCAAGGGGCTGTTTAACCTCGCGCCGAAACGGATCGAGAATAATGTTGTCCAGTTCGGTCTCGCTGCTGCCATGACGGTAAACAGACCGTTCCACCACGTTTTTCAGTTCACGGATATTCCCCGGCCAGTGGTAACCGAGCAGGGTCTCGGTGGCCTGTTCGCTGAAGCCCGGAAAGAGCGGCAGGCCCAGTTCCCGGCACATCTGAATGGCAAATTGATCGGCCAGCAGCATGATATCGCTGCGTCGCTCACGCAGCGGCGGCAACTGGACGACATCGAAAGCCAGCCGGTCCAGCAGGTCGGCGCGGAATTTATCTTCTGCCACCATCGCGGGCAGATCGGCGTTAGTGGCGCACACCAGGCGAACGTTTACCTGAAGCGGCTGACTTCCGCCAACGCGTTCCAGTTCGCCATACTCAATGACACGCAGCAGCTTTTCCTGCACCAGCATTGGCGCGGTCGCCAGCTCGTCGAGAAAGAGCGTTCCGCCGTCGGCACGTTCAAAACGACCGGGGTGCCGTTTTTGTGCGCCAGTAAACGCGCCGGCTTCATGACCGAAAAGCTCCGTGTCGAGCAGATTTTCATTCAGCGCCGCGCAGTTAAGCGAAATAAAAGGCCCGTCCCAGCGGCCAGACAGAAAGTGCAGACGGTTAGCGATAAGTTCTTTACCCGTTCCGCGCTCACCGATAATGAGCACCGGTTTATTCAGCGGCGCCAGGCGCGATACCTGCTCAAGCACTTCCAGGAAGCTGTTTGCCTCGCCAAGCAAATTGTCTTTATATTCAGCCATGATGAAATTAACCACTCCTTAGTGATATTCACCAGGTGAGAATAGCCGCTGGATGGATAAATATCAATCACACCCAGTAAAATCAATAAGATAAAAAGTTGGCATGGGATTTGTATTAACTACTCAGCAGGGCATCGCCCGATAACAGAACTATGAGGATTGAATTATGGGTATTTTTTCTCGTTTTGCCGACATCGTGAACGCCAACATCAACTCGCTGCTGGAGAAAGCAGAAGATCCGCAGAAGCTGGTGCGCCTGATGATTCAGGAGATGGAAGACACGCTGGTTGAAGTACGCTCCACCTCCGCCCGCGCGCTGGCAGAGAAGAAGCAGTTAACGCGTCGTATCGAGCAGGCGACTGCCCAGCTTAACGAGTGGCAGGAAAAAGCTGAACTGGCGCTGCGCAAAGATAAAGAAGATCTGGCCCGCGCTGCGCTGATTGAGAAGCAGAAGCTGACCGATATGGTGGCCACGCTGGAACATGAAGTGACGCTGGTGGATGATACTCTGACGCGTATGAAGAAAGAGATTGGTGAGCTTGAAAACAAACTCAGCGAAACCCGTGCACGTCAACAGGCGCTGGCGCTGCGCCACCAGGCTGCAAGCTCGTCCCGTGACGTGCGTCGCCAGCTGGACAGCGGCAAACTGGATGAAGCGATGGCGCGTTTCGAATCGTTCGAACGCCGTATCGACCACATGGAAGCGGAAGCCGAAAGCCACAGCATCGGTAAGCAGAAAACCCTGGATCAGCAGTTTGCTGACCTGAAAGCCGATGATGAAATTAGCGAGCAGCTGGCTGCGCTGAAAGCCAAAATGAAGCAAGACAACCAATAATAAATCCTGCGGCACCTGAGCGTGCCGCATCGCAAGACAAGGAGTACACATGAGCGCGCTTTTTCTGGCAATACCCCTGACAATTTTCGTGCTGTTTGTTCTGCCCATCTGGTTATGGCTGCACTACAGCAACCGCTCTTCTCGCGGGGAGCTGTCGCAAAGCGAGCAACAGCGGCTGGCGCAGCTCTCTTCTGAGGCAAACAAAATGCGCGAACGTATTCAGGCGCTGGAAGCCATCCTGGATGCGGAACACCCGAACTGGAGGGAGCGTTAATGGCTGGACTAAATCTGAATAAAAAACTGTGGCGCATCCCGCAGCAGGGCATGGTTCAGGGCGTTTGCGCCGGGCTGGCACACTATCTGGATGTCCCGGTAAAACTGGTACGTGTGGTCACCGTATTGTCGATTTTCTTTGGCCTGGCCTTTATTACACTGGTGGCTTACATCATTCTGTCGTTTGTACTTGATCCGATGCCGGAAGGTGAGCTGGATGCGGAAAACACGCCAACCAGCAGCGATCTTCTTAACGCGGTGGATGAACAGCTGAGCGCAGGGGAGAAGCGATTGCGCGAGATGGAACGTTATGTCACCTCCGATACCTTTACGCTGAGAAGTCGTTTCCGTCAGCTTTAAGAGAGAACTTACATGAAACAAAACTGGCAACAGGCCGGTCAGAAGGTAAAACCCGGCCTGAAAATCGCAGGTAAACTGGTTCTGATGACGGCGTTACGTTATGGTCCGGCTGGTGTGGCGGGCTGGGCGATCAAGTCTGTTGCCCGTAAGCCGGTCAGAATGTTGCTGGCGGTCGCCCTGGAGCCGCTGTTACAAAAACTGGCAAAACGCGTTTCACGTCGCTACTTTTCACGCTAATCCCGCTCATATAAGCCCTTTCTCGCGCTGAGAGAGGGCATGAATTCCCCCTCTGCTTTTTCTCTTTCTTTGCGGCAGCTCACATTACTGCGTTGCGCTGCTTTGAGAATGCCTTTTTCAGCCCCCAGGTCCGTTGACAGATATTTTTCATGGGAGTAGATTGCCACTCCGTGGGACCGCTACCATGGAAAATAATGTGAACGCAAAAATTAAATACCTTATCAATCATATTTACGGTGAATCATTTTCAGATGCACACCTTGACGTGTTATTAACTAAGCTTCAACAGGCGGCGGTTAATATTACGGAGAAGCGTAAGTCAGGCTGGGATGAAAAAGATGTTGTTCTGATTACCTATGCCGATCAGATCTCCGCGAAAGGGGAGAAAGCATTGCCGGTATTTACCCGGTTCTATAATGAGTGGCTTTCTCGTACTTTTTCTCATGTCCATCTTTTACCTTTCTATCCGTGGTCATCAGATGATGGTTTTTCCGTTGTTGATTATCATACCGTTGCACCTGAAACGGGAAACTGGCGCGATGTCGCGGAATTAAAACAGTCAGCCAGCTTAATGTTTGATTTCGTTTGCAATCATATGTCAGCGAAAAGCGAATGGTTTGCGAATTATCTTGCGCAGAAGCCTGGTTATGAAGATTTCTTTATTTCTGTCGACCCGGAAACCGATTTATCCGCGGTGACGCGCCCACGCGCTTTACCGCTGTTGACGCCGTTTACGCTTAATGATGGCAGCGTTCGTCATTTATGGACTACATTCAGCGATGACCAGATCGATCTCAATTTCGCCTCGCCGCAGGTGCTGATTGCAATGGTTGACGTTCTGCTCCATTACCTCATGGAAGGGGCGCGTTATATCCGTCTGGATGCGGTCGGGTTTATGTGGAAAATCCCGGGAACAACCTGCATCCATCTGGAACAAACCCATTGCCTTATTCAGCTGTTCCGCGCCATTACGGACGCCGTGGCACCTGGAACGGTGATCATTACTGAGACAAATGTTCCGCACAAAGACAACATCTCTTACTTCGGTGATGGTGAAAACGAAGCCCAGATGGTCTATCAGTTTTCCTTACCTCCGCTGGTGCTGCATGCCGTTCATCGTCAGGATGTGAAAGCACTTTGCCAATGGGCGGGGTCGCTGGCACTGCCTTCTTCACACACTACATGGTTTAATTTCCTGGCCTCGCATGATGGTATCGGTTTGAATCCGCTGCGCGGCATTCTTCCGGAATCAGAGATCCTCTCGTTGGTCGAAAATCTTCAGCAGGAAGGCGCGCTGGTCAACTGGAAAAATAATCCTGACGGAACGCGAAGCCCTTATGAAATTAATGTCACCTATCTTGATGCGTTAAGTTTACAAGACAGTTCAGATGAGGAACGTATTGCACGGTTCCTCCTCGCGCATGCTGTGTTGTTAAGTTTCCCAGGCGTCCCGGCTGTTTATATTCAGAGCATTCTTGGTTCGCGGAACGATTATGAAGGCGTCGAACGCCTCGGATATAACCGCGCGATTAACCGGAAAAAATACACGGCGGGGCAGCTTGATAGCGAACTGAATAATAAGAAGAGTATTCGTTATCAAATTTATTCTCGTTTGAGTGAGTTTATCGCTATTCGTCGCGGTGAGAGGGCGTTCCATCCGGATAGTCAGGCTGCTTTCGACGCAGTGGGTAAACAAATTCTTAAAATTATTCGTGTTGCTGAAAATGGCGAGCGAATTACAGCATTATTTAATTTTAGCAATAAAATGCAGACCGTTTATGAACAAACGCTTTCTGGTAAGGAGTTATTATCAGGACAGGATATTAGCGGTACGGAGCTGATCCTCAATCCATGGCAGGTAATGTGGATTAAAGAAAACTAAAAAGGACCCTAAAATGAAAATGCCAAAAATTGTGCTGTTATCAGCACTGGTTTCGTGCGCCCTGTTATCAGGCTGTAAGGACGATAAAGCATCTCAGGTCACCATTGAGTTTATGCACTCGTCGGTAGAACAGGAGCGTCAGGCCGTTATCACGAAATTGATTGAAAAATTCGAACAAGAGAACCCGACTATAACGGTGAAACAGGTACCCGTTGAGGAAGATGCCTATAACACCAAGGTTATTACTCTGGCACGTACCGGTGCGCTACCGGAGGTGATAGAGATCAGTCATGACTACGCCAAAGTCATGGATAAAGAGCAGTTGCTGGATCGTGACGCCATCGGCCGCGCCGTCAAGGCGGTGGGCGAGGAGACATTTTACGACGGTATTTTACGCGTGGTTCGCACGGAAGATGGCAACGCATGGACGGGGGTGCCGGTTAGCGCCTGGCTGTCCGGCGTCTGGTATCACAAAGATGCGCTCGCGGCAGCGGGGATCGAGGAACCGCACAACTGGGAACAACTGCTGAAAGCCAGTCAGGCGCTCAACGATCCGGCGAAAAAACATTACGGCATCGCGCTTCCAACCGCAGAAAGCGTCATGACGGAGCAGGCTTTCTCGCAGTTTGCTTTGTCTGGAGGGGCTAACGTCTTTGATGCAAACGGCAGCGTGAAAATCGATACCCCTGAGATGTCGAAAGCGCTGGAGTTTTATAGGGCACTGGCCGCGAACACCATGCCGGGCTCGAATGATGTCATGGAGATCAAAGACGCCTTCATGAACGGTTCTGCGCCTATGGCCGTTTACTCTACCTATATCCTGCCCGCGGTCTTCAAAGATGGCAATCCGGCCAACCTGGGGTTCGTGGTCCCGACGGAAAAATCATCAGCCGTGTACGGCATGATCACTTCGTTGACGATCACTACCGGCCAGACCGAAGAGGAAACGCAGGCCGCCGAGAAATTTGTCACCTGGATGGAGCAGGCTCAGAACGCCTCTGATTGGGTCATGATGTCTCCGGGCGCCGCGCTACCGGTCAATAAACTCGTAGTGGGCACAGATTCCTGGAAAAACAACGACGTTATCAAGGCCTTTGGTCAACTGCCTTACGAGCTGATTGCGCAGTTCCCGAACGTCCAGGTGTTTGGTGCCGTGGGCGACAAGAACTTTACCCGCATGGGAGATGTTACCGGGTCCGGCATTATCAGTTCCATGGTGCATAACGTGACGGTGGGACAAAAAGATCTCAGTGCGACGTTAAGCAACAGCCAGAAGAAGCTGACTGACCTGGTATCACAACGATAGGAGCGCTTTGCGAAGGGAATTATGAAGACGTTGTTTTCTGGTCGTTCAGATATGCCTTTCGCCATGCTGCTGTTGGCCCCCAGCCTGATTTTGCTGGGGGGCCTGGTGGCCTGGCCAATGATTTCTAACATTGAAATCAGTTTTTTACGTTTACCGCTGAATCCGCGTATTGATGCGGTGTTCGTCGGTCTGGATAACTACATTCGCATCCTGGGCGATGCTGCGTTCTGGCACTCCCTGTGGATGACGTTCTGGTATACGGCGCTGATGGTGATCGGCAGCACCGGACTGGGGCTGGCCGTAGCGATCTTCTTTAACCGTGAATTCCGCATGCGGAAAACGGCACGTTCACTGGTGATACTGTCCTATGTGACGCCGTCTATTTCACTGGTATTTGCCTGGAAATACATGTTCAACAACGGCTACGGAATTGTGAACTATCTTGGCGTTGATCTGCTGCATCTCTACGATCAGGCGCCGCTGTGGTTCGATAACCCTGGCAGCAGTTTTGTCCTGGTCGTGCTGTTCGCCATCTGGCGTTACTTCCCGTATGCCTTTATCTCGTTCCTCGCGATTCTACAGACCATTGATAAATCCTTGTACGAAGCGGCAGAGATGGACGGGGCGAATGCCTGGCAGCGTTTTCGTATCGTGACGTTGCCCGCCATCATGCCGGTGCTGGCCACGGTGGTCACGCTGCGCACCATCTGGATGTTCTACATGTTTGCGGATGTTTATCTGCTCACCACCAAGGTCGACATTCTGGGCGTATATCTCTACAAAACCGCCTTTGCGTTCAATGACCTGGGTAAAGCAGCCGCCATTTCCGTTGTGCTGTTTGTGATCATATTCGCTGTCATTCTGCTGACCAGAAAAAGGGTAAACCTCAATGGCAACAAATAAACGCGTTCTGGGCCGTATCGGTTTTTATCTGGGACTGGCGGTATTCCTGATTATCACGCTGTTTCCGTTTTTTGTGATGCTGATGACATCGTTCAAAAGCGCGAAAGAGGCGATCTCACTGCACCCGACTATCCTGCCGCAGGAGTGGACGTTACAGCACTACATCGACATCTTTAACCCGCTGATTTTCCCGTTTGTGGATTATTTCCGTAACAGCATGGTGGTGTCACTGACCTCCTCGGTCATTGCGGTGTTTCTCGGTACGCTGGGCGCTTATGCGTTATCCAAACTGCGCTTTAAAGGGCGCACGACGATCAATGCGAGCTTCTACACCGTCTATATGTTCTCCGGGATCCTGCTGGTAGTGCCGCTGTTCAAAATCATCACCGCGCTCGGCATTTATGACACCGAGCTGGCGCTGATCATCACCATGGTGACGCAGACGTTGCCGACTGCGGTCTTTATGCTGCGCAGCTATTTCGACACTATCCCGGACGAAATCGAAGAAGCCGCGATGATGGACGGCCTGAACCGCCTGCAAATCATCTTCCGCATCACCGTGCCGCTGGCGATCTCGGGTCTGGTGTCAGTCTTCGTTTACTGCTTCATGGTGGCGTGGAATGACTACCTGTTCGCCTCCATTTTCCTGTCCAGCGCCAGCAACTTCACGTTGCCGGTGGGGCTGAACACGCTCTTCAGTACGCCAGATTACATCTGGGGTCGCATGATGGCGGCATCGCTGGTGACCGCACTGCCCGTTGTCATTATGTATGCCCTGTCTGAACGTTTTATTAAAAGTGGTTTGACCGCCGGCGGCGTAAAGGGCTGAGGCGGCCGATTTTAACAAGGAGTGAGTCATGAAAAAATTAGTTGCGACAGCGCCTCGTGTAGCGGCGCTGGTGGAATACGAAGATCGTCCTGTTGCAGCACATGAAGTGAAGATTCGTGCCCGTTATGGCGCCCCGAAACATGGCACCGAAGTTGTGGATTTCCGCGCGGCAAGCCCGTTCATTGATGAAGAGTTTAACGCCGAGTGGCAGATGTTTACCCCACGTGAAGAGGGGGCAGCACGCGGCATCGAATTTGGTAAATTCCAGTTGGGAAACATGATCGTCGGCGACATCATCGAATGTGGTGCGGACGTAACGGAATACCAGATCGGCGACAGCGTTTGCTGCTACGGCCCATTGCAGGAAACGGTCATCGTCAACGCGGTGAACAACTATAAGCTGCGCAAAATGCCGCAGGGCGCATCCTGGAAAAACGCTGTTTGTTACGATCCGGCTCAGTTCGCCATGAGCGGCGTGCGTGATGCTAACGTCCGCGTAGGGGATTTCGTTGTAGTTGTCGGGCTGGGCGCTATTGGCCAGATTGCGATTCAGCTGGCGAAAAAAGCTGGCGCGTCAGTGGTTATTGGTGTCGATCCTATTGAACATCGCTGTGAGATCGCCCGCCGTCACGGTGCAGACCACTGCCTGAACCCAATCGGTACCGATGTCGGTCTTGAAATTAAGAAACTGACCGGCAAGCAGGGCGCGGATGTGATCATCGAAACCAGCGGCTTTGCAGATGCGCTGCAATCTGCGCTGCGCGGACTCGCCTACGGCGGCACGATCTCTTACGTGGCTTTCGCCAAACCTTTTGCGGCAGGCTTCAACCTGGGCCGCGAAGCACACTTCAACAACGCGAAGATTGTCTTCTCCCGCGCATGCAGTGAACCCAACCCGGATTATCCACGCTGGAGTCGCAAGCGTATTGAAGAGACCTGTTGGGAATTGCTGATGAACGGTTATCTCAATTGTGAAGATCTGATCGACCCGGTCGTCACCTTCACCACCAGCCCGGAAAGCTACATGAAGTATGTCGATCAGCACCCGGAACTCAGTATCAAAATGGGCGTTACTTTTTAAGCTAAGGACAGCAAATCATGAAAATCGCAACACAAAACCAGGCCTTTTTCCCGACCACTATCATGGAAAAATTCAAATACATCAAAGCGATGGGATTTGATGGCTACGAAATAGATGGCCGGCTGCTGGTTGAACATCTCGACGAAGTGAAAGCCGCTATCAAAGCCACCGGTCTGCCGGTTACGACGGCGTGTGGCGGATACGATGGCTGGATCGGGGATTTTATCGAAGAACGCCGCCTGAACGGTCTCCAGCAGATTGAACGCATTCTGGAAGCGCTGGCAGAAGTGGGCGGCAAAGGGATTATCGTCCCGGCTGCCTGGGGGATGTTTACCTTCCGTCTGCCGCCAATGACTTCGCCACGTAGCCTGGATGGCGATCGCAAAGCGGTCAGCGCTTCCCTGCGCTGGCTGGATGAGGTAGCAGCGCGCACCGGTACTACCGTCTACCTGGAGCCGCTGAACCGCTATCAGGATCATATGATCAACACCCTGGCCGACGCGCGTCGTTATATCGAAGAGAACGGCCTGAAGCACGTGCAGATCATCGGTGATTTCTACCACATGAACATTGAAGAAGACTCACTGACGGAAGCGCTGCATCACAACCGCGACCTGCTGGGTCATGTGCACATTGCTGATAACCACCGCTATCAGCCGGGCAGCGGCAGCCTCGATTTCGCCAGCCTGTTCGGTCAGCTGCGTGCTGATAACTATCAGGGTTATGTGGTGTACGAGTGCCGGGTTCGTGCCGACGATCCGGCTCAAGCCTATCAGGACTCACTCAATTACCTGCGTGAATGCTAAGGATGACGAGCGTGATGAGTGCTTCTACACCTTTGCCTCTGCGCGTCGCCATCATTGGCGCCGGGCAGGTTGCAGACAAAGTGCATGCCTCGTATTACGCCACGCGCAGTGATGTTCAAATGGTGGCTGTCATGGACAGCCGCCTTGAGCAGGCACAGGCGTTCGCGGAACGTTATGCCATTCCATCGGCATGGCAGGACGCTCACGAGATGTTGCAGAAAGTAAAACCGGATGTGGTGAGCGTCTGTTCGCCTAACCGGTTCCATTTTGAACATGTGATGGCGGCTCTCGAAGCGGGTTGCCATGTGATGTGTGAAAAGCCGCCGGCAATGACGCCGGAACAGGCCGACCAGATGCGCATCGCGGCGCGCAAGGCAGGAAAAGTCCTTGCGTATGATTTTCATCATCGCTTTGCCCTGGACACCCAGCTCCTGCGCGATGCGGTAATGAACGGCACACTCGGTGAAATTTACTTCACTTCCGCGCAGGCGCTGCGTCGCTGCGGTGTGCCGGGGTGGGGCGTTTTCACCAATAAATCGCTCCAGGGTGGCGGGCCGCTTATCGATATCGGCATTCATATGCTGGATGCTGCGATGTACGTGTTGGGCTTCCCGGCTGTGAAGCGGGTAACCGCACACAGCTTCCAGAGACTGGGGAACCGGAAACACACCGGTCAGTTTGGCGAATGGGATCCTACGCAGTTTACCGTGGAAGATGCCCTGTTTGGCACGATTGAATTCTGCAACGGCGGCGTTCTGCGTCTGGACACCTCCTTTGCGCTTAACATCCGCGAGCAGTCCATCATGAACGTCTCTTTCTGCGGTGATAAGGCAGGCGCAACGCTGTTCCCGGCGCATATCTATAACGACGAAGCCGGTGTTTTAGAAACCCTTATCCATCGTGAAGAGGCGGACGATCAGCGCCATCTGCGCAGTATGGATGCCTTCGTGCGTCATGTGCTGGGAGAGCACGTTATGATCGCTGACGCAGAACAGGGTCTGGTTATACAACAGCTTGTTGCCGCGCTTTATGAATCAGCAGAAACAGGGGAAAGCGTGACATTATGCTGAACGTGTCTGTATTAAACGATCCGGGCTTTTGTCCTCACAGCCTGAACAAATATGCCTCTGTCATGACATGCGGGAATGGCTACATGGGCATTCGCGCTACGCATGAAGAAGATTACACCCAGCAGACCAGAGGCATGTATCTCGCGGGGCTTTATCATTGCGCGGGTCGCAACGAGACTACTGAGCTGGTCAATCTGCCGGATATCACCGGTATTGATGTTGAGCTTGATGGCGTCAATTTCACGCTCCTGTCAGGCGAAATTCTTGAATGGCAGCGCGAGCTGGCCTTTGCTAACGGCGAACTGCATCGCAACGTTGTCTGGCGTGCACCCGACGGGAAACGTTATCGGCTGGAGAGCCGTCGTTTTGTTTCGCTGGACCAGTTGCCCTTAGTGGCAATGCAGTTCTCGATCACACCGCTTGATGGCGACGCTCAGGCCGTGCTGAAAACCGGCATAGATGCGACACAAACGAACAGCGGCAGACAGCATCTGGATGAAATCTCGGTCAGGATCTTTGACCAGCACTACATGCAGGGCGTGTATGAAACGCAGGACCGTGCATCTGAGGTTGTGGTTTCGGCGTATTGCCAGCTCTCGACGGAAAGCGACAGCTGTTTCACCGCCAAAAACCGCCGTCTCAGCGTGCATCATTCGCTGACGATTGTTCGGGGTGACACTGTCACGCTTGAGAAGATCGTCTGGGTGGCTCATCGTAGCGAGAAAGCGCTGTCGCAGGAGTCATTCGCGCGCAACGCGCTGGCCGATCTTAAAGTCTGTGCGGCAAGAGGTTATGAGGCGTTGCTTGAAAGCTCAGCGTATGCCTGGAAAGATGTCTGGCGCGACGCACGTGTGGAAGTGACTTCCACAGAGCAACAGGATCAGCAGGCGCTGGATTACGCCGTCTGGCATCTGACGACAATGACGCCTGCTCATGATGAGCGAAGCAGTATTGCGGCGAAAGGGCTGACGGGTGAGGGGTACAAGGGGCACGTCTTCTGGGATACCGAAATTTTCCTGCTGCCGTTCCATCTGTTTACCCGCCCGCAGATTGCCCGCAGCCTGCTACGCTATCGTTGGCTTAATCTGGCAGGCGCACGGGAAAAAGCGCGCCGTAACGGTTGGCCGGGTGCATTGTTCCCGTGGGAAAGTGCGGCCAGCGGACAGGAAGAGACGCCAGAATTCGCGGCCATTAACATCCGCACCGGGGTTCGCCAGAAGGTGGCTTCCGCACTCGCTGAACATCACATCGTGGCTGATATCGCCTGGGCCGTGGTCGCTTACTGGCAGGCAACACACGACGATGCCTTTATGCGGAATGAGGGGCTGACGCTACTGATGGAAACCGCTTCGTTCTGGATGGGACGCGCGACGGAAATCAATGGTCGTCTTGAGATCCATGACGTGATCGGACCGGATGAATACACCGAGCATGTCAACAACAACGCCTACACCAACTATCTGGCCTGGCACAACGTTGCCTGCGCGCGTCAGTTTATGGCGATGTTTGGCCGTGAAGATGCGCGTTTTACGGAGAATGCCGGGAAGTTCCTGGCGCGCCTGTGGCTGCCAGAGGCCGACGCAGACGGTGTGATCCCGCAGGATGATACCTTCATGGCAAAACCTGCCATCGATCTGAGCCGCTATAAAGCCAAAGCGGGTAAGCAAACCATTCTGCTTGATTACTCTCGCGCGGAAGTGAACGAGATGCAGATCCTGAAGCAGGCCGATGTGGTGATGCTTAACTACCTGCTGCCGGAACGGTTTACGCCGCAGCAATGTGCCGCCAATCTGGCGTTCTACGAGCCACGCACGATCCATGATTCATCCCTGAGTAAAGCCATTCACGGCATTGTGCTCGCACGCTGCGGTGACACCGAGGGGGCGTATGCCTTCTGGCGTGAGGGTATCGCCATCGACCTGGGGGACGACCCACACAGCAGTGATGACGGTATTCATGCCGCCGCCACCGGTGCGATCTGGTTGGGCGCTATTCAGGGGGTTGCTGGCCTGCACATTAGCGAAGGGGAGCTGCATCTTGCACCGAAACTGCCTGTTCACTGGCAGAAACTCGCCTTCCCGCTGCGGTGGCGGGACGCAACAATGCACATTACCTGTGAAAATGACCAGTTAACCATTGAGACTACCACACCTGTCACGTTGACGCTGTGGGGTAAAACGCTGCACGTATCAGGGCGAAAAGTCTGCGCGCATAAGGACTTTCTTGCACCTGTTAATGGGACCGCTACCACGGAGGGGCGCCATGACGCTTAACGCTGTTGTATTCGATCTGGACGGGGTGATCACCGATACCGCGCATCTTCACTTTCTGGCCTGGCGCGCCGTGGCGGAGGAGATTGGTATTACCTTCGATGAAGTATTTAACGAACAGCTGAAGGGAATAAGCCGTATGGACTCCCTCCAGCGCATTCTGAAACATGGCGGGAAAGAGGGGATGTTTAGTGACGAGCAGCGCCTGGCGCTGGCAACGAAAAAAAACGCGCTTTACGTCCAGTCGCTGGCATCACTGACGCAGGATTCGCTGCTCCCGCGTATTCGCGACGTGCTGGCGGATATTCGCGCCGCGAAGGTCAAAATTGGGCTGGCATCCGTATCGCTTAATGCCCCTGGGATTTTGCACGCGTTGGGTATTTATCAGGCTTTCGATTTTTGCGCCGATGCTTCGCGCATTTGCCGCTCAAAGCCGGACCCGGAGATCTTCCTTGCAGCCTGTAAAGGACTGAACGTGCGTCCTGAAGAGGCCATTGGTATCGAAGATGCCGCCGCAGGGGTAGATGCGATCAACGCCGCAGGAATGCTGTCGGTCGGGATTGGGCCTGGCCTGAACCATGCGGGATTACAACTTCATTCAACGCAGGAACTGACCTGGGAACGCCTGACGGCGTTCTGGGCATCCCGGGCGTATTGATAAGGAATTAATAATGGCTCAACTGTCTCTGAAACACATTCAGAAAATCTATGATAACCAGGTCCACGTGGTTAAGGATTTCAATCTCGAGATTGAAGATAAAGAATTTATCGTCTTCGTCGGTCCATCGGGCTGTGGGAAATCCACGACGTTGCGAATGATCGCCGGCCTTGAGGAGATCAGCGCAGGTGAACTGATTATTGACGGGGTTTGTATGAATGATGTTCCCGCCAAGTCCCGTGATATCGCAATGGTCTTCCAGAACTATGCGCTCTATCCGCATATGACGGTCTACGACAACATGGCGTTTGGTCTGAAGATGCAAAAAATAGCACCTTCCATCATCGAAGAACGTGTTAGCTGGGCGGCCCAGATCCTGGGTTTACGCGACTATCTCCAGCGTAAACCTGGCGCATTGTCAGGTGGTCAGCGTCAGCGCGTGGCGTTAGGCAGGGCGATAGTGCGTGAAGCAGGGGTCTTCCTGATGGATGAACCGCTGTCAAACCTCGATGCCAAGCTTCGTGTACAGATGCGCGCTGAAATCAGCAAGCTGCACCAGAAGCTCAACACCACCATGATTTACGTGACGCACGATCAGACGGAAGCCATGACGATGGCGACCCGTATTGTGATTTTAAAAGACGGCATCATTCAGCAGGTGGGCGCGCCGAAGCAGGTTTACAACGAGCCGGCGAATATGTTCGTTGCAGGCTTTATTGGTTCACCTGCGATGAACTTCATTCGTGGCGCGATCGACGACCGATACTTCGTGACGGAAACGCTGCGTCTGGAGATCCCGGAGGAGAAGCTGGCCGTACTGAATGCGCAAGGTTACCAGCGCAAAGCGGTCGTCTTTGGGATCCGTCCGGAAGACATTCTCACGCTACAGCGCAGCGGTGAAAACATCGCGGCGAAGATCAGCGTCGCTGAGCTGACTGGGGCAGAATTTATGCTTTATGCCAACGTGGGCGGGCATGAACTGGTTGTCCGTGCGGGAGCGGCGGATGATTACGTTGCAGGAGATAATATCGGCATCCAGTTCGATATGAGTAAGTGCCATTTCTTCGATGCTGATACTGAAGCAGCTATTAGATAAGAAAGGTATTCGCCGGAAATGAAAGTTTCCGGTTTTTTTGTATGTTAATTATAAAGGAATATTTTAATGAGTACTCTACTAAGAAGTGCTGCGCTCGTTCTGTGCGCAGGGGTAAGCTGCGCGCAAGCAACAGAGTCAACCAAACAGTGGGAATTTAATATTGGTGCCATGTATGAAATTGAAAACGTCGAAGGTCAGGGCGACGATAAAGATGGATTATATGAACCTTCCGTGTGGTTTAACGCCACGTATGATGCGTGGACAATTTCACTGGCGATGTATCAGGAAGGCCCGGTTGATTACAGCAGCATGACGCGCGGCACCTATTTCGATCGTCCTGAATTTGAATTACGGTATCGCTTCATTGGCACAGAGGATTTTACGCTGGGTCTTACGGGCGGATTCCGTAATTATGGATATCATTTTAAAGATGAGCACGGTGCGAAAGACGGTAGTGCTAATATGCAGCGCTATAAAATTCAGCCTGACTGGGATGTGAAATTAACAGATGACTGGCGTTTTGGCGGTTGGTTTGCCATGTACCAGTTTGCGAATGACCTGGGAAAAACCGGTTATTCTGACAGCCGTGTCGAAACGGAAACCGGATTTACCTGGACAATAAACGAAACCGTCTCTGCAAAAGTTAACTACTATTTAGAGCGTGGCTTCAATATGGACAGTTCACGTAATAACGGTGAATTCTCCACCCAGGAGATTCGTGCCTACCTGCCTGTTTCATTAGGCCAGACAACGCTTACACCTTACACCCGTCTGGGGCTCGATCGCTGGTCAAACTGGGACTGGCAGGACGATCCAACTCGTGAAGGGCATGACTTCAATCGACTGGGTCTGCTCTATGCTTATGACTTTGCGAATGGCCTTTCAATGACGCTCGAGTATGCCTACGAATGGGAAAATCATGACGAAGGCGAGAGCGACCGCTTCCACTATGCGGGTGTCGGCGTCAATTACGCGTTCTGATGACGTTATACCAGGGGCGTTTGCCCCTGGTTTTTAGCGTAACGAAGCTGCATCTGAAAAATGTGTTTCAACCAATACCTTATGCGGCGCAGGTTTATCCGCAATGCACCTGAACAACAAATCGCAGCTCTCTTCGCCCAGCTTTTTCGTGGGGATATCAAAGCCGCCTGGTGCAGGGGTTAAAATGAGAGATAGCATCGGGTCGCTGTATCCTGCCATTGCGACCTGTTCCGGGATCGCCAGATTTAGCGCATCCGCAGCACGATAAAGACTCAGCAATTTCATGCTGTCAGTCGCAAAAACCGCATCGGGCGGGTTGTCTGAGGAGAGTAGCTGGCAGGCCGCCTGAAGCGCGCTTTCATGGGTATAGCCGCCATCGATAACCCAGGTCGGGTTAATTTCGATGCCGTGTTTCTCAAGGCTGAATTTATAACCCGCCAGGCGATCGATAGAGACGTGATAATCGAGCGGGGCATGCAGGCAGGCAATTTTGGTGCGGCCATGCGTGATAAACGAGTCTGTTAATATGGCGCTGTCGCGGAAATTATCCGTGTCGACAGAATAGATATTCTGGTAATTTCCTTCCACTTTACCAATGACGACCACAGGCACACCGTATTCATCCAGCGTCGAGAAAAACGACTCGTTCGCCGGCGAGCTTAGCATGATGATGCCTTTGATCATCTTCTGCTTTATTTTACCCACGCATTTTTGCAGATCATCTTCACTGCTTTTGGACGTTTGTAAAATAACATCAAAACCTTCTTCTTCTGCTTTTGCCGTTATGGCATGCAGTACATCTGAGAAAAAGGGATTTCCTGCAGTGGTCTTGGTTGAGCGGGTCGAAATAACCATAATGGCGTCGAAGCCAGAAGAGGTGAGTGCGCGGGCAAGTTTATTAGGTTGGTAATTTAACTCATCTATCGCCTTCAACACCTTTTCACGCGCTTCAGGAGAAATATTCGTTTGTTTATTCAGAACGCGTGACACGGTTGATTTCGAAACGCCAGCAACGCGGGCAATATCATAGATGGTGGGTGACATACACCTTACTCACTCCAGACGGACAGCAATTGCGTCCATCTTACTGGAGAGAAAACGGCAATAGCAATAATTAAGAATTGATAATCAACGATCTGCCCCAATTTACTGTATTCTGAAGTGACTTTGTTCAGGGTTCCAGACAATGAAGGACGGCGATGAAGCGACTTAAAAACGAATTCAATTCTCTGGTGAACCGTGGCGTTGATCGCCATCTGCGTCTTGCCGTTACCGGGCTGAGCCGCAGCGGTAAGACGGCATTCATTACGGCGATGGTCAATCAGCTGTTGAACCTGCATGCTGGGGCGCGCCTGCCACTGCTTAGCGCGGTTCGCGAGGAGCGATTGTTAGGCGTAAAACGCGTACCGCAACGTGATTTTGGCATCCCCCGTTTCACCTATGATGAAGGTCTGGCACAGTTATACGGGGAGCCTCCCGCCTGGCCCACCCCGACGCGTGGCGTGAGCGAAATTCGCCTTGCGCTTCGTTTTCGCTCGAATGAATCCCTGATGCGTCACTTTAAAGAAACGTCCACGCTGTATCTCGAAATTGTGGATTATCCGGGAGAATGGCTGCTCGATTTACCGATGCTGGCGCAGGATTACCTGAGCTGGTCCCGACAGATGACCGGTCTGTTGCAGGGGCAGCGGGCAGAGTGGTCGACCAAATGGCGCCAGCTTTGCGAAGGGCTGGATCCGCTGGCGCCGGCGGATGAAAACCGTCTGGCCGTCATAGCCCAGGCCTGGACGGATTACCTGCATCAGTGCAAGCAGGAGGGGCTGCATTTTATTCAGCCGGGCCGTTTTGTTCTGCCGGGAGATCTAGCCGGTGCTCCCGCGCTACAGTTTTTCCCGTGGCCGGACGTTGACCGCATCGGCGAATCGAAGCTGGCGCAGGCAGACAAGACCACCAACGCCGGTATGCTCCGCGAGCGATACAATTATTACTGTGAGAAGGTGGTTAAGGGTTTTTATAAAAATCATTTTTTACGCTTTGACCGCCAGATCGTGCTGGTGGACTGCCTGCAACCCCTCAACAGCGGGCCGCAGGCGTTCAATGATATGCGGCTGGCGCTGACGCAGCTGATGCAAAGTTTTCATTATGGCCAGCGTACGCTGTTTCGCCGTTTATTCTCGCCGGTCATCGACAAGCTGCTGTTTGCCGCCACAAAAGCTGATCATGTGACGGTCGATCAGCACGCCAACATGGTATCCCTGCTGCAACAGCTGGTGCAGGATGCCTGGCAGAACGCGGCGTTCGAAGGGATTAGTATGGATTGTCTGGGTCTGGCGTCCGTACAGGCTACACAGAGTGGGTTGATTGACGTGAATGGCGAGAAAATTCCGGCCCTGCGGGGCAACCGACTCAGCGACGGTGAGCCGCTCACGGTCTATCCGGGCGAAGTTCCCCCGCGTTTGCCGGGCCAGGCTTTCTGGCAAAGCCAGGGTTTTCAGTTCGAAGACTTCCGTCCGCAGAGCATGAACGTTGACCAGCCATTGCCGCATATCCGTCTGGATGCCGCGCTGGAGTTTTTAATTGGAGATAAATTGCGATGACGGAACCGTTAAAACCCCGCATTGATTTTACCGGCCAGCTTGAGCAGTCCCCGCATGAGGCGTTTAAAACAGCGCAAACCTTCAGCGGTCCGCAGGCCGACAACTTTGCTCCCGTGCTGGCAGAGGAGCCGTTGGTTGAAGAGGGGCAGGCGGAAGCGGTCGTTGATGCGGCACTGCGCCCGAAACGCAGCCTGTGGCGTAAGATGGTGACCGCCGGGTTAGCCCTTTTTGGTGTGAGCGTAATTGGTCAGGGCGTGCAGTGGGGCGTCAATGCCTGGCAAACCCAGGACTGGGTAGCGCTGGGGGGATGCGCCGCCGGGGCGTTGATCGTTGGTGCGGGCGTCGGCTCGGTCGTGACCGAGTGGCGTCGCCTCTGGCGTCTGCGTCAGCGTGCGCACGAACGCGATGAAGCGCGGGATCTGCTGCACAGCCACGGCACCGGAAAAGGGCGTGCTTTTTGTGAAAAGCTTGCGGCTCAGGCCGGGATAGATCACTCTCACCCGGCGCTTCAGCGCTGGTATGCGGCGATCCACGAAACCCAGAATGACCAGGAAGTGGTCACGCTCTATGCGCACATTGTTCAGCCGGTACTGGATGCGCAGGCTCGTCGTGAGATCAGCCGCTCGGCGGCGGAATCCACCCTGATGATTGCCGTCAGTCCGCTGGCGATGGTGGACATGGCCTTTATCGCCTGGCGCAACCTGCGCCTGATCAACCGCATCGCCAGGCTGTATGGCATTGAGCTTGGCTATTACAGCCGACTGCGCCTGTTCAAACTGGTGTTGCTGAATATCGCCTTCGCCGGGGCAAGCGAACTGGTGCGGGAGGTCGGGATGGACTGGATGTCGCAGGATCTTGCGGCGCGTCTCTCTGCCCGGGCGGCGCAGGGGATTGGTGCCGGTCTGCTGACGGCACGCTTAGGAATCAAAGCGATGGAGGTTTGTCGTCCACTCCCCTGGATCGATGGCGATAAGCCGCGGCTGGGGGATTTCCGTCGCGAATTGATTGGTCAGCTTAAAGAGACGCTCAATAAAAAACCTGCTCAGTGAGGTTTCGTTTACTAATCGTGCGGGCTGTCAATATTTGTTGACAGCCACCTTCCCGAATACCGTGATCTGACATATCATTTTACTGTTATTGGCTTAAACGGTGAATTTCCCATGCGTCTGGAAGTCTTTTGTGAGGACCGTCTCGGTCTGACCCGCGAGTTACTCGATCTTCTTGTTTTACGTAGCATTGATTTACGTGGCATAGAGATCGACCCTGTCGGGCGAATTTACCTCAATTTTGCCGAAATTGAATTTAATACCTTCAGTAGCCTGATGGCCGAAATCCGCCGTATCGCTGGCGTTACGGATGTACGCACCATCCCCTGGATGCCATCCGAGCGGGAACACCTTGCGCTGAGCGCACTGCTGGAAGCAATGCCGGAGCCGTTTCTCTCTCTCGATCTGAAAAACAAAGTCGAGCGCGTTAACCAGGCCAGTTGCCAGCTGTTTGCGCAGACTCAGGAAAAGCTTATCGGTCATTACGCCACGCAATTGATCCCAGGTTTTAATTTCCAGCGCTGGCTGGACAGCAACCCGCAAAATACCCATAGCGAGCACGTCGTCATCAATGGACAGAATTTCCTGATGGAGATCACGCCGGTCTACCTGAAAGGGGAAAATGCCGCGCGGGTGCTCACCGGCGCGGTAATCATGCTGCGCTCCACGGTGCGCATGGGACGCCAGTTACAGAACCTTTCCAGCCAGGACGTCGGCGCATTCAGCCAGATTATTGCGGTGAGCCCGAAGATGCGTCACGTGCTCGACCAGGCGCGCAAGCTGGCAAATCTTACGGCACCGCTGCTGATTACCGGGGATACCGGTACGGGGAAAGATCTGCTGGCGCATGCTGTGCATATGGCCAGCCCGCGTGCGGCAAAACCGTATCTGGCGCTGAACTGCGCGTCTATTCCTGAAGATGCGGTGGAAAGTGAACTGTTCGGGCATGCGCCGGAAGGCAAAAAAGGCTTCTTTGAACAGGCGAATGGCGGCTCGGTGTTGCTGGACGAGATTGGTGAAATGTCGCCACGCATGCAGGCGAAACTGCTGCGTTTTCTCAATGACGGCACGTTCCGCCGCGTGGGGGAAGATCATGAAGTGCACGTGGATGTACGCGTCATCTGCGCCACCCAGAAAAACCTGGTGGAGCTGGTGCAGAAAGGGGTATTCCGCGAAGATCTCTACTATCGTCTCAACGTTCTGACGCTTAATATTCCGCCGCTGCGCGATTGCCCGCAGGACATCATGCCGTTGACGGAACTGTTCGTCGCCCGTTTTGCCGACGAGCAGGGCGTGCCGCGTCCGAAGCTCTCTGCCGACCTGGGTACCGTGCTGACGCGTTACGGCTGGCCGGGCAATATTCGTCAGCTAAAAAATGCGGTCTATCGCGCATTAACTCAGCTTGAAGGGTATGAACTGCGTCCTCAGGATATTCTCTTGCCGGATTACGATGCCGGGACGGTCTCGGTAGGCGAAGAGGCAATGGAAGGCTCGCTGGATGACATCACCAGCCGTTTCGAGCGTTCGGTGTTAACGCAGCTTTATCGCAGCTATCCGAGCACGCGCAAGCTGGCTAAACGTCTTGGGGTGTCACATACCGCGATTGCGAATAAGCTGCGCGAGTATGGGTTAAATCAGAAGAAGGGTGACGAATAAATAAAAAAGCCTCTTTGCAGAGGCTTTTTTACGTTTAGGCTTTAAGCGCCTCAAGTGCAGCGGTGTAATCCGGTTCGGTAGTGATTTCGTTAACCAGCTCACTGAAAACAACGTTGTCGTTTTCGTCGATCACCAGCACCGCACGAGCAGCCAGACCCTTCAGCGCGCCTTCGGAAATGGCAACACCGTATTTTTCCAGGAAATCCGGGCTGCGCAGAGTGGAAAGGGTGATGACGTTGCTCAGGCCTTCAGCGCCGCAGAAGCGGGACTGGGCAAACGGCAGGTCAGCAGAAATGCACAGCACTACGGTGTTGTCCATTTCGGTCGCCAGCTGGTTGAATTTACGCACTGATGCAGCACAAACGCCAGTATCGATGCTTGGGAAAATGTTCAGGACTTTACGTTTGCCAGCAAACTGGCTCAGCGTGACGTCAGACAGATCTTTAGCCACCAGAGTAAAAGGCTGTGCTTTGCTGCCAGACTGTGGGATGGAACCTGCAACAGCAACCGGGTTGCCCTGGAAATGAACGAGTTGTGACATAGATATCTTCCTGTTTACAAATAGTTAACGTCGTGGCTAGTGTATGTCATCCGCAGTTAGCACGGCAAACCAATTTTCTGCCTTTCCGGCCTGCAAGGAGTCAGTGATGAGAAGCGTTAAGGTCTATGAAGAAGCCTGGCCATTGCACACCCCGTTTGTGATCTCGCGTGGCAGCCGTAATGAGGCCTGTGTGGTCGTGGTTGAATGTGAAGAGGACGGCGTAAAAGGCGTCGGGGAATGTACCCCTTATCCTCGCTACGGAGAAAGCCTGGCGTCAGTCATGGCGCAAATTATGACGGTGGTGCCCGAGTTGCAGGCGGGCCTGACGCGTGAGGCTCTTCAGCAGAGGTTGCCGGCCGGCGCGGCACGTAACGCGATTGACTGCGCACTCTGGAGTCTGGAAGCGGCGAAACAACAAAAACCGCTACCTTCGCTGCTGGACGTTACGCTGCCGCAATCGATCGTCACCGCGCAAACGGTGGTCATTGGTGAACCAGAGCAAATGGCCGCCAGCGCTCAGGCGTTGTATGCCACCGGTGCAACCTTATTAAAGGTGAAGCTCGACGATCGTCTGATTAGCGAACGCATGGTCGCCATTCGTGCGGCGGTACCTGATGCCACCCTTATCGTCGATGCGAACGAATCATGGCACAGCGAAGGGCTGGCAGCCCGTTGTCAGCTGCTTGCCGATCTGGGCGTTGCCATGCTGGAGCAGCCTCTCCCGGCAGAAGACGATGCCGCGCTGGCGAATTTTATTCATCCGCTTCCCGTCTGTGCAGACGAAAGCTGTCATACCCGTGAGAGCCTGTCAGCCCTCAAGGGCCGCTACGAGATGGTGAACATCAAGCTGGATAAAACGGGTGGGTTAACCGAGGCCCTGGCACTGGCACAAGATGCCCAGGCGCAAGGCTTTTCCCTGATGCTGGGCTGTATGTTGTGTACGTCCAGAGCGATCGGTGCTGCACTCCCGCTGGTGAACAGCGTGCGTTTTGCCGATCTGGATGGCCCAACCTGGCTGGCGGTTGACGTTTCACCCGCCCTGAGTTTTACCTCCGGCGTACTTCATCTTTGAGGCTGCCAGCGCAGAAGATCTGTCATCGCTCTGAGGTATTTTTCACTCGCTTCATCCGAGGAAATAGGCGGAAACTCTGCGGTGATACAGTGAAGACTGAGGTCCGCGCACCAGCTGCCAAACGACCCGGGCGTTTCATACCCGACGCTGGTTACCAGAGGTAGAGCAAACGCATCCGCCAGCCACTGCCCGAGCGCCGTATGACGAGGATCTTCAATACAGGCGAGGGGATCGTGGAAAGAGACAACCCAGGCCGGGTGGATCTTATGAATAAGCTGACACAGCGCCTGGGTTTCGGGCTCGGAACCCGGTTTTTCTCCCGTAAGCAGGACCACATCTCGTTCCTGCGCCGAACTGTTCCAGCGATACACCGTTTCACCGGCACGCCAGTTTGCTGCCGGAAAGTTCCTGTTAAGGTCAACGCCTCGTGCATTCGCCCGTAATCCAAGCTGGCATCCGTCCGGGTTGACGGTCAAAATCACATGATGTCGTCGTAAATCGGGGGCCAGCGTACGTAGCGCGCACGAAAGCGTCACGATGGACGAGTTTTCATCGCCATGTGTGCCCGCAATGATTAAGCCGCTAGTGCGATCGGGCTCGGAAGCCGGAAACCAGATCAGTGGGGCGCCTAAAAATGAGCGGCCATAATGTTCAGTCCCGGGCGGGAAGGCGCCGCGTTCCGTTCTTGGTCGGGTGGTTGCCATAATAAACCCTGATGATGAAGTCGCTTCTGGCAGTGTTGTGCAAAACCCGCGCTTAATCAAATAGTTTCCGTCTGTGTGTAAAATTGCCTGACATCAACTTTCCTGAGGAAGCATTTGCATTTCTCCGTTTCGAAACAAATAATTACGCATCTGCCTGTTACCTGACATCATTAAGGGGATCGTATGAAGCATCCTGTTTCGCTTCTTTGCACTGCGCTGTGGCTGTGCGGGTTTTCTTCACTTTCATATGCCGCGGAGGTTCCCAGGGGAACGGTGCTGGCGCAAAAGCAGGAGCTGGTTCGACACATTAAAGATGAACCCGCCTCGCTCGATCCGGCAAAAGCGGTGGGTTTACCCGAGATACAGGTGATCCGCGACCTTTATGAAGGGCTGGTGAATCAGAACGAAAAAGGGGAGCTGGTTCCCGGCGTGGCGACGCGCTGGCAGAGCAACGATAACCGTGTCTGGACGTTTACGTTGCGGGATAACGCGAAGTGGTCTGACGGTACCCCGGTGACGGCACAAGATTTTGTCTACAGCTGGCGTCGTCTGGTTGATCCTAAAACTACGTCACCTTTCGCCTGGTTTGCAGCGCTGGCGGGTATTAATAATGCGCAGGCCATTATCGATGGTAAAGCTGCACCGGAAACGCTCGGCGTGACGGCAGTCGATGCTAAAACGCTGCGCGTGCAGCTGGATAAACCGCTGCCATGGTTCAGCAACCTCACGGCTAGCTTTGCGTTCTATCCTGTTCAAAAGGCAAACGTGGAAAGCGGTAAAGAATGGACGCGCCCTGGCGCGCTCATCGGCAACGGTGCGTATGTGCTGAAAGATCGCGTGGTGAATGAAAAACTGGTGGTTGAGCCGAATACTCACTACTGGGATAACGCCAACACGGTGCTTAAAAAAGTCACCTTTGTGCCAATCAACCAGGAGTCCTCAGCGACCAAACGCTACCTGGCGGGCGATATCGATATTACGGAATCATTTCCGAAAAACATGTACCAGAAGCTGCTTAAAGATATTCCGGGACAGGTTTATACACCGCCACAGCTTGGGACCTATTACTACGCGTTTAACACACAAAAAGGCCCAACTGCGGATGCCCGCGTACGTCTGGCGCTCAGCATGACTATCGACAGACGTATTATGGCTGAAAAAGTCCTGGGAACCGGTGAGAAACCGGCCTGGCATTTCACTCCCGATGTCACTGCCGGTTTTACACCGGAAATCTCGCCATTTGAGCAGATGTCGCAGCAGGAGCTAAATGCTCAGGCGAAAACGTTATTACAGGCGGCAGGCTATGGTCCCCAGCGCCCGCTGAAATTAACGCTGCTGTACAACACGTCTGAAAACCACCAGAAAATCGCCATTGCCGTCGCATCTATGTGGAAGAAAAATCTGGGTGTTGACGTTAAGTTGCAGAATCAGGAATGGAAGACCTACATCGACAGCCGCAATACCGGGAATTTCGACGTGATCCGTGCGTCGTGGGTAGGGGATTACAATGAGCCGTCGACATTCCTGTCGCTGCTGACGTCCTCTCACACCGGCAACATCTCACGGTTCAACGACCCTGCTTACGATAAGATTATTCATCAGGCGACGCTCGAAACCACTGAAAAAGCGCGTAATGCAGACTACAACATGGCCGAGAAGATCCTCGCCGAGAAAGCGCCGATAGCCCCTATTTATCAATACACCAATGGCCGCCTCATTAAGCCCTGGGTTAAAGGGTATCCGATAAATAACCCAGAGGATGTTGCGTACAGTCGTACAATGTATATTGAAAAGCATTAAAAAAACAGGAAAGGCGCTTAAGTGGTTTTGGCAAATAGCTATACATCGCTTAAGCGCCTGAACACACGGTTCATGGTACCTACAGGCTAGTTATTATCAAAATTCCTTTCATAAAAAATCATTTATTCTTTTGATGAATGCTTCGAGCGACATCTCTTTTCCAGTTTATTGAAAAGCGTGCAAGCATTTATACATCCTCCATGTAATAGCTTAATTCCTGCTATTTAAAACCTGACTTTTGTCCGATTTAGGATTTTTCCATATTCAGGAGGTTTATTGAATAAGATGATATGTCTCTGCGATTTTGCAGTTGATGCTTAAATCAGCATTGATATAAATCAATTATTCAACGACAGGTGGCAATGAATTCAATATTCTCTATCAAGGCAGACGTTCCTGCTAATCTATTGTGAATAAATGGTTAATACTTTCTGCGTGCCACTTATATCTGGAATTTATAAATACTACTGATTAGTGGAAAATTCTTAAGAAAAATCCATATACAGATCTTTGATCTGAAAAGTTGATCATGAATGGGCTTTTGCTCTAATATGGTTTTGTAAAGACCCGTCACTCACTTAACTCGTATTTCTTGCAAAGAAAGGGACTGCTATGGCCGATTCATTTCAGAATGAGGTGCCCAAGGCACGCATAAATTTAAAGCTGGCGCTGCATACAGGCGGCGCGCAGAAGAAAGTCGAACTGCCGCTTAAACTTCTCACTGTCGGTGATTTCAGTAATGGAAAAGAGAATCGTCCATTGTCCGAAAGGAAGAAAATCAACGTCAACAAAAATAACTTTAATAGCGTACTTTCGGAATTTAACCCGGAGGTTAATCTGACGGTGCCTAACACCATGGCTGTCGATGGTTCGGAGGAAAGTATAAAACTGAATTTCTCCGATATTAAGGATTTCGAACCTGAACAGGTTGCCCGCCAGATCCCCCAGCTCCGCGCCATGCTGGCCATGCGTAATTTATTACGCGACCTCAAATCCAATCTTCTTGATAACGCCACTTTCAGAAAAGAACTCGAGAAAATTCTTAAGGACCCGGCGCTGTCTCAGGAATTACGCGACGAAATGAGTGCACTGGCCCCGAAATAAGCGGCATGTGTAATTTAATGGATTAACCGGGAATATGCTGATGTCTGTGAATAGTAAAACCGCCTCCGCGCAGGGGCAGACCATCGTACTGGAAAAAGAGGGCGTTTACGCCTCCCTGTTTGAAAAAATCAACCTGACTCCGGCCTCGAGCCTGGGTGATATCAATGCGTTTCTGGATGATGCCGCGCTTTCTGACGCGCCGGCGGGTGAACGCCTGACGGCGGCGATGCAGGTGTTTATGGACTGCATCCGCAAATCCGGTCAGCCCGTGGAGAAGCTCGACAAAACGCTGATTGACCACCATATCGCCGAACTGGATTTCCAGATCAGCCGTCAGCTGGATGCCGTAATGCATCACCAGGCGTTCCAGAAGGTGGAGTCCCTGTGGCGCGGCCTGAAGCAGCTGGTGGACAACACCGACTACCGCCAGAATGTGAAAACCGAAATTCTGGACGTCTCCAAGGATGACCTGCGCCAGGATTTTGAGGATGCACCGGAACTGATCCAGAGCGGCCTCTACTGGCACACCTATACCGCCGAATACGACACCCCGGGCGGCGAGCCGATTGGTTCCGTGATTTCATCCTATGAATTTGACGCCAGTCCGCAGGATGTGGCGCTGCTGCGCAATATCTCTAAAGTATCAGCTGCCGCACATATGCCGTTTATTGGCTCTGTCGGGCCGAAATTCTTCCTGAAAGACTCGATGGAAGAGGTTGCTGCGATTAAGGATATCGGCAACTACTTCGACCGCGCTGAATACATCAAGTGGAAATCTTTCCGCGACACCGACGACGCCCGCTACATCGGCCTCGTGATGCCGCGCGTGCTGGGGCGTCTGCCGTATGGCCCGGACACCGTACCGGTGCGCAGCTTTAACTACGTTGAGCAGGTGAAAGGCCCGGATCACGAGAAATACCTGTGGACCAGCGCGTCGTTCTCCTTCGCGTCAAACATGGTGAAGAGCTTCATCAATAACGGCTGGTGCGTGCAGATCCGTGGCCCGCAGGCGGGCGGGGCGGTGAAAGATCTGCCTATTCATCTGTACGATTTGGGTACCGGCAACCAGGTGAAAATCCCGTCTGAGGTGATGATCCCGGAGACCCGCGAGTTTGAGTTCGCCAACCTCGGCTTTATTCCGCTCTCGTATTACAAAAACCGCGACTATGCCTGCTTCTTCTCGGCGAACTCCGCGCAGAAACCGGCGCTGTACGACACCGCAGATGCCACGGCCAACAGTCGCATCAATGCCCGTCTGCCGTACATCTTCCTGCTGTCGCGTATTGCGCACTATCTGAAGCTCATCCAGCGCGAGAACATCGGCACCACCAAGGACCGCCGTCTGCTGGAGCTGGAGCTGAATACCTGGGTGCGTAGTCTGGTGACGGAAATGACCGATCCGGGCGATGAGTTGCAGGCATCTCATCCGCTGCGTGACGCGAAGGTGGTGGTGGAAGATATCGAAGACAACCCGGGCTTCTTCCGCGTGAAGCTGTTTGCGGTGCCGCACTTCCAGGTGGAAGGCATGGATGTGAACCTTTCTCTGGTGAGCCAGATGCCGAAAGCGAAAGCGTAACGTAAGGCAGGAAGCATGAAAACGGAACAACCGTTATGGGGCAGGGGCCAGATGGTCTCTCCCCAGCACTTCCAGCAACAGGCCGCGTATGCGGCCTGGTCTGCGGAATGCATCGCCCGGTTAGGCCTCTCCCATCCCTGGGGAGTGATTGAAGCCACTTTCGAACCGGATGCACTGAAACTGGGCCGCCTGCAGGCCCGCCATCTGCACATCCGTTTCCCCGACGGGACGCTTATCGACACGGATAATGCTGACGATCTGCCACCGGTTCTGGCGCTGGAGAGTGAATCAAATGAGGTGGTAGTGATGCTCGCGCTACCGCTGCTGCGCGCGAATGGTGGCAACTGTCTTAAGCCCGATGAGGTAGCCGGGCGTCCTGTTCGCTATCGCCAGGGTTGGCAGGATATCCGCAATACCTTCGGGGACGATACCCGCCAGATTGCGGTAATGCGTCCTGAGCTGACGCTGCGGTTTGCATATCAGAACAACAGCGATTACCTGACCTGTCCGGTTGCCCGCCTGCAGCAGGATCTGCAGGGGGCGTGGCAGCCTGATGAGACGTTTCTCCCCCCGCTCCTGGCCATCGAGGGCAGCCGCTGGCTGTTAACCCAGCTCGAACAGCTGATGATCCAGCTACGTGTACGCCTGAGCCGACTGATGGCCATGCGACGGGAAAGTAATGAGCGCATGGCAGACTTCGCCGTGGCCGACGTGTCGCTGTTCTGGTTGCTGAATGCCCTCAACAGCGCTGAGCCCGTGCTGGGGCAATTTCAGCGCCATCCGCAAAGTCCGCCTGAACGCCTGTATCCGGAGCTGGCCCGCCTGGCGGGCAGCCTGCTGACCTTCTCGCTGGAGCACCAGGTGAGTGCGATCCCGGTCTGGCAGCACGAGCAACTGAATAACGTATTTCCGCCGCTGTTTAATTTACTGGGGGACCTTCTGGAAGCCAGTCTGCCATCGCGGGTGGTGGCGATTGAGCTTGAGCACGATGCCCGGCTGCACTTCTGGCAGGCCCGTCTGCATGATCCGCGTCTGCGTGAAGGGGCGGATTACTACCTCTCCGTGCGTTCAATGGTGCCGGTGGCTCAGCTGCAGGAGCAGTTCCCGCGCCAGTGCAAGGTTGGCAGCCCCGATCATGTCAGAAGTATCGTCAATTCATCGCGGGTGGGCGTGCCGCTGACCCCGCTGCGCCATGTGCCGGCAGCCATTCCGTTACGTCTGGAAAATCAGTAGTTCAGTCTTGATGTCTCTCATCCTCAGGCCACTGAAATGCTCCAGGGCGGCACCTGCATGTTTTACGTTCCGGGCATGCTCGGCGAGCCTGAACTCGAACTCTTTGCGGTGCTGAGAACATGAGTGAGCGTAAACGCGGCGCTGCCGCGGCCATTGATATTGATGCCCTGCTGCAGGATACCTGGCTGCAGGTGATCAGCCTGCGTCACGGTCCGAAATTTCAGGATGGAGAAGGGCGCACGCTGTGGGAGCGTTGCATTGCTGATGTCGAACGTGTGCAGCGTGAGCTGAAAGCGGGCGAACTTGATGAAGCCAGCTGCCGGCATATTCTCACCGCACAATGTGCGCTGCTGGATGAGGCGGTTAAGAGTCGCGGTGTGGAGGATGATGCCTGCGTGCAGTGGTATGACATTCCCCTGCAGGGGCACTTCCTTGGCACCATGGACGCCGGTGACACGCTGTGCGATCGGATGCGCGATGTGCTGCGTGAACCGGCTCCTGACCACGCTGTCGTGACCTGCTTCCAGCGGGTCATGATGCTCGGATTCCTCGGCAACTTCCGCTCCCTGAACGATCCTGAGCGGCAGAAACTCATGAATGCACTTAATGAACATGTTGCGCCGTTCAGCTATTCACAACCCCATCCCGTTCTGGCGGAAAGCCATGCCGGACGGGGGATAGGGGGTTGGCTTGCATCATGGTCCATGCGCATTGGCCTGAGTGTGGTGGTGGTCACCGCATTATGGTGGGGACTGGATTGCTGGCTGGATCAGACACTGCTTACCCTGCTGCCGGGAGCCGTGAAATGAGCCCTGCACAACAGCGCGGGCTTGCGCTCTGGGCTGCCCTGCTGAGTGCAGTGGTCTGCCTGTGGTTTCTGCCAGCATCCCGGCTGGTTTCCGTTCTCGTCCTGCTGGCGGTACTGGGGCTAATCATGGCGTTCTGGGCTGTCGCCTGCCGTCGCGTGCAGCACGATTTCACCCTGTGTCTGGAGGACCTGCCTGAAACCAGTTATTGCCAGCCCGTGGTACTGGTCTGTGGCGATCTGCCGCTTGCCTGGCCGCATCAGTCACCGGTACTTACTGTCACGCAGGGCTGCTGGATCCGTGTGGAGGATCATCTGGAACTGGAGCAGGCCGCCCGTCAGGTACTGTGGTTGCGCCCCGACTGGGGACGTCAGCTGTCAGTGATGGTCAGTGTTTGTCCGCAGCAGCACCCTGACAGTGAACGCCTTACCAGTCGTTTGCTTGCCCTGCGCTGGCAGATTAGTCGGTTGCGTAAAGCAACCGGCCATTCTGTGCCACTGGTTCTGAATGGACAGGTCGGCAGTGCGATGATGAATGACATGCTCTGGCAGACGGCGATCCTGGGGGAAGGGGTAAAGGTCTGGAGTGGAACTTCAGCGCCTGGCTCAGTTGCTGAATGGGTTAATACTGGCGGAACGCCTGCGATGCATCAACAGGTGCTTATGAACAGCCTGATGAGCTGGTTCCAACAGCACGTCCACGCTGTCCTTATGGATGAAAACCCCGATATTCCTGTCATTGAACCTGTTGCGGTTCTGTGGGGATTGGGCCCGATCCTGGCCGGAAGCATGGCCACCTCTGTCTGGACAGCGTGGTTGTCCCGCCATACTGCGATGCAGCAGGTGTCTGGCTGGCAGCCGGCGGGAACGGACAGTACGGTTATTTCCCTGTTCCCGAATTTTGTCCTCCCTTTACTGCCAGAAGGACGAGGCCTGACACCGCATGGACGAACCTGGCGCGGTGCGCTCGGAATCGTCACGCTGGCGACCATTGCTGCACTGCTCAGCAGTGGCTGGAACAACCGCCAACTGCTGCAACGCGTTAGCTTCGATATTGTCCGTTACAACAGCATCGCCATGGATGATTACGGTCCTAAAGCCAGCGCCGTACAGGTGCTGCGCGAGGATGCGGCGCTGCTGGATGAGCATGCACGCAATGGTGTACCGGCCCGGCTGGGTCTGGGGCTTTATCGGGGGGAACGTCTGCGAATACCGGTGCTGGAAGCGATCCGCTCATATGTGCCACCACCTCCTCCACCAAAGCCTGTGGAAAAGGTCGCGCCGAAAATCATCCGCCTCGACAGCATGTCGCTGTTCGATACCGGAAAGTGGGCGCTTAAACCCGCCTCAACAAAGCTGCTGGTGAACTCACTGGTGGGGATCAAGGCGAAGCCCGGCTGGCTGATTGTGGTCGCGGGCCATACCGACAGCACCGGGGATGACCAGTCCAACCAGGTGCTGTCCCTGAAGCGTGCGGAGTCGGTGCGCGACTGGATGCGGGACACCGGCGATGTGCCGGAGAGCTGTTTTGCGGTGCAGGGCTACGGTGAAAGCCGACCTGTCGCCACCAACGACACGGCGGAAGGCCGGGCGCTGAACCGCCGTGTCGAAATCAGTCTGGTGCCGCAGGCGAACGCCTGCAAGCTGCCGGGCAACACCCCCGCGTCATCGCAGGATGATGGCGCTGATAACAACTTAACGGAGTAATTAACATGGCAATACCAGTCTATCTGTGGCTGAAGGACGACGGCGGCGCGGACATCAAAGGGTCTGTGGACGTTCAGGATCGTGAAGGCAGCATCGAGGTGGTGGCCCAGGAGCACAACCTGTACATCCCGACCGACAATAACACCGGCAAGCTGACCGGTACCCGTATCCACACCCCGTTCCTGTTCACCAAGGAAATCGACTCCTCCAGCCCGTACCTGTACAAGGCGGTGACCACCGGCCAGACCCTGAAATCTGCGGAATTTAAGTGGTACAGAATCAATGACGCGGGCCAGGAAGTGGAGTACTTCAACACGAAGCTTGAGAACGTGAAGCTGGTGAAAGTGAATCAGAAGATGCACGACATCAAAGATCCGGCGTTCGAGAAGCACAACCACCTCGAGCAGATTGAACTGCGCTACGAAAAAATCACCTGGACCTACAAGGACGGCAACATCATTCATTCCGATTCCTGGAACGAACGCGCCACCGCGTAAGTCGCATGCGGACAGGGCCCTGTCCGCAGTTTTTTGCACAGCGTCTGTATGCACGGACGCTGTGCAAAGAAAAACACAATCTGCCTGCCCGACCTGATGCGCTTTGGATTCCTGAATAACAGGGAACAGCGACGGGCGGTAGCGTGTCCGGAACTGATAAAGAGAGAGTCTCATGGAAAATCCCGCCATCCTGTTACGCCGTCTTAACCCTTACTGTGCCCGCGCGATGGAAGGGGCCGCGTCCCTGTGCCAGACCCGCGCCCATGCGGAAATCCTGCCCGAGCACTGGTTGCTGAAGCTGCTGGAGCAGGGTGAGGGCGACCTGACGGTGCTGGCGCGGCGCTACGAATGGGATATGGATACGATATGGCAGGATGTGCTGGGTTTTCTGGACAGCCTGCCACGTTCGGTGCGCAGCCGTCCGCAGCTGTCGGACAGTGTCCGGGCTCTGATGCAGGAGGCCTGGCTGCACGCCTCGCTGTCGGGGGAAGAGCACATCCGCAGCATTCACCTCCTGATGGCCCTGGTGGACAAACCGAAACTGGTGCGCTGCGACGGCCTGTGGCCGCTGCTGACGCTGGCGCAGAGCCAGCTTGAGCGCCTGCGGGGGCTTCTGGATGCGCAGTCGGATGAACGCCCGGAGGTGCAGCAGGAAGCGGAGCTTACGCAGGGCGATGAGGTGGAGTTTGTCGGCCGTCCGGTGAATGCGGATATAAAAGGAGAGCTGAACCCGGCGTGGCAGAATGCGCTGGACAGGTTCACCCTCGACGTCACCGCCCGCGCCCGTGAGGGCAGAATCGACCCGGTCTATGGCCGCGACAATGAAATCCGCCAGATGGTGGACATTCTTTCCCGGCGCCGCAAGAACAACCCGATTCTGGTCGGCGAACCGGGAGTCGGCAAGACCGCCCTGGTTGAAGGACTGGCGCTGCGCATCGCCGAAGGGAATGTGCCGGACGCGCTGAAGCCGGTCTCCGTGCGCACCCTTGACCTCGGCCTGTTACAGGCGGGTGCAGGCGTGAAGGGTGAGTTTGAACAGCGCCTGAAAAACATCATCGACGCGGTGCAGCAGTCACCCCTACCGGTTCTGCTCTTCATTGACGAGGCGCACACCATTATCGGCGCCGGCAACCAGGCGGGCGGCGCCGATGCGGCCAACCTGCTGAAACCGGCGCTCGCCCGCGGTGAGCTCAGAACCATCGCCGCCACCACCTGGAGCGAGTACAAACAGTACTTTGAGCGCGACGCCGCGCTGGAGCGTCGTTTCCAGATGGTTAAAGTTGACGAGCCGGACGACGACACCGCGTGCCTGATGCTGCGGGGACTCAAGCCACGTTACGCGCAGCACCACGGTGTGCATATTACCGATGAGGCGGTCAGGGCGGCCGTCACGCTCTCCAGACGCTATCTGACCGGACGCCAGCTGCCGGACAAGGCGGTTGACCTGCTGGACACCGCTTCGGCCCGTGTCCGCATGAGCCTCGATACGGTGCCGGAGCCACTGACCAGGATGAAGGCGCAGCTCACGGCACTTGCCATGGAGAAGCAGGCGCTGCTGGAGGATATCGCGGTGGGCAATACCGCCCATGGCGAACGTCTGGCCGCCATCGGAGAGGAAGAAGTCGGCATCATTTTGCAGCTCGACGAACGGGAAACCCGGTACGGCCAGGAGCTGAAACTCACGGAAGAACTGCTTGCCTGCCGCACGGATATCTCGCGTCAGGGGGAAATTGCGGACCTTCAGATGCAGCTTACTGCCGTGCAGCAGAATACCCCGCTGCTGGGGCTGGATGTGGACGCGCGTACCGTCGCCACCGTTATCGCCGACTGGACCGGCGTACCGCTCTCTTCCCTGATGAAGGACGAGCAGACGGAACTGCTGAGTCTTGAGCACAGTCTGGCGAAACGCGTTGTCGGTCAGGACAGTGCGCTGAATGCCATTGCGCAGCGCCTGCGCGCCAGCAAAACTGGTCTGGCACCGGAGAACGGCCCGCAGGGCGTGTTCCTGCTTGTGGGCCCGAGCGGCACCGGCAAGACCGAAACCGCCCTGGCGCTGGCCGATGAACTGTTCGGCGGCGAGAAGTCCCTTATTACTATCAACCTCTCGGAATACCAGGAGCCACACACCGTCTCGCAGCTCAAGGGCTCACCGCCGGGCTACGTGGGTTACGGTCAGGGCGGCATTCTGACCGAAGCCGTCCGTAAGCGTCCGTACAGCGTGGTGTTGCTGGATGAAGTGGAAAAGGCACACCGGGACGTGATGAACCTGTTCTACCAGGTGTTTGACCGGGGCTTCATGCGCGACGGCGAGGGGCGGGAAATTGACTTCCGCAACACGGTGATACTGATGACCTCGAACCTTGGCAGCGACCTTATCATGCAGATGCTGGATGAAAATCCGGACGCCACCGAAGGCGACCTGCACGAACTGCTGCGTCCTGTCCTGCGGGACCACTTCCAGCCCGCGCTGCTGGCGCGCTTCCAGACGGTGATTTACCGTCCGCTGGCACAGGCAGCGATGCGTACGATTGTCGGCATGAAGCTCGGCCAGGTGAGTCAGCGCCTGGCCCGGCATTACGGCATGAAAACCGCTATAGCAGACAGCCTGTCTGATGCGCTGACCGATGCCTGCCTGCTGCCGGACACCGGGGCGCGCAATATCGACAGCCTGCTGAACCAGCAGATTCTGCCGGTCCTGAGCCAGCAGCTGCTGAGCCAGATGGCGGCGGGAAAGAAGCCGCATACCCTGACGCTTGGCTGGGATGAGGAAGAGGGCATAGTGCTCGAGTTTGACCGGACAGAAGGTGAGCATGCATGAGCAGTAATCTTCCCTTACGATTCAGCCACAGCCATCACCTGCTTTCGGTGAAGGGCTGCGATGCAGGGCTTGATGTGCTGGCATTTGAGGGCGATGAAGCCCTGAGCACACCGTTCAGCTACCGTACTGAATTCACCAGCGCGGATCATGCCATCAGCAAAGAGATGATGCTGATGAAAGCGGCTTCCCTGACGCTTCAGGCCCCGGTAGACCAGGGTTACGGTATCAAAATACAGCAGCCGGTACGGGTGATTCAGGGCGTGGTGACCGGTTTTGAACGCCTCAGCACGTCAAAAGATGAAACCCGCTACGCCCTGACGCTTGAGCCGCGTCTGGCGCTGCTCGACCGCTCGCACCAGAACGCCATTTACCAGGACATGTCGGTTCCGCAAATCGTGGAAAAAATCCTGCGCGAGCGCCACGGCATGCGCGGTCAGGATTTTCTGTTTTCGCTCACCAGAGAGTATCCACGCCGTGAGCAGGTGATGCAGTACGCTGAGGACGACCTGCACTTCATCACCCGCCTGCTGGGCGAGGTCGGTATATGGTTCCGCTTCACCACCGACACGCGCCTCAACATTGACGTGGTGGAGTTTTACGACAGCCAGCAGGGGTATGAGAAAGGCCTGACGCTGCCGTCTGTACCGCCATCGGGCCAGCATTCAAAAGGCGTGGATTCAGTCTGGGGAATGGAATGCCATCACAATGTGGTGCAGAAGCAGGTCAGCACCCGGGACTACAACTACCGTCAGGCCACGCAGGACATGGACGCCCGGGTTGACGCGACCGGCGGGGATGTCACCACCTGTGGTGATGCCTACCACTGGGCGGATAACTACCTGACGCCGGGCAGCGCGTATGACCGTAACCCGGCAGCGGAGTCCGGGGCGTTTTACGCCCGCATCCGTCACGAACGCTACCTGAATGGCCAGACGCAGACCGTTGCCTTCACCAGCTGCCCGGCCCTTTCACCGGGTATGCGGCTGAAAGTCACCGGCGGGTACGAAGTGGCGGAGGTGTTTGCGCATGGCGTGGTGGTCACGGCGATGCACAGCCATGCCCGGCGTGATGCAGACTTTTGCGTCAGGTTTGACGGTATCCCGGACAGCGCGGACTTTTGCTTCCGCCCGGCACCAGGCCGCCGCCCGGTGATGGCCGGTACCTTACCGGCACGCGTCACCAGCACCACCGAAAATGACACCTACGGGCATATCGACAAGGACGGTCGCTACCGCGTCAATATGCTGTTTGACCGTGAGAACTGGGAAACCGGGTTCGAGAGCCTGTGGGTCCGTCAGTCCCGCCCGTATGCGGGGGACACCTACGGCCTGCACCTGCCGCTGCTGGCAGGCACCGAGGTGGCGATTGGTTTTGAGGACGGCAACCCGGACCGGCCGTACATTGCCGGTGTGCTGCACGACTCGGCGCACGGCGACCACGTTACCATCCGGAACTACAAACGCAACGTCCTGCGGACCCCGGCGAACAACAAAATCCGCCTCGACGACGAGCGCGGGAAAGAGCATATCAAGGTCAGCACAGAGTACGGCGGCAAGAGCCAGCTGAATCTCGGCCATCTGGTCGACAGCGAGAAACAGCAGCGCGGTGAGGGGTTTGAACTCAGAACCGACAGCTGGGGTGCCATCCGGGCGCAGAAAGGACTATTCATCTCGGCGGACGGGCAGGCGAAAGCGCAGGGTCAGGTCCTTGATATGGAGCCTGCGCTTGCACGGCTTTCAGCAGCATTAGTGGAAATGGAATCCCTTGCTGCCTGCGCACAGCAGGCTCAGGCTCTGGCTGCCGATGTTGGCCGTCAGCAAAAACTCCTGAAGCAAAAAATCGAACAACTTTATGAAGAGGTGATTCTGGGCAGTGCGCCAAAAGGCATGGCACTGGTGAGCGGCGAAGATATGCAGCTATCAGCCAGTGATAATCTGACGCTGACGGCGGGTAAACAGCTGGATGTTGGTGTGCAGAAGAACTTTACGCTGGCGGCCGGTAAACAACTCAGCCTGTACAGCCGTGAAGGGGCAAAACTGTTCAGCTCGCAAAACGACATTGATATTCAGGCTCAGGGCGGCAATGTGACCACTTGGTCGACACAGGACACGCATATTTCGAGCGGCAGGAAACTGGTTGTTACGGCACAGGACGAGTTGACACTGATATGCGGAGGCGGCTACATCAAAATCAACGGCGGAAATGTTGAGATTGGTGGTCCGGGTAAACTGCTGATTAAGAACACGGGCATCAGTAAAGCGGGCATAGGCAGTATGCAGGGGGTGATGAAGTCGTTTGAGTCCTCTACGTTTGATGAGAAATTCATCATTACTCATCCCATTTCTGGTAAACCATTGGCAAATCAGAGTTATGATATCCATCTGCCAGACGGAAAGATTTTGTCTGGTGTTACAGATAGTTCAGGAAATTCTTCATTAATAATGTCAAAAGCGATTGATGAACTGAAGATCGTATTAAAAAAATAAAGAAAGGAGCAGAATTATGATGAATCCGATTATGCGAATATGTTTTGTATATGGTGTGTTTGTTCTGAGTGGCTGTGTAGCTGGTCCCTACGGAGGTGGAGTTGCCTTTGTGAATCCTTTTTCAGTAATGGATGATATGCAGACGGAGCCGGAAAAGAAAAAACAGCAGCCTAAGGTATATGGTCCACCGCAGATTATTTATCGTATTGATAAAGAGCGTTACTTTACGCTTGAAGAGTATACCCGCTGCGAAAATGGGAAAACATTTTATAACAATACAAAAAAAGGGATTCATACCCAGATCACCCCCTCTTCAGGTTATTTATTTAAAGGGCGACTGTTCTGGTTATCAAACCGGGATGATTATTTAGCCTTTCCAATTACAGCAAATGATAATAAGGCAGCGTGTAAAGGATCTGATAAAGGCTGCCTGAATGTTGTTTCGGTGACAACAGATGGTGGGAAAACAGTGCACTCAGTGACTTACGGTTCGAATACGCAAGATCCTAATGGGGATACAAAAGACTATGATATGTTAGTGACTGATGATGGGTTTTATATGATTGAATACAAGCTTGCTAAGCACTCCCCAACTAGTGCTTATGCGCTAAAATGGACATTTAGTCCCGCAACTAAAATTTCACATCCCGCTTATCCTGGGGTGACTGGTCCGGTTTATCAACCAGAGCTTTCATTTGACGTTTCTCAAGTCCCCCAAGAACGTATGCAGTGTAACCATAAACTAGAACCAAAATAATAGTCGTAAGGAATATTAGATGAACAACAAAACGACTCCTACACGAAAGGTCGAGGTTTATACTACAGATAATGGAACCCCATTCTCTTACTCTGTGACATCACATAAAAATGTCAAGGTTAACGCAGAGGTTCAACCTCCCTTACAATTACCCGGTTTAATTATATTCGTTCATGGTGTGAATTCTGAGGGGGAATGGTATAACCATGCGGAGGAAGCTATTTGTGATGGTTTAAATGAACGGTTGGGGTTGTTATCTTTAGATGAGCGATTTCAATTGATGGAGAATAAATATGAAGCACCTCATTGGAATAAAGAACACACTTCTTGGTTAGCACCACCTAGAAAAATTAGTGATGAAGGCCGCTCCCCGGTTATTCGTTTCTACTGGGGCTATCGTGCCGCTGATAATGAAACTGATAAATACGCTATTCCACTGAAAAATAAACAGGGTGATAACTATTACGACCTGACGCCTGAACAACGCAAAAGCAAAGGCCCCTTTTATTGGGGAGGTGGTCCGTTCCAGAATGGCTGCAACCAACTGGTCAGTTTATGGAGTGACAAAGGGTTTGATAACTGGCCGTCAGCGTTGGGCATTCCGGTGCCATTCAGCACACAGTTATTGAACGGAGAACGTGACAGGCTTCTGACTGCCGCACCTCCGCGCCATTATTATGCCCACGCAGCCGGTCGTCTGGCGAAGCTCATTAAAACCATTCGAGATAAACATCCTGAAGATACAGTGACAGTTTTGTCACACAGCCAGGGAACCATGGTTGCCCTGGCCGCTGCTGCAATTGAAGCCCCGGACGCGCTGTTTGTGATGAATTCGCCTTACGCGCTGGATAATGAAATGACAACCTATATTTCATATCCCATGAATGAAATTATCAGTAAAGAAGCCAGAGAAGCGACGTTTGCCGATATTGTAAAAAAAGTGGCTGAAAACAAAATACGCTTAAAAAAACAAGGGTGTGAAAGATTACTTGTAGGAGCCAGCAGTGATGGCGAAAGCTGGTCACCGGCCGGGAAAACGCACAGTGGTGTGCCAGAGCGCGATAACCACGGTACCACCTGGATTTACTGTAACCCTCATGACCGGGTAATGGGCTCAGCCCCTTTACGCAGTATTGGCTGGCAGGGATTACCTAATACGAAAGACAGTCATTTTACTGTACCTCATCCATTATTTAAAACCGCGGGGGAGACATTATATGTTCGTATGCTTGGGCGGAATACTCCCTGTGGGGATGTACCTAACCCTCAAACGAACTTTAGCGATCTGGGAGATGGTCATCCATTTTGGGACAGTACAACCTCAATAATGCAAAAAATGACTTGGCCAGAACCGGTAAAAGGGCAAAAACTGTCGATTAATGCCCCCCTGGTGCCCGAACCGATGACAGCGAAAGCATTGGAATATTTTGACCAAGATTATCGCAGCAAAGAAAAACAGACAGGAAAAATTGGCTATGGTTACGGGCAAATAGATCCCGACAAGGATATCCCCGTAGATGTCGACTATCGCTATTACATATCGCTCTACGGCTATTTTGACCAGAAAATGAAGCTCAAAGAACCTTCAGGAATTCAATTGCCGGGGCCCGGTTCAAAAGAGGATCGTAACAGATATGAAAAACAATCGAGAGTTGAAATGCTGGAAGATGTTCGTACCTATGTTCAGCGACCGACAGATCACAGTACGTTACCGATGGATGAACGCTTTATGAGAAGGGTCGTTGCCTATGATTTACCAGTTGGCTATTGCTGGCATTCCTGGGACAGAGAAAGTCTTGCTGAATTACGTTACCAGGCTGACTGGCTGGAAAGTGACGATTATTACTGGACAGGTAAACTGACGATCCCTGCTATGCCTGCAATTATAAGAAGAGACGTGGCAAGCGATGCAGCAGAAAAGAGAAGTGATGAAATAGAACGGCTTCAACTTAGAAAATAATACCAATGGACGGTGGTGCATTCATTTTAATTTTATGAAGTGCAATATGGGGTAATTTGCCGTTGTTATAGGGGATGCCACTTCGTATGGCGGCAAAGTCTCATCAGCCTCATCCAGTTTCGATATATCCAGTAAAAATGCGGCACTTGTGAATGTTACCGTCATTTGCCCGAAACACGGAATGAATAAAATTATTGAATGCTATGTTTCTGCGTATGACAAAAACAAATATGGAATTGTCTTACATGGCTGCAAAACACAGTGCGGGGCGAGTGTCAGCGCAAGTACGCAGAATATGGAGTTTGACTATACAGAAGGAGTGCACGCATGAGCAGTAATCCCCCGCTGAAATTCAGCCACAGCCATCACCTGTTTTCGGTGAAGGGCTGTGACGCAGGGCTTGATGTGCTGGCGTTTGAGGGCGATGAAACCCTGAGCAAACCCTTCCGCTACCGCATTGAGTTCACCAGCACGGACCATGCCATCACCAAAGAGATGGCGCTGAGGAAAGCGGCTTCCCTGACACTGCTGGCGCCGGTAAATCAGGGTTATGGCATTAAGGCGCAGCAGCCGGTGCGGGTGATACAGGGGATGGTGAGCGGCCTTGAGCGCCTGGGCACCTCAAAAGATGAAACCCGCTACGCGGTGACGCTTGAGCCACGTCTGGCACTGCTTGACCGCTCGTACCAGAACGCCATTTACCAGGACATGTCCGTCCCGCACATCGTGGAAAAAATCCTGCGCGAACGTCACGGCATGCGCGGCCAGGACTTCCTGCTCTCACTGAGTAAAGAGTATCCACGCCGTGAGCAGGTGATGCAGTACGCTGAGGACGACCTGCACTTTATCACCCGCCTGCTGGGTGAGGTTGGTATCTGGTTCCGCTTCACCACCGACACGCGCCTCAACATTGACGTGGTGGAGTTTTACGACAGCCAGCAGGGGTATGAGAAAGGCCTGACGCTGCCGTCGGTGCCCCCGTCAGGGCAGCACTTCATGTGGTGATACTCCAAATCCCGTAACGCCTTTTGCAAAACTGCCGGATGGAAAACCTTTCTGGGATGATAAAGTCGACAGGTATCAGAGCAGTAGTTTCACTTATCCGAATCCTCCAGAATGGCAAACGGTTTTTATTAATGCCGAAAAGGTACCTGAACCCGTAGATGCTGCAAATTTGGCTGATTTTGATGTATCACGCGTTGGTGCGGAGCATGATGACAGGCAGATAGATGGTTGGGGGGAAATGAATCCGGATAAAAACCATAAAAACGATAATACCTATGACAACTATATCAACCTATATCCTAATCAGGATATTGTGACTGGATTTAAATATGTGGGCACTGAATCTGAGCCCCGATTGGTACCTGTGAGCCGTAAGGAGACATTTGAAGAAGAGGATCTTCGCATAAGAACTTATCTTTCTCAGCCTAAGGATCATAGTACTCTTCCGATGCGTGCTGATTTCATGTCATAGGTAATGGCATATGATTTACCGATTGGCTATTGCGATGCAACATGGGATAAAGAATTTATGGATGATTTACGGCGAAAAGCGGATTGGGTACAAGGTGAGGATCCTTATCTCTTCAGCGGAATACCTGACAACGTGCCTGAGCCTGATTTAATTAGTCGGGACACTGTTATTAATAAATTTAATAAATTTGACAATGCGAAAAGTAAGCTGCCAGCATATAGATCTGAAAATAAAGCACAAACACACTTCGGTAGGTTGTTTTCCAGTGAGTTTGCTAAATTTCAATGCTATATAGTCAGATATTTATAATTAAAGGAAAAGCAAGTGGGGAAATTTGCTGTTGTTTTAGGGGATGCCACTACGCATGGTGGCAAAGTCACATCAGCCTCATCCAGTCTCGATATATCCGGTAAAAATGCCGCACTTTTGAATGATACCGTCAGTTGCCCGAAACATGGTATGAATAAAATTATTGAGTGCGATGTTTCTGCATATGAAGAAAACGGGCGTGGAATTGTATTGCATGGCTGCAAGACGCAGTGTGGTGCGAGTCTCATTGCAAGTATGCCGGATATGGAGGTTGGCTGATGGGATGGTCTCTGCCGGAGGTGCCTGAAAAAGAGCAGGCACCATCCTGGTCACCGTGGGTCTGTCTGTTGATTATTATTCTCGGACTTTTAACTGGACTGCTTGTTGCGGTACTGAAATCACCGGTGACAGGGCTACTTTCATTGAGCAGTGGGGCCTGGTTACCACTGACGACCTGGACATTTGCGGGCATTTCGGCAGCCATCGCGGTCTACACTCTCAGACAGGAAATGCTGGCAGTTCGTGTCTGGAACTGGAATGAGTGGTGCCGGAACATGCGTCTGAAGTGGCGCTTACGTGCACAACAGCATCTTGTCATTCTCAGCCATGTTTTCATCACTGCCGATATGGGATTGTTAGCTCGTCTCGCACATACGCAGGAAGAGGAAAGTGCAGACACATCGCCTCTCACGATGTTGCCAGGCGAACAGCTTACACCCGGTATTTCACGTTTTGAGCAGCTACTTCGTCATCTCATTGCTCAGATAATGCCCTCGATTCGGCGTCGATATCCTTCCGGCCCACTCCAGATTATTGTTCAGACCAACGGTAGCGAAAAAGACCGTGAATCTCAGTCATTCCATCGTATCTGGTCAGCAGATTCCCCTCCCTGGAAAGCTGAGATTCATTTTCAGGACGCAGACTCATCCTTTGATGACTGGAATCAGTTTGTGGCGTCAACAAAGCGGCCCGTGCTGGTACTGGCAATGCACTATCGTTTGCCCAATGATGTTCTGCCGGAATTTGCCAGCGCGTTATTTTTGATGCCACCATCGATGCTTAATCCGGGTGAGCAAAAAAATGCGTTACGGCTTTTCCGGGCGATGCCGCTCAACACCCGTACGCTTGCCGCGGAACTCAGTGAATTACGGGATATGGCCCTCACGCCTGCCAGCAAGAAACACCTTGTCTGGCACAGTGGGCTGTCAGATGCGCCACGACAGTCAGTGAGCAGGGTGCTGAATGATCTGTCGGTTCCACTGTACGATGGTATTGGCACTGGCGGTGTCATTGACTTTGACACCGCCAGTGTCTGGTATGGCGTTCTTGCTGGCTGGGCAATGTTAGGCGCTGCTGCTGAGATGGCTGCTTATGGTCCCGCCAGCCAGTGGCTTCTTCTCGAAGGTGGAGACGATGTCTGGGCTGTTTCGCTCGGAAACGCCGCTCCTGCAGTCGGACATGATCATTTCGTGATTCAGCCTCCCTTTCCCGGGGGATCTATTCTGATGGCATTGCTGCTCAATGCCGGGCTGTACAGCCTGATGATCCGCTATTTCTCTTCAACAGCATTATCGTGGTCAGGGATTTCTCTTCTTCTGCTGTCGCTGATAGTGACATTGCCCGGGCTGGCCATTTTACTGAGACGAATTACAGCCCGTCTTCAGCGCCCGGAATTTATCAGGGTTGCACGACACTCCGGAAAGGAATAACAGGCATGAAAAAGGTTTCGAAGCCCCTGGGAGCTGGGCTACTCATCGTGGCAGTCCTGCTGATGATACTATCTGTTCTTGCACAAACAACGCAGTTGCCTGCCGGAAGTGGTGACGATAATTTCTGGTATGTGCTGGCAGGTTGCATCATTCTGACCGCCACATTATGCACCTTGGTGTTCTTTACATTTTCCAGGCAACAAAACCCCTCTCCCGTTACGCCTGATGGTGAAAATAATCCCAACGAAGAAAGAGCGTCGGATCAATATGATTTTTCAGCACTGAGCAGGTATCTCAGAAGACGGCACTCGTTCTTCTGGCGGCGTAAAGTCCACCAGTTGCTGATCACCGGCGATGAAGCCGCGATTGAACAACTGGTACCCGGCCTGCAACAGCAGCAGTGGCTTGAAGGTAACCGCACCGTGCTGATTTACGGCGGCAGCCTGGCATCGGAGCCTGACCGCGAAAAATACACCGCGCTGCGCAAGCTGCGTCGCGGACGCCCGCTGGACGGGATTGTCCGTGTCATGCCGCAATCACTTAACCTGACCCCACATATCAGCGACAGCGATTTACGCGGACTGGAAAAAATCAGCGAACTGCTCCGTTATTCCGCTCCGGTCTGGCTGTGGCAACTGTGCAGCAGTCACTGGTCGCAGGGTACGCGTCCTGAGCAGGCGGTAGGCGCAAGCTTTCCACCACGCGCAAAAGAAGATGATGTAATCCGCCAGCTGGAACTGATGCTGCCGGCCCTGCGGGCGCAGGGGATGAGTCAGGTCGCGGAAAACAGCAGCCACGACTTCCTGCTGCGCCTGAGCCAGCACCTGAACGACGGTGCTATTGCCCGCTGGGCTCAGCAGTTGCAGCCATGGCTCTTTGTTTCTCAACAGCGCGTCCCGCTGCGTGGTCTGATGTTCAGCCTGTCGGAGAAGAAACCTGCCGGAATGTCAGCGGGGACAGCCGATGCTGAGAATTATGGATCACAGCGTCATGCCCTGACTCTGCCAGCAACCTGGCAGGGTATTGTTGACGACTGCACCCGCGTACGTGGCCGTCGTGTCGGTATGCCGTGGGAACGAGCGCTGGCCTGGGCACTGATGGCCATCATCAGTGTCTGTGGGGGAGGGATGCTGCTGTCGTTTGCGGTCAACCGGTCACAAATAGTTTCTGTTGCACAGCAGGCTCATGCTCTGGTGGAGCACCCTTCTGTATCGGATTACCAGCTGACGGCCCTGCATGCTTTGCGTAATGATGCCGGTCGCCTGCTGCACCATATTCTGGACGGCGCGCCATGGTATCAGCGCTTTGGTCTTAACCATGATCAGCAGTTGCTTGACGCAATGCTGCCCTGGTACGGGGTGGCGAACAACCGTCTGATACGTGATCCGGCAAATGAAGCGCTTAAGCAGAAGCTCATTGCGCTGGTCAATTCGGCACCCAACAGCGACCAGCGGACACAGCTGGCGAAACCGGGTTATGACCAGCTGAAAGCCTGGCTAATGATGTCCCGTCCGGATAAAGCTGATGGTGCATTCTACGCGCAAACCATGAAAACCGTGCAGCCGACGCGTTTAGGTATCTCAGCTGGCCTGTGGCAAAGCCTGTCACCGGATTTGTGGGCTTTCTACATCACCGAACTGCCTAAGCAGCCACAGTGGAAAATCACGCCGGATGCGCAGCTGGTCAGCCAGAGCCGCCAGGTGTTGTTGCAGCAGATAGGACGGCGCAACGCGGAAAGTACGCTGTACGAGAACATGCTCAAATCCGTACGTCGTAACTTTGCCGATGTGTCTCTGGAGGACATAACTGGCGGTACCGATGCCCGTCGCCTGTTTACCACCGATGAGGTGGTGCCGGGCATGTTCACCCGTCAGGCCTGGGAGGGAGGGATTCAGCAGGCCATTGAGAAAGCGGCAAACTCCCGCCGCGATGAAATCGACTGGGTACTGAGCGACAGCCGGAAAACCGTTTCCTCAGACCTGTCGCCGGACGCACTGAAAGCACGTCTGACGGAACGCTACTTCACCGACTTTGCCGGTAGCTGGCTGAGCTTCCTCAACAGCCTGCAACTTAATCCGGCAAACAATATTGCAGACGTCACTGACCAGCTGACGCTGATGAGTGATGTTCGCCAGTCACCGCTGATTGCCCTGATGAACACCCTCGCCTGGCAGGGGCAGGCCGGCCAGAAGAGTGAAGGCCTGTCGGACTCCATCATCAAATCGGCTAAAGACCTGGTAGGCGGGAAGGACAAACCGGTAATTGACCAGTCAGCCTCAGGCCCGCAGGGCCCACTGGATGAAACCTTTGGACCGTTGCTAACACTTATGGGTAAAAACAACGGCAGCAACGTTATGTCGGCTGACAATTCACTGAGCCTGCAAACGTATCTTACCCGTATCACCCGTGTGCGTCTGCGTCTGCAACAGGTCGCCAGCGCCTCTGACCCTCAGGAAATGATGCAGAGCCTGGCGCAGACCGTATTCCAGGGCAAAAGCGTGGACCTGACCGACACCCAGCAGTACGGCAGCCTGATTGCTGCAAGCCTGGGCGAAGAGTGGAGTGGTTTTGGCAGCACCATGTTTGTGCAGCCGCTGACCCAGGCCTGGGAAACTGTGCTTCAGCCATCGGCAGCGAGCCTGAATGACAAATGGAGTCGTTCCGTGGTGGCGAACTGGCATACGGCATTTGACGGACGTTTCCCATTTGCTGTCAGCAAGAGTGATTCCTCTCTGCCAATGCTGGCTGAGTTTGTGCGTAAGGATAGCGGACGTATTGAGCGCTTCCTGACCACGGAACTCGGCGGTGTGCTGCATAAGGAGGGCAGCCAGTGGGTACCGGATAAGGTCAACAGCCAGGGACTGAACTTTAACCCAGCCTTCCTGCGGGCGATTAATCAGCTCAGCCAGCTATCGGATATCTTGTTTACCGACGGCAGTCAGGGCATCAGCTTTGAACTACAGGCGCGTCCGGTACCGCAGGTGGTAGAAACGCAACTGACTATTGATGGACAAAAGCTGCACTACTTCAACCAGATGGCAGACTGGCAGAGCTTCCGCTGGCCTGGTGACACCTACAAGCCCGGAACCATGCTGACATGGACCACCGTCAATGCGGGTGCACGTCTGTTTGGTGATTACAGCGGAACCTGGGGCTTTATTCGCTGGCTGGATGAGAGTAAACGAGAGCAGCTTGACCGCAGTCAGTGGATGATGAGTTTTACCGCGCCGGATGGTCGTACCCTACAGTGGGTACTGCGTTCACAACTGGGCAGTGGGCCGCTGGCGTTACTGGCACTGCGGGGCTTCACGCTGCCAGATCAAATATTTAGCGTAGATAGCGCGGCTATGGCGCAGGCGCTGATGACCAATACAGAAAACAGTGACATGGACGGAGTCGAATAATGGACGCTTTGCAGAATCTGGTTGTTGCCTGCCAGGCAGATGAAACCCTGCTGCGACAGCAGGCGCAGTCACATTCCGAAAGCTGGCAGCGCTGGCTTACCCCGATCAGTGAGAACAGTCCTACAGGAGAAGACCCGGGTTATGACGATGATTTCCAGCGTATCCGGGAGGAGGTCAATAAACTTTCCAGTATTGATACCGGGCTGATTTGCCAACTGGCTGAAAAGGTGTTGAACACTGTGGCCAAAGATGTCCGGGTTGCTACTTACTATTGTTGGGCGCGCTTGCACCAGGACGGTGAAACCGGGTTTGCTGAAGGGCTTGAGCTACTGGCGGGATTACTAACCCAATATGGAACACAGCTCCATCCTCAGCGTGAGCGAAGCCGTAAACCGGCGCTGGAGTGGCTCGCAGGCTCTCGTCTACTTGACAGCCTGTTACTCTTGCCAGAAGTGGTACGCGACGATGCCCAGCGTACGACCGGTGCGTTGCTTCTCATCCGAGACAGTCTTGAAACTGAGCCTGAAGCGTCACGTCCAGATCTGAGTGCCCTGTACAGCGCGCTGGGATCCCGCCTGCTGAAAGCTGGGGGCGTGGATGCGGTAATACCCCAGAACGCCAGCAGTAAAACACGCGCGCAGTGGGCATCTCACGCGGCAGAACAGGACGCGCCAGTACTGAGCCGCATCACGTCCGGTCAGGATTTGCTGGCTCAGGCCCGAACCCTGACGGGATATCTACGTGAGCAACCCGATGGCTGGCTTGCCGCACACCGACTGATGAAAAGTCTGCGTCACGACACGCTGAGAGCGATCCCGGCACCGGATGCCGAAGGGAAAACGCGCATCGAACCGCCGCGGGCTGACCAGCGGGCAATGCTCAAACGGCTGTATTTGCAACAGAGCTGGCTGGAGATACTGGAACAAGCGGACAGCACTTTCTCGCGTGGCGCCAATCATCTCTGGCTGGATTTGCAGTGGTACATCCATCAGGCCCTGATTAAATCAGGCCAGGATGTGCTGGCCGATATCATTATCGCTGACCTGAAAGGGCTGCTGCGGCGCCTTCCCGGACTTGAAACGCTGGCCTTCAATGACGGCACACCCTTTGCTGATGAGGTCACGCTGAACTGGATAAACCAGAGCGTGCAGGACGAGATGTCCAACTGGCGGGATGAGCCTGTCAATGCCTTGAGTGAAACTGGCAACGATATTCTGGCCCTTGAACCGGAAGCTTTGGAGAAAGCTGACACGGATGGTCTGGATGCCACACTCCACTGGCTGCAAACGCGCCCGGGCACCGACACCACAAAAGACAAATGGTTGGTGCGTCTGCTAATGGCCCGCGTGGCGGAGCAGAAGGGTAAGAATGAGCTGGCTCTTCATCTGCTGGGTGAGCTTGACGGTGCAGCACAGGCCATCACCCTCACGCAATGGACGCCAGCATTGTTGTTTGAAGTGAAATCGCGCCGCCTCAGGCTGCTGCGCATGAAAGCCGCCCGCAGCGAAACCGATAAGTCACGGCTTCAGCCAGAGATGGACCAGCTTCTGGCGGGCCTGATTGCGCTTGACCCGGCAGGCTGTGCGGTGCTTTGCGGGTAAAGCGACTGACATACCTTTAAAACACATTTATTCAGGTTCTTATGGATGATTTAACCCTGCGTTATTACGACGCTGAAATGCGCTACCTGCTGGAAGCCGGCGAAGAATTTGCCCGCGCTCACCCTGAGCAGGCAGCAATGCTCAATCTCGATAAGGCGGGCGCGCGCGACCCGTACGTGGAGCGCCTGTTCGAGGGCTTTGCCTTCCTGATGGGCCGCCTGCGCGAGAAGCTTGACGACGACCTGCCGGAACTGACCGAAGGGCTGGTCAGCCTGTTGTGGCCGCATTACCTGCGCACCATTCCCTCGATGTCGGTGGTGGAGTTCACTCCTGTCTGGCGTGAGATGAAAGAACCGATGCGTATCGCCAGAGGTTTCGAGGTCAATTCGCGGCCGATCGGTGAAAAAGGCACGCGTTGTCGCTACACCACAACTAAAGAGATAACCCTTCAGCCACTGGCGTTGGATCATGCCCGCCTGTCGACTGATCCTGACGGGCGCTCTGTCATCAGCCTGCGCTTCAGTTGTAGCCATCTTGCTGACTGGAGCCGTGTCGATCTCAGCCAGATCCCGTTCTATTTCAACGCTGACGCGCCGCTGGCCTGCGCCATGCATGAAGCCTTTACCATGAATACTGCGTGCCTGTGGCTGCGCATGCCAGGTGACGTAGACAGAAGGCCGATGGACGGGTATTTCACCGCACTGGGGTTTGGTGATGATGACAGGCTGTGGCCGAAGGGGGACAGCAGTTTCAGCGGTTACCAGTTGCTGCTGGAGTACTTCACCTTCCGCGAGAAATTTATGTTCATGGGGCTGCGCGGGCTGGAGGCCGTGATCTTTCCTTCTGAGCTTCCTTGGTTTGAAATCGACGTGGTGCTGGCGGAACGCTGGGAGCATGACTTCAGCTTTACCGAAAAGCACCTGCGCCTGAATTGCGTGCCGGTCATTAACCTGTTCCCGCTGGAATCCGATCCGCTGACGCTCAATTCTCTGCAAACCGAATACATGCTGCGCCCGATGCGCGTGCAGGATGGCCATACCGAGATATATACCGTGGATTCGGTGATGTCGTCGAGTCAGCATACCTACGTGCCGTTTTCGAGCTTCCGTCATAAGGGAGGAATGATGCGTCATGAAGCACCGGAATATTACTACCACACCCGCGTGCGCCGCGGTCCGTCCGGCCTGCATAACACCTGGCTCATTCTTGGCGGCGAAGCATTTGATAATCATACCGTCCCGGAAGACGAAAGCCTGTCGCTGACGCTCACCGGCACAAACGGTCAACTGCCACGACGTGCGCTGCAAAGCACCGTGCTTGATACGGTGATGAAAACCACTTCGGTCAGCATTGCCGTGCGCAACCTGTGTGCGCCGACGCTGCCTTGTTACCCACCGGCGCAGGACCGTTTCCACTGGCGCGTGCTGAGTCACCTTGGCAGCGGATTTCTCTCGATGATGGATAATGCCGACGTGCTGCGCGGTACCCTGGCGCTGTATGAATGGACCGACAGCGAGATGAACCGTCGCCGCCTGGAAGCCATCATTGACGTGAAGCACAGTGAAACCGAACGCTTTGAACAGGGCTACCTGGTGCGCGGCGTGCAGATTGAGGTGACCCTGGACAGCCATGGCTTTGCCGGGCGCGGTGACATCTGCCTGTTTGGCGAGATGCTGAGTCGTTTCTTTGCGCTCTACACCGACATTTATCTGTTTAACCGACTGATTATCATCCTGCAACCTACCGGAGAGCGCCTGGAATGGGAAGAGAAGCACAATCGCCGTATTCCCGGCTGAGCCCACGGCTGGAAGCCGACCTGCATCGCATTAACTTTTACCGTTTATGCCAGTTACTGGAGAAGCGTAACCCGGGCAGGCCGCTGATGGGCTCGACCAGTCACCCGGGGGATGATCCGGTACGCTTTGCCCCACATCCGGGGATGGGATTTCCGGCCAGTGAGATGAAAGCCGTGGAATATGATGAGGAGGATGACAGCCGGCCACCACTCATCCGCACGACCTTTATGGGAATGTACGGTGTCGACTCACCCTTGCCGACGGCGTATCTCGATGACATCGCTCAGCGTCGGGAAGGGCATGATGCACTACAGGGTTTTCTGGATATCTTCAGTCATCGCATTCTGACGCAGTTTTACCGTATCTGGCGTAAATACTCTTATCCGGCCACCTTTGAACCCGGTGGTACGGACAGCATCTCGCAGTCACTGCTGGGCCTGGTGGGGTTGGGTATTCCCGGCACAGCAGACCACATTGCCACACCGGTATCCCGTTTTCTGGCTTTGCTGGGTGTCCTACAGCAACCGGGCAAAACGCAGGAGGGGATGCAGGCGCTGGTGACTTTGCTGGCCCCGGAAACCACCGTGAAGGTTAGCCCGTACTGCCTGCGGCCGGTGGAAATTGGTCAGCCACTGGGCTTTTACGGTGATGACGATTTTCTGTTGGACGGCAACACGCCACTGGGTGACGAAGCGATGGATGCGGGTAGCCAACTGCTGGTTGCGCTTAGGACGGATAATGAACAGGAGGCACAGGGCTGGAAGCCGGACGGTCTGCTGTATCAGGACTTTATGGTGATGCTTCGTGTCTGGCTCGGTTGGCGTTTTAAGGCAAAACTCACCCTGACCACCCGGACCCGACTTCTTGCCGTTCCGCCGCTTGGTGAAGGCCCTTTCTGGCTCGGGATGAACGGCGTGCTGGGGGCTGATGAGGGGGAGTTTACAGACGATATCCCACCGACCTTTACGACGGAACTGGGCTATTACACCGGCCTGAAGCCGGCAATATCACAACAAGGAAACCGACGTGTTACGTACAAGTTCAATTAAACACGCGAGCTTGCTGCCTGCTCTGCTGGCATTCAGCCTGACGGGGTGCGGGGTGACGCAGGGCATCACTGATGGCACCAAATCGGCATTTAACTCCGTGTTCTACAAAAAAATTAAGATGCTGCACCTGGATTTCACGGCGCGTGAAGCGTTAAACACCGATTCCCGCGAAAATAACTCACTCTCCGAGCCGGTGGTAGTCCGCGTCTATCAACTGAAAGACCGCAAAATCTTCGATAAAACGGTTTACCAGCAACTCCTGAAAGATGGCGAAACCATCCTGAAAGCCGACCTGCTGACGACCCGAGATGTGGTCGTAAAACCGGGTGGTGATACAAATCTTGATATGCCAATGGAAGAAGAAACGCAGTTTGTCGCGGTAGTCGGCCTGTTTCGTCACCCGGACCTGGTCAACAATACCTGGAAGCAGGTTCTAAAACGTGAAGATCTCGATCCGGATAAGCCGCGCATTCTGGAGGCTGGGAATAACCACCTTACGTTACAGCCATTGAAGGATGACTGATGCCACAGGGACACAACACGCCATCGCTTTATGAAATGCTGAGCGGTAATTTCTCAGGAGGCCTGAGCTTCAACCAGGTCAGCGAACAGAATCAGGTGATTTTATCCGTACTCGATAACATGCAGCGCATCCTCAACTGCCGCGCCGGTACGCTGGCTCACCTGCCGGACTACGGCCTGCCGGATATGACAAAAATCCTCCAGGGAATGCCCGGGACCGCCCACCAGCTGATCACCACACTGTCGGCTGTGTTGCTGAAGTACGAGCCGCGCCTGAGCCGGATCAACGTGGTGATGCAGGAACAGATTCAGCCCGGTGAACTCCGCTACGCCATTGACGCGGAGCTGAAGGGGGTGGGGCTGGTGCGCTACGGCACGGAATTTATGCCCGAGGGCAGGGTATTAATCCGTCATCTGAAACAACAGCAATACCTCGATGCACGAGCCGCCATCTAGTTATTACTCAGGTTAAAACAGTTATGACAATAAATTCTGAACGCCAACTTAAAACCGGCGGGGATCCGCGCACGCTTGCGGGTTACGCTGCCTTGCGCGAAGAAATGAACAAGCTCACCCATCCGGCACGCCCGGATGTGAACTGGCAACACGCGGAAACGCTCTGTCTGTCACTGTTCGGGCATAACGGTGTGGAGCTACAAACGGCTGCCTGGTATACGCTCGCCCGTACGCATCTGGCCGGATTGTACGGTATGAATGAGGGGCTTGCGTTACTTGCTGCACTGGTAGCCCGCCAGTGGGGAAACCTCTGGCCACAGCCTGTCCATGCGCGAATCGAAATCCTCAGTGCACTCAACAAGCGCCTGCAACAGGTGGTACGGACGCTATCGCTGACGTACGCCGACTTAGGGCAGCTGTATCAGTCTGAAGAGCATCTGAACGCTTTGGAGGACGTCTTGCAGCGTCTGGAACTCAAGCATGCTACTCAGCTTGATGCTCTGCGCACGATGATGCAGAACGCAGCAGTGCGTCTGGAAAAGAGCGAAAATACGGACATGAGTCTGCACGGTGACGCATTGGGTGCTACGGAAATTCACCTCGTCGAACCGACTGAGCGTAGTAAATGGGTTTATGTGGTTGAGCCCGAGCCGGTGCTGAACGTTGGGGTGGTTAAAGAACCTCCGGTGTCGATGAAACCCTGGAAGCCATTTGCTGCTGGTATGTTGACCATGCTGGTGGCAGCCAGTGTCGTCGCAGGAGGATGGCAGATGTTGCATGCGCCAGATTCGGCACAAGCGCAGCTAGCCGCGGCTCTGGCTCCTCTACCTCAAGGGCTATCTACAGGGCAATTAGAGGCGCTGCAACAAACGTCACCATCACCGGAACCGGGGATTGGCAGGACACAACAGCTGTTAGCGCAGCTTTTACAGTTGAAACCAGACTGGGCAGTGAGCTTCGGCGACCGTCTGGTGCAGCAGGCGCTGACGCTGTGGCCGGAAGAGGCCAAACCCCTGGCGCAACATTGGCAGAAACAGATGAGTATCGCTGCGCTAGCAGATTTAGATCTGAATGGATGGCATCAGGGTATGGCGCAGTTGCAGCAGTTGACGAACAAGCTGAACGCACTGGATGAACAGAAGGGGAAGTACATGACGGTGAGTGAACTGAAATCAGACGTGTTTGCCATGTCGCAGTCATTTAGCCAAACCATACCGCTTGAGGAGCAGCTTCGTCTGCTTTCCACTCTACCTGCCGGGCAACCCCGGTCAGCAGCGCAGCAAAACAAGGTCGAACAACATCTTCAGCAGTTGATTGTTAGCTACGCCCTGCTGAAGCACAAAAAAGAACAATAAGACTGGCGAAAAACACGGAGTTAACATGTCAGTAAGAGAGCGTTTTTTTAAGAAAGTGCAGCAGAATAACGTAAATAAACCGATTCATATTAATACGGCTGAAGCCGAAGTCAGGGCTTTTTGTCAGCGGATGGATGATCTTGCACAGCAAATTATTGTTTGGTTTGAGGGTTCTGGTATTGAAGTCCTGTTATCCCAAAAGCATATCACCGATTTGAGTACGGTCGGCTACAGCCTCAGTAGCAGTATATGTCGTTATGTCATCACGACTGTCATTCTGCGAAATGGAGATCGCAGCGTCAGCATTATACCAGAACAGATCATCAGGGGATCAGAGAAGGGGTGTATGACAATGTGCATTAATGCCCCCGGCAGTATATCGGGGGAGAGGATATACCATTTAAGCATGGCGCCTGAAACAGGCTGGTATATTCGTCGCGGACATCAAAGTGTGAAAGAGAATGTTCTCATGACGGAGGACTATTTTTTCCAGTCAGTCGACTGTCTGGCCTGAACGTAAGCCAGCCTGGTGGGAGGTCACGGTAACGTAGTTGATATATATTAACTACGTTAACTTATTAAGCATGACTAAACAATGTTGCCCTACGGTACTCCTTCTTAAATAGGTAAGTGCTAATATTTAAGGGCGGGCGGTAACCAAACTACAAGCTGGATATTTACAGTATATCATGCTTTTTATCTGCCTTAAGCGAAACTATGCAAATCAAACTGCAAAACAACAAACCAACGACGAACGTGAGGACAAAATACTGTGGCAATGCTATAAACCTTAGAGCCCACAAAAATATAAAGTCGTAGGAAAAACTATGCTAAGAAATATTAGTGTCAGAACCTTCATTGTCTATTTCCTTTTATGTGTGTTTTTGGTAAGCGATGGAGTTATAGCGCTATTTTCAGGGAGTTTTTCGCTTTTTATTGCAGTCATTATCGTACAATGTATCGCCTTAATTTTACTCTGGGCGTATATGACAAAATATCTTGTGACGCCGATCAATACTGTGAAAAAAAGTATTGAAGAAGTGACGTCAGGCAATCTCGGCGTGTCGATCCCTGAATTCGGCAACAACTGTGCGGGACGACTGATCCCGGGCATTAATAGTCTCTCCAGCAACATTGCAACGCTGGTCCGTGAGATCCGCGCCTCCTCGCAAACCGCGATGACCCTGTCAGATCAGCTTTCTTCACGCAGCGCGCAGCTTTCCGTTAAAACAGAACAGCAGTCAGCTTCGCTGGTGCAAACGGCAGCCAGCATGGAAGAGATGGCTGCAAGTACAAAAAATAATGCCGACAATACCCGTTTAGCCAGCGAACAGGCGAATATCGCGACGTTGCAGGCGCGTAAAGGCGGAGAGTTAATGGGGCAGGTCGCGAACAATATGCAATCAATTACCGACTGCGCCCAGCAAATGACAGAGATTATCTCGCTGATTGACGGTATCGCTTTTCAGACCAATATTCTGGCGCTTAACGCCGCCGTTGAAGCGGCAAGAGCGGGCGACCATGGAAAAGGATTTTCAGTGGTCGCTGGTGAGGTCAGAAGCCTGGCGCATCGTAGCGCCGAAGCGGCAAAAAATATTAAGTCATTGATTGAAGTCACCAGCCATAACGTGACGCAGGGCGTTAACGTAGTCTCTGAAGCTGAAAAAAACATGCACGACATCGTTACCGGCTCGGGCAACGTGAGCCGACTGATGGATGAAATTTCCGCCTCAACATCGGAACAAGAAAAAGGGATTTCACAAATCACGCTGGCATTGTCAGAGCTGGAACGCGTAACACAGAGCAATGTGTCGATGGTTGAAGAACTGAACGGTTCGTCAGATGTGTTGCGCAATCAGGTGATTGAACTTCAGACACGAACACGTAATTTCCGTCTGAAGAACGAGTACCAGGCTGATAATGCGTTAATAAGCCGCGAATGGGTGGTGAATTCCTGAGCATATTCAGGATGATGCCTCACATAATTATTGCTTAACCCTCGACGAAAGCTAGACTGACACCGAAAGAGATAAATCGGTGGAGGCGCTGTGGAGAGCATTAAAGGGTCTGAAGTTAACGTACCTGACGCGGTTTTTGCATGGGTACTTGATGGGCGCGGGGGCGCAAGGCCGCTTGAAGATCAGGATCACATCGACAACGAACACCCATGCTGGCTGCACCTCAACTACACGCACCCGGACAGCGCCGAGTGGCTCGCGTCCACGCCGCTTTTGCCCAACAACGTTCGGGATGCGCTGGCGGGAGAAAGTCTCAGACCTCGCGTAAGCCGGATGGGTGAGGGGACGTTAATAACACTGCGTTGCATAAACGGCAGTACGGATGAGCGTCCGGATCAGCTGGTGGCAATGCGTGTCTACATGAATGAACGATTGATTGTTTCCACCCGTCAGCGAAAAGTGCTGGCGCTGGATGACGTCATTAACGATCTGAAAGAGGGCACGGGGCCTACGGATTGCGGAAGCTGGCTGGTGGATGTATGTGATGCGCTGACCGATCATGCCAGCGAGTTTATTGAAGAACTCCACGATAAAATCATCGATCTGGAAGACAACCTGCTCGATCAGCAAATTCCCCCACGTGGTTTTCTGGCGTTGTTGCGAAAACAGCTTATTGTTATGCGCCGCTATATGACCCCGCAGCGCGACGTCTATGCGAGACTGGCCAGCGAACGCATGAGCTGGATGAATGACGATCAGCGTCGCAGAATGCAGGATATTGCTGACCGGCTGGGACGTGGTCTGGACGAAATTGATTCGTGTATCGCCAGAACGGCGGTCATGGCGGATGAGATAGCACAGGTAATGCAGGAGTCATTAGCCAGGAGAACCTATACCATGTCGCTGATGGCGATGGTCTTTTTGCCAAGTACGTTCTTAACTGGGTTGTTTGGCGTCAATCTTGGGGGGATCCCCGGCGGTGAATATCACTATGGCTTCACTACGTTTTGCGTCATGTTAGTGGTTTTGATTGGGGGTGTTGCATGGTGGTTGCATCGTAGTAAATGGCTGTAAATTTACGCATTTTCTAATGCTGCGACTGCTTCAAAACGACATTTTAATTGAGCGAAGTCAATAAACTTACACCATGTTAGGTGCAATATTACTCCCGCAGGTGAATGCAACGTCAAGCGATGGGCGTTGCGCTCCATATTGTCTTACTTCCTTTTTTTGAATTACTGCATAGCACAATTGATTCGTACGACGCCGACTTCATAGTCGGCTTTTTTTTGCCTCCTGTTTATCTGCGTCTACCCTTTAGGGGTAAGCACCCTAATCTGGAGGAAAAGATGAGTATGCTACTTGCCCTGCAACGCCTGAACACATGGCAGTCCGATCCGGTGCCCACCGATCCGACCCCAATTCCCGATCCCATCCCGCGTCCGCAGCCGATGCCGGATCCGCCACCGGACGAAGAACCGATTAAATTGTCGCATCGTTAGCGGAGATCTGCGAGGATACGCGCCATCTGACTGCAATCATTACCATGAGAGTATATTGTGACCGCTTTTTCCACGCTGAACGTTCTGCCTGAAGCCCAACTGACTAACCTGAATGAGTTGGGTTACCTCACTATGACCCCTGTCCAGGCCGCCGCGCTGCCAGCTATCCTTGAAGGCCGGGACGTGCGCGTGCAGGCGAAAACCGGTAGTGGAAAAACGGCTGCATTTGGACTCGGCCTGTTGCAGCATATTGATGCAACCCTGTTTCAGACCCAGTCCCTGATACTCTGCCCGACGCGCGAGCTGGCCGACCAGGTCGCGGGTGAGCTGCGTCGTCTGGCGCGTTTTTTGCCCAACACTAAAATTTTAACGCTCTGCGGCGGACAACCGTTCGGTGCGCAGCGCGATTCCCTTCAACACGCGCCGCATATCATTGTGGCAACGCCGGGCCGTCTGCTCGATCACCTGCAAAAAGGCACCGTTTCACTCGATGCACTGCAAACGCTGGTGATGGATGAAGCTGACCGCATGCTGGATATGGGCTTCAGCGATGCGATTGACGAAGTGATTCGCTTTGCGCCCGCCACACGTCAGACGCTGCTTTTTTCTGCCACCTGGCCAGAGGCGATTGCGGCGATCAGCGGGCGCGTGCAGAAGAACCCGCTGACCATTGAAATCGATACTGTCGATGCATTGCCAGCGATTGAGCAGCAGTTCTTCGAGACGTCGCAGCAGGGCAAAATTCCACTGCTGCAAAAATTGCTTAGCCAACACCAGCCAGCGTCCTGCGTGGTGTTCTGTAATACCAAAAAAGATTGTCAGGCGGTGTGCGATGCCCTGAATGATGCCGGACAGAGCGCATTATCGCTGCATGGCGATCTGGAGCAGCGCGATCGCGATCAGACGCTGGTGCGTTTCGCTAACGGCAGCGCTCGCGTGCTGGTTGCAACGGATGTGGCGGCTCGTGGCCTGGATATCAAATCGCTTGAGCTGGTGGTGAATTTCGAACTGGCATGGGATCCGGAAGTGCATGTCCACCGCATCGGGCGTACCGCGCGTGCGGGTAACAGTGGTCTCGCCATCAGCTTCTGCGCGCCTGAAGAGGCGCAGCGCGCTAATATTCTTGCGGAAATGCTGCAACTGAAACTCAACTGGGTGAATGCCCCCGGTAATATCAGCATCGCTCCGCTGGCGGCGGAAATGGCCACCCTGTGCATCGACGGCGGTAAAAAAGCCAAAATGCGTCCCGGTGACGTTCTGGGGGCGTTAACAGGGGATATCGGTCTCGACGGGGCAGATATTGGCAAGATCACGGTCCATCCTGCACATGTCTACGTAGCAGTTCGCCAGTCGGTTGCGCATAAGGCCTGGAAACAGTTGCAGGGCGGGAAGATTAAAGGGAAAACCTGCCGTGTTCGGCTGCTGAAGTAAGGGAAAAAAGCGTCTCAGAAGCACTGTCTGAGACGCAGTCAGGTTATTTCACTTCCACCACGTTCAGGCGCAGTTCATCGAATTGCGCATCCTCTTCCTCTGGCTGCCAGCCAGCAGGCTGCATCGGGATCTCTTCGCGGTCAAACGCCAGATCCCCGCCATTCACCACCTCTGAACCGTGGTTAATCCCTTTGAAATCGAAAAGTTCAACATCGGCGAGGTGCGAAGGCACCACGTTCTGCATGGCGCTGAACATGGTTTCGATGCGGCCCGGATAGCGTTTATCCCAGTCACGCAGCATGTCGCCAATGACCTGACGTTGCAGGTTCGGCTGTGAGCCGCACAGATTGCACGGAATGATAGGGAAGGCTTTGGCCTGAGAGAAACGCTCAATGTCTTTCTCGCGACAGTAGGCGAGCGGGCGGATCACGATGTGTTTGCCGTCGTCACTCATCAGCTTCGGCGGCATTCCCTTCATTTTGCCGCCGTAGAACATATTCAGAAACAGCGTTTGCAGAATGTCGTCCCGGTGATGACCCAGCGCAATCTTGGTGGCGCCCAGTTCGGTTGCGGTGCGGTACAGAATGCCGCGACGCAAACGTGAGCAAAGCGAGCAGGTCGTTTTGCCCTCAGGGATCTTCTCTTTTACAATGCCGTAGGTATTCTCTTCTACGATTTTGTACTCAACGCCCAGGTTCTCAAGGTACTCCGGCAGGATATGCTCCGGGAATCCTGGCTGTTTCTGATCGAGGTTAACCGCGACCAGGGAAAAGTTCACCGGTGCGCTTTGCTGTAGATTGCGCAGGATCTCCAGCATGGTGTAGCTGTCTTTACCGCCCGACAGGCAGACCATGATGCGATCGCCTTCTTCAATCATGTTGAAGTCTGCAATGGCTTCGCCCACGTTACGGCGCAGTCGCTTTTGCAGTTTATTCAGGTTGTATTGTTCTTTCTTGTTAATCTCTTGATTTTGTTGCATCTATTCGTTACTCAGATCTCAAATGGGGCACAGGGTGAGAAAACGATTTCAAAGCGTCAGCTTCGTGTTCATCTCTTCTATCCATGTAGCATAGATTTCATACACCATCTGCGCATTTATGTGCCCCATCTGGTTAGCGATAAAAGACGGGTTTGCGGCTACCGGTAAAAACCAGCATGCGAAAGTGTGTCGTGTATGGTACGGATTGCAGCGCCGAATGCCAGCACGATTTACAAATGAGCCCCTCAAAGAAGTTTGGTTAAGACTAACGGGTTGTCTACACTTACAGCTTACGCAGTAAAAACGGAGGTGAAAATGTCTGACCGTCCCGTTAATGGTGACCATCCTGATTATAATCCCAGCCCGGATAACCCGGAAAAGGATGGAAGAAAACCGAAAGATGATCCTGGCTCAGCGCCTGAATCAGGCGATAAAGATCCAGAGTAATGACCAGCCGCCTTTCCGAAGGCGGTTTTAACACCCATTACGGCCTCGCTATGCGCAACGCTATTCACGATATTCCGATACCCGCTCAGAACCCCCCTGTTTTGCCGGACGAGAAGGTGAGATAAAGCACCGACCTCTTCCCCGCGTTCCAGCACGTTTTACAGTTCTCCTGCTACGCTTTTGAGGGGGACAAGGGAGCGCTTCTATGAAAAATAAAGACGAACAGACAGGATTAGTTGGGCTGGCGATTGGTGCCGCCGTTATCGGGCTGGTTTCAGCGCAGAAGATCATCAATCGTGAAAGTATTGTCGATGAGCTGGTGAGGCTCGGCAGGCAGAAGGGGGATGGTGTCGAAGATGAGGTCTTTTTAAAAGCGGCTGAGTTAGTGAGAAAAGGGGTATAAGCGATGGCTGAAATTCGTCATGCACAGTGTCATTGTGGGGCGGTGAAATTTACTGTTGAGCTGACGGACGGCCTGAATACCGCACGGCGATGTAGCTGCTCGTTTTGCAGGATGCGCGGGGCAGTAGTGGTTTCCGCGCCGTTGACGGGTATTAAGGTGACGCAGGGCGCGGACACGCTCACAGAGTACCGTTTCAACACCGGCACGGCGCGCCATTTCTTCTGCTCGGTTTGCGGTATTTACACGTTCCATCAACGACGTTCCAATCCCAATGAATATGGTGTGAATGTCGCCTGTCTGGAAAATGTTACGCCATTCGACTTCCCGGAAGTGGCGGTAATGGATGGGATAAATCACCCTATGGATGGCGACAGCGGGGTAATTGGCTATCTCTCTTTTCGCAAAGAACAGGCGAAACAGAGATAAAATTAGCCCGCAGATCGCTGCGGGCTAACGGGATTAGAACTGGTAAACCAGACCTAACGCTACGATGTCATCCGTACCGATGCCATTGTTTTTGTAGAATGAATCATCTTCATCCAGCAGGTTGATTTTATAATCAACATAGGTGGACATGTTTTTGTTGAAATAGTAGGTAGCACCGACGTCAGCGTATTTCACCAGGTCTTTATCGTCCTGACCATTGCCCAGATCTTTACCTTTGGACTGTAAATAGGAAACAGCCGGACGAAGGCCGAAGTCAAACTGATATTGTGCGGTCACTTCAAAGTTCTGGGTTTTATTTGCAACCGCATCTGTATTGTCGCCGTACGGCGTCATATTGCGGGTTTCGGAATACATTGCAGCCAGGTAAATGTTGTTGGCATCGTATTTGAGGCCTGCGGTCCATGCATCCGCAGTATCACCGCCCGCAGTAGTGTAATTTACCTGATCGTTAGTACGGTCAGATGAAGCATATGCCGCGCCTGCGCTGAAGCCCATGCCGAAATCGTAGGTTGCGGAGATACCGTAACCGTCACCATTTTCATGACGTGTATCACGACCGTTGTTGGTCCCTTCATTAGTAGAGCAGAAATTCTCATCGCAGTTATTACCTTCATTATTACCCTGATACTGCACCGCGAAGTTCAGACCCTGCACCAGACCAAAGAAGTCGGTGTTACGGTAGGTCGCCACGCCGTTTGCACGACCGGTCATAAAGTTATCGGCATAAGTATAAGAGTCGCCACCAAATTCTGGCAGCATATCGGTCCAGCCTTCTACGTCGTACAGGACGCCATAGTTACGGCCGTAATCGAAGGATCCGTAGTCGCCTACCTTCACACCCGCGAAGGCCAGACGCGTCCAGGACTGATTGTCAGAGCCTTCGGTGTTGTTTGCCTGAATGTTGTATTCCCATTGTGCGAAGCCGGTCATCATGTCGTTGATTTGGGTTTCACCTTTAAAACCCAGACGCATATAGGTTTGATCGCCATCTTTTGACGCGTCGTCAGAGAAATAATGCAGACCATCTACTTTGCCATACAGATCCAGTTTATTGCCGTCTTTATTATAAATTTCAGCTGCGTGAGCGGCTCCAGCCATTAACAAAGCGGGGATCATCAGTGCCAGTACTTTTCTTTGCATTTTGATTATTCCTTTGCAGTTATTTTTTTATTGCTTAGTGAACTTTCCGGGCTGGAAAGCTGTCCCATGCTAAATCACACAGAGGGCTGATGAATAAAATATAATTGTTACGGGTTGAGTAAAATCTAAAGCAAATGATGCGTTTGAAATAACAATTGATGTCGTGAATTAATCGTTATAATCGATACAAAATAAAAATTATTAATTAAGTGGTAAAGAAGGTATTCTCCATGGCGTTATATGCCTTTAAGATTTTTTCATCCATAATTCACGTGAATATTGTTCAGAACGTTGAGGCAATTTTCACCGAACTTCTGGATTAGCCCGGTGCACGTGCATCGGGCTTTTTTATGGCAAAAAAATGCCCGGACAAGCCGGGCATAACGGTTATTCGCTGGTTGATTTTTCCGCTTTCCCCGCCAGCTGTGCAAGGAAGTCATAACGCTTCTGAAGATCCGCTGCCGCGTCCCTCCATAGCTGCTCTGCTACTTCTGGTTGTTGAGCGTTCAGCCTGCGGAAACGCTGCTCCTGAAGTAAGGTTTCGGCAAGGGCGTCTGAAGGCGGACGTGAATCCAGCGCCAGCGGTAATTTTCCTTCATCGGCACGGCGCGGGTCAAAGCGGTACAGCGGCCAGAAGCCGGTTGCGGTAAGCTGACGCATCTGGTCGTGGCTAAGCGCCAGATCGTAGCCATGCTCCTCACACGGGCTATAGGCGATGATCAGCGACGGGCCAGGATACGCTTCCGCCTCCTGAATGGCTTTCACCGTCTGGTTAAGCTGCGCGCCCAGCGAAATCTGAGCGACGTAGACGTGTCCATACATCATCATGCTGACGCCCAAATCTTTACGCGCCTTACGTTTGCCATGCTCACCAAATTTCGTGACCGCACCCAGTGGCGTTGCTTTCGAGGCCTGTCCGCCGGTGTTGGAATAACACTGAGTATCAAGCACCAGAATGTTAACGTTTTCGGTGAGGCTCAGGACGTGATCAAGACCACCGAAACCAATATCGTAGGCCCATCCGTCGCCACCGATCAGCCAGATAGATTTTTCAACCAGCGCGTCAGCATCGGTCAGCAGTTGTTCAGCCCCTTCAACACCCTGAAGCGCGTGGCGCAGTTCAGCAACCTGTGCGCGACGAACGTCAGGCGTGGCCTCCGCATGCAGGGCGTCATTCAGCTCTGCCGGGATTTTATCGGCAAACTGTTCCAGCAGACGCATTACGCGGGCGCGGTGCTGATTGACCGTCAGGCGGAATCCCAGACCAAATTCTGCGTTATCCTCAAATAGCGAGTTTGCCCAAGCCGGGCCGCGGCCATACGCGTCGGTGGTATAAGGCGTAGACGGCAAGTTCCCCCCATAGATTGACGAGCAGCCCGTCGCGTTGGCAATCAGCATCCGGTCGCCGTAAAGCTGGGTAAGCAGTTTGATGTACGGCGTTTCACCGCATCCGGAACACGCCCCGGAGTACTCGAAGAGGGGGGTGATGAGCTGCGAGGTACGAATGTCAATACGTTCCAGCTTGTTGCGATCGATTTCGGGCAGGTCGAGGAAGAAGTCATAATTCACTTTCTCTTCTTCAACATGTTCCAGACGCGACATCATATTAATGGCTTTGATTGAGGGATCCTGACGATCTTTCGCCGGGCACACCTCGACGCACAGGTTACAGCCGGTACAGTCCTCTGGTGCCACCTGAAGAACATATTTCTGGCCACGCATATCACGGGATTTTACATCCAGCGAGTGCAGACTTTCCGGTGCGTCCGCCATCGCTTCTGGCGACACCACTTTGGCGCGAATGGCCGAGTGCGGGCAGGCCGCCACGCAGTGGTTGCACTGGGTGCACAGCTCTTCTTTCCAGATAGGGATCGCTTCGGCAATGTTGCGTTTTTCCCAGCGGGTCGTGCCCATCGGCCAGGTGCCATCAGGCGGAAGCGCAGAGACGGGAAGAGTGTCGCCCAACCCGGCAAGCATCGCCGCCGTAACGGTTTTGACGAAATCCGGGGCAGCGTCAGACACCACTGGCGGCCGGTTCGGGCTGCTGGTATTGACCGGCTGCAACGGCACCTCGAACAGCGACTCGCGGGCCAGCGCCAGCGCCTGCCAGTTGCGCTCAACCAGCTCCTGACCTTTGCTGCTGTAGCTTTTGGCTATCGCCCCCTGGAGGTCCATCAGCGCGCTGTCGCCCGGCAGAATATTGGTCAGGTGGAAGAACGCCATCTGCATAACCGTATTGATACGCGCGGCCAGGCCGCACTCGCGGGCGATCTTCGCGGCGTTAATGACATACAGGCGCGCCTGTTTCTGGTTTAGCACCGCCTGGACTTCCTGGGGCAGTCGTGCCCAGACCTCATCGGCGCTATACGGGGTGTTGATCAGGAAAATACCGCCGGGCTTCAGGCGCTCGGCCATCTGGTATTTATCGATAAACTGGAGCTGATGACAGCCAACAAAATCCGCCTGAGAAATCAGGTATGCCGAGCGGATTGGATGTTCGCTGACGCGCAGGTGCGAGACGGTCAACCCGCCCGCTTTTTTGGAATCGTAAACGAAATACCCTTGCGCATACCACGGCGTGGAGTTACCGATAATTTTGATGTTGTTCTTGGTCGCCGAGACGCTGCCGTCGCTGCCCAGACCGTAGAACAGCGCTTCCAGTTTCGCATTCGAGGGCAGGGTGTTTTCCGGCAAAGGGAGAGAAAGGTTAGTCACGTCATCATAAATGCCGACCGTAAAGCGCGGCTTCGGTTTTGCCTCGCGCAGTTCAGCAAATACGGCCAGGACGCACTCCGGCCCGAACTCTTTGGAAGACAAACCATAACGCCCGCCAATGACGCGCGGCAGCGTTTCGCGTTCACCGTGATTAAACGCCTCAGCCAGAGCGGTCATTACATCAAGGTAAAGGGGTTCAGCCTGCGCGCCAGGCTCTTTGGTGCGGTCAAGTACCGCCACGGCACGTGCGCTTTCCGGCAGGGCTGCGAGCAGATGTTTAGCAGAGAATGGACGGTAGAGGCGAACTTTTAGTACGCCAACTTTTACACCACGCGTAAGAAGCTCATCGACCACCTCTTCGCAGGTGCCGATGGCGGAGCCCATCAGGACGATCACGCGCTCGGCCTGCGGATGACCGTAATATTCAAATGGCTTATATGCGCGACCCGTCGCAGCGGCAAAATCGTCCATCGCCTGTTCGACGTGCTCATATACCGCGTTGTACCACGGGTTTGTCGCCTCGCGGGACTGGAAATAGGTATCCGGGTTGGCAGAGGTACCCCGGATCACCGGATGTTCCGGATTGAGGGCCCGAGCGCGATGGGCATCAATGTCTGCCTGCGGCAGCAGGTTCAGTATGGTGTCATCCGGCAGCGGAACGATTTTATTGATCTCGTGAGAGGTGCGAAAACCATCGAAGAAATGAATAAATGGCACTCGACTTTTCAGCGTGGCGATATGCGAAATCAGCGCGAAGTCCTGTGCTTCCTGCACGCTGCTGGCGCAGAGCATAGCGCAGCCGGTCTGACGCACGGCCATCACGTCTGAGTGGTCGCCAAAAATAGAGAGCGCGTGTGTGGCTACAGTACGTGCGGCGACGTGCAGGACAAAAGGCGTTAATTGTCCTGCCAGCTTGTAAAGCGTGGGGATCATCAACAGCAGCCCCTGAGACGAGGTGAACGAGGTCGACAGGGCACCGGTCTGCAACGCACCATGCACAGTGGCTATGGCGCCGGCTTCGGACTGCATCTCAACAACCCGCGGGACATCGCCCCAGACGTTTTTTACCCCATTACCAGCCCAGGCGTCAGCCTGTTCAGCCATCGTGGAGCTTGGGGTGATGGGGTAGATGGCGATAACTTCGCTGGTGCGAAACGCAACAGACGCGACTGCACCATTGCCGTCAATAGTTTGCATAGGACAACACCCTTACATTGCGCAAAAATGAAGGGCCTGTAAAACGACGACAGACCCTGAATATTATCTGTGTATTTTAGCAAAGCTCAGGTTTTACGATTTTCGCTTTTGTGTCCTTGGGATGCGCTGTATCAATGACTGGATGGCTATTCGCGATAAAAAATTGCGAGAAATTGTTACCAGAGCGCATAAATACGCACATCCGCTCTCGACGATGCGGTGCGTGATGCCTATTATGCATAGGTTTCGCTTTAACTATGGGGAGGAAGGTATGCGTTCTGCATTTTGGGTCGGATGTGCCGCGTTACTGTTGTCGGCATGCAGCAATGAACCTGTACAGCAGGCGACAGCGGCACACGTTACGCCAGGTATGCGAGCGGCTATGTCCAGTTCAGGCCAGGCCAACTGCGCAATGATCGGAGGGTCACTCTCCGTTGCCCGTCAGCTCGACGGCTCCGCTATCGGCATGTGCGCGTTGCCAAACGGCAAACGCTGTAGTGAGCAGTCGCTTGCCGTAGGATCGTGCGGGAGTTACTGAGTTATTCAACTCGCTTAAACATTAAAGACTTATTGGCTGTCGCCAGCGTTAACTGGTCTTCGGTCAGGTCTACCTGAGCGCCTGTGCGTAGCATATCGGCTAGGGTCTGATCAAGTTCATTAAGCTGCGGCTCGGTGCAGAGTTTCCGCGTCATTGCCAGCGTTTTGACCGTCAACTCTCCTTCGGACAATTTTCCCTGGCCGTTGAAGCCGTTGCACATTGTGCCGGAGACGGCAATGTTGTTAATCAGGCTGATACTGGGCTGCGCGCTGAACCGAATTTCAGGCTGCGTTTTCAGGCCCTTAACCGCTTTGCCATCAACGTTTTCCAGCACGAAACGGTGATTCTCTAACTGATCGGTCTGAACGGAGGCTTTACCGGGATTAACGCATCCCGCCAGTGCGAGGCTGATTAAACTTACTGCCGCGAGCTTTTTCATTTTTCTTCTCAAACTATCAATGCTGTAAATATTTTTTCAGTGTAACCATACCCTCCAGGGTGTTAATGGGGTTTATCTGAAAGTGCGAGATAAGGACCGGGCGGCAACGCACCCGGTGAATGAATTAGTGCGATTTAAATCCGGCTGCGGCCATCAGCATTTTAAAGAGCATACTTACGCAGGCCAGTGCCAGGACGCTGCCGCCCCAGATGATGGCAAGCCACATCAAACGTTTCCATACAGGTTGTTGCATCAGTGATAACCCTCCCCATGCTGTACTTTTCCGCGAAAAACGTAATAACTCCAGAAGGTGTAGACCAGAATCACAGGAATGATCAACAGTGCGCCCACCAGCATGAAGCCCTGGCTTTGGGCTGGCGCAGCGGCCTGCCAGAGGGTAATGTCCGGCGGGATGATATGCGGCCAGATGCTGATCCCAAGCCCGCTAAAGCCAAGAAAAACCAGCCCTAACGTCATGATAAACGGCAGTGTATGGCTCGCAGGATCGTTCAGGCAGCGCCACTGGCACAGACTCAGGATCGCAACCAGCGCAGGAACGGGCAGCAGATAAAACAGATTTGGCAGCGTAAACCAGCGCGCAGCAATGGCTGCTTGGGCGAGAGGGGTCCATATACTGATTACCGCAATGAATACCAGAAGCAGGAGCAGAAGCACTTTCGATACCTGACGCATCCGCTGTTGCAGGGCATTTTCACTTTTCATTACCAGCCACGTTGTTCCTAACAGTGCGTAAGCCACCACAAGACCCGCACCGCAGAAAAGATTGAACGCGGTAAACCAGTCAAACGGACCACCGCTGTAAGCACGACCGGTGACGTTGAACCCATGGATGACCGCGCCGACGGTGATGCCTTGGCTGAAGGTCGCCACAATTGACCCGCCAATAAAGGCCTTATCCCAGAACGGACGGTGCGCCGGAGTCGCTTTGAAGCGAAATTCGAAGGCGACGCCACGAAATATAAGCCCGATCAGCATTATTGTCAGTGGAATGGTTAGCGCGTCGATGATCACCGCATAGGCGAGAGGAAAGGCGCCAAACAGGGCCGCACCGCCAAGCACCAGCCAGGTTTCGTTGCCGTCCCAGACGGGAGCCACGCTGTTGACCATTACGTCGCGATCGTCCGCATTCGGCGTTACCGGAAACAGTATGCCTATCCCCAGATCAAAACCGTCCATCACGATATACATCAACGTGGCGAAAACGATAATCACGAACCAGATAATGGAAAGATCGATACCCATTACGGTTACTCCTTAAATTCAGTGGTGACGGCAGAAAGCGGACGAGCAGGGCGGCCATCGGATTCAGTCGCGAAGGATTCATAAGGCTGCGGTCCTTTTTTAATCAGACGCACCATATAGCTGTAACCCACGCCGAACACCGCGGTATAAACCACGAAGAAGGCCAGCAAGCTGATGCTCATGTGCAGATCGCCATGTGCGGAAACCGCATCCTTCGTACGCTGTAGCCCATAGACGACCCAGGGCTGGCGGCCGACCTCCGTTGTTACCCATCCGGCGAGGATCGCGATCAGCCCGGACGGCCCCATCAGCAGGGCAAACCACAGGAAGGAACGTGAGGTGTAGAGGCGCTGTTTGTAACGCAGCCAGACCGCCACCATGCCCAGGAAGAGCATCAACATCCCAAAACCGGCCATGATGCGGAAAGACCAAAAGACAATGGTGGCGTTCGGGCGATCGTCTTTTGGGAACTCCTTCAATGCCGGAACCTGTTTATCGAAACTGTGGGTCAGGATAAGGCTGCCGAGAGCGGGAATTTCAAGGCTAAAACGGGTCCGTTCCTGCTCCATATCCGGCCAGCCAAACAGCAGCAGTGGAGTAGGCTCACCCGGCGAATTCTCCCAGTGGCCTTCAATGGCGGCTATTTTCGCGGGCTGGTGTTTTAAGGTATTAAGCCCGTGCATATCACCCACCAGTGCCTGAACAGGGGCTACGATCAACGTCATCCACAACGCCATGGAGAGCATGGTGCGAATGGCAGGCGTGTTGTTTCCGCGCAGCAAATGCCAGGCCGCGGAGGCTCCGACAAACAGCGCGCTGCTGAGAAATGCCGCAATCGACATGTGCAGCAGGCGGTAAGGGAAGGAGGGGTTAAACACCACGGCAAACCAGTCCACCGGAACGACCTGACCGTTGATGATTTCATACCCTTGCGGTGTCTGCATCCAGCTGTTTGACGAGAGGATCCAGAACGTAGACATGAGGGTCCCCAGTGCCACCATGCAGGTCGAAAAGAAGTGCAGCCCCGGCCCGACCTTATTCCAGCCAAATAACATTACCCCGAGGAACCCCGCCTCAAGGAAGAACGCGGTGAGCACTTCATAGGTCAGCAGAGGGCCGGTAATGCTGCCCGCAAACTGCGAAAACCCGCTCCAGTTGGTGCCAAACTGATAAGCCATCACCAGGCCGGAGACCACGCCCATCCCAAAGTTGACGGCGAAGATCTTCGACCAGAAATGGTACAGCGAACGCCAGACGGGGTTTTTTGTTTTCAGCCACAGCCCTTCCAGTACGGCGAGATAGCTCGCCAGGCCAATGGTTATCGCCGGAAAAATAATATGAAAGGATACGGTAAAGGCGAACTGTATTCGCGCAAGATGAAACGCATCTGGACCAAACATGCACTGCCTCAATGTTAAACGGTGTGCTGTTATGATAAAGAGGGGGAAAATGAGATATCAGAAGCAGAAATTGATAATTTATCTATAACAGTTGTGGGAAAAGGTGAACTTTATCTGGCTGATATAGCTAACAAGGAAGAATAAAAAATTTCTTTTTATGATTTTTACGCATTAAACAGCTTGCTTTGTCGCCAGTAACATGCGTTAATGGATTTCTGGTTTTGAATCCAAATAAATATCTGACGTAGTTTTATAAAGCAGTTCTCATCACGTTGTGCCTCTCCGCAGCCTCTCTTGGGTCTTTATCTACATTCCGATTAGTTTTGTATCGAACCAACTTTTGCCTGATCGGCTCATGAGTAATTTACGTTTTTACGTTTACAGGAGAATCCTATGACTTCTTATATCCATTTCCGCTGCCCATGCTGTCATGGCTCGCAGTACCGCACCTCAGCTTTTGATGTGTCTGACAAAAATCCGTTCGGCGCAAAATGCATTTTCTGCAAATCGTCGATGATCACGCTCGACCACCTGGCCGCAGCGCGTTCTGCTCAGAATCACATTACTGAGTACCGCAAGTAATCTACCGCGTTTCCCATAACAGTTAGCAAATTCTTCTCTTTTTCTCCTGCTGATATACACTGTCAGCAATAAGGAGAATCTGATGAAAAAATACCAGCGTCTGGCGCAACAAATTATCTCGCAGATTGAGCTTGGCGTATGGTTGCCGGGTGATAAGCTGCCTTCTCTGCGAGAGCAGGTGGCAAGCAGCAGCATGAGTTTCATGACCGTGGGCCACGCGTATCAGATGCTGGAAAGTCAGGGGCGCATTGTTGCCAGACCGCAGTCAGGCTATTACGTTGCCGCCCGTCCGACCACACACCAGCCAGCACCGCCCGCGCAGGTGATGCGCGATGAAGTAGTTGACATCAACACCTATATCTTCGACGTGCTACAGGCCAGCCGCGACCCCTCCGTTGTCCCTTTTGCCTCGGCATTTCCCGATCCGCGCCTATTCCCGCTTCAGCAACTCAACCGCTCGCTGGCTAATGTCAGTAAAACGGCCACGGCCATGAGCGTGATTGAAAACCTGCCGCCGGGTAACGTAGACTTACGTCATGCCATTGCCCGTCGCTACGCTCAGCAGGGGATGAATATCTCCCCGGATGAAATTGTGATCACCGCGGGCGCGCTCGAAGCACTCAACCTTAGTTTGCAGGCTGTCACTGAACCAGGTGACTGGGTTATCGTTGAAAACCCCTGTTTTTATGGCGCACTCCAGGCACTTGAACGTCTGAAACTGAAAGCGCTGTCGGTTGCTACTGACGTGCGTGAGGGCATCGATCTCAGTGCCCTTGAGCAGGCGTTAAATGATTATCCGGTGAAAGCCTGCTGGCTGATGACCAACAGTCAGAACCCGCTCGGCTTCACGCTGAGTGCAGAGAAGAAAGCTCAGCTGGTGGCCTTATTAACCCGGCATAACGTCACGCTGATTGAAGACGATGTTTACAGCGAACTCTACTTTGGCCGCGAAAAGCCGCTTCCGACAAAGGCCTGGGATAAGCAGGATATGACGTTGCACTGCTCCTCATTCTCCAAGTGTCTGGTGGCCGGTTTCCGTATTGGCTGGGTGGCGGCGGGAAAACATGCGCGCCGTATTCAGCAGTTACAGCTGATGAGTACGTTATCCACCAGCTCCCCCATGCAGCTGGCGCTGGTGGATTACCTGGCGACCAAACGTTACGACGCCCACCTTCGTCGCCTGCGGCGCACGCTTGCTGAACGCAAACAGCAGGCCTGGCAATCGCTTTTGCGCCATATGCCTGCTGGCGTCAAAATCCATCATAACGACAGCGGCTACTTTTTATGGCTGGAACTGCCTGAAGAGCTGGATGCGGGGCAGTTGGGTGAAAAGGCATTAACTCATCAAATCAGCATTGCGCCCGGCAAAATGTTTTCCACGTCCAATATCTGGACACCGTTTTTCCGTTTCAATACCTCATGGGGATGGGGCGAGCGGGAGGAGCAGGCGGTCGTCCAGCTGGCGGCGTTAATTCGCGAAATGATGCTGCCCCCAGTCACACCTTGATGAAAATTCCTGAAGCGACATGACGCGCGGTCTACCTTTAGTAAGGGAGTGTGGATTGGTAACGTGACGTTGTCACGCATCGACCCGCCAGAACGTGTGCTGACAGCGAAAACTATGTCGATTTCAACAGGACGATGCTATGCAAAATCAACTGCTGATTAATGGTGAACTGGTGACCGGCGAGGGTGAGAAGCAGGCGGTTTACAATCCTGCCACGGGTGAAGTATTGCTGGAGATTGCTGAAGCGTCGGCAGCACAGGTGGACGCTGCCGTCCAGGCTGCCGATCGCGCGTTCACTGAGTGGGGGCTAACGACGCCCAAAACGCGCGCCGAAAGTTTGTTGAAACTGGCTGATGTGATAGAAGCCAACGCTGACGCGTTCGCACAACTGGAGTCGCTAAATTGCGGGAAACCGCTGCACTGTGTCCAGGGAGATGAGATCCCGGCCGTGGTCGATGTGTTTCGCTTCTTTGCCGGGGCCGCCCGCTGCCTGAATGGGCTGGCTGCTGGAGAATACCTCGAAGGACATACCTCGATGATCCGCCGCGACCCGGTTGGCGTTGTCGCCTCTATCGCGCCCTGGAACTATCCTCTGATGATGGCGGCGTGGAAGCTGGCGCCCGCGCTGGCGGCGGGAAACTGTGTCGTCATCAAGCCGTCTGAAATCACCCCGTTGACGGCGCTGAAGCTGGCGGAACTGGCGAAAGATATCTTCCCGCCAGGCGTGCTCAACGTGCTGTTTGGTCGCGGCAAAACCGTAGGAGATCCGCTGACCGGTCACGAAAAAGTCCGTATGGTTTCTCTCACCGGCTCTATTGCTACCGGAGAACATATTATCGGGCATACCGCATCTTCAGTTAAACGTACCCATATGGAATTGGGTGGAAAAGCCCCGGTCATTGTCTTTGACGATGCAGATTTGGATGCCGTGGTTGAAGGCGTGCGTACGTTTGGTTTCTACAATGCTGGTCAGGATTGTACCGCAGCCTGTCGTATCTATGCCCAGAAGAGGATTTACTCCGCGCTGGTCGAAAAGCTGGGCGCAGCTGTTACCAGCCTGAAAATGGGCGCGCCGGACGATACATCAACGGAGCTGGGCCCGCTCAGCTCCGCTGCGCATCTTTCCCGCGTTTGCGCTGCCGTGGACGAAGCCAAAGCCCTTGGACATATCCGCGTCGTCACCGGTGGCAGTAAAAGAGCGGGGGCAGGATATTACTTCCAGCCAACGCTACTGGCCGGGGCGAAGCAGGAAGATGCGATCGTCCAGCGCGAAGTGTTTGGCCCGGTGGTCAGCGTGACGGAATTTGAGGATGAAGCGCAGGTGCTGAGCTGGGCTAACGATTCGCAATACGGCCTGGCCTCGTCCGTCTGGACAAAAGACGTCGGACGCGCCCATCGCCTCAGCGCACGGTTGCAGTATGGCTGCACCTGGGTCAATACCCATTTTATGCTGGTGAGCGAAATGCCGCACGGCGGGATGAAGTTATCCGGTTACGGAAAAGATATGTCGGTCTACGGACTTGAGGATTACACGGTAGTCCGACATGTCATGTTTAAACACTAAACCCTCATGCCCGGCGCAGTGCTGGGCGATTCAGCTTACCAGCCACAGACCTCGTGTTCATTTTCCGTATCGTAGGCGCGAACGGTGTTCACCAGATCCTTCACGACATCTGCCGCGACGTCCGGGATCAACAGCTCCATTGGCGCTTGTGTTTCATAATCCACCGACACGCCGTTGCTGTTATTGGTGACGGTCACGGTATAGGTAGCCTTACCCATTATTTACTCCTTATGCGTGTTGACCACTTTACCGATACCCGCACCGCTGAGCGTGACGGCAGGATCCGCGAAAAAGTCGATATTAAAATACGTGTCGTCGGTCAGTAGCTCAATGCGGTGCCATTTTTGCGGTGGCGAGATGCCAAAAGAACCGGCCTCAATGATCACTTCCAGATCGGGTTCGGTGGCATCGCCATCGGCAAAGCCAAAGTAACGCACCGCACCCTGCATGACGGACAACCGACCGTACACGCCGGCTTTGGTGTTGTGATGGGTAAAAAGCGCTTTTGGGGCGCTCTCTTTATTCCAGAACGGTGTCGAGCGGGTATGAACAAAGTTTTCAGGAATACGTAACATAATAGTTTCCTTCATGTTGGCGGGTGCTTAAAGGGACTTAAGCACCTCAGGTTCAACAAAGAATTCAATATTGAACAGGGTGTCGTCGGTCATCACCTCAATGTGGTGCCATCTCTCTGGCGGGAAAACGCCAAAACGACCCGCTTCAATGACGAGCTCGCTGTCAGGCTCAGGTGTAAATTCATCAGCATAGCCCAGATAACGCACCGCGCCGCGCATCACCGACAGGCGAGGGTAAACGCCCGGCTGCGTGCCCGTATCAAGGTGACGTTTAAAAATGCCGGCGGGGGCCGTTTCTTTGTTCCAGAAAGGCGTGGAACGGGTGTGAATGCAACTCTGCGGAATGCGTAGCATGTTTCCTCCCTTAAAAGCCTGCTTTTATTAGACTGCTTTCTGCAGGGATGGATTTACCAAAAAGTGCATTCTATATACATCTTATCAATAATAACCGTTTTGCTTTACCCGGCGTTGTTACACAAGGTACTCAGTTGTTATTATCATGAATAATTACGTGGTTATTGTGTAACGAAAAAACTTGATCTGTGTCAACATATGACGCATATTGCGTGCGGTTATTTTTCGGCTCAGGTAAACAGAATGACGTTGTATCAAAAGATGTTGGTGTTCTACGCAATCATGGCCTCCATCTGCGCATTAATTACCTGGTTCCTGTCTAAAGATCGTAAACGTATTCGCCTGTTGAGCGCATTCCTGGTGGGATCTACCTGGCCGATGAGCTTTCCTGTTGCCCTGTTAATCTCTCTTTTCTGAAGCACGCTTCAAGAATCGGCATCCAGACATAGCATTCCGTACATTGAGGCTGTATAAATATACAGTCCGTCATACATGGAGTGCTTATGAACAGTTTCTATTCACAGCAAGCAGGCTGCACGGTGCGCTGGCAGGATCTTCCCGGTTTCGATGAACCGGTTGTGTTTATCCACGGGTTGGGCTGTGCATCGTCGTATGAATATCCTCGTATTGTCTGTGATACCCGTTTCGGGGGGCGCAGAGCCATTCTGATCGATCTCCCCGGTAGCGGTTACAGTGACAAACCTGACAACTACCGTTATCGCACAAGTGAACAGGCGCAGGTGGTGGTTGAACTGTTAGACCATCTCGGCCTGGATAGTCTTTGGCTCTATGGTCATAGCATGGGGGGGAGTATCGCTATCGAAACGGCAACGCTGCTAAAGTCACGCGTTAAAGGCCTGATAGTGTCTGAACCCAATTTTCATGCGGGTGGCGGGATGTTCAGCCGGGCAATTGCGGCCCAAACGGAACAACATTTTCTGGAACAGGGCTATGATGACATGCTGCGGGCGGAAACGTCGGCGTGGTCTGGAAGCCTTCAAAGCAATGCCCCCTGGGCCGTCTGGCGCGGCGCAACGAGCCTGGTTAAGGGCGTTAAACCCGACTGGGAACACCTGTTTTTGTCATTGAGCTGCCCGGTCATGTTAGTTTTTGGTGAGTGGTCCCTGCCTGATGAAGATTTTAATCGCCTGCAACAAAAAGGCGTTGCTGTAAAAATTATCCCTGATGCGGGCCATTCAATGTCCTGGGAAAACCCGTCAGCGTTGGCTCAGGCTTTGTCTGGCTTCATAAACGGATCATGAATGGGTAGCCCGCATTGCTGCGGGCTGCAATGATTAAGACAGCAAGGCAGACAAGGCTTTCCGCGCAGCAGGCTTAATGTCATACGGGCACTGATAATCCACATTCTCAATCGCGCGGGTGTAGAGCGCAACCAGCCAGTCATAAACATAGGCTGTCGCCGCATGAACAGGCTGCTCGCCAAGTCGGGTAAGACGGGGTGAAGCGTTGCTCACAACTGGCGTCACAAAAATTGGCTGACCTTTGCGGATCCGGCTTGCAGGCCGTTCAGAAACGGGCGTCAGTTCATAGCCAAGCCAGCTAACGAAATTGCCTGTCGCGGCATGCAGCTGCGCAGCACTGCTTTTATCTGTTTCTGCAATACGTTGCAGTTGTAGCGGCAGATCCAGCCGGTAGCTGGTAACGATCAGCACATCCGCAATTTGCTGCAATACCTCTGGGTCCAGGCCCAGACGGGTGGCGGCCGCGTCGTTGCGACTCCACTGACGAAGATGGTTAACCCATACGTTATGGGCCAGTCGCGCCTTGTCTTTGGTCTGCAACGCGCCTGGATATTCCGGCGTCTCTTCCGCAAACAGATCGATAACGTCGTTAAACAGGCCGTTGACCTTTTCCTCACGGGGCTGGTGAACCGTCAGCAGCGTCTCAAACGCGTTTAACGGCGGCAGAAGCCCCTCAAGCAGTTCTCCATGACGAGCGGCGCTGCCTTGCAGCGTTCGGACCATTTTTTCGGCCTCTGCCCGCCCTGCGCCTGGCTCCTGAGTGAGTGGGGCTACGTATGCGCGCATCAGCGTGGTCAGAGACTGTTGCAACAGCCTTTTCAGCGCGTGGAGACGCTTCTGGCGCTGTGCTGGAAGGGTAGCCTGCGACAGCCATTCAATTACCCGCTGCATGCTGTGGGTATCGAGCGCCTGGAGCGTGCCCCAGCGCAGACCCGGCTGGCCCAGCAACTGTTGCACCGCTTCGTCCAGATTCTGCTTTGTGGTAAACCGCGCATCGTGAGGGGTAATGGCCCAGACCAGGCCCGGCAACGCGGACTCTTCCACCGGCTGCGTCTCTTTGACCCAGTTTTGCAGGAGCCTGGCCGTTTTTGCCGTCTGCTGGTGGTGGGCCGTCGCATTGCAGATAACCAGGACATCCGGCTGTATGTGCTGACGATAATGCTCCAGCAACCACAGGCATTTTGCCTGCGTCATCAGCGGCGTGTTTTCCTCAGAAATGGCCGGAATATCAATAATATCTACGTTATCCAGAACGCAGTTTTCAACGGGCAGCACCACTTCGCGGGTCAGACTGGCCAGCACATCGACGGGCAGGCTAATGGCATTAAGTAACTCGCCGTTATTTACCGGATGAAGCAATGTTTCCTGCGCTTCCGGCACGGTAAACGCCCCGTGAGTAAGGAAACCTTCACACGGCAGACCAAAACTGTCCACCAGCAGACTCAACGGCGCCGCAAGCGCGCTGGCATGGCTGGTTTGATGCAGCACCTGGGCGAGTTTAAGCCACTGCTGGGTTAACTCCTGCTGCTCACCCCACAGCAGAGACCAGACGCTGGCGCGGGTGCTGAGATCAAGCGACGGAACCAGCAGAGCAAACTGGTGCCACAGGGCATCATCAATATGCTGCTTAGCGCCGGGTACTACGCTTTGCCAGAACCGGGCAATGGTCGCGACTTCCCGCGCCGTCATTCCCGGCACGCTCTGCGGTTGACGCAGCGCCCGCCACTTCTCAAGCCGTGCTTCAATCACCGATTTATCCACCGCACGGATCTGCGGATCCAACGTGGTGCGGGCGATAAACAGCTGCACCAGCTCGGCCTCCGTTACCAGGCGCAGGCGCAGGGGAAACGCGTCGTCTGCGACCTCGCGGGACGCTCTGCTGAAACGCACGGCCATGTTGGTCGGTGCATGCCCGGGGTTAATATGCGAGAAGTAATCAAACGTGCGTTGACCCGGCGTTACGTTCAGCCGTTCGTCCCCGCTGCCGCACAGGGCAGCCAGCAGGTGCGCTTTCGCGGCCTGCGAGTGGCCATATAGGCCGATACTGCCCTGGCTGACAAGGGCGCGATCGAGCGCCTCTTCACGCGCGCTTACTGCGTTAAGGCGGGCAAGCAGGGCGTCGGCTTCGTTATCCAGCATCGGGGCGTGCTGTCGCGTCTCGTTGATCCACCCGATTAAGGCCTGAGTGGTGGCAGTCGTCGCAGTCATTTGAGGTATACGCTCCCGCTGTCGATCCAGTAGTGGCTGCCGCTGTGTCGGCGATCGGCCAGAGTATTCAGTTTAAAGGTCAGGGCGTCCGGCGGCACTGGCGTGCCGTCCTGTAGCCAGGCATCACTCAGCTCGAAAGATTCCGGCCCCTCCTGCTTATTGCCGCCACACAGCTTCAGGCGCACGTTCAGTACGCCGTCGCCCGCAATGGCTTTCGCCAGCTCGGCAGAGTTGATGCTCAGGGTATAGAGCGGCGTCGCGGGCCAGCGGGCATTGGCCAGTTGCCGGAAGCCGAGCGTAACGTTGCCGCGCAGCGGGAAGTGCAGACGGGTGTCCAGTTTCGCGCCGGGTTTATCGAGGTCGATATCGTGATACCAGACGTTCTCGTCCCGCAGGGTATTGATAGTGTTATCCAGCACGCCCAGATAGCGCACCGTAGAGTACGCGCCAATATCTGCTGCTTTAAAGTTAAAGCGCGGCAGACGAAGATCCAGCGCCAGGCTACAGAGCATCGCTCCCACGGCGGCTGTGGATTTCGGGTTGCCGATTCGTCCCTGCTGGCTGAACGGATACCATTCATGAACCTGGTATTTATCCAGCCAGACGATGCGGTTGACGGGCACCGGTTGCAGGTGGCGAATCAAGGCCTGAACGCCGGGCAGACAGCCTGGCCGTCCCGTGATCAGCAGAATATCGCAGCTGTAGTGAGAGATCGCCTCACATACTGTATGCAGCGGGGCGGCAAGCGTGAACTGACCCGCCAGCATCGCGTCCCGCATCTCGCGGAAACTGACGTGCAGCGGGACGCTGAACAGATCAAAGTGTTCTGAGCCGGCAGGCAACGCATGGTCGATCGCCTGCCGGAGATAGTTCATCACGTTGCGGGTCGGTTTTTGCGCAAGCAGATCGCCAAAGGTGGCATGCAGCCCGGCCAGCGGATCGTCAACATCGCTCGATTCCCACGCCGCCAGGATCGCGTGGCCGATCGGCATAAAGAGCTGAAGTGCCGTCTGCTGGCGCAGGACCGCCTGGGTATCGATCCGCCCGGAGTCGCCGAACAGGGATGCCATCAGCTGGGAGGCATCGGCAATGCCGGATTTCTGAAGCTGGGTTTGCAGGGCGGGCAGAACGTAGCGCTGGATCACGTCCAGCAGTGTGTCGTCGCCAGCGACCTTGAACCCTTCGCGGAACAGCAGTTGCGGGGTGATTTTGACGTTATTACCGGTACCATCGTCTAGCTGATAGTGTGTGATGGCCATATCCGTCGTGCCGCCGCCGATATCAATCGAGGCCACGCGCAGAGCGCGCCCCGGCTGGACGCCAGGCTCAGGCGCGCGATCCGGACGGGCAAGGGAGGCGAAAAAGGCCTCGGTCTGGCCACCGAAGTGGGAAATGGCTTCGTTATACAGCCACACCAGCTGGCCGCAGCTGGCCTCGTCCCACTCCATCTGGATCTCAGGGACCGGCACCACGCTTTTTTCCTGCTGTTTACGGCTGGCAAAATCTTCATCCTGCGGGTGCCAGCCCATCGCTTTCCAGACGATGGCGATGGCTTCGAACATGCGGCGCCGGAAAATCTCGCGCTCCTGTTTCGGCATCGCCGAAGGCAGGGTGAGGATCAGCGTCCGCAGCTGGCGGGGAGAGGCCGGGAAGCCGAGCCGCAAGCGGGTGGCTACGCTGTTAATCTGGCCAAGCGCCTGAGCCAGCAGCTCGCAGAGCATGTGCGTCATCAGGGTGCTGCGGCTGTACTGCGGCGAGAACACCGGCAGGCGCTCATCCTGCGGCAGCGTAAAGAGCGGTTCCCCGTCGTCGTTCATCAGGTTCATCAGCGGAAACGCGGTTGCCAGCGGTTCGCGCTGAGTTTTGCTGTTCATCTGGCTAAAGCGCCAGTCCTGCACCACCGGCGTCTCGTCCCACAGATAGCGACGCGGGCTGGAGATACCGCTGTTGCCTTCCGTGCCCAGACGCTGCATCGCCAGCTTACGCGCTTCATCACCCACGCGGACAATGGATGGCCAGACGAACGCATCCTCCCGGCCGCTTTCCACCGAGAAGGGCTGCTTGCCAAAACGCGCTTCGGAAAATTCAAGACGGCTGGTAAAAAGCGGCTCATTCAGGAACTGCGGCTCACTCAGGGAACGCACCTGGAGTTCAGCTGTCTGGCGCAGGCCGTCGTTGGCATCACCATGATCTTCAATAATCACGCCGCAGGTGTGGGTGTTGCCTACGTCAAGGATCAGATCGACAGGAATAGCAGGGGTGCTCAGGGTATGGGTGACAAACTTCACTTCCGGCACGGTGAGTTGTTCACCGAGCATGGAGAGCAGGTTGAGCCAGTGCGCCTGATATTCAAAGCTGCGCATGGCCTGATGCAGCTCGCGCTCGGCGCGTTTTTCAACCCCGTCAGCATATTGTGTGAAGGCTTCACGCAGCCAGCCGTCAATCCAGGTCTGGTCGAGGAAACTCTCAACCTCACTGTCGCGCCAGGCGAGGGCGAAACGCGTGCCGTTAAGAATGTCGTTTTCAACCGGCGACAGGGCAGACGTCGCATGCTCAGCAATCTGGCTGTCGAGCGCGACGGTGACCCGGTGCGTATTGCCAGCCGCGTCGGGCGTGGACAACTTCCGTACCTGGACGCGCGCCCAGTTATCCGGGCCATCAACAAACGTCCGCGGCGGGTTAAAGCGCAGGAAAGGGAGCGGCAGCCAGACACCGTCCAGCACGGTCAGGGAGTCATGCAGTGGAATGGTGCTTTCAGGCTTGACCACTTCCGGCTTCCCGCCATCGGTGGCAGGCAGCGTGTACCGGCCGTTGACCAGGTCAAAATCCAGGCGCAGCAGCGGGCCATTTGCCGTTTTACGCACGAAACGCCCGTTGCTGGCGGTGTCCTGCGGAGTCAGGCCAAAATCGAGAAACTGTACGCCGCTGTTAGCAATCAACGTCACGCTCTGTTTATAGTCGCAAAGATTAACCAGCATAGGATCAGACACCTGCTTTCTTGAACGTCAGAGGAACGACGGTGTTGGCATCGTAACGTGCGGTGCATTCCGCCACGTCGCTGGCACCTGCCTTACAGGTCACTTCCGGCATCGGATAGCGTGAACCGTCGGTGCAACGAGCGTTTCCGCGCGTTTTGATCAACAGCTCGCCGTTGCTGTGTAATCCGGAAAAGACGTCTACCCGGCAGACAATGTTGTCGCCATGCACGACCCGGGCGAAACCTTTATTGTTCTGGATCTGGTAGCGCAGAGACGGCGGTTTGCCGGTGAGCGGATCCTGCACATCGAGAAACGCGCGCCAGGTGCCGTTCAGGAAGCGCGTTAACCCCGCTTTGACCTGGTTTGCCTCCATCACCATCGCATCTTTCGGGATAGCGGTAATCACCACCGGCTCCGCAGCGGGAGCCGGGGTTTTAACCTTCGGCTCCACCACTTCTGCCTGGTGCAGCGGGAGTTTCAGCTCAAGCGGCTCAACCGTCTTCACGGGGGCCGGAGCAATGGCGACAGGTGCTGGCGCTGCGGTCGGGGCCTGTTTTGGCCAGAGCAGCGGCGTGGCAATGGCTGCAATAATGACGGCGGCAACCGGCAGCAACCACAGGGGGGAGCGACGTTTTTTCTGCACCACCGCTGGTGCGGGCTCTGGCGGCACGGTGTTCATGCGCACCGGCTCTGGCGTATACAGCTCATCTTCGGTGATACGGACGGTAGCCACAGGCGTGATAAGCGGCGCGTCGGCCTGCTCGAAGGTCACCACCGGGGCCGGTTCTGGCTCAGGTTCAGGTTCAGGTTCGTTAATCATCACGGGTTCAGGTTCAGGGACCAACGATTCGCGCAGGCAGTCCAGCACGTCGTCGCGCGCGTTTTCGTTAAGATTGACGAAACCCCAGAAGCAGATCACCGGTTTGCCATCCACCAGGAAAACAAAGTTTTCACCGGGAAACTGGAAAGCTTTAGAGAGCAGAGATCCAAACAGTTGCTGCGCCGTTTTCGGTGACTGAAGGCATTTTTTACTCAGCGACTCCATGCTGGCGAGCGTGTTTTCCAGATAGCGCAGGGCGCGAAAACGATCGTCTTCATCCGCCGCCTTCCAGCTGGAGACGGTTCCCTCAACCGGGGAGTACCAGTCAACGCGATCGCCGCCGTCATTGACCTGTGGAATGGCCAGGCAATCGACGATAGCCTGCTGTTTGCGCAACCGAAGCGCTTCGCGGATTTGCAGCGCTGATTCAAAAACGGCCTGTCCGCCGCCACCAACGGCCTGAAAATCATCCAGATTACCGCTGCGTAAAAGTGTTTTTGCCACGATTTGGTCCTGTAGACTTCTTCACGCCATTACTTTAGCGAATCAGGTAAGCAAGCAAACGGCGGAGGAGACGACAAAAGGGACGATTTCTTGCGGCATTGATCGTAACGGTTGTGCTTGACGAATAATGGACCTTAAGGCAAATCGGTTTCTGCGGGCTGATGTTAAAACCAGCGAAATGTACGGCTTTAGAATAACCTGATAGTGATTCGTTATTTGTCAGGCCAAAACGTCTGTGCTGTTATTACTGTTCACTATAATAAAACCGAAAGGGTCATAACCATGTTTACAGGGAAAACCGTGCTCGCCCTCGCGCTGAGCGCGCTGCTACCGGCAAGCGCCGCATGGGCGGCAAACAAAGACACCATTATCTACTGCTCCGAGGCGTCGCCTGAGTCGTTTAACCCGCAGATCGCCAGCTCTGGCCCCTCGTTTGTCGCCAGCTCGCAAACGCTGTATAACCGTCTGATTAACTTCGACCCGGTAAAAAACACGCCGGTGCCTTCTCTTGCGGAGTCGTGGACCATTTCGCCAGACGGCAAAACATACACGTTTACCCTGCGTAAAGGGGTGAAATTCAACAGCAATAAATACTTCAAACCGACCCGTGATTTTAACGCTGATGACGTTATTTTCTCCGTTATGCGTCAGAAAGACCCTAAGCATCCCTATCACAATGTTTCCCAGGGTAATTACGAATACTTTAATGACGTGGGCCTCGACAAGCTCATTCAGGATGTGAAAAAGATCGACGATTATCACGTTCAGTTCACGCTGAGTGAACCCAACGCGGCGTTCCTGGCCGACTGGGGAATGGACTTCGCCTCGATCCTCTCTGCCGAGTACGCGGACGCGATGCTGAAAAAGGGCACGCCTGAAAATGTGGACACCTGGCCAATCGGCACCGGGCCGTATGTGCTTCAGCAGTACAAGGTGGATTCGCTGATCCGCTACGTCGCCAACCCGAACTACTGGGAGGGAGAGGTGCCGACCAAACACCTGATCTTCTCCATCACGCCAAACGTTGAGACGCGTCTGGCTAAGCTGCAAACGAACGAGTGTCAGATCATTCCTGCGCCGTCGCCGGTGCAGTTTGAAGCGATCAAGAAAAACAAAGACCTGACCCTGCACTCGGTGGATGCGCTGAACGTGGGGTACCTGGCGTTCAACACGGAGAAAAAACCGTTTGATAACGTGCTGGTGCGCCAGGCTCTGAATTACGCAACGGACAAAAAGGCCATTGTTAACGCGGTCTTTATGGGGTCTGGTACGGTCGCTAAATCGCCGATCCCGCCGAACATGCTCGGCTTTAACAAAGACCTGAAGGATTACGGCTACGATCCGGAAAAAGCGAAAGCGCTGCTGAAGCAGGCGGGTCTGGATAAGGGCGCGGAAGTGACCCTCTGGTCCATGCCGGTTCAGCGTCCGTACAACCCGAACTCGCGACGCATTGCGGAGATGATCCAGGCTGACTGGGCGAAAGTGGGCGTGAAGGCGAAAATCGTCTCATACGAGTGGGGGGAGTATCTCTCCGGCATGCGTAAAGGCGAGCATGATTCCGCGCTGTTCGGCTGGATGTCTGATAACGGCGATCCGGACAACTTCGCCGATGTGCTGCTGGGTTGTAACAGCATCAAAACCGGATCTAACGCCGCGCGCTGGTGTGATAAGGGGTATGATGAGCTGGTGCAAAAGGCCAAACTGACCAGCAACCCGGACGAACGTGCGAAGCTGTATGGCCAGGCACAGGAGATTTTCTACCAGCAGGCACCGTGGATTGCGTTAGCTAACGGCAAAACGTTCTACGCGACCCGCAGCAACGTGAGCGGGTACAGCGTGAGTCTGATGGGCAGTGACTTCTCGAAAGCGAAGCTGAACTGATCGTATTCTTGCCGGGTGGCGGCTATGCCTTACCCGGCCTACAGTTACCACCCGTAGGCCCGGTAAGCGTAGCGCGACCGGGCATTTGGAAAGGAGTGACAATGTCACATTTAAATGATGTTATCGCCCGCGTCGATGCCACCATCGAAGAGAGCATAATTACCCACATGAACGAACTGCTGATCGAATTAAGCGACGATGCAGAGCTCAGCCGTGAAGATCGCTATACCCAGCAGCAGCGCCTGCGTACCGCGATTGCGCATCATGGTAAGCAGCATAAAGAAGAGGCGGAGGCGCGCCATGCCCACCTCACGCAGGGTGGGACTATCCTGTAAGGGTTAAAACTGGCGCCGCGCCACCAGCCAGGCACCGACCACCAGCATCACTGCGCCGCAGACCGGGCCAACCAGCGCGCGCAGGGGAACGCCGTTGCTCTTGAGGATGTCCATCACCAGGCCGCCAATCAGCTGGCTTGCCACCAGGACGGCAATGGTCGTTGCCGCGCCCACATTCTGATAGCCGCTAATACTGGCAAAGACAAAAAAAGACCCCAGCAGGCCGGGGATCAACGTCCACCAGCGCACCGTTGACGCCAGTTCGTTAAACCCCGCCAGGCCATTTTTCACCAGCAAAATGCTGACAAACAGCACAATCCCCACCAGCGAGTTCAGCAGCATGGCGATAAGAATGGTGGAGGAAGATTGCGTAATGCGCACCATCAGGGTGTTTTGCACCACCAGCCCAATCCCGGCGGCTACCAGAAACGCTAACGTCAACGATTGATTCATGGCAGAGCATCCGGATCGCTGCGCTCATCAAGCTGGAGCTGCATAAAGGTTAAATCCAGCCAGCGACCGAATTTGGTTCCCACCTGCGGCATATTGCCGGTGGTAATAAAGCCAAGGGTTTCGTGCAGATGAATTGACGCCTGGTTCTGCGCCTCAATACCGGCAACCATCACGTGTTTACCGATCTGGCGGGCTTCCTTGATTAACTCCGTCATCAGCAGCCGGCCAATGCCTTTGCCCTGATGTTCGGGATGAACGTACACCGAGTGCTCCACCGTGTGGCGAAATCCGTCGAACGCTCTCCAGTCGCCAAATGAGGCGTATCCCGTCACCACTCCGTCTTCTTCACTGACCAGCACTGGATAACCCGACAGAGTACGCGCCTCAAACCATGCGATACGGTTATCGGTGTCGACAGTTTTATCATTCCAGATGGCGGCGGTGTGCAGCACCGCATGGTTATAAATTTCACCGATAGCGGCACAATCTTCTTTGCAGGCATGACGAACAATCATGGGTAACCTCTGGCTGTGTTGTTCACTATAGTAGTACGATTTACTCACAATATTACACAGTTCTTATATTGCATCGCTACGACAAAATCCCTATTTTTTTGTCACAAAACTGCCCCGAAAAACCATCCGTACACTATAGTATGACGTCATGAATACAATGACAGACAATATGAATCAACGCATTAGCGCCCGCATACGCCTTGAACGCGAGTCGCGGGGCTGGTCATTAAGCGAACTGGCCGAACGGGCAGGTATCTCACGCGCCATGATCCATAAGATTGAACGGGGTGACAGTAGCCCAACGGCGACGCTGCTTGCGCGGTTATCCGGTGCCTTCGGTATTAGCATGTCTACGCTTATTGCGCGCGCGGAAATGCAGGAGGGCAAACTGTTACGTCTGGCGAATCAGCCCGTCTGGCGCGATCCGCAAACCCACTATTTGCGTCGCCATGTGTCGCCGCGCAGCGATATGCCTATCGACCTCGTCCAGGTGGAGCTACCCGCAGGTAGCGATGTGCCGATGCCCGCCTCCTCATATGCGCTGGCACGACAGCTGATTTGGTTGCAGGCAGGTGAACTGGTCTTTCTGGAGGGGGATACTCGCCATGAAATGAAGGCCGGAGATTGTCTGGAACTCGGGCCCCCGAACGACTGCCGGTTTATCAACGAAACGGATGAATCGTGCCTTTATCTGGTCGTGCGGCTTAATCAGTCCGGCTCATAATGCACAGGCGATCCGCAGGATAACGTGCCAGACTTGAATGACATTTTCAGCAGTAAGGAGCGATGAATGAGTCAATCTACTACGCAAAACCGACGCTGGGTACTGGCTTCCCGTCCACACGGCGCGCCGGTTGCCGATAATTTCCGCCTGGAAGAGCAGCCGATCCCCGCGCCCGCAGAGGGGCAGGTGTTATTACGCACCGTATGGCTCTCGCTTGATCCGTACATGCGAGGCCGTATGAGCGATGCGCCATCCTATTCACCTCCGGTCGAGATTGGCGCGGTGATGGTGGGCGGCACGGTAAGCCGCGTCGAGACCTCCCGTCATCCGGATTATAAAGAGGGTGAATGGGTTCTGGGTTACAGCGGCTGGCAGGAGTATGAACTATCCGACGGGCAGGGGCTGGTTAAGTTGGGTGAAAACCCGTCGCATCCTTCATGGGCACTCGGCGTGCTAGGGATGCCGGGCTTCACCGCGTATATGGGGCTGCTCGATATCGGCCAGCCTCAGGCAGGGGAAACCCTTGTCGTGGCGGCGGCCACGGGGCCGGTCGGCGCAACGGTGGGGCAGATCGGTAAAATCAAAGGATGCCGGGTCATCGGCGTGGCTGGCGGGGAGGAGAAATGCCGTCATGCTGTCGACGTGCTCGGTTTCGATGCCTGTCTGGATCACCATGCGGATGATTTTGACGAACAACTGGCTAAAGCCTGCCCGCAGGGCATTGATGTGTATTACGAAAACGTCGGCGGTAAAGTCTTTGACGCCGTGCTGCCGCTCTTGAATACCTCCGCGCGCGTGCCGGTTTGCGGACTGGTCAGCGGCTACAATGCGACCAACCTGCCGGAGGGTCCGGACCGCTTACCGCTACTGATGGGGACCATCCTGAAAAAACGCATCCGTATGCAGGGTTTTATTATCGCGCAGGACTATGGTCATCGTATTGACGAGTTCCAGCAGGAAATGGGCCGCTGGGTGCAGGAAGGCAAAATTCACTATCGCGAGCAGGTTACGGAAGGGCTGGACGCGGCGCCGGACGCCCTGATTGGCCTGCTTGAGGGGAAAAACTTCGGCAAGGTTGTGATCCGCGTGGCGGCCGACTAAACAGAGCATCGGTTATGGCGGGCAGTGTCCGCCATAATTATTTGTGAAGATACGATATATTGTCTTTAATTAATCCATAAGCTTTGCGCGCCTCGGCCCAGCTGAGCCAGAAGTGAAAAATGCAATATTATTTGAACGATTTTAATATTACGCGCGCCCCTCATACCAGGCATGACGATACAGGATATATCTAACCGGCGATGTTTTTTTAAACAGACGCTGAAAATGGCATTTTGTTTGGCTACGGGAATTAAACATGCTTGATTTGGAACATATGGAAAAAGCACAAAGAATCAGTCTGACTTTGCAAGTAGAGAACAGTTTAAAGGGAGCATTAATTACGGGCTCATTAAAACCTGGGGCTCGACTCGTTACAAAAGAGATTGCGGATAAATTGGGCACCAGTATCACACCGGTGCGCGAAGCCCTGCTGCGCCTGGTGTCGGCGGGGGCATTACAGGTCACGCCAGCGCAGGCGTTTTTGGTGCCAGAAGTGACGCTGGAACGCTATAACGAAATTAACGCCATCAGAAAGCAGCTTGAACCGATGGCCGTTGCGGCGGCGTGCCAGAATATGACCGAGACCAAACTGGATGCGTTACGCGCGCTGTCAGATAACTTCAGTGCCGCCATGCATCAGGGCGATGTACAGAAAGCGATCCATGCCAACCGCGTGTTCCGGTTCACGCTCTATCAGTATGCCGAGATGCCGACCCTTCACTCGCTGATTGAGCAGCTCTGGGTACGGATTGGTCCGTGCATTCACTATCTGCATGAAGAGTTAAGCGAGGTTCCCGCAGCGACCTATCATTATGACGATCTGCTTTCTGCGCTTGAGCAAAGGGATGTGACGGCCAGCCGGGAAGCGATCGACAAAGCCATTGATGAAGCCAATATTCTTCTGCAACGGCAATACTACAGTTAAGGATCCCTCTGGCGCACTTATTTGTTTATTTGTATCAAACGTCCTTGATTATATTCCCGGCGCATCAGGCAACCGGGAATGATGTTATTTTGCTTATTTTTTTACCGGCAACGTGCGCTGCCGGAGAATGGTTTACTCAAAACGATAAGAGACCGACAGGCCCACGCCATAGTTACGACCAGGGGCAGGTTCGTAATAGCGGTTGTAGCCAGCGTTAACAATCTCTGAACCGGCGTACTCTTTATCTAACAGGTTATCGACGCGACCAAAGACGTCCATTCCCCATTTGCCGTAGTTGAGTTTATACCCGGTATTCAGGCCCACAACGGTATAAGAGGGCGCTTTAGCGGTGTTGGTATCGTTGGCCATGACATCGCTCATGTAGCGGGCATCTGCCCCCGCGTACCAGCCTTCCTCAGGCTCCCAGCCAAACGACGCATACCCCATGTTACGGGCAATACCCGGCATTCGGTTGCCGCTACAATCTGATTTATCACAGACGTTGGTACGGTAGGTCGCGTCAAGGTAGGTCCACGCCATTTTCAGCTTCCAGTTCTCGGCAAACTGCTGGTCGAGCGCAATTTCCACACCCTGACGGCGCGTTTTCCCCGCGTTTTTATAAGTCGTGCGACCATCCTTGCTTTCGTCCACCACGATCTCATTGTCGGTATCCGTGCGGAACAGCGCCGCCGTCAGGATGCCATTGCCGATGCGGGTTTTGCTGCCAATCTCATAGGTGTTGTTGGTGGACGGTTGCAGGTTCATATTGAGGCCACCTTTGCCATCAGAACGGTAGGAAAGTTCGTTGATGGTCGGCGTCTCAAATCCCCGTCCTGCCGCGGCATACAGGTTCCATGCGTCATTCACGGCGTATTTCACCGCACCTGCCGGTAGCCATTTGTGGTAGCTGGCGTCGCCGCTGTCATCACCGTTTTGCGGGGTAATGTAACGATCGTTGGAGTCAAACCAGACGGAGCTATAACGTACGCCCGCCTCTAAGGACAGTTTTTGCGTTAGCTGCCACTGGGTTTGCAGGTAGGGATCCAGGTTCCACATCAGATTGCGTTCGTCACGGCGTTTATTACCCTTCACGCCATAATCTGGCACGCCGTTGTCCATCACGAAGTTCTCATACCCGCGACGATTTTCGCTCATGTTTTCGTAGTTCAACCCGGTGGTAAATGTCACCGGAACCAGCAGTTCGCCGCGGTGGGTCCAGCGCGTATCAATACCCTGATAGTGACGCTGCATATCAATCACACCGCCCGAATGCGCAGGATTCTCGCGCTGAGTGGACGCCGGAATGGACTGGTACTGAGTCATTTCACGCTCACCGGCATACATCATCACGCTGAGGTCGTCCTGTTCGCTCAGCTGACGGTCGTAGCGGATCCCGGCCTGGGTCTGCTTAATGGTCTTACGCGTGTTGTACTGATCGCCACGTGGTGACTGGCGCGGGTTATTCTGCCACTCCTGATAGCTCAGTCCGCCCGGATCGTTGGCTTTCATGTCCACGCTGTTAAAAATCAGCGTCAGCTTGCTGACATCATCAATACGCACGCCCAGTTTCGCGTTGGCGAGGTTTTTGCGCGCGCCGCTGTGGTCGCGATAGCCATGGGTGGTGAAACGGGTAGTGGATACGGCGTAATCCACATCGCCCGCCTGAGTACCATCACCCACCGCCCCGGTGGCCTTCATGCCGTAACGCCAGGTGCCGTAGCTGCCGTAATAGCTGCTGGCTTCAATGGTGGCTGGCTGTTGTCCGGTCTGGGTGTTGATGTTGATCACGCCGCCGGAGGCATTACCGTACAGGGCCGAGAAGGGGCCGCGCAGCACGTCGACGCTCTCTATGCTGTTGAGGTCAATGTTTGATGTCTGCCCCTGGCCATCGGGCATGGTTGCCGGAATGCCGTCCACGTACATGCGGATCCCGCGTACGCCGAAGGTTGAGCGCGCGCCGAATCCGCGAACGGAAAGTTGCAGATCCTGAGCATAGTTCTGGCGGTTCTGGATTTGCAGGCCAGGTACGCTCCCAAGGGATTCAGAAAGGTTGATGCGCGGTGTGGCATGTCGCATATCCTCGCCGCTCACCACGCTGACTGCGGCCGGGGTGTCCAGTTCGGAGACGGTTTGCGGCGTGGCGCTGACGATCAGGGTCTGTTCATCCGCGGCCATCGCAGTCAGCGGGCCAAAAATGACGGGAACGAACAACAGGGGTAGTGATGCCTTATGGGCAGTAATAATTTTCATGGAGTAAGCCGGTTAAGAAAAAATTCGAACCAAATCAACTGGAACCTGTGTATATATGTTAAATCCTTTGTAAATGTTATGAAAACTATAACCGCACATTTCGTGAATGTAAGGTTTTGAAGGAAAGAAATACTCCACATTCAACCCATTAATGATTACTATTCTCATTAAAATAACGGCAAAGCGATGACTTTGCCCGCCGGAAGCGATGTCAGCGGTAAATATCCTCATTTAAAAAGGAATTGTTATGTCTTTACGTCATCTGTGCTCGCCGCGCCTGCGTTGGTCTCTGCTGTTGGGCTCTTTACTGTTTGCCGGTACGTTCCAGGTTCATGCCGCTGAAGAGATGCTGCGCAAAGCGGTCGGCAAGGGCGCGTATGAAATGGCCGTCAGCCAGCAGGAAAACGCGCTGTGGGTTGCGACGTCACAAAGCCGCAAAACCGATAAGGGCGGCGTGGTCTATCGTCTGGATCCGGTCACGCTGGAAGTGACGCAGGCAATTCATAACGATCTCAAGCCGTTTGGCGCCACGATCGATAATGCCACCCAGACGCTGTGGTTCGGTAACACCGTCAACAGCGCCGTGACGGCGATTGACGCCAAAACGAGCGAGGTGAAAGGGCGCCTGGTGCTGGACGATCGCAAACGTAGCGACACGGTGAAGCCGCTTCAGCCGCGCCAGCTGGTGGCCGATGACACGACCAATACGGTATACATTACCGGCATCGGCAAGGAGAGCGTGATCTGGGTTGTTGATGGCGCAACGCTGAAGCTGAAGGACACCATCACGAACACCGGCACGTTCAGCACCGGACTGGCGCTGGATGCGAAGGCAAAACGCCTGTATACCACCAATGCGGACGGTGAGCTGGTGACCATTGATACCGCGACCAACAAAATCCTCAGCCGTAAGAAAGTACAGGAAGACGGAAAAGAGCACTTCTACCTGAACCTGAGCCTGGACACTGCCGGCCAGCGTGCGTTTGTGACGGATTCAAAACAGCCTGAAGTGCTGGTGGTGAATTTGAAAGATGGCAGCGTAATGCAGAAAATCGCCGCGCCAGAATCGCTGGCCGTACTGTTTAACCCGGCGCGTAACGAAGCCTATGTTACGCACCGCGAGGCGGGCAAGGTGAGCGTGATTGACGCCAAAACTTACAAAGTGACCAAAACCTTCGATACGCCGGTTTACCCGAACAGCCTGGCGCTGTCTGCGGACGGTAAAACGCTGTACGTGACGGTGAAACAGAAGTCTACCCGTCAGCAGGAAGCCACTCAGCCTGACGATGTGATTCGTATCGCGCTTTAAGGTGGGAATTGCCCGGTGGCGCTGCGCTTACCGGGCCTGGAAAACAATGAAATGCAGGCCGGGTAAGGCGTAGCCGCCACCCGGCTTTTTTATTAACGCGACGTCTCTTCCACCAGCGGACCATCCTGATTGTCATCTCCAGGATGAACCGGGGCGGTACTGTGGATTTCATTCACGCGTTTACGCACGCCAAACCAGCCAGCAATCAACAGCACCGCCAGCAGCGGGATTGTGGCGATGGTGTAAGTACCGTTCGGGTAGTCGAAGGCCATCAGCACCAGCACACTCAACAAGAACAGCAGGGTAAGCCAGGAGGTCACCGGCGCGCCCGGCAGCTTGAAGCTGACGTCAGCCGCTTTCCCTTCTTTAATTGCTTTGCGCAGACGCATCTGACACACCACGATAAAGGCCCAGGAGGCGATGATGCCCAGCGCAGCGACGTTCAGCACGATCTCAAACACCTGAGACGGCACGAGATAGTTCAGGAACACGCCAAAGATATACACCACCAGCGTAGCCAGAATACCCGCGTAAGGCACCTGCTGCTTGCTCATCTTCGACATAAACTTCGGCGCAGAGCCCCCCATCGACATGGAGCGCAGGATACGGCCCGTCGAATAGAGCCCGGAGTTCAGGCTGGAGAGCGCGGCAGTCAGTACCACGATGTTCATGATGCTGCCCACGTACGGCACGCCCAGCTTAGAGAAGAAGGTCACAAACGGACTTTGCCCCGCCTGGTATGCATTCCACGGCAGCAGCAGTACCAGCAATACCACGGAGCCCACATAGAACAGACCGATACGCCAGATCACGCTGTTGATGGCTTTTGGCACCATCGTCTGCGGATCTTTACATTCACCTGCCGCCGTACCGACCAGTTCGATGGAGGCAAAGGCGAATACCACGCCCTGGACCAGAACCAGCGCTGGCAGCAGGCCGTGCGGGAAGAAACCACCGTTATCGGTAATCAGGTGGAAGCCGGTGGCGTTGCCGTCCAGCGGTTTACCGGTGCCGAGGAATACGGTCCCGACCACCAGGAAGATCACAATGGCCAGCACCTTCACCAGCGCGAACCAGAACTCCATCTCGGCGAACCATTTCACGCCGATCATGTTCATGGTCCCGACGATTGCCAGCGCCCCGAGGGCGAACACCCACTGCGGCACATCGCCAAACGCGCCCCAGTAGTGCATGTACAGCGCAACGGCGGTGATATCGACGATACCGGTCATTGCCCAGTTAACGAAGTACATCCAGCCCGCGACATACGCGGCCTTTTCACCGAGAAATTCACGGGCGTAAGAGACAAAGCTACCGCTGGAAGGGCGGTGGAGCACCAGCTCGCCGAGGGCGCGAAGAATGAAGAAAGAGAAGATCCCGCACACCAGATAGACCAGGGCGAGAGCGGGGCCAGCCATTTGCAGACGTGCGCCTGCACCTAAAAAAAGACCTGTACCGATAGCGCCGCCGATGGCGATCATCTGAACCTGACGGTTGCCCATCGCCTTGTGATAGCCCTCTTCATGAGAGTTCAACCAGCGACGTTTAGCAGCATGATGATCGGCTGCGCTTTTATTGCTTGTTTTCATTGAGTTACCTGTTTGCCTGTCTGAACCATTAACGTGATAGTCCTGCCTGGAAGAAGCCGAAACAAACGATTGCTTCTGCGCAGACACATGCTGCCTTTCCAGTCATTCTGTGTATGGATAAGGCAAAACATGGCGAGGCATCCTACCCGCAATTGATAAGCGACGCAAAATATAACCGTGCCGAAAGTGATGCTCGTCGAAGGAAATCGTGTGGTCAGAGCAGACTGCGATCACAACGCGCTGAATCGTGACGTTTTTTTAGGCAAAAAGGTCGGCGAATGCTGATTTAATCATCAGGTTTACTTAATAGTTACCTATAGGTAGAGCTTATGGATGCCGCAGAGCTGCGATAAGTAATGAAAACGCGGAAGTGTGCTGGCGGCGGCTCGGATAATAGAGATGATAACCGGCAAAAGCCGGACACCAGGCTTCAAGCACACGCACTAACCGGCCCTCAGCAAGGGCGTCCTGAACCGCATCTTCCGGGACGTACGCCAGCCCCAGACCGTTTTCGGCGGCATCAATGCGTTGCGGCAGGCTGTTGAGGATCAATTGGCCGTCAACCCGCACGCGCAGCTCACGTCCGTCCCGTTCAAATTCCCAGGCATATAATCCGCCGCGTGTGGGCAGGCGCATATTAATGCAGCGGTGCTGATCAAGCTGCTCCGGTGTTTCCGGTACCCCGAAACGATGCAAATAGTCTGCCGACCCGACGACCGCCATGCGCATGTCCGGGGCAATACGTATCGCAATCATATCTTTCGCCACCTGCTCACCCAGACGCACCCCCGCGTCAAAGCGGCCATCGACAATATCTGTCAGCCCATCGTCCACCGTGACTTCAACGTTGATGTCAGGATACTGCGCCATAAAGGGTTTAAGCACAGGCCACAGCACGGCAGACATGGCGTGCTCCCCGGCGGTTAGGCGAATATTCCCGGCAGGTCTGTCGCGGGTATCACGCAGCGCGGTAAGTTCCTGCTCGATCTCCAGCAGATGGGGGCTTAAGCGCATGAAGAGTTGCTCGCCGGCCTCGGTAGGGGCCACGCTGCGGGTGGTGCGGGTTAACAGACGGACTTCCAGCCTCGCTTCCAGATTGCGCATTGCGTGACTGAGCGCCGACTGAGATACCCCAAGCTGCGCCGCGGCGCGGGTAAAGCTGCGCTCCCGGGCGACAACCATAAAGGAGAGCAGATCGTTGAAGTTGTCTTTTAACATGGCGGCTTATCCTATTTATGAATTGAACTCATAGTTCCTTTCTGATTATGCACTCTAATGCTCCCCATGGCTTTACGCTACTGTTAACGCAATAGCAAACGAGGAGTAGATCATGAAAATTATCCGTAGCGGTTCGCTACCTTCCGTTCATGGGCCAGAGGCCTGGTTTACCGGCAGCGTGCGCATTGACGCACCTTTCCAGGCGACTGAACCGGCAAAAGTCGGCGGCGCGACCGTCACCTTTGAACCCGGCGCACGTACCGCCTGGCATACGCATCCTCTTGGACAAACGCTGATCGTGACGCAGGGGCGCGGCTGGTTACAGGAGTGGGGGAAAGAGGCGGAACCGCTGAATCAGGGTGATATCGCCTGGATCCCACCCGGCGTGAAGCACTGGCACGGTGCAAGCGTGCAGACGGCCATGACCCATATCGCCATCGCAGAAGCTGTCGACGGGAGCCCGGTGGCATGGCTGGAGAAGGTCACCGACGAGCAGTATCCGAACGAGTAGCGGTAAGCTATAGCTGATTTCCGGCAATCCAAATGTAAATTAATTGTTTCTCAGAGGTGAAATCCGCCTTTAATAATGACGACATGTTAAGTCAAACGAGAACGCAACATGTCATGGCGAATCAGCCTTCTGGATAAAAGCCCCGTCGCAGAACACGAAACAGCCGCCGATGCGCTGGCGCGAACCTTAGCACTGGCGCAACAGGCAGAAACGCTGGGTTATCACCGCTTCTGGATTGCCGAACACCACAATACCCCGCAGCTTGCCAGCCCCTCGCCGGAGCTGCTGATTGCCTGGATCCTGGGGCAAACAAAACGTATTCGCGTGGGCTCAGGCGGCGTCATGCTGCAACATTACAGCCCCTATAAAGTCGCCGAAAATTTTAACGTACTGGCCGCCATTGCGCCGGGCCGGGTTGATCTGGGCGTTGGCAAAGCGCCCGGCGGTCTGCCGCTCTCTACCCGCGCCTTGCAGTACGGCCTAAATCCGCAGGAAAAAGGCAGCTTTACTGAACAACTGACGCAGCTTGATCGCTGGATCCGCCCTGAAAATCAGTCAGCGGAGGAGGACGTTCGCGCCACGCCGCTGCCGCCGGTGCCTGCCCGGGGATTTCTGCTGGGCGCCAGTACCGAAAGCGCGCTACTGGCGGCCTCCCTCGACTGGCATTTTGTCTTTGCCGCCCATCTGAACGGTGATCCTGAGCTGCTGCGCGAGGTCGTCACAGCGTGGCGTCAACACAGCGTCCGGGAGGTGATTGTGGCCGTGCAGGTCATTGTTGCCCCAACCCAGGCTGAGGCCGATGCGCTGGCGCAGAAGGTTGAAGTGTGGGGCGTGGAGCTGGTAAACGGACAGCGCGTCACCGTGGCCAGCGAAGAACAGGCCTACGCCTTTGCGCGGCAGGCGGGGAGTGACCCGGTGCGCATCGCGCGTCGGGCGCAGTCTCTGCTGGCCGGAACGGCGGATTCGGTGCTTGAACAGCTCAACGCGCTGCATCAGCAGTGGGGAATTGACGAATTTATCATCGACACGCCGGTCGCCGATGGCGCAACGCGCGTGCAGTCACTGCGACTGCTGGCCGAGGCGCGATTTAACAGGGAGGTGACCGTATGAGCTTTAGCGAACAACTGATTGCCTGGCGCCGTGAGCTGCACCAGAACCCTGAACTCTCCGGTCAGGAGGTCGAAACAACGGCGCGCCTGCGCGAGTGGCTGACGGCGGCCGGTATTGCACCGCTGCCTTACGATCTCCAGACCGGGCTGGTTGCGGAGATCGGCACGGGCAACGCACTGGTTGCGCTGCGCGCCGATATCGACGCGTTACCCATCGACGAGCGCAGTGGGGTGCCGTTTAGCTCCCGGCGTGCGGGGGTGATGCATGCCTGTGGCCATGACATCCACACCAGCGTGATCCTCGGCGCTGCGTTAAAGCTAAAGGAGCGGGAAGCCTCGCTCAACGGTCGCGTGCGGATCCTGTTCCAGCCTGCGGAAGAGAATTTCGGCGGAGCAAAAAGTATGGTGCGGGCCGGGGCGTTACGTGACGTACGCGCGATTTTCGGAATGCATAACGAGCCTTCACTGCCGGTCGGCGAGTTTGCTACGCGCGGCGGCCCGTTCTATGCCAACGTCGATCGCTTCGTTATTCATGTTACCGGCAAAGGCGCGCATGCCGCACGTCCCCATGAAGGCAACGACGCCATCGTGCTGGCAAGCCAGCTGGTGACCGCGCTGCAAAGCGTTGCCAGCCGTAACGTCAATACGCTGGATTCGGTTGTTCTGAGCGTGACGCGCATCGCCGGGGGGAATACCTGGAACGTGCTGCCGGAAAGCGTTGAGCTGGAGGGCACGCTGCGCACGCACCGTACGGAAGTGCAGCAGAACGTGAAAGCGCGCGTCGGTGAAATCGCCGCCGGATTTGCCAGCGCCTTTAGCGCGCAGATCAACATCACCTGGTACGCCGGGCCCACCGCGCTGGTGAACGATGAACACTGGGCCGGGTTTGCCACCTCGGTCGCGCGCGAAGCGGGATATGAAACCCGGCATGCGGAACTGCACATGGGCGGGGAGGATTTCGCGGTCTATCTGCAAAACATACCCGGCGCGTTTGTCAGCATTGGCAGCAACAGTCCGTTTGGGTTACATCACCCGGCATTTAACCCGGACGAAGCATTAATCGAACCCGCTGCCCGCTATTTTGCTCAGCTCGCGGAAAAAGCCCTGCAACACGTTTAATTAATTTGAGGTGAATATGTCTGCACATCGTCAATTGCGGCTGGGGACCATTTTGCATGGTGCATCCGGAAATATGTCTGCCTGGCGCCATCCCGCGGCGGTCGCGGATGCCAGCATTAATTTTGAATTCGTCAAAGAAACGGCTTTAAAAGCAGAAGAGGGCAAGCTCGACTTTATATTTGTGGCCGACGGTCTTTATATTAACGAGAAATCCATTCCGCATTTTTTAAACCGCTTTGAGCCGCTGACGGTGTTGTCCGCGCTGGCGAGTATCACCTCGCGCCTGGGGCTGGTCGGCACGTTATCCACCTCGTACAGCGAGCCTTTCACCGCTGCACGCCAGTTCGCCAGCCTCGATCACCTGAGCAACGGACGCGCAGGCTGGAACGTGGTGACGTCGCCGCTGGAAGGGTCAGCGAAGAACTTCTCCCGCGAAAAACACCCGGAGCATGCGCTGCGCTACCGCATTGCCGATGAGTATCTCGACGTGGTGAAAGGGCTGTGGGACTCCTGGGAAGGGGATGCCTTTATCCGCAATAAAGAGAGCGGACAGTTCTTTGATGCGTCGAAACTGCATACTCTGGATCACCACGGTGATTTCTTCCAGGTTTCCGGCCCGCTGAATATTGGCCGCACGCCGCAGGGACGTCCGATTGTCTTTCAGGCTGGTGCGTCCGACGACGGTAAAAAGCTGGCGGCAAAACATGCTGACGCGATTTTTACCCACCATGACACGCTGGAAGAAGCCCAGGCTTTTTACCGCGATGTTAAACAGCAGCTGGAAAGTCACGGCCGCCGCGCAGGGGATTTACATATATTCCAGGGCGTCAGCGTGATTGTTGGAAACGACGCCGATGACGTAGAAAACCAGTATCAAACCACGGCGGCACTGGTCTCCATTAATGATGCGCTGAATTACCTTGGACGTTATTTCGAGCATCACGACTTCAGCCAGTATTCCCTCGACGCGCCGTTCCCGGATATTGGCGATTTGGGCAAAAACAGCTTCCGCAGCACCACCGATGAAATCAAGCGTAACGCCCGTGAGCGCAACTTAACTCTGCGTCAGGTCGCGCTGGAAGCCGCATCGCCGCGCCCGCGTTTTTCCGGCACACCGGAGCAGGTGGCCGATGGTTTACAGGCCTGGTTCGAGGAGAAGGCGGCGGATGGCTTCATCATTCAGGGCGGTACGCCGGACACCTTCCCGCGCTTTGTCGACCAGGTGGTCCCCCTTTTACAGGCGCGCGGCCTGTTCCGCACCGACTATCCCGGCACCACGCTGCGCGAAAGTCTGGGCTTAGACGAGCCCAAAAATCAGTTCACACAACAATAAAAGAGAAAAACGCTATGCAGAAATCATCGCTTATTCTGGCGCTTGCGCTGGCCTTTACCCCTGTCGTCTGGGCAGAGAACGTCAATATTAACGGCACCGGCGTGAGCATTGAGGCCAATAAAACGCCGATCAATACCGCCAAAAACAGCGATGCGATCGCGCAACTGCCGAAAGACTATCGCTTTGCCGTGCCGGGGAAATTTACCGTGGCGGTGGCGGGACTGAATCAACCGCCGCTGACGGTCTTTTCCGACGACAACAAAACCCTGCTGGGAAGTGAGGTCGACATTGCGCGTCTGGTAGCGGACAGCCTTGGGCTGGAGCTGAACGTGGTTCCCACCTCCTGGGAGGACTGGCCGCTGGGGGTGGCCTCCGGGAAATACGATGCGGCTATCAGCAACATCACCGTCACCAAAGCGCGCAAAGAGAAGTTCGACTTCGCCACCTATCGCAAGGATTCACTTGGCTTCTACGTGAAATCGACCAGTCCCATCAACTCGCTTGTGAAGGCAGAGGATATCGCCGGGCTGCGCATCATCGTGGGTTCCGGCACCAACCAGGAAGCCATTCTGCTGGCATGGAACGAAGAGAACCTCAAGAAAGGGCTTAAACCCTTTACGCCGATCTACACCAAAGACGACGCGGCCCAAACGCTGGCGCTTCAGTCCGGACGCGCGGACGCCTACTTTGGCCCGAACGTGATCGGCGCCTGGAAAGCGGCGCTTAACGGTAAAACCAAACTGGTCGGCAGCGTCGACGGCGGCTGGCCGAAGGCGGCGCATATCGCGGTGACGCTGAAAAAAGGCAGCGGCCTGGTCGAACCGGTACAAACCGCGCTGAACGGCGCAATCAAGAACGGAGATTACGACAAGGTGCTAAACCGCTGGGGGGAAGGCGTGGAGCGTATCTCCAGTTCCGAAGTTAACCCGGCGGGTCTGGGCGATTAAGGAGGCGCTATGCAGGAACAATTTCGTGACGTTTCGCCGGAAGATGCCGATCTTCAGCCCATTATCGCGGGGCTTTTCGGTGAGTACGCCGCTCGTTACGGCGACTACTTTTCAAAGGATGCGGAAGTCGAGCTGACAGAGTGGTACCTGGCGCCGCAGGGGCTGTTTATCGTCCTGGAGCGCGAGGGTGAGATCGTCGCCACCGGGGCGTACAAGCCCTTCGACGAACATACCGCAGAGATCAAACGTATCTGGACGAATAAAACGCTGCGCCAGCAGGGACTGGCCGCGCGCGTGGTACAGGAGCTGGAGCGCCGGGCGGTGCTGGCGGGCTACAGCCACATCTACCTGACTACGGGGTTTCGTCAGCCGGAGGCGGTGCGGCTCTATCTCAGTCAGGGGTATCAGCCGCAGTTCGATCTCACCCGCGACCTGGAAGAGTATAGCCAGCCGCCGTTCGACGGTCGGCTACGTTTCACCAAGACGCTGATCCGCGAAGCGCTCAGCAAAACCGCATAAGGAGCGACGATGAGCAACGTTGAAACCATAAAAGTGGTCCCGGCACGTTATCCGCTGCGCGCTGCTGGCGCCGTGGTGGCGCTGTTTGTGCTGGCGGTCGTGATCCAGTCCGTGGCCTTTAATCCGCGCTGGGAATGGGCGGTATTTGCCCGCTGGTTCTTTGACCCGGTGATCCTCGAAGGCGTCGGACAGACGCTGCTGCTGACGTTGATAAGCACCGTACTGAGCGTGGTGATTGGCGGCATGCTGGCGCTGGCTCGGCTCTCGTCATCATGGCTGTTGAACAGCCTGGCGTGGGGTTACATCTGGCTGTTCCGATCGCTGCCGCTGATCGTGGTACTGATTATCCTCTATAACTTCTCCTATCTCTACGACACGCTCTCTCTCGGCGTGCCTTTTATCGGCATTACCTGGGGCAGCTTTGAAACCATCAACGTTCTCGGGCAGTTTTCTACCGCCATCGTGGGGCTGACGCTGGTGCAGAGCGCCTATACGGCGGAGATCATTCGCGGGGGCTTCCTTGGGGTCGACCACGGTCAGTATGAGGCGGCCGCTGCGCTGGGTCTGCCCGCGTGGCGTCGCACCGTGCGCATAATTCTCCCTCAGGCGCTGCGCACCATCCTGCCGTCCGGGTTTAACGAAATCATCAGCCTCGCCAAAGGGACGGCGATGGTTTACGTGCTGGCGATGCCGGAACTGTTCTACACGATCCAGATGATCTACAACCGCACCCAGGAGGTGATCCCGCTGTTGATGGTGGGGGCCGTCTGGTATCTGGTGATCACCACCGTACTGTCTGCCATCCAGCATGTTATTGAGCGTGGACTCGCCCGCAGCGAGCGCCGCTCCGCCGTAAACCAGAGCCGGGCGACCAGCCGCGCGCGTTCCGTCACCACTTCGTCAGCACAGGAGCCCGTTCATGCAAGCCTCTCCTGAAGGACACATTTCCATAACCGGCGTCAGTAAGTTTTTTGGCCGACATAAAGCGCTCGATAACGTCACGCTTGAGATCCCACCGGGCTCCGTGACGGTGATCCTCGGACCCTCTGGATCGGGAAAATCGACGCTGCTGCGCACTATTAACCATCTGGAGCGCGTAGACGAAGGCTTTATCCAGATTGACGGGGATTACATCGGCTATCGCCGTCAGGGTGACAAACTCTACGAGCTCAAAGAGAAAGAGATCCTCAAACAGCGCGTCAACGTTGGGTACGTGTTTCAGAACTTCAATCTTTTTCCGCATCTTACGGTGCTGGAAAACCTGGTTGAAGCACCCATCGCGCATAAAAAGTTCAGTAAAAAAGAGGCTATTGAAAACGCCTACAGCCTTCTGGATGTGGTAGGTCTGCGCGATAAAGCCGATGCCTGGTCGCGTCACCTCTCCGGCGGCCAACAGCAGCGCATTGCCATTGCCCGCGCGCTGGCGCTGCGCCCGCGCGTGATGCTGTTTGATGAGCCAACTTCGGCGCTGGATCCGGAACTGGTTGGCGAAGTGCTGGACGTGATTAAAAAGCTCGCCCGCTCCGGCACTACGCTGGTGGTGGTCACCCATGAGATCGGCTTTGCACGGGAAGTGGCGGACCAGGTGGTATTTATGGTCGACGGTAAAATTGTGGAGCAGGGCAGCAGCGACGACGTGTTAAACCGACCGTCGCATCCGCGAACGCGCCAGTTCCTCTCAAAAGTGCTGTAAGGAGCGCAGATGAAATATGGACTCCTGGCGGGGCTGGTCTTCACGACAGCGAGTCACGCCAGCATTGATTTAAAGGCCAACGAACAGCCGCTGCCGGTGACGGTTGATCAACAGGCAGTGGCGAAAATCCCGGCGAACTATAAATTTGTTGAGCCGGGTACCCTCACGGTGGCGATTTCAGCCCTGAATTCTCCGCCGCTGGCGCTGCTGGCCAGTGATAACCGCACCCGTATTGGCAGCGACCCGGATATCGCCCGGTTACTGGCGGGCAGTCTGGGGCTGAAGCTGAAGCTGGTGCCAACGGCGTGGGAAGACTGGCCGCTGGGGATCACTTCCGGGCGCTATGACGTGGCGTTGGTGAATATCGCCGTCACCGAGCAACGTAAGGAGAAGTTCGATTTTGCAACCTATCGCGTCGATTCCCTGGCCTTCTCGGTGAAATCCACCAGCAACGTACAGTCGATCACCAGTGCGAAAGATCTGGCCGGTAAAAAGGTGATTGTCGGGTCAGGCACCAATCAGGAACGTATTCTGCTGGGCTGGAACGAAGAGAATAAAAAGGCCGGACGCGAGCCTGCGTTGCCGGTTTATCTGACCGACGACGCCTCAGGCAATCTCTATATTCAGTCCGGCAGGGCGGATGTCTTCTTTGGACCGCAGTCCGTTTCGGCCTACAAAGCCGCGTTAACCGGCAAAACCCGCGTCGTGGGATTAGGCCCGAAGAAAGCCTATGTCGCCACCACAACCAAAAAAGGCAATGGGCTGGTGTATGCGTTGCAGGCTGCGCTGGACGGTGCGATTAAGCGCGGGGATTATCAAAAGGTGCTGGCGCGCTGGGGGGAAGCGGGCGAAGCGGTGACGTCTTCAGACGTTAATCCGCCCGGGATAACCTACTAATGGTGCTCTATACCCTAAATAATTCGAGTTGCAGGAAGGCGGCAAAGGAACGAATCCCCGGGAGCGTACATAAGTACGTGACTGGGGTGAGTGAATGCAGCCAACGCACCTGCAACTTGAAGTATGACGGGTATACACTTAGGGTTTTCATCCCTGAGGAGGCAACATGATCAAACTCTATGGCGTACCCGGCTGGGGATCGGCAATCAGTGAAGTGATGCTGACTCTGGCAGACATCCCGTATCAGTTCGTCAACGTGGACGGGTTTGACCAGCCCGGCCCGCAGCGCGAATTGCTGTTGAAACTGAACCCGCTGTGCCAGGTGCCGACGCTGGAGCTGGAAAATGGGGCGATCGTGACGGAAACCGCGGCGATCGCCCTGATGGTGCTCGACAGACGACCCGACCTCGCGCCGCCCGTTGGGCAGGCCGAGCGCCAGCAGTTTCAGCGCCTGCTCATCTGGTTTGTGGCGAACGTCTATCCCACCTTTACGTATGCAGATTACCCGGAACGCTGGGTGCCTGATGCCCCGGAACAGCTGAAGAAAAACTGTATTGAGTACCGGAAATCCCTCTATCTGTGGTTTGACAGCCAGCTCAGCGCCTCGCCTTATGCCTTTGGCCAACAGCTTACGCTGCTTGACGTCTATATTGCCGTCGTGCGTACCTGGGGGCCAGGTCATGAGTGGTTTACCACCAACGCACCTAATATCACCGCCATCGCGGATGCCGTCTGCGCGTTGCCAGAACTGCACAAGGTGCTAAAAGCTAACGACATAATCTGATAACGTGGAACGCTAACCTATAAAAGGAGCCCTGCCCATGCCTCACGTTGATATCAAATGTTTTCCACGCGATCTGACTGACGAACAAAAAACGGCCCTGGCGGCGGATATCGCCGAAACGATAGTCCGTCATCTGAACAGCAAAGATCGCTCAATCTCCGTGGCGCTTCACGAAGTCCAGGAAGCTGACTGGAAGGCGCAGGTCTGGGATACCGAGATTGGACCTAAACTGGATGAACTGATTAAGAAGCCCGGCTATTCGATGTAACTCGCCTGCCGGGTGGTGCAGTATCACCCGGCGATCCCCGCTTTTCATTCCTTTCGCAAAAATCGATAATAAACAGCACAACGTTTCCGCTACAATTCACTCCTCCGAACAATATTCGTTAAATCAGCAGGTAAGCACTACAACTGCACCAGATTAAGTACAGATAGTAAAAGGATAATTTTTTCATGACAAAATTACCTCGGTTTTCACTCGCCTTTATTCATCCTCGTTACTGGTTCAGTTGGGCAGGCATCGCCGCACTCTGGTGTACGGTCCAGCTCCCATATTCGCTTCTGTTAAAAGCAGGGCACGGACTCGGGCGTCTGGCTATGCGCATGCTTCCACGCCGCGTGGAAATCGCCAGACGAAATCTTGAGCTTTGCTTTCCGGAGATGAAAGAGGGTGAGCGCGAGCGTTTGCTTGAGCGTAATTTTGAATCGGTTGGAATGGGCGTCATCGAAACGGGCATCGCGTGGTTCTGGCCTGACTGGCGCGTGCGCAAACACTTCAGCGTGACCGGCTACGAACATATGGAACAGGCAAGGGCGCAAGGAAGGGGCGTGGTGCTCATTGGCATGCATTTTCTCACGCTGGAATTAGGCGCACGCATCTTTGGCATGCTCAACGCGGGTATTGGCGTCTATCGTCCCAACAACAATGCGTTGCTCGACTGGCTACAGACGCGCGGTCGTCTGCGTTCCAATAAAACCATGCTCGACCGCTACGATTTGAAGGGCATGATCCGCGCGCTTAAGCAAAACGAGATCCTGTGGTATGCCCCGGATCACGACTATGGAAAAACGAATAGCGTGTTTGTGCCGTTTTTTGCCGTCCCGGACGCCGCGACAACTGCCGGGAGCTATATGCTGGTGAAAAGTGCCAGACCGGCCGTGATCCCGTTTGTACCACGCAGAAAAGCAGACGGCACAGGGTATGAGCTGATTATCCTGGACGATATTAGCGATACCTTGCAGGGAGGCGATAAAGTGGCCGTGGCTACGCAGATGAACAGGGCGATTGAGCGTGCGGTGATGATGGCACCCGAGCAATATATGTGGCTGCATCGTCGCTTCAAAACGCGTCCTGAAGGGCAACCGGACCGGTATGCGCGAAAAAAACAGGTCCAGTCCTCAGTCAGAACTTTCTCTGCCAGCGATATGTCGGATCGGTCGAGTATCCAGCAGTAGCACAGGGGGCGGATGCCGTTGCGCTCCGCCCTTTATAAAATCTGCGCCGCTGGATAGAATTACCGCATCCACCTTGTCGGGATGCAAAATATGACCGGAAGAGTCGACTATCACCTTGAAAAATATCTCCTCACCGAAGTCGCCGAGCCAGAACGACTGACCCGCCAGTGGGCAGAAGTGATGCGCGAGTGTCGCGAGCAAAAATCCGGTGCGGAAGAGCGTTTGCGTCTCGCGCTGCTGAATGTGGATTATGTGACCAGCTTTGAGCTTCCCTTCCGGTTACTCCTCACCCGCGCCCCGCAGTTGATTGATGGGATCAGAAATGAGTTCCAGCTCAGTCAAAAAAATGCCCTGTTCAACGGCAAGCGGTTTGGCTGCGTTTACAGCCTTAAACAGGACCTGGAAAGTGTTCCTGACGAATTTACCTATCACCTGAAAACGCGGATCCAGCGAAGCGACAGCACTGGCGGAAGTGAAGTACCTTACCGGCAAATTGCACAGCAGGTGAAAGCGCCCAGGGAACGACTCAAACTGGCACTCGAAAATGGACTATCTGTAACGGCGCTCGACGGGCTTTTCTGGTTTGGCATTCAGCGCATCGCGGCCGATGTGCAGAGGCTAAGAAAAACGGGCACGAGGATTGTGACGTCAGAGACTGAGGTGTTTGATACGCTAACGATGACAACCCGGCGGATCCCTGTCTACAGCCTGACGCAGCCGGAATGAGCCTCAGTCGCTGAATCGTTGAGCGTCTCAGAGAAAACAAAAAAAGACGGTAAGCTCTTTCTCAGATATACCGTGCTTCAGCAACGCTTTCATTGACATTATGCCCCTTAGAAAGAGGGGCGTTTCACGCGATGGCATTGCTACTCAGCAAATGCCCGCAATGCCTCGCCATCAAGACGATAGCGTACCCATTCGGACTGCGGTACCGCGCCGATGCTCAGATAAAAATCAATTGCAGACTGGTTCCAGTCAAGCACGCTCCATTCCAGCCGGCCGCAGTGACGTTCCACTGCGCATTGCGCGATATTTTTAAGCAGTGCTTTTCCCGCACCCTTGCTGCGGTATTCCGGGGAGACATACAAATCTTCCATATAGATGCCGTTGCGACCAAGCCAGGTGGAATAGCTGGTGAAAAAAACGGCATACCCCACAGCATGGCCTGCATATTCGGCAACCAGCGCTTCGGTTTTACTGTCTGCACCAAACAGCGTTTTACGGATTTCGTCCGGCGTGGTGACCACTTCTTCTGGCGCTTTTTCATAGACTGCGAGTTCGTAAATCATATCGTATATTGCCGCTGCATCTTCAGGTCGCGCCTGACGAATCGTAATGCTCATTCCTTTCCCTTTATCTTTGTTTGTAGTTGATGGGGATAAGCATAAAGGCTAATGTCAGAAGAATTAAGTGCAATGAAATCAATAAATGATGAATATTATGCATCCAGCCTTAAGGCGCCTTGATTTAAACCTTCTGCCGGTTTTTGACGCGATTTATCGCCACAGTTCCGTTCGACTTGCGGCAGATGAGCTGGCGATGAGCACCTCGGCGCTCAGCCATGCCCTGTCACGGCTGCGTGTTTCGCTCAACGACCCGCTGTTCTACCGGGAAGGACATCGAATGTGTCCCAGCGTCTATGCCACCCAGCTTGCGCCAGTTATTGCATCGGCCCTGAAATATCTCGACCAGGAGCTGTCGCCGCAGCCGGAATTTGATCCTGCTGTCAGTACAGCGTGTTTGCAGATCGCGATAACGGACTTTACCGCGTTCTGCATATTCCCTGCGCTCATGAATACGCTTCAACATGCGGCGCCTGGCTTGCGTCTGGAATTACGATATTTGCCGCACAGCCCGGCATTGACGGAATTACTGGCAGGAGAGGTGGATCTGGCCCTGGGATTCAGCACCATTGAGGATCGCCGGTACCCGGAGCTGGAAGAGATCAGCTGGTTCGAAGATGAATATGTGGTGATTAGCAATGCGAGCCGGAGCGCGCTCACGCTAGAGGATTATCTCGCCGCCCGGCATCTTGTGGTTACGCCGTGGAATGAGAAGCAGGGGGTGCTGGATTTGCAGCTGGAACGCATGGGTTATACCCGACACATTGCGATCAAAACCCCGTCTATGCTCAGCGCCCCGTTTGTTATTGCACAAAGCGATTTACTGATGGCGTTACCGCGATTCGCCGCTGAAAAGCTGCTGCCAGCTACCCGTATTAAAATTTTTGATTTACCGTTCCACATCAGTCCGTTTGAAGTAAAAATTTATTCGCACAAGCGCAGCGGGAAACGAGGCGTCACGAACTGGCTCAAAGCTACGCTGCGCGCGCTGGCCGAAGGGCAACAGTCAGAGCGCTTATGATTTCGACTGTAACAGGATCGCCATCAGCCCCGGAAAGCGGGCGTCCAGATCTTCTCTTCTCAGTGAAATCATATTCTCGCGCCCCTGCGGGCGCTGCCAGATCACGCCGCTGTCGCGCAGTACACGCCAGTGGTGAGTCATGGTTGATTTCACCACCTCGTCCGGGCGCAGCGCGTTGCAGCTCAGCTCACTGCCGTCGGCCAGCCGTCGAATAATCGCCAGCCGCAGCGGATTGCCGAGGGCGAACAGCACATTTTCCAGCAGTATTTGTTCAGGTTCCGGGTGGTTTGGGATCATCGTTTTCCTGCGTCTCGCGTGAGATTGAGCTATATCAACAATAGGTCAACCGTTAAAAAATAGTTCGATAATACTCGTACAATAGGACTATTATAACAAACGAACAAACACGCGACTATCCTGGTCGTCACAAACCCGTCATGAAGACGTAAGGAAATATCATGCCCCGACCCATTCCACTCGAACGTTATCGCAACATCGGTATCTCCGCGCATATCGATGCGGGCAAAACAACCACCACTGAGCGCATCCTGTTTTACACCGGGATGAGCCACAAGCTGGGTGAAGTACACGATGGCGCGGCAACCACCGACTGGATGGCGCAGGAGCAGGAGCGCGGGATCACCATTACGTCGGCGGCGGTGAGCTGTTTTTGGCCCGGCATGGACAGAGGCTTTGAACCGCACCGCATCAATATTATCGACACCCCCGGGCATGTGGATTTCACCATTGAGGTGGAACGTTCCATGCGTGTGCTCGACGGCGCGGTGATGGTTTATGACTCCGTCGGCGGCGTGCAGCCGCAGTCGGAAACCGTCTGGCGTCAGGCGAATAAATATCACGTCCCGCGTCTGGCATTCGTCAACAAAATGGACCGCCCGGGTGCGGATTTCTTCCGCGTGGTGCGGATGATGCAGGAGCGGCTGAAAGCTAATCCGGTCCCGATTGTGATCCCAGTGGGCGCAGAGGAACACTTCACCGGCGTGGTTGATCTCATCAAGATGCGCACCATTCTTTGGGATGATGCGACCCAGGGCATGGCGTTCACCTACGCGCCGGTGCCCGACGATCTGCTGAGTACCGCGCAGACGTGGCGAGAAAAAATGGTCTCGTCTGCGGCAGAAGCCAGCGATGAGCTTATGGATAAGTACCTTGAGACGGGCGAACTGGATGAGGCGGAAATCATCAAAGGGCTGCGGATCCGGACTATCTCCGGTGAAATACAGCCCATGCTGTGCGGCAGCGCTTTCAAGAACAAGGGTGTGCAGCGCATGCTCGACGCGGTGATTGAATTGATGCCGTCTCCACTGGACGTGCCCGCTATTGATGGGGTAGACGAAGATGGACAGCACGCTGAGCGCCACCCAAGCGATGATGAACCATTTTCTGCGCTGGCCTTCAAGCTGATGAGCGATCCGTACGTCGGACAGTTGACCTTTATTCGCGTCTATTCCGGCATACTGCGCAAAGGCGACGCGGTTTATAATCCGGTGAAGGGCAAAAAAGAGCGAATCGGGCGCATCGTGCTGATGCATGCCAACGACCGCCATGAGGTGGACGAGTTGCGCACAGGGGATATCGCAGCCTGTGTCGGGCTGAAAGACGTCACCACCGGTGACACGCTGACCGACCCGAATGCGGTGATCACCCTTGAACGGATGGAGTTCCCGGACCCGGTTATTTCGCTGGCGATTGAGCCGAAAACCAAGGCCGATCAGGAGAAAATGGGGATCGCCCTACAGCGTCTGGCGGCGGAGGATCCGTCTTTCCGTCTGCACACGGACGAAGAGTCCGGTCAGACCATTATCTCCGGGATGGGCGAACTGCATCTCGAAATCATCGTTGACCGCATGAAGCGTGAGTTTGGCGTTGAGGCAAACATTGGTCGTCCGCAGGTCACCTACCGTGAAACCCTGCGTAAAGCGGTGAAGGATATTGAAGGTAAATTTGTCCGACAGTCCGGCGGGAAAGGGCAGTACGGTCATGTGGTCCTGAGTCTGGAGCCGTTAGCAGCCGGAAGTGGTTTTGTGTTTGAAGATGCCACCAAAGGCGGGGTAGTGCCCCGGGAGTACATCCCGTCGGTGGAAAAAGGCTTGCGAGAAGCCATGAATACGGGTGTGCTGGCGGGCTATCCGGTTGTCGATGTGAAAGCGACCCTGACGTTTGGTTCCTACCATGACGTTGACTCCTCGGAGATGGCCTTCCGCATGGCGGCGATCCTCGGCTTCAAAGAGGGCGCGCGGCGGGCGGATCCGGTTATTCTTGAGCCGGTGATGCACGTTGAGGTGGAAACGCCGGAAGAGTATGCCGGGAACATTATGGGCGATCTCTCCTCCCGCCGCGGCATGGTGCAGGGGATGGCAGAGCAGTACGGCAGCCAGATTATTCGCGCTGACGTCCCGCTGGCTGAAATGTTTGGCTACGCCACCACGCTGCGCTCGATGTCCCAGGGGCGCGCGACGTATACGATGGAGTTCCATCATTTTGCGGAAGCTCCGCGGAATGTGGCGGATGAGATTATTGCGAAGCGCGTTAAGTAATAAAAAGCCCTCTTCCTCAGGAAGAGGGCTTTTCTTTTTTGAGATGCGTTAATCCAGCGCCTTCACCATCTTCCCACTCGTCACAAACGTCCCGGCCCCCAGATGATGCAGCGTATTCAGCTTATCCCCGTCAAACTGCCAGCGTCCGGCGACAAATGCGCGTTCATCTGCCGCGGCGGAAACCACTTCGCCAAACAGGGTGTCATATTTCTCGGCCGCAGAAGTGACAGGTAATAACCGACACTCCATCCACGCCAGACATTTCTCTTCTATAACCGGCAGACCAAGCTCAGGGCCATGAATAACCGGGATCCCGTAGCAGTTAAATTTATCCTCGTCGCGCCCGCTGACGCTGCCGACCGCCCAGGTCCAGTTGGCTGCCGCTACGCCGGGGATCACAATACCGAATTTCCCGCTGCGTTCGATCAACTCCCGTGACCACGCGCTTTTGTCTACCACAATCGCGATACGCGGGGGTTCAAATTCCACCGGCATAGACCATGCGGCGGCCATGACGTTGCGACGATCGATGGTCTCATCCCGGCTGGTGATGAGCACGGTTGGACCGTGATTCAGAAGACGGCTGGCATGACGTAATTCAACAGGACGAAAGTGGCTCATAGGATCTCCTCATGTACACGATGAGTATGCCGAAAAAGCACTTTTGCGCATATGCATAAGGGAAAATAGTTTATAAACAGGGGATATCACATCATGGAGCAAATCATGTCCCCATTTCTGAGTGCTTATTTTGCCCGCACGGGCTGGCAGCAGCCCGTACAGGTTAATATCGATACCCTGCGGGGGCTCCATTTACACCATAACTGCGCGATCCCGTTTGAAAATATTGACGTCGTTTTGCCGCGGGAAATTCATCTGGACGACGGGTGTCTGGTGGATAAACTGGTCACCGCGCGTCGGGGGGGATATTGCTTCGAGCAAAATGGCCTGTTTGAACGGGTGTTGCGCGAAGTTGGGTTTACAGTACGCAGCGTGCTGGGGCGGGTTGTGCTGGCGAATCCGTCGCAGATGCCGCCGCGCACGCACCGGTTGCTGCTGGTTGAGCTGAACGGCGAGCGCTGGATCGCTGATGTAGGATTTGGCGGACAAACGCTGACGGCGCCGATTCGTTTGATCGCCAACGAGGAGCAGAAAACCCCGCACGGGTGCTATCGTTTGCTGAGTGAGGGTAACGACTGGGTACTGCAATTCCGCCATCACGAGCACTGGCAGTCAATGTACCAATTTGACCTGGGGACGCAGTACTTCAACGATTACGTGATGGGTAACTTCTGGTCGGCGCACTGGCCTCAGTCCCATTTTCGTCATCACCTGCTGATGTGTCGCCACCTGCCGGACGGGGGCAAGCTGACGCTGACCAACTTCAATTTTACCCACTGGCAGAACGGTCATGTGGAGGAGCAGATCCATTTGCCGGATGCGGAGGCGCTATATAAGCTGATGCAGGAGCGGTTTGGCCTGGGCGTTGATGACCCGAAGCACGGCTTTACACTGGCAGAGCTGACGGCAGTAATGGCAGGGTTTGATACGCATCCGCAGGCAGGGAAATAGCCCGGTGGCGACTACGCCTTACCGGGCCTACGGGCGTGTGAACGTAGGTCGGGTAAGGCGTAGCCGCCACCCGACAAATCAACGGCGCGATCTCACCACCTGATACCGACGCGTGAAGTACTCAAACGGCGCGCTCCACACGTGCACCAGGCGGGTGAACGGGAAGATGAGGAAGATCGTCATCCCCAGCACCAGATGCACGCGGAAGATCGGCGCGACGCCGCTCAGCATTTCCGACGAGCCGCCCTTAAACGTGACGATCCCCTGCGCCCAGCCGACCAGCTTCATCATCTCGCTTCCGTCAGGGTACTGAGCGGAGAAAGGAATGGTCGACAGCCCAAGGATGCACTGAAGCAGCAGGATACTCATGATGATAATATCCGGCGTGGTGGACGTGGCGCGCACCCGCTGGTTGAACAGGCGTCGGATCAAAAGCATCGACCCACCGATCAGCGTCAGCACCCCGCAAATACCTCCCGCAATCATGGCTAACTGCTGTTTAACCGCGACGGGTAAAAACCAGGCGTACATCCAGTGCGGGGTTAACATGCCGAACAGGTGCCCGAAGAAGATCCCCAGAATCCCAATATGAAACAGGTTCGAAGCCCAGTTCATCCCGCGCTTGCTGAGCATCTGGCTTGATGACGCCCGCCAGGTGTACTGCCCATAGTCGTAGCGCAACCAACTGCCGAGGAAGAAGACGGTGGCGCAGATGTACGGATAAATGTCATAGAAAAACACGTTCAGGTAATGAGTCATTTTGGGCCTCCGGCGCTGACGTCCACGTACTGCGGCGCGACGTCCTGGCTAAAGCGTCGTTGATATTGCTGCATCGGCGAACTGTCGCACGATGTGGCGTTGTCTTCGATAAACTTGACCTGTTCCTCTTCCCACACGGCGTCCAGCGCCTGACGGGTATCATCACGTTTTTCACCGGATACCTGTTTCGCCACGCTGTCGCTGGAAAGCCGTGTTTCCGCCAGCGACAGCAGGGCGTCAAACAGCTGGTAATGCGCTACCTCGCGCTGTTTCAGGCGGCCTCCAATCAGCGCCAGTATAGGCGCGACGTTTTGCAGCCCTTCACGCGCCTCGTCGTCGCTGACGATACTGAGATATTCCAGATATAGCGGCAGATAGTCCGGCAGCTCGCGGCAATCCAGCTCCAGCCCGGCTTTCTCATACTGGCTCATCAGGTCGACCATCGCCTGACCGCGATCGCGGGACTCGGCGTGAACGTGCTCGAACAGCAGTAGTGAAGTCGCGCGCCCCCGCTCGAAAACTTCACACCATTCGGCCTGCTTATCCAGCAGCGGGGCGCTCAGGTGCTGCTGCGCAAACGGCAGTAGCATGGGCGCATCCTGTTCCACCAGGGAAAGCGCTTCTTCACGGTTATCCCAAAGCAGCTCATCGGGATACTCAATCAGTAGCGCGATGATTTTAAGGATCTGCATTATTCTCCCTCCCCGTGATCGCGCACCTCGGTAATGTTGATCGCGTCGATGCGGCTGCTGTTGAAGAGGTTGAACCTGGTGTCGGAGCCGTGACAGCCGTCACCGAAGGTGAAGCCGCAGCCGTTTTTCTCCGGGAAGGCGTCGCGCGCCATTTCGCGGTGGCTGGTCGGGATCACGAAGCGGTCTTCGTAGTTAGCGATGGCCAGATAGCGGTACATCTCCTCAACCTGCGCTTCGGTCAGGCCCACTTCCTCAATGGCGCGGGTATCGGTCACGCCTTCCACGGTCTGGGAGCGTTTGTAGTGGCGCATCGCCATCATGCGCTTCAGAGCGCGCAGCACCGGGCCGGTATCGCCCGCGCTGAGCATATTTGCCAGGTATTGCACCGGGATGCGCAGGCTTTCGACCGCAGGCAGTACACCGTCGCTCTGCGGCAGGCCACCCGCGTCCGCGTAGGACTGAATCGGTGACAGCGGCGGCACATACCAGACCATCGGCAGGGTGCGGTATTCCGGATGCAGCGGCAGGGCTAGCTTCCAGTCCATCGCCATTTTGTAAACCGGGGAACGCTGCGCTGCGTCGATGACGTTCTGCGGGATGCCCTGCTTCAGGGCTTCTTCAATCACCGCCGGATCGTTCGGGTTAAGGAACACGTCGCACTGGCGCTCATACAGATCGGTTTCATGCTCGGTGCTGGCCGCCTCTTCAATACGGTCCGCGTCATACAACAGCACGCCAAGGTAGCGGATGCGTCCAACGCAGGTTTCTGAGCAGACGGTCGGCTGGCCGGACTCGATGCGCGGATAGCAGAAGATGCACTTCTCTGACTTGCCGCTTTTCCAGTTGAAGTAGATTTTCTTGTACGGACAGCCGCTGATACACAGACGCCAGCCGCGGCATTTGTCCTGGTCGATCAGCACAATGCCGTCCTCTTCGCGTTTGTAAATCGCACCGCTCGGGCAGGTGGCGACGCAGCTCGGGTTGAGGCAATGCTCGCACAGGCGCGGCAGGTACATCATGAAGGTGTTTTCGAACTGACCGTACATCTCTTTCTGGATCTTCTGAAAGTTTCGGTCGCGGGCGCGTTTTTCGAACTCGCCGCCCAGCAGCTCCTCCCAGTTTGGTCCCCAGACGATCTTATCCATCCGCTTACCGTCAATCAGCGAGCGGGGGCGGGCGGTAGGGAGGTGATCCCCCTCCGGGGCGCGGTGCAGATCCTGGTAATCGAAGGTGAAAGGTTCATAGTAATCGTCAATCTGCGGCAACACGGGGTTGGCGAAAATTTTCGACAGGACGCCCATTTTTCCGCCGAGGCGCGGGGTCAGCTTGCCGTGAATACTGCGGATCCATCCGCCTTGCCACTCATCCTGATCTTCCCAGTTTTTCGGATAGCCGATACCCGGTTTGGTTTCGACGTTATTAAACCACGCATACTCCATCCCTTCGCGCCCGGTCCAGACGTTCTTACAGGTGACCGAGCAGGTGTGGCAGCCAATGCATTTATCGAGATTCAGTACCATGCCAACCTGTGAGCGTATTTTCATTTTTTCGCCTCCTGAACCTGATCCCGACCTTCGCCGTCCAGCCAGTTAATGTTTTTCATTTTGCGGATCATAATGAACTCGTCGCGATTCGAGCCGACGGTGCCGTAATAGTTAAAGCTGTACGCCAGCTGCGCGTAGCCGCCAATCATGTGGGTCGGTTTCGGACAGACGCGGGTGACCGAGTTGTGGATCCCGCCGCGCCGTCCGGTCACTTCTGACCCCGGAATGTTCAGAATGCGCTCCTGAGCGTGGTACATCATGGTCATGCCCGGCGGCACGCGCTGGCTGACCACCGCGCGGGCGGTGAGGGCGCCGTTGGCGTTGAAGGCTTCGATCCAGTCGTTGTCCTCAATCCCCAGCTCGCGCGCGTCGGTTTCGCTGATCCAGACGATTGGCCCTCCGCGTGACAGGGTCTGCATCAGCAGGTTTTCGCTGTAGGTGGAGTGAATGCCCCATTTCTGGTGCGGCGTCAGGAAGTTAAGCGCTTTTTCCGGGAAGCCATTCGGCGGGATCTCGCGCATATGGGTGACGCTGCGGGTATCAATCGGTGGACGATAGGCCACCAGACTTTCACCGAAGGCGCGCATCCAGGCGTGATCCTGATACAGCTGCTGGCGGCCGGAAATCGTGCGCCACGGGATCAGCTCGTGAACGTTGGTATAGCCTGCGTTATACGAGACATGCTCGCTCTCAAGGCCGGACCACGTTGGGCTGGAGATAATTTTGCGCGGCTGCGCCTGAATATCGCGGAAGCGGATTTTCTCGTCTTCTTTGTTCAGCGCCAGATGTGTGTGATCGCGCCCGGTCAGTTCGCCGAGGGCCTCCCAGGCTTTGACCGCGACCTGACCGTTGGTTTCCGGCGCAAGAGCGAGGATCACCTCTGAAGCATCAATGGCGGTTTCAATGCGTGGTCGGCCTTTGGCCGGTCCGTCGAGCTTGACGTAATTGAGCTTGCCGAGGAAATCGACTTCGTTTTGCGTGTTCCACGATATGCCTTTTCCGCCGTTGCCGAGTTTGTCCAGCAGCGGACCGAGAGAAGTGAAGCGCTCGTAGGTTTCCGGATAGTTGCGCTCGACGACCGCAATGTTTGGCGCGGTTTTACCGGGGATGAGATCGCACTCGCCTTTGCGCCAGTCCAGAATATCAAAAGGCTGCGACAGCTCCCCCGGGGAGTCATGCTGAAGCGGCTGTAGCACCACGTCAGTTTCGGTGCCGAGATGTCCGACGCACACTTCAGAGAAGACTTTGGCGATGCCCTTGTAAATCTCCCAGTCGCTGCGGGACTCCCACGCCGGGTCAACGGCTGCGGAAAGCGGGTGAATAAACGGATGCATGTCCGAGGTATTCATATCGTCTTTTTCATACCAGGTGGCGGTGGGCAGGACGATATCGGAGAACAGGCAGGTGCTGGACATACGGAAATCGAGCGTCACCAGCAGATCCAGCTTGCCCTCAATGGCGGCGGTTTGCCATTCCACCTCTTCAGGTTTGACATCATCCGTTGAGCCTAAATCCTCGCCCTGAATCCCGCTCTCGGTGCCAAGCAGGTATTTGAGCATGTACTCATGGCCTTTTCCGGACGAGCCAAGCAGGTTAGAACGCCAGACAAACAGATTGCGCGGGTGGTTCTTTCCGTTGTCCGGCTGTTCGCAGGCGAAGCGAATATCGCCCGATTTTAACGCCTGCACGGTGTAATCCTGCGGCGACATCCCGGCGGCGTCGGCGCGGGCCTTAACGTGCAGCGGGTTGAGGTTGAGCTGCGGCGCGGAAGGGAGCCAGCCCATGCGCTCGGCGCGGACGTTGAAATCAATCAGGTGACCGGTGAATTTCGACGCGTCTGCAAGAGGAGAAAGCAGCTCCTGTGCGGTGAGCTTCTCATAGCGCCACTGGCTGGCGTGGTTGTAGAAGTAAGAGGTGCTGTTCATCTGGCGCGGCGGACGGTTCCAGTCCAGCGCGAAGGCCAGCGGCAGCCAGCCGGTTTGCGGACGCAGTTTCTCCTGGCCGACATAGTGCGACCAGCCGCCGCCGCTTTGCCCGACGCAGCCGCAGAAGACCAGCATGTTGATCATCCCGCGGTAGTTCATGTCCATGTGGTACCAGTGGTTCACACCGGCCCCGAGGATGATCATCGAACGACCATGGGTTTTGTGCGCCGTGTCGGCAAATTCACGGGCGATTTTTTCTATCAGGTAAGCGGGTACGCCGGTAATTTGTTCGCCCCAGGCCGGGGTGTAGGCTTTGATCTCGGCGTAGTTTGCCGCCGCGTTACTGTCTTCCAGACCGCGATCGAGGCCGTAGTTTGCGAGCACCAGATCGTACACGCTGACCACGCGTCTATGGCTGCCGTCGGCCAGCGTCAGGGTTTTACTCGGTACGCGACGCGTCAGCACTGGCTCCTGCTTCACGCTGCGGAAATGCGGGTTCTCGTTGCCCCCGAAGTAAGGGAAGGCCACGTCTGCCACACTGTCGTGGGTGATGAGCAGGGAAAGCGTCAGCTCGGTCTCCTGTCCCGCGGCCAGCGACTCCAGGTTCCATTTGCCTTTTTCGCCCCAGCGGAAACCGATAGAGCCGTTCGGCGCCACCAGATTTCCGGCGACGTCAAAGGCGATGGTTTTCCACTCCGGATTATTGGTTTCACCCAGCCCGTCGGCCAGATCCGACGCGCGCAGCATGCGGCCCGGCACCACGCGACCGTCAGCCTGTTCATCCAGCAGGACCAGCATCGGCATGTCGGTGTAGCGGCGGCAATAGTTGAGGAAGTAATCGCTCGGGTTATCAAGGTGGAACTCTTTGAGGATCACATGCCCCATCGCCATGGCGAGGGCGCTGTCGGTACCCTGTTTGGGGGCCAGCCACTGGTCGCTGAGCTTCGCCACCTCCGAGAAGTCCGGCGTAATGGCGACGGTCTTGGTGCCTTTGTAACGCACTTCGGTAAAGAAGTGGGCGTCCGGGGTACGCGTCTGCGGCACGTTCGAGCCCCAGGCAATGATATAGCTGGAGTTGTACCAGTCCGCCGATTCCGGCACGTCGGTCTGCTCGCCCCAGGTCATCGGCGATGCCGGAGGCAAATCGCAGTACCAGTCATAGAAGCTCAGGCAGGTGCCGCCGAGCAGGGAGAGATAGCGCGTACCGGCGGCATAAGAGACCATCGACATGGCCGGGATAGGGGAAAAACCGGCTACCCGATCCGGGCCGTAGTTTTTGATGGTCCAGACGTTGGCGGCAGCAATCAGCTGGTTAAGCTCTTTCCAGTTTGAGCGGATAAACCCGCCTTTACCGCGCGCCTTTCTGTAGCTTTGCGCTTTTTGCGGATCGTTCTGAATGGCATCCCAGGCCAGCACCGGATCGGTATGCTGCGCCAGCGCCTCGCGCCAGAGCTCGATCAGCCTGCGGCGTACCAGCGGGTACTTGAGACGGTTGGCGCTGTAGAGATACCAGGAGTAGCTTGCGCCACGCGGGCAGCCGCGCGGTTCGTGGTTAGGCAGGTCAGGGCGGGTACGCGGGTAGTCGGTCTGCTGGGTTTCCCATGTCACCAGGCCATTTTTGACATAAATCTTCCAGCTACAGGAGCCGGTGCAGTTAACGCCGTGGGTGGATCGCACAATCTTGTCGAACTGCCAGCGCTGACGGTAGCTGTCCTCCCAGTCGCGGTTGGTGTGGTACACCTGGCCGTGCCCATCGGCGAAACTGTCGCCTTTTGTTTTGAAGTAACGGAAGCGGTCCAACAGTTTGCTCATGACATTTCTCCTGCTTCGATAACATGGCCGGAGGGTGAGGCATCACGCTCCGGCGAAGAGGTAGTTATTATTTTTGTGAGGATTTGCGGCCGTACACCAGCCAGGTGACGAGCACGCAGACGATGTAAAACACGAGGAAGACTTTCATGGCGCCCACCGGGGAACCGGTCATCGCCAGGGAGGTGCCAAAGGCTTTGGGAATAAAGAACCCGCCCACCGCACCGATGGCAGAGATAAAGCCCAGCGCCGCAGCCGTTTCGGTCACCGCTTCATGCTGTGCCTGTTCATCGCTCCCGCCCTGTTTTTTCACGCGGTCGAGGGTGATTTGGCGAAAGATAATCGCGATCATCTGGAAGGTCGAGCCGCTACCCAGGCCTGCGGTCAGAAACAGGCCCATAAAGACCAGATAGAAGGCGATAAAGCTGCCTGAACCAGACCCGGGGAGCGTCAGGAAAATCAGGGCGCTAAAGATGGCCATAAAGACGAAGTTGATCAGCGTCACCCTTACGCCGCCCAGTCTGTCCGAAATCATTCCGCCAGCCGAACGCGCCAGGGCGCCGATCAGTGGGCCAAAGAAGGCGAGGTGGAGGATATTAACGTCCGGAAACTGGGTTTTCGACAGCATGGCAAAGCCTGCCGAGAAACCGATAAACGAGCCGAAGGTTGCCAGATAAAGCAGGCTCAGCAGCCAGAGATGAAAGCGCTTAAGCACCGGAAGCTGGCTGGCAATGGACGCTTTCGAGCTGGCGATGTCATTCATGCCAAAAAACGCCGCAATGGTGGCCAGAATCAGCAGCGGCGCCCAGATCCACGCCGCGTTCGCCAGCCACATCGTCGAGCCATCCTCCTGCGGTACGCCGTGCACGCCGAGGAAGGTAAACATCGGCAGGAAAATCACCAGCGGCGCAACCAGCTGCATCACACTCACGCCCAGGTTACCCAGCCCGCCGTTAATGCCCAGTGCGCTGCCCTGTCTGGCTTTCGGGAAGAAGAAGCTGATGTTTCCCATACTGGAAGCGAAGTTGGCACCGGCAAAACCGCACAGCAGTGCGATGATGATGAAGATCCAATAGGGCGTGGCGGTATTCTGGATGGCGATCCCAAGCCAGACACAGGGTACGACCAGGATAACGGTGCTTAACACGGTCCAGTAACGTCCGCCAAATATCGGCACCATAAAAGAGTAGGGGACACGCAATATCGCGCCGGAGAGAGAAGGTAATGCCGTTAGCATAAAAAGCTGATCGGTGCTGAAATTAAATCCGACCTTATTAAGATTTACCGCAATAGCGCTAAACAACATCCAGACACAAAATGCGAGCAGCAAACACGCCACGGAAATCCACAGGTTTCTTCGTGCGATATGTTTCCCTTTATTCTCCCAAAATTGCGCGTTTTCCGGTTTCCAGTTACTCAACAGATGCTGATTACTCTTCTCGCTTTGATGTGACATATCACCCTCTTGCTTACCGAAGTGGAGAGAAAAAAGAAGGAAAAACAGAAAGATACCTGTCAGTGGCGTATGAAATTTATAGGATGTTATGGGATACATCTGAAAGGATAGATAAAAAAGCGAATCCCTGAGTTTGGAATGGGAATCAGGGTTCGCTTTATGTGTTACTAATTGTAACTATTTGCGGAAATTAATACTCCGATGGGAGTATTAAAACAATTCGAGGGAGATAAGTTTATCCAGATGCTTATTAAATGCCGCGTCGTCCATTTCAGGCATATTCAAGACGTATATGCCATCCAGGCCACATACCAGACCAATTAAACGCCAGGCGATATTTTCCGGCTGATCAGCAAGCGTAAAGGCGTTGGCCTCCGCCCCGGCGCGGATAATTGCGACCGTTTCCTGGTGCCACATCTCCATGGTCAAAACGTAGGCGCCTTTGATATCGCTATCCCGGCTGGCGAGAATTTGCGCCTCCCGCCACAGTCGAATGTAGGGCTCAAACCCGCCGTCATCGCTGCCGAGCATGGCATGCAGGCGCTCGCGCCAGCCTGCGTTTTCGCCAACGATTTCAGCATCCAGCAAATCGCGGATCAGCCTGACAAACGCCAGCGATTTAAGCTCGCCCGCCGACGCAAAGTGGTGATGCACCTGCCCGGTGGCGACGCCCGCTTCGGTAGCGATTCGGCGCACGGTCATCGCAGCGAATCCTTCGGTCAGCGCCACGCGCATTGCGGCCTGTAGGATCTCTTCCCGCCGCTCGTCCTTGCTTAGATAACGCATAATTTCTCACTCTCAATGGCAACGAAACGAGTGTAACAAAGAGCTGGACAAGTGTTCAACTTTACGTAGGATCGCAATCTGGACATGTGTCCAGTTTTTAAATGAAAAGGAAATTTATGTTTCGTCAGTGGTTAGCGTTAGTGATTATCGTGCTGGTGTATATCCCGGTGGCGATTGACGCGACGGTGCTGCACGTGGCGGCGCCAACATTGAGCATGACGCTGGGTGCCAGCGGCAACGAATTGTTGTGGATTATTGATATTTACTCGCTGGTGATGGCGGGGATGGTGCTGCCGATGGGCGCGCTGGGCGATCGCATAGGTTTTAAGCGCCTGCTGATGATCGGCAGCGTGCTGTTTGGCCTGTCATCGTTAGCGGCGGCTTTTGCGCCGTCCGCGGGCTGGCTGATTGCCGCCCGCGCGTCGCTGGCGATTGGCGCGGCGATGATCATTCCGGCTACGCTTGCAGGGATCCGCACGCTATTTATTGACGTGCGGCACCGTAACATCGCCCTTGGCGTCTGGGCTGCCGTTGGGTCGGGCGGCGCGGCGTTTGGCCCGCTGATTGGCGGCATGCTGCTGGAGCACTTTTACTGGGGTTCGGTCTTCCTGATTAACGTGCCGATCGTGCTGATCGTGGTTTCGCTTGCTGCGCGCTTTGTGCCTGCTCAGCAGGGTCGGCCCGAGCAGCCGCTCAATATCAGCCATGCCATTATGCTGATTGTCGCCATTTTACTGCTGGTCTACAGCGCCAAAACCGCCCTGAAAGGGGTGCTGTCGCCGTGGATGGTGGCCTCTACGCTGCTTACCGGGGCGATGATGCTGTTTATCTTCGTCCGTATCCAGCTGCGCGCGCGCGTGCCAATGATCGACATGCGTCTGTTTTGCCATCGCATTATTTTAAGCGGCGTGGTCATGGCAATGACCGCCATGATTGCGCTGGTGGGCTTTGAACTGCTGATGGCGCAGGAGTTGCAGTTCGTGCATGGTTTTACGCCGTTTGAAGCAGGGATATTTATGCTGCCGGTGATGGTGGCGAGCGGATTTAGCGGGCCGATCGCGGGTGTGCTGGTCGGGCGTCTGGGGCTGCGCATTGTTGCGGCCGGAGGCATGGGGCTAAGCGCGATCAGTTTTATCGGCCTGTCGACGCTCGATTTCAGCACCCAACAGTGGCAGGCGTGGAGCCTGATGGTGCTGCTGGGCTTCAGTGCCGCCAGCGCACTGCTGGCATCGACGTCAGCGATCATGGCTGCCGCGCCGAAAGAGAAAGCGGCCGCCGCAGGCGCGATCGAAACCATGTCCTACGAGCTGGGCGCTGGTCTCGGGATCGCCATTTTCGGTCTGCTGTTAACCCGCAGCTTTTCGGCGTCAATTGTACTGCCGCAGGGGCTGAGCGCGTCGCTGACCGATAAAGCGTCGTCGTCCATCGGTGAAGCGATGAAGGTCGCGCAGGAGCTGACGCCGTCACTGGCCGAGCCGGTGATGACGGCGGCGAAAACCGCGTTCATCACCTCGCACAGCGTGGCCCTGGGCAGTGCGGGAGCCATGCTGATGATTCTGGCGATCGGAATCTGGTTTAGTCTGGCGAAGGTCGGAGGGCAGCAGTAAAAAAAAGGCCAGCCGCGAGGGCTGGCCTTTTGAACTAACACCTCTTAGAACTGGTAGGTCAGACCTACAGCCACGATGTTGTCGGTAGCCACTTTGGCATCTTTGGTGAACTGGCTGTCATCCACGAGGTTGATTTTGTAATCAACGTAGGTGGACATGTTTTTGTTGAAGTAGTAGCTCGCGCCAACGTCAACGTATTCAACCAGGTCCTGGTCGCCATAAGAACCGATGTCTTTACCTTTGGATTTCAGGTAAGCGATGGATGGACGCAGACCGAAGTCAAACTGGTACTGAGCCACAACTTCGAAGTTCTGTGCTTTGTTGGCAACGTGACCGCTACCGAACGCCGTCATGTTGCGGGTTTCAGAGTAGGTGGTTGCCAGGTAGATGTTGTTCGCATCGTACTTCAGGCCAGCAGCCCAGACTTCTGCGTTTTCGCCACCGGCATTCAGGTTGCTTGCAGCACGAACCTGACGGTCAGTACGGTCAGATTTCGCGTAGGTCGCACCCACACCGAAGCCGTCGAATTCATAGGTAGAAGACAGACCCCAGCCGTCACCGTTGGATTCGGTGATCTCTGTACGGTCGTTTTTACCCTGGTACTGGGCAGCCACGTTCAGGCCGTCAACCAGACCAAAGAAGTCGGTGTTACGGTAGGTGGCAACGCCAGTGGTACGACCGGTCATGAAGCCGTCAGTCTGCGTCCAGGTATCGCCACCGAACTCTGGCAGAACGTCAGTCCATGCGCCGATGTCATAAGCAACACCGTAGTTACGACCGTAGTCGAAGGAACCGAATTCATCGAATTTCAGACCAGCGAAGGCCAGACGGGTTTTGTTGCCGTCGGAACCCTGAGCTTCAGAGCGGTTGCCCTTGAACTCATATTCCCACTGGCCGTATCCGGTCAGCTGATCGTTGATCTGAGTTTCACCTTTGAAGCCAAGACGAACGTACGTTTTGTCGCCGTCGCTACCAGCATCATCAGAAAAATAGTGCAGACCAGTAACTTTGCCGTACAGATCCAGTTTGTTACCGTCTTTGTTAAAAACTTCAGCCGCGTTAACAACGCCAGCCGCCAACATGGAAGTCACTGCCACTGCAACTAATTTAAGTTTCATCTTAACTAACCCTTATAATTTTATTTAGGTATTTCCTAAGCCACCTGAGCGATTTTTAAACGAGGCTTATCGTCAATGGCAGACTATTTTTAAAATTCCGTAGACTGCTTTCAATAATAAGTTTCAAAATATTAAAGATAATTTCAATTAGTGTGATCCTGATCCGATAAATTTCCCTTAAATCTCTCAATAAGGTTAATTTATATACATAAATTGATTATTAACAAAACACGATAATAAGGCTGGAAATAGTTGCCATGCGTTTTTGTTTTTAGAGGGAGATAAAAGGGCTTGGCAGATAATCTCAAGGAATGGGGCGCGTTATTGACTTTTAAAACAGTGGTTTGTGGATTTGTCCGGAAGCCAGCAACTGCTTTTTAAAAGAAACATCCAGAAATAAACTATTGCACTATGTGCTATATAGCGCGGGAATATTGGGGTTGAATTAATTACCTGCGTTGTCAGTTTATGTCAATTTCCACAACGGATCTGACTTTCTGTGAATACTCTATACAGAAATAGAAATACACACGAATGTTATAAATAATATTCTTTACTGTGATCACATATTAAAATAATGTTAATTTTTACCGGGCATAATTCGTGCCCGGTAAAAATAAAAATGCTATTTGCGGGTGGCATACCAGCAAAGTAATGACCCTGCGCAAACCATTAATGCCCCTTGCCAGAATGAGAATGAAAGCGGTGAGCTCAGCATAATAGCCGCCAGCGCGGCAGAGAGTACCGGGGTGAAGTAGGAGACGGCCGCAAGCACCGTGACGTTACCGTGGAGGATCCCAATGTTCCAGGCGGCGTAGCCAAAGCCAAGGGCAACACCACACATCAACAGTTTCACGACTACCGGCACGCTGAATACCATTTCGGGCTGATCGCTGACGGCATATTTGACCCACAGGCTCAGGGCGGTCAGCAGGACGAAAAGAGTAATGCCATTTTGCCCTCTGGCATACCTGCTGGTGACGGTGCAGTAGGCGGCCCAGATAAAGGCACCGGCAAATGCCAGCCCGTAGCTCAGCGGGCTGGAAACGATGTTAAGCATGATGTCGTGAACGTGCAGCCCGTTTTCGCCGCCTAAGACCCAGCCCACGCCCAGCAGGGAGATCGCTAAGCCGGGGATCACCCACAGGGTGGATTTTTGACCGTTGAACAAAATGGCGAACACAATCGTCAGGCTTGGCCAGAGATAATTGACCATGCCCACCTCAATTGCCTGCGAGCGCGTCGCGGCAAAGCCAAGCGACAGGGCAAGGCACATTTCATAGCTGACAAACAGGACGCTGCCCGCAATGAGATAACCTTTCGAAAACCGTTTAATATCAGGGAAACCTACCGTCGCCAGACACAATAATCCGCTGACGGTGTAGATCATCGCTGCGCCCCCCACCGGGCCAAGTCCCTCACTGACGCTGCGGATGAGACCCACCATGGTGCTCCACAGCAGTATGGCCACCAGGCCAATCAGCGTTGCTCTTTTTCTGTCCATTACCCTGCCAGTCTCATAAAAATCAAAGGGTAAACTTATAGCATCTAACCCATTCACCAGGCGAATTTTCTGTTTCGCGGTTAACCCGAAAGGAGTAATAAATCATACCGGCGGTGACTATTAAGGGGGCGAAGTTCGGCGACCTTGATTTGACGCAAAAAAAACAGGGGCTTTGCTGTTAGTTTGCGGCGCGAAGTCTTATCAGATAACGAGGACAGCAATGGACGTCAGCCGCAGACAATTTTTTAAAATCTGCGCGGGCGGTATGGCCGGAACAACAGCCGCAATGCTGGGATTCGCTCCCAAAATGGCGCTGGCTCAGGCACGCAACTATAAACTGCTGCGCGCGAAAGAGATCCGTAACACCTGCACATACTGCTCCGTGGGTTGTGGGCTATTAATGTATAGCCTGGGTGATGGCGCGAAGAACGCCAAAGAAGCGATTTATCATATTGAAGGGGACCCGGACCATCCGGTGAGCCGCGGGGCGCTTTGCCCGAAAGGGGCGGGGCTGCTGGACTACGTCCACAGTGAAAACCGTCTGCGCTATCCGGAATATCGTGCGCCGGGCTCTGATAAATGGCAGCGCATCTCCTGGGACGAGGCCTTCTCCCGTATTGCAAAACTGATGAAAGCGGATCGCGACGCCAACTTTATTGAAAAGAACGATCAGGGCGTGACGGTAAACCGCTGGACCTCCACCGGGATGCTGTGTGCATCTGCGGCAAGTAATGAGACCGGCATGCTGACGCAAAAATTTGTGCGCTCCCTCGGCATGCTGGCGGTTGATAACCAGGCGCGCGTCTGACACGGACCAACGGTAGCAAGTCTTGCTCCAACATTTGGTCGCGGTGCGATGACCAACCACTGGGTTGATATCAAAAACGCAAACGTCGTGGTGGTGATGGGCGGTAACGCCGCTGAAGCCCATCCGGTGGGATTCCGCTGGGCGATGGAAGCGAAAAACAACAACGATGCGACGCTGATTGTCGTCGATCCACGCTTTACGCGTACGGCATCGGTGGCTGATATTTATGCGCCGATCCGCTCCGGTACGGATATTACGTTCCTTTCCGGCGTGCTGTTGTACCTGATCGAAAATAATAAGATTAACGCGGAATACGTTAAGCATTACACCAATGCCGGCCTGCTGGTGCGGGAAGATTTCGCCTTCGAAGATGGCCTGTTCAGCGGCTATGACGCAGAGAAACGTCAGTACGATAAATCGTCCTGGAACTATCAGTTCGACGAAAACGGCTACGCGAAACGCGATGAGACCCTGAGCGATCCGCGCTGCGTCTGGAACTTGCTGAAACAACACGTTTCCCGTTATACGCCAGACGTGGTGGAAAACATCTGCGGTACGCCGAAAGCAGACTTCCTGAAAGTATGTGAAGTGCTGGCCTCCACCAGTGCCGCCGACAGAACAACCACCTTCCTGTACGCGCTGGGCTGGACGCAGCATACCGTGGGCGCGCAGAACATCCGTACCATGGCGATGATCCAGCTGCTGCTCGGCAACATGGGGATGGCCGGTGGTGGTGTGAACGCCCTGCGCGGACACTCCAACATTCAGGGCTTAACCGATCTCGGCCTGCTGTCGACCAGCCTGCCGGGTTACCTGACCCTGCCGTCGGAGAAGCAGACCGACTGGCAAAGCTGGCTTGACGCCAACACGCCAAAAGCGACGCGTCCGGACCAGGTGAACTACTGGAGTAACTACCCAAAGTTTGCCGTCAGTCTGATGAAATCGTTCTACGGCGATGCGGCGCAGAAAGAGAATGACTGGGGCTTTGAATGGTTGCCGAAATGGGATCAGGCTTACGATGTCATCAAGTATTTCAACATGATGGATAAGGGCGACGTCACGGGGTATATCTGCCAGGGCTTTAACCCGGTGGCGTCATTCCCGGATAAAAACAAAGTCGTTCGCAGCCTGAGCAAGCTGAAGTACATGGTGGTTATCGATCCGCTGGTCACCGAAACGTCTACGTTCTGGCAGAACCACGGCGAGTCTAACGATGTCGATCCGGCATCCATTCAGACCGAGGTGTTCCGACTGCCATCGACCTGCTTTGCGGAAGAGGACGGTTCTATTGCCAACTCTGGCCGCTGGCTACAGTGGCACTGGAAAGGTCAGGATGCGCCGGGTGAAGCGCGTAATGATGGCGAAATTCTGGCCGGTATTTACCATCGTCTGCGCGAGATGTACCGCACCGAAGGCGGCAAAGGCGCAGAGCCGCTGCTGAAGATGAGCTGGAACTACAAGCAGCCGGATCATCCTGAGTCTGAAGAGGTGGCAAAAGAGAACAACGGCGTGGCGCTGGCCGATCTATACGATGCCAACGGCAATATGGTGGCGAAGAAAGGCCAGTTGCTCAATAGCTTCGCGCTGTTGCGTGACGACGGCACCACGGCCTCGTCCTGCTGGATCTACACCGGCAGCTGGACGGAGCAGGGTAATCAGATGGCCAACCGTGATAACGCCGATCCGTCAGGCCTGGGCAACACGCTGGGCTGGGCATGGGCGTGGCCGTTGAACCGCCGCGTACTGTACAACCGTGCCTCCGCAGACGTGAACGGTAAGCCGTGGGATCCGAAACGCATGCTGATCGAGTGGAACGGCACGAAGTGGACGGGGAACGATATCCCGGACTTCAACACCGCCGCACCGGGCAGCAACACCGGGCCGTTTATCATGCAGCCGGAAGGGTTGGGACGTCTGTTTGCCATCGACAAGCTGGCGGAAGGGCCGTTCCCGGAACATTACGAGCCGATGGAAACGCCGCTCGGCACTAACCCGCTGCACCCGAACGTAGTTTCCAGCCCGGTAGTGCGTATCTATGAAGATGACGTGCTGCGTTTAGGTAAAAAGGACAAGTTCCCGTATGTCGGAACTACCTACCGCCTGACCGAGCATTTCCATACCTGGACCAAACATGCGCGGCTTAACGCCATCGCGCAGCCGGAACAGTTTGTGGAGATAAGCGAAACGCTGGCGAAGGCGAAAGGCATTGCCAATGGCGATCGCGTGACGGTGAGCAGCAAACGCGGCTTTATTCGCGCGGTAGCGGTGGTCACCCGTCGTCTGCAAAGTCTGAACGTACACGGCCAGCAGGTAGAAACCGTCGGCATCCCGCTGCACTGGGGCTTTGAAGGGGTGGCGCAGAAAGGTTACATCGCCAATACCCTGACGCCAAACGTCGGCGATTCCAACTCGCAAACGCCGGAGTATAAAGCGTTTCTGGTCAACATCGAGAAAGCGTAAGGAGCGATTAAATGGCGATGGAAACACAAGACATTATTAAACGCTCCGCGACCAACCCGATAACGCCCGCGCCTCGCGCGCGGGACTACAAGGCAGAAGTCGCCAAGCTGATCGATGTCTCCTCCTGCGTGGGCTGTAAGGCCTGCCAGGTGGCCTGCTCGGAGTGGAACGATATCCGCGACGAGGTGGGGCACTGCGTTGGCGTTTACGATAACCCGGCTGATCTGAGCGCCAAGTCCTGGACGGTGATGCGCTTTAGCGAAACCGACCAGAACGGCAAGCTGGAGTGGCTAATCCGTAAAGACGGCTGTATGCACTGTGAAGATCCGGGCTGCCTGAAGGCATGCCCGTCTGCGGGTGCAATTATTCAGTACGCCAACGGGATCGTCGACTTCCAGCAGGATAACTGTATCGGCTGCGGCTACTGCATCGCAGGCTGTCCGTTTAATATCCCGCGCCTCAATAAAGAAGATAACCGGGTCTATAAATGCACGCTGTGTGTCGATCGCGTCAGCGTCGGACAGGAGCCTGCCTGCGTGAAGACCTGTCCTACCGGGGCTATCCACTTCGGCACCAAAAAAGAGATGCTGGAAGTGGCGCAGCAGCGGGTGGATAAGCTCAAAGCGCGCGGCTATGACAAGGCCGGGATTTATAACCCGCAGGGCGTGGGCGGTACGCACGTCATGTATGTTCTGCACCACAATGACCAGCCGGAGCTGTATCACAATCTGCCGAAGGATCCGGCGATCGATACCTCAATCAACCTCTGGAAAGGGGCGCTTAAGCCGCTCTCAGCGGCGGGCTTTATCGCCACCTTTGCCGGGCTGATTTATCACTACATCGGTATCGGGCCGAATAAAGAGGTGGATGACGACGAGGAGGAGCATCATGAGTAAGTCGAAAATGATAGTGCGCACAAAATTTGTCGATCGCGCCTGTCACTGGACGGTGGTCATCTGCTTCTTCCTGGTGGCGGTATCCGGCATTTCGTTCTTCTTCCCGACGCTACAGTGGCTAACGGAAACCTTCGGGACACCGCAGATGGGGCGCATTCTGCATCCGTTCTTCGGCGTACTGATTTTCGTGGTGCTGATGTTTATGTTTGTACGTTTCGTTCATCACAACATCCCTGACAAGCAGGATATTCCGTGGCTAAAAGGCATTGTTGAGGTTCTGAAAGGCAACGAGCATAAAGTCGCGAAGGTGGGCAAATATAACGCCGGGCAGAAGATGATGTTCTGGACCATCATGAGCATGATTTTTGTGCTGCTGGTGACCGGGGTGATCATCTGGCGTCCGTATTTTGCGCACTATTTCCCGATTCAGGTGGTGCGTTATGCGCTGCTGATCCACGCGACCTCGGCCATTATTCTGATCCACGCCATTCTGATCCATATGTATATGGCATTCTGGGTGAAAGGATCGATTAAAGGCATGATTGAAGGGAAGGTGAGCCGCCGCTGGGCGCAGAAGCACCATCCGCGCTGGTACCGCGACGTTGAGCGTCTTGAAGCGCAAAAAGAGAGTTCGGAAGGGTTGAAGTAAACCTCGCGCCGTCGGCATTGTCCGGCGGCGCTGCGCTTGCGCGGCTTTTAGCTACGTATTGGTAATTAACGCATCAATTCCTGCAAGAACACTGCTTCTTGCACTGCGCAGATTACATACATAATCCTTATTATTAAGTTTTTTTGTCTCCACGTGTGTGATGTTGGCTGTATTAAGAAAATATGTCTGGAATTCAAGGTTCACCAGTGGCGTTGCAGCGTTTGAATATCCTCTTAAATGATTGTGATAGCTTAACGGGACAATAAGTCTCGTTGATAAGTCGTCATAATAATCGTGCTGAATAATCATAAAATAGGGTTGATATTCACACGTTCTGTTTGATGGATTGCGGTAAACGTCAAACTGAAAACACATCAAAGCCCTCCGAAATAAGGGTCATCCGATAATAGCCCGGCTTTGGCCGTTAATTCATTCATTGCTTTAATAAATCCTTGATCCTGTTGACGCTGCCGCTTGAGCTCTCCTGCTGTAGAGAGTGGGCGAGGTCTATTCCCCGTAGGGCGCTCTGTCGTAGCACATCTTTCTGTGCGGTTCGGTTTCATGTTTTCTCCTTTGTTGGTGCGGTCATTATCAACCGCAGCCAACAAAAAACAATACTGTTTCCCCTGGTAATCTACATTATGCGAGCCGTCTTCCAGTAATATCAAAACCGCTCTGCAATATACCGGAAGGGATATTTTGTTGGCTTCACTTTGCCGATCTTGCGTTTCGGTAAATCCACCTTGTCAACGTGAATTTCTTTATAGGGGATCTGTGAAAGCAGATGCGAAATAATATTCAACCGAACCCGTTTTTTATCTTCTGAGCGCGCCACAAACCACGGCGCCCAGGCGGTGTCGGTCGCTTTAAACATCGCATCACGGGCGAGGGTATATTCATCCCACAGATTGAAAGATTTTATGTCCATTGGAGACAGCTTCCAGATCTTGCGACCATCATTAATGCGATCGCGCAGGCGGCGTTCCTGCTCTTTTGGCGTTACTTCAAGCCAGTATTTCAACAATATGATCCCGGCATCGACCATCGCTTTTTCCATCACCGGCGTTCCATCAAGAAATTTGTCGGCCTGCTCTTCGGTACAGAAACCCATTACTCTTTCCACGCCTGCGCGGTTGTACCAGCTCCGGTCAAAAATGACGATTTCACCGGCAGAGGGCAGATGGGGAACGTAACGCTGAAAATAGAGCTGACTTTTCTCTTTATCGGTGGGGGCCGGTAACGCAACAACGCGAAACACCCGGGGGCTGACGCGTTCGGTGATGGCTTTGATGGCGCCGCCTTTACCCGCGCCGTCTCGCCCTTCAAAAACAATACAGACCTTTAACCCTTTGGCGACCACCCATTGCTGGAGCTTAACCAGTTCAACATGGAGGCGGCGAAGCTCTTGCTCGTACGCTTTGGTTTTGAGCGGCGCGTTTTTAACGACATCATCAACAACACGGGTTTTCTTCTTACTGACCATGGCGGGTCTCCCTATGGGTCCGGTCGCGGGATCGAGGCCGTACTAAGCGTGTAATCGGCCTGAATGAATGGATTAATGTGTCAGAAAGCTGATTTGAACTGGTTCACCATACAAGTTTAATCAATAATGCACGCTGCGTATTTTTTAACAGTGGTCGCGGTATGAAAAAAACAATTTTTTCGTTAGCACTGGCTACCTTTGGCCTGGGAATGGCTGAATTTGGCATCATGGGCGTGCTGACAGAACTGGCTCATGATACGGGCATTTCGATTCCCTCCGCCGGAAATATGATTTCGTTTTACGCTTTTGGCGTAGTGATCGGCGCGCCGATTGTGGCGCTGTTCTCCAGTAAATTTTCGCTGAAAACAACGCTGCTGTTTCTGGTGGCGATGTGCGTCGTCGGTAACGCGCTCTTTACCTTCTCTGACACCTACATAGGGCTGGCGACGGGGCGCTTAATCTCTGGTTTCCCGCATGGCGCGATTTTCGGTGTGGGGGCGATAATCCTGTCAAAAATTGCGCCACCGGGTAAGGTGACGGTTGCTGTAGCAGGGATGATTGCTGGGATGACCGTTGCCAATTTGCTTGGCGTCCCGCTCGGGACCTGGCTGGGACATGAATTTAACTGGCGCTACACCTTCTTTTTGATTGCCATCTTTGATGCGCTGGTGATCCTCTCTGTTCTGCTGTGGGTGCCAGACATTCACGACACGACAACCACCCGGCTGACAGAACAATTCCACTTCCTGAAAAAACCGGAACCGTGGCTGATTTTTGCCGCTACGATGTTTGGCAATGCCGGGGTGTTTGCCTGGTTTAGCTTCGTGAAGCCGTTTATGGTCAACGTGTCAGGCTTTTCCGAGGGCGTCATGACCGCGATCATGATGCTGATGGGGCTGGGCATGGTGCTAGGTAATGTCTTCAGCGGCAAGCTGTCGTCGCGCTTTAGCCCGCTGCGCATTGCTGCCACCACCGACATGGTGATTGTGGCTTCGCTGCTGTTACTGTTCGCGTTTGGCGAGCTTAAAACAGCTTCACTGGTAATGGGATTTGTTTGCTGCGCCGGGCTGTTTGCGCTCTCTGCGCCGCTGCAAATACTGCTGCTGCAAAATGCGAAAGGCGGCGAAATGCTGGGGGCCGCAGGCGGGCAAATGGCGTTTAACCTCGGCAGCGCAATAGGCGCGTATTTCGGTGGAATGATGATTACGCTCGGCTTTAGCTGGAGCTATGTCACGCTTCCGGCAGCGATCTTATCCTTCTCAGCAATGACCTCTCTGTTGATGTACGGTTTTTTATGTGCCAAAAAGCGTCAGGCCAACGCAGGAGCGCTGGCCTGATTTCACGCTTTGCCCGCTGGTCGCGGGCACAGGAGGGGATTACACGAATTTCGCCAGCGGGTCAGCGGCGGCAAATGCGACAGCTTTGTCTGCTGCTGGCGGGTAAATCAGTTCGTTGGTGATGGCGACTTTGATCTTTTTGCCTTCCTCGCGCACGGATTTAACACGCTGTTCCCAGCCCTCGGTGTACACCGCGCCCCAGCCACCCAGATCCAGACAGGTGACGTAATTCACCTGACGGTAAGGGTACGGCTCCAGATTTAACAGGCTGGCAGCTGCGTTATGTCCGGCGAATTTCCCCAGCTGGATCGCGTGCTGGCAGGTCATCAGTGCCGTGTTGCCCGCATCGTCCGTTTTGGCGTGCGCCATATCACCCGTCGCGTAAACCTCCGGATGCGCAGGGATCTGCAACGTGTCGGTGACGATAAGGCGTCCCTGAGTGTCGCGTTCCCCGTCAATTTGCAGGCTGAGGGGGTTAGCTTCTACCCCTGCCGTCCACACTACAGTCGCGCTGGCAATGCGCTCTCCGTTTTTCAGCGTCACGCCGCTGGCATCAATAGCTTCAATTTCACTGTTTAAACGCCATTCAACGTCCAGAGCGTTGCTTGCTTCTTCAATGGTGTTACGCAGCGCCTCGCTGTAACGCCCGCCAATGGTTGCACCTCTTTCAACTACGATCACTTTAGTCTTTGTATCGGCGCCGAAGCGGGTGCGAAGACGATCAGGGAGTTCCGTTGCCAGCTCAATGCCGGTAAAACCGCCGCCACACACGACCACGGTATTGCGTTCTGGGGTGGAGGGGCGCGAAACCAGCGAATCAAGATGTTGCTCGAACAGCCTGGCGGAGTCGAGTTGGTCGATATCAAATGCGTATTCAGTCAGACCGGCAATCGGCGGACGTTTAGTCTGGCTACCGGTTGCGAGGATCAGACGTTCCCAGTTGACTTCGGTAATGGCGCCGTTTGAATCGCGATACAAAACGGTTTTAGATGAGGTATCAATACGTTGTGCTTCGCCCGAAATAAAGGCAATACCCAGCTCAGCAAACAGTTCGGTCAGTGGCGCGACCATCGTCGACACGTTCTCTTCATAAAAACGTGGACGAACGCGCAGTTCCGGCACCGGGGCCAGCACGGCAATGCTGAGGCTATTATTACCTTCCAGAGCAGAAAGACGCGCGGCGCTGACCGCAGCCCACATACCGGAAAACCCACTACCCACAATTAAAATCTGCTTTTTCATACTCGATCCTTTTGTTCGTCAGGCTGTGTGTCTGACATAACTGCCACTATACTTGTCGGAGTTAACTGCGACAACTTCTTTCTGAGTTAAAATTCGTTATAATGCAGCGAACAATGACCCGGAGTGAGCCATGGCGTTTTACAGTTCTGGTGTGGAATATGGCATTCATAGCCTGATGTGTATGGTGGATGCAAAAGGCAATGAGCGTGAGATGAGCGTCCGGGAGATGGCGGCCTTGCAGGGCGTACCGTACGACTATCTTGGGAAGATTTTCACTCGTTTGTCACGCGCGGGGCTGGTTATCAGCACCGAAGGCAAGGGGGGAGGATTCCGGCTGGCGCGTCCGGCAGAGCTGATCAGCGTGCTGGACGTGGCGCACGCCATCGACGGCGATAAGAATATGTTCGAATGTCGGGAAGTGCGTCAGCGCCTGGCGGTATTTGATGAAACGCCACCGGCCTGGGTCTGTGACGGACCGTGCGGGGTGCGATCGGTTATGGACAGCGCGCAGCAGCGGATGGAAGAGGAGTTAGGACGCCATACCATCCTGGATCTGGCGCGGAAGATGTATCGAAAAGCGCCGGACACGTTCCAGATCGAGGTTCAGGAGTGGATTTCCGATCGCCGTTCGTCTACGTGACAGGCCGGGCAGGGCAAACCCGCTACCCGGCCACCGCGGTTAAGAACGTAAATCAATCACCATACGGCCACGGATCTGGCCCTGTTCCATCTCTTTAAAGATGGCGTTGATATCTTCCAGTTGGCGCAGCGTGACTTTCGGAACCACCTTACCTTCAGCCGCAAACTGGAAGGCTTCGAGCAGATCCTGACGAGTACCCACCAGAGAGCCCACCACCTGAATCCCATCCAGGACCAGACGTGGAATATCCAGGCTCATCGCTTCCGGCGGCAGGCCAACAGCCACCACGCGGCCTCCGGCGCGAACCGCGTCAACGGCAGAGTTGAAGGCCGCTTTCGCCACCGCTGTCACCACTGCCGCATGTGCGCCGCCGGTTTTCTCCTGAATCACTTTTGCCGCATCTTCACTGCGGGAGTTCACGGTTAAGTCTGCGCCCATGCTGGCAGCGAGCTTCAACTGCTCGTCATTCACGTCAATGGCGATAACTTTCGCATTAAAGACATTTTTGGCGTATTGCAGTGCGAGGTTGCCCAGACCGCCCAGGCCATAGATCGCAATCCACTGGCCGGGTTTGATCTCAGAGACTTTTACCGCTTTGTAGGTGGTGACACCGGCGCAGGTGATGCTGCTGGCCGCCGCAGAGTCCAGCCCCTCCGGGACTTTAACCGCGTAATCCGCGGTCACGATGCACTCTTCCGCCATGCCGCCGTCGACGGAGTAACCCGCGTTTATTACGTCACGGCACAGAGTTTCGTTGCCGGTATTACAATATTCACAGTGGCCACAGCCTTCGAAGAACCACGCCACGCTTGCACGATCGCCAACTTTCAGTGACGTGACGCCCGGACCAATCTCTTTGACAATGCCAATCCCTTCATGGCCGAGGATCACCCCGGTCTTGTCGCCAAAATCGCCATTTTTAACATGGAGATCGGTATGGCAAACGCCACAGCACTCCATCTTCAGCAGCGCTTCACCATGTTTGAGCGCGCGTAAGGTTTTCTCTGTAACGTTAATCTGATGATCCTGAGTGACAACAGCAGCCTTCATGTGTTTCTCCTTTTACTAATGAGTATCTGCATAGCAGGTGTAATACCCATTAAGGATTAATACTTTGGCGGTGTAATGCAAGGCAACCGCAACATAATGTCATCAATTAATTCAGTTTCAGATTAAGAATACGGTGATCCTCTAATAATCAGTAGGGGAAAACGCTAACGTAAAAAACCCGGCGTAACGACCGCCGGGTACAGATTTATAGTTGGGCTTCTATCTCCTCAATCTCTCTTCGCCATTGCGCCTGCAACTGCGGTTTTTGGTGTTTTGGCTTGCGCGCCAAATCCTCTTCCAGCAGCATTTCCAGGGCAACCAGGCGTTCGAGCAGATCGTTAGACGCTGAAGGTGGTGCCTTCGATGCAGTCTTCGACGCCTCAGGCACCACCGGACCGGTGCTCGCACGCAGGCGCTCAAACACCGCCTCCGCATCGTGCCATTCGCTAAGCCTGCCGTCCTCAATCAGCCAGTAGCGGTTACAGCTCTGGCTAATTAACTGACGATCGTGGCTCACCAGCAGCACTCCGCCTTCAAACTGTTGCAGTGTTTCCGCCAGCGCCTCTTTGCCTTCCATGTCCAGGTGGTTGGTTGGCTCATCCAGCATCAGAAGGCTATAGCGAGCAAGCGTCAGGCCGATGAACAGCAGGCGCGAACGTTCCCCACCGCTCAGCGTACTGACTTTTTGTCCGTGTCGCGCCCACGGGAACCCGGCACTGATGAGGGCCATTTTACGGGTCTGCGGATCTGGCGCGAAAGGCTCCAGCGCGTCAAAGATTGTTGCCTCCTCCGAAAGCTGATTCAGCGTCTGATCGTAATAGCCTGGCGACACGCGAGGATGAAGTTTCAGGCCAGTCTCTGAAGGTTCACCTGAGAAATGCCGCCAGATAAGCTTCATCAGTGATGATTTGCCGCAGCCATTACGCCCGACGATAGCCACGCGATCGCCACTTCTAAGCCGCGCAATGTCGACGTGAAACAGCTCAGACAGGCCAGGCTCAGGCGCTACGCTTAGGTTTTCCATCTCCAGTAGCCGGTCTGCCCGCAGGGCGTCACCGCGCAGGGTTAATGTCCACGGACTGCCTGCGGTGAGCTCTGTCTGACTCTCCTTAAGCCGTTCGACCTGCTTTTCCATCTGTTTGGCTTTGCGGGCCAGATCTTCGTTATCGTAGACCTTGCCCCAGGTGGCCAGCCGTCTGGCACTGGCGGTTACGCGATCAATCTCCTTTTGCTCCGCCTTATGCCGCAGCGCATCACTTTCGTCTTTGGCTACCAGCGCCTGACGCGCGGCGGTGCAGGGAAGGGCGAAGTAGTGCAACATCTTATCGCGCAGGATCCAGCTGCCGTTGGTGACGGCATCCAATAGTTGCCTGTCGTGTGAGACCAGCACAAAGCTGCCGGACCAGTTCTGTAAAAACTGTTCCAGCCAGAGCAGGGTCGGCAAATCGAGGTGGTTACTCGGTTCGTCCAGTAGTAACAGATCTGGATCGCCGATCAGCGCCCGCGCCAGCAGGAGAAGCGTGTGCTGCCCGCCGCTCAGCGTTGCCGACGTTAAGGCCATGTCCTGCGGTGTAAAGCCCATACCTGCCAGCAGCGTTTCAGCTTTCCAGTGCAGACTCTCGCGTTCAGTGGCGGGCAGTTGCGCCAGCACGGCATCCAGCATGGTCAGGGGATAAATGGCTTCTGGCAGGTGTTGCTCAACGCGCGCCATCAGACAGTATCCGGCCAATGCGACGGTTCCGGCAGCAGGGGAGTCTGTGCCGTCCAACACCTTCAGCAACGTACTTTTGCCGCAGCCGTTGTCGCCCAGCAGGCCAATGCGGTCGCCTTTTTTCAGCGTAAAGGAGAGGGAGTCGAACAGCGTGCCAAACGCCGTATCAACACGTAAAGATTGTGCAGTGAGTAAAGTGCTCATTGTTGCTTACCCAAGAGTTACAGGCATGTTTATGCCTCGTCAAACATCGCTGACGATAACTCAGTAAGCCCGAGAGAAGGGATTTCAGGGGTTGGTGTCTTCGCTCAAGCGGAAGTTATCGCAGCACGATACCGATAACGCTTGAGCTGGTGCGATCACCAAATGTATGTGAAACATTGAAAATTTCACAGTACAGCATAATTGGCCTCCTTATAAGTTAAGTGATTATTAGTAACCATCACTATACAACATTTTCATAGAATGAACATACTACTGCGGCAAAAAGCGATATCTTCGGTTGCGGATACAGAACTAAGCGCGTGATGTGATAAAAGGAAGGGCAGCGTCGCTGCCCAGAATCATCTTTTTCGTATAAGCAAATACAGGGATAGCGTGATTACAGACGCAATGAATATGGCCATGCCGAAGAAAACATACAAAACAAAATCCATTATCCTTTCGTCGCCATATATTCCAAAAAGCTCCACAAAATCGTACTGCGTTTCTGGTGGAACAATCTTGTAGAGTGTAAACATTGATAGAAACACGGCTATACACCACAACAACACAAGGAATGCCGCCTTCATTAATAGACCTGCACAACGCCATGTGCAATCATGTAGTTTCCCAATTGCTGCCCTCCAGTTCGAAGTAAGGCTGATGCCAGAATCTTAAAATCGCTCTGACTATAAAGTGTAATACAACCCTTACTTATGCCAGATGGCCCGATAGGGTGTAACCGGAATTCACCTCGCCTTACGCCTTTCACAAAAGTCTCATCATTTATCAATCCGTCATCGCGATATAATGCAAACCATTCGTTCCGATTCGAACCGGTGAAAAATGCGTTAACACTATCCTTAGTTTGAGTATACCAACCCCCTAATCCACGTAAAAGTATGTAATAGCGACCAGGTGGGAGTGGGCCGATATCAGGTATATTTGCGCTTTCTGCACGGTTCGTCGCGTCACCATTCCCTGAAAATGCAGGAAAAAAGCCAACTCCGGGCACAGACAAAGTAGCGTACGTACCTCCGTTGAGGTGGAAAAAGCACTGTAGGAGATTCATGATCTGTCATTCCAGGAATCAGCAAAGATGATATTACCGTCACAGTGTCGCCATGTGATCTTCTCGTAACGGAGGGAAATATTTTCTAAATGATTATGTTTTTCCATTGCTGGATTTTTTACGTCATGCATCACCGGGCATATTGAGACCACTTTAACGTTCTCAAGGAACATGTTGAAGTATTCGACCTCTTGACCAGCATCATTGATTTTGTACCACTTAAACTCGGCACTTTTTAGCGTTTGGCCTTTTGCTACAGCCTTGTATAAGTAAGGGCTGGAACTGTCGAACTCCTTTTCAAAAACCAGAGCGCTATGCATGCGCGTACCCGTGATTTTTCCTGTCATATTATCTGTCGGTAGATGCAGTCCATGACCGAATCCTAATACTTCAATACTGCCCTCGCGATATTGCACATCAACCGCGCCTTTGATATCTGCGCCGCCGTCATCTTTCAGTCATAGATATGCTGGGATTGCCATTTCAAAACTCCTTTTTCAATAAATGAATTTAGTGATGCAAAACGTTACTAAACTCTTAAGAAAAACTATTTGTTAGGCAAGAAGTGTTATGTAAAATTTATATATTTTAAAAGGATATAGATTTTTGATTAGGTATGCATTTTTCAAATGATCGATCCTGCTGCATTTTTAAAGCCAAATTATCATGAGTGACTTTCAACAAAGCATTTATAGGCAGGATTAAGGGAATTAGAGGAAAAAGGGAGAAGGGACTTCACGTTCCCTCTCCCTTGTGAAGAGAGGGAACGTTCAAAACTCCGATTTAAATCGAAGTACGACGATAGCTACGGTATTCCGGCATCCAGAAGTTATCATCAATCGCCTGCTGCAACGCATCGGCAGAGGTTTTCACCGCGACGCCTTGCTGCTGCGCCATTTTGCCAACCGCGAAGGCAATTGCGCGGGACACTTTGTGAATGTCTTTCAGTTCCGGCAGTACCAGGCCTTCACCGTTATTCACCAGCGGAGAGTGACCTGCCAGCGTTTCGCTCGCGGACATCAGCATTTCGTCGGTGATGCGGGACGCGCCGGAAGCAATGACTCCCAGACCAATACCCGGGAAGATATAGGAGTTATTGCACTGCGCGATGGGGTAGAGTTTGTCCTTCCACACCACCGGATCAAACGGACTGCCGGTTGCGACCAGTGCCTTACCTTCGGTCCAGGCGATGATGTCCTGCGGCGTTGCCTCCACGCGTGAAGTCGGGTTAGACAGCGGCATCACGATAGGGCGTTCGCAGTGCTTGTGCATCTCGCGAATAATCTCTTCCGTGAAGAGGCCGGTCTGCCCGGACACGCCGATCAGAATGTCCGGCTTCACGTTGCGCACCACGTCAAGAAGCGAGAGCACTTCGTTATCCGTATCCCAGTTTTTCAGGTTTTCGCGCTTCTGCACCAGTTTGGTCTGGAACGGGAGTAAGTTTGGCATGCCGTCGGTCAGCAGGCCAAAACGGTCCACCATAAAGACGCGGGAGCGGGCCAGCTCTTCGCTTAAGCCTTCGCGCTGGGTCTGGGCAATAATTTGCTCGGCGATGCCGCAGCCCGCGGAGCCTGCACCCAGGAAGACAATTTTCTGATAGCTGAGCTGACTGCCTGCCGCACGGCTCGCAGCAATCAGCGTACCGACGGTCACTGCCGCAGTGCCCTGAATGTCATCGTTGAACGAGCAGATCTCATCGCGGTAGCGGTTCAGCAGCGGCATGGCGTTTTTCTGTGCGAAGTCTTCGAACTGCAACAGCACGTCAGGCCAGCGGTGCTTCACGGCCTGGATGAAATCATCCACAAACTGATAGTACTCGTCGTCGGTAATGCGCGGGTGACGCCAGCCCATGTACAGCGGATCGTTCAACAGTTGCTGGTTATTGGTCCCCACGTCAAGTACCACCGGCAGGGTGTAGGCCGGGCTGATCCCGCCGCAGGCGGTATACAGCGAGAGCTTACCGATGGGGATCCCCATCCCGCCAATGCCCTGGTCACCGAGGCCCAGAATACGTTCGCCATCGGTCACCACGATCACCTTGATGTTGTGGTTAGGCACGTTTTGCAGAATGTCATCCATGTTGTGACGGTTCTGATAAGAGATGAACACACCGCGGGAACGACGGTAGATCTCTGAGAAGCGTTCACACGCCGCGCCGACGGTGGGGGTGTAAATGACGGGCATCATCTCTTCAAGATGGTTCTGCACGAGGCGGTAGAAGAGGGTTTCGTTGGTGTCCTGAATATTACGCAGGTAGATGTGTTTATCGATTTCGGTTTTAAAGCCCTGATACTGGATCCAGGCACGTTCTGCCTGTTCTTCAATGGTCTCAACCACTTCAGGCAGCAGGCCCAGCAGGTTAAAGCTGCTGCGCTCTTCCATGCTAAAGGCGCTGCCTTTGTTCAGAAGGGGGAACTCCAGTAAAACCGGACCGGCGTAAGGAATATAAAGGGAACGATGTTTTTTCAGTTTGTTGTCCATGTCACTCACTCTTTTTAAGAAGATCCGTCCCTGACACTGCTGTTTGTCATCTTTCTGGCCTGTGCTATGGGGTGCGGTCGGTTGGTATTATAAAGGAGCTGATTATTAATTACCGCAACACATAAAGAAAAACACCACCGGGGTGACCGATGGTGTTGTGGATTTCGTACTGGAAATTACTTGCCTGCCTGACGTTTCCTGCCGGTGGCGTGGGTAACTTGCGTTTCGCTACCCTCCTCAATAACCACTTTACGCTGGTTAGAGAGCTTGTAGTTCAGTCCCAGAATATGGCGTGCCTGACGGTTCGATTTCATGTTAACTCCTCAATCCTGTTGATAGTTTTAAGGACAAGCTTGCTTACGCAAACGAAATGTAACCCCTTAGGTTGCAGATCCAGCTTAGCAGGTTTTTACAGAGGTGCGTTTCGCCCACTAACCACATAGTTGATGGTTTGCTGGTAGATGTCACTGAGGATGTCATTGTCCGTGGCTTCCACCCACTTGGTCAGTTCCATCAAAATGTCATCTTCAGTAACAACACCGTGCTCGGCGTGAAGACCTTGTGCGATCGCGTTAACAAGTTCCGGTTGTGCTGCTGTGGTATGTGCCGGGTAATAAGTAAACATGCTGCCTCCGTGTCGTTGTCTGTTTAATGTTACGGCGTGCAAAATCGTAATTCACATTCAGATTGGCAAATATTTTTGCCGTTGTGGTTCAGATTCGTCCTGGAATTAAAAATAACATCTCCCGTAGCACAGAAATAAAACTCAGGGTTTCCAGCGGCGTAAATTCGTGGTTTTTTCATAAGGCATGGGCGTCGGCCAGGAGATCAATTCCACAATGCTGCCCCAGGGGGTTTGACCATAGCAGAAAGCATTGCCTTCACCTTGCTCATCCGGAAAGCTAAGCGGCTTCGGCGCGGTGAACATCTCGCCGCCGGCGGCGGTGAAAGCCGCGATGGCACTATCAAAATTATCAACATAAACAGCAAAATGCTGAAGGCCAAAGTCGCTGGCGCGAGCGGGCATACCCTGCTCAGGACCGTGCATTTCGAAGAGTTCTATGCCGGGTCCGTGCGGCATAACAAGCATGCGAATGGCATGAATTTTAGTGCCGGGAAATAATTTTAAGGTGTGCTGCTGGGCGGGCTGATCGATATTATCGGTTTCTGCATCGACAGAATGATATAAAACCTGTGCGCCGAAAGCGCGTTCAAAAAATAGGGTGGCTTTTTCAATGTCGGGCACCGTAATACCGATATGGTCAATACCCCTTACTGATGATGTCATAGTAAACTCCTGCTATAAAAAATTTAAATATAGCAGGAGATAATCAGCTTATTACCACTTCATTTCGCCGGTATTCACTTTGGCACTCAGTTCCAGCGAACTGGCTTCCGCCAGGTTCGGCCACTGTTTTTTCATCGCGATGATGACGTCGGTTGACGCTTTATGTGTCGTGAGGGCCTGTTCAAACTGCTGTAGATAGCGACGGGTAAAGTCGATAGCGCCGGTACCCGCTGGCGGTGTCCCAAGGTAGTGGCCCGGAATAACGCGTTCGGGCTTAAGGGCAGCCATGCTATCCAGCGTCTGCTGCCACTGTTTACGGCTTTCCGGCGTTTGGGTATCCGCCGTCCAGACGTGAATGCCCCATGAGACGCCCGTGCCGCCGAGGATGGTTTTGGCGGATGGGATCCAGACGTACGCCGCATAGCTTTCAGGCTCTTCAATGCTTACTCTCTCACCGTCAATCATAAAGGTGGTTGAGGCAAGCACTTGCGGCACGTAGAGCTGCGTCGGCGCGCCATCTTTCATCTGTGGCCCCCAGAAGGCGAGCTTCGCGTCTTTTGTGGCCCTGATATGGTCCACCACCTGTTGCGTGGCGACAACTTTGGCATTAGGGAAGGCTTTCATCAGCGGTTGCAGGCCGAAATAGAAATCCGGATCGCCGGAAGTGATCACGATTTTGTTCAGCGTTTTACCGCTGTGGCGAATTTTTTCTACCAGCGCTTCGCCATCTTTCACGCTGAACTGGGCGTCAAACAGTACCGCCTCTTTCGGGCCAGATACCAGCGTGGAAGAAACGGCAAAAATGCCTTTTTCCTGCGGGTTATACGTATCAACGGTCAACGGAGCGGCAAAGACGGCCGGAGTTAAAAGGGTTGTCAACAAAGCAAGGCGGGCGATAGTCATAGTCATATCTCTGTTCTTCAGGTAAGTCTCTATTGTACGGATCTCTTCATTTGCCAGAATTCCTGAAACAGGAGATGCTTAGTTTCATAGATCGAGCAAATGGAGGTCAAAATGGATCGCGTTATTGCCGCCCAGGTGTACAACCGCATCTGTGAACTGGGGAGTTTAAGCGCGGCGGCGCGGGCGCTGGGGATCTCCCGTCCGATGGTGAGCCGTTATCTGGAGCAGATGGAGAAGTGGGCTGGGGCGCGGCTGGTTAACCGCTCCACCCGTAAGCTGACGCTGACGGCGGCGGGGGAGAAAGTCCTGCAAAAGACGCGCACGCTATCGCAAATTTCTCAGGAAATTGAAGATCAGTCAGTGAAGGATTTACCCTCAGGCACGCTTCGTGTCGCCTGCGCGCATTTTACCGCGATGCAGATTATCGCTCCGGTGCTGCCCGATCTGTTGCAGTGTTACCCTCAACTGCGCATTGAGCTGGATGTTAACAACCATCCGGTGAGCCTGGTGGGCGAGCGAATTGACGTGGCGATCCGCATCACCGATAACCCCGAACCGGGTATGATCGCTCGCCGGTTGGGAGAGTGTCGGTCCGTGCTTTGCGCCTCGCCGCACTACCTTGCAAGCCGGGGCGTTCCAGAGGAGCTGGAAGACTTAGCCCGGCACAACTGCCTGCATTACAGCTTTTTTGCCGGTCAGTCGTGGCGTTTTTTAACGCCGGCAGGGGAGCCGGTCACGACGGCGGTCAGCGGCAATCTCAGCGCCAGCATCTCATCTCTGCTGATGGAGGCGGCGATAAATCACTGTGGTATTGCCATGCTGCCCGAGCGCGAGGCCGACGCGGCGCTACGGCAGGGAAGCCTGGTGCCGGTGCTCAGCGCCTATACGCCAAAACCGATCGGCATTTTTGGTATTTATCAGTCGCGAGACTATCAGCCTGCGGCGCAGCGTGTGTTCCTCGACGCGCTGGCAAACCACCTTGCCACGCGATCGGACTAGTCTGTCTTCCCTGCAAAATAGATTATGCGTCCTATACTTATCCCTTTGTAAGCCAAAAGGAGAGCAAGAATGACGATTCATAAGCACGGTTCAGCACACTGGTCTGGCGACATCAAACGCGGCAAAGGGACGGTATCGACCGAAAGTGGCGTCCTTAACCAGCAACCTTACGGCTTTAACACCCGCTTCGAGGGCGAGAAAGGGACTAACCCGGAAGAGCTGATTGGCGCAGCGCACGCGGCCTGTTTCTCTATGGCCCTGTCGCTAATGCTGGGCGAAGCGGGTTATACCGCCGATTCCATCGATACCACGGCGGATGTCTCGCTGGATAAAACCGACAGCGGTTTTGCCATCAGCAAAGTCGCGCTGCAAAGCAAGGTGACGGTACCGGGTATCGATCCGCAGCAGTTCGACGGCATTATCCAGAAAGCCAAGGCCGGTTGCCCGGTCTCGCAGCTGTTGAAAGCGGAAATCACGCTGGATTACAAACTGAACTGATATCGGGCCGGGCGCATGCCCGGCTCATTTTTAACGGTTACGCCAGCAGCGTACGCTTCGGCTTGCGGAAGAGGGCTGGAGCTGTTGCGGCTGTTCACATCCCTGCGTCGCCAGCGAACAGCGGTCGCGGAAATAGCACCCAACGGGCAGGTGGCGATTACCCGGAAGATCGGTTTTTCGCAACGCCAGTTCCTCATCCAGCGGTTCTCCGGTCCGGGGAACGGAGTCAAGCAGCAGCTGCGTATACGGATGGCGCGGCTGACCCAGCACCTGGTCCGCCGGACCCAGTTCCACGATTTGCCCCAGATACATTACCGCCACCCGGTCGCTCATGTGCCGGACCACTGAGACGTTGTGCGAGATCAGCACGTAGGTCAGATTTCGCTGCTGTTGCAGGGCAACCAGCAAATTGAGGATCTGTGCCTGGACGGAAATATCCAACGCGCTGGTGGGTTCATCCAGCACGATGATGTCCGGATCCGAAGAGAGCGCCCGGGCGATAGCGATGCGCTGGCGCTGTCCGCCCGAAAACGCATGCGGCAGGCGGTCAAGATATTCCGCTCGAATCCCAACCTGCTGCGCCAGCGTTTCAGCCAACTGACGACGCTCCCGTTCGCTGCGACGTTGCTGTATCCACACCGGCTCGGTGATGGTGCGCCAGACGGGTAAACGCGGATCGAGGGACGAGAGCGGGTCCTGAAATACCATCTGCATACCACCCGCCGCATTCGCGCGCTGACAGGCACCGGTACTCGGTTTGAGCATGCCCATCAGCAGCTGCGCCAGCGTGCTCTTTCCACAGCCGGATTCCCCCACAACGCCCAGCGTTTCGCCGCGATGGATCCGGAGATCCATGCCGTTAAGGGCGTGTACCTGTTCCGTCACGCGCCCCAGCCAGTTTTTGCGCGCAGGAAAATTCACATGCACGCTATCCAGTTCCAGCAGTACCTCAGACATGGCGTCTCTCCTGTTGTGGGTACCAGCAGGCAGCCTGCTGGCCTTCTGCGCCCGTGGAAATTAAGCGCGGCGTTTCGCTGCATTTCGCCCCGGCAGCAAAACAGCGTTCGCGAAAAGCACATCCGCGCGGGAGGTGGCTGAGGTTAGGTACCGTGCCGGGAATGGCCGGGAGGATCTCGCGCGGTTTACCATTTTCCGGGGCACACCGCAGCAGGCCAATCGAATAGGGGTGCACAGGATGGTGGATCAAGGTCTGCGTGCTGCCGCTTTCGATCACGCTGCCCGCGTACATAACGTACATCCGGTCACAAAGCTGCGACACCACCGCCATATCGTGACTGATAAACAGCACCGACGTTCCGCTGGCGCGCGCTTTATGTTTCAGCAGACGCAGCACCTGAAGCTGGACGGTCACATCCAGCGCGGTAGTGGGTTCATCAGCGATGATCAGCTCCGGCTCGCAGGAGAAGGCAAGGGCGATCATGACCCGCTGGCGCATACCGCCGGAAAGCTCAAACGGATAGCGATCCATTACCTGCGCCGCATCCGGGATTTGCATCTCGCCCAGCAGGGTGATCGCCTTCTGCTGCGCGTCGCGGCGGGAAAGCGACTGATGCTGGCGGATCACCTCCACCATCTGCCTGCCAATACGGCGCGTGGGGTTAAGCGCCGTCATCGGCTCCTGAAAAATCATCGCCACCCTGGCGCCGCGCCACTGACGAAGCTGTTTTTCCGACGCGTTCAGCACATCTTCCCCGAGCAGCGTGACACGGCCATGGTGAACATGGTAACTGCCTTCCGGCAGCAGGCGCATCGCCAGCATCGCGGTGACCGATTTTCCCGAACCGGATTCGCCCACCACGCCGACAATTTCACCCCGGCCAATCTCCAGCGAGACGTGGTTGAGCGCGTGGACGTCACCGCGAAAAATGGGGAAGCTCAGGTGCAAATCTTCAATCGATAATACGGAATCACTCATGACTGCTTCCCTCCTGATTTGGGATCCAGCAGGTCGCGAAGACCATCGCCAAACAGATTAAAGCCAACCGCCGTGATCAGAATTGCCGCCCCCGGAAACGCGCAGTACCACCACTGGTCAAGCACGTAGTTACGCCCCACGGCCACCATTGCCCCCCATTCGGCGGTCGGCTGCTGCGCGCCTAATCCAATAAAGCCCAGCGTGGCGGCCATCAGAATGGCGCTGCCGATATCCAGCGACGCTTGTACGATCAGCGGCGGCAGGGCGTTACGCAGGATATGCCAGCTGATCAGGTGCCAGCGCGATGCGCCAAAGGTGCGGGCGGCCAGCACGTAGGTGAACTGGCGCACCACCAGCGTTTGCCCGCGTGCCAGCCGCACGTAAAACGGAATGCGTACAATCGCAATCGCCAGCATCGCGTTAAACAGGCTTGGGCCGAGCGCGGCGGCCAGGGCCATCGTCAGCACCAGCGAGGGGATGGAGAGCATAATGTCCATGATGCGCATAATGATGGCGTCGCCGCGCCCGCCAAGTACGCCGGACAAACAGCCGAGCAGCGAACCGATGCCGCCCGCAATCACCACCACCGCCAGCCCCGCTGTGATGGACTGCTGGCTGCCCACCAGCACGCGGCTGAACAGATCCCGGCCCACCTCATCGGTGCCAAACCAGTGCTGGGCTGACGGTGCCTGCAAGCGCGCGGTCAGATCCAGCGCGTTCGGATCGTGCGGGACTATCCACGGCGAGACCACCATCATCAGCAGCATCACGATCATAATGACCCCGCCGATCAGCGTGAGCGGGCTTTTGCGTAACATCCAGAACAGCTTTGCCCAGTTGATGCGCTGTTTAGCGGTGCTGACAGGGACGGGCGTTTCCTGAGTTAACATCATTCGGCACCTCCGCGCCCGATTCGCGGGTCGATCCACAGGTACAGCAGATCCACCACCAGATTAACGAAGACATAGGCCAGCGATACCACGACCGCGAAGCCCATGACGGCGGGGAAGTCCAGCGCCTGAATGGAGGTCACCACCCAGGCCCCCATTCCCGGCCAGGCAAACACGGTTTCGGTAAGCACCGCCCCGTACAGCAGATCGCCCAGCGCCAGCCCGAGCACGGTAATGGAGGGGATCATGGCGTTGGGTAAGGCGTAGCGCAGGACGATGTACCAGCCCGGCAACCCGCTCGCGCGGGCGGTACGAATATAATCCTCGCTCAGTTGCTCCAGCATCGCGGAACGTACCTGACGCGCCACAATACCCAGATGCACAAAGGCCAGGGTCAGGGAGGGTAAAATCAGGTGCTGCAGGGCGTTGAAAAACACCTCGCCGTTGCCTTCCAGCAGAGCGTCCAGCAGATAAAAACCGGTAACGTGGGCGGGCGGATCGAGCCAGTCGTCCAGCCTGCCGCCGCCGGGCAGAATTTGCAGTTGCCCGTAGAACAGAACGATAACTCCCAGTCCCAGCCAGAAGGCAGGCGTCGAGATGCCCGTCATCGCCATCAGTCGCACCAGGTGATCCAGCCAGCGGTTACGGTACACCGCCGATAAAATGCCCAGCGGCACGCCAATCACCAGCGCCAGCAGCAGGGAGCAAAAGGCAAGCTCCAGCGTAGCGGGGAAAAAAGCTTTCAAATCTTCCGCAACGGGGCGACCGGTGCGAATAGACGTGCCCAGATCGCCATGTGCCAGCGCCTCAACGTAGCGGCCAAACTGAATATAGAGTGGTTGATCCAGCCCCAGCTGCTGGCGGATGCCCTGCACGATTTCATCGCTGGCGCGATCACCGGCCAGCAGGCGGGCCGGATCGCCGGGGATCAGGTGTGAAATAATAAAAGTAATAATACAGACACCGGCCACCACCAGGATTAACCCCCAGCAGCGCTGGCGCACAATGCTCCAGAACGTCATACACTTCCCCCCGGCGTGGGCCGTTACTTACTCATGGTGGCGATGTTAAAGACCTGCTCAAGCATCGGATTAAAGGTGAAGCCTTTGACCTCTTTGTTCATCGCCAGCTGGTAGTTCTTCTGGAACAGATAAACGTAAGCCGCCTCGTCAATCACCATTTTCTGCGCCTGCTGGTAATCTTTGGTGCGTTCCGCCTGAACGGTGGTTTTCAGTGCCGCCTGCAACAGCGCATCGACCTCTTTGTTCTCATAGAATGAGCGGTTCCCCGGCAGCCCTTTTTTGTCCGATTCGAACCAGTAGTTCATGAACATGTACGGGTCAGCGAAGTCCGGGCTCCAGTTACCAATCGCAATGTCATAATCACCTTTGCCGACGCGGTCGCGCATGGTGGCGTTCGCCAGTTTCTCGAGCTTGACGTTAATCCCCAGCTTGCCCAGGCTCGCCTGCGTGGAGAGGGCGATAGGCTCCCAGTTCGGGTCGTTATCGGAGTAGAGGAACGTCAGGCTGGCAGGTTTATCTTTGACTTTCTCCAGCGCCGCTTTGGCTTTGGCCTCGTCAAAGCTGTACTGCATGGCGTTCGCATCGAAGCCCCACATGCCCTCCGGGATCGGGCCGCGCATCTGCTTGCCGTTCCCGCTGAGAATGCCTTTCACCATCCCCTGGTAATCGGTCGCCCAGGAGACCGCGCGGCGCAAATCCACCTGATTCATTGGAGGCTTACTGTTGTTCAGATAGAGGTAGGTCACCCGCAGGGACGGGTATTCCGCCACGGCCACTTTGCCTTCCTGCTTCAGAGCAGCAAGCTGATCCACCGGCAGGGCGTCGGCGATATCCAGATCGCCACGGGAAAGTTGCAGGCGACGCGAGGCGCTTTCACCGATAATCTTCACCGAGACGCGCTTAAAGTGCGGCTTTTCACCTGGCCAGTGTGGGTTGGGCACCATCACCAGTTGTTGACCTTTCCGCCAGCTTTTCAGCATAAACGGTCCGGAACCCGCGGTGTTTTGCGCCAGGAAACCGCGTGCGTCGTCGGCGGCATTGGCCTTCAGCACCGCCGGGTTGACGATCGACGCGCCGTCATTGGCCAGCGTGTAGAGGAACGGGGCAAACGGCTGGCTGAGGGTGAATTTCACCGTATGCTCATCCACCGTGTCCACTTTCAAATCTTTCGGGAACGCTTCGGAAGGTCCCTGGTTGATTTTAAGCAGACGTTCAAACGACAGCTTGACCGCTTCGGCGGTCACCGGCGTGCCGTCGGCGAATTTTGCATTATCTGCCAGGGTGAACGTCCACACTTTCTGGTCGTCTGACGCCTTCCAGCCCGTCGACAGATCGCCTTCCACCTCCGTGGTGCCAGGCTTGTATTTCACCAGACGCTGGTACGAGGGGTAGGTCACCGTCCAGTCGTTGTTATCGATAGTGACCGCCGGATCCAGCGTTTGCGGATCGGCAGCTTTCCCTATCACCAGCATATCTTTTGGCACCGCCGCCAGCGCGAGAGGGGCGCTCAGGGCGAGCGTAGCGGCAATCAGGGTAGTAAGCAGCGTTGTTTTCATGGCCGGGCTCCAGAATTACAGTGAGTGTGTGATCGGATAACAGGCGAACTGGTCATCTAACAGCGGATAGCTGGCGGCGTTCGGCAGCTCGAAATGCCACCACTCGCTGCTGATGCCCACAAAACCGCCGCCGTACATAACGGCGTTCAGGAGCAGACGATTTCGCTGCGCCTCGGGCGGAACGGAAGGGTGCCAGGCGTGAGAACGGTCGTGCATTTCGTCAAACCCGGCGCCCATATCCAGCACGTTGTCGTGTTCATCCATCAGCGTAACGTCAATGGCAGTGCCCCGGCTGTGGTTCGAGCCAATCGCGACATCCACCACGTATTCCGGATTGGGGCAGGCATCCCAGAGTTGCGCCTGTGCCTGCTGCGGGCGATAGGCGTCGTAGACCACCAGCTTCAGACCGGCCAGCGCGGCGATACTGATCGATTTCGCCAGCGCGGTGGCGGCATCCGTGTGCAGCAGGCACGCGGCGTGCTGATAGATCGGGCGGCCGGTAATGTTATCGGCGGTCGCGTATTTCAGATCGATATGCAGCGTGGGAAAAGTTTTCGCCACATCAATCAGTTGACTCTCTTCAGGCATAGCTCCGCTCCTTTAGCGTTCAAATTGACCAAATTCTTGTTGTAGTTGTCGGTTGATTGCCAGACGTTCCGGCAGCGCTTCCCCCAGCGCCTCCACAACGCCCGACAGCAGCAGGTTGAACAGACAGCTCACCGGCGCCAGCGAGTCCCAGAAATGGCCGGTATCGGTCTTCACCTGGAGTAAATCAATCGGGTAATCCCGCGCCCACGGGCACCAGATATCGGTGATCAGCGCCATCGCCAGGCCTTTTTCGCTCGCCACGTGGCAGTACTGGCGGGCAATGGCGGAGTAGGCGCGGGTATCGGTCAGCACGATATACGGGTTAGCAAAGCCGGAGTTAAGCGACTCCACCCAGCTACCGGAGAGCCCTTCGGAATAGCTTACCCGCGGGCGCAGATACTCCAGATGGCTGAAGAACGCATTGGCGATCCCGCGCGTGGACTGGATCCCCAGCACGAAGACGGCGTCGGCATGGGAAAGTTGCTGGACCACCTGCCTGAACGTTTCGCTTTGCGCCAGCTGGTAGACATGGGCAATGGCGTCCACCTCCAGCGACAGGGAGTGCTGAAGGCGATCCGACAGCGGCTGTTGCTGTTTCCAGGAGTCCAGCCGCTCGTTAATGCCCCAGGGCTGATGGGGATCGCGCAGGCTTTTTTTGGCGTCATCAAGGTTGCGATAGCCCAGCTTGCGCAGAAAGCGTCCGACGGTGATCCCGCTGGTGGCCGTGGCCAGCGCCACGCTCTCAGCCGTTTCAAAGGGGATCTGCCCGACGTGCGCCAGCATCCAGCTTGCCACCCGCTTTTCGCTCGGGGTGAGCTGGCTAAAGGTCGCTTCGATACGGCTCAACACCTCTGGTTTGGTCGTCATACCGCCTCGCTGTTAACTGGCTGTCAAAAGCCGGGTTTCTGTTATCAGATTAACAATGCAGGACGCGTGCCATGTTCACATTGCGGCGAAAACGCGCTGTGCAGCAAAGTTAATGCAATATTTGTTTAACAGATGCTCAACATTTGTGCAGCGTAGTTCACTTTTGGTGCAGTGTCCGGCCTGAGCGATATCTATTTGGTGAATACGACAGCCTCTTCACATTTTTTGGTAAGATGAAAGCTCTGTGGATAAGAGAGGGAGCCTTACATGGCGAATTTGCCCTGGCGGGTCAGCGTGCGCCTGATGGCTCTCGCAAAAAAAATAGCGATGGTCATCGGGATCATTGTGCTCGTTCTGCTGGCGGTGCGGGTTTATCTTTCGCAGCAGGGGCCGGCTCTGCATCACTGGCATACCTGGCGGGCTGACGAAATGTCCGTGCAGGAGATGGATAACGCGACCTTCGCAGCCTATGTCGCGCGGGAAAACGCCATCTTCACCGCTCTTGATGCTGAGGTGACGGCGAAAGTCACCCCCGCAGAGCGCACGCCGCTGAACCGCTATTACCGTCAGAGCCTGGTGTGGCCAGGACACTTTACTCCGGATGCAAACCGGTCGTTTGTGCTGATGCCTGCCGGAAAGCCGCGCGGGGCGGTAGTGTTGTTGCACGGTCTGACGGATTCGCCCTACAGCGTCAGGCGTCTGGCCGTGAATTATCAAAAGCACGGCTTTGTGGCCGTAGTGCCTCGTTTGCCCGGACATGGCACGGCGCCGGGCGCGTTGACAGACGTTGACTGGGAGGCGTGGCTGGCAGCTACGCGCCTTGCGGTTCGTGAAGCAACACGCCTGACAGGGAACGATCTCCCCCTGCACCTGGCGGGCTATTCCAACGGCGGTGCGCTGGCGATGAAATACGCCCTCGACGCCCTTGATGCGCCTGAACTGCGTAAACCTCAGCAGATCGTTTTGCTCTCACCGATGATTGGCGTCACGGCGTTTGCGCGCTTTGCCGGATTCGCCGGGCTACCGGCTATGTTACCGGCGTTTGCCAAAGCCGCGTGGCTCAACATTTCGCCGGAATATAATCCTTATAAATACAATTCGTTCCCGGTGAATGCGGCACGTCAGTCCTGGCTGCTTACCCGGGCGCTGCATGAGCAGATAAACCGCGATGTTCATGATCACAAACTAACGCAGCTTCCGCCGGTACTGGCGTTTCAGTCGGTCATGGATTCAACGGTCAGTACCCGCGCCGTAGTCAGCGGGCTGTTTGACCAGCTTCCGGCAAATGGCAGCGAACTGGTGGTATTTGACATCAATCAGGCCGGGAGTTTCCGTCCACTGTTCAGGCCATCATCCTGGACGGCGGTGGCTGACCTGCTGCCCGAGGCGAAAAGACGTTACAGTGTCACAATCGTGACCAATGCCAGCCCTGACAGGTTTGATATGGTGGCAAAGACAACGCCTGCGGGCAGCACCCGGGAAACGGTGACGCCGCTGTCGGTCTCGTATCCGCAGGAGGTTTATTCCCTGTCGCATATTGCCATTCCGTTCCCGCCTGAAGACGATCTGTATGGCCGCCATCCTGAGGTGAAAAACCGCTATGGAATCAGTCTCGGGACGATAGCCCTGTGGGGAGAAACCTCAGTTCTGAGCGTCGGTAAAGATGCGTTAATGCGCGTAACGTCGAATCCTTTCTACGACTATATGCAGACGCGGATCGACAGCCGTCTCGGTGAGAATCAACCCCGAAGTGGAATAGACTAGGCCACCCCAGGGAACTATGTTAAACAGTACCGTTCAGGCGTATACCCCATACCGGACCCCGTTTCTGTGCTGACAACTCTCATTTATCGAAGCCAGCTGAGCTTAACCTGCACCTCCGCAGCGTTAAGCGCGCTGGTTGAAAAGGCCAGGATCCGTAATACGGAGCAGGGCATCTCAGGCATTCTTCTCTCCAGTGGACGTGACGTTCTGCAAATTCTCGAAGGCACGGAACAGAACGTCGTCGCGCTTTTTAACACCATCCGTGCGGACAACCGGCATACCGGCGTGGTGGAGCTGATGCGCGATTACGGTCCGCGCCGACGTTTCGAAGACGTGGGAATGCTGCTGTTTAACCTGGACATTCAGACCCCGAAAGCGGTTCTGGCATCGGTTCTGCATTACAGCAAGCTGGAAAGCTACCTGACTTCTGAGGATCGGGTCTTCAAATTTATTCAGACCTTTATCGCCGGCAAAACCGCTATCCCACCCGCTTTGGACTATGAGCCTGATAAATGGACGCTTTCGCGAGAGCGCGCGCCGTTTGGTAAAGGGTTAGGTCTGTTGGCGGGACAGCCCTGCCAGTTTGCGCTGCAACCCATTGTCGAGCCGTCCGAAGGCAAAATCAGTTCTCTCGAAGCGCTTATACGCGGAAACGACGGCGGCAGCCCGGAGCATTTTTTCCGTAGTCTCGATCGTGAAAAGATATACGAAGTCGATCTGCATACCAAAGCCTGGACCTTTGCGCTGGCGCAAAAGCTCGGCATCGGCAGCCACAAACTGGCGGTGAACCTGCTGCCAATGTCGCTGGTTAACGTGCCGGGCGCGGTAGAGTTCCTGGTAACGCAGATCAAAAAGCACAATCTACAGCCAGAGCAGGTGATCATTGAAGTCACTGAGAACGAGATGATCTCTGGCTTCAACCAGTTTAACAGCGCCATTAAACAGCTGCGCGCGGAAGGGGTTGGGCTGGCGATAGATGATTTTGGTTCCGGCTATGCTGGTCTTTCACTGCTCACGCGGTTCCAGCCGGATAAGCTCAAAATCGACAGAGAGATCGTCAGCGATATCCACCTGAGCGGGCCCAAGCAGGCGATTGTGAAGTCGATAATCAGCTGCTGCACCGATCTGGAGATTACGCTGGTCGCAGAAGGCATTGAGAAGATAGAAGAGTGGTGCTGGCTTGAATCCGCCGGTATTCGCCGCTTCCAGGGCTTTTTGTTCGCCCGCCCGCAGCTCAATGGCGTGGGTGATATTCACTGGCCCCATCGGGTGGGTTAAGCAAATTGTCCCTCGCCATATTTCCCCGACACCCTGCCTGTGCTTAAATAGCTAAACCGGTTTAACATGATTTAGCTAAGAAGGTGATATGGAGACGATCTGGGTACTTGGCGATGCAGTGGTGGATCTGTTGCCCGACGGAGAGGGCAAACTGCTGCAATGTCCTGGCGGCGCACCGGCCAACGTTGCGGTAGGGGTAGCGCGTCTGGGAGGCAGAAGCGCCTTTATAGGCCGGGTGGGCGACGACCCCTTCGGACGTTTTATGCAAAAAACGCTTGCGGATGAGCAGGTTAATACAGAATGGCTGCGCCTGGACCCGCAGCATCGCACCTCCACGGTGGTGGTGGATCTCGATAACGACGGTGAACGTTCCTTTACCTTTATGGTTCGCCCGAGCGCTGATTTATTCCTCGACTCTGCCGATCTCCCGCCATTCCGCGCCGGGGAGTGGCTGCACGTCTGCTCTATCGCGCTCAGCGCCGAACCCAGCCGTTCCGCGACGTTTCAGGCGATGTCCGCTATCAGACTGGCGGGGGGATTCGTCAGCTTTGACCCCAATATCCGCGCCGATCTCTGGCACGATGAAGTCGAGCTGCGTCAGTGTCTTGAGCGGGCATTAGCCTGTGCAGATGTGGTGAAAATCTCGGTGGAAGAACTGGCGTTCTTAACCGGAAATGCGCAGGTCCATGAGGGGCTGGCGGCGCTGATGCGCACCTGTCCGGCCAGGCTGGTGCTGGTGACGCAGGGAAAAGAGGGCGTCACCGCCTGGCAAAAAGGTGCCTTGACGCACTATCCTGCATCACCCGTGGAATGCATTGATACCACCGGCGCGGGGGATGCTTTCGTCGCCGGGCTGCTGTTCGGTCTGGCACGTGATGGCCAGGCCCGTCTCTCAGAGGTCATCACGTTAGCGCAGCGCTGCGGAGCGCTGGCGACAACCGCAAAAGGGGCAATGACCGCGCTGCCTTATCATCACGAACTGTAATTCACGTCGCCAGGCCTCCGGTCGGGGGCCTGAATTGTCGCCTCGATCACACTTACTAAAACGGTTTAGCAAAAAACGTTGCCGATTCAAAATTTAACGGTTTAGTATCACTCACCTAAACCGGTTTAGCAATTTAGCACTTTTACCGATAGTTATTAGGGATGCGACAAAATGTATAAAAAACGCAGACTTGCCGTGATGATAGGCATGCTGGCCGGCAGTACCTCTGTTTTTGCCCAGACGGATATGACCCGTATCGAAGCGCGCCTGGCAGCGCTGGAGCAGCGTTTGCAGGAGGCGGAAACCCGTGCGCAGGTTGCTGAAAAACGCGCCACGGCAGCGGAACAGAAAACGCAGCAATTGGTGGCTGCGCAGCAGGAAGCGCAAACCTCCACACAGGCGGTGGCGCAACGTACCACGGCGCTGGAAGAGAAAGCCGAACGGACAGGCGGTTTTGAGTTTCACGGTTACGCCCGTTCCGGGCTGCTGATGAACGACGCTGCCTCCAGCAGCAAAAGCGGTCCTTATCTGACACCCGCAGGGGAAACGGGTGGGGCCATCGGGCGTCTGGGGAACGAAGCGGATACCTACGTTGAGCTGAATGTTGAGCACAAACATACGCTGGAGAATGGCGCGACGACGCGCTTTAAGGCGATGCTGGCCGACGGTCAGAAAACCTATAACGACTGGTCGGCAGACAGCAGCGACCTGAACATTCGTCAGGCCTTTGCCGAGCTGGGCAATTTGCCGGACGTTAACGGTGCGCTGAAAGGCAGCACCTTCTGGGCGGGTAAGCGTTTTGACCGCGACAACTTCGACATTCACTGGCTGGATTCCGACGTGGTATTTCTCGCCGGGACCGGCGGCGGCGTCTACGACGTGAAGTGGAACGATACGCTGCGCAGTAACTTCTCCCTTTATGGCCGTAATTTCGGCAGCGAAGAGGAGATCGACAACAACGTCCAGAACTACATCTTAAGCATGAACCACTTCGCCGGGCCGGTGCAGATGATGGTCAGCGGCTTACGGGCAAAAGATAATGACGATCGTAAGGACAGCAACGGCGATCTGATTAAAACCGACGCGGCGAATAACGGGGTGCATGCGTTGGTGGGTCTGCATAACGAGAGCTTCTACGGCCTGCGGGAAGGTTCCGCCAAAACGGCGCTGCTTTACGGCCACGGTCTGGGGGCCGAGGTGAAAAGCATTGGTGCAGACGGCGCATTGCTGTCAGAAGCCGATACCTGGCGTTTTGCAAGTTACGGTGTCACGCCGCTGGGCGGTGGCTGGCACATTGCGCCCGCCGTACTGGCGCAAAGCAGTAAGGACCGCTACGTGAAGGGCGACAGCTACGAGTGGGTCACACTCAATACGCGTCTGATCAAAGAGGTGACCCAGAATTTCGCCCTCGCGTTCGAGGGCAGCTATCAATACATGGATTTAAACCCGGAAGGCTACAAGGATCGCAATGCGGTTAACGGTAGCTTCTACAAGCTGACCTTTGCCCCGACGTTAAAGGCGGGCAAGATTGGCGATTTCTTCAGCCGTCCGGAGCTGCGCCTGTTCGCCACCTGGATGGACTGGAGCAGCAAGCTGGATAACTACGCCAGCGATGACGCCTTTGGCAGCAGCGGCTTCAATGCGGGTGGGGAATGGAACTTTGGGGTGCAGATGGAAACCTGGTTTTAACCCTTCACGCTCCCGCATTGCGGGGGCGTTTCGAACATCATAAAAAGAGGTCAGGAAGAGGTATCTATGGATTTTAATCATATTGCGCGCGAGCTTATTCCGCTGCTCGGTGGCAAAGAGAACATTGCCAGCGCGGCACATTGCGCCACGCGCCTTCGTCTGGTGCTGGTCGATGATGCGCTTGCCGACCAGCAGGCTATCGGCAAGGTTGAAGGTGTAAAAGGCTGTTTTCGAAACGCCGGGCAGATGCAGGTGATCTTCGGCACCGGGGTGGTGAATAAGGTTTACGCCGCGTTTATTCAGGCGGCAGGGATTAGCGAGTCCAGTAAATCGGAAGCGGCGGATATTGCAGCCCGCAAGCTGAACCCGTTCCAGCGCATCGCGCGTCTGCTCTCCAACATCTTCGTGCCGATTATTCCGGCGATCGTGGCCTCGGGTCTGCTGATGGGCCTGCTCGGGATGGTTAAAACCTACGGCTGGGTTAATCCGGATAACGCGCTCTATATCATGCTGGATATGTGCAGCTCGGCGGCGTTTATTATTCTGCCGATCCTGATTGGCTTCACCGCCGCGCGGGAGTTTGGCGGCAACCCGTATCTGGGCGCAACGCTCGGCGGCATCCTGACTCATCCGGCGCTGACCAACGCCTGGGGCGTAGCGTCCGGCTTCCACACCATGAACTTCTTCGGTCTTGAAATCGCCATGATTGGCTATCAGGGAACCGTCTTCCCGGTACTGCTGGCGGTGTGGTTTATGAGCATTGTGGAAAAACAGCTTCGCCGGGCGATCCCGGATGCGTTAGATCTGATCCTGACGCCGTTCCTGACCGTCATTATCTCCGGCTTTATCGCGCTGTTGATTATTGGCCCGGCGGGACGCGCGCTGGGCGACGGGATCTCCTTTATTCTTAGCACCCTGATTGCCCACGCGGGCTGGCTGGCCGGGCTGTTGTTTGGTGGGCTCTATTCGGTGATTGTCATTACCGGCATTCACCACAGCTTCCACGCTATTGAGGCCGGACTGCTGGGTAACCCGTCGATTGGCGTGAACTTCCTGCTGCCGATCTGGGCGATGGCGAACGTGGCGCAGGGCGGGGCATGTCTGGCGGTGTGGTTCAAAACCCGTGATGCCAAAATCAAAGCCATTACCTTACCGTCGGCGTTTTCCGCGATGCTGGGCATCACCGAAGCGGCAATTTTTGGCATCAACCTTCGTTTCGTGAAGCCGTTTATCGCGGCCCTGATCGGTGGCGCAGCGGGCGGGGCCTGGGTAGTGTCGGTGCATGTCTACATGACCGCCGTTGGGCTGACGGCGCTTCCCGGTATGGCGATCGTTCAGGCCAGCTCGCTGCTCAACTATATTATCGGCATGGTGATTGCCTTTGGCGTGGCGTTCACCGTCTCTCTGCTGCTGAAATATAAGACGGACTCTGAATAATGACCTTACCTTCCCGCTGGCCTGCCGTGTTGCAGGCCGTTATGCAAGGCCAGCCGCGTGCGCTGGCGGACAGCCACTATCCGCAGTGGCATCCCGCACCGGTGACAGGGCTGATGAACGATCCGAACGGCTTTATCTGGTTTGCCGGACGTTACCATCTGTTTTATCAGTGGAACCCGCTGGGCTGCGATCATCGCTACAAGTGCTGGGGGCACTGGAGCTCAGCAGATCTGGTGCACTGGCAGCACGAGCCAATGGCGCTGATGCCTGACGAAGAGTATGACCGCAATGGCTGTTACTCCGGCAGCGCCGTGGATAACAACGGCGTGCTGACCCTGTGCTATACCGGCAACGTTAAGTTTGACGATGGCGGCCGCACCGCCTGGCAGTGTCTGGCGGTGCAAAATGACGACGGCACGTTTGCCAAACTGGGACCGGTGTTGCCCCTGCCGGACGGGTATACCGGGCACGTCCGCGACCCGAAAGTGTGGCGCCATGACGGGCAGTGGTACATGGTGCTCGGGGCGCAGGATCAGCATAAGCGCGGCAAGGTGCTGCTGTTTACGTCAGCCGATTTGCACACCTGGGCGTCCTGCGGCGAAATCGCCGGTCACGGCGTCAATGGACTCACGGACGCGGGCTATATGTGGGAGTGCCCGGATCTGTTTGCGCTTGATGGCACACACGTCTTGATCTGCTGCCCACAGGGGCTGGCGCGCGAACCGCATCGCTATCTCAACACCTATCCGGCCGTCTGGATGAGTGGGGCATTTGATTTTCAAACGCCTGCATTTGCGCACGACGAATTGCATGAGCTTGATGCCGGTTTCGAATTTTACGCGCCGCAAACCACGGTGGCAGAAGACGGCCGCCGCATCCTCATCGGCTGGATGGGCGTGCCGGACGGCGAAGAGATGCTCCAGCCTACACGGGTGCACGGCTGGATCCACCAGATGACCTGTCCGCGCGAGCTGCGCTACCGCGACGGTAAGCTCTGGCAAACGCCGGTCCGTGAGCTGGAAACGCTGCGCGAGGATGAACATCACTGGCAGGGACGCGCCAGCGATGCCCCGGTGCTGGAGGGAACGCGTCTTGAGTTCGAACTGAGCGCATCGCGCGTTAATGTGGATTTTGCCGGCGCGTTGCGGCTGATTATGGATGATGCGGGGATCCATCTGGAACGCGCCAGCCTGGAAACCGGAGAGACGTTGAACCGCTACTGGCAGGGCACTGTTCATCATTTACGCGTGCTGTGTGACCGTTCCAGCGTCGAAATTTTCATCAATCACGGTGAAGGCGTCATGAGCAGCCGCTATTTTCCTGACCATCCGGCCCAGGTTCGCTTCGAAGGTGCGTCCGACATCACATTACGCTACTGGCCGCTGCGCAGCTGCATGATAGAATAGGGTTTTGGCAGCCGGATCTAAGTCGTTGTGAGAAAAACAAAACGCGTCACCATTAAAGATATCGCGGAGCTGGCGGGGGTATCAAAAGCCACCGCCAGTCTGGTGCTGAACGGCCGCAGCAAAGAGCTTCGGGTGGCGGAGGAGACACGCGAGCGTGTGCTGGCGATTGCCAAAGAACATCATTATCAGCCCAGTATTCACGCCCGTTCGCTGCGGGACAACTGCAGCCACACCATTGGTCTGGTGGTGCCGGAAATCACCAACTACGGGTTTGCCGTTTTTTCTCATGAGCTGGAGACCCTCTGCCGCGAGGCGGGTGTTCAGCTGCTGATCTCCTGTAGCGATGAAAATCCGGGCCAGGAGACGGTGGTGGTCAATAACATGGTGGCCCGCCAGGTGGACGGGCTGATTGTCGCCTCCAGCATGCTCAACGACGCGGATTATCAAAAGCTGAGCGAGCAGTTGCCCGTTGTGCTCTTTGACCGTCATATGAACGACAGTTCTCTGCCGCTGGTCCTCACCGATTCAATTACCCCGACCGCCACGCTGGTGGCCGACATTGCGCGCCAGCATCCGGATGAGTTCTACTTCCTCGGCGGCCAGCCGCGGCTTTCCCCGACGCGTGACCGTCTGGAAGGGTTTAAGCAGGGGCTGCGTGACGCTGGCGTCGAGTTACGTCCGGAGTGGATTATTCATGGTAATTACCATCCGAGCTCCGGCTACGAAATGTTTGCCGAACTTTGCGCGCGCCTGGGCCGCCCGCCAAAAGCCCTTTTTACCGCCGCCTGCGGTCTGCTGGAAGGGGTGTTGCGCTATATGGGGCAACATAATCTGCTGCAAAGCGATATGCGTCTGGCCAGCTTTGACGATCACTATCTCTATGATTCTCTGACCATTCCTGTCGATACCGTTCGTCAGGATAACCGTCAGCTCGCCTGGCACTGCTTTGATCTGATTGGCAAACTGATTGAAGGGGAAACGCCGGAGCCAATCCAGCGTAAACTGGATGCCACACTGCAACGGCGATACAAGGCCCGGGAGTGACAGGGTAACGTCTGACGGATATATCAATAACTTTAATTAATTAAAGATCGGATTCAGCCGATAACCAAAGGGAAATTATATCCCTGAGGTGTGTTATGTCGTTGAAAAAATCATCCCTGATTATCCTGTTTTCCCTGCTTTTCTTCTTTGTGGCCAGCACCATCACCAGCGTTGGGCTCATCATTAAAAGTAATACTTCGCTGGATAATGTGAACAAAGAAATTCAGGTGGTCCTGTCCATTATTGATCCCATTAACCATAGCCGAACCCTGCGCGTCAGGGTTATGGAGTATGTAAAAATGGTGGAATCGGGGGACGCCACCGACTCGTCTGCGAAACTGGCCTCGGTTAAAGAGGCGCTGACCAAAGCCGATAGTGCATTTTCGGCGTTTATGGCCTCGCCGCGTTTGCAGGACGAAGCCCCGCTGGTCACTGCCTACCAGGAGGCGTGGCAAAACTACCGTAACCAGGGACTGGCACCACTGATTGCCGCTGCCGCCGCTCACGATGTGTCGCGGTTCAACGCTCTTATTCCCGTGGTGTCTCAACTCGATCGCCAATATGAAATTGTGCTCGATCAGGTTCTCTCCGTTCACCAGAAGTACGCCAAAACGCTGAACGAGGATGCGAGCCATAATTTTGTGTCGGGTCTGGTTATTATCGCCTGCATTGCGGTGCTGTTCGTGGTGGTGATCCTCGTCGTCAGCCTGCTGATGAAACGCGTGGTCTTTGCGCCAGTGAACCTGGCGCGCGAGCACTGTCGACAGATTGCGGCCGGGAAGCTGGACGTACCGGTACCGATCAAGCGTGATTCCGGGAATGAAATCGATCACCTGATGTCCTCGATGGAGCAGATGCGCCAGGCGCTGCTCTCCACCATTTCTCAGGTGCGCGATGCCAGCCACACCGTAACGCATGCGGCGCAGGAAATTGCTTCCGGCAATATCGACCTGGCCTCCCGTACCGAGCAACAGGCTTCTGCCCTGACCCAGACGGCCGCCAGCATGGAAGAGCTGAGCGCGACGGTGGCGAATAACACCGATAACGTGTTCCAGGCCGGTAAGCTGGTGCAGGATGCCGTGAAAAATGCCCATACCGGTGAAGCGGTAACCCGTGAAGTCATCGAAACGATGAATACTATCGCGTCCAACTCGAAGCGTATTGAGGACATCACCAGTGTCATCAACAGTATTGCTTTCCAGACTAATATTCTGGCGCTGAACGCGGCCGTTGAAGCGGCGCGTGCCGGTACGCAGGGGCGAGGATTTGCCGTGGTGGCAAGTGAAGTGCGCACCCTGGCCCAGAAAAGCGCGGTGGCGGCGAAGGATATCGAAAGCCTTATCGCCCAGTCTGTTTCCAGCGTGAAAAACGGTGCGGAACTGGTGAATCGTTCGGGAGAGGTGATTGATTCTATTATCAGCTCTGTGAATAAAGTGCATACGCTGATGGAACAGATTTCGGTTGCCTCAGAAGAGCAGAGCCGTGGAATTGGTCAGGTTGGGCAGGCCGTAACGGAGATGGACGGTGTGACCCAGCAGAACGCGGCGCTGGTGCAGCAATCCGCCGCAGCCGCGGCCTCGCTGGAGGAGCAGGCGCAGCAGTTGTCGCAGAGTATTTCGAGTTTTCGTCTGCCGGCAATTGCGTGATTAAATGAGGAAGGCTCCTGTTGGAGCCTTTTTAATGTCTGCATTCATCCGCTGCACAATCTCCTTCAGCCATTACTGTTATCCGTACAAAGCCGCTATCACATAAATTTTATCTTTCCCCGGCAATATTTCTGTTCCTCATCCGTCTACCTCATCAGAGACCATAATCATTCAACATAAACGAGGTACACATGAGAAATTTTGATATGCACGGAAAAGGTCACGGACGTGGTTTGGGCCGCCATCGTATGTACAAGGGCATCGTGATAGGCGCAGTCCTGTTCGTGGTGCTTGGCCTGCTGGTCATGTCCCTGTGGAACGCGTTGCTCCCGGCCATCCTGGGGGTTAAAGCCATTGGCTTCTGGCAGGCGCTGGGGATCCTGCTGCTGAGCCGCATTCTTTTCGGTGGGCTGGGTTTTCGTCCAGGCATGTTCGGTGCACACCGCCGTATGCACGCACAATGGATGAATATGACCCCCGAACAACGTGAGGCCTTCATTCAGCAGCGTCGGGCGGGATTTGGGCGTCATGGTCATTGCCGGTGGCACGATGACCGGGATGAGAAGCGAGATGATAACGCTGCGAAAGCGCCGGAAGCCGAGTGAGCGATATGAAAGCCGGTGAGGCGGGGGAATCATTACTGATCTCGGCACTCAATGCCTGCCGCGCACGGCTAAAAGCCTTCATTCGCGGACGGACTGCGGTTCGTGATGATGTTGATGATATTCTTCAGGAAGTGACCTGGCAGTTGATGAAAGTGGAACAACCGGTGGAGAACGTCGCCGCCTGGCTGTTTCGCGCCGCGCGGAATGAGATGATCGACCGGGCGCGAAAAAAGCATGAGGTTTCACTGCCGGGGTACCTGACGGCAGATGACGAGGACTTTCCGGAGCAGGAGATTGCAGAAACGTTATTCGGCGTACCGCAAACGCCGGAGGAGGAGTATCTCAACATGCTGCTGTGGGAAGAGTTGGGGCAAGCCCTGTCGGAACTGTCGCCACCACAGCGCGAGGTGTTTGAAAAAACGGAATTTGAAGGATACACCATGAAGGCGCTGGCGGAGGAAACGGGCGACAGCGTGCAGGCGTTATTATCCCGCAAACACAAAGCTGTGCGATTTTTGCGTAGTCGCCTCAAGGATATTTATGAAGCGTTGACAGGGCAATAAAGTTCGACCACTCTGAAAAACAATATCTTAGAGGGGTCGTTATGCTTCAACTGTTAGCAAAGAAAAAGATGCTGTTACTCTCTGCTCTGCTGTTTTCAGGGCTGGTCAGGGCAGAGGAGTCGCTTCCGGATGTGGTAAAGCACTTCAGTGAGCAGCAGGATATCAAAATCATTAAGAAAATTGATGCCCCCGGCGGCGCGCCAGCGTGGCTGGGGCAGTATCAGGACATGGGCGTGACGCTCTTTCTGACCCCTGACGGAAAGCACGTGGTGTCTGGCTATCTGTATGATGAGAAGGGAACCAACCTCAGCGAGGCCTTTTTCCAGAAAGAGATCTACGCCCCGATGGGCCGCGAGATGTGGAAAAAGCTCAATGCGGCGCATCCGCTGAAAGAGGGCGCCGAGAGCGCCCCGCGCAAAGTCTTTGTTTTTGCCGACCCGTTCTGCCCGTACTGCAAGCAGTTCTGGGCTGAAGCGCAGCCGTGGGTGAAGGCCGGCAAGGTCCAGCTCAACACGCTGCTGGTTGCGTTTCTTAACCCGAACAGCGGGCGTAACGCCTCCGCGATCCTGAATGCCAAAGATCCGGTGTCGGCCTGGAAAGAGTACGAGCTGTCCGGCGGTAAAAAGCTGCCTAAACCTGAAGGGGCGGCTTCACGGGAAACCGTTGAGATCCTGCAAAATCACCAGACGCTTATGGACAGTCTCGGCGCAAATGCCACACCGGCTATTTATTACCTGAATGAGCAAAACGAACTGCAGCAGGTCGTGGGCATGCCAGACGCAAAACAGCTTGAGGCGATGTTCGGGCCGAAGCCGTAAAAAAAAGGCAGAAACAGGACGTTTCTGCCTTTTGTCAGTCAACTACCCCAGCGCCCCCGGAGGTAATTTACGGCTTCCTGCGTCTGCGGCTGGTTAAGATAGTCTTCACGGAACAGGATGGTGCCTTTTACGTCTGGCAGTGAATCGTTGAGGTCGAGCTGTTTTTTCAGCTCCGGTACGCCGCCGTTCACCGTCCAGTCCGGTTCGTTTCTGGAAGGCGCGCCCACTTTGTAGAACGCGATCCCGATATACAGGCGGGTATGGGTCGGTTTCACCACGTCAGCCCACCATTTTGTCAGCACATCGTATCGTGCCGCGTCGCGGGCGAAGGGCCAGTAGATCTGCGGCGCAATGTAATCCAGTAAACCCTGCTGTACCCACTTACGCGTGTCAGCGTAGGATTCATCGTAGGCTGCGGCACCGCGCGTGTCCGATCCTGCCGGGTCGAAGGAGCGGTTGCGCCATACACCCGCCGGGCTGACGCCAAATTCAACCTCAGGCTTTGCCTGCTTGATCGCCCTTGATACCTGCACAATCAGCTGCTGCGTATTGTGCCGACGCCAGTCAGCTTTCGACGCAAATCCCTCGCCGTAGCGCCTGAAGGTCCAGGCATCGTTCAGGGTTGAGCCCGGCGTCTCGGTGTAAAAATAGTCATCGAACTGAACGCCGTCGACAGGGTAGCGATTCACCACTTCCATCACCACCTGGGTTATCCAGTCCCGCACCTCGGGAATGCCCGGGTCGAGAACAAAACGATCCCCCGAGGTGCGGATCCACTCCGGATGCTGGACGTAGACGCTGGAGGGATGAAGCGACGAGGTACGGTTAAGCGCCGCGATGGTCGACGGCTTCGTATTGGTGGAGACGCGGTAAGGGTTGAACCAGGCGTGAACCTTCATCTCGCGCTTGTGCGCTTCATCCAGCATAAACTGGAGCGGATCGTAACCGGGGTCTTCCCCGATAGTCCCGGTCAGGGTATCTGACCACGGCAGTATTTCAGAGGCCCACAGCGCCGTACTGTCCGGTTTTACCTGAAAGAAGACGGTGTTGATCCCAAGCTTTTTCAGCTTATCGAGCTTGTCCGTCAGCGCCTTCTGTTGCTGGGCGATACGCTGGTCCGCGCTGCGGCCATTCACTGATGACACGGGGGGCCAGTCGAGACGGGAGACGGTCGCCAGCCAGATCCCGCGCATGGGTGCGTTAGTCTGCTGTACAGGTTTCGCCTGCGGCAGCGGGGTAACGAGTGATTTGGGTGGTTTGGAAGTGCAACTTACCAGTAAAAGCGCGCAGCCAAGCAGCGCGCCAGTCCGTTTTACGTGTCGCATCATTTGCGTGTTAGCTCCTGGGTGTCCGGCCATCCGTCCAGGGATTAAACGCCGGTTCGTCCTGTTCCTCGTTACCGTCATCGTGAAGGGAGACGAGGTAGAGGGCTTCAACTTCCGCCCGCGCCCATGGGGTCCGGCGCAGGAACTTCAGACTCGATTTAACACTCGGGTCCTTGCGAAAACAGTTGATTTTGATTCGGTTGCCCAGTTCATTCCAGCCATATCGCGCAACCAGCGCGTTAACCTGCATTTCAAGCGTTACGCCATGCAAAGGATCGTTGGAAATATGTGCTGTCATAGGCGTCCGGTAGTCTCATTTTTTATGGGGATGTGATAAACGCTCAAAGGTTACAAGAAAGCAGGGGACGCGGCAATTTCAGCGTGAGGTTCTTCACCCGTAAAGGGTGAAGAGGATTTCCGGTTAATACTATTTTTTAAACAGTTCAGGTGCCCACGGCGTCGGGTCTACCTCCATAAAGGGTGCACGCTCAAAGCGGGACTTCAGCGCCCAGGGCACCGTACAGTCGAAAATCGTTTTGCAGGTGATCCCGTTGCCACGAATGGAGGGACTGTAGTCCGGCGCCTGAGACGGATCGAGTTGGTGACCGCGGATCCCCGGCAGATGGGTGATACTGACATCGCCCTGCATACGGGTCGTCATCGCCCACAAAATGTCGTCGCTGTCGAAAATATCCACGTCTTCGTCGACGAGAATAATATTTTTAAGCTCGGAATAGGTGGCTAACGCGATGAGGGCCGCCTGACCCTGACGCCCTTCGTCAGAAGGCTGGCGTTTTTTAACCTGCAATACCCCAAGGAATTTGCCCCCGCCAGCGGTATGCGCATAGACGTTTTGCAGGAAACCGGGGATGGCTTCTTCCACCGCATTCCGGATGCTGGCCTCCGTTGGCAAACCGGCCAGCGTGGTGTGCTCTTCGCCCGGTCCTACCAGGGTTTGCAGGATCGCCTGATGACGCATCGTGACGGCCTTCACTTTGATTACCGGTAAGGAGGGGTTAGCCTCCCCGCAGTAGCCGGGAAATTCCGGCATCGCGTGCCCGGTGTGGGTATGCTGATCTTCTTCTACACGAACGCCCGGCAGCAGTTCGCCTTCGATGATGATTTCCGCACGCGCAATCGCTTTTTCATTTACGGCCACACCCTGCACCAGCTCGACGGGAGCCTGACGTAACGCACCGGCGACACCCAGCTCGTTGTAGCCGAAGGGCGTAGTAGGGGCTTCGAAACAGGCGCCAATATAGATAGCGGGATCGAGACCCATATTGATCGTGACCGGCAAGGGTTTGCCCGCCTCTTCGGCTTTCTTACGGAACACTTCAATATGGCGGCCCGCGGCAAGGAACATGGAGAGCTCATCGCGCTCCTGAACGCAAAGACGGTGAATAGTGACATCGGTCAGCGAGGCGTCTTCCGGATCGCTTGCCAGCACCAGCCCCAGACAGAAGAACGGACCGGCATCTATCGGCGTGTTGGTCGGTGCCGGAAGCAATTTACGCAGATCGAAGTCCGGATCGTCGGCATAAAACACCTGCTCCTGACACGGCGCCTGGTCCGCCGGGACGACAACGGGAGCAATCGGGTTTTTCACCGCCTGGCCGACATGTTTTGCCAGTTCAGAGGGCTCGCAGCCCAACAGGAGCGCCGCCCGCTCGCGGCTGGCGTGCATACCGACCAGAATACGGGAGTCGGGATACCCCTTAATAGCGTTAAACATCATGGCCGGGCCGATGCGCGTCGGACGTTTTACCGTGCCGCCAGCACCAATGTGCCGGTACACACCCGCCAGCTCCGCGTCAGGATCGACCGGATGGCTGGTTTCAAGGTATTGACCTTCATGGCGTTTGAGCAGTTCGATAGCACTTCTGAGATCGTTGATGTGGTTTTCCATATTTTCCCCCTCGGATGATTGCATCCATTCTTAACCGGACGAAGAAGGCTATCAATTGCATCATTCATGCTATTTTAATATGAATTTTATTATCAATAATGAAGGCACAGTATGCAGTTTCGACTGATGCGCAATTTTATCGTGGTGGCGGAAGAGCTTCACATGCATCGTGCGGCGGAGCGCCTTAACATGGCGCAACCGGCACTAAGCCAGCAAATCAAAACGCTTGAAGATCGTCTGGGGGTAGTGCTCTTTAGCCGGGCGAATCGTCGCCTGACGCTGACGCCAGCCGGTGAGGCGTTTCTCAGTAAAGCCAGAGTGGCGATTTTTATGACCGATCAGGCCATTCTGGATGCCAGACAGACGGCCAGAGGGGAACAGGGCGTGCTGAATCTCGGATGCGTTTCAAGCGCGATATTCGACAGTAAGCTGCCCGACGCGCTGCGGCTTTTACATGAGAAATGGCCAGCCATCAGCCTTTCCATGATGACGGGAAACGTGCAAACCCTTTATACCGGCGTGCAAAGCAACCAGCTGGATGTGGCCATTATTCGTGCCCCGTTACCGCTGCTGCCTGACGATCTTCAAAGTCGTCCTTTTACAACGGAAAAAGCCGTGCTGGCCTTACCTCGTCAACACAGTCTGGCGGGCTCCGCCGCGCTGACGCTTGCGTCGGTGAAAGAGGAGAAGTGGATCGCCCTGCGCGACCCGGAGGGGATGGGGCTGGAGCAATATTTCTATGATGCCTGCCACAGCGCGGGCGTACAGCCTGACGTTGTGCAAAATGCCACCGATGTCCCCACGGTGATAAGCCTCGTCTCGGCAGGGTTTGGCATCGCCATGCTGCCAGCTTCAGCGAAGGCGATATGCGTACAAAACGTCGTCTTTGTGGATATTCTTGACCGACTCCGGGAGAGCGAGCTGACGCTGGTTTGCCACCGGATTATTCGCTCTGAGGTCCTGAAAAAATTGCTGAGTATCCTCGATCATACCTTACGTCCGGCGGCCTGAAGAAGCTGTTCACGTAGCCAGCGATTAGCCGGATCCTGACTGTTTTTCGGATGCCAGTACATACCGATGACGATCGGCGGGAGATCCAGCGGCGGCGGAAAAATATCAAGCGTTTGCGTAAAGCGTAGCAACATGCGCCTGGGTAGGGTGCAGAGTAAATCGGTACCGGCAACAATCGCAGGCGCCATCGCATAGCTTTGCGTCGACATCACCACGTTACGCTGGTGGCCAAGCCCCGCCAGATGCTGATCGACAAAGCCCGCGAACGGGTCGCCCTCGGATGAAACCACCAGGTGTGAAAGACTACAATAGCTTTCCAGATCCACCGGCCCCGTACCGCGCGGATGGCCTTTCCGCTGGGCTGTGGCATATTCATCGTCAAACAGCTTGCGTCTGACCCATGCATCGTGCGCCCCCGCGTTAACGCCGATATAAATATCCACATCGCCATTTTCCATCTGCGCTGACAGCAGCTGGGTTTCCGGGAGCGCAAAACGCAGGCGGATACCTGGTGCCGCACTGCTAATCTGATTCTGCAACTCTGCCCCCAGCATTAGCGCCGGGTTTTCGTGCAGGGCAATAACAAAGGTGCGGTTGCTGTTCTGCGCGTTGAACGTGGTGGGTTCAAGCATCGCCGCTATGCCCTGCAAAACCGTCGCGACCTGCGGCCTTAACGCTTCGGCGCGCGGCGTCGGTAACACCCCACGTCCGTGTGGGGAAGGGACAAACAGCGGCTCACCAAACAACACGCGCAGGCGTGCCAGGCGGGCAGACATTGCTGGCTGGCTGATGCCCAGCCGCGCGGCCGCATGGGTGATATTCTGGTCCCTGAGTAACGCATCCAGCGTCAGGATCAGGTCCATATCCATATCGGAGGGGGACATCTTATTTTGCGTCACGGTTGGTATAGGTCACCGGGACCCACGTGTAGCCTTCCCGCTCACCTTTCGTCACATAGCCGATCCCGGGGAAAGGCAGATGTGGCGCCGCAATCAGATCTTTGTTTTTCATAAACTCAGCGAAAGCTGCGTTGCGCACCCGGGCGGCGCCGTCCTGATCCTCATCGTAAGCAATCGTCACGTTGGGCTGCGGGAACTGAACTGCGGCGACGTGGATGATGTCGCCGACAAAGGTAATTTTTTCACCTTTGCTCTCCAGCGTGTAAAACGCGGAACCTGGGGTGTGGCCCGGGTGAACCGTACCGCTGATGCCCGGCAGAAGCTGTTCGGTGCCTGAGAAAGTCTTCACTTTTCCGGCATCCAGATAAGGCTTTAATGTCTTGTGCGCGACATCGAAGTAGTTCTGGTCATAGCCCGATTTTTTCTGGTTCTCGACGTTAAAGAAGAAATCGATATCCGGTTTGCCGACAAAGACCTGCGCGTGGGTAAACACGCGCTGACCGTCTTTGACCAGACCACCGGCGTGATCGGAGTGCGCATGGGTGATTAGAACATCGGTAATATCTTCGGGTTTGATGCCCTGGGTCGCCAGGCTTTCAATCAGCCGCCCGCCTTTGCCGGGGCCAAAGAGCTGACCGGAACCGGTATCCACCAGGATTTTGTGCCCGGGCAAGGCGATATAAAACGCGTTAATCGATGCTTCCACCGGATTGGCCTGGAAGTTTTTGGCCAGTAACGCATCGGTATTTTCCGCCGTCGTCCGGCGCAGTAAGGCGTGCAGATCCTGCGGCACGCTGCCGTCCGTAAAGGCGGTAATAATCGTGTCGCCAACCTGAACGCTGTAGCCGCCAGCCTGCTGTTTCACCACATGCTGCGGAACGCTGGCCACCGCGTGGATCGCTGGAAAGAATAAAACTGAACCGGTCAACAGGGTTGATATCGCAAGTTTTTTCACAGTAAACATGATGGGCTCCTTAATAGTAAGTTCATCATAGTTCAACTGCGATTTTTGAGAACAGCAGGGGAGTGAATGTGACCTATCCATGAAATGGATAGGTCTGAGAGGATGCTTTACAGCACGCCGGTACCGCCATCAGAGCACCACACTTGCCCGGAAGCGTATGAGCAGGAATCGGAGGCAAACAGCACATACAGCGGTGCGATTTCAACCGGCTGACCCGGTCTCCCCAGGGGCGTATCTTCCCCGAACTTCTGAACTTTAGACTGAGGCTGACCGCCGCTGGACTGAAGAGGCGTCCAGTATGGACCTGGCGCGACGGCATTCACCCGAATGCCACGCGGCCCAAGCTGCTGGGCCAGAGACTTGGTAAAGGCCACGTTACAGGCTTTGGTCTGCGCATAGTCCACCAGGATCGCGCTCGGTTTAAACGCCTGAACGGAAGTGGTGTTGATGATCACGGCACCTTCCTGCAAATGGCGCAGCGCAGCTTTGGTGATCCAGAAGGGGGCATAGACGTTGGTCTTAAACGTTGCGTCAAAATCTGCCGTGGTGAGATCGTCGATAGATTCACAGTACTGCTGGCGTCCGGCGTTATTCACCAGGATATCCAGGCCGCCCAGTTCGGCAACGGCTTTTTCCACCAGCGTGTCGCAGAAGGACTCCACGCGAATGTCGCCGGGAATGGCGACCGCTTTACGGCCTTCGGCCTGAATCAGCGCAATGACCGATGCCGCATCGGACTCCTCTTCCGGCAGATAGCCAATAGCGACATCTGCACCTTCACGGGCATAGGCGATGGCTACCGCGCGACCAATGCCGGAATCACCGCCGGTAATCAGCGCTTTTTTTCCTGCCAGTTTTCCTGACCCGATATAACTTGTTTCACCATGATCCGGTATTGGCTTCATTTCCGATGCCAGCCCGGGAGCCCTTTGCGGTTGTTCTGCAAACGGTGGACGAGGGTAATGCAGCGTGTGATTATTTCCTGTAGACATACCGGCCTCCTTAATAGTGAATTCCAAGATTAGTCGTTAATTAAACGTAAGCGGGCAAAATTGACAAATTCAGACAAATCTATATTCCAGTGGCGGATATAAAATATTTCTCAAGCCAGCATGTAATACCAGAAAAGGGCGACCTCATCTTTTTCCGGCAGGGCGTTGTAAAGGTAACGATCGTAACCGCCCAGAATAAACCCATAGTGACGATAGAAAAGGCAGGCAGAAACATTAACGTTCTGCGTCTCCAGCCGTAAGCCGGGCGCATTGAGGCTTCGCGCCCAGACGTGGGTGGCAGACATCAGCTTGTGCGCCGCGCCCGTTCGGCGTTTTGAACGCTCCACGGCAATGTAATCCACCGAAATAAATTTATTCCAGTTGCAGGACGCGGTAATAAAACCGGCGATTTCACCGTCATCCGTTTCGGCGATAAGAAATATTGAATCGGGATTAACGCAATGATTTTCCAGCGTCTGGAGATCCAGTTCATAGGTTTTATGATAAGGATCGGTTAGCGCCTCGATATGCAAATCACCATTGAGAAAAGGTTCTCTGGCAATCTCATCGACCGTAAAAGAAAAATCACAACATTCAAGACGGGCGAGGTCGGTGCTTAATCCTTTTCGAATATGCATAGTATTCCTTAAGTGGGAGTTATAAATAGATAATAGACGAAGCGGCATACCCTGCTGGCATAACACTCTGTTCATCCTGGTCTAAGCTTGTATTTCGTTCCGCGTAAAATGTGGTCATTCGAGGACAATGAATGGAATTCAGAACATGTCGCAGGCACTGGGGTGCTGAGTTTATTTCCGATGACGTTGTACGTTTTCGCGTCTGGGCAGAAGGGCAGAAAGATCTCACGTTGCGTTTAACCGACACCGATATTCCGATGGCGGCGGTGGGCGACGGCTGGTTTCAGGTTGACGTGCCCGGCGTCAGACACGGTACGCCGTATCAGTTTGTTTTACAGGATGGAATGGCGGTGTCGGATCCGGCCTCGCGCGCGCAACAGGCTGACGTCAACGGCCCGTCGGTGGTAATCGACCCGCGTCACAACCTGCCCGCACAGCGGGAATGGCAAGGGCGGCCATGGGAAGAGACGGTGATCTACGAGATGCATATCGGCACCTTCACCGGGGAAGGAACCTTCAGGGCGGCCATCGATAAATTGCCTTATCTGGCCGAACTGGGTATTACGCAACTGGAAGTGATGCCCGTGTCCCAGTTCGGGGGCGCGCGCGGATGGGGGTATGATGGCGTACTGCTGTATGCCCCGCACTCAGCTTATGGCACACCGGATGATTTTCATGCCTTCATCGATGCCGCCCACGCGCTCGGGCTTTCCGTGGTGCTGGATATTGTACTCAACCACTTTGGCCCGGAAGGGAACTACCTGCCGTTGCTCTCGCCGGCGTTTTTCCATCAGGATCGTATGACCCCGTGGGGCAACGGTATAGCCTATGAGGTTGAAGCCGTCCGGCAATACATCGCTGAGGCGCCGTTATTCTGGCTCTCGGAGTATCATCTTGACGGTCTGCGCTTCGACGCCATCGACCAGATCCATGACAACGCTGAGACCCATATTCTTCCCGAGATAGCGCAACGGATCCGCGACGCCTTTCCGGATCGGCATATCCATCTGACCACCGAAGACAGTCGCAACGTGATTTTCCTGCATCCGCGCGATGAGCATGGTCAGACGCCGCTTTTCACCGCCGAATGGAATGATGATTTTCACAACGCCGCGCATGTCTTCGCGACCGGGGAATCACACGCCTATTATCAGGATTTTGCCTTTGAGCCGGAGAAAAAGCTGGCGCGGGCGCTGGCAGAGGGCTTTGTCTACCAGGGGGAAATCTCGCTTCAGACCGGGAAATCGCGCGGGGTAGAGTGTCGCGAGCAACCACCGCAATTTTTTGTCGATTTTATTCAGAATCACGACCAGGTCGGCAACCGTGCCCAGGGGGAGAGGCTTATCTCTCTGGCTGGGGCGGAGAAAACGCGCGTGCTATTCGCGGCGCTGCTCCTGTCGCCACATATCCCGCTGCTGTTTATGGGTGAGGAGTATGGCGAAACGCATCCGTTCCTCTTTTTCACCGACTTCCACGGCGACCTGGCGAAAGCCGTGCGGGAGGGGCGCGCGAAAGAGTTTACCGGCCATGCCGGGCACGATGAAACCGTACCGGATCCCAATGACGTAAATACCTTTATGCGGTCGAAACTTGACTGGAACAAGGCAGACACGGAGGAAGGCAGGGCGTGGCTGCACGTTACGCGCGAACTGATTGCGCTGCGTCAACGCTTTATCGTCCCGTTACTGAAACAGCGGGGCGCCGTGGAGGGTAACGTCCTGCAAACGGCGCTCGGCATGGTTGCCGTGAGCTGGCGTTTTCCGTCCGGTACGCTGTCGCTGGCGCTGAATATCGGCAAAAAGCCCCTCGCCTTACCGGACCTGCCCGGAAAAACGATCTTTAGCTGGCCGGAGGCAGTCGAAAACCTGCCGCCGAACAGTATTGTTGTTCGCTTTGCTGATGGAGAAGCAGCGCTATGATCCCTTCCTCTACTTACCGAATTCAGTTTCGCAACGGCATGACCTTCGATCGCGTGGTGGACCTGATTCCGTATATGAAAGACCTCGGAATTAGCCATCTTTACGCGTCGCCTGTTTTCACCGCAACCACGGATTCCACCCACGGCTATGACGTGACCGCCCCCAACGAAATCGACCCGGCGATTGGCGGGCGGGAAGGGTTTGACCGCATGGCGGCAGCGCTGAAACAGGCGGGGATGGGGCTGATTCTGGATATCGTTCCTAACCATATGTCGACCTCGCTGGAAAACCGCTGGTGGCGCGATGTTATCGAGCACGGTCGGCAGAGCCGCTATGCGGCATATTTTGATATCGACTGGTCCCGACCCCTGACGTTGCCGTTTCTTGGCGACACCTTTGAAGCCGAGCTGGAGCGGGGGGCTATCACCCTGAAACGTGACAGTGTCACCGACAGCGCGGCGTTGGTTTACTATGATACCGCCTATCCGCTTAATCCCGGCACGTATGCCGAAGGCAAGAGCATCGCTGAGATCCACGAGGCGCAAAGCTGGCGGCTGATGTCCTGGCGGGAAGCGCCGAAACAGCTTTCATGGCGGCGCTTTTTTGAAATCACCGGGCTGGTCGGCGTGCGGGTAGAGGATGAGGCGGTATTCGCAGACACGCACCGCCTGATCCTTGAGCTTGTCCACGCCGGGGTTGTCGACGGCCTGCGCATTGACCATGTGGACGGGCTTGCCGATCCGCTGGGCTATTTGCAGCGACTGCGTGCGGCGACCGGACCGGATTGCTACATCACGGTAGAGAAGATCCTCGCCAAAGGGGAACAGCTTCCTCCGGAGTGGCCCATCTCAGGTACTACGGGCTATGAGTTTATCGCCTCCCTGGCGGAAGTGCTGGTGGATGATACCAACCTCTCGCGGCTGGAGACGCTCTACGACGAGACACTGGGTACGACCGTTGACAGGCAGGCGGAACTTCGCAACGCCAAAGGGCTGATGACCGATCGTAATTTTGAAGGTGAATTTACCACGCTGCTTAAAATAGCCAGCGAGCTGGCCGGGCATAACGGTGCCGAAGTGGAGCATGAGGATATCCGCCATGCCCTGCGCGAGCTGCTTATCGCGTTTCCGGTGTATCGCACCTACGGCACCGCACAGGGGCTGACGTCACCGGATGTGGCGCTGCTCAGCCGCGTGGTCGCCAGCGTCAACACCTCTGAACCCGCTCTGAGCCTTATCGTGCGTATTCTTTCCGGCGATCTGCCGGAGCATGACCACGCGCTGGCCTCGCTTTTCCGCACCCGTTTTCAGCAGCTGACCGGGCCGCTGATGGCGAAATCGGTAGAGGATACGCTGTTCTTCCGCCATAACCTGGAGTTGGCCCTGAACGAAGTCGGCGCCGACCCGACGCCGCGCGCGTTTTCACTTTCCCGTTTTCATCAGGAGATGCGCATTCGACTTGCCCGCCAGCCCGATGCGCTGCTGGGAACCTCCACCCACGACACCAAACGCGGCGAGGATGCACGAGCTCGTCTGTATACGCTGACGGAAGCGCCAGATCTGTGGGGAGAAAATCTGGCGCGCTGGCGGCAGATGAACCAGACGCAAGTCCGATTCCTCAACGATGGCACCGCGCCGAACGCCGCCGACACCTGGATGATCTTCCAGGCGCTGGCGGGCGTCTGGCCAGCAACCCTGTCGCCTGAGGATCGTGATGGCCTTAAGTCACTGGAAGAGCGTTTCCTCGGCTTTATCGAGAAAGCCCTGCGCGAGGCCAAGCAGCGTACCGACTGGATCGACAGCAACGAAGGTTACGAGAGCGTGGTCCTGGACTACGTGCGCCATCTGCTTTCCCCGGATAACACCCTGTTCCTGCGTGATTTCAGTGCCGCACTCCAGCCGTTTATTCGGGCTGGGTTAATGAACAGCCTGAGCCAGACGGTGATCAAACTGACTGCGCCTGGCGTACCGGACATCTACCAGGGCAGCGAGGGGCTTAACTTCAGCCTCGTCGACCCGGATAACCGCCGCGAACCGGATTTCGCCGCACTGGCGGAAAACCTCAGCGTAGCGGATGGCACCGTTTTTAACGATGCGCAACGCTGGCGAGACGGCAGCGTGAAGCAGTACGTCACCGCCACGCTGTTACGGCTTCGGCCACATTACCCCGCGCTTTTCCGCTACGGCGACTGGCTGCCGCTGAAGGTAACCGGCGAGCGGGAGGAGAATCTGATCGTTTATGCCCGCATCAAAGATGACGAGGCGCTGATCGTCGCCGTGCCGCGCCTGGTGTTTGACGTCACCGATAATGCGATGCTGTGGGCCAATACTACCGTGGCCATACCCCAGGCGCTGGCCGGGAAGCAATACCGGGATCTGTTTACCGGTGAGCGTCGCCTTCTGCCAGAGACGCTGGATTTAACGTCTGAAAAGGGATGTTTGTTGGTTCTGCTTACCTGCGAATAATTGAGGAGAACAAAAATGCCAAAGGATACAACGTTTGAAATTCGGGCCGGTCATGGCCAGCAGTTGGGCGCAAATTATGACGGAAAAGGGGTGAACTTCGCCCTGTTTTCCGCCCACGCTGAGCGGGTGGAGCTGTGTCTGTTTGATCCTTCGGGAAAAACAGAAATCGCCCGTCTGGAACTGCCGGAATATACCCATGAGGTCTGGCACGGCTATGTGCCGGACCTGAAACCGGGGGCGCTGTATGGCTACCGCGTTTACGGCCCCTACGATCCGGAGAACGGTCACCGCTTCAACCCCAATAAGCTGCTTATTGACCCCTATGCCCGTGAACTGGTAGGTGAAATTGAGTGGAACGATGCCCACTTCGGCTATGAACTGGGACACGACGAGCTGGATCTCAGTTTTGACACGCGAGACAGCGCGCCGTTTACGCCCAAATGTAAGGTCATCGACCCCAATGCCGTTGACTGGCAGGACTCACGCCGGCCCGATATCCCGTGGCCGCATACCGTGGTCTATGAAAGCCACGTAAAAGGCTTTACCCAGCTTAACCCGGCTATTCCGCCTGAACTGCGCGGTACGTTTGAGGGGATGGGGCATAAAGCCTCGGTGGAGTACATCAAAAGCCTCGGCATTACCTCGGTCGAGCTGCTGCCGGTTCACTGGTTCCCGGACGATCAGCACCTGCTCGATCGCGGCCTGAAAAACTTCTGGGGCTATAACTCGCTCGGTTTCTTTGCGCCAGCGTCCCGCTATTACGGCCCGGCGGGGATCCAGGGTTTCCGCGACATGGTGCGTGCTTATCATGACGCGGGCATCGAGGTGATCCTCGACGTGGTCTATAACCACACGGCGGAGGGCAACGAGCTGGGGCCAACCCTGTCGTTTAAGGGGATTGATAACTTCTGCTATTACCGCACCATGCCGGATCAGCATCGGTATTACATCAACGACACCGGCACCGGAAACACCGTAAACACCTCGCACCCGCGCGTGTTGCAGATGGTCATGGACTCCCTGCGTTACTGGGCGGAATCGATGCAGATTGACGGTTTCCGCTTTGACCTCGGAACCATTCTCGGACGCGAGCCGGAGGGATTCGACCCGCGCGGCGGCTTCTTTGATGCCGTGACCCAGGATCCGGTGCTGTCGAAGCTGAAGCTTATCGGTGAACCGTGGGATATCGGCCCAGGGGGGTATCAGGTGGGGGGCTTCCCGCCAGGCTGGGGCGAGTGGAACGACAAATACCGCGACACGGTACGTGAATACTGGAAGGGAGATAACGTTTCTAACGATTTTGCCGCCCGTCTGTTAGGGTCCGGTGATTTGTACGATCTGCGCGGACGTCGTCCGTGGGCCAGCGTCAATTTTATCACCGCGCATGACGGCTTTACGCTGAACGACCTGGTATCTTACAACGAGAAGCATAACGCCGATAACGGGGAAGATAATAACGACGGACATAACGATAACCGGTCGTATAACTACGGTGAAGAAGGGCCGACGGAGAATCCGGATATTATCGCCACCCGCGAGCGGCAAAAGCGCAACTTCCTCACCACGCTCTTCTTCTCCCACGGCACGCCGATGCTGCTGGCAGGTGATGAGTTTGGCCGGACGCAAAAGGGCAATAATAACGGCTATTGCCAGGACAGCGAGATCTCCTGGATAAACTGGGAAGGACTCTCTGAAAACGACGAGAAGCTGCGCGACTTTACCCGTCGGTTGATTGCTCTGCGCGCTGAGCAGCCGCTGCTGCGCCGTGAAAACTGGCGCGACGGGCTTGAGATCCGCTGGTTTAACGCCGGTGGCGGACCGCAGCAGTCGGAACAGTGGGACGAGGGTTCCACCCTTGGTCTTGCCATCAGCCGTCCGGATCTTGAGCAGGAAGAGGGCATCTGGCACGACGTGCTGATGCTGTTTAACCCGTTTGAAGGCACGGTGCCCTTCCAGATCCCGCAGTTTGGCGAAGGGGGCTGGGTGCTGGAGCTTTCGACGGCGGATGATGCCCCCACAGGGGAAATCATCACGGAATCCGTCGATTATGAACTGGCCGGGCGGAGCATAACGCTTTTCCGCCGTCCTTAAAGCGAGGCCGCCGCGCGTGCGGCGGTATCATACAGGGAGGAGATCGCGCGGAGTAACTGCGCGGTCTCACCAATCAACGCGCCTGGAATGCCGCTTTCCGCATGAATGTTGATCAGGCAGGCTTCCCGTACCTCCCGGTACTTCATGCACAGCGCTTTGCCTTCCTCCGTCGTCGAGAAAAAGAGCTCTTTCCCCGCTTTTTCACTGGTGACGTAACCCGCCTTTACCAGCTTTTTCAGCGCATACGTCACCACGTGGGTATCTTCCACGTTCAGCACAAAGCAGATGTCGGCCAGCTTTTTCTTGCGGTTGCGGTGGTTTACGTGGTGCAGAAGCGAGACGTCGAAAGCGCCCATATCCGGTTCCCCTGCTGCGGTCATGCAGCGCACCATCCATTTGTTAAACGCATTGCTGGTCATGATCAACGCGTATTCCAGCTCCGACAGTTCGGCACACCGCTCTGAGACGAGATGGCGGGAGGAGACGATACGCCCGTCCGCAATGTCGTCGTGGTTTAACGCTGTTTTCGTTTTCTTTGTCGTCATACCGATCCTTTCTCCAGAATGTAAACCCGTCGATAAAATAAGAACATTTTATTGATAAATTGTTTACATGTTTTTGACGTTCAGATATAGCTTTTTAGTGCAGGTTCTGTGGAGCCTGACGCAAAACACAACATCGCGCGCCGTAATGCACCGGCTTCGCTCTGCTGCGAAGTATAAAAAATAGCCGTCGGCGCGCAACGCTCACTTTGGATAGGGTAACGTTTATGGACAGTTCTACACTGTTGCCACTTATCGGGATTCCGGTGGTGGTTATTGGTTTTGCACTGCGTTTCAACCCGCTGCTGGTTGTCGTGGTGGCGGGGCTGGCAACGGGCCTGCTGGTTGGCATGGATTTCGGTATGCTGCTGGAAACCTTTGGCGAAAAGTTCGTGAATAGCCGATCGCTCGCCACTTTCATTCTGATCCTGCCGGTGATTGGCCTGCTGGAGTATTACGGGCTGAAAGAGCGCGCCCAGGCCTGGGTCGCGAAGATCGCCAGCGCCACCTCGGCGCGTATCCTGATGCTCTACTTTGTTGCCCGCGAAGGGACGGCTGCGCTGGGCCTGATGTCGCTTGGCGGCCACGCACAAACGGTGCGTCCTCTGCTGGCGCCGATGGCCGAAGGGGCGGCCCTGAATGAATACGGCGAACTGCCGCAGACTATCCGCGACAAAATCAAAGCCCATGCCGCCGCGTGTGACAATATCGCGGTTTTCTTTGGGGAAGATATCTTTATCGCCTTTGGCGCGGTACTGCTGATTGATGCGTTCCTGAAAGAGAACGGGATCGAGGGGATCGAACCGCTGCATATCGGCCTGTGGGCCATTCCGACCGCTATTGCGGCACTGATCATCCATATGACGCGTCTGCTGCGCCTCGACGCCAGCATTCGTCGCGACGTGATGGCCTGGAGAGCAGAGCAGGGTACGCAGGAGATCGCACCATGATGACCTTTATCACCATTAACCGCGTGTACTACCTGATCGGCTTTGTCGTGATGCTGCTGGTTGTGATGACCCTTCGCGATCGCGCTAACCCGAAACGCTATACCACCGCGCTGTTCTGGTTTCTGTTTGGCGGGATCTTCCTGTTTGGCGATCTGATGGTGCAGGAGCTGGGTAAGTCGCTGGCGTATCGCATTATTGGCGGCGCCGTTATCGTGATTGCGCTACTGGCCGGTTTCGGGCTGGTCGGGAAGGGGCATTATAAAATGTCCACCGAGGAGGAGCGGGTTGCCTCATCACACCGGCTGAAAAACTGGCTATTCTTGCCCGCGCTGATGATCCCGGTGGTGACGGTCATCGGGACGCTGTTTCTGAAAGGCGTGTCGATTGGCGGTGTCTATCTGCTCGACCAGAAGCAGCTTACGCTGGCGGCGCTGTGCGTGGCCTGTGTGGCGGCTATCCTCACCGGCTGGTGGCTGACAAAAGGTACGCCGCTGCATGCGGTTCGTCAGTCGCGTCGGCTGGTCGATACCATTGGCTGGGCGGTGATCCTGCCGCAGATGCTCGCCATGCTCGGCGGGGTGTTTGTGGTGGCGAATACCGGCGAATCGGTACAAAAGGTGGTCAGCCTGTTTGTGAACCCGGACAGCCGCTTCATGCTGGTGGTCATTTATTGCGTGGGGATGGCGCTGTTTACCATGATTATGGGCAACGCCTTCGCTGCCTTCCCGGTGTTAAGCGCCGGTATCGCTCTGCCATTCCTGATTAACGTCCATCACGGTAACCCGGCACCATTGCTGGCTATCGGCATGTACGCAGGCTATTGCGGCACGCTGATGACACCGATGGCCGCCAACTTCAACATCGTGCCCGCCGCGCTGCTGGAGCTAAAAGACAAATATCAGGTTATCAAGATCCAGATCCCGACCGCGTTAACCTTGCTGGTGGTGAACGTGTTCTTAATGTATTTCCTCGTGTTTCGCTAAGGAGCTGCAATGGAATTAACGCAACATCAGGCTGACGCCTTCGCCAGAATGCCGTTGACCTATTTACGTCAGGAATATCCGAACCACATTATGCATCTGCTCAACGATGACGGCGACGTTCTGCCGCCTCGCGAGCTGCACCCGATCTTTTACGGCTGTTTTGACTGGCACTCTGCGGTGCACGGCTACTGGCTGCTGCTGCGCTGCCTGCGTCTCTGGCCCGAACTGCCGTGTCGGGAAGAGATCATCACTCTCTTCGAAGAACACCTGACCGACGAGAAGGTGGCGATGGAGCTGGCCTATTTTACCGCGCCGTTCCGCGCGTCGTTTGAGCGACCTTATGGCTACGGCTGGCTGCTGGCGCTGGCGCAGGAGCTGAAACAATCGTCACTGCCGCAGGCGGAGCGCTGGTACCAGACGCTGCAACCGTTAACGCGGGATATTCGCCAGCGGCTGGTGGATTACCTCAGCAAGCTTACCTATCCGATCCGCGTCGGGACGCACTACAACACGGCGTTTGCGCTCGCGCTGGGGCTGGATTATGCCCGGACGGTGAACGATGACACGCTTGAGCGCGCCATCCTGGACGCGGCAACGCGGTTTTACCTCGCGGACACGCATTATCCTGCGCATTATGAGCCGGGTGGCGACGAGTATATCTCCGGAGCGCTGACCGAGGCCCTGCTGATGAGTAAGGTGGTGGAGGATTTCCCGGCCTGGTTCGATGCGTTTCTGCCTGAAGTGGGCGCCATTTCTGCGCTCATGAACCCGGCTGAGGTGAGCGATCGCACCGACCCGAAAATCGCGCATCTGGACGGTCTCAACCTCAGCCGTGCCTGGTGTATGAAGCACATTGCCCGCGCCCTGCCAGAAAATCATCACGCCCGGAAGCCATTACGCGATGCCGTTGCGCGCCATCTCTCGGCAAGCGTGGAGCATGTTGTCGGCAGTCACTACAGCGGCGGGCACTGGCTGGCGAGTTTTGCGCTGCTGGCACTGGAGTAGCGCTTAGTTGTATATCAGACTAAATGTCGCCAGGCTGTCTGCCAGCCCCGCGGTGGCCTGGGTTTCGGTGCGCACATATTGTGCGTCGTAATCCAGGGAAAACGCGGTCTGCCGGGCAGCGTTGGCAAAAGGTTCGACACCGGTGCTGTTGAGAGGAACGGTTGTGCCTCTGGCGGCACCGTAGTTATCGCCATACAGAATGCGGATCCCCACGCCGGTAGCGGCGCTCTCCTGTTGACTTAGCGCCAGCACATCGTGATTCTGCGCGTCTTTTTCAGTCGGACCAAAGAACCCGATCTTCACCGCTGCCGTTTGGGATGCGTCACAGACCAGAGGGATGATGAAGCGGTGTTTATCCCCATCCATTCCTTTGTTGAGATCGCTTACGCTACTTTGTCCCATATTGACGGTGATATTGTTATCCGAGATATAACAGCTCGATTTATGCACTTTCAGGTCGGCGGCAGCGACTTCCACCGTCACGCCAGCTTCAGATATCACCGCGCCGTTAGCATCCTCCAGAATCAGCGTTCCTGCGCGAATTTGCCCGCTGTTCGGCTGTTCATAGACAATCTCCTGCGCGGTTTTATAAAACACGACGAAGAACTGGGTCGCCATTTGCGAGGGATCGTTTGTGCTGCAAATCGCAACGCTGTCATCCCCCGAGGCGATGTAATGCACGGGTTCGGCTGCACAGTGCGTGGTTTCGCGAATGCCCACCGCAAACCCGACGCCGGGAATATCTGGCACGTCATAAACGGAGGCCGGGGCGCCCGTACCGTTCGGCGCCACGCCGCTGACGGGCGCTACGGTTAAGGCGTTATTGGCTACAAAGCGCATCGTTACCGGGCCGGTTCCCTCAGGACAGTTATAAAACGAGCGGTTTTCCTGGCCCAGGATAGCGCCTGAAAGCATCGACCCCGGAGGGATCGATGGGTTATCAGTGATCGAGTAGTTTTGAAAGTTAATGACCGCATCGCCCATGGTCGGCGGGCAGGTCTGAGACGCCCTTGCCGTAGCGTGAATCAGCAAAAAAGCGAGCATCAGGAGATTGATTAAACGGTTGATATTGTTCACAGGTATCTCAGTAAGTTATTGGCACTGAAGGTTCATAAGCGTGACCGGAGTGCGGCCAGCGGTATCCGGAAGGCGTAATGGGGCGCTACAGCGCATATCCTGGCCTTTCTGCCGCCAGCTGGCATGCAAGGTCCCGCGTAGCGGCACGCCGCTGAGATAGACCTGTCCTGCTTCGCCAACGATGCCGACGCTTGATTTCGCAGACGTCCCGTTCGAGACATACGCGCTGGCGCCAAATGAAAGCGGGCGCCCGTGTGCCGTAAGGGTGATGAGCGTTCTGATGCCCACGTGGGTATGGTAATTCGCCAGGACGACCGCGCCGCTGGTCGGCACAATCGTTCTGCTGTTCTGGTCCAGATCGACATTTTCTGCCAGCGTTTCGGTATCCAGCGAAATGGTGTTTTTGTGATACGCCGATAAGGTTGGCATCACTGCATAACCTCGGGAGTCGGTGTGAACATTGGTCGCCCCTTCAACCTGAACGTCCGACGCCTCGTCAGCGCGGATCAGCGCCAGGGTATCCCCAAGGCTTTGGCTCAACGTCACCCCATACTGTGTTGCCACAATGCCGCCTGCCGCGCCGTAGTTCACGCGGTTGCTATAGCGATCGTGGCTGTACCCGAGACTGGCGCTGCCATAACCGCCGTGATAAGCCAGCGCAAGGTTGCTGTTCGCGGTATTGGCCTGGTTGTCGAAGCCCTGCTGGAGGTTATAGTTCAGGCGATCGTGGGCCAGGGCCGTACCATACAGCGAAACCTGCCGGGTAGTATGGCCATCAAGGTTATTGTTGAGGCTGTAGCTGGTTGTTGCGCCGGGTAACCAGCGGCTGAGTGGGACGCTGATGCTAAGGTTTATCGCCCGTTCGTTGTCGCTATCATCAGCGCTTGAGCGGGTGAGATAATACCCAACACTCAACGACACCCCTTTGTAGTTAGCGTAATAGCCAAGATGGACGGTTTGATCGACCGCCGAGGCGTTCCAGTAATCCTGACGGTAAAAGGATGCGCTGATATTGCCCAGCGCACCGAGATCCTGCGTCAAACTGAACTGTGTGCGGTTACGCCGGTTATGCACGTGCTGGTCTGGGTCGCTGTCATCATTTGCTTCACTGAAACTGTAAAAGTCATGCGTCGTGTAATGGCTGGTCGAAAGGGTGAGCGACGTGTTCGTCTCAGCGAGATTTTTTTGGTACTGAGCGCGTATTTGCTGCCCGAGGGCCAGCCTGTCATCACTGAGGTGTGCTTTCGCCGCAACGGTGTCCACACCCAGTGCCCCAAACCGGCCAAAATCTTTACCTAATCCCAGCGCGAGAGCCTGATAGTGGCCGGAAAGCTCCGCTCCGCCGTACAGCGTCAGGCTTGAAGACAATCCGTAAAAGGCGGAGGCCTGAACAAACGGCGGGGTGTCGCCCTCGGCGTCAGGGCTGTTATACCGTCCGGTGCTGGCGCTGAATTTCAGTCGTTTCTCCCGTAGCATAAAGGCCACCGAGGAGTAGGGTTGGGTGAACGTGCGTTCGCTGCCATCACTTTCATGCACCGTGATCTCAAGATCGCCGCTTTGCGAAGTGGGGAAGAGATCGCTAATAACAAATGCGCCAGGCGCAACATAGGTTTCATAGATGGTGTAACCGTGCTGGCGAACGCTGACGCGGGCATTGCTGTGAGCGACGCCGCGGATCGTGGGCGCGAAACCGCGCTGGCTGTCCGGCAGCATATTCTCATCCGAGGCAAGCTGAAGCCCCGTAAACTGAAAACTGTCAAAAACCTCGCCAGACGTGTAGGCATTCCCTATTGTTAACGCGCTCTTCAGCGGCGTAATGGCCCGCTGGAGGGATGTTCCCTGAGACTGCCAGTGATGGGTATTACCATATTCAAACGTGGCGTAATTGCGTAAACGCCACGCCCCCAGGTTGATACCGGATCGCAGGCTCAGATAGCTGCTGTTGTCATGAATATTGTCGATGTTGGTTGTCGAGCCCGTAAGATTGTAATCGACAAAAGCAGCGGGGATGCCGTCGTCCCACTGTTCGGGAGGAATATAATCGGCACTTTTTTGCAACATGGTTGCCTGCGGAATGCTGAAAACCAGCCGATGATGGGTGAAGTCAAAATGCGTCGACGCATCGGGAATATATTTGCCGATGTCCGTAAATGTCTCCTCGTCATGCAGCGCATCGAACGAAGAGAAGGCCGCGATGTTTACCCCAAGTCTCTTGAGGTACGCCAGGTTCAGGACTGGTGAGAGCGTTCCCCCGGTATCGACAAATGCAATTTCGCGCTCATCCCGCTGCGTCTGGTTAACAACAACCGCGACACGATAATGTCCCGGCTGCTGACCGCCTTGTCGGGAAAAATAGCTTAAGTCGCTAGCCTGCTGCTGATCTGCTGTGATCTCCAGCGCCTGAGGATCGAAGTACTCATCGGCCTGTGCCCGGCGCACATGAATGCCAGACGTGACCGCACCCGCAAGCATCGCGAGCGTATAAATGCGGGGTAAATTGCGTGGGACGAGAGAATGCATGTGCGGTCGTTGGCTACATTCGCCAAAGGCGTGTTGTCACAGCGTCAGGATTGCGTGGCGACTCTCGTCAGCCCGCCGTAATCGTTGATCGCCTGCCAGCGAATGGTCCCCGAGCAGGGAATGTGCCATTGACGATCGGAGAAGGGGTCAATCATTCCCGGCATTTCAACGTCGGTGTTCCCAACGCTGACCTTGTAAAACGATACAAACCAGGGCGAGGGGTTGTGTGCGCTAAGCGTATTATTACGACAGGTAAATTTTAATTTTTTGTAGGCAAGTTCGGCATTGCCTTTCAACCCTGCGGGACGGAAAAATAACTTGAATTTTGACTTCACGTTAATCTGCAATTTGTTGCTGTTTGCTTTTTTGCTCGGGGCAATATTTTTGATGTTAAGCCAAAAAACAGATTCCCGGTCAGTGGGTAATGGCGTTCCAAGATAATTGATGCGCAGCGAGTTTTTCTGTTCCGCATCTAAACGAAATAACGTAGGCGTCACGATAAAGGGCGGAGCGGTTTTATTCTTACTGTCAATATTTTCAATCCACGACTGAATAAGATAAGGGGTTTCTTTTTCCATATTGGTAATGGAAAATGCCACTTCTCTTTGCCCCTCAAGGTACACAACACGCGTACCGCCCATCACAACCCCCGCGTGTGCTGACAGACTCATGCCGAGCGAATAAAAGAACAGGGCCGCGGTGAGTTTCTTCATTTTCAGATCCCCGTAGAGGAAAAAGATAAGCAGAGAAAGCTCTGCTTATCATCAGTCGATCAGTTATAAACCATCAGGAAATTGGCATCTGCGTCGGCTTCTCCGGTGCTGACGACATCGGTGGTGGCATTATAATTGGCGTAGAAATTGAGTGTTTTTGAATCTTCCCCTTCGGCAAGGTCGATACTCTGAGAAATATCACCAATTTTAATCTGCGTGTTACGGTCGCTTTCATAGAGTTTAACGGCAACGCCAGTCGCCGTATTGCCATCGCTGTCCACGGAGGAATTTAAACCCAGCAGGGTATTATCATTCGCATCTTTGTTACCATCAAACAACACGGCAACGGTTTTAACGGAATCCGGGCAACCTTCAACTGAAATCTGGAAAGGCGTGCGCGTGGTCTCTTTTTGGGTGGCAAAGTAGCTTGCAGCCCAGGTGCCTAATTCAACGGTTTGCCCTGCTGAGTCGGTGGTGATATTACAGGATGCATCGGTAATCTTACCGGTAAAATGGACTACGCCGCCCGTGCCCTGAGTCCCCGCATCGTTCTCTGGGTTGGTATTAATATTATTGTCGCTGTCACCAGAAGGAAGGCCCGCCAGCGCACTGCCACTTGCCATCATCAGGCCACAAAGGGTTAACGCGATCATGTTTTTTTTGTTGATCATGCCTATTGCTCTCATTCGCTCAAATATGTCAGTCTGGATATGCTGCTAGCAACACTGCCGGTGGCGTTATTGCTCAGAAAAAACAGCGCGAATGCTAACAAAATGCCAATCCAGGCCATAACAAAAGGTTGTCTAAAATTAAATTACTTTATTTTACGAAACTCCGTAACTTTCTTGTAACCTTACTTCGGGTTTGCTGATGTCGTTTATTGATGTTGCGAATCTAATTCCTGCCTGAGGGTTTATATTTGCCTTGTCACAAACGGTGCATTATTCATTGTGAGTTCAGTGGAGCTACTTTGTTATTGTCTCGTCCTGGCAGGAATAAAAATGAAGATATTTATTATTTCTATTGGGATATCAACGAATGAAACTGACTAAAATTGGTGCGACGCTTATTCTCACTTTCTGTGGCGCGAGCGCGGCGACGGCTTCTAACACTATCACATTTAATGGAACGGTGCTCGATCAGGGTTGTGATATTGCCGTTGATGGCGGCACGGCAAATGCGACCGTTGATCTGGGCTCAACGGCGGCAACCGACCTCGCTACAAAAGGCGACCTTGGCGCGCCAAAACAGTTTGTGTTCGACCTGAATAACTGTCCAACCAGCACGACTGCAAATATTGTCTTCTCAGGCCCTGTTGATGCTGTTGCAGCCGATCCATCCTATTTTGCAAACACTGCTACGCTGGGTGCGGCAACCAACGTGGCCGTTCAGCTCAAGCAGGGCGGCTCAAATGGTACCATCGTCAAAAATAATGCAGATAACGATCCTATTACTTTCACCGATGGCACAGCGAGTCAAACCTATACCGCGCAGATGATTGCCACCGGGCAGGCCGTTGCCGGCGATGTTAACGCTGTTATTACCTATAACGTCCGTTATAACTGATTCCGCAGGAGGGGAAACCCTCCTTTTTAGTTTGTGAGTGCATTATGAAACCCATCGCCGCTGTTATTTTTTGCGTGGCCAGCGCCGCCAGCCTGAACGCGTCCGCCAGTATTGTTACCGGGAGTACGCGGGTTATTTTTGATGGCTCCCGCCAGGCCGCCTCTTTGTCCGTTGAAAACTCTGACAAGGTTACTAACCTGGTACAGTCGTGGATTAGCCCGGCTAAAGGCAGCCCGTTAAAAAAAGAAAATATGATTATTACGCCACCGCTATTCCGTCTGGAAGCCGGGAAAAAAGCGTCAATTCGTATTGTGCGTTCAGGTTTACCTGTTCCGGAAGATCGTGAATCGCTGTTATGGCTGAACGTGAAAGGGATCCCCGCTACCGACGGTAGTGAAGGTAAAAATACGATGCAAATTGCCATCAACTCAAAGATTAAGCTGATCTACCGTCCGGCAGCATTACAGGGGCAGACGCCAGAATCCAGTGCGGAAAAGCTTAAGTGGAACCTGACCGCGAAGGGTTTACAGGTCAATAACCCGACACCTTTTTATATGAACTTCTCACGAATTGAAATTAATCACCAGGCGTTAAGCGGACAGTATTTTGTCGCGCCATTCTCCACGTTGAGTATTTCTGAAGGTGTTATGTCACCTCACGGCAAAGTAACCTGGTCGCTTATTAATGATTATGGCGTGAAAGGCCCGGACAAAGTCACCTCATATTAATCGACACCGTAAGTCTCCCGCACGGATACAGGGTTACAATGGAAAAAGTGAAACAAACCTACGTCCTTTCTTTAGGGCTCGGGCTCAGTGTTGTCTTTAGTTCTTTCAGCGCACGTGCGCAGGAACATTTCAACCCTCATCTTTTGGAAACAGACAGCGCAGAAGTGCCAGCAATGGATCTCAGTCTGTTTGCCAAAGATGAGGTGCCGCCCGGGGACTATAACGTCGACATTTTTATCAACGGCAATCTGGTAGACAGTAAAACCCTCTCTTTTCGACGGTTGAAAAGTGCCCCTACGTCAGACCGCACAGGGGTATGCTTAAACGTCACTCAGCTGAAAGCCTGGAACGTTCGTGTCGATAACTATTTTGGCGAACAGGAAAAAGCCAGCGAATGTGTGGATCTGTATGCCATCCCCGGCGCGGACGAAAAAATCGATCTGGTGCAGCAGCGTTTCGACCTGATCCTGCCGCAGGTTGCTTTATTTAACACCGCAAGGGGTTATGTTTCACCGGAGCGCTGGGATGAAGGGATCACGGCGGGTTTACTTAATTACAGCGTCTCGGGTCAACAGGATCTGCATCAGCGCAACGGCACCGACAGCAGTAATCAGTTTCTAAGCCTGCAACCGGGGCTGAACGTAGGCGCCTGGCGCTTTCGCAACTATTCCACCTATACCCATTCCGAATCCGAAAATGACTGGGATTCCGTGTATACCTACGCCTCACGGGATATTAAATCTCTTAAAAGCCAGCTGGTGCTGGGACAAGGAACCACGCGCGGCGGCATTTTTGATAGCGTCGGTTTCACCGGGGTGCAGATGTACTCGGATAACGATATGAAGCCGGACAGCATGCAAGGCTTCGCCCCGGTAATACGCGGTATAGCCCGCAGCAATGCCGAAGTGACGGTATACCAGAACGGTCACAGCATTTATAAGGCTACCGTGCCGCCGGGACCGTTTGAATTCAGCGATATGTATCCGACCGGCAGCTCCGGCGATCTGCAGGTGGTGATCAAAGAGTCCGACGGTACGCAAAGTAGCTTTATTGTGCCTTACGCCACGCTGCCGGTATTGCAACGTGAAGGTCAGGTGCAGTATGGCCTGGTGGCGGGCAAAACCCGTCAGGACGGGTCGGGTTCACGTGCAGAGGATTTTAACTTTATTCAGGGATCAGCGGCCTGGGGCGTCGGAAAAGGGATCACGCTTTACGGCGGCTATATTCAGGCGGAAGACAATTATTCCAACCTGATTGCCGGAACCGGTTTTAATATGGGCAGCGCCGGAGCGCTCTCATTTGATATTTCCCAGTCGTGGGCGGATATTCCGCAGCCGGACAACATGCGACAACAGGAACACCATAGCGGCCAGTCGTATCGCGTGCGCTACAGTAAGACGCTTCAGCAAACCAACACCGATATTGCCGTCGCCGGTTATAAATTTTCAACCCGGGGTTATCTTTCGTTTCAGGACTTCCTCAATGACTGGGATCCGGGCAATAGCACTATTGATAATGGCCGGGAGCGAAACCGTTTTGATGTGACAATCTCACAGACGTTGCCTTTCGGCACCCTGTCACTGAGCATGTACGACGCCTCTTACTGGAACAGTGAACATGCGGACTCCATGAACCTGGGCTTCAGCAGCACGCTTGGACCGGTGTCGTACTCGCTGAACTATGCCCACTCTAAAAACGTCAATGGCGGTCACAATAACGATTCCGATAACTACGACGACGATAACGTCTTCTCGCTTAACCTGAGCGTACCGTTCAGCGCCTTCAGCCACAGTGAAGCGGCCCGGTCTGTTTCGGCTAACTATTCGATGAACAGTAGTAAAAACGGCGATACCACGCACAACATCGGAATTTCCGGTACCGCGATGCAGGAAAACCAGCTGAACTGGCAGGTTTCAGAAGGCTATAACGCCGATTCTGAAGCTACTAACGGCAATGTCACTGTGGGTTATCAAAGTACTTATGCCGATATGTCCGCAGGCTATAGCTACGACGATTACAGCCGACGAGTGAATTACAGCCTGCGCGGGGGCATGGTGCTGCATCGCGACGGTATCACCCTGGCGCGTCAGCTGAACGATAGCGTAGCGCTGGTTGAAACACCGGGTGTTTCCGGTATGCCGATCAACGGGCAGACGAACGTTCATACCGATTATTTCGGTAACGCCATTGTGCCGTACGTTCGTCCGTATCACAGCAATTCGATCTCACTCAACACAGTGGATGCCAGCGATACTTCCGCGGCCATTGATAACATCGCCAAAACCGTGGTGCCGACCAAAGGGGCGGTAGTACGCGTGAAGTACAACACCTGGATTGGACAAAAGGCGATGATGACGCTGACCTACAACGGTAAACCGGTGCCGTTTGGCGCAGTAGTAACACAAACCAGCGGCGAGTCGGATGACACGCGCAGCAGTATTGTTGGCGACGGCGGGGAAGTGTATCTCGTCGGGCTCGCCGAGAAAGGGCGGTTAATTGTTAAGTGGGGGGAGGCGGCGAACAAGCAGTGCGCCGTTGATTACACACTTGCCGGCGCAAAAACAGAGGCCGATATTTTATTCATCAACGGGGTTTGCCATCCCGTATCGGGAGCAAATTAATGTCACGCTTCATTTTTCTCCGTTCCGGCCTTAAATCGCTCATCGGCCCGGGAATGGTATTCATGCTGAGCGTGTCGCCGGCAATGGCGTACACCGATCGCAATGATATTGAGTTCCATGTCACCGGAAACATTATTGATGGCTCATGTAACGTCACCAAACCGGAGGCAGTCGACCTCGGGAAATATTACTGGAAAGACTTTGCCGTAGCGGGGGGGAACACAGGAAATGTGCCAGTGACCATCGCGTTTGACAGCTGCACCGCAGGGTTAAGCCAGGCAACGGTTACCTTTACAGGCGCACCTTACGCTGAAGATCCGGCTTATGCTTCTGTCATTTACGCCAATCAGGTAGCGGCAGATGCAGGCGGAGCGACCGATGTCGGCCTTCAGTTGTTTATCCGTGACCACGAACATCCCATCAGCGGTGTCGCGCTGGCCAACGGCGTGAGCTACCCGGTTGCGCTCGAAAACCAAACCGGCGCGATGACTTTTACTGCCCGAATGTATACCCCACATGGGACCCCAACACCGGGTGCATTCAGCAGTGCGATTACATTGAATGTTGTTTATAACTGAGCTTAAGTGAGCAGACTAATTTCATGTCAAAATATTTATATTATCTGGTGTTATTGCTGGGGACAGTCCCACTATTAAGTCATGCAGCCTGTAACCGGGATAACGGCGATGATGTTACCGTTACGACGATCCCATTACCCTCGAAACTGTTGGTCAGTGCGAAAAATTATACCTTTGGCGAAGTGTTATACGATTCTGGATATATCAGCGGGACGGATGGGGATGTCACGATTAAAAACTGTAGCAGGGATTATTACGTAGGATTTCATTATAACCCGACTCATTTAGCGTCGGCGTCGCCGGTGGGAGATAATATCTACCCGACCACGATACCGGGTATCGGCATTAAGACCTACACGCTTAACCAGGCCGGTCCGTATGATTATGAACGTGCGGTTGATAACTCATGGCAGTCCGGCGATGGCGAGAGCAGCCATACGCTGGCGGGCTCGGCCTATCGTGTGCAGTTGATTGCGACGGGGGGTACAATCCCGAGCGGTAATCTGGCCCTTGAGAGCGGCAAACTGGCGACGGTGGAATTTCGTGAAGGGCAGAGCAGTTCGGATAACGGTGATAATGCGTCAGAAGTCTATTTGTCAAATACGCAGATAGAAGTCTATGCGATGGGATGCTCAGCATCCGTTTCTTCCCTGCTGTTTAATATGGGCGATGTGGATACCTCTGCGTTTGATAATCTTAAGATGGTGGAAGGACCCGAACAGGATGTTGGTCTGAGCTGTCAGCCAGGCACCAACGTGACCTTGACCATCAACGGGCCGCTTGCCGAGGGCGACAACGATGATGGTTCAGTGATTGCTTTAGACCAGTCTGAATCGGGTACGACGGCGACCGGTGTGGGGGTCGTGATATCAGCCTATCAACCGGCGCTACGCAGTTTTACCTACTGGGCCATTGGTCAGGAGGTGCCAGCTTTTAATTCCAGTCGTGTAAAAGCCGCATCACAAGGCAGTGGGCTGGCTGCCGATGGTACCGCGCTTGCTGATATCGGCTCCGCAACCACCTATAGCGATCCGGCAAATACAGGCGGGGCCGGAGAGTCTGAAACCTTACGTTTTAAAGCGTGGTATTACAAAACCAGTGACGTTGTCACGCCAGGGCAAGCAAATGCCACCGGGACAATCACCCTTAAATATAATTGATACCTTTGATCATGAAAGGGGGTAGCGCTGCGGTTTATTTTTGTACACCTCTGCGCTACCGTTATGTGTTTCTGTCGTGTACATTTCCTCTGCGACCCTATTTATTCGGTGGAACTGACAATGATTACTAAACGGTCTGAGCCACGCTTTTCATTCATTCTGTTAATTTTTGTGTGTCTTGTAGGATTATATTCTTTTAACGGTCACCTTAAGCCTCACGCCGGACAAAAAGGGGTTGCATGTATTTCTTACAAGCGGATCCTGCGTGAATCACCGTTACTGGCACAGGAAAAAAAGCAGAACGAAATACTTCTCGCATTAGCTAAAAAATCCGCGCTTGAAGTTGAGAAAAAATATTACGCTCTGCCAGAACCCTTGCGCCGTGAAATGAAAGCGATCGATGATATGAGTAAAAACACGCAACTGCGGGCAGAGCAGGGTCGCCTGCGGCATATAAGCCAGCGAGTCATATCTGATACCGTTGAAAAATACAGAATAGATCATCACTATTCGGTCGTTTTCAATAAAGATAGCGCCTCTACAGTGGATTATGGTCACGACATCAGTAATGAAATCATTAATGAATTACAGCATGTAAAAGTGGTGTACGGGCCGCGCCCTAATTTTGAAGATGCGACCCGGGAGCTTTTGCTCGCTCAACCTGTTTCCGCAGGATGAGTGATTTTACGCAGTCGGCTCGCGCTGACGATGACCGCTACCGCAGAAGCCGCCGCAGCGATCCACAGTGCAGCATGAATTGCTCTCTCATTTGTCGCCAGCAGTACGCCCACAGCGGCGGCCCCCAGACACTGCCCGAACGTGCGCATAATGGATAACACACCGGATGCATAGCTCGCATAGTCACGACTAACGTTTGAGAGCATTTCCCGGTTATTGGGACTCTGAAAGCAGCCAAATCCCATCCCGCAAACCAGGCTTCGCAGGCAGATATCCCACATCGAAGGGCTGGCGGGTAATGTTGCCAGCAGAATCAAACCGACGACAAAAATCATCAGCCCCAGGGTTGAAATCACCGGGGCTGAAATCGTGTCCGCCCACCGGCCTGCATGCGGCGCAATCAGCACGATCCCGAGCGGCCAGGGCGTAAATAGCAGGGCAGAAATCACCGGACTGTAGCCGTATTCGCTCTGAAACAGGAAGGGTAGCGCAATAAAGGTGATACCCTGGCTGACAAAAGCAATCATCGACGTTAAGGCCGCGAGGGTAAAACGTTCATTTTTGAATATGGCTGGCGGCAGTAAGGGGTTATCCGTGCGGCGGATCTGCCAGATAAAAGCCATGCCGCTCAGCGCAGCGAGAACCGTCCAGCAAAGACTACCTGTGTGATAAGTAGCATCCTGGAGGCTGTTCGCCGCCACGATCGTCGAACCCAATAGCAGCGCCGACAATATGGCGCCCAGGGAGTCAAAGGGCGCTTGCTTTCGAACCGCATCCCGCGGCAGCGCTTTGACCGCCAGCAGCAAGGCGAGGGTGCCGGGAAGAACGTTTATCGCAAAAAGCCATTGCCAGCTCAGGGTGTGAAGGATCGTACCGCCCAATACCGGGCCGATAGCGGAGCTGGAGGCGATGAGCAGGGCGTGCAAACCCAGAATGCGGCCAAGCAATCGTCCGGGAAATACGGACCGCAGTATCGCGGGAGCAATACTCAGCGTCGCTGCGCCGCCGATCCCCTGAAGCACGCGCATACCGATAAGCACTTCGGGCGTTTTCGCCAGCGCGCAACCCAGCGATGTCAGGGTAAAGGTCGTCAGGCCTGCCAGAAATACGGGGCGATAACCCAGGCGGGCCGCAAGCGCCGCGAATATCGCCAGCGTCATTGCAGCCGCCAGCAGATACCCGTTGGCGAACCAGACGGCATAACTGGCTGGCACCTGCATCTCCTGAGCCATGGAGGGCAGGGCAATATTGATCATGGTGCCATCAAACACGCCCATTAACGTGGTGGTCATTATCGCGGCCATCACCCGTGCGCGCGTCGGGCCAGGCAGTCCATCGTCGCTGGGTTGGCTGGAAAAAAGCATCATCTTGTTGTCCTTAGAGAAGAGTGTGTGGATGACAAAACTATAAAGATGGCTTTTGCAGGGCGGAAGGCGCACCATTTACACTTCATCGTTGCATGAAACGCCTTATCTGAATATGCAGGGAGGAAGGAGATGTCAGAACCCGATTTTAATTTGCTGATAGCACTCGACATATTGCTGAGCGAAGCGAGCGTGGCAGGCGCGGCACGTCGTCTGAACCTCAGCACCTCGGCAATGAGCCGGACATTAAGCAGGTTACGCGACGTCACTGGCGATCCGATTCTGGTGCGCGCCGGACGTAACATGGTACTGACCCCGTGGGCCGAAGCGACCCGGGACCATGCCAGGCGTGCAGTGCACGAGGCCAGGGCGGTATTACAGCCCTCAACTGAAACGTTCAGCGCGCGAAGCCTAGCGCGACTTTTTACCATCAGGGCAAACGATGGTTTTGTGGTGGCGTTTGGGCCTGCGCTTATAGCGGCTGTGGCCGACGCCGCGCCGGACGTCTGTATACGCTTTGCGCCTAAGCCGGAAAAAACGTCGCGCTATCTTCGGGAAGGGCTGGTTGATCTGGAGATTGGCGTCCAGAGTAATATGGGGCCTGAAATACGGCTGCAACGACTGTTTGAGGATCGGTTTGTGGGCGTCGTGCGTAAGGGGCATCCGGTGGCTAAGCAGGCAGAAATAGGGGTGAAGGATTATGTCGCCTGGGGCCATGTGGTAGCGTCACCCGAGGGTGCACTGCACGGATCCGTTGACGATGCGCTGGCCGAACTCGGAACAAAACGTAAAATCGCGAGCGTCGTACCGGGATTTCCGACGGCGCTGTCCGTGGCGGTGGCATCGGATCTTATCGCCATGATACCCGCGCTCTATTTACTCAATCAGCAGGTAACGGACCAGGTACAGGTTTTCGAGCTGCCGTTCAAAAGCCGTCTAATTACGGTATCACAGATGTGGCACCCAAGAATGGAACGCGATCCCGCGCACCGCTGGCTGAGAGAGCAAATTCTTGCGATATGCAGAGTGAAGAGGTCAGACATGATTAAGGGACCTGTATAGCGATTGCTATACGCGCCGCTTATGCTATGCTTGTAAAGCAATTGCTATACAAGAGGTATACCCATGAAATCAGATGTTCAACTCAATCTTAGAGCCAAAGAATCCCAGCGGGCGCTTATCGATGCCGCCGCAGAGATCCTCCATAAATCACGTACTGACTTCATTCTGGAGATGGCCTGTCAGGCAGCCGAAAATGTGATCCTCGATCGGCGTGTATTCAATTTTAACGATGAACAGTATGCAGAGTTCATTGATATGCTCGATGCCCCGGTCGCCGACGATCCTGCCATAGAAAAACTGCTGGCAAGGAAACCTCAGTGGGACGTGTAACCCCCCCAGAGCCCTTATCCAGCGTCCATCAACTGGCGGAGTTCGTCAGTGGAGAGGCCGTACTTGACGAATGGTTAAAACAAAGAGGTCTGAAAAACCAGGCGCTTGGCGCAGCCCGAACGTTTGTCGTTTGTAAAACGGGCACAAAGCAGGTCGCGGGATTTTACTCTCTGGCTACCGGCAGCGTTAACCATACGGAAGCGACAGGTAATTTGCGGCGTAACATGCCGGATCCCATTCCCGTGATTATTCTTGCCCGTCTGGCTGTCGATGTCTCAATACGCGGAAATGGGTTGGGAGCCGATTTACTCCAGGATGCGGTTTTACGCTGTTATCGGGTAGCAGAGAATATTGGGGTGCGGGCGATCATGGTTCATGCACTCACTGAGGACGCCAAAGCGTTTTATATCCACCATGGTTTTAAAGCATCGCAGACTCAGGAACGGACACTGTTTCTCAGGCTTCCTCAGTAGCGGCGGGATTTTATGGAATGAATGTTCAGCCCGTCTGGCTGATAAGCTTGCGCCAGACTCTGTTATGCAAAGTAAATAGCAGCATCTTATAGAAAGCGGTAGAGAGGATACAGCTGCCGCTAAGCCCAAGCATGACAATACTTACCAGTGCCGCGGTCAGGCTGACGCCCGGAGAAGAAGTACCGCTCAGCGCAGCCAGCAGATAGGCTGCCGTTAATACCAGGCTTAGCACCGCCAGCGTAAGATGTAACCGCACGGCGCGCATGCTACCTTTGCCAATCATAAACATCGTCACTCCGTTGATGCCGGCAAAGAGCAGGGCGATCAGCACAACCCACACGAAAACGCGCTCTGCTGGCTGGCCGAGCGCGGTGAGTACGCCATACCCCAGCCACAGTTGCGGAATGGCGACACTGACAATCACCCCGAGCGTACTAACCGCTGCCGGAATACCCATGGTATGAAGCCCCACGGGCTTAACCATATCATCAGCCAACTGCGTCTTCAGCTGCTGCAACTGTATCGGGGCGGCATTTTTTATGCTGGCAGACACCTCATTACAATATTGCAGGCGACGGGTTAAAACTTTAAACATTTGAATACTCGGCGTTTATTTTCTAGATCCAAACTGCCCCCCAGTACAACAATCCGGAAAGTTTAAAACAAAAGCAGCAAGGAACCGATCTTTTAAATAGTGTATTCTTTTTATCAGGTTAAAGGAGACGTGAATGACAGTGAAAAACCAGGAACTTATAGCGGCAGGATTCACCAGTAAGGATATCGAGCGAATCAAACGTCACCAGGCGACGGGGGAATCGCAGGAAAAGGTTCTGAAGGATCTGGCCGGTTATTTTCTGTCGGTAGCCTGGATCACCGGCGGGATGGCCATCATCACCTTGGTCACCGCGATCTTTGGCAGCGCCAGCCATGTTATCTCCTGTGTGGTTGCCGTCGTCTTTTTGCTAATTGTTCTGCTTCTGGTGATGCCGGTCAGACTTGGCTATAAATCATGGAAGCTGATGAGAACACAGATCAGCGACTCCGGTCATCACGGGTAAGGAGTTCCAGTACCACCTTCGCGCTGACCCCCCATCCCATAACCTTCATCGTCAGTTTGCCCGGAGACATGGTTTCCACCTTGCGGTAATAGTCTCCGGGAAGATAACGGAAAAGACGCCAGGCCTCAGCTTTACCAGTCATACCAAACACCCCATAAACGCTGGCTGCAAGCGTGGTTGCATTAAAGATCCCCAGGCCAACATCGCGACTGAACCCCATAAATTCCGCTATGGACATAGCGCCGTCCGCTATTATCCCCTCAGAAGCCGGTTCATTCAGGAACTGACGGGCTGCCTCCCGTGATACCGTATTAAGAGCATCACCGACCAGAACGGCACCGGCAAGCATACCAGCAGGCGTCATGGTGGCGATCATAACACCGCCAAACACTGCCTGAACGCCGGCAAGAACGACCTTAATTCCGGATATGAAATACCCGACTATTTTATTCTGCTCTGTTACATACTGAATATCAGCGTAGATCCGGGCATAGCCTGTTTTCAGCATGCGCGACTGTTCAAGCAGGTACTCATTCTCAGCTCTAAGGTTTTTCAGGCAGATAATGCATTCTTCATCGTTCCTTGCTCGCCTCGCCACGTCAAACTGTTGCATTACAACCTGTCTTATTTCATCCACGAATTTCAGTCGGGTCAGTGAATCGCTGAGATGCATGGCCGCGACCATATTTGCGGTATTAACAAGCTTCCGGGCTTCCAGATTGATCATCGTATCAGCCCACTGACGCCGACTTTGTCCGGGAAAAAGCGCGATATCCATTACATATTCCTTATGTGTCGTCAGGACGAGAAGTCATTAGCCTGCCAGGCTCAAATACTGCAGTTGCGCGCCATGACTTCACGTCTTCAGTTTTCTTGCCATCAACAAAGTGCTGCTTCCCGAGCAGGTAGGTAAAGAAGCCATCAAGCTGCGTGATAAAACAGGAGATATTGTAGCCTGACCGATAGAAATCGTAGTCAAATGTTCGTATGTGCTTCTTATAGTAATAGACGTAAAAGAAACGCAGCGAACACAGAATGTTTTCTTGAATCCCCAGATGTTTCTTGCTCAGTTCATTCATTCCATAAATTGTGGCGAACATAACCGGTAGGGTAGTCACATCATCAACTATGAGATGAGTTCTCTGGTTGTTCCTCGATAAATGTTAGATGGAATATGCCATGAACTTTGCGGATGCCCCGTAATTTTTGCATTATGAAGTCATCGTAAGTCCACAACTAAATTTAGGCAATCGCCTGATTCATCGGTAAGTTCCTGAAAGAGAGGAACTTATGAACTAAAGAATAAACCCACCGCATTTAACATAATATACATTATGCGCACTGATATTGAATACGAGTAAATCCAGCCGGTTCAGACCCATCCTTGTTCTGCTCATTCCGCGCACCATGTCCCTCTGTTCTGTGCCATCAACGTTCATAACTGTCGTTACGGTCTTGCGTGATCTCCACGGCAGTCACCTGTACATCCTTAAAGCGCAGCCCATCCACACCAGAAATTTTCCCGAACTCTGACGCGTCAATCAAAATCCCCTCCAGCGTTAACCCGACCACAGGACGCTCCGGATATCCCTCGATGAAAAATGCCCGCGAAAAGCATTTGCTGTCTGATCGACGCGCCGTCATATTTTTAATCGTCAGTCCGCTGACCGCAGTAAGACCGGCTTCGCCCTCAACACCTTCAGCCAGTTTGCGCCAGTGTTCTGGTTTATCAGATAAATTGCTCTGGTCGCCATAGCTATACTGCGGAAACCAGTTCAGCTGGATCAGCACCGGAAAACGCACGTCCGTAAGCCGTAGATTTTGTACGGTGATATCACGGATAAATCCGCCCCGGTTGCGAACAGATTTAATGCGAAACCCGACGCCCGTTCCGTTAAACGCGTTATCTTCTATCAGGACGCGTTCAATGCCACCTGAATATTGCGCGGGCGCTGACAGTCATAATCAACAACCCAGCGCAATCCTCTTGCGCTGTAATCGCCGACCATGCCGCTGCGCTCGTCATCGCCCCAGTAGCGTTGCCACCAAATTGCACCCTGCCCGTCTATCGTGCCTGTACCGGTAATGCTGACGTTTTCACAATCGATGATAGTAATAATGCCTGCCGGCCAGCGCATATCAATGCCGGCCACCCGGGTATTTATCAGGGGATAATCAGCCAGATCCTGGCTTCCAACGAGCTGTGCGCCAGCGTCCAGGCGAAGTGAAACACCGCTTTTCAGAAACAACGCTCCGGTCAGAAAACGGCCTTGCGGAATAACGATGACATCGTTCTGTTGAGCACTATTTATGGCCTGCTGAATGGCGGATGTTGCCAGGCGTTGCGCGGTTGGGTCCGCGCCATACGCCAGAATGGAGATCGCTTTCATGGCTTTTCCTTAAACAGATGAAAGCCTTAGTCTAGGAATCCGCGTGATGGATAACCTTTGTCTGTTTGACAGCCACGCAGTCAGGCTGGCAAAAAAGCGGATATTTACTGGCTGGCGATCACCGCAACGCCCTTTTCTTTCATAGCGTTGACCCAGCGTTCATCCGTTGTGTTTTCAACAACGAGCGTATTCACCAGCGACAAATCGCCAATCACAAACGCCGAGGCCGTGTTGATCTTTTCCGGTGAGGCCAATACCACCGTTTCCGCCGCTCTGCCGGAAAATGCACGTTTGATGCATGCTTCTTCATAATCTCCGGTGGTCAGCCCGGCCTCAGGATGCACGCCGGTGACACCCATGAAAAACAGATCCGCATGAATATTGTTGATGCCTTCAATAGCGGCCGCGCCGACCGTGACGATGGAGTGTTTATACAAACGACCGCCAATCAGGATCACCTCTATGCACGGATGGTTGACCAGCCCCAATGCAATACCCGGGCTGTGCGTCACCACGGTTACCCGCAAATCTGGCGGCAAGAAGGTAATAAGTTCTGAGGTGGTCGTCCCGCCATCAATGATCACCACCTGCCCCGGTGAAATGAGCTGCGCGCCCCGACGTGCCACGCGTTTTTTTGCATCCATTTTAACGGACTGACGCTCGGCAAAAGGCGCAATCGCTGAAGATGCCGGAAGCGCGCCGCCGTGGACACGCTGCAAACGCCCTTCTGCCGCCAGTTCCCGTAGATCCCGGCGGATAGTGTCCTCAGACACCGAGAAAAAGAGGCTGAGCGCAGTTGACTGGACCTGGCCTTCCGCCTCCAGCTTTTCCAGAATCAACTGTTTACGCTGACTTGTGAGCATGAATTATTCCTGATGTTGCACGATAATTATTGTAATTACACGATAATGCTGTTTATGATGCATACTCTACGAGAGGAGAGCCAAACGTGCAATCAAAACGTGCAGATATACGCATCATCAACAGCGAAACGTTGTCCGACAACTGGTATAACCTGAAAAAATACACTTTTGACCTCCAGCACAGCGATGGTGACTGGCAGCGGCAAGAGCGTGAAGTGTATGACCGCGGGAATGGCGCGACGATCCTGCTCTATAATCGCGCCAGCAAAACAGTCATTCTTACACGTCAGTTTCGTTTCCCTGTGTTTATCAATGGTCACGAAGAGGATCTCATTGAGGCGGCTGCCGGGTTGCTCGATAACCTTGACCCGGAAAGCCGGATTAAGGCCGAAGCGGAAGAGGAAACCGGGTATAAGGTGACGCGCGTAGAGAAAATTTTTGAGGCCTATATGAGCCCGGGCTCCGTTACCGAAAAACTCTACTTCTATCTGGCGGAATATCACCCGCAGGATCGGACCAGCGCGGGCGGCGGCGTTAAAGCAGAGGGGGAAGATATCGACGTGCTGGAAATGAAGCTGGACGACGCGCTTCGTGACATCGAGAATGGCCAGATCGTCGACGGTAAAACCATCATGCTGCTTTATCACGTGGCCCTGAAAGGCATTTTATAATCTCACGTTTATCCGGATACCTGCCCCTGCGCAGGTATTTGCCTGTGCTATTCTTGCTGAACACCTCAACATGGAGATGCGAAAATGGCCGACTGGGATCCTTCTCTGTATCTACAATACAGCGCAGAACGCACACGTCCCGCCGCTGAGTTACTGGCCCGGGTGCCGCTTGCTGACATAACCTCTGGCGTGGATTTGGGCTGCGGGCCAGGCAACAGCACCGCGCTGCTGAAACAACGCTGGCCTTCAGCGCAGATAGCCGGTGTGGATAACTCCCCGGCGATGCTGGAGGAAGCCCGACAGGCCCTGCCAGACTGCCACTTTGTTGAATCGGATATCCGTCACTACAAACCTGACCAGCCTCTCAGCCTGATCTACGCCAATGCTTCCCTGCAATGGATCCCGGACCATTACCACCTTCTGCCGCATCTGGTTTCACTGCTCCAGTTAAACGGCGTGCTGGCGATACAAATGCCTGACAACTGGCTTGAGCCGACGCACGCCCTGATGCGTGAAGTTGCCTGGGAACAGGGCTACCCCGATCGTGGCCGCGAGCAGCTGCCGGGTATTCATGCCTACTATGATATTCTGACGGACGCGGGATGCGACGTGGATATCTGGCACACCACCTACTTTCATCAGATGAGCTCTCATCAGGCGATTATTGACTGGGTCAGCGCGACGGGGTTACGGCCATGGCTACAGGATCTCAACGAGAGCGAGCAGCAAAACTTTCTGAAACGCTACCTCGAGCTGCTGGAAGAGCAGTATCCGCTCCAGGAGAACGGGCAGATACTGCTGGCTTTTCCGCGCCTGTTTATGGTTGCTCAGCGGGTTCCGTAAGCCGAATCAGGAACGCGCTTCCTTGAGCAAATGCTGAATTACAGCCTCCTGCTTGTCGTAGTTGCCTTCGCCAAACGAGGTGTAACGCAGTTGCCCTTTCGCATCGAAATAGTAATGTGCTGGCCAGTACTGATTACCGAACGCGCTCCAGATTTTGTAGTTATTATCCGTCACTACGCGGTACGGCAACTGCCATTCGTTGACCGCGTTTTTCACCGATGATAACGGCTTTTCCCAGGGGTATTCAGGGGTGTGGACGCCAATCACCACCAGACCTTGTGACTCATATTTCTTCGCCCAGTCTCGAACATGCGGAAGGGTATGCTGGCAGTTGATACAGTCCCAGGTCCAGAAATCGATAAGCACAACTTTCCCCCGCAAGGCCTTAGACGTGACAGGGTCACCGTTTACCCAGCCCGTACCGCCGCTTAATGTCGGTAGCTGGCTGCTCGGCATTGCGTCAGCGATCGGTCGCAGTTTCACCTGCGTGGAGGTTGGTTGCGCAAGGCTCAAGAGAGCGTTTTCCAGCTGGTCGGTAATACCGCTGGCGCCTTTCAGGACCGACGTCATTCCTGAGGCGTTGAAAGCCACGGCGGCTAACATCATCACCCCTGCGCCCTGACGCAGACGCGCCATCAATGCGGATTTGGCTCTCAGAGGGGTTATCAGCTTACGGCCCCCCGCGACAAGCAGCCCCAGCATCAACGCGCACCCACTGCCGTAAGCGGCTAACAGCGCTCCGGTTGCGATGGCCGAGTGGCCAGTAATGTTAATGCCGAAGATCGCCCCGAGAATCGGTCCTGCACAGGGGGACCACAGAAGTCCAACGGCCAGCCCTGCCAGAAAAGCCGAAAACATGCCGTGTCGCTGAACGCTGTGGGTGTTAAGAACGTTCCCCGCGCTGACCGCCGGGCTGGCAATGCGCTGAGCGAACTGCGGGAAGATCAGGGCCAGGGCGGCAATGCTCAGTACCAGCAGCGCAATCCAGCGACCGATAACGGTGGCGTCAGCGATCCAGTCACTGGCAACCGTTACTACCATCGCCACAAACGTGAACATCACTATCATTCCCGCCAGAAGCGCCAGAATGTGTTTGCGCTGCCCCTGAAAGCCGGCGAACAGCAGAGGAATAACGGGAAGCGTGCACGGACTGAGCAGGCTAATCATGCCGCCTAAAAAAGCGATTATCAGAAACATAACGACCTCACGATACAGTTGCTGCGAAGGTGCAGTGAGGTCATTTCACCCTGCGAATGTGTTCAGGCCGTGTGCAAAAAACTGAATTTTGTCTGCCTTCGTATCCGCACGGCGCGCAGATACACAGGCGTACAATTAAACGCGCGGAAGAGTCACGCTTACGGCCAGCCCGCCCTCTGCCCGGTTTGCAAGATGCAATTTCCCGTCAAGCTGGGCGGTGAGCTGCGCGGCAATGGCGAGGCCTAACCCGGTGCCGCCCGTTTCGCGGTTGCGCGACGTTTCAACCCGGTAGAACGGCTGTAACACCGCCCCCAGTTCTGCCTCCGGGATGCCGGGGCCGTTATCCATAATGCGGATCGCTACCTGCCTTTCATCTTCATCAATCTCTATTACCGCGCTATGGCCAAACTTGAGCGCATTATCCAGCAGATTGGTCATTACCCGGCGCAATGCCTGGGGGCGGGTGACGATCGGCAGACGTGTACTGCGTGCATGAAACTGCACGTTTTTACCAATGTCCTGATAATCACTGGCGATGCTGTTAACCCACGCGTTCAGCTCCAGCTTAAGCGTGGTCTCTTTCAGTGATTCTGATGACCGGGCATAGGCAATACCTTCTCGTACCAGGCGCGACATATTATCCAGGTCGCTCAACAACTTATCGTGGAGCTCGGGCTGATCCGCCATTTCGACCCGCAGCTTCATACGCGTGATGGGCGTCTGAAGATCGTGAGAAATGGACGCCAGAATCTGCGCACGTTCACGCAGATAAGTTTGTATCCGCGACTGCATCTCATTAAAAGCCTGCGCCGCCTGTCGCACCTCAACCGGACCTTTTTCAGTCATAGGAGAATGGGCCGCAGGATCGAGGGAATCAACCGCGCGCGTGAATTGCAGGAAAGGCCGGACAACCTGGCGCACGGCAATCCAGGAGCAGAGCGCGACAAGTAACAACTGAAGAACCAGCACCACGGGTAACCAGCTGGCGACTGGCGGCATGCGCGGGATCAGATCGATAGTGAGCGGTGCGCCGTCGCGGAGCGTCAGATGGGCCTGAATGTGGGAAACAGGCCCCGGCACTGCCGTAAACTGGAGCGGATATTGAACTGAAAGCGTCTCTTTCAGGGTGCGAATCGCATCCCGCGAGCGCTTGTCCGTTGGCGCAGCGCCTGCCTCGCCGGGACCAAGGATATAACGATAATTACCGCGACCGAGCCGTTCCAGCCACTCTGGCCGCTCTTTGGCCGGAAGCCGGTCGAGAATGGCCACGCTGGTCGCCACGTCATTCTCAAGATTGCCCAGCATAACCGTGCGCGCGCTGTGCATTCGCTCAACCATGACCAGCGTCAGGCTGAGCGCGTTAGCCAGCAAGAGTCCAAGCAGCACAATGATCAGCAGCCGGGCCAGTAAGGTGCGGGGCCACAGCGTCATTCATTGGCCTCGACGATGGTCACCGGCATAGTAAAAACGTAGCCTTCGCTGCGAACGGTTTTAATGTAGGCTGGCGAGCGGGCATCTTCATTCAGGCGCTGTCGCACGCGGCTCACCAGGAGATCAATCGAACGCTCAAACAGCTCGGCATCACGTCCCTGCGTCAGGTTCAGCAGTTGATCGCGGGTCAGCACCCGTTGAGGATGATCGAGAAATACACGCAGAAGGCGATATTCCGCCCCGCTGAGCGCCACAACCATCCCCTCGTTATCAATCAGATGACGCGCCACGGTATCCAGCTGCCATTCACCGAACACCACCAGGCGCCCTGCCTCGGTCACCTGAAGATTAGGCGGCATAGTACGAAAACGGCGCAGGATAGTTTTGATACGCGCCAGCAGTTCGCGGGCCACAAACGGTTTTACCACATAATCGTCGGCGCCCATCTCCAGTCCCAGGATCCGGTCCATGTCCTCGTTGCGCGCGGTGAGCATCAGGATCGGCAGATCCTTATGCCTGCTGCTGCGCAGCTGTCGACACACCGTCAGGCCATCATCACCGGGCATCATCACGTCCAGCACCACCAGGTCGATATGCTGTTTGTCGAGCACTACGCGCATCTCTTTCCCGTTCGCCGCGCCAGAGGCGTGGTAGCCGGATTTCACGAGGTAATCGACAATCAGTTCACGAATATCCCTGTCGTCATCGACGACAAGGATGTGATCAATATGCTCCACCGCAGGCTCCTGATTAAGAGGTAACGGATTGAAAATAGCACATATCAGAGCTTATCCGCGTCGACAACGGCTTTAACAAAGTTCTGCGGATCTTCCTGCGGCGGGTTGTGGCCAACTGTTGCGCCGAAAGTACGGTGCTCATATTTTCCGGTGAATTTCCCCGCATAGGCTGCGGGTGCAGGATGTGGTGCTCCGTTGTTACCGCCCTCGATGGTGATGGTCGGCACCGTAATGTTCGGTAGCGTAGCCAGTTTCTGTTCGTAGGCGTCATATTTCTGCTCACCCTTCTCCAGCCCCAGACGCCAGCGGTAATTACTGAGCGTGACGGCAACGTGGTCCGGGTTATCGAGGGATTTGGCGCTCGCATTGAAGGTGGCATCGCTGAATTTCCAGTCAGGCGAAGCCTGGGACCAGATCAACCGGGCAAAATCGTGTGTATTTTTAGCATAGCCTTCCGCCCCGCGCGGCGTGGCGAAATAGAACTGATACCACCACTGAACTTCTGCCTTCGGCGGTAAAGGCTGTTTGCCAATCGCCTGGCTGCTGATCAGGTAGCCACTTACCGAGACCAGCGATTTCACCCGTTCCGGCCAGAGCGCCGCAACGATATCCGCCGTACGTGCACCCCAGTCATAACCGGCAAACACCGCCTGTTTGATATTCAGGGCGTCCATCAGGTTGACGATGTCTTTCGCCATTGCCGAAGGCTGGCCGTTTCGCGGCGTTTTATCAGAAATAAAGCGCGTGGTGCCGTACCCGCGCAGGGACGGCACAATGACACGATACCCCTTCGCGGCCAGCGCGGGGGCAACTTCCGCGTAGCTGTGAATATCGTACGGCCAGCCATGCAGCAGGATCACTGGTTGCCCGTCTTTCGGCCCGATATCGACATAACCGACGTTCAGATCGCCGGCGTTAATTTGTTTTACCTGGTTAAAAGCCGACGAGTAATCCTTACCCATCGCTTCTGCCTGACAGGACATTAAGGTGCCAAGCGAAACGGTCAATGCGACTGCTGAATATGCGAGTTTGTTAAACATGATGTTATCTCCGGGTGAGTTCAGTTGACGGAGATATAACACCATGGGTTTGTATAGGGGATGTGTGCGGAGGCGGTTTTATTGCATACCTGTGTATGTATCACAGAAGCAGATACAGTGTGATACAAATCCGGTTAAAGGGTGATTCGGTAACGGACGTAATCGTCGGCTTCACCAAAGTGATCATACAGCTTACGCGCCGGATTGTTCATGCGGGTTACCCAGTAGAGTTTTGACCACCCTTCCCGCTTGCCTTCATCGATCAGGGCGTCGATAAGCGCTTTACCCGCCCCTGCGCCACGTTCGGCAGCGTCAACAAACAGATCTTCCAGATAGCAAAAGGGCGCGGTTGACCAGGTCCCTTCATGCAGGACGCACATGGCGAAGCCGATGACGCGGCCGTCCTTCTCCACGACACGGCAAAACAGAGATGATGAATCTGCGAGCGCCCTGTCCCAGGTGGCCGCGGTAACGGACTCGTCAAGGTAGCACTCATAAAAATGGGTATAGCCATCCCACAGCGGTCGCCATTGTGGGTAATCTTCTGCGCATAAAGGACGTACGGTTAGCGTCATCTGTTCTGACCTTACAAATCAATTGCCATTTCAATACAGCGTAAATGCGCGTCGGCCATACGCGAGTAATGCGTATTTTCACCCAGCATGGCAAAACCCACTAGATTTTGCAGCCATGGCGAATCGCTTCGTTACGGACGTGCCAGCGTGTTTCGGCTTCTTCGGGCCTGGCTTTTCTGAGCATCATATAACCCCTTTTATGGATAAACCTGAATAACAAAAGCACGACCAAATGGAATGTGATATTGATGAAAATACCAGAACCCAAACAAAAGCATAACGCTTAATTATGGAGATCAGCGGATGACCATACCCACGCTTACCACCGAGCGCCTGATATTACGCCCCCTGATTGCAGAAGATGCCGTCCAGATCCAGCAACGCTATCCGCGCTGGGAGATTGTCCGCTATATGGTGGCTTCAGTCCCCTGGCCCTACCCGGAAAACGGTGCAGAAAATTATGTCAACAACGTTGCACTGCCCGATATGGCCAAAGGGATTGCGTGGTTCTGGACGATTCGCAGCCGTGAAGCGCCTGATGAACTGATGGGGTTAATTTGCCTGTACGACGTCGAAGACAACAACCGGGGCTTCTGGCTCGCGCCGGAATTTCAGGGCCAGGGATATATGCGTGAGGCGAGTATCGCGGCAACGGATTACTGGTTCAATACGCTTAACAAAGCGGTGTTACGCGCGCCGAAAGCGGCGGCCAACAGCCGCTCCCGACGTATTTCAGACAGCAGCGGCATGCGACTCATCAGGACAGAGAAGAAAGCCTATGTCAGCGGCCTGCTGGATTCGGAGCTGTGGGAAATCACCCGCGACGAGTGGAATGCCCGTCAGGTCAGCTGATAATGCTTATCCGGCATTAGCCTTTCAGGGATGTTCTCTTCATCGTTCATCTGCAACAGATCGCGCTCCATCATGTTGCAGATGGCGTCCAGCGGCAGATCGTTATCTTCCGTCCCAAACGGATCTTCCAGCTCTTCCGCCAGCGTATCAAGCGAGATAAAAGTGTAGGAAATCAGCGCAGAGACAAAGGGCGTCATGTAATGCAGATCAACAACCAGCGCAAACGGCAGCATGATGCAGAACAAATACACCGTCCGGTGCAGGATCAGCGTATAGGCAAACGGGACTGGCGTATTGGCGATACGCTCACAGCCTGCCAGCACGATGGACATATCGTTCAGGCGGTTGTTGAGGCTGTGAAACAGGATGTCTGAAAGGTGCCCGCTGCGCCGCCGCACGGCCAGCCACTCCCCCATGATCAGCAGGATACGGTTCGCCGGCGAGTTGGCATCCATCACTTTGCGTAAATCGTCTGGAGCCAGATAGCGGGACAGCTGATCGGCATTGGTTTCTCTGCGCAGTGTCATACGCAGACAGTTAGCAAACGCGATTTGCAGGCGGACAAACTCTCCAAGATGTTTATCATCCGGCAAGGTGTTTTTTACCTCGCGAAACAGCGAGCGCGCCGCTATCATCAACTGCCCCCAAAGCAGACGCGCCTCAACGTAGCGCGAATAACAGGCGTTATTGCGAAATCCCAGGAAGATGGCGATAGCCACGCCCAGAATGCTGAACGGCGCGACGGTAAAGCGGATACCCAGCGAGGTGTACCACGGCAGCATGACAATCACGGCGATGGAAAGCAGGAAGTTAAGCAGCAGTCGGGTATAAATTTTGGGAAGTACCGAACCATGCCAGACAAAAATCAGTTGCAGCCAGTGCTGTTGAGGACGAACAATCATAATCAGCTTCAGAAAAGTAAAGAGCGCGGCTATTAAACGTGATCCTCATCACGGTTGCAAGCATGTTAATAGTTCATTGCATTTTCTGACCTGTTAAGCCCTGACCGCACGGTGCTGCCTGTGCTTTTTAAAAAAAGGACGTATAGTATGTTGTAACTAATACTGTTCTGTAAAAAACCCGGCAAACGCCGGGCATTATGATTAGCAGAGCGGTTTCACCGCCTCGCGCATGCCTTTACTTAAAATTGCATCCAGATCCTGCGCAACCTGGTCTACCAGTCCGTTCACCAGAGTGAGATCCTGTTCCCAGTGCTCGCTCACGCTTAACACCGACGATACCAGTTCACGGGTAGTGACTTGTTTGTCGTGATGTTGCGTCCACAGCTGCTGGTAACGTTCAAGCCAGTGCGCATCGTCCTGCACCGGATAGCGCTCACCGTTGCGCTCGGCACGGTAAAATGCAATTAGCGCCGCCAGGGCAAAGGTCAGACGTGCTGGCAGTTCACCGGTCGCCTTCTGCCCTGCCAGCAGTTGTGGCAGAATGCGGGTGCGGTACTTGGTCATCCCGTTCAGTGCAATCGACAGCAGCTGATGCTTAATATACGGATTACGAAAACGCCCCGTTACGGCACTGGCGAAGGAGTGCAGCTCATCGCGCGGCAGATCCAGGACCGGAATAATCTCCTCATAAATAGCCTTCTCTACGAATGCGCAAATCTCCCCGTCGTTCATGGCTTCACCTACCGTATCCAGCCCGGCCTGAAAAGCGACCGGAACCAGCGCCGTGTGTGCGCCGTTGAGGATCGCCACCTTACGCTCTTTATAAGGTTTGATATCGTCAACAATCAGGACGTTGAGCGGGTATTTATCCAGGCACAATTCAGCTGAAAGTGATTTTGGCCCCTGAATAACAAACAGGTAGAAATGTTCTGCCGTGTCGAGGAAGCTGTCGTGATAGCCCAGCCCGGCTTCCAGCTCTGCCACCTCATCACGCGGAAAGCCGGTAACAATGCGGTCAACCAGCGTCGAGCAGAAGGTGTTAGCGTTATTCAGCCACGCAATGAATGCCGCCGGCAGCGCCCACTCCTGTGCATAGCGCAGCACCAGTTCACGCAGGGCATCGCCGTTGTAGTCGATAAGCTCACAAGGAATGATGATCCAGCCTTTATCCGCAGCCCCGTTAAAGTGGGTAAAGCGTTCGAACAGCAGACGCGTCAGTTTGGCCGGATAGCTGACAGCTGGCGCATCGTCAAACTTATCGCCCGCGTGATAGCCGATCCCCGCCTCCGTGGTATTGGAGAAGACAAACCGCATCTCCGGGTTATGGGCGAGTTTCAGGAATTCATCGTACTGGCTGTAGACGCTGATTTCACGATTCACGGAACGAATAAGACGCGCATCGCTTACCGCTTCCCCCTCCTCATTCAGACCACGAATAATCGTGGTATACAGACCATCCTGGGTGCTCAGCGACGGCGGAAAATCACTCTGGATCGGCCGCACAATCACCACACCTGCATTGAGATCGGTATGCTCGTTTAAAAGGTCGATTTGCCAGTCAACGAACCCGCGGAGGAAGTTACCTTCGCCAAACTGGATGATACGTTCAGGGTAGCGCGCACCGGGGAAATCACGACGGTTGAGTGTGTTCACAATGGAGGACCTTTATGATTAGTCATACAGCCTGATAAGATTGGTGTGATAACTTATCAAAACTTCAGGACCAGAACCCCTGTCTGGATCAACTCAGGACGCGATGGTGAAAAATATCAAATAAATTTATAGAACACCGAGGTCGCCGTCATGTCCCCGTTCGGCATCAGGGCGTAGCGTGGGATCTCCCCCGCCTTTTGCCAGCCCGCTTTCTGATAAAACCTCTCCGCGCCGCTGCCGGTCGAGGTATCAAGCACCAGCACCGTAAGCGCTTTTTCACGCGCAACCGCCTCCAGGGCTTCCATCAGCGCCATTGCCGCACCTTTACGGCGCGCCTTCTCATGTACCAGAAGTTTCGCGACATCTGCGCGGTGCGGCTGGTTTTCCGGCTGGTCGGTGATCAGCTGGACCGTGCCAACCAGCCCCTGCTCCGCGTCAAAACAGCCCAGGACGGTACGCTCGTCGCGCCCGACGCTGTCTGCGACGCCGAGCCAGAAGGTTTGGGCTTTCTCGGGAGAAAAAGGCAGCATAAAGCTGACGGAGGCGCCGCCGTTTACACAGTTGACGAGGATATCGCTCAGGGCATCAATGTGGGTGAGGATGTCCTGTCGGGAGAGAGGTTTAATCAGCATGGGAGAGTTCATTGCGCGTCCTTAGGTTGAATCTCTCCACTTTGCTATTAACATTTTTGTTACGCAATAAGCGATGACATAGGATTTCGTTATGTCATTTTTCGCCGTGATGTTGCCGCTTCATGGCGTACATTTGCGCATCCGCGTGTTTTAACCATGCCTGCATATCGTTGCGGTGATGATCGAACTCGCTCAGCCCCCAGGAGAACTGTAACGACCAGGGATGCAGCTGACGCGCGTTATACTTCTCCGTTTGTTCGACAAGATACTGCATGGCGATCCAGGCGCCAGGCTCATCGGTATCCGCAAACAGCACCGCGAACTCATCTCCCCCGAAACGCACCAGCATATCGGCCTCGCGGAATGAGGAGCGCATCAGGGCGGCCATCGCTTTCAGGGCCTTGTCGCCCTCCTGATGCCCGAAGCGATCGTTAATGGTTTTGAAATGGTCCAGATCCAGCCAGCCAAGCGTTAACGGTTCTGCCCTACGCTGCGAAACCGACAGTGCAAACTGCGCAAACTGGTTAAACCCGCGTCGGTTAAACAGGCCCGTGAGTTCATCGGTCGTGGCGGCGCTAACGGCTGCAAATTCATCTTCTGCCAGCGCGCTGAGATCGGCCAGTACGGCGGAATCCGCCGCAGTAAACTCACGCGGTGCGTAATCAATGAGACACAACGATCCTACGCACGCCCCGTCACGTAAACGCAGCGGGAAACCGGCATAAAAGCGCACGCCCGGATCTCCCGCCACCTGCGGATTATCCGCAAAGCGTTCGTCCAGCAGCGTGTCAGCCACCACCAGCGGCGCGTCACCCAGGATCGTATGACCACAAAACGAGAGATCGCGAGGCTGGCTGGCGAGTGCCCGGCCGTCGGCAGATTTCACGATCGCAGCGTGGTCATCCACCAGCGTAATCATCGCCAGCGGCACCCTGAAAAAGCGTGTTGCCAGCCGCGTGAGACGATCAAACGCGGGATAATTGTCGATCTCAAGCAGACCGGACTCGCGCAGCGCATTCATGCGCTCCGTTTCATTCACGGGAATTAGAGGTGCTTTCATGACGTCTCCTGACGCTGAGCATTAGTAAAAGCGTAGCTTAAACAGAGACATTGTCAGTTCAGGAGGCACGATTTACCTCAATGACCAGCCAATGATGGATCACGTTGACGATATACTGTTGCTGCTGCGCACTCAGCGGCACGCCCTGCGGGATAGCATGCCACTTAGCCAGACAGCCCCGACAGCAGGTTGCCGTGGCATGCTGGGCGATAAAAACCGGATGGCCGCGCATCGGCGTCTGCTTACCGTCATTCACCGGGTGTGCAGGCGCCAGCCGCGCGGCGACAAAATCAGCGGCATGCTTATCGATAGTGTCCGCGCCCTTATCCCAGCAGTATTGCCGCTCTTTCATCCCTAAATGAAATCGTGAACGAAACGTGGAGCGAGCCAGGCGCGTGAACAGAGGATCTAACGTGGACATCAGTATACGGACCGTCCAAGGCGTTTGGTCAGCTGTTCCAGCGCCGCGACGCCCGCCAGTGAGTTGCCGGTCTCGTCCAGTTCCGGGCTCCAGACGGCAATCGCCATCTCGTGCGGAACAATGGCCACAACGCCGCCGCCAACGCCGGATTTAGCCGGCAGCCCCACGCGCCAGGCAAACTCCCCGGCGTTCTGATACATTCCGCTGGTTGCCATTAAGGCGTTGATCTGCCGGGCCTGCATCGGGGAGACAACGTCCTCGCCCAGATGCGGTGCATGGCCCTGATGCGCCAGAAACAGAAAAGTCTGCGCCAGTTCAACGCAGTTCATCTTCAGCGCGCAGTAATGAAAATAGTTTTGCAGCACCGTGGCGACATCATTATGAAAGTTGCCGAAGGACTTCATCAGCCAGGCGATGGCGGCGTTACGTGCAGAGTGTTCAAACTCAGAGCGCGCTACCACCGGATCGTAGGCGATGTCCTGCACGCCGGAAAGCTGCCGCACAATCTGGAGCATACGCTGGCGCGGCGCGCTCAGACGGCTTTGCAGCATATCGCACACCACCAGCGCCCCGGCGTTGATAAACGGGTTACGCGGCTTACCCTGTTCGATTTCAAGCTGGAGAAGGGAGTTGAAGGGCTGACCGGAGGGATCTTTGCCCACCCGCTGCCAGATCTCCTGCTCGTCATACTGGCGCATGGCGGCAACGAGGCTAAGCACTTTTGAGATCGACTGAATTGAAAAGCGCTCCAGTGCATCTCCCGCCTGAAAACGCTGCCCGTCGACAGTACAAATGGCGATGCCGAGCTTATTACCGCTGATCGAGGCCAGCGCGGGAATGTAATCGGCAACCTTACCCTGCCCCAGTAACGGACGAACCTGCGCCAGAATCTCGTCCAGCATCTCATTATGGATGACCGCAGCCACACTTTGCTCCTTGCCCTCAGGCTAAAACGGGCTGCGAGTATAACAGAGGCTTATACGTCACGTCAGGCAGGGAGACGAAAACGCGAGACGGCCTGCAACAAAAGATCTGACTCCCGATGCAGGCGCTCAGAGGCATTCGACGCTTCGCTAACCAGCACATCTGTCTGACGCGATACCTGATTCAGCGCCTGAAGTTGGCGCGTCATCTGATGAATGCTTTCCCCCTGATTTAGAGTGGCCAGCGAAATATCATTCAGCAGGCTACTTAGATTCGCCACCAGCCCGGTGACCTGCTGGAGATTTTCTTCCAGACGGTTTACCACCTGAGAACCTTCTTCAATGCCCTGTAGCGAGTGGTTAATTAGCGACTGGATGGTTTGCGTAGAGTGACTGCTTTTTCTGGCCAGCAGCCCCACTTCACGGGCGACCACCGCGAACCCGCGCCCCTGTTCTCCCGCATGGGCGGCTTCAATGGCAGCGTTGAGGGCCAGAATGTTGGTCTGAAACGCCACGCTGTCGATCATGGCGACGATCCCACGCATCTCTGAGGATCGGTCGACGATCGTCTGCATCGAGCCATTCACCGCTGTCATCATTTGCTCCCCGCCGACGGCAGCCTGTCGGGCTTCATCCGCGCGCGAGCGGGCGAGTTTTGCATAACCCGTGTTCCCCTCAACGTGGGTTTCGAGATCGGCGATATGCGCGGTCACCTCCTCCAGCTCTTTGGCCTGTCGCGTGGACTGCTGATAAAGCTTCTGGTTCCCCTGCGCAAGTGACCCGATATTTTCGACCATAGAGGTCGTGGCCTCGCTGACCTGAGTCACCAGTTGCTGGAGCCCGCGCTGCATGGCGGTAATACTGCCGCTGAGCTGGCTGATTTCACGGTTAAAACGCACAACGTCAGGGGGTATTCCCGACAAATCCCCTGCCGCAAGCTGGTTAATATGGACAATCAGACGGCGTAGCGGGGATATCACCCATTTCGCCATTGCAAACCAGACGGCAATGGCAATAGCCAGCAGCACCAGCGGCGCAAACAGGAACAGCCGTTGCAGGCCTGAGAGTTGTTCCATGAGCGACTGACGCCCCTGTATCGCCTGCTTCTCACTCCGTTGCTGATAACGTGCAAAGTTGTCATTAAAATCGGTCTGAAACGCCTGGGCGGGTACGGCGAAAAAGAGGTCGATGCTGTTGGTTTTCACCAGCCCTTCCGCCTGCTCGCTAATGGCACCGAAGAACAGCTGATAGCTATTAACAAGCCCCTCGTCCTGCGGAGGATTAAGCGCGAGCCAGGCTTGCCATGCCTGCTGAGACGCCGCCAGGGATTTTTGCGCCTCGTCCATCAGGCTATGCCAGCTCCCTTCCGAACCGGTCTCTTTATCCTGCATAAAGTACACCCCGGAGCGGTTGAGCAGATCGCTCGCCGCAAGCAGCGAAATACGCGCCTGATCCAGCCTGCTCTGTTGCTGCCAGGCCAGCTGATTGCGCTGTTCGTTACGCTGGGCTTGATTCAGGGAGGCAGTAAGCAGGAAGGAGGATGAAAGTTGCAGGGCGGAGAAAAGGCCGATAATACAAAAGATACCGGTCAGCAGGCCAAACTGACGAGGAAAAAAGCGCTGCGCAAGACGACGAAAAATTTGCGTTAGGTTCATAATTTTCTTCTGTAACAATACGTTAGACGCGAGCGAGTCTACGAAACGAAAATGACAGAACCATTGCAAAATAATGACAGGAAACGTGAATTGCCGGGTAGCGGCCTTGCCCTACCCGGCATCAACATTACACGCGATCCTTCCAGACCGTCTGAACGTTACAGAACTCATGCAGACCGAAATGTGAAAGCTCTCGCCCGAAGCCGCTCTTCTTCACTCCGCCAAACGCAACGCGCGCATCGCTTGCGCTGTAGCCATTGATAAAGACTCCGCCGCACTCCAGCTCGCGAGAGAAGGTTTCAGCCAGCGCATCGTTCGCGGTAAAGACCGTCGCTGATAAGCCAAAGTCGCTGTCGTTAGCCAGCTGCAACGCGTGCGACGCATCATTGGCGACGGTAATCGCAGCCACCGGGCCAAACAGCTCCTGACGGAAGGCCGTCATCTGTGGGGTGACGTCGCCGAGTACGGTTGGCGCATAATAGTTACCGGTCCCGGCAAGCTTCTCGCCGCCGAGCAGCAGGGTCGCCCCTTCCGCCAGCGTAGCCTGTACCTGCTGATGCAGTTCATCGCGAAGATCAAATCGCGCCATCGGGCCAATATAGTTATCTTCCTCATCCGGTGCGCCCATTTTCAGCGCCTTGACCGCGTCAACAAAGCGTTGGGTAAAGGTGTCCGCCACGCCCGCTTCCACAATAAAGCGTTTCGCCGCGGCGCAAACTTGTCCGGTATTCTGATAACGTCCGGCCACGGCCGCGTTGACAGCCAGATCCAGATCGGCATCATTCAGAACGATAAACGGATCGGAGCCGCCCAGCTCCAGCACGCATTTCTTCAGCGCCGCGCCCGCCTGCGCGCCAATTGCCGCACCAGCCCGAACGCTGCCGGTTACGGTCACCGCCGCGATACGCCGATCGTTAATCGCCTGGCTGACGCCGTCATTTGTCGCGTTCACCCAGCCAAAGATCCCCTCCGGGAAACCGGCATCCGCGAACACCTTCCCGATAATCTCCGCCGAGCCGAGCACATTTGGCGCATGTTTAAGCAGATAGCTGTTCCCTGCCAGCAGGATCGGCACCGCACCGCGCAGCACCTGCCAGAGCGGGAAGTTCCACGGCATCACCGCCAGAATAGGCCCCAGCGGACGGTACTCAATCACCGCATTGTCGACCTGGGTAGATTCCGGGCGCAGCATTGCCGGGCCGTATTCAGCGTACCAGTCGCAAAGGCTGGCGGACTTAGCCACCTCCGCACGCGCCTGCACAATGGGCTTGCCCATCTCCCGGGAGATAGTCTGCGCCATCTCTTCCGCACGGCTACGCAGCGCCGCACCCAGATCGCGAAGTTTTTGCGCCCGGTGCGCCACGCTTTCGCGTCGCCACTGACGAAAACCGGTATCCGCCTGCGCAATGGCACGTTCAACGTCACCGGACGTTGCCCACGGGTAAGCAGCCAGCGTTTCGCCGGTAGCCGGGTTGACAGAGTGGGCATGGGTAGCAGATGAATACGTCATGAAGTTCTCCATGTAATAACAGTTGATTGATTGTGGCCCACTCTGCTATTTCTTAAAAATGAATAATACTCACCACCTTGTTCACGAATCGAGAACGGTATGGACTTAACACAGCTTGAGATGTTTAACGCCGTCGCACTGACCGGCAGCATTACCCAGGCGGCGCAGAAGGTACACCGGGTGCCGTCAAACCTCACCACCCGCATCCGACAGCTTGAAGCGGATCTCGGTGTGGAGCTGTTTATTCGCGAGAATCAGCGCCTGCGGCTTTCCCCCGCCGGGCACAATTTTTTGCGCTACAGCAAGCAGATCCTGGCGCTGGTCGACGAAGCGCGAATGGTCGTCGCCGGGGATGAACCGCAGGGATTATTCTCGCTCGGCGCGCTGGAAAGTACCGCCGCCGTACGCATTCCGGAAAGTCTGGCGCGGTTTAATCAGCGCTATCCGCGCATTCAGTTTGCGTTATCCACCGGGCCTTCCGGTACGATGATTGACGGTGTGCTTGAGGGGACGCTCAGCGCCGCCTTTGTCGACGGGCCGCTCTCACACCCCGAACTGGAAGGAATGCCGGTTTACCGTGAAGAGATGATGCTGGTCACCCCTGCGGGCCATGCGGAAGTGTCAAAAGCCACGCAGGTGAGCGGTAGCGAGGTTTATGCCTTTCGCGCCAACTGTTCCTACCGGCGTCATCTGGAGAGCTGGTTTCATGCTGACCGCGTAACGCCGGGAAGGATCCACGAGATGGAGTCCTACCACGGGATGCTCGCCTGCGTGATTGCCGGGGCAGGCATTGCGCTGATGCCCCGCTCCATGCTGGAGAGCATGCCGGGGCATCATCAGGTGGCGGCGTGGCCGCTGGCGGAAAACTGGCGCTGGCTCACCACCTGGCTGGTGTGGCGACGCGGGGCGATGACCCGCCAGCTTGAGGCGTTTATAGGGCTGCTAAACGAACGTCAGCCACCAGTGTCTTCTCCATAAACAGGCTCAGCGGATCCTCGTTGTAGGGGGCAAACGCGGGGCGCCGTTCGTATCCACACTGTTGATACAGACGAATGGCGGCATGTTGTTTGATCCCCGTCTCCAGCCGGACGGTGTGGCAGCAGCGGCTGAGGGCTTCATCTTCCAGCGCCGCCAGTAATTTATCACCCAGCCGTTGCCCGCGATGGGTTGGATCAATATAGACCCGTTTCATTTCCCCGGTCCCGTCCCCGTTCAAAACAACAGCGCCACACCCGACAGCGTTAAGCTGAGTGTCACGAATAATCATCAGGATCAGCGAGTCGTCCGGCAGTTCGGTTAAATCCAGCAGATGATTACTTTCCGCGGGATAGAGAACGCTTTGATAACGGTCCAGCGCCGTAATCAGGGCGAGAATATCTGGATGATGGGCGGATTCAGCGGTAATAGAATACATGGCAGGCTCCTTGTCGTTTTCGTTCAACATACCGCCCGCCCTGTATACCGGCGTCATAGTTTTTAATGATGACCGTAATCCTGGAGACGAAGGAAAATTTTCCCCTTCATATACAGCGTGGCCTGCCCGCCAATCAGCACGCGGTCGCCTTTCAGCTCGCAGCGCAGATCCCCGCCGCGCAAGGAGACCTGGCGGGCCGACATCTGCGTTTTTCCAAGCTTTTCGCTCCAGTACGGGATCAGCATGCTGTGCGCTGACCCCGTCACCGGATCCTCCGGTACCCCTTCCCCCGGGCAGAAGAAGCGGCTGACGAAATCATACTCATCTCCCGGCGCCGTAACGCAGACCATTTTCCCCAGCGGGAGCATGGCTGTGATATCCGGCGTTAGCGCCTCCACCTGCCGCTGGCTGTCGAGCACCACCATGTAATCGCGCCCTGCACGCACCTCTTTTGCCGCGTTAATGCCCAGCGCGCTGAATAGCACTGGGGGTGGAGTATCGACAACCTCGGTTGACCACGCCGGGAAATTAAGCGTCAGCCAGTCGCCGCTGCGTTGTACCGTCAGTTCGCCGACAAAGCGCGTGGTGAAGGTGATTTCCGTATGCGGATAATCCAGGTATTCGAAAATAACGTGAGAAGCCGCGAGGGTTGCGTGGCCGCAGAGGTTAATTTCATCCTGCGTGGTAAACCAGCGCAGTTCAAACCCGTTATCCGTTCGGACAAAGAACGCCGTCTCTGACTGATTATGCTGCTTCGCCATCTTCAGCAGCGTCTCATCCGGCAGCCACGCTTCCAGCGGACACACCGCCGCCGCATTGCCGCCGAACGCCCTGCCGCTGAAGGCATCCACCAGATAAAAATCAATTTCCTGCATCGTTGGTTCCTCTTAGATTTATTCAGCGCAGAAATACTGTGCCCTTCAGATACAGCGCCGCCTGCCCGCCCATCCGCACGCGGTCGCCTTTCAGTTCGCAGCGTACGTCGCCACCACGGGCAGAAACCTGACGGGCAAACATCTGTGTTTTGCCAAGCTGTTCACTCCAGTAAGGGATCAGCATGGTGTGCGCGGAGCCGGTGACAGGATCTTCCGGCACGGCCACGCCCGGCGAGAAGAAACGACTGACAAAGTCGTATTCACCTTCGTCCCGGGCGGTGACGGCCACTTTATGCTCCCCCGGCGTCATGGCGGAGAAATCCGGATTAATGGCTTCCACCTGCTCGCGGCTCTCCAGTACCAGCACCCAGGCGCGGCCTTTTCGCGCCTCGACGTAGTGGCTGATACCGAGTGCGGCGAGCATCTCCGGTGGCGGCGTCTGTGCCTGCGTCGGGCAGGCCGGGAAGTCCAGCGTCATCCAGTCACCTTCACGGCTGACGGTCAGGCGACCAGAAGCGGTGTCAAAATGAAGGCGTGAGTCCGGATAATCCAGTTCGTTAAACAGAACATACGCCGCGGCAAGCGTCGCGTGACCACACAGATTAACCTCGGTGAGCGTGGTGAACCAGCGCAGCTCAATCCCCCCTTTGGTGCACACAAAAAACGCGGTTTCCGACTGGTTATGCTGTTGTGCCATCCGCAGTAACGTCTCATCCGGCAGCCACGCGTCGAGCGGGCACACCGCCGCCGGGTTGCCGCAAAAGGAGGACTCGCTGAACGCATCTACCAGATAAAAATCAATCTCCTGCATCGTGTTACCGCCTGTTTTTGTTGTGTAGTTCTTTATCTTCAATGAAAACAACCGCGTTCGCTACCGCTGCATGAAGGTAAATTTTGTGATTCACATCACATAACGGTTGAGTTTTCGCCGTTTAAGGCTTTAAGATCGTCTCCTCATCTTTCAGGCAACGAATCCCAGATATCCCTATGACAACACACACGGTTTCCCGCAGGGTCGCGTGGCTACGCGTGGTCACGCTCGCCATCGCAGCGTTTATTTTCAACACCACGGAATTTGTTCCGGTTGGGCTGCTGTCCGACATTGCAGCCAGCTTCCATATGGAAACGGCACAGGTTGGCATTATGCTGACCATCTATGCATGGGTGGTAGCGCTGATGTCGCTGCCGTTTATGCTGCTGACCAGCCAGATGGAACGTCGTAAGCTGCTGATTGGGCTGTTTGTGGTGTTCATAGCCAGCCATGTGCTGTCATTTATGGCATGGAACTTTACGGTGCTGGTGATCAGCCGCGTCGGCATCGCGTTTGCCCATGCCGTTTTCTGGTCGATCACCGCATCGCTCGCCATTCGTCTCGCCCCGGCGGGGAAACGCGCCCAGGCGCTGAGCCTGATTGCCACCGGAACGGCGCTGGCGATGGTGTTAGGCCTGCCGATCGGGCGCATTGTGGGTCAATACTTCGGCTGGCGCACCACCTTCTTTGCCATCGGCATGGGGGCGCTGATCACCCTGGTGTGTCTGATCAAACTGCTGCCAAAACTGCCCAGCGAACACTCCGGCTCGCTGAAAAGTCTGCCGCTGCTGATGCGTCGACCAGCGCTGATGAGCATCTATCTGCTGACCGTGATTGTGGTGACCGCCCATTACACGGCCTACAGCTATATTGAGCCGTTTGTTCAGGTTGTGGCGGGCTTTAGCGCTAACTTCGCCACCGTTCTGCTGCTGATCCTGGGCGGCGCGGGGATTATCGGCAGCATCCTGTTCGGGAAGCTGGGCAATAAGCACGCGTCTGCGCTTGTAAGCAGTGCGATTGGCCTGCTGCTGGCGTGCCTGCTGTTACTGATGCCTGCGGCAGGCAGCGAGAGTCATCTGGCGATCCTCAGTCTGTTCTGGGGCGTGGCGATCATGATTATTGGTCTGGGAATGCAGGTCAAAGTGCTGGCCCTGGCCCCGGACGCCACGGACGTGGCAATGTCGCTGTTCTCGGGAATTTTTAATCTGGGAATTGGGGCCGGTGCGCTGGTGGGAAATCAGATCAGCCTGCATGTATCGATGTCGGCCATTGGCTATCTCGGGGCGATTCCCGCGCTGATTGCGCTGATCTGGTCGGTGCTTATCTTCCGTAAATGGCCGGTCGCGATGGAAGAACAGACCAGCCACGGTTGACGTTAGTTGTGCCGGGTGGCGGCTTCGGCCTACCCGGCCTAGGTTATTACGGACTTGTAGGCCGGGTAAGCGCAGCGCCACCCGGCGATGTCCTCAGTGATACGTCTTAATGATCTCCAGCACGCCGTTAATAATAAACTGCACGCCCATACAGACCAGCAGGAAGCCCATCAGACGGGAGATAGCTTCAATCCCCCCCTTGCCCACCCAGCGCATAATCGCCCCGGAGCTGCGCAATGACCCCCAGACGATAATGGCGATAAGCGCAAAAATGATCGGCGGCGCAACGGTAATAACCCAGTGCGGAAAAGTAACACCATCACGCACCGTTGAGGCGGAACTGATGATCATCGCAATCGTTCCCGGCCCCGCCGTGCTCGGCATGGCTAACGGCACAAACGCGATATTGGCGCTCGGTTCGCTTTCAAGCTCCTCCGATTTGCTTTTGGCTTCCGGCGATTCATGCACTTTATGCGCCGGGAACAGCATCCGGAAACCAATAAACGCCACAATCAGCCCACCGGCGATACGCAGACCGGGAATCGAAATACCAAAAGTATTCATCACCAGTTGTCCGGCGTAATAAGCCACCATCATAATCGCGAAGACGTAGACGGAGGCCATCCTCGACTGCTGGTTGCGCTCCGCGCTGTTCATGTTACCCGCCAGCCCCAGAAAGAGCGCCACGGTCGTTAACGGGTTCGCCAGCGGAAGCAACACCACCAGCCCAAGCCCCACTGCTTTAATCAAATCCAACATAATGCACCGCAGTCCTTATCCTTATTCATTACCGCAATTATAGGGGGAAAGTCTCGTCCTGAGCTATCCGCGCAACGTAACCATAATTGTCCCGCGTAACTAATAACCCCAGATTATCTATATGATTTAAAAGCGTACAGAAAAAGTTCCTGAAGCGTTTTAGCAATTCGTGGCATCGGCTGATCCATTCAGTTGACTTATACTTGCCTGAGCAATAATATCTGCCGTGACTAAACTACTTGCCAGGGCAACCATTGTGAAAAGCACCAGTGATCTCTTTAACGACATAATCCCACTGGGTCGTCTTATTCATATGGTTAACCAGAAAAAAGATCGCCTGCTCAATGACTACCTGTCACCGCTGGATATCACCGCAACACAGTTCAAAGTGCTGTGTTCCATTCGCTGCGAAGTGTGTATCACGCCGGTTGAGCTGAAAAAGGTGCTCTCTGTCGATCTGGGTGCGTTGACCCGCATGCTGGATCGTCTCGTCTGCAAAGGATGGATAGAACGAAGCCCTAACCCGAATGACAAACGTGGCGTACTGGTGAAACTGACCAGCGATGGCGCGGCCATGTGTGAGCAATGTCATCAATTAGTAGGACAAACACTGCACCAGGAACTGACAAAAAACTTAACGGCAGATGAAGTGGCAACGCTTGAGCTTTTACTCAAGAAAATCCTGCCGTAAACAGAAAAAGAGGTATGACGATGTCCAGACGCAATACTGACGCTATCACCATTCATAGCATTTTGGACTGGATCGAAGATAACCTGGAATCTCCACTTTCCCTTGAGAAAGTGTCTGAGCGTTCAGGTTACTCAAAATGGCACCTGCAACGGATGTTTAAAAAAGAGACCGGCCATTCATTAGGACAATATATTCGCAGCCGTAAGCTGACGGAGATTGCCCAAAAACTGAAAGAAAGCAATGAGCCGATCCTCTATCTGGCGGAACGCTACGGATTTGAATCGCAACAAACCCTGACGCGTACGTTCAAGAACTACTTTGACGTGCCGCCTCATAAGTACCGTATTACCAGTATGCCGGGTGAATCCCGTTATCTGTATCCGCTAAAACATTGCAGTTAATCATCGCCTGTTAAGACGTAACCGAGGAAATCATGAAATTTATCGTCTCCGCCGCCCTCACCTTGCTGGTGCTGGTTTCCGGCCAGAGCTTCGCGGAGCAAACCCCCAGTGCGGGGCAGCAAAATAATCGTGACACCATGATTATGCCGTCCACGCAAAACCAGTCGCCCTGGGACTTCAATCACATGGGCGCTGGCAGCGACAAATCCGACGAATTAGGCGTGCCGTATTATAATCACGACCTGTAATTCGTTTTTGCCCCGCTAATGCGGGGCTTTTTTCTGCCTTAACTCCGCACCCGCGTCGCCCGACGCACCCGCAAGCCAAAGACGTTGATATACAGCCCGGCCATAATCAGCCCTGCGCCACACAGTTGCAGCGCGCTGAGCGTTTCATCCAGCAACAGGGCGGCGCTGGCAAGCCCGACCACCGGTACCAGCAGCGATAACGGCGCCACGCGCCAGGTTTCATAGCGTCCGAGCAGCGATCCCCAGATGCCGTAGCCAATGATTGAGGCGACTAATGCCAGGTAGATCAGCGACAAAATGGTCGTCAGGTCGATCTCCACCAGGCTTTTCAGCATCACCTGCGGTCCATCCAGAATAAACGACGCGGCCATAAACGGCACAATGGGGATCAACGCGCTCCAGACCACCAGCGACATGATCCCAGGACGCGACTCATGCTGCATTATCAGCTTGTTAAAGATGTTGCCGCACGCCCAGCTCAGCCCCGCCGCCAGGGTGAGCATAAAGCCCAGCAGCGCGACATGCTGACCGTTGAGGCTGCCTTCTATCAGCACCAGCACGCCAAAGACCGCAAGGCTAATGCCCGCCAGCTGTTTGCCCTGCAAACGTTCGCCAAAGACAAACGCGCCGAGAATAATGGTAAAGAAAGCCTGCACCTGAAGCACCAGCGAAGCCAGACCCGCAGGCATACCGAATTTGATAGCGCAAAAAAGAAACGCAAACTGACCAAAGCTGATGGTGAGGCCGTAGCCCAGCAGAAGCTTCAGGGGAATCTTTGGGCGGGCAACGAAAAGCAGCGCCGGGAAGGCCACCAGCAGGAAGCGCAGACCCGCCAGCATGAGTGGAGGCATGTTGTGCAACCCCATTTTGATGACCACAAAATTGAGTCCCCACACCACGACAACCAGTAACGCTAACAGCCCGTCTTTCCGCGTCATTTTCCGCCCCTGAATTATTAAATTTTTGTAAACACTTCAAGGTAACAGAAAAAATACCCCCGCGAGAAGATCATTAATTCTGGTACTGAGGAGAAGCACTTGCGGATAAATTGGGTGCTATACAAGCTGCCGATCCCATGATAATCCTGTAATAACACAACAAAAAAAGCATAAGCATTTGTCGGGCAGGAAAATGAAACCATCAATCAGGCGCTCAACCGCAGCGCTGCTGGCATCGTCATTGTTATTAACAATTGGCCGCGGGGCAACGCTGCCCTTTATGACCATATATCTCACACGCGTGTACGATATGAGCGTGGAGAATATTGGCTATGCCCTTACCGTGGCGTTGACCATTGGCGTGGTGTTTAGCCTGGGGTTTGGCATCCTGGCGGACAAGTTCGACAAAAAACGCTATATGCTGGTCGCCATCGTGGCCTTTATCGCCGGGTTTGTGGCCATTCCGCTGGTGAATAACGTGACGCTGGTGGTGTTGTTCTTTGCCCTGATTAACTGCGCCTATTCCGTCTTCTCAACGGTGCTGAAAGCGTGGTTTGCCGACGTGCTGACCTCCAGCGAAAAGGCGCGCGTTTTCTCACTCAACTACAGTTTCCTGAACATCGGCTGGACGATTGGGCCGCCGGTTGGCACTCTACTGGTGATGTACAGCCTGCAACTGCCGTTCTGGCTGGCGGCCTTCTGCGCCGCACTGCCGCTCGGGTTTATCCATTTCTTTGTGCAGAAAAGCGTAGCGTCTGACAGCGTGGAGGAAAAAGCGCCGTGGCAGCCCTCGGTGCTGCTGAAGGACCGGGCGCTGTTCTGGTACACGCTCTCCGGCCTGCTGGCGTCCTACGTGGGCGGATCGTTCGCCAGCTGCATTTCCCAGTACGTCCTCGCCGCGTATGCGGACAGCGATTTCGCAGAAAAGGTGGTGGCCGTTGTGTTGCCCGTCAACGCGGTGGTGGTGGTCACCCTGCAATACGCGCTTGGCCGCAAGATCTCCGCCAGCAACATCCGCCCGCTAATGACAGCCGCAACGCTCTTTTTCATCCTCGGGCTGGGCGGGTTTATGCTTTCCGGCGAGAACCTGCTTTACTGGGGGATTGCGGCGGCGATTTTCACCCTGGGTGAAATTATTTATGCCCCGGGTGAATACATGCTGATCGACAATATCGCCCCGCCGGGCATGAAGGCGAGCTACTTCTCCGCCCAGGCGCTGGGCTGGCTGGGCGCGGCGGCGAACCCGATGATCACCGGGCTCATCCTGACCCATCTGCCGCACTGGTCGTTATTTATTATTATGATGGCCGCCATCATTGCGGCATGGCTGATGGTTTTGCGCGGGATGCGCGTGAAAAGTGAAGATAGCGTGTCGGGTGGCGCTGCGCTTACCCGACCTGGAAAACCCTAATCCCACGCCGGGTAAGGCTAAGCCCCCACCCGGCAAAACCAACAGCCTAGTGGTGCAACATCTCCTCCACCACCTGCTCTTTGTACATCTCGTTCGGGTAGTAGGTCGGCCAGTTATCCATCTCTTTCAGCAGCGCCTCGTGGGAGGTGTTGCCCATAAAGATATGGAAGTGTGAAGAGGCTTTCGGCCCGATGGTATGATCGCTGAACTGCACAAACTTAGGCGCCTGGCTTGCCTTATCCTTACATTCAAACAGGTAGCGCACGCCTTTTTTCCCCGACGCATAGGTCAGAATTTTATAGCCGCTGTAGTCGTAGCGGCAGCTGCTCACCGTTTTGCCTCTGTGGAATTCCATCACGTTGTTTTCAATGCCGATGGCGTCCACGTCCGTCGCGTAGCCCTTACGGTAGTAGGCTTTCACCTCGGCAGCGGATTTTTCCCCCTTCCGCGCTTTCTTTTCGAAAACCGGATCCAGCGAACCATCAAGCAGGAACGGGTAAACAGACTGCCAGGTCCCGTCCCAGTCAGACAGCGTCCTGTCCCTGACGTCTTTATCCTCAAAGACGCCGTTTGCCGCCTTCTGTTCCGCCTCCGTCATCTGATGACCGTGCGAATGGGCAAAAAGCGAGCCGCTTACCAGCAGCGTTCCCAGAGTCAGCGCAATTTTTCCAAGTTGTGCAGCCACAGCAAAACCCTCATTCCGTGTTATAAGAATGAGGATGTTATAGTATAACATTTCAGATCGCAACCAGTCCGCGAACCCCCTCCTGCTCCATGTTCTCACCGCGCCCTTGCTGGACGATGCTGCCGCGCGACATCACCAGATAGCTGTCGGCCAGCTCCGCCGCAAAATCATAAAACTGCTCCACCAGCAGGATCGCCATATCCCCCCGGTTCGCCAGGCTGCGGATCACCTGCCCAATCTCTTTAATCACCGACGGCTGTATACCTTCCGTGGGTTCATCCAGGATCAGTAACCGTGGACGGCTCGCCAGCGCGCGACCAATCGCCAGCTGCTGCTGCTGACCACCGGAAAGATCGCCTCCGCGACGGTGTTTCATCTCCTTCAGCACCGGGAAAAGCTGCCAAATCTCCTCCGGCACGCTCCTTGCGTTTCCCGCGGAGAAGCGCGACAGTCCCATCAGCAGGTTTTCTTCTACGGTCAGACGCGGAAAAATCTCCCGCCCCTGCGGAACATACGCCACGCCGGACTGCACCCGCTGGTGCGGTTTACTGTGAGTGATGGTCTTTCCCTGCCAGACCACCTCCCCGGCTTTCACCGGGATCAGCCCCATCAGGCACCTCAGCAGTGTGGTTTTCCCCACCCCGTTGCGCCCCAGCAGGCAGGTAACTTCCCCGACCACCGCCTCAAAGCTCACCCCGCGCAGAATATGACTTCCGCCGTAGTACTGATTCAGCTCGTTAACCTGTAACATTACCTCTCCTTAGCGTCCCAGATAGACGTCGATCACCTGCTCATTGGCCTGTACCTCGCGAAGCGAGCCTTCGGCCAGTACGCGCCCCTGATGCAGCACCGTGACGTGGTCGGCGATGGTCTCGACGAAGCCCATATCGTGCTCAACCACCATCAGCGAATGCTTGCCTGCCAGAGTTCGGAACAGCTCGGCTGTGTATTCCGTCTCTGCGTCGGTCATACCGGCGGCGGGTTCGTCCAGCAGCAACAGATGCGGATCCTGCACCAGCAGCATGCCGATCTCCAGAAACTGCTTCTGCCCGTGGGAAAGCAGCCCGGCGCGGCGATCGCGCTCGCTGCCAAGCCGTAGCAAAACCAACATCTCGTCAATGCGGTCGCGCTGCTCGCCGCTGAGTGTTGCCCGCAGGCTCGCCCAGACGGACCTGTCGGCTTTCATGGCGATTTCGAGGTTTTCCCCTACGGTCAGCGCTTCAAACACGGTCGGCTTCTGGAACTTACGGCCAATGCCCTGACGGGCAATGGCCGCCGGTTCAAGGGCTGTCAGATCGATGGACTGATCGTAAATAGCCTTCCCGCTTTTTGGCCGGGTTTTGCCGGTGATCACGTCCATCAGCGTAGTTTTACCGGCGCCGTTAGGGCCAATGATGCAGCGCAATTCTCCAATGCCGATATTAAGTGAGAGATCGGTCAACGCCTGAAAACCATCGAAACTGACGTTAATGGCCTCGAGCTGTAACACCGGATCGGTCTGCTCACGGTAACGATCGCCCGGTAGCTGGCGGGTAAAGAGTCCTTCAGAGGGCTGCATTAATTCTCTCCCTTACGAAACAGACCGAACACGCCGCGCGGTAAAAAGAGCGTCACGGCGATGAAAATCAGCCCAAGAAACAGTTGCCAGTACTCCGGCATCGCCACGGTGAAAAAGCTCTTCGCACCATTGACCAGCGCCGCACCAATCACCGGGCCTACCAGGGTGCCGCGCCCGCCCAGCGCCACCCAGATGGCCGCTTCAATCGAGTTGGTCGGCGACATTTCACCCGGGTTGATAATACCCACCTGCGGAACGTACAGCGCCCCCGCCAGACCACACAGTACGGCGGAAAGCGTCCAGACCAGCAGCTTGAAGCCGCGCGGATCGTAGCCGCAGAACGTCAGACGGTTTTCCGCATCGCGCACCGCCGTTAAAATGCGGCCAAATTTACTCTTCGCCAGGGCGTAGCCTGTGCCCAGGGCCAGAAGCAGCAGCATGACCGTTGCGAGAAACAGCGCGATCCGCGTGGTGGTCGCCGTGACGGAAAACCCGAGCAGCGTGGTAAAGCCGGTAAAGCCGTTATTGCCGCCAAAGCCGGTTTCGTTGCGAAAGAACAGCAGCATGCCCGCATAGGTCAGCGCCTGGGTCATGATGGAAAAATAGACCCCTTTGATCTTCGAGCGGAAAGCAAACCAGCCGAAGACCAGCGCCAGCAGGCCGGGGATCGTCACGATTAACACCAGCGCCCAGGCAAAATGCTGCGTTCCCCACCAGAACCAGGGCAGTTCGCTCCACGAGAGAAACGACATAAACGCGGGCAGCCCGTCCCCGGCCGCCTGGCGCATCAGGTACATGCCCATCGCATAGCCGCCCAGGGCGAAGAATATGCCGTGCCCCAGCGAGAGCATACCGGCATAGCCCCAGACCAGATCGAGGGCCACGGCGACAACCGCGTAGCAGAGGATCTTGCCGATAAGCGTCAACATCCACGTCGAAACGGCCAGCGGATGGGTGGCGGGTAACAGCGCGAGAAAAGGCAGCACCAGCAGCGCCGCAACCAGCAGACTGCCGAAGATTTGCGCGGTGCGCGGTGCCCTGCGCGCCAGTGTTAAGGTCAATGGCTGGCTCATCAGTCTGTCACCCTCCCTTTAAGTGCGAATAACCCCTGCGGACGTTTCTGGATAAACAGAATGATCGCCACCAGAATCAGGATCTTGCCCAGCACAGCGCCCATCTGCGGTTCAAGAATTTTATTGAAGATCCCCAGACCAAAGGCCGCCGCGACGCTACCGGCCAGCTGGCCGACGCCGCCGAGCACCACCACCAGGAACGAATCGATGATGTATCCCTGGCCCAGCTCCGGCCCCACGTTCCCCAGCTGGGACAACGCCACGCCGCCCAACCCGGCAATGCCGGACCCGAGGCCAAATGCCAGCATATCTACCCGTCCGGTGGGAACGCCGCAGCAGGCCGCCATGCTGCGGTTTTGCGTCACCGCCCGCACGTTGAGACCCAGACGCGTTTTGTTCAGAATGAGCCAGGTGAAGAACAGCACCAGCAGTTCAAAGCCGAGCACCACAATACGGTTCCAGGGCAGCGTCAGGTTGGCGAAAACCTGCACCCCGCCGGACAGCCATGCCGGGTTAGCGACCTCAAGGTTCTGGGCGCCAAAGGTCATGCGGACCAGCTGGATAAGCAGCAGGCTTATCCCCCAGGTGGCGAGCAGGGTTTCCAGCGGGCGGCCATAAAGATGGCGTATCACCGTGCGCTCCAGCACCATTCCGATGCCTGCGGTCAGGCAAAACGCCACCGGCAGCGCCACCACCGGATAGAGCGCCAGCCACTGAGGCATCCACTGCGCCATTACCTGCTGCACCATCCAGGTGGCATACGCCCCGAGCATCAGCATTTCACCGTGAGCCATGTTAATCACCCCCAGCAGACCATAGGTGATAGCCAGCCCGAGCGCGGCCAGCAAGAGTACCGACCCCAACGACAGGCCCATGAAGGCCTGCCCCAGCAGTTCGCCCCACATCAGCCGGTGCTGAATACGCTCCAGGCTCTCAGCGGCGGCGGCACGTACCCGTGCGTCCGGCTCGGTTTGCGTCCGGGTGAACGGCGTCAGCGTGGCCTGCACGTCCGGATCGTCAGACTGTCCCAACAGCTCAACAGCCTTGAGCCGTACTTCAGCCTGTGGGCTCGTCAGCTGGAGGTTTGCCAGCGCCAGCATCAGCGACTGTCGGGCGACGTCGTCCGTTTCGCTACTGGCACGCTGTTGCAGAAAGCCGAGCATATCCGGCTGGGCGTCACGCTGAAGTTGCCGCGCGGCATGACGCCTTTCGGTGACACTGTCACTGACAAGCTGATGCGTCGCCAGCGCCGTGACGGTTAACACGCGCAGTCGGTTGGTCAGCCGCACGGCTTTGGTCGATCCTTCGGCGCTTTTTGCCGCGCCCAGGGCAACCATTTCGCCGTCGATGCGGGTAAATGCCTTCTTCTGGCTGTCGGTATAAAGGTTCTCCTGTTGCAGCGCCTTAAGCAGCGGCAAACGTGCAGGTTCCGGCGTGGCTGCCCAGCGGGTCAGCATGGCGGTTTGCTGGCTGCGGCTAGCGGCAACGAAATCATCGGCATCCGATGCCTGCGCCATCCCTGGCAGCAGTCCGGTAAGCCACACAATCGCAATCATCATGCGTATGGCGTTCATGACGTCTCTCCCTGGTGGTGGCTTAGTTGCTGGCGGTTTTCATCGGCTGGTCAGGCTTTTTGTCATTCCCGGCGATAAACGGGCTCCACGGTTGAGCGCGTACCGGCTGTTCGGTTTGCCAGACGACGTTGAACTGGCCGTTGCCTTCAATTTCACCAATCATGACGGGCTTATGCAGGTGGTGGTTGGTGGCGTCCATGGTCAGCATAAAGCCGGACGGCGCGTTGAACGACTGGCCCGCCATTGCCGCGCGCACTTTGTCCACGTCGGTTGTTCCCGCTTTTTCAACCGCCTGCGCCCACATATGCAGGCCAACGTAAGTCGCTTCCATCGGATCGTTGGTGACCACGGTATCGGCATTCGGCAGCTTATGGGCTTTCGCGTAGGCTTTGTAAGCCGCGACAAAGGTCTGGTTGGTCGGGTTGTCGACGGATTCAAAGTAGTTCCACGCCGCCAGGTTACCCACCAGCGGTTTGGTATCAATGCCGCGAAGTTCTTCCTCGCCCACCGAGAACGCCACCACCGGCACGTCTGTGGCTTTCAGCCCCTGGTTCGCCAGTTCTTTATAGAAAGGCACGTTGGAATCACCGTTGATGGTGGAGACCACTGCCGTTTTGCCGCCTGTGGAGAACTTTTTGATACTGGCGACGATGGTCTGGTAATCGCTATGTCCAAATGGGGTGTAGACCTCTTCAATATCTTTATCTTCAACGCCTTTCGAGTGCAGGAAGGCGCGCAGGATCTTGTTAGTAGTGCGCGGGTAAACGTAGTCCGTACCCAGCAGGAAGAAGCGCTTCGCGCTGCCGCCGTCCTCGCTCATCAGGTACTCCACCGCCGGGATCGCCTGCTGGTTAGGCGCCGCGCCGGTATAGAAGACGTTAGGTGACATCTCTTCCCCTTCATACTGCACCGGATAGAACAGCAAACCGTTCAGCTCCTCAAAAACCGGCAGAACCGATTTACGCGATACGGAGGTCCAGCAGCCAAACACCACGGCGACCTTATCCTGGCTCAGAAGCTGGCGGGCCTTTTCGGCAAACAGCGGCCAGTTGGATGCCGGGTCAACCACCACCGGCTCCAGCTTTTTCCCGAGCACGCCGCCTTTAGCGTTGATTTCATCGATGGTCATCAGGGCGACATCTTTCAGGGGCGTTTCTGAAATGGCCATCGTGCCGGAGAGAGAGTGCATAATCCCGACTTTAATGGTCTCTGCGGCCTGGACGCCAAAGCTCATTCCCATGGCGATGACGGAGGCGGACAAGGTGAACGCTTTAATAAAGGTACGACGGTGCATATTTTCACTCCTGAAAAGAAAGCTGTGCGAAGACGTCCGTTACCGCCGGACGCAGAAAAAAGTAACGCCAGTTTCAGGAGAGCAAAAACAGTGCCAGGTTGCAGAGACAGGATTTTAAAGGGATCGAAGAGAGGAGTGACGGGAAACGACTCAGAATGGTACAGCGCTGCACTGTAATAATGCAGCGCTGTAAACGGCGTTACCAGACGTCGCTGGCGATTTTCGTCACGAGGCGAACTTTATCCCACTGCTGGGCTTCGCTCAGGCTGTTACCCTCTTCCGTAGAAGCAAATCCGCACTGCGGGCTGAGGCAAATCTGCTCTTTCGCCACGTAGCGCGCAGCCTCTTCCAGACGCGCTTTCACCCCTTCCGGGTTCTCCAGTTCACCGTGTTTGGTGGTGATCAGCCCCAGAACCACCTGCTGTTTACCCGGGCGCACAAAACGCAGTGGCGCGAAGTCCCCGCTACGGTCGTTGTCGTACTCCAGGAAGAACGCGTCGACGTTCACCGTGCCAAACAGCACCTCCGCCACCGGCTCATAGCCGCCCTCGGAAATCCAGGTTGAGCGGAAGTTGCCGCGGCAGACGTGCAGCCCGACGGTCAGATCGTCCGGTTTGCCCTCCAGCGCCTTATTCAGCACCCGGGCATAAGTTCGGGCAAGTTCGTCTGCATCGTCACCGCGCTCGCGGATCTGGCGGCGCTGGTCCTCCGAACAAAGATAGGCCCAGACGGTGTCATCCAGCTGCAGATAGCGGCAGCCTGCATCGTAAAAGGCCCGAATGGCATCGCGCCAGGTGGTCGCCAGATCGTCAAAGTAATCCTTCAGATCCGGGTAGACCGTAGCATCAATATCCTTGCGGCCACCGCGGAAGTGCAGCACGCTCGGGCTCGGAATGGTCATCTTCGGCTGTGCATTACCGCTAATGCTTTTGAGGTAGCGGAAATCTTCCAGCATAGGATGATCGCCGAAGCCCAGTTTGCCCGTTACGCGCACGCCATGGGCTTTAGTCTGCACCCCGTTGAACTGAATGCCCTGCTGGGAATCATAACGCTCCACGCCCTGTAGCCCGTCAAAGAAGTCAAAGTGCCACCAGGCGCGGCGGAATTCACCGTCCGTTACCACATGCAGACCGCAGGCGCACTGCTGCTCGACAACATGACGAATGGCCTCGTCCTCAACCGCGCGAAGCTGCCCGGCATCGATTTCACCGCTGGCAAATTGCAGACGGGCCTGTTTAATGGCATCCGGGCGTAAAAAACTGCCGACTACATCGGCGCGGTACGGGGCATGGTGTCGCTGCATGGAAATCTCCTCTGTCTGTCGGCGTTAATTGCCCACAGTGATAATTCATCTCTTGAATCTTTAGACTTCTGGATGTCTAAACGTCCTGAAAAGATGTCATACCGGCTCGCCGCCGACAAACGAGAAAATTTCATCTGTGTTGAAATAAATTCATGTTCACAGAGCGGGTGATGAAGATCCTGCAAACGCGAACCGCTCATCTTCCCAGCCGGTCATGCCCCCGAGCATAATCTTAACCGGCAGACCCAGACGCGCCAGCTTCAGCGCCCCCCTGTCCGCCCCGTTGCAGTGCGGGCCTGCACAATAGACGACAAACAGCGTGCCCTCCGGCCACGCTTTCATCCGCTCTGCGGTGATCTGGCTCCAGGGTAAATGCAGCGCGCCGGGCAGATGCCGCCGGGCAAAATGTTCAGGCTTTCCGACAACGTGCAGCAGAACAAAGTCCTGCTCACCGCTGGATACCGCGTGATGGACATCGGCGCAGTCCGTCTCGACACTCAGACGACGTAGAAAATGTCCCACAGCTTCCTGCGGCTCAGCAGCCGGAAATTCAGTAACATAGCTCATGAATCTTCCTCATTTGTGGTGTTTGTGTTAACACTACTCTATCCCTTAATTCAGCCCATGAATGCGTCCGCCTATGCCAGAAAACAGCAAAAAGATGACAAACTTAAGACATCCCTCGCCGCGCGCGGTCGTGCTGGCATATGACGGTTTATGTACCTTTGAGTTTGGCGTGGCGGTAGAAATCTTTGGCTTGCCGCGCCCGGAGATGGGCGATGACTGGTATCAGTTTGCCGTGGCGAGCGTGGATGATGGCGAACTCCGGGCAACGGGCGGGATCCGTATTCTGGCCGATGGCGATCTGGGTCTGCTGGAGACGGCGGATCTGGTTGTCGTTCCCGGCTGGCGAGGGCTGGACGAACCCGTACCCGAAGCGCTCTGCCAGGCGCTCCGCGCGGCGCATGCCCGCGGCTGCCAGCTACTCTCGATCTGTTCTGGCGTTTTCGTTCTGGCAGCCTCAGGCCTGCTTGACGGGCGGAAGGCGACCACCCACTGGCGCTATACGCAAGCGCTGAAAACACGCTATCCCGCCATTACCGTGGTCGAAGATGTGCTCTACCAGGACGAAGGCGATATTCTCACTTCCGCCGGAAGCGCCGCGGGGATTGATCTGTGCCTGCACGTGGTGCGCCGGAATTACGGTATGGAAGTGGCAAACCGCGTGGCGCGTCGGCTGGTGATCCCGCCCCATCGGGACGGCTCGCAAACCCAGCAGCTTAGCCGACCGGTGGCTCAGTTGCGGGAGAGCCAGCGCCTCGGCCAGTTGTTTGATTATCTTCACCAGCATCTGGCTGTTTCCCATACCGTCGAATCGCTGGCCCTGCGGGTGGGTATGAGTCAGCGCACCTTTCTGCGCCGTTTCCAGGACGCGACCGGAACAACACCCGCGCGCTGGTTATTGACTGCGCGATTGCAGCGGGCAAAAGATTATCTCGAAAACAGTCGGCTCAGCATCGACAATATTGCGGAACAAACCGGATTTGGACAAAGCGCCACGCTGCGCCACCATTTCCGGCAGCAATTTGCGCTTTCACCCGCGCAATATCGCAAACAATTTTTACCAGTACGATAAACGGGCAAAAAAAAACCGCCATAATCTGGCGGTAAATGCTTGCATGGATAGATTTGTATTTTGGTATCTACGCTCCGGTATTCCATACCGGGATGTGGATCACCTGCAATCTACCACTGTGAGCCTCAACGAAGCATAAACGAATCGATTAACCCGCTTTGGTATTAATTTGCAGATAACGCATCAGCCCCTGCTCTGCACTCTGGCGGGCATCATCATTAATCGCTTCGAGATAAAACGCACGAGAGACCCCATACGGCGCCTGCTCGGATGGGTAAACAGCGAACTGGAAGGTTTTGCCCCTCGCCTTATTGGTACAGCCCAGCTCCCAGCGATCTTCACTTACCTGGGTGCTATTACATTCGACACGTCCGTAATCGCTGGTTAAATACGATCCGACACGGCTTTTTGCTGACTGAATATATTCTGGTTCTTCATTTGAATAGATGCTGGCCGCAGCACCCACCGCAACCACTACGCCCAGAAGTGATAGCACGATTATTTTTTTCATTTATTCGATCCAATCCTTAGCCAGAAAAATCTTATTGTAAATGATTTCCCAATAAATCTAGCTTCTCTTTGCATACCAGAAATGGGAGTTTACAACGGCGATATTGCTTTTAAGAATAGTCTTAAGTGAGTTTTATGGCGACCACAATTTTTGACAGTCTATTTTCTCAAATTTAAAGAGTCGAATAATTACTCTATGAAATTATCCCTACGATGACCGTAGCGTATTTTCGGGGGTAAAAGATGTTAAGAAAAGGCTTTTCGCTACTGCTGCTGATTAGTGCCCTGTTCTCAGGGCAGATTATGGCGGAGCACAAAGGGCATGAATTTGTGTATGTGAAAAACGCCGACCATCAGCTTCGTCATGAAGCTGACAGCGACGAGTTACGCAGCGCAGCAGAGGAGTCTGCGGAGGGGTTGCGCGAGCACCATGCCTGGCAGAAATCGCGCAAACCGGATACCCACTCTGCGGGTTAGCTGCCTTTACGCTTCGGCAGGGTCTTCATCAAATCGTCAGGGCTGACGGAGGCCACAATGCTGCCCGGAGACGGCATTTTGAAGATGTGATTCTTCATCTTGCCTATAACGTGCATTTCACACGGACGGCAGTCAAACTTCAGCGTCAGTACTTCATCGCCATTCACCAGCTGCATCGGCGTCGCTTTCCAGCTTTTAATATTCCCTTTCGCCTGTTTCGGACAAAGGTTAAAGGCAAACCGCAGGCAGTGTTTGGTGATCATCACCGGCACATCGCCCTTCTCTTCATGCGCTTCATACGCGGCGTCAATCAGCTGCACGCCGTGACGATGGTAAAACGCACGCGCTTTGTGGTTGTAAACGTTCGCAAGGAAAGAGAGATGCGTGTCCGGGTAGACCGGCGCAGGCACCGCTTCGGCCTTACGACTGCCGCGCGGATAGTTTGCCAGGCGTGCTTCATCCAGCATCTCAGCCGTTTCACGGCGGAACTGGTTCAGCAGGCTGTTCGGCACGAACAGCGCATCCGGCAGATTCACCTCAATATTGCGCGCATAATAAATGGTCTGCCCGAGCTTCGCTACGCCATCCTTGAGGCTGCTAAGCGCTTTCTCCGCATTGTTCGCCACCTCGAACAGGCCGTCGAGCGTATGCGTCACGCTGATGCCGTCTTCGCAGGTCATGGTCAGGATCAGCTGCTCTTCCCAGCCACCTAGCGCGATATCCACCGCAATGCGACGCTCGCTGGAGGTCTTGAGCAAGGCCTGCTGCCAGTTGTGATCCAGGTTACGGTTCAGCGCCGCATTCGGGCGGGCTTTGTAAAGGTCGGCAGGCATTTCGTTCGGCCAGACGCGATAACGATTTTCGCCGGTTTTCTCCACCGTATTGGCGCGAAAACCAACCACTTCACGTTTGATCATCACGTTGAGACCATCGCCGTTCGCCAGCGGCTCTGTAACCTGAACGTCAAGATGATCCTTCGCCACTTTCAGCACTTCACCCACCGGCAGACCGATAAACTTCGGTGAATCGAACGCGCCAATATCCCCTTTGCGCGCATTAACGAAATAATCCGTACTGCCGCGGTGGAACGTTTTGTCCGTCGATGGAATAAAGAAATGCTCTGTACGACCGGCGGACGCGCGCGCCAGGTCACCGCGATCCTCGATGATGGCATCCAGCATCTGACGATAATGGGCGGTGATATTTTTCACGTAGCTCATGTCCTTGTAGCGGCCTTCAATTTTGAAGGAGCGTACGCCGGCATCGATCAGCGCGCCGAGGTTTGCCGTCTGATCGTTATCTTTCATCGACAGCAGGTGTTTCTCGAATGCCACCACGCGGCCCTGATCGTCTTTCAGGGTATACGGCAAACGGCAGGCCTGAGAGCAGTCGCCGCGGTTAGCGCTGCGCCCCGTCTGGGCGTGAGAGATATTACACTGCCCGGAATAGGCCACGCAAAGCGCACCGTGGATAAAGAATTCAATGGTCGCGTCTGTGGCCTGGTGGATATCGCGGATCTGGTTCAAGTTCAGCTCGCGCGCCAGAACAATCTGCGTAAACCCGACGTCTGAAAGAAACTTCGCCTTCTCAACGGTGCGGATATCGCACTGGGTGCTGGCGTGCAGCTCAATTGGCGGGATATCCAGTTCCAGAACACCCATATCCTGAACGATCAGAGCGTCAACGCCGGTCTGGTAGAGATCGGTAATAAGACGCTGCGCGGGCTCCAGCTCATCATCATGAAGAATGGTGTTCAGGGTCACGAACACCTTCGCCCCGAAACGGTGGGCGAACGGTACCAGTTCGGCAATGTCGCGCAGGCTATTGCTGGCGTTATGACGGGCACCAAAGCCTGGGCCGCCAATGTAGACGGCATCCGCACCGTGAAGAATGGCTTCACGGGCAATGGCGGCGTCGCGGGCCGGGCTTAGCAGTTCAAGATGATGGGGGTGCAGGCGCATACTTCGTCGTTATCCGTTATGGTCAAAATGGCGGCTATTGTAGTCAGAAGTCTGTGCCAGTGAAACCGTTTTGCAACGCTTTAGCGGGGATAATGGATCAGAGAGTGAAAAAGCACCGTCCGGGTGCTGCTGTTACGGTACGCGTGCGGTTTATCGCCGGCAAAACGCACGCCGGAATCAGCGTATAGAGTGCGCCAGACACCGTCAATCTGCATGTCCAGCTCACCGCTTATCACCACCACGTGTTCAATCACCCCGGCTTCGTGCGGCGTGGACTCACTCAGCGCGCCGGGCGACAGGGTGATGGAGAAATGGTCGAACTTAAGCTGTTCATCCCAGGGGAAAAGCGGTTTCACCACCATCGCCTGCTGCTGCGGATCGAACACCGCCTGCGGTTCGCTCTCTGGAGTGATAAACGCCGAAAAAGGTACGTTCAGCCCGGTGGCAATTTTCCACAAGGTTGAGACCGTCGGGCTGGACTCATTGCGTTCGATTTGCCCAAGCATCGCTTTCGACACGCCCGTCTCTTCCGCCAGTTTCGACAGGCTCCAGCCCCGCGCCTGACGCAGCGCTTTCAGTGTGGTTGCCAGATGTTGAGTGATATCCATGGTTCCTCCCGTTGCAGCAAAGCATACCACTTGTACGCTATAGCGCACAGTGATACCTTATCCCGGACGTTATAACGCACAACGGAGTTCACATGCGATCGACTGCCTCTCTCTTTCCTGCCGTGCTGGCTGGTTTTGTTGCCGTTCTGGTGGGCTACGCCAGCTCTGCCGCCATTATCTGGCAGGCGGCTGCGGCGGCGGGCGCCAGTACACAGCAAATCGCCGGATGGATGACCGCGCTGGGGCTCGGGATGGGGATCAGCACGCTTGCATTGTCGTGGTGGTATAAAGCCCCGGTGCTGACCGCCTGGTCGACTCCTGGCGCGGCGCTGCTCGCCACCAGCCTGCAAGGCGTGACGCTGGCGGAAACCATAGGGGTATTTATATTTGCGAATGCGCTGATTCTGCTGTGCGGCGTCACTGGCCTGTTTGCCCGGTTGATGAAACTGATCCCGCACTCGCTTGCCGCCGCTATGCTGGCAGGCGTGCTCTTACAGTTTGGCCTGAAGGCATTCAGCAATCTTGAGGGACACGTGCTTCTTTGCGGCAGTATGCTGGCCGCATGGCTGGTGGCTAAAGCCGTGGCGCCCCGGTATGCCATTGTCGCCACGCTGCTGGTGGGGGTGTTCGTGGCCTGGGCTGGAGGTGACGTTGTCACGAATAAAATGACGTTATCGCTGATCATGCCGGAATTCATTGCCCCTGCGTTCACCTTCACCAGCCTGATCAGCATCGGCTTACCCTTCTTCCTGGTGACCATGGCGTCGCAGAATGCGCCCGGCTTCGCCACCATGCAGGCATCGGGCTATCCGCTGGCGGTCTCACCGCTGATCGTTGCCACCGGCGGGCTGGCGCTGCTGTTGTCCCCCTTCGGCGTCTATTCCATCTGCATCGCCGCCATCACCGCCGCCATCTGCCAGAGCCCGGACGCCCACCCGGATGCCAGTAAACGCTGGCTGGCAGCGGCGGCCGCAGGTGGGTTTTATCTGCTGGCGGGGGTGTTCGGCGGGTCGATTTCGGGGCTAATGGCCGCCCTGCCGCTGAGCGGCATCCAGACGCTGGCCGGGCTGGCCCTGCTCGGCACTATCAGCGGGAGTTTGTATCAGGCACTGAATCATGAAGCAGAGCGCGACGCGGCGATCGTCACCTTCCTGATGACCGCAAGCGGCGTCACGCTCCTGGGAATTGGCTCCGCTTTCTGGGGGCTGGTGCTGGGTGGGATCTGTTACGCTGTCTTCTCACGCCTTCGCCGCGCGTAGCTGTGACGGCGTGATGCCGGTCATGCTGCGAAAACGGTTACTGAAATGGCTGGCGGAGTTAAATCCGCAGGCCAGCGCGATGTCGGTGAGCGGCGTGGTCGTGTGCTGAATCAGCGCTTTGGCCTTCTCCATTCGGCGCTGCATGACGTACTGATGCGGCGCCAGCCCCATCGACTGGCGGAACATCCGCGCAAAGTGATACTCACTGAGTGCGGCCTGGCCCGCCAGTTCCGCCAGCGTTAAGGGTTGCGCCAGATTTTCCTCGATAAAGGCCAGCACGTTGCGCAGCACAAACGGCGATAACCCGCCGGTCACCACCGGTAACTTCCACTGGACGCTGGAATAGTGATGGACCAAATGCGTCAGCAATAAGGTCGACGCAGTGCTCAGGGTGAGCTGATTGGCGTTTTGCTGCCAGTCGCAGCCGAGCAAAAACTGGCGATAAAGGGCGGTGATTTTCGGATCGCTGCCGAAGATTTTTTCCTCCAGCGTCAGCGATAGCGGTCGTTTATCCCAGATTTTCTCCCCCACGTCCCGCAGGTGTTCATCGGTGCAGTAGAGGTGCACGAACGATAGGTCGTCACGAATATCCCACGTGGATTCGCTCTCTTCCGGCATCAGACAAAAACGGTCCGGCCCACCGCCATTTTTCCAGCCACCCGGCGTTTTTTGATAGCTTTCATAGCCATCCGCCACGTACAGGCTAAGGGTGTGATGGTTGCTTTTCACGGTGATCGTGTCGTGCTTGTTGTACCACGCCGCCAGTTGAATGCCAGTATTGAGCGCGACGGTTTCCCGCAGCACTGCATTTTTTTGGCGTAACGTTTCAAAGGTGTCGTAAACGAGAGACATGGCCGTAAACAGGTGATTAATCAGACTGTCAGTCTAAGAAGTGTTGCAGCCTGTTACCAGCCATTGTGCGAGAAAAAAGCGCAAGAATTTGCAAGTCCGGCGCAAGGCGATGAAAGCCGGGGCCCCCTTCTTTCGCCACACTGTTGTTTTCCGCGGTATGAGAAGAGAGACACCATGAACGCATTACTCTATGGGCTGGTTGTTGTTATCTGGGGCACGACCTGGATCGCCATTTTTTTACAACAGGGGCCGGTTGCAGCGCCGGTCTCCATTTTCTGGCGCTTCGCCGTGGCCAGCGCCACGATGATGATCGTCCTGGTCGCCCTTCGTCGCCTGCGCAGGCTGGCGCTGCGGGATCATCTCTATTGCATGCTTCAGGGTTGCTGCGTTTTCTGTTTCAACTTCTGGTGCTTTTACACCGCCGCCGCCCATATCAATACCGGCCTTGAGTCGGTGATTTTCTCGATGGCCGTACTGTATAACGCCATCAACAGCTTTATCTTCTTCGGCCAGCGTCCACCCGCACGCTTCTGGACGGCGGCAGCGCTGGGGCTTATCGGGATCATTACCCTGTTCTGGAACGATCTGCTCGCCAGCGGCTGGAACGCGTCATTGCTTACGGGCATCGGGCTTTCCGCCCTCGGCACCTACGGCTTTTCGCTGGGGAATATGATCAGCATGCGTCATCAGCGAAACGGGCTGGAAACCATGACCACCAACGCCTGGGCGATGCTGTATGGCACCGTCGTGATGGGCCTTATCGCTCTATTAAGGGGCGAAAGCTTTATGCCGGAATGGACGGTGAGCTATATGGGGGCGCTGCTCTATCTTGCTCTGTTTGGCTCGGTGATTGCCTTCGGCGCCTACTTTACGCTGGTAGGCCGCATTGGTCCCGGTAAGGCCGCGTACAGCACCCTGCTGTTCCCGCTGGTGGCGCTGTCGATTTCAACGGTGTACGAGGGTTACGTGTGGCATATCAACGGGATCGTCGGCCTGCTGTTGATTTTAGGGGGAAATATGGTGATGTTTACGAAACCGGAAACCTGGTTCCGCCGCCTGCTGACGGCATAAAATAACGGCCTGCGTAGATGCAGGCCGTTTTTATTATTTTGCTGTCTGATGGACATCAAACATGGTGGCATCGGTCGCCATATCATCCACAACCTGTTTCAGTGTGGCGAATCCCAACGGCGTGTTCTCATTGGCAAGCTCTTTACCTTCACCTTTACGAACAACTTTAACTACCGGTTTGTTCGTGGCGGCATCAATCAGCTCACCTTCAAAGAAAAGATGCGTATCCATGGTGCGATGGCCAGTTGCCATCTGCGTACCCGCAACCAGCAGCGCGACGGGCACCACTTCATAGAACTGCAAACCTTCTTTCTCTGAGCTCACACCCGTGATGGCGCCGCGGAAGATCAGGCTGTGTTTGCCCGGCGTCGTCACAATTGGCTTACGCTGGCCAATCGCGTTTTTTAATGTGTTATTGGTGTAACTCAACAATTCATCAAGCGTTTTTTGCCCAAGCTGTGTGGTTGGCTTTGGTGTCGGATAATAGGTTATCGGGGTCCAGATAATACTGTCGTAGTTCGCCGGATCATAGGAAGGATCGACCCAACGCAAGGTTGGTTTCCCGGTTGCTGATGTCATCTCCTGCAAGTCAGAGTAATCTTTTAAAAAGCCTGAATATTGATCGGGGGCTGCGACTTTTGACGCACAGCCAGAAAGGGCCAACAGGCCAGAAAGCACTGCAACTTTAAAAAAAGTGGAAGTACGCATGATGGAGTTCCGAGTTATCTGCAAGTATGCACTTGAAGTTATAACAAAAAACAGAGGGAAATGTTGTGGCAAAAAATGACGGGGAAGGCACAAATTGTAAAAATAGTGCCCGGACCGGATCCGGGCAGAAAAATATTACTGTTTTATATCTACCTGCCAGAACAGATGTTTGCCGAAGGGATCGATTTCATAGCCCGTGACCTCTTTTCTGACTGGCTCAAAAATGGTCGAGTGGGCAATCATAACCGCCGGCATTTGATCGTGCATCATCTGCTGCGCCTGCTTGTACAGCGCCACGCGTTTTTCGCGATCGGTTATCGATTTTGCTTCGGCAATCAGGTTATCAAACGGCTTATAGCACCATTTGGCCGAGTTCGACCCGCCGTTGGCGGACGTACAGGTAAACAGTGGTCCGAAGAAGTTATCCGGATCGCCCGTCGCCGTTGTCCAGCCCATCAGCGCAGCCTGATGCTCCCCGCCCTTCACGCGCTTCAGGTATTCGCCCCATTCGTAGGTCACGATTTTGGTCTGCACGCCTACTTTCGCCCAGTCCGCCTGGATCATTTCAGCCATACGCTTCGCGTTCGGGTTATACGGCCGCTGCACGGGCATAGCCCACAGATCGATGCTTACGCCGTTGGCAAATCCCGCCTCCTTTAACAGCGTTTTCGCTTTTTCTGGATCGTAATCGTAGTCTTTCAGCTCGCTGTCGGCACTCCAGACGCCAGGCGGCAGCAGGTTTTTCGCCGCCGTGCCGGTGCCGTGGAAGACCGCCTCAATGATGGCCGGTTTGTTAATCGCCATCGCCAGCGCCTGGCGCACTTTTACGTTATCCAGCGGCGGCTTTTGCGTGTTAAATGCCAGGAAACCGGTATTCAGACCGGCCTTGCTCATCAGGTTGATGTCTTTGTTAGCCTTCATACGCGGCAGATCCGCCGGGTTTGGGAACGGCATCACCTGGCACTCATTCTTCTCGACTTTGGCAAAACGCACCGAGGCGTCCGGCGTGATGGTGAACACCAGACGATCCAGCTTCGATTTTCCCTGCCAGTAGTCCGGGAAGGCGGTAAAGAGGATGCGGGAATCCTTCTGATATTGCGCCAGCTTAAACGGCCCGGTGCCAATCGGCTGCATATCAACCTTTTCAGGCGTGCCCGCTTTCAGCATGGCATCGGCATACTCCGCCGACAGGATGGAGGCAAAATACCACGCCAGATCGGCAACAAACGGCGCTTCCGGGTGCGCCAGGGTGAAGCGCACGGTGCGATCGTCAACCTTATCAATGGCGGTAATCAGGTTGCCGAACTCCAGACTTTCGAAGTTGGAATAACTGCCGTTGGAGACGTTATGGTAGGGATGATTCACATCCTTCTGGCGCATAAACGAGAAAATCACGTCATCCGCGTTGAAGTCGCGCGTCGGCGTGAACAGTTTATTACTGTGGAATTTCACCCCTTTGCGCAGGTGGAAGGTGTAGACCTTACCATCCTCGCTCACCTCCCAGCTTTCCGCCAGGCTCGGCACCAGTTCGGTAGTGCCCGGTTTGAAATCGACCAGACGGTTATAAACCGGTACGGCGCTGGCGTCCACGCTGGTCCCCGACGTATAGAGCTGAGGATTGAAATTTTCCGGCGATCCTTCGGAGCAATACACCAGCGTTTTTGCCGCGACGGTGGAACTGACCGTCAGCGCAGCAAGCGCCAGCGTTATCATTGTGAATGTGCTTTTCATCATTTATTCCTGTCTTTTTAATTCGACGGCTAATTACTTCTTTTGCCATTTCATAAATAACATTAAAGTGATGGCGCAAACACATGAAAAATAAATACAGAAGGAAACACTATGGGCTCAGAACTCTCCAGACAATTAACCCAACGCTTTTTCCGCTATCTCGCCATCACCAGCCAGAGCGACCCGAAAGTCAAAACCCTGCCCTCCACCCCGGGCCAGCACGACATGGCGCGGGAGCTGGCGAAGGAGCTGGAAACGCTGGGGTTAGACGATATTGTGATTGATGAGTTCGCCACCGTTACCGCCGTAAAAAAAGGCAATATTCCCGGCGCGCCGCGGATTGGTTTTATTACCCATATCGATACCGTTGACGTCGGTTTATCCCCGGATATTCATCCACAAATATTAACCTTTACGGGAGATGATCTCTGCCTGAATAAAGAAAAAGATATTTGGTTGCGCGTAAATGAGCACCCGGAAATTCTGGCTTATCCTGATGAGGAGATTATTTTCAGCGACGGAACCAGCGTATTAGGCGCAGATAATAAAGCGGCCGTCACCGTGGTCATGACGGTGCTGGAAAACCTCACCGCTGAACATAAGCATGGCGATATTGTGGTGGCGTTTGTGCCCGATGAAGAGATTGGTCTCTGTGGCGCGAAAGCGCTGGATTTGAAGCGCTTCGACGTCGATTTTGCCTGGACCATCGACTGCTGCGAGCTGGGGGAAATTGTTTACGAAAACTTTAACGCGGCGGCGGCTGAAATTCGCTTTACCGGCGTCACGGCGCACCCGATGTCCGCCAAAGGGGTGCTGGTCAACCCGCTGCTGATGGCAACGGATTTCATCAGCCATTTCGATCGCCAGCAAACCCCGGAATGCACCGAGGGGCGCGAAGGTTATATCTGGTTTAACGGCATCCAGGCCGGGCAAAACGAAGCGGTGCTGAAAGCCAACATTCGTGATTTTGACAAAGAGGGTTTTGCCGCCCGCAAGCAGCAAATTGCCGATGTGGCAGCGCGGATTGCTGCGCAGCATCCCACGGCAAACGTGGAGTATCGCATTGAAGATACCTACAGCAATATCAGCAATGCGATTGGCGAAGACCGCCGCGCGATCGACCTGATGTTCGAGGCGATGGAATCGCTCGGTATCACCCCAAAACCGATCCCCATGCGCGGTGGCACGGACGGGGCGGCCCTGTCAGCCAAAGGCTTGCTCACCCCGAACTTCTTCACCGGCGCCCATAACTTCCACTCGAAGTTTGAGTTTTTACCGCTGTCGTCGTTCGAGGCCTCCTGTCGCACGGCCCTGCAACTCTGTCTGCTGGCCGCGCGTTAAGCGGGCTTGCGTGCGAGCATGGTGGCGAAGCGCAGCTTGATACGGTTGCCGTTGGCATCGGTACGGTGGAGTTCCCCCACCTCTTCGTTGTACTTGATCAGCTCCCAGCCTTCGTAGTAGTGGCTCAGTTCACCGGTCTTGAAGGCAAACGGGAAACCGACGGTACACGGATAGTCCTCCGTATCCATGGCGGCAACGATCAGGTTATAGCCGCCTGGTTTAGTGCAACGCTGCATATTGGCGATAAGACCAGGGATGGTTTTCGCTTCGAGAAACATCAACACGACGGTGGAAAGAATAAAGTCGTATTCGCCGTCAAAGGTCAGGTTGTTCAGATCCTTTATCGCCGTTTGCAGATTCGCGATCCCTTCCGCCGCCTTAATGCGCTCGATGTTATCGATGCTCATCGGGTTTTTATCCCACGCCGTCACGTCATAGCCGTTGGCAGCGAGGTAGAGGCTGTTACGGCCATTTCCGCAACCGAGATCGAGCGTTTTTCCCGGCTTAACAATGTCCGCGCTGAGCAGGACCTCTGAGTGCGTGCGGGTCAGCCCATATTTCTCAGTAAAGTAGTTTTCATCGACAGTCATTATTTTTCCTCAGATTGCATTAGCAGTGCCTTATCAGCGCGCACCAGAAGTTTGCCCTGCATCAGCAAGATAAAAGTACGGACCAGCAGCATCGCGATGATGATGTTGGTGAAAATAAACAGGGGAACCGCGAGGGCATGAAAGAACCCTGACGGACTGCTCTGCCCCAGATGTAAACCGGTGGTCGCCAGCGCCGACACCCCGAACGAGAAGCTCCAGAACGACACGTTGAACGGCTGCGACAGATACCACGGCATCAGACGCAGCATAAACAGGAGTTGCAACAGACCATAGCCGAAAAGCATTTTGGCGAAGGTGTCCGCTTCGCCGCCGTTGACGCTAAACCAGGCGCTACAGGCCACCAGGGCAGGCGCAAGCTGGATCCCGAGCGAAGTACGAAGCGCCGCGGGCAGTTCGCCCGCGCTGCGCAGGCGTTGCAGAATGACCGGCTCGAGGCTCAGCCAGGAAAAGACCCCGGCACCAAGGAACACCAGCCCCGCATCGTGGAAACCCAGCGCACCGCAGGCCATGGCGCTGATAAAATTGTTCGCTACCGTCGGCAGATACAGTCCCGGCGTCGTGGCCTCTTCCGGATGCTTACCGCGCCACAGCCCGGCGCTTTGCCAGGCGGCATACGCAAGCTGGATCACCACGCCTACGCTAAACAGCACCAGCGACACTGGTCGGCACCACGGCACAAAGCCAATGGCCACCAGTAGCGTTGTGGCTGGAAACAGGCTGACAAAACTGCTCATTACCGGATGCAGCATCTCGGCCAGCACGCTATGTGGAAACCGTACCGCACGGGTAAGAAACGCCACGCTCAGCAGGAACCAGATCGCCACCGCCAGCGCCACCAGGATGTCGCCCGGCCAGCGCGTCACCGGCCAGATAGTACCGGCATAACGCCAGGCGAACCCCATACCTATGGTACCCAGAACCATACCGAAATAACCGGCGGGCAAGTTAAGAACGCGTTGGTCTTGGTTATGCATTTTTTTTAAACTTTAAAATGTATTTTAAATGCCATTTTAAGGGGTTTACCGTGCAGACGCCAGCACTTCGAAACGCCAAAAGTTTGCTACGTTTAGTGAATGGCTTTTCAGGGAAAACACGATGACAAAATACAGGCTTAGCAATGAAACGCGTCTCTGGCGCTGGCAGGACGGATCAACGCCGTGCACAACCCTACTCAGACAGATTATTGCCGCAAAGGATTTTAACGATGTGACCAGCGGGACAAAAGGTGGTTGGGTTGAGGATGAACACGCGCTCGCCCAGGACGGGGATTGCTGGGTTTATGATGAAAACAGCGTGGTGTTTGCCGGGGCCAGGATATCCGGCAACGCCCGCCTCACCCAACCCTGCATCGTAAGCCACCGCGCACTCGTAGGCGGCAACAGCTGGCTTGACGCGGCAGAGGTGAGTCATGGCGCGGCAATAAGTGACAACGTCACTATCCAGCACTCCACCGTACGCGGGGAATGCCGTATCGCGGGTGACGCGCGGGTGCTGCATAACAGCATGGTGATTGCAGCCAAAGGGCTGACACCCGACCGTGAGCAGATCCTGCAGATTTACGACAGAGCCACGGTCAGCCAGTCGCGTATTGTGCATCAGGCGCAAATCTACGGCGATGCCATGGTGACCTGGGCCTTTGTTGAGCACCGCGCGGAGGTGTTCGACCGCGCCATTCTTGAGGGCAACGCGCTTAATAACGTCTGGGTGTGCGACTGCGCCAAAGTGTACGGCAACGCCCGCCTGCTGGCCGGTTTAGAGGATGATGCGATCCCGACCGTGCGGTACAGTTCACAGGTCGCGGAAAACGCCCTCGTCGAAGGTAACTGCGTGATTAAACACCACGTATTGATTGGTAGCGAGGCGTGGTTACGCGGCGGGCCGATCCTGATTGATGACAAGGTCGTTATTCAGGGGCGCGCGCGTATCAGCGGTGATGTCCTGATTGAGCATCAGGTGGAGATGACAGACGATGCGGCGATCGAGGCGCTGGAGGGTGAAAGCATTCACGTCCGGGGAGCCAAAGTGATCAACGGTGACACGCGGATCACCCGGACGCCGCTGCTGGGGGCGCTATAGCGGGAATAACCTGGCGTACAGGTTTACGTCATCGAAGCGGCCGTTGAGCATTTCCGCTTCCCGCAAACAACCTTCCAGCGCAAAACCGTTGCGCTGCGCCACGCGGTTACTGTTATGGTTAGCCACGCGACATTTGATCACAAAGCGGCGGATCTCGCCGCGCTCAACGTAATAGCGCATAAACGCCTGTAGCGCCTGAGAGAGAATGCCCTGTCCCTGATGCGCTTTGTCAAGCCAGTAGCCGATGTACCCGGCCTTATTCGCAGGCTCTATCGCGTTAAAAGAAAGCACGCCCACCAGCTCGTCCTTCATGAAAATCAGGAACATTTTGGCGTAGCCGCGCTGGTGCAGCATCTGGTTGCTCTGCACGTTACGGCGCGTGTCCTCTTCAGTGCCGACATGCTGCGCCCAGTCGAAGGCGGTTTGCAGCCAGGTTTTGTTTTTAATAACGAGGTTATGCAGATCGGTGGTATAGCGCTCTTCGACGGCGCGAAGCTCGATTTCCTGGGTTACGGGGATAATTTCTGAAGACATAGTGCCTCTTAATTGCCGGGTGGCGCTAACGCTTACCCGGCCTACAAATGCGTCCGGATCAGGCCGGGTAAGGCGAAGCCGCCACCCGGCACAAACCCATAAGGACTAACGCATGATCCGATCGTCAACGTAGTTACGTTTGTCCGGCGCGGGCGGGAAATACTGGTACAGCCAGGTCTCGCTGATGGCGTCGCCCTGACAGCGCAGGAACAGACGCATATCGACCGGCTCGGTGGAGTCAGAGGTTGGGTACCAGTCAAACAGAATGCGATACCCGTCGAACGGCTCGACGTAGAGGATCTCCACCTGCTTCGCTTCACCGCTGGACAGGGTGATCACCGGCTCAATGCCCTTCGGTGCGGCGGCCTTCAAATCGCCCCCGACGAAGTCGATGGCAAAGCGACGGGCCCACACTTTCGGGTAATTTTCACCCGGCGCCCAGCCCTCCGGGAAGCCGCCCATACCGGTACGGGTAGCGTAGACGTTTGCCAGCGGTGAACGCACCGGTGGCTGCGCGCTCCAGTAGAGACGGTATTTGAAGTCCAGCTCATCACCCGCCTGCACCGGTTTTTCCGGCTGCCAGAAGCAGACCACGTTATCGAGCGTCTCGCCGGTTGTCGGGATCTCCATCAGGGCGATGGATCCTTTACCCCAGTTGTTGCGCGGCTCGACCCACAGGCTTGGTCGCTTGTTATACCAGCCCATGACGTCCTGGTAATGGGAGAAGTCCCGATCAAGCTGCAACAAACCAAAGCCTTTCGGGTTTTTATCCAGATAAGCGTTAAATTGCAGCTTTTGCGGGTTGTTCAGCGGTCGGCAGATCCACTCTCCGTTACCGCGCCACATTGCCAGGCGGTCTGAATCGTGGATCTGCGGATGAATGGTGTCGCACATGCGGCGTTCGTTGTTGCCGCAGCTGAACATGCTGGTCATCGGCGCGATGCCGAGCTGCTTGATGTCTTTGCGCGCATAGAGATGGTTTTCGACGTCCATGATCACCTGGCTCTTCTCACAGTGGATCACAAACTTATAGGCACCGGTAATGCTCGGGCTGTCCAGCAGCGCATAGACGGTAAAGGTGGTATCGCCCGGCTTAACGGTTTCAAACCAGAAGGAGGTGAAATCCGGGAACTCTTCCGGGGTGTCAGTAAAGGTATCCACCGCCAGCCCGCGTGCGGAAAGGCCGTACTGGTAGGTATCATCCACTGCGCGGAAGTAACTCGCGCCCAGGAACGAAACGATATCGCGTCGCGCCAGCTCCGGCGCTTTAAAGACGCGGAATCCGGCGAAGCCGAGGTCGCTCTGCCCTTCAAGCTGGCGGGTATCCACGCCCGTATCGCCGTAGCTGAACAGCTCAGGCCGGAAGTGGATCTCACGCGCCTGAGAGGTGGTTTGATCCAGCGAAAACATGCGCACGCGGCGGCGGAATCCCATCCCCATATGGAAGAACTGGGCGTCCAGCTGGCGACCTTCAATGTTATTCCACAGCGACTGTTTCTCATCGTAACGGATGGCGTTGTACGCCTGCGGCGTCATGGTGGCCAGCGTTTCCGGCAGCGGACGCGGCGCACCACCCCACGGGGTTTTCGCCAGATCGTGCGCCATGGATTGCAGAACAGAGAAGTCAAAGCGACGGCTCTGACCGTCGGCAATGTCGGAGTCAGCAGCATACGCCGCCTGGGAAAACAGAGAAACAAGGCCAGAAGTGCCGCTCAGGGCAGCCATTGCCAGGGAACCTTTGAGAAAACGTCTGCGATTCATGCCTGAGAAAACGTCCTTATGGTCGTGTGAATGAGTTTCGCGCGCAGCGAAATGACGGCAAGAAAGAACGCACAGCCTAAACAAAAACGGTTAAGAATCCAATTGTTGGCGGGTGATTATCTGAACAAACCGAGAAATATTTTCTGTCGACCAGAACGGCCTGAAAAAGGGGTAAAGTTATGTATAAAAGAGTCCCGGCTGGACATCAACAGCCGGGACCAACGAGGCGGTTATTTTACGCTGACATCGATACCCGGGAAGTACTTATCAGCCAGTTTAGCGATCGTGCCGTCGGCACGTACTTTATCAATTGCGGCATCAAGCTGCTTTTTGGTGGCCTCATCCCCCTTACGCAGCCCAAAGCCGATCCCACTGCCGAGGATGGTGTCGTCCGACACCGGTTTGCCGATAAAGCCAAACCCTTTACCCTGCGGCTTGCTGAGGAAACCTGCCTGCCCGGCCGCTGACATGACCAGCGAGGCATCGATGCGGCCATTCAGCAGATCTCCCCAGGCCATATTCTGATCTTTATAAGACACCACGGTGACACCGTGCTTTTCCCAGTGCTCTTTGGCGTAGGTTTCCTGAATTGAACCCTGGAGAACGCCGATGGTTTTGCCCTTCAGCCCTTCCGGCGTGGCCTCTACCGCAGAACCGGCTTTGCCCACCAGCTGGGAGGGAATACGGTAGATGGGCTGGGTAAAATCAATGCTCTTACGACGCTGTTCGGTGATGTTCATCGCCGAGTTTATGGCGTCGAACTTTTTCGCCAGCAGACCGGGAATCAACGCATCAAACGAGGTTTCTACCCAGTTGCACTTCAGCGCGGCGGCTTTACAGATGGCATTTCCCAGTTCTAAGTCAAATCCTTCCAGCTCCCCTGAGGCATTGCGGCTTTCAAACGGCGGATATTCCGCTTCCAGCCCGTATCGCAACTCGGTAGCAGCAAACGACGAGAATGAACACAGCAGTCCTATGCCGACAACTAACGCGCGTAATTTCATCTCAAATTCCTTAACGTGGTGTAACCCGACAAAGGGCCTGGGCACCTGCCCGTAACGTCGCCTCATCTTTCGCAAAAGAGAGACGGATCAGTTTATTGTCCGTGCCATCGGCATAAAACGCTGACAGCGGAATGGTGGCAACCCCGTACTCAACAATCAACCTTTTCACCATCTCGCTGTCGCGCTCGTCGCTAAAGCCGCTGTAATCCGCCAGCAGGAAGAACGAACCGGCACTCGGAAGCAGCCTGAACGGTGAGTCGGCGAGCAAACTTTGCAGCAGATCGCGCTTGCGCTGATAAAACGCCGCCAGCGACAGCCAGGTTTGCGGATCGGTCATGTGTTCGGCAAACGCGTACTGCATCGGCGTATCGGCCGAGAACATTAAAAATTGATGGACCTTACATATTTCATCCATCAGCTCCGCGGGCGCCACACAATAACCCACGCGCCAGCCGGTGACGTGATAGGTTTTTCCGAAAGAAGAAATAATCACGCTGCGCTCCGCCAGTTGCGGGTGCGTCGCCATCCCGTGATGCGGTTCGCCATCAAAAACGACGTGCTCGTACACTTCGTCAGACAAAATGATGATGTCGGTGTGGCGCGTCAGCACTGCCAGCTGGTGCAGATCGGCGGCTGAAAATACCTGTCCGCTCGGGTTGTGCGGCGTATTGACGATGATCATCCGCGTGCGCGGGGTAATAGCCGCGCGTACTTCATCCCAGTTCACGGCAAAATCCGGTACCGTCAGCTTAATAGCGATCGGCGTCGCCCCCTGCAGACGGACAATCGGCGCATAGCTGTCAAAGGAGGGCTCGAAATAGATCACCTCATCGCCAGGATGAACCAGCCCGCTGATGGCTGAGTAAAGCCCTTCGCTGGCGCTGGCGGTCACCAGTACCTCACTCGCCGGGTCATAGCGGGTGCCATAGAGCGTGGCAATTTTGTCCGCGATGCGCTCTCTGAGCGGTTGCAGCCCGGTCATGGAGGCATACTGGTTATGCCCTGACTCCATGGCGCGAGTGACGCCGGAGATAAGTTTTGGGTCGCAGGAAAAATTCGGCGCACCCTGAGAAAGGTTGATGGCGTTATGCCGGGCTGAAAGCTGGCCGATAACGGTAAAAATGGTGGTTCCTACATCGGGCAATTTAGAGCGGGTCTGCACCGGCGTTTTCAAAGTCATCCTCTGTCCCTTCTCGTGGTGAATGCATAACTATTCAAACAATAACTTGATTGCCGGGACAATCGAATTGTTGTCATAATAGCCATGACAAAAACGCATAGCTAAGGTGAGATATGTCGCGTCGTTCATTTCCGCTTAATGCCGTAGAGACGTTTATCGTGACCGCGCGTCACCTGAATCTTACCCATGCCGCGAAGGAGCTTTGTCTGACGCAGGGGGCGGTAAGCCGCAAAATTGCCTCGCTGGAAAGCTGGTTCGGCTTCCCGCTGTTCGAACGCCATGCTCGCGGCCTGCGTCTTTCTTCACAGGGAAGCGCCCTGCTGCCGGAACTGCAATCTGCGTTTGAGCACCTGCTTAACGTTGCTGAACAGGCGCGGACGCACCAGACCGTAATTCGTCTGAAAGCGCCTACCTGCGCGATGCGCTGGCTGGTACCGCGTCTGTTACAGGTCGAGCGCGAACAGCCGGAACTCCAGATTGCGCTGACCACTACCACCGATCATAACGTCAATTTCAAAACCGAATCCTATGACGCGGCGATTGTGTTTGGAACGCACATGAGCGCCGGCGATCTGCTGTTCGAAGAGGCCTTAACCCCGGTGATGAGCCCGCTGCGGGCCGGTTCTGCGCTGGAAACACTCACCTTCCTTCACCCCACGCGGGACAAAACGGACTGGACGCTGTGGCTGGCGAAACAGCCGCGTCCGGCGCCAGCTATGCTCAAAAATCAACACTTTGAAACCATGGATCTGGCCATTACCGCCGCCATTCAGGGGCTGGGCATCGCCATTGCGGATGAAACGCTGGTGGAGGAGGACGTGCGCGCCGGACGGCTGATGCGGCCTTATGATACGAGCATAAAGACGGGGGCGACCTACCGGCTGGTGTTACGCGACGCACCCGACCCGGAGAACGGGCTGGATGCGTTTCGTGCCTGTCTGCTCAGTCGAGGCTGACGTGGTGTTTCATTACCCGTTTGAAGAGGCTCATACGGGCACGCATAAAACGGTTTTCAAGCCGAAAACCTGCATGTTTATTCACACCGATGCGCAACAACACGTCCCGCCCTTTCCGGCAGGCGGGCCAGCGCGTTGGCCCCACCAGGCTATCGCGTGCTCCCGCATCCCGAGCGAAGCTCACCCAGTAGTCCGCCACCTGAGCGGCGAAGGCCAGATCGCGTTCATTTACATACTGCCGCGAGGGTTCCACCTGCCCAAGGGTATCGAACACGTAGGGCACTTCGTTACCGTGCCAGGCGCCGTTGGTATACGTCGCGTGCTCCGCTTCGGCCACATAATCAAACCAGTATCGCCAGCACAGGCCGCCTGCCCGCTGCTGCGCCTGCATCACCACGTATCCCATGGTGGTAAAGGCCATGTCGCGGCAAACCTGCCTGCCGAGTTCCTCATCGCCCTTCACGCCCGGATAAAGCAGCTTGATCAGCCCCAGGCCAAAGCGCCGCTCGCGACGGAGCTTCTGGATCTGCCCGGCAAGATCGACCCCGAACACCGACATCACGCTGGCTTCGTCGCTGTTTGACCCAATCATCACCGGTACTGAATGCTGACGGGCAGCGAAAAAGACATCGAGCATGGCCTCAGGCAAAACGCAGTCACCCACGATGGGCGCAGGGGCGATATTCAGTGGCGAGGTCAGCGGCCAGAACGCCTCAGGCGGGATCGCGCGAAGCTGTTCCGCGGTGGCATTTTGCAGGCCAAAATGGGCAGCAATCGCTTCGCCTTTATGCATGGCCTGCTCGCGCGGGGTGTCGGGCAGCGTGTACCCGCTTTGCACAATGGCTTTATGGAACAGTCCTCCCGCAAGCGGAGAAGCCATCAGCGACAGCACGCTGCGCGCACCGGCCGACTCGCCAAATACGGTGATGTTCTCAGGATCGCCGCCGAACGCGGCAATGTTATCGCGCACCCATTCCAGGGCCTGGATCTGATCGAGCAGCGCAAAGTTATGCACCACGCGTTCTTCTTCCCCCTCAAGCGCCGGATGGGCAAAAAAGCCGAGGTGGCCGAGACGGTAATTAATTGTCACCACCACCGTACCGCGCTTCGCCAGCGCCCTGCCGTTATACGGAGGCAGACCGCCAGCGCCGAGGGTAAATCCTCCGCCGTGCAGCCAGACCATCACCGGAAGCGGATCGGCGCGTACGACTGGCGACCAGATGTTAAGGTACAGGCAGTCTTCAGAGAACTGGCCAGGATCGCCGCCGCCCAGCTCTTGACAGCTTTCGCTGCTCTGCCAACTGGAGGCGGAGAACGCCGTCGCCGGACGCACGCCATCCCAGCGTGCAGGGGGGCGTGGGGAGCGCCAGCGCCACGGGCCAACCGGCGGTGCCGCATAAGGAATGCCACACCACACATGGGTATCGCCTTCAGTAGAACCAATTAGTGCGCCCTGGCGCGTTTCAACTACAGGGGCGGAGGGATTTTCCATACCAACCTTCTTTTTCCATCACACCCCTGCAGAGTAACGGTTTCAGAGCAAACCGCAACGCTGTTTGCTGCGCGCTTCCGCCTCCTCGTAAAGCGTAAACTCGTCGTACACCGCACAGCCGAGCGCGGCTTCGAAGGCATTGCGGCTGGCATTGCCGTGGCTGCGCGCCTGCGTTTCATTGCCAAGATTCGACTGGAAAATCCCCGCCGCGCTGACGGGCAGAAAATCCTCATAGGTGATCGGCTGCGCCACAACCCAGCCGCGTTCGATCAGCGGCTGCGGATCGTCGCCGGGACGAAACGCGTGGCGATGCGCCTCACCTGTCGGAGTCAGACGGTAGCGGAAATAAGCCAGCCCCTGACGGCGCAGGAACATTTCGCTGTCCGGGAAGGTGCTGAAGATCTCGCGCAGGTGAAGCTGATGGGTCAGGTTGTCTTTGCCGGTCCCGGCCTGATTTAACAGACGGTCGTACAGCTCGCGTCCTTTCGGCGTAAGGGCCACGCCCCGCTGCTCAATCTCACCGAAACGCGCGGTATGCGTACCCTTGTGTTCTCCCGCGAAAAGCACCGGCTCTTCCAGCGCCTTAAAGCTGGTCTGGCGCAGGAGGATCGGCACCTCGCGGCGCGGCGGGCCTTCAATCAGGATTTTCGGCTCAATGCCGTACTTCGGCATCAGCTCCTGTACCCGGTCGATATCCAGCGTGCGCGGCGTGAGATGGTTGATATGGCACCCCGGGAAACAGACCACGTCGGCTATCAGGCGATGTTCGTTACTAAGCGCCAGATAGGTTTCCTGATCGACCGTCGCATGGCGATGCCAGCGGAAGGTTTCTAAGGCTTCCTGCACAAATTCGCGCGCCTGTGCCTCGGTAAAGTGTCCCTGTACATCATGCAGGTCGATCAGGTCCAGGCAGCGCGGCGTAAAGATGTTGCGCCGGGAGAGGATCTCTGCCGCCCTTTCGCGCAGCGCAACGTTTTCAATCAGCTCCAGGCGTAGCAGCGAGGTAAAAATGCGAAACGGATTACGGCAAAGCGCCGCATCGTCAGTCGGACGAAACGCCGTCGAGTGGACGGGCACGCCCGCCTGGGAGAGATCGTAGTAGCTGACCGGGTACATGCCCATAATGGCGAAGATCCGGCGCAGGGTGGAAAGCTCCTGCGCGGTGCCAACGCGGATCGCACCGTGACGTTCAACATTCAGGCGCGCCAGTTCGTCTGCATTTGCCAGTTGTTCATGTAAAAGTGGGTTATTTTCCAGAACCGCCAGGTTAACGTCCGCCACCAGTTCCAGCAAGGTGCCGTACTGCGGAACTTCCTGCTGGTACATCGCCGACATAGCCTGCGAAAAGTGTTCCCGAATATCATCAGCCGTGATGGTGTTCGCCATGATGTCATGCCTCCAGTGAATACTACCTGGAGTGTAGAGAAGCCCGTTCTTTTCGTTGGGAAGAATTTACAAATTGTGATCCAGGCAGACGAGTGGTCAAAGCATGGGCGTTTTCGAAAAACAGTTGTAACTCAAACAGATCAAATGTTAAAAATATTTTGCTATCAGGTTATCAAATTCAAACAACTTAACTTGTCACCCGCGTCGCTCTGTTTTTAAGATCGCCTATGGAAAAAAATGGTCTGTTCAGTCAGCGCATACGCTTGCGCCATTTGCATACATTTGTGGCCGTCGCTCAACAGGGAACGCTGGGGCGAGCGGCTGAAACCCTTAACCTTAGTCAGCCTGCACTATCCAAAACGCTCAACGAACTGGAACAGCTTACCGGAACCCGTCTGTTCGACCGCGGCCGTCTGGGCGCTCAGCTTACGCTCGTAGGCGAACAGTTCCTGACGCATGCCGTTAAAGTTCTTGATGCCCTCAATACCGCCGGTCAGGCCTTAAACCGTAAAGAAGAGCAGGCCAGCGACATCGTGCGCGTGGGGGCACTGCCAACGGCGGCGCTGGGCATATTGCCTGCGGCGATCGGCCAGTTCCACCGCCAGCAAAAGCACGCCACGCTTCAGGTCGCGACCATGAATAACACCATGCTGCTGGCGGGCCTGAAGTCAGGAGAGCTGGATCTGGGCATTGGCCGGATGTCCGATCCGGAACTGATGAGCGGCCTGAATTACGAGCTGCTGTTCCTGGAATCACTGAAGCTGGTCGTGCGTCCGAATCATCCCCTGCTGCAGGATACCGTCACCTTAAGCCGCGTAATGGAGTGGCCGGTGGTAGTTTCCCCGAAAGGAACGGTTCCGCGTCAGAATGCGGAAGCGTTGCTGCAAATGCAGGGCTGCACGCTGCCTTCAGGGTGTATTGAAACGCTCTCGGCGTCTCTTTCGCGCCAGCTGACGGTGGATTATGACTACGTGTGGTTTGTGCCGTCCGGCGCGGTGAAGGACGATCTGCGACGCGGCGTGCTCACCGCGCTGCCGGTAACATCGCCCGGCGCGGGAGAACCGATTGGGATCCTGACGCGGGTAGATGCCCCGCTCTCTGAAGGCGCCCAAACGCTGTTAAGCGCCATTCGTAAGTCAATGCCTCTCTGACCCTAAACGCAGAACCCGCCGCGAGGGCGGGTCTGTCTTTCTCAGAACGTTTCCCAGTTATCACCTGAGACAGCCGCCGCCGGGGTTAAAGGCGCGGGTTTTGCTGCGGTTGCGGCAGCAGTCCTTCCTGCTCGTGCCCCGTTGAGACGAAACGCGCCAACGGCTTCCGTCAGACGCGCGCCCTGCTCTTCCAGCGAGGCCGCCGCCGCAGAGGCTTCTTCCACCAGCGAGGCATTCTGCTGCGTCACCTTATCCATCTCGGAAATCGCCTGGCTCACCTGAACAATGCCGCGGCTCTGCTCATCAGACGCGGCCGCAATCTCCAGCATAATATCGGTGACGCGTTTAACCGCCTCGACGATCTCATTCATGGTATTGCCCGCCGCAACCACCTCCCCGGAACCCTGATCGATAAGCGACACCGATTCATTAATCAGGCTTTCAATCTCTTTCGCCGCGTTCGCGCTGCGGCTTGCCAGGGTGCGGACTTCACTCGCCACGACCGCAAAGCCGCGTCCTTGTTCACCCGCACGCGCCGCCTCGACCGCCGCATTGAGCGCGAGAATATTGGTCTGGAACGCGATGCTGTTAATCACGGCGGTAATTTCAGAGATCTTCTTCGAGCTGGTGGAAATATTACCCATGGTTTTCACCACGCCGGAGACCATCTGCCCCCCGCGGCTGGCCTTACCGGAGGCATCTTCTGCAAGTTTACTCGCATGATGCGCGTTATCGGCGTTTTGCTTCACCGTCGCGGTGAGCTGCTCCATGCTGGCCGCCGTCTGTTCGATGGCCGCCGCCTGCTGTTCGGTTCGGGATGAGAGATCGGTATTACCCGCGGAGATCTCGCTGGTTCCACGGTAGATCTCCTCCGCCCCCTGCCGCACTGTGCCCACGGTTGTCACCAGCGCGTGCTGCATTGTTTGCAGATCGCGCGTCAGGCGGCCAATTTCGCTGCGCCCGGTCGGTTCGTCCGGCATGGTTAAATCGCCTTTCGCGATATTTTCGATACGCGTAGCGGCTCGCTGAAGCGGGTTTATCACCGTACGGCGCAGCACCACAAAGGTGATCACCGCCAGCGCCAGCGCCAGGCCAAACGCGCCGAACATAAACATCAGCCCCAGCCGGGTGCGGGTGTGAGCCTGCGCCGTCAGTGCGTTGGCGCGTTCGGTGCGGATTTTTATCGCCTTCAGCAGCACCGCGTTATAGGCATCGTCCAGCGGACGCGCGGTCTCATTTTCATGTTTGATAATGGCTTCAAACATGCCGTTTTTGGCATATTTCAGCATCGGCTGCATACCGGCGATGTAGGCGTCATAGCGGGCTTTCAGATCGCCATCCAGCGCTTCATCAGCCTGAGTGCGAACGGTGCGCTTCATATAGGCGGCAAATCCATCCTGCGACTGCCTGATGCGGGTCTCAGCCTCAGCGATGTTTTGCTTCATCGCCTCCATCTCCGCGATGCGGCTCGCCGCCCCCGCGTGGATCATGTTGATACGGGCGGTGCGTAAATGGTTGGAACTGTTTGACAGACCGGTGCGCACCTGGATTTCTGCTGTGACATCCTGCTGATCGTTATCGGCCTGGAGCAGGAAATAGCCTGCCAGACCCGAGCTCAAGGCAAACAAAAGAATAATGCCACCGAGAATGGAGGAAAACAGCGGAACCAGCCGGATGTGATGCAAGTAACTCAGCTTGTGCTGCGCCTGCATCGATGTTGTGTTGTCCATGACCGTCGACTCTCTTATAGGTAAGATGCGTAAAAACACGCCTGTAAAAGAGTCATCGGCACAGCGGGGAATTAGATTACGCCTAAAAGCGCCAGACAGGTCACACTTTAGAGAAGATCAGGGAAGAAATGCCAGCGGGAAAAACCGCTGGCAGAATAATCAGTTGTCGCCGAAATGGATGACGGTACGAATGGATTTTCCTTCGTGCATCAGATCGAAAGCTTCGTTGATCTGCTCCAGCGGCAGGCGGTGCGTAATGAACGGGTCGAGCTGAATTTTGCCGACCATCGCATCTTCAACCATGCCCGGCAGCTGTGTACGGCCTTTCACGCCGCCAAATGCCGACCCGCGCCATACGCGCCCTGTCACCAGCTGGAAGGGACGGGTTTTAATCTCCTGACCCGCGCCGGCCACACCGATAATGATGCTCTCACCCCAGCCTTTGTGGCAGCACTCCAGCGCTGAGCGCATCACGTTGACGTTGCCGATACATTCGAAGCTGAAATCCACGCCGCCGTCGGTCAGCTCAACGATCACGTCCTGAACCGGTTTGTCGTAGTCTTTCGGGTTGATGAAGTCGGTCGCACCCATCTCACCTGCGAGCTTAAATTTCTCCGGGTTGGTATCCACAGCAATGATACGCCCAGCTTTCGCCTGTACCGCGCCCTGGATGACCGCCAGACCGATCCCGCCCAGGCCGAACACCGCCACGGTATCACCCTCTTTCACTTTCGCCGTGTTATGCACCGCGCCGATACCGGTGGTGACACCGCAGCCGAGCAGACAGACTTTATCCAGCGGGGCCTGCGGATTCACTTTCGCCAGTGAGATCTCGGCGCACACCGTGTATTCGCTGAAGGTGCTGGTCCCCATGTAGTGATAGATTGGCTCGCCGTTATAGGAGAAACGGGTGGTACCGTCCGGCATAAGACCTTTGCCCTGCGTGGCGCGCACGGCCTGACAGAGATTAGTTTTGCCGGATTTGCAGAACTTACACTCGCCGCACTCTGCGGTGTAGAGCGGGATCACATGGTCGCCGGGCTTCAGGCTGGTAACGCCTTCACCCACTTCCACCACCACACCGCCCCCTTCGTGGCCGAGCACCGCCGGGAATACGCCTTCCGGATCGTCACCGGACAGGGTAAACGCATCGGTATGGCAGACGCCGGTGTGAGTAATTTTGATCAGCACTTCGCCTTTCTTCGGCGGAGCAACATCAATTTCAACGATTTTCAGCGGCTGGCCTGGGCCGAACGCGACAGCTGCGCGAGATTTCATGATGTCTTTCCCTTGTTGTGAGGTGTGTGGGTTTATTTTAGATAAGAGCGCAGCAAATGGCCGACTTCCGCCATCCGCACTGCCCGCTGATCCGGGGTGGTCTCCCCCGTCACCAGCTCATCTTTGAGGTGAATTTCAACCATTTCACCCATCAGGCCATTGGCAGCACCGCGCACGGCGGCTATTTGCTGCAGAATGGCGAGACAGGGATCGCCCGACTCCAGGGCGCGTTCAAGGGCATCAACCTGGCCTCGAATGCGGCGGACGCGGGTCAGAATACGTTTTTTATCTTCGGGTGAATGCGGCATACGCCCTCCTGATACTATAGGGGGGTATGGTACCTCGTATGTTATTGCTCTGTAAACCACAAGATAGAGACGCTGCAATGAGCACATCGCCGGCAAGGAACAAAAGATATTTAGGGTTTATTCTGGCCGCTACGAATCCTATTTAGCTCGTAATGTTAAAATTCAGCACTTATATGGCACGATGTGAACAGAAATAACATTCTCGTCACCTAACATACTGCTACAAACAAAATGGTGGTGTTAATGATTGTACTAAAGAGCTTTTTATTCTTTGTTGGCGCGGCGGTCGCATGCGCGCTTATTATTCTTTGTCTTTGGGTTGATATGCGGTTTGTCGGCCATGATATTCCGGAATTATCACTGACCGAAATCATGCAGGAAACGGTATTAGCGACTATCGTGTTTCTCCATTTTCGTCTGGCGAAAATGGAAGAATCCATGCGTTACTGTAATATACTGGTTGGCGGTTTTTTCCTGACGATGTTAATTCGTGAACTGGACGCGCTTTTTGACCTCATTTCTCATGGGAGTTGGGTGTGGTTCGCGCTGATTACCGCTCTGCTGGCTATAATTCGCCCCGTTATGCATTTTCGCACTACCCTGGAACAGCTGGCAAAATACACGCAATCCCCCTGGTACGGTATTCTGTTGAGCGGCCTGCTGGCTGTACTGGTCTTCTCCCGTCTCTTTGGGATGCAGGTGCTGTGGCACGCCATTCTGGAACATGGCTATATGCGTGTCGTGAAAAACGCCGTGGAGGAAGGTTCGGAATCGTTCGGCTATATGCTGTGCCTGGCCGCATCCCTTGGCTATTACATTACCTTTCGCGCTAACGCACGAGAGAAATAGTCTCTTCCCGCTACGTAGACAGAGACGGCGAGGGAAATATTTATCCACTCCATCCTTAGGGCGTTATGGTGGACATGTAAGAAAGACATATCCTAAAAAGAGGTACTCAGGCGTCGATTTCAGCGAATTCTCTCTCACTCTTGCCATCAGCGTCTATCCTTAGACTATCAACAAAAGGAGGCTGGAATGTCTGATTTCGACACTGATAAAAATGCACAATACGCTGGCGATAAAGCCAAAAACAAACTTGATGAATTATCCGGCTCTGCGCAGCAGCAGTTTGGTGAATTCGTTGATTCCCCTAAACATCAGGTGAAAGGTGCAGCGAAAAAATATGCTGCCCAGGCCAGTGATGCCGTCTCGGATGTTACTGAAGCCGTCAGAAATAACCCGTTAACGGGCTTAATCGCTGCGGGTGCGGTAGGCATCGTTCTGGGACTTCTGCTGGGACGGAAATAATTTCAGGCCCTCCGGGGCCTTTTCTTTTCCCCACGTTTTTCTCCCTCTCTTCCCCCCTAATTTTGATAGTTCTTCTGACAAATCCCCGAACTGCACGAAAAAACTTGTACAATTTAGATGTACAGATTTGATCGGATAGTATAAATTCGATGCCAGTGATGTTACAAAATTGTTTGTCAACGGTGGAAAATTATGCGTCGCAACCATGCTCCCTCTACAGCAGAAAGCGCTATAACCTTGTATTTTAACAAGGATAATGTCCCAACACAGCAGGAAACCCTTGGTGCCATCGTCAGTGAGATCATCAAAGAAAATGTACAACTGAGCAGAATGACAATTTGTACAAAGCTGTTGCGCAGAATTGAAGAATCAACGTCTGACGTTGAGAAAGCGCACTATAACGGTTTGATAGCCCTCTTCTTCGAGCGTTAACCTGAACACTGTTTTTAACTTACTAAGTTAGTCATGCTGAGTGAGAATAGAGCATCTGGATGCGATGACTAACCCCATGCTACAGCCGCGTGTAGCAGAGTGAGATTAAGCTATGCATAGAACTAAATTTGAACGACTTAAGGATGACCTTATCGGTGAGGCCGTATTATCCATACTGAAAGAGAACGGACCTATTACCTTTGCGTCTCTTGCTAATCGCCTGCTGGCGATGGCTAACGTTGAATCAAATGATGAGCGTAAAAATGCATTGATTGCCGCTGAAGATGAAGTGCGCCAGCGTGTAACCGGCGTATCGCACGACCGGGGAAGAGTGATGGGCGATTATGATATTGGCCGCATGCGCTCTCTCTTTACTCACAACACGCTTCTGAGCCCAAATAAGAAACACTAATTTTAACCGAGACGGTGACCACCATGAGTAAAGCGACTATGCACCAGACGTATAATTTTGAAGCCCTGCACGATAAAGGACTGGCGGAACACTTTCTTAATGCTGGAAAGCATCTCAGTGGTGAAGTTGAAGTGTTAGGCTCGGCAATACGCTGTATTATGCTGACCGGTGACAACCTTTCGAATAAAGAGATCATCCTGCAACTGATTCACGCCCTTGAAATTACCGAGGAGCCTGAAGCCTGCGATGTCATTCGCAACACACTTGAAATTGTTGTCGGCTTTACGCGTGATGATATCTGAGAATACACTATTGCGACGGTGAGTGGGTGTTTTTTACTGGTGGTCGAATACTGTAGTCTGTCGTACCACCAGCATAGTGAAGCCGTTAACTAAATAGCCGTACCATTCGATCCAACTCTTCTTCTTTAACCGCGCGGGAAAGATAATAACCCTGGAATCGCTTAACCCCTAACGCGACAAGTTTTTCAAATTTTTCTTCGCTATCGACGCCTTCCGCAACGCATTCGGTCCCCGTCATGTCGCTGTAAACCTGTATCGCTTTAATAATGCTATAGTCTTTGTCGTTAGCCACAAAGTGCTCAACAATATCGCGATCAAGCTTTAGTCCATCAACATTAATCAGTCTGATGGGCAGCATAGCATGATATTTTGAAAAACAGTCATCCAGAAAAAGCCGACATCCCTCGGCGCGTAAACGCTGGAGTGTTTCGGGAATATTTTTATCCTTTGTTACGTCAATCGTTTCAGCTAGTTCAAAGACCAGTTTCCCGGCCCACTGCGGTTTGAGTAACATTTCGATGGCCTTTTTGGCCATCCCCGGCAGCGCTTTTCCCGAAGCAAGTTGAGGAGGAATGTTAACTGAAAAATAATATTTTCCATTGTATTTATTGATACCTGATACGGCCGCATGGATGACTAACGCCGTTAGCTTGAGCCATATTTCACTATTTTTACCCCTCCCAGAAAATAGGCTGGCTTCAGGATCTCACCTTTTTTATGCCAGCGCAGCAGGATTTCAAATCCAACTCCTTTTTTATCACTATCAGTGATAATTTGATAAGCCGCAAAGATTTCCCGTTTATGTAACGCTTGTAATATATCTATTTCCGTTTCCGAAAACACTTTTGTTTTATTTTTTCCTGCACAAACCTCATCTCTGAAAACGCGAGAGTCGCTAAACCATACGCTGATAATATATAATTTACCCAAACCCACCTTACGATGGGTATAAATAGTTTTATCTGACAGCCCTAACCTCTTACTCTGCTCTTTTATGGAAATACCCCGATAGAAATTCAGTAGCACGGTTAACTCGCGATGTGTTAACCCATGCAAATTTTCTTTACCCTCCTTGTCCGGTACGTTACGCAACAAGCGTGAAGGGCCAGCACGCTCATCTGTCTCATTTTTTACAAAGCCAATTATTTCTGTAATATTCTCTACCCTGATCGTGGAAAGCTTTTTTGTATTATTAACGAGACTTCTCAACGTTGCATTAAGCCATCGCTCAGGTAGTGCACCATACAGGGTGACCCTGCAAATCACTGGCAGTGCATTCAGAACGGATACCAAGCGCTTCAGGCTTTCAAGAAAAGTAGCAACGTCACGACCAAGGAAAACCGAAACCTCGGGCGATTGATTTTCCATCATTTTTTCAACGTCAACGGAACATATTTCATCCTCTTCAAAATGGAGTCGCGTGGCGTGTACGCCTCGAGATTTCAGAAGCAGGCTATACCCTTCAAAGGTGAAACCGCAGGCTGAAATAACAAACCGTTGCTTGTAGCAAGTATCTTGCACAGAAGGTGAATTTTGAGACATAACCTGCTCCTGAGAATACAAACATCATTCCCATATGTAATTAAAGCCAATACTCCTTGTCGCGTTGAATAATTTTACCGCACCCCATTTGGTTAATAAACCGTTATCAATGTTATGCACATGAACATCTTTGCGTTAATCAACCGACTCATCCATATGCAGCATAAATATCATTTTCTTTTCATATAACAACAGTAACCAGGACTTTCTCAAGGTATAATGAAAATTCCGAAAAAGAAGTCCGGACACTTCTTCTCATCGGCTCAGACAAAAAAGAGAAAATGCTATGGATAATCACATCTCATCCAGAGCTTTGCTACATCGACGGGATGTCATTAAAAACAACCCGCGATTTAGTGAAGCTATAATAGAACACTACAGAATCAATGACGCCATTTATAAAAAACAACCCCTGTTCTACAAAACGATGCTTCAGGAATCACGGTTCAATATAATCCTCTCAATATGTTGTTTTGTTTTTGGCAATCAGGCTGAGTCGGTCTCGGAGATTAAGGCACTGTGCTCACGCTATAATATCGCCAGCCCTAACAGCGTTATTGCGATCATCACCATACTTAAAACCACCGGGCGAATTAAGACCTGGCGCTGTACCGAAGATCGGCGAAAAACAAAAATTGCGCCTACGGAAAAAGGACTGGATGAGCTTAAACGCTATATGTCCGGGGCGTTCACGCCTGTTAGCATTCTTTATCCGATATTCAACATTAATGTTAATCTTCTGGACAATGACACTCTCAGGCACAACTTTTTCCGGCGCGCCGCAGAATACCTTTTCCGCGGATTAACATTCAGTAAAGTACTTCCGGAGGTGGGTTTATTTATTGATAAGGATGGTGGCCGAATGATTATGCTCTATCTCTATTTGCAGGCCATTAAAAACAAAACAGCATACGGTGCCATAATAGCGTATTCAGCCAGCACACTTGCAAAAGAATTTTTCGTCTCGCGTATTCACGTCAACCGCATTATCAAATCGGCACAGGAGGCAGGTTATCTTAAAGATCGCGGCGATGGCCGGATGTCCATTTATCCGGCATTTATCGAACTTGTCGAAAATTATGCCGGTTTATATTTTGCTTATGTCACACATTACATCAATGTGGTACCAAAAGAACGACGCCATGCTGTCAACATGACGTCTACACTCTGATCTGACGGGCGTTCGGCTTGCTGAGCGCCTTTTTTATCGCTCGCGCAGCGCCTCTTTTGCCTTATTTAACGGTTTCAGCAGATAATCAATGACGGATTTACTGCCGGTTTTGATATCAACCGTAGCTATCATGCCCGGAAACACCGGGAATTCCTTGCCCTGCCGGTTAGTCAGATGGTTACTGTCTGTACGGATATAAACGCGATAATAATAAACATCCCGTTTCACCTCGTCCTGAAGGGTATCCGGTGAAATCATCGTCACCTCCCCCTCCAGCCCGCCGTAAATGGAGTAGTCATAAGCGGTGATTTTCACCAGCGCTTTTTGCCCGGGATGGATAAACGCGACATCGCGCGGCGAGATTTTCGCTTCTATCACCATCTGGTCATCAAGCGGTACCAGGCTCATCAGTTTGCCGTTCGGCGGGATCACCCCGCCAACCGTCGTCACGTCAATGTCTTTCACGATGCCACGCACCGGCGCATTAAACGTTAAGCGGGTGAGTGAGTCTTCACGCCCTTTCATCACCGAACGCTGCGCTTCGATTTCCGCGTTCGCTTTCGCCAGTTCTTCGCGGGCGCGAACGTAGTACTGGTTTTTCATCTCGGTGATTTTGCTCTCTAGCTCATTTTTTTGGCGTTCAAGGCGTAAGACTTCGACCTTACTGGCTGCCCCCTGCGTCACCAGCGGGCGCGTTAATGCCAGTTCACGCTGCACGAGATCCGCTCCCTGGCGTAAACCCGCCAGCCCTTTTTCAAGGCTTTCGCGACGAGACTGGTAAAGCGCCGTTTCCTGTTTAACCAGCTCAACGTCGTCATCCAGCTCTGCCGGGAATGTCAGCCCGGTGTCGTTCACTTCAGCATTCAGACGCGCGGCTGTCGCCATCGCAGCATTTAATCGAGACTCGCTCTCAAGCACGCTGGACTCGGTTTTCGTCCGGTCCAGTTGGGCAAGCTGTTGACCACGCTCGACGATATCGCCTTCGCGCACCATCAGACTGTGGATAATCCCCCCTTCCAGGGACTGGATCACCTGCTCGTGGGAGGACGGGATCACCTTGCCACTGCCCGTAGTGACCTCATCCAGCTGGAACAGGCTGGCCCAGTTAATAAACACCACCAGCAGGGCAAACAGCGACCATGCCACCAGCGACGATCGCGGCAGGCGGGGCTCCTTCAGTCGGCTATTAAAGCGGGAGAAATCATTCATGCCACGCCCTCCGTTTTCAGTTTAACCGTGCGCTGCGGCGCCTGCTGCGGGGCCATTCCGTGCTGGCGTAAAATGGCATCACGAGGGCCATCCATCACCACTTTGCCGTTTTCCAGCACGATAATGCGGTCAACCAGGTCCAGAATCGGCAGACGATGCGTCGCCACCACCAGCGTCCGGCGCTTACCGAGCCACTGGTGCAGATGCTGGATAAACTGCTTCTCGCTGACCTCATCCAGCCAGGCGGTGGGTTCATCCAGCAGCAGAATATTCGGCGAGGTGATCAGCGCGCGGGCCAGCAGCAGCGCCTGACGTTGCCCGCCGGAAGGCCCCATTCCGCCCTCGTTGATGATGGTGTTCAGCCCCATTTTCTGCTTGCGCACAAACTCCAGCGCACCGCTGTTGACCAGCGCCTGATGAATTTCCTCGTCTGTCGCCAGCGGATTACCCATCAGGATGTTGTCGCGTACGGAGCCGAAGAACAGCCTCGCCTGCTGACTGAGCAGCTGCATATCGCGGCGTACGTCAGCCGGGTCAAGATGATTGAGAGCAATATCGTCCAGCAAAATGCTGCCCTGCTGTGGCTCCTGCATTCCCGCCAGCAGGTGCAGCAAAGTGCTTTTCCCCGAACCATTCCGCCCGAGCACCGCCACGCGCTCCCCGGCGCGAATGCGCAGTTTGCTGACGTTCAGCACGGTGAGCTTCTCTTCTTCGTCGTAATAAAACCCGACGTCGTCCAGCTGATAATCACCGCGCAGGTGGGCTTTATGCACTTTTTTGCCGTGCTGGGGATCGTCAATCGGACGCTGCATCAGGTCATCCAGTCCCTTGCGGGCCACCTTTGCTGACTGCCAGCGGGAGAGCACGCCGGAAATCTGCGACAGCGGCGCAATGGTGCGGGACGCCAGAATCGAGGTGCCCACCAGCGCACCGGTGGTCATGTCGCCACTGATGACCAGGTAACAGCCCACCAGCAGCACCACGGCGTAGACGATAGATTGCACCTCCTGGGTCCAGGTCAGCAGCAGCCCCGTCAGCCAGCGCTGTTTCATGCCGACGCTGGCGGCAACGTCATTGGTGTTATTCCACTGGTTCTGGAACCGCTGCTCGGCGCGCATCAGCTTGATGTCCTCAAGCCCCTGCACCGCTTCCACCAGCGTGGCGTTACGAATCGCCGATTCACGCATCCCTTCGCTGGAGAGTTTTCCCAGCGGGCGCTGCACCAGCAGGCCGGGAATGAGCAGCAGCGGCACGGCCAGCAGCACCACCAGCACCAGCGGGCCGCCAATCATCCACAGAATGAAGACGAACAGCAGGAAGAACGGCAGATCGGAGATGGCTGCAATGGTGGTGGAGGTGATCAGCTCCCGCACCGACTCCAGCTCGCGGATCTGGGCGATAAACGACCCGGTCGATTTCGACCGTGCGCCGTTTTTAATCCGCAGGGCGTGGGCAAACACGCGCTCGGAAATACGCAGGTCGGCGCGTTTCCCTACCACATCCGAAATATGCACCCGCAGCATGCGCATGATGAATTCAAACACGATAGCGATCATCACGCCGCCAAACAGCACCCACAGCGTGGCTTCCGACTGGGACGGCACCACCCTGTCATACACCTGCATGGAAAAGACCATGCCGGAGAGCGCCAGCACGTTGGCGACCAGCGCCACCAGCATAATATCGCTGTAACGACGCCAGTCTTTCAGCGCCAGCTGCCAGAACCAGTTTTTCTCATAGGGTTTGATGTAATCATCCACGCGCGCATCCGGCGTGGACTCCAGGGGACGCAGCACCATCAGCCCTTTTAACCGCGAACCGAGTTCGTCACGCGTCAGCGTCGTCTCCAGGCCGCCGTCGCCGCTGAACTGCACGCTGATGTTCCCTTCGTTGTCCATACGGTTGATGACCGCGATTTGCCCGCCGGTGAACTCCGCCAGCAGCGGTAAGCGCCACGGGTCGAGCGATACGGCTTCCGCCGCTACCCAACGCATCCCCAGCCCAAGCTGGCGCGCCATCTCCTCCAGCACCAGCTGGCGCGAAGACTGGCTTTCATGGTTAATCGTGACCCGAACATGCTCCGCCGAAAAATCCAGCCGATAGTGCTTAGCGATGATGAGCATGCCCTGCAACCAGGGTTCGTACTGTGGATGTGTCTTCATAATGCTACGTCCTGTTCAGGGCGATGATTTCGCACTGAAATGATACCTTTGCGAGATGATTAGAAATCGAACGTTACCTAAACAAGCCCGCAAAATAATCTTGTGAAATAGAGGGTTATGGCTATTAATGTAAAGAAACGCAAAAAGCCGCGAGGATCGCTCCCCGCGGCGTTGTTTTACGCAATTAACAGTTGATGATTTGCCAGCAGCGTCGCCAGATCCGTCTGCACGCCGTTCAGCGTCACCAGGGTGGTTGGCGAGAACTGGCCGCCCGTCCCGTCGAGGTCAACCTGGATCTCGGTGTTGCTGCCGTTCTGCACCACGCGGATGTAGTCAGCAATGTTGCCCGCGCTACTGTCCAGCGTCGCCACGCCGTTCACGTAGCTCGCCGAGCCGGTGCCGGTATAGCCGCTGTCGGAAAGCAGGTCGCGCAGATCGATGCGGTCCGTGTCTGCCGTCCCTTCCCAGGTACCGACGGTAAAGCCGTTCACCACATCGCTACCGTTGCCGCCCGTCGCGTCAGACGCGTTGATCAGCTTATAGAGCAGCGTGTCCTGACCGCCGCTGCCGATGTTGAAGGTGTCGTTACCGCCGCGGCCTTCAAAGAAGTTATCTGCGGTATTGCCTGTAAAGACATCGTCACCATTTCCACCAGCCAGCCCTTCAATGTTGACAAACCGTGCAGAACCAAAACCTGTATCTTGCATACCGGTCTTACTGAGATCGATATTCAGCGCTGTCGAACCAGCGAGCTTGTAATCGACAATATCCATTCCCCCTTCGGCGGTCCAGACGTTCACATCGGATACCACGCGGCTACCGCCGCCACCGTTATAAATATGCGTACCGGCCGTTGCGTATAGCGTGTCGTTGTAACCTGTTCCTACAATACCTACTGAATTGCTTCCATCCGTTGCGGCCTGGGCGCTATCAACGACTGCATCCCCATTTTCTGCGGTCAATACATAGGCATGGTTCTTCTCTACCGCTTTGAGTCCCGCCCAGGAAGCGTTGACGTTCTCGATGGTATTCGTTGTCCCGGAAGAGTCGAAACTGACGGACGAAACACCGCCAAAGTCATTAGCATTAGAAAGCAGTACAGCGCTGTAAGACTTGCTCGCATCAAGACCGTAGAAATACACCAGCCCTGTCGAATCGTTCATGTTCACGCCGCCCTGCGGGTTAATGACCTGTGAACTAACAACTTTACCGGTACTCTCGTCTACCAGCAGTACCGTATTACCATAGAAGGCGTTAATACCGTTGGCGTCAGAAATACGCAGAATGATGCTGGTTCCATCGTTGATGGTACTGGTATTTTCGATGTACTCCGTCTTGCCACCCGCCGCGCGGAACACGACTAAATCGCGATCGCCATCATAATCAAGGTCGAGCGCTAGTGCTCCCGTGGTGACGTTAGTGCTGCCCTGATTTGCGCCCGTTAACAGCGTTTGCGATGACCAGTTAACCTGCCCTGTACCGGCGTTCACACCATTGTTGAGCCAGAGCATGCCGATATTGTTGGCGTTAGTGGCAACTGTGCTGCCCGCTGCGCCCGCAATCTCGATCAGATCCATCTTGCCATCACCGTTCCAGTCCACCGCCAGCGAGGTCATGCTGTTTACGCTGTCGCCGAAGGTCTGAACATTCGACCCGGTTCCCACACCGTTAGCCGCCGCGGTTAAATTCCCGGCACCATCGTTGTAGAAAACGGCACTGGTGGCGTTACCCTGACCGGTTAGCCCTCCCACAAAGAGATCCATATAGCCATCGCCGTTAAGGTCGGCCCAGGTCATAGTGGTGTAATAATTACTCGTCGTCCCCTGATTTCCATAGAAAACCCCCGTCACAATCTGGGTATTGGTCAGCGTATAATTACCGTTTGCATCCACGCCATTGGTCGCGACCACCAGTCGGGTATTCGCACTGCTGGAGCCTCCGCCTGAGGTATAGTTGGTGCCTACCGTCCCGTGATACACAATGTCGACATAGCCATCATTGTTGAGATCCACGCCAGAGAGATCGCGGCTCATTTGCGCATTGTTATTGTTGGTCGATGCCACCCCATCCTGGGTTGTAGCGGTTTCAACATAAGCACCACTTTTGTCAAAGCCGATAATAGTGCCGTCCGTGTTCATTACGATTTGCGTATCATAGCCACCCGGTGCGTTGGAATCGTTTGGAGATCTATCGCCGTATACCATGTCGACAAATCCATCCCCATCAATATCAATGCCCATTACGCCGCCGTACCAACTCCATGTGTTGCCATTGACATCATTTGTCTGTCCCGCAACGCCATTAGAACCCACCTGGAAGGTGGTGTAGGTGCCGTCCGCATTGTATTTGAAAGACTGCTGGCCATTTGCATAACTGGTATCTGCACCGAGGATATCCATCAGGCCATCACGGTCAAAGTCGACAAATGTTGATTGCTGCTGTCTGTCCGGACCACTGATTGCGACGGAGCTGAATGAACCTAACGTCGTCGAACTGGTTGCGTTCTGGGTAAAGACCGTAGAATTGCTGAGGATCCTCCATGAGCCATCTTCAGCCAGAGTCAGTGCCGTGCCCGTATCCTGCGAAGAGGCTGCGGTCGAGGTAAAACTTATTTCCGGCGTCGGTGATACCGTCAGCTCGTTCGCGGAGTCATCCGCCGTGATCTGCGTGCCGTCAGCTTTGTAAAGTGCAGCCTTGACATCATATATGCCTAGCGCCAGGGCGTCTGCGTCAGGGATCTGCACGTACCAGGTACTGTTCTTAGGATCAACAACGACAACGCCATTGCGAGAACTGTAAACCACATTGTTGACCGTCACTTCAACGTATTCACCATCGAGGATCTCGAAGTCAACGCGGCCGGTGATAATCGGCGTGGTATCCAGGGTATCCTGCACCTCTACATACATTTGCAAATCAACGGTGAAATCAAACACAGGTGAAGGTGTGGTTTCATTTCCAGCGGCATCGACAACGACCGCATAAAATTCCCCTTTTTCTCCATCTACCAGCGGATCCGTCAAGGCGAAGGACCAGGAAGTACCGTTTACGTCAGCCTCGCCAAGCAAGGTGCCGTCGGCGCGATACACACGCACCAGCTCGCCGGTCAAAAGCGAGGAAGACAACGTGCCGTTTAGCACAGGCAAACGATCGTCTGTTGTCGTGCCAGCACTAAACTCACCGCGTGATGAGCCTACCTCATCCGTATAGCTAATAATTGTCGCTGCGGTGTTAGACGGCGTCAGATCGACGGTAACCACCTGCTCAGCCGTTGCGCCTGTATTCCCCGCTAAATCTACAACCCGAACTTGATAGGTATGTTCCCCTTCAGGCAAATCGCGGATATCGATGAAGCTCCAGCGGTTGCCATTCATCGTGACATACTGCCAGGTCAAACCGTTATCGACGCTGATCTGCACATATTCACCGCTGGAAAGCGGCGCACCAATCGAACCATTGATAGTCAGTGACGTATCATTAGTCAGGAAGTCGCTGTCGCTATAGCCCGTATCGGTTGAAATACTGTCAATGCTGACGGTAATCGCACTATCAGGCGCCACCAGGTCCACGGTCACCTTCTGATATGCCGACCCACCAATGTTACCCGCGATGTCTATTACCCGCACATAGTAGTCATAGGTGCCGTTACCCAGCGTGCGGCCGTCCACGTAGTACCAGCTGTTGCCGGTGACGATCACGTTCTGCCAGCTGACTCCGCCGTCGATGCTAATCTGGGCATATTCGCCGTCGGCCAGCGTTGCGCCGAGCGAGCCGTGCAGCGTCAGGGAGGTATCATTGGTGATAAAGTCGCTGCTGCTCAGGCCGGTATCGTCGCTGATGCTGTCGATAGCGATCGTTTTGCTGGCGTCCGGCGCGACGGTATCAATGGTCACCACCTGGCTGGTGGTGGCGCTGATATTCCCCGCGTCGTCAATCACCCGCAGCTGGTAGTTGTAGTCTCCGTCGGCCAGCGTGCGGCCATCAACGTAGGTCCAGCTCAGACCGCTGACGCTCACGTTAGTCCAGGTCGCGCCACCGTCCAGGCTGATCTGCGCGTGGTCGCCGCTGCCCAGGGCCGCGCCGAGCGTCCCTTTCAGGCTAATCTGGTTGTCGCTGGTAATGAAGTCGCTGTCGGACAGGCCGGTATCCTGCGAGACGGAATCCACGGTAATGCTCGTCGCCGCAGGCTTCGTCAGATCGATTACCACGTCCTGGCTGTCCGTTGCCCCGACGTTGCCCGCGTTATCAATGACGCGCACCTGGTACGGGTACGTCCCGTCCGTCAGGGTACGGCCATCGGTGTAACGCCAGGTGGTGCCGGTCACGGTCAGGTCAATCCAGGTGACGCCGCCGTCGAGGCTGATCTGCGCCTTCTCGTTATTACCGAGCTGCGCGGTCAGGGAACCGTTCACCACCACCTGCTTATCGTTGGTGATGAAGTCACTCGCGCTCAGGCCGGTATCGTTTTGCAGGGAATCAATGCTGATCCCCATTGACGGTGCGGTGAGATCCACGGTGACGCTGTGGTTATCGCTGGCGCTGTTGCCGATGGCGTTGCTCACCTGCGCATTGATCACGTACGAACCGCCGTCCGCCAGCGCGGTCACGTCTGCGCTGCCGACCGTATAGCTCCAGGTGCCGTCATTTTGAACGGTAGCCGTGTAGGTTTTACCGTTAAGCGTAATGGTCACCGTCTGGCCCGCAGGCGCGTCGGTGGTGCCGCTGACAATTAGCGGCGTGCCGTGCTCGGCGGCGTTGACAATATCGTCCTGGGCAAAGGTGTTAATGACGATGGTCGGCACGTCGCCGTTCAGCGTCACGTCGTGTGTTGCGCTGCCCGGGTTACCCGCCTTATCGCTCACCGTAGCCGTAATGGTGTAATCCCCATCGCTCAGGCCGAGGAAGTCGCGGCCCGGCACGAAGACCGACCACGAACCGTCTGCTCCAACGGTCGCCTGATAGCTGTGCCCGTTGAAGGAGACGGTCACCGTCTGGCCCTGCTCCGCGGTGGTGGTCCCGCTAATAGTCTGCCCCGCCAGCTGCTCGGCGTTGTTGACGATATCGTCATCGGCCACGGTGCTGATGGTGACGGCTGGTGCGACGGTATCGACCGTTAAGGTATGGGTCGTCTGGCCGCTGTTACCGGCTTTATCGTTGACCACGGCGGTCACCGTCAGCGCACCCTGGCTCAGTGCGGCCAGGTCTGCCGCCGGAACGTCCAGCGTCCAGGTGCCATCGCTGCCGACAAGCGCAGTGTAGGTTTTTCCGCCCAGCGTGACGGTCACCGTCTGGCCTGCTTCCGCGCTGGAAGAGCCGTGTACGGTGAGCGGCTGCTGAGCTTCCGCCGCATTCAGCACATCGTCGCCCGACAACGTGTTCACGCTAATCACCGGCGCGGTGGTGTCCACGCTGATGGTGTGCGTCGCCGAGGCGCTGTTCCCGGCGCTGTCCTGCGCCGAAACAGAAATCTGGTAGCTCGCGCCGTCGGCCAGAGCGCCCACGTCGGCGGCCGGAACGGTGGTCTGCCAGGCGCCGTCGCTCTGAATGGTGGCCGTATAGCTCTTACCATTCAGGGTGATAGTGACCTGCGTGCCGCTGGCGAACTGCGCACTGGAACCGTTGATAACCAGCGACGCGCCCGCTTCTGCCGCATTGATCACGTCATCACCGCTGAGGGTGTTGACGGTCAGCGCGACCGATGCGGTATTTACCACCACATCATGGGTCTGAGTGCTGCTGTTGCCTGCGCTGTCGGTGATAGTCGCGCTGAGGGTTACGGTGCCGTCGGCCAGTGCGGAAATCACGCTGGCCGGAACGCCCACGCTCCATTTGCCGCTGGCGTCAACGGTGGTGGTGTACTGATTCGAACCGATGGTGATAATCAGCTTATCGCCGACGCTGGCGCCGGTTGCGGTGCCGCTGACGATCTGCGCCTGCCCGTGCTCCACGCTGTTGATGACGTCATCGCCCGCCACAACGTTAAAGCTGACGGTCGGCGGTGTGGTATCAAGCGTAATCGCTTTACCCGCGCTGCCCGGGTTACCCGCGGCGTCACTCACGCTCACCTGCACGGTGTAGCCGTTATCCGCCAGGGCGGACAGGTCTGTGCCCGGCACGTTAACGCTCCAGACGCCGCCCTGCTGAACCTGCGCGGTGTAGCTGTTCCCGCCGAAGGTTACGGTTACCGTCTGACCGACTTCCGCCGTGGTGGTGCCGGAAATGGCCACGCCCGCAGCCGCTTCGCTGCCGTTGATCACGTTGTCGCCTGCGACCGTGTCAATCGTCACGGTTGGCGCGGTGGCATCTACACTGTATTCGCGGCCCGCCGAAGCGCTGTTGCCGTGCGCGTTGGTGATGCTCACCTGCACGCTGGCGTCGCCGTCTTTCAGACCCGCCAGATCCGAGGAAGGCACGCTCGCCGTCCAGTTGCCGTCGGCATCGACTTTGGCGGTGTAAGACTTGCCGCCAAAGGTGATGGTCACGGTCTGGTTCTGTTCCACATTGGATGTGCTGCCGGAAAGCACCAGATCCGCGCCTTTCTCCGCCGCGTTAATCACGTCGTCGGTGGCGATGGCATCGATGCTGATCGCCACGGCTGCCAGATCGATGGTGACGTCGTGGCTGATGGAGACCGGATTGCCCGCCGCGCTCTGGCCCGCTACGGTGACGGTCATCGTGCCTGCGGCCAGAGCGCCCACGTCTGCCGCCGGGATCGCCGCGGTCCAGGAGCCGTCTGCCAGTACCGACGCGGCATAGGTCTTGCCATTCAGGGTCACGGTGAGCGTAGTGCCCGCCGCCAGCCCATCGCTTGAGCCAGTGACGATAAGATTCTGACCATGCTCAATGCTGTTGATCACGTCATCGCCCGCCACGGTATCCACGCGCAGCCCCGGCAGGCTGGCGTCGATAGTGATATCGCGCTCGCCCGTTCCCGTATTGCCATGGTCATTAGTGACGGTTGCTGACACCGTTAAATCGCCGTTGCCCAGCGCCGTCAGAACCGACTCAGGCACGTTCACGGACCAGGTCAGATCGCTCTGCACCGTCGCGGTGTAGCTGTTGCCGCCGATGGTCACCGTCACGGTGTTGCCCGCCTCAGCGTTCGTTACCCTGCCGCTGAGGGTCTGCCCCGCAGCCACTTCCGCCGCGTTAATCACGTTGTCGCCCGCCACTGTGTTGATGGTGACGGTTGGCAGCGCGGTGTCGACAAGCAGGTTCGCGGTATTGCTCACGCTGTTGCCCACGCCGTTGGTGGCGGTCGCGCTCAGGGTGTAGTTGGCTTCGCCCAGGCTCGCCAGATCCGCCGCCGGAACGGTCAGGCTCCAGGTGCCGTCTGCCGCAGTTGTCGCCGTGTAGTTTTTACCGTTCAGAATTACGGTCACCACGGTGCCTTCCGCCAGGTTGGCGCTGGTGCCGCTGACGCTCAGGTCCTGCCCTTTTTCTACCGCGTTCAGTACGTTGTCATCGCTGATGGCGTTAAAGCTGACCGACGGCAGACCGGTATCGACGGTCACATTATGCGTGCCGCTGCCGGTGTTGCCCGCCGCGTCGGTGACAGACGCAGTGACGGTCACGGTGCCGTCGCTGAGGACTGAAATGACGCTGGCCGGAACGCCCACGCTCCAGTTACCCGCCGCGTCCAGCACGGTGGTATAAGTCTGGCCGCCGATCGTGACGGTGACCTTATCGCCCGCTGCCGCGCCGGTGGCGGAGCCGCTGACGATCTGCGCCTGATTGTGTTCAGCCGCGTTAATCACATCGTCACCTGCAACGGTGTGGATGGTCACCCCAGGAACGGTCACATCCACCGTCAGAGTGTGATCAACCGACGCCGGGTTACCCGCCTTGTCGCTGACTGAGGCAGTGACCGTCACGCTGCCGTCGGTTAATCCTGCCAGATCCGCCGCCGGAACGTTCAGCGTCCAGCTGCCGTTCGCGCTCACGGTTGTGGTGTAATCTTTGCCGTTCAGCGACACGGTCAGCGTCTGGCCCGCTTCGGCGGTGCTGGTGCCGGAGATTGCCAGGTCTGACTGCGCTTCCGTCGCGTTGAGGATATCGTCTGTGGCAATCGTGTTGATGGTCACGGACGGCGCGGTAGCATCCACGCTGTACTCGTGGCCCGCAGACGCGCTGTTGCCGTTCACGTTGGTGACGCTCACCTGCACGCTGGCGTCGCCATCCTTCAGGCCAGCCAGATCCGCTGACGGCACGGTGTAAGTCCAGTTGCCGCTGTCGTCCACGGTGGTGGTGTAGATCCTGCCGTTCAGACTGATGGTCACGGTCTGCCCGGCTTCCACGTTGGTGGTCGCACCGGACAGCACCAGATCCGCGCCCTTCTCCGCCGCGTTAATCACGTCATCGGTGGCAAGCGCATTGATGCTGATGGCAACGGTAGCCAGATCCACGGTCACATCGTGGCTGATGGTGATCGGGTTACCCGCCGCGCTGTCGCCGGTAACGCTGATTTTCACGGTGCCTTCCGGCCACGCGCTCACGTCGGTGGACGGGATCGCCGCGCGCCAGGTGCCGTCTGCCAGTACCGTTGCCGCGTAATCTTTACCGTTGACGGTAACCGTCAGCGCCGTGCCCGGCGCCAGCCCGTCGCTGGAGCCTGAAACAATCAGGTTCTGCGCGTGCTCAATGGTGTTGATCACGTCATCACCCGCCACGGTATTCACGCGCAGGCCCGGCAGGTTAGCGTCGATAGCGATCTCGCGCTCGCCGGTCCCGGTGTTGCCGTGGCCGTTGGTGACGGTTGCCGTCACGCTCAGGCTGCCGTTGCCGAGTGCTGTCAGCACGTCAGACGGCACATTCACGGACCAGGACAGATTGTTCTGCACCGTTGCGGTGTAGCTGTGGCCGCCGATAGTCACCGTCACGGTGTTGCCCGCTTCGGCATTCGCCACGGTGCCGCTCAGGGTCTGACCTGCCGCCACTTCCGCCGCGTTGATGACGTTGTCGCCCGCCACGGTGTTGATGGTGACGGTTGGCAGCGCGGTGTCCACCAGCAGGTTCGCGGTGTTGCTCACGCTGTTGCCCACGCCGTTGGTGGCGGTCGCGTTCAGGGTGTAACTGGCCTGACCGAGACCGGCCAGATCCGCCGCCGGAACCGTCAGGCTCCAGGTGCCGTCTGCCGCAGTTGTCGCCGTGTAGTTTTTACCGTTCAGAATTACGGTCACCACGGTGCCTTCCGCCAGGTTGGCGCTGGTGCCGCTGACGCTCAGGTCCTGGCCTTTTTCAACGGCGTTCAGGACGTTGTCATCACTGATGGCGTTGAAGCTGACCGACGGCAGACCGGTATCGACGGTCACATTATGCGTGCCGCTGCCGGTGTTGCCCGCCGCGTCGGTGACAGACGCAGTGACGGTCACGGTGCCGTCGCTGAGGACTGAAATGACGCTGGCCGGAACGCCCACGCTCCAGTTACCCGCCGCGTCCAGCACGGTAGTATAAGTCTGGCCGCCGATCGTGACGGTGACCTTATCGCCCGCTGCCGCGCCGGTGGCGGAGCCGCTGACGATCTGCGCCTGATTGTGTTCAGCCGCGTTAATCACATCGTCACCTGCAACGGTGTGGATGGTCACCGCAGGAACGGTCACATCCACCGTCAGAGTGTGATCAACCGACGCCGGGTTACCCGCCTTGTCGCTGACTGAGGCAGTTACCGTCACGCTGCCGTCGGTTAATCCTGCCAGATCCGCCGCCGGAACGTTCAGCGTCCAGCTGCCGTTCGCGCTGACGGTTGTGGTGTAATCTTTGCCGTTCAGCGACACGGTCAGCGTCTGGCCTGCTTCGGCGGTGCTGGTGCCGGAAATTGCCAGGTCTGACTGCGCTTCTGAGGCGTTGAGGATATCATCTGTGGCAATCGTGTTGATGGTCACGGACGGCGCGGTAGCATCCACGCTGTACTCGCGGCCCGCCGAGGCGCTGTTGCCGTTCACGTTGGTGACGCTTACCTGCACGCTGGCATCACCCTCTTTCAGACCGGTCAGATCCGAAGATGGCACAGTGGCGGTCCATTTACCCTCAGCGTCCACCGTGGCGGTGTAGTTCTTGCCGCCGAAGGCGATGGTGACGGTTTGATTTTCCTCCACGTTCGAGGTGGTGCCGGAGAGCACCAGATCCGCGCCCTTCTCCGCCGCGTTAATCACGTCATCGGTGGCAAGCGCATTGATGCTGATGGCGACGTTTGCCAGATCCACCGTCACATCATGGTTGATAGTCACCGGATTGCCCGCGCTGCTCTGGCCTTCAACGTTCACGGTGACCGTGCCTGCGGCAAGGGCACTCACGTCCGCAGAAGGGATCGCCGCGCTCCAGGTGCCGTCTGCCAGCACGGTAGCCGGATAGGTTTTACCGTTTACGGTGACGGTCAGCGCCGTACCCGCCGTCAGGCCGTCGCTTGAACCCGTGATAATCAGATTCTGCCCGTGTTCGATGCTGTTAATCACGTCATCGCCCGCCACGGTGTCCACGCGCAGGCCCGGCAGATTCGCGTCTATCACGATTTCGCGCTCGCCCGTTCCGCTATTGCCCACGCCGTTGGTGACACTGGCTGACACGGTTAAATCGCCGTTGCCCAGTGCGGTCAGCACCGACTCCGGCACGCTCACGGACCAGGTGAGATCGCTCTGCACCGTTGCGGTGTAGCTGTTGCCGCCAATGGTCACGGTCACGGTGTTGCCTGCTTCGGCATTCACCACCTTACCGCTGATGGTCTGGCCGGTTGCCAGCTCCGCCGCGTTAATGACGTCGTCACCTGCCACGGTGTTGATAATCACGCCCGGCAGAACGGATTCCACGTTCACGGTGTGCGAGGTGCTGGTGCTGTTGCCGACGCTATCCGTTGCGGAGGCCGACACGGTGTAAAGCGCTTCACCCAGTTGCCCTACCTCGCTCGCCGGAACGGTTGTAGTCCATTGGCCATTGGTAGCTACCGTGGCGCTGTACGCTTTGCCGTTCAGTATCACGGTCACCACCGCGCCTGTCGCCAGGCCGGAAGCCGTACCGGAGATCGTCAGATCCTGGGTTTTCTCGGTGTTGTTGATCACATCGTCACCGGACACGGTGTCAATGGTCAGCACCGGCGCGGTGAGGTTGACTTCAACCTCGTGCGTTGTGCTGTTGCTGTTTCCGGCTTTATCGGTCAGCGCCGCGGTGATGGTGTGATCCCCTGCGGTCAGAGCACTCACGTCCGCCGCAGGCACGCCCACGTTCCACTTGCCGGAAGCGTCCAGGGTCGCCGTGTAATCTTTGTTATTGATGGTGACGGTCACCACGTCACCCGCCGCCGCACCGGTCACGGAACCGGTGACAATCAGCGCCTGCGCATGCTCGGCGCTGTTGATCACGTCGTCGTCGGAAACGGTGTTAATGGTCAGCTGTGGCACCGTGGTATCCACCAGCACATCGCGATCCGCCGAGGCCGGGTTACCCGCTTTATCCAGGACGGCTGCCGTGATGGTGTAATCGCCGTCGGAAATCGCGCCGACATCCGCAGACGGTACGGTGACGCTCCAGCTGCCATTCGCCTGCACGGTGGTGGTGTAATTCTCGCCGTTCAGGGTCACGGTCACGGTCTGGCCCGCTTCCGCATCAGAGACGCCGTTGATGACCAGATCCTGCTGCGCTTCGGCAGCATTGATGATGTTGTTGTCGCTGACGATTTCAATCGACACCGTCGGCGCGGTGGCATCCACGCTGTACTCGCGGCCCGCAGAGGCGCTGTTGCCGTTTACGTTGGTGACGCTGACCTGCACGCTGGTGTCGCCGTCTTTCAGTCCGCCCAAATCGGCAGACGGTACGGTCGCCGTCCAGTGGCCGCTGGCATCCACCGTCGCGCTATAGGTCTTACCGCCGAAAATGATAGTAACGGTCTGGTTTTCTTCCACGTTGGTGGTCGAGCCGGACAGCACCAGATCCGCACCCTTCTCGGCTGCGTTAATCACGTCGTCGGTAGCTACGGCGTCGATGCTGATGGCGACCGGCGCCAGATCCACCTTCACGTCATGGCTGATGGAAACCGGATTACCCGCCGCGCTCTGGCCGTCAACGGTCACGGTGACTGTACCTGCGCTCAGCGCGCCGACGTCAGCCGCCGGAATGGCTGCACTCCATGTCCCGTCCGCCAGCACGGTTGCCGCGTAGGTTTTGCCGTTGACGGTGACCGTCAGCGCCGATCCGCTCGCCAGCCCGTCGCTGGAGCCGGTGATAATCAGGTTTTGAGTATGCTCGATGCTGTTGATCACATCGTCGCCTGCCACGGTATCCACGCGCAGGCCCGGCAGGCTGGCATCAATCGTGATGTCGCGCTCGCCGGTGCCGGTGTTGCCGTGGCCGTTGGTCACGCTCGCTGTTACGGTGAGATCGCCGTTACCGATAGCGGTTAAGACGTCAGATGCCACGTTAACCGACCAGCTCAGATCGTCCTGAACCGTCGCGGTATAGGTGTTGCCCCCGACACCGATCGTGACAGTGTCACCGCTCGCCGCGCCGCTCACTTTCCCGCTCAGGGTTTGTCCGGAAGCCACTTCCGCTGCGTTAATCACGTCGTCGGTGGCAACTGCATTAATGGTGACCTGCGGCAGCGCGCTGTCGACCAGCACGCTATGGCTGGTGTTCGCGCTATTACCCGCGGTATCGGTCACGCTGGCCGTCACGCTGTAGCTCGCTTCGCCCAGTGCCGAGACGTTTGCCGCCGGAACGGTGACGCTCCAGTTACCGCTGGCATCGGTGGTGGCGGCGTAACTGATACCGTTCAGGGTTACGGTGATGCGGGTCCCGTCCGGCTGGTTGCTGGTGCCGGAGACCAGCAGATCCTGACCTTTCTCGGTCGCGTTGATCACGTCGTCAACCGCCAGGGTAGTGATGGCAATCACCGGCGCGGTCAGGGAGACGTCAAACGCGTGCGTCGCGCTGGTGCTGTTGCCCGCTTTATCGGTGAGCGTGGCGGAGATCGTTTGATCGCCGTTAGCCAGCGCGCCCACGTCCGCCGCCGGAACGCCTACGCTCCAGTTACCGGCACCGTCCAGCATGGCGGTGTAGTCTTTGCCGTTCAGGGTCAGGGTAATCACATCGCCCGCCTGCGCGCCCGTCACCTTGCCGGTGACAATCAGCGCCTGGCCGTGCTCGGCAATATTAACAATGTCGTCGCCCGCCACAATGTTGAAGGTAATCTGCGGCACGGTAGTGTCGACCAGCACGGACGCCCCCGCGCTGGCCGGGTTGCCCGCTTTATCGGACACGGTCGCCGTGACCGCCGCGCTACCGTCTGCGATCCCCGCCAGATCCGCCGCCGGTACATCCAGCGTCCAGCTGCCGTTTGCCTGCACCTGGGCGGTGTACTGATTGCCGTTGAAGGTCACGGTGACCGTCTGGCCTGCTTCGGCAGTAGACGTCCCGCTCAGGGTCAGGTCCTGCGCGGCCTCTGCCGCATTTAGCATGTTGTCGCCGCTGATGGTGTTGATGCTGACCGCTGGCGCGGCGGTATCGACGCTGAATGCCTGCGAGGAAGAGGCCGCGTTGCCGTTCACGTTGGTTACGCTGACCTGTACGCTGGCGTCGCCGTCCTTCAGGCCGCTCAGATCGGCAGCCGGTACGGTGCAGGTCCAGTCGCCGTTGGCATCGACCATCGTGGTCCAGGTTTTACCCGCAAAGATAATGGTAACGGTCTGGCCCGCTTCAACGTTCGAGGAGGAGCCGGACAGCACAAGATCCTGGCCTTTTTCTGCCGCGTTCAGCACGTTGTCGTCCGTCACGCTGTTGATGCTTATCGCCACCGGGGCGAGATCGACATCCACCACGGTACCGATGTTCACCGGGTTGCCGGAGGTATCCTGCGCGCTGGCGCTGATGGTGAGCGACCCGTCCTCCCACCGGGAGACGTCCGCGGCCGGAACCGCAGCCTGCCAGGTGCCGTCCGCCAGTACCGAGGCGGAATAACTCTTGCCGTTGATGCTCACGGTGACGGTGCTACCCGCCGCCAGGTCGGTGCTGGTGCCGGAGATAACCAGGTTCTGCGCGTGTTCAATAACGTTAATGACGTCGTCACCGGCGACGGTATCAATGCGCAGGCCGGGCAACTGGGCGTCAATGGTGACATCCAGGGAAGACGATCCGGTATTACCGTGCGCGTTCGTCACGCTGGCCGAGACGGTCAGGTCGCCGTTGCCGAGCGCGGTTAACTGACTCTGGGTTAACGGCAGGCTCCAGGTGAGATCGTCCTGTACGGTAGCCGTGTATGTCTGCCCGCCGATGATAATCGTGACGGTATCGCCCGATGCCGCGTTCGATACTTTCCCGGTCAGGGTTTGCCCTGCGGCCACTTCCGCCGCGTTAACGATATTGTCGCCCGCGACGTTGTTGAGGGTAACAACCGGCAGCGAGCTGTCCACCAGCACATCGTGCGTGGCAGAGGCGCTGTTGCCCACATTATCGGTGACGCTCGCCGTCACGGTGTAATTGGCTTCACCCAGCGCGCTCACCGCAGAGGCGGGTACGGTAACGCTCCAGTTGCCACTGGCGTCGGTGGTGGCTGCATAGTTGATACCGTTCAGATCAACGGTGATGGTGGTTCCTTCCGGCTGGTTGCTGGTACCGGAAAGCAGCAGATCTTCGCCCTTCTCTGCCGCATTGATCACGTCATCCGCTGCCAGCGTATTAATACCGATTACAGGCGTGACTGTATTGACCACCACATCCACTGAACTGCTGCCGGTGTTGCCGGACCGATCGGTCACGGAGACGTTAATGGTCCAGGTGCCGTCCGTCAGCCCCTGAACGACGGACGCAGGCAGGCCGAGGCTCCAGTTGCCCGCCGCATCCACCACGGTGGTGTAGTCCACGTTATTGATGGTGATGATGACCAAATCACCCGCCGCCGCGCCGGTGACGGAGCCGCTCAGGATCTGCGCCTGTGAATGGGCCAGCTGGTTAACGGTGTTGGTGTCGGTGACGAAATCGTTGATGGTCACCTGCGGCACGGTGGCATCCACCAGCCCAACGCGGTCCGCGCTGCTGCTGTTGCCCGCCACGTCACTGACGGTGGCCGTGACGGTGACATTGCCATCGGTCAGCGCGCCAACGTCGGCGGCAGGCACGTTCAACTGCCAGCGACCGTCCGCCTGGACCGTGGTCTGGTAAGATTTACCGTTCAGCGTCACGGTGACCGTCTGGCCCGCTTCAGCGGTTGTGCTGCCGCTGAGCACCAGATCCTGCTGCGCTTCTGCCGCATTAATGATGTTGTCGTCGGTCAGGTTATCAAGCGTAATAGCTGGCGGCTGTGTATCGACAATCACCACGCGTGAGGCGTCCGCGCTGTTGCCGTTGACGTTAGTCACGCTGACGCTCACCTGCGCCCGCCCGTCGATCAGCGTTTCCATCGCGCTCGCCGGAACGGTCAGGCGCCAGGAGCCGTCCTGCTGCACCTGTGCGGTAAAGGTTTGATCCGCGAATTTCACCACCACGGTTTGCCCGGCCTCTACGCCCTGCGTCTGACCGGAAAGCGTGACATCCGCGCCTTTTTCCGCCGCGTTGAGCATATCGTCAGTGGTTACGGTATCGATGGTGACGGCCACCGCGTTCAGGTCAAGCTCGATCGGGTGTTCAGCCGCCACGGTGTTGCCCCAGGCATCTTCCGCACTGACGCTGACGGTCATGCCTCCCGCCGTCCATGCCTGAAGGTCCGCCGACGGCACGCCAATCTGCCAGCTGCCGCTGGCGTTAACCGTGGTGACGTATTCAACATTATTGATGGTGACGGTGATCTGTGTGCCTTCGGCCAGATGAGTGCTGGAGCCGGTCACGGCCAGATCCTGCTGCTGTTCAATAGCGTTAATCACGTCATCGCCAGAGATCGTGTTCACGCGCAGGCCCGGCAGTTCGGCGTTGATGTTGATATCACGCTCGCCGGTGCCGGTGTTGCCGTGCGCATTGGTGACAGAGGCGCTGAAGGTTAAATCGCCGTCGCCAAACGCCTGAAGGTCGGCCGATGGGATGGTCACGCTCCATTTCAGGTCGCTGCCAACCGTCGCGGTGTAGCTCTTGCCGCCCACGGTGACAGAGACGGTATCGCCCGCCGCCGCGCCGGTGACGCGTCCGCTGAGGGTTTGGTCAACCGCCGCTTCGGCGTTATTGACCAGGTTATCCCCGGCAAAGGTGTTGAGGATCACCTGCGGCAGCGCGGTATCGACCAGCAGATTCGCCTCGGCGGAGCCGCTGTTACCCACGCTGTCGGTGCCGCTGACGCTCACGGTGTAAAGGGTATTCGCCAGATCCAGCACGTCGGAAACCGGCACCTGAACGGACCAGCTACCGTTCTCAACGGTGGCCTGATAGTTAACGTTGTTCAGCGTCACGGTGACAGCGCTGCCGTTCGGCAGATTACTGGTCCCGCTGAGGCTCAGAGGCTGCATGGCCTCCAGCGCATTCAGGACGTTATCCTGGCTGATGGGGTCAAGGGTAAATTCCGGCGGGTTGCCGCTGAGCGTAATGCCGTGCGTCGCGCTGCCGGTGTTGCCCGCCGCATCGGTCACGGAGACCGAAATGCTGTGGCTACCTTCACCCAGCGCGCCAATGACAGAGGCAGGCACGCCGACGCTCCAGCTGCCGTCCGCCTGGACGACACCGGTAAAGGTCTTGCCGCCAACGGCCACGGTGACAACGTCGCCCGCCGCCGCGCCGTTCGCCTGGCCGGAAATAATCTGAGCCTGCCCCTGCTCGCTGGTGTTCAGAATGTCGTCGCCCGCGACAGTGTTGATAGTGACCACTGGCGCTGCGGTATCGACCGTGAAATCGGCGGTGGTGGAGGCCCCGTTACCCGCTTTGTCGCTGACGTTTGCCGTCAGGGTGTGCTCGCCGTTAGCCATCGCCTGTACTTCACTGGCCGAAAGCGTAACGGACCAGGTGCCGTCGCTGCCCACGGTCGCCGTGTGATTTTTGCCGTTCAGCGTGACCGTCACAATCTGGCCCGCTTCCGCATCGGTTTTTCCGGTCAGCGTCAGCGGCTGATTATGTTCAGCCGCGTTGATGATGTTGTCCTGGGCGATTGTGTCGACAGAAATTGCTGGCGCAGCGGTATCGACGCCAATCGTCTGGCTGCCGGTCACGGTGTTGCCCGCCGCGTCTTTGCCGCTGACGTTGACCGTCCAGGTACCATCGCCCAGCGCCTGCGCGTCAGCAGCAGGCACCTTCACGCTCCATGCGCCGTTTGCCCCTACTTCTGCGGAATAGGTTTTACCGTTCAGCGTGACGGTAAGCGCCGTTCCCTGCGCCAGGTTTTTGCTGGTGCCGGACAGCGTAAAGCCAGCGGCCTGCTCGCTGGCGTTGATCACGTTATCGCCCGCCGTGGTGGCGAGCGTCACGCTGGTATCCGCTGTAGAAACGGTTACGGTAATACTGCCCGCAGAGGTCGTTTTACTGCCGTCGATCTGGACGACGGACCAGGTATGTTCCCCCTCCGCCTGGGTCGGAAGTGTTACCGTCCAGGTGCCGTCCTTTGCGACCATGGTGCTGGCGATGGTGCTGCCGCTGCTGTCTTTAACCTGAATGGTCGCGCCCGGCTGCCCGGTACCGCTGAAGGTTGGGGTTTTATCATCCGTGACCTCTTTTGCACTCAGCACCCCCTGCTTGTCACCCGCGTTATCCGTCAGCAAAAATGTTGGCGTGGCGCTTTCGACTTCTTTCGTATTATCAATAACTTTTGTTTTGGTTTCGCCGTCACCGCCGTGAGCCAGCAGTGCGCCAATCGCACCGCCTCCCAACGCCGCTCCGGCAATCCAGCCCCACGGCGCATCGCTTAAGACGCTTCCCTGCTCCAGAAAAGGTTCAATGCTGCTAATGGGTGCAGCCTGGGCGGTTAATTCGGTGGCGGCAACGCCTGATGCTTCCCCGGCATCGGCAAATGAAATATGCGTCAACTCCTGGTTATCGTTAAATACCAGTTCGGAATGATTATGGGTTTCCGTGTCTTCGACAAAATAATTATTGCAGCGGATCACGCTGCCATCTTTCATATAAATGAGGAGGTCATTCCCCTGGCGGACATAACGCACCACGTCCTGAGCAGAACCCTGAATTTCAATCACGCTCGGCGATGAAATAGAGACCGAGAGATTCCCTTCACCGGTTAATTTCGTTTTTTCTGCCGTTTTTCGAATGATAACATCAACAACTTTTGCGTTACTCATATTCTTCTCCTTGCAGGTGCGCGTATTCCTGTGGTTATGTCCACCAGAGGGATGTAACTATCCCTGGGAAAAACCACCCATTATTGTCTGACTTATTTCGCGCAGAAAGGCGCGCCTTTTTTAACTCAAATCAGGTAATTTCTCGGCAGCGTTTTTCTCTATTCCGATAAGCGGCATGAGATTATCCACCGCGGAGGCGTAATTAATCGCCGCGCTCCAGCCATCGTATTCAGCCATTATTTTCGCTGAGGTGGCAGACCAGACATCCTGCTCCACGCTGAGCAGATCGTTAATGCTGCGCTTGCTCAGGGTATATTCATTTTTGTAGACGTCGCGGGCGCGCAACGCATTTTCCAGCTGACGTTTTCCGGCCTCCATACGTCCTTGCGCCCCGGTCCAGTCGGCCTGTGCGACGGAGGCTTTTTGCAGGACATCAAAACGGGCCTGATCGACCTGAGACGATGCCATTGCCCTTGCGCCCTCGGCCTGACGGACGCGCGCCGAGACCGCGCCGCCCTGATAAAGCGGTGCATCAATATTGAGCTGGATCTGATCATCCCAGTACGCGCGATTATCAGACTCGTACCGGGTGCGGCCCCCTTTCAGGCTTAAGGTTGGCCAGTGCTGTGACTTCGCGGTTTCTACGCCGTACTGGGCTGAACGCTCCATGTTCTGCGCGGCCATCACCGTTGGGATCAGTGAATAATCAATTCGATTGAGAGAATCCGACTCCACGGCCAGACCTCCCGGAACCGGTGAATAGCGTTCAGTCTGTATGCCAGTCAATACCGCCAGCCGCGCGCGGGCGCTGTTCAGGGACGCATTGTACTGCTCTACCGTCGCCTGCATTCCGGCAATACGGGTGCGGGTCTGAAGCTCATCAGAGGTGGAGCTTACCCCTGCATCGGCGCGGAGTTTTGCCAGCTGCTCAACGTTTTTAAGCGCCTGCACGTTCTCTGTTGCCGCCTGTAGCAGATCGCTGTAGCGTTTCACTTCCACATAGCTGAGGGCCGTTTTTTCCGCGACGGCAGACATCGTGCTCATCAGCTGGTAGCGATAGCTGTCACGCTGAGCTGAAGACTGGCTGATGCTGTTATTGGTCTTGCCAAAATCGTACACAAGCTGCGTCAGGCTCAGCCCCCAAGCTGCGGAATTTCGCAACGAGCCGCTCGAATCGGTGGTCTGGCTGTGACCCGTACTCCCGTTCAGGGCTATTTGTGGCATCCAGCCACTACGCGCTTCGTCTATTTGTGCCTGGCCAATCCCCAGCTGTGCAGCCTGCTGACTCACCGACGGGTCGCGGTCAAGAGCGAAAAGAATACTTTCTTTCATCGTCATTGCCGCAACGGGAGATATCCCTACCAGACCGTTAGTTGCATGAGCCGCAGTCACCATCAGTGAAATTAAGGTCAGGGAAGCAGATAATCTGAGCATCCTGTTATTGCATTTCATCTTTATAATACCCCCGGACTTCAGGTGATGGCTAAATAATTACCAGGAAGAGGTACAAATAATTCACCCTATTTGCCCCACTCCTGTTTGATAAATTCCGCCAATAGTCGACCACACCCATTTCAATTGAGATGAGAGCCGTTCAATCTCTTTTTTTCTTTTAAGAATTTACTTAAATATTTATTGATTCGCAGCATAACAAAATGTGATATGAGCGACCACACCTGTAGTGTTAATGCGGTGTTACAAATAAGAAAAAAGATGGGGTTTCTGGACAAATGGCTATTAGATGCGTTTACGCTGAAACATATAAACCCTCTGTAATTTAAGGAAAATTCTGAAACACCTTGATGTACATTTTTGCGTTTATTTCATCGCGAATCAGACACAAAGATTTTCAAAGAACTGTCAATTTAAGTCATTCGCTGATTAATATTAAATTATTTTACTTTAAAAAGAATATCTAATAGATATAAGCACCAATTTATATTTATAATCTGGTTTTATATTCTTATTCGAACTCCTTATTCGGTAGCTTTAACCAAATTTCTATGTAAAACATAGCGTTAACATCAGGTCTAAACGATACATACATGTTTTTGATGACTGATTAATGCTAATTCAATATTCACCTTATCAAACTGTTTTTGGACAACATCCCCCTCCTGTTACGATTCCCTTTCCTGTAAAATGCTGTAAACTGCATAGTATTGCGACATTTTGCAGGATACTGCACCCATGCATAAAACCGCCAGACAGAAATATGTACTTGAAATTATTACTGAACAAGGCCAGGCCAGCATCACTGAGCTGGCAGAAAAGTTGCAGGTTTCGGCGGATACCATCCGTCGCGATCTGACCGATCTGGAAAAACAGGGACTGGCGCAAAAAAACCATGGCGGCGCCATCGCGCTGAATCTCTCGACGATGAACCGAGTTAGCAGGAATACCTTACTGCCTGAAATCAAGCAGCGGCTGGGTAAACAGGTTGCGCAGTGCGTACCTGCGGGCTCGACGCTTTTTCTGGACGCCGGAAGCACACTTCTGGCCGTAGCCTCTTTCCTGCAGGGACCGCTGACCATAATCACCCCTTCTCTTGATATCGCCCAGCAGGTTAGCGATCGGGAAGATATCGATCTGATCCTGCTTGGTGGAAAGTGGGATCAGAAACAGCGCCTGTTTGCCGGAAGCGCCACCCTTTCGCTGCTCTCTCGCTACCGGGCGGATATCGCCATCCTTGGCGCATGCGCCATTCATGCCGAGCTCGGATTGAGCGCCAGTCAGGAGGCGGATGCCGAGGTGAAGCGTGCCATGCTGGCCGCAAGCCAGGCGCACTGGGTAGTCGCCGACCATCTTAAACTCAACCAGTGCGAACCTTATCTGGTTTCAGGGTTATCCCAGATTCATCAACTGTTTTTAGATCGTCCCTGGGCAGAGCTCGGGGACCATAGCGCCGTGCAGGTTACCGTTTGCGCGCATTAACGTGGAGAAGGTCATGAATAAAGTGAAGACAATGAATATTGCGCTGATCGGGTATGGTTTTGTGGGTAAGACGTTTCATGCCCCGCTGATCCAGTCCGTCGACGGCCTGAAGCTGGCGGTGGTCTCATCCCGGGATGAAGAAAAGGTCAAACGCGATCTGCCGAATGTCCTCGTTGTTGCCACCCCTGAAGAGGCTATTCAGCACCCGGATATCGACCTGGTGGTTATCGCCTCCCCTAACGCGACCCATGCGCCGCTGGCCACCCTGGCGCTCAACGCCGGCAAGCACGTAGTGGTGGATAAGCCATTTACGCTGGATATGCAGGAAGCGCGAGATCTGATTGCGCTTGCGCAAGAAAAACAACGCCTGCTCTCTGTCTTCCATAACCGCCGCTGGGACAGCGATTTTCTCGGCATTAAGCAGGTGATTGAGCAAGGCAGTATCGGCAAGGTAAAACACTTTGAATCGCATATCGATCGTTTCCGCCCGGAGGTTCGCGTGCGCTGGAGAGAGCAAAATGTTCCCGGCAGTGGCCTGTGGTTCGACTTAGGCCCGCACATGATTGACCAGACGCTACAGCTTTTTGGTCTGCCGCTGTCGGTACAGGGCAACATCGCCACCCTGCGTGACGGTGCGGAAATTAACGACTGGGCGCACGTGGTGCTGAACTATCCTGAACACAAAGTGGTCCTCCATTGCAGCATGCTGGTGGCAGGCGGCGTTGCCCGCTTTACCGTCCACGGCGATAAGGCCAGCGTGGTGAAAGCGCGCATCGATCAGCAGGAAGCCCAGCTTCTGGCAGGCGTCATTCCGGGTAGCGAAAGCTGGGGGGAGGACAGCGACGCTATGGTGCTGTTTAATGCCCAGGGTGACGCCAGCGCTATCCCTGCGCCAAAAGGCGACCAGCGGCAGTACTATATAAACGTGCGCGATGCCCTGAACGGCAAGATTGACAATCCGGTCCATCCGGTGGAAGCCCTGGCGGTGATGGCGGTGCTGGAAGCGGCGGTAAAATCTTCAGAAACGGGTACAACTCAGGAACTGGACTTAACGGCGCAGGAGCGCGCGCAACTGCAATAAGCCGCAAAAAAAATGCCCTGCGGGTTGGCAGGGCATTATCGGTCACTGACGCTTTTTCGGCATCATGCGCAGCAGCGTATTGTCTTTCCAGAAATAGTGATGCATCAGCGCGGCAAAGGCGTGCAAACCAATCACAAAATACCCCAGATTCGCCAGCGTTACGTGCCACGCTTTTAGCGTATCCACCAGGTCAAAATTCCCCTCCGCCGCATGCGGCATCGTCAGGCCAAACGCAAACCAGTCATTTCCCCGGTTATACATCATCACCATGCCGATCAGCGGCAGCGCAATAAACAGCAGGTAGATAACCAGATGCCCCAGATGGGACAGCCCGGTGATCATCGCTTTTGGTTTCGGTTGAATGGGCGGAGCCGGGAACTTCAGGCGGATAAGCAGGCGCGCCACCATCAGCACCAGGATGCTGATCCCGCAGGAAACGTGGATCATATTAATAAGCGGACGATCGGTTCGCGGGAACCAACCTCTGAATTCCATGGCGCAATAGGCCATAATAACTAACAGAAAAACCAGCCAGTGAATGCTGATTTGCAGACCCGTATATTTTGTGCGCATGTTGTTTCCCGATAAATAACAGTTATCGCGCCAACATAACCACCTTTCCTGAAAATGTGAACCCCCTTTTACGGAGGGCCGAGTATTCCCAGTTATCTGAAATCAGAAGCATTAACGTGCCTTCAGAATAACGGAGGGATTACAGCGATGCCCAGGTCCTGCTGTAAATCGCTGAGGCGTTTGCCTTCCGGCCGGGGCGTGGCGCAGGGATGCGCCGAGAGGGCGGGCTTTACAGGGATGTTACCTCCGCCCGTCCCCGATAAGCCGGAAGGAATAAGCCGAAGGGACCGCGAAGCGGCGATTTACCGCCGGGAGCCCGGGTCGCCAGGGTGGTGGCGACTGAGCCACCCTGGCACGTTCACCGGTCATTTTGTTACAGAGTAGCAAGGAACCTAAAGTGAACGGAATGACCACCAGAGCCGTATGTTCCCCTCACCCTAACCCTCTCCCCAAAGGGGCGAGGGAACTGCTCCGTGCACACATTATCTCGCATGGAGGGGGCTCCTGATTACGACTGCAAATAGACTACCTGCGTCTGCAAATACTCATTCAGCCCGTGTTTGCCATCCGCCCCGCCGATCCCGGATTTCCGCCAGCCCGCATGGAAGCCCTGCATCGCTTCAAAGTTTTCACGGTTAATGTAGGTCTCGCCGAACTTAAGCCCTTTAATGGCTTTCATGGCGACATTCAGATCCTGCGTATATACAGACGAGGTTAAACCGTAGTCGCTGTCGTTGGCCATTTTCAGGGCCTCTTCCAGGGTGTCGAAAGCCACTACCGGCAGTACCGGGCCAAAGGTCTCTTCGTGCATGATGGCCATGTCCTGATGTACGTCCAGCAGCAGCGTTGGGGGATAAAAATACCCTTTGCCCTCTGCCGCTTTACCGCCAAGGACCACTTTAGCCCCTTCCTGCACCGCGCGCGCCACCTTCTGCTCCACACGCTCCAGCGCGGCGGCGTTGATCAGCGGCCCCATGCCGATATCCGTTCGCTCAGCCGGATTGCCAAACTGGACGGCTTTCATTGCCTCGCCCAGACGATTCACAAAGCGGTCGTAGATCCCCTTCTGAACATAGACACGTTCCGCGCAGTTACACACCTGTCCGGTATTGATGACGCGTGAATCCACAATGGCCTTCACGGCCAGCTCGAGGTCGGCATCGTCCATCACGATGGCCGGGGCTTTACCACCCAGCTCCAGCCCCACTTTGGTGATGTTTTTCGCAGCCGCAGCCATGATCTTTTCACCCGCCCCGACGCTGCCGGTCATGCTGACCATCGCCACTTTCGGGTTCCCGGCCAGCTCCTGTCCGACGGTTTCACCGCGGCCCAGCACCAGGTTGAAGACGCCTTTCGGCAGGCCAATCTCGTCGACGATTTTGGCAAACGCAATGGCGTTGTTTGGGGTAAATTCGCTCGGTTTGATAACGATGGTGTTGCCGGTGATTAGCGCAGGAGCGAGCTTACGGGCAATCAGGAAGAAGGGAAAGTTCCACGGCAGAATGCCGGTGGTGACGCCAAGGGCGCGCTTAAACACCAGAATATTCTCGCCCGGACGGTCGCTCTGAATGATTTCCCCTTCATAACGGCGCGCCCACTCGGCCATATAGTCGATATAGTCAGCGGTAAAGTTAACTTCCACTTCCGCCAGCTGCTGGATCTTGCCCCCTTCGGCCACAATCAGCGCGCTGATTTCGCTGACGCGCTCGCGGATCCCGGCGGAAATTTTGCGTAGCCAGCTGGCGCGTTCAATGGCAGGCAGCGCCTCCCAGCCAGCCTGCGCGCGCTCTGCCGCGTCAATGGCCTTGCGGGCGTCCTCGGCGGTGCCGTCGGGAATACGGGAAATGACCTCTTCCGTGGCCGGATTGATCACGTCAATCCAGGCATCACCCTGCCAGGCAACAAACTGTCCATCAATATACATAGGATGTTGTACGGGTACTGTCATAACCTGCTCCTGTAATCACACTGTTTTTAACAAGTAAACTTAATGTTAAAAACTATAATTACCGGGGCAATTGCCTACTCTATGAGTCTGTTTTTGTGAGATATCTCATAAAAGAAACGGGTCAGCCCGTTTCAAAAATCACAAATCGGCAACAAAGGCTGCCCGTTTGCGTAAAAGATGGCGCAAACGGGCAAGAGCATTACAGCAGAGAACGGCTCACCAGCGCGTCGGTGAGAATGACGTCGTTTCGCAGGATCTGCCACGCGGCGTCCACGTCGGCAGGGATATCGACATGGGCAATGAAATCACGTCCCGCCGGACCGTAGCCGTTGATGTCGTCCCTGAGTCGCGGAAATTCACCCAGCACCAGCGACAGGTAACGTTCTACCGGCCATAACCCCTCGACCGGGCCGCTGAACGCCAGACCGTCGTCACTGTTTTGCAGCACGGGCGTCAGGCCGGGATGACTCATCCATGCGGGCGATGCAGCCTCGTCGCGGCAAACGCGGGCAAACGTAGCCATTGTGCGACGCTGCATCGTCGGGTCCTGCACGACCAGCACCCGGGCGGCGTTCAGTCCGGACTGTTTAATCAACGCCCGGCTGAAGCGGGCGTTTTCGCCACAGTTGGTCGACTGATCCTCAACGTGAAGATGCTCAGCCGGAATGTTCCAGAATTCACGGGCGATGTCGGCCAGAATAGCCGCCTCAGCCCGCCCGGTGGTGGGTATCTTGTTATAGCGGGGGTGCTTAGCTATCGCGGCGTAGAGGAAGGTCGTCGAGTGACCGATCCCGCCGCTGATGATCAGAGGAACCCCCTGTTCAGCCGCGATTTTACAGGCAGCATCAATCGCGGGGATCACCGCGTTACCCGCCAGAATCACCAGATCAACGGGCTGGTTGTCCTGATAGTCGTCCTGAGCAAGCCACGCCCCAACGGTATTCACGGCGTCGAGGGTGGTGCCAGGCAGACAGGGGAAAAGTGCCATTGTCATCGTTACCTCCTTACAGCATAAATCTTTAGAGTACTTCACACAACGGGGGTGAAAAGGAGATCACTCTGAAAGCCGAGGTGCTCATTACGCTGCATATTTGTCATTTTGATGAAATAACCAGAAACATCCAAAAACAATTGGGTTGCACCCTGAGTTTGTGCTTTTGATTATCTGCCCTTCAACACATCCTGCCACAACAGCGTGCTGAAAAAGCACCAGTTGCTGCTTAATCCATCGTGATCTGACCCGTTTTAGTTCTGGCTGACTTGCCAAACGTAACATCCAACCCTAAGTTGCTTAACAATTTCACAACCATTACACACCGACAGGTTGCACCTGAAGCGCGCCAGGTAACACCTCTATTATCATCCACGTGGCGGAGTTTTGAGTCATGACACAACATGAGAGCACGACAACGGTATTGCGGAAAAACAAAAAGGTATTAATTGCCAGTCGTACGGGAAGTTCTATTGAATGGTTTGATTATTTTCTCTATGGCACCGCTGCCGCGCTGGTGTTTAACAAGATATTCTTTCCGATGGTCGACCCGGTAATCGGGCTGATCCTCTCCTATCTCTCCTTCTCGTTGACCTTTTTTATTCGCCCCATTGGCGGCGTTCTCTTTGCACATATCGGGGATCGTATCGGTCGCAAAAAAACGCTTGTCCTCACCCTTTCATTGATGGGAGGTGCAACCGTGATGATTGGCCTGCTGCCCACCTACGACATGATCGGGATGTGGGCGCCCGCGTTGCTGATCCTGATGCGTATTATTCAGGGGATGGGTATCGGCGGTGAATGGGGTGGCGCGCTGCTGCTGGCTTATGAGTATGCTCCAGAAAAACGCAAAGGCTTCTTCGGCAGTATTCCGCAGGCGGGCGTTACCATCGGCATGTTGATGGCGACATTTATCGTCTCGCTAATGACGCTGTTCAGCGAAGAGGATTTTCTCTCCTGGGGCTGGCGCATTCCGTTCCTGCTCAGTTCCGTGCTGGTAATATTGGGGCTTTGGATTCGGAAAGATATTGACGAAACGCCTGATTTCCAGAAAGTGAAAAAATCCGGCCAGGTTGCGAAAGCTCCGCTGCGCGACACCATAAAACACCACTGGCGTGAAGTGCTAATTGCCGCCGGGCTTAAGGTTGTGGAGACAGCACCGTTCTATATTTTCTCCACGTTTGTGGTGAGCTACGCCACTACCACCCTGACCTATCAGAAATCCCAGGCGCTGGAGGCAGTAACTCTTGGCGCACTGGTCGCCACTATCATGATCCCGCTGATGGGGCTGCTCTCCGACAGGGTTGGCCGCCAGCGTATGTACGCCGTCAGTGTCTTCGTGCTCGGCCTGTTTATCGTGCCCTGGTTTATGCTGCTGAATACCGGTACCACCTGGGGAATTGTGCTCGCGACCGTTATCGCTTTTGGCGTACTGTGGGCACCGGTGACGGCAGTTCTCGGCACGCTTTGCTCTGAAATTTTCAGTGCCAACGTTCGCTACACCGGTATCACGCTGGGTTATCAACTTGGGGCCGCGCTGGCGGGCGGAACGGCACCGCTAATAGCTACCGGACTGCTGGCGAAATACGACGGCGACTGGGTACCCGTGGCCTGGTATCTGGGCGTGACGGTCGCTATCTCCCTCATTGCAATTTTTTGTGCCAGCCGCATCAACCGTGAACGCCACCTTCAGGCGCAGCCGGAACAGCGATAATATTATTGCGGCTCCGTTCGCGAGCCGCACTTTTTCTTCATCATTCCCTCTACATTTGATTAACATACAATATTCGTATTCACTTGAATTATGATTTGCGTCAGCCGTAGAATCATTAGCCCGCTCACAATTCAACATTTTGAAAGGTAAACCCCGTTATGCGCCTGCCCCAACGCGATCCTTATGCTCCTCGCGAGTGGCAGCCACACGAGAAACCCGCTCTGCTGGGTTCCCCTTCCACCCCGGAACATCCGACGTCGAAACGGATCGCCTATGGCGTGGTCGGCCTGCTGGTGTGTCTGACCGGGGCGCTGGGTAACGCGGTCGTCACCGCCAATCTGCAAAATCTGCAAGGCACCTTCGGCGCCTGGTCAACTGAAATCGCCTGGCTGCCTGCCGTCTATGTCATGACCAACGTCTCCATCAACCTGCTGCTGGTAAAGTTTCGCCAGCAGTACGGTTTGCGCGCGTTTACGGAAGGCTTCCTGGTGCTGTATGTGCTGGTCACCTTTTTCCACCTGTTTGTGAACGATCTCAGCTCGGCGCTGATGGTACGGGCGGCACACGGGATGGTCGCCGCCGCGCTCAGCTCGCTCGGCATTTATTACCAGATACAGGCCTGGCCCGCGAAGCACCGACTGAAGGCGCTGACCATCGGCATTACCGGTTCGTCGCTGGCGATACCGCTGGCGCGGCTGTTCTCCACCGAGCTGTTGCAGCTTGATGAGTGGCGTGGGCTGTACTTCTTCGAGCTGGGTTTGGCCCTGATCTCACTGGCCTGCGTGATGGTGCTGAAACTGCCCCCGGGCGATCGACGCAAAGTTTTCGAGAAGAAAGATTTCATCACCTTCTTTTTGCTTGCGCCCGGTATGGCGCTGTTGTGCGCGGTTCTGTCGCTAGGGCGTCTGGAATGGTGGTTTGAAACACCGTGGATCGGCTGGGCGTTGGCTCTCTCGCTGGTGCTAATTGTCTGTGCAATCGTCTTTGAACATAACCGCACCAACCCGCTGCTCAATACCCGCTGGCTGTCCAGCGGCAGCATCGTACGCCTGGGTTTGATTATGCTGCTGATCCGCATCGTACTGGCGGAACAGAACACCGGCGTCATCGGCTGGCTGCAATATGCGGGCCTACAGAATGAACAGATGACCCATCTGGCGTGGTCTATTTTCGCCGGAATCGTCTGCGGTATCGTCACCAGCTGTCTGACGATCAAACCCACTAAGCTGGCCTGGCCGATTATCACCTCGCTGGCGCTGATGATTGTTGCTTCGCTGCTGGACAGCCAGTCCAACAACCTGACCCGGCCGGATCAGCTGATGTTCAGCCAGTTCCTGCTTGGTTTCGGCAGCGCTTTCTTCCTCGCCCCTGCGATGCTGGCCGCCATTGGCGGGGTGATCGCCGAACCACGCAATCTGGTCAGCTTTTCCGTAATGTTTGGCATGAGTCAGAACCTTGGTGGCCTGCTGGGTTCTGCAATCCTTGGTACCTTCCAGACCTGGCGCGAGAAGTACCATTCCAGCCTGCTGGCTGACCAGCTCACCACCCTCAACCCGCTGGTGAACGAACGCATTCAGCTTTACACCCAGATGTATAAAAGCCTGGTTGGCGACAGTTCCCTGTTGGGAACCCAGGCCATTATTCAGCTTCAGACGGTGACGACGCTTGAGGCAAACATTCTGGCTTACAACGATACTTATCTCCTGACGGCGAGCATTGCCACAGCCACGCTGGTCTGGATTTTATGGCGCTTGCTGCGCCTGCGCATCACCGCCCGTATGGCCCTTAAGAACGCCACTGGCAATAAGTAATGACTATTTTTCAGGAGAAGTTATGAGTCAGCAGGATGCCGCCAAAGAGCAGGCCAACACCCGCAAAAATGTACGCGTCGTTTCCATTTTCACCGCCGCGGCTATCGGCATTGTCGGGGTGCTGGTGATCCTTTATGCCTGGCAGTTGCCCCCGTTCACGCGTCATACCCAGTTTACTGATAACGCCTACGTGCGCGGCCAGACCACGTTCATCAGTCCGCAAGTCAACGGCTACATTACTGAGGTCCATGTTCAGGATTTTGTGCAGGTTAAAAAAGGCGACCTGCTGTTGCAGATTGATGACCGGATCTATCGCCAGCGCGTCCATCAGGCCGAGGCGCAGCTGGCAATGAAAATTGCTGCGCTGAACAACAACCTGCAACAGCGTAAAAGCGCGGAAGCGGTGATCGCCAAAAACGAAGCGGCACTGAAAAACGCCCGTGCCCAAAGTCTGAAAACCCAGGCGGATCTGAAACGCGTGAAGGATCTGACCGCAGACGGCTCCCTGTCCATTCGCGAGCGCGATGCGGCGCTGGCCAGTGCCGCCCAGGGGAGCGCCGATATCGACCAGGCGAAAGCAACGCTTGAGATGTCGCGCCAGGATCTACAAACGGTTATCGTCAATCGCGCTTCGCTGGAAGCGGACGTTGAAAATGCGAAAGCCGCGCTGGAGCTTGCGCAGATCGATCTGCAAAACACCCGCATTGTCGCGCCGCGTGACGGTCAGCTCGGGCAGATTGCGGTGCGTCTTGGAGCGTACGTCACCGCCGGGACGCACCTTACCACGCTGGTCCCGCCGCAGCACTGGGTGATCGCCAATATCAAAGAGACGCAGCTGGCGAATTTACGCGTCGGACAGCCAGTGAAATTCACCGTCGATGCGTTAAACGATAAAGCCTATCAGGGCCGCGTGGAGAGCATATCCCCGGCCACAGGCGTCGAGTTCAGCGCTATCACCCCGGATAACGCCACGGGCAACTTTGTTAAAATCGCCCAGCGCATCCCGGTACGCATTGAGGTACTCGGTGAGCCGGAGGCGTACCGGCTGCTGCGCCCTGGCATGTCGGTGCAGGTCACCATCGACACGCGGGAGGCAAAACAATGACGCTTCGCCCGATAGCCGGCCTGCTGATGATGGCTATCCTAGCGGGTTGCCAGTCGGTTGACGTTGAGCCCGCCACATCGTCCCTGCATATCCCGGCCCAGTGGCGCGCGACGTCGGGGCCAACCAGCCCGACAGAGCAGCTCTGGTGGCGTAATTTCCACGACAGCAATCTGAATCACTATGTGGATCAGGCGCTGAAGAACAACAGCGACGTGCTGATTGCCCGCGAGCGGATTAATGAGTATCAGGCCCGGGTATACGCCGCCGACGGCAGCCTGTTCCCGTCGCTTGACGCGGGCGTGACCGGGACGCGCGCGCGCTCGCAGTCCGCCGCCACAGGCCTTCCGGTATACGGTACGTTGTACAAAGGCAGCCTGACCGCCAGCTACGACGTGGATATCTGGGGGGTAAACCGCAGCACCTCCCGTGCCGCCGAAGCGTCTCTGGAGGCACAAAAGGCGGCGGCCGCGGCGGCAGATCTCACGGTCGCATCGTCGGTGGCCTCCGGGTACGTCACTCTCCTGTCGCTGGATGAACAGCTTCGCGTTACCCAGTCCACGCTGAAATCGCGTGAAGAGGCGTTCAACCTTGCTAAACGACAGTTTGAGACGGGATACAGCTCTCGCCTTGAGCTGATGCAATCGGATTCTGAGCTGCGCGCCACCCGCGCTCAGGTTCCACTGCTTCAGCACCAGATTGCGCAGCAGGAGAATGCGCTTAGCCTGCTGCTGGGCAGCAACCCGGGTAACGTTGCGCGCGGTGAAAGCTTTGATGCCCTGACGCCGCTGAAACTGCCCTCCCAGTTGCCGTCGACGTTACTGAACCGGCGTCCGGATATCGTCCAGGCTGAACGTCAGCTGATTGCGGCGGACGCGACGCTGGCGGCATCGCGTGCCAGCCTGCTGCCGTCGATCAACCTCACGGCCACAGGATCGGTGCAGGATCGCACGCTGTCGGGATTGCTGGATAACCCCCTCCAGCTCTGGAGCGTGGGCGGCAGTATTCTTGCGCCGCTGCTGAACCGACAGGCGCTGAATGCACAGGTGGATATCTCCCAGTCTCAGCGTAATCAGGCGTTGTACAGCTACGAAAAAACCGTACGTAATGCGTTTGCCGAGGTGAATGACAGCCTTGATGCCATCACCCGTTATCAGGAACAGCTTACCGAGCTGCTGGCTCAGCAGGCGGTCGCGCAGGAGACGCTGCGGATAGCGCAAAACCGCTACCGCAACGGGTACTCTTCTTATCTGGATGTGCTCGATGCACAGCGCACGCTGTTCTCGGTGCAGACCAGCGTGGTACAGGTGAAAAACAACCTGCTGCTGGCGCAAATTGATTTGTATAAAGCGCTGGGCGGCGGTTGGGTCAGTGCGTGAAAACATGCCGGGTGGCGGCTACGCCTTACCCGGCCTACATTTCGCCTCTGGCGATACCCCCATGGCGCGCGCCCTGCCGCCGGACGGAAAGTTGATTACGCTAGAAGCGGACCCGACACATGCCGCAGTTGCACGACAGAATATTCATCTTGCGGGACTCGGCGATCGTATCGAACTGATTACAGGCCCGGCGCTAAAGTCGCTCAAGAATTTCGGTGACGTCCCGCCCTTTGACCTGATCTTTATTGATGCCGATAAGCCAAACAATCCCGGCTACCTGGAATGGGCGCTGCACTACTCCCGTCCCGGCACGGTCATAATCGGCGATAACGTGGTGCGCGACGGCGAGGTGGTTAACGGGCAAAGCGACGATGCACGCGTGCAGGGGGTACGGAAGTTTATCGAGATGACTGGAGATAACCCACGCTTAACCGCCACCGCGCTGCAAACGGTGGGCGTTAAGGGGTGGGATGGGTTTACGCTAGCGATGGTGGAACGATAAAAAGCCGGGTGGCGGCTACGCCTTACCCGGCCTACATGTTCTCCCGTAGGCCCGGTAAGCGTAGCGCCACCGGGCAATGGTTTTAGCCGGAGATCTGCTCCATCGCCTGCAAGATACGCTTATCCGAAATGGGATACGGCGTACCGAGCTGCTGGGCGAAGAAGCTGACGCGCAGCTCCTCGATCATCCAGCGGATCTCCCGCACATCGTCATCATCGCGACGCGCTGGCGGCAGTTTGTTGAGCCACTGCTGCCACGCCTGCTGCACGTTTTCGACTTTCAGCATCTGCGCTCGATCGCGATGCGGATCGACCGCCATTTTCTCCAGACGCTTCTCAATCGCCTGCAAATAACGCAGCGTATCACCCAGACGCTTAAAGCCGTTGCCGGTGACAAAGCCGCGATACACCAGCCCCGCCATCTGCGCCTTCACGTCCGACAGACCCAGGGCCATGGTCATATCCACCCGCCCCTTCAGGCGCTTGTTGATATTGAACACGGCGGTGAGGATCTGCTCGACCTGTTTGGCAATCTCCACCACGGTGTCGTTCAGCTCCGCGCGCACCTTTTCATGAAGCTGAGCAAAGCCCTCTTCCGTCCAGACCGGACCGCCCGCCTCGTGGATCAGTTTGTCCACACCGCAGGAGATGCAGTCGTCGATCAGATCCAGCACCTTACCGTACGGGTTAAAGTAGAGCCCCAGCTTGGCTTTGTTCGGCAGCTTCTCGTGCAGATACTTAATCGGCGACGGGATGTTAAGCAGCAGCAGGCGACGCAGCCCGCGCCACATCATCTGCTGTTGCTCCTGCGGATTGTCAAAGAGCTTAATCGCCACGCTGTCGCGCTCATCTACCAGCGCGGGCCAGGCTTTCACCTTGTAGTTCCCGCGCTTCTGCTCATAGCTTTCCGGAAGCTGACCAAAGCTCCAGATGTGCAGCCCGCTCTGCTCAATACCGTCATCGGCCACCGCAGAGAGCGTCTCCTGGACTTTACCTTTCAGCGCTTCTTTCAGCTCCGTCAGAGAATGGCCTTCGAGCAGCTTTTTGTTTTTATCGTCCACTACGCGGAATGTGATTTTCAGGTGATCGGGCACCTGATCCCAGTTCCAGTCGTCGCGGTCAATGGTGGTCCCGGTCATGCGTCGGAACTCACGCTCCAGTGCGTCCAGCAGCGGCAGTTCCAGCGGCGTGACGCGGCCTAAAAACGCTTCGGCGTAGTTCGGCGCCGGTACAAAGTTGCGCCGCACTGGTTTAGGCAGGGATTTGATTAATGCAATGACCAGTTCGCGGCGCAGGCCGGGAATTTGCCACTCAAACCCGCGCTCATCCACCTGGTTTAACAGCGGCAGCGGAATGTGCACCGTCACGCCATCGGCATCCGCGCCCGGCTCAAACTGATAGGTCAGACGCAGCTTCAGGTTGCCCTGATGCCAGAAATTCGGGTAGTCGAGCTTGCTGACCGACTCCGCGCCCTCTTTGATCAGCATGCTCTTTTCAAAGTTGAGCAGGTCCGGGGTCTCTTTGCTGGCTTTCTTCCACCAGCTGTCGAAATGGCGCGCCGAGATCACATCGTGGCTGATGCGCTGGTCGTAAAACTCAAACAGCGTTTCGTCGTCCACCAGAATGTCGCGGCGGCGGGACTTGTGTTCAAGCTCTTCCACCTCGGCGCGCAGCTTCAGGTTTTCGCGGAAGAACGCATGGCGCGTCTGCCAGTCGCCTTCCACCAGCGCATGGCGGATAAACAGCTCGCGACTCAGCGCCGGGTCAATCTGGCTGTAGTTAACCTTACGCGCTGCAACCACCGGCAGGCCGTAAACGGTGACTTTTTCCGTCGCCATCACCGCGCCCTGCCCGCGCTCCCAGTGCGGCTCACTGTACGAGCGTTTCAGCAGGTGCTGCGCCACCGGCTCAACCCACTTTGGATCGATACGCGCGGCGATACGCCCCCACAGACGGCTGGTTTCCACCAGCTCGGCAACCATGGTCCACTTCGGCGGCTTCTTGAACAAACCGGAGCCCGGGAAGATGGAGAAACGCGCGTTGCGTGCGCCGGTAAATTCCTGTTTATCCGCATCCTTCATCCCGATATGGGACAGCAGGCCGGTCAACAGGGCAATATGAATTTCGCGGTACTCCGCCGGTTCACTGTTCACCGGGATGCCCAGCTCTTTCACCACCTGGCGCAGTTGGGTGTAGATATCCTGCCACTCGCGCACGCGCAGGTAGTTGAGGAAATCCACCCGGCACTGACGGCGGAACTGATTCGAAGAGAGCGCTTTTTGTTGCTCGCCGAGGTAGTTCCACAGGTTGACGAATGCGAGGAAATCGGACTCTTTATCGTGGAAGCGACGGTGTTTTTCATCCGACGCCTGCTGTTTGTCCATCGGACGCTCGCGCGGATCCTGAATGGAGAGCGCCGAGGTGATGATCATCGCCTCGCGCACGCAGCCGTGTTTTTGCGCCTCCAGCACCATTCGCGCCAGACGCGGGTCGACCGGCAGTTGGCTAAGCTGGCGGCCCAACGGTGTTAGCTTGTAGGCCGTCGCCTGCTCGTCGGTAGTTATGGCCCCCAGCTCTTCCAGCAGCCGCACCCCGTCCTGAATATTGCGCTTATCCGGCGCTTCCACAAACGGGAAGGCGGCGATATCGCCCAGCCCCAGCGCGGTCATTTGCAGGATAACGGATGCCAGGTTGGTTCGCAGGATCTCCGGATCGGTAAACTCCGGGCGCGACAGGAAATCGTCTTCCGAATAGAGACGAATACAGATCCCTTCCGACACGCGGCCGCAGCGGCCCTTACGCTGATTAGCTGACGCCTGCGAAACCGGCTCGATCGGCAGACGCTGAACTTTGGTTCTGTAGCTGTAGCGGCTGATGCGCGCCGTACCCGGGTCGATCACGTATTTAATGCCCGGTACGGTCAGCGAGGTTTCGGCCACGTTGGTCGCCAGCACGATGCGGCGCCCGCTGTGCGGCTGGAACACACGGTTCTGCTCGCTGTTGGACAGGCGCGCGTACAGCGGCAGGATCTCGGTATGGCGCAGATCGCGCTTGCTGAGCGCATCGGCGGTATCGCGGATCTCACGCTCGCCGCTCATGAAGATCAGAATGTCGCCAGAACTCTCGTTGCCCAGCTCGTCGACGGCATCGAAGATGGCCTGAAGCTGGTCGCGCTCGGTATCGTCCGCCTCTTCAACAATCGGGCGATAGCGCACTTCAACCGGGTAGGTTCGGCCTGAGACTTCAATGATCGGCGCATTGTTGAAATGTTTTGAGAAGCGCTCCGGGTCGATGGTCGCGGAGGTGATGATGATTTTCAGATCCGGACGCCGGGGCAGCAGCTCTTTCAGGTAGCCGAGCAGGAAGTCAATGTTCAGGCTACGCTCGTGCGCTTCATCGATAATGATGGTGTCGTACTGCATCAGCAGACGATCCTGCTGGATTTCCGCCAGCAGGATACCGTCGGTCATCAGCTTAACCATGGTGTTATCGCTGACGTGGTCGCTGAATCGCACCTTGTAGCCGATGCAGCCGCCCGGCTCCGTTTGCAACTCGTCGGCAATACGGTTCGCCACGGTGCGCGCCGCCAGACGACGCGGCTGGGTGTGACCGATCAACCCTTTCACCCCGCGGCCTAATTCCATGCAGATCTTCGGCAGCTGAGTGGTTTTACCTGAACCGGTTTCCCCCGCGACGATCACCACCTGGTGGTCGCGCACGGCCTCAAGAATGTCCTGTTTTTTCTGGCTGACGGGCAGGTTTTCCGGATAGGTAATCTCCGGGCGTGCGGCTTCACGCAGCACAACTTTCCCAGCCGCCTGTTCAATCTCTTTGGCCATCTCCTGGTAAATGGCCTGTTGTGCATCAGGATTTTTAACCTTCTTAACGCCGTGCAGACGGCGCGCAAACCGCTGTTTATCGCGCAGCATCAGCGAATCAAGCTGTTGCATCAGCACCGGGAAGGATAATTTCTGTTGTTCTGTCATAGCGTTAACGGGCAGTGCACTGCCGGATAAAATCTCTTTTTAATGATTGCTATAGAGTACCACATCAGTGCTTTTCGCGCCTTATTCAAAAAATTCGAACATAGGCTTCGATATATTGCGCTATCCCTGTGGCAGGATTGTGAATAAAGTGTCAACAAGCAACGGGGCAACCCCCTCAATCAAATACAAAACAGGAAATTCCCATGAGCAAAGTATTAGTGTTGAAATCCAGTATTCTGGCAGGGTATTCACAGTCTGGTCAGCTGGCTGACTATTTCGTTGAACAGTGGCGTGAACAGCACAGCGCGGATGAAATCACCGTGCGTGACCTGGCGGCAAACCCGATTCCTGTGCTGGACGGCGAGCTGGTTGGCGCGCTGCGTCCGAGCGATGCGCCTCTCACCCCACGTCAGCAGGAAGCCCTGGCGCTCTCCGACGAGCTGATTGCTGAGTTGCAGGCCCACGACGTTATCGTGATCAACGCCCCAATGTATAACTTCAACATTCCTACGCAGCTGAAGAACTACTTCGACCTGGTGGCGCGCGCTGGCGTAACCTTCCGTTACACCGAGAACGGCCCGGAAGGTCTGGTGAAAGGTAAACGCGCTATCGTCCTGACCAGCCGCGGCGGTATTCACAAAGATACCCCTACCGATCTGGTCGCACCGTACATGACGCTGTTCCTGGGCTTCATCGGCATTACCGACGTGAACTTCGTGTTCGCTGAAGGTATCGCTTACGGCCCGGAAGTGGCCACCAAAGCGCAGACCGACGCGAAAGCCGCTATCGACAGCCTGGTCGCAGCCTAAATTTTCCCCCTCTCACCGCCCGGTGGGAGGGTTTTTCTTTCCCCCGTATTTCGTTATCATCCGCACCCACTCTCCAGCCCGGCGGCCTGATGTCTGTCATTATCGATACGTTTATTGCACCACCCTGTCACGACGACATTGAGATCCTCTGGCAGGACGAGCATCTGCTGCTGATCAACAAACCCTCAGGTCTGCTCAGCCTGTCCGGGAAAAATCCGCAAAACCGCGATTCCGTCCACCACCGTCTGGTGCAAACCTTTCCCGGCTGCACGCTGGTGCATCGTCTTGATTTTGGCACTTCGGGTCTGATGGTCATTGCACGTAACAAAGCGATTAACGCCGCGCTTTGCCACCAGTTCAGCCAGCGCGCCGTGACCAAGGTTTACACCGCCCTGTTGTGCGGACATGTGGAACAGGACGAAGGGACCGTGGATGCCCCGATTGCCAAAGATCCGGCGCTGTTTCCGCTGATGACGATCTGTGCCCGCACCGGTAAGCCCGCTCGCTCCCGCTATCGGGTGATGGAACGTATTTACCAGGATACGACAATGCCGTTGACGCGGGTTGAGCTTACCCCGGAGACCGGGCGCACCCACCAGCTGCGCATTCACTGCCAGCAGTTAGGCCATCCTATTCTGGGGTGCGATCTGTATGGGGGTCTGGAATGGCCGGGGGCGGAAGAAACGCCCCGGCTGATGCTGCATGCAAGCGTTCTGAGTTTTATTCATCCGCTGAGCGGCGAGACCATGAATGCCCGTCACGCCGCGCCATTCTGAACGAGGTTTACCACATTAAATCGTCAGGGATTTTGAAGTCTGCGTACGGATCGTCTTCGTCCTGCTCTTCCTGACTCAGCGCGCTGTTAAGCACAATGCTGTCCGCATCGCGCTGGGCAATTTTATCCGCCACTACCGCCGGGATAATCGCGTAATCACAGTCGCCATTCGCGTTAATCACCAGTCGGGCAATCGCCAGACGACCGTTGATCAGCTGGGTTTGCGTCTGCTTATCGACGTCGATTTTTTTGATCAGGCTGCCATCGGTAAAGTTAAAGGTAATGTTGCCCTTCGCCACGGTGATGCGGTTCATCTCAATCAGCTGCTTCACCTGCGCCCTGAACTCTTTTGCCAGCACCGCCTGTTTTTGCTGTTCGCTCAGCTGCTTATCACGCTCCAGCTGGGCTTTCTTGTTCTCTTCAACAGCCTCTCTCGCCTCGCGAGCCTGGACGCGGGATTTTTTTGCCGTGCGCTGAACCTTCGCCATCTTTTTACTGCTGACTAAGCCCGCTTTCAGCATCTGCTCTTGTAGGGTGAGTTTTGTCATGATCGTTTAAACCGGTTGGAAATGTCGGGGGATTATACCTGAATCGCGCAGTTCATGAAGAACCCTCATGACGCAGTGAAATTAAGTCACTTCCCCTGCGCCAGTGGCTCAGGCATAAATTATGCATTGATAACGTTTAGGCAACATGAACTTAGGATGCATAACCAAATGAGTCAGGCTTTCACATTTACCCTTAAGCGCAGTTGCTTTGATGAAAATTATAACCCGTCAGAAAACACGCGCACCACCACCAACTTCGCCAACCTGGCGCGTGGCGAGAAGCGTCAGGAGAACCTGCGCAATACGCTGGTGATGATCAACAACCGCTTTAACGCGCTGGCGAGCTGGGATAACCCAAAATCCGACCGCTATGCCGTCGAGCTGGAGATTATTTCAGTCGATATGAATATCGGCGGCGATTTTACTTTCCCGGCCATCGAAATTCTGCAAACGACGATCGTGGATAAAAAGACCCACGAGCGCATCGAAGGCATCGTCGGGAATAACTTCTCATCCTATGTTCGTGACTATGATTTCAGCGTCCTGCTGCTGGAGCATAATAAAGATCAGCCCCGTTTTACCCTTCCCGAGAATTTTGGCGAGCTGCACGGCAATATCTTTAAAAGCTTCATTCATTCTGCGGAATATCAGGCGAACTTTAAAAAAGCTCCGGTGATCTGCCTGAGCGTCTCCAGCAAAGACACCTATCGTCGTACCGGTAACCACCACCCGGTGCTGGGGTATGAGTACCAGCCGGACGGCGAGTCGCTAACGGAACAGTACTTCGCGAAGATGGGCCTCAAGGTTCGCTATTTCATGCCGGAAAACAGCGTCGCGCCATTTGCCTTCTTCTTCACCGGCGATTTACTGCGTGATTACACCAATCTGGAACTGATCGGCACCATCAGCACCATGGAGACGTTCCAGAAGATCTATCGACCAGAAATTTACAATGCCAATTCCGCTGCGGGACAGTGCTATCAGCCCGACCTGAATCAGCAGGATCACTCATTAACAAAAATCGTCTATGACCGTGAAGAGCGCAGCCGGCTGGCCATTGAACAGGGTAAATATACCGAAGAGCGGTTCATCAAACCCTATAAAACCCTTCTTGAGCAGTGGTCTCATCACTTCACGCTTTAATTTAATACGAATAAAAGGTTCTTCTTATGAAAACATTGCTCCCGACATCGACGGCTGGCAGCCTGCCGAAACCCACCTGGCTTGCGCAGCCGGAAACGCTCTGGTCGCCGTGGAAACTCCAGGATGAGGAATTACTGGCAGGGAAACAGGATGCGCTGCGTTTGTCTCTGGATGAACAGATTCGCGCCGGGATTGATATCGTCAGCGACGGGGAACAAACCCGCCAGCATTTCGTCACCACCTTTATTGAACATCTCAGCGGCGTGGATTTTGAAAATCGTCAGACGGTGCGCATCCGTAACCGTTACGATGCGAGCGTGCCGACCGTGGTAGACGCGGTGGCGCGCCAGAAACCGGTGTTTGTAGACGACGCGAAATACCTTCGCCAGCTGACGGACAAGCCGATCAAGTGGGCGCTGCCTGGCCCGATGACCATGATCGACACGCTATACGATGCACACTATAAAAGCCGCGAAAAGCTGGCCTGGGAGTTCGCAAAAATTCTTAATCAGGAAGCCCGCGAGCTGGAGGCGGCCGGCGTTGACATTATTCAGTTCGACGAACCTGCTTTTAACGTCTTTTTCGACGAAGTGAATGACTGGGGCATCGCCGCGCTGGAGCGCGCCATTGAAGGGCTGAAATGCGAAACCGCAGTCCATATCTGCTACGGGTACGGCATCAAAGCCAATACGGACTGGAAAAAAACGCTCGGCTCCGAGTGGCGCCAGTATGAAGAGGCGTTTCCAAAGTTGCAGACCTCAAAGATCGATATCATCTCGCTGGAGTGCCACAACTCGCGCGTGCCGATGGATCTGCTGGAGCTGATCCGCGGTAAAAAAGTGATGGTCGGGGCAATTGATGTTGCCACCCAGACCATCGAAACGCCGGAAGAGGTCGCCGATACGCTACGCAAGGCGTTGCAGTTTGTGGATGCAGACAAGCTCTATCCGTCCACCAACTGCGGCATGGCTCCCCTTTCCCGCCAGGTCGCCAACGGTAAGCTGAAGGCATTAAGCGCCGGGGCTGACATTATCCGTGGCGAGCTTGCCCGCTAACCTTCAGGTTTGCCAGTACAGCGGCGTACCGAACCGCTCAATATAGTAGTCAATCACCGCCCTGACGTTCAGGGGCGGATGACGCGCGTTCGGGTAAATCGCCGCAATCGTCAGTGGCTCCGTATTAATAGAACACTCCATTTCCGGCAGCAGTGCCACCAGCTCACCGCTTTTGAGCCGTTCGCTCACCATCCAGTCCGGGAATAGCACAACGCCCATGCCGCCCAGCGCCGCAATCAGGAGCGTTTCCGCGTTATTGGAAGTCATCAGCGGTACGATGGGATAGTGAACCCACGCCTCGCCCGGCTGCCGGATTAGCCAGCGGTTAGGCCCGGACGAACCGCGGTAAACCAGACAGTGGTGACGACTGAGATCGTCCGGCCCGTCGGGCGCGCCATGTTTTTGCAGATAGTCCGGCGAGGCCGCCAGATGGTAGAACTGCTGACCGAACACCCGGGCGTGAAACGAGGAGTCCGTCAGCGCGCCGATGCGGAAGATAACGTCCGCGGCGTCGCGGTGCGGATCGATAAAATCGTCGGTGAGGGTCAGTTCAATGGAGAGACGAGGATAACGCGCCAGAAGCCCCGGCAGGCCCGGCGCGATGTGCCGTTGTCCGAAAAAGACCGGGCCATTGATACGCAGCGTGCCCGACGGCTCGCGGGCGCGTTCATCCAGCTCGCGTCGCGCATCCTCCAGATTTCCGGCCATCGCCCGGGCATAGCGCACAAAAAGATGCCCGCTCTCTGTGGGCATAATCGCCCGCGTGTTGCGGTAGAAAAGCTGTTGCCCGAGGGCGTCCTCAAGCTGGTGGATCATGCGGGAAACCTGCGACGCAGAAATCCCTTCCCGCCTCGCCACCACGGAAAAATTCTGCGTTTCATAAACGTCGATGAAGATCAGCAGCGCGCGAACGCTGATATGTCCGGCATCCATCATTAATGCATTTCCTGCACAGGTGTTTCCTGCATTATGGCATTTTTCTCAATGATGTTCAGACGTAATCTTCTCCGCCTGGAAAAAGGAGAAAAAGCGTTATGCACATTATTTTAATTTTACTGGTGATTGCCGGCGGCATGGGGCTGTCCGTGGAAGCCGGGCTGCTGGGGCCGCTGGGCGCGGAGGTGGGCGACCTGTGGGCGGCGTTCAGCATATTTAGCGTGGGAACCGGGCTGACGTTTCTGCTGATGCTGTTTTTCAGCCCCCGCAACAGTCCCTCATTTTTTGCGCAGCCGTCATGGCACCTGCTGGGCGGCGTGCTCGGCCCGGTCTACGTCATCATTCTCACCATTGCCACGCCAGCGATCGGTATTGCTATGACGATGATCGGCATTCTGGCAGGCCAGGTCTTTAAAAGCCTGATTATTGACCACTATGGCCTGCTGGGTACGCCGCACCGCAGGATTGATACAAAACGCATTATTGCGCTGGGATTTATCATCGCCGCGCTCATTCTCGTGGCGCAGGGGTAACGTTATGACAGTGATTATGATTATTCTGGCGGTGATTGGCGGCGCGACGCTGAGCATTCAGGCTGCCGTTAACGGGCAATTAGGCAGCAGCGTGGGGGTATTCAAAAGCGCGTTTCTGACCTTTTCCGTCGGCGCGCTGGTAACCGCCCTGCTCATTTTCTTTTTTGAGCCGAAACAGGCGGTCAGCCTGATGGATGTGCCCAAGTGGCAGCTTCTGGGCGCCCTGTGCGGCGTGCCCTATATAGTGATTATGGTGCTCGCGGTGCAGCGTATCGGCACCGCCGTTGCCACGGTAGCGGTGATCCTGGGTCAGCTGGCCATGAGCATGCTGATTGATAACTTTGGCTGGCTGAACAATGAAGCCATTCCGTTTTCAGCGAGCCGTTTCGGGGCCGTGGTCTGCCTGAGTATCGCGCTCTTCTTCATCTACTCAAGCAGTAAACCTCAGCCCGAAGAGGATTAACCGCCCTCTTTGCGGGTAAAGAACAGCGTCACCGTGGCGACGGTGACGCCAAATTTCTTCATCTCGGTTTTATTGAACAGACGGGTGCTGTCCTGCAAATACATCCAGTCATCAAAGTGCAGCAGCCAGGTTTTGCCGTCCGCCTTCACGTTCATGCTGTAGCGCCAGTTAAGGGCGTTGCCCGAAACCTGACCTGTCGCGACACCTTCTATGTCACCCGCCGTGCCTTCGTAACGATCGTGGCCAATGCGGCGGATATGCCAGACGCGCTTTTGCTTCTCGCCGTCGTCATAGACAAAATGCTCGTTCAGCGTCAGCGTATCGCCGATAACATCTCCGGCGATCTCGACGTGAAAACGGCGGATCTGCTTACCGCTGCGGTCCTGCACCATCCCCCACGCCTCGGTTTTGCCCTGGAAGTAGTGGAAAATATCAAGCCTTGGCTGCTGCTGACGATACTCGGTCACTTCTGTGCTGCACCCGGCCACCAGCATTGTCAGTGTAAGCGCCATTAACAGGAATCGTTTCATTGTGGTCCTCCGATTAACTGCTGACGCAGTTCAGGATACTCGGTGCGGGGATCGAGCCAGATCGCCAGAAAGCGCGAGCTAAACGCTGCCGACTGGCGCGGCCCGAGGGGCGTAAATTTTTTCTGCGACGCCGTGGGGCGATACCAGAATTGCCCCTGACCGTTATTAACCACAAACGCGAGCTGCGTGCCGGGCGTGACGTCGGGCCAGAGCGCTTTTAGCATCCGTAGCCAGGCTTCACTCTGCGGCGCCTGCTGCAAAATGCCCTGCGCCTGCCACTGGTCGCGGGTCGCCTCGACCAGGTCGTCGCCATCGATATCCCGGGCATAGGTGATAATCAGCGCGTTATCGCTGTCTGTTCCTGTATAGCTGCCGTCGGGCGTCAGCAGCTGAGAGGTATAAACGGTAAACGGCCCCCAGGTGAGGGTGGCATCGCCTACCTTGCGCCAGCTCAGCCAGTCAGTCGCCTGCGCGTTACAGGCCATAACGGTTAGCGCGAGCGCAAGTAACAGATGTCTCATTGTTGTCTCCCCATCAGCAGGTGGAAAAACAGCATCAGCACCAGCCAGCCCGGGATCATCCAGCTGACGACGATAAAAGTCGGCTCCAGGAACGTGATGGCCCCCAGACGCTCGCCAAACAGGTAGGCCAGCGGCCCGCCCAGGGTCGCCAGAGCCGTCAGCAGCCAGCCCGGCAAGGTGGTCGTGCGGGTCAGTTGCGTCCAGACGGTGGCAAACATCAGCCACAGCGCCACCATCCATAACGGCATCAGAGACGTGCCAGTGAATGAAATCAACCCCGTCAGCGCCCAGAGGGCGTCCAGCATCGCGCCCGACGCCGCCAGCACAAGGGCGTATACCCGGTGTGATGGCGGTAACAACAGCCAGGCAATCAGCGCCAGCGCGATCCAGATGACCAGCCCCTGCTCGCGAAACAGCACCACCAGCGTCCAGTAGAGATCAAACCCGATGGCCAGCAGAAAGACCTGCCCGTAGCGCTTCATACGCGTTCCGCAGTCAGCTGCACCACGCTGATGGTGCGGGCGTTAAACCCGGCTTCACAGTAGCCGAGGTAGTACAGCCACATCCTACGGAAACGGTCATCAAATCCGAGCTTTTCAATCTCCTGCCAGGCGTGAACGAAGCGCTGACGCCAGTGCGCCAGCGTGCGGGCGTAGTCCGGCCCCATATCGAAGAGGTTACGCACGACAAAATCGGTATGGCGGGTCATCAGTTCATTCATGGCGGTGATGCTGGGCAAAAAGCCGCCGGGGAAGATGTAGCGCTGAATAAAATCGACGCTTTTGCTGTAGTCGCGATAGCGCTGATCCTGAATGGTGATGGCCTGAATCGCCATCCGCCCGCCCGGACGCAGACGCGCCTGGCAGGTGCGGAAAAACGTTGGCAGGTAGCGTTGGCCGACGGCTTCAATCATCTCAACCGACACCAGCTTATCGTACACTCCGGTCAGATCGCGGTAGTCGCAGAGCAGCACCTCAACGCGATCCTGTAAACCTGCCCGCGCGATCCGCGCGGTGGCCCACCGGTACTGCTCCTGCGATAGCGTGGTAGTTGTTACCCGGCAGCCATAATGACGGGCGGCATATTCCGCCATCGCCCCCCAGCCGGTACCAATCTCCAGCAGATGATCGTTTGCGGTGAGCGCCAGTTGGTCGCACAGCCTGGCCATTTTTGCCTGCTGAGCCGCTGCCAGATCCTGCTCTTCCCCGGTAAACAGCGCGCTGGAGTAAAGGAGTTGTTCATCAAGGAAATGGGCGTAAAAGGCGTTGCCCAAATCGTAATGGGCGGCAATATTTTCCCGTGCCTGCGCGCGGGAGTTGCGCCGCATCCAGTGCCGTAGCCGCTCTACCGGTTTCCCGAGCAGGCGAAACCCTTTTTCCAGTTGCCCGAGGATGTGGCTATTGCGCGCTATCAGCTCCAGCAGCGGCGTCAGGTGGGCCGTCTCCCAGTCGCCATCCATCCACGCTTGTGCCGCGGCGAGGCTGCCCCCGGTTAGAATGCGCCAGTAGACGCCCGGCGCGAGTACCTGCACCTCAGCGTGAAGCGCGGTGGAGGCGTCGCCGAACTGGAACGTCTGCGCGCCTTCACGCAGCGTCAGCGAGCCGCCGCGCAGCCCGTTCAGCAGGCGAAAAAGCAGCCATCGCGCGACGCGGACGTTGCGCGGGATATCGGGTTCAAGCGCAAAGACGGGATCGGTCATGAGCGTTCACTCCTGCTTAGGGGATGGTTATGCAGCGGCACGCGCTTCAGCCACAGCCTGAGCGCCTGCCAGTAAATAGCGAGAACGGTTTTGAGGGTCATCAACGGGATCCGCGCCAGCAGCGACCGCAGCGCTGCGCGCGTCAGCGGCTCCCGGCGCAGCGTCAGAGTGGCATCAAACACCTTCGTCTCCTGATGGTTTTCGATATGCATGCGCAGCGTGCTGGCCGGACTGTTGAAGCGCCAGTGGTAGACCATGTCCATCGGATTAAAGGGCGAGACGTGAAACGCTTTTTCCGTCGGCGGGGCGTCCCGCCCCGCTACCGCGTAGTAGTGTCGTTCATTCCACGGCGTGTTGCGGACTTCGGCGAGAACCCAGCGCAGGGTGTCTTCCCCGTCATAGCAGTAGTAAAAATTGACCGGGTTAAAATGAAAGCCGAAATAACGCAGTTGGGTTAGAAGCATGACCCGCCCCGCCGGGCGTTCGCCGGTCAGATTTTCCAGACGCTCAAGGATGCACTCTTTGAGCGGCGTGCCCAGCGGGTAGTCCGCATCATAAAATGCCGCGGGCGCAACGCGGTTACGGCGCACACCGACGGAGGGCAGCGCGTCCAGCTCATCGAGATCGAGCCAGGCCATAAAGACGCTGTAGGTAAAGTGGTGCGCTTTTGGCGAAAGACGGCGATGGCGCAATGTGCCGTGGTAAAGGCAGCTGTTCATCTCAGTTGCCCTCCCCGGCCGCAATGGCGTTTACCACATCCAGCGCACTGCGTACCCCATCTTCGTGGAAGCCGTTGTACCAGTACGCGCCGCAGAACCAGCTCCGCTGGCGACCGTTTATTTCGCCACGCCGGGCCTGGGCTTGCCAGCTTTGCGGGTTAAAAAGCGGATGCTCATAGACAAAGCGGCGCAGCACATAGCGTTCTTCCACCGGCGTTTCCGGGTTGAGGGTGACGCAAAACAGCGGGCTACCCGGCGGCAGTCCCTGCAAAATATTCATGTTGTAGGTAACGCAGGCGCTGGCCCGATCCTGCTCGCTGAGGCGGTAGTTCCAGCTCGCCCACGCGCGCTTGCGCACCGGCAGCCAGCGCGGATCGCTGTGAAGCACCACCTCGTTACGCTGCCAGCCGATATCACCCAGCACCTCACGTTCAGCCTGCGTTGGGCTGGCGAGCATCGCCAGCGCATGAGCGGAGTGGCAGGTGAAGATCACCTGATCAAAGTTATCTGTTACGCCCTCACGCGTTATATCAACCCCGCGAACGTGGCGAATAACCTGCTGCACCGGCGCATTGAGGTGCAGCGTCAGGCGATCGCCAAGCTTGTCCATCATCGCGCGGATGTACTCCCGGGAGCCGCCCGGCACCACGTACCACTGCGGACGATGGGTAATGTCCAGCAGACCGTGGTTCTCGAAAAAGCGTAAAAAGAGCGGCAGCGGGAAGCGTTTCATCTCCTGTAGCGAGGATGACCAGATAGCCGCCCCCATTGGCAGAATGTAGTGACGGGCAAAAAAAGGCGTGAAGCGGTGCTGGTGCAGGAACGTCTCCAGCGTGGCGGACTCGCTGACGTCACCCCGGAGCGTCTGTTTCGCCAGCCGGTTAAAGCGCACGATCTCCTTCAGCAGCGTCCAGAAGGCAGGGTTTAACAGATTACGACGCTGGGCGAACAGCGACGTCAGCGTGTGGCCGTTGTACTCCAGCCCGCTCTGCGGGTTATGCACCGAAAAACTCATCTGCGTTTTTTGCCCGCTGATGCCCAGTTCGCTCAGCAGCCCCATGAAGCGCGGATAGGTGCGGTCGTTGTAGACAATAAAACCGGTGTCGATGGCAAAGTTGCCCTGCGGCGTGTCGACATCCACCGTTGCGGTATGACCGCCCGGCGTGGCCTGCGCTTCAAACAGCGTGACCTGATGATGTCCGGCGAGCCGCCAGGCACAGGTTAACCCGGCGATACCGCTGCCGATAATCGCGATCTTCATGGTCGCACCATCCTGCGCAGCAGTGCGCGCTGAAGTATATCGGGCAGACCGGAGAGCAGGCGCAGCGCCAGGCTAAACCCGGCGGGAAACGCGATATGATCCTTCCCTTTTGCCAGACCGCGACGAATGGCATGGACGGCGTCCTCCACGCTGACCCGGCCCGGCATCGGGAAATCATTTTTTCGGGTCAGCGGCGTGTCGACAAAACCAGGTGAAACGACCGTGACGGCGATCCCTTTCGGCTCCCAGTCGAGGCGCAGCGTGTCGGCAAACCAGGTTAACGCCGCTTTAGAGGCGCCATAGGCTTCGGCTCGCGGGAAGTGAAGCCAGTGCGCCATTGAACTGACCAGCACCACGCGGTTGCCGGATATCAGCTGCGGCTGCAACGCCGCAAGGCAGTTTACCGGCCCCATGAAATTGGTGGTCATGACCCGCGCCACCAACGCGGCATCCACCTCGCCGCGATCGAGATACTCGCAGGTTCCGGCGCAAAGAATCACCGTGTCGGCAGCACAGTCCGCCAGCGCCTGGCGACAGGCGTCCCTGTCTGTCATATCGAACAGGCGCACCGTAATGTTGGGGCTGTGCTGATGCACGGCTGCCAGACGTTGCGCATCGCGCCCGCAGGCAATCACCCGGTAGCCATCTTCGGCAAACGATTTCGCCAGCCCGGCCCCTATGCCCGAGCTTGCGCCGGTGATCAGAACCGTTTTCATGATTTCACTCTCCGCTTCACGCCGCGTACGGCCCAGCCGAGCACCGGAAGATGTTCGTAAATCATCTCTCCGGCATCGTAGTAATCCCGCTGGCGAACTATGCGATCGTCGCGCATGTCTACCACAGAGCAGCCCGGCAGCTGGCGCATTGCCCCCCGGGCAATACGCGGGTGCGACCAGTGCATAATCCAGGTAACAACAAAGCGATCGCCCTGCTGCAACGGTGCATCGACGGTAAAGCGGCACCGCTGGACGTTAGCCAGCAGGTGAGTGAAATAGCGCTGAATCGCGAACAACCCGCTGTGTTCGCCAAAGGGATCGATAAGCGTGGCATCGGCGCGATAAATCTTTGCCAGCGCCGAAGGTGGCTGGGTATCCAGCGTGGCGTAATAATCAACGAATCGACTGATGACGGACGGCAACGTGCTCATGGGTCACATCCTGGCTGTAAACAACGTAGCGAAATCGCATAATTAAAACTTACACAATAATCGTTATTTGTCCAAGTTTGTGCAGATATATTTTTTATACCTCTTTTAATTCAGTATTTTAAAAACTTTCCCTGAGGTGCCAATTTGAGTCAAAAGCAGATTCTCACCGCCGTGCCGTTATTTTTTAGGGATAACCTTAAGGCAAAGGTGCCATTTATCTTCCAGACTTATCCTTTTAATTCATAAGGATGTCACGCGATGAAAAATTTACTGATGGCGCTCTTTTCCAGCCCGGAATCCTTGTTGCAGGTTATGAGTCACCAGGAAATTATCGAAGCCGTAGAGGATGGCGACCGCATCATCATCGATCAGGATGGAAACGCCTCGGTTAACTACAAAAGTAACGAGGTTCGGCAGGACTTTCTGCGCCATGTCAACGCGCTGAAGAGGGCCTGAAATGGGAACGGCAATATTCATGGTATTGATGGTATGCGGCTACTGGTACACCAGCCGCGATCTCTCAACCCGGTTCAAAATTAAGCGTTCATTCGGCTGGGATGTCTATTTCCTTGTGGCGCTGTATGGCTGCATTTTCGTTTTACAGGGCGTGATCGCCACCGGCCTGCTCTGGCTGCTGTTGTTCGCCCTCTCCGCCGCCGACAACACGTTCCATTTCACGTCCGCAAAATACGCCGACTGGCAAATTGATTTTATGAACTGGAGCTTTTTAGGGATTCAGGCTCCGGTCGTGGTGATGCTGGCCTTTGCGATCCTGTTTTGTCTCTATCGTTCGAACTGGGCCGGTAGCGCGCGGCTGGACGGCGAAGGCCGGAAAAAGCTCTACAAGCGGCTGGCGCAATCGAGCGGGATTGAACAACTGCTCTATCAGTGCATGGAGGAAGGTGAACTTGCGCACGTCACGCTGAAGTCGCGGCGGATTTATATTGGCATGATCCATACCGCCACGCTGGAGTATGAAAAAACCGCCAATATCGTGCTTATCCCGATGCTGAGCGGCTACCGCGACGGGGAGAACATGCAGCTGTGTATTGAGCACAACTACAGCAAATGGTACGCCGAGCATGAGGTTACGCTCGACTCAGAGCCAAAAAGCGCTATGGATTTCCGTAAGGTGATCATGCTTGATCAGATCGAGAGTATTTCGCTGTTCGATCCGGCAAGTGCCAGCGCGCTGGCGATGCGTGAATAAAAAAATGGCGCCTTATTTCTAAGGCGCCAGGATTATGTGGATGAAACCTGAACTTATGGCGTTACGATATTGAACCAGAAGTCAAATTTGTCCATGTAGCTCAGCATCTCTTCCAGCTTCGCCCCGTTTCCACTCACCTTCACGTCACCTTTATCCATCGCCTGCTTCAGCGTCTCTTTCTTAAGGATGATGTTGTTCAGCGTGGTGCGATCAAGCGCGATAGTTGCGTCGGCATCCTTCGCCTGCGCGTTGGCGGTATGGTTCAGCACGCCGTTTTCCAGCTCCAGCTTGTATTTGCCGCCATCCTTACCGAGATCGACATTGAAGACCGCCTTCGCATTACCGGCCCGCACCCCGTTGATGTGCACACCCAGGTAGTCGAAGAACATTTCCGGGGTCATCGCCCGCACGGTATCCGGGCTGGCGGTGTTCGGCGTCGGCAGCTTCTTCACGCCATTACGCAGTTCTTGCGCGCCGGTCAGGTAGAAGTTACGCCAGGTGCCCGCTTCCGCCTGGTAACCTAACTGCTCAAGCGCGTCGGCTTCCAGATTACGGGCAGCCTGGTTGTTAGGATCGGCAAAGACCACTTTGCTGACCACCTGAGCAACCCAACGGTAATTACCCTGCTGATAATCCGCTTTGGCTTTCTGCATGATGGCATCAGCGCCGCCCATGTACTGCACGAACTTCTTCGCAGCCTGTTCAGGCGGCAGCTCGTCGAGGGTTGCCGGGTTGCCGTCGAACCAGCCGAGATAAAACACGTAAGTGGCTTTGACGTCGTGGCTAACGGAGCCGTAGTAACCGCGGCTTGCCCACTGTTTCTCGAGCGATTCCGGCAGCTTAAATTCTGCGGCGATCTCATCGCGAGTCAGGCCTTTGTTGGCCATACGCAGGGTCTGGTCGTTGATGTAGCGGTACATATCGCGCTGGCCTTTCATCAGCTTGACGATATTCTCGTTACCCCAGGTCGGCCAGTGGTGCTGCGCAATAATCACTTCCGCGTCCGCGCCCCAGCGCTCAATGGCGGCGTTAATGTACTTAGACCAGGCCAGCGGGTCGCGGATTTTCGCGCCGCGCAGGGAGTAGGTGTTGTGCAGAGTATGCGTCACGTCCTCTGCGGCCTCGATCATTTTCTTCTCTTTGACGTACCACAGCATCTCCGACGGAGCTTCTGAACCCGGCGCCATCATAAAGTCGTAGGTCAAACCGTCGATCACTTCTTCCTGACCGGTATGGGTAATGTAGTCGGTCGGCGGGATGAGGGTGACAGTACCCGCAGAGGTGGTGGTGCCAAGGCCTGCACCCACCTGGCCTTTTGCATCCGGCTTCAGCAGGTTGCCGTACATATAGCTCGCACGGCGGCTCATCGCGTTTCCGGCCATAATGTTTTCGGAAACCGCCTCTTTCATAAAGCCATCCGGCGCGTAGATTTTCACTTTGCCAGACTTGACGTCAGCTTCGTCAACCACGCCGCGCAGGCCGCCATAGTGGTCAACGTGGCTGTGGGTGATCACCACAGCGACGACCGGTTTCTTGCCGCGGTTTGCATAGTAGAGATCCAGCGCTTCTTTCGCCGGTTCAGCGCTTAACAGCGGGTCGATAACGGTAATGCCCTTCTCGCCCTCAATGATGGTCATGTTGGAGAGATCGAGATTACGGATCTGATACACGCCGTCGGTGACCTTAAACAGCCCGCCAATGTTGATCAACTGTGACTGACGCCACAGACTCGGGTTTACCGTATCCGGGGCTTTTTCACCCTCTTTGACGAAATCATATTTCGCCGGGTTCCAGATAACGTTCCCCTGCTCGCCTTTGATCATGTTTTGCGGCAGCGGGGCGATAAAGCCTTTATGGGCATTTTCAAAGTCGGTTTTATCGGCAAACGGTAATTTGTTATACAGGGCGTTATTAGCCTGCTGGGTTGTAGGAGTGGCATCCTGCGGCTGTACTTCCGCAAACGCGGAAAGCGACAGCGACGTCAACACACCGGCCAGCGCCAGATGTTTAGCGATTATCGTTAATTTCATTAAATGGCCTCATAGATTAATTGCGCCGCCAGCGATATTTAATTGTGGCGGATAATTTTAATGCGAACTCATTGAGGACCATTCTAACCAGAATACCTTCCCTTCATAGTCCCATATGGGACTGGTTATTTATCGATTCGTAATCCGTGGGCTATTGCTGCTATACTCGCTACCATAGCAGACGTTGCGGGGAGAGGCTTAGCGTGAATTTTCAGGATATCCATACCTATTATCAGCAACTCAATATTGGGCAATTTTTTCCGCAAATGCTTTGTGAAGGCGAGGTCTTAACCGTTGCCGCAAATAAAAAATTCACCGTTGAACCTGGCTATATTTATTTCTGTACTGAAGGGTCGCTGACGATATTAATGCCTGATGATGGGCTGAATATTGGCAATACTATTGAGTATATGCCGATCGGGTTAATGGAAAGGTATTGTCCACTGGCGAAGTATGAATATCGCAGCAGTGCCAGGGTGAAACTGGTGAGAATATCCTGGACCGACTTCGACCAGTTTTTTTTCCAGGGTGGGCCTGAGCGCATGCAGGCGCTGGCCACCATACTGACCTATATGTCGATATTCACCATCGACCTGCACAACGAACGCAGGCAGGTCACCAGCTACCAGACCATTAAACCCATGCTCTATCGCTATCTTTATCGGCAGGAAACCCACACGGGGGAGAATGAGGGTCTGGCGCTGTTTATCATCAAGCGCACTAACCTGTCGCGAACGCATGTCTTTCGCGTGCTGGCGGATCTTAAAGCCGGGGGCTATATCACCATGAAGCGCGGAAAGCTGGTGTCGATAGACCGTCCGCTGCCGGAGGCGTATTAAATTACGCCCCTGAAGCGAATGCTTCAGGGGCTGGCTGATTAACGCACCAGGTGCAGGAAGTGCAGATGTTTTTCATACTGGTCCAGGATATCGTTAATTAACTGCTCCTGGTTCCAGCCCATAACATCGTAATTTTGCCCACCTTCCTTAAGGTAAACTTCAGCCCGATAGTAACGGTGCTGTTCCGCCTGATTCTCATCATTCTCCAAGGCCGCCAACGCGAAGGTTGGCGAGTTATAGCCACGCAGCCTGACTTCATAAATGAAATTCAGCTCATTGCCTAAATCCACCTCAAGGCGAATACGATCGTCCGACGCGTCGCTGATATGGCTCTGCGTTCCCTGCTTATTCAGTTCATCCTGCACCAGCACCATGGCCGGTTTGATCACCTCTTCCATAACGCGTTTCACCAGGGAACGTTTAGGTAAGTAGGCGATGTTACGCAGTCTGCGCTGCCACGGAATGGGGTTACGGGCCGCTGTCGGCGCGATCGTGGCCATACTCAGGCTCTCGCGTTTGGTCAAATCGCGTCGGAGCGCCTTCAGCAACCCATAGATTGAGACCAGCAGGATCATCGAGAACGGTAGCGCGCTGGCGATAGTCACGGTTTGCAGCGCACTCAGTCCGCCCGCGAGCAGCAGCGCGATAGCGACTACGCCCATCAGCGCGGCCCAGAAGATGCGCTGCCAGACGGGTGTATTGGCCTCGCCGCCGGACGCGAGGGTATCCACCACCATCGCCCCGGAGTCAGCTGAAGTTACAAAGAAGACAATAACCATCGCCATGGCGATAAATGACAGCACGGAAGAGAACGGGAAATGCTCAAGGAAATTAAACAGCGCCAGCGCCACGTCCTGCTGGACGGTATTCGCCAGATCGGACGCTCCCTTGTTCTTGATGAGGTAAATAGCGCTATTGCCGAACACCGTCATCCACATCAGGGTAAAGCCGGCCGGGACAAACAGTACGCCAGTCACGAACTCGCGGATGGTTCTGCCGCGGGACACGCGGGCAATGAACATCCCGACAAACGGTGACCAGGACAGCCACCAGCCCCAGTACAGCAGCGTCCAGCCTCCCAGCCAGTTGCTGGATTTCGGTTCATAAGCGTACAGGTTAAACGTCTTGCTCACCAGCTCGGACAGGTATCCGCCGGTATTTTCCACAAAGGATTTCAGCAGGAGTACGGTTGGCCCCAGGCACAACACCAGCACCAGCAGCAGTACCGCCAGCCCCAGATTGAGCTCTGATAAAATGCGAATGCCTTTGTCCAGACCGGACACCACGGAAATGGTCGCCAGCCCGGTAATCAGGACGATCAGGATCACCTGCACGGTATCGTTGATGGGTACGCCAAAAAGGTGGTTCAGCCCGGCATTGACCTGTAAAACGCCGTAGCCTAACGAGGTCGCCACGCCAAATACGGTGCCGATTACCGCGAAGATATCCACCGCATGACCTATCGGGCCGTAAATACGGTCGCCGATAATCGGATAAAGCGCCGAACGAAGCGTCAAAGGAAGGCCGTGGCGGTAGCTGAAGAACGCCAGAATCAACGCAACGATGGCGTAGATAGCCCAGGCGTGCAGCCCCCAGTGGAAGAATGTCAGCCGCATGGCCTCTTTGGCCGCAGCGACCGTTTCAGGTGTCCCCACCGGCGGGGAAAGGTAGTGCATGACCGGCTCCGCCACGCCGAAGAACATCAGGCCGATCCCCATCCCGGCCGAGAACAGCATCGCGAACCACGAGTGGTAGCTGAAATCAGGCTGGGAGTGGTCGGGCCCGAGTTTAATATCGCCGTAGCGGGACAAGCCGAGGAACGTCACGCTCATTAAAATCAGCGCGACGGCAAGAATGTAAAACCAGCTGGCGTTGGTGAATATTTGCTGTTGCAGTAGCTTAAAGTTTTTATCGGCAACGTCAGGGAAAATCGCGGCAAAGGCGACAAGAAGGAAAATTAACAAAGCAGATGTGTAAAATACCGCTTTGTTAATCTGGCTTTTGGACTGCTTTGGGATAGTGTCGTTTTCACTCATATAGTGTCTTCCATAAACGCATTGACCGCTCTGAATGAGAGGCGTGATCTGCGTCAGGGTAACAAAATCCCTTTATGAATGCAGGTCTGAAACGTTCAATTATACACTATCCCCAAAGGGTATTTGTTGCGCGTTAACGCATCCCTATGCCATTGCATTATTTCGCAGGCAAGAAATGGTTAATTATCCCGGCCAGCCGACTTGGGCCGTAAGTTCTCATCGAATACCAGCCGTTTGCGGCCGGGCTCTTCTTCCCGCAGCGGCTCTACCTGATGCAGCGTCTGCTTACAGCGATCCACCAGCACCTGATACTCCCGCGTGCCCTGCTTTTTCCACTCTATTTCCTGCGCGCTTAGCTCACGAATCGCTTTCGCCGGACTGCCAAGAATTAAGTGATTCGCAGGCATTTCCGCTTTGGCCTTCACAAACGCCGCCGCCCCGACGATGCTGTTTTCGCCGATCGTCGCTCCGTCCATCACCACCGCATTCATCCCCACCAGCGCATTACGGCGGATAATGCAGCCGTGCAGGATCGCACTGTGGCCGATATGCCCGTCCTCTTCCACCACCGTGTCCTGCTCCGGAAAACCGTGCATCACGCAGTTATCCTGAATGTTCGCGCCGTCTTTCACCACGATCCGGCCAAAATCACCGCGCAGGCTGGCGTTGGGGCCTACGTAAACACCTTTGCCGAGGATCACGTCGCCAATCAGCACCGCGGTCGGGTGAACATAGCTCTCTTCAGGCACGACCGGCGTCAGACCATCAATTTGATAAACAGGCATACCCTCTCCTTATGTGATATTCAGACCACCAAAACGCTGGTGATAAAGCGTGCCGGGCGCGGGCAGCTCGCCGACGGAGGTTTCCCCCTTCTCACTGACAAACGCCAGGGCTCCCGCTGCCACGCGCTGGTAGATGTTAATGCACAGCTGTCGCGCGCTCTGTCCCGCCCAGTGCGCCGGGAGTAACTCCTCCGGCAACAGCGGATCTTTCAGCACCACGCGACGATAAAAATGAATGAGTAACAGCTGGATCTGAAAGCAGCGTTCCGGGGTTAAATCCTCGGGCGACGCCTCTTTCAGCAGCGGCAGCAGCGGACGGAACGAGTTGATAAACGTTTCATACATCGCGTTTTGTTCGGTCAGCTGCCAGCACTCTTCCACGCGGGATCGTAACGCCGCGCGTGACAAAGCCAGCGGCGAATGAGCTTCAAAGAAAATGACGTTTTCCGCCACGCCCGCGTCATGCAACAGCGACTGCACGTCCGCGAGGTTCTGCGACGGCGAGGCCATCAGGCTCGGCGCCAGCGTGCCGAACCCTTGCCAGATGAGCTGTTTTTTCACGTCCGCGAGCGTGGTTTTATCCAGCCCCTCGGAAAGCAGTAGCAGCCATTTACCATCCCACGCCGGCAGTTCTGCACGGTAGATTTTATTTTCCGCGCGTCGGGTCAAACGCAGCCCCTTGTCGCTGAGACGGTAAAAGCTGCGGCGGCCAATGCGGGACACGTCCAGCCAGCCCTCTTTGTTGAGGCGAAACAGCGCGGTGCGCACAAAGCGCTCCCCGAATCCCATCCCTTCCAGCAGGGCCGCCAGACTGCCGAGCCAGATCTCTCCGCCGCGATGGGAAAGCGCGTCGCCATAAAGCGAGGAGATAAGCGACGTTCCGCTGACGGGAACAGAGCTGACTGCGTGCTGGATAAAGGCATCAAGTTTATTCATGTGATTCATTCTGTTGTTATTTTTTTCCTGGATGAATCATAGCATAGGAATTTGGGGTTTCCCCCTCACCCCAGCCCTCTCCCTCAAGGGAGAGGGGGCCGTCGATGCAGACATTATTTTGTGTAGATCCCTCATCCGTTAGCCGCAACCTTACGCAAATCAAACACCCGGCAGGCTTTACCCTCGGATCGCGGTATGCTACCGCAGTTAACGATCATCACATCGGTTGAAATCCCCACCATCGATTTAATCCGATGACGCAGCTGATGGCAGACCTGACAACGCTGTTCATGCGTCAGCGATAAGCTACTCTGTTTCAGCTCGACCTTCACCGAAAGTGAATCAAGATGCCCGCGGCGGTTCACCTCCAGCTGATAGTGCGGCGAAAGATGTTCGAACTTGACGATCTCCTCTTCCAGCTGTGACGGGAAGACGTTAACGCCGCGAATGATGAGCATGTCGTCGCTGCGCCCGCTGATGCGATCCATCCGGCGCATGGTGCGTGCGGTACCCGGCAGCAGGCGCGTCAGGTCGCGGGTGCGGTAGCGGATCACCGGCAGCGCCTCTTTGGTCAGCGTGGTGAACAGCAGTTCGCCCTGCTCGCCGTCGGCCAGCGGCGTGCCGTCATTCGGGTTGACGATCTCCGGGTAGAAGTGATCTTCCCAGATGGTCGGGCCGTCAGCGGTTTCAAGACACTCCATCGCCACGCCCGGCCCCATCACCTCGGAGAGACCATAGATATCCAGCGCGGTAATGCCCAGCCGTTTCTCGATTTCGCGGCGCATCGCCTGCGTCCACGGCTCGGCGCCAAACACGCCGACGCGCAGGGAACAGGCGCTGGCATCACCGCCCATCTGACGCTCCAGCTCTTCGATCAGGTTCAGGCAGTAAGAGGGCGTCACCATGATCATATCCGGCTGGAAATCGCGGATCAGCTGCGCCTGCTTCTCCGTCTGGCCGCCGGACATCGGGATCACCGTCGCCCCCAGACGCTCTGCACCGTAGTGCGCCCCCAGCCCGCCGGTGAAGAGCCCGTAACCGTAGGCGACGTGAATTTTATCCTTCGCGCTGCCCCCGGCGGCGCGAAGGGAACGGGCGACGATATTGGCCCAGTTGTCGATATCATTCTGGGTATATCCCACCACGGTCGGCTTTCCGGTGGTGCCCGACGAGGCGTGGATACGCACCACCTGCTCCATCGGCACCGCAAAGGTATCGAACGGGTAGTTGTCGCGCAGATCCTGCTTGGTGGTGCACGGGAATTTTTGCAGGTCCGCCAGCTCGTTGAAATCGTCAGGGTGAACGCCCACGGCATCAAACTTGCGTTTGTACATCGGAACGTTGTTGTAGGCGTGGTTCAGCGTCCACTTCAGGCGCGCGGTCTGCAACGCCTGCAATTCATCAATGGACGCGGTTTCGATCGGATCAAGCTTTGTTGTATTTATCATCGCAGGGTACTCACATTATTGTTCGCTCAAACACGCTCAAGGATCATGGCAATGCCCTGACCCACACCGATGCACATCGTACACAGCGCGTAGCGCCCGCCGCGTCGGTGCAATTCATTGCTCGCGGCCAGCGCCAGTCTGGCACCGCTCATTCCCAGCGGATGACCTAGCGCGATCGCTCCGCCGTTCGGGTTGACATGCTCCGCGTCATCCGGCAAGCCCAGCTGACGCAGCACCCCCAGCGCCTGTGCGGCGAAGGCTTCGTTAAGCTCAATGACGTCCATATCGGTGATACTGAGTCCGGCACGTTCCAGCACCTTACGGGTGGCGGGAACCGGGCCTAATCCCATCAGACGCGGCTCGACGCCCGCGGTCGACATGGCCACAATGCGGGTGCGCGGGATTAACCCCTGGGCAAGCGCCATCGGCTCGCTGGCGATAATCAGCGCCGCCGCCCCGTCGTTGACGCCAGAGGCGTTCCCCGCCGTCACCACACCGTTCTTGCGAAACGGGGCTTTCAGCGCGGCAAGCTGTTCAAGGGTGGTTTCGGCGCGCGGATGCTCGTCTACGCTCACTTCCGTTACCGCGCCTTTTTTCCCCGTTACCTGTACCGGGATTATCTCCTGCGCCAGAACGCCATTCTGCTGCGCCAGCGCGGTGCGCTGCTGGCTGCGCAAGGCAAATGCGTCCTGATCGGCACGGCTTATATTTAACAATTCCGCTACATTCTCTGCCGTTTCTGGCATGCTGTCAGTTCCGTATTGCTGATGCATGAGCGGATTCACAAATCGCCAGCCGATGGTGGTATCGAAGATCTCCGCCTGACGCTGAAACGCCGCGGTGGCTTTGCCCATCACGAACGGCGCACGGGACATGGATTCGACGCCACCGGCGATCAGCAGATCGCCATCCCCGGCCTTAATGGCGCGTGCCGCAAAGCCAAGGGCATCCAGACCGGAGCCGCACAGGCGGTTAATGGTGGTACCGGAAACGGTCTGCGGCAGCCCGGCCAGCAGCGACGACATGCGCGCCACGTTGCGGTTATCCTCTCCGGCCTGATTTGCGCAGCCGAAGATCACGTCATCTATGCGCTCCAGATCGAGCTGCGGGTAACGCGCCAGCAGCGCACGCAGCGGAACGGCCCCTAAGTCATCGGCACGCACGCTGGATAATCCTCCACCGTAGCGACCGACCGGGGTACGCACACCCTCACAAATAAATGCGTTACGCATCAGGCTTCTCCTGTCACACTGCCGCCGGTGCGGTGGGATTTCCCGCGAAAAAGAGCGACGGTTTTCTGTTGTTGATTCTGAATTTCGATGTCGTAGACGCCGGTCAGTTTGCCCTGATGCTTCACCCGCGCGGTAGCGGTCAGCTTATCGCCAGCAAAGCCCGGACGCAGAAAATCGATGGCGCAGCCTGAGGCCACCGCCGCCAGCCCCTGACTGTTGCAGGCGTAGGCAAAGGCGGTATCGGCCAGCGAGAATAGTTGTCCGCCGTGGCAGGTTTTATGCCCGTTAAGCATCTGCGGGGTGATGGTCATGGTCACCACCGCGTAGCCCTCGCCCATCTCGATAATGTCCATCCCCATCGCCTGCGCGCAGGCGTCCCGTTCGTACATCGCGCGGGCGTTATGCCAGGCGTTATGACTCATAACTACTCTCCAGAAGCGCACGCTGGCGCAGCAGTGAACAGGGGCGATAACGTTCCTCGCCGTAGTGACGTTGCAGGTTCTCCAGCAGCGTTAACAGACGCTGCCAGCCAAGGCGCTCGCCCCAGGCTATGGGGCCGCAGGGATAGTTGACCCCTAAGCGCATGGCGGTGTCGATGTCTTGCTCACTGGCGACCCCTTTTTGCAGGGCATCCAGCGCTTCGTTGGCAATCATCGCCACCGTGCGCCAGATCAGCAGGCCGGGGTAATCCGCAATCTGGACCACCCGTTTCTCCTGGTGCTGCAACCAGTAAATGGCTTTCTGCGTGGCGGCGTGCGGGTTGCCGGGCGCGGCGGCTATAACGGCCACATCCCGCTCGATGCGGTCGACCACCACCACCGGACAGCCGTGGCGCAGCGCCAGCGACTGCGCGGTTTCACCCTGCGTTTCGATCAGCAACAGATCGTCAATTTCCGTGACACCGTCACTTCTTCGCTGTGCGCGCATCGGGCTGAAGCTGTGGCTGACCGGGGCGAGCCAGCTGACGGCGGGTTTGTCCCCCTGCCAGCGGTAAACGCCCTGCCCGCTTTTCTTACCCAGACGCCCCGCCAGCACCAGCTCCTGCTGCACCAGCGACGGCAAAAAACGACGCTCCTGCCAGAAGGCGTTAAATACGGAGCAGGTCACGGCAAAGTTGACGTCCTGACCAATCATGTCCGTCAGCTCAAGCGGCCCCATCGGGAAACCCCCGCCGTCTCGAAGGGCGGCGTCGATCACCTCGGGCGCTGCCACCTGCTCTTCCAGCGCACGCCAGGCTTCCGAGTAGAAAGGACGCGCTACGCGGTTGACGATAAACCCCGGTGTGGACTGGCAGCGTACCGGCTGCTTTCCCCAGCTCAGCGCCAGCTCGCACAGCGCATCGGCCACTTCGGGTGAGGTCGCCAGCCCGCTGACCACCTCCACCAGCTTCATCACCGGGGCAGGATTGAAGAAGTGCAGCCCGGCGACGCGTTCAGGGTGGTTTATCTCCGCCGCAATCGCGGTAACGGAAATAGACGAGGTATTGCTGGCGAGTAGCGTCTGCGGCGGGCAAACCTCTGCCAGCTGGGTAAACAGCGCCTTTTTCACTTCAAGCCGCTCGGAGGCCGCCTCGATCACCAGATCGGCTTTCGCCAGAGCACTGATATTCGTCACCGGCGTCAGGCGGGCGAGGATCTGTTCCCCGGCGTCGGCAGAGAGTTTTCCGCGCGCAACGCGAGAGGACAGCCGCTGGCGAATGCCGTCGACGGCGCGGGAAATCGCCGCAGCGTCAATGTCGTACACCAGAACCGGATGACCGTGGCTGGCTGCCACTTCGGCAATCCCGGCGCCCATGGTGCCGCTGCCAATGACGGCGACCGTATGGATATTCACCATCTTATTTCCCCGTAAAGTTCGGCGCGCGTTTTGCCAGGAACGCGCTGACGCCTTCCCGGTAGTCGTCGCTGCGTCCGGCCAGACGTTGATAGTCGCGCTCCAGATCAAGCTGGGCGTCGAGGGTGTTGGTTTCGGCGGCGTTGATTGCCTGCTTGATCAAGCCCAGGCCATAGGTCGGCTGCGAGGCAAAATGCAGCGCCATCTGCTGTGCGGTGGCGGAGAGCTGCTCGTCGTCCACCACCTGCCAGATCATTCCCCAGGCCTGTGCCTGCTCGGCGCTGAGCTTGTCGCCCAGCAATGCCAGCCCCATGGCGCGGGCGCGTCCGGTCACGCGCGGCAGCAGCCAGGTTCCGCCGCAGTCCGGTACCAGCCCGAGCTTGCTGAAGGCCATCACAAAGCTGGCTGAACGGCCCGCAATCACCATGTCGCAGCCGAGGGCCAGCGTGGCTCCTGCCCCCGCCGCCACGCCGTTAACCGCGCAAATCACCGGCTTCGGCAGTTTTGCCAGGCGGCGCACCAGCGGGTTGTAAAAAGTCTCAACGGACATGCCCAGATCCGGCGCAGGGCCGTTCGGGTCCACGTTACGGTCGTTGAGATCCTGCCCGGCGCAGAAACCGCGTCCTGCCCCGGTGATCAGCAGGCAGCGGATAGCGTCATCGCGCTCGGCCTGCTTCAGGCATTCGGAAAGCTGCTGGTGCATGACATCGTTAAAGCTGTTCAGGCGCTCCGGGCGGTTCAGCGTAATGGTCATTACGCCCTGCTCAACATGGCTCAGAATAAATTCCACAATTAGCGTCCTTTAAAGTCTGGGGTGCGTTTTTGTAAAAAGGCGTTGATACCTTCCCGGCGATCGTCTGTGGCCGCGAGCAGCGCAAACAGCTGACGCTCCTGCGCCAGCCCGGCCTGAAGCGGCACTTCCTGCGACTGGCGAAGCGCCTGCTTCGCCGCCTGTAACGCCAGCGGCGAGTGGCGCGCCATCAGCCCCGCCTGCTTCAGGGCGTACTCCAGCGTCAGCGAGGCCGGGTAGACGTCGCTGACCAGCCCGGCGCTGTGCGCCTGAACCGCCGTGATGCTTTCGCCCGTCAGCACCATTTTGCTGGCCAGCGATTTGCCCACGCTACGGATTAGCCGCTGTGTGCCGCCTGCGCCCGGCATGATCCCGAGGGTGATTTCCGGCAGGCCAAAGCGGGCGTTATCACCGGCAATCACCACGTCGCAGAGCAGCGCCAGCTCACAGCCTGCCCCCAGCGCGTAGCCGTTCACGGCGGCAATCAGCGGTTTGGTGAAGGCGTTTATTCGCGCCCACAGCTGCGGGCGGATATCGTTCAGGGTTGCGGGCAGGTCTTTCTCCGCCATTTCGTTGAGATCGGCCCCGGCGGCAAAGCAGCGTTCGTTGCCGTAAATCACACAGACGGCGATCTCCGCATCCGCGGCGGCGGCTTCAAGCTGCTCCGCAATTTGCGTGAGCAGGGCATTGTTGAGCGCGTTGCGCGCCGCCGGACGGTTAAGCGTCAGCTGCAACACGCGGCCATGACGGGTGACAATCAGTTCGCTCATGCCATCCCCTTCGCATCAAAATCGACGATAACGTCAGCGGTTATCGGCAGCGCCTGACAGCTCAGCACATAGCCTGCGGCCAGCTCGTCCGGCTCCAGGCTGTAGTTGGTCGCCATGTCCACCTTCCCGCGAAGCACTTTGCATTTGCAGGTGGCGCACACGCCGCCCTTGCAGGCGTAAGGCAGATCCGCCCCCTGACGCAGGGCCGCGTCAAGAATGCTCTCGTCGTCCGCCGCCAGGGTGATCTCCCTGTCGCGCCCGTCCTGACGGACGGTGACCTTCTGCCCGTCGGCCTGCACGCTGACTGTCCGTTTAACGGGGGTTCCCGGCGTGTTAAAGCGCTCAAGATGGATCGCTTTTTCCGGCATACCCAGCGCTTTCAGCGCCGCCTCAGCCTCGTCCATCATCGCCGACGGGCCGCAGATGAAGGCTTCATCGTACTGGCGGAAATTCACCAGCGTTTTTGCCAGCGCCTGGAGCTTTTCCCCGTCAATACGGCCATGGAGCAGATCGCTGTCGAGCGTCTCCTGGCTGAAGATGGAGATCAGCTGCAAACGCTGCGGGTATTTATCTTTCAGGTCCGCCAGCGCCCGGCGGAACATCATGCTCTGGCTGCTGCGGTTGCCGTAAATCAGGGTGAAGTGGCTGTGGGCTTCAGTGGCCAGCGTAGCGGACATAATCGCCAGCATCGGGGTGATCCCGGACCCGGCGGCAATCGCCAGATAGTGGCCTTCGCGTTCGGCCTGCGGCTGGTAGCCAAAATGCCCCTGGGGAACCATCACCTCCAGCGCCATGCCAGGTTTGATCTCGTCCCGGGCATAGCGGGAAAAACGTCCGCCCTCGATGGCTTTGACCGCCACGCTGATCTCACCGCACGCGGTGCTCCGGCAGATGGAGTAGCAGCGGCGCAGTTCATCCCCGCCAGGACTGGCTTTCAGGGTCAAATGCTGACCGGGACGGAAGCGGTACGCCTCCTGTAACGCCTGCGGCACCGCGAAGGTAATGGTCACCGCGTCGCGGGTTTCGGGTTCCACTTTTGCCACTGTTAATGAATGAAACGTTGTCATGGCAGCCTCAAATACATTTGAAATAGTCGAAGGGCTCACGGCAGGTATTGCAGCGGTAGAGCGCTTTGCAGGCCGTGGAACCAAATTCACTGATGAGCGAGGTATCGGTGCTCGCACAGCGCGGGCAGCTCACCTCCGCGGGAACGTGGGCATGGCAGCTATGGCCGACAGGCGGGCTGATGCCATATTCCCGCAGGCGCCTTCGGGCATCGTCGGTCATCCAGTCGGTGGTCCAGGCGGGCTCCAGTTGCAGCACAATATGTATCGGGGAAAAGCCGTTCCCGGTCAGAGTTTCGCGGATCGCCCCCAGCAGATGCTCCGTTGCCGGACAGCCCGAATAGGTTGGCGTGAAGCCGATGATCCAGCCTTCCCCCTGCGCCTTCACGCTGCGCACCATGCCTAAGTCGGTGATGGTCAGCACCGGCACTTCCGGGTCGGGGATCTGGCTTAACAGCGCCCAAATCTGCGGGATTTGGGCAGGCGCAATGTCGACGAGGCGTTGCATAGCGTTCCCCTTTACCACTGCTGGCCGGGGTAAACGCGCTGAAGATACTGCATCTCAGCCAGCATCGGTCCGAGGTGTTCAGTATGTAGCCCCTTCTTGCCGCCCGTGCGATACGCCACTTCCTCGGGCACGCGGAGGGTAGCTTCCGCCAGCCCGGCAAACACTTCGCGCTCCCACGGTTCCCGCAGGGCGCGCGGATCAACCGCCACGTCGGTGTCAATCAGCCCCAGCTCGACGTCGTCGGCGTCGAACAATTCAGCCGTAAAGCGCCACAGGCTATCCACCGCCTGCTGCATTTTCTGTGAGGAGGTTTCTGTCCCGTCCCCCAGCCGCACCAGCCAGCCGCGGCTAAAACGCAGGTGATAGCGCGCCTCTTTAATGGCTTTTGCCGCGATGGCGGCAAGCTGACTGTCGCTGCTGTGGATCAACCGTTCGTACAGCGCTACGTTCCACGCATCCATCAGATACTGACGGGCAATGGTGTCGGCGAAGCTGCCGTTTGGCTGTTCCACCAGCAGCAGATTGCGGAACTGACGCTCATCGCGGCCATAGGCCAGGGTGTCTTCATCACCCTTACCCTCCCGTTCAGCGGCGTAGGTCAGGAAATTGCGCGCCTGCCCGAGCAGATCAAGGCCGATATTGGCGAGCGCCAGGTCAATTTCCAGCTCCGGCGCATGGCCGCACCAGGCGCCCAGACGCTGTGAGAGCACCAGACCGTTGTCGCCCAGACGCAGGGCATAAGCAGATACGTTGTTCATCCCCAACCTCACATATGCTCAATGCCATCAGGGATGGTGTAAAACGTCGGATGGCGGTAGACCTTGCTTTCCGCCGGATCGAAAAACTCCCCGCTCTCTTCCGGCTGGGAAGCGACGATTTCACTCGCCTTCACCACCCAGATGGAACAGCCTTCGCTGCGGCGGGTATAGGCATCGCGCGCGTTTTCCAGCGCCATGCGGTCGTCGGCAGCGTGAAGGCTGCCCACATGGCGGTGCGACAGCCCCTGCTTCGAACGGACAAAAACTTCGTATAACGGCCAGTAAACATTGCTCATGGTTGATTCCTCTTATGCGGCCTGGCGGGCGCGTTGTTTTTCCGCGTGGGCCAGAGCGGCTTCACGCACCCATGCGCCGTCGTCCCAGGCTTTACGTTTTGCGGCCAGACGTTCGTGGTTGCAGATCCCGCGCCCGTTGATCACCTCGTCAAATTCGTGCCAGTCGATTTCGCCGAAGCGGTAGTGGCCGCTCTCTTCATCGAAAAGCAGGTCGGGATCCGGCACGGTCATGCCGAGCATCTCCACCTGAGGCACCGTGTTGTCCACGAAGCGCTGGCGAAGCTCATCGTTGCCAAAGCGTTTGATCTTCCAGGCGAGACTGCGGGCGCTGTTTGGGGAGTTGTCGTCGTTGGGTCCGAACATCATCAGCGCGGGCCACCAGAAACGGTTGATGGCGTCCTGCAACATCTGCCGCTGTGCTTCGCTACCCTGCGCCAGCACCATACAGGCCTCAAAACCCTGACGCTGGTGGAAGCTCTCTTCTTTACAGATTTTCACCATCGCCCGGGCGTACGGGCCGTAAGACGTACGGCACAGCGCCACCTGGTTCACGATGGCCGCCCCGTCCACCAGCCAGCCAATGACGCCGATATCGGCCCAGCTCAGGGTCGGATAGTTGAAGATGGAGGAGTATTTCATCTTGCCGTCGAGCATCTTTTGATAGATGTCCTCCCGGGCGCAGCCCAGCGTTTCCGCCGCGCTGTAGAGGTACAGGCCGTGTCCGGCTTCGTCCTGAACCTTCGCCAGCAGAATGGCTTTCCGGCGCAGCGTCGGCGCGCGGGTGATCCAGTTTCCTTCCGGCAGCATGCCGACAATCTCAGAGTGGGCGTGCTGTCCAATCTGGCGGATCAGCGTCTTGCGATAGGCATCCGGCATCCAGTCCTGCGGCTCGATCGCCGTCTCCTGTGCGATGCGTTGCTCAAAGCGTTGTTCTTGCGTCACATAATCACCTTTGTGATTCGTTAAATCACCACAAACAGCAAAATGGTGAATCATTTGGTTTCTTAAAAGTTACACAAAGGTTAAATACAACCCCAAGAAGCGTTTGTTTATTTTGTGACGACGCTCGCAAGCCTTTTCATGAAAGGCCGATGACACAAGGCTTTCGGGTGGTCAGGCTAAGCAATAGAGATCACAACGTTAACAATTCATTAAAACTCAGCTTGCTTTTTATGATTCGCGATCAAACTATTTATAGTGAAATCACGAAACACCTGGAGAGAAGAAATGCAGCAGTTAGCCAGCTTCTTGTCCGGCACCTGGCAATCAGGCCGGGGCCGCGAGCGCACCATCACCCACGCCATCAGCGGGGAAACGCTATTTGAAGTCACCAGCGAAGGGCTGGATATGGCGGCCGCGCGCCGTTACGCCATTGAACACGGCGGAGAAGCGCTCCGCGCAATGAGCTTTATCGAGCGCGCCGCCATGCTGAAGGCGGTAGCCAAACATCTTCTGAGCCAGAAGGATCGGTTTTATGCCCTGTCAGCCCAGACCGGCGCGACGAAGGCCGACAGCTGGGTAGATATTGAAGGCGGTATCGGCACCCTCTTCACCTACGCAAGCCTCGGCAGCCGTGAGCTGCCGGACGATACCCTGTGGCCGGAGGATGAGCTGATCCCGCTGTCGAAGGAAGGCGGCTTTGCGGCACGTCACGTGTTAACGTCGAAATCCGGCGTGGCGGTGCATATCAACGCGTTCAACTTCCCGTGCTGGGGGATGCTGGAAAAGCTCGCACCCACCTGGCTTGCCGGGATGCCCGCCATCATCAAGCCCGCCACCGCCACCGCGCAGGTGACTCAGGCGATGGTGAAAGCGATCGTCGAGAGCGGACTGGTGCCGGACGGCGCCATCAGCCTGATCTGTGGTGGCGCGGGCGATCTGCTGAACCAGCTCGACAGCCAGGACGTGGTGACGTTTACCGGGTCGGCCAGCACCGGGCAGAGCCTGCGCGTACATCCGAATATCGTCGCGCATTCCATTCCGTTTACCATGGAAGCAGATTCCCTTAACTGCTGCGTGCTGGGTGAGGACGTGACGCCGGACCAGCCGGAGTTTGCGCTGTTTATTCGCGAAGTGGTGCGCGAGATGACCGCCAAAGCCGGGCAAAAATGTACCGCCATCCGCCGCATCATCGTGCCGGAAGCGCAGGTTGAAGCCGTCAGCCAGGCGCTGATTGCGCGGCTGGAGAACGTGGTCGTCGGCGATCCGGCCCAGGAAGGGGTGAAGATAGGGGCTCTCGTCAACAGTGAGCAACGTGCTGACGTGCAGGAAAAAGTCGATCATCTGCTTGCCTCGGGCTGCCAGATCCGTCTGGGTGGTAAAGCCGATATGCAGGCGGCTGGCGCATTCTTCCCGCCCACCCTGCTGTTCTGCCCGCAGCCGGACGAAACTCCGGCCGTTCACGCCACCGAAGCCTTTGGCCCCGTCGCCACCCTGATGCCCTGCCGCAACAGTGAACACGCCATGCAGCTGGCGCGGGCGGGCGGCGGCAGCCTGGCGGGAACGCTGGTCACGGCAGATTCAAACGTGGCGCGGCAATTTATTGCCGGTGCCGCGCGCGCCCACGGACGCATTCAGATCCTCAACCAGGAATCTTCGAAAGAATCCACCGGCCACGGTTCACCGCTGCCGCAGCTGGTGCACGGCGGTCCGGGACGTGCGGGCGGCGGCGAGGAGCTGGGCGGCCTGCGTGCGGTGAAGCACTATCTCCAGCGCACGGCAATTCAGGGCAGCCCTTCCATGCTCGCCGCCATCGGCAAACAGTGGGTCCGTGGCGCGGAGGTGCTGGAAGATCGCGTTCATCCGTTCCGTAAATACTTCGAGGAGTTACAGCCGGGCGACAGCCTGCTGACCCCGCGTCGTACCCTGACGGAAGCGGATATCGTGAATTTTGCCTGCCTGAGCGGGGATCATTTCTATGCCCATATGGACAAAATTGGCGCGGCGGAGTCGATTTTTGGCGAGCGCGTGGTACACGGTTATTTCCTGATTTCCGCCGCGGCGGGGCTGTTTGTCGATGCCGGGGTTGGGCCGGTCATTGCCAACTACGGCATGGAAAACCTGCGCTTTATCGAGCCGGTCAAGCCGGGCGATACCATTCAGGTGCGCCTGACCTGTAAACGTAAAACGCTGAAGAAACAGCGCACTGCCGAGGAAAAACCGACGGGCGTGGTGGAATGGGCGGTGGAGATCTTCAACCAGCATCAGCAGGCCGTGGCGCTTTACTCCATCCTGACGCTGGTGGCGCGCCAGCAGGGTGACTTCTGACGCACCTCTTTCATGCCGGGTGTCGCTCCGCTTACCCGGCCTACAACTACCTGACCGGGGTGTGATATCCCCCGGTCTTTTTTTAACCTGGCAAGACTGACAAACAACCTGGCAGATGCAGGCAAACGCTTTTCGCGCGCGCCTGTCAGGATAAGGCTGACACAACACAATAAACACAACAAGATGAGGTCTGCGATGGGAAGCAATTCTTCTTTTTTTGCCCGTAGAACGGCACTGGCCATGGCCGTTGCGCTCTGTTGCGCCTGGCAATCCCCTGTTTACGCTCACGGCAGCGAGGCGCATATGGTCCCGATGGATAAAACGCTTCAGGCGTTTGGCGCGGACGTGCAGTGGGATGATTACGCCCAGATGTTCACCATCGTTAAAGACGGTGCCTTTGTGAAGGTCAAACCCGGCGCCAACACCGCCATCGTTAACGGCAAACCGCTGACTCTCCAGGTGCCCGTGGTGATGAAGAACAATAAGGCCTATATCCCGGAGACTTTTATCAACGATGTCTTTCAGTCCGGTCTTGATCAGACATTCCAGGTTGAAAAACGCCCCCATCCGTTAAACGCGCTGACGGCTGATGAAATCAACCAGGCCGTAGCCATTGTGAAAGCCTCTGCGGATTTTAAACCCAATACCCGCTTTACCCAGATTGCGCTGGCGGAGCCAGAAAAAGCCAAAGTCTGGGACTTCGTGCTTAACGGCACGGCGGTGGATGCGCCCCGCCAGGCCAATATCATCATGCTTGATGGTAAACACATCATCGAAAGCCGGGTGGATCTGAAGGACAAAAAGATCCTCCGCTGGGAGCCGATCAAAGACGCGCACGGCATGGTGCTGCTGGATGACTTCAATACCGTGCAGCAGATCATCAATGAAAGCCCGGAGTTTGCCGCCGTGCTGAAAAAGCGCGGCATTACCGATCCGAAGAAAGTGATCACCACCCCGCTTACCGTCGGCTTTTTTGACGGCAAGGATGGGCTGAAACAGGAAGAACGCCTGCTGAAAGTGATCAGCTATCTCGACGTGGGCGACGGTAACTACTGGGCGCACCCGATCGAAAACCTGGTTGCGGTGGTGGATCTCGAGCAGAAGAAAATCCAGAAGATTGAGGAGGGCCCGGTCGTGCCGGTGCCGCTCACCCCGCGTCCTTATGATGGCCGTGACCGCGTTGAAACGGTGAAAAAACCGCTGGAGATTATCGAGCCGGAAGGCAAGAACTACACCATTACCGGGGATATGGTGCACTGGCAGAACTGGGATTTTCATCTGAGCCTGGACTCGCGCGTCGGCCCGATGATCTCCACCGTGACCTATAACGACAACGGCAAAAAGCGACAGGTGATGTATCAGGGATCGCTCGGGGGCATGATTGTGCCGTACGGCGACCCAGATATCGGCTGGTACTTTAAGGCCTACCTGGACTCCGGTGATTACGGCATGGGTACCCTGACCTCCCCGCTGGTGCGCGGCAAGGATGTTCCGTCTAACGCCGTGATGCTCAACGAAACCATCCCGGACTATACCGGTGCGCCAATGGAGATCCCCCGGGCGATCGCCATTTTCGAGCGTTACGCCGGGCCGGAGTATAAGCATCAGGAGTTAGGTAAACCCAACGTCAGCACCGAGCGCCGCGAGCTGGTGGTGCGCTGGGTCAGCACCGTGGGTAACTACGATTATATCTTCGACTGGGTATTCCACGAAAACGGCACCATCGGCATTGATGCAGGGGCCACGGGCATTGAAGCGGTGAAAGGCGTGCAGACGAAAACCATGCATGATGCCACCGCGAAGGATGACACCCGATACGGTACGCTGATCGACCATAATATTGTCGGCACCACCCACCAGCACATCTACAACTTCCGTCTGGATATGGACGTGGACGGCATCAACAACAAGCTGGTGGCCATGGATCCGGACGTCAAACCGAACACCGCTGGCGGACCGCGCACCAGCACCATGCAGGTTAATCAGTATGATATTGATACCGAACAGCAGGCGGCGCAGAAGTTTGATCCGGGCACCATCCGTCTGTTGAGCAACACCAGCAAAGAGAACCGCATGGGCAACCCGGTCTCGTATCAGATCATCCCTTACGCGGGGGGCACACACCCGGTGGCGACGGGCGCGAAGTTTGCCCCGGACGAGTGGATATATCACCGCCTGAGCTTTATGGATAAACAGCTGTGGGTGACGCGTTACCATCCCGACGAGATGTACCCGGAGGGAAAATACCCGAACCGTTCCACGCACGATACGGGCCTCGGCCAGTACAGCAAAGATAACGAGTCGCTGAACGACCAGGATAACGTCATCTGGATGACCACCGGCACCACCCATGTCGCCCGCGCCGAGGAGTGGCCGATAATGCCGACGGAATGGGTGCACACGTTACTCAAGCCGTGGAACTTCTTTGACGAGACGCCAACGCTCGGCAAGAAAAAAGAGCAGAAATAACACGTTGACCGGGCACGATGCCCGGTTTTTCATTCCCTTTCTTGCTGAATACCACTCCCCGATTATAGTTAATGTTACTTCGCTTAATGCTTTTGCAACATCTGAAACATTTTGTAGATATCGAAGTGTCCATGAACAACGCTATACATAACCGAGAGGTTTTAGGATGAAAGTCAATGAGATAGCAAGAAGCCTTGCGCTGGCCGGTTTTTTCATTTCCGCCAGTTCAGCCTGGGCCGCAGAAGCCCCTAAGGATGCAACCGCAGCAACTCAGCAGGCCAACAACGCACTCTTCAACCAGCTTCCTTTCTCCGATAACACCGATTTTACCAATGCCCACAAAGGGTTTATCGCCCCGCTACCTCAGGAAATTATCAAAGGGGAGCAAGGCAACACCGTCTGGGATCCACAGCAGTACGCCTTTATCAAGGAAGGCGATAAAGCGCCCGATTCGGTTAACCCGAGCTTATGGCGTCAGTCCCAGCTGATTAACATCAGCGGCCTGTTTGAAGTCACCGAGGGCGTGTACCAGATCCGTAACCTCGACCTGTCAAACATGACCATTATTGAAGGTAAAGAAGGCATTACCGTGGTCGACCCGCTGGTGTCGGCGGAGACGGCCAAAGTCGGGATGGATCTTTACTATAAAAATCGCGGCAAGAAACCTGTCGTCGCTGTTATTTACACCCACAGCCACGTTGACCACTATGGCGGCGTGCGCGGCGTGGTGGACGAAGCCGACGTGAAGTCCGGCAAGGTTAAAGTCTACGCGCCAGCCGGATTTATGGAGGCCGCCGTCGCGGAAAATATCATGGCGGGTAATGTCATGAGCCGCCGCGCCAGCTATATGTACGGCAACCTGCTGAAGCCGGATGCGAAAGGCCAGGTGGGTGCGGGGCTCGGCACCACCACCTCCGCCGGGACGGTGACCCTGATTGCCCCGACCAATATCATCGAGAAAGATGGTCAGAAAGAGGTGATCGATGGCCTGACCTATGATTTTATGCTCGCGCCGGGCTCCGAAGCGCCTTCTGAGATGCTCTGGTATATCGAAGAGAAAAAGCTGATCGAGTCTGCGGAAGATGTCACCCATACCCTTCACAACACCTACTCCCTGCGCGGTGCGAAAATTCGTGAACCGCTGCCATGGTCGAAATACATCAACCAGGCAATTGTACGCTGGGGTGATAAGGCCGAAGTTATCATGGCGCAGCACCACTGGCCGACCTGGGGCAACGAGAATGTGGTTAACCTGCTGAAAAGCCAGCGCGACCTCTACCGCTACATCAACGACCAGACCCTGCGCATGGCGAATGAAGGGCTGACGCGTGACGAGATCGCCGCCAACTTCAAGCTGCCGAACTCCCTGGCCAATACCTGGGCCAACCGAGGCTATTACGGTTCAGTCAGCCATGACGTCAAAGCCACCTACGTGCTCTATTTAGGCTGGTTTGACGGCAACCCCGCGACCCTGGATGAACTGCCGCCTGAAGAAGCCGCGAAGAAATTTGTGGAGTATATGGGAGGCGCGGATGCCATCCTGAGTAAAGCTAAAACCGATTTTGACCAGGGCAACTATCGCTGGGTGGCTCAGGTGGTCAGCAAAGTGGTGTTCGCCGATCCAAACAACCAGGCCGCACGTAACCTTGAAGCGGATGCCCTGGAGCAGTTGGGTTATCAGGCTGAATCCGGCCCATGGCGTAACTTCTACCTGACCGGCGCGCAGGAGTTGCGTAACGGCGTGGTGAAAGGTCCCACCCCGAATACCGCCAGCCCGGATACCGTGCGCGCAATGACGCCAGAAATGTTCTTTGACTATCTGGCGGTGCATATCAACGGTGAAAAAGCAGCGGATGCAAAATCGGTGTTTAACATCGACCTCGGCAGCGACGGCGGCAAATACAAGCTGGAGCTGGAAAATGGCGTGCTGAACCACACGGCGAACGCCGAAGCGAAGGATGCTGACGCGACCGTGACCCTCAACCGCGATACGCTGAATAAAATCATCCTGAAAGAAGTGACGCTTAAACAGGCTCAGGATAATGGCGATATCAAAGTGACGGGCGATGCCGCAAAACTCGATGCCATGCTCGGTTACATGGATAAATTTGAATTCTGGTTTAACATTGTGACCCCGTAAAGGCATGCACTCGCGGGCGGTCTTTCCGCCCGCCACAGGGACATTCTCTCTCATGGAAAAAAGACACAACGCCACTCCGGAGCCCGCGACCTGGCCGACCCGTAACGCCATGGTTGTTCACGGGCTGGCCATGAACCTGCCGTGGCTCGCCTTCGTCAACGCGAGCTTTGCGCTAATGATCCTGCTGCGCAATTCCCTGTTCGGCCAAATTGATACCCTCTTACACGTCAGCCCACCTCTCACACAGATGATTGACGCTTCCATGCTGGGGGTAGTCATCCTTTCCGTGGCGCTGGTAATAATGGCCTGGCGCCACATCCGCGGCGTCAGCGCCGTGCTGTTAATGTGTAGCCTGCTATGGTCGATAAGTTGTTACTGGTTTATCAACGTGATACAGCTTCCTCATCCCTGGCCGATATTCGTTACCCTGCTGATGGCCGGTATGACCGCGCTCTATTTTCATCCGGTGGGACTGGTGTGCTTTATCGCGCCGCTGTGGATCACCATGCCCGTTGCCAGCATGCTGCTGAATCAGGAGATGAACCTTCGCTTTGCCGGGCTGTGGGTGGTGTTCACGTTCATTCTCGTTTGCGGACGCTACATCCTCTTAAGCTGGTTTGAAGAGGCCTGGCGTCGCAACCAGCAGAATCAGCGTTTAATTTCGCGGCTGGATGCGCTGGCCCATCAGGATCCGCTGACGAAAACGGCCAACCGCCGGGCGATGGAGCTGGTGCTGGAAAACGCGGTGGAGCAAGGCAAACGCTTCACGGTACTGATGCTGGATGTCGACTACTTCAAACTGTATAACGACACCTATGGTCACCAGGCGGGGGACGCGTGTCTCGCGCGGGTCGCGGAGGTGCTGAACACCTCGGTGCGCACGCCAGAGGATGTGGTTTCGCGCTACGGTGGTGAGGAGTTCGTCGTGATCCTCTTTGACTGTGAAGAAAGCGTTGCTGAGAAAGTCGCCGCGCGGATCCAGGCTGGCCTGCGCACCGCAGCCATTGCGCACAGCGCGTCGAAGGTGAGTGAATGTGTGACGGTGAGTATGGGCATTGCAGGCTATACCCCAGGACTGGCCGGCCCGGAAATCATCGCCCGCGCCGATGCGGCGTTGTATCGGGCGAAGGAGTCCGGGCGGGATAGGTGGTCGCTGTAAGTTACGCCGGGTGGCGCTGCGCTTACCCGGCCTACAAAACCAACCTTTTCCTTGCTCCCGTAGGCCGGGTAAGGCGTAGCCGCCACCCGGCGTTTTTTTAATACCGCACACACACCGACTTGGTTTCGCACCAGCCGTCCAGCCAGTCGGGGCGGAAATCATTGCCCGCGCCGATGCGGCGCTGTACAGGGCGAAGGAGGCCGGGCGGAATCGGTGGTCGCTGTAAGTTACGCCGGGTGGCGCTGCGCTTACCCGGCCTACAAAACCAACTTTTTTCCTCGATCCCGTAGGCCGGGTAAGGCGTAGCCGCCACCCGGCGTTTTTTTAATACCGCACACACACCGACTTGGTTTCACACCAGCCGTCCAGCCAGTCGGGGCGGAAATCATCGCCCGCGCCGATGCGGCGCTGTACAGGGCGAAGGAGGCCGGGCGGAATCGGTGGTCGCTGTAAGTTACGCCGGGTGGCGCTGCGCTTACCCTGCCTACAAAACCAACCTTTTTCCTCGATCCCGTAGGCCGGGTAAGGCGTAGCCGCCACCCGGCGTTTTTTTAATACCGCACACACACCGACTTGGTTTCACACCAGCCATCCAGCCAGTCGGGGCCGAAATCGCGCCCGGTGCCAGACTGCTTCATGCCGCCGAACGGCAGGTTGGCATCTATCAGCGTGTGGCTGTTCACCCACACGGTTCCGGCCTGTAGCCTGTCGGTGTACTCCAGCGCTTTACTGATGTTCTGCGTCCAGACGCTGGCCGTTAAGCCGTATTCAGTGTCGTTCGCCAGCTGAAGCGCCTCTTCCCCGTCAGCTACACGGACCAGATTCACCACCGGCCCGAAGACCTCTTCACGCGTCAGTCGCAGATGATTATCCGGGTTGACCACCAGCGTTGGCGAAACGTAATAGCCTTTGCCGTCTGGCCCCCGGTTCCCGGCGATCAGCTCCGCATTGTGCGCCTTCGCCTCATCCAGAAACGCCTGGACCTTATCGCAGTGGGCGCGCGACACCAGCGGGTTGATAAACGCATCCGGCGACATGCCCGGCCCGACGCTCAGGGATTTCACGGCCTGTTCAAAGCCGCTGACCAGCGTGTCGAAAAGCGGAGCTTCAATATATATACGTGAACTGGCCGCGCAGACCTGCCCCTGATTCAGGAAGCTGCCGGTCATCAGCCCTTCAATCACCCACGCCGGATCGGCATCTTTCAGCACGATGGCCGGGTTTTTGCCGCCCAGTTCCAGCGTCACGCCCGTTAGCGTATCCGCCGCCGCGCGGGCAATCTGCTTGCCCGTCGCCGTCGATCCGGTAAAGCTCACTTTGGCAATGCGCGGGTGCGAGGTCAGTGCCGCGCCACAGACGGCGCCACTGCCGGTCACCACGTTAAATACGCCATCCGGGATCCCCGCCTCGCCCGCCAGTTCCGCCACCCGTAAAAGTGTGAGCGGCGTGGTTTCCGAGGGTTTGATCACGATGGAGCAACCTGCCGCCAGCGCGGGCATCACTTTCCACATGCCAATCATCAGCGGGAAGTTCCATGGCACAATCCCCGCCACGACCCCAACCGGCTCTTTACGCGTCCACGCCTGATAACGCGCGCCCTGCGGCAGTGGAATCGAGAGATCGAGGGTTTTACCGGCAATTTTGGTGGTCAGCCCTGCCGTGTAGCGCATCCAGTTCAGGGTGCAGCCCACCTCGAAGGCGCGGGAAATGTTAATCGATTTCCCCTGCTCCAGGGTTTCGAGCTGTGCCAGTTCTTCGCCATGCTGTTCCACCAGATCCGCAAACCGCAGCAGGATGCGTTCCCGCTCGGCCGGAAGCCGCCCGGCCCAGCTTCGGGCGACAAAGGCGCGCCAGCCAGACATCACCGCACGATCGACATCATCAACGCTGGCATCGGCGGTTGAGGCAATGACCTCTCCGGTCGCCGGGTTGTAGACGTTCAGACGCTTTTCGCTATCGGATGCCGCCTGACGCCCTTCGATCCACAGGCCGTGCTGGCGATCTAAAAACTGCTGCACGCCAGGCAGGACGGCGACGTGTGATTCGGACATAGGATACTCCTTCGTTATGCTTCGCAGGGTGTGTATGCAGTCTAAGAGGGGATTCGCATTCCTGCTTTTGTCTGTGTGACATTCGCTTTGCCAGCTGTGACAGGCTCCGCAAATCGTGATAATTCCCGCTTATATCGCTGTAACCGTTGAGTGTTCTTTCCTATAGTCAGCCTCGTAGCCCTGACAATATGCAACATAAATGCAACAATGCGAAAACAGTGACGGTGCAGCGAGAACATCAATGGCATGTGCAAGCGAACAGGACAATTTTCAGCAGTGGCTGGCGCAAATTAACCAGGTTTGTGGGCGCTTTGCGGCACGTCCGTTAGAGGGGGCGTTTCTCGGCGAACTGGAAACCAGCTATACCCAAAGTCTGAAGCTGAGCACGGTGACCGCCGCAGGCGTTAACCTGTTTCGCACCCGTCAGGAGATCAAAAACGGCAACGACGCCTGGTTCTACACCGTGTTTCAGCTGGAAGGCAGCGCCGGAATCGAACAGGACGACCAGCGCGCGCTGCTGAAAGCCGGGGATATCACGCTGATTGACGCCTCCCGCCCGTGCTCCATTTACTGGCAGGAGCGTTCCCGCCAGATTTCGCTGCTGCTCCCGCGACAAATCATTGAGCAACACGCGCGTTTTCAGGAAGTGAGGTGCGCGTTGCCCCTCTCCCGCAGTCTGCCTACCGTACAGCTGAGCTATCGACTATTACAGGAGAGCATGGGCAATGCCGATCTCAGCGCCAGTGAAAGCGAAGCGGCGCTGGAGGCGATGGTGTGTCTGCTGCGTCCGGCCTTCCAGCAGCATGACGAGGTGCTGCCGCGCAAGGAGCGTCAGTTCCGCCACGTTCTGTCCCTGATTGACGATCATATTCAGTCGGAGGCGTTAAGACCGGAGTGGATAGCCTCAGAGAGCGGCATGTCCGTGCGTAGCTTGTACCGCATGTTTGCCGGGAAAGGGCTGGTGGTGGCGCAGTATATTAAGAACCGTCGCCTCGATTTATGCGCTCAGGCGCTGCGTTCCATCGGCGATGACGAAAAGCTGGCGGGCATTGGCTACAGCTGGGGCTTTACCGACCATAGCCATTTTTCCACCGCCTTTAAGCAGCGTTTCGGGGTTTCGCCGGGCGAATACCGTAAGCGTTACCGCTAGTTACTTTTTCAGCCATTTGCCGTTAATCCCCTTCACGTACTCACCCGGCTGCGCGCGGGCCACCAGCTTTTGCCCCGCCATTTTCGCCACCTCGTCGACGGGCAAATTATTGCTGTCAGCAAGCTGCTGGTAACTTTCCGTGCGTGCGGCGTTGATACGGTTCACCAGCGCCAGGGTTTCAGCGTCGTGCTGAACGGGCGCAAGATAGCCGCTCAGGGTTTCCCCTACGCGCCCCTGGATGCGCGCATCGTTGAGCGTAAGCGTGGCGGCGTGAACGTTCATCCCCAGCGCCAGTAACATCAGAGCTAATCGTTTCATGGCATCCTCAGAACAGATCGCTGCGGGATTTCAGCAGGGCTTCAACGTCTTTATCCACCTTGATATGGATTTCATGCTCGATTTTCACGTTCATGTTGATGGTGATCGGCTCTTTGGGCGCCGCCACTTCAATGCGCGGCGTGCAGCCTGACAGCAGCGCGACGACGGCCACGGTGAGTACACCAGCCCTCTTTTTCATTGTTGTTCCTCACTTTCCTTGCCTGTCGAACCGCGGAGAAGGGGTATCGCCGCATGTTGCTCAAACCATGTTTGCAGATTGTCCCCAAAGCGCAGGCTGCGCCAGAGGGTAAAAATGTTCTCTTCATGGGTGTAATTCAGGTTAACGAAGCTGCTTTTGCCCTCGACGCGGCTGGTGCCTTTAATGGCCGCCTGCATGGTTAACACACCCAGATTATCCACATTGAGTTTTGTCCACGACTGAGAAATTTCCATATAGCGGAGCCAGTTGATCGCCGCCCCGGCAACCACGTTGTCTTTCACAATGGCATCCGCCGTGTCCTGGTCGATGCGCAGCGTCATCGGCCCCGGGTTGGTCAGCCAGCCATCTTTAATGATCCATTTCTCATTGTCCAGCCAGAACGGCAGCGCGCCGCTCACCGGGCCGGACATGGCAAACTGCTTCGGATTTACCGCGCTTATCAGTTCGCTGGAGGAAATATTATCCACGCGCAGTAAAGCCGGATCGTGCTGCGGCATTCTCAACTGCTGCATGGTGATTTTCCCGCCGAGTGCTTCCACCTTCACGTTGGTGAGCAGGAGCGGGTTCGCTTCGGTCCAGGGATAATCGCCCTGAAGATCCGCGGTGATATTTCGGGCTGTGACCAGGTTTTTCACCTCGTCGATTCGTAACGTTACCGGTCCGCGCGTGCCCAGTGACCAGGTGCCCTGGCTTAAGCGGAACGGCAGAACAAAATCAACGCCGTTGATTTCGTTATCCGGCATCCACGCGCTGCCCGCTTTCAGCACCCCGTGCCCCCCGGCCTCAAACCCCTGGTCGGGGGCCGCTGAGAAAGCCACCTGCGCGTACATTTCGCCGCCGCGCAGGGTCATTTTCCAGTCTGGCGGGATCAGCGGCTGGAACACTGTAAGAGACTGTTTTGGCCACCAGGCCTGACCGCGGAGGCGTTCGCCGTCCCAGCGTCCATTCACCTGGACCGGGCCGATGTCATCCGCATGAAGGTTCCCTTTAAACTGGAACACCGTCGGGTCTGTCCCGTCAACGCTGAAGGTCAAAACGGACGGCGGCAGCACGCTTCCGCCTGAAAAGCTTGTTTGCCCGGCATTGAGCGCGAGCGCACCGCTAAAGGAGGGGTTATCCGGGTCCCGCGACCAGCGCACCGGGTGATCCAGCACCAGGCGCGGTTTGCTGACCAGCATCGTGCCGTACTGCAATTTGTCGAACCCCGTGGAAAGATCGGTCAGTTCGATAACGTTGTCGCGCCACTCCCCGGTTCCCCGGACATCCCAGCGCGCGTTCATCGGCGTGAAGTTCCCTTTACCCCAATAGCGCCACTGCCACAAACCGTTGTCCGGTAAAAAGTCGTTAGCCTGGCCGTCCAGATGCAGCTCAAAATTGCCCATCTCGTTTTCATGCGCCCGCAGAATGGCTTGCAGGCGGCCGTCCACGCCCTTTTGCGTGAGCTTCACGCCCGCCAGCGGCCAGCGGATCTCATCGATATCCAGCGAGTCAATGATGCGTCCGCGCGAGCGCAATAGTGCGCCGGGTTCAAACGTAAGCTGCGGATCGTAAAGGCTGCCGGTCAGCTTCGCCGGGAGTCTGGCATACAGGATCAGATCGTTTTGCTTGGCTTCCCCGCTCAGGTGCAGCGGCATAGCGCTGTTTTCCATACTGAGCGAGCCGGGACCGATATTCAGCACCGCGTTGCCCTTACCCGCGTCCCCCTGGGTCAGCACGTTGAGCCGCCCCGTGAAGGTGGCTTTCTCCAGCCCCTGCTGCCAGTTATTCACCTTCAGGCCGATGCGACCGCTCATCGGCATACCGGAGGCTGACCAGTTCCAGCGCCCGTCGCTGATGGTCAACTGCTGAGCGGTGATCTGCCACGGTAAATCGAGCAGCGGATCGGGGTTGTCCCGCGCCATAACCACCAGCTGGCCCTGATTATCCTCCCAGTCCAGATCGGCATCGACCAGCGAGGATAACTGTGGCACGTTAAAGGTCGCGACCGTATGCCCTTTCACCGGTACGCCGTCCGGCACCAGCGGCAGGGTAAATTCACCGACCAGCTTCACGGGCTGCGACTGGTCCGGCAGCTGCACATCGAACTGGCTGATGGAGAGCGTCTGGCCGCGCAACTGCCCCTTAATGCTCACCTGCTCGCCTTTATAGGTGATGTCCTGGCGGGCTGGCGTGAGTGAGGCATGTAGCTCACCCTCCCACTGCTGCCAGGGAGAAAGGGTAAAACGGTGGATGGTCAGCCAGGTGTTGGGCAGGATGGCCTGCCACTGCGCCAGCGTTTTCGGCGCCACCGTAGACGGCGCCGATTGCGGTAATTTGCTCAGGCAGACAGAGTTAAGTTCAAGTGCGCCAATATCCAGATCCCAGCGGCTGGGGTGTGACAGGGTCACGTTTTCCACGCGGGCAATTTCGCACTCTTCTACCAGATAACGGAGATCGGGGATGATCAGGGCGTGGCGCGTGAGCCGAGGGCTTTTTTCAAACGCGATGCGTGTTCCAACGGGAAGCCAGATCCCGGCGAGCGTGGGCACCCACTGGGCGAGCGTCATCAGCAGCGTCAGCGGCACAAGAAATAGCAGCAGTAATAGCGCGATTGCGGCTTTGTATTTACCCTTCATGGGCAGTTAATATCCTGATTTTGCGAAATAAATAAGCCGATCTTGCCGCTCATTGTCGCATGTTTAGCCAGTCAGTTGAAGGTAATGCCATTTTTAAGAGTAGATGCTCTACAATAATTCATAGAACTTATTGATTTCAATGAATTTTGAAAAATTGTAAGATAATTTTAAACATGCTAACGTGGTTCCAAAATCACTGGAGAAAGTCTTATGAAACTCGCGGTATATAGCACAAAGCAGTACGACAAAAAGTATCTGCAACATGTTAACGAGACGTACGGTTTCGATCTTGAATTTTTCGACTTTCTGCTGACTGAAAAGACGGCTAAAACCGCCCACGGCTGCGAAGGCGTGTGTATCTTCGTTAACGATGACGGTAGCCGACCGGTACTGGAAGAGTTGAAAAAACAGGGCGTGAAATACATTGCCCTGCGCTGCGCGGGCTTTAACAACGTCGATCTCGATGCCGCCAAAGAGCTGGGTCTGAAGGTTGTTCGCGTTCCGGCCTATTCTCCGGAAGCCGTGGCAGAACATGCGGTCGGGATGATGATGTCGCTCAACCGTCGTATTCACCGTGCCTATCAGCGTACCCGTGATGCCAACTTCTCTCTGGAAGGGCTGACCGGCTTTACTATGTACGGTAAAACCGCAGGCGTGATCGGTACCGGCAAAATTGGTGTGGCCGCCCTACGCATCCTGAAAGGATTTGGCATGCGCCTGCTGGCGTTTGATCCGTACCCAAGCGCCGCTGCGCTGGAGCTGGGCGTGGAGTATGTCGATCTGAAAACGCTCTTCTCGCAGTCTGATGTTATCTCCCTGCACTGCCCGCTGACTCCTGAAAACTATCACCTGCTTAACCAGTCGGCGTTCGACCAGATGAAAGACGGCGTGATGATCATCAATACCAGCCGCGGCGGACTGATCGACTCTCAGGCCGCTATCGAAGCGTTGAAAACGCAAAAAATCGGCGCGTTGGGTATGGACGTGTATGAGAACGAACGCGATCTGTTCTTTGAAGATAAATCTAACGACGTGATTCAGGACGACGTGTTCCGTCGCCTGTCGGCCTGCCACAACGTGTTGTTCACCGGCCACCAGGCGTTTCTGACCGCCGAAGCGCTGATCAGTATTTCGGAAACCACGCTGGGGAATTTACAGCAGCTTGAAAAGGGCGAAGCGTGCCCTAACGCGATCGTTTAAGACCGTCAGGCCGGGTGGCGGTAACCTCTGCCCGGCCAATAATAAGCCCATCAGAAAAATAAGCACAGGTTAACTATTAAGATGGCTAACGTTCATCGTAAATATAACAATCAAGGATATGACTGTTCCGGTGTGACCATATCAGAATGAGGCTCTGCTGAAGGCTGCGTGATTTGCTGCACTATCGTAACCAGTTGTTCAAAAACAGCTCTCATTTGCGTCGGGTAGGTTAAAGACAACCAGGTTGCCAGCACTGCTCCAGCCAAAAAGCCCAACTTCATACACCATCCCTAATAAATTTAGCGAGATACAAGCTTTAACGTATGTGTGGTGCCGGGTGCCTCCCGGTGAGTCGTTGGTCAGCCACCTTGACCCGCTACTGATTGCCTAAGCTACACGTGCTGTTTAGCCCCTCCGCACAGGGGGATTCACCACGCGAGAAAAATAACACAGTGCCCCGGCTGGTTTAGGGGATATTTCGTTTAAAAATAAATAATGACCATACAAAATTAATCTATAACTGTTTTCAGGAACCCTTCTACACTTTAAGCGGATATATCAGTAATAAGATTAATATAAGTCAGTTTTATTACGTCCCTAAATGCTGGGCTATTTACTTAGCCTTCACACATGTTGCCATTAGCAGAGGAGTCTGAAATATGGCATTCGTAACAACGAAAGATGGTGTCAGTATTTATTACAAAGACTGGGGTCCGAAGGATGCGCAGCCGATCGTTTTCCATCACGGCTGGCCGCTGAGCGCCGATGACTGGGATAACCAGATGCTCTTTTTCCTTGCAGAAGGCTTCCGCGTCATCGCCCTCGACCGTCGTGGTCATGGTCGTTCCGATCAGGTGAGTGAAGGTCATGATATGGATCATTATGCCTCCGACGCATCAGCCGTGGTCGAAAGCCTTGATTTGCGTAATGCCGTGCACGTCGGCCACTCCACCGGCGGAGGCCAGGTCGCCAGATACGTTGCGAAGTACGGCCAGCCTCAGGGGCGGGTGGCCAAAGCGGTACTGGTCAGCGCCGTTCCTCCGCTGATGGTAAAATCAGACACGAACCCCGGCGGTACGCCCATTGAAGTGTTCGACGGCTTCCGCCAGGCGCTGGCCGCTAACCGCGCCCAGTTTTACCTCGACGTCGCCAGCGGTCCTTTCTATGGATTTAACCGAGACGGAGCAGAGGTTTCGCAGGGAACAATCCAGAACTGGTGGCGTCAGGGTATGATCGGTAGCGCCAAAGCCCACTATGATGGCATTAAGGCATTTTCAGAAACCGACCAGACGGACGATCTCAAAGCCATCACGGTTCCCGTCCTGGTGTTGCAGGGTGATGACGATCAGGTCGTCCCGTATAAAAATGCCTCCCTTCTTCAGGATAAGCTGCTCGCAAACAGCGAGCTAAAAATCTATCCAGGTTTCCCGCATGGGATGCATACCACGCATGCAGATACCATAAACGCCGATATCCTGACGTTTATTCGCTCATAAAGACGTTGATTATCCATAAAACAACCGGGCACCACGCCCGGTTCTCTTTTGCGGCAAGAATTGAGCGACCATTTCAGGAAGAAACGCTTACAGGAGTTTGATTTTTACTTCATACCCCTCCAGACCTGTCATGGCCTCACGAGCGATAAACTCAATTTCAGATACTTCCTGCCCTGTTTTTTTTCGTAATTCTGCAATTTTTTTGGCTATAAGCGCTGAAATTTCTTCCTCTGCCTTTTGCGTCATTGCGTCAACTTTCATATTTACCTCTTGCGGCCGTTTACTGTTTCCAGTATCTAACTGGTTTTAACCATAACCCTATGTAAAGCGTAGACTATCTGCGTTACGTATGCTGCCTTCACCTTGAGATGAGCAGCAGATGGGGCCATTGCATTTAAATATGCATTTAGATTGCATTATTTGAATAAGCTGTTATTGTGCCAACGCCTTAGAGCACATAAACATAAGAAAAGATTTGACTCAAACTCGCCCCGCACCAGGGGCATTTTTTTTGCTCTCTATAAGCAAAAAACCCGCCATGAGCGGGTTTCTGCGTTATTCGGAAAGATTATTTGAAGACTTCTGCTACGGCCTGGAAGTTAGGGCCATGCTCTCGAGCAGCGATGATGACATAGTATTTCCCGCCCTTCTCATCTGCCAGTTTCGAGAGTTTTTGATGAAGATCTGAAGGTGAAGAAATTTGTCCACCTGAAGCCCCTACAGATACATTGCCCAGGTATTCAAGTTTGAAGTGGTGCGCTTCATCTTTGGAAATCATATCTGCCGCAGATGCGCCAAAGCTTGCAACTGTTAAAGCCAATACACTCCCTAATAGTGCTTTTTTCATATCATTCCTCCTGTTAATAAATCTATCTATTTAACATTAGCATCAAATATGGGAATGATCCGTGCCAATGTCGTAGAGAGACTGAGCGATAAGCGTCGCCTCGTTGAGCATTATTACCTGCCCTCTCTGACGCAACCTGCGATTACAGCAGGTTCATCTACTATACTGACCTGTGCAGTTAGCATTTATCTGCCCGGTTGCGCGTAAGGTAACCGAAACTTACCTGTACCATGACCATCAGGAGAACAATATGCACACGAGTAAAACCCTGAAAAGGCTGCTAGCCGTATCAGCAGTTGCAGCAATGTTCAGCACCGTTGGCGTACAAGCCCAGACGACAAGCGCCGCGCAAACTAACGCTGCGGGCCAGGCTCAATCGGACGCCAGACTCAGCTCCGGCGACGAGAAAGCGTTGAAGGACATGGCGCAGGCCAATATCAACGAAGTCGCCGCCGCCAGGCTCGCCCTGGACAAGGCCCAGACCAGTGAAGTGAAAACATTCGCCCAGAAAATGGTCGACGACCACGGCGCCGCCCTGACCAAAGTGCAGGCCGTTGCCCAGAAAAAGGGCGTAGAGCTGCCGACCGAGCCAGACGCCGCCCATAAAGCCCTGAACTCAAGGCTTGAAAACCAGCGCGGTGACGCTTTTGACAAAATGTATATGGAATATGCTGGCGTGAAGGACCACGAGAAGGTGCTGTCGAAGCTTAAGAGCGACGCCAGTAAAATCGACGATCCGGATGTGAAGGCTTTGGCCAACGAGCACACGCCGGTCGTTGAGCAGCATCTGAAGTCCGCCGAGCAGATGTCAACGCGTGCTGGCGCATCAGCCGATAAATAAGCGCGTCGGTGAAACGACTACTGCAAAATAAAGTGGGGCCCGCAGGCCCCACGCTTATTTCACCTTCCTGATGAATTATTCCGGCAACGCGTAGACAACCACCTGATCGCCTACCTGATCCTTCAGGATCGTGTTCCCGCCAGCCACGAAGGCCACATACTGCCGACCCTTATATTCATACACGGACGGGTTCGCTACCGCTGGAGCTTCTGCCTGATCGGACCACAGCTCTTCACCGCTCTCTACCGAGTAGGCACGCACTTTGGCATCCATTGAAGCACCGATGAAGATCACGCCACCCGCCGTCACTGCCGGGCCACCAATGGTAGGCGAACCCCAGCTTTCCGGCATGAAGAAGCCATACTGCTGTGAGGCGCCAACCGGACGACGCCATTTCACATCGCCCGTGTGCATGTCTATCGCCACGATTTCGCCAAATGGCGGCTGCCAGCACGGCATGCCCAGCCAGTTGCTCGCCACCAGCAGACGCATACCGTACGGGGCGCCTTCCTGTGGGGCAAAGCCGCTTTCGTTGCCGGAGTCTTTGTCCGCGTTATCGTAATCCTCACGGCTGTAGAGCTTCACGTACTGAACGATATGCGAGGTGTTGACGATGGCGATCTGTTTTTGCGGATCGAACGCCACCCCGCCCCACTGCACGCCGCCGGCGCTATCGGGATAGGTGAGCGTGCCTTCGCCTTTGGTGGTAGGCGGAGTATACATTCCCTCATAGGTCAGGTTATCCCACAGGCGAGAGCACTGGCCGCCACCGACGATATCCGCCAGCTTCCAGATTTCCGGCTTTTTCGACTGGTCGAGCAGCGGCGCAGGTTTGGTCGGGAACGGCTGTGTAGGCGAGAGAACTTCGCCCTGGACCGAACCATCACCCTGCGGAACCGGACGCTCTTCAATTGGCCAGACGTCCTCCCCGGTCAGGCGGTTAACCACAAACAGGAAGCCCTGCTTGGTGGCCTGAACCAGCGCCGGGATCTGCTTGCCGTCTACGGTGATATCCATCAGCGTCGGGGCAGAGTTGATGTCGTAATCCCAGACGTCGTGGTGTACCCACTGACGGGACCAGACCACTTTACCGGTGTTGATGTCCAGCGCGGTGGTGGAGGTGCCAAGCGGAATTGCGTCGACGCGGTTGCCGCCCCAATAGTTGGGAGACGGCGATGAGACCGGGAGATAGACCAGCCCATTGGCCTCATCGGCGGACATGTGCGTCCAGACGTTGGCGGTACCGGTACGCTTGCGGATCTCTGCCGGTATCGCCTCAAAGGTCCATTCAAGCTTGCCGGTCTGGGCGTTGACAGAAAATACGGTACCCGGAGGCGCTTCGGCATAGGCCCAGTCTTTCCCGGCCCAACCCACCAGCAGATGGTTGCCGACGACGGTTGGCGGTTGCAGGACAGAGAGCGGATACTTGGCGTTAACGGTGTTCCACTGATTCAGATCCAGCACCCCGTTGTCCGCAAAGCCGCTGCACGGTTTGCCTGAATCGGCGTCCAGCGCAAAGAGCTTGCCGTCAACGGTGCCCATATAGACCATCTTCTGGCACGCCTCTCCCTTCACCGGATTTTTGGCCTGCCAGTAGGAAACGCCGCGGTTTTTCAGCACCGGCTGGGTCAGTGCCTTGCGCGACGATTTGGTGTCATAGTGCCACTTCTCTTTACCCGTGCCCGGATCCAGCGCAATCAGGCGATCGAAAGGGGTGCCGATGTAGAGCGTGTCGTTAGCGAAAATGGGCGTTGCGGACCACACGGTCGCTGGCGTATCACCTTTACCATCTGAGACGTCGCCGGTATGGAACTCCCAGACTTTCGTTAATTTACTGACGTTATCCGCCGTGATCTGGGTAAGCGGGCTGTATTTCTGCGCGTTAAGCTGGCCGTGGAAGCTGTCCCAGGTTGGCGTGCCGGGCACCAGCGGCGTCGCTGGCTGGCTGGCCGAGGCGACTTTCTTTCCGTCACCGCTACCGGTTGAGGCATCGTCTGTGGTTTTTGTGGTTCCAGGCGCCTGCTGATCGGCCGCATCAATATTCAGTGATTCCTGGGTCCCCTGAGAGGCCTCAGCGGCTTTATCCTGCGCCTGCAGTGCGAACGGGGTGACCAGCAGCGCCAGCGCCGTCATGCTGACTTTTATGAAGGGATAATGCTTATCGTTATGCACGGGCGGCTCCTCAGGTTCTGACGGAATGGTTGTAACGGGCGGAATGGCTGCTCAGCATAATCAGACCAATCAGGCCGACCACCATGGCTGCCGTTATGATGTACTGGTGCAGCAGCGCGGCGGCAAAACCAATACCCGCCAACACCACCAGGGTGACAATAATCAGGAAAACACGCGCCCCGCGCCCCGATGCCGCACGTAACACAAAGATCAGTATCGCCAGCACCGCGCTGGCAATGGCCACGCCCAGTGCGCCAATGGTGCCTGTGACGCCGGTAAGCGGCGTCCACCAGGCGTATAGCGCCACCGCGAAGCCTATAACCGCGGCCAACAGCAGCAAAATAGTGCCGACGCGCGAAGATTGAGAATGCAACATACCAGGAATCCCCCTCTAAAAAATGCAAAATGGACCAACATTAAGGCGTTTTCGTGGATATATGTCCCTGCTGTTCGCGCGTGCAATGGCTATTAAAACAACGCGACGTGAAAAACGGCGGCATATTTCCCTAAACGTAACTGAGTATAGAAGAGGATTTTTTAAAGGGGCGTTTATCCGGCGAGTACCCTTCCTCACGTTGAGCCCATAAGGCAGTGTGTTTCGCTAAAAACGCACGGGCGAGGTTTATTGTCTGCTTTGAGCGAGGGACAAACGCTGGGGTGTAAAAAAAAATCGCCAGATGGGGTAGTAACGGCTAGATTTAATTCAGGCATAACTGGTATGACCACATAAATAAGGCTCTATGAATGCGTTCAGTCATAATACCCGTCAATGAAGGTGGATTTCTGGCAGCCACAATTTGGGAAAGAAGCGATGCCAAAGCGATAGTGCTCCTTCATCCGGCAACGGCGGTTGTACAGGGATTTTATAAGGGATTCGCAGAATATCTTTTTAACAGAGGTTTCAACGTCCTCACATACGATTATCGCGGCACCGGCCTCTCTAAATCCGGGCTGGTCCGTACTTACCGCGTTTCGATGTCTGACTGGATCGACCAGGACGTCGGATGTATAACCGCCTGGGCTAAAGCACATTTTCCAGGGCTTAGCCTGTTGGCGGTAGGACACAGTGTGGGCGGGCATGCCGTTCTGCTTTCAACAGCCACCCACGCCCTGCAAGCTGCGGTCATTGTAGCCTCACATGCCGGGGTGACGAGCACCATCAAACGCACCACTGAAAAGGTGCGTGTCTGGTGCGTATTACGTGTTCTGGCTCCGATTCTGTGCCGTATCTTCGGTTACATGCCTGCCAGGCGCCTGGGGCTGGGTGAAGATTTACCGGCACCAGTCATGCTTCAATGGGGGCGCTGGAGCGCAATGCCTGGATATTTTTACGATGATCCACACTGGAATGCACGCCAACGGGCAAGTGAGATCACCCTACCCGTGCTGGTAATGGGATTTGATGACGATCCCTGGGCTAACCGTGAAGCTATTGCGCGGCTGATGGAGCCGGTGCAACAAGCAAAAATAGAACGCTGCGAGATACGGCACGCAGAGTTTGGTCTTTCGTCCATTGGGCATATGGGATTTTTTCGTACGCGATGTGCGGAGAAATTATGGCCCGTCGTCGGTCAATGGCTGGAGAGTCAGTGCCCGGATTGAACGACGCGTGAACATGACCTTTCTGAGTATTCAACATATTAAAACCTGCCGGCATAAAAATTTGGAAATTTAACGGAAATGGTTAAGCTTCTTAGACACATGCTTAAGGGATAGTCAGGAAATGATTGTTAACTGTATGGTCTACCGTTCAGGCCACCCCGCCGAAACCGTAGATATTGAGGATATCAGTGAAGTCATCCAGGATACCGATGCGTTTATCTGGCTGGGGCTTTGGCAGCCTGAACCTGCGTTTATGTACAAAGTCCAGGAGGAGTTCGGTCTGCACGATCTGGCCGTTGAGGATGCGCTTAATGCACATCAGCGACCTAAAATAGAGCGTTATGGCAGCTCGGCATTTATCGTTGTAAAAACCGTCAGTGGACAGGACGACAATATTGAGTTTGGCGAAACGCATTTGTTTGTGGGCCGAAACTTCCTTATTACGGTGCGCCATGGTGCTTCAGTGAGCTATGCACCTATACGCGCCCGTGCTGCTGAGGCCCCGGACATGCTTTCGTACGGTCCGGCTTATCCTCTTTACTGTATTCTGGATTTTATTGTTGACAGTTATGCAGAGCTGACTGCGCGCCTCAACACCAAAATTGGTGATATAGAAGCGACACTTTTTCACAGTGAATTTGACCGTGAAGCTATTCAGGACGTGTATTCCCTCCGCCGTAATCTACTCGGGCTTCGCAACGCCGCTCAGCCAGTAGAAGAAATCTGTACAGAGCTTATCCGCATTCATGAAGAACTTATTCCAAAACCCCTCAGGGCGTATTTCAGAGATATTCAGGATCACGCAAGCCATGTAGTAACGGATGTAAATGACATGCGTGAGCTGCTAAGCAGCGCGATGCACGTTAACCTGGCACTGGTTTCAGTGCAGCAAAACGAAGTCGTGAAGAAACTGGCCGGTTGGGGGGCCATCCTCGTGATCCCGACGGTAGTCTTTAGCATGTATGGTATGAACTTCGAACATATGCCGGAACTGAAGACGCTCTTTGGTTATCCGGCTACGGTCGCTGTCACGCTGGGAGCCTGTGTATTACTGTGGCTTCGGCTCAAACGCTCTCGCTGGCTTTGATTGATAAGCGATCTGATAGTTTTTGGTGTCGTGAAGTACAGTAAAGCCTCACGCTTATGTCGATTATGCCACGACACCATACCCTATCCGTTATTTCCCCTGCATATGTCGGTACATTCCTGTTCACCGGGACCCGGTTGCTCAATCCGGGATCGCTCGCTCCACCGTTTATAAAATCCTGAAAAACGAGGCTATCACAGGGCAAGGTGACTCGTTATTCTAAATTATCAAACCACATCGATAATTATTATATTTGTTTATGATTCATTGAGCTCAGATGTGAATTTATATTGACGGACGTAAACATTATTTTTTCACACAAGGATGGTTAATATGAAAAGGGTTTTTATGACGGCTGCATTAACGGGTTTATTTGTCAGTAATAATCCGTATGCAGGAGAAAGCTATCTGGTCTATAACCCACATAATATTGCGGTATTTGAAGTGCGTTTCTTTAATGTTGGCGACGGCCCCTTTATGCCGGACTGGCCGAATGCGTCTGAGTCAACCTGGGATCTTGGCCAGCAACAAAAAGAAAAAATACTCGATGCTATGCGTTACTGGGCTGAGGTTATTACCCCCAGCCCAGGGCAACTGCCTGCCATTATCAATGTGGGGACGTTTAACGACGAGAATGCCGCAGGTTCCAGCGATTCAGTTACCGACGGCATTATAAGTCTGACGCAGTTGCAAGGCGCATTGAACGGTATTGATACCGGAGAGCTAACCTTTGGCTCCCACGCCCAGTTCATCATGGGCAAACTGGATTTTGATAACGTTCCCTATGTGCCCGCGCAATTGCCGCGCACTGGAAAGGCCGATCTGGTCAGCGTCGCTGTTCATGAGCTGGCACATGGACTGGGAATATCCAATATGGTTACCGATCTGCAAGGAAGTGGCACATTCACGCCTGCTTTTGATACCGTGCCTTTTGGCTCCTGGACCAGCCATCTGCGCGATGACCGTGGCAATCCTGCCCGACCAGGGCAAGTAATATTGTGTAATGGATGCAATAACAGATGGGATCCACAAGGCTTTGATGTACGGCTTGATAAAGGCTATTTCACCGGCAGGCATGTGGATGAAGTCCTTGCAGGCGCCATGCCTGGCGTGCCGGTGAAAATGTTAGCAGACGACGGCTCGGTCGATGATAACGACATGAGCCATATCGAGCTGAAAAACAGCATGATGAGCCATCAGAACTACCGCAATTACACCACGTTTATGGAAGCGGAACTGGCGTTGCTGCAGGATATGGGATATCAGATTGACCGGCGTAACTTTTTCGGTTTTTCGCTATATGGCAACGGGCAAACGCTCGTTAACCGCAATGGCTTTTTTCAGCGTAATCAGCAGGCGGATGGCTATCTGGCTGGTCAATACAATACCGCTAATCTGGGAGTTGGCCTGCATGTGTATGGCAGTAATAACCATATCTTTCAACAAGCGGACCTGTTGACGTCAGGGGCTGGCGGCGCGGGCATCCGTATAGATGGGCAAAATAACACCCTGAGCATCGATCCCGGTGTACGGATATACGCCGATGGCGTTAATGGCCGTGGGGTGATGTTTGCCTACGGTAAACAGCACAGCCTTATTCAACGTGGCGACGTTCAGGCACTGGGAGCCAGTGGCGTCGGTATCAGTTTTGATTTTGGCAATAACCTCCTGGGTAACGAGGTGGACTATCGCGGATCCTGGCTTCATATCGTGGACGGCTATTACGATGCGTTATTACCCGAGTTGCAGGGAGCGCTGGTAGACAATGCCGACATCAGCGGACGGGTTGCCGGTAAAGGCGCGGCGATTTATATATCACCGAACGCGCTGGTCGGTAATATAAATATATTAACGGGTGCCCGGCTGGAGGGTGATATTTATTCGGACTACACCCAGCGGGATGACTATGGCCAACAGCGGTTAACGCTTCTTACCTTCGGTCGGAAGGCCAATGCGTACGGGCAAGCGACGGAAGCTGCCGATGCTGATTTCAGCTTTACGTACCGCGGAAACATTGAAGGTATCAATAATCTGGCACTGGACGCGCACGGAGGGAAAACCTCGCTTAACGGCGATTTCCAGATTTACAGCATGACTATCGCGCCAGGTGCCAGCCTGTCCGGCAACGCCATATACGCTTAATGAGGAAGGCCGCTTTGTAAATAACGGGATCCTTGCGCCGGGTAATTCACTTGGGCAAATCAAAATATCCGGTGCTTATCAACAGGGGAATACCGGGCAGTTGTTGTTGGAAGTCGACGGGCGCGGCAGGCATGATACTCTGCAAGTGGACGGTCACGCACAATTTGACGGTCAACTGACGTTTGCGCCGCAGCCGGACTGGTATGCGACAAACTGGCGTCTGAATACGCAAGATTTGCTAAAAACGGACGCTTCCGACGGCAATTTCAGTGCGGTGAACAGCGTGCTCCGTTCACCCACGCTAACGCTGCAAACAACGCCACAAGGAAAGAATGGCTGGCAGCTCTCAATGCTGCGCGCTTCAAACGCATACAGCCGGTATGCGCAGGACGCTAATGCGCGGCAGGTAGGGCAAGCACTGGATAAAATTGTGGCGGAAGCTAAGTCGGATATACAACCGCTGTACCGTACTCTGGATTTCTCAGCCACTGATGGCGGGAGTATCAGCAATGCCTTGCCGCAACTTTCTGCGGGCGCCTACAGCGCCATGTTCGCAAGTTCCCTGCAGCGTGAACAGCAGATAGCGCGGATCGTTGGCGGGCCAAATCCTGTGGTTATGCCGAAGCAACTGACGGAAGGCGAATGGCGCAGCTTTGCCATACCCTTTGGCGGCGGCTTCTGGCAACAGCGTCAGGGTGACAGTGTAGGGTACGACGCCAGCAGTTATGGCATTGTATTCGGTGCTGAAAAACAAAACGATGAGAATCACAACTGGATGTATGGCTTTCATGGTGCGGTCAGCGGTCAGTCGGTGACGGTGAAATCACCAGAAACCGCAACCGGGAAAACCACTGCTTTCGATCTGGGTGTTCATGCTCGTTACGGCGCTGAAAGGTCCGAAGGAATGTATTTATTCGGCACTGGCCGATTGGGTATTGAAGACAGCTGGCTGGACAGAAACATTAATGTAGAAACTTACGGAGCAAGCCACCATGCCACCTGGACCGGATTGTCAGGTTCTGTTACGGCCGGCGGAGGCTATCGATGGGCGCTGAATAATAATGTGAACGCCGGACCGGTAACGTCATTGAATTACACCACATTACATCGTCCCGGCGTGAAGGAAAGCGGCAATGACGGCAGCCGACTGATGCTGGGTTCGCAGACCTTCGATTCTCTGAGATCAAGTATCGGGGTGAATGGTAACTGGAATGTACCCCTCGCTTCAGGGGCATCGTTCGCAGCTGAGCTGCAGCTCACCTGGGATCATGAACTGCTTGATGGCAACGTAGTGCAACAAGCCTCTTTCGCCAACTATCGAAGCACAGGGTTTAGTTCCAGGAATCAGGTGACTGGTCGTGACAATCTGGGTGTTAAAGCAGGTATGAGCTATAAAATCAACGCTGATGTCGAATTGGGCATCGGGGTTGAAAGCGAAATGTTTCGTTCTGGCTATGACTCGATTGCAGGTAATCTTTCAGCCACCTGGCGTTTCTGATGTCTGAGGACGAGAAAATAATAGGACTGGCCCTGTCCCCGGCGTTGCCGGGGTATTCCTGAAGGCTTTTGATATCAAAAATGGCTTGTGTCGCCCTGGCCATGCTCACCTGAACCTTTAACCCGCTTAAGCTGGATCTCTTCACCACGTTGCCAGGCATCCGCTCCCTTAGCAACTGGGTGCGCCACAATATCCTTACGTTCTTCTTTGATGGCTTGCGTGCTTACGTTAAAGCGTCGATCTCTGTCCGCCAGAAGTTTAGGGTCTAACTGCCCTTCCCCGGTAAAGCCCATCATCAGTGCCGGAATGCCGAGCGGCAGCTTTTTATCGCGGTCGGTGTGCCAGGTATGCCAGGTCTTGCCGTAGGTATTCACAATTTTGCTCATCAATGCTTTGTCAGCCACTGCAGGTAAACCTGGAGCAATCAGGCTGCCGGATTTCACTTCATATTGATGGCTGTGCCACAATTTTTTTTCTTCCGGCGGCAGTGTGTTAAACAAACGCTCACTAATGATGTACTCAACGCCCATTAAACGGGCATCTTTGGTGTTACCGTCGTAGATCACCGCCTGCATCACGTCTTCATTCAACACGGTTACATAATGATGGGCTTCCATCTGGCCATTTTTATCCCCGCTATAAAAATGGAAACCGTCAAGGTAGGCACTCATTGCATCAATGGGCGGACGGGACTGGATAAGCTGAGCACCGGCTTCAAGCGTGCTCGTCCCGACGGAGGTTTTTACACCCGGAACAGGCGTATTTGAAGGGGTATTGTTCGCGCCACAACCCACTAACGTCAGGCTCGACAATAATAAAAGCGATAATGGTTTCATTGACCCTCCCTGTAAAAGTCACTTTACTGAAAGTAGTAGATTCGCGCAGACACGCCAGGAGAGTTTTTATTAAACCATCCGGCAAACTGGCGTACGTTCCGTTTAAGAACACCATTTAAATACTGGCAGAAAGAGCATCAGAGATTTGTTTGATCAATTGCCATTTATATCAATGTCCGCTTCTGGCACAAAACAGCCATTAACATTCATCGAATTCTCAGTAAATCTGAATACCGGGTCGTATACCGCGGCGAAAGCATTTCACGCTTCATCTGCCATTGCTGCTGTATGCCCTGCCCGGCAAAATAAAGCGTACCCTTTCCATCTTTCGCGTTCAGACGATCCAGCACTTCCATCAGCTTTTCACTTCCGGCACGCGGCGCGCTATTGTCAAACAAATTGAGCTGGGCAACGCCCTGGCTGAAGAAGTCCCCGAGCATAATGCCGGCTTTCTGGTAGCGGTGGCCCTCCTTCCAGATTTTGTCGAGGCACTTTACCGCGGCGTTGATAATGTCGCGGGAGTCCTGAGTGGGTGTGAGAAGCGTCATTGAGGCACTGTTGCCGTAATAGGGTTCGTTCAGAGCGAACGGAGAGGTCTTTACGAACGCCGAGATAAAGCGGCAATACTGGTGCTCGCCACGTAACTTCTCAGCGCCACGGGCCGCATAGCTGCATATAGCCTGGCGCACCTGCTCGTATTCTGTCACGCGCTCACCGAATGACCGACTACAGACGATCTCCTGCTTTGTCGGTGCAAACTCTTCCAGATCGAGGCACGGCTCGCCGCGCAGCTCCCGGACCGTTCGCTCCAGCACTACATTGAAGTGCTTGCGGATAATCCACGTGCTCTGCTCTGAGAGATCCAGCGCCGTTTTGATACCCATCGCATTGAGCTTCTTGCTGATGCGCCTGCCCACGCCCCATACGTCCTCTACAGGCACGATAGCCAACAACCGGCGCTGGCGGTCGATATTGGATAAATCAACCACCCCACCCGTCTGCTGCTGCCATTTCTTCGCCGCGTGATTTGCCAGCTTCGCCAGCGTCTTCGTCTGGGCTATGCCAACGCCGACCTTCAGGTGCGTACGCTTCAAAACCGTTTCGCGGATCTCCTTGCCAAAATCAGTCAGGTCCCGGCAATTACGAACCCCGGTGAGATCACAAAAGGCCTCATCAATGGAATATATTTCGACGCGAGGGCTTATTTCTTCCAGCGTGGTCATTACCCGGCTGGACATGTCAGCGTAAAGTTCGTAGTTACTGCTGAAGCAAACCACGCCGGCGCGCCGGAACAGGTCTTTCTGCTTAAAGTATGGCGCCCCCATGGTAACGCCAGCGGCTTTGGCCTCTGCGCTGCGCGCTATCACGCAACCGTCGTTATTTGAGAGGACAACCACCGGTCGGCCTCTCAAATCTGGCCTGAATACCGTCTCGCATGATGCATAGAATGAATTCACATCACAGAGCGCAAACATATCAGCTGGCCGATTTAACAATAAAAGTGACCACACCAAAAACGTCCAGCGTGTCTTCACTGCCAACGATAATCGGTGAATAAGCGCTGTTCATCGGATTGAGTTGAACATTAGGCCGCAGTTGCAGGCGCTTAACGGTGAATTCCCCTTCCACCGCGGCGATGACGATATCGCCGTGCTCAGCCGTTCGGGAACTATCGACCACCAGTAAATCGCCGTCGCTTATTCCCCCTTCAATCATTGAATCACCCGCGGCTTTAACGAAATACGTCGAGCTGGGGTGGGCAACCAGAAGTTCATTAAGATCAATGCGCTGCTCCACATAATCGGCAGCCGGGCTTGGGAATCCGCACTGAACTAAATCACTGAAAAGTGGAAGCGCGATAATCTCACGCAGTTCTGTAGGTCTGATAAATTCCATTACGCATACCTCTAATACTGTTTTTATATACAGTAGTTTTGTTTTGAAGCACGCGCAAGGCAGCTGAACCGTAGCGACTGTTTAAACCTTCACCGTTTCGTTTGTAAGTTTCTCTCTGGCTTCAAATTATGGTTTTTGTAAATTTTACGATTAAACGCTTCGACTGCTCGTTTTAAAGGCTAAATGAATAGATTGTCATCAACATAAACAAGGTGAAGGGCGGCATGGCATTTCTTTAGCCGGAATGCCGTTTGACTGTACCCATATGGGTCTTCCCCGATCATGGTGGGAAGGCTCAGAACGCCATATTCAGCTTTCCGTAGTGGAACATCACCCCCAGTTTAAAGCGCTCCCGGTTTCGGTATCCCCTGGCTTTTATCCTCAGCAGCCTGATCTTGCTGTTAAGTGCCTCCGCATTTCCGTTTGAGACACTGTGTCGCATCGCATTCAGGATCCCGTACAGCCTTTTTCCTATCGTTTTCGCGGCATTTTTCATCATGGGAACGTCACTGTTAGCCGCCAGCGCCAACCATCTCTGCCAGTCACTCCGTCTTTCCTCGCTCCATGGCCTGTTCCAGATATCCTTTGCCAGCTCTTTCAGCGCCCAGCACTGGCTCGTCAGCTTCATCTGTGCACGCAGCCACATCAGCTTTTCCTGCCGGGATTCGGTCATCCACTTATCGCTGTACTGCCACAGGAAGCGGGTTCCTTTTGCCTGGTGTCGGCTTTCAACAGGGAGGTGCGGATGTTCATTCTGACGGGTTTTATCAACTACCTCGCCCAGTTGCTTCGCCACATGGAAGCGGTCAAAGGCGATTTTCTCAACCGCACTGGGTAAGTGGATACGCGCTGCTCTTATATAGCCCGCGTTCATGTCCATTGAGAGCGTTTTGATAGCCAGCAACTGCCCATCAGTGAGCGTGCGAAGATAGCCGGCAAGACTCTCTGTGCCGCGATCATCCGTTAAGGCCAGCGCCCGACCATCGCGATCGGAGATCACCGTTATGTAACGATGTCCTTTTTTAAAGGCGACCTCATCCACATTCATATGACGGGCGGATAATGGCTTTTTTATCCGGGCAAGACCTCGCTTAACTGCCCGGGTCATAATGCCGTCAACCGCATTCCAACTGAGCTTAAGTTGCTTCCTGACAGCATCAACGGTGCTGATTTTCAGCCATGAGAGAACGAACGATTCGAATAGCAACGTATACCGGCTTCCGGGGCCAGCCCACGGAACAGGCAACGTCAGGCAGCCATGCTCCGGACACATAATTCGTGGAACATCGGCTTCAACAATAGTGGTGAACTGGCAGGTATCAAGATGGCGCCATTTACGATGACGGTGATCGTGAACAGAACAGGATTTACCGCAGGTCGGACAGGCTAGCCGGGTGTTTTCAGCGATCTCAATAGTGACAGTAACAGAACCGGCATTTTCATCGAGAGAAAGGGACTTTACCTGCCACGGATCGGACAGGTTGAGAATATGAGCGTAGAGGGACTTTTCGTCCATGGCGGTGACCTCTGGCGATTAAATACACCATTATCATGCCTTCAGCCACCACAACAAGGGAAGACCCACCCATATACAGTAGTATTTTTACGTGCAGACAGAATCGCACAATTAATATTCATAGGGAAAAAATAATGTTTGTTGAACTGGTTTATGACAAGCGAAACGTACAGGGGCTGGAGGGAGCCAGGGAGATAATTCTGGCTGAACTGACAAAACGTGTGCACCGGATTTTTCCTGATGCCAGCGTGACGGTTAAGCCAATGCAGGCGAATGGCCTGAATAGCGATGCCAGCAAAAGCGACCGGGAAAAGCTGAACCGTATGCTTGAGGAAATGTTTGAAGAGTCGGACATGTGGCTGACGCAAGAGTAACAAGGTTAACAAATACCAGCCCACCGGGGAAAAACCGGGCGCAATGCCCGGTTCTGTTTTCAGCCAGTAATGCCTTTAATCACTCACCCGCGGTTCTCCAGCATCGGTTCATTTCTCGGATCGTGCCCGCAAGATAAAAACGCCTCCCGGAATTTCTGCCCATTTTCTCGCGTTATCTTGTACAAGATACAGCTTTTGCATGTCGATCAAGTCATCTTATCCCTGCCCTATACTTTGAGTATGACATCCGACTGGAGGTTTCTATGTGTGGACGCTTTGCACAAGCCCAAACCCGTGAAGAATACCTGGCCTACCTTGCCGACGAAGGCGATCGCGACATCGCGTATGACCCGGCCCCCATTGGTCGGTACAACGTCGCGCCCGGTACCAAAGTCCTGCTGCTGAGCGAACGCGACGAACTACTGCACCTCGATCCGGTGTTCTGGGGCTACGCACCTGGATGGTGGGACAAAGCACCACTGATTAACGCACGTGTAGAAACCGCGGCCACCAGCAGAATGTTTAAACCTCTGTGGCAACATGGCCGGGCGATCTGTTTTGCCGATGGATGGTTCGAATGGAAGAAGTCAGGTGACAAGAAACAACCCTACTTCATCCACCGGGCCGACGGTCAGCCAATCTTTATGGCGGCGATCGGAAGCACACCGTTTGAGCGCGGCGATGAAGCCGAGGGATTTCTGATTGTGACGTCTGCGGCTGATAAAGGCCTCGTCGACATTCATGACCGCAGGCCACTGGTTTTGTCACCAGAAGCGGCACGCGAGTGGATGCGACAGCATGTTGGCGGGAAAGAAGCTGAAGAGATAGCTTCAGATGGTGCAGTGCCCACCGATAAGTTCGTCTGGCATGCGGTAACGCGTACAGTAGGAAATGTAAAAAACCAGGGGAGGAATTTGATTGAGCAAATAGAAATCAAATCTGAACTTAGTTAGACCTGCACTTTTTAGATGGGATAATAAAACCCTTCCCTCTATTGAAGTCAAAACCTTTGACAACTCCTGTCATTTTACGAGACAAATTATTTCCTTGCTATAAATCAAATTTGACGACACAGGAAAAATTTGGATTGGCTAATCTAATCTGTATGGCCTCCCAGATGGCTAAAATAAGATTTGCTTAAAAGATCTACACGTGCCTTAATGATGCGGTTGGTTCGATGCAATGTGAATCTGACTTTTCCAAAGTAGTCCTCATAACCAGGTGCTATCTCTGATATCCCCTCCTCTTGAGTCCATACGTATGCCATCATGCGTTTCTTTTCATGAACTTGTAACTTTTAAGTGTTCAAGTGGAGTTTTTATGTCATCAAAAATGATAGGTCTTGTTAAGTGGTTTAACGATGATAAGGGCTTTGGCTTCATCTCCCCACTCGATGGAAGTAAAGATATCCTTGTTCACTCTTCTTCTCTACAGGGAGAGACATTCAAAACTCTTTTTGAAGGCCAAAAAGTTAAATTTGCTGTCATTGCCGGTACCAAAGGTCCGACAGCTGCAAATGTTACGCTTTGCGATAAATAACCCCCCTCAATGACCGCTTAAGCTTCTGTGAATTAAATAATCAGAAGCGTCATTTATCGTTTGCGAATATCATTACAACAGGCCAGCATATTTACAGCACCGTCAAATTTGCTGACCGATGTGATGAAATGCAGGACTGCTGCATGAATAGTCTCAAAGCAGAAACTAACTGCTTATAAAATATTAAAGTGCGTAAGAGGTTAGGCAGCCTCCAAAAGCATCACTTCTTAGTTATTATATGAGATTTTTTAGTAATGTTGAGGGGATTTGAACAACGCGTTGCAGTAAGGGCAAACCAGTTGAGCTCCCTTTTGTACACGATTGTAACTATGCTCCGAGTCTCTTGTGCAGTTTGGACAAGGGCATTTGACTAAATAATTTCGGCGGAATTGCGTGTTTTTACGTGCAGACATAAGCTTCTCCAGTACAAATGGACTGCTACAGTACACGTTAAGGCAGAATATTGCTTGTTTTAATTTCGAAAGAGGTAACTAAACGTCAATAAATCAACCCCTTTCGAACAACCCCGGGCCATAAAACCCCCTGAAATACATGGTGATACATGAAAAAAGTAATTATTTTCTTTAATGGTAAACCAGGTAAAGTAATCACCGTACTTAAGGGCGTGACATCAATACGCGAACAATACCCTAATGGAGAAGGGATAAACCTTCCGATAATGTCAGCCGGTTTTCCCTCTTTAACAGGTGACCATGAAGTTATCTATGTTGCATCAGATCGAGAGCTTACATCTCAGGAAATATTAGATGCAGCCAGGAAGTATCTATAAGCTTCAATATCTTCTACCAACACTGCAGATAACCTTTAGTAACAAGCATTATTAAAACAATTAGGAATTATCAGTATTGCCTACCTGGCGTAGGCTTTTTTTTCATTTAGCAGACGATACATTCCTGTCTAATGTCATATATTTTTTAGGACTCGGAACATTTTTTGATTCAAACAGTCTAAAAGATATACTCACAAAGGGGGCCTTTATGACAACGCTTATCATCTCTACTATCGTGGCAATGGTACTGGCATTGATGATTTTAAGTCTGATCAAGATCGGGATCAGCGTATCGAACAATCCTGATGAACTGTAATGTATTCAAGTTTCCATAACCTCTTTATTTACTGGGCAGCCTATTCACCTTTCCTCGCAGGCAGCGCCACTCCAGCCCCGGGTACGTGCCACAATTAATTCCCTCTCCATTGGCGCAGCAGGAAGCTGCCCAGTCGTTCGCCCTGATATATAGGGTCAGCCATAAGAAAGTTATCCTGCAAATTTCGCAGAATTTAAGGATTCATTTTGGGGAGGAATTTGGAGGAGTTTCGGGGAAGAAAAAATCGAACAAAAAACCGGGCATCGCGCCCGGTTCTGTTTCCACACTAAAAAGCCCTTAAACACTCAATCCACGATTCTCCAGCATCGGTTCGATCCTCGGATCGTGCCCGCGCCAGTTCCGGTAAAGTTCAGCTAAATCAGTGCTGTTGCCGCGCGACAAAATCGCCTCGCGGAATGTCTGTCCGTTTTCGCGCGTCAAACCACCCTGCTCGACAAACCACTGGTAGCCATCGTCCGCCAGCATCTGCGTCCAGAGATAGGCGTAATAGCCCGCCGCGTAGCCGCCGCCGAAGATATGGGCAAAATAGCTGCTGCGATAGCGCGGCGGTACGGCTGGAAGATCCAGCCCTTCTTTTTTCAACGCGGCGGCTTCAAAGGCTTCCACGTCTTCAATGGGCTCATGAATGCCGTGCCAGTTCATATCCAGCAGCGCGGCGCTCAGCAGTTCCGTCATGTCATAACCCTTATTAAACTGGGTCGCATTGAGCATTTTTTCCCGCAGCGCATCCGGCATCGGCTCGCCGGTTTGATAATGGCGGGCAAAGTGCGCAAACACCTGCGGATGGCTGGCCCAGTGTTCATTGATCTGCGACGGGAATTCAACGAAATCACGTGGCGTGTTGGTGCCTGAAAGCGTGGCATAGCGCTGGCTGGCAAACAGGCCATGTAGCGTATGGCCAAACTCGTGGAACAGGGTAATCACATCATCCCAGGAGATCAGCGCGGTCTGCCCGTTCGCTGGTTTTTGATAGTTGCAGACGTTATAAATCACCGGACGCGCGGCAAACTCGTAAGACTGCTCAACAAAATTCCCCATCCACGCCCCGCCCGCTTTGGAATCACGCGCGAAAAAGTCGCCGTAGAACAACGCCGTGCCTTCACCCGTGTGGTCGAAAATCTCCCACACGCGAACGTCCGGGTGATAAACCGGAATATCGAAACGCTCGACAAAGCGGATACCGAACAACTGCGTGGCGGTCCAGAATACGCCATCTTCCAGCACGGTATTGAGCGCGAAATAGGGTTTGATCTGCGACTCATCCAGCGCGTATTTCGCTGAACGCACGCGTTCGGCATAAAACGCCCAGTCCCAGGCCTGTACCGTAAAACCGCCCTGCTCGTCGTCAATGACCTTCTGAATATCCGCCTGCTCCAGCGCGGCCCTGCTGCGCGCCGCAGGAACTATCCCGCGCATGAATTCGAGCGCGGCATCCGGCGTTTTCGCCATTTGATCGGCAATGCTCCAGCTGGCATAGTTGTCAAAGCCGAGCAGCTGCGCCTGTCTTGCCCGCAACGCGGTAAGCCGACGGATCAGGTCGCGCGTATCGTTTTCGTCGCCTTTTTGAGTGCGTTCCCAGCCCGCGCTAAACAGCTTTTTACGGGTCTCGCGCAGAGACAGCGCCGCCAGCGCGGGCTGTTGCGTGGTATTCAGAAGCGGGATCAGCCAGCGATCCGTCAGCCCTTTTTCTGCGGCAGCATGAGCCGCGGCAGCAATCTCCTCCGCACTGAGTCCGTCAAGCTGGTGAACATCATCCACCACCAGCCCTCCCGCCTTGTTCGCAGCCAGCAGGCGCTGGTTGAACTGGCTGGTCAGGGTGGCGGCTTCGGTATTCAGGGCTTTCAGCTCGGCTTTTTCATCGGCGTTCAGACGCGCGCCCGCAAGAACAAAGTGCTGATACGTCACCTCCGTCAGTCGGCGGGATTCGGCATCCAGCGTGTCGCGATCCTGCCAGACGGCTTCCACGCGGGCGAAAAGCGTATCGTTTAGCCAGATATCGTTCGCCAGCCCGGCCAGTTCGGTGGAGAACTGCTCGTCCAGTGCCTGAAGATAATCGTTGGTGTGTGCGGACGTCATGGCGAAGAACACGCTGCTGACGCGCGACAGCATGGCCCCGCTCTTTTCCAGCGCCAGCACGGTGTTGTTGAAGTCCGGCACGGCGCTCTGCGCGATAATCGCGTCAATGTCTGCACGCTTGAGGCGCATTGCTTCATCAAACGCCGGGCGATAGTGGCTGTCTTCTATCACATCAAAACGCGGAGCCTGATAAGGCAGCAGGCTAACGTCAAAGAAAGGGTTGTTGACCGACATCGTTTACTCCTGAGCACGGTATTTCTCACCAGAGTAGGCCAGCCTGCTCCGGCCTGCAATGGCGTCATACAAATGTTGCCTTAACGATGTGCCCGAGTGCGTGCTATGGTAGTACAACACAAAAAGCGTTGAGGAACAGTGAGATGATTATATTAGTTACCGGGGCGACAGCAGGTTTTGGTGAAAGCATCACGCGTCGCTTCGTCGCCAACGGACATAAGGTGATTGCAACGGGTCGTCGTCAGGAGCGTCTCCAGGAGTTGAAAGACGAGCTGGGCGACAGCATCCTGACCGCACAGCTGGACGTGCGCAACCGCGCCGCCATTGAAGAGATGATTGCCAACCTGCCTGCCGAATGGCGTGAAATCGACGTGCTGGTCAATAACGCTGGCCTGGCGCTGGGCATGGAGCCTGCCCACAAAGCCAGCGTGGAAGACTGGGAGAACATGATCGACACCAACAACAAAGGCCTGGTGTACATGACCCGCGCCGTGCTGCCGGGCATGGTTGAACGTAACCGTGGTCATATCATTAATATCGGTTCCACCGCAGGCAGCTGGCCTTACGCGGGCGGCAACGTCTATGGCGCAACCAAGGCCTTTGTACGCCAGTTCAGCCTGAACCTGCGCACCGACCTGCACGGTACCGCGATCCGCGTGACCGATGTTGAGCCGGGTCTGGTCGGTGGAACGGAATTCTCCAACGTGCGTTTCAAAGGCGATGACGCGAAAGCGGATAAAACCTATGAAAATGCGAATGCGCTGACGCCGGAAGATATCACCGAAACCGTCTGGTGGGTCGCGACGCTGCCGAAGCATGTCAACATCAACACGGTTGAGATGATGCCCGTCAGCCAGACCTATGCCGGACTCAGCGTGCATCGCGGGTAATTCACCCTTCCCGGCCTGCGGGCCGGGTATGTGATGACGGTTAAAAGAATGGTAGTATGTTCAGGTTAACTCTCTGAGAAATCACAACCCATGGCCGCTGAATCGCAACTTAATCCTACCCAGCCTGTAAATCAGCAAATTTATCGCATCTTACGCCGTGATATCGTTCGCTGCCTGATCCCACCGGGAACGCCACTCTCAGAAAAAGAGGTTTCGGTACGTTTTGACGTTTCCCGTCAGCCCGTGCGCGAGGCGTTTATTAAGCTCGCAGAAAACGGCCTTATCCAGATCCGCCCTCAGCGCGGCAGCTATGTAAATAAAATTTCGCTTTCGCAGGTACGGAATGGCTGTTTTGTTCGCCAGGCCATTGAGTGCGCCGTTGTGCGTCGCGCCGCGTCGCTCATCAACGATAACCAGTGCTACCTGCTGGAGCAAAACCTGCATCAGCAACGCATTGCCATCGACCGCAAACAGTTAAACGACTTTTTCCAGCTGGACGACGAATTTCACCAGAAACTGGCGCAGATCGCCGAGTGCCAGCTCGCGTGGGATACCGTCGAAAACATCAAAGCTACCATCGACCGCGTGCGCTACATGAGCCTCGACCATGTTTCTCCGCCAGAGATGTTGCTGCGCCAGCATCACGATATTTTCAGCGCACTGGAAAAACGCGACGTGGAAGCCGTAGATAAAGCGATGACGCTTCACCTCCAGGAAATTAGCGAGTCAGTTCAGTTAATTCGTCAGGAAAACCGCGAGTGGTTCAGCGAAGAATAAAACCTCGCCGCCCCCTTTCGGTTGCGGCGAAGTGATTAGCGGACCACTAACACCGGAATAGTGGCGTAGCGCAGGATAGTTTCAGCATTCGAGCCCAGCAGATGTGTTGTCATGCTCGGGTTTCTTGATCCAATAACAATAACGTCATATTTCCCCTCTTTGCTGAGCTGGATGATTTCATCGCGTACGTTGCCGAAACGTACTTCACAATCAATATTTTCTGGGGACATATCAAAGAGCCGTTTCAGTGCCTTCATCTTCTTATCCGACTCGGCGGTCATATACTCTTCGAACTTCTTAATATCGGCATTGAACCCCCGCAGTAACGAACGACTGCTGTTAGGGAGAATGTTGACCAGGGTGATCGTCGCGCCTTCCGATTTCGCGAGGTTGACCGCGTGGCGTACCGCTTTATCGCTTAGATCCATTTCAAACACGTCAACAGGCATCAAAATTTTCTTATACATAAGCCTGACTCCTTTTCCGATGAAGGGTTATTTTCTGCCTCCAGAATGGCATTGTGGATATAAACAAAGCCTAAACGCTTGCGTCTGGAAACTATCAATTAAGGAAAATAACTGTCCGCTTTGTAAAGCGGTGTCCTGAACCGTCAACGCCATCTGGAAATAAGAAAAAAGTGTGAGCTTGATCAAAAGCAAATAATTTCGTTTAAGAGAGGCGTATTAATAGTGCCCCGTGAACGGCAGCCGTTGTATTAGCGCCGTAACGGATAAGTGCGAGAGGAGAAAATACCATGATGACATACGACCGTAACCGAAATGCAATCACCACTGGCAGCCGCGTCATGATTAGCGGCACAGGTCAGTTCGGCGTGATTAAAGCGATCCACAGCGACGGCCTTAATGCCGAGCAGGTGCGTCGTGGTAAAACGGTTGAAGTGGAAGGATGCGAAGGTAAGTTCGAACCGATTGAGCTGATTCGCCTGGGGATGCACTAAGCTGTGCCCCGACATGCCGCCGCGAACGGCGGCATGTCAAAGCGTTAAAGCCGGGCTGCGTACTCAGCAACCGTGGCCTTCGCGCCTTTTTGCAGCAACGTTTGATAGGCCTGCATGACGGCAGCCACGAATACCGTGTCCTTCGGCAGCTCGTTACCGAAAATAGCCTCAATGCCCAACAGCGCGCTAACGCGGCTTTCACCTTCAGCGCTACCGTTTACCGCCGCCTGAATCACCGCCAGCTGCGGATCGCTCACCTCAATCGCGTTACCCTGCTCATCCACACCGCCGACATAACGCATCCAGCCCGCCACGCCGAGGGCCAGCAGCGGGAAGGGTTTCTGGTGGACAAGGTGCCAGCGCACGGAATCGAGCATGCGCTGCGGCAATTTCTGGCTACCGTCCATGGCGATTTGCCAGGTGCGGTGACGCAGGGCCGGATTGCTGTAACGCGCAATCAGCTGGTCGGCATAACGACCCAAATCCACGCCCCGCACTTTCAGCGTCGGCGCCTGCTCTATCAGCATCAGCGCATGCGCGGCTGCGCGATAATGTTCATCTTCCATGCAGTCGTTAATGTGCTGATAACCGGCAAGATAGCCGAGATAGGCCAGGAACGAGTGGCTGCCGTTAAGCATTCGCAGCTTCATCTCTTCAAACGGAATGACATCAGAAACCAGCTCCGCACCGGCCTTTTCCCACTGGGGACGTCCGGCAACAAAATTATCTTCCACCACCCACTGGCGGAACGGCTCGCAGGCGACACCTGCCGGATCGCGTACGCCAGTCAGCTGTTCGATTTTATCCAGCGTATCAGCCGTGACGGCGGGCACAATACGGTCCACCATCGTTGACGGGAAGGTGACGTTCGCTTCGATCCAGTCCGCCAGATCGCCGTCTACGGCGCGCGCGTAGGCACAGGTCACATTGCGCATCACGTGGCCGTTCTCCGGCATGTTATCGCATGACATCACGCTGAATGCCGGTAGCCCCGCCGCCTTGCGACGCGCCAGCGCCTCAACCACCACGCCCGGCGCAGATTTAGGCTGATGCGGGTTTTGCAGGTCTGCAACGATTAACGGATGATCGAACATCAGTTGTCCGGTTGCCGGGGAGTGGCAATATCCTTTCTCGGTGATGGTGAGGGAAACAATGGCGACCTGCGGCTCGCACAGCGCCGCCAGCACGGTTTCCAGCCCGTCGATCTGCGCATGCAGCGCGTTTTTGACGACGCCGACCACGCGCGCCGTCCACGCATCGGCAGACATCTCTGCCACGGTATAAAGGTTATCCTGTGCCTTCAGATCGGCGATCTGCTGTTCGCCGCCAATCAGGTTAACTTCGCAGTAACCCCAGTCGCTGCCCTGTTCTGCGGCGAGTATATCGGTGTACACCGCCTGGTGCGCACGGTGAAACGCGCCAAACCCTAAATGAACAATGCGTGCCTTGAGGCTGTCGCGATCGTATTGAGGATGCGGTGCCTTCGCCTGTAATAACCGGTTTTCCATGATTGAGACTCGTTAATTAATGAAAGCTGTGATCCACTGCCGCTTCCTTTTAAGAGCGGCAGCGCCTGCTGACTACACCAACTAGAATGGCAGTCGGAGTCAAAAAACGCTGCCATTAACCATACTGATACATCGTTTTCAGATCTTGATTTACATTAACTTTTCGCCATGTGGTGTGACATCAGTAAAAAGTTGTGTGACAGGTAACGCAAGATGTAAACCACTAGCGGCGTGAAGAGAGCGCGCCGTACGCTACCGAGTCCTTATGAGGAGCCTCCGCAGCATCTTCGGCTTCACTCAAATCGCGGTCGCGCACTTCCGGCATCAGCAACGCGGAGACCAGCCCAATCAGCGAGTACGCCACCAGCATCACCACAATCGGCCACCAGGACCCGGTCATGTTGCAGAAGATCCCCGCCAGCACCGGACCAAAGCCTACGGCTACCAGCCCGCCCGCCTCTTTCGAAATGGCCATGCGGGTAAAGCGGTTCCGCGAACCAAACATCTCTGCCATGGTGATATTTTCCAGCGCGAACAGCCCGAGCACCGCAAAGTTATGAATAACGATGATAGAGAGCATAATCACGCCCGGCGCGTAACTCTTATCGACGATAATCGACAGCATCGGGTAAGCCAGAATAATGGCTGAAATGTTAAGGAGGATATACGGCAGACGGCGCCCCACTTTATCGGACAGCCAGCCCAGCAGCGGGATGGAGAGGAAGCCGAGAATCGAACTGATCATCAGCGCATCGGTTGGGATCGCCTTATCAAACAACAGCGTCTGCACCAGATATCCGGCAAGGAAAGTCTGAATCAAACCTGAGTTGCCGGCCTGACCAAAGCGCAGCCCCGTCGCCAGCCAGAACGATTTGCTCTTAAACATCGCGCCGACCGAGGTATCCTGCGCAGCAACCGGCGCAATGGTTTCAGCGTCGTTAACCTTCTCAAACACCGGGCTCTCTTTAAGGTTCATACGCAGCCAGATGGCGAAGATCATCACCACCACGCTGGCGAGGAATGGCACACGCCAGCCCCAGGCAATAAGCTCTTCACGATCGAGGGCAAAGAACATCACGGCCCAGATCGCCGTGGCGCTCAGCGTCCCGCAGTTGGTTCCCATGGCCACCAGCGAGGAGATGATGCCGCGTTTACCCTTCGGCGCGTACTCCGCCAGCATGGTACCTGCGCCGGAGATTTCTGCCCCCGCGCCCAGCCCCTGAATAATACGCAGCGTCACCAGCAGCACCGGTGCGAAAATCCCGATCTGCGCGTAGGTTGGCAGGACGCCGATTAAGGTGGTGCAGATCCCCATCATGGTGATGGTGATAAACAGCACCTTTTTGCGGCCAATTCTGTCTCCCATTCTGCCGAAGATAAATGCCCCGACGATACGCGCGATGTAGCCTGCCCCATAGGTCCCCATCGCCAGGATCAGCGCCATGGCCGCGGATTGTTCAGGGAAGAAAATTTCATGGAATACCAGCGCGGCGCCAAGGGAGTAAAGCTGAAAATCCATAAACTCCAGGGCGGTGCCCAGCCAGCCGGATACGGCGGCTTTCACCAGGTCTGACGTACTTCTTTGAGGTTGTGCTTGAGTCATAATGGCTATCTCTGCAAGGTAAGATGCGTACCACTGAGAGCCTGTCTTCGCAGGCTCTTAACCGCGTGAATTATTATTGGTCGAACGTGAGCAAGACTTTGCAGCACTGCCGCTGGTCTTTTTCAAACAGTTCGATGGCGTCTGTAACGTGGTGATAGTCAAATGTATGGGTGACCAGTTTTTCAGGGTCGATCAGCCCTTTTTCCAGCCAGTCAATGACCACCGGAAATTTGTTGGCATTCAGGCGCGAAGAGAAGATCGACAGCTCTTTGCCGGTGATCCCCTGTTGCACGATCTGGCTCGGGTCGCTGGAGAAGCCCATCAGCACGATGCGCGCCGCCGGAGACGCCAGCGTAATCGCTTCCTGCAAAATGGACGGATGACAGGCAGCATCGATGATTAACGTCGGCTTGATGCCTTTTTCATCCAGCGCGGCCTGTAATGAGTGCTCGCTGTTGTTGAAGACCCAGTCTGCGCCGCTGCGTTGCGCCATCCCCAGCCGCTCATCAATCCGATCCACCACGATGACCTGCTTCACCTTGTAAACGCCCTTTAGCGCCTGCACGGTGACCAGCCCCATCGGGCCTGCGCCATAGATCAGCGCCACGTCCTGTTCGGTGGGTTTCGCCTGCCCCGTCACGTTGGCGGCAATGGTGAAAGGCTCAACCATCACCGCGTGTTTGTCAGGGATCGCATCCGGAATGTGCCAGGCATTTTTCGCCGGCACGACGGCGTATTCGCTGAAGCCGCCGTCACGGTGGACGCCCAGCACCACCAGCGAGGTACAAACGTTCGGTTTTCCGACGGAACACGGGTAGCAGTGTCCGCAGTTGATCACCGGATCAACAGACACGCGCTGGCCCAGTCGGGTGCTCTCCACACCTTCGCCAACCGCGTCTATTTCGCCAAAGAACTCGTGACCGATTACCCGCGGGTATTTCGCAAACGGGTTATGCCCACGATAGATATGGCTGTCTGAACCGCAGATACCGGCGAGCTTAATTCTGACGCGGACGTCGCCTGCGTCCGGCAACGGGAGAGGACGCTCCTCAATCACCAGCGCATTCGGCTGTTGGATCACTACGCTTTTCATCATTCGCTCCTCGTTTACCAGTTCCAGAGGGTGCCGTCTTCCAGACGGGCCACCGGCAGACAGGCCGGTTCGTACGGGTATTTCGCTGCCAGCTTCTCATCAAACTCAATGCCCAGCCCTGGCTTGTCGCCCGGGTGCATATAGCCGTTATCGAAGCGCCAGCTGTGCGGGAACACTTCCAGCATCTGCTCTGAATACCCCATATACTCCTGCACGCCAAAGTTCGGTACCCACAGGTCAAAATGCAGCGCCGCGGCGTGGCAAATCGGCGACAGATCCGACGGGCCGTGTGAGCCGGTGCGCACCTGGTAGAGTGAGGCAAAGTCAGCAATGCGACGCATCCCGGTAATGCCGCCCGCATGGGTTATGGTGGCGCGGATATAGTCAATGAGCTGCTCTTCAATCAGCTGCTTGCAGTCCCAGATGCTGTTGAACACTTCCCCCACCGCAATGGGCGTGACGGTGTGCTGGCGGATCAGGCGGAAACACTCCTGGTTTTCAGCGGGAGTCGGGTCTTCCATCCAGAACAGGCGGTACTCTTCAATGCTTTTGCCGAATCGCGCCGCTTCGATGGGCGTCAGACGGTGGTGCATGTCGTGAAGGAGATGTTCGTTGAAGCCGAACTGACTGCGCACTGCGTCGAACAGTTTCGGCGTGAAGTCGAGGTATTTCTCGGTGGACCAAAGCTGCTCGTCCGGCCAGTCGCCCTTGGTTGCAGGCTCATACGCCAGCCCTTTTCCTTTAGACATACCATAGGTGGTTTTCATCCCCGGCACGCCGCACTGCACGCGAATAGCCTTGAAGCCCATCTCTTTATGACGGGCATAATCTTCCAGTACGTCGTCAATGGTGTGCCCGGTGGTATGACAATAAACCATCACCCCTTCCCGGGAGGCTCCGCCCAGAAGTTGATAGAGCGGCATGTTCGCGGCTTTCGCTTTGATGTCCCACAGCGCCATATCCACGGCAGAAATCGCTGACATGGTGACCGGGCCACGACGCCAGTACGCGCCTTTATAGAAGAATTGCCAGATATCTTCGATGCGGTGCGCATCGCGGCCAATCAGCTGAGGGCACAGGTGATCTTTCAGGTAGGAGGCAACGGAAAGTTCACGTCCGTTAAGCGTGGCATCACCCAGGCCGACAATGCCCTCATCGGTGGTGATTTTAAGGGTGACAAAGTTACGCCCCGGGCAGGTGACAAATACTTCAGCCCCGACAATCTTCATAATCCATTTCCTTACATCGCTCGTTGTGATGCAGGAAATTTACGCAACTACACTACTACCATACAAGTATAATGATCGAAAAATCAGCGGGCGATCACACTATGAGGACGACTATGCGCGTCCCCAGCCAGCCACGATGATCAACATACCGCACAGGGCAACCAGCGCGCCTGCCCAGTCATACAGGCTTAGCCTGATGCCATCGACAAAGCGCAGCCACAGCAGCGCAGTACAGACGTACACCCCTCCGTAGGCCGCATAAACCCGCCCGCTGGCGGCCGGATGCAGGGTGAGCAGCCAGACGAAAAGAACCAGGGACACACCCGCCGGGATCAGCAGCAGCGCGGAAGCGCCCCGCTTTAGCCAGAGCCACGGCAAAAAGCATCCGATGATTTCACACAGCGCGGTCGCGAAAAAAAGCAGCGTCGTTTTGAACATTTTTCTCGTTTCGTGAGGATTGATTTAGACATCATACGCGATAATGCTCTCATCGTTCCCATACCTGCCGCGCGGGTATGACACCCTTTCGGATTGGTGTAGAATCCAACGGGGTAATCCGATTGTCTGCACCCGTTTAAAGGAAACGCTATGACTACATTAAGCAAACGCCTTTGTCTGACAGCCGCACTGGCGCTGTCCTCGTTCGCCTTCGCCGCAACGGCATCAGCCGAAACCAGCAAACTCATCATTGAGTCTGGTGACAGCGCGCAAAGCCGCCAGAACGCCGCCATGGACAAAGAACAATGGAATGACACCCGCAGCCTGCGTCAGAAAGTGAATAAGCGCGTGGAAAAAGAGTGGGATAAAGAAGACGTCGCGTTTGATGCCCGCGACAAATGCCAGCAAAGTGCCAACGTCAACGCTTACTGGGAGCCTAACACCCTGCGCTGTCTGGATCGTCGCACTGGCCGCACGGTAGCACCGTAATGTCGACGCCGTGTGACGTTAAGCTCCGTCCGCTGGAGCGCGAAGATTTACGCTTTGTCCACCAGCTCGACAACAATGCCAGCGTGATGCGCTACTGGTTTGAAGAGCCTTACGAGGCCTTCGTCGAGCTGTCCGATCTCTACGATAAGCATATCCACGATCAGAGTGAACGCCGGTTTGTGGTGGAGTGCGAAGGTGAGAAAGCCGGGCTGGTTGAGCTGGTTGAGATCAACCATGTTCACCGTCGGGCGGAATTTCAGATCATTATTTCACCGGAGCACCAGGGGAAAGGTCTTGCGTCGCGGGCGGCAAAGCTGGCGATGGATTATGGGTTTAACGTCCTGAATCTCTACAAGCTTTACCTTATCGTCGACAAAGAGAACGAAAAAGCGATTCATATCTACCGTAAGCTCGGCTTTATGGTGGAAGGTGAACTGATCCATGAGTTCTTTATTAATGGCGAATACCGTAACACCATCCGCATGTGCATTTTCCAGCATCAGCATCTGGCCGGGCATAAATCCTCCTCCGCCAACCTGCTTAAACCCACCGCGCAGTAACCTGCGCGGTTTTATTCTTAATAATATTCAATGCTGTTTTTGATGGTGTACTTGCGCTCAATGGCAGGTTTAACGCTGTCATCGACGATAACCAGCTCACAGCTCACCGGGTTGTTGTGGCGATCGTAATCGCAACTCTGCTTTACATTGCCCATCGGTTTATCGTTCAACAGGCTTACCGCCGTATAATCCATGCGCTTACGCAGATCTTTCGACGGCATCGATTTGACCGATAATCGCTGGTCGCCGGAGACCGTGGTTTTACCCAGCGGGTAGCCGTCGGCGTCATACTGGTACTTCACTTCCATCTCTTTGCTGTGCGCGGCAACCACAAACCCGTTATCGTCGGTGTCCCACGTCAGGCCGGCAGACGGCAGTTCCGCCAGCTGACATTTTCCCTGCAACTTCACCTTCTGCTGCTGGGTTTCCGCATCGACGTAGTAGTTAGCATCCAGCACCAGCGCAACGCCCGTGTTAGCCTCCAGATCGTGCAGTTCAAGGGTATCGAAACACCCCTCCGACGACATCGTTCCGGTCACGCGTTTAGAGACTTCACCCTTATCGTTCAACAGCGTCTGGGTAAAATCTTTCACCGGCCCGCGCAGAGGGTCAAAGTCAAACTCGTTCGAAAAGCTCGCCATCTCCGGCGTAAATGACAGCGGCGCGGTGTTGTTGTCACATCCCACCAGTACCGTTGCCAGTAGCGTTATCGCTGCGTATTTATTCACGTCATTTACCAAAAGAATGAAAGGATTGTGGCACTCATAGTAGCAAATAGTATGGTAGCGATGTTGAATTGGTTCGAATACTGGTAAAATGTATGAATTTGGCCCAGCTATTAAGTCTTTAAGGAACGCTAAAAGGATGAGAACTTTTATAGTCAATCTCAAACACTCGCTCGAACGTCGTGCGAAAATGGAATGTCAATTGTCCGAATTGAACATTGCATACGAGTTTATTGAAGCAGTAGATGGTCGAAAAATGACTGAAACTGAACTAAGAAATGTCACACGGGAGACAAATTATGCTTTTCTCCCGGGAGAAGTGGGTTGTGCATTAAGCCATCAAAAAATATACAAAAGAATAATAGATGAAAATATCGACGCCGCTCTTATCCTTGAGGATGATGTTGTACTAAACAGCGATCTGCGTGAGATACTTAATAACGTTACGCTCAGCAAAACAAAACCTGAGATTCTTCTTCTGAGTCGGGTCAATAAATATTACAAAAAACCGTTCAAACACATTTTCGGCTCATATAATATACATAAGACTCAGCATGCCACGACTACTCATGCATACATTATCAATCAAAAAGCTGCTAGAAGCCTTCTGGATAACCTTTATCCTGTATGGATGGTTGCCGATAAATGGAGTTTATTCGAAGACCTATCACTGGCTAGAATTCACTCTATAGTACCTTATCCAGTACGCCTTTCCGAAGAAGCCAATGTTTCAACAATTAATGAATCAAAAGGTGATGCCATGCTGGATGCCAAAAAGAAAAAAATTTGGAATTTACTTATGCGGGAAAGGCCGTTAGCTGCAAAGCTTCGCCACCGTTATCGAAGAGCCATAACTCCTTTATTGAATCAAATAATCGATCAGGGCAAAGGGTAATCTAACATTCTTCAACATGATTACGGCTCCAGGACAATTCAGAAAGACAGGTCCAAAAACAAAAGCTTACCCTAACCCTGCTATGCTTACAGTCCACACAGTGAAAAGGAGCTACAGATGAAACGGTTACCCTGGATTACCGCCCTGCTGTTAATGAGTGCTTCACCCGCTCTTCTTGCGGCCCCGGACTCCTGCGAGCGCGTGAAAAGCGACATTCAGCAGAAGATTATCAACAACGGCGTACCGGAGTCTGGGTTTACCCTGAACATCGTCCCGAACGATCAGGCCGATCAGCCGGATGCGCAGGTCGTTGGGCATTGCGCCAACGATACTTTCAAAATTTTGTACACTCGTACCAGTAGCGGAAACTACCCGGTAAGCGGTGCAGGTACGCAGGAGAATGCACCCGCTGAGCCGCAATGATTTTCCCACTCAATTCCCCTGAGTTGACGAGGATTAATATTTAATACCTCTAAATAAGTAACACTCCCCCCATCATTAGCCCGGTTGTAGTCACGGGTGAAAATAATTATTAACAATGATGGGGTGAGTTATGTCCGAAGTTGAACATCACGACGGGATAAGCCGTCGAACTCTGGTTAAATCTACTGCCATAGGATCTCTGGCGCTTGCCGCCGGTGGGATCGCATTGCCTTTTGGTCTGAAAAGCGCCGCCGCCGCAGTGCAGACCGCTATTCAGCCAGCGGAAGATAAAGTCGTCTGGGGCGCCTGCTCGGTAAACTGCGGTAGCCGCTGCGCGCTACGTCTGCACGTTCGCGATGACGAAGTCTATTGGGTTGAAACGGATAATACCGGCGAGGATGTTTACGGCAACCATCAGGTTCGCGCCTGCCTGCGAGGCCGTTCAATTCGCCGTCGCATTAATCATCCAGACCGTCTGAACTATCCGATGAAACGCGTGGGCAAACGCGGAGAAGGCAAGTTTGAACGTATCACCTGGGAAGAAGCGCTGGACACCATCGCCGCGAGCCTGAAAAGCGTGGTCGAAAAATACGGCAACGAAGCGGTCTACATTAACTACTCCTCCGGAATTGTCGGCGGCAATATCACCCGCTCCTCCCCTTACGCCTCGCTGGTGGCACGCCTGATGAACTGCTACGGCGGCTTCCTCAGCCACTACGGCACCTACAGAGCACCGCGCAGATCGCCTGCGCAATGCCCTACACCTACGGCAGCAACGACGGTAACAGTACATCAGATATCGAAAACACCAAACTGGTGGTGATGTTCGGCAATAATCCGGCAGAAACGCGCATGAGCGGCGGCGGGATCACTTACTACCTTGAACAGGCACGTGAACGGTCTAACGCACGGATGATCGTTATCGATCCGCGCTACACCGACACCGCCGCAGGCCGCGAAGACGAGTGGATCCCGATTTGTCCGGGCACCGATGCCGCACTGGTGGCAGGTATTGCGTGGGTGCTGATTAATGAAAACCTCGTCGATCAGCCCTTCCTCGATAAATACTGCGTAGGTTATGACGAAAAAAACCTGCCGGAAGGCGCACCTGCTAATGGTCATTACAAAGCCTATATTCTCGGCCAGGGTGATGACAGAACCGCGAAAACCCCGGAATGGGCGTCGCGCATTACAGGCATTCCTGCCGATCGCATTATTAAGCTGGCCCGTGAAATCGGTTCGGCAAAACCGGCCTACATTTGCCAGGGCTGGGGCCCGCAGCGTCAGGCCAACGGCGAGCAGACATCCCGCGCCATCGCCATGCTGCCGATCCTGACCGGCAACGTCGGCATTAACGGCGGCAACAGCGGCGCGCGCGAATCGACCTACACCATCACCATCGAACGTATGCCGCTGCCGGAAAATCCTGTGAAAACGCAAATCTCCTGCTTCAGCTGGACGGATGCCATCGTGCGTGGACCGGAGATGACCGCCCTGCGCGACGGCGTACGCGGTAAGGATAAGCTGGATGTGCCGATCAAGTTCATCTGGAACTATGCGGGTAATACCATCATCAACCAGCACTCTGATATCAACAAAACTCACGACATTTTGCAGGATGAGAGTAAGTGCGAAACGATCGTCGTTATCGACAACTTCATGACCTCGTCCGCGAAGTATGCCGATATTGTCCTGCCGGACCTGATGACCGTTGAGCAGGAAGATATCATCCCCAACGATTACGCCGGCAACATGGGATACCTGATTTTCCTCCAGCCGGTAACCGCCCCGAAGTTTGAGCGCAAACCCATCTACTGGATCATGAGCGAAGTAGCGAAACGTCTCGGACCGGATGTCTATCAGAAATTCACCGAAGGCCGTACGCAGGAGCAGTGGCTGCGCTACCTTTACGCCAAAATGGTTGCCAAAGATCCGCTGCTGCCGTCCTACGACGCGCTGAAAAAAATGGGTATTTATAAGCGCAAAGATCCAAATGGACATTTTGTGGCCTATAAAAAATTCCGTGACGATCCGGATGCCAATCCGCTGAAAACACCGTCGGGGAAAATCGAGATCTACTCCAGCAAGCTGGCGGATATTGCGGCAACCTGGGAACTGCAAAAAGACGAAACCATCACCCCGCTACCGGTCTATACCTCAACCTTTGAAGGCTGGGACGCGCCCGAGCGCAGCAAATTCCCGCTGCAACTGTTCGGTTTCCACTTTAAAGCCCGTACCCACTCCAGCTACGGCAACGTGGATGTGCTCCAGGCCGCCTGTCGCCAGGAGGTGTGGCTTAACCCTGTAGACGCCGAGAAGCGCGGCATTAAAAACGGTGACACGGTGCGCGTGTTTAACGATCGCGGCGAAGTGCGCATTGCCGCCAAAGTCACCCCGCGCATCATGCCTGGTGTGAGCGCGATGGGCCAGGGCGCCTGGCATGACGCCAACATGAACGGCGATCGTGTCGATCACGGCTCCTGCATCAATACCCTGACCACACACCGCCCGTCACCGCTGGCGAAAGGCAATCCGCAGCACACGAACCTGGTGCAGATCGAGAAGGCATAAGGATTAACCGATGACAACCCAGTATGGATTTTTTATTGATTCCAGCCGCTGCACCGGGTGTAAAACCTGCGAGCTGGCCTGCAAGGATTACAAAGATCTGACCCCGGACGTCAGCTTCCGTCGTATTTATGAATACGCGGGCGGCGACTGGCAGGAGGATAACGGCGTCTGGCATCAGAACGTCTTCGCCTATTACCTGTCGATTGCCTGCAACCACTGCGAAGATCCGGCCTGCACTAAGGTCTGCCCGAGCGGGGCAATGCACAAGCGAGACGACGGTTTTGTGGTGGTGGACGAGGATGTCTGCATCGGCTGTCGCTACTGCCACATGGCCTGCCCGTACGGCGCGCCGCAGTATAACGCGGCTAAAGGCCACATGACCAAGTGCGACGGCTGCCACAGCCGCGTGGCGGACGGCAAAAAGCCCATCTGCGTCGAGTCCTGCCCGCTGCGCGCGCTGGACTTTGGCCCGATTGAAGAGCTGCGCAAAAAACACGGCCAGCTTGCTGCGGTCGCGCCGCTGCCGTCTGCGCACTTCACGAAGCCGAGTATTGTGATTAAACCTAACGCCAACAGCCGTCCGACGGGTGACACCACCGGCTACCTGGCAAACCCGAAGGAGGTGTGAGATGGGAAGTGGATGGCATGAATGGCCGCTGGTGATCTTCACCGTTTTCGGGCAGTGCGTGGCTGGCGCATTAATCGTGATGGGCTTCGCCTGGCTGAATGAACGTGATGACAAGGCCAGAATACGCATCGTGCGCAGCCTGTTTTTTCTCTGGCTGGTAATGGGTATTGGGTTTATGGCCTCGGTACTGCATCTTGGCTCCCCGCTGCGCGCCTTCAACTCGCTTAACCGCGTGGGAACGTCAGCGCTGAGTAATGAGATCGCGGCGGGTTCGATCTTCTTTGCCGTGGGCGGTTTCTGGTGGCTGGTGTCGGTTATCGGTAAAATGCCCCCAGCTTTAGGCAAAATCTGGCTGGTTGTCAGCCAGCTCCTGGGTGTCGTTTTTGTCTGGGCTATGACCCGGGTCTATCAGATCGATACCGTACCGACCTGGTATACGGGCTACACCACGTTGGCCTTCTTCCTGACGATGGCTCTTACTGGCCCGCTGCTGGCCGCGCTGCTGCTGCGGGTCGCAAACGTGACATACAAAGGTACCCTTGCCGCGTCTGTCAGCGTACTGGCACTCATCGCCTGCGTGGCGGTCGTCGTGTTGCAAAGCAATACGCTGGGGACGATCCAGAGTTCTATCCAGCAGGCTAACGCCCTGCTGCCGGATTATGGTTCGCTTCAGGTATGGCGCATCGCGCTGCTGGCGGCGGGTTTAGGCTGCTGGATCTGTCCGCTTATTCGTCGTCAGGAACCGAAAACGCTCGGCCTGTTTGCAGGTTTCGTGCTGGTGGCGGGGGGTGAAATGATTGGCCGTGGGCTATTTTATGGTTTGCATATGACCGCAGGGTTAGCAATTGCAGGTTAACACAGGTGCGCGGGCTACCCCCGCGCACAAGTAAGGAAAGTTGTAATGAATGACGTCTCACACCGCGAATCGTTCGCGTTCAGCGCCCGGGTACTGGGCGCGCTGTTTTATTTTGCCCCTGACAGCGAGCAGACCGCACCGCTGGTGAGTGCCCTGACCGCAGGTGACTGGGTGCAGGACTGGCCGCTGGCGCAGGAAAGCCTGCAGCCCGTGGCCAGTATGTTTAAGAACCCGTCGGACGAAGCGTTGAAAGACGCCTGGCAGCGTCTGTTTATTGGCCCGTATGCCCTGCCCGCCCCCCCGTGGGGCTCCGTCTGGCTCGATCGCGAGTCCGTGCTGTTTGGCGATTCGACCCTTGCATTGCGCCAGTGGATGCGTGAAAACCATATCGCCTTTGAGATGCAGCAGAATGAGCCGGAAGATCACTTCGGAACGTTGCTGATGCTGGCGGCATGGCTTGCCGAGAACGGTCGCGACACAGAACGCGACCAGCTTATGGCCTGGCATCTGCTGCCGTGGAGCACGCGTTTCCTTAGCGTATTCGTTGAAAACGCGGCCCATCCGTTCTATACGGCGCTGGGTAAACTTGCCCAGCTGACGCTGGCAGAATGGCAGTCCACTTTGCTGATCCCGATTGCAGAAAAAACGCTGTACCGATAGCAGCTCCTGGCTTGTACATCCGTTGTGTAAGCCAGGTTCGGACATTTTTGCTGCAACGCAGATCCGGAACTGCTATACTGTATATAATTACAGTGCTGGAGGTGCAAAATGGCTGTTGAAACAAAATTCGTGGTCGTAAGAAAAGGTGAAGAGAAAATGACTTTTGCCAGTAAGAAAGAGGCTGACGCTCACGACAAACTGCTCGACATGGCAGAAGCGTTCACCGACTGGCTGCTGCAAAGCGGAATGCAGATGGATGAAACGCAGGCGGAAAACCTTGGTCTGTATCTTGCCGAGCAGAAAGAGTCCGTGCAGCATATCCTGCGTACCAGCAAGCTTCCCGAGCTCAATGCTGCAACGGATAAAACAGCGCCAGAGGCGGATAGCAGCAAAAAAATCCGGGCCGTCAAAGCCGCCTGATCGTCAGAACGACTCATCACCTGTCCTGCTGCCGCGGGCCGGAAACGGCTCGCGGCTTAATAGTGCGGTAAATTATCACACAACTCTTGCAACTCGTTGATTAGTCTGGCCACATGGAAACCATCACAGACAGAATGATGAACCTGAACGGCGAAAGGCAACAAGACTTTTCCATCCTGGTTAAAGTATTTTCCAAACGTGAACATGGGCGCAAAAAAGTTCTGCATGTTAGCCACGTTGATATTAAAACTGGTAAAACTGACCCACGGAATATCCGATATGAAGAATATATTTTCCCGGTACTCTTCTTTGGGCCAGTAGGCAAGATTATCACCATAGCGAGAAACGTCTTCTGCATAAACGTTCTGAAAGTGATGAATATTCCCGTCGAAGTGACTCCATAATGATGAAAACGTCTCCGTCTCTTTATGGAAAAGGGTATAGCTGGGATGCACCTCATTCCATATTACAAGCTCATTATCCTTCATAGCCATACGGAACTCAGAATGGCGGTTAACGACTGTCGAAATAAGGGAAATAATCGAAGGATAAAATTTCCAGCCAACCTGTTTGATATGCTTCAGCAGCGCAGTGATATCCAGCTGAACCGTTTGGTTAATCGTGCATTGAGCAAAGCTCTGAAAGACTTCAAAATGTTCTTTCCTTGCCCAACTCGATAAGTCTACAGCCGTATATTCTGGCGTTATTTTTGTCATTTCTTTGCCTTAATTAAGCAGCGCTATATAAAATAGTAGCGTACCACAAACCCAGGAGCTGTATAGACCGTCGAGCAGAGGCTGCCTTAAATTTTCAACGTATCAATAACCGCTCTCAGCGCCGGGGACACGTTGCGGTGCGGATAATAGAGGTAAAGCCCGTCCATCCGCAGGCTGTAGCGCTGTAAGACGCGTATAAGCGTGCCACGCTCCAGATCGTCAGACACCAGCTCAACCGGGACATAGGCCAGCCCGAGTTCCAGCCGGGCCGCTTCAGCCTCCATGTAGCTGTCGGAAAAGGCCCATTGCCCCTCAGGCCGGTGCGTAACTCGCTTCCCGTCCTGAACAAGCTCCCATTGATAGTGGTTACCGTCGGCAAACTGGTAGGCAATGCAGGGATGAGCATCCAGATCGGCGGGCGTATGCGGGAAACCATAGCGCCGAAAATGCGCCGGGGCGGCAACCACAGCCATCTCCATATCGGGCGTGATGCGCACCGCAATCATTCCTTGTCCCACCTCCGGCCCCAGCCGGACGCCCGCGTCGAATCGCTCGGCAATGATATCCACGAACCGGCTCTCATTCATCAATTCCAGACGGATATCCGGGTAACGCTGTTTGAAGATAGCGAGCTTTGGCAGCAGACATTTCTCGATGGCGTGCTGGCTGGCATTAATGCGCACCGTGCCGGACGGCGTCTGGCGGTAATGCGCCAGTCTGGTCAACCCGGTATCAAGCGCATCAAAGGCGGAACCGGCGGTCTGGTAAAGCTGTTCCCCGGCGTGTGTCAGCGACAGCTTGCGCGTAGTACGCACCAGAAGCTGAACGCCCAGCCGCTCTTCCAGCTCGCGAACCGATCGGCTGATCCCGGATTGCGCCAGCCCGAGCCGCTGTGCGGCTGCCGTGAAGCTTCCCTCCCGCACCACCTGCATAAAGAGATACAGCTCATTATAGTTTTCCCGCTTCGCCATCATGCCTCGTCAATTCATAACAAAATGATATTAATCCTAGCAGCTTTTGGCCTCTAATCAGCACTATTTCTGCTAACTATAATGGCCTCATTACAACAACACACGGTACCTCTTATGAAAACATTCACCCAAAAACTGCCCGTTGCGCTGCTGTTATGTGCATCATTAAGTGGAGTGACAACAATGAGTTATGCAGAAACGCTAAATCCTAACGCCCCCGTTTCGATGGTGACAACCTGGGATAAAACCTTCGCCGAGAGCAATAAAGTCAACCACCGCAAAGTGACGTTCCAGAACCGGTACGGGATCACTCTGGTGGGCGATCTGTACATTCCCAGGAACCACGGCGACCAGAAACTGGCGGCGATAGCCGTCAGTGGGCCGTTCGGTGCGGTTAAAGAACAATCCAGCGGTCTGTACGCCCAGACTCTGGCTGAGCAGGGGTTCGTGGCCCTGGCCTTCGATCCATCCTACACGGGGGAAAGTGGCGGCCAGCCGCGTAACGTTGCCTCCCCTGACATCAACACCGAAGACTTTAGCGCCGCTGTGGATTTCCTGGGGTTACAGAAAGAAGTCGACCGTAACCGTATCGGCATTCTTGGTATCTGCGGCTGGGGCGGTATGGCGCTGAACGCGGCATCCATGGATACCCGCGTGAAGGCGGTCGCCACCAGCGTAATGTACGATATGAGCCGCGCGATGGGTCACGGCGTGGGCAACGGGAAAGATCGCTATTCAGCGGCCGATCGTCGGGCCGTGTTGCAGTATCTGAACGCGCAGCGCTGGAAAGATGCTGAAAGCGGCACTTTCGCCCATGGCGGCCACGATATTAATGTCGATGAGAATGGCAAGGTGACGGCGGCCGAGCGCATTCTGCCGGAAGCACTGCCCACCGATCCGCATCCGGTACTGAAAGAGTTCTATGATTACTACCGTATGCCGCGCGGTTTCCATGCCCGTTCCGTAAACTCCACCGGCGCGTGGACTGCGACCATGCCGTTATCCTTTATGAATATGCCGCTGCTGAGCTATGCCGGGGAGATCACTATCCCAACGCTGATTGTGACCGGTGAAAACGCACACTCTCGTTATTTTGCGGAGGATGCGTTCAAGGCCGTCGGCAGCAAAGAGAAAGAGCTGGTGATTGTTCCCGGTGCAAACCATGTAGATCTCTACGATAACGTCGCAGGAAAAATCCCGTTCGCGCAGTTTGAGCAGTTCTTCAAAACCAGTCTGAAATAACACTCTAAGCCCCCGGAAATCACGGGGGCATCTCTTCTCATCGTCGTGAATGACACCTATGTCTACACTGAATCAAATCCCATACCGCTACAGCGGGCGTGCACACTGGGACGGTATTTTTGCCCGTCAGTCTGCTCGTGGCATTAGCAATAAGGCATTATATTAACAGGGTTATTTTATTTAATTACAAAACCTCGAATACCTCCCGTTGAAATAATAATTAAGCAATATCCTGGTCAGTCGGCGACATCGCTTTGTTAGCTTGAGAAGTCAGGCAAAGCTCAAACTGGAGGTATTCTTTGCTGATTAAATTAAAGAAAGAACGAACGCATCAGGAGGATCGTCGTCTTGCACTCTGGCTGGCGACCTCCGCGGGACTGCTGAATGCCATTGCGCTGGGCGCGTTCGGCTTTTTCCCCTCTCATATGACGGGTAATACATCGCAGTTATCCAGCGAAGTTTCCTCCACCGATCTCAGTGATATTCTTTTTTTTGGCGCCATTATTCTGTCGTTTGTCGCTGGCGCCATTGTTGCGCGGATTATTGTTATCTGGGGAATTATCCATAACGTCAGGCTGATATTCAGCCAGGTTTTATTTGTTGAAGGGCTATTACTTGCCGGGGTATCCCTTTATGAAATGTATTTTCACTCCTTCGCCACGAATCAGGAGATTATTCTTTTCCTGTGCGGTTTGATGGGAATTCATAACTCCACCTCAACTCAGCTTTCCGGCGGTCGGGTGAGATCCACGCACATTACCGGTACGCTGACCGATGCCGGCATTTCGCTGGCCTCCGTTATGGTCGCCATGCTGCGCCGGGATTATTCCAAAGACACGGCCGCGCAAAAGAGCCAGCTCAAAACCCATTTAACCACCCTTTTCTCGTTTATTACCGGCGGGATTGCGGGGCTGATCCTCTTCAGAGAGTTTGGATTCCACGCGATGCTGGCACTGGGCCTGATGCTGGTGTTTATCGCCGCCTTTTCAATCGTTCGTATCTCGTGGCGCGTTCGAAAGGTACGCGCCGCGCTTAGTCGATAGGGTGATCAGCACGCCTCAAGTGACGTTGTCACTTGAGGCGTGCTTCTTTAAGACTATTCTGCCTTCCCACTGACAGCCCTTACGCCATAAGGCTTAACTCAGGTTGTCACTAATTTCATAGGGTTACTGTTTTACCCCCTTTGCTGGAACCCTTCCGTTTCGCTTGCTATAGGTGAAGTACCCCTGCCGAAACATGGCATAACAACAGGCAACCGCAACAGGTGGTTGCTATAACGCATGCGCACAGGGAGACACACCGCAATGCACCCATTACTTAAACGTTCGCTGCTTTTTGTCGGCGCGATTATCGTGGTCCTCGCTCTCCTCACCTGGGGAATTGGACTGGAGACAATTAAGGCGCGCCAGGTTGACCTGCTCTACCTCGGTCAACAGCACCTGATTCTGGTCTTTTCATCAATGTTCTTTGCCCTGCTGGTGGGCATTCCAAGCGGTATTCTGCTGAGCCGTCCGGCGGCACGGGGTATCGCCGAATACGTGATGCAAATCTTTAACGTGGGCAACACCCTGCCGCCGCTGGCCGTTCTGGCGCTGGCGATGGTGGTGATTGGCATCGGTGATAAACCGGCCATTATCGCCCTCTTTCTCGCTTCTTTGCTGCCAATTGTGCGTAACACCTATGCCGGGCTGTGCTCTGTTCCCGCGTCGTTGCTGGAAGCGGCAAACGGCATCGGCATGACCAAATGGCAGCGCCTGCATCAGGTCGAAATTCCTAACGCCTGGCCGGTGATGCTTTCCGGTATTCGCATTGCCACTGCGATTAACGTCGGTACCGCACCGCTGGCATTCCTGATTGGCGCCAGCAGCTACGGCGAGCTGATTTTCCCGGGGATCTATCTGAATGACTTCCCGACGCTGATCCTGGGCGCGGCGGCCACCGCCCTGTTCGCCCTGATTCTGGATACGCTGCTGGCGGCACTGGGTCGACTACTGAGCCCGCATCTCGCGCGATAATTATAACAAGGAGCTTCTATGAGACTGTTTTCCGGCCTGACGGCGCTGTGCGCCGCCGCGCTCTTCACCAGCCAGGCGCTCGCCGCGCCGCTGATCCTGGCAACAAAGAGCTTTACCGAGCAGCACATTCTCTCGGCCATGACCGTACAGTATCTGCAAAAGAAAGGATTTCAGGTGCAGCCGCAGACTAATATTGCGACGGTGATTTCCCGTAACGCGATGATTAACAAGCAGATTGATATGACCTGGGAGTACACCGGCACGTCGCTGATCATCTTCAACCATATCAACAAACGCATGTCGCCGCAGGAGTCATACGAGACGGTGAAACGCCTCGACGCAAAGCACGGTCTGGTGTGGCTTAAACCTGCCGATATGAACAATACCTATGCCTTTGCCATGCAGCGCAAGCGCGCCGAGGCTGAACATATCAATACCATGTCTGAGATGGTGGCAAAGATTGAGCAGATCCGTAAAACCGATCCAGATAACAACTGGCTGCTGGGCCTTGACCTGGAATTTGCCGGGCGTAGCGACGGGATGAAACCGTTGCAGGCGGCCTACAACATGGAGCTGGACCGCCCGCAGATCCGCCAGATGGATCCGGGGCTGGTCTATAACGCGGTGCGCGACGGGTTTGTCGATGCCGGGCTGATCTACACCACCGACGGGCGCGTGAAGGGCTTCGATCTTAAAGTGCTGGAAGACGATAAAGGCTTCTTCCCGAGTTACGCCGTGACGCCAGTTGTTCGAAAAGACACGCTGGAGGCTAACCCGGGGCTGGAGGAGGCGCTGAATACCCTCTCAGCCCAGCTCAACAACGACGTTATCACCGAACTGAATAAGAAGGTGGATATCGACCATCAGTCACCGCAGCAGGTCGCCCGTGATTTCCTGCGTAGCAAACAGTTGCTGTAGGAGGCGCTATGGAGACGATTCACTATATTCTCGACAACTGGGACTATCTCTTAACCCTGACGCTGCAACACCTCTGGCTGGTGGCACTCGCCGTGGGCATGGCGATTGTTATTGGCGTGCCGCTGGGCATTTTAATTGTCCGCCATAAATGGCTGGCAACGCCGGTGCTGGGGATTGCCACCATTGTGCTCACCATCCCGTCAATTGCGCTTTTCGGCCTGATGATCCCGCTCTTTTCGCTGATCGGTCAGGGCATTGGCGCCCTGCCCGCGATTACGGCGGTGTTCCTCTATTCACTGCTGCCGATTGTGCGCAACACCCACACGGCGCTCGACAGCCTGCCACCCGGCCTGCGCGAAGCGGGACGCGGCATCGGCATGACCTTCTGGCAGCGTCTGCGCTGGGTGGAAATCCCAATGGCGCTGCCGGTCATTTTTGGCGGCATCCGCACCGCCGTGGTGATGAACATCGGCGTCATGGCGATTGCTGCCGTGATTGGCGCGGGCGGTCTGGGCCTGCTGCTGCTTAACGGTATTGGCGGGAGTGATATTCGTATGTTAATTGCGGGCGCGCTGATGATTTGTCTTTTAGCGATTGTGCTCGACTGGTTGCTGCACCGTTTGCAGGTGGTACTGACTCCGAAGGGGATTCGATAATGATAAAACTGGAAAACCTCACCAAACAATTTTCACAGAAGCACGGCCAGACGTTTAAGGCCGTCGACAACGTCAATCTGAACGTGCCTGAAGGGGAAATGTGCGTGCTGCTCGGCCCGTCCGGCTGCGGGAAAACCACTACCCTGAAGATGATTAACCGTCTCATTACGCCAAGCAGCGGGACGATCCTGATTAACGGCGAAGACACCAGCGGGATGGACACCGTGACCCTGCGCCGCAACATTGGCTACGTGATCCAGCAGATTGGCCTGTTCCCGAACATGACTATCGAAGAGAACATTACCGTCGTGCCGCGCATGCTGGGCTGGGACAAAGCACGCTGTAAATCCCGTGCCGAAGAGCTGATGGATATGGTGGCAATGGATCCACATAAATTCCTTCACCGCTATCCGCGCGAAATGTCCGGCGGTCAGCAGCAGCGTATCGGCGTCATCCGCGCGCTGGCAGCGGATCCTCCGGTCCTGCTGATGGATGAACCATTCGGCGCGGTTGACCCGATTAACCGTGAGGTGATCCAGAACCAGTTCCTGGAGATGCAGCGCAAGCTGAAAAAGACCGTGATGCTGGTGAGCCACGATATTGACGAAGCGCTGAAGCTGGGCGACCGTATTGCCGTCTTCCGTCAGGGGCGTATTGTTCAGTGCGCCAGCCCGGACGAGCTGCTGGCGAAACCCGCCAATGAGTTTGTCGGCTCGTTTGTTGGTCAGGACCGGACGTTGAAACGCCTGCTGCTGGTATCCGCGGGCGACGTCACCGACCAGCAGCCGACGATTACGGTACGCGAATCGACGCCGCTGCCAGAGGCCTTCGCCACCATGGATGACAACGATATTCGCGCCATTACCGTGGTTGATGATCTCGGCAAACCGCTGGGCTTTGTGAAGCGCCGCGAAGCGCGTAATGCCAGCGGCAGCTGCGGTGATATTCTGCATCCGTTCCGCATGACAGGTAAGGCCGAGGATAACCTGCGCGTGGTGCTTTCTCGCCTGTATGAGAGCAACACCAGCTGGATGCCGATTGTGGACGAGGACGGACGCTATAACGGCGAGATATCCCAGGATTATATTGCGGAGTATTTGAGTTCCGGGCGTACGCGCCGGGCATTGAATATTCATAGCGAGAGTTAAGCATTCAGGCCGGGTACTGCCCGGCCTTTTTCCGCACGCATACCTTTTGCTAACCTCACGTTTTCCCGCCACAATATCGTATCGTCCCCGTTAATCACGACTTCATGCAACGTCTTCACGCATACCCCGACATCCGCGCGATGTTTCGCCGTCTCCTGATTGCTACCGTCACCGGCGTGCTGGCAGCGCTGGCCGTTGCGGTGTTCCGCCACAGCATGTATCTGCTGGAGTGGTTGTTTCTCAGCAACGAAAGCGGAAGCCTGGTGAACGCCGCTGCCGCGTTATCGCCCTGGCGGCGGGCGCTGACGCCTGCGCTGGGTGGTCTGGCCGCGGGAGTGCTACTGTGGGGATGGCAGCGCATGACGGCCCAACGTCCCCATGCCCCGACCGATTATATGGAGGCGCTGGAAACGGGTGATGGCCAGTTTGATTACGGCGCCAGCCTGGTGAAATCCCTCGCCTCGTTGCTGGTGGTCGCCAGCGGCAGCGCCATCGGCCGGGAAGGCGCCATGATCCTGCTTGCCGCCCTCGCTGCCTCCTTTTTTGCACAACGTTGTACGCCGAAATCCGAATGGAAACTGTGGATCGCCTGCGGTGCCGCCGCCGGGATGGCCAGCGCCTATCATGCGCCGCTGGCGGGCAGCCTGTTTATCGCAGAGATCCTGTTTGGCACGCTGATGCTGGCCTCCCTCGGCCCGGTGGTGATTGCCGCTGTGGTGGCCCTGCTGACCACGCGCCTGTTAAGTCCCGGCGCGAATACACTTTATGATGTCCATCTCAGCGAGATGCTTACGGCGGTGGATTATTTCCTGATCGTTGGCGTGGGTCTGCTGGCTGGGCTGTGCGGCCCGCTTTTGATGTGGCTAATGGCTTTCAGCCATTCTCTGTTTCTGCGTCTCAAACTATCACCGCCTTGGCAGCTGGCGCTGGGTGGTCTGATCGTCGGGCTGCTGTCGCTGCTGACGCCGAAGGTATGGGGGAATGGCTATAGCGTGGTTCAGGCGTTTTTGCAGTCGCCGCCGCTGCTGTCGGTAATTGCCGGCGTCTTTATCTGCAAGCTCCTGGCGGTGCTGGCAAGCAGCGGGTCCGGCGCACCGGGAGGCGTGTTTACGCCAACCTTGTTCGTTGGTATGGCAACGGGAATGCTGTTTGCGCAGATCTTTGCGCTGTGGTTTCCTGGCTCTGAGACGGCGATCCTGCTTGGGCTGGCGGGTATGGCGACGCTGCTCGCCGCCACAACGCATGCGCCAATCATGTCGGCCTTGATGGTATGTGAGATGACCGGGCAGTATTTTTTACTTCCCGGTTTGCTGGTTGCCTGTGTTGTGGCGTCGGTATTGTCGAGAACGCTACGCCACGACTCGATCTACGGCCAGCATACCGCCGAAAGCCGAGAGATCGATATAGTGCGCTAATTCGCGCTGCTCGGCGCGGGGCAGATAAGGCAGTTCGCCTACCAACGGGCCAGGTAGCTTTTTGCTCAGCACGTCGATGATTTCTGCGTAGTGCGCAAGGCCCGGGTTAATACGGTTCGCCACCCAACCAATCAGTGGCAGGCCGTCATTAGCGATAGCCTGCGCCGTCAGCAAGGCATGGTTGATGCACCCTTCCTGAATGCCCACGACCATAATCACCGGCAGCTGCTCCTGCACCACCCACTCGGAAAGGGGACGTAAATCGTTCATCAGGCTGCGCCAGCCACCGGTCCCTTCAACGACAACGTGATCAACCTTTTCACTCAGATTTGCCAGGCCATCAGAAAGCAGACTGTAGTTGATAAGCCCGCTGTGAGCAACGCTGCTTTCCTCTTCGCTTAACGCGATGGGATTGACGGCATCATAAGGCAGTTCCAGAGACGAGACGCTTTGCAGAACCAGGGCGTCCTTATTGCGCAGCCCTTCTGGCGTCTCTTTACTGCCTTTTGCTACCGGCTTGTATCCTGCAACGCGTTTACCGCTTGCCGCCAGGGCCTGAAGTAACGCGCGGGATACGACGGTCTTCCCGACAGACGTATCCGTACCAGTAATAAAGAAACGCTTAAGCATGACTCATTCCACCTCTTGGGTATGCTTCAAAAAATATAAACCAGGTAAATAATTCAGTGGGGAAAGTCTACGGGAAGCGTGCGCTACCCGGCTTGAGATAGCGCAATTTTTCGTACATCTATGGAAAAGAGTTAGCCCTGAAGCAAACGAATCAGTAACGAGCCGTTGTACATCGCATCTTTTACCAGCGCGGCGCCAGCCATCGTACCCTGGTTGGAAAATTGCGTACTTTCCACCACGATGTTTTTACTGTACGCGGGAAGCGCCTGCTGGTTGATGCAGGCGGAAATCGCCGGGAAGAGGATATCCGCCGCCTGGCTGAGCGGGGAGCCGATCAGTATTTTTTGCGGGTTAAACAGGTTCACCATAATGGCCAGAATGCGCCCGACATTATTGCCCACGCCGGTAATGATGTCCTTCGCCAGCAGATCGCCCTGCCTTGCCGCAGTGCACAATGCCTCGACGCTCAACGGTTGACCGTGCAGCGTGGAGCTCATTGACTGGCTGAGCCGCACCTGCGCCAGCTCCAGCACGCTTTCGACGCTGGCAATCGTCTCCAGACAACCATGATTACCGCAGTAGCAGCGTTTTCCGTACGGATCGACCTGCGTATGGCCAATCTCCACCAGGCTACTGCTGCCAGCATGCAACAGACGCCCGTCGGTGATCACACCTGCGCCAACGTTATGATCAATCACCACCTGAATCACGTCGCGCGCGCCCCGGGAAGCGCCAAACAACGCCTCCGCCATCGTCCAGGCGCTGATATCATGCTGAATGTAGACCGGCACACCGGTGTGGTTTTCCAGCACGTCGCCCAGCGGCATCTCTTTGACGTTTTCATAAAACGGCATGCGGTGCACAATGCCATTTTCGGTATCAATAATTCCCGGCAGGGTGATGGCAATCGCCGTTAAACGTTCAAGGCGCTGCTGGTGACGAATAAAGAACTGGTCGATATGGGTCAGAATGGCATCGAGGAGTGGTTGCTCTGCATCGAGCGGGAGTTCCAGCCGGTCTTCCACCACCAGCTTGCTGCTGAGGTCGCGCAGCGCGAGGAAGATTTCCCCGCGGCTAATTCGCAGCGACAGGTAGTGCCAGGCTTCCGTTTCCACCACCAGCCCTACCGCCGGACGGCCACGACTGCCCGGCTCCTGAATTTCTGTCTCCTGAACCAGATGGGCTTCCAGCATTTCGCGGACAATCTTGGTAATACTGGCGGGTGCCAGTTGTGCCAGGCGCGAAAGATCGATACGCGAAACCGGACCCAGCTGATCAATCAGGCGATAAACGGCGCCCGCGTTGGTCTGCTTGATCTGATCGATATGCCCTGGCTGACTATCAGCAACCACCTCGTACTCCCTTATTTTCGAGCTTCGAAATAAACTGAGGGCTATGGTGAAGCACTTCAATGGCTGACGTCAAATTTTTACTTAGCCATGTGATTTACTGCACATTTTCGCCCGCTTTTCCCTATAAATAACGCCCGTGAGAAGCGGTAATTAATTGTTCTTTGAAACGCTGTGCCGCATGGCTCTGTTCATGATGTTTAGACCACACCAGCCACATCTCCGAGACCGCATCCTGCTCGGCAATATTCACCCAGCGCATTTCCGGCAGTTGTACCCGTTTAAACGAGGCCGGAAGAATCGACACGCCAAGTCCTGCGGCAACGAGACCAATGATCGTCATGGCTTCCCCCACTTCCTGCGCGATAGTCGGGACAAGGCCATATCGCCGCATCAGACCAAGAATATCGTCATACAATCCGGTACCCACCTGTGGGTCAAAAAATACAAAGGGTTCTTTCGCCAGTTCAGCCAGCGTGACGCTATGCTGCGCGGCGAGCGGGTGATCCCGGGGGATCATCGCCATCAGCGGTTCGCGGAGGATCACCTGCCACGCCAGGGTATCAGGCAACTGCGTGTTACGCATTAGCCCCAGGTCGAGCGATCCTTCATTAAGCGGCGATATTTGCTCCCGGGTATTGATTTCGCGCGTCTGAATATGCACATCCGGAAAGTTACTGCGAAACGAGGATAGCGTTTGTGAAACAGCGCTGATGAAGGGGGCCGACGAGGTAAACCCGATGCGCAGCTCTCCCGTCTCCCCGAGATGAAGCCGTTCCGCTCTGGCGGCGGCGTCCACCACCATACTCAGGATCTGCCGGCTATCGGCGAGAAACTGTTTTCCCGCCGCCGTCAGGCTCACGCTGCGGTTGGTTCGCGCCAGCAGACGCGCCCCAACCTGCTGCTCAAGGATCTGGATCTGTTGGCTCAGCGGTGGCTGGGAGATATTCAGCCTTGCCGCAGCACGACCAAAATGGAGCTCTTCGGCGACGGCGACAAAATAGCGCAGATGGCGCAGCTCGATATTCATATTTTTAAAGTATCATTTGAGATTATTAATATATTAGACAGAATATTTACATTTTCCTACCCTAATCTTGTGGTCATACCCGTCACCAGAAACCACGGGGAAGTTTAAGCAAGGATTATGTGTGAGCCGTACAACGACCGTTGATATCGCGCCGGCCAGCGACATTGATGATTTACCCGCAGTACCGCAGCCGGTTCAGTTTATAAAACGTGGTACCCCCCAGTTTATGCGCGTCACGCTGGCGCTCTTTTCAGCGGGTCTCGCCACTTTCGCCCTGCTCTACTGCGTTCAGCCGATCCTGCCGGTCCTGTCGCATGAATTTGGCGTGTCGCCAGCCAGCAGCAGTATTTCGCTCTCCATTTCAACCGGGATGCTGGCGATCGGTCTGCTGTTCACCGGGCCACTTTCAGATGCCATCGGGCGTAAGCAGGTCATGGTAACGGCGTTAATGCTGGCCTCCGTGTGTACCTTGCTGTCCACCATGATGACCAGCTGGCACGGCATTCTGGTCATGCGCGCGCTGATTGGGTTATCCCTCAGCGGCGTGGCGGCGGTCGGGATGACCTATCTCAGCGAGGAGATCCACCCGAGTTTCGTGGCCTTCTCCATGGGGCTGTACATTAGCGGGAACTCTATCGGCGGGATGAGCGGACGCCTGCTCAGCGGTGTGTTTACCGATTTCTTTAACTGGCGCATTGCGCTGGCCGTAATCGGCTGCTTCGCCCTCGCTTCGGCGCTAATGTTCTGGAAAATCCTGCCGGAATCGCGCCATTTCCGCCCGACTTCCCTGCGTCCGAAAACACTGTTTATCAACTTCCGTCTGCACTGGCGCGACAAAGGTTTGCCGCGACTATTTCTGATGGGATTCCTGCTGATGGGGTCATTTGTCACGCTGTTTAACTATATTGGCTACCGGCTGATGCTTTCACCGTGGCATCTTAGCCAGGCATTGGTGGGTTTGCTCTCTGTGGCATATCTCACCGGGACATGGAGTTCGCCAAAAGCGGGCGCCATGACCGCGCGCTTCGGCCGTGGTCCGGTGATGCTGGTGTCCACCGCCGTGATGCTGTTCGGACTGCTGATGACGCTTTTCTCTTCCCTGTGGCTGATTTTTGCCGGAATGCTGCTCTTCTCTGCGGGATTCTTTGCCGCGCATTCTGTTGCCAGCAGCTGGATTGGCCCACGCGCGCGCCGCGCTAAAGGTCAGGCTTCGTCTCTGTATCTGTTCAGTTACTATCTCGGTTCCAGCATTGCCGGGACTCTCGGCGGGGTGTTCTGGCATAACTACGGCTGGAACGGCGTGGGCGGATTTATCGCGCTGATGTTGTGTGCGGCACTGCTGGTGGGCGCGAGCCTGCATAAACGATTGCATTAACATTCAGCCCTCTTCGTGTTTAAATCGAGCCGATGCTAATTTTTGTCATCGGCTGATTCAGACACGAGGACTTCATGAAAAACAATAACTATCAACAACTCACCCGCACCTTCCAGCGTCTCTCCCGCTTCTCTCACCTCTCCTCCATCGCCAGCTGGGACATGTTTACCATGATGCCGCCCGGCGGCAGCGCCGCGCGCGGTGAAGCGCTGGCGGAGATGAGCGTCCTGCAACATCAGATCCTGACCGATAAAAAAGTGGGTGAATGGCTGGCGGCGGCGGCAGAAGAAGATCTGAACGACGTTGAGCAGGCCAACCTGCGTGAAATGACGCGCCACTACCAGCAGGCCACTTTACTGCCGGAATCGCTGGTAGAGGCCAAATCGCTGGCGGGCAGCAGGTGTGAACACGCCTGGCGTACTCAGCGTCCGGCCAACGACTGGCAGGGCTTTTCAGCCAACCTGAAAGAGGTGGTGAAACTCAGTCGTGAAGAAGCCCGCCTGCGCGCTGAGGCTAAAGACTGCACGCCTTACGACGCGCTGCTGGATATCTTTGAACCCGACATGACCAGCGCTCGCCTGGATGTGCTGTTCGGCGATCTGAAGTCCTGGCTGCCGGAGCTGCTGGCAAAGGTTGTGGAAAAACAGGCTCAACGATCGTTCGTTCCGCCACAGGGTCCCTTCCCCACCGCCACCCAGCGCGAGCTGGGCCTGGAAGCGATGAAAATGCTTGGCTTCGATTTTAACGGCGGTCGTCTGGACGTTAGCGCCCACCCGTTCTGCGGCGGCGTTCCGGAAGATGTGCGTATCACCACGCGTTACGATGAAGACGAGTTGCTCAGCGCGCTTTTCGGCGTGATCCACGAAACCGGACATGCCCGCTACGAGCAAAACCTTCCGCGAGCGTGGGCCGGTCAGCCCGTTGCGCTGGCGCGCTCTACGGCGATCCATGAATCCCAGAGTCTGTTTTTTGAAATGCAGCTGGGCCGCAGTGAGGCTTTCCTGAAGCATCTGCTTCCGGCGGTCCATGCCCGTTTCGGCAGCCAGGCGGCATTCAGTGAAGAGAATTTTATTGCCTGGAATCAGCGCGTGAAGCCGGGCTACATCCGCGTTGATGCAGATGAAGTGAGCTATCCGGCGCATGTGGTGTTGCGCTATGAGATTGAGCGCGCGCTGATCAATGGCGAAATTGAAGTGGATGATATCCCCGCGTTATGGGATGAGAAAATGCAGGCCTGGCTTGGATTATCCACCAAAGATAACTACCGCAACGGCTGTATGCAGGACATCCACTGGACCGACGGCGGTTTTGGCTACTTCCCGTCTTACACGCTGGGGGCAATGTATGCGGCACAGCTGTTCCATGCCGCCAAAACTGCGCTGCCCGGGTTGCAGGCATCCATTGCCGGGGGCGATTTCTCGGCGCTGTTTGACTGGCTGCGTCAGAATATCTGGCAGCACGGCAGCCGTTTCAGCACGTCGCAGCTCATCACCCAGGCCACGGGTGAAGATCTGAATATCCGCTACTTCCGCGAACACCTGACGTCCCGCTACCTGTAACCAAACGCGCCGGGGGCCACCCCGGCGTTGTACATATGGTTACACGCCGATACCAATCACTCACGGAAACCCCGAATTTACAGGGATATAGTTATTTCAACGGCCCCGCAGTGGGGTTAAATGAAAAACCAAATTCGAGGGTATGAAAATGAAAAAAGTATTAGCTCTGGTTGTTGCCGCTGCTATGGGTCTTTCTTCCGCTGCATTCGCGGCTGAAACTACCGCCACCGCAGCGCCTGCGGCATCCACCGCTGCTCCGGCCAAAACGGTTCACCATAAAAAACATCACAAAGCGGCTAAACCAGCGGCAGAACAGAAAGCCCAGGCCGCGAAAAAGCATCACAAAAAAGCGGCAAAACCTGCGGTAGAGCAGAAAGCCCAGGCGGCTAAAAAGCATCACAAAAAAGCGGCAAAACACGAAGCGGCTAAACCTGCTGCACAGCCAGCAGCGTAAGAGTACAAGCTTAACCGTGCCCTTCGGGGCACGTTGGTAAACCGGCGCTGAACGGGATTGCGGTCAGCGCCGGTTTTTTATCCGGAGGGCGTATGCTGCGGCGCTATCGGTTTGAGTTCATTCTTATCCTGCTAATTTTATGCGCGCTCATCGCCAGCCACTTTTATCTTTCCTGAATGTAGCACGCTGATTTTACTCCCACTTTCTCGCCGTCGCGTCTATAGTATTTTCATAGGGTTCACTTTTAATAATCATAATTACCCCCACCAGAGTGTGATATGCGTAAATCTGTTGTGTTGTTACTGGGAACGTTTAGCCTTTTTGCAGGCTTTTCACATGCGGATGAGGGCGACGATGACGCCATCAGCGCCAAAGAGGTAAAGACGCTGTTTTTTGGTCATGACGATCGTACGCGTGTCACCGATCCTACCGAAGCGCCCTGGGATGCCATCGGGCAACTGGAAACCGCCAGCGGCAATCTATGTACCGCAACTCTCATAACGCCACGCCTTGCGCTGACGGCGGGTCATTGCCTGTTAATGCCGCCCGAAGGCAAACCGGATAAAGCGATCGCCCTGCGCTTTGTCTCGCAGAAAGGGATTTGGCGCTACGAAATTCACGGTATTGAGGGGCGGGTGGATCCGTCGCTCGGGAAACGCCTGAAACCGGATGGCGATGGATGGATTGTGCCGCCCGGGGCGGCATCCTGGGATTTCGGTCTGATCGTTTTACGTTATCCGCCGTCCGGGATCGCTCCGCTACCGCTCTTTGATGGTGACAAAGACGCGCTTACCGCCGCCCTGAAAGCCGCCGATCGAAAAGTGACGCAGTCAGGCTACCCTGTTGATCACCTCGATTCGCTGTACACCCATACGGACTGCGTGGTGACGGGCTGGGCGCAAAACAGCGTGCTTTCGCATCAGTGCGATACGCTACCGGGTGATAGCGGATCGCCCCTGATGTTAAAAACCGTTAACGGCTGGCAACTGATTGGCGTTCAGAGTTCTGCTCCGGCAGCGAAAGACCGCTGGCGCGCCGATAACCGAGCGTTGGCGGTGACCGGTTTTCGCGACCGGCTGGAAGCCCTGGCGCAGCAGTAGGTCACTCAGGCCAGTTTAATCATGATCATGCCAGCGAGCAGTAATACCAGCCCTATCCAGCCTTTATGGTTTAAACGCTGCCCGAACATAATCCAGCCTGCCGCCAGGGTGGCGGCAATACCGAAGCCGCCCCACAGCGCGTAGGCCACGGACAGATCGATGCCTTTCACCGCCTGCGACAGGGCGCTAAACGCCCCCAGAACCGCGGCAATCGATAACAAGCCGTAGGCTTTGCGACGAAAGCCGTCGGAGAACTTCAAAAAGACGTTCGCAATAATTTCCAGAACGATGGCGAAAGCCAGCCAGGCCGCGTGGATCCATTCAAACTGCTGCATGGGTCTGCTCCTTCTGCTGTTTGGCCGGTTTGCGCGTACCCGATTTAATCAGCACGATACCTGCGACCAGGGTCGTCAGCCCGGCAATTTTCATTGTCGTCAGGGTTTCATCAAATATCATGACGCTGAACAGCGTGATCAATAAAATACCAACACCTTCCCACAAAGCGTATGCCACGCCCAGCGCGATTTTTTTAACCGCGAAAGAGAGGAATATATAGGAAAGCGTAATCATGACCAGCATCAAAATAAATCCGGTGCTGCCGTCACTCACGCTCGCCCATTTCATCGACAAGATGCCGGTAATTTCAGCAACGATAGCCAGAGCTAATAAAATCCAGTAAAACATGTTTTTCTCCTGCTTGAGAATATAATCCATCGAGGCTCGCTGCGAACAGCAAACCAAAAAAGTGGGAATTAAATCAGTTAGCTAAGCGCATAGCGCCAGCTCAGGCAGAAGACGTGACTATAGCGCGGAACGCCAGTGTTGTTCACCGGAAAGCGTGCAGAGGGAGGTAGAAAACAGAGCAGAGTTGTTTGAAAAATACGTCCTGAACAAATTGTCCATAAAATTACAATTATCCGCGGTGTTGCTTCTCGTCTTTGCGGATGAAAATTGTCCTCAGTAGTTGAACACGCCTGATTTGTATCATAAGCCAGGAATTTACTCAAAGCCTTTTCATTTCTTTACCCAGTCTGTTTGATTTTGGTTAGTTTTTTTAATCCGCTTTCCCCTCTATTATAAATAAAAAACTGTTCAGGAACGTCCATGGCCAAACCCATTATCACCCTCAACGGGCTTAAGATCGTCATCATGCTGGGCATGCTGGTGATCATTCTGACCGGCGTTCGTTTTGCGGCCGATATCATCGTGCCTTTTATCCTGGCGCTTTTTATCGCGGTGATCCTCAATCCACTGGTGCAGCGAATGGTGCGGCTACGCATCCCGCGTGTGCTGGCGATAAGCCTGCTTATCAGTATTATTATCGTTGCGATGGTGCTGTTAGTCGCCTATCTGGGAACCTCCCTGAACGAGCTGGCGCGGACGCTGCCGACATACCGCTCTTCCCTGGCGACCCCGCTGCTGCAAATTGAACCCTGGCTGCAACGCGCGGGTATCGAAGTCTCGGTTGAGGAACTGCTTAAATACATCGATCCGAATGCCGCCATGACGATTGTCACCAGCCTGCTGGCACAGCTCTCCAACGCCATGACCTCGATTTTCCTGCTGTTCCTGACGGTTGTGTTTATGCTGCTGGAAGTTCCACAGCTGCCTGCAAAACTCCAGCACATCATGGTGCGTCCGGTAGAGGGAATGGGTGCTATTCAGCGCGCGCTCGACAGCGTTTCACGCTATCTGGTGCTGAAAACGGCCATCAGCCTGGTGACGGGATTAGTGGTCTGGGGGATGCTCGCCGCGCTGGATGTGCGTTTTGCCTTCGTCTGGGGGCTGCTGGCCTTTGCGCTCAACTATATTCCTAACATTGGCTCCGTGCTGGCGGCGATCCCCCCTATCCTTCAGGTGCTGGTTTTCAGCGGTTTGTATGATGCCCTGATTCTGCTGGCAGGCTATCTGGTGATTAACCTTGTCTTCGGGAACATTCTCGAACCACGGATAATGGGACGCGGGCTGGGGCTTTCAACTCTTGTTGTGTTCCTGTCCCTGATTTTCTGGGGCTGGCTGCTCGGGCCTGTCGGCATGCTGCTCTCCGTTCCGCTGACAATTATTGTCAAAATTGGCCTGGAGCAGACCGCCGGTGGACAAAGTATCGCTGTACTGCTGAGCGACATGAGTCATAAGGCCGATTAATTGTCCATCGACAGCATAGGCTTGCCCGTTCTTCCCGCTTCGCGGTAGTTGCCCACTGCCCGCTGCCATTCCGACAGCGGGTAGAGGGTAACATCGCTACACTGGCTGGCGCGCAGTTTAGGCCAGATGCGCCGAAAATCCGCCTGCCACGCCTCAGCGCTCAGCGCGTCCAGATAGTTACGAATGTGAAACCACGCCACGCGCGGCAACGGCCGCTGCTGCCGGAAGGTCTGCCCGGAGAGTAGCCCGTAGCAGACAAAGGTACCGGTTTCGGGCATCACGCTCAGGATCGCCTCCGCCAGGCTGCCGCCCGTGGCGTCGTACACCACCTCCGCTTGCGCGGCGGCAGCGTTGACGGCGGCCGTATCATCTTGCGCAATCGGGACGATCCCCATTTCAGCCAGACGTTGAGCGTGCACGGGCGAGCGATGGATCCCGTAAACCGCCTCTGCACCCGCCTGGCGTGCCCATTGCCCGAGCAGAACGGCGCAGTCAGAACCGGCAGCGGTGAGCAGCACCGTTTTCCCGACCGGATGATAACGGTCCAGCATCATCTGAGCGGCAAGCGGGTTGATATACGCCCGCGCGGCAAGAAGCGAGTCGACGTCGTCCGGGACGGGAACCGCATACGCCACCGGGCAGTCGACATAGCGCTGCCAGGTTCCCTGCCCCCGTAACGGCAGGACCCGCTTGCCCAGCAGCGCCGGGTAAGCGGCGGGCGTTTCGGTCACTATTCCGACCCCTTCATAACCGGCTATTGCGGGCAGCGGCGTGCGATGGCGATATGCCCCGGTGATGGGGATGAGATCGGAGGCGTTCACCGGAGAAAAAAGCATGCGCACACGTATCTCTCCCGGCTGTCGCGGTGACAATGGTGTGGTTTCCGCTTGCAGTACCGATTCAGGCTCACCAAACCGGCGATACCAGAGGGCCAGATTACGCATTGCGATCGCGCCATCCCATTTCCGGTGCGACATGTTTCAGGATGGACTCGATCACATGTGCGTTGTATTCCACGCCCAGCTGATTCGGCACGGTAAGCAACAGCGTATCCGCTTCCGCGATCGCTTCATCCTTTTTCAACTGTTCAATCAGCTTGTCTGGCTCTGCGGCATAGCTGCGTCCGAAAATGGCCCGCGTTTTCTCATCCAGATAGCCAACGCTGTCGCTCTCATTGCGGCTTGAACCGAAATACATCCGGTCGCGATCGTCCATCAGGGCAAAAATACTGCGGCTGACCGAAACGCGTGGCTGACGGGTATGCCCTGCCTCGGCCCAGGCCTGTCGGTAGGCACGGATCTGTTTTGCCTGCTGAATATGGAACGGCTCGCCGGTTTCATCATCTTTCAGCGTTGAGCTTTGCAGGTTCATCCCCAGTTTTGCCGCCCATACTGCCGTTGCATTGGAGCCAGCCCCCCACCAGATACGATCGCGTAAGCCCTCTGAATGCGGCTCCAGACGCAACAATCCCGGCGGGTTTGGGAACATCGGCTGTGGGTTAGGCTTCGCAAACCCTTCACCGCGTAATACATCAAGCAGTACCTCAGTGTGACGGCGCGCCATATCAGATTCGTTTTCCCCGTCCTGCGGCACGTAACCAAAATAACGCCAACCATCAATCACCTGCTCCGGGGAGCCCCGGCTGATACCAAGCTGTAATCGCCCGCCGGAGATGAGATCTGCCGCGCCAGCATCTTCCGCCATATACAGCGGATTCTCGTACCGCATGTCGATCACGCCCGTACCGATTTCGATGCGTTTGGTTTTCGCGCCTATCGCAGCCAGCAAGGGGAATGGCGAACTGAGCTGGCGGGCAAAGTGGTGCACGCGGAAATAAGCCCCGTCCGCGCCCAGCTCTTCAGCGGCGACAGCCAGATCGATGGACTGTAGCAGCGTGTCAGCTGCGGTTTGCGTGCCGGACTGGGAAGACGGCGTCCAGTGACCAAACGACAAAAATCCGATCTTTTTCATAGTGGAGTATCCTGATAAAGCATTGCGTTATCCCTACTCTACGCATTAACCGATGAGAATAAATGGTGATTATTTAACGGAATGCTTCAAATAAACTGACAGAAATACGCAAATCGCACGCTGCCTTCCCGCAGAGGAGGCATTCTCCTAGCATCTCAAAATGGGATATAGTGTGAACTATTCTCTTTTTTAACAGGTAACATCAGCAATGGCTCTGATCCCCAAAAACTACGCACGGCTGGAAAGCGGCTACCGTGAAAAAGCGCTAAAAATTTACCCGTGGGTCTGTGGACGCTGCTCGCGGGAGTTTGTGTATTCGAATCTTCGTGAACTCACGGTCCACCATATCGACCACGATCACACCAATAATCCGGAAGATGGCAGTAACTGGGAGTTGTTGTGCCTGTTTTGCCATGACCACGAACACTCAAAGTACACCGAAGCGGATCAGTATGGCACCACCGTTGTCGCAGGTGAGGATGCGCAAAAAGACGTGGGTGTCGCCACGTTTAACCCCTTTGCCGATCTCAAGGCGATGATGAACAAGAAGAAGTAATATCGGCAGCTTTACTGCCCATACCTGCCGTATGGGCAGTCAGAAAGATAAAGGTAATGTATTCCAGTCACAGATTGAACAAGGAGACGGCCTTAATATCGGCTTCAGGATTCACGCGTTTTACAGCCTCTAAAAACGCAGCAAAGTTTTGATTAAACACCGTCAGATTATTATAAAATTGCACCTGTTTTTCACGGGTTCCCTCAAGATAGCTCACAGACCAGATCCGCCTGTTATTAACCACTGTCGAGCCCGGCTTAATTTTTACGATAGCGGCCAGCTCAATTTTACGGGTGACGCTATTTATGACCTCGTATAAATACTGCTCATCATAAAAGTAGGTTTTACCTGACGATCCGCCAAACCAGGAAGGATGGGTAGAGATTTGTTTCATTCCCCGGCTGTCGGCAACGATGCGCTTTGGATGCCGAATACGCCTGATGAAAAAGCGCATCAGCATAATCAGTGCCGTGAAAGACAGCACCACGAAAAGAAAATTAATGCTCTCCCGCATATTTCATTACCTGCCACGCATAACTCAAAGTGGCGAAGTATAGCGTAGCCCTGTAGCTCAGGGAACGTACGCGATGCAATCGCAGATGGAACGGGAAATGCTCTTACCTCGCCACGCAACATGATGTGCGGATCTCCTCACGGTTAAGTGATATTAACAATTGCTGCTAAGTTGTAAGTTTCTCCTTGCCGGACCGGACAAATCGGTTATCGTGCCAGGCAACTTTTTCAGCAATAAAAAACAGTGGGATGCGCTATGGCGATTTTTGATGGTCACAATGACCTGTTGCTTAATTTATGGCTTCATCATCGCCAGGATCCGGTAACGGCCTTCTTCTCCGGCATTGAGAACGGACACCTCGATTATCCGCGCATGCAGCAAGGCGGATTTTCCGGCGGGCTGTTCGCGCTGTTCGTGCCGCCGCAGGAGTATATCGCCCGCATGGCGCCGCACTACGCCAGCGAGCCGTGGCAACCGATCGACATTCTCTGGCAGCAGTTGACGATCCTCAAGCAGCTTGTCGCACACTCCGATGGGCGGGCGCGATTGTGCCTGAGCGCGGCAGATATCGAACGCTGCCGTCAGGATAAGGTGCTGGCGATGGTGGCGCATATTGAGGGTGCGGGCGGTTTTGACGGCGAGGGTGGCGATCTACAGGCTTTCTATGCCGCTGGCGTGCGCAGCATTGGGCCTTTCTGGAACATTGCTAACCGTTTTGGCACCGGCGTTAACGGGGCGTTTCCCGGCAGCCCGGACAGCGGCCCAGGGCTTACCGCAGAGGGTATCGCCCTCATTAAGCACGCTAACGCCCTGAACATGCTGATTGACGTTTCTCATATGAATGAAAAGGCGTTCTGGGGTACTGCTCGTCATTCCTCTTCACCGCTGGTCGCCACCCATTCCAACGCCCATACGCTGTGCCCGCAACCGCGTAATCTGACCGATCGGCAACTGCTGGCTATCCGCGACAGCGGCGGCGTGGCAGGGGTCAATTTCGGCAACGCCTTTCTGCGCACCGACGGTAAACGCGATAGCGATACCCCACTGAGCACAATCGTTCGCCATATCGACTATCTTATTAACATCATGGGCGACGATCATGTTGCGCTGGGCTCCGATTTTGACGGCATCACGTTACCTGATGATTTGCATGATGTGAGTGGTTTACCGCGGCTAATCAGCGCGTTGCGTGACAGCGGCTATGATCAATTTGTGCTGAATAAGCTGCTGTGGGGCAACTGGCAAAAGGTATTGCAAAATGTTTGGCAACAATAGGTTACGTTGTAAACATTACGTTAATTCCTTACATCTTTCGGGTTGAGCTTTGCCCCACTGTGACGCATTATTTGATGACCATCACAAAACTGGCACAAACAATGGTGTTGGTGCTGCATTTTTAAAGAGGAAAAAACGATGTGGAAGAAACCTGCTTTTATTGATTTACGTCTTGGCCTGGAAGTGACGCTGTACATTTCCAACCGCTAATCGCTCAGCCCGCCATCCGTGCGGGCATTTCTGTTTTACTACCTGGCCTATCTTCATGTTTATTAAAGTCCTCGGTTCCGCCGCCGGCGGCGGTTTCCCTCAGTGGAACTGTAATTGCGCCAACTGTCAGGGTTTGCGCAACGGTACCCTTCAGGCGACCCCCCGCACCCAGTCGTCGATCATCGTCAGCGATAACGGCGAAGAGTGGATACTGTGTAACGCCTCGCCCGATATCAGCCAGCAGATTGCCCATACGCCAGAACTGAATAAGAAAGAGGTTCTGCGCGGCACGCATATTGGCGGCATTATTCTCACCGACAGCCAGATTGACCACACCACCGGGCTGCTCAGCCTGCGCGAGGGGTGTCCGCATCAGGTATGGTGTACGCCGGAGGTGCATGAAGATCTTTCCAGCGGATTCCCGATTTTTACCATGCTCCGGCACTGGAACGGCGGCCTGATTCATCATCCGATCGCACCGCTCGCCGCCTTTAGCGTGGAAGCCTGCCCTGATTTGCAGTTTACCGCTGTCCCCATCGCCAGTAACGCACCGCCCTATTCGCCGTGGCGCGACCGCCCGCTGCCGGGGCATAACGTGGCGCTGTTTATCGAAAACCGCCGCAACGGTCAGACGCTGTTCTACGCGCCGGGTCTCGGTGAACCCGATGCCGCCATCCTGCCGTGGCTTAAAAAAGCGGACTGTCTGCTGATTGACGGCACCGTCTGGCAGGACGATGAACTGCAGGCCGCTGGCGTCGGGCGCAATACCGGCCGCGATATGGGCCATCTGGCGCTCGGCGATGAACACGGCATGATGGCGCTGCTGGCCTCTCTGCCGGCAAAGCGCAAGATTCTGATTCACATTAATAACACTAACCCGATCCTTAACGAGCAGTCGCCGCAGCGTCACGCCCTCACGCAGCAGGGAATTGAAGTGAGCTGGGACGGGATGACCATCACGCTTCAGGACTAACTATGCACATTCGTGAAACGCTCTCGCCGCAAGAGTTTGAACACGCCCTCCGGGCGAAAGGCGCCTACTATCATATTCACCATCCGTACCATATCGCGATGCATAACGGCGAGGCCAGCCGCGAGCAGATCCAGGGCTGGGTGGCGAACCGGTTTTACTACCAGACGACGATCCCGCTGAAAGATGCGGCCATTATGGCGAACTGCCCGGATCCGCACACGCGTCGAAAATGGGTGCAGCGGATCCTCGATCACGACGGCAGCAACGGTCATGACGGCGGTATCGAAGCCTGGCTACAGCTGGGCGAAGCCGTAGGGCTTAGCCGCGACGACTTAATCAGCGAACGCCACGTGCTGCCCGGCGTCCGTTTCGCCGTGGACGCTTACGTTAACTTCGCCCGCCGCGCCAACTGGCAGGAGGCGGCATGCAGTTCGCTCACCGAACTGTTTGCCCCGCAAATTCATCAGTCGCGTCTCGACAGCTGGCCGCAGCACTATCCGTGGATCAAAGAGGAAGGCTATTTTTATTTTCGTAGCCGCCTCAGCCAGGCCAGCCGCGACGTTGAACACGGTCTGGAGCTGGCGAAGAGTTACTGCGATAGCGCAGAAAAGCAGAATCGGATGCTGGAGATCCTTCAGTTCAAACTCGATATCCTGTGGTCGATGCTCGACGCGATGACCATGGCCTACGCGCTACAGCGTCCGCCTTATCACACGGTCACCGACAAAGCGGCCTGGCACACAACCCGACTGGTATAAGCATGCAAAAAAACTCCATCGTCGCCTTTCGTCGCGGCTATCGCCTGCAATGGGAAGCCGCTCAGGACAGCCATGTCATCCTTTATCCGGAAGGCATGGCTAAACTCAATGAGACCGCGGCCGCAATCCTCGAACTGGTCGATGGCCAACGCGACGCGGCGGCCATCATTGCCATACTCAACGAACGGTTCCCGGAAGCCGGCGGCGTGGATGACGACGTCGTAGAATTCCTGCAAATCGCTTATCAACAGAAGTGGATTATTTTCCGTGAGCCAGAATAAACCCGCCGTCAATCCACCGCTGTGGCTGCTGGCGGAGCTGACCTATCGCTGTCCGCTACAGTGTCCTTACTGCTCTAACCCGCTGGACTTTGCCCGGCAGGATCAGGAGCTGACCACTGAACAGTGGATTGAGGTTTTCCGCCAGGCGCGGGCGATGGGCAGCGTGCAGATAGGTTTTTCCGGCGGCGAACCGTTGACGCGTAAAGATCTGCCGGAGCTGATCCGCGCCGCCCGCGATCTCGGTTTTTATACCAACCTGATCACCTCGGGAATTGGCCTGACGGAAAGCAAGCTCGACGCGTTCAGCGAGGCCGGTCTGGACCATATCCAGATTAGCTTCCAGGCCAGCGATGAAGTGCTCAACGCCGCGCTGGCGGGGAATAAAAAAGCCTTCCAGCAGAAGCTGGCGATGGCCAAAGCGGTCAAAGCGCGCGATTATCCAATGGTGCTGAATTTCGTCCTGCACCGGCACAACATCGACCAGATCGATAAAATCATCGAGCTGTGCATTGAACTGGACGCCGACGACGTCGAACTTGCCACCTGCCAGTTCTACGGTTGGGCGTTCCTTAATCGTCAGGGCCTTTTGCCGACGCGAGAACAGATCGCCCGCGCGGAACGCGTGGTTGCCGACTATCGGCAAAAAATGGCCGCCAGCGGCAATCTGACCAACCTGCTGTTCGTCACCCCTGATTATTACGAAGAGCGACCAAAAGGCTGTATGGGCGGCTGGGGGTCGATTTTCCTCAGCGTGACCCCGGAAGGCACGGCGCTGCCCTGCCACAGCGCGCGCCAGCTACCGGTGGAGTTCCCCTCGGTGCTTGATCAGAGTCTGGAATCCATCTGGTATGACTCTTTCGGCTTCAACCGCTATCGCGGGTTTGACTGGATGCCGGAGCCGTGCCGCTCCTGCGATGAAAAGGAGAAGGACTTCGGCGGCTGCCGCTGCCAGGCCTTTATGCTCACCGGGAATGCTGATAACGCCGATCCGGTGTGCAGCAAATCGCCGCATCATCATAAAATTCTGGACGCGCGACGCGAAGCAGCCTGTAGCGACATGAAAATCGGCCAGCTTCAGTTCCGCAACCGTACCCGTTCGCAGCTTATCTATAAAACCCGGGAACTGTAGCGATAATGACCACCCGCATCGTGGAGCTGGCAGGCGGTTTACGCGCAACGCTGGTGCATCAGTCGCAGGCGACACGCGCGGCGGCGCTGGCGCGCGTGAGTGCCGGAAGCCATCACGAGCCACCGCGCTTCGCCGGTCTTGCGCATTTACTTGAGCACCTGCTGTTCCGCGGTAGCCAGCGCTATCAGGGCGACGATCGACTCATGGCCTGGGTCCAGCGTCAGGGCGGTAGCGTCAATGCCACCACGCTGGCTCGCCACAGCGCATTTTTCTTCGATGTGGCCGCCGATAACCTGTCCGACGGCGTCGCACGACTGCGGGATATGTTGCAGGCGCCGCTGCTTTCATGCGATGACATACAGCGCGAAGTGGCGGTCATTGATGCGGAAAACCGGCTCATCCAGCAGCATGATTCCGCCAGGCGCGAAGCGGCGGCACGCCACGCGATGGAAGAACCCACAGTTTTTCGCCGTTTTCAGGTAGGTAGCCAGGATTCTCTGGGGCAGGACACGGGATCGCTGCAAACCGCGTTGCGCGACTTTCATCGGCGCTATTATGTGGCCGGACACCTGCAATTGTGGCTGCAAGGGCCGCAAACGCTGGATGCGCTGGCCGAGCTTGCCCATACGTTTGCGTCCGGTTTTGCTTCTGGTGGCATGCCTGAAACCGCTCCCCCGTTGCGTCTTAGCGCTGAAGCAGATTTTCAGCTGGCAGTGACGGAGCGACCCGCACTGTGGCGTTGTCCGTTAATTCGAAAAAGTGACAACGTCACCTTATTTCGGGAGTTTTTACTGGACGACGCCCCCGGAAGCCTGATTGCCGGGCTGCGGGAGCGCGGGCTGGCAGAAGATGTCGCCCTGAACTGGCTTTATCAGGATAACGATAACGGCTGGCTGGCGCTAACGGTTGATAGCGAACGACCCGAGGAGGTTGACCCGCATATTACCCACTGGCTACGGGCGCTACAGCAAACGACGGATGAGCAGCAGCGGCATTATTATCGGCTGGCACAGCAACGTTTCAGCGCCCTGCCGACGCTGGAGCAGCTGCGCCAGCGGGCGTTCGGTTTTGCGCCCGGTGCGGCGCCCGTAAGTTTTTCCGCCTTTTGTGCCGATTTACTGGCGGCGCCCACCTCGTATCTGGCCTGCAAAAAAATTGAAACCTCTGAAATTATCGCCAGCCAGGGGTTTGCTCTGCCGCTTAGCCATTGGCGTCGCCAGCCGGTTGCAGATGATAGCCCCATCGCGTTTTCCTTCTACCCGCAGACTGCCAGGTATGTTACGCCAGCCCCGACGTCAGAAGCCGCTCCGCTGCTGCATTTGTCGGCGCAGACACAACCGCCAACGCTGATCCTGCGCAGGCCTTTTTATTCGTGCATGGAACGGGCGCAGGGGGTGGCGATGGGCAAACAGTTACGCCCTCTCCTTGCTGAACTGCGCCATATTGACGGCAGCGGCGAGTGGCAAACGGTTGACGGTAGCTGGCAGCTCACCCTGCGGCTTCCTGACGCCGTGGTGACGGCGGAACACATCATCGGGGCGATAATCGATCGCCTCTCCCACCCCGCCCCGGCTCTTACGCCAGTGCCAGAAGGCATTGCCATCCGTGAGCTGCTTCAGCAATTGCCTGAACGTCTGGCATCGGATCCGCCACGGGACGGCTGGCTGGCGGCGCTAGTTGGCGGCAGCGTCGCGCACGCGCACGGGTTAGCCCGGCAGCTTGGCCTGCTCCGGGCGCCGGTTAACGCTAAGCCGACGCCATTAAGCGGTTGTCCCGGCGGGATCGAACACATTCCGCACGCCAGCGCGGATTCGGCGCTGCTGGTGTTTATTCCCCTGCCGCCGGGCGCGTCGCTCGCCGCGCTGCGGCTGCTGGCATTATGCTGCGAACCGCAATTTTTCCAGCGCCTGCGCGTGGAACAGCAGATTGGCTACGTGGTCAGCTGTCGTTATCAGCGTATTGCCGATCGCGATGGCCTGCTGCTGGCGTTACAGTCGCCTGACCGCTCTCCCGTGAACCTGTTGGGTTGCTGCAAACAATTTTTGCGTGAGCTGACGCTGTGCGATGAGACGGCGTTCAGCGTATTGCGACAGCAGCTGGCGATGCAAATCCGGTCACCGATGAATGCCAGCGCCACGGCAGTAGCCGCCCTGCGCCAGCGCTATGGTTTACCGGTGTTAACGCCGCAGGCTGTTGATGCCCTGCAACATGACGAGATAATCGCACTATGGCGCGAGATGACTCGCCATCGCCGTCGCTGGCGGGTGCTTTTCACGGGCTGACCGGACCCGCCGCTTTCTTCATATCCGTGGTTTTTAGTCAAAAAAAAGCCCCGTACTTCGACGGGGCCAGGTTGCTTATTTCGCTGTTATTTATCCAGCGCGTAGGCAACCACGTAGTCACCACGATCCGGCGACTGGCGTGCACCGCCAGCAGAGATCAGAATGTACTGTTTGCCGGTTTTCGGTGATACATAGCTGATAGGTCCGCCCTGGCTACCCACCGGAAGACGCGCTTTCCACACTTCTTCCCCCGTAGAGGAATCAAAGGCGCGCAGGTAGTAATCCTGGGTTCCCGCAATGAAGACCAGACCGCCCTGCGTGGCCAGCGTACCGCCCAGCGTCGGCATACCGACAGGCATTGGCATACGCATTTTTACCCCAAACGGACCGGTATCCTGTACGGTACCGACCGGCACCTGCCAGACGATTTTCTGCGTTTTCAGGTCAATGGCGGAGAGAGAGCCAAACGGTGGTTTCTGGCACGGAATGCCCAGCGGTGACATGAAACGGTTTTTGTTGACCGAATACGGCGTTCCTTTCATCGGAACGGCGCCCATCCCGGCGTTCACGGCTTCACCACCCGTATTTGCCACCGCGCTCTGCGGATCTTGCTTAATCAGCTGAACCCACAGGCCCAGACGCATGTCATTGACGAAGATATACTGGTTGTTCGGATCGGTGGACAAACTGCCCCAGTTCATTCCCCCCAGCGAGCCCGGGAAGCTCAGGGAAATATCGGTTCCCGGCATCGTGTACAGACCGTCATAACGCATTGATTTGAAGCTGATACGACAGGCCAGCTGGTCAAACGGCGTCGCCCCCCACATATCCGATTCTTTCAGGGTTTCTGCGCCAATCTGCGGCATCCCCACAGAGCGAGGCTGCGTTGCCGGGTACTGTTCACGTGGAATATCCGCTGGTTTTACCGGAACCTCTTTCACTTCAGTGAGCGGTTTACCCGTCAGGCGATCGAGAACGTAAATTTGCCCCGCTTTAGTGCCCACCACCACCGCGGGCTTGTTGCCCTCTTTCGTTGGGAAATCAACCAGGCTCGGCTGCATCGGGATATCGAAATCCCAGAGGTCGTTATGCACGGTCTGGTATACCCACTTCTCTTTCCCGGTAGTCGCATCCAGCGCGAGAATTGAGGTGGCGTATTTGTGATCTTCCGGAATACGGTCAGCGCCCCACAGGTCGACAGAGGAACTTCCCATCGGGATAAACACGGTATTCATCGACGCATCCCAGGACATAGGGGCCCAGGAGTTTGCGGAGCTGCGTTTGTAGTGTTCGCCCGGCTTCAGAACATAGTTCGGATCCGGATTACGCGGATCGAACGCCCAGCGCAGCTGGCCGGTGATCACGTCATAACCACGTATTACGCCGCCCGGCATATCGGTGCTGACGTTATCCGCAACGCGGCCGCCAACCACGACCGTGGTACCCGCCAGCGTCGGGGCCGACGTCAACACATAGGTTGGATCTGACGCGTCGCCCATTCCTTCATGCAGGTTAACGCTGCCGTTAGTACCGAAGTCCGGGCAGAATTTGCCGTTATCGGCGTCTAACGCGATCAGCTTACCGTCAATGGTATTCATCAGGATACGGCGCTGGCATGCCGCGCCCGATGCGACCTGCGCTGGCAGAACCGGTGTGGAGCCGGCTACCGTTGGCTGTGCCAGCGGTTTGGTGGCATCAAAGTACGCCAGGCCACGGCAGCGCATCCAGATGGCAGACTTAGCGTTGATTTCCGCTTTCCAGATCTCTTTCCCGCTATCGGCATCCACGGCGATCACGTTGTTATGCGGCGTACAGAGGAAGACACGATCGCCTACCTGTAGCGGCGTTTGCTGATCTTCTGCGCCATTGCCATCCGGACTTTGCGGAATATCACCGGTATGGTAGGTCCAGACCGGTTTCAGGTTTTTCACGTTGTCACGGGTTATCTGGTCCAGCGCCACAAAGCGACTACCGCCAGCCGTATTACCGTAGTGATCCCAGTTCTGCTGTTTCGCCTCTTCTTTTACCGGCACCAGCGGGCGCTTTTCGCCGCTAAACGGCACGGTCGGATGGGGTTGAAACATCTGAACAAAGGTGACGCCCATGCCGATAATAAGGACCGCGCAGACCGCTATCGCCCCTTTCGTGGAGGACGGTTTTCCTTCACGCTTACGCAATGCAGGCCAGGTGGCTGCTGCCAGCACCATCAGCCCGGCGGGTACCATTAATCGGGAAACCAGGGGCCAGAAGTCGAGTCCGGCATCGAAAAATGCCCAAATCAGGGTGCCAAGAAACACCAGAGCAAACAGCCCTACGGCAGAGGATTTGCGGCGGAAAAACTGAATAGCAGAGAGCAGCGTGAAAACCCCGGCAATGAGAAAGTACCAACTCCCCCCCAGGGAAGCCAGTTTAAAACCGCCGATGGCAAAAAACAGCCCCGTCACAAGAAGTACCACACCCACCAGCAGGCACCACGGGCCTAACCAGCCCAATGGGCGGGGATTATTGTCTGACATAAAAATGAATCTCCTGATTACTTTATATAAAGCAGGGTTTTATTAACTGCCATGATGTTAAAACCCTGCACAACGCTAATTGTTCGTATGCGAAGCATAAATTAAAAAGAGAACGTAGACAAAACCTATTATGTCGGAAGAAATGAAAACCAGCGCAATTGCATGGGTTTAACAGGGTTAAAATAGCGAATATCGCTAACTACGTCACCGATGCTGGAATATATGACCAGCCGTAAGTTGCTTAAAGGATCAATATCAGGATTCCCCCAAGGCCGTTCTTATAGCGTCAGATTTTTACAGCTGAGCCTTCAAACAGAAGATTTAATTAAGCAATAACCATGAATAAGCACAGGGATAAACCTGAGTTCAGTTTCAGGAAGAAATTATCAATAATTTTAGAGCGTCTGGTGCGTTGAACATTCCGTCATTATCAGCACTTAAAATGTGACTTTCCGCATCAAAGCGGACTCACAGCGTGACAATACAAACACTATCAAATCACTTAATGAAGTCTTGAATCGCAGAAAAGCCAAACAGTAATTCACTGCGCTTTCACTACACATTGACTTTACACCAAGACTAGCGCATATTTTACAGCACAAATTAACAAGACAATTTTTGGAGGACGTTTTCTATGCCAGCCCGTGATTATCCCGACAAGCGTGTTGCTCGCGGTGTAGCAAAGGAGGCCGATCTCAGGATGTTAAGTGCGCGCATCGATCCAGCGCTGATGGAGTACATCCGCATTACTGCGTATGAAACACGGAAAAGTAAGCAGGAAATCGTGGCGGAAGCGTTAGCACTTCACCGCCAAAGGAATCAGATTGTGTCATAAACACCTAAAGCCCGAAAAATCCCCCGGGCTTTTGCTGCTGTCTGGATTACTCCACCAGCGTATTTAACGTCTCCAGCGCCTCAGGCGGCAATACCAGATCGGCTGCCGCCAGGTTTTCACGCAGATGCGCCACCGAAGAAGTACCCGGGATCAAGAGGATATTTGGCGAGCGTTGCAGCAGCCATGCCAGCGCCACCTGCATAGGCGTCGCATCCAGTGAATCCGCCACCGCCTGTAGCCCGGAAGATTGCAGTGGCGTGAAACCACCCAGTGGGAAGAACGGCACCCAGGCAATCCCCTGCTGCGCCAGCGAATCTACCAGCGCATCGTCACCGCGATTCACCACGTTGTACATGTTCTGTACGCATACCACGGAAACCATCTTCTGCGCTTCAGCCACCTGCGAAGCGGTGACGTTGCTCAGCCCAATATGGCGAACCAGCCCCTGTTGTTGCAGCTCCGCGAGGGTGCTTAGCGGCGCGGCAATCGAGCCTTCCGCTGGTCCGTGGGCGCTAAACATGATCCGCAGGTTAACCACGTCCAGCACATCTCGCTTCAGGTTGCGCAGGTTGTCATGCACCGCCTGCGTCAGCTCCTGGGCGGAAAACGCCGGCAGCCAGGAGGCGTCCTCGCCGCGTCGGGCTCCGATCTTGGTCACAATCGTAAGGTCATCCCGGTACGGATGAAGCGCCTCGCAGATAAGCTGGTTGGTCACATGGGGGCCGTAAAAATCGCTGGTATCAATGTGATTTACCCCCGACTCTACCGCTTCACGCAACACCGCCAGCGCCGCATTTTTGTCTTTTGGCGGACCAAAAACGCCAGGTCCGGCAAGCTGCATCGCGCCATAGCCAAACCGTTTAACCGTACGCGTTCCGAGCGTGAATGTTCCGCATTTATCTATGCTGCTCATGCTGACCTTCCTCATAAAAATGATCCGGGTTTACAACAGGTTCCGCAACGAAACCATTAGTTAAGCAATAGTAAAATTAAAGTTTAAATTCGCTACGACGATAGTATTGATGTAACCCTGCCTCTTCTATTACGGATGACCGCCATGCTGAAAAATCTGCACGTGATTACCGGTATTATCTTTGCCCTCACCATATTCTGTCTGCTGCAAGTTGTCACGGGAGGGTTGTTCTACTCTGCCGTTAACAACGATCGTCACAACTTTCAGAACTCCGGGTTGCTCAATGCCCAGCAGGAGAGCCTGAGCGACAGTGTGAACACCCTGGTGAAAACGCGCGTTACCGTCACCCGCGTGGCGATCCGCTACCTGAAAAACCAGCGCGACCCGGCCTCTCTCGCGGCAATCAATACGCTGCTGGGCACCGCCAATGGTTCGCTGGCCAAAGCCGAAGACTATTACAAAAACTGGCAGGCGATTCCGCAGGTGAAGGGGCAAAATGCCGCGCTCACCGAAGAGATGCAGAAAGCCTGGAAGAACATGCACGAGGTAATGCGCTTGTCCATTGCGTACTTGCGCGCCGATAACTATCAGGCCTATGGCGACCTGGACGCCCAGCAGGCGCAGGATGAGATGGAGGCGGTCTATACCCGCTGGCGCGCGGAAAACAACGTCCTGCTGAAAGCCGCCGCCGAAGAGAACCAGAACAGCTTTACCCAGATGCAGTGGACGCTGGCAGCGATCTTCCTGACCGTTATCGCCGTGCTGGTGGTGATCTGGCAGGGTTTACAGCACCTGCTCCTGAGACCGCTCAACGCCATCATGAACCATATTCGCACCATCGCGAGCGGCGATCTGACGCAAAACGTCGCGATTACCGGGCGCAACGAAATGGGCCAGCTGGCCGCCGGTCTGCATGAGATGCAACAGTCGCTGGTCAGCACCGTCAGCGCCGTGCGCGGCAGCACAGACTCTATCTACACGGGCGCAGGAGAAATTGCCGCCGGGAGTAACGACCTTTCCGCCCGAACCGAGCAGCAGGCAGCCTCGCTGGAAGAGACCGCCGCCAGCATGGAAGAGCTGACGGCCACGGTGAAACAGAACTCGGATAACGCTCGTCAGGCGACGCTGCTGGCAAAGAATGCGTCTGAAACCGCCGCACGCGGCGGCCAGGTGGTGAATAATGTAGTGCGTACCATGAATGACATTGCCGACAGTTCTCAGCAAATTGCGCATATCACCGGCGTTATCGATAGCATTGCCTTCCAGACCAACATTCTGGCGCTCAACGCGGCGGTTGAAGCCGCCCGTGCTGGCGAACAAGGCCGCGGCTTTGCGGTCGTGGCAGGCGAAGTACGGACGCTGGCCAGCCGCAGTGCGCAGGCGGCAAAAGAGATCAAAGGGCTTATTGAAAACTCCGTCAGCCGGGTGAATACCGGCTCGGAACAGGTCAGCGAGGCGGGTGCGACCATGAAAGAGATCGTCGCGGCCGTGACACGCGTAACCGATATTATGGCTGAAATCTCGTCGGCGTCTGACGAGCAAAGCCGCGGTATTGAACAGGTCAGCCTGGCGGTCTCGCAGATGGACAGCGTAACGCAGCAAAACGCCGCGCTGGTACAGGAGTCGGCAACGGCGGCGGCGGCGCTGGAAGATCAGTCTGAACAGCTGCGCCAGGCCGTGGCGGCTTTCCGGCTGAACATGCAGGAAAACACCGCTCCGCGGCCAAAAAATACAAAAGCACCGCAACTGTTGCGTCCCGCCACGGTCAGTGCCTCAGGTGACACAAACTGGGAGACGTTCTAGGCCTTACTGTTAACGGCTGCGCTTGGCGTGACGTTCCCAGTTTTCCTGTTTCGCCTCATCGGATTTTCGGAGTAAAACATAACATGCCCCGCTGCCGCCGTGATGCGGCAGCGCCACGCAGAAAGCCTGCACGTCCTCGAACTCAGTTAACCAGCGGGCAAGATAACTGCGCACCACGTTCGGGTGCGAATTCTGCTCGCGGCCCTTCCCGTGAATGATAATCAGGTTACGTAAACCGTCGCGGCTGGCCTGGCGAATGAAGGCGTACAGCATCTGGCGGCAGCGTTCGGCGGGCTGACGCAACAGATTTAAGCTGGCCTGTCGGGCGTATTTACCCGAGCGCAGCTTGTCAATAACGCCCTGCTGAACGCCCTCGCGCTGGAACATCAGCGGCTCTTCAAGCGGCAAGAGTTCCAGGAAACCCAGTGTGAGAAAGTTGTCGAGCTGCTCGGTATCGATCTCCTGGCGAACCCGGGTATTACGGCTTTGCTGCCAGTGGATATCGGTGCAGCGTTTCAGGGGCTGGACATCCTCCATGGCGTCAAGAAAAAGTGATTTGTCGTCAGGGTTCATGGAAATCCTCCGGGCACATCGGGGCTTGTACTATACCTGCACCGGGCAGGGGCCTCAATAACCCTTACCGCAAGGGGCAAGATAAATATTAATCTGATGAATATATATAGCTACCATTAAAGTTATTTAAATTTTACTTAACTAAAACTACAGCAGAGTTAAAATAAGTGATTTGCGTTGAAATTTTGTAAAACCAATGACGTGCCGCCTTTCTTTTTTCAGGAAAGATGTTATACCTAAATATACCTGCCTCATGGATATAATACCCAGGATTTGCGAAAGGACGCACTGCTGTGTGTACTGTAGGGTCTGTCTGATGTCGGGCAGGCTCTATTTTTTCTTTGGCAATTTCACGATGAAACTATTTTTCTCGCTTCCCTTCTGAATTGTGTAATTAATGATTCAGCCAGGGGCGTCTGGCGTGCATCACGGCGCTGAATTAAATAATAGGCCGCTCTGGGAAGTGTTTCCACAACCGGCAGCATGACCAGCCGGTGCGCCAGCAGCGGGTCGCAGCCCAGCTCCTGCGGCAGCACGCTCAGGAAGTCACTTTGTGCGACAAGGCTAATACAGGACGAAAAGGTTTCGCAAACGACGCCAATACGCGGTATCTGCGAGCGATGATGAAATATATCCTCAAGCTGCTTATAATAACTTCCCCGCGGCGTTGGCATTGTCCAGTTATAATGAAGAAGTTCATTAATAGAGGTAGCCCCCAACGCCGGATGTCCTTCCCGACAAAATACCGCAAAAGGTTTCTCAAAGAGTTTTTCAAACGTAAATTCGTGATCGTAAGGCCCCTGATAATAGGTGTTGATGGTAAAGTCCAGCTCACCCTGGCGTAATTCATTGATCATTGATACCAGCTGACCTTCCATAATCCGCACCTTGATCTGAGGATGCTGCGCATGAAAACGGGAGATAACGGCGGGCATCAGGCTGCGCGCCACGCTGGCACCCATCCCAATATTGATCTGCCCGGTCAGCTCCCCCTGACGCTGACGGATATCATCCTGCGCTGCGCGAAGCTCTTCCAGAATCAAATTAGCGCGGTGATAAAACCCTTCCCCGCACTCGGTCAGGGCGACACCTTTACTCCGGCGCACAAACAGCTGTGCCGCCATGCCCTCTTCCAGCTCTTTAATGGATTTAGTCAGCGCGGGCTGCGAAAGATTCAGCACCCGGCTGGCTCCGCGAATACTGCCCTGACGCGCCACTTCGACAAAAGCCCGAATTTGATGAAATTTAATCTGAAATGACATAACCCGACCGATAACCGTTGTTTATCAGAGTAAAGAAACTGTCATCTACTTTAATGGAATCGGATGTGCGAGGGTAATTCCTGAACGGTTAAAACTGTGAAAAATCGCTTAGTGATAAGTAAAAACTATCACAGCGTGAAGCAGTTCACATATTTTAATGATGACAGGAAAAGATATGAACGCACTGGCGCAGTACATCCACACATTAGCCCCCCAACTGAGCGCATGGCGTCGCGATTTTCACCATTTCGCGGAATCCGGCTGGGTGGAGTTTCGCACAGCCGCGAAAGTCTCGGAGATCCTGGACTCGCTGGGTTACGAGCTGGCGATGGGTCGCGATGTCGTGGATGCCGAAAGCCGGATGGGGTTGCCCGATGACGCAACCCTGGCGCGGGAATTTGCCCGCGCCCGCGCGCAAGGCGCACCGGAAAAATGGCTCGCGCCGTTCGAAGGCGGGTTCACCGGCATTGTCGCGACCCTGAATACCGGTCGCCCCGGCCCGACCCAGGCCTTTCGCGTGGACATGGATGCGCTTGATCTGAGCGAAGCGCATGACGACAGCCACCGGCCGTACCGCGACGGTTTTGCCTCCTGCAACCCGGGCATGATGCATGCCTGCGCGCACGACGGCCACACCACCATTGGTCTGGGGCTGGCGCAGGTGCTTAAGCAGTATGAAGCCCAGCTCAACGGCACCATCAAACTGATCTTCCAGCCTGCCGAAGAGGGTACGCGCGGCGCCCGCGCTATGGTCGCTGCAGGGGCGCTGGACGACGTGGACTACTTTACCGCCATTCATATTGGAACCGGCGTTCCGGAAGGGACGGTGATCTGCGGCAGCGATAACTTCATGGCGACCACCAAATTTGACGTGCGCTTTACCGGCGTTGCCGCACACGCTGGCGGTAAACCGGAAGAGGGCCGTAACGCCCTGCTCGCGGCGGCCCAGGCCGCTATCGCGCTGCATGGCATCGCGCCACACAGCGAAGGCGCGTCCCGGGTTAACGTCGGAGTCATGCAGGCGGGCAGCGGACGCAACGTGGTTCCGGCTGATGCGTTGCTTAAGGTTGAAACCCGCGGTGAAAGCGAGGCTATTAATCAGTATGTCTTTGAGCGCGCGCAGGCGGTGATTACCGGCGCGGCGGCGCTCTACGGCGTAACAGCCGGGATAAACCTGATGGGGGCGGCGACCTCCAGTGCCCCCACCCCGGCCTGGGTCGATTATCTGCGCGAACAGGCAAGCCAGGTGCCCGGCGTGACTCATGCCATTAATAAGGTCAAAGCGCCTGCGGGCTCCGAAGATGCCACGCTAATGATGGCCCGCGTGCAGCAGAACGGCGGCATGGCCTCGTATATGGTCTTCGGCACCGAACTGAGCGCCGGACATCACAACGAAAAATTCGATTTTGATGAGCAGGTGATGAACGTTGCCATCGAAACACTGGCGCGAACTGCGCTTAATTTCCCGTGGACGCGAGGTGTGTAATGCAGGAGAACTACGCTTTTATCGCTGATGCCATCGACACGCGATGTCAGACGTTTACCGATATTGCCGACGACATCTGGGATCATCCCGAAACGCGCTTTGAAGAGTTCTGGTCCGCCGAACGGCTTGCCAGCGCGCTGGAAGCCGAGGGCTATACCCTGATGCGGGAAGCCGGAGGCATTCCCAACGCCTTTATTGCCAGCTACGGCAGCGGCAAGCCCGTTATCGCCCTTCTGGGCGAATACGACGCCCTGGCCGGGTTGAGCCAGCAGGCGCACTGCGCGACGGCGCAATCCGCCACCCCGGGGGCTAACGGCCATGGCTGCGGGCATAACCTGTTGGGTACTGCTGCCTTTGCCGGTGCGGTGGCGGTGAAAAGCTGGCTGGAACAGCACGGCGGCAGCGGAACGGTACGATTTTACGGCTGCCCCGGCGAGGAAGGCGGCTCAGGTAAAACCTTTATGGTGCGTGAAGGATTATTTGACGATGTGGACGCTGCCGTGACCTGGCATCCGGAAGCCTTTGCCGGGATGTTTAACGTCAGCACGCTGGCCAATATTCAGGCCGCCTGGCGGTTTAAGGGGATCGCCGCCCATGCCGCAAACTCCCCACATCTGGGACGTAGCGCGCTGGATGCCGTGACGTTGATGACCACCGGCACAAACTTCCTCAACGAACACATCATTGAAAAAGCGCGCGTTCATTACGCCATCACCGATACCGGCGGAATTTCGCCTAACGTGGTGCAGGCTCAGGCCGAAGTGCTGTACCTGATCCGCGCTCCGGAGATGGCCGATGCGCAGCAGATCTACGCGCGCATCGAGAAAATCGCCCAGGGCGCGGCGATGATGACCGAAACCACAGTCGAGTGTCGCTTTGATAAAGCCTGCTCCAGCTATCTACCGAACCGTACGCTCGAAGCGGCCATGTACCGCGCATTGCAGCATTACGGCACGCCGGACTGGACGGAAGAAGAACGCGAATTTGCTCGTGAAATCCGCGCCACGCTCACGGCAAACGACCTGCAAAACAGCCTGAAAAACATTGCCGCAACGGGAGCCGAAGAGGGAAAAGCCTTTGCCCGACGCCATCACGAAACGCTACTGGTGGATGAAGTTGCCCCTTACGCCATCACCGATAACGTGCTGGCAGGCTCCACCGACGTGGGGGATGTCAGCTGGAAGATGCCTGTCGCACAGTGCTTTAGCCCCTGTTTTACCGTCGGCACCCCGCTGCATACCTGGCAATTGGTGGCGCAGGGGCGTACCTCTATTGCCCATAAAGGCATGCTGCTGGCCGGAAAAGTGATGGGCGCGACCGCGCTGCATCTGCTTCAGGATGCCGACCTGCTGCGAAAATGTCGGGAAGAATTCGAACAACACATAACACAAAAACCGTACGAGTGTCCGATCCCGCAGGACGTGACACCGTCACCTTTAAAATAAAAAAACACAACACAACACAACAACAGTCCCGAGGAACGCCCATGAGTATGTCTTCCATACCTTCGCATTCCCCATCCGGTAAGCTCTATGGCTGGGTTGAAAGGATCGGCAATAAAGTGCCGCACCCTTTCCTGCTTTTTATCTATTTAATTGTCATCCTGATGGTCGCGACAGCCGTGCTGTCCGCCTTTGATGTGAGCGTGCGCAGCCCGGCCGACGGCAGCATGGTGGCCGTAAAAAATCTGCTCAGCGTGGAGGGGTTGCACTGGTTTTTGCCGAACGTGATTAAAAACTTCAGCGGTTTTGCGCCGCTGGGCGCCATCCTGGCGCTGGTGTTAGGCGCGGGTCTGGCCGAACGTGTGGGTCTGCTGCCCGCGCTGATGGTGAAAATGGCCTCGCACGTCAGCGCGCGTTATGCCAGCTATATGGTGCTGTTTATTGCCTTCTTCAGCCATATCTCGTCCGACGCGGCGCTGGTGATCATGCCGCCGATGGGGGCGCTGATTTTCCTCGCCGTTGGCCGTCATCCTGTTGCGGGCCTGCTGTCGGCGATCGCGGGCGTCGGCTGTGGGTTTACCGCTAACCTGCTTATTGTGACCACCGATGTGCTGCTCTCCGGCATCAGCACGGAGGCAGCCAGCACCATCGATGCGGCCATGCACGTCAGCGTGATCGACAACTGGTACTTTATGGCCAGTTCGGTGATTGTCCTGACGATTGTCGGGGGGCTGATTACCGATAAGATCGTTGAGCCGCGCCTGGGTAAATGGGAAGGCCGGAGCGATGAAAAGCTGGAGACGCTGAGCAAAGAGCAGCAGTTCGGCCTGCGCGTCGCCGGGATCGTCTCGCTGGCGTTCATTGCGGCTGTGGCGCTGTTGGTGGTGCCGGAGAATGGCGTGTTGCGCGATCCGATCAAACACACCGTACTTCCCTCGCCGTTTATTCAGGGTATTGTGCCGCTGATAATTCTCTTCTTCTTCGTCGTTTCGCTCGCCTACGGCATCGCTACCGGTAAAATCCGCCGTCAGGGAGATCTGCCGCACCTGATGATCGAGCCGATGAAGGAGATGGCGGGTTTTATCGTGATGGTGTTCCCGCTGGCGCAGTTTGTGGCCATGTTTAACTGGAGCAACATGGGCAAGTTTATGGCCGTGAGCCTGACGGACGCGCTGGAGGCGGCGGGGTTGAGCGGGGTTCCGGCGTTTGTCGGCCTGGCGCTGCTGTCGTCCCTGCTGTGCATGTTTATTGCCAGCGGGTCGGCCATCTGGTCGATTCTGGCCCCCATCTTTGTCCCCATGTTTATGATGCTCGGCTTTCATCCGGCGTTCGCCCAGATCCTGTTCCGTGTCGCCGATTCTTCGGTGATCCCGCTGGCGCCCGTGTCACCCTTCGTTCCGCTGTTTTTAGGCTTCCTGCAACGCTACAGACCGGAGGCTAAGCTGGGTACCTACTATTCGCTGGTCTTGCCCTATCCGCTTATCTTCTTAGGGGTATGGCTGGTGATGCTGGTGGCGTGGTATCTTGTCGGCCTGCCGATTGGACCGGGTATTTACCCGAGGCTGAACTAAGGAATACTGATGCTGAGATTACTCGAAGACAAGATTGCGACACCGCTGGGGCCGCTGTGGGTTATCGCGGATGAAGCGTTCAATCTTCGCGCTGTTGAGTGGGAAGAGCACAGCGACCGGATGGTTGAGCTGCTCAACATTCATTATCGCGCCGAGGGTTACGAGCGTATTACAGCCCGTAATCCTGGCGGGCTGAGCGATAAACTGGCGGCCTACTTCGAGGGCGATCTCAGCATTATTAATACCCTGCCAACCGCCACGGCGGGTACCCCTTTTCAGCGCGAGGTGTGGCAGGCGCTGCGTAACATTCCCTGCGGGCAGGTGATGCACTACGGTCAGCTGGCAGAGCAGCTTGGCCGTACCGGCGCGGCGCGCGCAGTCGGTGCGGCGAATGGCTCAAATCCCGTCAGCATTGTGGTGCCTTGCCATCGCGTGATCGGGCGCAACGGCACCCTCACGGGCTATGCCGGGGGCGTACAGCGTAAAGAGTGGCTGCTGCGTCACGAAGGGTATTTTCTGCTGTAATTCCCAGGCTTTTTGTGCTTAATTTTCTTCCTGTTAGGCTAATAATCCTTAATCATTCTGTAGAATTTCAAGGAGATGGCAGCTCGCTGCCGTCTCTTGTCTTTATTGGGGGTTTGCCAGACTTACGTCCTTACCAAAAAGATGTTAAAATTGACCAATATCAATTAAGGCTTGAGCAAACCTATGATCCCGGAAAAGCGAATTATACGACGCATTCAGTCTGGCGGTTGTGCTATCCATTGCCAGGATTGCAGCATCAGCCAGCTCTGTATCCCGTTTACTCTGAATGAGCATGAACTCGATCAGCTTGACAATATCATCGAGCGCAAAAAGCCTATTCAGAAAGGGCAGACGCTGTTTAAAGCGGGAGACGAACTGAAATCGCTCTATGCTATCCGTTCTGGCACCATCAAAAGCTACACCATTACCGAACAGGGCGACGAGCAGATCACTGGCTTCCATCTGGCGGGCGATTTAGTCGGCTTTGACGCCATCGGCAGTGGCCATCACCCGAGCTTTGCTCAGGCGCTGGAAACCTCTATGGTTTGTGAAATCCCGTTTGAAACGCTGGACGATCTGTCCGGTAAGATGCCGAACCTGCGTCAGCAGATGATGCGTCTGATGAGCGGTGAGATCAAAGGCGATCAGGATATGATCCTGCTGCTTTCCAAAAAGAATGCCGAAGAGCGTCTGGCCGCCTTTATCTATAACCTCTCCCGCCGTTTCGCGGAACGTGGCTTCTCCCCACGCGAATTCCGTCTGACCATGACGCGTGGCGATATTGGTAACTATCTGGGCCTGACCGTGGAAACCATCAGCCGTCTGCTGGGTCGTTTCCAGAAGAGCGGAATGCTGGCGGTTAAAGGTAAGTACATCACCATTGAAAACGGTGAAGCACTGGCCATTCTGGCGGGTCACTCACGTAACGTGGCATAACTCTCCCGGATATCTTATGCCAGGTCGATAAATTTTCATGATTATTGATCTGGCAAAAACTTCCCCCCTGTTTCATTCAAGATATATAGGTTACTCTTTTACTTACAGACTGTGGTGACAGTAGTAAGGAGACCTGTATGGCAAAGTATCAAAATATGCTGGTGGCTATCGATCCGAATCAGGACGATCAGCCAGCATTACGACGTGCTGTGTATTTACATCAACGGATTGGTGGCAAAATTAAAGCCTTTTTGCCGATTTATGACTTCTCATACGAGATGACCACCCTTCTGTCGCCTGACGAGCGCACCGCTATGCGTCAGGGAGTGATCAGCCAGCGTACCGCGTGGATCCGCGAGCAGGCGAAGTATTATCTGGAAGCGGGCGTACCTATCGATATCAAGGTGGTTTGGCACAACCGTCCTTTTGAAGCCATTATTCAGGAAGTGGTGGCCGGTGGGCATGACCTGCTGCTGAAAATGGCGCACCAGCATGACAAACTGGAATCCGTGATTTTCACCCCGACCGACTGGCACCTGCTGCGCAAATGCCCTTGTCCGGTATGGATGGTGAAAGATCAGCCGTGGCCTGAGGGCGGGAAAGCCGTCGTGGCGGTCAATCTGGCCAGCGAAGAGGATTATCACAATTCGCTGAACGAGAAGCTGGTGAAGGAGACCCTTCAGCTTGCCGACCAGGTTAACCATACCGAAGTCCATCTGGTGGGAGCCTATCCGGTTACGCCAATCAATATCGCCATCGAGCTGCCTGAATTTGACCCGAGCGTGTATAACGATGCGATTCGCGGTCAGCATCTGCTGGCCATGAAAGCGCTGCGCCAGAAATTCAGTATCGATGAGAACATGACCCACGTAGAAAAAGGGTTACCGGAAGAGGTTATTCCGGATCTGGCGGAGCATTTGCAGGCCGGGATTGTGGTGCTGGGCACCATTGGCCGGACCGGTATTTCTGCCGCGTTCCTGGGTAATACCGCCGAGCAGGTGATCGACCATCTTCGCTGCGACCTTCTGGTTATCAAGCCGGATCAGTATCAGACGCCGGTTGAACTGGACGATGAGGAAGACGATTAACCCCAAAATGAAAGCCCGCCGGTAACGGCGGGCTTTTTTTATTGCGCTTCGCTCAACCGTTGCGCCGGTGCCTCGTCGCCAGCATTCATCCAGGGCGCGTGCAGAACCATGCTCGGCAGCGCCAGCTTGATTTCTTGCTGGTTCAGCCCCTCCAGAATACGAATATTGATCTCCTGCTGAATATCCATGTACTTGTTGTAATCAGCCGTATTAACAATATGGACCACCTCGAAGGTCAGGCGATCGCGATCGAAGCCCAGGAAATGGGCGCGGTCAAACTTCGTTTCCCCGACGTCGGTAATGATCTGTTTGACCATATCACCCACTGAACGCAGTTTTTCCGGCGCCGTGTCGCTGGCGACCCCGAAGGTAAAGACGATCCGGCGCGTTTGCATCCGCTTGTAGTTATGCAGCGTCTGTTGCAGCAGGATGGCGTTCCCACAGACAATTTGCTCCCCGCTCAGGCTACGGATACGAGTGGTTTTCAGGCCGATGTGCTCTACCGTCCCGGCGACATCGTTAAACACCACAAAATCGCCGATTTCGAACGGCTTATCAAAACCGATGGAGAGAGATGCAAACACGTCGCTCAGGATCGTTTGCACCGCGAGGGCGATAGCAATACCCCCTACCCCAAGGCTGGCAACCAGAGCAGTGATGTTGACGCCCGCGTTAGCAAGAATAGACAGCAGCATCACTGACCAGACAATGGCACGGAGGATAAGCCCCGTGATCACCAACGTCACCGGGTTTTTATGGCTTCCCGGCGCCAGCATGACGTGACGAAGCCACGACACCACCCCCTGATCCATCCACAGCGCCACCTGGATAGCGAAGACCAGGAACCAGGCGTGGCTCACGGTACCAAAGAGATGATCCGGTAAGTCGACGAAACGCAGGCTGAACAGCAGCGCCACGACAAAAAGCAGGAAGCGGCTGGTGCGGTTAAGCATATCCGTCAGGATAAAACGCATCCGGTTGGTGGTGGGATGCTTGTCGCCCCAGGTGGTGATCCCTTTCTTAACAAAGGCGATCAGGCGCGTCAGCAGCCAGTACACCAGCAGAGTTACAAAGACTACCGTGGCGACGCCAATCCAGAATGATGGCGTCATCATCAGCGCGATGATGTCAAAGCGGGACAGAAATTGCATTACACCTCCTCGTATTACACAAAGGGTAAAGTATAGACAGAGGAGAATGGCTGACCGCAGAAATAAGAAAACCGCCCCCAGGGGCGGTTTGACAGGATGAAGCGGAATTAAAGAGATTTCAGAATCGCATCCACGCTGGCCTTGGCGTCGCCAAACAGCATGTGGGTGTTATCTTTAAAGAACAGCGGGTTCTGCACGCCAGCATAGCCGGTGTTCATAGAGCGTTTGAAGACAATGACGTTCTGCGCCTTCCACACTTCGAGAACAGGCATACCCGCAATCGGGCTGCGCGGATCGTCCTGCGCCGCCGGGTTAACGGTGTCGTTGGCGCCAATCACCAGCACGGTGTCGGTGTCGGCGAAATCATCGTTGATCTCGTCCATTTCCAGCACGATGTCGTAAGGCACCTTCGCTTCCGCCAGCAGCACGTTCATGTGGCCTGGCAGACGCCCCGCCACCGGGTGAATACCAAAGCGAACCTTGATACCGCGCGCGCGCAGTTTCTCGGTGATTTCCGCCACCGGATACTGCGCCTGCGCCACCGCCATGCCATAGCCCGGGGTGATGATAACGGAATGCGAGTTTTTCAGCATCTCTGCGGTGTCTTCTGCACTGATTTCACGGTGTTCACCCACTTCCTCATCAGAACCGGTTGATGAACCGTCAGAACCGAAGCCACCCGCGATGACGCTGATAAACGAGCGGTTCATCGCCTTACACATGATGTAAGACAGGATCGCACCGGAAGAACCGACCAGCGCACCGGTGACAATCAGCAGGTCGTTGCTCAGCATAAAGCCTGCTGCCGCCGCTGCCCAACCGGAGTAGGAGTTCAGCATGGAGACGACTACCGGCATATCTGCCCCGCCGATAGACGCCACCAAATGCCAGCCGAAGGCTAGCGCGATGATGGTCATCACCAGTAACGCCAGCACCTGCAAGCCTACGCTTTCGGTACGCACGAAGACCACCAGCAGCACAAAGGAAACGACCAGCGCCGCCAGATTCAGCTTGTGGCGGTTAGGCAGCATCAGCGGTTTGGAAGAGATCTTCCCGCGCAGTTTGCCGAACGCCACGATTGAGCCGGTGAAGGTCACCGCACCAATGAAGATGCCGAGGAACACTTCGGTCAGGTGGATGTTCACCAGAATCGGTTCCAGACCCGGTTCGTGGTACAGATAGCTGTTGAAGCCCACCAGCACCGCGGCCAGACCCACGAAGCTGTGCAGAATAGCAACCAGCTCCGGCATCTCGGTCATTTCAACGCGTTTCGCCAGACGAATACCAATCGCACCACCGATGATCATCGCCACCAGGATCCACGCCACGTTGCCGGTGTCCGGCCCAAAGATGGTGGCAATCAGCGCAATCGCCATCCCGGCGATACCAAAGTTATTTCCCTGCTGAGACGTTTCGTGTTTGGAAAGCCCCGCCAGACTGAAAATAAACAGGATTGCAGCAACAATGTATGCGGCTGTAACTAATCCTCCAGACATATGCTACCCCTTAGCCTTTACGAAACATTTTCAGCATGCGCTGAGTCACGGTGAAACCACCGAAAATATTGATACTGGCGATCAGCACTGCAATGAAGCTCAGGAAGCTGATCCAGCCGCCATGACCAATTTGCAGCAATGCCCCAACCACGATAATCCCGGAGATGGCATTGGTAACCGACATCAGCGGGGTATGCAGCGCATGGGAAACGTTCCACACGACGTAGTAACCCACCACGCAGGAGAGCGCGAAGACGGTGAAGTGGCCAAGGAACTCTTTTGGCGCGACGTCCGCCAGCCAGCCAAACAGGATAATGACCAGCGCCATGATGGCGTATTTGCGCCACGGCGACGCAGGTTTCGCTGGTTCTGCAGGCTCAGGCGCCGCTTTCGGCGCAGCCTGAGGCTGAGCGGAAACCTGTATCGGCGGTGCAGGCCAGGTGATTTCCCCTTCACGCACCACGGTCACGCCGCGCACCACCACATCATCAAAATCAACGGTGATGTTGCCGTCTTTCTCTTTGCAGAGCAGCTTCAGCAGATTAACGAGGTTCGTGCCGTACAGCTGAGAGGACTGGGTTGGCAGACGTCCTGGCAGGTCGGTATAACCGATCACCTTCACGCCGTTCGCGGTCGTCGTGACCTGATTTGGCACGGTATACTCACAGTTACCGCCGTTTTGCGCCGCCAGATCGACAATCACGCTGCCCGGCTGCATGGAATCCACCATCTCACGGGTGATCAGCTTCGGTGCCGGTTTACCCGGAATAAGCGCGGTGGTGACAATGATGTCCACCTCTTTTGCCTGCGCCGCAAAGAGCGCCATTTCCGCCTTAATAAAGGCTTCAGACATGACCTTCGCGTAACCATCACCGCTGCCCGCTTCTTCCTTGAAGTCCAGCTCAAGGAATTCGGCGCCCATACTCTGCACCTGCTCCTTCACTTCCGGCCGGGTATCAAACGCACGAACAATAGCGCCCAGGCTGTTTGCGGCCCCAATAGCAGCAAGACCTGCCACACCGGCACCAATTACCATCACCTTCGCGGGTGGTACTTTGCCTGCGGCCGTAATTTGACCGGTAAAGAAGCGACCAAACTCATGAGCAGCTTCGACAATGGCGCGATAGCCGGCAATGTTTGCCATAGAACTCAGCGCATCCAGAGACTGCGCGCGCGAAATACGCGGCACGGAATCCATCGCCATCACGGTGACACCGCGTGCCGCCAGCTTCTCCATCAGCTCCGGGTTTTGGGCTGGCCAGACAAAGCTCACAAGCGTCGTGCCCGCGTTCAGCAGTTCAATTTCACTCTCTTCCGGTGCGTTTACCTTCAGAATAATGGGTGATTGCCAGACCTCAGCACCGTCCACTACGTCCGCGCCAGCCTGAGTAAAGGCCTCGTCATCGAAACTCGCCAGTTTGCCCGCGCCGCTTTCAATCGCGACGGTAAAACCCAGTTTAAGCAGTTGCTCCACCGTTTTTGGTGTTGCCGCTACGCGGGTTTCATTGGCTAACCGTTCTTTTGGTACCCCAATACGCATAGTTTTCCCTTCCATCGGTTTGTGATGATGGTTTGTCGATAATTGCCCGCGGTTCGTATCAATTTTCACCATCGCGATAACGACGGAGAATGATTAACCCCGGAAAATAAAACAGTAACAAACTTTCTATAACCTACTGAAAATAGCGCCCGTGATCTACCGCCAGAAAACACTATTTCTTATTTTATCTGTGAAAAATAAGCGATCGGGGTCACTGACAGAGATATTTACCTTAAATTCGCCTTCAGGACCGATAAATCGCGTAAGCGAAGCGGTAAAAACATGATATAGCGCCATAAAAGAACAACTCATTAACATTAAATTAACTTGTAAAAGTCATATGCTTAATCAGTTTTTCTTGTGAAACGCCTGTTTTTTCCACATATCACAAAATGTTATCGAATCAGGTCCTTTGCTGAGCACAGGCTGTGAAAAATGCCGCAGACAGCGACGGGTGTTAAATGCCATAATCGGGACCGTCTCAAATTAACAACAACACCAGTACATGGTTTGCGCAAGGCGAAGGATTATTTTTATGAAGCTTAAGAACACACTCCTGGCGTCCGCACTTCTTTCCGCGACCGCCCTGTCAGCGAATGCTGCGACAGAGTTGACGCCGGAGCAAGCGGCAGCGTTAAAACCTTTTGACCATACGGTCATTGTGGGTCGGTATAATTCCATTGGCGATGCCGTCGCCGCCGCATCAAAAGCCGCCGATAAAAACGGCGCTGCCTCGTTTTACGTCGTTGACCAGTCCGATCAGGGCAACAGCGGTAACCAGCGCGTGACTGTTGCGCTGTACAAAGAGAATGCCCCAAAGGCAGATGAACAGAAAAACCGCGTGATTAACGGCATTGTTGAACTGCCGAAAGATCAGGCTGTTCAGCTGGAACCGTATGACACCGTGACCGTTCAGGGCTTCTACCGCAGCCAGCCTGAAGTTAACGATGCCATCACCAAAGCCGCGAGAGAAAAAGGCGCTTACGCGTTTTATATCGTGCGTCAGGTTGATGCCAACCAGGGCGGAAACCAGCGCATTACCGCCTTCATCTATAAGCAAGATGCGAAAAAACGCGTAGTGCAAAGCCCGGATGCGATTCCAGCGGATTCAGAAGCCGGTCGTGCTGCGTTAGCAAAAGGCGGTGAAGAAGCGAAGAAAGTTGAAATTCCGGGCGTAGCAACGTCTGCGGCACCAAGCGCTGAAGTGGGTCGTTTCTTTGAAACCCAATCCACCAAAGGCGGTCGTTATACCGTTACGTTACCAGACGGCACGAAAATTGAAGAGCTGAACAAAGCCACTGCCGCGCAGATGGTGCCGTTCGACAGCATCAAGTTTACGGGCAACTATGGCAACATGACAGAAATCTCCTATCAGGTGGCGAAGCGTGCTGCGAAGAAAGGCGCGAAGTATTACCACATCACCCGCCAGTGGCAGGAACGTGGCAACAACCTGACCATCAGTGCTGATCTGTACAAGTAACAAAACGGTTTCATAAAGGCGGCGCAGTGCCGCCTTTTTTGTTACTTTTTTTCTGATTTCTGCCCCATGTCATTGCATGCATCCGTCACACTCCGTAAAATCCCGCGCCTTAGCGTGATCCACCATTTTTATGCGCCTTAGCGAAATAATTATTCTGGATTTGGACTTTTCATAACAGGAAGCCAATGGAAAAGAAACTTGGCCTGAGTGCGTTAACTGCACTTGTATTGAGCTCAATGCTGGGCGCGGGCGTATTCAGTTTGCCGCAGAACATGGCGGCCGTCGCCAGCCCGGCCGCATTATTGATTGGCTGGGGCATCACCGGCGTCGGGATTTTGTTGCTGGCGTTCGCCATGCTGCTGCTGACGCGTATCCGACCGGATCTGGACGGCGGAATATTCACTTACGCCCGTGAAGGTTTTGGCGAGCTGATTGGCTTCTGCTCCGCCTGGGGCTACTGGCTGTGCGCGGTGATCGCCAACGTCTCCTATCTGGTTATCGTCTTCTCGGCGCTCAGTTTCTTTACCGATACGCCCGAACTGCGCCTGTTTGGTGACGGCAATACCTGGCAGTCCATCGTCGGCGCCTCGGTGCTGCTGTGGATTGTTCACTGGTTGATTATGCGCGGCGTTCAGACCGCGGCCAGCATTAACCTGGTGGCGACGCTGGCCAAGCTGGTGCCGCTTGGCCTGTTCGTCGTGCTGGCCTTCCTCGCCTTCCGTCTCGATGTCTTTACGCTCGATTTCAGCGGTATTGCGTTGGGCGTTCCCGTCTGGGAGCAGGTGAAAAATACCATGCTGATTACCCTGTGGGTGTTCATCGGTGTTGAAGGTGCCGTCGTGGTCTCTGCCCGCGCGCGTAACAAACGCGACGTGGGACGCGCCACACTGCTGGCCGTCCTGGCGGCGCTGGGCGTTTATCTGCTGGTGACGCTGCTGTCGCTCGGTGTGGTGGCCCGCCCTGAACTGGCGGAGATGCGTAATCCGTCCATGGCCGGGCTGATGGTGAAAATGCTCGGTCCCTGGGGTGATGTGGTTATCGCGGCAGGTTTGATTGTCTCCGTCTGCGGCGCGTACCTGAGCTGGACCATTATGGCGGCGGAAGTTCCGTTCCTGGCCGCCACGCACAAAGCGTTCCCGCGCCTGTTTGCCCGGCAGAATAAAAACAGTGCGCCATCGGCTTCTCTGTGGCTCACCAACATCAGCGTGCAGGTCTGTCTGGTGCTGATCTGGCTCACAGGTTCGGACTATAACACGCTGCTGACCATCGCCTCCGAGATGATTCTGGTACCCTATTTCTTAGTGGGCGCATATCTGTTAAAAATTGCGACCCGCCCGGCACACTATGCGGTAGGCGTAGGTGCCTGTATTTACGGTCTATGGTTATTGTATGCTTCCGGCCCGATGCATCTGCTGCTGTCCGTGGTGCTCTACGCGCCAGGCCTGCTGGTGTTTATCTACGCTCGCCGTACGCATCAGCTTGATAATGCCCTTAAGCGCCGCGAAATGGCGTTGATAGGTTTGCTGTTAGTCGCTGCCGTACCGGCAACGTGGATGTTAATGGGATAGCGCCGCCTGTCCCATTGTTGAACTGAAAAGGAGATTACGATGGGACACACGCAGCAACGCCCAATATTGATCACTGGCGCAGGCCGTCGCATCGGCCTCGCCCTCGCCCATCACTTTCTCAATCTTCGCCATCCGGTTATCGTCAGTTACCGCACGGAATATCCCTCCATTGAAGGGCTACGACATGCCGGAGCCGTCTGCATTCAGGCGGATTTCTCCACGGATGAAGGTATTCTTGCTTTCGCGGAAAAAGTGAAATCGACCACCCGCGGGCTGCGGGCGGTTATTCACAACGCCAGTACCTGGCTTCCTGAAAAAGCAGGACATTCGCTCAGCGAAACGCTCGCCTGCATGATGCAGATCCACGTTAATGCGCCTTATCTGCTCAACCATGCCCTACAGGATCTGCTACGCGGACACGGCCATGCCGCAGGCGACATTATCCATTTCACCGATTACGTGGTGGAGCGAGGCAGCGATAAACACATCGCCTACGCGGCCAGCAAAGCCGCGCTGGATAATATGACTCGCTCGTTCGCGCGCAAGCTGGCCCCCGAGGTAAAAGTCAACGCGATTGCCCCGGCGATGATTTTATTTAACGAGGGCGATGATGCCGAGTATCGTCAGCAGGCGCTTAACAAATCGTTGATGAAAATTGCGCCCGGCGAGAAAGAGGTGATCGACCTGATCGATTATCTGCTGACCAGCTGTTACGTCACGGGAAGGACGTTTGCCGTGGACGGTGGCCGCCCGCTGCGCTAGTGAAAGCGGCTCCAGAAGAAGATGAGCACCCAGGCGCTGAGGCTCCAGCAGACCACCGCCCCGCCCAGCGCCAGGGGCAGACGCAGAAAACCGGTGAAGTACCACAGCGACAGCAGATAGATGAAATACGGGATGATTGACCACATCCCGAATACAATGGTGGCACGCAGCGCCTCTATACCCCGCTCAGAGGCCACAATATAGTGCGCAATTAACGCAAAGGTGGGAAACAGCGGGATAAGCCCGGCAATGTAGTAGTTCTTCGTTTTAGCCAGCACCCCAATCAGCAGCACGACCAGCGCACCCAGCGCGGCTTTGATCAACAGCCCCATTCTTTTCCCTTAACAATCAAATAACATTCCCGTGCAGGATAACGGAACTCCGGCTAATTATGAAAGATTAATGGAAGGTTAAGGTTGTGCGGTGTATGTTGACGTTTTTCGCGATGACAGACGTAGTATGAATAAGATTGTTTATGTTGAAGATGAACCCGAAGTGGGTCAATTGATCGCCGCTTATCTGGGTAAACATGATATTGAAGTGGTTGTCGAACCTCGTGGCGATCGCGCTGAAGACGTCGTCACCCGCGAAAATCCGGACCTGGTGTTGCTGGACATTATGCTGCCCGGAAAAGATGGCATGACGCTTTGCCGGGATCTGCGCGCAAAGTGGGACGGCCCGATCGTGCTGCTGACCTCTCTCGACAGCGATATGAATCATATTCTGTCCCTTGAGATGGGCGCGAATGACTACATCCTGAAAACCACGCCGCCGGCGGTCCTGCTTGCCCGTTTGCGCCTTCATCTGCGTCAGCGTGCCAGCGCTGAGCGTGAAGCGCCTGCGCCCTCTTTAACGCCGCATAAGGCGATGCAGTTCGGCACGCTTTCTATCGACCCGGTCAACCGACAGGTTATGCTTTCCGGGGAGCTGATTGCGCTCTCAACCGCAGATTTTGACCTGCTGTGGGAGCTGGCAACTCATGCCGGGCAAATTATGGACCGGGATGCATTGCTGAAAAATCTGCGCGGCGTGAGTTACGACGGAATGGATCGTAGCGTTGATGTGGCGATTTCTCGCCTGCGAAAAAAACTGCAGGACAGCGCCACCGAGCCCTACCGCATTAAAACCGTACGTAATAAGGGCTACCTGTTTGCCCCGCACGCATGGGAAACCTGAAAAAAAACTACACAGTAAATTTCGAAAAATAACTTGCGATGCATCAGGAATGTTATCGGTATACGTCGTAAGTTTTCGATTATATGCATCGTTAGTCATGAAATATCCTTTGATCACATTCCTCTTACCTGTTCAATTTCGATGTGCATTTTTCGCGTAAACAAAAGTAGCTCTAATGTATTTCATTGCTATAGTACAATATATATTCAGCAGTTCAGGAACCATCATCGATCAAAAATCCGTCACTTAAATGCACATTGTGTTAAAAATGAACTTTACAATTGACTAAATTATTATCTTATCCTTATGAAAACAAAGGGGATATAGTTAGCATATAAATAATATCGATCTTTTTCAATAGCTTACGCGTTTGCAGAAATCTAATTCTCATGCTAAACCTTATACTCTCTCAATTATTTAATGAACGAGGTATAGCAATGTCATGGAGAGTCATTAGCTCGGTAATTTGTCCTAACACGGGAATCGTTTATTCAAGCATCTTGGGACTCAAGTTCTTGAAACTCATCATTTGGTATGAAAGCGATGTCTATTTGTACCCCGGCGATAGGATATATCCGACAAAGAATGGCGTCTTCATTAATGGTGTTTTCAAGCCAATATCGATATACAACATCTCCCCTTACAACGAGATGTTATGGAGTGAAATTAAAAACAAGATGGCCTGCCCATACAATCGAAACCAGGAAGAGGAGATATGTACCTACGCGGTGCATTGCAACGCGCGTAAGTGTCCGCATGGGTTTGCCACGAATCCACTGATTGTCAGCACAGTCAAATCCAGACATTAACGAATGTTGGTAATGTTCAGGTTACAAAGATAAGTCTCTTTGTCGCACCGTTTGCGCCGGATACCTCTCACTGGTAAACGCCATAAATAAAGCCACCCGCAGGTGGCCTTTGTTATTGTTATTCTGATTCACAAAAACTCTCAATCGCAAATAAACTCGTATAGCGAAGCGTAAACGGATTACCCGGGCATTGATGGAATAAAGCGATGCCGTGTTTTATTACCTTTCGACGATTACCCCTTTTCAACGCATCATGCCTGACTTGCGCCCATAGCGACCCTGCTGGTAAAAGACGTGTAGTGAAGCCCCTGTTTCGGTGAAATTAATGAAGAAGCTGTTTGTTCAGTTTTATTTACTGCTGTTTGTCTGCTTTCTGGTGATGACCATGCTGGTCGGGCTGGTCTATAAGTTCACCGCAGAGCGTGCGGGCAGACAATCCCTGGACGATCTGATGAAAAGCTCGCTCTACCTGATGCGTAGCGAGCTGCGCGAAATTCCTCCGCATGACTGGGCACGTACGTTAAAAGAGCTGGATCTGAATCTGTCGTTTGATCTGCGTATCGAACCCATGAAGGATTTTGATTTAGCGCCGCCGGCGATGCAGCGTTTGCGCGACGGAGACATCGTCGCACTGGACGAGAAATATACCTTCATTCAGCGTATTCCGCGCAGCCACTATGTCCTGGCCGTCGGGCCAGTGCCCTATCTCTATTACCTGCACCAGATGCGCCTGCTGGATCTCGCCCTGCTGGGCTTTATTGCCATCTCGCTCGCTTTCCCTGTGTTCATCTGGATGCGACCGCACTGGCAGGACATGCTGAAACTGGAATCCGCCGCACAGCGTTTTGGGGAGGGTCATTTAACTGAACGCATACATTTCGACAGTGGTTCCAGTTTTGACCGTCTCGGTATTGCCTTTAACCAGATGGCCGATAACATCAACGCCCTGATTGCCAGCAAGAAGCAGCTTATCGACGGCATTGCGCATGAACTGCGCACTCCGCTGGTACGCCTGCGTTATCGCCTGGAGATGAGCGAGAACCTCACCGCCGCAGAATCGCAGGCCCTCAATCGGGATATTGGCCAGCTTGAAGCGCTGATTGAAGAGCTGCTGACCTATGCCCGCCTCGATCGGCCTCAGACGGAGTTGCACCTCAGTACGCCGGATCTTCCCGTCTGGCTACAGACGCATATTAACGATGTGCAGAGCGTTAACCCTCAGCGAAAACTGCTGACAGCCATTACCCCCGGCGCGTACGGCGCGCTGGACATGCGCCTGATGGAACGCGTGCTGGATAATCTGATGAACAACGCCATGCGCTACAGCGAAACCACGCTGCGCATAGGTTTAGATTTGCAGGGGAGCCAGGCAATTCTGTGTGTGGAAGACGATGGCCCCGGTATTGAGCCAGCGGAGCGTGAAAAAGTTTTCGAGCCGTTTGTGCGCCTCGACCCCAGCCGCGACCGTGCTACCGGCGGCTGTGGTCTGGGGCTGGCTATTGTCCGTTCTATTGCCCAGGCGATGGGCGGTTCGGTTCGCTGCGAAGCGAGCGAGCTGGGCGGGGCCCGGTTCGTCTTTAGCTGGCCGATCTATCACAACATTCCTCTTCCCGTACCTGCCTGAACTAAACCGCACGCTGGCCTGACCCGGCTTGTTGTGCTATATCAGTAGTATGTTGTAACTAATTAAGGGCTATTATGGCGACTTACGATCTCATCGAAAGGCTTAACACCACATTTCGGGAAATAGAGCAGGCGTTACTGACCCTGACGGCGCAACTACAGGGCTGCCGCCTGCTGGCCGCCCGCGTCTTTTCCCTGCCCGAGGTGGCGAAAGGCGCGGAACACGACCCGCTGAACACCATTGAGGTAACGCAGCATATCGGTAAAGTGGCGCTGGAACTGACGTTGCAGCACTATCGCCGCCTTTTCATCCAGCAGCAGTCCGAAAATCGCAGCAGTAAGGCCGCCGTTCGCCTGCCCGGCGTCATCTGTCTGCAAACGGATACCGCAACGCGTGAAGCCATTGAGGCGCAAATTACGCATATTAATACGCTGAAAGCCGCCTTCGAGAAAATCGTGACCGTTGAGTCCGGGCTGGCACCGGCTGCCCGTTTTGAATGGGTGCATCGCCAGCTTCCGGGGCTGATCACCCTGAATGCTTACCGCACGCTGACGGTACTGCGCCACCCCGCCACGCTGCGCTTCGGCTGGGCCAACAAGCACATCATTAAAAACTTCACGCGCGACGAGATCCTGGCTCAGCTGGAGAAAAGCCTGAAATCGCCGCGAACGGTCGCCCCGTGGTCGCGGGAACAGTGGATTGAACGGCTGGAGCAGGAGTACCACAGCATTGCCTCCCTGCCGGCTGATACCCGTCTTAAAATAAAGCGTCCGGTGAAGGTGCAGCCTATCGCTCGTGTCTGGTATGCCGGACAGCAAAAGCAGGTGCAACACGCCTGCCCGACACCGCTGATTGCGCTCTACGATGCCGATCAGGGTGCGGTGGTGCCGGATATCGGAGAACTGCTGAACTACGATGCTGAAAACGTTCAGCATCGCTATAAACCCCAGGCGCAGCCGCTACAGCTGATTATCCCGCGGCTGCACCTGTATGTGGCGCAGTGATTACCTGATGCTGCCCACCATCGCTTCCGGGCGGACCCAGGCATCAAACTCGGCGTCCGTCAGGTAGCCCAGCGCCAGCGCAGAGGCTTTCAGGGTAAGCCCCTCTTTGTGCGCTTTTTTAGCGATTTCGGCCGCTTTGTCATAACCAATATGGGTGTTTAGCGCCGTGACCAGCATCAGGGACTCATTCAGCAGCTGGCTGATTCGCTCGCGATTAGGCTCAATGCCCACCGCGCAGTGCTCGTTAAAGCTCTCCATGCCATCGGCCAGCAGACGAATCGATTGCAGTACGTTGTGGATCACCATCGGGCGATAGACGTTAAGCTCGAAGTTTCCCGACGCGCCGCCCATGTTGACCGCAACGTCATTACCCATCACCTGACAGCACAGCATGGTCATGGCTTCGCACTGCGTCGGGTTTACTTTACCCGGCATAATGGAGCTACCCGGCTCGTTTTCCGGAATGCTGATTTCGCCGATGCCGCAGCGCGGGCCGGAGGCCAGCCAGCGCACGTCGTTGGCGATTTTCATCAGCGAGGCTGCCAGCCCTTTCAGCGCGCCATGGGTATGGACCAGCGCATCACAGGTCGCCAGCGCTTCGAATTTATTCGGGGCGGTAACAAACGGCTGCCCGGTGATCTTCGCCAGCTCTCCGGCCACGCGCACCGCGTACTCGGGATGGGTGTTTAACCCGGTGCCAACCGCCGTTCCGCCGAGCGCCAGCTCCGCCAGATGCGGCAGGCTGTTGTCTATATGCTTAAGATTGTGCTCCAGCATCGCCACCCAGCCGGAGATCTCCTGGCCAAGCGTCAGCGGCGTGGCGTCCTGCAGGTGCGTACGACCAATTTTTACAATGTCGCCGAAAGCCTGCGCTTTCTCGTTAAGCGTAGATTTGAGCACGTTGAGTTGCGGGATAAGCTGCTCGCGGATAGCGATGACGGCCGCCACGTGCATGGCCGTCGGGAACACGTCGTTGGAACTCTGGCTTTTATTCACGTCATCGTTCGGGTGAACCTTCCGCTCCATGCCGCGTACGCCGCCAAGCAGCTCGCTTGCGCGGTTCGCCAGCACCTCGTTCATGTTCATGTTGCTCTGGGTGCCTGAGCCGGTCTGCCAGATGGCAAGGGGGAATTCGTCGGGATGTTTGCCCGCCAGCACTTCCTCGGCGGCATTGATGATGGCGGAGGCTTTATCGGCATCCAGCAGGCCCAGATCCTGATTGACTTTGGCGGCAGCGCGTTTGGTCAACGCCAGCGCCTGGATTAGCGAGACGGGCATTTTCTCTGTCGAAATGCGGAAATGCTCCAGCGAACGCTGGGTTTGCGCGCCCCATAGCTTGTCGGCCGGGACGTCGATGGCGCCCATGGAGTCTTTCTCGCGGCGATGCATTGTCATTACTTACTCCTTGATAACAAAGATGGGATTGCTCACATGCTTAAGAGATAAGTATTGATGACTTCTGAGAAACGTTATGGCGCTTTGTGCGCTCTTTTTGATGTCGGGTGGCGGCTGCGCCTTACCCGACCTACGAGGATGTAGGCCGGGTAAGCGTCAGCGCCACCCGGCAATTTACAGAATTACTTCACACACGCCGAACACTGGGAAGACTGGATCTGTTTGAAGAAGTCGTTACCTTTGTCATCCACGAGGATAAACGCCGGGAAGTCTTCCACTTCAATTTTCCAGATCGCTTCCATACCCAGTTCCGGGTACTCCACGCACTCGAGGCTCTTGATACTGCCCTGCGCCAGCACCGCTGCCGGGCCGCCTATGCTGCCAAGGTAGAAGCCGCCGTGCTTGTGGCACGCGTCCGTCACCTGCTGGCTGCGGTTGCCTTTCGCCAGCATGATCATGCTGCCACCGTTGGCCTGCAACTGGTCGACGTAGGAGTCCATACGGCCCGCCGTGGTTGGGCCTAAAGAGCCGGAAGCATACCCATCAGGCGTTTTTGCCGGGCCTGCGTAGTAGATCGGGTGATCTTTAATGTACTGCGGCAGCCCTTCACCGTTGTCCAGGCGCTCTTTCAGCTTCGCATGGGCGATGTCGCGGCCAACAATAATCGTCCCGTTCAGAGAAAGGCGCGTTGAAACCGGATACTGCGAAAGCTGCGCCAGGATCTCCTTCATTGGGCGATTCAGGTCAACGCGTACCGCTTCGCCCTCACCCGCTTTACGCAGTTCTTCAGGGATGTATTTGCCCGGGTTGTTCTCCAGCTTTTCGATCCAGATGCCGTCGCGGTTGATCTTCGCTTTGATGTTACGATCCGCAGAGCACGACACGCCCATCCCCACTGGACAGGATGCACCGTGGCGCGGGAGGCGGATCACGCGAATGTCATGCGCGAAGTATTTGCCGCCAAACTGCGCGCCCAGCCCCAGATTCTGCGCTTCGGCCAGCAGTTCCTGCTCAAGCTGCACGTCGCGGAACGCCTGACCATGTTCGTTACCTTCCGTTGGCAGGCCATCGTAGTATTTGGTTGAGGCCAGCTTAACGGTTTTCAGGGTGCTTTCAGCAGACGTACCGCCAATCACAAACGCGATATGGTACGGCGGGCAGGCCGCAGTGCCAAGGGTGCGCATCTTCTCAACCAGATAGTTCTTCAGCTTGCCCGGGGTAAGCAGCGCTTTGGTTTCCTGGTAAAGATAGGTTTTGTTGGCTGAACCGCCGCCTTTGGCAATGCAGAGGAATTTGTACTCGTCACCGTCGACACTGTAGAGGTCAATCTGCGCAGGCAGGTTGGTGCCGGTGTTCACCTCTTTGTACATATCCAGCGCCGCGTTTTGCGAATAGCGCAGGTTATCTTCGGTGTAGGTATTGTAGACGCCGCGCGCCAGCGCCGCTTCGTCACCGCCGCCGGTCCAGACGCGCTGGCCTTTTTTACCGGTGATAATCGCCGTGCCGGTGTCCTGGCAGGTCGGCAGAATGCCTTTCGCCGCGATATCAGAGTTACGCAGGAATTGCAGGGCAACGTACTTATCGTTCTCGCTGGCTTCCGGGTCGCTCAAAATATCGGCAACCTGCTGCTGATGCGCCGGACGGAGCATAAAGGAAGCATCGTGGAAGGCTTGCTGCGCCAGCAGCGTCAGCGCCTGCGGGTCAACTTTGAGGATCTCCTGCCCTTCAAACTCAGAGACAGAAACGTAATCGCGGGTTAACAGGTAATACTCGGTCCGATCCTGACTGAGGGGGAAAGGATCCTGATAATGGAAGGGTTTATTCGACATTGTTCTCTCACTTACTGCTTCGGTCTGTTTATTCAGGGCAGATGTTCCGCTGCCCGGCTTAAAAGCGAGTCAGCTTATCCTACACAATTTTTTAACAAAAACTGAGACTAGTACGACTTTTTACATCCGCAGGTTACTTCCATTCGGTTTATTGCTTTAATACGCGAAGTTAATTCCACATATGAATCAGGGCTTGATAATGCAAAAACTCATCAACTCAGTGCAAAACTACGCCTGGGGAAGTAAAACTGCGTTAACGGATCTCTACGGTATCGCCAACCCGGACAACCTGCCGATGGCAGAGCTGTGGATGGGCGCGCACCCGAAGAGCAGCTCAAAAATTGAAGATGCCAGCGGCCAGGTGCGCAGCCTGCGTGATGTCATCGATGCCGACAAAGCCGCGCTGCTCGGCGATAAAGTGGCGAATCGTTGTGGTGAGCTGCCTTTTCTGTTCAAGGTATTGTGCGCCGACCAGCCGCTCTCCATTCAGGTTCACCCGAACAAAAAAGCCTCTGAGCTGGGCTTTGCCAAAGAAAATGCCGCCGGTATTCCGTTAGACGCCGCAGAGCGTAACTACAAAGATCCTAACCACAAGCCGGAACTGGTTTTCGCCCTTACCCCTTTCCTGGCGATGAATGCCTTCCGCGAGTTTTCCGAGATCATCTCCCTGCTGCAACCGGTCGCTGGGGCTCACAACGCGATCGCCCACTTCCTGGAAAACCCGAACGCAGAAGCCCTGAGCGCGCTGTTTGCCAGCCTGTTGAATATGCAGGGCGAGGAAAAATCCCACGCGCTGGCGGTGCTGAAAGCCGCGCTGAACGGCCAGCAGGGTGAGCCATGGGACACCATTCGCATAATTTCCGCGTTTTATCCGGACGACAGCGGCCTCTTCTCTCCGCTGCTGCTGAACGTGGTGAAGCTCAACCCGGGCGAAGCGATGTTCCTGTTCGCTGAAACCCCGCACGCCTACCTGAAAGGCGTGGCGCTGGAGGTGATGGCTAACTCCGATAACGTACTGCGCGCGGGCCTGACGCCAAAATACATCGACATCCCTGAGCTGGTTGCCAACGTGAAGTTCGTGGCGAAACCTGCTGCGGAGCTGCTTACTCAGCCGGTGAAAAACGGCGCAGAGCTGGACTTCCCGATTCCGGTTGACGATTTTGCCTTCTCCCTGCATGACCTCAGCGCAGACGAAACCGCCATTGCACAGGAGAGCGCCGCGATCCTGTTCTGTGTGGAAGGCGAAGCGACGTTGCATAACGGTAGCGAGCGTCTGCTGCTTAAACCGGGGGAGTCCGCTTTTGTCCCGGCAAACGAGTCGCCTGTCTTCGTGAGCGGCACTGGTCGCCTGGCGCGCGTTTTTAATAAGCTTTAGGGACTTACTGAATTTTTTAACAACTCTTGCTAAGCTAGTAACAGGCGTTGTAACACCAGGCGGTTTTAACCGCCTGGTTTCATTTTAGGGATAATCGCAATGAAAAAATCGGTCGTAGCGGTAGGAGTGATTGTTGCTTTAGGCGTGATCTGGACGGGTGCTTCCTGGTATACCGGGAAACAGCTGGAAAGCCGTCTGGCAGAGATGATGGCACAGGCAAACAGCGAAATTAAGCGCAGCGCGCCTGAAGCAGGTCTGGAGCTGAGCTACCAGAACTACCAGCGTGGCGTCTTTACTAGCCATATGCAGGTGGTGGTGAAGCCGGTAGCGGGCAATCAGAACGCCTGGCTGAAACCGGGCCAGAGCGTGGTACTGGATGAAGTGGTCAGCCACGGTCCGTTCCCGCTGGCGCAGTTGAAAAAGTTTAACCTGATCCCCTCTATGGCATCCGCCAGAACCGTACTGGTAAATAACGAGGTGACGAAGCCAATTTTCGATATGGCGAAAAATGAGTCGCCGTTCGAGATCAATACCCGCATCAGCTATGCCGGTGATACGCGTTCCGACATCGACCTGAAAGCGCTGAATTACGAACAAGGCACCGATAAAGTCGCCTTCAGCGGCGGTAATTTCCAGCTTGATGCCGATCGCGACGGCAAGAATGTCTCTCTGACCGGCGATGCCGCCAGCGGCCTGGTGAATTCAGTCAATGAATATAACCAGAAGGTCCAGCTTACCTTCAACAACCTGAAAGCCAGCGGCAATAGCCGTATGACCGATTTTGACGAGCGTATTGGCGATCAGAAGCTGAGCCTCGATAAGATCGCCATTGCGATTGAAGGTAAAGAGATGGCAGTGCTGGAAGGCATGGATCTGGACGGCAAGTCTGACGTTTCCAAAGACGGTAAAAGCATCAACACCCAGCTGGATTACAGCCTGAAAAGCCTGAAAGTACAGAATCAGGACCTGGGTACCGGCAAGCTGTCACTGAAAATTGGCAACATTGACGGCCAGGCATGGCACGAATTTAGCCAGAAATACAGTAAAGAGAGCCAGGCTCTGCTGACCGATGCCGCCCTGCAACAGAACCCGCAGGCGTACCAGCAGCAGGCGATGGCCGTGCTGTTTAATAACCTGCCGATCCTGCTGAAAGGCGAGCCGGTAATTACCGTTGCGCCACTGAGCTGGAAAAACGACAAAGGCGAAACCAACTTCAACCTGTCGCTGTTCCTGAAGGATCCGGCGGCCGCGACCGGCGAGCCGCAGACCCTGGCGCAGGAAGTTGACCGCAGCGTGAAATCGCTCGACAGCAAGCTGACCATCCCGATGGATATGGCAACCGAGTTCATGACGCAGATTGCGAAACTCGAAGGGTATGGTGAAGAAGATGCAGGTAAACTGGCAAACCAACAGGTGAAAGGCCTGGCGGCGATGGGCCAGATGTTCCGCATCACGAAGGTGGAAGACAACACCATTTCCACCAGCCTGCAATATGCTAATGGCCAGGTAACGCTCAACGGCGACAAAATGCCGCTGGAAGATTTTGTCGGCATGTTTGGTATGCCGACGCTGGGCATTCCGGCACCGGCTGAACCGGCAGCGCCGCCAGCAGTACCGCAGCAGTAAATGAAAAACCCCTCGCATGAGGGGTTTTTTATTGCCGGGCGATGTGCAGCGGAGATTACTTCACCGTCACTAACCGCGCCGCCACAATCTGATGCCCGGCCTGCACGTCCGTATTTTCAATACGCTGCATAATTCGGTCTGCCAGGGTGTATCCCATTTCACGAGCCGGCGTCGTCGCCCAGACGATGGGGAGATCGTCTAGCGCATTTTCACCGACATCCGCAAATGCCCCCAGCGCCACCTGATGGCCGAAGAACGTTTCTACCCCGCCCTCAGCGCTCTGGCGTCCGGCGCGGATCAAGCCGAACCACGCCCCCATCGCAATCACATCGTTATAGCAAATCACCGCGCTGATTGTCGGGCTGTTGCGAAGCAACGTGCCGATGGCTTCGGCGGCTTTTTTCTGGCTGGACTCACACTCCACCACCCATTCGCTGTGAAACGGCAGGCCGTATTTGATGAGCGTGGAGCAGTAACCGCCCACCCGCTCCGCACGCGTCAGGGACGAGCTTTTACCGCCGAGCCAGGCGATGCGCTGATGGCCGCGATGAATAAGATGCTCGGTCAGCATTTGCGCGGCCTGCATGTTATCCGGCCGAAGGGTATCGGCTTCGTCGAGATAGCTGGCGCGCGACGCAAACACCAGCGGTACGCCTTTCTGCGCCGCGCGCTCACACAATTCACTGCCCACACCGGACGCGCCGGCCACGATCACCCCATCCACCCCTTGCGTCAGCAGCATATCCAGCCTGGAGAGCAGTTGCTCCGGTTCGCGCCCACCGTGGAGCAGGAAAACCATTCGTCCCTGCGCTTCAAGCGCCTCGGTAAGCCCGGCGGTCAGTTCTGCATAAAACGGCGACGCGAGGTCGCGAACAATCAGCCCTATCACCCCGCTTTGCCCACCGCGCAGCGCCGACGCCTGGCGATTACGCACAAAGCCCAGTTGCTCAACGGCCTCGTTGACGCGCTGACCCGTAGCAGGAGAGATGCGCCCCTTCCCGCTCAATACCAGCGAAACGGTGCTGACGGAAACCCCCGCCGCCAGCGCGACATCGTTGATGGTGATCTTTTTCGCTACAGCCATGTGGTGGCGTGACTCCTTGATAATGAGATCGCTAAAACGTTTTATCAATACGTTATCTTTATACTACCAGTAAAAGCCTGAGAATGTGATTTAGCGCGCACTAAAGTTTGATAAAACGTTTTATCTTTTCGCCCCATCGCGGTCGTTAAATCTCTTTCTACCACTTAAGGAGTCGTTTTATGACGACGAAAGCAGCACAAAAAATATCGCTGTGGGAGTTTTTCCAGCAACTGGGCAAAACCTTTATGCTGCCCGTGGCGCTTCTCTCATTCTGCGGGATTATGCTGGGGATCGGCAGCTCGTTAAGCAGCCACGACGTCATTACCCTGATCCCTTTCCTCGGAAATCCGGTACTTCAGGCGATCTTCATCTGGAGACTATTAAGTCTTTTAACGAAGTGGCTTGATGTTGGATTGATGTGCGGTAACTTCTGCTATGTTGCCGCGATACGATTTGTCATGTGCAATGAACTAACGTCGTTTCGCGGTAACTTTATGCCCCACCCATGCCCCATCACACCACCCTGTCATCCTGCATCACGCTGTTGATGAAGAACGTCACCCGCCCCATCACCTCAACCTCTTCCGCAGCCTCCCCCTCTATCGCTTCACCATCATCACAAATCAGCGCCCTGCCCATGACCCTGGCAAACTGAGTCCGTCCGCCGCTGAGGATTAGCAGAACCTGATTCTGTACCAGTCTGGTGCACGGCTCGATAACCGCAAAGCCAGACGAGGTTTCGAGGATGCGGCTGTCCATGCCGATCCCGCAGATAATTTCCGGAGATAAACGCGGTGCTACGAAATCAGCCGCCGGTGAAGGAAATCCCATCAGTGCACCCTCCCCATGTTACGCAGGATCCAGTAACAGTTATCACTGCCGTCCGTCGTCTTATCAGCAAAATCTGGCTGGTATCTCTCAATCCATGCGTTAGCGTCTGCCTGGCTGAAATGCCAGTTCTTCTCGCGCAAATTATTGATGAATTTGTTCGTTTTGAGACAAAGGTAACCCTTTGGATTTTGTTCTATAGAGGCTAAAAAAGCTGCGTGAATATCATATTGACGAGGCATAGCAGCACCCACACTTGCTTATTGACTGTATGCATATGGGTCTTCCCTTGTTGTGGTGGCTGAAGGCATGATAATGGTGTATTTAATCGCCAGAGGTCACCGCCATGGACGAAAAGTCCCTCTACGCTCATATTCTCAACCTGTCCGATCCGTGGCAGGTAAAGTCCCTTTCTCTCGATGAAAATGCCGGTTCTGTTACTGTCACTATTGAGATCGCTGAAAACACCCGGCTAGCCTGTCCGACCTGCGGTAAATCCTGTTCTGTTCACGATCACCGTCATCGTAAATGGCGCCATCTTGATACCTGCCAGTTCACCACTATTGTTGAAGCCGATGTTCCACGAATTATGTGTCCGGAGCATGGCTGCCTGACGTTGCCTGTTCCGTGGGCTGGCCCCGGAAGCCGGTATACGTTGCTATTCGAATCGTTCGTTCTCTCATGGCTGAAAATCAGCACCGTTGATGCTGTCAGGAAGCAACTTAAGCTCAGTTGGAATGCGGTTGACGGCATTATGACCCGGGCAGTTAAGCGAGGTCTTGCCCGGATAAAAAAGCCATTATCCGCCCGTCATATGAATGTGGATGAGGTCGCCTTTAAAAAAGGACATCGTTACATAACGGTGATCTCCGATCGCGATGGTCGGGCGCTGGCCTTAACGGATGATCGCGGCACAGAGAGTCTTGCCGGCTATCTTCGCACGCTCACTGATGGGCAGTTGCTGGCTATCAAAACGCTCTCAATGGACATGAACGCGGGCTATATAAGAGCAGCGCGTATCCACTTACCCAGTGCGGTTGAGAAAATCGCCTTTGACCGCTTCCATGTGGCGAAGCAACTGGGCGAGGTAGTTGATAAAACCCGTCAGAATGAACATCCGCACCTCCCTGTTGAAAGCCGACACCAGGCAAAAGGAACCCGCTTCCTGTGGCAGTACAGCGATAAGTGGATGACCGAATCCCGGCAGGAAAAGCTGATGTGGCTGCGTGCACAGATGAAGCTGACGAGCCAGTGCTGGGCGCTGAAAGAGCTGGCAAAGGATATCTGGAACAGGCCATGGAGCGAGGAAAGACGGAGTGACTGGCAGAGATGGTTGGCGCTGGCGGCTAACAGTGACGTTCCCATGATGAAAAATGCCGCGAAAACGATAGGAAAAAGGCTGTACGGGATCCTGAATGCGATGCGACACAGTGTCTCAAACGGAAATGCGGAGGCACTTAACAGCAAGATCAGGCTGCTGAGGATAAAAGCCAGGGGATACCGAAACCGGGAGCGCTTTAAACTGGGGGTGATGTTCCACTACGGAAAGCTGAATATGGCGTTCTGAGCCTTCCCACCATGATCGGGGAAGACCCATGCATATACAGTAGTATTTTTGTATCAACAGATCAAGTCAGCAAGGATGGAGAGTGATGTTCGTTGAGCTGGTTTATGACAAGCGAAATGTTGAAGGGCTCGAAGGGGCCAGAGAAATCATTCTGGACGAGCTGACGAAGCGGGTGCACCAGATTTTCCCTGATGCCGAAGTGAAGGTGAAGCCGATGCAGGCGAACGGCCTGAACAGCGATGCCAGCAAAAGCGATCGGGAAAAACTGAACCGCATGCTGGAGGAAATGTTTGAAGAGTCCGATATGTGGCTGGTTTCTGAGTTCCCGACCGTTCGCCAGGTTGGCCTGTAGATATTGTTCGGGTAATATTCCCCACGTTTGCTCGGGAATGAACACTGAGCAACCAGCCGTCGCCCATCTTATGCAAGACTGGGCGGCGGTTTCCTCAGCTCCCAGCCTGCAACGCTTCGACTCGTTTCTTTAAATCTTCAATTTGATCCATTAACGCCAGAATTGCTTCATGGTGAAGAGCTGCGGCCGCACCAGCTACATCTACCGATAATGTATCTTTTATCTCTGTCCCGTCATCAAGGATGGTTGTGCCGCCGATGAAAACAGCCGTCGGCATCACTTCCATCAGTTCCTGCGCGATAAACCCCTGTCCCGGAGGTGCGTTATCAAGTCGTTCCCACGTATATCCATGTAGCAACTTCATTTTTTCAAGCGGAGACTCAATCGGCCTGGTATTTGTTTTAATGCGATGGTCGGAATTATTGACCCATGAACCGTTATTCGCTGTGGCGTTCCCCCCGGCGGAAAAAACCCAGTTGGTGTATGTGCCATTAGCCCTGTCGATGCCAATTGCAATATCCTGAATATCATATCCACCACCCCGGCGCGCACCTATGTAACCAGTATCGTTAAAATATTGAAATGACGACCGGCCAATAACACCACCTACAGAGCCAGTATCAAATGACTGGATTCCAACTTTGTTACCTGCTCCAGAATTAAATGCCGATGTAAAAAGTGATGATGATGTCAGCGTACCCCCGGTCTTCCCGTTCACCGTACCGAGGCGAGCATCATCGCCAGCTGCCACGGTTCCGGCTGCCGTTCCGACGTTCCTCGTGGCACTATTTCCCAAACCGAGGTTTGTGCGAGCGTCTGCGGCATTCGTTGCGCCGGTCCCTCCCTGCTCAATGCTGAGAGCTGTTTTCAGCCCAGAAAGGCTGGTAATGTCGCTGTTAGCCCCTTTCTTCGCCAGAGATTTTTGACCCGGCACGGTAACGGCAGTGCCGTTGATAGTAATGGTGACATCAGATGTCCCGTTCATTACATCAGCGAACCCGCTCATGTAGCGCTGGTACATCGTGAAGGTTTCAGCGATATCCTGCGCCAGACCATCCACGCTCAGACTGTCACTCAGAAGAATCGCAAACCGGGTTCCGGTGGGAACTGCTGGGTTAGCCGCTGGCGTTACGGTGAGACTTGTTGCGCTGCCAATGGTGGTAATCTGAAATACCTGCACAGGGCTGGTCATTGCAATAACGGTACAGCCGTTACGAATAAGAGATCCAGCAGCAGTGAAGTTTGTGCCGGTACCTGTAAGGGTGTTTCCGCTGATGGCGATAGTGCCAGTAGTATAAATCATGTTTTCTCCAGGCAATAAAAAACCCCGCCGGAGCGGGGTTTGTTCAAAACTGAATGGGTTAGTGGCAGGTGGTGCTGGTGAACGTGTTGGCGCTCACCCATGACCAGTTAAAGGGATAACCGGCGCGGTACTGCGTCTGATTGTTTTGTTTACGGACTCCGTAGATCTGGACGCTGCTTTCCTGTCCGCCGACCAGGGCTGTTCCGGTGCATACGGGTTGCTGCTTCTCAATAACGCCAGCGCAACCGGAGAGCAATACCGCTACCGCCAGGCAAAGAATCATATTTTTCATAGTGGTTATATCCCAGGGCATTCATGAAACTACACAATAACAATATGAATCAATGGGATATAATTGATTTGATAGATCAATTATTCAAAATTGATCGCTAAAAACGATCAATCATAATTGGCGCAGTTAATGGCCATAATCACGTTCCTCAGATTCGAATACGCGACGTTCTGAAGGTTGCCGCCGGGGGTTGTCTGCGGCCTAGCGAATATCCGCGTATTGCTTCCCTCAAGTTTTGCCATGCTCTTGTATATGGCCGAGTAGGGCTGCGGTTGACCTCCAGCCGATACAACCCCGGTAATTAGTCCCAGCATGGCAGGCATGCAGGCCCACTTCCCCGCCAGAGTTGTATTGATGTTGTATCCTGAGCTGGCATCCACCCCGGCGGTACCGAGGGTGACAACATCGCTCAGCGTGCGCGTTTCGTTTGTTAAAATCAGCGTCCCTGATGCATCCCACACAGCCAGCCCGTAGTCTGGCTTTGTCTGCGGGAAAATAGAGAAAAAATAAACGTACGCTGTGCCGGTTGCATTCGGTCTGAGAAAATCAATCGTGATGGTGTTCCCGCTTATCGTCTGAGTGATTTCGACCTCTACCGTGCAATGAACGAAGGCGACAACAGGCTGACCTGCGGGGAATGTGTGCGTCACTTTGGTATTAAACCCCGATGTTCCCTGAAGTGCCGCTGTCTTTCGTTCCTGTAGAGCGATTGGCGAGCTGTTCGCGGTCACCCATACTTCCCCGCTGGTCGTCGTCAGTAAAACGCCATACTCCGCCATTTATGCCCTCTCGATCTGGAAAATGAGATAAGCCGCTGCCGCAGGCTCAGTCCCTGCTGAGTAGTCGGTATCGCCTACAGCTGACACTGTTGCGGTTCCCCCCGAAATGGTGATCTTCCTCCGACTCGTTCCAAACTGATCGCCGTTCATGCTCTGAAAATAGGTCAGCCTGCAACCCGGTGGAAGCGCTACGGTGTAAGAGCCTGTTTTCTGGTTCTGGGCCAGCTGGAGATAGCCACAAACGCTGACAGGCTTAACGCCATAGTTGTTTACCTTGCCTGATGCGTCCCATGTCTGAACACCATATTCCGCCATCCAGTTCTCCTGAAAAAAAAGAGGCCCCGTAAGAGGCCTCCCGTTACCATGTTCCCGTAATTCTCCCGATCTGCACCCTCAACACATTGTTGGCATCCTTGACACTGATCGTCTGATTAGTCTGCTTCATCGCCCCCTCACCAGCTGTCGAACCGTAGTTCTCAAACGTACCGCCCTTATCCAGCCTCCATCCGACTGAGCCAGCGACATAGTTATTGGACTGGATGTAGTTGCCAATCTTGGCGTTGCCGATGGTGCCGTCCTGGATGAAGGTTTCCCGGATAAACACCTGCCCGTTCTGGATAACGAACGGCAGTGTAACCGCTCCCCCTGCCTGCGCCATGACGGCGAAGCGATCCACCAGGAACAGCACCTGCGACTGCATGCCCGATGGAGTGTTTTCTACACCGATCCCCATTCCGGCGGCATACTGTTTTCCATTCGCGTCCACGGCAACCTTGATGCTGTACATCGCCTTCAGGTCGCCACTAACGCTTGCTATCGCCTGGGCGTTAGTGCTGATTGCTGAAGTGTGCCCGTTGATGGTCGCCGTGATGCCGTTTATCTGCGTGGCCGTGGCCTGCTGATAATTGGAAAACGTCTGATTCAGGCTGTTGATTGCTGCCTTGTTGCCGTTCACGTCAGTCTGCAAGCTCAGTAGCGAACGCGCTGTTGCCTCCCTGTCGCTTGCCATAACATTATCAATACGATCGATGCTGGCCTTACTGTCACCGTACTGCGCGCTGAGTCTCACCTGCTGATCAACCTGCGCCAGCGTACTCGTTATTAGCGCGATGGAGTTACTCTGAATGCCGCCGCTGGCAGTATCTGTCCTTGCTCCCAGTTCCTCCAGACGGGATGCCATTGAGGAATCGAGGTCCGTGACAACCTGGCTAAGGTCAGTGATTGATGCTGTATTCTGAGCACCTACAGCAGCTGCTGAATCAGCTTTGTCAGATGCGACCTGAGTGGCAGCCGTCAATTGACTTACCGCAGAAGCGCGAGCTTCAGTTTCCGTTGCTAACGCCTGGCGAACATCAGTAATACCCGCTTCATTCTGGGCAGTTTTCGCTTCTAGACGAGTAACATCCGTGACGCGTGCCTCCGTCTCAGTGGCGATCACCTCCCGGAGCTGTTCGAAGGTCGCAGAGTTAGCGCCCTGCTGGGCTGTCTGCCGCACGACAACATCAGCAATAGCAAGCGCGTTGCCGATGATTGCTTCTGCTGTCTGCTTATTCGATCCAACCGCCGCTGCAAGACCGTTTGCATTCTCTTTGATTGCATCAGCCAGTTCTGCGAACTTTTCACTGCTCTCCACCGCGCTCTCGATCAGGTCTTTGAACGTATCAGTCTCTTTAATCTCCTCCAGGATTGCATTGGTGATATCGCTAAAGTCATCCGTTGGCTTTCCTGAAGCCTCAACAAAATCAGAAACCCCGAACGCGTTGCGTGTCCGGACATAAACGTAATAGACGTGGTCAAACTTGAGCTTTTGAATGGTCCACTGGTTCCCCCTTCCGAGGAATTGAGTTTTGTTCTCAATATCATCGGTTAATGGGATTGGCGTCTCGCCAGCGTACCAGAACTCAAAAGAGGTATCTGATGTTGCCGTTATAGACATAACTGGCACCAGAGTGGCCTGTAATGGTCCGGGTATCCACTGAACGGAGTTAGGAGCCTTTGGCGCGCCTATAATAAGACTCACCTGAGTTTCGGCGCCTTTCATCCCGTTTTCATTGCGCCCACGAACGCCGAGCGTGTAGCTACCGGCAGCAAGGCCGTAAAACTCATACCGGAACTGGTCAGTTTCGTACTGAGATACCAGCTTCCCATCAGCACTGTAGATGTACAGCTCAAACACCAGTTTTTTAGTAGTGGTTGCCGTCTCCCACGTTGCTGTAACCTGGACGGTCTCGGTGTTTGTGTTCAGGATTCGCAGGTTTTCCACGTTAGGCACGCGGTAGCCGTTCAGCGTATCGCTGGGAACTTCAAACACTGCACCCTCGTCAACGATGGCCTGTTTGTTGGGGTCGTGCAATGAGGCCGTTATGCTGTATACGGAGTTGTTTTCCGTTTCGGCAACGCTCAGTATCCGGAAAAGGCGAATCGCAACGCTTGCGGTTGAAATGGCAAATACAGTTCCCGCCCTCACCCATTCAGGTTCGTTTTTGAGTGTGACGTTGTTTCCGTTAGCGCCATCAATCTCATAGCGAGAGAACTTTCCGTCCCTCCCCATAATCGACATAGTGGAGCCGTCCGTTACTACCGAGGAATCAACCGCGTCAACCGTTATCACCCTCCCGGAATGAGAAACAATTCTCCCCCCGAGGCGAGTTCCTGCGTAGTCATTATCCATGACCTCAACGATATCACCCGGCGTGAAGTGGATAGCATCCCGAGCCATCTGGAAAGACAACCTGCTGCTTTCACGCTTTGCTGTTTCCAGCAGCCATTTACCTGCCCGCCATGCCTGTCCGCGAGAGGTGCAGCCAAACGCCTCCAGAGTGGTTTCGTTGTAGTTTCCTTTGGCTATCATCTCATCGTCGGAAACGTACTCTTTCACCTGCTCCCAGCCGTTGTCAGGATCGGTCCAGGACACTACAACGGCATTGTATTTCTCTGAACGCTTTACAGAGCTTCGTTTGAACTCGCCATTCACAACGTTGGCGTTCGTGATTGTCGCAATCGGATCTTGTGGCGCATCCAGCATGACAGAAAGGCGCAGGCCGTCCCACAGCGCAATTCCACGGAACATGCTCGCTATCTTGTCGAGAATGTCTCTCGCACTAGCCTGCTCTGTGATGTAGGCGTTTAGCGTCATGCGTGGTTCTTTTCCGCCGTACCCATCATCAACAAGCTGATCGCAATATTGAGACAGAACATAGAGTGCACCGTCATCAACATCGATGTAGCCGGCACGTTTAGCCAGTCCGAAACGGGTATTCTTCGCCAGCTCTCTGAACAACCATGCCGGGTTATTGGTCCAAGCCTGCTTAAATCCACCCAGCCATAAACCGGAGTAAGTACGGGTTATCGGGTCATAGTTGTCTGGTACAGACACAATCAGCCCGCGGAGATGGTAAGTACGGCTTGGAGTGTCAGTGTACTGGTCACGGTCGATAACAGCGCCAGCGATGGCTGAAAATGGATAGCTCAGATTGTCGTCGGTGATTTCACTGTAGCTATTCCAGGTAGTGCCGTTGGACAGCAAATCGCTGCTGCTGTCCGGTGTAATGCGGCGAACGCGAATATCAAACGGCTTGATATCCGGAGCATCAATAAGATGGGCCTCAAGATATTCGCCTGATATCTTCCCGGTGATGGTCACGGTCTTTTCAATAACCCAGCCTGAAGCGCCAGTTCTGCTCTCCAACACCAGAGTGACGGACGTGTTTTTCTGATTGCCTTTGGTGTCCTGCTCTACCAGTCCGGTCACACCAACGTTAAACCGCACCCGGGTAACGTCCTGATCGGTTATGGTGCGAACCAGCGGAGTATCATAGGTTACTTCGGTGTTTACGATGGTGGTCGCTTCAATAGCAGAGAAGCCATTGATGGGGGATTGCGTTTCAGAGCCCGGACGCCATGCGACACTGACACCGTTTACGCTAACACTACCTGTCGTGTCAGTTACAGGAGTCTTATTGAGCTTGAAAGATGACAGGTGTTCCTGGTCTACGGGCCCGTAGATAGGCCCTTCGCTGATGAGGTCCAGTACCCGGTAAAATTGCTTTGACTTGAGGTTATCGTCGAGGAGTTTGGGGGTTGATGCTTTGCCGCCGCCTGAAGACATAATGCCACCTTAGCTAATAGATTCCGTCCAGTCCTGGTTGTTGCTTGTGTCAATACCGAGTGAAATTACGTTCGAACCGACCTCCATTTCTCCCAGTAGGAGTGGCACCGCGCGCCCCTGCCCCACCCGGTTCTCAGCACTGGTAAATGAGTTATTTGTGAGCGTATTGGTCTCTGCGGCTTCTGCGGAGGTTTTTGTCTTCATGTTGCGTGACATGTAAACCGAATAAGCTATAGACGCTACGCTAACGGCAACCGCAATCCATGCCGCGGCGGCGGCCGTGATCGCCCCCTCCACTACCGGCACGAACAGGACCACTGATCCGTCTTTAAGCTGGCGGTCCAGATGCCATTGCATCGCAGATACCTCAACATCCTCGCCCGCTACCCGCACACGCAGCTTTGTATTGAGAAAGGCTTTTTTGAATTCGAAATCCTGCGCCAACAGGAGGCGTAATCCCTGCGCTGGAGTATCAACGTTCAGGGATATCTGGCGGTAAAATCGGCGTAGATTGCCTGCAAATTTAAAGATGAGCACTGTTCGTGTCTCCAGATTGAATGCGTCTGCTTGATGTATGCCGGGCGCATTTGTTCTCGTCTGCTGAGGTGTCCGGCATGGTCATGGTGAAGTACCAGGTTGTCATGAAGGAGAATCATTGAGTGGCATGGGTCGGCGCCGGGGAATGGCTGCCTGATAATGACGTCGCCGGGTTGCGCATCCTGCATGGACACCTTATAGAAACCATTGTCCGGCATGTTAGTCAGATAGAGATTCTCTCCCCGCAACCACCATCCGTTAGTGCGCTCAAAATCAGGCAGGTCGATTCCGCAAAGGTGGTATGCGTCCCGAAAGAGCGTGTAGCAGTCCATGATGCCGTGCTCGAACTTGCGCCCCAGCAGGAGTGGCACAGGCCTGTATTTCCTGAGCTCTCCGTCAGATGCCAGCCACCATGACAGACCGGTCATAACCTGCGTCTGCCGGTCAGCACCTGAAAGCGCTGGCTGGCTTTGCGGGTGCGAATGGAATACCGCAGTCACCTCTCCAGCCTCCTCGGCCGCCAGCCACTCATCATCACTGATTCGGAAGTGCTTTCCAGGCTCCGGGTGAACATTCCGACAGCGGAACAACTGCCCGCCATCCAGGATTAAGCCGCACACCTCATCCTGCGACGATGCCGCATAATCGAGTAATTCCTGCATCATGAAACCTTCTGAGAGCCGGGGAAGCTGCTGATTGGCATTGGTTCCGGTCGTGGATAACGGAAGCGGCAGCCGCTACGGCGGTGAGAGCACTTATCTTTCGCCGGGTCAGTGGTTGGATTGTCGCGCTCATCTGCAACCGGCGGCCCGTCATATCCGCACCCGACGCCGCGATACTGCCACTGGCAGACGTCGGCAAGGATGGTTCGCGCCGGGATGATAGCGTTGTCGCAGTCAATCGGTGTCGCCAGCGTGTAGGTCACCTGCTCGAACGTCTCTTCCGTCATCTCCTCAACAACGTAACGGGAAACCGCTTCCTGCGTCGGATCTGCGTCAGGGTTGCCATTGGGGAAGTTCACCGCGTCCAGGTATTTCACCGGAACCTGACGGCGGGTGATCACCACCCCAAGCATGTCGTCGAAGTCATGGTTTATGCCCGTCAGTAAACCCGTAACGTTCGCCACCGCCATTGACGGGCGGGCATATGTGCCTTCGTTCTTTGACTCGAATCCTTCCACTGCTATCGGGTACGCCTGGTACTGGTTACCTTTCCAGATAACATTGCCGTAATAGCCGTTTGTACCGGAATGGAACCGGATAAGGTCGCCACCAAAGGGTTGCAGGTCAGCTTCAAACAAATCGATGAATGCACCTACTCCGGCGTCTACGCTGTCGATAATTAGATTTGCTGGTATGTCGCGCACGGCAAACTCCCATAAAAAAAGCCGCTCGACGGCGGCTACTGATCTTTTGTCAGGATGTGAAACAAAATAAAGAGGGGTTAGGCTGAAGCTTCAACACAAAAGGAGGTTTTATGTCTGGCCTGATAAATCCAAAAGACTCACCAGAAGAATCAGCGTATGCATTATTGATTGAAATGATTAGAGCCCAAAGAGTACCCGTTTACTCCAGCGGAAATATTTCTGGTCTTCTATCAATGTATGACCAGGCAGTGCAGCATTTTAAAGATGAGGATAAAGAAAGCAGTTAATATCCATCACAAAGCCTGATAAAGCTCTCATGAACGGATTCGGCAACAGCTTTGGCCTTTTCCGTTCGTTTATCATCTTCCCACGTCGATACCCCTTCAAGTTCTCGAGAAAGCGTTTTTGCCGCTGCTTCAATTACATGATCAGGTAGTTCGGTAAACTTCATAATAACCCCCTTATCGTGGTACTTGTTCAAAAGTGGCCGTCAGTTCAAACAGCGGCCCGGTCTTTGTCATATTCCAGGATCGGCAGACAAACAGCTTCCTCATTCCCGTATCGGATGGCGTCCAGTAGAACGATTCAACCGCCCCCCTGGCTTTGACGAATGCCTCAGCATCCTTCGCAGGGTTACTGCGGCACGCTCCGCTGACGCCGCGAAAGGTGAGCGAGTATTTATCCATCAGTGGATTGATACCCTTCACCTGTCGCTGTTCGTAACCGTCGCCGAGCTTAACGACGGCAACAGTCGGCGTGCGCTCAACGGAGTATGCTTTCTGTGGTGTCCATGTGAATGTTTCTGGCACTATGACCTCCGTAGTAACCCGTTAGGGCGCTGCTGATCACGAATGGTGCTGAGGCTAACCTGCTTCATCATCTGCGCCATTTTAGCCATTGTGGCATCGTCAATGCCGCCGGTAGTGTTGATGGTGAAATGGACAGTTTGATTAACAACTCCGCCACTACCCCCAACCTTATTTGCCGGAATAATCTTCCCTGACTGATTCGGGATGAATGCCTGCTGACCCCCGGCGGTCTGGAAGATTTCAGAACGGCCATCCTCGTTGACACGATAGGCGTTACCAGCAGATACCGTGCCGCCATAGCGACGACCGCCACTCATGCTGACACTTGCAATATTCGAAAGCAGGGAAGCACCGGCCGAGGCGATGGCTGCGTAGTTCGCCATTTTTTGTGCTGGCGTAAGAGCAGTCGGATCGGCCATGGCTTGCATAATAGCCGTGTTAAGACTCAGGGTTGATTGCGCTATCGCGAATGCTTTTGCAGCAGCGAACATGGCAACATATGCACCACTGCTCTTTCCAGACGTGCTTTCGATAATTGACGCCAGGCTGTCAAAGCCCTGCGATGCCGAGCCGAGAATGGAACCTATCGCCTCAGTTTGTGCATTGGCCTCATCTACAGCAATTTTCCTCCTGGCGTTTGCTGCCTGCTCCTGAATGGCCGTCTTGGCATCTTCGTAAAGCTGTGTATTTTCCTTGTCTATGGTCTGATACTTAGCAAGTGCCGCTAACTTCTGCTGCTCCTGCAAATCAATAAGAGCCGTTGGATTTTGCACTGCGCCCGTTACGGCGTCAGGGGTGGTCACGTTTGCAACGATCTCCTGCTGTGCAAACTTTTTACCTTGCTCGGCCTGCTGCCGCATCTTCACCGCATTGGCTGCGTCCCATTCAGCGGCAGCATATTTTCTTATTTCATCAATTTGCCCAGCCGTAGCGCTTTTATTAAGAGACTGCTCAGCCCTTAGCATGGCCTGTTCGCGTGACAAATCCTGTGTTGCCCCGGCAGCAGTTTCTGCGCGCTGCTTATAATCAGCAATTTTCTGGGCGTTGGCCTCCATCTGAGTGGCTGCGCTTTTTCCCTGCTGTTCATTCTGCTGCTGCGCTTTGCGCCGTGCCTCCTCAGCTTCCTGTAGATCGTAATTCTCTGCAGCCAGACGCTCAGCAGACGCGATCTGATTAGGGTTGTCAGTAACCTTAGATGCCGCCATTCTGGCTTTTGCCACTGCCCGCTGGCGTTCATCCTGTATTTTCAGAAGCTCGTTCTGCTCTTCAAGGTTCAGGATTACTTTATCGCCATCTGCAGTTGGAGGGGCGATCTGTAATGACTTGGGGTTGAAATTCTGCCCGGCCTGATTGGCCCGGTTAATCTCATCTGCAGTATTACCGAAGGCTTTCGCAACAGCTCCTTGAACTCTCTCCAGAGTGGTGCCTTTTTCAATGAGTTGATCATGCACACCCATCGATGAAAGCATATTATTAGTAAGCAAACGGTTCGCTTCTGAGGCAGTATTTTCTGTTCTAGCAAGCTTATCCTTTTTGTTGGCGAGATCCCGAATCTTCCCGTTCAGTTCATCTGAAACCTCAGCCTGCCGTTGGCTGAACTCTGCTCCCTGCCCCATTGAATCCGCATAAGCTTGGGCGGCTGGAGTAAAGCTCTTGTAGCGATTTTGAAGCGATGCGATATCCGACTCTAAATCAGCTATTTCATCTTTTTGCGCCCGGATTGACACATTGGCATCAGCAATGGTTCCTCGCAGTTGAGTGTTGCTCAATGATTTTAAAGATGAGTTGAGCTTGTCTAAACCATCAGCAAAGGCAATTGCCTCTTGTTTGGCTTGCTGAGCTTTCTGCCAAAAATAGAATATGGCTCCAGCCGCAATCATGGCTGCACCAGCAGGACCACCAATAAGGGAAAGAGCACCTCTCGCCAAGGCGGCTGCAGCTGAAGCCGCGCGTGATGCCACTGCTGATGCCTCTTGCGATGCGATAAATCTACCATTGGCTGCTGTTGCGACGCCAGTGGCATTAGCCAAGGCGATTCTTGCAGCGGAAACCTTAGCTTCTGCAGATGCAATTGCAGCTGCCCGGGATTGAGAGGCAGTAGCCTCGGCAGCCGCAAGTCGCGTAGTTAATGCAGCAGATGCCTGCTGCAGCTGAGCCATGCGAGTTGCAGCCTGAATCCGGCCTTGTTCGGTAATTTGAGCGCGTAAACGCTGAGCCTCAAGCGCTTTCTCAGAGTTAATTTGCGCAAGCTGCGTTCGGATGGTTTGCGCTTCCGCAGTCGCTAGTCTGACCTCTTCTACGGAAGAAGCAGCAGTTGCTTTAAGAGTGTTTAATCTGGCCTGAGCAAGATTGAGATCAGAGGTTGCTGCGTTCTTACTAGACTGAGCAGAGCGTAATTGCGCAGCAGCTTGAGCTTCAGCAGCTGAGGTAGTTACTACTGCTGCTTTGGCAGCAGCAATTTGCGAGGCAGTGTTACGAACTTGCGCAGTAGCAGCCATAGTCAGAGCGCCAATATATCGACTTCCCATTACAGCAGCGACTGCGGTCAAAGCCATGCTCAGACCTGAAATATTATTGCTTGCTGTGATTATGGCGTCATTGAAGATAGCAACACCCGCTTTCACAGAAGAGCTCTCTCCAATAAATTTAGTAATATTATTGCCAGCAACTTGCATTGCTTGGCTGATTGTTGTCGTAGTTTTGGCGAATTCAGCTCCAATGGTTGCTCCCTGGGATAGCAGGCCATTCACAACAACATCGGTAGTAAGCTTACCTTCAGCGGCTAACTGGCGCATCTGGCCAATTGTCACGCCCATTGAATCCGCAAGAGCGACAATTAGACGATTACCCTGCTCGTTTACAGAGTTGAATTCTTCCCCGCGTAATGCACCAGACGCCAAGCCTTGAGATAGCTGAATAATCGCGTTCTCTGCTTCTTCAGCGGTAGCACCTGAAACCACAAAACCTTGGTTGATTATCGTTGTGAGTTTTACAAGGTCCTGCGCACTCGTGCCGTACTGGCGGGTTGCACGCTCCAGTCGGGCATAGAGAGAGGCAGTAGCCTCCAGGCTAGAACGCGTTTGCTGAGTAATGTTGAATACCCGCTCTGTAACGTCCACCAACTCTTCATTTGGCCGCAGCGCATTCGCTAATTTGTTGTTCAGTTCGGTCCATGCATCGGCATATTGCGACACTTGGTTAACAGAAAGGATCGCCATTACAGCCGCGGCAATTTTACTCAATTCGCCCAGAGAAGAAGAAAGTGATTGCGCCGCATCATCAGCTGCGTCAAAACCATCCTGCATATTGTCGGTGGCTTTGACCACCTCCTTATCAGCACGCAGCAACTGTGCCGTATCGGCCTTAATCACATATTCAATATCGCCGACGTTCTGGGTCATTTCAATTTCTCCAGGCAATAAAAAACCCCGCCGGAGCGAGGTCTTGGGGGTAAGATGAGTCTTACTATTTTAATAAACCGAACATAAAAAGAATGAACATCAGCAAAATACCAGCGCCTATCCACTGGCCAATTGCATGACCTGTCGCCTCGCTTGATGCGGCTTGAGCGTTGAGTTTGGTAGTTTCATCATTTATTGCTGATGCTGAGGCTAGCATCTCTTCAGCGAGCGTTTCAAAAAGCACAACTTGTGCTTCTACCGGAGCTTCAGAAAAAAAGTCACTAACCTGATCTTGTAAATCTAAGGATGCGGTATGTATGTTCCCCCCATCAGCGATCACTTGCTGAATTTTCTGGTTCCGTATTTCAACAAGCGCCCTTATTCTGCTTCTGTTTGATTTATATGTTTTTTCTTCCGAGCCACTAACTGTGAAATAGTCATTGATAGCGCCCGGTATGTCGATATGCATATCCCTATCCCCATCAGTAAAAGATGGTCAAATCCTACCACCAGTTGACGGAATAATCAGCAGGGATCGGCGCAACGACAAAACCCGCAGTTAAGCGGGTTCGGATGCGCGCTTCAATCAGGCAGATTTGGTTGGAAGGTCGTTACGAATCTCTGGCTTCTTGTCGCAGGTAGTGCTGGAGAAATTGTTCTTTGATACCCACTGCCAGTTGAACGGATAGCCGGCGCGATACTGGGTCTGGTTGGCTACTTTGCGAACTCCGTAAATCTGCACGGTGGTATCTTGCCCGCCGAGCATTGCCACACCTTCACAGATCGGTTCCTGTTTCTCCATGATTCCTGCGCAACCAGCGAGGAGTGCAACGCAGATCGCAATAATTGGTAGTTTTTTCATTCCTTTATCCCTCTACGCCATTTTAGGCATTATCCTATAGCCATAGACTAAATGAGTAAACGACAACCACCCCCTCAATCTTTGTGGTTTTCAAATGCTCTATCACCGATTTTCCGCGCCATTGCGGATCTCTGATGGCCGTCAGTTTTCTGGCGGCTTCTTTTTCTCAGTAAATACCCGGCAAATACATTTGCACCTCATCAGCAACGCGATCACGCGCTGCATGGAGTAGCTTTTTGCGTCCGCCAACTCCCCACCGGGCCATCTGGCTGGCGCACTGACTGATCTGTTTGGTTTCGGTATTGATGATGTGGTCGATTTTGTTCAGGCGGGACATGGCACTGATGCCGTTTCGGATCACCATCTGAAAGGTTTGGTACACTTTTATTTCGAATTCAACACTAAGCCATGCGGCATAGCGAATCGCCACCAGTTCTAACCCCCAGATACCAGGCTGAGCACCACCTTTGATAATCTTGACCGAAGCTATTTTTGTAGCTTTGGTCAGTTCTTGCGCAAACTTTTTAATTTGGCCCTTTTGATGAAGTTACTTGGCCTCTGTGATTCCGTGGCTTTGCCTTCAGCCACAGCCGCTGTATGGAGATCAAGGAGATTAATGCGGTCCGTTACGTTGCGCGTCGATAGCCAGCATTTGCTCGGCCCAGTCCATAACCTCGTCGTATTTCTCCTGGGTTGGCACTCTGGCTTTCTCTTTCTGCGGGAACTTGGCATTCATGGCGGCGCGGAAGCTGGTCATTGTCATGTTCCAGGCATCAGACTCGCTCATGCCGAGGTGAGCAACAGCGGTGTAGACGAATGACCGTACATCGAATTTGTCACTGTATTCGCCCTTCTTACCTTCGAACTCTTCCGGCGGCTGATCGCCCATTACGCCATGCAGAATCAGGTGGCGGGCAATCTGGATAACATCCTCGATCGGGATAGCCCCAGGCTTGAACAGCAGCCGCCCTGCCGCGTTCACCGAGTACGAACCAATCAACTCTGCAACATCACCCTCCGAGCAATGGCGGACTACGTTTGCCGCCGACGCTGCCATTTCAGCAAAGCATCGGGCATTGGCCGCCTTCAGGATTTGAGTATCGGAGATTCGGTGTTTCGGGTAATGCCCGGCATGAACCTTCACGAAAGCATCAACAATCTGTTCCGGCGACCCAATACGAGACATGGCGAGGAATGATGGGTTGAGGAATATCTCTTTGCCACTGGCGCGGACAACGGCCTGGCCGATATCGGTTATTGCTTTCATGAAACCTCTCAAAAAAAAAAGGGGCCGAAGCCCCATGATATCACGCTGCGTTGACAACAACCGTAGCAGACCCGGACGTCACGCTGCCCGCTGTGGAGGAAGACACCTGACAACTGTATGATCCGGCATCACCGGCAGCCACGTTTGCTTTGTTGAATGTTGCTGATGTTGCGCCAGAGATGTCACTACCCCCCTTCTTCCACTGGTAAGTCAGTGCTGAATTGTCAGACACAGTCGCAGCCACCGACAGGTTCAGCGTATCGCCAACGGTCAGCGTGCGATTCTGTGGCTGGGTAGTGATGGTGATAGTTGCGCCAACGTCACGCACGTCAACCTGACCGGCACTGGACGCTTCAACAGACCAGGTGGCAACGTCGTCGTGCGGCGCCTCATCACCCCATGATGTCACCATGAACGGCCCTTCGGTGATATCGTTCGGAGAGATGATTTTGAACCACACATACGGCTGGTTGCTGGTCTCTGCTGGCGGGTTGTAGACGTGACGCTTAAGCGCGTTCTGCGCATAAACATCCTCTTTGCGGGTCACGCCGTCACCTGAGAACGAAATGTTCTTGTAGGTAACGAGGCTCTCTTGCGTAAATGCAGCGCTCATGTCGCCGGTCGCATCTGCGGTTTCCCACTCTGCATTTACTGTTTTGCCGCGCATCATGCCGAGTCGGCGGTAAGCGCTGGCGGTGGGTTGTACTTCAGGGCATCCAATCGCGTAATAAACGACGACGTCGCGCCCGGTAAAAGCGCCCGATTCACACGCCATAGTGATTTATCTCCGTGTTATCTGGAAATGATGGTTTGAAAGGAAATATCGAAGAGGTAACGCCCTTCTTCGGTCTGGATGGCGGTGATGCCGCCTATTGGCTGCATCGAAATGATGCATTCGGTTTTGTAGTCGTCGATCATCGCCTGGCGGATGGCGTCGGCGCGATCTTCAATCTCGTTAATATTGCTGTCGTTCTGGCCTGACAGGAGGAGGATGCGGAAATAATCGCGGGTTATCGCTTCTTCTGGCTTGCCGCCACCGTTCTGCTGGATGACAAGGTATCTTTCCCCCTCGGTATTCTCCAACTCATTCCAGAATCGCTTCTGGACGCGATAACCAACATCAAAGCCATGCGACTGCAACCACGCCCTCAGCGCGTCATACACTTCGCTACGCGTCATACTTTGTACCCTTGCTTGATGATGGCCTTAATCTCGTTGAGACCGTCACGCTCAAAGCCTTTGGTCAGGAACCCCGGCTCGGCATCGGGATCCCAGTAATTCCCCTTCCCGGTGCCGCCGCCGAATTCTTTTCCAGCGCGAGTTCTTCCGAAGTGTCCACGCGGCTGACCTTTTAGCTTACCGGACATACCGTGAACGGCGGCAGCGTATGCAGCCGTGTAACCGACCTTTCCCTGCATCCCGCCGGGCATTGGCTCAAGCTTTCTGTACTGGCTGTTGATAAGCGTGGATGTGTCAATGGGAGTAAGTAGCGCAGCGTGAGACGATCCGACAATCATGACTTCATAGAGAACCTTCTCCGTTCGGATGCCAGCGATATCACTCAGCACCTTGCGGGTGTTCATCTGAACACGCTTGATACCTTTAACGGGCATGATCACCTCACGTCAGAATTTTGTAGTCTGGTTCTTCTTCGAAGAATGACATATCCCATTCCGTCACCGCTTTGATGATGTTTGCACCAGCTTTCAGCGGATCGGCCTGTGCCGTTGTATCACCTCTGGCGATATACCAGTCACGCTTCGGCATGGTCGCATCGATGCCATTGCGCTTCAGTTCAGTGAAGAAAATCAGGTTCGTGGTGAACTCTTTCCCGCTGGCATCTACCGCAACCTCATTGTTTGCCGTCCAGGTGCAGTCAATCAGGTATGGGGTGCCGGTTGTCCAGGTGCTGTTCCAGTCGTCGTAGACTCGCGGGTAAACAGTGGCAACATTGGTATAGCTCCATGCGGCTGTTTCAGACACCGTTATCCTCCCACCGGATCACCTCCGGATTCTCCGCCGCAACCTTCCGGCACAGCAGATACCAGTCACCGTTGCTTTTGACGTATCCGGTAACGCGCTTACCACTGTCGGTCATCACCCAGACTTTGACAAAAGGCTCCGGCAGCCGCTTCTTAACCGATATCCAGGCCATTACCGCCCCCCGCCACACATGCATCCCCCCCTGGCAATCCATATGCCAGCAAAAGCTGTATTGGTCGGGTCTGGAGGGGTGAGGTCATTAGCGCAGCCGTGTTTATCGGTGACGCGCAACAGTGCCAGCGCCCCTTTCCATCGATCGGGAAACGACTGATACCGGAATGAGCGTGACGCACCATTAGGGCCAGTCTGCGAGCTGATATACTTGTCGCCTTGCGCCAGCCCCATAAGCGCCAGCAGATAGAGCTGAATCAGCAGCGCGACTGATGCCGGATAATGCGCATCGAGACACTCCTGTATGCTGTTAGCCTGGTCGACGAGAGCCTGAAGAACAAAATCGGGAATGGAAACGCCCTGACTTTGCAAATACCCCTTCGCCTGTTCGAGAGTTACCATTATCGACTCCGTGAAATACCCCGCCGGAGCGGGGCATAAAAAAACCGCCTTAGCGGCGGCTGTTATTCAGCAGGGAAAAGCTTTTCGAGTTCGCCATCTGGCAACAGCTCACTGAGCTTTTCAGCCCCGAGGTTGCCTTTAAACTCGATACCCAGCTCCGTCAGGCGCGCTGAGATAATCTCTTTTCGGGATTTCACATCCGTGCCAGCCTCTGGCGTCGCCGGTGTTAAAGCCGCATCGGAGAGCTTAATCACATGAGGCTTCAGCGACGGATGCAGTTTCTCAATTTCAACCACATCACCGACGTTCACGCCATGCCATGCTCTGGTTACCTGGTATTTAGCCATGTTGTTCTCCTTATGCCAGATTCGCGCCGTACAGCACGCCAGAGCGACCTTCGTCGTCACGTTTAATCTGCAAACCTTCAGCAGACATGATCTGGAAGTTGTAGTTGCTCTGAGGCATAGGGCGCGGCAACGGAACAACACCAACGGCCATGCCAACCAGCGGGGAGATCACATCTTTGCGGCGCTCATAAGCCAGGAACTCGTTACCGCTCAGCGCATAAGTCTGGCGGATATCTTTCACAGGAATGAACTTACGAATAGCGTCCAGAACTGAACCGCTGATGATCGCGTTGGTACCGTCACCCACTTCAATGGTGTATGGCTTGGACAGGTTCGCCATGATTTCAGGGGACAGCCACAAAACGTCATAGGCTGTAACCTGGTTGGCCCGGGCAGTCACACCAAATGCACCAGTCGGACCGAAAAACGCCAGCGACTGTGCCGGGGTTGCAGTGGTCAGGTTGATGTTCGCGCCACCCGCGCCAGAGCCAAGGTTGATTTTGGCGGTGTTGCGGTGGTTGCGCAGGCCCTGTGCCGGATAGTTCTGAACCTGAATTGTCGGATTACCATCCAGATAACCAGTCACGCGGCGTTTATGGAACTTACGGGTTTTGGCTGTCTGCGAATCCAGCACCAGATCAATACCGACGGTGTTCAGTCCTGCGGCAATACGCCAGTTAACACCGAAGCCAGCGGTATAAATCGGCACAGGGTCACCATCGCTACCGTAATCAGTATGATCGAAAGAATACGGCGCCTGACCGTCAAGACTCACAGACACGTCGTCAGCAATATCGCCAATCGTGTTGTAAAGTTTGGCAGTCTTGCCGATCGGCAGAACGGTTTGCACAGCCATCAGGTCGTTGACAATTTCCATGCCGATCACCTGATCGCGAGACTGGACGATTTCGCGGTCAATTTCAGCCCAGAACTCACGACCAAGCCCATCACCGGCCAGCGCATTGGCTGCCAGCGTTTCTGCATCCATCGCGCCACGGTACTGGTTAACCATGATGTTATGCGCGGTATCCCAGATGTTGCGTTGCGCCCACAGAGAGTTCCAGTGAAGGCGCAGGCGGCTATTCGTGGCAAGCGTTTCTTTAGTGAAGTACATTCATATTCTCCTTTTACTCGCCGCCGCCAGTTGCCGGGGCTACAGTGCCTACGCGGAAGCGCATGCGGATAAAGTCGGTAGCGCCGGCAGCGATAGTTGCATCGTCCTGGCTGTAGCCGAGAACAGTGTCGGTGTCAGAGTCGGCAATCGCCCCCTGACCATTTGCGCCCAATTTGATCGGGGTGTCTTTGGCGTAAGTGCCCGCAGGACACAGGATTGCCAGTTCGCGACCTTCTTCCACGTAGTTACCAGATGTGGAGTGACCAGCAGGGATAGTGTCAGTAATACCCAGCCCTTCGCTGAATGCAGGGTCGAGCACATACAGGCGACCAACCGTTGTTGCGGCTACTGCAAACTCATTGTCACCGTTGATGGTGACGAAAGTTCCCGGCAATGACTCGGCGGCCACTTTACGGGTTTCGGTCTTGTACAGAGACTGACCGTCGATATTAACGCGACGATAACGTGCCATTAGTCTGGCTCCTTATTTGAAATATTCGTCAGGGTTCGGCGCACCGGCTTCTTTCTGCTGTTGCGCAGAGTTGGTGCCCAGCGGCGCGGATTCACCAATTGTTTTAAACATCGCATCCAGCGCTTCGCCAGACAGGGCGTTAGCCACAATCTCGCCGTGAACTTTTGCCACCGCTTCGCGCTTTGTTTTCTCTTCGGCGCGAGAGTTGGCAGTCAGGGTTTCCGCGATTTGCTTCTGATTGGCCTGCAGCGCATCAACCTTTTCCGCGAGAGGCTTAATTGCCGCTTCTGTATTGGTCGCAACAGCCTGGCCGATCATGCTGCCGATTTGTTCCAGTTCTTCTTTGGTTAAAGGCATGTCGCCCTCCGTTTTGTGGTTTGGTGCAGGCTGTTCCTGCGGTGTGAAAAATGATTTGAGCTTGTTGACGACAGCAACCCATGAACTCTGGCGCTGAACCTCTGTCCCGGTATCATCAAAGACAATCTTTCCGCCTTCAGACTTGTATCCGTAAACCTTCGGCTCGCCATTGTTGAGCATGATTACCGCTTGCGAGTCAGTGAAGTCAGCTACCCAGGCGTATTCTTTCTCGCCGGGAGCGAATTTATCTTTCGCTGCCTTCTCCAGCCTCTGCTCACGCTCGCGATAGGTTTCCCCCACCAGAGCGCCGGAATTAGCTTTCAGTGGAGTGGCAAGGTCAGCATTCACCATCATCCCCACCCCCTGCTCTGGCGTAGCTGCGCCAACCTCATCCAGAAGGATGGCGTCATGGTCCATCGCGTGAATTTTCGCAACCCATGAAGCCCCCTGAGCTTTCTGCTCATCGTTCGCTTCAAGCTCCTCAAGGAATACGGCAACGCTGGTATGGATTGGCGGAACATCCTCGCCTTTCTCCAGCGCTTCAAGACGCTCAAGGAGGCGCTTTCCGTCATCCGTGCGCTTTGCCACTTCTGTGTCGATCCACTTCTCGACGTAGACGCGGTTGCCGGATTTCTTGACGTTTTTGTTCCATGCCCCTACATAACCCACATTCAGCCCCTCAGGACTAAAAGCAGAAACAAACTGACCGTTGACCTGTGGGTGTCCAAGCGGTGCCAGCGTCCCCTCCAGGCCACTGTAGTGCTGGTCAATCTCACTGGCCGGATACAGACCGCCGTTCATGACCACGTTCGCCGGAAGGGTGTAGGAAGGAACAACCCAGTGCTCGCGTCCGTTGTGCTGTTCGCGCCGGATGGCCTTACTGTTCACCTTCGAGGTGACATTAACTTGCATTGACATGAGTTAACCCTTAGCCCATTGGTAGCCACGGGCTTTCATTGTGTTAAATGTTTTCTGAGCTTTATCGATGATGGTGTCACTTAACGGCTTGCCGCTTTCATCGACCATAACCGCGATCGTGGAGCATTTGCAGTTCACTCCGTTTGCATCCTTAGCCCACCACTCCCGCTGCTCTTCTGCGGTATACAGATGGGCGTGACGCGCAGCATGGGTGCTTCGGGTCGTCGGGCTGAGCGCTGATATGTGCATCTGCTTTGTACGGATGCCATATCGTTCTCTGGCTTCGTCGTCTTCGTCCAGGCGCGCACGGCGCAGCGCGGTGGTAATCTCCGTCCGGGCAATACGATTAGCCCGGCGAGACTCAATTCCCGTCTGCTCAGTAAGGCGCTTAGCTATCTCCATTGGATTTTGTCCGCGCCCAAGTCCATCGGTCAGTATCCGCGCCATATCTGCTTTCACACTGGCGCTGAGGTTCTTCATTTCCTCGAAGGTGCGAGCGCGAACCAGAATCAGCCTGCGTCGGTACGGTTCGCTGAGAAGGATTGTCGATACGCTTTCCTGTCCGGCAGCGTACACTGCTGACTGCTGCGCCAGATTGGCAAACTCCTGCGCCGTCCCGCGCTGATAAGCCGGGTTAACGTATTCAGTCCAGAACCAGAACCCCGTCTCGTTATCCGCACCCAATATCTCATCCACCAGCAATGAGGCATTGCTGAGGAGCATTGATAGCTGGGTGGAATCGAGGTCGAAGGTGTAACGCTGGTTTACTGATGGCGATGCAGGAATGCGGTCGAGAATGCCCTTGTACGCCGTGCCAATTCGCTTCATTCGCCTGGCGAACTCGCTCATTGCCCCGCGCTCAAGTCGGTCGGCACCCGTCGGGTCTTTAAGGTTTCCCGGAAGTATCGGTGACTTAGCTTTCCTCTTCGTCATCATCTACCTCTGGAAGTGGTTCGGGCGAACCCTCATACCCGGCGGCCACGCGAATTTCTTCACCAGTAAACACCTGCTCACCCGTGCCGATGGAAGCGCTGTTGATTTGCGACATCTTCTGAGCGGCATCCAGTTTTTCACTGTCGCTTTGCGCGTTGAGGTCGTCCCAGATAACGGTCTTCTGACTAACTGGATCGAGGATGTTTAATTCGATCAGCTTGTCGCAGAAGTCCTCAACCTCGAATGACAGGTCGCCACGGCGAGACTGGCAGCGAGTATTGAAGTATTTCTGGTCTTCGGTGCTGGAGCGCTCGGCCTGCTGATTACCAACAAGGATGCGCGTCGGGATGTCCACGCCGGCAGCTGCCGTCTGGAGGTTAACGTTGTAGGTTGCCGTAGGGTCTGCCACGGTAGTGACAAGCGGCGTAACCGTCGCGCCCTGCGTTGTCATCAGGACATCGTTACCACGGTTAATTTCGCCAGCAACTTCGTTGAACTTGTCCTGCAATTCGTCAATGCTCACACCGTAAAGTGACGCGAGATTATTGAAGTCGATTTCTTTTTCGAAGTTAACGTTGAGCTGACGAGCGGCGTTCTTCAGGAATGACTCACCTGAACCACCCTCCACCTTCTCCAGACTCACAAACGCGTTATATGCTGGCTCCAGGAAGCCAATGGCATCTTCCGAGTAATCGCCAAGGATGAATACCCGATCCGGGTGGATGTTGACACGGCGACTTGAACCATTCGGCAGGCGTTCAGCGTACTGCCACATCTTCGGCTGTCCGTAGGTTTTCGAGTTCAGGCCAGTGTCCCAATCACCAACTGTCAGAGAGCCTGCCCATGCGACAGTAACCTTCTGGAGCATCTTGCCTTTCGTTACAGGCTGATCCCAGGCGAGGGAGTCATTAACATGCAGAAGGATGCCAGCATAACGACCGACAAGACGGCGGCGATCAGCGTCTGCGAACGAGCGCCAGAACCGGTTATTGAATACCTGCTTTGACTTGTTTTCCCAGGCGGTTTCATTTTCGCTCTCGTCTGCATCGTCACCCTCGATGATTTCCGGGTTCGTCTGCCAGCACTTGCCTACAAGCTTCTCTACGGCGCCGTGGGCAATACCTCCGCGCCGGTACAGGGCGTAGAGGTTTTCGTAGGTTACCTGCTCAGGGAATCCATATTCGCACCATGCGGAATGACGCTTATTGTCCAGCCCCATTGTAGGCGCCATCAGCCCCATACGGGCGCGAGCCATCCGCGCATCGTTAAGAGCGTGATTTACCGCAAGTGTTAATTTATCACTCATTCGTGCCTCGCAAATTCGCCATGAAGACTCTCCCTCATCTCAATTAGCCAGGCCTCAACTACGCCTCTAGATGTAGAGAACTTGCGGTGGATTTTTCCGTTATCCCAAATTCGCCCCTGCCACCCGCAGTTTTTTGAGTGCCACGAAAGCCCCTTAACGCCGGATGAGTTATCTTTCCGAAGTGGGGTATTCTTTAGGTTTTCTGCTCTCGTTGCTGGGCGAAGGTTTTCGAGTTTGTTATTGGTGGTATTGCCGTCTTTGTGGTCGACATCAACCGATGACCCAAGCGCGCCATGCATCAATACCCATACCACTCTATGGGCAAGATACTTTTTCTTATTGATGGTGACGTAGTAGTAACCACGCGCGCCGTTGTAGCTTCCAGCATGGTCTCCGGCTTTAACTCTCCCAGAGCTTTTTATCCACACCAGGCCAGTTGGACTTAAAGGGCTGTATGCAACACACTCCCGGATTTTATGTATGTCTAAGCCCCCGTTATCACCAACGGCGAGAGTTAATTTGTCAGTCATGATTTATCCGTTGGTGGAGTTAAGGCATGAAAAAGGCCACCGAAGTGGCCTGAACTTATTGGTAGCTTTTCAACTTTATCGTATCGCCCTTAAATTGCTTCTGAAGCGCCTCTAGCAGAGCTGATTCTGTCTTCCCATTAGCAAGAACATCGTTTAGCTTTACCTGATTGCCAACCGTTGAACCCTTCGCGATACGCTGGAAAATGACGTTTTTGAAATGATGCTGCATAACTATCTCCTTGTAAGTACATCATTAATAAATAACGTCAATTCTTGGTGAATCTTTAATTTTTAACGCAACCTTTTGGGGATCATCATTCCGGCCATCTGCCCCTTACGCTTGATATGTCCGTCGAGGCTGTAGCGAATACCGTCCCAGCAGTGTTCATAGCCGTCGGCGAGTTTAGGCAAAACCTCGCCAGTAATGCGGTCCGTTTTGTACGACCACATGCGGGCCTCACGCGCTACGTTCTTGCAGCGCGGATGGATAATGATTTCGTCGAATCCACGAAGGTGTGCGATGCCGTCCTCAACGCTCCCCTGCCATTTCTCGGCAGCTGAGATGTTGAAGCCCTGCCGCTTGAGATAGCTGATCGTCTCGGGTCGAGCGGAGTCGGCCTTGATGGGCCAGTCACGCGATCCGGGAATGGTGTCGTATAACTCTGCCATGTGGTCGAGCTCTGTCTGCTGACCGTATGCCTCGTATTCGATGTACAGCCGGTTGTGCAGGATGAACGAACGCACCAGAGTGTTCGGGTCTTTAGCGAAACCGAAGTCAGCTCCGAAGAACAGGCGCTCAGCTTCTTTCCAGAGTTGGCCCGAGAACTCAGCAACCCGGTATTTTCCGGCCAGCACCTGCTTATCAGAGTTTTCGAGGTAAGCGCCTTCCCACACCCATGCGTATGTCGCCGGGTCGAGGCGGCGCTGATCGTTCTGTCGCTCACCTTCAAGCACGTCAGGGAACCACGGGTTATCCGTATAGTTCATCTCAACGGTAATGCAGTCGTCGCCGGCTTCTTTGCGGAAACGCTTATCCGTGGCGCTACCGTCGCGCTCCGGGTTCCACGTCACCCAAATCTCTGAACCTTCCTCACGAACCGTCGGGCTCAGCTTCTGCCAGGCTATTTCGCTGACTGATTCAGCCTCATCAACCCAGCAAAGCAGGATGCGAGCTTTCGACTTGATGCTGTCGAGGTTATGCCGCAGACCGCAGAACACGTAGTTAACGCTCTTGTCGATGGTTCGAATGTACTTTTCGCCGATATCAAAGTTGGCTGCCAGCCAGGGGACAGACAGGATCGCCTGTTTCACCTCCTGCATGCTCGACTCTTCCAGAGAGTTCATGAATTCACGCGCGCAGAGCACCACGCCGCTTTCACCGTTCATCATCGACTGATACGCCTTTACGGCAGTCATCAGGGCAAATGTGCGCGTCTTGGCGCTGCCACGTCCACCGTGCGAGCATCGATAACGCTTATTCACGGCGGTGAACAGTGGCGCAAGCTTCGCGGGGATCGGCAATTGAACGGCTTCACTCATGATTTCGGCTCAACAGGTAGTAACTGGATGATTGTCGGCTGCGGAGTCATGCTTCCATCAGGGCTTGTATGCTCGACTTTCTGGCGATTTGTGTAGGCATCGCCCATTTCTTTGGCGGCCTGCTCGATAAGCTGCGAGGTCATGCCGTAGTTCTTCATCTTTTCAGCGTTGGTCGCCATTCGGTCGAGAACGCGCAACCGGTACGCTTTATTTGCGATCGGGATGTCGGCGATCTCATTCTGGAATCGTTTACGGGTGGCGTTGAAAAGGTCAATCCACTTCTGGCTCAACTTGGCCGCCATTGCGTTGCCTGGCGTATATTGCGACACCTGCTGTCTTGAGACATCAATGCCGTATTCAGCCTTTACAAGCTCAATGACTTTTACCGGGGTCTCGTAGCAGGCCAGTGACTGAACGATGAAGGCTTTAACCTCTGTCGATAATGCTGCCATCGGTTACCTCCATGACAATCCTAATAAAGTCTATGCCAGCTTCAACATGCATGTCCCGCATGACCTGGCTATATCGATGTGAGCCACTTCTGCTGGCGCATTGGCCGCATCAACGAGCTCCTGTACTTCTTTGCTGGCACCGTATCGACGTACGACACCAGTGAATTCTTCGACGTCGTGGCCACGCAGTGTTAGCACTGGCTGCCCGGTCTCTTTGGTGAATTTAGGCGCGCCGAAATCATCGGTGGCCTGGGCAATGTGGTAAAGCTCATGCTCTACCAGTGCGCAGAACTCGAGGTCACTGCATTGTGAGCAGTAATCGGCCGCCAGCGTGATGATGAACTTCGGGATTCGACCGAACCATTCATGCATCTGCTGTTCCATTCTGGCTTTCTGCCATCCACCGGCGCGGAGCATGACCTGTTCAGCCTGACCGAGAACATAGCGCCCTTTCTTCGCGAATGAGTCAGACGCCCACATGAAGCAGAGGTCAGCCTCAGCCAGGTGTTCGTGGTCAGGGTTATGGATGCTTCCGGTATTGCTGAGGATTTGGCGGTTTATCCACTCATGTACTTCATTGGCGGGGATCAGCCTGGTGTATGGCTGCCAGTTATCGGAGGCGATGAAGTTTACTGGCGGGTATGGCCTGCGCTCGTCATCGTTAACCATGGGTTACTCCGTTTTGTATTTTACCGGCTCCGCCTTCACCTTCTGGCTGATGCCGCGCTTTACGATGAACTCAGCCACCTTTTTGTAATCTGGCTCGCAACGCAACATCATGCAGAACAGTGTCAGCGTCCTGAGATAGACAGGAACCCACCACCTGCTTTTGATTTCAACTGACAGTCTGCACGTCTCCATTGGTTTCTTCCTCGGCAGCTACTGGCGTGAACTCCACTCGCTTTACATCGGCAGGAGCGAAATACAGCCACTGGCCCGTTTCCGTCGCCAGCGGCACAAAGCCGTTAACCAACTCTGGCTGACGTCGTGACATCTTGCCTGTGTATTCGCCGCCGTCGTTCGTAGTCAGCTTGATGATGTAGATATCGGACATTGAGAGCCTCTTTATCCGCTTGTGGGGATATTTGGTTGATTATCCTCTACTGGGGATATCCATTATCGAAGCCCCTCAGTGAAGGGCTTCTGTAATGACTTACAACTTAACGATGTGGCCTGTCAGTTCTTCGAACTTGTCTCTTCCTACCGAATTGAGCAGCGTTACAAAGCCACATGCCAGGATGTAAAACAGCGACGTGAATACCCATCCGGAGTAAGACAGCATTACGAAGATGGCCGCCATAGTCACAAGTCCAATGAGCCTTCTGATCGCGCCCTTGCGTTTGTAATAGTCCTTTAGAGGGATTAACAGCTTGGCGCGTTCCATTGGGTCGCTCTCTTTCCCTGCCATGAATACCGCCACAAGGAACAGAGGCGAAATGAAGCAGGCAAGCGCAATGATTGCCCAATATGCCGCCACGACGATGCTCATCAGTGAATGGTCGCCCTGTAACGTCGCGTAGACCAGCAGACCAAACAGCCCCCAGACCAGCACAAATACAAAAGCAGCAGTCATCAACTTCTTCATATTTCACCTATAAGTTGCGAGCCTGTTCGCATAGATAAGCCGCCCCGAGAGATAACGATTTATCTCAGGCTCGCTTCCTATAGGCTCTCGGTTGGTAATGCGCTGCGATGCGCATAAAAAAGCCCCGCACATGCGAGGCTGTTATTTGAGGCACTGTTCTTTGATGTAGTCCTGCAGATAACCGACCTGCTTCGTCACTGTGGCGATTCGCTCTCTGAGGGTGAAATAATCCCGTTCAGCGGAGTCATTAAGTCGGGGGCTGGAAGCATCGCCCAGGCTGCCGGTGCTGGTCGTTCCGTTCGCGGGACATCTGGCGTTGACGTGCAGCCCACACTTGCCATCGCGAACACAACGCTGCAGATCATCAAGCTGCTTTTTCGCATCAGCTAAATCCTTCGTATACTTGGCATCCAGCGCAGCGACATCTCGCTGGCGCACCTGCATGTCTTTGATGGTGGCGTTAGCCAGGTTGAAATTCTTGGCGGCCTTATCGCGCTGGTCTTTGTAGGTGATGGCGTTGTCGCGATAGTGATTCACGAAGAACGCCAGCACTCCGATTAACGCCACCACACTCAGTTGCAGCCAGTAACGCTTTGCCAGCGCGCCAATCACGACAGGAACAGAGCGCGCTCTGCCTCGCGGCGACGGGTAAGCCCGCTAAGGACTTTGCCACCAGCTTTATTCCAGCGCAGGAACTCATCAGCAGCGCCAGCGTAATCCCCGGCGTTGAGTTTTCGCAGAAGAGTCGATGTCGACAAAGACCGGGCGCCGAGGTTATAGGTGAACGACACAAGGGCGTCGAATTGCCCCTGAGTCAGACTAGCTTTAACCAGGCGTGACACGTCACTTTCGTAGCTGACCAGTCCGGTTTTCAGCAGGCGCTCTGCTGTTTCCTGCTTAATCGTCATCCCTGCGCGTATAGGTTTACCGTCGACTGCCTGAGTCCAGCCATAGCCGATCGTCCACACCCCAACGCTGTCTTGGTACGCGGTGAGCTTGCAGCCTTCGAACTGCTTGATCAGGGCAATGCCTTTATCACTGATTTGCATCGCCGCCTCCAAAGCGAGAGTTAAACACCCGGGAAGCCATAACCTTAACCTGCTCTACCCCAACAAACCCGAGCGCGCCACCTATAGCAATAGACAGGGACTGCGGGAGATTGAAGTAATCAAGAGCTGACACAGCGGTAAGGGTTAGGGCTCCGCAGATTGCTCCTTCAAGAATCATTTTCTTCCAGCCGCCACCGCCGTAAGCGATTCGCATGGCGGCCATGACAACCGATAGCAATACGGCACCCATCGGCGTTTCGCCACGCCACCAACTGTGGAGTAGTTCGATAAACTCCGTCCAGGAGTGGGGATCGTTATGCATTTTCATAGTCTCTAACCTCCGGCTTAAAAGCGGGGGCTGTGTGTTTGAAAGGGGTCAGGCCCTCGGGACGATTTAACAAGTAGGCGTGTCGATGATGGTTCCCGGAGCCTGAAATAAAAAACCCGGCGACAGGCCGGGAATATGAGGGTGTGGCAATGTCTGCTCTACGGCCTAAGGTCCCAGGTGGTGGGTTCTGGTGCCGGGCAAAGGAATCGAACCTCTGACGCGCAGCTTACAAGGCTGCCGTTCTGCCACTGAACTAGACCGGCGAATTTGGCGGGACAGGAAGGATTCGAACCTTCGACCATTCGGTTAACAGCCGAACGCACAACCGATGTGCTTCTGACCCTGAAACGAAAAAGCCCCGCACGATGGCGGGGCTTGGTATTCATTCATGTCACACACAACAATGGCAACATATACGAATTAGTTTGCTCATTTGTTCATTAAATTGCAAGCACGTTGTGTGATTTATTTGCAATTTTCCTCACATTTTCGCGATCGTTAAACGCATTTTGAAGCGGTTGGTATAAACAGAACAATGAAGCATTGATGATTTGCTTCACCTCTCTACGGATTGTCGAGATGCTTGGGTGTTTGTACTGATTGCCGCCACGCGTCTTCATAAGGCGAGGCTTACTTACTGCATGCTGCCATGATGCAATTCGGATCTCGCTGGAGTTGCAGACGTAGTAGGCGAAGACAACCCGCCAGGCATTTTCATCCACATTCTTCAGGTAGTGGCGAATGACCGCATCAATGAGCATCCCATCGTCATCACTACATACTGGCCGAGATGCTTGCTGGGGCTCAACTGTGGCCATAAACCTTGCAATCATGTTGATCATCGCCTTATCAATCTTTCCGGTCTGGCACCATGCGCCCCACAACTGGAGCCACTGGTCTACCCATTGATGCTGGTCGTTGGTTAATTCCAGTTTCATTATGCGGCTTCCTTCTGTGGCTGGTTGGTTTTGGTCTGGCTGTGCTTTGCTATTGGCGGCAGGTTGGCGCGCTTAACGCTTTCGGCCTGATATCGGGTTATCTCGTCTCTGGTCACGGTGCGCACTCCCCGATAATGATCTGCCCCTTCTCTCCCCAGACCTTTGTGATGCGGCAATCCCAGATGTGAGCATCATCCTCATAAAGCGCATCCATCAGGGCTTTCAGCATGTTGTCGCAGTCTGGCTTGGCCTGGTGGGGCTTCCCGGCGAACTCCGCTCGTTTCTTCTTACTCCAGCTTGGTGGCATTGGTAGGACGAATGTCACATGTGATCCGGATTCAGGCATGGTCAACTTGCGCAGGCGGACCTCATCGCAAAAAGCGCGGTAACGCATTACAGGTGGACGCTGCTTCCACTTATCCGCGCGGGTCATGCGAGGCTTGCCGATTGGTGTGATGTCGTAGATTTTCATGCAGGCACCACCAAGCCACGACGGGCAATCTGAATAATGGTCAGGACGATGGCGCGATCCATTAACTGGCGGCGCTCGTCACGGCTAAGCCCCTTCCCGTTATCAATCTCTGAATGGCAGGTGACACAGATAGCGGCGGTGGCGCAGTCGTCTGTCTTCATGCCAATTCCCTTACCTTCATTGCGGTGTGCTACCTGTACGCCCCACGCTCCGCAAAGGACGCATTGCTCAATCTGGCCGACTGCGGCGAGCCACTTCTTGCTGCGGTAGGTTTTACTCATGGTCACCACCTTGCACCTGAACCAGCGTGAGGTTTCCGCAAAACACCGCTCCTGTGTCGATGTACATCTGGTTGGCATACTTCAGGGGCTGGCGCGCAGGGGTGTGGCCGAAGATAAACAGATCAGCACCGGCTATCGGCGAGACAATGCCGCCCTGAGCGTCGCTAACCCGCTCACGATTCCAGATGACCATGTCTTTCGGGACCGGCTTCTCGAACGCATATTCGTTATGCGGGTAGTCAGCGTGGCAAATTACGATTTTCCGATCGGAGGTAACCAGCTCGATGATGAGTGGTAACTCAGCTGCCTTGTGAACCAGAGCCTTAGCCAGCACTTCTTTGTCATAGTCGAGATTGAAGAACCAACCGCCACCGTTTACCAGCCAGTGATTGACGTTTCCATGCTCTGAAAGCCCATCAACCATCATCTGCTCATGGTTACCGCGCACTGCCCTGAACCACGGCATAGTAATCAGATCCAGGCACTCGACGTTTTCCGCGCCGCGGTCAACAAGGTCACCAACCGAGATCAGCAAATCACGCGCAGGGTCGAACGAAACCTTTTCGAGCTCATTCATCAGCAGCGTGTAGCACCCATGCAGATCGCCGACGACGAAGATATTGCGCCAGTCAGCGCCATTAATTCGTTGATACATGCTCATGCTGATTTTCTCCTCGCTGCGAGACGCAGCCATTTCTGATCCACCAGGCGGGCGGTGTAGTCTTTCAGGGTCGGGATATCGGACGGCTTAACCGCGGGCTTAGGCTTGCGGCGCGCCGGAACGCGAAAGATTTCGTTTGTGATGACGCGGGAAAGTGGAGTTGACATCAGGCCTCCTGCTTATCGCGCAGCACCTGGAATTCGCTGCTTTGAGGGATGGTCAGGACGAGACCGAATTGCGCACACCACCGCTCCACCTGACACATGAAGTGGTGCATATCGCCGGTATCAAGATCGGAGGTGTGGCGGAGCTGGCGTTCTACCGTTTTCTCCCCGGTAGTGAAGTCGGTGTATTCAACGTCTTCGTACCCGAGAAAGGTTTTTTTGAGGTTGCGCTTTACCCATTCCTTGGTGGCGTCAGTGCGGCCGGAAGCGATCAGGTATGCGCTGATCTCCTCGTACCAAACGTGGCTAAGGCTATTTTGCGAAAGGCTGCGTTTCTCACGCCACGGCTTGAGCTGAAGCCGGAAGCATTGCCCGTCATTCAGAAGTGGTTGAAGGTGCTGGTTGATAGCATTCAGGTTGCCACGATGCAGCTTGATGCCGTCTTTTGGGAGAATCATACGGCCTCCTTAACGGAAACCGCAGAATGCAGAAAATCGCAGGTGCCGATAAGCATCTGTGACAAGGTGAGGAGTTCAGATTGTGGTCGCATTTAAGTCCCCTTAAATGCGCAGAAGTCACCAACGGGTGTTCAGGCCGTCAGCAAAGAAAGTATGGACGGTTGATTCAACAAAATCAACTGAAGAGAAAGGCCTCCGAAGAGGCCTGTTTGTTATGCGTCGAATGGGTTAGGCATTATGCGATACCACTGTTGGCGACCTAAGTGGGCAGGCGACACCGATCGGATGCTTACCACTGCAGACAAAGCACCGCATCTCGCTAAGCACCTGAGGATGGGTAGTGATCGTCTGCGTAGGATTACCCTCGCTCAATGTATCCCGGAACGCGACCGCTACAACCTTCCCGCCCAAAGCTTCCATATGGGCATACACTGGCGGCTCCTTGCCGTCTTCGAACTCAATGACGAAAGTTAGCTTTCCCATCACGCCTCCTGCTGCGGTGCTGATGCGAGCATCCGCCGATAAACATCGTAAGTTCCGAACTGCTCGTCACCAGCCTCAAGCATTTCATGGGTGGGTTCTTCTGGCACCAGCACCCAACCATCCGGAATCACCGCTGACTTGAATGGCTTTCTGTCTTTTACCCAAGTAACCAGCGCTTGAATGTGCTTCTCATAGGTTGCCGCAAGCATTTCATCTGATTCTGGCGCTGCTATTCCAGCGTTGCTGAGCGCCAGGCGCAAACCATCCGGAATCACCGGAGAGTTGCCGTCTTGCGCCGGAGCGATGTAGTTTTGCTCCGGACAGCAATCGGATTGCGCTGGAGAGTTACCATTCTGAAGCATGGCTTCCTGAAAGCGTCCAAGCTCCACGTACTCCTGGCATGACCACCCGCCATCAATAAAATCGCGAGCTTCAACAGCGTCGAAAGTGAATGATGTTTCGCCGCCAGTTGGTGAGGTTAAGCCGTACAGGTCTGCTACCGGCTTAAATTGCGTGACTGGTATGGTACATTCATTCGTGAGGGTACCATCTGCACCCTGAAGTATGGCGGTGACAGCGTTGATAGCCTCAACTTGAGGCATCTCCATCATGCGATGATCGCTCGTTACTATGAATGGCTCAGAGTGCTTAAGCATGGCGGCGCGGCAGGCGTTCCAGCCGAGCGCGTAGTAATCATCAGAGGCTGACTTTTCGCCTTGAGAATGAATAGCATCAGGCACAGATACCGGCGCTGGCGGGGCGGCGCAATCACATGGAACGCTTATTGGCTCGCCCCAGGGTTGCGTACCGCCACTATCAGCCATGCCTGTGTCGTTGCATTTAGGGCATGGTCTGCCCTCAAGCGCATTCAGTAACGTACGGATCTCATGTTGTTGTGCTGCTATCATGGAATCTTTGGCTTCCAACTCATCTAGCAGTGCCAGCACGGTGGACGGGGTTAGAGCCTCATTGAATTCATCGCGATCATAACCCCAACTATCGGATTCTGCTCTCTCCGCCGCTTCACGCAGCTCCTGTTTGTTGATGTTGCTCATTGGGCGGCCTCCTGCATGGCTGGGTCTGCTGGTAAAGTCATGTGCGGCACCTCAATCAGTTCTGCCCGGGCATCAGCCGTGTTAAGCGCCATTAATGCGACGATTCGCTTCTGCTCAGGATCCATGCGCAAAGCCACCGTTTTACCGTTAAAATTGAAGAACACCGCAACGTTTTTGATATCTTCGATTTTCATACCCCTTCCCTCCACCAAACCATCAATACCCTTCTCATCGCCGGACTGTTGCGGCATTCCTGAAATATTCCGTTGGTGCAGCTGCGTGCGGTACCGGCCTGCTCTTCCTGCGTGGCCAGGCGATAAGTCACCGTTCGCCAGACCTTGCTCACCCGGATAATTTTTCGAGACTTTTCCAGATCGAGAGCGTTCTTCGTGATGCAGTTGATGGTCATGCCGCACTCTGTGGCCACATCCTTCGCGGTGAAGGTCCTGTGCGTTTCGAGATAACGCAGAATTGCCTGTTTGCCTTTCATCGTCTTAGCACTCATAGTCAGCCTCCTGTTGCATCTGGCCGCTGTAGGTGAAATCTACCGGGTCCAGGCCTGAGTAGCGGCTGCTGAAGTGGTAGGTCTTTTCTGCCCCCGGCGCATGGCGGGACTTCACACAGATGATTTCGGTGATGCCTTTCAGTTCTGTGTTCGGGTTGTATTTCTCATCCCGGTAGATCATGAAAATCACATCGGCTTCCTGCTCGATAACACCGGACTCGCGGAGGTCAGCTGCGACCGGGCGCTTATTAGCACGTTCTTCTACCTTACGGTTAAGCTGAGCCAGTGCGATGACCGGGCAACGCAACTCTTTCGCCAGGTTCTTCAGGCCGGTGGCGATCTCCCCTACGCTGCGGTTCATGTTCTCAGGGTCAGACATGCGCATCTTCTGGAGGTAATCGACAATGACCACACCAAGTCCACCCAGTTTCTTGCTCATTCGCCTGGCTTCCGCTCGCACCTGATGAACGCTGAGGGATGGCTTGTCGTTGATATAGATCGGGGCTTCGATGAAATCCTTCATGCAGTGGCCGACCTTTCCCCAGGCACCATCCATCACGCCGCTCTGCTTGCTGAGTAAATCCTCTTTGCTCACCCGGGCCCGGTGGAACGCGACTCGCTCAGATATTTGTTCCACTGGCATCTCGAGACTGAAGAACAGCACCGGCTTTTTGTTTTTCAGGCCGACTGTCTCGGTCACGGTGGTGCTGAACATAGTTTTCCCCATGCCAGGGCGCCCGCCAACGACGATAAAATCCGTATTGTTGAATCCTCCGAAAGCGCTATCGATGGTCGACATTCCGAGCTCTGTTTTGTATTTCCAGATGTCGCCATTGATGATCGCCTGGATGGTTTCCAGCGACATATCGATGCCAGTGGTGATGTGCTCAGTTCCGTAGTCAGCGCTGTGCTCAATTCCAGAGATGTCGGCCTGAATGTTGCCAATGATGTCTGCGATACCCTCGGTTGTTGGTTCGGACAGCTTCTGGATCCCAACCTGTAACGCCAGGGTCATACGGCGACCAAGGTACATTTCACGAAGCTTTTCGCAGTAGGCTGCCAGGTTTGCGAAAGACGGAGTATTTTTGCTGCATTCAGCCAGATAAGCGAAACCGCCAGCACTATCAAGGACACCGATCTGCTCAAGGTCGCTGGTCAGCGTAAGCAGGTCTATCTTCGAACCGGATTCGTTGAGTCGCTTATAGGACCGCAGAGCCACTTTATGGGGCGTTGCTGTGAAGTGGTCCTCAGTCAGACCCTCAATCGCATCGGTAGCCATGTCCACGCCATCTGCGCGCCCTGCTGCAAGCATGATTCCGCCGATGACGGCCTGCTCAACGTACAAATCGATAAAACGGCTCATGCTTTCACTCCCTTGCGCTCACGGTGCTCGTTGATGGCTTGCTCGTAGACAGATCCCCAGTTCTTCGGATTCAGTATCCAGTCGAGAGTCAGCCATGGCTGATCGCCTCTGGTGCCGAACAGGGAAGACTTGCTAATCAGCTCGAAGGCCATGCCCATGTGCTTCAGTTCTCGCCAGTTGCCCTGGGTGGTTTTGCCGTTCCACACAGCTTCCAGGTCTCGATAGGCCGGACGGCGGCGGTTCCACTCATGTAGCGACACAGCTTTCGAAGGGAATTTTTCATTCCAGAGCTTGATGATCTCTTCATGCGGACAGGCTGCCGGATTGCTTCCATGACCATCTGCCCATACCAGGGCGTCTGACAGGTATCCATCAAAGCGGGTCATACGGCACAGGTTCTCTGGCTTGAAGCTGTGACCCCAGTTCACATGGGCCCAGCGGATAACCAGCTTCAGCTCTTCAACGGTGTAGCACTGGTCTTTGCTCTTCACTGTGGAGAGAGCTTTCTCGAAAGGTGCCAGCGCAGCACAACGACTACCCGTTAGCTCGTTGAAGTAATCCATCACTTCCTGAGCGAGTGAGTTTTCCCCCCTGGGGGATTTAGGGGGATCTTGTCTTTCTGTATTTTGATTATTGTCTTTTGTGGTTAGCACCTTCTGCTTAGTTCTGTTAGCAACTTCCGCTAAGGTTTTCTTAGCAGGTTTAGCTAATGTTTTGCAGAATCCGTTAACCTTCGTTTTCCAGTCGGAAACATTGGTATTCATGCCAACTTTGCGGCCTTCCTGAATGAATACCTTCTTGCTGATCAGCAGATTTTTTGCAGTAGAGCAATGCGTGTGGTGCTTACCAACCATCTGCTCCAGTTGCTCGTTGCTGACCCAATCCATTTTTTTATTGAAGCCGTATGTTTTGCGCCAGACGGCCAGAACAATGCACATCTCAGTTTCGCTCAAACCTGAAGCCATAACGGCATCAAGAAGCTCATTCGCGACGCGAGTGAACCCATCTTCCAGTTGCGCCACACGATGCTCCACGACCTCCAGCGGCGGCCTGTAGTCTGCTAAATGCTTAACGACGCCCATGCTTCACCCCTGCCTGAATCAGTGCCAGTCTTGCCATGCCAACAAAGCGCTCAGCGAACGCCCGGTTTTTTGACGCAGCGACAACCAGGCCATCTGGTGAATCTGGATGGCGACGTTCCTCTTTTTCCTGGTACTTTTTGCGAGTTTTTGACATACTTACTCCCGTTACCCGACGTAACACAGTGTTTGGAAGGCCTTTGAAGTTACCGCTTCAAGGGCTTTTTCTTTTCTGGTGCCTCTCACATAACCCCCAGCATCGATGTGACCATCGTCATCAGCGGGCCTACCTGCTCCGGCATGAGGCGGAACAGCGACGCTATACCCTCGCTCACCTCTTTCAGCTTCTGATGCTCTGGAGCGTCCAGCAGCACGGCCTGTTTAGCTTCAGCACACTCTTTCATCGCGGATGCGATCAGCGACATCGTGTCGTTCTGCGGCGCCAGCCGGTTGCGGTACTCCAGCGGCAGGACCGACATGATTGCCGGCGCCAGCTGGCGAATGTTGTTGGCGGCGTATTCGGTGTCGCCATCAATCCAGCGGAACACCTTCTGCATCTGGCGGTGTGAGTCAGTCGGGATATCCAGTCCGGTGCCGCCGGCTGCCCGCCACTCTTCAACGATCAGCGCAGCGACAAATTCACGGCTGCGGCAGTCAGCTGCCCAGGCCCGAACAGCTGCGCGGATCCCATCGATGTTTAACGCCGTGGAATCAGGTTCCCGGCGATTCTGGTAAATCATCGCCGTTGGCGAAAATTTGTTACCTTGTTGATACGCAAGTGAATGCATTGCTTTCCCTTTCGTGGTTAGGGCCGCCGTTAAGCGGCATGGTTGTCAGGGTGTGGAAAGATGGACGGCAGGTCCGGGCGGAATTCGTGAGCCTGGATTTCACCACCAACCGCTTTCACCAGTTCAGGAACGTGAACCGGTGAAATGCGTTTCTTTCCGTTAAGCCAGTCACAGATAGTGGACTGGGCTTTGCCGCAACGTTTTGCCAGTTCTTTCTGGCTGCCAGCGATGGCGATCGCTTTCTCTACTGCGGAGTTCTTCTCTACTGTTGGGGTCTTCATAATCACCTCAGCTATCAGTTTAAAGCGATTATGGTTATCACTTTAGTGAATGTCAATCGCATAGGCGATTTTTTGCTAAATAATCGCTTGAGCGATACAGTTAAAGGAGTCATTAACAGAGGTGAATATGGGATTCTCGGAGCGCCTGGCGCAGGCAATGAAACATGCTGGATACACACAAGGCCGATTAGCCAAAGATGTCGGCATGGCTCAGTCCAGCGTTAATAAATTACTCAAGGACGCTAACGGCTCTCGTAAGACTGTTGAGATCGCCTCTGTTCTGGGTGTGCGGCCGGAGTGGCTGTCTACTGGTGAAGGGGAAATGGCTTCCAGTGGCGCAAGAGAACCTACTGCGCTATACCAGGTTAAGCCGTCATTGAATGGGATTTACCGCGTGGATGTACTCGACGTTAAAGCCAGCGCTGGACCGGGCACTGTTGTCACCAGCGATTTCATTGAAACTATCCGGGCCATCGAATACACGAATGAGCAGGCGCGCGCTTTGTTCGGCAACCGGCCAGCTACGCACGTTAAGGTCATTACCGTAAATGGCGACAGTATGGATGGGACGATTTCACCCGGCGATCAGATCTTCGTTGATACCGGCGTTACGCATTTTGATGGTGACGGGGTATACGTCTTCGTCTTCGGCAAAACATTGCATGTTAAGAGACTTCAGATGCAGCGTGACCGCCTGGCAGTAATATCCGACAACCCCATTTACGAGAAGTGGTACGTTGAGCCAGAGGACGAGGACGCGTTCTACGTCATGGCAAAGGTGCTACTCAGACAGTCAGTCGACTATAAACGATTCGCATAACCCGCTCCGGCGGGTTTTTTTTTGTCCGCAGATCCTTCCTCTCTTTTCCACCACTTCTAAAAACCAAATCCTTATCACTTTTTTCTTCAGAAAATAAAAAAATATCGCTTTAACATTCAATGCATTATCGCTTTATCGATGGTAAATATCGTTTTGGCGATTGACTCCAATAATCGCTTTGGCTATTGTTAGCTCATCGAAACGAAACATCGACAGCTGAGCGAAGTTAGCCAGCGGCGAAGTGGAGATTCGGTCAGTCGAACGGCGCGACAGTAAACCATGCGTCGGGAGCGCGGCGGGTTCATGAAGAACGGCAATGCTGCTCACAAGCGAATTACAGATCGCTTTTGCGAGAGCGATGCGTAATTCAAACCTGATAGTGAGGTTCCCATGAAGAACAGCATCAAGTGCCCGGTATGCGGTCGTGACTTCGACCCACGCACTCCAGTCTGCCACATCAGCAAGTATCACCAGTCAGCTAAGAACTGCGAGCTGGAGAAGATACGCGATGCACGGCGTCGGCATTACGCACAGAACGAATCGAGCGGGTCGAGTGGCCTGCGGTGAATAAACAAAGGGATGAGGGTATGAAGACTTTCAATGAGTGGATGAACGAAGGACGAAAGTGGGAAGGGTTCCGTTTCTTTAACCGCCGCATAGTATGCGCTGATGGATATAGCATCAGCATTCAGGCGAACAACTCAGCTTATTGCCAGCCTCGTGAGGACATCGAGGATGTGGCCGGATACGACAGCTTCGAGCTTGGCTTCCCAAGTGAAGTCGACAAATCAATCCTCGCGTATGCCGATGATGAGAGTCAGCCAGTCGACACCGTTTATCCATATGTTCCTCGAGAACTCGTAGAGCGGCTAATAGCAGGGCATGGTGGGATTAGAGAGTTTGCAGCCAAAGCTGCTTAACGCGGTCTTTTAGCGGGTAACGACAGAGGGTAAGGCGATGCCGAGACTGATTGTGCTTTTGAATGTCGATGACGCTGAAGGCGTAGAGATAGCCAAGGATGAATTCGACGAAAACTTAACGTTTAGCTCATGGCATGAAGCCGATGACTGGTGTGCGCGAAACACGAGAGGCGTTTGGGTTAAAACCATAAACCTTGATGACGATGATGATGACTAACCCGCTCCGGCGGGTTTTTTATCGGCCATACATAGGCAGATTTTCGAGTCTGCCCATTTATGACAACCGGCGGCCATCCACCGCCTATTAGCGCAGAAGTCTTGTTAACGTTCGGCGGCGCGGCCTTAAGCGCGGAGATGATTATGTCCAAACACTGTGAAAATTGCGGATGCGCAATCCGATCCGGATATTGCACAAACTGCCAGGAAGAAGCGTATATCGCGTTCGTTCAGGCTCCGGAGATGGAATTTAGTAAAGAGTTCTTACGTGAAGCATTCCGTCAGGACTCCGAATCAAATAGCCGGGAGGCATCATGACAGTCACCCACAACGGCAAGCAGTACACCGCCAAAAAGCTCAACGATAACGAGTGGCAGCTTACGTCGGTATCGGCGCCGCGGGAAAAACTGGTGCTTAACCGCTGGCAGATGCACGTTGCCGGCCTCCTGGAACAGGTTGAGGTGAAGGTATGATTGGAATGCACTACGGCACCGCATCAGTGCCGCGTAGCGAGGTTTTACCGGGCACTATGCTGCAACACCACGGCAAAACTTATCGCGCCTCTGCGAACGTTGAGAAAGGCCTGTACGCCTTCAACATCTTCGAAAAAACCATCATCAAAAGTGATTCCGTCGTTGTGCTGCTGAATGAACGCGGCGAGCCGATGGTTCACTGATACCACCACCCTATTCAACCGATCGGCTTGGCATTACGCGGGCGGGATCTGCACATCCAAATTTCAGGAGTTCAGCCATGAACGCATACCTCACTTACGACCGCATCGAAGATCGGCGCTGGGTAGAGCAACAGTTCACCGACGAGAAAGAAAAGTGGATCGACGACCGGGCGCAGGAAATTATCGACATGATGCCAAAAGAGCCGTCCGGCCTCTTCCACTTCACGGTCCCGATCGACACCAGCCCATACGAAGGACTTCGCAGCGATAAGTCTGGCGAGGCCTACAACAATTTCATTTCGGCAGTTGCTTACGCCCAGGCGGAATACGACTGGGAACACCGTACCGGCTGCCCGTTTTAATTTTTGAGGGGATTAACGATGGCAAACGAATTAACAATCACAGCGACGTCGCTTCAGGAGATAGGCGTCGACGTCTCCACCTGGAGCGCGCTGAAGAATAGCATCTACCCTGGCGCCAAAGACGAATCGGTAATGATGGCGCTTGATTACTGCCGCGCCCGCCAGCTGGATCCGTTGCTTAAACCGGTTCACCTCGTTCCAATGTACGTCAAAGACTCGAAAACAGGTAAAGGCGAATGGCGCGACGTCGTTATGCCGGGCATCGGCCTTTACCGCATTCAGGCAGACCGTTCTGGCGATTATGCCGGGGCCCGCGAGCCTGAGTTCGGGCCAGACACTACACAGACGCTTTCTGGTGTCGAGGTTACCTTCCCTCAGTGGTGCAAATACACCGTCTACAAGCGCATGCCCAGCGGCGAGATCGTCGAGTTCAGCGCTAAAGAATACTGGATTGAAAACTACGCCACCGGTGGCCGCGACACCACGGCGCCGAACGCGATGTGGAAAAAGCGCCCATATGGCCAGCTGGCGAAATGCGCAGAAGCTCAGGCGTTGCGTAAGGCATGGCCTGAGATTGGACAGCAGCCTACCGCTGAAGAAATGGAAGGTAAATCACTGGACGTTGATATCCGTGACGTCACGCCGCGCAGCACCACTGAAGCGCTTCCACCAGCAGCAAGCGAAGAAACGCTTCAGGCGATCACCGATCTCTTAACATCGCTGAATAAAGACTGGGAGCAAGACTTCCTCCCTGTGTGCAGCGACATCTTCAAACGGCCAATTCTTGAGGCGTCAGACCTTACTGAGGAAGAGGCACAGAAAGGGTTTAACTTCCTTCAGAAAAAAGCTAAGGCGGCAGCATGACACCCGAAATTATCCTGTCCAGGACCGGCATTGACGTAACCACTATCCAACAGGGCGATGAGGCGTGGCACCGGCTGCGCCTTGGTGTTATCACCGCCTCTGAAGTGCACAACGTCATCGCCAAGCCAAGATCGGGAAAGAAATGGACAGACATGAAGATGTCCTACTTCCACACTCTACTCGCCGAGGTATGCACCGGCGTGGCGCCAGAAGTTAACGCCAAGGCGCTGGCCTGGGGCAAGCAGTACGAGAAAGACGCCCGCACCCTCTTCGAGTTCACAACGAACGTAAAAGTCACGGAGTCTCCGATCCTGTTCCGTGACGAGAGCATGCGCACCGCGTGCTCCCCTGACGGCCTTTGCAGTAACGATTTCGGCCTCGAATTGAAATGCCCGTTCACCTCCCGAGACTTCATGAAATTCCGCCTTTGCGGTTTCGAAGCCATCAAGTCCGCGTACATGGCCCAGGTGCAGTACAGCATGTGGGTGACCGGGAAAGACGCCTGGTTTTTTGCCAACTACGACCCGCGCATGAAACGCGAAGGTATTCACCACGTCGTCGTTGAGCGGGATCCGCAGTACATGTCCGACTTCAACGAAATGGTGCCGGAGTTCATCGAGAAGATGGACGAGGCGCTGGCGGAGATCGGCTTCACGTTCGGGGAGCAGTGGAAATGAAACGCACACCCTTCTACCGCAGGCCAGGGCGAACCGGGCAATTTTCGGGCCTCCGTGAGCGCGTTATCTGGATGATTCAGACGCGCGGCCGCCCGGTAACCGGCAGCGAAATCGCTGAGAAGTTTGGCGTAACGCTCATCGAGTTTAACCGGGTAGCAAACGGTATCACCCGCGGATCCGGACAGATAGCGCAGATCGTTGAGTCTGAAAAATGGATCAACGAGGACGGCATCTGCGACCGCACTTTCGACCTCGTCACGAAGCCGAAGGTTGTAACGCCGCAGGGCAAATCGCGGCTGTTCACCCGGCGCGCCATAGAGCAATCGCAGGAAGGTAGACGGCAGGAATGCATTGAACGTGCCGCCCGCCGTCGCCGCCTGATTGCTCAGGGCCTCTACATCGACGAAATGGAGTCCATCCTATGACTCACGCTCACGACGACATCAGGATTGGCACAGTGTGCCTTCCCTTCATTGGTAACGGCTGGCTAATGCCTTGGGGTGAAGTGGTCAGCAATCCATTAAAGGCGCAGCGGCTCGCTGAGGAATATCGGGACAGGCAGGAGGCGGCATGATTCATTTCCATGGTGGACCAATCACGCCGGACACATGCGCGCTGAAGGCATGGAAAGGCAGGCACGCTTTCATCTCCTTCGCCAACCCAGGCCAATTATCCCTGGCCAGCGAAGTCACCCAGTCTTTCGCGCTGGATAACGGCGCATTCAGCTTCTGGGATAAGGGCCAGCCAGTTAACTGGTTCGACTATTACGAATTCGTTAAGGATTGGATGAATCATCCTCGTTTCGCGTTCGCTGTTATTCCAGATGTTATCGGCGGTTCCAGCGAAGAGAATGACGCTCTGATTTCTGAATGGCCACACGGCAAAGTAGTCGGCGCTCCGGTCTACCACTTCAACGAGCCTGATGAGCGCTTCATCCGCCTGTGTCATGAATTCCCCCGAGTGTGTATCGGTTCAATGGGAGAGTACGACGCTAAACGCCCACGCGCCTGCCGTGCAAAGCTTCGTGACCTGATTCAGCACGTTGTCGATAAGAACGGTTACCCGATAACAAAGCTTCACGGCCTTCGCATGCTGAACAAAGATATTTTCACTCACATCCCGCTGTCGTCAGCTGACAGCACCAACGTTGCGCGCAACATCGGAATCGACAAGGCGTGGGATAAATCAGCCTACGCACCGGCAAGCAAAGAAACACGCGCTGCGGTGCTGGTAGAACGCATTGAAGCCTATAACTCTGCAAGTTCGCTGAATTACGACGCAGAACGCGATCGGTTCACGCCTCAACTTGCTTTTGAGGTTTGACATTATGACCTATCAACTCCACGTCGGGCGTTGCGAGGACGTCCTGAAAACGCTGCCGGATAACTCAGTTGACGCCATCGTGACGGATCCTCCGTACGGGCTGAGCTTCATGAACCACAAGTGGGATTACGACGTTCCCACCGTTGAGCAGTGGCAGGAATGCCTGCGCGTCCTTAAGCCAGGCGGACACCTGCTGGCGTTTGGCGGATCACGCACCTATCACCGCCTTGTGGTTAATGCAGAGGATGCCGGGTTCGAAATCCGCGACCAAATTCTCTGGATTTACGGCAGCGGCTTCCCCAAGTCGCATAACCTTGATGGCGATTTTGATGGCTGGGGTACCGCATTGAAACCAGCCCATGAGCCAATTGTCATGGCGCGCAAACCTTTCAAAAAAACGGTGTCGGCGAATATGGCCGAGCATGGTACCGGTGCAATCAATATTGATGCCTGCCGCATCCCTACCGATGAGATGCTAAATGGCTGTGCTGGCGGTCTGCTTTCACATCAGCGCGACGGCACAGAACCTGTTGCTGATTACGAGCAGGCACCAGAGGGGCGATGGCCAGCAAACATCATTCACGACGGAAGTGATGTTGTCGTGTCAGCGTTCCCGGATGCGAAAGGCCAGCAAGGAGCGCTTACCGGCAATGAGCCAAGCTCTAAAATGGGTGCGGCGAATTGCTACGGGCAAATGGACCGGCGGCACGAATCAACTCCACGCATCGATAGCAGCAAGAGCGCTGCCCGCTTCTTCTACTGCGCCAAGGTCAAACCTAAAGAGCGCGATGAAGGCCTCGAGAGATTTATCGCGACGTCAGCCAGCGACATGACCGGCGGACGCAAAGAAGGAAGCGTCGGCATTAATGATCCGCGCGCCGGTGCCGGGCGTACCAGTGGCGCGAAGAACAACCACCCTACCGTTAAGCCGATCGCTCTGATGAGTTATCTCTGCAGGCTGATTACTCCGCCTGGCGGTACCGTGCTTGATCCGTGGATGGGAAGCGGGAGCACAGGCCGGGCAGCTATAGAGGAATGGTTTAACTTCATCGGCATCGACCTTAACCCGGATTACGTAACCATTGCTTCTGCCCGTATTGCTCATTCCTTCAAAAAGATGACGGAGGCCGCATGACGCCAGCAAATGAAAACGCCATCCGCGCCGCCTGCCGCCGCTGCACCGAAGAAATCCAGCAGGCCATGCGCAAGAAGCCAAAGCCTAACTGGAACGAAACGGTGCCTCCCATCATCAACAAGCATCACAAGAAAATTGAAGCTCTGGGAGTTAGCCTCCTGGAGTTCGTCGTCAAAACTGGCCGCCTTAACGGGCGGTTTGGAGTTGAATCGTGACCAAATCACTACGCATTGAATTAGGCGACAAATATGTCGTCACCGGCTCGGCGCATGACCTGATTTTGAATGAGAAGAAGATTGCTAAGGAAGGTAAATCAGCCGGGCAGGAAGTGCTTTCGCGGCTGGGTTATTTCAGCAAGTTCGAGCATCTAGTGCGGGAATTAATGCACAAGGAAATTCTGGAATCTGAAGCGCAGACGCTGACAGAACTGCGTGACCACATTCAGCAATTCAGCGAGAGGCTGGGTAAGGCGGTAGGATTATGAGCAAGCACCCAAGGGTGGGTGGCGTGTCAGCCAAAAGCAAAAACACCTCTGCTAAATGCAAATGCGGTGCAGTGGCGAAGTATAAAACGACCGTGGAGGTGAATGTTTTCCGGGGCGATGACGAAGTTGTTTGGTCTTGTAACGAGCACAAGAAGGACTGTGCATTTCTGGTCGGCTTGGAAGGTGGTGCAGCATGAAGGCACTAATCACCAAGGAGCTTAAAGCTCCTTTTTTATTGCTGGCGTTCACCTTCAACCGAATTAACCGACAGTTCGCGGAGTGAATATGGAAGATTTTAAAGGCACTAAAGGTAATTGGTCATATAGCAAAGAGACCGGAACGATTCGCGGTGATGGTGGCCTTCTCGCTGAGTTACTGATTAATGGTTCCGAAGACGATAACGGTACGCTCATGGCCGCAGCACCGGATTTACTGGTAGCGCTTCAATCCCTGTTCGACAACTATAAGCAGCTCGCTGATTCAGGTGATGCCGGTAACTGGCGACTCGAAGATGAACCTGCCGGAAAGAAGGCGCTGCATGCTATCAACAAAGCCCTCGGTAAGGAGTGACCATGGCCGATATCATCGACACAGCAGCAGAGATTGAAGAGCTTCAGCGTAACGCTGCCCTTTCCGCTCACAGATTGAACCGCAACGCCGTATCAGCTGAACGTTGTGAAGAATGCGACGAAGACATCCCTGAGTCGCGGCGCGCTGCCGTTCCCGGATGCAAGACGTGCTCCAGTTGCCAGCAAGAAATCGAATTGAGGAATAAGCAGAGGGGGCTGTCATGAATAACAGAAAAGCCCGTCGGCTGCTTGGAGCTCACATCAATAATACATATCGAATTAGCAATAGACGCTGGCTGGTATGGGGTAGCAACTGGCCTTTTGTTTGGGAGCACGCAAAGCCATCACCGCGGCAGAAAAGGAAAGCCAAAGAGGTTGCAGCATACCGAGAGGAATTAAAGCGCAATCAGGAGTCAGCCAATGTTCAGGATAATCCAGCCTAATACCTGGTACGCCGATCCCCACGGCGCGCCCTGCAAAATCCTCCGCGCTACCCACGAAGTAATCCACTACATCCGCAACGGCCGCACCTGCATCGCCAGCATGGGCCGCTTTCAGCACGAATTCGAACCGCTGACCAAAGCACAGGCCGAGCGGATCGCCGAAGAAATCGAAACAGCAGAACACCTGAAGAAGCTGCGCGCCCAGCGTGCGGCATGAGGTGAGAGCGTGAAACCTTACGAATCGAAGAAATCACAGTTCACCAGAAACCTGATCCGGCGGCGCCACGCTGAATGGTCAGAAAAGACCTTCGGTAATGTCGGCCCTATCGGACCGCTGAAACACCTTTCGAAAGAAGCGCTGGAAGCTGCCGCCGATCCCGGCGACCTCAGCGAATGGGCTGATATTCAGTTCCTGATATGGGACGCACAGCGGCGCGCCGGTATCACCGATGAGCAAATCACCGCGGCGCTGGAAGAAAAGCTGAAGGTGAATATGGCGCGCCAGTTGCCAGAGCCGAAAGACGGCGAGCCACGCCTTCACATCAAAGCGTGACGCAAGTGTTAGACAGATAAGAGCATACATACAACGACCCGAGGTTATAATTCTTCCAAGGAGGATTTTATGTCGGAATTCAAAACAAAACCGCCAAAACCAGTGGCTTTAAGCAGGAGAATTATAAAAGGTTTAAGCAGGTGTGAACGGTGTAAAAAAACAAGGCTTGAATGTAGGCGCATCAACATGTCAGATGGTTCCAAAATAATTGCATGCACCGATTGTATGGGAGCTAAAGCCATTACTGGTAAAAAGCAAAAGAAACCTAAGGCGATAGAAATATCATCGGCTTTCGAGACGTCCCGCCGAAAGCATTAAAAAATAAATGAATAAATGACCCCGCTTGTCGGGGTTTATTTTTGCCTGGAGAAAACCATGAGCGACATTATTCAGTTGGTACCGAATAAATGGGTCACAGAGGAACTTTTAACTGCGACAACCGGCATGTCAAAGCACATGATTCAGCATGCCCGCCGGTCTACCTGGATGGAGGGAAAGCATTATCGCCATGTTGCCCCTGATATGGCACCTAAGCAAAACAGCCCAATCATGTATAACCGCGATGAGATAAACCACTGGATCGAGCACCAAAGCCCAGCGAAACGCCGGAGAATATCTGCTTAAATGTCCTTTGGCACATCAAACGAGGAATGATTATGGCAGCATACCCAACAGGCGTAGAGGTTCATGGCGAATCGTTACGCATATGGTTCATATATCAGGGGAAGCGTGTCAGGGAAAATCTCGGCGTTCCTGACACGCCAAAAAACAGGAAAATGGCAGGCGAACTTCGGGCTTCAGTCTGCTTTGCGATAAAGACAGGCACATTCAATTATGCCTCGCAATTCCCTGATTCATCGAACGCAGAGAAATTCAGCACTGTCAGAAAGCAAATCTCACTACTTGAACTGAAATCGAAATGGCTTGGGCTTAAAGAGATGGAGCTTAGCCTCGGGACGTTGAGGCGTTACGATTGCCACCTCACAACCACTATCGAAACAATTGGTGAGCACAGGTATATCGGCAGCCTGAACACTGAAGATATCCTTAGTGCCAGGAAGGAGCTACTGAACGGCTGGCAGAAGACCAGACATGGTCTAAATCATCCACCCAAAAAGGGAAGAAGCGTTCCTACAGTCAATAGCTATATGGCATGCCTTGGCGGGATGCTGAGCTTTGCTTTCAAAAGTGGCTACCTGAAAACCGATCTGATGGCAGGTATTACCCCTCTCGCAAAAGAAAGACCCATTCCAGATCCTCTTACTTCTGATGAGTATCAGAGAGTGGTTGCGGCCTGCCCAACGCTACAGTTTCAGAATATGGTTATCTTTGCGGTAAATACAGGCGTCAGGCATGGCGAACTAAGCGCGTTATCCTGGGAGGATGTGGATACTGTCAACTGGACTGTTACAGTGTCACGCAACTATTCCCTGAAGGGAAACTTCACCCTGCCAAAAACCAACGCCGGGATTCGAACAATACAGCTGACCCAGCCAGCAATTGATGCACTCAAGGCGCAAATGCCACTGACCAGAATGATGGCATCCCACAAGGTAAGCGTCAGCCTACGGGAATACAAAAAAAAGAGAACCGATGAATGCACCTTTATATTCTCGCCGTCCATTACTTCAATGAACGGTAAGAAGACGATGTGCTACGTCCCAGGATCCATTAATTCAGCCTGGCGCACTGCCCTGCGTCGTGCAGGCGTCCGACAAAGACGGTCTTATGAAACCAGGAACACATATGCGTGCTGGGCACTGGTCGCCGGAGCGAACCCAAATTTCGTTGCGCACCAGATGGGCCATTCGTCAGCGCAAATGCTATTCACGGTTTACGGTAAATGGATGACCGAGAATAACCATGACCAGGTGGGCATTTTGAACGCATCATTTACTCAAAATGCCCCACTGATGCCCCATAGAAAAACCGCATAACCTTAACTATCTGATTTAACATATTAATACCACCTCAATCATGATTCATCTGGATGAGCAAGGTCGGCTCTTTTGCCTTTAGCTTCCTGCCGGTAATGTTCTGTATCGCCATTCCTCTGGGTCTGGCGCGCGAAAACAAAGGCGTGGCGGCGTTTGCGGGCTTCGTTGGCTATGCGGTCATGAACCTTGCGGTTAACTTCTGGCTGACCGCCAAAGGGATCCTGCCCACGACCGACGCGGCGGTACTGAAAGCCAATAACATTCAGAGCGTGATTGGTATTCAGTCCATCGATACCGGGATCCTTGGAGCCGTGATCGCGGGAGTGATCATCTGGATGCTGCACGAGCGCTTTCATAACATCCGCCTGCCCGATGCGCTGGCCTTCTTCGGCGGCACCCGCTTTGTGCCAATCATTACGCTGGTTGTGATGGGTCTGTTTGGTCTGATTATCCCTCTGATTTGGCCGGTTTTTGCCATGGGGATCACCGGAATTGGCCGCATTATCAACGGCGCGGGTGATTTCGGCCCGATGATTTTCGGTACGGGTGAACGTCTGCTGCTGCCATTTGGTTTACAGCACATCCTGGTTGCCCTGATCCGTTTTACTGAAGCAGGCGGCACTATGGACGTTTGCGGTCATTCCGTTAGCGGCGCGCTGACCATCTTCCAGGCCCAGCTGAGCTGCCCGACCACGCACGGCTTCTCTGAAAGTGCGACGCGTTTCCTCTCTCAGGGGAAAATGCCTGCCTTCCTCGGCGGCCTGCCGGGCGCTGCGCTGGCGATGTACCACTGCGCCCGTCCGGAAAATCGTCATAAAATTAAAGGCCTTCTGATCTCCGGCGTTATTGCCTGCGTGGTGGGCGGTACGACAGAACCTATCGAGTTCCTGTTCCTGTTCGTGGCACCGGTGTTATACCTCATCCACGCCGTACTGACAGGCCTGGGCTTCACCGTGATGGCTGTGCTCGGTGTGACCATCGGTAACACTGACGGTAACGTGATTGACTTCGTGGTATTCGGTATCCTGCACGGCCTGTCCACCAAGTGGTATCTGGTGCCGGTTGTGGCCGCCATCTGGTTCGCGGTTTACTACGGGATCTTCCGCTTCGCCATCACCCGCTTTAACCTGAAAACGCCTGGCCGCGATACCGATACGGCCACCAGCGTTGAACAGGCAGTGGCCGGTACCGTTGGGAAATCCGGATATAACACGCCGGCTATTCTGGCGGCGCTGGGCGGTGCGGATAACATTACCTCTCTGGATAACTGCATCACCCGCCTGCGTTTGTCGGTGGCGGACATGTCCAAAGTGGATACCAACGCACTTAAAGCTAACCGGGCTATCGGCGTGGTACAGTTAAATCAACACAATTTGCAGGTCGTCATTGGCCCGCAGGTACAGTCAGTGAAGGATGAGCTGGCAACCCTGATGCGAACCGTCGAAGCCTGATGCCTCGCCCCCCTCGTCATGAGGGGGTTTTACTTTACGGAGCACCGTCATGTTTGATTTTTCTACCGTCGTGGATCGACACGGCACCTGGTGTACCCAGTGGGATTATGTCGCTGACCGTTTTGGGGCTGCCGACCTGCTGCCCTTCACCATCTCTGATATGGATTTCGCCACCGCTCCCTGTATTACCGATGCGCTGCACCAGCGCATCAACCACGGCGTGTTTGGCTACAGCCGCTGGAAAAATGACGAATTTCTGGCTGCCGTGGCGCACTGGTTCCGGCAACGCTTTAACAGTCAGATTGATACCGAAACCGTAGTGTATGGGCCGTCGGTCATTTATATGGTCTCGGAGCTGATCCGCATATGGTCCGCGCCTGGCGACGGTGTGGTGGTTCATACCCCGGCTTACGATGCCTTTTATAAAGCCATTGAAGGCAACCAGCGTACCGTTGTTTCCGTGCCGATGCAGAAAACGGCGCGTGGCTGGGACGGCAATATGGCCGCGCTGGAAGCGGCGCTGGCAAAACCGGAAAACACGGTTCTGCTGCTGTGTAGCCCGCAAAATCCGACCGGCAAAGTCTGGACGCGGGAAGAGCTGGCCACAATTGCAACGCTTTGCAGCCGTCATGATGTGGCGGTAATCAGCGACGAAATTCATATGGACATGGTATGGGGCACGCATCGCCATACCCCGTGGAATGAGGTTGCACGCGGTAAATGGGCGCTGCTGACCTCCGGTTCCAAAAGCTTCAATATTCCGGCACTGACGGGCGCCTGGGGGCTTATCGCCGATGACGACAGCCGTAACGCCTATCTGAATGCATTAAAAGGACGGGACGGACTCTCTTCCCCTTCCGTGCTGGCGCTGACCGCGCACATTGCTGCTTACCGGCAGGGCGAACCCTGGCTGGACGCGCTGCGGACCTATCTCGAAGAAAACCTGCGCTACATTGCTGACGAACTGAATGCTGCATTTCCGACACTCAACTGGCAACCGCCAGAGGCCACCTATCTGGCCTGGATTGATCTCAGCCCACTCGGTATTGATGACAAAACGCTGCAAAACGTGCTGATTGAACAACAAAAAGTGGCCATCATGCCGGGATATACTTATGGGGATGAAGGAAAAGGCTATGTGCGACTGAACGCTGGCTGTCCGCGTAGTAAGCTTGAACAGGGCGTTCAGCGCCTTATCGCTGGCATCAACAGTCTGCTGTAAATAATTTGCGCAACGGAATATTCCCTTGCGCAAATAGCTTTTTCCCCCGTTTTGTTTTTATAATATGGCGCACTTTAACCAGCAAAGAGTGCGACCATGATTGATACACGCCTGCCTTTAACTGATATTCACCGCCACCTCGACGGGAACATTCGTGCCCAAACTATTCTCGATCTTGGTCGCCAGTTCAATTTAACGCTTCCTGCCGAAACGCTTGAAATCCTGATCCCCCATGTCCAGGTGACATCGAACGAGCCGGATCTGGTAAGTTTTCTGAGCAAGCTTGACTGGGGTGTGAAGATGCTGGCCTCGCTCGATGCCTGTCGCCGTGTCGCCTTTGAAAACATCGAAGATGCCGCTCGCAACGGCCTGCACTATGTCGAACTGCGTTTCTCTCCGGGCTATATGGCGATGACCCACAGTCTCCCCGTAGCGGGCGTGGTTGAAGCGGTCATTGAGGGCGTGCGTGAAGGTTGCAAAACCTTTGACGTTCAGGCGCGTTTGATCGGTATTATGAGCCGTACCTTCGGTGAAGCGGCCTGTCTTCAGGAGCTGGAAGCGTTACTGGCGCATCGCGACCAGATCACCGCCATCGACCTGGCCGGTGATGAGTTGGGCTTCCCGGGCAGCCTGTTCCTGTCTCATTTCAACCGCGCACGTGATGCAGGATGGCATATTACCGTTCATGCTGGCGAAGCCGCGGGGCCGGAAAGCATCTGGCAGGCCATTCGTGAACTGGGTGCGGAACGTATTGGTCACGGTGTGAAAGCCATTGAAGATCGCGCGCTGATGGATTTCCTCGCCGAACAACGTATTGGAATCGAATCCTGCCTGACCTCCAATATTCAGACCAGTACAGTGGCGTCGCTGGCGCAACACCCGCTGAAAACCTTCCTTGAACACGGGGTGCTGGCTTCACTGAACACGGACGATCCGGCGGTTCAGGGCGTGGATATTATTCACGAATACAACATCGCCGCGCCGCAGGCCGGGCTGAGCCGCGAGCAGATCCGTCAGGCGCAAATCAACGGGCTGGAGATCGCCTTCCTGACGCCTGAAGAGAAACAGGCGCTGCGCGATAAAGTTGCTCAGTAGCCCTCTTTACTGCCGGGTGGCGCTGCGCTTACCCGGCCTACGAAAGCGTTTGGCACTTATGCCAGACAGAGCGTTGCGCGATGTTTGGCAGATTCGATCCCCAGCTCGATGAGCTCCATAATCTGGATTGCCTGGCTCGCCGGAACCGGATTTTCACCTGAACCGTTCAGCGCGTCACGAATTGCGGCGTAATACGCCGGATAGTTCCCAGGCTGGGTCAACACCGTCTCTTCAACCAGTACCTCACCCTCCGCACGCGTCACCACCCCGTCCCGCATGTCGTAACCCCAGTCTTCCTGCGGTAAGCGTTCGCCATTTTTGAGGCGCTCTTCCTGCGGATCCAGGCCGAACTTCACATAGCTGCCGCGCGCCCCGTGAAGGATATAGCGGGCCGATTCCGCCGCCGCAAGCATTGTCCCGTGCAGCACAATGCGCCGCTGCGGATAACTCAAAATGGCGTGGAAATAGTCGGTGGTCTGCGCCCCCGGCCTGAGCTGCGCTAAATCGACCGTCATGCTTACGGGCAGACCAAACAGATGAACGGCCTGATCGAGAAGATGCGGCGCTAAGTCATACCAGATGCCGCTGCCCGGTCCCGCCTGCTCGCGCCAGCGATCTCGCACCTGCGGACGATAACGATCGAAGTGAGACTCAAAAAAAGCAATTTCGCCGAGCGTGCCTTCGTTTATCAGCGCTTTGATCGTCAGGAAATCACTATCCCAGCGCCGGTTGTGAAAGACCGACAATAACCGACCCAGGCTTCGCGCCAGCGCATCCAGCTCGCGCGCCTGTGACAACGTCACGGTAAAAGGCTTATCGACAACGACATGTTTGCCAGCCTCCAGCGCCGCTTTCGCCAGGGGGAAATGGGTGTCGTTAGGGGTGGGAATGACAATAAGGTCAATATTAGGATCGTTAAACAGATGCTTAGGCTCCGTTACCACCGGCACGGCTGGCCAGTCGGCATGGACTTTGGTTTCATCGCTGCTTGTGATAGCCGCCAGTTCCATTCCCGGCGTGCCGGCAACCAGCGGCGCATGAAAGGTTTTGCTTGCGTACCCGTAGCCAATAAGACCGACGCGGATGTTTTCACTCATCGTATGCCCCCTCGCTGTGCGCTTATTTATCACTGGCCTTGTGCTTAACGCACAGATTAATAATGTGCCCTGTGAGTTAAAATAGCATCTCGCGACAGCTTTTTTTGTTACCTCGCATTAAAGTGTGTATATGGGGCCCGGGAATCGTTCCCAAAGCGCTTGCTCTGTCGAAAAGGCCGCTGTAACATTTGTAATCTGTATTTAAGGATAAATTACAAACACAAAATATGTCATCAATAATTAATCGAATCAATGAATTAGCGGGATGGATTGTCCTTGGCGTTTCAGTCGTGTTGCTCGGCATTGCCAGCCATATCGATAACTACCAGCCGCCGGAGCCTGTTACTGTTGCTCAACAAAAGTAAGCCGCATCGTCATAAAGCGTGACACATTACGTCATGGAACGTATTGCCAGCCGTAATGAACGGGGTTACCCTTCTCTTCCAGGCATCTGCTGATGCCTGAATCTTCGCAAAGAAAACTCCTAATTTCGTCGCGTTACCCGAGTGGACAGTTTACGTCTTTATTAATCCGTTTATTATTCGAACGCATTACCTTTATGGGTATTACCCTTTTATATGGAAACTTATTAATATGACAGTTCAGGACTATTTATTAAAATTTCGCAAGATCAATTCCCTCGAAAGCCTGGAAAAACTGTTTGACCATCTGAACTACACGCTGTCGGATAATCAGGACATCATCAATATGTACCGCGCGGCTGACCATCGTCGCGCCGAACTCGTCTCTGGCGGTCGTCTGTTCAACGTGGGGGAAGTACCTAAATCTGTCTGGCGTTACGTTGTATAAGAAAGTAGCCTTCGGCGTGAAATGTTATATACTCTCCGCCCTGCAAATTTCTGTATAACATTTCGCGCAGACTATGGGAGAGCGTATGACCGCATTGCCTGGAGAGAGAATTGGGGGCTGGTTAATCGCCCCGCTGGCATGGCTGCTGGTGGCTTTATTAAGCGCTTCGCTGGCGCTGTTGCTTTACACCACTGCACTGGTTACTCCTCATGCTATCCAGACACTGATGTCTCAGAGCGCGCTCAATATTGCGACGTGGTTTGTGTCGTTCGTTTTCGCAATCGCGATGTGGTACTACACGCTTTGGCTGACCATCGCCTTCTTCAAACGCCGCAGAAGCGTGCCGAAACATTACATTATCTGGCTGCTGGTCTCCGTGCTGCTTGCCGTCAAAGCGTTCGCTTTTTCGCCAGTTTCTGACGCACTGGCGGTTCGCCAGCTACTCTTTCCGTTGCTTGCAACGGCGCTTCTGGTGCCCTATTTCAAGCGGTCGACGCGCGTTAAGAAGACCTTCGTTAACCCGTAATAACCTTACAGTTAACCTGTTGTGGCCTGTTGTCGTTTATCCGATAATAGGCGGCTCTTTTATTTCAGGCTAAATAATGACCGATTACTTACTGCTCTTTGTCGGAACTGTGCTGGTTAATAACTTCGTGCTGGTGAAGTTCCTTGGCCTGTGCCCGTTTATGGGGGTCTCCAAAAAGCTGGAGACGGCAATGGGCATGGGGCTGGCCACCACCTTCGTGATGACGATGGCCTCCATTTGCGCATGGCTGATTGATACCTGGATCCTGATCCCGCTGGACATGCTCTACCTGCGCACCTTGTCCTTTATTCTGGTCATTGCGGTGGTGGTGCAATTTACCGAAATGGTAGTGCGTAAAACCAGCCCTGCCCTGTATCGCCTGTTGGGTATTTTTCTGCCCCTCATCACCACCAACTGTGCTGTGCTGGGCGTGGCGCTGCTCAACATCAACCTTGGGCATAATTTCATGCAGTCGGCGCTGTACGGTTTTTCCGCGGCGGTCGGTTTCTCTTTTGTTATGGTCCTGTTCGCGTCGATTCGCGAGCGTCTGGCAGCGGCGGATATTCCCGCGCCGTTTCGCGGTAACGCCATCGCTCTGGTGACCGCAGGTTTAATGTCTCTGGCCTTTATGGGCTTTAGTGGTCTGGTGAAGTTGTAATGAGTGCTATCTGGATTGCCATCGCGTCCATCAGCGTACTGGGACTCGTCTTTGGCATCATTCTGGGTTATGCCTCCCGCCGGTTTGCGGTAGAGGACGATCCGGTGGTTGAAAAAATTGATGAGCTTTTGCCGCAGAGCCAGTGTGGGCAGTGCGGCTACCCTGGCTGCCGTCCTTACGCTGAGGCTGTGGGCGTGCAGGGAGAAAAGATCAACCGCTGCGCGCCGGGTGGCGAAGCGGTCATGCTTAAAATAGCTGCCCTGCTGAACGTCGATCCGCAGCCTGTCGACGGCGATGAACAGGCGCAGGAGCCCGTTCGTGCCCTTGCTGTTATCGACGAAGCCAACTGCATCGGCTGCACCAAATGTATTCAGGCGTGCCCTGTCGACGCCATTGTAGGCGCAACCCGCGCCATGCACACCGTTGTGGCGGACCTGTGCACCGGCTGTAACCTCTGCGTGGCCCCCTGCCCGACGCAGTGTATAGAACTCCGCCCGGTTGAAACGACGACCGAAAGCTGGAAATGGGATCTTCAGACCATTCCGGTTCGCAATATTCCTGTGGAACAACATGCTTAAGTTATTTTCTGCTTTCAGAAAAGAGAAGATCTGGGACTTCGACGGCGGTATCCATCCCCCGGAAATGAAAACCCAGTCAAACGGTACGCCGCTGCGTCAAATTCCGCTGGCGACCCGCTACGTGATGCCATTGAAACAGCACATCGGCGCGGAAGGCGAGCTGTGCGTGAAAGAAGGCGATACCGTCCTTCGCGGCCAGCCGCTGACCTTTGGTCGTGGACGTATGTTGCCGATACATGCCCCGACTTCGGGCAAGGTGGTGGCTGTTGCCCCCCATACCGTTGCCCATCCCTCGGCGTTGTCTGAGCTGAGCGTCATCATTGAAGCCGACGGGGAAGATCGCTGGATCGATCGTGACGGCTGGAGCGACTACCGTTCCCGCAGCCGTGAAGCGCTGATTGAACGCATTCATCAGTTTGGCGTAGCAGGTCTTGGAGGCGCTGGCTTCCCGACCGGCGCCAAGCTTCACGGCGGCGGCGATAAAATCGAAACGCTGATTATTAACGCCGCCGAGTGCGAACCGTACATCACCGCCGATGATCGTCTGATGCAGGACTGTGCCGCGCAGGTGGTGGAAGGTATTCGCATTCTTGCGCATATCCTGCAACCCCGCGAAGTGCTGATCGGTATTGAAGACAATAAACCGCAGGCCATTTCGATGCTGCGTGCGGTACTGGCGGACAGCCATGATATCGCCCTGCGCGTGATTCCAACCAAATACCCGTCCGGCGGGGCGAAGCAGCTGACGCAGATCCTGACCGGAAAACAGGTCCCCCATGGGGGCCGTTCGTCCGATATCGGCGTGCTGATGCAAAACGTGGGTACTGCCTACGCGGTGAAACGTGCGGTGATTGACGGCGAGCCATTGACCGAACGCGTCGTCACACTGACCGGCGAGTCCGTCTCCCGTCCCGGCAACGTCTGGGCGCGTCTGGGTACGCCGGTGCATCATCTGCTGGAACAGGCTGACTTCTGCCCGGGGAGCGAGCAGATGGTCATTATGGGCGGCCCGCTGATGGGCTTTACCCTGCCGTGGCTGGATGTGCCAGTGGTGAAGATTACCAACTGCCTGCTCGCCCCTTCCCCAACGGAGATGGGCGAAACGCAGGAAGAGAAAGGTTGTATACGCTGTAGCGCCTGCGCGGATGCGTGTCCGGCAGACTTGCTGCCGCAGCAGTTGTACTGGTACAGCAAAGGCCAGCTGCACGATAAAGCCCAGGCGCATAACCTGGCTGACTGTATTGAATGCGGTGCCTGTGCCTGGGTCTGCCCAAGCAATATTCCGCTGGTGCAGTACTTCCGTCAGGAGAAAGCCGAAATCTACGCTATCTCCATGGAAGAAAAACGTGCCGCTGAAGCGAAGGCCCGCTTTGAAGCGCGCCAGGCGCGACTGGAGCGCGAGAAACAAGCCCGTCAGGAACGCCATAAGCAGGCTGCCGTGCAGCCTGCGGCGAAAGATCAGGATGCGATTAACGCTGCCCTCGCCCGTGTGCGGGAGAAGAACGCGACTGCCGCTCAGCCGGTAGCGATCGTGTCTGGCCAAAAGCCGGACAATAGCGAAGCGATTGCCGCCCGCGAAGCGCGTAAAGCCGAAGCGCGCGCACGTCAGGCGGAGAAGGCGCAAAACGCCAAACCGGAAGCCGACACAGACCCGCGTAAAGCGGCGGTGGAAGCGGCTATCGCCAGGGCAAAAGCCCGTAAAGCCGGTCAACAGACAGTGGTGGTTGAACAGGAAGCGACCGATCCGCGCAAGGCGGCCGTTGAAGCCGCTATCGCCCGCGCCAAAGCACGTAAAGCGGCACAGCTTCAGCCTGCCGAAGAGAGTGAAGCGCCTGTCGACCCACGTAAAGCCGCCGTTGAAGCGGCCATCGCCCGTGCCAAAGCACGAAAAGCGGCACAGCAGGACGAACGGCCTGCGGCCGCCAACGACGATCCACGCAAAGCCGCAGTCGCCGCCGCGATTGCGCGTGTTCAGGCAAAGAAAGCCGCGCAGCAAGCCGTTAACGAGGATTAAATGGTTTTCAGAATTGCAAGTTCCCCTTACACCCATAACCAGCGCCAGACATCGCGTATTATGATGCTGGTGTGCCTGGCCGCGTTGCCAGGTATTGCCGTACAGTGTTGGTTTTTCGGCTGGGGTACGCTTTTCCAGTTAGTTCTGGGTTGCGCCAGTGCCGTCGCAGCGGAAGCAGCGATCCTGAAGCTGCGCAAAATGGAGGTGACTCGCATCCTGAGCGATAACTCCGCTCTGTTGACCGGCCTGTTGCTGGCCATCAGCATTCCCCCGTTCGCCCCGTGGTGGATGGTAGTATTGGGAACGGTGTTTGCGGTGATCATCGCCAAGCAGCTGTACGGTGGGCTGGGCCATAACCCGTTTAACCCGGCAATGATTGGTTACGTGGTGCTACTGATCTCCTTCCCGGTACAGATGACCAGTTGGCTGCCGCCGCATGAGATCGCCGCCACGGTGCCCGGCTTTATGGATGCCCTGAACGTTATCTTTACTGGCCACACCGCGATGGGCGCGGATATGAACGCGCTTCGCATGGGCGTGGATGGCATCAGCCAGGCCACCCCGCTCGATACCTTCAAAACCTCCCTGCGTGCCGGCCACAGCGTCGAGCAGGTGATGAAATCGTCTATTTACAGCGGCGTACTGGCGGGTGCGGGCTGGCAGTGGGTCAATCTGGCCTACCTGTTGGGCGGTGCCTTCCTGCTGCAACAAAAAGCGATCCGCTGGCATATTCCAGTGAGCTTCCTGGTGACGCTGGCCGTCTGTTCAACGCTCGGCTGGGTCATCTCACCTGAGTCACTGGCCAGCCCACAGCTCCATCTGCTCTCCGGCGCGACCATGCTCGGGGCATTCTTTATTCTCACCGATCCGGTCACCGCCTCTACCACCAACCGAGGTCGTCTGATTTTCGGCGCGCTGGCGGGCTTGCTGGTCTGGCTTATTCGCAGCTTTGGTGGCTATCCGGACGGCGTGGCATTTGCCGTACTGCTGGCTAACATCACCGTTCCGCTCATCGACTACTACACGCGTCCACGCGTGTACGGTCATCGCTAAGGGTTACGCCATGCTAAAGACTATGCAAAAACACGGCGTCACGCTGGCGATCTTCGCCGCCGCCCTCACCGGGCTGACCGCGCTGGTAAATGAACTGACGAAAAGCACCATTGAAGAGCAGGCAATGAAGCAGCAAAAGGCGTTGTTCGATCAGGTGATCCCATCAGACTTCTATGATAATAACCTGCAAAAAAGCTGCTTTGTCGTGCAGGCCCCGCAGCTCGGTAAAGGAAGCCACCGCGTTTATATTGCCCGTAAGGGCGAGAACCCGGTGGGTGCCATCATGGAAGCCACCGCGCCGGACGGTTACTCTGGCGCAATTCAGCTGCTGGTAGGCAGCGATTTTTCCGGCACCGTGCTGGGTACGCGCGTGACGGAACATCACGAAACGCCGGGCCTTGGCGACAAAATTGAAACACGCCTGAGCGACTGGATTTTACACTTTGCCGGTAAGATGATTCATGGCGAGGACGATCCTGCTTTCGCGGTGAAAAAAGATGGCGGTGAGTTTGACCAGTTCACGGGCGCCACGATTACGCCCCGCGCGGTCGTCAACGCCGTCAAACGCGCCGGTCTGTATGCCGAAACGCTGCCCGCGCAGATCAATCATCTTTCCGCCTGTGAGGAGTGACCATGAGCCAGGTTAAAGAGGTTATCGTCCAGGGACTCTGGAAGAACAACTCGGCATTGGTACAGCTGTTGGGATTGTGCCCGCTGCTGGCGGTGACGTCTACCGCCACCAACGCGCTCGGGCTGGGGCTGGCGACCACGCTGGTGCTGACCCTGACCAACTTCTCCATTTCTGTTTTGCGCCGCTGGACGCCATCGGAAATCCGTATTCCGATTTATGTCATGATCATTGCATCGGTGGTCAGCGTCGTGCAAATGCTGATTAACGCCTACGCATTTGGCCTGTACCAGTCGCTCGGGATCTTCATTCCGCTTATCGTGACTAACTGTATAGTCGTGGGCCGCGCTGAAGCCTTCGCGGTGAAAAACAACCCGGCAATTTCCGCGCTGGATGGGTTTTCCATCGGCATGGGCGCGACTGCCGCCATGTTCGTCCTCGGCTCTCTGCGTGAAATTCTGGGCAACGGTACGCTCTTCGACGGTGCGGACGCGCTGCTTGGCGGCTGGGCGAAATCGCTGCGTATCGAGGTGTTCCATACGGACACCCCATTCCTGTTGGCCATGCTACCGCCAGGCGCCTTCATTGGCCTTGGGATGATGCTGGCGTTAAAATACCTGATTGATGAAAAACGTAAACGCCGCGCCGCTGAACGCAGCGTACAGGAAGGGATCCCCGAGAAAGCAGTATGAATAAAGAGAAACGCATTGCGATCCTGACGCGCCTGCGCGATGAGAATCCTCATCCAACGACAGAGCTGAATTTTAACTCGCCGTTTGAACTGTTGATCGCGGTGCTGCTCTCTGCGCAGGCCACTGACGTGAGCGTCAACAAAGCCACGGCCCTGCTCTACCCTGTCGCCAATACGCCGCAGGCTATGCTGGAGCTGGGGGTTGAAGGGGTAAAATCCTATATCAAGACCATCGGCCTGTTTAACAGTAAAGCCGAAAACGTCATTAAGACCTGCCGGATCCTGCTTGAGCAGCACGGCGGTGAAGTCCCGGAAGATCGCGCAGCGCTGGAAGCGTTGCCAGGCGTCGGGCGTAAAACGGCAAATGTCGTGCTCAACACGGCGTTTGGCTGGCCGACGATCGCCGTGGACACTCACATCTTCCGCGTTTCTAATCGCACCCGGTTCGCGCCGGGTAAAAACGTGGAAGAGGTGGAAGAAAAGCTATTAAAAGTGGTCCCTGCGGAATTTAAGGTGGATTGCCATCACTGGCTAATCCTTCACGGGCGCTATACCTGTATTGCACGTAAGCCACGCTGCGGCTCCTGCATTATCGAAGATCTCTGTGAATACAAAGAAAAAGTCTACCCCTGAAGGTACATCCACTTGTTACTTTTCAAGACCTTAAATTAAACAAGGGCTCTGATATCTTCTCCCTTGGCCGTAATTTCCCCTCTCATTGTCCATAAAGCGTTGTCGATTCTGCGGATATTTAACACTCAAACAGGTTAATAGTTTTTTCATCACCAAAAATTTCTATACATCTGTGATCGCGATCACTCTGATAACTTGATGTTGGATTTTTGTTGTTAAAACCCTCTCCACGCCTTTGCCAGACAAGTTCTCATCCTTTACTCACCGCATATAAGACCAGTCATTTTTCAGAATATGGGCTATATCACTGCTTTTCACCCAAAATAGCAGAACATATCGCCATACAGCCATTCATCAGGGTCATTTACAGTGAAAAAAACCACCAATTCTCAAAGGATGAAATTTAACGCTGCATAACATTTGCGTGAACCGATGATTATACCGTCACAGTTATATGTAACATATTATTACAAACGTATTGCCAGATGGGGCTGGATAGTGAACATTACCCGCCGTTTCCCCTCCCAATATAACTATAAAGCGGATGGACTACGGTCATCACGCTATGAACACCCCCGTTAATATGGGATGTAAAAAAAGAGGTATATGTGTCTACTGCAAACAATAAACCAACAGATGAGAGCGTAAGTCTTAACGCTTTCAAACAGCCTAAAGCGTTCTATCTCATTTTCTCTATCGAATTATGGGAGCGTTTTGGCTACTACGGCCTGCAAGGGATTATGGCCGTTTACCTGGTTAAGCAACTGGGTATGTCCGAAGCCGATTCCATCACGCTGTTCTCGTCCTTCAGCGCTCTGGTCTATGGCCTGGTCGCCATCGGCGGCTGGTTAGGCGATAAAGTTCTCGGTACGAAACGTGTCATTATGCTGGGCGCCGTGGTTCTGGCGATTGGCTATGGTCTGGTTGCATGGTCCGGGCACGATGCGGGCGTGGTATACATGGGCATGGCTACCATCGCGGTAGGTAACGGCCTCTTTAAGGCTAACCCGTCCTCCCTGCTTTCTACCTGCTACAACAAAGATGATCCGCGTCTGGACGGTGCATTTACCATGTACTACATGTCCATCAACATCGGTTCATTCTTCTCTATGCTGGCAACCCCATGGCTGGCCGCGAAATTCGGCTGGAGCGTAGCGTTTGCGCTGAGCTTCGTGGGTATGCTGATCACCGTTGTGAACTTCCTGTTCTGTCGCAGCTGGGTTAAAGATTATGGTTCTAAACCAGACTTCGAACCCGTGCATATGGGCAAACTGCTGGCAACCATCGTCGGCATTGTGATCCTGGCCGCTGTAGCGACCTGGCTGCTGCACAACCAGGGTATTGCACGTGCCGTACTGGCCGTGGTTGCGCTGGGTATCGTGATTATCTTCGCTAAAGAAGCCTTCGCGATGCAGGGTGCGGCACGTCGTAAGATGATTGTGGCGTTCATCCTGATGCTGGAAGCGATTATCTTCTTCGTCCTGTACAGCCAGATGCCGACGTCTCTGAACTTCTTCGCAATCCGCAACGTTGAGCACTCCATCCTGGGTATCGCGTTCGAGCCGGAGCAGTACCAGGCACTGAACCCGTTCTGGATCATGATTGGTAGCCCGATTCTGGCCGCTATCTATAACAAGATGGGCGACCGTCTGCCGATGCCGCACAAGTTCGCGATCGGTATGGTGCTGTGCTCTGGCGCATTCCTGGTGCTGCCGCTGGGGACGAAATTCGCGACCGACGCGGGTATCGTGTCTGTTAACTGGCTGATCCTGAGCTATGCGCTGCAATCCATCGGTGAACTGATGATCTCCGGTCTGGGCCTGGCGATGGTTGCACAGCTGGTCCCTCAGCGTCTGATGGGCTTCATCATGGGTAGCTGGTTCCTGACGACCGCTGGCGCAGCCATCATTGCAGGTAAGATTGCGAACCTGATGGCGGTACCGGACAACGTTACCGACCCGCTGGTCTCCCTGAACGTCTACGGCACCGTGTTCATGCAAATTGGTATCGCGACAGCCGTAATTGCCGTGCTGATGCTGCTCACCGCACCAAAACTCAATCGTATGACGCAGGACGACGACAAATCCGCTAAAGCGACCAACACCGCGAACGCGTAATGTCATCGGGAAACGACTGAACAGAAGCCGCTAATTGATTAGCGGCTTTTTTTTTATCTGAACGCGCACTAACATAGCGGGAACCTCAGCAAAAAGGAGTTACCGATGAAACTGTTCTATAAACCGGGCGCCTGCTCTCTTGCTTCGCATATCACCCTTCGCGAGAGCGGTAAGGATTTCACGCTGGACGGCGTTGACCTGATGAAAAAGCGCCTGGAAAACGGGGGTGACTTTTTTGCGATTAACCCAAAAGGGCAGGTTCCGGCCCTGCTGCTGGACGATGGCACCCTGCTGACCGAAGGGGTGGCGATTATGCAGTACCTGGCCGACAACGTGCCTGATCGTCAGCTGCTGGCACCAACAGGCAGTATCTCTCGCTATAAAACCCTTGAGTGGCTTAACTACATCGCGACCGAGCTGCACAAAGGCTTTACGCCGCTGTTCCGCCCGGATACTCCTGAAGAGTACAAACCGACCGTACGTGCGTTACTTGAGAAAAAGATGCAGTACATTAATGAATCACTGAAAGACGATCAGTGGATCTGCGGTGCGCGTTTCACTATTGCTGATGCGTATCTGTTTACCGTTCTGCGCTGGGCGCGCGCGGTGAAGCTGAACCTGGAAGGATTAGATCATATTGCGTCGTATATGGAACGCGTAGCGGCACGCCCTGCGGTTGCAGCGGCGCTGAAGGCAGAAGGGTTGAATTAATCCGAGCGCGCTGTATTGCCGGGTGGCGCTGCGCTTACCCGGCCTACACTATCCCTGCTCTTACAATTGGGTTGCGCTGAAATAATGCTCGGGCTTCGCGATGCGATCCTGCGCCGCAACCACCTGTAGCTCATATTCCTGCATCGTCTTCGTCGCAATCATGATTTCATAAACGGCTGCGGTGACGTGCTCCAGCGCATCGCGCAGGCTTGCGCTCTGCAATAGCTTCACCAGCAGCAAACCGCTGGTCACATCCCCAACCCCGACAGGCTGACGTGTACCGAAATCCACCAGCGGTCGACTGATGTGCCAGGCTTCGTCCTTGGTCACCAGCAGCATCTCAAAACGGTCCTGGCTCAACCCTGCGCGTGCCAGGTGCTTAACCAGCACAATCTCTGGCCCCTGGGCGAGGAGCTCGCGAGAGGCGCGTACAGCCTCTTCTACGCTGTTGACTGGATGCTCGCACAGGATCTCAAGTTCAATCAGATTTGGCGCAATAATATCGCTGGCAGGCAATGCATGACGGACATGAAACTCCGCAACGCCCGGCGCGACGATGCAGCCTTTTTCCGGATGTCCCATCACCGGATCGCAGAAATATTTCGCCGCGGGGTTTGCCGCTTTCACCTGGCGCACAATGCCGAGGATATGTTCCCCCTGCTCCGCCGAACCCAGATAACCGCTCAGTACGGCATCGCAGCGTTTAAGCTGGTCGATATCCGCAATCCCCTGAACGATCTCCGTCAGATGCGACGGCGGCATCACGCAGCCGGTCCATTTACCGTACTGGGTGTGATTCGAGAACTGAACGGTATTGAGGGGCCAGACGTTGGCCCCGAGGCGGCGCATCGGGAATTCCGCAGCGCTGTTGCCAGCATGTCCAAAAACAACGTGGGACTGAATGGCGAGGATGTTCTTCATGTTGTACTTACCAAACCCTGTCAAAACAAAAGGGGCGTGGTTTCCCACGCCCCTGCGTACTTTTAATTACTTCCAGCAGACCAGGCAGTAATTTTTCTTACCGCGACGCAGCAGCGTGTAGCGACCATAGAGACGGTCGTTCTCGGTAAAGGTGTATTCCGGATCGGCCTGTTTTTCGCCATTAATGGTGATCGCGTTAGAGGCGATGGTTTTACGCGCCTGACCGCGAGACGGCTGGAGCTCGGAGTCCACCAGCGCCTGCATCAGATCGGCGCCTTTTTCCATCTCCACCATCGGCACGCCATCCTGAGCAAGCTGTTCGAAGTCCGCTTCGCTTAAATCGCTCAGGGTCCCGTTGAACAGGCTCGCCGTAATGCGTTTCGCCGCTGCCAGACCTTCTTCACCGTGAACCAGTTTAGTCACTTCGTCGGCCAGCACATACTGGGCGCGCGGTGCTTTACCGCTGTTCTTGTCTTCTTCTTCCAGCGCATTGATTTCTTCGATATCCATAAAGGTGAAGAATTTCAGGAAGCGATAAACATCGGCATCCGCCGTGTTGATCCAGAACTGGTAGAATTTGTACGGGCTGGTTTTCTTCGGATCAAGCCATACTGCGCCGCCTTCGGTTTTACCAAACTTGGTACCGTCTGCTTTGGTGATCAGCGGCACGGTCAGACCAAACACCTGATTCTGGTGAAGGCGACGGGTCAGATCGATACCGGAGGTGATGTTACCCCACTGATCAGAACCACCAATTTGCAGCGACACGCCGTGCAGCTTGTTCAGGCAGGCGAAGTCATACCCCTGCAACAGGTTGTAGGAGAACTCGGTGAAAGAGATACCCTGATCGTCACGGTTAAGACGCTGCTTGACCGCTTCTTTGTTAATCATCTGGTTAACAGAGAAGTGTTTGCCGATGTCACGCAGGAACGTCAGCACGTTCATGCCACCAAACCAGTCGTAGTTGTTCGCCGCAATCGCAGCGTTGTCACCACAGTTGAAATCCAGGAACGGTGCAACCTGTTTACGGATCTTATCCACCCACTCCTGCACGGTGTCTTCGGTATTCAGCTTACGCTCAGCGGCTTTGAAACTTGGGTCGCCAATCAGACCAGTCGCACCGCCAACCAGGGCAACAGGCTTATGACCCGCCATCTGGAAGCGTTTCAGGCATAACAATGGAACAAGATGCCCCAAATGCAAGCTGTCAGCGGTGGGATCGAAGCCGCAATAGAGCGCGATCGGGCCTTGCGCCAGTCGCTCTGCTAACGCTTCCTCGTCCGTCACCTGGGCCACCAGGCCCCGCTCTTGCAATTGTTTAATCAAGTTACTGCTTGCCATCAAATTCTCCATGTATAAACGACTGCACCTTTGCCGGTACACGACTTTTCGCCTGATGCGAAAGGACCATAGAATAAAGCGCCAGCGCGGTGTGCGCTAGCGCTTAAATCAACAAATTTTGGGGATTACGGTGCCAGTCGGTCTATTTTCCAGCCACCGTTGTCGCGCTGGTATAAAAAGCGGTCGTGCAGGCGGTGCTCACCGCCCTGCCAGAATTCCATCTGCTCAATGGGGATGCGGAACCCGCCCCAGAAACTCGGCAGCGGCACTTCACCCTGCTGAAACTTCTGTTTGAGTTCGAGGAATTTACTTTCAAGTACGCCGCGGGCCGAGATTCGGCTGGACTGTTTAGAAACCCAGGCGCCAATCTGACTGTCGCGCGGTCGGCTGTGGAAATATTTCACCACTTCGAGCGTAGAGAGGCGCTCTGCCTTGCCGGTAACCATCACCTGGCGCTCAAGCATATGCCACGGGAAGAGCAGGCTAATACGCGGATTATTTTCCAGGTGATGCGCTTTACGACTACCAAGGTTGGTGTAGAACACCAGCCCTTTCTCGTCATAATGCTTAAGAAGAACGATGCGTTGATACGGCTGACCGTTTTCATCAACCGTGGCAACGACCATCGCCGTCGGGTCGGCCAGTTTCGCTTCGCAGGCCTGCTTCAGCCAGCGTTCAAAAAGCACCAGCGGTTCGGCGGGAAGATCCTGGCGGCGCAGACCGCCTTTGGTGTATTCACGGCGCAGATGCGCAATTTGCTGTAGTTCGTCGTTTTCTGACATGGCGTTAGCTGAAAGTGAGGTTGGGTGGCGCTATTGTGCGCGCCCCCTTCAAAAATCTCAACGCTTCGGATTTTCCAGCTGACAATTGTTCAGCACAATGCGGTCTCGCTTATAGACGGTGGCGCTGTCACCTTTTGACCAGAAGACGTAGATCCCATCCGTGTAACGCGCCCCGGAGGCGGACATCCCCTGCTTCAGCGTCAACAACTTATTGTCATAAACAAAGCTGGCTTCCTGGCGAGTGTTGTTCAGCTTCACCGTCAGCGGTTTTTCATCACAACGATATTCCAGCGTATCGGTTTGCATACGCTCAACAAACTGGTTATAGACGCTGCATCCGGTCATAAGAAAAGGTACAGCAATGAGAAGAAGTTTTTTCATGGGCAGATTCCGAAGACTATCCTGGTCCTGGAGGGCCTAACCGCCCTCCTGTTTTTCCCTATTTTACGGGTTATGCCTCCCGCTGAATTTCAGTTAACTCTGATTATGGCGCGGATTTGCCGGGAAAATAGCACCGAGGATGCTCGCCTCCCGCGCACCGGTTACGGAGGGTAAATTCCCGGGCAGACCGGCAACCGTACGCCAGGCAAGCCAGGCGAAGGCCAGCGCTTCCATGTCGTCTCCGCTGATCCCGGCTTCGTCAGTGGTCGTGACTTCGGTGCCCGGCAGCAGGGCGGCGAGGCGTGCCATCAGGAGCGGGTTGCGGCTTCCGCCTCCGCATACCAGCAGACGCTCGCACCCGCCGCTGAGCAACACCTGTTCAGAAATCGACACGGCGGTAAGCTCAGTCAGCGTAGCCTGCACATCCTGAGGCGCAAGGCCGGGGAAGCGTGCCAGATGACGTTCAAGCCAGCCGTAGTTGAAATACTCTCGCCCCGTGCTTTTCGGCGCTGGCAGGGCAAAGAATGGATCGCTTAACAGGGCTTGCAGCAAGGGAAGGATCACTTTCCCCTGGCTGGCCCACTGCGCGTCTTTGTCGTAGGGTTTACCGTTCTGACGCCAGATCCAGGCATCCATCAGCATATTACCGGGCCCGGTATCGTATCCACGCACGGGCTGCCCGGGAATGAGCATCGACAGGTTGGCAATCCCGCCAATGTTCAGAACCATTCTGCGCTCCACCGGGTGCGCCAGCAGCGCCTGATGAAATGCCGGAACCAGCGGCGCCCCCTGCCCGCCGAGGGCTATATCGCGACGACGGAAATCCCCCACCACCGTCACGCCGGTTTTTGCCACAATCTGGTTATTATCGCCAATTTGCATCGTGTGCGGCGCCTCGCCGACAGGTTCATGCCAGACGGTCTGCCCATGGCAGCCTATTGCCACGACATCCTGCGGATGAAGTCTTTCTTGCTGCATCAGAGCCAGTACCGCATCAGCAAACAGCGCCCCCAGACGCACATCCAGTTGGCCCAGTTGGGAAAGCGTCAGCTGTTGCCCCTGGCAGATGCTCAGGATCTCTTCTTTTAACGAGACCGGAATAGGCCAGGTCAGGCTTGCCTGCTGCGCCACCATGTTTTCATCAATGGCGGCCAGAACGACATCCACACCGTCAAGACTGGTACCAGACATCACACCGATATAGCGACCCGATTTCATGCGCTTTCCTTACGTTACATGGGCTAAGTGCAACCACTCCATCATAAATAACGCTGCTTTGCTATCCGGTGATAATATTTTTTAACAATCTCAGACCTGTAGCACAGACGGATTTTGTTTATGTCCCGTTAAGCCCCGTTCAGGTAAAATTTATCTATTCGGCATGCAAAGATATGAACTGTGGTCAGGAATGCCATATAATTTAGCCATAACGGATGCCCCAACCGGGCGTTTTTTGGTGAACAGGAGAGTCAAATGATTTTACGTGTACTGGGCGTTTCGCTGATTGGTTTAACACTGGCGGGTTGTGTGAACGACAATTCACTCTCCGGCGACGTATATAGTGCTTCTGAAGCTAAACAGGTACAGAACGTGACCTACGGTACTATCGTTAATGCCCGTCCTGTTCAGATTCAGGGTGGTGATGACACGAACGTCGTGGGCGCAATCGGTGGTGCTGTGCTGGGTGGTTTCCTGGGTAACACCATTGGTGGCGGCACCGGTCGCTCTCTGGCTACCGCAGCAGGCGCAGTTGCAGGCGGCGTAGCGGGTCAGGGCGTTCAGGGTGCGATGAACAAAACTCAGGGCGTTGAGCTGGAAATCCGTAAAGACGATGGCAGCACCATTATGGTTGTGCAGAAACAGGGTAATACTCGCTTTTCTGCAGGCCAGCGTGTTGTACTGGCAAGCAACGGTAGCCAGGTCACCGTCTCCCCGCGTTAATATCCCGACGGATGCGGTCCTTTCGGGCCGCATCCATTTACAAAAACTATCATTTTAAAAAATGTATTTATAAAAATACATTCACACGGCGTATAATTAATTCCCTCTGATATTGTTCCTGCGCAAAGTATTTTTTATTTCCCTCCTTTAGACTCGTCTGATTCTCTTTTTCCTCTTTTTAATTTTTTAACATTCTATGCTTGCGAACTGTCGATTTGTAATGAACCGCTTTGTGGCCTTTGCACTTGGGTGCATTTTTATCATTGCCGTGTTACAAGGTTGTTTTATAAAACTTGTTGAATGGGTTCCTTCATTCTCTCCGCTATTTTTCCCTACGCTCACTATTTTTCTTCTGGTATTCCATCTGTTTATCGCCTGTTTTATGGCAATGAAATACTGGTGTGATAAAAAACGGCTATATCTCGTTCCGATTGCGTCAGCCTTTGCCGGTTCAGCACTGCTGATGGTGGGTACGCTATCCAGTTTTCCAGGCTGGCTGGATCTCTATCAGTTCAACGAGGCGAACTATAATGACGCGATGATCTTTTATATGTTCCGACACCTCTTAATGGCGGTGCTCATGATGGCCTCAGCCTTACTTTATACGCTTCGCGTTTCCCCCCTTTCACGAAGCACCCACATCGGTATTGTTGTCGGATCGGCTCTCTTTACGGGCTGCATGCTTTGGCTGGCGTGGTTCTATTCCAGCCATTCCACGACGTTAACCCTGGATCTTGTGGATAATGAAACCCGGCAGTTCATGATTCTCTGGAGCCAGACCATCAACATCATTTTGGTCATTCTTTGGGTTGTCACATTAATCACCCTGATGGTCGTGACCCGGATAAGAAATTTGTTCTGGGCGGGCGGCAATTTTTTTATGCGTCTGTTATGTCGTCACGCTGTTAATGCTGTTGTTAGGTGGATACGTAGAAGATGTATCATGGTACCGCGCCCGGTTATTCGAAACTATCGCGACATTAATGATTATTTTCATTTTGCTTTCCGACGTCTTTAATTTGTATCGTGACTCGCACGTCAAATACCAGCAGTCATATCAAAATTCAATCCGCGACCCGCTTACCCGTCTTTATAATCGCAGCTATTTTTATGATTCATTAAACTATGCCCTCAGCTCTGCAACGGAGGCACACCCGGTATCGGTGGTGGTAAGCGACCTTGACCGTTTCAAACGTATCAACGACTGTTACGGGCATTTGCAGGGCGATAAGGTATTACAGTTCGTCTCTAATCTGCTGACGGATTCCGTGCGCCCCCAGGATATCGCGGCCCGAATCGGTGGTGAAGAGTTTGTGTTGATGCTGACAAATACCCCTTCAGACGCCGCGCGGCAGGTGGCCGAGCGCATTCGCCTCAAGCTGAGCGGGTTTGATAAAGCCAGCAGCGGCGGTCATCTGCCGGAACCCATTACCATCAGCATGGGCGTATTCACCGCAACCTCGCCGGAAACCAGTGCGGAAACCTGCGTGGAGAGCGCGGATAAAGCCATGTATGAGGCAAAAGAGACAGGGCGCAACCGGGTGGTGGTGTTCAGATAATAAGAAAGGCCTTGATTTCGCAAGGCCTTTACGTTCGGTCAGTCGCGAGACTGCAGATCGTGGATGTTCTGCTCAAGACGGGCGATGAGTCCTATCAGCATCTCCAGCTCAGCGGGGGAAATACCTTCAAGGATCTCCCCACGCGTTTTACTGATGACAGCTTCCATCTCAGTAATAATCGGGGCCGCTTTTTCCGTCAATTTGATCTGCTTGGCGCGACGGTCGCTGGCGCAGGTTTGTCGGGAGATAAGTCCCTTCTCTTCCAGTTGGTCAAGAGTGCGCACCAGTGACGGCTGCTCAATGCCAATCGCTTTTGCCAGTTGGATCTGTGACTGGTCGGGCGGGAGCTGATGAATGTTATGCAGCGTAACCCAGTGCGTCTGCGTGAGTTCCAGAGGTTTCAGGCGATGGTCAATCAGAGCACGCCAGATGCGTACCAACCTTGCCAGATCAGAACCTAATGGCGATTCCAATTTCATCTCCTTATAATTAGCTTGCTAAGTGATTATAGTGATTTTAGAATAGTTTGCAGTATTTGTATTGCCAAAACAAATGCAATCACGGTATTCATCATTCCTGAAAGGATGATTTACACTGAACGGTAATGCGCCATCGCATTGAAATATGCCATTGTGGCCCTCACCCCACTGCAAAGGATCACTGCTTGTGACGTTCTTTTCCCTCTCCGCAGGGTTGCCCCTCCAGGATCTGATTGTCGGCGCATCGGTCTACTTTCCGCCACTGTTTAAAGCCGTGATGGTCGGTTTTGTGATCTGGCTCATTGCGCATCGTCTGCTGCGCGACTGGATGTATTCCGGTGAAATCTGGCACCCGATGTTAATGGATCTCTCCCTGTTTACCCTTTCCGTCTGTCTTGGCCTTGCCGTGTTAACCGTGTGGTGAGAATAGCATTGAAAACGTTAAAATATTTTTCCACTCTTTTCGTTTTAGCGCTGGCGCTTATGGCCGGCTGGTGGCTCTGGAATTATTACATGCAGTCGCCCTGGACGCGTGACGGCAAGATCCGCGCAGAACAGGTCAGCATCACGCCACAGGTGTCCGGCAGTATCAGCGCGCTGCTGGTGAAGGACAACCAGTTCGTTCATGCGGGCGATGTGTTATTCCGCATCGATGAGACCCCTTTCCACATTGCGGTGCTCAATGCCCAGGCGCAGCTCGCAAAAGCTCAATCAGATCTGGCAAAAGCCAATAACGAAGCCGAACGTCGCCGACATCTGTCGAGGAATTACATCTCTGCGGAAGATCTCGATACCGCCAATATCAATGTAAAAGCCATGCAGGCCAGCCTGAAGGTTGCAGAGGCAACGCTGAAACAGGCCGAGTGGCAACTGACCCAGACCGTTGTCAAAGCTCCGGTGGATGGATGGATCACGAGCCTGTCGACCCGTGTGGGGGATTACGCCACCACAGGCCAGCCGGTCTTTGCCCTGGTAGATAGCCACTCTTTCTATGTTGTAGGTTATTTTGAAGAGACCAAGCTGCGCCATATCCGCGAGGGTGCGCCTGCCCGGATCACGCTTTACAGCGGTGCAGAAACGTTACAGGGTCACGTTAGCAGCATAGGTCGGGCAATTTACGATCAGAGCGTGGAAACCGATTCTGGCCTGGTGCCTGACATCAAACCCAACGTACCGTGGGTGCGTCTGGCTCAGCGGGTGCCTGTTCGCGTCGAGTTTGAGCAACTGCCGAAAGACATTACTCTGGTCTCTGGCACAACCTGCACCGTCGCCATCGGATCGCGATGATGAACCTGGGGGCTTTCTCCTGGCGCAATACGCCGTGGATAAAAGCGACACGGCCGCAGTGGCGTTACGCGCTGCGTAACGGCATCGCCATGTGCCTTGCGCTTACGGTTGCCTATTATCTGAATCTGGATGAGCCTTACTGGGCGATGACCTCTGCGGCGGTCGTCAGCTTCCCTACCGTCGGGGGCGTTATCAGTAAAAGCCTCGGGCGCGTGGCGGGTAGCCTGCTGGGTGCGACCGCTGCACTGCTTCTTGCCGGCCATACCCTGAACGATCCCTGGCTCTTTCTGTTAAGCATGTCGGCATGGCTGGGGCTGTGCACCTGGGCCTGCGCCCATTTTACCAACAACGTTGCGTACGCGTTTCAACTGGCAGGTTACACTGCAGCCATTATCGCCTTTCCGGTCGTCAACGTGCTGGATACCACCGAGCTATGGGACATCGCCCAGGCACGCGTATGTGAAGTGATGGTCGGCATTCTGTGCGGCGGCGTCGTGATGATGATCCTGCCCAGCACCTCGGATGGCACTACGCTTATCACCGCCCTTAAAACGATGCACGCGCGTTTGCTGGAACATGCCAGCCTGCTCTGGCAGCCTGATAGCAGCGATAACATCCGTCTAGCACACGAAAAGGTCATCGGCCAGATCCTGACCATGAATCTGCTGCGCATCCAGGCATTCTGGAGCCACTACCGTTTTCGTCGCCAGAACACGCTCCTGAACTATTTACTGCACCAGCAATTGCGGATGACGAGTGCGATCTCAAGCCTTCGCCGGATGTTGCTGAACTGGCCTGCGCCGCCAGCCCATACCCGGGAAGTTATCGAGGCGCTGCTCGCCGCCCTTGCGCGTCCGGATGCCGATATCTATACCGTGGCCCGTATTATCGCGCCGCTCACCCCAACGGATGAATATGATTACCGGCACCGCGCCTTCTGGCAGCGTCTGAACTATTTCTGCCGCCTGTATCTGCGCAGCAGCCGCTGGTTAAAAGCCGTCGAAAAAGCCACGCCCGTCACCGAATTTTCCGTTCCCGGTAGCCCAGCGCTGGCACGCCATACCGACGCAATGGAGGCGCTGTGGAGCGGTTTTCGTACGTTTTGCGCGTTGACGGCCGTGGGCGCATGGGCCATCACCACGCAATGGGATGCGGGCAGTGCAGCCCTGACGCTTGCGGCAATCAGCTGCGTGCTCTATTCCGTCGCAGCTTCCCCGTTTAATTCCCTGACGCTTCTGCTGCGTACGCTGGTACTGCTGTCGCTGTTCAGCTTCGTGGTGAAATTTGGTTTGATGGTGCAGATAACCGACCTCTGGCAATTTCTGCTGTTTCTCTTCCCGCTATTAACCACCATGCAGTTGCTCAAACTGCAAATGCCAAAACTGGCCGGTCTGTGGGGGCAGTTGATTGTTTTTATGGGCTCATTTATCTCTGTAACGAATCCTCCGGTTTACGATTACGCTGATTTTCTCAACGATAACCTGGCGAAGATCCTCGGCGTGGGGCTGGCGTGGCTGGCTTTCGCCGTGCTACGCCCGGGCTCAGATGCGCATAAAGGCCGCAGGCATATTCGTGAGCTGCGCAGGGGTTTTGTCGATCAACTGAGTCGCAGCCCGCATCTGCGTGAAAGCGAGTATGAATCGCTGGTTTACCATCATGTCAGCCAGCTGAACAACAGCCAGGATTCCCTCTCACGTCGCTGGCTACTGCGCTGGGGCGTGGTGCTGCTGAACTGTTCGCACGTGGTGTGGCAGCTGCGTGCCTGGGAGACGCGTTCCGACCCGCTTTCGCAGGTCCGCGATAATTGTATTTCCATGCTCCGCGATGTGATGAGCGAGCGCGGAGTTCAGCAACGCCCCCTGAGCGTCACGCTCGCCGAGCTTCAGCGTATTTGCGACGCTCTGGCGCACCACCATCAGCCTGCGGCCCGCGATCTGGCGTCCATTATCTGGCGGCTGCACTGCTCCCTGTCACAGCTTGAACAGGCGCCGCCACCCGGAACAATTGGCGATCAGATCACCCCGCAGGCATAGCGCGCCCCGCCGCCGCCAAGCGGTTTAGGTTGATCGGACATGTTATCGCCGCCCACATGGACCATCAGCGCCTTGCCTTTGACCTCGTCAATCTTTTTCAGCCGGGGCGCAACAACCGGATCGGTGGCTTTACCGTCGTTATTCACCACCAGCACCGGCAGATCGCCGAGGTGCCCCATACCTTCCGGGCCTTCATGCTTACCAGAGTTGTGCGGATCCAGATGCCCCCCAGCGGCCTCAGCGGCTGAAGGTTTCCCCTCTTTCATTGCAGGTTGACAGCTGCCTTTGGCATGAACGTGAAAACCATGTTCACCGGGTGGAAGGGCCTTGAGATCGGGAGCAAATTCCAGCCCTTTATCGGTTTCGGTGATTTTCACCGTCCCGATGGACTGGCCTACCCCCTGAGAAGTGACGAGATTCATTTCAACTTCTTCGCTGGCTGCCTGCGCTCCTGCGCAAACAACCAGCGTGACCACTGCCAGAGCAAAACGCTTCATATGACCTCCACGGGTTATTTTTTGCACCTTAAGTCTATACCAGAGGCGCAGATTTCACCGGAAAGTCAGACCCCACGCACTCAGGGTACGTCGTAGCCCAGAGCCGCCTTGCGGATGCGGAACCACTGCTGACGGGACATATCCAGCTCTTCAGCAACAAGTGCAGCGCGGACACGCTCAATTTTGCCGGAGCCGATAATCGGCAGCGGTTTAGACGGCAGGCGCAGGATCCAGGCGTAAACCACCTGCTCAATACTCTCCGCATTCAGTTCGCGGGCCACCGTTTCAAGCTCGTTACGCAGCGGCTGGAAGGCCTCATCGTTAAACAGGCGGCCGCCTCCCAGGCAAGACCAGGCCATTGGACGGATGCGCAGCTGTTGCAATTGGTCGAGCGTGCCATCCAGCAGCAGCGGCTGATGAACAGGCGAAATCTCCACCTGATTCGTCGCCAGCGTAAACGGCAGGCGAGACTGCAATAGCGCAAACTGTGCCGGGGTGAAGTTAGACACGCCAAAATGACGCACTTTGCCGCTCTGGTGTAGCGTCAGGAACGCTTCCGCAACCTCATCCGCTTCCATCAATGGATCGGGACGGTGGATAAGCAGCAGGTCGATACGATCGGTGGCCAGGTTGACCAGTGACTGCTCGGCGCTTTTAACGATATGCGCGCTGTCAGTGATGTAATGCCCAAGTGCATGCTCCGGTTTTGCTGTGGTGGCAATACCGCATTTGGTCACAATCTCCATACGTTCACGCAGCGCTGGCGCACGCTTCAGCGCTTCGCCAAAAGCGGCCTCGCACTGATAGCCGCCATAAATATCAGCGTGATCGACGGTGGTGATCCCGAGATCGAGATGCTCTTCTATAAAGTCCGCCAGCTGGACCGGAGACATATTCCAGTCCATAAGGCGCCAGTAGCCCATAACGAATCGGGAGAATTCCGGGCCCTGCGGGGCAAGGGTAATACGCTGAACCATAACATTTTCCTCAAGGAAGTCATGTCACCAGTATACGCAATTACCCTGCTAAAACAGTGAAGGTTGCTGAGGTTCTTCGGTTTCAACCGCTTTGTTTGCACGAATTTTGCGCAGCAGACGTTGTCGGCAGAGCCGTAAGACCTCCTGCTTTTGCGCGTCGCTGAAATTTTGCCAGTTAAAACGTTCATCGCGTGTGCGCATGCAGCCACGGCAGTATCCTCGTTCATCAACCTGGCAAATACCCCGGCACGGGCTCTGGACAGGGAAAAATTCCAGTTGCTCTGCCACACCTACCTCCAGAACGTCATTATTCCCTACAGTGAAGACCCTAAATGGCCTGCATGCAAGGAGTGTCCGTCACAAACAGGGCATTAAGGTTTCGCTAATCTTCCCTTCTTATACTCGCCGCATTGATATAATGAATGGTCTGGTCATCATGTGGCTCACTAAAAAGTTACACTGTAACGATACGAAATTTACCCTCGCCTGTGCGCTTTTCTTCACCGTGTTCAATGCGCTGTTTATCCAGCGCAGCTGGTCAATTATCGCACCTGCCCGTCTGCACGACGTGCTTTTTGCCGCCAGTGTGCCGCTGGTTCTGTTCTGCGGCTGGGTCATTGTTTTTAGCCTGCTGAATATTCCCTTTATTCGCAAGCCGCTCATGATTGCCCTGACCATAGGATGCGCCGCCGCGACCTGGTTTATGTATACCTATGGCGCGGTTATCGATCAGAACATGATTGTGAACGTGTTTGAGACTAACTCCCAGGAAGCGACAGCCCTGGTAACGCCGCAGCTGATCCTGTGGCTGGCCGTCGCGGGTCTGGTCCCTTCCGTCATCTTAGCCCTGACGCGCATTCGAACCGGAAAATGGTGGTATGCCCTGCTAACACGTTTCGCCGCTATACTCGGTGCGCTGCTGGTGATCATTCTCGTCGCGGCAGTGTTCTATAAAGACTATGCTTCGCTGTTCCGCAATAACAAAAGCATCGTCAAAATGGTCACTCCGGCGAACTACGTGAGCGCCGTTGTGAAGTACAGCAAAATGCGCTGGTTTGCCGGCGACCAGACGCTGGTCCGCATTGGCGAGGATGCCCATAAAGGGGCGCTGATTTCCGGCCAACGTAAGAAAACCGTGCTGGTTCTGGTGGTGGGCGAAGCCTCCCGCGCTGCAAACTATTCGTTAAATGGTTACCCGCGTGAAACCAACCCCGAGCTGAAAAAGCGGGATGTCATCAACTTCCCTCAGGCCTCCTCCTGTGGCACGGAAACCGCCGTTTCCGTCCCCTGCATGTTCTCCGGCATGACGCGAAAAAAATATGACCCGGACCTCGCCCATCATCAGGAAGGACTGCTCGATGTGCTTAACCACGCCGGGTTCAACCTGCTGTGGCGCGACAATGACGGCGGGTGTAAAGGTGCCTGTGACCGCGTGCCGCACACGGATATGACCCAGTGGAAACTGGATCAGTTCTGTAAGGACAAATCCTGTGTCGACGACGTCAACCTGTACCGCCTGGACAACGTGCTGGACGGAATAAAGCAGGATACCGTACTGGTGATACACCTGATGGGCAGCCACGGTCCGGCTTATTACAACCGTTACCCGGCCCGCTTCCGGAAATTCACCCCAACCTGCGATACCAATGAAATTCAGGATTGCGATCATCAGTCGCTGATCAATACCTATGACAACTCGATTCTGTATACCGATAGCGTGCTCAGCCGAACCATCGACGCGCTAAAAGCCCGGAAGGCCAGTATGAACACAGCGCTCATTTACCTCTCCGATCACGGCGAATCGCTGGGCGAAAGCGGAATTTACCTGCACGGTACGCCGTATATGCTGGCCCCGGAGCAGCAAACGCATATTCCGTTTATGTTCTGGCTCTCCCCGGACTATGCGAAAAACTTCGGCGTAAACACAGATTGCCTGCGTAACCATGCTGCAAAAGAGGCAGTTTCACAGGACAATTTGTTTGCCACGGTTCTGGGCATGATGGACGTGAAATCAGTGGTTTATCAGCCGCAGCTGGATATTTTGTCGCAATGTCGTCGCTAAGCGGGCTTGCATTAGACCGAACGGTCTATTAGAGTAAGAGCATGAGCAGACATACAGAACACGATACACGAGAACATTTGCTGGCTACCGGCGAGCGCCTTTGCATGCATCGCGGGTTTACCGGTATGGGGCTGAGTGAGTTATTAAAAACCGCTGAAGTGCCTAAGGGATCGTTTTATCACTATTTTCGATCCAAAGAGGCGTTTGGCGTAGCCATGCTGGAGCGGCACTACGCCAGCTACCATCAGCGCCTGGCAGCCCACTTCGCCAGCGGCGAAGGTGACTACCGGGATCGTGTTCTGAACTACTATCAGGAAACGCTGACGCAGTTCTGTCAGCAGGGCATCATCAGCGGCTGCCTGACGGTAAAACTGTCTGCCGAAGTGTGCGATCTCTCCGAAGATATGCGCACCGCCATGGATAAAGGGGCCAGCGGCGTAATCGCTCTGCTGGCTCAGGCGCTGGAAAAAGGCCGCGATGAAACAACGCTCTCCTTCTCCGGCGATCCGCTCACGCAGGCACAGGTGCTCTATTCCCTCTGGTTAGGCGCCAACCTGCAGGCAAAAATGTCTCGCAGCGCCGTGCCGCTCGAAAGCGCGCTGGCGCATGTGAAAAACTGTATTACCGCGCCTGGCGTGTAGCCGGCGTTTTTATTTACCCTTTTACTAGTCGACTGGTCTACTCAGGAGCCATTATGTCCGCTGAAAAGCTATTTACCCCACTGAAAGTGGGTGCCGTTACTGCCCCAAACCGCGTGTTTATGGCCCCACTTACCCGTCTGCGCAGCATCGAGCCGGGAGATATCCCAACGCCATTGATGGGTGAGTATTACCGTCAGCGCGCCAGCTCGGGCCTGATTATTTCCGAAGCCACGCAGATTTCTGCCCAGGCTAAAGGCTACGCCGGTGCGCCGGGTCTGCACAGCCCGGAACAGATCGCCGCGTGGAAAAAAATCACCGCAGGCGTTCATGCTGAAGATGGCCGTATTGCGGTTCAGCTGTGGCACACCGGTCGTATCTCGCACAGCAGCATCCAGCCTGGCGGTCAGGCGCCCGTTTCTGCCTCTGCCCTGAATGCGAATACCCGCACTTCCCTGCGCGATGAAAACGGTAATGCTATTCGCGTCGACACCACCACGCCACGCGCGCTTGAGCTGGACGAGATCCCGGGTATCGTGAATGATTTCCGTCAGGCCGTCGCCAACGCCCGTGAAGCGGGCTTCGACCTGGTTGAGCTGCACTCTGCGCACGGCTACCTGCTGCACCAGTTCCTGTCACCGTCTTCCAATCAGCGTACCGACCAGTACGGCGGCAGCGTTGAAAACCGCGCGCGTCTGGTGCTTGAAGTGGTAGATGCCGTGTGTAATGAGTGGAGCGCAGATCGCATTGGTATTCGAGTTTCCCCAATTGGTACCTTCCAGAACGTCGACAACGGTCCGAACGAAGAAGCGGATGCGCTGTATCTGATTGAAGAGCTGGCTAAACGCGGTATCGCGTATCTGCACATGTCCGAGCCGGACTGGGCAGGCGGCAAGCCCTACAGCGAAGCCTTCCGCCAGAAAGTTCGCGATCGCTTCCACGGCGTGATTATCGGGGCGGGCGCTTATACGGCAGAGAAAGCCGAGGATCTGATCGGTAAAGGTCTGATCGACGCCGTGGCCTTTGGCCGTGATTACATTGCTAACCCGGATCTGGTTGCCCGTTTGCAGAAGAAAGCCGAACTGAACCCGCAGCGCCCTGAAAGCTTCTATGGCGGCGGCGCGGAAGGTTATACCGACTACCCTTCACTGTAATCCCGCTTTGTACATTGATAGCGGCGACCTTTCGCCGCTATACTAAAACATCGTTTCTGTTCAAAAAGATAATCCATTCCACTGGTTAATGAGGAAATTATGCGCCTACTTCACACCATGCTGCGCGTTGGCGACCTGCAACGTTCCATCGATTTCTACACTAACGTTCTGGGCATGAAGCTGCTGCGCACCAGCGAAAATCCGGAATATAAATACTCTCTGGCGTTTGTCGGTTACGGCCCGGAATCTGAAGAAGCGGTCATCGAGCTGACCTACAACTGGGGCGTGGACAGCTACGAGCTGGGTACGGCTTACGGCCACATCGCGCTGGAAGTGGATAATGCGGCTGAAGCCTGCGAACGTATCCGCAGCAATGGCGGTAACGTCACCCGTGAAGCCGGTCCGGTTAAAGGTGGCACCACCGTGATTGCGTTTGTTGAAGATCCGGACGGGTATAAAATCGAACTGATCGAAGCTAAAGACGCTGGTCGCGGTCTGGGCAATTGATCCCGCAGGGCGCACTATGCGCCCGTTGTTTTGCTGCATCCCCTCTCAAAATTTGCCATAATGCGCACTGCTTTTTCCCCCTTGTAAGAGACCCTGATGTCCGATAACGCTCAATTTACCGGTCTGTGCGACCGTTTTCGTGGTTTTTATCCCGTTGTCATTGATGTAGAAACAGCCGGATTTAACGCTAAAACCGATGCGCTGCTTGAAATTGCCGCCATCACGCTGAAGATGGATGAACAGGGCTGGCTTGTACCGGACACCACGCTGCATTTCCACGTTGAACCCTTTGAAGGGGCAAACTTACAGCCAGAGGCGCTGGCCTTTAACGGTATCGATCCGACAAACCCGCTGCGCGGGGCGGTAAGCGAATATGAGGCGCTGCACGCCATTTTCAAAATGGTGCGCAAAGGCATGAAAGAGAATGACTGTAGCCGCGCCATCATGGTGGCCCACAACGCTACGTTCGATCACAGCTTCACCATGGCTGCCGCCGAGCGCGCCTCGCTAAAACGTAATCCATTCCATCCGTTTGTGACCTTCGACACCGCCGCGCTGAGCGGCCTGGCGCTGGGGCAAACCGTGCTCTCTAAAGCCTGCATCACGGCGGGTATTGCGTTTGACGGCACTCAGGCGCATTCCGCGTTATACGATACCGAGCGTACGGCGGAGCTGTTCTGTGAGATCGTCAACCGCTGGAAACGTCTGGGTGGCTGGCCGCTGCCGATGGGCGACGAGGCCGATCTTCAATCGTAGACTGGGTAATCAACAGCCCCACAGGACAAAAAAAAGCGACCAACATAATGTGGTCGCTTTTTTATATCCGCAGAAACCTTATTCTGCGTCCGGCTCTTCGGTTTTATACTTCGCCGCAGTCTCTTTGATCAGCTGTTGCAGTTCGCCGCGCTGATACATTTCAATCAGAATATCACAGCCGCCAACCAGTTCACCGTCAACCCACAGCTGTGGGAAGGTCGGCCAGTTTGCGTATTTTGGCAGCTCAGCGCGGATGTCCGGGTTTTGCAGGATATCAACGTAAGCAAAACGCTCACCACAGGCGGACAGCGCCTGAACCGCTTGCGCGGAGAAGCCGCAGCTTGGCAGCTTCGGAGAACCTTTCATGTACAGGAGAATCGGGTTTTCAGCGATCTGGCGCTGAATTTTTTCAATAGTGGTGCTCATGTCTTGCTTCCTTTAACTTCTGTTACGGCATCAGTCTGACATTGTAGCGGGTCAGGCCGACATCGGAAAATAACATTTTTGTCACGTCTCATTATTTTATCCGCTATCGCGTAAAGTTGCATTGATAATGACGTTTAAGGCTGCGCGCCGTGCGGTTTTGCTTAAGGAGCGAACAAGAGTGCGACAGAATGGTGAATTTTTTTGCACTTGCTAACGAAACACATTTTTTGAATGAAAAATGCTATTAACTTATTCCGATTTTATGGATTAGAATCGACTGGTTTTGTAAATCTCATGCGGGTATGTATTTTGGCTCGCACTTATCAGGGGACTGCCCAGTGGCGCGGATAACTAAAATCTCGATGACGCTCTGTGCTTTACTGTTTACCACACTCTCATTTACGCCAGCGGCGAACGCCTCCGAACAGGCGCGGCATTCTGCTGTACAAAAAACGCATCTGGCAAAAACCACAGAACGTAAGAAAAAAACCACCAGCAAAACAGTAAAGAAGAAAACCACCGCTCACACCAAAAAGACCGCCTCCAGTAAAACCAAAACTCTCCGTTCCGGCACGCACAAAACCACTCGCACGACCGCCAGCCTGGTGAATGATAAATGCACCGTGCGCAAAGGCCATAAAACGAAATGCGCAAAAGTGACGAAGCTGGCTGACGTGCATAAAGCGCGTATGCAGAAAGCGCAAAAAACGGCGATGAATAAACTGATGGGGCAAATAGGTAAACCATATCGCTGGGGTGGCACCTCTCCGCGCACCGGTTTTGACTGTAGTGGGCTGGTTTATTATGCCTATAAAGATCTGGTGAAGTTTCGCATTCCACGCACCGCCAATGAGATGTACCATCTGCGCGACGCCGCGCCTGTAAACCGTGGCGAACTGCAAAATGGCGACCTGGTGTTCTTCCGCACCCAGGGACGCGGCACGGCCGATCACGTTGGGGTGTATGTGGGTAACGGTAAATTTATCCAGTCACCGCGCAGCGGTCAGGACATTCAGATCACCTCCCTCAGCGAAGATTATTGGGTGCGCCACTATGTGGGTGCGCGCCGAGTGATGACGCCAAAAACCATTCGCTAGACCCTGCCCTGCCGCCTCCGTGGCGGGGTAAGTTCCTCTTTTGCATACCCTTTCAATTTGCTATTCTGTCCTTGTTGTCTGTAGGGTTATTGGCAACGTATAAAACTATAAGGAGAGTAGCAATGTCGTTCGAATTACCTGCACTACCGTATGCAAAAGACGCCCTGGCTCCGCACATTTCTGCGGAAACCCTGGAGTACCATTACGGCAAGCATCACCAGACCTATGTCACCAACCTGAATAACCTGATCAAGGGCACCGATTTTGAAGGCAAAACGCTGGAAGAGATTGTGCGCAGTTCAGACGGTGGCGTATTCAACAACGCCGCCCAGGTGTGGAACCACACCTTCTACTGGCACTGCCTGGCTCCAAATGCAGGCGGAGAACCTACCGGTGAGCTGGCCGCAGCGATTAACGCCGCGTTCGGCAGTTTCGCGGATTTCAAAGCGAAATTTACTGACGCAGCCGTTAAAAACTTTGGCTCCGGCTGGACCTGGCTGGTAAAAGAGGCTGATGGCAAACTGGCTATCGTTTCCACTTCTAATGCGGGTACCCCTCTGACCACCAGCGCAACGCCGCTGATGACCGTGGACGTATGGGAACACGCCTATTACATTGATTACCGTAATGCGCGCCCGAACTACCTGGAACATTTCTGGGCACTGGTTAACTGGGGATTTGTTGCGAAGAACTTCGCCGCATAAGGGACACGCAGAAGGGGCAACCCTTCTGCGTTTTTATTTATTCCGCCGTACACACCGCTTCTGGCTGTTTACGCCCGGACATCAACACCAGCAGCAAGCCGAGTGCGGCAATGATCGCCCCCATCACCGGCACAAAGCTGTAACCCAAACCACCCGAAATCACCGCCCCACCCGCTGCGGCTCCCAGGGCATTGCCGAGGTTAAATGCACCGATATTCACTGACGAAGAAAGCCCCGGTGCTTCGTGCGCAACGCGCATTACGCGCATCTGCAACGGTGGCACCACGGCAAAGGTTGCGGCGCCCCACACCACCATGGCAATCGCGGCACCCACTTCGTTACGTGCCAGCCACGGGATCGCCACCATGATGACAATGAGCAGCGTTAAAAAACCTTTCAGCGTCCCGCTGACGGAGCGGTCTGCAAATTTCCCGCCGAGATAGTTGCCAATCGAGAACCCGACACCAATCAGCACCAGCATCGCGGTAACAAAGAGTGGCGTTGCGTGGGTTATGTCGTGCAGCACCGGGGAGATATAGGTGTAGAGCGTAAACATCGCCCCTGCCCCCAGCACCGTGGTGAGCAGCGCGGACAACACCTGAGGACGCATCAGCACCGCCAGCTCTTTACGTACTTCCGGACGCTCACCGGCACTCCCTTTGGGCAGCGAGAAGAACAGCGCGACCATCGCGACCACGCCCAGTCCGGCGGTTGCTAGGAAAGACATACGCCAGCCGATGGCTTCTCCCAGCCAGGTGGCAGCGGGAACGCCGCCGATATTAGCGATGGTGAGGCCCATAAACATAGTGGCTACCGCGCTGGCCTGCTTATGTTTTGGCACTACGCTTGCGGCAACAACCGAGCCCAGCCCGAAGAAAGCGCCGTGGTTCAGGCTGGTCAGAATACGGGAAAGCATCAGCGTGGTGTAATCCGGCGAAATCGCGGAAAGCACATTTCCGAGAGTAAAAATTGCCATCAGGAAAATCAGCGCATTGCGTCGCGCGCGGTGCGAAAGCAGCAGCGTCATCAGCGGTGCGCCCACCATCACGCCGATCGCATAGGCGCTAATCAACATACCGGCCGCAGGGATAGAGACGTCCACACCCCGGGCGATAACAGGCAATAACCCCATCGGGGAGAATTCAGTGGTGCCAATCCCAAAGGCGCCAATCGCCAGGGCCAGCAGGGGAAAATTGATTTTCATGAAAAGACTCCGGATACCGTGCCGTTACCCGGCACAGACTAAGAAGGCAAAAGCATGACATCAATCACAAAAAATGAGAAGTTAACATTTTGGCAAAAGATTTTTGCCGGAGAGGTAACAATAGCGGCAAGGGAGGGAGAAGACTCTCCCTCCACCTAAATCAGTGCAGCGCAGCGGTTAAACCACCCGCAACAATCAGGGCAAGAACAACAATGGTGGTAAACAGCGAAAACTTCAGATCGGTACTCATCAATTTTTCTCCTTTTATTCACCCTACGAAAAGTGAGCTTGCTCATTTTTACACAGTTCAGGTCAAAAATCTTCCAGGATTTAAACGGATATCCACTTTACCTCTTCCCCTTTTCATCAAGATAGGACAAAATTCCACGCTAAATTTATTAGCGTACCGGCCACTGACCCCCTCCTGACGTCCTGTGTCGTTTTCCCGGCGTGTCGCAACTCATGTTTGCGTAATAAGGGTGAGAGAAGGCAAACGTTTACCTTCATTTTTTTCAGGAGCTTAGGATATGGTCTGGAGTGACATTTAATGGCAACAATTAAAGACGTAGCAAAACGCGCAAACGTTTCCACTACAACCGTATCACATGTTATTAACAAAACGCGTTTCGTCGCAGAAGAGACGCGTAATGCCGTTTGGGCAGCAATCAAAGAACTGCACTACTCGCCAAGTGCGGTCGCCCGTAGCCTGAAGGTTAATCACACCAAATCGATTGGCCTGCTGGCCACCAGCAGTGAAGCGGCTTACTTTGCTGAAATCATCGAAGCCGTTGAAAAAAACTGCTTTCAGAAAGGCTATACCCTGATTCTGGGCAACGCGTGGAACAACATTGAAAAACAGCGCGCTTACCTGTCGATGATGGCGCAAAAGCGCGTCGACGGCCTGCTGGTCATGTGTTCTGAATACCCTGAGTCGGTGCTTTCCATGCTGGAAGAGTATCGCCACATTCCGATGGTAGTGATGGACTGGGGCGAGGCGCGCGCAGACTTCACCGACTCTGTTATTGATAACGCTTTTGAAGGCGGCTACATGGCCGGGCGTTATCTGGTAGAACGCGGGCATCGTGAAATTGGCGTGATCCCGGGCCCGCTGGAGCGTAACACCGGTGCTGGCCGTCTGGCCGGTTTCATGAAAGCGATGGAAGAGGCGCTGATTACCGTGCCAGAAAACTGGATTGTCCAGGGCGATTTCGAGCCGGAGTCGGGCTATCGCGCTATGCAGCAGATCGTCTCCCAGCCGCATCGCCCTACCGCTGTATTCTGCGGCGGCGATATCATGGCAATGGGCGCGCTCTGCGCGGCGGATGAACTCGGCCTGCGCGTTCCGCAGGACATCTCGGTGATCGGCTATGATAACGTTCGCAACGCCCGTTTCTTTACCCCGGCGCTGACCACCATTCACCAGCCGAAAGATTCGCTGGGTGAAACGGCCTTCAATATGCTGATGGACAGGATCGTCAACAAGCGAGAACAGTCCCAGTCCATTGAGGTCCACCCGCGCCTGATTGAACGCCGTTCCGTTGCCGACGGTCCGTTCCGCGACTACCGACGTTAATCTCTTTACGGGGCCAGCTACGCTGGTCCCCGCAACCACTCCCGGTTCAGCGTTTCGCTGTCTCCCAGATAATCCAGCAGCCAGGCCATGGCGGGCGAGACGTCGTTTTGCTGCCACGTCAGACAGCATGCAGCATCCGGGAAAGGATTTTCCAGCGTCAGAGCCACCCACTCTCCCGCGTCGATGCGCGGGCGCGCAAAATGCACCGGCACCATGCCAACGCACAGCCCCGCGCTCAGACAGGTGGCTGACGACTCCCAGTCCGGCGCAACCACGCGGCGCTGATTATCCAGCAGCCAGGTAATGCGCTTGGGCAGCGAGCGGGAGGTATCTTCCAGCACCAGCGAGGGCCAGTTGCGTAAGGTGTCATCACTCAGCGGCCCGTCCAGCGCCGCCAGCGGGTGATCGCGCGCGACCACGCAGGTCCAGCTCAGCATGCCCATGTCGCGGAACGCGTAGCGCCCGCCAACCGGGATCGCCTGGGTTGCACCAATCGCCATCTCCGCCCTGCCGTCCGCCAGCGCATCCCATACGCCGTTGAACACTTCCTGCGACACACGCAGTTCGACGTCGGAAAAATGACGATAGAAATCGACGATCATCTGCCGGGTCCGTTCCGGCTTAACAATGTTATCCACCGCGATAGCGAGATGCCCGCGCCAGCCGTTGGCGATCTGCTGGCACTGCTCACGGGTGATCTGCATTTTTTTGATAACAGACCGACCTTCCTTCAAAAACCACGCGCCGGCAGGCGTGAGCTCCACGTCGCGATGACGCCGCTCGAACAGCGGGACTGCCAGCCACGCTTCCAGCTGGCGCACCGTATAGCTGATAGCCGAGGGAACGCGGTGCAACTCCTGGGCGGCACCAGTAAAGCTGCCGTTACGCGCCACGGCATCAACCACTTCAAGGGAATAATCTGACCACATCTTTAGCCTGCAAATTTTTTGAATGCACCCACCAAATATTAGCGTTTCACAAGCCGCTTTGCACTCCCTACACTCTGCGCCAACGTACACCTGCCTCCTCAGGAGAAAAAACAGTGCAACCCAGGAAAGGATTTTTAGTCTGGCTCGGCGGCTTAAGCGTGCTGGGCTTTTTGGCGACCGATATGTATCTGCCCGCCTTCGCCGCGATGCAGGAAGATTTGCAAACCCCTGCCGCCGCCATCAGCGCCAGTTTGAGTTTGTTCCTCGCCGGCTTTGCTTTTGCGCAACTACTCTGGGGACCGCTCTCTGATCGTTTTGGCCGTAAGCCCGTCCTGTTGCTGGGACTGGCGATTTTTGCCGTAGGCTGTCTGGGCATGCTGTGGGTCCGCGATGCCGCCTGGTTACTGGTGTTGCGCTTTATTCAGGCGGTCGGCGTCTGTGCCGCAGCGGTCACCTGGCAGGCGCTGGTGACCGATTACTACCCCGCCTCACGCACTAACCGCATTTTCGCCACCATCATGCCGCTGGTCGGCCTGTCTCCGGCGCTCGCTCCGCTGCTGGGCAGCTGGATCCTGGCGCATTTCGACTGGCAGGCCATTTTCGCCACGCTCTTTGCGATCACGCTGGTCCTGATGCTGCCCGCGTTCGGGCTTAAACCTGCGCATAAAAAAGAGACGCATCCGGACGCGAAGCCCATCACCTTTACCTCTTTACTGCGGGCGAAAGCCTATCGCGGTAACGTGCTGATTTATGCCGCCTGCTCTGCCAGCTTCTTTGCCTGGCTTACCGGTTCACCGTTCATTCTGCATGACATGGGCTACAGCCCGGCGGCTATCGGCCTGAGCTATGTACCACAGACCATCGCCTTCCTGGTGGGTGGCTATGGCTGTCGCGCCGCGCTGCAAAAATGGGAAGGCCAGCAGATGCTGCCCTGGCTGCTGGTGCTGTATGCGCTAAGCGTGATTGCGACCTGGGCTGTCGGCTTTATTCCCGGCGCCGGGCTTGCAGAAATTTTGATTCCGTTCTGCGTCATGGCGATCGCTAACGGGGCCATTTACCCTATCGTTGTAGCCCAGGCGCTGCGTCCATTCCCGCAGGCGACAGGCCGCGCTGCCGCGCTGCAAAATACCCTGCAACTTGGCCTGTGCTTCCTGGCAAGTCTCGTGGTCTCTGCGTTGATTGCAACCCCGCTGCTCACCACCACCAGCGTGATGCTGGTCACCGTTGTGCTGGCAGGATTGGGTTATCGCATGCAGTCCTCCGCCCATCGCGAGCAGAGTGAAAACGCGCAGACAGAAACGTCGCACGCCTGATTACGCGGGAAACTATGTTAAAAACCAGTGATTAGGTTGCTAACAATTTTCTGTTGAATCACCAAATTTTGCGGCCTATACTGAATTTGGTTCGATTAAATACGATAAATATTAAGTGTTAACGGGAGCCGGAGCGCTCCCGTTTTACCATGGAAGGCATTTCGGCAAGGGTTATCTCCCTTCCTCTGTTCTACGTCGGATATTAGCCTCGCGGGCATTTACCGTGAGATTTCTCACAAACCAAAAAAGCGTCTACGCTGTTTTAAGGTTCTGATCACAGCAAGGTGATGGAGAAGCTATGAGTTCATCGTGTATAGAAGAAGTCAGCGTTCCGGACGATAACTGGTCCCGGATCGTCAGTGAACTGTTGGGACGTGCGGGCATTACGATTAATGGCTCATCCCCCTCCGATCCCCAGATTAAACATCCCGATTTTTTCAAACGCGTGTTACAGGAGGGATCGTTAGGGCTGGGTGAAAGCTATATGGACGGCTGGTGGGAGTGTGAGCGGCTGGATATGTTCTTCTCCAGCGTTTTACGCGCCGGTCTTGAAAATCAGCTCCCTCGTCATTTCAAAGATACGTTACGTATCGCCTCCGCCCGCCTGTTCAATCTGCAAAGTAAAAAGCGCGCGTGGATCGTCGGTAAAGAGCATTATGACCTGGGCAACGACCTGTTCAGCCGTATGCTTGACCCGTTAATGCAGTACTCCTGCGGATACTGGAAAAAAGCGACAACCCTGGAAGAGGCGCAGCAGGATAAGCTACAACTGATTTGCGATAAGTTGCAGTTGCAGCCCGGCATGCGCGTGCTGGACATCGGCTGTGGTTGGGGCGGCCTTGCCTGGTTTATGGCGAAACATTACGGTGTCAGCGTAGTCGGCGTCACGATTTCAGCTGAACAGCAGAAGATGGCACAGGAACGCTGTCTGGGTCTGGATGTCGATATTCGGCTTCAGGATTACCGCGACCTGAATGAGCAGTTCGATCGGATTGTTTCCGTGGGTATGTTCGAGCACGTGGGGCCAAAGAACTACAAGACTTATTTCGACGTCGCCGACCATAACCTGAAGCCTGACGGAATTTTCCTGCTACACACCATCGGCTCTAAACGCACCGATAACAATGTGGATCCCTGGATCAACAAATATATCTTCCCGAATGGTTGTTTACCCTCTGTTCGCCAGATTGCGAACGCCAGCGAACCGCATTTTATTGTGGAAGACTGGCATAACTTCGGCGCAGATTACGACACCACGCTGATGGCCTGGCATGAACGTTTCCAGGCTGCATGGCCTGAAATCGCCGACAACTATTCGGAACGATTCAAACGGATGTTTAGCTATTATCTGAATGCCTGCGCGGGTGCGTTCCGCGCGCGGGATATACAGCTGTGGCAGGTGGTGTTTAGTCGTGGGATTGAGCACGGCCTGCGCGTGGCCCGCTGAAAAATAACCCCGGGTAACCGGGGTTATTTTTTATTCTTCTTCCACGGCCTTTATTATCGCCGCCTCTTTCGCCGCCAGCACGCGCTCAACGGTATCCACGACCGCCTGGGTCTGCGGATCAATTTCGATATTTACGCGCTGCCCCAGTTTTTTTGCGCCAAGCGTAGTACGTTGCAGCGTTTCAGGAATTAAATGCACGCAAAAACGCGTTGGCGTCACTTCACCGACGGTCAGACTAATCCCATCGATGCCAATAAATCCTTTATAAAGGATGTATTTCATTAATGACGGATCCTGCACCTTAAACCAGATTTGACGGTTATTTTCCGAGGTCACGATTTTCGCCACTTCTGCGGTGGTCATAATATGGCCCGACATCAGATGCCCGCCAATCTCATCGCTGAATTTCGCCGCGCGTTCAACGTTGACGGTATCCCCCACCACCAGCTCACCCAGGTTAGTGATGCGCAGCGTCTCTTTCATTAAATCAAAGCTTATCTGGTTACCGTTAATTTCGGTCACCGTCAGGCAGCAGCCGTTATGCGCTATCGACGCCCCGGTTTCAATGCCGTCGAGCATATATTCAGGCAGCTCAACTACGTGAGTGCGGAAATTCGGTTTTTCATCAATGGACACCACTTTGGCAGTGCCCTGCACAATACCAGTAAACATGCTTACAGCTCCTGTTCATTCCGAACGGCGATGACACCGTATAATCCCACCACAATAACAGTTGAAAAAACAGGTTGCCAGTGATGCGCAATTTCTGGCGATTTTTTCACTAGATAATTAGTTAAACCCCGCTACAATAGCTGGCATCCCTCTGTTTTTTCTTCTTGCTGCCAGTAACGGCGGCCTTTTTAGTCTCTCAAATAACTACAATACAAAGGTGTTCACGTGCAGAAGTATATGATCGAAGCGCGTCAGTTATTGGCACTGGCCATACCGGTGATCGTCGCGCAGGTAGCCCAAACCGCAATGGGATTTGTGGATACGGTAATGGCCGGTGGTTACAGCGCCACCGATATGGCCGCCGTGGCGATCGGAACCTCAATCTGGCTCCCGGCCATTCTGTTTGGTCACGGCCTGCTGCTGGCGCTGACGCCCGTTATCGCGCAGCTTAACGGCTCCGGTCGACGCGACCGCGTAGCCCATCAGGTGCGCCAGGGCTTCTGGCTGGCCGGGGGGGTCTCCGTCCTGATTATGATCGTCCTGTGGAACGCCGGGTATATTATTCGCGCCATGCATAATATCGACCCGGCGCTGGCAGATAAAGCAGTCGGTTATCTGCGCGCCTTGCTCTGGGGCGCGCCCGGTTATCTCTTCTTCCAGGTGGCTCGTAACCAGTGTGAAGGGCTGGCAAAAACCAAGCCGGGCATGGTGATGGGCTTTATCGGCTTGCTGGTGAACATTCCCGTGAACTACATCTTCATCTACGGTCATTTTGGCATGCCGGAACTCGGCGGCGTGGGTTGTGGCGTGGCGACGGCTGCGGTGTACTGGGTGATGTTCGGCTGTATGCTCACCTACGTTAAACATGCGCGATCCATGCGCGACATTCGTAACGACACCGCCTTTAGCACGCCTGACTGGTCGATGATGAGCCGCCTTACCCAACTGGGTCTGCCCATTGCGCTGGCGCTGTTCTTTGAAGTGACGCTATTTGCCGTTGTCGCCCTGCTGGTCTCGCCGTTAGGGATTATTGACGTGGCAGGCCACCAGATCGCCCTGAACTTCAGCTCTTTGATGTTCGTCCTGCCGATGTCCCTGGCTGCTGCGGTGACGATTCGCGTGGGCTTCCGTCTGGGGCAAGGCTCGACGCTGGATGCGCAAACGGCAGCCCGCACCGGGCTGGGCGTCGGCGTCTGCATGGCAGTCTGTACCGCGCTCTTTACCGTGCTGTTGCGTGAGCAAATTGCCCTGCTCTATAACGACAACCCGGAAGTAGTGACCCTGGCCTCGCATTTGATGCTGCTGGCGGCCATTTACCAGATCTCTGACTCCATCCAGGTAATTGGCAGCGGCGTGCTGCGTGGGTATAAAGATACGCGTTCCATCTTCTTTATCACCTTTATCGCTTACTGGGTTCTGGGCCTGCCGAGTGGGTATATTCTGGCGCTCACGGATCTGGTGGTGGATCGCATGGGGCCAGCCGGATTCTGGATGGGCTTTATCATCGGCTTAACGTCTGCAGCCATTATGATGATGCTGCGCATGCGCTTCCTGCAACGTCAGTCGTCTGCGGTAATTTTGCAACGCGCTGCGCGTTAATGACACAGTAGCCGCCGGCTGGCGGCTACTTTCTCTTCACTTTGCGCGGTAATGAAGCAATCGCGTGAAATCAGAGAGAAAAATGCATTTTCCCTCTTGCCACCTTGGGGCTGTGCCGCTAATATTCGTCCCCGTTGTCACCGACAACACAATGCGTTCATAGCTCAGTTGGTTAGAGCACCACCTTGACATGGTGGGGGTCGTTGGTTCGAGTCCAATTGAACGCACCATTCTGCGTCCGTAGCTCAGTTGGTTAGAGCACCACCTTGACATGGTGGGGGTCGGTGGTTCGAGTCCACTCGGACGCACCATTTCAGTCCTGAAATGGTGCAAAAATCCTCTTCTGAACGTCTTAATTTTTCCCTTCATTGAATGACTTAACCTTTCTCCTGCTACGCTTGTTGTATGGTTCAGAAACGCAGGAACGCTTTCGATGAAAAAAATCGCCATTATCGGCTCAGGCCCAACAGGGATTTACACCTTTTACTCACTTCTTAACAACGCAGCACCGCTGTCGATCACCGTGTTCGAAAAAGCAGACCAACCCGGCGTAGGGATGCCCTACAGCGACGAGGATAACTCCCGGCTGATGCTGGCGAATATCGCCAGTATCGAAATCCCGCCCATTTTTATCACCTACCTCGACTGGCTCAAACAGCAGAGTGAAGCCCATCTTGCCCGCTATAACGTCGACAAAGACAGACTGAATGACCGGCAGTTTCTGCCGCGTATTCTGCTGGGTGAATATTTTCACGACCGCTTTCTCGCCGTCGTTGCCGAGGCGAAAAAGGCTGGGTTTCATATCGAGGTTCACCCCAACGCAGAAGTCACTGATATTAAGGCTGATGCAGACGGCGTGGCCCTGTCAGTGAACGATGCCCCTTTCTCAAGGCGGTTTGATCTTGCAGTGGTCGCCACCGGTCACGTCTGGCCTGATGAAGATGAATCCACCCGCGACTATTTCCCAAGCCCATGGTCGGGGCTGATGGACGCGGATATCCGAGCCTGTGAGGTGGGGATTATGGGTACCTCCCTCAGCGGACTGGACGCTGCTATGGCGGTAGTAATGCAGCATGGTCGGTTTAGCGGGGAGCAGTTCGTTGTCAATAAAGGTAGTGAGGGGCTAAACATCACGCTGATGTCCCGCTCGGGCGTTCTTCCGGAGGCCGACTTTTACTGCCCTATCCCTTATGAACCGCTGTCGGTGTTAACGGAGTCTGTGGCAGAAAGCGAAATTGCCAAAGGCCCTGACGGGCTGCTTGACCGCATCTTTGCACTGATGGTGAAAGAGCTTGAGCTGGCCGATCCGCGCTGGTGCCAGGCGATAACGATCGGCACGCTGAATGCTGACACGCTTCGTGATGTCTGGTTTGAGGATCGTAAAAAGCATGGTCCTTTCACCTGGGCCGAAGCGAATCTGAAAGAAGTGGAGCGCAACAAGTGCGAGAAACGCACCGTTGCCTGGCGCTATACCGTGCTTCGTCTGCATGAAGTAGTTCAGGCCATTGTCCCTTCACTCAATGAACGTGACAGAGAACGGTTTAAATCCGGGCTGGAGCGTGTGTTTATTGATAACTATGCCGCCATTCCACCGCAGTCTATCCGCCGGTTACTGGCACTGCGCGAGGTAGGGATCATTAGCGTAGTCGCACTCGGTGATGATTACGCCCTGGATATCGGCAGCGATCAGACCGTCATCACCACGAAAGAAAAGCGTTATCGCTTCGACGTCTTTATCGATGCCCGCGGGCAGAAACCGCTCAAAAATAAGGATATTCCCTTCCCGACGCTGCGCAAACAGCTTGAGGAAACGGGGGATGAAATACCGGACGTGGGGGAAGACTACACGTTGCTGTCACCTGCGTCTCTGCGCGGACGTATCGCTTTTGGGGCGATCCCCTGGCTGATGCACGATCATCCGTTTGTTCAGGGTTTGTCTGAGTGCGCTGAAATTGGTAAAGCGATGGCGAAAGCGGCGGGGAATCCTGCGTCGGGCGTGCGACGAAAATTACCTTTCATGGAGTTTTAACAGGGCTTCCCTGCCCTGCGGTGTCGGATTACTCGAAGAAGACTTCCGGGTTTTCCGACAACGACACGAAGGATTTAGTGTTCTTGTCCAGGGCAAGGATTTTGCCGCTTTCAATATCATACACCCAGCCGTGCAGGCGAATGGCGTTGTTGCGCAGGCCTACCGCCACCGACGGATGGGTCTTGATGTTGCTCAGCTGAGCAAAGACGTTCTCCTGCACCATCGCATTCACTTTATCGATTGGCTGATCCCAGGTTTTCTTCTCAACCACCGCTTTTGCCGCATCAGAATAGCGCAGCCAGTGGGAAACGGCTGGCATCGGCTCCAGATCGGCGTTGTCAGCAATCGCCTTCATCGCGCCGCAGTTGGAGTGGCCGCAAATAACAATATCGGTCACGCCGAGGGCCACTACCGCGTATTCAATGGTCGCAGAGACACCGCCAGGCTCCGGCCCGAACGGTGGCACAATGTTGCCCGCGTTTCGAATGACAAAGAGCTGTCCTGGCTCCTGCTGCGTGACCAGTTCCGGAACCAGACGGCTGTCGGAGCAGGAGATAAACAGCGCTTTGGGATTCTGACTGGACGCTAAACTACGAAAAAGCTCTTTACGTTGCGGGAAAATCTCTTTTTGAAAGCTGAGAAAACCTTCAATGATATGTTGCATAGCCATTTCTCTTTTATCTGTTTTAGTTTAGGTATGATCGCGATCACACTCGTAAAATTTAACCACCGTGCCTTAGCGGAGACAAGCAATATATTTCTGGCCCGACCGCTGCACAATCTCATCTGCGTTCGCCGGGATGTTTTGCCCTTCAAAGGCCCCGTACAGTCGCTGGTACGTTTTCCCGGTCAGTCGACCGATCACCGCCTCAACGGTGCGGGCAGGCAGCGGCAGCATATTCGGATAACTCCACATAAACGACACGGCGTCCTTACCAGGCGTAACCTGCAAAATATCACCGGCCAGCAGCACGCCGTCGCCTGACTGCCAGTGCAGCACCGTGCCGCCTGCAAAATGCCCGCCCAGACGCAGCAGCGTCACCGACGGCAAAATCTCCAGGGCGTCCTCCTCCCAGAAGCGTATCGCCGGACTGTCACGCATCACCCACTGCCGATCGCTGGCGTGCAGGTAGATCGGCGCGTTAAACGCGGCGGCCCACTCCTGCATGGTGGTGTAGTAATGTGGGTGCGAAATCGCGATCGCGCTGATGCCCCCGAGCGCGTCAACTAACGCTCTGGTCGCCGGATCGAGGTTGGCGATGCAGTCCCACAGAACATTGCCCTGCGGCGTACTCAGCAGAAGCGCCCGCTGGTTGATGGCAAAAGCGGGAACGGTTTTGATGCTGAACAGCTGCGGCTCCAGCTGTTGCCATTTGTTGGTGTGCGTGGTCGTAAGGCTGTCGAAGTCCGTCCATGCCTGGCCCGTCACCGGGACATACTGGCGCTCATCGTCGCAAATCGGGCAGTTTTTGGGCTGTTCATCGTAAGCGGTACCGCAGGTTTTACAGAGTGTAATCATCGGCTTTCCTCAGCAATAAAGCACTGAGTATGGCAGGGATTATCCATATGTGCTGAGGGGTGCCTGGCCCGCTTTTTTTGACTTATACTGTGCCAGTATCAAAAACTGAATAACGCAGGTGGCACATGGAAATTGATCTCGATAACTTAGTCTTTAACGGGCTGGATGAAGCAGAAGAGCGCAACGCGGAACGTCTCGACGATGCGGATAAAAAAGCCCAGGCGATTGTCGCCGATGACGACTGCGGCGATGCCTGCAAGATCTGAATACAGAGCACCGGCCATGCCGGTGCTTTTTTTATGAATTACTGTCCGGCCCCGTTAATGGCCGCCTGGGCACAGGCTTCATCAAGATGACCGCCCGGCGCACCGCCGATGCCAATCGCCCCAATCACCTCATCGCCCTCTTTTACCGGTAAACCACCCGCCAGCAGCAGGAAGCCGGGAACATCACGCATATTCTGCGCGCCCGCGTTAGTCTGTGCAGCTTCCATTACCTTGCCTGACGCGTTTTTCGTACTCAGCGCGGTATATGCCTTCATTTCGCTGGCTTTTACCGTATGTGGACCAGCGTTATCCGTGCGCTGCACCGCCTTAACAACCCCTGCGCGGTCAACCACGGTCACCGTAACCTGATAGTTCTTTGCCATACAGGCCTTAACAGCAGACGTTGCCAGCGCGTTAGCCTGTGCCAGAGAGAGGCTTTTCTGATTCAGCGCATCCGCCCGTGCAGCCAGGCTTACGCTACCTGCAACCAGTGCTGCCACCATCAATACTTTTTTCATTGCACTTCCTCGAGTGTTGGGAGACAACCCGAGATTACTGAAGCGCGCGTTTACGCGTAATTCGGTTGATTACGCACTCCACCTGGTAGTTATACGGATTGCAATTTGTCATAATCCCGGCTCGCCTGAACCAGGCTGCTGACGCCAAGCTTGGCAAACGCCGCCGCGCGGTGCGCTTCCACGGTCCTCGGGGAGAGGTTAAGACGCGCAGCCGCCTCTTTGTTGCTGCATCCTTCCATCAGCACGGTCAACACCTCGTGCTCCCGCGCGGTTAGCTGTTCGAATCGCGCTTTAATCCGCGAGATATCCTGCCAGGCGGCAGATCGCCGCAGGCTCTCTTCGAAAGCCATGCCAACCGTTTCGATAAGCCTGTCGGCATCCAGGGGTTTGGTGAAGAACTCAAACACGCCGTTGCGAAACGCGCGACGGCAGGCGTCGACCGTTCCGTGCCCGGTCATGATAACGACTGGCAGCAGCGGCCAGGGCCATTCACCCTCCTCCAGCCAGGCAAGCCCGCTCTTGCCCGGCATGCGCATATCCAGAAGCAGACAGCCGACAAGCGCCGTTTCGCCGCCGTGCGCCAGCGTAAAGGCATCTACGCTCTCGAATGCCTTAACCTGCCAGCCCATTCCGGAGAGTAAAAACGTCAATGATTCCCTGATGGACTCATCGTCATCAATGAGCCAGACCACCTTATCCATGCTTTGTCTCCTTACCTTCTGCGAGCTGCAACCGGATCTGCGCCCCACCCTGCGGGGCGTTGCCCAGGGCAATCGAGCCGGTCATGCGGGTTATTAGCGTTTCGGTTAACGTCATCCCCAGCCCCGTTCCGCCGGGGCGTCCGCTAAAGAAGGGCATAAAAGCGTTTTGCAGGGCCTCCGGGCTAAATCCCGGCCCGCCGTCAGTAAGCGTGACCAGAATGCCCTTCTCGTTTTTCTGGCTGTCGATTCGCACCCAGCCGTGCGTGCTCTCCTGCTGAGCCTGAATCGCATTGCTGAGCAGGTTGTGCAGTATCTGCTCCAGCCAGAGCCTGTCTGCCAGCACGGTCGTGGCGTCCGCTGCAAACGCGTGGATGACCGCGATACGGTTCGATTTGCGCTCGTGCTCCAGCAGGCTCTCAACCTGCTGCCAGCACTGCACCAGATCGGTTTCGCGCAGAGTCACCTTCTCCTGTACCACATGCTCGCGAAAGCGCGTCAGCAGGGCGCTGATGCGTTGCGTTTGCAGCAGCGCGGCCGCAAGCGCCTGCGGCACGGCCTGCGGATTAGCCTCGAGCTGTCGCTGCGCCCCCTGGATCCAGGTTTGCACGGCGGTAAGAGGCTGGTTAATTTCATGGACAATGCCCGCGGTGATCTCCCCCAGCGTGTTAAGCCTGGCATGCTGATAATAGCGGGCGCGCTGCTCGGCCTGCTGCCGCTGTTTGCGCTGCCAGAGCACGCTTCCCACGCCCGCAATCGCTACCCCCCACGTCAGAAAGAGCAGCAGGTAAGGCAGCAGGGAAACGCTGAACCAGTCAGGCTCTGCCTCGGCTGTAAGAACGAAGGGCTGGGTATGCTGCGGGAAAGCGCGCTGCCAGCGCCAGAAAGCGCCGGAGGATGGCGGACCATCGCCGTTCGTGACGTTAAGATGCAGCTGCGCAAAGCTCTGGCGCGCGGGAATCAGCGCGCTTAGGTCGACCAGCACGCGTATCTGCCGCCAGGGATTATATAACCAGTACTGCACCCCGCGAAACGGCTCCACACGCGGGGCGTCCAGCGCACGCCCCGCGGTTTTTTCCAGGGCCAGGACAGAAGGAAACTTTTTGCGTAACGCGGTAATATCTTCATCGCCGCTCAGAAGCGGAAGCACCGATTCGTTTTGCGTCAGCACCGCGCCGATCACCGAATAGCGTGCCGTAAACTCGCGATCGCGCTCCCAGTACTGGCGACGTATCTGTTCCGCATAAAGCAGCATACCGCTTATCAGGCAGACCGCCACCCATGCAGCGATGCTGCGCTTTATCATCTTATTTAAACTCATAGCGTTAACGGGCGCAGTCATTCAGGCTGTCGACATTACCAGTTAACGCTGTTGAGAACAAAAAAACGCGGGCGTTATCAGATCTCCGGCGTTTTGCTAAACCCGGTCAGCATCAGGATCAGGCTTTGTTGAGATGACCCCGTCTCAAACTGATAGTGGTTTCCCTGACGATCGCCGCCGATATACCACGAAATTTCGGTTTTCCCTTCTGCCAGCGCCTTGCGCACCGCTTTATCCACGTCCACCATCCGGTATTCACGGGAGTGGTTCAGGTAAAGCACCGCATCCGAGCGATAGTTGCAGGGCGGCCGTGAATGCCAGCTCACGGTGGCCGGATCCCAGTCGTTACTCGCCGGATAGAAGAAGATTTGATCCGCGCCGTTGGTTTCCACTTTCCCGCCATAAATTCTCACGCGGTATTTAAACTGGGCAGGATCCTGTCCGGCAGGCAGCGGAGGAATGTTGAACTTCACCAGCGACAATGTTTCGCTGTTTTTCGTGCGTCCACCGTTCTTCCAGTTATCCTGCACCAGTAAGACCTGGGGATCGGGTTGTGAAAGTGCGGGTTCCATGCTGCTGAGCCAGACGTTGGCCTTTGCTTTTGAATAACCATACGGCACGGTGGTGCCGCAATCCATTCCGCGGTTCATGCACAGGTCGGTCATAAAGCGCGCGGCATCTTCCGTCCAGCCGTTCATGAAGTCAGCATGCGCCGTATACAGGCTCCCCCATCGCTCTTCACGTTCACTGCCATGCATGGTGGGGTCGAGGGAAAGCTGGACTTTACTGGTATCCAGAGAGCTAATTGTCGGAAGCACGTACGCAATATTCATGTTCACCGTCGGGATCTTCACCGGGAAGGCGGACGGACACTGTCCTTTCGTATCGTAGGTGGCGTTAGCCAGGCCGTGGGCGGGCTTCAGGTTGGCCCCGTCCCAGCAGTTCGGGAACTGAATGCCGATATTAAACTGCACGGCATCCTTCGCCTTGCGTAAACCGCAGACTTCACCCGTTCTGGTGGTGTAGCCCTTGCCGTTGGCGCATAAAAAGGTGATATGTGGATTTGGCGCGGTGCCGTGATGATCGCCCGCCAGCAGCGACAGCCCCGCCGGGAACGGGTGCAGTGGCCAGGCGTCAACGTTCGATGCCTGATAATAGGTTTTTTGATAGGCGGGTTTGACCACCGTTCCGTCCGGTAATTTTAGCGACGGAGCCCAGTAGGCCGAGCTGTCTGCTTTGTTATCGCAGGTGGTCTTTTCCTGGGTACGCAGCGATTCACGGCTGGAGTAAGCATCCGTTTGCACGTTACCAAAAAAATCGTGCAGCATGGCCTCGTTGGGCATGCCGTACATCATAATGGCATCATCGCCGAGGGTATGGGAATAACTGCATACAACATGCGCCTGTGGACCAGCGTGTGCCGCCTGCATGGCAAGCAATAGCACGGTGGCAGAAAGCGCGGGGGTTAATACTGTCCGTTTCATTATCATCTCCATCTGAGAAAGGAGATAGTGGTAACAAAACGGCTATCGTTTACCGAGGATTAGCCAGGGCATTTTTCCCTTCATTCTCACTTTACACGCATCACGCACAGCTCATTCCAGTACATTTCGCGCGTCCGGCGCAGTTCAGCGTGACGTTTTAACATAGAACCACTCCGGGTCGATGTTGGCTACGTCCACGCCATAGAGGCTGGCGACAGGCAGTATTGACTCAAGAACACGTTGCGCGCTGTTCTCCGCATTCGCTGGTCGGGGCGCAAAAAACCGCCGTAACGTGCTTATCCATTTTTTCATCGTCATTACCCTTCTCGCTTAACCTGGACTCAGTTAAACACGCCTTCATCATGAAGAGGAAATAACAATAATGACTGTTGATATGCGGGATCTGAAAAACTCGCGAGACGCTTCGTCCTAACCGGCCAGCGCTTTAACCACCGTTTCCATCGCTTTGGTGGTCAACTCACTGCGCTTAACGCGCTGGTTCGCCAGCGCGGTACGCAGTACCCCGGCAATCACGATATGCTTGGGCTCCTGCCCTAAGTCACGCATCTCCAGAACGACCTTGCCAACCACCCGACACATCTCCTGGTACAGCGCTTCGTCTTTGGTCACATTGCCCATTGCCATCACTCCGTTGCCCTAAACCGTCAGCTTAAATCATTCGTCGGCTGGATACAAAAAAGAAGCCCGGCGTGTTGTTCGCCGGGCTTCGTCTGGAAAATCAGGCGATTAGTTGTTTACCGGGATGACCGCGCCTTTGTATTTGGTGCGGATCCAGTCCTGAATCTCTTTGGAGTGCAGCACGTTCACCAGCGCGACGATATCCTTCTTCTTCTCATCACCGCGATGAACGGTAATGATGTTGGCGTACGGGTTATTCTCACCGCTTTCAACCGCAATTGGATCGTGGACCGGATCCAGACCGGCATCAATTGCGTAGTTGGCGTTGATCACCACCGCAGCACCTTCGTCGTTGTTGTACATCTGCGGCAGCAGAGATGCCTCGACGTTAGGGGTGAATTGCAGCTTTTTCGGGTTCTCCACAATATCGCTGATGCGCGCGGTCACTTTATCGATGCCTGGCTTCAGCTTGATCACGCCCTCTTTTTCGAAGATGGACAGAATACGCCCTTCCTCGGAAACCGCATCACGCATGATGATTTTGCCGCCTTCCGGCAGATCCTTCAGCGATTTGTATTTTTTTGAATAGATACCGATCGGCTCAATGTGGATTGCGCCTGCACTGACAAAATCATAATCCTTATCGCCCGCATGATCTTTAAGCACACTGTTCAGGTAAGGGATGTGCTGGAAATAGTTGGCATCAATGTCATGCCCTGCCAGCGCCGTGTTTGGCAGAATGTAGTCCTGGAACGGTTTAATCTCCAGATCGATCCCCTGCTTCGCCAGAATCGGCTTAGCCTGCTCCAGAATTTCCGCGTGCGGGGTGTTGGACGCCCCCACGGTGAGCGTGTCCGCCCAGGAGGCAAAGCTCAGGGCGCTCAGGGTGGCTGCGGCGATCAGTGTCAGTGTCTTTTTCATGATGTGGTTCCTGTGTGTATTTATTAGCGTTTATCTAACAGTGAAGTAATGGCATCGCCGCAGAACTGGATAATGAACACGATGATCAGAATGGTCACCGTTGCCACCAGCGTGACGTCACCATGGTTGCGCTGGAATCCTTCCAGATAAGCCAGATTTCCCAAACCGCCGGCACCTATCACCCCCGCCATTGCGCTGTAGCTCACCAGCGCAATCAGCGTCACCGTCATACCTGAAACCAGTGCGGGTGAAGATTCCGGCAGTAAAACCCGAAACACTAACGTGCTCAGCCGCGCGCCCATCGAACGCGTGGCTTCAATTACCCCTTTATCCACTTCCCGCAGGGCAATCTCGACCAGACGGGCGTAAAACGGCGCGGCGCCCACAATCAGGGCGGGCAGCGCAGCGTTAGCGCCGAGAATGGTCCCCACAACGGTCTTGGTGAACGGGATCAGCAGAACAATGAGAATGATGAACGGAATCGAGCGGAACACGTTCACCACAATCGACATCACGCTGTAGACCGTGCGGTTGTGGAATAACCCGCCGCGGGCGGTTAAAAACAGCGCCAGACCGAGCGCGATCCCCAGAACAAACGTCGCCACGCCGGAAAGCGCGGTCATGTAGAGCGTCTCCTGGGTTGCAGCCCAAAGCTGATCCCACTTCAGGTGCGGAAAGAGTTCTTCAGCCATGCTTGATTACCTCGCCTTCAATATCGCTTTGCTTCAGGTCGGCGAGGATATTGTTCAGTTGTTCATCCGATGCCACCACGTGCACCCAGAGCTGCCCGAAAACACCGTGGGCGGTTTGCGTCATTTTGCCGTGCAGGATGTTAAACGGCAGGCCGTAGCGCAGGGTCAGTTCACCGACGATAGGCCTGTGCGTGCTGTGCCCGGTGAAGGTGAGCTTGATGACCGCGCCCTCCAGCTCATTTGCCAGTTCGGTATTGAAGGTCTCTTCCTCCGCGTACTGGCTCACCTGGCGGACAAACTGCCGGGTGATCGGCTGCTGAGGATGCGTAAACACGCTCAGCACCTCCCCCTCTTCCACCACCTTGCCGTTCTCCATTACCGCCACGCGGTCGCAGATTTTGCGCACCACGTGCATCTCATGCGTAATGAGTACGATGGTCAGGTTAAAACGACGGTTAATGTCCAGGAGCAGATCGAGGATCTGATCGGTGGTCTGCGGATCCAGCGCCGAGGTGGCTTCGTCACACAGCAGTACGTCCGGATGATTGGCCAGCGCGCGGGCAATGCCCACACGCTGTTTTTGCCCGCCGCTCAGCTGCGACGGGTAGGCATTCTCGCGCCCCTTCAGGCCGACCAGCTCCACCAGCTCGGCAACGCGAGTCTGAATTTGCGCTTTTGGCACACCGGCAATTTGCATTGAAAAGGCGATGTTTTCCTTCACCGTGCGCGACCAGAGCAGATTAAAGTGCTGGAACACCATGCTGATTTTCAGGCGTGCCTGACGCAGCGCTTCTCCCTTCGCGGCGGAGATATCCTGACCGTTAATAGTGACGCTGCCGGCGCTGGGCTTTTCCAGACCGTTCAGCAGACGGATAAGCGTACTTTTCCCGGCCCCGCTGTAACCAATGATCCCGTAAATCTGTCCCTGCTCTATCGTCAAATTGACGTTATCAACGGCTGTCAGCGCCAGCTTCCCGTTGTCAAAAACCTTCGAAATATTACTGAGTACGATCATTCTTATTCGTTATCCGTTACGCATATAGCGGTTTAGCAGTATGGATGTCCAAAAAATAGTAAACAGCCGTTATCAGCTTTTAAATGACCAAAAAAGAATTTCTTATAACGCGGCGGAATAAGCAGCGAACTGGCGGGTGAAAAAGCATTTAGATGAATATCTGCAATAATTATCTGCCCTTTGCATATCAGGTCTCATTCACCCGACGAAATTGGTTAATTTTGCAGCACTATGTACTGATATAGCCATCCTCACATCCGGACAACTCTACGTCTTGCTGTCTTTCCATCCAAAAAAAGAAGTATTATTCCTTTCTGTTCTATAACCCAGTGAAACGTTCTTTAATGAGAAAATTTCGTGGTCCTATCATCCGGTCATCACCTCTTCACAGGACATGACCATGACGCTTTACCACTCCGTCACCGAACTAATTGGCCATACGCCACTCATCCAGCTGCACAAGCTGGATACCGGCCCCTGCTCGCTGTTTCTGAAGCTGGAAAATCAGAATCCAGGCGGCTCGATTAAAGACCGCGTCGCGCTGTCGATGATTAACGAAGCCGAGCGTATGGGGCAGCTACGGCCCGGCGGCACCATTATTGAAGCCACGGCGGGGAACACCGGCCTGGGGCTGGCGTTGATTGCGGCGCAAAAGGGATACTCGCTGATCCTGGTGGTGCCGGACAAAATGAGCCGCGAGAAGATTTTCCACCTGCGCGCGTTAGGAGCGCAGGTCGTGCTGACCCGTTCAGATGTGAATAAAGGGCATCCGGCCTACTACCAGGATTATGCCCGGCGGCTGGCGAACGAACTGCCAGGCGCGTTTTATATCGACCAGTTCAATAACGCGGCCAATCCGCTGGCGCACCGCACCACTACCGCACCGGAACTGTTTGAACAGCTTGACGGCCAGATCGATGCCATCGTCGTCGGCGTGGGGTCCGGCGGTACGCTGGGTGGCTTACAGGCGTGGTTTGCAGAACATTCGCCGCAGACGGAATTTGTGCTTGCCGATCCGGCCGGGTCGGTACTGGCGGACCAGGTTGAGACCGGACGCCATCACGATGCCGGATCGTGGCTGGTTGAAGGGATTGGCGAAGACTTTATCCCTCCGCTGGCGAACATCGAAGGGGTTAACCGCGCCTGGCGCATTACCGATCGCGAGGCGTTCACCACCGCCCGCGATCTGCTAAAAACGGAAGGGATCCTGGCAGGCTCCTCCACCGGCACGCTGCTGGCGGCGGCGCTGAAATATTGCCAGGCGCAGACTACGCCAAAACGTGTGGTCACCTTCGCCTGCGACAGCGGCAATAAATACCTCTCGAAGATGTTCAACGACGACTGGATGCGCCAGCAGGGGCTGATTTCACGTCCGCAGGCAGGCGATCTCTCGGACTTTATTGCCCTGCGCCACGATGAAGGCGCGACGGTGACTGCCGCCCCGGACGACACGCTTTCCACCGTGCTGGCCCGCATGCGCCTGTACGACATCTCCCAGCTGCCGGTGCTCGATAACAACAATGTTGTCGGCATCATCGACGAGTGGGACCTGCTGCGGCACATCGGGGGAGATGCCGATCGCTTCTCTCTCCCCGTGACGGCGGCCATGACGCGTCAGGTCGAATATCTGGATAAGCTGGCCCCGGAGAGCGCCCTGTACACCATCTTTGACCGTGGCCTGGTGGCGATTATTTATGACGAAGACCGCTTTCTGGGTCTGATCACACGCAGTGACGTACTCACCACCTGGCGTAACCGCCTGACGAAATAAAAGGAGCAAAAGATGAAAAACCTGGCCACCCTCAGCGTTCACAGCGGTGAGTATCACGACACGCACGGCGCCGTGATGCCGCCAATTTACGCCACGTCGACGTTTGCGCAACCGGCACCGGGTGAACATACCGGCTACGAATACTCCCGGAGCGGCAACCCAACCCGCCATGCGCTGGAGACCGCCATCGCCGAACTGGAAGGCGGCACGCGCGGGTACGCCTTCGCGTCAGGGCTGGCGGCCATTTCCACCGTGCTCGAACTGCTGGATAAAGACAGCCATATCGTTGCCATTGACGACGTGTATGGCGGTACGTATCGCCTGATCGAAAACGTGCGCAAGCGCAGCACCGGGTTACAGGTGAGCTGGGTTAAGCCGGACGATGTAGCCGGACTTGAGGCCGCCATTCGCCCGAACACCCGCATGATCTGGGTGGAAACGCCGACGAACCCGCTGCTGAAACTGGCCGACCTGGAGGCCATCGCAGACATTGCCCGGCGCCATAATGCGATCAGCGTGGCGGATAATACCTTCGCCTCCCCGGTCATTCACCGGCCGCTGGAGGCGGGGTTCGACATTGTGGTTCACTCCGCCACCAAATATCTCAACGGTCATTCAGACGTGGTTGCCGGGCTGGCTGTTGTCGGGGCAAATAAGGATCTCGCAGAGCGTCTGGGCTATCTGCAAAACGCGGTTGGCGGCGTTCTGGATCCGTTCAGCAGCTTCCTGACGCTACGGGGGATTCGCACCCTCTCCCTGCGCGTTGAGAAGCACAGTGCCAACGCGCTGGCGATTGCGCAATGGCTGGAGCAGCATCCGCAGATAGAGAGCGTGCTCTATCCCGGGCTGGAGTCACACCCCCAGTATGTGCTTGCCCGCAGACAAATGGCGCTGCCGGGCGGCATGATCTCCGTTGTGATTAAAGGCGATGCGCAACGCGCGACAGAGGTGATTCGTCATCTTACGCTCTTTACCCTGGCGGAAAGCCTGGGCGGGGTGGAGAGTCTGGTGAGCCAGCCCTACAGCATGACCCACGCCTCCATTCCACTGGCGCAGCGTCTTGCAAACGGCATTGTGCCGCAGCTGATACGCCTGTCGGTGGGGATTGAGGATGCGAAGGATCTGATCGACGACCTTCAACAGGCGCTGGAAAAGTGAGCAAAAAACGGCGGGCGTTGCGCCTGCCGTCATAAGATGACATTAGGCCTTAACGCCTTGATAACAAACTTATGTGAATCTGCACAGAATGTTTTTGAAACGCTGTTTCCATTTTCCTTTTTACTGTGAATCAGCGTATAATGCGCGCCAAATCCCTGGTGAATGGTTTCAGCGCTTGGAATACAAAAAACAACGTACAACTTCTCCTCTCCTTCGTTGGGCTGGCACTCAGGCACACTTTCTTCTGCACGCTCATTTGATGTCACCTATTCTTAGTGCGTGTCATATACTCTTTCGCAACACAGGTTTGACTCCGCGGCGGTGCGCCCCCGGAGCGAGATTTCCATATCCTTCCCAACTTAAAGACTAAGACTGTCATGAAAAAGACGAAAATTGTTTGTACTATCGGCCCGAAAACCGAATCCGAAGAGATGCTGAGCAAAATGCTGGATGCCGGCATGAACGTGATGCGTCTGAACTTCTCCCACGGCGACTATGCTGAACACGGTCAGCGTATTCAGAACTTGCGCAACGTGATGAGCAAGACCGGGAAAAAAGCGGCAATCCTGCTCGACACCAAAGGTCCTGAAATCCGCACCATCAAACTGGAAGGCGGTAACGACGTTTCCCTGAAAGCGGGCCAGACCTTCACCTTCACCACCGACAAATCCGTTGTAGGTAATAACGAAATCGTTGCCGTGACCTACGAAGGCTTCACCAGCGATCTGTCCGTTGGCAACACCGTGCTGGTAGATGACGGCCTGATCGGCATGGAAGTGACCGCGATTGAAGGTAACAAGGTTATCTGTAAAGTGCTGAACAACGGCGATCTGGGCGAAAACAAAGGTGTTAACCTGCCGGGTGTGTCCATTGCTCTGCCAGCGCTGGCTGAAAAAGACAAACAAGACCTGATCTTCGGCTGCGAACAAGGTGTGGACTTCGTTGCGGCGTCCTTCATCCGTAAACGTTCTGATGTGGTTGAGATCCGTGAGCACCTGAAAGCGCACGGTGGTGAGAACATTCAGATCATCTCCAAGATCGAAAACCAGGAAGGCCTGAACAACTTCGACGAAATCCTTGAAGCGTCTGACGGTATCATGGTTGCGCGTGGTGACCTGGGCGTTGAAATCCCGGTTGAAGAAGTGATCTTCGCGCAGAAGATGATGATCGAGAAATGCGTTCGCGCGCGTAAAGTGGTTATCACCGCAACGCAGATGTTGGACTCCATGATCAAAAACCCACGCCCTACCCGTGCTGAAGCCGGCGACGTGGCGAACGCCATCCTCGACGGTACCGATGCCGTTATGCTGTCTGGCGAATCTGCAAAAGGTAAATACCCTCTGGAAGCGGTCGGCATCATGGCGACCATCTGTGAGCGTACCGACCGCGTGATGAAAAGCCGTCTGGATTACAACAACGACAGCCGTAAACTGCGCATCACCGAAGCCGTGTGCCGTGGTGCGGTAGAAACCGCCGAGAAACTGGAAGCCCCACTGATTGTCGTGGCGACCCAGGGCGGTAAATCTGCGCGTGCCGTGCGTAAATACTTCCCGGATGCGACCATTCTGGCGCTGACCACCAACGAAACCACCGCGCGTCAGCTGGTGCTGAGCAAAGGCGTGATCCCACACCTGGTGAAAGAGATTGCCTCTACCGATGATTTCTATCGTCTGGGTAAAGAAGTGGCTCTGGAACTGGTTGATTGTGGCCTGGCTCAGAAAGGCGACGTGGTGGTTATGGTTTCTGGTGCACTGGTACCAAGCGGTACAACCAACACTGCATCTGTCCACGTACTGTAATATTTCACGAACAAATTATTGTTTTGTTAAAAAGCGTCCTTCGGGGCGCTTTTTTTATTCCCGCCATTAACCAGAACTATTCAAAAAGCAAATCGGGTTTTTCTATTTAATCGCGATTTATCTAAGATGAATCCGATGAAAAATGCCTTTTTTAACATAGCTTTTTCGTCAAAATTGCCGATTTCGTTGCTTCTTTGAGCGAACGATCAAAAATAGGCGTAATCCCATCAAAAAAATATTCTCAACCCAAAAAACTTTGTGTAATACTTGTAACGCTACATGGAGATTAACTCAATCTAGAGGGTATTAATAATGAATCGTACTAAACTGGTACTGGGCGCGGTAATCCTGGGTTCTACTCTGCTGGCAGGTTGCTCCAGCAACGCTAAAATCGATCAGCTGTCTTCTGACGTTCAGACTCTGAACGCTAAAGTTGACCAGCTGAGCAACGACGTGAACGCAATGCGTTCCGACGTTCAGGCTGCTAAAGACGACGCAGCTCGCGCTAACCAGCGTCTGGACAACCAGGCTACTAAATACCGTAAGTAATAGTACCTGTTAATAAAATGGCGCACATTGTGCGCCATTTTTTTTGCCTTCGTCAAATCTCTACTGAAGCGCTTTCTCTCCCTCGCCTTCCGTCACCGCCGCTGAGACACGACTGTTCTGAACCGACAGGACAGAATTGCTGGCTGACGAACCATTGCCTGCTGAAACGGCAACCGGGATTCCGGCTCTGCGCGCCAGAGCTTTGTCGATTAGCGTTTTATCGCTACCTGATTCCGCTGCGAAGGCGGTAAACGCCGCCGAGTGCGTGAACGGCACCGTCTGTGGGTTTTCGCCCTCAGCCTGCGCCAGCGGCCTGTGCACCTCGATATAACGTTTGCCGTCCGGCTCGACGGAGAACTTCACCGGCTCATTGATAATCTGCACCCGCGTGCCGACGCGCACTTGTTCAAACAACGCTTTGATATCCGGCGCGTTCATTCGCATACAGCCCGAGCTGACCCGCAGCCCTACGCTGTCCGGCGCGCTGGTGCCATGAATAAGATATTCCCCATTCCCGATGCCCAGACGCAGCGCAAAGCGCCCCAGCGGGTTATTTGGCCCTGCGGGTACCACAGGCGGCAGTTTAATGCCCTGCGCCAGTGAGCGCGCTCTGATGCCCGCTGTGGGGGTCCAGGTAGGGTTAGGGATTTTCTGACTCACACGGGTGGTGCTGACCGGTGTTTCCAGCCCAAGCTGACCAATACCCAGCGGATAGACCTGCACGATATTTTCGCCAGGCGGATAGAAGTAAAGACGCAGCTCCGCCAGATTCACCACAATGCCCTCACGCTCGGTGTCCGGGAGCAGCATCTGGGAAGGAATGGTAATGACCGTTCCTGGCGCAGGGTTTACCGGTGCAATGGTATTATTGGTTTCAAGGATAAGCTGTGCGGCGGTATTAAACCGACGAGCGATAGCCTGGAGCTTATTGTCGCCTTCCTGAATGGTGTATGTCTGATTTTGCCCAATCAGGCGGCTGCCTGCGGGCGGTAAAGGATAATCAACCGCCCTGGCTGAATTAACAGCACTGAGCGAACCAAGGAGTAATAGAGTTATTAGAGACGCGCGCTTCATGCTGAGATTCCTTATTCACTGACCAAACGTCAGAAAGCTGAAAAACCAGCGAGGTGGAAACCACCCCGCGAAACAGAATGAATGCTGTTCTGTCAGTTTAGCTAAGGATTGCGGCTTTGGCGCGTATGGCGCGGATCATCGCTTCCAGTCCCTGGGAGCGGGACGGGGTGAGGTGTTGGGTTAAGGCCATTTTTTCAAACCAAGGGCGAACGTCAAAGGCGACAATATCCTGCGCCGACATCTGGTGATAAAGAATAAATACGACGGCAATAAGCCCCTTCACAATGGCGGCATCGCTGTCACCCTGTAAATCGATTACGCCATCATCCGTCTGCTGCATCTGGATCCAGACCTGGCTCTGGCAGCCCTGAATGATGTTGTCCCGGTTATGCGCCTCTTCGCTGAGCGGCGGCAGGCGCTGACCTAGCTCGATAATATAAAGGTATTTCTCTTCCCAGTTTGCGCAACGCCCAAAGTTACGCAGCAATTTATCTCTGTCCGGCAAATCTGCCATCTCTCGCCTCTCCGTTAGCCAAGCAGCTGGTGAATACGTTTTAGTCCCGCCACCAGTCTGTCGACCTCTTCCGTTGTGTTGTACATCACCAGCGATGCGCGGCACATGGCCGGTACCTGATAATACGCCATCAGTGGCATCGCGCAGTGATGCCCGGTACGTACGGCGACGCCGTAATTATCCAGGAAACTGCCCACATCATAAGCGTGATGCTTGCCGAGGTTGAAGGCTATCACACCCAGACGGTCAGCAGGGCCATATAAGGTCAGATCCGGGACGCTGGCAAGCTCCTGCAAGGCATATTGCATCAGCAGCTGTTCGTACTCCTGAATCGCCGCCAGCCCCGTTTCAGAGACGTAGCTAATGGCCGCGCCCAGCCCGATGATCCCGCCCGTGTTTGGCGTGCCCGCCTCGAAGCGCCAGGGCGCCCGGGCGTAGGTTGTGCCTTCCGTCAGGCTGACGGTGGCAATCATTGACCCGCCCCCTTCCCACGGCGGCATGGCCTGGAGAATATCCTCCTTCACATACAGCACGCCGATGCCCGTCGGACCATACAGCTTGTGCCCGGAGAAGACGTAGAAATCGCAGTCCAGAGTCTGTACGTCAACCGCATGGTGCATCACCGCCTGGGCGCCATCAATCAACACTTTCGCACCGGCCTGATGGGCTTTGTCGACGATCAGCGCCACCGGATTTTCCGTCCCCAGCACGTTTGAAACGTGGGTCACCGCTACCAGCCGCGTTCTGTCGTCAAGCAGGGCATCCAGCTGTTCAAGCTGAAGCGTACCGTCTTCGTTTAGCGGGATCACCCGCAGTTGCGCCCCCATACGCTCACAGAGCATCTGCCAGGGCACGATGTTAGCGTGGTGCTCCATCTGGGTGATGATGATGTTATCCCCCGCGTGCACCTGCGCATTGCCCCAGCTGTTAGCCACCAGGTTGATCCCTTCGGTGGTGCCACGCACGAACACCAGCTCTTCCGGCGAACACGCGTTGAGAAACGCCGCAACCTGCGTGCGCACGTTTTCCATGCGCTGGGTCGCCTCGGCGCTCAGAGTGTGGATCCCGCGATGGACCGCCGCATAACCGTGGCGGTAAAACTCGGCTTCCGCATCCACCACTTGATTCGGTTTTTGCGCGCTGGCCGCACTGTCGAGATAGGCCAGCGGCAGACCGTTCACTTCACGGGTCAGTACCGGAAAATCTGCCCGGACTTTCTCTACGGGAAATGTCATGCTTCGCCTCCAGGCAGCCGCTGACCGATACGGGCCAGCACCTGCTGTTTAAGTCCGCCATCGGGCAGCGCTTCCGTCAGCTCAGCCGCAAAGGCGTAAATAATCATCTTTTGCGCGGCCTGCTGGTCTATCCCGCGCGAGCGCAGATAGAACATCTGCTCATCGTCAATACGCCCGACCGTCGCGCCGTGGCTGCATTTTACGTCGTCCGCATAGATTTCCAGCTGTGGTTTAGTGTCCACCTCTGCCAGACGTCCCAGCAAAAGGTTGTTGTTGGTCATCTGCCCGTCAGTTTTGATGGCGTGCTGCGCCACGTTGATCAGGCCATTAAACACCGCACGTCCTTTGTCGCTGACGATGGTTTTGTGCAGCTGGCGGCTGTTGCAGTAGCCTTTGTTATGCTCAAGCCAGGTGCGCGTGTCGCACACTTCTGACTTCACCGGCATCGCCAGGCTGTTAATACGCAGCGTAGTGTTCTCACCGTTCAGCTGGGTGCTGGTGTTGTGGCGCAGCACCGCGCCGCCAAGCAGGAAGCTGTGGCTGTATGCCGCGGCATCCTGGCCCAGCAGAATATCGTTGTGGGCGAAGTGGTGACTGAGCGGATTTTCAAACGCCAGCTTGATGTGGTGCAGCTGGGCATTGGCCGCCACGTTCATCGTCAGACGCGAGCCGGTAAAATGGCGGGTGTCGTTCAGACTAACGTAATGCTCAATTACCGTCGCTTCTGCCCCTTCTGCCAGCTCGAGATGGTGGCGATAGTGGGCGGTGTTGATCTCGCCGCCCTCAACACCCTGGGTGATATGCATCAGCAGCAGCGGTTTCGCCGGGCGCTGGTTACGCTTAACGTGAATATGGGTGACAGACTGAGACAGGCTCTCTGTGAGGTGCAGAAAGACGTCAGGCTGGACCGGAGCACTCAACGACTGGCGCTCGTCGTTAATGGCGATATCGAACCCGCTCTCCTGTACGCTGTCGCTGAGTTCCTCACGAAACTGCCCGTCTACAAACACCAGACGCACGGCATCCACGCTCAGCGCCAGCACATCGCGCTGGCCGGGGCTAACCTGCGCCAGACGGGTGACAAACTCGCCGTTCAGCAGGCCGTCCAGCGGGGTATATTTCCAGTTCTCATGCTTACGCGTCGGTAAACCGAGACGCAGCATCTGCTGGAGATGGTGCTGAGCCTGTTCAGAGCGCGCTCCACCCTGCGCTTCAAACAGTCGGTGCCACTGCTGGAGTGCATTACTGCTGTTCGGTAAGCCAGCCATAACCCTGCTCCTCCAGTTGTTTAACCAGCGTAAAGTCACCGGATTTCACAATGCGCCCCTGATAAAGCACGTGGACATAGTCCGGTTTGATGTAGTCCAGAATACGCTGGTAGTGAGTCACGATAATAAATGAGCGGTTACCGTCACGCAGAGAGTTTACGCCGTCGGCAACGATCTTCAGGGCATCAATATCCAGCCCTGAATCGGTTTCATCGAGAATGCACAGCTCCGGCTCAAGAACCGCCATTTGCAGAATATCGTTACGTTTTTTCTCACCGCCAGAAAAACCCACGTTCACCGAGCGGGTGAGCAGATCTTCGGGCATTTTCAGCAGCTTGATTTTCTCTTCCATCAGATCCTGGAAGTCAAAGCGATCCAGCGCCTCAAGCCCGCGATACTTGCGCACCGCGTTCAGCGCGGTTTGCAGGAAGAACTGGTTGCTGACGCCCGGGATTTCCACCGGATACTGGAAGGCCATAAAGATGCCCTCACCGGCACGCTCTTCAGGCGACATCTCCAGCAGATCCTTGCCGTTAAACTCAACGGAGCCGCTGGTGACCTCATAATCTTCGCGTCCTGCCAGCGTCGCTGAAAGCGTACTTTTCCCGGAGCCGTTTGGCCCCATGATGGCGTGAACTTCACCCGGTTTGACGTCAAAATTGAGCCCACGCAGGATCTCTTTCTCTTCCACGCTAACCTGTAAATCTTTAATGCTTAACATGTGCTTTCCTTAACCGACGCTGTGTTCAAGACTAATGGCGAGGAGTTTCTGGGCTTCAACGGCAAATTCCAGCGGCAGTTCAGAGAACACGTCCTTACAGAAGCCGTTAACAATCATTGAAATCGCATCTTCTTCACTGATCCCGCGTTGCAGGCAGTAGAACAGCTGATCTTCACCGATACGTGACGTAGTCGCCTCATGCTCGAGCTGGGCGCTGTTATTGCGGCATTCGACATAGGGGAAGGTATGCGCCCCGCAGTCAGCGCCAATCAGCATGGAGTCGCACTGGGTAAAGTTACGTGCGTTGGTGGCTGTCGGCATGATTTTCACCAGCCCGCGATAGCTGTTCTGGCTGTGACCGGCAGAGATCCCTTTTGAGATGATGGTCGATTTGGTGTTTTTACCGATGTGGATCATCTTGGTGCCGGTATCGGCCTGCTGATGACCGCTGGTCAGTGCCACGGAGTAAAACTCACCGATGGAGTTGTCGCCGCGCAGAATACAGCTCGGGTATTTCCAGGTAATGGCGGAGCCGGTTTCTGACTGCGTCCAGGACATCTTACTGTTTTCACCTTCGCACAGCGCACGCTTGGTGACGAAGTTCAGAATACCACCGGTGTTGCCATCGCCCGGGAACCAGTTCTGTACCGTAGAGTATTTCACTTCCGCGTCTTTATGGATGATCACCTCTACCACCGCCGCGTGCAGCTGGTAGCTGTCGCGCACCGGCGCCGAACAGCCTTCGATATAGCTGACGTAGCTGCCTTCATCGGCCACCAGGATGGTGCGTTCAAACTGGCCGGTTTTTTCCGCGTTGATGCGGAAATAGGTCGAGAGCTCCATCGGGCAGCGCACACCTTTAGGCACGTAGATAAAGGTGCCGTCTGACGCCACCGCCGCATTCAGTGCCGCGAAGAAGTTATCGTTACTGGGTACCACGGTGCCAATGTATTTTTTCACCAGCTCCGGGTGATCGTGAATGGCTTCCCCAAAGGAGCAGAAAATTATCCCCTGCTCCGCCAGCTTTTCACGGTAGGTGGTTGCCACCGAGACGGAGTCAAAAATGGCGTCCACCGCCACCTCTTTACCTTCGCGCACGGGCACGCCGAGCTGATTGAAGGCCTCTTCCACCTCTTTACTCAGGAAGCTGTTCTCGGCACCGGTTTGCTGTACCGCGCCGGGCTGCGAGGCACAGGTATCATCGCAGCTGCCGCATGAGGGCGCGGAGTAGTAGCTGTAATCCTGATAGTTCAGCTTATCGTAATGCGCTTTCAGCCAGTGGGGTTCTTCCATCTCCAGCCACGCGCGGAATGCGCTCAGGCGAAACTCCAGCATCCACTCCGGCTCGTTACGTTTCGCCGAAATGGCGCGCACGACCTCTTCGTTGATGCCTTTCGCCAGCTCATCGGTTTGCAGCTGCGTGAAGAAACCCTCTTTATAGTTGAGGTGTCCGCCGCTCCAGGTGTTTACATCACTCGTTGCTTCAGTATTACGAGACATAGTACCGCCTATACCCCAAAGCTTTCGCCGCAGCCGCATTCGTTCTGGGCTTTCGGGTTATGAAATTTGAATAACTGGTTTAAACCTTCCCGAACGTAGTCGACTTCGGTTCCATCAATAAACGGCATAGCCTGTAGCGCGACGTATAACTTTGCACCGTCGGTTTCAAAGACCAGATCGTCCTTTTTGGGTTCGGTTACGGTATCCAGCACGTAGCCAAATCCTGCGCAGCCCGTCTGCTTAACGCCTAAGCGTACGCCGAGGATGTCGGGATTTTTTGCCACCAGCTCATGAATATGCGCCGCCGCCGCGGGCGTCAGCGTTAAGCCACGCCAGGCAAAATCGGCCGGATTGAAGGTTTCTGAATGCAGTTCCATAGGTCCACCTCATCTGATAAGCCACCAGGGCATAACACCATGTTAGTGATAACGATTATCACTTCAACCCCCTGCGAGCAGGGGCTTTGGGCTAAACCGCCCTTTTTGGCTACTTTCATTAAGCATAGACCCTGTGACGGGATGCGGATGGGTGGGTTAGTTTTGTTCAATGCATTGATAAATAATGCATTTCATAAGAAAGGCGGTAAGGTGGCGGGCAATAATAAAAATTGTATTGAAAATACCTATTTTTAAGATAGCTATCTTCCAATAAGAAAGCGGGCTCGAAAAGACAAAAAGGCCCTGACGGACCCCTTAACATCAGTGATGGAACGAGACGGCGAAACCCTGTTCACGCCAGTGGTCGAGCTGCTCCTGTTGACGAGGCGTAGGTGCTTTACCGGTCCAGACGAAAATTTTTTGTCCAGGGAAAAGTTCCGGACGTGGAGAATCAATCGGTTCAGCCAGCACGTCGATATGCCAGCCCTTGTAGGCAAGACGGGCCGCTTCCAGCCACAAATGCGTACGGTCGTCGCACTCCCATCCAACCAGTAGCGCATCTTTACCTGCTTTTTTTCGTGATTCAACCAGGCTAGTAACGGCAAACTCAATCAGGACACCGTCGAGCAGGCTCGCCATATGACGCACCGTATTCTGATCCTGATTCATTCGCTGACGCACAGGGGTGATGATGTTATCTATCAGAACATCCATCGCATGGTCGCGGCGGAACTCACTGATTTTGGCGCGCAGTTTTGCCGGATTGGCATAGCGCAGAACGGTTAACATCTCTTCCTGAAACGATGCCCAGTTCCCATGCGTCATCACTTCTGTATTTTCAAGAAGCGCTTTTACTTTACCGACCGAAACACCCGTTTTCATCAGGCGTTTGATCTCTTCGATACGCAGGATATCTTCATCGTCAAACTGACGATGACCCCCTTCGCTTCGCTGCGGCTTCAACAATCCATAACGGCGCTGCCAGGCACGCAGCGTAACGGGGTTGATACCGCATCGTTCGGCCACTTCGCCGATACTGTAATAGGCCATTAACTCCCTCACGCACAATACTTCCATACCTAACCAAACCAACCTTATCAGATTGTACAAATCATTTGTATAACTAACTCCTCGTTCTGAGACAAGTGAATGGCTCAACGAACCACTCACTCGTTAATGTATTGTTGTATAAATTTAGCCGTACGTACAGGTCACTTTTAAGAGTTACGTACAGGTTTTTATAAATCGTACTTTTTCTCGGGCCAGGCAATCGCCGGTATGCCCCCCAGGCGCGGGCTGGCGAATAAGGTGCCCCTGGAACTGAGAAATCCCGGCTGATTCCAGCCACATCCACTCTTCAGCCAGCTCTACACCTACCGCACAGAACAGGATTTCCAGGGACGCACAGCATTTAATGATCGACTGAATGATCGCCTGACGCGGGCCGCTCTTGTGCACGTTGGCAATCAAATCACGGTTGATCTTGATTCTGTCCGGCTGAAACTGGGCCAGCAGTTGCAGACCGGCGAATCCCGCGCCAAAGTGATCGATGGCCACGCTGATCCCGGCGCTTTTAAGCTGTCTGACCGCGCTGGTGAACTCTTCGAAGCGCGAGATCGCCTCGCTCTCGGTGAACTCGACCACAATTTGCTCCGGCACAAAACCGTTCGCCTCAATTGCCGTCAGTAAAAAATCGACGGCGCCAGGAACATTGACCAGCGTCATCGGCAGCAGATTAATGGACAACGTTTGAGTCTGTAGGCCCAGCGCGCTGGCCATCGACAAAGCCACCTGTTTACTCTTCAGATCCGATTCGTACAGCGCCTCACGCGACAGGTTGGCAAAATAGCTTTCCGGAGACTCACCGGACGGCGTGCGGATCAGGGCTTCCCAGGAAACTACCTGCTGCATAAACGGATCGACGATAGGTTGAAATGCGAAACTACAGTCCGCGCCCTTTGCCACTACCGTCGGCTGGGAGGATAACGGCGTATTTTCGGTGACAAACTCCCAGGCGTCAGCCGGAGGCAGCTCAAAGTAGTTGGCTTTTTCAGTGGCCTCAACGAAGGTGCGGAAAAATTGCAGGGCGCGATCGTTATAGGTCAGCTGATAGCGCGTTGTGCCTTTATCGAGTACCTGTTGCAGCACTTCGTTGGTGTCGTACTGACGAAGGTCGAAGAGCTCCATACCCACATTGCCAAAACGTCTTGAAGGCCCGTGATCGCTCAACAATTCGACCACGTTGTGATGCCGTGGGTCACGGCAGATGAGCTCATAGATCTCCTTAACGTTATCAGCGGGCCCTTCAAGTAACTGAAAAAAGTGTGTGCCGTTAAACAGCAAAATCCCCGTCACATCGAACTGGCGATTTCTACAATTTGCAGCAGCGACCATGTCTTCCAGCGCTTTCACTGGAACGTTCTCGCAGATATGACTGCGGTAAATGATGGTTGTGAGCATGCTAATCCTGAAGATTGAGGGGGTGACCACGAAAACACGTGGGGAAAACTCTGTTATAGCACATTAATTGCCCAACAAATAATTTACATCTCAACGATTTACACGGCTTTTTTGCGTCATTTACGGGCTTGTACAACTCTGCGACGCCGCTTCGGATTGTACAATATATCTTGTGAATACCGCAGTAAATCGTATAAGAATAAGCATCTGATAAATAATGATTTTATAAAATATATTATAAAATATTTAAAAAATTGTACATTTTAAATGTACAGATTTGAAAATTATGTATACCTTAAATGTAACGTTACTGATTACAGAATTTTACAGGAGCGAAACATGCAGCAGAACGGATACGTCGCAGACTCAGCAACAGCGATTGCGCAGTACTTCGAAAAAGCCGCGCTTCCAACCCAACAGGAAACCCTGGGTCAGGTTGTTGTTGAAATCCTTAGCGACGGGCGAAATCTGAATCGCAAATCGCTCTGCACAAAACTGTTGAGTCGCCTTGAAAAGGCCAATGGCCCGGAAGAGGAACATCATTATCACATGCTTCTTGGTCTGCTCTTCGAACGTTAATGTTATGAACAGCAGTGATGCGGACAGACTGATCGACCAGCTTATTGGAGAAGCCGCTCTTTCACTTTTGAAGGAGCGCGGTCCCGTGACGACCGAGGGATTGGTTCAGCGTCTGCGTAACATGCAAGCCTGTGAGACGGATCCCCAGCGGCGGGAGACATTAGCGAGGGTGATAGCTGAAATCAGCTCAGGCACGGTCGCTTTTAAAGGTCGCAGAACCGCACAAGGACGAATACAGAGAGAGGGATCTCTCAAAAATAATCGAGACAATGTAGTGCCGTTATTTGGAAATGGAAAACCGTCCGATCCCAAAAAGATGCATTGACTACAACTTTACAGCAACGGTGAGAACAAATGAGACAAAATATTCAGCTTCAACCCGAATACCACTCCGCCTTTTTAGATAGCGCGTTGTCGGAGTATTTCCGTCACGCAGGCGATCGCTTTGCTGAAGAGTCTGCCATTTTTTCGACTGCGGTTCGTTGTGTTCTCGCTTCTGAAGGTCATCTAACCAACAAAGCGATCATTCTCTGGCTGATCCAGACGCTGGAAACTACCGACGATGTCGTTAAGGCGGATGTGATCCGCAAGACGCTGGAAATTGTTGTCGGTTATACCATGGACGATCTTTAACGCCTCTCCCTTCCCTACGGATAGCGTGTCATCGTCAATACTGACGAACAGACTGACGATGACACACCCTCTCTTCCCTTACGCCCTGTTAATCAAGCACGCTGAATGTGGCATGGATCCTGCTTAGTCCGCTAAGGGACTGGGCCTTCCAGTAAACATTGCTTCATTTCTTAACAGGTCTGTTATTGATGAAAAAAATCGCCAGCGTCTGCCCTTACTGTGGTGCAGGCTGCAAACTAAACCTCGTCGTGAAAAATAACCGGATTATCCGTGCCGAAGCCGCTGATGGCGTAACCAATCAGGGCACGCTTTGCCTGAAAGGATTCTACGGCTGGGACTTTCTTAACGACACACGGCTGCTTACCCCCCGTCTGACGCAGCCCATGATCCGCTACAGCAAAGGCGAGTCCTTTACCCCTGTTACCTGGGAAGAGGCCATTCGCTATACTGCTCACAGGCTTAAAAGCATCAAAGATCAGTACGGCCCTCGATCCATTATGACCACGGGGTCCTCGCGGGGAACGGGCAATGAGACCAACTATGTGATGCAAAAATTTGCCCGTGCGGTGCTGAACACTAACAACGTCGACTGCTGCGCCCGCGTCTGTCACGGTCCGTCCGTTGCCGGTTTACAGGAGACCCTCGGCAACGGTGCCATGAGCAATTCCATTAACGATATTGAAAACTCAAAATGCCTGCTGGTGTTCGGCTATATCTGCGCCGACTCTCACCCCATCGTCGCCCGACGCGTGCTTAAAGCACGTGAAAATGGCGCAAAAATCATCGTCTGCGATCCGCGTCAGATTGAAACGGCACGCATTGCCGATCTTCATCTTCAGTTGAAAAACGGCAGTAACATGGCGCTGGTCAATGCCTTTGGCTATGTCCTGCTTGAAGAGGAACTGTACGACAAAAACTACGTTGCCCGCTTCACAGAAGGGCTTGAGGCTTACCGACTGACGGTAAAAGATTACGCACCCGAGCAGGTTGAACATCTGACGGGCATTCCCGCGCGGGATGTTCGTCAGGCAATGCGCATGTTCGCGGCGGCGCCTTCAGCAACGGTAATGTGGGGAATGGGCGTTACGCAGTTTGGTCAGGCGGTTGATGTGGTGAAAGGTCTCTCCAGCCTGGCGCTGCTCACCGGCAACCTGGGCCGCCCTGCCGTCGGCGTAGGTCCGGTTCGCGGGCAAAATAACGTTCAGGGTGCCTGCGATATGGGCGTTTTGCCCAATATGTTCCCCGGCTACCAGGATGTCACTGACCCGGCGGTCAGACTGAAATTTGCCGATGCGTGGAAAATCAATGTCAGCCGGATGGACGATCGCGTCGGGACGCGTATCACCGAAGTGCCGCATCTCGCGCTGGAAGGTAAGATCAAAGCCTATTACATCATGGGGGAAGATCCGCTTCAGACAGAAGCCGATCTGGGCCTGGTCCGCCGCGGCTTTGAGTCCCTCGATTTTGTGGTGGTTCAGGACATCTTTATGACCAAAACGGCAGAGGTGGCTGACGTACTGCTCCCTGCCACGTCATGGGGAGAACATGCTGGCGTGTTCACCTGCGCCGATCGCGGCTTCCAGCGTTTTGGCAAGGCCATTGAGGCCAGCGGCAACGTCAAGCGCGACTGGGAGATCATCAGCCTGCTGGCCACGGAGATGGGCTATCCCATGCATTACGAGAATAACCAGCAGATCTGGGACGAAATGCGCGAGCTGTGCCCCCTCTTCTACGGCGTGACCTACGAAAAAATGGGCGAGATGGGCCATGTCCAGTGGCCCTGCCCAACCCTTGATCATCCCGGCACACCCTATCTGTACAGGGATAATCAGTTCGACACCCCCACTGGCAAAGGCCAGCTGTTTGCTGCCCCCTGGCGCGCTCCGGCCGAGACACCGGATACGGATTACCCGCTGGTACTTTGCACGGTGCGCGAAGTCGGTCACTACTCCTGTCGCTCAATGACCGGGAACTGCGCGGCGCTGCAAAGCCTGGCCGACGAGCCGGGCCGGGTGCAAATGAACCCGGCCGACGCGGATGAGCGTGGGATCGCCGACGGCCAATTGGTCTGGGTACGTTCACGCCGGGGTAAAGTGATCACGCGCGCCAGCATCAGCGAGCGCATCAATGCGGGAGCAATCTATATGACCTACCAGTGGTGGATTGGCGCCTGTAATGAGCTGACGCAGGATAATCTAGACCCGATCTCCAGAACGCCTGAAACGAAATATTGCGCCGTGCAGATGGAGGCGATCGAGGACCAGCGCTGGGCGGAGGATTTTGCGGCTTCTGCATACCAGACCATGAAGACGCGGTTGATCGCTGCGGTTAACGTTTAAATACATTGCCGGGTGGTGGCTATCACTGCCCGGCCAGCTATCCGCTGACGTTTTACGCTATCTGTTCTGCATAATTATTTTCCAGGTAATCGCGAAGCAGGTTCGGACGGCTCTTTTTCTCCATCAACCTTCTCAACAGTACGATCAGCTCGTAATCGCTTCGCAGATTAAATTTTTGCATCAGCATATATTTATGGGTGAAGACCGTTTTCTGGCTCATCTCCAGCGCCTGAGCGGTCTGCACTACCGACAGCCCTCGGTAAAAATTGACCAAAATACGAATTTGTTGCCGGGATAACCCTTTATGCTGGCAGTCGAAGCAGTTATGTTTAGTCCATGTGTAACCCGGTAATTGCGTCCTGAACCACGCGATAAACAGTACGCCACTGATACGATCAAGCGATGCACGGCGAGGGAGAAAAATAATGTCCTGAAAGCAGGAGGGCAACGCCGAAAAGCGCAGTTCATCGTCGACAAACCCTAGCACAATCCCTTTTTGCCGGGCGAGTAACTCGGGAAAACAGGTCAGTGTTTCACCCTGGCATAATGACAGGACAATAATATCGGCCTGACTGACGTTTTCATGGGTCAGCGCCAGGTTAAATGTGATGGCACGATGAAAGTTATGTTTAAAAAAATCCTCGAAAAATTCATGTAGCCCAGCCTGAAAAAATAGATCGGTTTCCTGAATCAGAATATTTAACATAGCTCATACCAACGTCTTTAAAAAAGGCATATCACCGGCGCTCAGTTGTACTGCATCGTCATCACCACAACTGCACTGATGCTTCCCGGCGTGACGCCACCCGTCACGGATTTAACCGAGGCCTGCATAGCCATTGTCGCGGTTCTGTCGGCACCAATAGTTTGAGTCATGCCAGAGCCTGTTCCTTTAAGCGTACCCGTTTGGGCATCGCGCATGGCTATCGCCACATGCGTGGCCGAACCGCTGTTCATAAAATAGTCCGCGCCCGCCGCGGGATCGGGGCTGCCGGTAAAAGAGACGGTCACACTCTGCGTTCCCGTTGGGCACTGGGTGAACAGCAGACTAAATGGCACCGGATCCGATGTTGAGCCCGGCGTCGCCATATTGGTTGCCTGAATATTGCCCAGATTGACATCGAGGCTGTTACTCCCGCCATTAAATATGCACGGCGACGCAACGATATTTCCCGTCACACCGATGTTGACGCTATCAGCGGTGAAAGCCTTCCCGCTGAGTAAAGCCAGTAACAGCAGTGCCCCGTATATTATTTTCATCTTCGTACCTGCTACTGATAGGTCAAATTAAGGGTGGCGGAGGCATTTGCTGAACCTGACTCCACGCGGTTCAACGTCTGGTAATATCGGGCCGTTAACGGCAATGTCTCTTGCCCGCCGGCAGACTGCCGCAAGAATAGTCGGCTGTTCATCACCAGCGGCACACCGTTATAGATAAGCTGCACCCCAACCCCTTTTGCGGTGCCGGCATTCCCCTGCCCGGTTAAGGCCATCACGCTGGTATTGGCGCTGTCCGGATTCTGTATTCCACTGAGCGAGACCGTAATATTGGTTCCGGCGGCGCAAGTTAAGCCCAGGTTTTGCGTGTTCTGTGCTCCCGCTGGCGTGGTGCCCACCACGTTGCCGAACGCCGAGGCGGGGATATCCCCGATCGGAAACGTCAGCTGTGACGTATTCACCGTGCACGCCATGGCATTAATGGTTCCGGCGGTGAGCTGCGTGGTCAGGCCGTCACGATAGATGCCGTCGCTCCCCTGAAGCGTCACGACGCCGATCGCCCCCGGGGTTAACGCCCCCGATGAGACCGGGCCAGTCACCACCAGCTCAATCCTCCCGCCATACCAGTCGACATAGGAGGTCTGCGCATTGTACGAGAACGTATTGCTCGGGTTTTCAAAATAGGCGTTGGAGGAAAAGCGTATGCCTATCCCGCTGACGTTAGTGTTGTACACATGATTGCCGTAGCTGCTCAACGTGGCGCTGTTGTAGCGCATGCTGAATCCCAGCATCAGCGGATTAGCACATCCAGTAAGATAGGAACCGGTGGCTGTCGCCGCGCCGGAAAAGACCACCGTGCCGACAGGCGCATCACGCTGCACGTTAATCGTCCCCACGGACAGGGTTGACAGCTGCGGCGTGATGGTGGTGCACGTACCGGCACGGGCGAGGTTTCCCGCCGCGAGCAAACAGAGAAGCAAAATCACGATAAGCCATTTCATGTTAACGTTCCTGACGGCAGGAGGCGCGCATGTCAGCGATCCCACCGAATGTTGAGTGTGTCGGCAGGCTGAAATCAGCGCGGCATTGCTGGCTGGGCTGACTCCCCCATGTCGCGACTAACGTCCCCTCCTCGCGCATACCGGTTAAATAAACCTGACCGCGATCGCCCACAATAAAACTGCTGCTCTCATCACCGACAAGGGTGACCACCGCCCCAAACGGAACGGCGCGTTCGTTGTCGGTCAAGGTCATCAGCACCCGGCGACCTGACTTCGGCAAATAATCGGCTCTCACCACCGCTCCCCGCGTCGGCGTCACCGTGCGGGTGTTGATCTCCAGTTCGACATCCTCCGGCATATTTTCCGGATCGAGAGTGAGATCGTTTTTTCGGTAGACCGAAAGGTTGCTCACGACCGTATAACCGCGAAAATCTGTCCGTACACCGGGCTGATTGCGGATATCCACGCCGTGGGCGCCAGGCGCTTTAATTAAGGCGTTGGTCTCCCCCAGCGGCTGAGAAAGCGTGATGCCATCAGCATGGGCGAGAATGCCGCCTTGTAGCCCGTAATTCAGGCGTTCACTGTTTTTGTCATAACCATACCCCGCCGTGGCTTCGCCATAGGTGCCTCTGTAGTCCGCGTTAACGTTGCCGGTATAGCCCACGCCCTCTGTGCCGTATCCCTGCTGCGCGTTCCAGTTCAGGGCTCGGTTTTCGAGTGCCACCCCGTTCAGACCGATGCTGTGTGTCGTCCCGTTATTCCTGCTGGCGTTCATGCCATAGTTCGCCCATGTCTGCGGCAAAAATTTATCCAGCGGAATGCTGATGTTGAACGCCAGAAGCTGGTCGTGATCAGCGTTTTTTTGGTTGTCGCGGGTTTCTGACGCTGAGCGGACATTTTTGCTGTAGGTCCATGTCAGGCCATAGCTGATGTTGTGCCAGTAGTTGCTATAGCCGACGCTCCACGAAGCCATCGACTTACCGTCATTCCAGTAATCTTCCTGCGCCGCACTGAGGGTGAGCGCGCCCAGGTTGTCCCCCAGCGTCTGGCTCATTGTCAGCTCGGCACGGTTACGTCGCCTGTCCTGAAGCGCGCTGCTGTCGCCGTACGAATCGAGGACCTCCTGCATCCCGTAATAGCCGCGGGTCGAGTAGCGATACCCGGCAATCGAAAAGTTCGTCCCGGAATTAATAAAATTCTTGCTGTATCGGGCCCGCCACGACTGACCGCTTGTTTTCGCGGCATGCTCCGGCGTTGACCAGCCCTGGGTGAGGTCTGCGGATATCGCCCCGAAATCGCCCATGTTCTTGCCCACCCCCAGAGCCGCCGACTGGTACTTATCTGCCCCCTGAACGCCGCCATAGAGCGTGAGGCCGTAAGGGAGGCCGTAGATTCCGGTCAGTTGCCCGAAGGGGGTTTTCTCCACGCTACGGTTATACGATCGATACTGCCCGGCGGTAAGGGCATATTTCAGGCGCCCCTCCCGTTGCAGGACCGGCAGCGAAGCGTACGGCAGGGTGAAATGTTGCTCACTGCCATCGGCTTCGACGATCGTGACATCAAGATCGCCCGCGCCGCCGGTGGGATACATATCCGCGATCTCAAACGCGCCCGGCGCCACATAGCTTTGGTAGATTTGATAGCCATTCTGACGCACCACGACCTGCGCGTTAGTTCGCGCAATACCGCGCACCACCGGCGCATAGCCTTTCAGGGAATCCGGTAGCATATCGTCGTCGGACGCCAGCTGGACGCCGCGAAAAGGCATGCTGTCAAAGACATCGGCAGGGGCGGAACTGTCTCCGAGCGTAAACTGGGCTTGCAGGGGAATAATCGCGCGCTGCATCAAGGTATAGACATTGTCCCACTTATCCTGGCCGGACGCATCGCGGGACCAGGTGGTGTAGTTGCGTAACCGCCAGGGACCGACGTTGATCCCCGGTCGCAGGTTTGCATACTGACTGTCGCTGCGGGTGCCTGCCCCGCTTCTTGCCCGGCTGTTCGCGCCGCTCAGGCTGTAGTTGAGCATGGCCGCGGTAATGCCTTCATCCCACATCTCGGGCGGAACGTAACCTCTCGCTGGCAGATCTATGGCCGCCTGTGGGATGCTGATTGCCAGACGCTGGGCGCCAAACTGGAAGTCCGCGCTGGCCTGTGGAATCGCCTTGAGATCGGCGCATTCTCCTTGCCCGGCGTCGAGCTGCGGGAAAAGCGCCGTTTTCACGCCCCACGCTTTTAACTGCCTGATACTCAGGCACGGCTGCAACGTTTCACTGCCGTTAGCATCCTTCACTGCCAGGAAACGAATATCCCGCGTTTCCAGCAGCCGATCGTCAAGAATAATATCAACGAGGTACGTCCCGGGCGCCTGCGAGCCGGATTCAAAGGCAGATAAATCCGCTTTTCCCATTCCGGGATTATCCAGTTCTACCAGTTCCGTATTAAACGTCTCACTGGCCCACAGTGTGGGAGAGAAACCCGCAAGCGCGAGGGCAATGAATATTGCCAGGCGCGCAGGCTGCACTGTATTAAATGCCGTTGTCATGACGAGCACCCGATTAATGCAAAGGGATCACAAACTGGCCCGGTGTAATTCGCCAGGATTGCCATAATCGTTAATGACTTTAAACGTCAGCGTATTGCCATGGGTCCCATTCGGTAACGGGAAACGAACTGAGCCTGAAGGCATTACGTACGTGACATCGTCAAGTTTTTTACCCCCGACTGTTATTTCATTGAAATTGATAACGTACGGCGTAGGGTTATTTACCTGCAGAGCATTTCCCGCACGATGCCAGGTTAATTTGTTGGTTTGTTCCTCAGGGGTAGACGCACGAAGGCTCTCTGGCCGATAAATAAGTTTGATCCGCGTTTTGACGGCAATTTGCAGCGAGTTCATCTGCTTTGAAGCTGATGGAATAGCTTTAATGTTCAGCCAGAATAAACTCTCCTGCCCCTGAGGCAGCGAGCCTGTCATGACAATACGCTCAAGGTTTTTTTGCCCGCCATCCAGCCGATACAGCGGAGGCGTAATAATAAAAGGCGCTTTACCGGATTGCCCATCCTGAACATCAATCCACGACTGGATTAAATAAGGAACGTCATCAGGATTGGTGATACTTATTGACGCTTCTTTTTTTGCCCCATCGAAAATAATGCGGGTGCCGCCAATAACTACTCCAGCACTGGCGGATGTTAACGTCAGCGATAACAGCGCCATCGCCAGGCCAGTTGTCGTTATAAAACGCATTTCAATACCTCATAAAACAAGGGGCCGCGAAGCCCCCTGCTAATTACTGCCAATGACTTAGTTGTAAACCACTGAGAAGTTCGCGACCGAGTTAGCCGGGCCCGCGGTCACGGACGCTGCGGTGGAGATATACTGCGCGTAGAAGTTCAGTGTATTATCAGCCGTACTGCTGAGCGCGTAGGTATAGCTATTGCTGCCGTACAGCGGCAGATCGGCTTTATCTGCAGTCATCAGGTTAATCGCTACCCCTGTGGCCGCCCCCGCCACGGACGTATCAATCGCCAGCAGGCTGGCGTTGGTTAAATCCGGCGTACCGTCAAAACGGACTTTTGCATTAGTGACCGTCACAGGACAGTTTTTCAAAATAATATTAAACTGCGTCGCAGCCGTTCTGGCTCCCGCCGTCGGGAATTCCGTTTTATAATAATCGCCCAATACCACCACCTGGTTCTGAGATGCCACATCTACGTCGCAGGCAGAATCCAGAATATTTCCGTTAAAATTAACGGTACCTGCCGCTGCAAATGCATTGGTCATGGTGAGTACAGAACCTGCCGCTAACATTGCCATCATCAATTTTTTATTCATAATTCTCTTTCCTGTATTACTTTATTTATTACCGATATTCAGTTGCAGAAATAAAACCCCTTTCGACGAATCAAAATTTATACAACTCTTTTTCTACGCACAATCGATTTTAGGGTCTAGCTGTAGACTCTCTTTTAACAAAAACAAAACAAATTACTTTGGAAATATCTTAACAATAAAGTCCCCGGTCTACTTTTAGACCTAAGTCAAAAATGTTTCAAATTCAACTAATTAACACTCATTAATAGGCAAGTCTATAATTAGACTCGACGAAAATATTCCCTGACTAACTGTTTTTTAAGATAATTCTTTATGTCGATCAAAAAATGATCGCATCAGTGTATGAGGCCTCTTATGAACACCCGTATTGCGCCCGTTTCAGGCAATGAAATAACAACAGTGCTTGGCGCTAAGCCTCTTAAGCACATTGAAAAAATAATCGATAATGTTTTGCCGCATACCGAAAGATGCATCATGGCTAAAGGTGAAGTCATCCATTATTATTCCGGTGATATCCGCCAGTGCTTTTTACTGTTACATGGCAGCGTGGCATTGCATCGTCGAGGTGACGGTATCGTCTTAAATTCCGAATCCGCACCTTTTATACTCGGCGTGAGCAGCCAGTTTTCTTCTGAGCACCTCTACGTCAGAGCGCTGGAAACTTCAGAGGTGGCTAGCGTTACGCTGGAGCGTTTTAATCACGTAGTCGCACAACAGAATTTATGGGAGTCCTTCTCGAACCTGCTGATCTATACCGCATCGCGCGTTTACGAACATTGTGCCCAGATATCGCAGATGTCGGCTTACGACATTATCCGCTTTCAGCTGGTAGAACTGATGCAGGAGCCGGAAGCCATAAGACAGAGCATTACCGCCGCAGCCTATATCAAAAGCCGCACCTATCTTTCACGCAGCGGCATTATGCGGATCCTGGCGGAGTTGCGGACGGGGAAATACATCACTATGGAGCGCGGCGTGCTAATCGAGATCCATCACTTACCCCGCAAGTACTGAGGTTGTTTTTATCTCTGGAGAAGGTGGAAAATAAGAGCGACACTATAGAAAGTACAGTCTCTTTCCAGGTTAACGCTATGTCTTCTGACAAACCATCGCATCGCGGCTCTCCCTATGCCCAGGAACTGATTTCCCACTTACAGCCGCACTGCACCACGCATAAAACCGATCCCGGTGAGCAACTTGATCTCCAGGTTAACGGGCAGAGTATGTGTTATTTAATTCTCGAGGGCACAATCGCGATATACAGAAGAAGCGACGACATGATGCTTACCACCGCGCGCAGTCCCGCCCTGTTTGGTCTCGCTAATCTGACGGACATATATTTTAACGATTATCTCAAAACGGTGACGCCATGCCTGATCGGCGTGCTAGCAACCGATCGGGTGGCAGAAGTTATCAAAGAGAAGGCGTTATGGGGGCTGCTTTCTAATCATCTGATGTTTGTCTATAACCGCCTTTATCACAACGTCATGCCGAAAGGTGCGCCAACGGCTTACGAGATGATTCGTCAGCAGCTCATGATGCTGATGCAGGAAGATGACAACTACCGACGCAGCGTGACGGCGGAAAGGTACATCCGGGATAAAACCCGGCTTTCCCGCAGCGGCGTAATGCGGATCCTGGCTGACCTGAAAACGGGCGGGTTCATCGAAATGGAAGAAGGCCGGCTCATTAAAATTAACAAACTGCCTGCCAAATACTGATTTTCAGACACAAAAAAGGCCGCGCGGGCGGCCTTTTCTTCACTGCTCAATGGACGTGAACGCCCAACCGCCAGGCAAAGTAGATCTCTTCTTTCAGCTCGTTTGAAGAGAGCGCCAGCAAATCCGTAAATTCCAGCTCAAGTTGTTTCAGCTTTTTCAGGTACTGCGCCGGAGACAGATTGCTTTTATCGCGACGTAAATATTCAATTGCCAGCTGTGTTGGGGTTATTTCAGTATCCATGATGTCCTCGCTTATGTTCAAAACGTGACCAGTATATCACAATCAGGCGGCTAATTTTTGACCAAAAGCAAGACATTCGGAAACTTTACACAACGGCCGTCGTCAGTCTGGATGAACAACACAGGCGATCCTGCTCGTCCAGAATATCAATCTGCCACACCTGATGACGACTTCCGGCGTGCAGTGCGCGGCAAACACCGCGCACGCGCCCGCTGCGAACGGAGCGGATGTGGTTGGCATTGACCTCCAGCCCGACCACCTTCTGCTCCCCTTCCGTACACAGGTAACCTGCGACCGACCCCAGCGTTTCGGCCAGCACGACGGACGCGCCGCCGTGCAGCAGGCCAAACGGTTGATGAGTACGACTGTCTACTGGCATCGTCGCTTCAAGTTCATTATCGCCAATGCGCGTAAACTGGATATCCAGCAAACCGACCATGTTTTCAGCACCCATGGCATTTAAGGCCTGCAGAGTGACCGCACGTTTCCAGATCATCCGATAATCTCCAGTAAAGCCTGCAAGGGATGGCGAACGCCGTTACCTTCCACCCGTTTCACCTGGCTGCGGCAGGAGTAGCCCGTCGCCAGACAGCGGTTACGCGGCAGGCGCTGCATTGCCTGGTGCCACGACAGCTCGTAAATGCCGAGCGAGTTAGCGTGGTTTTTGACTTCATGACCGTAGGTTCCGGCCATACCGCAGCAGCCCACGCTGACGCTTTCCAGCTTCGCGCCAAAGCGGGCGAAGATAGAAGCCCACTGGGCAGGCGCCGTCGGCAGCGCGGTCACTTCAGTGCAGTGCCCAAACAGGTACCAGGATTCTCCGCTGACCTCCTGAGGGGCCGTTTGCTTCAGCACCGAAGGCAGCCACTCATGCACCAGTAAGACCTGAAAATCACCGCGCTTATCGCCGAGCGTCTGCTTATATTCATCCCGGTAACAGAGCACCAGCGCCGGATCGACGCCCACCATTGGCATATCGAGCTGCGCCACGCGATTCAGGAAATCTGAAGTTTTCTGCGCGGTTTTCGCGAAGCGGGTCAGGAAACCTTTAATGTGCTGCGCCTTGCCGTTCGGCGAGAACGGCAGTACCACCGGCTGGTAGCCAATTTTCTCTGCCAGACGGACAAAATCAGCCACCACCTGCGCATCGTAATAGCTGGTAAACGGATCCTGCACCACCAGCACCACCTTCGCTTTCTGCTCAGGGCTTAATGCTTCCAGTTGCTCCAGGGTCATGTTCGCCGAGCGGTGCCCCACCAGCCGACGCTGGAGCGATGGCACCGACAGCAGCGGCAGATCCACCATGCCGATATGTTTTTCAGACAGTTTGCGCACCAGCGGCTGATTGATAAAGAAGTTAAAGGTTTTTGGCGCACGAGCCATTAGCGGCGCGTAACTCTCCACCGTTGCCACCAGATGATCGCGCATCGGGCGCAGATAACGCGTGTGGTACAGCTGGAGGAAGCGGGAACGGAATTCCGGCACGTCAATTTTAATCGGGCACTGGGTTGAACACGCCTTGCACGCCAGGCAGCCGGACATCGCCTCTTTCACCTCATGCGAGAAATCGTATTCGCCTTTATTCGCATGCCAGCTGTTGCGGGTCCGTTCGATGAGCCCGCGCAGGCTGGCGCGTTTTTCCGGCAGCTCCTGTTCCAGCTTGAGCGGGTCAATGCCGCGATCGGCCAGCAGGCGCAGCCATTCGCGCACCAGCATCGCACGTCCTTTTGGGGAGTGGATGCGGTTGCTGGTGATTTTCATCGACGGACACATCGGGCTTTTCACATCGAAGTTGTAGCACAGCCCGTTGCCGTTGCACTCCATCGCGCCGCGCCAGGAAGCGCGAACCGCAATCGGAATTTGTCGGTCATAGGTGCCGCGCTTGACGGCGTCTACCTGCAACATCGGCGCATCAACGCCCTCTGGCGGGCAGATTTTACCCGGGTTAAGACGGTTATCAGGATCAAAAGCGGCTTTCACCTTACGCAGCTCGGCGTAGAGTTGTTCGCCAAAAAATGCCGGGCTGTACTCGGCGCGAAATCCTTTGCCATGCTCTCCCCATAACAAACCGCCATATTTGGCCGTAAGGGCCACGACCTCGTCGGAGATCTCCTTCATCAGGATCTCCTGCTGCGGATCGCACATGTCCAGCGCCGGGCGCACGTGTAGCACACCCGCGTCAACGTGCCCGAACATGCCATAGCTCAGACCATGGCTGTCGAGCAACGCACGAAACTCCACAATATAATCCGCCAGATGCTCCGGCGGCACGCAGGTATCTTCCGCAAATGGAATCGGCTTCGCCGCCCCTTTCGCGTTACCGAGCAGCCCCACCGCCTTTTTACGCATCGCGTAGATTCGCTCGATGCCGGAGAGGTCGTTACACAGCTGCCAGCCAATGACGCCGCCTTCCCCCTGTGCAATCAGCTCATCCAGACGCTGGCAGAGCGTGCTCACCTGGCTCTCAATCAGCTCTGCGTCATCCCCGGCGAACTCGACGATGTTCAGACCGAGCATCTCTTTATCCGGCACGTCGGTAATCAGTTCGCTCACCGAATGCCAGACAATATCTTCCCGGGCCAGGTTCAGTACTTTCGAATCAACGGTTTCCACCGACAGCGCCCGCGCCTCCACCATAAACGGGGCATTACGCAGCGCGGAGTCAAAGGAGTTGTATTTGACGTTCACCAGACGGCGCACCTTCGGCAGCGGGGTGATATCCAGACGCGCTTCGGTGATAAAGGCCAGCGTACCTTCAGACCCGGTCAGTACGCGGGTAAGATCGAACTGGCTCAGATCGTCATTAAAGACATGGCGCAGATCGTAGCCCGTCAGGAAGCGATTGAGCTTCGGGAATTTGTCGAGGATCAGTTCGCGATTTTCGCGGCAGCGCTCCAGCACGGTGCGATAAATCCGTCCGCTGGTGGTGCTCTCTTTTGCCAGCGTTTCAGCCAGTTCGACCGGCAACGGCTGGGTATCGAGAATATCGCCCCCCAGCAGCACCGCCCGCACACCCATGACGTGATCGGAGGTTTTGCCGTAGACCAGCGAGCCCTGCCCTGAAGCATCGGTGTTGATCATCCCGCCAAGGGTTGCGCGGTTACTGGTGGAAAGCTCGGGCGCAAAAAAATAGCCATACGGTTTTAAAAACTGATTCAGCTGATCTTTGATTACCCCCGCTTCCACACGCACCCACCCCTCTTCCGGGTTGATCTCAATGATGCGATTCATATAGCGGGACATATCAACGATGATGCCCTGGTTCAGCGCCTGCCCATTGGTGCCCGTCCCGCCGCCGCGCGGGGTAAAGACCAGGGAGCTGAAACGCTCCTGCGACGCCAGACGGGCGATGAGGGCCACATCGGCGGTAGAGCGCGGGAAAACGACGGCATCGGGAAGAAGCTGGTAAATACTGTTATCGGTTGCCATTGTCAGCCTGTCGGCATAATCGGTGGCGGTATCACCTGTAAAACCCTGTTGCTCCAGTGCCTGCAAAAAATTAAGCACCAGTTGAACGACGCCCGGTGCCTGAGAAATCTGTGGGATCATTGCTGTCGACCCTAATGAGAATAGTGTGAAATCGTTTGCGTTGTGTCTGGAAAGTTTTATCACATTTTTTTCTTATGTGCTTCGTAGAATTACGGGCAAAATCCGCCTGTCAAAAATCGCTGAAATCACTAATGATTAGAGAGATGCGGTTTATATTCCCATCAGCCTTGCTGGTGTTCATTTAAGGAAAGTTTCGTTTATGGTCAATCTTCGTCAGCCCAGGGATGTCGCACAGATACTGCTGTCGGTGCTGTTCTTAGCCATTATGATTATTGCGTGTCTGTGGATTGTTCGTCCTTTCGTGCTCGGATTTGCCTGGGCCGCGACCGTCGTGGTCGCAACCTGGCCTTTACTCTTACGTTTGCAGAAACTGCTGTTTGGTCGCCGCGGCCTTGCCGTGCTGGTGATGACGCTGCTGCTGTTCCTGCTGTTTATTATTCCCATTGCGCTGCTGGTTAACAGCCTGGTTGACAGCAGCGGCCCGGTTATTCGCGCGGTCACCAGCGGTGACATGACGCTGCCGGATCTCGCGTGGCTGAACAGCATTCCTGTTGTGGGCGCAAAACTATACAGCGGCTGGCACAGCCTGCTGGAGATGGGCGGTAGCGCCCTGATGGCCAAAGTGCGCCCGTACATCGGCACAACCACCACCTGGTTTGTCGGGCAGGCTGCGCATATTGGTCGCTTCATGATGCACTGTACGTTGATGCTGGTCTTCAGCGCCCTGCTGTACTGGCGCGGCGAGCAGGTTGCGCTGGGGGTACGCCATTTCGCCACCCGGCTGGCAGGTAAACGCGGCGATGCGGCCGTGCTGCTGGCAGCCCAGGCCGTTCGCGCGGTGGCGCTCGGCGTGGTGGTCACAGCGCTGGTGCAGGCGGTGCTTGGCGGTATCGGGCTGGCGGTTTCCGGCGTACCTTATGCCACCATTTTCACCGTTGTCATGCTGATGACCTGTCTGGCACAGCTTGGTCCGCTGCTGGTGCTGGTTCCCTGCATTATCTGGCTTTACTGGACGGGGGACACGACCTGGGGCACGGTGCTGCTGGTCTGGAGTTGCGTGGTGGGCACCATGGATAACGTGATTCGTCCTCTCCTCATCCGCATGGGCGCTGATCTGCCGCTGATTCTGATCCTGTCCGGGGTGATCGGGGGGTTGATTGCCTTCGGCATGATTGGCCTGTTTATCGGTCCGGTGCTGCTTGCGGTAACCTGGCGTCTCTTCTCTGCCTGGGTGCATGAAGTGCCGCCACCCGGAACCGATCCGGACCTCATCTTAGGCGAACTTGAAGAGCTGGAAGATAAGAACGCGCAGTAATAACCTTTGCCGGGTGGCGCTAACGCTTACCCGGCCTACACTCTTCGCAGGAATACTTAAACGTTGCTAAACTATTTATTCTCTGCGCACTGGTCAGACCCGCCTTTTCATGCCTAAAACCGTCATTCTCTTCAAGAAATCTTTACCTCCCTTTAACTATTGAGACGAATCCGATCGACTCATAAAGTTGGCATGCCTACTATTAAGACACGGTTATAAATCAACACCTTGATTTATAAGCATGGAAATCCCCTGAGTGAAACAACGAATTGCTGTGTGTAGTCTTTGCCCATCTCCCACGATGGGCTTTTTTTTTATTTACCTTATGCTGAGCGCACAGGATTTAGGCGTGTTTTAAACGAAAAAACCGTTCATTACAGACGGATGAATAGCGATGAAAGAGTTTTACTGTTTAGTTCCATTCGTCATAAGCATATGCCATTTCACTATCTACTGAATATCTTTCTCGTACCGCCAGGTGTTCCTTTTACTCTGAATTATTAGTAGCCTCTGCCCGTTCATCAGCGCGAGCACGTTCACGTTGTAATGAGCATCACCACGTTTAAGGCGGCTGACCACTGCAGGAGCAGCGCCTGCACCTTTTTCTTCTGTCAATAATAGTTATGTGGGTTATTTTCCCGCCATAAGAAAAAAGATAAACGTCAAGGCAAGCACAGTAAATGATATAACAGCCATACTGGCGTTCCTAAAAACGCCATCATTTAGCTTTATCTTTTATACTTTTTTCAACCTGAGCATGAAGATTCATGCAGTTTATATACCCTTCTCTACGCGCTGCGTTGACTTCCGTAGCGTGTCTTAACTCCATTGCTAACAACTTATCTTCCATGACAGAAAGGCGATAAATCAGGGCGCACACAATCATTAAAAGAATAATGAATAACACCGAAATATCTACAACCACTTAACCTCTCCAGTTACTTATTGAATCCTGAGTTCTGACGCTATGCACTGTAGTTCTTCGTTTTCCCTGCATTGCGTTGTCATGTAGCCGTTGCACAGGGAACTTAAATCAGACAGAGTCCGTATATTCATTTAAATTTCATCTTTTATAGCTCATCAAACCTATCAGGCCATCTGGCGCAGTCCTGCAACCAGCAGACGGTGAGGAGTAGCTATATCAGTTCCAGGCTCAGAGCAAGGCGGCTAAGACTATTCTTATGCGAACTATTTTTTTAAGTTATTAGTGCTTTGTAAGTTCATTTTCCTCTTTTGATTGCTTGAAAGAGGACTCGCCTTTGTGGCCAGGCGAGTCCTGAATATTAATTTTTACAAATTTCACTCCTACTCAACATCTGCCATTCCCCCTCCAGCACCCGCGTCTCCCCGGTCACCTGCACGTTCACCACCTCGCGAATATCCGCCGAGGACGCGCCAACCTGTAGCTCAAATTCACCTGGCTCGACAATCCGCTTCCCGTCCCGGCGGGTGAAATTAAACATCTCCACCGGCAAGGTAAAGGTCAGGGTGGCGGTTTCTCCCGGTGAAAGCGTAACGCGTTGAAACGCTTTCAGCTCCTGAAGCGGACGAACCTGCGTCGCGACTTTGTCACGCACGTATACCTGTATTACTTCGCTGCCGCTGCGCTCCCCGATGTTACTGACATCGACGCTTAACACCACCTCTCCGTCGACCGGGACGTGGCTTTCAGCGAGACGCGCCGCACTCCAGCGAAACTGCGTCCAGCCAAGACCGTAACCGAACGGGTAAAGTGCGCCAAAATGGAACGCAATCGGCGTGCCGCCGCTTTTCAGCTTGTGGTTATAGTAGTACGGCATCGCCCCGGCGTTTTTCGGCACGCTGACTACCAGCCTGCCCTGCGGCTCCGCGCGGCCGGTTAAGATATCGGCAATCGCCCAGCCCCCTTCCTGCCCCGGCGCCCAGGCCATCATCAGCGCGGCCACCTTCTCTTCCAGCCCCTGAAGGTTATAAGGACGCCCGCCCGTCATGACGACAATTACCGGCTTGCCGGTTGCCACCAGCTCCTCAAGCAGCTGTTGCTGCACGCCCGGCAGATTCAGCGAATCGGTATCCGATCCTTCCCCCACGGTGCCGCTCTGGAATAGCCCGGCGAGGTCGCCCACGCAGGCCACCACCACGTCACTCTCTTTTGCCGCGCTCACGGCTTCGGGGATCAAATCCGTGCGTTGTGAAACCGGCGATTGCTGCATCGGTTTACCGCCGCTGTCGCCCGGGAACACCGGCGCACCCGCCATCCGTTTTTCGATAATGTGGCACCCTTTGGCGTAACGTATCTGCGATGCACCAAGGTACTGTTCCAGCGCCGCGCGCGGGGTTGTCACCTGCGAGGTCTCTTCAACCATATCGCTGATGATCAGGTGAACCGGGAAGCTGTAGCCGCTCAGCAACGCCAGCGGATCGTCCGCCGTCGGCCCCACTACCGCTACACGGGGTTTTCCGCCGAGGGGCAAAATGCCGTTATTTTCCAGCAGCGTGATCGATTTTGTTGCCACCTCGCGCGCCACCTGCCGGGTCGCCTCATTCTGCAAATCGATACCTTTTTCGTCGGCGTACGGTTTTTCAAACAGCCCGAGACGGAATTTTTCACTTAGCACGCGCGCCACAATCTCATCCACTTTCGCCATTGAGATAAGCCCACGCTCTACCGCTTCCGCCAGATGACGCGCGCAGTCATCCTTCGGCAATTCCACGTCCAGCCCGGCGTTAAACGCCAGCGCCGCCGATTCTGCTGGATCGTGAGAAATCCCGTGGTGCTGGTGCAGCAGGCTGACGCCGCCGTAATCCGCGACAATAATGCCGTCGAAGCCCCACTGTTCACGCAGCACGGTGGTGAGCAGGAAATGGTCGCTGTGCCCTGGCTGATTATCGGTGTCATGATAGGCTGGCATCACCGAACCGGCGTTGGCCAGCTTCACCGCCATCTCAAACGGTAGCAGGAAGGTATCGTTTAGCTCGCTGAAACCCAGATGGACCGGCGCATGATTGCGCGCCCCTTCGCTGAAGGAGTGCCCCACGTAATGTTTCAGGGTCGCCAGCAGATCGCGCTTATCGCCCTGCAACCCCTTCACGTACGCCGTCGCCATCACCCCTACCAGCCACGGATCTTCCCCAAAGGTCTCTTCCGTCCGTCCCCAGCGCACATCGCGCGAGACATCCAGCACCGGGGCCAGCCCCTGCTGGCACCCGACAGACCGGGCCTCGTTGCCAATCTGCTCCGCCGCGCGCTGCACCAGCGCCGGGTCCCAGGTGGAACCGTAGTTCAGCGACGACGGGAACAGGGTTGCATCTTTGCACAGCAGCCCCACCAGACACTCCTCATGAAACAGCGCCGGAATGCCGAGCCGGGTCTCCTCCATCATCATACGTTGCAGGCGGTTAGCGGCACGCACGCCGGTTTTTGCATCAACAATGTGCGTGCCGAGCGGACGGGTGATCTGCCCGACGCCCAGCTTCAGCCTTTCGCTGAGGGACGCCTGTTCGCTCACGCCGGCGAACTCATCGCTCAAATCGCTGCGCTCGCGGTGGCTGCCGTGTTCATCGAGGATCAGCCAGTACGCGTGCATCTGGGCAAATTTCTCTTCCGGCGTCATACGCGCCAGTAAATCAGCGACACGCTCGTGTACGGGACGTCCCGCGTCCTTGTAGATCACAGTCATGGTTTACTCCTGTAGTGCGGATTGGGTTACCGGGCTGAGCTGCCCCGCATCGTTTCGAATGTCTCGCTTGCTGGCCAGCTCACGGGCAATGGAATCCACCAGTCGGCTGTTGAGTTTGTAGATAGCAAGGAGCGCCACCATGCAGAGGAACAGCGCGCAGGGGATCAGGGTGAACAGGGCATTGATGGTTGCGAGAACGTGAGGCGCCTGGTTTGCCTGTCCGGGCGCGTAATCCACCATGCCCAGCACCCAACCGACCACCGCCCCACCCAGCGCCAGCCCAAACTTGATGGCAAACAGGGCGGTAGAAAAGACCAGCCCGTCCAGACGGCGGCCGCTGCGGTGTTCTTCGTAGTCCACCACATCGGAGAACATGGTCCATTGCAGCGGCGTGGTCAGGTTCTGAATAAAACTAAACACAATATTCAGACCGAATATCAGCCACACCTGCGAAGGCGGAATGAAGAAAATCAGCGCGCCAAAAATAACGAAAGAAATAATGGTCCACTGATAGGCACGTACGCGATCAAATTTCCCCAGCAGGCGTTCAGATAATAATGCGCCGCTTAAGGATGCCACCATGCCGGAAACAATAAAGGCAAAGACCAGTTCAGGACGTAACAGAACATAGTTAACGTAATACATGGTCGCAGAGCCACGCGTCACGACGGCGGTTAACAGTAAAATATTAAACAGAAAAACAATTCGCCACTGGCTGTTGGCGGCCAGCAGTTTTAAATCCGTCAGCATCGAGCCGGAGGTGTCATTGCGTGGCGAGTAACGCTCCCGGGTCATAAAGAAGCAGCAGAAGAATAAAATAATACCCAGCAGCCCCATCAGGCTCATGGCATAGAAATAACCTTTTTGCACATTCCCCTGACCTAATAATGAGACCAGCGGCAGCGCGATGACCGTTACAATCAACCCGCCGATAAACGACAGGCCAAAGCGCCAGGATTGCAGCGAGTGGCGCTCGCGCGGGTCGAGCGTCAGCGCGCCGGGCATGGCGCAGTATGGAACGTTAATCGCGGAGTAGATCAGGCTCAGGATGGCATAGGTTACGCAGGCATAGACAATTTTCGCCGTCTGCCCGGCATCCGGTACGTAGAAGGTAATCAGGCAGCTCACGCCAAACGGAATGGCAAACCAGAGCAGCCAGGGACGAAAACGACCGTGGCGGGTCTGAGTGCGGTCCACCAGCGCGCCAATGCACGGATCGACAAACGCATCGATCACGCGCACCACTAAAAACATGGTGCCCATAATGGCCGCCGGCAAACCGAATACGTCCGTATAGAAATACGCGAGAAATAACGTTGCCGTTTGCCAGACCAGCGCGCTGGCCATATCACCGAGGCCATAACCTATTTTATCTTTGGTACGTAATACAGAGGAGATTGTCATTGTTATTTGCCTTTTTATCAGGTTAAAACGTATTTCAACCAGTCGCGCATCATCCCGACGGATGTACGCGGTAAGGCTCAAGTATTAGCAACGCCCTGCCCACTAACAATTGTCTAAATTAACAGATAAATTATGATATTTGGTTTTTTGCTTTATTTGTGATGGTGAGCATATTCGCAGGAAAATAAAAAAGGCGAGGACAGATATCCTCGCCTTTTTCAGGTTATGCAGGTTTTACTTGTTCAGCTCTGCCAGGCTCAGCCAGGTTTGCACCACGGTGTCCGGGTTCAGGGAGAGGCTATCAATCCCCTCATCCATCAGCCAGGCCGCAAAGTCTTCATGGTCAGAAGGACCCTGCCCGCAGATCCCGACATATTTACCCTGTTTCTTCGCCGCACGGATGGCCATGGAGAGCAGCGCTTTCACCGCCTCGTTACGCTCATCAAACAGCTCAGAGACGACGCCGGAGTCGCGGTCCAGGCCGAGCGCCAACTGCGTCATATCATTCGAACCAATGGAGAAGCCGTCGAAGTGCTCCAGGAACTGCTCGGCCAGCAGGGCGTTGGACGGAATTTCACACATCATGATGATCTTCAGCCCGTTCTCGCCGCGCTTCAGCCCCTGACGCGCCAGCTCATCCACCACCGCTTTCGCCTGATCCACGGTACGGACGAACGGGATCATGATTTCCACGTTGGTCAACCCCATGTCGTTGCGCACGCGTTTTACCGCTTCGCACTCCAGCGCGAAGCAGTCGCGGAAGCTTTCCGACACGTAGCGTCCGGCGCCGCGGAAGCCCAGCATCGGGTTCTCTTCTTCCGGCTCGTAGCGTTCGCCGCCCACCAGGTTAGCGTATTCGTTGGACTTAAAGTCCGACAGACGCACGATCACGCGTTTCGGGTAGAAGGCCGCGCCGAGCGTGGCGATGCCTTCCGTCAGGCGGCCGACATAGAACTCTCTCGGCGAGTCGTAACCCTTCATCATCTCGCGGATTTCGTTTTGCAGCTTCGCGTCCTGGTCGTCAAACTCCAGCAGCGCGCGCGGGTGAACGCCGATCATGCGGTTGATGATGAATTCCAGACGCGCCAGGCCCACGCCTTCGTTCGGCAGGCAGGCGAAGTCAAACGCGCGATCCGGGTTACCGACGTTCATCATGATTTTCAGCGGCAGGTCCGGCATGGTATCCACGCTGGAGCTCTTCACGCTGAAGTCGAGGATATCGGCATACACGTAACCGGTATCGCCTTCGGCACAGGAGACCGTCACGTTCTGGTCGTCCTTCATGCGTTCGGTCGCGTCACCACAGCCGACCACCGCCGGGATCCCCAGCTCACGGGCGATAATAGCCGCGTGACAGGTACGGCCACCGCGGTTGGTGACGATAGCAGCCGCTTTCTTCATGATCGGCTCCCAGTCCGGGTCGGTCATGTCGGTCACCAGCACGTCGCCAGGCTGAATGCGATTCATCTCGCTGATGTCGTGGATCACTTTCACTGGACCGGCACCGATGCGGTGACCAATCGCACGACCTTCCGCGACAATTTTGCCCTGCGCGTGCAGGGTGTAGCGCTCCATGACCTGACCGCGCGAACGGACGGTTTCCGGACGCGCCTGCACGATAAACAGCTTGCCGGTGTGTCCGTCTTTGGCCCACTCGATGTCCATCGGACGGCCATAGTGTTTTTCAATCTGCACCGCCTGCTTTGCCAGCTCTTCCACTTCGGCGTCGGTGAGCGAGAAGCGATCCCGCTGCTCCTGCGGCACATCTTCAATGGTGACCTGCTTGCCATGCTCTTGCGTCGGGGCATAGATCATGCGGATTTTTTTCGAGCCCATGGTGCGGCGAACCACTGCCGGACGGTTAGCCGCCAGCGTAGGCTTGTGCACATAGAATTCGTCAGGGTTCACCGCCCCCTGCACCACCATCTCGCCCAGACCCCACGCGGAGGTGATAAACACCACCTGGTCGAAGCCGGATTCCGTGTCGATAGAGAACATCACGCCGGAAGAGCCCACGTCGGAGCGCACCATGCGCTGTACGCCTGCGGAGAGCGCGACGCCGCGGTGGTCATAGCCCTGATGCACGCGATAGGAGATGGCGCGGTCGTTGAACAGGGAAGCAAACACATGCTTCACCGCCACCAGTACCGCCTCGTAACCCTGGACGTTGAGGAAGGTTTCCTGCTGTCCGGCGAAAGAGGCATCCGGCATATCTTCCGCGGTAGCGGAAGAGCGCACGGCAAAGGAGGCCTGCGCGTCGTCAGCGGAGAGCTGGTTGTAGGCGTCATGGATGGCTTTTTCCAGTTCCGGCTGGAAAGGTGTGTCGATGATCCACTGGCGGATTTGCGCGCCGGCTTTGGCAAGCTCGGTGACATCATCAATATCCGTTTTATCCAGCAGGTCGTAAATGCGCTGGTTTACACCGCTCTGGTCTAAAAACAGGTTAAACGCATCGGCGGTTGTGGCAAACCCGTTTGGTACGGAGACACCCATACCGGACAGATTTGTAATCATTTCACCCAGGGAGGCATTTTTGCCCCCAACTCTGTCTACATCATTCATGCCGAGTTGGTTATACCAAAGCACCAGCGGTGACGAGCCATTGTTGGACATCGAAACAATCCTTTTGTGATATTTGATCGGAGTAAGAAACACCTGACTACGTATTTATACTGGCATATTTATTTCCGCTAAAAAAACGGTGAATCGTGTAAGCAATTTAAATTTTCAACTTTTCGGACAGTTTCCCCGCACTCGCTAACCCGATGATTCCTATAGATTCCGGCAAAAACCATAGAAATAACGCCGCTAATCAGAAAATGAAATCCACTTTTCAGGAAAATCAAAAACACCATTTCATTTTAAATTCAGATAAGTTCTTTGCTGTGCAATTAACTTTTTTAATTTATGCTTTCAGGCAATTACGTACGCTATTCTGGGTGGATAAAATGGATAATGCTGTCGATCGTCACGTTTTTTATATTTCTGATGGGACGGCGATTACCGCCGAGGTGCTGGGACACGCGGTGATGTCGCAGTTTCCCGTGTCGATAAACAGCATCACGCTGCCGTTCGTGGAAAACGAGAGCCGGGCCAAAGCGGTCAAGGACCAGATCGACGCCATTTACCAGCAGACCGGTGTTCGTCCGCTGGTGTTCTATTCCATTGTGATCCCTGAGATCCGCAACATCATTCTGCAAAGCGAGGGCTTCTGTCAGGATATCGTGCAGGCACTGGTTGCACCCTTGCAAAGCGAGCTGAAGCTCGACCCGACGCCGATCGCTCACCGTACCCACGGGCTGAACCCCGGCAACCTGACCAAATACGATGCGCGTATTGCCGCCATTGACTACACTCTGGCGCACGACGACGGGATCTCGCTGCGCAATCTGGACCAGGCGCAGGTCATTTTGCTAGGTGTGTCGCGCTGCGGTAAAACCCCCACCAGCCTTTACCTGGCAATGCAGTTTGGCATTCGCGCCGCCAACTACCCCTTTATTGCCGATGATATGGACAACCTGGTGCTGCCTGCCGCGCTCAAGCCGCTTCAGCATAAGCTGTTTGGGCTGACCATCAACCCGGAACGACTGGCGGCGATCCGCGAAGAACGTCGCGAGAACAGCCGCTACGCCTCAATGCGCCAGTGCCGAATGGAAGTCTCCGAAGTCGAAGCGCTGTACCGGAAAAATCAGATCCCCTGGCTGAACAGTACCAACTATTCAGTAGAAGAAATTGCCACCAAGATCCTCGATATCATGGGACTGAATCGCCGCATGTACTAATATGCTAGTACATTAATCCAGTTTCAGTTATTATCATGCCATCCTCGGGGCGACGTGCCCCGAACTTGAAATCAGCAGGGATTGGTTTAAGGTGATGCCCATCACTTCCCGGTAGTCTGCCGATGAAGCAAAAAATTTCTGAGACATTCCATGAACAAAACCGACGAACTGCGCACCGCGCGCATTGATAGCCTGGTCACCCCGGCTGAACTTGCCCGGCTGCACCCCGTTTCCGCCGAGGTGGCGGACCATGTGACGGCCTCCCGTCGCCGCATCGAAAAAATTCTCAATGGTGAAGACAAACGTCTTCTGGTAGTAATTGGCCCCTGCTCCATCCACGACCTGGACGCGGCGATGGATTATGCACAACGCCTTCAGACGCTGCGCGGCACGTATCAGGATCGCCTGGAGATCGTGATGCGTACCTACTTTGAAAAACCGCGTACCGTCGTGGGCTGGAAAGGATTGATATCCGATCCGGATCTGAACGGTAGTTACCGGGTGAATCATGGCATTGCGCTGGCGCGCAAGCTGCTGTTACAGGTTAACGAGCTGGGCGTGCCGACCGCTACCGAATTTCTGGATATGGTGACCGGACAGTTTATTGCCGACCTCATTAGCTGGGGCGCGATTGGCGCGCGTACCACAGAAAGCCAGATCCACCGTGAAATGGCATCGGCGCTCTCCTGCCCGGTGGGCTTCAAAAACGGAACGGACGGCAATACCCGCATCGCCGTTGATGCCATCCGCGCGTCACGCGCCAGCCATATGTTCCTCTCCCCGGATAAAAACGGCCAGATGACCATCTACCAGACCAGCGGCAACCCGTTCGGACATATCATTATGCGTGGCGGTAAAAAACCGAATTACCATGCAGAAGATATTGCCGCCGCCTGCGAAACGCTGGCGGAATTTGACCTGCCGGAGCATCTGGTGGTGGATTTCAGCCACGGCAACTGCCAGAAACAGCACCGCCGCCAGCTGGACGTCTGCGATGAAGTCTGCCAGCAGATCCGCAGCGGCTCGACCGCCATTGCAGGAATTATGGCGGAGAGCTTTATCAAAGAAGGCACGCAGAAGATCGTCGCCGGACAGCAAATGGTGTACGGCCAGTCGATCACCGACCCGTGCCTGAGCTGGGAAGACAGCGAGCTGCTGCTGGAGAAGCTGGCTTCAGCCGTGGACACGCGATTTTAAAATCCTGCCGGGTGACGCTGCGCTTACCCGGCCTACGGTACGCGCCCTTCTCCCTCTCCCCGTGGGAGAGGGTCGGGGTGAGGGCATCAGACCGCACCTCTCCTCCAAATTTGATCCCGTCACACAATTTTCATAAAAACGCTTGCCGTGAATTTGCAGTTTATTGATAATGATTATCATTGTTACATTGATTGTTATTTATAAACATTATGTCAACGACCGATAACAGCGCGGCAACGCCAGTAAAAACACACACAGCGCCGTCCCCTGCTCCCACCGATCGCCGAATCGACAGCAAAAGCCTGTTGGGTGAGGAGGGGCGGGTCATTATCGAGCATGACGGCCAGCACTACCTGCTGCGCCAGACCAATGCCGGAAAACTGATCCTGACTAAATAATCCAGACAACACATTCGCCAGCCACCCAGGTGATCCCCAGGCAGCCAGCGCTTTTCAATTCTTATGGAGAGTTGCTATGCCACACCTGCAATCCGCGTCTTTACGCCCGTCTCTTCTGGCGCTGGCAATTGTCAGCACCCTGCCGGGCGTTGCGTTTGCCGCCACAGACGATATCACCGTTACCGCCACCGGCAACGCCCGCAGCGCCTTCGAAGCCCCCATGATGGTAAGCGTGATTGACGCCACCGCGCCGGAAAACCAGACCGCCAGCTCCGCCGCCGACCTGCTGCGCAAGGTGCCCGGCCTGACGCTGGACGGCACCGGGCGCACCAACGGTCAGGACGTTAACCTGCGCGGTTACGACCGACGTGGCGTGCTGGTGCTGGTGGATGGCGTACGCCAGGGCACCGATACCGGACACCTGAACAGCACGTTCCTCGATCCGGCGCTGATCAAACGTATCGAAGTGGTACGTGGCCCTTCCGCCTTGCTGTACGGCAGCGGCGCGCTGGGCGGCGTAATTTCATATGACACCGTCGACGCCAGCGATATGCTGGACGCAGGTAAAAATAGCGGCTATCGCGTATTTGCTACCGGTGCAACGGGCGATCACAGCATCGGGATGGGCGCCAGCGCCTATGGCCGCACCGATACCCTGGACGGTGTGGTCTCCTGGTCCAGTCGCGATCGCGGCGACATTCGCCAGAGTGACGGCGCGAGGGCGCCAAACGACGAATCCATCAACAATATGCTGGCGAAAGGCAGCTGGAAAATTGATCCGGCTCAGACGCTGAGCGGCTCCCTGCGCTACTACAACAACGACGCGCAGGAGCCGAAAAACCCGCAGACCACGGATGCCAGCAGCAGTAACCCGATGACCGATCGTTCCACCATTCAGCGCGATGCCCAGCTTGGCTACCGCATTGCGCCAGCCGGAAACGACTGGCTGAACGCCGATGCGAAAATTTACTGGTCCGAAGCGCGGATCAACGCCCAGAACATCGACGCCAGCGGCGAGTTCCGTAAGCAGACCACCAAAGGCGGCAAAGTGGAAAACCGCACCCGCCTGTTCAGCGACTCCTTCGCCTCGCACCTGCTGACCTACGGCGGGGAATACTACCGTCAGGAGCAACACCCTGGCGGCGCGACCACCGGCTTCCCGGACGCTAAAATCGACTTCAGCTCCGGCTGGTTGCAGGATGAGATCACCCTGCGCGACCTGCCGGTAACGCTTCTCGGCGGGACGCGTTACGACAACTACCGCGGCAGCAGCGACGGTTACGACGACGTGGATGCGGATAAATGGTCATCACGCGCCGGGTTAACCGTGAGTCCAACCGACTGGCTGATGCTGTTCGGCTCTTACGCCCAGGCCTTCCGCGCGCCAACGATGGGCGAGATGTATAACGACTCAAAGCACTTCTCTATCGGCAGCTTCTACACTAACTACTGGGTGCCGAACCCGAACCTGCGTCCGGAGACCAACGAAACCCAGGAGTTCGGTTTTGGGCTGCGTTTTGACGATCTGCTACTCGCCAACGACGCGCTGGAGTTCAAAGCCAGCTACTTCGACACCAAAGCGAAAGATTACATCTCTACCACCGTCGATTTTGCGGCGGCCACTACCATGTCCTATAACGTACCAAATGCCAAAATCTGGGGCTGGGACATGATGGCGACCTACTCGACCAGCCTGTTCAACCTCGACGTGGCCTACAACCGCACGCGCGGGAAAGATACCGACACGGGTGAATATATCTCCAGCATCAACCCGGACACCGTCACCAGCAAGCTGGATATACCGGTGGCGCAAAGCGGCTTCTCCGTGGGCTGGATCGGCACCTTCGTCGAACGTTCAACGCACATCAGCAGCAGCTACAGCGAGCAGCCTGGCTACGCAGTAAATGATTTCTACGTCAGTTATAAAGGCCAGCAGCAGTTCAAAGGCATCACCACCACCCTCGTGCTGGGGAACGCCTTCGACAAAGCCTACTGGTCACCGCAGGGCATCCCGCAGGATGGCCGCAACGGCAAGATCTTCGTCAGTTATCAATGGTAATTCCCTTCGGGGCAACGATTCAGAAGGATAAGATTATGGGTCACTACACACGCTGGCTTGAGCTTAAAGAAGAACATCCGGGTAAGTACGCCCGTGATATCGCCGGATTAATGCACATCAGCGAAGCAGAGCTGGCATTTGCGCGCGTTGGACACGACGCCTGGCGGCTGCGCGGTGAAATCCGCGAGATTCTGGCAGCGCTGGAGTCCGTGGGGGAAACCAAATGCATCTGCCGTAACGAATACGCCGTTCACGAACAGGTTGGAGCGTTTACTCACCAGCACCTCGGCGGTCATGCCGGGCTGGTGCTGAATCCGCGCGCGCTGGATCTGCGTTTGTTCCTCAACCAGTGGGCGAGCGCGTTTCACATTAGCGAAACGACCTCCCGCGGCGAACGTCAGAGCATTCAGTTCTTCGATCATCAGGGCGACGCTTTACTGAAGGTCTACACCACGGATCACACCGACGTTGCCGCCTGGGGCGACGTGCTGACCCGTTTTATCATTGCCGATAACCCCACTCTGGCACTGAAGGCTGTCGATGCCCCCGCGCATTCCGACGGTGCTGATGCAGGCTCGGTGGAGAAAGAGTGGCGCGCCATGACCGATGTGCATCAGTTCTTTAGCTTACTGAAGCGCCATAACCTGAGCCGCCAGCAAGCGTTTCGTCTGGTGAGTGACGATCTGGCCTGTAAGGTGGATAACAGCGCGCTGGCACACCTGCTGGAGACGGCGCGACAGGACGGAAACGAAATCATGATCTTCGTCGGCAACCGCGGCTGCGTGCAGATTTTCACCGGTGTGGTGGAAAAACTGACGCCCATGAAAGGCTGGCTGAACATCTTCAACCCAACCTTTACCCTGCATCTGCTGGAGGAGACTATCGCCGAGACGTGGGTAACGCGTAAACCTACGGCGGACGGACACGTTACCAGCCTGGAGCTGTTTGCTGCGGATGGCACTCAGATCGCCCAGCTCTATGGGCAGCGTACCGAAGGCGAGCCTGAGCAGAGCCAGTGGCGCCGCCAGATTGACGCTCTGACGCCAGAAGGGCTGGCCGCATGAAAAACTGGTTTGCCCTGCTCTGCGCCCTGCCGCTGGTCGCCGTCGCCGCGCCGGAGAGAATTGTCGCCCTCGGCGGCGACGTGACGGAGATCGTCTACGCCCTCGGCGCGGAGTCTTCTCTGGTTGCGCGCGACAGTACCAGCCAGTGGCCGCAGGCGACAAACGCGCTGCCTGACGTGGGGTATCTCCGCCAGCTGAATGCGGAGGGAATTCTGTCCGTACGCCCGACGCTGGTGCTGGCAAGCGACCAGGCGCAACCCTCTCTGGCGCTGAAACAGGTTGAACAGAGCCACGTCCGGGTAGTTACCGTTCCCGGCACGCCTGACCTGCGCACGATTGACGAAAAAGTGCGGGTGATAGCTCAGGCGACGCATCATGAGGTGCAAGGGGAAACCCTGCGCAACTCGCTGCGTCAGGCGCTGGCGGCTCTGCCCTCAACATCGCTCAACAAGCGGGTGCTGTTTATCCTCAGCCACGGCGGAATGACCGCAATGGCGGCCGGGCAACAGACCGGCGCGGATGCGGCAATACGCGCCGCCGGGTTGCAGAACGCCATGCAGGGCTTTACCCGCTATCAGCCGCTCTCCCAGGAGGGGGTAATGGCCAGCCAGCCGGATCTGGTGGTGATTTCGCAGGACGGCCTTAACGCGCTGGGCGGCGAACAAAATCTGTGGAAACTGCCCGGTCTGGCGCAAACGCCAGCGGGACGAAGCAAGCAAGTGCTGGCTATTGATGACATGGCCCTGCTGGGCTTCAGCGTCCGCACGCCGAAAGCCATACAACAGCTGCGTGCCAGAGCGGAGCAACTGCCCTGATGTCCCGGCGCATCACGTTATCGTTATGGCTTCTGGCGGGGTTGCTTACCGTCATGACGTTCATGGCTACCGGTTTTGGGGCGTTACGCCTGCCGGTGAACGTGCTGTGGAGCGGCAGCGATGAGACGCTACGCCAGATCTGGCTCACCATCCGTCTGCCCCGCGTGCTGCTGGCGCTGGTGATTGGCGGGTCGCTGGCGCTCGCCGGCTGCGTCATGCAGGGGCTGTTCCGCAATCCGCTGGCCGACCCGGGTCTGCTCGGGATCAGCAGCGGTGCGGCGCTGGCCGTCGCCCTGTGGGTGGTGCTCCCGCTCTCGCTGCCCGCGCTGGTGATGCTTTATGCCCCGATGCTGGCGGCATTTTTTGGGGCGCTGGCAGCCACAGGCGTGATCTTCCTGCTCAGCAAGCAGCGTGACACCTCTCTGTCACGTCTGTTGCTGGTGGGTATCGCCATCAATTCCCTGTGCGGTGCGGCAGTGGGTGTGCTTTCGTGGGTCAGCAATGACGCCCAGTTGCGTCAGCTTTCACTCTGGGGAATGGGAAGTCTCGGTCAGGCGCAGTGGTCAACGCTGCTCGCCGTGATCTCGCTGATGGTGCCTGCCGCTCTGGCGATCTGGCGTTGTGCCAGCGCGTTAAATTTACTGCAACTGGGTGAAGAGGAAGCGCATTACCTCGGCGTGGACGTTGCCCTTGTACAGCGAATATTACTGTTATGCAGCGCTCTGCTGGTCGCTGCGGCTGTCGCCGTCAGCGGCGTGATTGGCTTTGTCGGACTTGTGGTGCCGCACCTGATGCGCATGTGGCTGGGCGCCGATCACCGGGCAACCCTCCCCGGCACGGTTCTCGCGGGCGCTTTTCTGCTGCTGGTGGCGGATACGGTAGCCCGCACTCTGGTCGCCCCGGCAGAAATGCCGGTCGGGTTGCTCACCAGCATCCTTGGCGCCCCCTGGTTCTTATGGCTCATTTTTCGTCGTGGAGAACAGCATGGCTGAACGTTATACGGCTGAAAATCTGACTTTTACCCGGTCTGGCCGCACGCTGACAGATAACGTTTCGCTGTCACTGTCGAAGGGAGAGCTGGTTACATTGATCGGTCCCAACGGCGCGGGGAAATCCACGCTGCTGCGACTGCTGACCGGCTACCTGAAACCCGACAGCGGCGGCTGTTCGCTGGCGGGGAAAGCGCTGGATGAATGGCACCCGGAGACGCTGTCCCGCTATCGGGCAGTGATGCGTCAGCATACTCAGCCTGGATTTGACTGGCTGGGGGAGGAGATCGTTGGAATGGGGCGTGCGCCCTGGTCGCGTCAACCTGAACCGTCGATTGTGCGTGAGGTGATGCAGCTGGCCGGTTGCCTGCCGCTGGCTGGCAGACGTTATCATTCCCTCTCGGGCGGCGAGCAGCAGCGCGTTCAGCTCGCCCGCGCGCTGGCGCAGCTGTGGCGTGAGGGAACGCCGCGCGGCTGGTTGTTTCTCGACGAACCCACTTCAGCGCTGGATCTCTACCACCAGCAGCATCTGCTGCGCCTGTTGAAATCGCTGACCCGGCTGGGTCATCTTCACGTCTGCGTGGTGCTGCACGATCTTAATCTCGCCGCGTTATGGTCGGACCGGATCCTGCTGTTACACAACGGCAGGATTGTTTCTCAGGGCATACCGGAGACGGTATTGCAGGCCGACGCGCTGGCGCGCTGGTACGGTGCGCAGGTGCACGTCGGCAGACATCCGGCGCACGCCGCGCCGCAGGTTTTTCTCGCCCCTTAGCTTGAGCAGCTCACTTCCAGTCGCTTGCCCCAGTCCGGCGGGCGGCTGACATAGTCATCCTCCCGGTCAGCAAACGGCGTGCGCAGGGCGATATGCAGCCGATGCAGCTCGGCATAATCCCCCTGCTCTGCCTGCTCAATAGCCCGCTGCGCCAGCCAGTTGCGCAACACCATCGCCGGGTTAACCGCCTTCATCCGCGCCTGGCGGGTATCGTCATCAATCTGTTCCTGCTGTAAACGCGCCCGGTAAGTGGCAAACCAGTCATCAAACGCCTGTCGATCGATGAACTCGTCACGCAGCGGTGAAGCGGCGCTCTGCTGCGCAGTCTGGCTTAGCATACGGAAGGTTCGGGTATAGTCGCTGCCTTCACGCGCCATGATGGCAAACAGCCCATTCAGCAGCGCGTTATCGCCTTTTTCCTGCGTCATCAGCCCCAGCTTGTTGCGCATTAACACACCATATTCCCGCAGCAAAACCTCCTGATAGGTATCGAGCGCATCGTTCAGGGCATCGACGTCGATAAACGGCGACAGGCTTTGCGCAAGCCGCTGAAGGTTCCACAGCCCCACCGCAGGCTGGTTGTCGAAACGGTAACGCCCCTGATAGTCCGAATGGTTACAGATGTAACCCGGTTGATAGTCATCAAGGAAGCCGTACGGACCGTAGTCAAACGTCAGCCCTAACAGGGACATGTTGTCGGTATTCATCACCCCGTGGGCAAAGCCGACGGCCTGCCAGCGGGCAATCATTGAGGCGGTGCGCGCGACAATATCACGGAACCAGAGAACATAGCGGTCCGGTTCGTTTTGCAGGTGCGGCCAGTGACGTCGAAGGGCGTAATCGGCAAGCTGGCGGACTTTATCCGGCTCGCGACGATAGTAGAAGTGTTCAAAATGGCCAAAACGCAGATGGCTTTCCGCCACGCGGATCAGCATCGCCCCCTGCTCTATCGTCTCACGGGCCACCGGCGTGTCGCTGGTGACAATGGACAGCGCGCGTGAGGTGGGGATCCCCAGGGCATGCATCGCCTCGGAAGCCAGACTTTCACGAATGGTTGAACGCAGCACCGCGCGGCCATCCCCCATGCGTGAGTACGGTGTTAACCCTGCCCCTTTCAGGTGCCAGTCGAGCGTTTCGCCATTCGGCAGAACCTGTTCACCCAGCAGGATGCCGCGACCATCGCCGAGCTGTCCCGCCCAGACGCCAAACTGATGTCCGCTGTAGACCTGAGCCAGAGGCTTCATGCCCGGAAGCAGCGTTTCGCCGCCCCAGACACCGGCGCCCTTTTCTGGCTGAAAAAGTGTCGAAGGGATGCCAAGCGAATCCGCTAATGCATCGTTATGCCAGATAAGACGCGCGTTCTGTAAAGGCGTGGGCTTAAGCGCGGTGTAAAAGCCGGGTAATTCATCGTGCCAGTGAGCAGTAAAAGACAGGGTCATAAGTCCTCCTGCTTTAAGTGTAGAGGGTTTCCCTTGACGTAAACACGGGCGAAGAAAGGGGTTATTGCTGAACGAGGGTCGTTACGCGTTCTGCCGGGACGGCAGGCCACAGGGTTCCCTGCATTGCGCCAAAATTGAAGGGCAGCACGCGTTGTAAGATGCCGTGATCGTCAATTCCCGAGACCATGACCGACTGACAATGCGGCGCGATCTGCCAGAGAATGGCGCGCATAAATGGCTCGAAAGAGAGCGCCGAGACGCGCTGATGAATAAAGTTTTTATCCAGAATCACCCGTTTGAACAGACCATCATAAACCGGTTTAAGGGATGCAGCCCCTGCACCAAAGTTAGCCAGCACTAAGGGGAAATGGATCGCCATTCTTGCAAGCGTCAGATCGTCTTTCCCGTTATTTAAACCTGGATAGTTCTCATTAACAGTAAACTCAAGAAACGGATAACGATCAAGGATTGAAACAGCGTTCTCATTAGTTAATAAAAACTCAACAATTGCAGGTGTAATATTGATCCATGCAATTAACTGATGCTGAATAAAAAATAGCTTACAGGTATCGAGTAATTGCAGTTTTTCCTGAAACAGCACTAATTCATCTTCCTGAGAAAGATGAGGGATAACCAGTTCAGTCGGGATTCGTACGTCCGTACCCACGCCAGTAAAGTTAACCAAAATCTCTAAACCTTTAAGCAAACCTGCACTATCACGCGCCGGAAGGAGTAAAAGTTCAGACTGGTAAGCATTATCTAGCGTAATAATCATCGCCCTTGTCCTGCATTAAAGATGAGAGAGAACATCCTGGAGCAATTGCAGGCACAATTCCACTGTCTTGATTTTAATAAGATTAATTTCATTCTTTCCGTATTAATTTTCAGATTTTTCCCTGAATCTAAAATAATCTTATCCTGGTTATTGAATAATAGCCAGTTTTAGATAAAACAGGCACATGCTGACAAAAATAAGTGGGCAAAAATTTTACTTTAATCCACCCGCAAGAAAAGCCTGACGTCTATTTTCACCGCCAGGCCCTCCGCACTGCATCTTTATGCAGCGGTTAAATACGCCTGGCCTGCCAGAAATTTTTACGCCAGTAAACATTATCGAGAGAGGAGCGCATCACGCCGCGGCCGGTCGAGGCATGAATGAACTGATTATCGGTGTCATAAATGCCGACATGAAGGCCGCTTTCACCGGAACCTGTTTTAAAAAAGACCAGATCGCCGGGCAGGAGCTCGTCTTTATCAATTTCAGTGCCGATTTTCGCCTGCATACGCGTTTCACGCGGAAGCTGTAGGTCAAATTTATCGCGGAAAGTCATCAGCACAAATCCCGAGCAATCCACCCCGCCCCGGCTCATCCCGCCGTAGCGATAAGGGGTGCCGCGCCAGTTGCTGAGCTGATCGTTCAGGCTGGCAATGACCGTAATGGAGTCAGAAAGCCGTGGGTTAGGCGGAGGTGCACGATGGCTACTGCATCCTGCAAGAAATAGCGCCGCAACAAGGAGAAACCAGAATCGCATTTCAGACGAATCCTCTGCTTTTTTTGTTCTTTCGGTAATTTAGCGTGCATCTATGCGGCTGTGCAAGAAAGGTTATTCCTGCGCCGTGGAAATGAGCATCTTGTGGCCTTCAATATCCAGCCTCCGGAACGACATGTGGTAAGCACTCGCAAGATTGGGGGCCGTCAGCACGCTGTCGCGCGTTCCGCTGGCAATCAGTTTGCCACGCGCCAGCAACCACACCCGATGCGCGTGGCGCAACGTATGGTTTAAATCATGGCTGCTCATCACAATGGCGATGCCCTTGCGACACAGCGCGCTGAGCAGAGTATCCAGCGCTGCCTGCTGGGCAACGTCCAATCCGCTCATCGGCTCGTCCAGCAGCAGCAACCGCCCGTGAGGATTTCCCACCGGATGAACCTGAAGGATGACGGCGGCCAGACGCACGCGCTGCCATTCGCCACCGGAAAGCTGGCTGGCCTGTCGGGTGAGCTTATCGTCTAACCCGAGCGCCGCAGCAACGTCATGGAGCAATGCTACCTGATTTTTATCAGGCAGGTGCAGCGTCAGGTAGTGCCAGACGGGCATTGCAAAGGGCGGAACCTGCTGCTGAACCAGATAGCTTCGACGGGAGGCAAGTGTAGAGGGTAGCCAGTTGACGAGCGATTGCCCGAGAAAGGTAATCTCCCCTTCCCCGCGGGTCAGCCCCGCCATGCGCGCCAGCAGCGTGCTTTTTCCGGCGCCGTTAGGCCCAACCAGGTGAAGGATTTCACCTGCGTTGACTGCGGCGGTAACAGGCTCAAGACGTCCCTTCCCGGCAACGCCTGTGAGCTGCATCAGCAGCGTCATTATTTCGCCAGCGCCAGCTTGATTGATTCCATCACGATAGGATCTTCAGGCGTCATGTCAGGCGAGAAACGCTGCACGACCTGACCGTCACGGCCAATCAGGAATTTTTCGAAGTTCCACAGAATATCGTCCGGATAGAGCGGCGCGCGACCTTTGCTCGCCATACGCTCATAGAAACCACTCTCTTCAGGCGCAACGGCGGTCGGCGCCGCAGCCACCAGTTTGGCATACAGCGGATGACGATTTTCCCCGTTCACATCAATTTTGCTGAACATCGGGAACGTCACACCATAGGTTGTGCTGCAAAAGGTCTTAATCTCCTCTTCGCTACCCGGCTCCTGGCCCAGGAACTGGTTGCACGGGAAGCCGAGTACGGTAAAGCCGTCTTTTTCCCAGGCTTTATGAATGTTTTCCAGCTGTTCATACTGCGGTGTAAGGCCACATTTCGATGCCACGTTCACGATGAGCAGTACCTTGCCCTTGTAGCCTTCCAGCGTGGTTTTCTCGCCGTCAATGGTAGTCACTTCGGTATTCAGAATATCAGACTGCATAGCATTCCCTCAGGTTGACTTACAGGTTGTGTTTTAACGTCCAGCTTTTAATAGTAGCCAGATAAAGACCGGTGCGCCCAGCGTTGCGGTCACCACGCCTATCGGCAACTCAGCGGCCGTCAGCGCAAGCCGGGCGATGATATCGGCAATCAGCAGCGTTGCCGCCCCGGCAACCGCCGAGGCCGGAAGCAGGGTTCGGTGGTCCGTAATACCGCACAGGCGCAGCATATGCGGGATCACCAGCCCAATAAAGCCAATCGCCCCCGCCAGCGCCACGCTTACGCCCACCATCCAGCCGATGGCGATTACCAGCACGTTGCGCCAGAAGCCAATCGGCATCCCGAGCTGGCGAGCAGACGTTTCGCCCAGCGCGAGAATATTTAGCGGCTGCGCCTGGAACGCCGTCCACAGGATGACCGGGATCAGGAGCACCATCAGCCACCCCTGACGCCAGTCAACGCCACCAAATCCCCCCATCATCCAGTACATTAACTGGCGCAGATCGAAAGAGGTGGAGAAGTAGACGGCCCATGTCATCAGCGCGCTACAGATGATCCCCAACGCTACCCCGGCAAGCAGCAGCCGGCTGGTGGATAAATGGCGACGAGCAAAGCGCAGAAGGATAAGGGTTATCAACAGCGCGCCAAGGATAGCGCTGAGGCTAATCCCCCAGGCGGAGAGCTCGCCTCCCCCCAGCATCACGGCGGCGATAAGCCCGACGCCTGCGCCATTCGACACCCCGAGAAGTCCGGGTTCCGCCAGAGGGTTTTCAAATAATGCCTGCATGATCGTGCCGCACAGCGCCAGCGCAGCGCCGACTAAAAGCACAGCCAGCGTCCGTGGCAGGCGGATCTGCCAGACAAAGAGCTGTCCCTCAGGCGTAAACCAGCTTTCCGGTCCCAGCCACCGATCGCCCGCACACAGGCTGACGGTGGTGGCGACAATCATCAGCACCCCGAGCAGACACAGGCGGCGGAGATCGGAGCGGTGCTGAAGACGGGCAAGATCAAGCATAGACGATAGGTTATCCGGTTGAGATATCATTGATTTTACGGCGGGTTTAGCAAATAGCGCAAAGAAAAAAGGCCGCGTGAGCGGCCTTTTTAGTTAGTTCATATTACTCTGCTTTGGGCGTTGCGTTTTCGACACGGCTTTTTAACTTCTGTCCGGGTCTGAAGGTCACCACGCGGCGGGCTGTAATGGGAATATCTTCCCCCGTCTTCGGGTTACGGCCCGGACGTTGGTTTTTGTCTCGCAAATCAAAATTGCCAAAGCCGGAGAGTTTAACCTGCTCACCATTTTCCAGAGCACGACGGATCTCTTCGAAAAACAGCTCTACCAGCTCTTTGGCATCCCGTTTGCTAAGCCCAAGCTTATCAAACAGATATTCTGACATTTCAGCTTTTGTAAGCGCCATAGGTTCAATCCCTCAATGATGCCTGGAATCGCTCTTTTAATGCCTCTACACATTTGGCGACGGTAGCGGCAATCTCCTCTTCTTCGAGTGTACGGCTGGTATCCTGAAGGATAAGGCTAATAGCGAGGCTCTTGAAACCTTCTGCTACGCCCTTGCCGCGGTACACGTCAAATAAGTTTACGCCAACTACCTGATTTACGCCAACTTTCTTACATTCGGCCAAAATATCTGCTGCGGGCACATTTTCAGCGACCACAACCGCGATATCACGGCGGTTTGCCGGGAAGCGTGAGACGTCCTTTGCCTGAGGAATGACGCGGTCTGCAACCGGGTTCCACTCCAGCTCGAATACGATGGTACGGCCATTCAGATCCAGCTTACGTTCCAGCTCCGGGTGAACAACCCCAATAAAACCAACACGTTTGCCGTCTAAATAGATCGCCGCACTCTGGCCCGGATGCAGGGCTGGAATCGCTTCTGCGCGGAATTCAATTTCGGATAATTTACCGGTCAGATCGAGAATCGCTTCCAGATCGCCCTTCATATCGTAGAAATCAACCGTCCCTTTTGCCAGGTCCCAGTGCTCTTCATAGCGGTTACCGCTGATGGCGCCGGCCAGCATGAGATCCTGACGGATGCCTAAATTGGCCTGAGTATCCGGTACAAAGCGCAAACCGCTTTCGAAAATACGCACGCGGTTCTGCTGACGGTTCTGGTTATAAACGATAGTACCCAGCAGTCCCGTCCACAGGGACAGACGCATCGCTGACATCTCGCTGGAGATCGGGCTTGGCAGGATCAGGGCTTCCTGACCCGGGTGGATCAGCTGTTGCAGCTTAGGATCAACGAAGCTGTAGGTGATCACTTCCTGGTAGCCTTTGTCGTTCAGCATGGTTTTCACACGCTTCAGTGACAGATCGGCTTCGCGATGGCTGCCCATCACCAGACCCGCCTGCACCGGCTCGTCAGGGATATTGTTGTAGCCGTACACGCGGGCCACTTCTTCCACCAGATCTTCTTCGATCTCCATGTCGAAACGCCAGGATGGCGCAACGGCTTTCCACTCATCCTGACCTTCAGTCACTTCGCAGCCCAGACGCGTCAGAATGTCGGTCACCTGCGCATCGGCAACGTGGTGACCAATCAGACGATCCAGCTTGCTGCGGCGCAGAGTAATGGTCGCACGCTTCGGCAGCGCCGCTTGGTTGGTCACATCGATAACCGGACCCGCTTCGCCGCCGCAGATGTCGATCAGCAGGCGAGTCGCACGCTCCATCGCTTTGTATTGCAGCGCAGGATCCACGCCACGCTCATAGCGGTGAGAAGCGTCAGTGTGCAGACCGTGACGGCGTGCGCGGCCGGTGATGGAGAGCGGGCTGAAGAACGCGCATTCCAGCAGGACGTTTTGCGTCTCGTCGTTAACGCCAGAGTGCTCGCCGCCGAAGATACCGCCCATCGCCAGCGCTTTGTTGTGATCGGCAATCACCAGGGTGTCGGCGTTCAGTTTCGCTTCGCTGCCGTCCAGCAGAACCAGGGTTTCGCCCTCTTTCGCCATGCGCACGACGATCCCACCTTCGATACGATCTTTATCAAAGGCGTGCATTGGCTGGCCCAGCTCCAGCAGAACATAGTTGGTGACGTCAACTACGGCGTCGATAGAACGGATACCGCAGCGACGCAGTTTCTCTTTCATCCACAGCGGGGTTGGCGCTTTAACGTTAATACCTTTCACCACACGACCGAGGTAGCGTGGGCAGGCCTCAGGCGCGTCTACCTGAATCGGCAGCACGTCACTGATGGTTGCCTCAACCGGAGCGATCTCCGGCTCGTTCAGTTCGGTCTGGTTCAGAACGGCCACGTCGCGGGCTACACCGATGATACCTAAGCAGTCGGCACGGTTTGGCGTCACGCTGATTTCGATGGTGTTGTCATCAAGCTTCAGGTATTCGCGGATATCGGTACCCACTGGTGCATCCTGCGGCAGCTCGATAATCCCGGAGTGATCGTCGGAAATGCCCAGCTCGGAGAAGGAGCACAGCATGCCTTCAGACGGCTCACCGCGCAGCTTAGCCGCTTTGATTTTGAAATCGCCCGGCAGTACCGCGCCGACGGTCGCCACGGCTACCTTCAGGCCCTGTCGGCAGTTTGGCGCACCGCAGACGATATCCAGCAGACGGTCACCGCCCACATTGACTTTTGTTACGCGCAGTTTGTCGGCGTTAGGGTGCTGGCCACACTCAACCACTTCACCTACCACGACGCCGGTAAAGGCGCCAGAAACAGGATCCACGCCATCAACTTCCAGACCCGCCATGGTGATCTGGTTAGAAAGCGCGTCGCTGTCCAGCGTGGTGTTAACCCATTCGCGTAACCACAGTTCACTGAATTTCATTGTTCTTTCCTGCCCTTATTTAAACTGTTTGAGGAAACGCAGATCGTTTTCGAAGAACGCACGTAAGTCGGTTACGCCGTAGCGCAGCATGGTAAGACGCTCCATGCCCATACCGAACGCAAAGCCGGAGTATACTTCCGGATCGATACCTACGTTGCGCAGTACGTTTGGATGCACCATGCCGCAGCCCAGCACTTCCAGCCATTTACCGTTTTTACCCATCACGTCAACTTCCGCAGAAGGTTCAGTGAACGGGAAGTAGGACGGACGGAAACGAACCTGCAAATCTTCCTCAAAGAAGTTGTTCAGGAAATCGTGCAGTGTGCCTTTCAGGTTGGTGAAGCTGATGTTTTTATCAACAATCAGACCTTCCATCTGGTGGAACATTGGGGTGTGGGTCTGATCGTAGTCGTTACGGTATACGCGACCCGGCGCGATGATGCGGATCGGTGGAGCCTGCTCCTTCATGGTACGGATCTGAACGCCAGATGTCTGAGTACGCAGCAGACGGGTGGCGTCAAACCAGAAAGTGTCGTGGTCAGCGCGTGCCGGATGATGGCCAGGAATGTTAAGGGCATCGAAGTTGTGGTAGTCATCTTCAATTTCCGGGCCAGTCGCCACGGTAAAGCCGAGCTCACCGAAGAAACTTTCAATACGATCGATAGTACGGGTAACCGGATGCAGACCGCCGTTTTCGATACGGCGACCCGGCAGAGAAACGTCAATCGTTTCTGCCGCCAGACGCGCATTCAATACTGCGCTTTCCAGCTCGGCTTTACGTGCGTTCAGCGCCTGTTGTACCTGCTCTTTGGCTTCGTTAATCACTGCACCTGCTGCCGGGCGCTCCTCTGCTGGCAGTTCACGCAGGGTAGTCATCTGAAGGGTCAGATGCCCTTTCTTGCCCAGATATTCGACGCGGACATTGTCTAACGCGGCAACATCTGAGGCCTGGTTAATGGCGGCCGTTGCACTGGCAACCAGCTCTGCGAGATGTGACATGGTTTTCCTCATTATGTCGGTGCAGACACCGAATTGTTGGACGTAATCTCTCAAATTCAGGCACAAAAAAAGCCTCCATCGGGAGGCTTATCTGGCGCTGTTTTTCGTTTCATCTTTCACGCGCTAGCCTCCTGAAGTCAGGTGCTAAAGTAAAAGAAGAAGCGGAAAATAGCAGCATTCATGCTTGCGTTACCTTGTAGGGTAAAAACCGTTAAGACCTTATTGAAAAGCCTGGACGGGTAAATGTCAATCTTCTGATAAGGCGATATGAAAAGAGGGAGCAAAGCCCCCTCTTTCAACTGGCTTATGCCAGTGCTGCTTTCGCTTTTTCGACCAGAGCGGTGAACGCTACTTTGTCGAATACTGCGATGTCAGCCAGGATCTTACGGTCGATTTCAACAGAGGCTTTTTTCAGGCCGTTGATGAATTTGCTGTAAGAAATACCGTTCTGACGTGCTGCTGCGTTGATACGCGCAATCCACAGTTGACGGAACTGACGCTTACGCTGACGACGGTCACGGTAAGCGTACTGACCTGCTTTGATAACAGCCTGGAAGGCAACGCGGTATACGCGTGAACGCGCACCGTAGTAGCCTTTAGCTTGTTTCAAAATTTTCTTGTGACGTGCACGTGCAATTACACCACGTTTTACGCGAGCCATGTGTGCTCTCCTGTATCTATTCTAAGTTAAAAAAGTTAAACGTTAACGACTTATGCGTACGGCAGGCACGCGATGACCAGGCCCAGATCGCCTTTAGAAACCATGGCTTTTGGACGCAGGTGACGTTTACGCTTGGTAGCTTTCTTAGTCAGAATGTGACGCAGGTTAGCGTGCTTGTGCTTAAAACCACCTTTACCGGTTTTTTTGAAGCGCTTAGCAGCACCGCGTACGGTCTTAATTTTTGGCATTTTAATAACTTCCACTTCGCATTGTTAAATAAACGAAACATAGGCGAACAAAACCTATGGGGCCCGAAGGCTCCACAGATTTTGCTGCTTGAAGGCCTTACTGTTTCTTCTTAGGAGCGAGCACCATGATCATCTGGCGGCCTTCGATCTTCGTTGGGAAGGATTCGACTACTGCCAGTTCACTCAGATCTTCACGGACGCGGTTAAGCACTTCCATACCAATCTGTTGGTGGGCCATCTCACGACCGCGGAAACGCAGCGTGATCTTGGCCTTATCGCCATCTTCCAGAAAGCGAATCAGGCTGCGGAGTTTTACCTGATAATCGCCATCGTCGGTACCAGGACGGAATTTGATTTCCTTAACCTGGATAACTTTTTGCTTCTTCTTCTGTTCCTTAGAAGATTTACTCTTTTCATAAAGGAACTTGCCGTAGTCCATAATACGACAAACTGGCGGTTCGGCGTTAGGGCTGATTTCAACTAAATCTACTCCAGCTTCTTCAGCTTTTTCGATCGCTTCTCTCAGACTCACAATCCCCAGTGGTTCACCTTCAAGATCTGTTAAGCGAACTTCCTGGGCGCGAATCTCGCCATTGATACGATTCGGACGTGCCGTTTGAACTCGTTTTCCGCCTTTAATACCTTATTCCTCCAGTTGTTGAAGACTGCGGCTGCGAATCTCTTGTTGCAGCTTCTCAATCACTTCACTTACGTCCAGGCTCCCCAGGTCTTTACCACGGCGGGTGCGAACGGCAACTTTGCCTGCTTCCACCTCTTTATCACCACAGACCAACATATACGGGACACGACGTAAAGTGTGCTCGCGGATTTTAAAGCCAATCTTCTCATTTCTCAAGTCTGCTTTTACGCGAATGCCCGCATTTTGTAGTTTCTGCGTCAATTCTTTAACGTAATCCGCCTGAGAATCGGTAATGTTCATCACAACTACCTGCACTGGCGCAAGCCAGGTTGGGAAGAAGCCCGCGAACTCTTCAGTCAGGATGCCGATGAAGCGCTCCAGTGAACCGAGAATCGCACGGTGAATCATAACCGGCACCTGACGCTCGTTGTCTTCGCCAACATAAGAGGCGCTTAAACGCTGCGGCAGGGAGAAGTCCAGCTGTACCGTTCCGCACTGCCATGCGCGATCGAGGCAGTCATACAGGGTAAATTCAATTTTTGGACCGTAGAATGCGCCCTCGCCCAGCTGGTATTCGAACGGAATACCGTTCTCTTCCAGCGCCACGGCGAGATCCGCCTCTGCGCGATCCCATGTCTCATCGCTACCGATACGTTTTTCCGGACGCGTTGAGAGTTTGACCACGATCTTCTCGAAGCCAAAGGTGCTGTACATATCGTAGACCATACGAATACAGGCGTTAACTTCATCACGTACCTGATCTTCAGTACAGAAGATATGCGCATCATCCTGAGTAAAGCCACGAACACGCATCAGACCGTGCAGCGCACCTGATGGCTCGTTACGGTGGCAGCTACCGAACTCCGCCATACGCAGCGGCAGATCGCGGTAGGATTTCAGACCCTGGTTGAAGATCTGAACGTGGCCCGGACAGTTCATTGGCTTAATGCAGTATTCACGGTTCTCAGACGAAGTGGTGAACATCGCATCTTTGTAGTTGTCCCAGTGGCCGGTTTTTTCCCACAGCACACGGTCCATCATGAACGGGCCTTTCACTTCCTGATACTGGTACTCTTTCAGCTTGGAGCGCACGAACGTTTCCAGTTCACGGAAGATTGTCCAGCCGTCGTTATGCCAGAACACCATCCCCGGCGCTTCTTCCTGCATATGATACAGGTCAAGCTGCTTACCGATTTTACGGTGGTCACGCTTAGCCGCCTCTTCCAGGCGTTGCAGGTACGCGTTCAGGGCTTTCTTATCGGCCCACGCGGTACCATAGATACGCTGCAACATTTTATTGTTGCTGTCGCCACGCCAGTAGGCGCCTGCGATTTTCATCAGTTTGAAGTGATGACAGAAGCGCATATTCGGCACGTGCGGTCCACGGCACATGTCGACATATTCTTCGTGATGGTACAAGCCAGGCTTGTCATCATGAGCGATGTTTTCATCAAGAATCGAGACTTTATAGCTCTCGCCGCGCTTCACGAAGGTTTCACGCGCTTCATGCCAGCTGACTTTCTTCTTGATGACGTCATAGTTCGTTTCGGCGAGCTCATGCATACGTTTTTCGAGCGCGTCGATATCTTCCTGTGTCAGGGTGTGGTCAAGGTCAACGTCGTAGTAGAAGCCGTTGTCGATAACCGGGCCGATCGCCATTTTGGTGTTGGGCCACAGCTGCTTAATAGCATGACCTAACAGGTGCGCACAGGAGTGACGAATGATCTCCAGACCTTCTTCGTCTTTCGCGGTGATGATCGCAAGCGTTGCATCGCTTTCAATCAGATCGGACGCGTCTACCAGCTCACCGTTTACGCGGCCTGCAATGGTTGCTTTTGCGAGTCCAGGACCGATATCCAGTGCAACATCCATTGGGCTTACAGCGTGGTCGAAATGGCGTTGGCTGCCATCAGGAAGAGTAATTACAGGCATTTTATATCCTTATTTGCAGTGATGCCCCACACATAAGAGCATATACAAAGAAAATAATCGTGATTAAACAGTAGATTACGAAACCATCTGACCAACAATCGTCAAATTGGTTCGTCATCATGCTCCTGCCGATTCAGATAAATGCGGATTTACGGCAAGCAGCGTAATGGTAACACTATTAACAGGGCGAATGCACCTTCCAGCGACCGATTTGAACCGCTCATCCTTATGTCTGCGTTCATGAACTTTTGTTGACGGGGGCTCGCAATCCGAAAGTGCTGAGCTATTCTTGATCTGGTCCTTAAACATCGAAGGGGTATCACATGAATGTATCGAGCAGAACCGTTGTGATATTGAATCTACTTTCCGCTGCTGGTCTGGTATTGATACTGGCCGACAGATTCCACTGGTTTTAAGCCGAACCGCTGTTCTGGCATAACCTGTTGTCCCGGGTAAAGCGCTTTCTGGCGCAGACTTTGGTAGACTAAGGGTATCAACTGACAAGGATTGGGTTATGCCAACAAAAAGATTTGCCGTTAAGCACTGGAAAATGGTCGTGGTGTTAATCGCTATTTGCGGCGCGATGTTGCTGCTGCGCTGGGCCGCGATGATCTGGGGCTAATATTATGTCAGCGAAAACGTGCCGTGAATTTACTGAATAAATCTTAACTATCTTTACGATAATTTATGGTCCAAAACCGGTACGTCATAATCCGGTTTTCGCCAGGCTGGGACAGCGTATATATTCCATCACATGTGGCAATTGAAATATCAGGACCACTCACCCGCCACCAGCTTGTGTACATCAAATGCATCATTCATTGACTGGCCGGTAGACTGGGAGCCAGGGGCAATGTTGGAGCCTGCTTCAACATCAGAGGCTTTAGCGATCCCGACTGGGCTGTTAACGTCACTGGCAGGTTGCGTCATATTATCAGCAGCAAATACGCCAAATGAAAGTGCGGAAAGCACCATCGCTGCTGTAGCGGTTTTGATTTTTTTCATAATTCTGTTCTCATACTTAATTAATGCAGAAATGCCTGAGGCGAGTTTTTTGCCTGTGCCGTAAGTGTAGATCTGGATCACACTTTTGCCTAGTCAAATTATTTATCAAATCGTGTCAAATAAACTGAATAAGGCCTGGTCGCCTAATTATGGAGAAATTATGAAGACGAAAGCATGCCTATTATTTCAAAACGCCGTTTAATATAAATAAGCACAGTTTCAAAAAATAAAAAACAGGCCGAGAATAGTCCCGGCCCGAAGAAATTACATTTTATAACCTAAAGAAATCGTGGTTCGGCGATCGGTATGTTCCGGCGCGGAATCAGGCGGTGATGAGTTCCAGGTTACGTTGTACGCCACCTTGAGTCCAAAGTGTTCGTTGATAGCCACGTTCAACGCACTTTCAGAGTTCAGCGTTGTATCTTCAGCACCAAACACCGACACACCCTGGGTGAATTTCGCGTTGTCAGTCATTTGCCATGCGTAGGTGCCCGATGCATAACCCAGCGGCTGGGTTTCATCTTCGCCGTTGGTGTACTCGTCGTAACGGACACCCGGACCGAATTCAAAACGGAGGCTGTGCACTGGTCCATTCAGGAACTGACGACCATAACCCGCAGTCATGACATCGCGCTGGCGATAGCCGTTGTAGCGGTCAGTAAGCCAACTCGCCTGCCCAAACAGGTAGTCATAATCTGTCATGTTGTAACGGCTACGCCCACCTACCGCGTATTTCTCAGAGGAGCGTTCATCGTTAGCAGACGTGTTGCTGGCATTGCCCCACAGCGACCAGGCCGTGGTGTTGCCGTACCAGGTCAGGGTGCTGTCTGCGGTCATGGAGGAGCTTTTCGTGTTACCGGATTGCGCCAGATACCCGGCATTCACGTTACCTTCAAAGGGTTTTTTGGCAGTGGAGGGATCGTCCATGACAGTAAAAACGGTATCATCGGCGGTTGCATTCAGTGACGCAAATACGCCACCCGCCAGCATCAGTGCTGCGGGTACTGTCTTCAAAAGCTTCATTTATTTTAGGAGTCCGTACAACATAAAAAGAGACCGTCACGGTCTCGGAAACTTTCTTGCGGATCAATGACAAGGCGACCATAGAAAGGTAACAAATTATAAAAAGCCGCAAATAACATAGCAATAATTTCTTCTTTCATTTTTTGAATAAGAACGATCCCAAAACGCGATTTAATGTATATACCCGGCCAAGGTTTTTTGTCAGCATTCATTTTTAAAATCATACTGTTATTTACGTTGCCTTCCTGCCAAACGGTGCCAGGCTTAAAATAACCCATGATAAAAGGAGGTCATGATGGCTTCGATTTACACGCTGACACTCTCCCCTTCCCTCGACTCTGCGACCATGACGCCGCAAATCTATCCGGAAGGTAAGCTGCGCTGTAGCGCGCCGGTGTTTGAGCCGGGCGGCGGCGGCATTAACGTGGCGCGCGCGATTACCCATCTCGGCGGAAAAGCAACCGCCATCTTCCCCGCTGGCGGCGCCACGGGTGAGCATCTGGTTGCGCTGCTGGCAGATGAACAGGTTGCCGTAGATACCGTTGACGCCAGAGACTGGACCCGGCAAAACCTGCATGTCCATGTTGAATCCAGCGGCGAGCAATATCGTTTTGTGATGCCAGGGGCGAAGTTGAGCGATGATGAGTTTCGTCAACTGGAAGAGAAAGTGCTGACCATTGAAAGCGGCTCATTGCTGGTGATCAGCGGTAGCCTGCCGCCGGGCGTCAAAACAGAAAAGCTGACGGCACTGGTTCAGGCGGTGCTCCAGCGCGGCATCCGCTGCATTGTCGATAGTTCAGGCGATGCCCTGAAGGCGGCGTTAGAGCCCGGACAACTTGAACTTGTCAAACCTAACCAGAAAGAGCTCAGTGCGCTTGTCAATCGCGAGCTCAACCAGCCTGATGACGTGCGTACTGCCGCAGAAGAGCTGGTACGCACGGGCAAAGCGCATCGCGTTGTAGTCTCTCTCGGTCCTCAGGGTGCGCTGGCCGTCGACAAGACGGGCTGCGTGCAGGTTGTTCCACCGCCGATGAAAAGTCAGAGTACCGTGGGTGCCGGTGACAGTATGGTTGGCGCGATGGTGCTGAAGCTGGCGCAGGGCGCTTCGCTTCTGGAGATGGCACGCTATGGCGTCGCGGCAGGGAGCGCTGCCACCATCAATCAGGGAACCCGTCTGTGTTCGCTTGCGGATACTCAGAAAATTGTCGATTACCTGGCGAAAAGCTGAACGTGCTTCCCCTTCCCGTGGAGGGGGAAGTCGCCAAATATGGCTTATCGACTATGCTAAGAAAACTTTCAGGATAACAACGAGGTGAATTATGAGCAGTGGTGATATCACCCGCTACGTCGTAACCGTCAATATTCATGAAGCATCGCTGACCGAACTGAATGAACTCAACAACGCTTTCACGCGGGCGAATTTTCTGCTCACGCTGACGGACGATGAGGGCAATATTCACGATCTCGGCTCGCTGGCCTTTGGCCTGATAAGCCCGCTGAGTCAGGAGGAGGTGAAGGCGCTGGCCAGTAGCCTGGTGGAAAGCGTGACTGACAAAGCCACGGAAATTGATGTGGATAGCTGGGAAAACTGGCATAAAAAAGAACAATAAGTGCCCTGTACAAAATTAAACCGCTCAGTTGTGCGTTAGTTCCTGTTTTTTTATAGCCGTTTTGCGCTAACTTTATGATCTGGCAGACAACATGGGAGAGACATCATGTGGCAGGCTATCAGTCATCTTTTAAGTGAGCAACTGGGTGAAGGTGAAATTGAACTGCGTAACGAACTGCCAGGCGGAGAGATCCATGCCGCATGGCATTTACGTTACGCCGGGCGCGATCTCTTCGTAAAATGTGATGAGCGCGAATTGCTCCCCATTTTTACGGCCGAAGCCGATCAGCTTGAGTTGTTATCGCGCAGTAAAACAGTCAACGTTCCACAGGTTTTAGCCGTTGGCAGCGATCGTGACTACAGCTTTCTGGTGATGAACTATCTTCCGGCGCGCCCTCTGGATGCGCACAACGCCTTTATTCTCGGCCAACAGATCGCCCGTTTGCACCAGTGGAGCGATCAACCTCAGTTTGGGCTCGATTTCGATAACGACCTCTCTACCACCCCACAGCCAAACGCGTGGCAACGCCGCTGGTCGACTTTTTTCGCCGAGCAGCGCATAGGCTGGCAGCTGGAGCTGGCCGCTGAAAAGGGACTAGCGTTCGGCAACATCGACGCGATTGTTGAACACATTCAGCAGCGTCTGGCTTCGCATCAGCCTCAGGCTTCCCTTCTGCACGGTGATTTATGGTCGAACAACTGCGCGCTTGGGCCTGATGGTCCCTATATATTTGACCCGGCCTGCTACTGGGGCGACAGAGAATGTGACCTCGCGATGCTGCCGTTGCACCCTGAACAGCCGCCGCAAATTTATGATGGCTATCAGTCTGTCTCGCCGTTACCTGCGGGTTTCCTTGAACGTCAGCCGGTTTATCAGCTGTACACCTTGCTAAACCGGGCGATTTTGTTTGGCGGGAGTCATCTGGTGAATGCCCAGCGGGCGCTGGATCGTATCCTGGCGGCATAGCGGGAGGGGGCGGCAATACGCCCCCTTTGACATTACAGGAAGCCGAGCAGCGTAAAGAAGAAATACCCGGCCACAATGATAATAACCGGCAGGATGTAGAGCGGGAAAAACTGCACAAAAATGGTATGATGCGGAACGACAATGCGCGATTCGATCTGCTCGCGGCTCATCCCGTCAGGGCCTTTCGCCTTCTCAAGTATCAGCTGATCTTCCACCCCTTCGCGTAAAAAGCGGGTCTGGCGACTCATGCGCGCGCCGGAGGCTTGCAACGCCATCGCGATAAAGATCAACGCATAGATTATCCAGAACCCGACATTCAGCTGGTGGTGAAAATCCGGGGTGGGCGAGTTGAACCAGAAGACGTTCAGGAATGGGGTGTTAAACCGCATCATCTCAATCATGACGTGGGCAAAATCGAGCATGACGGCATTAATGCCCGGCTGTTTTTCGCTGTGATCGTACATAAATTTAAGTACGGAGATCAGCGTTGAAATCAGGGCGGGAATGAAAATAACCCAACCAGCAATACGTTTTAAAACTGCGATGCGTCCAGCTTGTTGATACGTCATTAGTTCCTCTTCATAAAGACGCGTTATTTGTGCCTAAGTCTACCTGCTGTCGGTCATTTTCGCCCGATCTTTGAATGCAATATGCTAAATTGCTTGTGCTTAGCACCGTTCGTCTTACCCCCAAGATAAGGAGATGTTGTAATGTCGACACCGCGCCAGATACTTGCCGCTATTTTTGACATGGATGGATTGTTGATTGATTCCGAACCCCTGTGGGATCGGGCTGAACTGGACGTGATGGCCAGCCTCGGCGTCGATATCAGTCGTCGTAATGAGCTTCCCGATACCCTGGGGCTGCGCATCGATATGGTGGTTGACCTTTGGTATGCCCACCAGCCATGGGTTGGCCCGGATCGCGACGAAGTTACGGCGCGCATTATCAACCGTGCTATCTCCCTTGTAGAAGAGAATAAGCCTCTGTTACCGGGCGTACGCGACGCTATCGCCCTGTGCAAGGCGCAAGGGCTGAAAGTGGGGCTTGCCTCTGCCTCACCTCTGCATATGCTGGAAAAAGTGCTGACGATGTTCGGGCTGCGCGACAGCTTCGACGCGCTGGCCTCGGCCGAAAAGCTTCCTTACAGCAAGCCACATCCGCAGGTGTATATGGACTGCGCCGCGAAACTGGGGCTGGATCCGCTTACCTGTGTGGCGCTGGAAGATTCGGTTAACGGCATGGTGGCGTCCAAAGCCGCACGTATGCGCTCCATCGTTGTGCCGGCTGAAGAAGGCCGACACGATCCCCGCTTTGCCCTCGCGGATGTCAGGCTGACGTCTCTTGAAGAATTGACTGCCCGCCATCTGCGCGGAGAGTAACGCTCTTTCAGGCAGCTTCGGCTGCCTGTATCACAAAATCAAAACAACGTTTTACTTTATTTGCTTTTCTCATTCCAGACTCCTATCCTTACGTGCAGAATGACAATAACCTGACTTCTGAGGCGCGTATGATACTGGATGCTTTTACTCTGGCAGGAAAAGTGGCGATGGTGACCGGGTGCGATACCGGTCTGGGGCAAGGCATGGCCATTGCCCTCGCCCAGGCAGGATGCGATATCGTGGGGGTAAACCGCAAGATTCCTGACGAAACGGCAGCGCGCGTCACGGCGCTGGGACGGCGCTTTATCGCAATTCGCGCCGATCTCGGCAAGCATGAGAGTATTCAGAGCGTCGTGGATACCGCCGTCACAGAGATGGGCCGCATCGATATTCTGGTTAACAATGCCGGCACCATTCGTCGGTGCGATGCGCTGGAATTTAGCGAGAAGGACTGGGACGAGGTTATCGATCTCAATCTGAAATCGGTCTTTTTCCTCTCTCAGGCAGTAGCGAAACAGTTTATCGTGCAGGGTCAGGGCGGCAAGATCGTTAACATTGCCTCCATGCTCTCCTTCCAGGGCGGCATTCGGGTTCCGTCCTATACGGCTTCGAAAAGCGGCGTACTCGGGCTCACCCGCTTGCTGGCAAACGAATGGGCGCCGCTAGGTATTAACGTGAACGCTATCGCGCCGGGTTATATGGCGACAAATAACACCCAACAACTTCGCGATGATGAGCAGCGCAGCCAGGCGATCCTCGACCGTATTCCGGCGGGCCGCTGGGGACTTCCGGAGGATTTACAGGGTCCGGTGGTGTTTCTGGCCTCGGCGGCGTCGGATTACGTTAACGGCCATACCCTTGCCGTAGACGGTGGCTGGCTGGCGCGCTAACCGCCGGTTTGTGACAAAGAGTTACACCGTCACCTCTTTCACACACTGTATAAAAACCCTATACTGTATGGATTGACAGTTTACCGGGTTTTATCATGACGGCGGAAGGCCACCTGCTTTTTTCACTTGCCTGTGCAGTGTTTGCTAAAAACGCTGAACTGACCCCTGTGCTGGCCCAGGGGGACTGGTGGCATATTGTCCCTTCTGCCGTGCTGACCTGCCTGCTGCCGGACATCGATCATCCAAAATCATTCCTTGGTCAGCGGCTGAAGTGGATTTCAAAACCCATCGCCAGAGCCTTTGGTCATCGCGGGTTTACCCACAGCCTGCTGGCCGTATTTGGCCTGCTTACACTCTTCTATTTGAAGGTTCCCGAGAGTTGGATAGTCCCGGCGGATGCCATTCAGGGCATGGTGCTCGGCTACTTAAGCCATATCCTCGCCGATATGCTGACGCCAGCGGGCGTTCCGCTGCTCTGGCCCTGCCGCTGGCGTTTCCGCCTGCCAATCCTCGTGCCGCAAAAAGGTAACCAGCTGGAGCGCGTTCTGTGCATGGCGCTGTTTGCCTATGCCGTCTGGATGCCGCAGACATTGCCCGAAAATGGTGCAGTGCGCTGGTCATCGCAGATGATCAACTCGCTGCAATTTCAGTTCAATCGTTTTATTAATCACCAAATTGAACATTAAACCGACAATATAATCACTTTTGTCATAAACCATTCCATATGGATATAAGCCCCACATCACACTTCTGATAACCTTGCGCCAACAGGTTCGGTAAAAACCGACCGTATAATAAATCAGGAGAACGGGGATGAATTTTCCACTCATCGCGAACATTGTTGTGTTCGTCGTATTGCTATTGCTTCTCGCCCAGGCTCGCCACAAACAGTGGAGCCTGGCGAAAAAGGTACTGGTTGGTCTGGTCATGGGCGTGGTGTTTGGCCTGGCCTTACACGCTATTTACGGCTCCGACAGCCCGGTACTGAAAGATTCCATTCAGTGGTTCAACATTGTCGGTAACGGCTATGTACAGCTGCTGCAAATGATCGTTATGCCGCTGGTATTCGCCTCAATTCTGAGCGCCGTAGCCCGGCTGCATAATGCTTCTCAACTGGGGAAAATCAGTTTCCTGACCATTGGCACCCTGCTCTTCACCACGCTGATTGCGGCGCTGGTGGGTGTGCTGGTTACCAATCTGTTTGGCCTGACTGCTGAAGGTCTGGTGCAGGGTAGCGCTGAAACCGCGCGTCTGACGGCGATTGAGACCAACTACGTGGGTAAAGTGGCCGATCTGACCGTTCCGCAGATGGTGCTCTCCTTCATTCCGAAAAACCCGTTTGCTGACCTGACCGGTGCAAGCCCAACCTCCATTATCAGCGTAGTGATCTTCGCTGCGTTCCTGGGCGTGGCTGCGCTGAAGCTGCTGAAGGACGATGCGCCGAAAGGCGAGCGGGTTCTGACTGCTATCGATACCCTGCAAAGCTGGGTAATGAAGCTGGTGCGTCTGGTCATGCAGCTGACGCCGTACGGTGTCCTGGCGCTGATGACCAAAGTCGTGGCAGGTTCTAACCTGCAAGACATCATCAAGCTTGGCAGCTTTGTGATTGCCTCGTACCTCGGTCTGGGCATCATGTTTGTTGTGCACGGCATCCTGCTGGCGGTGAACGGCGTTGGCCCGCTGAAATATTTCCGCAAAGTCTGGCCGGTGCTGACCTTCGCCTTCACCAGCCGTTCCAGCGCGGCATCGATTCCGCTGAACGTGGAAGCACAGACACGTCGTCTGGGCGTACCCGAGTCTATCGCCAGCTTCTCGGCCTCCTTTGGCGCCACCATCGGGCAGAACGGCTGTGCGGGTCTCTACCCGGCGATGCTGGCCGTGATGGTTGCCCCAACCGTGGGTATTAACCCGCTGGATCCGGTCTGGATTGCGACGCTGGTCGGTATCGTGACCATTAGCTCCGCCGGTGTTGCGGGCGTGGGCGGCGGCGCGACCTTCGCTGCGCTGATCGTTCTGCCTGCGCTGGGGCTGCCGGTAACGCTGGTTGCCCTGCTGATCTCTGTTGAACCACTGATCGATATGGGTCGTACCGCGTTGAACGTGAGTGGTTCAATGACCGCCGGTACCCTGACCAGCCAGTGGCTGAAGCAGACCGACAAAACGATTCTCGACAGTGAAGATGATGCCGAACTGGCACATCGTTAATCACTGCTGAAATAAAAAAACCGCCATCGGGCGGTTTTTTTATGGCTGTTATTCTTCAACCTCTTCATCCTGGCGGGTCTGCATTGCCCATCGCTGCGCCGATTCCGGCACCGTAAACGCAGGGGAGCGACGGAAGTGCTCGCCAATCAGCACGAAGGCAACGTATTTACCCCGCAGCATCCAGACATCGCGAAAACCATCCACCTTCAGGGCATGGTCTGGCGGCGCGGGCTCAACGCGGGGTACATAGCTAATAACCTGGCGGTTTTGTTGACGAAGAGGTTTCATAAGCGACGGGTTCACTAAAGCAAATTCTTAAAGCAGGAAATTTCTATCATAGCCGATTCTCCCCCCGCCCGTCGCGCCTGACGTATCGCAGATGGCTCCTTTCGCTAATCAATATCTGAAAACGCTTAGTTCGCCTGCTAATTCTTAACATTGTTCTATCCTTAATAGGGTTTTTAGGAATGAACAAAGGAGAAGCGTGCAATGTCGAACAATGATAAACCACATCAGTCACCCATTCATGGGACTGAAGAATCTCAACCGGGAATGGACTCACTTGCCCCAGCCGACGGCTCACACAAACCATCACCGGGTCCTTCCGCACCGGGTGAACAGCCTACCGCCCCGGGCAGCATGAAAGCCCCGGAAACGGAAAACGAAAAGCTGAAATCGCTCGATCCTCACCGCAAGGGCGGTGAAGGCCATGCGCTGACCACGAACCAGGGCGTTCGCATTGCCGATGATCAGAACTCCCTGCGCGCCGGAACGCGCGGCCCGACGCTGCTGGAAGATTTCATCCTGCGCGAAAAAATCACCCATTTCGACCATGAGCGTATCCCTGAGCGTATCGTCCACGCTCGCGGCTCGGCGGCGCACGGCTATTTCCAGCCCTACAAGAGCCTGAAGGAGATCACCAAAGCAGATTTCCTTTCCGATCCGAACAAAATCACACCGGTGTTTGTGCGTTTCTCTACCGTACAGGGCGGCGCGGGTTCGGCCGACACGGTGCGTGATATCCGCGGCTTCGCCACCAAATTCTATACCGAAGAGGGCATTTTCGACCTCGTCGGGAATAACACCCCGGTTTTCTTCATACAGGACGCGCATAAGTTCCCTGACTTTGTCCATGCGGTAAAACCAGAACCACACTGGGCCATACCGCAGGGACAAAGTGCGCATGACACATTCTGGGACTACGTCTCCCTGCAACCGGAAACCCTTCACAACGTGATGTGGGCGATGTCTGACCGGGGGATCCCGCGCAGCTATCGCACCATGGAAGGCTTTGGTATTCATACCTTCCGTCTGATTAACGCTGAAGGTAAAGCGACGTTTGTGCGTTTCCACTGGAAACCGGTCGCGGGGAAAGCGTCCCTGGTGTGGGATGAAGCGCAGAAGCTGACCGGACGCGATCCGGACTTCCACCGTCGCGAACTGTGGGAATCCATTGAAGCCGGTGATTTCCCGGAATACGAGCTGGGGTTACAGCTGATCCCGGAAGAAGACGAGTTCAAATTCGACTTCGACCTGCTCGACCCGACCAAGCTTATTCCTGAAGAGTTGGTGCCGGTTCAGCTGGTGGGTAAAATGGTGCTTAACCGCAACCCGGATAACTTCTTCGCGGAAAATGAGCAGGCAGCGTTCCACCCGGGCCATATTGTGCCGGGGCTGGACTTCACCAACGATCCGCTGCTGCAGGGTCGTCTGTTCTCTTACACCGATACGCAGATCAGCCGTCTTGGTGGACCTAACTTCCATGAGCTCCCAATCAACCGTCCGACCTGTCCGTACCATAACTTCCAGCGTGACGGGATGCATCGCCAGGATATCGATACCAACCCGGCGAACTACGAGCCGAACTCCATTAACGATAACTGGCCGCGTGAAACCCCGCCGGGGCCAAAACGTGGCGGATTCGAGTCGTATCAGGAGCGCGTGGACGGAACAAAAATTCGCGAGCGCAGCCCGTCATTCGGCGAATATTACGCTCAGCCTCGCCTGTTCTGGAACAGCCAGACCCCGATCGAACAGCAGCACATTATCGGCGGCTTCAGCTTCGAGCTGAGCAAAGTGGTGCGTACCTACATTCGCGAGCGCGTGGTCGACCATCTGGCGCATATTGATATCCAGCTTGCCCAGGGCGTGGCGAATAATCTCGGCATTACGCTGACTGACGAGCAATGCCATGCTGCACCGCCTAAAGACGTGAACGGGCTTAAGAAGGATCCGTCCCTGAGCCTGTACGCGGTACCTGGCGGGACGATCAAAGGCCGCGTAGTGGCTATCCTGCTGAACGATAAACCGCGCGCCAGCGACGTGCTGGGGATCATGAGGGCGCTCAAGACTCAGGGCGTCCATGCCAAACTGCTTTACTCACGCATGGGTGAAGTGACGGCCGATGATGGCTCCGTCCTGCCGATTGCCGCGACCTTTGCCGGGGCACCGTCCCTGACGGTTGATGCGGTGATTATGCCGTGCGGCGACGTTGAGAGTCTGCTCGGTAACGGTGATGCCGCCTATTATCTGCTGGAAGCCTATAAGCACCTGAAGCCAATCGCCCTCGCAGGCGATGCGCGGAAGTTTAAATCGCTGCTGAAGGTACCGGATCAAGGGGAAGAAGGCATTGTCGAAGGTGATAACATTGACGATGCGTTTATGACCCGGCTGTTTGACCTGCTCGCCGCGCACCGCGTGTGGTCGCGCAGCAGCAAGATTGACCAGATACCGGCGTAAAAAAAACCGGGTGGCGCTACGCTTACCCGGCCTATATTTCGACTGATGTTGTAGGCCCGGTAAGGCGAAGCCGTCCCCGGGCTTTATTTTGCTCACAAATCCCTGAACGTCCCCAGACGATACCCACGCTCGGCAATCGCATATTTCAACGACGCCGACGTTAGCACGTCCAGTTCCGTCAGACGCGGCCAGCAGTAGGCGCTCTTACGTACGATGTTATCGACAAACGCCGGATGCGCCATTACCTCAAGCGAGCGCTCCCCTTTTGCGGCGGAGGCATCCAGCACCTTCAGGAACAGCGCTTCGTCGATATCGTCGCCATAAAATGCGCTGCTGAACCCCTCCGTTGACGTCACCGCAACGTCCGGCAGTCCGCGCACCTCCCGATCCACGCGCATCGCCACGCCTTTACGTTGGGCAAATTCTGCCACAAGCGGGAAAATCGCCGGGATCATATGCACATGATGATGACTGTCGATATGGGTGGGCTCGCGGCCAAACACATCCACAAAGCGGTTAAACTGGCAGTCCAGCTCGCGGGCAATCTCATCAAGTGGCAAAGCGTCCTGCTCCGCCATTTCCCAAATCCATTTACCCAGTTGCCCGTCGCGCGTCAGCCCCGGCATCGGTGAAAGGGGCAACCCAAGCGTCAGCACAAAGTGCATGCCCACGCCCAGTTCGGGCAGCTCACGGGTTAACTGCGCCGCATGTTCCACCGCCTCACCGTTGATGAGCGCTGTTGTAGAGGTCACGACGCCCCGGCGACAGGCTTCGATAATGCCGTAGTTCTGCCCTTTTGACAGGCCGAAATCATCGGCATTGACGATCAGCAGGTTTTCCATCGCGCCTCCTCTTAACGGTGTGTGAGTTTCAGTTTCTCAACCGTTGCAGCAAAGTTTGGCAGCCATTTCTCATGCGCCAGGATCATCTCACTCGCGAGTTTTTCAGCGTCACGGTCAGAATGCACCAGCGGGCTCAGGTTCAGCGCCAGCAGCACGTCATTCAGCTCGCCGCTCAGGGCCGCATTGCTCGCCGCCACTTCAAAGCCTTTAATGGTGTGAATCAGGCCCATCACCTTATCGTCGAAGTGGGTAATGCGGGGATGCGGTTTTGCACCCTCGCGCCCAAGGATGCAGGTCATCTCCACGGCCCAGTCTGCCGGGATATTGTCGATGTGCCCATGATGCGGAACGTTCACATAGTGCTCGGCCTGCTTGTCATTGTAAATGGCGTTGATCACTTCACACGCGGCATCTGAATAGTATGCCCCACCGCGCTGCTCAAGCTCTTTCGGTTTGACGTTCAGGTTCGGATCTTTATACAAATCAAAAAGCTGCTTCTCTACTTTCTGTACAACCTGAGCGCGTGCGCCACCTTTGTAGTATTCGCCCATTTCAATCGCCAGCATCTCTTTCTGCTTGAAGTAGTAAAGCAGATACGAGCACGGCAGCAGATTCAGGGAGCGGATCAGCCCTTCGCTGAACGGCAGATCGAAGATGTTTTTCACCGAGGCCGCGGTCAGGCGACCAGAGGCAACGCCATCAAGCAGCTCCGCAAAGCGCGATTGCCCGTTCACAATCACATCTTTGATAAAGACCATGTGGTTCAGGCCGAACAGGTCAATGGACAATTCATCGTTATCGGTTAGCGCCAGCACATCGCGGATGAACATCTTCATGCCGATCGGAATATTGCAGACGCCGATAAAGCGTTTGAAACCGGTGTGACGATAGACTGCCTCGGTGACCATCCCGGCCGGGTTGGTAAAGTTAATCACCCACGCGTTCGGGCAGATCTCCTCCACGTCTTTAATGATGTCAAAAATGACCGGAATCGTACGCAGACCTTTAAACAGGCCACCTGCCCCGTTGGTTTCCTGGCCCAGATAACCGTGGCTCAGCGGAATACGCTCGTCCAGCTCACGCGCCTTCAGCTGGCCGACGCGCAGCTGGGTGGTCACGAAGTCAGCATCTTTCAGCGCCAGGCGGCGATCCAGCGTTTTATGCACGGTTAAAGGCACGCCTGCTTTTTCAACCATGCGTTTGCACAGTTCAAAAATAATATTTAGCTTCTCCTGACCTTCTTCAACATCCACCAGCCATAATTCGCTGACCGGTAATTCATGATAACGTTTCAGGAAACCTTCAAGTAATTCCGGGGTATAGCTGCTGCCGCCACCAATGGTAACGACTTTTAATTTCTTTTGCATAAATTCTCCCTTAGCTTATCAGGGTAATCGCCTGCAAGGTATAGCGTACTCTTCCCGCTATTTGGGCAAGCCATTACGTCAATATTCCTGGCGGATAAACCGCCGAAAGTTAATTAAATACCGTTAAATTTTTGCGGTAACTGTTCGGTGTGAATGAAGTCATTTTCTTAAAGGTTTTAATAAACAGGCTGGGGCTGCTGTAACCCGATTCGTAAGCGATATCGGTGACAGAGTAGTTAGTAATTTCCAGCTGTTTTTTGGCAAAATTGATGCGGATTTCATTAATAATTTGAACAGGCGTTTTACGGTAATAGCGCTGCGTGGCGCGCGTTAAATATTCCTGCGATTTACCCGACAGCGCCACCATGTTTTCCAGGGCGTTATCGCTGAACTGTCCTTTGTCGTGCATCAGCTCCACGGTACTGCGCAGCCACTGAGGAATATCATCCACCACCTGCTGTTCTTCACGGTGATGGCGAAGACGGTTCATGACGTAGAACGTCACGGTTTCAATAAATTCATCAAATTCATTGTCGCGGAAATTCAGCGAGGCGATAACCGTTTCAATCCAGGTCATAAACTCATTTTTAACGCGATACACCTGTGACGCCACAAAGCAGAACGGAACCAGCGGCAGATAGTGCTTCTCGAAGAAACGCCTGCTCACCCCTACGTTAAGAATGCGCGTCGCACCAAACTCATAAAAGCTCTGGTGATAGGACCCCATCGGCAGGAAGACGAAATCGCCACGCTCAAGCAGGACGCGCTTACCGTTAATCTCCTGATAGTAGCGGCCGGTCAGAACAATCGTGAACTCGTAGTAGTCATGCTGGTGCAGACCGCTGGCGCTCTCCGTTTTGTTGTAAATCACCACGTGAAAATTCTTGCCATTAAACAGCTGCTGCTCATGTGCGGTTTTGATTTCCATCGTGCTGACCTCCTGGTGCCTGTTCAGACTTACTGCATCTTCTCGTGAAGCTCGATGAGCTCCGCTACCATCTCGCGCGCCAGCATGGAGGTCATCAGGTGATCCTGCGCATGTACCAGCACCAGACTCACTTTCATCTTCCCTTCGCCCTGGTCGCTTTCGATGAGTTTCGTCTGCACCAGATGCGCTTCGTTTAACGCCGTACGGGACTGCTCCATCATGGTTTTCGCGGCAACAAAATCGCCCTGCTTAGCCTGCTTAAGCGCCGCATACGCCAGGCTTCGCGCCTGCCCGGAATTGATGATGAGCCCCATCACCACCTCTTCCAAATCGTTCACTGCGGTTTCTTCGGCAACGATACTCTCTAAATCTAACATCTTTAAGCTCCTTTACGCTGGCGCGGGCTGCCCCGCGCCGTGCAATTTTAGAATTTCAGTGCGAGGGCGATATCCTCTTCGCTCTCTTCTTCATCGATAACCGTTGCAGCCTTGTTCGCAATCGCCACGAACGGCATGTAGAGCAGGGTTGCAATCCCGAGGTTGAATATCGCCAGCAGGAAGGCGGCCACGCTACCGTTGGTGTTGAAGAACGCGCCCAGACCAGCTGGCATCGTCCACGGCGCAATGTTGGTCACCGGCGGGATAATGCCCAGGTAATACGCCGTCAGCGTAATCGCGGCCAGCAGCGGCTGAACCAGGATGAATGGAATGAACATCACCGGGTTCATGATAATTGGCAGACCAAACAGGATCGGCTCGTTAATCTGGAAGATGCCTGACGGCAGGGCCAGCTTCGCAACCTGACGATGGTCGGCGCGGCGAGAGACAATAAAGACCGCGATGATCAGACCCAGCGTCGCCCCGGTACCGCCCAGGAAGATATAGGAGTCAAGCATCGGCTTCGCCCACACATGGAAGGTTTTACCGGCCGCCAGCGCCGCATCGACGGAGCCGTACTGCTGGTAAAGCGCGACGTTTTCCAGTGCCCACGGGGTCATAATACCGCTGTCCAGCGCCGCCAGTGCCAGTGAACCATGCACGCCGAAGAACCACAGCAGGGAGGTAAAGATGACATACGCCCAACCGACCACGCTACCCATCGACGCCAGCGGCGTTGAGATAGAGTCCATAATGATCTGGTGGAAGTTAGTCCCCCAGTGAGAGAGCGCCCAGGCAATAATCCCCATGATGGAGAGAATAATGAAGCCCGGTATCAACGCGGAAAATGAACGAGAAACGGAGGCCGGAACGCTATCCGGCAAGCGGATAACCCAGTTGCGGCGAATAATAAAGGTGAACATTTCGGCCACCACCAGTCCGATAATAATACCGGAAATAATGTTTGCCCCACCCAGCCAGTTGGCGCCCACGGCGTAAGCGTCGCCCACGCTGTACGGCGTGACGGTCATAAACGCGGCAATGGACAGTAAGCCTGCCGCCAGCGGATCCACTTTACGCTCTTCCGCCAGCGCCATTCCAATAAAGAAAGGCGCCATTAGCGACATAATACCCAACGTACCATTGTATACGTTGCCGCCAATGGCTTTTAAACCATTAAGGGTTTCAATAGTGGAAGCATCTAACCTAATTCCTAATGAATAAAAAAAGGAACCTTCTCCAAAGCTGAGAAAAACGTTGTTAATTAAAACGAACATTGCCCCGGCTAATGTCAACGGCATTAATTTAATAAAGCCGTTCTTAATGGCATTAACGTGAGGCTGCTTTCCTATTTTAACAGCAAAAGGAAGGAGTACCTTTTCAAGTGAAGCGATGACTTTACTCATAGGAAAATACCCTTAAATGCCGCAACGACCGTTACGGCGTATTGTGTGTGAAATAACTCTTTGACGGGAAAAATAAAAAATTAATTAGCAGCTTTTTTAATCGCCGCAACAGCAGCTTTTAATACACCTAAACCATCAATCTTGCCGTATAAAACGGAATCGATCACTTCGACCGGCTTATTAGGGAGCAAACGTTGAATTTCTGGCAGCATATAAGCGATTTGCGGCCCGAGTAAAATTACATCTGCTGTCTGACCCTTTTCGCCCGCCAGCGTTTCCGGAAACGCCTCAATCACCACAGGGACTTCATATTTTTCGGCCTGCGCGCGCATTTTTGAAACCAGCAGCGAAGTGGACATGCCCGCAGAGCAGAACAAGTAGATATGTTTCTTTTCCATGATAATTTCCCTCTTATTGGACTGACCGCCGTCGCGCTATCAATCGACTCGCTATCCTGGCTGACGGGCAGTGTGCTGAACATTGTTTGTCGTTGAAGTGAGTATACGCAATGGTACAGGGAGGGGATAATTCTGGATAGACTCAAATTGTCTCTCATTGACCTGGCTTGTTGACTACCTTCACATTTCAGGCAAATATTTCGCGCTAAGAAATAAGATTTACGTATGCATAAAAAAACCGGCCATCAGGCCGGTTTGTTAACACTTTCAGGCAAGCGCGGTTACTGCGCCTTAGGTGCCTGTGGATCGGTGTCGTATTCAGCGCAGGTCTGGTAGCCCGAATTGATCACGTGACCGGTATCATCCAGGGCGACAAAGTAGGTTTCTGCCTTACCATTACGTTGACCCAGAATATAGGTCTGGCAGGTGCCACGCGCGTGGATCATAGTGACTTCTGAAGAAGGTTTACCGGCAATGGCTGCAACCTGGGAACGCGTCATGCCTTTTTTGACGTCTTTTACCACTGGCTGTGTGAACTGATCTGTGGTGCGATCGTAAGCTGTACACCCAGCCAGCATAGTCAGTACCGCCGCTGCGCTTAAAATTCCTGCTACGTTCTTGTTCATATTCCGTCCTCTTGTTTATCAGCGTGTTAACTAAGCATGGGATAAAAATTACTATTGTTCAACTTTGCGAGTTACGCCAGACGAATTTCGGAAAATTCTAATAAAACAACGATAAGCTGCTAAATCGCTGTAAAACAGTACACTCAAAACTGTGATCCTTGTCGTTTCCCCGACAAAGGGTTAGTTTTAACAGATCACACTTTCTGTTTGGTTCTGCATAGGGAGGGCGTAATGGCTCTGCAACAAGAAATTATTCAGGCGCTGGGCGCGAAACCTGCGATTAATGCCAAAGAAGAGATCCGTCGTAGCGTTGATTTTTTGAAAGCTTACCTGTCCGCACACCCTTTCCTGAAGACGCTGGTACTGGGTATCAGCGGCGGTCAGGACTCCACTCTGGCCGGTAAACTAAGCCAGATGGCCATCACCGAGCTGCGTGACGAGACCGGTGACATCGCACTGCAATTTATTGCCGTACGTCTGCCGTATGGCGTGCAGGCCGACGAGCAGGACTGTCAGGATGCGATCGCCTTTATTCAGCCGGACCGTGTTCTTACCGTAAACATCAAAGGTTCGGTACTGGCAAGCGAGCAGGCCTTGCGTGAAGCCGGTATTGAACTGAGCGATTTTGTTCGTGGCAACGAGAAAGCCCGTGAGCGCATGAAAGCGCAGTACAGTATCGCAGGGATGACCAAAGGGGTCGTCGTCGGCACCGACCACGCCGCGGAAGCCATCACCGGTTTCTTCACCAAATACGGCGATGGCGGCACGGACATCAACCCCCTCTTCCGCCTGAACAAGCGTCAGGGTAAGCAACTGCTGGCGGCGTTGGGCTGCCCGGAGCACCTGTATAAGAAGGCGCCAACGGCAGACCTGGAAGACGATCGCCCTTCCCTGCCGGATGAAGCCGCGCTGGGTGTGACCTATGACAACATCGATGATTATCTGGAAGGCAAAACGCTCGACGAAGGTACCGCAAAAATTATTGAAGGCTGGTATCTGAAAACCGAGCACAAACGCCGTCCACCCATTACGGTGTTTGATGATTTCTGGAAAAAGTAAAAGCAAAACGGTAACTCAGTTTTGCAGGCCGGGTAAGGCGTAACCGCCACCCGGCTCTTTTTTAACCACCAAACACCTGCTACACTGTATGCCTGAACAGTATATGGAGCAGTATGTGAGCAGGCGTCAATCCGCCCCGCGTCTTGAGTTTGAAGCGGCGGCTATCTACGAATATCCCGAGCATCTTCGCCCCTGGCTTGAGGCGCTGCCTAAACAGCCTGGCGTCTATTTCTTCCACGGCGACAGCGACACCATGCCGCTCTATATCGGCAAAAGCGTAAATATCCGCAGTCGGGTGATGTCGCACCTGCGTACGCCGGACGAAGCGTCGATGCTCAGACAGTCCCGGCGGATCACCTGGATCGAGACGGCAGGTGAACTGGGCGCGCTTCTGCTCGAAGCCCGGCTCATCAAGGAACAGCAGCCGCTGTTTAACAAACGCCTGCGCCGCAACCGCCAGCTGTGTTCCTTGCAGGTTAACGCGGGAAAACCGCAGGTCGTTTATGCCCGGGAAGTGGATTTTTCGCATGAACCGAATCTTTACGGTCTGTTTGCCAACAAACGTGCCGCACTGCAAACTCTGCAATCCCTTGCTGATGAATTACAGCTTTGTTACGGCCTGTTAGGACTGGAAGCGACTACCCGCGGTCGCGCCTGTTTCCGCTCCGCGTTGAAACGCTGCGCCGGGGCGTGCTGTGGAAAAGAGAGCGTTGAAGAACATCATGCCCGGTTTATGGCTGGCCTGGCCTCAATCAGCGTCAACTGCTGGCCGTGGGAAGGCGCGGTGGCGTTGAAAGAGACCCGCGATGCGATGACGCACTATCACGTCATCCGCAACTGGCTCTGGCTTGGCGCGGTTGAAAGTCTGGATGACGCTGCCGCCCTGCTGCGCACACCTGCCGGGTTCGATCAGGATGGCTACAAAATTCTCTGTAAGCCGCTGTTAACCGGTAAATATGAGATAGTCATGCTCAATGACCCGGCAGCCAGGTAATTTCACTGAACAGCAGCGACCCCTTCGTTTCCAGTAGACGGAGGGTATGGCTGCCCTCTTGCCAGCTGGCGCCCTGATCGGCGGTCAGTAATTTATCGCCCAGTTGCCAGGCGCCGCTTAATACGAACGCCACGCCACCGCGTGATGCGAAGGTAGTGAACGTTCGGGTAGCAACGCGCACCTTTGCCTGGCAGTGCTCCCGTCGGGTCATGACATTGAAATCCATCGACATCTGCCCCTCCGTGAGCACGGCTTTCACCGTCAAATCGCCCGCAAAGCCGTAAGGCTGATGGTGTTTCAGGGTATGGCAAAACGCCCTCCCCGCATCCAGCGTCACCTCGCCGCCTTCCAGCAGCGTAATCACCCGGTCAACGCCCGGAAACGCGGAGAATTCGCCGTTACTGGCGATGGAGGCGATGCTGGCCCGCCAGGAAAAATCCCGCGTCGCGGGAGGGAAACAGCAAATCTCACGCGTCTCGCCCGCGCCGTTACGCCAGAGACTGACGGGTATTTTACGGATATCAAAGAATTCCATGACCACTCCTGAAGGACGCACCGTGCGCCAGGGCATTTTCACAGACGTATTATCGGCAACGGTAAGGCCAGACCTTAGGCATGGGGCAAAAGAAAAACCGCCGGTCCTGTCCACAGCGTTTTCGCTTGTGTAGACAGGAGCCCGGCGGTCTTAAGAGAGTGAACCGATTATTCGGCTGGTGCAGGCATTTTACCTTCCGGCGCTGCACGTTCTGTCAGACGCTTCTCAAAATTGGCATTAAATTGCTTTTTCTGTTCCGGCGTCAGAATGTTGTAAATCTTGTTCTGGGTTTCCATGTGGGCCAGCATGCGCGCTTTATGCTGCTCGGCCATTTTGTCGATCTGCGCTTCTGCTTTTGCTTTGTCGAAGCTGTCGCTGGCAATGATGTCATGCATCGCGCGGCGCTCTTCCAGCGGAGGACGTTTCATCTGGTCACGCTGACTTTTCCTGATGTCGCGGATCTGCTGCTTCTGCGCATCGGTCAGGTTCAGATCTTTAAACATCATCATCTCATGATGCATACCCGGCTTGCCTTTATGATGCATCATCATTTTGCCTTCTGCCGGCGCGGCGGTAGTGGTCGCGGTATCGGCGGCGAACGCCATGCTGGTAGCGCCCAGAGCCAGGGTAGAGGCAACAAACAGTGCAGTTAATTTACGCATAATGTCTTTCCTTACTTTCAGTTATTCTTCGGCGCTATGCCGTGTTGACGAGATTAACTTTACGGGGTTTATCGTCAATTAGTCAGAGCAACGGTAAAACAATGAAAGTATAAAAAACACGTTTTCGCCAATTATGGAGAAATTAAGGAAAAAGCGTGGAGAGATGAAACAAAAATATTCAACAGGATGATTTTAAAGAGATTGTGGAGGAGTATAGCGAAGTGCCGTTTAATAATAAAGCAATTCTCCAGGAATATTCTGCAAACACTTCCAGAGCGCTTTTAACGTTAAGAAATTAATTCTTCGTTTCCCCTCCGGTCTGCGCGAGGGGAGACGATCAGGGCATTTTTTCCAGCATCAACCCGGCTCGTAAACCAAACGCGACTGACGGGTTAGGAAATAAAACATATTCCGTGGGGTTCTGTACCGCATAGCGCGTCTCACCATCTTCCGCCAGCAGGACGCCCTGGCGAAACGGCGTGAAGTTCAGCGTATGGGGCGCCATATGAAGCTGGAAAGCTTCACTTTGACGCGTGATCTGCTGTACGACCCGATAGCGCACGACGGGTTCCCGGGTGGGTTCCGGCGCAACCCCTGCGAGCAACGCCCGAAGCGCCTGATGCGTAGGGGCAAAACGCGTCAGGTCGTTTTGCCCGAACGGCAGCGCTTTTCCCAGCTCCAGCGTGCAGGACAGCGCGCCGAAATTCTCGCAGGTGAAGTGGGTAAACGTGCCGCCCGGCGTCTGGTGGAAAACCAGCGCTTCCAGTCCCGCGTCGCCAAGCCAGGTCAGAAACGCCTCATCCCACGGCTGATGGCGCTGCGGTAACACGCCAAAACGTACGTGGTACGAGGCGCGGATGGCGGTATGCAGATCGAGGTGCCAGCGCGTCTCCCCCGCCCCGGCAAAAAACGCCGTGACCACCTTCTCCAGCCATTGCGCACGTGTCGTTTCATCACTCTGTGGAAATTGCGCCCAGCGGCCACCAAACATTCGGTTGATGTCGCTCACGAGATACCGTTTGTTTTGCGCCAGCGCAGGCGGATTTCCCAGTGCCACCAGCAGACGGCAGTGCAGCGTGATCTCTGCGCGATAAAGCGCGCGCAGCAACAGATCGACAATCTCCACGGGCGCGGTTTCATTCCCGTGAATGCCGGTAGAAAGCAGCAGCGACAGGTTATATTGCCCCGTCGGCGTCAGTTCAAGCACGCCCGGCCCCAGCCATCGCCAGTGGAACGAGGGGCCTTCCCCCTCGTGCCGCTCCGGTGTCTCTTCAGCCAGCGTCAGCGCCAGAAAGTTTTCCATATCGTCTCCTTAGCGCTGGAACGGATAAACCGATCCCAGTTGCAGGATGGTTGATAATGCATCCAGCGCCTCGCGGCCTTCGCGCAGCAGCTGCGGATCAACCAGATCGGCCTGAACCAGACGGTCACGATAGTAGCGGTCCACCCAGTCATTGAGGGTATTGAACAGCGTGTCGTTCATCATCACCGCCGGATTCACGGCCTGCATTTCCTCCGGCGTTAACACCACGCGCAGTCGCAGGCACGCCGGTCCCCCGCCGTTGGCCATACTTTCCCGCAGATCAAACACGCGCAGTTCATCAATCGGGTTATCCGCCTGTACCAGTTCGCTGAGATAGCGCCAGACGCCCTGATGGTTGCGGGACTCCTGCGGCAGCACCAGCATCATGCTGCCGTCATCCCGGCTCAGCAGCTGGCTGTTGAACAGATACGTTTCGACCGCATCCTGCACGCTTACCGCCTGCGTGGGCACCTGAATCGGCATAAATCCCGGCACGCGTTCGCGCAGCGTGGCCAGCAACTTTTCCTGATGGGCAAACGCCTGCTCGTGGCAGAACAGCACCTGACGGTTGGAAACGGCAATCACGTCGTTATGAAACACGCCCTGGTCGATCACCTGCGGATTTTGCTGGGCAAAAATCACCTGAGTAGGATTAACCTGGTTCAGCCGTGCAACCGCCTGGCTTGCGGCTAAGGTTTGTCTCGCTGGATAACGAACCGGCGCGGCGTGGCCGCCCTCTTCCCGTCCATAGATAAACAGCTGCAAACCCGGATCGCCGTAATCGCCACCCAGACGGTTGTGGTTTGCCGCCCCTTCGTCGCCAAACATCGCGACCTGCGGCAGCGCCGAATGCACCTCAAAATGCGCATCATGATTAAAAATGGCGCGCAGCACACGCCCGGTGGTCTCCGCTTCGCTGGCGCGGTGGAATTTGTTGTTCAGGTTAGCGACGGTCAGATGCACTTTGCCGTCCAGCGTATCCGCCGACGGCGCGACGGTGGCGGCATTCGCTACCCACATTGAAGAGGCTGAACTGGCCGCGGAAAGCAGCTGTGGGGACTGCGTACCGGCTTTTTCAACCACCTGTTCATCCGTACCGCTGAAGCCCAGCTGGCGCAGCACGGCCACGTTCGGCCGCTCCTGCGGCGGGATCACCGCCTGCGGGAAACCGGCATCGGACAGCGCCTTCATTTTCAATAGCCCCTGCTTCGCCGCCAGCTTCGGGTTCGAGACCTGGAAACGGTGCTTCGTCGAAGCTTCATTGCCGAACGACAGCCCGGCATAGTGGTGCGTCAGCCCCACCAGTCCGTCAAAGTTAACCTCACGCGCTTTCATGGGCGTCACCCTCTGTAAAATCCAGCCCCGGATTCAGCGTCTCCGGCAGCGTCAGCGCCGGGGTTTCCAGGCTTGCCATCGGCCACGCGCAGTAATCGGCGGCATACCAGGCGCTGGCGCGATGGTTGCCCGATGCCCCTACGCCACCAAACGGCGCGGTGCTCGCCGCGCCGGTCAGCGGTTTGTTCCAGTTCACGATCCCGGCGCGCGCTTCCAGCAGCAGCTGGTCGAATTTCTCGCGATGCGGGGATATCAGGCCGCTCGACAGGCCGTAGCGGGTGTTGTTGGCCATCTCGATCGCCGATGCAAAATCGTCATAGCGCCAGACGCACAGCAGCGGGCCAAAGACCTCTTCATCCGGCACGTTGCTCGTCGCACTCATCTCAATAATCCCCGGCGTCAGCAGCGATGTGCCCGGCATTACCTGCTTCGGCTCCAGCAGGGTTTTCGCCCCGCGCGCCACGTGCTCCTGCCACGCTTTCAGCACGTTCAGCGCCGCCTGCCCGGAGATCAGCCCGCCGATAAACGGCTGCGGCTCGGTATCCCATTTCGCGGGAACCAGACGCCCGCTCACCTCCACCAGACGCTTAAGAAACGCATCCCCCTGCGCGCCGCGTTTAACCAGCAGGCGGCGGGCGCAGGTGCAGCGCTGTCCGGCGGTAATGAATGCCGACTGAATGGTCAGGTGGACCGCAGCATCGATATCATCCGGATCTTCCACAATCAGCGGGTTGTTGCCACCCATCTCCAGCGCCAGAATTTTTTCCGGCTGCCCCGCCAGCTGACGATGCAGCTGATAACCCGTTCCGGCACTGCCGGTAAACAGCAGACCGTCAATGTCGCTCAGCGCACTCAGCGCCTGACCGGTTTCACGCCCGCCCTGCACCAGATTCAGCACGCCCGGCGGCAGCCCTGCCTGCTCCCAGAGTTTTACCACCGCTTCTCCGGTTAAGGGGGTTAACTCACTCGGCTTGAAGATAACGGTATTTCCCGCCAGCAGCGCAGGCACAATATGCCCGTTCGGCAGATGCCCGGGGAAGTTGTACGGGCCAAACACCGCCAACACCCCGTGCGGACGGTGGCGCAGCGTGGCGGCGCCGTCCGGCATCCCGGTATGCTGCTCACCGGTGCGGGCGTGGTACGCCTTCACCGATATACCGATTTTATTGATCATCGCCGTCACTTCTGTTGTTGCCTCCCAGCGCGGCTTGCTGGTTTCGCAGGCAATGATGCGGGTCAGCTCTGCTTTATTGGCCTCCAGCAGCGCAGCAAATTTCTCAACCAGCGCCTGGCGCTCGGAGAATGGCCGTTTCGCCCATGCCGGAAACGCGCGGCGTGCAGCCTGGCAGGCCTGCTCAACCTGCCCGGCGCTGGCGTCGCTCCCCGACCAGAGCACCTCCTGGCCGACCGGGTTAGTTTTTGTCCGCGCATCACCTTCGCCCGTTACCCAGTCACCGTTAATCCATAGAGTCATGCTGTTTTCTCCTCAGGGCAGAGCCGCACCAGGCGAACCGTGTCGCCAGCGTTACATTTCAGGGCATCCAGTTGCGCAGCCGTCAGTACCAGACGCTCGCATGTTGGGTTGGTTCGCACCAGCATGGCGCGGAAGTTGGCGTAATTCTCGTTCGAGACAAGACAGGCTGGCCACTCGCCCGGCGCGGGCTGGCCTTCTGAAACCTCAACCAGGCGGCTTTTTCGGATGGCGCGTACGCGGTCAATATCGCATTCCAGCGTTGGACCGCCGTCAAAGATGTCGACGTAATTGCGGTAGCGAAAACCCTCTTTCTCCAGCACTGCACGGGCCGGGGCGGTTTGCGGGTGAACTTCGCCGATCACCGCCTGCGCTTCAGGCGTTAAGAAATGGGTATAAATAGGATGCTTCGGCATTAACTCGGCGATAAACGCCTTCTGACCGGTACCGCACAGGTAATCCGCCCGGCTAAATTCCATGGAGAAGAAGCGTTCGCCCAGGCTCTCCCAGAACGGCGAGTAGCCCGTCTCATCAATTACGCCGCGCATCTCCGCGACCACTTTTTCGTTGAAGCGGTCGCGAAAGGCGGCCATAAACATGAAGCGCGATTTGGAGAGCAGATAACCGTTACCCTCTTTGCGCCAGTCCGGATCGAGAAACAGGGTGCAGAGTTCGCTGGCGCCGGTATGGTCATTACAGAGAAAGAGCGTCGGCAGCGCGTTGTAGACGTTCAGCTCTTTCGAGGCGTGGACCATCGTGCCGACGCGGTAGTTGTACCACGGATCGTTAAGCCCGACGGCCACCTCGATGGCGCAAATCCCCGCCACGGTTCCCGTGTCGGTCTCTTCCAGCACGAACACATAGCCCTGTTCGCTTTTTGGCAACGTCCCCTGCCAGGTTTGCAGGGCGCGCTCAATGCGCGCCGACAGCGTTTTTTCATCGGCAGGCAGCGAGGTCAGCCCGCCCCCTGTCTTACCGGCAAGCTGCATAAGCCCGGCGAGATCGCCGTGCGCAACGGGACGGATGACCATCATGATGACACCCCGGACTTCACCTGTTCGCAGGCCAGCGCAAAACGATCTAACCCGGTTCTGACCTCTTCCTCACTGACGATCAGCGCAGGGGCAAACCGCACCACGTTAGCGCCGGCAATCAACACCATCACGCCCTGCTTTGCCGCTTCCTGTGAAATCAGCTTCGCTTTGCCAGCAAACTCAGGGGCAAGCTCACAACCTATCAACAGCCCCAGACCGCGGATCTCTTTGAACATGCCGGTCTGGTTATTGATGGCGGTAAGACGCTCAACAAACCACTGGTGACGCTGCTTCACGCCGCTAAGCACCTCAGGAGTGTTGATGATATCCAGCACCTGTCCGGCGACAGCGGTTGCCAGCGGGTTACCGCCGTAAGTGGTGCCATGGGTGCCCACGGTCATCACGCTGGCGAATGTATCGGTGGTCAGCATCGCCCCCACCGGGAAGCCGCCGCCGAGCGCTTTAGCTGTTGAGAGCACATCCGGGGTCACGCCATAGTGCATGTAGGCGTACAGCTCACCCGTACGGCCCACGCCGGTCTGGACTTCGTCAAAAATCAGGACCGCGTTATGCCGATCGCACAGCTCGCGCAGCCCTTGCAGGAACGCTTTCTGGGCGGGCATGACGCCGCCTTCCCCCTGCATGGGCTCGACAATCACCGCACAGGTGGTGTCGTCAATCAGCTCGCTGGCAGAGTGTAAATCGTTATACGCCGCATGACGGATATCCGGCGGCAGCGGCGCAAAATCCTGAGAATATGAGGGCTGACCACCCGCACTGACGGTAAACAGCGTGCGGCCATGGAAGGCATTTTTAAAGGCTACGATGCCGCTCTTGTGCGCGCCGAATTTATCGTGCGCATATTTGCGCGCCAGCTTCAGCGCCGCTTCGTTCGCTTCCGCGCCGGAGTTACAGAAAAAGACTTTTTCTGCGAAAGTGGCGTCGATCAGCTTCTTCGCCAGACGCAACGCCGGTTCGTTGGTATAACCGTTGCCGGTATGCCAAAATTTCGCCGCCTGATCATTCAGCGCCTGCCGCAGCGCCGGGTTTGCATGCCCCAGCGCATTCACCGCAATCCCACCCGCAAAGTCGATATACTCCTTGCCCTGCTGATCCCACAGGCGAGAGCCTTTCCCACGTACCGGAATAAAAGCCGCCGGAGCGTATACCGGCATCATCCATTCATCAAAATTTTCACGCGTAACTGACAGAGACATAGCGACCTCATCCGGTAAATAAAAGGTTGTTTAAATGTTAAATAATTGAGTGTTTGCACTGTGAATGTAGATTGCAGCGTTCGTGCCAGCCAGCGATAAAAATGCATAAACGGATTTGGGTAACAGAATATCAATGAGTTACAATATGGAGTTATTCACTATTAATGCATAAATAGTGAATATTTTTACAGCAAGCGGCGCTTTGCCGCACGAAAACAAGAAAGAGTATGCACATGCCAAATATAATTCTGGAATTGTGATCGCTCGCGAAATTTATCGGTCCTTTACGCCCTGTTCGAGGGCAAAACGCGTCGAAATGGTGCAAATATTGCACCGTCGGCATTATCTGTCGCAGTAATTGGGCGAAGCGGATAACAGACGACGTAAATTCTGCTACCATCCTTGCACTATTCACCTTGCATTGGCAGCGACTATGAAATTTGTCTCTTTTAATATCAACGGCCTGCGTGCCCGCCCTCACCAGCTCGAAGCGATTGTTGAGCAACATCAGCCAGATGTGATCGGCTTGCAGGAGACAAAAGTTCACGACGATATGTTCCCGCTCGAAGAGGTAGCGAAGCTGGGCTATAACGTTTTTTACCACGGTCAGAAAGGCCACTACGGCGTTGCGCTGCTGACCAAAGATACGCCGGTGTCGGTACGTCGTGGCTTCCCGGGTGACGGTGAAGAAGCACAGCGTCGTCTCATCATGGCTGAGCTGCCTTCCCCGCTGGGTAACATCACTGTGATTAATGGTTACTTCCCGCAGGGTGAAAGCCGCGACCACCCGACCAAATTCCCGGCCAAAGCCAAATTTTATCAGGATCTGCAAAACTACCTTACGACCGAACTCAACAAAGATAATCCGGTGCTGATCATGGGGGATGTGAATATCAGCCCGACTGATCTGGACATTGGCATTGGCGAAGACAGCCGCAAGCGCTGGCTGCGCACCGGGAAATGTTCCTTCCTGCCGGAAGAGCGCGAGTGGATGCAGCGCTTGCTTGACTGGGGGCTGGTGGATACCTTCCGCACCGCTAACCCGGAGACGCAGGATCGCTTCTCGTGGTTTGACTACCGCTCAAAAGGCTTCGATGACAACCGGGGCCTGCGTATTGATCTGCTGCTGGCGAGCGCCCCCCTGGCCGAACGCTGCATCGAAACCGGTATCGACTATGATATTCGCAGCATGGAAAAACCGTCCGACCATGCGCCGGTATGGGCAACGTTCAAGCTGTAATCCTCAGTGAATATTAAAAAAATCAGTCTCCTGTGCGCCCTTCTGGGCGCATTTGTTTTGATCGTTGTTTTGCTTCCTCCGGGCATGCTCTCCCTCGACACGTTAAAAATACACCAGCATACATTGCTCGATCGTGTGGAGCAGGCGCCCCTTCAGAGCGCGCTGATCTATTTTGCGGTTTACGTTCTGGTCTCTGCGCTGTCGATACCAGGGGCTGCACTTCTGACGCTGCTCGGCGGGGCGATTTTCAGCCTGTGGGAGGCGATGCTGTTGGTGTCATTGGCCTCGACGCTCGGCGCCACGCTTGCCATGCTCGTCAGCCGTTATCTGCTGCGTGACTGGGTGCAACGGCGCTTTGCCGCACAGATGAACACGATCGATGTGGGGATGGTTCGCGATGGCGCGCGCTACCTTTTTGCCCTGCGCCTGATGCCGTTGTTTCCGTTCTTTCTGGTCAATTTGCTGATGGGGCTAACCCGTATCCAGGTGCGTCACTACTGGTGGGTCAGCCAGCTTGCGATGCTACCTGCCACCGTCATTTATCTGAACGCCGGACGCGAGCTGGGAAAACTCACCACGCTGCGCGATATTCTGTCGCCGGGACTGCTGTTCGCCTTTACACTATTAGGGTTATTACCGCTGGTCACTCGCTGGCTGTTTTCCCGTTACATCCCTTCGATTAAAAAGTGAGGCATTATGCGCCGGGTGCGTTTTTGCGCGTTTCTGACGAGTCTGCTGCTGGCAACCTCTGCCTTCGCCGCAGAAAGCTGGCAATCCATTCAGCAACAGGCCACCGGGCAGACCGTCTGGTTTAACGCCTGGGGCGGTGACGAGGCCGTTAACCGCTACCTCGACTGGGTGAGCGGCGAGATGAAAACGCACTACGCCATTAACCTGAAGATCGTTCATCTGTCCGATGCCGCCGATGCGGTGAAGCGGATCCAGACGGAACAGGCCGCAGGACGCAGCAGTAACGGGTCGGTGGATCTACTCTGGGTAAACGGGGAAAACTTCCGCACGCTGAAGGAGGCAAACCTGCTGCTCACCGGCTGGGCGCAAACCCTGCCCAACTGGCGTTACGTCGATACCCGTAAACCGGTCACGGAAGATTTTGCCATCCCGACCGATGGGGCGGAATCCCCATGGGGCGGCGCGCAGTTAACCTTCATCGCCCGTAAAGCGAGTATGCCGACGCCTCCGGCAGATCCCCACGCGCTGCTGGCTTACGCTCAGCAGCACCCTGGCAAGGTGAGCTATCCGCGACCGCCGGATTTTACCGGCACGGCGTTTCTTGAACAGCTTCTGCTGGCATTGACCGCCCATCCGGAGGCGTTAAAAAACGCGCCGGACGGCACCTTTGCAGAGATCACCGCGCCGCTGTGGGACTATCTTGATACCCTGCATCCCCTGCTGTGGCGCGAAGGGAACGATTTTCCTCCATCGCCTGCGCGCATGGATACGCTGCTGGCCAGCGGCAGCCTGAACCTGTCGCTCACCTTTAACCCCGCCCATGCGATGCAAAAGGTGGCGAGCGGTGAACTGCCTGCCGACAGCTACAGTTTCGGCTTTCTCAAAGGCATGATCGGCAACGTCCATTTTGTCGCAATCCCGGCAAATGCCAGTGCGAGCGCAGGGGCGAAAGTGGTGGCAAATTTCCTGCTGTCACCGCAGGCGCAGATCCGCAAAGCCGATCCTGCCGTCTGGGGTGACCCGAGCGTGCTGGATGGTGCCAAACTACCTGCGAAAGCGGCAAAACAGCTTCATGCCTTTACCCCTTCAGGCACGCCTGATGTACTTCCCGAACCGCACGCCGCCTGGGTTAACGCCCTGGAGCAGGAATGGCTTCGCCGCTACGGAACCCGCTAAGCGGGCTGGTCTGGGCGGCAATGGCGGTCATCTATCTGCCACTGCTTCCCGCCAGCGGCATGCTGCTGGCCCCGGCGTTTTCTCTCAGTAACTGGGCGGCGCTGTTTGCCGACCCGCAGCTGCCGCAGGCGCTGGCCGCTACGCTGGTATCAACCCTCATCGCGACGCTGGGTTCACTGTTTATCGCCCTGAGCCTGCTTGCGCTTCTCTGGCCGGGTGATGGCTGGCAGCGCCTGAGCACCCGTCTGCCGTGGCTGTTAGCCGTGCCGCACGTCGCCTTCGCCACCAGCGCGCTGCTGCTGTTTGCGGAAGGCGGTCAGTTTTACCGGATCTGTACAGTCTGTTCGCCGCAGCTTGACCGCTACGGTATCGGGCTTGGCCTGACGCTTGCGGTCAAAGAGAGCGCGTTCGTTCTGTGGGCAATCTACGCCGCGCTGCCTGAAAAGCGCCTCGCACAGCAGAAAATTGTCCTGCATACCTTCGGCTACGGACGAATGCAGGCGCTTAACTGGCTCGTCCTCCCGGCTATCGCCACCGCGCTGGGCGCCGTGATGCTGGCGGTGCTCGCCTGGTCGCTTTCCGTGGTGGATGTGGCGATCGTGCTCGGGCCGGGCAACCCACCTACGCTGGCGGTGCTGGCCTGGCAGTGGCTGACCCAGGGCGATGCGCAGCAGCAGACAAAAGGAACGTTGCTGTGTCTGGTGTTGCTCCTGCTGCTGGCCGCACTTGCCGCGGTGGGATACGGCCTCTGGACGGCATGGCGGCGCGCCCAGCCTGACCCCTCCGGGGTACGTCGCGCTTCGCATACCGCGTTGCCCGCACGGACGCTGGGCGGGTTACTGCCGTTGTGCGGCGTGCTCTGTGCGCTGGTTCTGCTGATGCTGGCACGCCGGGGCGACATCGGCCCCGTCAGCGACAGCCTTTCACTGGGACTGCTGTCCAGCCTGACAGCGCTGGCCATCCTCATGATCTGGCTTGAGTGGGGACCCCAGCGCGGCGCGGTGTGGATCTGGCTGCCGCTTGCCCTCCCGGCGCTGCCCCTCGTGTCCGGGCAGTATGCCGTGGCGCTGTGGCTGGGCATCGACGGCCAGTACGCTGCGGTGCTCTGGAGCCATATGCTCTGGGTTCTCCCGTGGATGCTCCTGGTGCTGCAACCGGCCTGGCGCAGGCTCGATCCCCGGCTTATCCTCACCGCCAGAACGCTGGGCTGGCGACAGGCGAAAATTTTCTGGTTAGTGAAATGCCCCCTGATGATTCGTCCGGCCCTGCTGGCCGTTGCCACCGGTTTTTCCGTGAGCATGGCCCAGTACATGCCCACCCTCTGGCTGGGAGCGGGTCGTTTTACTACTCTGACCACGGAGGCGGTCGCCCTCAGCAGCGGCGGCAGCGTTCCGATCCTTGCCAGCCGGGCGCTGGGTCTGTTGCTGTTGACCAGCAGCGTATTTGCCCTTGCCGCGCTGCTCGCCCGGTTCGTGGGCCGTCACAGACAAGGATTACGTTAATGCTGAACGTGAAAAATCTCACCATTGCGCCACTCTTACGTGAGGTCAACTTCCGCGTCCCGGCAGGGGAGATTCTCACGCTGATGGGACCCTCCGGGAGCGGGAAATCGACCCTTTTCGCCTGGATGGTGGGCGCGTTATCCGCTGATTTTAAGGCGCACGGCGAGCTGTGGCTGAACGATCGTCGCTGCGATATGCTCCCCGTGGAAACGCGCGGGATCGGCATTCTGTTTCAGGACGCCCTGCTGTTTGACGCCTTCAGCGTGGGGCAAAACCTGATGCTGGCGTTGCCGGCGCACATTGCCGGACGCGCGCGGCGCGACGCGGTAGAACAGGCTCTTGAATCTGCCGGGCTGGCAAACCACTATGTCAGCGATCCGGCGACCCTTTCCGGCGGCGAGCGCGCCCGGGTCAGCCTGCTGCGCGCCCTTCTCGCCCAGCCGCAGGCATTGCTGCTCGACGAACCGTTCAGCCGACTGGATAAAACGCTCCGCGCCTCATTCCGGGCGTGGGTATTCGAAACCACTCGCCAGCGCAAGATCCCGATGGTGCTGGTCACGCATGATGAGGAAGATATCCCGCCCGGCGGAGAGGTGATTGAGATTTCTCGCTGGCAATAATGTGCTAACGCAATGTTTTTGGCTTCAGGAGAGACGACAATGCCACCCTCTTTTAATGACGTCAGGTTTTTCGATGAAACGTGTTTCTCAACTGACCGCGCTGGCTCTGATCTGCGGCCTCGCTTCACTCTCCTCCATGGCGGCTGATATGCCCCACTCCCTCACGCTGGACCAGCTCCAGGCGCAAAACGGCGCGGTAATTGATACGCGCATCAGTGCGTTCTATAACGGCTGGCCGCAGGCGCTGCGCGGAACGTCCGGGCATGAACCCGCCGCGCTTAATCTCTCTGCAGGCTGGCTTGGGGCAATGAGCGATGAACAGCTCAGCGGCTGGGCAAAACAGCATCGGATTACGCCCGACATGCCGGTTGCGCTCTATGGCAACGATGATGACAACCAGACCGTCAAAACGCGGCTGGAAAAAGCGGGTTTTACCCACGTTTCCATCCTGAGCGATGCCCTGCAACAATCCGACCGTTTGCAACGTCTGGCACATTTTGAACAGCTGGTTTATCCGCAGTGGATCCACCTGTTGCAGCAGGGCAAACCCGTTACCGCCGCACCAGCCGGAGAGTGGAAGGTGATCGAGGCTGGCTGGGGTGCGCCGAAGCTTTATCTCCTGAGCCACATTCCCGGCGCGGGCTACATCGACACCAATGAAGTGGAAAGCGAACCGCTGTGGAATAAGGTCGCTGACGAAAAGTTGAAAGCGATGCTGGCGAAGCACGGTATCCGTCACGATACCACCGTCATTCTGTACGGTCGCGACGTATATGCCGCCGCGCGCGTGGCGCAGATCATGCTCTACGCGGGCGTGAAGGATGTGCGTATTCTGGACGGCGGCTGGAAGGCATGGTCAGACGCCAGCCTGCCCGTTGAGCGCGGAACGCCTGAGAGCGTGAAGCCAGCCCCTGATTTTGGCGCGCCGATCCCGGGCCAGCCCCGGCTGATGGTGGATATGGAACAGGCCCGGGGAATGCTGCACCGTCAGGATGCATCCCTGGTGAGCATTCGTTCCTGGCCAGAGTTTATCGGTGAAACCAGCGGCTACAGTTATATCAAGCCAAAAGGTGACATTGCCGGTGCGCGCTGGGGCCATGCGGGTAGCGACGCGACCCACATGGAAGATTTCCACAATCCGGATGGCACCATGCGCAGCGCCGATGATATTGCCGCCATGTGGAAGACGTGGAATATCCTGCCGGAGCAGCACGTTGCGTTCTACTGTGGTACCGGCTGGCGCGCGTCTGAAGCCTTTATGTACGCCCGCGCCATGGGCTGGCAAAACGTTGCCGTCTACGACGGCGGCTGGTACGAATGGAGCAGCCATCCGCAGAACCCGGTCTCCACCGGGGAGCGTGGACCGGAGAGCGCACGCTAGCGGGGGAGTGACCTCAGCGTCACGTAACCGCTCCAGATGCGCGTTGTGGTGGTCAGCCAGCACAACGCGCCAAACGCCCAGGCAAACAGCGTGAAGTGTGCCGGAAACAGGCAGCACAGCACAAACAGCGCGATGGTCTCCGTTCCTTCCGTTAATCCTCCAATGTAATAAAGCGACTTGTGCGCGTAGCCGGGGTTGTCGATATTATGCTTCCCCGCCAGCGCGGCAAAGGCCAGGAAACTGCTGCCCGTCCCCATAAACGCGAACAGCAGCCAGGCGGCGGCGATCGCATTGTCAGCCGGAGCGGCCAGCGCGAAGCCAAACGGTACCAGCGCGTAAAACAGGAAGTCGAGGGCGATATCAAGAAATCCTCCCGCGTCCGTCAGGCCACGGCGACGCGCCAGCGCACCGTCCAGACCATCCAGCAGCCGGTTCAGCACAATGGCGACCAGCGCTGGCAGATACCAGCCCAGCGCCAGAAACGGTAACGCCAGTACGCCAATCGCAAACCCGGCGAGCGTTAACCCATCAGGCGTAACAAACGGTTTATCCAGCGCGGCGGCCAGCTGATTTAACCCGGGCTTCAGCCGTGGATGCAGATGTTTATCCAGCATGCGGTTCACCTTTAAACGTGGCACACAGGCCCTGAGCCGGGATATCCAGCGCGGCGTTAAAGCGGGCGGAGAGGTTCTGAAAGGCAATCAGAGCCGTCATTTCGGTGATAGTCTCTTCGCTAAAGTGGCGCTTCAGCTGGTTTTTGATATTTTCATCCACCTGAGGCGGCGTGGCGGTGACCGCCTCCGCATAGGCCAGCGCCGCGCGCTCCTCTTCGCTGAACAGGGTGGAATTTTGCCAGACGTTGACGGCCTGCACTTTATCCAGCGCCCCGCTCCGCTCGGCCAGACGCAGGCTGTTGGCGTCAATACAAAATGCGCAGTGGCAGATCTGCGAGACCCGCGTCATTAGTAACGAACGCAGAACCGGCGTCAAACGCGCCTTGCGCCGCTCCAGATAGCCGACAAATAGCGCTACCAGCCAGAAAAGACGCGGCATACGCCCCCACCAGCGCGTGGGGTTCAGCACCGCGCCGAAGTGTTTTTTCTGCATGGCAGCAATGGGCTTGAGGCTGACGGGAAGGGTTTCCATGGGCGCAACCCAGGCGGCTGTCTCTTTCACCTGATTCTCCTGATGACTGGACTCTTTGGCAGGGCACGATAATATGTCGTTTTTCGCTATTAATTATTGACGAACATGCTGAAAACACTCGATGTTGTTGCGGCCATCCTCGAAAAAGAGGGCAAGATCTTGCTGGCGCAGCGTCCCGAACATGCCGATCAGCCAGGAATGTGGGAATTTGCGGGCGGAAAGGTTGAAGCCGGTGAGACCCAGCAGGAAGCGCTGATCCGCGAACTACGCGAAGAGCTCGGCATTGAAGCCGTGCCCGCGCGGTATGTGGCAAGCCACCAGCGGGAAGTGTCGCAGCGGCTGATCCACCTCCACGCCTGGCACGTGCCGGAATTTAGCGGCGAGCTGAAGGCGCACTACCACTCGGCGCTGGTGTGGTGCACGCCAGAAGACGCGTTCACGTATGATTTAGCCCCGGCGGATATACCGCTTCTGGAAGCGTTTATTCTTTTACGCGACGCCAGACCAGCGGGTTTGTACTGAGGGTGCGTTCATCACGCTGGCACTGCAACAGCACGCCATCCGCCCTGACCACTGCGCCTTCGGAATAGTTTTGATCCTGATAGATACAGCACTGATTACACGGCTGCGCACGCTGTCCGCCAGCGCTAAAAACCTCTGGCGGCACGTTAACTTCGACATCCGGGCGAATGCGATCAGCCTGTGCCCCGGCGGACACCATCAAACATAACGCGGCCATTGCGAAACGGTTCATAGACTTAATTTCCTTTGCATCGTTTATATCTATAACGGTAGATCCTGACGGGATCTTTAATTTATCTCGTCATCGCTTTTGGTTATGACGCGCGCCTTGTCATTAATTTCCCTTTCGGCCTAAATTTCTGCTTGCCTCTCAAAGCGGTGCGGGTGGTATAGTCAAAAAAACGACACAAAACATCTCCGCCACACGCATAAATTATTATAAGAGGTTCTTATATCTATGGATCAGACACGCTCTCTGGAAAGCTTTCTTGCCCATGTACAGCAGCGCGACCCGCACCAAAGCGAGTTTGCCCAGGCCGTTCGTGAAGTCATGACCACCCTGTGGCCCTTCCTTGAGGAAAATCCGCGCTACCGACAGATGGCGCTGCTTGAACGTCTGGTGGAGCCGGAGCGCGTCATCCAGTTCCGCGTGGCGTGGGTGGACGATCGCAATCAGGTACAGGTCAACCGCGCGTGGCGCGTGCAGTTTAACTCCGCCATTGGGCCGTTTAAGGGCGGGATGCGCTTCCATCCCTCGGTGAACCTGTCGATTCTGAAATTCCTCGGCTTCGAGCAGACCTTTAAAAATGCGCTCACTACCCTGCCGATGGGCGGCGGTAAAGGCGGGAGTGATTTCGATCCGAAAGGCAAGAGCGAAGGCGAAGTGATGCGCTTCTGCCAGGCGCTGGTCACCGAGCTCTATCGCCACCTTGGGCCGGACACCGACGTTCCTGCCGGGGATATCGGCGTGGGTGGTCGTGAAGTGGGCTTTATGGCCGGGATGATGAAAAAGCTCTCCAACAACAGCGCCTGCGTCTTTACCGGCAAAGGTCTGTCGTTTGGCGGCAGCCTGATTCGTCCGGAAGCGACGGGTTACGGTCTGGTCTATTTCACTGAAGCGATGCTTAAGCGTCACGGGCTGAGCTTCGAGGGGATGCGCGTGGCGGTCTCCGGCTCCGGCAACGTGGCGCAGTACGCTATCGAGAAAGCGATGGCGTTTGGCGCGCGCGTAGTGACCGCCTCCGACTCCAGCGGCACCGTGGTGGATGAAGCTGGCTTCACAGCAGAAAAACTGGCGCGTCTGTGCGAAATCAAAGCCAGCCGTGACGGCCGCGTGGCGGATTATGCCCGAGAGTTTGGCCTGACCTATCTGGAAGGTAAACAGCCGTGGGGTGTGCCGGTGGATATCGCCCTGCCGTGCGCGACGCAAAACGAGCTGGACGTGGATGCCGCCCGGACGCTGATTAGCAATGGCGTGAAGGCGGTAGCGGAAGGGGCAAATATGCCCACCACCATTGAAGCGACCGATCTGTTCCTGGACGCGGGCGTACTCTTTGCGCCAGGCAAGGCGGCGAACGCGGGCGGGGTGGCAACATCCGGTCTGGAAATGGCACAAAACGCCGCGAGAATGGGCTGGAAGGCGGAGAAAGTGGATGCCCGTCTGCACCACATTATGCTTGATATTCACCATGCCTGCGTGGAGTACGGCGGTGAGGCTTCACAGACCAACTACGTGCGCGGCGCCAACATCGCCGGGTTCGTGAAGGTGGCCGATGCGATGATCGGGCAGGGTGTGATTTAGTTTCGCTGCATTCTCGCCCTTGCAGGCCCGGTAAGCGTTAGCGCCACCGGGCTTTTTTCAGGCCGCAGAGCTGCTTTTTGCCGGGTGGCGGCTTCGCCTTACCCGGCCTACGGTTTAAGCGGTGGTATTTTTGGCTGCGCTTTTTTTCTTTTTGAACGGTTTCTTCGCCCCGCCACCCGGGGCAACCATCCCCCGGAATCGCTTCACCGGCGTGCTGCGCGCCTGATCAATCAACTGATAAAGCGTCCCCACCAGCGGCTGCATAAAGTCCTGGTAACGGCACTGCTTTTCGCTGATCTGCGTCAGCACCGACTCCCAGTGCGCGGTCATGTCCGGTCTGGCGGCCAGCTCTGGCAAGGAGTGAATCAGTGCCCGGCCCGGCTCTGTCGAATGGATATAGCGCCCTTTTTTCTCGAGAAAACCACGCTTAAACAGCAACTCGATAATCCCCGCGCGGGTTGCTTCCGTACCCAGACCGTCGGTGGCGCGGAGGATCTTCTTCAGATCTTTATCCTGCACAAAACGGGCGATCCCGGTCATGGCCGAAAGCAGCGTCGCATCGGTGAAGTGGCGCGGCGGCTGGGTCTGACGTTCAACCACTTCGCCTTTTTCGCACAGCAGTTCATCGCCTTTGGCTACGACCGGCAGCGGCGTGCCGTCGTTCTCTTCGTCACGCTCTTTGTTGCCGAGCAGCGTGCGCCAGCCCGCTTCCGCGAGGAAACGCGCTTTGGCGATAAATTTGCCTTTGGCAATTTCCAGCTCAATAACGCACTTGCGGAAAACCGCGTCCGGGCAGAACTGCATCAGATACTGACGCGCGATCAGGTTATAGACCTTTGCTTCGTTGTCGGTCAGGTTGACGTTGCTGGTGCGCGCCGTCGGGATTATCGCGTGGTGGGCATCGACTTTTTTATCGTCCCAGCAGCGGTTATGGGTATCCGGGTTTACCGCCGGTTGCGGCAACAGATCCGGCGCATGGACACCAATGGCATTCATCACCGAGTGGCGTCCGGCGAAGTGTTCCTCCGGCAGATAGCGGCTGTCCGAACGCGGATAGGTGATCAGCTTGTGGGTTTCATAGAGCTTCTGGCAGATATCGAGCACGTTCTGCGCGCTCAGGCCAAACTTTTTCGCGGCCTCGATCTGCAACGCCGAAAGGGAGAACGGCAGTGGTGCAGGCTCTGATTCCCGTTTGTCGTTGTAGCTGGTAACGATCGCGGGCTGGCCGGTAATGCGGTTAACCACGTGCTCCGCCAGCGGACGATGCAGCAGCCGTCCCTCTTCGTCCTGATATGACTCACAGGCATCGCTCGGCTGCCAGACGGCGGTAAAGCGTTCGTCTTTCGGCGTGACGATATGCGCTTTGACTTCGAAGAAGTCTTTGGCGACGAAATTTTCGATCTCTTCGTCGCGACGCACCACCAGCCCCAGCACCGGGGTTTGAACACGCCCAACAGAGAGTACGCCCTGATAGCCCGCATTGCGTCCCAGGATGGTGTAGGCGCGGGTCATGTTGATCCCGTACAGCCAGTCGGCACGCGCACGCGCCAGCGCGGAGACACACAGGGGAATAAATTCGCTGTTGGCGCGCAGGCGCGAAATCGCGCGCTCCACCGCCTGCGGGTTGAGGTCGTTAATTAAACAGCGCTGCACCTGCTGGCGCTTTTCCGGTGCCAACTCCAGGTAGTCGAGCACTTCGTCGACAAGCAGTTGCCCTTCCCTGTCCGGGTCACCCGCGTGGACCACTTCCGTCGCCTCATGCAGGAAACGCTTAATGACGTTGAGCTGTTTGGTGACGGAAGGACGCGGTTGCAGACGCCACTTTTCCGGCACGATCGGCAGATCGTTGAGATTCCAGCGGGCGTAGCGGCTGTCGTAGACATCCGGCTGCGCCTGTTCAAGCAGGTGACCGATACACCAGGTGACCACCTGCCCGTTACCGCATTCGATAAAGCCATCACCTTTGCGATGCGGCTTGGGCAGCACGTCGGCGATGGCTCGCGCCAGACTCGGCTTTTCGGCAATAAACAACCGCATCGAATTAACGGATCTCAATCATCGGGCGGCCACCGCGGGCGGTCACCAGCTCGCCAATGGCCGTCAGGGTGATGCCAAACTCGGCCGCCGTTGCCTGAACGTCAGCTTCTGCTTCCGGCGTCACCGCCAGCAGCAGGCCGCCGGAGGTTTGCGGATCGCACAGCAGATTGCGCCACGCTTCCGGCATTTCGCCCATTAAATGGCCGTAGCTGGCGAAGTTGCGCTGCGTCCCGCCCGGAACGGCGCCCTGAGCAATGTACTCTTCCACGCCCGGCAGCTTCGGCACATCCTGATACCAGACCTGCGCCTGCACGCCCGCGCCCTGACAGACTTCAGAGAGGTGTCCCAGCAGACCAAAGCCGGTCACGTCGGTCATGGCCTTCACGCCGTCGATACTGGCGAATGCCGCACCGGCAAGGTTCATCTGGCACATCACTTCCGTTGCCAGACCAATATGCTCGGGCTTCAGCAGGGACTTTTTCTCGGCGGTTGTCAGTACGCCAATGCCCAGCGGCTTGGTGAGGAACAGCTTGCAGCCCGCCTGCGCGGTGCTGTTGCGCTTCACGCGTTCGGTTGGCACCACGCCGGTGACGGCCAGGCCGAAGATCGGCTCCGGCGCATCGATAGAGTGACCACCGGCCAGGGCAATACCCGCCTGCTGGCAGGCAAAGCGTCCGCCTTCGATGACATCGCGGGCAATCTCCGGCGGGAGGGTGTTAATCGGCCAGCCCAGAATGGCGATCGCCATAATCGGCTTACCGCCCATCGCGAAGATATCGCTGATGGCGTTGGTGGCCGCAATGCGTCCGAAGTCGAACGGGTTGTCGACAATTGGCATAAAGAAGTCAGTGGTGCTGATAATGCTGGTGCCGTTACCTAAGTCATAAACCGCTGCATCGTCACGCGTTTCGTTACCGACAAGCAGGTTCGGGTCGACAAACTTCGCCTGTTCACTGTGCAGGATGGTCTCCAGCACTTTCGGGGAAATTTTACAACCGCAACCGGCTCCGTGGCTGTATTGCGTTAAACGAATGGTTTGCTCGCTCATGGACGTCTCCTGTCATCTCAATCGCGCTATGGTAGCGCTCATTCCATAAAGAGGTAAGTATGACTGTCTGAATTCTGCGGCGGATGCTCAGAATCCAGACAGTTTAGCGCGTGTAATTAAAAACGGCTGACGAAAGGCGTGGTGTCCGGCACGCTAATGGTGCTGGAGGCTTTAAGCTGCGGGGTGCCGAGATAGAGGAAGCCGACAATTTTATCGTGTTCACCGCAGGAGAAGCCTTCCCGCACGGCGGCGCTCCCGGTCAGCGGCCCGGTACGCCAGATGCCGTTAAAGCCCTGCGCGACGGCGGCCATCTGCATTGCCATTACCGCGCAACCGGCAGACATCTCCTGCTCCCAGACCGGCACTTTATGGTCGGCCTGGCATTTAGCGACTACCGCGATGATCATCGGCGCACGGAACGGCGCGTTGCGGGCTTTATCAATCCCCTTCTCATCCTGGCCTGCGGCAACCGCCCCCTGCTCCAGCAGCTGGCTGAAGCGGTCGCGCCCTTCGCCTTCAATAATAAAGAAGTGCCACGGCTGCAATGTGCCATGGTCCGGCGCACGCATTCCGGCACGCAGAATGTTTTCCAGCTGTTCGCCGACGGGGGCCGGGTCGGCCAGGCGGGAAGCGCTACGACGGTTAACAAGCAGTTCAAGTGCGTCCATTGGTTAACTCCTTTCGTGAAATTTACTCACAAAATTAACACGACAGCAGAATTTGTTACAGCGTGGCAGGCGATTCCTGCTGACAAGTGGCGGTTGGGTCATTACGATAACCGCACATTACCGTCCTGTGGCGACGGAAACAGTCCTTTTCTGGTTAGGGAGAATACATGCGAACCCTTTGGCGAATCTTTGCCGGTTTCTTTAAATGGACGTGGCGACTGCTCAACTTCGTCCGCAACCTGGTGATGAATATCTTCTTCATCTTCCTGGTCCTGGTATGCGCAGGTATCTGGATGCATCTCAGCAGCGCCAGCCAGGCGCAGAATTCGACGCGCGGCGCACTGCTCCTCGATATCACCGGTGTGATTGTTGATAAGCCATCGACCAGCAACCGTCTGGGCGTGATTGGCCGCCAACTGTTCGGCGCGACTTCAGACCGCCTGCAGGAAAACTCCCTGTTTGATATCGTCGACACGATCCGTCAGGCCAAAGACGATCGCAACATTACCGGTATCGTGCTGGATCTGAAAGATTTTGCCGGAGCCGATCAGCCTTCGATGCAGTACATCGGGAAAGCGCTGCGGGAATTCCGCGACAGCGGTAAACCGGTCATTGCCGTCGGCGACAGCTACACCCAGGGGCAATATTATCTGGCGAGCTTTGCTAACAAAATCTGGCTCTCTCCGCAGGGCACGGTCGATCTGCATGGCTTCGCCACAAATGGTCTGTACTACAAATCGCTGCTCGACAAGCTGAAGGTCACTACCCACGTCTTCCGCGTCGGGACCTATAAATCTGCCGTGGAGCCGTTTATCCGTGATGATATGTCCCCTGCCGCCCGTGAAGCGGACAGCCGCTGGATTGGCGAGCTGTGGCAGAACTATCTCGGCACCATTGCCGCTAACCGTCAAATGACCGCTGAGCAGGTCTTCCCGGGCGCGCGCGGTGTGCTGGAGGGCCTGCGCAAAGTGGACGGCGATACAGCGAAATACGCGCTTGATAACAAACTGGTCGATCGGCTGGGTTCCAGCGCTGAAATCGAAAAAGCGCTGACCAAACAGTTCGGCTGGAGTAAAGAGGACAAGAACTACAGCGCCATCAGCATGTATGACTACGCCGCGAAAAAGCCGGATGACAGCGGTGACAGCATCGCCGTGGTGTTTGCTAACGGGGCCATTATGGACGGTGAAGAAACGCCGGGGAACGTCGGCGGGGACACCACCGCGTCGCAGATCCGCGATGCGCGTCTGGATCCGAAAGTGAAGGCGATTGTCCTGCGGGTGAACAGCCCTGGCGGCAGCGTCAGCGCCTCCGAGGTGATCCGTGCTGAGCTGGCCGCCGCGCGTGCCGCGGGCAAGCCGGTCGTGGTCTCGATGGGGGGCATGGCGGCTTCAGGGGGGTACTGGATCTCGACGCCAGCCAACTACATTGTGGCTAACCCAAGCACGCTGACCGGCTCGATTGGCATCTTCGGCGTGATCAACACCGTAGAGAACAGCCTGGATTATCTCGGCGTTCATACCGACGGCGTTTCCACCTCGCCGCTGGCGGATGTGTCCGTGACTAAATCTCTGCCGCCTGAGGTGTCCGAGATGATGCAGCTCAGCATTGAGAGTGGCTATAAGCGCTTCATCACGCTGGTGGCGGATTCCCGTAAAAAGACGCCAGACCAGATTGACCAGATCGCGCAGGGCCACGTCTGGACCGGCCAGGATGCGAAGAGCAACGGTCTGGTAGACAGCCTGGGTGACTTCGACGATGCCGTGAAGAAAGCGGCGGAACTGGCGAAGCTCAAGCAGTGGCACGTTGACTATTATCAGGACGAACCGACGTTCTTCGATATGGTCATGGACAGCATTTCCGGCTCCGTCCGCGCCATGCTGCCGGAAGCGCTTCAGGCGTATCTGCCGGCGCCGGTGGCGACGGCGGCTAAAGCCATGAAAGCGGAGAGCGATAAGCTCGCGACTTTCAACGATCCGCAAAGCCGTTACGCGTTTTGCCTGACCTGTGCGAACGTGCGTTAAAAACCGTCCCCTCTTCTCGTTAAGAGGGGATTTTTTCTTTTGAAGAACAAGAACTCATTACCATGCAGAAGAAATCAATATATGTCGCCTATACCGGCGGTACCATCGGTATGCAGCGCTCAGAAAATGGCTATATCCCGGTTTCTGGCCACTTGCAGCGCCAGTTGGCGCTGATGCCTGAATTCCACCGTCCGGAAATGCCGGACTTTACCATCCACGAATATGAGCCGCTGATGGACTCCTCCGACATGACGCCGGAAGACTGGCAGCATATTGCGGACGATATTAAAGCCCATTACGACCAGTACGACGGCTTCGTGATCCTGCACGGCACCGACACCATGGCGTTCACCGCCTCGGCGCTCTCCTTCATGCTGGAGAACCTGGGCAAGCCCGTCATCGTGACCGGTTCGCAGATCCCGCTGGCGGAACTGCGTTCAGACGGGCAGATCAACCTGCTTAACTCCCTGTACGTGGCCGCAAATTACCCGATCAACGAGGTAACGCTGTTCTTCAACAACCGACTGTACCGCGGGAACCGTACCACTAAAGCGCACGCTGACGGCTTTGACGCGTTTGCCTCACCTAACCTGCAACCGCTGCTGGAAGCGGGGATCCATATCCGTCGTCTGGGCACGCCGCCCGCGCCAAATACTGCAGGCGAGCTGATCGTTCACCCGATCACCCCGCAGCCGATTGGCGTGGTGACGATTTATCCGGGTATTTCCGCCGACGTGGTGCGCAACTTCCTGCGCCAACCGGTGAAGGCGCTGATCCTGCGCTCCTATGGCGTGGGTAACGCCCCGCAGAACGGTGAGTTCCTGAAAGAGCTTCAGGAGGCAAGCGATCGCGGGATTGTGGTGGTCAACCTCACCCAGTGTATGTCCGGAAAGGTCAATATGGGCGGCTACGCCACCGGCAACGCCCTGGCGCACGCTGGCGTGATCAGTGGTTTCGATATGACCGTTGAGGCAACGCTGACTAAACTTCACTATTTACTGAGTCAGGATCTGGATATTGATTCCATTCGCCGCGCCATGATGCAAAACCTGCGCGGTGAACTTACGCCGGACGAATAAGGAGTTCCCATGAAGCAACGCGCCCTGTTACTGGTCGATTTGCAAAATGATTTCTGTGCGGGCGGTGCGCTGGCCGTCGCGGAAGGCGACAGCACCGTAGACGTCGCGAATTCGCTGATTGAGTGGTGTAAGGCTCGTGATGAAGCGGTGGTGGCGAGTCAGGACTGGCATCCGGCAAACCACGGCAGCTTTGCCAGCCAGCACAACGTTGAGCCTTACAGCCAGGGCGAACTGGACGGACTGGCGCAAACCTTCTGGCCCGATCACTGCGTGCAGCAGACGGAAGGCGCTGAGCTGCATCCGCTGCTGAACCAGAAAGCCATCGACGCGGTGTTCCACAAAGGTGAAAATCCAACCATCGACAGCTACAGCGCATTCTTCGATAACGGTCACCGCCAGAAGACGGCGCTGGACGCATGGTTACGCCATCATGAGATCACCGAGCTGATTGTGCTGGGCCTGGCGACGGATTACTGCGTGAAGTTCACCGTGCTGGATGCGCTCCAGTTGGGCTATACCGTGAATGTCATTACCGACGGCTGTCGCGGGGTGAATATTCAGCCGCATGACAGCGCCCAGGCGTTTATGGATATGGCCGCAGAAGGCGCAACGCTGTATACGCTGGCTGACTGGATGGAGACGCAGGCGTAAGCTTTTTTAGCCGTGTGGCGGCTTCGCCTTACCCGGCCTACTTTCTCTGGTTTTGTAGGCCGGGTAAGCATCAGCGCCACCCGGCAAAACCCCCTCCCCGATCTCCCATAAAGTGAACTCCCTCGCATCACAAGCGAAGCGGCGATGGTATTCTCTTCAGGCTGTTTTTTCGCCACGCCTTTTCTGTGGCGTGGTTATTTTTATTCAGTCAAAGAGGAACTTATATGAAACGTTTGCCCTTGCTGGCAGCATTACCCTTGCTTTGCGCGTCACTGGCTTCCGCCGCGCCCCTGATGTCCGTGGGCTACTTCAATGGCGGTGGCGATGTTACCGCCGGACCGGGTGGCGATATCAATAAACTCGATGTCCGTCAGATCACACACCTCAACTACTCGTTTGGTCTGGTCTATAACAACGAGAAAGACGAGACCAACCCTGCACTGAAAGATCCGGCAAAACTGCATCAAATCTGGTTATCACCCAAGGTGGCATCCGACCTGGCGTTACTTCCTCAGCTTCGTAAACAAAACCCGAATTTAAAAGTGCTGCTTTCCGTTGGCGGCTGGGGCGCACGTGGTTTTTCTGGCGCAGCGGCTACCAAAGAGAGCCGCGCGGTGTTTATTCGCTCCGCGCAGCAGATCGTCAGTCAATACGGCCTGGACGGGATCGATCTCGACTGGGAGTTCCCGGTCAACGGCGCGTGGGGACTGGTCGAGAGCACCCCTGCCGACCGGGATAATTTCACCGCGCTGTTAAAAGAGATGCGTGACGCGTTTGGTAAGAAAAAACTGGTCACGATTGCGGTGGGCGCAAATGCAGAAAGTCCGAAAAGCTGGGTGGATGTGAAGGCCATTGCCCCCCTGCTCGATTACATCAACCTGATGACCTACGACATGGCGTACGGGACGCAGTATTTTAACGCGAATCTGTATGACTCCAGCGCCTGGCCAACGGTGGCTGCCGCAGACAAATACAGCGTTGATTTTGTGGTGAATAACTATCTGGCCGCCGGCCTTAAGCCGCAGCAAATGAACCTCGGAATCGGTTTTTACGGTCGTGTACCGAAGCGCGCCGTTGAACCGGGTATCGACTGGAGTAAACCGGACGCGCAAAACAATCCGGTCACCCAGCCCTACTTCGGGCCGCAGGAACTGGGCCTGTTCAAATCGCTTGGCTATGACCTGACCAAAGATACCTACGTGAAATACAACGATATCGTCCGCAAAATGCTAAACGATCCGCAGAAACGCTTTACCGAGCACTGGGACGAACAGGCGAAGGTGCCGTGGCTGTCGGTAAAATCCGCCGACGGGAAGGCGCTGTTTGCGATCTCCTATGAGAACCCGCGTTCCGTGGCGATTAAAGCCGATTATATCAAGGAGAAAGGTCTCGCCGGGGCGATGTTCTGGGAGTATGGCGCGGATGACAACAACCAGTTAGCGAAGCAGCTGGCGGAGTCGCTTGGGATCCCGCACTAAGGTGTAGTGTGCCGGGTGGCGGCTTCGCCTTACCCGGCCTACATAGGAGATTTATTTGAAGGTTGCAATCGGCTTCGGCGTGATGCCGAAGTCTTCTTTCAGTTCGCGCTTACTTTTCATCACCATCTGACCGTTAGTGTCGATGGTCATGTGCTGGGCGTTGGTATTGTGACGCGCCTGCCAAAGCATCACCAGCTGCAAGCTGTTCTCTTTTTGCTCAGGTGTGAGCGCCACACCGTCCGGCCATTTTCCCAGCTCAACGGCCGTCACCAGGCGCTGATAAACTTCCGGGGTCATGCCTGCAATCATGTCATCAATATTCACGATCTCTCCCTTTCAAAGGAATAATTTGCTGAATCGTTTTTTCAACCCTTGGTCTGGTCGCCGTTTTCGTCATCGGTAAAGCTCATCGAAGCCGAATTTACGCAGAAACGCTCCCCCGTCGGTTGCGGGCCATCCGGGAAGACATGCCCGAGATGGGCGTCGCAATTCCCACAACGAATTTCGGTGCGCACCATGCCGTGCGAGGAGTCCGTCAGATAGCGGATCGCATCATCGCTGACAGGCTCGTAAAAGCTTGGCCAGCCGCAGCCAGAATCGTACTTAGTCTGGGAGTTAAACAGCGGTGCATCACACACCAGGCAGTGGTAGACGCCTTCCCGTTTATTGTGCAGCAAACGCCCGGTAAACGGCGGTTCCGTGCCGTGATTTTGCGTTACGTAAAACTGCATCTCTGTTAGGTTTTTTTTCAAATCGTCGGGGTTATGTTGGTTCGACATATGCTTACATCTCGCTGTTGAAACAGACATCTTTTAACCCAGATTCTAACAAAACATTAACACCCGCGCGTGCACTTTTGATCTAAACTTATGTGTCGCGAAAAGGCGGTCAGGCAATTGTGATCAATTTCACATTTTAATCCTGCGAGGCCTTTAAAATTCCGGGCGCAGCCCCCATGTGGTTGCTAGCTCAAAGGGAAAGTGAGGCGAGTCAGTCGCACAAACGTTAGTCACAGGATTGATTTGTCGCAATGATTGACACGATTCCGCTTGACGCTGCGTAAGGTTTTTGTAATTTTACAGGCAACCTTTTATTCACTAACAAATAGCTGGTGGAATATATGACTATCAAAGTAGGTATCAACGGTTTTGGCCGTATCGGCCGTATTGTTTTCCGTGCTGCTCAGAAACGTTCTGACATCGAAATCGTTGGTATCAACGATCTCCTGGACGCTGAATACATGGCGTACATGCTGAAGTACGACTCAACTCACGGTCGTTTCGACGGCACCGTTGAAGTGAAAGACGGCCACCTGGTTGTTAACGGCAAAACCATCCGCGTTACTGCTGAGAAAGACCCAGCTAACCTGAAATGGAACGAAATCGGTGTTGACGTTGTAGCTGAAGCTACCGGTATCTTCCTGACCGACGAAACTGCACGTAAACACATCACTGCGGGTGCGAAGAAAGTTGTTCTGACTGGTCCTTCCAAAGACAACACCCCAATGTTCGTTCGCGGTGCAAACTTCGAAACTTACGCTGGCCAGGACATCGTTTCCAACGCATCCTGCACCACCAACTGCCTGGCACCGCTGGCTAAAGTTATCAACGACAACTTCGGCATCATCGAAGGTCTGATGACTACCGTTCACGCTACCACCGCTACTCAGAAAACCGTTGATGGCCCGTCTCACAAAGACTGGCGCGGCGGCCGTGGCGCGGCTCAGAACATCATCCCATCTTCTACCGGTGCTGCTAAAGCAGTAGGTAAAGTACTGCCAGAACTGAATGGCAAACTGACTGGTATGGCGTTCCGCGTTCCAACTCCTAACGTATCCGTTGTTGACCTGACCGTTCGTCTGGAAAAAGCTGCTTCTTACGAAGAAATTAAGAAAGCAATCAAAGCTGCTTCCGAAGGCCCAATGAAAGGCGTTCTGGGTTACACCGAAGACGACGTTGTATCTACCGATTTCAACGGCGAAGTGTGCACTTCCGTGTTCGATGCTAAAGCAGGTATCGCACTGAACGACAACTTCGTGAAACTGGTTTCCTGGTACGACAACGAAACTGGCTACTCTAACAAAGTACTGGACCTGATCGCTCACATCTCCAAATAAGTTGAGATGAGTGCTTGATCCTAAAAGGCGACTTCGGTCGCCTTTTTTATTGTTTTTAGACAGAGGATTGCTTAATGATTAATAAAATTTTTGCACTTCCGGTAGTCGAACAACTTACCCCTGTGCTCTCCCGCCGTCAGATTGACGGCGCCGATATCATCGTCGTCGATCATCCGCGCGTTAAAGCCTCCGTAGCGCTCAATGGCGCCCACCTGCTCTCCTGGAAACCAGAAGGCGAAGAAGAAGGCCTGTGGCTGAGCGAGGCCACCTCGTTCAAAAAAGGGGCGGCGATCCGTGGCGGCGTACCGATCTGCTGGCCATGGTTCGGTCCGTCAGCGCAGCAGGGATTGCCGTCTCACGGTTTCGCCCGTAACCAGCAGTGGACGCTGAAAGCCCACAACGAAGATGATAACGGCGCGGTGTTGACCTTTGAACTTCAGGCAAATGATGAAACGCGCGCCCTGTGGCCACATGAATTCACCCTCTATGCCCGCTTCAAGCTGGGTAAAACCTGCGAGATTGAACTGGAAGCGCACGGCGAATTCGAAACAACGTCCGCCCTGCACACCTATTTCAACGTAGGCGACATTCAGGCCGTTAAGGTGAGCGGACTTGGCGATACCTTTATCGACAAAGTGGACAACGCGAAAGAAGGCAGGCTGGACGACGGCGTTCAGAGCTTCCCGGACCGTACCGACCGCGTGTATCTGCACCCGGAAGCCTGTAGCGTCATCCACGACAGCGCGTTGAACCGCGGCATTGACGTGGTTCACCACCACCATAGCAACGTGGTGGGCTGGAACCCGGGCCCTGCCCTTTCCGTCAGCATGGCAGATATCCCGGATGACGGTTACAAGACCTTCGTGTGTGTGGAAACCGCGTGCGTGACCGCCCCGCAGAAAACCAGCGAAGAAAAACCGTCCCGCTTAGGCCAGACGATCAAGATTGTGAAGCGCTAATATTTATCAGGCACCATAAAAAACAAACGGGGCGCAAGCGCCCCGTTTTAATACATCACGTTCTGGTCAGAACTTGTAGGTCACACCCACGGAGAAGATGCCGGACCAGGACTTGTCGACCATCGGGCTGTCCTTCACTTCGTCGCTCAGACGGGTATAACGGCCAGTACCGTACACGTTCCAGTCACCGAGGAAGTTATACGAGGCGGTGAGTTCCAGGTACGGATCCCAGCCATCATCAGCGCTGTAGCTCTTCAGACCACTGCGGCGAGACTCAGCCTTAGACACGCCATAGTAGTAGTCATTGTAATTCTCGCTGCTGTACTGCACACCGATACCCGGCGTCAGGGTCACCGCGCCGTTGGTATAGCGATAAAGCCACGCCAGATCCCAGATGAAGCCATTGCTGTTGTCCAGGGTATCGCCCGCCAGCGCCGTGCGCAGGAAGCCATACTGGGTATTATGGACGTAAGAAAGCCCGGCCATCAGTGAGCTTCTGCGCTTGTCCAGCTGACGAAGCGCATTGCTGTCGCTGTCGCCTGGTTTAAAGTACGTTGGGTCGTAATAGGCCATGATGGAGAGCTTATCGGCCGTATCGTTCCACAGATAGTAGCCGCCGCCCAATCCACGGAACCAGAAGTTATCGCCTTCATAGGTGACAACGGGGACAGGATAAACGTCGCGGTCATACTGCTTGTACGGGCTGTTGATCACGCCAGCACCCGCGCCAACAGTCCACTGGCTCTCAGCCTGTACGGTGCTCGCTGCGGTAGCGGCAAGGATGCCCAATGCCAGAAGTTTGAGTTTGGTCACAATCCATTCTTTCCTGTAGTCAAATAATCAGCGGGTGAAGTGTAACCGCCATTCCCGTACATCCCAAAATTTTTTGCGCGCGAATCCATTTGATTAACCCGTTATTTTTCATTTTTCAAATGACATCCCGCTTTCATTTATGTGACCGATAAATGAAAAACCCCCTTTTCGCTTATAACCGCAGTGGAAATTTTTGGATGAGTTATTGATATGTCATTGAAAGTAGATTTTATCCGTATGCAAGTTTTGCAATTGCCATCTACGCTTTAATTTAAGAAGAGGTTTTGCTGAACACCCTGCGGTTCATAGCCTTCGACCTGGCACACAGGTTGCTGCTCTGGCAGTGAGGTGCGAAAGATTCTCTTCCGGGAGCCTCCACTACTCATACGAACGGCTCTTATCCTGTGCTAAAAAACGAAAGGACGGCATGCCATGAATATATTCGATCACTATCGCCAGCGCTATGAAGCTGCCAAGGACGAAGAGTTCACACTGCAGGAGTTTCTTACCATTTGTCGGCAAGATCGCAGTGCCTATGCCAATGCGGCAGAACGGCTATTGATGGCTATCGGTGAGCCAAACATGGTTGATACTGCCCTGGAGCCACGGCTTTCCCGTCTTTTTTCGAATCGGGTAGTCGCCCGATACCCGGCGTTTGAAGAGTTCTATGGTATGGAAGATGCCATTGAGCAGATCGTCTCCTACCTGAAGCATGCCGCTCAGGGGCTGGAAGAGAAGAAACAGATCCTTTACCTGCTGGGTCCCGTCGGCGGGGGTAAATCCTCCCTGGCTGAACGGCTGAAAGCGCTGATGCAGCGCGTGCCGATCTATGTGCTGAGCGCCAACGGCGAGCGCAGCCCGGTCAATGACCATCCGCTGTGCCTGTTTAATCCGCAAGAGGATGCGCAAATTCTGGAAAAAGAGTTTGGCATTCCGCATCGCTATCTCGGTACGATCATGTCGCCGTGGGCGGCAAAACGCCTGCACGAGTTTGGTGGGGACATCACCAAATTCCGCGTCGTGAAAGTGTGGCCGTCTATCCTCGAGCAGATCGCCATTGCTAAAACTGAACCCGGTGACGAGAACAACCAGGACATCTCGGCGCTGGTGGGTAAAGTCGATATCCGTAAGCTGGAACATCACGCGCAAAACGACCCGGATGCCTACGGCTATTCCGGTGCGCTGTGCCGCGCCAACCAGGGGATTATGGAATTTGTCGAGATGTTTAAAGCACCGATCAAAGTGCTGCATCCGCTGCTGACCGCCACCCAGGAGGGGAACTACAACGGGACGGAAGGTATTTCCGCCCTGCCGTTTAACGGGATTATCCTCGCCCACTCGAACGAATCTGAATGGGTGACCTTCCGTAACAACAAAAACAATGAGGCGTTCCTTGACCGCGTGTACATCGTCAAAGTGCCTTATTGCCTGCGGATCTCCGAGGAGATCAAGATTTACGAAAAACTGCTCAACCACAGTGAACTGGTCCATGCCCCCTGCGCACCGGGAACGCTGGAAACGCTGTCGCGCTTCTCGATTCTGTCGCGCCTGAAAGAGCCGGAAAACTCCAGCATTTACTCCAAAATGCGCGTGTATGACGGCGAAAGCCTGAAGGATACCGACCCGAAAGCCAAATCGTACCAGGAATACCGCGATTACGCCGGGGTCGACGAAGGGATGAACGGTTTGTCGACGCGTTTCGCGTTTAAGATCCTCTCCCGCGTCTTTAACTTCGACCACGCGGAGGTGGCCGCCAACCCGGTTCATCTGTTCTACGTGCTGGAACAGCAAATTGAACGTGAACAGTTCCCACAGGAGCAGGCTGAACGCTACCTGGAGTTCCTGAAGGGCTACCTGATCCCGAAATACGCCGAGTTTATCGGCAAAGAGATCCAGACCGCCTACCTGGAATCCTATTCCGAATACGGCCAGAACATTTTCGATCGGTACGTCACCTACGCTGACTTCTGGATCCAGGATCAGGAGTACCGCGACCCGGATACCGGCCAGCTGTTTGACCGTGAATCCCTGAACGCAGAGCTGGAAAAAATTGAGAAACCGGCCGGGATCAGCAACCCGAAAGACTTCCGAAACGAGATTGTGAACTTCGTGCTGCGCGCCAGAGCGCATAACAACGGCCGCAATCCAAACTGGACCAGCTACGAAAAACTGCGCACGGTTATAGAGAAGAAAATGTTCTCTAACACGGAAGAGCTGTTGCCGGTTATCTCGTTCAACGCCAAAACCTCAACCGACGAGCAGAAAAAGCACGACGATTTTGTCGACCGTATGATGGAAAAAGGCTATACGCGCAAACAGGTCCGCCTGCTTTGTGAATGGTATCTGCGCGTGCGTAAATCGTCTTAAAACAAGTGCCCGGTAACGCGCTTACCGGGCCAACAAAATGTCCGGCACTTACGGACGCTGCAAGTTGGCAAATGCAGTACGGGGGATATATGACCTGGTTTATTGACCGGCGTCTTAACGGCAAAAACAAGAGCACGGTGAATCGCCAGCGCTTCTTGCGCCGTTATAAAGCGCAAATTAAACAGTCGATCTCCGAGGCCATCAACAAACGCTCGGTGACCGACGTCGACAGCGGCGAATCCGTCTCCATTCCCAACGATGACATCAGCGAACCGATGTTTCATCAGGGGCGTGGCGGTCTTCGCCATCGCGTGCACCCAGGTAATGACCACTTCGTCCAGAATGACAGAATCGAGCGGCCACAAGGCGGAGGCGGCGGTTCTGGCAGCGGTCAGGGACAGGCCAGCCAGGACGGTGAAGGCCAGGATGAGTTCGTCTTTCAGATTTCAAAAGACGAATATCTCGACCTGCTGTTTGAGGATCTGGCCCTGCCGAATCTGAGAAAGAATCAGCACCGTCAGCTCAACGAATACAAAACCCATCGCGCGGGTTATACCGCAAACGGGGTGCCCGCCAACATCAGCGTGGTGCGTTCACTGCAAAACTCGCTGGCGCGACGCACGGCGATGACGGCAGGCAAACGGCGCGAACTGCGCGAGCTGGAAACCAGCTTGAAAGTGGTGGAAAACACCGAACCGGCGCAACTACTGGAAGAGGAGCGCCTGCGAAAAGAGATTGCCGAACTGCGGGCGAAGATCGACCGGGTGCCGTTTATCGACACGTTCGACCTGCGCTACAAGAACTACGAAAAACGTCCGGAGCCTTCCAGCCAGGCGGTGATGTTCTGCCTGATGGACGTGTCAGGTTCAATGGATCAGGCCACTAAGGATATGGCTAAGCGTTTTTATATTCTGCTCTATCTGTTCCTGAGCAGAACGTATAAGAACGTGGAGGTGGTCTACATCCGCCATCACACTCAGGCGAAAGAGGTGGATGAGCATGAGTTTTTCTACTCGCAGGAGACCGGTGGCACCATCGTGTCGAGCGCCCTTAAGCTGATGGATGAGGTGGTGAAGGAGCGCTACGACCCGGCGCAGTGGAACATCTACGCCGCCCAGGCATCGGATGGCGATAACTGGGCGGATGACTCGCCCCTGTGTCATGAAATTCTGGCGAAGAAGATCCTGCCGGTGGTGCGCTACTACAGTTACATTGAAATTACCCGTCGCGCCCACCAGACGCTGTGGCGCGAGTATGAGTATCTGCAAGCGATGTTCGATAACTTTGCGATGCAGCACATTCGTGACCAGGATGACATCTATCCGGTCTTCCGGGAACTGTTCCAGAAACAGTCTTCCACCAGCAACGCATGAATCAACAGCCAGCGCTCCCGCTGGCTGTTTTCTTTCAGCCCTCTCCCTCCCGTGCTAATGTAGCAAGCTACGTATTGGCTAATCACAGGTGAAATCGTTATGTCTGATGACGTGATCGGGACGACAACCCATCAGCAGCTAATCAGCTTATTAACCGAGCAGGAGGCGCACTTTCGTGTGGTGGCGCATGAGGCCGTAGGGAAATGCGAAGCGGTCAGTGAAATTCGCGGGACCGATCTCCGCCAGGGTGCAAAAGCGCTGGTCTGTAAGGTAAAAGGCAACGGCGTTAAGAAACATATTCTGGCAATCCTCGCCGCCGATCGGCAGGCCGATCTGAGCCTGCTGGCCAGCCATTTCGGAGGGCTTAAGGCATCTCTCGCCAGTCCGGCCGAAGTGGATGCGCTTACCGGCTGCGTTTTCGGCGCCATTCCCCCCTTCAGCTTTCACCCGGATCTGACGCTTGTCGCCGATCCGTTGCTGTTTGAGCGCTTTGACGAGATCGCCTTTAACGCCGGTCTGCTGGAAAAATCGGTGATTATGGATACCCAGGACTATCTGCGTATCGCCCGTCCTGAACTGGTGTCGTTCCGTAAACAATAAATACAGAGGCTGGCTAACGGTCAGCCGTTTTCCAGCAGCAGCACGGAAGCAATCAAAATAATCGCGATGATAAAAAACGATGAGGAGATAATCAGCGTTTCGACAAACATAGGATCGTTCATGATGCCCTCTGCCTTGCCCATTTCCTTTTTTTTTACTCCCGCATAATGACAGTTAAATGACATTGACGCGTCCGCGAAATGACAATTTTTCGCTGAAACGATTCGCTGTTAACTCCCCTCCCCCGTATAAAGTCACTGTTTAAATACTTTATTTGTTACCGGTATCACGAAAAGAAATTTACGTAACCCCGATGCCAGATCTCGCAATTGTTAACCTTTTCATGATGGTTAACCTTGTTTACGGAGCACCTCATAAATAAACCTTACACTGGCAAGGTGAATACAATGACCGAGATAATTACCCGTAAAGAAAAAATCAGTTATGGGTTAGGCGATATGGCGAGCCATATTGGGCTGGATAACGTCATTATTTTTCTGACGTTTTACTATACGGACGTGGTGGGGTTACCTGCCGCATTCGTGGGCACTATGTTTCTTCTGGCGAGAACCGCCGATGCCATAATTGATCCGGCGATGGGCTATATCGCAGACAGGACGCGTACCCGCTGGGGAAAATTCCGCCCCTGGATGCTGTGGCTGGCGCTGCCCTTTGGCGCAAGCTGTCTGCTGACCTACGCCGTGCCGGCGTCGCTCGACCTGCACGGTAAAATGATTTTCGCCACCGTCAGCTATACCCTGATGATGCTGATGTATACCGCAATCAATATTCCCTATTGCTCCATGGGCGCGGTAATTACGCCCGACAACGATGCGCGAATTTCCCTTCAGTCTTATCGCTTTTTCCTTGCCACGCTGGGTGGCGCGTTGTCGACATTCTTTATGATGCCGCTGGCAGAGTTTTTAGGCGGCGACGATAAATTACTGGGCTACCGCTGGGCGATGGCCATTATGGCGACCGTCGCGGTCATCATGTTCTGGATCTGCTTCGCGAATACGCGTGAACGTATTAAGGCTCCCGCCACCCACAATAATTATCTTGCGGAACTGCGGGATTTATTACGAAACGACCAATGGCGCGTTGTCGCCGTCCTGGTATTAACCAATATTGGTTTTGGCGTTATTCGCCTTGGCGCAATGATGTATTTCGTCACTTATTATCTCGGTAGCGCAAGCTATTTTATGTGGATGCTCGGGGCGCATATTCTCGGGAAAGCCGCAGGCAGCGCGCTGGCCAAACGTCTGACGCAGAACGTCAGCAAAGTGCAGATGTTTGGATATTGTTCCGTACTGGCGGGGGTACTCAGCATCGCCCTCTTCTTTGCGCCTAAGTCGGTGCTTATTCTGGTGCCCATGACGTTTATCGTCTCCACCCTTTACCAGGCCACCACCACGCTAATGTGGGTGATGATGGCGGATGTCGCCGATTACGGCGAATGGAAACAGGGCAAACGCATGGACGGCGTGATCTTCTCCACCTTCCTCGCCGTACTCAAGCTGGGGATGGCGATCAGCGGCGCGATTGTTGGCTGGACGCTGGGCTTAAGCGGCTATGTTGCCAATGCCCCGGAACAAACTACCACGGCCATGTACTGCATCATCGCCCTCTTCACCGTCGTACCTGGCATCTTGTCGCTCTGCGCGTTTGCCACGCTGCGCTGGTACAAGCTCGACGACAGCACAATGCAATCCATCCATCTCGCCAAACACCCTGTTTAGAAGGACGCATTATCCATGAGTGAGCTGATTCAACATTCCAACTGTATCGAATGGCGTTTTGAACGCCAGATCCTGCGCATCGAACCCTGGGGAGAAAACAGTCTTCGCGTCAGGGCCACCTGCTCCCCGGCATTTGATGACGCCTTACAGGCACTGTTACCCGCCGCCCCTAGCAAGGCCGAGATTGTCGCCGAAGCGGAAAGCCTGACGCTGCGCAACGGCAATATTACCGCGACCCTGAACCTTAAAGGTCAGTTGGCCTTCTACAATCAGCGCGGCGAACTGCTGCTGGAGGAGATGTGGCGCCAGCGTTCAACGGTGGGTATCGGTGCCAGCGAGAAGAGTCAGGATAAATATGTCAGCGCCCTGAAGCTGGATGGCCGCGAATTTAAACCGCTGATGGGCGGCAAATATCAGCTCACCGTCCGGTTTGAATCGCGTCCGGATGAACGCATCTATGGCATGGGTCAGTATCAACAGCCGTGGCTGGATCTGAAAGGCTGCACGCTGGAGCTGGCTCAGCGCAACTCCCAGGCCAGCGTGCCCTTTATGCAGTCCAGCCTTGGCTATGGCCTGCTGTGGAACAACCCGGCGATTGGTGAAGCCAGCTTTGCAAAAAATCAGACGGAATGGCGCGCCCGCGTCACAGGAGAGATGGACTACTGGATCACCGCCGCTGACACGGTGGCGGATATCACCCGCCAGTATGTGAAAGCCACCGGTACTCCGCCCCCCGCCCCGGCGTTTATCAGCGGGCTGTGGCAGTGCAAATTGCGATACCGCACCCAGCAGGAGGTGCTGGAGGTTGCGCGGGAGTATCGCCGCCGTAATCTGCCGCTGTCGGTGATGGTCATCGACTTTTTCCACTGGCCGAATCAGGGCACCTGGTGCTTCGACCCCGTAGACTGGCCCGATCCTGAAGGCATGGTCGACGAGCTGCGCGAAATGGGTATTGCGCTGATGGTGTCGGTGTGGCCAACGGTAGAGGCGCGCAGCCCCCTCTACCCGCTGATGAAAGCCAAAGGCTGGCTGGTCAGCAGTGAGCGTGGCGTGCAGGTCAACCTCGATTTTATGGGCAATACCACCTTCTTTGATGCGACCCATCCTGAGGCGCGGAAATTCGTCTGGGATACGGTGAAGAAAAATTACTACGACATGGGCATTAAGCTGTTCTGGCTGGACGAAGCGGAGCCGGAATATCGCGCCTATGATTTTGACAACTATCGCTACCACGCCGGTCCGGTACTGGAAGTGGGCAATCGCTACCCGCGTGACTTTGCGCAGGGCTTTTACGATGGGCTCCAGGCAAACGGCGAAACCGACATTGTTAACCTGGTACGCTGCGCCTGGGCAGGCAGCCAGCGATTCGGCGTGCTGGCGTGGTCGGGTGATGTCCACTCATCGTTCCATGCTTTTCGCAATCAACTCGCCGCAGGACTGAATATGGGGCTGGCGGGGATCCCATGGTGGACGACCGATATCGGCGGCTTCCAGGGAGGGAACGTTAACGACCCGGCGTTCCATGAATTGCTGATCCGTTGGTTCCAGTGGGCGGTGTTTACACCGGTTCTGCGCATGCACGGCTATCGCGAACCGCAGATCCAGCCCCCGGAGCGCTACCGTGACGGCATTCCTCAGTGTAACAGCGGTTCGCCTAATGAGCTGTGGAGTTACGGAGAAGAGAATTACGCCATCATGCAGCACTGGCTTACCGTGCGCGAAACCCTGCGCCCGTATATTGACGCGTTGTACCGGCAGGCTCATCTGCACGGAGACCCGCTTATGCGTCCGCTGTTCTGGCACTATCCGAAGGATAAGCAGAGCTGGGCGTGTGAAGATCAGTATCTGTTTGGTGAAGATCTTCTGGTGGCCCGGTTATGCAGGCCGGTCAGCGTGAGCGCGATGTCTGGCTGCCGACGGGCAATAGCTGGATCGCCCTCAACGGTAAGCGCTACGCCGGTGGGGAGCATATCCGGGTGCCTGCGGCGCTGGAAACCATCCCGGTGTTTATCCGCGAAGGGAGTCCGCTTATCCAGCAACTGGTGGACTGACGTCAGGCAAGTGCCCAAAAATAGACAATTTTTTCAGTAAAGCCTGCCTGCCGTCGCGTTTGCGCGTAAAGTAAGCAGGCTTACTATTTTTGGCAAGGATCCCGTCATGTTCGACCCTACACTACTCATACTTCTGGCCCTGGCTGCTCTGGGTTTTGTCAGCCACAATACCACCGTCGCGATTTCCATTCTGGTCCTGATCATCGTTCGCGTCACACCGTTGAACACCTTCTTCCCGTGGATAGAAAAACAGGGGCTTACCATCGGGATCATTATTTTGACCATCGGTGTGATGGCCCCGATTGCCAGCGGAACGCTACCGACCTCAACGCTGCTGCACTCCTTTGTGAACTGGAAATCGCTGGTGGCGATTGCAGTGGGCGTTTTTGTCTCATGGCTTGGCGGGCGCGGCGTGACGCTGATGAGCAGCCAGCCTTCTCTGGTGGCCGGGCTGCTGGTGGGCACCGTGTTAGGCGTGGCGCTGTTTCGTGGCGTGCCGGTTGGCCCGCTGATTGCTGCCGGACTGGTTTCGCTGTTTATCGGGAAGTCGTAGTCAGGCTGGCGATATAGCGGGCGGGCGTCTGTCCCAGTCCTTTCTTGAACATGGTGATAAAGGCGGTGGTGGAGTCATACCCCAGCGCCTGCGCCGCCTGCTGGACCGACTTTCCGCCGATCAAAAACTGCAATGCGACAATCAGCTGGAGCTGGTGTCGCCAGCGGCGAAAGCTTAAGCCGGTCTCTTTCACCACCAGTCGCGCCAGATTGCGCTCGCTCATGGCAAAGTGGCTGGCCCACTGCGCCAGCGTCTGCCATGCGGCAGGTTCGTTTGCCATGGTCTCACTCATCAGACGAATTTTCGGATGCGGTGATACCGGCAGCTGGAGATGCTCCTGCGGTTGCAGGGGCAGTTCATCAAACAGGACGTCAACCAGCCTTCCGGTAGCGGGAAGAGGCAGTTCCTCCTGTGACCTGTCCGCGAGCGCCAGCACCAGCTCCCGCACCAGGGGTGATATTTTCAACGTACAGGTACGGGTCGGCAATTCGAGCGCACCGGGTTCAATAAACAGCAGGCAGAGCTGCGCGCCGGGCGTCGCCTTGTTGCTGTGCGGCGTTTGACCCGGGATCCACACCGCATACTGGGGCGGTACCATCAGCATCGCGTTCTCTACTTCACAGGTGATCGCTCCTCCCAGCGCCATAATCAGCTGCCCTTTGCGGTGCAGATGCAGCGGAATGTACTGTTCTTGTGCCACCACGCGGATGCGAAAGGCCACCGCCGCGTCGTGCTGGCTATCGGGATCGTAGCCGTCGAGTCCCAGTCCATACATAAAGTTGTCCGATATTAGCGATAAACTGTCATTTTAGCCTGATTTCAACCACGACTTAAATCGGTATGGTATGCGCTCGCCTGAACGTAAGAGACAATAATGACTACTGCTATTCAACCTTCCGGGAAACAGGGCGCGCTGCTGGTTGCAGGCATCCTGATGATCGCCACGACGCTGCGCGTCACCTTTACCGGGGTCGCCCCCCTGCTCGACACCATCCGACAGGACTATGGCTTAAGCACGGCGCAAACCGGCCTGCTCACAACGCTGCCTCTGCTGGCCTTCGCCTTTATCTCTCCCCTTGCCGCAGGCGTCGCCCGGCGCCTGGGCATGGAGCGCAGCCTTTTTATCGCTCTGCTGCTGATTTGCATCGGGATTGGCGTACGTTCGCTGCCGTCGGCCTCGCTGCTGTTTATCGGTACGGCGATCGTGGGCTGTGGGATTGCGCTGGGCAATGTCCTGTTACCCGGATTAATCAAACGTGATTTTCCGGGCCAGGTCGCAAAACTGACGGGGGCTTATTCGCTGACGATGGGGGCCGCCGCTGCCGCAGGGTCGGCGCTGATCGTCCCGCTGTCGCTGGGGAATGCTGGCTGGCACGGGGCGCTGTTGATGCTGATGTTCTTCCCGCTGGTGGCGCTGCTGCTGTGGTTACCGCAATGGCGCCAGAGGCCGGCCGCCACCCTGACCGGCGCGGGCGCGTTGCACAATCGGGCAATCTGGCGCTCCGCACTCGCCTGGCAGGTGACGCTTTTTCTGGGCATTAACTCGCTGATTTACTACGTCATTATCGGCTGGTTACCCGCGATTTTACTTAGCCACGGCTACAGCGAAACGCAGGCTGGCTCCATGCACGGACTTCTCCAGCTGGCAACCGCTGTTCCCGGTCTCGCCATTCCGCTGATCCTGCACCGTCTTAACGATCAGCGTGGCATAGCCGGGCTTGTCGCTCTGATGTGCGCCGTCAGTGCGGCCGGGTTCTGGTTCGCGCCGGGGCTGGCCGTCGTCTGGACGTTGGTGTTTGGCTTTGGATCCGGCGCCACCATGATCCTCGGCCTGACGTTTATCGGACTGCGCGCCAGCTCGGCCCATCAGGCCGCCGCGCTCTCCGGCATGGCACAGTCGATTGGCTATCTGCTGGCGGCCTGTGGCCCACCGCTGATGGGGAAAATTCACGATACCGCCGGAGACTGGCGCATTCCGCTGCTGGCCTGCGCGCTGGCTGCGGTAGTGATGGCCCTGTGCGGCATGCTGGCCGGGCGTGACCGGGAGATCACACCCCGCTGACATTCAAGGCAGACCTGACGGTCTGCTTTTTTTATCCCTGCGCCGCCCGCAGCATGGCCTGTACCAGCACCACCGGGCGCCCTTGAAGCGCAGCCCGCTCATGCTGGAACAGGGTGATGACAAAGAAAGGATGGGTCAGCAGCTCTGCCGCGCGGATCTCGCCCTGCTCGTCCCAGCCCGTTACGCGCATGTCGCCCCGCTCAAGCTGGCTGGCAAACTCAGACGAGACGCCGTAATTGCAGTGATAACTTTCCTGAATTTCCGGCTTGCCGTACGCTTTGGCAATCAGCGTGTTGTTCCGCAGCTCAATCGCGTCGGTTTTTTCCACCAGCGAGCAGGCCAGCGGCGCAATCACCATCCTCCCCTCGGTATCGGTTTCGGCATGGCCTGCATCGTGCCAGCCCAGCACATTACGGGCATACTCAATCAGCGCATGCTGGAACCCGCCGCAGGTGCCGAGAAAAGGGATGCTGTTTTCACGCGCGTAACGCGCCGCAATAAACGCCGCCTCGGTGTTTTTATACGGGCTTGCCGGTACCAGCCAGATGGCATCGTACCCGACCAGGTCTTCGGGGTTGGTCAGCTCAGGCGTGGCGAGCCAGTCATAATCAGCGGTGAGATCCAGAACCGCAGCGGCGTCGTCAATCGCCAGCGGGATCGCCTGGTGCGCAATAACATCGGGATTGTAATCACCAACCAGCGCAATGCGCAGCGTCGTTTTAACCGGGGAGAGTTCCATGAGAGATTCCTTATGCCGGAGGATTTTCAGATAACATAAGGAACCTCAGACTACCGATCTTTTGCAATTATCACAATACCTTAAATTGGGTGGTTAAACGCCGGGTGCTATAGTGTTCTTGCCGAACGTCGCACGGTAGGAGGAAAACGGATGATTCAATGTAAGCGCGTCTATGAACAGGCAACATCAGACGATGGTTACCGGGTGCTGGTAGACAGACTCTGGCCGCGAGGGATAAAAAAGACCGACCTCGCCTGTGATGAGTGGTGTAAAGCGCTAACGCCGTCCAGCGAACTGCGGAAAGCCTTTCACAGTGAAACGATCGATTTCACCGCGTTCAGTGAAGCCTATCGTAAAGAGCTGGCGCAGCAGCAGGATGAAGGCAAACGCCTGGCGGCCCTCGCCCGACAGCAGACCGTGACGCTTCTCTATGGGGCGAAAAATACGGAGCAGAATCACGCGCGTGTACTGGCGGACTGGCTGCGTGAACTGTGATTAACCGATTGCCAGCTCATCCACGTTGTGTGGCATCTCGTCGGGAGTAAGCGGCATCAAATGTTCCGGGCGAACAAACGCAAAACCGTGCTGATTATCAAAGGCGTAAACATCACCGGTGACCAGCCACAGCGCACGCGCTGATGTATCAGGTAAATGCGTCATGACGCCGTTAACCGGGTTCACAAAACGCTGACCCGGCTGACAAAGGCCAAACAGCTCCACGGATTTACCGATATTTCGACGGCCCGCCGTCGTACGCGCACCCACAATTATCGCCATGCTGCCCGGTTTTAACTGAAACATACTTCTTCTCGCAAACGTACCGCCAGAAACTGGCTAAGAATAATCCTAAAGAGAAGTGTATCGCAGTTTTATTGCCGTTGTCATCTGGTCGGTTGCGGATGATCGCGGCGGTAGAGATCCCATTCATCAATCACTTCCCCGCCTGGCAATTTGCACTTGGTACGTACACCCTGCGGGCTTTGAACAGGGATTTGCTCTCCCCCTTTCTCCAGACAGTACACTGACGCCGGATTTGCCATACCAATAGCGTGCGGCGGTTGAGGCGCATCAGGAGGGGTGGTCTTTGTTGAGCATGCGGCCAGCGGTAAAACCAGCGCCAGGAGAAGATATTTCATTATCATGATCCTTCAGGGTGTTGAAAACGTCAGAGTAACGGGTCATCGCCGTTTTCTCCATGATTTCTCCATTAAACCTGCACGATTCATCCCTATAGTGGTGTCTGTTCTCACTCTGACCAGAGAACATCATTCCGTAATCAAGATGTTTTGCCCCGATCTCAACATCGGGGCTTTTTTTTAGCCTCTCCTTCATCCGCTTTCAGAAGAATCTATAAAATTAATCCAGTTCATGTTTTACTATGACCGGAGTCTATATTTTCAGCATAACATGCAGATACAGAGGTCTTCTGCATGGGAGTCAACCTGCGTCATGTCAGATATCATTCTTGCCCGTGTTTCAGAAACCCTCTCCACCGAGCAATCTCTCGACAGTCTGGTGCGTCAGCTACTGGAAATGCTGGAAATTGTGACGGATATGGAATCAACCTACCTGACCAAAATCGATATCAACGCGCGTTTGCAGCACATTTTATATGCCCGTAACAGCAAGCAAATGCAGATCCCGGAAGGGTTCAGCGTGCCCTGGGACGAAACGCTCTGTAAGCGCGCCATGGATAGCGACACCTTGTTCAGTAACGAGGTGCCCGACCGCTGGCCGGAGTGTGAAGCGGCAAAAGCACTGGGTATTACAACCTATATGAGCGTGCCGGTTCACCTGGCTGACGGTTCTCTGTACGGCACGCTTTGCGCTGCCAGCACCGCACAGAAACAGTTCAGCGAGCGTGGCGAGCAGGTGATCAGGCTCTTTGCCGGGTTAATTGGTCAGTACATTCAGAAAGAGTCGCTTGTGCTTCAGCTTCGTGGAGCAAATGCGGCGCTCATTGCCCACTCTTACACCGACGCCCTTACCGGCCTGCCGAATCGTCGCGCCATTTTTGAAAACCTTACCACCCTGTTCTCACTGGCGCGCCATCTTAACCGCAACGTCATGATTGCCTTTATTGACCTCGATGATTTCAAGCGAATCAATGATCAGTACGGTCATGAAGCGGGCGATCGGTTCCTCGTTCAGGTCGGCAATCGACTGACTCACCAGCAAACGCAGGACGAAATTATCGGCCGGCTCGGCGGCGATGAATTTCTGGTTGCCAGCCTGAGTCACAGCGATGATGGCGACGCCAGCACAGAGGTCAACGCTATCAAAACCCGCCTCAACGGCCGTATCGCGGGTGAATATGGGTTAGGTAATGTCACTATTCTCTATCCCGGTGCAAGCTATGGCGTCGTTATTGTTGATCCTCACTGCACAGATGAAGATAGTGCCCTGCGCACCGCAGACCTCGCGATGTATCAGGATAAAAAAGGAAAAAACAAAACAGGCTTTGTCGCGTTAGATTAAAACCGTACACTCTACGGCCTTATACAAACTCAAACAGGTGATGGCATGAGAATAGGGATCCTCTTTCCGGTGGTTATTTTTATCACGGCAGTCGTGTTTTTAGGCTGGTTTTTCCTTGGCGGTTACGCCGCGCCGGGGGCATAAATGAGAAAAACGACCCTCATCATGCTGATTGTCGCCATCGTGGCCGTCGCCGGTACGCAGTTAGGCTGGTGGTAACGCCCAAAGTAAAAAGGCCGCCCTCAGGCAGCCTTTTTTAACACAGGTCAGATTTAGCTTTTGATTTTTCTGTAGATAAACAGAACAACCAGCGCGCCAATCACCGCGACGACAAAGCTGCCGAAGTTGAAGCCATCAACTCTGCCAAAGCCGAACAGGGTACTGATCCAGCCACCGACGACTGCACCCACAATCCCCAGAACGATCGTGACGATGAAACCGCCGCCATCTTTGCCCGGCATAATCCACTTCGCCAGGATCCCCGCAATCAGCCCAAAGATAATCCAGGATAAAATTCCCATAGCTTTCCTCTCTGTATGGTTTTTGTCATTAAATCAACGACACAGAAAAGGATAGCACAGGATCTGAGAAAGGAAATTTGTGATAAGAATCACACGGTTCGTTTGAGTAAAATCTGAGCAATAAAAATTGCCGTTCCACACTCATCGTGGGGTTGCATCTTTTACTGAGAAAGATTATCTTTCTCATTACTGAATAGTTGAGCAAATCACTCAGGTATTCAGTACGACATTGCTCACATTGCTTCCAGTATTTCTTGCCCACTTTTTAGTGGGCTTTTTTTTGCCTTACCCCACCAAAATCTGGCGTTTTTTCCCATGAGGTGAACCGCTATTCTCTGTGGCTACTGAACAGCAAAGTGAATCTGATAACATGAACGTATCGAGCAAGTTCGTCATCTGCCTTAATCTTGTTTCTGCCAGTACGCTACTGTTACTGCTCTCAACACGGTTTGAGTGGTTCTGAGATGTAATGAGTCGGCATGGTGGCTTTACTTTCAATTACGTGCGGGCTCAACGCGCATACTTGTAGCTTTAATGACCTGTGTTAAGATCCCTGCACCTCAGGACGTGGCGGGACAGCAGGAAAATGAACAAGGCCATTGCCGTTGCTATCATCTCAACCTTTATGGTCGTCCTGTCGCTGTATGCGGTTAACGCCATTATCGTTGAGCAGCAAAAGGACCGGCAGAGGGAGATCTCCCACACGCTCTTACGCTATTCCGAAGACTTGACGCAAAATATCGCCAGTACGCTTAAAAATACCTCCGCGAAGGGATGCGATAACGCCAGCCTGAACGTCTACCGTAATTTAAAGATGCAGAGTCTCTATTTCGCCGATGTGGGGTTTATTGAAAATGGGAAAATCACCTGCACCGCATTTTGGGGCAAGCTGGCAAATCCCATCGCCCTTCCCTCTGAGCTTCACAACACCCTGAACGGATTCAGTCTGGCGCAATTTTCACAGAAAGATTTTTTTGTAGGCAATGCGACAATTTATAACCATCTTATTATCTTCACATCACGTTCAGCCTACGATAAATTCTCTCCGGTCACCGCCAACTATTCACTTCGTTCTACCACGAAAGATTTCGACCGAACCTTTTTTACCGTTACGTCACCTACAGAAAACCTTAGCCGCTTGTCGTCACTGTTATTCACGCAGACCGTGACGCAGTGCAGCACGCGCTGGGATTTGTGCGTTACCGTCACCCACCACAATGCCGGACTGGCATCGCTCTCCCGCGTAGTGATGGTGCTCCTGTGCCTGTTTTTATACTTTATCTGGGTATCCCTGACGCTGTTTTCTCTTCGACTTTATGAAGATCGACTTTCTCTTGAGCGAACGCTGGTCAAGGCGGTGATAGCGAATACTATCAGCGTTCATTTTCAGCCCATAATTCGGGTTGCTGATAAGAAAATCGTCGGGGTTGAAGTGTTATCAAGATGGCAGGATAACAATCACAAAGAGGTTTCTCCTGAGCTGTTTATCCCGTTAATTAAAAAAATTGGTCTGTATAACGTTTATTATCAGAACATGATAAAGAAATCCCTGGCGGAAATTGCCGGGCTGGCGGCCGAACATCAGTTAATGATTTCACTGAACGTTGGCCGGACAGAAATTGAAGACGGCAAATTTCTGGCGGTATTACGTCATGCATGCTTAGAGAACGCTATTCCCTTATCGTTAATCAAAGTTGAGTTATCCGAGAATGGCGTTTCCACCTCGGCCATCCTTGAAGAGTTTTGTGAGGATCTTAAATCGGCAGGCGTCAAAATTTCAATAGACGATTTTGGCGTGCAAAACTCTAATCTGGCAAGGCTGTCCAATCTCAAATATGACGAAATCAAAGTGGATAAGTCGTTAGTGGATGGCATCAACGAGCATTATAAACAGGATATCCTGGTGATCTTTAGCGACGCGCTCGCTAAACTGCACAAAACCCTGGTGTTTGAGGGAGTCGAAAGCGAAACGCAATATCAGTTCATCGCGCAGAGATACCCCGATGCCCTCGTGCAAGGCTGGTACTTTTCAAAATCACTAACCCGGCACGACCTCGCCAGCCTGCTGGCTTACTCAGCGCGATGAAGCGTTATTCATTGCCCCATTGATTCAGGAAGTTCGCAATATCGTCAATGCGCGCTTCATCTATCTCCGCCTGGACAGCCATCTCCCGCTGCGCCTCTTCACTGATTTCCTCATTGTTGTATAAGCGAGTGAGCAGCAGCTGAAAATAGTGTGCCAGTGGCGTACGCTCCGCCTCTTCTGGCGGTTTTGCCGTTTCAGTCGCATACTCGTCGACGATGTCATAATACTTGAGCGGGATATCATGGGTCATAGCGTTGTTTTCCGTCTTGTGTGCATAAAAAACGGGAACCCTCAGGCTCCCGTTGTCATTTAACCCAGCGAGTGGATTACATGTTCGCGATAATCGCGTCGCCAAACTCTGAGCATTTCAGAAGTTTAGCGCCTTCCATCAGACGTTCAAAGTCATAGGTGACGGTTTTGGCGTTAATCGCGCCTTCCATACCCTTAACGATCAGGTCTGCGGCTTCGAACCATTCCATATGACGCAGCATCATCTCTGCGGACAGAATGATAGAGCCTGGGTTGACTTTGTCCTGGCCCGCATATTTCGGTGCAGTACCGTGAGTTGCTTCGAACAGGGCGCACTCGTCACCGATGTTCGCGCCCGGGGCGATACCGATACCACCGACCTGCGCTGCCAGCGCATCAGAGATGTAGTCACCGTTCAGGTTCATACAGGCGATCACGTCATATTCAGCAGGACGCAGCAGGATCTGTTGCAGGAACGCATCGGCGATGACATCTTTAATGATGATCTCTTTACCGGTGTTCGGGTTTTTAATTTTCTGCCATGGGCCGCCGTCGATCAGTTCACCGCCGAACTCTTCGGTCGCCAGCTGGTAGCCCCAGTCTTTGAACGCGCCTTCGGTGAACTTCATGATATTGCCTTTGTGAACCAGGGTCACAGAGTCACGATCGTTGGTGATAGCGTATTCGATGGCGGCACGCACCAGACGCTTGGTCCCTTCTTCGGAGCACGGCTTGATGCCGATGCCGCAATGCTCAGGGAAGCGAATTTTCTTCACGCCCATCTCTTCGCGCAGGAATTTAATCACTTTTTCTGCATCAGCAGAATCTGCTTTCCATTCGATACCGGCGTAGATGTCTTCAGAGTTTTCACGGAAGATGACCATGTCGGTCAGTTCCGGGTGCTTAACCGGGCTTGGAGTGCCCTGGTAGTAACGCACCGGACGCAGACACACATACAGATCCAGTTCCTGACGCAGCGCCACGTTCAGGGAGCGAATGCCGCCGCCAACTGGCGTGGTCAGAGGGCCTTTGATAGCAACGCGATAGTCGCGGATCAGGTCCAGCGTTTCGGCTGGCAGCCAGACGTCCTGGCCATAAACTTGAGTCGATTTTTCACCGGTGTAAATTTCCATCCAGGAAATTTTACGCTCGCCTTTGTAGGCTTTCTCAACAGCGGCATCAACCACTTTCAGCATTGCCGGGGTAACGTCTACACCGATACCGTCACCTTCGATGAACGGGATAATCGGGTTGTGAGGAACGTTAATCTTGCCGTTTTGCAGGGTGATCTTTTTACCTTCCGCCGGAACAACTACTTTGCTTTCCATTAACCTCTCCTTCGAGCGCTTCTGGTTGTTACTGATCTTATGTTAATAAATTGTAATGAGCCTTCCGATAGTACCTGATTGTCCGACGCCATGAAAGGTCTTCGTTATTAGGCTATAATGCGGCAATTGATAACGCCTGAAAATACCATGACGAAAACTTCTTTTAGAAAACACCGGGTTGAGCGATTCAGCTCACGACAAGCCACCAGAAGAACGCCAGAACCCCAGCCAACGCGGGTCATACTGTTCAATAAACCCTATGATGTATTGCCGCAGTTTACCGACGAGGCCGGGCGCAGCACGCTGAAGGATTTTATCCCCGTTCAGGGGGTCTACGCGGCCGGGCGTCTGGATCGCGACAGCGAGGGGCTGCTGGTGCTTACCAATGACGGCGTGCTCCAGGCCAGGCTTACTCAGCCGGGCAAACGTACCGGAAAAATTTACTATGTGCAGGTTGAAGGCGAGCCGGACGACGCGTCGCTGGCAAAGCTGCGCAACGGCGTAACGCTGAACGATGGTCCTACCCTGCCAGCTGGTATTGAGCGCGTGAATGAACCCGAGTGGCTGTGGCCGCGCAACCCGCCGATTCGTGAGCGCAAATCGATTCCCACCAGCTGGCTTAAAATCACCCTTTATGAAGGCCGCAACCGACAGGTCAGGCGCATGACTGCGCATGTGGGCTTCCCTACCCTGCGACTCATTCGCTACGCCATGGGCAGCTACACGCTGGACTCGCTGGCTAACGGGGAATGGCGGGATGTTACCCCTAAGGAGAACTGATGTTTAAACCCCATGTTACGGTCGCCTGCGTGGTCCACGCGCAGGGGAAATTCCTGGTGGTGGAAGAGACCATCAACGGCAAAGCGCTTTGGAATCAGCCAGCCGGGCATCTTGAAGCCAACGAAACCTTATTGCAGGCAGCGAAACGCGAGCTCTGGGAAGAGACGGGTATCCGCGCCGAACCGCAGCACTTTATCCGTATGCATCAGTGGATAGCGCCTGACCAGACACCTTTCCTGCGCTTTTTATTCGCCGTTGAGCTTAACGAAACGTGCGCCACTGAACCGCACGACGACGATATCGATCGCTGCCTGTGGGTGACCGCAGACGAGATCATGAACGCGTCAAACCTGCGCTCGCCGCTGGTTGCGGAAAGCATCCGCTGCTGGCAGTCTGCGGCGCGCCTGCCGCTGGATGTCATTGCAGAATTTAACTGGCCGTTTACAGAGGGTGTCAATGGTGGGGGGGCGTGATAGAATACGCCGCCTTGAAGTTCAATGTCGTGAGTATTCCATGTCAGATAACAGCCAGAAAAAAGTGATCGTCGGCATGTCCGGCGGTGTCGATTCCTCCGTTTCCGCCTACCTGTTGCAGCAACAGGGCTATAAGGTGGAGGGCCTGTTCATGAAGAACTGGGAGGAAGACGATGGCGAGGAATACTGCACTGCCGCTGCGGATCTCGCCGATGCGCAGGCCGTGTGCGATAAGCTCGGCATCGAACTGCACACCGTTAACTTTGCCGCAGAATACTGGGACAACGTTTTTGAACTCTTCCTCGAAGAGTACAAAGCGGGCCGCACGCCAAACCCGGATATCCTGTGTAACAAAGAGATCAAATTCAAAGCCTTCCTGGAATTCGCCGCGGAAGATCTGGGCGCAGACTACATTGCGACCGGCCACTACGTGCGTCGCGCGGATGTGAATGGTAAAAGCCAGCTGCTGCGCGGTCTGGATGGCAATAAAGATCAGAGCTACTTCCTCTACACGCTGAGCCATGAACAGATTGCCCAAAGTCTGTTCCCGGTCGGCGAGCTGGAAAAGCCGGAAGTGCGTAAGATTGCTGAAGATTTGGATCTGATCACCGCGAAGAAAAAAGACTCCACCGGTATCTGTTTTATCGGCGAGCGTAAATTCCGCGAGTTCCTGGGGCGCTACCTGCCTGCACAGCCGGGCAAAATCGTCACCGTTGACGGTGATGAGATTGGTCAGCACCAGGGGCTGATGTACCACACTCTCGGCCAGCGTAAAGGTCTGGGTATCGGCGGCACCAAAGAGGGCAGCGAAGATCCGTGGTACGTGGTCGACAAAGATGTCGAAAACAATATTTTGGTGGTGGCTCAGGGTCACGACCATCCGCGCCTGATGTCCGTTGGACTTATCGCGCAACAGCTGCACTGGGTCGATCGCGAGCCGCTGAAAGGCACGCTGCGCTGCACCGTGAAAACGCGCTACCGCCAGACGGACATCCCTTGCACCGTCACCGCACTGGATGACGATCGCATTGACGTGCGTTTCGACGAACCGGTTTCCGCCGTTACCCCTGGCCAGTCAGCTGTTTTCTACAGCGGCGAAATTTGCCTCGGCGGTGGGATCATTGAACAGCGCCTGCCGCTGCCTGCTGTTTAAACCGTTTGCACACATAAAGGAGACCGTGTGGCGAAGAACTATTACGACATCACCCTGGCGCTGGCGGGAATTTGCCAGTCAGCCCGTCTGGTGCAACAGCTGGCGCATCAGGGTCATTGCGACGCTGATGCCCTGCACGTTTCACTCAACAGCGTTATCGATCTTAACCCAGGCTCCACGCTGGGCGTCTTTGGCGGCAGTGAAACCAATCTTCGTCTCGGTCTTGAAACCCTGCTCGGCGTGCTCAACGCCAGCAACCGTCAGGGGTTGAACGCGGAACTGACCCGCTACACCTTAAGCCTGATGGTGCTGGAACGTAAGCTGAACGCGGCGAAAGGCGCAATGAATACCCTGGGCGATCGCATCGCCGGGCTACAGCGCCAGCTCGACCACTTTGACCTCCAGTCTGAGACCCTGCTGAGCGCGATGGCCGGTATCTACGTCGACGTAATTAGCCCGCTCGGCCCGCGTATTCAGGTCACCGGTTCGCCTGCCGTATTGCAAAGCCCACAGGTACAGGCGAAGGTACGCGCTTCGCTGCTGGCAGGCATCCGTGCCGCCGTGCTGTGGCAACAGGTCGGCGGTGGCCGCCTACAGCTCATGTTTTCTCGTCATCGCCTGACGACTCAGGCAAAACAAATTCTTGCTCATTGTTAACCTCCCGGAGTTGCGAATTATGGAATTATCCTCACTGACCGCCGTATCCCCTGTCGATGGACGCTACGGCGATAAAGTCAGCGCGCTGCGCGGGATCTTCAGCGAATATGGCCTGCTGAAGTTCCGTGTTCAGGTTGAAGTGCGCTGGCTGCAAAAGCTGGCCGCCCAGACAGCAATCAAGGAAGTTCCTGCTTTTGACGCAAAGGCAAACGATTACCTTGATAAAATCGTTGCTGAGTTCAGCGAAGAAGATGCCGCGCGTATTAAAACCATCGAACGCACCACCAACCACGACGTGAAAGCGGTTGAATACTTCCTGAAAGAGAAAGTGGCAAGCGTCCCTGCCCTGCACGCGGTATCTGAATTTATTCACTTCGCCTGTACCTCTGAAGATATTAACAACCTGTCTCACGCGCTGATGCTCTCTACCGCACGCAAAGAGGTGGTACTCCCTTACTGGCGTAAAATCATCGATGCGGTGAAAGCGCTGTCCGTGGAGTACCGCGATATTCCGCTGTTGTCCCGTACTCATGGCCAGCCAGCAACCCCATCCACCATGGGTAAAGAGATGGCGAACGTGGCGTACCGCATGGAACGCCAGTATCGTCAGCTGGAGCAGGTTGAGATCCTCGGCAAAATCAACGGCGCGGTGGGTAACTACAACGCCCACATCGCGGCGTACCCGGAAGTGGACTGGCACCAGTTCAGTGAAGAGTTCGTGACGTCTCTGGGGATCCAGTGGAACCCGTACACCACCCAGATTGAGCCGCACGACTACATCGCCGAGCTGTTTGACTGCATTGCGCGCTTCAACACCATCCTGATCGACTTCGATCGTGATGTCTGGGGCTACATCGCCCTGAACCACTTCAAGCAGAAGACCATCGCCGGGGAAATCGGTTCGTCCACCATGCCGCACAAAGTGAACCCAATCGACTTCGAAAACTCCGAAGGTAACCTGGGCCTGGCGAATGCGGTGTTGCAGCATATGGCGAGTAAGCTGCCGGTCTCCCGCTGGCAGCGCGACCTGACTGACTCCACGGTGCTGCGTAACCTGGGCGTGGGTATTGGCTACGCGCTGATCGCCTACCAGTCCACCCTGAAGGGTGTGAGCAAGCTGGAGGTGAACCGCGACCGTCTGCTGGACGAGCTGGATCACAACTGGGAAGTGCTGGCGGAGCCGATTCAGACCGTGATGCGTCGTTATGGCATCGAAAAACCGTACGAGAAACTCAAAGAGCTGACCCGCGGTAAACGCGTTGATGCTGAGGGTATGAAACAGTTTATCGATGGTCTGGCGCTGCCCGAAGAAGAAAAAGCGCGCCTGAAAGAGATGACCCCGGCAAACTATATTGGCCGCGCCATTACTATGGTTGACGAGCTGAAGTAATCACCCTCCCCCTTTCCACCCGGAAAGGGGCTACTTTTCATCATCGTGTCGACGTTCACACCCCGTTACAGGCTCTTCCGGGATTACAACCTGTTGTCAGGCTGGTTGTTATTTTTCGCCGTGGAATAACTTTCCGGAATATATCGTTTTAAGCCGAACGGGCACAGCCTGAACTGGCACGGGGTCTCAACCGTGCATGGCCGATCCATCTCCTGCCGGTTACCTGGACACGCGTTTTTCTGTTTGAACCCCATCCAGCCTATTGATGTATAGGGCATTGCCTGCGCTATCCATACCCTACGCCGCCGATCGTTAATCAGGATACCCTGGTTTGAGGTGGTGATGATTTCACCGGCACGAACGTAATAATCCCCTTTTAGCCAAAGGATATAATTCAGGCCATATTGTGTTTCAACTTTGCAAAAGATGGTTCCACTTTCCGGGCTCGCAATAGTCTCAACAACCTTCCATTCCATAGAATCCTCTTTACTCGCTATATTGCTGTTTTGTTGTGTAAAAATGCTGATTTACTGGCACATCTTATGCAAATCTAATTTCGCACCATAAAATAAGCGTAGACAAAGACAGATATAGTGAGAACATCCTTACAAAAAAAAGGGCAATCTTTACAAAACTGGCGTGCCCGTTCTGTCAAAAAAGCGACTCGCCTTCAACCGTTCATAAACGGATGGATGTTTTATCCGGATCGCGAAAGCATGCGAAAACAAGTCAGTTTATATTACCCGCGCCTTCTGGGGGCGTATAAGGCTTATGTTAGGTGGGTGGGCGATATGAAACAGGATCAGGTCAACATACTTAATAATCAGATGCCTGGGGTATTACCACCTGTCTTCGGAAGCATGAAAAAAATCATTTAATTTCATAACGCTGGTGTCAACCTGGATAATCAGCGTTAAACTATTCATACCATTTATAAAGGGAGAAATGATGATGCGCGTACTGGTTGTTGAGGATAACGCATTGCTACGTCATCACCTGAAAGTTCAACTTCAGGAGATGGGTCATCAGGTGGACGATGCTGAAGACGCAAAAGAGGCCGATTATTATCTCAATGAACACCTGCCGGACATCGCCATTGTCGATTTAGGGCTGCCGGATGAAGACGGATTATCTCTTATCCGCCGCTGGCGTAGCCATGACGTTTCCCTGCCGGTACTGGTGCTGACTGCTCGCGAAGGCTGGCAGGACAAGGTTGAAGTGTTGAGCGCAGGCGCAGATGACTACGTGACCAAACCCTTCCATATTGAAGAAGTCGCCGCGCGTATGCAGGCGCTGCTGCGCCGCAACAGCGGGCTGGCGTCACAGGTGATCTCTCTGCCGCCGTTCCAGGTGGATCTCTCCCGCCGCGAATTTTCAATAAATGATGAAGTAATCAAGCTGACCGCATTCGAATACACCATCATGGAAACGCTGATCCGTAACAACGGTAAAGTGGTGAGCAAAGATTCCCTGATGCTTCAGCTTTATCCGGATGCCGAACTGCGCGAAAGCCACACCATTGACGTGCTGATGGGCCGCCTGCGCAAAAAAATTCAGGCACAGTACCCGCACGACGTGATTACCACCGTGCGTGGTCAGGGCTACCTGTTCGAATTACGCTAAATGAAAGGGATTTTGCGCCACATTTTACCCCTTTCACTGCGGGTTCGCTTTCTGCTGGCAACCGCCGCCGTCGTGCTCGTGCTGTCCCTCTCTTACGGAATGGTGGCGTTGGTCGGGTACAGCGTAAGCTTCGATAAAACCACCTTCCGCCTGCTTCGCGGCGAAAGTAATCTGTTCTATACCCTGGCGAAATGGGAGAACAACCAAATCACCGTCGAGATGCCGGAAAACCTGAACCAGCAGAGCCCAACGCTGGCACTCATTTACGATGAAAAAGGAAAATTGCTGTGGGCGCAGCGCGACGTTCCCTGGCTGAAAAAGCGCATCCGTCCGGAATGGCTTAAAACCAATGGTTTTCACGAAATAGAAGCCGACCTCAACTCTACCAGCATCCTGCTGCGTGACGATCGGGCGTTACAGAACAAGCTCAATGAGATCCGCGCTGAAGATGACGACACGGAGATGACCCACTCGGTGGCCATCAACCTGTATCCCGCCACTCTGAACATGCCGCAGCTGACCATTGTAGTGATCGATACCATACCGGTTGAGCTAAAACGTTCGTATATGGTCTGGAACTGGTTCGTGTACGTTCTGGCTGCCAACCTGCTGCTGGTGATCCCTCTCCTGTGGGTTGCTGCGTGGTGGAGCCTCCGCCCGATTGAATCCCTTGCCAAAGAGGTGCGCGAGCTGGAGGAACATCACCGCGAGAAGCTTAACCCTGAAACTACGCGCGAACTGACCAGCCTGGTGCGCAACCTCAACCGCCTGCTGAAAAGCGAACGTGAACGTTACGACAAGTATCGCACGACGCTCACCGATCTTACGCACAGCCTGAAAACCCCGCTGGCAGTGATGCAAAGTACACTGCGTTCAATGCGCAGTTCGAAAATGAGCGTGGATGACGCCGAGCCGGTAATGCTGGAGCAAATCAGCCGTATTTCACAGCAGATTGGTTATTACCTGCACCGCGCGAGCATGCGTTCCGGAAGCGCCTTATTGAGCCGTGAACTGCACCCGGTAGCCCCGCTGCTGGATAACCTCACCTCTGCGCTGAACAAGGTTTACCAGCGTAAAGGGGTAAACATCAGTCTGGATATCTCACCGGAAATAAGCTTTGTTGGCGAGAAGAATGACTTTATGGAAGTGATGGGAAATCTGCTCGATAACGCCTGCAAATATTGTCTGGAGTTTGTCGAGGTGTCCGCGCGCGTAACGGATAACGAACTGCATATTATCGTTGAGGATGATGGTCCTGGCATTCCCCATAATAAACGCGAAGTGGTATTCGATCGCGGTCAGCGCGCCGATACGCTGCGCCCGGGCCAGGGTGTCGGATTATCCGTCGCCCGGGAAATTGTCGATCAGTACGAGGGCAAGATTGAAACCGGCGAAAGTCTGCTGGGCGGTGCCCGTATGGAAGTCATTTTTGGCCGCCAACAGCCCGTATTGAACGATAGTTAACCCGAAATGTGAAAAATACGCGGATCTCGCAGCCAGGGGTCGGTGCTTCCGTTATAATCCGTCTCAGTAAGAGCCTGCGGAATACAAAAATATGGATTATCAATTAACGCTTAACTGGCCCGAATTTATTGAACGTTACTGGCAAAAACGCCCGGTCGTTCTTAAACGCGGGATCAGCAATTTTATCGACCCTATATCTCCTGACGAACTCGCTGGTCTGGCGATGGAAAACGAGGTAGACAGCCGTCTGGTGAGCCATCAGGACGGGAAATGGCAGGTCAGCCACGGTCCCTTTGAAAGCTACGATCACCTGGGCGAAAGCAACTGGTCTTTACTGGTGCAGGCGGTCAACAACTGGCACGAACCCACCGCAGCCTTGATGCGTCCCTTCCGCGCCCTCCCAGACTGGCGAATGGACGATCTGATGATCTCCTTCTCTGTTCCCGGTGGCGGCGTGGGTCCGCATCTTGATCAGTACGACGTGTTTATCATTCAGGGTACCGGTCGCCGTCGCTGGCGAGTGGGCGAAAAAGTGCCAATGAAGCAGCACTGCCCGCACCCGGATCTGCTTCAGGTTGATCCGTTTGAAGGGATCATTGATGAAGAGCTGGAGCCAGGCGACATTCTGTATATCCCGCCAGGCTTCCCGCATGAAGGTTATTCCCTGGAAAACTCGCTAAACTATTCGGTTGGTTTCCGCGCGCCAAGCGGCCGCGAGATGATCAGCGGATTCGCTGACTATGTTTTACAGCGCGAGCTGGGCAGCCATCGTTACAGCGATCCGGATGTTCCGGCGCGTGAGCACCCGGCCGATATTCTGCCAGAGGAGCTGGATAAGCTGCGCGGTATGATGCTGGATCTGATCAACGAACCGGAGCACTTCAGACAGTGGTTTGGCGAGTTTATCAGCCAGTCGCGTCACGAACTGGACGTTGCACCGCCAGAGCCGCCGTATCAGGCAGATGAAATTTATGATGCCCTCCAGCAGGGCGATAAGCTGGTTCGTCTGGGCGGATTACGTGTATTGCGCATTGGCGAAGAGGTATTCGTCAACGGCGAGCGCCTGGACTCTCCACACCGTCCGGCACTGGAAGCGATTGCCAGCCATATGATGCTGTCTGCGGATACCTTTGGCGACGCGCTGGACGATCCCTCCTTCCTCGCCATGCTGGCCGCGCTGGTTAACAGCGGGTACTGGTTTTTTGAGGACTGAGTCATGATGTTTGCCGGGTGGCGGCTACGCCTTACCCGGCCTACAAAAGCCGTTCCCGTAGGCCCGGTAAGCGATGCGCCACCGGGCTTTTTTTACTTCCGCTCCCCCGCCGCAAAATCCTCAATCTCACCCGCCCAGTCTGTCGGATATAACCCCTCCCGCACGTCCCGATGAAACGTTGAATAGGGCCAGTCGACGACTTTCCCGACATAGCCATGCTTCAGCGGATTGATGTAGACGTAATCCATATGCCGCCGATAATCCTGTTCATTGCGAATAGTGTGCTCCCAGAAACGCGGCTGCCAGACGTGGCGCATCTCAATGTTGCGGCTAAACATTTTTTTGATGTCGCGCCAGCGCGCTGAAAAGTCACTGTCCCCTTCCGGTAAGGTCCAGATACAGTGCATATGTTCAGGCAGGATAACCCAGGCGTTAATGGTGAAGGGCTTCGCATGCTTAACCGTGGCGGTAGCGGAACGCAGGCTGTCGATGTGGCGGGTAAGTAAATCGCTCTGGCGGTTTTGCAGATTGACGGTGAAAAACCAGGTCCCACCGGGGATGTAGTGGCGGCGGTAGTTTGACATTGGCACTCCTTGCCCATTGCCCGGTGGCGCTTCGCTTACCGGGCCTACGATCGAAATGTAGGCCGGGTAAGGCGTAGCCGCCACCCGGCATGAAACATTACCGCTTCGCGGTTAACTCTGCTATCCGCACAATCACCTGCACCGCTTTTTCCATCCCTTCCAGCGTCACGAACTCATGCTTGCCGTGGTAGTTATATCCACCGGTAAACAGGTTCGGGCACGGCAGGCCCATAAATGACAGCTGCGAACCATCGGTTCCACCACGGATCGGTTTCATCACCGGCTCGATATCACAATCGCGCATCGCCTGCTGGGCGATATCAAGAATGTGCGGATGCTCCATCACCTTCTCGCGCATATTGTAATAGCTGTCTTCGATGATGAGCTCAATATAGCAATCCGGATGCAGCCCCTTGCCGACCTTTTTCGCGATCTCCATCATCTTACGCTTGCGCGCTTCAAAGGCTTTGCGGTCAAAATCGCGGACGATATAGTGCATCTGCGCGCTGTCCACGTTCCCCTTGATGCTGGTCAGATGATAAAAACCCTCATACCCTTCCGTCATCTCCGGGCTCTCTTCGGCAGGAACTTCCGCATGAATACGCGCAGCCAGCGACAGCGCATTCACCATCACCCCTTTCGCAGAGCCCGGGTGCACGTTATTCCCGACGATTTTGATCGTCACCGATGCCGCGTTAAAGTTTTCATACTCAAGTTCACCCACGCCGCCCCCGTCGACGGTGTAGGCCCACTGAGCGTTAAACGCCTCAACGTCAAAATGTTTCGCGCCTTTTCCTACCTCTTCATCCGGCGTGAAGGCCACGCGGATATCGCCATGTGGGATATTTTTGCCCTTCAGCACCGCCAGCGCCGTCATGATCTCGGCGATACCCGCTTTGTCATCGGCCCCCAGCAAGGTTTTGCCGTCGGTGGTGATTAACGTCTGCCCCAGCAGCTGATGCAGTACCGGGAACATCACCGGCGACAGCACTTCGTCGCCAATGCCCAGCGCAATATCTCCGCCGCGGTAGTTTTCAACAATCTGCGGATTAACGTGTTTACCGCTAAAATCAGGTGAGGTATCGACATGAGAAATAAAGCCAATCGCCGGGATATCTCCCTCAACGTTGGCCGGCAGCGTTCCCATCACGGTCCCCTTTTCACTGAGCGTGACATCAACCAGCCCCATGGCCTCCAGCTGCTCTTTCAGCAGATTTAGCAGCTTCCACTGGCCTTCGGTGCTTGGCACCTGTCGGACCCCCGGCTTAGATTGGGTATCCAGCGAAACGTAATGTAAGAAACGCTCAAGTAGTTTATCCATGCAGTCACCCTCACTTTTTGTGACAACATTATCATTAAGCAGCAAAACGCAAATATTGCGTCAGGTCACTTTTATCCCGCAAACGAGAACTTTTTACGTTTATATCGTTCTGCGTTAATAAATGTAGCTTATGAATAAGTGAGAAGGATTGGCGATTCAATGGGTTTGCCGTAGAATGTCCGCCCTCATTACGAGTCACCAAGGTGGTTACACACAAACCCCGCTTCAGTCTGCTGCCTGAGGCGTCTATATGGGACAGCGCGAAAATTGAATACACAACCCCGTTCCCTTTCACCGCTGGTGCAACTGGAACGAATTCGTAAAAGTTTCGATGGCAAAGATGTCATTTCCGATCTTAATCTGACCATCAATGACGGTGAGTTTCTCACGCTGCTTGGCCCCTCCGGCTGCGGCAAAACCACCGTCCTGCGCCTTATTGCCGGGCTGGAAAGCGTCGATAACGGCCATATCCATCTTGAGAACCAGGACATTACCCAGGTCCCTGCCGAAGATCGCCACGTCAATACCGTCTTTCAGAGCTATGCCCTGTTCCCGCACATGACCGTGTTTGAGAACGTGGCGTTTGGCCTGCGGATGCAAAAAACACCCGCCAGCGAGATCCCGCCGCGCGTTACCGAAGCCCTGCGCATGGTGCAGCTGGAGGCATTCGCCCAGCGCAAGCCGCATCAACTTTCTGGTGGTCAGCAGCAGCGTGTGGCTATTGCCCGCGCCGTGGTCAACAAACCACGCCTGCTCCTGCTGGATGAATCCCTCTCCGCGCTGGACTACAAGCTGCGCAAGCAGATGCAGAACGAGCTGAAAGCGCTTCAGCGTAAGCTCGGCATCACGTTCGTGTTTGTCACTCACGATCAGGAAGAAGCGCTGACTATGTCAGACCGTATCGTGGTGATGCGTGAGGGCAAGATTGAGCAGGACGGCACGCCGCGTGAAATTTACGAGGAGCCGAAAAACCTGTTCGTCGCCAGCTTCATTGGCGAAATCAATATTTTCAACGCCACGGTGATTGAGCGTCTGGACGAGCAGCGCGTGCTCGCCAACGTGGAAGGCCGCGAATGCAACATCACGGTGAACTTTGCCGTGGAAAAGGGACAAAGGCTCAACGTTCTGCTGCGCCCGGAAGATCTTCGCGTCGATGAGATCCACGACACGGCTGACGCCGAAGGTCTGATCGGTTACGTTCGCGAACGCAACTACAAAGGGATGACCCTCGAATCCGTTGTGGAACTGGAAAACGGCAAAATGGTGATGGTTAGTGAGTTCTTCAACGAGGACGATCCGGACTTCGACCACTCGCTGGATCAGAAGATGGTAATCAACTGGGTAGAAAGCTGGGAGGTTGTACTGGCTGATGAAGAACACAAGTAAGTTCCAGAATGTGGTGATTGCCACGATCGTCGGTTGGCTTGTGTTGTTTGTCTTTCTTCCCAACCTGATGATCATCGTAACCAGCTTCCTGACCCGCGACGACGCGAACTTCGTCGCGATGGTCTTTACGCTGGACAACTACGCACGCCTGCTCGATCCGCTCTACTTTGACGTGCTGCTGCACTCGCTCAATATGGCGCTGATTGCCACCGTTGCCTGTCTGGTGCTGGGGTATCCGTTCGCGTGGTTCCTGGCTCGCCTGCCGCAAAAAGTGCGTCCGCTGCTGCTGTTTTTACTGATTGTGCCATTCTGGACCAACTCGTTAATCCGCATCTACGGGCTGAAAATCTTCCTCAGCACCAAAGGTTATCTGAACGAGTTTCTGCTGTGGCTTGGGGTTATTGATACGCCGATCCGCATTATGTTCACCCCGAGCGCGGTGATCGTCGGCCTGGTCTATATCCTGCTGCCGTTTATGGTGATGCCGCTTTACTCAAGTATTGAAAAGCTTGATAAACCACTTCTGGAAGCCGCGAGAGACCTGGGGGCCAGCAAGCTGCAAACCTTTATCCGCATCATTATCCCGCTGACCATGCCGGGCATTATTGCCGGATGTCTGCTGGTCATGCTGCCTGCGATGGGCCTGTTCTACGTGTCGGACCTGATGGGCGGGGCGAAAAACCTGCTGATCGGCAACGTGATCAAGAGCCAGTTCCTGAACATCCGCGACTGGCCGTTCGGCTCGGCCACCAGCATTACGCTGACGGTGGTAATGGGGCTGATGCTGCTGGTTTACTGGCGTGCCTCACGCCTGCTGAATAAGAAGGTGGAGCTGGAATGATCGGTCGACTGCTTCGCGGCGGTTTTATGACCGCCATTTATGCGTATCTTTATATTCCGATAATCATTTTGATCGTGAACTCCTTTAACAGTTCACGCTTCGGGATCAACTGGCAAGGGTTTACCACCAAATGGTATGGCCTGCTGATGAACAATGACAGCCTGCTACAGGCCGCTCAGCACTCGCTGACGATGGCGGTATTCTCTGCCACCTTCGCGACGCTGATTGGCTCGCTGACCGCCGTGGCGCTGTACCGCTACCGTTTTCGCGGTAAGCCGTTCGTCAGCGGTATGCTGTTTGTGGTGATGATGTCCCCGGACATCGTGATGGCCATTTCACTGCTGGTGCTGTTTATGCTGTTGGGCGTCCAGCTCGGTTTCTGGTCGCTGCTGTTTTCGCATATCACCTTCTGCCTGCCGTTTGTGGTGGTAACCGTCTACGCGCGACTGAAAGGATTCGACGTACGCATGCTGGAAGCGGCGAAAGATCTGGGTGCCAGCGAGATGACCATTCTGCGCAAAATCATCCTGCCGCTGGCGATGCCTGCCGTGGCAGCCGGATGGCTGCTCAGCTTTACCCTGTCGATGGACGACGTGGTCGTGTCCTCCTTCGTCACCGGGCCGAGCTACGAAATTCTGCCGTTGAAGATCTACTCAATGGTGAAAGTCGGTGTTTCACCCGAAGTGAACGCGCTGGCGACTATTCTGTTGGTGTTATCGCTGGTTCTGGTGTTTGCCAGCCAGGTTATTGCTCGTGATAAAACAAAATCTCAGGGGACACAGAAATGAAAAAAATGCTTGCCGCTGCGGCACTGGTGCTCGGAATGGGTGCCGCGCATGCTGATGACAGCAAAACGCTCTATTTCTACAACTGGACCGAGTATGTGCCGCCGGGCCTGCTGGAGCAGTTCACCAAAGAGACGGGCATCAAGGTGATCTATTCGACCTACGAGTCGAATGAAACCATGTACGCCAAGCTCAAAACCTATAAAGATGGCGCGTATGACCTGGTGGTGCCGTCGACCTATTTCGTCGACAAGATGCGCAAAGAAGGCATGATCCAGAAGATCGATAAAACGAAGCTAACCAATTTTTCAAACCTCGATCCTGAGATGCTAAACAAGCCGTTCGACCCGAACAACGATTATTCCATTCCGTACATCTGGGGCGCGACGGCAATTGGCGTCAACAGCGATGCCGTTGATCCAAAAACGGTTTCATCCTGGGCTGATCTTTGGAAGCCGGAATACAAAAGCAGCCTGCTGTTAACCGATGATGCGCGCGAAGTGTTCCAGATTGCGCTGCGTAAACTCGGCTACTCCGGCAACACCACCGATCCGAAAGAGATCGAATCGGCGTATAACGAACTGAAAAAGCTGATGCCAAACGTGGCAGCGTTCAACTCGGATAACCCGGCTAATCCGTATATGGAAGGTGAAGTGAATCTGGGGATGGTCTGGAACGGCTCTGCGTTTGTGGCGCGTCAGGCCGGTACGCCGCTGGAGGTGGTCTGGCCGAAAGAGGGCGGCATCTTCTGGATGGACAGCCTCGCGATCCCGGCTAATGCGAAAAACGTCGATGGCGCCCTGAAGCTGATTAACTTCCTGCTGCGCCCGGATGTGGCAAAACAGGTGGCGGAAACTATTGGTTATCCGACACCAAACCTGGCCGCGCGGAAGCTGTTAAGTCCTGAAGTGGCGAATGATAAATCGCTTTATCCGGACGCTGAAACCATCAGCAAAGGGGAATGGCAGAACGACGTCGGTGACGCGAGCCGCCTGTATGAAGAGTATTATCAGAAGCTAAAAGCAGGCCGTTAATGCACAACGGGCGACGCAAGGTCGCCCGTTACCCTTACAGCCCCTTCAGGAGTTTATCCACAAAGGCTGGCACCACCTCGCTGGCCAGACCGTAATGCTTCTCTTCAAACTCACTCCCGACCTGGCTTGGCTCCAGATTAAGCTCCACCGTATGGGCACCTTGCAGTCGCGCTTCGTGAACAAACCCCGCCGCCGGATAGACATGTCCTGAGGTACCAATGGCGATAAAGACGTCCGCCATGGCCAGGGCGCTGTAGATCTCATCCATTCCCAGCGGCATTTCGCCAAACCAGACCACATGGGGACGCAGACGCGAAGGGAACTGACAGCAGTGGCAGCGGTCTTCGTCCAGCACGTCCTCTTTCCATTCCAGCACCTGCCCACTCCATGCGCACCGCACCTTGAGCAGTTCGCCGTGCATGTGAATGATGTTGTGGTTTCCGGCTCTTTCGTGAAGATTGTCGATGTTTTGCGTCACCAGCAGAAAACGATCCCCCAGCGCCTCCTCCAGCTTTGCCAGCGCCAGGTGCGCCGCGTTTGGCGCAATCTCCGGCTGCTGAAGCTGGCGACGACGGGCGTTGTAAAACGCCTGAACCAGCGCCGGATCGCGGGCGAAACCTTCCGGCGTCGCCACATCTTCTACTCGGTGTTCTTCCCACAGCCCGTCCGCCGCGCGGAAGGTCTGAATACCGGATTCGGCGGAGATCCCCGCCCCGGTCAACACCACCACTCTGGGTTTATCCATCGCTTCTGGCATCATCCTGTCTCTGAAAAAGATCCGCTGACGCAGGCGTTCACGTAAGCGGCGTTTATTTTTGCGAAAACGGCTGAGTCGACCCTGGCGACGCGACAGCATAGTAACCTCGTAAACTAATCGGTGAGATGAAGGAATGCGGCTCCGCGCATGCCTCCTGCGTCCCCGTGTCGCGCACGCTCAATGCGCGGCACGCGGGCGACCGGCAATAAATGTCGGGGCAAACGCCCGGACAGTTGTTCCGTAATCGCAGAGAAATTTGACAGCCCTCCCCCGATCACCAGCAGATCCGGGTCGACGATGGTCAGGATATTCCCCAGACACACCGCCAGCAAATCAAGATAGCGCTCAACGTGCTCACGCGCCTGCGCGTCTCCCTGCTCCCACAGCGTAATGATTTGAGGAGCCTCAAGTTTCTGATGATAGAAGTGTTCATAAAGCCATGCAAACCCGCGCCCTGAAAGGTAACTCTCAATGCAGCCGTGCTGACCACAGCCGCAGCGGGTAAGCGGGAAATCACGACCAACGACGTCCAGCGCATCCACTGGCAGACGGATATGACCAAATTCTCCGGTAATGTAGCTGCGCCCGGTAATGGGCTTACCGTTAATGACAATCCCGCCACCGACGCCCGTTCCGAGGATCAGCCCCATCACCAACGGATAGCGGCGAAACTCGTCGTCCCAGGCCTCTGAGAGAGCAAAACAGTTGGCATCGTTGTCTAAGCGCACGTCGCGCTCAAGGAGAGCAGAAAGATCGGCACGCAGGGGTTTGCCGCTGGCAGCAGGAACGTTGGCGGCATACAGCGTGCCGTCGTCGGTTTCGGGCATACCCGGTATACCAATGCCGATGCTGCCTTTTACGCCAAAGCGTTCATCCGCCTGCGCCACCAGCGCGGCAATGGCGGTTAAAAATTCATCGTAGCTATCGCGCGGCGTAGGCACGCGGGTTTCCCATTGTAGCTTAAGGTCTTTATCGAACACGCCGAGCGCAATCTTGGTGCCGCCAATATCAAATCCGTAATACATGATGCATTCCTCTGTTTGATTCAGCGGCCAAAAGACCCCTAAACCATGACGAAATTACTGGCCACTTAATACCCTCGCCGGATCAATTCGGCTTGCGCGACGCGCCGGATACCAGCTTGCCAGCAGACTCAGTAAAAGTGCTGTAACCAGCACATAAATGACGTCCAGCCAGTGCAGTTCAGACGGCAGGAAGTCAATAAAATAGATATCGCCTGACAGGAATTGATGGCCGATAAGCGCCTCAATCCCGTTGATAATCGGCGTCAGCTGAAGAGACACCACCACGCCGATGACCACGCCGCAGAGGCTACCAAACAGCCCCGCCAGCAAACCGTACCAGACGAAGATGGCGCGAATAAGACCGTCTTTCGCCCCTAAGGTACGCAGCACGGCAATGTCGCCGCTCTTGTCCTTAACGGCCATGACCAGCGTAGAGACGATATTAAAGCACGCCACGCCAATCACCAGCACCATCGCCAGATACATAATCGCGCGGATCATCTGGATATCACGGTACATATACCCGTAAGTGCCGATCCAGCTTTTGATGTAGACATAGTTATTGGTCACGCTGCCAGCGTCACGCACCAGTGTATTGGCGTTGAAAACGTCGTTAACCTTAATGGCAATGCCCGTCACGCTGTCGCTCATATCCAGATACTGGCGCGCATCTTCCAGCGGCACCATCGCGAAGCTGTGATCGAGCTGGCCGCTCAGCTGCAAAATACCGGTGACGTGCAGACGCACGCGCTTAGGCTGCTGCAATTTGTGATCAGCGCTGGCGTTCGGGATCATGATCGAGACCCAGTCGCCCTGCTTCACCTTCAGTGCATCGGCAACGCCTTTGCCCATGATGATCTGCTGTTCGCCAGCCTTAAAGTTTGCCCATGCACCATTTTGCACATAGCGAGGCAGCGCACTCAGACGCTCCTCCTGACGTGGATTCACCCCTTTCACCTGAATGGCGCGCAGGTTTACCCCGCTCTCTACCAGCCCGGTAAAGTTGATGTAAGGTGCAGCCGCCGCAATGCCGGGTACCTTTTCCACTTTGTTCAGGGCATCACGCCAGCTGGACCACGGCTGGTTAACCGGCTCGATTTCACCGTGGGGTACAACGGCCAGAATGCGGTTATTCAGTTCGCGCTCAAAGCCATTCATGGCGCTTAAGCCCACGATTAGAACCGCCACGCCCAGGGCGATACCGATGGTGGAGATCACGGAGATAAGGGAAACCATCCCGCTCCGGCGACGACCGCGGCTAAAGCGTAACCCAATGAGTAACGATAACGGTGAAGCCATTACTCCGCTCCCATCAGCGTCAGTTCTGCATTCAGACGACCGTCGCGCATTTCCAGCTGACGGCCCATCCGCTTAGCCAGCTGCAAATCGTGCGTGACCACCAGAAACGCGGTTCCCTGCGCGGCGTTCAGTTCGCCGAGAAGCTGGAAAATGCTGTCTGCGTTACGCGCATCGAGGTTACCTGTCGGTTCATCCGCCAGCACCAGGCGCGGGTTGTTGACCAGCGCACGGGCGATGGCCACACGCTGACGCTCGCCGCCGGAAAGCTCAGACGGACGATGATTCCCGCGATGACCCAGCCCTACCGCGTTTAGCATGTCGCTGGCGCGGGCATTGATTTCTGCGGGTTTCTTTTTACCAATCAGCAGCGGCATCGCCACGTTTTCCAGCGCCGTAAAGTCCGGCAGCAGGTGGTGGAACTGATAGATAAAACCCAGCTCACGGTTACGCAGCTCGGCTTTCGCCGTAGACGACATTTTACTCAGCGGCTGCCCGGAAAAGATCACATCGCCTTCGGTTGGCGTGTCCAGCCCGCCCAGCAGGTGCAGCAGCGTACTTTTGCCGGAGCCGGAGCTGCCAACAATTGCCATCATCTCGCCTTCACCCACGCTAAAGCTCACATTGTGCAGCACGTCGGTCTGCACAGCGCCTTCCTGATAGCGTTTGGACAGGTTGTCGCACTGCAACAGGATCTTATTCATAACGTAAAGCCTCAGCGGGTTGAGTGGCGGCAGCCCGCCAGGAAGGATAAAGCGTAGAGAGCAGCGCAATAGCCATCGCGGCCAGCGCAATACCGACCACCTGGAGCGGCTCGATAGCCACCGGCAGCGCCGCACCATCAAGCAGCGCGCCGATAATCGGCATGAGATTGTTGAGCTGGCTGGCGAGCAGCGCACCCAGCGCCGCGCCGAGCAGCGCGCCGATGATGCCAGCGCTGGCGCCCTGAACCATAAATACCGCCATGATCTGGCGCGGCGTCAGCCCCTGGGTTTGCAGAATGGCGACTTCGCCTTGCTTCTCCATCACCATCAGCCCGAGCGAGGTGATGATATTAAACGCGGCAACGGCCACGATCAGGCTCAGCAGCAGCCCCATCATGTTTTTCTCCATGCGCACGGCCTGGAACAGTTCGCCTTTGCGGTCGCGCCAGTCCTGCCATTTCGTTCCTTCCGGTAGCGTCTGCTGGCTAAGGGTATCCACCTTCAGCGGCGCATCAAGCCACAGACGCCAGCCGGTGATATTTCCCGCCGGGTAGCGCATCAGACGAGAGGCGTCCTGAATGTTAACCAGCATCTGGTAACCATCGACTTCGCTGTTCGCCGCAAACGTGCCAATCACGTTGAACAGGCGCTGGCTTGGCAGACGCCCCATCGGCGTAAACTGACTGGCTGAGGGCACCATCACGCGCAGTTGATCGCCACGGTTGACCCCGAGCTGCCCGGCAAGCTGCTCACCGAGGATGACGTTGTATTTACCCGCTTCCAGGTCGGTTTGTTTCACATTGACCAGGAACGGCGTCAGCGGATCTTTTTGCGCCGGATCGATACCCAGCATCACCCCGACCGCCACGCTGCGGGCGCTTTGCAGCACCACATCGCCCGTCGTGAGGGGCGCAACGCGCGTGACACCCTGTAACTTCACCGCGCTTTCCGGCAGCTGTTGCGGGTTAACGGAGCCCTGAGTGGAAGAGAGAACGGCCTGCGGCATCAGCCCCAGGATATTGTTTTGCAGCTCGCGCTCGAAGCCGTTCATGACGGAAAGCACCGTCACCAGAGCCATCACGCCAAGCGTAATGCCAATAGTCGAAAGCCAGGAGACAAAGCGACCGAAGCGGTCCGCGGCGCGCCCACGCATGTAACGTAAGCCTATGAAGAGTGCGACAGGTTGATACATGAAATCCGTCTGTTTGCTGATAGCAGACCCACGAGTATATAAGCGAATCCGCTAAGCGTAAATGACTGAAACCGTAAGATTCGGTAATCATTTTTCCGAAAAATTCAGATAAATCATCATGCTACTGACTGAACTTCCGCCAGACAGCCTCCACCTTTTCCGAAAATCGTCCTGATACAGACTGTTACCCGTTACATCGGGGTTTCATTTTACAACAATCGACCTTTCGTTTAAGGCAACAAGGTCGTCACGCACAATGAAACAAAAAGCATTATGGATTAACCAGATAAAAGGGCTGTGCATCTGCCTGGTGGTGATTTACCACTCGGTGATCACCTTTTATCCTCACCTGGACGGGCTACAGCATCCGTTATCGGGCCTGCTCGCCAAATGCTGGGTCTACTTTAATCTTTACCTCGCACCGTTCCGTATGCCGGTGTTTTTCTTCATCTCCGGCTATTTGATTCGTCGATATATTGACGAGGTGAACTGGCGCACCAGTCTCGACAAGCGGATCTGGAGCATTGTCTGGGTGCTGGCCCTGTGGGGCGTCCTGCAATGGCAGGCGCTGACCCATCTGAATGCCTGGCTCGCCCCCGAGCGTGAACTGGCGACAGCATCCAATGCGGCCTACGCCGATTCCGTTTCAGGGTTTGTACTGGGAATGCTCACGGCCAGCACCAGCCTGTGGTACTTGTACGCCTTAGTAGTCTACTTCACGCTCTGTAAACTGCTGAGCCGCTGGAAACTGCCGATGCTGGGGCTTCTGGCGCTGGCAAGCATCGCCATTAACTTCCTGCCTTTACCGTGGTGGGGAATGAACAGCGTGGTGCGCAACATGATCTACTACAGCCTCGGCGCATGGTACGGCGCGCAGTTGATGACGTGGATGAAAGGGATGAATTTGCGCCGCAGCTGGCTGGTACTTATCGCCTCTGGCGCGGTGTCGGTAGTGCTGTGGTTTGCTAATGTTCCTCTGCCGCTCTCACTGCTGTCGATCGTGGTCATCATGAAGCTCTTTTACAGCTTCGAGCAGCGTTATGCCGTTCATCCCAATAATCTGCTGAACGTTATCGGTTCAAACACCATCGCGATTTATACCACCCACCGCATTTTAATTGAGGCGTTTAGCCTGCTCCTGATTCGCGAAATGAATGCGGCGTACTGGCCGATCTGGGCGGAGTTAACGCTGATTCTGGTCTATCCGTTCATCAGCCTGCTCGTCTGCACGCTGGTTGGACTGGGCGCACGTAAGCTCTCGACCGCCCTCTTTGGCGACCTTTTCTTCTCCCCTCCCGCACGGCTTACGCCACAGCTCGCCAGCCGCTAACCTACCCTGCCCCCATCCGGGGGCACTTTTCCTCTTGTGCGGTTACGATTTGCTTATGCATAACGATCGAGGATAATAAAGACATTGCGTATCAGTGATATGCCCCAATACTGTTGGTATATCCCCAAGAGACCCTGACATAGCCATGCCTGAACACTATCGTTTTTCCTTGCCTGTAAAAGCAGGTGACCAACGCCAGCTGGGCGAACTGACAGGCGCGGCCTGCGCCACGCTGGTGGCGGAAATTGCCGAGCGCCATCCGGGGCCGGTGGTGCTGGTTGCCCCGGACATGCAAAACGCCCTGCGCCTGCACGACGAAATTCGTCAGTTCACCGACAGTCTGGTATTCAGCCTGGCCGACTGGGAAACGCTTCCCTACGACAGTTTCTCTCCGCACCAGGAGATCATCTCCTCACGCCTGTCGACGCTGTATCAGCTCCCCACCATGCAGCGCGGCGTGCTGATTGTGCCGGTGAATACCCTGATGCAGCGCGTCTGTCCGCACAGCTATTTGCACGGCCATGCGCTGGTGATGAAAAAAGGCCAGCGCCTGTCGCGCGATGCCCTGCGCGTGCAGCTTGACGGAGCCGGTTACCGTCATGTCGATCAGGTGATGGAGCACGGCGAATACGCGACGCGCGGTGCGCTGCTGGATCTCTATCCAATGGGCAGCGACCAGCCGTATCGTCTGGATTTCTTCGATGATGAGATCGACAGCCTGCGCGTGTTCGACGCCGACACCCAGCGCACGCTGGAGGAAGTGGACTCCATTAATCTGCTGCCCGCCCATGAGTTCCCGACGGATAAAACCGCCATCGAACTGTTCCGCAGCCAGTGGCGCGACAGGTTCGACGTGAAACGTGATGCCGAACATATCTACCAGCAGGTCAGCAAAGGCACCCTTCCGGCCGGGATCGAGTACTGGCAGCCCCTGTTCTTTAACGAACCGCTGCCGGCGCTGTTCAGCTACTTCCCGGCCAATACGCTGATTGTTAACACCGGGGATATCGACGCCAGCGCCAGCCGCTTTGAAAGCGAAACGCGCGCCCGCTTTGAAAACCGGGGCGTTGACCCGATGCGTCCGCTGCTGCCGCCGGAAATGCTGTGGCTGCGTACCGACGAGCTCAACGCCGAGCTAAAATGCTGGCCGCGTATGCAGCTCAAAACCGATTCGCTTGCCGATAAGGCGGCGAACACCAATCTCGCGTTCCGGACGCTGCCCGATCTGGCCGTCCAGGCGCAGCAGAAATCCCCGCTCGATAACCTGCGCAAGTTTCTTGATTCCTTCACCGGGCCAGTGGTGTTCTCCGTTGAGAGTGAGGGTCGTCGTGAAGCGCTGGGCGAACTACTAGGACGGATCAAAGTTGCGCCGAAGCGCATTCATCGCCTGAGCGAAGCGACCGGAAATGGTCGTTACCTGATGATCGGCTCCGCCGAGCACGGATTTATTGATACGCTCAATAACCTGGCCTTGATTTGTGAAAGCGACCTGCTGGGCGAGCGCGTGGCGCGCCGTCGTCAGGACAGCCGTCGCACCATCAACCCGGACACCCTGATCCGCAACCTGGCCGAACTGCACCCCGGTCAGCCGATCGTTCACCTGGAACACGGTGTGGGTCGCTATCAGGGAATGACCACCCTCGAAGCAGGCGGCATCAAAGGTGAATACCTGATGCTGACCTACGCGAACGACGCCAAACTGTACGTGCCAGTGTCGTCCCTGCACCTTATCAGCCGCTACGCCGGTGGCGCGGAAGATAACGCGCCGCTGCATAAGCTGGGCGGCGACGCCTGGTCACGCGCGCGGCAGAAGGCGGCGGAAAAAGTGCGCGACGTGGCCGCCGAGCTGCTGGACATTTACGCCCAGCGTGCGGCCAAAGAGGGTTATGCGTTTAAGCATGATAAAGAGCAGTACCAGCTGTTCTGCGACAGCTTCCCGTTTGAAACTACGCCGGATCAGGCTCAGGCCATAAATGCCGTGCTGAGCGACATGTGCCAGCCGCTGGCAATGGATCGCTTAGTCTGCGGCGACGTGGGCTTCGGTAAAACCGAGGTAGCAATGCGTGCCGCTTTCCTGGCGGTGGAAAACAACAAGCAGGTGGCGGTGCTGGTGCCGACTACCCTCCTCGCCCAGCAGCACTTCGACAACTTCCGCGATCGCTTCGCCAACTGGCCGGTACGCATTGAGATGCTGTCGCGTTTCCGCAGCGCCAAAGAGCAGACGCAAATCCTGGAACAGGCAAGCGAAGGCAAAATTGACATTCTGATCGGCACCCACAAGCTGCTGCAAAGCGACGTGAAGTGGAAAGATCTGGGGCTGCTGATCGTCGATGAAGAGCACCGCTTTGGGGTGCGCCACAAAGAGCGCATCAAAGCGATGCGCGCCGACGTCGACATTCTGACCCTGACCGCCACGCCGATCCCGCGCACCCTGAATATGGCGATGAGCGGCATGCGCGATCTGTCGATTATTGCCACCCCGCCGGCGCGCCGTCTGGCGGTGAAAACCTTTGTTCGCGAGTACGACAATCTGGTGGTTCGCGAGGCGATCCTGCGTGAAGTGCTGCGCGGCGGCCAGGTATATTACCTGTATAACGACGTTGAAAACATTCAGAAAGCCGCCGACAGGCTGGCAGAGCTGGTGCCGGAAGCGCGCATCGCCATTGGTCACGGCCAGATGCGCGAGCGCGAGCTGGAGCGGGTGATGAACGACTTCCACCATCAGCGTTTCAACGTGCTGGTATGTACCACCATCATTGAGACCGGGATCGACATTCCGACGGCGAACACCATCATCATCGAACGCGCGGATCACTTCGGCCTGGCCCAGCTGCATCAGCTGCGCGGGCGCGTCGGGCGTTCGCACCATCAGGCCTACGCGTGGCTGCTGACGCCGCATCCGAAGGCGATGACCACCGACGCGCAAAAGCGTCTGGAAGCTATCGCCTCGCTGGAAGATCTGGGTGCTGGCTTTGCGCTGGCGACGCACGACCTGGAGATCCGCGGCGCCGGTGAGTTGTTGGGTGAAGACCAGAGCGGCTCCATGGAAACCATCGGTTTTTCTCTGTATATGGAGCTGCTGGAAAATGCCGTCGACGCGCTTAAAGCCGGACGTGAACCGTCTCTGGAAGATCTCACCAGCCAGCAGACCGAAGTGGAACTGCGCATGCCTTCCCTGTTGCCGGATGATTTTATTCCTGACGTGAATACCCGTCTGTCGTTCTACAAACGCATTGCCAGCGCGAAACGCGAAGGCGAGCTGGAAGAGATTAAAGTCGAACTGATTGACCGTTTTGGGATATTGCCCGATGCGGCGCGCAACCTGCTGGATATTGCCCGCCTGCGTCAGCAGGCGCAGAAGCTGGGCATTCGCAAGCTTGAAGGCAACGAGAAAGGCGGCGTAATTGAGTTTGCCGAGAAGAACCACGTCGATCCGATGTGGCTGATTGGCCTTCTGCAAAAACAGCCGCAGCATTTCCGTCTTGATGGCCCGACGCGTCTGAAATTTACTCAGGATCTGACGGAACGTAAAATCCGCATGGACTGGGTGCGTAACTTTATGCGTCAGTTGGAAGAGAACGCCATCGCATAACGGTTTCCCCCGCCAGCGCCCGGCTGGTGGGGGACAATTTACAAACTCTTTGCACTTCGCCCGATCTTCCCGACCATACATTCGCCATAATTATCATTAACGCCTTATAAAACAATAACCTTATCATTTGTATGGATTATGATAATGATGATTTCTTCGCGTTTTACCCGCTGGTTAACTGTGGTTGCGCTGGCCGCGACGGTTGCCGTCGCGCTCCCTGCTCGCGCCAATACCTGGCCTCTTCCGCCCGCCGGCAGCAACGTTGTCGGTGAAAACCGCTTTCACGTGGTTGAAAACGATGGCGGTTCGCTGGAAGCGATTGCTAAAAAATATAACGTCGGGTTCCTGGCGCTGTTGCAGGCCAACCCGGGCGTAGATCCCTATGTGCCCCGGGCGGGCAGCGTACTGACGATTCCGCTGCAAACCATCCTGCCGGACGCGCCGCGTCAGGGGATTGTGATAAACCTCGCCGAGCTGCGTCTTTACTATTACCCGCCGGGGAAAAATGAAGTAACCGTCTACCCTATCGGCATCGGCCAGCTGGGAGGCGATACGCTCACGCCGACCATGGTGACCACCGTCTCCGACAAGCGCGCTAATCCAACCTGGACTCCGACGGCAAACATCCGCGCCCGCTATAAGGCACAGGGTATCGATCTCCCTGCCGTGGTTCCCGCGGGCCCGGATAATCCGATGGGGCACCATGCAATTCGCCTGGCGGCCTACGGTGGGGTTTATCTTCTGCACGGAACGAATGCGGATTTTGGGATCGGGATGCGCGTCAGCTCCGGCTGCATTCGCCTGCGCGATGACGACATCAAAACGCTCTACCGCGTGATCGCCCCTGGCACGAAAGTGAATATCATCAATACGCCGATTAAAGTGTCTGAAGAGCCGGGTGGCGTCCGTCTGGTTGAGATCCACCAGCCGCTATCGAAAAACATTAATGACGATCCGCAGACGCTGCCGATTAATCTGAATGCCTCGATGGTGAGCTTTAAAACGAATGCAAACACCGATGGCGCAGTGATGGAGCGGGCGATGGAAGCGCGCTCCGGGATGCCAACCGATGTCACGCGGCATCATGAGGTTGCTCAGCAGTCAATGTAGAACGGTAATAACGACAAACGCCCTGCATTAGCAGGGCGTTTTTTTTTGCAGTGGCATAACGGAGGGTTGCGTTACGCTTATTTGTAGATAACTGCGGTACCGTGCAGGGTGTTAGGACCGGTCACAGAGGTGATGCGGAATGATTTCGCACCCATTTCGTCAGCTTTTTGTGCCAGCTGATCTTCCAGAGAGCCGAGGTTAGTCCCGGCAGTGGCAGAGATGGTACCGACTTTCTGCTGGTCTGCTGGAGTGGATTGCACTTCAACAGCAGCGAAGCTTGCGAAAGAGAGTGAACTCAGAACGGCGGCAGCGATGAGGGTTTTAACGTTTTTCATGATTTTATACCTTTGGGCAGATGATGTAGTGGTCGTTAGTTATTTAGTTAACGATCGATAGGTAAATGATAGATGTGATCCAGGTCACACGTCAACCCATTTTTATAATGGTCGTTAAATTAATTTCATTTTCCTTATATTTCATAAAGATAAAATTAAATTATTTTTAAGAAATCACCGCTGGTCGTCGCAGACGTTTATTTTTATAATGACTATTCAACAAAACAACAGAGGACCAACGGCACATGACAACCGATGTCACGCGTTGCGCAAAGAAAAGCCGTGGCCGACCAAAAGTGTTCGACAGGGATGCGGCGCTCGATAAGGCCATGACGCTCTTCTGGCAGCATGGGTATGAAGCCACGTCGCTCTCCGACCTGGTGGAAGCAACGGGCGCGAAAGCCCCTACCCTGTACGCAGAGTTCACCAACAAAGAAGGCTTATTCCGGGCCGTTCTGGACAGATACATCTCGCGCTTCGCGGCAAAACACGAAGCCCAGCTATTCTGTGAAGAAAAAACGGTTGAGCAGGCATTGCAGGATTATTTCTGCGCAGTCGCAACCTGCTTTACCAGTAAAGACACGCCCGCGGGCTGTTTTATGATCAACACCTCCGCGACCCTCGCGGCATCGTCGAAAGAGATTGCCAACACGGTCAAATCGCGCCATGCGATGCAGGAGGAGACGCTCAGCACGTTTCTGGCTCAACGCCAGCAGCGCGGTGAAATTCCGGCGCATTGCCGTCCGCAGGAGCTGGCCCAGTATCTGAGCTGTATTCTACAGGGGATGTCCATCAGCGCCCGTGAAGGCGCGACGCTGGAAAAACTGCAGGGGATTACGCAAATAACGCTGCGCCTGTGGCCTGAACTTCTTAAACTCTGACGCAAAAAAAAAAGCTCCTCAGCCTGAGCGCATGAGGAGCTAAGTTCAGAGAACATCTTTTTTACACTTTGTTATTCAGTATCAGCTGACCATTACTGTCGAGAGGGATCTGCGTACCAGGATCTTTATCCATGCGGATTTTGCCCTGCTGATCGCCAATTTTGTAGATTACGTCGTAGCCCAACATTTTTTCAGACTTGTCATACACGGTTTTACAGCGCTGCTGCGTTGTGGTGTAGGTATCATTTTCCTGCATCGCGCCCTGCACCTGGTTACCGGCATAACCGCCACCCAGCGCACCAACTACCGTCGCGACATCCTTACCACGGCCACCACCAAACTGATGACCAATCACCCCACCAGCAACCGCGCCCAGCACGGAGCCAGCGATACGGTTTTCATCCTGAACCGGACGACGATGGGTGACAGAAACATTACGGCACTCCTGACGAGGCGTCTTGACCGTCTCTTTGATCGGTGTAGCGGAAACCACCTGCGCATACTGCGGGCCACGATCAAGTACGTTCAGACTGGCAACGGCAGCCACACCTAACGCAGCTGCGACGCCAATCCCTATACCCGCCAACATTGATTTATTCACGGGACTTCCTCCTTTGTTGCAATTGGTAGCAATTTTGCAGCGCAATAAACGCTTCGCCAATAAGATAAAGGATCAAAAAACCGCGGGATGAGCTGGGATAGTGTCTGTTTAAGAGAACTCTTAAGCGTCAGGAGCGAAATGCACAGCATGATGTGCTAAGAATTCCCTCCGGAGAGCCCGGAGGGAGGGAGAAGTTAGTGCAGCTTCAGGCGTGGGCGGATAACGCGGTTGATGCGGCCGACCAGCATCATCAGGCCGGTTTTGAAGTAGCCGTGCAGCGCAATCTGGTGCATACGGTACAGAGAAATGTACACGAAGCGGGCGATGCGCCCTTCCACCATCATGGAGCCGCGCATCAGGTTGCCCATCAGGCTGCCCACGGTGGAAAAGTTTGAGAGCGACACCAGAGAGCCGTGGTCTTTGTAGACATAGGCTTTCATTGGTTTGCCTTTCATCTGCGCCAGGATGTTATGCAGCACGAGGCTTGCCATCTGGTGCGCGGCCTGGGCGCGAGGAGGCACAAACCCGCCTTCCGGACGCGCGCAGGAGGCACAGTCGCCGATAGCGAAGATGTCCGGATCGCGCGTGGTTTGCAGCGTCGGCTCTGTCACCAGCTGGTTAATGCGGTTTGTCTCCAGCCCACCGATATCTTTCATGAAATCAGGCGCTTTGATCCCCGCAGCCCAGACCATCAGGTCGGCCTGGATGTATTCGCCGTCTTTGGTATGCAGTCCGCCCTCATCCGCGCTGGTCACCATGGTCTGGGTCAGCACGCGCACGCCCAGTTTGGTCAGCTCGTTGTGCGCCGCTCCGGAAATACGCGGCGGCAGCGCAGGCAGAATACGTTCACCTGCTTCCACCAGCGTCACATTCAGCGCTTCATTAGTCAGCCCTTTGTAGCCATAGCTGTGCAGCTGTTTGACCGCATTGTGCAACTCCGCCGATAATTCAACGCCCGTTGCGCCGCCGCCCACGATAGCAATGTTAACCTTGCCGTTAGCACCCATGTTGTTGGTGTACTTCAGGAACAGGTTAAGCATCTCCTGATGGAAACGACGCGCCTGATGCGGGTTATCCAGGAAGATACAGTGCTCTTTTACGCCTGGGGTGTTGAAATCATTGGACGTACTGCCCAGGGCCATCACCAGCGTGTCATAGGCCAGCTTGCGCTCAGGAACCAGCAGCTCGCCTTTATCATCACGCAGCTCAGCCAGCGTGATGGTTTTATTTTCACGGTTGATGTCCACCACCGAACCCAGCTGGAACTGGAAGTGGTGGTTACGCGCATGCGCCAGATAGCTGAGCGCATCCACGCCCTCATCCAGCGACCCGGTCGCCACTTCGTGCAGTAACGGCTTCCACAGATGACTGTGGTTACGATCCACCAGCGTGATTTTGGCTTTCTTACCGCGACCCAGTTTCTTACCCAGCTGCGTCGCCAGCTCCAGTCCGCCAGCACCACCGCCGACAATCACTATCTTTTTCAATGGCGTAGTCAACGTGACCCCCTCAAATTATTAACCAATTGTTAATTAAAAGTTATATAAATAACCCTTAATTAACAACAGGTTACTGCGATGAAACCATTCAGATTCATTGAGAATAGCACGTCAGGCGCATTGGTCATACCAAAATTGATATGTATCAAGTTTTGATGGTTTAAAAGTAGACAACTCTGACAAAAAAGAGGCCCGGCACGCTTTCACGTACCGGGCCTTTGTCATGTTCAGGGAGTTCAGCCTAGCGTTTTAAAGGCCTTAATACGCTGCAAGTGCGGGGAAATATTTTTGAACTTGTGGGTCTGCTCTTCGTCCCAGACAATTTCGTAGTAATGATGCAGAAGTTCGGCAGCGCGGGAGCTGTCCAGCGCTTCATCGTTGCGGGAGAGGATCGCCAGACACCGGTCGCGGTTCTTTTCGCGGAAATTGCTCACGCATTTTGTTGCGATATCGGCGTACTCTTCCGGACGGTCAATCTTGCCTTCCATGTTTTCGTTTGGAAACAGGTTAGGATTAAAAATGACCTGACGGATATCGCACAAAAAACCGATGCGCTCTGCCCAGTATCCCCCCAACCCCACGCCGCAGATCAGCGGACGATCGTCGATATTGAGCTGCAACATTTTGTCCACTTCTTTAAGCAGATGCTGCATGTCATGTTTCGGATGACGCGTGCTGTAACTGATCAGCCGGACATCCGGATCGATAAACTGCAATTGCAGCACTTTCTCATGATTACCAGGACTGTTTGAGTCAAAACCGTGTAAATAAATGATCATCGTCTCACCACGCTACGCCTTCCGGGATGAATTAAAGGGCTGCTTTATGTGCCTGCCAGCGCTCGTTCAGGGCTTCAAGCCGGGCGTTTACCGTTTTCCAGCGCGCCGAGTCCATCAGCTCCTGACGACTAAATGAACCTTTATGATACAATTGTGTAACACGTTCAGCATTGATCGGCGACAGGTTATCCAGCACGCTCACCGCCCCTTTACGATTATTGCAGACGAGGATCATATCGCAACCCGCATCCAGCGAAGCCTGCCCACGTTCGGCATAGCTTCCCATGATCGCCGCCCCTTCCATGGATAAATCGTCAGAGAAAATAACGCCATTGAAGCCCAACTCCTGACGCAGCACGGTTTTAAGCCAGTGCGGAGAGCCGCTGGCCGGACGCGGATCAACGTCACTGTAGATGACGTGCGCAGGCATAATAGCGTCCAGCTTGTTATCGGTAATCAGCGAGCGGAAAACAGACATATCTTTAGCGCGAATGTCTGCTTCCGGGCGCGGATCGCGCGGGGTTTCTTTATGGGAATCCGCCGTCACCGCCCCGTGGCCCGGGAAATGCTTGCCGGTGGTTTTCATGCCCGCATCGTGCATACCGTCAATGAAGCGCGTCGCCATTGCCAGCGCGATACGTGGATCGTCATGATACGAACGCTCACCTATTGCCGCACTAATGTGTCCTACGTCCAGCACCGGGGCGAAGCTGATATCGATATCCATGGCGATCATCTCGCTGGCCATCAGCCAGCCTGCGTCCTGCGCCAGTTGACCGCCCTCTTCAGCACCCAGAAGCGCAGCAAAAGATTGTGCGGCGGGTAAACGCGTAAACCCTTCGCGGAAACGCTGCACGCGTCCACCTTCCTGGTCGACGGCCACCACCAGGCGATTGCGTGACGCCGCGCGGATCTGGCGAACCAGCTCGCGCAACTGCGCCGGATCGTGATAATTGCGGGTGAAAAGAATCAGCCCCCCTACCAGCGGGTGCGCCAGAATTTCGCGCTCTTCCGCATCAAGCTCAAACCCTTCAACATCCAACATTACTGGACCCACACCAACCTCTCTTATCCTTTCGTTTGTAACTGACGCCAGGCATCATTTGCCAGCGCAATAAATTGTTCGTCATCTGTCTGCTGAAGGCGCATTTCAAACCATCCCGCCATCAGCATCAGCACCCACGGACGCCAGCGCGCGACCTGCCGCGCAAGGGTGAGTACATTTATGTTGGCGTTTCGGGCATAGGCGGTTATCAGCTGCACGCGCGAAGCCTCATCAGGCATCCAGACCGCAGCGAGTTCAAGCGCCACGTCACCGTCCCCGGCATATTCCCAGTCGATAAGTTTCTCGCCCGCCGTGGTATGAACGATATTCCCCGCATGGACATCCATATGCAGCGGCGCCAGACGTAACGCCTTCGGCTCTCCCGCTTTACGCAGCCGCTTAAGCTGCGCCAGCCAGAAGGGCGTGCGTCGTCCAGGCGCAGCCTGCTGCCAATAGCTATCCAGTAATGGAAGTAACGTCACCTGCCAGCCCAGACGCGGCTGTCGATGCAGATGATACAGCATGGCTGCCAGCGTGGGCGTATCGGGAAGCTCGCTTTTGATCTCACCCGCAATAAACGCCACCGCCATCCAGTCCCTGATAAAGAGATGAGGTTTCGGGGCAAGGTCGGCGGGAAGGCGCTTCAGGGCGCGGAACTGGCGACGAAAATGGGCGGCAGGCGCGGCGGCATCGTGATGCTGACGTAAAACCAGCCGATGGTCGCCACGCTCAATAATGCAACTCGCGCCGCCAAGCCCGACGGGGGCTTGCGGCGCGATAACACGGTACTGGGGGAAATAACGCGTCAGGACATCATGACGCGTGCGCTTATTGTTGCGTAACGGCACCTTTACCTGACCAGATAATTTCGCCGGTTTGAACCAGCATTAACTGCATCTGCAACGACGGCGTGTTCACGTTGCCTGTCGCGTTAGAATAAAGGACATACTGCGCGCCAACGTTGCGGGCGATACCAATCGCTTTACTGCGCGAACCCAGGCTGTCCTGAGGCGACAGACCAAGCTGTTGCTTAGCGACCGCGAGCTGCTGGGCTGAGACCAGCGTAAATTTACCGTTGTTTGCCAGCGCGTTGCGCAGGGTTTCCGTCGCTTCTCCCGCATTCAGGGAACCGTTTGTACGGTTGTTCACGCTGTCCACCAGCAGCACACTGCCAGGCGTAACGCCCTGTGCCTGCAACATTTTGCCCACCATCGGCTGCATCGCGCCGTTCCAGTCATAGTGCCGCACTCGCGGCGCAGGCTGCGCGGTATCGTCCGGATGTTCGATCGGGCCAGGCTGCGCAGGAATAGTCGGTACAGACGGCACGGTTGGAACAGGTTGCGCAGGTGTTGTTGGCTGTTCCGTTCCCGGCTTCGCCTGATCCACCGGTGCAGGTTCTTCCGTTCGCGTCACACAGCCTGCCAGAAAGAGTGCGAACGCACTCAGGAGCGCATAACGGCTCATTGTTTTAATCAAGGTTCACTCCTTACAAATAAAGATAAAGTCTCACCTTATGTGCACCCAGATAGCTGGCGCTGCCGTAGAGCGTGACCGACGATCTTGCCGGGACCGTCACGCTACGCGGCGCCTCAAGCGGGTGCATCTCAAGACCTCTCACGTCATACCAGTAGAAGCGATAATGCACCGTCACTGGCTCTTGCCTTTCGTTATAGAGCGTAGAGGAGGCAGAAGACTGGATTTCGCTTATGGTCAACGAAGGATTTTCCGCCGTGATGCCCGCAGCAAGCACTGAGGACTCCATCACCAGCGTCTGTTCTTCACTGACCGGGATGGCGGGACGCGCGCTGCACCCAACCATTACCAGCGTCACGATCAGCGCTGCAATACGCCCAGTTAACATATTAAAGACCTTTATGTGCCAGCATCGGTCCCAGTGGACGTCCACCCAGAAGATGCATATGAATATGATAGACTTCCTGGCCGCCATGGCGATTACAGTTCATGATCAAACGGTATCCATCTTCAGCAATCCCTTCCTGCTCAGCAATTTTCGCGGCCACCGTAAGCATACGGCCCAGCGCCACTTCATGCTCGGTTTTAACGTCATTGACGGTCGGAATCAGAATATTGGGAATAATAAGGATGTGCGTCGGCGCCTGGGGAGAAATGTCGCGGAAAGCCGTGACCAGTTCATCCTGATAGACAATATCCGACGGAATTTCGCGGCGGATAATTTTACTGAAAATCGTTTCTTCAGCCATGACCTTTTCCTTTTAAGTTTAATCTGGCGTCGTGCGTCCGTTGTTAACACACATTGTCTGTTTTACTGTGTGACACAACACAAGAGTATGAGCGAGTTTCTCCTGTCCTTTCAACCTCCTCCCGTGATTTCTTTCCTGATTATCGCCCATCTGGCTGAAGAGGCATCGCTTTAGGACATTTCTTTTCTGAAACCTGATTTCAGTTCATCCCGAAACATCTGTTTACAGCGTTAATCACAATGCGTATATTTCGCATTTGCATTTTCATGCGCATTTTTAACATAGAAAACGACGTCAGCCCGTGCTAGCGGGACTGTCGCGCACTACCTTCACCATTCACTAAGGGTTTGATGATGTCTTTCATTAATCACACCAGGGATGGGCAACGTCAGCCTGCCGCAACACCTTCGTTGCTGGCCGCCTGCATTGCTATGGCATTGACGCCAACCACCGCTTTCGCTGCTTCAACAGCCGAAGATACCGTCGTCGTTGATGGGGGTTTTGATAACACACAGGATCTTTCTGCCAGCCAGGATCAGGATTACAGCGTAAAAACCACCACCACCGGCACCAAACTGTTGCTGGTTCCCCGCGACATCCCACAGTCCGTCAGCGTTATCAGCCAGCAACGTATCGCTGACCAGAATCTGCAATCCATCGGCCAGGTGCTGACGAACACCACGGGCATTACGGCGCAGGTGCAGGACAGCGATCGTACCGTATTTTACTCACGCGGATTTTTCGTCAGCAACTACGCCTATGACGACCTTCCAACGTCCATCAGTGAAGTGTGGAACTTTGGTGATACGGCCGCCGATACCGCAATTTATGACCGCATTGAAGTGGTCCGCGGCGCCACAGGCCTGATGTCCGGGACGGGCAACCCGGCGGCGTACGTTAATATGGTGCGCAAGCATGCGGACAGCCAGGAATTTAAAGGCAACGTCTCCGCCAGCTATGGCAGCTGGGACAAGCAGCGTTACGTGCTGGATCTCCAGGCGCCGCTGGTGGAATCAGGTAAGGTACGGGGTCGTCTGATCACGGGTTATCAGGACAACGACAGCTTCGTGGATAACTACCACTACCGGAAGAAATTCCTCTACGGCGTGATGGATGCAGATGTTACCGACAGCACGACCCTCTCTGTAGGGTATGAGTATCAGGAAAGCCATACCGCCGACCCAACCTGGGGCGGGCTGCCGACCTGGTACAGCGACGGAAGTAAGACCAACTACAATCGCAGCCAGACCGTCGCGCCTGACTGGGCCTATTCAGATAAAGACAGCACCCGCATCTTCGCTAACCTGACCCAGCGTTTCGATAATGGCTGGGAAGCGCACATCAACGGCATGCATGCTGAAACCAACTTTGACTCTAAGCTGATGTATATGTCCGGTTATCCGGATAAAGAGACCGGCGCGGGCCTGGTGGGTTACGGCGGCTGGAACCGCGGGGAACGCAAACAGGATGCGGTCGATGCCTTCCTGCGCGGCGGTTTCGATCTCTTTGGCCGTCAGCACGAGATGATGTTCGGCGGCAGCTTTAGCCGTCAGCGTAACCATTACGACAACACCATGCCGGATGCAGTATACGGCATGGTTGATGTCGGCAACTTTAAGAACTGGAACGGGAACATTGCCGATCCGCAGTGGACGCCGTGGAAACTCTACAGCAAGGATGATATTCGCCAGTCTTCAGCCTATTCCTCTGCGCGTTTCTCACTCGCCGATCCGTTGCACCTGATCCTGGGGGCGCGTTACACCCAATACAACATTCGCTATAACCCCGCTGGTTCGCCGAATACACGTCTGGAAAGCACCAAAGATGATGTCACGCCGTATGCCGGCCTGGTGTATGACATCAATGAGGACTGGTCGACCTACGTCAGCTATACCTCTATCTTCCAGCCGCAGGATAAGCGCAATGCCAGTGGACGTTATCTCGACCCTACCACGGGTAAAAGCTACGAAGCCGGGGTGAAGGCAGACTGGTTTAATACCCGCCTCACCACCTCGCTGGCGATTTTCCGCATTGAGCAGGATAACGTGGCCAGCAACACGTATACCTACATGCCGAGCGGTGAGTCGATTTATGAATCGCTGGACGGGGTGGTCAGCAAAGGGGCCGAGTTTGAGCTCAACGGTGCACTGACCGATAACTGGCAGCTGACCTTTGGCGCGACGCGTTACATTGCAGAAGATAAGAATGGCAACGCTGTCAGCTCCGATCAGCCGCGCACAACCATGAAGTTGTTCACTCGTTATCAACTGCCAATGCTGCCGGAACTGACCGTGGGCGGTGGCGTAAACTGGCAGAACAAAGTGTGGACGGACGTGGAAGGCGGTCCGGCAGGACGTTCCCGCGCGGAGCAAGGCAGCTATGGGCTGGTGAACCTGTTCAGCCGCTATCAGGTCACCAAAGACTTTGCTGTTCAGGCTAACGTCAACAACCTGTTCGACAAAGAGTATTACGACTACGTCGGATCGTATGTAGTGTATGGCGCGCCACTGAACGTTTCGGTGAGCGCGAGCTACGATTTCTGAGTATTAAGCCCGGTGGCGCTGCGCTTACCGGGCCTACCCATCATCATGGACGGGTAATGTATACCCGCCACCCCGCGTCACAAACCGCACCAATAAAAAAGGCATCCATTCGGCTGCCTTAGTCTCCCCAGATCACAGCTTAGTTGTTGCGGATGTACTCATCCATTTCGGTTTTCAGGTTATCGGATTTCGTTCCGAAGATTGCCTGAACACCAGAACCTGCAACAACGACGCCTGCTGCGCCCAGTTTTTTCAGACCCGGCTGGTCGACTTTCGCAACGTCGGCAACGCTCACACGCAGACGAGTGATACACGCGTCCAGGTTAGTGATGTTCTCTTTACCGCCGAAAGCAGCAACCAGAGCAGGTGCCATTTCGCTGGTCACACCGGCTTTGCTGTCTTCCGTTGCATCTTCACGACCCGGCGTTTTCAGGTCCAGTGCTTTGATCAGCACGCGGAAGACGGTGTAGTACACCACTGCGTAGCCCGCACCCACGATAGGGAACAGCCACAGCTTGCTGCTGTTACCGGACAGAACGATGAAATCGATCAGGCCGTGAGAGAAGGACGTACCGTCACGCATACCCAGCAGGATACAGATTGGGAATGCCAGACCTGCCAGTACCGCGTGGATGATGTACAGGATCGGCGCAACGAACATGAAGGAGAACTCGATCGGCTCGGTGATACCGGTCAGGAACGAGGTCAGCGCTGCGGAGATCATGATACCGCCCACTTTTGCACGGTTCTCTGGTTTAGCAGAGTGCCAGATAGCAATTGCAGCGGCCGGCAGACCGTACATTTTGAACAGGAAGCCACCAGACAGTTTACCTGCCGTTGGGTCGCCCGCCATGTAGCGTGGGATGTCGCCGTGGAACACCTGACCTGCTGCGTTGGTGTATTCACCAATCTGCATCTGGAATGGGACGTTCCAGATGTGGTGCAGACCAAATGGTACCAGGCAGCGCTCAATGAAGCCGTAGATACCGAACGCCACAACCGGGTTCTGGTAAGCTGCCCACTGAGAGAAGGTCTGGATTGCCGTACCGATTGGTGGCCAGATGAAGGACAGGACCACACCGGTGAAAATCGCGGCCAGACCAGAAATGATCGGCACAAAACGTTTACCCGCGAAGAAGCCCAGATACTCAGGCAGCTTGATGCGATAGAAGCGGTTAAACATATACGCTGCAATCGCACCGGAGATGATACCACCGAGAACACCGGTGTCCGCCAGGTGCTTAGCGGCAATCTCTTCAGCAGGTAAATGCAGTACCAGCGGCGCAACCACAGCCATGGTTTTCACCATGATGCCGTAAGCAACAACGGACGCCAGAGCGGAAACACCGTCGTTATTGGTGAAGCCCAGAGCAACACCGATAGCGAAGATCAGCGGCATGTTAGCAAAAACAGAACCGCCTGCTTCGGCCATCACGTGGGAAACTACGGCTGGCAGCCAGCTGAAGTTTGCAGAACCGACACCCAGCAGGATACCTGCGATAGGCAGTACGGATACTGGCAGCATCAGCGATTTACCGACCTTTTGCAGGTTAGCAAATGCATTCTTAAACATAATTGAGAGTGCTCCTGAGTATTTGTGCTTTTTTTTACGTTTTCACGCATTGGCCCGGGGGGAGTACCGCGCCGTGGACAGGACATCTAAGCGCCCTTTATTTATTACACAGAGTAAAATAATTCCCTCTGAGTTTGTTTGACGGCTATCACGTTTCAGTTCAAGACGGCCAAAAAACTTGCAGATATTTACATAAAGCATGTCTGGATGTGTCTAAAAACGCCATCACCGCCCCGAATGAGGCGGTGAACTTTACTCGCTTTACTTATTAATTACGAGCCTAAAAATAACAGGTGTATCAGACAGATTGCAGGCGGGCGGGGTCAATATGGAACAGACTGGCGAAGTTTTCCGTTGTCACGCGAGCCAGTTCTTCAATACTGACACCTTTCAGAACGGCCATATACTCAGCGACATCCCGGGTCATCGCTGGCTGGTTCTCTTTGCCACGATGAGGCACCGGCGCCAGGTACGGGGAATCGGTTTCCACCAGAATACGATCCAGCGGAACATAGCGCGCCGCATCACGCAGTTGCTCAGCATTACGGAACGTGACAATTCCCGAGAACGAGATATAAAAGCCCAAATCAAGCAGCTTACCCGCCGTTTCTCTGTCTTCTGTGAAACAGTGTAGTACGCCACCGCAATCCGTCACCTTTTCTTCCCGCAGGATACCCAGCGTGTCGGCGCGCGCATCTCGGGTGTGAACGATAACCGGCTTATTCAGTTCCCGGCCAATGCGGATGTGGTTACGGAAGGATTCCTGCTGGCGAGGTTTCGTTTCCGGAGTGTAGAAATAGTCCAGGCCGGTCTCGCCCATCGCCACTACGCCCTCTTCTGCGGCAAGACGGCGTAAATCCTCAACGTCGTACGCTTCATCCTGATTCAGCGGATGCACGCCGCAGGAGAAGACGACATTATCGCGCTCGCCTACCAGTTCACGCATGGAGCGGTAACCCGGCAACGTGGTTGCCACGGCCAGGCAAAATTTCACATCGCGCGCGGCGGCTTTCGCCAGCACGTCGTCCACATTTTTATGCAGGGATTGATAATCCAGGCCATCGAGATGGCAGTGTGAGTCGACTAAAAACATAATGTCTCTCTCAGAGGTGGGAAACCGGCGGTATGACGCCCGGTTGCAGGTAGTGTTCGATACGCAGTAACTGGTCAGTCAGTAAAAGCTCGCGATTGAGACCGGTTACCGTCAAAAGTTGTTCACGACTCTGGCAGATATCATGAAGGATAGCGTGCAGCGACTGCCCTGACAGGCGATTCGCCAGCGTGGTGACCAGCGCCCACACGTCAGGGTTAGTCAGAAGCGTAGCCCCCTGCTGGATTTTGAGCGCATCCAGCAGCAGCGCGGCCAGCCAGTGCAGCCGTTCCGGAGCCTGATCGCTGTTCAGCGCTGGCAGCACGCTCAGCCAGTCATGGCTGTCGAGGGCTGATTCAACCGCACGACACAGCGTTTCACGCTGGGACCACACTTCGGGCTGTAATAAGGCCAGCGCAGCCGCAGGCGCACCGCTGCACAGGCGCAACGCTGAGAGCGCCGCGTCTTGTGACACCGTCACTTCCCGCTCAAGCCAGGCGAGTGCCCAGGATTCCTGAGGGACAGCAAGGTGGTGAAGACGGCAGCGACTGCGCAGCGTCGCCAGCAAGCGTTCCGGCTCGCGGCAGGAGAGGAAAAACCAGGTGTTTTCTGGCGGCTCTTCCAGGGTTTTTAACAGCGCGTTGGCTGCGGCTTCCGTGAGCAGCGCGGCGTCTTTCAGCCACACCACTTTCGCCCCCCCCAGACGCGCATATTCGTACAGTTTCTCACTGACCTCACGCACCGCGTCGATACCGAGCGTATTTTTGCCCTTCTCAGGTTCGAGGGTGTAATAGTCAGGATGCGTGCCCGCCTGCATGAGCTGGCAACCCCGGCACTTACCGCAGCTTTTATGTCCTTCCGGCTGTTGGCACATCAGAAAGCGGGTTATGGCGTAAATCAACGCATCATCACCCATTCCCGGCAGCGCCTGGATCAGTAACGCATGATGCCCCCGACCAACCTGATAGCTGCCGATCAGCTGTTCAAAGTGTGGGCGCAACCATGGATACCATTTCATGCCTGCTGCTCCTGTAGCCACTGCGTAACGGTCTGCTGAATATCACATGTAACGTCTTCAAGGGATTGCGTCGCATCGATGGTACGAATGGTCTTGTCCTGCCCGGTCAGTTCCAGATAACGCGCACGGGTGCGGTTAAAGAAATCAAAAGACTCCTGTTCGATGCGGTCCAGTTCACCGCGGGCACGGGCGCGCTTAAGGCCCACCTCAGGGGTCACGTCCAGATACAGCGTCAGGTCAGGACGGAAATCGCCCAGAACCGCGTCGCGAAGCGTAGCCAGCATGGCCTGATCGATACCCCGTCCACCGCCCTGATACGCCTGGGTTGAGAGATCGTGGCGATCGCCAATCACCCATTTGCCTTCTGCCAGAGCGGGTTTGATCACCGTCTCCACCAGCTGAACGCGCGCCGCATAGAACATCAACACTTCCGCTTTGTCGGTAATAACTTCATCGCCAACGGATTTGATATCCAGAACCAGGCTGCGCAGTTTTTCCGCCAGCTGCGTACCGCCCGGCTCGCGGGTGAAGACCATGTCGGCGACGCCAAGCGATTTCAGCGTATCCACCACCACGTTACGGGCGGTGGTTTTGCCCGCCCCTTCGAGTCCCTCAATGACAATGTATTTACTGCGCATTTTTTTCCTTAAGTGCCTTCAGATAGTCCTGAACGGAGCGATTGTGGCTGGCCAGGTTGGTATTGAACGTATGCCCCCCTTTTCCGTCAGCCACAAAATAGAGATACGGCGTTTTGGCCGGGTGCGCGGCGGCCTTCAATGATGCTTCACTCGGCGTCGCAATCGGTCCAGGCGGCAGGCCGCTAATCACGTAGGTATTATACGCCGTTGGCGTTTCCAGATCTTTTCTGGAAATCCTGCCGTTGTAGTTTTCGCCCATCCCGTAGATGACGGTAGGATCGGTTTGCAAACGCATGCCGATGCGCAGACGGTTAATAAACACCGAGGCAACCTGGTCACGTTCGGCAGCAACGGCCGTCTCTTTCTCGATGATCGAGGCCATCGTCATGAACTGGTTTTGATCTTTATAAGGCAGCCCCTCTGCTCGCCCTTTCCACGCAGCGTCTACCGCCGCGACCATTTTGTTGTGCGCGCGCTTCAGAATTGCCACATCCGTCGTGCCTGCCGTATACATCCACGTATCGGGCCAGAACCAGCCTTCCACCCACTCGGGATGTTCGAATTTTAAGGCGTCTGCCACGGTCTGGTAGCGGTCATCTTTCAGCGTATGCTTGATGTACGGCGCGTCACGCAGTTGCCTGAGATAATCGCTCAGACGCATACCTTCCACAAAACGCAATGGAAACTGGGCTTCTTTACCACTCTCCAGCAGTTTCAGCATCTCGCGCACGGTCATGCCAGGGGTGAAACGATAGGTACCGGCCTTGAAGTGGGACAGGTCCGGCTCAATACGCAGCAGCCACTGGAATACGCGTGGGCGATTGATAATTTTGTCGTCATACAGCTGCTGACCAAGCGCCTGCCGCCCGGTCCCCGCTTTCAGGGTAAAAATCGTCTCGTCTTTAATCAGGATCTGACTTTCAGCCAGCTGACGGACTTTCCACACTCCCGCTCCGCCAGCGATTCCGAACGCAACGATAAGAAGGAGGACAAAGCGTAACATTTTCTTCATGACTACCTGGTTTGCTCACATAACGGGGCCAGAAACTGGAACAGCTCGCGGGATGACCAGCACTTGCGGTCATAAGCGCGAACGGGGACAACGGGCATCAGCGCATTGCAGATAACAACTTCTTCGGCAGCCAGCAGCGCCTCTTCCTTAGCGTTAACTTCGACAACGCGAAAGCCTGCGCGTGCCAGCTGTTGCAAACAAAACTGCCGCATAATGCCGTTGACTCCGGCCTGCTCCAGCGAAGGCGTGAATACGTCACTGCCCTTCCGCCAGAGTAAATTAGCCGCACAGCATTCCGTAATGTACCCTTCGCTGTCAAGAACCAGCGCCTCCCCGGCCTCCGTCTGCTCAAGATGAGTACGAATAAGCACCTGTTCAAGACGGTTAAGATGTTTTATGCCAGCGAGCATCGGGTTTCGCCCCAAACGTACCGGGCTAAGCGCCAGGACTACGCCCTCTTCACGCCAGTGCGCGTAATGGGAAGGATAATCTGAAACGGAAAGGATCCGCGCAGGATGCTGGCAGGCAGAACCGCTATAGCCCCGACCACCGCTGCCGCGGCTGATAATGACTTTCAGGACGCCGCTTGCTTTCTCTGACGCCAGCCGACGCATTTCACTTTCAAGAATGTCCCACTGCGAAAAGGGGATAAGTAATGCTTCACAGGCTTTTTGTAAACGAAGGATATGGGCCCCGAGCAGGCACACGCCACCGTCGAGAATACGCGCGGTCGTGAAACAGCCATCGCCAAACTGGGTCGCCCTGTCGCTTGCCGGCAGCATTTCTTGCTCAAGGCCATTAATTAAAAACATAGTGGCTCCTTATGCATGGAGGCTCAGTCTGGCAGGATGTGGTTAGCCGGACAAGGGGATATCACCTAATAAAAAAGGCCCGGCAAGCGGACCTTTATTATTGTCAGCGACTAACCAGACTCAGACCTTTTTGAAGATCAGAGAACCGTTAGTCCCACCGAAGCCGAAGGAGTTACACAGGGTGTACTCCATACCGCTAACCTGGCGCGCTTCGTGGGGAACGAAGTCCAGATCGCAACCTTCATCTGGATTATCCAGGTTGATGGTTGGCGGTACAGCCTGATCGCGCAGCGCGAGAATAGAGTAGATTGATTCTACTGCACCCGCCGCACCCAGGAGGTGACCGGTCATGGATTTCGTGGAGCTCACCAGTACACGGCTGGCAGATTCGCCGAAGATAGACTTAACCGCCTGCGCTTCTGCTTTATCGCCCGCAGGGGTAGATGTCCCGTGCGCGTTAACGTAGCCAATCTGTGCCGGCGTAATGCCCGCATCACGGATGGCGTTTTCCATCGCCAGCGCAGCACCTGCGCCGTTCTCTGGAGGAGACGTCATGTGGTAAGCATCGCTGCTCATGCCAAAGCCAACAACTTCAGCATAAATTTTCGCGCCACGTTTTTTCGCGTGTTCGTACTCTTCCAGTACGATCATGCCTGCACCGTCACCCAGCACGAAACCATCACGGTCTTTATCCCACGGACGGCTCGCCGCCTGAGGATTATCGTTTCGGGTAGAGAGCGCACGCGCTGCACCGAAGCCACCGACGCCCAGCGGGGTACTGGCTTTTTCAGCACCGCCCGCAACCATAGCATCTGCATCGCCGTACGCGATGATACGCGCGGCCTGGCCGATGTTATGCACGCCAGACGTACAGGCTGTCGCGATTGAGATGCTTGGGCCACGCAGGCCGAACATAATGGTCAGGTGACCTGCCACCATGTTTACAATCGTAGACGGAACGAAGAACGGGCTGATTTTACGCGGGCCGCCATTCACCAGAGATGTATGGTTTTCCTCGATCAGGCCAAGACCGCCAATCCCGGAGCCGATAGCAGCGCCGATACGGGTAGCGTTCTCTTCCGTAATCTCAAGGCCAGAATCCTGCATGGCCTGAACGCCAGCGACAATTCCATATTGAATGAAGGCATCCATCTTGCGCTGTTCTTTGCGCGAGATGATCTCTTCACAGTTAAAATCCTTTACTAAGCCAGCAAATTTCGTTGCATAGGCGCTAGTATCGAAATGGTCGATTAGGCTGATGCCGCTCTGACCGGCAAGGAGAGCTTTCCAGGTGGACTCTACGGTATTGCCGACAGGAGACAACATGCCAAGTCCGGTCACAACTACACGACGCTTAGACACGTTTGTCCTCCAGGGAGGGATAAAAAAAGAGATTCGTGGGACTACAAAAGATAAAACTCAGGCGGTCGAATGACCGCCTGGAGATGTTCACTTACGCCTGGTGACCGTTGATGTAATCAATGGCAGCCTGAACGGTGGTGATTTTCTCAGCTTCTTCGTCCGGAATCTCAGTATCAAACTCTTCTTCCAGAGCCATTACCAGCTCAACGGTGTCAAGAGAATCTGCGCCCAGGTCTTCAACAAAGGAAGCGGAGTTCACAACTTCTTCCTGCTTAACGCCCAGCTGTTCGCCGATAATTTTCTTAACGCGTTCTTCGATAGTGCTCATACTCTTAAATTTCCTATCAAAACTCGCTTTCGCGATGGTTTTCGTAGTGTATAAAATGTTGAAAAATTTGCAACTAAATCCCGGCAGGTCTTACCACGATTTTACGTTATTTTGAGGCCATTTGCCCAAATAACGCAAATATTTTCGATCGTGATTAAACCATGTACATCCCGCCGTTGACGTGGAGGGTTTCACCAGTGATGTAACCCGCTTCGTCAGAGGCTAAAAATGCAACCGCGCTGGCGATTTCTTTAGGGTCGCCAAGACGACCCGCTGGAACTGCCGCCAGCGTACCCGCACGCTGATCATCGGTCAGCGCACGCGTCATGTCCGTTTCAATAAAGCCCGGAGCAACAACGTTTACAGTAATTCCGCGGGACGCGACTTCGCGCGCCAGCGACTTACTGAAACCGATCAGACCTGCTTTCGCCGCAGCGTAGTTAGCCTGACCAGCATTTCCCATGGTACCAACCACAGAACCTACAGTGATAATACGTCCATGACGCTTTTTCATCATAGCGCGCATTACCGCTTTTGACAGACGGAATACCGATGACAGGTTGGTTTCGATAATATCGTTCCACTCATCATCTTTCATTCGCATCAACAGGTTGTCGCGAGTGATCCCGGCATTATTGACCAGAATATCCACTTCGCCAAACTCTGCGCGAATATTTTCCAGAACAGATTCGATAGATGCTGGTTCAGTCACATTCAGTACCAGACCTTTGCCGTTCGCACCCAGATACTCGCTGATGGCCTGTGCGCCATTCTCGCTGGTCGCAGTCCCGATCACCGTCGCGCCGCGCGCAACCAGTGTTTCAGCAATAGCACGCCCGATACCGCGGCTTGCGCCGGTCACCAGGGCAATTTTTCCTTCAAAACTCATGGTATTCCTCTTTTATTGCGAGAGTGCCGCTTTCATTGCTTCCGGCTCGTTAATAGCCGAGGCAGTCAGGGTGTCTACAATACGTTTTGTCAGACCGGTAAGTACCTTACCTGGACCGACTTCATACAGATGTTCAACGCCCTGAGACGCCATAAATTCAACGGTTTTGGTCCACTGAACTGGGCTGTAGAGCTGGCGAACCAGCGCGTTACGGATAGCCTCCGGCGCGGTTTCGCACTTCACATCGACGTTATTCACAACGGAAATCGTCGGTGCGTTAAAGGTCATTTTTTCCAGCTCAACCGCCAGCTTATCGGCAGCGGGCTTCATCAGCGCACAGTGAGACGGCACGCTCACCGGCAGCGGCAGTGCACGTTTTGCACCCGCAGCTTTACAGGCAGCGCCTGCACGCTCAACCGCTTCTTTATGACCCGCGATAACGACCTGGCCTAGCGAGTTAAAGTTTACCGGAGAAACGACCTGACCTTCAGCAGATTCTTCACAGGCTTTAGCAATAGAAGCATCATCCAGACCGATGATGGCAGACATGCCGCCCGTGCCTTCTGGCACCGCTTCCTGCATAAACTTACCACGCAATTCAACCAGACGGACCGCGTCAGCGAAGGCAATCACTCCTGCGCAGACCAGCGCAGAGTATTCACCCAGGCTATGACCCGCCATCAGCGCCGGCGTTTTGCCGCCCTGCTGCTGCCATACGCGCCACAATGCGACGGAGGCTGCCAGCAGTGCCGGTTGAGTCTGCCAGGTTTTGTTCAGCTCTTCAGCTGGGCCCTGCTGGGTCAGCGCCCACAGATCATAACCCAGCGCGTCAGAAGCTTCACGGAAAGTCTCTTCAATAACCGGATAGTTTGCTGCCATTTCAGACAACATCCCAACAGTTTGTGAGCCCTGTCCCGGGAACACAAAAGCAAATTGCGTCATTTTTTAATCCTTATCCTAGAAACGAACCAGCGCGGAACCCCAGGTGAACCCGCCACCAAAGGCTTCAAGCAAGACCAGTTGGCCCCGTTTAATTCGTCCATCGCGTACCGCTTCGTCAAATGCGCACGGTACCGATGCCGCAGAGGTGTTGCCGTGGCGATCAAGCGTCACCACAACGTTATCCATAGACATGCCCAACTTCTTCGCCGTCGCGCTGATAATACGCAGGTTAGCCTGATGCGGTACCAGCCAGTCGAGTGCGGCGCGATCCAGATTGTTCGCTTCCAGCGTCTCATCAACAATGTGAGCGAGTTCGGTCACGGCCACCTTGAACACTTCATTACCCGCCATTGTCAGGTAAATCGAACTGTCCGGATTAACGCGATCGGCGTTAGGCAGCGTTAACAGCTCGCCGTAGCGACCGTCAGCGTGCAGGTGCGTGGAGATGATGCCTGGTTCTTCGGACTGCCCCAGCAGCACCGCGCCCGCGCCATCGCCAAAAATAATGATTGTGCCGCGATCGGTTGGATCGCAGGTACGCGCCAGCACATCAGCACCGATCACCAACGCATATTTTACGGCACCCGATTTAACATACTGATCGGCGATGCTCAGCGCATAGGTGAAACCCGCGCACGCCGCTGCAACATCAAATGCCGGGCAGCCTTTGATGCCGAGCATGTTCTGCACCTGGCACGCTGCGCTTGGGAAGGCATGCGTGGCAGATGTTGTCGCCACCACAATAAGCCCGATCTGTTCTTTATCAATGCCAGCCATCTCAAGCGCTCGCTGAGCGGCTTCGTAGCCCATGGTGGACACAGTTTCGTCTGGCGCGGCGATACGACGTTCACGGATACCTGTGCGCGTGACAATCCACTCGTCAGACGTATCTACCATTTTTTCAAGATCGGCGTTGGTACGCACTTGTTTTGGCAGGTAGCTGCCGGTACCTAAAATCTTCGTATACATGTACGCTCAGTCACTTTTAGCTAATACAGATCCCAGGCGAGCGGCAATCCTCTGAGGGACTTGTCGCTGCACCGCCTGCACTGCCTGTTCAATCGCGACGGTAAATGCTCGCTGATTGGCGGCGCCATGACTCTTAATCACGATGCCGCGCAATCCTAACAGACAGGCGCCATTATACTGGTCGGGGTTGAGGTGACTGAATCGCCGCGTCAGGCTTTTTTGTAACCAACGCTTTAATAAAATCAGCCACCAGGACCTTTTTTTACCTTCTCCCTGCGATTTCAGCAGAGAAAGGAACATTCGTACGACCCCTTCCATGGTCTTCAACGTCACGTTTCCGGTGAAGCCATCACACACTAATACATCCGTTTTGCCCGTCAGCAACTCATTGGCTTCGAGATAACCAATATAGTTGATGGAGGGAACCTGTTTGAGTATTTCCGCAGCGTCGCGGATACTGTCCAGGCCTTTGGTCTCTTCTTCACCAATATTCAATAACGCAACGCGGGGATTGGTAATTCCGACCACGTCTTCTGCCAGCACCGACCCCATCACGGCAAACTGAGCCAGCATTGTACTATCACAATCTACGTTAGCGCCCAGATCGAGCACCACCGTTTTGCCCTTCTGCTGATGCGGTAACACCGTCACCAGCGCCGGACGCTCAATGCCCTCAATCGGCTTGAGCAATAATTTCGACAGCCCCATCAGCGCGCCAGTATTTCCCGCGCTGACGCAAGCCTGCGCTCGCCCTTCTTTCACCAGCTCCAGCGCCATTCGCATAGAGCTGCCGCGGCTATTACGAATAGCCTGCGATGGCCGGGCATCACTGGCAATAACTGACTGCGCAGGAATAATCTGCAGACGCGAACGTTGTTCAAAGTCAGCTTTTGCAAGTAATGGCGTGATTGTGTCGGGATTACCGACTAAAAGAAGTGTGAGTTGCGAATTAGAATTCAGTGCCTGCAATGCTGCAGGCACTGTCACGGTAGGGCCAAAATCTCCCCCCATGACATCTAACGCCAGGGTTAGACGTGTCAAGGTATCGTCGCAGCCTGGTTCGGTAAACTCCCCGTTTTCACGGGGAAGTTCCTCACTAAGCCTAATCACGCTGACGCGTGATTACTTAGTGATAACCTTGCGGCCGCGGTAGAAACCGTCAGCGGTGATGTGGTGACGCAGGTGTTTCTCACCAGAAGTCTTGTCTACAGACAGGCTGGTAACTGCGGTCAGCGCGTCATGGGAACGACGCATGCCACGTTTGGAACGGGTTGGTTTATTCTGTTGTACGGCCATGGACCTTACTCCTCAATTACTTACGCTTTAAGCTGGCTAATACGGCAAATGGATTTGGTTTTTGCGCTTCATCAGGCAGTTCCCCAAAGACCATGTCCGCCTCGGACACTTCACAGTGTTCAGAATCATGCACCGGAACGACTGGCAGGGAGAGGATGACTTCATCTTCAACCAGCGCCAGAAGATCGATTTCACCGAATTCGTTAACCTCAATCGGTTCATACGCTTCCGGGAGTGCTTCAGCCTGTTCGTCAGAACGAACCGGACTGAAACAATACGTTGTGTGAACATGCTGTATAAACGGTTTCCCGCAGCGCTGACATTCGAGCGTTACCGTCACCTTTGCATCACCGGTTAAAACGGCGAGGCGCTGGTTGTCGATAGCGAACGACATGGAGCACTCTACATCACTGTCCACACTGACTACAGATTCGGCAATACGCTCAGCCTGATCGGAAGAATAGATTCCTTCGTAATCGAGGCGTTTTTGAGCCGTACGAACCGGATCAAGAGTCAGGGGTAATTTTACCTTTTGCATAGGGCGCGCATATTAACTTTGTAACGTCATAGAGTCAAAGAAAAAGGCAACCAGAGCTGCCTTTTGCCAATTATTCGCACACATTGCGGCCTGTAGTTTAAAATGGCTGGCATCGATACGCTATATCTGGTGATAAAAATATGCCAAATCTCGTCCTTGCTTCCACTTCACCTTATCGCCGAATGCTGCTGGAAAAGCTCGGGATCCCGTTTGAATGCGCCGCGCCGGAGGTGGATGAAACGCCACAGCCGGGCGAGTCACCGCGTCATCTGGTGACCCGTCTCGCGAAAGAGAAAGCACAGTCGCTGGCCGTACGTTACCCCGCTCATCTGATTATAGGCTCCGATCAGGTTTGTGTGCTGGGCGGCGAAATCACCGGTAAACCGCATACGGAAGAAAACGCCTGCCAGCAGCTTTTGCGTGCGCGAGGCAGTATCGTGACCTTTTATACCGGCCTGGCGCTTTATAATTCCGCCTCCGGTCATCTGCAAACCGAGTGTGAGCCATTTGATGTGCACTTCCGTCATCTCAGCGAGGAGGAGATTATGGATTACGTGCGTCGGGAACGTCCTCTGAACTGCGCAGGGAGTTTCAAAAGTGAAGGACTGGGAATTGCACTGTTCGACAAGCTGGACGGGCGGGATCCCAACACGCTGGTGGGGTTGCCGCTGATTGCGCTGTGCCAGATGTTAAGGCGAGAAGAGTGTAATCCGCTGACGATGTGATTTTTGCCCAGCGGCGCTTCGCTTGCATGGGCCTACGGATTTCGTAGGCCGGGTAAGCGAAGCGCCACCCGGCACATAATCAGCCGCGCAGAACTTTCAGGCAGCGTTTCAACTGCTCATCCAGCGGCGCTTCAATACGGATAACTTCACCGGTATTAGGATGGGTAAACTTCAGCGCTGCCGCATGCAGGAACAGACGCGACAGCCCCGTACCCGCCAACTGCTTATCAAACTCGCGATCGCCATAGCGATCGTCGAACGCAATCGGATGGCCTGCAAACTGGGTATGGACGCGAATCTGGTGAGTACGCCCCGTCACCGGACTACAGCGCACCAGCGTGGCAAATTCGTAGCGCTCTTCTACTTTAAATCGCGTCTCAGACGGTTTCCCTTCCTGATTAACACGAACAATGCGCTCACCGCTTTGCAGAATATTTTTCAGCAGCGGCGCCTGCACCACTTTCACGTGGGACTGCCACTGGCCGCGCACCAGCGCCAGATAATCTTTCTGCATCCCTTTTTCGCGCAGCTGTTCATGCAGGGAACGCAGTGCAGAACGTTTTTTCGCCACCAGCAGCACGCCTGAGGTATCACGGTCAAGACGGTGAACCAGTTCGAGGAAACGCGCTTCCGGGCGCAGCGCACGTAAACCTTCGATCACGCCGAAGCTCAGACCGCTCCCCCCGTGTACCGCCGTTCCGGACGGTTTATTCAGCACCAGAATGTGGTCGTCCTCATAAAGGATAACGTCGCTCAAAGCCGCGACTTTTTGCAGCTTCGGAGAAACGACCTCTTCTTCACGCTCTGCAACACGTACCGGTGGAATGCGGACTTCATCGCCCGCCTCGAGCTTGTACTCGGGCTTCACACGTTTTTTGTTCACCCGCACCTCACCCTTACGCAAGATGCGATAAATCATACTTTTTGGCACACCCTTCAATTGGGTGCGCAAAAAATTATCGATACGTTGCCCCGCCTCGTCGTCGGCGATGGCAACCATTTTTACGGCTGGAGTCTCTGTTTTCATGGTTGGCGATTCTAAATAGCGTCTGACATTAGCGCCACTCATTTTTCTATGCTTATATTTACTTTTATCCGGACCACTCCCCTTTCGCGCAATCGATTTGGTGGTTATTAAACCAATCACCCCGTTGAAGTGAAGAAACTGTGAGTAACCGGGTGATAATTGGTAAAAGTCATCTTGCTATAACCCGGCGAGCAGTGGAATAATGAATCCGTTTTCCGCGTTAAATCCGGGTTTTGTAAGGATGTCGACGGAATGACCAATTTTGTCTGACCGATCATCCACGCAGCAATGGCGTAAGACGTATTGATCTTTCAGGCAGTTAGCGGGCTGCGGGTTGCAGTACTTCCCGGTATAAGGATTGTTCTCTGGAGAGTTTTCCCAGGCAATTCCCCTGATAATTGCGCTGTGTTTCCCTATGAAATACAGGCAACCGACACTCTGCGCCTCTTAAGCGAGCGACAACCGTGAGGTTGGCGACGTGAATAGACACGAGGCCATCGGTTCATACCCCGGAAAGCGTCACCTTGCCCGCAGCTTTGTCGTCAATGTAAGAATAACGAGTAAGTTACGATGAAAAGAATGTTAATCAACGCAACTCAGCAAGAAGAGTTGCGTGTCGCCCTTGTGGATGGGCAGCGCCTGTACGATCTGGATATCGAAAGTCCTGGACACGAACAGAAAAAAGCGAACATTTACAAAGGCAAAATCACCCGCATTGAACCAAGCCTTGAAGCTGCATTTGTCGATTACGGTGCTGAGCGTCACGGTTTCCTTCCTCTCAAAGAAATCGCCCGCGAATATTTTCCTGCAAACTACAACTCCCATGGCCGTCCGAACATCAAAGATGTTCTGCGTGAAGGTCAGGAAGTTATCGTCCAGATCGATAAAGAAGAGCGTGGCAACAAAGGCGCCGCGCTGACCACCTTTATCAGTCTGGCAGGAAGCTATCTGGTATTGATGCCAAACAACCCGCGTGCGGGTGGCATCTCTCGCCGTATCGAAGGCGATGACCGTACCGAGCTGAAAGAAGCACTGGCAAGTCTTGAACTGCCAGACGGCATGGGCCTTATCGTGCGCACCGCAGGCGTTGGCAAATCTGCCGAAGCGTTGCAGTGGGACCTGAGCTTCCGTCTGAAACACTGGGAAGCCATCAAGAAAGCGGCAGAAAGCCGTGCTGCGCCGTTCCTGATCCACCAGGAAAGCAACGTCATCGTGCGTGCCTTCCGTGATTATCTGCGTCAGGACATCGGTGAAATTCTGATTGATAACCCGAAAGTGCTTGAGCTGGCTCGCCAGCACATTGCCGCACTGGGTCGCCCGGATTTCACCAGCAAAATTAAACTGTACACCGGTGAAATCCCGCTGTTCAGCCATTATCAGATTGAATCCCAGATCGAGTCTGCCTTCCAGCGTGAAGTGCGTCTGCCGTCCGGCGGTTCTATCGTTATCGATACCACCGAAGCGTTGACCGCCATCGACATCAACTCCGCGCGAGCAACCCGCGGCGGCGACATCGAAGAGACCGCCTTCAACACCAACCTTGAAGCCGCTGATGAAATCGCCCGCCAGCTCCGCCTGCGCGACCTGGGTGGTCTGATCGTTATCGACTTCATCGACATGACCCCGGTTCGCCATCAGCGTGCGGTTGAAAACCGTCTGCGTGAAGCGGTGCGCCAGGATCGCGCGCGTATCCAGATCAGCCATATTTCTCGCTTTGGCCTGCTGGAGATGTCCCGTCAGCGCCTCAGCCCGTCTCTGGGTGAGTCCAGCCATCACGTCTGCCCGCGCTGTTCCGGTACAGGTACCGTTCGTGACAATGAATCTCTCTCCCTCTCTATTCTGCGTCTGATTGAAGAAGAAGCGCTGAAAGAGAACACCAAAGAGGTTCACGCTATTGTTCCGGTGCCGATTGCCTCCTACCTGCTGAACGAAAAACGTGCAGCGGTGAGCGCAATCGAAGCGCGTCAGGGCGGCGTTCGCTGCATCATCGTGCCAAACGACGAGATGCAAACCCCGCACTATCACGTGCTGCGCGTGCGCAAAGGCGAAGAGACAAGCACCCTCAGCTACCTGCTGCCGAAGCTGCATGAAGAAGAAATGGCGCTGCCGTCTGATGAAGAGCCTGCCGAGCGTAAACTGCCTGAGCAGCCAGCTTTAGCGACCTTTATCATGCCGGAAGCACCGCCAGAAGCGACGCTGGAAAAACCAGCGGAAAAACCTGCTGTGCAGAAAGTGGCTCCTGCCGCGCCAAAAGCGCAGCCTGAGCAGCCTGGTCTCCTGAGCCGCATCATCGGTGCGCTGAAAAAAATGTTTGCCGCCGAAGAAGTTCAGCCTGAGGAGCCGAAAGAAGCGCCAAAAGAAGCGAAACCAGAGCGTCAGCAGGACCGTCGTAAGCGTCAGAACAACCGTCGCGACCGCAACGACCGTGGCGATCGTAATGAGCGCCGTGATAATCGTTCCGATAACAACGAAGGTCGTGAACAGCGCGAGGACAACCGTCGCAACCGTCGCGAGAAGCAACAGCAGAACGTTGAAGATCGTGAGATTCGCCAGCAGGCGGGCGATGAGTCCGAGAAGAGCAAACAGCGTGACGAGCAGCAGCCTCGCCGCGAGCGTAACCGTCGTCGTAACGATGACAAACGCCAGGCTCAGCAGGAAGTCAAAAACCTGAATCGCGAAGCGCCTGTAGAACAGCAGGACACTGAGCAGGAAGAGCGTACTCAGGTTATGCCGCGTCGTAAGCAGCGCCAGCTGACCCAGAAAGTACGTGTGGGTGTTGTTCAGGCCGAAGAAAACGACGTTATCGCGGTTGAAGCGGCTGAAAGCACAACGGGTACTCAGGTTGCGAAAGTTGACCTGCCAGCCGTAGTGGAAAATCAGGTTGAGCAGGACGAAAGCAGCGAAAACCGTGATAACGCAGGTATGCCGCGTCGCTCCCGCCGTTCTCCACGCCATCTGCGCGTGAGCGGTCAGCGTCGCCGTCGTTATCGTGACGAGCGTTACCCGACCCAGTCTCCAATGCCAATGACCGTGGCGTGCGCGTCACCTGAGATGGCATCCGGTAAAGTCTGGATCCGTTATCCGGTTGCACGTCCGGAGCAGGCTGTTGAAGAACAGGCTGTGACCGAAGAGGTGATTGCACCAGTCGTCGCGGTGGAAGACGTCGTGACTGAAGCGGCAACCGTGGTCGAACCGCAGGTTGTTGAAACAGCGCCGCCGCAGGCTGTGGAAGTGGAAACGACCCATCCTGAAGTGATTGCTGCGCCGGTTGATGCCGCACCGCAGATCATTGCCGAAGAAGATACCGTGGTGGCTGAAGAAGTCGCGGAAGACGCTAAGCCTGTATCCGCAGCAGAAGAGCCCGCAGACGTTGCCGTCGAAACGGTGACGGAAGAGGTTGTTCAGGACGTCGAGATTCAGGTTGAACCTGTTGTCGAAGAGGTCAAAGCGCCTGAAGTGAAATCTGAGCCGGTTGAGATCGTTGAAGCTGTAGCGCCTGCTCACATTGCTACCGCGCCAATGACTCGTGCCCCGGCACCTGAGTATGTGCCTGAAGCACCACGCCATAGTGACTGGGTTCGTCCGGAATTCAACTTCGAAGGTAAAGGTGCTGCCGGTGGTCACAGTGCGACGCACATGGCTACTGCCCCAGCTACTCGTCCTCAGCCTGTTGAATAACGCACGCTAAGACTGAAAGCCGACCTTCGGGTCGGCTTTTTTATGGCTGTTGCAGGGGCTTTCTCATCCCGGTGACCTCCGGCATTATCTGCCGCATCAGCTCCAGAAAACGCCGCAAGCGCGCCGGATAATAGCGTGACCAGGGATAAACCAGATGTACCGGTAGCGCTGCTGGCTGCCACTCTGGCAGTAAATGCACCAGTCGCCCTTCCCGAATATCATCCTGTACCGTCCAGCTGGATACCACCGCCACGCCTAGCCCGGTGAGTGCCGTATTGCGCGCTACATACAGGCTGTCGGTACTCAGGCGTGGCGTAATGGTAACTCTCGCCTGGGTGGGTGTTGCCTCGTGGAAGAGCTCCACATGGCGTTGATAAAAAGAGCTGATGGCAATCCAGGGGAGATGTTGCAGATCGTCCGGCGTGTTAACCGCGGGAAAACGGGCCAGGAGTGCCGGTGACGCTACCACTGAGCGCGGCACTTCAGCCAGTAGCACAGACACGGTTGCCGGATCGACTTCCACGCCCACCCGAATAGCACAGTCAAGATTATCGCCGAGGAAATCAACCGAGCGATCGTTAAGCATCCACTCAACAGAAAGCTGGGGATAGCGCTGCAAAAATTGGGTTAACGGTTTTAGTAGCTGATCCTGGCCAAACGCGTGAGGCGCGCGCACCCTCAGCACCCCGACCGGTTCATCTTCCGTCTGCCCCACCTCGTCTTCCAGCGCCAGCCAGCTGTCAATCACCCGTCTGGCATGCTGATAACAACGTTCACCGTCATCGGTCAGCCGTGTCGTATGGGTTGTGCGCAGCATCAGGCGCACGCCCAGCATGGTCTCGAGCGACTGCAACCGTCGGCTCACCGTGGCCTGGGTTGTTGCCAGCTGACGTGCCGCCGCAGAAAGGGACCCCGCCTCCACAATGCGAACAAAGGTTCGCATCAGTTCTACACGATCTATACGCTCAGTCCGTTTCATATCATTTGCACCTATACGCTACACGTATAATCGTTTTACCACCGCGCCCGCTACCGTCGCAAGGCGTACTGATAAAAAATAGCCGCACACGACGAATGAGGAACATCTTATGAACACAACTGCCACCCCGGCCATAAGCCGCTGGGTAATCTTAATGCTGGCGCTCGGTGCGGGCTTCAGCGTGGCATCCATCTATTATGCCCAGCCTCTGCTGCCGCTGATGGGCTCAGACCTGCACCTGAGCATCGAAGGCATGGGCATGGTCCCGACACTCACCCAGGCGGGTTATGCCTTAGGCATCCTGTTTCTGCTCCCGCTCGGCGATCGTTATGACCGCAGAACGTTGATCCTGATAAAAAGTGCAGCTCTGGCGCTGTTCCTGCTGGGTTGTAGCCTGACCGGACAACTGCATTCCCTGCTGCTCACCAGCCTGCTGATTGGCATGGCCGCCACCATGGCGCAGGATATTGTCCCGGCCGCAGCGATCCTCGCGCCGGAAGGCAAACAGGGAAAAACGGTCGGCACGGTGATGACCGGCCTGCTGCTGGGGATTTTGCTCTCCAGAACCGTGAGCGGCGTGGTGGGTGAAGCCTTTGGCTGGCGAGTGATGTATCAGCTGGCCGCCGCAAGCATTGCCTTTATCGGCGTGGTGATGTGGGCCGTACTTCCCCGCTTCGCCGTTCATTCCACGCTGAGCTACCCGGCACTGATGCGCTCCATGGAACACCTCTGGCGTCGCTACCCGGCGCTGCGTCGGGCTGCGCTGGCTCAGGGTTTTCTGTCGATTGCCTTTAGTGCATTCTGGTCGACGCTGGCGGTCATGCTGCTGGAACGGTATCACCTTGGCAGCGCCGTGGCGGGTGGTTTTGGTATTGCCGGAGCCGCAGGCGCGCTGGCCGCACCGCTGGCAGGCAGTCTGGCCGATAAGCTGGGCGCCGGTAAAGTGACCCAACTGGGTGCCGCGCTGGTGACCCTCTCGTTTGCCCTGATGTTCCTGATGCCAGCCCTGGGTGTACACGGCCAGTTGCTCCTGATTGCCCTCTCCGCGGTCGGTTTTGATCTCGGTTTGCAGTCCAGCCTCGTGGCGCACCAGAACCTGGTCTACAGCCTTGAGCCGCAGGCCCGTGGGCGCCTTAACGCCCTGCTGTTTACCGTCATTTTCATCGGAATGGCGCTGGGTTCGGCATTAGGCAGCAATATCTATACGCTGGCAGGCTGGACGGGCGTGGTAGCACTGGCAACCCTGTGTGGTGCCATTGCGCTGGCTATCAGAGTGATTGAAAGCGCCCGGGTGGTGTCCGCTCAGGCAGAAAGTGTGTAAAAAAAATGCCCAACCCGGACGGGTTGGGCAGTCAAAACATGCCCAGTTTCAGACATGTCAAACAGGTCAGAGTCTTATCTGTTCATCTGGAACAAAGACATACCCTGCATATCGCTAAAGGCTTTATACGAGGCCTGCAACGCCGCCTGCTGCATGGTGTAGGACGAAATCACCGAGTTCCAGTCTACGTCAACCAGGTCGCTCATCTGCTGAGTCTGGCCCAGCGCGCGGTCTTCACCCAGAGAATCCAGCTTGCCCAGCTCGTCCAGCTTGATGCCGAGGTCCGCGCGAACGGTCAGCACGTTGTTGAGGGAGTTGCTCAGGCCACGGTTGGCTTTATCAATAGCCGCCGTAAATGCTTCAGCCTTCGTTTCGTCATCGCCAATCGGCTTATTCAGCGCTTCAATTGCGGAGTCGAGGATCTTGAACAAATTCGTTTCCGGCGTACTACCATCTGGCTCTGGCTTCGCATTGCTGGTGAAGCTATCGAAAACTTCAGTGCCCGTATGGCTGATTTGCATCGTGCGCGCAGAGTCAACCTGCTGGCTGATTGGCGTTCCGCCGCCCTTATAATCACCCGTAGTCTGGTCGAAAGCCGCCGCTTCGGTTTTGTAACCGGAAAAAATATAGCGACCGTTACCGTCCGTGCTGTTAGCCAGGTTCATGAGCTGATCGCGAATACCTTGCAGGTTCGTTGCCAGCGAAGCGCGGTCATCGTCACTTAACGTACCGTTGCCCGCATTGACAATCTTTTCCTGAGCAGCCTGGATAGCGGTTGTCACTTGCGATAACACGTTTTCTTCCAGCGAGACTTTCGTCGTAGCGAAGGAGCGCGCCAGCGCATACTGGCTGTTTTGCGTTTGGGCCTGAGAGAGCACAACGGCCTGCGAAGCGGCAATCGGATCGTCAGACGGACGGTTGATACGCTTCCCCGTAGACATCTGCTCGCCGTAGCTGAGCCAGAGGCTTTGGGAGTTCGTCACGCCGCGCATGCTTTGCTCATACATCATTTGAGTACTAATACGCATTTTTTATGCCTCAGCCTTAGCGGATATTGATCAATGCATCAAACAGCGTGCTCGCCGTTTGCAGCACCTGCGCATTCGCCAGATAGTACTGCTGATAGCGTTGCAGGTTGCCATACTCTTCATCCAGGTTAACCCCGGAGATTGACTGCTGTTGTTTGGTCAGCTGCGTAACAACGTTAACTTTGGTTTCGCTGCTGGTTTTCAGCGACGCCGTGGTGCTGCCCACCGTACTGACCAGCGCGGCATAAGCATCGTTAAAGGTTTTGTTTCCCCCCACCAGCTTGGCGCTCTGCAAATCCAGCAGCTTTTGGCCATTGGTATTGTCGCTTTCGCCGCTTCCTTTCGCGGAAGCCATCGCCAGTTTGGATTCGTCGCTGATCGCAACGTCCATATTCACGATAACGTCATTCACCGGCTTCACGATAAAGCTGTCTTTATTATTGGCCGAGCCGCTAATGTTGACGTTGAGGCCATCAAACGAAAGATTACCGCTGGTATCCGGCATAGCCGTGAAGCTGGTGTTGTCTGACAGACGGGTGATGGTCCAGTCGGTACCGTTGTACTCAACTTTGTAGTTTGTCGCCTGGACCTTGGTACTGTCCGTCATCGTTGCCGTCACGGACGCGCTTCCGGTGTTCTTACCGTTACTCAGCACTGCCGGGGAGCCAAAATCAAACAGCTTGCCGCCTGCGTCTCCGTTGGCATCAAAGCCCGCCTGGTGCTGGGTATTCATGGCATCCGCAAACGCCAGCGCCATCTGGTTAAGCGTATTTCGCGCCTGATCCAGATCCTGAGAACGGAACGTTAACAGCCCCCCAAGCGACCCCGTGGTGATCTGTTTTTCTGAGATCTCCACGTTGCCTGCTGCGGCATCCACATACGCAATCGTTGTACGTGCAGGGTCCGCGCTGGATTTCACCGCAGCCAGCTGGCTGGCGTTGCTGCCCTGGACCAGGGTGTAGCCGTTGGCGATAGAGATGTTGTAGGTGCCGCTGTCCTGTACGGTCACGTCCACACCGACTATTTTGTTCAGTTCGCTCACCAGCTGATCGCGCTGATCGAGCAGTTCGTTCGGGGATGCGCCCGCCCCTACGCCAGTCAGCCGGGAAATCTGATCGTTAAGGTTAGCAATCTGCTTCGCATAGTTATTGATCTGATCGACGCTGGTAGAAATCGCCGTATTGACCTGCGCATCCTGATCGCGGAGATATTGATCGTTAGTTTTGAACTGGTTTACCAGACCATCTGCCTTCCCGAGTACCGTCTGGCGTGCAGCCGGATCTTCTGCGTTACTCACCAGCGTTTGCAGGCTTTTAAAGAAATCCTGGAGGTTGGCAGAAAGCGAGTTCGTGGTATCCGACAGCACGTCGTCAATTTTCGACATCTGCTGGTAGCGCGTGGTCAGGCCGCTGCTCTGGTTCTGCGCCGCGCGCAGCTGGTTGGTAATAAATGCATCATATTCACGCTGAACGCCGGAGACATAGACCCCGTTACCCACCCAGCCGCCGCCGGTCAGGGTGCTGTTTGATGCGCCCAGAATGGTAGTCTGGCGGGTATAACCTGCCACGTTGTAGCTTGAAATATTATTACTGACGGTATTGAGTGCCGACTGCGCAGCACTGAGGCCACTCATGGCGCTGTTAATCAAACTGGACATGGGGGTTCCTTTTATACGTTCAGACACGAGTCCTGATGAAGGTTATCGGCAACCTCCACCGGGACTTGAGAACTTTCAGAACAGATTTTCGAGATCTGTGCTATACGCTTTGCTGACCTTCTCAGACATGGATTTCAGCTGTTGGATCATGCTGGTCAGCTTGCGTGCATAGTTTGGATCGGTCGCGTAGCCGGCATTCTGCAATGCCTGAGCGCCCTGCTCTGGCGTGGTGGCCTGGGTCACGGCGGTGTAGCGCGGATTCCGGCTCAACAGCCCGACATAATCCGACAACGCTTCCAGATACGAGCTGTAGACGCGGAATTTGGCTTTCACCTTCACTGCCGCACCGTTCTCATATTCGGTGGTGGTAATTTCCGTGGTCGGCCCCTTCCAGCTGGAGGTGGCCTTCACGCCAAAGATGTTGAAGCTCGGCTCGCCGTTCTCCCTGCGGATCTGACGTTGCCCCCAGCCCGACTCCAGCGCCGCCTGCGCCAGAATCAGATGGTGTGGCACGCCGCTTTCTTCACTGGCAAGACGTGCCGGCAGGGAGAGCTGCGCCAGGAAGTCTTTGCTGTCGCCGGAGAGCGGCTCGTCACGCGCTTCTGTCGGCTTCGGCATCGCCTTACGCACCATCTGGGTCAGCGCCTGATTTTGATAACTGGTCACCTTTTCCAGATCAAACTTCAGCGGCACCTGCGGCGGAGCCTCTTCAGGTGGCAGCCCCTGAGCGGCTGCGGTCTGTTTCACAATCATGTCCGCCAGGCCGAGCCCCTTTCCGGCAGTCATTTGCTGGGCAATCTGCTGATCGTACATGCTGGTGTAAAGCCGTGTGGAATCGCTGCTGAACATGCCATCTTTCGGCAGGGTTTCACGCATGCTTTTCAACATCATCTGCACGAACATGCCTTCCACCTGACGGGCAACCGGGCGGATATTCGCCGCCGGATCCTTGCCCGCTTTGGTTTTCAGCTCGTTGAGCGACTGGGCATCCCAGGCGGCACTGGTCAACAGTTTGCTATCGGTCAGCATTTAGATGATTTCCAGTTTAGCGCGCAGGCAGCCTGCACTTTGCATGGATTGCAGAATGGACATCAGATCCATTGGCGTTGCACCCAGCGCGTTCAGGGCACGTACCACGCTGTTCAGGTTGGCGCTGGAGCGCACGCTCTGCAACGATCCGCCGCTCTGTCGTAAATCAATCTGCGTTTGCGGGGTCACTACCGTCTGACCGCCACCAAATGGGGTATCCGGCTGGCTGACGTTGGCCGAGCGGTTAACCGTGACGGAGAGATTGCCCTGCGCCACGGCGCAGCTGTCCAGCGTCACTTCGCGGTTCATCACCACCGATCCGGTACGGGAGTTGATAATGACTTTTGCATCCTGCACCGACACGTTCACTTCCATATTCTGGATATCGGCCAGCATCCGCACCTGGTTGCTGCTACCGGTTGACGTGCGGATCTGCACGGTGCGGGCATCCAGCGCGGTGGCGCTGCCGTAACCCCGGCTGCGGTTGATGGTGTCAGCAATCTGCTGCGCCATCGTGAAGTCTTCGTTATTCAGTTGCAGGTTAATGGTGTTGCCGGTGCCGAACTGGGTCGGCAGCTCACGTTCGATGATCGCGCCGTTGGTAATACGTCCCCCGTTCAGCTGGTTCACCTGCACGCTGCTGCCGCCCGCCGACGCACCTGCCCCGCCAACCAGAATGTTGCCCTGCGCCAGAGCATACACCTGGCTGTCGACGCCTTTCAGCGGCGTCATCAACAACGTACCGCCGCGCAGGCTTTTGGCGTTACCCATCGACGAGACAACCACGTCGATGGTCTGTCCCTGACGCGCAAAGGCCGGATAAGACGCGGTCACCATCACCGCCGCCACGTTTTTCAGCTGCATGTTGGTCCCCGCCGGTACGGTAATACCGAGCTGAGAGAGCATGTTGTTCAGGCTCTGGGTGGTGAACGGCGTCTGGGTCGTCTGGTCACCCGTCCCATCCAGCCCCACCACCAGGCCGTAGCCAATCAGGGAGTTTTCGCGCACGCCCTGCACGCTGGTGAGATCGCGAATGCGATCGGCCTGCGCAACGGTAGCGACCAGCGACAGCGTCACGGCGAAGAGAAATTTATACATAGGTCACCTCGCTTACATCGGCGATAAGTTAAGGAAGAAGCGTTGCAGCCAGCCCATATTTTGCGCTTCGTTGATGTAGCCGTTTCCGACGTACTCAATGCGCGCATCCGCCACCTGTGTGGACGGTACAGTGTTGGTGCCGCTGATAGTGCGAGGGTTAACCACACCGGAGAAGCGAATGAATTCCGTACCCTGGTTAATGGCGATCTGTTTTTCGCCCACCACGTGCAGGTTGCCGTTCACCAGAACCTGGTCAACCGTTACCGTCAGCGTTCCGCTGAAGGTATTGCTGGCGTTCGCGCCACCTTTACCGTTAAAGGTGTTGCCGCCGGAGGCTTCCACATCCGCACGGGCGTTGCCGAACAGCCCTTGCAGATAGCGCGGTACGGTGTCGAAGCCAAAATTGGTTTTGCCGTCGCGGCTGGCGTTCGCCGACGAGCTCTTGCTCGCGCTGACGTTTTCCTGCAACACAATGGTCAGCGTATCGCCGACGTTACGCGGACGACGGTCTTCAAACAGCGGCTGATAACCGTAGTTAATCGGCTGCGCGGTCTGGAAAATAGAGCCGTTCACCACCGGCGAGGGGCCGGGAACGGGTTGGGCGGTAGTCGCACCCTGTACCAATGGTTTAGACGGGATCCAGGCACACCCGCTGAGGGTGACAGCCAGAACAGTCAGGATCGGATAACGAAACGCCGCGTTTTTTTGCATTGCCTTCATCTTCGAAAACAGGGAGCCGGTGCGACGTTTACCGCACCGGGCTACACCTTAGAGTTGCGTCAGTTTTTGCAGCATCTGGTCGGTCGTCGACACTGCTTTACTGTTAATTTCATAGGCGCGCTGGACCTGGATCATATTCACCAGCTCTTCCGCCACGTTAACGTTCGAGGTTTCCACATACCCCTGGTACAGCAGCCCCGCACCGTTCAGGCCGGGGGTACTTTCATTTGGCGTGCCGGAAGACTGCGTTTCGGTGTAGAGGTTCTCACCGATACTTTCCAGTCCGGTATCGTTCATGAAGGTCGTCAGGTTGAGCTGACCAACCTGGACCGGCGCGGCCTGACCTTGCTGAGTGACACTGACGATACCGTCACGGCCAATGGTGATGCTCAGCGCGTTCGCCGGGATGGTGATCGCAGGCTGAACCTGGAAGCCGCCCGCCGTCACCAGCTGACCATTCTGATCCACCTGGAACGAACCATCGCGGGTATAGGCGGAGGTCCCGTCAGGCAGTTGCACCTGGAAGAAACCCTGACCTTTGATGGCAACGTCTTTGCTGTTGTTGGTCTGGGACAGGTTGCCCTGGCTGTGCAGACGCTCGGTGGCGACAGGGCGTACGCCGGTACCAATTTGCAGACCGGACGGCAGCGTGGTTTGCTCAGAAGACTGCGCCCCTGGCTGACGAATCGTTTGATAAAGCAAATCTTCGAAAACCGCACGCTGGCGCTTGAAACCATTGGTGCTGACGTTTGCCAGGTTGTTGGCAATTACATCCATATTGGTTTGCTGTGCGTCCAGACCGGTTTTCGCGATCCATAAAGAACTGATCATAGGGAGTCCTGTTAACTCATAGCCAGAAGTTGGTTAGCCTTGCCTGCGTTTTCATCGACGCTGCTGATGATTTTCATCTGCATTTCGAAGCGGCGGGCGCTGGCGATCATGTCGGTCATGGCTTCGACCGGTTTGACGTTACTGCCTTCCAGCACGCCGGACATCACGCGGATGGTCGGGTCGGCCTGTAACGTGGCGCCACGCGTGGCCTGCGCAGCCTGGGTCAGACGGAACATTCCGTCATCACCACGCTGCACTTCATTGCCTTCCGCTTTCACCAGCTTCAGACGACCGACAGGCGCAACGGTGTTCGCCGGGTCGCCCGGATTCAATGCCGAGATCGTCCCGTCTGCCGCAATGGTCAACTCTGACCCTTCCGGCACCGTCAGCGGACCGGCTTCGCCCATCACCGGATGCCCCTGAATCGTCAACTGTCCGGTGGCGCTCACCTGAATGTTACCGTTGCGGGTATACCCTTCTGCGCCGTCAGCCGTTTGCACCGCCAGCCAGCCGTCCTGCTGAAGGGCAACGTCCAGCGGACGCGCGGTGTAATCCATCTGGCCTGGCGTCATGTCGGCGCCCGGCGTGGAGGCGGTGACCAGCGTACGCGTGGGCAATGACAGCCCTTCTACCGGCACCGCACGCAGTGCGTTGAGCTGTGCACGAAAACCAGGCGTGGAGGCGTTCGCCAGGTTGCTGGCGGTAACAGCCTGCTGATTGAGCGTCTGGCTTGCTGCGCCCATCGCTGTATATATTGCGTGATCCATTGCGCTTTCCCGTCAGCTGCTTAACGCAGGTTAACCAGCGTGTTGAGGATCTGATCCTGGGTTTTGATGGTCTGCGCGTTGGACTGGTAGTTACGTTGCGCGACAATCATGTTCACCAGCTCTTTACTCAGATCGACGTTGGAGGCTTCAAGCGCGCCGTTGGTCAGCGTGCCGAAGTTACCGGAACCCGCGGTTCCCAGCAGGGCAACACCGGAAGACTGCGTGGCGGACCAGACGTTATCCCCTTCGGACTTCAGGCCTTCGTTGTTGGCAAAGTTAGCCAGCACGATCTGGCCCAGCACCTGGGTCTGTTCGTTGGAGTAGTTACCGACAACGGTGCCGTCATCGTTGATCTGGTAGCTCACCAGATCGCCCGGCTTATAACCGTTCTGGCTCGTCGCCACGATGTTGTTCGCACCGGTGTTCTGCTGCATGGAGTTCGCGAAACTCATTTTGAAGGTTGCCGCCGTTGCACCAGTGATCTCCCCGGTCTCGATATCGACTTCCCCACCGTCGGTCAACACACCGCTCTCATTAAAGACCAATGTGGTTGCCAGTTTCGCTGCATCTCCCGCTACGCTGCCGTCCTGTGAATACACCTTCCAGGAGTTAGCTGGAGTAGCGTCTTTGACATAGAACAGGTTCATGTTGTGCGCATTACCCTGGCTGTCAAACACCGTTACGGTGCCTTTCTTGTTGTAAGAGTCAGGGTTGGCCGGGTCGAATGCGACGGTTGGCGCGGTATCGGTGGAGTTCAGGTTGATCTGCTGAGAGGCCGTGGTGGTGGACTTCGCCGCCATCAGCGTCGTTGGGATGGTGATCGCCTGCGGATTCGCACCGGTTTGCACCGTCGGCGGCGTGCCGGCAACCGGATAACCGGTTAACTGTAGCCCCTGCATGTTCACCAGGTTACGGTTTTCATCCAGCTTGAACTGGCCGTTGCGGCTGTAGAACACGGAACCGTTGGCATCCACCATACGGAAGAAACCGTTCTGGCTGATGGCGACATCCAGACCACGACCGGTGTTGGTGGTCGTCCCGTCAGTGAAGTCCTGGGTGATACCCGCAACCTTCACGCCCAGGCCCACTTTAGAGCCTGCAAACATATCTGCAAAAGATGCAGAACCGGATTTAAAACCATAGGTCGCGGAGTTGGCGATGTTGTTGCCAATGACGTCCAGGTTGGTGGCCGCAGCATTCAGGCCGCTGACCGCTTGAGAAAAGGCCATGACTTACTCCTGATAAGTATGAAGGCTTAGATAATCTGCCGAACTTCGTCGAGTGTGGTGGTACCGGAGGTACCCAAATCCAGTTTGTTGCCATCGCTACCTTTGATGACGCCCTGAACCAGGGCAAACTGTAGCGGCTGAGCCACCAGCTGCGTGGTGCCGTTGCTGGCGCTAATCGCAACCTGATACGAGCCGTTAGGCGCTTTAGTGCCGTCGGTCAGGCTGCCATCCCAGGTAAAGGTATGAACGCCCGCTTTAAGCTCGCCAATCTCAATCGTGCGCACCACGTTGCCGCTGGCGTCTTTGATGGTGGCGGTGACTTTGTCGGCCGGTTGCTGCAACTCAACGCCAAACGGCGTCGTGGTGGTGGTGGACGTGCCATCGGTGGTGCTGGTGCCCGCCAGAATCGTGGTCCCCGGGATCATCACCCCGTGACCGATCAGGTTGGCGGCCTGCAAGGACTGGCTGTTATCGATTTGACCGGAGACCGAGCCGAGCGTGGTGTTCAGTTTCTCAATGCCGCTGACGGTACTGATCTGCGCAAGCTGCGTGGTCAGTTCGTTATTCTGCATCGGATTGGTCGGGTCCTGATTTTTCAGCTGTGCCACCAGCAGGGTCAGAAAGCTGCTCTGTAAATCGGAGGCATTGCTTCCGGTGAGAGAGCTGGAACCGGTTGCACTACTGGTGCTGTTGACGCCGGTATTTGTCGGGTCATTCACGTTTACGGCGATGGACATGCGTGTCTCCTTTACTGGCCGAGAGTGAGTGTTTTGAGCATCATGCTCTTCACGGTATTAAGCACTTCGACGTTTGCCTGGTAGCTGCGTGACGCGGACATGGAGTTCACCATCTCCCCGACCACATCCACGTTCGGCATTTTCACGTAGCCGCTGGCATCCGCGAGCGGGTTGCCTGGCTCGTAAACCAGCTTGTCGGGCGCCTGGCTCTCAACCACGTCCGCCACTTTCACGCCGCCCGTTGCCGCACCCGGTGCAGCATCAACCTGGAAGACGACCTGTTTAGCGCGATACGGTTGTCCGTCAGGTCCTGTCACGCTGTCGGCGTTGGCCAGGTTACTGGCTGCCACGTTCAGTCGTTTGGACTGCGCCGTTAATGCCGAACCGGCGATATCAAAAATATTCAGCAAGGCCATTTACTAATTGCCCCCCTGCAGGACGGTCATCATGCCTTTGATTTGCCCGCCGAGTAGCGTCAGGCCTGTCTGGTATTGCAGGCTGTTATCGGCAAACTGTGTGCGTTCCCGGTCCATGTCGACGGTGTTGCCATCAAGCGAGGGCTGATCGGGGACACGATAAAGTAAGTCAGTTGATGGCGCGGTCATCGCCTGAGCGGGAATATGCCGTGAGGATGTCAGGGCAAGTGAGACACCCGTCCCTTCGGCACGTCCACGCTCCATCACTTTTTTGAGTTCACTGGAAAAATCAATATCGCGCGCCTGATACCCGGGGGTGTCCGCGTTGGCGATATTGGCGGCTAAAATTTCCTGCCGCTGGGCGCGTAAGTTGAGCGCTTCCTGCTGAAAACGTAACGCGGCGTCGAGTTTATCGAGCATGTCTCCTCCGCTGATGAGAAAATTTCAGTTCACAGCTTAAATCTCACCCCGTCTCCCCTATCGACGGAATAAGCGCAAAATGCGTCGCTATTTGTTGCGTTGATGGAAAACCACTGCGGGTAGAATTTGCTTAATTCTGGACATGGTGGAACGTGCGATGCGGACTTTTAAACGTGGCCTTGCGGCGACCCTGCTGCTTTTGAGCCCTCTTGTGCAGGCTGAGGGGTTAGAGAACCAGCTCAATGCATTCTTTGCGCAGAAGCTGGCCGGTTTCAGCGATGACGTACGCGTGACCGTACGCACCCCGCCTAACCTTTACCCTTCCTGCGAAGCCCCGTCATTTAGCGTGACCGGCAGCACCCGCTTATGGGGCAACGTGAATGTGCTGGCGCGTTGCGCCAACGAAAAACGTTATTTACAGGTTGCGGTTCAGGCGACAGGCAATTATGTTGTCGCCGCCGTTCCCATTCCCCGGGGCAGCCTGCTGCAACCAGACAGCGTAACGCTGAAGCGAGGCCGTCTGGATCAGCTTCCACCGCGGACGATGCTGGATATTAACCAGGCTCAGGAGGCGGTCAGCCTGCGCGATGTCGCCCCTGGACAGGCGATACAGCTCTCTATGCTGCGCCAGGCGTGGCGGGTGAAGGCGGGACAACAGGTGATGGTGGTCGCCAATGGCGAAGGCTTTAGTATCAACAGTGAAGGAAAAGCGCTGAATAATGCCGCAGTGGCGCAAAATGCCCGGGTCAGAATGTCCTCAGGCCAGGTGGTCAGCGGCACGGTCGGTCCTGATGGGAATATTCTGATTAACCTGTAATCTTTTTAAAGATTTCGCGGCGACTGCCGATAAATATTCAACAAATGATGATGTCAGGCGCAAACGCCGCGAACCCTCGATGAGGACAACACTATGAGCATTGATCGTACATCAGCCCTGAAGCCGGTTAGCACTGTACAACCTCGCGAAACGAATGAGGCTGCCCCGCAAAAAACGCGTCTGGAAAAAACCTCGACGGCTAACAGCACCAGCGTCACGCTGAGCGATGCGCAGTCGAAGCTGATGCAGCCAGGCAGCAGCGATATCAACATGGAACGAGTTGAAGCGCTGAAAACGGCTATCCGTAACGGCGAACTGAAAATGGATACCAGCAAAATCGCTGATGCGCTGATTCAGGACGCACAGAGTTTCCTCCAGAGTAACTAACCGTATGAGTCGACTGTCAGAAATACTGGATCAGATGACGGTGGTCCTGAACGACCTGAAAACGGTGATGGACGCAGAACAGCACCACCTCTCTTCTGGTCAAATCAACGGCAGCGCGTTGCAACGCATTACTGAAGATAAAAGCTCGCTGCTGGCGACCCTGGATTATCTGGAAAAACAGCGACGCGCTGAGCAAGACACGAAACGCAGCGCCAATGATGAGATCAACGAACGCTGGCAGACCATTACAGAAAAAACCCAGCATCTTCGCGATCTCAACCAGCATAACGGCTGGCTGCTGGAAGGTCAGATTATCCGTAATCAGCAGGCGCTTGAGGTGTTAAAGCCCTATAAAGAGCCGGGGCTGTACGGTGCGGATGGTCAAACGGCCACGGCACGTATCACGGGCGGGAAAAAGATTTCGATTTGACGCACTAGCGGCATGTCATGAAGCGGGGAGCACCTTCTGGTGACTCCCCTTTTGGCGTTTATACCGTGCGGCGGGTAAACTCTTTCACCTTGAAGCCAAGCACCGCCAGCGTGGCAAAGTACGCCACCACCCCGACCACCACCACGGCCATCAGACGCATCAGGCGGTAAGGCATGGTGCCCTGCGCCCATTCAGGCATGACATACAACATGCCAACCAGCGCGGCCGCCATCACTACTACCGCGATCGCCAGACGCAGCAAGAAGCTTGCCCAGCCCGGCTGCGGGGTGAAGATATCCTGCTTACGCAGCTGCCAGTACAGCAGCCCGGCGTTGAGACAGGCCGCCAGACCAATCGACAGTGACAGACCCGCGTGTTTCAGCGGACCAATAAACGCCAGGTTCATCAGCTGCGTCATGATCAGCGTCACAATGGCAATCTTAACCGGCGTTTTGATGTCCTGACGTGAATAGAAGCCGGGCGCAAGCACCTTCACGACAATCAGCCCCATCAGCCCCACCGAGTAGGCTACCAGTGCGCGCTGGGTCATGGCGGCATCAAAGGCGGTGAATTTTCCATACTGGAACAACGACACCGTCAGCGGTTTCGCCAGGATCCCCAGCGCCACCGCGCTTGGCAGCGCCAGCAGAAAACAGAGACGCAGACCCCAGTCCATCAGGCGGCAGTATTCATCGTGGTTGCCGCTGGCGAAACTTTTCGACAGCGACGGCAGCAGAATAGTCCCCAGCGCCACGCCCAGCACCCCGGATGGAAACTCCATCAGCCGGTCGGCGTAGTACATCCAGGACACCGAGCCCGACACCAGGAAAGAGGCGAAGATGGTATTGATGATGAGCGAGATCTGGCTGACGGACACGCCGAGTATTGCCGGTCCCATCTGTTTGATAACGCGCATTGCGCCCGCATCTTTGAAATTAATGCGCGGCAGAACCAGCATGCCGATCTTTTTCAGGTGCGGGAGCTGGTAAGCAAGCTGTAACACCCCGCCGACGGTCACGGCCCAGGCCAGCGCCAGCACCGGTGGGTTAAAATGCGGCGCGGCGAACAGCGCAAAGCCAATCATGCTGACGTTGAGGAACGTGGGGGCAAAGGCCGGCACGGAGAAGCGGTTCCAGGTATTCAGGATGGCACCCACCAGCGACGCCAGCGAAATCAGCAGAATATAGGGGAAGGTTATCCGCAGCAGTTGCGTCGTCAGGGCAAATTTATCCGCCGTGTCGGCAAAGCCCGGCGCCGTTACCATGATTACCCAGGGCGCTGCCAGCATCCCCAGTACGGTCACGATCGCCAGCGCCAGCGTCAGTAAACCGGAAACGTACGCCACAAAGACGCGGGTGGCATCTTCGCCCTGCTTGCTTTTATATTCCGCGAGGATCGGGACAAATGCCTGTGAGAAAGCCCCTTCGGCAAAAATACGGCGCAGCAGGTTCGGCAGCTTGAACGCAACGAAAAAGGCGTCAGTCGCCATCCCTGCGCCAAAAACCCTTGCCACAATGGCATCGCGAGCAAAGCCAAGCACGCGGGAAAACATGGTCATCGAGCTGACGGCCGCCAGCGATTTTAATAAGTTCATTAACGTGAAGTTCCACAACCCTACGGATTTCCAGGACGGATAAGCGAAAGCGCCACCCGGCAAAGCCAACAAGCGGCGCTTAGTCTAACCGGATTTCAACGAATTACTATCGGCAGATGTTACAGCGAGTTATTCCGACATCGCTTCGCGCCAGAGTCGTTCCACGATGCGCTGCGCCAGAATGGCCTGCTCCCCGGACGTTTCAGGAACCGTCTGATTCTGCACGCAGGTAATGAAGTGACGCGCGCAGCCCACAAAGCCACGCTGCTCCAGGGTGCTCTGCCAGCCGGGAACGGGTAACGCGAGCACGCCATTGCCCTTCTCTTCCCGCCACTCACGCATATCGGTGACGTCATACAGCGCGCCATCCGTAACGGCCTGCACGGACTCGCGCTGGCTGCCCGCCCGACGATGCATGCTGGTCGTCACCTGTAAATGCTCAACGGCAAAATGATGTTCGGCGTAAACCATTTCACCCTGCTCGTTGGTCAGCAGCGTGCCGCTTTGCAGCTGGGCTTTTCCGTTACTCAGCCAAAGGGCCGTATCCACGACGTGGAGATAATCATCCAGCAGCGTGAACCGCAGATCGTTCGGCCCCACGCTGTCGGTACGGTGCTTATCCATACGCAGAGAGGCAAACGAGCCGGACTGCGCTTTAAGCTGCTGATAGAGCGGCGCAAAACGGCGGTTGAAGCCTACCATCAGCGTCAGCTTTTTACGCGCGGCCAGCTCAATCAGTCGTTCAGCATCCTGCACATTTTCCGCCAGCGGCTTATCAACGCAGACGTGAACGCCTGCGTTCAGCAACTCGCTCACCACCTGGAAGTGCGTCGCGGTTGAGGTATGCACAAATACCGCATCACATTCACGGGCTAAATCCTGGAGTGAGCCAGCATAAGGGATGCGCCAGGTTTTGCAGATGCGCTCTGCTTTCTCGCGGGTGGGCGACCACGCCCCTTGCAGCGTCCAGTCTGACGCGGCGCCTAAAACGGGCAGCCATGCTTTTTGCGCAATCCCGCCCAGCCCCACCACTCCAATGCGTAATGTAGTCACGGTTAATCTCCCAGGTGTGCGAGTAAAGCATCCAGACGCTGCTTCAGCCCGGCAACCTCGTCTTCCAGGGCTGCCACGCGCGCGGTCAGGCTGTCGTTTGATGCTGGCGTGTCGGATTCGACGGCCAGCGTAGAGGACTCCACGTCGCCGCTAAACAGGTGCATGTAGCGGCTTTCACGCTTGCCCGGCTCGCGGGCCAGACGCACCACGTAAGGACCGTCCTCGCGTGAGGCTAATCCCTCCAGCGTCTGTTCAACGTCCTGCATATCCTGAAACTCATGCATGCGGGAGGCGCGTGTGCGCAGTTCACCCGGCGTCTGCGCCCCGCGCAGCAGCAGCGTGGTGATAACCGCCACTTCTGCGGCGCTGAGTTTTAAATCGCCAAATTCGGAATTACAAAAGCGCTGTTCATATTTAGTGACGCGATTACCGAAGCCGCTGACGGTGCGCAGGTAGTGGCGCTTCACCAGCTCATCAAGGATATCCTGCACCTCGTACTCGCCAAGGTTCATCACCGGCTCACGGTTCGTCTTTTGGTTGCAGGCCATCGTGACGGCATTCACGGAAAGAGGATACTGTTCCGGCGTCGTAACCTGCTTTTCCAGCAGGCAGCCAATCACGCGCGCTTCGGCGCCATTTAACTGATATTTCATCTTTTCTCCTTAACGACCCGCGGTCCACTCCTGCGTGGTGAGCGCGGTGAGGACATGGTCCCGCCACTCGCCGTCAATCAGCAGATAATCTTTGGCATAGCCCTCTTTCTCAAACCCCAGGCGGGCCAGCAGATCGCCGCTGCGCTTATTGTGCGGCATGTAGTTCGCCATAATGCGATGGATATGTTGCGTGCGCTGCATGTAGCGAATCGCCGCCGTCAGCGCCTCAAACATGAGCCCCTGCCCCTGCCATTTCTGGCCGATGGAATACCCGAGATAGCAGGCGTGAAACGACCCGCGTACTACGTTTGAAAAATTGGCAATGCCAACGATCTCTTTCTCTTCCGGATCGAGAAGCGCGAAATAAAACGCACTTCCCTGTTTGTGAAATTCCGCAATCATACTGAGGCGCGCCTGCCAGCCAGAGGGGTAGCAATGGCTCTCGTCCCGAACGGGTTCCCAGGGTTTTAAAAACTGGCGATTCTCGGCGTAATAATCCGCCAGACGCCAGGCATCACGCTCATGCACCAGACGAACGACCAGCCTGTCCGTCGTCAGACGCACTTTTGGCACATTACTGCGATAGCCAAACATCGATACCACTCCTTCCCGTCGCTTCTGCTCTGCCTGTTAGCTTTACTATACCTGCGCCTGTGCCTTCTGTGAAAACAGTGACATACCATTTTTATCGCTTTTCACATTTTTCGATGAGAACTCTCTATCAAAGCACCTTTTTGATAAAAAAATATTGTCGCCAGCAGGTATGTGAAAAAGCGCGGCGACACCGCAGAATATTAGCGTGCTCACCTTTTATTTTCCCTGGAGGGAAAATGTCCCGCGTATCACAGGCCAGGAGCCTGGGTAAATATTTCCTGCTCGTCGATAACATGCTGGTCGTGCTCGGCTTTTTTGTCGTTTTTCCACTTATATCGATTCGTTTTGTCGATCAAATGGGCTGGGCGGCGCTAATGGTCGGGATCGCGCTGGGCTTACGCCAGTTTGTACAACAGGGTCTTGGCGTGTTTGGCGGGGCAATAGCCGACCGCTTCGGTGCGAAACCGATGATCGTCACCGGCATGCTGTTACGTGCGGCGGGATTCGCCACGATGGCAATCGCTCATGACCCCTGGCTGCTGTGGTTCTCCTGTTTCCTTTCCGGGATTGGCGGCACCCTTTTCGACCCACCGCGTACCGCGCTGGTGGTTAAGCTTATCCGTCCGCAACACCGGGGTCGTTTCTTCTCAATTTTGATGATGCAGGACAGCGCTGGCGCGGTAGTGGGCGCCCTGCTGGGAAGCTGGCTGCTGCAATACGATTTCCGCCTGGTCTGCGCCACCGGCGCGGTGCTGTTTATTCTCTGCGCGCTGTTTAACGGTCTGTTTCTGCCTGCATGGAAGCTGTCGACGGTAAAAGCGCCGGTGCGGGAAGGGCTTGACCGCGTGCTGAGCGATAAACGCTTCGTCACCTATGTTTTAACGTTGACCGGCTACTACATGCTCGCCGTGCAGGTCATGCTGATGCTGCCGATTATGGTTAACGATATTGCCGGCACGCCGGCGGCGGTAAAATGGATGTATGCCATTGAGGCCTGCCTTTCTCTGACTCTGCTCTATCCGATTGCCCGGTGGAGCGAGCGCCGTTTCCGGCTTGAGCACCGTCTGATGGCCGGGCTGTTGCTGATGACGCTGAGCATGATGCCCATCGGCCTGGTGAGCTCACTCCAGCAGCTGTTTATGCTGATTTGCACCTTCTATATTGGCTCAATCATTGCCGAGCCGGCCCGTGAAACCCTGAGCGCGTCACTTGCCGACGCCCGGGCCCGTGGCAGCTACATGGGCTTCAGCCGTCTCGGACTGGCGCTTGGCGGCGCGCTGGGTTACACCGGTGGCGGCTGGCTGTTTGATGCCGGAAAAGCGCTCCATCAGCCGGAGCTGCCGTGGGTCATGCTCGGTATGGTCGGCTTTATGACGCTGATTGCCCTCTGGTGGCAGTTCAGTGATAAACGCAGCACCCGCGGGATGCTGGAACCTGGCGCCTGACCTTCTGGGGGAGGATATTTACCTCCCTTCACTATCAGTTTTTTCTGCTGGTTTCTCCAGGATCACCCTGACATACTGGCGTATCAGGACAGATGCGCCGATTTTATGTTGAGGAACACCATGAAAAAGATCGTTATTGCCGCTGCGTTAATTGTCAGTGGGCTGCTGGTGGGATGTAACCAGCTTACGCAGTACACCGTCAGTGAGCAGGAAATTAATCAGGCGCTGGAAAAACATAATAACTTTTCAAAAGATATCGGCGTGCCCGGCCTTGCGGATGCACATATCGTCCTGACGAATCTCGCCAGCCAGATTGGGCGCGAGGAGCCTAACAAAGTCACCCTGTCCGGTGATGCCAGCCTCGACATGACCTCGCTCTTCGGCAATCAGAAAGCGGATATCAAACTGAAGCTCAAGGCGCTGCCGGTCTTTAATAAAGAGAAAGGGGCAATTTTCCTGCAAGAGATGGAAATCGTCGATGCGGTCGTCACGCCGGATAAAATGAAACCGGTGCTGCAAACGCTGATGCCTTATCTCAACCAGTCGTTACAGAACTATTTTAACCAGCAGCCCGCCTACGTTCTGAGCGAAGACAAGAGTAAGGGCGAATCTCTGGCGAAAAAATATGCCAAAGGGATAGAGGTGAAACCGGGTGAAATCATCATTCCTTTCACCGACTAAATACTCCGGGCGCTCAGGCGCCCGTTTTTTTTAACGGAATAGTGTGCAAACGAAAACGTTTCCGCTTATGATTTGTGTCCGGCAAAAACAGCCATCTTATGACTGATCCCTTTCAAGCCGGAGCTTCCATGACTGTACAATCCCAGGTTCTCAAAATCCGCCGCCCAGACGACTGGCATATCCATCTTCGTGATGGCGACATGCTGAAAACCGTCGTGCCGTATACCAGCGAAATTTATGGCCGTGCGATTGTTATGCCTAACCTGGTTCCGCCAGTCACCACCGTCGAGGCCGCGATCGCCTATCGCCAGCGTATCCTTGACGCCGTTCCGGCCGGGCACGATTTTACTCCGTTGATGACCTGCTACCTGACGGACTCGCTGGATCCCAATGAGGTTGAGCGCGGATTTAACGAAGGTGTGTTCACCGCCGCGAAGCTCTACCCGGCAAACGCCACCACCAACTCCAGCCATGGGGTGACGAGCATCGACGCCATCATGCCCGTTCTGGAGCGAATGCAAAAACTGGGAATGCCACTGCTGGTGCACGGGGAAGTGACCCACGCTGACATTGATATTTTCGATCGCGAAGCGCGTTTTATCGAAACGGTCATGGAGCCGCTGCGCCAGCGTCTTCCTGGGCTGAAGGTAGTGTTTGAACACATTACGACCAAAGATGCCGCAGAGTATGTCCGGGATGGAAACGAATTGATTGCCGCCACCATCACCCCGCAGCACCTGATGTTTAACCGTAACCACATGCTGGTGGGTGGCGTTCGCCCACATCTGTATTGTCTGCCGATCCTCAAGCGCAATATCCACCAGCAGGCGCTACGTGAGCTGGTCGCCAGCGGCTTCCCGCGCGCGTTCCTCGGCACGGATTCCGCCCCGCATGCCCGTCACCGAAAAGAGGCGAGCTGCGGCTGTGCAGGCTGCTTTAACGCCCCGACCGCCCTGGCAAGTTACGCAACCGTCTTTGACGAGATGAATGCGTTAGGCCATTTCGAAGCCTTCTGCTCCCTTAACGGCCCGCGTTTCTACGGTCTGCCGGTTAATGACACGTTCATTGAGCTGGAGCGCAAAGAAAGCCAGGTTGAAGCGTCGATTGCGCTCACCGACGATACGCTGATCCCCTTCCTGGCCGGTGAAACCGTAAGCTGGACGGTAAAAAGCTAAAAAATTGTCATCCCCCTGTTGTCAAACCGCCAATATAACTGTATAAATAAACAGTATATTACACAGGGGGCATTTATGCGTATTGAAGTCACCATTGCCAAAACCACCGTCCTGCCTGCTGGCGCACTCGACGCTCTGGCGGGTGAGCTATCCCGACGTATTAACAGCACTTTTCCTGAAAACGATGGCGCCATAACGGTACGTTATGCGACAGCAAACCATCTTTCCGTCATTGGCGGCGCGAAAGAAGACAAAGACCGCATCAGCGAAATTTTGCAGGAAACATGGGAAAGCGCCGACGACTGGTTTATCACTGATTAAAATTTGCTCCCTCATTGTGTTTTTTTGCCGGGTCGCCCCGGCTTTTTTTCGTTTCGTCTCCTGAAAGTTCAAAATATTTCAGTATCTTCTTAGAAAATCGTGAACAAGATGACGTTTTATTGTTCGAACAATCCTAAAAAGCAGAAAAATGTGTTGCTACCCGTTTATTTTTCCTGCGGAACCCTTATTAATTGATATACTGAAAAAGCTTTCAGAAAAACATGCATTGAACCTCAAAGTCGTTGTCTTCTAACACGCATTAAGGGGGTTATAATGGAAAAGAATAATGAAGTCATCCAGACCCATCCACTCGTTGGCTGGGATATCAGCACCGTAGACAGCTACGATGCGCTGATGCTGCGTTTGCACTACCAGACCCCGAATCAGCTAAACCGTGACGAAGCGGAAGTTGGACAGACGCTGTGGATTACAACAGACGTCGCCCGTCAGTTTATTTCTATTTTGGAAGCAGGCATCGCAAAAATAGAATCTGGCGACTACCAGGAAAATGAGTATAAACGGCATTGACCTTATGCCCCTTTTCACTCAACAGGCACCCTCGCGGTGCCTTATTTATTTCGCTCTTGTATAAGCCCACATAGTTAATTACTCTGCTAACAAAGCGTTAGTAAAGAGAAGCCTATGAAATACGATTTGATCATTATCGGAAGCGGCTCCGTTGGATCTGCAGCCGGTTATTACGCTACGCAGGCGGGTCTGAATGTGCTGATGATTGACGCCCACCATCCCCCTCATTCTGAAGGAAGCCATCACGGCGATACCCGTCTTATCCGTCACGCTTACGGCGAAGGTGAGCGCTATGTACCGCTGGTGCTTCGGGCTCAGACGCTGTGGGATGAGCTGGCCGCAGTCACCGAAGAACGCATTTTTGAGCGCACCGGGGTTATTAATCTGGGGCCCGCCAACTCCACGTTTCTGGCGAATGTCGAGGAGAGCGCGAAAGCCTACCGTCTGGACGTTGAGCGTCTGGATGCGAACGACATAATGGCGCGCTGGCCGGAAATTTCTGTCCCTGAAGACTACATTGGATTGTTTGAAGCCAATTCCGGGGTACTGCACAGCGAAACGGCCATTAAGACATGGATTGATCTCGCCGCCAAAGCGGGCTGCGCACAGTTGTTTAACTGTCCGGTCACGGGTATCACCCACCATGCCGGGGGTTCAACCGTCACCACGTCTGAAGGTGAATATACCGCCACGCGCCTGCTGGTGAGTGCGGGAACGTGGGTGACGAAACTGCTGCCGGATCTGCCCATCCAGCCGGTACGCAAAGTCTTCTCCTGGTTCCAGTCTGACGGGCGTTACAGCAGCCAGAACAAATTCCCGGCGTTCACGGGCGAGTTACCTAATGGCGACCAGTACTACGGTTTCCCCTCGGAAAAAGACGCGCTCAAGATTGGCAAACATAACGGCGGACAGGTAATTTCCTCTGCGGAAGAACGCAAGCCGTACGGAGCCTATCCGCAGGATGGTTCCGAAGCCTTCACGTTCCTGCGTAATATTCTGCCGGGCGTAGGCGGGTTGCTTTATGGCGCAGCGTGCACCTACGACAATACGCCAGATGAAGACTTCATCATCGACACCTTGCCTGGGCACGACAACACCCTGATCGTAACCGGGCTCAGCGGTCACGGGTTTAAATTTGCCTCTGTGTTAGGTGAAATCGCCGCCCAGTTTGCTCAGGGGATTGCGCCTTCGTTTGATCTCAAACCCTTCGCGCTCTCGCGCTTTAGCCGATAATACCGCTACAGGCTCCGAATAACCGGAGCCTGATTTGCGAGAGGATCATGATGCGCAGACTGGTGAATTACCTTATCAATAACATCCGCGAGCATTTCATGCTCTACATTGTCCTTTGGTCGCTGCTGGCGATTGTTGACGTCATCTTTATTGTATTCTTCTGAAAACCATCACTGACGTTTATTGACACTCCTTTAAACTTATTTAACTTATAGTTTTTATAAAAAGTCATCTCAAATTTATTGAACGAAGCGATTGAAATACATTGCGGAAACACATTCAAATTCGCTGAAATAAAATAACTAAATAACATTATTCCTTTTTTTCAGTTGCATTATTTAATTAATCCGGCCATTTTTATTGCTCAGACATTTGAGAACGGAAATTCATATGCAATGGCGTAACTCCTCCAGCCGCTACGGAATAATATCCATGTGTTTACACTGGCTATTTGCACTTGCTGTCTATGCCATGTTTGGTCTCGGCCTCTGGATGGTGACATTAAGCTATTATGACGGTTGGTATCATCAGGCCCCCGAATTGCACAAAAGCATTGGGGTTCTGCTGATGATGGGTCTGGTTTTTCGCGTGATCTGGCGACATCTCTCTCCGCCCCCTCCTGCCCCCAAAAGCCATGGCCGTCTTACCCGCATAAGCGCTGTTGGCGCACATATCGCACTCTATGCCCTGCTGTTCGCCATTCTGATCAGCGGTTATCTCATTTCGACCGCAGACGGCAAACCGATCAGCGTGTTTGGGCTCTTTGACGTCCCTGCCACGCTGGCTGACGCCGGTTCACAGGCTGACACCGCCGGTGTGGTTCATCTGTGGCTGGCATGGAGCGTGGTGATCCTGTCTGTTCTGCATGGCCTTGCGGCCCTGAAACACCACTTTATCGATAAAGACGATACGCTGAAGCGCATGCTTGGCCGTTCGTCAGTTGACTCTGGAGCATAAAATGAAAAAACGCCTGTTGGGTATTGCATTAGGTTCGCTGTTATTTACCACCGGTTCGGCCATTGCCGCCGACTATAAAATTGATAAAGAAGGCCAGCATGCCTTCGTCAATTTCCGTATTCAGCATCTGGGTTACAGCTGGTTATATGGTACGTTCAATGATTTCGATGGCACATTTAGTTTCGACGAGAAAAATCCTGCTGCCGATAAAGTAAACGTCACCATTAATACTAACAGCGTCGACACTAATCACGCCGAGCGTGATAAACATCTGCGCAGCGCTGAATTCCTGAACGTAGGCAAATTCCCGCAAGCTACTTTCGCGTCGACAGAAGTGAAGAAAGACGGTGATAAGCTCGCTATTACCGGTAATCTTACGCTGAACGGCGTAACAAAACCGGTAACACTGGATGCGAAATTAATCGGCCAGGGCGACGATCCGTGGGGCGGAAAACGTGCTGGCTTTGAAGCCGCCGGCAAAATTCATCTGAAAGATTTTAATATCACCACAGATTTAGGACCGGCATCGCAGGATGTAGAGCTGATTATTTCGGTGGAAGGCGTTCAGCAGAAGTCATAAAACAGGCCCGGCAGGCTTTTACGCCGCCGGGCAATGTTTTACTCCGGGTCCGGAATACCCAGTTTGGTATTCAGTCGGCCCCGGGATTTATTAAAGATCTTATTCCCGTTCTCGCGCCCGGCACGGCGACGACGTTGCTCTTCTTCAGGCAGGATACTCTCTTCACTGCACAGCTCGCTACAGCAGCCATTAAACTTCTCGGCACATGCAGGACACTGAATAAACAGAAGATGACAACCGTCGTTTTTGCAGTTGGTATGCGTGTCGCACGGCGTACCGCACTGGTGGCAGTGAGCGATTACGTCCTCTGAAATTCGCTCGCCCATACGCTCATCAAACACAAAGTTTTTACCGATAAAACGCACCGGTAACCCCTGCTCGCGGGCGCGGCGGGCATATTCAATGATCCCACCCTCAATATGCCAGACTTTATTAAAACCGTTGTGTTTCATCCAGGCACTGGCTTTTTCGCAGCGGATCCCCCCGGTGCAATACATAACGATCTTTTTGTCTTTATGCTCCTGCATCATCTCAACCGCTTTCGGCAGCTGTTCACGGAAAGTGTCGGCAGGAATTTCCATCGCATTCTCGAAGTGGCCCACTTCATATTCGTAGTGGTTACGCATATCGATGAACACTGCATCCGGATCGTCGAGCATCGCGTTCACTTCAGCGGCCTTGAGGTACTCCCCCACATTAGCGGCATTGAAGTTCGGATCGTCGATGCCATCCGCCACAATACGCTCACGCACCTTCATGCGCAGCACCCAGAACGATTTGCCGTCATCATCCAGCGCAATGTTCAGGCGTAAGCCGTTAAGCGCCGGATCAAAACCATAAAGGAGATCGCGGAAGGCGCTGACTTTGCTTTCCGGCACGCTGATCTGCGCGTTAATACCCTCACGCGCCAGATAGACGCGACCAAACACGTTCAGGGCGGTGAAAGCCTGGTAAAGCGCATCGCGGGTCGCCTGTGGATCGTTGATGGTAAAATATTTATAGAAAGAGATCGTTGTGCGCGGTTCGGTTTCGGCCAACATACGCGCTTTCAACATCTCATTCGAAACGCGGTTGTGTAACACTGGCATGGTGTACAAGTCCTGCAATCGTTGAGAAATAAAAATCGTTCGGCATGATATAGCAAACAAAGACAATTTACATCCACACAATTTACGCTACATTTCAGTCAACCTGATTAATCAGACTTAACACTTGCATATTCTTTCATGTTTCGATGACAGACATTTTGGCTATGCCTCAAAAAATGAGACAATAGCCCTTCAGGACGTTAGAACACAGGACAGACATGACCCAGTTACCGAAATTTACTGCCGCGCTTTTACACCCACGCTATTGGTTAACATGGTCAGGCATTGGCTTGTTGTGGCTAATTGTACAGCTGCCTTATCCCGTAATTTTCCGCATGGGTAAAGGACTGGGCCGCATTGCTCAACAATTTATGAAGCGTCGCGCCAGGATCGCGTATCGAAATCTTGAGCTTTGCTTTCCTCAGATGAGCGAATCTGAGCGTCACGACATGGTGGTTAAAAACTTCGAATCTGTCGGCATGGGACTGATGGAGACCGGTATGGCCTGGTTCTGGTCGGATAAGCGCATGGCGCGCTGGACGGAAGTGGCCGGAACCGGCATGGATCCGGTGCATAATCTCCAGGCCAACCAGACTGGCGTCCTGCTGATTGGCGTTCATTTCCTGACGCTCGAAATTGGCGCGCGCATGTTCGGCATGCAGGCGCCGGGTATTGGCGTTTATCGTCCCAACGATAATCCGGTGATCGATTTGATACAGACCAACGGACGCATGCGCTCGAATAAAAGCATGATCGACCGCAAAGACCTTAAAGGGATGATCCGCGCCCTCAAATCAGGTGAAGTGGTCTGGTATGCCCCGGATCATGACTATGGCCCGCAATCCAGCGTGTTTGTCCCGTTCTTTGCGGTGGAAGATGCGGCGACAACCACCGGGACCTGGATGCTGGCGCGGATGTCCAAAGCGGCTATCGTGCCGTTTGTACCGCGCCGTAAACCAGACGGTTCAGGCTATCATCTCATCATGCTGGAGCCGGAACTCACGCCGCCGCTGGATGATGCAGAAACCACCGCGCGCTGGATGAATGCTATTGTCGAGAAATGCATTATGCTCGCTCCCGAGCAGTACATGTGGCTGCATCGCCGCTTCAAAACCCGGCCTCAGGGCGTCCCTTCTCGTTATTAATCTGCATGCGGTCTTCCGGGCCGCAAGCTGTTTTAGCTTTAAAAGCTCCCCGTCATTGCGGCAATCATACCCCAGGCGCATAATTAGCAGGCTTATTACCTCACTGGTCACGGTGCCCTGCACCTCATTATGCGGATAGTTATGTCCTCCACAGATGCTCCCATAAACTGGAAACGCAACCTGACGGTTGCATGGCTGGGTTGTTTTCTTACTGGCGCAGCCTTTAGCCTGGTAATGCCCTTCCTGCCCCTCTACGTTGAACAGCTCGGCGTCACCGGCCATAGCGCACTGAATATGTGGTCCGGCCTGGTGTTCAGCATTACGTTCCTGTTCTCCGCCATTGCGTCGCCTTTCTGGGGTGGGCTTGCGGATCGGAAAGGCCGCAAAATTATGCTGCTGCGCTCCGCGCTCGGCATGGCGATCATAATGCTGTTGATGGGGGTGGCGCAGAATGTCTGGCAGTTTCTGATATTACGCGCGCTCCTGGGTCTGCTCGGGGGATTTATCCCCAATGCCAACGCCCTGATCGCAACCCAAATCCCACGCCATAAAAGCGGCTGGGCATTGGGTACGCTCTCCACTGGCGGCGTAAGCGGCGCACTGCTGGGTCCGCTGGCGGGCGGGCTGCTGGCCGACCACTACGGACTGCGGCCGGTATTCTTCATTACCGCCAGCGTGCTGTTCCTCTGCTTCCTCGTGACGCTTATCTGCATCCGCGAGAATTTCACGCCGGTAGCCAAAAAAGAGATGCTGCACGCCCGGGATGTGCTGGCCTCGCTGAAAAACCCAAAGCTGGTGCTGAGCCTGTTTGTGACCACCATGATTATTCAGGTGGCCACCGGTTCAATCGCGCCTATTCTGACGCTCTATGTCCGCGATCTGGCGGGAAACGTCAGCAACATTGCTTTTATTAGCGGCCTGATCGCCTCTGTTCCCGGCGTGGCCGCGTTGCTGAGCGCGCCACGGCTCGGTAGGCTGGGCGATCGCATTGGCCCGGAAAAAATCCTGATCTGCGCCCTGATCGTCTCCGTTCTGCTGCTGATCCCCATGTCGATGGTGAACTCACCGTGGCAACTCGGCGTGTTGCGCTTCCTGCTGGGCGCAGCGGACGGCGCGTTGCTTCCTGCGGTGCAGACGCTGCTGGTTTATAACTCCACCAACCAGATTGCCGGACGTATTTTCAGCTACAACCAGTCGTTTCGCGATCTGGGTAACGTCACCGGGCCGCTGGTCGGCGCGGGGGTTTCGGCCAGTTTCGGTTTCCGGGCGGTCTTTATCGTGACGGCAGGCGTCGTGCTGTTCAACGCTGTTTATTCCTGGCTCAGCTTATCCCGGGCGCTACGCCCGGCGCGCATAACACAACATCGTGACGGCTAATTTACGCATTCATACTTGCACAATCATATAATCAGCTATTCTTTCCCTGAATACCTTCACGAAAAACAGGGAGACACCAATGACCATGTACGCCACGCTGGAAGAAGCTATCGATGCCGCTCGCGAAGAATTCCTCGCCGATAATCCCGGCATTGAGGAAGAAGATGCTGACGTGCAACAACTCAATATCCAAAAATACGTCCTTCAGGACGGCGATATTATGTGGCAGGCCGAATTCTTTGCTGATGAAGGTGAAGACGGAGAATGTCTGCCGATACTGAGTGGTGAAGGTGCGCAGGCGGTATTCGACGGCGACTATGACGAAATTGAGTTACGTCAGGAGTGGCTGGAAGAAAATACGCTGCATGAATGGGATGAAGGTGAGTTTCAGCTCGAACCGCCGCTGGATACCGAAGAAGGTCAGGCCGCAGCGGACGAATGGGACGAGCGATAAGCTCTCGTTACTCGTAAGGGCCGTGGCTGGCATCGATGGGCAGCAGTAGCGTGTCGAAAATCAGCGAAAACGGCAGATCGAGCACGGTGAGATAGCGCCATGCGGAATCGCGGACATCCCACTGTACGCCGGGGTAGTACTGATTCCCGTGGCCCTGTCCGGGAATGGTGCGGCTGATGATGCTGCCGCAGCCGCTGAGCAGGCATGCCATCATGACGACGATGATTACTTTCATTTCTGACCTCTAAAAAAATACCGGCCTCACAGCCGGTATTTTATTTGGCGGGTGGCGCTTCGCTTACCAGCCCTACTTAACAACTTACTTCGCCTTCAGGGCCAGCGGATTCAGCTTCACGTCCTTGTAGTAGTTCACCCACGAAGAGTATCTCTCCGGAGAAGTCCACACGCGGTAGTGAAGCCGTGCCATCGTCACCGGATCGCTCAACAGCACCAGACGACGGTCGCGGTTAAGCTTTTCTGGCGTCTCATTCAGCGCCTGCTCAACGTGGCGATCGCGGGCGATCTCCAGCACCTGGCTGGCGCGGTGACGCGCAGTCGCCATCGCGGTTGCCAGCGCGTTGAATGACGGGTTAAACACGGCGTGCATAAAGCCATCATCCAGCGTGCGTTTGCGGTTCTGCTCCAGATAGGTATCGGTATCCACCAGCACCTGCGGCGGAGAATACTCTTCCGGGATCAGGAACAGCTTCCAGCGTTTGGTACGCAGGCCCACCGTAGAACGGCTGGAGATCACCGACACAAATGGCGACAGGATCAGTGAGAAGACGATTGGCGCCAGCCAGAACAGGAAACGCAGATCCAGCCAGGCCATACCAACGGCCCACACCAGGCCCAGCAGCAGCTGAGAGCCGTGGCGCATAAAGGCCTCACTCCATGGCGTAGAGTCATCGTCACGCTGCGGTGAATTCCACACCACTTCCCATCCCAGGAACGCGCTCACCACGAATACCGTGTGGAACAGCATACGCACCGGTGCCAGCAGGACCGAGAACAGCACTTCCAGCAGCAGTGAAAGGGTTACGCGGCAGAAACCACCGTACTCCTTCGAACCTTTACACCAGATCAGAATGATACTGAGCAGCTTAGGCAGGAACAGCAGCACCATGGTCGACGCGAACAGCGCAATCGCCAGCTCCGGACGCCACTGCGGCCACACCGGGAACAGCTGGCGCGGTTGCAGGAAGTACTGCGGCTCCGTCAGGGCATGCACAACCTGCAACGCGGTCGAGAGTGCCAGGAACATAAACCACAGCGGCGCAGACAGATAGGACATGACGCCCGTCAGGAACACCGCACGGTGAACAGGGTGCATCCCCTTCACCAGGAACAGGCGGAAGTTCATCAGGTTACCGTGACACCAACGGCGGTCACGCTTGAGCTCATCCAGCAGGTTCGGCGGCAGCTCTTCATACGAGCCCGGCAGATCGTAGGCAATCCAGACGCCCCACCCTGCGCGACGCATCAGCGCGGCTTCCACAAAGTCATGCGACAGAATGGACCCGGCAAACGATCCTTCACCCGGCAGCGGCGCCAGGGCGCAGTGCTCGATGAATGGCTTCACGCGGATAATAGCGTTGTGGCCCCAGTAGTGAGATTCACCCAGCTGCCAGAAGTGCAGACCGGCAGTAAACAGCGGCCCGTAGACGCGGGTCGCAAACTGCTGGCAGCGCGCATATAGCGTGTCCATACCGGACGCTTTTGGCGAGGACTGAATAATACCCGCGTTCGGATTGGCTTCCATCAGACGGACCAGCCCGCTCAGGCAGTCGCCGCTCATCACGGAGTCCGCATCCAGTACCACCATGTAGCTGTACTGGTTACCCCAGCGACGACAGAAGTCATCGATGTTCCCGCTCTTACGCTTAACACGACGACGACGACGACGGTAGAAGATCTGCCCTTCGCCCTGCACTTCAGCAATCAGCTCCATCCAGGCTTTTTGCTCTGCCACGCAGATATCCGGGTTGTAGCTGTCGCTCAGGATGTAGACGTCGAAATGCGCCGCGTTACCGGTCGCCTTTACGGACTCCCAGGTGGCACGCAGCCCGGCGAATACGCGGTCAACATCTTCGTTACAGATAGGCATGATTAGCGCGGTACGGTGCTCAGGATTGAGGGGTTCATCCCCGACCGTCGACGCGGAAATGCTGTATTTGTCACGCCCCATCAGCAGTTGCAGGAAGCCCATCAGCGCCGTCCAGAACCCGGCGGAGACCCAACAGAACAGCACGGCAAACAGCAGAAGGATGCCGCTCTGTAAAATATACGGCAGCAGCTGCATGAAGGAGACCCAGATATCCTGGCCAATCATGTCAGCAGGGTTAATCAATGCCCAGCCCTGGTACGGCAGAATAGTTTTCATGTACCAGGTGGCGACAACCGTCTGTGCCAGCGTCAGCAGCAGCAGAATGTAACGACGAATCGTTCCCACGGTACGCCATTTCTGCTCGGACGCCTGTTGTTCTTTGGTCAGACGTGACAGATAGCGCGGCGTCACGTCACGCCCACGCAGGCGATCCCAGAAGCGACCCACCGGGTTGGTGCGCCACGGATCGGGGAACATAGAGGAACGCGTGGCCTTCGGCATCGCCTGTAGCTGGTCACGCCCTTCGTCATCCTTGATTAACTGCCCTTCTGCCAGCGAGTCTGGCCATGCCTGCTCCAGACGTGCCTTCACTGACCCCAGCGGCGTATCATCATCACGGGAAAAGTGACGATGTTCACCATCCAGCGCGGTGTGAACCGCGCGGATGTCGCTCGCAGGGAGTGCCGCTTTTTCAATGTCCGTTAGCGGCATGGCATCAATATATTCAGATGTATTATTCATTGGCAGGTAGCTGATAGCTCCAGGTTTCACTCAGCGGCTTATCGTTACTGACCAGCGCGGCGCGCATTTCAGTGGTCTGTTTCGGATCTTTCACCTTCACGCGCAGGGTCAAACGCCACCCTTTGGTGACCGGATTGTAACGCACGGCGTTCTCAACGATTTCACCGTTATCGCCAATGCTGGCCTGTGCCGTCACGGCAGTATCCGGCGCCAGTTTTTTCATATCCTGCCCGGTGAAGTCCACGATAAATGCCAGCGTGCCATCCGGCTGACGAATCAGGTTGGACTGCTTCACGTCCCCCGTAGAACGACGCGTCTGCATCACATACGCGTTATCCGGTGCGTGCAGTTTGTCTTCGTCACGGCTGAAGGTGATCGCATACTTGAAGTTCATCTCTTTACCGGCTTCAGGCAGCTGATCCGGTGTCCAGTACGCCACGATGTTATCGTTGGTTTCATCATTGGTTGGAATTTCAACCAACTCAACCTTGCCTTTACCCCAGTCGCCTTTCGGTGTAACCCAGGCGCTTGGGCGCAGATCGTAGCGGTCGTCCAGATCTTCAAAGCGGGAGAACTGACGGCCACGTTGCAGCAGACCAAAGCCCTGCGGGTTTTCCATCGCAAAGCTGCTGACGGCGAGGTGTTTCGGGTTGTTCAGCGGACGCCAGATCCACTCGCCGTTACCAGCATGAATGGAAAGGCCATTAGAATCATGCAGTTGAGGGCGGAAGTTAGTCGCCGGAGACGGCTGATTCGGCCCGAACAGGAACATGCTGGTCAGCGGCGCGACGCCCAGTTTGCCCACTTTATCGCGCAGGTAAACTTTAGACTGCACGTCAACCACCGTGTCACGCCCTGGCATGATCACGAAGCGATAAGCGCCTGTCGCACGAGGGGAGTCCAGCAGCGCATAAATTGTCAGACGTTTGTCGGTTGGTTTTGGACGTTCGATCCAGAACTCGCGAAAACGTGGAAATTCTTCACCTGATGGCAGCGCGGTATCAATTGCCAGACCGCGCGCAGAAAGCCCGTACACCTGCCCCGCGCCAATCACGCGGAAGTAGCTGGCGCCAAGCATGCTGACGATTTCGTCGTTTTTATCTTTGCTGTTAATCGGGTAAAGCACCTTGAAGCCTGCGAAGCCGAGGTCTTTCACCGTGTCTTTATCGTGTTGCACATCGCCAAAATTGAAATAATCCGGGCTGTACTTGATTTTACGTACCGCGGTCGCCGTCACTTCATTGATGGCAACCGGCGTGTCGAAGTACATACCCTGGTGGTAAAATTCAAGCTTGAACGGGGTTTTAATATTGTTCCAGTACGCTTTATCGTGATTGAACTGGATCTGCTGATAGTCCGCGTATTTCATGTCGCGGAAAACGGAGGGCAGGTTACTTTTTGGCGCTTCGTAGCTCTTGCCCGCCATCGATTTAGCCTGTTTTGCGACATCATCGATGTTAAAGGCCAGTGCAGATGAGGTATACAGTGACAACAGCACTGCTACACCCAACCAACGCATTTTCATCATTTGTGGTTTATGTTTCATAATAAGTAAGCACTTCCCCCTTTGTGTGCTTATATCGATCCGATCCATTTTAATGGAAACTCAGGCAATCCGACAACATTATCACTGCTTTGTTCAGCTCGCTGGCTCATGGATTAAGCAAATGAAAGAACCCGCTTTTCACTTTGCGTGCTTATCCTGGAGACAGGGTGTCGGTCTTGGTGTAGGGTTGGCTCCGAATGTAACCATTATGAGCCTTAGGGATAAGGCGAAAAGTCTGAGAATGCGCAAAGTTATATGAGCACAACCCCTGTACAACGTGAATATTTCCTCGACTCGATCCGCGCATGGCTCATGCTATTGGGGATCCCTTTTCATATTTCACTGATCTATTCCAGCCACACCTGGCATGTGAACAGCCAGATGCCCTCCTGGTGGCTGACGCTGTTCAATGATTTTATCCATGCCTTCCGCATGCAGGTGTTTTTCGTCATTTCAGGCTATTTCTCTTACATGCTCTTCTTGCGCTATCCCCTCAAGCGGTGGTGGAAAGTACGCGTGGAGCGCGTGGGCATACCAATGTTGACGGCCATTCCGCTGCTGACGCTGCCGCAGTTCATCATGTTGCAGCATGTTAAAGGCAAGGCGGAAAACTGGCCTAATCTCTCGTTCTATGAGAAATACAACACCCTGGTCTGGGAGCTGATTTCCCACCTCTGGTTCCTGCTGGTACTGGTGGTGCTAACCACGGTGAGTTTGCTGATCTTCAGTCAACTGCGCCAGCGCGCGAGCGCCGCAACCTCGACCTTCTTCGCCAACATCACCCTGGGCAAGCTGTCGCTGCTGTTTCTTGCGCTGGGGGTCGCGTATGCCGCCGTCAGGCGTACGCTACTCATTGTCTACCCTCCCATTCTGAGCGATGGGCTGTTTAATTTCGTGGTGATGCAGACCCTGTTCTACATCCCCTTCTTCCTGATTGGGGCGCTAGCATTTATTCATCCCCGGCTTAAAGCGCTGTTTACCACCCCCTCCCCCTGGTGTGCGGTGGGTGCTGCGCTGGCCTTTGCCGCCTATCTTCTCAATCAGCGCTTTGGCAGCGGGGACGCGTGGATGTATGAGACAGAGAGCGTGATAACGATGCTGATGGGCCTGTGGATGGTTAACGTGGTGTTCGCCCTTGGCCATCGTCTGCTGAATTTTAAATCAAGTCGCGTCACCTATTTCGTTAATGCTTCACTGTTTATCTACCTGGTCCACCATCCGCTGACGCTGTTTTTCGGGGCGTACATTACGCCGCATATCAAATCGAATGCGCTGGGCTTCTTCACCGGTCTGGTCTTTGTGGTTGGCATTGCCATCGTGTTGTATGAAATCCACCTGCGGATCCCGCTTTTGCGTTTCCTGTTCTCAGGCAAACCTCAGGTTAAAGCGGGATAAAAAAACGGCGCCTCCAGAGCGCCGTTTTTGCTTTTCAGACATCAAAATGCCTGGCTGCGCGCGGTCAAAAGCCGCTGATACAGGTCGGCGGTGTGCTCATCGAAACAGACAAAAATGACTTTTTCCGGCATGGGTTTGAGGGAAAGGTAGTGATAAACGGTATTCACGGCGATCGTAGCTGCCGCTTCCTTTGGATAACCGTACACCCCGGTGCTAATGGCGGGGAACGCCATGGTCTTATAGCCGTTATCTGCCGCAAGCCGCAGGCAGTTACGATAAGCCTGCTCCAGAATCTCAGCCTCATGGCGGTCGCCACCGTGCCAGACGGGTCCAACGGTATGGATCACCGCTTTGGCCGGGAGATCGCCCGCAAGCGTAATAACAGCATGCCCCGGCGGGCACTCTCCCTGCTGCTGGCGCACGGTTTTGCATGCTTCAAGGAGCTGAGGGCCCGCGGCCCGGTGAATGGCACCATCCACCCCGCCCCCACCCAAGAGGGAGGAATTGGCTGCGTTGACGATCACGTCAACGTGCACCGTCGTGATATCGCCATGAATAACGTCGATTTGCGGTCTCATAAACACCCTCTGCAACCCGCCTTTTTCATCAGTGTATCGCAGAGGGAGAAGGAGAAAAACTGTCGCGAAAAAAACGGCGGTTAACGGTAATCCACCTGAACGACCGCAAGCGTTTTCTTTTCATTCAGGTATTTCATGGTGACAGCGGCCAGCGCTGAGTGAGGATGATGGCCCCGGAGCGCCTCGTCATAACTGATGGTATGCGTTTTCATACGGTTATTTTCCGGGCAGGAAATTGCAAACTGCTGATGCCGGGGCGTGACTTCGCACGGGTCAGCGACCACCGCGCCACGAAAATGAATCACCCCACCATTCTCTATAGTTGCTGAATAAGCCGGAGAAATAAAAGAGGACAGGATCAGTCCCAGACCAGAAATAATACACGCTGCGGATTTGAACATTATTTGTACTCCTCAATGAAATTCGTCCTTGAGGGGTAAAAACGCTCCGTTATGACGTATCAATTTAAGCAACCCGTTTGCTGGGTTCTTGATATCAGCATAGCTTACCTGTGCAGCGCCGCCACTTTATTAAATCATTGATTTTATGAATGATTAAAGCGTACTTGCCGGTGCGTTCCACTGCTGTGATAAATGAAGCGATTTTCCATCGGAAACGGTGACGATTATTTTTACCGCATCCCCTGAGCGAATATTTAAACTGATTCGCGTTAAATCAATCGGCTGATTAGCGGGTATAAAAAGAGTATTTTTCTGCCGCGATGTACTTTGTCCCCCCTGCCCCTGTCGGACAGATAACACCTCAACCTGACATTCGCAGGCGTCTGCCAGCGTGACCTGAGGAATAATGGTTGTCACATTTGCCTGCTGTGAGGTGCTGAACGTTATCTGGCTGGCAAGCGCGGCAAGGAGAATGAAGGTGCTCATGAGATCCTCCCGAAAAAAAACAGGGCGCATGCCCTGTTTTTTGGTACAGAAATGAATCAGTACTGGTGTGCGGTCGCGTTGTTGCCGAAGCCAACCTGGTGCACAGTCACCGTTGAGCCGGACGCTGTCTGGTCTACCGCCGCGCCGTTGCCGCCGCCGAACTGTTTCACGTTGATAACAGAATCTTTGCTATTCCACTGGTCGATGGTGGCGCTGTTACCAAAGCCTTTTTGCAGCAGATCGATAGAACTGTCATCAGAGCCCTGGCCAACATCTGCGCCGTTACCGCCACCATGCTGGGTAATGGTCAATTCAGAATCTCGGGCATCCGTCTGCAAAGCAAGCGCGGAGTTACCGCCGCCGTACTGGTAAATGCTCAGGGTTGAGTCAGGGCCGTTATTGCCGCCACCCCAGCCACCACCGTGACCGCCGCCAAATTGTGGTACCGCACCTGCGAAAGCACTGCCAGAAACTACGATTGCTGCAATAACTGCCACTTTGAAAAGTTTCATGGTAAACCCCCATCGGATTGATTAAGGCGTCACACATCGCTAGCGTTGAATAACGCGAATAGCCATTTGCGACTGTCTCTGTACTACAACTGCTGTTTTCTGCGTACCATACTGCGTTATATTCGCCCTGTTACCCGAGCCTTTCTGGATAATCATGGCGGTGTTGCCAAAAGCGCCCTGCTTAATACTCGCATCGTTGCCGTTGCCGGTCTGATCGATATAAGCAAGGTTATACGTCCCTGACTGATCAACATTCGCGCGGTTATTCCCGCCCTCCTGGGAAATAACGGACAGCAATTTAGAACCGCCCTGGCGTACATCAGCATTATTTCCTGAACCCTGTTGACCAATAATGGCTGCCTGATTGTATGAAGCTTTACTTAATTCATTTATCGCAAAATTATATTCAGAACTGGCTAAATCTGAATCACCTGCGATTACAAACCCAGGCGCACCCAGTAATGTAAACATCATAAACAACGTTTTGTTTTTCATGCTGTCACCCTGGACCTGGCTATAAAAAGGTATTCCTTACTCCGTTAACGCGATTCGTTTTGTTAACGCCGCGTTACGGAAAAGAGTATGTCTGCCGAAACATGTTTAATATCTCACCCGTGCGCCTTATTTTTATATTCCCCTTCACCTCAAAGTCGTAAATCTCGCCTGAAACGACGGGATACTCGCTTAAAGCAGAAACCAAAAATGTCTTCCTGCGCTTGTACAACAGCGAGACAGGCTGTCCAACCTGCACCGGCTTCTTCAGACAAAAACGACAATGCCCTTTGCCACGCGCGTGACACGAAGCAAGTTTTCTTAAGAAAAAATTCTGGCTTAGGGAAGTCTTATGTTTTTAGCAGAGTTCCTACTTTTTACCGGCTGGCTTACAATAATAAAAAACCAGATAATACAGATCATTATAATATACCGTATGATTTTTAAAATCTGTGCACGTTTATACACCTGTACAACTTTCCCCTTATCTTAAAATCTATTAACCCTGCAAAATACACAAATAAATATCGAATTTTACATTCTGTTACACGATTAACACTTGCTTTAAAGTTTGCAATAGCTAGATTGAAAACAGCAGTACGTTATTTGTTTTTAATTTTACCGCCTCCTTTGGAGGAAGGTTTTTTAACTACACACAGCAGTGCCACACCTGCAGTACTTCTGGTGCCCTTTTCAATAAAACGAGGGCAACTGCCGGGTGTCATAAATAACGTGGGGTTTCATCATGTTTAATGAAGTCCATAGCTTACCCGGTCATACATTATTGTTGATCACAAAACCTTCCTTACAAGCGACAGCGTTATTGCAGCATTTAAAACAATGCCTGTCACTTAACGGGAAACTTCATAACATTCAACGTTCTTTTGATGATATCGCTCCTGGCAGCATCATTCTTCTCGATATGATGGAAGCGGATAAAAAACTGATCCATTACTGGCAAGATAATTTAAGCAGGAAAAACAATAATATCCGCGTGTTGTTATTGAATACGCCTGATGAGTATCCTTTCCGCGAAATTGAGAGCTGGCCGCATATTAACGGCGTGTTTTACGTTACAGAAGAAGAAAACCGTGTCGTGGAGGGTTTGCAGGGCATATTGCGGGGGGAGTGTTATTTCTCGCAAAAACTGGCCAGCTACCTCATTACCCACTCCGGAAATTATCGCTATAACAGTTCGGAATCGGCCCTTCTGACGCACCGTGAGAAAGAGATCCTGAACAAACTGCGTATTGGTGCTTCAAATATTGAAATCGCCCGTTCGTTATTTATCAGCGAAAATACGGTTAAGACGCATCTTTATAATCTTTTCAAAAAGATAGCTGTTAAAAATCGCACGCAGGCGGTGTCGTGGGCAAACGATAACCTCAGGCGTTAATAGCATGAAACGCACCCTAAGTTGGATTGCCGCCGCAGGCATTATGCTTGCTGCCGGAAACCTTCAGGCTGTTGAGGTGGAAGTTCCTGGACTGTTGACCGACCACACTGTCACCTCTGTCGGACACGATTTTTATCGTGCCTTCAGCGATAAGTGGGAAAGCGATTATCCGGGTAATTTAACCATCAACGAACGGCCCAGTGCGCGGTGGGGAAGCTGGATCACAATAACCGCTAATCAGGACGTTATTTACCAGACTTTTTTATTCCCAACGAAAAGAGACTTCGATCAGAACGTCGCTTTCGCACTGGCACAAACAGAAGAAGCTATTAACCGCCTACAGTTAGATAAAGCCCTTTTGAGCACAGGCGATTTAGCAAAAGATGAGTTCTAGCAACGACACCTATTTCGGAGGCTGTAATGCGTCTCGCACACACAGTGATTTCGTTAATGCTCATTGCGCCGTTGAGTTGGGCCGGAAATATGACATTCCAGTTCCGCAACCCTAATTTTGGCGGCAACCCGAATAACGGAGCCTTTATGCTTAACCAGGCGCAGGCTCAAAACTCCTATAAAGACCCCAGCTATGACGATGATTTCGGTATCGAGACCCCGTCAGCTCTGGATAATTTTACTCAGGCCATCCAGTCGCAAATATTAGGTGGCTTATTAACCAACATTAATACCGGAAAACCCGGCCGGATGGTCACTAACGACTTTATCGTCGATATTGCCAATAAAGACGGGCAGCTTCAGTTAAATGTGACAGACCGAAAAACCGGTAAGACGTCGACAATCCAGGTTTCCGGTTTGCAGACCAGTTCAACTGATTTCTAAACAACCCCGAAATAAGGACAATTATCATGCAGCGCTTTTTTATTTTAGTTGCAGTGTGCTTATTAAGCGGTTGTTTAACTGCCCCGCCAAAAGAAGCCGCTAAACCCACCCTAATGCCCCGTGCCCAGAGCTATCGGGATCTGACGCATCTGCCCGGCCCTACCGGGAAGATATTCGTCTCGGTCTATAACATTCAGGATGAGACGGGCCAGTTCAAACCGTATCCGGCCAGTAACTTCTCCACGGCCGTACCGCAGAGCGCCACCGCGATGCTGGTTACCGCCCTGAAAGATTCGCGCTGGTTTATCCCGCTGGAACGCCAGGGGCTGCAAAACCTGCTTAACGAACGAAAAATCATTCGTGCTGCACAGGAGAATGGTACCGTTGGCGTCAATAACCGCATGCCGCTACAGTCTCTCACCGCAGCCAATATCATGGTGGAAGGCTCGATTATCGGCTACGAAAGTAACGTGAAATCGGGCGGCGCGGGTGCCCGTTACTTTGGTATCGGGGCCGACACGCAGTATCAGCTGGATCAGATTGCCGTCAACCTGCGCGTGGTTAACGTGAGCACGGGTGAAATTTTATCCTCCGTGACCACCAGCAAAACGATTCTCTCATATGAAGTGCAGGCGGGGGTATTCCGCTTTATCGACTACCAGCGTTTGCTGGAGGCTGAAATTGGCTATACCTCTAACGAGCCGGTCATGCTGTGTCTGATGTCGGCCATCGAAACCGGGGTGATTTTCCTGATTAATGACGGTATCGATCGCGGCTTGTGGGATCTTCAGAATAAAAGTGACGTGAGTAATGCGGTGCTGGTGAAATACCGTGAGATGTCGGTTCCGCCGGAGTCATGATTGGCGGCGTATAAAAAGGCGAGATTTTCGTCTCGCCTTTTTTTTATTTACCTACCACAGGAACGTTCTGGCTCTTCACGCGTCGGGCTGCAAGCCAGAGACCGCTGTTCTTCATAGCGTAGCCAAACAGTAATCCCAGCATGAGCGAAGGGACCACCAGCTTCCAGTCCCCCTGGCCTGCAAAGGTCGCGCAGGCACCCATGAACGTGCCGGGCACAAAGGACAACAGCAGATGTTTTGCCTGAACGCACATCAGGAAAGCCACAATACCGGTCATGAGGTACCCCAGGATTTCCACATGCGGCGCCAGCGCGCTGCCCTTCATAATGATCAGCGCCCAGACCACGCCACTCAGTAACGTGCTGCCTGAAATAAAGAGCCCTTTAAAACCACCCTGCGGACAGGCGAAATAGGCCGTGCAGCCAAGAAAACCGGCCCAGCTCAACAAACCGAGAGATACCGCCACCCAACCCCAGAGGCCGGAGAGGATGCCAGTCGTGATTGCAATACAAAGTAATATGTTCATGGTGCGCATCTTAGCAGATGCGCACCCTAGAAATGAGATCAGAAGCACGTTACGTGCAAGTTGAAATGTATCGTTGCAGGATTTTTGTGATTTAAATCACTCTTCACTCTCTTCTTCCAGCTCATCCCACATGGCAGCGATAGCGTCACGCGTCAGCGGAGCCAGCGTTCTCCAGAACGGAGAGGTGGCGTGGGCTTCAACTTTACCCAGGAAGGTTCCGACCCACGGCAGCAGATACGTTTCGAACAGGGTTTCAATCGCCTCATTCTCATCATCACCTGCTTTATCTTCATTCCATGAGGCCGCCAGCAACAGGGTACCGATATGATCGGCAGGCATATCCGTCAGCGGCATGCCGCGTTCTGAAAGAAACGCCCGAACTTCCGCTTCGGTCGCACCTTCCTGCCAGGCAGAACGATACGGCGACACGCGACACTCTTCCCCCACGAAAAGCGCGTTGTAATCCGTTGAAATCTGCTGCATATCGCAACTTTTTTGCAAACGTTCCAGCAACTCCTCCTGTTCCAGCGGCCAGCTCTGCGCCAGTTTACCTTCACGAATCAGGGTAAACAGCGGAACCAGCAGCGGATCCTGCGGCTGGCGGTAATATAAGGTGCCCAGCACGCGGCAAAGAATGGAAAACTCATTCATGTTTTTATTCCGTTATTAATTAAAGATCGGCAAATTCATCAATCGGCGCCATGCCGCGCGACTCAAGGAAGTCGAGCATACGACGCGGCGTGACGTTCAGGATCTGTTCTTCCGGGAAATTCACGTCCCGCAATATTTTCAGGCACTCGCTGAAATCACCCAGCGTGAAGGCCGTGTGTGAATCAGAGCCCAGCGCCACCATTCCGCCCGCGTCACGCACGGCCGCCGCAACGTCGCGGCAGTTGGCCTCACTGCCCTTACGCGAATGCACGAACGAGGAGTTGTTGATCTCCAGCGCCACGCGGTGCTTCGCTGCGGCCTGTGCCACGGCCTGAATATCGATCGGGTATTTCGGATTTCCCGGGTGGCTGATAATGTGCACATTGCCGCTGGCAATGGTGGCAATCATCGCCGCGGTGTTGGTCTCTTTATCCTGGGGCGTAAAGACCGGCTCGTGGAAGCCGGCGAGGATCAGATCTAACGAGGTCAGCATCGGGCCGGTGCAGTCAATTTCACCGTCGGTATTTTTGATGTTCGCTTCGATGCCTCGCAGTATCCCGATACCGTCAACCAGACGTGGCCAAATACGCATATTCACAAAATGCCAGTAGTGCGGCGCATCCGCCATATCCGGACCGTGATCGGTTATCGCAAACAGTTTGATGCCTTTCAGCTTCGCCTGAGCGATATAATCATGGAGGTTACTGTAAGCGTGGGTACTGGCGACGGTGTGCATATGCAGGTCAACGGGATACATCTTTCTCTCCTCTGCGGTTTTTCCAAAGGATAGCAGTTATCAGCGGCGAATATTAGCAAAAACCCGGCGAACGCCGGGTTTCTCTCAGTAGCCTCGCTGTCTGTCTACCTGTCCGGTCACCGCATTGCCCTTCTCTATTTCGCTGATGGTATGCGAGATATACGCCACGGCCTCCGCCGGTCGCGTCACGGCCGCAATATGGGGCGTCATCGCCACGCGCGGATGTGCCCAGAGCGGGCTGTCTGTCGGCAGCGGTTCGCGGCTATACACATCCAGCATTGCGCCTTTCAGTTTACCGCTATCCAGCGCTTTCAGCAGATCGTCTTCCACAACGTGTACCCCGCGCGCCAGGTTCATTAAGTAGCTATCTTCTGCCAACTGGTTGAGGAGCGTGCCATTGATAATGCCGACCGTTTCCGCCGTATTCGGCAGCAGGTTAATGAGAACGCGTGTCCCTTTCAGGAACGCCGGGAGTTCGTCCAATCCGGCAAAGCTCTCGACGCCCGGATAATCCTTACGGCTCCGGCTCCAGCAGCGCAGTGGGAAGCCCCACGGGGCGAGCGCTTCGGCGACTTTCGAACCCAGCACACCCGCCCCGAGGATGCCGATGGTGAAATCTTCACGCTGATAATCCGGGAGCGGTTCCCAGTGGGATTGCTGTTTAAACGCCTGATAATCGTCGAAGCGGCGGAACCAGTGCAGCACCTGGCTTACGGCGTATTCCTGCATCTGCTCCCCCATACCGGTATCTTCCAGACGAAACAGGGGAATATCTTCCGGCAGCATTTCAGGGTGTGCCTTCAGCTTACTGAGAATGGAATCCACCCCCGCACCAAGAGCAAACACCGCCTTCAAACGGCGTCCCTGTAGCATTTCGACCGGGGGATGCCAGACCAGCGCGTAGTCGGCATGTTCATTATCGCCCTGTTTCCATTCGCGAACGCGTGCGCCAGGCAGTGCCGCCGTGAGCGCCTTAATCCAATAAGCCGTATCAAAAGTGGGGTGATAGAAGATAATATCCATAGTCATTGCCTTTTAGTGCGCTGTTTTATTTTCATTTTCAACTGGCTTGTCAGCATAACAAATTTATCGCTAAACCGCGTTGCTGATAAAAGAGGCGCTTTTCGCACATTTCGAAATCAGGTTGCCTGAAGTTTGTCTAAACACGCTAAATTACTGAAAAAGTGGGTTGACGGCAGTACGGCTTTTCCTTACATTAGCGCCCGTCCCGACAACAACGGGATGACAATATGGTGAGGTGTCCGAGTGGCTGAAGGAGCACGCCTGGAAAGTGTGTATACGGCAACGTATCGGGGGTTCGAATCCCCCCCTCACCGCCATATTCAAGACGAGAGCTCGTACGAAAGTACGGGCTTTTTTCTTATATATTCTCCGCAAGGGGGGGATGAGAACCCCCGACCGGGGTTCGACAACTGGCGCAGCCAGTTGGACAGACTGTGAGCGTAGCGAACAGGCTGCCCGCAGGGCGAGCGAAGCGAGTCAATCCCCCCCTCACCCTAACCCTCTCCCCGGAGGGGAGAGGGGATAGTTAGGTGCTCGCATTCAGTTGTCCCCTGGAAACGTTACTCCTCCACCATCCGGGCATATTCTTCGGTTAGAAAATCCACCAGCGTCCTGACCGATGGCAGCAGGCCGCGCCGGGAAGGATATACTGCGTGAATCACTTCCCGTCTTGGCTCCCACGCGTTCAGCACCCGAACAAGCTCACCTGAAGCCAGCTGATCCTTCACCATCAAAATGGGCAACTGTACCACGCCCACGCCCGCCATCGCTGCCTCCCGCAGCGCCAGCATATCGGTAGTCACCAGGCGCGGCGTGAAGTGAATGTCTGCTTTCGCCCCCTCCGGCCCGCTCAGCTCCCACTTATGCAGGTGTTTACCAGCGCCCATACTTAAACCCGGCCATTCGCTGAGCTCAGAAGGCATCGCCGGGTTGCCCATCCGTTCAATCAGTGTCGGCCCGGCAACCAGACAGTGACCCCTGTCCGCCAGCACCCTTAATACCAAATCGCTGTCATCAAACGGGCGCGGACGAACGCGGATCGCCACATCCACCCCCTCCCCCACCAGATCGACCCGGCGGTTGGTGGCTTCAAGCTGGAGGTTAATTCCCGGATAGCGCGCCATAAACCTCGCCAGCATGGGCCCCACGTGAACGTGCAGTAGGGTTACGGGGCAAGTGATCCTGACCATACCGCGCGGCTCAGCCTGTAAAGCAGCCACCGCCTCCTCCGCAGCTTCAGCCTCCACCAGCATGGCTTTACAGTGCTGAAAGAACGTCTGCCCCACTTCAGTCACCGCAAACTGCCGCGTAGTACGTTGTATCAACCGAACACCCAGGCGTTCTTCCAGCTGCGCAATCCGACGGCTCAGTTTCGACTTTGGCTGATCGAGCGCCCGCCCCGCTGCCGCAAAGCCGCCATGCTCCACCACCTTCACAAACCATACGAAATCATTGAGATCCTGCATACGCCCCCATTGTTCCATTTAAGGAACAGTGAATGTCATTTTTGCTATCTACCGGGATATTAACCCTGAATATAAGCTATTTACATCAACAGGACATCAGGAGTTAATCATGAAAAACGTAACAGGCGTGTATACCGCACCTCGTCCGCACTGGGTCGGTGATGGTTTTCCGGTTCGTTCGATGTTTTCTTACCAGACGCACGGCGAACCGCTGAGCCCGTTCCTGCTGCTTGACTACGCCGGACCACATACCTTCCCGGCGGATGGCGCAAAACGCGGCGTGGGCGAGCATCCTCATCGCGGTTTTGAAACGGTGACCATCGTCTACTCAGGCGAAGTTGAGCACCGTGATTCCACCGGCAGAGGCGGCGTTATTGGTCCAGGCGATGTGCAGTGGATGACGGCAGGCGCAGGCATTTTGCACGAGGAGTTCCACTCCAGCGCGTTCTCGCAGAAAGGCGGTGAACTGAAAATGATGCAGCTGTGGGTCAACCTGCCCGCCAAAGACAAAATGGCGACGCCTGGCTACCAGAGCATCATTCAGGCGGATATCCCGGTGGTCACCCTGCCGGATAACAGCGGAACAATGCGCGTGATTGCTGGCCGCTTTGGAGAGGTAACCGGCCCGGCGCATACCTTCTCACCGCTTAACGTATGGGAGCTCGCGCTGCACCAGGGCAGCCACCTGACGCTCAATCAGCCCGAAGGCTGGAGCACGGCGCTGGTTGTTGTTGAGGGCAGCGTGACGGTGAACGGCACCACGCCTGCGGGTGAGGCGCAGCTGGTCGTGCTGAGTCAGAGCGGCGACAAGCTGCATCTCGAAGCCAGCAGCGATGCCAAAGTGTTGCTGATGGCCGGGGAGCCACTGAATGAACCCATCGTGGGCTATGGCCCGTTTGTGATGAACAGTAAAACCGAAATCGCCGAAGCTATTCGCGATTTCAACTCCGGCCGCTTTGGCCAAATCTAAACGTAATAAAGGAGCGCATTATGTCTACCCCTGCAAACTTCAACGGTGCACGTCCCGTTATTGACGTCAATGATGCCGTTATGCTGCTTATCGATCACCAGAGCGGATTGTTCCAGACTGTTGGAGACATGCCAATGCCTGAGCTGCGCGCTCGTGCAGCAGCGCTGGCAAAGATCGCCTCGCTGGCGAAGATCCCGGTGATCACCACGGCGTCGGTTCCACAGGGACCGAACGGCCCGCTTATCCCGGAGATCCACGCCAATGCGCCGCACGCACAGTATGTGGCACGCAAGGGTGAGATCAACGCCTGGGATAATCCGGAGTTCGTGGCGGCGGTGAAAGCCACCGGACGCAAAACGCTGATTATCGCGGGGACGATTACCAGCGTTTGCATGGCCTTCCCGTCCATCAGCGCGGTGGCGGACGGATATAAAGTGTTTGCGGTGATTGATGCCTCCGGCACCTACAGCAAAATGGCGCAAGAGATCACCCTGGCGCGCGTGGTGCAGGCAGGCGTGGTACCGATGGACACAGCGGCAGTGGCCTCAGAGATCCAGCGCACGTGGAACCGTGAAGATGCGGGAGAATGGGCAGAGGTGTACACACACATCTTCCCTGCCTACCAGCTGCTGATCGAAAGTTACAGCAAAGCGCAGGACGTCGTGAAAAACAGCGAAGTGCTCGATTCGCAGCGTTGATCCTGCGCGGTGCGCCATAAGCTGATTAAGGCTTAACCGAACAGGCACGAATGGAGAAAATCTGCTTGACCGCTTTCGCGCAACTCCCTATAGTAGCGCCCCGTTGCCCCCCAAGCGGTCAGGCAGCAAAACAATATGGTGAGGTGTCCGAGTGGCTGAAGGAGCACGCCTGGAAAGTGTGTATACGGCAACGTATCGGGGGTTCGAATCCCCCCCTCACCGCCATATTTTAAGAAGAGCTCGCATGAAAATGCGGGCTTTTTTTTCGCATGTTGCACGTCTGCGGGGGGATGAGAACCCCCGACCGGGGTTCGACAACTGGCGCAGCCAGTTGGACAGACTGAGAGCGAAGCGAGTCAATCCCCGCCGGTGCGGGTGATACCGCCTCACCCATAAAAAAAGCCCGCGCATAAGCACGGGCCCGTTTTAAACTATTCCTCAGTTATTCAACTTCCCCGCCGGCTGCTTTCCTTCAGGAGAAGAAACCTGCCCCGGCAATCCCCCCTCTTCATCTCTGCGCTCCCCCAGCCAGTAATCCGCATTTTTAATCCCAAGCCGAACCGGATCAAACTGTGGATCAATTCCCTGCGCATTCTGGGTTTCATAATCCTTCAGGCTGGCAAAGGCTTTTTTATGCAAGAGGACAATGGCAATAATGTTGAGCCAGGCCATCAGCCCTACCCCGATATCCCCTAATCCCCATGCCAGATCCGCGGTGCGGATTGTGCCATATACCGTGGAAGCCATCAGACATAATTTAAGCAGGAATGTCAGCCACGGACGGTGAATTTTACGGTTGATGTAGGCGATATTGGTTTCAGCGATATAGTAATAGGCAATGATGGTGGTGAAGGCAAAGAAGAATAGCGCGATGGCGACAAAGTAATTACCAAAGCCCGGCATCATACTTTCCATCGCTGTCTGCACATAGCCAGGACCCGCCGCCACGCCTGCAATACCGGTATAAAGGGCTGCGCCGTCGACGCCCTGAACATTATAAAGCCCGGTGATCAACAGCATAAACCCGGTCGCGGAGCAGACAAACAGCGTGTCGATATATACGGAGAACGCCTGAACCAGCCCTTGTTTCACCGGATGACTTACGGCTGCTGCCGAGGAGGCATGTGGCCCGGTGCCCTGCGCCGCCTCGTTGGAATAGACACCGCGTTTAACGCCCCACATGATAGCCTGGCCCAGAATAGCGCCAAATCCCGCTTCAAGGCCAAAAGCACTTTTCCAGATCAGCAGGATAACAGCAGGCAGTTTTTCAATATTGATCGCGATAATAACGCAGGCAACAATAATATAGCCGAGCGCCATAAACGGAACGACCATACTGCTAAAGCTGGCGATCCTTTTTACACCACCGAAAATAATGAAGCTTAACAGTACAGCCAGTATTGCCGCCGTAACGTTTGGGTTAAGACCGAAGGCAATATCCAGGCTGGCGGCAATTGAGTTTGCCTGTACGCCCGGAAGTAATAAACCGCAGGAGAAAATGGTCACAATAGCAAATAACCATGCGTACCACTTCACCCCCAACCCTTTTTCAATATAAAAGGCAGGTCCCCCACGATATTCGCCGTTAATTTTTTCTTTATAAACCTGACCTAACGTGGATTCAACAAAAGCAGAGCTGGCGCCTAAAAATGCCACTACCCACATCCAGAAAAGCGCACCGGGGCCACCAAAGGTAATGGCGGTCGCCACACCGGCGATATTCCCTGTCCCTACGCGGCCCGCCAGCGTCATCGTCAACGCCTGAAACGATGATACGCCGGCATCGGTAGCCCCGCCCTGAAACATCAGGGTAATCATATGTTTTATATGACGTAATTGTAGAAAACGACTACGCAGTGAGAAATAGAGACCGACACCCAGACATAAAAATATTAACGCAGGGCTCCAGATAACACCGTTAATTGCACTAACCAGTTCGTTCATGTATGACCCTCAGCGTGATGTTCCAGAGGAAACGATCCCCTGGTGTGTTTCTTCTTAGAATTTAATTTGAACAAGTACGAAACATAGATAATTACCCAAAAGACACCAACTTAATTTTTACTGCTTAGTCATGTTCTGTGACAACATTCACGTTTAATTTTCACCTAACAATTAGCGCGATCATTATATTCACAGGTATTTTGTGGGTATTGTAAATACATATCACATTTTTTCTAACTGTATAAAAAGCGTTCGCAGCAAATTAACAGTAATATTATTATTACCGCAAAACGGTGCGTAAATGCCGTTGAATGCTATAGGAAATAAATATGATTTAAAAAAAGCCATGCGAACAGAGGGAATAAAAGAAGCTTCCCGGCATGACGCCGGGAAGAAATGACTTAAAATGTGAAATGATCTTAGTCGGAGTACACTTCCAGCGTTCGTTGACACAGCGCTGAGCGGACGCAGTCCTCTTTTGTGAAGCGGACCACCCCTATCATCTCATCTTCCTCAAAACGTGACATGGCATCGCTCAGGCCAGACTTCACGCCCGACGGCAGGTCACACTGGGTAATATCGCCGTTGACGATAACCGTCACGTTCTCCCCGAGGCGCGTTAAAAACATCTTCATTTGCGCAGCGGTCACGTTCTGAGCCTCGTCAAGAATAACGACCGCATTTTCAAATGTACGTCCGCGCATATAGGCGAACGGCGCGATTTCCACCTTGCCAATCTCTGGTCGCAGGCAGTACTGCATAAAGGAAGCGCCCAACCGCTTCACCAGCACGTCATAGACGGGCCTGAAGTACGGGGCAAACTTCTCAGAAATATCGCCAGGCAGGAAGCCCAGATCTTCATCCGCTTGCAGTACCGGACGGGTAACGATGATCCTTTCCACGTCCTTATGAATCAGCGCCTCCGCCGCTTTGGCGGCACTGATCCAGGTTTTCCCGCATCCGGCTTCCCCGGTTGCAAAGATGAGCTGTTTACTCTCGATAGCATTCAGGTAGTGCGCCTGAGCTTCATTCCGCGCCACTATTGGCGATGCATCGCGGCTGTCCCGCGCCATGCCAATGGATTCTACGCCGCTCATCTGCACAAGCGAGGTGACCGATTCTTCTTCACGCTGTTTATGGCTACGTGAATCCCGTCTCAGCACACGTTTTGCTTCGCGACGAGCTTTGATCACTGCTTTCTGTCTTCCCATGGATAGCACCTTGAGTTGTTGGTATTCATCACACGCGCCAGCATCGGCACGATTATGCGCACGAACATCAGAGGGTTGGCTTCCTTGTAAGCCATTGCTTGCATTACCGAATGACGATACAGAACGGCTACGCGCACCGTTATGCACGTCGGTAGAAATCGTATTTAGAGGTGGAGGGGAGAATTTTGTGGTGAGGAAATCGCTGCCGGAGTCTGAGCCTCCGCGCCGGGTGCTGCGGTTGATGTGTTTACCTTGTCCAGTACAGGACGCAACCATTCGCGATCTCCATAGTGAGTCAATATCACTGCCGGGAACTACCGCTGTCTTATCTTAAGTACATCAGGAATTATCATAAATGCAACATTTATTTTACCTAGATGCAACCTTTAAGACTGCTCCTGCAGCGGAATCAGTCTCATATATGAATATTACAGAAATATAACAACAAGATAGTGATATGGAAAAATAATGTCCCCGCGAACTGTCGCAGGGACGATTATCAGGCTTCTATCAGACCCTGAGCGAGCCAGGTCTTCGCGTCACGCGCGCCGGGCAGGGCAAAGAAATAGCCGCCGCCGATGGGCTTGATGTACTCCTCCAGCGCTTCGCCGTTGAGCCGCTTCTGCACGGTGAGGAACCCTTTCTCCAGATCGTGCTGATAGCAGACAAACAGCAGTCCCATATCAAGCTGACCGGAATTGGTCACCCCCAACGAGTAGCTGTAGCCCCTGCGCATCATCAGGCTGGACTGGGTCTCTTTGGTGCGAGGATTGGCGAGACGAATATGGCTGTCCAGCGCGATAACATCTCCGTTCGGATCGCGGGCGTAGTCGGGTTCATCGTGCTCGTGCTTCATGCCGAGCGGTGCGCCGGTTTGCTTATCGCGGCCGAAGATCGTCTGCTGCTCTTTCAGCGGCGTGCGGTCCCAGAACTCCACGTGGAACTGAATGATACGCACCGCCTGATAGCTGCCACCCACCGCCCAGGCCGGTTCGCCCTGATCCTCCGTCACCCAGACCACGTTTTTCATCAACACGGTATTGCTGCTGTCCGGGTTGGCGGTACCGTCTTTGAAGCCCAGCAGGTTGACCGGCGTCTCTTTCCCTTTACTGCGCGCGGCGTGGTCAGAGATAAAACCTTCCCGCTTCCAGCGCACGCTGAGCAGATCCGGGGTGTGCTTGATGATATCGCGCAGGGCGTGGATCACCGTATCCTGGGTATTGGCGCAGATCTGCAACAGCAGATCGCCGTGGCACAGCGCCGCGTCGAGAGAGTCATTCGGGAATCGCGTCATTTTTTGCAGCGCTTTCGGCTTCTGCTTCGCCAGACCGTAGCGATCATCAAACAGCGATTCCCCCACCGACACGGTGATGGTCAGATTATCGGGAGCGATAAACGCCCCGAGGATCCCGGAATCCATCGGCGGCAGGCGCGGATTCGGTGTTTCCGGTGCCGGACCGCCCGCCGTAAGGAAGGCAATGCGCGTGGTCAACAGCCTGAACAGACGCTCAAGGTCAGCCTTATCACTCGCCAGCGAATCGAAAGCCACCAGCATCATCGAGGCCTGCTGCGGCGTCAGGATTCCTGCCTGGTGCTCACCATAAAATGGCTGCGTTTCCATACGCGCATCCGGGGAGAGCGTGCCGGGGGCACTTTGCGGTTTTGCCGCATGCGCCACCGGACAGCCGCCCGCCAGGGCAAACGCGCCGCCCAGCGCCCCTACCCCTTTTAACAACCGACGTCGGGAAGGTTCCGCCACGTCGTACTCATCATGCTTGTTCATCGCTTAGTCCAGACCCAGAACGCCACGCAGCAGGGAGAGATCTTCCGCCAGCGTCGTAATCGGGCCTTTCAGCGCGTTACGGTCAGCATCGGTCAGCTTGTCGTAGGTTTCGAACCCGTCTTTGGTACGGTATTTCGCCAGGATGGCGTCAACTTTCTTAAAGTTGGCATCCACTTTCGCCAGCAGTTCGCCGTTCTCTTTTTGCAGCTGGGACCGCAGCAGATCGACAATTTTCTGTGCGCCGTCGACGTTTGCCTGGAAGTCCCACAGGTCGGTGTGGCTGTAGCGATCTTCTTCGCCGCTGATTTTGCTCGCGGCCACTTCTTCAATCAGACCCGCAGCACCACCCACCACTTTCGACGGCGGGAAGGCCAGCTCGCTGATGCGTTTTTGCAGCTCCAGCACGTCGCTGTTGAGCTGATCGGCGTATTTCTCCATCCCTTTGGTGGAGCTATCGCCAAACAGGGCTTTTTCCAGGCGGTGGAAGCCGGTGAATTTCGGATCGGCGGCCTTCTGCTCGTAGTCATCTTCGCGGGCGTCAATGCTGCCATCGAGGTCAGAGAACAGCTCGGCAATCGGCTCGATGCGCTCGTAGTGCTGACGTGTAGGCGCATACAGGGATTTCGCTTTTTCGATATCGCCCGCTTTCACCGCGTCGGTAAAGGCTTTGGTGCCTACCACCAGGTCAGCCGTCTCTTTGGTGACGTAGGCTTTATAGGCGGTAATGGCGTCGCCGAGGCTCAGCAGCGCGGTGCCTTTGGCCGCGTCCGCCGTCGCTGCGCCTTTGACGATCAGCTTACCTTTCGGGTTAGTCAGCAGGCCGCAGGTCATGTCATATTCCCCCGGCTGAAGATTAGCGGTCATTTTCTGGCTGAAGCCAGGCGCGATATTTTCACGCTCTTCTACCACCATCACGCCTTTCAGGATCTCCCACTCCAGCGCCTTCTGGCTGTGGTTCTGAATAATAAACTGGGTTTTACCGCTGTTAACCGTGATGGTCATCGGCTCGCACTGTTTATCGTTGACGGTGACTTTTACCTGCGGAATATCTGCTGCCTGAGCGGCGAAGGCAGACGCGAACAGCGCTGCCACACCAACCTGTAACGCGCTACGACGGAATTGAATAGCCATGTCTCTTCCCTTTAAAGTATGTTGTAACTAAACAAAGCGCTTCACGGCGCAGTACGCGACGGCTGAGCGCTGGGGCGCGATGGCATGAAGAACAGCACCAGCGCCGGAATAAGATAGATAAAGTACATCGCCACCTCGCTGACGCTCGGCGTTTCCTGATAACCGAAGATACCTTCAAGGAGCGTGCCGGTCAGTGAGTGGGTGGAGAGAACGTTACTAAGATCAAACGCCACGTTCTGGAAGTGGTTCCACAGGCCCGCTTCATGGAAGGCGCGGATCGCCCCTGCCGCCAGCCCCGCGGCCACCAGCAAAATAAACAGGCTGGTCCACTTGAAGAACGCGCCCAGGTTAAGACGAATTCCGCCCCAGTAGAGCAGGAAGCCAAGCACAACCGCCGTGGCCAGCCCAAGCATCGCGCCCAGCGGCGGCCAGATGCCCACGTCCTGCTGAAAAGCCGCGAGCAGGAAGAACACTGACTCCAGGCCTTCACGCGCCACGGCGAAAAAAACCATCATGATCAGCGCCCAGCCGTGTTGGTTGCCTTTTTGCAGGGCGTTATCCACCGCCTGCTCCAGCTGTACCTTCACGTTACGGGAGACCTTGCGCATCCAGAACACCATCCAGGTGAGGATCACCACCGCTATTACGGCAACAATGCCTTCAAAAAGCTCTTGCTCTTTCTGAGGAAATTCACCGGTGGTTTCGTTGATAAGAATACCCAGCCCCAGGCAGAGCGCCGCGGCCAGGAAGACGCCAACCCACATCACGCCGATCCAGCGTCCACGCTGGGTGCGCTTCAGATAACTGGCGATAAGGCTAACAATCAGGGCCGCTTCAAGGCCTTCACGTAACATAATGAGAAAAGGAACAAACATGCAGACACCTTAAATGTTTATCGCGGTCAACTGATGCAAAGAAAGGTAAATTCTTGTGATAGTGATTATCATTACGGCTACAAGAAAAACAAGCGAAATATGTGGAGTTTTGATGACCAGATGTAAACGCATTGCGGAATAATAATTGCCTGAGTAACCGTTGCGTTTATAAGGTATAACGAAAATGCCCATTTACGGTTAACCGGGGCTGTGGCTAAATGTCCGCCTCGAAAACCAACTGAAAATAAACCATGTTTAAAATTGTCCATTTCCTGCTGGCGCTGGTGATTATTCTTGCGCTTGCCTGGCTGGTGAGTTTCGACCGCCGAAAAATTCGCATTCGTTTCGTTTTACAGCTGATCGTGATTGAAATCGCGCTGGCATTCTTTTTTCTGCATGCAGAAAGCGGCCTGTTCATTATTAAACATGTCTCCGGTTTCTTTGAGTCACTGCTTAAATTCGCTGCCGAAGGGACGAATTTTGTCTTTGGCGGGATGGGTGAAAAAGGGCTGGCGTTCATTTTCCTTGGCGTGCTCTGCCCCATTATTTTTATCTCGGCGCTGATTGGTATTCTGCAGCACTGGCGTATTCTGCCGATCTTTATTCGGGTTATCGGGACGCTGCTGTCAAAACTGAACGGCATGGGCAAGCTGGAATCCTTTAACGCGGTGAGCTCACTGATACTCGGTCAGTCTGAAAACTTCATTGCCTACAAGGGCGTGTTGGGCGATCTCTCCTCACGCCGCCTGTTTACGATGGCTGCAACGGCGATGTCGACGGTTTCGCTGTCGATTGTCGGTGCCTATATGACCATGCTCGACGCCAGATTTGTCGTCGCGGCACTGATCCTGAACATGTTCAGCACCTTTATTATCCTTTCGGTCATTAACCCGGCCCGCCCGGAAGCCGAACCCGATATCAAACTGGAAAAGCTGCATGAATCCCAGAGCTTCTTTGAAATGCTGGGCGAATATATTCTGGCCGGTTTTAAGGTGGCGATGATTATTCTGGCGATGCTGATTGGCTTTATCGCCCTTATTAGCGCCGTTAATGCCCTCTTCGCCAGCGTATTTGGCCTGAGCTTCCAGCAGATTCTGGGTTACGTGTTTTATCCGCTGGCGTGGCTTATTGGTATTCCGCTGAGCGATGCCTTAAGCGCGGGCAGTATTATGGCAACCAAACTGGTGGCGAATGAATTTGTGGCGATGATCGAGCTGCAAAAAATAGCCCACCAAATGTCACCGCGCGGACTGGGGATTTTGTCAGTGTTCCTGGTGTCGTTCGCTAACTTTGCCTCCATTGGTATTGTGGCGGGGGCAATAAAAGGCCTGAACGAGCAACAGGGTAACGTGGTGTCGCGGTTTGGTCTGCGCCTGGTATACGGTGCGACGCTGGTGAGCCTGCTGTCGGCGAGCTTTGCGGGGTTGGTGCTCTGATGCAATGCCGGGTGGCGCTTCGCTTACCCGGCCTACAAAACAACAACGGCGGGAATTCCCGCCGTTCTCATTAAAACTGCACGCACACCGGCTGGTCGACCCGCATCACCGATTCCTGCGCGAAACGAGACTTATAGATCCCGCGCAACGCTTCGATGTTCTTCTCGCTCTGCGCGTCTTTACCATGGATGAGCATTAACGCTTTGCTGGGTTCACGCGCCACTTTTCCGTCGTTCCCCAGCCACTGCCCGCGGGCATCAACCACCGTTAAGCCATCGCGAAAACGCGGCGTCACGTCCTGGTCGACAAACTGCTGCCACTCGCTGCCGGTAATCTGCGCCCCTGCCGGGCGATTCAAGCCAAAATAGAGCGTAGTCTGCTGCATCTGGTTATCCGCTTTGCAAGTCTCCACCGCCGCATGCTGCGTGGGAGCGTTACACCCCGCCAGCAGCAGTAATGCTGACATCATCAACCCTGTTTTAATCATCATTCTCATCTCGAACGGGTGAACGGTCTGTCCCCTCTCCCCTTTGGGGAGAGGGTTAGGGTTAGGGTGAGGGGGAAATTACTCAGCCTGGAGCTTAGACGGCGGCGCTGAGTGGTAATGCGCATCCGCTTCCGCAAAGCGCTTCTGCATAGATGCAGACGGCGCTTTACCCAGCAGGCTAAACACCACAATACCGAGGCTGCCGAAGATGAAGCCCGGGATGATTTCGTACAGGCCCAGCCACGCGAACTGTTTCCAGACGATAACGGTAACCGCACCGATGATCATCCCCGCCAGCGCGCCGTTGCGGGTCATGCGTGACCACAGAACGGAGAACAGCACCACCGGACCAAATGCGGCGCCAAAGCCCGCCCACGCGTAGCTCACCAGCCCCAGCACGCGGTTTTCCGGGTTAGCCGCCAGCGCAATCGCCACCAGCGCCACCAGCAGCACCATAAAACGCCCTACCCACACCAGCTCTTTCTGGCTCGCGCCCTTACGCAGGAACGCTTTGTAGAGGTCTTCGGTGATGGCACTGGAGCACACCAGCAGCTGACAGCTCAGGGTGGACATGACTGCCGCCAGGATCGCGGAGAGCAGGATACCGGCAATCCACGGGTTGAACAGGATCTGCGCCAGCTCGATGAACACGCGCTCGGCGTTCTGGTTCACCGCGCCCGCCTGCGCCGGGTTGTTGTTGAAGTAGGCGATACCGAAGAAACCGACCGCGCACGCCCCCGCCAGACACAGGATCATCCACGTCATGCTGATGCGACGCGCGTGAACGATGGTGTGGTGAGAATCCGCCGCCATAAAGCGCGCCAGAATGTGCGGCTGACCGAAGTAGCCCAGGCCCCAGCCCATCAGGGAGACGATGGCCACGAAGTTCAGCCCTTTCAGCATATCGACGTTTTCGATGCTCTTCTGCTTGATCACTTCCAGCGATTCGCCAAAGCCGCCGACGGTAAAAATCACAATTATCGGGGTCAGGATCAGGGCGAAAATCATCAGACTCGCCTGCACGGTATCGGTCCAGCTTACCGCCAGGAATCCGCCCACGAAGGTATAGAGGATGGTCGCGGCCGCACCGGCCCACAGCGCCGTTTCATAGCTCATGCCGAAGGTGCTTTCGAACAGACGCGCGCCCGCCACAATGCCGGAGGCACAGTAGATGGTGAAGAACAGCAGGATCACCACCGCAGAGATAATACGCAATATGCGGCTGTTATCTTCAAAGCGTCCGGTGAAGTAATCCGGCAGCGTCAGGGCGTTGTTGTTGGCTTCGGTATGCACACGCAGACGGCCTGCTACCAGCTTCCAGTTAATCCACGCGCCAACGGTCAGGCCGATGGCGATCCAGCTTTCGGAGATACCGGAGATGAAAATCGCGCCCGGCAGCCCCATCAGCAGCCAGCCACTCATGTCGGAAGCGCCCGCTGAGAGCGCGGTGACCATCGGGCCTAAGCTGCGCCCGCCGAGGATGTAGTCGTCAAAGTTTTTAGTGGAACGCCATGCCAAAAACCCTATCAGGATCATGCCAAAAATATAAACGAGAAATGTCACCAGCATCGGTGTGCTAATAGCCATTCAAATTCTCCAAAATGTCGAGCGACAGCCGTCCGGGCTGCCTTGTTATGTCATCACCGGAACGTAGTGATGTGTGTATGTGTTTCCGTTGGGCGCGCTATCCTGCCGTATACGCATCCCACTGACAAACGATTTAACACTGCATTTACATGAATTTCATCCCTGGTTTTATACGTCTTTCCTATAGGTTGCACTCGCTCACGCTTTTATGGGTTGCACCTTTAAAAAGTGTTAAGCACCGCATAAAAACTGGGCTCAGAAACCGCCGCGCGTTCTTTTTCACAGCTAACTAATCGTTAACAATCCATTCATTTTCCAGCTTGCAGACCAGGTCACATTTAACACGGTTGCACAAAGTTGCAACATGGTGGATATTTCACGCTATCAACAGAACGCTATTACAGAACAACAGGAGTTTTGGCATGGGGATGACCACCATGGGGGTTAAGCTGGATGACGCTACCCGCGAACGGATTAAAACCGCTGCGACCCGTATCGACCGCACGCCGCACTGGTTAATCAAGCAGGCGATTTTTAACTATCTGGAAAGACTGGAGAGTGAAGAAGGTCTGCCGGAGCTGCCTGCCCTGCTGGCGGGCGCTGCGAACGAAGGCGAAGAGGCCGCGACGGCCGCTGATGAGAACCACCAGCCGTTCCTGGAATTTGCCGAGCAGATCCTGCCGCAGTCCGTCAGCCGCGCCGCCATTACCGGCGCCTATCGCCGTGCCGAAACCGACGCCGTGCCGATGCTGCTGGAGCAGGCGCGCCTGCCGGAAGCCGTTGCCGCTCAGGCGCACAGCCTGGCGTATCAGCTCGCCGACAAGCTGCGTAATCAGAAAACCGCCAGCGGACGCGCCGGTATGGTGCAGGGTCTGTTGCAGGAGTTCTCCCTCTCCTCGCAGGAAGGCGTGGCGCTGATGTGTCTGGCGGAAGCGCTGCTGCGTATCCCAGATAAAGCCACCCGCGATGCCCTGATCCGCGACAAAATCAGCAACGGCAACTGGCACTCCCACATTGGCCGCAGCCCGTCCCTGTTTGTGAACGCCGCCACCTGGGGCCTGCTGTTTACCGGCAAGCTGGTCTCCACCCATAACGAAGCCAACCTGTCGCGCTCCCTGAACCGTATTATCGGCAAGAGCGGCGAGCCGCTGATCCGCAAGGGTGTGGACATGGCGATGCGCCTGATGGGCGAGCAGTTCGTCACCGGGGAAACCATTGCCGAAGCGCTGGCGAACGCCCGCAAGCTGGAAGACAAAGGCTTCCGCTACTCCTACGACATGCTGGGCGAAGCGGCGCTGACCGCCGCCGACGCGCAGGCCTACATGGTCTCTTACCAGCAGGCGATCCACGCCATCGGTAAAGCGTCCAACGGTCGCGGTATTTATGAAGGGCCAGGCATCTCTATCAAGCTTTCCGCCCTGAACCCGCGCTACAGCCGCGCGCAGTACGACCGGGTGATGGAAGAACTCTACCCGCGCCTGAAGTCCCTGACCCTGCTGGCGCGCCAGTATGACATCGGCATCAACATCGACGCCGAAGAGGCGGATCGTCTGGAGATCTCCCTCGATCTGCTGGAAAAACTGTGCTTCGAGCCGGAGCTGGCGGGCTGGAACGGGATTGGTTTCGTTATCCAGGCCTACCAGAAACGCTGCCCGTTCGTCATTGACTACCTGATCGACCTGGCCAGCCGTAGCCGTCGCCGCCTGATGATCCGTCTGGTGAAGGGTGCCTACTGGGACAGCGAAATCAAACGCGCCCAAATGGAAGGACTGGAAGGCTATCCGGTCTATACCCGCAAGGTCTACACCGACGTCTCTTACCTCGCCTGCGCGAAAAAACTGCTCGGCGTGCCGAACCTGATTTATCCGCAGTTCGCCACCCACAACGCCCACACCCTGGCGGCGATCTACAGCCTGGCGGGTCAGAACTACTATCCGGGCCAGTACGAGTTCCAGTGTCTGCATGGCATGGGTGAACCGCTGTACGAACAGGTGACCGGTAAAGTGGCCGACGGCAAGCTGAACCGTCCGTGCCGTATTTATGCCCCGGTAGGTACTCACGAAACCCTGCTGGCCTACCTGGTGCGTCGTCTGCTGGAGAACGGGGCGAACACCTCCTTCGTTAACCGCATCGCCGATACCACCCTGCCGCTGGACGAACTGGTGGCCGATCCGGTACAGGCCGTAGAGAAGATGGCGGCGCAGGAAGGCCAGATTGGTCTGCCGCATCCGAAGATTGCCCTGCCGCGCGAGCTGTATGGTGCAGGTCGCGTCAACTCGGCGGGTCTGGATCTCGCCAACGAACACCGTCTGGCGTCGCTCTCTTCTGCCCTGCTTAACAGCGCATTGCAGAAGTGGCAGGCCAAACCGATCCTTGAGCAGTCCGTTGAAGACGGTGAAATGCAGCCGGTGATCAACCCGGCAGAGCCGAAGGATATCGTCGGCTACGTGCGCGAAGCCACAGAAGCGGAAGTGGATCAGGCTTTGGAGAGCGCGGTGAACAACGCGCCAATCTGGTTTGCCACCCCGCCGCAGGAGCGTGCCGCCATTCTGGAACGCGCGGCGGTGCTGATGGAAGATCAGATGCAGCAGCTTATCGGCATTCTGGTGCGTGAAGCGGGTAAAACCTTCAGCAACGCCATCGCCGAAGTGCGCGAGGCGGTCGACTTCCTGCACTACTACGCCGGTCAGGTGCGCGATGATTTCGACAACGAAACGCACCGTCCGCTCGGCCCGGTGGTCTGTATCAGCCCGTGGAACTTCCCGCTGGCAATCTTCACCGGCCAGATTGCCGCGGCCCTTGCCGCAGGCAACAGCGTGCTGTCAAAACCGGCAGAGCAGACTCCGCTGATTGCCGCTCAGGGCATCAACATTCTGCTGGAAGCGGGCGTACCGGCGGGCGTGGTGCAGCTGTTGCCGGGGCGCGGTGAAACGGTGGGTGCCAAACTGACCTCCGATCACCGCGTGCGCGGCGTGATGTTTACCGGTTCGACCGAAGTAGCCTCCCTGCTGCAACGCAACATCGCCACCCGTCTGGATGCGCAGGGCCGTCCAACGCCGCTGATCGCTGAAACCGGCGGCATGAACGCCATGATCGTGGACTCCTCCGCGCTCACTGAGCAGGTCGTCGTTGACGTGCTGGCCTCTGCCTTCGACAGCGCGGGTCAACGCTGTTCCGCCCTGCGCGTGCTGTGCTTACAGGATGACGTGGCTGACCACACGCTGAAGATGCTGCGCGGTGCGATGGCGGAATGCCGCATGGGCAACCCGGGCCGTCTCACCACCGATATCGGGCCGGTGATCGACGCGGAAGCCAAAGCCAACATCGAAAACCACATTCAGACCATGCGTGCCAAAGGCCGTCCGGTGTTCCAGGCGGTGCGTGAGAACAGCGAAGATGCCCGCGAGTGGCAGACCGGCACCTTCGTGCCGCCAACGCTGATTGAGCTGGCAAGCTTCGACGAGCTGAAAAAAGAGGTCTTCGGCCCGGTACTGCACGTTGTGCGCTACAACCGTAACAACCTCAACGAGCTGATCGATCAGATCAACGCCTCGGGTTACGGCCTGACGCTCGGTGTACATACCCGTATCGACGAAACCATTGCCCAGGTGACCGGCAATGCTAAAGTCGGCAACCTGTACGTCAACCGCAACATGGTTGGCGCGGTCGTGGGCGTGCAGCCGTTCGGCGGTGAAGGTCTCTCCGGCACCGGCCCGAAAGCGGGCGGTCCGCTCTATCTGTACCGCCTGCTGGCAAACCGTCCGGAAAATGCGCTGGGCGTGACGCTGGCGCGTCAGGACGCGGAATATCCGGTGGATGCGCAGGTGAAAGCCGTGCTGACCCAGCCGCTGGAGGCGCTGATTAAGTGGGCTGAAAATCGTCCCGAGCTGCATGCGATTGCACAGCAGTACGGCGAGCTGGCGCAGGCGGGAACACAGCGTCTGCTGCCGGGTCCAACCGGTGAGCGCAACACCTGGACGCTGATGCCGCGCGAGCGTGTGCTGTGCGTGGCGGATAACGAGGAGGATGCGCTGGTGCAGCTGGCAGCCGCAACGGCAACGGGCTGTGAGGTGCTGTGGCCGGAAGATGCCCTGCATCGCGACCTCGCCAAACAGTTGCCAAAAGCGGTCTCGGCTCGCATTCGCTTTGCGAAGGCCGATGCCCTGCTGACCCAGCCGTTTGACGCGGTGATCTACCACGGTGATTCCGACCAGCTGCGCGAACTGTGCGAGCAGGTGGCGGCCCGCAGCGGCGCGATTGTCTCGGTGCAGGGCTTCGCCCGCGGGGAAACCAACCTGCTGCTGGAGCGCCTGTACGTTGAGCGCTCGCTCAGCGTTAACACCGCGGCGGCGGGCGGTAACGCCAGCCTGATGACCATCGGTTAATCGTGTAAACTCTCCCCGGTGACGCTACGCTTACCGGGGCTATAAAACAGCCGCAGGCCGGATAAGCACAGCGCATCCGGCTTTTTTACATGGAGGGGATGATGAAAAGAGTATTTCTCGCAGGTGCAGCCCTGCTCATGAGCGCCAGCGCGCTTGCCGACGAGTGCAACAACGCGACCACCCAGCTTGAACTGAACACCTGTAGCGCGCAGCAGTACCAGGCCGCCGATAAAAAGCTCAACGAGACCTATCAGGCCGCCATCAAACGTGCGGCTGCACCTCAGCGCGATCTGCTGAAAAAGGCGCAGCAGGCGTGGATCAGCCTGCGCGACGCGGACTGTGCGTTTATCGGTTCGGGTACGGAAGGCGGGAGCGTTCAGCCAATGATTGTGAACCAGTGTCTGGCGGAAAAAACCGTGGAGCGCGAAGCGTTTCTGGCCACGCTGATGCAGTGTGAAGAGGGCGACTTAAGCTGTCCCCTCCCGCCGGGCTGACGCGGCACTGAACTATTCCCTCTCCCCTTGGGAGAGGGTTAGGGTGAGGGAAATTAGCGCACACGGATCCCTTCGATAATCATCCGCTGCACGTTTTCCAGGGTGCTCTGGAAAAACGCCTCGTCCTGGAGCGTTTTACCGGTTACCGCCTCGACCTGGGCCGCGAAGTCAGCGTAGTGCTGGGTTGAGGCCCAAATCATGAAAATCAGATGCTGCGGATCGACGGGCGCCAGTTTTCCGCTGGCGACCCATCCGGCAATAATGGCTGATTTATCGTCCACCAGCTGCTTTAGATCTCCCGTCAGCTCCGCCTGCAACAGCGGCGCGCCCTGCAACATCTCCAGGCAGAACAGCCTTGATGCCTGCGGGTAATCACGCGATACCTCCAGCTTCAGGCGTATGTACTCCTCTATCGCCACCAGCGGGGCCAGCTCTTCGCGAAATGCTTTAAGCGGTGCGAGCCAGATATCCAGGATCTGCTGCATCACCGCCACATATAGCGCCTCTTTCGACGGGTAGTAGTACAGCAGATTGGTCTTGGACACCCCGGCCTGCTCCGCCACCTGCTCAAGGCGTGTACCGTGAATACCAAACTGCGAAAATGTCTCCAGCGCGGCGCTGAGGATCGCCTGTTTCTTGGCGCTCACCGCCTGCGAACGTTTACCGGGTGTTTTCACTGCGCCTTGTGTCATTTTCGCTCTCCATTTTCTGTCCTGCGCTCAGCATAGCAAAACCCCCGTCTCGCCACGACCTTCTGCACCCTCAGCGCGCATGAGTGCCTGTTTTCTGTGCAATGATTTTGACCACTTAGTCCACATTTTCGCTGTTAAATTTAACAGCCACCAGTTAACACCGTAATAACAAAGTATTTTTCAAAACTGGCACTCCCTTTGCAAAAACGTCGTGACACCTGCGACGTAATGAAGAGAGGTTCGTGATGAAAATTGGCGTATTTGTACCGATCGGCAACAACGGCTGGCTTATCTCGACCACGGCCCCGCAATACATGCCGACCTTTGAGCTGAATAAAGCCATCGTGCAGAAAGCGGAGCATTACCACTTCGACTTTGCGCTCTCGATGATCAAGCTGCGCGGTTTCGGCGGTAAGACCGAATTCTGGGACCACAACCTGGAGTCCTTTACCCTGATGTCGGGCCTGGCGGCGGTAACCTCGCGCATCCAGATTTACGCCACCGCCGCCACCCTTACCCTTCCCCCGGCAATCGTGGCGCGGATGGCCTCCACCATCGACTCCATCTCCGGCGGGCGCTTTGGCGTCAACCTTGTCACCGGCTGGCAAAAGCCGGAGTACGAGCAGATGGGGATCTGGCCGGGTGACGATTACTTCTCCCGTCGCTACGACTACCTGACTGAATACGTGCAGGTGCTGCGCGATCTGTGGGGCACCGGCAAAAGCGATTTCAAAGGCGACTTCTTCACCATGAACGACTGCCGCGTCAGCCCCCAGCCGTCGGTGCCGATGAAGGTGATTTGCGCCGGGCAGAGCGACGCGGGGATGGAATTCTCCGCCAAATACGCCGACTTCAACTTCTGCTTCGGCAAAGGCGTTAACACCCCTGCCGCCTTCGCGCCCACTGCGGCACGCATGAAAGCGGCCGCCGACAAAATCGGGCGCGACGTGGGCTCCTACGTGCTGTTTATGGTGATTGCCGACGAAACCGACGACGCCGCGCGCGCCAAATGGGAACGATACAAGGACGGCGCCGACGAGGAAGCCCTGAGCTGGCTGACCGAGCAGAGCCAGAAGGATACCCGCTCCGGCGCGGACACCAACGTTCGCCAGATGGCCGACCCGACGTCTGCCGTCAATATCAACATGGGCACCCTGGTTGGCTCGTATGCCAGCGTCGCCAGAATGCTCGACGAAGTGGCTGCCGTGCCCGGCGCCGAAGGCGTGCTGCTGACCTTCGATGATTTTCTCACCGGCGTGGAAACCTTCGGCGAGCGTATTCAGCCGCTGATGCAGTGCCGCGCCCACATCCCTGCCGTGACGAAGGAGGTGGCGTAATGACGACCCTCAACGCTCGCCCGGAGGCCATCACCTTTGACGCGCAGCAGAGCGCGCTGATCGTGGTGGATATGCAAAACGCCTATGCCAGTAAAGGCGGGTATCTGGATCTGGCCGGGTTCGACGTCTCGGCCACGCAGCTGGTGATTGAGAATATCAAAACCGCCGTGAGCGCCGCGCGTGCTGCGGGCATGCTGATCGTCTGGTTCCAGAATGGCTGGGACGACCAGTACGTCGAAGCTGGCGGTCCCGGCTCACCCAACTTTCACAAATCCAACGCCCTGAAAACCATGCGCCAACGGCCTGAACTCCAGGGCACGCTGCTGGCGAAAGGCGGCTGGGATTATCAGCTGGTGGATGAGCTGGTACCGGAAGCTGGCGATATCGTACTGCCGAAACCGCGCTACAGCGGCTTTTTCAATACCCCGCTCGACAGCCTGCTGCGCAGCCGGGGCATTCGTCATCTGGTCTTTACGGGCATTGCCACCAACGTCTGCGTGGAGTCCACCCTGCGCGACGGCTTCTTCCTCGAGTATTTTGGCGTGGTGCTGGAAGACGCTACCCATCAGGCCGGGCCGGATTTTGCCCAGAAAGCCGCCCTGTTCAATATCGAAACCTTTTTTGGCTGGGTCAGTAACGTCGCCGATTTCTGCGACGCGCTGGATCCCCCGCTCGCCCGCATCGCCTGAGGAGAACCGCTATGCCGAAATCCGTGATTATTCCGCCGGGCACCAGCACCCCGATAGCCCCGTTTGTCCCCGGAACCCTCGCCGACGGCGTGGTGTATGTCTCAGGCACGCTGCCGTTTGATAAAGACAACAACGTGGTGTTTATCGATGACCCAAAGGCGCAAACCCGCCACGTGCTGGAGACGATCAAAACCGTGATCGAAACGGCGGGTGGCACGATGGAGGACGTGACCTTCAACAGCATCTTTATCACCGACTGGAAAAACTACGCCGCGATTAACGAGATCTACGCGGAGTTTTTCCCCGGCGATAAACCGGCGCGATTTTGCATCCAGTGCGGGCTGGTAAAGCCTGAAGCGCTGGTTGAAATTGCCACCGTTGCGCACATCGCGAAGTGAGGCCGCCATGAAACTGTCCATTTCCCCGCCCCCCTTTGCGGGCGCGCCCGTGGTGGTGCTGATTGCCGGGCTCGGCGGCAGCGGGAGCTACTGGCTGCCTCAGCTCGCCGTGCTGGGGCAGGAGTATCAGGTGGTGTGCTACGACCAGCGGGGCACGGGGAATAACCCGGATACCCTGCCGGAAGACTACACCCTCGCACACATGGCTGACGAGCTCGCACTGGCGTTAGCCGGGGCCGGGATCGCCCGTTACTGCGTGGTCGGCCACGCGCTGGGGGCGCTGGTCGGCCTGCGGCTGGCTATCGATAAGCCTGACGCCCTCACCGCGCTGGTTTGTGTCAACGGCTGGCTGACCCTCAATGCCCATACCCGACGCTGTTTTGACGTTCGCGAACGTCTGCTGCATGCGGGCGGGGCTCAGGCGTGGGTAGAGGCACAGCCGCTGTTTCTTTACCCGGCAGACTGGATGGCTGCCCGCGCTCCGCGGCTGGAGGCCGAGGAAGCGCTGGCGCTGGCCCATTTCCAGGGCAAAGCCAATCTGCTGCGCAGGCTGCATGCGCTGAAACAGGCCGATTTCAGCCGCCACGCTGCACGCGTTCGCTGCCCCGTGCAGATTATTTGTTCCACCGACGATCTGCTGGTGCCGTCCGTCTGCTCCGCGGAACTGCACGCCGCCCTCCCGCACGCCCGCAAAACGGTCATGCGCCAGGGCGGGCATGCCTGCAACGTGACCGCGCCGGACATCTTTAACACGCTGCTGCTGAACGGGCTTGCCAGCCTGCTGCACAGCCCTGAACCCGCTTTGTAAGGAGCCTGAATGAGCGAAGCCATCACGCCCGCCGCGCTGGAAACGCTGTTTACCGGCGCACGTACCCATAACGGCTGGCTGGATATACCGGTCAGTGACGAGACGCTGCGCGAGATTTATGACCTGATGAAATGGGGGCCGACGTCCGCCAACTGTTCCCCGGCGCGCATTGTCTTTGTGCGAAGCCCGGAAGGAAAAGAGAAGCTGCGCCCGGCGCTCTCCAGCGGCAACCTTGAGAAAACGCTCACCGCCCCGGTCACGGCAATTGTCGCCTGGGACAGCGAGTTTTATGAGCGCCTGCCTGTACTGTTCCCGCACGGCGATGCCAGAAGCTGGTTTACCTCCAGCCCCGCACTGGCGGAAGAGACCGCCTTTCGCAACAGTTCGATGCAGGCCGCGTACCTGATCTTCGCCTGCCGCGCGCTCGGGCTCGACACCGGGCCGATGTCCGGCTTTGACCGGGAAAAAGTGGACGCGGCCTTTTTCACGGGCACGCTGCTTAAAAGCAATCTGCTGATTAACATCGGTTATGGCGATATGAGCAAAGTCTATGGGCGCTTACCGCGTCTGACCTTCGAAGACGCCTGCGGGCTGGCATAAGGAGCCATCATGACGACACCCGATCAACAAACCTTCCGTGATGCCATGGCCTGCGTCGGTGCGGCGGTCAATATCATCACCACCGACGGCCCTGCGGGAATGGCGGGCTTTACCGCCAGCGCGGTATGCAGCGTGACCGATTCCCCGCCCACTCTGCTGGTTTGCCTCAACCGTGGCGCGTCCGTCTGGCCGATTTTCAGCGAGAACCGCACCCTGTGCGTTAACACGCTGAGTGCCGGACAGGAGCCATTATCCAACCTGTTTGGCGGTAAAACGCCGATGGAGGACCGCTTTGCCGCTGCCCGCTGGCAGACAGGCGACACGGGCTGTCCGCGTCTGGAAAATGCCCTGGCCTCTTTCGACTGCCGCATCAGCCAGGTGGTTAGCGTCGGCACCCACGACATTCTGTTTTGCGACATCGTATCCATCGTTCGCCACCCGGCACCGCAAGGGCTGGTGTGGTTCGACCGCGGCTATCACGCACTTATGCGACCCGCCTGTTAATCCGCATTCAGGAGACAGAACATGTTCGGACTTCCTCACTGGCAGTTGAAATCGACCTCCACAGAAGCAGGCGTGGTCGCGCCGGATGAAAGGCTCCCGCTCGGGCAGACAATGGTGATGGGCGTGCAGCATGCGGTCGCGATGTTTGGTGCGACGGTGCTAATGCCCATGCTGATGGGGCTGGATCCTAACCTCGCCATTTTGATGTCGGGTATGGGTACCCTGCTGTTCTTTTTTGTCACCGGCGGGCGCGTGCCCAGCTATCTGGGCTCCAGCGCCGCCTTTGTGGGAGTCGTTATTGCAGCGACCGGGTTTAACGGTCAGGGCATTAACCCCAACCTGAGCGTGGCCCTCGGCGGCATTATCGCCTGTGGGCTGGTCTACACCCTTACCGGTCTGGTGGTGATGAAAGTCGGCACGCGCTGGATCGAGCGGATGATGCCCCCCGTCGTCACCGGGGCGGTGGTGATGGCGATAGGCCTGAACCTCGCGCCGATTGCGGTGAAGAGCGTATCCGGCTCGCCGTTTGAAAGCTGGATGGCGGTGATTACGGTGCTGTGCATCGGCGTGGTGGCGGTCTTTACGCGCGGGATGATCCAGCGACTGCTGATCCTGGTCGGGCTGATTGCGGCCTGTCTGATCTACGCGCTGCTGGCGAACGTGTTTGGTCTTGGCAAGCCAGTTGATTTCACACTGATTCACCAGGCCGCCTGGTTCGGCATGCCGCAGGTGACCTCACCCACCTTTAACGCTCAGGCGATGATGCTCATCGCGCCTGTCGCGGTGATTCTGGTGGCTGAAAACCTGGGCCACCTGAAAGCCGTAGCGGGAATGACCGGGCGCAATATGGACCCGTATATGGGGCGGGCGTTTGTGGGAGACGGTCTGGCGACCATGCTCTCCGGCTCGGTCGGCGGCAGCGGCGTGACGACCTACGCGGAAAACATCGGCGTGATGGCAGTGACCAAAGTCTACTCGACGCTGGTCTTCGTGGCGGCGGCGGTGATGGCGATACTGCTCGGCTTTTCCCCAAAATTCGGCGCATTGATCCACACCATCCCGGCACCCGTGATTGGCGGCGCCTCGATTGTTGTATTTGGTCTGATTGCCGTCGCGGGGGCACGCATCTGGGTGCAGAATCATATTGATCTGAGCCAGAACGGTAACCTGATCATGGTGGCGGTCACGCTGGTGCTGGGCGCAGGCGACTTCGCCCTGACGCTGGGCGGGTTTACGGTGGGCGGGATTGGCACGGCGACCTTCGGCGCGATCCTGCTCAACGCCCTGCTTAGCCGCCGCAAAGGGGATGAAGCGCAAGCGGAACCCATCACCCCCTGAACCTGAAATAGCCGGGTGACGCTACGCTTACCCGGCCTACATGCCAATTGTAGGCCCGTGCAAGCGAAGCGCCGCCGGGCAAAACGGACAGCGTGCGCGTTGTTAGCTATCTGCCCCTTGTTCAGTGCCCAACCCGGCAGTCGCCTTACGTCGTTTTTTTAACTTTAACTCGCTCACCAGCACCCCGGCGACAATAAACGCCGCGCCCACCAGCGCCAGCAGCGGCAGACGCTCACCGGCGAGTCGCCCGAAAATACCCGCCCACACCGGTTCACCGGTATAGATGACCGTCGCCCGTGTCGGAGATACGCTGCGCTGCGCCCAGTTCATGGTGACCTGAATAATGGCGCTAAAAACGCCCAGCCCCAGCGCCACGACGATAAGCCCGGTAGACATCGGCGGGACGGACTCCCCTGCCGGCACCATCGTCGCGAACGCCACCAGCGACGCGGTGGCAAGCTGCACGACCGTCACCCGCTTGACGTCCACTTTTCCTGCCCAGGCGCTAATCAAAATAATTTCTGCCGCAATGGCAACGGCCCCCACCAGCGTGATGATCTCTCCCGGCCCCAGCGCCAGCAGATTATTTCCCGGCCCGGCTAATAAAATGAGGCCGATGAACGCCAGCACGATACCAATGCACGACATCAGGCCCGGTATTCTGCCCAGGCACAGCCACTGCAACAGCGGCACCAGCGGTACGTACATGGCGGTGATGAAGGCGGATTTACTGCTGGAGATAGACTGGAGCCCCCACGTTTGCAGGCTATAGCCCATGGCAATCGCCACGCCAATAGCGACACCCGCTTTAAGCTCTCTCAGGGTCAACCCGCGCAGGGTTTTCAGCGAAATAAGCGCCACGGCAACCGCCGCGGTTGCAAAACGCAGCCCTACAAAGAAAAACGGATCGCTCATCGTGACCGCGTACTGAACGGCAAGAAAGGTTCCGCCCCAGAACATGGTGATCAAAATCAGGATGGCTTCCTGAGGCTTAATGGAGAAAGTAAAACGGGAAACGGACATGGGACACCAGCACGAAGAATCAATCCTGTAGTGTGCGATGCCTTTGATTACAGTTCAATGTAGCAGACATAAAAAAACCGCCGGGAAACCCGGCGGCAGAGAGTTAACCCGGCGTACTACTTGTTGCTGCCGTGGCTATTTTTACCCCCTTTTTTGCCAGCCTCTGATGCGCGCTGAGGGTCGTTTTTAAAATTGCCCCCGCTAGACTGGCCACCTTTACGACCTGCTTCTGATGCTCTTTCACGGTCTTCAGCGAAATTACCTGAACCACCACGATGGTTTGCCATCTCTAACCTCCAGAGTGTGAAACATTAGACATCATATTGCATTCAGTAAAAGAGGATTCTTTCACCTCGCGGCTCAAGGACAGTGCCTTTATCTATGCCGCGTGAAACTAAGCTTAGTGTAATGCGGCTATCCGGCAAGCGAGAGGTAATATTCTGCAACATGATCTCAGCCTTTCGTATGAAATATTGAGGAGGTTATCCATAAGCCATTCTTATATTTTGAAAAATCAGCGCCGCTAAAGTTGTTTCATTTTGCTACAAAGCACGTAACGAAAAGATATTGTTATATATCAAATAAATGCCGTTCATTTTTGCAGTCTGGCCGTGATGTCATATCTTTAAAGTAACGCAGCGATCCGCTGTAAGAAAAACCAACGAGGAGTGATGCAAAATGGCAAAAGTTCTGGTGCTCTATTATTCCATGTATGGACACATTGAAACCATGGCTCACGCAGTTGCAGAAGGCGCAGACAGAGTAGACGGCGTTGAGGTTGTGGTTAAACGCGTACCGGAAACCATGCAGGCGGAAGCCTTCGCCAAAGCCGGGGGAAAAACACAAAACGCCCAGGTCGCCACCCCGCAGGAGCTCGCGGACTATGATGCCATTATCTTCGGCACCCCGACCCGCTTCGGCAATATGTCCGGCCAGATGCGCACCTTCCTCGACCAGACGGGCGGGCTCTGGGCCTCCGGCGCGTTATACGGCAAGCTGGCCAGCGTGTTCAGCTCTACCGGCACAGGCGGCGGCCAGGAGCAGACGATCACCTCAACCTGGACTACCCTTGCACATCATGGGATGGTGATTGTGCCGATTGGCTACGGCGCGCAGGAACTGTTTGATGTTTCCCAGGTTCGTGGCGGGACACCGTATGGCGCGACAACCATTGCCGGTGGGGATGGTTCACGTCAGCCAAGCAATGAAGAACTTTCGATCGCCCGCTATCAGGGTGAATACGTCGCGGGTCTTGCCAAAAAACTGAACGGCTAACCCAACAGGAGGACAAGTATGCCAACTCAAGAATCCAAAGCTCACCACGTGGGCGAATGGGCAAGTTTACGCAATACCTCTCCGGAGATTGCAGAAGCCATCTTTGAAGTCGCCAGGTATGACGAAAAGCTGGCTGAGCAGATTTGGGAAGAAGGCAACGATGAAGTGCTGGTTCGCGCTTTCGAAAAAACCGACAAAGACTCGCTGTTCTGGGGCGAGCAAACCATCGAACGTAAAAACGTCTGAATGTTCCCCCCGCCCGCGCGGGGGGGTTTCTTCTATTTCGCCGCGTTGTTCATCACCGCATTGAATTTATCGATCGGACAGAAGCCGTTGCCATCTACCGGACAGCCCTTCAGCTCCAGCGTCACGCGCTGCGCAGGAGATTGCAGCGACAGCACGCTGGCATTACGCAACTGCTCAGAACTCTGGTAGACATACTCAATTTTCATCAGCTCCTGGTTAGTGTTTTTGTCATGCCAGCGCTGGAAGACAATTTTACCGCCAATCGGGGTTCGTTCCTGCTGGTCGTGCAGCTGATACGGCCTGAAATCCAGCGCGGTCAGCAGCGAGGCAATGTTGGAGTCGTGCCCCACCAGCAGGGTAATTTTTGGCGCTTTGGCCTGTTCGGTCACCAGCGCTTTATCAATGTACTTCACCAACGGTTTAGCCACGTTCTGCGCCACGTCCGTCGAGGTAAACAGCGAGTCCTGGTAGCCGTTTTTCAGCTTCGACAGCACGCGCCACTGCTGATCGGTTTTGATTTCCCCCCATGCCACTTGGTCTGCCGGGAATCCTTCGTAATACTGTAGGGTGAACGCATCCACCAGCGAGTTACCCACTTTCAGCGGCCCGGAGACGCCCGGCTCTTTTTCATAATCGGCGCTGAACGTATCTTTCGCCTCCGTCAGGGAACAGACTTTTTTCTCCTTGCAGGACGGCGAGTCGCTATAGTTTGTCAGCTGCTCCAGCAGTTTGTAGCTTTCATCCAGCTGCATTTTCTGCCGTTCTGTCTCCATCGCTTTCAGCGCTTTCTCACGAAACTCAGGGGAATTATCGGTAATGACCGGATTGAAGGTGGGGTCCATGGTGCCCATTTTTTCCTGATGATGCACAGGCACATCGCACCCCGGGAACGCGCCGGTGATAAAGAACTGCGCGGTCGCCACGGTGCGCTGGAGGCTGTTGGCGTAGGCATAGACGGTATCCGCTTGCGGGCATTCACCCGTCTTCACCATCCCCTGCTCTGCCAGCCACTCGCGTATATAGTGACCCATATACACTTCCAGTACGCCCCCTTTGGTGGTGAGCTGTCCACCCGGGACGTCCCACTCCGGCCACTGCTTCGGCGTGGACTGCTCCAGCACGCTGCCGTTATTGGCGAGCGGCGCACGCAGGTTGTGGCGGCTCATGATGAGTACCTGTTCCAGCTGATAGCCGTCCGGTTTGTCCTGCGCCTGTGCGCCAAAGGTCACGGCAAGGGTACCTGCCACGGCAACTGCAAGTAGTGCTTTTCTCATCCCTAATTCCTCACACGTTTTTTAATGTCGCATTGAGTGTGACAGATTCGTGACAGGTTTTTCGGGAAGCATTTCTCAAACTGATGAATACGTGACTCGCTGATTCAGAGGCTGATGCTGGTGACGATGCCGACATACAGCGCCGCCCATGCGCAGGCTGAAAGCAGGCTGATGGCGTAAACCTTTATCGCGCTCAGCCTGAGCATGCCCGCCGCCAGCGGCACGATATAGCGCAGTACCGCCAGGAAACGCGAGGTGAACAACACCAGCAGGCCATTTTTATGCAGCTGGTGCTGTACCCGCAAAAACTTCCCGGCATGTTTTGCCGTGAAGCGTGACACTCGCCGGGTATGCCCCATCAGCTGGCCGATATGGTAATTCAGCACCGATCCTGCCGTAGCGCCCATCACCACCGCCAGCCACGTCAGCGCCGGATGCATACTCGACTGGCTGACGGCAATCCCCGCCAGCAGCATGACCGATGCGGGCGGGAGCACGGAAGAGATCAGTACCGTTGATTTACTCAGTGCCATAACAACGAGCAACGCGAAGAGATGCGTTGGATAATGCGCAAAATGATCCAGCAGCGTGTCCAGCCATGCCATTTTACTCTCCCCGGTAACATCAGAATTCCCCATTAGAAGTGAAAATAGTTAAATAAAACGTCAACATTCATTCAATAATATTCATTTAAACCATACTTAAACATTATTTAAATTCCTCAGCAGCCATTTTAAATAAGCGTATTATCCCTCACGTTTTACAACGATCTCGTTATGGCGAGGCTCCTGTACAAATACACGTTATCGCTCTGGTGGGTTCGAGAGAACCGGCACAGGGTAAAACAGGCACTGTCGAATCAAGGCTTTGCCAGTATAACTTCCCTTACGGGATACGGTGTACAGTGCTGAACCCAGGACGTGGGGATCTCCTTTCCGACATGCCCTGTCTTGCTCGCCCCTGAGAGATTTTATTATTCAAAGGGAAGTTACAATGTCTTACGCTATTCACAACCAAAATCTGGCTTTTAACGACAGCGCCATCGCGCAATATATGAATACCGATTTTATCGTTATTGATATTTCATTATGCGTGGCTCTGGCACGCGAGCAGTTCTTTGAAAAATTAAAAGATGATGATATTCCGTCACATATTTTTATCGAAGACAACGGTCGCCTCGCGGGTTTGATTGCCGTACGTAAATTATTGCAGGCCACGGATACCGTACAGCCCGTTAAAGGTCTGATGATATCGGATTTTATCCAGCTTAAACCGGAAGATGAGCGGGCTGATGTCGCCGGGTTGCTGGCGCACGCAGGTGCGGATGTCGTACCGGTGGTGACCCACGGCAAGCTGGTGGGCTGCCTTACCGAGCGTGAAATCGCCCATCTGCTGGAAGATGACGTTACTGAAGATGCCCAGCTTCAGGGGGCAACGCTGCCGCTGGAGAAGCCCTATCTGGAAACCAGCGCCTTTAGCCTGTGGAAGAAACGCTCCGTCTGGCTGCTGCTGCTGTTTGTCGCGGAAGCGTATACCAGCTCGGTGATCCAGCATTTTGAAGAGGCGCTGGAATCCGCCATTGCGCTGGCGTTCTTTATTCCGCTGCTGATTGGCACCGGCGGAAACAGCGGGACGCAGATTACCTCGACGCTGGTGCGCGCCATGGCGCTGGGTGAAGTCCACCTTCGCGACGTGGGTCGCGTGCTGCGCAAAGAGATGAGCACCTCGTTAATGATTGCCGCCACGCTGGGCCTGGCGGGCTGCGTTCGTGCCTGGATGATGGGCATTGGGATGGAAATCACGCTTATCGTCAGCCTGACGCTTGTCTGCATTACGCTGTGGAGCGCCATTGTCTCATCGGTGATCCCGATGGTATTGAAACGCTGCAAAATCGACCCGGCGGTCGTTTCCGCGCCGTTTATCGCCACGCTGATCGACGGTACCGGGCTCATTATCTACTTCAAAATCGCACAGTATACGCTTGGGCTGGAATAACGAAAAAACCCTGCGATATTGCTATCGCAGGGTTTTCGAATTTGGCGGAAGCGTAGAGATTCGAACTCTAGAACCCTTTCGGGTCGCCGGTTTTCAAGACCGGTGCCTTCAACCGCTCGGCCACGCTTCCAAAGTGAGGCGCACTATAAACATCTCTGAGCATGATGTAAAGCAGGAAATTGCATTACGTTGAGCTTCTTGCCTCATTCCCTTCCGCTCCGATCACTTCTTCGTCATCGGCTGGCTAAAATGTAAACATTTATTTTTACATCACATAAACTTATTAGAATGAAAGTTTGTGATCTAGACTCTTTTTCATACACCGCAGCTTATCCGTGCAACATTGCCACCTCAATATGCCCTTGTAAGACCCTATTCACGCAGGTCACTGCGATAAGAGATTTTCCATGAAATTATTCGATACCGATAACTACAGACTTATTCTCTGGCGTAAATTTCTGCCGTGGATGATCCAGAACGGTGCGCAAAAAAACAACCCGCATGACTATTTTCTGGTGTACTTAAAAGATGTCGACAATACGCGTTATATTCTGAAGAAGCACGAAAGCAGCAACGTTGTGCTCTGCCCGATGCATAAAAGCGAAGATGTCAGTATGAGCGTGGAAGATATCAGCGAAATGCAGGCTGAAATCATTCACTATAAGCGCAATGGGTTTCAGGCTTACAAAGGCATTATCCCGTTTGCCTTTGACCATTATACGAAAATCATCACCTTAAAAACGGCCCTTGCTCGTCTGAAAGGGCGCTGTATTTCTGGCCTGAAATCTGATTCAGAAACCATCAGCCGGGACCGTTACAACTTGCTCAGGCTGCTGGTGACCGACTACGTCAACCAGCGCCCTTCGCGCGTTTCGTCTGGTTTCACCCAGCGGGAAGTGATCGCCATGCTTTACGGCACACTTTGGTATAAACATATCAAAAATGAGTCGTTTAGCAGAAAAATCGCGCTCTTACTTGAGTCGCTCGTGATCACGGGCGATCTCAGCGAAGAGGGTAAGGTGTACTACGTGCAGGGCCAGGCTATTACCACCATGGTCGAGTATGAAAAAGAGGACCAGCGGGTAACGCATCAGCAAAAAATGCAGAAAAAAATTACGCGTTTTATGTTTGCGATAACGCTATCTACGCTGCTGATTATTCTGGTTCTGCTGTCGATGGCCGGGGTCGTCGACCTCGCCGCTGTATGGCAGAAAATACTACAGATTAAGCCTCTTAGATTTTTAATGAATTTTATCTAAAACCCTGCCTATTAATTATGAATTTTATTTTTATCAGCGATAACTATTACCTTTGCCACGGTGTCTCAAGCTCACTGACATCTACCCATTTGATTCGCGATGAGGAGGATATTCACCATCTTTATGAGGTCGATCCCGAGCTGGATTTTATCATTGCGATTGAACAGGATAAGTTACGCAATAAAACCATTCAGCAGGTCAAAAAAGTCAAGCGTGATTACATAGTCCTGATGCATGAGATAGAAGCCAACAGCGCGGTGAGAATTGATAATATTATCTATTCGTCGATGCATTTTACTGCTCACCCTTTTCAGCAGCTGATGCGTTTTTATCGGGCGCTCAGGACACACTCCTTTACCCGACGCGAATATGACGTGCTAAAGCTTTTCCATATGGAAAATCATGAAATCGCGAAAAAGCTGCAACTGTCACAAAAAACGACCAGCACCTACCGCGTGAGGATCCTCGAGAAATTGAATATGCGTTCAAAAAACATTCTGGCGATGACCCGTATAAAATCGGCGATTGTCGATCAGAAACTGTGATCTTTTGGCTTACCTTGGGAAAACCGGGGCCTCAGGTTTCGCCCTGAGGGGGTTTGGCGGGCGCGGTATACCAGTTCTCTTTGGCAACCATTACGCTGCCCTCTGGCTGCATAACAAAATTCGGAGACATGATCTGCACGTTAAATTCGTTAAATACATCCTGTATCTGGCTATGCAGCTCATTGCGGGCAACCGCGAGGGACTGGTCGGGCAGCAGACGAACCTGCAACTCGTAGGCGATATACCAGTCCATCAACCCTAACTGGCGCACCAGCGGCGGCTCGGAAAGATCAATCCCTTTTGCCCGTTTCGCGGCCAGCTCCAGCATGGCATGCACCTGACGCCATGGGGTGTCATAACCGATAGTGACGCTGACCGTCAGATTGAGGCTGCCATCAGGCTGTAGCGCGCTAAGGTTGGTGATCTTACCGCTCACCACCACCGCATTGGGCACGGTAACGACATAATTTTCCCGGGTAATAATTTTGGTCGCCAGCATGCCTATTTCACTGACCTTACCTTCGTTATCCGCCACCCGAATGACATCGCCTTTACGCAGTGCGCGGGAGTAAATCAGGACCAGACCGCTCATGGCATGGTTCATCACCCCTGCCGAACCCAGCGTTAACATCAGGCCGAAGAAGACGCTAATACCTTTAAACGCCAGTGAGTTTGCGCCGGGGAGAAACGGCCAGGCAGCGGAGAGAGCAAATAGCCAGACGGCGACGGAAATGAGCTTACGGGTTGCCCCCACGGTTTCCGGATGTACGCCGGGAAGTTGCAGACGACCAGCCTCCACCTGATTCAGCACCATCCTCAGCAGCTTCAGAATAAAAGCGGTAATGAGGAAAATGATCAGAACAATCGTCAGCCCCGGCAAAGCCGAGACAATCGCCAGGGCAATTTGCTGCACCACGCGAAGCGACCAGTCTCCCAGCGACGTGCCCCACACCCGCGTCCACGGAAACAGACTAAATGCCCAGCTCAGCCAGACGTAAAAGCCAATCAAACCCAGCAGGAACATCAGCAAGGCGTAAAGCCGAATCTCAATGGCGCCAATGTACCGCCGCCAGCTTTGCGGCACCCGGCTGCGATTCTCCACAATACGCAGACGGTAGACGCGTCGAAACCAGCGCCAGGATCGCCAGGCGCCATAGCAGAGCAGCAAAAGCGCCAGCAGGCCAGCGGCAGCTTTTACCGTCGACAGCGCCAGCCAGCCGGTATCGTATTGATCGCGCAGCGCCATTCTCTGCGCTTCCATGCGCGCCAGCACGTGCTGCGCGGCCTGATCGAGGGTGAGATCGTCCCCTTCGTCCAAATCCCCTTCCGTCAGCAGCATCACGGGCTTACCGTTCATCACGATCAGCCGCCCCTGCTGGTTATAGCGGGTCACGGGGACGATAGTGAGCGGCTCACGCACGTCCGCCTCGGTAAAATTGCGCAGGGTGTTGCGGATGCGTAAAACGCGCTCCTCCGGCGTGGTCAGGCCAAATTTCGCCTGAAGCATGACGATCGGCTGATGAAAGATATAGACCGTCCGGGCGCGCTCCTGCTCAGAAGGCGCCTGGCGGGGCTCAGCGGCATACGATGAGAAGGCGCTCAGGGAGGCAAAACAGAACGCAAACGCGAGCAGGATCTTTTTCATCCTCACTACCCCAGATCAGAAATCTTGTTGTTTTTCAGGCAACCCGCGAATGCCAGGTGGGTATGTTGAGAATAGTCCAGCCTTTCGTTTCTGCAACAAGCGACGGTGAGCGTGTTGCTCTCAATCACAATATATGTATTATGTTATAACATAACAATTTGGGATTATGTTCTATGTTACTTAAAAAAGGGTTATTTCTGGCTTTATTGCTCTCCACGGCGCCTGCCGCTTTCTCAGCAACCTCCTGGCCCCTCACGATTGAAAATTGCGGCGTAAAGCAGACCTTTGCGCAGGCTCCTCAGCGCGTCGTGACCGTGGGACAGCATGAAACAGAATTACTGCTCGCACTGGGGCTGGAGAAAAAGATCGCCGCAACGTCGGTCTGGTTCGGCAAGCTCCCGGATCCGCTGGCAGATGCCGGGAAAAATATCCCCCGGCTTGCAGATAATTCCCCCTCCTTTGAAGCCGTGGTGGGACAGAAACCTGAGCTCGTTCTCGCGCAGTATCACTGGCACATTGGTCCGCAGGGAGAAGTGGGAAACCGTGAGCAGTTTGCCTCGCTGGGGATTAATACGTGGATCTCTCCTGCCGACTGCACGGATAAAGCGGTGACGGAAAAGTCAAACGCAGACGGAGCACGCAGCGCGCCGTTTTCGCTGGCCGAAATCACACGGGAAGTGACAGAGCTGGCGACGATATTTGATGTTTCCGCGCGAGGTGAGCAGCTTAATCATACGCTGACGGAACGTATCAAAAAGGCCCAGGCGCGCGTCTCAGCGAAACCGCTTCGCGTCGTATTCTGGTTCTCAAGTAGCCGTCTGAATGGCGATCCCTGGGTGGCGGGGAATTACGGCGCGCCTGGCTGGATCAGCCGCACTCTGGGGTTGAAGAACATTATTGACTCTCATGACGAATGGCCGGCTGTAACCTGGGAACATATTGCCCAGTCGCAGCCGGACGTGATTGTTATCGCCGGGATGTCCCGCAGGCTTTACCCTGCCGATGACGTTGAGGTAAAAAAAGCATTCTTGCGTAATGACCCGGTGACGAAGAACATGCCTGCGGTCAGGAACAACCACATTATTGTGGTGCCGGCGATGTCGTTAAACCCTTCATTACGTAACGTCGATGCGGTTGAGCTTATCAGCGAGCGGCTGGCTTCTTTCCGGGATGAACAATGAGTCATTTCGCTTTTGACCGCCGCCAGCAAGGTTTACTGGCAGCAGGCGTCATGGCGCTGCCGCTAATGCTGGTTTTTGCCGCCAGTATCGGTGATATGCCGGTGTCGTATGCCAGTACCGGGAAAGCGATCCTCAACGGACTGGGTTTGACCTCTTATGCGTTGCCACAAACGGAGGAGGGTATCGTCTGGCAATATCGCATGAGCCGGGCAGTGATGGCCGCGTGCAGCGGCGGTGGCCTGGCGCTGTGCGGGCTGGTGTTACAGTCGATCCTGCGTAACCCTCTGGCTGAGCCTTATCTGTTGGGGATTTCCGCGGGCGCCTCGCTGGGGGCCGTCTGCGTGATGCTTCTCGGCATGGGGGGAAGCGTGATTGGCGTGAGCAGCGGTGCGTTTGTCGGCTCCTGCGCCGCCTTTGCGCTCATCATGGTGATTACAAACGGGATGAGTGAAAGCCCGTCGCGCATTTTGCTGGCCGGTATTGCGGGCACCCAGCTCTTCAACGCCATGACCGCGTACGTCGTCAGCACGTCCGCCAATGCCGAGCAGTCCCGTAGCGTCATGTTCTGGCTGATGGGGAGTCTGAGCGGCGTGCGCTGGCCTGACGCGCTGCTGGCGCTGGCCGTTACGCTTGCGGGTTTACTGGTGGTATTGCTCTTTTCCCGGGCGCTGGACACCTTCACCTTCGGGGATGAGGTCTCCACCACGCTGGGGATCCCGGTTACCGCCGTGCGTATTGTCTTATTGCTGACCTGTGCCGTTGTCACCGCCACGTTGGTGAGCACCACAGGCGCAGTGGGTTTTGTCGGGCTGGTCATTCCCCATGTGACGCGCATGCTATGCGGGCCGGGCCATCGCCGCTCGATCCCGCTGACGTTTCTCATCGGCGCCCACTTTATGATCCTTGCCGATATCGTCTCACGCACGCTGATCGTGCACCAGGTTCTGCCCATCGGGGTGGTGACTGCGCTGGTGGGCGCCCCCGTCTTTGTGGCGTTGCTTTATCAAAATCGAAAGGAGCATCCATGAATATTACAGTGGCCGGGTTAACCGTAACCCGACAGGCGCAGACGGTGCTTAAGGATATCGATCTCGACCTGCCATCCGGGCAGATTGTCGGCCTGTTAGGGCCAAACGGCTCAGGCAAGTCGACGCTGCTGCGCTGCCTCGCCGGGCTGTTTCCACGACACAGCGAACGTGTTGCGCTTAATGGCACAACGCTTGGCTTGATGCCGCTGAAAATACGGGCGCAGCACATGGCGTTTGTCCCGCAACATGCTGAGGTCGACGGGGAACTGACCGTTGAGGATATTGTCAGGCTGGGGCGTACGCCCTACCGGAAAACATTCCAGAGAACCACGCGCGACGATGAGGCTGCGGTTGAACAGGCGATTGGCCTGATGCAGTTATGCAGCTTACGCCAGCGGCGATGGCACTCTTTGTCTGGCGGAGAGCGCCAGCGAAGCCAGATAGCCCGCGCGCTGGCCCAGCAGCCGCAGGTGCTGTTGCTCGATGAACCGACAAACCACCTGGACATTCAGCACCAGCTGGAGCTGATGCGGCTCGTTTCACAGCTGCCGCTTACGGTGGTGGTTGCACTGCACGATCTCAATCTTGCGGCCAATTATTGCCAGCGTCTGATCCTCCTGAAAGCCGGGCAGATCGCAGCCACGGGTGCGCCCGAAGCGGTGCTGACGCCCTCGAACATCGCGGATACCTGGTGCGTAAAAGCTCAGGTCTGTAAGGCCGACGCCGGGATCACGATAAGCTATAACATGGGTAACATGGCGGAGAGCCAGAACAAAAGCAAAAACCCCTGCGATATTGCTATCGCAGGGGTTTTGAATTTGGCGGAAGCGTAGAGATTCGAACTCTAGAACCCTTTCGGGTCGCCGGTTTTCAAGACCGGTGCCTTCAACCGCTCGGCCACGCTTCCTAAGTGAGGCGAACTATAAACACCTCACCGCGCGCTGTAAAGGGTGCGCGCATTCGTTCGCTTTAAAAATAGCCAAAATGCGTTTAATCGGTTGAATAGACAACAGATTGGCCGTTTTACCAGCATAATATCCACCGCGGATCGTTAGTGCTTTTTGATGTACATATCTTTGGTGTAGTAGTAGCCAAGCTTATCCGGCGTGAAGCCCCCTACCCACGGTTTCACCAGGTGCGTGCGCACGTAGTGATAGACAGGGATCGCCGGCACATCGCGCCCCAGCAGATCTTCTGCCTGCTGGTAGAACTTTCCGCGCTCCTCCGCCGTTTTCGCCTTCGCCGCATTCACCAGAGCCAGATCGTATTCCGGATTGCTGTACTGAGTGGTGTTTTGGCTGTCACCGGTACGGAAGTTATTCAGGAAGGTTGCGGCGTCATCGTAATCAGCAATCCAGGCGTAGCGCACCGCGTCAAAGTTATGGGTGTGCATGGTATCAAGCATGGTTTTCCACTCCTGGTTTTGCAGCTTCGCCTCTACGCCGAGGTTCTTCTTCCACATCGAGCTGGCGGCAATCGCAATACGCTGGTGCGATTCCGAGGTGTTATAAAGGAGATTAAAGCTGAGCGGATGGCTGTCGTTAAATCCGGCTTCGGCCAGCAGTTTTTTCGCCTCGGCAATGCGTTTATCCATCGGCCAGCTGGCGTAATCAGGGTTCTGTAACTTGACGCCGCCAATATCCGGCTGGCTGATGAGCCATGCCGGGCGTTGCCCCTGCCCTAAAACTTTCCCGGCGATAATATCTTTATCCAGCGCCAGATTCAGCGCCTTACGCACGCGGGCGTCGCTGAACGGCGGCCGGGTGGTGTTGAATTCGTAATAATAGGTGGCAAGCTGCGGCGATACATCCAGCTCGCTCCCCAGCGTTTTCTTCAGCTGAGCAAACTGGTTGATCGGCACCGTGTAGGCGATGTCGATTTCGCCCGCTTTGTAACGGTTGACATCAGCGGCTTCAGAGGAAATGGGCAGATAGGTCACCTTGTTGATGACAGTATGTGCGTTATCCCAGTATTTCGGGTTTCGCACCGCCACAATGCGTTCGTTCACCACCCACTGTGACAGTTTATAGGCCCCGCTGCTGACGAAGTGCTCCGGTTTGGTCCATTTATCACCGAAACGACCTACCAGGACTTTATCTATCGGCACCAGAGACGGGTGAGCCAGCATCGCCAGGAAAGCAGCATTTGGCTGGGTGAGCGTAACTTCCAGCGTGGTGTCATTGATGGCTTTCACGCCCAGCGACTCGGGTGCTTTTTTGCCTTCTGCGATATCAGTGCCGTTGACGATACGCATACTGCCGGGATAGCTGGCATACGGAGAGACGGTTTTCGGGTCGACCAGTCGCTGCCAGCTCCAGACGACATCTTCCGCGGTGATGGGGGTGCCATCGCTCCAGGTTATGCCCGGGCGCAGATGGAAAGTCCAGACGGTGTTATCTTTATTTTCCCATTTCTCCGCCAGGCGCGGCTGAATTTCACCTGCCGGAGAGACGCTGACCAGCCCGTCGAATAAATCGCTGATAATATTGAATTCGACATCGCTTTCGACTTTATGCGGGTCGAGCGAGGCGGGTTCACTGCCGTTGTTCCTGACCAGTTCCTGCTTATCTGCCAGCTGGGTTCCTGCTGGCACGTTAGCCGCCCAGGTTGCCGTGCTGGCGCACAGGACCCCTGCGGTTAACAAAGAGAGCGTAAAGTGCATGCGTGTTTGTGGTTTCATTTCCTTCGCCTTATTGTCTGTTTTTATGACGATCCGGAAATAACTCTTAGCGGCCTTAGGGAAATAACGCAATATTTTTCAGTGACCTATAAGAGGTTGATCTGAATACGCCTTGCATACCGCACTTCATTCTGAGTACAAAGGCTTTACCAGAATAAAAAACCAGCATAATCCCTAAGGGGCTGAGTAAAGATGGGTAAAACCACTTTGCGTCTGCCGCGCCGTTTCCTATTCTTTGCGCTAATTACATCTGTCATAAGAGAGTGACTCATGGATCGTATAATTACTTCTTCACGCGACCGCACATCGCTACTCAGCACCCATAAGGTGCTGCGCAATACCTATTTCATGCTCAGCCTGACGCTGGCGTTTTCGGCGATCACCGCGACGGCCAGCACCGTACTGATGCTGCCTTCTCCGGGCCTGATCCTGACGCTGGTGGGTATGTATGGTCTGATGTTCCTGACCTATAAAACCGCGGATAAACCGGTGGGTATTCTCTCCGCTTTCGCCTTCACCGGCTTCCTGGGCTACATCCTGGGGCCAATCCTGAACGCCTATCTGTCTGCCGGAATGGGCGACGTGATTGGTATGGCGCTGGGCGGTACCGCGCTGGTGTTCTTCTGCTGCTCGGCCTACGTGCTGACCACCCGTAAGGACATGTCCTTCCTCGGCGGTATGCTGATGGCGGGTATCGTGATTGTGCTGGTCGGTATGCTGGCGAACATCTTCCTGCAACTGCCTGCTCTGCATCTGGCAATCAGCGCGGTGTTTATCCTGATTTCATCCGGCGCAATCCTGTATGAAACCAGCAACATCATTCACGGCGGTGAGACGAACTATATCCGCGCCACCGTGAGCCTGTATGTGTCGCTGTACAATATTTTTGTCAGCCTGCTGAGTATCCTGGGCTTCGCCAGCCGCGATTAACTCACCGTGCTGTGAACAAAGCCCCGCTTATGCGGGGCTTTGTTTTTTTGGTAGACTGAGGCGGTTTTTGACTAACGCGTGAATGAATATGTTGAGTTTTGAAGGCAAAGAGATCGAAACCGATAACGATGGTTATCTGAAAGAGAGCAGCCAGTGGAGCGAAGCGCTGGCGGAGAAAATTGCGGAAAACGAAGGAATTACCCTCTCCCCGGAACACTGGGAAGTGGTGCGCTTTGTGCGCGAATTCTACCTCGAATTCAACACCTCTCCGGCTATCCGCATGCTGGTCAAAGCCATGGCGAATAAATTTGGCGAAGAGAAAGGCAACAGCCGTTATCTGTATCGCCTGTTTCCGAAAGGCCCGGCTAAACAGGCGACAAAAATTGCCGGCCTGCCAAAGCCGGTAAAATGCATTTAATAGCGAATACTGAAGTCAGCGTATTCCCGGCCGGGTTGATGCGGTTCCGTTAGCACCTTATCAACCCGCGCGCTGCGCGGTCCGCCCGCTTTCAGCCACGCCACCAGCTTCTCTACCCGATCCGCCTCACCGCAGGCCACAACCTCCACGCTGCCATCATCCATGTTACGCGCATACCCCGTCAGTCCGAGCTGAAGGGCTTCGCGCTGGGTGCTGTAGCGGAATCCGACGCCCTGTACAAGGCCATGGACCCAGGCAATGGTGCATACATTTGACATCATCCTTCTCCTTATCCGACTGGCGCGTTGCATTTCCTCGCTGAAGTCGGGAAAATGGCGGTCATTTCATTGGAATCGACAGAATAGCAAATTATGAGTGTACGTTTAGTGTTAGCCAAAGGGCGCGAGAAGTCATTACTGCGCCGCCATCCCTGGGTCTTTTCCGGCGCGGTTGCCCGCATGGAAGGTAAAGCCAGCCTCGGTGAAACCATCGATATTGTTGACCATCAGGGGAAATGGTTAGCACGCGGCGCATACTCGCCTGCATCTCAGATCCGCGCGCGCGTCTGGACGTTCGATAAAGAAGAAGCCATCGATATCGACTTCTTTGTCCGTCGTCTGCAACAGGCGCAGCAGTGGCGCGAGTGGCTGGCAAAGCGTGACGGGCTGGACAGCTATCGTCTGATTGCCGGTGAATCCGACGGGCTGCCGGGCGTGACCATTGACCGCTTCGGCAATTTCCTGGTGTTGCAGCTGCTGAGCGCCGGGGCGGAATACCAGCGTGCCGCGCTAATTAGCGCCCTGCAAACCCTGTTCCCGGAATGTGCCATTTACGACCGCAGCGACGTGGCGGTACGTAAAAAAGAGGGCATGGAGCTGACGCAGGGCCCGGTCACCGGCGAACTGCCGCCTGCCCTGCTGCCTATCGAGGAGCACGGCATGAAGCTGCTGGTGGACATCCAGGGCGGCCATAAGACCGGTTATTATCTCGACCAGCGTGACAGCCGTCTGGCAACGCGCCAGTACGTTGCCGATAAGCGCGTGCTGAACTGCTTCTCCTATACCGGCGGCTTTGCGGTCTCTGCCCTGATGGGCGGCTGTGCCCAGGTTGTGAGCGTCGACACCTCACAGGAAGCGCTGGATGTGGCGAAACAGAACGTTGAGCTGAACAAGCTGGATCTGAGCAAAGCGGAGTTTGTGCGCGACGACGTGTTCAAACTGCTGCGTAAATACCGCGACCAGGGCGAGAAATTTGACGTTATCGTGATGGACCCGCCGAAGTTCGTAGAAAATAAAAGCCAGCTGATGGGCGCCTGCCGTGGCTATAAAGACATCAACATGCTGGCGATCCAGCTGCTGAACCCGGGTGGCGTGCTGCTGACGTTCTCCTGCTCTGGCCTGATGACGACAGATTTATTCCAAAAAATCATCGCCGATGCCGCAATAGATGCGGGTCGTGATGTACAATTTATAGAGCAGTTCCGTCAGGCCGCCGATCACCCGGTGATCGCTACCTACCCGGAAGGGCTGTATCTGAAAGGGTTTGCCTGTCGCGTCATGTAACTTGAAAAGAGAAATATTGCCCGCACATAGTGTGTATGTAATGTTTCCCGGGAGGTGACTATGATTGCCAGCAAATTCGGTATCGGCCAGCAGGTCCGCCACACCTTGCTTGGATATTTGGGTGTGGTCGTGGATATCGACCCGGAGTATTCCCTTGATGAACCGTCAGCAGACGATCTGGCCGTTGACGCAGAGCTTCGCGCCGCGCCCTGGTATCATGTGGTTATGGAGGGCGACGATGGTCAGCCTGTCCATACCTATCTTGCCGAAGCGCAGCTGAGTGGTGAACTACAGGATGAGCATCCGGAACAACCCACTATGGACGAGCTTGCTCAGACCATCCGCAAACAGTTACAGGCGCCAAGACTGCGTAACTAAAGGTGTAAAAAAGCCCGTCAAGCGGGCTTTTTTTATTTTGCCAGCCCCAGACGGGGGATGTCGATTGCCGGACAGCGATCCATCACCACCTTCAGCCCGGCATCGCGTGCCAGCACGGCCGCCTGCTCATTAATCACGCCCAGCTGCATCCACAGCGTTTTCGCGCCAATGGCGATCGCTTCCTGCGCCACGCCCCAGGCCGCCTCTGAATTACGGAAAACGTCCACCATATCCACCTTTTCCGGCACGTCCGCGAGCGTCGCATAGCCCTGCTGACCCAGCAGCGTTTTCCCCGCCACCTTCGGCGAGACCGGGATCACGTGATATCCCTGGTCCAGAAGGTATTTCATGACCCGATAGCTTGGGCGATCCGGTTTATCGCTGGCGCCGACCAGCGCGATAGTGCGCGTGGACGTCAGAATCTCGACAATGTCGTTCTCTTTCATGCTGTTCCTCCTGGTTTTTCTCAAAGTGTACGTCAAAGCGGACATCTCAACCACGCATCCCATACAGAAGTATGAGGGCAAAACGGCAAAATATGTCTATATGTTAGTAAACGTGTTTATCGAAAAATTTTGATACATTCTTACCAGGTAGTTTGTCTACAGGAGTCTGCTATGAAAACCGGCATTGCCTGGGCTGTGGTTGCATTAATCATGCCGGTTTGTGTTTTCGCAACCACCCTCAGACTCTCAACCGACATTGACCTGCTGGTGCTGGACGGAAAAAAAGTCTCCAGCTCCCTGCTGCGGGGCGCAGACAGCATCGAGCTTGATAATGGCCCGCATCAGGTGGTTTTTCGGGTTGAAAAGACGATTCGCCTCGCCGACAACGAACAGCAGGTGTACATTTCGCCTCCGCTGGTGGTCAGCTTTAATACCCAACGCATCAGCCAGGTCAATTTTCGTCTCCCGCACCTTGAGACAGAAAAAGAGTCACTGGCATTTGATGCCTCACCGCGCATTGAGCTGGTGGACGGGGATTCTATGCCCATCCCGGTAAAGCTGGATATCCTGGCGCTGACAAAAAGGCCAAAAGGAACAGATTACGAAGCGGACACGGAGATCTATAACAGAGCCAGCAGGCGCGCCTCCCTGCCCCAGTTCGCCACCATGATGGCGGATGACAGTACCCTGCTTTCGGGCGTATCGGAGCTGGATGTACTCCCTCCTCAGTCGCAGACCCTTACTGAGCAACGCCTCAAATTCTGGTTCCAGAATGCCGATCCGGACACGCGCGCCCGTTTTCTGCAATGGGCGAAACGACAACCTTCGTCGTAAGCCACATTTTTTCGTCCTTTCTCTTGCAGCATCAGTCAGTTCCCGTCATCGTGTAGCGAGGTAACCTCACGGATAAGATTATGGAACTGACAACACGCACACTTCCGGCGCGCAAGCACATTGCTCTGGTTGCGCACGATCACTGTAAACAAATGCTGCTTAACTGGGTTCGTCGCCATCAGCCTCTTTTACAGCATCATGCCCTTTCTGCCACGGGAACAACCGGCAACCTGATCCACCGCGAAACCGGTCTGGAAGTGAATGCCATGCTGAGCGGCCCGATGGGGGGTGACCAGCAGGTCGGCGCTCAGATTTCGGAAGGTAAAATTGACGTTCTGATATTCTTCTGGGATCCGCTGAACGCGGTTCCGCATGATCCGGACGTTAAAGCGCTGCTGCGTCTGGCGACGGTATGGAACATTCCGGTAGCCACCAATCTTTCAACGGCAGATTTCATCATTGAATCGCCGCAGTTTAACGATCCGGTGGAGATTTTGATCCCGGATTATCAGCGTTATCTTGCGGAGAGACTGAAGTAGTTTTTTGCCCGGTGGCGCTGCGCTTACCGGGCCTACAGAATTTGCCCGGCGCGTTACGGCTTTCTCGCCACCGGCACGTCAATACTTTTCAAAATATCGACAAACACCGACGGCTCCTCTTTGTTGAACAAGAGCCACACGCGATGGCGCGCGCGGGTTATCGCCACGTACAGTAAGCGCCGCTCCTCTGCATCCGGGAAATCTTCCGGAACAGGCAATAACGCCTCTTCCATCACGGATTCCCGCGCCGGTGCCGGGAAACCGTCGCTCCCCTCTTTCAGCCCCACCACAATTACGTAGTCGGCCTGCTGCCCTTTACTGGCGTGAATGGTCATAAAATCGAGCTGTAGTTTTGGCCAGCGCGTTGCCGCTTTTTCCAGCGCCGTCGGCTTGAGGTGGTGATAACGCGCCAGGACCAGAATCCGTTCATCCGGTTTCGCATAGCCGCTCAGTTTATCCACCAGCGGTTCCAGCTGATCGTCTGCCAGCAGCGTGACGGCCTTTTTATCCCCCGACGTCAGGCTGTTAAGCGGCTTCGACAGCTGATGTGGGTTCTGCTGAATAAAACGGTTGGCAATTTCACCAATCCGCGAGTTGAAGCGGTAGGTGGTGTCCAGATCGCTGCGATCGCCTTCCCCAAAATAGTGATGGAAGGCCGTCGTGAGGGAAAGTTGCGCCCCGCTGAAGCGGTAGATAGCCTGCCAGTCATCGCCCACGGCAAACAGCGACGTGTGTTTATTCTGCGCCCGCAGCGCCGAAAGCAGCGCAGCGCGCTGCGGCGAAATATCCTGAAACTCATCCACCAGAATGTGTTTCCACGGGCTGACGAAGCGCCCTTTCTCCAGAATGATAATGGCCTGATGGATTAGCCCGGAAAAATCGACCGCGTTTTCGTCTTTCAGCGCGGTTTTCCACGCTTTCAGCATCGGCGCCATCAGTTTAACCCGCTTAGAAAACACGGCGCGGATCGCTTCCGGTGCGCTTTCTATCATCTCCGCCTGAGAGCCGCCGTGCATGCGCATCAGGCTTACCCACCGGTCGAGACGAGAGCCCAGCCGGCGCGCCAGCTTTTCATCCTGCCAGAAGCTGCCCTCCGGCACCTCCCAGTTGAGTTCCTCTTCAAGCCACTGACGCCAACCTTTCGCCTGCGCCTTTTTTTCACTGCACTGCTGACGCCATGCCTTGATAAACAGCGCCTGGCGAGCCTGAGCATCATTCTCCAGCTTGCTGACAACAGGGACTTTTTTGCTGCCCTGTTGAATGATGTGTAAAGCGAGGGAGTGGAACGTGCGCGCCGAGATATCCTGGGTATGCAAACGCGCCTGAATGCGCTCATCCATCTCCTGCGCCGCCTTGCGACCAAAAGCCAGCAGCAAAATCTGGTCGGCAACTGCCTCGCCCGTTGTCAGAAGCCAGCCCGCGCGCGCCACCAGCACCGACGTTTTGCCGCTCCCTGCGCCTGCCAGCACCAGTAAAGAGTGCTCGCCATTCACTACTGCGCGCGCCTGGGCAGGATTGAGAGGCGATGATTCCACCGTACTGAAGAAATCGGCATATTGCGTAAGCATCGCCTCAGTCCAGGCCTGGTTATGCGCCAGACGGCTTTTCTCGATATCGCTAAGCCAGGCCTGACACTTCCGCCACGCATCGCGACAGTTATCAAATTCCTCAAGCCGCGCCACCGGTAAAGGCAATGCCGTCAGCGCCTGGGTGATTTTTTGCTGAAGCCCGGCGGTTTGCTGGCGCGTCAGCCACTTCTGCTGCGTATTGCTTAGCGCGATATCGTCCAGCACCTGATGCAGCACCTGTGCGGCAATCACGCTCATCTCCTGGCTCCACTGGTGCCAGCGCATGTTCAGATGATGGTGGAAGCGTTGGGTTTCCGCCCACTCGGTCCCGTGGAGTCGCACCACTTTCTCTGCCGGCAGAACGAACTCCAGCTCCCCCCATACCAGCCCTCGTTTACAGTGAATGGCCAGTAGCTGATTAAACGGAATAAGGTATTCGTGGCGTTCACCGGAGACTTTCACTCCCGCATTAAGAAGCACAACCTTGTCGTAAGGGTGCTGCGCCAGGCGTTTGCCCATTGAAGTTGCTTTCAGTTCCATATCCTGCCGGATCCACGAGGTCATAATTTGTCAGACAGTTTAACTGCCAGTTTTAAGGTGCTCCAGCCCAAAAAAACGTTACAATTACCGGGCGTTAATCATATCGAAGGAAATGAGGGTTTATGCGTACCGTTCTGAATGTGTTGAATTTTGTCCTTGGCGGTTTTGCCACCACCTTTTCCTGGCTTTTTGCCACCCTGGTGAGCATCGTGCTTATCTTCACCCTTCCGCTGACGCGCTCCTGCTGGGAAATCACCAAACTGTCCCTCGTTCCTTATGGAAATGAAGCCGTGCACGTGGATGAACTGGAGCCGGAAAGAAAAAATGCCCTGATGAATACCGGCGGCACGCTGCTGAATATTTTATGGCTAATCTTCTTTGGCTGGTGGCTGTGTCTGATGCATATCTTCGCCGGTATCGCCCAGTGCATTACGATTATTGGCATTCCGGTTGGCCTCGCAAATTTCAAAATTGCCACCATCGCCCTGTGGCCGGTAGGACGCCGAGTGGTTCCGGTCGAAGTGGCGCAAGCCGCGCGTGAAGCTAATGCCCGTCGTCGTTTTCAGTAATAAGGACTGGCCGCTCTCATGCTAAGCCCCCTGCTTCGTCGCTATACATGGAACAGTAACTGGCTGTATAACGTCAGGATATTTATCGCCCTCTGCGGCACCGTCGCTCTGCCGTGGTGGCTGAATGATGTGAAGCTCACCATCCCCCTCACGCTTGGGGTGGTGGCCGGCGCGCTGGCAGATCTCGACGACCGCCTGGCCGGTCGTTTGCGTAATCTGGTCATCACGCTGGTCTGCTTCTTTATTGCTTCCGCCTCCGTTGAGCTGCTTTTCCCGTGGCCCTGGCTGTTTGCCTTAGGGCTGACGGTGTCCACCAGCGGCTTCATTTTGCTCGGCGGCCTCGGGCAACGCTACGCCACTATCGCGTTTGGCGCCCTGCTGATTGCCATTTACACCATGCTGGGCGTCTCTCTTTACGATCAGTGGTATCAGCAACCGGTCCTGCTGCTATTGGGCGCTATCTGGTATAACCTGCTGACCTTAACCGGGCATCTTATTTTTCCGGTTCGTGCCTTACAGGACAACATTGCCCGCAGTTACGAACGGCTGGCCCACTATCTTGAGCTGAAATCCCGGCTGTTCGATCCGGATATCGAAGAGGACAGCCAGGCGCCCCTGTACGATCTGGCGCTGGCAAATGGCCAACTGGTCGCCACGCTGAATCAGACCAAAGCGTCTCTGCTCACCCGTCTGCGCGGCGATCGCGGTCAGCGCGGTACCCGGCGCACCCTGCACTACTACTTTGTTGCCCAGGATATTCACGAGCGCGCCAGCTCCTCGCATGTACAGTACGCTGACCTGCGCGAGAAATTCCGCTACAGCGACGTGATGTTCCGTTTCCAGCGTCTGCTGTCGATGCAGTCTCAGGCCTGCCAGCAACTTGCGCGCTCAATACTGCTGCGCACGCCCTATCAGCACGATCCTCGCTTTGAACGCGCATTCAGCCACCTGGATGCGGCGCTCGATCGCGTTCAGGCCAGTGGAACTTCGCCGGAACAGTTCAAAGCCCTGGGATTCCTGCTCAACAACCTGAGAGCCATCGATGCTCAGCTCGCCACCATTGAGTCTGAACAGGCGATGGCGATGCCGGGCAATGACGCTGACAACCAGCTTGCCGACGACAGTCTCAACGGTTTCAGCGATATATGGCTGCGCCTGAGCCGTCATTTTACGCCGGAATCCGCCCTCTTTCGCCATGCGGTAAGGATGTCGTTGGTACTGTGCGTCGGCTACGCGTTTATCCAGATAACAGGATTGCACCACGGCTACTGGATCCTGCTGACCAGCCTGTTCGTCTGCCAGCCGAACTATAACGCTACCCGCCATCGACTCGCGCTGCGTATTGTCGGGACATTAGTCGGGGTCGCCATCGGGCTGCCGGTGCTCTATTTTGTGCCCTCAGTAGAAGGGCAACTGATCCTGATTGTGATTACCGGGGTACTGTTCTTCGCCTTCCGCAATGTGCAGTACGCTCACGCCACAATGTTCATCACGCTGCTGGTTCTGCTCTGCTTCAATCTGCTGGGTGAAGGCTTTGAAGTGGCCCTCCCCCGCGTGATCGACACGCTTATCGGCTGCGCCATCGCCTGGGCGGCGGTGAGCTTTATCTGGCCGGACTGGCGTTTCCGAAATATACCGCGCGTGTCCGACAGAGCAATGAACGCCAACTGCCGCTATCTGGACGCTATTCTTGAGCAGTACCATCAAGGTCGCGATAACCGTCTGGCCTATCGGATTGCCCGTCGCGATGCGCATAACACTGACGCAGAGCTGGCTTCCGTTGTCTCGAATATGTCAACTGAGCCGCGCGCCACGGCAGAAATCAGGGAGACAGCCTTCCGCCTGCTGTGTCTGAACCACACGTTCACCAGCTATATCTCTACCCTTGGCGCCCACCGAGAGAAACTGACGAATCCGGGCATCCTGGCACTGCTGGACGATGCCGTTTGCTACGTTGATGATGCGCTTCATCATCAACCTGCGGATGAGCCACGGGTTCACCAGGCACTGGATGAACTGGTGCAACGTATCGCACACCTTGATCCAGGCACCGACAACAAAGCTCCGCTGGTCCTTCAGCAAATTGGCCTGCTTATCGCTTTGCTGCCGGAAATTTGTCGGCTGCGACAGCAGATCGCTACCTGGCGGAATGATGGCCCTGCGACTCAGGCAGCGCATTAAACCACTCCGTAAGCTCCCGGCGAATATCCGCCGGGAGTGCCGCTTCATGTAACCCTTCAATCGCGCCTTCAAGCGCGAACAATACCCGGATACTCAGCGCTTTATTCTTAGAGCGCATTTTCAGCCAGCTCGTCTTCGCCCCCAACTGTCGTAGCGTCTCTTCATTAGTAATGCCCGCCTCCATAAGCAGGACCTCAATCTGAAAGGTCAGGTTCGGCAGATCTTTAAGCCGGTTACGCTGATGGCGCTGGTAGCGCTCTTTCCTGGCGGCATCGAGCGCAAACGAGGAGAGCTGAAGCAGTTTTTCCCTGTTTTGCCACAGACCTTCATCCACACGGTAGTAATTAAGCAGCACAGGACGTCCTCGTTTCATCAGGGTCAGAAAAGAGGACGCGTTTTTTACACAGTATTTTGCACTTTGCTCACAGGCGCGAAGGTAAAGCTCACCGTCAGACACCATCGCGAACACCGCTTCATCCACGGCCAGGGTATAACCGCCAAACAGGGCGCGATGATGAATTTCGCCCAGCGGAGAGAGGTATTCTTGAGATTGATAAATCCGATCATAAGATATCTTTTTCATGATAATTCCATTAAAAATCATACAGTAACCACGATATTTCTTACTAACGGATCCGTTAGCAGGAAAATAGGCAACTTATTGCCGTTGGGCAAGATGATTTTTTCAGGTTCACCAGGAATGGATGAAATTTGCGAGTCGCTTTCCGAAAATGAGGTTGATCTTTATGCATACAGGGGTTACTGTATATCCATACAGTAACTACAGGGCTGGAATGAATATGTACACTTCAGGCTATGCAAATCACTTAACACCTTCTACTTCTGCCGCAGGCAATGCTGCGCAGAATTCTATCGGGCGTGAATCGACAGGGCTTATCAGTGAAGTGGTTTACCGTGAAGACCAGCCGCTGTTGACACAACTCTTACTCCTGCCGCTTTTGCAGCAGCTCGGGCAACAGTCTCGCTGGCAGCTCTGGCTGACGCCACAGCAAAAATTAAGTCGCGAATGGGTTCAGTCGGCTGGGCTGCCGTTAGCGAAGGTGATGCAGATTAATCAACTCTCCCCTTGCGATACGGTCGAGTCGATGGTCCGGGCATTACGTACCGGGAACTATAGCGTCGTGATTGGGTGGTTGCCTGAGGATCTGTCGCAAGAGGAACATTTGCGTCTGACTGAAGCGGCTGAAGAAGGTAACGCGATGGGTTTCATCATGCGGCCAGTTCGTGGAGATTCCTATCGCAGAGGACAACATCCCGGGCTAAAAATTCACTCAAATGTGTACCATTGAGTCATTTTAAGAGTTTTCCTGGAATTTTTTTCGACCGCAGTATGCAAAAAAAGTTCAACGCGCCAAAACTGCGGCAAGGCTTGTCTGACGCGGTTCTCGTTAATTTTACTGCACAAAATTCGTTCAAAAATTGTTAAATATTAGGTATACGGAACTTTTTTTTTCATATGCCTGACGGACTTCACACTTGTAAGTTTTCAGCTACGTTGTAGACTTTACATCGCCAGGGGTGCTCGGCCTAAGCCGAAGATATCGGTAGGTTTATATTTGACCACGCCCCCCGGTGAAGGATTTAACCGTGATTCCTCCGATGGAGATATTCATGGCAAATTTTGGATGATAACGAGGCGCAAAAAATGAAAAAGACAGCTATCGCGATTGCAGTGGCACTGGCTGGCTTCGCTACCGTAGCGCAGGCCGCTCCGAAAGATAATACCTGGTATGCAGGTGGTAAACTGGGCTGGTCTCAGTTCCATGACACCGGTTGGTACAACAGCAGCCTGAACAACGATGGCCCTACTCACGAGAGCCAGCTGGGTGCAGGTGCGTTCGGTGGCTATCAGGTTAACCCGTATGTTGGCTTTGAAATGGGTTACGACTGGTTAGGTCGTATGCCTTACAAAGGCGACAACGTAAATGGCGCTTTCAAAGCTCAAGGCGTACAGCTGACCGCTAAACTGGGTTACCCAGTAACTGACGATCTGGACGTGTACACCCGTCTGGGCGGCATGGTATGGCGTGCAGACTCCAGCAACAGCATCGCTGGTGACGACCACGACACTGGTGTTTCCCCAGTATTCGCTGGTGGCGTTGAGTGGGCAATGACCCGTGACATCGCTACCCGTCTGGAATACCAGTGGGTTAACAACATCGGTGACGGTGCTACCGTTGGCGTTCGTCCAGACAACGGCATGCTGAGCGTTGGTGTTTCTTACCGTTTCGGTCAGCAGGAAGATGCGCCAGTCGTAGCTCCAGCTCCGGCTCCAGCGCCAGAAGTACAGACCAAGCACTTCACTCTGAAGTCTGACGTTCTGTTCAACTTCAACAAAGCTACCCTGAAACCAGAAGGTCAGCAGGCACTGGATCAGCTGTACACCCAGCTGAGCAACCTGGATCCTAAAGACGGTTCTGTAGTGGTTCTGGGCTTCACCGACCGTATCGGTTCTGACGCTTACAACCAGGGTCTGTCTGAGAAACGTGCTCAGTCTGTAGTTGATTACCTGGTATCTAAAGGTATCCCAGCTAACAAGATCTCCCCACGTGGTATGGGCGAATCTAACCCAGTTACCGGTTCTACCTGTGACAACGTGAAACCACGCGCTGCACTGATCGACTGCCTGGCACCAGATCGTCGCGTAGAGATCGAAGTTAAAGGTATCAAAGACGTTGTAACTCAGCCTGCGGCATAAGTTATCGTCTTATAAAAAAACCCCGCCATGCGGGGTTTTTTATTATCTGAAGAAAAGTAAAAAGCTTATTTTTTACCTAACAGTGCCTGTAGATCGTTTTTCAACGTCGACATCTGGCTGGCATACTTCTCTTTGTGCTCGGCATCTTCAATCAGCTGCACCACCGTTTCCGACAGTGTTTTCCCGCGCCGTTGCGCAAGCCCGGCCAGACGCTGCCAGACCATGAATTCCAGGTCGATGGATTTCTTACGGGTGTGCTGATGCTCGGCATTGAAATGCCGTTTACGACGAGCACGGATAGTTTGCTTCATCCGGTTTAACAAGGCCGGATTAATGTGTTTCTCAATCCAGCCGTTGACCTGTACCGGTTCGTTTTCGAGGGTCAGCAACATATCCACAGCTTCTTGTGCCGCGCTGGCTTCGATGTAGCAGGTGATCAGCTCCCCTTCACGGTGCTTTTTGACCAGGTACTTCCATTTCCAGCCGCTTTCGAGGTTTTCCAGTTGTTGATATTTCATTGCGATCTCAGTGTTACCGTGTAACTCTGTTCAGAATATCAGTTTTTTGGCAATCTGCTGAAAAGAAATCATATCCTGTGAAACGTCGCAGGCGATCCGCATGACGAAAACCCGAATCCTGATTGGGCAGAGTGCGCCGCTTACGGTATACTCCACGGTTTTACTTCTGACTAAAAAACATCAACTTTGACCATTACGAAACTTGCATGGCGTGACCTGGTTCCGGATACCGAGAGCTATCAGGAGCTGTTTGCACAGCCAGACCTCACAAAAGAACACAAATTCATACTTAGCGAGACACAACCGCGTTTGCATTACGCGCTGGAGCAGATGTCATCCCCATGGGCTACATCTCCTTTCATGCTGCTCAAAGCCCCGGAAGAAGCCGAGTATCTGACGCTTCTCGGTGATGCCATGCGCCAGTTGCAGCCACAAACGAATGCCGTTTTTGGTGGTCAGTATCATATTGCCGGTCGCGACGTGACATTCGAACCTGCCACGCAGGCAGATGGATTGTTCGCTGCAAAAGGCGAGGTGATCACCGCCAACTGGGTGGAAGCAGAACAGTTGTTCGGCTGCCTTCGTCAGTTCAATGGCGATGTTTCACTGCAACCCGGGCTGGTACACCGCGCGAATGGCGGCGTATTGCTCATCTCCCTTCGCACACTGCTTGCGCAGCCGCTGCTGTGGATGCGCCTGAAAACGGTGGTGACGCAGCAACGTTTTGACTGGGTAGGCTTCGACGAGTCACGTCCTCTGCCTGTTTCCATTCCGTCTATGCCACTGTCGCTGACCGTCGTGCTGACGGGTGACCGTGAATCCCTGGCTGACTTCCAGGAAATGGAGCTAGAACTCGCGGAGCAGGCGGTTTACAGCGAATTTGAAGACAATATTCAGATTGCAGATGCCGATGACATGGCGCAGTGGTGTCAGTGGGTTATGGCCGTGGCGGAACGTTTCGCGCTGCCCTCACCTGCCGAGGATGCGTGGCCGGGCTTAATCCGAGAGGCCGTACGCTACACCGGCGATCAGGAAACCCTGCCGCTCTGTCCGCTCTGGATCGGCAAACAGCTGCGTGAAGTGGGCGTTATCAGCGGCAACGGTACGTTCAACGGTGAGCAACTGAGCCAGATGCTGGCCCAGCGTGAATGGCGCGAAGGCTATCTGGCTGACCGTATGCAGGATGAAATTCTGCTTGAACAGATTCTGGTGGAGACCGAAGGCGAACGTATCGGGCAAATCAATGCCTTGTCCGTCATCGAGTTCCCCGGGCACCCACGCGCCTTTGGTGAGCCTTCCCGTATCAGCTGTGTCGTACACATTGGTGACGGCGAATTTACCGATATCGAACGCAAGGCCGAACTGGGCGGAAACATTCATGCCAAAGGCATGATGATCATGCAGGCATTCCTGATGTCTGAACTTCAGCTCGAGCAGCAGATCCCCTTCTCTGCCTCGTTGACCTTTGAGCAGTCCTACAGTGAAGTCGACGGTGACAGCGCCTCAATGGCAGAGCTGTGCGCCGTGATCAGCGCGCTTGCAGACGTGCCGATTAACCAGAATATTGCGATTACCGGGTCCGTGGATCAGTTTGGCCGTGCCCAACCGGTGGGCGGACTGAATGAGAAAATCGAAGGCTTCTTCGCAATCTGCCAGCAGCGCGGTTTAAACGGCAAACAGGGCGTGATAATTCCGGCACCTAACGCTCGCCATTTGAGCCTGAGCCAGGCGATTCTGGATGCGGTAGAGCAGGAACAATTCACTGTCTGGGCCATCGAAGGGGTTGAGGATGCACTACCCTTACTGACAAACCTGGTCTGGGACGGCGAAGGCCAGACAACCCTGATGCAGACCATTCAGGAACGTATAGCTCAGGCGACACAGCAGGATGCTCGTCATCGTTATCCGTGGCCGTTACGCTGGTTAAGTTGGTTTAGTGCGAACTGATCGGACTTGTTCAGCGTACACGTGTTAGCTATCCTGCGTCCTTCACTAAAATAAGGCTTACTGAGAACATGGTAGATAAACGCGAATCCTATACTAAAGAAGACCTTCTTGCCTCTGGTCGCGGTGAACTGTTTGGCGCGAAAGGCCCGCAGTTACCAGCCCCAAATATGCTGATGATGGACCGTGTCGTGAAAATGACCGAAACCGGCGGCAACTTTGATAAGGGTTACGTAGAAGCAGAACTCGATATCAACCCGGACCTGTGGTTCTTCGGTTGCCACTTTATTGGCGATCCGGTAATGCCTGGCTGCCTGGGCCTCGATGCCATGTGGCAGCTCGTTGGCTTCTATCTGGGCTGGCTTGGCGGTGAAGGCAAAGGCCGTGCGCTGGGCGTAGGCGAAGTGAAATTCACCGGTCAGGTTCTGCCTACCGCGAAGAAAGTCACCTACCGTATCCATTTCAAACGCATCGTTAACCGCCGTCTGATTATGGGCCTGGCGGACGGTGAAGTGTTGGTTGATGGTCGTCTGATCTATACCGCGAACGACCTGAAAGTGGGTCTGTTCCAGGATACCTCCGCTTTCTGATAACAGCTTTTAGCCCCTTCCAGAAAGGCGAAACCTCCGCATTGCGGAGGTTTCTTTTTAAAGAGACGGTATCAAGCAAGTACTGCCCTGTCTCCGATGGCTTCTCGCCAGCCCCCTAGCCATTGGGACCTTTGATTCAGGGCCTGATAGGGACACATTTCTTTAGAACGTCCGGCGATGCCAGCCTGATAACCACGTTGATGAGCCCTTTCCAGGCGATCTCGTTTCTGTCTCTTCATGCCTCGTTTCCCTCATTCTTTTGTCTGGTGGAAAGAAAACAGTGGTTGCAATATGTGCAAGCACAGTTAACGAATACCCCGAATCTGCGTCAGCGTCAACGTTCAAAATTCATACGGGTGTCATATTTGTGAGCTACATGGAAGATCGTTTGTACAAAAAGTGTGATGCGGGACAAGTAACAACCTGAACGTAAAACGAAAAAAAAGCCGCAATCAGCAAGAAGCTGAGTGCGGCTTTCGTCGATGAATTTTACTTATGGCAGGCGGGAAATCTCTCTTGCTATAGTAGCCGACTCCTGTGCCCATCCCTGCGCAAGTACTTTCACCATTTCGTCATAGCCATCTTTCTGCTGCTTGAGTTCAAGATGGAAAGGACGCTTAATCAGCTGACCCTGGTGATTCAGCAGCCACTCCCCGCTGATAACAACGGCACCATCATAGCGGCCATGGAATCCCGTCACGTTAACATTCAGAGTGTCCTGATCGCTTCCCAGAGGCTGCGAGGCAACGACCCAACCGGGGAGCTGGCTGCTCAGATTCGCCACCAGCGTATTGCGTAGCTGCTGATCCAGCGGGCTGGCCCACAGGTTGTTGTTGGCGATTACGTACTGCACATCGCTGGTCTGGTAGACCACCCCGTTGCCCGCCAGGTAATCTGGCACGGCAACCTGCTCAACCCACAGCAGACGGCTGCCCTGCGAGGCGCTGCTCTGCGCCCCCGACTGCGCGCTTAACGGCAGCTGGTAGTAGCTTTTGTTATCGCTTCCAGAGCTACAGGCCGTTAATACCAGTGCGCCTGCGATGATTAGCCATTTTTTCATTGTTTCGCCCTCTTAGGCTCAGGATCCTTTTTATCTTTCGCTTCAAACACCAGCGCGTTGCTCTTTTCATTGAGCGTTTTCAGAACGGGCTGTAGCTCGCGTAAAACCTGATCAAGACGTTGCATATCCGCCACCATCTTGTTGTAGGCCGCTGAGCCCGGCTGGAAGCCCTGCATACTGCGATTCAGTTCACGCAACGTTTTCTGCATATCCTGCGGCAGTTGCTGCATGGACTGGTTGGCCGTGATCTTGTTGATATTATCCAGGGTGGTTTGAAGACGTTGCATCGTCGCCTGGCTCTGATGCAGTGATCCCGTCGCAGCCTCAAGCATTGGATTCAGCGGCAGATTGTTGATCTTATCCAGCGTTTCCATCAGACGCTGTTGGATCTGCGCCAGGCCACTGCTGACGGTAGGAATGATTTTGTAGCCGCCAAATTCACGGACTCCCGTCATAGGTGGCGCTTTTGGATAGAAGTCCATATCGACATACAACGCCCCTGTCACCAGGTTGCCGGTTTTCAGCGAGCCACGCAGACCGCGATTCATCAGGTCGCTGATATGCTCCCCAATATCCTGATCTTCACCTATCTGGTTAATTAAACGCTCAGGCTCAATGCGTATCAGCACCGGAATACGATAATCATCATCAAGCATTTGCTTGAGTCCCGGAACAAAGTAAGGCACTTGCCCCACTGTACCCAGACGGATACCGCGGAACTCAACTGGCGCTCCTGGCTGCAAGCCGCGTACAGAGTCCTTAAAGAACATCAGATAATCGATGTGATCGGTATAGAGCGCATCCTGAATGCTTTTTTGATCGTCAAACAGTCTGAAGGCGGTTTTTTCCGCCACCGGTTGTCCCAGATCTATACCTTCCGGCACGTCAAAACTGACGCCCCCACCAAACAGCGTGGTGAGTGAACCCATCTCAACGCGCATCCCCGCAGAGGTGAGATCCACAGCGATCCCACTGTCTTTCCAGAAACGAACGTTACTGGTCACCAGTCGGTCATTAGGCGCATTGATAAATAGCTGATAGCTGATGGTCCGTTTTTGCGGATCGAAGGTGCTCGTTTCAACCGAACCGACACGATACCCACGGAACAGCACCGGATCGCCCGGCGAGAGCTGGCCCGCTTTTTTGCTGTCCAGAATGACGCGGATCCCTTTTGCATCCGGTGGCGCAAGCGGCGGTGAATCCAGCAACTGATAGTTTGCTGGCTGGGCGCCTTTATTGCCGGGCTGGAGTTCAATGTAAGCCCCTGACAATAGCGTCCCTAAGCCGCTGATCCCTTCTCTTCCGACCTGCGGTTTCACCACCCAAAAAACGGAATCTTCATGGAGCAGTTTTTCCATGCCAGCATTCAGGCGGGCCTTAATTTCAACATGGGTTAAATCATCCGTCAGGGTCGCGCTTTCCACGACACCCACATCCACGCTGCGGCTCTTGATGGTGGTTTTTCCGCCCTCAATTCCCTCTGCATTGGTGGTAATTAGCGTGACTTCCGGTCCCTGATGGCTGTAATGATAAAACAGGATCCATGCACCGATCAGCGCGGTCACGATGGGGAAAATCCACACCGGCGACCAGTTTCTGACCTTCTGCACTTTAGCCTCTCCACTCTTATTTTCCATGCTCTTACTCTTCCTCATGGCTTGAATCGGGCTCACGATCCCACGATAAACGAGGGTCGAAGGTCATGGCCGCAAACATGGTCATAATGACGACCAAAGCAAACATCAGCGCTCCCATAGCGGGATAAATACTCATCAGCCCACCCATACGCACCAGCGCTGAGAGAACCGCAATCACGAACACGTCAATCATCGACCAGCGGCCAACAAATTCCACGACCTCATAAATCAGATGCATGCGCTCACTGTCACGCTTACCGTGCCCTTTTGCATCCCAGCAAAGCCAGGCAATGGCAATCATCTTTAAGGTCGGAACCATAATGCTGGCGAGAAATATGACGCCTGCAACAGGGTATGACCCTTCGCTCCACAGCAAAATCACCCCGGCAAGGATGGTCGAGGGCATTCTGTCGCCGAGCAGATCGGTGATCATGATCGGCAAAATATTGGCGGGCAGATAGAGCATGACAGAGGTCACCAGCAGCGCCATGGTCCATTGCAGGCTATTTTTGCGTCGGACGTGACCTTTAGTTTCACAGCGGGGACACACCTCGACATCCGCGGGCAGCACGGCGGTGCAGCAGGAGCAGGAGCGCAGCCCCTGACGGATACCCGGTACGCCCACCTTTACCGTCTGCGAGAGCGTCGGTGCCGGGGCAATATCGTCCCAGGTCCAGCGTCGGTCCACGCACTGGAAAGCGCGCAGTTGCAGCACGCAATACAGACACCACGGAATAAAGCTGCTGCCAATCCCCACATCGCCGTAGGCCATCAGCTTCACGAAGCTGACCAGGATACCCGCCAGAAAAATTTCCGCCATCCCCCAGCTTTTCAGCTGGAACAGGATCCGCGCGAGTTTGATTTTAAGGGCGGTGGGCATCCTGACGCGATTGACCAATAGCAGAATGACGACCAGGCAAAAAGCCGGGACTATCTGCACGAACAGAAGAAAGAAGGTGCCAAGGCTGGCGTAATCTTCCGAGAACATCACGCCTGGAATTTCAAGTAACTCCACCTGGCTTACCATCCCACCCACTTTCATAGAGATGAAAGGGAAGAGATTGGAGAGCAGTAACATGAACAGGGCTGCCAGCGCGTAAGCCGTAGGACGCTGCCTTGGCGCGTCCCACTCGGTCGTCAGCGTAGCTCCGCAGCGCGGGCAGGCAGCCTTATGTCCGTGACCAAGCTCTGGCAACGCCACGAGCATATCGCATTGCGAGCATAAAATATGCCGATCGGCATGGTGCTGGTCACACATAGATTATCCCTGTTTATGCGCCGTTTTTCAGAGACTCAAGGTACTCCCAGCGCTCAAATGCCTCTTCCAGCGCCTGCTCGGCCTGGGAGAGTTCAGCCAATACTTTCTGAGTATAGTCGTGAGGCTGCGTAAAGAATGACGCATCAGCGACCTGAATTTGCAGTGCTTCCAGTGCCGCTTCCAGCTCTTCCAGACGCTGCGGCAGTCCTTCCAGCTCGCGCTGCAAGTTATAGCTCATTTTAGCAGGAGACTTTTTGACAGTTTCTGCTTTCGCAACAACAGGTTCAGCGACATTTTTGGTTTTCGCCTGTTTTTGCGCCAGCGACTGCGATTGCTGTCCACGCGCGTCATGATAGCCGCCCACATATTGACCGATGCGTCCTTCGCCTTCGAAGATCCAGCACTCGGTCACGGTGTTATCGACAAATTGACGATCGTGGCTGACCAGCATCACGGTTCCCTGATAGCCATCAATCAACTCTTCCAGCAGTTCCAGCGTTTCGACATCCAGATCGTTCGTCGGTTCATCGAGAATCAGTAAGTTACTGGGTTTCAGGAACAGGCGCGCCAGTAAAAGACGGTTACGCTCACCGCCGGACAGCGCGCGCACAGGCGTCAGGGCGCGTTTTGGGTGGAACAGGAAGTCCTGAAGGTAGCCCAGCACGTGACGCGGCTTGCCGTTAACCATTACCTCCTGTTTGCCCTCAGCGAGGTTGTCCATCACCGTACGGTCCGGATCCAGCTCTGCGCGATGCTGGTCAAAGTACGCTACTTCCAGCTTGGTACCACAGTGAATACGACCGCTGTCGGCCTGCAACTGGCCCAGCATCAGTTTCAACAGCGTGGTTTTGCCGCAGCCGTTTGGACCAATAAGCGCAATTTTGTCGCCGCGCTGAACCTGTGCGGAGAAATCGTTCACCAGCACTTTGCCGTCAACCGAATAATTCACGTTCTCCATTTCGAAGACAATCTTGCCCGAGCGGGACGCCTCTTCCACCTGCATTTTGGCGCTACCCATGACTTCACGGCGTTCGCTACGTTCGCGGCGCATCGCCTTCAGGGCGCGAACGCGGCCTTCATTACGGGTACGACGCGCCTTGATGCCCTGACGGATCCATACCTCTTCCTGCGCCAGCTTGCGGTCGAACTCGGCGTTTTGCAGCTCTTCCACGCGCAGGTTCTCTTCTTTCTCCAGCAGATAGGTATCGTAATCGCCCGGATAGGTCACCAGCTTGCCGCGGTCGAGGTCGACAATGCGCGTGGCCATGTTGCGGATGAACGAACGGTCGTGGGAGATGAAGATAATGGTGCCATTGAAAGTTTTCAGGAACCCTTCCAGCCAGTCAATCGCTTCGATATCCAGGTGGTTCGTTGGTTCGTCCAGCAGCAGTACCCTGGGCCCGCTCACCAGGGCACGGCCCAGCGCGGCTTTACGCAGCCAGCCGCCGGAGAGCGCCGACAGCTCCATATCCGCTTCCAGGCCAAGCTGAGCCAGCACTTCGTTAATGCGGTTTTCCAGCTGCCACAGGCCGTGGTGATCGAGCATCTCCTGCACTTTTGCCAGTTCGTTGAGATTTTTGTCGCTCGGGTCGGTCATGACCAGATGCGAAATCTCGTGGTAGCGCTTGAGGTATTCCGCCTGCTCTGAAATCCCTTCGGCCACAAAATCGTACACGCTGCCGGTAACGTTACGCGGCGGATCCTGTTGCAGACGAGAGACGACCAGATCCTGCTCGTAAACAATACGGCCGTCGTCCAGCCCCTGCTCACGGTTGAGGATTTTCATCAGCGTCGATTTACCTGCGCCGTTACGGCCGACCAGACAGACGCGCTCGTTATCTTCGATATGCAGCTCTGCATTATCGAGAAGCGGTGAGTCGCTGAAAGAGAGCCACGCGCCGTGCATACTAATTAAAGACATTTATTTTTCCTTTCAGACCGCGGAGATCAGCCAGCAGTTGTGGATTTGACGGTTACGGGCAAAGTCCTGAGACAGCGTTTTTTGGCTGATTTCTTGTGCTTTAAGTCCCAGTTCGGCCAGGCCGTCGTGATCCATGCGGAATCCGCGCTTGTTATTCGAGAACATAATGGTGCCGCCTTTACGCAGCAGACGCTTCAGGTCGGTCATCAGGCGCAGGTGATCGCGTTGAACGTCAAAGCTATCCTCCATACGCTTGGAGTTAGAGAAGGTCGGCGGATCGATAAAGATCAGATCAAACTGCTCGTCGGTATCGCGCAGCCAGCCCAGCACGTCGGCCTGTAACAGGCGATGCTGACGACCGGTTAAGCCGTTAAGACGCAGGTTGCGCTCTGCCCACTCCAGATAAGTACGGGACATATCGACCGTGGTGGTGCTACGCGCCCCGCCAAGCCCTGCATGAACGCTGGCGCTGCCGGTATAGGAGAACAGGTTCAGGAAGTCTTTGCCCTTACTCATCTGTCCCAGCATGCGGCGGGCGATGCGGTGATCGAGGAACAAACCGGTATCAAGGTAATCGGTCAGGTTAACCCACAGGCGCGCGTTATATTCGCCCACTTCGATGAAGTCGCCCTTCTCGCCCATCTTCTGATACTGGTTTTTGCCTTTCTGACGCTCACGGGTTTTCAGCACCAGCTTGTTTGGCGAAATGCCGAGTACGGCGATGGTGGCCGCAATCACATCCAGCATACGCTGACGCGCTTTTTGCGCATCAATGGTTTTCGGCGGGGCGTATTCCTGAACCACCACCCAGTCTGCATAGCGGTCAACCGCCACGTTGTATTCCGGCAGATCAGCGTCGTAAAGGCGATAACATTCGATGCCTTCCTGCTTCGCCCACTTCTCAAATTTCTTCAGGTTTTTGCGCAGGCGGTTGGCATAATCTTCCGCCACGCCAGACGGTTTGCTGTCCGCTGCTATCTCTGCCAGATGGTAGTTTTTCTGCACGCAGTCCAGCGGGCCGTTTTTCGCCTTGAACTGGCGATCGGCACGTAATTGCAGGCAGCTCAGCAGCTCCGGCGAGGCGCTAAACAGGGAGAGGTTCCAGCCGCCGAAATGCGCTTTCATGTTGCGGCCCAGCAGGCTGTGTAGCGCAATCAGCGCTGGCTCGCTGCCAAGACGCTCACCATACGGCGGGTTGCTGATCACCGTACCGTACGGGCCTTTTGGCAGCGGATTGGTCAGGTTCGCCACATCTTTGACGTCGAAGGTCACCAGCTCACCGATACCGGCACGACGGGCGTTGCTGCGCGCGCGTTCAATCACCCGTGGGTCGTTGTCCGAACCGTAAAAGTGAGAGGTGTACTCCGCCAGCCCTTTACGGGCACGGGTCTGCGCGTCGTCTTTGACCTCTTTCCAGAGGGCTTCATCGTGCTGCGCCCAGCCTTTGAAGCCCCACTGTCCACGATGCAGCCCTGGCGCGCGGTCGGTGGCCAGCATCGCGGCTTCAATCAGCAGCGTACCGGAACCGCACATTGGATCGAGCAGCGGCGTACCCGGCTGCCAGCCGGAGCGCATCACGATAGCGGCGGCCAGTGTCTCTTTGATTGGGGCCATGCCGGTGCGATCGCGATAGCCGCGCAGATGCAGGCCTGCGCCGCTCAGATCCAGGGAAATACTGGCAGTGTCGCCGTTCAGCCAGACGTTGATACGCAGATCCGGGTTTTCACGATCAACGTTCGGACGTTCTCTATTACGACGCGTGAAGCAGTCCACAATGGCGTCTTTGACGCGCAGGGCACCGTACTGGCTGTTGCGGATCTCATCGTTGACTCCGTTGAAATGCACCGCAAAGGTAGCGTCCGGGGTGAAGATCTCTGTCCAGTCGATCATCTGTACACCGGTGTAGAGATCAAGATCGCTGTAGACCTTGCACTCTTTCATCGGCAGCATGATGCGCGACGCCAGACGGCTCCACATCAGGCTCTGGTAAATAAGCCGCGTGTCGCCCTCAAAATGGACACCACCCTGAACCACCTGGCACTCTTTCGCGCCCAGGGTTTCCAGTTCAGTTTTTAACAGCTCTTCCAGCCCACGGGCCGTACTGGCAAACAGAGAATTCATATCGTCACTTTTACTCATAGAAAATTGTCGCGCATTATAGCTAATATGGCGTGTATGTCATAAAGTTGAAGGCTTATTTTATTTAGCGGGAGTGTGCAGTGGCGACGTTATCCAGGCTTTTTATTCATCCGGTGAAATCCATGCGTGGTATCGGCGTGACGCACGCGCTGGCCGATATGAGCGGATTCGCCTTCGATCGTATTTTTATGATCACCGAGCCTGACGGTACGTTCATCACCGCACGTCAGTTCCCGCAGATGGTTCGCTTTACGCCTTCCCCGCTTCATGACGGATTGCATTTGACCGCGCCAGACGGTTCAAGCGTCTTGATCCGCTTTGCTGATTTTGCGCCGGTTGAAGCGCCAACGGAAGTGTGGGGCAATCATTTTACCGCGCGTATCGCGCCGGATAACATTAACCAGTGGCTGAGCGGCTTTTTCTCACGTGACGTTCAGCTGCGCTGGGTTGGGCCTGCGCTGACTCGTCGCGTGAAACGCCACGACGCGGTTCCCCTCTCCTTTGCGGATGGTTTTCCCTTCCTGCTGACCAGCGAGGCCTCGCTGCGTGATTTACAAACCCGTTGCAAAGCCAGCGTGCAGATGGAGCAGTTTCGCCCGAATCTGGTGGTGACCGGAGCGGATGCCTGGGATGAAGATACCTGGAAAATGATCCGCATCGGCAGCGTTATCTTTGATGTCGTGAAGCCGTGCAGCCGCTGTATTTTTACCACCGTCAGCCCGGAGAAAGGCCAAAAACACCCTTCCGGCGAACCGCTGAAAACCTTGCAATCATTTCGTACCGCGCAGGATAACGGTGATGTCGACTTCGGCCAGAACCTGATCCCCCGCTCCAGCGGCGTAATCCGCGTGGGCGACGAGGTCGAAATTCTTACCCGCGGCCCTGCAAGAGTGTACGGCGCAGGCCAGGAAGAAGAAATGGTTGACGTTGTCACCAACGTCGCTTCCGCAGTGGATATTCACTGGGAAGGCAAAGTTATTCGTGGTAACAATCAGCAGGTGCTACTGGAACAGCTGGAGCAGGCGGGTATCCGCGTACCTTATTCCTGTCGCGCGGGGATTTGCGGATGCTGTCGCATTAAACTGGTCGATGGTGAAGTGAGTGCCCTGAAGAAATCTGCGATTGGCAGTGACGGCACGATCCTGTGCTGTAGCTGTGTACCGAAAACATCCGTACAGCTGGAAGCTTAAACCGCCTGTTCGAGGCTGAAGGAATCGACGCGCAGCTGAGGCTTCAGCCTGTCATTCATCACTTTGATGGCATCACCTAACTGCATGACTCGCCCGGCAATGGTCACGCCGGGTTGGGCCAGCAAACAGAGCGCAGCGTTTTCACCGGGTTCAACCACCAGCAAATTCACCTCTTCTTCGGTATCGCTCAGATTGACGCTGGCCGCATCGCCGATAGCCGGGGTCCAGCTCATACCGTGCGCGAGGAAATGCCAGCTTTTCGGCATTTGTGGTTTCAGGAAACGGATCGCCACCAGCGCATTTAGTACCAGTTCAGCGCGCTGTTCTTTGGAGAGATTGAAGTCGCGGCATTTTTCTTCAAAAGAGAAATAGAGTGCAGCGTCGTCAACGCAAAAGCCTGAGGGAGCAAACGCGTCTGGCGTTAACATTCGGCGCGCAAAACGAGAGCGAAACAACATGCCATTGGCTAAGTCGAGCATCATACGGTCATGCTCGTCACAAAAATACCAGCGCCAGTTATCGTCAGGTTTAATTCGCATGTTTCTCTCCCGTCCCCAAAACGTCCTGTACTAAAAATGTCCTGTTTGCCGCTTCGCTTATAACACTAGTAATAAAAGACTATAATGTCTAAATAAGCAACAATGACGGAATATAAAACAACCAGGGCTGGAAATAAAGCCCTGGTTGTCTGATTAAGAGAAAAGATTAGATATGCGTGACAATTTCTTTAATCAATGGCGGCCCTTTAAAAATAAAGCCGGAATAAATTTGCACCAGTGAAGCCCCTGCCGCCATCTTCTCACGTGCAGCGATGACGGAGTCAATGCCACCCACGCCAATAATCGGCAGCTGGCCTTTTAATTCCGCGGAGAGTGCGCGAATAATTTCGGTGCTTTTTAATTGTACCGGACGGCCACTTAATCCACCCGCTTCGTCACAGTTTTTCATTCCCTGGACGAGGGAGCGATCGAGCGTTGTATTGGTCGCAATCACACCATCAATATTATGGCGAACTAAACTGTCGGCAACCTGGATCAATTCTTCTGCCGAAAGATCCGGGGCGATCTTAACCGCGACCGGAACATATTTATGGTGGATCGCCTGTAGTGCCGTTTGTTTATTTTTAATGGCGCCAAGAAGATCGTCGAGCGCTTCGCCATATTGTAATGAACGCAGCCCTGGGGTGTTAGGCGAGGATATATTCACCGCGATATAACCGGCATAGGCATAGACTTTTTCCATACAAATCAGATAGTCATCTTTACCCTGCTCGACTGGCGTGTCTTTATTTTTGCCAATATTAATACCCAGCACACCATCAAAATGGGCTTTCTTAACGTTCTCAACCAGATGATCGACGCCAAGGTTATTAAAGCCCATGCGGTTGATCAGCCCCTCGGCTTCAACCAGGCGGAACAGACGTGGCTTGTCATTTCCCGGCTGCGGACGCGGCGTCACTGTCCCGATTTCGATCGAGCCAAAGCCCATCGCGCCGAGTGCATCAATGCATTCGCCATTTTTGTCCAGTCCGGCCGCAAGGCCCAGTGGATTTTTGAACGTCAGGCCCATGCATTGGACAGGTTTTTCCGGCACGTTTTGACGCACCAGCGCGGCCAGAGGCGTTCCTGTAATACGACGTAACTGCTGAAATGTAAATTCATGAGCGCGCTCAGGATCGAGCTGGAAAAGGGCTTTACGAACGAAGGGGTAGTACATGAACTCTCCTGGATTCCCGGTGTGCAAACCGGGAGGGGATTATGTGCGATCCCGCCCGGAAAGGGAATTGACCTGTGGCAAAAAAAGCCATGTAAAACGCAATCGTTTACTTATCGGTTCGCTTCTTATGCTTTTTTCTGCATTCATCCTGAGGATAAATCATTTAGTGGAATAAACACGCAATGTCACACTCCTGAAAATTGTTATGAATGTTAGATAAAAGCAAACAATTAGTTATAAGGAGCAACCATGCGCGTCATTACCCTGGCCGGAAGCCCCCGCTTCCCCTCTCGATCCAGCGCACTGCTGGAATACGCTCGCGAAAAGCTTAATGCTCTGGATGTCGAAGTGTGTCACTGGAATTTGCACAATTTCGCGCCTGAAGATCTGCTCTACGCCCGTTTCGACAGCCCGGCGCTGAAAACCCTGATCGAACAACTTAAGCGTGCTGACGGGTTGGTCGTCGCGACACCAATTTATAAAGCCTCTTTTTCCGGTGCACTGAAAACGCTGCTCGATCTGCTGCCCGAGCGCGCGCTGGACGGTAAGGTCGTCCTGCCGCTGGCCACAGGCGGTACGGTAGCCCATTTACTGGCGGTGGATTATGCCCTCAAGCCGGTTCTGAACGCGCTGAAAGCGCAGGAGATCCTGCATGGCGTCTTCGCTGACGACTCACAGGTAATCGACTACCAGCATAAACCGCATTTCACGCCGAATCTGCAAACCCGCCTCGACAGCGCGCTTGAAACATTCTGGCACGCCCTTAATCGTCGGGATCGCCACGCGGCGGCATTTCATCAATCACAAGGAGTGGCGCATGTTTAAAACAGTTACCCGTATCGGGCTGGCAGGTCTGCTGGCAGTGGCATCGCTGGCTCAGGCGGCGGAGAAAACGCCGGAGAGCCTGCGCATCGGTTATCAGAAAGGCAGCGTCAGCATGGTGCTGGCGAAAAGCCATGCGTTGCTGGAGAAACGTTTCCCGCAGACCAAATTCTCATGGGTCGAGTTCCCTGCCGGACCGCAGATGCTGGAGGCGCTGAACGTCGGGAGTATTGATTTAGGCAGCACCGGCGATATCCCGCCGATCTTTGCCCAGGCGGCCGGGGCGGATCTGGTTTACGTTGGCGTTGAACCCGCCAAGCCGAAGGCAGAGGTTATTTTGGTGCCGGAAAACAGCGAGATCAAAAGCGTCGCCGATCTCAAAGGCCATAAGGTTGCTTTCCAGAAAGGTTCCAGCTCGCACAACCTGCTGCTGCGCGCGTTGCAGGAGGCCGGCCTTAAATTCACCGATATCCAGCCCGTTTACCTGACGCCTGCCGATGCGCGCGCGGCGTTTCAGCAAAAAAATGTTGATGCCTGGGCTATCTGGGATCCGTACTACTCCGCCGCACTGTTGCAAGGCGGTGTGCGGGTGCTGAAAGACGGCACCACCCTGAAACAAACCGGTTCGTTCTACCTGGCGGCACGTCCTTACGCTGAAAAAAATGGCGCATTTATTCAGCAGGTGCTGGATACCTTCTCTCAGGCCGATGCGCTGACCCAAAGCCAGCGTCAGCAGAGCATCACGCTACTGGCAAAAACCATGGGCCTGCCTGAACCGGTGATCGCCACCTATCTTGACCACCGTCCTCCCACCACCATAGCGCCGGTTGACGCCCACGTTGCCGCCCTCCAGCAGCAAACGGCAGACCTCTTTTATCAAAACCGCCTGGTTCCAAAGCAGGTGAATATTCGCGAACGCATCTGGCAACCCGCTGGCATTGAAGGAAAAAAATCATGAGTCTGAATCTTTTCTGGTTTTTACCCACCCACGGTGATGGACACTATCTTGGCACAGAAGAAGGCGCCCGCCCGGTCGATCACGGCTATCTACAGCAGATCGCCCAGGCGGCAGACCGCATCGGTTTTACCGGGGTACTGATCCCGACGGGCCGCTCGTGTGAGGATGCGTGGCTGGTTGCCGCGTCAATGATCCCCGTCACCCAGCGCCTGAAATTCCTGGTAGCCTTGCGCCCAAGCGTGGTGTCGCCCACCGTCGCGGCACGCCAGGCGGCAACGCTGGACAGGCTCTCCAACGGCCGCGCGCTGTTCAATCTGGTGACGGGCAGCGATCCGCAGGAGCTGGCGGGCGATGGCGTTTTTCTCGATCATACCGAGCGCTATGAAGCCTCCGCAGAGTTCACCCGCGTCTGGCGACGTCTGCTGGAAGGGGAAACCGTCACCTTCGAAGGAAAACATATCCACGTTCGCGATGCGCAACTCTACTTCCCGCCGGTACAGCAGCCGCGCCCTCCCCTTTATTTCGGCGGATCGTCGGACGTGGCGCAGGAGCTGGCGGCTGAGCAGGTCGATCTCTATCTGACCTGGGGCGAGCCACCGGAGCTGGTTAAAGAGAAAGTTGCTCAGGTACGCGCCAAAGCCGCAGAACATGGCCGTACGGTGCGCTTCGGCATTCGCCTGCACGTGATCGTACGCGAAACCAACGACGAGGCCTGGCAAGCCGCCGACCGTCTGATCGCTCATCTGGACGACGACACTATCGCCAAAGCACAGGCGGCGTTTGCCAAAACCGACTCCGTGGGCCAACACCGAATGGCCTCCCTGCACAACGGCAAGCGTGAAAATCTTGAGATCAGCCCGAACCTGTGGGCCGGGGTGGGTCTGGTGCGCGGCGGCGCCGGTACGGCGCTGGTCGGCGACGGTCCAACCGTAGCGGCACGCATTAATGAATACGCGGCGCTGGGGATCGACAGCTTTATCCTGTCTGGCTACCCGCATCTGGAGGAGGCCTACAAGGTGGGTGAACTGCTCTTCCCGCACCTGGATGTCGCTATCCCGGAGATTCCGCAGCCACGTCAGCTTCAGTTGCAGGGCGAAGCCGTGGCGAATGCGTTTATCCCGAGAAAAGTCGCGCAAAGTTAAGGAGCCACCATGTCTTCAACCGCACAAAAATGGCTGCTGCGCGCCGCGCCGTGGTTTCTGCCCGTCGGCATTGTCCTCGTCTGGCAACTGGCGTCTTCAACTGGCTGGCTGTCGAGCCGTATTTTGCCCTCTCCGGAGGGCGTTGTGGAAGCGTTCTGGTCGCTAAGCGCCAGCGGTGAGCTGTGGCAACATCTTGCCATCAGCTCCTGGCGCGCGGTAATCGGCTTTTCGATTGGCGGGAGCATCGGCCTGACGCTGGGGCTGATCAGCGGCCTGTCCCGCTGGGGTGAGCGGCTGCTGGATACCTCCGTTCAAATGCTGCGTAACGTGCCGCATCTGGCGCTTATTCCGCTGGTTATCCTGTGGTTCGGCATTGATGAGAGCGCCAAAATTTTCCTCGTGGCGCTGGGAACATTATTCCCGATTTATATCAATACCTGGCATGGGATCCGCAATATCGATCGCGGTCTGGTTGAGATGGCCCGCAGCTATGGCCTGTCAGGTTTTGCCCTGTTTACCCATGTGATCCTGCCGGGCGCCCTGCCCTCCATTATGGTTGGGGTGCGTTTTGCGCTCGGCCTGATGTGGCTAACCCTGATCGTGGCGGAAACCATTTCGGCCAACTCCGGCATTGGTTATCTGGCGATGAACGCCCGCGAGTTCCTGCAAACGGACGTGGTGGTGGTTGCCATTATCCTTTATGCCCTGCTTGGCAAACTTGCGGACGTCAGCGCCCAGTGGCTGGAACGTAGCTGGCTGCGCTGGAACCCGGCCTACACCGCTCAGGAGGCGAAAGCATGAATACTGCACGACTGAACCAGGGAACACCGTTACTGCTGAACGGCGTGACCAAACGCTACGGCGACAACACCATTCTGAATGCACTGGATCTGCATATTCCTGCCGGACAGTTTGTAGCCGTTGTTGGCCGCAGCGGTGGCGGCAAGAGTACCCTGCTGCGTCTTTTAGCCGGGCTGGAGGCGCCAAACAGTGGTGACATTCTGGCAGGCACTACGCCGCTGTCCACGATTCAGGATGATACGCGCATGATGTTTCAGGACGCGCGTCTGCTGCCGTGGAAAACGGTGATGGATAACGTCGGGCTGGGCCTGAAGGGCGGCTGGCGGGAGGACGCCCGGCAGGCACTCGCCGCGGTAGGGCTGGAGAATCGCGCGGGAGAGTGGCCTGCGGCCCTGTCGGGTGGACAAAAGCAGCGCGTGGCCCTGGCACGCGCGCTGATTCATCGTCCCGGCCTGCTGCTGCTTGATGAACCGCTCGGCGCGCTTGATGCCCTGACGCGGATCGAGATGCAGGATCTGATTGAAACCCTCTGGCAGACGCACGGCTTTACGGTGCTGCTGGTGACGCATGACGTAAGCGAAGCTGTGGCAATGGCAGACAGGGTGCTGTTAATAGAAGAGGGTAAAATTGGTCTGGATCTGACGGTGGATATTCCACGTCCTCGCCGGGTGGGATCGGCCAGACTGGCGGAGCTGGAGGCGGAAGTGCTGGATAGAGTGATGAAACGTGGAGAAGCGGAGATTCAGCGGATAAAGGCTAATGCCTGATGCCCTCACCCCGGCCCTCTTCAACAGGGAGCACGGCGCAAGGGCAAATCGTAGGCCCGGTAAGCGTAGCGCCACCGGGCTTTTTTACATCAGGCCAGCGCCTTTGTAATCTTCTCGTACAGATCGCCAGACAGATTTTCCAGCCCTTTCAGCTGCTCAAGCGCGGCGCGCATTTTCGCCTGACGCTGCGCATCGTAGCGTTTCAGGCGGATCAGCGGCTCAATCAGACGAGACGCCACCTGCGGGTTACGGCTGTTCAGCTCGGTTAGCATTTCAACCATGAACTGATAACCGCTGCCGTCTTCAGCATGGAACGCGGCCGGGTTGCTGCTGGCAAACGCGCCAATCAGGGAGCGGACGCGGTTCGGGTTGCTCATGGTGAACGAACGGTGCTTCAGCAGGCTGCGGACCTTGCTGAGTACATCGACTGCCGGACTGGTGGCCTGAAGAATGAACCACTTGTCCATCACCAGACCATCCTGATGCCACCTGTCGTCGTACTCCTGCATCAGCGCATCGCGGCACGGCAGCTCGGCGGCAACGCTTGCGGCCAGCGCGGCCAGCGCATCCGTCATGTTATCGGCTTCGTGGTACTGCTTGCTGACCAGCGTGTTCGCCAGCTCTGCCTCACCAAATGCCAGATAGCGCAGGCAGGTATTGCGCAGGGAACGTTTACCGATATCCGCATGTTCCACCCGATATGCGTCCAGCTTGTTGGCGTTGTAAATTGCGAGGAACTCATCTGCCAGTTCGGTCGCCAGCGTGCGGGTCAGCGCTTCACGCACGGCGACGATCGCAATGGGGTCGATGATGTCAAACAGCTCGGCGATTTCAGTCGCAGACGGCAGCGTTAAAATTTCAGCCGCCAGCGCCGGGTCAATATTCTCATCCAGCAGGATGGCACGGAAGGCGTCTGCCACATGAACCGGCAGCGTCAGCGGCTGGCCCTGCTGGTAACGGTTCACGTTCAGCTTGATGTAGGTCGCCAGCAGGCTTTGTGCCGCATCCCAGCGCGAGAAATCGTTGCGCGCGTGACGCATCAGGAACGTCAGCTGCTGATCGCTCCACTTGTATTCGAGTTTCACCGGCGCGGAGAACTCGCACAGCAGGGCAGGAACAGGCTGGAAATAGACGTTATCGAAGATAAAGGTCTGCTCTGCCTGGGTCACATTCAGCACGTTATGTACCGGGTGACCGCCCTTCTGTAGCGGGATCACGTTGCCTTCGTTGTCGTACAGCTCAACGCTGAACGGAATGTGCAGCGGATGTTTCTCTTCCTGCTCCGCCGTTGGCGGTGTGCGCTGGCTGATGGTCAGCGTGTACTGCTCAGTTTCCGGGTTGTAGTCGTCTTTGACCGTCACAATCGGCGTACCGGCCTGGCTGTACCAGCGGCGGAAATGAGACAGATCCACGTTAGAGGCGTCTTCCATCGCCTGGACGAAATCGTCGCAGGTGGCCGCACTGCCGTCATGACGCTCGAAGTAAAGCTGCATCCCTTTCTGGAAATTCGCTTCGCCCAGCAGGGTGTGGATCATGCGGATAATTTCAGCGCCTTTTTCGTACACCGTCAGGGTGTAGAAGTTATTCATCTCAATGACTTTATCCGGGCGGATCGGATGGGCCATTGGGCTGGCATCTTCTGCAAATTGCAGACCACGCATAGTGCGCACGTTGTTGATGCGGTTTACCGCCCGCGATCCCAGATCGGAGCTGAACTCCTGATCGCGGAAGACGGTTAAGCCCTCTTTCAGGCTCAGCTGGAACCAGTCGCGGCAGGTGACGCGGTTCCCGGTCCAGTTATGGAAATATTCGTGGCCGATAACGCGTTCGATATCGAGGTAATCTTTATCCGTTGCGGTATCGGTACGCGCCAGCACGTATTTAGAGTTAAAGATGTTAAGACCTTTATTCTCCATCGCGCCCATATTGAAGAAATCGACAGCAACGATCATATAGATGTCGAGGTCATATTCGAGGCCAAAGCGCGTTTCATCCCACTTCATGGAGTTGATGAGGGAAGTCATGGCCCACGGGGCGCGGTCAAGGTTGCCACGGTCCACGAACAGCTCCAGCGCGACTTCACGGCCAGAGCGCGTTTTAAAGGTGTCGCGCAGAACATCGAAATCGCCCGCCACCAGCGCAAACAGATAGCATGGTTTAGGGAACGGATCCTGCCACTGTACCCAGTGACGGCCATTCTCCAGTTCCCCTTCACCAATCCGGTTGCCGTTGGAAAGCAGGTACGGGTACAGCGTTTTGTCGGCAATAATTTTGGTGGTAAAGCGCGCCAGGACGTCCGGGCGATCCAGATACCAGGTAATGTGGCGGAACCCTTCGGCTTCACATTGGGTGCACAGGGCTACGCCTGACTGGTAAAGCCCTTCCAGCGCGGTATTGGCGGCAGGGCTGATTTCATTCACGATGCGCAGGGTAAAGCGTTCCGGCAGGTTGTCGATGACCAGTTGGTTGCCTTCTTCTTTATAGTCTGACCAGGCTTCATCATTAATATGCAGGGATACCAGCGTCAGGTCTTCACCATCCAGACGCAGCGGCACGGCTGTCGCGCTCTGGCGCGTCACCTGGCTTACCGCCGTCACGACGGTTTTTGTGGCATCCAGGTCGAAGGTCAGATCGATATCGCTTATCAGGTAATCCGGCGCACGGTAGTCGTGGCGGTATTTAGCTTGTGGCTGTTGTGTCATAGAAAACCTTATGCATCGTTTGTCGAGTAACGATTCAATATATTCCGGTTGTGTAAAACGCGCTATGCAGAATGTTCATCTTTTCAGGCACAACGCCGTTTTTGCTACATTTTTATAATATGAACTCATAGTTTTTAAAATCGATAAAGATCGTCCAGGAGCGCTTTAAACAAGGGATGAGCGAGATCGATATAAAGCTTGATTAACGAACTTTAACGAACTTCACATACCACTTTTGCCCCATCCATGCCCCACACATAATTTTATGTCAACGCCAGACCACATCAGCCCTGCAGGACAAATCGATAACAAACACGCCCGCAGTATTTTCCCCAAAATTTAAAAACAAGTGGCTCATGCCTTGACAGACAAAACCGCCAAAGCAAAAATACTGTATATTCACACAGTAATAGCGGAGCGCGTATGTTTGTAGAACTGGTTTATGACAAGCGTAATGTTGAGGGGCTCGAAGGGGCCAGAGAGATCATTCTGGCCGAGCTGACGAAGCGGGTGCACCAGATTTTCCCTGATGCCGAAGTGAAGGTGAAGCCGATGCAGGCAAACGGACTGAATAGCGATGCTAGCAAAAGCGATCGGGAAAAACTTAACCGCATGCTGGAGGAAATGTTTGAAGAGTCCGATATGTGGCTGGTTTCTGAGTTCCCGACCGTTCGCCAGGTTGGCCTGTAGATATTGTTCGGGTAATATTCCCGACGTTTGCTCGGGCATGAACACTGAGCAGCCAGCCGTCGCCCATAGTATGCAAGAATGGGCGGCGGTTTCCTCAGCTTCCAGACCGCAACGCTTCGACCTGTTTCTTTAAATCTTCTATTTGAACCATTAACGCCAGAATAGCTTCATGGTGAAGAGCTGCGGCCGCACCTGCCACATCCACCGATAATGTATTTTCAATCTCTGTGCCGTCATCAAGGATGGTTGTGCCGCCGATGAAAACAGCCGTCGGCATCACTTCCATCAGTTCCTGCGCGATAAACCCCTGTCCCGGAGGTGCGTTATCAAGTCGTTCCCACGTATATCCATGTAGCAACTTCATTTTTTCAAGCGGAGACTCAATCGGCCTGGTATTTGTTTTAATGCGATGGTCGGAATTATTGACCCATGAACCGTTATTCGCTGTGGCGTTCCCCCCGGCGGAAAAAACCCAGTTGGTGTATGTGCCATTAGCCCTGTCGATGCCAATTGCAATATCCTGAATATCATATCCACCACCCCGGCGCGCACCTATGTAACCAGTATCGTTAAAATATTGAAATGACGACCGGCCAATAACACCACCTACAGAGCCAGTATCAAATGACTGGATTCCAACTTTGTTACCTGCTCCAGAATTAAATGCCGATGTAAAAAGTGATGATGATGTCAGCGTACCCCCGGTCTTCCCGTTCACCGTACCGAGGCGAGCATCATCGCCAGCTGCCACGGTTCCGGCTGCCGTTCCGACGTTCCTCGTGGCACTATTTCCCAAACCGAGGTTTGTGCGAGCGTCTGCGGCATTCGTTGCGCCGGTCCCTCCCTGCTCAATGCTGAGAGCTGTTTTCAGCCCAGAAAGGCTGGTAATGTCGCTGTTAGCCCCTTTCTTCGCCAGAGATTTTTGACCCGGCACGGTAACGGCAGTGCCGTTGATAGTAATGGTGACATCAGATGTCCCGTTCATTACATCAGCGAACCCGCTCATGTAGCGCTGGTACATCGTGAAGGTTTCAGCGATATCCTGCGCCAGACCATCCACGCTCAGACTGTCACTCAGAAGAATCGCAAACCGGGTTCCGGTGGGAACTGCTGGGTTAGCCGCTGGCGTTACGGTGAGACTTGTTGCGCTGCCAATGGTGGTAATCTGAAATACCTGCACAGGGCTGGTCATTGCAATAACGGTACAGCCGTTACGAATAAGAGATCCAGCAGCAGTGAAGTTTGTGCCGGTACCTGTAAGGGTGTTTCCGCTGATGGCGATAGTGCCAGTAGTATAAATCATGTTTTCTCCAGGCAATAAAAAACCCCGCCGGAGCGGGGTTTGTTCAAAACTGAATGGGTTAGTGGCAGGTGGTGCTGGTGAACGTGTTGGCGCTCACCCATGACCAGTTAAAGGGATAACCGGCGCGGTACTGCGTCTGATTGTTTTGTTTACGGACTCCGTAGATCTGGACGCTGCTTTCCTGTCCGCCGACCAGGGCTGTTCCGGTGCATACGGGTTGCTGCTTCTCAATAACGCCAGCGCAACCGGAGAGCAATACCGCTACCGCCAGGCAAAGAATCATATTTTTCATAGTGGTTATATCCCAGGGCATTCATGAAACTACACAATAACAATATGAATCAATGGGATATAATTGATTTGATAGATCAATTATTCAAAATTGATCGCTAAAAACGATCAATCATAATTGGCGCAGTTAATGGCCATAATCACGTTCCTCAGATTCGAATACGCGACGTTCTGAAGGTTGCCGCCGGGGGTTGTCTGCGGCCTGGCGAATATCCGCGTATTGCTTCCCTCAAGTTTTGCCATGCTCTTGTATATGGCCGAGTAGGGCTGCGGTTGACCTCCAGCCGATACAACCCCGGTAATTAGTCCCAGCATGGCAGGCATGCAGGCCCACTTCCCCGCCAGAGTTGTATTGATGTTGTATCCTGAGCTGGCATCCACCCCGGCGGTACCGAGGGTGACAACATCGCTCAGCGTGCGCGTTTCGTTTGTTAAAATCAGCGTCCCTGATGCATCCCACACAGCCAGCCCGTAGTCTGGCTTTGTCTGCGGGAAAATAGAGAAAAAATAAACGTACGCTGTGCCGGTTGCATTCGGTCTGAGAAAATCAATCGTGATGGTGTTCCCGCTTATCGTCTGAGTGATTTCGACCTCTACCGTGCAATGAACGAAGGCGACAACAGGCTGACCTGCGGGGAATGTGTGCGTCACTTTGGTATTAAACCCCGATGTTCCCTGAAGTGCCGCTGTCTTTCGTTCCTGTAGAGCGATTGGCGAGCTGTTCGCGGTCACCCATACTTCCCCGCTGGTCGTCGTCAGTAAAACGCCATACTCCGCCATTTATGCCCTCTCGATCTGGAAAATGAGATAAGCCGCTGCCGCAGGCTCAGTCCCTGCTGAGTAGTCGGTATCGCCTACAGCTGACACTGTTGCGGTTCCCCCCGAAATGGTGATCTTCCTCCGACTCGTTCCAAACTGATCGCCGTTCATGCTCTGAAAATAGGTCAGCCTGCAACCCGGTGGAAGCGCTACGGTGTAAGAGCCTGTTTTCTGGTTCTGGGCCAGCTGGAGATAGCCACAAACGCTGACAGGCTTAACGCCATAGTTGTTTACCTTGCCTGATGCGTCCCATGTCTGAACACCATATTCCGCCATCCAGTTCTCCTGAAAAAAAAGAGGCCCCGTAAGAGGCCTCCCGTTACCATGTTCCCGTAATTCTCCCGATCTGCACCCTCAACACATTGTTGGCATCCTTGACACTGATCGTCTGATTAGTCTGCTTCATCGCCCCCTCACCAGCTGTCGAACCGTAGTTCTCAAACGTACCGCCCTTATCCAGCCTCCACCCGACTGAGCCAGCAACATAGTTATTGGACTGGATGTAGTTGCCGATCTTGGCGTTGCTGATGGTGCCATCACCTATCAGCGCGTCTCTGATGAACACCTGCCCGTTCTGAATAACGAACGGAAGCGTAACGGTCGCTCCGGCCTGGTGAGTAACGGCGAAGCGGTCAGCCAGGAAGATAACCTGCGACTGCATGCCGGACGGCGTATTCTCCACGCCGATCCCCATCCCTGCCGCGTAAAGCTGACCATTGCTGGATAACCCGACCTTGATGCTGTACATCGCCTTCAGGTCGCCGTTGACGTTCGCAATGGCCTGCGCGTTGGTGGTGATCGCTGAAGTGTGCCCGTTGATGGTCGCCGTGATGCCGTTTATCTGCGTGGCGGTGGCCTGCTGGTAATCGGAGAACGTCTGATTCAGGCTGTTGATGGATGCCTTGTTGCCGTTCACGTCAGTCTGCAAACTTAGCAGCGAACGTGCTGTTGCCTCCCTGTCGCTTGCCATGACGTTATCAATACGATCGATGCCGGCCTTGCTGTCACCGTACTGCGCACTGAGTCTCACCCGCTGATCAACCTGCGCCAGCGTACTCGTTATTAGCGCGATAGCGTTATTCTGGATGCCGCCGCTGGCAGTATCGGTTCTTGCTCCCAGCTCCTCCAGGCGGGATGCCATTGATGAAGTCGTGTCTGTGACAACCTGTCGCAACGTGGTGATATCAGCAGTGTTTTGTGAGCTGGCTTGTTCTGCCGCATCTGCCTTACCTGATGCAGCGTCAGCTTTACTCGAAGCCGAATCAGTTTTATCAGAAATGACCTGAGTACTCGCAGTGAGCTGGTCAACAGCAGTAGCCCTTGCCTGAGCTTCATCTGACAGAGCCTGCCTTACCTCGGTAACTCCCGCCTCGTTCTGCGCAGTTTTTGCCTCAAGACGGGTAACATCCGTTACGCGCGCCTCCGTTTCAGTAGCGATCACCTCCCGGAGCTGTTCGAATGTCGCAGAGTTAGCGCCCTGTTGGGCTGTCTGGCGCACGACAACATCGGCAATAGCCAGCGCGTTCCCGATGATTGCTTCAGCGGTCTGCTTGTTCGAGCCAACCGCAGCAGCAAGACCGTCTGCGTTCTCTTTGATTGCATCAGCCAGTTCTGCCAGTTTTCCGCTGCTGTCCACCGCGTTCTCGATCAGGTCTTTGAACGTATCGGAACCTTTCATGTCCTCAAGAATGGCATCGGTGATATCGGATACATCGATGCTGGCCTGTCCTCGCACCCATTCTGTGTAACCTGATTCGTTGCCGCTGCGGTCCACCAGCTGCGCGCGGTACCAGAAAATCTGCCCAGCCTTAAGGCCCATCTGCTGATATTTGCGCTGCGGGTAAGGCACATCAGCCAGCAGCATCGCATCGTCCTCGGTACCGGTCAGGCTGTACTGAATTTCCGTCTTCAGCGTGTCGTCGGTGTTCGCCGGGAATCCCCAGCTCAGCTCGATACCGAAAACCACATTATCAGAAGCGATGAAGCCGACCGGTTTCGGCGGATTGCCCACTTTCCCCGTCAGCGTTTTCTCTTCTGAATAGCCCCATCCGGACGAGATTTCTGCGGCATTGATTGCGCGCACGCGCACCAGGTAGCGCCCGGCATATATTCCCGGTACGTCGAATGACGTTGTGGAGCTGCGCGGCACGTTAACCCAGTTCCCGTCGTTGCGGCGCCATTGCGCTTCATAGGCGATAGCGTTCTGCGCCTGGTCCCAGCTCACGCGCATCGTTTCGACGCTGATATTTTGCTGCACCACAGAAAACGAGCTGATCACGATGTTCGCAGGCGGCGACTGGTTGCCCGGCGGGATCACGCTCACCGGCCGCTGGTCAATGATGGCTCCGGTATCGATTCGGGCATATTTATCCGGATCGTGCCATGCACCGGTAATGGTGAAAGTGCCATCATCGTTATCAGCGACGCTCACAACACGATACTGCTGCGCGTAGAGTTCGTTTGACTCAACCACCCAGACAGCTTCGGCCTGAGGTGTCTCACTGTACGCGGTGGTGACTGTGACCGATTCCCCGTTAACCGCCTGAATGGTCCTGCTCTGTGACGCTCCGGAGGGAAGGTTGAGGATAAGGCGATCACCTGCTGCTGCATCAGCTACACGGTCAAGTTTGATAATGCGACCGTTAACGGCGCTGATGCGGCCGCCCATAACCTTTCCGGAAAGCAGCTCGTCTGCCACAGCGATGATATAGCCAGGCTGGGGTATGTTTCCGTCCAGCCCGACATCAAACGATACAACGCGATCCTTGTTGTTGGTGAGAATACCCCAGCGCCCCTTTCGGTTCGCTTCTGACTGCCTGGTACAGCCGATGGCTGTCATTTCCAGCTGATTGAAGCCGTACCGCGCCACCAGCGCCTGCTCGAATACGGGTTCCATCGCGTCAGCATAGGCGTTACCGGGATCGGACCATGAAACCAGCGCTGTAGTGTAGCGGGTTTTCGTGGTGCTGCTTGAATAGGTGAAGCGACCGCCAACAACATTAGCGCGCGTGTAGCTGTAATCCACATCACGGGGCATATCGGCCAGAGCAACGATCTGATCGCCACCCCAGTACGTCATGCCACGGAATATGGCCGCAAAATCACGCAGGACTGTGTAAGCGTCGTTTCGGTCCTGGATGTACACGTTGCAGGTATAGCGTGGTTCTGTTCCATCGCCACCCTTACCGTCCGGAACCATCTGATCGCAATACTGGGCGACCTGATAAAGCGTCCATTTATCGATGTTAGCAGCAGTCAAACGGTGACCGAGTCCGAACCGGTCAGAAACAACCAGATCGTAAAATATCCACGCAGGGTTATCCGTCCATGCCCACTTAAACGCCCCGGTCCATGTCCCGCTGTAAGAGCGGGTTTCTGGGTCGTAAGTATCAGGAACCCGAATAACGCGGCCACGAGGCTCACAGGAGATCTGAGGTATAGAGCCATTAAACTGGCTGGAGTCGAATTCGATGTACAGCAGCGCGGTGTTCGGATATCGCAATTTCGCATCAATCACCTCAGTGAAGCTCTGTAGCGTCATCGTGTCGCCGATTTTCGCGCTGTTGGCGTCAGCGGTAATTTTGCGTAGTCTGATTGTCCAGGTGCTGCCCGCCTGAGGTAAATCAATACGATGGCTACGCTCATAACCTGAGGTCGTTTTCCCGGTCACACTGGTATTGAGGACTGTCTGCCATGTCCCGCCGTCCGTCTGCAAGTCAATCGCATAATTAACCGAGTAACCAACCAGATCGCCATCGTCCTCCTGTTTGAAAAGCGAGGGCCATTTCAGACGCAGGCGAACTGCTGAAAGCTGCGTATTGGTAAAGGTGCGCGTCCATGCTGTAGCGCTTGATACCTCAGTTCCTACGCTGATTTCGTTTTCGGTACCGGGAATACCCTGAATATATTTTTGCGCCTGCGTTCCCGCGCGAAACTCCCACGTTACGCCGCTGAAGTTTTGGGAGCCGTCAGCATTCTCCAGGGCTGTTCCGTCCAGGTAGATATCTTTGCCGGTGAGCTGCCCTGCAAACTCCCCTTCGCCAAGCGCAATGAGGATTTTTGCCTTCGCTACAGATTGCAGATCATCAGGCTGTTCGGTTGGGGTTCGTGAACTGGAGCTGCCGCCCTTGCGGCCCTTTAACACTTTATCTGTAGCCATATTGCGCCCATAAAAAAAGCCACCCGAAGGTGGCCAGAAAAAAGGTTAGTTATCTACTGCTGATCTTCGACATAAATTCCGGCAGAAATAATCGCTCCGCCTATCCGCCGGCGGCCATAAAGCAGAGGCACCGGGTACCCCTGTGCCGCGGTGTTTGTTACACCGCCGAATGCGTAGGATGCGCGGTTATCTGCGCTTTGTTTGCTGGCCAGACCTGCAGGTTGAGGAGATAGCATTTGGACAACACCTCCCAGCATCATGGCTGCACCGAATTTCGCAGCCCCGTACCCCACCGCTGATAGAGTGCCACCTGAGAAATAGCCAATGGCTACCCCAACAACGACGAGCACGGCGCCAAGAATTGTCTGTAATACCCCGGCTTTTTTACTTCCGATTACAACCGGGACAATTCGAATAACTTCACCGGTTACCGGAAAACCAAAATCATCCTTTTCGATATTTTTTTTATCTTTAAAGACGGCGTAAGTCAGGCCCCTTGCTTTGCTGGTGATTAGGAATTTCTCCAGCCCGTTTATAGTTTTTGTAAGAGAATTGATCGCCTCAGCGGTTGTGCGTATTAATCGATGGTGAACCTTTCCGTAGGTTTTACCCAAAACACCGCCAAGTTCAATTCGGGTCATTACCTCTGACATTTTCTTTCTCCATAAAAAAAGCCACCCGAAGGTGGCTTAGCTTATTTTTAACTTTTCAAAGGCATGATCTGGCGGCCGTAGCCCAGTGGTCATTCCATCCTTTCGCGACGGCATAAACCTTTATATCGCTTCCACCTGTCGCTGATATATCGATATTCACTACTGAAAGAGCACCGAATATATCGTCCGATGCTGTGATTTTGTAACCTGACTCAGTGGGTATGCTGGAGCTTGAAGAACGTAGCTCCACCCATTTAGGAGCAAGGCAACGGTTAACTTCATCAACAGTTTTTGTTGAATGCTCTGTTAGAATAGGTTTTTGTTCTTCCAAGGAGGAAACAGAACACCCCATCAGCAGGAAGAAAAAAATTGGGAAGATAATCTTTTTCATCGCACATCAGTCCTTTTGACAGATTGACTCATAGGAATCAATTTTCTTTTGGTCTTGGTCATTAATAATGATGATTGGTCCATGATTATTGACCTTTCCATCTTTGATCTCAATCCGCACATAATATGGTTTTTTACCCGTGTATGCGCCATATGAATTTTTAGCATTCACATAACCGCAAACATATCCAGTATTTTCACCAAAATCACGGAAAAATGATTCAAACTTAGCGCTGTCCGGATCTTTGAGGGTATCCTTGACTAAGGACTCCCCCATGCCAATGAAATCCTTTTCAGAAGGTGTGCAACTAACCACAATCAGGCTACACGCCAATATCGAAAGAAATTTCCTCATATCCCTAACCCCTTTTTTCGTTTTGCAAAAGGTTAGCACAGGTCCTTATATCGTAGAACCTTCATCGTCCTTTCCTGCCAGTAGCCACCATACGGCACGCGCTGGCTTAGGTGTCCGTACAGGTGGTGCAGCAGCATATTTCCCTCCAGCAGAATTCCCGCGTGATTCCACTTATCGGCCTGGACCTGCATGATCACCATATCGCCGGGTTTCGGTGGCCCGTCGAATTCACGGAATCCGCAGTCATACCAGCAATCCTGATAGAAGTTGTCCGGATAGTCGTTTTCCCACCAGGGATAATCCACACGGTAATCGTGGAGCTCGATACCATGCGTTTGCCGGAAATAGCTCATTACCAGCCCCCAGCAGTCGAAGTGTCCAAGCACAAACGGACGCTCCAGCAGCGGCAGTTCCCCACGCGGCTGGATGGTGCGTAAATCCTCCTCAGGCCAGCTCACGATGTGCCAGGGTAAAAGCGTTGCGTCGCATTGCGCCTTATCCAGTTCGCTCGGCTGTGTCGTGGCATCAGGGTGACTGTGAGCGATGGCGATCACCGTGCCCCAGTCCTCAGCAGCTGCGTAATCTTCCGGGCAGAGGACAAAATTGTCCTCCGGCTCCGTGGCAAGGTTGCGGCACGGGAAATAACGTTCAACACGGCTTTTCTGCGCCACCACGCCGCAGCACTCGCGAGGATATTCAACTGCAGCATGCGCCATAATGGCATCAATGGTTTTCTGCCGCATATCAGCTCCTGATCAAAGACGTGCCAGGGAACCCACCAAACGAGAGCTCGTTATTTTCACCGAACCGAAGTTTGCAGGCCGTCAGCGTGCCGTTGCATTCATCAAGCGACGGATCGCTGACCGGGTTGTTGTTTTTGTCGAAATAGTTGGTTCCCGCATAATCGCAGCCGTCGCCGGTACGATATTTATTCCGGATGCACCAGGTACACAGGGAATGAAGCTGTCGCGTCGGGATCATTTGCCCCTGCAGGTCCATCGGGCTGGACAGAACAAATTCAACGGTTTCACCGGCAAGCTCGCCCGTTTTCCCGTCGATATACCAGACCTGCAGCTTTTCCTGAGTCGGGTCTGCTGTGGGGTTGCCGTCTGCGAAATTTCTGGCATCGAGATATTTCTCTTTTGTGTCGTGAATAGTGACTTTCGCCTGCAGTAGATCGTCATACGCAAGACACAGGGCTGAAATGGAGCTTTCGATGTTCGCAACCGTCAGGGATGGCGTTGCATTGCTCCCACTGGTTGATTTCTCCAGACCTTCCAGTTGATATGGCCAGGCGGCATATTCATTTCCCTGCCACCAGATTGGTTTCGCCGGAAGCTTGGACTCATCCCCACCAGCGACGATGATTTCCTCTTCTGTGTGGGGAATGCTGTAATTGTGAAAGCGGAGAACGTCCGTTAGCCCAAAGGAAGAACCGTCCACCTCAATCAGACGAACATCGTTTCCGGATTCCAGCTTCTGATAGTCTGCGTTTAAGCTCATGGTTTAAATGCCTGGATGAATGTTGCTTCAAGGTTGAATTTCCCCGCGCCCAGCCCTGTGGGTTTAAACGTTTCGCAACGATACAAACCCAAAGGTTCGAGCGGCGGCTTCCACTGGAAGGCTTTCGTTCCTTCATGCCTGTCGAGGAAAGACTTAATGGCAGAAATGTAGGTTTCGTTGCCAGTGAAGTTAAGCGTCCACTGCTGAGTTCTGGTGTTCAATCCATCCCCTGAAACCTGCTCATATCCATCGCCAAACTGTGCTTTCCTGACGCGGAAATTTGTATCAGCCTCCGCGTTAATTCGTGGGCACCAGGTGAAAGTTTCAATGGCCATAGTTATCGGGTTCCTTTCATTGCGTTCCAGATGTCACCGCCGGGGCGGATATCACGCATTACATTCTGCTTATATCGCTGATCGACAAATTTCCCGACTTCGGCACCAAATTGCTCAAGGCCTGGTGAGGTTTGCGTTGAGGTGTTGCCGTTGCCATCGATAGTGATATAAACCTGTGGCGCCGACGATACGGACTGACCGCCGCCACCTCCGACCGCACGAACACCGAGAGAACCATCCGGCGCGCGGGTCAGTGGCATGATTGCCTCCGGGCCAGCCTCGCCCATGATTCCGGCCCCGCCTTTTGCGAAAGCGAACATGGTTGGGTTTCTGACGATCCCATTACTGAAAGCGCTCAGGGATGGAGAGTCATAAACGCCGCCTTTGGCATTAAACTGGAAGCTCGAGCCGTAACTGGAAACCGCTGTACCGGTGCTGGCTGATGCTCCCGCCCCGCCCCCGAAGAAACTGCCCACACTGCCGATGAGTGAGCCAAAAATGCCAGAACCGGAAGAGGCACCACCCATCGCGCTGACCACCGCCATCTGCAGCGCCACTTTTTCAATGATCTGCAGGACAGAAATACCCCACGATTTCCAGCTAACCTTATTGCCTTCGAGCATTGAGGTGACGTTACCAAACGCGCTGTCGAGTGTGGTTTTCACCCCGTCAGAAACCGTTCCGGATACATCACTGATTTCATCAAACCAGTTGGCATAGCCGCGTGATACACCGGACATCCAATCCGCTTCAGCTGCTGCAATAGCCTTGTATTTCTTATCCAGAGCATCGAGGGCTTCGCTTCGAGCTATCACAGCCTGGGTGCTTTTGTCGCCACCTGCTTTAGCAAAAACACGGTCGATCTGTTGCGTCTCATCGAACCGGCTGCGCTGGCGATCGCTCATGCCTGCGGTTTCTGTTGTCAGCGTCGCCTCATCCCTGAACTTTCGGGCCGCTTCAGTTAAATCCTTCAGAGCATCGGCTTGTTCGCGCTGCTTGCGCACGTTCTCGTCGGCTTTTTGCGTCCATTTTGCCAGCTCTGCTGATGATGCCTGGATTGCCCTGCGCTGCTCATCGGTCCATTTAGTGCCTGCCTGATGCGATGCCGCGTAAAGCTCGGATGCTTTTTCGCCTTCCGTCGCCCTGACGCGTTGCACGTCGATAGCCACGCTCAGATCGGCCATTTTCCGGGAATACTGTTCGGCGGTGCTGGCCGCTTCGCGCTCGGCTTTACTTTGCGCATTCGAGGCGGCGGTAGAGGTTTTCTTTGCCTCCGCAGCCGCTGCATCCTTTTTGGCTGCCTGATCCTTGTTGTAGATGTACTGGGTGTAAAGCGCCCCCGTCAGCTGCAGGTCTTCTGCTTCATAGATGTGCTGCTGATGGAGTTTTTCTAATCCGCTGAGGCTGGCCAGCTCGTTATCGCGGCGCGAGCGCTCCAGTGCAGTTTGCTGTTGAGGCGTTGCATTCGCCAGTGATACGACGGGCCCAGCATATTGCGGCGGCTTGGCGCCAGCGGTCGCTGACATTGAGCGGTTAAGCAGGTCATACGCACCTTTCAGGATTGAGACAGCGCCAGCCTGTTCGATAGCCTTTTGCGTGGCCAGATCACTGGCCTGGTTAACCAGCTTCTGAGTTTGCTCGACTTTTGAAGCTGCCTGTTCGCGCTGGTACTCCAGCTGGTTCAGCTTATCGGTCAGCTCGATGTTTTTGGCCGTGATGTCGGCCTGGTCCATGAAGGTGTTGATCAGGGTCAGCGTCGGATGGCGGTTGTAGTCCTGCTGGATTTGGTCAACCGCCTTAAGGCTGTCTTTCACCTTCGCGATCTGAGAGTCGAGGTCGGCCAGGTCCTGTTTTTGCGCCTGTAAAGATGTACGGGCATCAGCCGCGGTCGAACGCAGGCCAAGCACCGACATCTGCTGGAGCTTGGTGTTGATCTCGTCAAGATTGTTGGCAAAGCCGACTGCCTCACGATGCACCTGCTGGGTATGCTGATAAAGGCCATACATCGCAGCGCCGGCACCGATGATCACTCCAGGCCAGCCACCGAGAATACCCAGAACGCCACTACCCAGGCGGGACATCACCGAGGCTGTGTTGGTGAGATTGTTAGCTGCAGAGGTCCTGCCAGCCAGCGCCGCATTCAATGATGCCTGAGCAGCAGCAAGATTACGCTCAGCGACAATCTGAGCCTCAATACTCGTCGCCGCTGCACGCGCCTGTTGAGCGCGGTAAACAGCCTGGCGACCAGCAGCAACGCTAACCTGAGCTCCACGAACCTGAGCCTGCGCCAGCGCGACCTCGGCGGCCGTATTAGCGAGCACTGCCCGGGTTGACTGAGCAACGCTGCCGACCATGTTGCCAAAATAACGAGCGAGGCCAACACCAACCAGAATACCGGCTGTATTTGCCACATCATCAATGTTATTCGCCAGACCATCCAGCACGCCAGAAAGAGTGGATGATGCGCCGACGGCATCGTTCGCCCCGCCAACCCATGCAAGGAAGGCGTTTTGCACTTTCTGTGCAGAACCGCTGATGGATGCTGGAAGGGTGTCGAATTCTTTACGGAGGATCTCGACGTTGGTCAGCAGCGGGACGATCTTGTTGGTCGTCAGCTCGCCGTTGTTGGCCATATTTCGCAGACCACCAACAGTGGTACCCAGCCCATCAGCCAGCAGTTTCGCCAGGCGTCCGCCGTTCTCCATGATGGAGTTAAATTCTTCGCCTCGCAAAACGCCTGAGCCAAGCGCCTGGCTAAGCTGGGTGATAACAGAGCTCGCCTCTTCGGTACTGGCGCCAGACAGCTTCAGTGAGGTTGCTACGGTTTCCGTAACTCTTGCGACGTCAGCAGAAGCGTAACCGGCATCACGCAGGGACTGCGCAATTCTGCTGTACAGGTTGCTGTTTGCCTCGAGGGATGTTCCGGTGCGCTGGCTAATCTCCATCAGCACGCGCTGGGATTGCACATAATCCTCACTGGAAGAGGACGCAAGGCGAAGACGCCCATTCAACTGGTTCCACGTGTCGGCAAACTGAATCAGCTGATGCGTGGCAAATGCACCAGCCCACGCACCGGCAAGCCCGGCAGCAGAAGATCGCACGGTCGCAAGCTGAGAATTCAGATCAGCCAAAGACCGCTGAGTTTCACGCGTGGCCGCTGCAGCTTTTTTCCCGCCCTGTTCCATAGTGCGGTAGTAATCGGTTCCCATGCGGGACGCTCTGGCGATCTCAGACTGGAAAGAAGAAGAGTTCGCCGAAATTTTGATGATTAGCTCGCGCAGCGTTGCCATATTTCACCCATAAAAAAGCCCGCAGCCGCGGGCATCAAAGACTGGACATCCATTCTTCAAGTTCAGAGGCTTCAGCGCCTTCTTCCTGCTCACCCCATTTCAGCATCACGTCAGGAATGGTGAATTTCCCGCCCTGAGAGTTCAGCATTGCAACGGAGATCTGCGCCGCCTGAGCATCGGCGCGCCAGTCACCAATCGGACTGATGCGGTCGAACTCGATCCACATTTTGAGCTCGCTGGCGGTCATGGTCTGCCGCAGTTCGTGGAGAGTGCGCCCCAACCGGAGCGCCAGCGACATCAGGAAGAAGGTCAGCGGCTGCTTTACTGCTTTCCCGCTTCTTCCTGGCTCATGCCGAGGTTGAGGGCCTGAGCCAGCAGGCGGGAGTGCACAGGACCATAAATTTTAGATACCTGCTCCTGATCCTCATCGCTGAATACTCGCTCGCCGTTTTCATCCAGCAGAACGTCAATAAACAGAACCACATCAGCCTCTTTGTTACGCAGAAACTTTTCCGCCTCCGTCAGCGTCGGTGCCTCTTCGCCCTCGGCGAGCTGGGGATTAACGATCTCCCGGAATTTCACCCAGGCATCGCCAGAGGGTTCACGCAGCGTTACCTTTGCGCCATCCCATTCAGGGACCGTGATACCTTCTTTGGTGCGATAGGCTTTCGATGCTGTAAGCGCCACGTTGCGTAATGAATTCTGTGATGTTTTTTGCGCCATTTCATTTTTCTCTTGTTACATGATCGGAGGGATAAAAAAAGCGGCCGAAGCCGCTCAGGAACCAGACGCGTAGATGCGTTTAGGTTTGCCGCGTACACGCAGAGAATAGGTGGCGCCAACAACGGAAGAGGTTGCAGCAGACCATGAGCTCTGGCGTACCTCCACCAGCACGTAGAAACCGTTGCCAGACGGGAATACCACGCGCAGCGCGCGCAGTTCGTCATTTTCGTAAGCGGTCTGCAGTGCCTCCTGTGCTGCTTCATCGCCAACCCAGTTACGGGTAATGCTCATTTCAGCAGGCGCGGCGAGGCCGTTGGTTTGCTCCTGTTCAGTTGAGCACAGCGTGGTTACGTCGATATCCCCTTTCTGCCCGCCGGTGAAGGTGATCTCCTTTGTTGCACAGGCTGCTTCCAGCCAGGTAACACCAGCGCCCGGGAAACCTGAGGCGTTAAAATCCTCGGCGGTTACGGGTGCGTCGGAGACGGCAAAGGTCATCCCCTTTGTGACTTCATACTTACTGGTCATGGTTTCTCCAGTTAAAAAAAAGACCGCCAGAGCGGTCTGTTATGGTGGGAAAAGTTAAACGGTTACCTGAAATTCGAGCGTTGCCCGGTGATAGCGCAGATCAGGCTCATAGCCCGGCGTTTTAACAATGCTTTCCGGCTTCAGCACCTGCAGGGCATCAAGCGCCATATTCCTGATTGTGCGCGCTTCAGTGATTGTGCTGGAATAGACATCAACCTGCACAGAAACGGCAGATTCAGCCTGACCGCAGAGAACGTCTGCGGCCACGTCGGTAATAATCGAGAAAATTACCCAGGGCGGAGATACTGAAGGCTTCCCGTCACTGCCGAGCGGCGCAACGTAGGGATAAACCTGCCCTCCGGCCAGCGGTTCCAGCAGAGGATAGAGATCGTCTTCCGTCATTTGCTTAATGCCTCGTCAATGGCCTGGTTCATGCGCCTGATCGCAACCTCCGTCGCCTGCTCCTGGCGAACATCGAACGCGGGACGAATGAAAGGGTGCGGTGGCATGTTAACGGTTCCCATTTCAACGAATCGCCAGTAAAAGGCGTTTCTCGGGTTATTCGCCTTCATCGTGTTATCGCTGTTGCCGGTGCGCGGGTTAACGCCACGAATATGGACGCCGGAAGAAATTTCCCCGCGGCGGCGGCTTTTTTGGGTCACCACCACCACGTTTTTTTTCAGTTTCCCGGTGCGCACTGGTGCGCGTGCGATCACCTCTTCCTTAAGTACTTCGGCACCGGCGCGCGTAGCATCACGCAGAACCTTGTTGTTTTCGGCACGGCTAAGCGCCTCCAGATCCTTTGCGATGTCATTCAACCCGGAAAAATCGAGGCTCGTCCCAATCATTTTTCGGCTCCCGTTTTGCAAAGAATTTCCAGGCGAGTGCCGGTCGCATTTGCTACAGGAGGACCGATGATATTTAGCACCTGCCCTTTATACGGGCCGCTGAGCACTTCCAGACGAGAAGAGGCATTCAGCTCAGCCCTGAAGCGCATCCAGACGCGAACGGTTGCCTGCGCCGTTTCCGCACCGCCAGACATCTGCTCTCTGCCGCTGATCCCCTTTACCTCAGCCGGGACCGGGTTGCCACCACTCCACGATTCAACCGGCTGACCAGATGGATCGCGCGAAGTCGTGAAGGTGAGAATTTTTACCCTGTGCCTGAATCGTCCAGGTTCCATCAGGAGCCCTCCTCAGGTTCAGATTTACCGCGCCAGTTGCGATGGATGAACATCATGCGTTCGGCTGCAGCGTTCTCATAAAGCTGTACTTCGCTTTGCGCGGTGCGGTGTTCAAACATGTCAGCAAAGACAAGGAGAACGGCGCCCTTAACGGCTGCAGGAATATCAGCTGCAACTTTCCATGCTGGTTCATCGCACCAGCGTATGCAGTAGTCAAAAGCGGCCTGAGCGTACAGGGTGATCAGCTCGTCCCTGTCGTCTTCCTCAAATTCGATCTGCTGCTTAAACAGGCGGAGGCCAATTACATCCAGAACATCTATCGCCATACATTAAAAGGGCGGGTCACCCCGCCCCCTCCATCATGAGCCAGAAGAGAAACTGCCCTTGATGATTGCCGTCGGGCGATAGTGCGCCAGCGCCAGGCGCTCTTCGCACAGGATGGTCAGCATGTTTTTCACGAAGTTATCGCGGTCTTCACGGCTGACTTCCACGGTGGCATCCATGCGATCCCACACCTGTGAGGCCATATCAAAACCGCCCACCGTAAAGGTGCCGGCGGCCTGCGCCTTAGTCGGAACCACTGGCAGGCCCCACATGATGTTGCTGGTAAACGCCTGAGGACCACCGAAGATATAGCGGCCTTCGTTGTCTTTCAGCAGCGCAATGTTGTGCCAGTCGCGCGGGTTCAGGACGATACCGGAAGCGCTAAACTCAGACTCGGTCACCTGGTAAATAGCGTGAGCGATAATGTCAGCGCGGGTGTCACCAGTGGCATTCAGCGAGGTGTCGTAGGCGGTTGCCACTTTGTTCAGACCTTCCAGGTTATCCCCTGTACCGTCGCCGTTCAGCAGTTGGCCTTCTTCCTTCAGCGCCAGGCCATACATCAGACGGCCGTTGACGTATGACTGCAGCATTGGCGCATCGTCCATCACCTGACGTGATGCCTGCACCCAGTGCGCGATAGTCTTCACGTTCGCGGTCTGCTTGCTGAATGTGATATCCGATTCTGGCTTAAGCGCTTTCTCAGCCACCACATCGGCGTTATTGGTAAACACCTCTTCACGCACATATTCCAGAGCGTTACTGGAAATGCGGCCCTGAGCCAGCAGGTCACGGATGGTCAGACGGCGCAGGCCCGGCATGATAATTCCCGGGATCTGCATAGGCTGGATCAGTGCGCCAGCAGAATCAGCGTCACTGCCGAGCGACTTATTGAACGTCTTCGCATCGAAGGTGCCCTGTTTACCGTCCCATGACTTAATGAGCTCTTCAGCAGCTCGTTCAGAGAAGGATTTCTTCTCACCCGGATTCTCAGCGCCGGATGCCAGTTTCTGTTCAAGATCGAAGAGGCGGGTACCGGATTTGGTCAGTTCTTCCTGTACCTTCACCAGGTCGGCCTGCAACTGTTTGGATACCTTACCCGTGCTTTCGATTTCTGCTTTCTGTGCATCGAAAAGCTGGGACATTTTCTGCTGGGATTCTTCAATAGCTTTTTGAATGAGAGCGAGTTCAGACATAATTAATTACCTAAATTAGAAGGGAAAGATTTAATGCTCTGAAGCAGAGCGTTGATTTGTACTTCGTTTCCGTCGCCCTCGGACTCGCTCCGAATCGCTGACTTAAACCGGGCTATTAGCCCAACTGCCTGTGATTTGGTGAGCCCGACTGAATCCCTCAGCCAGTTCTCCACATCACGAATTGTTTCAATGCCGTCGACACTTTTCATGGCTGCGATGCCAGCCTGTTCGTTGGCGGGGAAAGTGCAGACGCTGATTTCGCGCAGAGCCTGGATATTCTTAAAAATGCGGCCTGTTGGAATGATGGTGTAGTCATCTTTCGCAACGGAAAAGCCAACCGACATACCTTCAACCGTACCGTGCTGCATTGCCGCTTTCAGGTCGGCGGCGCCGCTGTGCCCTGGGGTAAGTTGACCGCGCACATACAGTCCTTTTTGGTCTTCTGCCAGGTTGTCCCATTTACCAACCGGCAGCTCCCACGTCTTGTGGTTGAAAAACATCGCCACTTTGCGGGTCTGGTTCGCCAGTGCGTTTTTAAACGCCCCGGGCAGAATGATGTCGCCATCGGAATCGGTGTTATTAAAAACAGAGGCGTAGCCTTCAAAAATCCCCTGTTTACCGTCACCGGTGAATTTGATTTCTGTCTCGTCGAAGGACAGCGTTTTTACGATCTCAGGCATTACGGCCCCCATAAAAATTAAGCCCCGTGATTACGGGGCTCTTTGTTGGTTCCTAAATCGGTGATCGGCACGTATTGCGACTGGCGCATTGCCACATCGCCACCCGGCAATGGCGGGAGGTTGTCCGTTCGTCGCATCTCGTTGATGGTGCGTAGCCCTGCCTCTCCCATTGCCTTCATAAAGGCAGCGCGGGATGCCGAATCGCCCCTCAGCAGGCCGTCGAGGTTGTGCTCAGCATGAATGCGGCCAACATCCTTAGCAGGAATAAGCCACCGCTGAATGCTGTTTTCCCACCGGGAGATATAGGGCTGCAGGGTGTACTGCAGGAAGCCGAGATTCTGCTGCTCGATGCCCGATCCCCAGCTCGTTGATTTCTCGACGTCGCCGACAAGGTGAGGCGGTACGCCAAAGAATCGCGCCAGTTCACTTACCTGAAATTTTCGGGACGCCATCATTTCGGCATCCTGCGGCGTTACGCCAATTGCCGATGTGGAAAAGCCCGCTTCCAGAATCCAGAGGCGTTTTTTAACCGGACCGCCGGCGATCTCTTTGAAGTTCTCTTCGACCTGCGAGCGCTGCTGTTCAGTTAGCACTTTTTCGCCGGTTGAGAGGATTTGCGGAGACTTGGCGCCATTGGCAAAGAAATCTCGCTGCTGGTCCTCCATCGCAACTGCCACACCTGCCGATTTACAGGCAAAAGCAATGGGTGACAGGCCGACCAGCCCGGTGAATCCGAAGCCTTTAAGGTGAAAAATCTCTCTCTGCGAAAAGTCGGCGTATTCGCTGTCGCGTTGATAGCGATAAACCACTTTTTTTCCGACGAGTTTCACATCCATATTGGCAGACTGAAGCGGAAGAAGGCTGATCACGTCACCCGCGCTGTTGCGGTCCACCAGTGCATACGCGTTACCATAGAAACAGAGCTGCATCGTCATGGCCTCCCTGAATTCCTGGGCGGTCATGTACTGATTAGGGGAGTAGCGCAGCAGTCGCGCCAGCGGATTGCTCAAACCCACTTTTTTGCGGTTGTCATTCTGGTCTGTTTCGAAGACATCAAGCGGTAAGCATGCCGTGAGCGTTGAAATCAGGCTCACGCAGCGCCAAACCGTCGAAATTTGCAGTATCCGTTCATCGTTAATGGATGAATCGCCCAGGTGTCCGTGGGCCGAAACAGGCCCCGTCTGTGAGCCCTGATTTGGGGTGACTAAACGCCCGCCGACAAACCAGGACTGCAGCCTTGCCCACCAGCCGTTATTGGTGCGCAGGTCAATCGTGTATTTAGGTTCTTCCATCACATGCTCAGCGGTCGGAAAATGAAGTCATCGAAGTCACCACCCTGTTCGGTAACTTCCCCATTAGCAGCACCAACGGACATTGTCATTGCGACCATGCCATCAATACGGCCTGTTGCTTTGGACTTATCGAGCTTGCGGTTGCCAGCAGCATCTTTCACCACCACCGCATTCACAGCACACATCGTTAATACGGGGTGCATGCCATGCCTCACCCGCCCGTTAAGCATCAGAGACTCCAGCGTGTCTACAGCTGGCCCCATATCCTTAAAACCCTGTCCGAACTCGACCAGCGGGAGGCTCAGCCCAATGGCATCGGCATCCTTCCTGAACTGGTCAATGCGCCAGCGGTCAAAAGCCATCGAGGTAAGGTCGAAATCACCGATAATTTCAGCGATATCCGCAACGACGAATGAGTAATCCACTGAAGCGCCTGGCGTGGTGCGCAGCAGCCCCTCTCTAACCCAAACGTCATAGGGTGCGCGGTCCGTTTTGGTTCGCTCTTCAAGAGTCTTTTGCGGTGTCCAGAAGAAGGGGAAAACATCCCAGACACCATCATCTGCTTCACCAGCTATAACCAGCGCCGTTAAGTCGTTCCTGGCTGACAGATCTAGCCCCGCGTACCACTTCCTCGGGGTGTTAATCGGCATCTCTCCGCAAAGCTCCCACACGCTGCGGGAGATAAACGGCGATACGGTAGACACTCGCTGATTGAGGTTGAGGTTTCGGAAGGTATTTTCGAAGCTTGGCATTCGGCCAGCTTTCTCAGCCTGGCGCGCCATGTCTTTTTCTGACCTGAATGTGCCCAGCGCCGGGTTCGCGGCCAGCCAGGACTCGCGTTTACTGATATCAGCGTCTTTTGGCGCTTCATAAACGTGGCACACGATGTGCGGGTCTTTCGATTTGACTGCATCATCAATCCAGATGCTCAGCAGGTCGGCGTCATTTGCTGCCTGCGTACTGATAACAACCAGCAGCGGGTTCTCATGCGCCCCCTGCGCGGTAGTTATTGCATCGATAAAATCATCCTGCGGCCCCCTGACCTGCCCGGTTTCATCGAGAATGGCCAGAATGGGGGAAAGGCCGTGCGTCGTCTTGCCTTCTGCGGATAAAGCCTTGTATTCGACGTTACACGGCAGGCCGATCAGCTTTTTACCGCTCGGCGTAATGTGCACAATCTCCTGCAACTTAGGGTTCAGGTTGACCATCTTCACCGCGAGGTTAAAAACGATGGCAGCCTGTTCCCGGCTAAGTGCACCGCTGACAATCTGCGTGTTCTGGACCGCTTCAGGCCCCACCAGGTGAGCCAGCAGGATTCCAGCGATTAAGCCTGTTTTACCGTTTTTTCGGGCGATGCTGAGGATCGCCATATCCGTTCCGGCTGGATTGTCGTAAACCGCCAGGATGAAATCTTTCTGAAAGGGGTCCAACCGCATAGGCTGGCCGATAAGCTTGCCTTCCGGCACGATGCAAAAGCGCTCAATGAACGCTATTACACGCTCACCTCGCGTCATAGTCTTTTATCCGTGCTTGGGAAAGGCGATCAGGTTGTCGTCCTGGTCCTGATGCTCGGTTTTGGTGTTTCGTGCATCACGATCATTCTGATTGCGTTTCTTCTGGTCGCGGCTTTCACCGTTGGTTGCGTGGGAATGGATCTGCAGGTCACGGCGCTGAGCCAGGATAGTTCGCTGCAAATCAGGAATTTGTTTGCGGAGGTTTTTAATCAGCGCCTCATTTCTCGCTTCACCGCGCGCGCGTTCTTCTTTTCGCAAATCTCTGCGTAAAACGGTGAGATAGAGCTGGTTATTTGCCAGTGCTGCAGCGGCCAGAAGGTCGGCTGGCGTCCAGCTGTCCAGAGCTTTCGATCTGATATTGTCATGCCAGAATGGTTCGGCTTTTTTTTCCAAACCTGCATGGGACGGAGGATCGATGGTGTCCACTGCTGCATTTTTCATGGCCTGAACCGCTGCCGCCGAACTGTCGGAACGGGTTCGTTTATCTGCCATATGTCAACACCTTAAAACTAAAAAAATCGGGTTAGCGTTAAAATCAAACTTTGGCGGCGGTCATTTGGAGCAAAGGTTTTGAAGATTTGATCCCCCCCCTGCACTGATGCGATTCATTCTCATTTGATATCGTTGCATTTGAAATGATTTCACATGACATGTAATCGACTTGCCGACGCCGCGCTATGCCGAATGTTTGTCTACCTGTTCGAGTTTCTGATCGCCTTTCCCGTGCCCGGAGACAACATGCCCTGAGACGGTCACTGTCGGCACCTCCTGCCCTACAGCGTGCGAGAACTGAATGGATGTCACGTCCTTCATCTCCACGCCATCAATCACCAGGCGAACGAATTTTCCATTGCGGTATTCAATGCTGAGGTCTTTCATTACGTGCTCCAGTGAGACGCAGGATCGAGCGGGTAGCCGTTGGCATCACAGCCTATTACCGCGCCGCTCTTCTCCATTCTCTGTTTCGTTGAGTCATGATGCGCTTTGCACAGTGGCTGCCAGTTCTCTTTACTCCAGAACAGGTGCTGTGCTTTCGATATGGCCAGCGGGTTACCTGACTTAAGAGCATCTTTGAGTTTGTGGGGTTCGATATGGTCAACCACCGTTGCTGGGGTTATTCGCCCCTGCTGCTCGCACATCACACATAGTGGGTGCTGCTGCAGGAAACGCAGACGGGCCTTATCCCATCGGCTGCCATATACGCGGGGCTCTTTGTTCATGCCAGTCTCCATGCGCGCCGCCGTTCCGTCCTCGGCTCGTTGTCAGGGTGACGCTCAACCGTCGGGAGGTCAGCGTGATCCACCAGCGAGTAACACGGATAAATCACCCGGCCACCGAATGCCTCACCGACGGCGTAATCAGCTGCCAGCGTTTTGTTCCATGTGCTGAGCATGCGCGCCAGCCTGCCCTGAGGAGGGCTGTAACATACGCCGTGAATCAGTTTGCTTAATACGATGTGGTCACCACAGACGCGATCCGCATCCACCAGCATTCCGGCAATCTCTTTTTGATACTGCGGCGGTCGGCCGGTACCGAGATAAAAGCTCAGCATGTCGTCAGGAAAGCGCGCTAGCCAGTCCATTACCTTCTCGGTGAATCCCTCAACCAGCAGCGCGTCGTCTTCCAACACCACTACCCGGCAGGTTTGTTCTGCTGCCCACTCAAGCGCGCGGCGATGATTCCAGTTCGCACCTTGGTTACCGTCATCAATAAGCAGATGGGCATCCAGCAGCGCAGCAAGACGTTGTGCATTACTTAAGCGGGTGTGATGGCCGACCACCACAAACTTTATGTCTTCAGCCACCAGCAAATCTCCAATAAAAAAGCCGCACGATGGCGGCTACTGATCATTTGTCAGGATATGAATGAACATTACCCATCTATAAAGTATGGGCAAACAAAGCTTGAGACTTTCCTATCACACTAATGAGGCCAAGATGTCGTTAAGTGATTACTTAGTTGCAGATCGGCAGTGCAATGAGTGCAATGTTTGCTGCATAAACTTGCGGATTGAAAACCCAGCGTTAACAAAGAAAGCAGATGTACGCTGCCCTTACCTATCTAACCAAACAGGCTGCAGTATCTATGATCAAAGGCCTGATGTTTGTCGGACATGGTATTGCGGCTGGCGGGTGATGCCTTTCCTTCGTGATGACATGCGCCCAGACCGTTCAAAAATACTAATCAAACAAGACGAAACAGGTTTTGTATTTCAGCCATTGCGTTCTGAAAACATGAATAACCTCACTCATGAGAATGTGCTAGAAGCTATAGGTTCACTGGTTTCAAATGGTATCGAAGTTAAAACTTCAATACCAACCCGCCCTGGCTATTGCAACGCAATGATGAACATCAATGAACATATTAAGGTTGCAGTTGACAACTTAGATCTACAGGCCGCCAGACAAGTCATGAGAAACGTTATTTTTCACTCACGTCACTCTCAGACTCTTCCTGAACATGATTAGGATGGATAATCAGCTTGGGTTTTGGCTGGCTAAAACTAAAACAATTTATCTTTTTCAGTTTTGCCAGATCAAAACCTTGTTGCTGACTTATATCGTTCATTAATTTCTGGTCACTTATTTGTGCTTCCACCAAGCAAACTCCTTACCGATACCATCAGACTTAAACACTGTGTGGATGCGCGGGCCGGTGACAACTCGATCGCCAAATGACTGCGCGACAATGCCGAAAGCGATCATATCCCCCACCGCGGCGCCAGCCTGTTCTTTCTTCCAGAAACGATAACTCTCAATCCGGTAGTAAAGACGGATGATGCCGTGAGCGAACGCCATAACATCAGCGCGGGTACCACCCAGCAAACCAGCATTAAGCATCACATCGTTGCGGTGCGCTTCGATGAACTCCTGATAGATACGCTCCGGATGATTCTGTTTTGCCCAGGTGTCTGCATATGTCTTTGGCTCAGAGCCAACGTAAATTTTGCCTGGCTCCATTTCTGACCATGGTTCGCGGAGCATTTCGACATCAGTACCATCCGTGCACCAGACAAAGCGGTACTGGGGGTTATCACGCAGGTATTGCCAGATATGCAGCCAGCGTCGGAAATACACGTTCATATCGACCGCAGGCACACGCACCGTAAGCTGGCCCGGTGGAGAATATTCAAATTCGTCAGCGAGAATGACCGCTTCGCCGCCTTTGACAGATGCGGCCCATTTCGCAATAAGCGCCTGCTCTGGCTTCAGTCTGGTGCCGCGCTGCGGGTCAGGCTGACTGGTGAGCAGCGTTGTGATAACCACGTCGCGCTGCCGCCGGTACTCCGCGTAACCGGTAAACCCGGCATCACGCCGTTCGTTGTGGATTTTAACGTTACGTTCCACCAGCGCCTGCCGGTCTGGTTTCGGTACCGAACGCTCTACGGCCTCATGCTCATCAAGAGAATGAATCAGCTTTTCTGAGCCGACGACATCAGCGTAAGCCCACGTAGTCAGTCCTGCGTTATGGATGCGCAAGGCGAGGTCGCTGTGCTCGTACATGCCGCGACCATAAACCGGATCGAATCCTCCCACCTTCTCAATGGCGCTGCGATGGTAATAAAGCATCACGCCGCGCTGCCCGGTGTAAGCCATATGCTTATCATCACGGTACAGCTCCGCCATGTCGTGCAGCTTATTGCGCCCGGCCAGATCCAGAAACTGGTAAGCCAGGTGCGGCTCAGGTGATTCGATGTAAGGGATGTGCCAGTTACCAGCAATAGGCCAGGCGTCATCATCCCATAAAAAAAGATGCTCGCACCCGGCATCCATCAGCGCTGACAGGCTGGCGTTCTTCGAAGCAACAATGCCGAGTGATGTTTCATGGCGAAGCAGCTGCACGCCGTGGGGAACTACCGCTGCAGGTTTTGAACCATCATCGACTACCACCACCAGCGCACCGGCGGGAAGATGCTTCATGTGCTGTTCGAGTGCTAGCTTTAAAACGTCTGCGCGCTGATGCGTCGAAATGGCAATGCCGATCCGTGATGAAACGACGCTGGCGGGAGCGTATGGGACACCATCAATAGTGACCTGCATAAAACCTCCCGTCAGAATCCACGTCGTAAGCAATCCCAGATGGTGCCACCGGGCTGAAGATTCTTTTTCAGTTCCGCTGACACCGCATCAGAAATCGCTTTTTCCATCTCTGGAGATAGCTTCACGCTGGTCTTAATTTCTGGGCCGATGCCAACATTGATGGCATAGCCTTTTCGAGGGTCAGTCTCAATACGGCCAGACTGAATATTTACAGAGCCACCAATGTAACCACCAGCAGGAACACCAAAACGCGTATCTGCCAGGTGCTTAATGGCAAACTCCTGCCCTTCAGCGGTCAGGAAGGTGAAATAATTTTCCTTTTGATACTCCGTCGCGGTATGGCGTGTCTCAGCGAATCCCAGCTCCCGAAGCTCAGCAGCACCAGATTTAGCTGGCAGGTCACCAGACTGAAGCGCGCCACGGAAAAACAGCGCATACAGAACATCCGTCGCCGCGCCGGACAACGTAATAATTTTCTGACCCATGATTTATTTCCTTTTAGACGTGAGCCTGTCGCACGGCAAAGCCGCCGAAAGTTAACGGTTTGCCCAGGCTCACAGCTGAAAGACTTTCTTTGATGTGCGCGTGCGATGCGCAAAGAGGAGTTACGCTACTGCAAAGATCATTTTATCCCCTATAGAGGATAGTTAATATTTATCACCCGTAAGGATAAGAGGATATATTGGGGCTGTCAGCGTAATGGAAAATTAACGTTTAAGGTGGTTTTAGCTATTGATAAGCCAATCTATTTATCTTGTAGTGCCTGATAATCACGTTTTATTTAAAAACAAATGGTTGCGAAAGAAGAAGGTGGCAAATGTATTTCGCCTGGATATTGTTATCCCTTCCCATAACATATTCTTTGTGGGTCTCAGGCAAAGAACGGCAGCAACTGACTACACGTGGATATCTATCCAGCATGTGTTCACATACAAGAAATGAATTCATAACGGCATTTAATTTAATTCTTAGATCTCTTACTTCAGGCCTTTTTTCGATACGGATTTGCGGAGAGGCAAGGTTTACAGGTAGCTGTGATAATGCATTTGAATATTCAGCCACTGCCATTTTAAGAGCCATTTTAGCTTTTAAAGCCTCCTGTTGGCGCCAAACACGCATTACCCACCATGCTACGCCCGCAGTTGCAGCTGTAAATATTGCAGATACCGCCCCCCATATAGTTGACCAAGGCCAAGAGCAAATTACTTGAAACATGAAAACCCCCTTTAAATTAGGAGGATATTTTATACCACAGACGCTCAGTAAACACCTGTCGTTGCGAGACTAAACGAGTTTGCTACGTTTAAAGTCCAGAGGAGAGACTGTGTCAGAGCCTCAGGGATGAGGTTCTATTTCAGGCACTGAGTGGTGATGTACTCCTGCAGCACCTTCAGGGCTGACTGGTCTTGCTTGATTCCGGATCGGATACCGAGAACGTTTCGTCCAGCAACGTCAGAGAGTTCGACGGCGGCATCATGGCCCATGCCGGTGGTGCTGGTCTCGGTTGTGGCTGGCACTGGACACTTGCCTTTGACGAGCACCCGGCCACCATTATCAAGCTTGCGCTGCAGAGCAGCATTCTCAGCTTGCGCATCAGCTAACTCCTTTGTGTATTTGGCATCCAGTGCAGCGACATCACGCTGACGGGTTTGCATGTCGGTGATGGTGGCAGTTGCCAGTTTCAGGTTTTGCTCGGCGGTGTCGGCTCGCTTCGTCTCTTCAATTACCTGACCGAGTAGAACGTGAATAACGAGCAGGGATAAAATCAGCTCGATGCCGATTATCAGCCAGGCTTTAGAGGTCATGTTTGCTCTCCGCCAGGCACATGCTGCGCTCCATCTCGCGCCGGTTCTGGAGACCTTTCCATTTCATGCCACCAGCGTAAACCCAGCGCCGCATCTCTTCACACGCTCCGTCGTGATCACCTTTGTTCAGCTTGCGCAGCAGCGTGGACTTCGAGAACGCATCAGAACCAACGTTAAAGACAAAGCTGTAAAGTGCAGCGCGCTGATATTCGCCCAGCTGTACCTTGACCAGATTATCTACCGTACGCTTGGCTGGCTGTAGGTCTTTCCATAACAGCTGATCACACTCACGATCGGTATACTTTTTCCCTAGGACAACATCCCGGCCTGTATGGCCGTCGCAGACAGTCCACACCCCGGCGACGTCTTTATAGGCTTCATATTTACGCCCTTCTACGCCATCCTTCCCACCGAGAAACAGCGAGGCAATCAGCATTGCACCACCACCAGCAGCGGCGATGAGTTTGTTACGCAGGCTACTGGTCATTGGCATATCATTCATCTCCAACTTTCACCGCCGGGCCGTATTTCTCCAGCGCCTTAACCTGCGCATTGGCGACTTTACGTTTGAAATACCAGTTAATGAGCCCAGTAACGATTATCCCGGCAATGCCAGCCAGTACGCCGATGGCGCTCCATTCGTCAGGGCTCAGTTTTGTGAGGACGCCGTTCAGGATGGTCCCTCCTGAGGTGCCGAGGGCGACTCCGGTGACAAGTTTGCTCATACGGGACATTTCTCTCACCTCGCTGCGATGCGGGTGCTATTTGGTAAGGGAACAGGCCCTCCGGATGAATTAACAACAAAACGAGTGATGGGGTTCCGGGAGCCTGAAAAAGAAAAGCCCCGGCAGGATGCCGAGGCTTATGATTGTTGGCCTGACCTCGCGGATAATTCCAACTTACCGCCATCCATTAGCGACGAGACCAATGGCGCGAGGATAAAGCAGGAATTGCGACCATAAAAAAACCCCGCCGGCTGGCGAGGTTTCGAATGTTATGTGTCAGTGCGTAGTGACAACTCATAGCAGAATACTATACATTTTGCGTACGCGTTAGTTTTTTAAAGTATGCTCGCCTAAACTCTAACCTTAAGGAAAAGCGATGAACTTCTCAAAACAAAAGCAAGCCAACCTAACCCGCAAGGTTACGGTTAGGGCATTTAAAGTAAACTCAAATAATAACAACAACTTATATAAGCAGATCGCAGCTAGTAAAAGTTTAGCTGCGGGCACCATCATTCAATATTCAGCTACCAAGCACATCAAATGCAAAGAACTCAAAACTATAAATAATACACATTTTATTCACTTTACTTCATACAACCCTAATGAGCAGGTCTCAGTCTCACCTATCAATCCTAAAGATAAAGATCTTTTTCCAGTCAAAAACCATGACAACCTGCATGCTTTCTACATGATTAAAGGGAACAAAATAGCATCACTAATGTTAATATCGACTAATTGGCCAGAGGTTAAGACCAGTAAATTATTTGGTCATTTTAAGATAGACATTATTCCAACATGCATCCTCCGCCAGGATACAGTTGCGAAATTGCAATCAGACGGATTAAAAGCGGTCCATGTAAATCTGGAAGTAATGAGCTCTGATTTTAATAAACAACCTGGCTTTTTAAAATCATTAATCCAAAATGAACCAGCTGTAAAACAGACAGGAATTTCAGGTCATCTAACTATTGATCATAAAGGAAATCCACAACTCGCTAAATCTATTGAAAATAATCCAACCCCTTGGATAAGTGATTTAGATAGTGACTTTTACTTTGAAACAAAAAAAAGCGAAAAAATAACCAGTGACAGCTTAAGGCTTACACAGGTATACTACACTATTCCCTATGGGGCAAAGTCGATCCTGTCAAAATATGCGGAAGAAATTTTAAGCGATTTTGTAAAAAACGAGTTTTAATGAGATTTTTAAGAGGCTTGAGATAATGAGAAACCTTGATATAAATGCAATTGCTATCACAGCGTTAAACATGCTCGCCTCTTTATTTTTTTCTTATTTCTTTACTGAAACTCTTACTAATAACACTGACGCACTCAACTTGGTTGCCAATATATTCTCAATATTGACTGGCTTTTTATTGTTAGTCATCACACTGTCAGGCGATAATTCTTCCGTTTCACTTGGACTAACTGAAGTTGAGCGCACATATCAAACAAATAGATTCTTAATTAGATTCAATAGATATTACAGTTTGTTTTTGTTGTATCTTTTAACATTAGCACTAATTTTCATATATTACTTACTCTCAAAAGATAAAAGCCACACAGGTTTGGCGTTATCATTATCAATAAGCGTGATAACCCATGCAATATCATTCTTAACTTGCTTCTCATTTATTCAGTCTACGTTCATACCTTTGAAATTGAAAAAGCTTTACACAGAGAAGAAAGAACTTAATGATAAATCAGGCAGCTAGTGCTGCCTGATACTCAGCTTAACATACAAATGCAGCCATCAATAAACCCCATTGCAGTTTGTAGTTCTTTCCTAATAGTACCATCGGAGACTTTTCTTTTTTTCGCAATTGCTCTCAATGAGATTCCGATAACGAAATGAGCAATCAGAAGTTCACATTCATTAGGTTTGAATTTTTTCAACCTCGCAACGCATCCATCAATCATGATCCCCTCATCATCGTTACACTGAGGCCGTGATTTCTTACCGTGCGGCAGGAGCCCTTTGAATCCAGCGGCAATTGGCTGCCAGTCCACTCCGTTGTGATCTGAGGCAGCCCAGGCCCCCCAACGATCCATAACCTCGTACATATCACGCATTGCGGTTTCTCTTTCCTGTTCTTTGTCACTAATATGCATACCCTGAGGGCTGAAATGTTTGAGTGATGTTTCCAACTTCATTGAATGGTTTCCCCCTTTTCAGCAGTGCCAAACCAGCCAGGGTGCGCCCACTGGACATCAGTCATTTTATCGCCGTTACCCCACAGCGTCAGAACACGCATAGCAACGTAGTGCATAAGGATTTTTTCATGCTCTCGCCACTCATCATCAGGAGTGTCTTCAACAAATTCAGCGATGGCGTCAGCAATAAGACCGAAACACTCAGGGAAATCACTATGACCGATTGCGATGTCTTTTGCCGTTTCCTGAAGCTCCAAAAAACGCTGCTTGGTAAAGAGATACGACATTTCTCTAATTAGACGATCCATTTTAATACCTCGTTGCGTTGGTGGCTTCCCACTCAATATCAATTTCACTTTGCTGTTTGCCGGCCAAATAATTGAAGGGCCCTTTATCACCCTCGATAAACTGGTGTGAGCGGGAATCAAAGTTAGCCCCTATGTCTCCGATCCAGCCTTCCCCTTCACGTTGTTTCAACAGGCGGATCATCGAAGCGGGCATTTGGATAGCAGTCTGTTCGTCCTTATCAAGGCTCTCATACCCCATTCTTTCAGCTTTGCGCTGCGCCAGTTCGCGCGGGATATTACGCCAGACGGCCATAACGTTGTCGGGCATGTCAGTTAAAGCGCCAGTGCCTTTAACATCCATTTTCCCTGTTGGTGCAGCTTCGTTTGTTTTTCTGGCATGCGTTACCAGCAGAACATGGCAGTTGTGCTCGTTTTTAAAGTCGCAGAGGGTATCGATAAATTCTTTTTGTCCACCGTAGTCCTCCTCATCGAGTCCACATTTTGCCAAGTTGTCGATAACGAAAAGATCGATTCCATAGCGGCGTCTGGCATAGGCAAATATTTCCAGCAGGCGATCGGCCTTGGCTGTTCCGGTGAGTTTGAACACCCAAAGACGATCAGAAAACCACTCGTTAGTCATGATGATTTCAGTACGTTCTGGGTTTTTTCTACAAATGGTTTGCCGGGTAAGACGAGCCAACATTTTCCCAGGCTTAAGCTCCAGCGAGGCAATGCATACCCGGACTCCCTGGCTCATGGCATTGACGGCGATATGTCCCACCAGCTCGGTTTTTCCGTGGCCGTTTACTCCGTTAACCAGCGTCAGCTCGCCGGCGCGGAATTTGAAATTACTGTTCAGCGAATCCCACGGGCTGGAAAATAATCCAACGTCTCGATGCTCGAACGCATCCAGTGTTTCCTGAAGGAGATCACCCGCAGAGCAGAGTTCATCAGGGTCAAAGAATTTAGCGGTCCCCAAGTAGTGCCAGATTTCATCCTCGCTCATCCCGGAGGTCAGGCATTCATTGATATCTTTGTGCGGCAGCTCTACCAGGCGGCAACGATGCTCCCCTAGACGACGAGCAATTTCTTTTGCGGCTTCGCGCCCTACATCATCGTTATCGAGGCTTAACCAAATTTCTTCGAATCGGTCGAGGTTGTGATACTCGTATTCGATCCATTGCTGTTTGGCCCCTTTTCCACCGCCGAACGGTACCGATAGAGCACTGATACCGAATTGCGAGTAGGTCATACAGTCAATCTCTCCTTCGCAAAGCACAACAGCGCGAGCTTTCGCGTCCATAGCCTGCCAGCCAAACAGACATGGCTCGCAATCAGCTTCAGCCATGATCAACTTTTTGCCATTTGGTCGTTCAGTGCCGATTCGCTTTACCTGCAAAAGCTCACCGTTGCGAAGATACGGAAACGCCACTGCCGGAATTTCGCGGTTTTCATCGTGGTACCAGACGACTGCGTCCGAAACACGGAATTGATCAGCTGTCTCTCGGGTGATGCCACGGGAAGAGAGGTAGTCGTAGCAATGGCTCGCCTTTTTAACGCCTTTTTTGGTTGGCCGTGAGAAGGTTTTTTTCTTCGCCTCGAAGTGGTTATCGTCGTCCTTCAGCCCAAGGAACTCTTTCGCTTCCCGCATAGCGTCGTGCAGCTGGCAGTTACGCACCAGCACCCAAAGATCAAGCAGGTCTCCGCTGTCGCCGCTTGCAAAATCTGCCCAAGTCTTCTTACCACCGAGATTAATTTTCAGGCTCTTACCGGCATCACCATTGGTATTACCAGCGCACCACTCCTTGCCCTCGAGGTGTCCTCGTGGAAGCAGGTATTTCGCAACTCTTTCGGCGTTGTCCCACAATTTTTCAGATAACTCAGCAGGGGTCATCACACACTCCGTAAATCGAATTTTATAAAGCACATAGTCACGAATTCCTCACGCAAAAAGCCTCGGTTATAGCCAGCAACCAGTAGACGTTTGAGGATTCTTTTCATGGGCGGTTAGCTCCGCGCTTCATGCGGTCAATGGCTGCCTGGCTGATAAATACCTCAGCCGAACCGTCACTTGGTTTTGCGAACCAGGAAGCACCTGTCCCACCGATGGCGTTTGCGCTTGCGGATATCTGAGGAGCTCCATTTGGTTTTTCATCGTTCCAGCGCTCTCCGTTCAGGTATGACGCTGGCAGGAGTTTGTCGAACCCCATTTGCTGTGTTTTCACCCGGAGGCTGATATCTTCAGCCAGCATAACGGCGAAGTTCTCAGGCGTACCTCGGTTCGCTTTTTTCCAGTCGCGATATTTGGTCCTGAACGCTGACTTAGCCTTGACCTTGGCATCCTTCCTCAGACCTGCCCCCCAAAAAATATTTTCGAAAGCGACATCGACTGGATCTGGGCCTTCAGCATCATCTGATTCTGAATCAGGCTTTCCCTGTGCAGGTTTACCTTTCGACTCGTCAGGTTTATCGCCATCAGTCCGATTCGAATCGGACAAATTAGTTTGATCTTGTTCTTTCTCCTGCTCCTGTTCCTGCTTCTGGCTTGCATGCCCCTTCGAAGCCCCTTCAATTTCCTCCGGGATCTGAACCTCACTACTACGGGAAAAAGTCATATTGAATTGTTTGGAATATTTCTCGTAAAACTCTGAAAGAAATAGGTTATCCGATACTTTGTTGTATTCGTTCTGTACTCCAGTACAGCGCTTGTCTCCGGGTTTCAGCGCCTCGCCGATTTGATGCGTTGCCATTTCGATGACCCACACCATCTCTGAATGCTCGTCGTACTTACAAAACCCGGCTTTAATGGCGCTATTAAGCCCCTTCTTAGCCCCTTCCAAGGTTAATCCAGTCTCATGAGACAGGAACGCAAGGGGCATGTAATAAAGACCGATCATATTGGCGTGCGGACTGGTAAGCAGGTACAACGCCACAAGCTGAGACTCTGGCCCAGCCTGACGCAGCTCTTTGCCTGTTCTGCCAATCCAGAAGTGAGGAGACACCTTTCCGTAATCACGCATTTTGCGCCTCCGAGACCTTCGTAAAATATTGTTGGAACTTCCAGACAGGCTGCATGCATTCATGCGGATAATTCTGCCTGGTGAAATACACCTGCTGCTTATCCCGATTCCAGCCGGTGACATGCACAATCACACCGCGCGGATCGCGATAATCGATATCCAATGGCTTAATTTGGTTTTCGGTAGTGATTGAGTGCGACATATCACACCTCATTGCCCGGGTGAGGGAATAATTTTGGTTTGTCAGGTCTCAGTTCATGGGCGGGAATCCCAGTAAAGGCCGCAACATCAGGCACATGTTCCACCCCAACAACACCAACCTTTCTCCAGCGAGAGACAGAGGGTTGTTTTACACCTATAGCGCGAGCTAGAGCATTTACTCCTCCAGCAGCATCAATAGCTCTTTCAATTGCTGATTTCATTTTTTTGCTAATCCCGTTCAGTTGCTATCGAAATTATGATAGCAATTGCTATTGGAATGAGCAATAGACTTGTTTATCATGCTTGACTAGAATGTGATAGCGGAGGCTATAAATATGCAAGAGAGAACACTTAAGACGCTAGCTGACAGACTTAACTACGCAATGCATGAGATGGGCATGAGCCAGGGTCAGTTAGCCAAAGCGGCGAATATGGCACAACCAACCATATGGCGAATAACATCTGGAAATGCTAGAGGCACAACTAAAATCGTTGAAATAGCTAATGCCCTGGGTGTTCGTTCGGAGTGGCTATCAAACGGTACTGGACCAATGAGGGGTGACGACCAACAACCACCCCCACCGATGAATAACAAAAAAGATCCAGCCATCTTCAGAGTTGACGTACTCGACCTTACCGTAAGTGCTGGCCCGGGCATAATTAACAGCGAATTCGTGGAGGTGCTGCGCTCCGTGGAATACTCAGTTGAAGATGCTCGTCAAATGTTTAATGGCCGGAAACAGGAGCAGATACGCATCATCAACGTTCGAGGTGATAGCATGTCTGGCACCATAGAGCCAGGGGACTTACTCTTCGTCGATATCAGCGTTCAGCATTTCGACGGCGACGGTATATACGCGTTCATCTACGATGACACATCGCATGTTAAGCGCTTACAAAAGATGAAAGACAAACTCTTAGTTATCTCTGACAACCATACCTATCTACCATGGGACCCAATCGAGAAGGAAGAGATGAACAAAATTTTCATCTTCGGAAAGGTGATCGGCAGCATGCCGCAGACCTACAGGAAGCATGGGTGAATAATGCAAATGAAAATAAAAACTTACGCATAACAAGCTGAGTAGATTCTTAACCCGGCCAGTGCGCCGGGTTTTCTATGTGCCCCCACAATAGTAACCACCAGTCAACCAGGCGGGCGACTACCTGATCGGAACTCCTACCCTCTTTCTCTCTGCGAGTATCTCGCCCTTTCACAGTCCATTTTATTCTCAAGCTTCGATGCTCCAACTCCCGATATCTCATGTATTGGTAGATCACTGTCTAAAGGACAATTATTTCTACCGTGCTGTTACAAACACATCAGCAATATATTTTTTTTATTTTTGATATCAATGACATAAAAATCAATAGCAATTTAAATAGCAATACCTATTGCAAAGGCCAATAGCAGGCTCTATCATCATTCTATCAAATCAACTCAGAGGTGATAGAAAATGTCTCAGAAGATAAAAACATTTAAGGGGTTGTCCATCCATCCTTGTGATGCCTTCAAGAATATGTCCTTGATTGTTGAAGCAGCTAGTTTGTTATCGGCGGTTGATGATGACGAGTATAGAGAAATTAGCGACATTCTTCTCGCGTTTGTCTGCAACTATGCAAACGAGGCCCATAAAAATGAATGGGATAAACGATAATGAAAAATCCAATCGAAATGCTAAATGATATTGCTGCGGAAATCACTGAGAATGCTTCGTTACTGGAGGTTATTTACCGCATAAATGAATTTTCACCGGAAGCCGATAACACAATTGCCTGCCTGATTCGTTCTATGCTAAAGACCAGCCAAACTGCTTACGAGTATGTGGAGCAACTTAGCATCCATGCTGGAGCTGAATGTCAACGGGGACAAAAATTAGAGTCGCTAACAGCGATAGCTAATCAACTTAACTCTTGGGCTTGTGATATCGGCGATTGTAAGCTTGCCGTTTATAATTCAATGGATGATATACCAACAGAATCAAACTCAATTGGGGTTTTAAGTCTCGTCTCCCAAAAACTGGATGAAATGCAGAGCATTATTAGTTCTAAAGCGGACAAGATCGAATTCAATAAGTAACGCTAAACAATAAAACAAATAACACCTTCACTGGTGTGGCTTCCTGCAACCTGAAAACAGGATTAGGTTAAAAATGACATTCATCAAAGATAAATCTGCGTATTTAACAGCACGGCTTTTCTTCGCGACCTATGGTGAGGAATACCGCCATATCTCTAACCTTTTCATGCGCAAAGCTTACGGGGTCTGAATATGCTCAGTAAAGACAGCTCTCTAGAAACCGCAAAAAACACAGCAGATAACCTGTATCAATTAATGGAATTAATTAACTCCAATATTATTGATATGGATATCGAGCAAATAATTTCTCTGTCTGGCCTCTGCCTTGACTTGTCGGCTCAGGTTTCAATGTGGATGGATTCGGAGTTTGAACGTCGTGAAAAAAAACGTAATTGAAACCTACCGACGCCGAATTTTAAAGGCAGCGTTATTACGCCACCAACGTAAAACAGGCAGTAACTGCCTTGTTATTAAGCTCAATAAAGGCGGTATTAATACGGTCGAGTTAACAGAGATTCTTCTCGATGGATTATTGAGAAAATTCGAAAGGCTTGCGATCAGTGAGTACGGGAATGTCGAAGGCGTAAAAGCTATCAAGGGAATTTACAGCAGCGCTGTTGATGTTAATGGCAGCGGTGAATTCCTTACGGATTGCGGGAAGGAATTAATCGACGAGCTCATTTCTGAGCTGGTTGAGTTCATCAAAAAACAAAAAGTGGAGGCTCCGAAAACGGAGGGTAATGAAATGGGGGGAACTGGTGGCACTGACAGCGATACGAATTCCTGAATCAGATTATCTCAACGAGTGCTTTTATTACGAACAAAAAACTGGAGAGTTGTTTTGGAAACATCGTCCCTTAAAACACTTTTCATCATCAAGTATACAAAAACAATTAAATACAAGATTTGCAGGTAAACCTGCTGGCGCGTTTATTAAAACAAAAACAGGAGCATATCGTATCGTGCGGTTAGATGGTGTCATTTACTATGCCCATCGCCTGATATTTAAAATGGTTAATGGTGTTGAGCCCGAAGTAGTCGATCACATTGATGGGAACACCACTAATAACAGAATAGAAAACCTGCGTTCATGTACAAACCAAGACAATAGTAAGAATGCGCGCTTATCTAAAACCAACACATCCGGCCATACAGGGGTGAGCTGGTCACATCACAAGAAAAAATGGTGGGCAAATATTGTTATAAACGCGAAGCAAATATATCTGGGATCTTTCACGGATTTCAATAAAGCAGTCGAGGCAAGACGAAACGCAGAAATTAAATATGGATTTCATGATAACCACGGAAAAAACAGAACACGATTCACGGGAGAGACCGGAAATGAACGATAAACGCACCGTAAGCACAATTGATCTGGCATTACAGAAGCACGATACGCCAGTTGGCCCGCTGTTCGTGGCAGTACGCCACGGTCGTATCAAAAAATGCTTCACGCGAGATACGGCGATCCGCTATCTGGCTTTCTTCATGACCACCGGGGCTTTTGAGCGTTCAGGTTTTCCGCAGCGTCACCCGCGGGTGCGTATTGATCGCGATGATATGGAGGTATGGCGAGACGGGGAAACAAAGGCGGAGTATCTGGCCGCCCACCAGCGTTGTATTCGCCGTCTGCGTCGTATCCTGGCGCGCAAGCGAGAAATGGAGAAATGGTGTGAAAAATGGGACGCAATGCACGAGCGCTACGTCAAAGAGGTGGATGCATTGCAAGCCATCAAACCAGCAGGAGTGTATTGATGGTTGATTCAACGTTTAACCCAGAGCCGACATCAACCGGCATCCGTTTTGGTAACCGCGTTATTGGCTATTCCGTTGCGGTTCGCCAGCTCGACAACGGTAATTATGACAAACGAATTCCGGATGGATTAGATCTGCTGGCTTGCATCATGGAAGCGATTGAAAGCGGCTGGTTTACCCCGGGCATCGAGAAAGAAATCATCATTTGGCGCTGGATGCTGGTTGCCGTCTTCATTGCCGAGGAGCAGGCAAAGAACGGCACGGTTGAGGTTGCCAACGATTCTGGAGGGTTTGATACCGCAGTTATCTACTCAGGCCAAAACGGTTCAATCAGTGTTTATCCCGCGCCAGAGCGGTTCGCACTCGCAAGCTATGTGGAAGGGTTAGCCATTGAGAAATACGGTCAGGAACTCGGCCAGCAGATGGCGCTGCGCATGTACCGGGACATGTTAGATACGGACGCTGAGAACGGGCTTCGACTCTCAAAAATGGGCCGGGAGGGTTTCAATCTCCTGCATGACAGCTTCATTGAACAGATTCAGAAAGAAGGTATGCCTGACATGCCGGTTATGCACTGAGGAAGACGAAAATGAACACTGTAACGATCAATAACAAACAGCTGCCGGCAGTCGAATATCGCGGTCAGCGCGTTGTGACGCTGGCGATGATTGATGAAGTCCACCAGCGACCGGAAGGAACCGCTCGTGCAGCATTTAATCGCAACAAAGACCGCTTTGTTCGTGGTGAGGATTATGAAGAATTAGGTGCAGACACCATACGTACGGACCTTCCAGTTGGCGTTTTTTCGAAATTTGCGCCATCAGGAATTGTCCTCTTCGAATCAGGCTACCTGATGCTGACGAAACCATTTAACGATGATCTGGCCTGGAAAGTACAACGCGAGTTGGTAAGTGGTTATTTCCGTCATCAGCAACCGCAACCATTGACTGAAATCGAAATGATCGCCGCAATGGCCGCCGATGCCGTTCGCCAGCAAAAACGCCTGAATCATGTTGAAGAGCAGATCGAAACGGTCACCGAAGCGGTGGAGAACATCAAGCGCGGCACCATGCGAGCCGGATATGTCGGTTACCGCCAGGTGGTAGCCAAAAGCGGAATGAGTGACGCCAAGTGCCGAAATCTGGTCAATGCCTACCGCATCCCGACAGACACGCACGAATTTATGACACCAGACGGGCTGTTGTCACGCAGAGCCATCGTCGAACTGGAGCCATTCATGGCCGCGTTTCGCCAGATGATGTCAGAGGCTGAACCGCGCGGCACCCGCTGGTATCACCCTAAAATGGGTCTGTTCCAGGCGATTGGGTGGGAGGGTTAATAATGCACAAATTCTACGTCGAGACAGACAATCTGAACACAATCAGCGAATGCCTGCAACAGCTCGTTAATGCAGAAGAAGCGCAGCTCAGCATTGAAGAGCAACTGGCGAGATCGAACAGCTGCAGTGACTGGAGCGCATGGCGGAAAAAGGCAGAAAACGCGCTACGGGTGATCAAAGGTAAGCGCCGCATCATCACAGCTCGTCTGGCTGTCCTGCGCCATGAGGAGAAGGAACGCAACCTGCAGCTGCACCAGCAGCACAATGACTTTCTGGTTCAGGCTCTTCGCGAAATTGTAACGCCCTCTTCTTTCGCGCGGTGCGTTCGCCTGGCTAAAGAAAAAGTGGAGGAGAACCATGCAAACCAGTGCTGAAATTATTCTTCTGGTGCCGAATGACTGGGTTAGCGAAAAGGTTCTGATTGCGGTTACCGGGCTTAAGCCCGGAACCATCACCCGAGCCAGAAAAGAATCCTGGATGCTTGGTCGCGAGTACCTGCACATTTCACCAGATGGCAATCCAAAGCCTTCGAGCGAATGCATGTACAACAGAAAAGCAGTTGATCAGTGGATCGAGGCTCAGAAAAAAAATCAACCAGGTGCGAAGACAGCATGAAAAGCAGTACACTCGTCAACGCTCCTGGACGTCAGGAGGGATTAATGGCTAATGCATCATACCCGACAGGCGTCGAAAACCACGGCGGTTCACTCCGCATCTGGTTTGTATATAAAGGCAAGCGTGTCAGAGAAAACCTCGGTGTCCCTGATACTGCCAAAAATCGCAAGATAGCCGGCGAGCTTCGTTCTTCAGTTTGTTTTGCGATAAGGATGGGAAATTTTGACTATGCGGAAAAATTCCCAAACTCACCGAACCTTGCCCGGTTCGGTCAGGATAGAAAGGAAATTACTGTGCTGGAGCTTACCGAAAAGTGGTCTGAGCTGAAGAGGATGGAAATCAGCTCTAACACTATGAGTCGGTACGAATCCATCATAAAAAACATGCTTCCGCGCATCGGCGAAAACAAAATGGTTTCTGCGGTGACCACTGAGGATTTGCTGTACGTGAGAAAGGAGTTGCTGACGGGTTTTCATGTAATGAAGAAGGATCACCGGACACAGGTTAAAGGCAGGAAGTCTTCGACCGTGAATAATTACATGATGCTGATGGCCGAGATCTTCCAGTTCGGAGCGGATAACGGTTATGCGAAGGAAAACCCGTTTAGCGGAATTAACCGCCTCAAAAAAGCGAAAGGTGAACCAGATCCACTCACGACAGAAGAGTTTATCCGGTTTATCCAGGCTTGCGGCCACCAGCAGATGAGAAATCTCTGGTCGCTGGCAGTCTATACTGGAATGAGGCATGGGGAGTTGTGCGGTCTGGCGTGGGAAGATATCGATCTGCATGCCGGAACCATCACAGTGAAACGCAACCTTACCCAGACGAATGAGTTCACCCTGCCAAAAACCGACGCAGGCACTGACAGGGTGATTTATCTCATTCAACCAGCTATTGATGCCCTGAGGAATCAGGCCCAGCTGACGCGCCTTGGCCGGCAGTATGAGATTGAAGTGAAATTGCGGGAATATGGTCAGTCAGTCATACACCCTTGCACTTTCGTTTTCAGTCCTCAATGCGTCAAGCATGGGCCTCGTAGAGGATATCACTACGCGGTTAATTCGATTAATAAAATTTGGGCCCCGATAATCAAGCGCGCCGGAATACGGTACCGCAACGCCTACCAGTCGCGACATACTTATGCGTGCTGGTCATTATCAGCTGGGGCAAACCCAAACTTTATAGCAACTCAAATGGGACATACCGATGCACAGATGGTTTACAAGGTGTATGGAAAGTGGATGTCAGAGAAGAGTGCCGAACAGGTTTCCCTGCTCAACCAGGCGCTTTCACGCTTTGCCCCATCACTGCCCCAAAGCATGGTTGTAGCACAGTAGTAATCTGTAAATTCAAGTGGTTAGCAGCTCTATTGCTACATTTTTATAACACGGGGCACGAAATGCGCTCGACCATAAAGTGTGCTTATGTTGTGATCGGGGTTCAATAAATCACTAAACAGGGTATACTCCGGAGTTGTTTATTGTACTAAACGCTCCCGTGAGAGGATGCTACAGCGCACCTATGACTCAATTCGCTTCTCCGGTTCTGCATACGTTGCTGGATACCGACGCGTACAAGCTGCATATGCAGCAAGCCGTGTTTCACCACTATCATGATGTTCATGTTGCGGCGGAATTTCGCTGCCGGGGTGACGACTTGCTGGGTATCTACGCAGATTCCATTCGTGAACAGGTCGATGCCATGCAGCATCTGGCGCTCACCGATGACGAATATCAGTGGCTTTCAGGCCTGCCTTTCTTTAAAGCGGACTATCTGAACTGGCTGCGTGAGTTCCGCTATAAGCCGGAACAGGTCACCGTCACCAATGATAACGGCAAGCTGGACATTCGTCTGACCGGCCCGTGGCGCGAAGTGATCATGTGGGAAGTGCCGCTTCTGGCCGTGATCAGCGAGCTGGCCCACCGCTATCGCTCCCCTGAAACCGGTGTAACGCAGGCGGTTGCTGCTCTGGAGAATAAACTCGTTGAGTTTTCCAGACTGACAGAAGGGCTGGATATGTCCCGCTTCCGTCTGATGGACTTTGGCACGCGCCGCCGCTTCTCTCGCGAGGTTCAGGAAGCCATTGTCAGACGTCTGCAACAGGAGCCGTGGTTCGTTGGCACCAGTAACTACGATCTGGCGCGTCGCCTTGATTTAACGCCGATGGGTACCCAGGCGCACGAATGGTTCCAGGCGCACCAGCAGATCAGCCCTGACCTTGCCAACAGCCAGCGCGCCGCCCTCGCCGCGTGGCTTGAGGAGTACCCGGATCGGCTGGGTATTGCCCTTACCGACTGCATTACCATGGACGCGTTCCTGCGCGACTTTGGCCCTGAGTTTGCCGAACGCTACCAGGGCTTGCGCCATGATTCCGGGGACCCGGTTGAGTGGGGTGAGAAAGCCATCGCCCATTACGAAAAACTGGGTATCGATCCCATGAGTAAGGTGCTGGTCTTCTCCGATAACCTTGATCTGGCGAAAGCCGTCGACCTTTATCGCCACTTCTCATCGCGGGTGAACCTGAGTTTCGGGATTGGTACGCGCTTAACCTGTGATATCCCCCAGGTGAAACCGCTGAACATCGTCATAAAGCTAGTGGAATGTAACGGTAAGCCGGTCGCGAAGCTCTCCGACAGTCCGGGCAAAACCATCTGCCATGACAAAGCGTTTGTCCGCGCATTACGTAAAGCCTTCGATCTGCCTCAGGTTAAAAAAGCCAGTTAACGGCTTCGGGGGAGCCTTTATGGCTCCCCTTCTCTTATTAATTTCTTATTTCTTCTCTTAAGACGGTGAAATTTACTTGTCTGATAGCGGATGGCAGGTAACATAGATATCCCCCCTATAAGGGCGGACAAGTGTTTATTTTTTCCGACTATTAACAGAGAGAATATTATGAGCGTTGTGCCTGTAGCCGACGTACTCCAGGGCCGTGTCGCCGTTGACCAGGAGGTCACCGTGCGCGGATGGGTGCGTACTCGCCGAGATTCTAAAGCTGGCATCTCCTTCCTCGCCGTCTATGACGGTTCCTGCTTTGATCCTGTACAGGCCGTCATTAATAATTCTCTGCCCAATTACAATGATGACGTTCTGCACCTGACAACCGGCTGTTCCGTGATCGTCACCGGTGTTGTGGTGGCCTCTCCGGGCCAGGGTCAGAGCTACGAAATTCAGGCGAAATCGGTGGAAGTGACCGGCTGGGTTGAAGATCCGGACACCTATCCGATGGCTGCAAAGCGTCACAGCATCGAATATCTGCGTGAAGTTGCGCACCTGCGTCCGCGCACCAACCTGATTGGTGCAGTGGCGCGCGTGCGTCATACGCTGGCGCAGGCGCTGCATCGATTCTTTGACGAGCAGGGTTACTTCTGGGTGTCTACTCCGCTGATCACGGCATCCGATACCGAAGGCGCAGGTGAAATGTTCCGCGTTTCAACGCTGGATATGGAAAACCTGCCACGTACGCCGGAAGGAAAAGTCGATTACGACAAAGACTTCTTTGGTAAAGAAGCCTTCCTGACGGTTTCCGGCCAGCTCAACGGCGAAACCTACGCCTGTGCGCTGTCTAAGATCTACACCTTCGGCCCAACCTTCCGTGCGGAAAACTCTAACACCAGCCGTCACCTGGCGGAATTCTGGATGCTGGAGCCGGAAGTCGCCTTTGCCGATCTGAATGACGTGGCAGGCCTGGCAGAAGCGATGCTGAAATACGTGTTCAAAGCGGTTCTCGAAGAGCGCGCAGACGACATGAAATTCTTCGCTGAGCGTGTCGATAACGACGCCATCGCCCGTCTTGAGCGCTTCGTCTCCGCAGACTTCGCGCAGGTGGATTACACCGACGCGGTCGCTATCCTGGAAAAATGCGGCGAGAAATTCGAAAACCCGGTTTACTGGGGCGTGGATCTCTCCTCCGAGCATGAACGTTATCTGGCAGAGAAGCACTTCAAAGCACCGGTTGTGGTGAAAAACTATCCGAAAGACATTAAGGCGTTCTATATGCGCCTTAACGAAGATGGTAAAACCGTTGCCGCGATGGATGTTCTGGCGCCGGGCATCGGTGAGATCATCGGTGGCTCCCAGCGTGAAGAGCGCCTGGATGTGCTGGACGCGCGTATGCAGGAGATGGGCCTGAACCCGGCGGACTACAGCTGGTATCGCGATCTCCGTCGTTACGGCACCGTTCCGCACTCTGGCTTTGGCCTGGGCTTCGAACGTCTGATTGCTTACGTAACAGGTGTTCAGAACGTACGTGATGTGATTCCGTTCCCACGTACACCGCGTAACGCAAGTTTCTAACCGACCAAATCATTAATGGCCAGCAAATGCTGGCCATTATTTTATCCTGCAATGTCAGTTTTCGTCAGTCAAAAGTAAGCGTCTATAAACCACAACCCCGCAATTCCCTCTACCTGTTACGTTTTGTTTCCACGAAATATCCTTAGACAAAAAAATAACCTTATTCTTATTGTGCTTAATACAATCCTTACGTAATAGCACAAAAAACAACCACTTTCACAGCCATCTGGATGGCTTTTGTCGATTATAAGAAAAAATGAGCCGTTTAACTTCTGTTTATACGAAAGGCCTTTAGCTAAATTAAACATAAGGAAATCATATATATAAGAATAAAGTGGAGGTTTAATTCACCAGAACGCGCTGAAGTTTGAGGTGCTTCACAAAGTTCCCAAAAATACATATTTAGTTACACATATTTTCTTTTGGTAACTGAATCTTGAAGATTGTAGCACTTTCAGTGTAGCGAAACGGTTCTATGAATGGAAAGATGCCTGTCAGACACATAAAGACACCTAACTCTCATCAATAGTTCCGGAAATATTTATTGACAGAATTTATTGACGGCAGTGGCGAGTGTCATAAAAAAACCAATGAGGGTAATAAATAATGATGAAGCGCAATATCCTGGCAGTGGTAGTCCCTGCCCTGCTGGTAGCCGGTGCAGCAAACGCTGCTGAAATCTATAACAAAGACGGCAACAAATTAGATCTTTACGGGAAAGCAGTTGGCCTGCATTACTTCTCAGATTACGCGGGCAACGATGGCGACAACACTTACGCGCGTCTGGGCTTCAAAGGTGAAACTCAGATCAACGATCAGCTGACTGGCTACGGTCAGTGGGAATACAATTTCCAGGGTAACAACTCTGAAGGCGGCGATGCGCAGAACGGCAACAAAACCCGTCTGGCATTCGCAGGTCTGAAATTTGGTGACGCAGGCTCCTTCGACTACGGTCGTAACTACGGTCTGGTCTATGACGCAATCGGCATCACCGATATGCTCCCTGAGTTCGGCGGCGACACCGGCGCGAGCGATAACTTCTTCGCAGGCCGTACGGGTGGTCTGGCGACTTACCGTAACAGCAACTTCTTCGGCCTGGTTGACGGTCTGAACTTTGGTGTTCAGTACCTGGGCAAAAATGAACGTGATGACGCAGTACGTTCCAACGGCGACGGCTGGGCGACCTCTCTGAGCTATGACTACGAAGGCTTCGGCATTGTTGGTGCTTATGGCGCCGCTGACCGTACCAACAACCAGCAGACGCTGGAATGGGGTAAAGGCGACAAAGCTGAACAGTGGGCAACCGGCCTGAAATACGACGCGAACAACATCTACCTGGCAGCCATTTATGGCGAAATGCGTAACGCAGCGCGCCTGGGCAGCCGTGGTTTCGCTAACAAGTCTCAGGACTTCTCTGTTGTCGCTCAGTACCAGTTCGATTTCGGCCTGCGTCCATCCATCGCTTACTACAAATCTAAAGCGAAAGACGTAGAAGGTATCGGTGACGAAGACTACATCAACTACGTTGATATCGGTGCGACCTACTACTTCAACAAAAACATGTCTACCTATGTTGACTATCAGATCAACCAGCTGAAAGACGACAACAAGCTGGGCATCAACAACGACGACATCGTGGCTCTGGGTCTGGTTTACCAGTTCTAATCAGCACACCTCGTTGCTATATGCTTAATGAACAGGGCTTCGGCCCTGTTTTTTTATTCCCGAGAGAAAATAATAGCGACTTTTGAAAAGCCGCACGCTTTTCGTCGCAAACGGTTGGCATTTTGTAAATCTACCGTTAACCTGATAGCGGATTTCACTTCTGTAATCACAATGGAACTTCGTCATGTTTGAGAACATTACTGCCGCTCCTGCCGACCCAATTCTGGGCCTGGCCGATCTGTTTCGTGCCGACGACCGCCCTGGCAAAATCAACCTGGGTATTGGTGTATATAAAGATGAAACCGGCAAAACTCCGGTACTGACCAGCGTCAAAAAAGCTGAGCAGTATCTGCTGGAAAACGAAACCACCAAAAACTACCTCGGTATTGATGGTATCCCTGAATTTGGTCGCTGCACCCAGGAGCTGCTGTTCGGCAAAGGCAGCACCATTGTGAGCGAAAAACGCGCCCGCACGGCGCAGACCCCAGGCGGTACCGGCGCACTGCGCGTGGCGGCAGATTTCCTGGCGAAAAACACCTCTGTGAAGCGTGTCTGGGTAAGCAATCCAAGCTGGCCGAACCACAAGAGCGTGTTTAATTCTGCGGGTCTGGAAGTCCGTGAATACGCCTACTATGACGCGGCAAACCATGCGCTGGACTTCGATGGTTTGCTGGCCAGCCTGAGCGAAGCCCAGGCGGGCGATGTGGTGCTGTTCCATGGCTGCTGCCATAACCCAACTGGTATCGATCCTACGCTTGAACAGTGGGAACAGCTGGCTAAGCTGTCCGTTGAAAAAGGCTGGCTGCCGCTGTTCGACTTCGCTTACCAGGGCTTTGCCCGTGGTCTGGAAGAAGATGCTGAAGGTCTGCGCGCATTCGCCGCCGTCCATCAGGAGCTGATTGTCGCAAGCTCCTATTCCAAGAACTTTGGTCTGTATAACGAGCGTGTCGGCGCCTGTACGCTGGTGGCCGCTGACGATCAAACTGTCGATCGCGCATTCAGCCAGATGAAGTCCGTGATCCGCGCTAACTACTCCAACCCACCGGCACACGGTGCGTCTGTAGTTGCGACGATCCTGAGCAACGATGCGCTGCGCGCAATCTGGGAACAAGAGCTGAACGATATGCGTCAGCGCATTCAACGCATGCGTCTGCTGTTTGTGAACACGCTGGCTGAGAAAGGCGCCGACCGTGACTTCAGCTTCATCATCAAGCAGAACGGCATGTTCTCCTTCAGCGGCCTGACCAAAGAGCAGGTGCTGCGCCTGCGTGAAGAGTTTGGCGTCTATGCCGTTGCCTCTGGCCGCGTGAACGTTGCAGGTATGACGCCTGACAACATGGCGCCACTGTGCGAAGCCATTGTCGCGGTGCTGTAACCTGCACCCATAAAAAAAGCCTGCATCGCGCAGGCTTTTTTATTGTAAGCGTTTACCAGACAGGCATTTCATCCTGAAGGAACGGGTTATGTAACCGCTCATCGCCCAGCGTTGACATTGGTCCGTGTCCAGGGATAAACGTCACATCATCACCTAACGGTAATAACTTCTGCTTAATCGACTGAATCAGCTGACCGTGATCGCCGCGTGGGAAATCGCTGCGTCCTACGCCCCCTTTGAAAATCACGTCACCGGAGATCAGCAGGCGTGACACGTCATCAAAGAAGACAATATGGCCAGGCGTATGCCCGGGGCAATGCAACACCTGTAAAGTTACATTCCCTACGTTAACGCGATCGCCTTCGTTCAGCCAGCGGTCCGGTGTCAGTGGCTGACAGTCATCCAGACCAAACATGCGGCTTTGGGCAGGCAGCCCCTGAAGCCAGAACTCATCTTCTTTTTCCGGGCCGATAATCGGCACACCGTAGTGTTCAGCCAGTTCAGCCGCTGCACCCACATGGTCAAGATGGCCATGGGTCAGTAAAATCTGCATCAGCGTTACACCGCTGGCAGCGACTTCCTGCTTGATTGTCTCTGCGTCGCCACCGGGATCAACAAGCGCGGCCAGTTTAGTTTGTTCACACCAGATCAATGAACAGTTCTGTGAGAACGCGGTAACCGGAATAATACGATAGTTCATACTGCTCCTGTGTTTCGTTATTACCAGTGCCGAACCGGCCCGGTATCAATATGCACAAAGTTGCTACGTGGGTAGTATCCTACACCACCTGCGCGCATAGATAACGCCGCTTTGCGAATATTGGCTAACGAAACGCCTTCAATATGGAAATCCATCGCCTGCCCTTTGGTGTGATAGCTTTTTTTCGCTACCCCACGGCTGTGGGCGCGCAGTTCATTGTTGGTATCCAGAGAGCGATAGCCAGAAATGAGTTGCACCGGCCTTTTGGTCCCCAGCAGTCCCTGCAAGCGGTAAAGCTGATCGAATAATCCAGGGTCGATGGCTTTGATTTTGTTCGCGCGGAAATCACGGAAAAAATGGTTGAGTCGTGCTAATTCATCCTGAATATAGCCTCTGCCATCGAAAAATTCCGCTTTAAGCGTCTCACCAGTATGCAGATTGTTGAGCGTTAAAATACGCGGACGAGGTGTCGAGAGGGTGGCAAATGCTGGCGTCGGAAGGATGGCTGCTGCGCCCAGCGCAACGCCACCTAACGCCAGCAATTTGCGGCGATTAGCGTCAAATTTGTCCATGATAATCAGGTCTACAGGTAAAAGAAATTGTCAATATGCTTAGCGCACGAAGGGCACCATAACTGGCAAAGCCTGCTACGTCAAGGCGCCCAATCCCAGTGAATACGCGGCTTGCAGCCAGATCGCCTCATATTCACCATAACTTACGACAATCATTTTTACCGAACTACTTCATTTACCTGATTAATTGTTCCGCTTTTGGCAAGATTTGTGCGCCGGATCGCGCTGTCAGATCATAATTGTAAATATCTGTACGATACTGGGTACGTCCGTCCGCGCCCACAAACGCCGTCAGATAGTAAAGATTGACCGGAATATTGTGGCGGATATTGACGTAACGCGTATCCCCCTGCTTCAGGGCATCTGATATCCGCGTATCGTTCCAGCCTGCATCCTGCAACAGCATATTCGCCAGTTCGGAGGCCTTATTCACGCGAACGCAGCCAGAACTGAGCGCGCGTGCGTCTTTCTGAAACAGATTATGGTTCGGGGTATCATGCAGATAGATTGCGTCCGAACTTGGCATATTGAATTTGTAACGTCCGAGCGAGTTATGCGCACCCGGTGCCTGCTGGAAACGGAACGGCAGGTTCGAAGGCGTAATCGTTGACCAGTCGACCATCCAGGGGTCAATCGCTTCTTTGCTGTTCCAGCCACGCATCACCGTATAGTTATGTCGCTCCAGATAGCCCGGGTCATTCCAGACCTTAGGCAGGATATCTTTGCGCGCCAGCGTCGGCGGCACGTTCCACGGCGGGTTAACCACCACGTTATTCAGCGCGCTGCTCATCATCGGCGTTTTGCGGTCAGGTCGACCCACAATCACGCGGGACGCCAGCACTTCGCTACCGTCCTGATAGTAGACCAGAGAGTACGCCGGAATGTTGACCATAATGCCGGTGGATAACGTGCCCGGCAGCAAGCGCAAGCGCTGGATATTCAACGCCAGCACCCCTGCCCGCTGGGCCGGAGAGACGTTCAGCCAGTCGCGAGTCGATGGACCAATCACGCCGTCGGCGCCCAGCCCCTGCGCGGCCTGGAACTGCTTCACTGCCGCGACCAGCTCGCGATCGTAAGCGGCGGGCTTATTGCTCAGCGCAACGGCGGTTTTCTCTTTTACCGGCGCCGACGGGCTGACGACTGCGTTTTGCGTCTCGTCGCCGGGCAGCGCAATTTTAGGGCCGCTGTCAAGCATGCCAGACCGTTTCATAATTTCGCGAATCGCAGGCACATCGCTGCTCCATTGTCCCGGACGCAGCGTTGCTGTTCCACGCAACTGAGGCCACGGGCGGGAATCCGCGACCAGCTCAAGAAGCGACTGATGCATCGTGGCATACTGCGGGTGGGCGGGCGCAAGGCTTGCGATAAAGCGCGGCAGTTCACCGTTGTCCAGCGACAGCTGCCACTGATTAATGACGGACAGCGCGGGCGTCGCCAGCTTGTACGGTTTACTGCTGTATAACCAGCGGTTGCCGTTCACCGAAATCCCCGCCACAAACTGCAAGTAGCCCATCATGGCATCAGACAGCACCACGTCACGCGCCTGTCCGGTTACGGCAGGGTCGGTCAGGAGTTCAACCCAGGTCGTGAACTGTGGCTGAAAACCTGCAATCGCCACTTCAGCCAGCTGCTGCTGGAAGGCACGTACCGCCTCGCGATTTTCCCACATCGGTTTCATATCGCGCGCAGCGTAAAGCAGCGTGAGCTGGTTAATATAAGCGGGGGTATAGCCCGAGGGCAGCCCGGTCATAAGCTGCTGGCGTAATGATTCAGTATCGATGCCTTCCGGCAGCGGTTTAATGCCGGCCATGATGGCCGTCGCCGGAGACTGATCCAGCGGTTGTGACAGCGACGTCGGCTGCGCGCCCATTGTCGCGGAGCTGTCAGTCGGTACAATTTCAGGCTCATCGGCCTGAGCGGTAAACAGTGGAGCAAACATCACTGTCAGGCACAAACTCAGCGCAGACAGCTGACGACCACGATCTTTCTTAAGCAACATCCCTTGCCCCCTGTTTTTCACGACATGCCCAGTATTATGGAGCTTTCCTTCAGTATAGAAAGGCATACACGCTGCTGCCTTGCCTTATGTAAAGAAGTTTAAAGATAACGCAGCCCTGAACACAAGTTAAGTGAATAAAAAAAGCGACGCCTGAGCGCCGCCTTTTATCATACCCCGGGTTAAGAGGCGTCAGCCGTGCCCGGTAATGACTCCGGTGGCTGCGGGGCGAAGCCACGCAGACCTACGACGTGTACATGTTCACTGTTCTGGAACACTTTACGCACCAGCTTATAGGTTGTCCCTTTTTCCGGACTGATGTTTTCCGGCGCCGCGATGATGAGCTGCATATCGAGTCGCTCGCAAAGCTCAAACAGCGTGGCGATGGAGCGGGCGTCGAGACGCGCGGCTTCATCGAGGAACAGCAGACGGCATGGAGAGATGTCCTTGCCACGCAGACGACGCGCTTCATCTTCCCAGCTCTGCACCACCATCACCAGAATCGACATACCGGTACCGATGGCTTCACCGGTAGAGAGCGCACCGGATTCCGCGCGCAGCCAGCCGTCTGAGCCACGGTTAACCTCAACTTCCATTTCCAGATAGTTGCGGTAGTCCAGCAACTCCTCGCCGATGGTTTGCGGCGTACGCTGGCCCATGTCAATCTGCGGATTCAGACGCTGATACAGCTTCGCCAGCGCTTCGGAGAAGGTCAGGCGGTTACTGTTGAACAGATCCTGATGCTGCTCATGCTGTTCAGACAACACATCCAGCAGCGTGGAGTGCGCCTCACGCACGTTCACGTTCAGCCGCACGCTGTTGACCTGGCCAAACGACACGCTTTGCAGGCCCTGGTTCAGCTGACGGATACGGTTCTGCTCGCGCTGAATGGTTTTACGAATAATATTCGCCACGCTGCGGGAGCTGATTGCCAGCTTCTGCTCGCGGGAGGTCAGCTCCTCCGTCAGACGGCCCAGCTCGATCTCCATCTGTTCGATCGCTTCAACCGGATCGTCGGTACGGATGATGTCCTGACGAATACGCTCGCGTAAGTGCTGATAAACCGCCACGAAGAACTGAATTTTGCGCTCAGGACGCTTCGGATCTTCGGACATGCGCAGCACGTCGCGCAGGTGTTCATTGTCCGCCACGGCCAGACGCAGCGCACCCAGCGCCTTATCCGACATAGAGCGCAGTTCATCGGCTGACAGGTACGCCAGCTCGCGACGGTGCAGACGACGCTCCACGTTGTTGTCCTTCACCATGCGCATCACCGCGCACCAGCCCGCCTTCGCGGTCACAACCTGTTCACGCATCTCAAAATAGTCGCGCTCCAGCTTGCGCAGACGACGCGTCAGGTTGTCCATCTCCGCTTCACAGAAGGTCAGCGCTTTTTCGAGCTGATTACGACGCGCACGGTTGTTGCTGAGCTGAGCATGCAGCTCATCGCGGCGAATACGCGCCCGCTCTTCTGCGCCGCTGTCGGCGCGCACGCCAATGTCCTGCAACTCTTTATGCAGGTCATTTAACAGCTCTTTCTTGGTGTCGAAGGAGCTTTTCAGCGATGCCATGACCTGGCTGTACTGGCTCAGCTGTGCAGCGTGAGTACGCATCGCTTCACGGGCGCGCGTTCGTTCCGCTTCGGCCTGCTCAAGACGCTGGCGCAGCTTTTCATTCAGATCGCTGTTCCCGCTCAGCATTTCTGCTGAATCGGAGTAGCCGAAGTGTGCGCGACGTTGCACCACTTCCGTGAGGGCAAACGCCTGCTGACGCGCTTCGCGCTGCACCTGCTGTGACCAGGCGTAATCTTCTTTTAACTGCTCAAACTGTTCCGGGTCGCTCTGGAGAACGGAAACCATCGGCTCCAGTTTTGCCAGCTGATTGCCGTGTTGCTGCACAAAGCGCGCCGCTTCCTGCGCTTCGTCCAGACGTTCCTGAATCTCATCCACGCGGTCGGCGAGCGTATCGTCCGCCAGCAGGTTCAGGCGCGGCAGGATGCGGTTAAGGGCCGCAACGCCTTCTTTCGCCTGCTCAAACTGCACGCGGCTTTGCTGGTTGTCATTTTCATGGCTGGCAAGCGCACGCTCCAGCTCACCGCGGCGGGTGTTGAGCTTACGAATTTCGGCTTCCGGATCGGGCTGGAAGGCAACGCCCAGATGGCTGCCGATAAAGCGGCTGAACGCCTGATGCAGACGCTGGGTTTTCTGCACGTCAAACGACAGGGTCGCAAAACGCTCTGAAAGCGTTTCACGCTCGGCGTGCAGGCTTTCAATACGGTTTTCACGCGCGGCGCGGCCAAACAGCGGCAGTTCCGGGAAGCGCGAATAGCGCCACTGGCGATCGGCGATTTTCACCACCACCGCTTTTTCCAGCTCGTCGACGCTGAATACGCTGTCATCAAACGACTGCGGATCCCCTTCGATGAGGTAGAGATCTTCCGGGCAGTCTTCCAGCCCTGCAAGCTGGTCAGAAATCAGCGACAGATCCGGCACCACAATCGCGTTACGGGACGGACCGTACAGCGCGGAGAAGTACGGCGCATCGTCCAGGCCGACGCCGTCGTAAATTTCAGACAGCAGCACGCCGCCGAAACGCTCGGCTAACGCATTCAGGCGCGGATCTTCTGAGCCGCCAGGCTGGCTTAAACGCTCGATTTCTTCATCGACGTCACGCTTGCGCGCGCCCACTTCGTCACGCTCAACAATCGCTTCGCGTTCGCGCTCCAGCAGCTGTTGCATGTATTCGGTGACGTCCTGGCTGGAGGCAAACTCCTGACCACACTGCTCGCTGAGCTGGTTCAGGCTGCTTTGTGCGGCCAGCCAGATCGGCGCACGCTGTAAGAGCGTCTTCGAACGGGACTGAAGCTGTTCCAGCTCCTGACGCAGCGTCATGCGCTGTTCGCTGGCGTTCGATACGGTATCGGACAGGGCCGCAATACGCGCTTCCAGCTCCTGATGCAGAGCCTCAAGCTCGTCGAAATCGTAATTTTTACCCTGACGTTTGCAGAATTCCGCCAGCAGACGCTCAGCTTCCTGCTGTTCACGCAGACGCTGTTCCAGCTCGTTCAGGCGCATGCGCAGCGGCTGCACCTGTTCGGCCAGATGGCGCTGATTGACGCCGTCGCGCAGTAGCTCACGGGCAACGTCCCACGCTTCGTTACGCGCCAGCGGACCGTTGATCGCCACCACCAGCTGGTACGCCTGCTCAAACTGGCTGTGTGCCGTTTGCGCCACGCTCATTTTCTGATCGAGAGAAAGCAGTTTCTCAGTGGCTTCCTGCTCTTTGGCCTGGAAGGTATCCAGCCATTCGTCAGCGCTTTCAGGGGTCAGGTCCGGCAGGTGGCACAGCTCTTTGGCACGCTGCAACGCCTGCAGCGCCTGGTTGTATTGGATCGCGCGGGTCTGCTGCACGTCCAGCGCCTGCTGGTAGTCTGCGAGCTGACTTTTCAGCTCATCCACTTCCAGCTCGGCGGCTTCCGCGCGGGCTTCGTTCTCTTCCTGCAAATCGGCGGCTTCTGCCACCACTTCATTTTGCTCTTCAAGACGAATTTGCAGCTCATCGAGATCGGCTTCATAGCGCTCGATTTTTTCCTGCTGACGCAGCGCGGTTTGCACCAGGTTCAGATGATCGCTGGCCGCCTGGTAATCGGCTTCCAGATCCCCTTCGGCACCGTTGTGCTCGCCCAGTTCGCGCGCCATTTCGACATGCTTATACTGCTCGGCGACCAGCTGTTTGCGGGAGGTAAACAGCTCGCGGCGGTATTCCAGCGCCTGATCGAGATGAATACGGCGCTCGTTGGCGTGACGCATATAGTCTGCCGCCACGTAGTTGGTGGCTTCGCTGATCAGGTGCTTAAACAGATCGCGGTCAGATTGCGTAACGCGAATCGCTTCCAGCGTCATGCGGTTTTCACGCAGCGCGGCTTCCATATCCTGGAAGGCCTTACGCACGCCGCTGTTTTCCGGCAGCAGGTAGTCGCGCAGGGAGCGGGTAATGGCGCTTGAGATACCGCCGTACAGGGAGGCTTCAATCAGACGGTAGTATTTACTACGATCTGACGCGCTGCGCAGACGACGGGCCACCACGCCGAGATCGAACATCAGAGAGTGGTAGTCGGTAATGGAGTTAAACTGCTTAAACTGCACGCCTTCGATGGCTTCCAGCTTGTCTTTCAGCTCCTGGAGCGTCAGAACGCGCGCCTGTCGTTCATTCAGGGTTTCCGTCAGCAGCGCGGTCGGCTGCACGGAGGTTGGCAGCCCCTGGATCGCAAACGGTTTGATATCTACTTTACGGTCGCGGCCGGCAACCTGCTGCAGGCGCACGCCTACAACCACGCGCTGATGACGGGAGTTGATCACGTCCAGCACCGAATAACAGACGCCCGCTTTCAGCTTACCGTGCAGCCCTTTATCTCGGGAGCCGCTCGTTGCACCCGCTTCAGTGGTGTTACGGAAGTGCAGCAGGGTCAGGTCAGGGATCAGCGCCGTCACGAAGGCCGCCATGGTGGTGGATTTACCTGCCCCGTTACCGCCGGAGAGCGTTGTCACCAGCTCATCCAGATCGAAGGTTCGGGCAAAGAAGCCGTTCCAGTTAATCAGCGTTAGTGAGCGAAATTTACCGCGTTCAATCATTACTCTTCCTCCCCGCTATCCGGCTGATTCTCTTCGTGCTCGTCATTGAGCTGCAAATGGTTTTCCACCGGCATCGCTTCACCGTCACGGATCATGCGCAGCTGTGCTTCACGCGCATCGTCACCCGCACGCACGTCGGCACCAAAGCGGAAGACCGATTCGGTAATGCGGAACTTGCTGCTGTCGTGACCCATGAACCAGACCATTCCCAGACGGCGCAGACGGTTCAGGGAAGAGCGAACTTTTTCCTGTAATTTCTGACGGTCCAGATCGGACCCCGTCGAGCGATTATTTACCAGCTTGAGCAGCTTGCTTTCATCCGCCAGCGACAGCAGCTCATCGTAAAGCTCCTGCTGGGTGAAGATCCCTTCATTCGCCAGACGTTCCGGGCTGAGGTAGAGGTAGCAGAGAATTTTGCCGACCATCATATCCAGTTCGGAAAGCACCGAGCGCGGAATAAGCGTAGTAGAGCGCGGACGCAGGTAGAAAAACCCTTCCGGCGCGCGGATCAGCTCAACGTTATAGCGAGCGTAAAACTCTTCCAGATACTCCTGAAAGTCCATCAAAAAGGCGTGATTATCCAGCTCGTCAAGGCCAATGTGACGACCGGCACGCAGCTGGCTGTCCAGCGCCGGAAACAACGGATTCGCCAGCGCCTGTGCCAGCTTAACTGGCATCACTTGTTCAATATTTGTCAATGACATGCGCCTGTACCTTGGCTCCGTAATCGTTAATCGGCTGCCACTTCGGCGGCAGTCCGGTAAAATCGGCTTGTGCGATGCCCAGGCGCACCGCCTGGTCTACAACAATGCGGGCTACATCGAAGTGGCGCGCGCGCGGATACTGCGCCAGATAGTCGCGTACCACGAGGCCAAGATCCAGCGGTGCTTGTCTGGCTTTATAGACAGCGAGCTGTTCTTCGATCATCGCCGCAAGCTGCTCGTGAATTTCGTTAAATTCTTCGTATTCCAGATCCGGCGGCAGTTCCCCGGTAACCTCTTCATCACGCAGCGCCATCTCTTCGTCGCGCATATCCAGAAGACGATCGGCGTTGGCGTAGGTCAGCGCCCACGGCGCATCAAAGTAGGTCTGTACCGACTGGCGCAGACGCTGAGCAAAGACGCGGTTCTTATCCATATCGATGGCGGTACGGATAAATTTATGCACGTGGCGGTCGTAACCGATCCACAGGTCGATCGACTGCTGGCCCCAGCTGATAATGCGGTCAAGCTTACTCTGCAAATCAAACACCAGACGGTCGATAAAATGCAGATCGTCGTGCGCCATCGTCGCGTCCTGGATGCGCAGCAGGTTGGCCTGCAGCTTATCCCCAGCCGCCTCCAGCGTATCCTGCAACTCACGTAGCGTACCGGACGTTTCTGACAGCAAAAGTTCACAGCTGGAGATGGCCGCACGCCAGTCTTTATTCAGCAGTTGAGCGATATCGTCTTTGACCTGCTGCTGCTGTTCGTCCATCAGACGTTGAGTCAGATCGATACTGTCGAAAATCTCGGCGACCGAGTATTTTAGCGGCGCGTAAACGTTGCGATGCCAGTGGAACTCGTCACCGTTTTCATCAGCCGCGTCGGCGGCACGCTTCAGCTCGCCTGCAACAATGGAGAGCTGCATGGAGAGACGCAGCGTGGAAAATTCGCGCTGGCGGATGTAATAGTCGGTAATGCCAATGCCCAGTGGCGTAAGACGATAGATGGCGTTTCCTTCCGCCTGCTCGCTGGTAAAGCGGTTCAGCAGACGTTGACGCACCATATCATTGATTGCGTTGTTGGCACGCACGCTAATGGTTTCGCTGGTTTGCTCAAACGCATCACTGACGTGGCGGAACGCATCCACCAGTTCGCCTTCACTCATTTCGCCATCCAGGCGTTCGCCGTTTAGCGTCGCAACCGCCAGCAGGAATGAGAGTCTGTCTACCGGCAGCGAGATGGAGAAATCGTTTTTCCTGGCCCAGGCAACCAGTTCGGGGACTGTCTGGGAAAATTCACTCATAGATTATCCTTGCATCTGCGGCTTGCGCGCGGTGACGTGGATATAGCGGCCAAGGCTCAGATAAGGCTCCTGGCGGCAGTACCGCGTCTCTATTTCTGTTAAGGCGTCTAAACAGTCATCCTGTTTTTGTTTATCACGCAGATAATCATGAAACACCCTCACGCCAGTTTTGCCGGTAATTTCCCAACCGATCTCCTCCAGCCAGCCATAGACCTGCTGCGGTTCACGGGGGAAATCCGGTGAAAGCGTGCGTCGTTTCTTTTTATACATGCCCTGCTGTACATAGCCAAAATTGCCGACCAGCACGTTTCGCATTAGCAGGCCGTTGGCATTGTAAAACATCAGCGATAACGCACCGCCCGGGCGCAACATCGACCACAGCGTTTTTAACATCGCTTGTGGTTCGGCGACCCATTCGAGCACAGCATGAAACAATATCAGATCAACCTGCGTTTCCAAATGCTGCGGAATGTCCTGAGCGGCGCAATGTATAAAATGCATGTTGTCGCTCACACCTTTCTCTTCTGCCGCTCGCCCGGCGCGCGCAACCATCTCGGCAGAAAGATCGCAAAGCGTGACGTGATGTCCCCGCTGCGCCATCAGAATTGCAGTCTGCCCTTCCCCACCGCCGGCATCCAGTACGCGCAACGGTCGGTCACCAAATTCAGCCAGCAGCTTATCCAGATCCTGCCAGAGGATCGTCTGACGAAGCTGACCTTTGGTGGTGCCATAAATGTTGCGCGAAAACTTTTCCGCGATGTCATCAAAATTGCGATCCCGCATTGGGAGGGTTCCACTCACTGCAAAACCGCTATTTTGTCACACCCGCGCGGAGAATGAACCACTCTGGTGTAATATCACGGGCAATCGCCTGCTGTATGGTTAAAAAAGGAACCAAAAAGGATGCTTTTTACCCTAAAAAAATATATCGGAGGCATGATGCTTCCCCTTCCCCTGCTGTTGCTTCTCATCGCGCTGGGGCTGGCATTGATATGGTTTAGCCGCTTTCAGAAAAGCGGTAAATCCCTCGTCACCGTGGGCTGGCTGGCGCTGCTGTTACTCAGCCTGCAACCGGTCGCTGACGGTTTGTTACGCCCGATTGAAAACACCTACCCTACATGGCAGGGAAAACAGAAGGTGGGCTATATCGTGGTGCTGGGCGGCGGGTATACCTGGGATCCGAACTGGGCGCCCAGCTCGAACCTGATCAACAACAGTCTGCCGCGTCTGAACGAGGGGATCCGCCTGTGGCTGGCCAATCCGGGATCGAAGATGATCTTCACGGGCGCTGCGGCAAAAACCAACCCGGTAAGTACCGCTGAAGCAGGGGCAAGAGTGGCTGAATCGCTTGGCGTACCACGTTCCGCCATCATCACACTGGATAGCCCAAAAGATACCGAAGAAGAAGCTGCTGCGGTGAAACAAGCCATCGGTGATGTGCCGTTCCTGCTGGTGACCTCTGCTTCACACCTGCCGCGCGCAATGATTTTCTTTGAGAATCAGGGCCTGCATCCGCTTCCTGCTCCGGCAAACCAGCTGGCCATTGACGCCCCGCTCAACCCGTGGGAACGGATAATCCCGTCCCCGGTATGGCTGATGCACAGCGACCGCGTCGGTTACGAGACGCTTGGCCGCCTGTGGCAGTGGCTTAAGGGTTCGTCAGGCAAGCCAGGGCAGGAGTGATTTTGCGGCCAGATCGAAACTGGCCCGATTAAAGCGCCCAGTGTTGACCAGTTGCGCCACCTCATCCCAGAGAAGATAGAGCCAGCGTCGCCAGAGAAAGGCCTCCGCAACGGGGGCGCGCTGAAGATAGTGCCAGAGCAAATCTTCCGCCGCCCCGCCCTCGCTCAGCCTGAACAGTTCATACTCGCGCGGCGCCCAGAGCATGATCCCCGGCCCGACCATTGCCAGAAGCTGATCGCTGCGCGAGTCTTTAAGCATACTGCGCAGCGTGAAGTTGCCGTGAACCAGCACGCAGTTGTCGTTAAAACCCTCAAACAGCGTCGGAAGACATTCCCGGGTGCGGAACAGAATACGTTTGTCCTGCATCGTTAAACCGGTGTTGTTGAACTGGTTCAGCGTGCCCCAGAGCACTTCGACACGCTGGCGATACCATAGCGGCCACAGGTTTTCCTGGGTGCTGTCTACCGCGCCAACAAGACCCCGGCTGTCCTGCCGATGCCAGGCAAGCAGAGCCTCGACAATTTGATCTTTCAGCTGTTCCCAGCGCTCCGGTGTACGCGTCGGAGCTTCAACAGAAACCCCGCGTAAACGTTCAATAAGCAGAACATCCGGGCCGGGATGCTCCTCATGGGTCATCACGCCGTAGACCGTCGGCATACGGACAGTCCCTTCCCGCGCCAGCATCGACATTTTCCAGGCCAGCTGTCTGGCGACGCCCGGCGAGGTAAAACTTCTGGCCATCAGCGGCATGGGGTTTCCCTGACTGTCGTACAACGACCAGAGTGCGGTATCGGCCTTTTCATTCACGCATTCCACCCGGCTTAGCTGTTCGCCAAGGAGATGGCTGAGTTCAGCACGCAGCTGTTCCATATGAGATTACCCCCATTAAGACTACTGCTTTTATAATGAGCGCGCGAACCCCGGATGTCACCCGGTCGAGATCAATAATGAAAAAGAAAAGGAAGAGAACATCCCCCCAGAACGAGGGGATGGCAGCGAATTAACGCAATTCGACGCGTACGCGCTCAAGATCTTCAGGCGTATCCACGCCGGTGCCAGGGACTTCCTGGGCAACCGCAACGTGAATTTTCTCGCCGTACCACAGCACGCGAAGCTGTTCGAGCATTTCGATATGCTCAAGCGGGCTTGGTGCCCAGGCGACATAGCGACGAATAAAGCCGGCGCGGTAGCCGTAAATACCGATGTGGCGCAGGAAGGTTTCGCCGATCGTCTCTTTCGATTGCGCGAAACGATCGCGATCCCACGGAATGGTGGCGCGGGAGAAATAGAGCGCGTAGCCCTCTGCGTCCATGACCACTTTCACCGCATTCGGATTGAACGCCTCTTCAGCGTGGTGAATCGGCACCGCGAGGGTCGCCATGCCAACCTTACGCTGGGCCAGGTTGTCGGCCACCTGACGGATAATAGCCGCCGGGATCATCGGCTCATCGCCCTGCACGTTCACAATCACCGTCTCGTCACTGAAACCGCATTTTTCGACGACTTCCGCCAGGCGCTCGGTGCCTGACTGGTGGTCGGCACGGGTCATGCACACTTCCCCACCCGCGGCCTCAACCGCTCGCGCGACATCCGGGTGATCGGTGGCGACGATGACGCGTCCGGCGCCCGATTCGCGTGCCCGTTCAAGGACATGCACAATCATCGGTTTACCGTTGATATCCACCAGCGGTTTACCTGGCAGGCGCGTTGAAGCATAACGCGCAGGGATAATGACAACAAAACTCATGGTTTGATCTCTTCTGCCACCAGAGAACGGGCTTCATTTTCCAGCAGGACCGGAATACCGTCACGCAGCGGGAACGCCAGGCTGTCCAGTTTGCAAATCAGCTCTTGTTTATCCTGGCTGTAATACAGTTTGCCGTTGCACACCGGGCAGGCAATAATTTCAAGTAAACGGTGATCCATAGTTCCTCCGTATGGGTAATTGCTAAAGCTTACCACATTCTTTTTTCAGGGAGTGCCTGTTTCCCAGCCACCTCGACAGGTCGTAAACAGCCCCGCAGGCACGCGACCGAGTACAATTTCATACGCCCCCTGCCAGCGCGCAAATTCACTGAGCGCAGACGTTAGCCCTTTTTCCAGGCCAGCCGTGACTTTTATGCCCTCTTCCAGCCAGAGCGCGATAATTTCAAGCGTGCCGGTTTTACGGTGCATTTTAGCGTCCATGCGCCCGACAAGCTGCCCTTTATGAAGCAACGGCAAAACAAAATAACCGTACTGACGCTTTTGCGCCCGGGTGTAGCATTCCAGACGGTAGCTGAAATCAAACAGCTGTTCGGCCCGCTTTCTGTCCCAGACTACGGGGTCGAATGGCGAGAGCACGGCACTGTGGGTCGCCTGGAGTTTGCCCTCTTGCGCCTGCGCCAGCAGAGGGAACAAATCCGCATGCAGCCACATTTCACCTAACGACTCAACCGAGACCGGCATCACGCGCTGTTCACGCTGCCACGTTTCCAGCAGCGGTTTTAGCTGCGGCTGACGCAGGCGATAATAATCCGCCAGCCACTGTGGGCGGAATATGCCCAGGCTGCGGGCGCTGTTCCCGAGCATGATGGCTTCGGCTGCGTCCTGAGACAGCAGGTCACGCGTATCGTCCCAGTGAGGCATAACGCGGTGCGTGAGGTCATAGACGCGCTGAAAGTTGCGGCGCTCGACCACCATCACTTTGCCCGACGTAAACAGCCCTTCAAGATGGCGTTTGTGCGGTTTCCACTCCCACCATCCGCTTGCGCCTTTTCGCGGGTGTTCAAAATCCGCAGAGCGTACCGGACCGTTTTCCTTAATATGGGCAATCAGTTGTTCAATTTCATCCGCGTGTTCCGCCATCCACTCCTGGCGGTATTTCCAGCCCATTTTGTCCGGGGCGAGCATTCGGTGACGCACCAGTGCAAAATCGCTGCGCGGGAGAAAACAGGCTTCATGCGCCCAGTATTCCATCAGTTCGCCCTGACTTAGCGCATTATCCAGCCACTGCGGAGGATAGTTTCCCAGGCGGCTAAACAGGACCAGATACGGGCTACGCGCCACGATGTTAATGGTGTCGATTTGCAGCAACGACATGCGTTGCACGGTAGAGAGGATATCCGCTGGCTGTGCGCGGCGGCGGGACTTTTTCAGAAGCCCCTGGGCGGCAAGATGCAGGTTTCGTGCGGCTGCAAGTGAGAGTTGCGGTAGAGACATGCGTTTTCCTGTCAGTCAAAGCGCCACCGGAACCGCGTAGAAGTTACTGCACTAACGCGAGCAGTTCCTTGAGCAAATGTTCCGGCTGTTCGCCGCTGAGTTCAGCATCAACCGGCAGATACCACCAGTTTTCTTTCGCAAAGGCCCGGCATTTTACCGCGTCTTTTTCCGTCATGATCAGCGTCTGGCCCGGTGCGGCCAGCCTCTCAATCTCTTCGGCAACCAGCGCCTGGTGATCGGCCAGCGGTACCCGTTTCTCCAGCCGCGCGCCGCACTGCTCCAGCGTCGCGAAGAAACGCGGCGGATGACCAATCCCGGCCATCGCAATCAGATGATCCAGTAACGCGACGTCTTTACGCTCGCCGGTCAGCATATTCACTGCCTTTCCGGGACGAAGATGCATCGGGATCTCACCCGCTCTGGCTTCACCACCGTTTACAATCACGGCATCGACGCTCTTCAGGCGAGACGCACGCTCACGCATTGGACCGGCTGGCAGCCACCAGCCGTTGCCAAAACGCCGCACGCCGTCAATAACCACGATCTCTTTGTCACGCGCCAGCGCGTAATGCTGCAAACCATCATCGGTAATTATGATTTGTACGTCATGCTCTGCAAGCAGTGCCTTTACGGCATCACTGCGCACCGGCGATACCGCAACCGGCGCGCCAGTACGTTGGTAAATCAGTACCGGCTCATCACCGGCTTCAGCGGTTGTCGTAGCTGGGCTCAGCACCAGTGGATACTGCGCCGCTTTACCACCGTAACCGCGTGAGACAACTCCCGGGCGGATACCGCGCTTCTGGAGCTGTTCTACCAGCCAGATCACCACCGGCGTTTTGCCGTTTCCACCCGCCGTCAGGTTGCCGACCACCACTACCGGTACCGGTGCGCGCCAGGCGCGCTTGATCCTGAGGCGATAAAGCAGACGAATAGCACCGCTCACCAGGCCATACAGCCAGGAGAGCGGGAGAAGCAGCACCCACAGAGGGGATTCACCCGACCAGATGCGTGCAATCATTGACCGAACTGCATTTTATGAAGCTGCGCGTATACACCACGTTGTTCCAGCAGGTCCGCATGGCTGCCGCGTTCAACGATAACGCCGTCTTCCACCACCACGATTTCGTCAGCCTGTTCGATGGTCGACAGACGGTGCGCGATAACCAGCGAGGTACGGTTTTTCTGTAATTCATCCAGAGCCGACTGGATAGCGCGTTCAGATTCCGTATCCAGTGCGGACGTTGCTTCATCGAGGATCAGAATCGGGCTGTTGCGCAGCAGCGCTCGGGCAATCGCGATACGTTGACGCTGACCACCGGAGAGCAGCACCCCGTTTTCGCCAATGATCGTATCCAGACCGTTATCCATTTTGTTAATGAAGTCCATCGCATAGGCCATACGCGCCGCATTCTCGATCTCTTCACGGCTGTACTCTTCGGTACGGGCATACGCAATGTTGTTCGCCACCGTATCGTTGAACAGATGCACGTTCTGCGAAACCAGCGCGACCTGGTTACGCAACGACTGTAGGGTATATTCCCGCAGGTCGTGACCATCAAGCAGGATTTCGCCCTGGTCGATATCGTAGAAACGGGTAATCAGGCTGGCAATAGTCGACTTGCCCGAACCGGAACGACCGACCAGTGCAACGGTTTTACCCGCCGGGATGGACAGGCTGATATCACGCAGCGCCGGCACTTCACGGCCTGGATAGGTAAAGGTCACGTTGCGGAATTCCAGGTCACCTTTAGCGCGCTCGATCACGCGTGTACCTTCATCTTTTTCCTGTTCGGAATCGAGGATGCTGAACAGCGTCTGACAGGCTGCCATCCCGCGCTGGAACTGGGCGTTGACGTTAGTCAGCGATTTCAGCGGACGCATCAGCGCAATCATGGATGAGAACACCACGGTAATGGTACCCGCAGTCAGGGTTTCCATGACGCTCGGGAAGCTTGCTGCATACAGGACGAAGGCCAGGGCCAAAGAGGCAATCAGCTGAATGATCGGATCGGAAATCGACGAGGCCGATACCATTTTCATCCCTTGCAGGCGCATTTTGTTGCTGACCTTGTCAAAGCGTTTGGTTTCGACTTCCTGACCGCCGAAGATCAACACTTCCTTATGGCCTTTCAGCATCTGCTCGGCGCTGGTAGTCACCTGCCCCATCGTATTCTGCATATTTTTACTGATGTTGCGAAAACGCTTTGATACCACGCGGATCGCGATGGAGACAATCGGCGCCAGCACAATAAGGATCAGCGACAGTTGCCAGCTGTAATAGAACATCATCGCAAAAAGACCGATGATGGATGCGCCTTCACGCACAACGGTAATCAGTGCGCTGGAAGAGGACGACGCCACCTGCTCTGAATCGTAGGTAATACGCGACAGCAGGGTACCGGTTGACTGTTTGTCAAAGAATGAGACTGGCATCCCCATCATATGGCTGAATAACCGACGGCGCATGGTCATCACCACTTTACCGGATACCCAGGAGATGCAGTAGCTGGATACATAGCTGGAGATTCCGCGTAAGATCATCAGCCCAATAACCACCAGCGGCATCCATAGCAGCACTGAACGATCCGTTTTACCAAAACCATCATCCAGTAACGGTTTGAGAAGCGATAACATAAACGTATCGCTGGCTGCGTTGAGGATTAACGCTACGCCCGCCACGATCAAGCCTGCTTTGAAAGGTGCAATCATCGGCCAGAGCCGGCGGAACGTTTGCCACGTGGAGAGATCTTTGTCGTTATGCATTCAAAAAACCAGCATTTGTTGAAATAGCCGCATATTCTACCCGTTATCTACGGGCGCGCCAAACCACTGATGATACCAACGCGGTAAATAGTGTTCACGTAAGCGGCGAATTTGCCGACTTTGGTGCGAAAACGTCACAGTTATCTGTCCGGACTGCGGGGTATCAAGCCAGAGATATCCCTCAGTTCGATAGCGCCTGACTACTTTGATGGAAGGGAAACGCCACGCGTTATAGCGGGCCATCGAGGCCAGCGAAACCTGCCCCTCCACGCGCTGTAGCAGCGGTGTTGAAGATGACGTGTTACTCCCATGATGCGGCACCTGAATCAGTGTAGCCGCAAGTTGACGCCAGCGGTGGCTCATCATTGCCAGTTCTGCCTGCGCTTCAATATCTCCGGTCAGTAAAACGCTCTGTTCGCCGTCATCGATTTTTACCACACAGGAGCGGTTGTTACCTTTCGCCGGGGTGTTTTCGGGTGGCCAATGCACGGAGAACGTTAACCCATGCCACTGCCATCGCTGTCCACGAAAGCATGGAAGATGTCCGGCCCAGGCTAAGGGGCTTCTGATCCACATTGCAGGCCAGGCAGCTTTTAGCGATGCCAGTCCCCCCGCGTGGTCGAGATGTTCATGGCTCAGGATCACCCCTTCCGGCCTCAGATGATGCCAGCGTAGCCAGGGGATAATCAGCTGCTGCGCGCTGTCCCCACCGGGCCATGCCAGCCCGGTGTCATACAGAATGGCCTTCCCGTGACGCTCAATGACCATCGCCAGCCCTTGCCCTACATCCAGCATATGCAGGGACCAGCTGTCAGTTTTAATCCTGTGCCAGAGGGGAAATGCCATCACCACGCTGCCTGCCAGACAGAATGCGGGTACTGCGCTGAAGGCCCTGAATCGCCAGCCAATGATCAGCAGCCACGGCAGTAACGTCAGGTATTGCCAGCGTTCATCCACGTCCTGCCAGCCATTCGGTAAACGCATCAATAGCCAGAAAACTCCTGCCAGAGACTTATCGGCAGCCAGCCAGACGATACTTTCCAGCGTCGCCACCGGAAACAGATGCAGAAACATGCCGAGCAGGATCAGTGGAACTGAGATAAACGTTACCAGAGGAACAGCAAACAGATTCGCCACCAGCGAGGAGAGACTGAAACCATGGAAAATCAGTACCTGAAGCGGCAACAGAAGCAGCAGCATTCCAACCTGCAAATACAACAGCGTAACCAGCGGCCGCAGGCACCGGCCACGTTGCCAGTGCGGGAGAGGCAACCACTGATACCAAAAAATAAGCGCGGCGACCGCAAACGCGGATAACGCCAGGCTTTGTGACAGTACCGCCAGCGGATCGAAAAACAGGATCGCCGCCACGCAGGTAAGCCATACCTGCCAGGGCGACCACTGGCGACCACTCATTTTTAATGCAGCCAGTACCACAAGCGCCATAACCGTACGCAGCGCGGGCGGCTGCAAGCCCGTTAGCCATGCGTAAAACGCGGCAAAATGCAGACCTGCCAGTAAAGGCACTTGCCAGATAATCCAGCGGCCCGGCAGGAAAAATTGGATGCCCCGAGCCAGTAGCCAGACAGCAGAAGCGGCCAGCGCAATATGCAATCCCGAGATTGCCATCAGATGCATCGTTCCGGTCTCACGCATCAGGTTTTTTATCTCCCGCGAGACCGACAACCGCTCCCCCATCCCCAGCCCCAGGATCACGGGCCCCCACTGATATGCTGAAAGCGTATTCTGTAGTGATGTCAGGTATTGCGAACGCAGGCTACAGCGTGCGTCGACAATCTCCGCATGGGTAAACCGTCCGCTCAGCGTCTGGTGTCGGGCAAAGGCGTTTTTCTGCGAATCATAGCCGCCATCGTTGAGTTCTCCGTGTACCGCCCTGAGCCGCAGGGTCATCGCCCAGCGTTGACCCACGCAGACATTTTGAGGCAGGTAGTTGCCGTAGAGTGACACGCCCATGGCAGCCCATACACGTTCTCCATTGAGGCTGATAATCCTTCCCTGATGCATCGTTGCGCCGTCCGTTGCGGTAATGACCACCTCGGCCTGCTGCGGTGCTTTCGTTAAATGGTTCATCGGCCACACGCTTTCCTGAGCGGCCAGGATCCCCCAGCACATAAAAAGCAATGCGAGGCCTGAAAACCTGAGCCATTTTCTCTGCTGTACGGATAACGCAATTCCTGCGGCAATCAGCAACCAGACAATATGCAAATCTGGCAAAACGGGTAACCAATAGAGCGGGATTATGGCCAGAATGGCGCACATACTGATAACGTGGATCCCCATCTTCACCTCCATGTTTCAGGCGATTATGCGGCGGGAGTGATGCGTCGTCAGACAGAAAAGGCGTGATTTACAGCGGGCGCTGCAACGTTTTTAAGCGTTTACAGCAAGGAGAAAATGAGAATGCGGCGCGTATTCAGAAATGCAGGGGCGGGATACAAAAAAAGCACCCTAAGGTGCTTTCTTTAAACTCAGTTTAACCCTGATGATTAAACTCAGTTACCGTAAATATTGGCGCGATCGCGCAGTTCTTTACCCGGCTTAAAGTGCGGAACATACTTTCCTTCCAGCTCCACTTTATCGCCAGTCTTCGGGTTACGCCCGGTACGTGGTGCACGATAGTGCAGGGAAAAACTACCGAAACCGCGGATTTCAATGCGCTCGCCCTGGGCAAGAGTGGTAGCCATATGCTCCAGCATCTCTTTAACGGCATCTTCCACAGCCTTGGCAGGGATATGCGGTTGCTGACTGGCAAGTCTTTCAATCAATTCTGACTTGGTCATGATTCCTCCGGTTCCTTTCAAACCCATTAGCTGAACAGCTTATTAAACAAGGGCGGCCGTAGCCGCCCTTTGTTATTGATTACAGGACGAATCCTGCAATCTGTCAAGTCTGCTCTCCATCCTTCGCGCTGTAAATGCGTTACAGCTCAAATGATGGTGCGAACCTGAACTTACTCGCCTTTAGCTGCTTTGAAAGCTTCAGCCATTGCGTTGTTAGAGAAGTTTGCATCTTCTTGTTTGTTCACAGTTGCGATTGCATCTTTCTCATCAGCTTCGTCTTTAGCACGAACAGACAGGCTGATTGCACGGTTCTTACGGTCAACACCGGTGAACTTAGCTTCAACGTCGTCACCAACGCTCAGAACCAGAGTTGCATCTTCAACGCGGTCACGTGAAGCTTCGGAAGCGCGCAGGTAACCTTCAACGCCGTCAGCCAGTTCTACGGTTGCGCCTTTAGCGTCAACAGCAGTCACTTTACCGTTTACGATTGCGCCTTTCTTGTTCAGTGCAACCCAGTTGTTGAACGGATCTTCTGCGAGCTGTTTAACGCCCAGGGAGATACGTTCACGCTCTGCGTCAACCTGCAGAACAACTGCTGCGATTTCGTCGCCTTTTTTGTATTCACGAACTGCTTCTTCGCCTGCAACGTTCCAGGAGATGTCAGACAGGTGAACCAGGCCATCGATGCCGCCGTCCAGGCCGATGAAGATACCGAAGTCAGTGATAGACTTGATTTTACCTTCAACGCGGTCGCCCTTGTTGTGGGTTTCCGCGAACTGCTGCCATGGGTTGTTTTTGCACTGCTTCAGGCCCAGGGAGATACGACGACGTTCTTCGTCGATATCCAGAACCATCACTTCCACTACATCACCAACGTTAACAACTTTGGATGGGTGGATGTTTTTGTTGGTCCAGTCCATTTCGGAAACGTGCACCAGGCCTTCAACGCCTTCTTCGATTTCAACGAAGCAGCCGTAGTCGGTCAGGTTGGTAACGCGACCAGTCAGTTTAGTACCTTCTGGGTAACGCTTAGCGATAGCTACCCATGGATCTTCGCCCAGCTGTTTCAGGCCGAGGGATACACGAGTACGCTCGCGGTCGAACTTCAGCACTTTAACAGTGATTTCGTCGCCCACGTTCACGATTTCGCTTGGGTGCTTAACGCGTTTCCACGCCATGTCGGTGATGTGCAGCAGGCCATCAACGCCGCCCAGGTCAACGAATGCGCCGTAGTCAGTGAGGTTCTTAACGATACCTTTGACTTCCATGCCTTCCTGCAGGTTTTCCAGCAGCTGATCGCGTTCTGCGCTGTTTTCGGATTCGATAACGGCACGACGGGAAACAACAACGTTGTTACGCTTCTGGTCCAGCTTGATTACTTTGAACTCAAGCTCTTTGCCTTCGAGGTGCAGGGTGTCACGGACTGGACGAACGTCTACCAGAGAACCTGGCAGGAACGCACGAATACCATTCAGCTCAACAGTGAAGCCACCTTTAACTTTGCCGTTGATAACACCGACCACAGTTTCAGCTTCTTCGTAAGCTTTTTCCAGCGTGATCCATGCTTCGTGACGTTTAGCTTTCTCACGAGACAGCAGGGTTTCGCCGAAGCCGTCTTCTACTGCGTCCAGAGCAACGTCAACTTCGTCACCTACCTGGATTTCCAGCTCGCCCTGGGCGTTTTTGAACTGCTCAGCCGGGATGGCGGACTCAGATTTCAGACCGGCGTCAACCAGTACTACGTCTTTGTCGATAGCAACAACAACACCGCGAACGATGGAACCCGGACGGGTTTCGATTTCTTTTAAGGATTCTTCAAACAGTTGAGCAAAAGATTCAGTCATGTTTAATCTTCAGGTTAATATTAACGTCCACCTGGCTCCGTGCCGGATGGGGTTGTTTCACATACCCGCCGTCAATCCATTGCAGCGGGGGTACTGCTAAATCGGTCGCGATTACGCGAGTGCCAGTTTTTGGCGCGCATATTGTAGCGCTTTTTCAATCACTTGCTCAATAGTTAAACTGGTTGAATCCAGCACTAATGCGTCTTGCGCGGGAACAAGTGGTGCGACGGCGCGGTTACGATCGCGGTCATCGCGCTCTTTTATCTCGGATAAAAGGCGATCAAAGTTAACACTAAACCCCTTTTCCTGCAACTGAAGCATGCGGCGTTGAGCACGTTCTTCCGAAGAGGCGTCAAGGAAAATTTTCACTGGCGCATCAGGGAATACCACGGTTCCCATGTCGCGGCCGTCGGCGATCAGCCCCGGCGCTTCGCGGAAACCGCGCTGGCGACGTAACAGCGCTTCACGAACGCGTGGGAAAGCCGCCACCTGAGAGGCCGCATTGGCCACTTCCTGCGTACGGATTTCACCGCTGACATCTTCCCCTTCCAGGATCACTTCAAGGTTGCCATCAGTAGAGACAAAGCGCACATCCAGATGTGCAGCCAGCGGTACCAGCGCTTCTTCAGACGCAACATCTACATGATGATGCAGCGCAGCCAGCGCCAGCACGCGATAGATTGCTCCCGAATCTAAAAGATGCCATTGCAATGCTTCCGCCATCGCTTTGCACAGAGTACCTTTCCCTGCGCCACTTGGCCCATCAATGGTGATTACCGGGGCAATTGCCGTCATCTTTTTCTCCTTAATTAAGGCATACCGTTTACATGAACGCCGCGCATTATACGCGCCAACGTGCGCAACTGTTACCTTTGCGTGCAAATTACGGAATGATTGAAGCAGAGTGTAGAAGAAATGAAAGAGGATGACTGTCAGAAAGCGTAAGGAAATGCCGCATCAGGAGATGCGGCATACGATCGTCAGGCCAGGGTGCTAATGCGCGCCAGCTGTTCGAAGTAGTCCGGGAAGGTTTTCGCCGTGCACTTCGGGTCAAGGATGGTGACTGGCGTATCTGACAGCGCCACCAGCGAGAAACACATCGCCATGCGGTGATCGTTGTAGGTGCCAATTTCTGCAAATTGCAGTTTTGCCGGCGGCGTGACGCGAATGTAGTCTTCGCCCTCTTCTACCACCGCCCCCACTTTACGCAGCTCGGTTGCCATTGCGAACAGGCGGTCAGTCTCTTTTACGCGCCAGTTATAGATGTTACGCAGCGTGGTGGTGCCTTTCGCAAACAGCGCAGCGGTGGCGATGGTCATTGCCGCGTCAGGAATATGGTTCATGTCCATGTCGATGGCGTTCAGCTCACCGTGCGTACAGGAGATGAAGTCATCGCCCCAGGTCACAACCGCGCCCATTTTTTCCAGCACGTCGGCAAAACGAATATCGCCCTGCACGCTGTTGCGACCAATACCCGTCACTTTTACCGTACCGCCTTTAATCGCACCCGCGGCCAGGAAGTAGGACGCGGATGACGCATCCCCTTCAACCAGGTAGTGACCCGGAGACTGATACTGTTGGCCTCCGCGAACCACGAAGCGTTGGTATGACTGGTTTTCCACCTCAACACCAAAGGTTTTCATCAGGTGCAGCGTGATATCAATGTACGGCTTAGAGACCAGATCGCCTTTAATGCTAATCACGGTATCATTTGGAGCCAGCGGTGCGGTCATCAGCAGTGCCGTCAGGAACTGGCTGGAGACGCTACCGTCAACCTCAACATTACCGCCAGTGAAACCACCGCGCAGACGCAGTGGCGGGTAATTTTCTTGCTCAAGATAATCAATCTGCGCGCCGCCCTGACGCAGGGCATCGACCAGGTGGCCGATCGGACGCTCTTTCATGCGCGGCTCGCCGGTCAGCACAATATCGTTGCTCCCAAGACACAGCGCAGCGGCCAGAGGACGCATCGCCGTACCGGCGTTACCCAGGAAAAGCTCCAGCGCTTCAGCGGAATGTAATGCGCCGCCGTTACCGGTGACTTCACAACGGGTACGATCGTCTGACAGCGCGTACTGAACGCCCAACGCTTTCAGTGCATTGAGCATATGGCGCACGTCATCGCTGTCCAGCAGGTTGGAAAGGACGGTGGTGCCGTTTGCCAGAGCTGCCAGCAGCAGAGCGCGGTTCGAGACACTTTTTGAACCAGGCAGATTAATGGTGCCATCTACCCGCGCGATAGGTTGTAACGTCAGGGATTCCATGAAACTTAACTCTCAACTCAACATAATAAAAACCCCGCAGGAACGCTGCGGGGGTGAAAAACAGCCAATTAACCGTGACGACGTTCGAAGTCGATCATGAAATCAGTCAGGGCTTTAACGCCTTCCAGCGGCATCGCGTTATAGATAGAGGCACGCATACCGCCTACCACACGGTGACCTTTCAGCGCATGCAGACCCGCCGCGAAGGACTCTTCCAGGAACACGTTATCCAGGTTGTTGTCCGCCAGCTGGAACGGCACGTTCATGCGCGAACGGTTAGTTTTGGCGACATCGTTACGGTAGAAATCGCTCTTGTCGATCACGCCGTACAGCAGTTCAGCTTTTTGCTGATTGATCTTGTCCATCTGCGCCACGCCGCCTTTTTGCTTCAGCCATTTGAAGACCAGGCCGGAGAGATACCAGGCGAACGTTGGTGGAGTGTTGAACATGGAATCGTTGTCGTTCAGGACGGTGTAATCCAGAATTGACGGGCAAGACTTATGGGCTTTCCCCAGCAGGTCTTCACGCACGATAACGATAGTCAGACCCGCAGGACCGATGTTTTTCTGGGCACCCGCGTAGATGACGCCGTAGCGGCTGACGTCCAGCGGCGTGGACAGAATGGTGGAGGAGAAGTCCGCCGTCACAATGACATTTTCGCCAAAGTCTGGCTCTTCGTGAATAGCGATACCGTCGATGGTTTCGTTCGGGCAGTAATGAAGATACGCGGCGTTGTCAGAAAGCTGCCACTCACTCATCGGCTTCACGGCGCGCATACCGTCAACGGTCACTTTGGCATCGATAACGTTCGGCGTGCAATATTTGTGCGCTTCTTTTACCGCACTGGCCGCCCAGTAGCCGGCATCAACGTAATCAGCGGTGGATTTGTCGCCCAGCAGATTGAGCGGAATACCCGCAAACTGACCGCGTCCACCGCCGTGACAGAACAATACTTTGTAGTTCGAGGGAATGTTCAGCAGATCGCGAAAATCCTTTTCTGCCTCTTCCGCCACCTGAATAAACGCTTTACCCCGGTGGCTGACTTCCATCACCGACGTACCCAGACCGTTCCAGTCACACAGCTCCTGTTGAGCCTGTTTGAGCACGTCTGCCGGTAACATTGCCGGACCTGAACTGAAATTAAAGACTTGAGCCATTTCCCCTCACCACGCTAAAAGCCATAAGTTATAACTGTGGATATCGGTTTTATCATTCAGTGACACGCGCCGCAATGTCTAAAACTTATGGCCGAAGAAATGTGCCCCTCGTCACACAAAACAATCTGCCGTACCGTTGTCGCAAAACCGACAATATCGCTGTCAGGTAATGCGTTTAGCCCGGCTAACCTTCGTCCATTCTGGATTTGTACAGCGAGGGCATAATTGATGATCGCCCGCCTGCATGACCACCACATGGCTGCATTTTATGCAGGCATACTGGCCCGCATCAGGGACGGTTTTGTATCGCTCGATAAGCATATCCGGCAGTATGCATAGGCCGGGCTTGACCTCATCGTCAGGATAGTAATAAACGCTGATTTGACCGTTCGTTTCCATAATCGCCAGACGCACCTGCCCCAGCTGTTCAACGCTGCTTATACGTAGCTCCATAAAGAACTCAAACTCCGTCATATTGGCGCTTTGCACATTCTCCCAGGCAAGTTGACCATCTTCGACAATCACCACCGGTTTTCCTTCGAACAGATCTTCCAGTTTTTCACTTTTCGACATCAGCCACATGACCAGCCGGTACAGCAGCGCAAGCGTCACGAAGACGATAAAAACCGGCACCATCGGCACATCGTCATAAAAGGCAACGTCCCCTGCCGCCGAACCCAGCGTCAGGATAATCAGCACTTCAAACAGTGACATCTGCCGCACGCCGCGACGTCCGGTGATTTTCAGAAACAGGAAGACGAGTACAAAGGTGTACAGGCTACGCAACGCCACTTCGCCTAAAAACTCAGGTGGGACTTTATCAAACGCCATCCGCTGGAGATCAAATGCTTTCATTTTTTTATGCCTTAACAGTAGGTTACTGCTTATAAGCATAGCCCAGCCATTTATTTTCGCCGGAGATAGCACCCGTCACGCAAAACCCGTATCATTGCGCGCTTTACGTACGATAAAAGTGAACGCCATGACTCAAACGTTTATCCCCGGCAAAGACGCCGCTCTGGAAGATTCCATCGCTCGCTTCCAGCAGAAACTGACCGACCTGGGCTTTAATATCGAAGAAGCCTCCTGGCTGAATCCGGTGCCTCACGTCTGGTCCGTGCATATTCGCGACAAAGACTGTGCGCTGTGCTTCACCAACGGCAAGGGCGCGACCAAAAAAGCGGCACTGGCCTCTGCGCTGGGTGAGTATTTTGAGCGTCTGTCCACCAACTATTTCTTCGCCGACTTCTGGCTGGGTGAAACGATTGCCAACGGCCCGTTCGTTCACTACCCGAACGAAAAATGGTTCCCGCTACCCGAAGACGACGAACTGCCGGAAGGCATTCTTGATGCCCGCCTGCGCGCGTTCTACGATCCGGAAAACGAACTGACCGCCAGCATGCTGATCGACCTGCAATCCGGCAATGAGGATCGTGGTATCTGCGCCCTGCCGTTCACCCGTCAGTCTGACGAGCAGACCGTTTACATTCCAATGAACATCGTTGGCAATCTGTATGTGTCTAACGGTATGTCTGCCGGTAACACCCGTAACGAAGCGCGTGTACAGGGGTTGTCTGAAGTTTTCGAGCGTCACATCAAAAACCGTATTATTGCTGAATCCATCAGCCTGCCGGAGATCCCGGCTGACGTGCTGGCGCGCTACCCGGGCGTGGTGGAATCCATCGCCAAACTGGAAGCGGAAGGTTTCCCAATCTTTGCTTATGACGGCTCTCTGGGCGGCAAATATCCGGTTATCTGCGTGGTACTGTTTAACCCGGCAAATGGCACCTGCTTCGCCTCTTTCGGCGCGCACCCGGACTTCGGCGTGGCGCTGGAGCGTACCGTGACCGAACTGCTGCAAGGTCGTAGCCTGAAAGATCTCGACGTATTCACCCCGCCAACCTTTGATGATGAAGAAGTCGCCGAGCACACCAACCTCGAAACGCACTTCATCGACTCCAGCGGTTTGATCTCCTGGGATATGTTCAAACAGGACGCGGACTATCCGTTCGTGGACTGGAGCTTTGCCGGTACGACGGAAGAAGAGTTCGCCACCCTGATGGCGATCTTCAACGCGGAAGATCAGGAAGTCTATATTGCCGACTATGAACACCTCGGCGTTTATGCGTGCCGTATTATTGTGCCGGGTATGTCGGACATCTATCCGGCAGAAGATCTGTGGCTGGCGAACAACAGCATGGGCGCGCATCTGCGTGAAACCCTGCTGGCCCTGCCGGGCTGCGAGTGGGATAAAGAAGATTATCTGAACCTGATCGCCCAACTGGACGAAGAAGGACACGATGATTTCACCCGCGTACGCGAACTGCTGGGTCTGGCAACCGGAAAAGATAACGGCTGGTACACGCTGCGCATCGGCGAGCTAAAAGCGATGCTGGCGCTGGCGGGCGGCGATCTGGATCAGGCTTTGGCCTGGACCGAGTGGACGATGGAGTTTAACCAGTCCGTCTTCTCCGCCGAGCGCACTAACTATTACCGTTGCCTGCAAACGCTGCTCTTGCTTTCTCAGGAAGACGACCGCGAGCCATTGCAGTATCTGAACGCCTTCGTCCGCATGTACGGTGCAGATGCCGTTGAAGCTGCCAGCGCGGCGCTGAGCGGTGAAGAACCGTTCTATGGCCTGCAAGCGGTTGACAGCGATCTGAAAGCCTTCCCGGCGCATCAGTCACTGCTGAATGCGTATGAAAAATTGCAGAAGGCTAAAGCCGCTTACTGGTCAAAATAAGCGCATATAACATTAATGGCTGTAGGCGTATTCAATCGCCTGAGCTATATTACGGGGCAATTTCATTGCCCCTTTTTTTTATTTTTCCGCAATGACGTTTAATTGTAATAATTAAGTTAACCACGGGTAAATATAAAAACGCTTACCTGGGCTTTACTGTTACTAATTCTAATAAATACTCCATTTTAATTAACTGTTCCACGGGAGGCTGAAGGAAAAAATTCAACTCTTTTCATAACTTTTAAAATTTATTTTTATACGGATAATCAAATACTTACTCCGCTTTTGCTGTAAAACCATACACACTGCGGGCCTATAAGCCAGGCGAGATATGATCTATATCAATTTCTCTTCTATAATGCTTTGTTAGTATCTCGTCGCCGACTTAATAAAGAGAGAGTTAGTGTGAAAGCTGACAACCCTTTTGATCTATTACTCCCCGCTGCGATGGCGAAAGTTGCCGAAGAAGCGGGTGTCTACAAAGCAACGAAACATCCGATGACGACGTTCTTTCTGGCCATTACGGCTGGGGTGTTCATCTCCATCGCTTTCGTCTTCTATATCACAGCCACCACCGGCACTGCCGGGATGCCTTTCGGCATAGCGAAACTGATTGGTGGTATTTGCTTCTCACTGGGCCTGATCCTCTGCGTCATCTGCGGCGCCGACCTCTTCACCTCAACGGTGCTGATTGTTGTGGCAAAAGCCAGCGGAAGAATTACCTGGGGTCAACTGGGGCGCAACTGGCTCAACGTCTACGTTGGCAACCTGATTGGCTGTCTGCTCTTTGTTCTGTTGATGTGGCTTTCTGGCGCGTACATGACCGCCAACGGCGGCTGGGGGCTTAACGTCCTGCAAACCGCCGACCACAAAATGCACCATACATTTATCGAAGCCGTTGCTCTCGGCATCCTTGCAAACCTGATGGTCTGCCTGGCGGTCTGGATGAGCTACTCTGGTCGTAGCCTGATGGATAAAGCCATGATTATGGTTCTGCCGGTTGCGATGTTTGTTGCCAGCGGCTTTGAGCACAGTATTGCGAATATGTTCATGATCCCGATGGGGATTGTTATCCGCAACTTTGCAAGCCCGGAGTTCTGGACTGCTGTTGGTTCAACCCCGGAAAGTTTTTCACACCTGACTATTATGAATTTCATTACTGATAACCTGATCCCCGTCACTATCGGGAACATTATCGGTGGGGGTCTGTTAGTTGGGTTGACATACTGGGTCATTTACCTGCGTGGCGGCGATCATCATTAATGGTTGTCTCAGGCAGTAAATAAAAAATCCACTTAAGAAGGTAGGTGTTACATGTCCGAGCTTAATGAAAAGTTAGCCACAGCCTGGGAAGGTTTTACGAAAGGTGACTGGCAGAATGAAGTCAACGTCCGTGACTTCATTCAGAAAAACTATACCCCGTATGAAGGTGACGAATCCTTCCTGGCTGGTGCGACTGATGCAACCACCAAGCTGTGGGACAGCGTAATGGAAGGCGTTAAACTGGAAAACCGCACTCACGCGCCAGTTGATTTTGACACCTCCGTTGCTTCTACCATCACTTCTCACGATGCTGGCTACATCAACAAAGCCCTTGAGAAAATCGTTGGTCTCCAGACTGAAGCACCACTGAAACGCGCAATCATCCCGTTCGGTGGCATTAAAATGGTTGAAGGTTCCTGCAAAGCGTATAACCGCGAGCTGGACCCAATGCTGAAAAAAATCTTCACCGAATACCGTAAAACCCATAACCAGGGTGTATTCGATGTTTACACCAAAGACATTCTGAACTGCCGTAAATCTGGCGTTCTGACCGGTCTGCCAGATGCCTATGGCCGTGGCCGTATCATCGGTGACTACCGTCGCGTTGCGCTGTACGGTATCGACTTCCTGATGAAAGACAAATACGCGCAGTTCGTCTCTCTCCAGTCTGACCTGGAAAACGGCGTAAACCTGGAAGCGACTATCCGTCTGCGTGAAGAGATTGCTGAACAGCACCGTGCGCTGGGTCAGATCAAAGAGATGGCGGCTAAATACGGCTGTGATATCTCTGGTCCTGCAACCAACGCTCAGGAAGCTATTCAGTGGACCTACTTCGGCTACCTGGCCGCGGTTAAGTCTCAGAACGGTGCAGCAATGTCCTTCGGCCGCGTATCCACCTTCCTGGATGCGTATATCGAACGCGATATCAAAGCAGGCAAAATCACCGAGCAAGACGCTCAGGAAATGATTGACCACCTGGTCATGAAACTGCGTATGGTTCGCTTCCTGCGTACTCCAGAATATGATGAGCTGTTCTCTGGTGACCCAATCTGGGCAACCGAATCTATCGGCGGTATGGGCGTAGATGGCCGTACGCTGGTAACCAAAAACAGCTTCCGCTTCCTGAACACCCTGTACACCATGGGTCCTTCTCCGGAGCCGAACATCACCGTTCTGTGGTCTGAAAAACTGCCACTGAACTTCAAGAAATTCGCCGCTAAAGTGTCCATCGACACCTCTTCTCTGCAATACGAGAACGATGACCTGATGCGTCCGGACTTCAACAACGACGACTACGCTATCGCGTGCTGCGTAAGCCCAATGGTTGTTGGTAAGCAAATGCAGTTCTTCGGTGCGCGTGCAAACCTGGCGAAAACCATGCTGTACGCAATCAACGGCGGCGTTGACGAAAAACTGAAAATGCAGGTTGGTCCTAAGTCTGAACCGATCAAAGGCGACCTTCTGAACTTCGACGAAGTGATGGAGCGCATGGATCACTTCATGGACTGGCTGGCTAAGCAGTATGTCACTGCGCTGAACGTCATCCACTACATGCACGACAAGTACAGCTACGAAGCCTCTCTGATGGCGCTGCACGACCGTGACGTCGTTCGCACCATGGCGTGTGGTATCGCAGGTCTGTCCGTTGCGGCTGACTCCCTGTCTGCAATCAAATATGCGAAAGTTAAACCAATTCGTGACGAAGATGGTCTGGCTATCGACTTCGAAATCGAAGGCGAATATCCGCAGTTTGGTAACAACGACGCTCGCGTTGATGACATGGCGGTTGACCTGGTAGAACGTTTCATGAAGAAAATTCAGAAACTCACTACCTATCGTAACGCTATCCCGACTCAGTCTGTTCTGACCATCACCTCTAACGTTGTGTATGGTAAGAAAACCGGTAACACCCCAGACGGTCGTCGTGCTGGCGCGCCATTCGGCCCAGGTGCTAACCCAATGCACGGTCGTGACCAGAAAGGTGCGGTTGCCTCTCTGACCTCCGTTGCTAAACTGCCGTTTGCATACGCGAAAGATGGTATCTCTTACACCTTCTCTATCGTGCCAAACGCGCTGGGTAAAGACGACGAAGTGCGTAAAACTAACCTCGCGGGTCTGATGGATGGTTACTTCCACCACGAAGCGTCCATTGAAGGTGGTCAGCACCTGAACGTGAACGTGATGAACCGTGAAATGCTGCTCGACGCGATGGAACATCCTGAGAAATATCCTCAGCTGACCATCCGCGTATCTGGCTACGCAGTACGTTTTAACTCCCTGACGAAAGAACAGCAGCAGGACGTCATCACCCGTACTTTCACTCAGTCCATGTAAGTGGAATTGACTGAAATCACGCGTTAAAAAGCGTACAATAAAGGCTCCACGCAAGTGGGGCCTTTTTAACACCCTCGCTTCATCAGTCTCTTTTGTCCGCTATCTATACTTAATGGATAACAGCCAAAACAGACTCGACATAGCCTTTGAGCTGTGCATCTACATAGGCCCCCGGATGGGCCAAATTCGGAGATATCACCGCAATGTCAATTATTGGTCGCATTCACTCCTTTGAATCCTGTGGCACCGTCGATGGCCCGGGGATCCGCTTTATCACTTTCTTCCAGGGCTGCCTGATGCGCTGCCTGTACTGCCATAACCGTGACACCTGGGACACCCATGGCGGTAAAGAAGTCACCGTTGAAGATCTGATGAAAGAGGTGGTGACCTATCGCCACTTCATGAACGCGTCCGGTGGTGGCGTGACGGCATCCGGCGGTGAAGCTATTCTTCAGGCTGAATTTGTGCGCGACTGGTTCCGCGCCTGCCATAAAGAAGGTATTCATACCTGCCTCGACACCAACGGCTTTGTGCGCCGTTACGATCCGGTTATTGATGAACTGCTTGAAGTGACCGATCTGGTGATGCTCGATCTCAAGCAGATGAACGATGAGATCCACCAGAATCTGGTTGGCGTCTCAAACCACCGTACGCTGGAATTTGCCAAATACATTGCCAACAAAGGCGTCAAGACCTGGATCCGCTACGTGGTGGTACCGGGCTGGTCAGATGATGATGATTCTGCACATCGTCTGGGCGAATTTACCCGGGATATGGGTAACGTGGAGAAAATTGAACTCCTGCCCTATCACGAGCTGGGTAAACACAAATGGGTGGCAATGGGTGAAGAGTACAAGCTCGATGGCGTGAAGCCGCCGAAAAAAGAGACGATGGAGCGCGTCAAAGGTATTCTTGAGCAGTATGGCCACAAGGTCATGTATTAACGAAAAGGCCCGGTGAAAACCGGGCCTTTTTATATTCTATTTAAAGACGCCGTTAATCACCGAAGTCACAATCGCGGTACTCAGCGCAATTAAGACCAGGTCGTCACCCACCACGCGCCATTCATAGCCCGGATAAGAAGGAAGCTGACCCAGCATATCGGCTGGCACGGTTTTCTTCGCAATGCCCGGAGGCAGTGGCTTACCGCGCGCCAGGTTTTTCGCAATACCCGGAGGCAGAGAGTCGTAGCCCGTTAAGCCGTAATTCAGTGCCAGATGGCGGGCATGATCGAAGCTCACGCGGACGTCAACATCATGACCAACATCGTTGCTGTTTTTAAAGCTCTTATCCGATTTTCCTGGATTATCCTGGCCGGTATTGTGCTTATTACCATGGTTACCAGCGTTCCCGTTACCATGATTGCCGCTATTACCTTGTCCGCCACCGTTTCCGTGACCACCGCCATTCCCGTTTCCTGGATTAGCCATGGCCGGAGCCGTTGCAAACGTTAAAGCCAACACTACGGCAAGTGCGGTAGTGGAAAAACGACGAGTAGACATGATTGCTGCCTTTTAGTGGTAGAACTCATTTGAATTATCGCCAGGCAGTAAAAACTCACAATAAGTAAAAGTCTTATATGTGACAGGGACAAAAAAGCCTGTCATCGACAGGCTTTTATTTAATCAGGCATGTGCCACTGGCGTTGGGTGCTCGCCCGCTTTGCGCAGCAACATTAACAGATAAATAAACGATACGCTGGCGATCATGATAAACAGCAGATTATCAGAGTAATTTTGCATGAGCATAGCGGTAAAAGTCGGCCCCAGTAAACTGCCGATGGTGTAACTCAGCAACAATGCCTGGTTCATCGCCACCAGCTGGTGATGCTCAACTTTCTCACAGGCCCAGGCCATCGCGACCGGATAGAGCGTAAAACCCGCAGCCCCCAGAATGAACAGCGCAGGCGCCATCGCGGCGTTGCTGAGCATAGCGAGACAGCCCATGATGACCACGAAAACCTGGACGCGCAGCACCAGCAGACGACCAAAGCGGTCCGCCAGGCGGCCAATTGGCCACTGGCCGACAATCCCCGCGCTGACCATCACCGCCATCCAGAAACCGATCCCGGAATCACTGACACCCTGATGGTTAAGATAGAGCGGCATCAGGCCATAGAGCGACCCCAGCACAATCCCGGAAATAATACAGCCGTTAATCCCCAGGCGCGCATGGCGCAGTCTCAGCATCGGCCAAACGTGCGTGGCCTCCTGATGCTCACTGCTCTGGTTCACGATACGGGTAAAGAGCAGCGGCAGAATTGCGGCCAGCACCATCCCTGTTACCCATGGCAGAACGCTCATCAGGTCGGTTGGGAATTTGCTGACCATCAGTTGTCCCAGAACGGTACCGACGTAGTAAACCATCATATAAGCCGCCAGCAGACGCCCGCGATTACGGGACGTGCCGCTGCACATCAGCGCACTTTCAACCACCACCCAGATCATGGCGCAGCCAACGCCCGCAATAAAGCGCCAGACCATCCAGCTCCAGAAGCCGACCATCAGTCCTAAACCGGCGCATCCGACGGCAAAGATCAGTGACGCCAGATAATAGCTGCGGTTAAAACCAAAGCGCTTAATAAGGCTGCCCGTTAATAAGGTGCCCAGCAGATTGCCCGTAAAAAAGGACGAGCTAACCATACCCACCTGCCAGGTTGGTAAGTTTTCATGGGCGAGCCATAGCGGGACGAGTGTGTTCAACACCGCGATCGCCAGGGTCAGCAAAAGCAGGCCACAGAGCAACAAAAGCACCGGGCGGGTATAGGTGGTCATGGATTAAAAACCGTGAGGAAGTTCAGATTTCGTGCGCATCATGCCACTGGCAAAAACAAAGTCAATCCACCGATTCAGGCGTCACGCACGATATGCGCCTTGTCGATTTAAAAAACTCATCCTGCTAATGCAAAGCCTGCTACCAATATTAATTATCTATTTGTTTTTATTTATTTCCGGGAATTTTTACAACGAAACATCAGTCGAAAAATTTCATGAATGAAAAAAGAAAAGCCGGGCACTATGTCCCGGCTTTTTATAACAAAATCTAAAATTAGCTGGCGACAGCCATACCGACCGTCATATGCAGACCGTAAAATACGCCGCGACCAATTAACTCCCCTGCCAGCACCAGCACAAAGGCCAGTGACAGCAACGGTAGCGCAGGCGCGTAACCTTTAAGCTGAGGGGCAATCCAGCACACCAGCGCCGCCGTCAGCAGCACCACACGCCAGGCCATCAGAGAACCGTAATCCGGTACCAGCGCCGAAGCCTGTTGGATAGAGCTGTGAATGGTCGCCAGCTCCGCTCCCTGCATAAGCGCTACAACGGTACTGATGACCAGTGCCAGCAGCGAGACCGCGGGCAGCAGGCGCATCGCCCAACCATTAATGCCAGCTACACGCAGAAGCAGATAACCCAGCAGCGGCCCGCCAATAAACATGGTCAGGAAGAAGCTCATCGGCGTCCAGACGCTGTACCAGGTCGGAACGGTATCGATGGTGTTGTACACCCGGACCATCATCCAGACAAAGACAACGCCCAGTACCATGGTGACGATGAGCCACAACGCACGTAACCCTGACGGCAGCTTTTTCAGCGCTGCCAGTAACCACCCCAGCCCGCCAACTGCAAAGAAGATTGCGCCGCTGGCAATCTCGTTACTCAGCGAAGAGGCACCTACGCGGTTCAGGGAGTTAAACGCGCGCATCGGTGAGCCCAGGTGCAGCGTAGAGGCGATAAACCCAATCCCCATCAACACCCACAGGCCAAACATGCTCAACACTAAACGCTGCTGCTGTTCAGCATTGAGGTTCCCTTTTAACAGCGCCAGCGCAAGGACGATAAACCCGCCTGCCACACACTGCCCAAAGACCGTGAAGATCATAAGCGGCCATTCATGCCATCCACTTCCCATCTCACACCTCCTTCGGGTTTGCCAGGTAGCCGGTGGTGTCACCCGTCGGACGGCTGTTGGCGTTAGGTTTAATCACAATACTCGGCTTCGTGAAGTGCGCAGACGGCAGCGGCGCGACCGCAGCAAGCTGACCGTGTTTTTTACGCAGCTCTTCAATCGGGCCAAAGTCCAGCGCGCGCAGCGGGCAGGACTCGACGCAGATGGGCTTTTTGCCGTCCGCCACGCGGCTGTGGCAGCCGTCGCACTTGGTCATGTGGCCTTTAGCCGCGTTATACTGCGGCGCACCGTACGGGCAGGCCATGTGGCAGTAGCGACAGCCAATGCAGACATCCTCGTCCACCACCACAAAACCGTCGTCGCGCTTGTGCATTGCCCCGCTCGGGCAGACCTTGGTGCAGGCCGGATCTTCGCAGTGGTTGCAGGCAATCGACAGGTAATAGGCGAAGACGTTCTGATGCCAGACGCCGTTATCCTCCTGCCAGTCGCCGCCTGCGTATTCATAAATACGACGGAAGCTGACGTCCGGGGTCAGGTCTTTATAATCCTTGCAGGCCAGCTCGCAGGTTTTGCACCCGGTGCAGCGGCTGGAATCAATAAAAAATCCATACTGGGTTGTCATCGGTTACTCCTTACGCCTTTTCAACCTGAACGAGGTTTGTGTGGGATGGGTTGCCCTTCGCCAGCGGCGATGGACGCTGCGTAGTGAGAACGTTGATGCAGCCCGCCTGATCGATACGGTTCGCATCCGGGTTATACCAGGCCCCTTCCCCCAGCGCGACAACGCCAGGCATCATGCGCGGAGTCACTTTAGCTTCGATATGCACTTCGCCACGTCCGTTGAAGATACGTACGCGATCGCCATTACTGATGCCGCGCGCTTTCGCATCCATCGGGTTGATCCACATCTCCTGTCGGCAGGCCGCTTTCAGAACGTCAACGTTGCCGTAGGTGGAGTGAACACGCGCTTTGTAGTGGAAACCGGTTAACTGAAGTGGGAATTTCTCCGTCAGTGGATCGTTGTAGTTTTCGAAGCCAGGCGTATAGATCGGCAGCGGATCGATAACGTCCCCTTCCGGCAATTCCCACGTTGCGGCAATTTTTGCCAGCTCTTCGGAGTAGATCTCGATTTTGCCCGACGGCGTGGTCAGCGGATTGGCCTGCGGATCGTCGCGGAAGGCTTTATACGCCACGTGATGCCCTTCCGGATCGCGCTGCTTGTACATGCCCTGCTTGCGGAAGGTATCGAAGTCCGGCAGGTCTGGAATGGCTTTGCGTGAGAGCTCGTGCAGATGGCGCATCCACTCTTCCTGAGTACGCCCCTCTGTGAACTGCTGCTCAACGCCAAGACGTTTCGCCAGCTCGGACGTCATCTCATAGATGGTTTTGCACTCGAAGCGCGGTTTGATGGCCTGGTCTGTGAAGATCACATAGGACATGTTGCCGCAGGAGGCGTCCAGCGCGAAATCCATCTGCTCAGAGGCGGTGCAGTCTGGGAGCAGAATATCGGCATACTTCGCCGATGAGGTCATGTGGCAGTCGATCACCACAATCATTTCGCACTTCTTGTCGTCCTGCAAAATTTCGTGGGTGCGGTTGATCTCTGAGTGCTGGTTGATCAGGCAGTTACCGGCATAGTTCCAGATCATTTTGATCGGCACATCCAGCTTATCTTTGCCCCGAACACCGTCGCGTAGCGCGGTCATTTCCGGGCCGCGCTCGATCGCGTCCGTCCACATAAACATGGAGATGCTGGTCTGAACCGGGTTATCCAGCGTTGGCATACGTTCAAACGGTACTTCATACGAGCCTTCACGCGCCCCGCTATTACCGCCGTGAATGCCGACGTTGCCAGTCAGAATCGAGAGCATAGAAATAGCGCGGGTGGCAATTTCGCCGTTCGCGTGACGCTGCGGTCCCCAGCCCTGGCTGATATAAGCCGGTTTTGCTGAACCAATTTCACGGGCCAGCTGAACAATACGTTCGACTGGAATGCCGGTGATGGTGGATGCCCACTCAGGGGTTTTCGCTACCCCGTCGCTGCCCTGACCAAGAATATACGCTTTGTAATGCCCGTTAGCCGGTGCGCTGGCTGGCAGCGTCTTCTCGTCATAGCCGACGCAGTATTTATCAAGGAACGGCTGATCGACGAGGTTTTCAGTGATCATCACATACGCCAGCGCATTGACCAGCGCCGCATCGGTACCAGGGCGGATAGGGATCCACTCGTCTTCTCGCCCCGCGCCGGTATCGGTGTAGCGCGGATCGACGATGATCATACGTGCGTTGGATTTGGCGCGTGCCTGCTCAAGATAATAGGTTACCCCACCGCCGCTCATACGCGTTTCGCCCGGGTTGTTGCCGAACAATACCACCAGCTTGCTGTTTTCTATATCCGACGGGCTGTTACCGTCTGCCCAGCCGCCATAGGTGTAGTTCAGGCCCGCGGCAATCTGTGCGGAAGAGTAGTCGCCATAATGGTTGAGATAGCCGCCGCAGCAGTTCATCAGGCGCGCTACCAGCGTTTTACCCGGCGGCCAGGAGCGGGTCATGGTGCCGCCCAGCGTCCCGGTGCCATAGTTCAGGTAGATGGATTCGTTGCCGTACTCTTTGATCAGGCGCTGCATGTTGGTCGCGATAATATCGTAGGCCTCGTCCCAGCTAATGCGCTCGAACTTCCCTTCCCCACGCTTACCGACACGCTTCATCGGATATTTCAGACGATCCGGGTTATAAACGCGACGGCGCATTGAGCGGCCACGCAGACAGGCACGAACCTGGTGTAACCCTTCGTAGTTATCATCGCCGGTATTGTCGGTTTCAACGTATTTGATTTCACCGTCCACAACATGCATACGCAGCGGACAACGGCTACCACAGTTAACGGTACAGGCACTCCACACCACTTTTTCCGGGGCTGAAGCGGGAGACAGAGCCTCCGCCGCCGACGCCAGACGGGTAAAAGGAAGCGTAAAGGCGCTGCTGGCAACCGCCAGACCACCTATTGCCGTGGTTTTCATCAACCCACGGCGAGTGACCTCGGCAGCCATTAACGCTTCAGGCGCTTTGATTTTCATAAAGACTCACTTTGGTTGCTCACAAAGAAAAGAGAGGCGGCGCATACCGCTATGTAGTTTTATATATAACGAATTCCTTCGTTACAGGTGTTTTATGCTAACTTTCGTTCGGAGGAGTATTACTACTTTAGAGGGAGGGAATATTGCGTCGTATCAAATCAAAGATATAAAAAAAGCGCCCTGAGGCGCTTTTTTGTTTTGCAGCAAAATATTAGCCGATGAACTGCTGGCCTTTCATGTAAGGACGCAGCACCTCAGGGATCTCAATACGACCATCTGCCTGCTGGTAGTTCTCCAGCACGGCAACCAGCGTACGGCCAACCGCCAGACCAGAACCGTTCAGGGTATGAACCAGACGGGTCTTCTTGTCGGACTTGCTGCGGCAACGCGCCTGCATACGACGCGCCTGGAAATCCCAGACGTTAGAGCAAGAGGAGATTTCACGGTAGGTGTTTTGCGCAGGCACCCAGACTTCGAGGTCGAAGGTTTTGCAGGCGCCGAAGCCCATGTCACCGGTGCACAGCGCCATACGGCGGTATGGCAGCCCCAGCAGCTCCAGCACTTTCTCTGCGTGACCTGTCATCTCTTCCAGCGCGTCCATAGACTCTTCCGGACGAACGATCTGCACCATCTCAACTTTATCGAACTGGTGCATACGGATCAGACCGCGCGTATCACGACCGTAAGAACCGGCTTCAGAACGGAAACATGGAGAGTGCGCAGTCAGTTTGATTGGCAGATCGTCTTCGTCGATGATCTCATCACGCACGAGGTTGGTCAGCGGCACTTCCGCGGTTGGGATCAGCGCGTAGTTGCTGCTGTCAGCTTCTTCGTCCAGCGGACGGGTATGGAACAGATCGCCGGCAAATTTCGGCAGCTGGCCTGTACCGTACAGCGTATCGTGGTTAACCAGATACGGAACGTAGGTTTCGCTGTAGCCATGCTGCTCGGTGTGCAGATCCAGCATAAATTGCGCCAGCGCGCGGTGCAGGTGAGCAATCTGACCTTTCATTACCACGAAGCGAGAACCGGTCAGCTTAACCGCAGCCGCAAAGTCCAGGCCCGCGTGCATTTCGCCCAGCGTCACGTGATCGCGCACCTCGAAGTCAAACTCGCGAGGCGTACCCCAGCGTTTCACTTCAACGTTGTCGTTTTCGTCTTTGCCGACAGGGACGCTGTCGTCAGGAATGTTCGGAATCGCCAGAGCGATATCACGAATTTCAGCCTGAAGAACGTCCAGTTCAGCTTTCGCCTGATCCAGCTCTTCACCCAGTTTGTTCACTTCCAGGCGTAATGGCTCAATATCTTCCCCGCGTGCTTTCGCCTGGCCAATGGATTTCGATCGAGAATTACGCTCTGCCTGCAGATTTTCTGTTTGTACCTGCAAAACTTTACGACGCTCTTCAAGAGCGCGCAGCTTATCTACATCCAGCTTAAAGCCCCGGCGTGCCAGTTTTTCAGCGACTGCGTCTGGCTCATTACGCAGCAGATTGGGATCGAGCATGCTTATCCTGTGCTTATCGAATTAAAAAAGGAAAAAGTGACCACAGCCTGCAGCCACAGAGATATATTGCCAACATTACCGCAACGATTGAACTAACGGTAGCGTTTTATAGGGCTATTTTGATCCTGTCCGGCAAGCCAGGCGAGCTTTTCGCCAATCTTACCCTCAAGACCTCTGTTTGTGGGGTGATAATAGCGGGTTTGTGCCATCTCCTGCGGGAAATACTCTTCCCCGGCGGCGTAGGCGTTGGGTTCGTCATGGGCGTAGCGATACTCCTGCCCGTAACCCATCTCTTTCATCAATTTGGTAGGCGCATTGCGCAGATGAACCGGCACATCGTAGTCCGGACGTTCACGTGCATCCGACATCGCCGCTTTGAAGGCGGTATACACCGCGTTACTTTTCGGTGCGCAAGCCAGATAGACAATTGCCTGCGCAATGGCACGCTCGCCCTCCGCAGGCCCGACGCGGGTAAAGCAGTCCCAGGCGGAAATAGCGACCTGCATGGCGCGTGGATCGGCATTACCGACATCTTCTGACGCAATCGCCAGGCAGCGACGCGCGACATATAACGGATCGCCACCGGCGGTGATGATACGCGCATACCAGTAGAGCGCCGCATCCGGGGCGCTGCCGCGCACGGACTTATGTAATGCAGAGATGAGGTCGTAAAAACGATCGCCTTTATTATCGAAGCGCGCGCTGCGCTCACCGGCAATTTCGGTGAGCAGTTCAGGCTTCAATACGCGCTTGCCCGCATCGTCCACTTCGGCCATATCGGCCATCATTTCGAGCGTGTTCAACGCCCGACGGGCATCACCGTTAACCAGTTCGGCGATAGCATGACGCGTCTCGTCCGGCAGAACGATATCCTGCCCGCCGTAACCGCGCGCTTTGTCCTCCATCGCCTGCGTCAGAACTTTTTCGATATCTTCCGTGGTCAGCGATTTAAGCAGATACACGCGCGCCCGGGAGAGCAGCGCAGAGTTCAGTTCAAACGACGGGTTTTCCGTGGTGGCGCCGATAAAGAAAATCGTACCGTCTTCAATGTGCGGCAGAAAGGCGTCCTGCTGGCTCTTGTTGAAGCGGTGAACTTCGTCGACAAACAGAATGGTTCGACGTCCGGCATTGCGGTTTTGTCGCGCCCGCTCGATCGCCTCGCGGATCTCTTTCACCCCCGACGTGACCGCCGAGATGCGCTCAACGTCCGCGTTGGCATAGCGGGCAATCACTTCAGCGAGCGTGGTTTTTCCGGTGCCGGGTGGCCCCCAGAGGATCATGGAGTGCAGATGCCCCGCCTCAATAGCGCGCGGCAAGGGTTTCCCCGCAGCCAGCAGATGTTGCTGACCGATGTACTGAGCTAAATTTTCTGGCCGCATACGGGCGGCCAGAGGTTGAAACGCATTATCTGAAAAATCGAGCGACAGGTTGCTCACTCATGCCTCTTACTTATTGCGTTGGTCGTCCACCGTTACGCCCTGCGGCGGGGTAAAGGTGAATTTCGATGCATCAATGGCGCCGTTTTGCTGAGACTTCAACTGATAGCTGCTGCGCTGATCGTCCTGCTCAACCGCGCCGAACTGATTAATGGTACCGTTGCTGCTCACGTTAATGGTGAACTGCTTCAGATTACCGTTGCTGCCTTTTGGCGTCAGGACGAACTCATCACCGTTTTGTTTGATGTTGTACTGCTGCCAGTCGCTGGACTGGTTACGGGCAATGAGCATAAACGGCGTATTGCTGGTCGCGTCTTTTAGCCAGGTGGCGGTCGCCTGCTCAACAAACGGATTGTAGAACCACAGGGTTTTACCGTCAGACACCAGAACGCTTTCATCCGGCTGGGTCATGTGCCAGTTGAACAGATTTGGGCGTTTCACCCACAAATCTCCCTGGCCTTCCTGCACCGCGTTGCCGCTGCCGTCAGTCACTTTTTGCGTGAAGCTGGCGTGGAAACTGCTCACTTTATCCAGTCGGCTTTTAAGGTCGCTGGCTGCATCAGCCCAGACGCTGCTGGCAACAAAACTGGAGAGTAATGCACAGGCGATGGCGATTTTTTTCATTGTTATTCCTTAAAATACGTCTTCCCGATATGGGGGTTCCGTTTCTATTCTGTACCTGCCCGAAGGCAGGCGACAGAAGAATATGCTTAATTTTTGCTGATTTACCCTTCTTTGCAATCGCTGAAGATTACTCAAAAGGCGGTGGCGCCAGCACCTCACGGTTACCGTTGTGCCCCTGTTCGCTCACGATGCCCTGGGCTTCCATCTGCTCAATGATACGCGCCGCGCGGTTGTAACCGATACGGAACTGGCGCTGCACGCCGGAGATGGACGCTTTGCGTTTTTCGGTGACGAAATTAACCGCCTGGTCGAATAACGGATCCAGCTCTTCGCCGCCGTCAAAACCACCGCCGCCACCTTCGTTTTCGCTGTCAGAGGTGATGCCGTCAACATATTGCGGTCGCCCGCGCGCTTTCCAGTCTTGCACAACCGCGTGCACTTCCTGGTCGCGAACAAACGCACCGTGAACACGCACCGGCGAGGTGGAGTTCGGCCCGGAATAGAGCATATCACCCATCCCCAGCAGCGACTCTGCTCCGCCCTGGTCAAGGATAGTACGGGAGTCAATTTTACTCGACACGGTAAACGCGATACGAGTCGGGATGTTTGCCTTAATAAGACCGGTGATTACATCCACGGACGGACGCTGCGTTGCCAGTACCAGGTGGATGCCCGCCGCACGCGCTTTCTGTGCCAGACGCGCAATCAGCTCTTCCACTTTCTTGCCAACGGTCATCATCAGGTCGGCAAATTCATCCACCAGCACCACGATGTAAGGCAGTTTTTCCAGCACCGGATGCTGGGCATCCATGCTGTCACCCGGCTTCCAGTATGGGTCCGGAATCGGACGGCCCATACGCGCCGCCTCGGCGATTTTCTCGTTATAACCGGCCAGGTTACGCACGCCCAGCGCCGACATCAGCTTGTAGCGACGCTCCATTTCATTGACGCTCCAGCGTAATGCGTTGGCGGCGTCCTTCATGTCGGTAACCACTTCCGTTAACAGATGCGGAATGCCTTCGTAGACGGACAGTTCGAGCATTTTTGGGTCGATCATGATGAAACGCACGTCTTCAGGCTGCGCTTTGTAGAGCATACTGAGGATCATGGCGTTCACCCCGACCGATTTACCCGAGCCGGTAGTACCCGCAACCAGCAGGTGCGGCATCTTCGCGAGATCGGCAACCACCGGATCGCCGGCGATATCTTTACCCAACACCACGGTCAGCGGGGACGGGTTGTCGCGGAATTTGGTGTTATCCAGAACTTCACGCAGATAAACGGTCTGGCGTTTCTTGTTTGGCAGCTCAAGGCCAACGTAAGGCTTGCCTGGGATCACTTCCACCACGCGTACCGCCACGGTGGACAGAGAACGCGCCAGGTCGCGGGAGAGGTTAGAAATACGCGCCGCTTTTACGCCCGGTGCCAGGTTCAGTTCGAAACGGGTGATCACCGGGCCCGGTGAGTAGTTCACCACGTCCGCTTTAATGCGGAAGTCAGCCAGACGCGCTTCCACCAGACGGGCCATCTGCTCAAGGGCAAAGGTATCCACCGGCTCGACTTCCGCTGGCGGTGGCGTTAACAGATCCAGCGACGGTAGCGGCGTACTTGGTCGTTGCAGCGGTCGGCTGTCTCCGTTACGCATCAGCAGCGGGTGAATCAGGCTCTCCTGCGGCTGTGGTGCTGGCTGCTGGAACTGTGGCTGAGGCGGTGGAGAAGGTGTCTGCGGCTGCGCATACGCCTGCGGCGCCGGCTGTTGCGGCTGCACGTAAGCCTGTGGTGCAGGCGGCTGACGCACCGGCTCCGCTTCCGGCATTACGCTCGGCGTGAACAGCGGTTCGCTTGGGCCATCATCCACCAGATCTTTCATTGGTGAGAATTCGAAATCCGACAGCGAGAACGGGTTTGCCCCCGAAGGTTGCTCACCGGAATAACGCTGCTGCTGCGTTGCTGCAAACTGGCGCGCCAGCTCCGCTTCGGCCGCATCATCCTCGTCCTGCTGTGAAGGCACGTGATGCTGTGAAGGCACGTCATGCTGATACTCTTCGCCGTAACGCTGATTCTGCTGGGCAGCAAACTGACGCGCCAGCTCATCCTGATGCAGTTCGTCGGCATCATCTTCGTAGTCGGACTCACGGGCTTTTTCTTCCGCCATACGCTGGGAAGGCAGTTTAATGCCATAAGAGGCCAGCTCCCGGCGAGTCGGTACGCGCACGCGGTTAGGGCGCGGCAGCTGTGGACCAATGCCCTCTTTCACCTGAGGACGCGGGGCGCTGTCGGCTGCCGGGCTGAATAGCGGAGCGGACGCGGCAGCGGCTGCCGTTGCCTGCTTCACGGCTTCTGCACCCGACGCAACGGCTGGCGTAGGTTCTACAGGTGGAACGCTGACCGAAGGCGCTTTTGCAACAGGCTCCTGCACCGGCTCGGGCACGGGCTGATACCAAGCGGCAAGCTGCTCGCGCTCACGGGCGCGGCGCTCTTCCACTTCTTCAAAATAGTATAATGGCGGACGGGATGGCTTCGCTTCCTCCACCACTTCGGGTTCAGACACCGGTGCAACGTAAGGCTGTTCAGGTACAGCGGGTTCGGGCGTATAAGCCTGATACGGTTGTTGCGGCACGCTGGCAGGCTCAGGCGGCTGATACGGTTGCTGCCACTGTTCCTGCTGCACAGGAATATAACTTTCAGGCTCCGGCGCAATGGTCGGTTCAGGCGTATGGACGCCTGGCGCAGTCTGCCAGTCTACCTGCGGTTGCTGGATCGCGGACTCCGGTGCCGGAACAGGCGAGGACGGCATCACGGCTTCAACAGGCGCAACATGGGCCTGCGCAGCCGTCGTTGCGGCAGCAGCAGCGGCTACCGGTTCAGTCACGGAGTGGCCATTCAGCAGCGGATCGTATTCGTCATACTCTCCCGGCGTGGCTCGATGGCCAGAGAACAGTACGTCATCAGGGTCGACGGCCGCACCGCGATACTCAATCTGCTCGTCTTCATCCATACGTTTGCCGGAGAACAGCGCGGCATCAGTTTTACGGCCTAACGGGTTAGCAAATTTTTCAGCGACGCGCTGGCGGCGCGCCAGAGCACCGCGCAGAATACGCGCGCGGCGAGATTCACGCCGCTGTACAGGCGCCTCGTCTTCCTCTTCGTACTCATCTTCATACTCGTCTTCATCGACCCACGTATCGTCACGACGGGTACGGTTGCTGGCGAACGTCAGCAGCGTCAGAATAAAGCTGCCGATCTTCTCAGCAATGCTCACCCAGGACCAGCCGGTAAACAGCGTCAGGCCCGCCGCCCAGATACAGAGCAGCGCCAGCGTGCCGCCGCTGCTATGAAGCATCGGTTGCAGCGCGGAGCTCAACAGGCTGCCGATCACCCCGCCGGAGGCGAAGTACCAGATATCATCGGCGTTGATCGCCGCCAGCCCACAGGAGGTGAGGATCAGTGCCAGGGCGCCAATCAGGCGCAGCGAAACGGCAAAATAATCGATGTAGTCGTCGTTCTGTCGATGACGCCAGGCAAACCAGCATCCGCCAATAATGATGACGGGAAGGGTATAAGCCATCACTCCGAAAATGAAAAAGAGCGTGTCCGCAAGCCAGGCACCGGGAACGCCACCTAAGTTATGAATAGGCTCATGCCATGCGGTTTGCGACCAGCTGGGATCTGAGGGGTTGAAACTGAGTAAGGCGGCCATCAGCCAGACGGCAAAAAGGGCAATAACAATCAGTAACGCCTCGAGGAGACGACGTCCGCTGCTTAGCTTAGATAATGTGACTTCTTTGTCTTCAGTGTATTCCTGGCTCAAGAAAGGCTCTCCAGGTATCAGGCATGTCCTGCCTGTGTGCTAAAACGGACAACAGCGCCGGGTATCCCCGGCACTGTTGCTGTATGGATTAACAGGAGTGTAATCAAACTACACTGATTTTGCACCTGTTCCGTGTTAGCGCGTCTTAATAACCAGACGATTGCTCTGTTTGACCTCTTCCATCACCACATAAGTACGGGTGTCGTTCACGCCTGGCAGACGCAGCAGGGTTTCACCCAGCAGCTTACGGTAGGCGGACATATCAGGTACACGGGTTTTTAACAGGTAGTCAAAATCACCGGAAACCAGATGACACTCTTGAATTTCTTCAAGTTTTTGTACAGCGGCGTTAAATTGCTCAAACACATCCGGCGCACCACGATTCAGAGTAATCTCAACAAATACCAGAAGTGAGGCATCCAGATAATGCGGGTTTAGCAGAGCCGTATAGCCCTGAATAAAACCCTGTCTTTCCAGTCGACGCACACGCTCAAGGCACGGCGTCGGGGAAAGTCCCACACGTTTTGAAAGCTCGACGTTGGAAATACGCCCATCCTTTTGCAATTCATTAAGAATGTTACGATCGATACGGTCGAGATCTTTGCCAGGGCGCTTCTTGCTATCTACCATTATTATTGTCTCTCTGTATTCCTTCCCTACTCCTGCCTGGACCCTGTGCACATCACTGTTCAGAGCCTGCACCCGTTATTCATCACATCGCCTGGTTATGTATTAGATGCGATGTGGATTCGGGTTCTGCGGTAAGAAGACCGTTGCCCGAAAGCAGTCACAGACATCACGTATGGCGTCTGTCCACACCATGCGTAGATTTCACTGACCCGGTAAAAATGGCATTTACGTGCATGTCTATTCGACATGCAGTTCATGCGTCTTTTTTTCTTCCTTGAATGTTTTCGCAAAAGCGCAGGGGATTGTCAAAGCAAAACATCGATTTTTAGTACAAGATGCCAGATATTCATTACGGGGGGGTATTAATCATCATTTTATTGCCTTATAAACGCGCGATTTTCAGTAGCAGACGTGATATGACCGTGTCTGATCCATAGGGCGTGACTATTGCATATATCGGAAGCAAAACTGTCGTGCTCTTTTTTTACGGCAACAAATTCCCTACAATCCAGCCCATTGCCTGCCAACAACAATGGGGATCTCATGGGCACGACCAAACACAGTAAGCTGCTAATCCTTGGTTCTGGACCTGCGGGATATACCGCAGCGGTCTATGCTGCACGCGCTAACCTGCAACCGGTACTGATTACCGGGATGGAAAAAGGCGGTCAGCTGACCACCACCACGGAAGTGGAAAACTGGCCGGGCGACCCGAACGACCTGACCGGGCCGCTGCTGATGGAGCGCATGCACGAGCATGCTGCTAAATTCGAAACCGAAATCCTGTTCGACCACATTAATAAAGTGGACTTGCAGAACCGTCCGTTCCGTCTGACCGGCGACAGCGGTGAATACACCTGCGATGCGCTGATCATCGCTACCGGTGCCTCTGCCCGTTATCTCGGTCTGCCGTCTGAAGAAGCATTCAAAGGGCGCGGCGTATCAGCCTGCGCGACCTGCGACGGTTTCTTCTATCGCAACCAGAAAGTTGCGGTGATTGGCGGCGGCAACACCGCTGTGGAAGAAGCGTTGTATCTGGCGAACATCGCCTCAGAAGTACACCTGATCCACCGTCGCGACACCTTCCGCGCTGAGAAGATCCTGATCAAACGCCTGATGGATAAAGTGGCGAGCGGCAACATTGTGCTGCATACCAACCGTACGCTGGAAGAAGTGACCGGCGATCAGATGGGTGTGGCGGGTCTGCGAATTCGTGATACGCAGAACACCGACACCGTCGAAACGCTGGAGGTGGCAGGCCTGTTTGTGGCAATCGGTCACAGCCCGAACACGGCCATTTTCGAAGGCCAACTTGAGCTGGAGAACGGCTACATCAAAGTGCAGTCTGGCATTCACGGCAATGCCACGCAGACCAGCATCCCAGGCGTCTTCGCGGCTGGCGACGTGATGGACCATATTTATCGTCAGGCGATCACCTCTGCGGGGACCGGCTGTATGGCCGCCCTGGACGCAGAACGCTATCTGGACGGACTGGCAGAACAAGGTAAATAATCTTTACAAGTCAGTAACAAACGTAAATAAAGGCGGCCACTGGTCGCCTTTATTTTTGCTCACGTGTAACATGCAGATGTCTAATTTCTTATAACGTCACCTGCAAAGTACGCAATGGAAAAAACCCGTCAACAAGAGTTAACGCGCTGGCTGAAACAGCAAAGCGTTCTGTCCCGCCGCTGGCTTATGATTTCCCGCGTTCTGGGATTTATCAGCGGTCTGTTGATTGTTGCCCAGGCATGGCTGCTGGCCCGCATTCTCAATCATATGATCATGGAGAGCATCCCGCGCGAAGCGCTGCTGCTGCCGTTTATCGTTCTGGTGCTGGTTTTCGTCCTGCGTGCGTGGGTGGTCTGGCTGCGCGAGCGGGTTGGGTTCCATGCCGGCCAGCACATCCGCTATGAGATCCGCCGCAAAGTGCTCGACCGGCTTTCGGAAGCCGGGCCTGCGTGGATCCAGGGCAAACCGGCCGGTAGCTGGGCGACGCTGATCCTTGAGCAAATCGACGATATGCACGATTACTATGCGCGTTATCTTCCACAGATGGCGCTGGCAGTGTTTGTGCCTCTGATGATTGTTATCGCCATCTTCCCTGTTAACTGGGTAGCGGCTCTGATCCTGATGGGGACCGCCCCGCTCATCCCGCTGTTTATGGCGATGGTCGGCATGGGTGCAGCAGATGCTAACCGTCGCAACTTCCTTGCGCTGGGTCGGTTGAGCGGTCATTTCCTGGACCGTCTGCGCGGAATGGAAACCCTGCGGATCTTTGGTCGTGGTGAAGCGGAAACCGAAAACATTCGCCTGGCGTCGCAGGATTTTCGTCAGCGCACCATGGAAGTGTTGCGCATGGCCTTCCTTTCTTCCGGCGTGCTCGAGTTCTTTACCTCCCTGTCGATTGCGCTTGTGGCGGTTTACTTTGGCTTCTCCTACCTCGGCGCGCTGGACTTTGGCCACTACGGTACGGCGGTCACGCTTTCCGCCGGGTTCCTGGCGCTGATCCTGGCCCCGGAATTTTTCCAGCCGCTTCGCGATCTCGGCACCTTTTACCATGCCAAAGCGCAGGCGGTGGGTGCTGCCGACAGCCTGAAAACCTTTATGGAAACGCCGCTGGCACATCCGGAGCGTGGTGAAGTGACGCTGAATACGAACGATCCGGTGACCATTGAAGCACAGGATTTTTCTGTTCTGTCGCCTGAAGGCAAAGTGCTGGCCGGCCCGCTGAACTTTACCCTGCCTGCCGGGCAACGTGTGGTGCTGGTGGGTACCAGCGGCTCAGGTAAAAGCTCATTGTTGAATGCGCTGTCAGGTTTTATGGCGTACACCGGATCGCTGCGTATCAACAAAACGGAGCTGCGCGAGCTCGATCCTGATGCCTGGCGTAAACAGCTAAGCTGGGTGGGTCAAAACCCTCAGCTGCCTGCCCCAACGCTGCGCGAGAATGTGCTGCTGGCAAGGCCGGATGCACGTGACGATGAGCTGCAATCGGTCCTCGACCGCGCCTGGGTCAGCGAGTTTTTGCCGCTGCTTGCGCAGGGTGTCGATACCGTCATTGGCGATCAGTCTGCCGGGCTGTCAGTGGGCCAGGCACAGCGCGTCGCGGTTGCCCGTGCGCTGCTGAACCCCTGTTCGTTAATGCTGCTGGACGAACCCGCCGCCAGCCTGGACGCTCACAGCGAGCAGCGCGTGATGGATGCGCTTAACGCAGCCTCACGCCAGCAAACTACCCTGATGGTGACCCACCAGCTGGAAGGTATTGCCGACTGGGATCAGATCTGGGTGATGGAAAACGGACACATTGTTGAGCAAGGCGATTACGCCGCGCTTGTTGCCGCACTGGGGCCCTTTGCGACCCTGCTGGCGAACCGTCAGGAGGATATCTGATGCGCGCCCTGCTTCCCTATCTTGCTTTGTATAAACGCCACAAATGGATGCTGACGCTCGGGATCGTACTGGCGATTATCACTCTGCTCGCCAGCATCGGCCTGCTTACGCTTTCTGGCTGGTTCCTCTCCGCGTCTGCGGCCGCAGGCTTTGCCGGGCTATACAGCTTTAACTACATGCTGCCTGCCGCCGGGGTGCGCGGCACGGCGATTACGCGAACTGCCGGGCGCTACTTCGAACGCCTGGTCAGCCACGACGCGACCTTCCGCGTGCTGCAACACCTGCGTATTTATACGTTCAGCAAATTGCTGCCCCTCTCCCCTGCCGGGCTGGCACGTTTTCGGCAGGGCGAATTACTCAACCGCGTAGTTGCGGATGTGGATACGCTGGATCACCTCTATCTGCGCGTCATCTCGCCCATGGTGGGCGCGTTTGTGGTGATTGTCGTGGTCACGCTGGGGTTGAGTTTCCTGGATGTTCCCATCGCACTGACGCTCGGCGGCATCATGCTGATGACGCTGATTATTCTGCCGCCCCTGTTTTATCGTGCAGGTAAAACCACCGGGGAAAACCTGACGCGTCTGCGCGGGGAATACCGCCAGCAGCTCACCTCCTGGTTGCAGGGTCAGGCCGAGCTCACCATTTTTGGTGCCAGCAAGCGCTACCGCACCCGTATGGAAAATACGGAACTGAACTGGCATGAAGCCCAGCGTCGCCAGTCTGAACTGACCGCGTTTTCTCAGGCGCTGATGATGTTAATCGGTGGGTTTGCCGTTATCGCCATGCTCTGGATGGCCTCCGGTGGCGTGGGCGGTAACCCGCAGCCTGGCCCGCTGATTGCGCTGTTTGTTTTCTGTGCCCTGGCAGCCTTCGAAGCCTTAGCCCCGGTCACCGGCGCCTTTCAGCATCTCGGCCAGGTGATTGCCTCTGCGCTGCGCATTACGGATATTGCAGAGCAGGAGCCGGAAGTGAAGTTCAGCGCGGGTCAAACCGCTGTGCCGGAGCAGGTCGCGCTGACGCTCAGCAACGTCACCTTCGCCTACGACAAGCAGGCGCAAAACGCGCTGGAAGACATCAGCCTTTCTGTTGATGCCGGGCAGCGCATTGCGATCCTTGGCCGTACGGGATGTGGCAAATCGACGCTTCTGCAACTCCTCACGCGCGCCTGGGACCCGCAGCAGGGCGAGATTCGGTTTAACGACCTTCCGCTGTCTGATTTTAGCGAAGCGGCCTTGCGTAAAACGGTCAGCGTCGTGCCCCAGCGTGTGCACCTGTTCAGCGCTACGCTGCGCGATAATCTTCTTCTGGCGGCACCGGACGCCTCTGACGATACGCTACGGGCGATGCTGGAACAGGTTGGGCTGCACAAGCTGCTTGAGGACGACGGGTTGAACAGCTGGCTGGGTGAAGGGGGCCGACAGCTTTCCGGCGGCGAACTGCGTCGTCTGGCCATCGCGCGCGCCCTCCTGCACGATGCGCCGCTGATGTTGCTGGATGAACCGACAGAAGGTCTGGATGCGACAACCGAGAGTCAAATTCTTGATTTACTGACAAAGGTGATGAAAGGCAAAACCGTGCTGATGGTCACTCACCGCCTGCGTGGGCTGGTGAATTTCGATCGAATAATTGTGATGGACAACGGACACATAATTGAGCAAGGTAATCACGCAGAGCTGCTGGCAAAACAGGGTCGCTACTACCAGTTTAAACAGCGCCTGTAGACTATATTTGTAGCGTCCTCTCTCGCGTACTGGAGTTCTGTTGTCATGCGCCTGGTGCAGCTTTCTCGCCATAATATTGCGTTCCCTTCTCCGGAGGGGGCGCTGCGTGAACCTAACGGATTGCTGGCTTTGGGCGGCGATCTCAGCCCGGCGCGTCTCTTAATGGCTTACCAGCGCGGCATCTTCCCGTGGTTTTCTCCCGGCGACCCGATTTTATGGTGGTCTCCGGACCCGCGAGCCGTGCTGTGGCCCGGGCAGTTTCACCTGAGCCGCAGCATGAAACGTTTTCACGCAAATTCGCCCTATCGCGTCACGCTCAATCACGCCTTCGGGCAGGTAATCGAAGGCTGCGCTGAAGATCGTCATGAAGGCACCTGGATAACCCGCGATATCATTATCGCCTACCACCAGCTTCATGAGCTGGGCTACGCGCACTCCATCGAAGTATGGAAAGATGATGACCTCGTTGGGGGGATGTACGGGGTGGCGCAGGGCACGCTGTTCTGCGGCGAGTCGATGTTCTCCCGCGCCACGAATGCGTCGAAAACCGCGCTGCTGGTTTTTAGCCAGGAATTTGCCCAACGCGGCGGACAACTGATGGATTGTCAGGTGCTGAATGAGCACACCGCCTCGCTCGGCGCGGTTGAAATTTCCCGCCGACGCTATATCGAACACCTTGAACAGTGCCGACAGGAGACTCTTCCGCGCGATTTTTGGGTTCCCAGAATGCTCTTTATGCCCAATGCCTAAATGTTTTCCGCATATTTTTTATGAGGGTGTTATAATTACGCCGCAGAGTAGCTTCTGCCTGTTGCCCCGCCGCCGTTTGGGACCCTCGCTTCAGATAACGTCCTGACGTTTATCCTGTCGTATCCCCTTTACGAATGCGCTTTCCGTTCGGTTGTACCGTGACGCTTGGGCAATACGCTGAAATTGTTTTGCTGCGTTTTAAACGCGCAATTCTTTACTTAATTGATGAATTTCGGCATTATCTTGCCGGTTCAAAACTTGGTAGTGATACCCCAGAGGATTAGATGGCCAAAGAAGACAATATTGAAATGCAGGGTACCGTACTTGATACGTTGCCTAATACCATGTTTCGCGTAGAACTGGAAAACGGTCACGTGGTAACTGCGCACATCTCCGGTAAAATGCGCAAAAACTATATCCGCATTTTGACGGGCGACAAAGTGACTGTTGAACTGACCCCGTACGACCTGAGCAAAGGCCGCATTGTCTTCCGTAGTCGCTAATTGTTTTCGCCTGTAATGGCAGATGAATATTTAAAAGGTCGGGACAATCCCGGCCTTTTTTATTTATGGCCTTAGTGTGGCTGTGTCGGCAGATGTATTGTCATGCACGGGTTCATGGGTACGATTAAATCTTCAGCTATCGCGTGGGTAATGTCATGCAACAGTCCCGTCAGGTGCGGCAACATATCGCGGTCAAAATGCGAAACCAGCAGCACGTGGTTTAACGCCCGGCAGTAGTCACATTTCGTTTCTGTATCTTCCAGCAACCACTCTTTTTGTCGCGGCTGTTCCGCTTCGTCCTCAAATTCCACCATCTGAAAATCACGCATGGATTCTGTGAGGCCGGATTTTACCTCTTCCAGATAAGCTCCGAGACAGCGGCAAACGGGCTGCGTTTGTGGGAGCGAATGACAGTCGAGCAGGATTTCAGTGAGCAGGTTACAGCGTTCGGCAAGAGTTGGGAGATCGGGGTTGAGGGAGAGTTCGGTGTAGAGCTGGGCGAAGCTATTAATATTAGTCATATGTAATCCTTTATGCACGCAAGATTGTCTGTGCACACACTTTCAGGACGCCAATCCCGGCACCCGATTTTGCAGGTGCGACACCATTTTATTACTGTAGATTTATCCAGCAACTGACTTCGAAAGAATCTGGAAAGCGCCTCGCAAAATTCCTCTGCGGCCTGATGCCCTCACCCCAGCCCTCTCCCACTGGGAGAGGGAGCAAACAAAAAAAACGGCAACCGAAGTTGCCGTTTTGCTTTTACCTTTCAACTCAGTGAGCCGCTTCCGGCTTGTGCTTCGCCGCGCTCTGGAAATCGTACGTCAGCTCGTTCTTCGCCTGATCCAGCGCCACGGTCACCTGGCCGCCGTCAACCAGCGATCCAAACAGCAGTTCGTTCGCCAGCGGTTTCTTCAGGTTGTCCTGAATCACACGCGCCATCGGACGGGCACCCATCGCACGGTCGTAGCCTTTCTCGGCCAGCCAGTTGCGGGCCTCCTGGCTCACTTCCAGCGACACGCCTTTCTGATCCAGCTGAACCTGCAGCTCGACGATGAACTTATCCACCACCTGATGGATCACCTCGGTAGACAGGTGATCGAACCAGATAATGTTGTCCAGACGGTTACGGAACTCCGGCGTGAAGATCTTCTTGATCTCCTCCATCGCATCGGTGCTGTTATCCTGATGGATCAGGCCGATGGATTTGCGCTCGGTTTCACGTACCCCGGCATTGGTGGTCATCACCAGCACCACGTTGCGGAAATCGGCCTTGCGCCCGTTGTTATCGGTCAGCGTCCCGTTGTCCATCACCTGCAACAGGATGTTGAACACGTCCGGGTGCGCTTTCTCGATTTCATCGAGCAGCAGGACCGCGTGCGGATGCTTGATCACCGCGTCGGTGAGCAGGCCGCCCTGGTCAAAGCCCACGTAGCCCGGAGGCGCACCAATCAAACGGCTGACGGTGTGACGCTCCATATACTCGGACATATCAAAGCGCAACAGCTCAATGCCCAGCGCTTTGGAGAGCTGCACCGTTACCTCGGTTTTACCCACACCGGTCGGGCCGGCGAACAGGAAGGAACCGACAGGCTTGTGGTCATGCCCCAGGCCAGCACGGGCCATCTTGATCGCTTCGGTTAAGGCCTCAATAGCTTTATCCTGACCAAAGACCAGCATTTTCAGGCGATTGCCGAGGGTGCGCAGCGTATCACGGTCGCTCTGAGAGACGCTCTTCTCAGGGATACGTGCGATACGGGCCACCACGGACTCGATATCCGCTACGTTCACGGTTTTCTTACGCTTGCTCGCTGGCATCAGGCGCGCACGCGCACCCGCTTCATCAATCACGTCGATCGCTTTATCCGGCAGATGACGATCGTTGATGTATTTCACCGCCAGCTCCACCGCCGCACGCACCGCTTTCGCGGTGTAACGCACGTCATGGTGCGCTTCGTACTTGGTTTTCAGGCCGTTGATGATCTGCACCGTTTCGTCAACCGACGGCTCGGTTACGTCGATTTTCTGGAAACGACGCGCCAGCGCACGATCCTTCTCAAAGATGTTGCTGAACTCCTGGTACGTCGTAGAGCCCATCACGCGGATCTTGCCGCTGGAGAGCAGCGGTTTGATCAGGTTGGCGGCATCTACCTGACCACCGGAAGCCGCGCCTGCGCCGATGATGGTGTGGATCTCATCGATAAACAGGATGCTGTTGGTGTCCTGCTCCAGCTGTTTTAACAGCGCTTTGAAACGTTTTTCAAAATCACCGCGGTATTTGGTGCCCGCCAGCAGCGAGCCGATATCCAGTGAGTAGATGGTGCAGTCGGCAATCACTTCCGGCACGTCGCCCTGCACAATGCGCCAGGCCAGACCTTCGGCAATCGCGGTTTTACCCACGCCAGATTCCCCCACCAGCAGCGGGTTATTCTTGCGGCGACGGCACAGCACCTGTATGGCACGTTCCAGCTCTTTGTCGCGGCCAATCAGCGGGTCGATACCGCCAACGCGAGCAAGCTGGTTAAGGTTGGTGGTGAAGTTTTCCATACGATCCTCCCCGCCTGCTTGCTCTTCATTGCTGTTGATCTGTCCGCTGGGATCCGATGCCTGGTTAGGCTCGTCTTTTCGCGTTCCGTGAGAGATGAAGTTGACCACGTCGAGCCGGCTGACTTCGTGTTTACGCAGCAGGTAGGCCGCCTGGGACTCCTGCTCACTGAAGATGGCGACCAGCACATTGGCGCCCGTCACTTCGCTACGTCCGGAAGACTGGACGTGGAAAACCGCGCGCTGCAGCACGCGCTGGAAGCTGAGCGTCGGCTGTGTGTCGCGCTCTTCTTCACTGGCTGGCAGCACCGGTGTGGTTTGTTCGATGAAGGCTTCGAGTTCCTGACGTAGCGCCACCAGATCCACGGAGCAGGCTTCCAGCGCTTCGCGGGCAGATGGGTTGCTAAGCAGTGCGAGCAGCAAATGCTCGACGGTCATAAACTCATGTCGGTGCTCACGCGCTCTGGCGAAAGCCATGTTTAAACTGAGTTCCAGTTCTTGATTGAGCATAGGCACCTCCCCCAATTTTATGCCTTATCAGGCCTTTTCCAGCGTACACAGCAACGGATGCTCGTTCTCCCTTGCATAGTCGTTCACCATCGCTACTTTGGTTTCCGCTACTTCGGCAGTAAAGATGCCGCAGATCGCTTTGCCACGATAATGAACGGTAAGCATCAGTTGCGTTGCACGTTCAACATCATAAGAAAAGAACTTTTGTAGCACGTCAATAACAAATTCCATCGGCGTGTAATCATCGTTCATTAACATAACTTTATACATAGATGGCGGTTTTAGCGCGTCGCGCACTTTATCTTCCGCCAGCTGGTCAAAATCCAGCCAATCGTTGGTCTTACCCATTATGCATAACCACTTTGAATCTACCTCAGATGTTAGATAACAATCATCTATTACTGTCATCCGCGATGTCTGTCACAAACTGTTGCAATAGCGTTAACTGCCTCAAATTTTGGTTGATTATTGTCCCAACTCCAGCGCCAAACGCTTGACGGCTTCTTCCGTTTCTCTAAATTGTACAAGCGTGAGTTGGCGAGGTTTTGAACAGCCCCCACTCCACCACCGGTTCATTCCATCTTAATTTATAAGATTTACGAAGGATGTCGAAGCATGGAAATGGGTACTGTTAAGTGGTTCAACAACGCCAAGGGGTTTGGCTTCATTTGCCCCGAAGGCGGCGGCGAGGATATCTTCGCTCACTATTCCACCATTCAGATGGATGGTTACAGGACGCTCAAAGCCGGGCAGTCCGTCCGGTTCGATGTACACCAGGGGCCAAAAGGCAATCATGCCAGTCTGATCGTCCCCGTTGAAGCAGAAGCGGTTGCATAGCTCTCTGATTCATTGTGTACACCCTGCAGGCAAAATGCCAGCCCGATCGGCTGGCATTTTTATTTTCGGGTTATTCGCGCGCCAGCGCATCCACCGGATCCAGCCGCGCCGCGTTCCGCGCCGGTAGCCAGCCGAACAGAATACCGGTGAAGGTGGAACATAAAAACGCCGTCAGGATCGCCATCGGCGAGAAGCCAATCTCCCAGCCCGGTAAGAAGAGCTGGAGCGCAAAGGCGATCATCATCGAGAGCGCAATCCCCATCGCACCGCCCACCAGACACACCAGCACCGCTTCAATCAAAAATTGCTGCAGCACGTCGCTGGCTCTGGCTCCGACCGCCATGCGGATGCCGATCTCCCGCGTACGTTCGGTCACCGACACCAGCATAATGTTCATCACCCCTATCCCGCCGACGACCAGCGAAATCACCGCCACCAGCGTCAGGAACAGCTGAAGAGTACGTGTGGTCTTTTCCGCCGTTTTCAAGAGGCCATCCATATTCCAGGTGAAGAAATCCTTTTTCCCGTGGCGCAGGGTTAACAGCCGCTCCAGCTGCTGTTCCGCCAGCCCGCTGTCGTAGCCCTCCTTCACTCGAACGGTAATAGAGTTAAGCCATGACTGCCCCATGATGCGCCCGGAAATGGTGGTGTACGGCAGCCAGACGCGCAGGATTTTACTGCTGCCGAACATCGACTGCTTCTCTTCCGCCACGCCGATCACCGTCGCTGGCATGTTGCCTACGAGGATCACTTCCCCCACCACATTGGTCTTATTCGGGAACAGCTGCCTGCGGGAGTTAGCGTCTAACACCACCACCTGCGCCCTGCCCGCCAGCTGTTCAGCGTTGAAGGTCGCCCCTTCGCTGAAGGTCATGCCGTAGACGTTGAAGTAATCTCCGCTGACGCCGTTAGCGCTGGCCGCCACGTCGATGTTGCCGTAGCGCAGACGCAGGTTTTGCGAGACGGCAGGCGTGGCGGAGTTCACCCACGGCTGCTTCTGAATAGCCGCCAGATCGTCATACTTCAGCGCCTGCTGATACTGCGGCTCGTCGTCGCCAAAATCTTTGCCGGGGTAAACGTCGATGGTGTTAGTCCCGATGGCGCGAATATCTGCCAGCACCAGCTGTTTCGCCGCATCGCCCACCACCACAATCGACACCACTGAGGCAATACCAATAATGATGCCAAGCATGGTCAGCAGAGTGCGCATTTTGTTGGCCGCCATCGCCAGCCAGGCCATGGTCAGCGCCTCGCGGAAACCGCTGGAAAACTGGCCCCAGCCAGTTGCGGCCGGCAGCGCCTCTTTCGTCGCCGCCGCTCTGGACTGACGTGGCGGCGGGTTGCTGACCAGCTCGCCGTCGTGGATCTCGATAATGCGTTCCGCCTGCGCTGCCACCTGCGGATCGTGGGTGACGATAATCACCGTATGCCCCTGATCGCGAAGCTGATGCAGGATCGCCATCACCTCTTCACCGGAATGGCTGTCGAGCGCACCGGTTGGCTCATCGGCGAGGATCACCTGCCCACCGTTCATCAGCGCGCGGGCAATACTCACGCGTTGCTGCTGACCGCCGGAAAGCTGCGAAGGCTGATAATCAACACGCTCCGCCAGCCCAAGACGCGTTAACAGCGCCTTCGCGCGTTCGAGGCGTTTTTTGCGCTCGACGCCCGCATACACCGCTGGCACTTCCACATTCTGCGCCGCGCTCAGGTGTGAAAGCAGATGGTAACGCTGGAAGATAAAGCCAAAATGCTCGCGACGCAGCTTCGCCAGCGCGTCGCCGTCCAGGGTGGAAACATCCGTCCCGGCCACGCGATAGGTGCCGCTGGTAGGCTTATCCAGACAGCCGAGAATGTTCATCAGCGTTGATTTACCCGAGCCCGATGCCCCGACAATCGCCACCATTTCACCGGCTTCAACGCGCAGGGAGATGCCTTTCAGCACCTCCACCGGCCCGTCGCCGGACGGATAGCTGCGACGAATGTCATTCAGCTCAAGCAGCGCCGTCATTGCGCGGCTCCAGGCAGGCTTTCGCTGGTGACCACTTCCTCACCCTCTTCCAGCCCTTTGACCACCACCACGTCGGTGTCGTTACGTGCGCCAATCACCACTTCCCGCTCGCGGGTTTCACCGTTGCGCAGCACCTTAACTTTGTAGCGATTGTCCCCGGCGGATTCGCCCAGCGCGGAGAGCGGAACCGTCAGCACGTTTTTCACGCCGGTCAGCTGGATATGCACCTGAGCGGTCATGTCCAGACGCAGCACGCCCTGCGGGTTTGGCACCTCAAAACGCGCATAGTAGAAGATGGCGTCGTTGACCTTCTCCGGCGTCGGCAGGATATCTTTCAGCACCCCTTCATAGCGGGTTTGCGGATCGCCCAGCACCGTAAACCAGGCTTTCTGCCCCGGCTTAAGGTGAATGACGTCCGCTTCAGATACCTGGGCTTTCACCAGCATGGTGCTCATATCCGCCAGGGTCAGGATGTTCGGCGCCTGCTGCGCGGCGATGACCGTCTGGCCTTGCAGGGTGGTTATCTGCGTCACTTCCCCGGCCATTGGCGCAACGATTTGCGTGTAATCGAGGTTGGTTTTCGCCGTATCCAGCGAGGCCTGATTCCGCTTGATTTGCGCATCGATGGTGCCAATCTGCGCCTGCTTCACCGCCAGCTCCGTGGCGGCTGTGTCCAAATCCTGTTTCGAGATGGCCTGCGTTTTCGCCAGCGCCTGCTGGCGCGACAGGGTGACCTGAGCGAGATTACGCTCCGCCTGAGCCTGAGCGCGCTGCGCGCGCAACTCCATCAGCGTCGCTTCCACTTCGCGGATCTGGTTTTGCGCCTGCTCAGGATCGATCACGCCCAGCAACTGGCCTTTTTTAACCTTATCGCCAATCTCAACCGACAGGGTTTTAAGCTGACCGCTGACCTGCGCGCCCACGTCAACCTTACGCAGGGCATCCAGCTTCCCCGTCGCCAGCACGTTTTGTTGCAGCTCGCCCGGACGAACAATCAGCGTTTGATACTGTGGTACCGGCGCGTTCAGTACCTTCCATAACCAGAATCCGCCTGCTAACACCACTACCGCCAGCAGCAGAAACAGCTTTCTGCGTTTTCCCTTCAGGTTCATAAATATTCCAAATAATTGTTCTGGCTATCATCACCGTTGATTTTATCTAAACCACTCCTCAACGAAACCCCCGATCCCCGTAATCGTCGGGAATTGTTTACCTGATGTTGATAAAGCGCCTGCTGAAATAGCGAAATTCCACCAGAAGCAGGATCTAACATGTCTTCCATCGTCGATACACCTTATTCAACGCTGTCCCAGCCTAAATCGGGCTGGCAACTGTTTAAAAGCCTGGCATCGGGTTCCCTCACGCCGGGGCTGGCGTGGCAAAATCCGGCCTATCGACGTAAGTTTATGTTGCGCTCGCTGGCAACGCCGTTCACCACTGCGCACCTGCTCGGAAACCTTGCAAAACAGCCCCGTCTGATGCAGATCCTGCGCGTGCAGCCCGGCCTGCCGTGCCGCCTGCACCGACCGTGGCTGACCGTCAATATGGGCCGTCAGAATACGCTGGACGCATTGGACAATCACTATCAGATGATGAGCCGACATCTTCCGGCGTCACTGCTGAACGGCTACCTTTCCAGCCAGGGCATCACGCTGGTGACGTTAACGGGCAAAGAGGAGCAGCAGTTTAGCGTTCGCCTGAGCGCGGATGCGTTTCTGGACAAAGAAGGGGAAGCGACCCTCACTTTTTGTGACCACCAGAACACGGTGCTGGCCGAGCTGACCTTTACGCTGTGCCAATACCAGGGCAAGTCAACGCTCTTCATCGGCGGAATGCAGGGGGCGAAAGCGCATGTCCCGCACGAGCACATTCAGCTGGCGACCAAAGCCTGTCACGGACTGTTCCCAAAACGTCTGCTGGTTGAAGCGGTCATGACGCTGGCAGGCGCCTTCCCCGTCGAGCAGATCCTCGCGGTGAGTAACGCCACCCACATCTACCGCAGCTGGCGCTATCGCAAGAAAAAAGAGGGAAAATTGCTGGCTGACTATGACAGCTTCTGGCGCTCCCTTGGCGGACAGCAGCAGGAGAACGGCAACTTTGCCCTGCCACTGACCATGCCACGCAAACCGATGGAAGAGATTGCGAGTAAAAAACGGTCCGAGTACCGCCGCCGCTATATCCTGCTTGATAGCCTGCACCAACAGGTATCGCAGGCGACTGCCCGTTAATCGGCTCTCCCGCGTGCCAGCCAGAGGACGCGGGAGAACATTTTACGCAGCAGCGTGGGCACCGACTCCACGCCCCGCCTGCCCGCTTCCGTCGCGACTTCAATGGCCAAATCCGGTTTTGACGACCGATGGATAGCTTTGGCAATCACCCGACGCATATTCATGGGCACATCCACCGGGATCATCGCCACGCGGTGAAAGACGTCGTCAAATCCCTGGCGGTACATAAAGTGCTCCATGTCCATCGCGGGCAGCGTGGTCAGATGTTCCCGCTCCTCTTCACGATCGTTATTGAGCAGGCTGCGCACGGTCGCCGCATATTTTTTACCCGCCTCATCGCCATCCACCAGCACGTGCCACTCTATCCCCATCCGGCGCGCAAATTTGATCAGCGGCTTTAAGCCAGACTGAGCAAATTCGATCACTTTGATGCCTTCGGCATCAAAGTGGTGTCCGCACTGGCGCGCCAGCTCGTTTATCACCCAGGTTTCAGTTTCCCCTTCCACCAGTAACCAGCAGCGGGCAAACAGGGAAGAGGCTCGGTTAAAACGGATATGAAACGCAATGCGTCGGCCATCTTCGGCATTTAACCCGCCGGGCCCGAGCCGGTAGGCGGTGACCCGCGAGGATTCACGCACCAGGCGGCAGACATACTCCACCGGCGTCAGGGAGAGCAGCTCGCCGGAATTCGTGGTGGTGACACGCTGCAACGGCAGCAGATTAAGAAGATGCCACGCCACGGAAAGCATAATCGGGTGCAGCCGCGTTTCCGGATCTTCCACCAGCAGCAGAGGGCGCGCGTCCCGATCCAGGCGCACCGTCCCTTTCGCCTGTAAAAGCGTGGAGAATAATCCCAGCAGGATCACCCGATGCGTGCGCCCGCTGGGGCGGTCGATCATGCGGTTGATAATATCGAGATAGCGCCAGCTTCGTTGCTCGTCGTGCGAGCGGCGGCGCATCAGGCGGTGGCGCGCCTGCCCCGTTCCCTGCTCAGAGAAGTAGTGCTCCAGCAGTTGGACCATGGCAGACAGTCCCTGACGGATCTGGCCGTCGGTGAGGTTCTGCGGCCGCGAGACCAGTTCACGGGCGAGGAAATCCAGCTCGCGGGCGGTCACCTCCACGTCAGGCATATTCGGCACGGTGCCGTTACGGATCCGCCGCATAAAGCGCGCGTCTCGTAAGCGCAACACGGGGGAGAGGCGGATAAGATGGCGGGCAAGCTCGTCAATATTATCGAGCGGGATCGGATTCCCCTTCTCATCAAGAAATTCACGCAGGGTTAATACCCCGTCGTTTTGCGCCATTTCGCCCTCAAGGCGATAGAAAATACGCTGGAACCCATCTTCACAGGGCACCCAGCAGGGCGACATAGGGCGAAAACGACGCACGCGATGGCGACCGGGCTCGGATTCGCGGAAGGTCAGAATGATATGCAGGTGTTTCTCGCGCCCGTTGACATCCCCCGGCGGAAACCAGAAGTCATCATGGACGAAGTGGTACAAGTTCGCTTCGGGCGAAAGCAGCAGCGTCAGGGCATCCAGCAGGCTGGATTTACCCCAGGCGTTTTCGCCTATCAGGACGTTGTTCTGTTCCAGTTGCAGCGACAGGCGGTTAATCCCGCGAAACCCGACAATCTCCACACGTTCGAGTAGCATACATCCCCCGCATTTCGGCCACTTTTTCCTTCAAGTTATCAGCAGTATAGCGGCAGGCTGTAGGTCACGACAGCAGAATATACGCCCTCTTAATTATTGGGCTATGCTCTAATTACCTCCATTCTGAACAAGGATTGACATCACATTGCCTTAAATCAAATTTAGTGAATTTATTTGAGTGGCGAAGGGATGTTGATGGTTTCAAAATACTGGCTCTTTGAGTCGTCATCCCTTTATGGCGATATAACCCGCGCGCAGGAATGGGCGCGGACGTTTATTATTGAGGTGGTTATGTTCAGAAAATTAGCGGCAGAATGCTTTGGTACATTCTGGCTGGTGTTTGGTGGTTGCGGTAGTGCAATACTCGCAGCCGCATTTCCGGAATTAGGTATTGGATTTGTCGGCGTCGCGCTGGCATTCGGTTTAACCGTATTAACCATGGCATTCGCCGTGGGGCATATTTCCGGCGGTCATTTCAACCCGGCCGTCACGTTAGGTTTATGGGCGGGCGGACGTTTCCCGGCGAAAGATATTATTGGCTATATTATTGCCCAGGTTATTGGCGGTATTATTGCCGCGGCGGTGTTGTACGTCATTGCCAGCGGAAAAGCCGGGTTTGACGCCGCGGCCAGCGGATTTGCGTCAAACGGCTTCGGCGAACACTCTCCAGGCGGCTACTCAATGCTGTCTGCTATCGTGATTGAAATTGTGCTCACCGCAGGTTTCCTGTTGGTGATCCACGGCGCAACGGACAAATACGCGCCTGCGGGCTTTGCCCCCATTGCTATTGGTCTGGCGCTGACGCTTATCCACCTGATCTCCATCCCGGTGACCAATACCTCCGTTAACCCGGCACGTAGCACCGCGGTGGCTATTTTCCAGGGCGGCTGGGCGCTTGAACAGCTGTGGCTGTTCTGGGTGATGCCAATTATTGGCGGTATTCTGGGCGGCGTGCTGTATCGCACCCTGCTGGAAAAACGCGATTAATTAAGTGCGGCCTGTAATGTCGGGTGGCGCTAAAGCTTACCCGACCTACGTGAGTGTGCACTTTGTAGGCCGGGTAAGGCGCATCCGCCACCCGGCTTTCTTTTGCCGCTTTACTGTACAGCCTTTATTGGGTAGTGTCTCTGGCGCTTAAATGATACTCAAAAGGACCGGCTGTTCATGTTCTCAGGACTCCTCATCATTCTTCTGCCCCTGATTGTGGGCTACCTTATTCCGCTGCGTCATGAATCGGCCTTAAAGCTTATTAATCGTTTTCTCAGCTGGATTGTTTACGTCATTCTGTTCTTTATGGGGATCAGCCTGGCCTTCCTGGATAATCTGGCGACGAACTTGCTTTCCATCCTGCATTATTCTGCGGTTACGGTAGTGGTTATTCTGCTGTGCAATATTGCCGCGCTGTTCTGGCTGGAACGCACTATTCCCTGGAAAAATCACCACCATCAGGAAAAGCTTCCCTCCCGAATTGCGATGGCGCTGGAATCATTAAAGCTGTGCGGCGTGGTGGTGCTCGGTTTTTTACTGGGGCTAACCGGATGGGCTTTTTTACAGCACGCTACGGAAGCCAGCGAATATACGCTGATTTTCCTGCTCTTCCTGATCGGTATTCAGTTGCGAAATAATGGCATGACGCTGAAACAGATTGTCCTGAACCGCCGGGGCATGATGGTTGCCGTTATCGTTGTGGCCAGCTCAATGGCGGGGGGAGTGATTAACGCCTTTATTCTCGATCTGCCGCTGAAAACCAGCCTGGCGATGGCATCCGGTTTTGGCTGGTATTCGCTGTCCGGTATTCTGCTGACCGAATCGTTTGGTCCGGTGATCGGCAGCGCCGCCTTCTTTAACGATCTGGCGCGCGAGCTGATAGCCATCATGCTGATCCCCGGCCTGGTACGCCGCAGCCGCTCTACCGCGCTGGGCCTGTGCGGGGCCACCTCAATGGACTTTACCCTGCCGGTGTTACAGCGCTCGGGAGGGCTTGAGATGGTCCCTGCCGCTATTGTACACGGCTTTATTCTGAGCCTGCTGGTCCCCATCCTGATGGCGTTCTTCTCAGCCTGATACTGCTTTGGCGGTAGTGAACCTGCCGCCAAAATTGCGCTAAATCAATAACCCTCCACTTAGTATAAGAAAGCACTTTTCTCCGTTGTGGCACAGGCATAACCTTAAACATGTATCTAAAATATAACTTTAACAGGTGTGATTATGTTTTGTGTGCAATGTGAACAAACCATCCGTACCCCGGCAGGCAACGGCTGCTCTTACGCGCAGGGTATGTGCGGCAAAACCGCAGAAACGTCCGATCTCCAGGACCTGCTGATTGCGGCGCTGCAAGGCTTATCCGCCTGGGCCTTCAAGGCCCGTGAATATGGCCTTGTCGATCACTATGTCGACAGCTTTGCGCCGCGCGCATTTTTCTCCACGCTGACTAACGTTAACTTCGATTCGCCACGCATTGTGGGCTATGCCCGCGAAGCGATTGCCCTGCGTGAAGCCCTGAAAGCGCAATGCCTGAATGCCGACGCCAGCGCCCGCGTGGACAACCCGATGGCGGAACTACAGCTGGTGAGCGACGACCTGGGCGAGCTACAGCGTCAGGCCGCCGAATTTACTCCCAATAAAGACAAAGCGGCGATTGGCGAGAACATCCTCGGCCTGCGCCTGCTGTGCCTGTACGGTCTGAAAGGTGCTGCGGCGTATATGGAGCACGCGCACGTACTCGGCCAGTACGACAACGACATTTATGCCCAGTACCACAAAATCATGGCATGGCTGGGCACCTGGCCTTCCGACATGAACGCCCTGCTGGAATGCTCGATGGAAATCGGCCAGATGAACTTCAAAGTGATGAGCATTCTGGATGCCGGTGAAACCAGCACCTACGGCCACCCAACGCCGACGCAGGTCAACGTCAAAGCGACCGAAGGTAAATGCATCCTGATCTCCGGCCACGACCTGAAAGATCTCTACAACCTGCTGAAGCAGACCGAAGGCACCGGCGTTAACGTCTATACCCACGGCGAAATGTTGCCCGCGCACGGCTACCCGGAACTGCGTAAATTTAAGCATCTGATCGGTAACTACGGCAGCGGCTGGCAGAACCAGCAGGTGGAGTTCGCCCGCTTCCCTGGCCCAATCGTCATGACCTCTAACTGCATCATCGACCCTACCGTGGGCGCGTATGACGACCGTATCTGGACCCGCAGCATCGTCGGCTGGCCGGGCGTGAGCCACCTTGAAGGCGATGATTTCGGTCCGGTTATCGCACAGGCGCAGCAGATGGCAGGCTTCCCGTACAGCGAAATTCCGCACCTCATCACCGTCGGTTTTGGCCGTGAAACCCTGCTGGGTGCGGCGGATTCCCTGATTGACCTCGTCAGCCGTGAAAAACTACGTCACATCTTCCTGATCGGCGGCTGTGACGGCGCGCGCGGGGAACGTAACTATTTCACCGATTTCGCCACCCGCGTTCCGGAAGACTGTCTGATCCTGACCCTGGCCTGCGGTAAGTACCGTTTCAACAAGCTGGACTTCGGCAACATCGAAGGTCTGCCACGCCTGGTGGATGCTGGTCAGTGTAACGATGCATATTCAGCCATCATTCTGGCGGTCACGCTGGCAGAGAAACTGGGCTGCGGCGTGAACGATCTGCCGCTGTCGCTGGTGCTCTCCTGGTTCGAGCAGAAAGCGATCGTTATTCTGTTGACCCTGCTCTCTCTCGGCGTGACCAACATCGTCACCGGGCCGACCGCGCCAGGCTTCCTGACGCCGGACCTGCTGGCCATCCTGAACGAGAAATTTGGTCTGCGTTCCGTGACCAACGTTGAAGATGATATGAAGCAACTGCTGAGCGCGTAAGGAGTAACTCATGACCATGCCAACCTCACAATGTCCGTGGCGGATGCAGGTTCATCACATCCAACAGGAGACGCCGGATGTGTGGACACTGTCGCTGCTGTGCCATGACTACTACCCGTACCGCGCAGGTCAGTATGCGCTGGTGAGCGTGCGTAATTCGGTGGATACCCTGCGCGCCTACACGATCTCCTCCACGCCGGGCGTGAGCGAATACATAACGCTCACCGTCCGTCGTATTGATGACGGCGCAGGCTCCCGGTGGCTGACCCGTGACGTGAAGCGCGGGGATTACATCTGGCTGTCTGACGCGCAGGGCGAGTTCACCTGTGACGACAAGAAGGAAGACAAATTCCTGCTTCTGGCGGCAGGCTGTGGCGTAACGCCGATTATGTCGATGCGCCGCTGGCTGGCGAAATACCGTCCTCAGGCCGACGTGCAGGTGATCTTTAGCGTGCGTTCCCCGGAAGATGTGATTTTTGCCGAGGAATGGCGAAATTATCCGGTGACCCTGGTGGCTGAGCACAACGCGACGCACGGTTTTGTCGCGGGGCGTCTGAGCCGCGAAATGTTGCAAAGCGTGCCGGACATTGCGGATCGTACCGTGATGACCTGCGGCCCGGCGCCGTACATGGAGATCGTGGAGAAAGAAGTGAAAGCGCTCGGCGTGACCCGCTTCTTTAAAGAGCAGTTCTTCACGCCTGTAGCGGCAGCGGCGACCAGCGGGATGAAGTTCACGAAGCTGCAACCGGCGCAGACCTTCTTTGGTCGCGTGGGCACCACGCTGCTTGAAGCGCTCGAAAGCAATAACGTGCCGGTAGCGGCAGCCTGTCGCGCGGGTGTGTGCGGCTGCTGTAAGACGAAGGTGGTTTCCGGTGAATACACCGTCACCAGCACCATGACGCTGACCGATGCGGAAATTGCAGAGGGTTACGTGTTGGCGTGTTCATGCCATCCGCAGGGGGACCTGGTGCTGGCATAATCTGGCGCAGTGCCTCCATTTGTTGCCGGGTGGCACTGCGTTTACCCGGCCTACTTTGTACATGTTGGCTCTTCGTAGGCCCGGTAAGCGTTAGCGCCACCGGGCTTTTTGCCGGGTGGCATTGCGTTTACCCGGCTTACGTTGTGCCTACTGCCTGTGCGTATGGAATACCAGGCAGCCAATACAGTGACTTTCTTCTAAGCTTGTAAGCGATATCACATAAAGGAGAAGGACCACCATGAAACAAACCGTGGCTGCATACATAGCGAAAACCCTGGAGCAGGCTGGCGTAAAGCGTATCTGGGGCGTCACCGGCGATTCGCTGAACGGACTCAGCGACAGCCTCAACAAGATGAAGACCATTGAATGGATGCCCACCCGCCATGAAGAGGTCGCCGCCTTTGCCGCGGGTGCCGAAGCGCAGCTCACGGGCGAACTCGCCGTCTGTGCAGGTTCCTGCGGACCGGGAAACCTGCACCTTATCAACGGTCTTTTCGACTGTCACCGCAACCATGTTCCGGTGCTGGCGATTGCCGCACATATTCCGTCATCCGAAATCGGCAGCGGCTATTTTCAGGAGACGCATCCTCAGGAGCTGTTCCGTGAATGCAGCCACTACTGCGAGCTGGTCTCGTCGCCGGAGCAGATCCCACAGGTGCTGGCGATAGCCATGCGTAAGGCGATCCTGAATCGCGGGGTTTCGGTGGTTGTGCTGCCGGGGGACGTGGCGCTGAAGGCTGCACCTGAAACCGCCACCACCCACTGGTACTCTGCGCCACAGCCAACCATTACCCCTGCGGATGAAGAACTTAAAAAGCTGGCGCAGCTGCTGCGATACTCCAACAATATCGCCCTGATGTGCGGCAGCGGCTGTGCTGGCGCGCATAAAGAGCTGGTGGAATTTGCCGCTAAGCTGAAGGCGCCAGTTGTGCACGCCCTGCGCGGCAAAGAGCACGTTGAATACGATAACCCGTACGATGTGGGCATGACCGGGCTGATCGGTTTTTCCAGCGGCTTCCATACCATGATGAACGCCGATACGCTGATCCTGCTCGGCACCCAGTTCCCGTACCGCGCGTTCTACCCGACGGATGCCAAAATTATCCAGATCGACATTAATCCCGGTAGCATCGGCGCGCACAGCAAGGTGGATATGGCGCTTATCGGCGATATTAAATCCACCCTCGCCGCCCTCCTGCCGCTGCTGGAAGAAAAAACGGACCGCAAATTCCTCGATAAAGCCCTGAGCGACTATCGCGATGCGCGTAAGGGGCTGGACGATCTCGCCAAACCGAGCGAAAAAGCGATCCACCCGCAGTATCTGGCGCAGCAGATCAGCCACTTCGCCGACGACGATGCCATCTTCACCTGCGACGTGGGTACGCCCACCGTCTGGGCCGCGCGCTATCTGAAAATGAACGGCAAACGACGCCTGCTTGGGTCGTTCAACCATGGCTCAATGGCCAACGCCATGCCGCAGGCGCTGGGTGCAAAAGCGACGGCACCGGAACGGCAGGTGGTGGCGATGTGCGGCGACGGCGGGTTCAGTATGCTGATGGGGGATTTCCTGTCGGTGGCGCAGATGAAGCTTCCGCTGAAAATCGTGGTCTTTAACAACAGCGTGCTGGGCTTTGTGGCGATGGAGATGAAAGCCGGAGGCTACCTCACGGACGGCACCGAGCTGCACGACACCAACTTCGCCCGCATCGCCGAAGCCTGCGGTATCACCGGTATTCGGGTGGAGAAAGCCTCAGATGTGGACGAAGCCCTGCAACGTGCCTTCGCCATCGACGGCCCGGTACTGGTGGATGTGGTGGTCGCCAAAGAAGAGCTGGCAATCCCGCCTCAAATCAAGCTGGAACAGGCTAAAGGTTTTAGCCTCTACATGCTGCGCGCCATCATCAGCGGGCGCGGTGACGAAGTGATCGAACTGGCAAAAACCAACTGGCTCAGGTAAAACATTTCACAAGACCTCTTAAATGAAAGGGATGTGAAATGATTGATTTACGTAGTGATACCGTTACCCGTCCGGGCCGCGCCATGCTCGAAGAGATGATGGCCGCCCCGGTCGGGGACGACGTCTACGGCGATGACCCGACGGTCAACGAACTCCAGCGCTATGCGGCCGAGCTGAGCGGTAAAGAGGCTGCCCTGTTCCTGCCCACCGGCACGCAGGCTAACCTGGTGGCGCTGCTGAGCCACTGCGAGCGCGGCGAAGAGTATATCGTCGGCCAGGGGGCGCATAACTACCTGTACGAAGCCGGCGGCGCGGCGGTGCTTGGCAGCATTCAGCCGCAGCCGATCGATGCCGCGCCGGATGGTACGCTGCCGCTGGACAAAGTCGCGGCAAAAATCAAAGCCGATGATATTCACTTCGCCCGCACTAAACTGCTGAGCCTTGAAAACACCCATAACGGTAAAGTTCTGCCGCGCGAATACCTGAAAGCGGCATGGGATTTTACCCGCGAGCGCAAGCTCGGCCTGCACGTTGACGGCGCACGTATCTTCAACGCCGTGGTGGAGTACGGCTGCGAGCTAAAAGAGATCACCCAATATTGCGACTCGTTCACCATTTGCCTCTCTAAAGGGCTGGGTACGCCGGTGGGTTCCCTGCTGGTTGGCAGTGCAGACTACATCAGACGCGCCAACCGCTGGCGTAAAATGACCGGCGGCGGGATGCGTCAGGCGGGTATTCTGGCGGCTGCCGGACTGTACGCCCTGAAAAATAACGTGTCACGCCTGAAAGACGATCACGACAATGCGGCGTGGATGGCAGCGCAACTGCATGAAATCGGCGCTGATGTCATGCGTCACGACACCAACATGCTGTTTGTCCGCGTCGGCGATGAGCATGCTGCCGCGCTGGGCGAATTTATGAAAGCCCGAGGCGTGCTGATCAACGCCTCCCCGGTCGTGCGACTGGTGATGCATCTTGACGTTAACCGCGAGCAGTTGACCGAGGTGGTGAAACACTGGCAAGCGTTTTTACAGCGTTAAGGAGCATACCGTGCCGCAACGTATTCTGGTGCTCGGCGCCAGCGGGTACATCGGTCAGCATCTGACCACTGCGTTAAGCCAGCAGGGGCACCAGGTGCTGGCAGTGGCACGCAACACGGAACGCCTGCAAAAGCTACATTTGCCTGGCGTGACGTGTCACAACGTTGACCTTAACTGGCCGAAAGCGCTTCCTGCGCTGCTGGAAGGGGTCGATACGCTTTACTACCTTGTTCACAGCATGGGCGAAGGCGGCGATTTTATCGCCCACGAGCGTCAGGTGGCGATGAACGTACGTGATACGCTGCTGCAAACGCCGGTAAAGCAGGTGATCTTTCTAAGCTCGCTTCAGGCGCCTGAGAACGAGCAGTCAGACCATCTGCGCGCCCGGCAACTGACGGCAGAGACATTGCGAAGCGCCCGTATCCCCGTCACCGAACTGCGGGCAGGGATCATCGTCGGCGCGGGTTCCGCCGCGTTCGAAGTGATGCGCGATATGGTCTACAACCTGCCTGTGCTGACACCGCCGCGCTGGGTACGCTCGCGCACCACGCCCATTGCGCTGGAGAATTTACTCCACTATCTGGTGGCATTGCTGGATCATCCGGCGGCGGCGCATCGCGTGCTGGAGGCGGCTGGCCCGGAAGTGTTGAGTTATCAGGCGCAGTTCGAACATTTTATGCGGGTGAGTGGCCGCCGCCGCTGGCTGGTGCCCGTCCCCTTCCCGACCCGCTGGATTTCGGTGTGGTTTTTGAATGTGATCACCTCCGTGCCGCCGACGACTGCCAAAGCGCTTATACAGGGACTGAAACACGATCTGCTGGCGGACGATCGTGAACTGCGTGCCTTGATCCCTCAGGAATTGATCCCCTTCGACGATGCCGTACGCAATACGCTGAAAGAAGAAGAGAAGCTGGTGAACTCCAGCGACTGGGGCTACGATGCGCAGGCGTTTGCCCGCTGGCGGCCCGAGTACGGCTATTACCCAAAACAGGCGGGCTGTACGGTAAAAACCACTGCCAGCCTCTCAGCGCTGTGGGACGTTGTGAACCAGATCGGCGGCAAAGAGCGCTATTTCTTCGGCAATATCCTCTGGCAAACGCGCGGCGCGCTGGATCTGCTGGTGGGTCACCGGCTGGCAAAAGGCCGTCCTGCCGCCCCGTATCTGAACGTGGGCGATACGGTCGACAGCTGGAAGGTGATCATCGTTGAGCCGGAAAAACAGCTGGCGCTGCTGTTTGGCATGAAGGCACCGGGGCTGGGGCGGCTCTGCTTCACCCTTAAAGACAAAGGCGATCACCGCGAGCTGGACGTTCGGGCGTGGTGGCACCCGCACGGAATGCCCGGGCTGTTCTACTGGCTGCTGATGATCCCGGCACACCTGTTTATCTTCCGCGGAATGGCGAAACGGATTGCGCAACTGGCAGAAGAAAAGCGGGAAAGTAACTAAATAAAACTCTTAATCTTTCACCTTTCCCATTGCAACACATCGTAATTCACGAAAGAATGCGCACGAAATTCTTTTCAACACAGTGGATTGTTATGAAGGTACTGGTTACCGGGGCGACCAGCGGCTTAGGCCGAAATGCGGTCGAATTTCTGCGCAACAAAGGCATCAGCGTGAGGGCCACCGGTCGCAACGAGGCGATGGGCAAGCTCTTGCAAAAAATGGGCGCTGAGTTTGTCCATGCCGACCTGACGGAGCTGGTCTCCTCTCAGGCCAAGGTGATGCTCGCCGGTATCGATACGCTGTGGCACTGCTCCAGTTTTACCTCCCCGTGGGGTACCCAGGAAGCCTTCGATCTCGCCAACGTGCGCGCCACGCGCCGTCTGGGCGAATGGGCCGTCGCCTGGGGCGTGCGTAACTTTATTCATATCTCTTCCCCGTCGCTCTATTTTGATTATCACCATCATCGTGATATTCAGGAAGATTTCCGCCCTGCGCGCTTTGCCTGTGAATTTGCCCGCAGTAAAGCGGCTGGCGAAGAGGTGATCGACCTGCTGGCCCAGTCAAATCCGCACACCCGCTTTACCGTGCTGCGACCACAGAGCCTGTTTGGGCCGCACGACAAAGTCTTTATCCCGCGACTGGCCCAGATGATGCACCATTACGGCAGCGTGCTGTTACCGCGCGGCGGCGATGCGCTGGTAGACATGACCTATTACGAAAATGCCGTTCACGCCATGTGGCTGGCGAGCCAGCCGGAGTGCGATAAGCTGGTGTCGGGCCGCGCCTATAACATTACCAACGGCGAACCCTGTACCCTGCGCAGCATTGTGCAAAGGCTGATTGATGAGTTAAAAATCGACTGCCGGATCCGTTCTGTTCCCTACCCGATGCTGGACATGATTGCCCGCAGCATGGAGCGCTTTGGCAGTAAATCGGCGAAAGAGCCTGCGCTGACGCATTACGGTGTGTCGAAGCTCAACTTTGATTTTACGCTGGATATTTCTCGGGCGGAGAACGAGCTGGGGTATAAACCGATTATCTCGCTCGATGAAGGGATAGTGCGTACGGCGGCGTGGTTGCGGGATCACGGGAAGTTGCACCGGTAAGCGTTCCAGCCTAATGTAGGCCGGGTAAGCGCAGCGCCACCCGGCAAAAAACAGAGAGTGCGGACTGATGCCCTCACCCCGGCTCTCTCCCACAGGTAGAGGGTGCAAACATTAAAACGGCAACCCGAGGGTTGCCGTTTGCTTTTACAGAGCCGTCCAGGCTTCAGCCCATGCCAGGCCTGCACCCGGCTCATAGTACGTCGGCGCACTGTTACACCAGCCGCTGTACGGGAACGGTTTGCACTGGAACAATTTACCGTGGTTGTTCACGATATCACCGGCGTTGTACTTGCTGTTCGCGCTCCATGCCGGGTAAGACGTATCTTCTCCGGATGGCGTTGCCGCTTTCGCTTTCACGTTCAGCAGGTAAGACGTGGTGCTGCTCAGCTCGCCATCGCTGACGGTCAGGCTCACTTCATACTGCTGCGCCGTTGCAGACTCAGGCGCCTCAAAGGTCACCACCGCTTTATCTTCGCCGGTCACGGTCTGGCCATCCTGAGAACGCCAGGTGTAGGTCAGCTTGTTGCCGTCTGCGTCGGTAGAGCCTTCCGCGCTCAGAGAAACCTGCGCGCCCGCTTCTACGGCACCGATTGGGCCCGCAATCTGCGCAACCGGCGCGTGGTTCACCGCGACAGGTTCAACCGGAGTTTCATCCGGAACTGGCGCTGGCGTTGGGGCCGGCGTAACATCTTCAGAAGGTGTTGGCGTTGGCGTGACCGGGGTTTCGTCCGGCGTCACCGAGGAACCGTCGTCATTCACGATATTCACGTTATAGAACTTCTGCACGCACTTGCTGTAGTCGCCCTCTTTGAACGCGCTGAACGGTGTCTGATAACCCACCAGCTGGCAAGAGTAAGTCTTGCCGTCCGGGGTATCCGCGCTCCATCCCCAGTCCTGTTCCCAGTAAATCTTCAGGGCGCCTGCGCCACCTTCGTCAAACTGCTTCATGTTGGCGCAACCCAACACTTCGTTCGCCAGAACAGGTACTTTCAGGTAGTTCGCAAATTCTTTGTAATACTTGATACGGTTCTGAGACTGCGCAATTTCAGTCGGGCCGCCGCACTCAACGCCGCCGTTGATGATCTGGGTTGTTACACCGAAGCCCGGGACCAGGCCGTTGGCTTTATCGTGATCGTTCGGCTGCCATGTACCGTCGATCACCTGCAACATGCTTGGTTTTGGCGGCTGTGGATAGGCGAAGAAGAAGATAGCACTGGCCAGGTTCAGCCAGGTGTCCGCCACCAGCTCAGGTTTATCGAGCAGGGTACGCACGTCGCCGTACATCGCTTCAGAGAATGGACCGTAGTTGTAGTTGTAGGACAACTGTTTCGCACCGCGTCCGAAATAGCTCAGGAAATCGCCGTCTTTGTCTTTACCGCAAGGCCAGGTCTGTCCCTGCCAGACGTCCGGATTACATTCGCCGTTATAGCCGCCCTTCTGCCCTTCGCTCCAGCCCATTTCACGCACGTGGACCAGCGCCTGACGCCATTCGGCTTCCGGACGCCAGCTTTCGTGGCCGCCGGTTTCCTGGGCAAAGTGGGCAAACATGGTCGCCAGCTCTTTGCGGCAGATAGCGTCGCTGTCACGACCGTCGTTGTAGGTCTTACACAGCGCCGGGAATTTACCCACGGCTTTCAGGAAGTTGCTGTAGGTATAAGCCTGTGCACGCAGCGGGAAGAGATATTCCCAGTCGCTGGCTTTCACAATCCCTTCAACGCGTTTGACGTTGTCCGGGTTCGCCGCGCGGCCTGGCTCAATCAGTTCGACCTGCGCGTTGTCCAGGGTCTGAATAGTCTCTTTAACGGAGGCCATCAGCGGGAAGTTAGTGAGCTCATGCTCTTTCTTCGCCAGATCGCTGGCTTTCATGGTGTACGGCTCGCCGGTGGTCGCCTGCAAAGAGGCGGCCTGCGCCATAAAAGGTGCAACGCAAGCACCAGCAACAAGTACACTCAGTAACGTCCTTTTGTTCATTTCAGTTTTCCTGTTCGTTTCAAATTAAATGTTAATATCCCGGCTTAGGTATTATTCCGTTAATACATAAACCACATTCAGCTGTTTTCACTTTTCGAAGAACACCTTCAGGAATTCTTCAAAAATAAAAAACGTTAATCGCGTGCTGCTAATTTTAATTGCTGATATTTAGCCCAGACCTTATGGGCATATTTCATCCGCTGCGGATAATTCTCTTTCTTCAACCCGGCGTTATAAGCGCCTACCGCTTCCCAGTTATAGCCATATACTCTTATCATTCCGGAGAGAATGGAGGCACCCACCATGATGGAGGTACACGGCTCGGTCATTAAGCGATACTCATCGATGCCTCTGCTTTCCAGCGCGGTAAAATGCGAGCTGTTGATTTGCATCAGCCCGACATCCCGCGTGCCATCGCGGTTTTGCCCAACCGCGTACGGATTCATACCGGATTCCACATTCGCTATCGCGTACAGTAAATAAGGGTCGACATGATAATAACGCGCCGCTTTATCCCAACAGTTTGCCAGAGCGCCCTGGCTTATTATTAATAACAACAAAATGAGCTTTTTCATTTTTACCTGCTGACTTTATTGGTTATTTCTCCTTAGAAACATCCTGTAAAATGAATTTTTAATTACTCCCCCTCAGAAGGGGGGAGTAATTAATGGGTTAGATTATTTGCAATCTGTTGATGCGCCTTCTTTTACCCATACGTCGCTATTTGCTGGGTTATCACCACGGGTCCACCATTTCGCACGGTAAACGTTACCTTCATAGGTGGTGGTGTCGCCGCCGTTGTAGACCAGGTCAGAACGCCAGTTCATCTTCACGTTGCTTACCAGCTCCCACGCGTCCATACCGAAGCCAGGCTGATTGCCCTGAGTCCAGTATTTCGCTTTCCACACGAGGTGGTCGAAGCTTACGGTATCGCCGTTGTTATAGATTTTGCTCGCGTCCCACGCAGCGTATTTGCTGGCGTTGGCATCGACAGGTGCGTCGCAGCTGCCGGCGGTATCATCAGCTGGAGGGGTTACGTCGTCAGCCGGTGGTGTGACGTCATCGGCAGGAGGCGTTACGTCGTCAACCGGTGGGGTTACGTCATCGGCAGGAGGCGTTACCTCGTCAGCCGGCTTAGGCTCCACCGTCACCTGCACGTCAGACTGCACGCTGGTTTTACCGTCCGTCACAATAACGCTCAGGGTGTAGGAAGAAGTATTGTGCACTTCTGGCGCAGTGATGCGAACGTTGGCCGAATCAGTGCCGGTCGCGTTCATATCAGCCGGTACGCTCCAGCTGTAGGTCAGCGCGTCACCATCAGGATCGGATGCCTGCGCGTGCAGAGAAATTGCTTCACCGGACTGAACGGTAACGGCTTCCATAGCATTGATTACCGGCGCCTGGTTGGCTTTAGGTGCTTTATTCACAACCTGGACGTCAACAGCATTGCTCAGCCCTTTAGCGTCGGTTACGGTCAAACGGAAGACCAGGTTCTGGTCGCTTGTCACAGCCGGAACGCTAAAGCTGGCTTTTGCTTTGGTGCTATTGGCGATGGTCACAGAAGGGCCTGAAACCTGCGTCCATTTATAGGTCAGCGCATGGTTAGTCTCAACAGGCAGATCCGGGATGGAACTTCCGCCCAGCAGGCTTTCGTTCATGGCGTTCAGGATATCGCCGTTATCAGACTCGATAGACCATGCGAACAGTCCGCCCAGGTTTTTGTTCAGTACGTATTTGCCTTTCGCCATAACGGAACGGGCGTTATCGTACGTCACCAGCTCACCGGTGGACTTGTTGAACACGTACGGCGCTTCAGCCGCTTCGTCATATTTGTATTCCCAGCCCGGTTTGCCCAGCATCTGGTTGACGATTTGACGATAGTCAACGATACCGCTTTCCCATGTCCCTTTAATTGGTCCGGTTGCGGTGCCGGTAAATGGATTATCGCCGGTATAACCATGAACGCCGGTCCAGCCGCGGCCATACATACCTGCGCCTACCACGATCTTGCCTGGCTTAACGCCCTGCTCCAGCATCGCTTTTACCGCGTTATCGGTGGTGTAGTTAGTGTCTGGTTTCCAGGAAGCACCGTACAGGGCGGTCTGGTGGCCCAGATCGGTATTGCTCCAGGCACCGTAGAAGTCGTAGCTCATCAGGAAGATATGGTCGAGGTACTGCTGCGTGGTGTTATAGTCCACGTCTTCGATCTTATCTTTACCGGCACCGATTGCAGTAGTCAGCTCGTAGGTACGACCGGTTTCCGCAGACAGTTCATTCAGCATCTGACGCAGGTCGTGCATCAGCGCGGTGTAGGTAGCTTTATCGGTCTGAGGATTGCCGAGTTTGGCGTTTTCACCGCCGCCGCCCGGGAATTCCCAGTCAATATCCACGCCGTCAAACACTTTCCAGGTGGTCAGGAAGTCTTTTACCGACGCCACGAAACGGTCACGCAGTACTTTGTTATCCATCTGATAGAACGGATCGGACAGGGTCCAGCCACCAATGGATGGCAGAATTTTCAGGTCAGGATGGGCTTTTTTCATCGCCATCAACTGCCCATAGTTACCTTTGTAGGGATCGTCCCAGTTGCTTACGCCTTTCTGCGGTTTCTGCAATGCAGCCCATGGATCGTGAATGGCCACGGTGTAGTCCTGACGGCCAGCACAGGCGCGTTTCAGGGATTCCAGTGCACCTGAAGATTTGGCGCTGTCGTTAATACCGTCGCCACCGCAAATTGGAATAAAGCCGTACAGCAGGTGGTTAATGTTCGCGACCGGGATCTTATCCGCAGAGAAGTTTCGATCGTAAACGCCCCACTCAGGGAAATAGGCACCGACGACTTTATCGGTATGCTGAGCGAAAGCTTTGTTATTTTCCAGCAGCGGCGTATTCAGCGGCAGCAAATGGCTTCCGTCGGTATCCGCCACGATAATCAGTTTGCTTGCGCTTTTGGTACAGCCGCTGTCGTTACACAGTTCGACCTGTTCCTGATAGCGGCCCCCTTTTTTGACTTTGAAGGTCGCAGAACCCGCCGCGCTGCCCGCGCCGGTCCAGACGGTCTTGCCGTCCAGCAGCACTTTTGCAGACGTTGGGGCGTCACCGCTCCAGACGTTCCATTCCACTTTTACATCAACACCCTCTTTATGCACTTTGATGAGGTTGTTGTAATCCTGTGCCGCCTGATCCACTTCTACCAGCGCAAATTTATCATTGCCCGATGTAATAGAAGGCGTACCCGGCGCAGCTGCAAATGCGGAGCTGGTGGCCGCCGCAATAAAGAGCGCCAGATATTTTGGTTTCATAAATTTCATTTTTATTTCCTGATAAATTTATTTATAACGTAATAACCCATGCCTTCCGTGAGATCATGGATGCGTTTCGCGTAATGCGTATTTAACCAACGTGAGTGCCGTGAACAAAAAATTGTTGCTGCGCTGTATTCCTCCATAAAAAGATACAAGCCAAATCCCGTGTAGCTTATATCTCCTACGATACACCGAGCGTAAAGAGTCGTCCTTCTCTCCCAGCATCAAAAAGATTTATAAAAAACCTTGACCAGTATATTTAAAATGTGAAAGCAAACTGCTGACTAATAAACACCACGATTCCAGTAAAGGCGAGGTAAGGACCAAAAGAAATAGTGAGGTTATTTTTATTTAAATTATTGACGGCGAAATAACCGACAATACCGCTTAACGCTGCTGCCAGTTCAATGGAGGGTAATGCCTGCCAGCCGCACCAGGCGCCCAGCGCCGCCAGTAGCTTAAAGTCCCCGTAACCCAGCCCTTCTCGTCCGGCGATCAGACGAAAAGCCCAGTAGAGCAGCCAGAGCGACAGATAGCCCGCCACCGCGCCAAACAGCGCATCGCGTAGCGGCAATGTGTGGTCAATAGCATGGAGCACTAACCCCGCCCACAGCAGCGGCTGGGTCAGGCAGTCCGGCAACAACTGATGCTGCCAGTCGATCATGGCCAGCGGCAGTAAAAAAGCCGCCAGTAACCACAAAGAGAACAGCGCCTGAACGTCCGGCATGCACCAGGCCGTGATGCCAAAAAACAGCGCGGAGAACAGTTCCACCAAAAAGAGTCGCAGCGGGATCGCGCTGCCGCACTGGTGACAGCGCCCCCGTAATAACAGCCAACTGAGCAGCGGGATATTTTCCCATGCAGCAAGCGTGTGCTGACACACCGGGCAGTGCGAGGCAGGAAAGAGCAGATTGCCGCTCCCCTCCTCATTCATCACCATTCCCGGTACGCGCTCGGCAACAACGCCGAGAAAACTGCCCATAATCCCGCCCAGGATAGCACTCATCATCGGGAAACCGAGCGGATAGGTCTCCCGCATCAGCGTGAAGGTATTCATGCGCTTTTTGACCAGGTAAGCTGCACCTGTGCTTTCACATCGCTGAGGTGGTCAACCGGCGTGAGGTTTATTTTTTGCAATGTCACGCCGGAGGTCTGATTAATTTCACGCGGCCAGCTTTTTAATTCATATACATTTACCCGATTCACCACGAACGATAAAGTTTGCCCCTCCTGGCGCACATCCGTCAGTGAAAGATTAATTTCATGAGCGCTGTTCTCGACCACCGTACGCGGATTATTCGTTTTAACTAACTGGACCTGAAGATGATTTTTATCAATTTCACTGCGCATCCAGTTGAGCGTCTCTTTTTGTCTTTTAAGCGTCGATTTACTATTTTGGATCATATTATCCAGGGGAATTACTCCTGTGTAATACACCGCAGCCGCCACAATGGCAACGGCACATATTTTTAAAATGATTTTTTCCCGGGCGCTGTAATTCTGATAGCGTGATTTCAGCTGCGCGATTCGCTCTTTCATTTATGTTTCCCTGCGATCATGGCGGTATACGGTTCGGTTGTTGAAACAGGTTGTAAGGTAAAATCAAAATTCTCACTGGTCTGGTTCACAAACGCCTGCAACGCGGGCTGGCTTTGCGCGCTAACGCTCAGCGTCAGGGTGTTTTGCTGCGCATCGTATTCCAGCAGATCGATCTCCATCGCAGGGACTGACTGCCGGGCTTTCTCCAGCTCCTCAAGCTGAAGAAAGAACCCCTTGCTCTGTTTTTTCAGGCTTTGGCCAAAGTGATATTTGATATTGGTCTGCTGGCGCATGCTGGGGAAATGGTGCTGATAAACCTGAACGATCTCCTGCTGAACCCGATTTTCCTGCTGCACCAGCATCCAGGCCATCGCAATGCGCGGCCCCAGCAGCAGACCAACGGACAGCAGGCCCGCCGCTATCATCGCTGCTTTCATGCTTTTTGCGGCCTGGCCATGACCGGCCTTAAGGCTGAATTCACCGTGAAGCAGATTCACACGACAGGTTTTCCACTGCGGCTGGATCAGCACCAGCGGGTGCTGCCAGGCATGCTGTACGTCAACGTGAACGTCCGCAGGCGCGTCGCCGTAGCAACACACTTCCCCGTCTCCGGCTTTCTGCATCAACAGCGGCAGCAGGGTTCCCTCCATTTCACCCGCCACGTGGGGAGATAAACGCAGCCAGTAGCCTTTATCCTGTGCGACCAGCGTGCTGCCCCCTGCCGCCACGGGCAGCAGCCAGGCATCAGGCAGGGCCTGAATCACGTTTAATCCGGCCTCGTGACAGCGGGTCAATGCCGCACGCAGGCGGTCGGCGTCAATGGCAACGGCGTCGACGTCAGCGCCTTTTTTGTAGAGCACTGTCCAGTGGAGGTTGTCCACGTCGCCAATCAGCGTCTCTTCCGCCATCCACGAGAAGGCCATCGCCTGAGAAGCCACCTTTTTCGGCAGCGTGAAATGGCGGAAAATCATGTCGCTGGCGGGCAGCAGGAGACAAACGCGTGTAGCCAGCGGGTGTTCGGCAAGCATCTCCAGGCTGTCGAGCACCTCGACGCGCTCGCTGCCGGACTCACAGCACATTATTTTCCCGCCCTCGCGGCTGTCGGGGCGAACAAAAAGTACCTGTTTCATAACGTTCTACTTTTCTTATTCAATCATTCGGTAACGACGCTGCCACGTCACGATCTCACCGGCTTCGTTATTCATCTGAAGCTGGCTGACCACGCGAAGCGTTAATTCATCGGTATTGCCGCTGTAATTCACGCGGAAGTACCGGCTGTTTATAGAAAATTGATCTACCACCTGCGGGAGATCGTCTTTTAACTGCGGGAAGGTCTGCTCCAGCGCTTTGCTGAACGCGTCCATATTTTCCCAGCCCGATTCCGGACGTGTATCCAGCAGACGAACCGCGTCATCCTGCGTGAATTTTCCCGGAAACATGGCCGCCAGCACAGCGGCCTGTTCCGGTTGCAGGGTGTTAACGTCCACCTTGCTGGCGGCGTCCGGCAGCGCGCATAACAGCTTGCTCACCTTCGGATATGCCGTAACCGGGAACGCTGGCAGCAGTTTGATCTCCGCGATGCTGCGCATCATCTGGTTTGCCGGTTGCCGGGCGGGCACGACGCCAGCCCACGCATCGCTTTCGGCACCCTCTTTCGCCGTGGTGCTGTCACCATCGAGATAATCCACCAGTTGGAAATAGACCGCCTCCGCCGTGCCCGGACTGAGCCCGCTTTCCGTCAGGAGTTGTTCAACAATCCGCTCTTTACGCGGTTTTTCCGCCACCGCGGGAGCGCTTTGCCCCTGGGGCGCGACGTCGGCGGTCAACAGGTTATTGACGTTAAAGCAGTCCTGAGCGTCTTCCACCTGGCTCATGACCGTGTAGTCTTCTCCCTGCGTCTCCAGCGGCTGATGCCAGTCGCCGTCCAGCGCCAACGGCTTGCTCTCGCCGCTGGCATCGGTCTGTAACCTGTCCTTCACCACTTTTTCCTGGGCCTGCATCGCCCAGCGCAGCTGCTGCTGGCTTATCTGATAATGCGTTTTCTGCAAATTACGGCAGAACTGCTGGCTGATTTTGGCGGCCAGCGCCGACATCATCACCAGCAAAATCAGCACCACCAGCAGGGCGACGCCCTTTTGTTGACGGATTCGGTTCATGGTCTGGTCTCCGGCGAAGGCGCAGGGGCTGCGTCCGGAGTCGTCGCAGGCGCGTCGGCGGCTTTCTCTGGGGCAGCGGCAGCGGCCACCTCCGGCATATCCCCCGGCGTGGTGAACACCCAGCGCCAGGTATCCCCGTTTTCCATCGTCAACGTAACCTCCACGCCGTCCGGCAGATGGGCGGCGTCGTGCCAGGCTGTCTGCCAGCCCTGACGATAAAACCGCCAATGCAATGCTTTTACGCCGCTGACAATCGGCACTTCGTCAGGCTTAACGTCCACCGGGCCGTCAATGACCGGCCAGACGTCGCGGTACAAACGCCCCTCTTCCAGCCGCCAGCGCACGCGCTCCAGCTGGACCGTTCCGCTCACGCCATTCAGGGTGGTCAGTTCAAGGGCATCGCCCTCCTGACGGAACCGCTCTGGCTCATTACGCGGCGCTCGCGCCTGTAGCTGGAAAAAATCGCGCTCCATCAGACTCCAGCCGCGCTGAAGCTGGTTGAGCTTAGCGGCACTGGCATCGGTGGCCGAGCTGGTACGCATCGCGCCGTCCAGAATTTGCCAGGCCAGGGTGCTGATTACCGCGAAAATAGTCAGCGCAATCATGATCTCCAGCAGGGTAAATCCGCGCTGGCGTCGCGTTTTCTTCACTTGCTCTCTCCCGGCGGAATGATGTGCAGGGAAACAACCGGCTGGCTCTCATCGCCTTCCGCATAGACGCGAATGGAGTTCGCCCAGCCGTTGTCGGCGGTTTTCACCCGCTGCTTACGCCAGTTCCAGCTGCGCCCGCCCATGATTTCCGTCCCCTGCTGCTCAGCATCCGGGAAGTCGGTTTTGGTGAGTTGCGCTTCCGCCAGCTGATTTTCCGCCACCCAACTGGCCTGCAAGGTATCGGCCAGACCATGGGTAAAACGCACGTTCAGGGAGACCGAGTTCATTAGCGCCAGCGCGGAGGTGGAGAAAATCACCAGCGCGACCATCACCTCCAGCAGCGTCATCCCCTTTTGCTTTGTGTTGTCGTTAGCCATCGTTTTCTACCGATACCGGCGCCGCACCCTGCGACACCACGCGGAAATGGTGCTGTTTGTCGTAACTTTGCAGCGTCAGCGTAAAGCGGCTGATTTCACCGTCCGGTAAAAAGATCACCTGTGGCTCGGACGCCACCGTCGCGGCCAGGCGCTGCGGCGAGAGCGACACGTGCATCTCTTCCGGAAAATCACCTTTGGTGGTAATACGTCCGGCAGATAATGGCACCCAGTGACGCTCGCCATTTTTATCCGCGATCGTCACCAGCTGATATTTATCAGTGGCGATCACCAGCCCGACAATATTTCCGTCCATCACCGCACGGTCTGAACCATAATCAACGAGCGCTTTTAATTGCTGGCCAAATATATCCGCGCCGCTGCGCGAAGGAATGGTGGACACCACCATCATGGCGCAGCTGGCAAATATCACCAGCGCCAGAATAATTTCCAGCAACGTAAAGCCGCGTTGATTTTTCATTACTTCTCGTTCTTATCCAGAGACCAGTTGGTAATGTCATCGGCAGTATTCGCTTCGCCGTCCGGACCCGCAGAGAAAATGTCCACCGCACCGTGTTCACCTGGGCTGACCAGAATATAATCGCTGCCCCATGGATCCTGCGGCAGGCGGCGAATATAGCCATCCGTGCGATAGCCGTTCGGGATTGGTGCGATTTCCGGCTTCGTCACCAGCGCCTGCAAACCCTGCTCTGTGGTCGGGTAGCGGTGGTTGTCCAGCTTATACATATCCAGCGAGCCTTCGAGCGCGACAATATCGCTGGTCGCCTTTTGCGTATCCGCTTTTTCTTTATTACCCATTAAGTTTGGCACTACCATACTCGCCAGAACGCCGAGAATAACAATCACCACCATTAATTCGAGCAATGTGAAGCCCGCCTGGCGAGCCAGGTTTTTACGTTTTAGAGCCATGATTTAACCTACCATATTATTAAGTTGCAGAAGCGGTTGTAATATTGAAAGAACGATGAATAAAACAATCGTCGCCATGGATACCACCAGCGCCGGTTCAAATACCGACAGCGTTAATGTAATTCGATGCTGTAATGCCGATTCCTGCTTTTCCGCCGCGCGATCCATTAAATTACCTAATTCCCCGCTCTCTTCACCGGAGGCAATCATATACAGCATGGTTGGCGGGAATAATTTCGCCTGTTCCAGCGCCGCATACAGCGACGCCCCCTGACGTACGGTATCGGCGGCCTGCTCAAGCACCTGACGGGCATAGAGATTTTCAATACCGTCCATCGCGATATACATCCCCTCCAGCAGCGGCACGCTGCTGGCCTGCAAAATGCTCAGGGTACGGATATAGCGGGCGCTGTTGATGGCGCACACCAGCTTTTTAATCGGCGAGCCATTCACCAGCCAGCTGTGCCAGCGAAAACGGTTTTTCACGTTTCGCACCCAGGTTTTGAAGCCGACGAACGCCCCCGCCAGGCTGCCGACAATATAGATACCCCAGGCTTGCAGGAAATCACTTACCGCAATCAGCGTCCGGGTGGTGATCGGCAGTTGCTGTTTCATGTGGGTAAACTGCTCAATCACCTGCGGCACCACCGCCACCAGCAGAATGCCGATCACCGCGATAGCGACCACGGTGAGGGTAATCGGGTAGACCATCGCCTGCGTCAGCTTGCTTTTCATCTTCTGGCGCTGTTCGTTGTACTCCGCCAGCTTCTCCAGCACGTCGCCCAGATGGCCGGTCTTCTCACCGGCCATCACCAGCGTGCAGTAGAGTTTGTCGAAGGTGCGTGGAAACTGGCTAAAGGCGTCGAACAGCGTATGCCCCTCGACCACCTTCTCGCGGATCTCCACCACCATCGCCGCCAGCTTTTTATCTTCCGTCTGCTTAGAGATCGCCTTCAGCGCACTTTCCAGCGGCAGCGCGGCGTTCACCAGCGTCGAAAGCTGACGGGTAAACATCGACAGCACCGGGGTAGATAGCTTCCCCCCGGTTTTCGCTTTCCCGCCTGTCGCCGTTTCGCGGGTTTCGGTGATGCTCACGGGCATCAGCTTTTGCTCGCGAAGCCACTGGCGAACCTGCTTTTGCCCCTCGGCCTGTAACGTCCCGCGCTGGGTTTTTCCCGCGGCACTCGTCGCCGTCCAGGCGTAGAAGGCCATTACGCATCCCCCCCACGCTCGGCGGTGACGCGCATGACTTCTTCCAGAGACGTCACGCCGCCGATCACCTTCAGCAGCCCGTTTTCACGCAGGCTGTAGGCCTGCTTAAAGAGCTGCGTTTCGATGGACATTTCGTCCTTATCTTCATGGATGGCGCGGCGCATGGTACTGTCCACCACCAGAAACTCATGAATACCGGCGCGGCCCTGATAGCCGCTCTGACGGCAGTGTTCACACCCTACCGCGCGATAAATTGCTTTTGGCGGCGCGTCCATAAAGCTGAACAACGCTTTTTCATTGGCATCCAGCGGACTGGTGGTCCGGCAGTGCGTACACAGCCGACGCACCAGACGCTGGGCAATGACACCGAGCAGCGATGAACCGATTAAAAACGACTCCAGCCCCATATCCCGCAGACGGGTTATCGCCCCTGCGGCACTGTTGGTATGCAGCGTCGACATCACCAGGTGACCGGTCAGCGACGCCTGCACCGCGATCTGGGCGGTCTCACCGTCGCGAATTTCCCCGATCATCACCACGTCCGGATCCTGACGCAGAATCGCGCGCAGCCCGCGGGCAAAGGTCATGTCCACGCGCGGGTTAACCTGCGTCTGCCCCACGCCTTCCAGCTCGTATTCGATCGGGTCTTCCACGGTCAGAATGTTGCGCTCGTGACCGTTCAGCGCCGAAAGAATGGCGTACAGCGTGGTACTTTTACCGGAACCCGTCGGGCCGGTAACGAGGATGATCCCGTGCGGGCGGTCAATCAGCCCTTTCAGCTTCTCCAGCTCTTCATCAATCAGCCCAAGCTTGTTGATGTCGGGCTTGAGATTGCTTTTATCGAGCAGGCGCATGACCACGCGCTCGCCGTACTGAGACGGAATGGTCGACACACGCACGTCGATGGCCTTACGGCCAATGCGCAGGGAGATACGTCCATCCTGGGGGAGACGTTTCTCGGCGATGTCGAGTTTCGACATCACCTTAATACGCGACACCAGCAGCGGGGCGAGCTTACGCGCCGGTTGCAACACCGGGCGCAGCACGCCGTCAACACGAAAGCGGATGCTCAGCGTGCGCTCGAAGGTTTCGATATGAATATCCGACGCGCCGTCCTTCACCGCCTCGCCGAGAATGGCGTTGATCAGGCGGATCACCGGTGAGTTTTCGTCGTTATCGAGCAGATCTTCGTTATCCGGGATCTCCTCGGTTAAGGCCATCAGATCGATATCCGCGTCCATGTCGTCCACCAGTTGCTGCGACACGCCGCTGCTCTGCTGCCAGATTTTGGCCAGCATCTCGTCAAACGCTTCCGGCGTCACAGTGACGGGGATGAAAGCACGGCCCAGCACCCGGCGCACCTCCAGCAGAGCATGCGCAGGAGTGTCGTCCCGGATATAGACATCATTGTTGTAAAACAGAACGCCGTTATCTTTTGCGTAGCTGCTGCTACACAGTGTTTTACTCAGTTCGTCCACGTTACCCCTCCGCGCTATTCTTTAAACGGATTGCGCGTGGCGCTGGTTTTCACCGGTGCGGCGCCAGTGCTTGCAGAGGGAAACGCGGGCAGGACGGCGTTGTCAGTCGGCTCAACAATACCGAGCTTTTTCTCCTCCACTCGCTGCATCTGGCGCACCCGGATCTGGTCATATTTCTCTTTCGAGGCCGCGCTGTAGTTGTCGTCGTCACGCAGGACGGTGGTATGAATAAACACCATCAGGTTGCGTTTGGAAGTATCCTGCGAGGTGTAGCGGAACAGCTGACCGACCAGCGGGATATCGCCGAGCAGGGGCACTTTGGACACGGACTGTTTGGTCACATTTTCCATCAGACCGCCAAGCACCACCGTCTGGCCACTGTGGACCATCACTTCGTTATTAATCGTGCGCGTGTTGAAGGTTGGGCCGAGGCTGGAGTCTTCCGTCGCGCTGTTGTCGACACTCGACACTTCCTGCTCAATCTTCAGATGGATCATGTCGCCATCGTTAATCTGCGGCACAATCTTCAGCTTGGTCCCTACGGTTTTACGCTCAACCGAGTTAAAGACGTTGTCGCCGCTGGTGGTTTGCGAACCGGAAAGCACCGGCACATCCTGACCGACGTTGAACGACGCTTCTTTGTTATCCAGCGTGACCACGCTTGGCGTGGAGAGGATGTCATTTTTGCCGTCAGTGGAAAGCGCGGTCACCAGCGCACCGAAGTCACCGTTAAAGAAGCCGGTCGCAAGGCCAGTGAAACTTGCCCCTTTCATGGTGCCATTTTTAATCTGGCTGATTGGCAGGCCGGTGGAGCCAAACTGCACCCCGCCGTGCTTGCTGGTCCACTGCACGCCAAGATCCAGGCCGTTACCGTCCTGCACTTCGGCAATGATCGCTTCCACCAGCACCTGCGGACGGCGAATATCCAGCTTGTCGATCACTTTCTCGAGGGAGTTCATCACGTTAGGCTGTGCGGTGATCACCAGGGAGTTGGTTGACTCGTCGGCGGTAATATTCAGATCGGTTGAGGCGCTCGCGGATTTCGCTTTGGCCGCACCCGGCTTGTCTTTCAGCTGCTCACCAATCCCGGTGAGAACCGGCACCACTTTGGTGGCGCTGGCATACTTGAGGTAGAAGACGCGGGTATTGCCCTCGTTATTCTGCTCACGATCCAGCTGATGAATAAGGGAACGGGTGCGCGCCCGCGCATCTTCCGCGCCGCTGATCACCAGGCTGTTGGTTTCGTCATCCGCGACGACTTTAGTCGCCAGCTGCGGCGCGTTCTGCCCTTTCTGTTCTTCATTGTTGAGGTTATTCAACATCTCCGAGAGTTCTTTGGCGGACGCAAAGCGCAGCGGGATGATTTCGCGACGCTGGATGCCGTCTTTATCGACGCGCTGCACCAGATCCACCAGCCGGTTCACCACCGAGGCTTTACCGGTTAACAGCAGGACGTTGGACGGCTCAAAGTGGACCACGTTCCCGATACCGGTGGCATCGTTGAGCTGACGCAGCAGCGGGGCCAGCTCACGAACAGGCACGTTTTCCATGCGCACCACGCGGGTGATGATCTCGTCACCTTTGCCCGGATTTTTGCTGTCTGCCAGCGGCGCACCTGCGGTACGCGCCACGCTTGAGCGCACCACTTTGACCATGCCGTTGTCCATCGGGATCACCGACAGGCCGTAGAGATCCAGCACGCTCAGAAAGAATTGATAGTACTCATCTTCCGTCAGCACGTTGTAGGTTCGGACCGAGACGGTTCCCTGGACGGACGGATCGACCAGAATGGTTTTATTGAGATTTCGGCCTACCGTATCGATAAACTCGCGAATATCAGTATTTTTAAAACTCGCGCTAAAGTTAGCTGCAAGCAGCGAACTGGAATATAACGACAATGCGGTCAGCGCCACGCACGCCCAGGGAATTTTTTTCATGTCTGCACACTTTTTAATTGTTTAGAACATTAATCCGAATATTTTCAAGGTGAGCGTGACGTCGTACGATGACCTCCGCTTCTTTCATTTTTGACCAGTTGGCAATAATGCTTTTCGCTTTTGCTTCATCGGTCATATCGACAGAGTTAACCTGAACCGCCACATCGCCTTTTACCAGACCTGACTGGCTGTAAAAGGCGGAGGCATTCCTTGGGTTTATCCTGTAGCCTTCCAGTCGGCCCTTTTCAATTATGGGTTTTAACACCAGATAATCATCAAGATGCACACTCTCTGCGCCAACATCTTTTGTCGATTTCGTTACCGGGCCGCTATCCACGCCACCCTTAAAATAGTCCGGTTTATTTAATGCCAGAACCTGCGTAGTACCTTCATAATTAACCACCACATTATCTTTGTTTATTTCCTGAATAAATGCGTCGTTAAATCCAGAGAGAGGTTCACCCTCACGGTAGCTTCTCTGACCGCCTGGCGTTTTGATGACAGCAAAGGAGAGCCAGGCGTCATCGCTGTTCACAATACCTTCGATTTCAGCTGCCAGCGGGGCTTTCACCGCACCCGGTAAGATTTCCTGACGCACGGCTGCCGTAAAAAGCGAAAAGGATTTCTCTTCGCGCGTTTTTTTCAGCGGCTGTTGATCGGCATTAGCCAACTTATTCATAACTTTTTTATAATCTTTAAAGGTGAGATACCCTTGCTGGCCGCAAAAGATCAGCAGCACAAACATAATACAAGGCGTTATCCACCGTGAAAGAAATGAGAACCTCATTTTTTATCCGGCCTATAGCAAAGCAAAAATAAGCAGCGTCATACTGCGCCAATATGGATGAAAATAGTAATAAGCTGGTGCAAATGCGACCACTGACTTCGCCGCTAACTTTCATAAAGAAAAATATTGACCGTATAAAATCCAAATGTTAGACGCTGCCAGCAGGATATTTTTACCCTGTTTGCAAATTGACCGTTCAGGGGCGTTACCTTACTTTCTGATGCTGTTGCTATTCCTAATCAGAGACGGTAAGTCGTTATGTATCAGAGCCACTTTAATTTTAAAAATCCGCCATTCAGATCGATCGCCCGTTTATCCGGGGATTTTCTGGTGCCTTATCATCAGGATGTGTTCAACCTGTTGAAAGAGAAAACCCAGCAGGCGGGAATTATCGGGCTCTTTTGCGACGACGCCCCGCTTCTGGGTCACTTCAGCGATGCGCTAAAAACCCGCCACAGTAACGTCCTTGTTATCAATGCGTTTCCCAAACTGAGTGCCAGTAGCCTGCTGTACAAGCTCAATCCGGTAACGAAAGAGAGCAAGAATCGCCTGCAGGCGGTGGATGCCATCCTGCGCCAGTGGCACGAGGGAAAAGCGAAAACCAGAGTGCTGGTGATTTCACACGCCGAAGCCATGAAAGAGAGCTGCCGTGAAGTCCTGGGTACGCTGCTCACGCGAGCCCAGGAGCTGAACTTCCGGCTCTCCGTGGTGCTGACGGGCACTGCGGATCAGGAAATCCTGCTTAAGCAACCTGAACTGCGCGAATATACACACACTCGTCATGTCCTGCGCCCCCTGACCTGCCGCGAATTCCTGGGCTATGTGCAGGCGCAATGCGAAGAACACGGCTGTGAAAATTCGCCGTTAACGCCGGCCCGCGTGCGCAAAATGCACACGTTGACCAAAGGCAACATCAGCAAACTTAACGAACTGGCGCACCTGTCAATGCTCGCTGCCTGGACGGAACGCGCGTCGCAGGTCAGCCCGCGTCATTTACGCCTGGCGGCGGGAGAGATCCTGCCCGCGAAAAAACACGGTAAGCGTCTGGCAACCGTGGGGCTGTTCGCATCGGTGCTGTTTGCCGCCTGCGGCTGGTATTTAACCTCGTCCATCAGCGGGCATCTTCCCATCCAGCTGCCGGTCCCCGTCAGTTGGAAACAGCCGACGCGAAAAACGGAGGCGCCCGTGGTGCCGGTTATCGACAATGAAATGGTTAATCAGCCGGATGCGATGCACCAGCTCTATCTGATGTGGGGATATGACGCCTCGGCCGAAGATGCGCTGTGCCAGAATGCCGCTAAAGTGAACCTGATGTGTAAACAGGGGAACGCGTCGCCGGAGACGCTGGCGCAGGAAGGGTATCCGTGGGTCAGTGAACTGAAAACCAGCGGTCACCTTAACTATGCGGTGGTCGCCAGGGTCGGAGATACATCAATTGACCTGTTAATGAATAACCGGACCTGGCAGGTGAGCCGCAGCTGGTTTAACCGGCATGCGACCGGCAACTTCACCCAGTTGCACCGCCTGACACCGGAAGGAAAAGACGCGATCGGCGCGGCCAGCGACAGCAAAGACATGGCCTGGCTCGATCAGCAGTTAAGCATCGCGCTGAACCAGCCCGAAACGCATGCCCGGATCTGGACCGCAGAGATGATGAAACGCACCCGTGAGTTTCAGCAAAAAATGCATCTGCACGTGGATGGCATCCCCGGCGAAGAAACGCTGATGCAGCTGATGCGCGTAACCAACAGCACGCCGAGCGTACTGATTCAGGCCACCCGCACTACCCCGGACGCAAAAATGCAGGAGAAGAAAGCCTAATGTCGACCATCTGCCTTGCGGCCCAGCGCAGCTATACAACCGGGGAAGCGGTCTGGTTTTCGTACCGCCTCCCCAGCCTGAAAAACGTTTTCGGCAAAACAGCATTATGGATGGTCGGCCTTTGCGCCATGCTGGTTGTCGGCCTGTATATGCATGTCTACTGGAACATGCGCCACCCGGCGCCTGAACCAGTCAACGCCAGCGTTGCCAAACCGGAAACCCAGCTTTCGGAGATGCACTACGTGTATGTGAGTAAACCGTTCCCACATCCGCAGCCTAAAGCTGCGCCAGTGCCTGTTGATGTTCCACCGATGCAGGATCTGCCGATCATCAGTGATGATGCCGACTGGCAGCAGGCGCCCGACGGCGCGGTGCCGCAAGAACCCTCGCGGGATACCCTACCCGGAACTGAGGCGCATGAGCACGATACCGCCCCCGCCAGCACGAGCAGTGAAGAGTCATCATTAACGGAATTATTTAAACAGGCATTAAAAGAGCAGGAGCAGGATTATTCTCAAGGAAAAATTCCCGCACCGCCGGTTGACGAAACGCAGGATAATTCACAAGCAAGTGTTAAAAACAGTGAAAACAGCCGTTCCCCTTTCAGTGATAAAGGAGACCGGCGGGAGTAGGCATTAATATTTTTCAGGCAGTGCGGTGAGGTTAAGCAGTCGACCTTTTTCCACCACAATATATTGACCTTTTTTCAGATCGGAGAGGATTTTAATAATGGTGCTACGTGCCAGGTTAGTGTATTCCTGAATGTAATCATAAACGTTAATATCACGCTGATGCTGTACAATCAGGTCGTTGATCTCATATAAAAATTCGCGAACAACAGAATATGCGCTGCGAGCGACCAGAATATCATCGCGCTTGCTCATCAGGCATATGTACCAGGAAAGCACTTTTGTCAGTTCAGGCCACAGGTTTTTCTCGGTCATCAGCTGGGCGAAGACCTCTTTCTTGATCGAGCGAACAACCGTATTCGACCGAACAAGGCCGTACATATGGGTGGCGTTGTAATACATCGACGACAGGCCGAAAATGCATTGCCCGGTAACGGTGAACAAGCACAGTTCGTCAGAGTCACGTCGAAATTCGACTTCGCCGCTGACAATAATATGAATTAAACCGGAATCAGCAGTGGAAATCTTCTGCCATTTTTTTAACGTTCTTTCTTCAGCGCATGAGGTTGCAGAAATAATCTTTTCCATTTCATGTTGCGGACGTAATTTTTTTCCATAGATGCTTAACATTGTTATACCCGTTTTAAGATGTGATTTTAAAATAACATGGCAACGGCATTCATACCGAACCATAAATATTTTCCTGATGAAAAACTCAAGAATAAAAAAAAGAGTGAAGTTTTTTATTCGCTAAATTGCTTAGCGTGCTATGTGTCCATCTTAAATCCGAATAATTTTAAGTCAATTAACTAAAAATGAAATGAGATTGTACTTAGGATTAATCTAATAGAAACTTGCGGAAATATACTCATTTGGGGGTAAGCCAAAGGTTTACCCCTGCCCGTATTTCTCTAAAAGTGCTTCGGCAATCGCCATGGTTTCAACATCCGCTACGCCATTCCATAACTGCGGACGGAAATGCATCTGGAACACCATGATGATGCGTTTTTGCTGTGCAGGCGTGCTGTTTTCTGGCACCTCGTAACCGTAGCGCGCCAGCACATCGAGCAATGCTGCGGTATCAACCTGCTGATAATGCGGTCGCCCGTTGATATAAAAATTCACCCGCGCCGGTTCGGGCCAGGCTCCGATGCCCTGCTGCGCCAGTTCGCGCCACGGAAACAGCGGGCCAGGGTCGTCTTTACGCTGCGGGGCGATATCCGAATGGGCCACAACGTTCTGCGGTTTAATGTCGTAGCGGGCGATGATGTCTCTGGCAAGCGGGATTAGCGCCGCAATTTGCCCCGGTTCGAAGGGGGTAAAGGTTTTCACACCATCGGTTTTCCGCCAGCCGCGGTTTTCCAGCTCAATGCCGACGGAGGTATCATTTATGCGGTTGGTCCCACGCCAAAAGCTAATACCTGCATGCCAGGCCAGCTCGCTCTCCGGCACCAGCTGCCAGATACGCGGTTTGCCCTGCGGAGCTGGGGGCTTCGCGGGGATGAGATAGTGAGAGCTGACGTTTTTATCGGTCAAGGTCGCAAGCGAGGTGTCGAAATCATCGGCGGTGTAATGGATCACCAGCACCTTTATGCGCGGGTAGGCCGCCTGCGCCTGATGGCGCGTATCAAGTTCGTACGCGCCTTTATCAACAATGCCCTCTTCCGAGGCGCATCCTGCCAGCAACAATGCCAGCAGGAGGGTTGAGAGCGAACGCTTCATCGACGGGTTTTCACCGCCGTGCCGCTTACGCTCACCATCAGCATGCTGGCATCTTTCCCGACCGTTTCGTAGTCGATATCAATGCCCACCACCGCATCCGCGCCCAGCGCTTTGGCCTGCTCGCCCAGCTCCTTAAACGCAATATCACGCGCTTTACGCAGTTCTTTCTCGTAGGCACCGGAGCGCCCGCCGACGATATCCCGAATGCCGGCAAAGAAGTCCCGGAAGATGTTGGCGCCCAGAATCGCCTCACCGGTGACCACGCCGCAGTACTCGGTAATGGGTTGACCTTCCAGGGTTGGTGTTGTTGAAAATTGCATACTTCCTCTCCGTCTTTAGCGTTCAATGCGTTAGCAACTGCATTATCGGTTCGTTACGCTATGATTGAAAGGATAGTTAATAAATAAGGAAATCAACATGCGCTACTCTGCTTTAACGCTTTTAGTGCCCTGCGCGCTGGTGCTCAGCGCCTGCACTACGCCGGTCACGCCAGCCTTTAAGGATATCGGTTCCCGCAGCGGCCCCTGCATTGAGGGCGGCCCGGACGCCGTGGCGCAACAGTTCTATGATTACCGCATTCAGCATCGCGGTAATGACCTCACCGCCCTGCGCCCGTACCTGAGCGATAATCTGGCGAAACTGCTTAATGACGCCTCGCGCGATCCGCAGCAAAACGCGCTGCTTTCATCCGATCCGTTCTCCAGCCGCGCCACGCTGCCGGACAGCGCCGACGTCGCCAGCGCGTCCACCATTCCGAATACCGACGCACGGAATATTCCTCTGCGCGTGAAGCTAACCCAGGGGACGCAAACCTGGCAGGATGAGGTGCTGATGATCCGTGAAGGCCAGTGCTGGGCAATAGATGATGTGCGCTACATTGGCGGCAGCGTTCATGCTCCGGCGGGCACCCTTCGCCAGTCGATTGAGAACCGCTAACGCATACGTTAAATAAACGTTAACCCCGTAAAATGTCCGGCATTTCATGCGGAATGCCGACATTTATTCTCGCCCCCCTTTCCCGTCGCTATTTTGTGCTATGTTTAAGAGGAAACACGGGTTATATTTAACTTTTAACGCAGAAATATTGCATAACTATTCTGTCAACGGTACTATCTGCGGCCTCAATTGCTATAGATTGCCTGGATGAGTAAAGACTGCCCCGATGAGTATTAAACTAAACGGCATTAACTGCTTCTACGGCGCACACCAGGCGCTGTCCGACATTACGCTGAGCTGCCCGGAGGGCGAAACGCTGGTTTTGCTCGGCCCAAGCGGTGCGGGAAAAAGCTCCCTTCTGCGTGTTTTAAATCTGCTTGAAATGCCCCGTTCGGGAACGCTGGCCATCGCCGGTAACCATTTTGACTTCGCGAAAACCCCTTCTGATAAAGCGATTCGTGAACTGCGTCAAAACGTGGGCATGGTTTTCCAGCAATATAATCTCTGGCCGCATCTGACGGTGGTGCAAAACCTGATTGAAGCCCCGTGCCGCGTGCTTGGCTTAAGCAAAGACCAGGCGATGGCGCGAGCTGAAAAGCTGCTGGAACGTCTGCGTCTGAAACCGTACAGCGACCGTTATCCTCTGCATCTCTCTGGTGGTCAGCAACAGCGTGTGGCGATCGCCCGTGCGCTGATGATGGAGCCAGCGGTGCTGCTGTTCGACGAACCAACCGCAGCGCTGGACCCGGAAATTACTGCCCAGATCGTGAGTATCATTCGTGAACTGGCGGAAACCAACATTACCCAGGTCATCGTGACCCACGAGGTGGAAGTGGCGCGCAAAACCGCCAGCCGCGTGGTCTACATGGAAAACGGGTATATCGTTGAGCAAGGTGATGCGAGCTGCTTCACCAACCCGCAAACCGATGCCTTCAAAAACTACTTATCACACTGATGTGTTAGGGAAATTATAATGAAAAAAGTATTGATTGCCGCGCTGCTTGCTAGCGTCAGCCTTTCCGCTACCGCAGCCCAGACCATCCGTTTCGCCACTGAAGCGTCCTACCCTCCGTTTGAATCCATTGATGCGAACAACAAGATTGTTGGCTTCGACGTGGACCTGGCAAATGCCCTGTGTAAAGAGATCGACGCGACCTGTACCTTCAGCAACCAGGCGTTCGACAGCCTGATCCCAAGCCTGAAGTTCCGCCGTATCGACGCCGTGATGGCCGGTATGGACATCACTTCGGAGCGTGAAAAGCAGGTTCTGTTCACCACCCCTTACTACGACAACTCGGCGCTGTTCATTGGTCAGAAAGGTAAATACGCCTCCGTTGACCTGCTGAAAGGCAAGAAAGTCGGCGTGCAGAACGGCACCACGCACCAGAAATTCATCATGGATAAGCACCCGGAAATCACCGCCGTGCCGTATGACAGCTACCAGAATGCGAAGCTGGACCTGCAAAACGGCCGTATCGATGCGGTGTTCGGGGACACGGCTGTCGTGACTGAATGGCTGAAAGCGAACGACAAGCTGGCCGCCGTGGGTGACAAGGTGACAGATAAAGACTACTTCGGTACAGGTCTGGGTATTGCCGTACGTCAGGGCAACACCGAGCTGCAGCAGAAATTCAACGCTGCGCTGGAAAAAGTGAAGAAAGACGGCACCTACGAAACCATCTACAAAAAATGGTTCCAGAAGTAATTCCTGATGAATGAAATTTTTCCTTTAGCAAGCGCCGCCGGGATGACCGTCGGCCTTGCCGTTTGTGCACTGATTATCGGCCTCGTACTGGCGATGTTCTTTGCGGTGTGGGAGTCCGTTAAGTGGCGCCCTGTCGCATGGCTCGGTTCAGCGCTGGTAACTGTGCTGCGTGGACTGCCGGAAATTCTGGTGGTCCTGTTTATCTATTTCGGCTCCTCACAGCTGCTGTTAACGCTGTCGGACGGCTTTACGATTAATCTCGGCTTTGCGCAGATCCCGGTGCAAATGCAGATTGAGAACTTCGACGTCAGTCCGTTCCTGTGCGGCGTAATTGCGCTCTCCCTGCTCTATTCGGCCTATGCGTCACAAACGCTGCGCGGCGCGCTGAAAGCGGTACCGCAGGGACAGTGGGAATCCGGTCAGGCGCTGGGCCTGTCGAAAGCGGCGATCTTCTTCCGCCTGGTGATGCCGCAGATGTGGCGTCATGCCCTGCCAGGGCTGGGCAACCAGTGGCTGGTACTGCTGAAAGATACCGCACTGGTGAGCCTGATCAGCGTGAACGATTTAATGCTGCAAACCAAAAGTATCGCCACCCGTACGCAGGAGCCATTTACCTGGTACATCGTCGCGGCGGCTATCTACCTGGTGATCACGTTGCTGAGCCAGTACGTTCTGAAGCGTATTGATCTGCGCGCAACGCGTTTTGAACGGAGACCAGGCTGATGCTGGATTATTTACCCGAACTGATGAAAGGGCTGCACACCAGCCTGACGCTGACCGTTGCGTCTATCATCGTAGCGCTGATCCTGGCGCTGTTCTTCACCATCGTCCTGACGCTGAAAACGCCGGTGCTGGTGTGGATTGTCCGTGGCTACATTACGCTCTTTACCGGTACGCCGCTGCTGGTGCAGATCTTCCTGATTTACTACGGTCCAGGGCAGTTCCCGTCGTTACAGGAATATCCGGTTATCTGGCATTTGCTCTCTGAGCCATGGCTCTGCGCCCTGATAGCTCTCTCACTGAACAGCGCGGCCTATACCACGCAGCTGTTTTACGGCGCGATCCGCGCGATCCCGGAAGGCCAGTGGCAGTCCTGCGGTGCGCTGGGCATGAGCAAGAAGGACACGCTGGCGATCCTGCTGCCATACGCCTTTAAGCGTGCGCTCTCTTCCTATTCCAACGAAGTCGTTCTGGTGTTCAAAAGCACCTCTCTGGCCTACACCATCACCCTGATGGAAGTGATGGGCCACGGGCAGCTGCTGTACGGACGTACCTACGACGTGATGGTGTTCGGTGCGGCGGGTCTGGTCTATCTGGTGGTCAACGGTCTGCTGACGCTGATGATGCGTCTTATCGAGCGTAAGGCGCTGGCGTTTGAGCGCAGGAATTAATCACGCCATTGCATAAAACGGTATTCATTGAGCGGGTAACCTGATGGGTTATCCGCTTTTTTTTGCAATAAATGTAATATTTAATCATTTTTATTGCATATAAATTCAGTAAATGGCATTGTATATCCAGGCCGCAGACACGGCGCATAAATAAGACAGACGGGAGCATTACAATGAAAAAGTTAGTTCTGGCCGCATTACTCGCAACCTTCGCCGCAGGCGCATCCGCCGCAGATAAAATCAATTTTGGCGTTTCTGCCACCTATCCGCCGTTTGAATCGCTGGATGCCAGCAACCAGATCGTCGGCTTTGACATTGACCTGGCGAAAGCGCTGTGCAAGCAGATGCAGGCCGACTGCACCTTTACTAACCACGCGTTTGACAGCCTGATCCCGTCCCTGAAATTTAAAAAATACGATGCGGTGATCTCCGGCATGGATATCACCCCAGAGCGCAGCAAGCAGGTCGCGTTCACCGACCCGTACTACGCGAACTCTGCGGTAGTGATTGCGAAGAAAGGGGCTTATAAGTCTTTCGACGAGCTGAAAGGCAAGCGCATCGGCATGGAAAACGGCACCACGCACCAGAAATATCTCCAGGACAAGCATCCTGAAGTGAAAACCGTGGCCTATGACAGCTACCAGAACGCAATTATCGACCTGAAAAATGGCCGTATCGATGGCGTATTTGGCGACACCGCGGTGGTGAATGAGTGGCTGAAAACCAACCCGCAGCTGGGTACAGCGACGGAGAAAGTGACCGATCCGCAATACTTTGGTACCGGCCTCGGCATCGCGGTACGTCCGGATAACAAAGCCCTGCTGGAAAAACTGAACGGCGCGCTGAAAGCGATCAAAGCTGACGGCACATACCAGAAAATCAGCGAGCAGTGGTTCCCGCAGTAATCTCTTTTTGCCGGGTGGTCTGGCCTACGGGGGTGGTCTGTAGGCCGGGAAAGCGCAGCGCCACCCGGCAATTTCTCATAGCGGCACAAAGAACCTGAACCGCGCCCCGCTCACGGACTCCATCAGCCTGATCCCGCCACCGTGCAGCTCCAGCATTCTCTTCACGATTAACAGCCCTAATCCCCCACGGTTCTCCCGCGACGCCTGAGGATTTAACGCTGACGGTCGCTGGAACAAATCGTCGCGCAGCGAGGCATCTACGCCCGTACCATTGTCTGCCACTTCGACCTGAAGTCGTTCATTCTCCTGCCAGACCGCCAGACGAATTTCTCCGCCGCTCGGCGTATGACGGATGGCGTTATCCAGAAGATTAGTGACCACGCGCTCGATCATCGACACGTCGGCGTTCACCAGCGGCAATCGCCCCGGCACATCAATACGCAGGTTCACCTCGCGCGTGCGGGCGGTAAGTTCAAACTTCTGCGCCACGTCGGAAATCAGTTCAGCCATGGCAAAACGCTCGCGCTGGGGCTTGATGCCGCCGTGCTCAAGACGCGCCAGCTCGAACAGCTGCTGCGACAGATGGCGTACCTTTTGCCCCTGACGCAGCGCGGTAGCGAGGTACTGCTGATGCTCCTGCGGCGACAGCGTGGCGGATTTCAGCGACAGCGTTTCCAGATAACCCAGCAGCGACGTCAACGGGGTGCGTAAGTCGTGCGAAATGTTGGCGATAAACTCCCGGCGCTGGCGGTCGCTGTCGGCCAGCCGATCCCACTGAGAGGTGATTTTGCGCGCCAGCTCGATAAAGGTATTGCGCAGGATCGCCACTTCATCCTGGCCGGCAGGCTCGAGCGGCTGGGCCGCCAGCTGCTTAATCGCGCTGATGCTGTCCTGCTCCAGCCCGGCCACGTCCAGCGTGAGCTGTTTAACCGGGCGCGTCACCCAGTACCAGAGCAGCAGCCCCGCCAGCAGACCAAACAGCGCCACCAGCAGCATCGACCACAGCGCCGTACTCCAGAGCGCTTTGTGCCAGGCCATCTCCGCCAGCGCGTTGGACTCCTCCCCCTGCAAAATAATGTACAGATACCCCTTCAGCTCGCCGTCCTGTCGCAGCGGGGTGGCGCTGAAGACTTTCTTATTCTGGCTTCGGGGATCGTCGCCAAACACCGGCATCACCGTCCCGCTCAGGAAATTCTGTATCGGCGCGAGGTCAATTTTTTGCCGCTGAATGTGCCCCGGCGGGGCGGCATCGGCCAGGATATCGCCATCAGGCGAGACAACATACAGCTCGACGCTCGGATTAAAGGTCATCAGCCGATCGAACAGCGGCTTTAAGGCGCTGCGATCCACCCTGCCCTGCGAATCCAGAATCGCTTCCCGCTGCGCAATCTGCTGCGCCAGCCCGCCTGAGAGACGCTGCACCATCGCATTGCCGTACTGCATGCTAACGTAGAGCTGCACCGCACAGGCGACGGTGGCGCAGAGCAACAGTAACACCGTAAACAGCAGCGTCAGGCGCTGGCTCAGGCTAAAGCGACGCATCATGATTCTGCTCCGCAAATTTGTAGCCTTTGCCCCAGACGGTGCGAACGATCTCCGGCTCGGCGGCATCTTTCTCTATTTTGATGCGCAGGCGGTTAATATGAGTGTTGACGGTGTGTTCGTAGCCTTCGTGCTGATACCCCCACACCTGCTCCAGCAATGCCAGCCGTGAAAAGACCTCTCCGGGATGGCGGGCAAAAAAATAGAGCAGTTCAAATTCACGCGGGGTGAGATCGACGTGTTGACCGTTAAGACGCACGGTGCGCGCCAGCGGATCGATAGTCAGACCGTGCGCCTGAATAATGCCGTCCGTCTGCGCCTGGCCCATCGCCTGCTGACGACGAAACAGCGCCTTAATGCGGGCAATCAGCTCCTGCACCGAGAAAGGTTTTGCCAGATAATCATCCGCCCCGGTTTCCAGGCCGGTAATACGGTCAGTTTCACTGCTGCGGGCGCTAATGATGATAATGGGCAGGTAGCGGGTCATCTGGCGGATACGGCGGCAAATCTCCAGACCATCAACATTCGGCAGCATCAGATCGAGGATCACCGCGTCCCACGGCTGTTTATCAAGACGCTGTAAGGCGTTGCCCCCGTCCGGCTCGTGGGTAATGGCGTAGCCTTCATCTTCCAGGTTAAGACGCAGGAGTGCAGCGATATCGTGGTCGTCTTCTACCAGCAGGATCTGCTTCATGGGTAAGCCTTCAATCATTTGTTATGACGTAAGCTTACCTGATTTCGAGCGGGGGAAGAGTTCACATTTTGTTTAAGATTTCACGAGCAACGTCAGCACTTCGTAATGCGCAGTGTGCGGGAACATATCAAAGAGCTGAACGCGCGCAATGCGGTAGCCCGGCAGGCTGGCGATATCCTTCGCCATGGTCTGCGCGTTACAGCTGGAGTAGACGATGTACTCCGGCGCCATCTGGCTCAGGTAGTCGCAGAGCGCCTGGCCGATACCCCGGCGCGGCGGGTTCACCAGCACCAGCTCCGGCACGTTGCCCTGACCGGTGGCGAACCGGGTCGAGTCCAGCGCCTGGAAGTGCAGATTCGTCAGCCCCAGCTCCGCGGCGGACTGTTTCGCGCAGGCGATGGCCTCCGCAGAAATTTCAATCCCGGTGAGCTGCATGTCTGGCGTGGCACAGTGCAGGCCAAAGCCGCCGACGCCGCAGAACAGATCCCACATGTGATGAACCTGTAACGCACGCACCCAGTCGCGCGCGGTCGCGTACAGCGCGCTGGCGACGGTGGGGTTAGTCTGGAAGAAGCTTTGCGGACGGATCCACAGCGGCACGCCGTTGAAATTCTCCGCCAGCGCATGCTGTTCGGTGAAGAAAATCTCTTTCTCTCCTTCCATGATCGCCATATGCACCGGCTGAATATTAGCAGTAATGACCTTGAGCTGCGGAAGCTGTTCCTGCAGCCACGGCAACACCGCGCGAAGCTGCTCCAGTTTGGTTTCCGAACGCAGCACAAAGCGCAGCATCATCCCGCCGTCGATTTGGCTTTCGGTCAGCAGAAGGTACTTAAGCTCGCCGCGTCTGCGGGCAACGTTATAGGGCGTTAACCCCGCGCGGGCGATAAAGGGTTTCAGGGCGGTAAACACCGGCTCAAACGAGGCGGGATACAGCGGACAGCCGGTGAGATCGACGGGCGTGCCGTCACGGTGCAGCATGCCCAGCAGCGGCTTTTCGACGCTGCCGCTGACCACCATTTTGGCTTTATTACGAAAGCCCTGCTCCGGCCCGCTGACGGGTGCGCACCACTCGCCCACCGCGTGTGCTGCCAGCAGCTGTTGCAGGTCGACCATTTTGGCGGTGAGTTGTTGAGGGACCGGCTGTTCTATCCACTGACAGGAGCGGCAGCGTCCGGCGTCATAGAGTGCGCACTGCATATGAAAACCTTAAGAATCACGAGGGCTGCGATTATACACATTATTGCAGGCGGAAGAACCGCCGACTGGAGGCGGGAACATAGAGCAGGCAGAGCACCAGCATGTCCGGCAATTTTTGCATCACTAAGGAATGGAAAATCTCGCGGCGGGAGCCGCCGGGAATGCTGAACAGCTCCGGATAGCCATAGCCCAGCGAGGCGGCCCACAGATAGCTGGCGGCGGTGATCTGCGTAAGAAAATATACCCAGCGCGCCCAGTTGCGCCCCTTTACCAGCGAGAACGCACAGTAGATCTCAATAAACACCAGCATCAGGCTGCTGAGAAACACCAGCGTCAGATTCCACGTCTGCGCGCTGCGGTGAATGAACTCCCCCATGCCTCGCGGGCCCAGCGTGTTCATAATCATCAGCACATCCAGGCAGCGGATCATAATAATGGCGAGCGCCGCCACCTGCACCAGCGCAGGGACGTTCGGACGGGCGTGCGAATGACGTGTTTTTTGCAAGAATCCCAATGTTTTTACTTCCCTGAAAAACAGTGCCGCGTCATACGCGGCACATCACTGGAAATAATAATTCCTTCAGCCGCGTCTTGCACGCTGGATATCGCGCACGCGCTGCTTTTCCGCGCGCGCCATCAAATACCAGGCGATAAATCCGACAATTCCGACCACGCCGAGGATGATGGAGGCCAGGGCATTAATCTCCGGATTCACCCCCATGCGCACGCTGGAGAAGACCAGCATCGGCAGCGTCGTCGCGCCCGGCCCCGACACAAAGCTGGCGATAACCAGATCGTCGAGCGAGAGCGTGAACGCCAGCAGCCAGCCGGAGATCACCGCCGGCATAATCATCGGCAGCGTGATGATGAAAAAGACCTTCAGCGGCGTGGCGCCGAGATCCATCGCCGCCTCTTCAATGGAGCGATCCAGCTCGCGCAGCCGCGAGGAGATGACCACCGCCACATACGCCGTACAGAAGGTGACGTGCGCCAGCCAGATGGTGAGCATCCCGCGATCCGCTGGCCAGCCGATGGCGTGCGCCAGCGCGACAAACAGCAGGAGCAGCGACAGACCGGTGATGACGTCCGGCATGACCAGCGGGGCGGTGATCATAAACGCAAAACCATTTGCTCCGCGAAAACGGCCGAAGCGCACCATCACCAGCGCAGCAATCGTGCCCAGCACGCAGGCCATCGTCGCCGCCAGCGCCGCAATGGTCAGGCTCAGCCCCACCGCACTCATCATCGCATCATCGTGGAACAGCTCGCTGTACCAGCGCGTCGACCAGCCCGCCCAGACGGTGACCAGCTTAGAGCTGTTGAACGAGTAGATCACCAGCATTAGCATCGGCGCGTACAGGAAGGTAAAGCCGATAATCAGGATCAGAATTCGCCACGGGGAGCGTACTACCGGTAAGTTGTTCATCCGTGGTCTCCCATCTGTTTCTGCTGATGTTTGTGGAACCACATGATCGGCACGATCAGCAGCAGTAACATGACAATCGCCACCGCCGAGGCCACCGGCCAGTCGCGGTTATTGAAGAACTCCTGCCACAGCACGCGGCCAATCATGATGCTGTCCGGGCCGCCGAGCAGTTCGGGGATCACAAACTCCCCGACCGCCGGGATAAACACCAGCATCGATCCGGCGATGATCCCGCCTTTTGTGAGCGGCACAATGACGCTGAAGAACGTCTTCAATGGGCGTGCGCCGAGATCCAGCGAAGCTTCCACCAGCGAGTAATCGATTCGCGTCAGCGCCGTATAGATTGGCAGCACCATAAACGGCAGATAGGCATAGACAATCCCGATATACACCGCAAGGTTGGTATGCAGGATCGTCAGCGGCTGGTCGATCACCCCAAGCCACAGCAGGAAGTTATTCAGTATGCCGTTATTCTTCAGGATCCCCATCCACGCGTACACGCGGATCAGGAACGATGTCCACGACGGTAAAATGACCAACAGCAGTAAAATATTTCGCGTCGACGGCTTGCTGTGCGCCACTGCCCACGCCAGCGGGTAGCCCATCAACAAACAGCAGATCGTTGAAATAGCCGCAACCTGTAACGACTGCAAATAGGCTTCGAAATAGAGCGGATCGTCGGTCAGTTGCAGGAAATTACCGAGGTTTACGGTCAGCGTCAGCTGGCCGTCGGCCCACTCCCACAGATCGGTATACGGCGGGATCGCCCGCGCCATCTCCGCCAGGCTGATCTTAAAGACGATCAGGAACGGCAGCAGAAACAGCAGGATCAGCCAGATATAGGGCATGGCGATGACCAGCTTGCGGCCATGCGCCATCTGCATGCGCGCCAGCCAGAGCGCGAAACCGCCCGGTTTTTTGACGCGGGCTGGAGGTTCAAGTGTGCTCATGACCGCTCCTTATACCGTCAGGACTACGCAACTGTCCGCATCCCAGCACAGGCTCACTTCGTCGCCCCAGGTTGGCTGTCCCTTGCGATACCGGTGTTCGTTCTGTAACTGGGCGCTGAGCATCTGGCCGCTTTTCAGGCGGACATGGTAAATCGACAGATCGCCGAGATAGGCAATGTGTACCACTTCGCCCACGGCAAAGTTATAGCCATCGGCGGGCGGCTCATCGCAAAGCATGATTTTTTCCGGGCGCAGGGCAACGTAAACCGGCACGTTGTCCACCACGGAATTATCAGAATCAACCTTAAGCGGGTGCACCAGCCCCGGCGATTCAATCACCAGACCGTCTTCCTGGCGTTCCTTCAGCAGCCCTTCGAAGACGTTTACCGAGCCGATGAACTCCGCGCTGTAGCGGGTTGTCGGGTGTTCGTAAATCTCCTCCGGCTCGCCTATCTGCACGAACTTACCGCGATTCATGATCGCAATGCGCCCGGCCATGGTCATCGCCTCTTCCTGGTCGTGCGTCACCATCACGCAGGTCACCCCTACGCGCTCAAGGATATCCACCACTTCCAGCTGCATCCGGTCGCGCAGCTTTTTATCCAGCGCGCCCATCGGCTCGTCGAGCAGGAGTAATTTCGGCCGTTTGGCCAGACTTCTTGCCAGCGCCACGCGCTGACGCTGGCCGCCGGAAAGCTGATGCGGCTTACGCTTCGCGAACTCCTGCATGTGCACCAGGCTCAGCATCTCCGCCACGCGCGCGGTGATTTCGGCTTTCGGCAGTTTGTCCTGCTTCAGGCCGAAGGCGATGTTCTGTTCGACGGTCATGTGCGGGAACAGGGCATAGGACTGGAACATCATGTTAATGGGCCGCTGGTACGGCGGCACGCTGGAGAGGTCTACCCCATCCAGCACGATCTGCCCGGCGGTAGGTTGTTCAAACCCGGCCAGCATACGCAGCAGGGTCGATTTACCGCAGCCGGATGCGCCGAGCAAAGCAAAAATTTCACCTTTGTAGATCGTCAGGCTGACATCGTCCACGGCATGCTGGCCGTCGAAGGACTTGGTGAGGTTTCGAATTTCAAGAAGCGGGGTCAGCGCTTTACGGACTTTCGCCTGCGGGCGGGGGATCGCGTCATTCACGGGGTGCTCTCCGGCATAGATCAACACTGGTGCAAACGCACCGTCAGGGTGCGCATCGCCGGGCGGCGCTAACGCTTGCCCGGCCTACGGGATTTGTCGGCCCGGTAAGCGACAGCGCCACCGGGCAACGATATCAAACGCCGTTACTTACCGCTTTTCACCTTGGTCCACGCGCGGGTACGCACACGGTCAATTTTCGGTTCCTGCACTTTCAGGGTGAACAGCTTGGCAAACACATCGGCTGGCGGGTAGATCGCCGGATTATTGCGGATTTCTTCGCTCACCAGCGGCACGGAGGCCTTGTTACCGTTGGCGTAGTAGACGTGGTCGCTGATGTGGGCAATCACTTCTGGACGCATCAGGTAGTTGAGGAACTGATACGCTTCCTCTTTGTTTTTCGCATCAGCCGGCATCGCGAAGACGTCGAAGAACGCCAGCGCCCCCTCCTTCGGAATGAAGTAGGAAACATTCACACCGTTTTTCGCCTCTTTCGCACGGTTCGCTGCCTGCCAGACGTCACCCGCCCAGCCGATGGCCACGCAGATATCCCCGTTAGCCAGGTCGTTGATGTACTGAGAGGAGTGGAAGTAGCGAATATTCGGACGCAGCTTCAATAGCAGGTCGGTCGCCGGACCGGTGTAGTCGTCGGCCTTGCTGCTGTTTGGATCTTTGCCGAGATAGTTAAGCACGGTGGCGAAAATCTCTTCCGGCGCATCAAGGAAAGAGACGCCGCAGCTTTTCAGCTTCTCGAGATTTTCCGGCTTCAGCACCACGTCCCAGCTGTCCAGTTTGACGTCCGGGCCCAGCGCCGCTTTGACTTTATCCACGTTAAAGCCAATACCAGTGGTCGCCCACAGGTAAGGCATGGCGTATTTGTTGTCCGGATCATGCTTCGCCACCAGCTTCAGCACTTCCGGATCGAGGTTTTTCCAGTTCGATAACTTGTTCTTGTCCAGCGGCTGGAAGACACCGGCGGTCAGCTGACGCTCCAGGAAGCTTGCAGAGGGCACCACCAGGTCGAAACCGGTACTGCCCGCCATCAGTTTGCCTTCCAGTACTTCGTTGGAATCGAATACGTCGTAGACAACCTTAATGCCGGTCTCTTTTTCAAAATTCGCGACGGTGTCCGGCGCAATATAGTCAGACCAGTTATAGACGTGCAGCGTTTTTTGTTCCGCAGCGAGCGTGCCGGCAGAGACGGCCATCAGAGCACCCGCAACCAGACCCGATAACCATTTTTTATTCAAGGCGATCATATTGTTATTCCTTCTGAAAGCTCGTTAACAAACGAACCAAAACTGTGCAGCCTGAAGATATGCAATATTCATGCATAGTTTGTCGCTCTGCCCGAAATAAAATACACCCCTCTTCCCGGCAGGTTCCGCTCGCTTTTTTAAGCACCGCAAGAATAACTGTAGCCCGTGTCTCCGGCTATAGCCCAGACGAAAAAACGCCTTTTATCAATTTTTTATGCAGATTATGTCTACGTGATAAGCCGAAACGGCCTGAGAGGAGGTGAAAAATTCTTTAAAGAAAGGTTAAAAGCAGCAGAAAAAGCGGTGTTATGCAGCCGCTCTGGTAGCGACTGCGCAAAAGTCAGACAGGCTTAGTGGAGAAAATTGGAAGATGCATCATTATTCTCGGCATCATCTTCCGCGCTATACAGCAGGTGATGTGCGTTGGCTTCCATCATTACCATGGAAATTTGCTCTTCGCTCAGGCGCATAAACCAGGCGAACTGTTTGAAGGAGAGCCCCGCGCCGGAGAATAAAGACTGGCAAACCACCAGCTTCGGCAGATTATCATCCTGTATGTCGAGAAACGCTTTCACGGTCAAAGAACTGGCGTTAATCGCTGACAGATCGGATGCCAGTGCAAGCAGCGCTGAAGGCTTCACTTCAGCCAGCGCCGAGAACAGGATCACGTCGTTAATCAGATCGATTTTGGCATCAAAAATACCATCGAAATTTTGCATGTGAGGCAGATGCAGCGCCTGGCAGGAGTCGCATTCGAAAAAAGTAATACCGGCATCATCGAGCCATTGACGTAACGTATCCAGTGTAGGTACGACCTGTAAATCCATCGCTGTGCAGCCTCTTAAATAAAAACGTTGTCCAGCTTACGCAAAAAGTGCGCGCCGATCCATTTAACCGCCCGTTTTCAGGCAAAATCCCGGCGTCGCATGGCGTTCAATCCATGCGATCATTTTACCTGCAATATCGACGCCTGTAGTTTTTTCCACCCCTTCCAGCCCCGGCGAGGCGTTGACTTCCATCACCAGCGGCCCGCGGTCGGCACGCAGCAGATCGACCCCCGCCACGTCCAGGCCCAGCGTCTGCGCCGCTTTCACCGCAATCTTGCGCTCGCGCTCGCTGATAAGGGCCACCCGCGCGATACCGCCGCGGTGCAGGTTAGAGCGGAAGTCGCCCTCTTTCGCCTGCCGCTCTATGGCGGCCACCACTTCATCGCCCACCACAAAGCAGCGGATGTCGCACCCTTTGGCCTCTTTAATATACTCCTGCACCAGAATATGGGCATTCAGACCGCGAAAGGCGTCAATCACGCTTTCCGCCGCCTGACGCGTCTCCGCCAGTACCACCCCAATACCCTGCGTGCCTTCCACCAGCTTAATGACCAGCGGCGCGCCGCCCACCATGTCGATTAAATCGCTGGTGTCGTCCGGGGAGTGAGCAATCCCGGTGACGGGCAGATCGATCCCCTGGCGCGCCAGCAGCTGCAGCGAGCGCAGCTTATCGCGGGCGCGTGAGATCGCCACGGACTCGTTGAGCGGATAGCTTCCCAGCATTTCAAACTGGCGCAGCGCGGCCGTGCCGTAATAGGTGATCTGGGAGCCAATGCGGGGAATTACCGCATCAAAATGCGGGAGTTTGCGGCCTTTGTAATGAATCGACGACGCCGCAGGGTCGATGTTCATATAGCAGGACATCGGATCGAGGATCTCAACCTGATGTCCGCGTTTCGCCGCCGCTTCTCGCAGGCGTTTACATGAATAGAGCGTTCCATCCCGGGACAATATGGCAATTTTCACCCTGCACCTCTCTAAAGACATGGGAAAAGCCTGCCTATCATACACGAGGCGCAGGAGGAAGGGACTATCGCGTTGCCCAGCCCTGTTTGTGCAGGTAATCAAGAATGAACGGGCGGTTTTCTTTAATGATGGTGCGACGAATATGGTCGCTCCAGGTGTCGCGGCGGTTGTTGCTGTCGCGCGTCAGATAGTAGTTCGCCAGCTCTTCATCGTATTGATGCAGAACGTCCTGATCGACCGGCTGGTAGTGGTTTTCATGCACCAGCATCGCAGCAGGAATACGCGGCTTCAGATCCGGGTTATCCGCCGGCCAGCCGAGGCACAGACCAAACAGCGGCAACACGTGTTTCGGCAGCTTCAGCAGTTGCGTCACGCTTTCGATGTTATTACGCAGCCCGCCGATATAGACGCCGCCAAGCCCCAGCGATTCCGCCGCCGTGAACGCGTTTTGCGCCATCAATGCCGTATCCACCACGCCCAGCAGCAGCTGTTCCGCCAGCCCCAGCTCCGCCTCAGGACAGATTTGCAGGTGACGGTTAAAATCGGCGCAGAACACCCAGAACTCAGCCGCCTGGGCAACGTGCTTTTGTCCGCCCGTCAGCGTTACCAGCTGCTCACGCATCGCCGGATCGGTGATGCGGATAATGGAGCTGCACTGCAAAAAGCTGGAGCTGGAGGTGCCTCTTGCGCTGTCGATGATCGCGTCCCGCTGCGCCTGGGTGATCGGCTCATCGGTGAAATGGCGAATGGAACGGTGGGAACGAAGCAGGTCAATGGTTGGCGTCATTTTGTCTCTCTTTGTATTGCGTAAAACGTATGGCAGCCAGTATAGGCAATGATCCACCTGATGTAATTGGCGAAACATAGCCTGACTGTATCAAAGTGACAGGTGAAACCTTCTTTCCATGACGGCAGGTTATCGTGCACTATAGGGATTATTCGCCGTCAGGCTTGTTTTTTGAGGAGAGAGAAATGTTTGCAGTAATTTTTGGTCGTCCAGGATGCCCTTACTGTGTGCGCGCGAAAGAGCTGGCTGAGAAACTAACTGAAGAACGTGATGATTTCAACTTCCGTTACGTGGATATCCACGCGGAAGGCATCAGCAAAGCCGATCTGGAAAAAACCGTGGGTAAACCGGTTGAAACCGTGCCGCAAATCTTCCTCGATCAGAAACACATCGGCGGCTGCACCGATTTCGAAGCGTACGCCAAAGAGCACCTGGGCCTGTTTGCCGCTCAGTAATGCTAAGACGCCCTCACCCTGAGGGCGCTTTTATTTATGGTGCTTCCGCTGTTGCAGCAGGCTGCGCATAAATAAGAAACAGAGCGCCCCCAGCGCACACCAGAAAACGCCACTTAGTAGCCACGCCACTTCCTGCCAGACGCTTCTCGACGAGAGAAACAGCACGCGCATCAGAAGCAGGCAGAGGGGCGCCGCAAGGATGGCCCCCAGCAGCGGCATTACCACCTCGCCTTTGCGCGAGAGAAAACTGGCCACTACCCCCGGCAGGATGAAGAACAACAGGCCCAGCTCGGGATGACCGGACGCTCTGAAGGCGCCCTTCACATTAAAAGCAAGCGACATGCAAACGACCGTAAACAGCAAAAAGCAGCTGATTACGCCAACCCAGTTTCGTTTAAAGTTCAAACTATCCTCCTGACTTATCTCTATCAAATACAAAAATCGTCCGGTGGACGCCCAGTCAGATAAAGCATTGCGGCAATCCTTGCCAAAACACGCACACAAGTCGTGCGATAATAGGTGGCTGTCGGTAGCTATTACGATTAAACTAACCGCCTGCTAGTGTTTAGGGTATTTATCAGGAAGCAGGGAGGTGCAAAGTGATTCCCTGACTCTGAAAACAGTAGCCCAAATAGTCCTTTCATTCAACAACTTACTGGTAAACAAGAAGTTAGCCTCCGTGAATATAAACGTCGCAGACTTGTTAAATGGGAATTACATCCTGTTATTATTTGTGGTACTGGCACTGGGCCTTTGTCTGGGTAAATTGCGCCTGGGTTCAGTTCAACTTGGTAATTCCATTGGCGTTTTAGTCGTCTCCCTGTTATTAGGTCAGCAACATTTCAGTATTAACACGGACGCGCTTAACTTAGGTTTCATGCTGTTTATTTTCTGCGTTGGCGTGGAAGCCGGTCCGAACTTTTTTTCCATTTTCTTCCGAGACGGCAAAAATTATCTGATGCTGGCGCTGGTGATGGTCGGCAGCGCCCTGCTGATTGCGTTAGGGCTGGGCAAACTGTTTGGCTGGGACATCGGCTTAACGGCCGGTATGCTGGCAGGCTCGATGACCTCCACGCCGGTGCTTGTTGGCGCGGGGGATACGCTTCGTCATTCTGGCATGGCAGGCACGCAGCTTTCCGCCGCGCTGGATAACCTGAGCCTGGGCTATGCCCTGACCTATCTGATTGGTCTGGTGAGCCTGATTGTTGGCGCGCGCTATCTGCCAAAACTTCAGCATCAGGATCTCCAGACCAGCGCCCAAACCATTGCCCGAGAGCGTGGTCTGGATACGGACTCCAAACGTAAAGTTTACCTGCCGGTGATCCGCGCCTACCGCGTCGGGCCAGAGCTGGTTGCCTGGACCGACGGGAAAAACCTGCGCGAGCTGGGGATTTACCGTCAGACCGGCTGCTACATCGAACGTATCCGTCGTAACGGCATTCTGGCAAACCCGGACGGTGACGCGGTGCTCCAGATGGGCGATGACATCGCTCTGGTTGGTTACCCGGACGCCCACGCGCGTCTCGATCCGAGCTTCCGCAACGGGAAAGAAGTGTTCGACCGCGACCTGCTGGACATGCGTATCGTCACCGAAGAGATTGTGGTGAAGAACCACAACGCCGTGGGCCGCCGTCTGGCGCAGTTGAAGCTGACCGACCACGGCTGTTTCCTCAACCGCGTGATCCGCAGCCAGATTGAAATGCCTATCGACGATAACGTGGTGCTTAATAAAGGCGATGTGTTGCAGGTCAGCGGCGATGCCCGACGTGTTAAAACCGTTGCCGACCGTATCGGCTTTATCTCGATTCACAGTCAGGTGACGGACCTGTTAGCCTTCTGCGCCTTCTTCATTGTTGGCCTGATGATCGGAATGATCACCTTCCAGTTCAGTAACTTTAGCTTCGGCATCGGTAACGCTGCCGGTCTGCTGTTCGCCGGGATCATGCTGGGCTTCCTGCGAGCGAACCATCCCACCTTCGGCTACATCCCTCAGGGAGCGCTGAACATGGTGAAAGAGTTCGGTCTGATGGTCTTTATGGCGGGTGTCGGCTTAAGCGCCGGGAGCGGCATTGGCAATGGCCTGGGTGCGGTCGGCTGGCAAATGTTGGTTTCCGGACTTATCGTCAGCCTGGTACCGGTAGTCATCTGCTTCCTGTTCGGCGCCTACGTGCTCCGCATGAACCGCGCCCTGCTCTTCGGCGCGATGATGGGCGCGCGCACCTGCGCACCGGCAATGGAGATCATCAGCGACACCGCGCGCAGCAACATCCCGGCGCTGGGCTATGCAGGCACCTACGCCATCGCAAACGTGCTGCTGACGCTGGCAGGTACGCTGATCATCATTATCTGGCCAGGACTCGGATAAATCTCAAGATTGCGTGTGGCTGAAAAAATTTTCGTTACGCGCAGAACTTTTTACGCAGGGTGCAGTCATAACTAGTGCCACTGCTTTTCTTTGATGTCCCCAATTTGTGGAGCCCATCAACCCCGCCATTTTTGGTTCAAGGTTGATGGGTTTTTTGTTGCCTGCTATATTATCCCCTGAAAACCAACCACTTATAACCTTTCACTAAAGCCATTGGCGACAAAATGGCGGCAGCGCGTAATCACGTTGATGGAGTCTATATGGGACGACAAATTCCACAGCCAGTTATTTCGGTTTTATCGGACCATATGGGCTCAGTCGAAACTCACGCAACCATGAACAGTTTGTTCATGTACGCTGATGCACCTGGCGATGCTCCTGATTTAGCGAAAGCGGCGAAAGCACAGGACTGGCTGAGAAGAATCAACAAAGAATGTGACGACCCATTAGCAATCCTTGGCAGATTGATAGAAGGCTACATGGAAGCTGATCAGCCTAAAGGCAGCATATTCGGTTGGGAGCAACCCAAGGTTGATTTTGCCGAAAAAATGACTGATTTGCTTGGTCGATATGGATTGCGATATCTAACTGGCGGACATATTTCTGATGGAGCATCGATAACTTCTGTCACCCTAAAAGAGGCAATTGGTAAACGCAACATTCCCGCAGTAGAGATGGAGTTTTCCAGGGCACTTGAGAATATCCACACTGATCCGAGAGAAGCAGTATCCGCAGCCTGTAACATTATGGAATCTACCTTCAAAGTGTTTATTGCCGATGAAAAACTTCAGGTTCCAGCTAAGCAAGATCTCCAGGGACTATGGAAAGTTGTTCGCGAGTCTTTAGGGCTTGATACTAAAGCAGTTGAAGATGAAGACCTCAAACGCATTCTTAGTGGCCTTTATTCGTTGACTGATGGGATTGGTGCCCTACGAACTCACGCAAGTTCAGCTCACGGAGCCGGGAGAAAAATCTATAACTTAAAGCCTCGCCACGCTAGGTTAGCTATAAATGCCGCACATACCTTGACTATGTTCATTCTCGAATCTTGGGATGAACAGAAACAAAAAAGCCCGTGATACTTTGAATAAACCTAAGCATTCAAGTAAGTATTTGTTGGCCGAGAAATGAGTGACACAAAAGTGTCGCACTAGATTTATCTGTTTGTGATGTATGACACTCTATGCGCCTTAGTCCTGATGCTTAATAATTCATATATGATAACTGGTTACAAACTGAGGAGGACTCAATGGCTGACCCTTTAGCAACGGTTCTATCGCACTTAACAAATCTTGTTTCATTTAGATCGTCACTCAGGCTGCTGATAATCGCTGGTTCGATCATTTTCTGCTGGGTTTTTATTGCACCAATGCTGACCCCATTTAAGCTACCCAGCGAATTATCATTAGGATTAATTACAGTAATTGGTTTTTCATTTGGTGCTTTGACATCTTCCATTCTATTCAACTCAGTAGACTTCCTATACAGTTTCACCAAAAACAGAATACAACTCAGAAAGAATAAATTGGACCTTCAAAAACAAGCAGCAGAAAAAGAGATAAGCGAGCGCAAGAAATTAGACTTATTTAAAAGTAGCTTCAATGACTATTCATTCCAAGCCAAAAATATAATGTTAAAGCTCAATAAAAGTGATTGCACAATTGCTCTGGAATCATATAGTGAATCTGAGCACAATAAGGCATTCATGGGACTCCTTGAAAGTAAGATTATATTGCCACTACACCGACTAGATAAAAAAACCACTTTCTGCACTATTAATCCGCTATATAAAAATGTAATCAACCAATTATTTGAATTCAAACATCGAAAAGAAGTTGATGAATTATTTGATTTCAACCCTGATGGACTTAAAATGTTGATGAAAATTTTTCAAGATAACACCTTTGATGAAGAACATATATTCAACATTCCCTTTGTTAGTTATCAAAACAGGTACAACTATCAACCTGTTATTAAAAATGAAATATACGAACTAGGTGAATTCATTGATAACTGCAATATACAGTTTTATATCGACGAGCATCATTACCCCTACGTTCATGAGAAATTGGGCGCAGAGATTAGAAGTTACATACTCTGTAATTTTAATGAAGAGAGGGCTTTGAAACGACTTGGCCAGTTACATTCCTAACGTACCCCCATAAAATCATGTGTATCCTAACACTGATAATCTTTTCAGTTTTTCATAGGTTCTTGCCTAATGGAAAACCCGCACCAGTTCTCACCCTGCGGGTTTTCCCTGAGCTTCTCGCCTCATAAAATTTGATCTTCTTTTTTCACTTAAAATTCAAAATGTCATTTTTTTCAGATGGTTACATGTTTCATTAGATCCTCCACAGATCCATAAAAGTGAAAAACACTGAAATTCATTTCAATCTTTTCAGTTGCGGTTTTCCGCAAGGCCGCCAGCACTGGTGCGGCCAAGCGGTCTGGTTTGAAGAAAAATAAAACTGAAAAATTTTTATGATCCAAAAACCGCAGGTGGGTGCGGTGTAGTGCGATTTTGGTCTGCGAAAGATTTTTTGGCCATGCTGTGACGCGCCAGCGCCCTGCTGGGGGCTCGATCTGCTTTAAGGGTGGCGCTAACTGCCTGAAAGGCTGGAACACGCCAGAGCGCTACTAGTTGCGCGTGGCAAAGTCTGTATGTGATGATATTTCTGTTGGATTTTGGAACGAGTCACTCAATGTTGAACTTATCTATTCGCACTAAAAGCTCGCCGATAAATCGCATATTGGTTAAAAAACATCAAGTCATTATCCTAAAAATACCCTGCTTTTCATAAACATGAACTGCTTTGAACTTCCATATTAGTTACAGATATACGCTGGAGCGGATAGAAACACTATGGAGGGGACAGGAATGCAGTTTTCAAGTTCAGTAATAGCAATGCCGGTCTTAGGGGATGCAGCAAAAAATCGCTCAATTGAGCTGAAGTGCGAGGTCAGTAAGCATGTACCATTCTGAAGAGATCATCCGCCAGCTTCAGAGCCAAAAGATACTGGCAATGAAGCTGGACCGGGCGGTACGTGATGTAGGTGAAGAGGTAAAGAGCCACCTGAATAATATAGGTGCCGGTGCCCAACGCCTGCTGTACTACACCTCCTGCTTTACTGATGAATATTACGATGTATGCACCCGACAAAACCTGGAGGACGCTCGATTCCGAAAGGGCATATTCCATCTCGTTTCTCGCTGGAACATCGTCTTTGACCTAATCAACACGTACGTAGAGGAGCTGGTTAAGGATTATTCCCCGGCAGAATTATCAGCGATACAGCATGCTCTAATGCGCGCTAACGTTTATATATCCACCAGCACGCTAACCTCGTATTCATTCTCTGCAGGCGTCGCATCGACTGTTTGCCTCTATGTGACCCTTCCACCTTCAGGGTTAAAGGTCGTTTCAGGATTAACGGGCGCGGCTATTGGAGGGCTGGGGATATACGGGGTCGTGCAAAAAGCTGCTGACAGCGCTCATCGCCTGCAAGTGATGCATCCCGCCTACTATCAAGCGTTATACCTGCGAGAACTGGAGATGATGTATTTCCTGGTGGAGCCTGCTTTTATGCGCGCGGGCGTGCTAACCCAGCAATGGACTGACAGTCAAAGCCCTTATGATGCTGCTGACACGATCCTGAAGCTAATGGGTAGACACTGATGGGCTTTTTAAGACGCTGGTTCAAATCTCAGGCTCAGTTTTTCTTCTGGACCTATGTCCCGATCATCCTCACGTTCATTTTTGGCTATGTCCTTGACGTTTACTTCCCTGAGGTTAGCCAGGGATTCATCCTCCTGTTTTACCTGGTAACACTGGGACTGGCTTACTGGATATGGCATTGAGGAACATCAATGCGTTACGCTTACTAATAAGGAAATTACATGTCTACACCCGCACACCTATGGCTAGAAGACGAGAACGGTTCGCCGATTATCGGTAGCTGCATGATGCCCACGCGTCTTGGTTCCATAGAGCTAAAATCGTTCTCCCACGGTGTAACCATTCCGGTTGATCCAAGCTGGGGTAAACTCACCGGCACGCGCGTCCATCGCCCTATTACGATAGTTAAAGAATTTGATCTGACTACCCCGCTTCTTTACCGCGCCGTGTGCGAAGGGAGAGTTATGAAGAAGGGGATCATTAAGATGTACCGCATTCTGGAGTCCGGGATCGAGGCCGAATATTTCAATATCATGATGGAAAACGTTAAGTTCACGACAGTGGCACCCTTCATGACCCCTAACGGGATGAGCAGCACCCATCTTGAAACGCTCGAATTGCGTTACGAAGCAGTCTCATGGAAGTACACGGAGGGGAATATCATTTACCGTGACACCTGGAACGATCGCTGCTGCGCCTGAGCACAGAAGAGCGTTGAAAGTGAGCAGATATAAAGAAACCGTCCCCCTGGGGCGGTTTCTTTCCCATGACTATCAGGAGTAGTCCGGACAAGCCATAAAGACTATTTTGACCTTAGCGAGTCCTCCAGTCGCTTTTTTATCCTTCCTGCTATCTCCTTCTTCTCTCCTTTACTACAATCACATATGATTTAATGCATATGACAAAAACATTCAGGATGACAGAATGCTCCACCCGCTCCAGCTCTTCAAAACCCTCTCCGACGAAACGCGCCTCTCCATCGTCATGCTTCTGCGTGAAGCGGGCGAGCTGTGCGTCTGCGATCTCTGCTCCGCTACCAACGAGCCGCAGCCGAAAGTCTCCCGCCATATGGCCTTACTGCGTGAGGCCGGGCTGGTCATCGATCGTCGTGAGGGTAAATGGATCTACTACCGTCTCTCTCCCAACATGCCCGCGTGGGCGGCAACCGTTATCGACACCAGCTGGAACTGCCTGCGAGAAGAGACACGTATGAAGCTGAAAAACCGCCTCCCGGGCTCGTGCTGACCACAACACATTCACAAAAACAGATATAACGGAGTAAAAGATGTTTCTGGCAGGGGCTATTTTTCTGTTTACGCTGGTACTGGTTATCTGGCAGCCCAAAGGGCTCAGTATCGGCTGGAGTGCCACCATTGGCGCCGCGCTGGCGCTGGCGAGCGGTGTGATCCACGTTAACGATATTCCGGTGGTCTGGAACATCGTCTGGAATGCGACGGCCACGTTTATCGCGGTAATCGTTATCAGTTTGCTGCTGGATGAGTCCGGTTTTTTCGAGTGGGCGGCGCTGCACGTTGCTCGCTGGGGAAACGGTCGCGGGCGGTTGCTGTTTACCTGGATCGTGCTGCTGGGTGCGGCCGTGGCGGCGCTGTTCGCCAATGACGGTGCGGCATTGATCCTGACGCCTATCGTTATCGCCATGCTGCTGGCACTGGGGTTCAGCAAGCAGGCCACGCTGGCGTTCGTGATGGCGGCGGGATTTATCGCCGATACCGCCAGCCTGCCGCTGATTGTCTCCAACCTGGTCAACATCGTCTCAGCGGACTTCTTTAAGCTGGGCTTTAGCGAATACGCCTCGGTGATGATCCCGGTTGATATCGCCGCAATTGCCGCGACGCTGGTAATGCTGCATCTGTTCTTCCGCAAGGAAATACCGCCGGAATATGACCTGGCAAAACTCCGCGAGCCCGCACGGGCCATTCATGACCTGCCGACGTTCAGAACGGGCTGGATCGTGCTGCTGCTACTGCTCGTCGGTTTCTTTGTGCTTGAACCTCTGGGTATCCCGGTCAGCGCTATCGCAACAACTGGCGCGCTGATTTTATTTGCCGTTGCGAAACGCGGGCACGCCATCAACACCGGGAAAGTGCTGCGCGGCGCACCCTGGCAGATCGTTATCTTTTCGCTGGGGATGTATCTGGTGGTGTATGGCCTGCGTAATGCCGGGCTGACGGAGTCTCTTTCAGGCGTTCTTGATCGCTTAGCCGGACACGGACTCTGGGCCACTACGCTGGGAACCGGATTTATCACCGCCTTTCTGTCATCCATAATGAACAATATGCCAACGGTATTGATCGGCGCGCTCTCCATTGAGGGTAGTGCGGCAACAGGTTTGATTAAGGAGGCGATGATTTACGCTAACGTGATTGGCTGCGATCTGGGGCCGAAAATCACCCCCATCGGTAGCCTGGCCACCCTGCTATGGCTTCATGTGCTGGCACAGAAAAACATGACCATTACCTGGGGCTACTATTTCAGGACGGGCATCGTAATGACGCTGCCGGTTCTGTTTGTGACGCTCGCCGCGCTGGCGCTACGTCTCTCCTTCACACTGTAATGAGTAACGGATATGAGCAACATCACTATCTACCACAACCCGGCCTGCGGCACGTCGCGCAATACGCTGGAGATGATCCGTAACAGCGGTACGGAACCCGAAATTATTCTCTATCTTGAGAACCCACCGTCGCGTGATGAATTGACCAGGCTGATTGCAGACATGGGGATTTCCGTGTGCGATCTGCTGCGCAAAAACGTCGAGCCTTATGAGCAACTGGGCCTTGCCGGGGGAAATTTCACCGATGACCAGCTTATCGATTTCATGCTGCTGTACCCCATTCTGATTAACCGTCCGATTGTGGTGACGCCGCTGGGTACACGTCTGTGCCGCCCTTCTGAAGTCGTTCTCGACATCCTTCCGGACGCGCAAAAAGGGGCATTTACAAAGGAAGATGGCGAAGTCGTCGTTGACGCCAGCGGGAAAAAAATCTCCTGACATCAGGCGTAGCCGGGGCGAGCGCTATCAGTCGGTATCCTCGCCTGCAATCCGTCCCACTATCGCCCGGATCTCCTCCCGGGTTAACGGCGACCGGTCGGTTACAAAATGCAGCGTCATCCCCTCGATAAACGCATCCAGCGCACGGGCGGTGGCCGGATCAAACCACTGCTCAAGCGTAGTCTGGCTCATCTTCATCCAGTCCTGCATCACCGTTTTCAGCGCGGCGCTGCGGTGCATAAAAGCGTACAGCTGATACATCAGCGCCATATTGTGTGGCGTGGTCACGGCTGAACTGTGGATCAGCGTGGTAATGGCCTCGCACGCCCTCTCCCGCCCGGTCACCCCCGCGAAGAAATCCCGGTACTGCTGAGACATCTGCTGCGTAAACCACGTGAACGCCTCCTCCAGAAGCGACTCCATCCCGTCGAAATAGTAGGTCATCGACCCCAGCGGCACGCCTGCGCAGGTGGCAATTTTGCGGTGCGTGACGGCATGAATACCGTGCTCAGCAATGGTGTCCAGCGTCGCCTGGAGTATCTTCTCGCGGCGGTTAGGGTCGTTTGGTGGTCTGCTCATAAAATCCTCATCCGGTTTATGTACAAATGTACACAAAGTTGCTAGTGTTGTCGCTATTGTTGTACTTCTGGTGCTGATCCCAATGACGCTAACTTCTCCTCGCAAAGCCCTGCATCTGCGCATGTGGGCGCTGTTTATGTTCTTCTTCATACCCGGGCTGCTGATGGCTTCCTGGGCAACGCGCACCCCGGCAATCCGCGATACGCTATCCGTCTCGACGGCGGAGATGGGGATCGTGCTGTTTGGCCTGTCGATTGGCTCGATGAGCGGCATCCTCTGCTCGGCCTGGCTGGTGAAGCGCTTTGGCACGCGCGCGGTGATCCGTACCACCATGTGCTGCGCCGTGGTGGGAATGTTCGCTTTGAGCGTGGCGCTGTGGTTCGCCTCGCCGCTGATGTTTGCCCTTGGGCTGATGGTATTTGGCGGCAGCTTTGGTGCGGCTGAAGTGGCCATTAACGTCGAGGGGGCCGCCGTCGAACAGGCGATGAACAAAACGGTGCTGCCCATGATGCATGGCTTTTACAGTCTCGGCACGCTGGCGGGCGCGGGCGTGGGGATGGCGCTGACGGCGCTGGGCATTGCGGCCAATGTGCACATTTTGCTGGCGGCGCTGGTCTGTATTATCCCGATCCTCACCGGCATCAGGGCTATTCCCGCAGGCACAGGACAACACGCCTCGGACGAACAGAAGTCTGCGGCAAAAGGGTTGCCCTTCTATCGTGATTTCCAGCTAATGCTGATTGGCGTGGTGGTGCTGGCGATGGCATTTGCTGAAGGCTCCGCCAACGACTGGCTACCGTTGCTGATGGTGGACGGGCACGGATTTAGCCCCACCTCCGGCTCGCTGATCTACGCTGGATTTACGCTCGGCATGACCGTCGGACGCTTTACCGGCGGCTGGTTTATCGACCGTTACAGCCGCGTGGCGGTCGTCCGTGCCAGCGCCCTGCTGGGTGGGCTGGGCATCGCGATGATCATCTTTGTGGATGTGGACTGGATTGCCGGTGTGTCGGTGATCCTGTGGGGGCTGGGCGCCTCCCTTGGCTTCCCGCTGACCATTTCCGCTGCCAGCGATACCGGTCCCGATGCGCCGACGCGCGTGAGCGTTGTGGCGACCACGGGCTACCTTGCCTTCCTGGTGGGGCCACCGTTGCTTGGATTCCTCGGTGAGCACTACGGGTTGCGCAGCGCCATGCTGGTGGTGTTAGGGTTAGTGATTATTGCCGCCCTGGTGGCGCGTGCGGTGGCAAAACCGGAAGCAGAACAAACGACAATGGAGAAGGGATATGAGCGTTAAACTGATTGCAGTCGACATGGATGGCTCCTTCCTGAGCGATGCGAAAACCTATAATCGCGCGCGTTTTCTGGCGCAGTACGCGCGCATGAAAGCGCAAGGCATCCGTTTTGTGGTCGCCAGCGGAAACCAGTACTACCAGCTGATCTCATTTTTCCCCGAGATCGCCCATGAAATCGCCTTCGTCGCCGAAAACGGCGGCTGGGTGGTGGATGCGGGCGAAGACGTGTTTAACGGCGAACTGTCGAAAGAGCATTTTCTGACCGTCGCCACCCTGTTAAACGACGTGCCCGGCATTGAGATAATTGCCTGCGGAAAAAACAGCGCCTACACGCTGAAAACGTATAACGACCTCTTCAAAGAAATTGCGGCGAAATACTATCACCGCCTTGAAAGCGTCAGCAGCTTTGACAACCTCAACGATATTTTCTTCAAGTTCGGGCTTAACGTCTCTGACGACGAAATACCGCGCATTCAGGCGCTGCTGCATGAGAAGCTTGGCGACATCATGGTGCCGGTGACCACGGGTCACGGCAGTATCGACCTGATAATCCCTGGCGTGCACAAAGCTAACGGCCTGCGGATCCTGCAAGCGCGCTGGGGCATTGAGGACAGTGAAGTGGTGGCCTTTGGCGACAGCGGTAACGACGTGGAGATGCTGCGCCAGGCTGGGTTTGGCTTCGCGATGGCCAACGCCAGACCGCATATTAAAGCGGTAGCCCGCTATGAAGCGCCAAATAATAATGACGAAGGGGTGCTGGAGGTGATTGATATGGTGCTGGAGGGGAAGGCGCCGTTTAATTGATTCCGTGCGGTCTGGTGCCCTCACCCTAACCCTCTCCCACAGGGCTGAGGGTTCCCCACAAAATAATGCCTGCACAGATGGCCCCCTCTCCCTTGAGGGAGAGGGCTGGGGTGAGGGGGAACATACGGCTCTGGTGGTCATTCCGTTCACTTTATGTTCCTTGCTACTCTGTCACGACATGACCGGTGAACGTGCCAGGGTGGCTCAGTCGCCACCACCCTGGCGACCCGGGCTTCCGGCGGAAAATCGCCGCTTCGCGGTGCCTTCGGCTTATTCCTTCCGGCTTATCGGGGACGGGCGGAGGTAACATCCCTGTAAAGCCCGCCCTCTCGGCGCATCCCTGCGCCTCGCCCCGGCCTACAGGAAACGCCTCAGCGATTTACAGCCGGACCGAGGCATCGCTGAAAGCCCTCAGTTATTCTGAGGCAACGTTATCGCTTTTGCTTTCAAATTACTGGGGATCCCTAAGCCCACAGGCAGAGGGAACTGTCCCGAGCTCGCCCAGGGGGGAGAGGGAATAAGGATTACGGTTGCAGGGCATTTCCGACGCGTTTGTCCTTCAGGAACACCACCATCAGACCTACCCACAGCACACCGTTTGCGAGATTGAACAGGCTGAACAGCCCGTTACCGCCGAAAGCATAGGCATGTTTGCTCACCTCAATACCGACAGTGAAAATCAGCATTTGCAGCATCCCCATCGCGGCAGACACCGTGCCTTTACTCATTTCACTGGCGAACAGCGTCAGGCGCACCAGGCCAGCATTCGCCACGCCGATACCAAACGCGTAAACACTCAGCCCCGCCGTCATCCACAGGTACGCATGAGACGAGGCTACGGTCGCCACCGCCGCGATAATCAGCCCTGCCGCTATGGGCCAGCCGCCCAAAATAATCAGCGAACGCACGGTACGGCGTGACGTCAGACGCGCCAGCACCAGGTTACCGATAATCAGCGCGCCAAAAATCGGCACCTGTAACAGGCCATACTCATAGCTGCTAAGCTGTTCGCCGCTGATGATAATGACCGGCGACTGGGCAATCCACGCCAGCAGCGGCAGGCTGACAAAGCCCGTCGCCAATGCGCCCGCGACAAAACGGCCATTTTTCAGCACCGCCTTATAATCCCGCCCCAGCTCTTTAAGCGAGAGCTTTTCGCCCAGGCGGGTGGCGGTTTCCGGCATCGCACGGTGCAGGCCAAAGAAAGAGATAGCCGCAAGCGCGGCAAAGAGGACGAACATCCCCTCCCACGGCGCGACGTGAACCCATGCGGCTCCCACCAGCGGCCCAAGAAGCGGTGCAATCAGTGCCACGTTTGCCATCAGCGCGGTAATTTTGATACACACCGCCTCCTCAAACGACTCCTGAATAGCGGCATAGCCCACGGCGCCAATAAAGCACAGGCTCACGCCCTGAAGGAAACGCAGCAGTGTGAACTGCTCAATACTCTGCGCCAGCAGCGTGGCGAGACAGGTGACGATAAACCACACTACGCCCGTCAGCATCACCGGACGGCGGCCAATACGATCCGACAGCGGCCCTAACAGCCACTGTAAAAACATGCCACCCGCCAGATAGGCGGTCATGGATGTAGGTACCCACTCAATACCTGCGTTGTACTGCTCAACCACAGCCAGCATGCCTGGCTGGATCATGTCGTTGCCGATGTAGGTAGAGAATTCGTAAAGCACCAGACACAGAGGAAAAAGTAACGCCTGACGACCCAGACGATTACCGGAAGAAGAACGGTTTATCATGCAATCTCTTTAGTATGAAAAAATCGCGATGAGTGTAATGAATTGCCGCTGTCTGAGATAGCACAATCATGTGAAAACTCAGAAATAAGGCACTTATCGTTGTTGTTTAAGGTTTCCTTAAGTTGCCCTCCCTATGATAGTGCTATTTCACGTTATTGACCGAAACTATGACACACACCGTCAGCCCTTCAGAATTATCTAAGTTACCGACAAATAAGACAAAACGCCTTTACCGTTTGCCTGCCCGCTTTTATGGTTATCAACTTTTCGTGCTTATTGCCCTTGCGGTGCTTTTTACCTGGCTTTCGCGCGATGAATCGCTTGACCGATGGATAACCGGTTTCTGGTATGACGCAGCGACGCATCATTTTCCGCTACAGCAAAACCCGTTGCTGGATCTGCTGAACCATCGGCTGGCGAAATATGTGACCATTGTTATCGCTGCCGCATCGCTGATTTACGGCGCTTACAAACGCAATGCCCGACTGGTAACGGCCGCGCTTCTGATGGGGCTGGGTGCGCTGGTAGTAGGGGTGCTGAAAAGCATAAGCCACCACAGCTGTCCGTGGGATCTGGTGGAATATGGCGGCAGGTCCGTTTCGTATCCCCTGTTCAGCGCCGTTCCGGCAGACAGCGGACCGGGACGCTGCTTTCCCGGCGGCCACGCCTCCAGCGGGTTTATGGTGATGGGGCTGTTTTTTGCCTTCTGGCGTGAACGTCCGCGCCTGGCATGGTCCTTTGTCGCGTCAGGCGTTGTTATGGGGCTGGTGATGGGCTTCGGGCAGGTCATGCGCGGCGCGCATTTTTTCTCTCACAACCTGTGGGCCGGGTGGTGGGTCTGGTTTTCCCAGGTGCTGGTTTACGGGCTGGTTTCCGCCCGGTTTGCTAAAGAGTAACGAGATTATGTTAGAAAATCTGAACTACGAACTGTTTTACCTGCTCAACGCCACACCGTCGTCACCGGAATGGATGATCGATCTCGCCACCTTCATTGCGAAAGATCTGATTAGCATTGTACCGGCGCTGGCGGTGATCCTCTGGTTATGGGGACCTCGTACACAGGTCACCGCCCAGCGCCATCTGGTGATCAAAATGGCGATGGCAATTGGCGTGAGCGTGCTGGCAAGCTACGTGCTGGGTCACGCCTTCCCGCACGATCGTCCTTTTGTCGATCGCGTCGGCTACAACTTCCTGCACCATGCGCCGGATGACTCGTTCCCGAGCGATCACGGCACGGTGATCTTCACCTTTGCGCTGGCCTTCCTGTTCTGGCATCGCCTGTGGTCCGGCGTAGTGCTGATGGGCGTGGCAGTCGCCATCGCCTGGTCCCGCGTCTACCTGGGAGTGCACTGGCCGCTGGATATGGTCGGCGGTTTCCTGGTGGGGCTGATGGGCTGCGTCAGCGCAGCCATCCTGTGGAGCCTCTTTGGCCCGGCGCTTTATCGTGGATTATCACAGGCCTATCGCGTTCTGTTTGCCCTTCCGATCCGCAAAGGCTGGATACGTGACTAACCCCGGTCCGTCAGGTTACACTTGAGCCCCCGCCCTGCGGGGGCTCACTTTTTTAGCCCGAGGATCTATGGAAACACGTCGCGATGACCGCATTGCTCAGCTGCTTCAGGCGCTGAAGCGCAGCGATAAGCTGCATCTTAAGGAAGCCGCTTCCCTGCTTGGCGTGTCTGAAATGACCATTCGTCGCGATCTGAACAGCGACAGCGCCCCCGTTGTGCTGCTTGGCGGGTATATTGTTCTGGAGCCGCGTAGCGCCAGCCATTATCTGTTAAGCGATCAAAAAACACGCCTGGTGGAAGAGAAGCGCAAAGCCGCGCGGCTCGCCGCCTCGCTGGTGCAGCCGCATCAAACGCTGTTTTTTGACTGCGGTACGACAACCCCGTGGATCATTGAGGCCATCGACAGCACCGTTCCCTTTACCGCCGTCTGTTATTCGCTAAATACCTTCCTGGCCTTGCAGGAGAAACCAGCGTGCCGGGTGATTTTGTGTGGCGGCGAATTTCATGCCAGCAACGCCATCTTCAAGCCGCTGAATATTCAGGACACGCTGAGCAATGTATGCCCTGATATCGCCTTTTACTCTGCGGCGGGCGTGAATGTGAAACAGGGGGCAACCTGTTTTAATCTTGAAGAGTTACCGGTGAAACAGTGGGCGCTCAACGCCGCGCAGCAGCATGTGCTGGTGGTTGATCACAGTAAATTTGGCAAGGTCCGTCCGGCAAGGATGGGAGAACTGTCGCGCTTTGACGCCATCGTCAGTGATTGCCGCCCGGATGACGAGCTGGTGGCATACGCGAAAGCGCAGCAGGTGAAGTTGATGTATTGAGGTTATGCCGGGTGGCGCTGCGCTTACCCGGCCTACGTTCGAGCCGTTGTAGGCCGGGTAAGGCGAAGCCGCCACCCGGCAAAAACTTAGCTGAACCAGCTGCCAAACCAGCCGTGGAATTTCATTAACACAAAGTCCCACATCCGGCTGAAGAAGCCGCCCTCTTCCACCGCTTCCATTACCACCAGCGGACGCTGCTCAATAGATTTGCCGTTAAGCTGGAAATCTATCGTCCCGACCACCTGACCTTTTTTCAGCGGTGCGGTGAGCTGTGGCTCGGTCAGGGTATAGCTGGCTTTCAGGTTTTTCAGCTGACCGCGTGGAATGGTGACGGAACCCGCTTCACCCGCTCCCAGGTTTACTTCACTTTTATCACCAAACCAGACACGCTGGCTGACGAAGGTGGCGTCCGGCTTAATCGGCGTGACGGTTTCAAAGAAGCGGAAACCCCAGGTCAGCAGTTTTTCGGATTCGTTAAAACGAATTCGGTCGGTTTTCGTTCCCAGCACCACTGAGATCAGGCGCATATCGCCCTGCGTCGCAGAAGCCACCAGGTTGTATCCGGCCCCGGCAGTTGTACCGGTTTTCATGCCGTCCACGTTAACGTTACTGCTCCACAGCAGACGGTTACGGTTAGGCTGGCGGATATTGTTGAAGGTAAACTCTTTCTCTTTATGGATAGCGTACTCATCCGGCACGTCATGGATCAGCGCTTTGCCCAGCAGCGCCATATCGCGCGCGGTACTGAACTGACCCGGCGCATCCAGGCCGTGAACAGTTTTAAAAGTGGTATTGGTCAGACCCAGTTTTTTCGCGTAGCCATTCATCAGCCCAATAAATGAGTCCTGACTGCCCGCGACGTAATCGGCCAGCGCAATACAGGCATCATTTCCCGACTGAATAATAACCCCTTTATTCAGATCGGACACGGAGACCTGGTCGCCAGGCTTCAGGAACATCACGGACGAGCCGCGCAGCGCCGGATTACCGGTCGCCCAGGCATCTTTCCCGACGGTGACCATGTCATTCAGCTTGATCTTGCCCGCTTTCAACGCCTGGCCGACCACATAGCTGGTCATAATTTTCGTCAGGCTCGCCGGGTCGAGTTTTTCGTCGGCGTTACCTTCCGCCAGCACTTTCCCGCTGGCGTAATCCATCAGGATCCAGGCGCGCGCATCAACAGGCGGCGCTTCGGGCGCTGTCTGTTCCGCCGCATGGAGCGTTGGGGCAAAAAGGAAAAGCAGCGCCGAGCCTGCCGCCAGGCTGCGCAGAGAGGAAGTTTTTTGCGTCATAAATGCCACCCGAGTGTCCATTCTAAAAATCACGTCACAATCACCGTGTCGCAAGAAGCGATGAGTAATAGCGCACTACAGCCTTCAAAGAAACCTGTTCCAGGTAAAGTTTTTAAAGTTTATGCAATAACATTCAGATACGCTTTGATTGCGGTGTTTTTTTTAGCATCTGTTGCGTAATTGTTAGGTTTATCTCACCATGGCGAAAAGCTGACTCGGATTCACATCTCATCGGGAGTAAATATGATTACGCTGTGGGGCAGGAACAATTCGACCAACGTGAAAAAAGTGCTCTGGACGCTGGAAGAGCTGGATTTACCGTTTAAGCAGGTTATGGCGGGCCTGGAGTTTGGCGTGAATAAAGACGCGGACTACCTGGCGATGAACCCAAACGGACTGGTGCCGCTACTGCGCGATGACGAGACAGACGCCACGCTGTGGGAGTCTAACACCATCGTGCGATACCTCGCCGCGCAGTACGGCCAGGGTCGGCTGTGGGTAGAAAATCCAGCCCAGCGCGCGCAGGGCGAAAAATGGATGGACTGGGCAAACCAGACGCTTTCCCCAACGCACCGCGTGATCCTGATGGGGCTTATCCGTACGCCGGAAGCCGATCGTGATTATCCCGCCATTCATGCCGCCCAGGACGCGTGCGAGTCGCTGTTTGCGATGATGGACGACGAACTGGCGAAGCATACCTGGTTCTCCGGCGACACGTTCGGCGTGGGCGATATCGCCGTCGCCCCTTTCGTCTGGAACCTCACTAACATGGGTCTCAGCTGGACCCCGCGCCCTCACCTTGAGCGCTGGATCCAGCAGCTCAGCGAGCGCCCGGCGTATCGCAACGTGGTGATGATCCCGGTGACCTGATTACGACCCGGACGGGCTGACTTTCCAAAGCTGCCCGTCCGTCTCGTCGGTCAGCACGTACAGATAACCATCCGGCCCGACGCGCACATCGCGAATTCGATGATCTTTATCCCCAAGAATGCGCCCGTCCTCCGTCACGGTATTGCCCTTCACGCTCAGCACGATGACGTCTTTCTCCTTCAGCGCGCCGATAAACAGCTTGTTTTTCCATTGCGGGAAGACGTCGCTGTTGTAAAACGCCATGCCGCTGACGGCGGGCGACACTTTCCAGACAAACAGCGGTTTTTCAGTGCCCTCAACGTGCTCGCCTTTCGCTTCCGGGATTTTCAGGCCGCTGTAGTTGATCCCGTGCGTCGCCATCGGCCAGCCGTAGTTTTTGCCTTTTTCAGGAATGTTGATCTCATCCCCGCCGCGAGGGCCGTGTTCATTAAGCCACAGCGCGTCGCTCCACGGGTTCATCGCCATCCCCTGCGGGTTGCGAATGCCGTAAGACCAGATTTCAGGCCGTGCACCGGCGGTGTTCACAAACGGGTTATCCGGCGGCACTTTCCCGTCCTCCGTCAGGCGCACCACCTTGCCCTGAAGCTTATCCAGATCCTGCGCCGTCGGGCGCTGGTTGTTTTCACCTAAGCCAATAAAGAGATGGCCTTTGCCGTCGAACACCAGCCGTCCACCAAAGTGGTTGCCAGTAGAGAGCTTCGGCATCTGTCGGAACACCACCTGGAAGCCCTCAATGCGCGAGAGGTCATCGCTCAACCGCCCGTAGCCCACCGCGGTGCCCGCTTTTCCATCATCACCCGCCTCGGCGAAGCTGAGCCAGATCCGCCGTGATTGTTCAAAATCCGGGGCCAGCACCACGTCCAGCAATCCGCCCTGGCCGCTCGCCCAGACCTTCGGCACGCCGATAATCGGGTCGGAGAGCCCTTTCCCTGCCTGCCAGTGCTTAAGCTGCCCGTCTTTTAGCGTGATCAGCAGCCCCTTATTATCAGGCAGAAACGCCAGCGACCAGGGGTGATCCAGTTTTGTCTGTAGCACGTCGACCTTAACCGTCTCGGGCGCCGCAAGCAGCGAAAGCGGGAATAACAGTGCAGGGAGGAAAAGCAGCGAGGATCGAGGCATAACGCACTCCTTTATCGGCATATGGCTTAAAGATTAGCCACTGTTCCCGGGTGCGTTAACACTTTTACAAAAGCTTAATCAAAAGGGGGAGTTGCCTCCCCCGGGTTCAGTGTCGGGCAAGCTTTTCCGGCTTGTTCAGACACATGATGCAAAGCGCGAGCGTGGTCAGGCAGTTTTCAAGCTTCTCCGCGTTAACGGCAATAAAATTCGGGCAGTCGTGACGTCCGTTCATCAAACAGACCCCTGCGATGGAAAGCACCTCGGCGGCGCGGCGCAGCGCCACTAATTCGTTTTCAGCGCAGTGCGCTTTCAGGATGGGTGCTTTTTCACGCATGAAATTGCAAAGTTCAAAGAAATTTTCACGCAGATTTTCGCTTTCGCTGACTGACATATACCCTTTCGCCTTGCGGAGTTGCAGATATGCAGCCAGGTCGATTCGGGCGTTGATCAGCTTGTTAAGCAGATCGCGTTTCAGTCTGTCAACGGACATGCTATTTCCTCCTCTGTCAGCCATGTTACCCTATTAATAATAAGGTCATTTTTTGTACAATGTGATGCCTGAGATCAATAAACGATAACTGATTAACATTCTTTACAATGTTACAACGATTGCCCGCCTCAACTGCGCCATCAAGAGTGTATAAATCCCCCGCGATACGCTGTAAAATCCCGCCCTGATAACTCCATAATTGATGAATTTTTAACCTATGAGCAATGTTACGCACCCGCCGAAAATCGGCTTTGTCTCCCTGGGCTGCCCGAAGAACCTGGTGGATTCCGAACGCATCCTGACTGAACTTCGCACTGAAGGCTATGACGTGGTGCCAAGCTACGACAACGCCGACATGGTGATCGTCAACACCTGTGGGTTCATCGACAGCGCGGTCCAGGAGTCACTGGAAGCCATTGGTGAAGCCCTGACGGAAAATGGCAAAGTGATTGTCACCGGCTGCCTGGGCGCGAAGGTGGATCAGATCCGCGAAGTGCACCCGAAGGTACTGGAGATCACCGGCCCGCACAGCTACGAGCAGGTGCTGGAACATGTTCATCACTACGTACCAAAGCCAAAGCACAACCCGTTCCTGAGCCTGGTGCCGGAGCAGGGCGTGAAGCTGACGCCGCGCCACTATGCTTACCTGAAAATTTCCGAAGGCTGCAACCATCGCTGCACCTTCTGCATCATCCCGTCGATGCGTGGCGAGCTGGTGAGCCGTCCGATTGGCGAGGTGCTGGCAGAAGCCAAACGCCTGGCCGACGCGGGCGTGAAGGAGTTACTGGTCATCTCCCAGGACACCTCCGCCTACGGCGTGGACGTCAAACACCGCTCCGGTTTCCACAACGGCGAGCCGGTAAAAACCAGCATGGTCGGCCTGTGCGAGCAGCTTGCTAAGCTCGGGATCTGGACGCGTCTGCACTACGTCTACCCTTACCCGCACGTTGACGACGTGATTCCGCTGATGGCGGAAGGCAAAATCCTGCCGTATCTGGATATCCCGTTACAGCACGCCAGCCCGCGCATTCTGAAGCTGATGAAGCGTCCTGGCTCCGTTGACCGCCAGCTGGCGCGCATCAAGCAGTGGCGCGAGATCTGCCCGGATCTGACCCTGCGCTCCACCTTCATCGTTGGCTTCCCGGGTGAAACCGAAGAAGATTTCCAGATGCTGCTCGACTTCCTGAAAGAAGCGCGTCTGGATCGCGTGGGCTGCTTCAAGTACAGCCCGGTTGAAGGCGCAACGGCCAACGAGCTGGCGGACCAGGTACCGGAAGAAGTCAAAGAGGAACGCTGGAACCGCTTTATGCAGCTGCAACAGCAGATCTCTGCTGAACGCTTGCAGGAGAAAGTGGGCCGCGAAATTCTGGTCATTATCGACGAAGTGGACGAAGAAGGCGCGATTGGCCGCAGCATGGCGGATGCGCCTGAAATCGACGGCGCGGTGTACCTGAACGGGGAAACCAACGTCAAGCCGGGTGATATTATTCGCGTGAAGGTTGAAAACGCCGACGAGTATGATTTGTGGGGCAGCCGGGTTTAATCTTTAACCCCTCACCCCGGCCCTCTCCCCAAAGGGGCGAGGGGGAACAGACCGCACCGAGCAGTCCCCTCTCCCCTCAGGGGAGAGGGTTAGGGTGAGGGGTAAGTTCCTGCAAAAACCTACCCCTTAATCCGCGGATCCAGCGCGTCGCGCAGCCCATCCCCCAGCAGGTTAAACGCCAGCACGGTCAGGAAAATCGCCAGGCTCGGGAAGATCGCCACGTGCGGGGCGATCACCATATCCGCCCGCGCCTCGTTCAGCATCGCGCCCCACTCCGGCGTCGGCGGCTGTGCGCCTAACCCCAGAAACGACAGGCTGGCCGCCGAGATAATCGACACGCCTATGCGCATGGTGAAATAGACCACGATAGACGAGACCGTTCCCGGCAGAATATGGCTGAACAGGATAGTGGCATCGCCGGCTCCCATGCTGCGGGCCGACTCGATAAAGGTCTGCTGCTTCAGCACCAGCGTGTTGCCACGTACCAGGCGCGCGAAAGCGGGAATCGTGAATACCGCCACGGCGATGATGACGTTCGCCATGCCGCTGCCCATCACCGCCACCACGGCAATCGCCAGCAGAATACCGGGAAAGGCAAACAGCACGTCGCAGATACGCATGATGATGCGGTCCCACCAGCCTTCATAGTACCCGGCCACCAGCCCAAGCACGGTGCCAATTGCTGCGCCCATCAGCACCGCAAAGACCCCGGCCGCCAGCGAGATCTGCGCCCCTACCAGCACGCGGCTGAAAATATCGCGCCCGAGCGAGTCCACGCCAAACCAGTGCATCATCGACGGTCCATCGTTCAGCCGGTCGTAATCGAAGTAATTTTCCGCATCAAACGGGGCTATCCAGGGGGCGATAATCGCCACCAGGATCAGCAGTAACACAAACAACCCGGCGACCATAGCGACGGGCTGACGACGGAATCGACGCCAGAACTCAACCCACGGGGTGCGAATATGGTCCGGCCTGATCCCCGGCATAGCGTTTAAAATGGCCTGGCGACGCCAGTTCAGTAACCGCATCTTACTTATACCTGATGGCCGGGTTAATGGCGGCGTACAGCACATCCACCACTAAGTTGATAAGAATAAACTCCAGCGAGAAAAGCAGAACTTCAGCCTGAATAACCGGATAGTCACGCATATCGACCGAGTCGACCAGCAGACGCCCCAGCCCCGGCCAGTTGAAGACCTTCTCTACCACGATAGAGCCGCCCAGCAGGAAGCCGAACTGTAGCCCCATCATCGTGACCACCGGGATCATCGCATTACGAAAACCATGCTTCAGAATGACCCATTTCTCACTCACCCCTTTTGCCCGCGCGGTGCGAATGTAATCTTCGCTCAGCACGTCGACAAACGAGGCGCGGGTGAAGCGGGCCATCACTGCCGCAACGGCTGCGCCAAGCGTCATAGAGGGCAGAATGTAGTGCTTCCAGGTGTCGGCCCCGACGGTGGGCAACCAGCCCAGCTCGACGGAGAAAATCTGCATCAGCAGCATACCCAGCGCAAACGCCGGGAAAGAGATACCGGTGACCGCCAGCGCCATACCGAGCTTATCCGGCCAGCGGTTGCGCCAGACGGCGGCAACGATTCCCGCGCCCAGGCCAAACACAACCGCCCAGCTCATACTGGCAATCGTTAACCAGAAGGTAGGCATAAAGCGGCTGGCAATCTCCTCCGACACCGGACGACGCGACACCATCGAAATGCCGAAATCGCCCTGAAGGACATTGCCAATGTAGCGCAGAAATTGCCGATACAGCGGCTGATCAAGACCGAGCTGTTTACGTACCAGTTCGATAACCGTCGCATCCGCTTCCGGTCCGGCAATCAAACGCGCCGGATCGCCGGGCAGCATGTGGACAAACAAAAACACCAGCACGGCCACAATCAGCAGCGTCGGGATAAGCCCCAGCAGGCGTTTACACACATAATTCAGCATGAGTTTTATTTTAGATCCGCGTCATCAAAGCTAAAGCCCGTATCCGGCATGATGTAAAAACCGGTCAGCGCTTTATTGTGGGCTGAGACCAGTTTTTCCACCACCAGCGGCACCCACGGCGACTCTTTCCAGATAATGTCCTGCGCCTCTTTGTACAGGCGCGCTTTCTCTTCCGGTTTGGTGGTTTTCAGGGCATCGGCCAGATCCTTATCCACCTGCGGATTACTGTAGAACGCGGTATTGAACAGCGTTGGCGGCCAGTTCTGGGAAGCAAACAGCGGCGACAGGGACCAGTCCGCTTCACCGGTTGAAGCCGTCCAGCCGGTGTAGAACATCCGCACGCCGCTCTCTTTCTGTCCTTTGCCTTCCACTTCCGCCGCGCGCTGTCCAGCATCCATCGCCGTGACCCTGGCTTTAATGCCCACCTGTGCCAGCTGCTGCTGGGTAAATTGCAGCACCTTCTGCGCGGTACTGTGGTTATGCGACGACCACAGCGTGGTGCTAAAGCCGTTCGGATAGCCCGCCTCTTTCAGCAGTTCCCGCGCTTTCGCCGGATCGTACGGCCACGGCTGATAGCTCTGCGCGTACTCAATGGTTGGCGGCATCACGCCCGTCGCCGGGGTGGCGTAGCCGGCAAAGGCCACCTTCACCAGTGCCTGGCGGTTAATGGCGTAGTTGATGGCTTCGCGCACCTTCGGGTTATCGAACGGTTTCTGCGTGACGTTCATGCTGATGTAGCGCTGCATAATCGACGGGCTGGCCACCAGCTCCAGCTTGCTGTTTTTCGCCAGCAGCGCTGCCTGTTCGTAGGGGATCGGGAAGGCAAACTGCGCTTCGCCGGTTTGCAGCATCGCGGCGCGGGTATTGTTGTCCACGACCGGCCGCCAGGTGAGGGTATCCAGCTTCGGCAGCCCCGGCTGCCAGTATCCGGCGAATTTCTTCACCTTCACATAATCGGTCTGGTTCCAGGTAAGCAGTTCGTACGGTCCGGTCCCCACCGGGTGGAAGCCAATCTCTTTGCCGTATTTCTTTAACGCCGCAGGGGAAATCATCACCGTCGCGGGATGCGCCAGGATATTGATAAACGCCGAGAACGGCTCTTTGAGGGTGATCTTCACCGTCGCCGGATCAACCACCTCGGTTTGGGCGATATTTTTATACAGGTTGTAGCGCTTAAGACCGTTTTCCGGATTGCTGGCTCGGTCCAGGTTGACCTTAACCGCCTCGGCGTTGAAGTCGGTGCCGTCCTGGAACTTCACGCCGGTACGGAGCTTAACGGTATAGACCAGCCCGTCGTCCGACACGGTATAACCTTCCGCCAGCACGTTTTTCAGCTTCATCTCGCGGTCCAGGCCGAACAGCCCCTGGTAGAAGGATTTTGCCACCGCCTGAGAAAGGGTGTCGTTAGCATCATACGGATCCAGCGTCGTGAAGTTAGACCCCACAGCCACCACCACGTCTTTCGCCGCGATCGCGGGGGCGGCGGCCAGCGCAGCCGTCACGCTCGCGGCAAGCAGCCATTGACGAGCAACAAAAGGAACCATTGTGTTCTCCTGCCTGTTGTAAGTTATAACCGCGAGAATGCATTGCCCTGACGCGGGGGTGCGACAAAATGACCGGGACCGACTTCACGCAGCGCCACGCGCTCCAGAGTTTCGCCCCGTTTACGAATATTGCTCGGCATTTCGTCCTGCAACAGCACGCGCTGGGCGTGACGATGCTCAGGATCGGCAACCGGTACGGCGGCCATCAGCTTGCGGGTGTACGGATGCTGCGGGTTTTCAAATACCGCCCGACGGGGGCCAATTTCAACAATTTGCCCCATGTACATCACCGCCACGCGATGGCTGATCCGCTCAACCACCGCCATATCGTGAGAGATAAACAGAAACGCAATGCCCAAATCCCGCTGTAAATCGAGCAGGAGATTGATGATTTGCGCGCGGATGGAGACATCCAGCGCTGACACGGACTCATCCGCAATCACCACTTTCGGATTCAGGGCCAATGCCCGGGCTATGCAGATACGCTGTCGCTGACCGCCAGAAAATTCGTGCGGATAACGCCAGGCATGCTCCGGTTTCAGGCCCACGCGCTCCAGCAGCCACGCGACGCGGCGCTGCGCGGCTTCACCGTCGAGCAGGTTGTGCACCCGCAGCGGCTCCATAATCGAGTACCCCACCGTATGGCGCGGATCGAGCGACGCATAAGGATCCTGAAAAATAAACTGAATATCCCGGCGCACCGCCTGCAATTTACCATTGGGGAGTGTATCGATGCGCTCACCGTTGAAGGTGATGCTCCCCTCCTGCGACTCAACCAGCCTGAGCAGCGCCCGCCCGGTGGTGGATTTACCGCAGCCGGACTCCCCCACCAGCGCCAGCGTTTCGCCCGGCCAGAGATCAAAACTGACGTATTCAACCGCATGCACTTCGCGCTTCACGCGGTTAAGGATCCCGCTGCGCAGCGGGAAACGGGTCACCAGGTCACGCACTTCAAGGATCGGCCTGCCGGAAACCACCGTGTTCTGCTCGGTTTCGTCTTCCTGCTGGCCCTGTTCGGTCTGAGAGAACAGCGGAAAACGGCGCGGAAAATCACTGCCATTCATGGCGCCCAGACGCGGGACCGCCGCCAGCAGCGCTTTAGTATAAGGATGCACCGGCGCATGAAAGACCTGCTCCACCGTGCCGGTTTCCACGGCATTGCCCTGATGCATAACCAGCACCCGATCGGCAATATCCGCCACCACCCCCATATCGTGGGTGATGAATATCACCCCCATCTCCATCTCCTGCTGCAACACCTTAATCAGTTGCAGGATCTGGGCCTGAATGGTGACATCCAGCGCCGTGGTGGGTTCGTCCGCAATGAGCACCGCCGGACGGCACGACAGCGCCATCGCAATCATCACCCGCTGGCGCATGCCACCGGAAAGCTGATGCGGATAGCGGGACAAAATCGCGTGCGCCTCAGGGATACGCACCAGCTCCAGCATCCGTTTAGCTTCGTTGAGCGCCTCATCACCGCTCAATCCCTGATGCAGGCGGATAGATTCGGCAATCTGCTCGCCCACCGGGAAGACCGGGTTCAGGGAGGTCATCGGCTCCTGAAAAATCATCGCAATATCCGCCCCGCGCACCCCCTGCATCCGGGACGCGTTCAGCTCGTTGAGATCGATAACCTGACGGTTGCGACGGCGCAACAGCATCCGCTCGCTGGTGACCTGCCCGCCCGTCTGCTCAAGCAGACGCATCAGCGCCAGCGCGGTAACCGATTTACCGGATCCGGACTCGCCGACAATCGCCAGCGTCTCGCCGCGCCTGAGCGAAAACGATAAATTCTGTACTGCAGGGATGAACTGCCGCTCTTCCTGAAAGGCAATATTCAGTTGGTGGACAGCCAGCACTTCGCAGTTGTCCAGCTCTTTACTGTGCGGCACGCAATGCCCCCTTATTCACGATAAATGCCTGTGCTGGGCGCATCGCCGGCATACCCCCACGCCCGGTACATCCCTTCACTGTTGAACGGCAGCGCCACGTTGCCCTCCCGATCCACCGCGATTAAGCCACCTTCCCCGCCCAGGGCTGGCAGTTTCTCCATTACTACCCGCTCGCAGGCCTCACTCAGGCTTAATCCGCCGTAATCCATTAGCGCGGTAATGTCGTAGGCCGCCAGCGCGCGGATAAACACTTCGCCGGTTCCGGTGCATGACACCGCCGCCGTGGCGTTATTAGCGTAACACCCGGCCCCCGGCAGCGGACTGTCGCCGACGCGTCCGGGAAGCTTGTTGGTCATACCGCCTGTCGACGTCGCGGCGGCGAGGTTACCGGCTTTATCCAGCGCCACCGCGCCTACCGTGCCCATTTTTCTGCGTTCATCGAGCGGCGCGGCATGGTCCAGCTGCGTCATCCCCGCTGTACGGGCCTCCAGCAACTGCCGGTAACGCTCCTCGGTGGAAAAAAGATCGGGCGAGACCGTATCCATCCCGTGCTCGACGGCAAATTTCTCCGCCCCCGCACCGGTCAGCAGCACATGCGGGCTTTGATCCATCACCAGACGCGCGGCCAGCACGGGATTGCGCAGTCGGCTGACGCCTGCCACCGCCCCCGCTTTCAGGGTGATACCGTCCATCACGCAGGCATCCAGTTCATGCGTTTCATCGCGCGTAAAGACCGAGCCAATACCGGCATTAAACAGCGGACACTCCTCCAGCAGGCGCACCGCTTCGGTCACCACGTCCAGCGCGCTGTCGCCCGCTTCCAGCATCCGCTGGCCTGTTTCCACAATGGCGTTCAGCGCATCAATATAACGCTTCTCCTGCTCGGGACTGAGCTGTGCACGGGTGATTGCCCCGGCACCGCCATGAATTGCGATAACCGCTTTACTCATTTCGCATCACCCATCAGCCTGGCTGGCTGCTTTTTCTATAAATATCATTATCGTCGACGAATCTTCAGATGATTTTTGAATATAGAAAGACGCAACTGTGATGTAAAGCGTACACCCATCGGGTCATACAGTTAGCCGCACTTTTCTGCCATAATGAGCGCTTTCGTTGTTACTCCGCAGGAGCCCACCATGGATTTTACCGCCGGACTGATGCCGCTTGAGACGGCACTCTCGCAGATGCTTGATCGTATTACTCCCCTGCACGACGTTGAGACGCTGCCGCTTGTGCGCTGTTTTGGCCGTATTGCCGCGCGCGATATCGTCTCGCCGCTGAACGTGCCGGGGTTTGATAACGCGGCGATGGACGGCTATGCCGTACGTCTGGCGGATTTGCAAACGGGTCAGCCGCTGCCGGTGGCAGGTAAAGCCTTTGCCGGGCAGCCGTTCAACGGTGAGTGGCCAGCGGGCACCTGCGTGCGCATTATGACCGGCGCGCCGGTGCCAAAGGGCTGTGAAGCCGTGGTGATGCAGGAAGAGACCGAACTAACGGACGACGGCGTGCGTTTTACCGCCAGCGTCAAAGCGGGACAGAATATCCGCCACATCGGGGAAGACATTACCCTCGGCGCAACGGTCTTTGCCGCCGGGCAAAAACTGACGGTCGCCGAACTGCCGGTGCTGGCATCGCTTGGCATCGCGGAGATTGACGTTGTCCGCAAGGTACGCGTGGCGGTGTTCTCAACGGGAGACGAGCTACAGCTTCCGGGTCAGCCGCTGAACGAGGGGCAGATTTACGACACCAACCGTCTGGCGGTGCACCTGATGCTTGAGCAACTGGGCTGCGAGGTGATTAACCTCGGCATCATTCCTGACGATCCGGAGAAACTGCGCACGGCGTTTATCGACGCGGACGCCTCTGCCGACGTGGTGATCAGCTCCGGCGGCGTTTCGGTTGGCGAAGCGGATTACACCAAAACCCTGCTTGAAGAGCTGGGTGAAATCGCCTTCTGGAAGCTGGCGATTAAACCGGGCAAACCGTTCGCGTTTGGCAAACTTCCGCACAGCTGGTTCTGTGGCCTGCCGGGTAACCCGGTCTCTGCCGCGCTGACCTTCTACCAGCTGGTGATCCCGCTGCTGGCGAAGCTCTCAGGCAACAATGCCGACCCGCTGCCGGAACGTGTGCGCGTGCGGGCGGCAACGCGCCTCAAAAAATCTCCGGGCCGTCTCGATTTCCAGCGCGGCATTCTGGCGCGCAACGCCGATGGCGAGCTGGAGGTGAGCACCACCGGGCATCAGGGTTCGCACATCTTTAGCTCCTTCAGCCAGGGTAACTGCTTTATCGTGCTGGAGCGCGATCGCGGCCACGTTGAGGCGGGCGAATGGGTTGAAGTGGAACGCTTTAACCACCTGTTCGGAGGCTGACATGACGGTGGAACTGAGCGACCCGGAGATGATGCGCTATAACCGCCAGATCGTGCTGCGCGGGTTTGATTTCGAGGGCCAGGAAGCGCTCAAGGCGGCCAGCGTGCTGGTTGTGGGTCTTGGCGGGCTGGGCTGCGCGGCAGCGCAATATCTGGCTGCGGCGGGCGTCGGCCGCATGACGCTGCTGGATTTCGATACCGTGTCGGTGTCGAACCTGCAACGCCAGACGCTACACAGCGACGCGACGGTTGGTCAGCCGAAAGTGGAATCTGCGCGCACGGCGCTGGCGCGAATTAACCCCAACGTTCAGTTCACCCTGATTGACGCGATGCTGGATGACGACGCGCTGTTTGCGCAGATTGCACGGCATGACCTGGTGCTGGACTGCACCGATAACGTCGCCATTCGCAACCAGCTCAATGCGGGCTGCTTTGCCCATAAAACGCCGCTAATTTCCGGCGCGGCCATCCGCATGGAGGGTCAAATCAGCGTTTTCACCTACGCTGAGGGAGAGCCCTGCTACCGCTGCCTGAGCCGTCTGTTCGGCGAGAATGCGCTGACCTGCGTCGAGGCGGGCGTGATGGCGCCGCTGGTTGGGGTTATCGGTTCCTTGCAGGCCATGGAGGCGATCAAGGTGCTGGCGCATTACGGCACGCCCGCAGCGGGCAAAATCGTGATGTATGACGCGATGACCTGTCAGTTCCGCGAGATGAAGCTGATGCGTAATCCGGGGTGTGAGGTGTGTGGAGGTTAAACCCTGCTGCGGCCTGATGCCCTCACCCCGGCCCTCTCCCACAGGGAGAGGGAGAAAATCGTAGGCCGGGTAAGCGTCAGCGCCACCCGGCAACAGCATCAAATAGACGTCCGCCCAAACGCCCCCTGCCAGTCCTGCTCAAACTTCACAATTGCCGCATCTACTGCCGGAGAGGTAATAAACTGCTGCGCCACGTCCAGCGGCAGCGTGATGGACTCGCACCCTGCCAGCAGGCAGTCCAGCGCCTGGCGCGGGGTTTTAAAGCTCGCGGCGAGCACCTTTGACTGCGGTGCGTGCAGCGTCAGCAATTTTTGCAGTTCAATCACCGTCTGGATCCCGTCCCCGCCCTGCGCGTCCACGCGGTTCACGTAAGGGGCCACATACTCAGCACCCGCCAGCGCGGAGAGCATCCCCTGCGCTGCGCCGTATACCGCGGTACCCAGGGTCGGGATCCCTTCTGCTTTCAGCATTTTGATCGCCGCCAGCCCTTCAGCGGTCACGGGCACTTTCACCACCAGGTCATTGATTATCGCGCGCAGCTTACGTGCGTCTTCCACCATCCCCTCGGCGGTCTTCGCCATCACCTGGGCGAACAGCCGGCCCTTGCCGCCCAGCGCGTCGTGCAGCGCGGGCAGCAACTCTTCCAGGGGGGTTTTACCCGCCGCCACAATGCTTGGGTTAGTGGTCACGCCCGCCAGCGGGAAGAGACGCGCCAGCTTTTTGACTGCCGCAACGTCGGATGTGTCGAGATAAAGTTCCATGATGTCACCCTCAAAATTAGCCTGCATTTACCCTATCACGAGAAAACCTGCTCATGAATTGACCCACATCAAGATAACTTTCATTCGAAAGTAATTTAATCTTCATATGTAATCAGAGGGCAAAAAAATGATCTTCAACATACAGCGTTACTCCACCCACGACGGCCCCGGTATTCGAACCGTGGTGTTCCTGAAAGGCTGCTCGCTGGGCTGTCGCTGGTGCCAGAACCCGGAAAGCCGCTCCCGCACGCGGGACGTCCTGTTTGACGCCCGTCTGTGTCTGGACGGCTGTGACCTGTGTCAGCAGGCCGCGCCAGGGTGTGTTGAACGCGCCCTGAACGGGTTGATCATCCATCGTGAAAAATTAAGTGAAAAAACGCTCACTGCCCTCACCGACTGCTGCCCGACGCAGGCGCTTACCGTCTGCGGTGAAGAGAAGCAGGTGGAGGAGATTATGGCCACCGTGCTGCGCGACAAGCCCTTCTACGACCGCAGCGGCGGCGGGATCACCCTTTCCGGCGGCGAGCCGTTTATGAATCCTGACCTGGCGCACGCCCTGTTTAAAGTCAGCCATGAACAAGGCATTCATACTGCGGTTGAAACCTGCCTTCACGTGCCCTGGCATTATATCGAGCCTTCACTGCCGTATGTCGATCTGTTCCTGGCGGATCTGAAACATGTCGACGGCGAGGTGTTCAAGCAGTGGACCGATGGTTCTGCTAAGCGGATCCTGGACAACCTGAAGCGCCTGGCTACCGTCGGGAAGAAGATCACCATCCGCGTGCCGCTGATCCAGGGCTTTAACGCCGATGAAGCGTCGGTTACCGCCATTACCAACTTCGCCGCCGATGAACTCGGCGTCGATGATATTCATTATCTGCCGTATCACACGCTGGGCATGAACAAATACACCCTGCTCGGCCAACCCTACTCTGCCCCTGACAAACCGCTGGATAACCCTGCCCTGCTGGACTTCGCGCAGCAGTATGCCTGCCAGAAAGGGTTAACCGCGACCTTACGAGGATAAACTTATGACCACCCTGAATCTCAACACCCTCAGCGAGCGCATCAAGGCGCACAAAACGGCTCTGGTGCATATCGTTAAGCCGCCGGTTTGTACCGAACGCGCGCAGCACTATACCGAAATGTATCAGCAGCATCTGGACAAGCCGATCCCGGTACGTCGCGCGCTGGCCCTCGCCCACCACCTGGCAAAACGTACCATCTGGATCAAGCACGACGAGCTGATTATCGGTAACCAGGCCAGCGAAGTGCGTGCCGCGCCGATCTTCCCGGAATATACCGTCTCCTGGATTGAGAAAGAGATTGACGATCTGGCGGACCGTCCAGGTGCAGGCTTTGCGGTGAGCGAAGAGAATAAACGCGTTCTGCATGAAATCTGCCCGTGGTGGCGCGGCCAGACGGTACAGGATCGCTGCTACGGTATGTTTACTGACGAGCAGAAGGGCCTGCTGGAAACCGGCATCATCAAAGCGGAAGGTAACATGACCTCCGGTGACGCACACCTGGCGGTGAATTTCCCGCTGGTGCTGGAGAAAGGGCTCGACGGCCTGCGCGCGAAAGTAGCCGAGCGCCGCTCGCGCATCAACCTGACGGTACTGGACGATCTGCACGGCGATCAGTTCCTGAAAGCCATTGATATCGTGCTGGAAGCCGTAAGCCTGCACATCAGGCGCTTCGCCGATCTGGCTCGTGAGATGGCCGCCAGCGAAACCCGCGACAGCCGCCGCGACGAGCTGCTGGCGATGGCGGAAAACTGCGACATCATCGCCCACCAGCCGCCAAAAACCTTCTGGCAGGCGCTACAGCTGTGCTACTTCATTCAGCTGATCCTGCAAATTGAGTCCAACGGTCACTCCGTCTCCTTTGCCCGTATGGACCAGTACCTTTACCCGTACTATCGCCGCGACGTGGAGCTGGACCAGAGCCTGGATCGCGAGCACGCCATCGAGCTACTGCACAGCTGCTGGCTGAAGCTGCTGGAGGTGAACAAAATCCGCTCCGGCTCGCACTCCAAAGCCTCTGCGGGCAGCCCGCTGTATCAGAACGTCACCATCGGCGGCCAGAAGCTGGTCAACGGCGAGCCAATGGACGCGGTCAACCCGCTCTCCTACGCAATTCTGGAATCCTGCGGCCGTCTGCGCTCCACCCAGCCAAACCTGAGCGTGCGTTACCACGCGGGGATGAGCAACGACTTCCTCGACGCCTGCGTGCAGGTGATCCGCTGCGGCTTCGGGATGCCGGCGTTTAACAACGATGAAATCGTCATCCCGGAATTTATCAAGCTCGGCGTGGAACGAGAGGACGCGTATGACTATGCGGCGATTGGCTGCATCGAAACCGCGGTCGGCGGAAAGTGGGGCTATCGCTGCACCGGCATGAGCTTTATCAACTTCGCCCGCGTGATGCTGGCAGCGCTGGAAGGCGGTCGCGATGCCACCAGCGGCCAGGTATTCCTGCCGCAGGAAAAAGCGCTTTCGGCCGGTAATTTCGGCAATTTCGACGAAGTGATGGCGGCGTGGGATAACCAGATCCGCTACTACACCCGCAAATCTATTGAAATCGAGTACGTGGTGGACACCATGCTGGAAGAGAACGTCCACGATATTCTCTGCTCGGCGCTGGTGGACGACTGCATCGAACGCGCGAAAAGCATTAAGCAGGGCGGCGCGAAATATGACTGGGTTTCCGGCCTTCAGGTGGGGATCGCCAACCTCGGTAACAGCCTGGCCGCGGTGAAGAAGCTGGTGTTTGACCAGGGCGTTATCGGTCAGCAACAGCTGGCGGCGGCGCTGGCGGATGACTTCGAGGGGCTGACCCACGAGCAGCTGCGCCAGCGCCTGATCAACGGCGCGCCGAAGTACGGCAACGACGACGACAGCGTGGACCTGCTGCTGACCCGTGCCTACGAAACCTACATTGAAGAACTGAAGCAGTATCACAACCCACGCTATGGCCGTGGCCCAATTGGGGGTAACTACTACGCGGGCACGTCGTCTATCTCCGCAAACGTGCCGTTTGGCGCAGCAACCATGGCGACGCCGGACGGACGTAAAGCGCACACCCCGCTGGCGGAAGGGGCAAGCCCGGCCTCCGGTACCGACCACCTCGGCCCGACGGCGGTGATTGGCTCCGTGGGTAAACTGCCGACGGAAGCGATCCTCGGCGGCGTGCTGCTTAACCAGAAGCTGAACCCGTCGACGCTGGAAAACGACAGCGATCGCCAGAAGCTGATGGTGCTGCTGCGCACCTTCTTCGAGGTGCATAAAGGCTGGCATATTCAGTACAACATTGTCTCGCGCGAAACGCTGCTGGAAGCGAAGAAACACCCTGATCAGTATCGTGACCTGGTGGTGCGCGTCGCGGGTTACTCGGCGTTCTTCACCGCCCTGTCACCGGATGCGCAGGACGATATTATTGCCCGTACCGAGCATACACTGTAAAAAAACGCCCGGTGGCGCTTCGCTTACCGGGCCTACATTGTCTCCCCGTAGGCCGGGTAAGGCGAAGCCGCCACCCGGCTTTCTGACTTTCATTCGAAATTAAATTTGTGCTCCCCGTCACCTTGTTATTAGAATGTTTCAAAACGCAGTGACCCAGGAGCACAGTATGACCGTAAAAGTTATCGTCACCGATATGGACGGAACTTTCCTTGATGATGCCAAGCAGTACGATCGTGACCGCTTCCAGGCACAGTTTGAGCAGCTTAAAGCCCGTAACATCGAATTTGTTGTCGCCAGCGGCAACCAGTATTACCAGCTCATCTCCTTTTTCCCGGAGCTGAAAGATCAGATCTCCTTCGTCGCGGAAAACGGCGCGCTGGTGTTCGACCACGGCGAACAGATTTTCCACGGTGAGCTAACGCGTCATGAGTCGCAGATCGTCATTGGCGAGTTGCTGAAAGACAAAGGGCTGAACTTTGTGGCCTGCGGGCTGGAGAGCGCGTACGTCAGCGATAAGGCTCCAGAAGCGTTCGTGAAGCTGATGTCGAAACACTACCATCGCTTAAAACCCATCAGCGATTACCGCGACATTGACGACGTGCTGTTTAAATTCTCCCTGAACCTGCCAGACAGCGATATCCCGAACCTGGTCGATAAACTGCATGTCTCCCTGGACGGCATCATGAAGCCGGTTACCAGCGGCTTCGGTTTTGTCGATTTGATTATCCCGGGCCTGCACAAAGCCAACGGCATCAGTCGTCTGCTGAAACGCTGGAAAGTCTCCCCGCAGGCGTGCGTCGGCATTGGCGACAGTGGCAACGATGCGGAAATGCTGAAGCTGGTGAAATATTCATTTGCGATGGGCAATGCGGCAGAAAGCATTAAAACGGTCAGCCGTTACACTACCGACGATAACAACCATCAGGGCGCGCTGAATGTGATTCAGGCCGTGCTCGACGCCCACTCCCCGTTCGACGTCTGATCCCCTACCTGCCGGAGCCTCACTCCGGCCCCTTCACTCTTTTTCCATCCTGTGGCGCCCGTCAAGGTTTTAAACTTGCATTAACTTATTTTTAACTTAAAGTATCACTTGTAGACACTTTTACTTTCGAATGAAAGATGCGAGGCAGTTATGACCTTTACCAGCGAAACGTTGCCAGCGGACCACAAAGCAGCAATTCGTCAGATGAAACGCGCGCTACGGGCCCAGATCGGTGACGTGCAGGCAGTGTTCGACCGGCTTAGCGACAAAATCGCCGCCCGCGTGGCGGAAATTAATGCCCTTAAAAATAAAGGTGAATCCGTATGGCCGGTAATCCCCTTTACGGATGTGAAAAACGGTACGATCACCGCCGAACAGCGCGAAGCGGTTAAACGTCGCGGCTGCGCGGTGATCAAAGGCCACTTCCCGCGCGAGCAGGCGCTGGCATGGGATCAATCGATGCTCGACTACCTCGATCTGAATAAGTTTGACGAGGTTTACAAAGGACCCGGCGATAACTTCTTCGGCACCTTAACGGCCTCTCGCCCGGAGATTTATCCGATCTACTGGTCTCAGGCGCAAATGCAGGCGCGCCAGAGTGAAGAGATGGCACAGGTACAGTCGTTCCTGAATCGTTTATGGACATTTGAGAGCAACGGTAAGCAGTGGTTCGACCCGGACGTGAGCGTAATTTATCCGGACCGCATTCGCCGCCGCCCACCAGGAACAACCTCGAAAGGACTTGGCGCACACACCGATTCCGGCGCGCTGGAGCGCTGGCTGCTGCCCGCTTATCAGCAGGTCTTTGCCCGCGTGTTTGACGGCAACGTTGAGAAATACGATCCGTGGAATGCTGCGCACCGTACCGAGGTGGAAGAGTACACGGTGGATAACACCACCAAATGCTCCGTGTTCCGCACCTTCCAGGGCTGGACGGCACTGTCGGACATGATCCCCGGCCAGGGACTGCTGCACGTGGTGCCGATCCCGGAAGCGATGGCTTACATTCTGCTGCGTCCGCTGCTGGACGACGTGCCGGAAGACGAACTGTGCGGCGTGGCGCCGGGGCGCGTGCTGCCGATTTCTGAGAAGTGGCATCCGCTGCTCATCGAATCGTTGACCAGCATTCCCGCGCTGGAAGCCGGTGATTCTGTCTGGTGGCACTGCGATGTGATCCACTCGGTCGCGCCGGTGGAAAACCAACAGGGCTGGGGCAACGTGATGTATATTCCTGCCGCGCCGATGTGCGAGAAAAACCTCGCCTACGCGAAAAAGGTCAAGGAAGCGCTGGAAACCGGCGCGTCACCGGGAGATTTCCCGCGCGAGGATTATGAGAAAAGCTGGCAGGACCGTTTCACCGTGAACGATCTGAACATCCACGGCAAGCGCGCGCTGGGCATGGCTTAACTGTCGTAAAGCCCTTCCCGCTCAACGGCGGTGCGTCGTTTTCCCTGACGTATCCGCCGTACCGATTCCCGCACGGCCAGCGTGCCGTTCAGCAGCAATGTTCCGACCGGCGCGTCCGGGCGCATCAGCCGCTGCTGGAGCATATATACCGCTTCTGTTCCCAGCTCATCGCGCGGGACATGCACCGCCGTCAGAGGCACATCCTGAATCGCCGCGAGATTAAAGCCGTCGATGCTCATCACCGAGACATCCTGCGGCACGCGCAGACCGTGTTTTTGCAGGGCGCTGATGGTCCCCGCCGCCATAAAGTCGCCGCCCACCAGGAACGCCGTCGGCAGATCTTTCCCTTTTTGCTGGTGAAGCCACTCACTCACCAGTTGCTCCGTCTCTTTGGCGCTAAAGCTTGGCACCATCAGCAGATCGCGCCGGTCGCTAAACCTGAGGTTATGGCCGTGCCACGCGTCGCGGATCCCCGACAGGCGCAGCTCCATGGTATAGCGACGCAAACACAGCACATTCATCACCTCCCGGTGCCCCATCTCGAACAGGTACTCCGCCGCCCGCTCGCCAATGGCGCGGTGATCCGGCGCGACGGCGGGCAGGCGCATGTGGCGGTCCCGGCAGTTAATCAGCATGCAGGGTTTGCCCACGTCTACCGCCAGATCGTGGATATGCGGATCGTCGATACCGAGGAGGATCGCCGCCTGGGTGTCCACTTCGTTCATGCGGGCCAGAAACAGCTGGGCATCGCTGTCGTTCTCCTCCAGCGCACAGTAACGCAGGCGAACCTCGTGCGAAGCCAGCCCTTTGCTCACGCTCTGGATGACGCGGTAATAAAAGATGTCGGACCGCTCATCAAACGCCCGCTGCGGGGCAAACACCATCAGGCTGTTAAGCAGCAGACGCCCCGCCGCCATGCCCTCCATTACCCCCAGCTCCCGCGCGCATGCCAGCACCGTTGCCCGTGCTTTTTCGCTGGTGTTTGCCTTCCCCGCCAGCACGCGGGAAACGGTGCTGATGGAGAGCCGGGTACGGGCGGCGATTTCGGTGATTTTAAGCCTTTTATCCATTTTGTGATCTGGCTCCGGATGTGAAATGAAAAAATTTTCACAACATCTTTATCAGGTAATAACTTGCGAGAAGGCCATAATGCCGAAAATTAAACCTCGGTTATGAGAAAGTTTGCACAAAATCCACTATTTCCTGCTCAATTTCTCTCTTAAGGTGAACCTGTCACACAACTTCCATACTAGTTGTATAGCAGCTTAGCACTCTAAAACAGATAACTCTCAAACGCCTGACGCTGTGTGACACCTGAACCTTTGTCCCTTACCGTCCGTCTTGTGGAGAAGAAAATGAGTCAGGACATCAACAACACCGTTGCGACAAGCAAAACCCGTCGCGTCATTAAGAATCTGCGCTGGTACGTACTGGTGCTGTTTCTTCTTGGCGTGACCGTAAACTACATCACCCGTAACTCGTTAGGTATTCTCGCCCCCGAGCTGAAAGAGAGCCTTGGTATCACCACCGAGCAATACTCGTGGATCGTCGGCGCGTTCCAGATCGCCTATACCATTTTCCAGCCCCTTTGCGGCTGGCTGATTGACGTTATCGGCCTCAAGATTGGCTTTATGGTCTGCGCCGGGATTTGGGCGCTGATGTGTATCTTCCACGCAGGTGCCGGGAGCTGGCTGCATCTCGCGATCCTGCGCTTCTTTATGGGCGCGTCCGAAGCCGCCGCCACGCCAGCGAACGCCAAAACCATCGGTGAATGGTTCCCGAAATCAGAGCGTCCTGTTGCCGCCGGTTGGGCGGGCGTGGGCTTCTCCATCGGTGCGATGCTGGCTCCGCCAATCATTTACTTCGCTCATGCGTCGTTCGGCTGGCAGGGTGCGTTTATGTTTACCGGCGTGCTGGCGCTGCTGTGGGTGATCCTGTGGTGGATCTTCTATCACAACCCGGAGCAGCACCCGAACCTGAGCCGCGACGAGCTGGCGTTTATCAAACAGGATAACGAACCCGCACCGGTCAGGCTGCCCTTTCTGACCGCGCTGAAAACCGTCTCGAAGAACAAACGGTTCTACGGTATCGCCATTCCGGCCTTTATGGCGGAACCCGCCTGGGCTGTGCTGAGCTTCTGGGTGCCGCTGTACCTCGCCAAAGAGCACGGCATGGATTTGAAACAGATCGCGATGTTCGCCTGGCTGCCGTTCCTCGCCGCCGACCTCGGCAGCGTGGCGAGCGGCTACCTCACCCGGCTTTATACCCGCTGGTTCGGCTGCACCCGCGTCAACTCGGTGGTGGCAAGTTCAGTGACCGGCGCGTTTTTGATGATTTCTCTGGCCGTTGTGGCCGTGACCCGCGACCCGTATATCACCATCGTGCTGATCTCCATCGGCGGTTTCGGCCACCAGATCATCTCCTGCATGCTGAGCGCGCTGGTCGTGGAGTCGTTCGACAAGGGCCAGATGGCGACGGTTAACGGCATGCGCGGCTCGGCGGCGTGGATCGCCAGCTTCCTGTTCTCCCTTTTGATTGGGGTGACCGCCGACAAAATCGGCTTCAACCCGCTCTTTATCGCCATGGGCTTCTTTGACCTGATTGGCGCTTTCTTCCTGGTGGCATTTATTGCTGAACGTCGCGCCAAGCGCGCCTGATAGTGGATGTATTGCATATGAAAACCCTGAAAAACTGGACCATCGATACGCAGTCGGCGAATCATCTGGAACTGCTGGTGGATAACCAGCACCGTCTGTGCCTGTATGTGCTGGAAGAGAATCTGTTCCGCGTGCTGATCAAGCGTAAAGGCCAGCTGGCGCTGGACCGCACCTGGAGCATCGCGCCGGAACAAGACGTACCGTGGGAAGGCCGCCGTCGTGACGATGTCAGTGGCTTCACCTGCCCGGCCTGGACACTGACGCAGCTGGGCGATGCGTTAACCGTAGCGACCGAACAGCTGCGCGTCACCGTCCACCAGCCCCTGTGGCTGGAGTGGCACTACCGCAATGAAGCGGGCGAGTGGCAGCCGCTGGTTAACGACCGTCCCACCAGCGCCTACCTGCTCAATGCCCACGGTGACGGCGTGGCGCACTATCTCAGCCGTCGCAAGGATGAACGTTTTTACGGTCTGGGTGAGAAAGCGGGGGATTTACAGCGTAACGGCAAACGCTATGAGATGCGTAACCTGGACGCGATGGGCTATAACGCCGCCAGCACCGATCCGCTTTACAAGCACATCCCGTTCACCCTCACCCGTCGCGATGACGTGAGCTACGGCCTGTTCTACGATAACCTGAGCAGCTGCTGGCTGGATCTGGGTAACGAGATCGACAACTATCACACCGCCTACCGCCGCTGGCAGGCGGAAGCGGGCGATATTGACTACTACCTCTTCACCGGCAAGCGCGTGCTGGACGTGACGAAAGCCTTCGTGCGCCTGACGGGGAAAACGCTGTTCGGACCGAAGTGGAGCCTGGGCTACAGCGGCTCAACCATGCACTACACCGACGCGCCGGACGCGCAGGACCAGCTGATGAACTTCATCCGCCTGTGCGATGAGCATGCCATTCCGTGCGACTCGTTCCAGCTCTCCTCCGGCTATACCTCGATTAACGGCAAGCGCTACGTTTTTAACTGGAACTACGACAAAGTGCCGCAGCCGAAGGTGATGAGCCAGGCGTTCCACGACGCGGGGCTGCGGCTTGCGGCAAACATCAAGCCGTGCCTGTTGCAGGATCATCCCCGCTACGGCGAAGTGGCGGAACGCGGCCTGTTCATTCGCGATTCAGAAACCGATGCGCCTGAACGTTCCAGCTTCTGGGATGACGAAGGATCGCATCTCGACTTCACCAACCCGCAGACGGTGCAGTGGTGGCAGAACGGCGTGACCACGCAGCTGCTGGAGATGGGCATCGACTCCACCTGGAACGACAACAACGAGTATGAAGTGTGGGACGGGGAGGCGCGCTGCTATGGCTTCGGCCAGGCGATCGCCATCAAGCATATTCGCCCGGTGATGCCGCTGCTGATGATGCGCGCCTCGCTGGAAGCACAGCAGCGCTTTGCGCCGGATAAACGTCCGTATCTGATCTCCCGCTCCGGCTGTGCCGGAATGCAGCGCTACGTTCAGACCTGGAGCGGCGACAACCGTACCAACTGGGACACCCTGCGCTATAACATCCGCATGGGCCTGGGCATGAGCCTGTCCGGACTGTTCAACGTCGGTCACGACGTCGGCGGTTTCTCCGGCGACAAGCCGGATGCCGAGCTGTTCGTGCGCTGGGTACAGAACGGCGTGATGCATCCGCGCTTTACCATCCACTCGTGGAATGACGATCGCACCGTGAACGAACCGTGGATGTACCCGGGCGTGACCCCTGCGATTCGCAGCGCCATTGAACTGCGCTATCGCCTGCTGCCGTATCTCTACACCCTGCTCTGGCAGGCGCACGCCGACGACGAGCCGATGCTGCGCCCGACCTTCCTCGATCATGAGCACGATGCGCAGACCTTTGAAGAGTGCGACGACTTCCTGCTGGGCCGTGACCTGCTGGTGGCTAGCGTCGTCGAAGCCGGGCAGCGCGAGCGCCGCGTCTGGCTGCCGGATAACGAAACCGGCTGGTACGATTTTTACACCCACGCGTGGTATGCGGGCGGGCAATCGATCGTCCTTGATGCGCCGCTGGAAAAGCTGCCGCTTCTGGTGCGCGCAGGGGCCGGTTTGCCGCTCAGCGAACGCATCCGTCACGTGAGCGCCGATAAAGACGATACCCGTGAGCTAAAACTGTTCCCGGTGAAAGGCGTCGGCACCACCTCCGGGCTGCTGTTTGAGGATGACGGCGAAAGCTGGGGCTACCTGAACGGCAATGCGCTGTGGGTGGAATGGGAGATGGTGTGCGACGGCGCAAGTATCAACCTGAAGGTGAATGCGCGCGGCGACTATCGTCCGGCATGGAAGGCACTGAAGGTGTCGTTACCGACGGGGGAAAAACGTACGCTGCGGGTGAACGGGGTTGAAGGGGGCGAGTGGGTGGTTTAGTACGGCCTGATGCCCTCACCCTAACCCTCTCCCACAGGGAGAGGTGACAGAACGTAGGCCGGGTAAGGCGAAGCCGCCACCCGGCTATTTTTTTAACTCTCGATACCTTTACTGCGCAGGTAATCTTCGTAGTTACCGGTGAAGTCCACCACGCGCTCTGGCGTGATTTCGATCACGCGGGTCGCCAGGGAGCTAACGAACTCACGGTCGTGAGAGACGAAGATCAGGGTGCCCTGATACATCTCCAGCGCCATGTTCAGGGATTCGATCGATTCCATATCCAGGTGGTTGGTTGGTTCGTCCATCACCAGGATATTCGGTTTTTCCATCATCAGCTTGCCGAACAGCATACGGCCCTTTTCACCACCGGAGAGCACTTTGGCGGGCTTTTTGATGTCGTCCTGGCTGAACAGCAGACGCCCCAGAATGCTGCGTACCGCCTGCTCGTCGTCGCCTTCCTGCTTCCACTGGCTCATCCAGTCGAAGACGGTCAGATCGTTTTCGAACTCATATTCATGGTCCTGCGCGTAGTAACCAATCTGCGCGTTTTCAGACCATTTCACGGTACCGTTATCCGGTTGCATTTCGCCCACCAGAGTTTTCAGCAGGGTAGATTTACCCACGCCGTTGGCACCCAGGATAGCAATCTTCTCGCCCACTTCCAGCAGCAGGTTGAAGTTTTTGAACAGCGGGCCTTCATCGAAGCCTTTGGTGAGGGCTTCCACTTCCAGCGCGTTACGGAACAGCTTCTTGTCCTGCTCGAAGCGAATGAACGGGTTCTGACGGCTGGAGGCTTTTACCTCTTCGAGCTTGATTTTGTCGATCTGACGGGCACGCGACGTTGCCTGGCGCGATTTAGAGGCGTTGGCGCTGAAGCGGCTCACGAAGGATTGCAGGTCCGCAATCTGCGCTTTCTTCTTGGCGTTGTCGGCAAGCAGACGTTCACGCGCCTGGGTTGCCGCCGTCATGTACTCATCGTAGTTGCCCGGATAAACGCGCAGCTCGCCGTAATCCAGATCCGCCATGTGCGTACACACCATGTTAAGGAAGTGACGGTCGTGCGAGATGATGATCATGGTGCTGTCGCGATCGTTCAGCGTCTGCTCAAGCCAGCGGATGGTGTCGATGTCCAGGTTGTTGGTCGGTTCGTCGAGCAGCAGGATGTCTGGATTAGAGAACAGCGCCTGCGCCAGCAGCACACGCAGCTTCCAGCCTGGCGCAACTTCGCTCATCGGACCATAATGCTGTTCAACAGGAATGCCGACGCCCAGCAGCAGTTCGCCCGCACGCGCTTCCGCAGAATAACCGTCCATTTCGCCGTACTGCGTTTCCAGGTCGGCCACTTTGTAACCGTCTTCTTCGCTCATCTCAGCGAGACCGTAGATACGATCGCGCTCCTGCTTCACTTCCCACAGCTCCGCATGCCCCATGATCACGGTGTCGAGCACGGTGAACTCTTCGAAGGCGAACTGATCCTGACGCAGCTTACCGATACGCTCGTTCGGGTCGAGCGACACGTTGCCCAGCGTCGGCTCCAGGTCACCGCCGAGGATCTTCATAAAGGTGGATTTTCCGCTACCGTTGGCACCAATCAGGCCGTAACGGTTGCCGCCGCCAAATTTGACGGAAATATTTTCGAACAGCGGCTTACTGCCAAACTGCATAGTGACGTTGCTGGTAACTAACACGGAGAGATTCCTGCGAAAAGTGTGATAAACGCGGCATTATGCCACAATTCCGAATTGAGATCCTGTGTTGCGGTAATCCACTAAACTTTAACAAAATCGAAAAAAATGTGATTTCGTACACATCTGAATTCCCAGTTAACGGGAATGCACATATAATGCGCTCCCATTACAGATTCAGACTTCTCAACTCATCGCCAGAATGGCTTAGATACCTCGCATAACATGAACATGAAATTAACAACGCTTTTTGCGGCGGCGTTAGCCGTAGTAGGTTTTTGTAAGACCGCGTCTGCGGTGACGTATCCCCTGCCGACAGACGGAAGCCGTCTGGTGGGTGAAAACCTGGTGGTGACAGTTCCGGAAGGTAACACTCAGCCGCTGGAATACTTCGCGGCGCAGTATCAGCTCGGCCTGTCTAACATGCTGGAAGCGAACCCGGGCGTTGACCCGTATCTGCCGAAAGCGGGTACCGTACTCAACATTCCACAGCAGCTGATCCTGCCGGATACCGTGCACGAAGGTATCGTGATTAACAGCGCCGAAATGCGTCTGTATTACTACCCGAAGGGCACCAACACCGTGATCGTTCTGCCTATCGGTATCGGTCAGCTGGGTAAAGACACCCCGCTGAACTGGACCACCAAAGTGGAGCGTAAGAAAGCGGGCCCAACCTGGACGCCGACCGCCAAAATGCACGCTGAGTACATTGCTGCCGGTGAACCGCTGCCGGCCGTTGTGCCTGCTGGCCCGGATAACCCGATGGGTCTGTACGCGCTGTACATTGGTCGTCTGTATGCCATCCACGGTACTAACGCCAACTTCGGTATCGGCCTGCGCGTAAGCCACGGCTGCGTACGTCTGCGTAATGAAGACATCAAATTCCTGTTCGATAACGTGCCGGTCGGTACGCGCGTGCAGTTCATTAACGAACCGGTGAAAGCGACGTCAGAGCCGGACGGCAGCCGTTACATTGAAGTGCATAACCCGCTGTCCACCAGCGAAGATCAGATCAATAACAACGAAATCGTACCGATTAAGCTGACCAGCGCGGTGCAGTCCGTTACCTCTCAGGCGGATGTTGACACGACCATCGTTGACCAGGCGATTCAGAACCGTTCCGGTATGCCGGTGCGTTTGAACTAATCGCGAGCACGAACAAAGCGGGCCTCGAGGCCCGCTTTTTTATCCGTTATTCACAATTACGATGCCGCCATGATCATAGCGATAGTGACAATGGGCGTACTCCAGCGGCGTACCATCTTCCAGATAGATCACCTGCTCGACCTCCAGCACCGGGTCGGTTGGCTCACAGACCAGATGCTGCATATCCAGCGCACTGGGCTTCAGCGCCCGCACCACACGATACGATCCCATGATCTTCAGCCCCAGCGTCTCCTGCACATACCGGAATACCGAACTTTCAAGATGGGCTTTGTTCAGGCCGGGCACCAGATTGAGCGGCATCACCGTGGCGTCCAGGGACATCGGCTCACCGTTGAGTAAACGCAGACGGATGAAGTCATAGATCGGCGTATCCGGATTTATCATCAGCGAGGCCTGCTCTTTCTCGTTCGGGAAACGCAGTTCGAAGTGCACAACCTGACTGCTCACCGTGCCTAAATGTTCCCAGGTTTTGGTCGCCCCGAAGTAGTCGCTGCCGGAGAGATCCCACTGGGAAAGCTGGAGGAAATTTTTTCGGATGAACGTGCCCTGTCCCTGCCGGGTATAGACCAGCCCTTCTACGATCAGCTGACGCATCGCCTGCTGAATGGTCATCCGGCTGGTGCTGAATTCCGCCGCCAGCGCGAACTGGTCCGGCAACGGTTCATTGGCGGCGTACTGCTGGGTAATAATGCGTTTCTTAATTTCCCGCGCTATGGTGATGTACTTCGCCGCCATCTTCCTTCCTTAAATTAGTTTTCTGTCCCGCTGTTTTTCACGGCCACTCGCTCGGCCACCTTGAGGAAAGGCAGGTAGAAGAATACACCAAATACGATGATTGCCAACTGCACCACCACCGCCCGCCAGTCCCCCGCCGTCGCCAGCCAGGCGCTGAGGATCGGCGGCGTGGTCCACGGGATCATCACCACGCAGCGCGACATCAGACCCAGCGTGGTACAGAGCCACGCAAAGTAAATCCCGATGGCGGGCAGCAGCACAAACGGGATCATCAGCGGCAGGTTAAAGACAATCGGCAGGCCGAAAATCACCGGCTCGTTGATGTTGAACAGACCCGGCGCCAGTGACAGACGCGCCACCTGCTTCGCTGATTTCTGTCTTGAGAAGATGAAGATAGCGATCAGCAATGAGATAGTGCTGCCCGTCCCGCCCACCATGCCAAAGGTCGGCACAAAAATGTTGTTGATGATGTGTGGGATCGGCTGGCCGTTGGCAAAGGCCAGCATGTTCTCGTTGGTGTTGATCAGCAGAAACGGCTCCAGCACCACGCTGTTGACTACCGACTGATGAATACCGAGCGTGAACAGGAAGTTACCGAAGCTGTAAATGAAGATCGTCCCGGGCAGACTGGTGTTGATCAGCCGCAGCGGCTGCTGAATGAATGTCGTAATGAGATGGATCAGATCCGTATGCAGCACGTTCGCCAGTATGGCCGCCAGCACCGCAAACAGGGAGAGCGTAAGGATTGTCGGGATCAGCGCGGTAAAGGATTTGCTCACCGCCGGAGGCACGTTCTCCCCCAGCGAAATGTGCAGCGCCTTCAGCCGTGAAATGGCGATAAACAGCTCGGTTGAGAGCAGCCCAATCAGCACCCCGGCGAAAATGCCGGTGGAGCCGATATTGGCGAACGTCAGCACCTGGGTGACGTTCACCGTGGCGTCGCTGCCGACAGGCGTAATCTGTAAGCGCATCGGCATCATGATGATGAAGCTGCTGACGGCGATAACCACTGCCGAGACCGGATTGTCGAAATCTTTGTTGCGCGCCAGCGACCAGGCGATCATCGGCGCCAGCAGCAGCGCGGCGATGTTCAGCGTGCCGTTGATAATCGCCTCGCCCCACACCTTAAACTGCGTGAGCGTGTCGCCTTCCAGCACCCATGGAAACACGACGTTGTTCACCAGCACCGCCAGACCGGCGAGGATGAAAATCGGCATCACCGTGGCGAAAGCGTCCCGCAGGGATCGCAGGTGTACCTGGTTTGCCAGGCGCGCCGAGAACTCAACAAATTTATCGACAAAAGACTGCATGTGCGGTGTTATTTTTGTTTCAGACATAGCGGAGTATTCCCATCAATCAGTCACAAAAACGGCCCGGCAGCGTACGGCTTACATCTCGCGTCCGTTAGTATGGATAACCTGTTTTAACCACGCGTAGCTCTTCTTCGGCACGCGCTTAAGGTCTTTCAGGTCGTGATTTTCACGGTTGACGTAGACCACGCCGTAGCGCTTACGCATGTCACCCTGCGAGCTGAGAATGTCGATTAAGCCCCAGCCGAGGTAGCCCATTACCTCTGCCCCGTCCTCGAATATTGCCGCTTTCATCGCCTCGATGTGCGCCCGGTGGTAGTCGATGCGGTAGGTGTCCTCGATCGGGTTTACCCCGTCCCAGGACTCGATCACGCCGATGCCGTTTTCAATCGGGAATACCGGCATCCGCCAGTCGTTGGCATAGCGGGTGATGATGGTGCGAAAGCCCAGCGGGTCGATCTGCCAGTTCCACTCGGTGGCTTTCAGGTACGGGTTATTTTTCTCGCCATGCAGCAGGTAATGGTTCACCGGCGTGCCTTCCGGGATGGCATCGCTGTCCAGCGTTTTGCTGGCGTAATAGCTGAAGGCCAAAAAGTCGTTCTTCGTGCGCGCAAACAGCGCGAGATCGTCTGCGCGGTAGATATCACCGAAGCCCTCCTGCTCCACCACCGCCATCACCGCCGGGCTGTAGCCCTGTCCCGCGAAGACGCGCAGCAGGTTCTGGTTGAGGAATTCGTCGTACTGCTGGGCGCAGAAGATATCACGCGGTTTGCAGGTGGCCGGATAAATCAGCTGGTGCGCCAGCATGCCGCCCATCAGCTTGCCTGGCTTAGTCTGGTGCAGGTATTCGGTCAGAGTCATGTGCGCCACCATCGCATGGTGCTGAAGCTCATACAGCTCGCGCAGGGTTTGCTCGCCTTTCATGTAACCGGAAATGCGAAAAGCTTCCGGCATATGGAAAATGTTCTGCTCGTTGAAGGTCAGCCAGTACTTCACGCGATCGCCGTAGCAGTCGATCATCTTCTTGCCGTAGCGGATAAAGGCCTCCATCACCCGGCGGTCGTTGAAGCCGTTGTACTCCTGCGCCAGCGCCAGCGGCATATCGAAGTGGTAGAGGCAGACCATCGGCTCAATACCGCGGGCGAGCAGATCGTTAATAAAGCGGTCGTAAAACGCGATACCTTCGGCGTTGAACTCGCCGTCACCCTGCGGGCAGACGCGGCTCCAGGAGATCTGGAAGCGGTAGCAGTTCATGCCCAGATCCTGCATTAGATCGAAATCTTCCCGGTAGCGGTGATAGGAGTCGGTCGCCACTTTCCAGTCGGAGATGTTTTCTCCTGCTTCCCGAATGTCATATACCGACATCCCCTTCCCGCCCTCATTCCATGCCCCTTCCGTCTGCATGCTGGATACCGAGTTGCCCCATAAAAAGTTGGCTTGCAGTGATTTGTTCATGGTCTCTCCCTATATGACTAGTCATTTAAATTTCATGACTAGTCATATAGATCGAGATCAAACATCAGGCAAAGAGAAGGAGTATTTTTTGTGAGGTGGGTTGAAATAAAGACCAGAGATAGTAGCCCCGGTAGGCGAAGCGCCACCGGGGAAAAGGAAGGTTACTGCTGCGCGAGCTGACTACGACGGTATTCCCCCTGCCGCTCCAGCATCCAGCCTGGATATTCGCGCGGCAGCGCGCTGACGGCATCAAGCTGTTTAAGCTCGTCTTCGCTTAAGCGGATCCCGGTGGCGGCAATATTATCGTCCAGCTGATCGACGCGTTTCGCACCAATAATGACGCTGGTCACCGCTTTTTGATGCAGCAGCCATGCCAGCGCGATTTGCGCCACGGAGACGCCCCTACGCTCGGCAATGACGCGCATTACGTCCACGCAGTCGAAGGCGCGATCTTTATTCACCGGCGGGAAGTCAAATTCCAGACGGCGGCCTCCGGTTTCGCTCTGCCCGTCACGACCGTATTTTCCGCTCAGCAGGCCGCCCGCCAGCGGGCTCCAGACCATCAATCCGACGCCTTCGCTCTGCATCATCGGCACCAGCTCGCGCTCCAGGTCACGTCCGGCAATGGTGTAATACGCCTGCAACGATGCGAAACGCGCCAGCCCAAGACGTTCAGAAATACCGAGCGCTTTGGCAATCTGCCACGCAGTCCAGTTCGAGACGCCGATGTATCGCACGTGACCGTGCTGTACAAGGTTATCCAGTGCGTAAAGCGTCTCCTCAATGGGGGTCGCGGGGTCGAAACCGTGCAGCTGATAGAGATCGATATGATCGAGCTGCAGGCGGCGCAGGCTCTCCTTTACGCTGTCGATAATGTGATAGCGCGAGCCGCCGCGTGAGTTCACTCCCGCCGTGCCCGTTTCACCAAACACCTTTGTGGCGACCACCACGTTTTCACGTGGAACGTTCAGGTTTTTCAGCGCCTGCCCGAGGATCTCCTCCGAGCGTCCTTCCGAATAGACGTCGGCAGTGTCGATAAAGTTGATGCCCGCGTCCAGCGCGCGGCCCACCAGCTGCTCGGCTTCGTTTTGCCTTAGCTGGCCAATCTTGCCCCACATGCCGCCCTCGCCGCCGAAGGTCATGGTGCCGAGGCAGAGTTCAGAAACAAACAGTCCGGTATTGCCCAGTTTTTGATAACGCATAACGCTTTCCTCGCATGTCGATTGGGTGTCTGTTAGTTATACCCGCCCCCCAGCCATCGCGAATGTGGCGTTCCTGTCCGTTTCTTGCCCAATCCTCTGAATCTATCCGCGCGGGGCATCGCCAAAGACGCTGTAGTCTGGCAGCTGAACCTGCTGATACGGCTCCCAGCCGCCGCCGAGGGCTTTGTAGAGCGCCACCAGGTCAAGCGCGCTCTGCACCTGCGCCTGCGCCCGCTGCTGTTCGGCCTGAGCGAGCTGACGCTGGGCGTCCAGCACGTCAATAAAACTGGCGATCCCCTGTCGGTAGCTGTCGCTGGCGAGATCAAAAGCGTTTTGCAGCGCGTCGATGGTTTTCGCCAGGCCCGCCTCACGCTGCTGGTCAGTGCGATAGCTCACCAGCGCGTTTTCAACGTCGCCGAGCGCCGTCAGCACCGTCTGACGATAGTCCAGCACCGCCGCCCCTTGCTGTGCGCGGGCCACCTTGACGCTGGAGACCAGCCGACCGCCCTGGAAGATGGGGATGGAGACCTGCGGACCGAAGCTGTAAAAGTGGCTGCTCCAGTCGGTCAGCCAGCCGGATTCGCTGTTACGCAGGCCAAACTGCCCGGAGAGGGTGAAGCTTGGGAACAGTTCGGCTACCGAGACGCCAATTTGCGCCGTAGCGGCATGGAGGTTCGCCTCAGCTTCGCGCACGTCCGGGCGACGACGCGCCAGCGTTGACGGAATGCCGGTTTGCACAATATCCGGCAACGCTGGCATCGGCTGCACGGATTGTAATTCGGCATCCAGCGCCCCCGGCGGTTTGCCGAGCAGGATGGCCAGCCCGTTCATCGCCTGGCGTTCCTGCGCCTGATACTGCGGCAATTGGGCTTCAAGATTGCCCAACTGCGCCCGGGCGTTTTCTACGTCCATCTGCGGTGACAGCCCGCCCCGCTGGCGGCTTTCGGTCAGATCCAGCGTCTGCTGCGCGCTTTCAATTTGCGTATTAAGCGTGGCAATGATGCTCTGCGCCCCTCGCAGCTGTAGCCACGCCCGCGCCACTTCGGCTTCCAGCGAGACCAGCGCATCGTTACGCTGCTCGATCGCCGCCCGCTGCTGCGCCTCGGCCGCTTCTACCTGACGGCGCACCTTGCCCCACAGGTCGATTTCCCACTGAGCGTCGAAGCTGCCCTGATAGAGGTTAATCGGCTGCGTCAGCGGGCCTAACGCGCTTCGCAGCTGCGGATCGACATTACTCAACTGGTCATACACGCCGTGGGATTTCAGCTCCCCTTCCAGCCCAAGCTGCTGGCGCGTCGCCTGCACATTGCCATTCACCGACGGGAAAAATGCCCCGCCGGCCTGGTTAATCTGTTCGCGCGCGCCGGCAATGCGTAATACGGTTTGCTGTAGCGTCAGATTTCCGGCGATGGCGCGTTCAATCAGGCTGTCGAGCTGCGGCGAGCCGAAGGTTTTCCACCAGCGCGGGTTGGTGGCGGCGGAAGACGTTTGTGATTTCACCGCGCCGTCGCCCTTATCGTTCCAGTGCGTGGTGGCGGGCGGTGCAGGCTGTTGGTAGTCCGGCCCGACGGCGCAGCCCACCAGCAGCATCATTATCATCAGGGGGTGTAAACGTCTGTGTATCATCAGTGTGCTCCTGCACTCCCCTCGCTCTTAACCGGCGAGAGCAACAAACAAAACGGAATCAGTAAGAAGGCCACCGCGCTCAGAATGGTGAAGACGTCAATGTAGGCCAGAAAGCGCGACTGCTCGATCATGGTCTGGTACATCCGCCCGGTGGCAATGCCGGTCGGATCGCCCACCTGAGTGGTGAAGTTCTGGATCGCCTGGGCGCTTTCGCGTATCGCCAGCTGGAACTGCTCATTAAACGGCGAAGCGTGGTAAGCCAGATGCGCGCTGTGCGCCTGTGAGCGCTCGGTGATCGCCGCCGTCGAGAGCGAAATCCCAATCGAGCCGGCCACGTTGCGGAACATGGTAAACAGCGCCGCCGCGTCGGCGTTAAGCCGCCTCGGGATCGAGATAAAGGCGATGGTGGTAAGGGGCACAAACAGGAACCCGAGTCCAATCGACTGGGCGCTGCGGAACAGCACCAGCGTTTCGAAATCGATATCCGGCGTCAGCGTCCGGGACCAGAAGAAGGACACCGCCAGGCAGGTAAAGCCGAAGGCGATGATCCAGCGCGTCTGCACCACCGGCATCAGCTTCAGTACCAGCGGAATAGTCAGCACAATCAGCACCGCCCCGGGCGAGAGCACCAGCCCGGACCAGGTGGCGGTATAGCCCAAATCCTGCTGCGCCAGTTGCGGAATAACCACCGAACTGCCGTAGAGGATCATCGCCATCCCCGCCATCAGCAGGCTGGAGATCGCAAAGTTGCGATCCTTCATACAGTGCAGATCCACCACCGGCTTTTTGGCATACATCAGCCAGTAGATCGCGCCGATAATGCCGACCAGCGTCAGTACCGCGAAGGTGCGGATAAAGTTCGAATAGAACCAGTCATCATCTTCGCCCCGGTCGAGCATCACCTGCAAACAGCCAAGTCCGAGAGCGATCAGGCCGATCCCCGTCCAGTCGACGGTGAGCTTCTCTTCCGACTTTTTCTCCCACGGCGGATCTTCCAGCAGCTGATAGATGGCCAGCACCGTCACAATCCCTACCGGAATATTGATAAAGAACACCCAGCGCCAGGAGTAGTTATCGGTGATCCAGCCTCCCAGCGTCGGGCCAAGTACCGGCGCGACGATAATGGCAATGGATGAAAGGCCAAAGGCTTTGCCCCTGTCCTCCGGCTTGAAGTAATCGAGCAGCACCGATTGCTGCGTGGGCTGCAACCCGCCGCCAAAAAAGCCCTGCATCACACGGAACAGGATGATTTGCCAAAGCTCGGTGGCGATGCCGCACAGGAACGAGCAGATGGTGAACATCACAATGCAGATCAGGAAGAACTGCTTGCGGCCAAACAGCCGGCTCAGGAAGGCCGAGATCGGCAGCACGATGCCGTTCGCCACCAGGTAGCTGGTGAGCACCCAGGTAGATTCGTCATAGCTGGCCGAGAGCGATCCCGCGACGTGGGGCAGCGCCACGTTGACGATGGTGGTGTCCAGAATTTCCATAAACACCGCCAGGGTGACCACAATCGCCACCGCCCACGGGTTACTGGCGGGCTTCCAGTTTTCGTGGCTGCTGTCCGTCATTCCACGGTGACCTTCGGTTCAACCGACAGCCCCAGCGGCAGCGGTTTGTTCGGATCCAGCCCCTTATCAATGACGATTTTCACCGGCACGCGCTGAACGATCTTCACAAAGTTACCGGTGGCGTTTTCCGACGGGAAGGCGGAGAAGCGCGAGCCGCTGCCCTGCTGGATGCTGTCAATATGGCCTTCGAGCGCCATATCCGGCCAGGCATCGACGGACACGGTCACTTTGTCGCCCGGCTTCATACGTTCAAGCTGCGACTCCTTGAAGTTCGCCACCACCCACACGTTCGGGGAAACCAGCGAGAACAGTGCCGTGCCTGCCTGCACCAGCGTACCAGGCTGGACGTTGCGTTTGGTGACAAAACCGTCGAACGGGGCGCGGACTTCGGTATAAGAGAGGTTCAGGTTGGCGGTTTCCAACTGCGCTCTGGCCTGATCGACCTGCCGTTCGCGGGCTTCGACGTTAGTCTCCTGCTGGCGGATTTGCAGCTGGACCTGCTCCGCCACCTCCAGCTGCGCCTGCGCGCTGGCCAGACCCGCCTGGGCACTCCGCAGTTGAGCGTTCGCGGCATCGATGCTTTGTTGTGTGGTCGCGCGGGGGTCAACGCCGCGCTGACGGCGGTACTCCGCCTGAGCGTTGGCCATATCCGCCTGGGCTTTCAGTACCTGGGCTTTGGCTTCATCACGCTGGGCGGGATATTGCACCTTCGAGAGCGCCAGCTGCGCCTGCGCCTGATGCAACTGCGCAACCGCCAGCCCAAGCTGGGCCTGAGCCTGATCGCGCTGGGCGGTGGTATCACGCGGATCGATCACCACCAGCACATCCCCTTTCTTTACACGCTGGTTATCCCGCACGCGAAGTTCGGTAACGTAGCCTGCCGTTTTTGGGGCAATGGTCACTACGTCGCCGTCGGTGAAGGCGTCGTCGGTGGTCTCTTCGTTACGGGTCAAAAACCACCAGACCAGCGCCACAATCACCATCACGATGACGACGATGCCAAGGATAATTAACGGTTTTTTGCCCGGGCGCTTGCGCTCGTTATTGTTTTGATCCTGCTCGTCAGCAGGTGGATTTTGATTTTCTGCCATAGTTCAGCAACGGTCCTGTCAGTGAGCGGCATCACACTATGCCGTTCACTAAAGCTAGGACGTTGCTATACATTTGCCAGGAAAAACTGACAAATTGCGCACTATATGAGAAGGAATAGTCCGAAACCGACCGCCGCAGACCAGAGCAGCATCGGGATTGACCATAAATGGAAGCGCCACCAGATGCGGCGATCGTTGGCCATCCGCAGGGCGATGAGGTTGGCCAGCGAGCCGGGCAGCAGCCCAAAGCCGCCGACGTTGACCGCCCACGCCAGCAGTACCGTTGGGGGAACATAGTTAAGCAGCAAAATGGTGGACGGCACGTTACTGATCACCTGCGAGAGACCAATCGCCGTCAGCCATAGTCCCGTCTGCGACAGACCGCTGACGCTATGGAGAACGGTCTGCAATACCGGGAGCTGGATCAGTAGATGGACGTCAATAAACATCGCCATAAACACCAGCAGCAGCGTCCAGTCAACGCTCACCAGCACCCGCCGGGCGAGGAACAGGAAGCCACACGCCACCAGCAGCGCGCCCGCCAGCGCCTGGTTTAACTCCAGCGCGGTAATGAAAACGATATACAGTCCCAGGCAGCTCCAGACGAGACGCGGCTGCCACTGGGGGCCGGTGGTACCGCTGTGGTACTGCAACGATTTATTCGGGAAAGCAAACCAGCCCACCACCAGCAGCGTCGCCACGATCGCCAGCGCCAGCGGCGCCATCTGCCAGGTAAATGCGGTAAACGACAGGCCGGAGCGTCCCCACAGCAGAATGTTCTGCGGGTTACCGATCGGCGTGAGCAGCGAGCCTGCATTGACGGCCAGCGCTTCAAAGATAATCAGACGGGTAACCGGTATTTCGCACAGCTTACGCAGCGTGAGCGTAAGCGGCACCACGATAAACAGCGCTACGTCATTAGTGAGGAACGTCGACAGCAGCGCCGCCGAAAAGACCATGAAAAGAGCCAGTTTGCGCTCGGTGGCGAAGCGGCGCACCATTTTGCGCCCCAGCACGTCAAAATAGCCGCTCAGCTCCACGCCTTTGGTGAGCATCATCAAACCGCTCAGGGTAATAATGGTGCGCCAGTCTATGGCCGCCGGCCAGGTGTGCGGCGTGAAGGGCACAAAGACGCTGAGCCCAACGCCAGTGATAAGTAAAAGATGGAAAAAACGATCGCGTTTCAGGGCCTGCAAGCCGGGGATGTTCATTCAGCGGCGGGGCCATATTTGAGCGTAAATTCGCGGAACTTCACCAGCGTCTCTTCGCTGACGTGGTGTTCCATACCTTCGGCATCCCGACGGGCGATTTCCGGGCTGACGCCCAGCACCAGTAAAAAATTCTCGACGATCTGATGGCGCTCGCGGCTCTCCTGCGCCAGCTTTTCGCCTTCAGCGGTGAGAAACACCCCGCGCCAGGGGATCATCTCGATCAGCCCGACCGACGCCAGACGTTTTAACATTTTGGCAACGGTTGGCTGCGACACCCCCAGGCGTGCGGCCATATCCACCTGGCGCGCTTCTCCAACTTCACGAATCAGATCGGAGATCAGTTCGACATAATCATCAATCAGCTCCCGGCGGTGCGCCTCACGCACCTGACGGAAGCCTTCCACATGCTCTTCAACGTTCACCAGTTGCGTCGTTTTTTTTGTTGTTGGCTTACCTGCGCGACGGTTCATTGTGCTTCCTCAATGGGTTGACGCTTCCAGCGCCCTGTAACGGAGCGCACATTGTAAACCATAGCTCTACAAGCACAAAAAATTAACGAATTAGCCATAGCTATACAATATAGTCTGTTTAATAATTAAATATACCTATAAGTCAACAACTTACAAACAGTAGAAATCATTTATGTCTCAAAAGTGTCGCTAAATTGAAAGTGTTTTTCAGCTTTGAGAAAAGTTTGAACACATAGAAGAAGCATGTTGAGGACTCCTGTTCGCTCTCCCCTTACTCATAAAGGAAGTTTACTGTTATGCTAATGGCTGCTTTTTGGTTTTGAGAACATACTATACACAAGCAATTAGAATGGATCCTAACATGGCTAAAAAAGTAAAAACCGATAAACCCCAAAATTTATCATATAGAATAAAAAGTATTAATATAGAAAAATTGAAAGGTATTAATAACTGCCCAATTTCTTTCCCAGAAGATAAATCTGTAACCGCTATCATGGGGATTAACGGATCTGGTAAGTCAACTATCCTTCATGCACTCTCTTGCGTTTTCAAACCACTTGAAAAATCTTCGAAAGAAAATAATAGGTTTTCGGACTTTTTTACCCCCCACAATGAAAACAACTGGCAGGATAGTAAATTCTCGGTTGTTTTCCGCGCTGGAGAAATAAAATATAACGGAGGAACAGTTTCTTTTGAAGGAATCGCAATGGATGATAAAAAAGATATTGTTTATGGAAAGGATAAACGCTGGACACCAGTTTACGCACGAAGACTCGAAAGAGAATCCATATATATCGGTTTACAAAATCTAGCCACCTTAGCCGACAACACTGGAGCTTCAAGATATGCAGAATATAAAAGGGTGGACATTTACGAAAAGACAATCAAGGAAAAGATGATTTTAGCTTTGAACAAAATCCTTGACGCTGATTATAATGATCTATTTGAATGCCATACACTTAAAGGCAATAAAAAATTCATAGGGATGGTTAAAGCTGATATTGAATACACAGAACATACAATGGGCGCAGGAGAAAAAAGAGTTTTCGAGATTGTTAAACACGTCTATAGTGGAAAACTAAATCGGAACGGTTACTTAATAATTGATGAAATAGATGTTTTACTGCATGAACGAGCATTTCAGGAACTTATTAGTTTCTTAATCAAAGAAAGTAAGGCTATGTGCTTTGAGGTTGTCTTTACTACGCATAGAGAGTCAGTAATCAACTTTAAAAACCAGATTAATATTATCAGCATTTGGAACATAGGGAATGGGATAGAAGCATATCCAGGTGTATCAGCTGATGCTTTAAGACAGATAACTGATGTTGAACCCTATATGGTCAATGTCTTTGTGGAAGACAACTTAGCAAAGACAGCAATAAACATATTAATTGAAAGTGAAGGCTTAAACGATAAAGTTGACATCTCTCTTTTTGGTTCAGCAGAAAACTCCGCTGTGATTTTATCAGGTCTGAAACTTACAAAAAAAAGAATCGATACCAGTTTAGCCATTTTAGATGGAGATTACTATATCACTTCTCCGGAAAAAACTAAGATGGTCAATAAAGTTCTTTCAGGAACTGATAAAAGAGTCGAAAAAGAAGAAGTTTTATCAAGAATTTTTCAGTTTAATTTAGATGTAACAGACGTAAAAGGCTCACCTGAAAAAAATCATCGCTTATGGTTTGAAGCAATCGATGTAAATGGTGTGAGTGATAATGATAAAACGATGTTTGTAAATCTCAAAAAACATTCTCAAAGTATCGGTGCGCTTACAGATTATCATGATTATTATCCTGAATTAGCTAGAAGAGCTAGACTTGATAATATTGAGTATAAGGTTTTAAACTTTATTAGCAAATATAGCGAAAAGTGGGATTTCTATATAAGAGACATTCGCGTAGAGATACACAAAGCAATTGCTGCGATTTAATTCATCACTAAGGCGTGATTATCACGCCTTTTTATTTCTTGAAGTTCAACTTCTTGATTATAAATTTATATATCTATTGATTGACTTAAAAGATATTGCCAGTTATCAGCACCTGAAGTAGTCAACATATTCTCCCAATGCCTACAATTTTCCATCCAATGTCCATATGCCGCTTGCCATGCCTCCGGCTCATCGGCGAAAAGTTGTTCTGCAATCGGCAACCACTCAATCCCTTTCGCACCGTAAACCAGATAACGCACGTCCCACCCTTCGCCGCGTGGCCACAACACATATTTTTGGTCAGGTAGTGAGTTACTGGAAAGAACGTCAGAATCTTTAAGTTTTTCGCCTCTGGCCATAAAGATAAAAACCGCGCCGTTAATTGAAATTTTGCCCATAGCTGCGTCTCTTCACAAAACAAATACTGTATATATAAGGGTCTTCCCCGATCATGGTGGGAAGGCTCAGAACGCCATATTCAGCTTTCCGTAGTGGAACATCACCCCCAGTTTAAAGCGCTCCCGGTTTCGGTATCCCCTGGCTTTTATCCTCAGCAGCCTGATCTTGCTGTTAAGTGCCTCCGCATTTCCGTTTGAGACACTGTGTCGCATCGCATTCAGGATCCCGTACAGCCTTTTTCCTATCGTTTTCGCGGCATTTTTCATCATGGGAACGTCACTGTTAGCCGCCAGCGCCAACCATCTCTGCCAGTCACTCCGTCTTTCCTCGCTCCATGGCCTGTTCCAGATATCCTTTGCCAGCTCTTTCAGCGCCCAGCACTGGCTCGTCAGCTTCATCTGTGCACGCAGCCACATCAGCTTTTCCTGCCGGGATTCGGTCATCCACTTATCGCTGTACTGCCACAGGAAGCGGGTTCCTTTTGCCTGGTGTCGGCTTTCAACAGGGAGGTGCGGATGTTCATTCTGACGGGTTTTATCAACTACCTCGCCCAGTTGCTTCGCCACATGGAAGCGGTCAAAGGCGATTTTCTCAACCGCACTGGGTAAGTGGATACGCGCTGCTCTTATATAGCCCGCGTTCATGTCCATTGAGAGCGTTTTGATAGCCAGCAACTGCCCATCAGTGAGCGTGCGAAGATAGCCGGCAAGACTCTCTGTGCCGCGATCATCCGTTAAGGCCAGCGCCCGACCATCGCGATCGGAGATCACCGTTATGTAACGATGTCCTTTTTTAAAGGCGACCTCATCCACATTCATATGACGGGCGGATAATGGCTTTTTTATCCGGGCAAGACCTCGCTTAACTGCCCGGGTCATAATGCCGTCAACCGCATTCCAACTGAGCTTAAGTTGCTTCCTGACAGCATCAACGGTGCTGATTTTCAGCCATGAGAGAACGAACGATTCGAATAGCAACGTATACCGGCTTCCGGGGCCAGCCCACGGAACAGGCAACGTCAGGCAGCCATGCTCCGGACACATAATTCGTGGAACATCGGCTTCAACAATAGTGGTGAACTGGCAGGTATCAAGATGGCGCCATTTACGATGACGGTGATCGTGAACAGAACAGGATTTACCGCAGGTCGGACAGGCTAGCCGGGTGTTTTCAGCGATCTCAATAGTGACAGTAACAGAACCGGCATTTTCATCGAGAGAAAGGGACTTTACCTGCCACGGATCGGACAGGTTGAGAATATGAGCGTAGAGGGACTTTTCGTCCATGGCGGTGACCTCTGGCGATTAAATACACCATTATCATGCCTTCAGCCACCACAACAAGGGAAGACCCATATATAAACAGTATTATAGTGCGCAAGTTTTTCAGTTTGCCAGTAACTTTCTGTCTGCCCCTGAGCCTCGCCAGTTCTGGCTTTAGCTGTGACAGTCTGGCCATAGCCATAAAATAAAAACGATCCTTCAAACACACATAAAATTAATTTACCCGTTATATATCTTATACTTACAATTTTCTTTCGATCCTCCGCAGATCCATAAAAGTGAAAAATACTGAAATTCTTTTCAATCTTTTCAGTTCTGGTTTTCCGCAAGGCCGCCAGCACTGGCGCGGCCTGGCGAGGCGGTTTGAAGAAAAATAAAACTGAAAAATTTTTATGATCCAAAAACCGCAGGCGGGTGCGGTGTAGTGCGATTTTGGTCTGCGAAAGATTTTTTTGGCCATGCTGTGACGCGCCAGCGCCCCGCAGTGGGCACGATCTGTTTTAAGGGTGGCTCTGAGTGTACGAAAAGGCTGAACGCGCCAGAGCGCCGCTGACAGCGCGTAGCGATAGCCGCTTACGAGGTAAGAAAGGAGATATCCCCGCCAGGGGATGAAGGGCATAAAAAAACCCGCTTTCGCGGGTTATGTACTGGACAGGTTTACTTGCCAATCACCGGGGAGTATTTGCCGTTCAGCGTGTCCGCTTTCGCTCCGGTGTTCCGGATGGCTCCCGCGTTGGTCGGTGTCCCCGTATTGCTGTGCGTGTGGCTTGCCGTTTGCTCTGCCAGCTCCTTAACCACGTCGAGCGTGTCCAGCATCAGCTGTGCCACGTTGATAGTGCCAGAGCCAATCCACACCACCGGGGCAATAATTTGCTGTTGCACAGCCGCCACGCTTTTACGTATCTGGCCAATTTTCTCAATCAGGTCTTTACCCGTTGTGACTGTCTGGCTCCCGGCTATATCCGTTTCATCATTGCCGCCGATACTCGCCACGCGGTTATTTACAGCCTGGCTGTAATCCCCCGTGCATACCTGCTGAATGGCTCCGGCCATCAGCGTGGACGTACCCAGCACGGTAATTTTATCCGTGGCTTTAATCGTGGTTTCCCGGCTGACCAGCTCCCGCTGTTCTGTATCGGCCTTAACCACCCGCGCCATTGAGTTTTCACTGATCGTCTGGTCTGTCTGCCTCACCCAGTCCCCCGCCTGGGTGACGCGCTGCGACACTTCCGCGCGCTGCTGTTGCAGCTGTTCGCCAGGCTGGATATCCGGGAGACTGGTTCCGTCCGGCACGGTCTGCCGCACAAACGGCTTATCCGGCCGCCCGCCAGTAAAAGCGATTTCGACCAGTGTCCCTTCAGGCGGAAACTGGAACATCCCCGAATCATTACCCGCCATAGGAACCGGCAGCGGCACAGCTGAGTAAACAGGCGTGTCCTTATCCGGGTTGCCGTCCGCGTCTAACAGCTGCACGTCAACTGCATAGCGGGGACGGAACGGATCGGAGAAATTGCCGCTTTTCACTGCCTCAACGGGATTCATCACACGGCCAAACTTTGGCAAATGCAGCCCGGATGCCAGCTCCGGATAATGGCTTTCAATCTGGCGCTGAACGGGCGTTTTTTGCAGTGGCTTACCCGTCGCACGGTTGCGGGGTGTCCAGGTGACAGCCATCGTGTCATTTTGCAGGTGGACTTTTGTCACCCGTTCCCCGTTCAGCTCCACGCCGGGGCGCAGACTCTGCACCAGGGGAAGCGTCATGGAGTTCCCCCCGGCTGCCCCCTGATTAAATTCATGCGGGATCTCAATCGGGCGACCAGCAAACAGGGCTTTTTCCGCACCGCCAACATATACCGCGCCGTCCGGCAGCTGATACCAGACGTAATCCGTAATGCCAAAAGCCTTTCCGAGATTATCCAGCAACTGATAACCCGTACCGCTGTGGGTGAAATGTGGGATCGGACGGTCTGAGTAATCAGCATCCGGCACGCTGAAGGTTAACCCGCTGTGCTCTGTCAGCCAGCTGGCCACATCGCGCAGCGTGGGATGCTGAAACGAACATGGCCAGAGGCGTTCAAATACGCCGACCAGCTCCCGGACAAAGAGGCGCTGAAAGCCGTTTTCAGCAGGTTGCGAGCGTTCCACGTACCCGGTAAACCAGCGCAACACCAGATCGGTGTAACCCACATCGAGACGCACCAGCTTCCCCGTATAGTCCTGCGTTGTTCCGGCCGTAATAAAGCCCCGGCCGCAGCTGTTCAGCTCCAGCACCAGGCTGGCATCAGCCAGGTGAATTTCATCCGTTGAAAGGTACAGGCGTTTAATCGGCTTCATTTTTATCCCAGTGCATCATTCACGGGCTTGAGCACCTTACGTTCAAACCACGTCAGTTTTTCCTCATCCTCGCCAGCGGCCTGGCCACCGTTCTGGCCGCCGCCACTTCCCGCCGTTTGCTTCACGGCTTTGGTTTTGCCGCTTGCCCTGGCCTCACGTTTTTCCTGCACGCTGATATGTTCGGTCAGTGTGAACGTAACCAGCCAGGACATGCGCCCGTCCTGCGGCGGCGCGTCCAGGGTTCCGGTAAAAATCGCCTCACGGAAATTCACCGCCCGCGCCGCCTCATGCGCAACACGGTATTTCTGGCGCTGGCCGCTGGTATCTGTCGCGCTGGCCAGCTCAAAGATACGGCGCAGGATCTCCGGATTTTTATACGGAATTTCGCCGGACACGCGCAGCTCCTTGCCTTTGATGCCCTGCTCGGATTTCGTGGTTGCACTCGTCTGGCCGGACTGGTCTTTGTCCTGGAATTGCTGCGATACGGTAACGCGCATGTTCTTCAGCAGAATTGCTTCACCGTTAAGCGCCAGTGTCGGGTTCGAGGTCATGTATCATTCCTTTTATGCCGTCGAGATTGTCGCCGACCAGCATCATGGCGGCGGTGTACACGGAGGACTGAAGCGGAATCCCTTTTACCAGCTCCAGAAGCGTGGACGGCAGATCGCCGCTGGCGGTAAACACCCATGCCCTGGCGCTTTTTCCCTGCAAATCCGCTAATCCGCTGGCAATGCCAGAAATCAGGCTTTCGCGCTGCTGTTTAAAATCCCCCATCAGCTTTTTTACGCCAGTCAAATCCGCGACGGCTGCGGCCTCCTGCTGGGCTTTTTTCACCGCTGCGGCCGCCAGAGCAGTGCGGCTTGTAGGCACAGAAAGCGGGATCGCCGCGGGCAAACTCTGACTGTATTTCGCCGGAATTTGCATCTTTTCCGCAGCCAGCTGCGCGGCGGACTGCGCCAGCCTCCGCACCTGAGTAAATGCCGGGCTGGGGAATACATCCACAAGCTTGTTCAGGCTGGCCATAAAGCTGTCATGCGTCTGGCCGGAAACCATCATGATCACGATATCCGCCGCTCCACCCGTTCCTGCCAGTTTCTCAGCCAGGTAATTGATCGCGTTTACCGGGCTGAGATAGGCACCGTTTTCTGTTTGTTGCCCTACCCCGTACACCCAGGGGTGTACGGGGATAACGGAACAATTCAGCGCGGCTACTGAATCACTGAATGCAATCCGCGCCTCACGCCACATTTCCCGGCACCTCCGGCCAGACAGGTGCAGTAGCATCAACCCGACTCAATAACACACGGTATTTTCTCCACTGTGTAAGTCCTTCGGCCTCTTCATCAGTAGCCATATCAAGGTCAATCGCATCCTGAAGCGTGGCAATCACGTTATTCGCCTGGTTTAATAACTCCAGTTTTTTACGTTGTGCTTCTGCCTCATAATCAACTGGTGCGGCAGTAATTTCACCATCAACAAAAAGAAACGCGCCGCCTAATGCTTTTTCTCCCGCAGCGGTAAATTCCTCCGGTACATTCTCCGGCGCGACTTCAACAACAATCTGATTAATCGGGAAAATCGCGCTTGCATCATAAGAGAAATGGATAATTTCTTTCGTTTCCGGATTAAAAGAGACTTTCAACGTTTCTTGTGAAAGCGTCTTAAGCCACTGATACCAGTCATTGCCATTATCATCTTTCAGAAAAACAATATTCATCCCCGGTGATTTGGCAATGTAATATAATTCGAGTTCTTCGGGTGGGAGCTTAGCCACTTTCGCAGCAGTATATTTACCCCATTTTTCTAACGGGTCATATTTCTTAAATACACCTGATAGCATTGTCATTAAATCACCTGCGCTGTATACCAGTTGCCGTTGATGTTGTACTGAACATAACGATATTGGACGGCTGTATAGTTTGTCTTCTGCATTACCGCAGTTACGAAAGCTCCATTCGGGGCATAGGCATAATTACTATCATTGTTTCCGTTATCGGCCGTTCCTGCTGAAGCCAGCCGGATCCCTCCTTGCAAGAAATTGGCTGCAACCCATGCCGACTGAGCATAAGGGCTTAAATCAATACTTACCGCCCCTTGCATACCATTTACACTGGTGACCGGATAAGGAGGCTCATTGTTTGGAGAGTAAGTCCGCACGCCGGGAGTGTCGTATAAACCCCGTCCTGCCTGGATTAACCCAACACTACTGATATTCCTCCCTGAGTGAATATCATCCTTAGCCTCAAGATAATTTGGGGCAACAACATTACCGTTCGACTGAATATTAACTGACGGCCCCTCACCAGCCCGCAAGTGGAGTACTTTATCGTCAGAAGCGTAAACAAGTCCCATTTCATCGCCTGAAGCATTGAAAAACCAAAGATGTTTATTGCCAGAACCCCGAATGATTATTGCGCTTTGACTTAATTCAATTGCACCGTTACGCGCCCTTACATCACCAGGAAAGGTAACATTCTGGTTGTCTGCATCAAATTGCACTGCACGGAAATAACGCCAGCCTATGGTAGAACCATCATCTTCCCGAATGGCAAAAATCATTGTTGAATTTGTATAACTTACAAATTGGATTAACGGCCTGTTAACTCTCCCTCCCTGAGCTGGGCTAGTGGCACACACAACATTTATATAATAAAAATCTTGCGTCAAAAAAGAGGGGGTATTCGTACAGCCACGTGAATCAACGAATAATGATTCCCCAACTACAAACGGATAAGTCGCAAAATCAATCGCCCCGTGATTACATTCGGATTTAAAATTGCCTTTATATCCTACTGGGATTAATTCACCGGAAGCATCATCCGCTACATCTCTAAAAGCGGCATCGCCCAGACTGCCTTTCAGAGTTTTAACATCATCGCTAACCGCCTTAATGGCCTTTGGCGTGGCTGCGAGCGTCTCAGATGCGCTGTCGGTGGCGCTACTGAGCTGGACGATACCCTTCTGCGCCGTGGTCGCGTCCTGTGCAGTATATTTCCCTTTAGCAAGGTCATACGCCGCCTTAACCGCTTTTGGCGTCGCTGCGACGCTCTCAGACGTGCTGTCGGTCGCGCTACTGAGCTGAACGATACCCTTTTGCGCCGTGGTGGCGTCCTGAGCCGTGTATTTACCGTCTGCAAGGTCATACGCCGCCTTGACCGCTTTCGGCGTTGCTGCGAGCGCTTCTGAATCGCTGTTCGTGGCACTGCTTAATTGGGTAAACCCTTTGGCCGCCGTAGTTGCGTCAGGATGGTTACGGGACTGCTCGTGTTTTTTCAGTGCATCACTGGCGGCCTGATCATCAAGCGTTCCTTTCGGACGCAGATCGGTAACGTTGCCGTTTGCATCAATGCTGGCCACCGCAAACACATAATGCTGTACTCCGCCCTGCACATAGTCTGCCAGAGCGTCCGCAACCGTGATTTTGCTTTCCACCGCCCAGGCACTTGTTAGCGTTCCCGTCCAGGCCACGTCCAGCCAGACCTTAACCGGCTTAGTTGTCACTGTAATGTTTTGAACGGCCGCCAGCTGTGAACGCAGACCGCGCACATACCCCACCCCTGGCGTTATGAAATACTGCGCCCCATTTTTACCAACCAGATAGCCATCACCAAAGAATGCCGCAGCGCCGTACAGGTCAATATTTTCCAGGCGCTGGCGCTCGTCCATCCCGGCCATACGGGCAGTGAAGTCAATCTGCCAGGTTTCTGCTGGCGTGTTGATTCCGGTTTCAGTCTGTGCGCCGTTAAACTCCATCAAAAAAGAACGGGTAAGCACATTTCCCTGCTGGCCATCCTTTGTTTTCAGCTTTTGCTGAACAGGCGCATGCACAATCATGGCCAGCGTGTTGCTTGCTTTATTAATCAGCCCAATCCAGTTAAATGAAAAATCACCCACATCTGCACCCAGCACAGCAGAATGCACCACGGCATTTTCGTTTACTACGCCCTTACGGTTTACAGCCTGACGGTGGACAATTTGCGCATCTGGCGGCAACGTTTCATTGCGATCAATCGGCTTACTGGTATCCAGCCCCGGCACGTTGGCAAAAACAAATTCATCCAGCAGAACGGGCTCACCCGTTACCGCCTGGCTTGCTTTCCACTGCTCAAAGGCCAGTGTGATAGCTGTCTGTGACATAAATTCTCCCTATAAACTCGCGCTAAACGTTGCGCCGCTGGCTTCCGTGCTGTTCAGAAGTGCCGGATAAACCACATATTCCCCCTGATCCCATCCCGCCCGGATAGCCAGGCTTTCAGACGTGATCACTTCAAACTGATAACGGCGGCAGGTTCGCCCGTACTGCCGAATTATCTGAATCATCAGCTGCGTGTTGTCTGCAATCTGGCTGTCCGTGACACGTACCATGATCACGTCCCAGTCAATGTCCGGCTGGCGTTCAACCAGCTCCACGTAACCAATCCCCAGCCGCTCGAAAATGTTAATAAATCCCTCAACCGAACCTGCATCACGCGCATTGATGAAGGCATAGGCCACACGCTTGCGAAAGAGGCTTAACGGTTCACCGCTAAAGCGGGTAATGTCCCTGTCATAAGCAATTAAATTCAGAACCGGCTCAATACAGGTCAGCGGATCAAACTGCCGCAGCGGCCATGTTATCCAGTCGTACACTTCCGCCCAGAATATTCGCGCGGTCTTTAGCAATTTCAGCGGCTCGCCCTTATTCATCCAGGACGGCAGCGCCATGCTGGCCAGCTTTTTCAGAAAATCAGTCATCTTGCAAAACCACCGTTAAAGAGTTGAGGCGCGGTACATCCAGATCGCTCGTAATATCTTTCAGTGAAAACTCAACCGAATCCGCATCAGAGAAGGTTTTATGAATCTCCCGCCCCAGCTGGGAGAATGAAAACCGGGAATAAGGCCACGTCTTTTTCACGTCATAATCCGTGTTTTCCCTGAAAGCACAGCGGATCAGGTTTTCAATCCCTTTTTTCAGCGTGTCCTGCTGTTCCGGTTCAAGGTTGCCCAGGCTCCTGACGTAAACCGTCACGCTCAGATCGTGGCGGGTTTCCGGCATGGCAAAACACTGCATATCGTCCCCGTGGCCGTGGTGCCCTTGCGTATTGATGTAGTCATTAACTGCTTCAATAAACGGCTCAGACGCTACCCCGCTATCCAGCAACAGATACGCGTTCGCTGTACCCGGACCACGGGGCGCATCATGCAGAAAGAAAATCCGGTCAATACTCAGTCCGGCCACGCTCGCAATCATCGAACGGTAAACCGCGTCCGTGTGGTAGTTCCCCACCAGGTTGAACTGGTTCCGGCAGCGCTCGCGCAGCTCGTCATCACTTTCTTCATCCGCGCCCGGCACGGTCAGCCAGTCCTCTTCGCTGGCTACATGGCTGATACCGTCCACGGCCACGGGCAAAATGCGGTAATAGCCCGGCGCAAGGTTATACGCCCCGCCCGTTCCGGTGGCTTTGACGGCCAGCAAAGCACTTGCCATGCCGGACGGGATCACCACGTCAGCGACCGTGGCCATGGCGTAAACCTTGCCGTTAATCCTTTCGGTCTGGACTACCGTTCCCGCCGCCACGGTGACGGCTTGTTTTGAATCTTCCTTGTAAAAGCGGATCACACCTTCCGCAGCGCTGGCAGGTTTAGCCGTGACATTCACCGCCCAGGCCAGCAGACGCAGCATCTGCCCACCCGCTGTGGCCACAAACATATTGGTCATGACCACCGAAACCAGCGCATCCTTCAGCCACATCACTGGCGCGGTCACAATGGCGGTAATGAGCCGCCAGAACGGAGACATGCGCGACGTGTTGGTAATAAGCCCTTCCTCTGCGGCGATAGCGTTGAAACGGGTGCGTACCGCCTCTTCCGTAACGGGCATCCCGCTGGACTTCACCACCTCTTCAAAATCAACCTGCGGCTTTTCCGTCATAGCTCCACCTGTGCTGATATTCCGCCAAAGTCATACGTGCTCGCCGTCACCCATAACCGCTTCTGGCTTTCCTCACTCACATCCACCGTACCTGGCACAATGCGTTCATCCTCTTCAATCAGCAGCTCCAGCTGCGTGAAGATATCCGCGCGTAAAGTCGGGCTGCGTTCGCCAACCAGCTGCGTGGCCAGACCGCTTTCCAGAATGCTGTGAATAATGTCCTGCCCGATACTTTTGCGGTTATTACACAGCTCAGGCTCTTTCCCGGTATTCAGAACAAAGTTACCGTTTTCAATCAGCAGATCGATGTAAAGCAAATCACTCATGGGTTTAGCTCCTGCCACTCCTGCAACTGTCCCGGTGAAAGTGTTTCTTTCGGATAGATATTCACCGTGTCAATTTTGCGGCTGTTGTCCGTAACAGATTTAGAATTGCTGTTTATGGTTTTACTGATCCCGCCGCGCTCAACGCCTTTAAGCTCGCCGCCTGTTAAAAGCACATTGGGGGCGGTTACTGGCGGCGGCTCCGGTAATAACGTGTTTTGCGTTAACTGCTGCGTGATATTCCCGCCATACTTAACCTGTTTTATTTCAGGTGAAGCAATCGCAGACTGTTCAACCTGTTTAGGGTTGAAAGGGATTCCCTTATTTGCTCCCGAACCTGAATCAGCAGCCAGGGAAATATCCACGCCCGGAATTTTATTCAGCTTTTCAATAATCCAGTTGTACGTTCCGGTAAATGAACCTTTCAGGGTGTCCCACAATTTCCCGAACACACCACCGATCACGCTGGCCATTTTTTCAAATGATGCGACAGGGGAATTAATATCAAAGGCGTTAACCACATCACCCCATCCCTCAATAACGATCCCGAACATCTCGATGACCGTCTGGATGGAACGATAAACCAGCTCAAATGGAGTCAGAACCAGACCAACCGCCCCCGCCACCACACGGCCAAAGGTTTCCCCCGCGCTGGTCACACCAGCCAGTTTTTCCCCGGTCATTTGTACCGGGGAAAGCAGGCTGCCAAACCAGCCAAACAGCGTTTTCACACCATTCCAGACCCAGCCCACCGCCGTGGCGATGCCACTGAACAGCCCTTTAAACGGAGTCAGTGCGCCACTGGCCTGGCTGAAACCACTGATAAAACCGCTGACGAACGCCTTGATCGGTTGCCAGAACTTAATGACCGCCAGCACCACGCCAGCAATGGCCAGGGCAACGGCCGCAATCGGGGCAATCATCAGTAAAAACGAGGCAGAACCCATACGGGCGGCAATGCTGGCGGCCAGCAGTGCGGCACGCAAACCCCGTAATCCGGCAGTAAACAGCTGTGTCGCGGCGTTACTGGCGAGCATTGCCAGGCGATTGAGTCCCAGCAGTCTGGCCACGGGTGCCAGCACCTTCGTCATGCCCATCATCACAAACGTACTGACACCCATCACGATATTGGCGATGGCTCCCACGGCGGCAAAACTCAGCAGCGCCAGCGCGGCATAACCCACCACCCGCGCGATGTTGGGAAACAGCTGCATCCACCGGGAAAAGGTCTGCCCCATATCTGCCAGGCGATTCAGCAGCGGATACAGCACCGGGATCAGCGTCAGGCCAATGACGGTTTTAATGGCCGTCAGGATGGCAATGAAGCGATCCCACGGTTTCACCATTCTGGCCGCCATTTCCTGGGTACGCTTCAGCCCGTCAGCGCCCCCCAGTTCGGTAATATTCCGCTGAAGTAGCGCCACGTTGCCATACAGCTGCTTAACCACCGCCGAACTGTCCCCAAAGGCTTCATCCAGCTCCGCCTGTGCCTTCAGGTTCCCTTCCAGGCTCTTGCCATATTTGCCCTGTAGCTTCGCCAGCATTTCAGGCATGGAGAGCATTTTTCCGGTAGCGTCAGTGAAGGACAGCCCCAGCTTTTTAGCGCCATCGATCGCGCCCGTCATAAATCCTTCGTAGGCGCTGCTCGCTTCCGTTCCCAGCGTACGGCTCAGTTGCCCCAGCACGGCCAGCTGTTCATCCAGCCCGACACCGTAGTTTGTCCCCACGCCACGCGCGCCTTCCATCAGGTCTTTGATCGTGGCCATTTCCGCGCCGAACGTCTTGCGCATATAAACCATCTTTCCGGCCAGCTGTTCAGCGAACTGCACTTTGCCCAGGCGTGCGGCATCAGACGCAAAGTTACCGAACATCTGCCCCATAAACTCTGACGTATCAGCGGCGGTGGATTTCAGAGCAAACGCCAGGACGTTGGCGACTTTGGTCACTTTCGGCAGTTCATTCCCGGTCAGTCCGGCGATGGCCGCATTGATTGATTCAGTGGACTGAACAAACTCCACCGCGCTGGCGCCGTATGTCGTGCTGAACGTCAGCGCGTCACGCTGGACAGTTTTCAGCGCTGAATCGTCGATACCTTTTGCTGCCGCCTCATTCAGCGCGTCATACATTTCAATGGCCGGAGACAATGCGCCTTTGATGGCCATCCCCGTTCCGGCCAGCGCCAGTGCGCCGCCGCCAATCTGCATAAACGCTGCTTTTGATTTATCCGCAAAGCCGGTCACATTGTTCTGCACCTGTTTTAACGGGCGCGACAATTTATCGATCAGGCTTAATGTAAAATCTAACTGTTTCATTCAGCGCCTTTAAAAGCAGTGCTTATTCCGTTTGCAACAGCAATACGCATATTTTCCCACTGACGATTATCCAGCCAGACAGCGGCGGCGATATCGTCAATGGAATCTTCCCCGTGGGGTAAATAGTGGCGGCGTAAAATTAAATACTGATCGAGTCCGTTTCTTTCAATAGCCCGGACTCGCTTTGTCAGTTTTTTACTTCAATTTCCAGCTCAGGCGCGTAAATTTCATTTACCTTGCCAGCCAGCTGCAACGCTGCCCCCGGACGTTTTAAAAGCTCGGCCAGTGCGTCTTTACTCTCCGGCTCCACGATGCGGGTCAGGTAGTTATGCGCCGGGGCAACTTTATTATCCATCGCCATTTCATTAATGAATTTGTTGTAGGCGGTCTGGTTCGGTGCGAAAACAATTTCTTTACCACATACAACCAGTGCAATTTTCTGTTCCATTTAATAAGCTCTCTCGTTTATTTATTTCGTCAATCAGCGCGTTATGACGCGCCGCACACACAGAATATAAATCCTGATATTCAACAGCAGGGGCAGCAATATCCGCCCCGGTATTACCTTTAATGCGCGGAAGATTTTCCGTTGGGCATTTTCGCTTCAGGTTTTCCTGATAAGGTACGTTCGGTATTTTCGACGGTTGCGTTATACATCCTGATAAATTCATCAGACACGCAAACATTAGTGAATACCGGCTTAAGGATTTCCGTCCTGATTTCCTTCGGTCTGCCACTCTCCAGCGCCTCCAGCTTATCTTCCAGCCCCCTGGCGGATTCGCTGGCAATCTCCAGCATCGCCTTTTGGGACTTGTTACCCGCAACCTGCGCGGCGGAGTTGATCGCCAGCTCCAGGCTGTCACGCCGCCAGTCAGCGGTCAGCCAGCCCCAGACAAACGCCAGCGCAACCACTACCAGCCACTGGCCGTTTGTCATCACCGCACCCCGTTGTGTTCCAGACTGAAGTGATTACCGTCCGGACGGGATTTAAAGCGGCCACCCCACGTACCGCCCAGCGATTCCCAGTATTCACCCAGCGGGAGATAATCGGCGGTGTCTGTTTTGTACTGGCCATTCACGAACAGATTAAAGTCCACGGCCAGGCGCTGGGTATGCAGACTGTTGGTGATACCGCTGCCCTTTTTAGCGTTCAGTGCCGCCTGTTCCGGCGTGCGGTACGCCTCGCCAAAGGTCAGGCGATAGCCGTGCTCTTCAGCCCAGTGGATCAGACTGGCCACCATCACGGTAAACAGCTGCTGCTTTTCACTTAACGTCATAATTTACCCGCCCCTGCGTTAATCCCTTTACGTTTGAGCCAAAGCTCAACCCCCTGAAGCCCGGCCAGCCCCAGCGCTGAACCAATCCCCAGCAGCGCCAGCGGGTGTAATTCCGGAACCAGATACAGCGCCGAACCCGCCGCCACAGAAAGCGCACTCCCGACAATTACGCGCCCGATGGCCAGCCGTGCCGTAACAGGCTCATTGCTGGACAGTAACTTACCCAGCGCGATAAGCGCCCCCATAACCGCCAGCGTCAGTGCGCCTTTTTCATACTCCTGCATCCCTGCCCCTTACCCGATCAGGTTTTCCGTGGCTTCCGCTTCCAGATACGGAACGCCGTTGATGTTTACGAACTTTGGACTGGTCACAAAATATTTGATTTTGTGCGTGGCCACGCTGCCACCCTTCGGATCGATATCCAGGAGGTTACTCAGCTGAAGTTTGCAGCCGAACGTCTCCACCTTGACTTCCTCATTACCGGCTTTGGCATAGAAGAGGAAATCCACGGGTTCAATACCGCGCCAGGAACCCGCTGATCGTGCTTTGGCTGTCAGCACACTCAGCACTTTGGAACTGACTTCAATTTCACCCTCAGCGGCCACATCACCATCTACGTGTCCATCCGGCACGCCACGGGTCTGCGCGGCGGCGCTGTTGTCCGTGATATCGAGAGAAATTTTCTCGATGTGGATCAGATCGCCGTCAACGTATGAATCAAACGACATTCCCGAAATACGCTTACTCATGCGGCGGCCTCCAGGCTGGCATCCAGTAACAGACTAATGGTGATTTGCAGCGGCACTTCCCAGGTGCGCACCACAATGTAAATCTCCACCGCCTTTTTGTTTTTCCAGACAATGGTCACATCACCATCCTGCGGCGGCTTCACTTCGCCGGGGAATGAAACCCCGTTGATGTTTGCTGCCGTGGACATTTCGCGCAGTGGCTTCGCAAACAGCGTCTGGTGTGCGGCAATGCTGCCCGGCGTGCTGTTAAGCGAACGGTCTGCAATTTTGCCGATGGCCAGCAGACGCACCCGGCGTGCGGCTTTATCGGCCACGCGCAGCGTTTCGATGGACTGATAATCGCCCCCTTCCACGTCCAGCGTGCGGCCGTCTGACCAGTAGAACCCGTCATAGTCCGGATACCACATCGGCACGCTGAAGCGCTGCGCCTCCAGCGCCTGAAGCGTTGCCAGTTCCAGCACTGCCCCTGTGCCATCCAGCGGCAATTCATCGCTGCCCAGGCTGACCAGCGCCCCCGTTTTCACGCGTGCCGGGCTGTCCGCCACGGTGACGGCACGGCTGCACAGGCGGCCAGCCAGCACGCCCGGCTCGTTCCCCCAGAGGCGGGGAACCAGCTGCACCGCTTTTTCCGCAATGCCATCCTGAAGGGTGGACATACGCGCAAGGTAATCCGCCTGTCCCTCTTCGTCCTGCATTCCCTGCGTGGCCAGAATGAACCATACCCAGCGGCCATACTTAGCAATCAGATCCGCACGCAGCTTAATGGCCTGATTAATTTCCGCTTTCGTTGAAATGTCATTACTCAGCACCACGCCTTCAACCGAGCACGACACCTGCGCGGCCAGCACCGCTTTAACCCATGCGTCCGGCTCGCTGTCAGCAGCCAGCACATGGACGAACCCCCACCAGTTCTGGCCAGCATTCGACACTGCCGCCAGCACGTCACTTTTTAACTGGCTGTCAGCCTCACCCAGAAGCGCATCAAAATCGCTCTGTGTGTTTACAGCCAGGGTCTTGCCTGTATTTTTGGTTCCCGTACCGATAAACAGCACCGTGCGTTCCACCTCATTGGTTTCACCCAGTAGCTGGTTTACCTGGTTAACGGTCACATTTGGCCAGGTCATGTTCTCCCCCTGATATCCTGCGCATTTACATCCCAGCCAAAGCCAATGGCCTGAAGCTGGCGTGCCAGCGCCTTGTTAAAGTCTTCATCACCCATTCCCAGAAATACGCGGGAAGGGAGATCGATAGTCCAGCTCGTTTTTACGGCCTTGCCGCTTAACTTCCGGATAAGCAACCCCGCCTGTGCGTATGGCATTTCACTGGTTATTTCCCGGATAGTGGGCTTTTTCCAGCGCTTCCCCCGGCGCACCCGGTAGCCCAGCGCACGCAGTTTTTTTCCCTGTGCAGCGGTGGCCATCTTGCCTGGCTGTGCCTTCCCTGGCTGGCTTGCACGACTCACCCGGACGCGCATGCCGTTTTGCTGCGAATAGCCCACCGTGCCAGCGGGTACAGGCGCTTCCCCGTTCCGGTAGCCGCCACCCTGCAAGTAAATCCGCACAGCCTGAATCTCAGGCATTTCCCGGATATGCAGCAGTTTCGGCATGTTGCGCAGCATCTTCCCTTTGCGCTTTGTTTTGCGCCCTTCCCAGCTTTCCCCGTCCGGTGTTTCCTGATTCCGCACGTTGCGTTTGGCGGCGGCAATAACGCCATATTTCGCCATTCGCCACAGCAGCCGCTGCCGTTTTTTTGGCGGCAGCTCCATGCTGGCCAGCGCCTTTTTCAGCTCCGCCAGCTGGCGCTTGTTAAGCTCCCCTCCGGCAATCACGACGCATCGCCCACAGGCGCACCGGATTCATCCACGCCGTAAACCGTTGCCGTCAGCGCCGTCCAGATCTCCGGCTCAACCAGCGACCAGCGCTTTCCCTGCCAGGGGATTAATCCCTTTTCGTCCTCACGGATCACCAGCTCTTCCGCCATGGGAACCGTCAGGACAATATCGGCGGTTTCTTCATCGGCCACCGACACATCCCACTGCGGATCGGCCTCAGTTACCCCGATTTCGTCCAGTAATTCCCGGTCTGCCTCATCGAGCCAGGCAGCCATCAGCGACATAAGCAGCTGCGGCGGACACAGGCGATACGGGAAACGCTCCCAGCTCAGTACCGCGTCATAGCGGATCACCGCCTGGCGGTACTGCCCCAGCCCCATATCCTTTGCAGCCGGTACGAACTCCATTTCATCCACTACGCTGTCAAATGACTGCATCGCACGGGCTGGCACGTTGCTGGTAAAAAATGCCGTCAGGTTTTCAAGCTGTGTCTGGCTCATACTTTCTTCACCGTTGCCCTTTTCAGTCCCTTCATGCGACGGATCACAACAGATGCCTCTGCCAGTAACCCGGCGCGGGTTTCCGTGCTTTCCTGGCCAGGGTGAGAATCACGCCGCCCAACGGTGGCAAACTCCCCCAACAGGTCAGCTTTTGCCCTGGCAAAAACCGCCTTCATGTACTGCGCACAGAGGGCGTTTAACTCCCCCATCCGTGCCCCCGGCGCGTCCCCTGCGCTCAGAACCCCTTTTGCCTTCCAGCTGGCTTCCACTTTTTCCAGCTCCGCATTCACCTCCGCCACGGCCGCAAGCAGCGCCTGGGCAGCGGTGTCCGCCTCAACATCAGCCGGGATCGCTCGCTGTGCCTGAAAGTCCTTCAGGTTCAGGTCTGGCCAGAATCCTTCGTTTTTTAGCGGCTCGTCCTGATAATCAAGCGGCTTTCCACTAAACATGGCTCCCCCGAAAAAATAGGCGGGCTGTCCGGTTTCCACGGCGCAGCTTCACATCGTGTTTCTGCCCTCCACCGCGCCCGCCTGGCTTGCGGTAGTCTTTAACCCTGCGTCAGTTTTCGGATGCGCGCGGCAATGGTCTGCCGCTGCGTTCTAACGCCGATTTTTGAGTAATACTGTTCGGCGGAGGCCAGCAGCTGATCGGCTTTCTGAAGTGTTTCCACATCGTCCACACCCGCCGCTGTTTTCTGGCCATCCTCACCGCGCAGCAGCTGCAACCCGGCGAACTTGTACCATTTCGCTGTCACCTGCTCATGCAGCCGCCACCTGGTGGCCACATTCTCAAACGTGCGTGAAAAATACGGTTCAATGCTTTCCCCGCGTCCCGCAGACTCCTCCGCCCAGGCCAGCATCGTATCGGCCACGAACGTAGGAAAATTGCTGCGCAGCCGTTCCGGCGTGGCCTGTTGCTGGGCAATGGCGATATCAGCCCACTCCAGCGCCTTATCCAGATCGCCCACGTCAAACAGCCAGATCACGCACCACGCCAGAACCGGATTGGCATACACCTGGCCGCTGGCCAGATACGCTTCCACAGTCGGAACCCATTTCGGCAGCAGCACGTTGCGCTTATGCTCAACGCGATCAGCAATCAGCGGCAGGCTTCGCACCTGTTCCACGTCTGTTTCCAGCGCCTTAATCAGCAGGTGCATGCTTTCCGTGGTGCCAACGGCCAGGCTTTGCTTGAGCTTTTGTTCCATCGCAATGCGCTGGTTATGACGCTGCGCGGGTGAAAGAGACATTGATTAACCCTCCACTGGCTCAGACGGCTTGCCGATGGTCACGGCATTTTCATCAATCGCCGCGTACAGCTCCGGCTCTTCAATCGCGTAGCCTTCATTACGCAGATAGCTGTTTTCGAACTGTTTGCGATCATCTTCAAAGCGAGCTTTACGCTGGCGCGTGTTGCGCTGGGTATAGATGTGCAGGTTAGAAAGCGGCGTAACCACCATGCGTTTGCCCGGCATGAACGGCGGGATAATCGCCTGACGGCCAGCAATGGTGTTGCCCAGCAGCTGCGCCGCGATTTTTTCCGTTGGGCGGTCAGCAGCCTGGAACAGTCGGTACTGTTCAGCGGCCACCAGGTCAGCACCTACCAGCACCACCAGGCGCGGGTCATTACGGAACTGTGCCGGGATTTTGGCGTTAATCAGATCGGAGGCCATCGCATCCAGCGATTTGTAATCACCCGCCTGATCGAGCACCACCGGATCGGTCATGATTTGCTTGCCGTCCAGCATCGTTTTCATGATTTCATGCCAGCCAATGTTGACATCTTCACCATTTGGGTTGGCTTTAGGGTCTGTGGTTTTGGCGCGGTGTGTACCGTTAAAGCCGATACGCAGCATATCCATCGCAAACGCCTGGGTGCTGAAGGTCTGCACCAGGTTGTAAAACTCGTTTTCTTCCTTCCCGGCGTTCGCCCAGACGGAGAGCAGATCCCAGCGCAGCGCCGCGCAGCTGTCTGTCTCAACCAGTGAGTAGGTATTGCCGTCAACCCCCACCTGGCGGACAAAACGGCCAGTTTCGCTGCGCCCGGTATGGAGAACAGACGCGCCCACGTTGACGACCTGGCCACTCAGCTGGTCAACGTCCAGCGTGGTGATCCAGTTCAGGAACTCCACGGACTCCAGCATGGCCAGACGCAGCGCTGTTTCCTGCGGGTCATTTAGCGAAAAATAACGGCCAGGGTTTTGCGTGCCAAAATGCTGCGCCATACCCGCCGTATAATTGTCCAGTAAATCCCGCGCACGGTTATTCAGTAACATAAGACTCCCTCGCAATTAAGCGATAATAAAAAGTTTTGCTTATTCGCGTTGCGGTTAATTACAGGTAACTAAATTTTCCGGATTTAGACGGAACCTGACGCTGTTTACGCTGACCACCTTTATTACCCAGCTCGTTAAATCGGGTAACAATTTCTTTGGCGTTATCACGGATAACGGAAAACTCTTCCGTGTCCACGACTTCGGTAATAGTGTCAACATCGTCCTGCACGGAATTAAGCTGGGTTTCAATTTTACCCACACGCGCTTCCAGATCGTTCAGAGCGCTCGCCAGCGCCTGCAATTTATCATCAGCAGGTGGATCGTCCTGCGAATTTTCATCTTCAAACTTCGGCTTAATACCAAACAATTTCTGCCAGTTTTTCATCTTCCCTTCCTGCGTAATTTTACCGTTACGGGAAATCACACAACTGTAATATCCCTGTTTGTTTAATTTGCGCCGACTAAAACGCAATCGTGTTGTACCTACACTGGCCGGATGGTCTGTTACTGCCAGCCCCATCAAATATGTACGCTCCCCTCCACGCCAGTTCAGCTCCGGCTCTACGGAGAAATACAGCAGCTGGCCTTCGTCGTTTGCGTAAATCAGGCGCTTATTCGGGCACAGGCTGACATACAGCCGCGCCAGCCCGTCATCCCCGTCCTGCCACATCGCCTCCAGCACTTCGCCGAAATTGCCACATGAATCGTCATGCTCTGGCCATATCAATGCGGCGTAATGGTTAGGATCATAGGTTTCCGCCATGTCGATAATCCATTGCCGTTCCAGCACGCGTCCATCAACCGTATCGCCTTCAGTAGCAACACACAGCCAGCCAGTTTTTAAATGCGACACATATTTCCCCCTCTGTCGATTAACTGTTTCCCTTGCTGTGGATTTGATTATTGCTAATTAAACACATCCCCGCATTACGCTTTATTCTGAACAGTTCGGTTATAAGTCATTACCGAACAGCCCCGAATTAACCCCGCCGTTTTTTCATCAGCACCACGGCATAATTAAATCTATGGCTAAATACTCAGAAGAATTAAAAGGCGTTGTCCGCGCTCTTTACCTGCGCCGCTACACGCCGAAAGAAATTGCATCAGAATTAAATCTGCCGAATGCGCGGATCGTTTACTACTGGGCGGAAAAATATAAATGGGCTGACCTGCTCAGTTTCGAAAGCACAGAGGAGGCAATTGAACGCCGTTACCAGCTGTTAGCCGGGCGTGACAATAAAACGGATCTGGATTTAAAAGAAATGGATTTGCTTATTGCTCACGCCACAAAGCTGCGCGCCCAGAGCAATAAGCATAAAGAAAAGCTGGCCTACAGCCAGGGGGAACGGCAAGCAGCTGCGCGAGGAGATAGCGAGGACGAGCCACGCAGCAAACGCAAGTACAAGAAAAACGATATTTCATCACTCACTCAGGAGGATTTTGACACCTGGGCGGACGAACATCTTTTCGAATATCAGAAACACCTGCGCCGCAACATCGGCCAGCTGGTCAGGAACATCCTGAAAAGCCGCCAGATCGGTGCAACCTGGTACTTTGCGTTTGAGGCGTTCGAAAACGCAGTAATGACGGGCGATCCGCAAATCTTCCTGTCCGCGTCCAAAGCCCAGGCGGAGGTGTTCCGGTCTTACATCGTCAACATAGCCGAACAGTATTTCGGTATCACGCTGACCGGGAACCCGATCCGCTTAAGCAACGGCGCAGAGCTGCGTTTTCTGTCGACCAACAAAAACACCGCCCAGTCATACAGTGGCCATCTTTACTGTGATGAATATTTTTGGGTACCCAACTTCGCAAAACTCAATGAAGTGGCCAGTGCGATGGCCACCCATGACAAATGGCGCACCACCTACTTTTCCACACCATCGGCCAAAACGCACCAGGCGTATCCGTTCTGGACGGGTGAAGAGTGGAAACAGGGAAGCAAGAAACGTGCGGCCATTACGTTTCCGCTGTTCGATGAAATGCGGAACGGTGGACGGCTCTGCCCGGATGGCCAGTGGCGCTATGTCATCACTATGGAAGATGCCATTGCGGGTGGCTTCAATCTGGCCAACATCGAGAAGCTGCGCAACCGCTACAACACCGCCACATTCGACATGCTTTATATGTGCGTGTTTGTGGACAGCAAGGATTCCGTTTTCAGCTTTTCCGATCTGGAAGCGTGCGGCGTGGAGGTGGACACCTGGCAGGATCACGACCCGGACGCAAAACGGCCGTTTGGTGACAGGCCAGTCTGGGGCGGCTTTGACCCGGCACGCAGCGGCGATTTGTCGTGTTTCGTCATCGTCGCCCCGCCGATGTTTGCAGTGGAAAAATTCCGTGTGCTGAAGGTGATTTACTGGAAGGGAATGAACTTCCGCTACCAGGCAAAGCAGATCGAAAAGCTGTTTGACCAGTACAACTTCACGTATCTGGGCGTGGACGTAACCGGGATCGGCCAGGGGGTGTTTGACAATATCCAGCACTTTGCCATGAAGGTTGTTGTTCCGATTCGCTACGACATGAACACCAAAAACCAGCTGGTTCTGAAGGCCGCCGATGTGGTGGAAAGCCAGCGTATCGAATGGGACAAAAACCTGAAGGAAATCCCGGCCAGCTTTATGTCTGTGCGGCGTACCACCACACAGAGTGGTAACGCCATGACCTTTGTCGCAGACCGCAGCCAGGACACTGGCCACGCAGAGGCATTCTGGGCAATTACCCACGCCCTGCATAACGAACCACTTAACTACGAAAACAAACCAAAATCCCGCTGGGGTGTAAGGAAACAAGCAGCATGAACAAAAAGAAACGCTTTGTGAAACGCGATCAGCGCGGCGACAAATCAAAAAAAATGAGCATTATCAGCTTCGGCAAACCGGAACCGGTACTGACAACCGGAACCGATTACCGGGAAATCTGGTACGACAACGCCGCCGATCACTACACCCAGCCGATTGACCGCCTGGCGCTGGCGCAGCTTATCAACCTGAACGGCCAGCACGGTGGAATTATTCACGCCCGTAAAAACATGGTGACGGCGGACTATCAGGGCGGCGGCCTGACGTTCGACGAGCTGGAGGCCGCTGTTTTTGACTACCTGACGTTTGGTGATATCGCTGTGGCCAAAATCCGTAATGGCTGGGGAGATGTGATCGGGCTTCAGCCGTTGCCGGGGCTTTACCTCCGCCGACGAAAGGAGAGAGAAAACGCGGAGACTGTGCCCGGGGATTATGTGGTTTTACAGGAAGGCGAGCCGCTGGCGTTCCCGCCTGAAGATATCATTTTCATCAAGATGTACGACCCGCAGCAGCACATCTATGGTCTGCCGGACTACATCGGCGGCGTTCACTCTGCCCTGCTGAACAGTGAGGCGGTTATCTTCCGCCGTCGCTACTACCACAACGGCGCCCACACGGGTGGCATTTTATATACCCGTGACCCCAGCATGACGGACGAAATGGAGGAAGAGATTGAACAGCAGCTGCGGGACAGCAAGGGGATCGGCAACTTCTCCACCATCCTGGTAAACATCCCTGGCGGCGACGGCGACGCGATCAAGTTTATTGAGATGGGGGATATTTCGGCCAAAGATGAATTTGCGAGTGTGAAAAACATCAGTGCACAGGACATTCTGAACGCGCACCGCTTCCCGGCCGGGCTTGCAGGTATCGTTCCGCAGAACACTGCCGGACTGGGCGACCCGGAAAAGGTTGAACGCACCTACAAAAAGAATGAAGTGCTGCCCATTCAGCGCCGCCTGGCGATGGCCATCAACAGCGATCCGGAAATTCCGCGCCACCTGCATTTAAATTTTGCTGAAGAAACAACGGTGAAGGGTGCAGCATGATGCAAAAAAGGCTAAAATCCAGGCATTATTTGACAGCCGGAGAATGGAATATGAGAGTCCTGAAAATTGAATGTCCGGAGTGCGGCTCTAAGGCTGTGATTCGCAAAACTAACCGAAAGCACCGCCAGATTGCAGATATTTACTGTGCCTGTGCTGATGTGGAGTGTGGGCACACTTTTGTTATGAATTTGACGTTTTCCCACACTCTCAGCCCCAGTGCTAAAACGGGTGATACTTTGGTGCAAACCTTGCTGAAAAACCTGTCACCCGATCAAAAGCAAATGGCGCTTGATTTATTGAAGGCTGCGCCCGCCGCCTGAAAAACCCCCGCTCTGGGGGTTTTTTATTTCCCCCCTGACAACGCTACGCATTTCTTCGGCAATCTCGCCGATCCAGGTTAAGGCAATAGTCTTTTCCTTCGTGCTTATCTCACTTACATGGGCAATTTTCGCCAGTAATTCGATGCGCTCCAGCTTTGCTGATGCCTCTAAGATATCCATGCAGCCCTCCCACAAATAAAACACTGTATAAGCATACAGTATACCTAAACGCACAATATGTGAAATGATAATTAGCGCAAATGAAAATTTACGCATTACTTATCACGTACTTACATACCATTACTGCCAGCCTGGCCATTGTTCGTTTTCCGGACTGTTCCGCTTCTCTTGCAACCGCCCTTCACGGTAAATCAGGGCTGAACGGCCAAATTTGAGGCCGCCTCCCCGTTTCAGAATGTCGATTTCTTCATCCGTTCCGGCAAACCCGCGCTGGTTCAGTTCCAGTTTTAACCGTCTCCGGGTTCCTCCCTCCGTACAGTTATTGACAGAACTCCAAGGGGCGGCGCTGCCGCCAGAAAAACCCGCCTCCGCTGGCGCTTCGGCCAACTTCGCAACCTTCTGCCACTTAACCAGACGGGTGCAAACTTCGGAATCAGGGATCAAAGGCGAATAGATACCCTGCACACGCTGAACATCTTCTGCGTACTCGTTACCCTGTTCAGTGATTTCATAGGCCAGACGAACGACCAGATCGCGACGCGCAACCAGTGCGCCACCCTGCAACTGGGTATAAGCCGCCCAGTCCCCTACATCAGCAGCCGCCAGCACTGCATCCATGCGGCTATCAGTCAGGCGCTGATCGCCCAGACGGCGCAACTCACGCCATACAGTCACAGGCGCACCACCAATTTGCTGAAACTGACGAATACGCCAGCGGGATGCCCAGGCCGATACGGATTTGGCCATATCTCGCAGGTTTTCCCCGGTTTCTTCATCCTGCTCGCCATCGAGCGCAAAGCCGTCGATATTTTTTGAGATATATTTAGCGATATAGCCTGTTGCCGACCCTTTAGCGGGATCGATAGGCTCAACGTGAAAACGCGCTTTAAGCGCGTTGGGTGTCTGAAGCTCTTCTGAATCGGCAATCCTGGCGTGATAGCAAAGGATATCGCGTACCGCCTCAACGTCATGTGGTTGCATAAACAGCAGCATATGCCAGTGCGGTGTCCCGTCGTGGTGTGGTTCCACCACACGAAAACCAAAAACATGAATACCGGCACGGGAGATCGCCGCGCGTGCTTTTGCCCAGACGTTGCATAAATAACGCTGCGTATCCCGTGGGCTTAATCCGTTCCACTGAGACACAAAGCCGCCCTTACTGTGTACAGCGTGATAACGTGAAGGCGCAGTGATTGTGTAAAACTCGCCAGCCAGCCCCTGTTCATTGGCGATATCTTCAAACCCACGCATACGCACCATCAGTTCACAGCGACGTATTGCCGGGTTAGCAACGCTGCGGTGTACCATGCTGTCCAGCGCAATGCGGTTGCCCTCTTCGTCTATCAGATCAAACTTTTTGAAGAACTCCAGATTACGTTTCTTCTGTTCAATCCATTCGCCCAGGGTTTTACGTGATACGTAGGCGCTGGCAGATTTCTGCACCTGGCCAACGGCGATGGCCAGATGTTCACGTTGCAGATCACGGGCACGCTTCAGGCGCTGGTACCACCATTCCGGTGCCATGAGACGCAAAATACCGGACTCCGCTTTTCGGTTTTCCAGGTGGCCATCATTGGCTTCATGTTCTGCCCAGTAAGGCGGCTGATTGTTCAGCATGAGGGAAAGCGAACAAAGGTTGCGGTAAGCCTCCAGCGTGCGCTGGCGCATATCATGTTCGTCTTTTGGTTTGCCCTTCAGCGTGTCGGTGAAGTCATAAAACATCTGAGCCATCCAGCCAGAGACCTGGCCAGACAGCTTTTTGAGATCGGTACGGTCAAGCGACGGCAACCGCTGCAATGATTTTCCAAATGGGAGATCGATTACATCAGCGGCCAGCTGGTAACGCGCAGCCACTTTCCGCAGACGTGGCAATACATTCTCACCGATTGTTTTGCGCAGGAATGTATTGGCACGGCGGCGGCCGTCACGACCAGCAAACAGCTTTTCGTAACGGTTGCCAAAATACCCGGCTAGCCAGTCGGGTATTTCATGAAGGAACTGTGAGCGCCATTCGTAGTCCTGTGGGTTAACTGCCCACAAACGGCGCTCTGTGATTGTTGCATCCGCTGGCGTTCCTGGCGCAAAAGTATCACGCCGCCAGATATCGACGGCATGATGTTGGCCAGCAAGAGACAGATCAGCCACGATTAACCCACTTCTTCCAGGCATTAATCATGTAAGCAGCGACACATACCGCCACCAGTACAGGCCAGACGAGGGAAGAGATAGCGACCAAAATAAAGTCCACATCATCTGACGTCTCCGCGTCCCGGCGCTCTTCCCAGGAAAAGAAGATAAAAGCCGCAAATACCGTCAGCGCATACAGCCCGGTCATGGGTTCAGTCATCATTTCGCCACCACCCCAGCGCTGGAGGCTGTGGAAACTGGTGATTTCAGGATCAGCTCTGCGGCAGATTTCTGGCTTGCAGCTGCGGCACCAACACTGCGCGGCGCTTTGACTTTCATCGCCTCAAACCCGGCGTAAAGGTAATGCACCATTTCCAGATCGCTGTTTGACGCAACAACACTCACGCCCTTTTCAGCGAGACGGCGCAGTTTTCTGGCCAGCCGCCCCTGATCAAGATGCGAAAAACCGCTTTCGGTGTATGAGGTGAAATTTCCTGATTCCGTCAGGTATGGCGGATCGCAATAGACCACATCCCCGGCACGAACCAGCGCAAGCGTTTCGGAGTAATGGGCGGTGATGAAAGTTGCGCGCTTCGCCTTTTCAGCAAATGCGCGGACTTCTTTAAGCGGGAAATAGTTTTTCTTGTACTTTCCGAAAGGGACATTGAACTGGCCACGGCGGTTGTAACGGCAAAGCCCGTTAAAACCGTGACGGTTCAGGTACATGAAACGGGCAGCGGCTTCAACGCTTTCAGCCCCACGCCCCTTTCCGGACAAATTGAACGCGTCCCGGACGGCATAGTAAAAAATAGCGCGACTCTCCTGTTCACCTAACGCCCCGGCAGAAAACAGGGTTTCAAGCTCCACAAGAAACGCGTCGGTATGATAGGCCATCGCCTTATACAGATTGACTAAATCCGGGTTCAGATCAGCGATCAGGTATTCGTCATAGTCCGTATTCATCATGACGGCGCACGAACCAGCGAACGGTTCAACCAGGCGCTTACCTTCCGGCAAGTGGTTACGCAGCTGTGGCATAAGACGGACTTTGCTGCCAACCCACTTAAGAGGTGTTTTAACTACCATTGAACACCCCCAGAGATCACATATGCGAGAGCGTCCAAAGGCGACAGGGTACGAATGGAAAGCATCACCCAACCGCATGAATCTGGCATAACTTCGTTAACGGGTAGGATGTGGGTAATTACAGCCGCCCACTCTCTCCCTGTGTATGAGCCATGCTTCCATTCCTGTAATAACAGGACATCGCCCACACTGTAGGCGCGGTCATTTTTGCGCAGCTCCGCCTTTTTCTGGCCAGAAAACACAGCATCCAGATACTTTGAAGCGATTTTCATACTATGAATTTTTACTGCCATGCTGCACCGCCTTTGCTGCAAATGGCCGCAGCTTCTTCACGAATCAGCTCTACGATTTCGGCAGCGCTTAGCCCTTCATTGGCGGCAAAGGTGGCCAGCTTATCCAAACGGGTTGAACACAAATCAGCCGCTGCAATCTTCCCCTCCTGCGTGGCCTTTATGAGCATTGCCATCAGGTCAATACCTGATTCTGTTGCTGGTAAATTCTGACGATTCATGTGCATTTTGGTTTCCTTAAGGCAAAAGAATCCCCGGCCACCGCAGGGATGGCCAAAAATTCCGGCAGTTAATTAGTGGAAAGAGACGGTAACGGGCGCGGCTGAGTAGCTCGGCGCGGGTATCTGGTGCAGCTCGTAGGTGTTGCGCCACCATTCCTGGATCAGCGCCTTAACTTCCCCAGCGCCTAATGACCCGGCGATGTAATACATGGAACGAATGCTGGCAATTGCTTCAACCTGCTGGAACTCGCTTTCCGCTTCACGATAGACACAGCACCAGTACGCAACATTCACGGCCAGCCAGTGGCGTTTGTTTGTCATATGCTCGGTTTCGTTAAAGAAAAACGGATGTAAGGCGACACGGCCATTTTTAACGGTGCTTTTCTCCAGAAAGAGAATGGCGTAATTGTGTGGAACACCCCACGCAGCCAGCTCCTGTCCCAGTTCTTTGGCGTTTACAGAGATAATGGACATTAATGATTCTCCTGCTGTTGCATCTTATGAACGATATGAGGCGCGATAATCATTTGCACGCCATTACTGCTGTGGATCGGATGTGCCTTTTTCACCTGGCGGTTAGCGCTGCGCTTTGAAAAATCGCTGTCGCTCAGACTCCCGAACCCTTCAAACGTCAGACGCGCCCTGGATATGCCCTGGCGCAGCTGAATCATTGCCCGGTAGTCCAGGCGTTCGAATAACTCTGACCAGTAGCATTTGCTCAGATGGGCTTTGAAAACGTCCATTCCGGAAGTAACCGCCGCCGCATGTAAAACAACCCCGCGCCATTCTGGTGTTAATTTGTCCCACCAGTCCGCAGCTTCGCTTTTGTCGCTCCAGTGCTTACGGCGAATATTCCCCAGCCACTTCAGGCCAATTTCCTGCTGCTTTTCGCTAATGGCCATAACGCCCCCTGATAATCCCGAACAAACGAAACCACCATGGACGACGAGACGAACGGGTATTGAATTTGTACTGGTGGCCAGGGTTCCAGCGTTGGCCGTTTGGCAGTTCAAGCCAGCCAGTTGTCCCGCTGGCCAGCTGCATGGCCGGAGATTCTTTTTTCAGATAGGTAACGAACGCTTTCATGGTTATCCCTCACATCATGCTGCTGGCACTGGAAGTCACGATATCGACGGCAGCAGCAAGAACCGGCGCAGACTGGAGGCGGCTTTCAACGGTGTAAGCCAGAACGGAAAGGGAACGGATGGCATCACGGGCACGATCAAGAATTTGTGTGCGGCGTGCGGCGGTCATGTGCTCAGTTGATACAGCTTCCCCAGCGATCGCACCTACATTTGCAGTGGCGATCAACGCGCAAAATTGCATGTTGGCTTCAGTGGCGTTATTGACCGGAACGGACGGAAGGCAGTTAATCTGCCCCAGCATCCCATCGAGCAAACGGGCATCTTCCGTGTAATCGGTGATAGCCAGCAGCTCGTCACAGGTCAGGCGGTGTGGTTGAATCGGGTTCAACTTATTGCGCAGGATCTGCGGACGCATACCAACGGCAGCGGCCACATCTTCCAGATTGTGCGACAGCGCAAACGCTCGGCAAGCTGCATCAAAGTGAGCATGTTTAGAAGTCTGATAATCAAACATTGTTAGCTCCGCTCTAATCTGTAGGATGAATTACGCGTTAAGCGAAATGTCACATTCACTTAAAGCCTGGATAGTGAGCGCGGCCATGTTGACTTCGACCAAGCCTTTCTTCTGCTTACCCTTCGGCTTAATTGGTAATTTTCCGTATTCAATCAGGTTTCTAGCGGTTTCCTTGTTGGTACCAGTACGGCGGCAATACTCGTCTAAAGGCAGGTATGGTTCCGGGATGATGATTGTAATGTTCGGACGCATAAGGCAAACTCCATTAGTTAACCTGTACGGCAATACAGGTCGGTAACTGTCAATATTCACTTAAACCTACAAAGCGAAGTTTAAACTCACTTTGTGATAATTTTCAAGGTAAAATTTTCGTGAACCTACAGATTGAGTTTTCCCAAGGCGGAGCAGAGGTGTTGGATAGAGTTATCCAGGCGTATGGTTTCAACACTAAATTAGCTCTAGCCGAGCATCTTGATATTGCAAGCAGTAGCCTAGCTAACCGCTATAAGAGGGATTTCTTCCCAGCTGACATCGTTGTTAAATGTATGGCTGAGACAGGGGCAACGTTAGAATGGCTAGCGACTGGGCAAGGTAGAAAGTTCAACGATGAAGATTTAGATATCATGAAACTGCCGCGCAAGAAGATCGTGGACGGCAAACTCTATGAGTCTGGTTTTCTTATGCTCGATAAGGTTACTTTTTTACCAGGTAAGCCTTTACCGCAGAATCCAGTCTGTGTGATTGATAACTCACTGCAATACATTATTGATCAGCACTTTACCGAAGTTTATGACGATGTTTGGCTTGTTGAAGTTGAAGGTAAAACCAGCGTTAGAACACTGACAAGAATCCCTGTGGGAAAGGTTAGAGTAAGCGGCGTAGGTATGGCTTTTGACTGCGGGATTGACGATATAAAAATCATTGGCCGCGTTGTTCTGACGATTGAATAAATGAGCGTTCGTAAACTTCCGACAGGCGAATGGATCGCCGACTTCTACACCGTCAACCGCAGTAATGGTAAGAACGGTAAGCGAATTCGTAAAAAATTTGCCACAAAAGGTGAAGCCCTGGCATTTGAGAATCATACGCTTCAGAAGGTAGACAGTGCGCCATGGCTGGGTGAAGGGAAAGACAAACGAAGCCTAATCGATCTTATTACGATGTGGTATGAACGCCATGGGGTTGCTTTGCGCAACGGTCAAAAGCGTAAAGATGCTATGACCTGGGCGGCAGAATGCATGGGATTCCCGCTGGCTACAGAGTTCAATGCCCAGCTGTTCACTGCCTACCGCGCTAAAAGGCTTGAAGGGCATTATGCCCGCACCAACAGAGTCTCCAAGATTTCCCCGAAAACAATGAATCTTGAGCATGCTTACTTTCTGGCCATGTTCAATGAACTGAAGCGGATCGGGGAATGGTCAGCTCCCAACCCTTTGGAAAATGTTAGACAATATCGCACTGATGAATCCGAAATGGCCTTTCTCTCTGTTGATGAAATTGATCGGCTTTTGATGGAATGCAAACGGAGCAAGGTAAAGTTCTTAGTGCTAGTCGTGAAAATCTGTCTTTCTACAGGGGCAAGATGGAATGAAGCTGCAACGCTTAAAGGTTCTCAGATTGCTGGCGGTAAAGTCACGTTTGTCAAAACCAAAGGAAAGCGCAACAGAACCATTCCCCTTGATGACGAACTTTTGGCTGAACTACCTGATACGAAAGGCGCTCTGTTTCCGCAGCCCTGCTACAACGCTTTCCGCTCTGCTTTGGAGCGTGCCAAGATAGAACTCCCCTCCGGCCAGCTTACCCATGTGCTGCGCCATACGTTTGCCAGCCACTTTATGATGAACGGCGGCAACATTCTTGTTCTGCAAAAAATTCTTGGTCATGCTGATATCACCATGACGATGCGTTATGCGCATTTTGCCCCTAGCCACCTTGAAGATGCCGTGCGTCTTAATCCCTTAAAATGTCGCAAAAATGTCGCGACAGCTTAGAAATACTGCCTAATACTCACCTTTATTGACTAGCCTAACTTATTGATAACTATCTAACTTATTGTTTTTTGTAGATAGTTGATGCTTTACAATATAGCCTGTGCTATATCTGTATGTAATGCAGTCACCCTTCACGGATCGAAGGGATCATGAATCAGGAGGTCTTATGAATGAATTCAAGAGGTGTATGAACGTGTTTACCCACTCTCCTTTTAAAGTGCGTCTAATGCTGTTGAACATGCTGTGCGATATGTTTAACGCCAAACCGCATCAGGACGACAAATCTTCTCACTAAGCGGCGTCGCGGCACGCCGCTTCATTTTCCTGTCACACTTTCGTTGTAAACTCGCTTTTTCCTGATTATTTTTGCGGATTTGCAGCCCCCTTCGCAAAACATCTGTTTAGCAACTGTTGACCTTGATTCACGCTCGCACTATCTTCTTGCAGCCCTGCACAATTTGCGGCTCGCTGAAGCGGACCTCCATTCCCTTTCCACGCACTGTCCGGCAGGCTTTGACCCTTGACGCCAGGGTGAGCACATGGCGTTTTCGTGATAGTGATCTATGAACGTAACCCTGATTGATACACTTGTTACCCGCAACCGGGCCCTAAGCCCGTGGACGGGATTTTATTTTTTGCAATCGCTGTTAATTAACTTTGCTCTTGGCTACCCCTTTAGCCTGCTTTATGCCGTCGGGTTCACCTGCATTCTTCACCTGCTATGGCGAAGCGCACCGCGCATGCAGAAAGTGCTTATCGGGATCTGTTCTCTGGTGGCTGCCGCCTATTTCCCGTTCGGCCAGGCCTATGGCGCGCCGAACTTTAATACCCTGCTGGCGCTCCACTCCACCAATATGGAAGAGTCTACAGAGATCCTGACGATCTTCCCGTGGTACAACTACGTGGTTGGCCTTTTCATTTTTGCTCTCGGCGTGATTGCGGTTCGCCGTAAGCAGGTCGGGAAAAAAACATGGGGTAAAATTGAAAGCCTGTGCCTGGCCTTTAGCGTAGTGACGTTTTTTGTTGCGCCGGTACAAAATCTGGCCTGGGGCGGCGTGTTTAAGCTTAAAGATACCGGGTATCCGGTGTTTCGCTTCGTTAAAGACGTGGTAGTGAATAACGAGGAAGTGCTCGACGAGCAGGCGCGTATGGCCGAGCTTTCCACCATGAAAGATACCTGGAACGTGCTGGCAGTGAAACCGAAGTATCACACCTATGTGGTGGTGATCGGTGAAAGCGCGCGTCGCGATGCGCTCGGCGCGTTTGGCGGTCACTGGGATAACACGCCGTTTGCCAGCTCCGTCAACGGTACGCTGTTTACCGATTACGTGGCGGCCAGCGGTTCGACGCAGAAATCTCTCGGTCTGACGCTCAACCGTGTCGTGGATGGAAAACCGCAGTTTCAGGATAATTTTGTCACCCTGGCCAACCGGGCAGGTTTTCAGACGTGGTGGTTCTCCAACCAGGGGCAGATCGGCGAGTATGATACCGCCATTGCCAGCATCGCGAAGCGTGCCGACGAGGTACAGTTCCTGAAAAGCGGTGATTTCGAAGCCGATAAAAACACAAAAGATGAAGCGTTGCTAAAAATGACCGCGCAGGTCTTTGCCACTCAGCGCACCCAGCCGCAGCTGATCGTCCTGCACCTGATGGGGTCACACCCGCAGGCATGCGATCGTACCGGGGGAAAATATGCGGAGTTTGTGCAATCCAAAGAGACCTCGTGTTATCTGTACACCATGACGCAAACCGACGATCTGCTCAGCAAGCTGTACGCGCAGCTGCGCAACAGCGGCGATAGCTTCTCGATGGTCTATTTCTCTGACCACGGTCTGGCGTTTAAGGAGCGCGGTAAAGAGGTGCAGTATCTGGCCCACGATGACAAGTTTCAGCAGAACTTCCAGGTACCGTTTATGGTGCTGTCGAGTGATGACAAAACGCATCGCATCATCAAAGCGCGCCGTTCCGCGAACGATTTCCTGAAATTCTTCTCACAGTGGACGGGGATTAAGGCGAAAGAGATAAAAAATGATTACCCGTTTATCTCCGGGAAGAAGGGCCCGCCAGTTTACATTACCAACTTCAGGTTACAGAAAGTTGACTATAACCATCTGGGGACGGATATTTTCGATATTAAGAGTAAGTGATCTCTGCCGTCTCGTGCAGGCTGATGCCCTCACCCTGGCCCTCTCCCACGGGGAGAGGGTACAAACAAAAAAAATCCGCCACATTGGGCGGATTTTTTACTGGCTCACCGAAGTGATTAGAAGCGGTAACCTACGCCCGCGATCCAGGTGCCAACGTCAACGTTGCGGATACGGCTCTGCTCATAGGAGAAGTCCAGAGCAACGTTTTCGATTGGGTTGAACTGCATACCTGCGCCATAGGAGAAACCGTAGTCGCTGTTGCTTGCAGTACGGTTCAGACCCTGGTTTTCGGTCTGCTGGAATTTACCGTAGCCAACACCTACAACACCGTAGATGCTTGCCCAGTCATTCAGGCGGTAAGCAGGACCCGCGGTGATGCCGTAGTACTGACCTTTATTGTAAGAGCCATTTTCAGTACGATCTTTCTCGGTGTAAGTGAAAGAACCGATCACACCCAGCGGGTTGTTGTCTTGCTCGTAACGGTACTTCAGGTTGAAACCGTTGGTTTTGTTCATCACGCCCTGCATATCGCTCTGAGCGTAACCACCAGTTACAGTAGAAGTTGCCGCTACAGCGGTACCTGCGGAAACAGCCAGAACAGCTGCCAGTGCTGAAAGACATGCAATTTTTTTCATAACCACCTCAAATGTGCTTCAAGTAAGTCCGTAAGTTTTAAATATATCAAAAAAATCTGTGAAACTCTTTGTCATTCACGATGTCTAATGCGACCTTTCCTGTAACAGAACATTTCCAGCACCAGCTATCTCGTTCAAATAACTCCAGATTTTCACCTGTAAATGCTAATAGTGCGCGTCATCGCCATTTAGTTCATCCAGATTATTCCTAATCTTTCAGGCGATAAAATCAGCAACGTTTTCTCATTTTACGGATTTTCCCTGGATTTTTTTCAACAGTAGCTCAACCGTTGCAGGTTATTTCCATTACACTGCGACTTTTACCTCTTTTGACAAAAATTGACAGGAGAAAGGATGCCAGGTTTACCTCGTAAATCGTCGGTCTGGATGCCGGTGGCAGTCATACTTATCGCGATGATGTCCATACAAAGCGGCGCGTCGCTGGCAAAATCGCTGTTTCCGCTGATTGGTGCGCCCGGCGTCACGGCGCTGCGTATCGCATTAGGCACCCTGATCCTCGTGGTTGTCTTTAAACCCTGGCGGCTACGGTTTAAAAAGGAGCAGCGACTGCCTCTGCTTTTTTATGGGCTGGCGCTGGGAGGGATGAACTACATGTTCTACCTCTCTATTCAGACTATCCCGCTGGGGATCGCGGTCGCGCTTGAATTTACCGGCCCGCTGGCGGTTGCCCTCTTTTCTTCTCGTCGCCCGGTAGACTTTATCTGGGTCATACTGGCCGTGCTGGGGCTATGGTTCCTGCTGCCGCTCGGCCAAAGCGTTTCACAAATAGATTTGACAGGGGCCGCTCTGGCGCTGGGCGCAGGGGCGTGCTGGGCGGTGTATATTCTCACTGGTCAGCGTGCGGGCGAAGAGCACGGCCCCGCGACGGTCGCCTTAGGCTCGCTGATTGCCGCGGTTATCTTTGTCCCGATCGGCATGGCACAAGCAACGGACTCAATATGGCAGTGGTCAATCCTGCCGGTTGGGCTGGCGGTCGCCATTCTTTCCACGGCGCTGCCCTACTCTTTGGAGATGATCGCCCTGACGCGTCTGCCTACGCGTATTTTTGGTACGCTCATGAGCATGGAGCCCGCGCTGGCTGCCATCTCTGGAATGATGTTCCTCGGCGAAACCCTGACACTGGTGCAGACGCTGGCGCTCTGTTCCATCATCGCGGCGTCAATGGGCTCTACATTGACCATGCGCCCGGAACCAAAAGTACATAAGATTGACCTCAACTAGCCCTTAAATTCTGCATGGCTTACCGGCCATGCAGAATATAGGTCTCGTCAGCCCTTCAAATAATTTCTTACAAACTCTCTTATATTGCCAAAATATTTCACCTGCCCGCCTTGTCACTTAACGAATTAAGATTGATCTGCATCAATTTATATAAAAAACTTTAAAATCATTAAGTTAAAACTTCAACCATCCTTTCGCTATTAAACCGATAGGCAGCGCCAAACCGCAGAGAAAAAATCCGGTGCTATACTTAGTTCCGTAATTACCTGGGACACAAACATCAAGAGGATATGAGATTATGAGTACCGCTAAACTGGTGAAAACGAAAGCGTCTAATCTGCTTTATACCCGTAACGATGTATCGGATAGCGATAAAAAAGCGACCATTGAGCTGCTGAATCGCCAGGTGGTCCAGTTCATCGATCTTTCGCTGATCACCAAACAGGCCCACTGGAATATGCGCGGTGCAAACTTTATTGCCGTTCATGAAATGCTGGATGGCTTCCGCACAGCACTGGTGACTCATCTGGATACCATGGCCGAACGCGCCGTACAGCTGGGCGGTGTGGCTCTGGGTACCACGCAGGTGATCAACAGCAAAACGCCACTGAAAAGCTATCCGCTGGATATCCATACCGTTCAGGATCACCTGAAAGAGCTGGCGGACCGTTATGCGATTGTCGCGAATGATGTTCGTAAAGCGATTGGCGAAGCAAAAGATGAAGACACCGCTGATATCTTCACTGCCGCGTCACGCGACCTGGATCAGTTCCTGTGGTTCATTGAGTCAAACATCGAATAATCCCTGCTGATTGTCTGAATAACCCTCGCCCCTGGCGGGGGTTTTGCACATTTATGGTGCGCACTTTTGTCCGCAACGGCCGCAAAAGTGAATAAAATGTAATAATCACCTCACACAACCGTTAACGGAAGATTGTTTTTTCGTCAGATTCTGCGCTAAATATCCCCCTGTCAGAAGACCTTAACGAAGCGCACCAAAACGGTGCTCCATTCTGGTGCAACCTGACAGAATTGCCACGCTTTTTGTGCAATGCGTGACATTATCCCCTTTGCAAAACAACAGCTTGTAAAACTGGCACGATTTTTTCATTGTGCCTGAGGTTCTCGCAGGGGATCGCCCCGTGGATATAAAAGGAAATGCTATGAAGTCTGTATTAAAAGTTTCACTGGCTGCACTTACCCTGGCGTTTGCGGTGTCCTCGCAGGCTGTCGACAAACTGGTTGTGGCGACTGACACGGCGTTCGTACCGTTTGAATTCAAACAGGGTGATAAATACGTTGGTTTTGACGTTGATCTGTGGGCCGCTGTCGCAAAAGAACTCAAACTGGATTACACCCTGAAGCCAATGGATTTCAGCGGCATTATCCCGGCACTGCAAACCAAAAACGTTGACCTGGCGCTGGCGGGCATCACCATTACCGAAGAGCGTAAAAAAGCTATCGATTTCTCTGATGGCTACTACAAAAGCGGCCTGCTGGTGATGGTGAAAGCGGATAACAACGACGTGAAAAGCGTGAAAGATCTCGACGGTAAAGTGGTCGCCGTGAAGAGCGGCACCGGTTCCGTTGATTACGCGAAAGCCAATATCAAAACCAAAGACCTGCGTCAGTTCCCGAACATCGACAACGCTTACATGGAACTGGGCACCAACCGCGCAGACGCGGTGCTGCACGACACGCCTAACATCCTTTACTTCATCAAAACCGCCGGTAACGGCAAGTTCAAAGCGGTAGGTGATTCCCTGGAAGCTCAGCAGTACGGTATTGCGTTCCCGAAAGGCAGCGACGACCTGCGTAATAAAGTTAACGGCGCGCTGAAAACCCTGAAAGAGAACGGCACCTATAACGAAATCTACAAAAAATGGTTCGGTACCGAGCCTAAATAATTTCACCTGACTTCAGGTTTGTAACGCCCGGTGGCGCTACCGCTTACCGGGCCTACGTTTTTCGTTTTTCACCACGGTATACAGGAATACATCATGCAGTTTGACTGGAGCGCCATCTGGCCTGCCATTCCTCTCTTGCTTGAAGGCGCTAAAATGACCTTGTGGATTTCGGTCCTCGGTCTGGTTGGCGGGTTAATTATCGGTCTGGTGGCCGGTTTCGCCCGCACCTACGGCGGCTGGATTGCAAACCACATCGCGCTGGTTTTCATCGAAGTGATCCGCGGCACCCCCATTGTGGTGCAGGTCATGTTTATCTACTTCGCCCTGCCGATGGCCTTCAACGATCTGCGCATTGACCCGTTCAGCGCAGCTGTCGTCACCATTATGATCAACTCCGGCGCCTACATTGCGGAAATCACCCGCGGTGCGGTGCTGTCGATTCATAAAGGCTTCAGCGAAGCTGGCCTGGCGTTAGGTCTTTCCCGTCGCGAAACGATCCGTCACGTGATCCTGCCGCTGGCGCTGCGCCGCATGCTGCCGCCGCTGGGCAACCAGTGGATCATCAGCATTAAAGACACCTCGCTGTTTATTGTTATCGGCGTGGCCGAGCTGACCCGTCAGGGCCAGGAGATCATCGCGGGTAACTTCCGCGCCCTGGAAATCTGGAGTGCGGTCGCCGTTGTCTACCTGATTATCACGCTTGTCCTGAGCTTTGTTCTGCGTCGTCTTGAAAGAAGGATGAAAATCCTGTGATTGAATTTAAAAATGTTTCCAAGCACTTTGGTCCAACCCAGGTGCTGCACAATATCGATTTGAACATCAGGCAGGGTGAAGTGGTGGTGATCATCGGGCCGTCGGGTTCCGGAAAATCCACCCTGCTGCGCTGTATTAACAAGCTCGAGGAGATCACCAGCGGCGATTTGATCGTCGATGGTCTGAAGGTGAACGATCCGAAAGTGGACGAGCGCCTGATCCGCCAGGAAGCGGGCATGGTGTTCCAGCAGTTCTACCTGTTCCCGCACCTGACGGCGCTGGAAAACGTGATGTTCGGTCCTTTGCGCGTGCGTGGGGCCAGCAAAGCGGCGGCAGAAACGCTGGCAAAAGATCTGCTGGCGAAAGTGGGTCTGGCGGAGCGTGCCCACCACTATCCTTCCGAGCTGTCCGGTGGCCAGCAGCAGCGCGTGGCCATTGCCCGTGCGCTGGCGGTGAAGCCAAAGATGATGCTGTTTGATGAGCCAACGTCCGCACTCGACCCGGAGCTGCGTCACGAGGTGCTGAAAGTGATGCAGGATCTGGCAGAAGAAGGCATGACGATGGTGATCGTTACCCACGAAATCGGCTTTGCCGAAAAAGTGGCGTCCCGTCTGATCTTCATTGATAAGGGCCGCATCGCGGAAGACGGTAATCCGCAGGCGCTGATTGCGAACCCACCTAGCCAACGCCTCCAGGAGTTCCTGCAACACGTCTCCTGATAGCCATACACAGAGCCGGGCATGCCCGGCTTTTTTAGGCCGGATTGTTCCCAAAAACTCCCCTCCGCTCCGCGCGCTCTATACTTATCATTTTGCACGATATTTTTGTCGGAGGACGCCGTGCCGTGGATCCTGTTGCTACTGTTTACCCTGTTTAGCGCGCCATCACTTGCTGTAACCATTCCCGGCGTCACCACCGGAGCCACCGCCACCCAGCAAAATGCGGCGCCAGAACCCGACGCTGAAAAGAAAAAAGCCGCTTACAGCGCACTTGCCGACGTGCTTGAGAACGACACGTCCCGTCAGGAGCTTATCGATCAGCTGAGGAAAGTGGCCGCCACACCGCCTCAGGATCCGGTTCCGACTATCGCGCCGCCGGAAGTCGAAGACGAAAAGACGGTACTGGAGAACGTCACCGATATCAGTCGCCGCTACGGGGAAGCACTGTCGTCGCGTTTTGCCCAGCTCTATCGCAACCTTGTTGGCACCTCGCATAAGCCTTTTAATCCCCACACCTTTTCTGCAGCCGCGACCCAGTTTTCTATTCTGGCCGCCGCGGTATTCATTTTTTACTGGCTGTTGCGCCTGTCTGTCTGGCCGCTTTACCGGAAGATGGGCCACTGGGGACGTAAAAAGAATCAGCATAAAAGCAGCTGGCTGCATCTTCCGGCAATGATTACCGGGGCCTTTATCATCGATTTGCTGCTGCTGGCGCTGACGCTGTTTGTCGGCCAGATGCTGGCCGACCGTCTTAATACCGGGAACAAAACCATCGCCTTTCAGCAGGGGCTGTTCCTGAACGCCTTTGCCCTGATCGAGTTCTTTAAGGCGCTCCTGCGGTTAATATTCTGTCCGCGCGTGCCGGAACTTCGCCCGTTCGCCATTTCGGATCGGAGCGCCAAATACTGGGCGGTTCGGCTCAGCGTGCTGAGTGGGTTAATCGGCTATGGCCTGCTGGTTGCCGTCCCGATTATTTCCAACCAGGTTAACGTGCAGTTCGGGGCCCTGGCGAACGTGCTGATCATGCTCTGTATTACCGTCTGGGCGCTGTACCTCATCTTCCACAATAAAAAAGCGATCACCGACAGTCTGCTTCACCTGGCCGATCGCTCCCTCTCCTTTTTCAGCCTCTTTATTCGCGCCTTTGCGCTGGTGTGGCACTGGCTGGCCAGCGCCTATTTTATTGTGCTGTGTTTCTTCTCGCTGTTCGATCCGGGCAACAGCCTGAAATTTATGATGGGGGCGACGTTCAAAAGCCTGGCGATTATCGGCATCGCGGCCTTTGTTTCTGGCCTGCTCTCCCGCTGGCTGTCGAAGACGATCACCCTGTCGCCGCAGGTTCAGCGTAATTACCCCGAGCTGCAAAAACGGGTAAATGGCTGGACATCGGTGTCGCTGAAGGTGGCGCGTATTTTGACGGTCTGCGTGGCAATTATGCTGCTGCTGAATGCGTGGGGACTGTTTGATTTCTGGAACTGGCTGCATAACGGCGCCGGGGAAAAGACCGTCGATATTCTTATTCGTATCGCGCTGATCCTGTTCTTCTCCGCCGTCGGCTGGACGCTGCTGGCAAGCCTTATCGAAAACCGTCTGGTGTCGGATGTCCACGGCAGGCCCCTGCCAAGCGCCCGCGCCCGCACACTGCTGACGCTGTTCCGCAACGCGCTGGCGGTGATCATTAGCACCATTACCATCATGATTGTGTTGTCGGAAATCGGCGTAAATATCGCCCCACTGCTGGCGGGTGCCGGTGCCCTGGGACTGGCGATCTCCTTCGGTTCACAGACGCTGGTGAAGGATATTATCACCGGCATTTTTATCCAGTTTGAGAACGGGATGAACACCGGGGATCTGGTGACCATTGGACCGCTCACCGGCACGGTGGAGAGGATGTCCATTCGCTCCGTCGGCGTACGTCAGGATACCGGGGCGTACCACATTATTCCGTGGTCATCGATCACCACCTTTGCCAACTTTGTGCGCGGCATTGGTTCGGTGGTGGCGAATTATGATGTCGATCGTCACGAAGAAGCAGATAAGGCGAAACAGGCGCTGCGGGATGCGGTGAGCGAACTGATGGAGATGGAGGATATTCGCGGGCTGGTAATTGGTGAGCCGTCGTTTGCGGGCATCGTCGGGCTGACGAACACTGCCTTTACCCTGCGCGTGTCGTTCACCACCCAGCCGCTTAAGCAGTGGACGGTGCGCTTTGCTCTCGACAGCATGGTGAAAAAACACTTCGATCTGGCGAACGTGAGAGCGCCGGTGCAGACGTATCAGGTATTGTCGCCGCCCGCTTCGCCGCTCCCTCCGCAGGAGCCGACGCTGTAACCGAGCCGGGTGGCGGCTTCGCCTTACCCGGCCTACGATGGGGTGCTATTTGCGACGTTTGTTATCGTCCATAAAGGACCAGGCAATAAAGCGGCTCTGCTTCTGACCCTGCGCCATCTCTTTTTTGACCACCTTCACCGCACCGGCTTCGGTCAGCGCGCGGTAAAGCGGCGGCAGGTTATCGCCACGAGAGACCAGCGTGGTAAACCATTTCACCTGACGACCGAAGCCTTTACTCTCGGCAATCATGCGCAGAATAAAGGCCACTTCCCCGCCCTCGCACCACAGCTCCTGCTGCTGGCCGCCAAAATTCAGCGCGCCATCTTCGGCCTGGCCCAGGTTACGCCGCTTGCGTTCACTTCCCGCACGCGCGGAGGCGGCGGAGTCGTGGAATGGCGGGTTGCACAGGGTGGCATCATATTGTTCGTTCTTATGAATAATGCCGGTGAAAATTGCAGCGGCATCCTTCTGACGACGCAGACGTATGGCCCGGCTTAACCCCGGGTTAGCGTTGATAATGGCCTGCGCGCTGGCGAAGGCCTCATCACCGATCTCGCTGCCGGTAAATCGCCACTGGTACTCATGTGCGCCTATCAGGGGGTAGATCAGGTTCGCGCCCGTACCGATATCAAGGACGGTAGCCTGTTTCGGCACTACGCCATCGTGGTCATCCGCCAGCAGATCGGCAAGATGATGGACGTAATCCGCACGGCCCGGGACCGGCGGGCAGAGAAAGCCATCAGGGATGTCCCAGTGCGTCACACCATAAAAATGGGCCAGCAGCGCTTTGTTCAGCGTTTTAACCGCCAGCGGATCGGCAAAGTTTACCGACGGTTCACCGGCTGGTGTCTGAACGATAAAACCCTGCAATTCAGGGCAGCTCAGACACAGGGCTTTCATATCGTAGCGGCTACGGTGGCGGTTACGCGGGTGCAATCCCGGCTTGTGGGAAGTCATGGCATTCTCCTTTAAACAGCCGCGTAAGATACCCTGTGACGGCGCGGGGGTAAATATCTGTCTGAGTCGCACAAAAAAACGACAAAAATCAGCGACCTGTATGTCTATGATCTGTCAACAAATTGTCAGAATTTATCGTTCAAAAAATAAGCAGATCATCATCAAATTTTTGCGCTAAATCACACGCATCAGGCTTCTAAACTTAACAGGAATCACCTGTTGTTTCCCCTGAGGATGTGATTATGAAAAAGTATCTGACCTTTATTATTGCGGGTGCGCTGGCAGGCGCATCATTTTCTGCCTTGTCCGTTCAACCTCTGACCGACAGTACCGACACCAGCCAGCTACGCGCGGCTGGGACGGTCTCTGTCAGCCGGGCAAGCAACCTTGATGACCTTCAGGACAAGCTGGCCGAAAAAGCTCGTCAGGAAGGCGCTAAAGGCTTCGTGGTGAACGCCGCCGGTGGCGATAACCATATGTACGGTACAGCGACTATCTATAAATAACTTACCGCCTTCCAAACTGCATCTGTACGGCAGATGCAGTTCTCTCTGTCTGCGCCTTGACTGTGCGTTTTTTCACCCCATATTAAAATGCATGACTTGATCCTTTCAGGAGAACATCATGGCTTCCGGCTGGGCGAATGACGACGCCGTTAACGAACAGATCAACAGTACCATTGAAGATGCGGTTGCGCGTGCTCGCGGTGAAATTCCGCGCGGCGAAAGTTTGACGGAATGCGAAGAGTGCGGGGATCCCATTCCTGAGGCACGACGTAAAGCCATTCCCGGAGTACGGCTTTGCATCACCTGTCAGCAGGAGAAAGATTCAAAAAATGCTTCACATTCAGGATATAATCGTAGAGGATCGAAAGACAGCCAGTTACGTTGACTTTCCTTTACCGTAGTTAACCGCACCAACATTTTACTTTACGCTCACGACTTTCAGCGAAGCGCGTAGCAAAACGTGCCCTTCTGATTGTGTCTGTAAAGCGTATCCGCAAGAAGTGTCAATTGCGCTTCTGATTTTATTAATAATCAATAAGTTATTTGTCATTCAATTTTTTTGACAAACCACGTCAATTCTCTTCGATTTTATCTTCCGCTAAAAAGCGTGATACTTATCACATCGACGGAACATCGTCCCCTTAACAGAATAACCTGCGAGAATTGACCTATGAAAACCATCAAATATGCTGTTGCCGCTGTTGCCCTGTCCGCTCTGTCTTTCGGCGCTTTCGCTGTAGAGCCAGTCTCCTCTACTCAGGCACAGGATCTGAACAAAATCGGTGTGGTGAGTGCTGAAGGCGCGACCACGCTGGACGGTCTGGAAGCAAAACTGGCTGAAAAAGCTGCCGCCGCGGGCGCAAGTGGATACACCATCACTTCCACTAACGGTAATAACAAACTGAGCGGTACTGCGGTTATCTACAAGTAATCGAACAAATTATGCTCCACCCTCGCCATACCCTCTGGTGAGATGCTCCAACCCTCATTGACCCTGTTGTTGTTACCCTTGTTTGCCCGTCCGCCACTGGACGGGCTTTTTTTTGCTTAAAATGACTGCGCCACGCGCTGCAACCCGGCTTCCACGGACTCGACTTCCCCTGCAGCCAGCAGGCAGCAGGCCATTTGCAGCTTGATTGACTGCGGAACCGGCACCTTCCCGGCCAGACACTGCACAATCCAGCGCGCGGTGACCTGCGGATCTTTCGACTCAGGCAGGATCGCATCTCTGTTCTCTTCCCCACGTTCGACAACGACCCGCGTCCCGGCGGGCTCAATCAGCATCAGCTGTGGACAACGCTGCGGGTTGGCGTAAACCTCGCCTTCTGTCCCGTGCATCAGCAGCGCGCGTCCACCGATTTCGGCAAAGAATTGCCCGACTCGCGTCACGTATTCCGGATGGGAGACGCTGGAAAGACGCAGCGCGGCGTCTTCGGCAAACGGCGTCGCCAGCTTCGCCAGGGTGTGAGCGCTGTTACGTACGCCCATGCGCCAGCGCATGTCCAGCTGCTTTTCCAGCGGTGGGCAGAGCGCGCTAACGGGGATATAGACCGGCTGATTCCCCTCCAGCTTTGCCTGTGCCTGACCGGCATGGAGGGTCGGTTCAATACCTAACAACGCCAGGATGGTTTCTGTCAGCACGCGCGTCGGATCTTCGCTCACGCCATGCACTACTACCGGGAAACCGAGTTTCTGCAACAGAATAGCCAGCAGCGGCGTGAGGTTTGCCTGCTTACGCGCGCCGTTGTAGGTCGGGATCACAATTGGCATCGGCTTAGTGACGGGCGGGGTTAAGCGCATGGTCTGCGACTGCATGGCCTCATAAAAGCCGCGCATCTCCGCCTCACCTTCCCCTTTAATACGCAGCGCAATCAAAATGCCGCCCATTTCCAGTTCCGGCACGTCGCCATTCAGCATATGCGTGTACAACGCGCGGGCTGTTTCCTGGTCCAGATCGCGAGCGTGGTTTTTCCCACGCCCTACCTCTTTGATAATTTTGCGGTAATCCACGACATTTCTCCTGACTGCATTATCTTGTTAACAATATAGCCCGATGAACACAGACCCGATAGTGTTTTGTGATCATTATCAACCTGCTGTTTTCATATAAAAAAATTAAACTCAAGTACTATTTACATTATTTGTGATTGGGACAAAAGATCCGCAGCGACCCTTTTTTTGATTAAATAAACATCGAAAAATCATTAAGGGTCAACGGTAAAAACGTCCAGGCAACGCTTTTACCAGAATCACATCAGGATTAACTATGAACAAGGTTGCATTAGGTTTTTTTATCGCCGCAACGGTGGGATGTTCTGCATCCGCATTTGCGGCAACTAACGGTGAAGGTCAGATTAATTTCACCGGTGAAATTATCGATTCTGCTTGCCAGGTCGTGAATGGATTAAGTAATCCATTAAACGTTCAGTTGGGTAAGGTGTCTAAAACGGTATTTACCGGCGCAGGCTCTACCAGCACATCAACGAAGTTTGATATTAAGTTAACCAATTGTCCGGAAACAGTGACCTCGGCTGCGATTAACTTCGGCGGTACGCCGGATGCGGATAATAATGCCGCGCTGGCATTAACGCCAGATACCGATGCGGCAACCGGTGTAGCCATTCAGTTGATGGATGCTTCCGGGCAGCCTGTCACTCTGTATACGCCTTCGCAGCAATATCCTTTAGCCTCCGGCACGGCAGTTAACGACCTGGAATTCGGTGCGCGTTATATTCAAACTCAGGCCGCCATTACCGCAGGCCCTGCCAACTCTGTATCGACTTTCACCGTTATTTATAACTGATCTTATCAATCCTGAGATATTAATGCTTTTGCGGGCATTAATATCTCTTCTATTTATTGAGAAATCTTTATGCGCCACGGTTATTTACTGAGCACTCTTTTACTGATAGCAGCCTCTGCACATGCGGGCGTCGTGATTAATGGTACCCGGCTGGTCTATCAAGGAGATAAAAAGGAATCATCTCTTGGCCTGTCAAACCCAGATACGACGGATTATCTGGTACAGTCCTGGGTCGATTCTGGCGGTAAAAACCCGGCCAAAGCCCCATTCCTGATCACCCCGCCGCTTTTCCGTCTGGATGCAAAAGAAGATAACGTTCTGCGCGTGGTACGCACGGGCGGAAATTTACCGGAAGACAGGGAATCTCTGTACTGGTTGAATATCAAAGCGATCCCTTCCTCAAAACACGTTGAGGGAGTAAATACGCTGCAAATTGCCATTAATACCCGCATTAAATTGCTGTATCGCCCGTCCGCGGTAAAAGGCCGACCAGAAGATGTGGCGGATAAGCTTGAATGGCATCGCGAAGGTAACGACCTGGTGGTGAATAACCCTACGCCTTTCTATATGAATTTCCAGACCGTCACGCTTAACGGTCAGAAAGTCACAAAAGCGACCTGGGCTGTTCCGAAATCAGAAACACATTTTGCCATACCGGGTAATGTCGGGGGCTCAAACGTGACGTATTCCATTATTAATGATTACGGCAGCATCAGCCATTCCTGGTCGAAATCCGTTCATTAATTGTTCCGGTAATAAAATAATCATGTACAGCCACAAAAAGCCGTTCACCTGCCGAATGTCTTCATTGCTGGTCATTCTCTGTGGCCTGGCAATAGCCATCTTTGCGCAGCAGGTTATGGCTGATGATTATTTTAACCCCGCCTTGCTGGATATTGATAATCCCCAGCAGGGTAAAACCGATCTGTCCGTCTATGAAAAAGGTCCCGGCCAGGCACCGGGGAAATATGAGGTCGCGGTGTTTATCAATAATAATAAAATTGATACCCGCAACGTGACCTTTACGCTTGAGAAAGATTCGCAGGGCAACGACACGTTACAACCTTGCTTTAGCATGGGTGAGTTAAAAAGCCTCGGTATCAAGACCCAAAAGTTTCCTCAGCTAATGGCCAAAGGCCAGTGTGCCGATCTAGGTGTCATCCCTGCTTCATCCGCAATCTTTCACGTTCGCAACCAGCAGCTGCTGCTGAGCATACCGCAAAAGGCGCTCGGACAGGTGCCACGCGGTTACATCGACCCGAAAGAGTTTGACGAAGGGATCAACGCGGGCCTGCTTAATTACAGCGTCAACGCCAGCCAGAGCCATGCGCGCCAGCAGGGTGAAGAGGATAGCAGTAGCCAGTACGTGAACCTGCGTCCGGGTTTAAACGTTGGCGCATGGCGCCTTCGCAACTATTCCACCTGGAATCGCAGCACCACAGGCAATGAGGAGGAACAGAAATTCACCTCCGTTTATACCTATGCGCAACGCGATATTGTGGCGATGAAAAGCGATATCACCGTTGGCCAGAGCTCATCACCTGCTGATGTTTTTGACAGTATCCCTTACACCGGCGTGGAGCTGAAATCCGATAACGACATGCTTCCCGACAGCGAAAAAGGCTATGCGCCTATTATTCGTGGCACCGCCCACAGCAACGCGCTGGTGATGGTGCGCCAGAACGGGTACGTGATTTATCAGAACACGGTCGCGCCGGGGGCCTTCGAAATTAACGATCTCTACCCCACCGGCAGCAGCGGCGACCTCCAGGTCACGGTGAAAGAAACTGACGGCAGCGAAAGCCATTTCGTGGTGCCGTTTGCCTCCGTTCCGGTATTGCAGCGTGAAAAAAACCTGCGCTACAGCGTAACTGCCGGGCGTTATCGTTCTTATGACAAAGATGTTGAAAAGACCCCGTTTGCTCAGGGGAGCGCCATCTATGGTTTACCCCACGGCTTCACGGCCTACGGCGGCGTACAGCAGAGCAGTCATTATCAGTCGCAGGCGATAGGCGCCGGGAAAAACATGGGTGATTTAGGGGCGTTCTCCATTGACGTGACTCGCGCCAGAGCCCTGCTGAAAAAACAGCAGTCCAGCACAGGCAAATCGTGGCGCGTACGCTACAGCAAAGATTTCGCCGGTTCAGGCACCAACTTTTCGCTTGCGGGCTATCGCTACAACAGCAAGGGGTTTTACACCCTGGACGACACCATGGAGTCGTATACCCGCGCCGACAACTGGTCTGCGCCACAGCAGCGCCGCGCCCGTACCGAAGCCACCATCGACCAGACGCTACCAGAAGGCTGGGGATCGGTCACGCTGAGCATGGTGAAGGAAACCTACTGGAGCCAGAATCAGGACATGACCTCCATGAGCGTCAGCTACAACAACAGCTGGCACGGCGTTAGCTACAGCCTTAGCTACAGCATGAATAAAAACACTCACGACAGCGATCTGGACGGTAATGCGGTGACGAACGACAACCAGTTCTCGCTGAGCGTTTCGGTTCCGCTGGATCGCTGGATGCATAACATCTGGGCCACGTACAACCTGAACAACACGAAAGATGGCACCACGCAGAACATCGGCCTGAACGGTACGGCCCTGAAAGAAGACAACCTGAACTGGAATCTCCAGGAGGGGCTGAGCAGCACCGGCAGCGGTAACTCCACCAGCGTTAACGCCGACTACAAAGCGACATACGGTGAAGTGAGCGGTGGCGTCAGTCAGGATAAATATCAGCAAACACTGAACGTCGGCTTGCAGGGAGGCGTGATTGCCCATGCAAACGGCATCACGCTGAGCCAGCCGCTCGGTGAGACCATTGCGCTCGTGAAAGCCCCGGGTACGCACGGCACGCATATCACTAACCAGACCGGCGTTGAAACCGACTTCCGCGGCTACACCGTCGTACCGTTCGTCACCGCGTATCGCCACAACACTATTGCGCTGGATACGGAAACGCTGCCGGAGGACGCCGACGTCACCCATGCGGCACAAATTGTGACGCCAACCCGCGGAGCCATTGCGCGCGCCAGCTTCACGACGCGCGTGGGCAATCGCGTCCTGATGACGCTCACGCAAAACGGTAAACCGCTGCCGTTCGGCGCAACGGTTACCACCGAGGACAAGGACAGCGAATTTATCGTCGGGAATGACGGCCAGACCTATCTCTCGGGTCTGCCACAGCAAGGGCATCTCCGCGTTTCCTGGGGACAGGAGGCAAACGAGCATTGCGTCGCTGACTATGTGCTCACGGATGAGAAAGCGAAAACCAGCATCATTAACGCTGCCGCGCAGTGTCACTGATCTCCCCTAAAGGCAAAACATTATGCAAATGATTAAACAGTGCTTTTTCTTACTGATTCTGGGAACCGCTGCGTTATTCATGCCGCATGCGAAGGCGACCTGCACCACGCCGGATCTCCCCAAAATGATCAACGTGGCATCCATTTCTGTCCCGACGACGCTGGCAGTTGGCGCAACTATCCCGGGTACAGAGCAGAGCGTTCATGTTGCCGGGCATTGCGATCAGAGTACCGACAGCGGCCTGGAGATTGTCTCCTGCTACTACGGCACCGGAGCGGAAATGCCAGGGCTCAGGGGGGTATACGAATCCGGTGTGCCGGGGATTGGCGTAGCATTGATGAATGATCACGGGCAGCGAATTAGCGGCGCTGGCGGCGTGCAGTGCGATTCACGTGGAACGCCTGTTGGCTACGTCTCTACCGATGGAACACAGACTTTTAGCTTTGAAATAACGCTTGAGCTGGTTAAAACGAGTGACACCGTGACATCCGGTACGCTGGTGCAGTCTCAAACCGAATTTGGCATTGGCGTTTTCGGCCATGAAGGGATCGGCAACCCTAACCACATCGCCTATGCAGGTAATGTTATTCTTCATCAGGTCACCTGCTCCGTTTTACCGAAAAATCTCACCGTTAATTTGGGCGATTTTCCCGTCAGTGATTTCATCAGCGTAGGTTTTTTATCCAGCCCTGCTCAAAAATTTAATATCACCGTCAACTGTGACACAACCGTACAGCCTGAGCTAAAAATCACCAGCGCGAATGGATATGACACAGCATTTGAGGGGGTGATCAAACTCACGCAGCAGACCGGCATGGCTACAGGCGTCGGAGTAAGAATGCTATTTGATGACCATCTCGCCACCTTCGGTACCTATGTAAGTACCCAAAATCAGGCCGTAGCCAACGAAACGCTGGTGATCCCGTTTGAGGTTCGCTACGAGCAGGTCAGCAATGTAGTCACCCCCGGGCCAGCCAATACTGTGGCAACCATCACCCTCGCTTATAAGTGAACGTCATGAAAAAAACCGCATTGATACTCGCGCTGGGGCTGATCGCCCAGGCCCACGCCGATGATATACAGATCCAGATGACGGGTAACATTTACGCCAACACGTGCGTCATTGACAGTGCCAGCCGCAACCTGACGGTGGACTTAGGCCAGGCGGCATCGGGTAGTTTTAAAGACGTGGGCGATACCGGCGAGTGGAAGGACTTTTCCCTTTCGGTGTCGCACTGCCCGGCCACGCTGGCGCTTGCCACCGCCTTTTTCTACGGTCAGGCCGACAGCACCCATCCCACCAAATTTGCCAATCTCGGTAGCGCAAAGGGGCTGGCACTGGAGCTGGCAGATCGTCAGGACAAGATACTGATTGCCCCGCAGGCCGCCTTTAACGCTGCCATAAACCCGTCAGACCACACGGCCACGTTCCCGCTGGCCGCACGCTATTACGCCACCTCGATGCCCATCTCTGCCGGCACGTTCAGCAGCGTGATCCAGGTGACCTTCACTTACCAGTAGGACCGCGCCCCTTAGCACGGAAGCTTTTTCGACGCCCGGCAGCCAGTTTTGTCGGGCGTTTTTTTACTTCCGGCACGTCCGGCTGCTCAATCGGGAAGATCGGCAGCGCATTCAGCAGCCGCTGGCCGTAGTTTTTGGTGAGCAGTCGTTTGTCATAAATCACCACCTCGCCCCAGCAGCCGTGGCTACGGATCAAGCGCCCGACCTGCTGAATCAGGTTAAACGACGCTGCAGGCAGGCTTTGCACTTCAAACGGATAACGGTTAAGGCTTTTCAGCCATTCGCCTTCGGTGATCACCACCGGGCTGTCGATGGGCGGGAAGGCAATTTTATGGATATGCACCTGCGTCAGGTAGTCGCCTTTCAAATCAAGCCCTTCCGCAAAGGACTGTAACCCCACCAGCACGCTGCGCTCGCCGTTATCAATGCGTTTACGGTGGGTTTCCACCAGCCGATAGCGCGGCTGATCGCCCTGCACCAGCAGGAGTAAGCGCAGATCGGTGACGTGCTCCAGGAAGCGTTGCATCGCCCGACCGCTGGCAAACAGCACCAGCATACCGGGGTATTTTTTACTCTCAACCTGCTCGCGGAAGTAGGCCGCCATTTCCGCAATATGCTGCTCTTCGTTATCGATAAGCGGCTCATAATTCATGCGCGGAATGACCAGCTTTCCCTGCTCACAGTGGTTGAACGGCGAGTCCAGGGCCACAAAGCGGTCGCCCGCTTTCTCTTTCAGGCCGCTCATCTCCTGCAACCTTGAGAAGCTGTTCAGGGAACGCAGAGTCGCTGACGTCACTACCACGTGCGGCACGCTGCGCCAGATCAGCTTTTCCAGCTGATCGGCCACGCGGATGCCCACGCAGTGGAAGAAGAGATGTCCCTGCCCGTCTCGTACTTCGCGGGTGGCCCACTTAGTCACCGGCGCGCCGGACGCCTGCGCCATCGAAGCCAGCCGCCAGAGTTTGCTCTGCGCTTCAAACATCCCCAGCGCGCGATTCATTTGCAGCAGAATGCGGTGCAAACGCACCACGTCGTGGGTACCGGTTTTCTCGCTGAGATCGTTTAAGAACATCTCCGCCAGCCCGCGCAGCTTTTCCAGGTGCTTCGCCAGCTGCTGGCAAATCTCCATCACTTCCTGCGGCAACTCACCCATCGCAAAGCGGTGTTCCGCCTCCTGGGTGGCGGGGAGATACAGGTTAAGGATGTTATTCAGCGAGGAGATGAGGCTGTACACCTCTTCACAGTGCTCGCTCAACCGCTCCGGAACCGCCAGCGGCGGCGTGGTTTTCGGACGGAACTGCTCCATGCAGGTTGCCACCAGTTTGCAGAACAGATCCAGTTGCAGGCGAAACCACGGGGCGGTAATTTCCGCGCTCATCTCCAGCGCATCTCGCGCCACGTCGGGCAGATGATGACCTTCATCGAGCACCAGCAGCAGGTTTTTTGGCTCCGGCAGGACCGCTTCACTCTCCAGTGCAGCCATGACCAGCGCGTGGTTGGCGACAACCACCTCCGCTTCCTGAATCTCACGCCGGGCGACAAAGAACGGGCACTCGCGATAGTAGTGACAGTTACGGTTCAGGCAGCTTGCTTTATCGGTGCTGAGCCTGCGCCACAGGTCGTCGCCGATCGCCTGGTTGGTGTGATCCCGCAGGCCGTCCCACTTGTAACCGTCGAGATCGGCCTTCAGCTTTGCGCACTGCTCCTGCTCCGCCTTGTTGTTTGGCGTCAGCTCGTCATCAAGAAACGCGAGCAGATCCTGTTGGGAGGGTTCACTGCTGGCCAGTGCCGCCAGATTGCGCGGACAGACGTAGCGCCCGCGACCAAAGGCGGCGGTAAACCGTAAATCGGGGATAATTTTGCGCAGCAGCGGCAAATCTTTGCTGAAGATCTGATCCTGCAAGGCCACGTTAGCGGTACTGACCACCAGCGTTTTATCTTCTTCCCGCGCGATGGCAATGCCGGGAATAAGATACGACAGGGTTTTCCCGACGCCGGTCGGGGCTTCAATCGCCAGATGTCGCCCGTCGTCCCCGGCGAGCGTTTTTGCCACGTCGGCAATCATCTGCCGCTGCGGGGCTCGGGGAATAAAATCGGGGATCTGCTGTTGTAGCGCCTTATACCATGCGCCAATTTGCGCCTTGAGCGCAGCGGTTAAAGCCATCGGAAACCTGAAATACTGTATAAACAGCCACTATTGTGGCACTTTCTCTCCGCTGCCGCAAAAAGAAAAGCCCGGCTTTACGACCGGGCTTCCAGATTACTGCGGGTTAGCAGGCTTACGCGGGCGGCGTCGGCGCTGCCCCTCGCCTGCCGGTTTCCCTTCGCCGCTACGCCATGGGTTTTCACCGGCCGGTTTGCTGTCGTTATTACGACGCGGCGGTTTGCCCGAAGATTTCGGCGCGCCGCCTTCGGCACGACGCGGCTGCTGACCGCGACCACCGCCGCCCTGACCGCGCCCGCCACCCTGACGACCGTTCTGAATTGGCTCGGCTTTGATTGACGGGTCAACTTCATAGCCCGGGGTTTCAATGCGCGGGATCTCTTTCTTCAGCAGGCGTTCGATGTCGCGCAGCAGCTTGTGCTCATCCACGCAAACCAGAGAGAGCGCTTCCCCGGTTGCCGCCGCGCGTCCGGTACGGCCGATACGGTGAACGTAATCTTCCGGCACGTTTGGCAGCTCGTAGTTCACCACGTGCGGCAGCTCTTCGATATCCAGACCGCGTGCGGCGATGTCGGTTGCCACCAGCACGCGTATGTCGCCGGACTTGAAGTCTGCCAGCGCGCGGGTACGCGCGCCCTGGCTCTTGTTGCCGTGAATGGCCGCGCTGCGGATGCCATCTTTATTCAGCTGTTCCGCCAGGTGATTGGCGCCGTGCTTGGTGCGGGTAAAGACCAGCACCTGCTGCCAGTTGCCCTGGCCGATCATCTGGGAGAGCAGTTCCCGCTTGCGCTTCTTATCTACAAAGTGCACGTGCTGCGTCACCTGCTCGGAGGCGGTGTTGCGGCGCGCGACTTCCACTTCCAGCGGGTTATGCAGCAGCTTTTCCGCCAGCGCCTTGATCTCGTCGGAGAAGGTCGCGGAGAAGAGCAGGTTCTGACGACGCGTCGGCAGCTTCGCCAGCACGCGACGAATGTCGTGGATGAAGCCCATGTCGAGCATACGGTCGGCTTCGTCCAGCACCAGAATTTCGATGTTATCGAGCTTCACCGCGTTCTGGTGTTCGAGATCCAGCAGACGCCCCGGGGTTGCCACCAGCACGTCCACACCGCCGCGTAGCTTCATCATCTGCGGGTTAATGCTTACCCCGCCGAAAACTACCAGCGAACGAATGTTGAGATAGCGGCTGTATTCACGCACGTTCTCACCAATCTGGGCCGCCAGCTCGCGGGTTGGGGTGAGGATCAGCGCACGCACCGGACGACGGCCTTTGGCGTGTGGCTGGTTTTTTACCAGCAGCTCAAGCAGCGGAAGGGTAAAGCCCGCGGTCTTACCGGTACCGGTCTGCGCGCTTGCCATCAGGTCACGGCCCTGCAAAACGGCCGGGATAGCCTGCTGCTGAATAGGGGTTGGCTCAACGTAGCCCTGCTCTGCGATGGCGCGCAGAATTTCCGGGTTCAGACCAAGGGAATCAAAAGACATAAAAACTCCGAACCGCCCCGACCATCACAGGTGTAGTTTTCAGGGAGATATAACGAATAGAAGGACAAAAACCACAATGTCGCGAAGGAGCGGAGTGTAGCAGCTTTTGTGACGTGGCGCATAAAATATCCCCGGCGATGACTCGACGTTTGCGCAAATCAGGCATAATCTTAATCAATCGATTGATTAATTTTTAATGCTGCTATGAATACAACCCCAACGACAACCAAAGGCGAACAGGCGAAAAGTCAGCTTATCGCCGCCGCGCTGGCGCAGTTTGGCGAGTATGGTCTGCATGCCACCACGCGGGATATCGCCGCGCAGGCCGGGCAGAATATTGCGGCCATTACCTACTATTTTGGCTCAAAAGAGGATTTATACCTCGCCTGCGCCCAGTGGATCGCGGATTTTATCGGCACCAGCTTTCGCCCACACGTGGAAGAAGCCACCGCGCTGTTCAGCCAGCCAGAGCCGGACCGGGTTGCCATCCGCCAGCTGATCCTTAACGCCTGTCACAACATGATTCGCCTGCTGACGCACGACGATACGCTGAACCTGAGCAAATTTATCTCCCGCGAGCAGCTCTCCCCCACTGCCGCGTACCAGCTGGTACACGATCAGGTGATCGCCCCGATGCATAGCCATCTGACCCGGCTGATCGCCGCCTATACCGGACGGGACGCCAGCGATACGGACACCATTTTGCATACCCACGCCCTGCTGGGCGAAGTGCTCGCCTTCCGTCTGGGGCGTGAGACCATCCTGTTACGTACGGGCTGGACACAATTCGATGAGGATAAAGCCGCGCAAATTAGCCAGGTCATTACCTGTCACGTTGATCTGATCCTGCAAGGCTTAACGCAAAGGAGCCAGAAGTCATGAAAAAACCTGTCGCCATCATTCTGGTGGTTGTTGTCTTGCTTGCTGCGGGAACAGTCGGCTGGCTGTGGTATCAGAGCCAGCAGGATCGTGGCCTGACGCTGTACGGCAACGTGGATATCCGCACCGTGAACATGAGCTTCCGCGTCGGCGGACGGCTGGCCTCGCTGAGCGTTGACGAAGGCGATGCCATCAAAACCGGGCAGACGCTGGGGATGCTGGACAAAGCCCCGTTTGAAAACGCGTTGATGCAGGCAAAAGCGGGCGTCGCCGTCGCACAGGCGCAGTACGACCTGATGCTGGCGGGCTATCGTGATGAAGAGATCGCCCAGGCGGCCGCTGCCGTTAAGCAGGCAAAAGCCGCCTATGACTATGCGCAGAATTTCTATAACCGTCAGCAAGGCTTATGGAAAAGCCGCACCATTTCCGCCAACGACCTGGAAAATGCGCGCTCATCCCGCGACCAGGCGCAGGCGACGCTGAAATCTGCCCAGGATAAGTTAAGCCAGTACCGCACCGGTAACCGCGCGCAGGACATTGCCCAGGCGAAGGCCAGCCTTGAGCAGGCGCAGGCGCAGTTAGCCCAGGCGGAGCTGGATCTGCACGACACCACGTTAATCGCCCCGTCTGACGGTACGCTGATGACCCGCGCCGTGGAGCCGGGCAGCATGCTCAGCGCGGGCAGCACCGTGTTAACGCTCTCCTTAACCCGTCCGGTGTGGGTGCGCGCTTACATTGATGAGGCGAATCTTGGCCAGATGCAGCCGGGCCGCGAACTGCTGCTCTACACCGATGGTCGCCCGGACAAGCCGTATCACGGCAAAGTGGGCTTCATCTCCCCAACGGCCGAGTTCACGCCAAAAACCGTTGAAACCCCGGATCTGCGTACCGACCTGGTGTATCGCCTGCGCATCATCGTCACCGATGCGGACAACGCGCTGCGTCAGGGCATGCCTGTTACCGTCACCTTAAACGACGGGGAACAACATGAATGATGCGGTTATCCAGCTCAATAATCTGGTCAAACGCTTCCCGGGAATGGCTAAACCGGCGGTCGCGCCGCTGAACTGTACGATTCAGAAAGGCTATGTGACCGGGCTGGTGGGGCCGGACGGCGCGGGTAAAACCACGCTGATGCGGATGCTGGCGGGATTGCTGAAGCCGGATGAAGGCAGCGCCAGCGTGCTTGGCCTTGATCCCATCAAAGACGACGCGGCGCTCCACGGCATACTCGGCTATATGCCGCAGAAGTTTGGTCTGTATGAAGATCTGACGGTAATGGAAAACCTCAACCTGTATGCCGATCTGCGCAGCGTTACCGGCGAAACCCGGCAGAAAACCTTCGAGCGTCTGCTGGCGTTTACCTCCCTCGGCCCGTTCACCGATCGGCTGGCGGGCAAACTTTCCGGCGGGATGAAGCAGAAGCTGGGGCTGGCCTGCACGCTGGTGGGCGAACCGAAGGTGCTGTTGCTGGATGAACCCGGCGTCGGCGTGGACCCGATTTCCCGCCGCGAGCTGTGGCAGATGGTGCACGAGCTGGCGGGTGACGGCATGCTGATCCTCTGGAGTACCTCTTACCTTGATGAAGCAGAGCAGTGCCGTGACGTGCTGCTGATGAACGAAGGCGAACTGCTCTATCAGGGCGAGCCCACCGAGCTGACGCAAACCATGGCCGGGCGCAGTTTTCTGCTACACAGCGCGCAGGAATCCAACCGCAAGCTGCTGCAACGGGTGCTGAAGCTGCCCCAGGTGAGCGACGGGATGATTCAGGGCCGTTCGGTGCGCGTGATCCTCAAAAAAGAGGCCACCGCCGACGATATCCGGCGTGCGCAGGGGATGCCTGAAATCGACATGACAGAGACCGCGCCGCGCTTTGAAGATGCGTTTATCGATCTGCTGGGCGGGGCGGGAACCTCAGAATCACCGCTTGGCGCCATTCTGCACACGGTGGAAGGCACGCCGGGCGAAACGGTCATTGAAGCGAAATCGCTCACCAAAAAATTCGGCGATTTCGCTGCCACCGATAACGTCAATTTTGCCGTGAAGCGCGGCGAGATATTTGGTCTGCTCGGGCCGAACGGTGCAGGGAAATCCACCACCTTTAAAATGATGTGCGGCCTGCTGGTACCGACCTCCGGCAAAGCGCTGGTGCTGAACATGGATCTCAAAGTCAGCTCCGGCAAGGCGCGCCAGCATCTGGGCTATATGGCGCAGAAGTTTTCGCTCTACGGCAACCTGACGGTGGAGCAAAATCTGCGATTTTTCTCCGGCGTCTACGGCCTGCGGGGACGGGCGCAGAACGAGAAAATCGGCCGCATGTGCGACGCCTTTGGCCTGACCGATATCGCCTCACACGCTACCGACGCGCTGCCGCTTGGCTTCAAACAGCGGCTGGCGCTGGCCTGTTCGTTGATGCACGAGCCCGATATCCTCTTTCTTGATGAACCCACGTCAGGCGTGGACCCCCTCACCCGCCGTGAATTCTGGTTGCATATCAATAGCATGGTGGAAAAAGGCGTGACCGTGATGGTCACCACCCACTTTATGGACGAGGCAGAGTACTGCGACCGCATCGGGCTGGTCTATCGCGGCAAGCTGATTGCCCACGGCACGCCGGACGACCTGAAAGCGCAGGCCGCCGACGACGCACAGCCGGACCCAACCATGGAGCAGGCGTTTATCACCCTCATCCACGACTGGGATAAGGAGAATCCTCATGCGCAGTAACGCCCTCTCCTGGCGCCGGGTGCGCGCCCTGTGCGTCAAAGAGACGCGGCAGATTGTGCGTGACCCCAGCAGCTGGCTGATTGCGGTGGTGATCCCCCTGCTGCTGCTGTTTATTTTTGGCTACGGAATTAACCTCGATTCCAGCAAGCTGCGGGTTGGGATCCTGCTGGAGCAGCAGAGCGAAGAGGCGCTGGACTTCACCCACGCCATGACCGGCTCGCCCTACATCGATGCCACCATCAGCGACAACCGGCAGGAACTGATCCAGAAAATGCAGGCCGGTAAAATTCGCGGTCTGATCGTCATCCCGGTCGATTTCGCCGCCAACATGGCACGCCCGGGCGCCGATGCGCCAATTCAGGTGATCACCGACGGCAGCGAACCGAACACCGCCAACTTCGTGCAGGGCTATGCGGAGGGGATCTGGCAGCTCTGGCAGATGCAGCGCGCCGAAGACCGGGGGGAGAAGTTTGAACCGCTGATTGACGTGCAGACGCGCTACTGGTTTAACCCCGCCGCCATCAGCCAGCATTTTATTATCCCGGGTGCAGTCACTATCATCATGACGGTGATTGGCGCGATCCTCACCTCGCTGGTGATCGCCCGCGAATGGGAGCGCGGCACCATGGAGGCGCTGCTCTCCACCGAAGTGACGCGCGTCGAGCTTTTGCTCTGCAAGCTGATCCCCTACTACTTCCTCGGCATGCTGGCGATGCTGCTCTGTATGCTGGTCTCGGTATTTATTCTTGGCGTGCCGTACCGCGGTTCGCTGGTGGTGCTGTTCTTTATTACCAGCCTGTTTTTACTCAGCACGCTGGGAATGGGGCTGCTGATCTCCACCATCACCCGCAACCAGTTTAACGCCGCGCAGGTGGCGCTTAATGCCGCCTTCCTGCCGTCGATCATGCTCTCCGGCTTTATCTTCCAGATTGACAGTATGCCAGCGGTGATCCGTGCCGTGACCTACATCATTCCGGCACGCTACTTTGTGAGCACCCTGCAAAGCCTGTTTCTGGCGGGGAACATCCCGGTAGTGCTGATTATCAACACCCTGTTTTTGCTGGCGTCGGCGGTGATGTTTATCGGGCTGACGTGGATGAAAACGAAAAGAAGATTAGATTAGCCATCGGATTTTGTAGGTCGGATAAGCGCAAGCGCCACCCGACAGGAGGACGACGCGATGTTTCACCGTTTATGGACATTGATCCGCAAAGAGCTGCAATCCTTGCTGCGCGAGCCGCAGACCCGCGCCATTCTGGTGCTGCCGGTGCTGCTTCAGGTTGTACTGTTTCCGTTTGCCGCCACGCTGGAGGTCACCAACGCTACCATCGCCATTTACAATGAAGACAATGGCAAGCATTCCGTCGAGCTGACGCAGCGTTTCGCCCGCGCCAAAGCCTTTACCCATGTCCTGCTGCTGCAAAGCCCGCAGGCGATCCAGCCCACCATCGACACGCAGAAAGCATTATTGCTGGTGCGCTTCCCGGCGGATTTCTCCCGCAATCTGGACACCTTCCAGACCGCGCCGATGCAGCTGATCCTCGACGGACGTAACTCCAACAGCGCCCAGATAGCGGCGAACTATTTGCAGCAGGTAGTGAAGGACTACCAGCAGGAGCTGATGGCGGGCAAACCCAAACCCAACAACAGCGAGCTGGTGGTGCGCAACTGGTACAACCCGAATCTGGACTACAAGTGGTTTGTGGTGCCGTCGTTAATCGCCATGATCACCACTATTGGCGTGATGATTGTCACCTCGCTGTCCGTGGCACGCGAACGTGAGCAAGGTACGCTGGATCAGCTGCTTGTCTCGCCGCTCGCTACCTGGCAGATATTTGTCGGCAAGGCGGTGCCGGCACTGATTGTCGCGACGTTCCAGGCCACCATCGTGCTGGGGGTGGGAATATGGGCGTACCAGATCCCGTTTGCCGGATCGCTGGCGCTGTTTTACTTCACGATGGTGATTTACGGCCTGTCGCTGGTGGGGTTTGGGCTGCTGATTTCGGCGCTCTGCTCAACGCAGCAGCAGGCGTTTATCGGGGTGTTTGTCTTTATGATGCCGGCGATTTTGCTTTCAGGGTACGTGTCGCCAGTGGAGAACATGCCGGTGTGGTTACAGGATCTGACATGGATAAACCCAATTCGTCACTTCACGGATATCACCAAGCAAATCTATCTGAAGGATGCGAGTCTGGATATTGTGTGGGGAAGTTTGTGGCCGCTACTGGTCATCGCGGCCACAACGGGCTCAGTGGCCTATGCGATGTTTAGACGAAACATCGCGTAGCTTTTTCTCTTTGGTGAGCAACGACACCACCGCAGGCCCTGCGAGGATAGCCAGACCCGCCAAGGCCAGCAGCAGGTTGTTTTGCAGCACGCGTGACAACAGCCACAGGACGATCATTGCCGCACCAAAATACCAGGTGGTGGTGAGCTCTTCGAGCACATCACCCACTTCACGCCAGCGCGCGTCGTGGTGACGCTGTAAAAACAGCATCGACAGCACGGTCACGCCGTAAACCACACATAACCCTAAGCCGACACGCACCAGCGTGCCGCTCATCCAGCCCATCACCAGTACGGCCACGACCAGTAAATGCAACATTATCTGCCAGCAACTCAAACCGGTTGCGACACGAACGCGTTGTTGCCACTTCATGGCTTCTCTCCTGAAGGATTTTTCTCTGCTAATTCAGACTACCGCACTTTACGGAAAATTCCGTAACGCCGCATCTTTTTGTGACGCCTACTACACTTTATTTTCATCGGGATAGTCACCCAGGAAGGTGTTTATGAGCAAAAGAACGCAGCATTTCTCGCTTAAGGTGCTGACGATAAATATTCATAAGGGCTTCACAGCATTTAACCGCCGCTTCATTTTACCGGAGCTGCGCGACGCGGTACGCACCGTCAGCGCCGATATTGTCTGCCTCCAGGAGGTCATGGGCGCGCACGAAGTGCACCCGATGCATTTCGAAAACTGGCCCGACACGCCCCATTACGAGTTTCTGGCGGATACAATGTGGAGCGATTACGCCTACGGGCGCAATGCGGTCTACCCGGAGGGGCATCACGGTAACGCAGTGCTGTCGCGTTTTCCTATCGAGCATTATGAGAACCGGGACGTCTCCGTTGGCGAGAGCGAAAAACGCGGGTTGTTATACTGCCGCATCACGCCACCGGCGCTCGATTTTCCCATTCATGTGGGCTGCGTTCATCTTGGCCTGCGTGAGGCCCACCGTCAGGCTCAGCTACAGATGCTGGCAGACTGGACCAATGCGCTGCCGGAGGGCGAGCCCGTGGTAGTGGCCGGTGATTTTAACGACTGGCGACAGCGGGCCAATCATCCGCTGAAGGTGAATGCGGGGCTGGAGGAGATTTTTACCCGCTCACGCGGTCGTCCCGCGCGGACGTTTCCGGTGCGCTTCCCCCTGCTGCGCCTTGACCGCATCTACGTAAAAAATGCCCACGCCAGCAGCCCGACGGCGCTGGCTTTACTCAACTGGCGACATCTCTCCGACCATGCCCCACTCAGCGCGGAGATCCACTTATGAAATGCACATGGCAGGAAGGTAACCGTATTACGCTGCTGGAAAATGGCGATAACTTTTATCCGGCGGTCTTTGAGGCGATTAGCCACGCACAGCAGAAAGTCTTTCTGGAAACGTTTATCTGGTTTGAAGACGACGTGGGCAGGCAGTTGCACAGCGCGCTGCTGCAAGCCGCTCGTCGCGGTATAAAAATCGAGGTCCTGCTCGACGGATATGGTTCGCCGGATCTCAGCGACGAATTTGTTAACGAGCTCACCGCCGCAGGGGTGGTATTCCGCTATTACGATCCCGGCCCGCGTCTGTTCGGGATGCGCACCAACCTGTTCCGCCGAATGCACCGCAAAATTGTGGTGGTGGACGAAACGGTGGCCTTCGTGGGCGGCATTAACTACTCCGCCGAGCATATGTCGGATTATGGTCCCGAAGCGAAACAGGACTACGCGATCCGTATCGAAGGGCCGGTGGTTCAGGACATCCAGCTGTTCGTGCTGGAAAACTTACCCGGCAAAGAGGCCGCTCGCCGCTGGTGGCGACGCCGCCATCGCCCGGAAGAGAACCGCAAGCCCGGCGAGGCGCAGGCGCTGTTCGTCTGGCGGGATAACGAGGAGCACCGGGACGATATCGAACGTCACTACCTGAAGATGCTGGCGAACGCGAAGCGCGAGGTGATTATCGCCAACGCCTATTTCTTCCCCGGTTACCGGATTTTGCACGCCATGCGCAACGCGGCCCGACGCGGCGTGAGCGTGAAGCTCATCGTCCAGGGTGAGCCCGATATGCCGATTGTGAAGGTGGGCGCGCGTCTGCTCTATCGCTATCTGGTCAAAAGCGGCGTGCAAATCTATGAATATCGCCGCCGCCCGCTGCACGGCAAAGTGGCCGTGATGGATGACCACTGGGCGACCGTTGGCTCAAGCAACCTCGATCCGCTGAGCTTATCGCTCAATCTGGAAGCGAACCTGATCATCCACGATCGCCAGTTTAATCAGACCCTGCGCGATAACCTTCAGGGTCTGATCAATAAAGACTGCGTGCGTGTGGATGAGTCCATGGTGCCGAAACGCAGCTGGTGGAACGTTGGCATCGGCGTGGTGGTGTTCCACTTCCTGCGCCACTTCCCGGCCATGGTGGGCTGGCTGCCCGCGCATACACCGAAACTGGCGCTGGTGGATCCGCCAGTGCAACCCGAAATGGAAACCCAGGACCGCGTAGAGGCGGAAGATGGAGGGAAAACCTGATGTCGAAATCTCATCCTCGCTGGCGGCTGGCGAAAAAAATCCTGACCTGGCTGTTCTTCATTGCCGTCGCGGTCCTGCTGGTGGTGTATGCCCAAAAGGTGGACTGGGAAGAGGTGTGGAAGGTTATTCGCAACTACAACCGGACAGTCCTGCTGGGGGCGGTTGGCCTGGTGATTGTGAGCTACCTGATGTACGGCTGCTATGACCTGTTGGGACGCGCCTACTGCGGGCATAAGCTTGCCAAACGGCAGGTTATGCTGGTGTCATTCATCTGCTACGCCTTTAACCTGACGCTGAGCACCTGGGTGGGCGGGATTGGTATGCGCTATCGCCTGTACTCCCGCCTTGGCTTACCGGGCGGCACCATCACGCGTATTTTCTCGCTGAGTATCACCACCAACTGGCTGGGGTATATCCTGCTCGGCGGGGTGATTTTCACCATTGGCGTGGTGCAACTGCCTGCGCACTGGTACATCGATGAGGCCACCCTGCGCATTCTGGGCATCGTACTGCTGCTGATCATCGCCGCCTACCTTTGGGCCTGCGCCTTTGCCAAACGTCGTCATATGACCATTAAAGGGCAGAAGCTGGTGCTGCCGTCATGGAAGTTTGCCGTCCTGCAAATGGTGGTTTCCAGCGCCAACTGGATGGCGATGGGGGCCATTATCTGGCTGCTGATTGGCGAAGATGTGAATTACTTCTTCGTGCTGGGCGTGCTGCTGGTAAGCAGTATTGCCGGGGTAATTGTGCATATTCCGGCGGGGATCGGCGTACTGGAAGCGGTGTTTATCGCGCTGCTTGCAGGGGAGCATGTGTCTCACGGGACGATTATCGCTGCCCTGCTCGCGTACCGCATGATCTACTACTTCCTGCCGCTGGCGCTGGCAACGGTCTGTTATCTGGTGCTGGAGAGTCGGGCGAAGAAGCTGCGCGCGAAGAACGAGAAGGCGATGGCAAAATAAAAGCAAAACGGCAACTTCGTTGCCATTTTTAGGGTTTGTTCCCTTTCCCTGTGGGCTGAGGGATCCCCAGTAATTTTTTTATGCAGAAGCAATAAAGTTGCTTTCTAAATGACTGAGGGCTGTCAGCGATGCCCTGGTCCGGCTGTAAATCGCTGAGGCGTTTGCCTTCCGGCCGGGGCGAGGCGCAGGGATGCGCCGAGAGGGCGGCTTTACAGGGACGTTGCCTCCGCCCGTACCCGATAAGCCGGAAGGAATAAGCCGAGGGCACCGCGAAGCGGCGATTTACCGCCGGGAGCCCGGGTCGCCAGGGTGGTGGCGACTGAGCCACCCTGGCACGTTCACCGGTCATGTCGTTACAGAGTAGCAAGGAACATAAAGTGAACGGAATGACCACCACCGCCGTATGTTCCCCTCACCCTAACCCTCTCCCCGGAGGGGCGAGGGGATTGCTCAGTGCTCGCATTAATTTGTGGGGAACCCTCAGCCCTGTGGGAGAGGGTCAGGGTGAGGGCATCAGACAGCGCCACCCTCACTAGCGACGGTTGCCGAAGATACGCAGCAGCATCAGGAACAGGTTGATGAAGTCCAGATACAGCGTCAGTGCGCCCAGAATCGAGTATTTGCGCAGGTTTGAACTGTCGCGAACATCAATTTGTTCACCGATGTTTTTCAGTTTCTGGGTGTCGTAGGCGGTTAAGCCCACGAAGATCACCACCCCGATATAGGTCACCGCCCACATCAGCGCGTCACTCTTCAACCACAGGTTCACCAGCGACGCCAGCACAATCCCTATCAGCCCCATAAACAGCATGTTGCCGAAGCCGCTCAGGTCACGTTTGGTGGTGTAACCGTACAGGCTCATCACACCGAACATCCCGCCGGTCACCACAAAGGTGCTGGCGATGGAGGAGTAGGTGTAAACGATGAAAATACTGGAGAGCGTCAGCCCGGTCAGCGCCGAATAGAGCATAAACAGCGTGGTCGCCATGCCCGAACTGAGCTTGTGCACCAGCCCGGAGAGCACGAATACCAGCGCCAGTTGCGCAATAATCAGCCCAAAGAAGGTGATTTTGCTGGAGAAGATAAACATCATCAGTTCAGGCGTGTTTGCCGCATACCACGCGATAAACGCGGTAAGCAGCAGGCCAACCGTCATCCAGCCATATACCTGAGCCATGTAGGTTTGCAGCCCGCTACGGGTCTGCTGAACTATCGAATCGGAACGCGGAAATCGGTCCATGATTCACTCCTGATTAAGTAAACACACACGTTAAGACTAACACATCCACGTAAACCTGTTACCAGCGGCTGGCAGCCTGTTTGTCGCTGTCCCGCGATTCCACCCAGCGCTCACCTTCCGGCGTCGCTTCACGCTTCCAGAACGGCGCTTTAGTTTTGAGGTAATCCATGATGAACTCCCCCGCCGCAAAAGCACTCCCGCGATGGGCGCTGGTGACGCCGACAAACACAATTTCTTCGCCGGGCCACATTTCGCCGATGCGATGGATAACCGTAACGCGCCCCAGCGGCCAGCGGCCTCGCGCCTCTTCGACAATGGCCGCCAGCGATTTTTCGGTCATTCCCGGATAGTGCTCCAGCGTCAGCGCTTTTACGCTGTCGCCGAGATTATGATTACGCACTTTCCCGGTAAAGGTCACGACCGCGCCGTCTTCGTCGCGCCCGGCCAGCCAGTCATATTCCGTGCCCACGTTAAAACGCTCATGGCCAACCAGAATTCGGGTTTCCGTCATCTCAACCCCCTGTGACCGGCGGGAAAAAGGCCACTTCATCTCCATCAGCCAGCGGGTGGGTCAACTCCACCAGCGTCTGATTCACGGCGGCCAGCAGTTTGCCTTCATCCAGCGCCAGCGCCCAGCGGTCGCTTTGCGCCGCCAGATGCGCACGCAGGGCGGCGACGTTTTCGAAAGAGCCGTCCAGCGTCAGGCTGTCGGTATTGATCAGCTCACGGACCTGGGCAAAAAAGAGCACCTTAATCATGGCTTTCCACCTTAAAATCACCGGATTTGCCGCCGCTTTTTGCCAGCAGACGCACCGGGCCAATCACCATATCTTTCTGCACCGCTTTACACATGTCGTAGATGGTCAGCGCCGCCACGGAGGCTGCCGTTAACGCCTCCATCTCCACACCGGTTTTCCCGGTTAAGCGGCACAGGGACTCGATACGCACGCGGTTATGCTCCGGCTGCGCCTGCAAATTTACCTCCACTTTGCTAAGCATCAGCGGATGGCAGAGCGGGATGAGGTCCCAGGTGCGTTTAGCGGCCTGAATACCGGCGATGCGGGCGGTGGCAAACACATCACCCTTGTGATGGCTACCGTCGATAATCATCGCCAGCGTCTCCGGCAGCATGGTGACGAACGCTTCAGCACGCGCCTCGCGCACCGTTTCGGCTTTGGCGGAGACATCCACCATATGCGCTTCGCCAGCGGCGTTTATGTGGGTCAGTTGTGACATAGCTTATTTCTTTAAATGGGGATGGAAATTACACGGACGGGTACGGGCATCCAGCTGCGGGGCAATAATGTTTTCCCACGCGGTGCGGCAGGCTTTGGTCGAGCCCGGCATGGCGAAGATCAGCGTCTTGTTCGCTACCCCCGCGACGGCACGGGACTGGAGCGTAGAGGTGCCAATCTCTTCAAATGAGAGCATGCGGAACACTTCGCCGAAGCCTTCTACTTCGCGATCGAACAGCGGAAGCAGCGCTTCCGGCGCCTGGTCGCCTGCGGTAAAGCCGGTGCCGCCAGTGATCAGTACAACCTGGACGTCATCACTCGCAATCCACTGTGAAACCTGAGCGCGAATGGCGTAACGGTTCTCTTTGACGATCGCTTTATCAACAATCTGGTGCCCGGCTTCGTGTGCCGCCTCGCGCAGCCAGTGGCCGGAGGTATCATCCTCTTCACCACGACGTTCGGAAACGGTAAGAATAGCAATGCGTGTCGGGATAAATTCCGCGCTTACCTGACTCATCTTCTGGTTCCTTCTAAAGCCTGATTACCCGCCGATATAGGACAGGTTCTGAGTAATGCCGGTGTTGCCCTGATGCAGGAAATGGGTCTGCTTTTTGTGCGTCAGCGCCTCGGAAATGCGTGCTTCAAGCGCGTCCTGTTGGGCGTCGTCTTCCAGCAAATCGCGCAGATCGACGCCGCCATCCCCGAACAGGCAGAGGTGCAGCTTGCCAACAGAGGAGACGCGCAGGCGGTTGCAGCTGGCACAGAAGTCTTTTTCATAGGGCATGATCAGGCCGATTTCGCCTTCATAATCCGGATGACAAAAGACCTGCGCCGGGCCATCGCTGCGCTGGCGGATCTGGTGGATCCAGCCGCGTTTCAGCAGTTCGTCACGCAGGACCATGCCGGAGATGTGATGGCGACGGAACAGCTCGCTGCCCTCCCCGGTCTCCATCAGCTCAATAAAACGCAGTTGAATGCGGCGCGGTTTGATCCACGCCAGAAAGGTGTCCAGCTGATGGTGGTTCACATCACGCATCAATACGGTATTGACTTTGACCTTGTCGAAACCGGCGGTGAACGCGGCATCGATGCCGTCCATTACCTGCTGGAACTTATCCTGGCCGGTAATGGCGTGGAACTGACGGGCGTCCAGGCTATCGACGCTGACGTTGATCGCCGTCAGCCCCGCATCGCGCCAGTTCGCCACGTCACGCGCCATGCGGTAACCGTTGGTGGTCACCGCTATCTGGCGGATACGTTCGTTTTCACGCACGGCGGCAATGATGTCAGGGAAATCACGGCGCAGGGAGGGCTCTCCCCCGGTAAGACGCACTTTTTCCGTACCGAGTTCAGAGAACGCGCGCGTGACGCGGCGTACTTCTTCCACGGAGAGAAAGCCATTATTGGTGACGCTGCCCGGCTTGTAGCCATCGGGCAGGCAGTAGGTGCAACGGAAGTTACACACGTCGGTAATCGACAAACGTAAGTAGAAAAACTTACGCGCGAAAGTATCAGTAAGTTGTGAAGCCATGTACACCTTTCCAGATCGGGAGGCACAGTCATTTCTTTCTGTACCCTGGTGGCAAATCCGCCACGGCCAGGGCGCCATATCTCTCGACACAGGCGCCAGGGCTAGAGTGTATGTTTTCAGTTTTGAAAACGTGGTTATGGCGATAGTAGCGTGGAAATCGCCACTTCGCCATTGTCGCTTTTCGCTATATAAATTTATACATAACGATGTTATCGTGCATTTTCACTACAGAATACGCAAAAACAGCGCTTTCGCATTGATATACGTCATTATGGTTTGTGAGAGGCATCGTCTTTTAGGAGTAGTTGCGTTACTGTGACGCAAGCTTAACAGGATAAGGAATAGGTATGCGCAATCGCACTTTTGCGGATCTGGACCGCGTGGTCGCTCTTGGAGGAGGTCACGGTCTGGGACGGGTTATGTCGTCGTTATCGTCACTGGGCTCACGCCTGACGGGCATCGTGACAACAACGGACAACGGCGGCTCAACCGGGCGGATCCGACGTGCTGAAGGCGGGATAGCCTGGGGTGATATGCGCAACTGCCTCAACCAGCTCATTACTGAGCCAAGCGTGGCCTCGGCGATGTTTGAGTACCGTTTTGGGGGAAATGGCGAACTTTCAGGCCATAACCTTGGAAATCTGATGTTAAAGGCGCTGGATCACCTGAGCGTGCGCCCTCTGGAAGCGATCAATTTAATTCGTAACCTGCTAAAAGTGGATGCGTTCCTGATCCCGATGTCCGAACAGCCGGTAGATTTGATGGCGATCGATGCTGATGATCACGAAGTGTATGGTGAAGTGAATATCGACCAGCTTCTCCTTCCGCCAAAAGAGCTGATGACCTACCCCAGCGTACCCGCAACGCGTGAAGCGGTTGAAGCGATTGGCGAGGCCGATCTGATCCTGATTGGGCCGGGGAGTTTTTATACCAGCCTGATGCCGATCCTGCTGGTGAAAGAGCTGGCGCAGGCGCTGCGCAGAACGCCTGCGCCCATGGTCTATATCGGTAATTTAGGCCGCGAACTCAGTCCGGCGGCGGCAAGCCTGTCGCTGGCGGATAAGCTGGACCTGATGGAACAGTATGTTGGTAAGAAAATTATCGATGGTGTCGTGGTCGGGCCAAAAGTAGATGTGTCGGGGATTGGCGATCGCGTGGTGGTGCAAGAGCCGCTGGAAGCCAGCGATATTAAATATCGCCACGACCGCCATCTGCTGCGCGAGGCGCTGGAGAAGGCGATTCAGGCATTAGGTTAGGTTCGTTTTGTGCGGCCTGATGCCCTCACCCCGGCCCTCTCCCTTTGGGCTGAGGGTTCCCCACAAATTAATGCGAGCACTGAGCAATCCCCTCGCCCCTCCGGGGAGAGGGTTAGGGTGAGGGGAACATACGGCGGTGGTGGTCATTCCGTTCACTTTATGTTCCGTGCTACTCTGTAACGACATGACCGGTGAACGTGCCAGGGTGGCTCAGTCGCCACCACCCTGGCGACCCGGGCTCCCGGCGGAAAATCGCCGCTTCGCGGTGCCCTCGGCTTATTCCTTCCGGCTTATCGGGTACGGGCGGAGGCAACGTCCCTGTAAAGCAGCCCTCTCGGCGCATCCCTGCGCCTCGCCCCGGCCTGCAGGAAACGCCTCAGCGATTTACAGCCGGACCAGGGCATCGCTGACAGCCCTCAGTCATTTAGAAAGCAACTTTATTGCTTCTGCATAAAAAAATTACTGGGGATCCCTCAGCCCACAGGGAGAGGGAGAAAACCCCACCGGGCAAAAAACTACGATGCCGCAATAAACAGATCCCGCAGCTGATGCAGCTGATCGCGGATTTGCGCAGCCTCTTCGAACTCCAGATTCTGCGCGTGCTGCATCATCTGCCCTTCCAGCTCGTGGATCTTTTGCTGCAACGCTTTCGGGGTCAGCGCGACGGTATCCTCTTCCACCACTGAACGGGCCTTGCCGCGCCCTTTCGCTTTGGTCTTCGCAATGTTCTGACCCAGCGCCAGGATATCCACCACCTTCTTGTTCAGCCCCTGCGGCGTGATGCCGTGCTCTTCGTTATAGCGCTGCTGCTTCTCGCGACGACGTTCCGTTTCGCCAATCGCTTTGGCCATCGACGGGGTGATTTTATCCCCGTACAGAATCGCCTTCCCGTTGACGTTACGCGCGGCGCGGCCAATGGTCTGGATCAGCGAGCGCTCGGAACGCAGGAAGCCCTCTTTGTCCGCGTCCAGAATCGCCACCAGCGACACTTCCGGCATATCCAGACCTTCTCGCAGAAGGTTGATACCCACCAGCACGTCGAACTCGCCCAGGCGCAGGTCGCGGATGATCTCCATACGCTCCACGGTATCAATATCCGAGTGCAGATACCGCACCTTCTCGCCGTGTTCTTCCAGATACTCCGTCAAATCCTCCGCCATACGTTTGGTGAGCGTGGTCACCAGTACACGCTCGTTGATGGCGGAACGGGCACGTATTTCCGAGAGCAGATCGTCCACCTGCGTCGCCACCGGACGCACCTCGATAATCGGATCCAGCAGCCCGGTCGGACGCACAACCTGGTCCACCACGTCATCACCGGATTTCTCCAGCTCGTAGTTGCCCGGCGTCGCCGATACGTAGATGGTCTGCGGAGCAAGCGCCTCAAATTCTTCAAACTTCATCGGACGGTTGTCCAGCGCTGATGGCAGTCGGAACCCGTACTCCACCAGCGTCTCTTTACGCGCGCGGTCACCGCGGTACATCCCGCCGATCTGGGGGATCGTAACGTGGGATTCGTCGATCACCAGCAGGCCGTCCGCCGGAAGGTAGTCAAACAGCGTCGGCGGCGCTTCGCCCGGCCCGCGTCCGGAGAGGTAGCGTGAGTAGTTTTCAATGCCGGAGCAGTAGCCCAGCTCGTTCATCATCTCCAGATCGAACTGGGTACGCTGGCTCAGGCGCTGCTCTTCCAGCAGCTTGTTGTTCGCCAGCAGCACCTTGCGGCGGTCTGCCAGCTCAATTTTAATCTCTTCCATCGCCTGTACGATACGCTCGCGTGGCGTCACGTAGTGCGTTTTCGGGTAGATGGTGAAGCGCTGGATCACCGACTCCACATGACCGGTCAGCGGGTCGAACAGCGACAGGCGTTCAACCTCTTCATCGAACAGCTCCACGCGCAGCGCCATGTCGTCCGATTCCGCTGGGAAGATATCAATCACCTCACCACGTACGCGGAAGGTCCCGCGCTGGAACGCCTGATCGTTACGGGTGTACTGCAACTCCGCCAGACGGCGCAAAATTGCACGCTGATCGATGATCATCCCCTGCGTCAGGTGCAGCATCATCTTGAGATAGAGATCCGGATCGCCCAGGCCGTAGATCGCCGACACCGAGGCCACCACCACCACATCACGACGCTCCAGCAGCGCCTTGGTCGCCGACAAACGCATCTGCTCGATATGTTCGTTCACCGAGGCATCTTTCTCGATAAACGTGTCGGAGCTGGGAACGTAGGCTTCCGGCTGGTAGTAGTCGTAGTAGGAGACGAAATACTCCACCGCGTTTTCCGGGAAGAACTCTTTCATCTCACCATACAGCTGCGCCGCCAGCGTTTTGTTCGGCGCGAGAACCATCGTAGGACGCTGAAGATCGGCAATGACGTTGGCAATAGTGAAGGTTTTACCCGAACCGGTTACCCCCAGCAGGGTCTGGTGCGCCAGCCCGTCTTCCAGCCCCTCTTCCAGGCGACGAATGGCCTCGGGCTGATCCCCGGAAGGACGGAAAGCAGAATTCAATTTGAACGGTTTACTCATGGGCGACGACCTGATGACAGAATAAGCGGCAGGTGAGTAATTTTACTCGTTGTGGCCAGGATTGCCAGTAAAAAACACTGGATGGAAAACCAGTAGCGTGTCAGGATATTTAGCGTAGCGCAGAGAGGATTAGTGCGTTCGCGAGCTAAATTTCAACTGTGACAATATAAAACACCAGCCTCAGGGGGTTATCCCCAGAACTATTACTTTTTTAACATTTGTCAAGGGCGGTTATGAAAGTTTTATGGCAACAGGTGTCGCTGGCGCTGAGGGAATTGCTTTTATCTAATTCGTTAAAAAATATAGACTATTTCCTAAAGCCGCGTTTCGCATCAATTTGGGCGTAACCCGCGTATTCTCTCGCTTATCGCGTGTTTTCTAACTCTAATGCACAAGGTTATCCACAGGAATAGTGGATAACTGCCTCCAGCCCGTACAGCATGCACTCCAGCAAATTCCCGGTTTTTCCCACGAAGCGGCAGTAAAAAATTTTTATCACTCTTTTTTGCCTGGAAAACGTTCATTTTTTCATAAGTAACCGGCGAGATCTTAATCACAATTCCGTCATTTTCCCTGCACCACGATTCGACACGCACGGCACCGGGAGCGTGCAATTCGAACAAACGTTAAGCTTTTAGCAGTGGGTTATTCCTAAAAATGGCTCTTTTTTAATCATTATTTTGTTTCTGGCAGGCGTTTTGCAGATATCAGCCTGAGCATTACCCCACACATTTTTAAGGAGAGAAAGATGTTGAGTCTGCGTGCTGTAAATCAGTTTTACGGAAGCCAACATACGCTATGGAACGTGAATATCGATTTCCCGCAAGGCATCTGTACGGGCATTGTTGGCCTGCCTGGCATGGGTAAATCCACGCTCATGAACTGCATTACCGGAAAGGTGCCCGTTGAGAGCGGCACCATCATCTGGCATGAGGCTGGCGCGCCGCCGCGTAATTTGCTCAGCCCTGCGTCAGCATTAACGGCGCCGCCAACGATAGGCTACGTCCCGCAGGATCGGCGGATATTTTCCCAACTGACCGTCGATGAAAATCTGCATATCGCTATGCGGGCGACGGGGAAATCCGACCCGACATCAAAAAATGACGTGTACGCCCTGTTTCCGGAGCTCTATCCGCTGCGACAGAGCCGTGCCTCTGCGCTGTCCCCCGACGACCAGTATCAGCTGGCCCTCGCCAGTGCGCTGGTTAATCGCCCGCGCGTGTTGATTCTGGATGAGCCCATGTATGGCGCAGGGCAAGGCTTCGCCCGCAGGCTGGGTCAACTGCTGGTACGGTTGAATCGGGAGCTGGGAATGACGGTGCTGTTAGCGGAGCAACAGCTGTCGTTTATCCGCCGGGTAGCGGATCGTTTCTGCATGCTCTATCGCGGGCGTAACGTGGCACAGGGCCACGTTAACGAGCTGGATGATGACCTTATTGCGCACTGGATGGCGCGGGACATAAGGCGCTGAGGTCAAGATAGCGTCCGGTTTCCGCCTGCTCTGCGCCGTCGGCAAGCCACGGGATCTCGCCGAGAAACGGCGCAGGCAGCACCCGCTTCAGCGTCGCCAGATACTCAGCATGACGTTTACCCGGCGCAACCACGTCATTGGCAATCCACCCTGCCAGACGCAACCCGGCCTGCTGCACGGCCTGAGCGGTCAGCATGGCGTGATTGATACAGCCAAGCTTCACGCCGACTACCAGAATGACCGGAAGCTGTTCGGCCTGCACCCAGTCAGCAAAGGTCTGCTCGTCGGACAGCGGGGTAAACCAGCCGCCAGCCCCCTCCACCAGCACCCAGTCGGCCTGCGTTTCCAGGTTGCGTAATCCGGAAGAGAGCACCGAAAAATCAATCGGACGATCTTCATCGGCGCTGACGATGTGCGGCGAGGTGGGTTCAGCAAAGGTATAGGGATTCACCGCAGAATAGGCCAGCGCAAGGCTGCTGTTACGCTGTAGCGCCAGCGCATCAGTATTGCGTAAGCCTTCCGGCGTCATCTCGCTGCCGGAGGCTACGGGCTTATACCCGGCCGTTGTTTTCCCCAGCAGACACGCCGCCTGCAACAGCGCGGCGCTGGCAACCGTTTTACCGACCTCAGTGTCCGTACCGGTAACAAAATAACGTTCAGTCACGTTCAATAATCCCATGAAAAAGATGATAAGAGAGCGGGAACCGGCCCCGATCCTGCGGCCAGGCCAGCCCGAGACGCTGGAGTTGTCCGCGGGTAAGGGGTTTCTTCTCCCGACCGGCGTGCAGGTGCGTCGCGCCTATGCCCTTAAGAGAGCGCATGGCGCTTAACGCATCGCTAAATTCGAGGGTGACGGTCTGGACCTCACTGCGATAGCGCCAGCCTGCCAGCGCCTGAGTGACCTGTTCGTGCGAGAGAAACCTGTTGGCGTGCGGCTGCGCATCCACCGCCCTCCACGCCTGATTCAGCTCCGGCAACGAACTTTCCAGCAGGGTGGTAAAGGCCACCGCTCCGCCGGGCCGTGCCACGCGGTAAAGCTCGCGTAGCGCCTGCGACAGGCTGGTGCACCACTGCACCGCAAGATGGCTCCAGACGAGGTCAAACAGCGCATCCTCCAGCGGGATGGCCTCGATATCGGCCACCAGATAGCGCTCTGCTGACTGCTGCTGGCGGGCTTCATCCAGCATCTGCGCGGATAAATCCAGCGCCGTGACGTGGCTGCCCGTTGCGCGCCAGTAGCGGCTATTGCCGCCTGGCCCGCAGCCCGCGTCCAGCACCTGCATAAAATGCCCCTCACCGAGCGCGGCCAGCAGCCCGCGCGCGCTCAGGCGTTGCAGCTCATCGTGCTGTGAATAGCTTTGCGCTGCCCGGCCAAACGCGGCGGCAACGGCCTGTTTATTGACGGGAGACATACAGTGCCTCCAGAAGCGTATCGATATCCTGCGGCTCGTGCGCTGCCGTAAGCGTCAGACGCAAGCGCGCGGTGCCTGGCGGCACGGTGGGTGGGCGGATCGCCGTGACCCACTGCCCGCGTTCTCGTAGCGCCTGTGCCAGCATCAGCGCCCGATGGTTTTCACCCACAATCACGGGCTGAATGGCGCTGTGCGAGTCGGTAAGCCGGTAAGGCAGTTCGCTTACCCCCCGGCGAAAACGCTGTATATGGTCGGCCAGGCGAGCCCGGCGTTCAGCGCCGTCTTCGCCGCGGATCACCGCAAGCGACGCTGAGAGTGCCACGGCCTGCGCCGGGGGCATGCTGGTGCTGTAGATCAGGTGCCGTGCGAACTGCACCAGGTAGTCGGCCAACGGCTCGCTGCACAACACCGCGGCGCCGCTGACGCCAAAGCCTTTTCCAAAGGTGACCACCAGCAGTTCCGGCCTGACGCCCTGCAGATAAGCGCTTCCGCGCCCCTCCTCGCCGGTGACGCCAATGCCGTGGGCATCGTCGACCAGCAGCCAGGCGTTTTGCTGTTTTGCGGCGTCGTGCAACGCGGCCAGGGGCGCGCTGTCGCCGTCCATGCTAAATACCCCTTCCGTGACCGCCAGCTGAAGCCCTGAACAGGGTTTACCCAGCAGGACGTTCAGCTGAGAGGCATCGTTATGGGCAAAACGCCGCAGCTGTGCCGGGCTGAGACTGGCGGCTTCAAGCAGGGAGGCGTGGCTCAGGCGGTCCGCGATGATGCGGTCGTCTTTGCCCATCAGGGCGGCAATCACCGCCTGATTCGCGGCAAAACCGGAGATAAACAACAGCGCCCGCGGGTAGCCCAGCCAGTCGGCCAACGCTTCCTCCAGCGCCTGATGCGCCGTGGTGTAGCCGCTGACGTGCCCGGAGCCACCGCTGCCCACGCCGTAACGATCCGCGCCCTGCTGCAAGGCACGAACGATCTGCGGGTGCTGGCTCAGGCCCAGATAATCGTTGCTGGAGAAATTACAGAACCGCTCTCCTTCCCGGGTGAGAAAACGGCCTGCACCGTTTTCCACTACCCTGCGTACCCGAAACGCATCCGCCGCCCGCCGCTCGTCGAGCGCGGTCCTGATACGTGCCTGCCAGGTCATACGGCTGCCGCGTTGTAGAACTGGTCAGTGTCGGCGTTGAAAATCTGCTGCTCCAGCTGCTGCTGTTGCTCGTTATCCCCCGCCTGTACCCCGGTCTGGTGTGGGTTCAGCCCCAGCTTGCGGAACAGCTGAACGTCTTTGTCCTCTTCCGGGTTTGGTGTGGTCAGCAGTTTGCAACCGTAGAAGATGGAGTTGGCCCCGGCCATAAAGCACATCGCCTGGGTCTGCTCGCTCATCTGCTCGCGACCGGCAGAGAGGCGAACGTAAGAGGTTGGCATCATGATGCGCGCCACCGCGATGGTGCGGATGAAATCGAAGGCATCCACGTCCTCATTATCCGCCAGCGGCGTACCTTTTACCTTCACCAGCATGTTGATGGGCACGCTTTCCGGCGGGGTCGGCAGGTTCGCCAGCTGTAACAGCAGGCCGGCACGATCTTTTACCGTTTCGCCCAGTCCCACGATCCCGCCGGAACAGACCTTGATCCCCGCATCACGCACTTTATCCAGCGTGTCCAGACGCTCCTGATAGGTGCGCGTGGTGATGATGTTGCCGTAGAATTCCGGCGAGGTATCGAGGTTGTGATTGTAGTAATCCAGCCCTGCCGCCGAGAGGCGCTGCGCCTGCTCCTCGTTTAGCGTACCCAGGGTCATGCAGGCTTCAAGCCCCATCTCCTTCACCCCCTTCACCATCTGCTCCAGATAGGGCATGTCGCGCTCATGGGGGTTTTTCCACGCCGCGCCCATGCAGAAGCGGGTTGAGCCAGCGTTTTTGGCCTTGCGCGCTGAGTCGAGCACCTGCTCGACTTCCATCAGGCGCTCGGATTCGAGACCGGTTTTATAGCGCGCGCTTTGCGGGCAATATTTGCAGTCTTCCGGGCAAGCCCCGGTTTTAATCGACAGCAGCGTGCTGACCTGAACATGACGCGGATCGAAGTGCTGGCGGTGCACCTGTTGCGCCTCAAACATCAGCTCCAGGAAAGGTTTGTTGAATAATTCAGTGACTTGCGACATCGTCCAGCGTGCGTGGTGAGCCATCGGGCTTCTCCAAAGGGTTTTGTTAATTGTCGGTTCGGTTTATACTTGTAAACCTAAAACTTTTCAAAATGGTTTACAAGTCGATTATGACCCAGGACGATCTCACCTTCGACAAGCAGCATATCTGGCACCCTTACACCTCCACGACCCGCCCCCTTCCCGTCTATCCGGTAGCCTCGGCCCACGGCTGCGAGCTGCATCTCGCCAGCGGCGAGCGGCTTGTTGACGGGATGTCCTCCTGGTGGGCGGCGATCCATGGCTACAACCACCCGCGTCTGAACGCGGCGATGAAAGCGCAGATTGACCAGATGTCACACGTGATGTTTGGCGGGATCACGCATCAGCCCGCGGTGGATTTATGCCGTCGCCTGGTAGCGATGACGCCTGAATCGCTGGAGTGTGTTTTCCTGGCTGATTCCGGCTCGGTGGCCGTGGAAGTGGCGATGAAAATGGCGTTGCAGTACTGGCATGCGAAGGGCGAAACGCGCCAGCGGTTCCTCACCTTCCGCAACGGCTATCACGGCGACACCTTCGGGGCGATGTCGGTGTGCGATCCGGACAACTCCATGCACAGCCTGTGGAAAGGCTACCTGCCGGAAAACCTGTTTGCGCCAGCCCCGCAGAGCCGCTTCGACGGCGAATGGGACGAGATGGACATGGTGGGCTTCGCGCGGTTGATGGCGGCCCATCGCCACGAGATTGCCGCCGTTATTCTCGAACCGATTGTGCAGGGCGCGGGCGGAATGCGGATGTATCACCCCGAGTGGCTGAAGCGCATTCGGAAGATGTGCGACCGCGAAGGGATTTTGCTGATTGCCGATGAGATCGCCACCGGTTTTGGTCGTACCGGGAAGCTGTTTGCCTGCGAGCATGCGGGGATCGCGCCGGATATTCTGTGCCTGGGGAAAGCGCTCACCGGCGGCACCATGACGCTCTCCGCCACGCTCACCACCCGCCAGGTTGCCGACACCATCAGCGACGGCGACGCGGGCTGCTTTATGCACGGCCCGACGTTTATGGGCAACCCGCTGGCCTGCGCCGTGGCAAGCGAAAGCCTCGCCATTCTGGAGAGCGGCGAGTGGCAGACGCAGGTGGCGGCGATTGAGGCGCAGCTGAAGCAGCAGCTAAGCGTGGCGGCGGATGCGGAATACGTCGCGGACGTCCGCGTGCTGGGCGCCATCGGGGTGATCGAGACAACGCATCCGGTGAACATGGCCGCGTTGCAGCGCTTCTTCGTTGACCAGGGCGTTTGGGTGCGACCTTTCGGTAAGCTGATTTACCTCATGCCGCCGTACAGCATTTCTCCGGATCAGCTCCACAAGCTGACCGGGGCAGTGGTTAAAGCCGTTAACATATCAGCGCATTTCACGATTTAACCCCATGCGTTACACTTTCTGAATGAGTGAGTAACGAGGGAAATAGGATGAAAATCATCAGTAAAGATTTGCGCGACGGCGAAAAGCTGCCGGAACGTCACGTGTTTAACGGGATGGGTTATCAGGGAGATAATATCTCTCCCCATCTGGCGTGGGACGATGTACCAGCGGGAACCAAAAGTTTTGTCGTGACCTGCTACGATCCGGATGCGCCAACCGGCTCGGGCTGGTGGCACTGGATCGTGGCAAACCTGCCCGCCGACACCCGCGTGCTGCCGCAGGGTTCCGGTTCCGATCTGGTTGCCCTGCCCGACGGTGCGATTCAGACCCGCACGGACTTTGGCAAAGCGGGCTACGGCGGCGCGGCGCCGCCAAAAGGGGAAACGCACCGCTATATCTTCACGGTGCACGCGCTGGATGTGGACAAGATTGAGGTTGACGAAGGGGCGAGCGGGGCAATGGTAGGCTTTAACGTCCATTTCCATTCGCTGGGCAGCGCGTCGATTACGGCGATGTATTCGTAATCGTGCGGGCTGATGCCCTCACCCCGGCCCTCTCCCACAGGGAGAGGGAGAAAACCTAACAATCCCCTCTCCCACAGGGAGAGGGTTAGGGTGAGGGTAAAAATCACAGCACGGAAGGTAGCAGTCCTGCAAGGGTTTCTTCTTCCAGAAGCTGTATCGCCTTATCAATATCCGGCGCAAAGAAGCGGTCCTCATCGTAGTGCGTAACGTGCTCGCGCAGCGTATGACGCGCCTGCTCCAGCAGCGGGCTGGATTTTAGCCCTTCGCGTAAATCAATACCCTGACACGCCGCCAGCCATTCCACCGCCAGCACGCCGCGGGTGTTGGAGGCCATCTCCCACAGTCGACGCCCGGCAGCCGGGGCCATCGAAACGTGATCTTCCTGATTTGCTGACGTTGGCAGGCTGTCCACGCTGTGCGGATGCGACAGGGCTTTGTTTTCGCTTGCCAGTGCTGCGGCGGTGACCTGGGCGATCATAAAGCCCGAGTTCACGCCGCCGTTGCGCACCAGGAATGGCGGCAGCTGGGACATGTGTTTATCCATCATTAGTGCGATTCGACGCTCGGACAAGGCTCCGATTTCGGCAATCGCCAGCGCGATATTATCTGCGGCCATCGCCACCGGCTCGGCGTGGAAGTTGCCGCCAGAAACCACCTCGTTTTCCTGGGCAAACACCAGCGGGTTATCGGACACCGCATTGGCCTCCACCAGCAGCACTTCTGCCGCCTGGCGCAGCTGCGTCAGGCATGCGCCCATCACTTGCGGCTGGCAGCGCAGGGAATACGGATCCTGCACCTTCTCGCAGTTATGGTGTGATTCGGCAATGTCGCTGGTATCGGTAAGTACGTGGCGGTACATGGCTGCGGCATCAATCTGACCACGCTGGCCGCGCACCTCGTGGATGCGGGCATCGAACGGACGACGCGAGCCGAGCACCGCTTCAGTGGTCAGCGCACCACACACCACCGCGGAGGCGAACAGATCTTCTGCTTCAAACAGGCCGCGCAGCGCAAAGGCCGTCGACGCCTGCGTGCCGTTGAGCAGCGCCAGCCCTTCTTTTGCCGCGAGGGTGATCGGCGCTAAGCCGGCTTTTTTCAGCGCCTCTTTCGCAGGCAGCCACTCCCCTTGCCAGCGCGCCTTGCCTTCACCCAGCAGGAGCAGTGACATATGCGCCAGCGGCGCCAGATCGCCGGAAGCTCCAACGGAGCCTTTTGCCGGTATCCACGGATAAACTTCCGCATTCACCAGCGCCATCAGCGCCTGGATCACGCTCAGACGAATGCCGGAAAACCCACGCGCCAGGCTGTTGATTTTCAACACTATCATCAGGCGGACGATCTCATCGTCCAGCGGCTGGCCAACCCCCGCCGCGTGCGACAACACCAGCGAACGTTGTAAATTCTCCAGATCGTGCGTGGCAATGCGGGTCTGTGCCAGCAGGCCAAACCCGGTATTGATGCCGTAGGCGGTGCGCCCCTCCGCTACAATCGCCTCCACGCAGGCCACGCTGTCGTTAATGGCACGGTGGGCGCTTTCATCAAGGGCGAGTGTCACCGGCTGACGCCAGACGTGACGCAGCTGTTTGAGCGACAAAGAGCCGGGAGTAAGTGTTAACGCGTTCATGCAGGCTTTCCTTGTGTGGCGGGGATCATCGGCAGGTTCAGGCCCTGCTCTTTGGCACAATCAATGGCAATCTCGTAACCCGCATCCGCGTGGCGCATTACGCCGGTTGCCGGGTCGTTATGCAGCACGCGAGCAATACGTGCCGCCGCTTCGTCGGTACCGTCACAGACGATGACCATCCCGGAGTGCTGGGAGAAGCCCATCCCGACGCCGCCGCCGTGGTGCAGCGACACCCAGGTTGCGCCACTGGCGGTGTTCAGCAGGGCATTCAGCAGCGGCCAGTCGGAGACCGCATCCGAGCCGTCGCGCATGGCTTCGGTTTCACGGTTCGGACTGGCGACAGAGCCGGAGTCCAGGTGGTCGCGGCCAATGACGATCGGCGCGGAGACTTCGCCGCTGCGCACCATTTCGTTAAAGGCGAGGCCGAGTTTTTGCCGCCACTCCAGCCCGACCCAGCAGATACGCGCCGGTAAGCCCTGAAAATTAATGCGCTCGCGCGCCATGTCCAGCCAGCGGTGCAGATGTTCATCGTCGGCGACAATTTCCTTCACTCTGGCGTCGGTTTTGTAGATATCCTCCGGGTCGCCGGACAGGGCAACCCAGCGGAACGGCCCGATGCCGCGGCAGAACAGCGGACGAATATAGGCGGGCACGAAGCCGGGGAAGTCAAAGGCGTTATTCACCCCCATCTCTTTCGCCATCTGGCGGATGTTATTCCCGTAATCAAAGGTCGGAATCCCCATCTTACTGAAGGCGAGCATCGCGGAGACGTGTTCCGCCATGGCGCGTTTAGCCGCCAGTACCGTGCCCTCAGGATCGGTTTCCGCTTTTTGCTGGTAATCTTCCCACGTCCAGCCTTTTGGCAGGTAACCATGAAGAGGATCGTGAGCGCTGGTCTGGTCGGTGACCAGATCCGGACGCACGCCGCGCGCCACCAGTTCCGGCAGAATATCCGCCGCGTTGCCGCACAGGGCAACCGACACGGCTTTGCCTTCAGCGGTGTACTTTTTGATGCGCGCCAGCGCGTCATCGAGGTTGTCGGCCTGTTCATCAACATAGCGGGTACGCAGACGGAAATCGATGCGGCTCTGCTGGCACTCAATGTTCAGGGAGCACGCGCCCGCCAGCGTCGCGGCCAGCGGCTGCGCGCCGCCCATGCCGCCCAGTCCGGCGGTGAGCACCCAGCGGCCTTTCAGTGAGCCGTTATAGTGCTGTCGGCCCGCTTCCACGAAGGTTTCATAGGTGCCCTGCACAATCCCCTGGCTGCCGATGTAGATCCAGCTACCCGCGGTCATCTGGCCGTACATGGCCAGCCCTTTTGCGTCCAGCTCGTTGAAGTGTTCCCACGTCGCCCAGTGCGGCACCAGGTTGGAGTTGGCAATCAGCACACGGGGCGCATTTTTATGGGTTTTGAATACGCCAACCGGTTTGCCGGATTGCACCAGCAGCGTTTCGTCGTTTTCGAGATTCGTCAAAGACTCAACAATCGCGTCATAGCACGCCCAGTTGCGTGCGGCGCGACCAATGCCGCCGTAGACCACCAGCTCATGGGGATTCTCTGCTACCTCAGGATCAAGGTTGTTCATTAACATGCGCAGCGGTGCTTCGGTGAGCCAGCTTTTTGCGGTGAGCGTGGTGCCGCGCGCGGCGCGGACATCCTGCTTGCGGTATTTATCTGACGACATTGTGTGTTCCTCATAAGGGACAGGTGATGCATTTAGATATACTTGTATAGACAAGCACACACAAGGTCGGATTTAACAAAAAAGATACAATTTTGCTATATTGCGTTAGCGATCACGCTTATAAAACTTATGACATAAAGTGGCCCTGCAACCGGTAACGATTCCCCGGGAACAGCAGCTTCGCATGCGACACGATCTGCGAGGATGACCAGGTACGACGGCGGATCAGCAGGCAGGGATCATGCTCTTTAATACGCAACAACTCGCACTCCTGAGGCGTGGCGCGCACGGCCTCCACGATATGCTCCCCTTCCGTCAGCGGGGCGACGAGCGAGAGATACGCATGCGGTGTGGTTTGGGTGTAATCCTGGTTCAGGTAGTCCGGGATCCGCTCCGCGTTGACGCAGCGATCTTCAATCTGGACCGGAATATCGTTCTCATAATGCACCATCACCGAATGGAAGATCCGGGTGCCCTCTTTAACGTTCAGCTCGATGGCCTGTTCGGCGCTGGCCTGCGTCTCTTCAAGCACCAGCACTTCGCAGTGGTGCTGATGGTTGCGGGCGGCAATTTCATCGGCAATGCTGCGGATTTCAAACAGCGCCGACTGTCCTTTTGGCTCGGCGACAAAGGTTCCGACACCCTGCAAACGCACCAGCAACCCTTCATCGGTCAGTTCCCGCAGCGCCCGGTTAATGGTCATTCGACTAAAGCCAAACTGCGCGACCAGTTCAGCTTCGGAGGGAATACGGTCGTGCGGACGCCAGACGCCGGCAGCAATTTTTTCGCTGATCGCCTGCTTCACCTTTTCGTAAAAAGGCGCGGGAGGGCTCGGCTGCGGCAGGGGCGAGCGTGAAAACATCATGACTCCTTGAATGTTGTTATGCCCACCAGTGAGCAATTTGCCAGGCCAGTCGGGCGGCAAGCTTCGCCCCCTGACCGTCCCGGTCGTAGTGCGGATTATATTCCACCAGATCCGCCGCCTGTAGTTTACCGCTTCGGCAGATACGCTCAATCACCGGGAACAGATCCAGCGCCGGGATCCCCAACGCCGCAGGGGCGGACACGGCGGGCATTTCTGCGGCGGGCAGCACATCAAGGTCAATGGTGAGATAAACCCGGTCTGCCTGCGCAAGCACGCTATCCAGCGCGGATAGCGCATCCCGGCGAAAATCGAGATCTTCAACCAGCATCACGTTCAACCGTTCAGCTTCCTCCCACAGCGCCTGGGTATTCGCCGCACGGCTTACCCCCAGGCAGGCGTAGTGAAACGACCGCGACTGCGACGCGCAGTAGAGCGCCAGCTGGCGGAACGGCGTGCCGGACGTAGCCCGTTCAGCCTTACGTAAATCGAGGTGCGCATCCAGGTTGATCACCGCAATGCGATCGTTCGGAAAGGCGTCCAGCACGCCGCGCCCGTGCGCCCAGGCGGTTTCATGTCCACCGCCAAAAACCAGAGTACGCATCCCGGATTGCTGGCACGCGGTTATGGCCTCGCTCAGCGCCTGCTGTGCCGCCTCCAGCGCATTGCCTTCAACAAAAATGGAGCCCATATCCACGAGGCGCGCATGCCCCTGATGGCTCGCCATATTCGCCAGCGCGCCGCGCAGCACATCGGGAGCCTGTGCAGCACCGGGCCTGCCCTGGTTACGCTTAACCCCTTCATCACATTCAAAGCCCAGCAGGGCGATGCCTGACGGCGCGGGAGAAAAGTGTACGCGCTGCTGTATGGTCTGGAAGAGACGTTTCGCGGTGCTGGATTCGGCGCTGTCGTCACGACCCTGCCAGACCTGCGGGGAAACGGGATGCCACAATTTCATGCTACCTGCCCCCGAAACACGCGTTGATATAAAGGATTCCGCCCCGGCTCGTAAACCATCTCAACCGGGTGATTCGCCTCCCAGACGACGAAATCAGCCACATAACCGGGCTTTAACTGCCCGTGTGTCGCACCACGACCTAGCGCCTGCGCCGCATGCCGCGTCACGCCAGCCCAGGCCTCTTCCGGCGTGAGGCCAAACTGGACGCAGGCCATGTTCATTGCCAGATGCAGGCTGGCAAACGGGCTGGTGCCCGGGTTGTAGTCGGTAGCCACCGCCATCGGCACGCCCTGCTCTCTGAGCTGCGCCACCGGTGGACGCTGGCGCTCCTGAAGAAAATAGAACGCGCCGGGGAGCAATACCGCCACCGTGCCGCTTTGCGCCATCGCCTGAATACCTGCATCATCGAGATACTCAATATGATCGGCCGACAGCCCCTTATACTGGCTGACCAGCGCCGCGCCGCCCAGATTCGACAGCTGCTCTACATGCCCTTTAACCGGTATCCCGAGCGCGGCGGCGGCCTGGAACAGGCGCTCGGTTTGCGCCGGGGTAAAGCCGACGTTTTCACAAAACACGTCCACCGCTTCAAATAACTCTTTTTGCCACAGCGTGGGCATGATCTGCTCACAGACCAGCGTGAGATAGGCATCCGGATCCTGTCGGTACTCGGCAGGAACGGCGTGCGCGGCCAGCAGCGTCGGGCTGATATCGACCAGATTGTTCAGGCTGAGCTGGCGGGCAACCAGCAGCATTTTCTCTTCGGCCTGGACGTTCAGTCCGTATCCCGATTTGATTTCAATGGTCGTTACGCCTTCATTCATCAGCCGCTGGAGCCGCTGCTGTGCCACCGTCAGGAGCATTTCCGGCGAACTGTTGCGGGTCGCCGTGACCGTGGCGTTAATACCGCCGCCCTGCGCGCTAATGGTCTGATACGACACGCCGTTAAGCCGTTGCTCCCATTCCGCTGCGCGATCGCCGCCGAACACCAGATGGGTGTGGCAATCGATCAGGCCGGGAGTAACCAGACGCCCGTCGAGATCGACACACTGACGATGCCCGGAGGGGATCTCGGCTTCAGGAATAACGGCCGCAATCGTCTGGCCGCGCACGACGAGGGCATGTTGTTCTTTCAGGCCGTAGGGTTCCGGCTCACCTGTCGCCAGGGTCGCCAGTCGCGCATTTCGCCATATCACATCATCGGGATGAAGCTGCTGCATGTGCCTTCCGCTTGTCATGGGTTGTATAGACATTTATTTTCATCTGTCACCTGCTGTCAACCGCCTTGCAGGAAAATGTTATTTATTTGTGATGACTTTCCCGTCGCCTGCGGGCAAAAATGCAACTTTTCCCGTTTTTATCTTCCCGTTTCGCTCAACTTAGTATAAAAAAGCAGGCTATTTCGTCTATTCAGATAAGACTTGCATACCCAGGAGCATTACCTTGAATATTTCCAGGATTTCCCGTCTGGCGTTGGCACTCGCCTTTGGCGTGACTTTATCCGCTTGCAGTTCAACACCACCGGATCAGCAACCTTCTGAGCAGGTTGCTCCGGGCACCGCTTCCCGTCCGATCCTGTCAGCGGCTGAAGCGAAGAACTTCACCCGTGCGCACTATTTCTCGGCGATGGATCCCAATGCAGCCCCATGGACGCCTTCTTCTATTAACCTGCCGAAACAGCCAGACTTCGTTGTCGGCCCGGCCGGAGCAGAGGGCGTTACGCACACCTCAATTCAGGCAGCTGTTGATGCCGCAATCACCAAACACAGCGCATCTCGTCAGTACATTGCCATCCTGCCGGGTGAATACGAAGGAACCGTTTATGTTCCGGCTGCACCGGGAAGCATTACGCTTTACGGACTTGGCGAAAAAGCGGTCGACGTGAAAATTGGCCTGGCGATTGATTCAGAGATCGACAGCACCACCTGGCGCCATCTGGTGAACCCAGCCGGTAAATACATGCCAGGTAAACCGGCGTGGTATATGTTTGATAACTGCCAGCGCAAACGTGCCGCCACCATTGGCGTGATGTGCTCGGCAGTATTCTGGTCACAGAACAACGGCCTGCAATTGCAGAACCTGACCATTCAGAACACCCTGGGCGACAGCGTTGACGCAGGTAATCACCAGGCCGTGGCGCTGCGTAGCGATGGCGACAAGGTACAGATTAACAACGTCAATATCCTGGGCCGCCAGAATACCTTCTTCGTGACCAACAGCGGCGTGCAGAATACCCTTCAGAACAACCGTCTGACGCGTACTCTGGTCACCAACAGCTACATTGAAGGCGACGTGGATATGGTCTCCGGTCGCGGCGCGGTGGTGTTTGATAACACCGACTTCCGCGTGGTGAATTCACGTACGCAGCAGGAAGGTTACGTCTTTGCCCCGGCCACGCAGTCCAACCTGTTCTATGGCTTCCTGGCCGTGAATAGCCGCTTTACTGCTGCTGGCGATGGCGTGGCGCAGCTTGGCCGCTCTCTGGACGTGGACTCCGCCACTAACGGCCAGGTCGTGATCCGCGACAGCGTGATTAACGAAGGCTTTAACATGGCGAAACCGTGGGCGGATGCGGCGATCTCGAAACGTCCTTTCTCCGGCAACACCGGCACGGTGGATGATAAAGACAACGTGCAGCGTAACCTGAACGACGCTAACTTCAACCGCATGTGGGAATACAACAACCGCGGTCTGGGTAGCAAAGTGGTTGCTGAACCGAAGCAGTAAAATGCCTGCTGCCGGGTGGCGGCTACGCCTTACCCGGCCTACCTCATGCATTAACCACGCATAAAAAAACCTCGCATGTGCGAGGTTTTTTTTCGTCTACGGATCAGTGAGCGTTAATCACAACCCACATCGGCCCTTGTCCGACCGCATAGCGTCCTTTCTCTTCCAGTAGACCCTGCACGCCTTTGATTTCATAGAGCGCGATGTGGTGGGATTTCTGCCCCGCAGCAATCAGGTATTTGCCGCTGTGATCGACATTAAAGCCGCGCGGCTGGGTTTCTGTCGGCTGGAAGCCCTCAACTGCCAGAACGCTGCCGTCTTCTGAGACGCTGAAGACGGTGATCAGACTGGAGGTACGGTCACAGGCATACAGGTGGCGGCCATCGGGCGTGATGTGAATGTCTGCCGCCCAGCGTGTGTCGGAGAAATCAGCTGGCATCATGTCCAGCGTCTGTACGCACTCGATCTGCCCGTTAGGATCGTTCAGCTCCCAGACATCTACCGAGCTGTTCAGCTCGTTAACGACATAGGCATACTGCTGATTCGGGTGGAAGACCATATGGCGCGGGCCTGCGCCTTCCACGGTGGTGACTTCCGCCGGGCTCTGCGCGACCAGATGACCGTCATCGCTCAGGGTAAACAGGCAGATGCGATCCTGCTTCAGCGCTGGCACCCACAGCGTGCGGTTATCCGGCGAAATGTTGGCGGAGTGGCAACCCTCAAGCCCTTCTACCACGTCGACGGTTTCAACGGGAATACCGTCTTCCAGGCGGGTGACGCTCACGCAGCCTGCATTGTAGGAGCCGCTGAAGATAAAGTTGCCTTTATGGTCGGTAGAAATATGGGTCGGGCTGCCCGGCAGCGGCGCTTCTGCGGTATAGGTCAGCGCGCCGTCATCCGGGGAGATGCGGTATGCGAGTACGCGGAATTCCGGGCGTACCCCGACATAAAGAAAACGTTTATCCGGGCTGACGACCATCGGCTGCACCTGGCCTGGCACATCAACAACCTGAACCAGCGTAAGCGAACCTTCTGTATTCAAACGCCAGACATGGATCTGCTGACTTTCAGGACTGGCGGTATAAACGGTTTGTTTCATGAATACTCCTGATTATTTTTAACGGTGAATGCTGAATTGTAGTCCGGGATTTTGCAGGGTTCCGCTCTCGGTGTACCATCCCGACAGACCTTAAATTCAACATTAACCCGGAAGAAAAAATGACCTCGCGAGTGATTGCCCTGGATTTAGACGGAACACTGCTTACCCCTCAGAAAACCCTGCTCCCCTCTTCTCTTGAGGCCCTCAAACGAGCCCGGGAAGCGGGGTATCAACTTCTCATCGTAACGGGTCGACATCACGTAGCCATTCATCCTTTTTATCAGGCACTGGGCTTAGATACACCTGCAATTTGTTGTAATGGCACCTATTTGTATGATTATCAGGCAAAAAAGGTTTTAACCTCTGATCCGCTTCCCGTTCCGCAGGCGCTGCAATTGATTGATTTACTGGATGAGCACGCGATTCACGGCCTGATGTATGTGGATAACGCCATGCTGTATGAACGCCCTACCGGCCATGTGATCCGCACCAGCAACTGGGCCCTGTCCCTGCCGGAAGCGCAGCGTCCGGTGTTCACTCAGGTTTCCTCCCTGCGCCAGGCGGCGGAAGACGTCCAGGCAATCTGGAAATTTGCCCTGACCGATGAAGACACTGCCAAACTGAATACCTTCGCAAAACATGTCGAGCATACGCTGGGTCTGGAATGTGAATGGTCCTGGCACGATCAGGTGGATATCGCCCGTAAAGGCAACAGCAAAGGAAAGCGTTTGACCCAGTTCGTTGAGTCACAGGGCTGGTCAATGCAGGACGTGATTGCCTTCGGCGATAACTATAACGACATCAGCATGCTGGAAGCGGCCGGAACGGGCGTGGCGATGGGCAACGCCGATGATGCGGTGAAAGCGCGTGCTAACGTGGTGATTGGCGATAACACCACCGACAGCATCGCGCAGTATATTTATACCCACCTGCTGTAATCAGGCGGTGATAGAGACGCTCTTGATTTGCGCGTAAAGCCACAGGCCAGGCTTGATGCCTAACTCATCCCTGGCCCACGGGCTGATGCGCGCCCACAGCGTTCTGTTGCCCACTTCCAGTTGCACTTCTACCTGGCCGTTATCATCAAAACACTGCGCCACTTTTGCGCGCAAAATATTGCGGATACTGGTTTGCAGCGGCGGTTGCAGCACCAGGGAGACATCCGACGCCTGAATGCGGATCCGTAACGTGGACTGAATCGGCGTATCGATTTTATTCACCCACAAATGCTGGTCACCCAGCGCCAGCGCGGTCATCGCATAATGTGGATGGTGCTCCAGCACGCTCACCTTCAGAATGCTGCTCTGCTGCTCCTTTGGCAGCCACGGATGCATAACGCTGCTGCCCCATACCTCTTCCAGATTGCCGAATGCCTTCACCCTGCCCGCCTCCAGCACCAGCACTTTGTCGGCCAGATGTAAGATCTCATCCAGCGAATGGCTGACGTACAGCATGGGCACGTTGATTTCCCGCGCCAGACGTTGCAGATACGGCAGCAACTCGCGCTTGCGCGGAATATCCAGCGAGGCCAGCGGCTCATCCAGCAGCAACAATTCCGGCGCGGTTAACAGGGCGCGGCCAATTGCCACGCGCTGTTTTTCACCACCCGACAGCGAAGACGGGAGACGATCGAGCAGCGGTTCGATGCCCAGCAGCGCCACCAGCTTATCGAACTGTCCGGCCATGCTTTTTGCCATGCCATAGCGCAGATTTCCGCGCACGCTGTAGTGCGGAAACAGGCGCGCATCCTGAAACACATAGCCGATGCGGCGCTTATCCGGTGACAGGCAGACCTTCTTCTCCGCGTCGTTTAAGACGCGGTTATTTAACACAATTCTGCCAGACTGGGGACGCGTCAGACCGCTAATCGCATTAATCAGCGACGTTTTCCCTGCCCCGGAAACGCCAAAAATGGCGGTGATACCGCTGGCAGGCAGCGTTTCGTTAAGCGTCAGAGTGTGGCTGCCCAGGGTTTGCGTAAAGTTGAGTTCCAGCATCACGGTTTCCCCATCCGTTCACGGCTAAGGCGCGCCAGCCATTCAGACACCAGCAGCGAGACCAGGGCGAGTACAATCGAAATAATACACAGCCGGGCCGCCGCACTTTCGCCACCCGGGGTTTGAATCAGGGTATACATGGCCGACGGGATGGTCCGCGTCTCGCCGGGAATGTTGGACACAAAGGTGATGGTCGCGCCGAACTCACCCAGTGAGCGGGCGAAGGCTAACACCGTACCGACGATAATGCCCGGTAAGGTGAGCGGAAGCGTAATGGTCAGGAATACTCGCCAGCGGCCTGCACCCAACGTGCGGGCGGCCTGCTCTAGCCGGATATCCACCCCTTCCAGCGCCAGGCGGATAGCGCGCACCATTAGCGGGAAGGACATTACTGCCGCGGCCAGAACCGCGCCGCGCCAGCTGAAAGCAAAGGTCAGGCCGAACCAGTCGTACAGCCATTCGCCGATAAAACCGCGTCGCCCCATGGAGATCAGCAGCAGATAGCCGACCACCACAGGCGGTAACACGAGCGGAAGATGGAGAACACTGTCGAGCAGGGCTTTGCCTGGAAACTTCACGCGAACCAGTAACCAGGCAAAGAACACCCCAAAGGGCAAACTCAGCGCAACCGCCAGGGAAGAGACTTTCAGGCTCAGCAGCACGGCCTGCCATTCAGGTTCGGTCAATATCATTCGTGAGTCGTAAATCCGTAACGTTTAAAGATAGCGGACGCTTCAGGCCCCTTCAGGTAGTCAACGAAGGCCGTCACGGTCGCATTTTTATGTCCATCAACTATCGCAACAGGATATTCTACTTTCTTATGCGAGTCTTCCGGGAAGGTACCGACCACCTTCACACCTTTACTGGCGACGGCATCGGAGCCGTAAACGATCCCGAGTGGCGCTTCGTTACGCTCCACCAGCGCCAGCGCGCCGCGCACATCTTCTGCGGGAGCCAGCTTCGGCGATAAGGTCTCCCATGCGCCCAGTTTTTGCAGCGCTTCTTTCGCATAAATCCCGGCAGGAACATGCTCCGGATCGCCTACCGCCAGACGGCCACCGTTGAGCAGACGGGTCCAGTCCGTCTGTTTGTTGATGGCGATGTCGCCCTGCTTGCTGTTTGCGGGCGCGACCACCACCAGGCTATTTCCCAGCAGCGTTTCGCGGCTAGCCGTATCAACAGATTTTTTCTCCACCGCGTAGTCCATCCATTTCTGATCGGCAGAGATGAACAGATCAGCCGGAGCCCCCGCTTCGATCTGGCGGGCCAGCGTGGACGAGGAGGCAAACGACGAAACGACCTCGACGTTTTTCTCTTTTTTGTATACCGCAGCAATATCCTGCATCGCGTTAGTCAGCGACGCCGCCGCAAAGACCGTGATTTTTCCTTCATCCGCCAGCGCGTGGCCGGTGAGTGAGAGAGTCAGCGTTGCCCCTGCGAAAAGGCGTACCCATGAACGTGCCATTTGAAGCTCCTGTGCATATCGTTATATACAAACAAATATAACGACATATCGCAGGCGTTCCTAGCGCTAAATCGTACCCATTAATGCGTAAACTCAAGGAACGTTGTAAAAGATATCGGCGGGAGAGGAATAAACTTGAGAGCAAAACGCCCGGGCTGGCCGGGCGTTTTGGAGGAAATCATTGCTGCTTTTTAGGCTGGTCACGACGATGACCAATGTTCGAAAAGACGTTGAACACTTCACCCAGGCCGTAGATGGCACCGAGGATGATAGCCATCACTACTGGCACCATGATTACCGCGAATACCAGACTTTTCAATAACTCTAACATGGTTTTCTCCAGATCTTGTGAACGGCTTATTCTACCCTGAAAAGTAAGAAAAACATCCCCTTTTGTGCGGTGCGCTTTCCGCACCCGGACATTTGGGTCACAATAACCTTTTTGCCGGGACATTGTTATGCAGGCCGAAATTCTCCTCACCCTACGACTTCAGCAGAAGCTTTTCGCCGATCCGCGACGCATCGCCCTGTTAAAACAAATAGAACAAACTGGCTCGATTAGCCAGGGAGCCAAAAACGCCGGCATCAGCTATAAAAGCGCCTGGGATGCGATTAACGACATGAACACCCTGAGCGAACAAACGCTGGTAGAGCGCGCCACCGGCGGAAAAGGCGGCGGCGGCGCCGTGTTGACGCGTTACGGGCAACGCCTGATCCAGCTCTATGACTTACTGGCGCAGATCCAGCAAAAAGCATTTGATGTGCTGAGCGATGACGACAACCTGCCGCTGGACAGCCTACTGGGCGCCATCTCCCGCTTCTCTTTGCAGACCAGCGCCCGCAACCAATGGTTTGTACGGTGACGGGGCGCGATCATTCGCAGGTGCAGGAGCATATTGAGATCCTGCTCGCGGACGGCACAACGCGCCTGAAAGCCGCCATCACCGCGCAAAGCGGTCAACGCCTTGGGCTGAACGAAGGTCAGGAGGTGCTGGTATTACTCAAAGCGCCCTGGATCAGCATCACGCTTAACCCTGAGCAGGCCGCCGAGGCCGACAACCAGCTACGCGGGCGTATCAGCCACATCGAGCGCGGCGCAGAACAGTGTGAAGTGCTGATGACCCTGCCGGATGGACAGTCGCTCTGCGCCACCGTTCCGGTGAACGACGCGACCGAATTAGATGAAGGTGCTGTGGTGACCGCATATTTCAATGCAGACCGGGTAATTATCGCCACATTGTGCTAAGCGCATTGACAACCCCACCAACACTGAGTATCCCTGACATCTGTTGCTGCAAAAAATGGGATAACACATGTCATCATTGCATATTTCGCAAGGCACGTTTCGTCTTAGCGATACCCGTACCTTATCGCTGCCAGAGTTAACCCTTCGCGCCGGAGAAAGCTGGGCGTTTGTGGGCACGAACGGCAGCGGAAAATCCGCGCTGGCCCGCGCTCTGGCAGGCGAATTAACCCAGCTGAAGGGTGAGCGTCAGTGCACCTTTACCCGGCTGACGCGCCTTTCCTTTGAACAGCTGCAAAAGCTGGTCAGCGATGAGTGGCAGCGTAACAATACCGATTTGCTCAGCCCCGGCGAAGAAGATACCGGCCGCACGACGGCGGACATTATCCAGGATGAGATAAAAGATCCTGCCCGCTGTCAGCAGCTGGCGGAGCAATTTGGCATTACCGCCCTGCTTAACCGCCGCTTTAAATATCTCTCTACCGGCGAGACGCGCAAAACGCTGCTGTGTCAGGCGCTGATGAGCGAGCCGGAACTCCTGATTCTGGATGAACCGTTTGACGGACTGGATGTGCAGTCCCGCGCGCAGCTGGCAGCGTTGCTGGCGTCGCTTAACCAGCAGGGATACACCCTTGTGCTGGTCCTTAACCGCTTTGATGAGATCCCGGATTTCGTACATTACGCGGGCGTGCTGGCGGACTGTAGCCTGACCGAAACCGGCGAGAAAGCCGTACTGCTCCGGCAGGCGCTAATTGCACAGCTGGCCCACAGCGAGAAACTGGACGGTATTGCGCTGCCGGAGCCGGATGCCCCTTCGGCACGCCACGGGCTGGAACCTGACCAGCCGCGCATTGTGCTGCGCGATGGGGTGGTTGCTTACGACGATCGCCCTATTCTTAATCATCTCAGCTGGACGGTTAATCCTGGTGAGCACTGGCAGATCGTCGGCCCCAACGGGGCGGGTAAATCCACGCTGCTAAGCCTGATCACTGGCGATCACCCGCAGGGTTACAGCAACGATTTGACCCTCTTCGGCCGCCGCCGCGGCAGCGGGGAAACCATCTGGGATATCAAAAAGCATATCGGTTATGTCAGCAGCAGCCTGCATCTGGACTACCGGGTGAGCACTACGGTGCGAAACGTGATCCTCTCTGGCTTCTTCGATTCCATTGGTATTTATCAGGCCGTATCCGACAAGCAGCACAAGCTGGCGCAGCAGTGGCTGGATATTCTGGGTATGGACAACCGGGTAGCCGATGCGCCATTCCACAGCCTGTCGTGGGGGCAGCAGCGGCTGGCATTGATCGTCCGCGCGCTGGTTAAGCATCCTACTCTGCTGATTCTTGATGAACCGTTGCAGGGGCTGGATCCCCTCAACCGTCAGCTGATCCGCCGCTTTGTGGATGTCCTGATTAGCGAAGGTGAAACCCAGCTGCTGTTTGTCTCCCACCATGCTGAGGATGCCCCATCCTGCATCACCCATCGGCTGGAATTTGTGCCTGACGGCGAGCATTACCGCTACCTGCTGAGCATAATCGATTAACGCGTGGAGGGCGCTGCCCTCCGCTTTTCAGACAACCTGCAACAATACATCTCTATCTCTTTGATCTACAATGCACTCAGTCTGTGAAAAAGCGCCTGTGAAAACCAGTGTAAACGATACCACTATTTTATCCCATGTCACACTTTTCGCGTCTCTGATATGCTATGGTTAATTCATACCATAAGCCTAATGGAGCGAAATATGCGAGTTCTGGTAACAGGTGGTAGCGGTTACATAGGAAGTCATACCTGCGTACAACTTCTGCAAAGCGGCCACGATGTCGTCATTCTTGATAACCTGTGCAACAGTAAGCGCAGCGTGCTGCCGGTCATTGAACGCCTTGCGGGTAAACAGCCGACTTTCGTGGAAGGCGATATCCGCAATGAAGCATTGATGACTGAAATCCTTCACGATCACGCGATTGAAACCGTTATCCACTTCGCGGGCCTGAAAGCGGTGGGCGAATCGGTAGCAAAACCGCTTGAGTACTACGACAACAACGTCAACGGTACCCTGCGTCTGATCTCCGCCATGCGTGCGGCGAACGTTAAAAACTTTATCTTCAGCTCTTCCGCGACCGTCTACGGCGATCAGCCAAAAATTCCTTACGTTGAAAGCTTCCCGACCGGTACGCCGCAAAGCCCGTATGGCAAAAGCAAGCTGATGGTAGAGCAGATCCTGACCGACCTGCAAAAAGCCCAGCCTGAGTGGAGCATCGCGCTGCTGCGCTACTTCAACCCGGTTGGCGCGCATCCGTCAGGCGACATGGGTGAAGATCCGCAGGGCATCCCAAATAACCTGATGCCGTATATCGCGCAGGTTGCCGTAGGGCGTCGCGACTCCCTGGCGATTTTTGGTAACGATTATCCCACCGAAGACGGCACCGGCGTGCGCGATTACATTCACGTGATGGATCTGGCCGACGGCCACGTGGCGGCGATGCAGCAGCTGGCGGATAAACCGGGCGTGCATATTTACAACCTCGGCGCCGGCGTCGGCAGCAGCGTGCTGGATGTGGTGAATGCCTTCAGTAAAGCCTGCGGCAAGCCAGTGAAATATCACTTCGCGCCGCGTCGTGATGGCGACCTCCCGGCTTACTGGGCCGATGCCACCAAAGCGGATAAAGAGCTTAACTGGCGTGTTACCCGCACGCTTGATGAAATGGCACAGGATACCTGGCACTGGCAGTCACGCCATCCGCAGGGTTATCCGGATTAAGGATTTGTCATGACACAATTCAATCCCGTCGATCACCCGCATCGTCGTTTTAACCCGCTCAGCGGGCAATGGATTTTAGTTTCACCGCATCGCGCCAAGCGCCCCTGGCAGGGGGCGCAAGAGACGCCTGCCAAACAGTCGCTGCCGCAGCACGATCCGGACTGCTTCCTCTGTCCGGGCAACACGCGCGTGACGGGCGATACAAACCCGAACTACAAAGGCACCTTCGTTTTCACTAACGATTTTGCGGCGCTGATGACCGACACGCCGGACGCGCCGGAAAACCACGACCCGCTGATGCGCTGTGAAAGCGCCCGCGGCACCAGCCGCGTGATCTGCTTCTCTCCCGATCACAGCAAAACGCTGCCGGAGCTGAGCGTTGAGGCGCTGAAAGAGGTGGTCAGCACCTGGCAGGCGCAAACGGCGGAGCTGGGCCAGACCTATCCGTGGGTGCAGGTATTTGAAAATAAAGGCGCGGCGATGGGCTGCTCTAACCCGCATCCGCACGGCCAGATCTGGGCGAACAGCTTCCTGCCGAACGAAGCCGAACGTGAAGACCGGCTGCAAAAAGCCTATTTCGCCCAGAACGGTTCGCCGATGCTGGTGGATTACACCCAGCGTGAACTGGCGGACGGCAGCCGCACTGTGGTGGAAACCGAGCACTGGCTTGCGGTAGTCCCTTACTGGGCGGCGTGGCCGTTTGAAACGCTGCTGCTGCCAAAGGCCCATGTTCAGCGTATTACGGACCTCAGCGACGCCCAGCGAGACGACCTTGCCCTGGCGCTGAAAAAACTGACCAGCCGCTACGACAACCTGTTCCAGTGTTCCTTCCCCTACTCCATGGGCTGGCACGGTGCGCCGTTTAACGGCGAAGAGAATCAACACTGGCAGTTACATGCACACTTCTATCCGCCGCTGCTGCGTTCTGCGACGGTACGTAAATTCATGGTGGGCTATGAAATGCTGGCGGAAACCCAGCGCGACCTGACGGCGGAACAGGCGGCAGAACGCCTGCGTGCCGTTAGCGACGTCCATTACCGCGAATCAGGAGTCTAAAAATGAGTCTGAAAGATAAAACACAATCCCTGTTTGCTGAAAAATTTGGCTACCCTGCCACCCATATTATCCAGGCGCCAGGCCGCGTTAATCTGATCGGCGAGCACACCGACTATAACGACGGTTTTGTCCTGCCGTGTGCCATCGACTACCAGACGGTGATCGCCTGCACGAAACGTTCAGATCGTAACGTGCGAGTGATCGCCGCGGATTACGGCAACGAAATTGACGAATTTTCCCTTGATGCGCCGATCGTGACCCACGACAGCCAGCAGTGGTCGAACTATGTTCGCGGCGTGGTGAAGCATCTTCTGAAGCGTAACAAGAATTTCGGCGGGGCCGATCTGGTGATCAGCGGCAACGTGCCGCAAGGGGCGGGATTAAGCTCTTCCGCATCGCTGGAAGTGGCGGTCGGCACCGTGTTCCAGCAGCTTTATCATCTGCCGCTGGACGGGGCGCAGATCGCCCTCAACGGTCAGGAAGCGGAAAACCAGTTCGTGGGCTGCAACTGCGGCATTATGGATCAGCTGATTTCCGCGCTGGGCAAGAAAGAACATGCTTTGCTGATTGACTGCCGCTCCCTCGGGACCAAAGCGGTTCCACTGCCAAAAGGTGCGGCTGTGGTGATCATCAACAGCAACTTCAAACGCACCCTGGTGGGGAGCGAGTACAACACCCGCCGCGAGCAGTGTGAAACCGGCGCGCGCTTCTTCCAGCAGCCAGCCCTGCGTGATGTCTCACTTGACGAATTTAACAAGGTTGCCCACGAACTGGATCCGGTTGTCACGAAGCGCGTGCGTCACGTGCTGACGGAAAATGCCCGTACCGTAGAAGCCGCCTCCGCGCTGGCGAAAGGTGACCTGAAACGGATGGGCGAGCTGATGGCCGAATCGCATGCCTCCATGCGCGACGATTTCGAAATCACCGTGCCACAAATCGACACCCTGGTTGAAATTGTGAAAGCCACGATTGGCGATAAAGGCGGCGTGCGTATGACCGGGGGTGGATTTGGCGGCTGTGTCGTCGCCCTGGTGCCGGAAGAGCTGGTCCCTGCCATTCAGGACGCGGTGGCTAAACAGTACGAAGCCAAAACGGGCATCAAAGAAACTTTCTATGTCTGCAAAGCATCACAAGGAGCCGGACAGTGCTAAACGAAACACCTACTCTCGCACCGGATGGTCTGCCGTATCGCCTGTTGACCCTGCGCAACAGCGCCGGGATGGTGGTTACGCTGATGGACTGGGGCGCAACGTTACTTTCTGCCCGCGTACCAATGCCTGACGGCAGCGTGCGCGAAACCCTGCTCGGCTGCGCATCGCCCGAGCAGTATATCGAGCAGACCGCTTTTCTGTGCGCATCCATAGGCCGCTACGCCAACCGCATCGCCAGAAGCCGGTTTACGCTGGACGGCGTAACCTATTCCCTGCTTGCCAGCCAGGGTGAAAATCAGCTGCACGGCGGCCCGGAAGGGTTTGATAAACGTCGCTGGAAGATTGTGCAGCAAAATGACGGTGAGGTCTGGTTCTCTCTGGACTCCCTCGACGGAGACCAGGGCTTCCCGGGCAATCTCACCGCAACCGCGCGCTTTACCCTGACCGAAGATAATCGTATCGCCATTGAGTACCGCGCGACCGTCGACAAGCCGTGCCCGGTCAACCTGACTAACCACGCCTATTTCAACCTTGACGGCAATCAGACCGATGTCCGCAGCCACAAACTCCAGATCCTGGCGGACGCGTATCTGCCGGTCGATGAGATGGGGATCCCTTATCAGGGGCTGAAACCGGTAAGCGGTAATAGCTTTGATTTCCGTCAGCCGAAAACCATCGCCCAGGATTTCCTGAGTGATGACGATCAGCGCAAGGTGAAAGGCTACGACCACGCTTTCCTGTTGCAGGCGAAAGGCGATCTTTCTCAACCTGCCGCACAGGTCTGGTCTGCGGATGAGAAGTTACAGATGACGGTCTACACCACCGCCCCTGCCCTGCAGTTCTACTCCGGTAACTACCTGGAGGGGACCACGGCGCGTGAACATAACGACTACGCCGCCTGGCAAGGTCTGGCGCTGGAGAGCGAGTTCCTGCCGGACAGTCCTAACCATCCTGAATGGCCGCAGCCTGACTGTGTGCTGCGTCCGGGTGAAGAGTACGTAAGCGTCACAGAGTATCATTTCATTCCGCGCGCATAATGTCCGGCGGCGCTACGCGTGCACGGGCCTACGAATGTAGGCCGGATAAGCGAAGCGCCATCCGGCAAAAAGCCTGGCCCTCACCGCGAGGGCTTTTTTCCGCTCAGCTTGCTGAAAATAGCGGCGATCGCAGACAAAATCATAACCCTGGATTCACATGCATCTTACACTCTCGAACTATTTTCGCTATGGTTAGGGTTAAGCGTTGCTGCTGGCACAGTCACGGCAATATAATGAGAATTGTTATCATTCAAAATGCTTGAGGAGTAAGAAATGGCTAATACTAAGCTTGTCCTGGTGCGCCACGGCGAAAGCCAGTGGAACAACGAAAACCGCTTCACCGGTTGGTATGACGTTGATCTGTCCGAGAAAGGCGTGAGCGAAGCAAAAGCGGCAGGTAAACTGCTGAAAGAAGAAGGCTTCACCTTTGACTTTGCTTACACCTCTGTGCTGAAACGTGCCATCCATACCCTGTGGAACATTCTGGACGAGCTGGATCAGGCCTGGCTGCCGGTTGAGAAATCCTGGAAACTGAACGAGCGTCACTACGGTGCGCTGCAAGGTCTGAACAAAGCAGAAACCGCAGAAAAATACGGTGACGAGCAGGTTAAGCAGTGGCGTCGTGGTTTTGCGGTCACGCCTCCAGAGCTGAGCAAAGATGACGAGCGCTACCCGGGCCACGATCCGCGTTACGCGAAGCTGACTGAGGCTGAACTGCCGCAGACCGAAAGCCTGGCGCTGACCATCGACCGTGTTGTGCCTTACTGGAACGAAACCATTCTGCCACGCCTGAAAAGCGGCGAGCGCGTCATTATCGCTGCTCACGGTAACTCCCTGCGTGCGCTGGTGAAATACCTGGACAACATGGGTGAAGATGAAATCCTCGAGCTGAACATCCCTACCGGCGTGCCGCTGGTGTACGAGTTCGACGAAAACTTTAAGCCAGTTAAACATTACTACCTGGGTAACGCCGACGAAATCGCTGCAAAAGCGGCGGCCGTGGCGAACCAGGGTAAAGCGAAGTAATTTTCGCCGGACATAAAAAAAGCGTGGAGCAATCCACGCTTTTTTATTGCCCGCGATAAACTTAACCGCGACGCGCTTTTACCGCATCCGCCAGCTGACGCAGGATCGCATCGGTATCATCCCAGCCAATGCAGGCATCCGTCACGCTCTTACCGTAGACCAGCGGCTCGCTGCCCTCCAGGTTCTGATTGCCTTCCACCAGATGGCTCTCAATCATCACCCCAATCACTGCGCGTTCACCGTTGGCGATTTGCTGACAAACGTCTGCACCAACTTCCATCTGCTTTTTGAACTGTTTGCTTGAGTTCGCATGGCTGAAATCGATCATGATCTGCGGCGCCAGTCCCGCTTTCTCCAGACCCGCCTTCACTTCCGCCACGTGTTTTGCGCTGTAGTTAGGCTCTTTACCGCCGCGCAGAATGATATGGCAATCGCCATTACCGCTGGTATTCACGATAGCCGAGTGGCCCCACTTAGTCACCGACAGGAAGCAGTGCGGCGCGCCAGCCGCATTGATGGCATCAATAGCGACTTTGATGGTGCCATCAGTGCCGTTTTTGAAACCCACCGGGCATGACAGGCCAGACGCCAGCTCACGGTGAACCTGCGATTCAGTCGTACGCGCACCAATAGCGCCCCAGCTCATCAGGTCAGCCAGATACTGCGGGGTGATCATATCGAGGAATTCTCCGGCAGCAGGCAGCCCGCTGTCGTTAATCTCCAGCAGCAGCTTACGCGCAATACGCAGGCCGTCGTTGATCTGGAAACTGTTGTCCATGTGCGGATCGTTGATCAACCCTTTCCAGCCCACGGTGGTACGCGGTTTTTCGAAATAAACGCGCATCACAATTTCCAGTTCGCCCTTCAGCTCTTCGCGCAGGGTGAGCAGACGTGACGCGTACTCTTTGGCCGCAGCAGGATCGTGAATGGAGCACGGTCCGATGACCACCAGAAGACGATCGTCGCTACCTTTCAGGATCTTGTGGATCGCCTTGCGGGCATGAGACACCGTGTTGGCGGCATTTTCGGTGGCGGGGAATTTTTCAAGGAGCGCTACGGGAGGTAATAACTCATTGATCTCTTTAATGCGTAAATCGTCGTTCTGATAATTCATCTTCTTTCCGGCTCTGCCATATCTTTAGTAATGAAAGCAATGCTTTCAATCTAACTTGTCGGTCACGAAGTGTAAACGGGCTTTTACACTTCGCGCAGATAATTCCTGGAATTCGCCTAAAATACGCAACAAAATAGCGAAAAATGAGATCTCGCCTAAGCTTTTTACTTGTAACGACTGTTTTTAAATATTTATACGCGATTCCATCCTGACATAATTCAGGAATCTGGGATCTTTCGCCACTGAACAAGATGCACTGTTGGAGAATGTTATCCAGCGTAACGATAAGAACAGGAGCACCATGATGAAAATGACGAAACTGACTACGCTTTTCCTGACGGCAACCCTTACCCTGGCAAGCGGTAGCGTACTGGCAGCCGATACAGGCTCCTCCGGCAGCAACGGCGACGCAAATGCCGCTGCCGAAGCGGGCCAGGTTGCGCCGGATGCAAAACAGAATATCGCGCCAAATAATGTTGATAACAGTAATATCAACACGGGCAATACCAACACCGGCGGTACGAATACCGGCACGATGAACCATGACGGTATGAGCACTGACGAAGTTCACAAAAACTCAATGTGTAAAGACGGGAAATGCCCGGACCCGAATGACAAAGTGGGCAGCGATGCCAATACCAAAACGGACGGTACTACCCAGTAACCTTCCGTAAGGTAAAAGAGGGAGAGCGAATGCTCTCCTTTTTTATTTAAGCTCTTAAAAACGCTACACTAAAAATAATAATAAATCAGGAACGATACCATGGCGCACTCCCACTCCCATTCCCACTCCACTGGCGATGAAAATGCCAAACGGCTTCTGCTGGCTTTTGGCGTCACTGCCACCTTTATGATTATTGAGGTGACAGGCGGACTGATCTCCGGATCGCTGGCGCTGCTGGCCGATGCCGGGCATATGCTGACCGACGCTGCCGCGCTCCTGTTTGCTCTGCTGGCCGTGCAGTTTGCCCGTCGCCCTCCCAATGCCCGCCACACCTTTGGCTGGCTCAGACTGACCACACTTGCTGCGTTCGTGAATGCGATTGCACTGGTGGTTATTACCATTCTTATCGTCTGGGAGGCGTTTCAGCGCTTTCGTCATCCACAACCGGTAGCCGGAACGACGATGATGGTGATTGCTATTGCCGGGTTGGTCGCCAATATTCTGGCATTCTGGATATTGCACCGCGGCAGCAGCGAAAAAAATCTGAACGTACGGGCCGCGGCGCTTCACGTGCTGGGCGATCTGCTGGGTTCCGTAGGTGCCATCGTCGCCGCGCTGATCATTATGGGTACGGGCTGGACCCCCATCGACCCGATTCTTTCCGTGCTGGTATCGTGCCTTGTATTACGCAGTGCCTGGCGGCTGTTGAAAGAGAGCGTGAATGAACTGCTGGAAGGCGCTCCCACGTCGCTGGATATTGGCGAGCTAAAACGCAATCTGTGTCGTTCCATTCCTGAAGTCCGTAACGTTCACCACGTTCACGTCTGGCTGGTGGGTGAGAAACCGCTTATGACGCTGCACGTTCAGGTTATTCCGCCCCACGATCACGATGCGTTGCTTGAACGTATTCGGCACTTCCTTGAGCATCACTACGAAATTGCGCACTCCACCATCCAGATGGAGTATCAGCCTTGTAACGGGCCAGACTGTCACCTGAACGAGGCGCAGTCCGGCCACTCACACGAGCATCACCATTAGCGGGAAAGCGCGCGAGAGCCACGCTCACGCGCGCTGTTGATCCACATGCGGCTACCGTTCAGGGCAATGACGGTCAGCAGCATATACTCCAACGACATGGCATAAACGCCCTGACGGGCAAAAATCACCACGCTAATCACGTTGATGACCACCCACAGCAGCCAGTTTTCAACGTATTTACGGGTCATCAGGATCATTGCGGCAATCGAAAGCACCATCATGCAGGAATCCCAGAACGGGAAGGCATCAGGCTGAAGCTCAGGCATCGTCACGTTTAATCCCAGACCCGACATGACCGAGACCGCCACGCGCGTCAGGAAGGCAAATACCGGGTCAATAAAGACGGTCATAAAGCCGATTGCCACCACGCAGGCCGCGAGCCAGGCAATGGCTTTTGGCAACGGCAGCCAGCGGATTTGCAGCTCCGCCTCCTGCTGACTGTTTTGCCGCGACCAGGCGTACCAGCCATAGATATTGGCCGCGAAGAAGAACAGCTGCAGAAGCAAGCTGGCGTAGAGCTGGATCTGGAAGAAGATGATCGCAAACAGCGTGACGTTTATCAGCCCGAACGCATAGTTACTGATCTTCTCAAGGCTGGCCAGCCAGATACAGAGTAAACCGGCCAGCGTACCTACCGCTTCAATCCACGACAGGTCATAGCCGCCCGCACCAATCGGGATATGAACCAGGATGTTCTGTGTGCTAAAAAAATCCATTTTTTCTCCGGGGCGTAATAAGTTAAGTACGTAGTGTAGCCGCAAAATCCAGCATACGGTTAAGCGGAATTAACGCGCCTTCGCGCAGGGCGGCGTCTACGTGGATCTCATGCGCTGCGCCCCCGATCTCCAGCCCCTCCGCTATCGCCTTAAGTCCATTCATCGCCATCCACGGGCAGTGCGCGCAGCTTCGACAGGTCGCCCCTTCTCCGGCGGTTGGCGCTTCGAGCAGCTCTTTTTCTGGTACGGCCTGCTGCATTTTATAGAAGATACCGCGATCGGTCGCCACGATGAGCTGCTTGTGCGGCAGGGTTTTTGCCGCGTTTATCAACTGGCTGGTTGAGCCGACGGCGTCCGCCATCTCAACAATCGACTGCGGCGACTCCGGATGCACCAGAATTGCGGCCTGCGGGTATAAGCGTTTCATCCGGGTCAGTGCCTGGGTCTTAAACTCGTCGTGAACGATACAGGCGCCCTGCCAGCACAGTACATCCGCACCGGTCTGTTTTTGTACGTAGTTTCCCAGGTGACGATCGGGCGCCCAGATGATTTTCTCCCCCAGGCTGTCCAGATGTTCAATCAGCTCAACGGCGATACTGGACGTTACTACCCAGTCTGCCCGGGCTTTCACCGCCGCAGACGTATTGGCATAGACCACCACGGTACGGTCAGGGTGGGCATCACAGAAGGCGGTGAACTCATCAATCGGGCAACCGAGGTCAAGAGAACATTCGGCATTCAGCGTAGGCATCAGAATCGTTTTTTCCGGGTTGAGGATTTTTGCCGTTTCACCCATAAAACGAACCCCCGCGACCAGCAGCGTGGAGGCTGAATGCTTAGCACCGAAACGCGCCATCTCCAGGGAGTCTGAGATACAGCCACCCGTCTCTTCCGCCAGCTGCTGAATTTCCGGGTCGGTGTAGTAATGCGCCACCATCACCGCATCACGCTCTTTAAGGAGGCGCTTGATTTTTTCACGATAGAACTGCTTCTCATCCCGGCTTAGCGGAGCTGGCTTCGGCGGGAAGGGATAGATTGCGGTTTCGGGATCAAACATCACACTCATTATGGCTTCTCGTTTTACTGGCTTAACAATATTGCCTTTGTTTTGCATGAGATAACAAAAATAAGGCAATGGTGTTTTATATACTAAACAAGATAGCGAATTTGAGGGGGAATGTCATCGGGAATTGATGCCGGTAGCATTTGTCGGCTGGTGGCTTCGCCTTACCCGACCTACAAGGCACTGGCGAACGACAGATAGCAAAAAGGCGCCTTTAGGGCGCCTTTCTACACTGGTGGGTCGTGCAGGATGACTCGGCTTCGCCTCGCCCTTCGGGCCGTTGCTAAAGCAACGTTATCCTTCACGTGTAATATCTGAGTAAGACATTAAAATTGGTGGGTCGTGCAGGATTCGAACCTGCGACCAATTGATTAAAAGTCAACTGCTCTACCAACTGAGCTAACGACCCCTTACGGGATGTACTTCAAATCTATTCAGGCTGGTGGGTCGTGCAGGATTCGAACCTGCGACCAATTGATTAAAAGTCAACTGCTCTACCAACTGAGCTAACGACCCATTCGGGTGTTGCCTGAATTATCACTCGGAACCAATAAAATTGGTGGGTCGTGCAGGATTCGAACCTGCGACCAATTGATTAAAAGTCAACTGCTCTACCAACTGAGCTAACGACCCGAGTGGTGGGTGATGACGGGCTCGAACCGCCGACCCCCTCCGTGTAAAGGAGATGCTCTACCAACTGAGCTAATCACCCACTCTGTACTGCCGGAACTGCTTTAAGTGGTGGGTCGTGCAGGATTCGAACCTGCGACCAATTGATTAAAAGTCAACTGCTCTACCAACTGAGCTAACGACCCACTTTTGCGCTGCTTTCACGTTGTTTGATATCCCGTGGCAACGGCGGCATATATTACTGATTTAAGAATTCTGCGCAACAAAAATTTCGATGAAGATCACTTAACTGCTTAGGAATCATGCTGCACGACCAGAAATAACGCGATTTCTGGTCATGCGATAATCAACCCATCGAACTCAAACGTTTTTGCGCTTGTTTGGCGCCGTCTGTACCCGGGAATTTCGCAACCACCTGCTGATAAACCGCTTTGGCTTTTGCAGTGTCGCCTTTGTCCTGCATGATCACGCCGACTTTATACATCGCATCCGGCGCTTTCGGTGATTTCGGGTAATTTTTCACCACAGAGGCAAAATAAAACGCCGCATCATCCTTTTTACCCTTGTTGTAATTCAACTGACCCAGCCAGTAGTTCGCATTTGGCTGGTAAGTAGAATCAGGGTACTTCTTAACGAAGTTCTGAAACGCAACGATAGCATCGTCCTGGCGCGATTTGTCCTGTACCAGGGCAATGGCCGCGTTATAGTCCGTATTCGCGTCACCGCTCTGTACAGGCGCACCTGACGACGGGGAGGCATCTGCCGCAGGTGCAGGCGTCGCCGCACCGCTTTGATCGCCTGCTGCGGGCTGTGCAGCCGCACCGCCGCTGCTCAGGCTATCCATCTGCGACAAGATTTGCTTCTGGCGTTCCACAACCTGATTAAGCTGATACTGACTCTCCTGGATCTGACCACGAAGGGAATCGATATCGTTCTGGTTGTCAGAAAGTTGCTGCTGGAGTTGAGTTAAAAGCTGGCTGTGAGCGTTAGAGATACGCTCGAGTTGAGTGACCCGGTCTTCTACCGAGCCTGAGCCGACACTACTGATTGGTGCCTGAGCAAAAGCGGCCCAGGGGGCCGCTATTCCAACCAGTAACGACAGACTCATCAGATGATGTCTGAAGTTACTGCTCATGCAATTCTCTTAGTAAACGAGTACGGCACGACGGTTTTTGGAGTAAGCCGCTTCGTCGTGACCCAGTACTGCTGGTTTTTCTTTACCGTAAGAAACGATGGAGATCTGGTCAGCAGAAACGCCTTTACCCTGCAGGTACATTTTAACAGCGTTCGCACGACGTTCACCCAGGGAGATGTTGTACTCTGGAGTACCACGTTCGTCCGCGTGACCTTCTACGGTGACTTTGTAAGACGGGTTGCTACGCAGGAAGTTTGCGTGCGCATCCAGCATTGCAGCGAAGTCAGAACGGATGTCGTATTTATCCAGATCGAAGTAAACGATGTTGTTCTGCTGCAGCTGCTGCATCTGAAGACGCGCTTGCTCTTCAGAAGACATGTTGCCATTGCCGTTAGCGTCCATACCGGTGCCGGCACCCATCATGCCTTCGCCGCTCTGGTCATTGCTTGCGTTCTTGTTAGAAGAACACGCTGCGATTGCCATTACAGGCAGAGCGATCATCAGCCCCTTCAGCACTTTGTTCAGTTGCATTTCTAAGATTCCTTTAGTAATCAATTAATTATTATTACAGATACGGCGACCAGGCAGGTGATTTTACCTGTCCATCAGTTGCCGGAAGACGCGCTTTGAAACGCCCATCTGTAGAAACCAGATTCAGCACGGATCCCATCCCCTGAGAAGAGCTGTAGATTACCATAGTGCCGTTAGGTGCCAGACTTGGCGTTTCATCCAGGAACGTTGACGACAGTATTTGTACGCCTCCCGTTACCAGATCTTGTTTGGCAATGTGCTGCTGACCACCCGCAGTGCTAACCATTACCATTGTTTTACCATCGGCACTGACGTCAGCATCCTGGTTCTGAGAACCTTCCCAGGTAATACGCTGCGCTGCTCCGCCGTTGATATTCACTTTATAAACTTGTGGACGACCTGCCTGGTCGGACGTAAAGGCCAGATTCTGGCTGTCCGGGAACCAGGTTGGCTCAGTGTTATTGCTACGACCATCCGTGACCTGACGGATCTGACCAGAACCAATATCCATTACGTACAGATTCAGGCTACCGGTTTTAGACAGGGCAAACGCCAGTTTGGTACCGTCCGGAGAGAACGCAGGTGCACCGTTGTGACGTGGGAATGACGCAACCTGACGAACAGCACCGTTAGAGAGCGTCTGGATGACCAGCGCGGAGCGGCCGCTTTCGAAGGTCACATACGCCAGCTTTGAGCCGTCCGGAGACCATGCCGGAGACATCAGCGGCTGCGGTGAACGGTGTACGGTGAACTGGTTGTAACCATCGTAGTCAGAGACGCGCAGCTCATAAGGGAACTGGCCGCCGTTGGTCTGTACCACGTACGCGATACGGGTACGGAACGCACCTTTAATACCGGTCAGCTTCTCAAACACTTCGTCACTTGCCGTATGGCCAGCGTAGCGCAGCCACTGCTTGTTCACTTTATACGTGTTCTGAGCCAGAACGGTACCCGGCGCACCGCCGGTATCAACCAGCTGATACGCAACGTTATAGCCGCCGTCTGGTGCAGGCGTAACCTGACCGACAACTACCGCATCAATACCCAGCGCAGACCATGCAGCAGGCTGAACGTCCTGCGCAGTACCCGGCTGCTGAGGCAGGCGGGAACGATCTAATGGGTTAAATTTACCGCTGTTACGCAGGTCAGCTGCAACAATGCCGCCAATATCTTCAGGCGCAGCGCCCGGGCCTGCCCACTGGAACGGAACGACACCAATCGGACGCGCCGAGTCCACCCCCTGGGTGATCTCGATACGTACTTCTGCGTGCAGTACAGCTGCCCACAGCATTAAAAAACTAACTGCTACACGTAATGCCTGCTTCATCATATCTCCCTTATCTGGGTAACCTTACCCACGATAATTTAGCAGAATGTTAACAAACCCAAATAGACAAAACTACTTATCCTGTTTACGACCATAGACTGTTTTTCATACTTCCGTTAGAAGAGTTGATTACAGCTTAAAGTCCAGTTTGGCATCTTTTATCCTTTCATAAACAGCCTCGCTAGGCGGTTTAGGAATGTTCGCCGATCTGGCTGCGGCCAGCGCAGCCTGACAGAGCGCAGGATCGCCCCCTTCAGACGTCACGCTTTTCAACCTGCCGTCTGGCGCAAGATTGATGTGCAGTACGCATTGCTTGCCCTGATACAGGCCTGCATCAAAGAGTCGGCTCTGAATCGCAACCTGGATCTGTTTGGCATAAGCACTGATATCTGCACCTGTTGCCCCACCGTTGGCTCCGGAGGTACCGCTGTCTTTTGACGGCTGTCCATTTCCTTTCGCCCCACCGCCCGTTTTCGGTGCATTCTTACCGGAACTCAGGTCGCCCAGCAGATCGTCAACTCCTGCGGCTGCGGCAGCTTTCTCAGCGGCAGCGGCCTTTTTAGCAGCGGCTTTTTCGGCTGCTGCTTTCTTATCGGCAGCGGCTTTCTCAGCTGCAGCTTTTTTATCAGCAGCGGCTTTTTCCGCAGCGGCGGCTTTTTCTGCCGCAGCTTTCTCAGCGGCAGCCGCTTTCTTCGCCGCTTCGGCGGCCGCTTTTTTCTCTGCTTCCTGGGCGGCTTTCTTCGCGGCTTCTGCTTCGGCTTTCTTCTGTGCGTCAGCAGCGGCTTTTTTCGCGGCTTCGGCTTCCGCTTTCTTCTTCGCATCAGCAGCGGCTTTCTTCGCGGCTTCTGCTTCGGCCTTCTTCTGCGCGTCAGCAGCGGCTTTTTTCGCTGCTTCTGCGGCTACTTTCGCCTGAGCATCTGCCTGCGCCTTAGCGTCTGCTGCGGCTTTGGCTGCCGCCTCCTCCGCCTGCTTCTGCTGTTCCTGCGCTTTCTTCGCTGCGGCTTCAGCCTGTTTCTGCTGCTCCGCCTGCTCTTTCGCGGCTTCCTGCGCCTGCAAACGCTCTTTCTCAAGCTGCTTCAAACGTTCCTGCTCGGCGGCCTGCTTTTCACGCAGCTCTTCCGCCTGCTGTTGCGCCTGTTTTTCACGCTGCTCTTCAGCGCGTTTTGCGCTCGCCTGCTGCTGTTGCTGACGATTATAGTTCTGCACTACCGCACCGGGATCTACCATGACGGCGTCGATGGATGAGCCTCCACCACCGCCCGATGCATCAATGTGCTCATCGAACGAACTCCAGATCAGCGCTGCAAAAAGAATCACGTGCAGCACTGCGGAGACGATTATCGCTCGCTTAAGCTTGTCGTTCTGTTCGGTTGCCTTTGACACTATCGGTTCCCAAAAACTACGCAGATGATCAAATAGGCTGAGTCATTAAGCCAACTGACTTAACGCCCGCGCTATGTAGCAAGTTCAGCGCTTTGATAATTTCATCATATGGTACGTCTTTCGCACCACCGATTAAGAAGACCGTCTTCGGATTTGACTCCAGGCGTCGTTGCGCTTCAGCAATAACCTGCTCTGGGGGGAGCTGATCCATACGATCCTTCTCGACCACCACGCTGTACTGCCCTACGCCGGAAACCTCAATGATGACCGGAGGATCGTCATTGGTGCTTACCGCCTGTGATTCTGTCGCATCCGGCAGATCAACTTCTACGCTCTGGGTGATGATGGGGGCTGTCGCCATAAAGATCAGCAGCAGCACCAGCAGCACGTCCAGTAACGGAACGATATTGATTTCGGACTTGAGCTCGCGACGACCTCGTCCACGCGATCTGGCCATGGTTTACCCCTTGTTGCTCTCGGTGCTGGTAAACGCCTGACGATGCAGAATCGCGGTGAACTCTTCCATAAAGTTGTCGTAGTTCAGTTCCAGTTTATTCACGCGCTGGTTCAGACGGTTGTACGCCATTACCGCCGGAATTGCCGCGAACAGACCGATTGCGGTCGCGATCAGTGCTTCTGCGATACCCGGTGCCACCATCTGCAAGGTTGCCTGCTTCACCGCCCCCAGGGCGATAAAGGCGTGCATGATCCCCCACACCGTACCAAACAGGCCGATATACGGGCTGATGGAGCCAACGGTACCGAGGAAAGGAATATGCGTTTCAAGATTTTCCAGTTCGCGATTCATGGAAATGCGCATCGCACGCGACGCACCTTCTACCACGGCTTCCGGCGCATGGTTGTTAGCACGGTGTAAGCGAGCGAACTCTTTGAAACCACTATAAAAAATTTGTTCGGAGCCTGAAAGGTTATCACGGCGTCCCTGGCTTTCCTGATAGAGACGAGAAAGCTCTATACCCGACCAGAACTTATCTTCAAACGCTTCGGCTTCGCGGCCAGCGGCATTGAGGATACGCGTTCTCTGGATGATGATGGCCCAGGATGCGATTGAAAAACCAATCAAAATCAACATGATAAGTTTAACCAGAAGGCTTGCCTTCAGGAACAAATCAAGGATATTCATGTCAGTCACTGCTTAAACTCCGCGACAATAGACTTAGGAAGCGCACGAGGCTTCATTATGGTTGGATCAACACAGACAATCAGGACTTCAGCTGAGTTCAGTACCGTGTTCTCTGCATTGACTATCCGCTGCGTGAAAACCAGTGAAGTTCCGCGCATTGATGTAATTTCTGTTTGGACTTCGAGCATATCGTCGAGTCTGGCAGGCGCAAAATACTCAAGCGTCATCTTGCGTACCACGAAGGCAACTCGCTCAGCCAACAGCACCTGTTGACTAAAGTGATGATGGCGCAGCATCTCTGTGCGTGCCCGTTCATAAAAAGCAACGTAGCTGGCGTGGTAGACCACACCACCGGCATCGGTATCTTCGTAATAGACACGTACCGGCCATCGAAACAGCGTTGTATTCACTTTACATCCCGGTAATACAAGAAAAGTTGGAGCTTTCAAACTTCGCTACTATACGCGCGGGAATGATGGTTTGGAATGGGGGAAAGTAAACGGAGAGTAAATTTTTATGGGCTCGGGTAAGCCCATATCATTAACGGACATTTCTTATTCAGAAGAAGAAGAAAATCAAACCGGCGAGAAGAACCAGATCGGCAATCAGCGGGCAGAAGATGCCCTGCCAGTGAAGCGCTTTCGGACGAAAGCCGACACCGTGAATCACACCTGCACACACCGCCCACATAATCAGGAAGCCGTGCCAGATCTCAAGCTCGCTGGTTTTAGCCGCGAAGCGCGACGGGTCCCAGAAGATACAGCCCGCCAGCAGTAATGCCATAATGAGGGAAAGCGCCCGCAGGGGGCGCTTGTCCATTACCGCATATAACGTTGCGATAATATTCATTAGTGCTTATCTTCACCTGCTTTAGACGCTTCTACATGCTCAAGCGCCAGGGCAGTGATGACACCAAATGCACAGGCAAGAAGCGTCCCTAAAATCCATGCGAAATACCACATATTCAGCTCCTTACTTAATACATAGAGTGGGTGTTGCTTTCGATATGTTCTTTAGTGATGCGACCGAACATTTTCCAGTAACACCAGGCGGTGTAGAGCAGGATAATCGGCACGAACACGCAAGCAACGTACGTCATCAGGTTCAACGTCAACTGGCTGGACGTTGCATCCCACATGGTCAGGCTAGCATTCATCATGGTGCTGGATGGCATCACGAATGGGAACATAGCAATACCTGCCGTCAGGATAATGCACGCCAGCGTCAGGGAAGAGAACACGAACGCCATAGCGCCTTTCTCCAGACGAGACATTAACACTGTCAGCAGTGGCAGCAGCACACCCAGAGCAGGGATAGCCCATAGCGCAGGCATATTGTTGAAGTTCACCAGCCATGCGCCAGCCTGACGCGCCACCTCTTTGGTCAGCGGGTTAGACGGTGCGGTATGGTTAATGGCGGAGGTCACCACGTAGCCATCAATACCGTACACGACCCACACGCCTGCCAGCGCGAAGCAGACCAGCGTCACCAGCGCCGCCACCTGAGCGGTCGCACGGGAACGCAGGTGCAGTTCACCCACGGTACGCATCTGGAGATAGGTTGCGCCCTGGGTGATGATCATCGCCACGCTCACCACGCCCGCCAGCAGACCAAACGGATTCAGCAGCTGGAAGAAGTTACCGGTGTAGAACAGACGCATATATTCGTCGACGTGGAACGGTACGCCCTGTAACAGGTTACCGAACGCCACACCAATGACCAGCGGTGGAACGAAGCTACCAATGAAGATGCCCCAGTCCCACATGTTACGCCAGCGGGTGTCTTCAATCTTGGAGCGGTAGTCAAAACCTACCGGACGGAAGAATAAAGAGGCCAGCACCAGAATCATCGCCACATAGAAGCCGGAGAACGCAGCCGCGTAAACCATCGGCCAGGCAGCGAACAGCGCGCCGCCTGCGGTGATCAGCCACACCTGGTTACCGTCCCAGTGCGGGGCGATGGAGTTGATCATGATTCGACGCTCGGTGTCATTACGACCGAGGAAACGGGTGAGCATGCCCACGCCCATATCGAAACCATCGGTGACCGCAAAACCAATCAGCAGAACGCCGATCAACAGCCACCAGATAAAACGCAATACTTCATAATCGATCATTTGATGACTCCTGTCTTAGCGTGCCGGCTGAGTAGTCGTAACAGACTGCTCGTAGTGGTAGCGACCGGTTTTCAGGCTGCTTGGGCCAAGGCGCGCGAACTTGAACATCAGGAACAGTTCAGCCACCAGGAACAGGGTGTACAGACCGCAAATCAGCAGCATGGAGAAGATCAGGTCGCCTGCGGTCAGGGAGGAGTTCGCTACCGCTGTTGGCAGCACCTCACCGATCGCCCATGGCTGACGGCCATATTCCGCAACAAACCAGCCGGACTCGATAGCAATCCATGGCAGTGGGATACCGTACAGCGCGGTGCGCAGCAGCCATTTTTTCTCACCGATACGGTTACGAATGACTGACCAGAACGAGGCCGCGATGATCAGCAGCATGATAATGCCGCAACCCACCATGATGCGGAACGCGAAGTACAGCGGCGCAACGCGTGGAATAGAGTCTTTGGTTGCCATCTGAATCTGCGCTTCCGTCGCGTCGGAGACGTTCGGGGTATAGCGTTTCAGCAGCAGACCGTAACCGAGGTCTTTCTTCACGTCGTTAAATTGATCGCGAACGGCCTGGTCGGTAGAGCCGGCGCGCAGCTGTTCCAGCAGCGAGTAGGCTTTCATCCCGTTACGGATACGCTCTTCATGCTGCACCATCAGATCTTTCAGGCCAGTCACCTGTTTGTCGACGGAGCGCGTGGCGATAATACCCAGAGCGTAAGGAATTTGAATGGCGAAGCGGTTTTCCTGCGCGTCCTGGTCAGGCACGCCGAACAGGGTAAACGCTGCCGGTGCCGGCTGGGTTTCCCATTCAGCTTCAATTGCGGCGAGTTTGGTTTTCTGCACGTCACCCATTTCGTAACCGGATTCATCACCCAGAACAATAACGGACAGAATCGCGGCCATACCGAAGCTTGCTGCGATAGCGAAAGAACGCTTGGCGAACGCGAAGTCACGGCCGCGCAGCATATAGTAGGAGCTGATGCCCAGCACGAACATCGCGCCGCACACATAGCCAGACGCCACGGTGTGCACGAATTTAACCTGGGCAACCGGGTTCAGGACTAGCTCAGCGAAGCTGACCATCTCCATACGCATGGTTTCGAAGTTGAAATCAGATGCGATTGGGTTTTGCATCCAGCCGTTCGCCACCAGGATCCACAGTGCGGACAAGTTGGAGCCTAATGCCACCAGCCAGGTTACCGCCATATGCTGGACTTTACCCAGACGGTCCCAACCGAAGAAGAACAGACCTACAAAGGTGGATTCGAGGAAGAAGGCCATCAGACCTTCAATGGCCAGCGGCGCACCGAAAATATCCCCTACATAGTGGGAATAGTAAGACCAGTTTGTCCCGAACTGGAACTCCATGGTCAGACCGGTTGCCACGCCCAGCGCAAAGTTGATACCAAACAACTTGCCCCAGAACTTGGTCATATCTTTATAAATCTGTTTGCCGGAGAGGACGTAAACCGTTTCCATGATGGCCAGCAGGAACGCCATACCGAGCGTCAGCGGCACAAAAAGGAAGTGGTACATCGCGGTCAAGGCAAACTGTAAGCGCGACAGTTCGACTACGTCTAACATTATGACTCCTTGCTCATCGCATGAAGACTCCGAGAGTGAACCCCGTTAGATAAGGATCCACACGCATGCCCCAATACAAAGTTATCTGCTTCCCTTCTTCGTTGCTTATTCTCTACAGGAGGAAAAAGCAATGATGAAAGGTTACAAATACGTTAAGAAAAAACCAAATTGATCCCGTAAATATAATACGCTGCAAAACCCTTACAATAAACAGGTTTTTATTCGAACAGATTTACGTTTTTCGACGGCGATCAATTTATAGCAAAATTACCACTTTTCGGCCATTTTGATCGGGAACAATTTAACGCCTTTTGGAGCCTTTTTCCAAGGATTAAACATTGATTTAAATCAAAAACAGCCGGCACTGTTAATGATGTTTCTTTGTGACATGGATAGTAAAAACCTTGTTAATAACATGTATATTTAAAGGCATTAATGGTTATAAAAGCCAGAAGATAATATAAACAGTTGTGATTTTTATTAACGCGTGTGAAAAAAGACCTTTTTGCAGGGAGAGAAACATATAATGTTATCCGCTTCACAGTATTTTTCTTTCGTTTTACTACCCGCCTAAAAGATTACATTTCATTCACCTTCGCTAATCTTAAAATTAACACCCTTTAGTGACTATTTGATGAAATAAAGGCCGCAGGGGATGCGGCCTTGATATTGTTCTTGAGATTACCTTTCAATTTTTATGCTGAAGGTGCGTGACTGGCCTGGCCTGAAAGGCCCCGTAATGGCTGAGCCCTCCTCCCCTTGCGCTTTGCACACCTCATTCATGTCCGTTTCGCAACAGGCCTGGACCTCACGGTTCACAGACAAAGCCACGTCACAGGAGCGGGTCTCCGAAGGGTTGTACAGACGAAGAATCATCTCGTCACGATCCTCCGCTTTTTTCAGCGCACTGAGTACACATCCGTTAGGCGCCAGCGTTAGCAGGCTATAGCTACAGGGTGTGGTGAAAGAGGCACGGTTAAGCTTCATCGCATCCCACGGAATTTTGTTATAACAGTGCACTGGCGTTAACCACGACTTCGCCTGCTGCGCAACGCCAGCACTGACGGGCGAACCATTAAAACTGAACAGGCTAAAGCGACAGGTTAACTGACCCCGCATCTGCGAATCAGGCACCGGCATTTTGATCCCGGACGGTCTGCCAGGGCGCAGAAGTAAGTCTTCCTTCCCAAGCAACCCCACGCCGCGAAGCAACGTCAGGGCAAACGTTTTTTGACGCTCACCTGTTACTTCAAATTCGCGCAACCCTTCGGTAAATAGCGCCATCCCGTTACGCCGTTCCTGGAGCACCGCGTAGTTGAGCAGATTCCACACCGGCAGCGGCGCTTCCTTCCATCCCTCCTCCTGCCAGTTTGCCATCGCTTCATCCTGTACAGGGCGCGTCAGCGAACCAAACTGGGTATCGGCTAAGACCGTCTCTGTGGTGAATGGTGTCGGGATCAGCACCCGCACACGGTGGTCATCCGCGTGATTTCCGAGACGTGCCTCGACGTCGATACGTCGGCTGTTATGGCTGAGCGTGACCGTGAGTTCTGCCTCAAGCGTTCCCGTCTGCTGACGCGCAGAACGTTCAGCGAGATCCGCTGGCACCGCCATTCGATGGCGGATCACCGCCCTGCTCTGCCAGGCCTCGTGGATCACCTCAACCTCATGTTCGCCCTGCGCGGAAGAGAGTCTCCACTCTTCCCGTGAAGGCGAGTAGTCGTACTCATCGCCATCATCCGAGCTCTCTTCAATTTCCAGCGCGCGGTCATAGATAAGCCCGGACGCTTTATCGAGCAGACGCAAAGTACCGTCCTCGTTTAACGTTACTTCCCAGAAAGCATTTTCCAGTAACGCCTCCGGCGATTTATCTGGCGTCTGCAGTTTGCCGGCCACGTGCGGCTCGATATAGAGCGTGCGGTAACCCATAGATGGCAGGATCTGGTTGAGCTGGATGTCAAACTCCATGAAGGGATCGTAGTTGCCGTAATGCACTATCTGCCGGTCAATCAGCCCGGGGTCTATCTCACGCGCGCTGCGGAGATAATAAGGGATTTCATTTCCCTTTTCGTCCAACAGGCGGAACTGGCTGGCGCGCAGACGTATCGTGGTGTTGATCACTTCCTCACGCGGCCAGGGCGTGAGGTTAAACATCACCAGTTTGTCTTCCTCGCTCTGCGGCATGTTGTCGACAATCTTGCGCATATAGAAGCACGTCAGGTTATCGGCCATGTCTTCCGCCAGCTCAAAGCGCGACATCACCTCGCGATGCACTTTATCGCTGCAGCAGCAGCCGATACTGTCGTGGGCGTGATTCTTGAGGATCTCTTTCCACATTTTTTCCAGCAAGCCGTGGTGATAGTCAAAGCCCAGCGTCCAGGCAAGCGTAGCCAACGGCTCGAGGACGTTGACGATTTTATTCTCTATCCGGGCGTGGGCGATTTTGATGTCCATCCGCGTGGAGCCGATCGTCCGGTGCACCCGCATATATTTACCGTCAATAAATTCCCCTTTCAGCGTCGCCAGTTCATCGCGGTGCGCATCGATATGGTCAAACACCTCCTCGAAGCGGCTCATCACAAACTGACGCTGCGGGTAGATTTTGCGCAGCTTATCCATCACCGCAAATATGTTCTGCTGGAGCGGCATCTGATCATGGCCGTTAGGCAGCAAAATTTCTTTCGTCACGGAGGCTTTTTCGAGCACCTCGAAGTAGTTGTCGAGCCGTTTGCGCAGTCCGGCTTCATCCTCCGGTAAGTACTTACCAATCGCGTAGCCCAGCGGCAGCACCTGTGCCGTCACTTCGCTGCCGTCCTGGCTTTGCCAGAGAAATTCGGTTTTATCGGTACCGTGCCGCTCGGAACAGCCGCGCCAGAACATGGTGCGCGTGATGCCAAAACCGTTGTAAATGTGTGGCAGCTGGGAAGACATGCCGAAGGAGTCCGGCAGATAGCCAATTTTCATCGGCTCGCCAAAGGCCAGACAGTCGCGCATGCCGTACATCAGATTGCGCACAATCGACTCGCCGGAGACAAGGGTGGTGTCCGTCTGGGTATACCACGGCCCGATAATCAGCTTCCCGGCCGCCACCAGCGCCTTCACGCGTGGCCTGTTTTCCGGTTTCACGGCAAAATAATCTTCCAGCACCGCCGTCTGGCCGTCGAGAACGTAGTATTTATACTCTGCGTCCTGCTCAAGACGGGTGAGGATCTCTTCCATATTATTGACCAGAAGAATACGTGACGCTTCGGTGGTGAAGTACCACTCCCGGTCCCAGTGCATATGTGGCGTGATATGAACGCGAGATACAGCTTTCATCTTCGTTTCCTGTCAGTGCGTGTTTAGGATGGTATGTCTTCAGTCACGTAGGTACCGCTCTTCACGGCCTGGCGTCGCCAGAGCAGTAAAATGAGCGTAGAGATTGCGGCGCCCACCAGCGCGGCGCCAAACCAGCCGGCAGCGGCTATCACGCCGCCCAGCCCGGCATCATGCAGTAAGAAGAGAGAGAAAATGCCCGCGCCCGGGGTGGAGAGCCCAATACCCATCGCTCCGACAATCGCTCCGGTCGCCATTGACCCCAGAACAAATGAGCCGATGACTCGCAACGGATCCTCGATAGCCATCGGAATTGCCCCTTCGGTGATGCCCGCCAGCCCCAGCAGCCAGGTGGATTTGCCGGTCTCAATTTCGAACTGTTTAAACAGATTCGGAGCCAGCATCGTTGATGCCGTCACGGTAAAGGCCGAAACCATTTTGACGGAGGCGAAGATCGCATAAGGCCCGTATACGCCGTTGGCCATCGCGCCCAGACAGAACGCGTAAGAGGCTTTGTTGACCGGACCGCCCAGATCGAACGAGCACATAAAGCCCAGGATCGCCCCCAGCAGCAGCGCGTTCGCGCCGGAGAGACCATTAAGCCAGGCGGTCAGAGCGTTATTGATCCAGGCCACCGGTTCGCCGATCACAAACAGCATCAGGCTGCCTGCGCCCAGTACGCCAATCACCGGATAGAGATAAAAGGTCAGAAAGCCGTTGTAGCGGCTACTCAGCCGGATGTGGTTTTTCACCCAGCGCATCAGGTAGCCCGCAATCAGCCCGCCGACGATGGCCCCCAGAAAGCCGGAGCCGATCATATTGGCGGCAAGGCCCGCCGCAAAGCCCGGCGTAAGCGCAGGTTTATCCGCCAGCGAGTAAGCGGTATAGGCCGCCAGAACAGGGACCATCAGAATGCCGAGCATCCCACCGCCCAGTTTGCGGTACATCCACAGCCACGAGTTTTCCTGATCGAACAGGTGCTGCAAGCCCAGGATTTGCGCCAGGAGTACCGACACGGCCAGCACCGTGCCGCCAGCGACAATCAGCGGCACCGCAAAGGAGATACCGCTGAGCAGCGCTTGCTTGAGTTCGGTTTTAACGGACTTTTTCGCGTCCGTGTCGACGTGCGCAGGACGCGCATCGGATACAGGCTGTAGCGCCAGCGCACGCTCAATGAGCGCTTCCGCATGGCGCAAGGGTTCCGCGACGGGCACGGAAATGGCGGGGATCCCCTGAAAACGCTCACGCTCTTTGATCGCCACTTCCGCCGCGAAGATACACGCTTTTGCCTCCTGCAAATGCTGCGCGGTGATGCGCCCCTCAATACCGTTTGCCCCCTGCTTTTCGACCACTACATTGACGCCGAGCTTACGTCCCGCTTTTTCGAGATATTCCGCTGCCATGTAGGTATGGGCGATCCCGGCCGGACAGGCGGTAACGCAGACGATCGTCGGGGCATTCTCTGCGACGGCGGTTTCTTGCGCGTCAGGCGTCGTTTCCAGCGCCGCAAGCACCGCTTCCGCGCTGGTCGCCGTCATCACGTGCGCCCTGAGATCGTCATCCGCCAGGCGGGACGTCAGTTCCGTCAGCACCTGAATATGCGTTGATCCCGCTTGTGCGGGAGGAATGGCGAGCAAAAAAATCAGCTCGACCTCCTCCGGTCCGTCCACGCCTTCCCAGGCCAGCGGCTCGCGCAGTGTTGCCACGGCAAAAGCCGCTTCCTTTACTGCCGCTGATTTACCATGGGGTACGGCCAGCCCCTCGCCCAGCGCCGTCGGGCCAAGCGATTCGCGATGGAAAACCTCTGCCAGAAACGTATCGGCGTCGGCTATTTTGCCCAACGCTACCAGCCGCGTCGCAAGCTGACGGATTGCCTCATCACGGCTGGTAAACTGCGCCTGCACGCAGACAGCACGGGGGTCGGTCAGAGTCGTCAGGTTCATAAGATCCTCACCTATCCAAAGTTATTGTCTGGGGAGGATTGTGGCAGACTGGATAATACATTTATGTGATCATTTTCACTAACAACGATATTTGTATTTAATTTGTATTATTTACAAATCAGTCACTGAAGGCATAATTCCCCTAAAAAGGTATTAAAAAGGCGTAACACAATGGGCAATAAACCGATGTACCGGCAGATCGCCGATGCGTTCCGCGAGAAGATTAACGCCGGGGAATTAAAACCCGGAGACGCGCTGCCGACGGAATCCAGCCTTCAGGAGGCATTTAACGTTAGCCGTGTCACCGTGCGGCAGGCTTTGAAGCTGCTCGCCGACGAGCAGATCATCGAAAGCATTCAGGGCAGCGGCTCGTATGTAAAAGAGGAGCGGGTGAATTACGATATTTATCAGCTTACCGGCTTTTACGAAAAACTGGCGGATCGCAACGTTGATACGCACAGCGACGTCAGCGTCTTCGAAGTGGTGAAAGCCGATGAGCGGCTCGCGGCAAAACTGGCGCTCAATCCGGATGATAAGGTCTGGCACGTCAAGCGCGTACGCTTCATCAGGGAAAAGCCGGTGAATCTGGAAGAGACATGGATGCCGCTGGCGATGTTCCCCGACCTCACCTGGGAAGTAATGGAACAGTCGAAATACCATTACATTGAGCAGGTCAAAAAGCTGGTTATCGATCGCAGCGAGCAGGAGCTGGTGCCAGTCATGCCATCGGACGAGGCGATTGCCGCCCTGGCGCTCGATCCGGCAAAACCAATTCTTGAAAAAGTTTCCCGCGGCTTCCTAAAAGACGGCCGGGTATTTGAATACAGTCGCAACGTGTTTAATACCGACGACTATAAATTCACTCTGGTGGCTAAACGCAGACAATAAAAAAAGGCCGCTTTACAGCGGCCAACCATGTCGAAACGGACATTTTTTTATACTTCAACGCGCCCCATTCGGGGAGCAGAGAGGACTTACTTAATGATGGATTTCAGTGCTTCACCGATATCCGCCAGGCTGCGAACGGTTTTCACGCCTGCGGCTTCCAGTGCTGCGAATTTCTCATCAGCCGTACCTTTACCGCCAGCGATAATCGCACCCGCGTGACCCATACGTTTGCCTTTCGGCGCGGTCACACCCGCGATGTAACCCACCACCGGCTTGGTCACATGATCTTTGATGTAAGCAGCCGCTTCTTCTTCCGCGCTACCACCGATCTCACCGATCATCACGATCGCTTCGGTCTGTGGATCTTCCTGGAACAGCTTAAGGATGTCGATGAAGTTAGAGCCTGGGATCGGGTCACCGCCGATGCCCACGCAGGTGGACTGGCCGAAGCCGTAATCGGTGGTCTGCTTAACTGCTTCATAGGTCAGGGTACCGGAACGGGACACGATGCCCACTTTGCCCGGTTTGTGAATGTGGCCCGGCATGATGCCGATTTTGCATTCGCCCGGGGTGATAACGCCTGGGCAGTTCGGGCCGATCATGCGCACGCCTGCTTCGTCCAGCTTCACCTTCACGGTCAGCATATCCAGCGTCGGGATGCCTTCGGTGATGGTGATGATCAGCTTAATGCCTGCGTCGATCGCTTCCAGAATAGAGTCTTTGCAGAACGGCGCTGGAACGTAGATCACGGTCGCGGTTGCGCCCGTCGCTTCTACTGCTTCACGCACGGTGTTGAACACCGGCAGGCCCAGGTGCGTGGTGCCGCCTTTACCTGGGGTTACGCCGCCAACCATCTGCGTACCGTAGGCAATCGCCTGTTCGGAGTGGAAAGTCCCCTGGCTACCGGTGAAGCCCTGGCAGATAACCTTGGTATCTTTATTAATTAAAACGGACATTATTTCCCCTCCACTGCGGCAACAACCTGCTGAGCTGCATCCGTCAGACTTTTCGCTGCAATAATATTCAGGCCGCTGTCAGCCAGTTTTTTCGCGCCGAGTTCAGCGTTATTCCCTTCCAGACGTACAACAACCGGAACGTTAACGCCCACTTCTCCTACCGCGCCGATGATACCGTCGGCGATCAGGTCGCAACGTACGATACCGCCGAAGATGTTCACCAGAACCGCTTTTACGTTGCTGTCAGAGAGAATGATTTTGAACGCTTCGGTTACGCGCTCTTTGGTTGCGCCACCGCCCACGTCGAGGAAGTTCGCTGGCTCACCGCCGTGCAGCTTAACGATGTCCATGGTGCCCATTGCCAGGCCCGCACCGTTAACCATGCAGCCGATGTTGCCATCCAGCGCCACGTAGTTCAGCTCCCACTGGGCAGCCTGCGCTTCACGCGGATCTTCCTGAGACTGGTCGCGCATTTCGCGCAGATCCGCCTGGCGGAACAGCGCGTTGCCGTCAGCGCCCAGCTTGCCGTCGAGGCAGATCAGGTCGCCCTGGGTGGTGATCACCAGCGGGTTGATCTCGATCAGCGCCAGATCGCGCTCCAGGAAGATGGTCGCCAGCCCCATGAAGATCTTGGTGAACTGCTGAACCAGCTTGCCTTCCAGACCCAGTTTGAACGCCAGCTCACGTCCCTGGTAAGGCATTGGGCCCGCCAGCGGATCGATTGCCACTTTGTGGATCAGGTGCGGGGTCTCTTCCGCCACTTTTTCGATTTCCACGCCGCCTTCGGTAGATGCCATGAACACCACGCGACGGGAGCTACGGTCTACGACTGCGCCGAGGTACAATTCTTTCGCGATGTCGGTTGCCGCTTCAACCAGGATCTGGTTGACCGGCTGGCCATTCGCATCTGTCTGGTAGGTTACCAGACGCTTGCCGAGCCAATGTTCAGCAAACGCACGGATCTCTTCTTTGCTCTTAACAACCTTCACACCGCCCGCTTTACCACGGCCACCAGCGTGAACCTGACATTTAACTACCCACGGGCCGGAACCGATTTTAGATGCGGCTTCTTCTGCTTCACGCGGGGTAGTACAGGCATAACCCACCGGAGCCGGTAAGCCTGACCTGGCAAACAGCTGTTTGGCCTGATATTCATGTAAGTTCATGTGTTCTATCCATCCTTCAGGGTAATCGTTATCTTCAAACCTGTAGACCGGCGCTACGCTTATCCGGCCTACAGGGCAGGTGATGCTAAATAGTTACTAAACGTCCAGCAGCAGACGCGTTGGATCTTCCAGCAGCTCTTTAATGGCAACCAGGAAGCCTACGGACTCGCGGCCGTCGATCAGGCGGTGATCGTATGAGAGCGCCAGGTACATCATCGGCAGGATCTCAACTTTACCGTCTACCGCCATTGGACGATCTTTAATGGCGTGCATACCCAGGATCGCGCTCTGCGGCGGGTTGATGATCGGGGTAGACATCAGCGAGCCGAACACGCCACCGTTGGTAATGGTGAAGTTACCGCCGGTCAGGTCTTCAACGGTCAGCTTGCCGTCGCGGCCTTTCACGGCCAGCTCTTTGATTTTCTTCTCAATGTCAGCCATACCCAGGGTGTCCACATCACGCAGAACCGGGGTGACCAGGCCGCGTGGGGTAGAAACCGCCATGCTGACGTCGAAGTAGTTGTGGTAAACCACGTCATCGCCATCGATAGACGCGTTCACTTCCGGGTAGCGTTTCAGCGCTTCAACTACCGCTTTCACGTAGAAGGACATGAAGCCCAGACGGATACCGTGACGTTTTTCAAACGCGTCACCGTACTGCTTGCGCAGGTCCATGATTGGCTTCATGTTGACTTCGTTGAAGGTGGTCAGCATCGCGGTGGAGTTTTTCGCTTCCAGCAGACGCTCGGCCACGCGCTTGCGCAGGCGGGTCATCGGCACGCGTTTTTCGCTACGTGCGCCCAGAGCTGGCTGTGCCGCTGGTGCTGCCGCAGGGGCTTTCGCTTCCGCTTTCGCCTCTGAAGGCGCTTTTGCCAGATGCTTGTCGATATCTTCGCGAGTCAGACGGCCACCCACGCCGGTACCTTTGATGGCTGCCGGATCGAGGCTGTGCTCAGCCAGCAGGCGACGGATCGCCGGGCTGAGCGCGTCATTGGTTTGCTCTTCCAGAGACGCCTGCTGGCGCTGGGCTGGGGTAGACGCTTTCTCTTCAGATTTCGCGCTGGACTCTTTGCCCGCGCTGTTGCCTTCACGCAGGCGACCCAGGATCTGGCGAGAAGTCACGGTCGTACCTTCGTCTTCCAGGACTGCATCCAGAATGCCATCCGCTGAAGCCGGTACTTCCAGTACCACTTTGTCAGTTTCGATTTCTACCAGCACTTCGTCACGGGTTACCGCGTCGCCTGGTTTTTTGTGCCAGGTGGCGACGGTTGCATCTGCTACGGACTCAGGCAGGTCGGGAACAAGAATATCTACGCTACTCATTATGTATCCTTTAATTAATCGACGTTCAGCGCGTCATTGACCAGATCTTGTTGCTGCTTCTGGTGAACGGACATATACCCTACCGCCGGAGAGGCGGAGGCCGGGCGACCTGCATAACGCAGGGCAGACCCAAATGGAATCACTTCACGGAAATGATGCTGGCTGCAATACCATGCGCCCTGGTTGAGCGGCTCTTCCTGGCACCAGACAAAATCATGAACGTGAGCGTACTGTTTCAGTACTTCCTGCATCGCCTGATGCGGGAACGGATAAAGCTGCTCGATACGCACGATGGCGACATCTTTCTGATCGTTCTTACGGCGCTGTTCCAGCAGGTCGTAATAAACCTTACCAGAACACATTACGACACGCTTAACGGCCTGCGGATCCAGCTCGTCAATTTCACCGATGGCTGGCAGGAAGGTGCCGTTAGCCAGTTCATCCAGGCTCGAAACCGCCAGCGGATGACGCAGCAGGGATTTTGGCGACATGACCACCAGCGGACGACGCATACCGCGCAGCGCCTGACGACGCAGCATGTGGTACACCTGAGCCGGGGTGGACGGCACGCAGACCTGCATGTTCTGCTCGGCGCAGAGTTGCAGATAACGCTCCAGACGCGCGGAGGAGTGCTCCGGCCCTTGTCCTTCATAGCCGTGCGGCAGCAACATCACCAGACCACACATACGGCCCCACTTCTGCTCACCGGAGGAGATGAACTGGTCGATGACGACCTGCGCACCGTTGGCGAAGTCACCGAACTGCGCTTCCCAGATAGTCAGGGTGCGGGGTTCTGCGGTGGCGTAGCCGTATTCGAAGGCCAGAACCGCTTCTTCTGACAGCACGGAGTCCCAGACCTTGAACTGGCCCTGACCGTTATGCACGTGCTGAAGCGGAGTATAGGTTGAACCGTTAGACTGGTTGTGTACAACCGCATGACGGTGGAAGAAAGTGCCACGACCCGCATCTTCACCGGACAGACGAACCGGAATACCTTCGTCAACCAGCGTCGCATAGGCCAGCGTTTCCGCGCCGCCCCAGTCGAACAGCTTTTCACCCGCCGCCATGGCCTGGCGGTCGCCATAGATCTTGGCCACGCGGGATTGCATCTCGATCGCTTCCGGCACGGTGCTGATGCGTTTAGCCAGCTCCTGCAAACGCTTCATCTCAACCTTGTTCGGGTAGCTCTCGTCCCACTCGTGGTTGAGGTACGGCGACCAGGTAAAGGAGTGCATGTTCATTGGGCGCAGCTCTTTGACCACGCATTCACCCGCGTCCAGCGCGTCGCGATAAAGATTGACCATTTCGGTCGCATCTTCCAGCGTCGCCACTTTTTCGCTTTCCAGCTTGTCAGCATAGATTTTACGCGGCGTCGGGTGTTTTTTGATTTTCTGGTACATCAGCGGCTGGGTTGCACTTGGCTCATCCGCTTCGTTGTGGCCGTGACGGCGGTAGCAGAAGAGGTCAATGAACACGTCGCGCTTAAAGGTGTTACGGAAGTCCAGCGCCAGACGGGTAACGAAAGCAACGGCTTCCGGGTTATCCGCGTTTACGTGGAAGATTGGCGCCTGAACCATTTTACCGATGTCGGTGCAGTACGGGGTAGAACGCGCATCCAGCGGGTTAGAGGTGGTGAAGCCCACCTGGTTGTTGATTACGATGCGAACGGTACCGCCCACTTCATAACCACGCGCTTTCGACATGTTCAGGGTTTCCTGAACCACGCCCTGCCCTGTGACTGCCGCATCACCGTGAATGGTGATTGGCAGCACTTTATTGCTGCTCGGCTCGTCCAGACGATCCAGACGCGCACGCACGGAACCGATAACCACCGGGCTGACGATTTCCAGGTGCGACGGGTTAAACGCCAGCGCCAGGTGAACCTGGCCGCCCTCGGTTTCGATATCCGACGAGAAACCCATGTGGTACTTCACGTCACCGGTGCCGAGGTGCTCTTTATGTTTACCCGCAAATTCGTCGAACAGATCCTGCGGTTTTTTACCCAGCACGTTAACCAGCACGTTCAGACGGCCACGGTGCGCCATGCCCAGCACCACTTCGCGCGTGCCGCTCTTACCGGCATGACGAATCAGCTCTTTCAGCATCGGGACTAACGCATCGCCGCCCTCCAGTGAGAAGCGTTTTGCGCCCGGGAATTTCGCGCCCAGATAGCGCTCAAGGCCTTCTGCTGCCGTCAGTTCGCTCAGGAAACGTTTTTTCTCATCTGCTGAGAAATTCGCGTGACCCGCCACGGATTCGATACGCTGCTGGATCCAGCGTTTCTCTTCGGTGGAGGTAATGTGCATATATTCCGCGCCGATGGAGCCGCAGTAGGTTTGCTTGAGCGCATCAATCAGATCGCCCAGCTTCATCGTGTCTTTGCCGATGGCAAAGGAACCTACGTTAAAGCTTTCCTGGAAATCGGCCTCGGTCAGATCGTGATAAGCCGGATCGAGATCCGCTACACGTTCCTGCTGCCACAGTCCCAGCGGATCGAGATTCGCATGCTGGTGACCACGGAAGCGATAAGCGTTGATAAGCTGCAGGACTTTTACCTGCTTCGCATTGGTGTCAGGGTCGGAAATCGCAGAAGAGTAACGTGAGGCATCCTTCGCCAGACGACGGAAATAATCACGTGTTTTTGAATGGAATTGATCCGGTTTGACCCCTGTACCAGGCAACTGCTGGAACATGGAACGCCAGTTTGCGTCCACTGAGTCAGGATCGGTTAAGAAGTCTTCATAGAGCTGTTCTATCCAGCTCTGGTTTGAACCAGAGAGGTAAGAAGAGTCCAGCCAGGCTTTCATTGCGCCGTTCTGCATCGTGATCCCTTAAGCATTTTTATGCTTACTTTCGCCGTAGAAACTACCACGCACACCACGTGTACGTGCCGGGGTTCACCTGCGAGCTCTTTTCATTTGGCCCGCGAAGGAACCTTTAGAAACTGTCTAAACTTCAGGGCAGTTTTTAAAGGTTTCTGCAATTTGCCCGGTGGCGCTACGCTTACCGGGCCTACTGTTACGTAGGCCGGATAAGCGCAGCGCCATCCGGCGTTGTTACTTACGCACTGCGCTGCAACAACATCGACTTAATATGGCCGATGGCGCGCGTCGGGTTCAGCCCCTTAGGACACACACTGACGCAGTTCATGATGCTATGGCAGCGGAATACGCTGAAAGCGTCACTTAACCCTTCCAGACGATTCTCGGTTTCGGTATCGCGGCTGTCGATCAGGAAGCGATAGGCAGCCAGCAGACCCGCAGGGCCGATAAATTTATCCGGGTTCCACCAGAATGACGGGCATGACGTTGAACAGCATGCACAGAGAATACACTCGTACAACCCATCGAGTTTTTCACGCTGCTCAGGCGACTGTAAGTGCTCGCGAGCGGGTGGATTTTGCCCATTATTCAATAAGTAAGGCTTAATCTTCTCATATTGTGCATAGAATTGCCCCATGTCCACCACCAAATCACGCACGACCGGCAGGCCAGGCAGAGGACGGATGACAATTTTCTGGCCTGCACGCTGTAGCGCTGAAATTGGCGTGATACAGGCCAGACCGTTTTTGCCGTTCATGTTTACACCGTCAGAGCCACATACCCCTTCACGGCAGGAGCGGCGGAACGACAGCGTAGGATCTTTTTCTTTCAGCTGGATTAAAGCATCCAGCAGCATCATGTCACGACCTTCTTCCGCTTCGAGGGTGTAATCCTGCATACGCGGAGCATCGTCTACATCCGGGTTATAACGATAAACTGAGAATTCGAGTTTCATTATCCTGTCTCCGCATTAGTAAGTACGAATCTTCGGCGGGAACGCCGGACGCAGTTTCGGTTCCATGTTAACGCTACGACGCGTCATGGTTTCCGACTCTGGCAGATACAGGGAATGGCACAGCCAGTTTTCGTCATCACGATCCGGGAAGTCGAAGCGGCTATGGGCGCCACGGCTTTCGGTACGGAAGTTTGCCGACATCGCAGTGGCGAACGCGGTTTCCATCAGGTTATCCAGCTCCAGGCACTCAACGCGCTGGGTGTTGAACTCGCTCGAGGTATCGTCCAGACGGGCATTCTTCAGACGCTCGCGGATCGTTTTCAGTTGCTCAAGCCCTTTGGCCATCGCGTCACCTTCACGGAATACCGAGAAGTTGTGCTGCATACACTCTTGCAGCGCTTTACGGATTTCCACCGGATCTTCGCCGTTACGGTTGCCGTTCCAGCGGTTGAGGCGCTCAAGAGAGGCATCAATCTCGTCGTCGTTCGCATCACGCAACGCGCCCTGCTCGGCAATAGATTCCTGGAGATGCAGCCCCACCGCACGGCCAAATACCACCAGGTCCAGCAGGGAGTTGCCGCCCAGACGGTTTGCGCCGTGCACGGATACGCAGGCAATTTCGCCTACCGCGAACAGACCAGGGATGACCACGTCTTCACCCTGCTCGTTCACGGTCAGCGCCTGACCGGTCACTTTGGTCGGAATACCGCCCATCATGTAGTGACAGGTTGGGATAACCGGAATCGGCTCTTTTACCGGGTCGACGTGGGCGAAGGTGCGGGACAGTTCCAGAATGCCCGGCAGACGGGATTCCAGCACTTCTTTACCCAGATGGTCGAGTTTCAGCTTCGCGTGCGGGCCCCAAGGGCCGTCGCAGCCGCGGCCTTCACGGATTTCGATCATGATGGAACGCGCCACCACGTCACGACCCGCCAGGTCTTTCGCATTCGGGGCATAACGCTCCATAAAGCGCTCGCCATGTTTGTTCAGCAGGTAGCCACCTTCACCACGGCAGCCTTCTGTCACCAGCACGCCCGCACCGGCGATACCGGTTGGGTGGAACTGCCACATCTCCATGTCCTGCACCGGCACGCCAGCGCGGATAGCCATCCCAACGCCGTCACCGGTGTTGATGTGGGCGTTGGTAGTGGACTGATAGATACGGCCTGCGCCGCCGGTGGCCAGCACGGTTGCGCGCGCTTTGAAATAGACCACTTCACCGGTTTCAATGCACAGTGCGGTACAACCCACCACCGCGCCATCGGCGTTTTTCACCAGATCCAACGCATACCACTCGGAGAAGATGGTGGTGTGGTTTTTCAGGTTTTGCTGATAAAGGGTGTGCAGCAAAGCGTGACCGGTACGGTCAGCCGCTGCTGCGGTACGTGCCGCCTGTTCGCCGCCGAAGTTTTTCGACTGGCCGCCAAACGGACGCTGATAGATGGTGCCATTTTCCAGACGGGAGAACGGCAGACCCATGTGGTCCAGCTCCAGAATCGCTTCCGGGCCGGTTTTACACATATATTCGATGGCATCCTGGTCGCCGATGTAGTCGGAACCTTTTACCGTATCGTACATGTGCCATTCCCAGTTATCTTCATGGGAATTACCCAGCGCAACGGTGATACCGCCCTGCGCAGACACAGTGTGGGAACGGGTCGGGAATACTTTAGAGAGCAGCGCACAGGTCTGGCCGCTCTGGGAAATTTGCAGTGCGGCGCGCATACCTGCGCCACCCGCACCAATCACAACAGCATCAAATTCTCTGACTGGCAGTTTCATTACACACCCCACACCACAACAAATCCATAAATGACGTAAACCAGCAGAGCAACAACAATAATCAGTTGCAGCGGAAGGCGAATCGCCAGCGGTTTAACGTAATCGGTCAACACCTGCCACATGCCAATCCAGGCATGAATAAGGATGGAGAACAGGGCCAGCAGGGTGAACACTTTGGTGAAGGCCGATCCGAAGAAACCACTCCAGATTTCCCACGTCAGTGTGCCGCTAGTGGCGAAGAAACCGATCATATAGATGATGTAGAGCGTGAGGACGATGGCGGTAGCGCGGACCAGGATGAAGTCATGTACGCCGTTGCGTCCTAATGCGGAGGCGTTGCTTACCATACGAGAACTCCTGCGAGAAGTGAAAGCACGACAGTGATCACAAATGAAATGTTAGCGGTACGTTTACCGGCCTCGAACGTCTCTTCCAGGTAGCCAAAGTCCATCAGCATATGGCGAACGCCGCCAACCACGTGATAGGCCAGCGCGGTCAGAATGCCCCACATGATAAATTTCACGAAGAAGCTGTTCATGATGGCTGAGGCCTGGAGGAATCCTTCAGGAGATGAGAGGCTGGTTCCCAGTAACCACAGCAAGATACCAACCGCCACAAACGTAATCACACCAGAAACACGGTGCAGAATGGACGCTATTGCTGTTACAGGGAATCGGATCGTTTTGAGATCCAGATTGACAGGTCTTTGTTTTTTCACATTTCTTATCATGAATAACGCCCACATGCTGTTCTTATTGTTTCCTTCCTCCGGACTGCGATGCGGGTCAGACAGCGTTCCTTTTCTATAACTGCGCGTCATGCAAAACATTGCTTCCAAATGCTAAAACGACACGTTACAACGCTGGGTGGCTCGGGATTGCAGGGTGTTCCGGAGACCTGGCGGCAGTATAGGCCGTTCACAAAATCATTACAATTAACCTACATACAGTTTGTTGGGTTTTCTCTGGAACAGTGATCGGGGTCACGATAACAACATCTTTTTAATTTTTAATCATCTGATTTGACAAATGTTAAACAATATTGTTACAAACGTCATCAGAAAAGGCATATAATGCGCAAAAGTTATGAGGTCTCTCTTTCACCTGACAAATAGTTATGTAACAGTGTGATGGTATTGACCGAAGTTATCAGGACAGTTATTAGTGATATACAGGTTTGAATAATTCGGACTGCAAAAACGCTGATTTGCTGTTGTTTCACTGATATTTCATTCGTTTACCTGCAAGGCGCCATAGCTCTGTACCCTGGTTTCTCCTCGTGAGCTGAGCGGTAAGCCAAATAACAATCTGGTAACGATGATTAACAGCTGAAAGCAAATCCGGTAAAGCGCAGTCTTAAGCATAAGGCGCTAAGGAGACCGTAAATGGCTGATACAAAGGCAAAACTCACCCTAAATGGTGATGATGCTATTGAACTGGATGTGCTAAAAGGCACGCTCGGTCAGGATGTTATTGATATCCGTACGCTGGGTTCCAAAGGGGTATTCACCTTTGACCCTGGATTCACCTCTACCGCATCTTGCGAATCCAAAATCACCTACATTGACGGTGACGAAGGTATCCTGCTCCATCGCGGCTTCCCCATCGATCAGTTAGCCACCGAATCCAACTATCTGGAAGTGTGCTACATCCTGCTGAACGGCGAAAAACCGACGCAGGCTCAATACGATGAATTTAAAACCACCGTGACCCGTCACACCATGATCCATGAGCAGATTACCCGTCTGTTCCATGCGTTTCGTCGTGACTCTCATCCGATGGCGGTTATGTGCGGTATTACCGGTGCGCTGGCGGCGTTCTACCACGATTCTCTGGACGTGAATAACCCACGTCACCGTGATATCGCGGCGTTCCGTCTGCTGTCCAAAATGCCTACTATGGCGGCGATGTGTTACAAATACTCTATCGGTCAGCCGTTTGTGTATCCACGCAACGACCTCTCCTACGCAGGTAACTTCCTGCGCATGATGTTCTCTACGCCGTGTGAAGAGTATGAAGTGAACCCGGTGCTGGAACGCGCGATGGACCGTATTCTGATCCTGCACGCTGACCACGAACAGAACGCCTCGACCTCTACCGTCCGTACCGCGGGCTCTTCCGGCGCGAACCCGTTCGCCTGTATCGCTGCGGGTATCGCCTCCCTGTGGGGACCGGCGCACGGCGGCGCGAACGAAGCAGCGCTGAAGATGCTGGAAGAGATCAGCTCCGTTGAGCACATTCCTGAGTTCGTGCGCCGCGCGAAAGACAAGAATGACTCCTTCCGTCTGATGGGCTTCGGTCACCGTGTTTACAAAAACTACGACCCTCGCGCGACCGTTATGCGTGAGACCTGCCACGAAGTGCTGAAAGAGCTGGGCACCAAAGATGATCTGCTGGAAGTGGCGATGGAGCTGGAACACATCGCGCTGAACGACCCGTACTTCATCGAGAAGAAACTCTACCCGAACGTCGATTTCTACTCCGGTATCATCCTGAAAGCGATGGGCATTCCGTCTTCCATGTTCACCGTGATCTTTGCCATGGCGCGTACCGTAGGCTGGATTGCGCACTGGAACGAAATGCACAGCGAAGGCATGAAAATCGCCCGTCCTCGTCAGCTGTATACCGGCTACGAGCAGCGTGACTTTAAGTCTGATATTAAGCGCTAAAAAACACGCCCGGCGGCGCTTCGCTTGCCGGGCCTACAAGTGCGAGATGTAGGCCGGGTAAGGCGTAGCCGCCACCCGGCTTTTTTACATCTGGCACCCAGGACACCAGTAAAACGGCCTGGAAGAGATCGTCGCCTTCTCAATCACCCCGCCGCACCGCTCGCACTTTTTACCCGCCCGATGAAACACCTTGAAGCGAAACAGCGCCCCGTGATGCTTGTTCTCATCAACCACGCCGCGCGTGTTGTACGACAGCCGGGGAATGTCCAGCAACGCGTGGGACAGCGCCTCCAGCTGTTCATCGTTTAGCTGCGACGCTTTGTGCTGCGGCGCCAGCCCCACTTCCCAGAGGATCTCCACCCGCAGGTAGTTTCCCAGCCCCGCCAGAAATGCCTGATCGAGCAACAGCCCGGAAAACTGCCGGTTGCTGAATGTGGGCGATAACAGCCGGGCTTTCACATCGCTTGCCATCAGGCGCATATCCAGCACGTCCGGCCCAACCCGCTGTAAGAACGGGTGCGTGAGCAACTGCTCCGGCGTTAACATTTCGATATCAGAAGCGCTGTAGAGCAGGATCGCCTTATCCGCCGTTTGTAGCCGCACTCGCAGCACGCGGGTCGTTTGCGGCTGCTCGTCCGCCTTTACCACCCGCCAGACGCCGTAAAGCTGATTGTGGCTATATAACGTAAGGTTATGGGAAAAGTGGGTGAGCAACGCTTTGCCGCGCGTTTCAATGTGGGTCACCGTCTGTCCCACCAGCTCTGTTTCAAACGGTTTGAGTTGAGGAAAGGCAAACCAGACGTGTGTCAGAGGTTTGCCCTTTATCGCCGCCTCCAGGCTATCCGCCGCGCGGCGGATCTCCGGACCTTCTGGCATGTTATTGTCCTTTCATGATTATTCTGCGCTGACAACAATGCCCTCTTCCGAGAACGCCGCCCGCAGGCGTCGTGCAAACTGGAGCGCATGCTCGCCGTCACCGTGTAAGCACACCGTATCAGCCTGAACGTTTGCCGTTGTACCCTCCGTTGAGGTTACTCGCCCGAAGCGCACCATCTCCAGCGTCTGCGCCAGCGCTTTACCTTCGTCGGTGATCAGCGCACCGGCCTGCGTACGCGGAACCAGGCTACCGTCCGGCAGGTATCCCCGATCGGCAAACACTTCCTGCCGCGTAGTCAGCCCCAGCCGTTCGCCGGCACGGATAAGCTCGCTGCCCGCCAGGCCAACCAGAATCAGACGCGGATTGCAGTCCCGTACCGCGCGGGCAATGGCGTCTGCCAGCGCCGGATCTTTCGCTGCCTGGTTATAGAGCATGCCGTGCGGCTTGACGTGACGCAACACGCCCTTCTCAGCGCGCACTATCGCCTCCAGGGCGCCGATCTGGTAGAGCATTTGCGCGTAAACCGTCTCAGGCGGCAGATCCATCGCCGTGCGACCAAAGTTTTCCCGGTCCGGAAAGCTGGGGTGAGCGCCTATCGCCACGCCGTTTTTCACGGCATTGCGCACGCTCGCCAGCATGGTCTGCGCATCGCCGGCATGAAACCCACAGGCGATATTCACCGAGGAGACCAGCGTCATCAGCGCCGCATCGGCGCTGCTGCCCTCCCCCAGATCGGCGTTTAAATCAATCTTTACCATCGAGCCTCCACGCCAGCTGTTCGAGATAACGCTGCTGATCCTGACGGGCTTTCAGCGCCTCCTCCAGCGAACACTGCACAAAATGAATTGGCTGACCGAGAGGAATTTGCGCCAGATGGTAGCGATCCGCTTCGATAATGCAGGCAATACGCGGATATCCTCCCGTGGTTTGCGCATCGTTCATCAGTACGATAGGCTGGCCGTTGCCCGGCACCTGAATCACCCCCGGCAACAGACCATGGGAAAGCAGCTCCCGGTCAGTCGTGCGGGTCAGCGGCTGGCCCTGAAGCCGGTAACCCATGCGGTTACTCTGCGGGCTGATCTTCCATGGCGAGCGCCAGAAAGACTCTTTTGAGGCCTCATCGAACTCATGATATTCCGGCCCCGGCAGGGCGCGGATCAGGTTCCCCCACAACAGCTGCTTCACGCCCTGCGTGGTGGTGAAATGGCGCGCTGACGGCTTAATCGCCAGGCGATCGCCGTCGCGCAGCAGCCGTCCTTCATGTCCGCCCATTCCCGCTTTCTGGTCGGTGCTGGATGAGCCCAGCACCTCCGGCACGTCGATACCTCCCGCCACCGCAAGATAGCTGCGCACGCCGTGCAGAGGACGCTTGAGCGTCAGACGCTGTCCGGCTTTCGCCCGCAGGCGCCAGCCGGTCCACACCGCTTTGCCGTCCAGCGTCGCGTCACAGCCCGCGCCGGTTAAGGCAAACCAGGTTTCCTGACCAAACTCAATCACGCACTGACCCAGCGTAATTTCTAACGCCGCCGTGCTGCCGGCGTTGCCTACCAGTAGGTTGGCAATCTCCAGCGAGGGACGATCAAGCGCACCGCAGTAGCTCACGCCCGACTGACGCAGGCCAAAGCGCCCGGCATCCTGTACCGAGGTGTAAAGCCCTGCGCGAATAAGCGTTAACATATCCCCTCCTTTTGCGGGATAAAGCGCAGGGTATCCCCCGGACGCAGGAGTATGGGCTCGTCCTGGCCTGGTTCAAATAACGGCGTGGACGTGTGCCCGATAAGCTGCCAGCCTCCCGGCGAGGCGAGTGGATAAATTCCCGTTTGCTCGCCACCAATCGCCACGCTGCCCGCCGGTACGCTCAGGCGCGGCTCAGCCCGGCGCGGCGTATGCAACTGGGGCGATAACCCGCCCAGATAGGGGAAACCCGGCTGAAATCCCAAAAACCAGACGACATAGTCGACTGAGCTATGCTGCTCCACAACCTGCTTCTCCGTTAATCCACAGTGTTCGGCCACGACGCCAAGGTCGGGGCCTCCCTTGCCGCCATAGACAACCGGGATCTCAATCGTCCGCGATTCCGGCTCCAGCGCCTCGCTCTCCTCCCACCAGCGTTGCAGGCGCTCAATGGCATCCAGCGCCCCCGTGTGCGGATCACGCAGCACCACGGTGATATTATTCATACCCGGAATAGCTTCAACCACGCCAGGTAGCTCGGGCAGTCGTTGAGCCAGACGCCAGATACGCTTTTGCGTGGCAAGCGTCACCGGAGGCTCAAGCTCCAGAACCACTGCGGTTTCACCCAGAAGATAACAACGCGCTCGCTGCACTTAACTACCTCTCATCAGGCCGGATTAGGGATATCAATAAACGTCACATCCAGATCGGTATTTTCCGTCAGCCACTCGCTGAGGGCGCGGATGCCGCCACGCTCGGTGGCGTGATGGCCTGCCGCGTAAAAATGCAGGCCTTGTTCACGGGCAGAGTGAATGGTCTGCTCGGAAACCTCGCCGGTAATGAAGGCGTCGACACCGAAACGCGCCGCGCTATCAATAAAGCCCTGGCCGCCGCCGGTGCACCATGCCACGCGCTTCACGGTATCCGGCCCGGTGTCGCCGCACCACAGCGGACGACGCCCCAGGCGTGCTTCGATCCACGATGCCAGCTCCAGACCCGGAACCGGCATCGACAGTTCACCCCACGGCACCAGGGGTTCAATTTCGCCCATCACGGTTATCCCCAGCAGCTGCGCAAGCTGAACGTTATTCCCCAGTTCAGGATGCGCATCGAGCGGCAGGTGATAGCCGTACAGGTTGATGTCATTCGCCAGCAGCGTTTTGAGACGGTTGCGCTTCATGCCGCGAATAATCGGTGATTCGTTTTTCCAGAAATAACCGTGATGGACAATCACCGCGTCGGCTTCCTGACGCACCGCCTCATCCAGCAGCGCCTGGCTTGCCGTTACGCCGGTGATGATTTTTTGCACCGTCTCGCGACCCTCCACCTGTAAGCCATTCGGACCGTAGTCGCTAAACGAGGCGGTGTTGAGTTTTTCGTTAATCAGGCGTTCCAGTTCACTGTTTTTCATCATCATTCTCTCAAACTTTTCGGGCTGCTTCATACGCCGCCAGCGTGGCGACGCGCGCCTGTTTATGGTCGACAATGGGACGGGGATAGTTCAGGGTAACACGCTGTTTATCCGCCCATGCCCAGGGTTCATGAATGGCTTTGGCGGGGACATCCTTAAGTTCAGGCAGCCAGCGACGGATAAACTCGCCGTCGACGTCAAATCGTTGTCCCTGCGTGGTCGGATTAAAGATCCGAAAATAGGGAGCCGCATCCGTGCCGGTGGAGGCCGCCCACTGCCAGCCGCCGTTATTTGCCGCCAGATCGCCATCGATCAGCTGAGAGATAAAATAACGCTCTCCGGTTCGCCAGTCGATAAGCAGATCCTTTACCAGGAAGCTGGCGGTAATCATACGCAGACGGTTATGCATCCACCCGATTTCATTGAGCTGCCGCATAGCCGCATCAACAATCGGGAAGCCGGTGAGCCCACGCTGCCATGCCTTCAGCAGCTTATCATTCGACTGCCACTGTACCTTATCGGTCCAACGAATGAAGGGGCGATGTTTACATAAATCAGGATGATACGTCATCAGATGGCGATAAAACTCACGCCAGATCAGTTCGTTCAGCCACACTGCGCCCGCCCCCCCGTCTACCGCCTGAGGCTGTTCCGCCAGTAGCCGATGTAAACACTGGCGCGGGGAGAGCGCGCCCAGCGCTAAACAGGCCGACAGGCGGCTGGTGCCTTCAATCGCTGGAAAATCCCGCCGCGCCTCGTAATCCGCCGCCCCCTGCGCGCAGAACTGACGCAACCGGGCGATAGCCGCTTTCTCGCTGGCGGGGAATACCGTTTCATCAAACGACTGCTGGGGATAATTCAGCCTGATGTCCTGCAGATCCGTTATCGTTTCCCCTCTTATGGCCGGGGCGGGAACGCATTCTGGCAGCCCCTCTTTCAGGCGTTTGATAAAAGCATTTTTAAACGGCGTGAAAACTTTATACATTTCGTGACTGCCGGTCATCACGCTGCCCGGTGCGAGCATCACGCTGTCATCAAAGCCTTCACAGACCACGCCCGTAAGGTTTTTCTCCAGCTGACGATCCCGCTGCTGCTCGTTAAATTCATACTGGTAGTTGTAAAAAAGACGCGTTACCGCGTGCTGCTTACAGATTGCCTGCACCATCTCAAGCTGTGCGGCAAAATCATGGGCCTCTTTATAGATCAGCGGAATGCCTTTTTCGGCCAGTGAATGTTGCAGGTCATTCAGATACGCGCTGAGTAATGCCGCTTGCCGGGGCGCCATGTCATGCTGCCGCCACTGTTCAGGCGTGGCGATAAACAGGGCCAGCACATTCGCGTCTTTAGCGCGGCAGGCGGCCGCGAGAGCGAAGTTGTCGTGAATGCGTAAATCCGCGCGAAACCAAACCAGATGGGTGGGCATAAAACTCCAGGCAATTGTCCATTATGTCCGTAAGGGCATGCCGTAAAAGGAAAAAGGCACGCATTGAACTACTTTGCCATGAAGTGTAGACGGGATGAAATAAAAAAGGCCGCCCGAGGCGGCCTTAACGCTACTTGTCCTGCGCTATCGGGGTAAAGGCAATAAACACATTCGGTTTATCACTCTTTACAACGAGTGCGCTGGCGACAATGAACGCGATGCATAAATAGCGTTTCACTATGCGGTCCCTGCTGCTAACCGCTCCACCTATCACCACCGGTGATAAATCGGTGGACACAAGCCCGGGTAGGCGGGCTGCTTTACGGCTATGGATACACCTTTCCCAGGACCGATGCCCATTTGCGAGATGGCGGAAAGGGACGTGGCATCATAATTAACACCAACGCCAAAAGTAAGTTATTTCAGTAAAATTAGGAATTTATAAAGGTGAAGTGGATTGCGAACTTTTTAAAGAAGGGTATGATAAAAATCCCGGGTAGGGGCTGCAAGATTACCCAACGGACCGCGAATCCCGAGGGACAAAAAAACCGCCACTTTGCTGTAGGCGGTTTTTTTATGGCTACGATGTCACACCGTATCAGTAGAAATCGCAGGTTGCTTTCTCGGCCTGCTCCATCCACACCGGCTTTTCGCTGGTTTTCGCCCAGACGCGGTGCAGATAGCTGTAAAAACGTGCGCGATCTTTCCAGAACAGCATCACCGGCAGGGCCAGCACGCCAGCCACTACGGCGAAAGTGCGACGCATGAACACGATATGAGCCGGATACTCTTTATAAAGATCCATATTTTTCTCCCCTGTAGTTGGCCGGAAACCGTCTCCGGAAAATGTGAAATCTGTGACCTGGTTAAAATAATACCGCTTTGTTTGTAATTTTACTACTCATCCGACCACTTATTTTCATCCATTTCGTGAATATTTACATTCACGCCTGTAATTAAGTTACAAAAAAGTTAACAATTTACTTAACAATAGTTAAATTGTGGTCTTTCCCATTTTTATACTTTTTTTACACCTGCCCTTCTGATTTTTGCGAAATCTTTGCGCCACAAATCCTACCGTTTGTACAACAACAAAAGTCACCCGGAGGTGGAGTGTGAGTGCAGGTCTGATTGCCGGCATCGTGCTGGTGTTCCTGATATTGGGTTATCTGATTTATGCCCTGATTAATGCGGAGGCATTCTGATGGCTGCTCAGGCGTTTTTGCTTATTGCCAGCTTTTTACTGCTGCTGTTTGTGCTCGCCAGGCCGCTGGGAACAGCGCTGGCGCGGCTGATAAACAACGTGCCACTGCCGGGTACGCGAAAAATTGAAAACGTGCTCTGGCGCATTTCAGGTATCAGCGACCGCGAAATGAGCTGGGGCCAGTACCTGATGGCGATACTGCTTCTGAATATCGTGGGGCTTATTGCCCTCTTTACGCTGCTCATGCTCCAGGGCAATTTGCCGTTGAATCCGCAGCAGTTACCAGGTTTATCCTGGCATCTGGCGCTGAACACGGCGGTCAGCTTTGTCACCAATACCAACTGGCAGTCTTACGCCGGTGAAACCACGCTCAGCTACTTCAGCCAGATGGCCGGGTTAACCGTGCAAAACTTTCTGTCTGCAGCCAGCGGTATCGCGGTGATCTTCGCCCTGACGCGCGCGTTTGCCCGTCAGAATGTCAGCACGCTCGGCAACGCGTGGGTTGATGTCACGCGCATCACCCTTTGGATCCTGGTGCCTGTTGCGCTGATTATTGCCCTGTTCTTTATACAGCAAGGCACTCTGCAAAACCTGCTGCCTTATACCCCTTACACCTCGCTTGAAGGGGGCAGGGAACTCCTGCCAATGGGGCCAGTGGCGTCGCAGGAAGCAATCAAGATGCTGGGCACCAACGGGGGCGGCTTCTTCAACGCCAACTCATCGCATCCGTTTGAAAACCCAACGGCATTAACCAATTTTGTACAGATGCTGGCGATCTTCCTAATCCCCGCCGCGCTCTGCTTCGCCTTTGGCGATGTGGTTAACGATCGCCGCCAGGGCCGTACGCTGCTGTGGGCCATGTCGTTAATCTTCGTGGTCTGCGTAGCACTGGTGATGTGGGCCGAATGGAACGGCAACAGCCACTTCATGCAGCTGGGGGCTAACAGCAATATCAACCTGGAAGGCAAAGAGAGCCGCTTCGGCATTCTTGCCAGCAGCCTCTATGCGGTGGTCACCACGGCGGCCTCCTGCGGGGCGGTGAACACCATGCACGACTCTTTCACCGCGCTTGGCGGCATGATCCCGATGTGGCTGATGCAGATTGGCGAAGTAGTCTTCGGTGGGGTCGGTTCGGGGCTGTACGGCATGCTGTTGTTCGTTCTGCTCGCCGTGTTTATCGCCGGGCTGATGATCGGCCGCACGCCGGAATATCTCGGCAAAAAAATCGACGTCCGCGAAATGAAATTAACCGCGCTGGCAATCCTGGTCACCCCCGCCCTTGTGCTGCTCGGTACCGCGCTGGCGCTGATGACCGACGCCGGGCGCAGCGGCATCTTTAACCCGGGCATTCACGGCTTTAGCGAAGTGCTTTACGCCGTTTCGTCTGCCGCAAACAACAACGGCAGCGCCTTTGCAGGGTTAAGTGCCAACTCACCGTTCTGGAACTGTCTGCTGGCGTTCTGCATGTTCTTCGGTCGTTTCGGCGTGATTATTCCCGTCATGGCGATCGCCGGAACACTGGTGAATAAGAAGATCCAGCCGACCACTACCGGTACGTTACCGACTCACGGCGCGCTGTTCGTCGGCCTGCTGATTGGCACCGTTCTGCTGGTAGGTGCCTTGACCTTTATCCCCGCCCTCGCGTTAGGCCCGGTTGCGGAATATCTCTCTTTACGCTGATTTTGCGGAGAATTTGTCATGAGTCGTAAACAACTGGCCCTGCTCGAACCGACGTTAGTTCGTCAGGCCCTCATGGATGCGGTAAAAAAACTGAGCCCGCGAGTGCAGTGGCACAACCCGGTGATGTTTATTGTCTGGACTGGAAGTTTACTCACCACCGCACTGGCGATTGCCATGGGAACGGGACACCTTTCAGGAAATGCAACCTTTACCGGCGCCATCAGCCTGTGGCTGTGGTTTACCGTGCTGTTCGCCAACTTTGCCGAAGCGCTGGCGGAAGGCCGCAGTAAGGCGCAGGCCAACAGTCTGAAAGGGGTCAAAAAAACCGCCTTTGCGCGCAAATTACGCGAACCTAAATACGGCGCGCAGATGGACCACGTTCCGGCGGATGAACTGCGCAAAGGTGACGTGGTGCTGGTGGAAGCCGGGGACATCATCCCCTGCGACGGGGAGGTAATTGAGGGCGGCGCGTCGGTAGACGAAAGCGCTATTACCGGGGAATCCGCGCCCGTGATCCGTGAGTCGGGCGGAGATTTCGCCTCAGTTACCGGCGGAACGCGCATTCTTTCCGACTGGCTGGTGATCCAGTGCAGCGTTAACCCGGGCGAAACCTTTCTCGACCGGATGATCGCCATGGTGGAAGGCGCACAGCGTCGTAAAACGCCGAACGAGATCGCCCTGACCATTCTGCTGGTGGCGCTCACCATTGTGTTCCTGCTGGCAACGGCGACCCTGTGGCCCTTCTCCGCCTACGGCGGTACAGCGGTCAGCATCACCGTACTGATCGCCCTGCTGGTCTGTCTGATCCCCACCACTATCGGCGGCCTGCTTTCCGCGATTGGCGTGGCGGGGATGAGCCGTATGCTTGGCGCGAACGTCATCGCCACCAGCGGACGCGCCGTTGAAGCGGCGGGTGACGTAGACGTACTGCTGCTGGATAAAACCGGGACCATCACCCTGGGTAATCGTCAGGCCTCTGACTTTTTACCTGCTCCCGGCGTGGATGAAAAAACGCTGGCCGACGCGGCGCAGCTTTCTTCGCTGGCCGATGAGACGCCGGAAGGTCGCAGTATCGTGATCCTCGCCAAGCAGCGCTTTAACCTGCGCCAGCGCGACGTACAAAGCCTGCACGCCACGTTCGTGCCCTTTACGGCGCAAACCCGCATGAGTGGAATTAACATTCAGGACCGAATGATCCGTAAAGGGTCCGTTGATGCCATTCGCCGTCATATTGAAGCCAATAATGGACATTTCCCTCCGGAAGTCGACCATCTGGTGGAAAGCGTAGCGCGTCAGGGGGCAACCCCGCTGGTGGTGGCGGAAGGTGCAAGCGTTCTGGGGGTTATCGCCCTGAAGGATATCGTTAAAGGCGGTATAAAAGAGCGTTTCGCCCAGATGCGTAAGATGGGCATTAAAACGGTGATGATCACCGGGGATAACCGTCTGACTGCGGCGGCCATTGCCGCCGAAGCGGGCGTGGATGATTTCCTTTCCGAAGCGACACCGGAAGCAAAGCTGGCGCTCATTCGCCAGTATCAGGCGGAAGGTCGTCTGGTGGCGATGACCGGCGACGGCACCAACGACGCCCCGGCGCTGGCGCAGGCTGACGTGGCGGTGGCGATGAACTCCGGCACGCAGGCGGCAAAAGAGGCGGGCAACATGGTCGATCTCGACTCGAACCCGACCAAGCTGATCGAAGTGGTGCATATCGGGAAGCAGATGCTGATGACGCGCGGCTCGCTGACCACGTTCAGTATCGCCAACGACGTGGCGAAGTATTTCGCCATAATCCCGGCGGCCTTTGCGGCAACCTATCCGCAGCTGAATGCCCTGAATGTGATGCACCTGCACTCTCCAGCCTCGGCCATTTTGAGCGCGGTGATCTTCAACGCGCTGATTATTGTCTTTCTTATTCCGCTGGCGCTGAAAGGGGTGAGCTATAAGCCACTGACGGCCGCCGCCATGCTGCGCCGTAACCTGTGGATTTACGGTCTGGGTGGGCTGGTGGTGCCCTTTATTGGGATCAAGGTTATCGACATGTTGTTAACGCTGTTCGGGCTGGTTTAAAAGGTGAATCTCATGACGATGTTACGTCCCGCTATACTGTTGTTTATTCTGCTGTCTCTGATTACCGGCGGGCTTTACCCGCTGATGACAACCGCGCTGGGCCAGTGGTGGTTTGAGGACCAGGCCAACGGCTCGCTGATTATCCAGAACGGTGAAAACCGTGGCTCGCGTCTGATTGGGCAAAACTTTACGGACCCGCGCTACTTCCAGGGACGCCCTTCCGCCACTGCGGAAAGCCCGTATAATCCAATGGCCTCCGGCGGCAGCAATCTGGCTGGCAGTAATCCTGACCTGGACAAAGCCGTTGCTGAACGCGTTGCCGCCCTGCGCGCCGCGAATCCGCAGGCCAGCCGTGAGGTGCCGGTTGAGCTGGTCACCGCCTCCGCGAGCGGGCTGGATTACAGCCTGACGCCGGACGCAGCGGCGTGGCAGATCCCACGCGTGGCCGCCGCCCGTCAGCTGACCGTCGAGCAGGTGAGCCAGCTGGTTGCAGAACATACGCAAAAGCCGCTGGTCAGCTTCATCGGCATGCCGGTAGTGAACATTGTTGAGCTGAATCTGGCGCTGGATGCGCTAAGGAAGAACTAAATGACCGAAGAGCCCATGCGCCCGGATCCGGACAGGCTGCTTGAACAAACGGCTGAAGTCCACCGCGGCAAGCTGAAAATTTTCTTCGGCGCCTGCGCGGGCGTCGGGAAAACCTTCGCCATGCTGACGGAAGCCCAGCGGCTTCGGGCGCAGGGGCTTGATATTCTCATCGGCGTGGTGGAAACCCACGGTCGCAAAGAGACGGCGGCGCTGCTGACGGGGCTGGCGACGCAGCCGCCCCAGCGTATCAGCCATCGCGGTCGGCTGGTGACGGAGTTCGATCTTGATGCCGCCCTCGCCCGCCGCCCCGCGCTGATCCTGATGGACGAACTGGCGCACAGCAACGCGCCTGGCTCACGCCACCCGAAGCGCTGGCAGGATGTTGAGGAACTGCTTGAAGCCGGCATCGACGTCTTCACCACGGTGAATGTTCAGCATCTGGAAAGCCTGAACGACGTGGTAAGCGGGGTAACCGGTATCCAGGTGCGGGAAACCGTCCCCGATCCGTTTTTTGATTCTGCTGATGAAGTCGTACTGGTTGACCTGCCGCCGGACGATCTGCGCCAGCGCCTGCACGAAGGCAAGGTGTATATTGCCGGCCAGGCCGAACGCGCCATCGAACATTTTTTCCGCAAAGGAAACCTGATTGCCCTGCGCGAGCTGGCCCTGCGCCGCACCGCCGATCGCGTGGATGACCAGATGCGAGCCTGGCGAGACCTGCAGGGGCGGGAGCGCGTCTGGCACACGCGTGACGCCATTCTGTTATGCATTGGTCACGGCAGCGGCAATGAAAAACTGGTCCGCACCGCCGCCCGGCTTGCGGCGAAGTTTGGCAGCGTCTGGCACGCGGTGTATGTCGAAACGCCACAGCTTCACGGCCTGCCGGAAAATCAGCGTCGCGCCATTTTGAGTGCGCTGCGGCTGGCGCAGGAGCTGGGTGCCGAAACCGCAACCCTGTCCGATCCGCAGGAAGATAAAGCCATTCTGCGCTACGCGCGCGAGCATAACCTGGGCAAGATTGTCATTGGACGTCGCCAGCATCGCCGCTGGTTTAGCCGCGAATCTTTTGCCGACAGGCTGGCACGCCGCGCGCCGGATCTGGATTTAGTCATCGTCGCGCTGGATGACAAGCCCGCCCCCCTGCCCGGCCGTACGCCGGACGCACGCACCTTTGGCGATAAATGGCGCGTCCAGATCCGGGGCTGCCTCGTGGCCGTGGTCCTTTGCGCCCTGATTACGGTGATTGCCAGCCAGTGGCTAATCGCCTTCGATGCCGCCAATCTGGTCATGATTTATCTGCTGGGCGTCGTTGTGGTCGCGCTCTTTTATGGCCGCTGGCCGTCGGTGCTGGCAACGGTGATCAACGTCATCAGCTTCGACCTCTTTTTTATCGCTCCGCGCGGGACGCTTGCTGTCTCGGACGTGCAGTACATTCTGACCTTTGCCGTGATGCTTACCGTCGGGCTGGTGATCGGGAATCTGACGGCAGGCGTGCGCTACCAGGCACGCATTGCCCGCTATCGCGAGCAGCGCACCCGCCATCTGTATGAGATGTCAAAATCGCTGGCGGTCGGCCGCACGCAGCAGGATATCGTCCAGACCAGCGAGCAGTTTATCCGTTCGACCTTTCATGCCAGTAACCTGATTTTGCTCCCCGACGAGCAGGGGCGCCTTCGCCCGCTGACCTCCCCTTCGGGGATGACGCCCTGGGATGAAGCGATTGCCCGCTGGAGCTTTGATAAGGGTTTACCTGCCGGTGCCGGCACCGACACTCTGCCCGGGGTGCCTTACCAGATCCTGCCGCTGCGCAGCGCGGATAAAAATCACGGGCTGGTCATCGTCGAGCCGTCTAACCTGCGTCAGCTGATGATCCCCGAGCAGCAGCGCCTGCTGGAAACCTTCACCCTGCTGGTCGCCAGCGCCCTTGAACGGCTGGCGCTCACCGCCAGCGAAGAGCAGGCGCGGCTGGCAAGCGAGCGCGAAAGTATTCGCAATTCGCTGCTGGCAGCGCTGTCTCACGATTTGCGCACCCCGCTTACCGTGCTGTTTGGCCAGTCCGAAATTCTGACGCTGGATCTGGCGGCGGAGGGATCAAAACATGCGATGCAGGCCAGCGAAATTCGTCAGCACGTGCTAAATACCACGCGTCTGGTGAACAACCTGCTGGACATGGCGCGCATTCAGTCCGGCGGGTTTAACCTCAAAAAAGAGTGGCTCACCCTTGAGGAGGTTGTCGGCAGTGCGCTGAAGATGCTGGAGCCGGGTCTCGGCGGGCGCCATATCGAGCTGGACATGCCGGAACCCCTGACGTTAATCCATGTGGATGGCCCGCTGTTTGAGCGCGTGCTGATTAATCTTCTGGAAAATGCCGCTAAATACGCCGGGGCAAAGGCCCGGCTGGGGATTGCTGCCAGGGTAGATAAACGTGTGCTGCGGCTCGATGTCTGGGATACCGGGCCGGGTATTCCGGCCGGCCAGGAGCGCGCCATATTCGAAAAATTTGCGCGCGGTAATAAGGAATCTGCCATTCCGGGCGTCGGGCTGGGGCTGGCGATCTGCCAGGCGATTGTTGACGTGCATGGCGGCACCATTTCCGCAGAGAACCGCCCGGAAGGTGGGGCACGCTTTTGTGTTACACTTCCTCTTGAAACTCCACCAGAACTTGATGAATTACCAGAGGATTTGTGATTAACGTTCTGATTGTTGAAGATGAGCTCGCTATCAGCCGATTTCTGCGTACCGCGCTGGAAGGCGACGGTTTGCGCGTTCATGAAGCCGGAACGCTTCAACGGGGGTTAATTGAAGCCGCCACCCGCAAGCCAGATCTGGTGATCCTGGATCTGGGACTTCCGGATGGCGACGGCATCGATTTTATTCGTGAGGTGCGTCAGTGGAGCCAGATGCCCATTCTGGTGCTCTCTGCCCGCACCGAAGAGACGGATAAAATCGCCGCGCTGGATGCCGGAGCGGATGATTATCTGATCAAACCGTTTGGCATTGGCGAGTTACAGGCCCGGCTTCGTGTGGCGCTGCGTCGACACAGTGCCACGTCCCCTTCTGAACCGGTGTACGTCTTTGGCGATATCCGCGTCGATCTTGCCGCCCGCCGCATCGTGCGAGGGGAAGAAGAGATCCACCTTACGCCTATCGAGTTTCGTCTGCTGGCCGTGTTGCTCAGTAACCACGGAAAAGTGTTAACGCAGCGACAGCTGTTAAGCCAGGTCTGGGGACCGAATGCTGTCGAACATAGTCACTATTTACGCATTTATATGGGACACCTTCGCCAGAAACTTGAAGCCGATCCCGCGCGTCCTCGTCATTTATTAACAGAAACCGGTATCGGATATCGGTTTATGATCTGAATAAGTATTCACTTTAATTTTAAATATAAAACACACCAGCCTTAATATAGCCATGAAAATAACGATGAGTTTATTTTCATGCCTATATTCGCCCTCACTAAACATAATTAGAACACCAATTTAACACCAAACCAACAAAACAGCATTTTGATCTGCGTTATTCACTCAAAACGACTAATTATTTCTGAAATGATCGGTTATTGGTGATCTGTTTCACAGTTAATCCCTTTTCCCTGGATAAAATGACCGTGCTTTCAATTACTGAAAGGAAAATGAACATGGAAAACAATAATCGTTTAATGCCCCATATAAGGCGGACAACACATATCATGATGTTTGCCCACCGAAACTGTTTTGACTTTCATCTCTTTAACGCCCGGTAGTCCTTCGACTTCTGGCGCATCTGCTTACAGGTTATCCTGAAAAACGCTATTTTACAGGCTGTTGCCTGTGAACACCTGCGCTCATTCCTTGTGATTCAGATTCTCCGCAACCGGGCGGACTGAATTCTACTCAGCAAAAAAGCAATTAACTGATTTCGTATCAGCGGACACGCTTTGCTTTTTTTCCGGAAAAAATCGATTTCTTTACCGCAAGAAGTCGAGGGACCCATATTGCCTGAAATAAAGAGATAAAGATGAAAACGTTAAAAATTGCCGTCAGCCGTGCCTGCCCTGAATGCTTTACCACTTCGCGCGAGATCGTGGATATCACCGCATCGGATTATATTGATGTGGCAGCCGTGGTTCTGGCCGTCAGTGATATTTTCAATGGCGCCATAGAAGAAATAGAAGCCACGGGATTCGGTATTCCGGTGTTTATTGCCACGCATAAAGAAGAAAGGGTTCCGGCTGAATTTTTGTCGCGTATTCACGGCGTTTTTGAGTACTCCGACACCAGCAATGCGTACTACGGACGCCAGCTTGAAGCGGCTGCGCAGAAGTACGAAACCCAGCTCCGTCCGCCGTTCTTCCGCGCGCTGGTCGATTACGTCCAGCAGGGGAACAGCGCGTTTGACTGCCCCGGACATCAGGGAGGTCAGTTCTTCCGCCGCCATCCGGCCGGAAACCAGTTTGTCGATTTCTTTGGCGAAACGCTTTTCCGCGCCGATCTGTGCAATGCCGACGTGGCAATGGGCGATCTGCTGATCCATGAAGGTGCGCCATGCATCGCCCAACAGCATGCGGCAAAAGTCTTTAATGCGGATAAAACCTACTTCGTGCTGAACGGCACCTCCTCTTCCAATAAGGTGGTGCTCAATGCCCTGCTCACGCCAGGCGATCTGGTGCTGTTCGATCGCAATAACCATAAATCTAACCACCACGGGGCGCTGTTACAGGCGGGAGCGACGCCGGTGTATCTGGAAACAGCGCGCAACCCGTACGGGTTTATCGGCGGTATTGACGCACACTGTTTCGACGAGAGTTACCTGCGGGAACTGGTGTCAGAGGTCGCGCCTGGTCGCGCGCGGGATGAACGTCCCTTCCGTCTGGCGGTGATCCAGCTGGGCACCTACGACGGTACCATTTATAACGCCCGTCAGGTGGTGGATAAGATTGGTCACCTGTGCGATTACATCCTGTTTGACTCCGCCTGGGTGGGTTACGAGCAGTTTATCCCGATGATGGCCGACTGCTCGCCGCTGCTGCTGGAGCTGAACGAAAACGATCCGGGCATTCTGGTGACCCAGTCGGTGCATAAGCAGCAGGCGGGCTTCTCGCAAACCTCGCAAATCCATAAGAAGGACAGCCACATAAAAGGCCAGCCGCGCTATGTACCGCATAAGCGCCTCAACAACGCCTTTATGATGCACGCCTCCACCAGCCCGTTTTATCCGCTGTTTGCCGCCCTGGATATCAACGCCCGCATGCACGAGGGGCAAAGTGGGCGCAACATGTGGATGGACTGCGTGGTGACGGGTATTGAAGCGCGGAAACTGATCCTTCAGAACTGTCAGTTTATTCGTCCGTTCGTGCCGGAGACGGTGGATGGCCGTCCGTGGGAAAGCTGGGATACGGCGGAGATCGCCACCGATCTGCGCTTCTTCCATTTCGTTCCGGGCGAACGCTGGCACGCCTTTGAGGGATATGCCGAGCATCAGTATTTTATTGATCCCTGCAAACTGCTGCTGACCACGCCAGGCATCAACGCCCGCACCGGCGAGTATGATGATTTCGGCGTGCCCGCCACCATCCTCGCCAACTTCCTGCGTGAAAACGGCATCGTGCCGGAAAAATGCGACCTCAATTCCATTCTGTTCCTGCTCACCCCGGCGGAGGACATGGGCAAATTGCAGCAGCTCGTCGCCCAGCTGGTGCGCTTCGAAAAACTGCTCCAGAGCGATGTGCCGCTGAAAGAGGTTCTGCCCTCTCTTTATAAGCAACATCCGGAACGTTATGCGGATTATTCCCTGCGTCAGATTTGTCAGGAGATGCACGACCTCTACGCCCGCCATAACGTGAAGCAGTTGCAGAAAGAGATGTTCCGCAAGTCTCACTTCCCGCGCGTCATGATGAACCCGCAGGAGGCGAACTATGCCTATCTGCGCGGTGAGGTCGAGCTGGTGTCACTGCGCGACGCGGAAGGCCGTATCGCCGCGGAAGGCGCGCTGCCTTACCCACCGGGGGTGTTGTGCGTGGTTCCGGGGGAAGTCTGGGGCGGTTCCGTGCTGCGCTATTTCGCCGCGCTGGAAGACGGGATCAATCTGCTGCCGGGCTTCGCGCCGGAGTTACAGGGGGTTTACGTCGAGGAGTGTGACGGGCGCAAACAGGTGCGCTGCTACGTCATTAAACAACCCGCCGCTCAGCCGTCTCTGCTGAAAGGAGAAAAATTATGAGTAAGTCCAACAAGATGGGCGTGGTACAACTCACTATCCTCACCATGGTGAATATGATGGGGTCCGGGATCATCATGCTGCCCACCAAGCTCGCTGAAGTGGGGACGATTTCGATTATCTCCTGGCTGGTAACGGCAGTCGGCTCAATGGCGCTGGCGTGGGCGTTTGCCAAGTGCGGGATGTTCAGCCGTAAGTCTGGCGGCATGGGCGGCTATGCCGAATATGCGTTTGGTAAGTCCGGTAACTTTATGGCCAACTATACCTACGGCGTGTCGCTGCTGATCGCCAACGTGGCGATTGCCATCTCCGCTGTCGGTTACGGTACGGAGCTGTTTGGCGCGACGCTGACCCCGGTGCAGATTGGGCTGGCGACCATCGGCGTGCTGTGGATCTGCACCGTCGCCAACTTTGGCGGCGCGCGCATCACCGGACAACTCAGCAGCATCACCGTCTGGGGCGTGATCATTCCGGTAGTCGGTCTGTGCATCATCGGCTGGTTCTGGTTCAGCCCGACGCTGTACGCCAATTCCTGGAACCCGCACCACGTGCCGTTCTTTACCGCCGTGGGATCGTCCATCGCCATGACGCTATGGGCTTTCCTCGGGCTGGAGTCAGCCTGTGCGAATGCGGAAGTGGTGGAAAACCCGGAAAAGAACGTGCCGATCGCGGTACTCGGCGGGACGCTGGGGGCGGCGGTGATCTATATCGTCTCAACCAACGTGATTGCGGGAATTGTGCCCAACATGGATCTCGCCAACTCCACGGCGCCGTTCGGGCTGGCGTTTGCGCAGATGTTTACGCCAGAGGTAGGGAAAGTGATCATGGGACTGATGGTGATGTCCTGCTGCGGCTCGCTGCTGGGCTGGCAGTTCACCATCGCCCAGGTATTCAAATCCTCCGCTGACGAAGGTTATTTCCCGAAAATCTTCTCCCGCGTCACCAAAGCGGATGCGCCGGTACAGGGTATGCTGGCGATTGTGATTTTCCAGAGCGGTTTGTCGCTGATGACCATCAGCCCGTCACTGAACAGCCAGTTTAACGTGCTGGTCAACCTGGCGGTGGTGACGAACATCATTCCGTACATTCTGTCGATGGCGGCACTGGTGATTATTCAGAAGGTGGCGAAGGTGGATCCGCGCAAAGCCCGGGCGGCCAATATCGTGGCGCTGATTGGGGCGATTTACAGCTTCTATGCGCTCTACTCGTCCGGTCAGGAGGCGATGCTGTATGGTGCGATGGTGACCTTTATGGGCTGGACGCTGTACGGTCTGGTATCGCCGAGATTTGAACTGAAGAATAAGCATAGTTAAAAAAGAAGCCCGGTGGCGCTAACGCTTACCGGGCCTACGAGATCACTGTTTTCTCCCTCTCCCTGTGGGAGAGGGTCGGGGTGAGGGCATCAGCCCGCACCAGACACCATTTACGCGTTTTTCAGCACTTCGCTGACAATCTCTACCGCTTCTTTCTCAATCTGCTGGCGGTGCTCAGCGCCGAGGAAGCTTTCGCAATAGATTTTGTACGCATCTTCCGTACCGGATGGACGCGCGGCGAACCAGCCGTTTTCGGTCATCACTTTCAGGCCGCCGATGGATGCGCCGTTACCCGGTGCCGCCGTCAGACGCGCGGTGATCGGGTCACCAGCCAGGGTACTGGCACTGACCATCTCCGGAGAGAGTTTTGACAGAGCTGCTTTTTGCGCAGACGTGGCGCCAGCCTGAATACGGTTATAGCTTGGCGCACCAAAGCGTGCTGCCAGGTCGTTGTAATGTTCCTGCGGGTTCTTACCGGTAACCGCGGTGATTTCCGCCGCCAGCAGGCACATTATGATGCCGTCTTTATCGGTTGACCATGGGGTGCCGTCGAAGCGCAGGAAGGATGCCCCCGCGCTCTCTTCACCGCCAAAGCCGAAGCTGCCGTCGTGCAGACCGTCAACAAACCACTTGAAGCCCACCGGCACTTCCACCAGTTTGCGGCCCAGCGCATCGACCACACGGTCAATCATGGCGGAAGAGACCAGCGTTTTACCCACCGCAACCTCTTTGCCCCACTGCGGACGGTGCTGGAAGAGATAGTTAATCGCAACAGCCAGGTAGTGGTTCGGGTTCATCAGCCCGGCAGGGGTGACGATACCGTGGCGGTCGTAGTCCGGGTCGTTGGCAAACGCCAGATCGAACTTGTCGCGCAGCGCCAGCAGGCCCGCCATTGCGCATTCGGAGGAGCAGTCCATACGGATCGCGCCGTCTTTGTCCAGGTGCATAAAGCGGAAGGTCTGATCGACGTGATCGTTCACGATGGTCAGATCCAGCTTGTAGTGCTCGGCAATGCGTTTCCAGTATTCAATACCGGAGCCGCCCAGCGGATCCACGCCCAGCTTCAGACCGGCTTTCTGGATAGCGGCCATATCGACGATATCCGCCAGCCCTTCCACGAACGGCTGCACCAGATCCTGCTCTTTCACGTGGCCGGACGCCATGGCTTCATCCAGCGAGATGCGCTTCACGCCGTTCAGACCGTTAGCCAGTAACGCGTTGGCGCGATCTTCCACCACTTTCGTGACGTTGGTATCCGCCGGGCCACCGTTAGGTGGGTTGTACTTGATGCCGCCATCTTCCGGTGGGTTGTGGGACGGGGTGATCACAATACCGTCCGCCTGCGCGCCACCTTTTTTGTTATGTACCAGAATAGCGTTAGAAACCGCAGGCGTTGGCGTGAAACCGTTGTTCTCCTGAACAATCACGTCTACGCCGTTTGCCGCCAGTACTTCCAGCACGGAGATAAAGGCAGGTTCAGACAGGGCGTGGGTATCTTTCCCAACATAGCACGGACCGGTGACGCCATTTTTGGCGCGCTCTTCCGCGATGGCCTGAGCAATGGCCAGAATGTGCGGTTCGTTAAAGCTATGGCGCGCCGCGCTGCCGCGGTGGCCAGATGTACCAAACTTCACTGCGTGTTCTGCGTTGCCCACCACCGGCTTCAGCACGTAGTACTGCACGGTCAGTTGAGCGACGTTAATCAAATCGCGTTGTTGTGCAGGTTGTCCTGCACGGCTGTGATTTGCCATTGCCTGGTCCTTCTGATGCAAGGGTTAAATTGTACCGCAAACCTTTTCGATCAATTCCGCCGGGAACTGCATGGACTGCATGATATGTTCGATCATGCTGCACTTGCGGCCCGTATTGGTATTGGTGATCACCCAGTATGGCGTACCGGGAACATGTTTGGGTTTGGTTTGGTTGCCATTTTGCAGCAGGGTCTGCTCGTCACCTGCGAAGTAAACGCGCGTGCGACCGTGCAGCGACTCTGTCGCTTCTGCAAATGCGTTGTTATCCAGTGAGTAAAGTGTAGACAGCACCAGCATAAAGCGGTTAACCGCCTTTTTCTGCTCTGCATATTCATCGGACAGCAGCAGCTCGCGCATCGCGCGCACTTTGTCTTTTGCCGGCATGACGGCAGGTTTTACTTGTGCAACAACGCTCGGCTGAGACACGACATCTTTAGTGACAGGAGTGGGCTGTGAGGCGGCGGAAATTTTAAGCATGCGCCGTAAAATGTCGGACGCGCTCTCCCCAATATGCCGCGTCTGGCTGGCAATATACTGATAGAGTTCGTCATCAACTTCGATTGTTTTCATCTTAATCCAGTGCGATATCTTATCTGAATACAAGTCGTTGAGATTATAAGGTCTAATCCCAACAGCGGATAGCGTCAAACCAGGTTGGCGGCAAAAGTCAGATTAAACTGGATCCTTGCCCCCGGGCGGCAGAATGGTCAACATGATACCCTAACCTGACAAACCTAAAAAAAGAACTTTGCCATGAAATTGAATACCCGAGCGCAAACTGCACAATCGCCGAACAATAATTCTCCCATCGTACTGGTTCACGGCCTGTTTGGTAGTCTGGATAACCTGGGCGTGCTGGCGCGCGATTTAGTGACCGATCACGAGATCCTCCAGGTTGATATGCGCAATCACGGTCTTTCAGGGCGCTCTGAGGAGATGACCTACGCAGCCATGGCGCAGGATCTGCGTGACACCCTCGATGCGAATAATATCCAGAAAGCGACGCTCATCGGGCATTCAATGGGCGGTAAAGCGGTGATGGCGCTTACAGCGCTGGCCCCTGAGCGAATTTCCGGTCTGGTGGTCATTGACGTTGCGCCCGTCAATTACGACGTTCGCCGTCACGATGAGATTTTCGCTGCGATCAATGCTGTGACAGAGTCAGGCGTCTCCACACGCCAGCAGGCGGCAGCCGTTATGCGCGAGCATCTCGATGAAGAAGGCGTGGTCCAGTTCCTGCTGAAATCCTTTGTTGACGGACAATGGCGCTTTAACGTCCCGGTACTGTGGGATCAGTATTCGCATATTGTGGGGTGGGAAAATGTCCCCGCCTGGCCGCACCCTACCCTCTTTATTCGCGGCGGCAACTCCCCTTACGTCACTGACGCGTACCGTGACACGCTGCTGGCGCAATTTCCGCAGGCTCGCGCTCACGTCATCGCCGGTGCCGGGCACTGGGTCCACGCGGAAAAACCGGATGCGGTCCTGCGCGCCATTCGCCGCTATCTTACTGATACAGCGAATTGATTAAAAAGCCAGCGACCGGAAGACGACGGGCTTCCAGTCGTTGGCGTGTGGATTTGGGTGATGTATGATGGCGCGCTTATCGCCCGGGCATTAGCAGGGCGGCGTGTTTCCCCCGAAGTCTCAGAATCATGGCCAAAGAACAAACGGACCGTACGACACTAGATCTGTTCGCGAATGAGCGTCGACCGGGACGACCGAAAACGAATCCGCTTTCGCGCGATGAACAGCTGCGTATCAATAAACGCAACCAGCTTAAACGCGATAAAAATCGTGGGCTTAAGCGTGTCGAACTCAAGCTGAATGCCGATGCCGTCGATGCGCTTAACGAGTTAGCTGACGCGCGCAACATCAGCCGCAGCGAACTGATCGAAGAGATGCTGATCGCCCAGCTTGAGACGTTACGCGGCAAGGCGTGAGTCAGAAAATCCCCAATATTACCTTTTTCATGTAGCACAGAGTGCAGTCCTGCGTGATAGCTGTTTCCGCAGGGTTGCCTGTTCTGCTATTATTGCCCTTATCCGTGGACAATTTGCGCCACCATACCATTAAGTTTCAAGAGGTTATTTTACTCATGGCAATCATCGGCATTTTCTTTGGCAGTGATACCGGCAATACTGAAAATATCGCAAAAAACATTCAAAAACAGCTCGGTAAAGACGTTGCTGATGTGCATGACATCGCCAAGAGCAGCAAAGAAGATCTCGAGGGCTATGACATCCTGCTGCTGGGCATCCCGACCTGGTACTACGGTGAAGCACAGTGTGACTGGGACGATTTCTTCCCGACGCTGGAAGAAGTCGACTTCAACGGCAAGCTGGTTGCCCTGTTTGGCTGTGGCGATCAGGAAGACTACGCTGAGTATTTCTGTGATGCGCTGGGCACTATTCGCGACATCATTGAGCCGCGCGGTGCGGCGATCGTTGGTCACTGGCCAACAGCGGGTTACCACTTTGAAGCTTCCAAAGGTCTGGCAGATGACGATCACTTCGTTGGCCTTGCCATTGATGAAGACCGTCAGCCAGAGCTGACCGCAGAGCGTGTAGAAAAATGGGTTAAGCAGGTTCGTGAAGAGCTGAACCTGGACGATATCCTTAACGCCTGATATCCCTGCGGCGCAACTCCGGTTGCGCCCGTTGTCCAGGTAAAACCGATTAAATTAATTGCTACAAACTTTTAACTTCTTCGTCCAGACCTGTACAATATCCCCCTGGTAAAAAGTGGGTGCCATCGAACAAGTTTGTTGGTGATACCACGTTTTTATAAGCATACTTTGCTTGAGACTTGCAGTTTTCATTTAGCCATGGCAGTTCTATAATGAGACGCATTATCCCAAGTGCATTTTCTGTCACTTCTTCTTTTGAAGTGAATCGTTTAGCAACAGGACAGATTCCGCATGACTGACAACAATACCGCATTAAAGAAAGCTGGCCTGAAAGTAACGCTTCCTCGGTTAAAAATCCTTGAAGTGCTTCAGGGGCCAGACAATCACCATGTCAGTGCGGAAGACCTTTATAAGCGTCTTATCGATATGGGTGAAGAGATTGGGCTGGCAACCGTCTATCGTGTGCTGAACCAGTTTGATGACGCGGGCATTGTTACTCGTCATAATTTCGAAGGCGGTAAATCCGTGTTCGAGCTGACTCAGCAGCACCACCACGATCACCTGATCTGCCTCGACTGTGGCAAGGTCATTGAATTTAGCGATGATTCCATTGAATCACGCCAGCGTGAAATCGCCGCCCGTCATGGCATCCGCCTGACCAACCACAGCCTGTACCTGTACGGTCACTGTGCTGAAGGGGATTGCCGCGAAAATGAACATGCGCACGACGCAAAATAAGTCAGTGTTCATACTCTGAGCCAGCCGTGAGGTTGGCTTTTTTTTGCCTGGAAAAAGCCCGGTAAGCGCAGCGCCACCGGGCGTAAAGCAACTTATTTATTGTTATTGCGAATCTCGTCCCATATCTTATCGCAACGCTTCGCCACTTCCTGATCGTTACCGGTTTTACGCGCCTGAATACAGGCCTGGTAATCCATCACGCGAACGTTTTCCTGCGTGGCGAATTGCTCATGGGCTTTGTCTTTTTTTAGCTCGTTCAGCACGCTTTGACAGGCTTCAATCTTCTCAGGTGAACCTTGTGCGGTATTGATGCAAGCGCTATACGCCTCTTTCAGACGGGAGTCTTCTTTCGGCGCCTGATCCTGCGCGCACGCCACCAGCCCGAATGCCAGCAGCGCAACGATTACCCTTTTTTTCATCATGTTCATTCTCCATAACGGCGGGACACAGCCCGCCGCAGCATTCATCAGAAGATGGTAAATGGCGCAATGACTATGAATTTCACGTCGCGCTCATCCTGGAAGATGTTGCCGTAACCGCCCGCGTAGCTCGGGATATCGGAGTGGTTGTCATACTGGGTGAAGTGCAGTTTGAACATCGTGCCTTTCGCACGGCCCTCCTGCAGGGTATAAATCGCATCCAGACTGTATGAAGACTCTTTCAGACGGTAGTTCGGATCGTAGTAGGCGTCTGGCGTAGCCATATCCGCTGGCTTCGCGTCCCAGGCGTACGCGTAGGACGCACCCACTGCCCAGCCAGGCAGGTTCCAGTTCTTCAGGTCATACATTGCGCCGAAGAAGACCGCCTTTTCGCCGTCGGCGTTGAAGTCAGAGCGGTTATCCCACCAGATATCCAGACGACCATTGGAAGAGGCGTAGGTTGGCGTCATACGTTGCAGGAAGTAGCCCTGCTGCCCTTCTGCCTTCACCCATGTACCCTCCAGACGCAAATCAACCTGACCCACTTTGTAGCCGAAGGTCAGCGCCTGTAACCACGCGGTGCCGTCATAAATATCATTTACGCTGCCATCGCTGACCTTGTCGCGCGTACCGTAGAACTGATAGCTGGTGCTCAGCGGGCTACCTGCGATATCAAATTTGTAGCTGGCTTTAGCAAAGTACTGATCGATATAGCCTTCAGCCTGACCAAAAGCCGCTTCCAGCACCAGATCGTTTTTGAAGTCGTACTTCGCCCCCAGCGAGTGGAGATAATCAACTTTGGTTTTTTTATCGTTTTGATAGAACTTGTCCATCTCAATGTGCCACGGCGCTTTGTACTCGTTGGTCCACATATAGGAGAAGGTCAACGCCCCCGCATCGCCGTAGTCAAAATTAGCACCGGCTTCCGCGCCCTGATAGGTACCTGGCATAAAGCTCCAGTGCGGCGCTAACAGCGTCTGACCGGTTGGCTGGATATAACCACCACGCGCCCAGACCGGGCCATATTTGAATTTTGCAGCCGCTTTATACAGGCTGATTCCGCTTTTATCGCCGGACCAGTCTTCGTCGTAAGCTTTATTGCTGGAGGAGAACGCAATTTCGTTCGGATGGCCGCTGTCGCCATTTTCGGCCATTTCAATTGCGGTGAACGCTGCAATATCGATCCCGAACATATCGGCGGCATATCCCGACTGGAAATCCAGGTTGGCGTTCCAGGTCGAGTGAGAAAGGTTAGTTTTGTATTTATCTTCAGTGACGTCTTTACGGTCACGCTCACGTTGCCAGTAATAAATACCGCCCGTAAGGGTGGAATCTTCAATGAAACCTGCTGCTTTTGCCTCTGGCGCAACCACCAGGCCCGACATTGCTGTCACACCGGCGATAGCCAGCGCCAGCGCACTACGTTTGCCACTGAACGTACGCATAGATTATTCCTCTTTGACGAATTAAAACGCCTTAAACGGCGAAAAACAGAAAAGACCAAATGGTCAGGGGTAGTCAGAAATACCCTCGAATTAACTACCGTCTTTAGGTTATTTTTCGCGACGCGAATTATCAATGCTTTTAATCAGGCAAAAGTCAGGATTATGACGAAGAGCACATATTTCGTAGTGCTTTGTAACATTTACCGGGAAGCGAGTACTGGCGGGGGAATACGCTAATTTTCAGTAAGTAACATTGAGATTGAGAATATATTTTTCAGCGTTTCTGTTTTTGGAAAACAACAAACTTTTTTTAAATAAAATAAGTAGCACCACATTGACCTGGAATGTTGGCTTTAAAAGATTATCCCGATGCTTAACGACATGATCGTTAAATAAAAAAACGCCGCATTACGCGGCGTTTGTTTCTCATTGACCAGAGCAGCGTTATTATTCGCCGATCTTAGTCCAGGTATCACGCAGACCCACGGTACGGTTAAATACCGGTTTTTCTGCCGTGCTGTAACGACTGTCCAGGCAGAAATAACCCTCACGTTCGAACTGGAACGCTTTACCGGCTTCAGCGGCTTTCAGAGACGGCTCGGCATACCCCTGCTTGATAATTAGCGACTCAGGGTTAATAACCGCCAGGAAGTCTTCCGCTGCGCCTGGGTTAGGCACGCTGAACAGACGGTCGTAGAGACGGATCTCAACCGGCAGCGCATGCTGCGCGCTCACCCAGTGGATTACACCTTTCACTTTACGGCCATCCGCCGGATCTTTGCTCAGCGTTTCTGCGTCGTACGTACAGAAGATGGTCGTGATGTTACCTTCCGCATCTTTCTCTACGCGCTCGGCTTTGATTACATAGGCGTTACGCAGACGTACTTCTTTGCCCAGCACCAGACGCTTGTACTGCTTGTTCGCTTCTTCGCGGAAGTCGGCACGATCGATCCAGATTTCACCGCTGAACGGCACGTCGCGGGTGCCCATTTCCGGTTTGTTCGGATGGTTAGGCATAGAGACCAGTTCGCTCCCGCCCTGCGGATAGTTTTCGATAACCAGTTTCACTGGATCGATCACCGCCATCGCGCGCGGCGCGTTTTCGTTCAGGTCTTCACGAATGCAGGATTCCAGAGACGCCATTTCGATGGTGTTGTCCTGCTTGGTGACGCCGATACGTTTGCAGAACTCACGAATGGAGGCGGAGGTGTAGCCACGACGACGCAGGCCAGAGATGGTCGGCATACGTGGGTCGTCCCAGCCTTCAACGTGCTTGTCAGTGACCAGCAGGTTCAGCTTACGCTTGGACATCACGGTGTATTCCAGGTTCAGACGAGAGAACTCGTACTGACGCGGATGCACAGGAATGGTGATGTTATCCAGCACCCAGTCGTACAGACGACGGTTGTCCTGGAATTCCAGCGTGCACAGAGAGTGCGTAATGCCTTCCAGCGCATCGCTGATGCAGTGGGTGAAGTCATACATCGGGTAGATGCACCACTTGTTACCGGTCTGGTGGTGTTCTGCGAACTTAATGCGGTACAGCACCGGATCGCGCATCACGATGAACGGAGACGCCATATCGATTTTGGCACGCAGACACGCTTTACCTTCTTCAAAGCCACCGGCACGCATTTTTTCAAACAGCGCCAGGTTCTCTTCCACGCTACGATCGCGGAACGGACTGTTCTTACCGGGCTGAGTCAGCGTACCGCGGTATTCACGGATTTCGTCAGCAGAGAGCTCGTCGACGTATGCCAGACCCTTGTTAATCAGTTCAACCGCATAGGCATACAGCTGATCGAAATAGTCTGAGGAGTAGCAGATATCGCCTGACCAGTTGAAGCCCAGCCATTGCACGTCGTTTTTAATCGACTCAACGTATTCGATGTCTTCTTTTACTGGGTTGGTGTCATCGAAACGCAGGTTGCACTGCCCCTGGTAGTCTTGCGCAATACCAAAGTTCAGGCAGATCGATTTGGCGTGACCAATGTGCAGGTAGCCATTTGGCTCCGGCGGGAAACGCGTGTGGACTGTGGTGTGCTTACCACTGGCCAGATCTTCATCGATGATCTGACGAATAAAGTTACTCGGGCGGGCTTCTGCCTCACTCATCGTGGATTCCTCAAAGCGTAAACAACGTATAACGGCATATGATCTTATAAGCCGGACGTAGTGACAACCCTTAAAACGTCCCGGAAGAAAATAATGGGGGCAATTGCTGCAAAAAAAAGCGGCGGAGGATATCCCCCGCCGCTAAAGGCATAACTCTACTCAGGAGCGATTACTTGCCTTTAATCTCATACAGTGGTGTTTGGCCTGCAACTACCTGCCCCTGCGCCTGGATCACCAGACCGCTGAAGTCGTCGATGTTGCTGCACACTACCGGGCTTATCATGGAGCGCGCGTTGGCGTCCAGGAACTCCAGATCCATTTCCAGAATCGGCTGGCCTGCCGCCACTTCAGCGCCCTCTTCCACCAGGCGAGTAAAGCCCTGACCGTTCAGCGCAACGGTATCGATACCCATATGGACAACGATCTCCGCGCCTTTTTCCGTTTCCAGGCAGAACGCGTGGTTGGTGTTGAAGATTTTCACGATAGTACCGGCTGCCGGAGAGACCACGGTTTTGTCCGTTGGTTTCACCGCCACGCCATCACCGACCGCTTTGCTGGCGAACGCTTCGTCAGGCACCTGCTCAAGCGCAACAACGTCACCTGTCACCGGAGAAACCAGCGCAGCGATGGTCACCGCATTTGGCACAGCCTGCGGTTTTGCAACCGGCGCGTCAGCTACTGGCGCGTTATCCGTTGAGGCGGCAGCGACCGGCCCACGGGCAACCACTTTTTTCATTTCATCGCCGATAGATTCGGCTTTCGCACCCACGATAACCTGGATGGTTTGTTTGTTCAGCTTCACCACACCAGACGCACCAAGGCGTTTGCACATTGCATCGCTCACGCGCGCGGAGTCGCCCACAGTCAGACGCAGACGGGTAATACAGGCATCGATCGCTTTCAGGTTGTCGGTGCCACCCACAGCGGCAATATAGCTGGTTGCCAGCTGGGTTAAACCCTCTTCGGTATTGCTGTTGGCTTCACTGGTCACAACATCATCTTTCGTATCTTCGCGGCCCGGCGTCTTCAGGTTAAACATACGAATAACTGCGCTGAACAGAACGAAGTAGATAACGAAGAAGATCAGGCCCATCACCACCAGCATCCAGACGTTGCTGCTTGCCGCCGGCAGGTTGTACATCAACACATAGTCGATAGCGCCTGCGGAGAAGGAGAAGCCTGCATGGATACCCAGAAGGGTGGCAACGAACAGGCTGATACCGGTCAGGATCGCGTGCATCAGATACAGCAGCGGAGCCAGGAACATGAACAGGAATTCCAGTGGCTCGGTCACGCCGGTCAGGAAGGCGGTGATCGCAACGGACAGCAGCATCCCGCCAACCATTGGGCGACGCGCTTTCGGCGCAGCCAGGTACATTGCCAGCGCGGCGCCAGGCAGACCAAACATCATGATTGGGAAGAAGCCGGACATGAACATGCCCGCGGTGCCGTCACCTGCGTAGAAGCGGTTGATATCACCGTGGAATACCGCGCCAGCCGCGTTGGTGAACTCACCAATCTGGAACCAGGCGATGGTGTTCAGTACCTGATGCAGACCGGTTGGGATCAGCAGACGGTTAATGAAACCGAAGATGCCCGCGCCCATTGCACCCGCAGACACGATCCACTCGCCACCCGCATGGATAGCATGCTGAACCGGTGGCCAAACGTAGCCAAAGATGGCGGCGAGGATCAGACAGAAAAAGCCCGTCGCAATCGGCACAAAACGTTTACCGCCGAAGAAGCTCAGGAAGTCAGGCAGTTTGATACCCGCCCAGCGGTTGTACACGGCGCCACCGACCAGACCGGTAATGATACCCGCCAGTACACCCATGTTGATTTCCGGGTTGATGGTTACCATCGCTTTCGTGAGGATGAAGTAACCTACCGCCCCTGCCAGTGCCGCAGCACCGGCGCTGTCTTTTGACCAGCTTGACGCCACGCCGATGGCGAAAATCAGCGCAAGGTTGTCAAAAATGGCGCCGCCTGCCTGGGCAATAAACGGCACATTAAGAAGATCGGGTTGCCCGAATCGCAGCAGCAATGCTGCAACCGGTAGCACGGCGATAGGGAGCTGCAAAGCCCTACCGAGGCGCTGGAAAAAACCTAAAATATTCATCCTATTCCCCCTACGAGACCCTTTGTTAAGACTCGCGCATAAACTATGTTTTTATTGTGTCACGAACGATAGATACTGTTGATGATTCACTGGCAGTGTGAGTGTGTGAAAAATTAATTCGTATCGCAAATTAAACACCTATTTTTTGTGATTATTGTCACCAAATATCGTATTAAACCCTCCCTTTCACTGGCTAACCACGAAAACTTATTTTATCATTCAAAAAATCAAGACGGATTGATCCGGCCTGAAAGGTTCCAGGTTACGCTTAGTTCAGGTTGCACTAATCATCCGCCCACTTTTACTTAAACTTTAGAGGTGAATAATGAGACTGATTCCCCTGGCAACAGCTGAACAAGTCGGAAAATGGGCTGCTCGTCATATCGTTAACCGCATCAACGCGTTCAAACCAACAGCCGATCGTCCTTTCGTACTCGGTCTTCCAACCGGTGGAACTCCCCTGACCGCATATAAGGCTTTGGTTGAAATGCACAAAGCGGGCCAGGTTAGCTTTAAACATGTTGTGACCTTCAACATGGACGAATATGTCGGCCTGCCAAAGGAACATCCGGAAAGTTACCACAGCTTTATGCACCGTAATTTCTTCGACCACGTTGATATTCCGGCTGAAAACATTAACCTGCTGAATGGAAACGCGCCTGATATTGACGCAGAATGCCGTCAGTATGAAGAAAAAATCCGTTCCTACGGTAAAATCCACCTGTTTATGGGCGGCGTAGGCAACGATGGTCATATCGCGTTCAACGAACCGGCATCTTCACTGGCTTCCCGTACCCGTATTAAAACGTTGACCCATGACACGCGTGTGGCTAACTCCCGTTTCTTTGACGGCGACGTCAATCAGGTGCCTAAATACGCGCTGACCGTGGGTGTGGGTACACTGCTGGATGCCGAAGAAGTGATGATTCTGGTGCTGGGCGCAGTGAAAGCGCAGGCGCTTCAGGCTGCCGTTGAAGGCAACGTGAACCATATGTGGACGATCAGCTGCTTACAGTTGCATCCAAAAGCGGTTGTCGTGTGTGACGAACCGTCCACCATGGAGCTGAAAGTGAAAACGCTGAAATACTTCAACGAGCTGGAAGCTGAGAACATTAAAGGTCTGTAATTGAATAACCGCCTCTTTTATCAGGGGCGGTCGCTTTTTTAACCGGGGGTCGATATGTACGCTTTAACCCACGGTCGGATTTATACCGGCCATGAAATTCTGGATGACCATGCGATTGTAATCGCCAATGGCCTGATTGAACGTGTTTGCCCGCTGGCGGAACTGCCGCCGGAGATCGAACAGCGTTCCCTCAATGGAGCAGTAATCTCCCCCGGTTTCATCGACGTACAGCTTAACGGCTGCGGCGGTGTCCAGTTTAACGATACCGCAGAGGCGGTAACGGTTGAAACGCTGGAAATCATGCAAAACGCCAACGAGAAATCGGGCTGCACCAGCTATCTGCCAACGCTGATTACCAGCAGCGATGACCTGATGAAACAGGGTATCCGCGTCATGCGTGAATACCTGGCAAAACATCCGAATCAGGCGCTGGGTCTGCACCTGGAAGGACCATGGCTGAATATGGTCAAGAAAGGCACCCATAACCCGAACTACGTGCGCAAACCGGATGCCGAGCTGGTGGATTACATGTGCGCCAATGCCGATGTGATCACTAAAGTGACGCTGGCACCGGAAATGACCGGCACGGACGTTATCAGCAAACTGGCCGCCGCCGGGATTGTGGTATCTGCGGGCCATTCGAACGCGACGCTGAAAGAGGCGAAGGCCGGTTTCCGCGCAGGTATTACATTTGCCACACACCTTTATAACGCGATGCCGTATATTACCGGTCGCGAACCGGGACTGGTTGGCGCAATTCTGGATGAACCAGACGTCTACTGCGGCATTATCGCCGACGGCTTGCATGTCGATTACACCAACATCCGCAACGCCAAGCGCCTTAAAGGCGACAAGCTCTGCCTGGTCACGGATGCTACCGCTCCGGCAGGAGCGAATATTGACCAGTTCATTTTTGCTGGTAAAACAATATACTACCGGAATGGACTGTGTGTGGATGAGAACGGCACGCTGAGCGGTTCTTCTCTGACGATGATCGAAGGGGTACGTAACCTCGTTGAACATTGCGGCATTGCGCTTGAGGAAGTGCTGCGCATGGCCACGCTTTATCCGGCGCGCGCTATTGGCGTCGATAAACAGCTCGGCGGTATTGCGCCAGGTATGGTTGCAAACCTGACGGCGTTCACACACGATTATAAAATTATTAAGACCATCGTTAATGGTAACGAGGTCGTCACTGAGTAAGTAAAAGTATGACACCAGGCGGACAAGCTCAAATCGGTAATGTCGATCTCGTTAAACAACTTAACAGCGCGGCAGTTTATCGCCTGATTGACCAGCACGGGCCAATCTCACGCATTCAGATAGCCGAACAAAGCCAGCTTGCTCCCGCCAGCGTGACAAAAATTACACGTCAGCTTATTGAGCGCGGCCTGATCAAAGAAGTGGATCAGCAGGCCTCCACCGGCGGCCGCCGCGCGATTTCCATCGTCACTGAAACCCGCAATTTTCAGGCCATTGGCGTTCGCTTAGGCCGTCATGACACCACGCTTACGCTCTACGATCTGAGCAGCAAGGCCATTGCCGAAGAGCATTACCCCCTTCCTGAGCGCACGCAGGAGACGCTCGAACACGCGTTACTGAATACCATTGCGCAGTTTATCGAAAGCTGTCAGCGCAAGATCCGTGAACTCATCGCCATCTCGGTGATTTTACCCGGTCTGGTTGACCCGGAAAGCGGCGTTATTCGCTACATGCCGCACATTAAGGTAGAGAACTGGGGGCTGGTTGAGGCGCTGGAAAAACGCTTCAAGCTGACCTGCTTTGTTGGTCACGATATCCGCTCGCTGGCGCTGGCGGAGCACTACTTTGGTGCGAGCCAGGACTGCGAAGACTCTATTCTGGTGCGCGTTCACCGTGGTACAGGTGCGGGTATCATCTCGAATGGCCGCATTTTTATTGGTCGTAACGGTAACGTAGGTGAGATCGGTCATATCCAGGTGGAACCGCTTGGCGAGCGCTGCCACTGCGGTAACTTTGGCTGTCTTGAAACCGTTGCCGCCAATGCCGCCATTGAACATCGCGTCCGCCACCTGCTGGAGCAGGGTTATCAGAGCCGCGTCACGCTGGGCGACTGTAAGATCGGTGCCATCTGCAAAGCGGCAAACAAAGGCGATGCGCTGGCCTGCGAAGTGATCGAACAGGTAGGACGCCACCTGGGTAAGACCATCGCCATTGCCATCAACCTGTTTAATCCGCAAAAAGTGGTGATTGCCGGCGAGATCGTTGAAGCCGAAAAAGTATTACTGCCTGCCATTGAAGGCTGCATCAATACCCAGGCGCTGAAGGCATTTCGCCAGAATTTGCCGGTGGTGCGATCTACGCTCGATCACCGCTCGGCAATTGGCGCATTCGCCCTGGTAAAACGTGCCATGCTCAACGGGATCCTGCTGCAACATTTGCTGGAATCCTGATCGGACCTTATAGTAACGCCTTCTTTTTTTGATGTCGGATAGTCCATGACCATTAAGAATGTAATTTGTGATATCGACGGCGTGCTGATGCACGACAACGTTGCCGTGCCAGGTGCTGCGGAGTTTCTTCACCGCATCATCGACAAAGGAATGCCACTGGTTCTTCTCACGAACTACCCTTCACAGACTGGTCAGGATCTGGCAAATCGCTTTGCTACCGCGGGCGTCAATGTCCCGGACAGCGTGTTTTATACCTCTGCGATGGCGACCGCGGATTTCCTGAAGCGTCAGGAAGGCAAAAAAGCCTACGTGGTTGGCGAAGGCGCGCTGATCCACGAGCTGTATAAAGCGGGCTTCACCATCACCGACGTGAATCCGGACTTTGTCATCGTGGGCGAAACGCGCTCCTTTAACTGGGAGATGATGCATAAAGCAGCCTACTTTGTCGCCAATGGTGCACGTTTTATCGCCACTAACCCGGATACGCATGGTCGTGGTTTTTATCCCGCCTGCGGTGCGCTGTGCGCCGGTATCGAAAAAATCTCAGGCCGTAAGCCGTTTGTTGTCGGCAAACCGAGCCCGTGGATCATCCGCGCTGCACTGAATACGATGCAGGCACACTCAGAAGAAACCGTCATTGTTGGCGACAACCTGCGCACCGATATTTTGGCCGGCTTCCAGGCCGGGCTTGAAACCATCCTGGTGCTTTCTGGCGTTTCACAGCTTGATGACATTGATACGATGCCGTTCCGGCCAAGCTGGATTTACCCCTCTGTCGACGAAATCGACGTTATTTGATTCAGAACCACGCCTCAGGGCGTGGTTTTTCATTTCTGCTGCCTGAAAATATCACTTCATCTAACGAAATCAGCTCTTCATTGAGAAATCATCAATAGAATGGCTTAATGCATACTCTTTTTTTAAGATTCGGCAATTGCCATTGCACTTTTTACGTTTTCATCGGTAAAACGCTTGCGCCCCCTCCCCTTTTTGCGGCATTTTCATAAGCAAGCAACATCACAACGCAACAGGGTTAACGGAGAAGGTTATGTGTTCTATTTTTGGCGTACTGGATATTAAAACTGACGCGGGCGAACTGCGTAAAAAAGCACTCGAATTGTCCCGCCTGATGCGCCATCGCGGTCCGGACTGGTCAGGCGTTTACGCCAGCGATAAAGCGATTCTGGCTCACGAACGTCTTTCCATTGTTGATGTCAACGCTGGCGCACAGCCGCTGTATAACGAGAAAAAAACGCACGCGCTGGCTGTTAACGGTGAAATTTACAACCATCAGGCGCTGCGCGCTGAGTACGGCGATCGCTACGCGTTTCAGACCGGCTCAGACTGCGAAGTGATCCTGGCGCTGTATCAGGAGAAAGGCCCGGAGTTCCTCGACGACCTGCAAGGTATGTTCGCCTTCGCGCTGTACGACAGCGAAAAAGACGCTTACCTGATTGGCCGCGACCATATTGGTATTATCCCGCTGTACATGGGACACGATGAACACGGTAACTTCTACGTTGCCTCAGAGATGAAAGCCCTGGTACCGGTGTGCCGCACCATCAAAGAGTTCCCGGCAGGTAGCTACCTGTGGAGTAAAGACGGCGAGATCCGCCCGTACTACCAGCGCGACTGGTTTGATTATGAGGCGGTGAAAGACAACGTGACGGACAAAGCCGAACTGCGTCAGGCACTAGAGGAGTCAGTGAAAAGCCACCTGATGTCAGACGTACCCTACGGCGTACTGCTCTCCGGCGGTCTGGACTCCTCCGTGATCTCCGCGATCACCAAGAAATTCGCCGCACGTCGCGTGGAAGATCAGGAGCGCTCTGAAGCCTGGTGGCCGCAGCTGCACTCCTTTGCCGTGGGTCTGGAAGGGGCACCTGACCTGAAAGCCGCCCAGGAAGTGGCGAACCATCTCGGCACGGTGCACCATGAAATTCACTTCACCGTACAGGAAGGTCTGGATGCGATCCGCGATGTGATCTATCACATTGAAACCTATGATGTGACCACCATTCGCGCCTCCACGCCGATGTATTTGATGTCGCGTAAGATCAAAGCGATGGGCATCAAGATGGTGCTCTCCGGCGAAGGTTCTGACGAAGTGTTTGGCGGTTACCTCTATTTCCACAAAGCGCCAAACGCCAAAGAGCTGCATGAAGAAACGGTGCGTAAGCTACAGGCGCTGCACATGTTTGACTGCGCGCGCGCCAACAAAGCGATGTCCGCCTGGGGTGTGGAAGCCCGCGTGCCGTTCCTCGATAAGAAATTCCTCGATGTGGCGATGCGCATCAACCCGCAGGACAAAATGTGCGGCAACGGCAAAATGGAGAAACATATCCTGCGTGAATGTTTTGAATCCTACCTGCCGGCGAGCGTGGCGTGGCGTCAGAAAGAGCAGTTCTCCGATGGCGTAGGTTACAGCTGGATCGACACCCTGAAAGAGGTGGCGGCAAAACAGGTTTCTGATCAACAACTGGAAACTGCGAGCTTCCGCTTCCCGTACAACACGCCAGCCTCGAAAGAAGCGTATTTGTACCGTGAAATCTTTGAGGAGCTGTTCCCGGTTCCAAGTGCAGCCGAGTGCGTACCGGGTGGTCCATCGGTCGCCTGCTCTTCTGCTAAAGCCATTGAATGGGATGAATCCTTCAAAGCCATGAACGATCCGTCAGGACGCGCAGTGGGCGTTCACCAGTCTGCCTATAAATAATGTTCAGAGTATCATCAGGCCCTCCGGGGCCTGATTTTTTTGCCTCTCTTTTCCCCGCATAAAATCGATTAATAACCAATAATTGTCGAATATTCGGCCTCGCTGTTCGCAACCTAACCAAACAGTCACATTCCGGCTATTTTCATTGAAAAAGGTGTTGACGCTGCAAGGGTCTATACGCATAATGCGCCCCGCAACGCCGATAAGGTAACGCGAAAAAAAGATGGCTACGTAGCTCAGTTGGTTAGAGCACATCACTCATAATGATGGGGTCACAGGTTCGAATCCCGTCGTAGCCACCATCTTTTTTGCGGGAGTGGCGAAATTGGTAGACGCACCAGATTTAGGTTCTGGCGCCGCAAGGTGTGCGAGTTCAAGTCTCGCCTCCCGCACCATTCCCAGGTAAGCGTTGCACGGATGGGGTATCGCCAAGCGGTAAGGCACCGGTTTTTGATACCGGCATTCCCTGGTTCGAATCCAGGTACCCCAGCCATATTTCTTCGATCATGCGGTTCTCCGCGGTATTGGGGTATCGCCAAGCGGTAAGGCACCGGTTTTTGATACCGGCATTCCCTGGTTCGAATCCAGGTACCCCAGCCATCGAAGATTGCAGTACTGGCTACGTAGCTCAGTTGGTTAGAGCACATCACTCATAATGATGGGGTCACAGGTTCGAATCCCGTCGTAGCCACCATATTTATGTTGTCGAATACGATTCGGTAAACTGAACATTGTTGGGGTATCGCCAAGCGGTAAGGCACCGGATTCTGATTCCGGCATTCCGAGGTTCGAATCCTCGTACCCCAGCCACTTTAAAGTCGTTAAGCAGTTTGTTTAACGCAATTGGGGTGTCGCCAAGCGGTAAGGCTCTGGTTTCTGATACCAGCATTCCGGGGTTCGAATCCCTGCACCCCAGCCACTTAAAACAAACAAGCCCGCTCTGCGGGCTTTTTTGTTTTTGTTGCTCAGAATAGTGCGGCCTGATGCCCTCACCCTAACCCTCTCCCACGGGGCTGAGGGATCCCCAGTAATTTTTTTATGCAGAAGCAATAAAGTTGCTTTCTAAATGACTGAGGGCTGTCAGCGATGCCCTGGTCCGGCTGTAAATCGCTGAGGCGTTTGCCTTCCGGCCGGGGCGAGGCGCAGGGATGCGCCGAGAGGGCGGCTTTACAGGGACGTTGCCTCCGCCCGTACCCGATAAGCCGGAAGGAATAAGCCGAGGGCACCGCGAAGCGGCGATTTTCCGCCGGGAGCCCGGGTCGCCAGGGTGGTGGCGACTGAGCCACCCTGGCACGTTCACCGGTCATGTCGTTACAGAGTAGCAAGGAACATAAAGTGAACGGAATGACCACCACCGCCGTATGTTCCCCTCACCCTAACCCTCTCCCCGGAGGGGCGAGGGGATTGCTCAGTGCTCGCATTAATTTGTGGGGTACCCTCAGCCCACGGGGAGAGGGAATAAAGATTAGAGTCCGAGGGCGTATTTCAGTGCCTGACGCTTCAGACCACCGGCACGTTCCGCTGCCATCAATCCAATATTGCGCAATATCCGCACCGGACCCACGTCATTGCTGAACCCGGCATAGAACAGATCCATCCCCGACTGCATAATGAAGTTATCCGCCATACGGCGCGTCTGGTAGCGCTTCAGTACCTCATGGCTGGCCCAGGCTTCCGCGTGGGCGCGAGCGTTACCCAGCACATCCAGTAACGCATCGACGTCACGGTATCCCAGGTTAACCCCCTGCCCCGCCAGCGGATGAATGGTGTGCGCCGCGTCTCCCACCAGGGCCAGCCCTTCACGGGCATACTGCAACGCATGGCGTCGCATCAACGGGAATGCGCCAGCGGCAACCGGGGTCACGTTACCCAGACGGCGCGGGAAGTGCTGGCGGATTTCGCGCTGCAACTGATCCATGGACAGCCCCTGCAACTGTCGAATGCGCGCCGGCTTGTCGTACCACACCAGCGAAGCCCAGTTATCAAACAACGGTAAGAATGCATGCGGGCCGTTCGGCGTAAAATGCTGCCAAGTGCTTTCGCCCGGCGCGTTTTCTGACTGCACGGTGATCAGCATGCAGGATTGCTGATACTGCCAGGCATGGATCCCAATGCCTGCCATCTGCCTGACCTGCGAGTTCGCGCCATCCGCCCCCACCAACAGCTTCACGGCCAGCTCATCGTCGTTATCCAGCGTCAGGAGATATCCACCTTCATGACGATGCAGGGCTTTCAGCGAGTCCGGAACACGCAGCGTCACCTTCGGGTGCGCCTCCAGCGCCTGCCAGAGCGCCTGCTGGAGCACGTTGTTTTCCACCATATAGCCCAGACGCGGCAGTTTCAGCTCGGCGGCGTCAAACGAGACGTGAGCATTTTCCCACTCCCAGGTTTCAAGACGGCTGTAAGGGTGCGCACGCATCGCCAGCACCGCCTCCCAGACGCCCAGCCCGCGAAGCAGATCAACAGAGGACGCGCTGATGGCGGAAATACGCACGTCCGGTTGGCTGGAAGGATCGAATACCGGCGGAGCCGCCTGTTCAATAACGGTTACGTCAAATCCCTGCTGCGCCAGCCCCAGCGCCAGTGCGCCGCCGACCATACCGCCGCCAACAACGGCAACTTCGGTGTTCAGGAGTGTCATGGTCACTATTCCTTATTGGAGAATACCTTAAGTTTACCGGATTTTTGCGGCCCTGAGGTTGACAACCTTCATACTGGTCACAACCGCACCAAAGCATTACAATACGCGGCTTGCAATCCTGAGCTGAGCAAGTCGATGACTAAAAAACTCCATATAAAAACCTGGGGCTGTCAGATGAACGAATACGATTCATCTAAGATGGCCGATCTGCTGGATACCACCCACGGATACCAGCTGACTGAAAATGCGAAAGAAGCCGATGTGCTGCTGCTGAACACCTGTTCAATTCGTGAAAAAGCACAGGAAAAAGTCTTTCATGTGTTAGGCCGCTGGAAGCTTCTCAAACGGAAAAATCCGGACCTGATCATTGGCGTGGGTGGCTGCGTCGCATCGCAGGAAGGTAAGCTGATCCGCCAGAGAGCACCCTATGTGGATATCGTTTTTGGCCCTCAGACCCTGCACCGCCTGCCAGAGATGATTAATCAGGTTCGCGGCAGCCGTAGCCCAGTGGTTGACGTGAGTTTCCCGGAGATCGAGAAATTTGACCGTCTGCCAGAGCCGCGCGCTGATGGCCCGACCGCCTTCGTCTCCATCATGGAAGGCTGCAACAAATACTGTACTTACTGCGTGGTACCTTACACCCGCGGTGAAGAAGTGAGCCGCCCGGCAGACGATATCCTGTTTGAAATCGCGCAGCTTGCCGCGCAGGGCGTTCGCGAAGTGAACCTGCTGGGCCAGAACGTGAACGCCTGGCGCGGGGAAAACTACGACGGCACCACTGGCAGCTTTGCTGAACTGCTGCGTCTGGTGGCGGCGATTGACGGCATTGACCGCATTCGCTTTACCACCAGCCATCCGATGGAATTTACCGACGACATTATTGACGTCTATCGCGATACGCCAGAGCTGGTGAGCTTCCTGCACCTGCCGATCCAGTGCGGCTCTGACCGCGTGCTGAACCTGATGGGTCGTCCACATACGGTGCTGGAGTATAAGTCCACCATCCGCAAGCTGCGTGAAGCACGCCCGGATATCCAGATTAGCTCCGACTTTATCGTCGGCTTCCCTGGCGAAACCGCTGATGACTTCGAGCGCACCATGAAGCTCATCGGCGAGGTGAATTTCGACGTCAGCTACAGCTTCATCTTCTCAGCACGCCCGGGCACCCCAGCGGCCGATATGGTTGACGATGTGCCGGAAGAAGAGAAAAAGCAGCGTCTCTATATTTTGCAGGAGCGTATCAACCAGCAGGCCAACGCCTGGAGCCGTCGTATGCTCGGCACTGTCCAGCGTATTCTGGTGGAAGGCACTTCCCGTAAGAGCATCATGGAACTGTCTGGTCGAACCGAAAATAACCGCGTGGTGAATTTTGAAGGCACCCCGGACATGATTGGTAAGTTTGTGGACGTCGAGATTGTCGAAGTGCTCACGAACTCGCTGCGCGGGAAGGTGGTACGCACTGAGGACGAAATGGGTCTGCGTATTGCACAGACTCCGGAATCCGTTATCTCTCGCACCCGTAAAGTCAACGATTCTGGCGTAGGTATTTACCAGCCCTGATCCCTCTGGCCTGCCTGTCCGGCAGGCCTTGTATTTCCTCTCATCACCCCCAATATCTACCGCAACGCTTGCGCCTTTATTCTATGGCGTGAATAATTTCGGTAATGACCGTTTTATTACGCCGTGTGGCCACAGGTCAGTTAACCAAATAAAGAGGAACAGTTTGAACATAGATACGCGTGAAATTAGCCTTGAGCCCGCAGACAACGCTCGCCTGCTGAGCCTGTGCGGGCCGTTTGATGACAACATCAAACAACTGGAGCGACGTCTGGGTATCGAAATCAATCGTCGCGATAACCATTTCAAACTCACCGGACGCCCAATCTGCGTCAACGCCGCGGCAGATATTCTCCGCAGCCTGTATGTTGATACCGCCCCGATGCGCGGTGAGATCCAGGATATTGAACCTGAACAGATCCACCTGGCCATCAAAGAGGCGCGCGTGCTTGAGCAGAGCGCGGAAAGCGTGCCGGACTATGGCAAAGCCATCAACATTAAAACCAAACGCGGCGTGATTAAGCCTCGTACCCCGAACCAGGCACAGTACATCGCCAACATTCTCGACCATGACATCACCTTTGGCGTGGGTCCGGCGGGTACGGGTAAAACCTATCTGGCCGTTGCTGCTGCTGTCGATGCGCTTGAGCGTCAGGAGATCCGCCGTATCCTGCTGACCCGCCCTGCTGTAGAAGCCGGTGAGAAACTCGGCTTCCTGCCGGGCGATTTAAGTCAGAAAGTGGACCCCTACCTGCGCCCGCTGTACGACGCGCTGTTCGAAATGCTCGGCTTCGAGAAAGTTGAAAAGCTCATCGAGCGTAACGTGATTGAAGTGGCCCCGCTGGCCTACATGCGTGGGCGTACACTTAACGACGCGTTCATCATTCTGGATGAGAGCCAGAACACCACCATCGAACAAATGAAGATGTTCCTGACGCGTATTGGCTTTAACTCGAAAGCGGTTATTACCGGTGACGTCACCCAGATTGACCTGCCGCGTAACACCAAATCGGGTCTGCGTCACGCCATCGAAGTGCTGGCCGAGGTAGACGAAATCAGCTTCAACTTCTTCCACAGCGAAGACGTGGTACGCCACCCGGTGGTCGCGCGTATCGTTAACGCTTATGAGGCCTGGGAAGAGGCAGATCAGAAGCGCAGGGCCGAGCTGGCCGCAGAACGTAAGCGCGAAGCGCAGGAGCATGAACAGAAATGAGTCAGGTGATCCTCGATTTACAGCTGGCCTGTGAAGATAATTCCGGCATGCCAGAAGAGGCACAGTTTCAGAAATGGCTGGATGCCGTTATCCCCCAGTTTCAGGAAGAATCAGAGGTCACGATTCGCCTGGTGGATGAAGCAGAAAGCCATGAGCTCAACCTGACCTATCGCGGGAAAGATAAGCCGACCAATGTGCTCTCTTTCCCATTCGAAGCCCCTCCGGGCATTGAGATGCCGCTGCTGGGCGATCTGATCATCTGCCGTCAGGTGGTTGAGCAGGAAGCCAAAGAGCAGCAAAAGCCGCTGGAAGCGCACTGGGCACACATGGTGGTGCACGGTAGCCTGCATCTTCTGGGTTACGACCATATTGAAGATGACGAAGCGGAAGAGATGGAATCCCTCGAGACAGAGATAATGCTTGCTCTGGGCTATGAGGATCCGTACATTGCCGAGAAAGAATAGTCAGTCACTGACTACTATGCCGCCGCGCAGGGACATAGCGCGGCGGTTAACGTTGAACTAACAAGAGAACCCTTTACAAACGCCATGAGCGACGACAATTCACACAGTAGCGACACGACAACCACTAAAAAGGGATTTTTCTCCCTCATCCTGAACCAGCTTTTCCACGGCGAACCGAAAAACCGTGACGAACTGCTGGAGCTGATTCGTGATTCCGGGCAGAACGACCTTATCGACGAAGATACGCGCGAAATGCTCGAAGGGGTGATGGACATCGCCGACCAGCGCGTCCGCGACATCATGATCCCCCGCTCGCAGATGATTACCCTGAAACGCAACCAGACGCTGGACGAGTGCCTCGATGTGATTATCGAATCGGCTCACTCACGTTTCCCGGTCATCAGCGAAGACAAAGATCACATCGAAGGGATTTTGATGGCGAAAGATCTGCTGCCGTTTATGCGCAGCGATGCCGAAGCCTTCAGTATGGAAAAAGTGTTACGCCCGGCCGTGGTTGTGCCGGAAAGTAAGCGTGTGGATCGGATGCTGAAGGAGTTTCGCTCCCAGCGCTATCACATGGCGATTGTTATTGATGAATTTGGTGGCGTTTCCGGTCTGGTCACAATCGAAGACATCCTTGAGCTGATCGTGGGCGAAATCGAAGATGAGTATGACGAAGAAGAGGATATCGACTTCCGTCAGCTGAGCCGCCACACCTGGACCGTGCGCGCGCTGGCCTCCATTGAAGACTTCAATGACACCTTTGGCACCAGCTTCAGCGATGAAGAAGTGGACACCATTGGTGGTCTGGTGATGCAGGCCTTCGGCCATCTTCCGGCCCGCGGTGAAACCGTTGACATCGATGGTTACCAGTTCAAGGTCGCAATGGCTGACAGCCGACGTATTATTCAGGTTCATGTCAGAATGCCGGACGACTCACCGGTGCCAAAACTGGAAGATTAATGTAAATGGCATTTGCCCCACTCTTTGAACGCCAGCGCGTCCGTTTGCTGCTGGCGCTGTTACTCGGAGCCAGCGGTACGCTGGCTTTTTCTCCTTACGATATCTGGCCAGCCGCTATTCTCTCCCTGATGGGGCTACAGGGTCTTACCCTGAATCGTCGTCCGGTACAGGCCGCAGCCATAGGCTACTTCTGGGGGCTGGGGCTGTTTGGCTCTGGCATCAACTGGGTCTACGTCAGTATCGCGCAATTTGGCGGAATGCCGGGGCCGGTTAACGTCTTCCTGGTTGTGCTGCTCGCCGCCTATCTTTCGCTCTACACTGGCCTGTTCGCCGGTATTCTATCTCGTCTGTGGCCTAAAACGACCTGGCTGCGCGTCGCGATAGCGGCTCCCGTTGTCTGGCAAATCACCGAATTTCTGCGCGGCTGGGTACTGACCGGCTTCCCGTGGTTGCAGTTCGGCTATAGCCAGGTGGACGGCCCGCTGAAAGGTCTGGCTCCCGTCATGGGCGTAGAGGCGATTAACTTCCTGCTCATGGCGGTCAGCGGCCTGCTGGTGCTGGCTCTGGTGACACGTAACTGGAAGCCGCTGGTTGCCGCGTTAATCCTGTTTGCCCTGCCTTTCCCACTGCGTTATATCCAGTGGTTCACGCTGGAGCCCGCGCGCGCCACGCAGGTATCGTTGATACAGGGCGATATCCCGCAGTCATTGAAATGGGATGAGAATCAGCTGCTGAACACGCTGAAAATCTACGCCAACGCCACCGAAAAGGTGATGGGTAAATCGCAGCTCATCATCTGGCCTGAGTCTGCGATCCCGGATCTGGAGATCAATCAGCAGCCCTTCCTGAAGATGATGGACGATCTGCTGCGCGCGCGCGGCAGTACGCTGATTACCGGAATTGTGGATGCGCGTCTCAATCAGCAGAACCGCTATGACACGTACAACACGATCATTACGCTCGGTAAGGACAGCGAATACAGCTATACCTCCACCAATCGTTACAACAAAAATCACCTTGTACCGTTTGGCGAATTTGTTCCGCTGGAGTCTATTCTGCGCCCACTGGCACCGTTCTTTGACCTGCCGATGTCCTCATTCAGCCGGGGCCCTTACGTTCAGCCGCAGCTGCATGCGCACGGTTTTGCCCTGACGGCCGCTATTTGCTACGAGATTATCCTCGGCGAGCAGGTGCGCGATAACTTCCGCCCGGACACCGACTATCTGCTGACCATCTCAAACGATGCGTGGTTCGGTAAATCGATCGGCCCGTGGCAGCACTTCCAGATGGCACGAATGCGTTCTCTGGAGCTGGCACGTCCGCTGTTGCGCAGCACCAATAACGGCATCACCGCCGTGATTGGCCCGCAGGGTGAAATCCAGGCCATGATCCCGCAGTTCACCCGTGAGGTGCTGACCACGAAAGTGACGCCAGCTACGGGCCTGACGCCTTATGCGCGCACCGGGAACTGGCCGCTGTGGATCCTGACCATGCTGTTCGGTTTTGCCGCCGTAGTGATGAGCCTGCGTCAGCGTCGTAGATAACCTGGCCTTCTGTTGCCGGGTGGCGGCTACGCCTTACCCGGCCTACTCTCCGGCGCAGCCGCCACCCGACAATTTCCTCCTAAACTTCAATTCTGGCACGCCTGTTGCTTTGTTTAATTACGCAAACGCTGTCTGGCTTAACGTGCAACCTTGTCGCACCAGCATGGATCTCCGGTAGCACCGAAACGGTGCAACGAGAGATTATTGCCTCTGAATGGTGCGGCGCGCTTCGCAAAAATAAACAATAACGCAGCAAAATCTTTACATTAAGCCAGACTAAATGTTAACAAGCTTGCATAACACTGCACTCGCATTGCGCGAGATATAACAACATCACAATGGGTATCAAAGCGTCACTGGCGCTGATAAGAAAGGAGTTGGGTATGCAATTACGTAAACTGGCCACAGCAATGCTGGTTATGGGAATGTCTGCGGGCATCGTTCACGCTGAAGACGCTCCGGCAGCAGGAAGCACTCTCGACAAGATTGCCAAAAACGGCGTGATCGTGGTCGGCCACCGTGAATCTTCTGTCCCGTTCTCTTACTACGACAACACGCAAAAAGTCGTGGGCTATTCACAGGATTACTCCAACGCCATCGTTGAAGCCGTGAAGAAAAAGCTGAACAAACCTGACCTGCAAGTGAAGCTGATCCCCATCACTTCACAGAACCGTATTCCTCTGCTGCAAAACGGCACATTTGATTTTGAATGTGGCTCAACCACCAACAACCTTGAGCGTCAGAAACAGGCCGCTTTCTCGGACACTATCTTCGTTGTAGGCACCCGCCTGCTGACGAAGAAAGGCGGCGATATCAAAGATTTTGCTGACCTGAAAGGCAAAGCGGTTGTCGTGACCTCCGGTACCACGTCCGAAGTGCTGCTGCACAAGCTGAACGACGAGAAGAAAATGGACATGCGCATCATCAGCGCGAAAGATCACGGCGACTCCTTCCGTACCCTGGAAAGCGGTCGTGCCGTTGCGTTTATGATGGATGACGCTCTGCTGGCAGGCGAGCGCGCCAAGGCGAAGAAACCAGACAACTGGGAAATCGTCGGGACTGCGCAGTCGAAAGAAGCTTACGGCTGTATGCTGCGTAAAGGCGATGAAGGCTTCAAAAAGCTGATCGATGACACCATCGCTCAAGCGCAAACCTCTGGCGAAGCGGCAAAATGGTTCGACAAATGGTTCAAGAACCCAATTCCACCAAAAAACCTGAACATGAACTTTGAACTGTCTGACGACATGAAAGCGCTGTTCAAATCACCAAACGACAAAGCTCTTAACTAACTAGAACGACAGGGGCGGGATCTCCTGCCCTCTCGATTGTCGGGAAGCATGGACAGACTATACGTTGAGTGGTCGTTCCCCACTCAGCGCAAAAATTGAGCTTCTCACCAATCTTCGAGGGTAGCGCTGCTACCCTCTTTTTTCTGGAGTTTACTATGTCAATTGACTGGAACTGGGGCATCTTTCTGCAACAAGCCCCGTTCGGCAACACCACCTATCTCGGCTGGCTGTGGAGCGGCTTTCAGGTTACCGTTGCGTTATCGATAACGGCGTGGATTATCGCGTTTCTTGTCGGTTCGCTGTTCGGTATTCTGCGTACCGTCCCTAACCGTTTTCTCTCTTCGATTGGCACGCTCTATGTGGAACTGTTCCGTAACGTTCCGCTGATCGTGCAGTTCTTTACCTGGTATCTGGTGATCCCGGAACTGCTGCCGGAAGATCTCGGCATGTGGTTCAAGGCCGAGCTGGATCCTAACGTACAATTCTTTGTCTCCTCCATGCTGTGTCTGGGACTGTTCACCGCTGCGCGCGTCTGCGAGCAGGTGCGTGCCGCCATACAGTCACTGCCACGCGGACAAAAGAATGCGGCACTGGCGATGGGCCTGACCCTGCCACAAGCCTACCGTTACGTACTGCTGCCTAACGCTTACCGCGTCATCGTTCCGCCGATGACCTCCGAGATGATGAACCTGGTAAAAAACTCGGCCATCGCCTCAACCATTGGTCTGGTAGATATGGCGGCGCAGGCGGGCAAACTGCTGGATTACTCCGCTCACGCATGGGAATCCTTCACGGCAATCACGCTCGCCTATGTTCTGATTAACGCTTTCATCATGCTGGTGATGAACCTGGTTGAACGCAAAGTACGCCTGCCGGGCAATCTGGGGGGCAAATAATGTACGAATTTGACTGGAGTTCCATTGTTCCCTCCATGCCTTATCTGCTGGATGGACTGGCGATCACCTTAAAGATCACCGTAATCGCCATTATCGTCGGTATTGTCTGGGGCACCCTGCTGGCAGTGATGCGCCTGTCGAGCTTTAAGCCGCTCGCCTGGTTTGCTACGGCTTACGTTAACGTGTTCCGCTCCATTCCACTGGTCATGGTGCTGTTGTGGTTTTACCTGATTGTTCCCGGCTTTTTACAGAACGTGCTGGGACTGTCGCCGAAAACCGATATCCGCCTGATCTCTGCCATGGTGGCATTCTCCATGTTTGAAGCCGCCTACTACTCCGAGATCATCCGCGCAGGTATTCAGAGTATCTCGCGCGGGCAGTCCAGCGCTGCGCTGGCGCTCGGTATGACGCACTGGCAGTCCATGAAGCTCATTATTCTGCCGCAGGCGTTTCGCGCCATGGTTCCGCTGCTGCTGACGCAGGGCATCGTCCTGTTCCAGGATACCTCCCTGGTCTACGTGCTGAGCCTGGCAGACTTCTTCCGTACCGCCTCCACCATTGGCGAACGTGACGGAACGCAGGTTGAGATGATCCTCTTCGCAGGCGGGGTCTATTTTGTGATTAGTTTAAGCGCATCGCTGTTGGTCAGCTGGCTGAAGAAAAGGACCGTATAATGATTTCCCTGAAAAATGTTTCTAAATGGTATGGGCACTTTCAGGTGCTGACCGACTGCTCAACAGAAGTGAAAAAAGGCGATGTGGTGGTGGTATGCGGCCCGTCCGGCTCCGGTAAGTCGACGCTTATCAAAACCGTTAATGGGCTGGAACCTGTCCAGCAGGGCGAGATTGTCGTTAACGGCACCAAAGTGAATGACCGCAAAACCAACCTTGCCCAGCTTCGCTCCCACGTTGGGATGGTGTTCCAGCATTTTGAGCTGTTCCCTCACCTCTCCATCATTGAGAACCTGACGCTGGCGCAGGTGAAAGTGCTGAAGCGCGACAAAAAAGCGGCGCGTGAAAAGGGACTGAAGTTGCTGGAACGCGTCGGGCTGTCTGCACATGCGGATAAGTTCCCGGCGCAGCTTTCAGGTGGCCAACAGCAGCGCGTGGCAATCGCGCGTGCGCTGTGCATGGATCCGGTGGCGATGCTGTTTGATGAGCCGACGTCCGCGCTCGATCCTGAGATGATCAACGAAGTGCTGGACGTTATGGTGGAACTGGCGCACGAAGGGATGACCATGATGGTGGTGACGCACGAAATGGGCTTCGCCCGTAAAGTGGCCAACCGTGTGATCTTCATGGATGAAGGGAAAATTGTTGAAGACTCACCGAAAGAAGAGTTCTTCGCAAATCCTAAATCTGAACGTGCAAAAGACTTCCTCGCCAAAATCCTGCATTAATCTTTTTAGTGCGCAATCTGTGGATTGCGCACTGCTTCACGCTTTAGATCTCTTTTTCTATTCGGCGTCACATCGCAGCGTTAACCTTGTCACAAATAATGCTAAGAATGGAGAACGCCATGGCACAGCCTATTATTCTCGACTGCGATCCGGGTCATGATGACGCGATCGCACTCGTCCTTGCTCTTGCCTCCCCTGAACTGGACGTAAAAGCTGTCACCTCCTCTGCAGGGAACCAGACGCCGGATAAAACCCTGCGAAACGTGTTGCGCATGTTAACGCTGCTAAAACGCACCGATATTCCGGTCGCAGGTGGCGCCATTAAGCCGCTAATGCGCGAGCTGATCATTGCGGATAACGTTCACGGTGAAAGTGGGCTGGATGGCCCGGCGCTGCCGGAGCCGGGTTTCGCACCACAAAACTGTACTGCCGTCGAGCTCATGGCGAAAGTTCTGCGTGAAAGCGCAGAGCCCGTGACGCTGGTGGCGACCGGCCCACAGACCAACGTAGCGCTGCTGCTGAACAGCCATCCTGAACTGCACAGCAATATCGCCCGTATCGTCATCATGGGCGGGGCAATGGGGCTGGGGAACTGGACGCCAGCCGCGGAGTTCAACATCTTTGTTGACCCGGAAGCCGCAGAAATCGTCTTCCAGTCGGGCCTGCCGATTGTGATGGCGGGGCTGGACGTTACCCACCGCGCACAAATTATGGCGCAGGACATCGAACGATTTCGTACTGTGGGTAACCCGGTTGCAACAACCGTGGCAGAGCTGCTCGATTTCTTTATGGTGTATCACAAAGCCGAGAAGTGGGGATTCCACGGCGCCCCGCTGCATGACCCATGCACCATCGCCTGGCTACTGAAGCCGGAAATGTTTACCACGGTCGAGCGTTGGGTTGGTGTGGAAACACAGGGGAAATATACCCAGGGAATGACGGTGGTGGACTATTACTCGCTGACGGGAAACAAGCCGAATACCACAGTGATGGTGGATATCGATCGGAAAGCGTTTGTGGATTTGCTGGCGGAGAGGCTGGCTTATTATATTTAGGCCGGCAAGCAAAAAAACAATTGGGCATTCCAGGCAGTTCTGTCGCCTGATGCCCACGACATATCTCTCTCCTGCAAAGAATCTCCTGAAATCAATGTTCATAAAGTAAGCAAATAAAAAATCCTTTATGATTTTAGCTAACCCCTCAAGCTTTCATTCATAACAACAATTATTACTTACGACCAATTCAACTCAATAATAAATAGGAGACATTTTTTGCGATTTTTTTTTCAAAAATGAGATAAGCATCGCTTTGTTTAATAATGACATGCTCGATGATCGAATGATCATAGCAAAGGAGCAGTTATGTATTACAGCGAAGAGATCATTAAGCGCATTGGAACTGATAAAGAGCTAGCTGTTCGTTTAGATAAATCATTAATGGGGGTTAAACAGGGTGTTGTAGATTATGTAAACGGTCTTGGTGACGCCACAACACGGTTACTTTATTATACATCCTGTCTTACAGACAACTATCAGGATGTATGTAAAAAACTTGGGTCTGAAGATATAAGGTTTATTTGCGCTCTGTATGAACTTATCAAGCATAGAGATATTATATTCAGGATGTTGAAAATATATATTGAAACTATCCTAAAAAATAAAAACGAGACAGAAAAGAAAACAATTCTTCAGAAACTAACACCATTTACAACAAATTATTCTATTAAATACATTTCAAAAAATGGTTTAATTTACGCTGTAGCGTCGTATATATGCTACGGGAACAAGATGAATTTAGCTGTACAAAATGCATTAATGAAAAAAATAGGAAGCAGAGTCGGGTGGATTGTAGGGGGATTAAATATTTATGGAATTGTACAACGTGCTGCTGAGAGTGCAGATAATCTGAAAAATTTCTGTCCTTTATTTTATAATGCATTATACATGGAAGGTTTAGAAATGATGTATTTTTTAATAGAGCCCATAATCATGAAGTCAGGTTATTTAAATATTAACACGGCATCTGATGAAGAAATTGTCAGAGCACTAAAAAGAATGATGTGACAATGCTTACTTTAATAAATAGCTTTTTGAGGAGTTGTATACGCCGTTTTTTTAATAGCATAAAAGATGATTGCATTAATAATATTATAGGTTTTGGAATGGTTTCCCTTATCGCCATAATTTCCATTTCTGTTTCGGCTCTCATCGACAATAATAAAATAGCATTCGGAATTATCGCTTTAATAGTGACACTTATACTTTTGCCAATATTGTTTTATAAAGGAAAATAATCAAATGTCTATACCGGCGCATATTTGGTTCACCGATGACAACGGCTCACCTTTGATTGGTGAATGTTTAATGCCAACACGATTGGGTTCAACTGAACTTAAATCGTTCAACCATTCCGTATGGATCCCGACAGATCATAACACCGGCAAACTCACGGGAACTCGCCTTCATGTGCCGATCAGATTTGAAAAAGAAATAGACCGTCTAACACCATACTTATTCAGGGCTGTATGTCAGGGAAGAATATTGAAAGAAGCTGTAATAAAAATGTATAAGATTAATGACGCTGGAATCGAGATGGAATATTTTAATATAATACTGGAAAACGTAAAGATAACACAAATTTCTCCTGTTCTATTCCCAATAGGTATTGCAAGTAAACATATGGAAGAAGTTGAAATTCGATATGAATCTATAGAATGGAAATATACTGATGGAAATATAATGTTCAAAGATTTGTGGAATGAAAGAGTCATAGCATAAAAGAAAAGGACTGCTGGAGTTGCTTTCTGTTTTGCTTTTACCTTGTGCGGCCTGATGCCCTCACCCCGGCCCTCTCCCACAGGGAGAGGGAGCAGACACTAAAAACGGCAACGACGTTGCCGTTTTGCTTTTACCTACGGCTCAAACGGCCGACGCTGGAACTGGTCGTGCCCGCATTTCGGACACAGCGACAGCACCTCCGGCGTATAAACGGCGATATGGTGGTGGCACTTCTCACACACCAGGTTCCCCAGCCCCACCACTTCGCCGCTGTGATAGACACCGTGGTGGTTTAAATCCTGGAATACCTCGCGCCACTCCAGTTGGGTTTTATCGGTAATATCCGCCAGCTCCTGCCACAGGCTCTCTTTAATTACCCGCATAAAAACACTGTCGGCGATTTCGTCCTGGCTCTCTTCATAGCTTCGCGCAAACTCTTCCAGGTCGCGGCGCACGGCGCGCGTCACCTCTTCCACTTCGGTTCGCGATAACTCACCCGTTTGCGTCACGCGTGCGCGTGCCTGTTCGACCAACGCGTCGATATCACGCTCGCCGTTACGCAGCCTTTCCGTCAGAGTCGCTACCAGTTCACGGTAAAATTGAGCAACCTTGTTCATCATTTTGCCTCCCGGGTAAGTAACTGTCTCTAATAATAGACCTTATTTCGTCGCCGCTTTGTCAGGTGAAGCACAGACCCGGTAAATTCCTGCAAAGTGCATTTGCGTGAAAGGCTGTTTTGACGCGGGCGTTTGGGCTATGCTATGCGGATCTGAATTACCACATCCATTGGCTACATTTGTAGCTGTATTGAACACAGGACCACTGGCTGCCATGCAAGAGCAATACCGCCCGGAAGAGATAGAATCAAAAGTCCAGCAACACTGGGACGAGAAGCGCACCTTTGAAGTAACCGAAGACGAGAGCAAAGAGAAGTATTACTGCCTGTCGATGCTTCCCTATCCTTCTGGTCGACTACACATGGGCCACGTGCGTAACTACACCATCGGTGACGTGATTGCACGCTACCAGCGTATGCTGGGCAAAAACGTACTTCAGCCTATCGGCTGGGATGCGTTCGGCCTGCCTGCTGAAGGCGCGGCGGTGAAAAACAACACGGCACCGGCTCCGTGGACGTACGACAACATCGCGTACATGAAAAACCAGCTGAAAATGCTGGGCTTTGGCTATGACTGGAGCCGCGAGCTGGCAACCTGTACCCCGGAATACTACCGCTGGGAGCAGAAGTTCTTCACCGAGCTGTATAAAAAAGGCCTGGTGTACAAGAAGACCTCTGCCGTTAACTGGTGCCCAAATGACCAGACCGTTCTCGCGAACGAGCAGGTTATCGACGGCTGCTGCTGGCGCTGCGACACCAAAGTAGAGCGTAAAGAGATCCCGCAGTGGTTTATCAAAATCACCGCCTACGCTGACGAACTGCTGAACGATCTGGATAATCTGGACCACTGGCCAGATACCGTTAAGACCATGCAGCGCAACTGGATCGGCCGTTCCGAAGGTGTGGAAATTACCTTCAACGTTGAGAACTACGACCAGACCCTGACCGTCTACACCACCCGTCCGGACACCTTTATGGGCGCGACCTACCTGGCCGTGGCCGCAGGTCACCCGCTGGCGCAAAAAGCGGCGGAAAACAATCCGGAGCTGGCGACCTTTATCGACGAATGCCGCAACACGAAAGTGGCCGAAGCCGACATGGCGACGATGGAGAAAAAAGGCGTTGATACCGGCTTCAAAGCGATCCACCCGCTGACGGGCGAAGCGATACCTGTCTGGGCCGCCAACTTCGTACTGATGGAATACGGCACAGGCGCCGTGATGGCCGTGCCGGGTCACGATCAGCGCGACTACGAATTTGCCACCAAATACGGCCTGACCATCAAGCCTGTTATTCTTGCTGCTGACGGCTCTGAACCCGATCTCTCTGAGCAAGCGCTGACTGAAAAAGGCACCCTGTTTAACTCCGGTGAGTTCAGCGGCCTGAGCTTCGAAGAGGGCTTCAACGCCATCGCCGACAAACTGGCCTCGCTGGGCGTGGGCGAGCGTAAAGTCAACTACCGTCTGCGCGACTGGGGCGTTTCCCGTCAGCGTTACTGGGGTGCGCCAATCCCAATGGTGACCCTGGAAGACGGCACCGTGATGCCAACGCCGGAAGATCAGCTGCCGGTGATCCTGCCGGAAGACGTGGTCATGGACGGCATCACCAGCCCGATCAAAGCCGATCCTGAGTGGGCAAAAACCACCGTCAACGGTCAGCCAGCGCTGCGTGAAACCGACACCTTTGACACCTTTATGGAATCCTCCTGGTACTATGCGCGCTACACCTGCCCGCAGTACAAAGAAGGCATGCTGGATTCCGATGCTGCAAACTACTGGCTGCCGGTAGACATCTATATCGGTGGCATTGAACACGCCATCATGCACCTGCTCTACTTCCGCTTCTTCCACAAACTGATGCGTGACGCAGGCCTGGTCAACTCCGACGAACCGGCAAAACAGCTGCTGTGTCAGGGTATGGTGCTGGCAGATGCGTTCTACTACGTTGGCGCGAACGGTGAACGTAACTGGGTTTCTCCGGTTGATGCGATTGTGGAGCGCGACGAGAAAGGCCGTATCGTGAAGGCGAAAGACGCCGAAGGTCATGAACTGGTTTATACCGGCATGAGCAAGATGTCCAAGTCTAAAAATAACGGTATCGACCCGCAGGTGATGGTTGAGCGTTACGGCGCTGACACCGTGCGTCTGTTCATGATGTTCGCCTCCCCGGCAGATATGACGCTGGAATGGCAGGAATCCGGCGTTGAAGGGGCAAACCGCTTCCTGAAACGCGTCTGGAAACTGGTTTACGAGCACACCTCACAAGGTGATGCGCCAGCGCTGAACGTGGCTGCACTGAGCGAAGATCAGCAGGCGCTGCGTCGTGATGTTCATAAAACCATTGCGAAAGTCACCGATGATATTGGTCGTCGTCAGACCTTCAATACCGCAATTGCGGCTATTATGGAACTGATGAACAAGCTGGCAAAAGCCCCGCAGGACGGCGAGCAGGATCGCGCGTTAATGCGCGAAGCGCTGCTGGCGGTCGTTCGCATGCTGAACCCGTTCACGCCGCACGTTAGCTTCACCCTGTGGCAGGAGCTGAAAGGCGAAGGCGATATCGATAACGCGCCGTGGCCAGTGGCGGATGAATCCGCTATGGTGGAAAACACCACGCTGGTTGTGGTGCAGGTTAACGGTAAAGTGCGCGGTAAAATTACCGTCGCGGTCGACGCAACCGAAGAACAGGTTCGCGAGCGCGCAGGCCAGGAGCATCTGGTCGCGAAATACCTTGAGGGCGTTACCGTACGTAAAGTGATCTACGTACCCGGTAAACTGCTGAATCTGGTCGTTGGCTAAGCGCGGGAGGAAACGTGCGACACCTGGCAACAATACTCTTATCTCTGGCGGTGCTGGTCACCGCTGGCTGCGGCTGGCACCTGCGCAATACCACGGCAGTGCCTGCTCAGATGAAAACAATGATCTTCGACTCATCCGATCCGAATGGACCGCTGAGCCGGGCCATTCGTAACCAGCTGCGTTTGAACGATGTTGAGCTGATCGAGAAGGGAACCCTGCGTCAGGATGTTCCTTCGCTCCGCGTCCTGAAATCAACGCTGTCACAAGACACGGCATCGATCTTCCAGGATGGACGAACCGCGGAATATCAAATGGTGCTTACCGTTGATGCGGCCGTTTTAATGCCAGGTAAAGATATTTACCCTATCAATACCAAAGTCTACCGCTCGTTCTTCGATAACCCGCAGACGGCCCTGGCAAAAGACGCCGAACAGCAGATTATCATCAAGGAAATGTATGATAAGGCCGCGGAGCAACTGATCCGCAGACTGCCTGCCATTGCCGCGTCGACGAAAAAAGGCGCTGACGTTATCGAAACACCGGATGCCAGCACGCCGGATATGCCAACGTCGCTGGGTAACTGATGATCAGGTTGTATCCTGAACAACTCCGCGCGCAGCTCAACGAAGGGCTGCGCGCGGCCTATCTGCTACTCGGCAATGACCCCCTGTTACTTCAGGAAAGCCTTGATGCGGTTCGCCATGCGGCAGCCGCGCAGGGTTTCGATGAGCATCATACGTTCCAGATCGATAACAGTACCGACTGGAACGCTATCTTCTCGCTTTGTCAGGCCATGAGCCTGTTTGCCTCTCGTCAGACAATCCAGATCGTGCTGCCAGAGAATGGTCCTAACGCGGCCATCAATGAACAGCTGACCATGCTGGTGAGTTTATTACACGGCGATCTGCTGCTTATCGTACGCGGTAACAAGTTCACGAAAGCGCAGGAAAACGCGGCCTGGTTTACCCAGCTTGCCACCAATGTGGTACTGGTCACCTGCCAGACGCCAGAACAGGCGCATCTGCCAAAATGGGTTGCCGCGCGCGCAAAGCTGCACAATCTGCAACTGGATGATGCCGCCAGCCAGCTCCTTTGCTATTGCTATGAAGGCAACCTTCTGGCACTGGCGCAGGCGCTGGACAGGCTCGCCCTGCTGTGGCCCGATGGCAAGCTGACGCTACCGCGCGTGGAACAGGCGGTGAATGATGCCGCGCACTTTACTCCCTTCCACTGGGTTGATGCGCTGCTGTCGGCGAAAAGTAAGCGAGCCCTGCACATACTGCAACAGCTGCGCCTGGAAGGGAGTGAGCCGGTCATTCTGCTCCGCACGCTCCAGCGCGAATTACTGCTGCTGAACAACCTTAAACGTCAGTCGGCACATACGCCCCTGCGCGCCTTATTCGATAAACATCGCGTCTGGCAGAACCGTCGGGCGATGACCTCGGAGGCGATAAACCGCCTGAGCCAGGAGCAGTTGCGTCAGGCAGTGCAACTTCTGATGCGCGCCGAACTGACGTTAAAACAGGACTACGGCCAGTCTGTCTGGGCGGAGCTGGAGAGCCTCTCTTTGCTGCTCTGCCATAAGGCGCTGGCAGACGTATTTATCGATGGGTGATATGCATTCTTTACAGGCAATGTATGGCGGGACCTTCGACCCGGTACACTATGGGCATCTTAAGCCGGTAGAAATCCTCGCGAATTTGATTGGGTTGCAGCGGGTAATCATCATGCCCAACAATGTTCCTCCGCATCGTCCTCAGCCAGAAGCAACCAGCGAGCAGCGCAAAGCGATGCTCGCGCTGGCTATCGCAGATAAGCCTCTCTTCACGCTGGATGAGCGCGAATTGCGCAGGGATACCCCTTCCTGGACATCGCAAACGCTGCGGGAGTGGCGCGCTGAGCAGGGGCCCATGCAACCGCTGGCGTTTATCATCGGCCAGGATTCCTTGCTCAACTTTCCCAGCTGGTACCAGTACGAAACCATTCTGGAAAACAGTCATCTGCTGGTCTGCCGCCGTCCGGGCTACCCGTTGACCATGCGCGACGCGCAGCATCAGCAGTGGCTTGACGCGCATCTGACGGACAATATAGAAGACCTGCACAGTCTACCCGCCGGGAAAATTTACCTCGCTGAAACGCCGTGGTTTGATATTTCCGCGACCCTCATCCGCGAGCGTCTCCAGCAAGGTTTAGACTGTGACGATCTCCTGCCCTCGCCCGTGCTGGCCTATATCCACGCACACGGTTTGTATCAGAAAAGTACAGATGCCTGATCATCACCGGCGAAATTGTCTGTTAATGTTTATCCTGCCTTGACAGGCTAAGCCATACTGATATCCTCCGCTGCCAGACTTTCCCGCCGATCGCTGCTTTACAGAAATTGTTTTACAAAAATGGCGATGCAATCTCAGGCGGAGGGTGGGATGATACCCGCCTTCAAAAGCCGGGCGGTGACATTTGTCCCGCGACTGGCGTCAGTTCAGGTATACTGACTGGCCACGAATTCATAGTTGTACAATCTCATTCACCCAGGGGGAAAACTTGCAGGGTAAAGCACTCCAGGATTTTGTTATCGACAAAATTGATGACCTGAAAGGTCAGGACATCATCGCTATCGACGTTAAGGGTAAATCCAGCATCACCGACTGCATGATCATCTGCACCGGGACCTCAACTCGTCACGTTGTTTCGATTGCTGACCATGTTGTTCAGGAATCGCGCGCGGCAGGGCTGCTTCCGCTGGGCGTTGAAGGTGAAGCGACCGCTGACTGGGTGGTTGTCGATCTCGGCGATGTGATTGTCCACGTCATGCAGGAAGAGAGCCGTCGCCTGTATGAGCTGGAAAAACTCTGGGGTTAATGCGTGAAGTTGCAACTGGTCGCCGTCGGCACCAAAATGCCGGACTGGGTACAAACCGGTTTTACTGAGTATCTGCGTCGTTTCCCAAAAGATATGCCGTTCGAACTGGTGGAGATCCCAGCAGGAAAGCGCGGCAAGAACGCAGATATCAAACGTATTCTCGATAAAGAGGGAGAGCTGATGCTGGCTGCCGCAGGCAAAAACCGCATCGTGACCCTCGATATCCCGGGAAAACCCTGGGATACGCCGCAGCTGGCGCACGAACTGGAGCGCTGGAAGCAGGATGGTCGTGATGTCAGTCTGTTGATTGGCGGACCAGAGGGGTTATCTCCCGCCTGCAAAGCGGCAGCAGAACAAAGTTGGTCACTCTCGGCGCTGACGTTGCCCCACCCGCTTGTGCGGGTTCTCGTGGCAGAAAGTTTGTATCGCGCATGGAGCATCACTACCAACCACCCTTATCACCGCGAGTAATGACAGACCAGGGTAATTTAAGCAGCGGATGAAACTACAGAATTCTTTTCGCGACTATACGGCTGAGTCCGCGCTGTTTGTGCGCCGGGCGCTGGTCGCCTTTACGGGGATTTTGCTGCTTACCGGCGTGCTGATCGCCAACCTCTATAATCTGCAAATTGTCCGCTATACCGATTACCAGACCCGCTCAAACGAAAACCGTATCAAGCTGGTGCCCATCGCGCCCAGCCGCGGCATTATCTACGATCGTAACGGCACCCCGCTGGCGCTAAACCGCACCATCTACCAGATAGAGATGATGCCGGAGAAAGTGGATAACGTGCAGGATACGCTGAACGCGCTGAGAAGCGTTGTCGACCTGACTGATGACGACATCGCTGCGTTCAAAAAAGAGCGCGCACGTTCTCACCGCTTCACCTCTATTCCGGTAAAAACCAACCTGACGGAAGTGCAGGTCGCCCGTTTTGCCGTTAACCAGTACCGTTTCCCCGGTGTGGAAGTCAAAGGCTATAAACGTCGCTACTATCCTTACGGCTCCGCGCTGACGCACGTCATAGGCTACGTCTCCAAAATTAACGATAAAGACGTCGAACGCCTTGATAAAGACGGCAAGCTGGCTAACTACGCCGCAACCCATGATATTGGCAAGCTTGGGATTGAACGTTATTACGAAGATGTCCTGCACGGTCAGACCGGGTATGAAGAGGTTGAAGTTAACAACCGTGGCCGCGTGATCCGTCAGCTCAAAGAGGTTCCCCCACAGGCGGGACATGACGTTTATCTGACGCTCGACCTGAAGCTACAGCAGTATATCGAAACGCTGCTGGCGGGTAGCCGGGCCGCCGTGATCGTGACCGACCCGCGTACCGGCGGTATTCTGGCGATGGTTTCTATGCCAAGCTACGATCCGAACCTCTTCGTGGATGGCATCTCCAGCAAGGATTACTCCGGCCTGCTCAACGATCCAAACACCCCGCTGGTGAACCGCGCCACGCAGGGGGTTTATCCTCCAGCCTCAACGGTAAAACCGTATGTCGCCGTTTCTGCGCTGAGCGCGGGCGTCATTACTCGTAATACCAGTCTGTTTGACCCTGGCTGGTGGCAGTTGCCTGGCTCTGAAAAACGCTACCGTGACTGGAAAAAATGGGGTCACGGCCATCTGAACGTGACCAAATCACTGGAGGAGTCGGCGGATACCTTCTTCTATCAGGTCGCCTACGACATGGGTATTGATCGTCTGTCTGAATGGATGAGCAAATTCGGCTACGGACATTACACCGGTATAGATTTGGCGGAAGAACGTTCCGGCAACATGCCAACCCGCGAATGGAAGCTGAAGCGCTTTAAAAAACCCTGGTATCAGGGTGATACCATTCCGGTGGGCATCGGCCAGGGCTACTGGACGGCAACGCCGCTGCAAATGAACAAGGCGATGATGATCCTCATCAACGATGGCGTTGTGAAAGTACCGCACCTGCTGCAAAGCACCGTAGAAGACGGCAAAAAAGTGCCATGGATACAGCCGCACGAGCCGCCGGTGGGTGACATTCATTCCGGGTACTGGGAAATCGCGAAAGACGGGATGTATGGCGTAGCCAACCGCCCTAACGGGACGGCGCACAAATATTTCGCTGGCGCACCGTATAAGGTTGCCGCGAAATCAGGTACGGCTCAGGTCTTCGGTCTGAAAGCGAATGAAACCTATAACGCACATAAAATTGCCGAACGTCTGCGTGACCACAAGCTCATGACGGCGTTTGCCCCTTATGATAACCCGCAGGTTGCGGTGGCGATGATTCTTGAGAACGGCGGCGCTGGCCCGGCGGTGGGTACCATCATGCGTCAAATCCTCGACCACATCATGCTGGGTGATAACAACACCGAACTGCCAGCTGAAAACCCGGCAGCCGCTGCGGCGGAGGACCAATAATCATGACGGATAATCCGAATAAAAAATCGCTGTGGGACAAGATCCACATCGACCCTGCCATGCTGCTGATCCTGCTGGCTCTGCTGGTGTACAGCGCCCTCGTTATCTGGAGCGCCAGCGGCCAGGATATCGGCATGATGGAGCGTAAAGTTGGCCAGATCGCCATGGGTCTGGTCATTATGGTGGTGATGGCGCAAATACCACCGCGCGTGTATGAGGGCTGGGCGCCCTATCTCTATATTTTCTGTATCATTTTGCTGGTGGCAGTAGATGCGTTCGGTGCTATCTCGAAGGGGGCGCAACGCTGGCTGGATCTGGGGATTGTCCGCTTCCAGCCGTCAGAAATCGCCAAAATCGCCGTTCCGCTGATGGTGGCGCGCTTCATTAACCGCGACGTCTGCCCGCCGTCGTTGAAGAATACCGCCATTGCGCTGGTGCTAATTTTCCTGCCGACGCTGCTCGTGGCCGCACAGCCTGACCTCGGTACCTCGATTCTCATCGCCCTCTCCGGCCTGTTCGTCCTGTTCCTGTCCGGCCTGAGCTGGCGTCTGATCGGCATCGCGGTGGTCCTGCTGGCTGCCTTTATTCCTATTCTCTGGTTCTTCCTGATGCATGATTACCAGCGCCAGCGCGTGATGATGCTGCTCGATCCCGAGACCGATCCGCTGGGCGCAGGCTATCATATTATTCAGTCGAAGATTGCGATTGGCTCCGGCGGCCTGCGCGGAAAAGGCTGGCTGCACGGGACACAGTCGCAGCTCGAATTTTTACCGGAACGCCACACCGACTTTATCTTTGCCGTTCTGGCTGAGGAGTTAGGGCTGGTTGGCATTCTGGTGCTGCTTGCACTCTACGTGCTGTTGATCATGCGTGGGCTCTACATTGCCGCACGCGCGCAGACCACCTTTGGCCGGGTTATGGCGGGTGGATTAATGTTGATTTTGTTCGTTTATGTCTTCGTAAATATTGGTATGGTGAGTGGTATTCTGCCGGTTGTTGGCGTACCGCTGCCGCTGGTGAGTTACGGGGGCTCGGCACTGATCGTGTTGATGGCCGGGTTTGGTATCGTCATGTCGATCCATACCCACAGGAAAATGTTGTCCAAAAGCGTATAAAAATAAGGGGATCGCAATGCGTAAGCAGTGGCTGGGGATCTGCATCGCAGCAAGTTTACTTGCCGCCTGTACAAGTGATGTTGGTCAGCAACAGGCAACCGTCGCGCCGCCGCAGCCTGCGGTCTGTAATGGCCCGATTGTTGAAATTAGCGGTGCCGATCCCGTTTATGAACCGCTGAACGCCAGCGTAAATCAGGATTATCAGCGCGACGGTAAAAGCTATAAAATCGTTCAGGATCCTTCCCGTTTCAGCCAGGCCGGCTTTGCTGCCATCTATGACGCTGAGCCAGGCAGCAATCTGACCGCGTCAGGTGAAACCTACGATCCGATGCAGATCACGGCGGCACACCCGACACTGCCTATTCCAAGCTATGCGCGCATCACTAACCTGGCGAATGGCCGGATGATCGTGGTACGTATCAACGATCGTGGCCCTTACGGCAACGATCGCGTGATCTCCCTGTCACGCGCGGCAGCCGACCGTCTGAATACCTCAAATAATACAAAAGTGCGTATCGACCCGATTATCGTGGCGCAGGATGGTTCGCTGTCTGGCCCGGGCACGGCCTGTACCACGGTCGCGAAACAGACCTACGCCCTGCCCGCACGCCCGGATCTAAGCGGTGGTATGGGGGGCGCTTCAATGCCAGCAGAGCCCGCGCAGCCGCAGGGTGAAGTGCACGCCATCAGCAACGATACGCTACAAAGTGAAGATGCTACAGGCGCCCCGGTGAAAAGCAGTGGTTTCCTTGGTGCACCCACCACGTTAGCGCCGGGCGTGATTGAATCAAATGAACCTGCCCCAGCGCCTGCGCCCGTTGTTGCTGCACCCGCTGCACAACCCGCCCCGGTGACCGCACCGGCTGCTACGCAGACTGCGGCGCCTGCGACGGCGAGCGGCAGCTACGTGGTTCAGGTTGGCGCCGTCAGCGATCGGGCCCGTGCAGAGCAGTATCAGCAGCGTTTAAGCCAGCAGTTTGGCGTGCCAGGCCGCGTTGAGCAAAACGGTGCGGTATGGCGTATCCAGATGGGTCCGTTTGCCAGCAAATCGCAGGCAGCGTCCCTGCAACAGCGTTTGCAGAGCGAGGCGCAGCTCCAGTCGTTTATCGCTGTTGCGAAGTAATTAATCGGTGGTATCCGAAATGTCAGTTTGTGTAAACCACGTTAACACTCTCATGATGAAAGTCGGATGCCTGCCCGTATAGCATTTGCTATAGTAAGGCACTTTTTTTAATTCCATCACGGATGTCGTAGTTCTGACCATGAAGACCACTTTTTCTGCTCGTTTTGTGCAGCGCATGGCGCTGACCACGGCCCTTTGCGCTGCTGCGTTCTCCGCAGCTCACGCGGATGACCTGAACATCAAGACCATGATCCCTGGCGTTCCGCAGATCGACGCGGAATCCTACATCCTGATTGATTACAACTCCGGCAAAGTTCTGGCAGAACAGAACGCCGATGCCCGCCGCGACCCGGCCAGCCTGACCAAAATGATGACCAGCTATGTTATCGGCCAGGCCATGAAAGCGGGTAAATTTAAAGAAACCGATCTGGTGACTATCGGTAACGATGCGTGGGCAACCGGCAACCCGGTGTTCAAAGGTTCATCGCTGATGTTCCTGAAACCAGGCATGCAGGTTCCGGTCTCTCAGCTTATCCGTGGCATCAACTTGCAGTCCGGTAACGACGCCTGCGTGGCAATGGCCGATTTTGCAGCGGGCAGCCAGGACGCGTTTGTGGGCCTGATGAACAGCTACGTCTCTGCGCTGGGCCTGAAAAACAGCCACTTCCAGACCGTTCACGGCCTGGACGCCGAAGGTCAGTACAGCTCCGCGCGTGACATGGCGCTGATCGGTCAGGCGCTGATCCGCGACGTGCCAAACGAGTACTCTATCTATAAAGAGAAAGAGTTCACCTTCAACGGCATTCGTCAGACCAACCGTAACGGCCTGCTGTGGGACAATAGCCTGAACGTCGACGGCATCAAAACTGGTCACACCGACAAAGCCGGCTATAACCTGGTGGCTTCTGCCACTGAAGGCCAGATGCGTCTGATCTCTGCCGTGATGGGAGGCCGCACGTTTAAAGGACGCGAAACGGAAAGTAAAAAACTGCTGACCTGGGGCTTCCGCTTCTTCGAAACCGTGAATCCGCTGAAAGCCGGTAAAGAATTTGCCTCTGAACCTGTCTGGTTTGGCGATAACGACCGTGCTTCCCTGGGTGTGGACAAAGATCTCTATCTGACGATCCCACGCGGTCGTATGAAAGATCTGAAAGCCAGCTACGTGCTGAATACCACCGAGCTGCACGCCCCGCTGCAAAAGAATCAGGTCGTGGGTACCATCAACTTCCAGCTGGATGGCAAAACCATCGATCAGCGCCCGCTGGTGGTGCTGGAGGAAATTCCTGAAGGCAATTTCTTCGGCAAAATCATTGATTACATTAAGCTGATGTTCCATCACTGGTTTGGTTAAAAATTGAACACTTGAAAGTGTGATTTTGATCCCCATATACTACGTATCAGTAAAACTCCCGCCCCGTGGCGGGAGTTATTATTTTTTATACACACGCCGGAGCTGACATGAAAACCAAACTTAACGAACTGCTTGAATTCCCTACCCCTTTTACTTACAAAGTAATGGGTCTGGCGAAACCTGAGCTGGTTGATCAGGTGGTTGAAGTGGTACAGCGCCATGCGCCGGGCGACTACTCTCCATCAGTCAAACCGAGCAGCAAAGGTAACTACCACTCGGTCTCAATCACCATCACTGCGACACACATTGAGCAGGTTGAGACGCTGTACGAAGAGCTCGGCAATATTGAAATTGTTCGTATGGTGCTGTAGTCCTTCTGCGGTTACCCGGTTTGCCGGGTAACCCACTTCCCCGCTGTGATATACTCCCCGTTACCTATTCTCCCTTGTCTTCGGAGACATCCTTTTGTACCAGGATAAAATTCTTGTCCGCCATCTTGGGCTACAGCCTTACGAGCCTGTCTCTCAGGCTATGCATGACTTTACCGACAGGCGCGATGACACCACGCCTGATGAAATCTGGCTGGTTGAACACCTGCCGGTGTTCACTCAAGGCCAGGCAGGAAAAGCCGAACATTTATTGATGACGGGCGATATCCCGGTGATCCAGAGCGATCGCGGTGGACAGGTGACCTACCACGGCCCAGGCCAGCAGGTGATGTATGTTCTGCTTAACCTGAAACGCAGAAAGCTGGGCGTGCGTGAGCTCGTGACCTTACTGGAGCAAACCGTGGTCAATACGCTGGCTGAGTACGATATTGACGCTCACCCTCGCGCCGATGCCCCGGGCGTTTATGTGGGAGAGATGAAGATCTGTTCGCTGGGGCTGCGTATCCGAAAAGGCTGCTCGTTCCACGGGCTGGCGCTGAATATCAATATGGATTTGGCCCCCTTCCAGCGCATCAACCCATGTGGGTATGCCGGTATGGAAATGACGCAAATGCGCCAGTGGGTCGATACCGCCACGCCTGACAATATCCGGCCCGTGCTTCTGAAGAACTTTTTAGCACTGCTTAACAATCCCACCTACGAATATATTGCTGCTTAACTTACCTTGGGCAGTGGCTCAATTATTTGACCAGCCACTGCTTAATTACCGCATTTACGCTTTACAATAAACCGCATATTCTATATTTTCGAGTCGCCCATATATTAGCGTCACATATTAATTAGAACCTTAATAGAACCATCACCGGGTTTCGTGTAACGTGCGTGACAATCACCCAACTGCTTGTTTTCGATAAATAATGGAAACTTACTAAACACTTTACGAATCTCTGCAAGCATAATAAATAAATTCAACTATCATTCATATTGTGAATGGATACGGAGTAAGAGCGTGGAGCCTACTAATTTACCAGCCAAACGCCTGAATGAAACCAGCGGCGAAGATAAGCCGCAAATTTTTCGGACTTTACGTAATATTGATCTCAATTTATTGACTATTTTTGAGGCGGTATATGTCCATAAAGGTATCGTTAATGCTGCGAAAATTCTTAATCTCACGCCCTCTGCTATTAGCCAGTCAATTCAAAAATTGCGCGCGATATTTCCCGATCCGTTATTTATTCGTAAAGGCCAGGGCGTAACCCCAACCGCGTACGCCACCCATCTGCATGAGTACATCAGCCAGGGTCTGGAATCAATACTGGGCGCGCTGGATCTCACCGGCAGTTATGATAAGCAACGAACTATCACCATAGGCACCTCTCCCTCAGTGGGCGTTCTGGTCATGCCGGCCATCTATCAGGCGGTGAAACAGCATGCGCCACAGTTGCTTATTCGCAACGTGCCCGTCACCGATCCGGAAACACAGCTGGCGCAATTCCAGACGGACCTTATCATCGACGGCAATAGCTTTACGGCCAGAGCGTTAGGGCATAACGTACTTTATACCGACACTCTGGCGCTCGTTTGTCGTCAGGCTCACCCTGCGTTGAGCGCACCTTTGACGCCAGAAAATTTGCGCCATTACGAACATGCGACATTTATGTCCGAAGGACAGGGTCAGGATCCTCTGCGACAACGTATTGACGAACTGTTCCCGGACCGTCCGATCAGCTTTAGCAGTTACAATATGTTTACCCTCGCGGCCCTGATTGGCAGCAGCGACTTGCTCTGTATCATGCCTGTGCGTCTCTTCACTTTGCTTCAAAAGTGCTGGCCACTGGAGAGCATTCCATTAAGTCAACTTACGACGGAATCTATTGAAATCTCACTGCATTACAACAAGCTAAGCCTGCGCGATCCGGTGCTGGAAAACGTCATCAATGTGATCCGCCAGACTTTTTGATCCGCCTTTCAGCGTAAGGCCCTGCCGCATGCGGGGCAAAAGGCACAAAACAACAACTATTTTACAAATTGGCGACCTGGCAGGCTGCTTTACCGCCCCTTTAAATGTTATACTGCCTGTCGTTCGTTCAAAAATAGTTGATAATTACAACATTCCCTTGAATTGAAACGCTTTCCTTCGATATTCGCAACTGGAACACGCACGCTATGAGTAAACCCATTGTGATGGAACGCGGTGTTAAATACCGCGATGCCGATAAAATGGCCCTTATCCCGGTTAAAAACGTGGCTACAGAGCGCGAGGCGCTGTTAAGAAAACCGGAATGGATGAAAATTAAACTTCCGGCTGACTCTTCGCGTATTCAGGGGATCAAAGCGGCGATGCGCAAAAATGGCCTCCACTCTGTCTGTGAAGAGGCCTCCTGCCCTAACCTTGCTGAATGTTTCAATCACGGTACCGCGACGTTTATGATTCTGGGTGCCATCTGCACCCGCCGCTGTCCGTTCTGTGACGTTGCCCATGGCCGTCCTGTTGCGCCTGACGCTAACGAACCGCAAAAACTGGCGCAGACCATTGCCGATATGGCGCTGCGTTATGTTGTTATCACCTCCGTTGACCGTGACGATCTGCGCGATGGCGGTGCTCAGCATTTCGCTGACTGCATTACCGCCATCCGCGAAAAAAGCCCGAACATTAAGATTGAGACGCTGGTGCCGGACTTCCGTGGCCGTATGGACCGCGCGCTCGATATCCTGACCGCGACGCCACCAGACGTGTTCAACCACAACCTGGAGAACGTACCGCGTATCTACCGTCAGGTGCGTCCAGGTGCAGATTACAACTGGTCGCTGAAGCTGCTGGAGCGCTTTAAAGAAGCCCATCCGCATATTCCTACCAAGTCTGGCCTGATGGTGGGACTGGGTGAAACCAACGCTGAGATCATTGAAGTGATGCGCGATCTGCGTCGCCACGGCGTCACCATGCTGACGCTGGGCCAGTACCTACAGCCAAGCCGTCACCACCTGCCTGTACAGCGTTACGTGAGTCCGGATGAGTTCGATGAAATGAAAGCCGAAGCGATGGCGATGGGCTTTACCCACGCTGCGTGCGGTCCGTTTGTTCGCTCCTCTTATCACGCCGATATGCAGGCGAAGGGCGAAGAAGTGAAATAAAGCTGTAAACCTTATTTACAGTAAAACAAAAAACCGGCCTCGTGAGCCGGTTTTTTTATGCAAGCCTTGCAGCATTGCCATTACTCTTTGTGTGAAAGCTTCTGTGCTGCGATGTCATCTTCGGCACTTTTCTTCGCTGCCGCGTCGTCATCGTTCATTGCTTTCTTAAAGCCTTTAATGGCAGCACCCAGGTCTCCACCCAGCGTGCGTAACTTCTTGGTACCGAACAGCAGGACGACCAGTGCGGCAACCACCAGCAGTTTGGTAATACTAATCTCACCCATAAATACCTTCTTTACATGAAACAGGCTGCATTAAGCGCCAAAGAAACCTGAACGTATTAACGGTCATCAGGCGCGCGCACACAATAGCAATCTGTAACAAGGTGAATCAAGCATTGTTGAAAAAAACATCATATTAATTGCGGTGGCGCAAACCTGCGGTTGCGCAGAACAGGTAATTGCTGACGCGCAAGCGTTATTCGTGCTGACGTTATCTCCGTCAGCAGTAAAGCAGGCGCTTCCGCCGCCGCGGCTACGGTCACTCCCAGCGGATCGACAACCCTGCTCTGCCCGATATTTTTATTGCCACATTCACCCGCAGCCACTACATAGCAGGTGGTGTCCAGCGCGCGTGCGGCCAGTAGCGTTACCCAGTGATGCTCCTTAAGCGGTCCTCTGACCCACGCGGCGGGCAGAACCAGCACCTCGGCCCCCTGTAGTGCCAGGTTCAGCGCCAGCTCCGGAAAACGGATATCGTAGCAGGTCATCAGGCCAACCTTAAAACCCTCCACCTCAATCAGCGGCGGAATTACACTCCCCGGATCGACCAGTCGCGACTCCTGGACGCTGAACGCATCATACAGATGAAGTTTGGCGTAGCTTGCGACAATAGCGCCTTCACGTATCGCCACCAGCGTGTTCACCGCCCGCCCCGGCGTGGAGGGAACATGGATAGTCAAAATGGTGGTGAGCGCGTTACCGACGCTTTCGGCCAGCAGTCGTTTCAGAAACGCCCCTTCCAGCATTTGCGCAGACTTTACCGACAGGTCCGGATCGCCATCATCGCGCGCCAGTAACGCTTCAGGAAGCACCAGCAGCGCCGCCCCTTTTTGCTTCGCCTGGTTCATCAGGGAGATGCACTTGTCCGCGTTTTCATTCCAGTCCGGCGTCACCGCAAACTGCCCTACTGCAACATACATAATTGTCTCCCGGTTAAAAACAGCGTTACACTCGACGCACTTACACAGCAAATAGCAGGTATTGACAGTGTTACAACTACTTATAGCCGTTTTTATTGGTGGGGGCACGGGTAGCGTTGCGCGCTGGCTCTTAAGCATGCGGTTTAACCCGCTGCATCAGGCCATTCCGATGGGGACACTGGCGGCAAACCTGATCGGGGCATTTATCATCGGGATGGGGCTGGCGTGGTTTAATCGCATGACCAACATCGACCCTATGTGGAAGGTACTGATTACAACCGGTTTCTGCGGCGGTTTAACGACGTTTTCTACCTTCTCTGCGGAGGTGGTGTTTCTGTTTCAGGAAGGCCGGATGGGCTGGGCGCTGACGAACATTGCCGTTAACATGCTTGGCTCGTTTGCGATGACTGCGATCGCATTCTGGTTATTTTCCTCCGCCAGCGGACATTAAGCGCGACAACCTTAATGTTGGCTTAATTTTTCTCTGTCATTCTTGGCTCAATATTGAACGAGGGTGATAGCATGAGAGAGAATCTGTCAGGCGTGGGTATGGTATTGCTAAGCGTCGCGATCGTCGCCAGCTTTCTGAAGATCTATCTTTTTGGTTGATTCATAACGAAAAAAACCCGCTCATTGAGCGGGTTTTGAAATTCTTGCTGACGCGTCTGAATTACAGAGCGATTACGTTAGCAGCAGAAGGGCCTTTGGCACCGTTAGTGATTTCGAACTCTACGCGCTGACCTTCAGCCAGAGTTTTGAAACCATTAGACTGGATTGCAGAGAAGTGTACGAACACGTCTTTGCTGCCATCTTCAGGAGTAATGAAACCGAATCCTTTGGACTCATTAAACCACTTAACGTTACCTTTAATCTTAGACATCAAAATTACCTTTACATTAAAAAACGACACAAATGCTGTGTCGGGTATCAGTACAACAATTGTGAGGCGTTTTGTCCAGCGGATCTTTGATAAAAAGTGACAAAAGTCGCGTTAATTTTCGCTGTCCGATTTTTATCCTTTACATTTCAATGTCTGTGCGTTTTTTGGCCGATTTACCAGACAAATTCAGTTAAAACTGAAACCGCATCCAGGCAAAGTAAACGTTACCGTTGTTATACGTACCCGGTATGTAGGTCATCTGAAACGTTGCCGGACCATAGCCGATGGAGGCAAGCGGCAACAGTACCGGAACAGGAATGTATTTCCAGTTATCACGCGCCGTGAACCCTGCCGTATAGCCCAGCCCCAGACGGAAGTTGTCGTCTGATAACGGACGCCAGGTTTTTTCCCAGCCGTAGCCACCTATAGGCTCCCATTTATTGTAGGAGTCCTTAAACGCCATCAGGTACAGGCCATGCCAGTTACCTTTTTCATCCCAGCGAGACTGACCGAAACCAGCCCCCCACGGACGCTCGTTATAACGGTCTGTTTTTTCTTTATCGTAGGCAAAACGTGCATGCCACGTAATGGCCGGAATATAGAGATCGTAATGTTCAGGTTCGTTCCATGTTTGCTCGACGTTATCCGTGAAGGTGGTGAACCAGCTTTTATCCGCTGTATTGCTCTGTGCATTAACAGCAAAGGCAAATGATAACTGCGCAATAATAAACAATAAAATCAGGGGGAATTTAATTCGTACAATCACAATGCCATTACCATATTTAGTATTCGGTGCAGACCTTAGCACAGAATACTTGAATGAACGCTTAACAGCATGGGTGTTATTCCTAATTACCATCCCGTTCCTGAGAATAGTCTGACGATACATAAACTGCATGCCTGAATAAGCACATGCAGTTGACATTTTTAACGTTGATGTAACAATTTGTAGAGTGCGGGAATAACTAACATCGACAATAACGGTGCAGTAACCATGCCACCAATCATCGGTGCAGCAATACGTTGCATCACCTCCGAGCCACTCCCATTGCCCCACATGATGGGCAGCAGTCCCGCCATAATCGTGGCGACCGTCATCACCTTCGGACGCACGCGCAGCACGGCACCTTCGTGGATCGCCCGCAATAGCACCGTATTTCCCCCTTCTGGCTCAAGCCTGTGATATTTATCAAGCGCATGATTCAAATATAGAACCATAATTACGCCGAATTCTGCTGCCACCCCGGAAAGGGCGATAAAGCCAACGGCCCCCGCCACAGACAAATTATATTCAAGCAGCCATAATAACCACACCCCACCAATAAGCGCGAAAGGCAATGTCCCCATTATTATCAGGACATTTGATATCCGCCTGAAGGTTAACCATAAAAGGATGAATATAATCATCAGCGTGACAGGTAAGACTATTTTAAGCGTCGCGGTCGCCCGTTCCAGATATTCAAACTGCCCGGACCAGGAGAGAGATACGCCCTGCGGCAATACCACCTTCTCCTCCACCCGTTTTTGCATTTCATCTACGGCGGACTTCAGATCGCGCCCGCGTAAGTCCACGTAGATCCAGCTGGAAAGGCGCGCGTTTTCACTTTTTAGCATCGGTGGGCCTTCCGTCACGACGATATCGGCCAGTTCCCCCAGCGCCACCTGGCTACCGCTGGCGGTTACTACCGGCAACACCCGCAACGTGTCGACGTTATCACGCAAATCGCGGGGATAACGCAGGTTGATGGGGTACCGCTCGCGTCCCTGGATCACCTCACCAATGTTATCGCCCCCTACCAGCGTGGAGACCAGGCTTTGCAGTTCATCGACGGAAACGCCGTAGCGCGCGGCTTTTTGCCGGTCGATACGAATATCCACGTAGCGCCCGCCTTCCAGTCGCTCCGCCAGCGCCGAGGAGACGCCAGGAACGTCCTTCACCACCTGCTCAATCTGCCGGGCCACGCGCTCAATGTCGGCAATATTATTGCCGTTCACCTTAATGCCGACCGGGCTTTTGATCCCGGTTGCCAGCATGTCCAGACGGTTACGGACAGGGGGCACCCACACATTGGCAATGCCCGGCAGCGACACGGTTTTATCGAGCTCCTCCACCAGCTTTTGCGGCGTCATTCCAGGCCGCCACTGCTCGCGGGGCTTAAAGTGGATAGTTGTTTCCAGCATGGTTAATGGCGCGGGATCGGTTGCCGACTCCGCCCGACCAGCTTTGCCAAACACGCTCGCCACCTCCGGTACGCTTTTGATCAAGCGGTCCGTCTGCTGAAGCAGCCGCGATGCCTCGCGAGCAGAGATCCCCGGCAGCGTGGAGGGCATATAGAGTAAATCCCCTTCCTCCAGCGGCGGCATAAACTCACTCCCCAGGCGGCTCAGCGGCCAGAGCGTGGCGATCAGCAGCAGACATGCCAGTGCCAGGGTCGTTTTCGGGAAGGTCAGTACCTTATCAAGCAACGGCTCATACAGGCGGATCAGGAGGCGGTTTATTGGGTTTGCCTTCTCATCCGGGATTTTCCCGCGAATAAAGAAGCCCATTAGCACCGGTACAAGGGTGATCCCAAGCCCGGCGGCCACGGCCATCGACCAGGTTTTGGTGAACGCCAGCGGCGAGAACATTCGCCCCTCCTGCGCTTCCAGCGAAAATACCGGTATAAATGACAGCGTGATGATTAACAGGCTGCAAAACAGCGCCGGTCCCACTTCAACCGCCGCCTTTTCCGCCAGACGCCAGTACTCTCCCGACGCAGGCTCCTTGCCCGGATTATCATGCCGCCACTGCTCCAGCACCTTGTGCATGTTTTCAATCATGACAATTGCCGCATCCACCATCGCTCCGATGGCAATGGCGATCCCGCCGAGCGACATCATATTCGCGTTAATGCCCTGATAGTGCATCACCACAAAAGCCCCGAGGATCCCCAGCGGCAGAGAAACCATCGCCACCAGCGCGGAACGCAGGTGGAACAGGAACAGCGCGCACACCAGTATCACCACGGCAAACTCTTCGAGCAGCTTGTGCGTCAGCGTTTTGACCGACTCCTCAATCAGCGTGGAGCGATCGTAGACCGGAACAATCTCGACGCCCTGAGGCAGCGTTTTTTGCAGCTCGCTCAGTTTCGCTTTTACCGCGCGAAGGGTTTCCAGCGCGTTCTGCCCGTAGCGCATCACGATTACGCCGCCGGCAACCTCCCCTTCACCGTTAAGCTCCGCCACGCCCCGGCGGATCTCCGGGCCAATGCCAATGGTGGCGACATCTTTCAGCAGGACAGGTACGCCATCGCGGGTGGCGATCACCACATTGCGAAAATCCTCCAGCGAGCGCAAATAGCCCGTTGTCCGCACCATATACTCCGCTTCGCCCATCTCCAGCAGGGCGCCGCCGCTCTCTTTATTGGCGGCCTGCACCGCGCCGGATAGCTGGCTGTGGGTAATATTCAGCGCGCGCATTTTCGCCGGGTCCGCCACGATCTGATACTGACGCACCATTCCGCCAATGCTTGCCACTTCAGATACATTCGGTACCGTCTTAAGCTCGAACTTAAGCGTCCAGTCCTGAAGGGCCCGCAGATCTGCCAGGCTGTGTTTTCCACTACGGTCGATCAGCGCATATTCGTAGATCCAGCCCACGCCCGTCGCATCCGGCCCCAGCGACACCTTCACGCCCGGCGGAAACTGCGCCTGTACCTGGCTTAAATATTCCAGCACCCGGGATCGCGCCCAGTAGAGATCGGTGCCATCCTCAAACAGCACATACACATAAGCGTCACCAAACATTGAAAAACCGCGCACGGTTTTGGCGCCCGGCACAGACAACATGGAGGTTGTCAGCGGCCAGGTCACCTGATCTTCAATCACCTGCGGCGCTTTCCCGGCGTAACTCGCTTTGATAATGACCTGCACATCAGACAGATCGGGCAACGCGTCCAGCGGCGCGCGCTGCACCGCCCACCAGCCCCAGCTGGCCATCATCAGCGCGGCCAGGATCACCAGCAGGCGGTTACGCAACGAGGCGCGAATCACAGCGGCAATCATGGCGTCACCTCCGGCATCACGCTACGCAGGCTGGCTTCGGAATCAATCAGGAATTGCCCGGACGTCACCACCTTATCGCCCTCTTTGACCCCGGACAGGATCGCCGTCCAGCCCTGCGCCGTCAGGCCGGTTTTCACCGTCACAGGCTGGAAATAACCGTCCCCGGTAGCCAGCAGCAGACGCGCAGACTCTCCGCTGTTAATTACCGCTTCTTCCGGCACCGCCAGCACCGGCGGGCCTTTCAGCTCTTCCGCACGGCTGACGGAGAGGTACATGCCCGGCTTCAGCTTATGTGCGGAATTTTCCAGCACGATACGGGCTTTCAGGGTTCGCGTGGCCGCCTCCATCTGCGGCAGCAATTCGCTGACCGTGCCGTGGAACTGCTCCCCCGGCCAGCTTTCTGAGGTTGCTACCACCTTGCTGCCCACCGCCAGAGACTGCGCCTGCGTTTGCGGGTAGTCGACCACCAGCCAGACCGGATCGAGGCTGGCGATCTCAAACAGCGGCGCCGTTGCGGTGATTTGCGCCCCTTCCCGCACGTCCAGCTTCACCACATAGCCCGCCCGGTCGGTGCGCAGAATGAGCGTGGTCTGCGGCTTACCGCTACGCTCCAGCAAACGAATGACCTCTTCTGGCATAAACTGCAACGCCAGCCGCTCGCGTGCGGCGCGGGTCAATGCGGCATCGCCAAGCTGACGAACCGCGAGATACTCCTGCTGGGCGGCGGTCCACTGCGGGATCCACAGTTGCGCCAGCGCCTCTCCGGCTTTTACCTGCTGCTGCGGCGCATTAACAAACAATTTTGACACCACGCCATTGGCCGGGGCTGACAACACCGAGACGTTACGTTCATCCGTTGCAACCGTGGCAAAGGCCGAGAACGGCGAAACCAGCTGGCGCATCTCAACGTTGGCGGTTTTCATCCCCAGGTTTTGCTGCTGTTGAGTGCTGATGGCCACGCCTGACGCCGTCTGCGCTTCATCGGCGTAGCGTGGGACCAGATCCATATCCATAAAGGGGGATTTACCCGGCTTATCGAAGCGCTGACCGGGCACCATGGGGTCGTACCAGTAAAGCACCTTGCGTTCTGAGGGTTGTGAAGCCGCATCCGGCTGATGCGTCTGCTTCTGTCCGACAAAATAGCCGCCAGCGACAGCTATCGCGATGGCAATCGCCATTAGCGTTGTTTTTTTCATTGCGCCAGCTCCTGCGGGATCAGCCAGTTCACGGCAGCCCAGGTTCGCGCCATTTCGCGCTCCGCCTGGTTCACCGCCAGTTCCGTATCCAGTACGCCACGACGCGCCTCCAGCAGGGCCGGAAGCGCCGACTGTCCAGAACGATATTGCGCCGTCAGCACCGCCAGCCGTTGACGCTGCAACGGTAGTACCTCGTCCCGCTGACGCTGCCACACCGTTTGCGCAGCCTGATACTGCGCCACCAGCGTTTGCACCTGGGCAATGTGTTCGCGTTTGAGCAGCGTCAGTTGATCCACCGCCTGCATTGAGCGGGAAACATCGGCGGCGTAATCCTTGTCCTGACGTTTTGACTGGAACAAAGGCAGATCCACGCTGAACATCACGCCAGCCATATCGTCATAGCCTTCGGCGCGGTGGGCGTAATAGACCTCCACATCCACATCGGGTATCGCTGCCACGGCAGATTGCGCTGAACGCGCTTTCGCGGTCTCTGCTTCACGTCGCGCGGCCTCCACTTCCGGGTGTCTGGCAATCCCCTCCTGCAACGTTTTTTCATCGGCAGGAAGGCGCTGATAGCGCGGCAGCGGACCGCGAACCGCCGTAATAGCGTGCCCTGTTAGCTCCAGCAGACGGCTTTGCGCCAGCTGCACATCCCGCTGCGCCAGCGTCTCTTTGTCGCGCATGGCGCTGAGGATCATTTGCAGGGCCAGTACGCTGTCCGGCGTTGCGCCTCCCGCCCCGACGCTCGCCTTCTGCACGCCCCGCTGGCGTTCCGTTTCACGGACCAGCGTTCTGGCCGTTTTCAGCGCCTGCTGTGCCAGCGCCAGATCCAGCCAGGCCTGGGCGGTATCACGCTGAAGCGCGGCACGTACGGCCTCGGATTTTGCCAGCACGCTTCGCGCCTGCGCCTGAAAAGTCTGTGCTTTACGTTCCCGCTTCTCCGAGCTGACGTAGCTTTGCATGATGCCAACCTTCTGCATGGTCATCCCTTCGCGCGTAAGCCGCCGATCGTTGCTGCCCTGTACCGGCACGTTTTCAATACCGAATTTCAGTTTTGGATCAGGTAATTGCGTGGCGGAATCCGCCATCGCATCCAGCGCCTGCGCTTCGTTACGGCTGGCGGAGAGTTCTGCCGAGTAGCGCTGGGCTTCGGTCAGGGTGTGTTCGAGCGTCCACGGCTCCGCCTGCGCGGCGGAGGTTAACAGGCCGAACAACACCCCACCGAGCCACAGACTCAGTGTGTGTTGTTTCATGGTGACCTCGCTTAGCGCGCTGGCGTCAGCGAGATAATCTGGAAACCGTCACCCGCACGCTCAAGCGTGAAGGTCACCTCATCCCCCGGTTTGGCGCCATTCAGCGTGGCACCCGAAGATAAAGTAAACGGCATGGTCATCGCTGGCCATTTTAGTTCCGGTATGGCCTCGTGACGGAGCATGACGGCATTGTCAGAGATCGACTGAACCACGCCGCGGCCCTGCCAGGTCTGGTTTGCCTGAACGGTATAAGAAGCGAAAGAGATGGACGCGCCAACCAGCGCGGAAAGGAATAGGGTACGCATGATAAAACTCCTGTTAAACGTTAAGTAAATAAAATCAACGAATTAACAGGTTTTCACTCCCGAAACCGGCAATAGCGGATCGTTGCCGGCGGCCCCACAGCAGGAGGGGTAACAGACCACGCAGAATGGCTTGCAGATGAACACTCTGGCGTCGTTAAGGTCAGCGTCATGGCGGCAGGCAGCGCCACCAGATGCGGCTGGGCAGGTTCTTTTTGTACCTGATCCGGCACACAATGTTTTTCACACAGCGGTGAAGCACCGGCAGCATAATGCAGCCCCGGTCCCGCCATCATATCCATATGCTGGATGGTGGCCACCTCACCGCGCAAATCCATTGAACATTGATGGGAGGCGACGGCCACCTGACTCTGGATTAACAGCCAGCCAAATGCCAGCAAAAACATCAGCAGATGTTTTTTGATAAAGCGCAGGCGATACGTCCAGCTGGCGTGCATATTCAGATCGTCGGATAGGGTAAAAGTGAACCGAGTATAAGCAGGCAAAAGAATGAAAGAGAAGTAGTTTTAAAGAGATTTACGTTTTTAAATCGATTGTCGGCAAGTAATACTCAAAACCTTAACACTTCACCATCAATTTAATGACATATAATATCTATCCATCAGGTCAATAACGTCTTAATATAAATGACGCAGGGTTAGCAAAAATATCGTCATCATTGCCTTTAGTAGTCTCTTTCTTGATTTTAATCAGCAAGGACTGGCCATTTATTCGGCACATTTCAGGCTTCTTTTTTATTGATTATTTGTCTCTCGGGCAGCAAGGATACAGGGGAAATCATGCTTACTTTTCTCGAACTCCTCATTGGAGTCGTGGTCATTGTCGGTGTAGCACGCTACATCATTAAAGGTTACTCAGCCACCGGCGTGCTATTTGTCGGCGGCCTGACGCTGCTGATCATTAGCGCGCTAATGGGTCATCAGGTTTTACCCGCCAGCGAAGCCAGCACCGGATATACCGCTACCGATATTGTGGAATATATAAAAATTCTGCTGATGAGCCGCGGCGGCGACCTGGGCATGATGATCATGATGCTCTGCGGATTTGCTGCCTATATGACCCATATCGGTGCGAATGATATGGTGGTGAAGCTGGCTTCTAAGCCGCTGCAATATATTAACTCCCCCTATCTGCTGATGGTCGCGGCTTATTTCCTGGCCTGTCTGATGTCATTAGCCGTTTCCTCAGCAACAGGCCTTGGCGTGCTGTTAATGGCGACGTTATTCCCGGTAATGGTTAACGTCGGGATCAGCCGTGGCGCAGCGGCGGCTATTTGCGCCTCTCCGGCGGCGATTATTCTCTCCCCTACTTCCGGTGACGTGGTGCTGGCCGCGAAAGCCGCGGAAATGTCGCTGATTGACTTCGCCTTCAAAACCACACTGCCAATCTCCATCACCGCTATTCTCGGCATGGGCGTGGCGCATTTCTTCTGGCAACGCTACCTCGATAAGAAAGAGAACGTCAGCCCTGAGATGATGGACGTCAGTGAAATCACCACTACCGCCCCGGCGTTTTATTCCATCCTGCCCTTCACGCCGATTATTGGCGTGCTTATTTTTGACGGCAAATGGGGCCCTCAGCTGCACATCATCACTATCCTGGTGATCTGTATGCTGCTGGCGGCCATCCTGGAATTTGTTCGTGGCTTTAATACCCAGAAGGTGTTCACGGGTCTTGAAGTCGCCTTCCGCGGTATGGCGGATGCCTTCGCGGGCGTAGTGATGCTGCTGGTTGCCGCAGGGGTGTTTGCTCAGGGGCTGAGCACAATCGGCTTTATCCAGAGCCTGATCTCTATCGCCACCTCGTTCGGCTCGGCCAGCATTATCCTGATGCTGGTGCTGGTGGTACTGACCATGCTGGCGGCGATGACTACCGGCTCCGGTAACGCGCCGTTCTATGCGTTTGTTGAGATGATCCCTAAGCTGGCACACTCCTCCGGCATCAACCCGGCTTACCTGTCCATTCCGATGCTCCAGGCCTCCAACCTGGGTCGTACCATTTCTCCGGTATCGGGCGTGGTGGTTGCGGTTGCAGGGATGGCAAAAATCTCTCCGTTTGAAGTGGTAAAACGCACGTCAGTGCCGGTGCTGGTTGGCCTGATTATCGTTATTATCGCCACCGAAGTGCTGGTTCCCGGCGCTGCCTAAGCGAAATTCCTGCTTTCCAAAAAGCGCCTGCGGGCGCTTTTTGTGCTTTAATAACCTCCAGAAATTAATCGCGCCCAACCAATCAGGAAAGCAAATGTTCAGGAAGGATATCGTTATCCCGTCTGGCGCAGTAGCGCTTGCACTCTGTGTCTTCTCAATTCAGGCAGATCCGCTTAAGCCAACCCAGTATGGCGATTTCGATCGCTACGTTCTGGCTCTTTCCTGGCAAACGGGATTTTGCCAGAGTATGGTCGAACGCAACCGTGACGAACCGGAAGAGTGTCGCCTGCAAAAAGAGAGCAGCAACAAAACCGATTTTCTGACCGTCCACGGCTTATGGCCAGCGCTGCCGAAATCTATTGCCGCTCGCGGAGTGGATGAACGCCGCTGGATGCGCTTCGGCTGTGCCACTCGTCCGGTTCCGAATATGCCGGAAGCAAAAGCCAGCCGCAAATGTGACGCCGCAGAGACCGGACTATCGCTAACGGGCGCGGCGAAGCTGAACAGCGTGATGCCCGGCGCGGGCGGCAACTCCTGCCTTGAACGTTATGAATACGCGAAACACGGCGTCTGCTTTGGTTTTGATCCCGACGCTTACTTCGGCACCATGGTGCGCATGAACCAGGAAGTGAAAAATAGTGCGGTTGGGGAATTTCTGGCGGAAAACTATGGCAAGACCGTCCGCCGTAGCGATTTTGATGCAGCCGTGGCCAAAAGCTGGGGGAAACAGAACGTAAAAGCGTTCAAGCTTACCTGCCATGGCAATCCGGCTTATCTGACCGAGATTCAGATCTCGCTAAAATCCAGCACCATTAACAACTCGCTCTCAGCCAGCACCTTTGCGCCACAGCCGCATCCGGGCAACTGCGGCAAACAGTTTGTTATCGATAAAGCTGGTTACTGATTGTTCCTGCGCGCATCCGGGCGTACCAGATCGAAGCGATGGCTGTCGCTGATGCCGTAGTAGGCGGACGGTCCACCCGCACGCAGAATGGGCTGCGCTTTCGCGGTCTGGTAAATCCCCTCTTCCAGCAAACTCTCAGCGATATGGACGCCCACCACTTCGCCGAGCACCAGCCAGGTATCAATCGGTGTCCCATCCGCGCCGGTCAACTGAATGCACTGTGACAATCGACACTCGAAATTCACCGGGCTTTCCGCCACGCGCGGCGAGCTCACAAGCTGGCTGGCTACGGGCGTCAGGCCGGCAAAGGTAAATTCATCCTCGCCATGAGGGAGTGTGGCGGAGGTTTCATTCATCGCCTCAGCCAGATCGCGCGTTGCGAGGTTCCAGACAAACTCTTCCGTTTCGGTAATATTCCGCACGCTATCCTTCCAGCCGTTGCTGGAAAAACCAATGATCGGTGGGCGATAGTTAAAGCAGTTAAAGAAGCTGTACGGGGCAAGGTTCAGTTGACCGGCCTTATCACAGGATGAAATCCAGCCAATCGGACGTGGACCGATAATGGCGTTCAGCGGGTCGTGCGGCAGGCCGTGCCCCTGAGACGGTTGGTAAAAGTACATATCGCTCTCTCTACGCTGGGGCTGCAACGCGCATTGCCCGGTTTAAGTTTTACCAGCGTAACGAAATTTCCGTTCAGCGTGAATCGGGATGCCGGGTTTATTGCCAAAAATTCATATGGCGCACGAATGTGACCTTCATCACTTCAAACTTAGGGTTTCAGACAGTATCATCAGATAAGTTAAACCCTCGCTGCCAGACGGCGAGGGTTTTCTTTTGGATTGGTTTCTGCGTTACACGCAGCATTAACGACATGGAGTAAAAATGTCCAGACCTACGATTATCATAAACGAACTCGACGCAGAACGTATTGACCGACTGTTGGAGAAACCAGAATTCGCCTCGCTGCCGGTTGCCGATGCGCTGAACGAAGAGCTAGACCGGGCGCAAATGTGTACGCCTGAGACCATGCCGCATGATGTGGTCACCATGAACAGCCAGGTGAAGTTCCGCAACCTGACCACCGGGGAGGAACTCACCCGTACGCTGGTCTATCCGGCGCAGATGACCGACAGCAGCATGCAGCTTTCGGTGCTGGCACCCGTGGGCGCTGCGCTGCTTGGACTGCGCACGGGCGATACTATCCACTGGGAACTCCCGGGCGGCGCCTCAGCCCATCTGGAAGTGCTTGAGCTGCTCTACCAGCCCGAAGCCGCTGGCGATTACCTGCGTTAATCCCTTCTGAACAAGCGACCCCGCTTTGCACAGAGGATGCACCTGCATCCTCTTTCCGCAAATTCACCCGATTGTGTTATATCGGACAAAAACCGCTTAATCCATGTTTACTCTGTCGTAGTGCCGTGGGGACGAAACCTCACACAACGCCGCCGGGGAAGGCATTCACCAGTCCCTTCACTTTCTGCTGCGCAGCCTCCGGGGTGTCCGCGCCAGGCACCAGGATCACCTTGCGGCACTCCTCCTCCCGTTTTTCGAAGATCTTATAGGCGCGCTCCGCATCAGCCAGCGGAAGATAGTGGGTCACAATATCTTCCGGTGTAAGCAACCCTTTTTCGATAAGCGGCAGCAGCTCTCCCAGCCAGGCGTGGACGTGCGTCTGCCCCATCTTAAAGCTCAGCCCTTTATCGAAGGCATCGCCAAACAGGAAGCCATGGATGAAACCGGCGTACACGCCCGGCACGCTGACCACGCCGCCGCGTCGCACCGCAGCAATGCACTGGCGCAGGGCTTTGCCGCTGCTGCCTTCAATTTTCAGGTTACTGAGGATCGTTTCCGTCGTGCTGCCTTTGGCCTCAAACCCGACGGCATCAATCACCGCATCCACCCCGCGCTGCCCGGCCGTTTGCTCAATGATTTTCTCCGCCGCGTCGTTATCGTCATCAAAGTTAATCGGGATCGCGCCGTAGCGCTCCTGGGCAAACCGCAGTCGATAGGGATGATGGTCAACCACAAAAATCTGCTCTGCGCCGAGAAGCCGCGCGCAGGCAATGGTCAGCAACCCCACCGGCCCGGCCCCGAATACGGCGACGCTGGAGCCTTTCTGGATCTGCGCATTTTTCGCCGCCTGCCAGGCGGTAGGCAGAATATCTGACAGGAAAAGCGCTTTGTCGTCTGACAGCAGCTGAGGCACTTTAAACGGCCCCACGTTGCCTTTCGGGACGCGCGCATACTCCGCCTGTCCGCCCGGCACGCCGCCGTAAAGATGGCTGTAGCCAAACAGCGCGGCAGGGGCGGGAATTTGCTTTTTGTTCAGCGCCGCGCCCTGCCCGCGGTTCGTGTTTTCGCAGGCCGCGTACTGTTGCATCTGGCAAAAGAAGCAGTCACCGCAGGCAATCACAAATGGGATCACCACCCGGTCACCTTTCTGCACGTTTTTCACTTCGCTCCCGCACTCCACCACCTCGCCCATAAATTCATGACCAAAGATATCGCCGTGCTGGACCTTGGGAATTTTTCCGCGATAAAGATGCAAATCAGAACCACAGATCGCCGTGGCCGTTACGCGCAGGATGATATCGTCAGGCTGTTCGATGCCCGGATCGGGGACATTATCGACCCGAACATGATGTGGACCGTGATAGGTGAGAGCTTTCATGCAACCTCCGAAAGGGTGTGGGTAAGCTTATAAAAGGGTAGCTACCTCTCGGGATCTGCCCCGGAATCCGGCTGTTTTGAGATTTATCCTGGCGAGATAAAAAAGTGCTGTCGGGATTACAGAAACCTTTTATATTTTGTGGTTGAATGATTTCAGCGTTTATAAACAAGGAGAAACGGTTATGTATCAAACAATCATTATGCCGGTTGATGTTTTCGAAATGGAACTGAGTGATAAGGCTGTACGTCACGCGGAATTTCTCGCGCAGCAGGACGGAGTTATTCATCTTCTGCATGTTTTACCGGGCTCTGCCAGCCTGAGCCTGCATCGTTTCGCTGCTGATGTGCGTCGTTTTGAAGAGCATTTACAGCATGAAGCCGAGACGCGCCTGCAAACCATGGTCGGGCACTTCAGCATCGATCCTTCCCGCATAAAAACCCACGTCCGGTTCGGTAGCGTGCGTGACGCCGTAAATGAGCTTGCCGGGGAATTAAATGCCGACGTGGTAGTGATTGGTTCGCGCAACCCGTCTATTACCACGCACCTGCTGGGGTCGAACGCCTCCAGCGTGATCCGCCACACCCACATTCCGGTGATGGTCGTCAGATAAAAAAAGAGGCCACCTTTTGGTGGCCTCTTGTATTGCAGGTGTCGTCTTGCTTTCTTTTATTATGCAGTTTTGGTGCGGATCAGGTAATCAAACGAGCTCAGCGAGGCTTTCGCACCTTCACCGGTAGCGATGATGATCTGCTTGTACGGCACGGTGGTGCAGTCGCCCGCCGCAAATACGCCCTTCACGCTGGTTTCGCATTTCGCATCGATGATGATCTCGCCCATGCGGTTGCGCTCAATTGCGCCTTCCAGCCAGGTGGTGTTTGGCAGCAGGCCAATCTGAACGAAGATCCCCGCCAGCGGTACGCTGTGAATATCGCCACTCACGCGGTCACGGTATTCCAGACCGGTCACTTTGCTGCCGTCGCCTTTCACTTCTGTCGTCTGGGCATTGAGCACAATGTCGACGTTATTCAGGCTACGCACTTTATCCTGCAACACCTGGTCCGCTTTCATCTCAGGGGCGAACTCCAGCAGGGTAACGTGTTCAACAATCCCCGCCAGGTCGATAGCCGCTTCCACGCCGGAGTTACCGCCGCCGATCACCGCTACGCGTTTACCTTTGAACAGCGGGCCGTCACAGTGCGGGCAATAGGTCACGCCTTTGGTGCGATACTGATCTTCGCCCGGCACGTTCATGTTGCGCCATTTCGCGCCAGTGGCAATGATCACGCTGCGCGCCTTCAGCACCGCGCCGGACGCCGTTTCAATCTGGTGCAAACCACCCTCGACCGCGGCCGGAACCAGTTTGCTGGCGCTCTGGCTGTCAATGACATCCACGTCGTAGTCGCTGACGTGCGCTTTCAACGCCCCGGCCAGCTTCTGGCCTTCGGTTTTCGGCACGGAAATGTAGTTTTCAATGTCTACGGTATCCAGAACCTGACCACCGAAACGCTCGCCCATCAGACCGGTACGGATCCCTTTACGTGCGGAGTAAACCGCTGCCGCCGCGCCCGCCGGGCCGGAGCCAACAATCAGCACGTCGTACGCATCACGTTGGTTCAACTCTTCCGCCGCACGTTTTTCTGCGCCGGTATCCACTTTGGCGACGATTTCGGTCAGCGTCATACGCCCCTGGCCGAACTCCTGACCATTCAGGTAAACCGCTGGAACGCCCATCACGTTGCGCTCGGTGATTTCGTTCTGGAACGTACCGCCGTCAATCGCCGTGTGCTTAATGCGTGGGTTGAGCACTGACATCAGGTTCAGCGCCTGCACCACGTCCGGGCAGTTGTGGCAGGAGAGCGAGTAATAGGTTTCAAACTCAAAATCACCGTCGATATCGCGGATCTGCTCCAGCAGCGCCTGCGCTTCTTTTGACGGATGACCACCGGTCCACAGCAGCGCCAGCACCAGGGACGTAAATTCGTGCCCCAGCGGAGAACCCGCGAAACGCGGCCCCTTGTCAGACCCTGGGTTGGCGATCAGGAAAGAAGGCTTACGGACTGCCAGCGTGTTGTCTTCTTTGAAGGTCACTTTCGGCGACAGCTCAGCAATATCTGTCAGCAGCGCTTTGATTTCTGCCGATTTCGCGCTGTCGTCCAGCGTGGCAATCAGCTCAACAGGTTTGGTCAGTTTCTCAAGGTAGGCCTTGAGCTGGGTTTTCATGTTAGTGTCGAGCATTATTCTTCCCTCTCTTAAAACGTCATCATGCAAGCCGCCTTATACGGGCTGCCTGAATGCAACTTGCATCATGGTGCTGGAATGAAATGGGCGCGGGGAGCGCCCATTGATTGCCGGGTGGCACTTCGTTTACCCGGCCTACGATACTGTAGGCCTGTGCAAGCGTAGCGCCGCCAGGCTTTACAGACTTAGATCTTGCCGACCAGGTCCAGAGATGGCGCCAGCGTCGCTTCGCCTTCTTTCCATTTCGCCGGGCACACTTCGCCTGGGTGAGAAGCAACGTACTGAGCCGCCTTCACTTTGCGCAGCAGGTCAGATGCATCACGGCCGATACCTTCAGCGGTAACTTCGATAGCCTGGATAATGCCCTGCGGGTCAACAACGAAGGTCGCACGGTCAGCCAGGCCTTCATCTTCACGCATGTTGTCGAAGTTACGGGTCAGGGCGCCAGTCGGGTCGCCGATCATCGCGTATTTGATTTTCGCGATAGTTTCAGAGCTGCTGTGCCACGCTTTGTGGGTGAAGTGGGTATCGGTAGAAACAGAGTAAACGTCTACGCCCAGCTTTTGCAGTTCTTCGTAGTGGTCTGCAACGTCGCCCAGTTCGGTCGGGCAAACGAAGGTGAAGTCAGCCGGATAGAAGAAGAACACGCTCCAGCGGCCTTCGGTATCTTTCTCAGTAACTTCGATGAACTCACCGTTTTTGAACGCCTGGTTTTTGAAAGGTTTAATTTTGGTGTTAATCAAGGACATCTGTACTTCCTCCGTGTTTTCGTTGAGGTGTAAGGTAACCAACTTTGTTCATCGGGGCTAATGCGTATGCTTTATCAAATCAATCAGCCAAACCTTACAACAGCAACAAGACAGCAAGGTGAACCTTTTACAGGAAAGCCTGAAAGTAAAAAGGCCGCCTCAACGGGCGGCCCTGATACCTGAATTCCCCGCAGGTACATTCAGTGCCAGCCGAAGCTGGCGTTGCGTTGCGCTCTACATACCTTGTATCAAGGCCGTAACAGCGGTTTGATTACAGCACCCCTGCGCGCAATGAGCAATGCATAAGAGGGATAGTCCTGCCTATGGCTGTGATAGGCAGATTCGAACAGGTCATTGAAACATTATAAATTTAATTACATTATGGGTTTCACGCTATATATAAACGCCATTTGTCATTCAAATAATTCAATCACACTTTAAAGATAAAATTATCTTAATAACTCTTGAAGATATGTTTCAATAATCCAAAGCCGTGATATATTAAGATCACTTAAATTTTAAATTAAGCGAGTTATTCACACGGATTGTAAAGGGTAACTACACTCTGTCGTACTCCATGGTGTGATAACGACAGCAAACTCAACTCACTCAGGACGAAACATGGCAAACCTCTACGACCTAAAAAAATTCGATCTCAATCTGTTAGTTATCTTCGAATGCATTTACCAACATCTCAGTATCAGTAGGGCTGCCGAGACGCTTTATATCACACCATCCGCCGTCAGCCAGTCGCTGCAACGCCTGCGCGGTCAGCTTGATGACCCCCTGTTTATCCGTTCAGGGAAGGGAATTACTCCCACCACGGTAGGTACCAACTTGCATCATCATCTGGAAAAAAATCTCAATCAGCTTGAGCAGACGATCAACATGATGCATCACTCGGACATCAAGAAAAAGTTCGTTATCTATTGCACTCAAATGGTGTCTCCTGGTTCGATGCTGGAACCGTTGAAGCTTTTAATATCTGAGGAAAATTATGAGATAGAACAAAGAGATATGCTTATTTCCTCCGAATCAGCGGAAGATTTGTTGGCCTATCGTAAAGCCGATCTCATCTTCTCTATCGCACCTATCCACAATCGCTCTGTGGTCTGCACCCACTTCACTACGGTGCCGATAGCCTTAATCTGTAGAGCAGACCACCCAAGGCTCGCTGACACAGCCACGGTGGACGCGCTATACCAGGAGAAATTCACTTTTTACCAGAGTGCTCATCCGGGTGTAAAAGAGTTCCAGAGTCGGGCCAATGACGCTTTTCCGGAAAGAAATATTGCTTTTCGCACCGACTCCCTTAGCTCTCTCATCTCTATGGTCAGTTCATCTGATTTGTTAGGCTATATCCCCGTGTCGATCTATGAAACATTTAAAGAATCTTTGAAATTAAAAAGGCTTGAGCCACCGTTTGCGCTGCCTGAATTAAAGATCTATATGCTCTACGGCCGTTCATCACTGAATAGCTCTGTTTTTTCAACATTCATTGAAAAAATGCATAAGCTCTGCGTTTCTCCGCCGTCTGCGTAAAATACATTTGCATGGTGAATATAATTAAAGCGAACCGAAAAAAATGACTCCGTGAAATTAAGGATAAATAATTCCATAATATCGTTTTGATTTTCCCAAGACATTTAACACGCAGGACGCGATTAATCATGTCGAACTATAAAATCCCTTTACAGGAAAATGTTTTAGACGCTACTGCGGAACGCATACACTGGACGCTTAACAATTTCCCCAGGGTATGCGTTTCCTTTTCCGGTGGAAAAGATTCTACCGTGATGCTGCATCTTGTTGCCCAGAAAGCACGGCAATTAAAGCGAAAAATAGACGTCATCTTTCTGGACTGGGAAGCGCAATTCTCGTCGACCATTCAGCATGTTGACGCTATGAAAACGCTCTATCGGGATGTTATCCACCAGTTCTGGTGGGTAGCGCTTCCGCTCACGACCCAGAACGCCCTGTCACAGTTTCAACCTGAATGGCAGTGCTGGGAACCCGGAACAAACTGGGTTCGCCAGCCACCAGAAGATGCCATTACCGATTATCACTATTTCGATTTTTATCAGCAGGGAATGACGTTTGAAGCCTTCGTGCGCGAGTTTGCCGAATGGTATGCGCAAAGACGTCCTGCCGCAGTCATGGTGGGGATCCGCGCCGATGAATCTTACAACCGCTTTCTGGCTATCGCGTCGGCGCGTAAGCAGCGCTTTTCTGACGATAAACCCTGGACGACCGTCGCCCCGGGTGGGCACGCCTGGTATATCTACCCACTGTACGACTGGAAAACCGCCGACATCTGGACGTGGTTCGCGAAATCAAAATGTTGCTATAACCCGTTATACGACCTGATGTACAAGGCGGGGGTGCCGCCGCGTTATATGCGCATCTGCGAACCGTTTGGTCCGGAACAGCGTCAGGGCTTATGGCTCTATCATGTCATTGAACCCGAACGCTGGGCGGCTATGTGTGAACGCGCCTGCGGCGTGCGAAGTGGAGGTATTTATGCCGGGCACGATAACCATTTTTATGGCCACCGGAAGATCCTGAAACCTGACCATCTCGGCTGGCGCGAATACGCCATGCTGCTACTCGACAGCATGCCGCAAAATACGGCGGAACATTACCGAAATAAAATCGCAATTTATCTCCACTGGTATCAAAAGCGAGGCCTGGACGATATTCCCGATACGCAGGAGGGTGACATTGGCGCAAAAGATATCCCTTCCTGGCGACGCATTTGCAAGGTTTTACTCAACAATGACTACTGGTGCCGGGCTCTCTCATTTAGTCCAAACAAACCTAAACACTATCAACGCTACAGCGAAAGAGTGAAAGCTAAACGCAAGGAATGGGGGATTTTATGCAGCAGCAAATAATCAGAGAAATGCAGACGTACCTGCAGGCCCTTTCTGAAGAAGAGAAAATCGGCGCTATTAATGCCTTTCGCCAGGCATTACACGAAATCAGCCCTTTTAATAATCAACCCGTCGACTGCGTATTGTGGATAAAACAGACTGACATCACCGCCAATGACTACAACCCAAATAATGTCGCTCCGGCGGAGAAGCGGTTACTCAGCAAATCACTGGAGCTGGATGGATTCACACAACCTATCGTTGTGACGGAAAATGCGCCTGAGAGCTATGAAATTGTCGATGGATTCCATCGCCATGAGCTTGGCAGTCATCGGGCTATTCTGAAGCGTCAACTCAAAGGTTACCTCCCTGTTACCTGCCTGCGTAAAGCACGCCAGGAAAAGTTCGATCGCATGGCTACAACCATTCGTCACAACCGCGCGCGTGGACGCCACCAGATCAATGCCATGTCAGAAATCGTGCGAGAACTGGTGCTTATGGGCTGGAGTGAGCAGAAAATTGGCCTGGAGTTGGGTATGGACAGCGATGAAGTGCTGCGACTGAAGCAAATCAACGGTCTGCTGGAACTCTTCGCGGACCGTCGTTTTTCAGAAGCCTGGACGGTTGAATAGTCAGAGCGAATTTAAGCGCGCAGCCGCTGCCAGCAGCGTCGCCTCCTGCTTCGCAAAGCAAAGACGAATCAGTTTATGCGGGAAGGGATCGGCGCAGAACACCGACAGCGGAATGGCCGCCACGCCCACCTCTTTCGTCAGCCACTGGCAAAAACTGACATCATCCAGATCGGAAATCGCGCTGTAGTCCGCCAGCAGGAAGTAGGTGCCTTCGCATGGCAGGATCTCCAGCCGACTCTCGCTCAAGGCAGTCACAAACCGATCCCGCCGCGCACGGTAAAAAGCTGGCAGGTCCCGGTAATGTTCAGGTTCAGCGCGCAGCATATCCGCCAGCGCCAGCTGGGCGGGTGTGTTTACGGCAAACGTCAAATACTGGTGCACTTTACGCAGCTCAGCGCTGATGGCGGCGGGCGCCACGCAGTACCCTACCTTCCAGCCGGTCATATGGTAGGTTTTCCCAAATGATGATACCGCGATTGCGCGCTCGCGAAGCTGCGGATGCGCCAGCACGCTGGCATGACCCTCTTCGGCAAAGCAGATGTGCTCATACACCTCGTCGCTCAGAACATAGATTTCACGTTCGGCGATGGCCTGCCACAGGGCGGCAAAATCGCTTTTCTGCCACACCGTCGCCGATGGGTTGTGTGGCGTATTCAGGATCACCAGCCGGGTTTTATCGCTCAGCAGCGCGGCAAACGCCTGCCAGTCCGGACGAAAATGCGGCGGCTGGAGCGCCACGCGTTTCACCACGCCACCGGCCAGTTCAATCGCCGGGGCGTAGCTATCGTAGCTCGGGTCAAAACAAATCACCTCATCGCCCGTACGCACCAGGGCGGTTATCGCCGCATACAGCGCTTCGGTGGCCCCTGCGGTTACCGTGATATCGCTGTTCGCGTCAGGCTTATGGCCGTATAACTCCGCCGTTTTATCCGCAATGGCTTCACGCAACGCCTGCACGCCGGTCATCGGCGCATACTGGTTGGCTCCCTGCGCAACGTGGTACGCCAGACGCTCCTGCAAATATTTCGGCCCGTCAAAATCCGGGAAACCTTGTGAGAGGTTAATGGCGTTGTGCTGCTGCGCCAGGGCGCTCATCTGCGTAAAAATCGTCGTGCCGAGATTCGGAAGTTTACTCTGCGGGATCAACGGGTTATTGCTCATTGTAGTGTGCCTGCCTGTAATACTTATGTTGCTGACACTATAACACGATGTTAGTCTTTGGCAATCAAGACGCTTAGACGTCTAAATGATATAAATATTCCTGACCGAGAGGGTAAAAGGAAATGACAGACAACCTGCAACTCACACACCTGGTCGAGGCCTGCCGCTGGATTGGCGCTAAAGGCTGGGCGCCCGCTACCGGCGGCAATATGTCCGTGCGTCAGGATGAACATCTGTGCTGGCTGAGCGAATCCGGAAAAGACAAAGGCAGCCTGACCACCGCCGATTTTCTACAGGTTGAAATCGCCACCAACCGTGCGCCTTCTGGCCGTAAACCGTCGGCAGAGACCGGGCTGCATACCCTCATCTACCGCCTGTTCCCCGAGGCTAACGCCGTCCTGCACGTTCACACCGTCAATGCCACGGTGCTGTCGCGGCTGGTCAACGAGACCGAGCTGAAGATCTCCGGCTTCGAGATGCAAAAATCTCTTACCGGGCAGACCACGCATCGGGATACGGTGGCCATCCCGGTGTTTGATAATGACCAGGACATCGACGCCCTCGCCTCTCGCATCGCCCATTACGCGCAGGAACGCCCGCTTAATTATGGTTTTCTTCTGCGCGGTCATGGCTTAACCTGCTGGGGACGCGACGTGGCCGAAGCCCGCCGTCATCTGGAAGGTTTAGAATTCTTATTTGAATGCGAAATGCGTTTACGACAATGGGAGAGAGTATGATTCGCGCGATTGTGACGGATATTGAAGGGACCACCAGCGATATCCGTTTTGTCCATGATGTTTTGTTCCCCTACGCGCGTGAGCGGCTGGCGGCCTTTGTGACCGCGCAGCAGTACGCCGAGCCGGTCAAATCGATTCTGGACAACCTGCGCGATGAAATCAGCACTCCGCATGCCAGCGTCAGCGATCTCATCAACGTGTTGTTTACCTTTATGGATGAAGACCGCAAATCGACGGCGCTCAAAGCCCTGCAAGGCATCATCTGGCAGGACGGTTACGTCAACGGTGACTTTACCGGCCATCTCTACCCTGATGTACTGCCCGCGCTGGAAAAATGGAAGGCACAAGGGATTGATCTCTATGTTTATTCCTCTGGCTCCGTCGCCGCGCAGAAACTGTTATTTGGCTACAGCGACGAAGGTGATATTACTCATCTGTTCAGCGGCTATTTTGATACCCGCATCGGTGCCAAGCGTGAGGTGCAGTCTTATCAAAATATTGCGGCGCAAACGGGCATCGCCCCGTCGCAGATCCTGTTCCTGTCGGATATTCATCAGGAGCTGGACGCGGCTGAACAGGCGGGTTTTCGCACCCTGCAACTGATACGCGGTGAAGATGACGGCGCAAGCCATCACCATCAGATCCACCAGTTTGACGAGATTAACCCGGAGCAGATCCCTTCATGAGCGCATTGACCATTTATTCCGATAAAGACGCCAGTAAGCACCTGTGGCACAGCACCGACGCCGCCGAGATTGCCCAACAGCTCAACGCCAAAGGCGTGCGGTTTGAACGCTGGGCTGCGGATCGCGATTTAGGGCACGATCCCGCGCCTGAAGCCGTGATCGCGGCGTATCAGCATGCGATCGACAAGCTGGTGGCAGAGAAAGGTTACCAGAGCTGGGATGTGATCAGCCTGCGCGCCGACAATCCGCAGAAAGAGGCGCTGCGCGCGAAGTTCCTGAACGAACACACTCACGGCGAAGACGAAGTACGCTTCTTTGTGGAAGGCGCGGGGCTGTTCTGCCTGCACATTGGCGATGAGGTGTATCAGGTGCTGTGCGAGAAAAACGACCTGATTTCCGTTCCTGCGGGCACGCCGCACTGGTTTGATATGGGCTCAGAGCCGAACTTTACGGCGATTCGTATTTTCGACAATCCGGAAGGCTGGGTTGCCCAGTTTACGGGCGATGCAATCGCGGATGCGTATCCTAGGCTGGCCTGATCTTTTCTCCCTACCCCGCAAAGTAATGCGAGCACCGTACTATCCCCTCGCCCCTCTGGGGAGAGGGTTAGGGTGAGGGGAACATACGGCTCAGGTGGTCAGTTCCATACTCAGGCATTAATTAAATACTGGCGATAATCCTCTGCACATCTGCGCCAACCAGCCTCGCCAGATGCACAAACTCCACCACGTCCAACCTACGCTCACCGTTTTCCACTTTAGCAATAAACGATTGTGGTTTTCCCAGTGCCTCCGCAAGCTGCGCCTGAGTCATCGCCTTCTCTTTACGCGCTTTCTTCAACGCATTGATAACACGCTGGTATTCATCCGAGTAAACTGAGGCCATTGTTCCGATTCCATACAAATATCCTGAAATCGAATATCCTCCCGTTGCCTTTTTATCCCAAAATAGGATAATTGAGCGCGTAACGAACACATGTAAGGAGGACACAATGCAACATCAGAACTGGCACCCGGCCGATATTATCGCTGCACTAAAGAAACATGGAACAAGCCTGGCTGCGTTGTCCAGAAAGGCTGGTCTTTCCTCATCCACGCTGGCAAATGCGCTTACCCGACCATGACCCAAAGGTGAACTGCTTACCGCTCAGGCGCCAGACATTCCACCCGATGTGATATGGCCGGAAAGATACTTTGATGAAAAGGGAGAGCGAGTATTTCGTCAGATGAGGTATACCAAAAAGAGAAATCTGTCTTCAACATAATCAATGAATTCTCCCCCTCACCCCAGCCCTCTCCCTCAAGGGAGAGGGGGTCTAAGGGCACTACCGTTTCAGCCCTTTCACATACCCCACCAACTGATCCAACACCACGCCCCACCCTTCGTGGAAGCCCATCTGTTCATGCTGCTCGCGGATTTCCTTCGTTGGGTGACGCGCTATCGCCGTGTAGCGGGTCTTGCCCTCCCCCACATCTTCCAGCAGCAGGATCGCCGTCATAAACGGCGTTTCAGCCGGCTTCCAGCCCTCAGTATAGCCATCGGTAAAGACCAGCTTGTTCCCCGGATCGATTTCAAGAAATACGCCCCGGTTATCCATCCGCTGCCCGTCCACCTCAAACACGGTATTGAACCGCCCACCCACGCGCAGATCGAGGTCGCATTCAGTCACCTTATGGGGAGCAGGAATGAAGAAGTTTTTGATGTGCTCCGGTGTGGTCCAGCAGAGCCACAGCAGGTCGCGCGGTGCGTCCACCACGCGTTCCAGTTTTAAGTCTGTTTCAGGATCGAGCGTCACGATAACGTCCTCTAAAGGGAACCCCTTACAAGGATAGTCCCACTCAGGCGAATTTCCCTTTCGCTACCTCTTCAGGGGTGACCACGCCCGTATCCAGCACCCAGCCGCTAATCAGCGAGGCGGGGGTAACGTCAAACGCCGGGTTATAGACCTGCGCCTCTTGCGGCGCCCACTGCACCGCGCCAAAGCTTCCCGCCACGCCCGTCACTTCGCTGGCCGCGCGCTGCTCAATCGGGATCGCGTCACCGTTCGGGCAGTCCCGGTCGAGGGTCGTTTGCGGGGCGGCGACGTAGAAAGGAATACCGTGGAACTTCGCCAGCACCGCCAGGGAATAGGTGCCGATTTTGTTCGCCACGTCGCCGTTGGCGGCAATGCGGTCTGCCCCCACCCACACGGCATCCACCTGCCCTTTTGCCATCAGGCTGGCGGCCATGGAATCGGTGATGAGCTGATACGGCACGCCCAGCTCGCCCAGCTCCCATGCGGTCAGCCTGCCGCCCTGCAACAGCGGACGGGTTTCATCCACCCAGACGTTGCTGACGTTGCCTGCCTGATGCGCGCGGGCAATCACCCCTAGCGCCGTCCCGACGCCCGCCGTTGCCAGCCCGCCGGTATTGCAGTGGGTCAGCAGGCGGCTGCCGGGCTTCACCAGCGCGCTACCCGCTTTCGCAATCGCGTCGCAAAGCCGTTTGTCTTCATTAATCAGGCGCAGCGCTTCAGCCACCAGCGCCGGAACGAACGCTTCCTGCCACAGCGCAATCTTCATGCGGTCGAGATTGTTCATCAGGTTCACCGCCGTCGGGCGGGAGGCACGCAGGGTCTCCAGCGCCGCCGCCAGCTCGTCGCGGCCTTTACCGCTTTCCGCTAACAGCGCCAGCAGCAGGCTTGCAGAGAGACCAATTAACGGCGCGCCACGCACGCGCAGAGCGTGGATATGCCCAACCAGCGCCTCCACCGTCGAGGCATCCAGCCAGCGTTTCTCCTGCGGAAGCGCCTGCTGGTCGAGAATATAGAGCTGATTATTCGCCACCCGCAGGCTGGTCGTCTGTAATGTCTGCATGTCGTTAATTCCCTGTTGCGTTGTTGTAGCACATTGTGTCAGGATGAAATCCAGATGTATAGACGTCTACATGTCTTAATTAGCAAAACTGAGGAGCAGGCCATGTCGCAATACCGTACCTTTACCGCTCAGGACGCCGTGGAGTATGCCAGGCAGTTTGGCGGACTTGACGATCCGTCATCGCTGGTGGAGGCGCAGGAAATCGGCGACGGTAACCTCAACCTGGTCTTTAAAGTTTTCGACCGCGCGGGCGTGAGCCGCATCGTCGTTAAGCAGGCGCTGCCCTATGTGCGCTGCGTCGGCGAGTCCTGGCCGCTGACGCTGGATCGCGCTCGCCTGGAGGCGCAAACCCTGGTCGAGCATTACAAGCACAGCCCTGAGCACACAGTGAAAATCCACCACTTTGACCCGAAACTGGCGGTGATGGTGATGGAAGATCTCTCCAGCCATCGCATCTGGCGCGGCGAGCTGATTAACAACATTTACTACCCGCAGGCGGCGCGGCAGCTGGGTGAATATCTGGCTCACACCCTGTTCCACACCAGCGATTTTTATCTGCATCCGCACGAGAAAAAAGCGCAGGTGGCAAAATTCATCAACCCGGAGATGTGCGAGATCACTGAAGATCTGTTCTTTAACGATCCGTACCAGATCCACGCACGCAATAGCTACCCGGCCGATCTGGAGAACGATGTTGCCGCCCTGCGCGACGACGCCCAGCTTAAAATCGCTGTGGCCTCCCTGAAGCACCGCTTCTTTTCGCATGCCGAAGCCCTGCTGCACGGGGACATTCACAGCGGCTCAATTTTTGTGGCCGACGGCAGCCTGAAGGCCATCGACGCCGAGTTCGGCTACTTTGGCCCGATTGGCTTTGACGTTGGCACTGCCATCGGCAACCTGCTGCTGAACTTCTGCGGCCTGCCGGGGCATCTGGGCATTCGCGATGCCGCCGCCGCGCGCGAGCAGCGCCTGACCGATATTCAGGAACTGTGGAACACCTTCGCGGAGCGCTTCCAGGCGCTGGCGAATGAGAAAACGCGCGACGCCGCGCTCAGCGCGCCGGGCTATGCCTCTGCGTTCCTGAAAAAGGTCTGGCACGATGCCATCGGATTCTGCGGCACCGAGCTGATTCGCCGCAGCGTCGGGCTTTCCCATGTGGCGGATATCGACACCATTCAGGATGAAGCGATGCGTCACGAATGCCTGCGCCACGCGATATCCCTCGGCAAGGCGCTGATTGTGATTGCTGACCGCATCGACAGCGCGGAAGAGCTGGTAGCGCGAGTACGGCAGTACAGTTGAGAACGTTTGCCCGGTGGCGCTGCGCTTACCGGGCCTACGGGTGCAAAATGTAGGCCCGGTAAGGCGAAGCCGCCACCCGGCAAAAACTCATCCTAAATACTCAATCACCGACATCCCACCGTTATAATCCGTGCTGTAAATAATCCCCTGCGCATCCACAAACACGTCGCACGACTGGATCACCTGCGGGCGATTGGGCCGCGTATCCATCATCTTTTCCGGCGCCGCGGGCACCAGCGCCCCCGTTTCCACCGGGCGATACGGATTGGAAATGTCATACGCGCGCACGCCCGCGTTCTGGTACGTCGCGAAGATCAACGTTGAGCTGACAAAGCTCCCCGGCCGGTTTTCGTGCAGGTTGTGCGGGCCGAAATGCGCCCCTTTCGCCACGTAGTCGGTTTCATCCGGCTGCGGGAAGGTAGAAATGCTCACCGGGTTCGACGGCTCGCGGATATCAAACAGCCAGATCAGCTTCTCGCCGTCCTGCTGGTTATCCAGCACCGCCTCGTCCAGCACCACCAGCAGGTCGCGATCCGGCAGCGGAAGCGCGGTGTGCGTCCCGCCGCCAAACGGCGGGCTCCAGTTACGATGGCTAATGAGCTTAGGCCGGGTGCGGTCCTTAACGTCCAGCAGCGTCAGGCCACCGTCGCGCCAGCTGCCGTACGCGGTATCGCCTGCAATAATCGCATGGTGCAGGGCGTAGCGTTTGCCTTCCGGCCAGTTCGGCTGTTCGCCTTCGGCCTGATTCATCCCCGGCAGCCACCAGCGTCCCGCCACTTCAGGCTTGCGCGGGTCCGCCAGATCGATGGTCAGAAAGATGTAGTCGGTAAAGCCGTCTATCAGCGCTGAGACATACGCCCAGCGGCCACCGACGTACCAGATGCGGTGAATGCCGATGCCGCTCAGCGATAAAAAGCCTATCTCGCGTGGCCTGTCCGGTGTGGAGATATCAAAGACGCGAAGCCCGGCGCTCCAGCCTTTATCCTGCACGTCACTGACGGTCTCCCCCACCTGGCGGGTGTAGTAGACCTTCTCGTCGGCAAAACGCGCATCGGCAAACAGATCCCGGGCGTTGATCACCAGCAGCAGGTCGTCATGCGCCTGGAGATGCACATTCCAGGTACCCGGCGGCGCAGGCACGTATCCTGCGGCTTTTGGTTTTTTCGGGTCGCGCACATCCACTATCGAAAAGCCCTGCGACACCATATGGCCGATATAGGCGAAACCTCGGTGCACCATCAGCTGCACGCCGTCCGGGCGACCGCCCTGATCGCTATGGCCAATCAGCTGCATATTGCGGCTGTATTCGGGAGGGGGTAATTGAGACACCTTATGCTCCTTACGCCCGGTGGCGCTGCGCTTACCGGGCCTACGGGTGCGAAATGTAGGCCGGGTAAGGCGCAGCCGCCACCCGGCTTGGTTTACTTGTTTTTAGCGGCAAGGGTCGCAAACCACGGCGCAACAAAATCTTCCGTCTGGCCCCAGCCCGGAATGATTTTCCCCAGAGACGCCACGTTCACCGCGCCCGGCTGGGCGGTCAGCAGCGCCTGCGGAATGGCCGCCGCCTTGAAATCGTAAGTGGCAGGCGTCGCGTCTCCGGCAATCTTATTGGCAATCAGGCGTACGTTGGTCGCGCCAATCAGCTTCGGATCCACCGCCACGCTCACTGCCCATGGGCTACCCGGCTCGCGCATCAGCTGTAAATCCTGGTTGGAGATGTCGATGCTGTAGAGTTTGATCTCGGTTCGGCCGTTCTCTTTCAGCGCCTTATAGGCGCCCTGGCTGAAGGCATCCCAGGTACCCCAGATGGCATCGATTTTACCTTTCGGGTATTTCGCGAGGATCGCGCCCACCTTGTTGGCAGTGTCGCCCTGCACGTCAGAGGAGACCGCGCCGATGGACTCCAGCTCTTTAATCTCCGGGTACTGCTTTTGCAGTTCTTTGTAGGCCGCCTGACGGCGCTCCATCGGCGGGAAGCCCGCGACCCATAGCTTGACGATATTGGCCTTGCCGTTGAAATCTTTCGCCAGCTGGCCGAAAGAGAGGTTGGTCAGGGAGGCATCGTCCTGCTGGGTAACGGTTACGCCCGGGATCTCGCCGTTCACAGCGGTATCAAACACCGAAACTTTGATCCCGGCATCCACCGCCTTCTTCACCAGCGCGGTGGAGTACGGATCGCGCCCCTGAGAGAGAATAATCCCGTCGTATTTCTGGCTGATGGCCTGGTTAACGAAATCCTGGAATTTGGCGTCGTCCCCGTTACTTAAAAAGGTGCTGACCTTAAAGCCGAGCTTTTTCCCTTCCTGAATCGCCCCGGCAACAAACTGCGTGGTGTTGTCGTCCGAGCCCAGGTTGCGGATCACCGCGATGCGGATCGGGCCGTCATGGCTGGCAATGGCGGTCGGAACCGGCGCGGGGGTAGCCGCCAGGCCCGGCAGAGAAGTGAGTAACCCAAGAGCTACCAAAGAGAGCGCAATCTTTTTCATTTATTATCCCGTTGTGTTGTCAGCGTTTTTGTATGTAGGTAATCGCCAGCGCTACCGCGAGCACCAGCCCTTTTATAATGTCCATGGCGTAATACGGCACGGAGAGCATCACCAGCCCGTTCGACAGCACGCCGAGGATCACCGCCCCCACCAGCGTACCCAGCGCGTTCGGCTTGCCGGATCCGGCCAGCGAGAACCCGATCCACGCCGCCGCCACCGCGTCCATCAGGTAGCCGCCGCCCGCATTCACCTGCGATGAACCAATACGCGAGGCCAGCAGAATGCCGCCCAGCCCCGCCAGCAGAGAGGCAATCACGTAGGCTGCCACTTTGTAGCGGGTGGTGCGAATGCCGGAGAGGCGCGCGGCTTCGGGGTTGCCGCCAATGGCGTACATCCGGCGTCCATGGGTGGTCAGCGACAGGCCCAGCTGTGCCAGAATCGTCACCACCAGCATGACGATCACAATGGTCGGCACCTGCCCGAGCAGGCCAAACGCCGCCGGAATGGTCCCTTCCGCCATGTCGCCGCTCGGCAGTACCATGTTCTCGGTAATCGACCCGCCGTAGCTGTAGGTCATCGCCACACCCTGAATGACAAACAGGCTGGCAAGGGTCGCGAGCATGTCCGGAATGCGCAGGATGACGATCAGAAAGGCGTTAAACAGGCCGACCAGCGTACAGAGCGCGAGGGTCAGCAGAATCGACTCGGTGGTGCCGAAGCCGTGCCAGACGAAAAGCGAAATCACCAGCGCGTTCGCCAGCGACGCGGTAGATCCTACGGAGAGGTCGAACCCGCCGACGGTCAGCGAAATAGAGACGCCAACGGCAATCACCGTCACGATGGCAATCGAGCGCAGAATGTTGATGATGTTGTTCGGGTCGAGGAAGCTGTCCGACGCCAGGCCAAACACCGCCACCAGCGCGACGACGGTCAGCAGCATGCCCCACTTATAAAGAAAATCGAAAATCTGCTGACGGCCAGACGCCGCCGTGGTCACTGAAAGGGCCTTGCTCACGACGCCGTTCCTCCGGTTGAATAATAAAGTAGTGTTTCTTCCCGGGCCTCTGCCCCGGCGATTTCCGCCACGATGCGCCCGTCCCACAGCACGCAGATGCGGTCGCACAGACCGACCAGCTCGGCAAATTCACCCGAGGCGTAAATCACCCCTTTGCCCTCGCGCGCCAGGCCGTCGATCAGCTGAAACAGATCGGTTTTGGCCTTCACGTCCACACCTTTGGTCGGCTCGTCGAATATCAGCACGCTGGCGTCATTGCGCAGCCATTTCCCGATGGCGACCTTCTGCTGGTTACCGCCGGAAAGCCGACGCAGCACCTGCCCCGGCCCGCGCGTGCGCACGCCGACGCGGGCAATCACCTCTTCCGCCCAGCGCCACGCCTGACGATGACCAAACAGGCTCCAGCGCGAGAAACTGTTATCGGCGCACACGGCAAGGTTCATGCTCACCGGCTCGTCGATAAAAATGCCCTCTTTGCGCCGCTCCTCCGGCACCAGCGCCAGACCGCGTAGCACCGAGTCTGCCGGATCGCGCGGTTTCCAGGCCTGATGGTTCAGCTCGCCGCGCGCCACGCGGCTTTTGCTGGCGCCAAACAGCGCCTTGCAGAGTTCCGTTTTCCCCGCCCCCGCCAGCCCGGCAATGCCGAGGATTTCACCTTTGCGCAGATGCAGGGAGATATCTTTCAGCAGCGCGTCGTCGTGCAGGCCTTCCACCCGCAGCAGCATCTCTTCACCGTGCGGCGGTCGCGGGGGCGGATAGATATCGCTCAGCTCGTGGCCGAGCATCTTCTCGACGATCTCCTCTCCGCTCAGATCCGCCATCGGGCCGGACTCAATCAGCCTGCCGTCGCGCAGCACCGTCAGGGTGTCGCAGATGGCCTTCAGCTCGTGAATGCGGTGAGAAATAAACACCACGCCAATGCCCTGCTGTTGCAGACGTCTTACTACCGCAAACAGACGCTCGCTTTCGTGCGCGTCCAGCGGCGCAGTGGGCTCATCAAGAATGAGAAAACGGCAGTGGTGCGAGAGCGCCCGCGCCAGCAAAATCTGCTGCTTTTCAGCCAGCGTGCAGCTGTCGATGGAACGGCGAACGTCCAGCGAAACATCCAGCTGCGCCAGCGCCTGCCGCGCCTGCTGACGAATCGCGCGCCAGCTGTAGCGGTGTCCCGGCTGCGCCAGCTGGTCGAGCATAATGTTCTCCGCAATGCTCAGCCCGGGGATCAGCGCCACGTCCACCTCCTGCTGCACAAGGTGGATACCCAGCCGTTTGGCGTCCAGCGGCTCGCGGATGCTTACCTGCTGGTTGTTAATGCAGATTTCGCCTTCATAACGATCGTGCGTCCCACACAGCACCGCCATCAACGTCGATTTTCCCGCGCCGTTGGCGCCGGTCAGCGCATGCACCGACCCGCCATTCAGGGTGAAATCCACGCGCGACAGGGCCTGAAAGCCGGAAAAGGCCAGGCTGATACCGCGCATCTCAAGGCGACTGGAAACCATCCGCGTAAATCCTTCATTACTCTTCTGATTTAGCGAATTTTTCACAGCTCCGGTTGACTGACAACGACGGAAAAGGCATAAGATAAAGCGAAATATTATTAGCCATCCGGATGTCCAGACATAACATCGGGTTAGCGCTTGCTAAAAAAGGACAACTTCATGAGCAACACCAATATCCGCGTCGTGCCCGGCCCGGCGAACTACTTCTCTCATCCGGGAAGCCTTGCGCACCTGGATGATTTCTTTACTCCGGAACAGCTTTCCCGCGCGGTGTGGATCTACGGCGAGCGGGCTATCGAGGGCGCACGCCCTTATCTGCCGCAGAGTTTTAACGCAACGGGGGCAAAACATCTGCTGTTTAAGGGCCATTGCAGCGAGCGTGATGTCACTCATCTGGTGAACGCGTCGGGTGGTGAAGCCAGCGTGGTGATTGGCGTGGGCGGCGGTGCGGTAATGGATACCGTCAAGGCCGTGGCGCGTCGTCTGGGCGTGCCGTTCGTGGGCATTCCCACCATCGCCGCCACCTGCGCGGCGTGGACCCCGCTCTCTGTGTGGTACAACGATGCCGGGCAGGCGCTACAGTTTGAGATTTTTGACGACGCCAACTATCTGGTGCTGGTGGAGCCGCAAATCATCCTTAACGCCCCGGCGGAATACCTGTTGGCAGGCATCGGCGATACGCTGGCGAAGTGGTACGAAGCGGCGGTACTCGCCCCTGAACCGGAAAACCTGCCGCTGACCGTGCGTCTTGGCCTGAACGGTGCGCTGGCGATCCGCGACGTGCTGCTGGAGCGCAGCGAAGAGGCGCTGGCCGACCAGCAGCGCGGCGACCAGACGCAGGCGTTTCGGGACGTGGTGGACGCCGTTATCGCCGGTGGCGGTATGGTCGGCGGTCTGGGCGAACGCTATACCCGCGTGGCGGCGGCACATGCGGTGCACAACGGCTTAACCGTGCTGCCGCAGACGGAAAAATACCTCCACGGCACCAAGGTGGCCTACGGCATTCTGGTGCAGAGCGCCCTGCTCGGTCAGGAGGACGTGCTGGCGCAGCTGGTGGCGGCATACCAGCGTTTTAACCTGCCGACCACGCTTCGCGCGCTGGAGGTCGATATCCATAACCGCGACGAGCTGGACAAGGTCATTGCTCACACCCTGCGCCCGGTGGAGTCGATTCACTTTTTACCGATTACGTTAAGCCCTGACGTTCTGCGCGCCGCGTTTGAGAAGGTGGAATCCTTCAGCCGTTAATCGCGCCGACGGTCTATACCTAATGATGATTCTCTCCACTCTTGCAACGAGGTCATCATGCAGATCGATTTAACAGGTAAAAAGGCGCTGGTTACTGGCGCCAGTCGTGGGCTGGGTCGGGCGATTGCGCTGTCGCTGGCGCGCGCCGGTGCCGATGTGGTTATCACCTACGAAAAATCCGTCGATAAAGCCCAGCAGGTCGTCGATGAAATCAACGCGCTGGGGCGACACGGCGAGGCGATTCAGGCCGACAGCGCCAGCGCGCAGGCGATTCAGGATGCGGTCACGCAGGCGGCGCGCTCCCTCGGCGGGCTGGATATTCTTGTCAATAACGCCGGGATTGCACGCGGCGGCCCGCTGGAGTCCATGACCCTGGCGGACATCGACGCTCTGATCAACGTCAATATCCGCGGCGTGGTGATCGCCATTCAGGAAGCGCTGGTGCATATGTCTGACGGCGGACGCATCATCAACATCGGCAGCTGTCTGGCGAACCGCGTGGCGCAGCCGGGGATCGCCGTCTACTCGATGACCAAATCGGCCCTAAACTCCCTTACCCGGGGTCTGGCCCGCGATTTAGGCCCGCGCGGCATTACCGTCAACCTGGTTCATCCCGGCCCGACCAACAGCGATATGAACCCGGAAGACGGCGAGCAGGCGGAAGCCCAGCGCCGGATGATCGCGCTTGGTCATTACGGCCAGCCGGAGGATATCGCAGCGGCGGTCACCTTCCTCGCCAGCCCGGCTGCGGGGCAAATTTCCGGCACCGGTCTGGATGTGGACGGCGGTCTGAACGCCTGATCGCAAAGTTACTGTATGCCTCTGTCGCCCGGCAGAGGCCTGTTCGAGTTGCCTCGACGATTCGCGTTTTGCCGCTTTCTCGCGGTTTTTCTCCGCTCTACAGTACCCCATAAGAAATTCGGAATTTATCTAATAGTCTTATTATTTCCTTATGTTTTGTGTGGGCGTACAGTGGAGGTACGGATGAAGATTGTCTGATCTAAAACAGCAGAGAAGCAGTTTTCTAAAATCGATCCTCGATATCAGAACCGCATTAAATTCAGGCTGGAGAAGATGGATGATAAAACATCACCTGTCGCGGATATCAAGAAATTATCTTCTCCCGAAAACCACTACAGGTTGCGATTAGGTGATTACAGGTTCATTTACACCTTCGGGGATCCGCCGGGTGATATCTGCTACGTAGTGGCAGTAAAACGCCGGACAACCACTACCTACCTTCAGGAGGAGCATACGGAATATGACTATTCAGTTCATCAAGGATGAAGAAGGAAAAAAACAGTATGTTGTCATACCCTACGGTGAATATTTTCGCATGCGTTTAGCCATGCTTGAGTACGATGACGATGATGAAAACGACTGGGAAGACATCCCTTACGAATCAGACATCTACGATAACGTAGGTTTACCGGGTGAAGTGTGCGACATCATGCATAACGAGAACGTCAGCCTGCAGGCCGCCTGGCGCATTTTACGCGGTATGTCCCAGCAGGAGGTGGCGGAGAAGCTTGGCATCAGTCAGTCCGCCGTGTCACAGCTGGAGGCGCTGGACTCCCGACCGCAAAAGCGCACCCGCGAAAAGCTGGCGGCAATTTACGGCTGTAAACAGGAGCAGATCAGCCTCTATTTACCAAAAGAGGGTTAACAGCACTTCGCCCCGCCCTTACCGCCGTAGCGGGCGTCCTGACGGTCGCGGAAAAATTCTTCGTAGGTCATTGGCGTCTGATCCGGGTGGTTGACGCGCATATGCTCGACGTAGTTGTCGTAATCCGGCACGCCAATCATCATTTTAGCGGCCTGGCCCAGGTATTTACCTGCTTTGGAAAGGGTGTCGAACATAATCAGTTTCTCGTTTGTTTCCCTCACCCCGGCCCTCTCCCGGAGGGAGAGGGAGGATAAGAAATGTAGGCCGGGTAAGGCGAAGCCGCCACCCGGCACACGGGTTAATGCGCCCCTTTCGCCTGGGTGACAATCTCGTCCAGGTTCTCAGGCATTGGCTCATACGGCGTCTCTTTCGCCGTTGGCGTGTCGACTTTCAACGCCGCCAGCGCGGTTTTCAGAGAATACAACGCCAGCACCACAACCACCACCATAAAGAAGATGGTCAGCCCGGCGTCCAGACGGTTGTTAAACACCAGCTGGGACAGCTGAGATTCGGTGTACTGCGCCGGGATCTTGCCGCTGTCGATCATCGCCTGGAACTTGTTGGCAATGGCCAGGAAGCCCACCTTGTTGTCCGGGCTGAAGGCTTTCTGCCAGCCTGCTGTCAGGGTACAGATCAGCAGCCACGCCGTTGGCACCAGCGCCACCCATGCGTAACGCTGGCGCTTCATCTTGAACAGGACTACGGCACAAAGCATCAGCGCCATGCCCGCCAGCATCTGGTTGGCGATACCGAACAGCGGCCACAGGGTGTTAATCCCGCCCAGCGGATCGACCACGCCCTGATGCAGGAAGTAGCCCCACGCCAGCACGCACAGTGCCGTCGCCAGCAGGTTAGCCGGGAGTGAATCGGTACGTTTCAGATTCGGGGAGATCACCCCCAGCAGATCCTGCAACATAAAGCGCGCCGCGCGCGTACCGGCATCCACCGCCGTCAGGATAAACAGCGCCTCGAACAGAATGGCGAAGTGATACCAGAACGAGACATCCATCAGCCCGCCCAGCGCACCGTGCAGGATGTAGGCCATACCCACCGCCAGCGTCGGCGCCCCGCCCGCACGGGAGATAATCGACTGCTCGCCGACCTCGTTAGCGATATGCGTCAACGTATCAGGGGTAATCGCAAAGCCCCAGCCGCTCACCACCTGCGCGGCAGAGGCGACCACGTCAACAGTGCCGGCCGGGGCCAGTACCGCCATCGGGCTGTTCATCGCGAAGTACACGCCCGGGTCGATAATACAGGCCGAGACCAGCGCCATAATCGCCACGAAGGATTCCATCAGCATGCCGCCATAGCCAATCAGGCAGGCCTGATTTTCATTCGCCAGCATCTTCGGCGTGGTCCCGGAGGCGATAAGCGCATGGAAGCCAGACACTGCCCCACAGGCGATGGTGATAAACAGGAACGGGAACAGGTTACCGGTCCAGACCGGGCCGGTGCCGTCAATGAATTTGGTCAGGGCAGGCATGGTCAGGGTCGGGCGCATAATCAGAATGCCGATCGCCAGCCCGACGATGGTACCAATTTTCAGGAACGTAGAGAGGTAGTCACGCGGGGCCAGCAGGAGCCATACCGGCAGCACCGCCGCCACGAAGCCGTAGCCCACCAGCATCCAGGTCAGTTGCACGCCGGTGAAGTCGAAGAACGGTGCCCAGGTCGGGCTTTCCGCCACCCAGCCGCCGGAGATAATAGCAAACACCAGGAACACCAGGCCAATGACTGAAACTTCACCAATGCGTCCCGGACGCAGATAGCGAATGTAGATCCCCATGAACAGCGCCAGCGGAATGGTGAAGGCGACGGTATAGGTTCCCCACGGGCTGTGGGTCAAGGCTTTCACCACGATCATCGCCAGTACCGCGAGTATGATGACCATGATCATAAAGGTCGCCACCAGCGCAATCACCCCGGCAGTTGCCCCCATCTCCTCTTTCACCAGCTCACCCAGCGAACGACCGTCGCGACGGGTGGAGACGAACAGCACCATGAAGTCCTGCACCGCGCCCGCCAGCACCACCCCCGCGAGGATCCAGATCATCCCCGGCAGATAGCCCATCTGCGCCGCCAGTACCGGCCCCACCAGCGGGCCTGCCCCGGCAATCGCCGCGAAATGGTGACCGAACAGCACTTTTTTATCGGTCGGCACGTAGTCCAGACCATCGTTATGACGCACGGCCGGCGTCATGCGCGTGCCGTCTACGCCCAGTACCGTCTTCGCGATATAACGGCCATAAAAACGGTATGCGATCAGATAAATGCAGACGGAGGCGACCACGATCCAGAGCGCATTGATCTGCTCCCCCCGGTTGAGGGCGATGTAGCCCAGGGCAAAGGCTCCCACAACGGAGAGCCCTGCCCATATAAGGTATTTCCCTGAGTTGTTCATAATGGTTATCCGTTGTTGTGAAACAGTGAGATGTTACATTTTGTTTCTAGAACAACGGATAAAATTTAACAACTTTGAAACGCAATAATGCGTGGTCAAACCAGACATTTACACCACATTGTTAAGCCGATCACTTTCGTAGCGTCACCGTTCACACTTTTACCTTTTTCGGCCAGACACCGCCTTACGGAATGATTTGTATCATTTTTTTTGGCCATAACCTCGCCAGAATGATCCTGCGCAATCGCGTGCATACAAGGAAAAGGATATGAACAGTTCAGTACCTCAGGATAGTCAGGTCGGGCCGGGCGCGTACTTCGCGCTGGCGTTTGCAGCCGTTTTCTTCTCGGGTCTGTTAGGCGGACAAGAGTGGTACGGCGTCTTTGATTTCACCACCCTCAACGGCGCATTTGGCAAAGTGGTCAGCAAAGCCAGTCTGGATGACGGTACGTTAACCACAGCCAGCAGCGCCTTTCGCGGCACCGGCGGCAGCGGCGCGATGGACGGGTTTCTCTTCGCGCTCGGTTTAATTCCCGCGGTGATGTTCGCGCTGGGGATGATCAACGTGCTGGAGCACTATGGCGCCCTGCGTGCCGCGCGCAAACTCTTAACTCCTCTGCTGCGCCCGCTATTGGGGATCCCTGGCACCACCGGGCTGGCGCTGATTGGCAGCCTGCAAAGTACCGACGTGGGCGCGTCGCTTACCCGTAATCTCTCTGATGAAGGGCAAATCAGCGAAAAAGAGAAAGACGTTTTCGCCATGTTCCAGTTCTCCGCCGGGGCGATGATCACCAACTTTTTCTCTTCCGGGGCGATCCTCTTCACGCTGCTCGCCGTTGACGGCACGGCGGCGGTGCCCACCTCCATCGGGGCCTGTATCGCGGTGATGTTTATCATGAAAATTGTCGGCGCCAATCTGCTGCGCCTGATCCTGACGTTTACCCATAAAGGAGACGCCGCATGAGTGCCCCACAGTCCAATCCCGTCATTACCGATGTGTTTATCGAAGGCGCGCGCAAAGGCTGGAGCATTGCCACCAGCAGCACGCTGCCCAACGTGGTGATGGCCTTTATCATCATCAAGGCGCTGGAAATTACCGGCGCGCTGAAAGGGCTGGGCACGATCTTCTCCCCGCTGATGGGCCTGTTTGGCCTGCCGGGCGAAGCGGCCGCCGTGCTGATTGGCGGCTGGATGTCGATGGGCGGCGGGATCGGCGTTGCCATCGGCCTGTTTGATAAAGGCATCCTCACCGGCGAGCACCTGGCGATCCTGGCGCCCGCCATCTACCTGATGGGCTCGCAGGTGCAGTACCTGGGCCGCATTCTGGGGGTGATTGGCACCCGCGCCAAACGTATTCCGCTGATGATCGCCCTCTCGGTGGTCAACGCTTTCTTAGCCATGCTGCTGATGCGCATTATTCTCTGAACAGGACGTGAACATGAATCTTGACCATTATATCGAAGAGCTGAAAACCCTGGTGAACGTAGACTGCGGCACCCAGACGATTGACGGCGTCGCCGCTGTTGCAGGCATCATGCAGCAACTGTGGCAGCGCGAAGGCTGGCATACGGAGCAGGTGAACCTGGGCGACAAGGTGGGCCCCGGCGTCTTCGTCAGTAACAAGCCGCAGGCGGAACGGTTCGACGTGCTGCTGGTCGGGCATCTGGATACCGTATTTCCCGCCGGCACCGTGGCCGCGCGTCCGCTGAGCGAGGATGAAACCCGCCTGTACGGCCCCGGTGTCTCGGATATGAAGAGCGGACTTCTGAATATTTTGTGGGCAATGCGCGCGCTTGACGCCGCAGACAACGATCGTCTCGCGATTGCCGTTGCGATGAACCCGGACGAAGAGACCGGATCTGTCCATTCCCATGAGTGGATTGGCGAGCTGGCTAAGCGTTCCCGCTGCGTGCTGGTGTGCGAAGCCGCCCGCGCCGACGGTTCGCTGGTGAAAGCGCGTAAAGGGATGGCGGGCTATCACCTCACCTTTAGCGGCGTGGCGGCACACGCGGGCAATGACCCGGAAAAAGGCCGCTCGGCGATCACCGCGCTGGCAAAGAGCGTTATCGCCATCAATGCGCTGACGGACTGGGATCGCGGCACTACACTTAACGTCGGCTTAATTCAGGGCGGCAGCGCGGCGAACGTGGTCGCGGACAGCGCTGTGGCAGAACTGGACGTTCGCTTCTGGGAAAACGACGAGTATGACCGGGTGAACCAGGCGCTGGAGTTGTTATGTGAACAAGGCTTTTTAGACGGCGTGACCACCACGCTGACGCGGGTTAATCACAAACCGGCGATGGCCGCGAGCGACGCGACGCAGGCGCTGATGCAGCAGGTTGAAGCGGCGGGTAAAGCGGAAGGCATCGACATTACCTGGCAGGCAGTCGGCGGCGGCAGCGACGCCAACCACACCGCCGCGCTCGGCATCCCCACGCTTGACGGCTTCGGGCCGGTTGGCGCCGGGTTCCACAGCCCGGCGGAATGGCTGGATAAAGCGTCCATTGCGCCGCGAATTCGGCTGTTGAAGCGGGTGGTATCGATGTTGTAACAACCGCCCGGTGGCGCTTTGCTTACCGGGCCTACATGTTTCGTAGGCCGGGTAAGGCGAAGCCGCCACCCGGCACTCCCGCCGCACAATCTAACCCAGCACCATCGTACTCAACCGACACGTACAGCACCGCCGCCCCTGCTCGTCGAACACCACAATCTCCCAACTCTGACTGGAGCGGCCCAGATGCAGCGGCTGACATACGCCGCGCACCTTACCGTGAGAGACCGCGCGGTGGTGCGTAGCGTTCAGTTCCGTGCCCACCACATTCTGCCCGTCGCGGGTCATCAGAAAACCGGCCATCGACCCCAGCGTTTCCGCCAGCGCCGCCGACGCACCGCCGTGCAGCAGGCCAAACGGCTGGTGGGTGCGCGTATCCACCGGCATCTCCGCTTCCAGCGTATCGTCCCCGAGGCGGGTATAGACGATGCCAAGGTGTTCCACCATCGTGTTCTGGCTAGTGGCATTCAGTTCGTCGAGGGATAAATGACGTTTCCAGATCATTACGCCCCCAGCGTGGAGCCGCCGTCCACCACGATATCCTGCAAGGTGATATGGCTGGCGGCATCGGATGCCAGGAACAGCACGGTCGCGGCAATCTCCTGCGGACGGGCAATTTTACCGAGCGGAATGCCGAGTTTGAACTGCTCGCCGAAGCCGCGAATGCGCCGCTGTTCCGCATCATCGCTGGTCCACAACGTGCGCTGCATGTCGGTATCCGTAGAACCCGGCGACACCAGGTTACAGCGTACGCCGCTGCCCGCCAGCTCCAGCCCGACGGTCAGCGCCAGGCTTTTCAGCGCCGCTTTCGACGCGCCGTAGGCGCTCATGCCGATGCGCGGCGTGTGCGCCGCGTCAGAGGCCACCGTCACAATCGCCCCACCCTGCTGACGACGGAACTGGCCCATCGTCTGCTGGAACAGGTTGAACGCGCCGCCGACGTTGACCGCAAAGGTCTGCTGCCAGTCCTCCTGCGAAAGCTGATCCGTCGCGCCCATACGCAGAATGCCCGCCGCGTTAACCAGCACGTCGAGCCGCTCAAGGCTGCTGAGCAAACGCCTGCTGACGTCACTCGCCTGCGCCGCATCCGCCACGTCCAGCGTTTCGGTGGCAAACGGATATTCGCCGTGAGGGAAAGCCAGATCGAACCCGGTCACCTGCGCCCCGGCCTCCACAAATGCCAGCGCGGTCGCATAGCCAATGCCCTTACCCGCGCCCGTCACCCAGACGGTTTTACCGGTAAAATCAAAAGCCATCACTTCACCTCGCGGGAGAGCAGCGCCCACCAGGCGTCGAGGGTCGGATTTTTTGCCAGCATCACGAAATCAATGTCGCCGTGCACTTTGCGCCAGCGGGCGGCGAGCGCCATCATCCGTACTGAATCCAGACCGTAGTCGATCAGGTTTTCGTCATCCATCGGCTCGTCGGACTCGTCCAGCAGCGGCAGGATCAGCTCACGCAGCGCGGCTTTCGTTGCCGGAACAGACGGCAGCAGCTCGTCGGTCATCACCACGCGGCCCGAACGTCCGGCCACGTATTTCAGCGACATCAGGTGCTCGTCGCGGGTGAAATCCGCCAGCGCGTCGGCGATAAAGAACGGTTTGATGTCGCGCATAAAGGCGTCGGTGGCGGTGGTCATGCAGCCGATGTGGGCGTACACGCCGGTGATCAAAAGCTGGTTGCGGCCGGTCTCTTTCAGCATCTGCTCCAGCGGGGAGCGGTGAAACGCGCTGTAGCGCCACTTCACCAGCACGGTGTCCGCTTCGTCCGGGGTCAGCTCAGCGACGATGCGCTGCTGCTCCGGTGAGCGAGTCAGACCCGGCCCCCACATATCGTTCAGCAGGGCGCGGTCTTCATCGCTCTGATCTTTCGGCTGCGCGGTGTAGTACACCGGAATATTGTGCTCTTTGCAGTACGCGCGCAGTTTAGCGATGTTCGCCACCACCTGCTGCATCATGTCGCTATTTTCGCCCCAGAAATTCAGGAAGTACTCCTGCATATCGTGGATCAGCAGCGCGGCGCGCTCCGGCTCAAACGCCCAGCTTACTTTACTGGTCGGCAGTTCGGCAGCGGTTGGCAGCGCATATGCGGTTAATTTTGGAATAGCCATTCTCTGTTCCTCAGCCCCGGGCGCGTTCAGCAAGCCACAGGCGCAACTGTTTCTTATCAACTTTGCCGACCGGCGTGAGCGGAAGCGCATCCACGCTCTCCACGCGGTCCGGCAGCTTAAATTCGGCAACGCCCTGCTCGCGCAGGAAGCGGCGCACCTCCACCGCGCGCAGCGGCTGTTTCACCACCAGGTACGCGCAGCTTTTTTCGCCCAGCAGGCTGTCCTCCATGCTCACCAGCGCGGCGTGGATCACCGCGTCGTGGCGCAGCAGCAGGTTTTCGATCTCTTCGGCGGCGATCTTCTCGCCACCGCGGTTGATCTGATCTTTCTCGCGCCCCTGCACGGTGATGTAACCCTGCTCGTCGATGGCGATCAGATCGCCCGAGCAGTAGAAGCCGTTGGCATCGAAGGCGCTGGCGTTGTGGTCCGGGCTGTTGAAATAGCCGCGGAAGGTGTAAGGGCCGCGCGTCATCAGACGCCCGACCTCCCCGCGCGGCAGCGGGTTGCCGTCCTCGTCCGCCACCCACACTTCATCGTCCGGACACATCGGGCGGCCCTGGGTATTGATGATGCGCTCCGGCGCATCGTCGAGGGCGGTATAGTTCACCAGCCCTTCCGCCATGCCAAACACCTGCTGAAGCTGGCAACCAATTTCCGCCGGAATGCGCGCCGCAAGCGTGGCGGAGAGGCGTGCGCCGCCCACCTGGAGCAGCCTGAGGGATTTCAGCTGGGCGTTCCCCGCGCCGTCGGCAATCGCCTGCAACCACAGGCTGACCGCAGGCGGCACCAGCGAGGTGACGTTTATCTGATGCTGCTCAATCAGCGGGAAGCAGAGCGTGGCGCTCGGATCGTTCGCCAGCACCACGCAGCCACCCGCCGTGAAAACGCCTAACGATCCTGGCGAGCTCATGGCGTAGTTATGCGCCGCGGGAAGGGCGTTCAGATAGCGGGTGTGCGCAGTGATACCGCAGATTTCGTTGCTGCGACGGATGCTGTAGTCGTAATCGTTATGCGTGCGCGGGATCAGCTTCGGCGTGCCGGTGCTGCCGCCGGAGAGCTGGAAGAACGCCACTTCGTCGGCGGGCGTCGGGTTCGGAATGAAATTGTCCGCCGGGCGCGCAATCGCCGCCTCCAGCGCATGTTCGCCCTTATCGCCACGCAGCAGCACAACGCGTACCGAGCGATGCGCATCCACAAAGGTGTTGAGAAAATCGTCGCCCGAGAACAGCGCGTGGTCGCGATCGGCAATCAGCACGGCGGGTTTGATCTGCTCCGCGTAGGCGTTGAGTTCACTGCGCTGATGGCTAAAGAGCGCGTTGACCGGCGCGACGCCGATTTGTAGTAGCGCGAAGAAGGTGATGTAGAACTCGGCCACGTTGCCAAGCTGCACCAGCGCGGTCTCCCCGCGATGCAGCCCCTGCGCCTGAAGGGAGGACGCCAGATTCGTCACCGCCTGATTAAACGCGCGGTAGGTGATGCGGCGATCGCCGTCAATTATCGCGACCGTATCGCTGTCCGCATGGTCCGTCAGGATGTGGGTCAGCGGCAGATCCTGCCAGTAGCCTTTTTCACGGTAGCGGCGGGCAAACTCCTCAGGCCAGCGGGTAAAAGGGATGGTCATGAGTATTCCTTAGTGCAAACCAAACACGTTGAGCATGGTGGAGAGCTTCACGCCCGTCTCGCGCCACTCGCCGACCGGGGAGGAGGCAGGCACAATGCCCGCGCCGGCAAACAGGCGAACGGTATTTTGATGCAGCCGCGCGCAGCGGATAGTTACCACCCACTCGCCGTTACCTTCGCTGTCGCACCAGCCGACGATGCCGCCGAACAGCTCGCGGTCGAACGGCTCCAGCTCGGCAATCAGCTCTTTTGCCGCCTGATGCGGGAAGCCGCTCAGCGCGGGCGTCGGGTGCAGCAGGCAGGCCAGCGTCAGGGCGTTCTCGTTTTCACGTGCCTCACCTTCTACCGGCGTGGCCAGATGCCACAGCGTCGGGGTGGTGATGAGCTGCGGGGAAGCCGGCATGCTCAGATGATGGCTACGCGGTTCCAGAATGGTTTTCATCGCCTGCGTGACCAGATCGTGCTCGTGGCGGTCTTTTTCGGAGGCCAGCAGCTTAGTGCCCGCTTCGCGATCCAGCACATCGTCCGGCTGACGGCGCGCAGAGCCTGCCAGCGGCAGCGAGCTAAAGTGCGCGCCCTCTTTGCGCAGCAGCAGTTCCGGGCTGGCGCCCAGCAGCACGCCGCCGTCTTCCAGCGGTACGTGGAAGTTAAAGCTCGCCGGGTTCTGGGCGATAAGACGCTCCATCAGCGCGCTGCTATCGATCTGTTTGTCGGTAGCGATATCAATCAGGCGCGACAGCACCACCTTATTCACCTGCGGCGTAGCGGTGAGCGACGCGGCGCGAGCAACCATCTCCTCGAAAACCGGCTGCGACGGGATCTCGGTGCGCTGTTGCACGTTCAGCGTCTGCGCGCCGGAGGCATAACGTGCGGACTGCTGACGCGCCGGGCGGGAGAAGGTTTGCCAGCGTTGCGGAATAAACAGCGATGACGGTTTGCGGGTATCGAAGGGGATCGCCCCTACCATCACCGGATGGGCAATGCCGCTGTTTTTCGCATTCTGGAAAGCCTGAGCTAATTTCTGCTGAAAGGGACCCGCCGGATCGTCACCGCCGACGGCGGGTTCAGAAAAACGGGCGAAACAGCCGGACGTGGTAAAACTGCGGTAAGGCGACATAAAGAAAAAGCTGTCTGATTGCAGCGTAGTCGCGGTGTGCTGAACTTCCTCAGCCAGGGACGTGTCCATATCATCCTCCTTAAAATGATAAAAGAAGCAATAATGATTATCATTTATATTTTCGTCGGCTAACCTAATCCCACATCGCCCCGCTGTCAACCGTCGGGCAAATAACTTGTGCGACAAACGCTTGCATCCCTTCCCTACAGCCCTGAAAATGAGAAGCATTATCTTCAGTAAAATCAGGATGCCGCTCTGTGAAAATCGCTGCCGTTTGCCGCAATGCCCTTCTTTTAACAGGACTTTTTGTTTTAGGACTAACCTCAGCCCTCGCCGCCGACTGGCCGCGCCAGGTCACCGACAGCCGCGGCGTTCACACGCTTGAGAGCAAACCGACGCGCATTGTCTCCACCAGCGTGACCTTAACCGGCTCCCTGCTGGCCATTGACGCACCGGTCATTGCCAGCGGCGCGACCACGCCAAACAACCGCGTGGCGGATGCGCAGGGCTTCCTGCGTCAGTGGGGCGATATCGCCAAACAGCGTAAGGTTGCCCGGCTGTACATCGGCGAGCCGAGCGCCGAAGCCGTCGCGGCCCAGATGCCGCACCTGATTTTGATCAGCGCCACCGGCGGGGATTCCGCGCTGGCGCTCTACGATCAGCTTTCCGCCATCGCGCCGACGCTTATCATTAACTACGACGACAAAAGCTGGCAGGAACTGCTGACCCAACTGGGGACGATCACCGGGCAGGAGACACAGGCCGCAGAGCGCATCGCTGCCTTCGACAAACAGCTCGCCAAGGTGAAACAGCAGATGAAGCTGCCGCCACAGCCGGTGAACGCCATCGTCTACACCGCCGCGGCGCACACGGCGAACCTGTGGACGACAGACTCCGCGCAGGGCAAGCTTTTGCACCAGTTGGGCTTTACGCTGGCCGACGTGCCTGCCGGGTTGCACACCTCAAAAAGTCAGGGCAAACGCCACGACATTATCCAGTTAGGGGGTGAAAACCTGGCGACGGGGCTGAACGGCGAAGGGCTGTTCGTGTTTGCCGGCGATCAGAAAGACGTGGACGCAATTTACGCCAACCCGCTGCTGGCGCATCTGCCGTCGGTGAAGAACAAGCGCGTCTGGGCATTAGGAACCGAGACGTTCCGCCTGGATTATTACAGCGCGATGTTGGTGTTGCAGCGTTTGAATTCAATTTTTAAATAAGTGGCACGTTCCCCGTAGGCCCGGTAAGCGCAGCGCCACCGGGCGTTTTGTCGGGTGGCGGCTACGCCTTACCCGACCTACAGGGTTTGCCTTAACCGACGCAACTCCACCAGAACCGCCAGTAAAATCACGCCAACAACGGCTAACACAAACCCGCTGCTGCTCGCCGACGCCACCGGGGTCATTATCGCCCCCAGCCCGCCGAGGATCGCCGCGCCAATCGCATCGCCCGTGACGTTCTGCGCCGTCCACAGGCCGTTAATGCGCCCGAGCATCCCTTCCGGCGTCTGGGTCTGGATCAGGGTGTACTGTAAAAGAGAGCTGACCGCGCTCAGCCAGCCGAAAATCACCAGACACATCACCCCCAGCGCCCACACCGGCATCAGGCTAAAGAAACCAATGGCGATAAACGAGGCCAGCGTCGCCACCAGCATGATCAACCCCGGTCTCGCGCTCTGCGCCAGGTTGCCGCTGGTCAGCGCCCCGAAGGCCGCACCGAGCGGAATGGCGGCGTACAGCACGCCAATCTCTGAGGCGCTCATCTGCCACTCACCCGCCAGCGCCGGATACAGCACGCGCACGGCGCTCGCCATCGTCAGCAGGCCGCCGAGCAGCGCAATCCCGCCAATCAATGGGTTGCTGAACAGGAAACGAATCGCGGCCATCAGGGACTTCAGCGGATGCTCGCGCGGCTGCGGCGGGGGTGGCAGGAGCGGCAGACGCAGTAGCGTCAGGGTGGTAATAAACGTTCCCGCCGCGGCAAGGCCGTAGTTCCACGCCACGTTGCCGGTCGCCAGCAACAGACCGCCCACCATCGGCGAAATCACCGAGCCGAGACGTACGGTGAGCATGGTGATCGCCCCCGCCTGCATCAGGTTCTCGCGCCCGACCAGCGCGGGCGTGGCCGCCAGCAGCGCCGTCACGCCTAACGAAGCAAAAAAGCCGTCCCACAATCCCAGCACGTAAATGGCCACCAGCGACGGCTCCGGCAGCATGGCGTTCAGACACAGCCCGACAAAGCCCACCCCGCAGGTGCCGCGCGCCAGCAGGATCAGCTTTTTACGCTCGTAGCGGTCCGCCAGCACGCCGCCCACCATCAGGCCGATAAACATCGCCCCGCCGGTTAAGGTGACGGATAACCCTACCAGCCAGCTGGAGTGAGTCATGGTCTGGATTTGCACCGGTACGGCCACACCAAGCAGACCGAGGGACAAAATGGAGATAAAGCGAGCGATAAAAACGGCGCGATACGCCGGGTGTGTTTTGAGCAGGCTGAGGTTAAGCAGCCAGGATTTTTGATTCATGACAAAGCCTTGAGTCTATTTCTACCCATTCCATGGGCGCACATGCTAACATAGCCAAATAAGATAGATAACGATAATCACTATCATTATCAAATCATGGATGTTGCTATGTCGTTTTCCTCTTCTGCGGTGCGCGCCCTTGCCGTGCCCGTTTTATTGCTACTGCTAATCCTTGCGATTGCACTCAGCCTGCTGGTCGGCGCAAAACCGCTGCCCGCGTCCGTTATTGTCGATGCGCTATCCGGTACCTGTCAGAGCGCCGACTGCACCATCGTGCTCGACGCTCGCCTGCCCCGCACCCTTGCCGGATTGCTGGCTGGCGGTGCGCTCGGCCTTGCCGGTGCCCTGATGCAAACCCTCACCCGCAACCCGCTGGCGGACCCCGGCATTCTCGGCGTTAACTCCGGCGCAAGCTTTGCCATCGTGCTCGGCGCAGCGCTGTTTGGATTTACGTCCCCCTCTGAACAGCTGGTGATGGCTTTTTGCGGCGCGCTGGCGGCCTCGCTGGTGGTGGCGTTTACCGGCAGCCAGGGCGGCGGCCAGCTCAGCCCGGTACGCTTAACGCTGGCGGGCGTAGCGCTCGCGGCGGTACTGGAAGGCTTGTCCAACGGCATCGCCCTGCTCAACCCGGACGTGTATGACCAGCTGCGCTTCTGGCAGGCGGGTTCGCTGGATATTCGTACCCTTGAAACCTTAAAGGTGGTGGTGATCCCGACGATCGTCGCTGCCGCCGTGGCGCTCTGTTTAAGCCGGGCGCTGAACAGCCTGAGCCTCGGCAGCGATACCGCGACCGCCCTCGGCAACCGCGTGGCGCGCACGCAGCTGACGGGGCTACTCGCCATTACCGTGCTCTGCGGCAGCGCGACCGCCGTGGTCGGGCCGATTGCCTTTATCGGCCTGATGATGCCGCACATGGCGCGCTGGCTGGTGGGGGCGGATCACCGCTGGTCGCTGCCGGTCACGCTGCTTGCGACCCCTGCCCTGCTGCTCTTTGCTGACGTACTGGGCCGCCTGCTGGTGCCGGGAGAACTGCGCGTCTCGGTGGTCAGCGCCTTTATCGGCGCGCCGGTGCTGATCTTCCTGGTTCGACGCAGACGCGGGGGTGGCGCATGATGGCCCCGTCCCGTCGTTTACTTACCAGCGTCGCCCTGCTGGTCGTCGCCAGTCTGCTGCTGGCGGTCTGGAGCCTGCAAAGCGGTGCCGTAACGCTTGATTTCGCGCAGGTCTTTCACGCTCTCACCGGCAGCGCGCCGCGTAACATCACCATGGTGGTCACCGAATGGCGACTGCCGCGCGTGGCGATGGCGATCCTGGTGGGCGCGGCGCTTGGCGTCAGCGGCGCGATATTCCAGTCGCTGATGCGTAACCCCCTCGGGAGCCCGGACGTGATGGGCCTGAATACCGGCGCGTGGAGCGGCGTGCTGGTGGCGATGGTGCTGTTCGGGCAGCATCTTACGGCCATTACCTTTACGGCGATGGCGGGCGGCATTCTCACCTCCCTGCTTATCTGGGCCCTGGCCTGGCGCAACGGCATCGACACCTTCCGTCTGATCATCATCGGGATCGGCATCCGTGCGATGCTGATGGCGTTCAACACCTGGCTTCTGCTACAGGCATCGCTGGAAACCGCGCTCTCCGCCGGGCTGTGGTACGCCGGCTCCCTCAACGGTCTGACGTGGGGAAAAACCTGGCCCGCCGCGCCGCTGATTTTGCTGATGTTTATTGGCGCGTTGCTGCTGGTCAGGCGCATGCGGCTGCTGGAGATGGGCGACGACAGCGCCTGCGCGCTGGGCGTGAGCGTAGAGCGCTCGCGCCTGATGCTGATGCTGGTGGCGGTCTTGCTGACCGCAGCGTCTACCGCCATCGCCGGGCCGATCTCGTTTATTGCCCTCGTAGCCCCGCATATCGCGCGGCGTCTTAGCGGTACCGCGCGCTGGGGATTAACCCAGGCGGCGCTGTGCGGCGCATTGTTACTGCTGGCCGCCGATCTCTGCGCTCAGCAGCTGTTTATGCCTTATCAACTGCCGGTGGGCGTGGTGACCGTCAGCCTCGGCGGGATTTACCTCATCGTCTTGCTCGTTCAGGAGTCACGCAAGAAATGACAGATTCAACATTCCGCTTGCGCGGCGAAAACTTGACCCTCGGCTACGGCAAAAAAATCATTGCCCGGGATTTATCCGTGTCCATTCCGGACGGCCACTTCACCGCCATTATCGGCCCGAACGGTTGCGGCAAATCGACCCTGCTGCGCACGCTGAGCCGCCTGATGTCGCCGGTTGAGGGTAGCGTGTTCCTCGACGGGGAGCAGATCCAGCGCTTCGCCAGCAAAGAGGTGGCGCGCCGAATTGGTCTGCTGGCGCAAAACGCCACCACGCCGGGGGATATTACCGTGCAGGAGCTGGTCTCCCGCGGGCGCTACCCGCACCAGCCACTGTTTACCCGCTGGCGCAAAGAGGACGACGAGGCGGTGAAGCGCGCGATGCAGGCGACGGGCATCACCGATCTGGCCCAACAAAGCGTCGATACTCTCTCCGGCGGACAGCGCCAGCGCGCCTGGATTGCAATGGTACTGGCGCAGGAAACCTCGATTATGCTGCTGGACGAGCCGACAACCTGGCTCGATATCAGCCATCAGATTGATCTGCTGGAGCTGCTGAGCGAACTTAACCGCACGCAGGGGTACACCCTGGCGGCAGTGCTGCACGACTTAAATCAGGCGTGCCGCTACGCGACGCATCTGATTGCGCTGCGCGACGGCGAGATTGTGGCGCAGGGCGCGCCGAAGGAGATTGTGACGCCGGATCTGATCGCGCGGATCTACGGCATGCGCTGCATGATTATTGACGATCCGGTGGCGGGTACGCCGCTGGTGGTGCCGTTGGGCAAGCGTGCGGTCTGATGCCCTCACCCCGGCCCTCTCCCACAGGGAGAGGGTTAAGGTGAGGGGCATTTGCACTATCCTAAAATTTCCTTCAGTACCGGCCCAATCTTTTCAAACGCCTGCGGTGAAATAATATCCACGTGGGCGCAGTCCTGGCTGTACACCTCCAGCGCACTCACCCACGGCGCCCATGCGGCCTGCGGATCCATGGTTCGCGTGCGTTCGGCGACAAACAGCGTCGCTTTACCGTCGAACCGTGAACTATGCGCGGTGGTGAGCAGCCGCACCGCATCGGCGTAGTTGCCTTCAATAGCGTTAAACAGCTCGCTGGAACCTTGCCCCTGCTGGGCGGCGATAAACGCCTGACGCTCGCGCTCAATTTCCGCCAGCACCTCCGGATCGAGGCCATTGGCCTCTTTCTCCGCCCAGTTCTGGGTTTCCGGCGGCCAGGTATCCAGCAGGCCGAGGAACGCTACGTTTTCACCCTGCTCGCGCAGACGCGCCGCAATGCCCTGCGCCAGCGTGCCGCCGAGGGAATAGCCGAACAGATAATACGGCCCCTGCGGCTGCTGCTTACGCAACGTGTTCAGATGATGTTCGATCACCGCATCGAGATCCGCACACTGCTCCATCGGCCCCTCAGGCCGGGGAGACTGAATGCCGACGATTGACCAGCGCGGGCTGAGGTAGCGCGCCAGGACGCTAAACTGCCAGGCAAAGCCGGATGCCGGATGGAAGCAGAACAGCGTCGGGCCGTTGCTTTCACGCAGCGGGAGAACAGTTTCATACCCCAGACGCTGCGCCTGCTCGTCGCTCATCTGCGAGTCCAGCAGGCCGCTAAGCTTACTCACCGTCGAGGCGACCATAATCTGGCCCGGCGTGACCTTGCGGCTGAACGCACGGCTGAGCTGAGCCGCGAGGCGCATCGCCAGCAGCGAGTGGCCGCCGAGGGCAAAGAAATCGGCTTCGATATCGTTCACTGCGCAGCCCAGCAGGGCAGAAAACGCCTGCGCCACGGCGACTTCGGTTTGTGTCTCAGGCGCGCGACCAGAGGTTTTGCTGGTCAGCTCCGGCAGCGGCAACGCCTTGCGATCCAGCTTGCCGTTGGCGCTTAACGGCAGCGCGCTGATTTGCAGCAGCACCACCGGCACCATATGTGGCGGCAGCTGGGCTTTGAGTGATGCTAGCAGCGCGTCGCGATCCAGCGGTAAGCCGGATTCGGAGACAACGTACCCCACCAGCTGGCGGGCATCGCCACCCGTCGCCGCTGCCTGGTTGTACACGCAGGCGTGCGCCACGGCCTGGGCCACATCCGGCAGCGCAAGCATCGCCCGATCGATTTCGCCCAGCTCAATGCGCTGACCGCGAATTTTTAACTGGTCATCGCTGCGGCCCAGATATTCTACCGCGCCGTTGTCCAGCCAGCGGGCAACGTCCCCGGTGCGGTACATCCGCTCGCCGGGGGCAAACGGATCGGCGATAAAGCGGCTGGCGGTAAGGTCGGGGCGTCCCAGATACCCCTGCGCCAGCTGGATGCCGGTGAGATACAGATCCCCCGCCACGCCGAACGGCACCGGGCGCATCATCGCGTCCAGAATGCGCAGCCCCGTATTCCACACCGGGAAGCCGATCGGCACGCTGTTCCCTTCCACCGCCGCCAGCTCGGGGCCGTACGCCGGATACCAGCTGACGTCCACCGCCGCTTCGGTCGGGCCATAGAGGTTGTGCAGCGGCGCATGGGTGAGCTGTTCCCACTCGCGGCACAGCGCAGTCGGCAACGCCTCGCCGCTACAGAACACCTGCTTCAGCGTCCTGCAACAGTCGACGTTTTCCGGCGTCAGCGAGGCGACGAACGCCGCCAGCATCGACGGCACGAAGTGGGTGGTGGTTACGCCATATTGTGCGAAGAAGCTCTGCATCGCCTGCGGATCGCGGTGCGCGTCCGGCTCGGCCATCACCAGCTTCGCCCCGGCAATAAACGGCCACCAGAACTCCCACACCGACACGTCAAAGCTGCACGGCGTTTTCTGCGCCACCACGTCATGCGCCGCCAGTGAATAATGATCCTGCATCCACTTCAGGCGGTTAACGATGGCGGTATGGCCGACCATCACGCCTTTTGGTCGTCCCGTCGAACCGGAGGTAAAGATGATGTACGCGGTCTGCTCCGGCTTCGCCAGGCGCAGAGGTTCAGCATCGGTGGCCGGTAATAGTGTGTTGTAACTAAAGGTGGCGATCGGCAGATCGTTAAAGCGCGGAAGCTGCTCGTCGGTGGTAATGAGCAGCGACGGCTTCGCGTCCTCCAGCATCATCCGCAGACGGTCGTCCGGGTAACCGGTATCCAGCGGCAGCCAGGCGGCGCCAGCTTCAACAATCCCGTGCAGCGCCAGGGTCAGGAACACCGAGCGCGGGAGCGCCACCGCCACGCTGTCGCCCGGCTTCACGCCGCGCGCGCGCAGCAGATTTGCCAGCGCGACCACCTGCTCGCGCATCTGGCGGTAGTTCAGCTCAGTATGGGCATCCGCCAGCGCCGGGGCGTCCGGCGTTTTGCTCGCCTGCTCCGCGACAAGGTCCGCCAGCGTGGTGGACGGCAGCGCCAGCCCGGTATCGTTGATTCGCGCCAGCCGGGCGTATTCCTGCTCTGATACGGTTTCCACGTCGCCACAGCGCAGGTCCGGGTTGGCGGCAAACTGCGTCAGCATTGCGTTCAGCCGCGCCGCGTGCCCCTTCAGCGTCGCCTCGTCGTAACGCTGCCTGTTGGCGAGGATCTCAATGCTTAGTCCGCCCTGCTCGTCCGGGAATAGCGCCAGCTCCAGATCGTTCACCGGGCCGGTAGCCAGCGTGTGGGTAATGGCCTCCACGCCGTCGATATCCAGCTGATAATCGAACACCTTGACGTTCAGCACCGGACCAAACAAGGGTTCGTCCCCTGCTGCCTGCCCGCTGTCGCGCACGATCTGCTCGGCATCGTAGCGCTGATGGCGGCGCATCTTTTTCAGCTGGTTCGCCAGGCGCAGCGCCAGCGCTGGCAAGCTCTCGTGCGGGCGAATATTCACCGCCATCGGCAGGACGTTGAGCACCGGGCCGGTCGCGGTCAGCGCGGCGGAGCCCATGCGGCGCATAAAGATAAACCCGGCGGCGTAGTCCAGCCGTCCGGTCAGGCGGCCCAGCCACAGCGCCACCAGCGCAAGCGCCAGATCGGTTCGCTGCGTTTGCCCGGCCGCCTGTGCAAGCTGGCTAAACGCACGGCCGTCCATCGCCATTTTCAGGCGCAGGATGTCGGTGGTGGCGGCACGTCCCGGCAGGGGCGCCGAAGAGAGCGAGACCGGAGAAGGAAGCTGTTTGCGCTGTTCGGTCCAGAAAGCACCGTCGCGCTGATACGCCTCGCTGTCGCGATAGCGCTGATACTCCTCTACCACCTCGGCGAACGGAGTAAACGGGGAGGCGGGTGCAGGTTCACCTTTCTGCCACGCAGCGTAAATGGCGGCGATATGACGGGTAATGGCCGGGAAACTGAAGCCATCTACCACCAGATGATGATACCGCTGATACCAGTACCAGTGGTTATCTCCCACCTGAATCAGCTGTTGAAACGCCAGCGGCTGACCGCTGTCGACGCGCAGGTTCTGGTTGAGATCGGCCTCCATCAGCGCCACGGCGGCGTCGTGGGAGTTAACGCGCACAATGGACGGCTCCGGCAGGATCATGGCCTCATCGATCCACTGCCACACCTCGCCGTTATCCTCGGTGAAACGCATCCGCAGGGTGTCGGCCTGCATCATGCCTTCAGCGATGGCTTTTGCCAGCAACGGCGCGTCGATAGCGCCTTTCAGTTCGGTGTAGTGCGCCACGCTCCAGGCGTTTGGCAGGGAGGAAAGCTGCTCTGCCATCCAGATCCCCGGCTGGGCGGCGACAAGAGGGAGACGGTTCATGCGCGCTCCCCCGCAAAATAAGACGGCTCAAGCGTCTGCCACTGTTCCGCCAGCCACTGCTGGCACGCCTCCTGAGATTGCGGTTCGCACACCACGCGCCAGCCCGCGGGCAACTCGCACTCCTGCGGCCACAGGCTGTACTGCCCCTGGTCATTTTGCAAAATGGCGAACTGTCCCTGCGGATTATCGAAAGGATTGCTGAATTCCATACAGACTCCGTTATTGAATAAGCGGCTGCCAGAGGGTCATCAGCCCCTGTGTCAGCCCACCGCGCCAGCAAAGCGCATCGTGTCCGCCGTCAACCTGACGCCAGAAAACAGGTTGCTGAGTGTGTAGTTCGGCGAGGATCGCCTGGTTTGCGCGTAAGATAAGCGGCTCGTTGCGCCCGGCCTCAAGGACGATGCGCAGCCCGCGAGCGGTTTTTTCACCCGCTTTGAGTTGTTCAATGAGCAGCCCGTCCTGCTGCGCGCCGCGGTGCGGCCACCAGTAGGATCCGGACTGGCTGAGGATGCAGCCAAAACGCTGCGGCCAGTTGAGGCCCGCATAGAGGGAAGAGAGCCCGCCGAAGCTTTGGCCCGCCACCACGGTATGGTCGGCGCGGTCGCTGAACGGGGCCATGCTTTTCACCTGCGGGAGGAGTTCGTCCTGCACCGCCAGCCAGAAATCAGGGTTGCACGGCAGCTCGCGGCTGCGGTGTGCGGTGTCAATAACGTCGATTAAGACATAAACCGCAGGCGGCAGTTTGCCTTCATGGGTGAGCGACGCCAGCGCAGGCCAGACGGGCATGCTTTCGGCCCAGAACTGCCCGTCAAGCAGTACCGCCAGCGGGCGCTCGGGGCTTTCATCCCCGGTGGTAAAAATCCACACGCGGCGATGGTTCTTCAGACGCGCGCTGTGCCACTCAATGCAGACTGGCTTTTTATAGGGCGTATCGGGATGATTCCAGCCGGGCTGTACGGGCGCCTCCGGCATCTCCAGCGCCGAGACGGCGTGCCCGCGTCCACCGCGCCAGCTCTGCGCATTCAGCGGATCGGAAACCGCGTGCGGCAGCAGTTTGCGCCAGCCTTCGCGCAGCGCCATGCGGTCCGGCTGCTCGCCTTCAAACACTGCGCTGGCAAAATCATCTTCATTGTCGGAGGGGATAAAACAGTAGCTGCCGCGCCATTCGGGGCTGAACTCGCCCTGCCACTGCCAGACGTCGGTATCCGGGATACGTTCAAGGGACTGCGGACGGGCATTTTGATGGTGATCGGTCACGCCGGTGACGTAGAGCCAGACGCGTTTAATCGTCGACGTTTTCTGCGTTCCCGCCGGGTCCCGCCACCAGAATGTCACGCGATAGTTTTCCTGATGACGTTCCCGTTCCGGCCCGTTTTTCGCCTGCCACCACGCTTCACTTCCGGTTGTTAACGCCGTCACCCTTATAACCCCATGTTTAACAGTCTTTTTTGTTTCAGAGCAAATTTTATTGATAATATTATTGATAACTATTTGCATTTGCAATAGCGTAATGCCCGCGCTGTGGGAAGCGCGCTCATTAAATAACCATAAAAGCGGGACGTACAATGAATAAGAAGATTCACTCTCTGGCCTTGCTGGTCAATTTAGGGATTTATGGTGTCGCGCTGCCCGCCATGGCAGACGACAACACCGCCTCCGCGCAGCACGAAGACACCATGGTGATCACCGCCGCCGAGCAGAATTTGCAGGCGCCGGGCGTGTCAACCATCACCGCCGATGAGATCCGCAAAAACCCGCCCGCGCGCGACGTGGCGGAAATCATCCGCACCATGCCGGGCGTTAACCTGACCGGCAACTCCACCAGCGGCCAGCGCGGGAACAACCGTCAGATTGACATTCGCGGCATGGGCCCGGAAAACACCCTGATCCTGATTGACGGCAAGCCGGTCACCAGCCGCAACTCCATCCGTCTGGGCTGGCGCGGCGAGCGTGACACCCGCGGCGATACCGGCTGGGTACCGCCAGAGATGATCGAGCGCATCGAAGTGATCCGTGGCCCGGCCGCTGCACGCTACGGTAACGGCGCGGCGGGCGGCGTGGTGAACATCATCACCAAAAAATTCGACGACCAGTGGCACGGCTCCTGGAACACCTACCTGAACGCGCCAGAACATAAGGACGAAGGTTCGACTAAACGCACCAACTTCAGCCTGAGCGGCCCGCTGGGCGGCGACTTCAGCTTCCGCATGTTTGGTAACCTGGACAAAACCCAGGCCGATGCGTGGGACATCAACCAGGGTCACCAGTCTGAACGTACCGGTGCCTACGCCAACACCCTGCCCGCAGGCCGTGAAGGTGTGGAAAACAAAGACATCAACGGCGTGGTGCGCTGGGACTTCGCACCGATGCAGTCGCTGGAGTTTGAAGCGGGCTACAGCCGCCAGAACAACCTTTACGCGGGCGACACGCAGAACACCAACAACGACAACGCGCTGGTGAAGAAGAACTACGGTAAAGAGACAAACCGCATTTATCGTCAGAACTTCGCCGTGACCTGGAACGGCGGCTGGGATAACGGCATTACCACCAGCAACTGGGCGCAGTACGAGCACACCCGCAACTCCCGTCTGGGTGAAGGACTGGCGGGCGGTACTGAAGGTCTGTTCAACAGCAATAAATTCACCGACACCGATCTGTCCGACGTGATGCTGCACAGCGAAATCAACCTGCCGATTGATTTCATTGTGAACCAGAACCTGACGCTCGGCACCGAGTGGAACCAGCAGCGCATGAAGGACTCGACCTCCTTCACGCAAACCCAGCAGGGCGGCACCATCCCGGGCATGAGCGAAGACCGTAGCCCCTACACGTCAGCGGAGATCTTCTCCCTGTTCGCCGAAAACAACATGGAGCTGACCGACAGCACCATGCTGACCCCTGCCCTGCGCTTCGATCACCACACTATTGTCGGCAATAACTGGAGCCCGTCCCTGAACCTGTCGCAAGGTCTGGGGGATGACTTCACCCTGAAGATGGGCATCGCGCGCGCCTATAAAGCGCCAAGCCTGTATCAGACCAACCCGAACTACCTGCTGTACAGTAAAGGCCAGGGCTGCTACGCCAGCTCCGACGGCGTGGGCTGCTACATGATGGGTAACGACGATCTGAAAGCGGAAACCAGCATCAACAAAGAGATTGGCCTGGAGTGGAAACGCGACGGCTGGCTGGCGGGCGTGACCTGGTTCCGTAACGACTATCGCAACAAGATTGAAGCGGGCTACGCGCCGATTGGCCAGACGTCCACCGGCAAAGTCACCACCGATATCTACCAGTGGGAAAACGTACCGAAGGCGGTAGTGGAAGGTCTGGAAGGCTCCCTGAACGTGCCGGTCAGCGATACCATCAACTGGACCAACAACATCACCTACATGCTGCAAAGCAAGAACAAGGAGACCGGCGATCGTCTGTCGATCATCCCGGAGTATACGCTGAACTCTACCCTGAGCTGGCAGGTACGTCAGGATGTCTCATTGCAGTCGACCTTCACCTGGTACGGCAAGCAGCAGCCGAAGAAGTACAACTACAAAGGTCAGCCGGTGACCGGGTCTGAGAAAGACGAAGTCAGCCCGTACAGCATCGTTGGCCTGAGCGCGACCTGGGACGTGACGAAAAACGTCAGCCTGACCGGCGGCGTGGACAACGTCTTCGACAAGCGCCAGTGGCGCGCCGGTAACGCCCAGACCACGGGTAATACCACGACGGGTGCGTATATGTACGGTGCGGGTGCGTATACGTATAATGAGCCGGGTCGCACCTGGTACATGAGCGTGAATACGAGGTTCTGATACAGGCAGTGACTTCCCCCTCTCCCTGTGGGCTGAGGGATCCCCAGTAATTTTTTTATGCAGAAGCAATAAAGTTGCTTTCTAAATGACTGAGGGCTGTCAGCGATGCCCTGGTCCGGCTGTAAATCGCTGAGGCGTTTGCCTTCCGGCCGGGGCGAGGCGCAGGGATGCGCCGAGAGGGCGGCTTTACAGGGACGTTGCCTCCGCCCGTACCCGATAAGCCGGAAGGAATAAGCCGAGGGCACCGCGAAGCGGCGATTTACCGCCGGGAGCCCGGGTCGCCAGGGTGGTGGCGACTGAGCCACCCTGGCACGTTCACCGGTCATGTCGTTACAGAGTAGCAAGGAACATAAAGTGAACGGAATGACCACCACCGCCGTATATTCCCCTCACCCTAACCCTCTCCCCGGAGGGGCGAGGGGATTGCTCAGTGCTCGCATTAATTTGTGGGGAACCCTCAGCCCTTTGGGAGAGGGCCGGGGTGAGGGCATCAGGCCGCACAATACTGAAGGGAAAACCATGCACACAAACCACAGCACATTTTCTCTCGCCGGCCACACCCTTCACCGCATCACTTTCGACCCCACCACCTTCACCGACGCCGATCTCCTCTGGCTCCCCCATCACGCACAGCTGGCTGACGCCGGACGCAAGCGCAAATCCGACCACCTGGCAGGCCGCATCGCCGCGGCGCATGCGCTAAACGAGCGCGTAATCCCAGGCATCGGACCCAGCGGCGAACCGCTCTGGCCGCAAGGTATTTCCGGCAGCATCACCCACAGCGGCACGCAGGCGATGGCCGTCGTCACGCATCACCCGGCGCTTATCGGCATCGATTGTGAAACGATCCTTTCCGAAAACGAAGCCTGGGAAATCAAAGACGGCATCATTGATATGCAGGAAGAACCTGTGCTTTCCCGCTCGGGATACCCGTTCGCCCTCGCCCTGACGCTGGCGTTCAGCGCCAAAGAGAGCCTGTTCAAGGCCCTCTTTCCGCAGGTGCAGGCCTGGATGGGTTTTGACAGCGCCCGCATTACCCTGCTCGACGACAGGACGCTTACGCTGGCATTGACCCGTCAACTTGCAGGCTTTGAGGAAGGCACTGCCTTCACCCTTCACTGGCAGCAGCACGGCGAACAGGTCATCACCCTGCTGTCACACGCTCCTGCCGACGTGCCTTCACGCTGGTCAACACAAACGTCACGATAAACACCAACGCGAACAGGACCACAATGGTCGGCGCGGGCGCGCTGTCGAGATAAAACGAGGCATACACGCCGCTTACCGAAACCAGCGCTGAAACGGTGACCGCCACCAGCAGCGCCATGTGAAAGCGTCGGGTAATCAGCACCGCCACCGCGCCGGGGGCAATCAGCAGCGAAATCGACAGAATTATACCCACCGCTTTCAGCGTCGCCACGATGGTCAGCGAAACCATGCACAGTAAGCCGTAGTGCAGCCAGCGGGTGCGCAGGCCGCTCGCCTGCGCCTGCTGATAGTCAAAGCAGAACAGCAGAAAATCGCGCCACTTCAGGCCAATCACCAGCGCAATCAACCCCGCGACGAGACCGCTTTGCAAAATGTCCATCCCGTTAATGCCCAGCATATCGCCGAATAGAATGTGGTCGAGATGCACCTCAGGTTTGACGGCGATATAGAGGATCAGCCCGGCGCCGAACATGCCGGAAAAGACGATCCCCATAACCGTATCTTGCTTGATTCGGCTGTTATCCTTCAGGTATCCGGTGGCGACCGCGCAGAACAGACCGGCCACGAATGCGCCCAGCGCCAGCGGCAGGCCCATCATCCAGGCCAGCACGACGCCGGGAAACACCGCGTGGCTCATGGCGTCGCCCATCAGCGCCCAGCCTTTCAGCACCAGAAAAACCGACAGCAGCGCGCAGGGCACGGCCACCAGGAGTGAAATCAGCAGCGCGTTGTTCATAAACGCAAACTGGAACGGTTCGAGGAGCAGCGTCATCATGGATGTGCCTCCCGCGCCCGACGGCGGCTGGCAAGCAGCCCGTGCTTCGGCGCAAAGACGAACGCCAGCAGGAACAGCAGCGTCTGGGCGACCACGATAATGCCGCCGGTGGCGCCGTCCAGGTAATAGCTGGCCCACGCACCGAGGAAGCTGGTGATGCTGCCAATGGCGACGGCAATCATCAACAGGCGCGGGAAGCGATCGGTCAGCAGCCAGGCGGTCGCACCGGGCGTAACCACCAGACAGATCACCAGAAATGCGCCGACGGTTTGCAGCGCCGCCACGGTAGAGACCGCCAGTAGCGTAAAGAAGAGAATTTTCAGACGTTCCGGGCGCAGACCGATGGCGCGGGCGTGGTTCTCATCAAAAAAGGTCACCATCAGATCTTTCCATTTGAACAGCAGGATAACTATCGACACCACGCCGATAATCGCCAGCTGGACGATATCTTCCGGGGCGATGGCGAGAATATTGCCGAGGACGATGGTCTGAATGTTCACCGAGGTCGGGTTGAGTGAGACCATAAACAGCCCCAGCCCGAAAAAGGAGGAGAAGATCAGCCCGATGATGGCGTCCTCCTTCAGGCGGCTGCGCTGGTTGAGAAACAGCATGCTGCCCGCCGCCAGCCCGCCCGATAAAAACGCCCCCAGCGAGAACGGCAGTCCGAGCATGTAAGCGCCCGCTACGCCCGGCACGATGGAGTGCGACAGCGCATCGCCGATCAGCGACCAGCCTTTGAGCATCAGATAGCAGGAGAGAAACGCGCACAGCCCGCCCACCATCGCCGAGACCCACATCGCGTTGAGCATGTACTCGTAGCCGAAGGGTTCGAGAAGCGCGTTCATTTGGCCTCCTGTCGGTGCATGACGAAGGGGCGTTCGTCGTCGGTAATAATGCGATCTTCCGAGCCGCTGAGCACCACGTGGCGCAGCACGCCGCTGAAGGCGCGCTCAAGATTCTCGGCGGTAAAGGTGATATCCGTCGGGCCGCTCGCCAGCACGGTGCCTTTGACCATCACCGTGTAATCGCAGAATTCCGTGACCGAGCCCAGATTGTGGGTCGAAACCAGCATCGTTTTACCCTCGTCGCGCAGCTCCCGCAGCAGGCTGATGATCCTGGCTTCGGTTTTGACGTCCACGCCGGTAAACGGCTCGTCGAGCAGGATCACCTCGCCCTGCTGGGCAATCGCCCGCGCCAGAAACACGCGCTTCTTTTGGCCGCCGGAGAGCTCGCCAATCTGCCGATGGCGCAGCTCAAGCATATCCACGCGCTTCAGGGCGTCGGTTACAATCTGCCTGTCGCGCTCTTTAGGCCGACGCAGAAACCCCATATGCCCGTAGCGGCCCATCATCACCACGTCCTCGACCAGCACCGGAAATGACCAGTCGACCTCTTCCGACTGCGGCACGTAGGCGACCAGGTTCTGGCGCAGCGCCCGGTGAGGCGGAAGCCCGTGAATGGAGATAGTGCCGCTCGCCGCCCGCACAAAGCCCATCACCGCCTTAAACAGCGTGGACTTGCCGGAACCGTTCACCCCCACCAGGGCGGCAATCGATCCGCCCGGCACGCTGAACGACGCGTCGCGCAGCGCCGTGTGGCCGTTGCGGTAGGTCACGGTCACGTCGGTTACAACAATCCCCTTCTGCATGGTTACTCCTTCATCCCATCGCGGATGCCCTGCACCAGCGTGCGGGTGGTGACGTTCAGCAGATCGATATAGGTTGGCACCGGGCCGTTTTCTGCGCTCAGAGAGTCGACGTACAGCACGCCGCCGTAATGGGCGCCGGTTTCCCGCGCCACCTGACGAGCGGGCTTATCCGAGACGGTGCTTTCGCTGAACACCGCCGGAATGTGATGTTTTTTCACCAGATCGATAACCTTGCGCACCTGCTGCGGCGTGCCCTGCTGATCGGCGTTGATCGGCCACAGGTACAGCTCTTTCAGGCCCAAATCCCGCGCCAGATAGGAGAACGCCCCTTCGCTGGTCACCATCCATCGCTTGTCTTCAGGGATCGCCGTGACCTGCTTGCGCAGCGGTTCAAGGGTAGCGGTAATCTTCTGCTTGTAGGCGTCGGCGTTACGCTGATAGGTCTGCGCGTTGGCCGGATCGTACTTCACCAGCGCGTCGCGGATGTTATCGACGTAAATCAGGGCGTTGTCCGGCGACATCCACGCATGCGGGTTGGGCTTGCCGTTATAGGGCCCTTCGCTGATGCCCATCGGGGTGATGCCTTTGGTAACAATCACCTCCGGCACGCCGTTCAGATGCTGATAAAAGCGCTGGAACCACAGCTCCAGATTCATGCCGTTCGCCAGGATCAGCTGCGCCTTCTGCGCGCGTTTGATATCGCCCGGGGTGGGCTGGTATTCGTGAATTTCCGCGCCCGGTTTGGTGATGGAAGTGACCTCTGCGGCATCCCCCGCTACGTTTTTCGCCATATCAGCGATAACGGTAAAAGTGGTGATGACCTGGAACTTTTCAGCCGCCAGCGCGCCGGTTGTGGTCGCGGTCATAAGCAGCGCGCCGAGCAACAGACGCTTCAATCCTTGCCGTGGATGCATCGCAGAAGTCTCCTGAGGTGATTAAATTAAAAGCAAAATTAGCCCGTGCTATAAGGTATAGCACAGGCTATATTTAAATGAAAATAATTATCATTAAAGTTGTGTCAACGGAGGGAGAGCCTGATGGCGCTTCGCTTATCAGGCCTACGGTAAAGCAGTTTTGGAGTTTTGTAGGCCGGGTAAGCGCAGCGCCACCCGGCATAAGGGCGACTCACTGCCCGGCAAGTGCCTTATAAAATGCAGGATTCTCCCGAATCACATTAAGTACCTTCGCCGCCAGCCCGGTTGGGTTGCGACGTTTAGACTCCCAGCTCTTTATCGTATCGACGCTCGTGCCAAGCGCCTTCGCCATTTCGCTTTGCGTGATATTGAGCTGCTCTCTGATGGCGCGCACATCAGCAACTTCATAGCGGGTTACCCGGGAAGCGGCTTTTCTTCCGTTATGGATCTCAACGGCCTCTTCAAGCGAAGATTTTAATTCATTAAAAATACTCATTATCAGCCTCCACCTGCCTGATTAGGGTACATAGTACACCTCAAATTTACGGCACTGGAAGCAGTATTTTTCAGAATGGAAGTCAGCTTTTTAAGTTCTGCTTTCTCTGTCTGTGTCAGGCTGTCCTTTATGCATTATGGATAGGCCATAATGAAATAGATCACCTCCTCTGTGGCAAGAAAGTAAATCACTCTGATCCCCCCTCTCTTTCCCTTTGAGCCTGCCGCCATCCTTATTTTACGTAAACCCCCCGTCTGCTGGATCAGGTCACCTTTATCAGGCCAGGCAATAAGTTCCTTTTGCAGATCCTTTAATTCATCATCCGTAGCAATGCTTTTAATCTGTCGGGTAAAGAGTGATGTTTCGATAAACTCTATCGCATGACTCATCCATAGTTCCTTCCCTAAACGCAGCAAAAGCCCGAATGCTTCAGCATCAGGCTCTTGCTGCATGGTTACTCTTCCTTGAGAAATGCTGCGCCAAATAACTGTATTTATATGGGTCTTCCCTTGTTGTGGTGGCTGAAGGCATGATAATGGTGTATTTAATCGCCAGAGGTCACCGCCATGGACGAAAAGTCCCTCTACGCTCATATTCTCAACCTGTCCGATCCGTGGCAGGTAAAGTCCCTTTCTCTCGATGAAAATGCCGGTTCTGTTACTGTCACTATTGAGATCGCTGAAAACACCCGGCTAGCCTGTCCGACCTGCGGTAAATCCTGTTCTGTTCACGATCACCGTCATCGTAAATGGCGCCATCTTGATACCTGCCAGTTCACCACTATTGTTGAAGCCGATGTTCCACGAATTATGTGTCCGGAGCATGGCTGCCTGACGTTGCCTGTTCCGTGGGCTGGCCCCGGAAGCCGGTATACGTTGCTATTCGAATCGTTCGTTCTCTCATGGCTGAAAATCAGCACCGTTGATGCTGTCAGGAAGCAACTTAAGCTCAGTTGGAATGCGGTTGACGGCATTATGACCCGGGCAGTTAAGCGAGGTCTTGCCCGGATAAAAAAGCCATTATCCGCCCGTCATATGAATGTGGATGAGGTCGCCTTTAAAAAAGGACATCGTTACATAACGGTGATCTCCGATCGCGATGGTCGGGCGCTGGCCTTAACGGATGATCGCGGCACAGAGAGTCTTGCCGGCTATCTTCGCACGCTCACTGATGGGCAGTTGCTGGCTATCAAAACGCTCTCAATGGACATGAACGCGGGCTATATAAGAGCAGCGCGTATCCACTTACCCAGTGCGGTTGAGAAAATCGCCTTTGACCGCTTCCATGTGGCGAAGCAACTGGGCGAGGTAGTTGATAAAACCCGTCAGAATGAACATCCGCACCTCCCTGTTGAAAGCCGACACCAGGCAAAAGGAACCCGCTTCCTGTGGCAGTACAGCGATAAGTGGATGACCGAATCCCGGCAGGAAAAGCTGATGTGGCTGCGTGCACAGATGAAGCTGACGAGCCAGTGCTGGGCGCTGAAAGAGCTGGCAAAGGATATCTGGAACAGGCCATGGAGCGAGGAAAGACGGAGTGACTGGCAGAGATGGTTGGCGCTGGCGGCTAACAGTGACGTTCCCATGATGAAAAATGCCGCGAAAACGATAGGAAAAAGGCTGTACGGGATCCTGAATGCGATGCGACACAGTGTCTCAAACGGAAATGCGGAGGCACTTAACAGCAAGATCAGGCTGCTGAGGATAAAAGCCAGGGGATACCGAAACCGGGAGCGCTTTAAACTGGGGGTGATGTTCCACTACGGAAAGCTGAATATGGCGTTCTGAGCCTTCCCACCATGATCGGGGAAGACCCATTTATATACAGTCTGAAGGTATTTTAAGAATCCGTTTAGACATCCGGGAACATCACGCTATTCCCCGGCGCTTCCCTGTGGAGATGGATAAAGTTCAGGTGCCGTTCATACTGGTCCAGAATATCCGTAATTACCTGCTCCTTGCTGTAATCCATCAAATCATTCCCCTGGCTCCCTTCCAGCAGGAAGGTCTCCAGCCGGTAGTAGGTCGACTTCCCGCTGCGCGCCCGGTAGGTGAATCCTGGCACCGAATACTGCTGCGGCCAGATCTGATAAACAAAGTTCTGCTCGTCGCCCATGTGCACCAGCAGATCCAGGTGCCCCAGGGTTTCGCCCTCTTCAGGTGGCAGGTTTTTCAGCTCCACGTAGGCGCCACGCAGCTTCAGCTCCTGCGCCACCTCTTCCATCGCCGGGAAGCAGACCGTCTCCATCATCTGGCTGGTGTAGCGCGTGCCCGGGTAGTTCATCAGGCGCGACAGGCGTTTCTTCCAGCTCAACCTGTCCTGCGCGCCCATCGGCCGCGGGGCGGTGTCGCGGCTGGCGCTGACGCGGCGGTAGTCTTCCACCTTAAGCGATTTATACAGCCCGGCCATCACGAAGAAGATCACGAAGCTGAACGGCAGGCCCATGATCACCGTGGTGTTCTGCAACGCAGAGATACCGTTGGTCATCAGCATCCCGAGCGTCAGCAGGCCGATGGCGACGGACCAGAAGATGCGCAGCCAGTTCGGCGCATCGCTGTTGATGTCTTTAAGCTTCGAAGTGAAGTTCCCCAGCACCAGCGCGCCGGAGTCCGCCGAGGTGACGTAGAACAACAGGCCGGTAATGGTTGCTACGGACGCGCTAAAGGTAAACGCCGGGTACTGCGCCAGCAGGCTGTAGAAGCCGCGCTCCGGGTGCACCATCGCTTCCTGGGCAAAGGTTGCGTTGCCGTGGATAATTTCGTGCAGCGCGCTGTTGCCGAAAATCGACAGCCACAGCAGGGTGAAGGTGAACGGGATGATCAGCGTGCCCATCACGAACTGACGGATGGTGCGCCCACGCGAAATGCGCGCCAGGAACAGGCCGACAAACGGCGACCAGGCCACCCACCACGCCCAGAAGAACAGGGTCCAGTTGTTCATCCATTCCACCGGGCGGTCAAAGGCGAAGCTGTTCAGCGTCATGCCCATGAAGCGGTTCACGTAGTCGCCCACGTTCAGTACCAGAGCGTTGAGCAGGAATGACGTGTCGCCCATAAACAGCACGAACAGGATCAGCCCCAGCGCCAGCGCGACGTTCAGCTCGGAGAGCACGCGAATACCTTTATCCACGCCGGAGGTCACCGAGATGGTAGCGATGATCACCGACAGCGCAATTAGCGCCGCCTTCGCCGCCATCGAATCCGGGATGTCAAACAGCACGCTCAGCCCGTAGTTAAGCTGCACTACGCCAATCCCGAGCGTGGTGGCGATGCCGAAGATGGTGCCGATCACCGCCGCGATATCGACGCTGTGGCCAATCGGGCCGTTGATCTTTTTCCCGAAAATCGGGTACAGCGCGGAGCGGATGGTTAGGGGCAAATTATAACGATAGCTAAAGTATCCGAGCGCCATGCCCATCAGGGCATACATTGACCAGCCCGTCAGGCCGTAGTGGAACAGCGTCCAGACCATCGCCTGACGCGCGGCCTCCATCGTCTGCCCTGCCCCTTCCGGCGGCTGCATATATTGCGTGACCGGTTCCGCCACGGAGAAGAACATCAGGTCGATGCCAATGCCCGCGGCAAACAGCATCGCGGCCCAACTCAGCAGGCTGAACTCGGGCTTGGACTGCTCTGGACCAAGCTTCACCGAACCGAAGCGCGAGCAGGCAATGCAGACCACGAAGACGATATAGAGCGTCGCCGCCAGAAGGTAGTACCAGCCGAAGGTCTTCGACACCCAGTTCAGGGTGCGCCCAATCCACTCGGCAGAAAAATCACGAAAGAAGATAGTCGTCAGGGAAAACAACAAAATCAGCCCGGCGGACGTAAAAAAAACGACCGGGTTGATTTTGTCTTTTTCTCTGTCTTGTGAAAGGTCTGTCATCCAGTATCCCCACTGTTTTTGTAACTATTAAAATCCAAAATCGCAACAATTAAGACACATTTTATATTGAACGTCCAATCAAAAACCGCTTTAATAGATTACCAACGCTGATGAATGGAGTGGCAAAAATGCCCAAAGTGGGGATGCAGCCGATCCGGCGCAGGCAGCTCATCGATGCCACGCTGGAAGCAATTAATGAAGTGGGAATGCATGACGCAACCATCGCGCAAATCGCCCGTCGGGCGGGCGTGTCCACGGGCATCATCAGCCACTATTTCAAAGATAAAAACGGTCTGCTGGAAGCAACCATGCGCGACATCACCGGTCAGTTACGCGATGCGGTATTAAGCCGTTTACGCGCCCTGCCGGACGGCAGTGCAGAGCAGCGTTTGCAGGCGATTGTCGGCGGCAATTTTGATGAAACCCAGGTCAGCGGCGCGGCGATGAAGGCCTGGCTGGCCTTCTGGGCCAGCAGCATGCATCAGCCGATGCTCTATCGTTTGCAGCAGGTCAGCAGCCGCCGGTTGCTCTCAAATCTGGTGTACGAATTCCGCCGCGAACTGCCGCGTGAACAGGCTGAAGAGGCGGGGTACGGGCTCGCCGCACTGATTGACGGGCTGTGGCTGCGCGCCGCGCTCAGCGGCAAACCGCTGGATAAAACCCTGGCCCGGTCGCTTACCAGCCACTTTATCAGCCAGCATTTACCGACCGAATAACCGAGGAGGAAGCATGTCCCGAATGGCAGAACAGCAGCTTTATATCAATGGTGGTTATACATCCGCCACCAGCGGTCGCACCTTCGAGACCATCAACCCGGCCAACGGTGAAGTTCTGGCGAGCGTGCAGGCCGCCGGGCGTGAAGACGTGGACCGCGCCGTGGATAGCGCACAGCGCGGGCAAAAAATCTGGGCGGCGATGACCGCCATGGAGCGCTCGCGCATCCTGCGTCGCGCCGTCGATATCCTGCGCGAGCGCAACGACGAGCTGGCAACGCTGGAAACCCTCGACACCGGTAAAGCGTTTTCTGAAACCTCGACCGTCGACATCGTCACCGGCGCGGACGTGCTGGAGTACTACGCGGGGCTGATCCCGGCACTGGAAGGCAGCCAGATCCCGCTGCGCGAGACCTCCTTCGTCTACACCCGCCGCGAGCCGCTGGGCGTGGTGGCGGGCATCGGCGCGTGGAACTATCCGATCCAGATCGCCCTGTGGAAATCCGCCCCGGCGCTGGCGGCGGGCAACGCGATGATCTTCAAGCCGAGCGAAGTAACGCCGCTTACCGCCCTGAAACTGGCGGAAATCTACACCGAAGCGGGCGTGCCGGACGGCGTGTTTAACGTTCTGCCGGGTGTGGGCGCGGAAACCGGCCAGTACCTGACCGAGCATCCGGGCATCGCCAAAGTCTCCTTTACCGGCGGCGTCGCCAGCGGCAAAAAGGTGATGGCAAACTCGGCGGCCTCGTCCCTGAAAGAGGTGACGATGGAGCTGGGCGGTAAATCCCCGCTGATAGTGTTTGACGATGCGGATCTGGATCTCGCGGCAGATATCGCCATGATGGCCAACTTCTTCAGCTCCGGTCAGGTGTGCACCAACGGCACCCGCGTGTTCGTGCCCGCGAAGTTCAAAGCCGCGTTTGAGCAAAAAATCGTTGAGCGCGTGGGCCGCATCCGCGCGGGCGACCTGTTCGATGAAAACACTAACTTTGGCCCGATGGTCAGCTTCCCACACCGCGACAGCGTGATGCGCTACATCGCCAAAGGCAAAGAGGAAGGTGCGCGCGTGCTGTGCGGCGGTGACGTGCTGAAGGGTGACGGCTTTGATAACGGCGCGTGGGTTGCCCCAACCGTGTTCACCGACTGCACCGACGACATGACCATCGTGCGCGAAGAGATCTTCGGCCCGGTGATGTCCATTCTTTCCTATGACACTGACGAAGAGGCCATTCGTCGCGCCAATGACACCGACTACGGTCTGGCGGCGGGCATTGTCACCGCCGATCTGAACCGCGCCCACGGCGCTATTCATCAGCTCGAAGCGGGCATCTGCTGGATCAACACCTGGGGCGAATCCGCCGCGGAGATGCCGGTGGGCGGCTACAAACACTCCGGCATTGGCCGCGAGAACGGCGTCATGACGCTTCAGAGTTACACCCAGGTGAAGTCCATCCAGGTTGAGATGGGTAAATTCCAGTCCATATTTTAACCGGGAGGTTTATTTGCAATTTGACTACATCATTATCGGGGCCGGCTCTGCCGGCAACGTTCTGGCAACACGACTGACTGAAGATCCGAACACCACCGTCCTGCTGCTTGAGGCGGGCGGGCCGGACTACCGCTTTGACTTCCGCACCCAGATGCCTGCCGCGCTAGCCTTCCCGTTGCAGGGCAAGCGCTACAACTGGGCGTATGAAACCGAGCCAGAGCCTTTCATGAACAACCGCCGCATGGAGTGCGGACGCGGAAAAGGGCTGGGCGGCTCGTCGCTGATCAACGGCATGTGCTACGTGCGCGGCAACGCAATGGATCTGGACAACTGGGCGAAAGAACCGGGTCTGGAGCACTGGAGCTATCTCAACTGCCTGCCCTACTACCGCAAGGCAGAGACCCGCGACGTGGGGCCGAACGACTACCACGGCGGCGACGGTCCGGTGAGCGTCACCACCTCTAAGCCGGGCGTGAACCCGCTGTTTGAAGCGATGGTGGAGGCAGGCGTGCAGGCGGGCTACCCGCGCACCGACGATCTCAACGGCTATCAGCAGGAAGGCTTTGGCCCGATGGATCGCACGGTCACGCCGCAGGGCCGACGCGCCAGCACCGCGCGCGGCTATCTGGATCAGGCCAAACCGCGCCCGAATCTGACCATCCGCACCCACGCCATGACCGATCACATTATCTTTGACGGCAAGCGCGCGGTGGGCGTCGAGTGGCTGGAAGGCGAAAGCACCATTCCGTCAAAAGCGACAGCGAAGAAAGAGGTACTGTTGTGCGCGGGCGCTATTGCGTCTCCGCAGATCCTCCAGCGCTCCGGCGTGGGCAACGCTGAACTGCTGAAGCAGTTTGATATCCCGCTGGTACATGATTTACCCGGCGTGGGGGAAAACTTGCAGGATCACCTGGAGATGTACCTTCAGTATGAATGCAAAGAGCCCGTTTCCCTCTACCCTGCCCTGCAGTGGTGGAACCAGCCGAAGATTGGCGCGGAGTGGCTGTTTGGCGGCACAGGCGTGGGCGCGAGCAACCACTTCGAAGCGGGCGGGTTTATCCGCAGCCGCGAGGAGTTCGAGTGGCCGAATATTCAGTATCACTTCCTGCCGGTAGCGATTAACTACAACGGCTCGAACGCGGTGAAAGAACACGGTTTCCAGTGCCACGTCGGCTCCATGCGCTCGCCGAGCCGCGGGCACGTACGGATTAAGTCCCGCGATCCGCATCAGCATCCGGCGATCCTGTTCAACTATATGTCCCACGAGCAGGACTGGCAGGAGTTCCGCGACGCGATCCGCATCACCCGTGAGATCATGCACCAGCCCGCGCTGGACAAATACCGTGGGCGCGAAATCAGCCCGGGCGTCGAATGCCAGACCGACGAACAGCTGGACGAGTTCGTGCGTAACCACGCCGAAACCGCCTTCCATCCGTGCGGCACCTGCAAGATGGGCTACGACGAAATGGCGGTGGTCGATGGCGAAGGCCGCGTTCACGGGCTGGAAGGGTTACGCGTGGTAGATGCGTCGATTATGCCGCAAATTATCACTGGCAACCTGAACGCCACCACCATCATGATTGGTGAGAAGATTGTCGACGCCATTCGCGGGCGCGAGCCGCTGGCGAAGAGCACGGCGGCGTATTATGTGGCGGATGGGGCGCCGGTTCGCCGTTAAGACGTTACCCCTCTCCCCAACCAGGAGAGGGGTGCAGGGTTTACCCTTCTGGCATCGCAGAAGAGTGGTGCGATGAGATTTTCCACGCTTTTCCGTCCCATGCATAGGTAAAGGTATAGCGTGCGGTTACGGATGTTTTATCCGCGAAAGTAAAAGTGTATGTCCCGGTATCAATGGCTTTATTACAGCCGAGACGAATGGTGCGGCTGTCAATTTTACCGAACGGCTTCTTCTTCAGAAAATCCTCGAAGTAATCCACACGCTCCTTATCCGTCAGCCTGACCTGGTTTGATATTGTCGGCAGCAATACCGCATCGCTCAGGTAATTATCCGCCACTTTATGGGCATCGCCTGTCTGAAGCGATGCATTCCATTTATCGAAGAGCGCTTCAATCTGCTGATTGTCAGCTTTTACGCACTCTGGTGCAGTGGCAGCAAAGGCAGAAGCAGAGGCTAGTCCGAGGAGGGCAGTAAGAGAGATTAACGTTTTCATTGACCATTTTCCTTATGTGGTTTTTCCTGAGGGCGCACTATCCTTTTTATTCCACTACGTGACAATATCAATTACTTATCATTACGCTTTTTACATAAAGATAAACAAGGTGAAATGATATACAAACAAGTAAAACACACCCAACAAAAATGCTAATATACAATAAGTTACAATGAAAACTTTATTTACATAAGAATTTACTGCTTCGCTGAAAACGCACAGGTGTGCAAGCATAATCCCTCAGACCTCTCTTGAGAAATCCCTTTTTTTTCATACAAATATGCGTTTTTTGAATCATTTTGTTACGGTTAATTTCAAAAACAAATAAAAGTTGAAAATACAACTTTTTGTTTAGTGGATATCATTGCCTCCCGATCGTAAATCTTCACCGAGAGGACAGCAGTATGCTGAACAGACAGTTATCCCTTAACGTTGCCCTAATTGCCCTGAGCCTCATGCTCAGCGGATGCGTCATTAGAGATCATCATTCTTCCGATCATCATCATCCGGACCATCGCCCATGGCACCATGAACCTTCGCATGCCCACGGCTGGCATAATCATCATGGGGATCACCATCACGAGCACCACTGAGCCTCACGTTCGCCCCGGTCCGGACTGTTTCAGAATGTGCTTTATACTTAACCGCACTCTCGTTCCTGGCGCTTTACGGCAAAGAACTGATGAAGACAACAACATGACTACTTTTCGCGTCAGAGACATTTTTATTCTGGGCTTTCTCAACTTTGCTCTGTTTGTCGGGGCGGGTAATATCATCTTTCCGCCGTTGATCGGGCTACAGGCAGGCACATCCGTCTGGTTTGCGGCAATGGGTTTTCTGTTGACGGGCGTCGGATTGCCGGTGATTACCGCCATTGCCATGGCGAAAGCGGGCGGTTCGCTGTCGGCCATCACCCGTCCCACCGGGCGCATCTGCGGTATGGCATTGACTCTTGCCTGTTATCTTTGTATCGGTCCGATCTTTGCTATTCCACGTACCGCCACCGTCTCTTACGAACTGGCATTGCAGCATTATCATGTGAATAAAAGCGGGTTGCCCCTGTGGAGCTTAATCTTTTTTAGCCTGGTGATTCTGGTGTCCCTCTATCCCGGACGTCTTCTCGATACCGTAGGGAAATTTTTATCACCCTTGAAAATCATTGCCCTGCTGGTCCTGACGGTCACGGCCGTGCTCATCCCGGCAGGAGCGCCAATGCCACCCCAGGGACTGTACGCAACCTCCCCCTTTTCTCAGGGGATCACTAACGGTTATCTGACGATGGATACGCTGGCGGCTCTGGTCTTTGGGCTGGTGATTGTCAGGGCAATTCAGTCCAGGGGCGTGACCTCCCCACGTCTTATCACCCGCTACGCGCTATACTCCGGTCTGATTGCGGGTGTGGGGCTGGTCGTCGTTTATGCAGGCTTGTTCCGTCTGGGGCTAAGCAGCAGCGGGCTGATTGAGGGCGCAACGAACGGAGCACAGGTCCTCAGCGCCTATGTGCATTTTAGCTACGGGGCTGCCGGAGATATTTTTCTGGGCGTGCTGATGACCCTTGCCTGCCTGGTCACCGCGATCGGTCTGACATCGGCCTGCGGCTCCTGGTTTAGCGATCACACCCGCTTCAGCTATCGCACCTGCATCTGGTTTTTTGCCATCGTCTCAATGCTGATCTCCAACATTGGGCTTACCCAACTGATTAATCTGTCAGTGCCGGTCCTGACGGCAATTTACCCGGTATTCGTGGTGCTCATCCTGACATTTTTCTTTCGTGAAAAATTCCATTCCACGACCCTGGTCATTATCCCCGCCGCGTTCGTTACCTTCCTGTTCGGTCTGGCAGAGGCGCTCAACTCTTCAGGCGGTCCACGGTGGCTGGCCTCGCTCACCGCCAGCATGCCGCTGCATAATCAGGGGCTGGCCTGGCTGCTTCCCGCCGCCAGCATAGTTTTCGTCATGTCCATTATTGACCATGTCCGGTATAAACGAGAATCTCGCTAGCAGGCTATGCGGGGTGAGTAAGTTGCCATTGAGGAATCGCGATGTTTGAAGACAATCAAAAAAAACTCTATATCGTTGTTAACCGTATGATGGAGCCGGCTTTACTTTTGAATGCCACCGCCCACCTCGCAGCTGGGATCATGCGTAAAGCGGATGACGCGCTCTTTCATGACTATTCGAATGAAGAAAGCGGTTTACAGGCCTATCTTAGCCATTATCCGGTTGTCATCCTTCAGGCAAAAAACAGCAATCAGCTCAAAACAGCGCTGCTAAAATGTCAGGGCGCGGACATAACGTTTAACTACTTCAGCACGACGATGCTTGGCGCGTCGTCTGAAGCCCAGATTCAGGCGACGAAAGAAACCTCTCTGGAGTCTCTGGAGTTTATAGCCATTGCGCTTTACGGGGATACCGAACGAATGTTGCCCGTCACGAAAAAATTCTCCGTCTTTAAAATGGTATAACCCCGCAAAAAAAATATTTGAGCCGCGCACGTTGTCTCATGCCAGGCATACCGCCTGGCGCTTCTCGTTCTTGTTTTTCCACTCAAAAGCCTTTTCCAGAGCAAACAGCTGCCAGACACGTCGCGTCACAAGAAGGTGCGCTGGATCACAACAACCACACCATTAGTTTAATTTACAACAAAATGTTGATATTATTTATTTAGGCGATAGACAGGTATGGGACTCATCCTTATCAGCGCGCTGGTTATTAACTTACTTTTAACAAAAATAACCTATTGAATATATTTATTTTTTTACATGAAGCAATTAGACGTAAGCCATGATCAAAAACCTTTTCATATTTTTTATTGTATTTCTCGTTTTAGCTCTCTCACTTGAAATATTTTTTATCGAAAAACACCACATCAATTATTTCCGTGATGGGGTAAGAAACGTTGAGGAGGTATTATCCCTGTGGGAAGAGTATTAAATAAAAAGGGAGGAACCAGACAATACTTACTTAACTTAAAACTAAGGGTGATTTTTTTTGCGAAGAATGTAAAATTTACTTCCGACCTGTCTCAATCGTAAATATTAGTATTATTAACCATTTTAAAGTAAAGCATTGTGTAAGTATTTGACATAACATCTTTTAGATGCTTACCCGTGCTTATTCTATATATAGGCAATATCTATTATGTACTTATCACAGAGAACGATAGACTGTTTTAAGGGAGTATATTCTTTGTAAAAAAAGGTAGATGAGTGGAAACAACAAAATTATGGATTTCATTAGGCACTATTGTCAGCCCTATTACTGGAACGTTTTTCACCAAGATAATTACGCAATATAACCATAAATACCTGCTCTGGTATAATGGAGAATATCTTATCAAACCCGGTGATAACATTAAGGTTAACAAAAACGGAATTGTTATATCAGAAAAATTACGGAAGATTAATATAATACAAATTGACAAGTATAGCCCGACGCTCTGGCGAGTCATGCACAACATGTCCAGCTGCCCTGGCGATAAAGAACCTGAAAATTCATTTTGTACATCCTCCGTCCGCTGTATTTTCAAAACCTGCCCTTACGGTAAGAAACGGAGAAACGCATGTAAACGCTGAGAATGAGATTCCAAGAGCCTCTATAATCGGAGGCCTTTACTGCCCCGGCAGAATACCGCTCTGTCATTCGATGATATTTAGTCAAAAAAACTCAATCATTACCGACAGAATAATCCCCGCCCTCTCCTTGCATCTCTCTCTTCAAACCACATATACCAGCATGGAATAGTAACAATAATAACAAAATGGCTATTTTTATCTGAAAATGCTCGTTATAAAAAAGAAACAAAGCCATCAGATCACAAATTGCCCTCCCTGTTCACCTCCTCTAAAATACGTCAGCAGAAACATTTCATTATTAAAATAGATTAAGAGGCATCGACAATGCGTCTGGCATCATATGCTATTGCGTTACTATTCATCACTTCACTGACGGGCTGTAAACCGGAAAATGGAAAGGCTTTTGTTGGAAATTGGATTGAGGAAACAAATTCAAAGATCCCGGCTAAAATTTCTATAGCAGACATGAAATCAGGGCAACGTCATTTCTATGCGGTAAAAATAACCGATCTCATATGGGATAAAGAAACGGGCGTCCATTACAACACGAAAAAAATCAATGCCATGCTGGATAAGGAAAACTTCCTGTGGGCGAATAATGGGGATAACTTCATCATTTTTGACGATCATCTTATGTACAACGGAGATCGCTACAAACGCGTTCAGTAGTACGGTTGTGTTTAAAACGCTGGAATGCCCCCCATCCGCGACAGCCCACATCGCAAATGAGGGGGCTAAAGGGCAGGAAATATCAGAACACTACAGATAATTTAAAGTGTAAACCACCTTTCCCGTTATGTTACCTGCCACAACAGAATCTTCGGTCTGAATAATACGCGCCGATAATGGAATGACATATGACGTTTCTCCCGTTGTAGGTAACGTTCCGGTTATTGCACTATCACTGATTTTTATAAGGTTAGTTCCTGCGCTGTCAGGTAGACCCTGGCTGAGCTGTATCCCTACCCCTTGTGCAGCATCTGTTGCTGACGTTTCCGTAGCGATGATGCCGTTATCAGCATCAATAACGCCGCTGACGGAGGAAAAAGAAACAGTCCAGGGGTTAGGTTGTAAGGTTCCTACGGCTATGACTGAGGCATTTTCCGACCAGACATTTCCAGTCGTTGTATTTCCAATGGCCCTGGTACAGTTTGTTAAAACAATACTGGCGGTCACCCACGCGCTGGCAGATCCTTTACTCTTAAATCTTGTTTGTGACCAGTTCCCCAATGGGACGGTATAATCGGGTGTCGTGCAGGTTGAAGTACTAACCTGAATGCTGCCGATAAATGAGTAAGTTGCAATTTTTACATAATTCTCTGTTTGCTTTCCAAGACTTATCGAAACCGTCGGCAAACTCGAAGCATCGAGGAGTCCTGGGGTGATATCGCCCGTTTTTATAAATGTTATGTCGAAGGCGTTAACGCTATAAGGGTCACTTATCGTACAATTAATCCCATCAAGCCCGGTACATGTTATCGACTCATTGGGCCACATATTCATACCACCATTCCATATACTAACACCTACTCCAGGAATACCCGTCTCGTATACTTTTGTATATGCCCCTCCAGAATATCCTGAAACAGGCATAGGCGTATAAATTATTTGTCGACTGACTCGAAAATAACCACCACTACTGGCACAGGATACTTTATAATTACTTAACCCTGATCGATAAGTTTGACTGTATATTACGGAACCCACAGGCATATCCTGCCCAACCGATATCATCTGATGATTCAACGGAATTTGAACTGTTTGCTCCTGTTGCAACATGCTTGTATCACTCGTATTTAACACGCATGTGGCAAAGGTTGAGAATGGATACAAAAGCAAAACAGTTAATACAAGCCTGTACATATCACCACCTCTTTGCTTTATACAATAATGCATATCAAAACTGCTCCTACGTCGTTACGCTTATCACTGAAGGCCCGCCCTCTTTTTCATTTAGCCAAAATGATTACGATACGTTTGATAGGTGATCCCCACCTTAAAAAGCTCGGCATCGGATGTAATGCAAAGCTTTTCCATCAGGCGCCTCTTATAGGTACTGATCGTTTTAATCGATAAACCATAATATCTTGACATGCTATGAGGAGATAATCCGAGCATAAACCATGACATCACCCTTAACTCCTGTTTCGAAAGCCTCATGGTTTTCCTTGCCCGAACAAGATTCGTCCTTCTCTCATGATGTCGAATTGTACCCTGAACCAGAAAACTCTGTATTTCACTGGCATTAAATCTGGTCGTAAAATAATCCAACTGTTTATCAAGGCAAAAAGCCCTGACCAGAGGCTCCATGTCAGGCCCGGCCATTATCATATTCTGGCTATCTGCCGTACGCATCCACGCTACAATTTCATCTGAACGGATTTTGCGTAGTCCATATTTTTCCGCTAAAAGCGGATGGGATGAGAGCAATTCCACCATTGCTGAAAATAAAAACTCATTATCAGTAAATACACAGACTAAAACTTTCATTAGCTTCCTGACGTTTTTACGTCGTATTAATTACAAATTGAATCGAAGATGAGCAATTTTTTTCCCGCTGTGGACGGAAGTGAATACTTCATTTTGCAGCGTGACCCTTCGCCTTCAGCCCAGCGTAGTTCCAGTATCCCACTTTGCTGCGCCAGACGGGCATACAGGCGGCCCCCCTGCCCCACATACCCCACGATATTATTGCTGGCATCTGTCGCACGAGCAGAAAAAGGCACACCCTCACCGTTACTCCTGCGTACTTTTATCAGTACCGGTACGCCCTCAGTGGCGCGATATTTCACTTTCACTACGGCGCCAGCGTATGGGATCACTTGCTTGCTGGTGCTGTCGAGATCGAGATCATCCTCTACCGAGGTGGTATCTATCGATACGGCATTTTTCTGATAGGGCATCAGGTTTGGTACCAACGCATAGCCCGATCCATCCACGCGCGTTCCGGCATAGCCGGGAATTTCAGCACCTTCCGCACCCTTCGCCTCAACCAGCGCAAAGGTGTTGCCTGTCCAGGGTGAGAAAGTGACCCCGCCGGAATGCGCGACGGCCGTACCGCTCACCCCCACTGAGCCACTTTTCCATGCTTTCCCCTGGGCATAGTTTGCTGTAAGGGTAGAAACCGGCCCGGTCCAGCTCCCGCCTATTTGCCCGGAATCCCCTGAGTGATACTGATGCGACGCCCCGGCATTCCAGCTGAACTGCTGCCGCTCGCCGGCGCTGCCGGAAAGCGCAACCTGCTCGCTGAAATGTCCTTGCCCGTCTCGCGACACCTGCCCGGTGAGCAGCGGCGTGCTGGCGCTACCCAAAGGCATGTTAAAACTCAACGTCCAGATATTCTGAAATTCTCCCCCCGCCGAGCGGCTTCGGTTGACACCCAGGCTCCAGTTCACCCTGCCCGTTGTCAGGGTATAGCCCGCCTGATACTGCTGGTCATAGCCTTTCCGCCCCCAGTAGTCCTGAAGAATGCCCGTCACATAAAGCTGTCCCCACTTGTCAGGCAGCCCCTGGTTGAGGGTCAGCGTCACCCGGTTACGGGTTCTACCGGTTTGACCGTCTGTTATCTCATCAGGCCGCTGCTGATGTAGCAGGGTGGCATCCATCAGAGAAAGATAATTCCCCGTTGAGTATCGCCAGGTGGCCAGTGAAAACTGCGTCCGGCTTGCGGGAATATATTTGCTGTAGCTCAGCCTGATGCTTTCTCCCCGGAGTGTTTTTTCTCTTAGCCGGGTTTGCGACCATGTGGTATCGAGAGACACTGCTCCGACAGGTGTTCCCACAGCAAGGCCTGCCTGCATAGCCTGATAAAATGACGTGGCTTGAATGCCCCCAGAACCGGTGACGCTATTTGTCAGCCCCCGCTGATACGTCACTTCACTAAATGCCGGGCGCTCGCTGAGATAGTCTCCCCTCAGCCTGCCCGCCGTCGCGCTGTAACGGCTTGTTCCCGGGCGGAGCAGCTGTGCAACCGATGCATAGGGGACGTCAAAAAAATGCTGCGATCCGTCAGCCTCCAGCACCGTAACGTTCAGATCGCCGCCATACCCGCTCGGATAGAGATCGTTGATAACAAATGCCCCGGGCGATACTGTTGTTTCATAAATGACTTTTCCGTTCTGACGGATCGTCACTTTCGCGCTGGTTTGCGCGACCCCGCGGATCTCCGGCGCATAGCCCCGACGCGAAGCGGGCAGCATCCGGTCATCACTGGCTACCGATGCGCCGGTAAATGACACGGAGTCAAATAACTGTCCGGAGGTGTTTGATTCACCCAGAATCAGGTTCCCTTCAATCCTCGCCAGCGGATGCTGGACGTAGCTGTTAAGCACCGTATATTTTTTCTGCTGCGTACCATTCTGCTGCTGCCAGCTTAACGTCCCGTTATGCCGAAAATACCAGGCACCGATATTCAGCCCGCCGTTCAGCGCCGCGTAGAGGTTGTTATATTCCCCACTGCTATTTTCGCTGCGATAGCCATTCACGTTATACCCCAGCAGCAGCGCGGGGATCCCAGCATCCCAGAGCACCGGGCTCACGCTGCCGCGTGCGACATGCTGCAACATGGCCTGGGGGATACTGACGTCAAGGCGCTGTCTGCCTCCGTTAAATTTCAGCTGGCTTTCTGGCAGGACGGCCTGGAGATCGCACCACTGCCCGGCATTACTGGCGCACAGCCTGCTTTTTTTTAACTGCAATCCTGTGACGGTCGCCTGCGATAGCAAAATGCGCTGAGAGCGGGCATCTTTTCCGCTGATGCGAATATCATCGATCATGACAAGCTTATCGTTCAGATAGATATCGGCCCGGTATCTGCCGGCAGGCATCGCATTATTCATATAAGCCGAGAGATCAACGTTTTCAGGATGGGAGATGCGCAAAAAATTACTGTCAAACTGTATGTCATCATCAGCATGAACTCCGAAAGCGTAAAACAGTGCAGAGAAAACCCCATAAGCCACGGTTGAAAGCGCAGGCCATACCGATAATCCCTTTTTCATAGCATTCCAGTCCTGTGAATTAATTATTCAAGCGACCTCTTGCGGAACGTTCAGCTCCATAATCATTGATGTACGTCCAGGTTATGTCGCCATTAGATGACAGAGAAGATCCGCGTTTAACCGTGAAATTTTTTTTACCGTAAGCGGGCACTAAATCCCCCATAGCCTTCCAGCGGCCGGAAACTACCCCGGCAAGGGATACGTTCCATGGGGTATTATTTACCGCTTCAAGCTGTGTGGAGGATATTCGTCTCCAGGTGAGTTGCTGCGCTGCTGACTCCGGTTGCCCTGCGAGTCCTTCCGGCCGATAAAGTAATTTAATGCGCGTACGGAAAGCCATCTGAAGTTTATTTTCCGCCGTTTTATTGACGGCAGGAATTTCCAGCACGTTTACCCAAAAAACAGATTCCTTATCCCGCGGCAGCATGTTCTCCAGAACAGAAATGCGCAACGTTTGCCCCTGTTCAGGATTAATTCTGGCAATGGGTGGCGTAATGACAAAAGGTATATTCAGTATATCGGGTGACGCATGAATATTTCCGTCATCAATCCAGTTTTGAGTCAATACCGGTTGGGGACCGTGATTTTTAATCTCCAGCGATATCTCTTTTTTACCCTGCGGATAAATTACTCGCGTTCCGGAAAGCGAGACAGCGGCCACAGTGAGATGGCTAAAAAAACAGAGTGATATAAACGTACAGAAAATTTTAAATTTCATACTGCTCCATTTTGGAAAAAAACGGCCTGATTCCTCAGGCCGACGACAGACCTCAAGAAGAACACTCTCCCTGTTTAATTATTGTTATATCCGTATCGAGCAAAAAGATTAGAGATAAATAATACTGTACGTCACTGAGCTGGCTACTGCACCGGATGTCGCCGCACCGGTAGCATAATAACGGACTGCATAATTCAGCGTACCAGTACCGGACGAGGCATCGACTTTGGTTCCGGAGGTAGACTGTGAAGCATAGTCACCGGCAACAATAACGGAGCTGTTGTCATCCACATCAAGGAGCTCCAGTTCAACATTTGTCGCCCCGGCAGTATTCGAGTTATTTAAACGTCCGGTGCTGTTAACCTGTCCCCCTGCTTCAAAGTATGCGCGGGTTTTGGTATTTGCTGCATCACAGCCCGTTAAATTAATCGTAAATGTGGTTGCCCCCGCTGTCGCTCCTGCCGCACTTAATGCTGATGTCGGTACGGCGGGTAATGTTACTGTCGCATCGGCATTACCATTATTTACCACCGCCGCACAGGTTTCACTGTTCACCGAACCGGTAAAGGTGATCGTACCTGAACTGGCCGCATGGGCGAGCGTACCAGTGAAAACAAAAGAGCATAACGCCAGAAATACCTTAATATATTCAGACATATGTATATATCTCATCTAAAAAATTTTAACAACTTAAAAATATTTAATATGCATTATCATTAATATCGGATTGCGTAATAAAGAAAACCTTTACTTTTTCCAGAGAATAGGTCTTACCTTTATTCGACTGAATAAATTCGTAAGGAATACCCAGCGTAAACAGACTCAGTTTAAGCTGGCCAATTGCATGCCAAAGTTGTCTGCTGGATGACTTAAGGCCATATTTTTCCCATACCTGATGTAATAATTCATCACGGCTGACCTCTTTTCGAACAGCATGTTCAAGAAGATAAGCAAAGAGATTCATCTTTGTCTTCTGAAAGCGCATCCTTCCCTTTTGAGGCACCTGCGGATTGTCGAACCATCCGACCAGCAATGTTTCCCGATTTATCCAGAGACGGGATCCATTATTAAATTCCACAATATACCCGCTATACGCAGCCTGACAGGCGACAAGTTCCTTATTCTTTTCTATACCTACACCTCCCTGATAATGACTTTAGGACTAATACCATTGGCAATGTGAGGTTATATTGTGTTTAGTAACGATAAATGTGTCAATCAGTGAAAAAGCCAACTTCTTTAACCACACAAAATGCAAAAAAGTAGTTAAAAAGACTATTTACGACCACCAATGCAAATTAAAAAACCACTCCCATCTATAATTCCACAGTTTATAAATGATAATGTTGAATTGTAATAACCATTCAGTTTGTGAGTTTTTTTGTCTAAAAATTTATTCTTTTTAGAGTTTTATGCCAGAAACGCAAATGAGCCTCAGCACTCAGGATCTTTAATATATTTTTGTCTGGGTAAGGGCTTTGTATTTTTCGTAGCTTTCACAACGAAAACAGACGGCTTCAAGCAGAAAATATGCGGAAGAGTTGATAAGCATAGTTAATGATGCAAAACATAATGACGGTGAAGACCAGGCCTCGCTCCGTCCACTTGCCCCATTCAGTGTTTTTTTTACGATCAACGTTCATATAACCCCCTTGACGACAGCCAGTAGGACTACACTATCAACACAAAGCTAGATAATCAACTTTTTGTTGAAATTAGGGGGGTATGATTGCAAGCAGGATCAAGGCGCCCCTGTCCTGCGCCTCGCATGTTTTTCGTTCTGGTTGATCATCTGCTGACACAATGGGCTATGACACGGGCAAGATCTTCATTGGTCTGTTTCGAACCGGAGATAAGCGTAATATCCAGAAAGTTTGCCCCGGTGGTATGATACATATCGATCTGGGCAATCAGCCTGTGCTCTCTGGAGATATCAAAAAAGTTAGGCGTATCGCGTTCCGGGAAGATGTATTCCACTTCGTAGCCTTGAGCGTCAAGCGTGCTTCGCATACAGTGATACCGTCCCTCCAGTCCGGGATGCGCTGAAACGGTAAATGGTTTATAGGTGGTAGCATCGCCAAAAGGGCGTACCAGCTGGCATGCCGTCAGGAGTGTTATAGCCACAATCACAGTCAAAAATTTCATTTTATTCCTTAAAAATTATAATGTTACGTTATTTTTAATCACATTGCATGACATAAAATCTACGCGCCCCCGCCCCTTTTATCAACTTTTTGTTGATAATTAAACATTATCAATATACTTTAACGCTACCAGGACTCTCGCCAGGGCAGAAAAGGCCAGCTAAAGAATGTAAGCGAGGTTTTATACAGGACCTTTGACCATGCCGAACATAAAGGAAAAACGATGAAATCAGATTACGCCAAACAGATTGAACTGATTTCCGGGCCGCTGGAAGCGGCAATGGAAGCACTCGCAGGTACGTTGTCAGCGAACCAGGAGATAGTCCTGCATAACCTCACCACGCCAGAGCAGTCCGTGGTAAAAATCATTAACGGGCACGTCAGCGGCAGAAAAGCGGGCGACAATCTTTTATCCGGTCCTGAAAAAGACAAAGGATTTGCCCTGTTACTTAAAAACAATAAGGACAGCACCCCGGTTACGGTTAAAAATTATAAAACCACTACGGCGTCCGGACGGATCCTGAACAGCGCCTCGACAATTTACTACAGCGAGGAAGGGGTACCGTTGATGGCTTTTTGCATCAATATCGATACCTCTCCTTATGAGCAAATGCGCAAGTGCCTCGACGCAATAACAGGCAGCCCGCTTGCTGATTCAGACCCGCAGGATATGAACCTGGGCGGCATCATTGAGCAGTCAATCCAGGAAATCATCGATAAACATTCGGTTCCGGGCAAAAAGGTACAGAAAGCGCAGCGGCTTAAAATAGTCGCTGAAATGCACGCTAAAGGCATTTTCAAAATGCGGGGCGGCGTCCAGCACGCGGCGCAGGCCCTGGGCGTAACCCGCTATACGGTATATAACGATCTTGAGGTGATGGGTGAAAAATAACAGTCCCCGGCGCATTCCGTTTTACCAGGTTGACGCCTTTTCTGACGGCCCCTTTACGGGTAATCCCGCCGCCGTCTGCCTGCTGGACGCCTGGCCGGAACAAAAAGTGCTCCAGCATATCGCGACGGAAAACAACCTTTCCGAGACCGCATTTGTGGTTCAACAGGATGGCGGCTTCGCGCTTCGCTGGTTCACCCCTGCAGTGGAAGTGGATCTCTGCGGCCATGCGACGCTTGCTGCCGCGAGCGTTCTCTTAAGCCGTGACGACGCCTGCGAATGCGTGCATTTTTTCACCCGCAGCGGCGAACTGACCGTGACCTCGCATGGTGAGCAATATACGCTCGATTTCCCCCAGGTGCTCCCATCCCGAATTGCCGCGCCGGAAGGATTGCTTAAGGCCCTGGGTCTGGAGGAAAACGACGCAGAAGTCTGGCAGGCGTCCGACCTTATTGTCGTCATCGATGATGAAGACAAGCTGGATGCCCTGAAGCCTGATTTCAACGCGCTGGCAAGGTTTAACACACGCGGCGTGGTGGTGACTGCGTCCTCAAGCACTTTTGATTTTCGCTCCCGCTGGTTCGGCCCGCAGGTGGGGGTAAATGAAGATCCGGTGACAGGTTCGGCTCATACCTTTCTGGCACCGCTTTGGAGTGAAAAACTGTCGAAAAAGAGATTACACGCGCAACAGGGCGGGAGCCGTAAAGGCGAACTGATTTGCTTTGTTAAAGATAACGGACGTATCGAACTTTCGGGCAAAGCGTGCCTGATGATTGAAGGAGTCTTTATTCTGTAAGCACAAGGATGTGTTGCGTAAACGTGAGCGGAATTGTTCAGTCGGGTTACGACTCTGCATTATTATACTAATAAACACGCTTTATATTTTATTAAATATTGTGAGATTTATTAATGACGTTAACGAAAAGCTTTGCTGCACTCATGGTTGCAGTATCCATTGAAGTTATCGCCACAACCTTGTTATCGCTATCAAACAGTTTTCAGCGCCCCGTTGTGGGACTGTCAGCGATAATAAGCTATGGCATAAGTTATTATTTTTTATCGATTGCATTACGCCGAATTCATCTCGGCGTGGCCTATGCTATCTGGTCAGCGGTCGGCTTATTCAGCATTACCGTTATACAATCCAGCTTTTTTGACTATATTGTATCGCAGAGGGCATGGCTGGGTTTGGGGATGGTTATCGCTGGAACAATCACACTCAACCTGGCGATCAAGCAATACAAATAACACCGTAATAAAACATGTATATCATACTGAACTGCCTTTGTTGGCTGATTATTTCTGTCACCATGGAAGTCACTGGCACGCTATTACTCCCTGAGACCAGACATTTTAAAAATATTCCATTAACAATTCATTGCCTGATTTGCTACGTTATTTCTTTTTATTCTTTATCAATGCTTATGGGGTATATTTTGCCAGTCATTGCTTACTCCATCTGGGCGGGGCTGGGGATTGTACTGATTACCGTGATGAGCAGCTTATTTTATCGATTAAAAAGCAGCATTCTGGAAAAGATCGGGATTGGCTGCATCGTGACCGGGCTGGCGATCATCGCCTTTTAACAGGAGAAACGGCATGACAACAGAGATACTTTCCTTGCGCTTGGTGCAGCTTCGTGAAGCCTATCTTCAGGCAAAACCTTTCGTCTCGGCACATCGGGCCATGAGCGTAACCCAGGTCTATAAAGACAATCCGGGAATGAACAACAGTCTGCTCAGGGCCCTGGCCTTTCGGCGTGCCTGTGAGACTGCGCCTCTGCATGTGGCACAAAATGAACTGATCGTCAGCCATCCGGCTGGCGGCGCACGCGGGGGAGAAGTTTCGCCTGAAATCAGTTGGCGCTGGCTGGCCGAAGAGCTGGAAACCCTTCCCACGCGAGCGCAGGATCCTTATCAGATTGATGAGAAAACAAAGCGTCTGCTTCGCGAAGAAGTATTCCCATACTGGCAGGGCCGTTCCCTCGATGAAATGGCGCAAACGCAGTTAAAGACTCACGGGCTATGGCAGTGGTGTCATGATGATGGCATCTGCGATGTCACGATCAAAACACAAAACGGTGGCGGCGATTCCTGTCCGGGTTATGACAATATTTTACTGACTAAAGGAATAAAGGGGATCCGTGAAGAAGCGGCAGCACTGCTGCTCGCGCTTGATCCTGCTACCCCCGAGGGCTGTGATGCCTTCAATTTTTATACCGCCATGCTGCATACCTGTGACGGGGTGGTGACTTATGCCCGACGTTATGCTCACTATCTGAATGCGCTTGCGGAAAAAGAAGGCGATCCGCTGCGTCGCGATGAGCTGCTGCAACTGTCCGGGATATGCAGCCGGGTGCCTGAACAGCCACCACAGCATTTCCATGATGCGTTGCAGGCGATATGGTTCGTGCATTCTCTCTTTATGCTGGAAGAAAATCAGACCGGCATATCACTCGGCCGCGTCGACCAATATCTTTGGCCACTGCTGGAACGCGATCTGCACGACGGCACGCTCAATCTTCAACAGGCTGAGGAACTCCTCTGCTGCTGGCTCATAAAAATGGCCGAAACCCTGTGGATTTGTAGCGAATCTACAGCCATGTATTTTGCTGGCTACCAGCCGTTTATCAACCTCGTGGTTGGCGGCCAGAAACGTGAAGGTGGCGATGCGACCAACCCGCTGACGCTGATGATAATGGATTGTTCAGCCCGTTTAAAAATCTACCAGCCGGGTTTAGCAGTACGTATACATAATCAGTCCCCCCAGCCGTTTATGCGCAAAGTGGTCGAAGTGGTACGCAGTGGCATGGGTTTTCCAGCCTGTCATTTCGACGATGCGCATATCCGGATGATGCTTCATAAAGGGTTTAGCTATGAAGATGCCCGGGACTACTGTCTGATGGGCTGCGTCGAGCCCCAAAAATCAGGGAAAATGTACCAGTGGACGTCGGTAGGCTATACCACCTTTACTGCGGCTATCGAGCTGGCTTTGCATAATGGTCGAACCCAAAATGGCAAGCAGTGCGGCCCCGCCACTGGCGATGTATCTCAGTTCAGTTGCTATGAAGACGTTGAATCCGCGGTTCGGACTCAGCTCTCAGCTATCGTCAGAAAAGCCGCAGAGGCGACGCTGATCGTACAAAAGCTACATGCGGAACATGCCCGAAAACCCCTGATGTCATGCCTGATTGAGGGATGTATTGCCACAGCTAAAGATGTCACGCAGGGAGGCGCGCGCCTCAACGCGGGGCCAGGTCTCATCTGGACCGGGCTTGCTGATTGTGTAAATTCGCTGATGGCCATCAGGACGCTGGTTTTCGACACCGCTCGCTTCACGCTGCGGCAGCTCGTGGAGGCTCTCGAACATAATTTTGTCGGCTATCGGGAAATACTTACTGCCTGCCAGCGAGCACCGAAATATGGCAATGATATTCGTGAGGTGGATGATATCGCCCGCGAGCTGGTGCGTTTTCTTGAGCAGGAGCACCGCCAGTACCGGATGCTGTATGCGCCGTTTGCGTTCGGCACACTCTCTATTTCAAACAACACCCCGTTTGGGCTTATCACTGGTGCGCTGCCTTCTGGCCGACTGGCGGGTAAGCCGCTGGCTGATGGCATCAGCCCGGCTCAGCAAACGGATTACCTCGGACCTACTGCAATAATCAACTCCGTTAGTCGGATCAACGTCGAAGAGATGGATATTGGCATGGTGCATAACATCAAGCTCATGTTCGGCATGCTTGAAACACCTGAAGGTCAGAACAGCCTGATCCACCTGCTGCGTACAGCGAGCATTCTGGGTAATGCTCAACTCCAGTTCAGCTACGTGGACGATGAGACGCTGAGAAAAGCACAAAAACACCCCGCTGAATATCGCAACCTGATGATCCGGGTGGCGGGCTACAGTGCTTTCTTCGTTGAATTAAGCAAAGAGGTGCAGGATGAGATTATCAGCAGAACGACGCAGCGGCATTTCTGAACAGGCGTATGGCTGGATCTCAAACATTCAGCGGTTTTCGTTACATGACGGGCCGGGTATCCGCAGCATCATCTTTTTTAAAGGCTGCCAGATGCGTTGTGCCTGGTGCGCAAATCCGGAAGGACAAACTGCCGAACAGGATGTTTTTTTCCATGCCGACCGCTGTCTGCATTGTGGCAACTGCGCCGACCTGTGCCCGACGGGGCTCCACAGCATGAATCAAAATGTGCATGTTCTTGAACGTGACCGCAGATGCGTTGGCTGTCAATTATGTGAAGAGCGTTGTCCTGCCGCCGCGCTCAATATTGTCGGAGAACATGTTAGCGCACAAAACGCATTTGAAAGGGTCATGGCTGATGAAATCTGGTTTCGCCAGTCCGGAGGCGGTGTGACGCTCAGTGGCGGCGAGGTGGCAATGCAGCCTGAATTTGCTCGCGTTTTAATTGAACAGCTCAAAGCGGAGGATATTCACACCGCCATTGAAACCGCTGGCTACGCTTCCTGGCACGCTATTCATCAGGCAACGGCGGGCTGCGATCTGATTCTGTACGATTTAAAGAGCGCGGAAGATGCGCTGCATACCCGTTTTACTGGTGTCAGTAATAAAACGATTCTGCGGAATCTTGCACGGCTATTACAGGGAGGGCAACAGATTATTATCCGTATCCCCGTGATCCCGCATTTTAACGATGCACCGGATCAGGCTGATAAATTACTGGCGCTCATTTCTGCACTCACACAAGGAAAAAAGAATTTTCAGGGTGTGGAATTACTCCCCTATCACCTTTTTGGTACAGGAAAATATAAATTACTCAACATGGAGTACGACTGGAACAGAGGTTCAGCAAATGTCGATAACTTCTTATGTATGGCACATCACTATCGTCTGCCATTAAAAGTGTCGGGTACGCTCGCAGGTTAATTGAGAGATAATTTTGTCAACAAAACCAGATGAAGAATCTAATTCAATCGTTACGCCACTCGAACGTCGCGTTGTGATTATGACGCTATTGTTCATGTTTTTAATATATGCAGTGTTATTGATATCTCCCTTTCAATGAAGGACTTTTCAGTAACGTCATTTGGCCCAAGGTGGTCTTTTAAGGTATAGGCATTAAGATGAAAAAATTGGTTGCAATAATGAGTCTGGCACTGATGACCCTCACGGTTGCAGGGTGCTCCAGCGACTATGTATTACAAAAGAAAAATGGGGAAATGATTATTACCCATGGAAAACCGGAAGTGGATGATGATAACGGTCTTATAACTTATGAGGATGTTGCTGGTAATGAACATGCTATCAACCGCAATCAAATTATTCAGATGATCGAGAAATAACGTTCGTGGGCAGAGTTGCCATAATGCACTCTGCCCGCAACGCCTATCTAGCGAAATTCCTCTAACCGCTTAATCTGCCGCCCTTCCGCGTCAAAATTCTCCGCCGCCAGCCAGGCGCGCAGCTCCGTGTCCCTTTGCGGCCACTCGCCGTCAATAATCGAAAGCATATCGCTGTCGCGGTTGCGTCCTTTGCGCACCAGCTTCTGGCGCAGACGTCCCTCCCAGACGAACCCCAGCCGCTCCGCCGCGCGGCGTGAGGCGGTGTTCATCGAATCGCATTTCCACTCCAGCCGACGATATTTATGCTCAAAGGCATTTTTCAGCAGTAGCCACACCGCTTCGGTGCCAATGCGGGTGCCTTTCATCTTGCGCGACCAGGTGACGTGGCCAATTTCCACCGATCCCAAAAAGCGTTCAATCGCCATATAGCTCACCAGCCCTACCGCCTTTTCGGTGCGCAGATCGATAACGGCAAAGGGCACCAGGTCGTCATCCAGCACCTTTCCGAGCACCCAGTGCGCAGTAGCCTCAACGCTCACAGGCTGGGTGCTGGCAAGCCACGTCCAGTCGCTGTCATCGCCCAGTGCGTAAGCTTCAAACAGATCCGCCGCGTGGCGTTCTGCGTCCAACGGTTCCAGACGACAATACTGGCCGGTTAGCGGCGTGCGAGTTAGCGCTCGAGCACATTTCCAGTCGGGGACGATATCGTTAACGGTTTGACCATGTTGATTGATTTCGGGCACGGCGGTGACTCCCTGCAAGGTAAGGAGTTTGTTATAGCAGGTTAAAAAGCGGTCGAAAAGGAAGAACGTGCAGGCCGGGTAACGCGTAGCCGCCACCCGGCATAAAATTACTTCAGCAGCTTAACCGTCGCGTCGATGTCGATTTCATCTTCGGTGAAGATCATCGTCGTGTTCTGGAAGGTGGTGATCGCCAGCTTCTTCACCGTGCGCATCTCGCCCGGCTTTTTCTCACTTTTCGGCTTGATGCTGTTCATCAGTAGCCCCACCGACAGCACCGCGTTCTCTTTGTCGATTTTGGTCTCAACGGGCTCTTCTTCGCTGAACACCACGAAGGATTTGATCGAGGTGAGCTTCACGCGCTCGCCCGCGATATAAAGATGCTTGCTCTCCGGGATCACCTTCACCGCATACGCGGAAAGGCCTTTGGTGTTGGTGGTGGGTTCGAAGGTCACCGCCGCATCTTTCTTAATCAGATCAGGGTTGGCGACCTTAATCACGTGAAAATAGCGGTTGTCGCCGTTTTCATCTTTGATAAATCCGAAGCCTTTATCTTTAAACCACGTTGTGATTGTACCGTTCATCGCTGTTACCGCCTGTCAGATCTTAAGACTAAAGTTTTGCAGCGCGCAGTGTAATGCACAATGGCTGAGGAGACAAAAAAAAGCCCCTGCACGGGAGCAGGGGAAAGTTCATGTCAGAGCTTATTAGAATTTAGTTGAACACCATCCCACCATCAATCAGCAGCGACTGACCAGTCATGTAGTCGGAGTCTGGTCCGGCGAGGTAAGAGACACAGGCGGCCACATCTTCCGGTTCGGACAAACGGCCAAGCGTGATGCGTTTGGCAAAGGTTTCCGTTCCGTAGCCGAGCGGTTTACCCGCCGCCTCGGAGACCTGACGGTCGATTTCCGCCCACATCGGCGTTTTGACGATGCCCGGGCAATAGGCGTTAACGGTGATCCCCAGCGGCGCGAGATCCCGCGCGGCGGTCTGGGTTAAGCCACGCACCGCGAACTTGCTGGAGCTGTACACCGCCAGTTCCGGGTTGCCGGTATGGCCCGCCTGGGAGCAGGCGTTGATGATTTTACCGCCGTGCCCCTCTTTGCGGAACGCGTCAATCGCGGCCTGAATGCCCCAGATCACTCCTTTCACGTTGATGTTGTAAACCTTGTCGACAATTTCCGGCGTGATGGATTCGATAGGGGTAGACGGCGCCACCCCGGCGTTATTGACAATGACGTTGAAGCCGCCCAGCGCAGTGCGGGCTTTTTCCACCGCCGCAAACACCTGGTCGCGGTCAGAGACGTCCACCTTCACGGCGACGGCTTTCCCGCCGTTGCGGGTGATCTCATCCGCAACCGCTTTCGCCGTCTCTTCGTTGTAATCCGCGATAGCGACGGCAAAGCCGTCCTTCACCAGGCGAAGCGCGATCGCTTTGCCAATCCCCTGGCCGGAGCCGGTTACGAGAGCCACTTTTTGCATTTCTCTGTCCTTATATTGATTCACAAAATCTGGCTGAGATGGAGCTGGCCCATCAGCAGCGGGTTATCGCTGTAGTCGACGGGAATGGCCACCACGGCCGGGCCATCGACATCCATTGCGGCACGCAGCGTCGGTTCGAGCGCGTCGGCGCTCTCGACGGCAAAGCCTTTCGCACCGAAGGCGTCGGCATAGGCTTTGAAATCGACCGGGCCAAACTCGACGCCGGAGAGACGCTGGTATTTTTTCTCTTCCTGGATCGCCACCATGTTGTAGGCGTTATCCACCCAGATGATGTGCAGCACGTTGGCATTGAGGCGCACGGCGGTTTCCAGCTCCATGCTCGACTGCAAAAATCCGCCGTCCCCGGAGACCGACACCACCTTGCGCCCCGGGTTGACCAGCCACGCGCCAATCGCCCACGGCAGCGCCACGCCCATGGTCTGCTGACCGTTGGAGATCATCACCTGACGCGCGCGGAAGCTGTAGAGGTAGCGGGCGATCCAGATGTGGAAGCTGCCCATATCGACGGTGAGCGTTACGTCGTTATTCACGATGTCCTGCATGGCGCGCACGATGCGCAGCGGATGCAGGGCAAACTGGTTTAGCGATGCGCCGCGACGGTCGAGGAGGTCACGCTGATGCTGGCGATCGACAAGAATTTCCGAGGCGCGCTGGCTGAGTTCAAGTTTGTGCTCGATTCGGCTGGCAAGCAGATTCAGCGTGGCGGCAATATCCCCGACCAGTTCCAGATCGGGAACATACTTGCGCTCCTCATAGGCGGGCAGCACGTCAATGTGCACCAGCGTCGCGTCGCCGCTGTTCCACATGGACGGCTCGTATTCCACCGGGCTGTAGCCGATGCAGATAATCAGATCCGCCAGATGCAGCAACCGATCTCCGGCCTGGTTGTTGAACAGGCCGACGCGCCCGGCGAAGCGGGTGAAGTGTTCCTGATTCACCGCCCCGGCGGCCTGATAAGTGCTGGTGACCGGAATGCGGCTTTTCTCCAGCAGCGTGCGCAGCGCGGCGCTGTTGGCGGGCTGGCTGGCCATCAGGCCGAGTAAAATGACCGGGTTTTTGGCGTTCTCGATAAGCTTCGCCACGTCGTTAATGGCGGACTCCGGTGCCGGGCCCATCAGCGCCGGGCCGCTGGCGGGTAAAATCGCCCCCGTGGTGGGCTGGTCGACAATATCCTGCGGCAGGCTGACAAACGCCCCGCCCGGCCTGCCCTGCTCGGCAGCGCGAAACGCGTTCGATACCACCTCAGCAATCGCGTCAGGCGAATTGACTTCGACGGCGTATTTGGTCACCGGGCTGAACATGGCGACAGTGTCCATGCTCTGGTGCACCAGCTTGGCTTTATCCGCCCGCTTCACCGCCCCGCCCAGCGCGACGACCGGGTCGCCTTCGCTGTTGGCGGTGGCGATGCCGGTGATCAGATTGGAGCAGCCCGGCCCGGAGGTGACCAGCGCGACTCCGGCCTTGCCGGTTAACCGCCCTACCGCTGCCGCCATAAACGCCGCGTTCGCCTCGTGACGCACCGGGATGATCTCGATGGAGGAGTCCAGCAGGGAGTCAAAGACCTTGTCGATTTTTGCGCCCGGGATCCCGAACACCTGCTTCACACCCTGCGCTTCCAGCTGGCCGACAACCATATCGGCGCCGTGCGCCCACTGACGTGACTGTTTCTCACTGTTCACGGTAGTTCTCCTGTTAGTTTTCGACGGCGCGGATAGCCGCATCAAGGTTGCTGGGGTGCAGGTTGGCCTGTAAAAACGCGCTGTCGGCGGGCAGGTCAATCATCAGCTTGTGGATTTCGCCAAAGGTGAGCACGCCGCTCTCCAGCTGATAGTCGAGCAGATGTCCCCCGCCCTGACGGTCGTCGGTGATAAAGTGCTCGTGATAGCCCGCCACGTTGATGCCCTGCATATGCTGCGGGGTGCGGAACCCGACCAGCACGCCCTCGCGCTGGTTAAAGCGGAACACCGGCTGGTCGTCCAGCACGTCGGTCATCGCCCGGTACGGCGGCGTCTGGCGCGGAACGGTGCGGGTATGCGCATGGCGGAAGTTGCCATCGATGCGCAGCGCGCAGAACAGGTTATCGGAGGGGATCTGCTGGTCGATCACGTCGTGGATCTGCTGACGGCTGACCGGACCGTTAAAGGTTTTGCGGTACTGCGGCTGGAACCAGGTCATCACCGCGAACGGCGTTTTTTGCTCCGGCTTCGCGGCGCGGGCGCTGCCGTCGGCGCGCAGCTGGTACACCTGGCTGCTGAAGGAAATCATTTCACCGTCCAGCTCGTTAAAGGTGCCGAGACCAAAATCACCGTGTGCCAGCAGGTCGGCGATCGTCGTCTCCCCTTCGTAGACGCCGCTTAGCAGGGCGCTCATTAGCGATGTCTGATAGATCACGCTGTCAGGATGCTGAGCCGAAAACCCACGCAGGGTCTCGCATAAACTCGCCTCACAGTCGCATGCAGATGAATGCATCATCATGCCCGTCCTCTTCAACTTTATTTATAAAGGTTAAATAAATGTTGACCCGATTCAGCAGAGAGTTCCAATATAGAATCCATGCTGGTTTGAGACGTTTTTGATATGGAACTTCGTTATCTGCGGTATTTTGTCGCGGTTGCACGCGAGCAACACTTCACCAGGGCGGCCAAAGCGCTGGGTATTTCACAGCCTCCACTTAGCCAGCAGATTAAACGGCTTGAGGAGGAAGTGGGCACACCGCTGTTCAGGCGCCTGACGCGGGGCGTGGAGCTGACCGAGGCGGGAGAAGCCTTCTATGAGGACGCCTGTAAGATCCTGGCGCTGAGCGACGCCGCGCTGGAGAAAGCCCGGGGCATCGCGCGCGGCCTGAACGGCAGCCTGTCGATTGGCATCACCAGCTCCGACGCCTTTCATCCCAAAATTTTCGCGCTGATTCGTCAGTTTCAGGTGCAGAACATGGCGGTGCAGGTTCACCAGGTGGAAGCCAATATGTCTTCGCTGACGACAATGCTGGCGGAGGGTGAACTGGATATCGCCTTTGTGCGCCTGCCGTGCGAAAGCAGCAAGGTGTTCGAGTTGAAAATCCTCGACCGGGAGCCGATGGTGGTGGCGTTGCATCGCGATCATCCTCTGGCTGCGTGCGATTCGCTGGCGTTAGAGCAGCTTCGGGATACACCGGTGGTGCTGTTCCCCCAGGAGGTCGCGCCGGGGCTGTATGACCGCGTTTACGGCAGCTGCGAGCGGGCCGGAGTCGATATGCAACACACGCTGCAATCTTCACAACTTTCCTCTTCTCTGAGCATGGTCTCCGCTGGCGGCGGGTTCGCGCTGGTGCCGAAATCCATGGCCGCTATTTCTCCGCCGAATGTCACCTACCATGCGCTGCGCTCACCAGAGCTTTATACCGATATCGCACTCTGCTGGCGGCGATTTGAGCGTTCGCGGACGGTGAAGCGGTTTCTGGCGATGATGAGCGAGGGGGAACGGGAGCAGGGATGAACCTTTTCAGAAACTGCGGACTGTATTGATGGTCAATTTATTGCGAAGCAGTTTTTGAGGCTGAATTTGAAGGGAGTATGGGCAGGCTGCCATATAAAACTCAGTACCATTACCCTTTAAAAATAAAAAACCCGCACAGGTGCGGGTTAATTTTTATCAGTACAGCTTAACTGCTCGGACTATTGTCTTCATCGCTATCGTACGCCGCACTGATATTTAGCGCGGGTTACAGTGGAGAAACGTTTCCAGCTGCTGGACCTTTTGCGCCATTCTCAATGGTAAAGGAAACTTTCTGACCTTCATCAAGCGTTTTGAAGTTGTCGCTCTGAATTGCAGAGAAATGTACGAATACATCTTTGCTGCCGTCGTCAGGGGTGATAAAGCCAAAACCTTTATCTGCGTTGAACCATTTTACTAAACCAGTCATTTTATTAGACATAGATAAATCCTTAATTTATGAGCCACTTAAGCGCGGCGATGATGGCCTGTATTTCGAGAGTTACTTATTTGGCACTTAGGAGGAGGCTCACGAAGAAGGAGTATCTACTGATAACACCTGAACTGAGGACTGCTTTACTAAAACTGCTTTCATAAGGTCTGTATTCCAAACCGATGACGCTATTAAGACACAGCGAAATTTATTGCGCAATGATTATTATTATTTATTTTAACCATTTAAACGCCCGGATGGCTGGTCGCGGTGCCAGACATCGTTCTGGCTTGAGGTCTACCATGTACTACAAAATGTCTACGCTTTCACTGTGCCGGGAGTTTGGGGTGTTTTGTTCACAGGCGGGAAAATCCTCCCGCGCGACGCAGACATCATTAGAAGGGATGCTCAAAATGAAAAGGTCTGCGTAAGACGTAACCACAGTGCAAACTGTGCCCGGCGGCGCTGCGCTTGCGCGGGCCTACGGGTCGTATCGCGGTGGTTTTGGAGGCCGGGTCGGGCGTAGCCGCCACGCGGCAATGCCCTTCTGGAAGCCGCCTCGCAAACCTGCAAGCAACCTTATGTAATTCAGGGGCATCCCTTTTCATCCCTTCTTCACGGTCGTAAAGTGACTGCGTTGCGGCACATCCGTAACCGGGCGTAGGAACCCGTTAGCATAACATGACACTTTTCTGCACAACGAGGATGCTAAATGGCTACTACACCTAACTTTTCTTATGCGCTCTCTGAAGAAAGCGCTGTTCATCAGCTCATCAACGCTTCAATTTCCGATTTTGCGGATCTTTTCGAGCTGGCTGATACCTGCGCCGCGTATGTCAGCGTGCTGGTGGAAACTGACGACACAGTGACGTTTACCACGCTCTGCAAGCGATTGCTGGCCGCGCTGAAGCGGCTGCGTGAGTGCTGTGACTCAGAGCTTCCGTCGTATCTGGTTGAGCAATTGATTGCAGGTGAAAAGATTACTTCCTGCGTGCCGGACTGCTGGCAGGAAACGGTGTTGCAGGTGGATTATGCCGTGGCATTAACGCTGGCGGTGATGGGCGGGACACTGCCTGCGAGCGTGGCGAAAGAACTCACCGGGCTACTGCATGATATGGTCTGGTTGCTGGCAGAGTTTGTGAAGGAGCCGTATATAACGACGCACTGAGGCGGGTGATGGGAGGCCGGAGTTCTGCTGGGTAAGAAGCGGATCCCCGGCCATACGCAAAATTTAATGTTGTTTTTGAATGTCTGGTAAGAGCGAAGAGCGGACAAAGTAGCAGAGGGAAAGCATCAATGTTAATGTCCGGAAAGTTCATGTTAAAACTCTGTATGACATTTTTCATCGACGATTAAAAAGGGCTCTTAATGGCTACTGTTGAGGTATTAAAAGTAAAGTATCCAGGCGCAGATGCCTGGCAAATGGGAGACAGCCCGGAACTGGCCAGCGAGCTTGCGGACCTGATTAAAAAAGGGATTAAAACGGCCTCCTGCGGATCCTTTGCCTCTTACCAGCAAGAAAAGTCTGCCCCGAGGATTGGAAGCTATAACATTATCCTTGATGGCCTGAATGCCCCGGTCTGCGTGACCCGGCTGGTTTCAATGCGACTGGTGCGTTTTTGTGATGTGACTGAGGAGTTTGCCCGCAAAGAAGGTGAAGGCGATTTAAGCCTTCAATACTGGCGAAATGAGCATCAGCGATTTTTTACCCGCGAAGGTCATTTTTCTAAAGATATGGAGTTGATCGCAGAAGAATTTGAAGTGGTTGAAGTGCTGTAAGACGAGAGAGTCCGGCTGGCGTCTGCTGCTATTAATAACAATGTCCGCTCCTGGCACAAAGTGGACATTTCTTTCACAGTCACCTCTTACAGTGTTCACACTCATTAAATGATCGCCTTTATCACGAGCAAATGAAAACTGCAATCCATGACAATTCCCACATTCTCAACCCGCCGACCACCACCTTAAATGTTTCCAATCTGGAAACAAGGGGCAAAAATGCCCGCAGTCTCAAGAGCGCTTTCGACGCGGCCACCAGACATTTTCCTATTCAAGAACTCGCTCTGGAAGATCTTTACTGGGTACTAAAAGGAGACCACTACCCATCACCAGACGACATGCGAAAGCGCTTCCCCAGCCGGGAGAGGATGAAATACCGGGAAAAATGGTGGGTCATTGACGTAGGTGGCGGGTATTTAAGAGTAATGTTATTTACTGATTTTGAGCGCGGAAAGCTCTTCATCAAACACACCAGCACTCACGCAGAGTATGACAAGCTCACGTACCTCTACCGGAGAACGAAAGAATGAACTTTGCAGCAGCCATCAAAGCGGCGAACAATCTGACAAGCGAGGCATATCCCATTCATTTATTTAAATAAAAAACATGTACCCTAGCCATAAAAATAATCATAGAATGCATTAAAACCTTCATTACCGATAAGAGGCGCAATTCTTTTCCGCAACTCATCAATAAAGTCACCTTTCACTTCGTCATTATCATCTGCTATATCAAAGATACCGTATTGACCATATACCAAATCAATAAGCTCAGCTAATGAAAATATAAATCCAGAGAGACTGCTAGCTATTTTAAATGGTTCAATTACATCATAACTAGCATAGACAGAGGTATTCCCTTCTTCGATAACCGCAATTAAAGGTTTACCTCCACCTAAATCATCACCAATAACAAGATAATTATCCGGTAAGTATTCATAACCACTTTGAGCCTTCGAGAGCTCACTGATAGAGTGAATTTTAATTGGCGTGAAGCCTGTTTCAATGTTTAATTTTTCCGGATTGTAATTTTTATATAAGTAATCAACATCTGTGGAACGAGGTAGGTTGGTTGGAAATGCATTGTCCAAGTCATTAACGGTATTGAAATTTCCGGATACCGAGTATTCATTACAAATAGCGGCTAGTTGCTTCAACGCCTCTTTAATCCCTCTCATCAGCCCTCCCTAAAGTATCTATGATTACACTCCACATAGTGAGTGAAAAATATACTTTCCGCAACATACTTCCGTTCAGAATAATATCAATTAATAAAAAACAGGCGAATTTTTCTTTTCGCCCGCCATATTTCACTTATGTTGTGCACAAAGCAATAACAAGATAGTTGGCTCCTCACCAAATAAAATACTTCTATTATTTACCTCTTGAATTGACAAAAGAAAATCATGCTTCAACCCCTCATTCAAATTGTTGATATTACTTATCTTAAGTAATAAAAACTCGTCTTGCTTTAAGTTTAAAGATGTCATCCCCTCTTCTGGGAATCGCAAACTAGTCAGGCAATCTATGAATGCATGGAAATTATTACCATAGAAATCAGGAAAGCCAAACAAGTGCTTAACCCTATCATGAAATTCTGTAACATCATTTATTTCTTTAAAGTCAATAGATAAAGTAATTACTTTCATTACTTCCATCCTCCCAGACCGATCTCTATGAAAGTGTTGTAATGGTCGTGACTATAAAATGCTTGACCTGTTTTTGTATCCACAACTATACGCCTGGCTCCTCGATTTCCTACACCAGGTGTTTTTACTGTCCATTCTCTATAAGGACCGCTTCCTGTATTAAGGCGCTGACTATCTGGTGAAATTTTGAAATTATTTTCAAAAGGTATTCCATCACGAGGAAAAGCTGGTCTATTCAATTTAATATTATCGATTGTTTTTTGTACTTCCCTCATTTCTGAGGCGGTCATTTTATGCCCCCATTTTTCGTTTACAACAGCATGAAATTCTTTAGGATTCTTTGATGAATGAGAACATTTAAGACCCAGCGGATCAATCCACCCCAACGGATTCGGCGCATACTGATATAGGTTCCACCCACCATTCAACCCAATCGGATCCTGCACAATAAACCGCCCGACCTGCGGGTCGTAGTAGCGGAACAGGTTATAGTGCAGTCCCGTCTCACCGTCAGCGTACTGCCCGGCATAGCGAAGCGGCTGGTGTGCCATCGCCGTGCGATTCACAAGCCGTGAGAACCCTTCGCTCTGATGGCGCACCTCGCCAAAGCTGCCGTACTGGCCGCTCCAGCGCACCGCGCTGCGCTCGTCTGTGACCTCCAGCGGAGCACCGTTCAGATCGGTATTGAACCAGTAAATCTCACCGCTGCTCTGGTCACGAAGGTGATCCACACGCGCCAGCGGGCTCCAGGCTTCATTCGGGTCGTATAAATACGTGCTGCACAGCCCGCTCTCTTGCTGCTCCTGCAGCAGGCGATAGCCCTGCCACAGGAAGCGGGTGTCGGTGGTGCCGTGCGTCGTGGTGACGATTTTGCGCGTGCGGCGGCCCAGCGCGTCGTAGTGATAGCGCGCCTCAAAACGCCCTTCCGGCCCGGTTCCGCGGGCGGATACCAGCCGGTTCTCGGCGTCATACGCATAATGCTGTTCATACAGCCCGTTGCGGCGGCTGACCAGGTTGCCCCAGTGGTCGTATTTCATGAAACGCGCCTGCCAGTGCTGGAGGCGGTTATCCGTGACCGGTGCCGCAGCGTCACTGGCGGCGAGGTTATCCGCGGCGTCGTAGCTGAACTGCGCGCGGCTGTGTCCCTGTCGGGCCTCGTAGTGCTTCAGCAGACGCCCTTCGGCGTCGTAGCCGTAATCCACCTCACCGCGCAGGGTGTCGCTGACGCCGGAAAGCTCACCGCGCGCGGTGTAGCGGTACAGGCGTTCCAGTAGCGCCTGCTCCGGCAGGGTCACGTCCGTGCTCAATTCGCTGCACTGCAGGGTGCGTCTGCCGAGGCTGTCATACTGACGGAGCTGCTCGCGCGCGCCCTGGGTGCGGCGCACTTCCCGGTGCAGGCGGTCGCGGGTGAACTCGGTCACCAGCTGCTGCCCGAAGCGGATGGCGCTGACGTGGCCGGAGCCGTAGTGCAGCCAGGCCAGCTTTTGCTCGCCGGGCAGCGTCAGGCCGGTCAGGTTGCTCAGGGCATCCCATTCGTAGCCCACCGCGCCGTTAATGCCGGACTCGCTCAGCACGCGCCCGGCGGCATCGTGGCGGTAAGCGATCTCATCACTTTCGATACCCAGGGCAACGTCTTCGGCGGTTGGCGTACGGCGGATGCGGGGGCGGATGCGGGTAATCTGGCCGCTCGGGTCGCGGAAATGGCGATTTGCATGAAACAATAATGCTACCGCCATACCCTGATCAATTAAGCTATCTGCACGATAACTATTTTACTTTTTAAACAGCAGATTAAACACAGTAACTTACTTACACATAGTACTGTTTTATGGTCGACTATATAGGTATTATCTATCCCAGCCGTAAAATCGAAGCCTCAGCCAGATATGCACAGAGTCTTTTTTCACACTTCAAGATCTAGTAGCCAGAAACGACGAGATTGGGATTATCATCAATATTTCATTCACATTATGAATATCATCACTGGTAATAAATAAGTAGAATTTATAATTATAAAAAGTCAAATGGTTTATTTTATAACGTGCTTATCTAATGTTCTAAATCTAACAATGCTGTCGACTTTAATATGAAGATTTGAATACAAGCATACGTGATACTCTTATTTTACTATTTATCCATTTAATAACCTCTAAATTTAAAAACAAGCCATAATCATATTGTTAATATGACTTAATTTTGAAACATCATAAATCAACAGTTACATTCATTCCTGCATCAAGGGAAGTCTTACAAATTATCTTGTGAAATTCAGTAAAGCTATTAGTAATTTTATAGATATTGCCACACTCATTTTGCTCAGCGAACTCAAAATATTGGATATCATCATCTGCATGTAGATGTGTTCTGTCCCAATAATACACACCCTGGCTTTCACTGCCATTTAATATAAGGTAAAAGTTACCTCCAGGATCACCGCCGATGATTAATTTATCATCAATAAAATCAAGTTCATTTAAAAAACACTTATTTTGACGAAAAATGTCGTGATTAGGATTTTTCATATTTATTCCAAAAAGGGCATAAAAAGCTATAACCCCTTCATCGACACCTTCGTACTCAAGTTCACAAAAATCTGGAGATTTTACAACAAAACCATTTTTAAACCTGAGGAATTCTTTATAATCTTCTGGCAAACCGAAATTAAATTTCGCCTCCAAAATTCTAAGTTCATCTTTTGTTTTGGGTTTACCGCATGAAATAGGCATAAGCTATCCTTAGTATATAATTCCTTGATCTTAGATAATCCACCTCAAAAAAAACAAACTACAATTAATTTTTACATACATAATTTATTGTAGTAATAAAGTCGGGAAAAATATCCCGAATTCTTATTTCAAATGCTTTCGAACTTGATAACAGATGGGGGAAAATCATCAGGGAATGATTTACATCTAATTTTGTTTTTTAATAATCCCTCAAGAAAATCAGTTAGCCCACTATCAAAATACTCAACTTCTGGTGATCGTGCTGCAATAATAGCAACGGTCCATAACTCACTATTATCTTTAGAATTTACCACCCAGAATAGATACCCCCCATTATCGGTAACTCCTAACGGAATCAATCCATTACCCTTGGGATACAATTGATAATTATAATAACCCTTATCTGACTCAATCAGATAATTAAGGTCTTCCAAAATTAATTTATACTGTTCAAAAAAATTGATACCTTCATTTTTACTAAATGGGTTAAAAATAACAATAAAGTCCGCGATACGACCTGAACCATACTCATTTATAAACTCAATATAATCAGAGGGGAAAGGTAAACCATCCTCAATCAGTGGCCATTTCATTCCCTTCCCCGAATCCGAAGGGGCGAAAGATACTGCTAATATTGTAACCAGTTTATTTATCAACATAGCATGCGTTCCAATATTGATATGAACAGCATTTAATCGGGCCTGAACGTCTACCAAAATAACCAATTTAGAAATTAATTTTCATTCCAAAGAATTTTTATTACTGCACTCTGTTCATGAATGAAAATCGGGAAATATCCAAGAGATACTCCCCTTAAAAAGGGATTATATACTATTCCAAAAAGAAATATCATTTGCCCCTGTTGAATTTATAATTTCCGTTAGCGGGCATGCTTTTAAAAAATGCGAACCAACACCTCTGATAAATAGCTCAAAAGTATCAGCTATCGATTCCCATCCATCCATCGTTTGTTCACTTGTAATAGCATAAACTTTGCCATCGTGAGTATTAAGCAAGATAGTATAAAGATCTGATATTGCGATACATATCACACCATCTGGTCTATGCTCGCCAATCCACCAATGGTTAAACTCATCATTGTTAATCCTGACTATTTTCTCCAAATAATCATCACCATGACCGAAAGATATATTCCCCAAAGAGAAGTTATCAATATCATAATTATTGACAAACTCAATAAAATCCTTTGGGAAATTTGCACCAAGTCTGTCCTCCGAATGCTTGATATTATTTACAGGCGCCATTCTTTTTTTCAAAATCAAATCATCCATCTCTCCATTAAAAGGAGAGAACTTCTCATGTAATTTAACTTCAATTTCATTTATTGTTAATAACACAATTATTACTCTCATTTCGTATGCCAAACATCGCCATTGCCAACATGAGTACATCCAGATGCGGGTATATCATATGTTACAAAATCGACATGTTAATGTATTATTGCATCTACTTTATAATTCACTTGCTCAGGAAATACTTTAATCTGGGTTTCATCTATTCTCGGTAACTGTCCCACTTCTTTTATTCTTTATAACTTGTTTTAACTTAAGGAACCCAATGCATATAAGATTATTGACTCCAAAATTCTGGGTATTCCCTTATATCGCAGTTGAAATAAGTATTCCTGATACTAATGTTCTGGTATCTATTTAGAATGCATGATGAGGTCTTCCGGGGTGATGAGGATCAACCCGCGTCTGGTATGGATTGTTACCTCTGACTTCATATCCCCTACATAACCCAATCGGATCCTGTTCAGTAAACCGCACAATCTGCGGGTCGTAGTAGAGGATGGATTATTAATTATATGTTTGTGGTTCAAGAAAGGATTATATCATATCAAAGCCGGGCGAATTTCTCACCCGGTCTTCATTCTTTTTAGCTTAAACAGTTTATTACTAGCGAGTCTAACTCTATCCATGCATCTTCTAATTTAAAAGCCAAATCTGGTTTGTTTTCCACTTTATCAAAACTAGCATATGCATTTCTTATCATTTGAGGTATTGTATATAAATACAAAGCTAATTCTTTATCTATGGAGTTATTATTTTTCAATAGGTTAGCAAGCTCATCTAAACTAGAAACCAAGTCATTATACTGTTCATCATTGAAAACCATATTAATTCTAACATTATTAACAAAATCATTATCAATTATTTTTTTCTTTACATCATTTAACATAAATCACCTATTTAAATATGATGGCTTCGTGAGGAATCTCACCAAAAATCAATACTTCCTGATGCGCCGCATCAGCATTTCGAGTAAACGGCGTTTGTAAATACTCTGCTGATGCCTGGCTTCTGGTGGAGGAAATCTAAGAGTCACGCGAATGCGGAGCACCTACAATATATGTTAGGCCGGCGTTATTTTATGCTAAAGTTTTGTTCTTATTGTTTTATCCGCTCATATACTCTCTCGTTTTCAGGCGTCACCGCTCTTATGACACTATTACCATTACATAACCTGCACGGAGCAAACCATCCCAGCGGATTCAGCGCATACTGATAAAGATTCCACCCACCATTCAACCCAATCGGATCCTGTACGATATACAGTCTATCCGAGGAGCGTAGTAGTTATATTAAACTTAATAGGTAAAACAAGCCGGAAATTAAAAAGTACTTCCCGGCGTTTTAGTTAGAACGGAAAAATACAGTTATTAAATGTATGCAAACAATCGTTTCTTGAGATACACAATAAAATTATCAGCATAGGGTTGAACATTCTCCCCTAATGATACATATATTTTTTCCATTTCATTTGCATCAAAAAAGAACTCTTCGCCAAAATCCGTATTCGATACAACAACTCTTCCTTTTTTCAAATTATCATTTGCTATAGTATTTTGATATACTATATCTCCACCTACCGCCTCATCAAAAGGCAGGCAGTAAATACTATAAATTTCCTCACCACAGATATCTCCGCCACCATAATTGTTTAAAAACCACTTATAGCTAGCAGGAAAAGTCACTGATAATGCTTTTTCTGCAGCATCGATCCAGTCACTTCCTGGAGAATCTTCAGACGTTCCCATGTTGATTAAATCAGAATGTTTATCAAAAAGCTCTACTAATTCTTCTCTGCTCATAGGAAATCACTCGCTCTGTTTGTCCAATATTGTTTACGCCATGTATCAAATACAGATCTATCTATACCAGATGGGATTGTGTTTGGATTTATGTGTATTATTCCATGGTTAGTTTTATGGAATGTTTGACTCATCTCCGCAATTGGGCCATCTTGAGTTTGTAACATATGATGTAAATTAACCGCATTTCCATCATATCCAACAGGTGCACGGCCTGTAGCCATTCGCTCTACGTTCGTTCCCCTGAAAACTTTTCCTTTTTCACGCCAAGTTGTCATCAATTCAGGATCAAATAAATCATCCCGCTGATAAACTTTATTTCCGTTAAATTCTATTGGTTCATTTTTCCAAAACTTCCTGTTTTGCCCAGAAGAATTACAAGCAGCAAGACCCAGCGGATCAATCCACCCCAACGGGTTCGGCGCATACTGATATAGGTTCCACCCGCCATTCAGCCCAATCGGATCCTGCACAATAAACCGCCCGACCTGCGGGTCGTAGTAGCGGAACAGGTTATAGTGCAGCCCCGTTTCACCGTCAGCGTACTGCCCGGCATAGCGAAGCGGCTGGTGTGCCATCGCTGTGCGATTCACAAGCCGTGAGAACCCTTCGCTCTGATGGCGCACCTCGCCAAAGCTGCCGTACTGGCCGCTCCAGCGCACCGCGCCGCGCTCGTCTGTGACCTCCAGCGGAGCACCGTTCAGATCGGTACTGAACCAGTAAATCTCACCGCTGCTCTGGTCACGAAGGTGATCCACCCGCGCCAGCGGGCTCCAGGCCTCATTCGGGTCGTAGATATACGTGCTGCACAGCCCGCTCTCCTGCTGCTCCTGCAACAGGCGGTAGCCCTGCCACAGGAAGCGGGTGTCGGTGGTGCCGTGCGTCGTGGTGACGATTTTGCGCGTACGGCGGCCCAGCGCGTCGTAGTGATAGCGCGCCTCAAACCGCCCTTCCGGCCCGGTTCCGCGGGCGGACACCAGCCGGTTCTCGGCGTCATACGCATAATGCTGCTCGTACAGCCCGATGCGGCGGCTGACCAGGTTGCCCCAGTGGTCGTATTTCATGAAACGCGCCTGCCAGTGCTGGAGGCGGTTATCCGTGACCGGTGCCGCAGCGTCACTGGCGGCGAGGTTATCCGCGGCGTCGTAGCTGAACTGCGCGCGGCTGTGTCCCTGTCGGGCCTCGTAGTGCTTCAGCAGACGCCCTTCGGCGTCGTAGCCGTAATCCACCTCACCGCGCAGGGTGTCGCTGACGCCGGAAAGCTCGCCGCGTGCGGTGTAACGATACAGGCGTTCCAGTAGCGCCTGCTCCGGCAGGGTCACGTCCGTGCTTAGCTCGCTGCGCTGCAGGGTGCGTCTGCCGAGGCTGTCATACTGGCGGAACTGCTCGCGCGCGCCCTGGGTGCGGCGCACTTCGCGGTGCAGGCGGTCGCGGGTGAACTCGGTCACCAGCTGCTGCCCGAAGCGGATGGCGCTGACGTGGCCGGAGCCGTAGTGCAGCCAGGCCAGCTTTTGCTCGCCGGGCAGCGTCAGGCCGGTCAGGTTGCTCAGGGCATCCCATTCGTAGCCTACCGCGCCGTTAATGCCGGACTCGCTCAGCACGCGCCCGGCGGCGTCGTGCTGGTAAACGATCTCATCACTTTCGATACCCAGGGCAACGCCTTCGGCGGTTGGCGTGCGGCGGATGCGGGTAATCTGGCCGCTCAGATCGCAGACGTAGCGGTTTGCATAAGACAATCATGCTACCGCCACACCCTGATAAATTAAGCTATCTGCACGATACTTATGTTACTTTCTAAAAAGTAGGTTAAATAGAAAAAACTTACTCAAATTATCCTGCTTTTTAAGGTCGACTTTGTCGGCATTACCTATTCCAACCGTAAACCAAAATCTCTGCCGGACATACACGCAAGCCCAACTTGCCCCCTCATGAGCAACTGACTCGCAGAGAAGGGATTTTAGACCGGGCGCAGCGTCACCATGAATATTTCGAACAGCTATATTTTTCTGATAGCGGATAATTATGATATGCAGGAGCTATCCAAGTAACATAATCTGACTAGACATATGGTGTAAAACTTCCCCAAAATTAGAATAATAAAAAAGGACTGGAAAGATAAGAAGATCTTTTCAGTCCTTTTTTATTATTAAGTTAGCTAATTTATAAAAAACAACCTTACCATTCTTTCAGATTATCAACTGAATCAACCTCTTGAAAACCAATTCCATTTTTCTTACAATATTCAACAGCTTTATCCCATATATTACCATCAAAAACAATTACACTCCCCCCAGCGACAGGAGTAAAAAACCTGTAAAAAAGAAATTGATAACCTTTTTTTATTAAAGAATTTATTACACTTACATCAGCACCACCATAATCATAAAGATTAAGTAGTTCAGGTTTCTCAGGGAAATTCTCTTCAGGTAATCCTTTATTAGTTCTTAACTTATTTTTCAGAAGCATCTTGCGATACTCCGTCAGTTGCTTATTCACTTGTTCATTATTGTTGCCAAAAAAATAAAGCCCTTTTCTACTTAGGGCTGAGCAAGCATCAAGATTTTGCCCCTCTTTATTAAAACACATAAGATTAGTAAATAAAGAGGACAATAGCCCCTTCGATTTTTCAGTTAAAAAATCATAAGGACCATATCCATTACTATCTATATTATATTGATAGCAAATACAATAAGCCTCCGATAGTAAATCAGTTTTGAAATGACCTGATTGAACTATCCATTCGGAAATAGGAAATTTAATTAATTGCTCAGGCATATTATTTACCATGTAAAAATCACCTCATTACCTTTAGGGTCAATCGCATGCACATGACCATTAGAATGATGCTCAGACATACCAGTTTGACTAGCATCCGGGTGGCCGTCGGGATGCTCAAACCAATGATTTTTCTAATTAGGATTACGCCTACCTGGTAGCAGATAAACCTAAAGAAGCTTTTACCAAAAAGCTAAAGGAATAAAATCTTAACTCAGTGCTAGATATTATTAAAGCATCACGACCGTAAATCATATCATATTTTTTTCTAGTGCCTTTACATTCATGTCAACGATATCCCGTCGTGTCTATAGAATTACAAACTTAACCAGTTGAAACTATGCATCTTAAAATATTAACATTTTGGCGGAGATAGAATTTTAAACACGGGCGAGCAATTATTAAATTATAACAAATATATTTTTCTGAGACATGATATTAATACCATGATTAATTGAAAGAAATTTTATAAAAGCAATTAAAAAATTAAGAAAAAAGCATTCTGAATAAAAAACCATCAATATTATATAAGCCGGAAATAATTAATATTAATCCGGATTTTATTAATCATTTATCTTTACGAGTACTGCCAAAAACCAGCTATGATATTCCCGCCAGATATGTTTTTATACAAATACAAAGCACCGTAACCAAAGATGTAATCACCATCAAGCAATGCATCTGGATAATAATCTTCATCTATCTGCATGAAAAATTCATAACCATCTTTTTGCAAAGCATCAAAATAATAATCTTCCGATTGTATTAATCTTGCCTCTTCGGTTTTAGTGATAAAGTCAAACTCTTCACTTTCAACCTTATCATACCCAACGATAACTGCCTTATTAATGTGTTTTATCGTAAATACATCATTATTGCTTTCATCAGAATGCGTGTGCGTAAAAATTTTTACTGAACAATTAGGGTAGATGTTTTTATCAATCATATCATCATATCGTTCAGGAGTAAGTATCGTAATATACTCATGTGCCTCATCAGGATTCTGAACTGTCAAATAAAACTTATAACCCCGCACAATATCTAGTTTATCTAAAAAGAATTCAGGGATATTTCCACCAATCCGCCCAATGTCATTACCATCAGAAAAGATACTTATTTTAGAGATTAGATTACATTTAATCATTTCTTAAACTCGCTCCCATAAAAAGTACATTCTCTCTTTCCTAATTCCCATAACCCTTTCAGCGAACAAATTCTTAGCATTTTTAAGTCACATTTATGATTAACTACAATGTACGTCTCTTCAGGCATGATTAAAAAAAACTAACAAAAGCCGGAAATTTTATTTTCTTTGCCGGCTAATAGATTTAATAAATCCTGGAGTCTGAGCGTGGTTCAACATCTCTCATACCAAGTTGATTCGTTTTTTCAAAAATTAAATCATAGCAGTAAACAGTCTCTTCCCCCTTTAATAAATGAACCCCTTCAAGGCTCACTCTATATATTCCTTTAGGAACATCAGTGTTAATCCAACCAGTATAATCTTCCCACTCCCAAAACACTGCCATATCAGCAACGTATAAATCACCAGTTACATTAAGATAGAAATATTTATCTGTGAATATAACTTCCCTGTCTTTATTGTCGGGAAATTCATTTAAAAAAAGCCTAACAACATAGCCACCATCATCAAGGCCCATAATAGGTAAGGCAATACCTTCATTAAGAACAAGATCCCCTTTGTCTGTGGTGGTGAATTCCTGGAGAATGTTATCTCCATCCTCTATCTTCCCACCAAATGGGGCCAGTATTCCTGGATAATCGAAAATTATTATCCCGTTAAAATCCACATCAATGTCAATTGTTTTAACCACATCTGCCTCCTGATGCCTTACCTGTTTGTTTATTATTGAACCACTCCAGCAGTTTTGAATGTGCTTCTTTAGGAGTGACATTTCTGGCTAAGATTTCACCCGTCGAAGGAATCTTTAAATCACCTCTTATATGTGAAACGGAGTCTAAATTACGGCTAGACGCATTGAATAAATCTTCCGCGGAACCCTGCCACGGCCCCTGAATTTTTCCAATATCGTTTTTAATAGCTCTATGTAATTCTTCATGCATTCCAGCACTATAAGGATCTGGGAAAAACGTTGGCGTATTTTTCATAGTACCAAGATCGGTTAGCCCAATGCTGTTGGCCTTGTTTCGTGGGATTAAATGGTGTCCCATTCCATTTGGGTTCCATGCCCATGGCATTAGCCCTAATGGATCTATCCAAGTAAGTGGGTTAGGAACGTATGAATATAAATTAAAACCGCCATTCAACCCAATCGGGTCCTGCACAATAAACCGCCCGACCTGCGGGTCGTAGTAGCGGAACAGGTTATAGTGCAGCCCCGTTTCACCGTCAGCGTACTGCCCGGCATAGCGAAGCGGCTGGTGAGCCATTGCCGAGCGATTCACAAGCCGTGAGAACCCTTCGCTCTGATGGCGCACCTCGCCAAAGCTGCCGTACTGGCCGCTCCAGCGCACCGCGCCGCGCTCGTCGGTCACTTCCAGCGGCGCGCCGTTCAGATCGGTACTGAACCAGTAAATCTCACCGCTGCTCTGGTCACGAAGGTGATCCACCCGTGCCAGCGGGCTCCAGGCTTCATTCGGGTCGTATACATAGGTGCTGCGCAGCCCGCTCTCCTGCTGCTCCTGCAGCAGGCGGTAGCCCTGCCACAGGAAGCGGGTGTTGGTGGTGCCGTGCGTCGTGGTGACGATTTTGCGCGTGCGGCGGCCCAGCGCGTCGTAGTGATAGCGCGCCTCAAACCGTCCTTCCGGCCCGGTTCCCCGGGCGGACACCAGACGGTTCTCGGCGTCATACGCGTAATGCTGCTCATACAGCCCGTTGCGGCGGCTGACCAGGTTGCCCCAGTGGTCGTATTTCATAAACAGCGCCTGCCAGTGCTGCAGGCGGTTATCCGTGACCGGTGCCGCAGCGTCACTGGCGGCGAGGTTATCCGCGGCGTCGTAGCTGAACTGCGCGCGGCTGTGTCCCTGTCGGGCCTCGTAGTGCTTCAGCAGACGCCCTTCGGCGTCGTAGCCGTAATCCACCTCACCGCGCAGGGTGTCGCTGACGCCGGAAAGCTCGCCGCGTGCGGTGTAACGATACAGGCGTTCCAGTAGCGCCTGCTCCGGCAGGGTCACGTCCGTGCTTAGCTCGCTGCGCTGCAGGGTGCGTCTGCCGAGGCTATCATACTGGCGGAGCTGCTCGCGCGCGCCCTGAGTGCGGCGTACCTCACGGTGCAGGCGGTCGCGGGTGAACTCGGTCACCAGCTGCTGCCCGAAGCGGATGGCGCTGACGTGGCCGGAGCCGTAGAGCAGCCAGGCCAGCTTTTGCCCGCCGGGCAGCGTCAGGCCGGTCAGGTTGCTCAGGGCATCCCATTCGTAGCCCACCGCGCCGTTAATGCCGGACTCGCTCAGCACGCGCCCGGCGGCGTCGTGGCGGTAAGCGATCTCATCGCTTTCGATACCCAGGGCAACGCCTTCGGCCGTCGGCGTGCGGCGAATGCGGGTAATCTGGCCGCTCAGGTCGCGGAAGTAGCGGTACTCCGCGTGGCGCTGAGTGCGCCCGATCAGCAGCCCGCTGTCGTCATAGCTGAACTGCTGGACGCGACGGGCGATACCGCCGTCGGCGGCAGGCCGGCCGTTTTCTTCGAGCGCGCAGAGGAACCCTCGCGCGTCCCATTCCATATGGCGCACGGTCTCGTCCGGGCGCGTTTCGCTGAGCGGGCGGCCCACGGCGTCATAGGTGAAGCGGTATTCCGCCCCGTTGCCGTTATCGAGTCGCAGCAGGTTACCGCGCGGGTCGTAGCGCCACTGGCGCACGCGGCCAATACGGTCGGTGAGGCTGACCGGGAGGCCGAGCGCGTTATAGGCCCAGCTCACCTCGCTTTCCAGCGGGTCGCGCCAGCCCGTGAGCTGGCCGCGTTCGTTCCACACCAGCGACTCGCGGCTACCGTCCGGATGGATCACGGCGCTGAGCAGCCCGGCACGGCTCCACTCCCGCCGCGTGATATTCCCTTCTGCATCTTCGCTGGCAATCAGCTGCCCGAAGCGGTCGTAGGTGAAGCGGGTGACGCTGCCGGAGCAGTCGGTGCGCTGCGTCAGCAGCCCCTGGTGGTTCCAGACCAGGCGCACCACGCCGCCGATGGCGTCGGTGATGCTCTCCGGGAGGAATTCTTCATCATCGGGATAGCGATACGCGGTGGTGCTACCGGCCGGATCCGTCTCCGACAGCAGGCGACCGCGAAGGTCGTACATGGCCTGCGATGAGGTACCGTCCGGGTAAACCGTGCGGGTGATGCGGTCGGTCAGGCGATGCCAGTGATACTCCGTGCGGCGGCCCGCCGGGTCCGTCTCGCTGGTCATGCGGCCGTATTTGTCCCACGTGCTGCGGCGCATCGCCCCGCCCGGCAGAATGACGTGGCAGAGCTCGCCGTCGCGGTAGACAAACGTCGTCTGGCGACCGTCGTAATCCGTGAAGCGCGCGACGTTGTCGTCGTCATCCACCAGCCAGTGCGCCTGCGCGCCGTCTTCGCGGGTCGCGCGGCGGGTGCCGTTCTCAAAATCGTATTCGAACGTCAGCCGTTCGCCGCCGCTATGGCGGAAGCCGACCACGCGCGGCAGGCCGTCAATCTCCCGCCAGCGGTATTCGCTCAGCAGGCCGTTGGCGTCCTCATGAGCGCTCATCAGCCCATCCTGCCAGCTGAAGCGTCGGCGCACGCTACCGCCCCGGCCGGTCACGGAGACCAGCTGGCGCTGTTCATCATAAGCGTAACTGACCAGGCAGATCTCGTCATCCAGCCAGGCGCCAACGAGCCTGTCGCGGTCGTAGCGGCAGACCACGCGCTGGCCCGCACAGTCTGTCAGGGCATGCAGGGTATTATCCGCATTCCACTCAAAGAGGATATCGTTGCCGCAGGGTTCGGAGAGGCGCAGGAGCAGCGACGGGGCATCATCCCGCAGCGGCGCATAGTGCCAGCGCTCGCCGCTGACGTCATACACCGACCAGCTGTCGTCCTGGTGATGTTCAAGCCAGTTTTTTTCGCTTTCGCAGTAGGAGCGCATCCCTTTCGGGACCTTCGGGAAGGCGACGTAATCGCCGGACGGTGCGCGCCACACCAGGCCGTCCTGATAAGGCTCCAGGCGGCTTTCCCAGAACAGGCTCCATCCGCGGCCCAACACGCTGTCGCCGGGATTGCCGCTGCGCCAGTAGCGCTGCCAGCGCACCGGAAGACGGGAAGGCAGGACGAAGTCCAGCTCATCATCCCCGCTAAGAAACTTCTGTCCGCTGACGATATCCACCGGGCGGGCGATGATCCCCGCGGCCGCCACGCCGGTCATCAGCGTGCCGGCGCGACAGGCGATACGGGCCAGCTTATTGATGCCGGGGATTTTGCCCAGCAGCTTAGAGAGCGCCCCGACTTTGCCAGCGGCGCCGCCCCAGCCGCCGAGAAGCCCGGCGAACAGCAGGGTAAGATCGGAGACCTTGTAGAGCCACTCGGGCACTTCAGACTGAATGGGGAGGGTTTGCTGCGGGTCGCCGCCGATAATGACGTTGTCCGAACCGGTCATCACCTTCGCGTCGCAGGTGGTGCGATCCCCGATGCGGGACGCTGGCTGGCCGTTAATGGAGACACGCTTAGAGCCTTCGGCCATCTGCTGCGAGCCGTCGTCAGAACAGTCGACGGTGCTATCGGTGGCAAGCGCGGCGGGTTTACCGTTGATAAACACGTTGGGCGAGCCGGAGGTGATGACGCCTTTCTTCGTCATGCTGGATGCCCCGGCGTCGGCGATGCTGTCCCTGGCGGCAGTCGCCAGCTCCCCGGTGTAATACCCCACGGCCAGACTGGCGCCGACAAGCAGGACGCCCACGCCAAGACAGGATGCGCCGAGACCGGCAATAAACATGGCCCCCGCCAGAATGCCCCCGGCGGCGGCAATCAGGCCACCGACAATCGTTCCGGCAATCATCCCGGCCAGCGCACCGGAGTGGCCGATATCATCACCAACGCGTGCTGCTTCAAACATAACAACGGTCCCTGAAGTTAATGGTGGAAGCGGAAGCTCCTGAGAAGATCGCCAAACAGCGCTCCGTCGGCATCGCCCGGCGCGCGGGTGCAGGTCATAGTGAACACCAGGATTTTATCGCCGTCGACGTTAAACACGGCCTGCTGCTGCCAGATGCGTTTCCCGTCGCGCAGGTAGCTGGCATGGACGGTTTCACCCTGTAAAAGGCTGTCGCCCAGCGTAGCGGCGCTGCGCTCACCCTGCTTCCAGCCCTTGATGTGCTTTGCCATCAGGGCGAGCTGGCGATCGATATACGCGGCAAGCGCTTCGCCGGGGTTGAGGGCATCGCGGGAAATGTTGAACGCGGGCGCATCCGCTGCAGGCGGCGCGAAGACATTGACGGTACGGTCCTGATAGCCCTCAGGAAAAGCAATCATTCCTTCATTAAACAGGCACTGCGAAGATGGTTCTGACATTGAGCGGGTCCCACCACATTTTTTCAGAAGCGGTAAGTTTCGCATATGTGTTTAAGGCTGACTATCCCCAGATTATTGCTCCACCGTCACGCTCGCCGAACGGAAAAACAGCGGCCGTTAGCCCGGCCCCTCGCTCCCCGCCGCCAGCAGCGGTACCACCACGTCGCTGATGGGCACCGCAATACCATGCTTGCGGCCATAGCGCTGGATCACGCCGTTACGAATATCCCACTCCATCGGGCGTTCGGCCTGACGGTCGGCAAGGATTGACGTGCCTAAATCCTCGGGCGCGCGCTGGAAGTTCGCCAGAATCTCCTGGGCCACCGCATCGTCCAGCTTCGCCCCTTCGGCGCGGGCGACGGCAAGTCCCTCGTGCAGATAGGCCAGGGCCAGCTCGCTGATATCCTCGCGTCTGAACATCCCGGCGCGGCGGTTGGCCAGCACCATCAGCCCGGCGACCGCGTTTTGCAGCAGCTTGCGCCAGGCGACGGTGGTGAAATCTGTCGAGAGCTCAACATCACAGCGCGTCCCGCGAAGCGCCTCGACCACCCGCTGCGCCTGCGGCACATCCGGTAGCGTCAGACGCGGTTTTGCCCGCAGCCAGACGGAGGCGTCCGGCTCGCGCTGCGCCGGGAACCAGACCACCGACGGCAGCACCGTTGCGCCGTTGACCAAAGGCGCAAGCTGGGCTTTCTGCTCCACACCGTTTTGCAGCGCGCAGACCACGGTGTTTTCATCGCACAGGGCGCGCAGCCACCCGGCGCTGTCGGCATTTTGCGTCGTTTTTACCGCCACAAAAACGAGGTCTACGGGGCGCGTAATGACGGTGGGATCGGTGAGTACCGGACCGGGCACCACAGTTTCATCCTCATCGTGACGCAGGCGTAATACCGGATGCGCGGTGCGACCGCACAGCAGCGGCGTACGGCCCGCGTCATGCAGCACCGCGGCAATGGTGGTGCCAATCGCACCGGGACCAATCAGCGCAATGGTTGGATAGTCAGACATGGGTCACTCCCCTTTTGCTAAGCCTGCTATCAGTTATACCACCCTGAAAAGAGCGCGCCACGCCCATTGTCTATACTCAACACATAACAGACAACGGAGTGCGCCATGCCCTTACCCGATTTCAAGTCCTCTGAACCTTATACCCTCGGCATTGAGCTCGAACTCCAGGTGGTTAACCCGCCGGGTTACGATCTGAGCCAGGACTCCTCTCCCCTCATCGCCGCCGTCAAAGACGACATCAAAGGGGGCGAAGTCAAACACGACATCACCGAAAGCATGCTCGAAATCGCCACCGGTGTCTGCCAGACCATCGACCAGGCGGCGGCGCAGCTCTCCGTGATGCAGCAGAGCATCCTGCGGGCGGCGTCGGAGCAGCACATCCAGATCTGCGGCGGCGGCACGCACCCGTTCCAGAAATGGCAGCGGCAGGAGGTGTGTGACGACGAGCGCTATAACGTCACGCTGGAGCGCTTTGGCTATCTGATTTTGCAGGCGACGGTGTTCGGCCAGCACGTGCACGTGGGATGCCGAAACGGGGACGACGCGATTTACCTGCTGCACGGCCTGTCGCGCTTCGTACCGCACTTTATCGCCCTCGCCGCGTCGTCGCCTTATATGCAGGGCACGGACACCAAGTTTTCCTCGTCGCGGCTCAACATATTTTCCGGGTTCCCGGATAACGGCCAGATGCCGTGGGTCAACAGCTGGCAGGAGTTCGAGGGGCTGTTCCGCCGCCTGAGTTCCACCAGCATGATCGACAGCATTAAGGATCTGCACTGGGACATCCGCCCCAGCCCGCACTTTGGCACCGTGGAGGTGCGGGTGATGGATACGCCGCTGACGCTCGGTCACGCCATTAACATCGCCGGGCTTATTCAGGCGACGTCGCACTGGCTGCTGACTGCGCGGCCCTATAAGCATCAGGAACGGGATTTTCTGCTGTACCGCTTTAACCGTTTTCAGGCCTGTCGCTACGGGCTGGAAGGCATTCTGACGGACGTGCATACCGGCGAGCACAAAACCGTGGCGGAGGATATCGCCTGGCTGCTGGAGCAGGTTGCACCGTCGGCCGAGAAACTCGGCGCAACGAGCGCCATCAAGGAAATTGCCCTGCTGTTAAAGCAGGGCAAGAGCGAGGCGCAGCGCATGCGGGACTTTATCGCCGATGGCGGCTCGCTGATTTCTCTGGTGCAGAAGCACTGTGAGCTGTGGGCGACGAGTCCGTAAGGCCGTGCCCCCATTCGCGAAGGCGCTGGAACAGCACGAACAGCGCCGGGATGAACACTATCCCCACCACGGTGGCTACCAGCATGCCGCTGAACACCGTGGTGCCAATGATACGACGGCTCTGGGCACCCGCCCCGGTCGCCAGCATCATCGGCAGGACGCCTATGATGAACGACACGGCGGTCATCATTACCGCGCGGAAGCGGCGTGATGCCCCTTCCCGCGCGGCATCGACAATCGCCATTCCGTCCATACGACGGGCGCGGGCAAACTCCACAATAAGAATTGCGTTCTTGGCGGCGAGGGCTATCAATAGCACCAGACCAATCTGCACGTACACCTCGTTGGCATAGCCTGCCAGCCACAGCCAGACCAGCGCTCCGCCGATGGCGAACAGCACCGAGAGCATCACGCTCGCCGGCAGCGTCCAGCTCTCATACTGGGCGACGAGGAACAGCCACGCCATCACCACCGCCGCCAGCACAATCCATATCGCCTGATTCCCGGTCTGCTGCTCCTGATACGACATGCCGCTCCAGGCGTAGTCGTACCCGGTTGGCAGGTTTTCCACCAGAATCTCACCCATCGCCGCCATTGCGGTGCTGCTGCTCACCCCTTCCGCTGCCGAGCCGCTCACCGATACCGACGGGAACTGGTTGTACTGCTGAATAAATGGCGCGCCGACGGTCGGCGTGATGGTGACGAGGTTGCTCAGACGCACCCGCTCGCCGCTGTTGCTGCGCACGAACAGCTCGCTGATTTGCTCTGCGCGCTCGCGCCACTGCATCTCGTTCTGCATCACCACGTGGTAGACGCGGTTGTTGACGCTGAAATCCCCGGCGCGCGTGCCGCCAAAGGCGGTTTGCAGGCTGCTGAAGATGCGCGACACCGGCACGTCGAGGCGGGCCGCGCGCTCACGATCAACGGTGAGCGTCATCTGCGGCACGTTGCTGCTCCAGGTGGTGAACACGCGGCTCAGCTGCGGATGCTGGTTGGCTTTCGCCAGCACCTCGCGAGTTACGCGCTCCAGCTCCGCCGGGCTCTGCCCCGCCTGTGCCTGAATGCGCAGATCGAAGCCGGAGGCCTTGCCCAGCCCCGGCAGCGTCGGCGGTGCAAAGGTCATGATGGTGGCTTCCGGCAGGGCCAGCAGCTGGCGCTGAAGGGTGCCCATCACCTCATCCAGCGGCGGACGCTCGCTCCAGTCTTTGAGCATGATGGAGATAAACCCGCCGTTCGATGCGCTGGTGCCGTTGAGGATGTTAAACCCGGAGACCTGAATCACATCTTCCACCGCCGGGTTTTTAGCGATCAGCTCGCGCGCGGTGGTCATCACCGCTTCGGTGCGCTCCAGCGAGGCTGCCTCCGGCAGCTGGACGCTGGCAAAGAAGTAGCCCTGATCCTCCTGGGGCAGGAAGCCCTTTGGCATCGACATAAAGCTGAATACCACCACCGCCGCCGCGCCTGCGGTGGCCAGCAGCGCCAGCCACGGACGGAGGTTGAACACGCTCACGATCCGGGTGTAAAGCGTGCGCGTGGCGTCCAGCCCGCGGTTGAACCCACGGAAAACGGCGGCGGGCTGTGCCGGACACGGGCGCAGCAGCATCGCGCAGAGCGCGGGCGTCAGGGTCAACGCCACCAGGCTTGAGAGCGTCACGGCAGTCGAGAGGGTCACCGCGAACTGGCGGTATAGCTCGCCCACGATCCCTGGCAGGAGCGCCACCGGTACAAACACCGCCAGCAGCACCAGCGTGGTGGCAATCACTGGCCCGGCAATCTGGCGCAGCGCCAGCGCGGTCGCCGCCGTGCGGCTCTGCCCTTCCGCCATCAGCGTTTCGACGCTCTCCACTACCACGATGGCGTCATCCACCACCATGGTCAGCGCCAGAATAATGGCGAACAGACTGAGCGTGTTCGCGGAGTAGCCGAGCGCGTAGAGCACCGCAAAGGTGCCCACCAGCGACACCGGAATGGCAAGGGCGACAATCAGCGTCGCGCGCCAGCTTTGCAGGAACAGGGACACCACGACCACCACCGCCAGCATCGTCAGCGCCAGCGAGACGCCAATCTCTTTGATGGTAGCGGCCACAAACGAGGTGGTGTCGAATTTGACTTCATAGACCAGATCGTCCGGGAAGCGCGTGGATAACCGTTCCAGCTCCGCGCGCACCGCATCGGCCACGCGCAGGGCGTTAGCGGACGGCGTCGGGTAGATGCCAAGGTAGGCGGAGTCATGCCCGTTCAGCTGCGCGCCCGAGCTGTAGCTGCGCGAGCCAAGCTCAATGGTGGCGACGTCCTTCAGGCGCACCAGCTGGCCCATCTCCCCGGTGCGGATAATGATGTTGGCAAAGTCGTCGGCCTGGTTTAAGCGCCCTAGCCCGTTGATGGTTAGCGTCTGCTGCTGGCCGTTAAACACCGGCGGCGTGCCGACCTGGCCTGCCGCCCCCTGCACGTTCTGCTCGCGCAGCGCCTGCGCCACGTCATCGCTGGTCACGTTCAGGGCATTCATGCGGTCCGGACGCAGCCAGATGCGCATACTGTAGTCGCGCGCGCCAAACATCTGTACCTGCCCGACGCCCGGCAGACGCGACAGCGCCTCGCGCACCTGGGTGCTGGCGTAGTTGCTGACGAACAGCGGCGTGTGGGTGTTATTTGGTGAGTAAAGGCTTACCCCCATCATCAGGTTGGTGGCGCGCTTGCGCACCTGCACGCCGTTTTGCTGCGCCTCGGTCGGCAGCTGCGCCACGGCCTGCACCACGCGGTTCTGCACGTCTATGGCGGCGAGATCCGGATCGGTGCCCGCCGCAAAGGTGATGTTCAGGCTGTACGTGCCTTCGTCCGAACTGGTGGACTCCATATAGAGCATATGATCCACCCCGTTCAGCTGCGTCTCCAGCGGCGTGGCGATGGCCTCCGCCACGTCAGCCGAGCTGGCGCCCGGCCATGACGCTGACACATTCACGACCGGCGGTGTGATCTGCGGGTACTGCTCCACCGGAATAATCCTCAGCGCGATGGCCCCCAGCAGGGTGATGACCAGCGCAATCACCATCGCAAAGCGCGGGCGTTTGATGAAAAACGTCAGCATGATGGCTCCTTAATTCAGTATCTGAACGGCAGCGCCTGGCTGCACGCGCTGCGCACCGTCAGTAATTGCTCGCTCACCGGGCTTAACGCCGGAGGCAATCTGGAACTGCTGGCCCATCTGCCCGGCGACCTTAAGCGGACGCATTTCGGCTTTATCCTCGGCGTTAACCACCCAGGCGAAGAACCCGTCGCCATTCTGTTGTACCGCAGCGGCGGGCAGGGTCAGGACAGGCTGCTCGCTTGCCGGACGCAGGTAGACGTTCACATTGCCGCCGGGCAGCAGCTGATGGCGCGGGTTGGCGAACTCGGCGCGCAGCATCACGCTGGCGGTACGCGGGTCGATGCGGTTGTCCACGGAGGTGAGTTCCCCGCTGACGCGCTGGCCGTTGCTGTCAATCAGCGCCTGCCAGGCCTGTTTCATGGCGCTGATATCCGCATGCTGTCCGGCTTTGGTGGCAAACGCGCCCTCTTCCAGCGCAAAGGCGATGCGGATCGGATCGAGCTGGACCACCTCCACCAGCACACCGCTGGCAGGATCCACCAGGCTGCCGACGTGAAAGTTGCTGTGCCCCACGCGTCCGTCAATCGGTGAGGTAATGCGCGTGTAGTTGAGGGTGACGCTGCGGGTGTCGAGACGGGCTTTCGCCTGCTCCAGCGCGGCGCTCGCTACGTCGCGCTGCATGCGGGCGTTGTCCACGTCGTGGCGGCTGATGGCGTTGCTGCTTCCCAGGCTTTCAAAGCGGGACAGCTGCTGCTGCGCCTGACGCAGCGTGGCTTCGGCGCTTTTCACCTCGGCCTGCGCCAGGCGCAGGGCGGCGCGCGGCTCGGCGTCGTCCAGCTCGAACAGCACGTCACCTTTTTTCACGTACTGGCCGTCGCGGAAGTGGATTTTGGTAATCACGCCTTCCGTACGCGCGCGCAGTTCAACGGTGTGAATCGCTTCGATGCGACCCGGGATCTGACGTTCGGCGGCGTGGGCGGTTTGCTCCACGGTGGCGACACGCACGGGAATGACTGCGGCGAATGCGGGCGGCAGGGTAGCGGCGAGGAGTATGAGCAGGAGCGGGAATTTCATGGGAGTACCTCAGTATTTTCCCCTCACCCTAACCCTCTCCCCAAAGGGGAGAGGGAACTTGAACACCCTCTCCCCTTTGGGGAGAGGGCAGGATGAGGGGTAAGGTTTTGGTTATGCAGCCTTACGGAACCTGCGGGTCAGTCGCTTCTCGATTTCGACGACGAAGAACATCACCCCCGCCACCGCCAGCGTCACGAACCAGTAGCGCAGCGGCAGTGCTTCGGTGCCGAACAGCATCTGCATAAACGGCAGGTAGATGATCGCCGCCTGGAGCAGGAACAGTACGCCCGTTACCAGCCAGATCCCTTTGTTCGCCAGCAGGCCGCGGTTCAGGGAGAACCCTTCGGTGTTGCGGCAGTTAATCATGTACACCCACTGGGCGCAGACCAGCATCTGGAGCAGCACGGTGCGGATGAACTCCGCGCTGTGCCCGCGCGGGGCCAGCCAGGCTTCCAGCGCAAAGGCGGCGATGGCAATCATGGTGCCGACGAAAGCCACGCGCCATACGGCGTAGGCGTCCATCACGTGCTGCCCGGTCTGACGCGGCGGGCGGCGCATGATGTTGCGCTCGGCGGCCTCGAAGGCCAGGCCGAAGGAGAGCGTGGCGGAGGTCGCCATGTTCATCCACAGGATCAACACCGGCGTCAGCGGAATGATGTTCCCCGCCAGCAGCGCAATCACAATCAAAAGCCCCTGCGCCAGGTTGGTCGGCATGATGAACAGAATGGTCTTCTTCAGGTTGTCGTAAACGCGACGCCCCTCTTTCACCGCGCTGGCGATGGTGGCGAAGTTATCGTCCGTCAGGACCATGTCCGCCGCCTCTTTGGTGACTTCCGTGCCTTTGATGCCCATCGCAATACCCACATCCGCCTGACGCAGCGCTGGCGCATCGTTCACGCCGTCACCGGTCATACCGACGATTTCGCCTTTGTCCTGTAACGCTTTCACCAGGCGCAGCTTATGCTCCGGGCTGGTACGGGCGAAGATGTCATACTTCACCGCCGCTTCGGCCAGCTCGGCGTCGTCCATCTTCTCCAGCTCATAGCCGGTGACCGCCTGCTCGCTGTTAGTGATCCCCAGCATCTGGCCTATGCTCATCGCCGTCTGCGGGTGATCCCCGGTGATCATCTTCACGCGGATCCCCGCCTGCTGGCAGGCGTTAATTGCCTCAATCGCTTCCGGACGCGGCGGATCCATCATCCCGGCAATGCCGAGGAAGATCAGGCCGTGGCTCAGGTCGTCGTGAGTCAGTGCCTGCTCACCGTTCGCTGGCCTGAACGCCGCGGCGACCATGCGCAGCCCCTGACGCGCATAGCGCTCCATCTCCGTTTCCCAGTACGCGCGGTCAAAGGCTTGCGCACCGTTGCGGGTCTGCTGCTGCTCACACAGGGCGAAAATCACGTCCGGCGCGCCGGTGATCAAAATCTGCTCCTCACCGCCAATCTGGTAGTGGGTGCTCATGTACTTGTACTGCGAGTCGAACGGGATCTTGTTGACCAGGGTGGTCTCGACCGGTGCGAGGTGGGCTTTTGCCGCCAGCACCTTCAGCGCGCCCTCGGTCGGGCCGCCGGTGATGCCCCACAGGCCGCGCTCGTCCTGAATCAGCTGGCTGTCGTTACACAGGTCGATGGTGCGCAGGTACTGCTCCAGCACGGTGCCCGGCTGGATCTGCACCGGCTCGTCGCTGCCTTCGAGGTAGAGGTTGCCCACCGGCTCGTAGCTGTTGCCGTCCACGCGATAGCACGTATCGGCGGTAATGATGGCTTTCACCGTCATCTCGTTCATGGTCAGGGTGCCGGTTTTATCCGAGCAGACCACGGTCATCGCGCCCAGGGTTTCAACCGTCGGCAGCTTGCGGATAATCGCCCGCTTACGCGCCATCGCCTGTACGCCCAGAGAGAGGATGATGGAGATAATCGCCGGCAGACCTTCCGGTACGGAGGCTACCGCCAGGCTAATCAGGGAGAGCAGCAGCTCGCCCATCGGGATCTCGCGGAACACCAGGCTGAAGACAAACAGCGCGGCCATCATCGCCAGAATGATGGCGAAAATCGCTTTGCCCAGCTTGTCCATCTGCACCAGCAGCGGGGTGCGGTGCTTTTCAATGCCCGCCATCATCTGGTTGATGTGGCCGAGCTCCGTATCCTTACCGGTCGCGGTGACCAGGCCAACGCCACCGCCCGCGCTTACGGTCGTCCCGGAGAAGACCATATTGGTGCGGTCGCCCAGCGGCAATTCACCGCTCAGCGGATTAATGTGTTTATCCACCACGGTGGATTCGCCGGTCAGAATTGCCTCTTCCACGCGTAAATTATGCGCTTCTATTAAGCGCATATCCGCCGGAATACGATCTCCTGCGCGCAACACAATAATATCGCCCGGGACGATTTCCGTCGTCGGGATGGTTTCATGGTTACCATTACGAATTACGCGCGCCTCGCTGGAGAGCATATTGCGAATACTCTTCAGGGATTTTTCTGCGTTACTTTCCTGAATGTGGCCAATTAAGGCATTGATTACCGCCACACCCAGGATAACCAGCGTATCAACCCAGTGTCCCATTACAGCCGTTAATACGGCGGCAGCCAGCAGGACGTAAATCAGGACATCGTTAAAATGCGCGAGAAAACGCAGCCAGCCCGGCTTGCCTTTTTTCTCCGGCAGCGCGTTCGGGCCATGCTTCTGCAAACGCGCCTGCGCCTCGGTGCGGCCCAGGCCATTCGCCTGGCTCTGCGCCTGAGCAAGCACCTGCTCTACGGTCTGCTGGTACGCCTGCCCGCCTGCGGGTGGCATATTCTGCGAGAAATTTTTTTTGGTCATGGTATTTTTCCTTCAATATCCGGTGGACGGAAGCCGGAATTCCTTTCTGGCTTTAAATAATTCATTTTTAAGTCTTGCGGGTTAAATTGATCTACCGCAATATATTGACTACCCGGTTATTCAAAACTGATTAAAATTATTTCGACGCGTTGATTTTTACAAAATATTTCTAAACCAACACTAAACGAGGAGGAAGCATGTTTGGTATTTATCGCGGGCGGCGCCTGGCGTTATACATTGTCGCAGCCATTGTTATTGCGACGTTAATTGGATATAGCACCTATAGCTTTGTAAAATTATTTTCGTGAAAAAGACGTTTATTTACATTACGCGATATTAATTTAATCGCCCCGGAAATATTATCTATTTTCCGTTATTAACTCGCAGAATAACGGTGGCCTTTCACTCAATTTTGCCAGTGGGGATGATATTGCTTTACGTTTCAGGATGCCGGACAATGACATTTTTAACTCACGATTAACATTACGATGAAACACCCGTTAGAATCGCTGCTCACCGCAGGGGGCATTTTGCTGATGGCCCTGCTCTCCTGTCTGCTGTTACCTGCGCCGTCGCTGGGTCTGGTGCTGGCGCAGAAACTGGTTCAGACCTTTCATATGGTCGATCTGAATCAGCTGTACACCATTCTGTTCTGTCTGTGGTTTTTGGTGCTCGGCGCCATCGAATTCTTTATCCTGCGTTTCATCTGGCGCCGCTGGTTTTCACTGGCGTCGTAAGCCAGTAAGATCGCGCATCCCGTGGATCAGTGCTTCACACCAGGCCGCGTAGTCGTGGCCGCTGGATGAGGGGTGGAAGCTGACGCGATAGCCTTTTTCCTTCAGCACCTGTTCAAAATCCTGCGTGGTGCGATAAATGCCGCCGCCCGGCCCCGTGGTTTCAAACTTTCCGGCCTGTAACCAGAAGCGCACCGGATACGGCGGCGACTGCTGGTACTGACGCGTCAGCCAGCCGGGGGCGTCACCTTTCGGCGCCCACCAGTAGGAGCCGGAAAGGCTCAGCACGTTGCCAAACAGGCGCGGATAGCGCAGCGCCACCCATGACGAGGCAATTCCCCCGTAGCTCGACCCCGCCAGCACCGTTTTCTGCCGCTGCATGCCGATGCCCTGCCCGCGCAGCCACGGCAGCAGCTCGTGCGCCATAAAGTCAGCAAATTCCGGGTTCGGCGGCAGCTCGTTGCCGCGACGGGCGTGATCGAGGCTGTCGATAAATACCACGTTAATCGGTGGCAGGTGATGCCGGGCAATCAGACCGTCCAGCACGTTGGCAAAATGGTATTCGTCCTGATAAATCTGCCCGTCGAACAGAATTAACGTCCAGCGTGCGGGCTGTGCGCCGCGCGGTTTGTAGATCATCACGTCGCGGGCGTTGCCGAGGATGTGGCTGGAAAAACTCTGACGGCTCAACGTCCCGTGCACCAGCGGCTTTGCCGTGGCCTGAACGGAGCAGTAGCGCGCCGGGCTGAGATCGAGCAGCGAGTAACGGTTCCATCGATCCGCCTTCTGCTCCCCAAAGGTGTTCGGGTTAAGCGGATCGGCCTGTGCGCTCACCAGGATGGCACGGCGTTGATCGCGGGCAGAGCCTTCAACGATCGGCACATCGGGGGCGAGCTTATATTGCATCACCGTATCAGCGGGGACCACGTAGCTGCGGAACCAGACGTCGCTGTTGCCCAGGCGGAACAGCGGATCGTGATCCCCCGCAGGAGAGCCGAGAATGAAGACGTTATCCCGCGCGCCGCGCCACAGAAAGGTCACGCGCTTATGGCTCGCATCTACCGGTTCCACCATTGGCGTTCCCTGTCGACGCTGCGCCTGCCAGAACGCCTCGGTACTTCCACCGGCAGAAATGACGTTTGCCAGCGCCTTTAGCGTCGGGCTTACTGGCGCCAGCATCTGCACGCGTGGTAACGGAGAGGTCTCTTTCATCCGCCACTGAAAACGCCACGGCTTACCGGCTTCGCCGTGTAGCACCAGCGAGGTGTTCTGTTTCACCGGCAGGGCAAACAGCAGCGTGTGTTCCCCGTCCGCAGGACCATTTTCGATCAGCGTGCGGATGCGGCGGTTTTGCCCATCCAGCAGGCGCGCATCCGTCACGCCATTCAGCGTGGCGGAAACGTAATTTTCACCCAGTTCAGGCAGGGAGAAGCAGACTTCGCCGCTGGCATCAAACTTTCCCTGAACATCGCCCTGCCGGGACGACTGCTCGCACGTTGCCGCCACGGCGGGCAGCGCGCCGATCCCCAACAGCAACCCACTCCATACCCTCTTCATTACCGCTTGTTCCCCAACGAAATTTGTTAACAACGCTAATGCAAATGGTAATAATTTGCAATATCATCAACGGCGATTTACCGGTGTTTTTATGGCGATAGCAACCAAGGACGTTCAATAAAAATGTTTAAAAATAATAAGATAATGTATCTCTGGCTGATGAGTCTGGCGACGACCAGCGTCGCGGCTCAGGCAGAAATGAAAGAAGAAACGATTACGGTGACGCAGGGCGTGAGTGAAGAGCCCACTGCGCCCGTAAAAGGCATTGTTGCGACGAAAACGCTCTCCGCCACCAAGACCAGCGCGGAGATTGTGAAGACGCCGCAGTCGGTATCGGTGATCACCCGCGATCAGATGAACATGCAGGACGTCACATCCGTTTCGCAGGCGCTGCGCTACTCGGCGGGCGTGTTTACCGAATACCGGGGCTCGTCTAACCGTAACGACGAGGTGTTTGTGCGCGGCTTTAGCTACGTGCCAAAATTCCTCGACGGCTTAAGCTTTGGCGCAACGGCCTCATCACAGACGGGCACAGTTGACCCGTGGCTGCTGGAGCGCGTGGAGCTGGTGCGCGGCCCGGCGTCGGTCCTGTTTGGTCAGGTGAATCCTGGCGGGTTAATCAGCATGACCAGCAAGCGCCCGACGGCGGAGGCCATTCACAACGTGCAGTTCCGCACCGGCAATAACGATCTCGCCGAAGGTGCGTTTGATTTCGGCGGCAGGCTGAGCGACGACGGCCGCGTGCTGTATCGCGTGAACGGTATCGCCCGTACGCAGCATAATCAGGTGGACGATTATAAAGAGACGCGGATGGCGATCGCCCCGGCGATAACCTGGTATCCGAACGATCAGACCCGCTTTACGCTGCTGACCAGCTACCAGAAAGATCCGGATGCCGGATACCGCAACTTCCTGCCCGCGTATGGCACGGTGAAAAGCGTCGACGGGAAGTACATCCCGCGCGACTTTAACGTCAGCGATCCGAATTACAATCAGTCCTGGCGCGAGCAGACGATGATTGGCTACGAGCTGGAACACCAGTTCGCCGACAACCTCACCTTCCGCCAGAACGCCCGTTACACCACCATCAAGCAGAAATACCGTTATCTGGTTTACGCCAACAGCGCGGCCAACAGCACGGTGTTGACCCGTCGCGCCCAGCGTGAAGAGCGCACGACCAATGAATTTGGCCTCGATAACCAGCTGGAATATCTGCTGGAGACCGGGAGCGTCAGCCATACCCTGCTCGGCGGGTTTGATTACAAGACCAGCAAGGATAAACAGCTGCTGGCGCGCGGGAGCGGCTCACAGTATGACCTCGACTGGACAACCCCGGTTTACGGCGTGAACGTGGATGAAAGCACCTTCAAAACGGCCTCCGACGAGCAGCAAAATCTCGACCAGATGGGGCTGTATCTTCAGGATCAGATGAGCTGGAACAACTGGGAGTGGCTGGTTTCCGGGCGCTACGACTGGAGCGAAGTGCGTACCAACGACTTCACCGATAATAGCTTTACGCAGCAGAACGACAGCAAATTTACCTGGCGCACTGGCCTTCTGTACGCGTTCGATTTTGGCCTCTCGCCGTACATCAGCTACAGCACGTCGTTTGAGCCGAACCTGCAAACCAACCGTGCGCCGGGCGTCGCGCCATTCAGGCCTACTACCGGGGAGCAGACCGAGATTGGCCTGAAATATCAGCCGGTCGACACCACGCTGATGACTCTCGCGCTGTACGATTTAACTCAGGACAACGTAGCGACCTATAACAGCGCTGAAGGCTGGTTCGAAAATGCGGGCAAGGTGCGTTCGAAAGGCGCTGAAGCGGAAATCCACGCCACGCTGATGGATAACATCAACCTGATTGGCTCCTACACTTACACCGATGCAAAAACCGAAAGCACCACGGTGGCGGGCACCGAGGGCAAGACCCCGGCGCGTATCCCGACGCATATGGCGTCTGCGTTTGCCAGCTATACCGTTCCGGGCGGGGCGCTCAAGAGCCTGACCGCTGGCGTGGGGATGCGCTATATCGGCACCAGCTACGGCGATGCGAAGAACACCTTTAAGGTGCCATCGGTGGATCTGTATGACGCGATGCTGCGCTATGATCTGGGCGAGATGAACCGCAGCCTGAAAGGGGCAAGCGTGCAGTTCAACGTCAATAACGTGGCGGACACGAAGTATGTGGCGTCATGCGCAAGCGATACGGCGTGCTTCTACGGGATTGGCCGGACGGTGACGGCGACGGTGAATTATCGGTGGTAAGGGATTTGTAGGCCCGGTAAGCGCAGCGCCACCGGGCAATTACGGGCACCGAGCCCACAAAAAAGCCGGGTGGCGGCTACGCCTTACCCGGCCTACACGCGACATGTTAATGTGTCTGGCTATGGTTCTCTTTGCGGTACGCCCCGGGCGGCTGGTTGAAGGTGCGGGTAAAGATGCGGGTAAACGTCTGCTGCGAGTCAAACCCGTAGCGCAGGCAGATATCGTACACGCGCTCGTCTGACTCACGCAGATCGCGCGCCGCCATCAGCAGCTTGCGTTCGCGGATGTAGCGCCCCAGACTTTCGCCTTTGTACTGCATAAACAGCCGCTGTAAATGCCATTTTGAGTAACCCGCATGGCGGGCAATCTCTTCGATGCGTAACGGCTGGTGTAGGTTGTCATCGATCCATTCGACAATCGTATCAATGACCTGAGCGGAAATCGTCATACTGCTCTCCCCCTCTGCTTCTCGCTTAAACATTATTCCCACCACTCGCGAAATTGTTGCGTGGTATCACTCACCCGCACGGGCTCGCCCAGCTCCGGTGTCAGCAGCCGGTAGTTTTTATCCTTACTGGCTTTCGCCAGCTGGATCAGTGGATCGTTCCAGGTATGTTTCGCCAGCACAAAACGCCCGTTATGTCCCGGTACGACCGCTCTGGCATTGAGATCTGCCGAGGCCTGCGCCGTTTCCGCCGGATGCATATGAATGTACTTCCAGTCCTGGTCGTACTGGCCGTTTTCCATAATGGCTAAGTCAACTCCGCCAAACTGCTCGCCAATCGCTTTGAAGTGCGGGCCATAACCGGAGTCTCCGCTGTAGTAGACCTTCTGCTCCGGAGAGACAAACATAAAGCTGCCCCACAGGGTCTGGTTACGCTTAATGCCGCGCCCGGAAAAATGGCGCGCAGGCAACACGTGAACCGTCAGCGCATCGCTGATACGTACCGACTGGTTCCAGTCCCGCTCGTCGATAATCTCAGGGTTCATCCCCCAGTAGCGCAGATGCGAACCCACGCCCAGCGGGGTGACCACGCGCTTAACCTTCGGCAGCAGCGCCTTGATGGTGGCGTAATCCAGATGGTCATAGTGATCGTGGGAGATAATCAGCAGGTCGATCTCCGGCATGCTCTCCGCACGCCACGGGTACTCCCCCGCAAAGGCTTTATTGAGGAAGGAGAACGGTGCGGCGTAGTTACTCAGAACCGGATCGATCAGGATTCGTTGCCCCGCCAGCTGCATATACCAGGAGGAGTGGCCGAGCCACACCAGCGTGTCCTGCTCAGGCGACAGGCTCGCCAGATCGGTTTTCACCAGCGGCAGCGGCTGCGCAGGACGGGCGTTTTCGGTTTTACGGGTAAGAAACTGCCACCACGCCACCAGCATATTTTGTTGCCCGGTAAAGCCCGGCGTAGGGAGCGTGTTATGGAATTGCCCGTCGCGATAGTGCGGAGAGGCCTCCACTTCAGAGAGCTGCGCACCCTGCGGTGGCTGGCCAAATCCGGCATTCAGTACAAACGGTAAACTGGCAGCTGAAGCAATAATCATAACTAACACCACGCAGATGAATAGAGGCTTTTTCATTATCCTGACCCGCCAACGCGCCCTGTCCGATAGTTTGCGCGGGTTGAACTTGATTATGAGTGAGTAAGCACTCATTATAGATAGGATGATTACGCCGTCAAGAAGGTTTTCGATCTTTGACATTCCGCGTTGCAGCGTGGCAAAGCACGTGTTTCAATCAGGGTTTTTACAATTGACGGGAGGAAAAATTTAGTGGCACGTCCGAAGAGTGAAGATAAAAAACAGGCCTTACTGGAAGCAGCAACGGCTGCGTTTGCGCAGTCAGGTATTGCCGCCTCAACGGCGTTAATTGCCCGTAATGCGGGCGTCGCTGAAGGGACACTGTTTCGCTACTTTGCTACCAAAGACGATCTGCTGAATGCCCTCTATCTGCATCTGAAGCAGGATCTTTGCCAGACCATGCTGGCGAACCTCGATCGCACCATCACCCAGCCAAAAGAGCATACCCGTAATATCTGGAATAGCTATGTGGACTGGGGCATTCGTAACCCCCTGGCGCATGCGGCTATCCGCCAGATTGGCGTCAGTGAAAAGCTGAACATTGAAACCGAGCAGGCGGTGAAAGACATGTTCCCGGAAATACACGAACTGTGTCACCGCTCGGTGCGCCCGGTGTTTATGTCTGACGAGTTTAAGACCTTCGGTGATGCAATATTCTTATCGCTGGCTGAAACCACCATGGAGTTTGCCGCGCGCGATCCGTCCCGTGCCGTCGATTTTAAAGCGCTGGGCTTTGAAGCCATGTGGCGCGGGCTTGCTGAGGAAGAGAGCCATGGACAGTAAAGCCTTGCAGGAACATGCCAGACGCGTCGCGCTGGAGATGCCTTTTACCGAACATTGCTGGCCGTTTGGCCCGGAGTATGACGTGTTTAAGGTGGGCGGGAAAATTTTTATGCTGATGGCGACCGCTCACGGTCGGGCCCACGTCAGCCTGAAATCCGATCCGGAAAAATCGCTGCTCAATCAGCAGATCTACCGTGGCGTGGAGCCTGGCTACCATCTGAATAAAAAACACTGGATCTCCCTTTATGGCACGGACGACATCACGCCTGAACTGGTCACCGACCTGATTACGGATTCGTGGAATCTGGTCGTTGATAAACTGCCGAAAAAAGATCAGAAGTGGATTCGGCCAGCCTGATTGTTCGTCTGAGACGAACAGAATAAGCGCTCGAATCGCACTTATCTTTTCCCGCTTCGCGCGGTAATCTGCTTTCCTTTCACGCCCGCCCGCGGGCGAATTTCATCACCAGGAGTTGTTATGGATATTATTTCTGTCGCCCTGAAACGCCACTCTACCAAGGCGTTCGACCCAGCCAAAAAACTGACCGCAGAAGAAGCGGAAAAAATCAAAACGCTGCTGCAATACAGCCCGTCCAGCACCAACTCCCAGCCGTGGCACTTTATTGTTGCCAGCACTGAAGAGGGTAAAGCGCGCGTGGCAAAATCCGCGGCGGGCACCTATGTGTTTAACGAACGCAAAATGCTGGATGCCTCTCACGTGGTGGTGTTCTGCGCGAAAACCGCGATGGACGATGCCTGGCTTGAGCGCGTCGTCGATCAGGAAGAGGCTGACGGCCGTTTCGCCACGCCAGAAGCAAAAGCCGCGAACCACAAAGGCCGCTGCTATTTTGCCGACATGCACCGCGTGGATCTGAAAGATGACGACCAGTGGATGGCGAAGCAGGTTTACCTGAACGTCGGCAACTTCCTGCTGGGCGTGGCCGCGATGGGCCTGGACGCAGTGCCGATTGAAGGCTTCGATGCCGCAATCCTCGACGAAGAGTTCGGCCTGAAAGAGAAAGGTTTCACCAGCCTGGTGGTGGTGCCGGTTGGGCATCACAGCGTTGAGGATTTCAATGCCACGCTGCCGAAGTCTCGCCTGCCGCTGAGCACGATTGTGACTGAATGCTAATGAAAATGGGCCGCTGCATGCGGCCCGTTACGCTTTACTGATGACAAGCCTGCGATGCGGATGGACCTCACGATCGTTTCCCCAGGCAAAAGCAATCCAGCGCTCTTCCAGCTCAGCGTAGGAATTTACGGGCGTTAACGTCCACTCTTCTCCCACCGTACCGTCCGCCACACTAATGCGATAGTTCATGGTAAACGCCCAGTCGATCATGCGCAGCCAGAACCGTTGCCCGTCTCCCGTTTGTTCGCTGTCAGAGACAACGATGTCGTATTCGCTTAGCACCCACTGAAAAAAGAGTTGTGGCAACCCGCTTATCACGCGTTGATGAACGGCACGTGGCGTACGCCACACCATCACCTGCGTGGCGGCACCGTGGGGAAAGGTAATTTCTTTATGAAATTTAAGCTTTACGGCATACGCCGTATAAGGTTTGCCGTCATCGGTGGTCACGAGACGATATTCATCACCATAACGCGATTTCAGGAGCCGGTATCCCACAGGCAACAGAAACCCCGGCAGATGAAAATCCGCCGTACCTCGTGCCAGGAACGCTTCGGTGTGTTCGACGTTTCGGGAGATAAGGCCGAGTTTTTGGCTGAAGTCTGCGGAATCAATCATCAGTGGCGACATTTGTTGTTTCTCATGGCGTGAGTATAGTCGACTTAATCCCTCATCGAAATGATGTCGATTCAGTCGGTTGGTTTAAGTTAAACGCCACCTTATACCTGTCTCATCCGCTTAGCAGAGCCAGCTCTTATTCCCTGAAAGCCCCTCGCAAAAAATTATTTCCCCTGCGCCTCCAGCCATGCCATCGCCCTCTCACCCGCCTCGTCCACCGGTAAATAGACCAGCAGCCGCGATCCGTTTCGCGGCGCAGAGTACCAGTACATCTGCTGGAGATGAAAATCCCCCAGCTCGGGATGGGTGAACAGCTTGAGCTGGTTCTCCACGCCGCGCACGTCGTTACGCTGGTGCCACAGGGTTTTGAACTCCTCAGACACCGCAAAAAAACGCGCCAGCTTCGCTTCCCAGAGCGGGTCGCCACGGTGCTCGGCCATTGCCGCGCGGAAGTAGGAGACGAAAATCGGCAGCACGTCGTCACGTTTGCCGAGCCGCGCGCGCCACGCCGGATGGGTGAGGAACAGGTAAATACAGTTGCGATCTTCCGGCGGGATAGCGTTGAAATCGACGCCCATCAGGTGTCCGAAGCTGTCGTTCCACGCCACGATATCGAAATTCGGTTTCTGAATACTGGCAGGCTTCGGCATCAGGGTATCCAGCAGGCGACGCGTGCCTTCGCTGATCCCCTCACAGCACACCGCCTGCGGGGCTTCGCCCGGCGGCAAACCGGCAAGCACAAAAAGATGCCGGGCTTCGGTCGGGGTGCATTGCAGCGCTTTTGCAATGGCGGCCATCACCGCGCTGGACGGATTGACGTCCCGGCCCTGTTCCAGCCAGGTGTACCAGGTCACACCGACATCCGCGAGCATCGCTACCTCCTCCCGGCGCAGGCCCGGCGTGCGGCGACGGCCGCTGCGCGGTAAGCCGAGCCGCTGCGGATCGAGGCTTTCGCGCCGGGCACGCAAAAACGCGCCCAGCTGCTTGCGGGTGTCATCCTGGAGAGAGGTGACAGGTTCAGACATCAGCGCCATAACATCTCCTGCATGGTAGTGCCAGTACCAGTATAAGTAAGAACTGGTACCCGTTTATCAGATGGTTGATGCTACGACTCTACGCTGTTTGACGCAATGGAGTCACCATGAATACGTCAGTTGTTTCACCGGGTCGTGCGGGCCTGATATTGCTATTAACCGGCCAGATGCTGCCGCTGATTGATACCTCGATCACCAACGTGGCGCTGGATTCCATCACCCATTCGTTACACGCCACCGCCACCGAACTGGAGCTGATCGTCGCCCTCTACGGCGTGGCCTTTGCCGTCTGCCTGGCCCCCGGCAGCAAGCTGGGCGATAACCTTGGCCGCCGTCGCTTGTTTATGTGGGGCGTGGCGAGTTTTGGCCTGGCCTCGCTGCTGTGCGGCATAGCGGGCAATATCGAACAGTTGCTTGCCGCGCGCATCATCCAGGGCGCGGGCGCCGCGCTGATCATGCCGCAAATTCTCGCGACGTTGCACGTGACGTTAAAAGGAACGGCACACGCCAAAGCGATCAGTCTGTTCGGCGGTATCGGCGGTATTGCGTTTATCGTTGGCCAGATGGGTGGCGGCTGGCTGGTGTCGGCGGACATCGCCGGGCTTGGCTGGCGTAACGCCTTCTTTATCAACGTGCCGATTTGTCTGGTGGTGCTGGCGTTGAGCCGTCGCTACGTACCGGAAACCCGCCGCGACACGCCGTCGCGCATTGACTGGACCGGGACTATCCTGCTGACGGCGATACTGTGCTGTCTGCTGTTCCCGATGGCGCTCGGCCCGCAATGGCACTGGTCGTGGCCGCTGAAGGCCGCGCTGCTGGCGATTGTGCCGCTGGGCTTTTTGATGGTGTTAAACGCGCGTAAGAAAGAGCGTGAGAATGCCCACCCGCTTATCGCGCCGCGCCTGTTGCAGTTGCGCAGCATCCGCTTTGGCGTGCTGATTGGGATACTCTTTTTCAGCGTCTGGTCCGGGTTCATGTTCTGTATGGCGCTGACCATGCAAAGCGGTCTGGGGATGGCGCCGTGGCAGTCCGGGAACAGCTTTATCGCGCTCGGCGTCACCTATTTTATTTCCGCCTGGTTCGCCCCACGCCTGATTGCCCGCTACAGCACCAGCGCCATCCTGCTGACCGGGCTTGCGATTCAGCTTGTCGGCCTGGTGGCGCTGATCGCCACGTTCCGTCACTGGGGAATGCAGAATACCGCGCTGACGTTGGCCCCGGCCACCGGGCTGGTGGGTTACGGGCAGGCGCTGATTGTAAACAGCTTCTACCGTATCGGGATGCGCGATATTCAGCCTGACGACGCGGGGTCCGCGAGCGCGATTTTAAGCACGTTGCAACAGGCTGCGCTGGGGCTTGGCCCGGCCATTTTCGGCGCGATTTTGCTGCACGGGCTGCAAAATCATCACGGAGATTACACCCAGGCAGTCAACGTCTTCCTGATGGTGGAAACGGCCATGATGGGGGTGCTGGCAGTGGCCACGCTGCGTATGCGCCATCGTCTGTGTTTGCCGGTCGTCAAGGCCTGTCCGGCGACAAAATAAAACTGCCTGAATTTGCATAATAGATCCGCAGCCGCCATTATGGGGCTGCATCAATACAGGAGACGTTATGCAGGAATTAATTGCTCAGGTTGAAGAGTTAGGGATTGAAATTAATCACACCACCTCTTTAGTGATTATCTTTGGTATTATTTTTCTTACAGCCATTATCGTTCATTTTATTCTGCACAAAGTGGTGCTGCGCGCCTTCGAAAAACGCGCGCAGGCCAGCAGCCATTTATGGTTGCAGATCATTACGCAGAACAAGTTATTTCACCGTCTGGCGTTTACCCTCCAGGGGATAATCGTCAACGTTCAGGCGGTTCTGTGGCTGCAAAAAGGCAGCGAAGCGGCGGAAATGCTCACCACCTGCGCAAAATTGTGGGTGATGGTCTATGCCCTGCTCTCCTTCTTCTCGCTGCTGGATGTGATTTTTAATCTGTCGCAGAAAATGGCCACCGCATCACAGCTGCCGCTGAAGGGGATATTCCAGGGCATCAAGCTGGTGAGCGCCATTCTGGTGGGAATATTAATTATCTCCCTTCTGATCGGTCAGTCACCCGCCATTCTGATAAGCGGCCTGGGTGCGATGGCTGCCGTTCTGATGCTGGTCTTTAAAGACCCGATACTGGGCTTAGTGGCCGGTATTCAGCTCTCCGCCAACGACATGCTGAAGCTCGGGGACTGGCTGGAGATGCCGAAATACGGGGCCAACGGCACGGTGACCGACATCGGCCTGACCACCGTTAAAGTGCGCAACTTCGATAACACCATCACCACCATCCCGACCTGGGCGCTGGTGTCCGACGCGTTCATCAACTGGAGCGGCATGTCAGCCTCCGGTGGTCGCCGCATCAAGCGTAGCCTGAATATCGATACCACCAGCATTCATTTCCTCGATGAGCAGGAGCAGCAGAAACTGATTCAGGCGAAACTACTGAAGCCGTATCTGGCCGCGCGTCATGAGGAAATTAACCTGTGGAATCAGCAGAACGGCGAAGGGGAATCGGTATTAAACCTGCGCAAGATGACCAATATCGGCACCTTCCGTGCCTATCTGAATGAATATCTGCGTAACCACCCGCGTATTCGTAAAGATATGACGCTGATGGTGCGCCAGCTCGCGCCCGATGCCAACGGGCTGCCGATTGAAATATATGCCTTTACCAACACGGTGATTTGGGCAGAATACGAAGATATTCAGGCCGACATCTTCGATCATATTTTCGCGGTGGTGGATGAATTTGGCCTGCGTATTCACCAGTCGCCAACCGGAAACGATATTCGCTCGCTGGCTGGCGTCATCGCCAGATAATCAGGTGCTGGCGCGGGAAATAAAGCGCCAGTCCATCATGACCCTTTCCGTGGGCGCATCCGGGTTGTCGATCTTATTTAACAGCAGATTGACCGCCTTGCGCCCGATATCCCGCGACGGTTGTTCAATGGTGGTGAGAGAAATCATCTCCGCCAGCTCGGTGCCGTCAAAACCCACCACCGCGATATCTTCTGGCACCCGCAGCCCTGCCTGCTGAATGGCGCGCAGCGCCCCCGCCGCCAGCGTATCGGAAACGGCAAACACCGCATCCGGCGGGTTTGCCTTTAACAGATTTTGCATCGCCGCCATGCCCGCACTGGAGCTGAGCTCACTGGCGTACTCCACCGCCTGATAGTCAAGATCCCGCAGGTGTATGACGCTCTTATAGCCGCGTTCGCGCAAACGGGCATATTTGTAGCTGAGGTCGTGGTTGATGAGCGCAATGCGTTTGCGGCCCCCGTCGGCAAGCTGGCTGACAACGTGCTGGGAGGCATCAACATCGTTAATCCCCACGCAGGAGACCGCGCCCGCATCGGCGTATTCGGCGCACTGCACCCACGGCGCGTTGCCAATCAGCGCGGCCAGCTCCGGCAGCTTCGAGAACGCATCCATAGTGATAATGCCATCGACGATTTTGCCGGAGAGCAGGCTTAAGCCCGAGCGGGAGCGCTCAATATCCGAGCCGGAGTTGCACAGCAGAATGCGGTAGCCGTTTTTCTCCGCCTCGGCTTCGATGCCCTTCACCACTTCGGCACAGAACGGGTTGGCGATGTTCGAGACCATCACCAGGATCATATAGCTGCGGGCGGTGCGCAGCTGACGCGCCAGCAGATTGGGCTGGTAGTTACTCTCCTGGATCGCCTGCAAAACGCGCTCGCGGTTTTTTGCCTTCACGGTATCGCTGTTATTCAGTACGCGAGAGACCGTTGCCACGGATACCCCGGCCAGTTGAGCGATTTTCTGAATTGACATAGCGACGATACATCCTGCGGTTAGCGTTTTGTGCAGGCTACCATAAATTGGTTGCCCGGCGAACCGGGCAATGCGTCAGTATTCCACACGCACCCAGCGCTGCTGCTGATGGCTTTTCACAATCGCATCAAGGATATACATCACACTGGCGCCATCGTGGAAGGTGGCAAACTGCGGCTTATCCGGCATCGCTCCCGCCTGCACGGCACGGTAAAACTGCGCCATCATATTTTTAAAGGCATCCGGCCAGCCTTCAATGTGTCCGCCGGGGAAATGGGCGCTGTCGGCCACATCACGGTTCATCAAACCCGGATCGTCGCTGAGCGTCTGGTTTGCCCGGGCGCGATGGCCGATCCACAGCTGCTGCGGGGTTTCCTGATCCCACGCCACCGACTGCTCGCTGCCGTTAATTTCAAAGGTCAGGCGGTTTTTTCGCCCCGCGCTCACCTGCGAGACGCTAAAGCTGCCCTTGCTGCCGTCGTCAAAACGCAACAGCACCGAGCCGAAGTCCTCGGTGGTGACCAGTTTATCTTCATAGTGAGCATGTTCGTCGTGCGTAAACGTCTGACTGCCCGCCACGTTAGCCTTGCGCGTCGGCCAGACGATGGATAAATCAGCCATCACCTCAGTAATGCGCCTGCCGGTGACATACTGCACCGTATCGCACCAGTGGGAGCCGATATCCGCCACCGCCCGCGATGCGCCGCCGAGCGCGGCATCCACCCTCCAGTTGTAGTCGGTTTCCAGCAGCATCCAGTCCTGTAAATAGCTGCCGTGCGAGGCAAACAGCCGCCCGAGGGTGCCGGCGCGCATCATGCTCGCCGCCTGGCGCACCATCGCAAACTGACGATAGACAAAGCTCACGCCATGCACCACGCCCGCCTGCTCTGCCAGCGCCACCAGCTCGCGCGCCTCGTCCGGCGTCATGCACAGCGGCTTTTCGGAAAACACGTGCTTGCCCGCGCGCAGGATCTGGCGGTTAATCTCCGCGTGCAGGTGGTTCGGCGTGCAGTTGTGCACCGCATGCAGATTGGGGTGCGCGAGCAGTTCTTCCACGCTGGCGTAAGCATGCGGCACATTTAGCTGGCGCGCCTTTTCCTGCGCCTTAACGAGCGAACCGTCGCAGAGCGCGACCACCTGCACAAACCCGAGACGCCTGAGCGCCTCGATGTGTGCCGGGCCAATAAACCCGCTGCCGATAATCCCGACGTTAATCATGGCTGCCCCCTGCGGCGAAATCATCAAACGCCCGTCCGGAAACGGGAATAATGTGGCGGCGGATAAATTCGCTGCCTTCACTCGCGCCAGTATCGCCATCCTTCAGGCAGCACTCCCACTCCAGCACCGCCCAGCCGTCGTAGTCGTACTGGGTCAGCTTGCTGAAGATGCCCTTAAAGTCGATCTGCCCGTCACCCAGCGAGCGAAAACGTCCGGCGCGGTTGATCCACGGCTGGTAGCCGCCGTAGACGCCGCTGCGCCCGCTGGGGCGGAACTCCGCGTCCTTGACATGGAACGCTTTAATGCGCGCATGGTAGAGATCAATAAAGGTCAGGTAATCCATTTGCTGAAGCAGCATATGGCTCGGGTCGTAGAGAATGTTGCAGCGCGGATGGTTATCCACCAGCGCCAGAAAACGCTCGAAGGTTACGCCGTCGTGCAGATCTTCCCCCGGATGCAGCTCAAAGCAGACGTCCACGCCCTGCTCGTCGAAGGTATCCAGTATTGGCCGCCAGCGGGTTGCCAGCGCCTCGAACGCCTCCTGAAAACGCTGCTCGTTGTGCGGCGGCCACGGATAGAAAAACGGCCAGGCCAGCGAGCCGGAGAAGGTGGCGTGCGCTTTCAGGCCTAATCGGGCCGAGGCGACCGCCGCCTGCTTCAGTTTTTCCGTTGCCCACGTCTGACGCGCCGCATCGTTATCGCGCACGGATGCGGGTGCGAAGTGGTCAAACGCCTCGCTGTAAACCGGGTTCACCGCCACAAGCTGCCCTTCCAGATGGGTCGACAGCTCGCTGATGACCAGCCCGTGCGCGGCCAGCTTAGCGGTGATGTCGTCGCAGTAGGCCTGACTCTCTGCGGCTTTCTCCACATCAAAGATATGCGGATGGTTGCAGGGGATCTGCACCGCTTTGTAACCCTTCGACGCCGCCCATTCTGCCAGCCCGTCGAGCGTGTTGAAGGGCGCTTCCCCGCCAATAAACTGCGACAGAAAAATGCCCGGTCCTTTCATTGTCCTCATACCACCTCCAGAACATTACGCCTTGTCATCGTCATACTTAAACGTGAGAAGGAAAATCAGCGCGATCGCCGCGGCAGCCACCGCCGGGATCCACCAGAATGTGACCCACGCCTGCGGCACGGTCTGCCCTGCCACCAGGCGGTTGTAAAGCGCCCCTGAAATCTGCGAGCCGAGCAGCATGCCGATGCCGTAGGTAAACATCACGATCATGCTCTGCGCCTGACCTTTGACCTTTTCGCCCGCCACGCGGTCGGTGTAGATAAAGCCGACGACAAAGAAGAAATCGTAGCAGACGCCGTGCAGCAGAATGCCCAGATACAGCAGAATGCGCCCCTCCTCGCTGACGCCCAGCGCGAACATGGCATAACGTACGAACCACGCCAGCATGCCGATCAGCAGCATATATTTCACGCCCAGGCGGCGGAACAGCAGCGGAATAACCAGCATGAAGACGATCTCAGACATCTGCCCGAAGGACATGGCGGTGCTGACGTCGGCAATGCCGGCATCCGCCAGATACGAGGCGGTGTAGGCGTAATAGGTGCCGAGCGGGACGGAGATCAGCATTGCGCAGACGGAGAAGACGAAGAAGTGGCGGGTTTTGAGCAGCGCGAAGGCGTCCGCGCAGAAGAGATCGCGCACCTTCACAGGCAGGCCTTTCGCCGGTGCTGGCGTGTGCGGCAGCGTCAGGCTATAGAGCGCCAGCAGCACGGAGCTGACCGCCGCCACCTGGAAGATGGTCACGCTGGACGCCACGCCGGTGACGCCGATAAAAATGCCCGCCACGATCCAGCCGATGGTGCCAAACACACGCACCACCGGGAAAGTTTTATCCACGTTTGCCAGGCTGTGGAACGCGATGTTGTTGGTGAGCGCCAGCGTTGGCATGTAGCAGAGCGTGTAGCCAAACAGAAGGCCAATCAGCAGCGCGCCGTTCTCAGCAATAAGCGCCCCCGGCACGAACCAGAGGATCGCCGCGCCCGCGAGGTGCATCACCGCCATCACCTTCTGTGAAGCGAAGAAGCGGTCCACCAGCATCCCGAGCACGAACGGCGAAAGAATGGAGGCGATGGGCCCGGCTGAGAACGCGTCGCCAATCAGCAGTGACATGTTGTGCCGGGTCATCACCAGGCCAAGCGTGACCGACCAGCTACCCCAGATAAAAAATTGTAGAAACATCATCAGCGACAGACGCGGCACCAGCAGCCGGTGCTGCGTTATCGCCTTTTCACTACTCTCAGTTGACACCATGATAAGCCTCACCCGGAAAAAGTAATCGATTACAAATTATCTCAAATGAAAAGTAATCGATTACAAAATAAAGATCCTGTGGATCGAAACAGAATTGGGAGAGGGGTCACGATAATGGTGAAGGGGAGGTGCCGGGTGGCGGCTTCGCCTTACCCGGCCTACTAAATAACGTCCCCGAACATGTAGGCCCGGTAAGCGCAGCGGTGCCGGGCGTGAAGGCAGGCAGTGTGGTGCGGTCTGGTTTGGTGCGGTCTGGTGCCCTCACCCCGGCCCTCTCCCACAGGGAGAGGGGGCAAACACTAAAAACGGCAACCAGGTTGCCGTTTTGCTTTTACCTTCGAGAGAGTTTAAAGGCAACAAACAGGAACACCACCCACACCGGCAGCAGCATCGCTGACAGGCGCATCTCATCCATGGTGCACATCAGCACCAGAATCAGGCCGAGGAAGGCGATACAGATGTAGTTCCCCGCCGGATAGAGCAGCGCCTTGAACTGCGTCTCGCGCCCCTTGCGGCGCATCGCGGCGCGAAAGCGCAGGTGCGCCAGGCAGATCATGATCCAGTTCAGCAGCAGCGTGGCGACAACCAGCGCCATCAGCAGGCCAAACGCCTCTTTCGGCAGCAGATAGTTGATCAGCACCACCAGCGAGGTGATAGCCCCGGAAAGGAACAGCGAATTGATCGGCACGCCGCGACGGCTGACGCGGGTGAGGAACTTCGGCGCGTTGCCCTGTACGGAGAGGCCAAACAGCATGCGGCTGTTGGAGTAAACCCCGCTGTTGTACACCGACAAAGACGCCACCAGAATGACGAAGTTCAGCGCGGAAGCCACCACGTTGCTGTTCAGGTCATGGAAGATCATCACGAACGGGCTGCTGTCAGATTTTACTTCCACCCACGGATAGAGCGCCAGCAGCACCACCAGCGAGCCGATATAGAACAGCAGGATACGGTACACCACCTGGTTGACCGCTTTCGGAATGCTTTTGTGCGGATCGTGCGCTTCAGCAGCGGTGATGCCAATCAGCTCCAGACCGCCAAAGGAGAACATAATGACCGCCAGCGAGAGGATCAGCCCTTTCCAGCCGGTCGCCAGGAAGCCGCCGTGCTGCCACAGGTTGTCGATCGATGCACGCTCGCCGCCGTGGCCGGAGAACAGCAGCCACAGGCCAAAGCCGATCATGCCGATAATCGCCAGCACCTTGATCAGCGCAAACCAGAACTCGGTCTCACCATACAGGCGCACGTTCACAAGGTTAACGGCGTTAATGATGATGAAGAAGGCCGCCGCCCAGATCCACGTCGGGACATCCGGCAGCCAGTACTGCATATAGATGCCTGCGGCGGTCAGCTCCGCCATCCCGACCAGCACGAACATCACCCAGTAGTTCCAGCCGGAGAGGAAGCCTGCGAACGGACCCCAGTATTTATAGGCAAAATGCGCGAAGGAGCCGGACACCGGCTCTTCAACAACCATCTCGCCGAGCTGGCGCATGATCAGGAAGGCGATAATCCCCGCGAGAGCGTAACCCAGCAGAACCGCCGGGCCAGCCATTTGAATGGCGGGGCCGATGCCGAGAAACAGCCCGGTACCGATCGCGCCGCCAAGGGCAATTAACTGAATATGTCGATTTTGCAAACCACGTTGCAGCGTCGGACTCTGATCCGACGAAGCTTCAGCGCTACCATGGCCTGAAGCGGATGACGCGTCTTTCACGCCCTACCCCTGTCTCTTTTTTAGAAGGGGCACGTTTTAACACTTCATGCTGGTGGTAGCAAGCTTAACGCCGGGCCAGCGCATGCGCCCGGCGGATAAACGTCACGACCCGATGATCCCGCCGTCTGCTTTGACGATCACCACCGTTGACGATCGCGGACGCCCGTTCGGACTCGCGTCTGGCCAGCTGGAAACAGCGCGAGGGTTGGCCGGGTCGGTAATATCATCCCCGCCCTCCCCCGGATGCTGAATGTTGATAAACAGCGTCCGGTTGTCTGGCGTAAATGCAATGCCGGTGATTTCGCACCCGCGCGGCCCGGTCAGGAATCGGCGATACTCGTTGGTGCCTGGAATGGTAGCCACCATTTGGTTATTGCCCATCCCCTCGTACGCTTTCTTATTGATGGTGCTGGAGGAGACATCGGTCTGGATCCACAGGACGCCCTGATGGTCAAACGACAGGCCGTCCGGGCTGCCAAATTCCGCGCCCTGCATCGAGCCTTTGGCCTTCGGATCGTCGCCGCCGGTGCGCCCGGCCATGACCAGAATATCCCACTTAAAGCGTGCGGCGGCAGGATCGGCCCCCTCTTCGAGCCAGTGCATAATATGCCCGTACACGTTGTTGGCGCGCGGGTTAGCAGCATCGACCGGTGCCTTGCCCTCTTTCCCGCGATCGCTGTTGTTGGTGAGCGTACAGTAGACGCTGCCGCTGGCGTGCGGATCGACGGCTATCCACTCGGGGCGATCCATCTTCGTTGCCCCCACCACGTCGGCCGCCAGACGGGTTTTAATCAGCAGATCGCCCTGGCTTGCAAAACCGTTGCTTTTATCCAGGCCATTTTGCCCGAAGACAAGCGGCAGCCAGTCGCCGCTGCCGTTTTCGTTGAACCTGGCGACGTACAGCGTGCCGGACGTCAGCAGCTGCATATTGGCTTCACGGTTCGCGGGATCGTATTTTTTATCCGAAACAAATTTATAGATGTACTCAAACTTTTGGTCGTCACCCATATAAACCACCACGCGATTATCGGCGGCGAGCGTGACGGCTGCCCCCTCATGCTTGAAGCGGCCCAGCGCGGTGTGCTTGCGCGGGGCGGAGGTCGGGTTGTAGGGATCGATTTCCACGACCCAGCCGAAACGGTTGGGTTCGTTAGGGGTTTTATCGACGCTGAACCGCTCATCCACCTCGTTCCAGCGGTATGATTCATCGCTGTCGCTAATGCCGTAGCGTTTTTCCAGCGGGTTGAGATCGGCTTTTTTCACAAATATGTCCGACCAGTTCTCCTCGCAGGTGAGATAGGTCCCCCACGGCGTGTGGCCGTTGGCGCAGTTCTGCATGGTGCCCAGAACGCGTTCCCCCTGCGGATCGGCGGCGGTTTTCATTAAGTCCTGATGCCGCGCCGGGCCGGTAAGCTGCATCGGCGTATTGACGGTAATACGGCGGGCGAACGAAGACGGACGCACCACCTCCCAGCCGCTGCCCGTTTTTTTCACTTCCACCACCGACACGCCCATCGCGTTCTGCCCCTTGCGGGCTTTGTCGAGGCTCCAGTTCGCCGTACCGTCCGTAAACAGCATTCCGTTGTCGATGTATTCATGGTTCAGCGCCAGCAGGCCATGCTCCGGGCTTTGCCCCCCCTGCGGCAGGCTAAACCACGCCATGCCGTCGTGGTGCATGCCCGCCTGCACGGCCTGTTCGTCTGTGGTATTGCTGGCGTCCGGTTTAAACGCCGGCATGTTGTTTTTGATGCCTGTCGGATCGCCCCAGCGATAGAACGGGCGGGCAATATAACCTTCCGGCACCCTGACCGTATCTTCCGTGGAGACGTCGATGCTGGTAAAGCCCAGGGAAACCGCTTTTGCCAGCGCGGACGGTTTTGAGACCGCGGCAATCGCATTCTCGGGTGTGATCAGATACGGGAATGATACGGCTGCCCCCGCTACGGCCCCCATCTGGAGAAAACGGCGGCGGGAGAGGAACACCTCTGCCACCTCGGAGAATACCGGGTTAGCGCTGCGGTTACTGATATCGTCGCGATGTTCTTTTTTAAATACGGATTTGAGGGGTCTGCCCATAGCGGCTTCCTGTCATTGGCCAAGAGGTAAGGATGTGGCGACCAGTGTAAGAAGCTTTTATTACAATTTTATAACACGACAACGAAGGGATTGGGGCGTCCCTGCCCCGGATAACGAGGTGGAACGCTTAGAACTCGTAGCCAACCGAGACCTTAAAGGTACGCGGCTCGCCCTGAGTGATGTAAGTACCGGAATCATCAACGCTTGACCAGTAGTTCTCGTTGGTCACGTTGTCGATGCCTGCGCGCACGGTCATCTGGTTTTCATTGTGGTTCACCGCGAAGCGATAGCGCATGCCCAGATCCAGCGTGGTGTAGCTGTCCAGCTTTTTGGTATTCGCCAGGTCAGCATACTGCGTGCCGGAGTGGTTAACGCGCGCGGTCGCCGTCAGGCCCTCAATCGGCTTGATATCGTATTCTGCGCCCAGCACGGCGTAGAAGTTCGGAATACCGATCGCGTCGTTCCCCTGGTTCACGCCGTTTTTAGTTTTGGTCAGCTCGGCCTGAAGCCAGGTGGCGCTGGCGTTCAGACGCATCCCAAGCATTGGCTCGCCGAAAACGTTCAGCTCCACGCCACGGTTACGCTGTTCAGCGTCCAGGCCGTAGTGGCCGCTGTCGTCGAGGATGGCCGACGGCATTTTGATCTCAAACAGTGCCAGGGAGCCGCCCACGCGGCCAAAGTCCGCCTTTACACCCACTTCGTTCTGCTTAGAGTGCACGATACCGGTGCTCTGGCCGTAGTTGTTTGCTGAGCGAGGCGCGGTTTCACCGGGCTGTAACGCCTCGGTGTGGTTGGCGTAGAGGGAAATTTCCTCCCACGGCTTATAGACCACGCCGTAGGTTGGCATCCAGCGGCTACCGTCAAAACCGTCCGCGTCGTTTTCCGCACCGGTAATTTTGTTGTACCCGCGAATCACCACTTTCTGATGGCGTGCGCCTGCGGTAAACAGCAGTTTGTCGTCCAGCACGCCCAGGGTATCGCTCAACAGCCAGCCCTGCGTGCGGGTGCGCCCACTGGTCAGCGGATCGCTGTATTTGCCGCCTGAGCCGCTGAAGTTGCTGCTGTCCGGCATAGCAACGCCGTTGTTGTGGTAGATGTTGGTGGTTGGGTTATCCGCCGCGGCAGACATTTTCCACGCGATTTTTTCGTTTTTGGTCATCGCCGAATACCCGACATTCACCTTGTGCGAGACGAAGCCGGTCATGAAGTTACCGCGAATGCCCGCCATGCCGCTGACGGAATCGCTGATGCGGTTGGTATCAAGGCGGCTGACCGTCGCATTACCGCTTTTATCCATCAGCTTCGGGGCGCTGTAGATCCCCTCTTCGTGCGCGTGCTGTGCGCCGAGGCCGGTATAGGCCGTCCAGCTATCGGTGATGTCGTACTCGCTGCGCCACATGCCGAATTCGTCTTCGATATCGCTGTAGGCCCACTTCTGCGAGAAGTTGCGATCGTTCTTCGGTGGTTCAGGCACGAAGTCCACCGCCGAGATGTTGACGCTGGTCGGGCTGCCGTGGAAGGTTTTTTTCTGATAGCCCAGGTCCAGCGAGGTGCGGAAACGGTCACCTTTGTAATCCAGACCGGTGGAGAGCAGCGTGGTGCGGCGGCGGTCGTTCGGCACGCCGGTTTCGCCTTCACGATGCACAAGGTTCACCCGCGCGCCGAACTGGTCGTTATCGCCAAAGCGACGCCCCGCATCCAGCGTGGTGCCAATCTGGGAATCCGAGGTGTAGTCGACGCCCACTTTCGCCTGCGGGATGTCGCCCGCGTGTTTTGGCTCAAGGTTAATCATCCCGCCCACGCCCGAGCTGGCCGCGCCGTTCATCAGGGAGTTGGCCCCTTTGAAGATCTCGATGCGGTCAACCATCTGGGCATCCACCACCTGACGCGGCAGTACGCCGGACAATCCGCCAAAGGTCATATCGTCGCCGTCAAACTTCAGGCCGCGGATACGGAAGGTTTCCGCGCTGTTGCCGTACCCCTGAACGAACTGCACGCCCGCGTCGTTAGCGACCACGTCAGCAATGGTTTTCGCCTGCTGATCTTCCACCAGCTTCGAGGTGTAGCTAATGATGTTGAACGGCACGTCCATGGCGTTCTGCTGCCCGAGCATCCCCATACGTCCGCCGTTAGCCACCTGGCCGTCGAGGAAGGCCGGAAGCAGTTGGTCACCGCCGGGTTTGAAATCACTCCCCGCCGTGGACTGGACCACGATGGTGTCCTCTTTTTTCTCTTCCGCCGCAAAGGCGGAGTGTGTAACCGCGCCAATGGCAATCGCCAGCAGCGTTTTGTGCATTGTGGTGTTGTTCATAATGAGCTCTTAACGTGCGCGCAAAAATGGTCCGTTGTCGGGCCTTAGTATTTATCATATGAAATGCAAATGAGAACTATACGCATTATGTATACGTAATCAAGCGTCAACGAGGAGCACTGCGCGAGAAGAGGTTAAAAACGATGTGGGGGAGAAGTACGGCGCACAACCACCCCAGAAAGGGGTGGTTGCTAAAGCGTTATTTTTTCTTGTAAATATCGGCGGTGCCGTGAATTTTGTTGTTTGTATTACCGGAAGTCAGCACCAGCACATCAGCACCTTCTTTATCGGCCTTTTCGACCAGCTCTTTTTTCGCATCGTCGACAGAGACTTCGTTAGCCGTGCTCACGGTACCGATTTTTTCGTACTGAGACTCAACTTTTTCGAATTCGTTTTTTGTCATCATTTCAGCCGCAAAGGCGTTGGTGGTAAACAGAAACGCGGTGCCCAACAAAATAGCAGTCGTTTTTTTCATAAACTTTTTCCTTAAGATTAATGAGCAACTACGAAAAGCCCCCACGCGAAACGGTGAGGTGTAATGAGCATGGTAGAGGATTGGCGAAAATGCCATATACCAGGGAAAATTCTTTTATAACAGGCTGTTGTCCTGCATGAATAAAGGGTTTAAGCGGTATTTGAACGCGCCAGATACTTCCTCTGGACGATTTTATGGTGTCGTCTGATTTTTTTTGCGATCAGGCGTTTTTCCCAACGCCGGTGGGATTCAATGGGAATACCAATGCGCAGGCTGGCCGTCACGTTGTCTTCAACAATCCTTTTCGCGTTACAACGCTTCCCGGACAGATCGATGATCCTTATTCCTTTTTCACTCAGGATGAAGTTCCCGCCGTGCGCATCCCCGGAAATGATTTTCAGATTGTGCATTTTCTGCATACTGTGTCGGATTTCACGCTTTATGTCCGGCGTGATCGCGGGAAGAACGCGTAACTCCGGACCGGGGACATACTCAAACAACATGAGCGAGATTTTTGCGAATCTGAAAATCCGGCGTTCAGCCAGGAGATAAAAATCATTCGGGAAGGTATGACCTTGCCTGCCAGCATAGTCGATCCGCTCAATCAAATTTTCGTTGGGGTTGGGCGTAAAAAACGATTTGAAAAATTTTTCTATCCTTTTTTTCCTGGGGGAGTAAATCTTTAATACAAACTGTCCATAGGGGGTATTCAGTAAAGAGACGTGGGTATGCGGAAGGCTTTTAAATACCATCTGAACGCTGAGTCGTTTTACATTACAGGACAATATATCGTCCAGTATTTCCAGGTATCGTGTATCGTTATTTTTATAACAGACGTGAAAACCACGGTATTTCATTTTTGTAATCATAATAATGTGCTTAGTATGATTTTTCCACGGTGGTATTAGAACCCGTTGTGATGATACGAACTTTGTCGCCAGGGTTAAATGTCAAACCATTATTGTGCTGTACCACCTGAATAGTCTGCCCGGATTGAGTCTTGATAAGTAACTTCACTTCCTGTGCTGCCAATTCGTTAGACTGCCGGTTATGAGAAGCCGCCGCCCCGGCTGTTGCACCGGCTACCGTCATGGCGGTTTTCCCTTTGCCGTTACCGAACTGGTGACCCACTACGCCACCAATCGTGCCCGCGGTTAAGGTACGCAGCGGATGATACCCTTCTCGGGTATGCGTAATAATTTGGCTCTGCAGAACCGTGCCATCCTCCACCAGCGATCGGATGCCAGCGTAACTCGCCGGACTGGTGATAGCCAGAAAGCTCAACGCGATGAGTAAATATTTTTTCATTTTAAGCCTTTCTTATACATTGAAGGTGACACTATTCTGCCCGGCGAAAAATCCTCTCCTTTAGCTAAATATGCTTTACCAGGCAAATAATTTATTTTTACACAAAACGACCATAAATTTAAAAATAAACAATTTAAAACTGGAAAGGTATATTGACTTCAATTACCAATAACGTGTTTTCCAGATACATTGTCAGAGTATTTGATACAGACGAAGCAATATCCATTGCACAATTCTCAATAAGTACCAATCATCGTTATTAAAATAATGGTCCCTGTCCATACAGGGAAAACATCAGGAGTTATATTATGAAAAAAGTCATTCTCGCTCTGGCTTTCACTGCGGCATCATTTTCTGCATTTGCAAATCATCCGGTAGCCCGTGCCACTGCCGTCGCCTCCGCCGATCATCCTGTTGCCGTTGCGGCGGCCACCGGTGAAGGTAACCATCCTGTCGCCCGCACCACGGCGGTGGTATCTGCCGATCACCCTGTCGCCGTCGCAGCCGCAACAGACGGTAGTTATCATCCCGTCGCCCGTGCAACCGTGGTCGCTAACGCTGACCATCCGGTCGCCGCCGCGGCCGTTACAGGGCACTAATGGCGCTCTCCCCCGGCAAGTAAGCTGGGGGAAAAGTCAATGTGTCGTATGACCCTGGAAGGCCAGTTATTAAAGGTAATGAAAACACGATTCAGGCTGGTCAGGAACGGCTGAGTGCCGGAGGGTTAATGGCACGCCCTGTAGGATTCGAACCTACGACCTACGGCTTAGAAGAACGTAGAGTGCCATTTAACGCACTGTAATATCATTAGTTTTTCCGCGCTCGCACCGCGTTTGTGTCATTACGTGTCGTTACTTGAAGTCTCGTTTCCTTCTGATTCATCCATGCATGACACAACTGTGACACAGAGAGTACACAGCCATGCCTCATGGTATAGCTGTGTAGTTTCCTTCACATCACCGGGCAATCATCAAACTCTCCTGTCCGCGCATCGTTGATGATGTACGTGATCACTCCGAAGATTGGTAGCGCTCCGCTGATGCCCTCGTCGTTGCCTGGTAACCTTTCCTTTCTCCCGTTCGCCACATTCTCCAGATGCGGATGCGGGTATCTGCGATACCTCTTTACTTTAAACTCACCGTTGCAGTCACAGATAAGCAGCGAGCCGTCACACGGCTTAAGCGACGAATCAATCACAAGCAGCGCATCCTTCATGATGCCGCACCTGTAGATAGTCTCACCAGCACGCATGTAGTACGTGGCGGCTGGTTTCTGGATAAGCGCCTCATCAAGCGAAAGTCGGCTCTCAACGTAATCAGCAGCCGGACTCGGGAATCCCATAACTAATCTCCGATAGATGCTGTATATTAATGGGTCTTCCCCGATCATGGTGGGAAGGCTCAGAACGCCATATTCAGCTTTCCGTAGTGGAACATCACCCCCAGTTTAAAGCGCTCCCGGTTTCGGTATCCCCTGGCTTTTATCCTCAGCAGCCTGATCTTGCTGTTAAGTGCCTCCGCATTTCCGTTTGAGACACTGTGTCGCATCGCATTCAGGATCCCGTACAGCCTTTTTCCTATCGTTTTCGCGGCATTTTTCATCATGGGAACGTCACTGTTAGCCGCCAGCGCCAACCATCTCTGCCAGTCACTCCGTCTTTCCTCGCTCCATGGCCTGTTCCAGATATCCTTTGCCAGCTCTTTCAGCGCCCAGCACTGGCTCGTCAGCTTCATCTGTGCACGCAGCCACATCAGCTTTTCCTGCCGGGATTCGGTCATCCACTTATCGCTGTACTGCCACAGGAAGCGGGTTCCTTTTGCCTGGTGTCGGCTTTCAACAGGGAGGTGCGGATGTTCATTCTGACGGGTTTTATCAACTACCTCGCCCAGTTGCTTCGCCACATGGAAGCGGTCAAAGGCGATTTTCTCAACCGCACTGGGTAAGTGGATACGCGCTGCTCTTATATAGCCCGCGTTCATGTCCATTGAGAGCGTTTTGATAGCCAGCAACTGCCCATCAGTGAGCGTGCGAAGATAGCCGGCAAGACTCTCTGTGCCGCGATCATCCGTTAAGGCCAGCGCCCGACCATCGCGATCGGAGATCACCGTTATGTAACGATGTCCTTTTTTAAAGGCGACCTCATCCACATTCATATGACGGGCGGATAATGGCTTTTTTATCCGGGCAAGACCTCGCTTAACTGCCCGGGTCATAATGCCGTCAACCGCATTCCAACTGAGCTTAAGTTGCTTCCTGACAGCATCAACGGTGCTGATTTTCAGCCATGAGAGAACGAACGATTCGAATAGCAACGTATACCGGCTTCCGGGGCCAGCCCACGGAACAGGCAACGTCAGGCAGCCATGCTCCGGACACATAATTCGTGGAACATCGGCTTCAACAATAGTGGTGAACTGGCAGGTATCAAGATGGCGCCATTTACGATGACGGTGATCGTGAACAGAACAGGATTTACCGCAGGTCGGACAGGCTAGCCGGGTGTTTTCAGCGATCTCAATAGTGACAGTAACAGAACCGGCATTTTCATCGAGAGAAAGGGACTTTACCTGCCACGGATCGGACAGGTTGAGAATATGAGCGTAGAGGGACTTTTCGTCCATGGCGGTGACCTCTGGCGATTAAATACACCATTATCATGCCTTCAGCCACCACAACAAGGGAAGACCCATATTAATACAGTAGTAATGATCGGCGGTGTCGATCAATAGCGTTTGTGGTGCTACACTTCAGACCTTTCCGAATTCACTGATTTCTATAATGTTAAAGTTATTCGCCAGGTACACATCGATAGGTGTTGTCAACACGCTCATACATTGGGCTGTGTTTGCCATCTGCCTCTACGCATTTAATACAGATCAGGCGCTCGGTAACCTTGCCGGGTTTGTTGTGGCTGTATCGTTCAGCTTCTTCGCAAATGCCAGATTCACATTCAAATCATCAACAACGACTATGCGATACATGCTTTATGTTGGGTTCATGGGAGCTCTGAGCGCAATAGTGGGCTGGACTGCTGATAAGTCTGGCCTGGCACCACTCATCACGTTAATCGTGTTCTCCGCGATCAGCCTGGTATGCGGATTCATATATTCAAAGTTCATTGTATTTAGGGATGCGAAATGAAAATTTCTCTGGTCGTTCCGGTATTTAATGAAGAGGAAGCTATTCCAATCTTCTATAAAACCGTTCGGGAGTTTGATGCACTCAAACAACATGAAGTAGAGATAGTCTTTATCAATGACGGAAGCAAGGATGCCACTGAATCAATCATAAGCGCTATCTCCATTGCAGATCCGCTCGTAATATCTCTGTCATTCACCAGGAACTTTGGCAAGGAGCCAGCTCTCTTCGCTGGCCTCGATCACGCCTCTGGCGACGCAATCATCCCGATTGATGTAGATCTGCAAGACCCCATTGAAGTCATTCCGCATTTAATAGAAAAGTGGCAGTCAGGGGCCGATATGGTACTGGCAAAGCGCTCTGACCGATCTACTGATGGCAGGCTCAAGAGAAAAACAGCTGAATGGTTCTACAAACTGCACAACAAAATTAGCAACCCGCAGATAGAGGAAAACGTGGGTGATTTCCGCCTTATGTCTCGCGAGGTGGTGGAAAACATTAAGCTCATGCCTGAGCGAAACCTGTTTATGAAAGGGGTATTAAGCTGGGTCGGTGGAACCACTGACGTAGTCGAATATGCCCGCGCAGAACGCGTTGCCGGAAGCACAAAATTCAATGGATGGAAGCTGTGGAACCTCGCTCTTGAGGGAATTACCAGTTTTTCTACTTTCCCACTGCGCATTTGGACTTATATAGGTCTATTTGTCGCCAGTGTTGCTTTCATTTACGGGGCATGGATGATTATCGACACCGTTGCGTTTGGCAATGCAGTTCGTGGTTACCCCTCCCTGATAGTTTCAATACTTTTCCTTGGTGGAGTCCAGTTGATAGGGATAGGAGTGCTAGGGGAGTACACTGGAAGGATTTATAATGAGGTCAAAATGCGACCTAGATACTTGATTAAGAGAAAGGACACAAAATGAAGATGAAGGTCTCATCAATATTAACAATTACAGCTATTTTCGTTCTGGTGCTAATTCCGAGTCTGCACGTCCCGCACCTATCTGACGATTATTTTTATATGGCCATTGCTAATTTGCATGACCAGCTTGGGCATTATAAAGAGTGGAGCGGGCGAATAGTCACAAACATATTCAGCGCTTACATGATGAAATATGCCAGCCATACGGTATATATGAGCCTTAACGCTATGGCTTTCACTGCAATAGCCATGCTGATTTCTTCCCTTCCATGTGCAGTATTGCGCGGAAAATTCAAACTATACCCTATGGGGATGGTAGTAATTTTCACTCTCATGTGGATAGCAAACCCTGCACTTGGCGAAACATCATTCTGGTTCGTTGGATCTGCTAACTACCTATGGACGTCCATGTATGTCTCATTATTCATGGTAATTGTTGCGCTTCAGAAAGAGAAAATGGCAGCATGGAAATTACCACTCGCATTAGCAATGGGGTTTCTCGCGGGTTGCTCAAATGAAAACACATCTGTAGTTCTTATTCTCCTTACAGTTGGCTATCTGGTATACACAAGAAAATTAAATGTATCTTACCCATACCTGATAGGGTTATTGGCTGGAGCGGCGGCTCTTCTTCTTAGCCCTGGCTCCGCCAAGCGTTCACTCGTCTTTACTGACTGGCATTCTTTGTCGTTTTTAGGCAAGCTGGATCTTCAGTTGTTTACGAGAATGCCTGACTCTCTTACAGGATTTTGGCAGGTCTACCTAGTAATCATTTTTATGGTCCTATGCCACGCAATCATTGGAATCAAGGACCGCAAACCGTTTGTTGCTGCCGCTGTGTTTTTTATCGCTGCTCTTATGTGCAATGCCGCCTTCCTCGCGTCTCCATACATGCCAGCGAGAGCATATATTGGATCGCTTTTCATGCTCCTGATAGCCACATCTTTTATCATCTTTGGGTTTGATGAAAATGATTCCAATATTGCAAGGTTAGTCGCTCCTGGTGTGGCTTTACTGTTCTGTATCGTTTACTTTATTCCATCATACACATTCTTCACTCATTCTGTTCTAAGCACCTGGAAGCAAGAAAAGATAAGAATGGAGATGTTAGCTGATCAAATTTCTAATGGTAGCAAAGACCCTGTAATACCTAATTATTACTTCCCAAGACTACTAAAAAACACTGACGGATATCCAGTTTTTCAAAACCCGTACATGCTTTACCATTTTGGTGTGAACACCATTACAGAGAAACAAATTGGGTTCGATTATTCAGCGTTAAGTAAGTGTAATTATGTTAAGGTAGGGCAGCGTATCTTTGATGGCGTTACACTTGAAAGTATTTGTATTTTCCATGATAGAATTTCAGGTGATAAGAAAATATTATATCGCACAGTAGGCGATATAAATAAATTGTTTAACAATGGATATGCGTTGTACTCTCATGTTTTCATGAAAGACGGCTCTACATTCAACAAAGATACGGTTGAGCAAGCACTATTTATTGATGGTTACTGGTATACTTACAGCGACGCTAAAAACTTAGAACTAGACAAGATTAATGAAATAAAAATAGGAATATATAATTCAAAAACTGTAGAAATATATTCTAACGTTATCGTTAAGCCGTAAAATAAAAGCCCCCCTCAAGGGGGCTTTTTTATTATCGTGATGCAGTAATTACCATCACTTCCAGAGCGCCGCCATTAGTTTGCGCTGTCCCAGAATCAATTTTTGCCTGTGCAAACACCTTATCTCCAGCCGCTAAATCGCCAAGGAAAGTAGATACGTTTGCAGTAGTGGCTTTTGGAATTGTAAGAGACTTAACTATTGGCGAACCTCCTGATGGCGTAACAAAAATATCTAGTGAAACTGTAGCCCCGGAGTTAATTCTAATTACAGAATCAACTTTTACGTTTTTTAAACCACCGGTGGGCACAGTAAAAACACCGGATGATATATTAGTTTGCCATCTATATGTATCATCATTAAACGTTGGCTCTGTCCATATAACAGTATTTAACGATGTATTTAATGTCTGCCCATTAGCATTTTTAAGAATTGCAACAGGTCTCTCTGTAAAATGCAGTATTCCACCAGAAACAGCCTGCAAACCTTTTACGAAGTTGGTGCCGAATCCTCTTTCATCGTAGTAAACATGGGTCAACGGGCCAGCAACAATGTTTGGCTGAATTCTTTGTACCGGAGCATACAGACTCATATTATCAGTGTGGATACTACCAGCGTAGTCAGCTAAAGATGAATCATGAACTGATATCAGACCACCATTATCTTGAGAGTGGTATCCATGGTCTCCATAAACCGATACCGATGATCTGTTACTTATAGGTGATGGTACACTATCTAAATTTGCTATTAATACGCGCTGTGCTGCACATTCAGTATGCACCTCTGAGCTTGAATAGTTCCCATAAGTATTACCGAAATCAGGGTCTGCTATCGGTGACAATAACACTCCTGCGCCAAAAATATTGTTATTGTGCTGCAATTCACCACCAATATGTTTGACTTGTGCTCCTACAATAGTAATTGTGTACTGGGTTACAGGCTCGAGATCTCCTGCTGCACCAGATACCGCATCGAAGCCAATAATATTAATGTAACATTGAGTACCAATAGCTTTAACAGCACATGGAGTACCAACCGTATTCCCTCCCATTAACGACATCTCTGAAACCAAAGCTCCAGGATAGGCCAAATCTCCGAACTGAATACCAACCAGAGCATAACTACCAATCAATCCATAGAGGTATGAGAAACTAATTCCTGAACTATCGCTCCATAATTTGCACGCAGCTTGTATTCCTAACAGATTTACACCAGATGCTTCAACCCGGCCATAAATTCGCAAACCAGCGCCATTTTTGAAACCAAGAACGTGAGTTCCTGATGTATAAGTTGGATAAATAAAGCAATTGCCAACTATTGTTAATCCCTGCAATCCTACAAATGTAATTGGCTGGCTAACTTTGAAAATTCCGTTGATAGTTGCGGTTATATATGGATGGGCGGTGCATGCATCTGCCCATGCCTGTAAAGCAGCATATGAATCTGTAGCTCCAGTTGGGTCAGCGCCGAAGTCTGCTACGGCATCTAGTTTTCTGGCGAATCGAGTAGATATTGGTGAATTTATAGCCCCGGTGACGCCAGCCTGTTTGAAATGTGGAATGTCTGCGCCAGTATCTTTTTCCAGGTCTGAGCGCAGAGTAGCATCTCCTACACTGAGCCACTTTCCTACCCCTACGCCACCAGTAGAATCTGGCGTTGAACCAGCAGGAACGTCTTTTGGAAATGCACCATCCCAGCGGTAGTATTCGCCTGTCGCTTCAAGGCGAAGAACCTGGTTAGGGAGGGTGAGCGTATTTCCATCTTCAAAGCTATCCAGAGTGATGTAGCCAAATGCGGCAATTGCCTGCTGCGCAAGCCAGCGCATGCCTTCAATAGTGTAATGCTGCACACCGAATCGGTCGGTGTATGTCCACCCCATAGAGGTAACAACCTCGTCGATTTTTCCTATGTTGAATTTGAAATCGAACGGAGATTCGCTCGGTACTGGCAGGTTAGTAGGTGTAGTAGCCATATTGATTCCATAAAAAAACCCGGCGCGGTGGCCGGGTCTGGTTGGTCGGGGACGGTTCTTATTGGTAGATGGCGTCGCTGTATTCCGCGACGGTCAGAGATACCGTGTTATCTGTGTTCGGTTTGATGCTGTTGACCGTCCATAGCTGACTGTCCAGTTCCTCAACGGTCGCGATGAGGTAGCGCGACGGAAGCTGCACAGTGTCTCCGTTCCATATGTTGAGCTGAATGTTGGGGATAGCCGCGGTGAATCCGTACTTCGTGTCGCCACGCGCAGCCGCTGGATAGCGCAGCGTCGGGTTACCCAGGCTGTCGGTGACCAGCACATACATATCCCCAGAAAAGGTGATCGGTTCGCTGGTATCGAAGTTATTACCGGCGCGCCCGGTGATGTAACCCTGCTGCTGGTTTCTGTCGTAGATGTCAGGCATCTGAATAACGCTACCGACCTGAATGATCCCGTCTTCAAACACTTTTGCGTTCATCTTAACGCGCGAGTAGATCAGGCGTTTGGTTTCGCGCAGAGCTCGCTCCCTGGCCTGGTACTCGTTACGGAAGCCGACTATCTCCAGCTTGTTCGGGTTTTCCGCTTCCTGCTCAACGATGGAGCCGTTCAGCACGCGGTAGTTAATGTACGTCTTGTTGTTAGTGGTTGGATGAACGTAGGACACCTGCACGCCGTCGTAGCCACCAGGAAGCGTGGCCTCGTACGTCATTTTGTACTCGTCCGTCTTCATGTTGGCCCGGTTGAATACGGCCGCCGGGTAGTCAACTTTCTGGTCACGAGTAAACGTCAGCACGCCGTCGTCCCAGTACGCCACAACCGACGCAGCATTGCAGATCGCCTGCACCCGGTCGCCCAGTGAGTCGTTCTCGTCGTCGAACGTATAGTCGAAGTAACCCAGTCGCTCATCAGGAAGGCTTTCAGCGATCGAATACAGCCCGTACAGGTCAATGCTGCTTACCGGCTGCTCACCCATGATGAGCCAGGTGTGGGCCACCGCATCAGCGAACGAGCGCGACGGCCTCAGGGTGTAATCCACCGTCTGCGTGTCCAGGTCGTACGTAATGGTATGGCGCGTCACCAGTGCGTTATATTTGCGCTCGCGGCTGCCAAGAGCGTTCTCTGTCGCGCGGACTTTTACTCGCACAAGCGTGTCGGTAGGATGAACGACGTTTGTCCTGATGTTGATGCTGTGGATCTCTTCGACCTTGAGCAGTGACGCGTCACCGGAGTTATCCGTGCGCTGGAAGCTGACTGCGTATTTCCCGAACCCGCCGGTCGGAGTGATCTTGTCAGTGCGATAAAACACCTCGCTCGTCGACTGGTGCGGCGTCGTCTGCCGGTACGTAAACGTCTGCTGCGTTCCCGGCACCTGGTTGTAGTCGTCGTCGATTTTCCAGATGACAACCTTCCAGTTGGTCTCTTTCTTCCCGCCGAGGCTGGACTGGGTATGCAGCCACAGCTGCGTTGACTCGACCGGGGAAAAGAACGGCCCCACTACCAGCGCCTCGTTATCGTTGAGGATGAATTTCGTGGTGTTGATCATGGCGTTAGCCGGAATGTCCAGCGGCCCCTCCAGCTGGTTCATCGTAAACGTGTACCAGCGCACCGGGTTAACAACCGCGCCGTCGTTTGTTTCAACGGCGGAGATCAGCGTTCCGGAGAATGTCGCATCGGTAGTCACGTTGCCGGAGGCCGTGCTATACGTCACGTTGATGGTGAAGGTTACAGCGTGCGGCAGAACCAGCCCCATGAAATAGTCGAACTCGGCTTGTTTCACGATTTTCATCGCTATCTGGCCGCCGGAATACGTTCCGCTGACAACCGTGTTTGCCGTTGCTGTTTCTATAGGGAAATCGCTGGCTTCGTTCTGCCCGGGGACCTCCTGCCCGTCGACGTCATCGAACCCGTATCCCTCGACGATCTGCGGGATAACTTCTCCTGGCTGGAAGAACTGGAATTCGGCACCGGCCAGAGAGCCCAGGCTCGATTCTGAGTAGCGCACAGACTCGTAATCGTATTTGCCGATCCCGATGCACATCCACTCAGTGACGTACTTCAGGCCGCCGTCGGTAGCCGTCTGATGAACGTATTCGAATACTGATTCCTGAATCAGATCCGGGAACGAACGAATCTGTCCGTAGATGTCTGGCTTGGCCTTGTAAACGCGCGCGGTGTTTGTCTGACCAGTCAGGCTATTGTTCGGTGAGTCGACGGTATTACCGCCGTTGTTCGCGATTGCCGGCTTCGGAGCCAGGAACGAAAACACCTGGCCAACGACTTTAAAAATCGGGCTCAGGATGTCGCCGACAATGCCCTTCGGCTGGTCGAATATCTGGATGTGGTCCAGCTCACTCAGCTCAAACGCCAGCTCATCATCGTCGCCCAGCTTTACGCCGTTGCGGACGATCAGCAGGTCGCGGTGAAAAGTAGCGTCATTGGCCGCCAGCCAGTCATAAAAAAGGGTGCCGTTTGGCACCCTGCAACGCAGCTTAGGCGTTCCTGGAAAATTCGATATCTCAACCAGCGCCATATTCGAAAAACTCCACTTTGGTGAATGCCCGCTGAATGACCAGCAACGAGTCCATGCGCACGCTTCCGTTCTCTCCACGCGAGTGCAGCGCCTGCCGGTTCAGTACCAGGCCAACGTGCGCCGGTTGCGCGCCGCGGTACCCGACAAATATCCCGCCCTCGACCTGATTATCGACCTGGCGCCAGAAAACAACGTCACCCTGATAGCAGGTGAAGAAGTCCGCCCCGGCTTCGTAGTCCGGTGTCTGGTGCAACTCAATGCCGAGGACGTGCCGGTAATACAGCACCACCAGCCCCCAGCAATCCACCTTTTCGAACGAACAGGCCCGGTTAGCCCACGGCACGCCGATCATCCTGCTGATAAAATCAGAGGTACTGAAGGCCAGTGTATTCCGTTGGGTCATAGAGCCTTCCGATGTTGTTGTTTAGAGGGTTGGTGACAGACAGAGTGACCGATGCGGCGTCGGCATCGATATCTACCGTCTTTACGTAAAGCTGCCAGGACTTAATCGGCACAGACACGTCTCCGCTGTCGAAGATCTGCCGGGTGGCCGTGATAGCTGTTAGCCGGGCCGCTCCCTTCCACTGCTTCATCAGCGCTTTGATGTCCGACGACAGCCGCCCTAACTTCACCGTCGCATCGATCACCGGCGTACCGCTCTGCTGGCTCTCTTCGATTTCAAAACGGGCGGGTGTGTACGTCTGGCCGCCAAGCGTCTTCGGGAAGAACTGCTTATCGACCAGGCGGACATAGCCGAAGGATGGATGGTAGAACGTGATGGTGTCGTACAGTCCGCGCGTCGGGCGCTGCTGCTTATAAGCTCTGAAGGTAGGCATCACGGCACTCTCGGTAAAGATTCCGGGTCGCGCCCGTCAGGATAACCCGTGACAACGATATCCAGCCACGAATCCCACGGTGGAGGCAGCTCAACAATTATGTCGTCAAACTCGTCGTCAGCGTTATAGAGGTGGTTCGCAATAACGGTCCCCGTCCAGGTCACCACCCCACCGTCGATACTGGTTTGGACTGGCATCTGCGTGAAGTGAAGCTCCTGCAATTGCAGGCCACTGCCGCCCAGATTGATATTCATCCGGAACCAGTTCAGGCCCCGGTTGAGATAGTTCGGGCTGCGTAGCCACTGCTGGAAAGCGCGTTCCTGCGCCAGGGTGAATATCCACGTCAGCGACCAGGTCACTTTCAGGTCGTCGGTTTGATTCTCGAAGATGGCCGGGCCGACCGCTGGCTGATCGGTCTGGAACCCGGTATCGAGCGTCATATTTTTGCTGGCCTTCTGCGCCAGCGGCAGCCAGTCGGGATAGTCGATAATTGGCATCTAAACTCCAGGCATTAAAAAACCCGCCGAAGCGGGTTTGATTAATCAACAAGCCGGGGCCCGGATGGTGCCTCGTAAATATTGATTTTTATGTCAACGATATCGCCATTATTGGTAAATTCCAGATCTTCGCCAGCTGGCGCTATACCCTTAATTTTTGATCCATCATTTAGAGTAAAGACAAACTCGACCGCCCTGTTCGGGCATATCTTATGTGGCTTACCTATCTCGGTTGGTATTGACTGCATTTCGCCAGGCTCAATAACCACGTAAATCTCCTTATCCCTGACCGTTCGGGGTTCTTTTAACGTTGAAGTTGCTGGTTATACCCTGACTTATCGGGCCTCCATTATTCAAATCCGCGATAATCGTTGTGAGGGTAATGCTACCATCTGAATTCACTGTACCCTGAGAATCAACGGTAGCAGAGGTGTAATTCTGCACGATATTGTTGATTATTACACCACTTCCGCTCTGCATATCCTTATTGCTGATCACCTTGCCGTTGTCGCCCGGTATCATGTACTGCTTACCGGTACTGGCCTGGTAAATCTCCGGCTTCCCTCGCTCACCGACCTGATACATGCTTCCCGCTGACACAGGTCCGCCATTGTATCTGGCCCCAGCCAAAGCCAGCCCTTGAGCAAGCCCAACGGTAGATGCAATACCAGCCATCGCAGGCGCTGAGTTTGCGCCAAAGGATGCCAGGCTGGCCAGCGCTGCGGCTGGAGCCCATGCGGCCGCCGTCGTGGTAGCCATACCGACAGAAGCAGCGGTAGAAGCTGCGCCCAATGTCTGACCGATAATGAAGTTTTTGAGAGCCTCAACCCCAACCTGGACTAGCGCATTTACCACGCTATTCAGCATCGTGTTACCGAGTGAGCGCATAGCATCCTGAGCTGACATCGTTCCGGTGATCAGTCCAGTTATGACGTTTGATGCGTTTCCGCCAAAGGCATCCACGGCACTCGTTAGCATGCCGAAGCCGATATTCATTTGGCTTAATTCTTGCCACTGAGCATCGAGTCTTTTTTGGCGATATTGCTCCTCAATGCTAGCCCTTACAGCCTCTACCTCAGCTATTTTCTGAGGGTAGAGCGCAGCGTACTGGTTGAGTTGCTCAATCTGCTGCTGAAATTGGCTTTCAACGCTAGCCACAGGAGAAGCTTGGCTTTGTAGGCTGCTGAAGTTGGACTGCGCAGCTTGCTTATCTCTTTCTGCCTGGGCTTGCTTTTTCAATGCTTCAGCAGTATCCAAAGCCTGTGCTTTGTACTCTCTTGCCTTCTGTCGCTGTTCATCCGTTGCATCGGCACCAAGAGACATCTCTGCCCTTAGTAGTTGCTGCTCACGTGTTAATTCACTGGTTGAACCTGCTGCAAGGACAGATTCTTGCCTCATGGCTTCCAGCTTTTCGTTTATCGACTCCTGCGCTTTAGCGTACTGCTCTGCTTCTTTCTGTGCCGCAGACTTTCCGCCCTTCGCTTTAGAACCACCTGTAGTGGCAGTGGCTTTTATTTCGATAGGTTTAGTGGCTGCGGCTGTTTTCTGAACCGCATCCCAACCGGCGCGAGAGGCCTTCTCCCACGCTTCAGCTGTAAGTTGCGCGGATTTCTCCTCGTTCTCTTTCTGCCAGTCACCAAAGCCAAGCCAACTCCATGTTCTCGCTCGCTTAGCGTACATTTCGGCTTCAGAGCGCAGATCTGCTATTTGCTGACTGGCGGTAGCGGCCTGCCCGGTAAGCCTGCCAATGGCAACAGCGAGAGAATCGATAACCAGAACCATCCCGTTGCTAGCCCCTGTAGCCTGGTTAATATTATCAACCATGGTCAGGAAAGAGTTGGTGAGAGCGGTATTGGCCTGTGAAAGCGTGCGAGGGAGTTTCTCGAACTCTGCATTAACTGAACCGGTTTGCTTCTGAATTGCGTTGAGGGCATCTTCTGCCGTCAGCTTCCCGTCCAGCATGAGCTGACGAAGCTCTCCGATGCTTACACCCATCCCGGCGGCAATCTGGCGCGCCAGTTCCGGCATTTGCTCAAGGATGGAGTTGAACTCTTCCGCCCGGATAGTGCCAGAGGAGATCGACTGGCCGAACTGACGAAGAGCATTAGCCATTTCCTCGGATGAGGAGCCACCAATACGCCCGATTTTCTGAAGTGTTTCGGTGAGCTGAATGATCTGGCCGTTCGTCGCGCCGGTATCGCGCAACGCGGTGCTGAGGGTCTCCCACAGCTTCGCTGTATCCTGTAGCGAACCACCCGTTGCCGAACTGATACGCATCAGACTCTGCATAGTCTGCGAGGCTGTCGCTGCACTACCAGTAAGTCTCTCTATACGAGCGTTGAGCTGGCTCATGTTGTCAGCAGCAACGAGGAATGCACGCCCCCAGTCAACAACTATCGATGCAGCTATGGCCCCGGCAACTTTGTTTATGCTGGTCTGGAGTTGGTCAAACTTACTGGCCGCTTTTGACGCTCCGCCACTCATCTTCTCAAGGCGCTCATTTACTTTGCGCTGGGCCTCAATCAGATTCGCAACATCCATCTGCACCTGATAGACGATATTGCCTACTTGTTCCTCACCAGCCATTGATATTTCTCCTGTGGATTATCCCACGCAATAGCCGGGAGTTATTTCTTCGCTGCGGCCCTTCTTGCCGCCTGTTTAGCCAGAAAATCATCAGCAACTGCGCTGTATTCTTCTTTGGTTAGGCCTTTCTGGTCCGGATATTTCTCTGACAGCAACGCCTGAAATTCAGTCATGGTCAAACAACGCGCTTCATCCAGGCTTATGTTGAAGCGGATCCTTGCTGCGTTGATGTATTCAATGGCGTTAAATTCTGTAGTACCGCCTGATGATTCATGGCGCTGGAGTTTTCGCGTCTTGGCTTTCCCTGTTACGCCATGCTGTAAAAGATGCTGAGCAAAGATGACAATATCTGACTGAGGCATGAGACCGGGCGAATAAGAAAGCTTTCCTTCAACCTCATCCCATTGGCCAACAATCGGCGTTAAATCTTCGTCTGAGCACGCCTGTAAAACATCCATGGCTTTTGCTAGCAGGCGATCTGAAACCCTGCGCATCGCTGGCCCCATCCAGTCAGGTAAACCGCCAAAAGCATCTGCACAGACAGAGATTAATTTTTCCGCCTCGCGACCATGGATATCAGCGTATATCTCAACAATTTCATGCGGCTCACCGATTCTTGTCATTGCCTCGAAAGACGGTCGTAACAAGTAATCTTTTCCGCCCTCACGGCTGTCACTTATGCCTATTTCGCCAATTTCTCTTAAAGCGGCCATGATATTTCCTGATCAACGGTCATTATCAAGGCTGCCAGTCGACAGCCTTTGTAATGTTCGCTATGCGGTAACAGTGAGAGCGCAGGTAGTTGAGGTGACTTTATTTCCGTCGCTATCTGTGACTTCACAGCGATAGCTACCGCTCGAGGCAGTTGTAACGCCAAGCAACAAGAGTGTGGCTGTTGCCGCCGTAGGGTTTGCAGTTGAATCGATCTGAGTGCTGCCAAGGAACCATTTGTAGCTGTAAGTTGGGCGACCACCTGTTACGTCAACATCAAGAACGACGTCGTTGTCTGCATCGGCAGCTTTAGTTGCTGGCAAATCTTTGGAGAATGCCAACGGCGTTGAAGGTGTAGCGTCCGTATTAACAACCTGAACAGTAGTGCCATCAGATACTTTGAACTCAACGGTAAACGTGATGATGTCGTTACTTCCGCCATCTGCTGGCGTAAGGTTAGAAATCACCATATAGCCCGAGAACTCGATTGGACCGATAGCGATACGCGCCCACAGCGTCGGCTGGCGCTTGGCATTGATCTCATCAGTAAAGTACTTCACCAGATTGCCGTAGCCGAACTGGTCAAGTTTGTCGTGTTTCCGCACTTCACCATCAAAACTGATTGTCGCGTCAGCATTGGTGATGATGTTTTCTACCCATCCCGCAGTATCGTCTGCATCAGAGGTGACCGAGTTTGGAGCAAAATCCAGACCCTTACTGGTTCCCGCACCGAGAGCCTTCCAGTCGTCTTCTGTAGGCCGGGCATCTGGGCAACCATAGGCCAGCTCCAGCACTGTTGCCGAGCCGAATACCCTTTCGTTGGAGTTTTGGCAATTAGCCATCTTTGACCTCTTTTATGTATAAAAAAAGGCCGCCAGATGGCGACCTTGTGTTGATGATTTTTCTTCAGTCCCCGAAAGTGCAGGCAAACTGTAATCTTAGGACAATTCTTCCCTCCTCCGTCGTCACTGGAGTTGGATAAGCGCCCATGTTTTCGATCTTACCCACGCATTCGTCTGCGTGAGGATTTGCCTGAACGTAATCAAGGATTGACTGAGCTGCCGTTGCCGCCGCCTGGTTTTTGTCCTTTGCACCAATCACATCGACCAGGACATAGTTATCGTTCCCGAGGTCATTTCTGATGGGGGTTCCGCCATTTGGTCTGAACACCATAATCGCTTTCGAAAGATCATTCGGGTCATTGAAATTAAGAAGCTGAACCAGGAAACCGTTAGTAAGCCCGGCATCGCCAAACATGTTCCTGACTCGCTGATACATAGGAGGATTCATAGAGACATTTCCTTGGCGATCACAGCATCGATCTGTCGCTGCGTGTCTTCAAACCCCTTGGTTAAAAACTCCTTCCTGGCCGTCGCCCGGCGGAAGTTCTGAGGTACGCTTGGGTCATGGACGTATGCAGCGTAGTTAGCTGAATAACCCACCCGGCCAGTCACGCGATTGCCATTTACAGTAATCTCGCGAAACTGGCTATTGATGAGGGTTGACGTATCGATCGGGGTATAGAGCGCCGCCTGAGATCCGCCGATAATCAAAGCTGATTGCATGGCTCTAACGACCTTTCTCCCCTGAATATCACCAACCAGAGCATTAAGGTTTTTCTTCGCCTGGCTAATACCCTTAACTTTGATGCCCATGGCTTTCTCCAGGCAATAAAAAAGGCCGCCGTGGCGACCTTATCCTAGTGATCATTGGTTATTTTAATTCGATGAACTCACCATCGACTTTCAAAAACTCGAGGTTATCTTCATCAATGAATTCAGGCCTTTTGGCAGTGATGGATGGTTCCCCATGACCACCAGACGATGTTGAATTCCTCATGATGACGATGAGGTTTTTATCATTGAATGTCGCTCGGAAACCATCCGGAACCGCAACAACTTCGCCTGAATCGTTCTTCCATTCACCTAATGGATAGTAGACGTTTACCCACCGAATTTTCATGATTGCCTCAACCAATATTCAAACACCAGTCAGTATCGCATAATCATCCGCCAGGCGCTCAAACGTGTCGGCATAGCGGATAACTTGCCGCACCTCGTCGGCACCGGCGACAACTGGGTCAGCCTCGGTCGACACACCAATCAGCAGGTAATCACCCGCAGCCGCCAGCGCGAACTCCGTCCAGACAGTGTTCTTCACGACGATTTCAGCGCCCAGGCTGGCTAACTTCTTGCTGAGCCCGCCCTCGTAATCACAGAGGATTTGCTCAGGTTCGGAATAACCCAGCGGATCGCCGTATTCGTCATTGCCTTCCAGTTTGCGCCAGATGGTCGCCGTGGCTGTGTATGACCAGTTGGCCACGCTGCTCATAGAGTGAATACCTCCACCTTCTCAACGATTTTGAAATCATCAAGAGGCCGCATCGCGCCTGATTGACTGGCGAGGCGCTTAGCATCAGCCTGCTCCAGAAAGTCAGATTTGGCTTTCTCGTAAGTTTCAGCATGGCGGCCAATAAACTTAACACCTGAGTCGTTTATCCAGATGAACAGCGACCAGTTGTCTTCGCACTTAAAGGCATGCACATCGTATCGTTCAGCCATCTTTCCACCTCAGCACCTTCGCGCCAGTCGCCCGGATGCGCGGGCAGTTGATGAACCACTCGCCGTCCGATTTCACGTATCCGGTAGTCTCCCGCCCGGTGTCGGTCATCACCCATACACGGGTAAACGAACGCGGCAGGCCTTGCTTAACTGATTTGTACGTCATCAGCAGCCCCCGACCACCATGAACAGGCCGACACTATTACCAGCGCTGATAGGTAACTCACCGGTGCATCCGCTGGTATCCAGTTTCGCCAGCGAGTCGCGCAGCCAGGTGATACCGTCATCTCCATAATCGAACGAGCGCGACGCTCCTGATGGCGCCCCCTGCGATTTGATTCGCCGGGCACCGGAAGACGTCGCCATGAGCGCAGCGGCATACATCAGGATGAGTTTTGCGCTGCAGTCGTCATACCCCGCGCCGTCAAGGCACGGGATAATCTTGTTCACCATGCATAGAATCGGGTCCAGCAGCGCGCCGGGAATGGCATAACCCAATTCACCGAGGAACGCCTGCACGTCTGCCGCTGTGATTGGGTCAGCCATGGTTATTTACCCTTCTTCGATTTAGCGGTGGTCTCCGGCTGCTCCGGCTGCTCCGGCTGCTCCGGCTGCTCCGGCTGCTCCGGCTGCTCCGGCTGCTCTTCAGCATCAGAGCCAGGAGAGGCGACTTCAAGTACGCGATCTTCATCAACGATGATTTCAACCAACCCTGCACTCTTCCACCGATGCGCAGTGCTTCGGTCAACCTCTACTTCTGAACCAACCTCCAACTTGCGGAGATTGGCACCAGAGAACAGGTTATTGCCTGTTACTTTTACCAGTGCCATTCACTTTCTCCTTAGCTGCTCGCAAAGAGCACGCCGTGTTTCAGGTTGATGTCCTGCTTAACCATCAGACCCATTGCGCCCCAGGTACGCCAGATGAAGTCGCTGTTATAGAACTGACGCGGGTCCGCGACCGTACCAACGGCCTGTCCGGTGACTGGAGCGATCACCCCTGCAGCCAGAGGAACAACCAAAATCTGGTTTCCAGTCAATTCAGCGTCTTCTTTCACAGCGGCGATGCCGGAAAGTCTCAGGATTTCATCCAGGACTGTACGGGTCTTGTTCTGGGTATCGAAGTACTGCTCCCAGTTCGACATGATTTCACTGGATACATACCAGGTCTGCTGGCCATACTGATGGTTCTGCAGTTTCAGCACATCGCGAAGAGCGATCGCCCCCTTTCGCATGGCGTCAGGATCTGTGCTGGTTGCAAAGTTGATGTTCAGGCCTGCTGCGCCGAGATCGACCAGACCAACACGCTCATCAGCCTTTAAACCTTTCCAGGTCTTGCCATCGAAGGTTACGAAGTTGCCTTCTGAATCACGGAAACCGTTAAACATGTAATCCACGATTTTACGACGCACGTCATCAACAGAACCGCGCTGCGCATCAGACAGGGAAGCCAGGGCAGAACCTTTATTGAAGATCGGGTCACGCCAGTGGAACTTGAAACCAGAATCGTGCACCGGCACCATCGTGCCGTCGAAGCTGTACGCGCGTGCGTCAAGTGCCGCACCAATCTGTCCTGACATTGATGTGTGCGCCCAGCCACGACCGCCAGTACGAGCGTATTCATACACGGACTCTTCCAGGCGGACCGAGCGAGACAGCGGCATTAAGTCATTAAACAAGGTGAACTCGGTATTTGGCTCGAATTGAGCAAGAACGGTCTGGTCGTACGCACGGTACATGCGGCGAATATCGTCTACCGCATTCACCGCATCCAGATGGCCTTGCTCACCAAAGCGAGCGCGGGCGATGAAGTCAGCCACGGCCTGGGCGCTCATGTTGCGCGCCATCTCCAGCTCACGGAACTGTGCCTGGTTGACTTCTAGGTTACCGGTGCGTTCACCGATAGAGCGTGAAAATACAAGCATTCAGTTGCTCCTTACTTGATAACGACGCGCAGCAGATCGCCTGCAGCAACGGTGTACGCCGTGTCTTCTTCGACAAATGCGCGAATTGATTCATCGGTGCCTGCGGTTTTAACCTGGCCATTTGCGATGGAAAGCGGCTGTCCTTTTTTGTACGTGCCTGCAGCGGCGCGTACGTTGAGGAACATGCCCTGCATTGGATGAATGCCAACCACCAACTCATTCACCGGAATGGAGTCATCAACCGTCTGGCAGCGTAGATAATCAAAGTCAGCGATATAGAGGATCGCCTCTTCGTTACCATCAACAGACGCTGTGAACTTCCCAGCAGAGAAGAAGCCAACGGTACCTGGTTTAGTGGCGGCCGCCGCGGCACCTTCACGGTTAAGCAGCGGATTAGGGAATACGCCACCGGCGTGAATTACGTGTTTTCCGTCTTTAGCCATTTTTTACTCCGGCATTTCGCTGACTGATTGGGTGTTGGTAGCCTGATTGCGGAATGCACCGTTCAGGCCGAAAGATGTCTGGCACTTTGCATACATGGCGTCGAGCGCCTTACCGTCCAGATCTGCGACTTCTTCATCGCTCATGTTCATCGCCAGCTTCACAGCCGCGCGCTTTTCGCCCTTCTCTTTGTCGGCGTTCGCGTTCAGGCTGTTGAAAACGACGTCCACGCGATCGGCGAGCGTTTTCGCCCACGCTGGCATCTCTTCGTTATTGGCGGCCTGCTCTTTTTTCTTGGGCTTGCCGGTTTCCTGGTCGATTTCTTCATCGCCTTTTTTCTTGGCGGTGGCTTCTTCGACCTTCATCTGGTTGTATGCGTCCATCAGCTCGGCGTCGGACTTGCCTTCAGTCGGCTTACCAGCGGCTTGCAGCGCATTGATAATCAGTTCTTTCATCGGATCGTTCTCTCCGTTGGTTTTAATCTCGTACTCAGTGGGTTTGCGCACGACTTCTACAGGTTCGCCGACGAACACGGCCTTGCCGTCGTCATCGATGAGGTACTTCTGCTTCAGGTATTTGGTGTCATTGCGGTAGATGAAGCTGTCCGGCCACACCGTTTCAGGCCAAAGCCACTTATCTTCGGTGTCAACCTCGCGCAGCTTGTCGCTGATAGCGCGGGAGATGTCGTCGAAAGAGAAGTTGGAGGCATTGGTGAAGAAAAATTTGGTCTTGTTGAGCAACCCGTCGCGGGTGCAGTCGATTCCATCAGCCAGGCGGGCAACTTCGATCTGCTGCTCATCACCTTCTGAGTTAACGAAGATGCCGACCCCCTCCTCCGGCGTTCCGGCGCCAGGCTCATCAAGCAGCACAGCCACATGGTCAAACATCATGTTGGTGGCGATCTCGTTGTACTTTTTGCCCTTCGACTCACCATTGGCAGCGATACCGGAATACAGCAGGCCGGTGGAGATGTGGATCGGGTCTGAGTTGGTACCGGCCAGCATCTCATCCAGGCGGTTAATCAGGCGCTTGCCCTTCTCGCTGGATTCGGCGTACTGCCGGTTAACGTACATGTCGCCAGTCACCTTGCCGTCTTTGTGGCTCACGTTCTGCAGCCAGGCCCCAACGTGATACTCGTTCACCGCCCGGACATCACGCGCCGACACATGCTTGCCGTCCACTTTCGGATGGCCCAGCGGCATCGGGTTACGCTCAAGTGTGTTGTAGGCCTTTTCGATTTCTGCTGCCGGGTACAACTTCCGGTTCATCACAATATCGTCCACGACAGGCGTGATGCCGCGAACCACGATATGTGGCTTGCCGTCGATGGTTTCAGTTGTGATGTTTGAAGCGGAGTTGACGACGGTCAGCACGTTAACGCGGTTGCGTTTCATGCTGGGTCCTCACTGGTGGATTTCAGGCAATAAAAAAGGCCGCCGTGGCGACCTGTTGTGGGATTCAATAGCTATTTAAATTTCAGTTCGAACTCAGCATCTAAAACTATTGCATCAATGAGTTTTTGTGTGGTTTTAGCCATTTCATGATACGCAATGAAGTCTGGATAACCTTCCTCATGAACGCTGTGTTGTGCCGCTGCGTCATCTTGAAAGAATTTATTCAAAAACTCCCTCGTTAAGGGGCTTAGAGAAATTGGAGCAAGTACATAAAATCGATGAAGTTGAGCGTTTAACTCACGAAACCTTACCCAGTCAACTTTCCCGTCGGGCAGTGGCTGTAGGCGACGCCCCCTTTCTGCGACTGCCTCATAATAATCTGAGGCATAGTCATACATCGCTTTAATTTCGAAAAGGATGTCAATTAGCTGGTTGTAGGCCGCATGCTTTTTCTCCCACCATTTCTCATGGTAGAAACGACTTAAAGCAAATTTGGCAGTAAACCAAGCAGCGGCGACCCCTGTCGTTATTGGCACAACAAGTGTTAGAAAAAACGAACCAACTTCCTGAGGTGTAATGCTCATCGATATAATGTCATGAATATTATGATGAACCTATTTAGCACTAATCAGCATCAGGTTTCCACTGCTTACGCTCTTTCTTCAACTTATCTGCCAGCCCCTCATTGAAGATACTGCCATCGTCATTAAGCAGCACCGGAATCTGGCTGCAGTAGCAGTTGTACCTGTTGCCGTTCTCGGCGTAGAAGTCCCGCACCTCTTCGGTGGTGTAGACCTTGCCGTGACGGCTGGCGTGCCAGGTTCGCGTCGTCGGCTTGAGCGCCGACAGCCACAGAAGGCCGGTATTTAGCCCCAGCCGGTCAGCAGCCCAGTCGGTTTCGTTCCATTGCGCCTGCCGCAGCGCGCCTACCTGCTCAGTCTGAGCGATGGTCTTTGCCTTCGACATCGACACATCGAGGCGCTTGCTGATGACGCTGGCCGTTTCGCGAGGATTCACGCCGCGCGCAACCGCGTCAGTGATGATGTTGGTTAAATCGCCACGGGCGGTGTCGCTGATGACCTTCCAGTCACTGAACGTTGTCAGCCTGGCAGCCGCTATCTGGTTCAGATAACCCGGACTGCTTAAAATCTGCTGTAGCGTCGTCTGACTGGCGTACACCTGCGACTGCTGCGAGAGGTTGTTGAACGCCTCCAGCGTGCCGCGCTGTGCTTCTGCGACGACGTAATCCATCGCCCACAGGTTTTGCTCGCCACCATCCAGCAGGTAATCGTCGAGAATGGCCTGCACCGCTTCCAGCAGGTCTGCCAGTTCCTGCGCCGACATGTCGTAGATAAACTTGCCGGCGTTGACCTGGTAGAGCCGCACATCCTCGCCTTGGTCGTGGCAAAGGAAATGCCAGTTATGGCTGTTCACCTCACGCTCTCGCCCGGTCAGGCGCTGGTCAAACAGAGCTTTCAGCGCGCGCTTGATGCCGAGATACCGCTCCTCGATATCCCGGAACATCGCGGTTACCTGCTTTGCCGATCGGGTCGGGTCAACCTTGCTGCGCGGAACTATCGGCAGGCCCACCTTTGCCGTCTGTTCGAGTGTCGTCGGCCAGTGGATCATCTGTTGTCACCTTATCGTCCGGGTTAGGAGGTTCTTTTGGCTCCGGCAGCGGGTCAAGCCCAACAACTTCGCGCAGCTCATTGGCTGTAATAGGCGGCTCACCGCCATAGAAACCAGTGGTTTTCTGCACGATGTCAGACAACTTAGATGCGTTCTCGATCTTCTCTTTCTCGCCTGGCGCCAGCAGGTCGCTCCACGAAATGGTGACCTCGCCTTTGGTCGGTGGGTCAATAATGCCCAGCGTCCAGAAGCGTTCAAGCAGCGCGGTAATCCGATCTGTCAGGAAACCATTGCGCCGCGTGTTGCGACGGATAGCCCAGTCAGTTTTGTCCTCGTCGCTCGCCAGTCGCCCGGTCTGCTGACCGAACAGGATGGTGAACGGGATCTGTACGGAGGCGGCCAGTTCGTTCGCGGTGACTTCCCAGGTCGGCCCCGGGTCGCCGGGCGTAACGCTTAGAACGTGCATCTGCCCGGCCTGCATCACGGCTGCCGCATCGGTACCTCGGTTTAGCTTGTTGACCTTGTCGCCCATCGCTTCGCCGAGATCGGCATAGCCAGCCTTCTTAGCCTGGTCTGCCAGCGTGTTCATGTCGGTTTCTTTGCTGAATTCGACGGCAATCTGACGGCTGGCGTTCTTCAGGAAGCCCTCGGCGCCCCCACCAGATACTTTCTCAAGGTCGAGGCCCTTGTTGTATCCAGCTTCCAGCAGCGGGATGCCGGAAAGGACGTTGTCGTCTTCAGAACCTTCGCAGAACAGGATAACGCGGCTCGGGTGTACCGGCTCTCCGCGCATCGGACCGACAAAAGGTTCATCACCTACCGGCTGCTCGTTGAAGTTGAACATCTTCGGCTGGCCGAACGATTCTGACTGACGGTCGTTATCCCATTCGGCGACAGTTAACTGCGGCTCCCATACCGGGATGAGTTTTACCAGCGCTGACTCGCCGAGTCGTTTTACTAAAGCCTTGTCGACTTCCTGATCCCAGTTCCGATTGTCTTTCACCTGTAGCAGGAGCGCTGAGTAACGCCCAACCATATTGCGGCGGTCGGCATCCTTCACCTTCGGCCACAGCTTCTTCATGAGCTTGGTGACTTTCTTTTCCCAGGCGTTTGTATTCTTCGCCTCCTGAGCTTCATCACCGTCAACAATGACCGGATAGTCTTGCCAGCAACCATCCAGCAGGCGATGCACCACAGCGAAGCCAGCAGCGTTGCGGCGGTACATGTTGTAGAAGTCGTTGAAGGTGATTGTGCGCGGGTAGCCAAATTCCTGGTAAAGCGTCGGTCGCTTCGTGTTGCCGCCACCGATGCCGATGGCATTCAGGTAATTCGCTCGCCTCATTTCAGTGGCGAGGTTATTCACAGCCAGTTGAAGGCCGTTATCTTGTTCGCTCACTGGCGATGCTCCTTAGAAGAATACTGTGCCAACCTGCTTGCGGTTGTTCTTCGTCACAGCGAAGTAACGGAAGCTATCGGCACCGTGCGAAGTGGCGTCATGGAGAGGTTTGTCTTTCCAGCAGCCGCGCTTGTCGTCCCACTCCTTCCGGTAGCCCTCAAGGTGAGAGATACCTTCCGAGCATTTCTCCTCATCGAATACGCATTTCGGGAGGATTTCACGCGCCGACTCAATGCCGGTATCGATGCCAGCTTTCGGCACCACTTTGAAATTCAGTGAGTACATCTGACCGTCGATTTCGTACCCTTCGCGCGCCAGCTCTTTGCGTGACTTCGCATCAGCTGCGAACTCTCGGTTCTCGATATCGTGCGGCCCCCAGTGCTCGCCATACTCATAGCCGCGGTCTTTCAGCACCTTCATGTAGTGCCTCAGCCCCTCGCCGGAGTTTTCGTAGTAATCGATGATGTGGAACTCTTCGCCAACCTCGCGAACGAACCAGATCGCCGTGGAGTCGCCCACGCCGATATCCCAGAACGTGTGTACCGGGAGGTGGGAGTTATCCGGTAATTGGCCGATTCGCTTGTTGGTATAGAGCCAGCGGAACTGTTTGGCGTAATACGCGCCCTCGACCGACTGCTGGAATGCCTCGGCCGGAATGGTCGGGTATTCGCGCTTCATGTCGTCGCCGAGTGTTTTCTCTTTGGCGTAGTACCAGGCTTTCTGGCTCTCGTTGACTGCTACTCCGTGCTTCGACTCCATCTCAGCGAAGTATTCCAGCAGGCGCACCGGCAGAGACTCTACCGGGTCGATTGCGTACTGCGGGTTCTTCCACCAGGAGAAGAAGAAAAACTTCCAGTCCAGCGCGGAAAGTGGCTTACCCTGCAGCAGCGCCTTTTCTGCTGTCTGGCAGTAATCGAAGAAGTAACCCGCCCGCCCCTCGGCTGTACTCTCGATAGTAGCGAAGCATCCAGTCGATACCGCCTCAAACGCACCAGTGACGATTTCACGGGCTTTGTCTGGATACTTGGCGCATATCTTCCCGAACTCGGAAACGTGCAGGTAGCGCAGCGTACCACCACGAAACGACGTGCTGACGTATAGCGAGCCGCCCTTCTTAAAGACGAGCTCGCCAGACGAATCATTGCTCGCCGGGTTGGCAGCCTTTATCTCTGCCGGCAGCTTGTCGTATGCGTACTTCACCTTTTCACGGAACAGGCGCTTTGCGTCATTCAGCGTGTGGGCTATCAGCGCGCACTTCGCCGACTCGAACAGGGCCGCGTCGAGCTGGATGATGCACACCTCGGTAGTGAATCCGAGCTGGCGTGCTTTCAGGATTATGTTGCGGGTGTGGATCCCCTCGAAGTATTCCCGCTGCTCAGGCGTCATCCTGAAGCGCGTGGGCTTACCCTCTTTGTCGGTGATCCAGTAAAGATTGTTCAGCCGCCAGTCTTTATCCGACAGCAGCTTGATGTGCTCAGGTTTCATTACGCCCCCTGAGACAGTGAATCCATCAGGTTAGACAGGTCATCAACCGTCTTATTGCCTTCCTCGGTGTCGAGGTTGTACGCCTTGCGCTCAGCGTTTATCACTTTGATTTGAGCATCAACACCGGCAGTGATCGAGCGAGACATTGAGGCGTGGTTTTCTTCCGTGATATCTGCATCTTCGAGGAAGTCGCGCAACTTATTAGTGATGCCGCGCCATGCCGCCAGACTTTCTCGATGAGCCATGACTACAGCGGCAGCCTCATCGGAGGCCTGGTCAATAATCTGCTCATCAGTAACCACTGGTGACTGGTTACCGTCTTTGGTTACCGACTTGGTTACCTTGGCCTTGGTTGCCGCCCTGACCTTTTCTGTCAGGTCGCGCTGCCATCCTTCTTTGTTTGCTCTCTTCAGGATGGTGGCATGGTTAACGCCATGCTTTTCGCCGATGGCCCTTACTGACAATGAACCAGCCCGGTAAGCCGATTCAATGGCCTCCCAATCTGGTTTGCTCATTCGTTACTCCGTTGTTTGTTCGACCTGGCTCTTGGCCTTCAGGTAATCAAAGGTCATATCGAGCAATAGAGTGCGCAGCGCGTCATCCTCTGAAATTCGAGGGCTAAGCTCACTCACCCGACGTTGCAATTCTTCAAGCACTTCGCGTGAACGCGCAACATGCCATCTCATATCAAGAGTTACGGTAATGGGTCCTATTTTCGCTGTCATGATGCACTTTCCTCGGTTTCGCCCTCTGCCGGAACTGGCGTGAACTCCACACGCTTCACATCGGCAGGAGCGAAGTAAAGCCACTGGCCTGTTTCGGTTGCCAGCGGCACAAAGCCGTTTACCAACTCAGGCTGACGTCGTGACATCTTGCCCGTGAAGGTTTCGCCTGTTTGGGTGGTTAGCGTGATTTGGTAGATGTCGGACATGATTACCTCTTTGCCTTGTCGCAGCTGTTGCCCTGCTTCTCAGAAGTGCTTAGCCACTTACGGCTTACCCGTCAGCAAGATGATGATCACCGCCTTATTGGGGTTGAGCATTCTTTCCTTGTCGGGAGGATTCGATTTTGCGGATTGCCGCCTTATCCAGATTGCACTGCCCCAGCGCCGTATAGAGCTGAGCGTTTAACTCCAGACTTGCCTGCCACGTGAACGGAACCACCATTCCGGGGATCGGTGTGTCTGCGGTCAGGTCAGCGCTTATCGGCACCACCGGGGCCGGAACGTAAACTGTCTGCGTATTCCCGCAGGCTGTCAGCAGCGGCAGAAGGAACAAGCTGGTTAGCACACGGATCGCCTTCAAGTGCCTGCCTGATGTAGACAATGCGCGTCTCGCCTTTATGGGCCAGTTCGTTCTTTGCATTCTGGGTAGCCTGTGAGATGTCACGGATAAGGTTCATCGTGGTGATCACGTTGTTGGTGATCGCTTCCGATGTGTCTGCCCTGACCGTCGCCTTGTCGCGCTGGTATTTGTAGGTGATGGCATTGTCGCGGTAGTGATTCACCTTCCACGACAGCACGGCAAATACAAACAGGATGACAACTGGAAGCCAAAGTTTTTTCAACAACGAGATGATGGCCGTGTTCATGATGCAGGCTCGTTAACTTTGCCTCCGGCAGCCTTGAACTTTGCAATCAGAGCATCAACTTTATGTTCGAACTGACCGTAACCAGCGCCGGGAAGTGATGCCCAGATATTGCTGCAACGATCGATAGCCTGGCGAATGTCGCCACGGTCGATCAGAGGTAGCGCCCCGCGCTCTTTAATCTGCTGGAGAGCAACAGCGTCCTGGTTAGCTGGAGAGAAATCATTCAGCCCAAGCTGCTTGCGATATGCATCCCAGTAACGCGCCAGTAGTTGATAGCGCCCCGCAGCAGTAGATTTAAGTCTCGGATTCAGCGTAATCAGTTTGCGCGGGTGATCGGAGTAATCAGTAAACAGCGATCCGCCAACAATTACGTCGTAACCGTGGTTTTGGGTCGGCTGCCGTCCGTTGTCAGTGCCTTCTGACCATGCCAGCATGTCGAGAAACGCTTTGCGCTGAGGGTTAATTGTTTGCATTCTTCATCCCCGTCAGGCGTTCCCAGAAGTACGTCAGCGCCACGGAGCCCATCGCCCCGCTAATGCCCGACGTAACCAGAATCATGTAAAGGCTCAGCCCACTTTCAACGCTGATCAGGCCACCAATAAGACCGGTAAAGCCGGACACTGCAATTTGCGCCAGCGCGTTGATCCAGCTCCAGGTGGCTTTGTTCTGCTTAACGTCAATAAGGTATCGGACCAGGCCGCCCCAGCATGACAGAGCAAGGACTATCAACCATGACACTCCGGCAATGCTTTCTTTATCTTGCATACGTTTAGCCATATCACCTCCGAAAGAACGGGGTGCTGTTTGTGTAGTGGGGAAAGGCCGTCAGACACGATTGCTACGTGGCATCTGGAATTGATTGTCTGCGGCCTGAATAAAAAACCCGGCGACAGGCCGGGAAGATGAGGGTAAGGCAATGTCGGCTCTCTGGCCGTAAATACCCTGGCTGGGTTTGGCTCGCCTGGCTGGATTCGATCCAGCGACCAACCGCTTAGAAGGCGGCTGCTCTTTCCTCTGAGCTACAGGCAAATTTGGTGGGCCGTGAAGGATTCGAACCTGTCTACCCTTCCCTTATGAGGGGACTGCTCATACCAAATGAGCTTCCGGCCCTGAAACGAAAAAGCCCCGCACGATGGCGGGGCTTGGAATTTATTCATGTTACACACAACAATGGCAAAATATACGAATTAGTTTGCTCATTTGTTCATTAAATTGCAAGCACGTTGTGTGATTTATTTGCAACTTTCCTCACATTTTCGCGATCGTTAAACGCATTTTGAAGCGGTTGGTATAAACAGAACAATGAAGCATTGATGATTTGCTTCACCTCTCTACGGATTGTCGAGATGCTTGGGTGTTTGTACTGATTTCCGCCACGCGTCTTCATAAGGCGAGGCTTACTTACTGCATGCTGCCATGATGCAATTCGGATCTCGCTGGAGTTGCAGACATAGTAGGCGAAGATAACCCGCCAGGCATTTTCATCCACATTCTTCAGGTAGTGGCGAATGACAGCATCAATGAGCATTCCGTCATCATCACTACATACCGGCCGTGATGCTTGCTGGGGCTCGACGGTAGCCATGAATCTGGCAATCATGTTGATCATCGCTTTATCAATCTTGCCGGTCTGGCACCATGCGCCCCACAACTGGAGCCACTGGTCTACCCATTGATGCTGGTCGTTGGTTAATTCCAGTTTCATTATGCGGCTTCCTTATGTGGCTGATTGGTTTTGGTCTGGCTGTGCTTTGCTACTGGCGGCATGCTGGCGCGCTTAACGCTTTCTGCCTGGTAACGAAGGAAGTCGGTATGGTTCATGCGGCCTCCCGCTGTTTCAGTTCTTTGAGTTTGGCGCGGTATTCATCCCGGATCCGGATGAAGTCTTCCCGGCGGTAGTTGGTCATTGCGTGGGGGCCATTGAGCCAGTCGACGTAATCCTGCCCGTAACGAGCAACCAGGCCAGCTTCGTATTGCTGCGCGACTGTCGCCTCCTTGGCGGTGTACTTTCCGGCTCCGGCATTACAGGATTTGCACTGCTTATGGGCGTTGCGCTCTTCAAAGCGCAATTCAGGGTTAGCGCCGACCGTTTTGAAGTGGCCGCAGTCCCACTGACCGCCATGCAGATCAGGCGGATTGGTCTCTCCGCAGCTGATGCATGGCAAACCAGCATCACGCGCGCGGATGTAGGCGTTGAATGCTTGCTGAGCCTGCGCCTTGTAGTAACCGGCAGGCCGTAGCTCTGCCAGGCGTTCCTTGCGGCGTTTGCGCCCGGCCTTCTCTGCCTCTTTCTGCTCCTTGATGCGCTTGGCCGCGGCTTTCACCTTCTCCTTTTCACGTTCTTCCATCGCGAGGATTGCGCCGTGCTCCGGACAGCACCAGCGGATCCGGATGTCATGGAATTTCGGCACGAAGTATTCACCGCATACTTTGCACTTACGGCGGGATGGTTTACGCATGATTCCTCCGTGCCGCGAGACGCAGCCATTTCTGATCCACCAGGCGGGCGGTGTAGTCTTTCAGTGTCGGGATGTCGGAAGGCTTAACCTCGGCCTTACGCTTGCGCCGCGCAGGAACGCGGAAGATTTCGTTTGAGATGACGCGTGCGATAGGGCTGTTCATGCAACCCTCCCGAAATAGTCCAGCGAATAGCGCACTTCGCGGAGCTGAACGCCATTGCCTGCGGCAAAGGCCTGCGTGTACTCAATCAGGCTGTTCATGCGCTTAATGCCCATCTTCGAGGTGCTTTCTCGGATGGCGCAGAACTCTCCCTCAATACCCGGCACAACTTCACCGGGTTTGCCAGTTGCGACCGCATGCCCGGAGACAAACAGAACCTTCCATTCCGAGAGGTTCCGGCGCTTCCCTGCCCATTGCAGTTGCTTTGACACGTCGCCACATAACGCGTGGAAGAGTGAGTTTTGTGGCAATGTCCGGTCAGGGTCTGAGAAAGAAACGACGAGAGGAAACTCAGCATTCAGCGGCTGTTGATTGATGTAATCGATGAGGTTTTGGCGGATGCGCTGGTCGCGCAGCAGGAATTTTACAGCCACGCTTCACCTCCGAAGAGGTCAAACGCAGAATACAGGAAATCGCAGGTGCATTTCTGCATCTGTGACAAGGTGAGGAGTTCAGATTGTGGTCGCATTTAAGTCCCCTTAAATGCGCAGAAGTCACCGGAGTTGTTCAGGCTCCGATGACATGATTATGGCTGCTTGATTCCAGAAAATCAAAGGTTACTAAACCGTGGATGATTTCTTTGGGTGATATTTGCGAATTGCAGCATCAACACGATCGCGAGATGGTAAAACATCACATGCTATGTTGTAGTATTCACCATCATACGCTTGCTGCCTGACAACATTAAATTCTTTGAACTGGGTCATTTGGTAAGCTACCGGCTCACTGGAATTTGTTGAACGCATTACCGCTTTTGTTACCACGTTTATTTTATCAAGTCCCGCTTCATCGTTCTGGATATCACCTTCATGACCTAAACCAAAAACCAGATAATCTTCCATTTCAAGCTCCTATTGAACCTCATGAAATTCGCATTGGCTTTTTAACTATTTACTAACATTCTTAGGTAAAAAGATTTTTTCACACTTCGCCATTGATGGCTCTCTACCTGATATTTCATAGTACTGGGCATGATCTAGCATGATTTTCTTCATGCTTTCTTCGCAGTCTTTCCTGCTGTAAAAAACATTCACCGGTTCTTTTTCAATGTTCAAGTTCACCACTTCCAAAGAACAACCTGACATATTGCTGAGGCTTGCACAGGTACTCAAAACCAGCACAAATAGTTCGTGCATAAATGACTCCCTAATTACTATGCTGGTTATATTGCCCAAACTTTAGCAGAAATTACGACTATTTTTTAACGGCGGCGAGCATCGCCTTATAGCGATCCGGAAATCGCGGGCTCTCCCATTGCAGACCCATCGCCTCGCACATCTGATAAGTCGGCTCAATCGGCACCAGCACCCAACCATCCGGAATCACCGGAGAGTTGAGAGCATCGCGCTCAGCCAGAATCTTCTCACCGTCAATTGCTATGCCGGAGTTGCGAATGGCATCCACCGCATCGCGCAACTTGCAAGCCGTCGTTACAGATTCAACCATATTGTTGGAGTCACCGGAATGGTCAACCATAGCGAGCTTATCCTCGGTATGGTTGGTTATCGCTTCCTGAAAGCGTTCAAGCTCCACGTACTCCTGGCATGACCAACCGCCATCAATGAAATCACGAGCTTCAACAGCGTCGAAAGTGAATGATGTTTCGCTGCCAGTTGGTGAGGTTAAGCCGTACAGGTCTGCTACCGGCTTAAACTGTGTGGCTGGAATATTTTCAGGAATATTTTGTTGTCGATTTTGTTGTTCGGCACCCTGAAGCATGGCTGCTCGATAGGCGTTCCAGCCGACAGCTTTTCCGTGTTCAAACGCGCTGTCAAAGTCATCATCCATTTCCATCGCAGCGGGCACAGATACCGGCGCTGGCGGGGCGGCGCGATACAGAAGCACATCACCCATCTCTGTTCTGGATGCTGGCCATACGTCTGCATCGGAGCCAGATTTGAGATAATCAAGATTGGACTGGTCTATGACGCACACAGGCTCCGCTTCGAGCGATGCCAGCGCGATACGCAGAGCCGCCAGCGTGTTGCTGTCGTCTTCGTCCAGGCCGAACGGGATTTCATCGCGCGTGGCTTCCATGTCGGCAATTTTCTGCTGCAGCCATTCTTTGGTAATAGTGCTCATGGGTTAGTCCTCCCTGTCAGACGTTCGCGTAGAGTTAACTTGCGTGGCAATCTTTCGTTGTCAGCAATCTCAACTACAGTGCAGGCACATGAGCAGAAAGTGCTTTCTCGTTTATGCTTCAACAGCACCGCTTCGTTGTGGGCCGATTCCTTGTCCGTTGCGCTAAGTTCATGCACATCAAAACCCTTGCTGTCGACGAACCACCCGTGAATAACTGCGATAAAACGAGCCATATCAATCTCCTTTCCAGGCTTTATCTGTTATCAAACTCCCGTAGCGATGAATATCACGCTTACCTGCAATCAGCGTCTCCTTAGCGTCACTGCCATCGCCGAGGTAAACTGGTCTGCCACTCAAGGTATTCTGAGGTTTTTTTTCAACATCAGACTTCATGGGTAATTCACTAAGTTCAGCAATGCGCTCCTCTGCGGCCTCTAGTTTTCTCCTTAACGCCTCGCTACAACCCTCAGCTTTTCGGATTGCTAACTCCAAATGTTTATTCAGCGCATCTGCGGTTTCCAGCTCATCCAGCAGCGCCAGCACGGTGGACGGGGTTAGAGCCTCATTGAATTCATCGCGATCATAACCCCAACTATCGGATTCTGCTCTCTCCGCCGCTTCACGCAGCTCCTGTTTGTTGATGTTGCTCATTGGGCGGCCTCCTGCATGGCTGGGTCTGCTGGTAAAGTCATGTGCGGCACCTCAATCAGTTCTGCCCGGGCATCAGCCGTGTTAAGCGCCATTAATGCGACGATTCGCTTCTGCTCAGGATCCATGCGCAAAGCCACCGTTTTACCGTTAAAATTGAAGAACACCGCAACGTTTTTGATATCTTCGATTTTCATACCCCTTCCCTCCACCAAACCATCAATACCCTTCTCATCGCCGGACTGTTGCGGCATTCCTGAAATATTCCGTTGGTGCAGCTGCGTGCGGTACCGGCCTGCTCTTCCTGCGTGGCCAGGCGATAAGTCACCGTTCGCCAGACCTTGCTCACCCGGATAATTTTTCGAGACTTTTCCAGATCGAGAGCGTTCTTCGTGATGCAGTTGATGGTCATGCCGCACTCTGTGGCCACATCCTTCGCGGTGAAGGTCCTGTGCGTTTCGAGATAACGCAGAATTGCCTGTTTGCCTTTCATCGTCTTAGCACTCATAGTCAGCCTCCTGTTGCATCTGGCCGCTGTAGGTGAAATCTACCGGGTCCAGGCCTGAGTAGCGGCTGCTGAAGTGGTAGGTCTTTTCTGCCCCCGGCGCATGGCGGGACTTCACACAGATGATTTCGGTGATGCCTTTCAGTTCTGTGTTCGGGTTGTATTTCTCATCCCGGTAGATCATGAAAATCACATCGGCTTCCTGCTCGATAACACCGGACTCGCGGAGGTCAGCTGCGACCGGGCGCTTATTAGCACGTTCTTCTACCTTACGGTTAAGCTGAGCCAGTGCGATGACCGGGCAACGCAACTCTTTCGCCAGGTTCTTCAGGCCGGTGGCGATCTCCCCTACGCTGCGGTTCATGTTCTCAGGGTCAGACATGCGCATCTTCTGGAGGTAATCGACAATGACCACACCAAGTCCACCCAGTTTCTTGCTCATTCGCCTGGCTTCCGCTCGCACCTGATGAACGCTGAGGGATGGCTTGTCGTTGATATAGATCGGGGCTTCGATGAAATCCTTCATGCAGTGGCCGACCTTTCCCCAGGCACCATCCATCACGCCGCTCTGCTTGCTGAGTAAATCCTCTTTGCTCACCCGGGCCCGGTGGAACGCGACTCGCTCAGATATTTGTTCCACTGGCATCTCGAGACTGAAGAACAGCACCGGCTTTTTGTTTTTCAGGCCGACTGTCTCGGTCACGGTGGTGCTGAACATAGTTTTCCCCATGCCAGGGCGCCCGCCGACAACGATGAAATCGGTGTTGTTGAACCCGCCGAATGCGCTGTCGATGGTTGCCATGCCAAGCTCGGTTTTGTGCTTCCAGATATCGCCGCTGATAATCGACTGGATAGTCTCGAGGGACATGTCGATCCCGGTGGTGATGTGCTCGGTGCCGTAGTCGGTGTTGTGCTCGATGCCAGAGATATCCGCCTGTATGTTGCCGATGATGTCAGCGATACCCTCACTGGATGGTTCGGACAGCTTCTGGATCCCTACCTGTAGCGCCAGGGTCATCCGGCGGCCGAGATGCATTTCCCGCAACTTTTCGCAGTACGAGGCAAGGTTCGCGAACGACGGTGTATTTTTGCTGCATTCAGCCAGGTAAGCGAATCCCCCGGCACTTTCCAGCGCGCCAAGCCGTTCAAGGTCGCTGGTCAACGTCAGCAGGTCTATCTTCTCCCCGGACTCGTTGAGGCGTTTGTAGGACCGCAGAGCCACCTTGTGAGGCGTTGCTGTGAAGTGGTCCTCAGTCAGCCCCTCAATCGCGTCAGTCGCCATGTCAACGCCGTCTGTGCGGCCCGCTGCGAGCATGATCCCGCCGATGACGGCCTGCTCAACGTATAAATCAATAAAACGGCTCATGCTTTGACTCCCTTGCGCTCACGGTGCTCGTTGATGGCCTGCTCGTAGACAGATCCCCAGTTCTTCGGATTAAGTATCCAGTCGAGAGTCAGCCATGGCTGATCGCCTCTGGTGCCGAACAGGGAAGACTTGCTAATCAGCTCGAAGGCCATTCCCATGTGCTTCAGTTCTCGCCAGTTGCCCTGGGTGGTTTTGCCGTTCCACACAGCTTCCAGGTCTCGATAGGCCGGACGGCGGCGGTTCCACTCATGCAGCGACACAGCCTTCGAAGGGAATTTTTCATTCCAGAGCTTGATGATCTCTTCATGCGGACAGGCTGCCGGGTTGCTTCCATGACCATCTGCCCATACCAGGGCGTCTGACAGGTATCCATCAAAGCGGGTCATACGGCACAGATTCTCTGGCTTGAAGCTGTGACCCCAGTTCACATGGGCCCAGCGGATAACCAGCTTCAGCTCTTCAGCGGTGTAGCACTGGTCTTTGCTCTTCACCGTGGAGAGAGCTTTCTCAAAAGGTGCCAGCGCAGCACAACGACTACCCGTTAGCTCGTTGAAGTAATCCATCACTTCCTGAGCGAGTGAGTTTTCCCCCTGGGGGGATTTAGGGGGATCTTTTCTTTCTTTCTTTTGAATAGTTTCTTTTGTGTTTAGCTGAGTTGGCTTATGGGTATTAGCTGACTTGGCTAATGTTTCATTAGCTGTTTCGGCTAATGATTTGCCATTTTGGCTAATGCTGAAATTCCAGTCAGAAATCACCTTATTCACCCCGATCGCCATGCCATTGGTAACGATGATGTTCATTGCAATCATCTCGTTCTTGGCCTTGCAGACATGCGTATGGTGAATACCGGTCATCGCCGAAATCTGGGTATTGGTAATGCGGTCAAACTTTTTCCCGAACCCGTAGGTTTTGCGGATCACCGCCAGAACGACCTTCAGCTGGCGAGCCGTTAAATCAGCAGCCATAACCGCTTCCAGCAGCTCGTTAGCGATGCGGGTATACCCATCATCGATATCTGCCACCTGACGCTCCACGACCGTTACAGACGGTCTGAAAGGTATTACTTTTGCGAGGCTACCCACGGCCACTCTCCTTACGTTTCAGCTCTTCCAGGATGGCGCGCATCTTCTCTGCCACAATCGGATTAACCGAGCGGATGAAGCGGTCGCGGGTTATGTTTTTATGTACAGCGGTATGGTAATAGCGTGGATTTTTTGCCATTATTCCTCCTGCAATGAGTGCACACGATTTGCATCTGAAGGCCAGTTCTGTTTGCGCAGACTGGCTTTCGCCATTTTTGATACTTCCCATCACATAACCCCCAGCATCGATGTAACCATCGTCATCAACGGTCCTGCCTGCTCCGGCATGAGGCGGAACAGCGACGCAATACCCTCGCTTACCTCTTTCAGCTTCTGATGCTCTGGAGCGTCCAGGAGCACGGCCTGTTTAGCTTCGGCGCACTCTTTCATCGCAGAGGCGATCAGCGACATCGTGTCGTTCTTCGGCGCCAGCCGGTTGCGGTACTCCAGCGGCAGGACGGCCATGATTGCCGGTGTCAGCTGCCGAATGTTGTTGGCGGCATATTCGGTGTCGCCATCGATCCAGCGAAACACTTTCTGCATCTGGCGGTGTGAGTCAGTCGGGATATCCAGTCCGGTGCCGCCGGTAGCCCGCCACTCTTCAACAATCAGAGCGGCGACAAATTCACGGCTGCGGCAATCAGCTGCCCAGGCGCGAACAGCTGTGCGGATCCCATCGATGTTTAAAGCCTTGGAATCAGGTTCCCGGCGATTCTGGTAAATCATCGCCGTTGGCGAAAATTTGTTACCTTGTTGATACGCAAGTGAATGCATTGCTTTCCCTTTCGTGGTTAGGGCCGCCGTTAAGCGGCATGGTTCTCTGGGTGTGGAAACAGGTCGGGAAGATCAGGTCGAATTTCGTGTGCCTTAATCTCGCCACCAGTAGCGTTTACGATGGCTGTTACTTTTTCCGGAGATACGGAACCACCGTTAAGCCACTTGTGAACCGCTGGCTGGCTAACGCCGCAAATATCTGCGAGTCGCTTCTGGCTGCCAACGATTTCTAAAGCTCGTTGAATAACTTTGTTCATGGATTTTACCTATCCGATTACTGGATTAATGAAAAGATAACCCAAGTTATGACCATTGTCCATAACCTTTGTTATTTTACTCTGCATAACCTGAGTTATATATTGGCGCTATGAAAACATTCGCAGATCGACTTAACGCGGCTATGAGAGCCGCAGGCATATCCCAAGGGCAGCTGGCTGAGAAAGTCGGCATATCTCAACCTGCAATTCAGAAAATGACATCAGGCAAAACCACAGGCAGCCGTAAGATGGTTGAGCTTGCTCATGCATTGAACGTGCGTCCGGAATGGCTCAGTTCGGGCATAGGCTCAATGCAGGACGAAGGACGCAAGGACTCCGCTATCCCACCAGAATCGGAATGGGGTAAAGTTGACGCTTGGGATAGCAAAACAGATCTGCCAGATGACGAGGTCGAAGTGCCATATCTGAAAGACATAGAACTTGCGTGTGGTGATGGTTCCTGCTTGGAAGATGACTATAACGGATTCAAACTTCGTTTTGCGAAGTCTACCCTTCGTAAGGTGGGAGCCCAGAAAGACAGCGTGCTGTGCTTCCCGGCATCAGGAAATAGCATGGAGCCCATGATCCCGGAAGGGACGACGGTCGCCATCAACACGAACGACAAAAAGATCGTTGATGGCAAGGTTTATGCAATAAGCCAGGACGGATGGAAAAGGCTAAAATCCATTTATCGTGTGAGTCCTACCCGCATCGTGATTCGCAGCTTCAACAGTGAAGAGTACCCTGATGAAGAAGCGGATATCGAGAGCGTAGAGATTATTGGTCGCATGTTCTGGACATCTACTATCTGGTAATCAAGAGGGAAGGGATGAAATTAGAACTAATAGCATTATCTTTACTGGCTTTAACTACGAACGCAATCGGCTCTAGCACCCTGAGCTGCGATTACGCTAAGTCGGACATCAGTAATGGAGCTAATGCTCCAATGATTCCTGGCGGAAAAGGCACTGTCGAATTTGATGGAAAATCCTTTAAAGCCACACGTCCAAATGGTGGTGTGATCATTTCACCAATAATCAGTGAACAAAAAAATGGAATGCTTTTTCTTGACGACAAGACAAAAGTGTTCGCGGCAAGCCTTTCTAAAACTGATTTCGCTATCTCTGACCGAATTGCTCGAATTACTGAGCAATGGGCCAACTGCATTGATGTTAGTCCATCGCCGAACAATTCAGATAACGACAAACCGGCAACTGCCTGGAAATATAGGTCTCTCACGAAGCAGGAGATAAATGCTGTTGAGGCAGCAGTGAAAGACCAATTGAAGGATCCAGAAAGTGCCAGATTCAAGCACTCTAAGTTTGTGAGCAACGGGAAAGGCGCTTACTGCGGCCTGGTTAATTCCAAAAACTCATATGGCGGCTATGCTGGAAACACTCCTTTCATGGTCATGCTTATCAACAATGGCAAACCTCACGCTGGCTTTATTGGTATGGGCGGAGATGATGCCGAGACCCTGTCAACGCTATCCGTCTGCAAAGACAGTGGTTATTTCTAAACCCCACCTTGATTGAAAGCCCCGCATTGCGGGGTTTTTTATTGCCAGAAATCCCCCCCCCGCCACATTTTTTACAAAAATAAATTCATTTAGTTATCAGTGCATTATAACTTATGTGATGATAATTATAAATTAGGTTATTGCCATCACTCATAACTAAGGTTATCTTTAATCCATCGAAACGAAACATCGACAGCTGAGCGAAGTTAGCCAGCGGCGGACAGCAAGTCGCCTGCTTTTTAACAACATGCAGATTTACAGCGTCAATGACCTGTTAAGACCCCTACACGTAAACGTGCAGTATCACCGGGTGCGATCCGGTCGGTGAGAGAGTATCCCCGCGCGAGAGCGAGAACGGCGTGAGAACGGGCAACACTGGCAGGGAGTTGGCGCTGACCAATACAGGGAATGTTTTGGGCTGGCAGATGGTTATCAGCTAGTTGGTGAGGTAATGGCTCACCAAGGCGACGACGGCCTTCCCTGCTGCTTGAAAGTGGGGAGCCAGCACCAAAACATTTCTCCCGCATCAGCGGGTAACTAAGTGGAGAGTACGTATGCACAAGTGTCAATTCTGTGGGTACTTTCTGGCATCTGAAGAGATGCAGAGAATATCTGTAAACATGGTTGGCAGGCCTTACAACATCTGCATTCCATGCTCAGAAAAATACAAAAAGAGAGGCCTGTGGGATTCGGCAAAAAACGATATCGACTGGAAAGCACTTCCATGCGTCGATGAGACATAACCGCATCAGCGGGTAACGACAGAGGGCAAGAGGATGAAGATTGGTGAATGCGATAACAGTTACTTCGGGGAAGATGACACATTCAATACACAAATATCACCTAAGGCGCTTGCGGCCCTTATTCGGCAATACAAGCACTGCTGTAGGCTCTCGAAGGTAACTAGCCAAACTGCTGCTTACCGCTTATGCCCTCACAAGCTGGCTGAAGCTAAGCAGTACCAGATTCGCCGCGATCATCTGGAGTTATTTTTGAGGGTGTTGTCCGATTCAACTGCTGATTATGACGTGGAGGAAATCGACACTTACTTTGGCGGAGCTACTGATGATTGGTCGCTAATCCTCAAGGAAAGAATTTCTGACTAACCCGCTACGGCGGGTTTTTTATCGGCCATACCTCAGCTCATTCCAACGAGTGAGCGTGAGTTATGTCAACCGGCGGCCATCCACCGCCCATTGAAACACTGAATAAATGCGTTGAAGTCTTGTATTAACCGTTCCGTTCGCCGCGACAAGGCCAAGAGGATTTATGAGCAAAGAACAGCCAATATCACGCCTGACTGAGCCAGAAATGGCAAAACTCGCAGTTAAGACGGTTCAGGAATTTGTTAATGCCTGCCACTGCCAAAACGAAGATGACGTTCTTCTGGCATTAAGCTTCTGGCTGAATGTGGGCATGGAAGCGGGTGAGCTTGTCCAGCATGGGCATAAGGTTGTCCTGCAATGATGACAGTCACCCACAACGGCAAGCAGTACACCGCCAAAAAGCTCAACGATAACGAGTGGCAGCTGACGTCGGTATCGGCGCCGCGGGAAAAACTGGTGCTTAACCGCTGGCAGATGCACGTTGCCGGCCTCCTGGAACAGGTTGAGGTGAAGGTATGATTGGAATGCACTACGGCACCGCATCAGTGCCGCGTAGCGAGGTTTTACCGGGCACTATGCTGCAACACCACGGCAAAACTTATCGCGCCTCTGCGAACGTTGAGAAAGGCCTGTACGCCTTCAACATCTTCGAAAAAACCATCATCAAAAGTGATTCCGTCGTTGTGCTGCTGAATGAACGCGGCGAGCCGATGGTTCACTGATACCACCACCCTATTCAACCGATCGGCTTGGCATTACGCGGGCGGGATCTGCACATCCAAATTTCAGGAGTTCAGCCATGAACGCATACCTCACTTACGACCGCATCGAAGATCGGCGCTGGGTAGAGCAACAGTTCACCGACGAGAAAGAAAAGTGGATCGACGACCGGGCGCAGGAAATTATCGACATGATGCCAAAAGAGCCGTCCGGCCTCTTCCACTTCACGGTCCCGATCGACACCAGCCCATACGAAGGACTTCGCAGCGATAAGTCTGGCGAGGCCTACAACAATTTCATTTCGGCAGTTGCTTACGCCCAGGCGGAATACGACTGGGAACACCGTACCGGCTGCCCGTTTTAATTTTTGAGGGGATTAACGATGGCAAACGAATTAACAATCACAGCGACGTCGCTTCAGGAGATAGGCGTCGACGTCTCCACCTGGAGCGCGCTGAAGAATAGCATCTACCCTGGCGCCAAAGACGAATCGGTAATGATGGCGCTTGATTACTGCCGCGCCCGCCAGCTGGATCCGTTGCTTAAACCGGTTCACCTCGTTCCAATGTACGTCAAAGACTCGAAAACAGGTAAAGGCGAATGGCGCGACGTCGTTATGCCGGGCATCGGCCTTTACCGCATTCAGGCAGACCGTTCTGGCGATTATGCCGGGGCCCGCGAGCCTGAGTTCGGGCCAGACACTACACAGACGCTTTCTGGTGTCGAGGTTACCTTCCCTCAGTGGTGCAAATACACCGTCTACAAGCGCATGCCTAGCGGAGAGATCGTCGAGTTCAGCGCCAAAGAATACTGGATTGAAAACTACGCCACCGGCGGACGCGACACCACGGCGCCGAACGCGATGTGGAAAAAGCGCCCATACGGCCAGCTGGCTAAATGCGCAGAAGCCCAGGCGTTGCGTAAGGCATGGCCTGAGATTGGACAGCAGCCTACCGCCGAAGAAATGGAAGGAAAATCACTGGATGTTGATATGCGTGACGTCACTCCCCGCAGCACAACAGAATCACTTCCACCAGCAGCAAGCGAAGAAACGCTCCAGGCGATCACCGATCTCTTAACAGCCCTGGATAAAGACTGGGAGAAAGACTTCCTCCCACTGTGCAGCGACATCTTCAAACGGCAAATTCTTGAGGCGTCAGAACTCACTGAAGAAGAGGCGCAGAAAGGGTTTGGCTTCCTTCAGAAAAGGGCTAAGGCGGCAGCATGACACCAGAAATTATCCTTGCCCGGACCGGTATTGACGTAACCACTATCCAGCAAGGCGACGAGGCGTGGCACCGGCTGCGCCTCGGCGTTATCACCGCCTCTGAAGTGCACAACGTCATATCCAAGCCACGATCGGGGAAGAAGTGGACAGATATGAAAATGTCCTACTTCCACACGCTGCTTGCCGAGGTATGCACAGGCGTCGCGCCAGAGGTTAATGCCAAGGCGCTGGCCTGGGGCAAGCAGTATGAAGAAGACGCCCGCACCCTCTTCGAGTTCACCACCGACGTGAAAGTCACGGAGTCTCCGATCCTGTTCCGTGACGAGAGCATGCGCACTGCGTGCTCCCCTGACGGCCTTTGCAGTAACGATTTCGGCCTCGAATTGAAATGCCCGTTCACCTCTCGCGACTTCATGAAATTCCGCCTTGGCGGTTTCGAAGCCATCAAGTCTGCGTACATGGCCCAGGTGCAGTACAGCATGTGGGTGACGGGAAAAGAGGCCTGGTTCTTTGCCAACTACGACCCGCGCATGAAGCGCGAAGGTATTCACCACGTCGTCGTTGAGCGGGATCCACAGTACATGACCGATTTCAACGAAATGGTGCCGGAGTTCATCGAGAAGATGGACGAGGCGCTGGCGGAAATCGGCTTCACGTTCGGGGAGCAGTGGAAATGAAACGCACACCCTTTTACCGCAGGCCCGGGCGAACCGGGCAATTCTCCGGCCTCCGTGAACGCGTTATCTGGATGATTCAGACGCGCGGCCGCCCGGTAACCGGTAGCGAAATCGCGGAGAAGTTTGGCGTAACGCTCATTGAGTTTAACCGGGTCGCCAACGGCATTACCCGCGGCTCCGGACAGATAGCTCAGATCGTTGAGTCGGAAAAATGGATCAACGAGGACGGCATCTGCGACCGGACTTTCGACTTGGTCACGAAGCCAAAGGTTGTAACGCCGCAAGGCAAATCACGGCTGTTCACCCGGCGCGCAATAGAGCAGTCGCAGGAAGGTAGACGGCAGGAATGCATTGAACGTGCAGCACGCCGTCGCCGCCTGATTGCTCAGGGCCTCTACATCGACGAAATGGAGTCCATCCTATGACTCACGCTCACGACGACATCAGGGTTGGCACTGTGTGCCTTCCCTTCATTGGTAACGGCTGGCTAATGCCATGGGGTGAAGTGGTCAGCAATCCATTAAAGGCGCAGCGGATCGCTGAGGAATATCGGGAAAGGCAGGAGGCGGCATGATTCATTTTCACGGCGGCCCTATTACTCCGGACACATGCGCCCTGAAGGCATGGAAAGGCAGGCACGCTTTCATTTCCTTCGCTAATCCCGGCCAATTAGCCCTGGCCAGCGAAGTCACCCAGTCATTCGCGCTGGATAACGGCGCATTCAGCTTCTGGACGAAAAAGCGCGTTGTTAACTGGAATGACTACTACGCATTTGTAGGTCGCTGGATGAATCACCCTCGCTTTGCTTTTGCTGTTATCCCTGACGTGATCGGCGGGACCAGTGAAGAGAACGACGCGTTAATCGCCGAGTGGCCGCACGGCAGTGTAGTCGGCGCGCCGGTGTGGCACATGAACGAGCCCGATGAACGTTTCTTCCGCCTGTGTCGGGAATTTCCGCGCGTATGCATCGGTAGCATGGGTGAATACGACGCGAAGCGCCCGCGCTCATGTCGGGCAAAGTTACGAGATCTCATCCGTCACGTTGTGGACATAAACGGTTATCCGATAACAAAGCTTCACGGCCTGCGCATGCTGAACGCCGATATCTTCCGCCACATTCCGCTGTCGTCAGCTGACAGCACAAACGTGGCGCGCAATATCGGAATCGACAAAGCGTGGGATAAATCTGCCTACGCGCCGGCAAGCAAAGAAACACGCGCTGCGGTGCTGGTAGAGCGCATTGAAGCCTTCAACTCTGCAAGTTCGCTGAATTACGACGCAGAACGTGATCGGTTCACACCACAACTGGCATTCGAGGTTTGATATGACCGATTACACCGGCAGCAACACGCCATCGGATCAGCGCGACCTCTGGCGCACTCCGCCAGCCCTCTTCGCTTCCCTTGATGCTGAGTTTTGCTTCCAGCTTGATGCCGCCGCCGCACCGCATAACGCGCTGTGCCGGAAGTTCATCACCGCTGAGCAAAACACGCTGGAAACGCCCTGGGCTGATTACCTGAGCATTCCTGGTTACGCCTGGCTGAACCCACCATACAGCGACATCACACCGTTCGTTAAAAAGGCCACCGCCGAGAGCAACAATCAGATCGGCACGGTCATGCTGGTTCCGGCAGACACATCGGTTGGCTGGTTCAAGGAGGCAATCCAGACCGCCAGCGAAGTTCGCTTCATCACCGCCGGGCGGCTGGCATTTATCAACCCGGTCACCGGTAAGCCGGTAAGCGGCAACAATAAAGGGTCGATGCTCATCATCTGGCGACCGTACCCGCGAACACACTGCCACTTCGCAACTGTGGATCGGGACGAGCTGATGGCTTTCGGGGCGAAACTTCTCGCCCGTCGGGAGGCCGCATGACGCCAGCAAATGAAAACGCCATCCGCACCGCCTGCCGCCGCTGCACTGAGGAAATCCAGCAGGCCATGCGCAAGAAGCCAAAGCCAAACTGGAACGAAACGGTGCCTCCCATCATCAACAAGCATCACAAGAAAATTGAAGCTCTGGGAGTTAGCCTCCTGGAGTTCGTCGTCAAAACTGGCCGCCTTAACGGGCGGTTTGGAGCCGAACAATGAATATGAAAACTGAAAAAATCGTGATGATGGACAGCGATGAAGCGGCCAGCATCCAAACTGTGACTGGCTGGGTGGACCGCCAAGGTCGTTTCTGGGGCGGTGACGAGCACCAGGCGCGCTGGTGCGGCGCTACTCATCGCAAGTGTAAAAACAAACCTGACGAGCACCCGATTCACAGCACTAATGGCTATTGCGAAGAATGCCACCGCGAAAGCCGCCAGGCGAAGTTCGCCACCTATGAACGCGCGGTATGGGCCGGAGAGCCGCTAGTTATCTTTGATGATGACCAGTACTTTTTCGACGCTGAATCGCTGGCCGACTATTGCTATGAGCACTCCCTGCTGCCGAGCGAGTTGCAGTTAATGATCTGCGAACCTAACTACCCGCCGGAGTTCGACCTGGAACAGCACTGCGAAGAGATAATGCCTGATGGTGATGACTATTACTGCTTGCCGCAAGCTGTGCGTGATGCTGCTGAGGTGCTCAATAAGGCGCTGAAAGAAAGTGCTCCAGTATCGTGGAGCGCAAGCAACCGAGTGGCGATCGTCTCAGACGACATGCTCAACGATGAGCAGAAGGCCGAAATTATGGCGGAGCGCGCCGCATGAACCGAGCCTCGCCCGTTGATTTGAGGAAAAGCATCGAAATTGCCAATAACCTGGCGCACATCGGGATTCGCTTTGTGCCGATCCCGGTGGCGACCGAAGAAGAATTCCAGGCGCTGGCCGCCGAGCTATCTCGACGGCTTGAGCAGATGGCAGTCGAAGCTGAGAAGAATGAAGGCGGTGCAGCATGAAGGCACTAATCACCCGGGAGCTTAAGGCTCCCTTTTTATTGCTGGCGTTCACCTTCAACCGAATTAACCGACAGTTCCGGGAGCAATGATTATGCAAAAGTTTAAGGGTACGCCAGGCGAATGGAAGTACACGATTAGAAACGTGAACGAAATGATGACTACTTTCCATGGCGTGACAATTGGCGACACGTACATTGAGGCAGCTACGAGAAATGAAATAGAGGATGCGCGACTTATAGCAGCCGCGCCGGAATTACTGGAGGCGTTACAGTTAACCGAAAAGGCAATGGCAGAAGGTCGAAACGTTACGTACCCGGAATGGTACGGCGTAATCAACAAAGCCCGCGCGGCCATCCACAAAGCCCTCGGTAAGGAGTGACCATGGCCGATATCATCGATACCGCAGCAGAGATTGAAGAGCTTCAGCGTAACGCTGCCCTTTCCGCTCACCGCATCGACCACAACGCCTTATCAGCTGAGCATTGTGAGGAATGCGGGGAAGACATCCCGGCGCCGCGGCGAGCTGCCGTTCCCGGCTGCCAGACGTGCGCCAGTTGCCAGGAAGAGATCGAACTGAGGAATAAACAGAGGGGGCAGTAATGTTGCAGCATCAACAACAACCAACCTTCAATACCTGCATGGCGACATGCATAGCGATGGTTGCTGGCCAGCCAGTCGATGAAGTTGTGGAGCGCTGGCACAAGGCATTCTTCGACAAAACAGACTGGCTCGACGATGCGCTGGATTATTACAAAATTCCGTATTTTTACGGGAGCCAGCGTAAATGTGAGCTTCTTTACGGGTTCATTTATTTCCTGACTGTCCCGTCACTCAATATTACTGGTGGCCTCCATCAGATCCTTGTTTCCCTGACGGCTGACCGCGGTATCGAAGTGTTTGACCCGGTGAAGGGACGGCCTGGAACTAAAAGTTATGTTTACGGTGAACCGGAATCAGAAAATGAAGTTTCACTAATTTCCTGGTGTATTGACCTTTCAATACCGGTGGTACAACAAAATGTTCCAGCTAATTCAACGGGGTCAGATTTACGCTGACCAGCACGGTTGGCCCGTCATCATCCATAGCTGCACTTCTCAGATAGTCCGATACTGGCGACAGGGCCGGATCAACACCGCTTCAATAGACCGTTTTAACAATGATTTTGAGCACCTCGATCACCGTGAGGCGGCACAGATACGCGCCGAACTGGAGACGAGTGAGCACATTAAATCGCTGCGCGCCCAGCGTGCGGCATGAGGAGTAATTATGGCAACAATGAAACAACTCATTGAGTCAGAAATAAGTGACTTCTTTGCTATTTTTGGCAGCCCCGGCGAGCCGGTGACTATTGAGGAGGCGCAGAAAACGCTTATCTCACGAATTTCCCCTTTGCTCAGCACCGATATGGCATGGATCAAATGCGCCGAACGTCTTCCAGAAACACATGAACAGGTTTTGGTTAACGATCTCAATGGTGAGGGCGTGCTTATTGCCTGGCGGGCTGAATGGCAGAGCGTTTCCGGCCCCACAGGAAAGTGGCAGTGGATTTTCCAGATCGAAGGCATTGAGCATGAAGACGTTCGAATCGAAGAGTGGCTCCCATACCCAACCCCTGCTGCCTGACGCAACTGATAGCCAGTTATGAGCTGGCTATTGGGTGCGAAAACTTAGTGCGATAGAATACCGACATCATAAAGGAGGAATTAGATGAAACTGACACAACAGCAGTGCACCATCCTAACTGGCTACACTGGGGTATTGATCGGGAGTTTTTCTGATTTTCAGCAGGATGCTGAGAAACGTCTGGGCAGAACTTTGCTTACCCATGAAATGGCCTCTGCCGAGGTTATGTCTGAATTGAAAGAACTTTATAAAAAAGATTTCCTCGCTTTAATGCCCGAATAGACCGTTCGCTACATCCCTGCCTCACCTGAATAGAACCCGCCACTGAGCGGGTTTTCTTTTGAGAGTAAACCATGCATTCAAACCCCATGAACTGGCTCATCGCCGCACTTATGGCACTGGTCGCTCTCATCTCATTTCTTCACGAACCGGAAGGTGTGCAATGGCTGCTTTTAATGTGGGCGCATTAGTCCAGAAGAAGACCGGCGGTATACATGGCGTGGTGGATAGCCAACTGGAGCCGGAAGGCGATCACCCGAAAGCCTGGGTGCGATGGGATGACGGCAATTATTCAGTGCACGCGGAAAACGAATTACGCGCGGCCACACCCGACGGCCCGCAGTTTTATAAAACAATGTCATAGGAGGGGAGATGGTTACAGCAGAGCCACTCACTGCGCAAAAGGCAGCGAAACTCCTGAAAGTCTCACCGAGAACTGTCTACCGTCTTATCGACTCGGGGCAGCTGGCCGGGAAGAAGATCGGGAACAAATACCGCACGACCGACGTTGCCTGTATTGCGTATTTACATGACCCGCGCGATCCTGTTCCTGCGAGCGCGGGTGAACATAAAGGAGAAATTTTATGTCAATCACCCTCAGAGGCGGCGTCTGGCACTGTCATTTCGTTACGCCGTCAGGGAAAAGAATTAGACGATCTCTTGGTACGGGGGACAAGAAACAAGCGCAGGAGCTGCACGACAAGCTGAAGGCTGAAGCGTGGCGGGTTGATAAAATTGGGGAACTACCGACGAGGACGTTTGAGGAATGTTGCATCAGGTGGATCCGCGAGAAGGAGCATAAGCGGTCACTCGATGACGATAAGACCAAAATCGAATATTTCCTGCGGCATTTCTCCGGCCGGGATATTTCAACCATCACGGCTGATCAGGTTCATGAGGCTGTTTCGAAGATGGTCAACCGTAAGCATATTCAGGTCTGGGAGTCGCGCAGGGACGCGGCTATACGCCGGGGGAAAGAACCGCCGCCGTATGTTGAGAAACCGGTAAGCCAGGCCACAAAGAGCCAGCACCTTTCGTTCATGCGATCTCTGTTCAAGGCTGCGGCAAATGACTGGGGCTGGATTAAAACGGCCCCGGTTATAAAAACCAAAAAGCCGATCAGCAAACGCATCCGATGGCTGACCAGGGGCGAGGCAGAACGGTTAATTGCCTGCATGCCGGAGTCGATAAAGCCGGTGGTGATATTTGCACTGGCAACCGGCCTGCGCCGCTCCAACATCATTGATCTGGAGTGGCAGCAGGTCGATATGCAGAGAAAGGTTGCATGGGTAAATCCGGAGAACGCGAAGGCGGGCAAGGCTATCGGCGTGGCTCTGAATGATACCGCATGCAGGGTGTTAAGGGACCAGATCGGGAAAAGTTCCAGGTGGGTATTCGTTCACACGAAGCCATCAACGCGCCCGGATAAAACCGTCACTCCGGCTGTCCGCAAAATGCGAGTGGATGACAATGTCGCCTGGCGCATTGGACTGGAAAGAGCGGGTATAGAGGACTTCCGTTTTCACGACCTTCGGCATACCTGGGCGAGCTGGTTAATTCAGTCTGGCGTTCCGTTGTCTGTTCTGCAAGAAATGGGCGGCTGGGAGTCGATCGAAATGGTCCGTCGTTATGCTCACCTGGCGCCGAACCATTTAAGTGAACACGCGCGGAAAATAGATGCCATTTTTGGCAACCATGACACAAATACGACACAAGGAGAAAATCAGGCTGGTTTGAAACTGGCGTAAGCGCCTGTTTTTAAATGGCACGCCCTGTAGGATTCGAACCTACGACCTACGGCTTAGAAGGCCGTTGCTCTATCCAACTGAGCTAAGGGCGCACGGAGAAGAGTGTACTTCGCGGTGGTGAAACGCCTGGAATTATACGGTCAATGCGTAGTGAGTCAATGCCTTTTCCACCTTCTCTGCCGTTAATGACTAGCTGATTGTAAATACGGCTGTTTTTTCAACATTTATCCCTCTTTTACGGGCTGCGAAAAGGCTTAGCCGCTTTTAAGTAACGCCTGCTGTTTTCCTGTTTACTTCCCCTTCACACTGTCCTGCGGTATCCCGGCCGCCTGGAGGCTGGAAATGAACAGGACGACGGAGTGACAGCGTCAGACCAGACAGGTTTCCCCTCGTGCGTGCAGCACATCTCACACGACATTACAGGCATCAAGCTTGAACCCATTGTCGCCCTCTCCTCTTCGCGCACGGTAGGGGCTGAAGTGCTCAGCGTGCTGTCACCGCATCAACAAAGCGAAGGCTTTTTTCACGACTGGTCCGCTGCTCGGGCGCTTATGCTGCTGGAAGCACAGATCGCTGCGTTAAAAAAACCCTTTCCCTGCGACAACCTTTTCATAAATTTGCCGATAACCGTTCTGACCATACCGGAAATGTTCCAGCGTTTACTGCAACTTAACAGCCCACCGCTGAACATTGAACTCGTGGAGCCTGCTTCCTTCTTTTCTCTCTCAGACCCGGCACGTCTGAGGGTGAGTTGTGCGCTTCAGCAGTTGACAGCGCAAGGACATCGGATCTGGTTGGATGACATTGATGAAGCGTCAGGGCGCGCGTTTTTGTCCTGCCGCATGCCGTTAAGCGGAATAAAAATCGATAAGATCGCTTTCTGGCGTTTACGTGCAACGCCAGCGCTGGCAAACCTGGTCACGCTTTGTTCAAAAATTGCTGCAAATGTACTCATAGAAGGCATTGAAACAGAAACGGACCGTAAGTTTGCGCTTCAGGCTGGCGCGCGCTTCGGTCAGGGATATTATTGGCCATCCTGGAGATGGCAGGAGGACTGAACGGTCATCGCCAAGAGGGAAGCTATGCGAATGACAGTACGCCGTTACCGGCGTCGTCGGACAGGAAGTGATTCACCGGGTTCAACGCACTCGCCTTTTGCTCTCCCATTTTTTGATCGTCTCGAATATTTGAGCCAGTCAATCAACCAGACCCGCAAAACCGATGCTCCCTTTATCGTCCTGGTCACACAGGATAACTTTTTCCGTTCCGGTTTTCTGAGCGGGCACTCTCCCCTGAGCAATTGCTGTGACTATTCCACCCTGGAAGCCGCCCTCAGCGATCTGAATCAGTGGCCTTCATCACGTCTGGTGGTAGATGTAGAAAGCCGCGCCTCGCCGCTTATTGACCTGCTGGACCGATTACGACGCCACAGCCTGTTCGCCCCCTACCTGACACCCTACCTGCTCATCCGCGCCGATGATTACGATACACGCCTGTTTTGCAAAGCGGCTGGCCCTTTTCATGTGATTGAACGGCAACTTACGCCGCGGGCTTTGCAACAAACCTTGCTGGAAGCGCCGTCACCCGCCGGCCACCGGAAAGAGTGGTTTTCACGTGATGAATGGCCGATCCTGCAGGCGCTGTCGCAGGGTAGCACCCTGCGACAGATTGCTCAGTTACAGAACCGCCCCTATAGCCGCATTATTTACCGTCTCAGCTGCATCCTGGCGAAACTTGGGCTGAATCATCGTCACGAGTTGCTACATCTTCTCAACAACCTTTCAGATTTCACGTATTAACGTATTCAGTAACCCCTTAATTCCTAAAGACCTTTAAGAAAATACTTAGGATATATGTTAATTTTTTGTGTTTTTTAACAAAACTTTCGATTTTATAACTATTCCTAATTCTTCATCTTAAACCATGCGAAATGCTGCCTGTACGCTAAACGAGAGTCATTTTATCCATGCGTTAAGTTTCTGACGTATCCGTTAACAGGATGATAATGGTGTAAAAACAAGCGATTTATCTGTGAATAAAAGCGATGAGAGGTGAAGAAAACAGCAGATAGTGCTGTTTTGACGAAGGGATCATCCTCCTGGCCTGAGGCGTTAGAAATGAGGCGATGACGCGCTAAAGAGCGGACATCAGAGGTAGCGGACAGGCGGAAAACACTTTGTCACGACCTGCGTATTGTTAACATTTGATCAACATACAGTAAGATCGTTTATTTTTTGTTATTACATAAAGATGAAACTGTGTGGTAAATGGAATATCAGGACATTTTTGCTAATTTTAAAAAGTTAGCGATTCAGATACAGAAGATAATAATCATCAATATATGGACATTAATTTACAGGCTTTTCGGACAATACTTAAACGGTATAATAAGACGTGTTTGACACGCGAATAAGAAAAATCATTTTGCCATAACAGCCTTATGAGATAACTGCGCTCAGGCATTGATATCACCACTACGTAAACAAGGATGCTTTCGCTCTTCCCAGGGATCTACCGTACAAGGATCTGCGTAATTATCCTTCCGGCTTTTCGAGAGTTTTAACAAAACTCAGCATAACGCTTTTAACAATCTGAGGCATAAAAAATGAAACCGGCATCCGTTATCATTATGGACGAACACCCTATCGTCAGAATGTCGATAGAAGTCCTGCTACAGAAAAATAAAAACATCCAGGTCAAACTGAAGTCAGGCGACAGCCACGAAGTGCTTGACTGTATACGCAACCACCCCATCGACCTGGTCATTCTCGATATCGAAATGACAGGCACGGACGGCTTCGTATTATTGAAAAGAATCAGAAACTTAAATAAAGATATTAAGATTCTCTTCCTCTCTTCGAAATCTGAAGCCTTCTACGCAGGGCGCGCCATCCGCGCCGGGGCAAATGGTTTTGTCAGTAAGCGGAAAGATCTGGGGGAAATTTATAACGCGGTGGAAATGATACTGACGGGCTATTCTTTTTTCCCGTCAGAAACATTGAGTTTTATAAACCATATAGGCTCCCGGACAGGCGCCGCTGTGGATATGCCATTATCGAATCGTGAAGTGACGGTTCTGCGATATCTGGCGAACGGATTATCTAATAAGGAGATTGCGGATCAATTATTACTTAGCAACAAAACAATTAGCGCTCATAAGTCTAATATCTTTTCCAAGCTGGGCGTACAAAGTATCGTTGAATTAATTGATTACGCGAAAGCGCACGAATTACTGTAATCCTTCCCTCTCCCTGCAACATATAACCGTTACAGGGAGAGGGGATACGATTAATTATAATTAATCATGAAAGTTGCATCGGCATCAGCCCGGCCCGGCTGCGGGTTATCCGCCGTGGCGATATAATTGGCATAAAACGACAGTTCGGCATTTCCCTGCGCATCCACCGACACCGTCTGGCTGGCCTGCTGCAACGCGAGGCGCGTTTTATCCCGGTCGAGGATCTCCACGGCCACGTTACTGGCCGCGCTGGCATCATTCAGCGCCAGCAGGCTGTTATCATGCCCGTCCATCTTCCCCGTAAATGTGATCGAAGCCGCCCCCGGCGGGCATCCGGTCAGCTTCAGGGTGAACGGTACAGGCTGCGTCCGGCTTCCCGTTGTGCGGAGCTGTTTCGTGGGCCAGGTGCCGAGCGTGACGGTTTTATTGCTGTCGTCCCCCTCCGCCACGCAGGTAAAATCCACGATATTGCCATAGAGCTGAATGTTAATTTCCCCAAGCGCCGTCTCTGCGTGCGCAGGGGAGCAAAGCGCAAAGAGCGCGACGGCTAAATACCGCATTCCGTTTCGCATACCTGCTCCTTAGTCATAGTCGACGCGTAAATAGCCACGAGAGGTAAAACGCCCCTCGGCAGGTTTTTTACCGGTCACGCTGACAGGCCACGCGCGGATCCCCACCTGTGCCTGTGCGCTATCGTCCAGACGGAACGGGATTTTGCTGGTCAGGTTGTTCGGCGTCAGCGGCACACCATTACTGTTGGCAATCACAAAACCCACATCCGCGTTATCAGAGACCAGCGTACTGCCTGAAACCTTCTCCGCTTCAACACGCATTGTGAGCATGGCGTTCGCCTCGACGTTGGTGCATTTTATGCCGATGGTTTTGCTTTGCGCTGAGATCCCCTCCGGCTTATTTCCGATGCCCGCTTTACTGAACAGAGAGGCGCCGATGTCTCCGAAATCGAACTCCACCACATTTCCGGCATTAATCTCACAGCTCTGAGGCACCTGAATGGTCCCGCTGTAGCTGATGGTATAAACCGGCGTGGTGAGCGGATCCGTGGAGGTCGTGGTGACGTAAACCCGGAACATGATTGCCCGGGGGATCACCACCATATTGATAAAGCGTCGGGTCACCTTAAGCCGAAAGACGAGGCTGGAATCCTGTACACCAAACGGTTTGTTTTTAGACACGTTCGGATGGCTCCCCATCTGAATGTACTTTCTGGGTGGATAGAACGTGCCAGCGTAGCTGTCGGTGATTTTCATCGCCCCGTCCAGATAGTCGTTTAGCTTCAGATACTGGTAGCCATCGCTGGTGCCTGTGACCGGGAATTCGGTCACATAGCTACGCTTGGTGGTGTTCCCGGACGTTCCCTTAGGGCAGACGGCGTTGACGCCCACCCACTGGGACTTCTCGCTGAGTGTAACAATCTGCCCCACCTGGTTATTGGAGCTGTTGAATTTATCCGTCAGGTCGTAATACACCTCCGTCGGCACGCCATTTTCATTGACGCAGACGGTGGCGAACGCCTCAGATAGCGGCAAAAATGCCAGAAGGGATAGCCCCAGATAATGGATTTTATTCACAGCGGATCCCCTTAAGTGTGATCGCCTGTTGCAGGCTCTGTTCTGGCAGGCTGTAGGGCGCACGACACTGGGACTGCTTCCCGTCTCCCCACTGAATCAGCAGTTCCCCGCTCAGCGGCAGCCCGCTCAGGTAAATCTGCCCGTCATCGCCCACCATGCTGGTTACGCCGCTCTGCGTCTCACGCACCACCGCCCCAAACGGCACAGGCTGGTTATCACGCTTCACGGTGAGCAACGCACGCACGCCGATGCGGGTGTCAAAACTGGCGCGCACCAGCGCACCGTTCGTCGGCACGACGCTGGAAACGTTATTTTCAATGTCGGTGTTGTTGCTCATGGTGTTAGTGTCGAGCGCCACGCGGTTGTAACGGTACACCGTGGCGTACGGCATCACCGCATAGCCACGCCAGTCTGTTTTGACGCCGGTCTGGTTTTCGACGCTCACGCCTGACGCGCCCGGCGCTTTGATCAAGACGTTGGTATCGCCCAGCGGCTGACTGAATGTGATGCCGTCTGAATGCCCTACCACGCCGCCGGAGAGCTGCCAGTTGAGGTCGTGCTGCTCCCGCGTGTAGTTGTAGCCCACACCCAGCGTACCGTACGTTGCCTGCCAGTTGGCGCTGGCGCTGCCGCTGGCACCGTTATTGCTGGTATGACCCTGCGTGACGCTGTAGTTCAGGTTACGATCCTGGAGCAGCGTTCCGCTGATCCCGGTCTGCCAGCTGGTATCACCGTCGCTGTTGCGGCTGGCTGAGGCCGTGGCATAGGCCCGGTCGATCGCGTTATCGCGACGGTAGCCGTGACGGGTGAACAGGCTGAACGGGACGGAGACGTTAAACGAGGCGATCCGGTCAGTTCCTTCAATGCCGACGGCCTTGTTCCATGACCAGGATAAGGCGTAGCTGATCCCGTTCACCCCGCCGGCGTAGCCGAGCTGATACCAGACGTTGGACTCGCTGGTACCCCAGTAACTCTGCTGGCTGCCAGAGACGTACACCGAGCCGTAATCGCCAAGAGACTGGGAGATATTGAGCTGGAAACGTCCTTTTTTATTCAGCGTCAGGTTGTGATAGCTCTGCACGTCCGGCACGCCGTCATCGTCCTGATCGTCGCCATACTGGTAGCCTTCCATTGTGCGCCAGGCCACATCGTCGAGGGTGTAGAAGCCTTTGGTCGAGTAGCGATAGCCCAGCAGCTGGAAGTTGGTGCCGAATCCGTTAAGGGATTTTGCGTACAGGAACCGCAGGGACTGCCCTTCATGGCGGCTGTCATCGGCAAGCTGGCTGCGGGCATGGGTGAGGTCAAGTGACACCGCCCCCCAGTCACCGAGGTTTTTACCCGCGCCAATGGCGATGGCGGTATAGCGCGAGGCCAGCTGCGTTCCGCCGTACAGCGTGTAGCCGTCGGCAAGACCCGCAATCATCGTACCCTGAGTAAAGAACGGCGTGTCCTGCTCGCTGTTGCCGCTGCGATAGTCCCCTGCCACCAGATCGTATTTCCAGCGTCCTTCACGCTGAAGCAACGGAACGGTGGAATACGGGACGGTGTAGCGCTGCTGGCTGCCGTCCTTCTCTTCCACCGTCACCTCCAGGTCACCGCTTGAGGAGGTCGGGTTAAGGTCAGTTATCGCAAAAGCCCCCGGCTGCACATAGCTCTGGTAAATCACGTATCCGTTCTGGCGGATCACCACTTTGGCAGGGGTGCGGGCGATTCCGCGTACGGTAGGCGCGTAGCCTTGCAGGCTGTCCGGATACATGCTGTCGGACGAATAGAGCCGACCACCGCGAAAACCGACGCTGTCGAAGACATCGTTACCGGTGTTGCTGTCGCCGAGCACCAGCTCGCTTTTTAGCGGAATGACCGTACGCTGCGCCCAGGTGCCAATATTTTGCCAGCTGCTGTGCCGCTGGCCGTTGCTTTCGGTATAACGCCACGCGCCGTTATTGCGTAATCGCCAGGCGCCATAGTTCAACCCGCTTTGCAGGTTCAGATAGTAGCTGTCGTCGTCGCTGCCCCGGTTGCCGGTGAAGCTGTAGTTCAGCAGCGCGGCGGGGATGCCTTCATCCCACTGTTCAGGCGGAATATACCCGCGGGCGCTGTTTTGCATCGCCACCTGAGGCAGACTGACGTTAAGGCGCAACGAGGCGAAGTTGAACGCCGTTTCGCTGCCCGGAATAGCCGTGGTGAGCGGAACGCAGGTCTCGCCCTGCACTTTGCTCAGTTCCGGGAAGGCGGCGATATTGACGCCAAAGCGATCGAGCATCGCGCGCGTAATGCACGGCGACAAACCGCCCGCGACCGGCGGCGTGTTGTCGGCTTGCTCAAACCGCACGTCCTGGGTGCCGATAAACTCATCGTTACGCCAGATATCGACGCGATAGACGCCCGGTGCCTGCTGGTGGCCTTTCTCAAAACGCGACAAATCCGCCACGTTCGCCGCGTCATCGGAGAGAAACGCCGGGTTAAAGTAGCTTTCGCCCCAGCCAGCGTGTGGCCAGAGCGTTGCCATCAGTGCCAGCGCAACCGGGCAGTAACGCCATTGAGTGTTCATCGCCCTGTCTCTGCTCACAGGCTGACGCTACGCGCCGGCGTAATGGCACCGTAGTCATTCACACTCTGCCAGGAGAGCGTGCCGCTCGCTGCGGCAGGCAGCACCTGCTGCGCCGAGCTTTTCGGAGCAACCATCAGGTTCTCCAGCGTCTGACCGCCGAGCTTCAGATTGACCAGCGTGACGTAATACGGTGAGGCATTGCTCACCTTAAGATGGTTGCCGACGCGCTCAAAGCGCAGCTGTGAGAGCGCCTCTTCCGGCGGCATCGCCAGGTTAGCCGGGCGAACAAACAGCTTAATACGTGACAGAATAGCCAGTTGCAGGACGTTGTTGCCGTCCTGATGTTTTTTGCTGACGGAGGGAATCGCTTTGACGTTCATGTAAAAGAGCGATTCGCGATCGGCAGGCAGCGCCGGGCCTGCGTAGATAATGCGCAGGGTGTTTTCGCTGGCCGGCTCGCTGACAAACAGCGGCGGCGTGACGGCAAAGGTTTTTTCCTTTTGCCCGTTGGCATTTTCTATCCACGCGTTAATTAAATAGCGCTCTTGTTTATTGCTGTTGGTGATCGCCAGCGACGTTTGTTTTGCATCGGCCGGATAAATAACGCGCGTCGCGCCCAGCGCAATTCCGCCGGATGCATTCGCGCTGGCAGAAACCATCATCAAAATAAAAGTTAAAAACAGTCCAGGTTTAATCAGGGTGTTCATCACAACCGTACCTTTAATAATTAGTTCGCAGGCGTCAGGGATAAATCAACGTAAACCAGACATTCGACTGAATAGTGCCTGGTACAAGGTGTTCGGAAATAGCGCGGTAGCGGGCGCTGAAATGAAATACCAGCTCGCGGGTGTTAATGGGTAACCAGCTCACTGCCGTCGCGTTCGGGATGATCTGACGTTGCTGTTCGTCAAAAAGCGCCAGTCCGACACCACTGCTGACCGCATTTTCCCCCGGCCGCGATGTCGCCAGGAAAACCTGCGGGTCTTCTGCCGGTGTCACTCCCTGGAACTGGATCCCCACGGTGCGGGAGACGTCCACGCTGCAATCCAGCAGACGTACGGTGAAAGGCACATTAACCGTGGAAAAGCTGCCGACGCCGGAAAAGGCGTTTGTGCGGTATTGCCCCATATCCACGCGCATATTCTGGCTGTCCGGGGCCACGGCGCAGCCGCCGTTAACCAGCTCTCCCCTGAGGTGTACTTTGCCGCCGTCTATGACAACGGTATGTGCGTTTACCGCTGAGGCAATCGCAAGGGCACACAGCAGTATCCCAGTCCTTGTCATCCTTCGCTCCCGGTATAGGCGATCAAAAGACCTCTTCCCTGAGGCCAGCCACATCCCTGTACTCAGGCATTACTCGTATTTCATTACGAATGTTGCGTCCGCGTTTGCCTGGCCTGGCGCGGTGGTCGCCGCCGTGGCTTTATAGCGCGCGGTGAAGTTCAGGGTGTTAGTACCTTCAATCAGGTTCTGCGCCGCAGAGAAGGTGGCGCCGTCCGGGGTCAGCGTGGAGGATTTGCTGTCGAGGATCTCAATGCCCACGCCCTTCGCGGAGTTGTCGTTGTTACCGGAGCTTACCGCCAGCAGCGTTTTGTCGGTGGCGTCGATCTGGCCGGTAAACGCGACAGCAGCGGTTTTCGCTACCGCAGGATCGCAGTCGTTCAGTTCGATGGTGAAGGGAATATTGGAGGTGGTGTCACCCACTTTAGTGAATTTCGCGGTACGGTACTGGCCAAGATTAACCGTCTGCTCTGAAGAGTCAGTATTCACTGAACACGCGGCATTCACTAATTCACCTTTAAAATGCACCGTACCACCGTTTACAGATACAGGCGCTACCGGATCTTCTGCGTGAGCGGCACCCGCGACCAGAGCCAGAGTTGCAATAACAGTAGAAGCAATGTTGCTGAGTTTCATGTCTATTCCTTTAAAATGTAAATAACCCTTCCCGCGCATATTCGGGAATAAGAAATACGTTCAATTAAAAAATTGAAGGCTTATTTCGGAGAGGACAAAGTAGCTCAGGAATCTATTTCGTAATATGTCAAAACGCTGCCATTTTGCCAGGTCACATCCTAATCGCCTCTAAGAAATTGACCATGCCCTGAGAAGGGGTTTTGCGGGCCATCGATGAAATCTCGTAAAGGGTGACTGACAGCGGCGCTCGCTTCTGACAAAATACAGGCAATCCCCCCTTTCTAACGTTACAGACGGAATCTTCTCTCTGATGGCAGCAAAGATTATTGACGGTAAAACGATTGCGCAGCAGGTGCGCTCTGAGGTTGCGGAAAAAGTGAAGGCGCGTATAGCCGCCGGAAAACGCGCCCCAGGGCTGGCCGTTGTGCTGGTTGGCAGCAACCCGGCTTCGCAAATTTATGTCGGCAGCAAACGCAAAGCGTGTGAAGAGGTGGGGTTCGTCTCCCGCTCTTACGATCTGCCGGAAACCACCAGCGAAGCAGAACTGCTGGAACTGATTGACACCCTGAATGCCGATAAAGAGATCGATGGCATCCTGGTTCAGCTGCCGCTGCCTGCGGGCATCGACAACGTGAAGGTGCTGGAGCGTATCGCGCCGGACAAAGACGTTGACGGTTTCCATCCGTATAACGTGGGCCGCCTGTGCCAGCGCGCGCCGCGCCTGCGTCCGTGCACCCCGCGCGGCATCGTGACGCTGCTGGAGCGTTATAACATCGACACCTATGGCCTGAACGCCGTGGTGATTGGCGCCTCCAACATCGTGGGCCGCCCGATGAGCATGGAGCTGCTGCTGGCGGGCTGCACCACCACCGTCACCCACCGCTTCACCAAAAACCTGCGTCATCACGTCGAAAACGCCGATCTGCTGATCGTTGCGGTCGGCAAGCCGGGCTTTATTCCGGGCGAGTGGATCAAAGAGGGCGCAATCGTCGTGGACGTGGGTATTAACCGTCTGGAAAACGGCAAAGTGGTTGGCGACGTGGTGTATGAAGATGCCGCAGCCCGAGCCTCCTATATTACTCCGGTCCCGGGCGGCGTAGGCCCGATGACGGTAGCAACACTGATTCAGAATACCTTGCAGGCGTGCGAGGAGTATCACGACGTAGAGGACGCGTAATCATGGCAACTTTTTCTTTAGGTAAACATCCGCACGTTGAGCTGTGCGATCTGCTGAAGCTGGAAGGCTGGAGCGAAAGCGGTGCGCAGGCGAAAATCGTCATCGCCGACGGGCAGGTAAAAGTAGACGGCGCGGTGGAAACCCGCAAGCGCTGCAAAATTGTCGCGGGCCAGACCGTGAGCTTTGCAGGTCAGAGCGTGACCGTGACGGCCTGAGCTGTCTGATGCCCGGTGGCGCTGCGCTTACCGGGCCTACGTACTGTCTCCGTTTGTAGGCCGGGTAAGGCGAAGCCGCCACCCGGCAATTTCTCTCACAATCCCCTCACACCCATCACGGTTAATTATCGATCAACTTCAAATAATCACTATTCCCTCTGGCGAAACGTGAAAATTATGTTGCGCGATTTTCAGACTTTCCCCACGATAAGTAGAACGTTCTACTAAAACGTTCTACTTACAATAACAGCGCGAAAAAAGCGCTACTCGGGGGGAAATCAGCATGAGTCTGATATCAGGGTTTGTTAAATCGCTGTCTAAGTTATCGATGATTGGTCGCGCCTTAATGCTGCCAATTTCACTGCTTCCCGCTGCGGGCCTGCTGCTGGCCTTCGGCGATAAGTTCCACCTGCCGCTGATGATGAACGCCGGCGGGGTTATCTTTGATAACCTGCCGACGCTGTTCGCCATCGGCTCTGCCGTCGGTCTGGCTTCGGAATCCGGCATTGCGGCACTCTCTGCGGCGGTCTCGGTGTTTGTCACCAACATCACCATCAGCACCGTGCTGAGCATTACGCCGGAAATGGCCTCCCAGGGCGGGAAATACGCCATGGTCGTCGGCATTCCGACGTTGCAGATGGGCGTCTTTGGCGGCCTGATCTGCGGTATTCTCGCGGCCTGGTGCTACAACCGCTTCCACACCATGCAGCTGCCGGAATTCCTCGGCTTCTTCTCCGGGAAGCGTTTTGTGGCGATTGCGACGGCATTTCTGTCGTTCCTGCTCGGCCTGCTGCTGCCGTACGTGTGGCAGCATATTCAGTCCGGGATCGACGCCCTGTCCGTGGTGGTGAACGGCGATAACCAGGCGGCCTCGACCTTTATCTTCGGGCTGGTGGAGCGCGCGTTGATCCCGCTCGGTCTGCACCACATCTGGTATCCCTCCTTCTGGTATTCGTTCGGGGATTACACTACCCAGGCGGGTCAGGTGATCCACGGCGACCAGACCATCTGGTTCAAGATGCTCGAAGAGGGGGTGAAATCCTTCAGCAGCGATACCTACCAGAACGCCGGGAAATTCATGCAGGGCGAGTTCCCGCTGATGCTGTTCGCGCTGCCTGCGGCGTGCCTTGCGATGTACCATGAAGCGCACACGAAGAATAAGAAAATCGCGGCCGGTATTCTCTTCTCCGCCGCCCTCACCTGCTTCCTGACGGGCATCACCGAGCCGGTAGAGTTCACCTTTATCTTCGTGGCGCCGATCCTTTACGTCTTCAACGCCATCATGGCGGGCCTGGCGTACATGACCATGTACCTGCTGCATGCGCACATCGCCAAGTCGTTCTCGGCGGGCTTTATCGACTACCTGTCGTTCGGGATCCTGCCGTCGTTTAACGGCTATCAGACCAACTTCCTGAGCGCCATTATCATCGGTATCCCAATGGCCTTGATTTACTATTTCACCTTCCGCTTCGTGATCCGCCGTTTCGACGTGAAAACGCCGGGCCGCACCGAAGTGACCGCCAGCGCGAATGACAAGTCCGATTCCGAACTTGCCACCGAAATCATCGGCCTGCTGGGCGGTGCGCAGAACATTGATTCTGTCGGCTCCTGCATCACGCGTTTGCGTCTGGAAGTGGCGAAGAGCGAAGCGGTGGACCGGGACGGGCTGAACGGGCTGGGCGCGCGCGGCGTGGTGTTTGTTGGCGACAACGGGATACAGGTGATTTTCGGGGCCAGAGCACAGTTTATCGCCCAGACCATGTCCACGATGATTGGCAAATAATAAGATGCCTGAAGGAGGCGTCTCCTGTACGCTGGGGTACGCCTCTTATCTGGCTGATAATCGGTAAATTTCAGGGAGCGGTTTTGAAGAAAGTCAGCATTATTGATGTTGCAAAGCATGCGGGCGTGTCGGTTTCTACCGTGTCGCTGGTGCTGCGCCAGAAAGGGAAAATCTCAGAGGCGACGATCGGGAAGGTCAATGCCGCCATCACAACGCTGGGCTATGTTCATAACGTCGCCGCTGCCAACCTTCGCGCCAACACCTCCAACTTAATCGGCCTGATCCTGCGGGACTTCAGCGACAGCTTTTCCATCAAAGTGATGGCGAGCATCGTTCAGGAGCTGGAGAAACAGGGTTATATGGTTTTTCTCGGTCAGCCGCTGAACGACGACGAACATCTTGAGCGTACCCTGCTCTCATTTAAGCAGCAGGGCGTGGCGGGCGTCATCTATCTGGCGTCGGACACCCGCGCCGCCTCTCTCCCGGAACACATTCGCCAATGCCCGCTGCCGCTTGTGGCGGTTTCGCAGTCGTTGCTGGAAGAGAAATGCAACCTGGTGATGCGCGATAACCGCCAGGCGGCGAACCTGGCCGCGCGTTATCTTATCGAGCGCGGGCACCGCACCATCGCCTACATTGGCGGGCGCGACGGGTGCCGTATTCGCGAGCAGCGCCTGCTCGGTTTTCGCAGCGCGATGACGCAGAACGGCCTGGTCTGGCGTGAGGAATATTCTCCCGCCTGCACCGATGATACGCAGGCGGCGGCCATGGCGACTCGCCAGCTGCTGGAGAAGAACAACACGATTACCGCCCTGCTCTGCCATTCGCCGGACGCGATGATCGGTTCGATCTCCGGCATTCACCAGGTGGGGCGCACGGTGGGCAAAGACGTGTTTTTAACCCAGCAGGTGGCGCTGATTGGCTTTGAAGATATGCTCCACGTAAACCTCACGTCGCCGTCACTGACTTACGTTTCGTCTGCCAGCGAAGAGACCGGCCGCCAGGCGGCAGGGCTGATGATCCGCAGGCTGAAGGAGCCGGATCTGCAAACGCAGCGTATTACCCTCTCCGGCCAGCTTATCGCGCGGGAATCGGCGTAAATTCAGAATTTAGCATGGGTCTTATAGCGCGAGATGACTGCTATATTTCCATGATTTGCCATGGATAAATGTAATGCCTACCGTTATCACCCACGCTGCCGTACCTTTGTGTCTGGGCTTAGGGCTCGGAACCAAAGTCATCCCACCCCGCCTGCTGTTTGCCGGGATCGTCCTCGCCATGCTGCCTGACGCTGACGTACTGGCGTTTAAATTCGGTGTCGCCTACGGGAATATTTTCGGCCACCGCGGTTTCACTCATTCGCTGCTGTTTGCCTTTGTAGTGCCCATACTTTGCGTGCTGGCTGGGCGTCGATGGTTCCGGGCCAGCCTGTCGCGCTGCTGGCTGTTTTTAACCGTGTCGCTGCTGTCGCACAGCCTGCTGGATTCGATTACCACCGGCGGGAAAGGCGTCGGCTGGCTGTGGCCCTGGTCAGATGAGCGCTTCTTTGCACCGTGGCAGGTGATTAAGGTCGCGCCGTTTGCACTGTCGCGCTATACCACGCCGTACGGGCATCAGGTGATTATCTCGGAACTGCTGTGGGTGTGGCTGCCGGGAATCGTGCTGATGGGACTATTATGGTGGAAGAAGAGAAGGTAAAAAAAAAAACCGGGTGGCGGCTGCGCCTTACCCGACCTACTTTCACCTGTAGGCCCGGTAAGCGTAAGCGCCACCGGGCATTACGGACTTACTTACGACGCCAGGTGGTGCCCTGCGGGCCATCTTCCAGAATAATACCCATCTCGGTCAGACGGTTACGCGCCGCATCCGCCGCCGCCCAGTCTTTCGCCTGACGCGCTTCCAGACGCGCTTTAATCAGTGCTTCAATTTCCGCTACTTCACCGTCGTCCGCCTGCGCGCCGCTTTGCAGGAACACGTCCGGCTCCTGCTCCAGCAGGCCGAGCACGGAAGAGAGCTTACGCAGATGAGACGCCAGCGCATTCGCCGCCGCCATATCTTCTGACTTCAGGCGATTCACCTCACGCGCCATGTCGAACAGCACGGAGTAGGCTTCGGGCGTGTTGAAGTCGTCGTTCATGACCTCAACGAAGCGGGCTTCGAACGCCTCGCCGCCAGCGGCCGGAACAGACCTGTCGGTGCCGCGCAGTGCGGTATACAGACGCTCCAGCGCAGCGCGCGCCTGCTTCAGGTTCTCTTCGCTGTAGTTCAGCTGGCTGCGATAGTGGCCGGACATCAGGAAGTAGCGCACGGTTTCCGCGTCGTAATACTTCAGCACGTCGCGCACGGTGAAGAAGTTACCCAGCGATTTCGACATCTTCTCGCGGTCAACCATCACCATCCCGGAGTGCATCCAGTAGTTCACGTACTCGCCGCCGTGAGCACAGGTGGACTGCGCGATTTCGTTTTCGTGGTGTGGGAACATCAGATCCGAACCGCCGCCGTGAATGTCGAAATGGTTGCCCAGCTGTTTGCAGTTCATCGCGGAACATTCAATGTGCCAGCCCGGACGCCCTTCGCCCCACGGGGATGGCCAGCTCGGTTCGCCCGCCTTGGACATCTTCCACAGCACGAAGTCCATCGGATTACGCTTCACGTCAACCACGTCCACGCGTGCACCGGCCTGGAGCTGGTCCAGATCCTGGCGGGAAAGCGCACCGTAGGTTGGGTCCGTCGGCACCGAGAACATCACGTCGCCGTTGTCTGCCACATAGGCGTGACCGCGCTCGATCAGCTTTTGGGTGATCTCAATGATTTCATGAATATGGTGGGTCGCACGCGGCTCGCTATCCGGGCGCAGAATATTCAAGGCATCAAAATCCTTGTGCATTTCGGCGATCATGCGATCCACCAGCGCGACAAAGCTTTCGCCATTTTCATTAGCACGTTTAATGATTTTGTCGTCGATGTCGGTGATGTTGCGCACATACTTCAGGTTATAGCCCAGGAAGCGCAGGTAGCGGGACACCACGTCGAACGCGACAAAGGTACGGCCATGGCCGATATGACAGAGATCGTAAACCGTAATACCACACACGTACATGCCGACTTCCCCGGCATGGATAGGTTTAAATTCCTCTTTTTGGCGCGTCATTGTATTAAAGATTTTTAACATCGAAGATTCCATGTAAACACGTGTGTGGATTGTTTGTTCCTTATAATACCCATAATTCGGAGCACGGTCAGCACACAATGCAAGGTGATCGTGTCCTGTGGTTATGCTATAACAAGCCCCTATATGTGACCCGAGCACGGGTCGACGCACCACAATAACGGAACAGGATGCAAAAATGGTTACTTTCCACACTAATCATGGCGATATCGTAATCAAAACCTTTGATGACAAAGCGCCTGAAACAGTTAAAAACTTCCTGGACTACTGCCGCGAAGGTTTCTACAACAACACTATTTTCCACCGTGTGATCAACGGCTTTATGATCCAGGGCGGCGGTTTCGAGCCTGGCATGCGCCAGAAAGAGACGAAAGAAGCGATCAAAAACGAAGCGAACAACGGCCTGAAAAACACCCGCGGTACGCTGGCAATGGCCCGTACTCAGGCCCCGCACTCTGCTACCGCACAGTTCTTCATTAACGTGGCGGACAACGACTTCCTGAACTTCTCTGGCGAAAGCCTGCAGGGCTGGGGCTACTGCGTATTCGCAGAAGTGGTTGAAGGCATGGACGTGGTCGACAAGATCAAAGCCGTTTCTACTGGCCGCAGCGGTATGCACCAGGACGTTCCTAAAGAAGACGTTGTGATCACAAGCGTGACCGTCAGCGAGTAATTCGTGGCGACACTCTTTATTGCGGATCTGCATCTGCAAACAGAAGAACCGGCGATAACCGCCGGTTTTCTGCGTTTTTTACGCGGTGAAGCGAAAAGCGCCGATGCGCTGTACATTCTGGGTGACCTGTTTGAGGCCTGGATAGGCGACGACGATCCGAACCCGCTGCACCGTGAGATGGCAGCGGCCATTAAAGCGCTGGTGGATTCCGGCGTCCCCTGCTATTTCATTCACGGCAACCGTGATTTCCTGATCGGCCAGCGCTACGCCCGCGAGAGCGGCATGACGCTGCTGCCGGAAGAGCAGGTGCTTGACCTCTATGGCCGCAATATTCTGATCATGCACGGCGACACGCTCTGCACTGACGATACCGGCTACCTGGCGTTTCGCGCCAAAGTTCACACCCCGTGGATCCAGAAAGTGTTCCTCGCCCTGCCGCTGTTTATCCGCAACCGCATCGCCGCCAGAATGCGCGCGGGCAGCAAGGCCGCCAACAGCAGCAAATCGATGACCATCATGGACGTCAACCCGCAGGCGGTGGTGAACGTGATGGAGAAGCATCGCGTTCAGTGGCTGATCCACGGCCATACCCATCGTCCCGATGTGCATTCCCTTATCGCCAACGGCGAGCCCGCCCATCGCGTGGTTTTAGGCGCCTGGCACAGCGAAGGATCGATGGTCAAAGTCACGCCGGAAGGTGTGGAACTGATCGCCTTCCCGTTTTAACCCTCCTCGTTTTTTCGCTCATTTCCCGACCACGCAACCGTTTTCCTTGCCGGTATTACATGCTATTCTCTGTGCCCTCGAAAGCAGTGTGTTCCGCACCACAGGAGTTTTAAGACGCATGTCTTCCCGCAATAATCCGGCGCGTGTCGCCATCGTGATGGGGTCCAAAAGCGACTGGGCTACCATGCAATTCGCCGCCGAAATCTTTGAAATCCTGAATGTTCCGCACCACGTCGAAGTGGTTTCCGCGCACCGTACGCCGGATAAACTTTTCAGCTTCGCCGAAAGCGCCGAAGAGAACGGTTACGAGGTGATCATTGCCGGTGCGGGCGGCGCAGCACATCTGCCGGGCATGATTGCCGCCAAAACCCTGGTGCCGGTACTGGGCGTGCCGGTACAGAGCGCCGCGTTAAGCGGGGTTGATAGCCTGTACTCTATCGTCCAGATGCCGCGCGGTATCCCTGTCGGTACGCTGGCGATTGGTAAGGCGGGTGCCGCAAATGCCGCCCTGCTGGCCGCGCAGATCCTCGCGACGCATGATAAAGACTTACATCAACGTCTGGCGGAGTGGCGTAAAGCCCAGACCGACGAGGTGCTGGATAACCCGGATCCGCGGGGTGCAGCATGAAGCAGGTTTGCGTTCTTGGTAATGGTCAGCTTGGCCGGATGCTACGTCAGGCCGGTGAGCCGCTGGGTATTGCCGTCTGGCCCGTCGGGCTGGACGCCGAGCCGGAAGCCGTGCCGTTCCATCAGAGCGTGATCACCGCCGAAATTGAACGCTGGCCGGAAACCGCCCTGACCCACGAGCTGGCGCGCCATAACGCCTTTGTGAACCGCGACGTCTTCCCGATCATCGCCGACCGTCTGACGCAAAAGCAGCTGTTCGACAAGCTCGGCCTTGCGACCGCGCCGTGGCAGCTGTTGTCCGACAAAAGCGAGTGGAATGACGTCTTCGCCATGCTGGGCGATCTGGCAATCGTGAAGCGTCGTGTCGGCGGCTACGACGGTCGCGGGCAGTGGCGCCTGCGCGCGAACGACACCGCCGAGCTGCCGGACGACTGCTACGGCGAGTGCATCGTTGAGCAGGGCATAAACTTCAGCGGTGAAGTGTCGCTGGTGGGCGCGCGCGGGCATGACGGGCACACCGTTTTTTACCCGCTAACGCATAACCTGCATCAGGACGGGATTCTGCGCACCAGCGTCGCCTTCCCGCAGGCCAATGCTGACCAGCAGGCGCAGGCGGAAGAGATGCTCTCTGCCATCATGCATGAGCTGGGCTATGTGGGCGTAATGGCGATGGAGTGTTTCGTCACGTCATCGGGTCTGCTGATCAACGAACTTGCGCCGCGCGTGCACAACAGCGGCCACTGGACGCAAAACGGTGCCTCCATCAGCCAGTTCGAGCTGCACCTGCGCGCCATCACTGACCTGCCGCTGCCGCAGCCGGTGGTGACCAGCCCGTCGGTGATGATCAACCTGATCGGCACCGATCTGAACTACGACTGGCTGAAGCTGCCGCTGGTGCACCTGCACTGGTACGACAAAGCGGTGCGCCCGGGTCGTAAGGTCGGCCACCTGAACCTGAACGATACCGACACGGACCGCCTGAGCGCCACGCTGGAAGCGATTGTTCCCCTGCTGCCGCCAGAATACGCGAGCGGGATTGTCTGGGCGCAGTCAAAACTGAAGTAAGTAACCCCCGCCGGGGAGTTGACCTTCCCCTTCCCCGGCGTACAATTCCCGCCCATTGCTGCTTAGCTTTCTTCTGGAACCACCATGAACGATGGAACGGACTATCGCGCGATCCTCGCGTCCGATACCCCTTTAATCGACGTTCGCGCGCCGATCGAATTTGTCCAGGGTGCGATGCCCGCCGCACTCAACCTGCCCTTAATGAACGACGACGAGCGTGCCGCCGTCGGCACCTGCTATAAACGCCAGGGTCCGGACGCCGCACTGACGCTCGGCCATAGCCTGGTCAACGGCGAGACGCGAGAGGCGCGCATCAACGCCTGGCGCGAAGCCAGCCTGGCCCATCCTAAGGGCTACCTTTGCTGCGCGCGCGGTGGCCAGCGCTCACATATCTCCCAGGCCTGGCTTAAAGAGGCGGGAATCGATTATCCGCTGATCCGCGGCGGCTATAAGGCCCTGCGCCAGACAGCGATTCAGGTGACGATTGAGCAGTCACAAAAACCGATGGTGCTTATCGGTGGCTGTACCGGAAACGGCAAAACGCTGCTGGTGAAGCAGCATGCGCAGGGCATCGATCTGGAAGGGCTGGCGCACCATCGCGGCTCGTCATTTGGCCGCACGCTCACCCCGCAACTTTCTCAGGCGAGCTTCGAGAATCACCTTGCCGTCGAGCTGCTAAAAAAAGATGCCGTGAGCTGGGTGCTGGAGGATGAGGGCCGGATGATTGGCTCTAACCACCTGCCGGAGTGCCTGCGCGACCGCATGGCGGAAGCGCCTGTCGTGGTGGTCGAAGATCCGTTTGAGATCCGTCTTGAGCGCCTGCGCGAAGAGTATTTCGACCACATGTGGGCCGACTTTTCTGCCGCCTACGGTGAAGAAGCGGGCTGGAAAGCCTACAGCGAATACCTGCATCACGGCCTGTTCGCCATCCGCCGTCGTCTGGGGCTGCAACGATTCGCGGAATTTACCGCGCTATTAGATTCCGCGCTGCTGGAACAACAGCGCTCTGGAAGCACTGACGCGCACTTCAGCTGGCTTGTGCCGCTGCTGAAGGACTATTACGACCCGATGTACGGCTATCAGCTGGAGAAGAAAGCGGAGAAGATTGTTTTTCGCGGGACGTACGAAGAAATTGCCGAGTGGCTTGATCGCTGAAAAAAGCCGGGTGGCGGCTACGCCTTACCCGGCCTACGCGTGCTATTACGACCCGATGTACGGCTATCAGCTGGAGAAGAAAGCGGAGAAGATTGTTTTTCGCGGGACGTACGAAGAAATTGCCAAGTGGCTTGATCGCTGAAAAAAGCCGGGTGGCGGCTACGCCTTACCCGGCCTACGCGTGCTTTTGTAGCCCCGGTAAGCGCAGCGCCACCGGGGAACAAACCACTTAGAAGTCGTAACGCAGACGCACCAGGTTCATGTCGCCCAGGTTGTCGGTGCTGGAGGTGAACACGTGTTCGTAATCCACGCGGAAACCGTAGTCCAGCTGGACGCTGATACCTACGCCGTTGTCGATGCGCTGGTAGTTACGGCCGTTCACGTACTCAATGCGGTCGCCCATGAAGTACGGCTGAATGGATTTCACCGCATACTGACCGACCGGGAATTTGTATCCTGCGAAGTATTCAATACCCCATGCATCACCGGCGAAGTAGTCGTTAACGGACACTTTTTTGGTGGTCATGAAGTTCTGATACCAGCCGCCGCCTGCGGAGAAGGTCCAGTTATCCGGCGTCCAGCTCAGTGCGGTGCCGAGAATGTTCTGGTCGTAGGATTTGCTGTCGCCGTTGTCCGGATTACGCATGTCCGCGCGGGTGTAGTTCCACGCTGCGCCCAAGGTCAGATCGGTGGTCAGGTGGTAATCGATACCCAGTGAACCGCCGCCTTTACGCTTGTAGCGCAGGCCGTTGCCCGGCAGGTATTCGCTGTCTTCAAACAGATAGGATGCGTAGATGTCAGCATCGCCCACGGTTTTCTTGTACTTCAGCATCTGGCGTGAACGGTAAGAGCCGTCGTAGTCGCCGTTGATCCCGTTACCCGACGCCTGACCAATCATGTCGTAGTCCCAGATATCGGTTTTCGCGCCCACCACGTCATAGTACACGCTGTTCTGCTGGCCGAAGGTCAGCGTACCCCAGGTGTCGCTCTTCAGACCGGTGTAGAGCATACGGCGTGAAGTATCGTGCGCGCCGTCGGCGTAGTGGTTATCCCAGTTAAACTGCGCCGGAATGTTCACACCCAGCTCGTAGTAGGTGATCCAGCTGATGTCATCGAACAGGTAGTAGTCTGCCGTGAAACGGAAACGGGTACCGCCGTCAAAACCGTTACGCTTGTAGCCGTTTTTGCCGTCGTCACCGGTCATGTTCTGGAACTGAGGACGGATGCTGCCGCCAACGGTGAAGTTCAGACGGCTCAGCGGGTTACCCGCCTGCGGATCCTGTTTCAGAAGGGTGATTTCCGCCTGAGATGCGAAAGAAGCCAATGCCACTGCTGCGCCGATCGTTGTCGCCAGCGCTGTTTTTCTTATAGTCATTCTTTTTCCTTGATAGACACGCTGCTAAATATTTAGCTGGTGAATATTAACCGGAAAAATTCGGGCTGTGTGGGCGGGTTTTTAATGTTTTGTGCTACTAAATTCATGAACATTAACGATTTGTGCTATTAAGCGATGACGCACCAGAAGAAATACCGGTGCGTCATCATCACGCAAGTAAACTAGCTGACAAACTGGCGGAACAGCGCTTTACCTTTCAACAGCCGCGTCCCGAGCCAGCCGCCGCACAGAGACAGCAGCACCGCGCCGCAGACGGGCAGCGTTAGCCACAGCCGCCAGTCAGGCTCCCATGGAAAATCAAAGACTTTCGTCTGAAGCACCGCCAGTGCGGTTTCCGCCCCGATGGCCGCCACCAGGCCCGCCACCAGCCCGAGCAGGGCAAATTCGCTCCACAGCGTGGCGCGCAGCAGCCGTTTACTGGCCCCCAGCGTGCGGTAGACCACCAGCTCCTGATGACGCTGACGCATGCCGACCTGCACCTGCGCCAGCAGCAGCAATAGGCCGCAGACGGTCACCAGCACCACCATCACCTCCAGGGCGCGGCTCACCTGTTCCAGCACCTGCCCGACCTGTTTGAGGATCGCGCCGATATCCAGCAGGCTCACCGTCGGAAATTCCCGGTTAAGTTGCGTCAGCATGCCGTTGCCGTTTTCCCAGCGGAAGCTGGTCAGCCAGCTCTGGGGCTGTCCGTCCAGCGCGCCCGGCGGGAAGATGAAGAAGAAATTTGGCCGCAGGCTTTCCCAGTCCACTTTGCGCAGGCTGGTGACTTTGGCGGTGAAATCCTGGGTATCACCGGTAAAGGTCACGCTATCGCCGAGCTTCACGTTCAGGCGTGTCGCCAGCCCCTCCTCCATCGACACCTCCCCCGCTTTCGGCGGCCAGGTGCCGGCCACGATCGGGTTATGGTCCGGACGTTTCGCCTGCCAGGTCAGGTTGAGCTCGCGGTTGAGCGATTCATCCTTATTTCCCTCCGTCGACAGGCCGTTGATCTGCGTCAGGCGGGCGCGCACGATCGGATAGAACGATTCCGGAATAATGTGATGCTCAGACAGGAACCCCTTCAGCGGCGTCACCTGTTCGGGAGCAATGTTGATCAGGAAATAGTTCGGGCTTTCCGGCGGAAGCTGCTGCTGCCAGCGATCCAGCAGATCCCCGCGCAGCACCAGCAGAAGCGCCAGCAGCATAAACGACAGCGAAAACGCCGAGAGCTGGCTGAGCGTGGACCACGGCTGGTGCAGCAGTCGGTTAACCGCCAGCCGAACCGGCAGCGATCTCACCGTCAGCTTTTTGAGAAGATTGAGCAATAGCCAGCCCACCACGCCGCACAGCAGCGCCAGCACCACCGCGCCCGCCAGCACCGCCCACAGCAGCGTACTGCCGCCCATCAGCCAGGCCAACAGCCCGACTGCCACCGCAATAATCACCGGCAGATAGAACTTCAGCGGCCAGACGCTGGCCACCACATCCCGGCGCAGCACGCGCAGCGGCTGGGTGGCGAGCAGCAGCCGGTAGGGGCGTAACCCCACCAGCAGGGAGATCGTCGTCATCGCGCCGATGGCCCACAGCCACGGCCAGAGGCTGGCAGGCGGCAGCGCAGCGGGCAGGACCGGTTTGAGCAGCACCATCAGTAGCTTTTCAAACAGCAGCCCTATCGCCCCGCCGGTCAGAGCCGACAGCGCCAGCACCATCAGCCACTGGCCGACAATCAGCTTGCGCAGCTGTGCCCGGCCCGCGCCGAGAGTTTTGAGGATCGCCACCAGATCGTAACGGCTGCGGCAGTAGTGCCCCATTGCCACGGCAACGGCCGCAATGGCCAGCAGCAGGGTTAACAGCGCCGACAGCAGCAGAAACTGCTGAGAACGCTCAAGGGATTTGCCGAGCGCCCCGTCATCCTGCTCCAGCCCGTACCAGCGATGTTCCGGCTTGAGCTGAGGCAGGAGCCATTTTTCATACGCCTCCAGTTGAGCAGGCGTCCCGCCAAACTTATAGCGCCATGTGACGCGGCTACCCGGCTGGACGGCGTTGGTTTTCGCCACATCAGCGGTGTTCATCAGCAGGCGCGGCGCGAGCTGGAACGGATTAAATCCGGAGTCGGGTTCCTGCACCACTTCCCCGGCAATTTTGAGGGTCGCGTCGCCGACGTCGATACTGTCGCCGGGTTTCAGGTTCAGCAGCGCCATCAGACGCGATGCCAGCAGTACCGTACCGGCCGTCGGTTTTAGCCCCGGCGGACTGGTTTGTAAATCACCATACATCGGGTAGATGTCATCCACGGCTTTTACGCTGGCAAGCTGTGGCGTGTCGCCCGCAAAGGTCATGGTCTGGAAGGTGATTTGCTCTCCCACCTTCAGCCCCTCTTTGCGCGCTTCCTCAATCCAGCCCGGCGGCACGGGGCGAGAACTTTGCAGAGCCCGGTCCCCCGCCATAAATTCCCGACTCTGCTGGCTAAGCCCTTTCTCCATACGATCGCTGACGCTGCCGAGCGCCAGCACGCAGGCCACCGCCAGGCTCAACGCCAGCCAGACAATCAGCAGCGAGGGCGAGCGCCATTCGCGCCAGAACCAGCGGGCAATCATGCTTCCTCCTGAAGAACACCGTTCACCAGCCGCAGGCGGCGGTCGCAGCGGGCGGCCAGCTGCGGGTCGTGGGTAACCAGAATCAGCGTGGTGCCGTGTTCGTGGTTGAGTGAAAACAGCAGATCGGCAATTTTGTCCCCGGTTTTACGGTCGAGATTGCCCGTGGGCTCATCGGCAAACAGCACTTCCGGACGCCCGTTAAACGCCCTGGCCAGCGCCACGCGCTGCTGCTCACCGCCGGAAAGCTGCGCCGGAAGGTGGTCGAGACGTTTTCCCAGCCCCAGCTGTTCCAGCAACGCTTTGGCGTGATCGCGGCTTTCGCGAGTATTTTCACCGCGCAGCAGGCCGGGCAGCTCAACGTTTTCCAGCGCGTTGAGGGTTGGGATCAGCATGAATGACTGAAAGACAAACCCGATATGCCGGGCACGCAGCGCGGCGCGCGCCTCTTCATCAAGCGCGTGGAGGGGCTGGCCGACCAGGTTCACTTCCCCGCTGCTGCCATCGTCCAGCCCGGCGAGAATGGCCAGCAGCGTGGACTTACCGGAACCGGATTCGCCAATCAGGGCGATGGTTTCGGCACGTTTGACAACGAGTTCAACTCCGGTGAGGATGGAAAGCTCGTGTTCTCCCTGACCGACGGACTTCTTAAGACGATGAACTTCAACAATGTTTTCCGCTGGCATTTGCCCTTCCTGTTTTTGATGCTGATGACCTTCCGCGCGGCGGCTGCGGACACGTTATTGATTCTGGGCGACAGCCTGAGCGCGGGCTATCGTATGGCCGCCAGTGCGGCCTGGCCCGCCCTGCTCAATGATAAATGGCAGTCCCGGGCGTCTGTCGTTAACGGCAGCATCAGCGGCGATACGTCGCAGCAAGGCTTATCGCGCCTGCCTGCCCTGCTTAAGCAGCATCAACCGCGTTGGGTGCTGGTCGAACTGGGCGGTAATGATGGTTTGCGCGGCTTCCAGCCACAGCAAACGGAGCAAACGCTGCGGACTATTTTGCAGACCATTAAGGCCGCTAACGCCCAGCCGCTGCTGATGCAAATTCGCCTGCCCGCTAACTACGGCCGTCGGTATAATGAGGCGTTTAGCGCGATCTATCCTAAGCTTGCCAAAGAGTTTGATATTCCGCTGCTGCCATTTTTCATGGAAGAGGTCTATCTGAAACCCCAGTGGATGCAGGATGATGGCATTCACCCCAATCGCGATGCCCAGCCGTTCATTGCCGACTGGATGGCAACCCGGCTGGCTCCTTTAGTAAAACATGACTCGTCAAACAGCTGAGAACCTGACAGGTAAAGTTATGCAAAAATCGGTCTTAATAACAGGATGTTCCAGCGGAATTGGCCTTGAGAGCGCCCTTGAACTGAAACGTCAGGGGTTTTGGGTGCTGGCGGCCTGCCGCAAACCCGAAGATGTCGAACGCATGCGAGGGCTGGGATTTACCGGCATTCTGCTGGATCTCGATTCGCCAGAGAGCGTGGAGCAGGCCGCCGATGAGGTTATCGCCCTGACCAGCAACCGGCTTTACGGCCTGTTCAACAATGCGGGCTATGGCGTATACGGCCCGCTACAGACCCTCTCACGGGAACAGCTGGAGCAGCAGTTCTCCGCAAACTTTTTTGGGGCGCATCAGCTCACCATGCGCCTTCTCCCCGCCATGCTGCCGCACGGCGAAGGGCGGATTGTCATGACCTCCTCGGTGATGGGCCTGATCTCCACGCCGGGACGCGGGGCTTACGCTGCCAGTAAATATGCGCTTGAAGCCTGGTCCGATGCGTTGCGCATGGAGCTGCGCCACAGCGGCATTAAGGTCAGCCTGATTGAACCGGGCCCCATCCGCACCCGCTTTACGGAAAACGTTAACCAGACGCAGGCGGACCAACCGGTCGAAAATCCCGGTATCGCGGCGCGTTTTACGCTTGGGCCAGAAGCCGTGGTTGCCAAAGTGCGCCACGCATTTGAGAGCGATACCCCTAAAATGCGCTATCCGGTGACGCTGGTGACCCATGCCGTCGGCTGGTTGAAACGCCTGCTGCCGGGGCGGATGATGGACAAAATTTTGCAGGGTTGAGTTGAAGCGACGACGCTTACCCCCATGTAAAGAGTAAACCGATAAAAGAGAATGCCGCATGTCCGTACAGAATATCGTCAACATAACTGAAGCTAACCTGCAACAGACACTCGAACAGTCAATGACTACACCGGTGCTGTTCTACTTCTGGTCTGAACGCAGCCAACACTGCCTGCAGCTGACGCCGGTCCTGGAAAGCCTTGCCGCGCAGTACAACGGTCAATTCATTCTGGCGAAGCTGGATTGTGACGCCGAACCGATGGTGGCTTCCCAGTTTGGCCTGCGTGCGATCCCAACCGTCTACCTGTTCCAGAACGGTCAGCCGGTGGATGGCTTCCAGGGGCCGCAGCCGGAAGAGGCGATCCGCGCCCTGCTGGATAAAGTCCTGCCGCGCGAAGAAGAGCTGAAAGCGCAGGAAGCCATGGCGCTGATGCAGGAAGGCAAGTACGACGAGGCGCTGCCGCTGTTAAAAGACGCGTGGCAGCTGTCGAACCAGAACAGCCAGATTGGTCTGCTGCTGGCAGAGACCCAGATTGCGCTGCACCGCCCCGAAGACGCGGAAGCCGTGCTGAAAACGGTGCCGATGCAGGATCAGGACACCCGCTATCAGGGCCTGGTGGCGCAGATTGACCTGCTGAAACAGGCGGCGGATACCCCTGAAATTCAGCAACTTCAGCAGCAGGTTGCGGACAACCCGGCGGATGCCGCGCTGGCAAGCCAGCTGGCGCTTCAGCTTCACCAGGTGGGGCGTAATGAAGAGGCGCTGGAGCTGCTGTTTAGTCACCTTCAGAAGGACCTGGGCGCCGCAGACGGTCAGGCGCGAAAGATGTTCCAGGAGATCCTGGCCGCGCTCGGCACCGGTGACGCGCTGGCGTCTAAGTATCGTCGTCAGCTGTACGCATTGCTTTACTAACAAAAATGCCCGGTGGCGCTAACGCTTGCCGGGTCTACAAAAGCCGATATTACCCCGTCTTCTTCAACTGCGTCACCACCAGCTGGTGGCGCGCGTTGTAAAACTTCCGATAGGTCAGATAGCAGGCAATAATCGTCGACAGGCTCGCCGTAGAGAGCAGCATAAACGTCACCATAATCTGGTATTTAATCGCTTTTACCGGATCGATACCGGCAAAAATCAGCCCCGACATCATGCCCGGCAGGCTCACCAGACCCACGGTTTTGGCGGAATCCACCGTTGGGATCAGCGATGAACGAATGCTGTCGCGGATCAACCGCGCCGAGGCCACCTTCGGCGTCGCGCCCAGGCTTAGCTTCTCCTGAAGCTGTTGCTGTTCACTGCTGAAGCGTTGCCCCAGATTGTTGTAGCATAACCCGACCGCCACCATCGCATTGCCCGCAATCATCCCGGAAATGGGGATCACCTGCATCGGCGTAAATTCTATCGAGCCGGAGAGCACCAGTACCGCCAGCGTTAACGCGGTCCCGGTGGTGATGGCAATAAACGACGAGAGGAACGCTTTATCGATGTATTTACTGCGTTTCTGCGCGTTCCATGCCGCGTTAAAGCAGATAAACAGCACCATCAACAGGGTCAGCACGGCATGATTGACGTTGAAGATGTATTTCAGCACATAGCCGACGATGATGAGCTGAATGACCGCGCGAACGATACTCCACAGAATATCTTTTTCCAGCCCCAGCTTCTCCCGGTAGCTGACCACAATCGCCACCAGCACCAGGACCATCGACAGCGCCAGCGATTCGTTGGTTATGTTATGTTCACCCACGGTGAGCCTCCTCCATTTTCCCGCCCTGCGGCCTGAGCGTGATGACATCATCCGCATGGCTAATTTCGTTTGAATCGTGCGTCACCCACAGCACGGCAATATCCTGTTCACGGACGTAGCGATGAATAATCTCATTGACGTTGCGCGTGTTAGCGTCATCCAGCGCGCTGGTGATTTCGTCCAGCAAAAGCACCTTCGGCAGGAATTGCAGGTTACGGATCAGCGAGACGCGCTGCTTTTCCCCGCCTGACAGTTCGGCAGTCGATTTGGTCAGCGTCTCCGGCGGAAGCCCAAAACGGGTCAGATCGTCCGCAAACTTTTTCGGATCGGGCGTTTGGTTGCGGATGTGCCAGGGGAAAACCAGATTGTCGTACACCGTGTCGCCAAACAGGGATGGCGTTTGCACGCAGTATGACACCTGCTGGCGATAGCTTTCCGGTGTAAGCGTGGCGATATCTTTCCCTTCAAACAGGATGGTTCCCTCCGTTGGACTCAGTAGCGAAGCCACGATTTTCAGGAGGGTGCTTTTGCCGCAGCCGGAAGGGCCGGTTATGAGTTTAAATTCGCCCGGAGAGAGACAAAAATCGACGTGCTGAAGGATGGTGTTATCACCCACACGAAAGCCAACATCCCTGATATCCAGAAGATTTTTTTTATTATTCATTCCGATTCCGTTAACCGCTGTGATAAGAACAGCCTTTAGCATAATCCTTTCCGCTACGCTGCGCGAATAGCCTTAACCTATCGCAAGTGTTAAACTTTTTGTTCGGTAATTGTCACCTCTATAACTACAGGAAGTCAGCAACATGACACATATCTTTTATGAGTTCTCTTCCCTGAAGCCTGGTGTTCCAGATGTGGAAACATTAATGGAAGTCATCAATTCTTCTGAACTCACGCGTTTTGTCATGGGTGCAGAGGTGGTCGATTTTGTTAAGAAGGCGCTCATCGTTAACACCACAATCGTTAGCTTTAAAAACTGCTATTTTGCTTTCGATGATGGGGCTTACTTTCTCGAGTTTGACGGCAAGGGTAAATCCAGACGCTTTACTGAGGTGCCGGACTGGTTCGTTTCCCCCGCGGAATTTGCCCGCTCGCAATGGCTGATTAACCATGATCTGGCCGATGTGAAGGCGACGGCGTTTATTGACGTGCTAATGTCCTACCCGCTTAAAGAGCGCCGGTCGCACTGCAATCTACTGTTTGGTCTGGATCTGCATAAGGTCAATGTGGTTCCGGCGCCTACAGCCCCTGCCGGAAAAATGGGCAATAAAAACGGAAAAACCACCAAGCCTCGCGTCACGGATCTCGGCTCTTTTGAGCTTTTTACCGCGTTCTTTGCACGCATGAAAACCGCCGTCAATGCAAATGAGTTCCCCACCTTACAGGTGCTGACAGGCCAGAAGGATCTTGCAAAAGCGCCGCACAGCTTAAAGCAAGGGATCAGAACCTGGTTTAAGGGGATTACCGGCGATCTGCCGCCGAACAACAAACGTGTCGGAGCGGGCAATGCAGTACTGTTCTGCGCTCCCGTTCGCGAGCAGATCCAGCAGATAGAGGCCATCGGCCTGGAAAAATACTATCAGGGCTTATCGAAAGCCATCGCTGACGCCGGGGATGGGTTTATCACCGACTTCAGCTATACCTGGTCTGAAGAGTAACGCTATGCGCCCCGCTCTCCTGGCGGGGCGTTTTAATTTTACCAGTCCGGTTCCCACCTCTTTACAGGGGCGAAATCCCGCCCGTTAACCGATATACTTACGTTCAACAAATACGCAATTTTTCTCGTTACGGCATGCAAAACAGGAGGTTTTTATGCTCATCGTTGTTCCTGTCCTTATTTTCGTTGCGCTGGTTATCGTGGGCGCAGGCGTCAAAATTGTCCCGCAGGGTTACCAGTGGACCGTCGAACGTTTCGGTCGCTACACCAATACCCTTCAGCCGGGTTTAAGCCTGATCGTCCCCTTCATGGACAGAATTGGGCGTAAAATCAACATGATGGAGCAGGTGCTGGATATTCCTTCCCAGGAAGTCATCTCTAAGGATAACGCCAACGTCACCATCGATGCGGTGTGCTTTATTCAGGTGATTGATGCGCCGAAAGCGGCCTATGAGGTGAGCAACCTGGAGCTGGCGATCGTCAACCTGACGATGACCAACATCCGTACCGTGCTTGGCTCGATGGAGCTGGACGAAATGCTCTCCCAGCGCGATAGCATTAATACCCGCCTGCTGCACATTGTTGATGAAGCCACCAATCCGTGGGGGATCAAAGTGACCCGCATTGAGATCCGCGACGTGCGCCCACCGGCAGAGCTGATTGCTTCCATGAATGCGCAGATGAAGGCCGAGCGTACCAAACGCGCCTATATTCTTGAAGCCGAAGGGGTGCGTCAGGCCGAGATCCTGAAAGCGGAAGGGGAAAAACAGTCGCAGATCCTGAAAGCCGAGGGCGACCGTCAGTCTGCCTTCCTCCAGGCAGAAGCGCGTGAACGTTCGGCAGAAGCGGAAGCCCGCGCGACGCAAATGGTTTCCGAGGCGATTGCCGCCGGGGATATCCAGGCTGTGAACTACTTCGTCGCGCAAAAATATACCGATGCGCTGAAGGAGATCGGCTCTGCGAACAACAGCAAAGTGGTGATGATGCCGCTGGATGCCAGCAGTCTGATGGGATCTATCGCCGGAATTGCCGAGTTGATCAAAGACGGCGGAAACGAGCGTAAAAAATGATTGAGCTCATCGTTGCACATCCTCATGCGTTCTGGCTAAGCCTTGGCGGCTTGCTGCTGGCCGCCGAGATGCTTGGCGGCAACGGTTATTTGCTGTGGAGCGGTGTTGCCGCTGTGATTACCGGGCTGGTCATCTGGCTGTTGCCTGTCGGCTGGGAGTGGCAGGGCGCGCTGTTTGCCGTGCTGACGCTGCTGGCCGCCTGGCTGTGGTGGCGCTGGCTGAACAAACGGGTGAAGGCGCAGAAGCCGGTCGACGCGCATCTCAATCAGCGTGGGCAGCAGATCGTGGGTAAACGTTTTACGCTTGATAACGCGCTGATCAACGGACGCGGTCATATGCGCGTGGGGGACAGTTCATGGCCGGTGGTGGCCGATGATGACCTCAGCGCCGGCACGCGGGTTGAGGTCATTGCGGTGGAAGGCATTACCCTGCGGATTAAAGCCTGTTAGGCGTGGGTTTTACGGTGGCAGCAGCCGGAAAGATTGTCGATAATCGGGCACTCGGCGCTGTCATCTCCCGGGCAGGATTCTGCCAGCTGTAGCAGTTGCTCACGCATCGCCTGTAATTCGATGATATGGCGTTCGATCTCCGCCACTTTTTCCAGCGTACGTTTTTTCACGTCGGCACTGTGGCGTTTCGGATCGTTAAACAGGTTAACCAGCTCGCCGCACTCTTCAAGGTTAAATCCTACCTGTCTTGCCTGGCGCAGTAACGTCAGTTCATCAAGATGCAGCTGCGTATAGCTGCGGTAGCCGTTCTCACTGCGCAACGGTGGCGTCACCAGCCCTTTTTCCTCATAAAAGCGAATCGCTTTGCTTGTTAAGCCGGTTTTTTTCGCAACATCGCTGATATTCACATTTCCCCCTTGACCTTCCCCTTGATGGAAGGTTTAACCTTCATAACAGTTAGCGAAAAGCAGAGTGAAGGTCAACAATTGACCAGAACATTATACGGGAGTTTTGTTATGTCTCACACTATTGACCTGACACTGGACGGCCTCTCCTGCGGCCACTGTGTCAAACGTGTTAAAGAAAGCCTGGAGCAGCGTCCTGATGTGGAAAGCGCTGAGGTGACTATCGATCATGCCGCCGTGACCGGCAGCGCCAGCGCCGACGCGCTGATTGATACCATTAAACAGGCCGGTTACGGGGCGGAGTTAAGCCACCCAAAGGCTAAACCGCTGGCAGAGTCATCATCCCCGTCGGAAGCACTGACAGCGGCCACTCCTGAGCTTCCGGTAGCTGATGATATTGATGACAGCCAACAGCTGCTGATCAACGGCATGAGCTGCGCCAGCTGTGTCTCCCGGGTACAAAACGCCTTACAGGCGGTACCGGGCGTCGCACAGGCACGGGTAAACCTGGCGGAGCGTACTGCGCTGGTGATGGGCAGTGCCTCCGCCGCAGATTTAGTGCAGGCCGTGGAGAAAGCGGGCTACGGGGCGGAGGCCATCGAAGATGATGCCGAGCGCCGCGAGCGCCAGCAGGAAACGGCTGTCGCCACCATGAAGCGCTTCCGCTGGCAGGCGATCGTCGCCCTGCTGGTCGGTATTCCGGTGATGGTGTGGGGCATGATGGGTGACAACATGATGGTCACCGCAGACAACCGCACCCTGTGGCTGGTGATTGGTCTGATTACCCTTGCGGTGATGGTGTTTGCAGGCGGACATTTCTATACCAGCGCCTGGAAGAGCCTGAAAAACCGCACCGCGACGATGGACACGCTGGTCGCGCTCGGGACGGGCGCGGCGTGGCTGTATTCGATGAGCGTTAACGTCTGGCCGCAGTGGTTCCCGATGGAGGCGCGCCATCTCTATTATGAAGCGAGCGCGATGATTATAGGTCTGATTAACTTAGGCCATATGCTCGAAGCCCGCGCGCGTCAGCGTTCGTCGAAAGCGCTGGAAAGATTACTCGATTTAACCCCGCCGACGGCCCGCGTGGTCACCGACGATGGGGAAAAAAACGTTCCTCTCTCAGAGGTGCAACCCGGTATGACGCTGCGTCTCACCACCGGTGACCGCGTGCCCGTCGACGGTGAAATCACCCAGGGCGATGCCTGGCTTGATGAAGCCATGCTGACTGGTGAGCCGATCCCCCAGCAGAAATCTCAGGGCGATGCGGTGCATGCGGGTACGGTGGTACAGGACGGCAGCGTGCTGTTCCGCGCCAGCGCCGTTGGCAGCCATACCACACTGTCACGCATCATTCGGATGGTCCGCCAGGCGCAGAGCAGTAAGCCGGAAATTGGTCAGCTTGCCGATAAAATCTCCGCCATTTTTGTGCCAGTGGTGGTCGGTATTGCCCTGCTGAGCGCGGCAATCTGGTATTTCTTCGGCCCGGCGCCGCAGATTGTCTACACCCTGGTGATCGCCACCACGGTACTGATCATCGCCTGCCCTTGTGCCCTTGGTCTGGCCACGCCGATGTCGATTATCTCTGGCGTCGGACGCGCCGCCGAATTTGGCGTACTGGTCCGTGATGCTGACGCCCTGCAACGGGCAAGCACGCTGGACACCCTCGTCTTTGACAAAACCGGCACGCTCACCGAGGGCAAACCGCAGGTAGTGGCCGTTAATACCATTGGCTGTACGGAGACGGATGCCCTGCGCCTGGCCGCCGCGCTGGAACAAGGCTCCAGTCACCCGCTGGCGCGCGCCATCCTTGAGAAAGCCGGTGATGCCCGTCTGCCGCAGGTAAGCAACTTCCGCACCCTGCGCGGTTTAGGGGTCAGCGGTGAAGCAGAAGGCCATACGCTGCTGCTGGGTAACCAGGCACTGCTAACTGAACACGGTGTTGATACGTCCGCGCTGGACGCTGAGCTGAACGCGCAGGCCTCTCAGGGCGCGACGCCGGTTCTGCTGGCGAGGGATGGTCAGGTGGCGGCGCTGCTGGCCGTACGCGATCCGTTACGCCAGGACAGCGTGGATGCCTTGCAACGCCTGCACCATGCGGGCTATCGCCTGGTGATGTTAACCGGTGATAACCCGACTACCGCTAACGCCATCGCCAGAGAAGCCGGGATTGATGAGGTGATAGCCGGCGTACTGCCAGATGGCAAAGCGGACGCCATCAGGAAATTGCAACGTGATGGTCGTCAGGTGGCGATGGTCGGCGACGGCATCAACGACGCCCCGGCGCTGGCGCAGGCTGACGTAGGTATTGCGATGGGCGGCGGGAGCGATGTCGCCATTGAAACCGCGGCAATCACCCTGATGCGCCACAGCCTGATGGGTGTGGCGGATGCGCTGGCGATTTCGAAAGCCACGTTGCGCAACATGAAGCAGAACCTGCTAGGGGCCTTCGTCTATAACTCGCTCGGCATTCCGATTGCCGCCGGGATTTTGTGGCCGCTGACCGGCACCCTGCTGAACCCGGTTGTTGCGGGTGCGGCGATGGCGCTCTCGTCAATTACCGTGGTGAGCAACGCTAACCGTCTGCTGCGGTTTAAACCGAAAGCGTAGAATCCCGGAAGCAGGCCGGGTAAGCGCAGCGCCGCCCGGCTTTCGCCTATTGCGCCCCCCTTCCCCACGCGCTAGCATGAACCTTTCCGTTTATGGAGCGCGTATGGGTCTGTTTAATCGTATAAAAACATCGTTTCGCGCCCTTTTTCCCCGCCGTTATGCCTGGCCCGGTATGGATATTTCGCTTCCGGGTGGGCAGCAACTGCACCTGGTGGGAAGCATTCATATGGGCACGCAGGATATGTCCCCCCTGCCCTCCGGCCTGATTAAACTACTGAAGCGCGCCGACGCGCTGATCGTCGAAGCCGACATCTCCGGCCATGAATCGCCGTTTGCCGGGCTGGAAAGCGACCGCCCCCTGGCTGAACGTCTTAACGAGACGCAGCTGGCTGAGCTTACCCGTCTTGCGGATGAGTCCGGCGTCTCGCTCTCAATGCTCGACACCCTGCCCCTGTGGCAAATTGCCATGGTGCTACAGGCAACCCAGGCGCAGCGCCTGGGGCTGCGCGGCGATTACGGTATCGATTATCAACTGCTGAATGCGGCACGGGCGTGCAACCTGTCCGTCATTGAACTGGAAGGCACGGACAGCCAGATTGCGCTTCTTCGCCAGCTTCCTGATGACGGTAAGATGCTACTGGATGATACCCTGACCCACTGGCACACCAACGCGCGTCTGCTGCAAACGATGATTGGCTGGTGGCTGGATGCGCCGCCCGCAGACGGTAAGCTGGCGTTACCGTCGACGTTCAGTAAATCGTTGTATGATGTGCTGATGAACGCGCGCAACCAGGCGTGGCGGGAGACGCTGTATGCCCTGCCTGCCGGTCGTTATGTTGTCGCGGTTGGCGCGTTGCATTTGTACGGAGAAGGGAATTTGCCGTCGCTGCTGAAATAAAAAAATGGCCAATATTTCTATTGGCCCGTCAAAGAGGAATTTCATCGTTTTTATTATACCGAAGTGACCTTCGGCTACGCCGATTGTCGCTCAAAGTAACCATCACTGCCAATACTATTGCGCAAGATGGTGCTATTTTTTAGACAAACGTCAGGCGTATGCTGCTGGCATGAACCGTCTGTCGTAAGAAGGATAGCCATGACTCCCGCCGTTAAATTACTCGAAAAAAACAAAATTTCTTTCCGGATCCACACCTACGATCACGATCCGAACGAAACCAACTTTGGTGATGAAGTGGTGCGCAAGCTGGGGCTGAACGCGGACCAGGTTTACAAAACGCTGCTGGTCGCGGTGAATGGCGATATGAAGCACCTCGCCGTGGCAGTGACGCCCGTCGCCGGACAGCTTGATCTGAAGAAAGTGGCCAAAGCGCTGGGAGCGAAAAAGGTCGATATGGCAGACCCGATGGTTGCGCAACGCACTACGGGTTATCTGGTCGGCGGGATCAGCCCGCTCGGCCAGAAAAAGCGTCTGCCGACCCTGATCGATGCGCCTTCGCAGGAATTTCAGACGATCTATATTTCTGGCGGCAAACGCGGGCTGGATATCGAACTGGCCGCAGGCGATCTGGCGAAAATGCTGGACGCGAAATTTGCGGATATTGCGCGCAGGGATTGAGAAAATTGCCCGGTGGCGCTGCGCTTACCGGGCCTCCGATTCGAATGTAGGCCGGGTAAGGCGTAGCCGCCACCCGGCACAACACACCCGCACTACTGCCAGCTCACCTCGCCCTTCGGCTCATACGCGTTCACGTCAATCGGTGAATTTTGCTGGATAAACTGCTTCAACACTTCCGCATCAATAAACCCGGTATTTACATAGCCCGGTTTGTTATCGATATGCGGATAGCCGTCGCCGCCGGTGGCGTTAAAGCTTAACGTTGCCAGGCGGTAGGTTTTCGCCGGATCAACAGGTTCGCCTTTGATTTTGAGATCGTTGAGCTTACCGTCCTTCGCGACGAAGCTGACGTTAGCAAACTGCGGATACGCTCCGGAGTCCGGCTTCATCTGCGCCACGGCGGTCAGGTAGTCAATTACCTCTTTCCCGCTCATGTCCGCATACACCACCACGTTGCCAAACGGCTGCACTTTGAGCACGTCTTTATAGGTGATGTTTCCGCCATCGATGGAATCACGAATACCGCCGCCGCTCATCACGCCGAAATCCGCATTCGTGCGCGCCATCTGCGCGGCCAGCACCAGACGCCCCATGTTGGTTTGTACGAAGCGGACTTTGCTGCGGTCCCCTTCCAGTCGTCCGTTAAGCGTGCCAATCTTCACGTCCAGCTGCGCTTTCCCTTTGCTCTGGAACGGCGTCAGCAGGGAGAGCATCTGCTGGTTTTCAGCGATCTCTGGCGTGTAGAGTACCCGCTCGCTTTTGCCGTCCGGGTAGGTCACTTTCTTCTTCAGGTTGACCGGGATGAGCTGATAGTGCACCAGCTTCATCTCGCCGTTACGGAATTCGAAATCCGCACGGCCAACGTATTTACCCCACTCGTGGGCCTGTACAATCCAGATCCCGTTCTGACGATCCGGCGCGCACGGCGTGCCGGGCACATAATCTACCTGCTTTTTATTCTCAGAAGCCATGCAGACCGGATCCTGCGAATGACCGCCCACAATCATCGCCAGCGAGCCCGCAGGAAGGCTGCGCGCCATCTCCACGTCGCCCGGCGCGTTAGAGCCGTGCTGACCGTTGTCGTAATGCCCCATGTGGGTGGTAGCGATAATCACATCCGGTTTTTCATTCTGCTGCAACTCCTGGATCACCAGCTTCGCTTCGTCTGCCGGTTTACGGAATTCGATGTCGGTGAAAAATTCAGGGTTGCCAATTTTGGCCGTATCGTCGGTGGTTAAGCCGATGACCGCGATCTTCAGATCCTGACGCTTAAACAGTGCCCACGGTTTAAACAGGCGCTCGCCGGTGCTTTTCTGATAAATATTGGCGGAAAGGAACGGAAATTTGGACCACTTTTCCTGCTGGCGCAATACGCTCAGCGGGTTATCAAACTCGTGGTTTCCGACCGCCATCGCGTCGTAACCAATTAAATTCATGCCGCGGAAATCAGGCTCGGCATCCTGCAAATCAGATTCCGGTACGCCGGTATTAATATCCCCGCCCGACAGCAACAGCACGCTGCCGCCCTGAGCCGAGACCTCTTTACGAATGCCGTCCACCAGCGTTTTTTGCGCCGCCAGGCCATATTCACCGTATTCGCTGCGCCAGAAATGGCCGTGATGATCGTTAGTATGCAGAATGGTAATTTTATAGGTTTTATCTTTTTCATACGCCTGCGCGGGCAGGCTTGTCAGCCCCCATGCGGCGATGAGCGCCAGCGCGACGCCACGCTTTATTAACTTCATCTTCTCTCTCCCTGACCCATAGACAAACGCAAAAATTACAGTGACTCACAAGAATAGACAAATAAGTTTTCAGAATTGCGACTTTCTTCAAATGTCACGGACGAGTATGTTAGTCGGATAATAATTACTCCCTGCATCTCTAATTACAAATTGACGTGGTATTTATGGCAATCAGTGAATCAACCCAGCCTGTTCAGGGCGTTCCGGCGTCGCCGCCGAAATCGCGCACTTCCTTCAAAGTATTAGGCGCAATCAGTCTCTCTCATCTGCTCAACGACATGATCCAGTCGCTGATTCTGGCGATCTACCCGCTGTTGCAGTCTGAGTTCTCATTAACCTTCGTGCAGATCGGGATGATCACCCTGACTTTCCAGCTGGCCTCTTCGCTGCTACAGCCGGTGGTGGGCTACTGGACGGACAAATACCCGATGCCATGGTCGCTGCCCATTGGGATGTGCTTCACCCTGAGCGGGCTGGTGCTGCTGGCCATGGCGGGCAGCTTTGAGGCGGTACTGGTTGCCGCGGCGCTGGTAGGAACCGGTTCATCGGTGTTCCATCCGGAATCGTCCCGCGTGGCGCGTATGGCCTCCGGCGGACGCCACGGGCTGGCGCAGTCTCTGTTCCAGGTGGGGGGGAACTTTGGTAGCTCCCTCGGTCCTCTGCTGGCGGCGGTAATTATCGCGCCTTACGGCAAAGGCAACGTGGCGTGGTTTGTGCTGGCCGCGCTGCTGGCGATTGTCGTCCTGGCGCAAATCAGCCGCTGGTATGCCGCGCAGCATCGCGTAAATAAGGGAAAACCTGTCGCGAAGATAACCAATCCCCTTCCGCGTAATAAGGTGATCCTTGCCGTCTGCGTGCTACTGGTGCTGATTTTCTCGAAATATTTCTATATGGCGAGCATTAGCAGCTATTACACCTTCTATCTGATGCAAAAATTCGGATTATCGGTACAAAACGCCCAGTTCCATCTCTTTGCCTTCCTGTTTGCGGTGGCGGCAGGCACGGTGATTGGCGGCCCTGTGGGAGATAAAATCGGACGTAAATATGTGATTTGGGGCTCTATCCTCGGCGTTGCGCCGTTTACGCTTGTTTTACCGTACGCAACGCTGGAATGGACCGGAATATTGACAGTGATTATTGGTTTTATTCTCGCGTCGGCGTTTTCAGCCATTCTGGTCTATGCGCAAGAGCTGCTGCCGGGACGTATCGGTATGGTTTCCGGTCTCTTTTTCGGTTTTGCCTTTGGCATGGGCGGCCTTGGCGCCGCCGTGTTAGGAATGGTTGCAGACCACACCAGCATCTTCCTGGTCTATAAAATCTGCGCTTTCCTGCCACTTCTGGGGATGTTGACCATATTCCTGCCTGACAACCGTCATAAAGCGTAACTTCATGGCTGCCAAAGTTAAACTTTGGCAGCCGGATAACCTGATGCCATAAGGCTTTCCTCTCCCTCCCCTCAGCAAATTTATCAAAATCTGCCTTTTTTCGTGCTTATTGCCTTTTTATTGTGATTTCAACAATTATTCATAAACATAAGCGTAAAAATTGTCATAAACTATTAATCGGCTTTTTGGTATTTGCACCAAAAATGGATCACCCATCGCGAAAGGAGACGGAATGCACCACGCCACACCGCTTATCACCACCATTGTTGGTGGACTTGTGCTCGCTTTTATCCTCGGCATGATTGCCAACAAACTGCGTATTTCGCCCCTGGTAGGCTATTTGTTAGCGGGCGTGCTGGCAGGGCCCTTTACGCCGGGTTTTGTCGCAGATACCAAACTTGCACCGGAGCTGGCGGAACTGGGCGTTATCCTGCTGATGTTTGGCGTTGGACTGCATTTTTCCCTGAAGGATCTGATGGCGGTAAAGTCGATCGCCATACCGGGAGCGATCGCCCAGATAGGGGTGGCGACGCTGCTGGGCATGGCGCTTTCGGCGGTGCTGGGCTGGTCAATCATGACCGGTATCGTATTTGGGCTGTGTCTTTCAACCGCCAGTACCGTGGTGCTGCTGCGCGCGCTTGAAGAGAGGCAGCTGATAGACAGCCAGCGCGGGCAAATCGCGATTGGCTGGCTGATAGTTGAAGATCTGGTGATGGTGTTGACGCTGGTACTGCTGCCTGCCGTCGCCGGGATGATGGAGAAAGAGAATATCGGCTTCGCTTCGCTGGCGCTGGATATGAGCATTACCATCGGTAAGGTTGTGGCGTTTATTGCCATCATGATGCTGGTGGGCCGCCGTCTGGTGCCGTGGATCATGTCCCGCAGCGCCGCCACCGGCTCGCGTGAACTGTTCACGCTTTCGGTCCTTGCGCTGGCGCTGGGCATTGCCTTTGGCGCTGTCGAGCTGTTTGACGTCTCCTTTGCGCTGGGCGCGTTCTTCGCCGGGATGGTGCTGAACGAGTCCGAGCTGAGCCACCGTGCCGCGCACGATACTCTGCCACTACGTGATGCGTTCGCGGTGCTGTTCTTTGTCTCCGTCGGGATGCTGTTCGACCCGATGATCCTCATCCAGCAGCCGCTGGCCGTGCTGGGTACGCTGGCAATCATCATCTTTGGTAAGTCCGTTGCCGCCTTCTTCCTGGTGCGGATGTTCGGTCACTCGCCGCGCACGGCGCTGACCATCGCCGCCAGCCTGGCGCAGATTGGCGAGTTCGCCTTTATTCTGGCTGGTCTGGGGATGGCCCTGAACCTGCTGCCACAGGCTGGGCAAAATCTGGTGCTGGCGGGGGCGATCCTCTCCATCATGTTGAACCCGGTATTGTTTGCCCTGCTGGAGAAATATCTCGAGAAGACTGAAACCCTCGAAGAGCTGACGCTGGAAGAGGCGACAGAAGAAGAGAAACAGATCCCGGTGGATATCTGCAACCACGCGCTGCTGGTCGGTTTTGGCCGCGTCGGCAGCCTGCTGGGTGAAAAACTGATGGCTCAGGGCATTCCACTTGTAGTGATTGAAACGTCACGCACCCGCGTCGACGAACTTCGCGAACGCGGCATCCGCGCGGTGCTGGGCAACGCGGCTAACGAAGAAATTATGAATCTGGCGCATCTGGACTGCGCTCGCTGGCTGCTGCTCACTATCCCGAACGGTTACGAGGCTGGCGAGATTGTCGCCACAGCCCGTGAAAAATGCCCGCATATCGAAATCATAGCCCGCGCCCATTATGATGACGAAGTGGAGTACATTACCGAGCGCGGCGCGAATCAGGTGGTGATGGGTGAGCGTGAGATTGCGAATACGATGCTGACAATGCTGACGAAGCCGCCGGTTGAAGAGGCGGTGACGGGGTAAATTTTGTGCGGCCTGGTCCCCTCACCCCAGCCCTCTCCCCAAAGGGGAGAGGGTGTTCAAGTTCCCTCTCCCCTTTGGGGAGAGGGCCAGGGTGAGGGGTCTTCTTTTACCTGTCCCAATACGCCTCTTCGAGGCTGTCTTCCCGTTCCGGCAGCCCACGCGTTAAGCGCGGTGAATGCTGGTTCAGCACCTGATAACTCACGCGGTTCGCGTACTTGCACACCTGCGCCAGCGAGGAATAGGTCAGCCAGTTGAAGGTGTGTTTGCTGGAATTCGGCACATTGGTTTTGTGGTAGGCGTTAGCGGTGATGTCGTGCAGCAGCGCGGCCAGCGCGCCGTCGCCCGCGCCGTTGGTGTTCATGATCTTCTCGGGGCCACCCATATACGGTGCAATGTGGGAGAAGATACGCAGCGGGTTGATGCAGTCTTTATGACGCATGGCGCGGCTGAACTCGTACTGGTTAAATTCGGCGATAGCGCCCGGCAGCAGCGGGTGCTGGGTTTTCCGCTTGCTCTCTTCTTCCGTGAAGCCCGCCATGTACAGCCCGACCGGCCCTGCGGTGCAGAGCACCAGATCCACCCAGTCCAGCGCCTTATCAGACGCCAGCAGCGGATCGCTTTCGCCGGTCAGCGCTTCGGCTTCTTCTTCATTCATCGCCAGAATCGAGACGTGTTCTTTCAGGAAGGCCTGCCACCACTCCGGGTTGTCGGCAATCACGAATTTGGTGCCCAGCGTCAGAACCACAGGCACGTTGTATTTCTTCGCATACTCAATTGCCTTCATGGTTGCGTCCGGCATTGGTTCGCCCGGCTTGCAGCGCACCAGATAAGACGTCAACACCAGCGCAGACGCGCCCGCGATCACCTCTTCCGGAATACTTTCAGCGCGTAGCTTGTTCATATGGCCGGGGCTGATGGCAAAGGTACGCTCGCCGGAATCGCTTATCAGCGTAAAGCAACGACCAATCGGCCCGTCAACGCCCTGCAAATAGTTCAGATCGGTGCGGCTGGAGGTATTGCACAGGTAGCGGTAGGCGTAGCCACCGATTTCGATATTGCTGCACATCACGCCAAGCAGCACCGAGCGGTCGTCTGCCAGAACGGAGTAGTTGTGCATGGTGTTACCGATGGTGCCGCCAGCAAACTGGTGGGTGATAAGATTTTCGCGCATCAGTTCCTGATACAGCGCTTCGGCAACGTCATCCTCAATCACCAGCGAGTGCCCGGCGCTCAGACCGTAACGTGCGACAAACGCATCATCCACTTTGGCTTCAATGTCCACCAGCGTCTGATCGATACCGACCACCCAGGCAGCGCTGGTTTCGCTTTCCTGCTGAATTTGCTGTAACAGCGGATCGCGGGCATCGACGGGGAAATAGTGTTTGGACTTACGTTTACCGGGAAATTTCATGGTCTGAACTGTGCAAAGAATACGGGCCGGGAATGGTAGCACAAACCCGGCCCGTAACGCGATCAGCGGCGGGTGGTGACCAGTGACACCATCATATCGATGTGTTCAGGGGAGTCGTTAAGCGCAGGAATGTATTCGTATTTCGTTCCGCCGGCCTCCATGAAGAACTCTTTGTTCTGGACGGCAATCTCTTCCAGCGTTTCCAGACAATCCGCCGAGAAGCCCGGCGACATAACCTGAATGTGCTTCACGCCCTTCTCGCCCAGCATTTTTAGCGTTTCATCAGTATACGGGGTCAACCACGGTTCACGACCGAAGCGCGACTGGAAGGTCATCATCACCTTCTCAGGCGGCAGGCCGAGGGCGGAGACCAGCTCGCGGGTGGTATCGCGGCAACGCTGGGGGTAATCGTCCCCTTCGTTCGCGAAACGCTGCGGAATACCGTGATAGGAGAGCAGCAGCAGATCCGGCTCGCCGTGTTTTTCAAACGACGCGCGCGCGCTGCTGGCAAGCGCCTGAATGTACAGCTCGTTATCGGCGTAGTCGCGGATAAAGGTAATGCCCGGTATACGGCGGCGGGTCGCCAGAATGCGTGCCAGTTCGTCCCAGACGGCAGCCACCGTGGAGCACGAATACTGCGGATAAAGGGCCAGCACCACAATGTGTTCAACGCCCTGCGCCAGCAGAGAGTCGACGGCGCTTTCCAGGGATGGCTTACCGTAGCTCATACCGAGCGCAACGGGCATGTCCGGCAGACGGGCGGCCAGCGCCTTCTCCTGACGACGGCTGTAGACCATCAGCGGCGAGCCCTCTTCCATCCACACGGACTGATAGAGCTTTGCTACACGCGGAGAACGAATCGGCAGAATGACACCACGCAGCAGTGGCCACCACAGCAGTCTTGGGGTATCCACGACGCGCGTGTCGCTTAAAAATTGTCGCAGGTAGCGTTTTACCGCCGCTGGAGTAGGTGCTTCTGGGGTGCCCAGATTGGCAAGCAGGATGCCGGTTTTCGCCTGACTCATTCACGCCTCTTAACCATTTGATAGGCTGTCAATTGTAGCGGAAATGCGTTTAAACGAAACCCATTGCTGTAATAGGTAAGATGAGAATTTTTCTCACCCGGGGCTCCGGGTGAGAGAGGTGCGCTTAGCCGAGGATTTTTTCCAGCTCTGCACGTACGTCAGCCACGGCTTTGGTGCCGTCAACTTTCGCGTATTTGGTGTTACCCGCCTGCGCCTCTTTAGAGTAGTAGCCGATCAGCGGTGCGGTCATCTGATGGTATTCCACCAGGCGTTTACGCACGGTTTCTTCCTGGTCGTCTTTACGGGTGGTCAGCTCTTCGCCGGTCACGTCGTCTTTGCCTTCAACCTTAGGTGGGTTGAATTTGATGTGGTAAACGCGGCCAGAGGCAGCGTGCACGCGACGGCCAACGATACGGTCAACGATCAGTTCGTCCGGTACATCGAACTCCAGCACGTAATCCACGTTGATGCCCGCTTCTTTCATGGCGTCAGCCTGAGGAATGGTGCGCGGGAAGCCGTCCAGCAGGAAACCATTGCGGCAGTCTTCCTGAGCAATGCGCTCTTTTACCAGCGCGATAACCAGTTCGTCGGTCACCAGCTTGCCTGCGTCCATGATGTCTTTAGCTTGTTTGCCCAGCTCGGAGCCAGATTTAACAGCGGCACGCAGCATGTCACCAGTAGAGATTTGCGGAATACCGTATTTCTCCATGATGAACTGAGCCTGAGTTCCCTTACCCGCGCCCGGAGCGCCAAGCAGAATAATACGCATTGCGAAAATCCCCTCAAATGTCGATTCAATTTTTCAAAAGCGCTAAACAATACCACCAGAACGGGTATCGCTCAAGGAAGGCGGGGAGGCTGAAACGGTTAACGGGGGGAGATTATTTGGGTTAGTGCGAGAATGCCCCCTCACCCTAACCCTCTCCCCTTTGGGGAGAGGGGACGATTATACCCTCTCCCCAAAGGGGAGAGGGCCAGGGTGAGGGGTAGGTTTTGTATTACGCCAGCAGCAGCGCATTCACACGTTTAATGAACAGGTTAGGATCTTCCAGGGTGCCGCGCTCGGCCAGCAGGGACTGATCCAGCAGCAGTTCAACCCACTCCGCAAAGCGGGCGTCGTCCTGGGTATCCGCCGCGCGTTTCACCAGCGGATGATCCGGATTAAGCTCAAAGATATATTTCACTTCCGGCACGGCCTGGCCCGCCGCAGCGAACAGTTTCGCCATCTGGGTGCTCATTTCGTCCGCATCGGTGGTGACAATGGCTGGCGTATCGGTCAGACGGTGCGTGAAGCGCACCTCTTTCACGCGGTCGCCCAGCAGGGTTTTCACTCGCTCAACGAACGGCTCCAGCGCCTTCTCGGCTTCCTTCGCGCTGTCGTCCACTTCATCCGCCAGCTTATCGATAGACTCGTCGGCTTTAGCAACGGACTGGAAGGATTTACCGTCGAACTCGGTCAGGTAGTTCATCATCCACTCGTCGATGCGGTCAGACAGCAGCAGCACTTCGATGCCTTTCTTACGCAGCAGCTCCAGATGCGGACTGCTCTTCGCTGCCGCATAGCTGTCGGCGGTGATGTAGTAGATCTTCTCCTGCCCTTCTTTCATGCGGGAGACGTACTCTTCCAGCGACACGGTCTGGGCGGAGGAGTCGTTGTGCGTAGAGGCGAAGCGCAGCAGTTTAGCGATAGCTTCCACGTTCGCGGTGTCTTCCGCCGGGCCTTCTTTCAGCACCAGGCCGAACTGTTTCCAGAAGGTCTGGTATTTTTCCGCATCGTCTTTCGCCAGTTTTTCCAGCATCTGCAACGCTCGCTTGGTCAGGGCGTTACGCAGGTTACGGGTGACGGTGCTGTCCTGGAGAATTTCACGGGAGACGTTCAGCGGCAGATCGTTGGAATCTATCAGGCCACGCACAAAGCGCAGGTAGTTCGGCATGAACTGCTCGGCGTCGTCCATGATGAAGACGCGCTGCACGTACAGCTTCAGGCCGTGCTTGTGATCGCGGTTCCACATGTCCCACGGCGCCTGCGCCGGAATGTACAGCAGGCTAGTGTACTCCTGCTTCCCTTCCACACGGTTGTGGCTCCAGGTCAGCGGGTCGGTAAAGTCGTGGGCGATGTGCTTGTAAAACTCGTTGTACTCGTCGTCTTTAATTTCAGCTTTGTTGCGCGTCCACAGCGCCTGCGCCTTGTTGATTTTCTCCCAGGAAACCACGGTTTCGCCGTCTTTCTCTTCCTGTTTTTCAATCTCAACCGGCAGCGCGATGTGGTCAGAATATTTGCTGATGATGGAGCGTACGCGCCAGTCGTTCAGGAAATCGTCTTCGCCTTCGCGCAGGTGCAGAGTGATTTCGGTGCCGCGATCCGCTTTGGTGATATCATCAACGGTGTATTCGCCTTCCCCTTTGGATTCCCACAGCACGCCGTTTTCGGCGCTGTCGCCCGCGGCGCGGGTGCGCACGGTGACTTTATCCGCCACGATGAATGCCGAGTAGAAGCCTACGCCGAACTGACCGATCAGCTGGCTGTCTTTCGCCTGGTCAGAGCCCATGGACTCGAGGAACGCTTTGGTGCCGGATTTAGCGATGGTGCCAAGGTGGTCGATCACCTCGTCGCGGTTCATCCCGATGCCATTATCGGCAATCGTCAGGGTGCGGTTCTCTTTATTAAAAGAGACGCGCACGCGCAGTTCGCCATCGCCTTCGTACAGATCCGGGTTGGACAGCGCGCGGAAGCGCAACTTGTCCGCCGCATCGGAGGCGTTGGAAATCAGCTCACGCAGGAAGATTTCTTTGTTGGAATACAGGGAATGGATCATCAGGTGCAGAAGCTGTTTTACTTCTGACTGGAAACCACGGGTTTCTTGTCCTTTCATCTAAGTCGACCTCAACAATGCCATTTAATGGGGTTGTAAAACGTTGAGTGAGAGATGGGGATAAGGGGGGGAATTTTCAAGCGGAGGCCGCGCACGCAGCCTCCGTTTGGTCAGAAAATAATCTTGTGTCGTCCGGCCAGCGAGTGCGACAGCGTGGTGCCGTCGACCATCTCCAGCTCACCGCCGACCGGCACGCCGTGGGCGATGCGGCTGGCGTCAACGCCGTACTGCGCGCACAGCTCGGCGATGTAGTTGGCGGTTGCCTCCCCTTCCACCGTCGGGTTGGTGGCGAGGATCACCTCTTTGATCGTCTCGGACTCAAGACGCTGTTCAAGACGATCGAGACCGATATCATCCGGGCCGATGCCGTCCAGCGGGGAGAGATGCCCCATCAGCACGAAATAGCGGCCGGAAAACTGCCCGGTTTGTTCGATGGCGTAGATGTCCGCCGGACTCTCCACCACGCAAATCTGACCGTTTTCCTGACGACGCGGGTTCGTGCAGATGTTACAGACGTCCTGCTCGGTAAAGGTCCGGCAATCCGCACAGTGACCAATTTCTGACATGGCGCGGGTCAGAGCCTGCGCCAGGCGCATCCCGCCGCTGCGGTCGCGCTGCAATAGCGTAAACGCCATACGCTGCGCCGACTTCGGGCCAACGCCCGGCAGGCAGCGCAGTGCTTCCATTAACTGCGTGAGCAGCGGACTGGTTTGCATCAGAATGGCATCTTAAAGCCCGGCGGCAGTTGCATACCGCTGGAAACAGAGGCCATTTTCTCTTTCTGGGTTTCGTCGATACGGCGAGCGGCATCGTTAAACGCGGCTGCAACCAGATCTTCCAGCATCTCTTTGTCGTCTTCGAGCAGGCTCGGGTCGATTTCAACGCGACGGCAGTTGTGCGCACCGTTGATGGTCACCTTGACCAGACCGGCACCGGATTCACCCGTGACTTCCAGCTGAGCGATCTCTTCCTGCATCTTCTGCATTTTTTCCTGCATCTGCTGAGCCTGCTTCATCAGGCCACCCAGACCGCCTTTTCCACCAAACATAGGCTTCTCTCTTCTTTCACGTTAAGGATTACAACCGTAAGTCAGACTCACGATCAAAGGGGGCGAATACTCTCTTCATCCAGATCGGCGTCGAAGAACCGGCGCAGGGTCTGGATGTTGTTATCCGCGATAATCGACTCGCGCGCCTGCGCGAGCTTCTCTTCATAAATCGCCTGTCGCCACTCGAGCGGCGTTTTCACCGCCGGATTATCATCTTCAATGATAGTCAATTCAACCGGCACACCCTGTAATGCGGTAAGCGCCTCGGCCAGCGCCTTTTGCGCGCCTGGGGAGTTGAGGTGCCGCTGGCCAGGGCGCAGGTGCAGACGCACCTGATTGCCTTCCTGCTCTTTCCAGGCATTCAGCGCGACCTGCTCCACCAGCTTCGGCAGCTGAAGTTTGCTGACCTCAGCGGCCCAGGCGTCGCGCTCGATGGACTCTTCCGCGAGCTTCGCGGACAGCTCCGGCGTTTTTTCATGCTCAAGCGCCTTTTTCAGCGCTTTTGGCGTGGCGACCACTTCCTTGACCGTTTCAACAACGGTAGTCGCCTTCCAGCGGTATGCCTCTTCTTTCGCCGGGGCTTTTTGCTCGAGCGCGGACGGTGCCGGACGCGACTGCACGCGCTCCGTTACCGAGGCCAGTCGTTCAAGCGCGGCGTTGTTCACCGGCCGCGCTCTTGCAGGCGCTGCCGGCTCACTCTTTTTTGGTTTGGTTGCTCCCTGCGCACGTTGCAACTGGCTTCGTGCGGCAAGCACCGAACTGGTGGCATCCGACAGCGGCACGTTCTGCGGCGGCGGCGATGCCGGTTGCGGTGGCACCTGCTGCGGTGACATTACCGCGGTCGGCGCAACCGGCGCAAAGGACTGCCGGGGCGTTTCCGGCTCCGGCAATGGCTTGCGCGGATGGAAGGCCAGCGCGCGCAGCAGCGTCATTTCAACGCCCATCCGGCGATCCGGTGCAAACGGCAGCTCTTTGCGGCCAATCAGCAGGGTTTGATAATAAAGCTGCACGTCAGCCGGCGGCACGGTGCGCGCAAGTTCACGCATCCGCTGTTCAATGGTCGCCATGTCCGCGCCAATGGCCGACGGAGACAATTGCAGCATCGCCACGCGATGCAGCAGGCTGAGCATCTCGACCAGCAGCGCTTCCCATTCAATGCCACGGGCGGCGGCATCGTTGACAAGGGTCATTACCCGCTCACCGTTGGCGGCAATCATCGCTTCGATAAGCGACAGCGCCTGATCGTCATCCAGCGTGCCGAGCATGGTGCTGACCGCGTCAGTGGAAAGCTTACCGTCACCGCTGGCAATTGCCTGGTCAGTCAGGCTCAGCGCATCACGCAGGCTTCCGTCCGCCGCGCGGGCCAGCAGCTGCAGGGCGCGCGGCTCGTGAACGATCTTCTCTTCATCAAGAATGTGTTCAAGCTGAGCGCGGATCTGCTCAACGTCCAGCGCCTTCAGATGAAATTGCAGGCAGCGCGACAGGATCGTGACCGGCAGCTTTTGCGGATCGGTGGTCGCCAGCAGGAATTTTACATGCGCAGGCGGCTCTTCCAGCGTTTTCAGCAGGGCGTTGAAGCTGTGGCGCGACAGCATGTGCACTTCATCGATCAGATAGACCTTGAAGCGGCCGCGCGCCGGGGCGTACTGCACGTTGTCGAGCAGATCGCGGGTGTCTTCCACCTTGGTGCGCGAGGCGGCGTCGATCTCGATCAGATCGACAAAACGCCCCTGCTCGATCTCGCGGCAGTTGTCACATACGCCGCACGGGGTGGCGGTGATCCCGGTTTCGCAGTTCAGACCTTTTGCCAGCAGGCGGGCAATAGAGGTTTTACCGACGCCACGGGTGCCGGAGAAAAGATAGGCGTGATGGATGCGACCTAGCGACAAGCCGTTCGCCAGGGCCGTCAGCACATGTTCCTGACCGACAACGTCAGCAAAGGTTTGTGGTCGCCATTTACGGGCTAACACCTGATAACTCATGGGCAGGCTCTGCAACGCTGGAAGGTGAATTAATGGAGGGGAATGCTATCACAACCTCACCCATTGAGCGAGGTTGTGAGATACGGGATTAATGTCCCGGGAAAGGCACCAGGCTGTAGCTGGTAATACCCTGTTTTTCCAGGCGCTGCTCGCCGCCGAGATCGAACAGGTTGATGATGAAGGCCGCGTCGGTCACTTCCCCGCCCAGACGACGGATCAGCTTCACGGTCGCTTCGATGGTGCCGCCGGTTGCCAGCAGATCGTCCACCACCAGCACTTTGTCGCCTGGCTTGATGGCATCAACGTGAATTTCCAGCTGATCGGTGCCGTATTCCAGCTCATAGCTCTCAGCAATGGTTTCACGCGGCAGTTTGCGCGGCTTACGCACCGGCACAAAACCCACGCCCATCGCCAGCGCAACCGGTGCGCCGAACAGGAAGCCACGGGCTTCGGTACCTACTACTTTGGTGATCCCGGCGTTTTTATAACGCTCAACCAGCAGTTCAATGCTGAGGGCGTACGCTTTCGGGTCTTCCAGCAAGCTGGTGACATCACGGAAAAGAATGCCAGGCTTTGGATAATCCTGGATACTTTTGATGCTATTTTTCAGATATTCAAGCTGCTGTGCAGTTGCGGTCATCGGTTTGTGCCTAAATGAAACAGTGTTACTCACGGCGCGCGACGAGTCGGTCAAAGTAACAGTTGTTTAACCTTTGACCAGGCGCACCTGTGCTCGAAAACGGTCGAATTTACTGGCTGTGCGCCATAATTGCAACCGCCATGATGAGGCTTCAGTGCTTTTGTTGCTTTTCATCAACCACGGGGATCCGCCACATGAAGATCAGCAGGCAGGCCAGGATTGCCAGCAGCAGAATGCGCACCCACATCATTTTCACCAGCCATAACGAGACGGCGAAGGTGATCAGGATGAAGGCAATGGCGCGCGGCTTGGCCCTGGGCGGCATGGCCCGGTGTTTTTGCCAGTGCCGCAGGTAGCCGCCAAACCACGAACGGTACAGGAGCCAGTGGTGAAAACGCGGCGACGAGCGGGCGAAGCACCAGGCGGCCAACAGGATGAACGGGGTGGTCGGCAGCAAGGGCAATACGATGCCCAGCGTACCCAGCACTACCGCGAGCCAGCCAATGATGATTAAAATAGTACGCTGCATAATGCGAATCGTTATCAAACTGAACGGCTACTTTACCACTGGAGAGCGCATTGAAAACAGCACTGCTTCTTGAGAGGCTGCAAAATCAGCTGATCGCGCTGCGGGCGCAGGCCACACCGCTGATGGGACATGCTACGCTGAAACCGCGCTTTGACCGGCAGCTCTTCCGCACCCGCAGTACCGTCATTCAGGATTACCTTGCTGAGATGCAGACCAACCTCGACGAGCTTCGCCACGCGGTTGAGAGTGAACAGCAGGAACAGGTGGTGTGGCTTGCGGAGCATCTTACCGAGCAGATCACCGCCCTGCACCGCGAAATCGCCGCCTGGCCGCTACGGGCGTGGGACAGCGCCTCGCCTGGGCTCGGAAAATGGCAGCGCAAGCGGCTGGAGAACCAGGAGTTTGAGCGGCGTCTGTTTGAGATGAAGTGTGAGCGCAAAGCCCGCCTGACCACCAGCGAAACGCTGCAAGAGCAGCAGTTATTAATGCGTGAAATCAGCGCGCTGGAAGGCCGCATCGTCCGCTGCCGTCAGGCGCTGGATGAGATTGAACGCGTCATTGAACGCCTGACCCGTTAACAGGAGCCACTAATGTCACTGGAAAATGCCCCCGACGAGGTCAAGCTGGCCGTCGATTTAATTATGCTGCTGGAGAATCACGAGATCCCGGCGGAGACGGTGCTGAAAGCGCTGGAGACTGTGCGGCGGGATTTTGAGGGAAAGGTGAAGGCCGGTTGCCCTCACCCTCACCCTAGCCCTCTCCCTGGAGGGAGAGGGGACCGTTAGGTGCGGTTTGAAAGATCTGCCCTGATTCGCTTTTTACCCTCTCCCCTCTGGGGAGAGGGCAGGGTGAGGGGCGGAGTTTTCGTCACCCTTAATCTCGCGCTTCACTTCCGTATGTTCGTCACCTTTCTCGTTACGCAGGTGAACTTCAAGCTGGTTGAAGGCGATATTAATGTTGTTTTCACGGCACAGACGGTCAATGGTGCGGTTCAGCTCATCGACGGTGTAGCTGCGATCGCGTAGTTCGCGTACGTACAGGCGCAGCTCATGATCCAGCGTGCTTGGCCCGAAGGTGGTGAAGAACACGTCAGGCGCAGGATCGTGCATCACTTTAGGATGTGATTTCGCGGCTTCCAGCAGGACCTCTTTCACTTTATCCAGATCTGAACCATAGGCCACCCCGAGTCGGACCACCACGCGCGTCGTAGTATCCGAAAGCGACCAGTTGATCAGTCGCTCGGTCACGAAGGCTTTGTTCGGGATGATCACCTCTTTACGATCGAAGTCAGTGATGGTGGTCGCACGAATACGGATCTTGCTGACGGTCCCGGAGAAGGTGCCGATGGTGACGGTATCGCCGATACGCACCGGACGTTCGAACAGGATTATCAGGCCAGAAACAAAGTTACCGAAGATCTCCTGCAAGCCGAAGCCCAGACCTACCGACAGCGCCGCCGCCAGCCACTGGAGTTTATCCCACGAGACGCCCAGCGAGCCGAATACCGTCATCGCCCCGACAATAATAATGACGTAGTTCAGGATGGTGGTAATGGCATACGACGCCCCCTGACGCAGGTTCAGCCTTGAGAGCACCAGCACTTCCAGCAGACCAGGCAGGTTGCGGATCAACGCCCAGGCCACCACCGACGACACCAGCGCAAAGAGCAGGCTGCCCATGGTGACGCTTTTCATTACCGCAGCGCCCGCTTCGGTACCGTTGTATTGCCAGAGGGTGATACTGTCGAGGTAGGCGAAGACGGTAATTAAATCAGACCAGATGGCCCAGAACATCACCGCAAACAGCGCAATCATCACCAGCATGGTAATACGCATCGTTTGCTGGTTGACCTGCTCCAGGGCAATGGTCGGCTCTTCCTGCGGCTCCGCCCCTTCAGCCCCCTCTTTAACCTGATGCTGTCGACGGGCAACAGCACGACGATACGCAATGCGGCGCGCCGCCACGCTCAAACCGCGCAGCACGGTCTGGAACAACAGGTTCCACAGGATCACCAGATACACGGTTTCAATCCAGCGGCCTGACAGACGAAGCGTGGTATAGAAGTAACCCGTTGCCGTCAGCACCATCAGCGCCAGCGGAATGATCGCCAGCACCGTTACGGTAACCAGACGAAGATTGTGGGACTCTTTATCCCGCCAGCTGTCGCGGCACATCGGCCACATCAGGACGGCTATCAGCAGCAGGTTCAGCATAATTACCAGCTGTCCCAGCACGTCATCCATCAGATGCAGCGGCGAAAGCTCGGCCACAACGGACCAGAAGTGCAGCGGCAACAGCGCGAGGCTGATACGTACAATCTGGCGACGCCAGTGGCTGGTGAGTTTTTCCGGCATGTTGAAGTGTCGGACCGCGACGCCGTCTTTTTCCAGCACTTTCCAGCACAGACCAAACACCAGCCAGAACAGCGCCAGCTTTTTGCTGAACGCCCACAGCAGGTCGCTGATATTGAGCTGCATGGTCAACAGGATCAGGCCGACGGCGAGGATCAGCAGGCAGACCGGCAGAGCACGGATCAGATCGATCAGGATCGCTTTCGGGGTGTGCAGCTGGCTGTCGTTACGCAGTTGCCCCACTTCCGAGGCCAGCTTCGCCTGGTACTGCTTCAGCCATTTCAAACGCCAGCGTATTACTCCGGCGATGAGCAGCAAAGGCAGACCCGCAAGGAAGGCAATCATTACCGCAGGCCAGGCTTTCTCCCAGTTCACGGTAATTTTCATGCTTTTGATCTGGGATTTCAGCGTTTCAGGGAAAGATTTAAACCAGTCCCAGTCCATGGGTTTGTTGCTGTTCACCCAGAAAATCTGCTGGGTCAGGATCTCCTGGAGGCTTTTAGACACGCTCACCAGCTGCTGCTGGTTGATTTGCAGGTTAATCGCCATCATCAGCTGGTTGCCCAGCTGCTTATTAAGCTGATCGAGCAGTTCGCGGCGCATATCCACAACCTGCAACAGCGCGTCGTGAACTTCACCGTTTACTTCACTTGAATGGCCTTCTTCCACTTTGGCAACAAACGTATCGCTCTGGAACAGGGCATCGCGCTGCTGGTTAACGTCAAACTGTTCAAGACGCAAATCCGCAATGCGGTTGGTCATGTCTTCCAGCTCGTCGGCGGACGGCAGCGTCTGCTGCTGCTGGTAAAGAATGCGCGACAGCAGCAGGCTTCCCTTCAGGACGGCAATCTGCTCTTTGACATTGCGCTCAGCCTGCAAAGCGCGATCCAGCCAGTTTTTGACTTTAATATTCTGCTGCACCAGCGCGCTGCCGCTTTCAGTCGCCTGAATCAGGCGCTCGCTCAGCTGATGGTTAATTTCCAGCTCCTGCTTCACCAGCGGATTGGCCTGGATACGCGCCGTTTCGTCTGGCGAGACCGCTTCCTGCGCCGTTTTTTCGGTCAGCGTCAGGCGCTTGCTGTTCACCGCCTCCTGCAACAGCTGAAGCTGATGCTCGAGCCGGTTGATATTCGCGTTCACGTAGTCACGCTGTTTTTGCAGCGCATCCTGCAACACCGTGTTGCCTTCCAGACTCTTACGCTGCTGTTCAATCTCCGCGTTCAGCAGCGTCTGCTGGATGTTCAGCAGCGTTTGCTGGGTCGGTCGAAGCGCCCCTTCCCCCACGGTAATGCCATTCAGACGGTTACGTATCTGCTGTAGCTGTTGCGATGCAGAATACATGGCGTTCTGCACGCGCTCAGGCTGGGTTTGCAGCGAAACCAGCTGGCTGTTATAGGTCGAGAGATCGGACTGCGCCGTTTGCAGATCGTCCAGCAGCTGCGCCACGCGCGACTCGAGCTGGCGCAACGAAAGCGTGGCAAGCGTTTTTCGGGTTTCATCGTCGTTATCAACGTCGCTAAGCGCGTTCAGGGCCTCCGTTGCTTTACGCATGTTCTCCGGCGCCTGAGCGACCTTCTGCCGCAACTGGGCCGTTTCGGCTTTGATGCGATCGATCTTATCCAGCGTATCCAGGGTTTCCGTCAGGTCCTGCTGAACGAGCTTTTCCTGGGCGGAGAGATCTTTTTGTTTATTCAGGGTGTCGAGTTGCGACTGAACCTCGGCACGCGTCGGGACGTCACTGCCGTTGTCTGCACGGGCCCAGGAATGCGGTGCGGCTGCAAAGAAAAACAGCAGGATCAAAAAAACGGCCAGAACAGAATGTGTCGAGCGATAGGTGTGCAGCATAGTCGTGAATGTGATCTGAGAAATGACCGAAAATAGTCGGGCGTGAAGAATATCACGCCCGGCTAAAGCAGAATAGCGGGAAGGTAATCCTCTAAGACATTTCCTGGAAAGATTCAGGCAGTAAGCGGCGCTCCCTCGCTGCGAAGGGTCGGGCAAAGCTGGCACATCTCCAGGAAAATCGCGACGTAGCTGCGCGCCTCTGATTTCAGATCGAACGACTGCGGGGCGAAAAGCCAGTTTTCCATCAGGCCGGAAATATAACTGCGCATCAGGATCGCCGCCCGGCGCGTTAACAGCGTAGCGGGAAGCATGTCGGCCTGCATACATTCCTTAAGAACTTGCTCGATGCGATCGTAGCTTTCCAGACACAGGTCGCGCTGCGCCTGCTGAACCACCGCCATTTCGCCAACAAACTCACATTTATGGAAGATGATTTCCATCATCAGACGTCGGCGTTCTTCCACAACAGTCGCTTCAAGGATATATACTAATATTTCTCTTAATACTGAGAGTGGATCGTGAGGGAATTTTGCCCGATACTCACTCTCAAGATCGCTGATGCTGGACTCTGAAAGCTCCCAGATTTCACCAAACAGATCTGACTTGTCTTTAAAATGCCAGTAAATCGCTCCCCGCGTGACGCCCGCGGCCTGAGCAATCTGCGCCAGCGAGGTTGCCGAAACACCCTGCTGTGAGAACAAACGCATTGCCACATCCAGAATGTGTTGTCGGGTTTCCAGCGCTTGTTGTTTGGTTTTTCGTGCCATACGTTGATGAATTTACAGGAGTCAGATTTACATACATTTATGAATGTATGTACCATAGCATGACGATAATATAAACGCAGCAATGGGTTTTTAGACTCAGGACCCTTGATCAATTTGAAATCGGACACTCGAGGTTTACATATGAACAAAAACAGAGGGTTAACGCCTCTGGCGGTCGTTCTGATGCTCTCAGGCAGCTTAGCGCTTACAGGATGTGACGACAAAGAGGCTCAACAAGGAGCTCAGCAGGTGCCAGAAGTTGGCGTCGTGACGCTCAAATCCGAACCTCTCCAGATGACAACAGAACTACCGGGCCGCACCAGCGCCTATCGCATTGCAGAAGTACGTCCGCAGGTGAGCGGTATCATCCTGAAACGTAACTTCACCGAAGGCGGTGATGTGAAAGCAGGTGAGTCTCTTTATCAGATTGATCCAGCAACCTATCAGGCGTCTTATGAGAGCGCTAAAGGCGATCTGGCGAAAGCAGAAGCGGCAGCCAAAATTTCGCAACTGACGTTGAATCGTTACAAGAAACTGCTCGGCACGCAGTACATCAGCCAACAGGATTACGATTCTGCCCTGGCCGATGCACAGCAAGCCAATGCAGCCGTTGTGGCGGCGAAAGCGGCGGTAGAAACCGCGCGTATTAACCTCGCCTACACCAAAGTGACCTCCCCTATCAGCGGTCGTATTGGTAAATCAGCCGTCACCGAAGGTGCGCTGGTGCAGAACGGTCAAACCAACGCGCTGGCCACCGTGCAGCAGCTTGACCCGATCTACGTTGACGTTACACAGTCCAGCAACGATTTCCTGCGTCTCAAACAGGAGCTTGCCAGCGGACAACTGAAACAGGAAAACGGTAAAGCCAAAGTTGAACTGGTTACCAACGACGGTATCAAGTTCTCACAGACAGGCACACTGGAATTTTCTGATGTGACCGTCGATCAGACCACCGGCTCTATCACCATCCGGGCTATTTTCCCGAATCCGGATAAAACCCTGCTGCCGGGTATGTTCGTACGCGCCCGTCTTGAAGAAGGGACTAACCCAAGCGCCATTCTGGTTCCGCAGCAAGGTGTGACCCGTACGCCACGCGGCGATGCGAGCGCGCTGGTTGTGGGTGCCGATAACAAAGTCGAAACACGCAATATCACTGCAACGCAGGCGATTGGCGACAAGTGGCTGGTAACGGAAGGTCTGAAAGATGGCGATCGCGTGATTATTACTGGTTTGCAAAAAGTTCGTCCTGGCGCGCAGGTCAAAGCTCAGGAAGTGAAATCTGACGACAAACAACAAGCGTCGGCCGCTGGCCAGTCAGAACAAACCAAGTCTTAACTTAAACAGGAGCCGTTAAGACATGCCTAATTTCTTTATCGATCGCCCCATATTTGCGTGGGTGATCGCCATTATCATCATGCTGGCCGGGGGACTTGCGATCCTGAAGCTGCCTGTTGCGCAATATCCAACGATTGCGCCGCCGGCAGTGACGATCTCCGCAACCTACCCGGGCGCTGATGCCAAAACGGTGCAGGACACCGTTACGCAGGTTATCGAACAGAACATGAACGGTATCGATAACCTGATGTACATGTCCTCAAACAGTGACTCAACCGGTACAGTTCAGATTACCCTGACCTTTGAATCAGGTACGGATGCGGACATTGCGCAGGTTCAGGTGCAGAACAAACTGCAGCTGGCGATGCCCCTGCTGCCGCAGGAAGTGCAACAACAGGGTGTGAGCGTCGAGAAATCGTCCAGTAGCTTCCTGATGGTTGTCGGCGTGATTAACACCGATGGCACCATGACGCAGGAAGATATTTCCGACTACGTGGGCGCCAACATGAAGGACGCCATCAGCCGTACGTCTGGTGTGGGTGACGTTCAGCTGTTCGGTTCACAGTACGCGATGCGTATCTGGATGGATCCGAATAAGCTGAACAACTTCCAGCTGACCCCGGTTGACGTGATCAGCGCAATTAAAGCGCAAAACGCCCAGGTTGCAGCCGGTCAGTTAGGCGGCACGCCGCCGGTGAAAGGCCAGCAGCTTAACGCGTCTATCATCGCGCAAACGCGTCTGACCTCGGCGGATGAGTTCAGTAAAATTCTGCTGAAGGTGAATCAGGACGGTTCGCAGGTTCGCCTGCGTGACGTGGCGAAAGTGGAGCTGGGTGGCGAGAACTACGACGTTATTGCGAAGTTCAACGGTAAACCGGCTTCCGGTTTAGGTATCAAACTGGCGACTGGGGCGAACGCCCTGGACACCGCGACGGCTATCCGTGCAGAACTGAAGAAGATGGAACCTTTCTTCCCGTCAGGTCTGAAAATTGTTTACCCGTATGACACCACGCCGTTCGTTAAAATTTCGATTCACGAAGTGGTAAAAACCCTGGTTGAGGCGATCATCCTCGTCTTCCTGGTAATGTACCTGTTCCTGCAAAACTTCCGCGCAACGCTGATCCCAACCATCGCCGTGCCGGTTGTACTGCTCGGCACCTTCGCGGTTCTGGCGATATTTGGCTATTCGATAAACACCCTGACGATGTTCGGGATGGTGCTCGCCATCGGCCTGCTGGTGGATGACGCCATCGTAGTGGTCGAAAACGTTGAGCGTGTGATGGCGGAAGAAGGCCTGCCGCCGAAGGAAGCAACCCGTAAATCAATGGGCCAGATCCAGGGCGCGCTGGTCGGTATCGCGATGGTTCTGTCTGCGGTATTTATCCCGATGGCCTTCTTCGGGGGTTCAACCGGTGCGATTTACCGTCAGTTCTCTATTACCATCGTTTCCGCGATGGCGCTGTCGGTGCTGGTAGCCCTGATCCTGACGCCAGCCCTGTGTGCGACCATGCTGAAGCCGATTAAGAAAGGTGGCCACGGCGAGCACAAAGGGTTCTTCGGCTGGTTTAACCGCATGTTTGATAAGAGTACGCATCACTACACCGACAGCGTGGGGAACATCCTGCGCAGCACCGGTCGTTATCTGCTGCTTTATATCATCATCGTGGTGGGCATGGCTTTCCTGTTTGTTCGTCTGCCAAGCTCGTTCCTGCCAGATGAAGACCAGGGCGTGTTCCTGAGCATGGCTCAGCTTCCGGCGGGTGCGACGCAAGAACGTACGCAAAAAGTGCTGGATGAGATGACCGACTACTTCCTGACCAAAGAGAAAGACAACGTCGAATCCGTGTTTGCGGTTAACGGCTTTGGCTTCGCGGGTCGTGGTCAGAACACCGGTATTGCCTTCGTTTCTCTGAAAGACTGGTCCGAACGCCCGGGTGATGAGAACAAAGTTGAAGCCATTACCAACCGGGCCATGGGTACCTTCTCACAGATTAAAGATGCGATGGTCTTCGCCTTTAACCTGCCAGCGATTGTTGAACTGGGTACGGCGACCGGCTTCGACTTCCAGCTGATTGACCAGGGCGGTCTGGGCCACGAAAAACTGACTCAGGCGCGTAACCAGCTATTTGGCGAGGTGGCTAAACACCCTGACCTGCTGGTGGGCGTGCGTCCTAACGGTCTGGAAGATACGCCGCAGTACAAGATCGATATCGACCAGGAAAAAGCACAGGCGCTGGGTGTGTCCATCAGTGACATCAATACCACGCTGGGTGCAGCCTGGGGTGGCAGCTACGTCAACGACTTCATCGACCGTGGTCGCGTGAAGAAAGTGTACGTCATGTCCGAAGCGCAATACCGTATGCTGCCGAACGATATCAACAACTGGTACGTTCGCGGCAGCGATGGCCAGATGGTGCCGTTCTCCGCCTTCTCAACTTCGCGCTGGGAATACGGTTCGCCGCGTCTGGAGCGTTATAACGGCTTGCCATCGATGGAGATCCTCGGTCAGGCGGCGCCGGGCCGAAGCACCGGTGAAGCCATGAACCTGATGGAAGAGTTGGCCAGCAAACTGCCTGCGGGTATTGGCTACGACTGGACCGGTATGTCCTATCAGGAACGTCTGTCCGGTAACCAGGCCCCTGCCCTGTACGCCATTTCACTGATTGTGGTGTTCCTGTGTCTGGCGGCATTGTATGAGAGCTGGTCGATTCCGTTCTCCGTTATGCTCGTGGTTCCGCTGGGGGTTATCGGTGCGCTGCTTGCCGCAACCTTCCGTGGGCTGACTAACGACGTTTACTTCCAGGTGGGCCTGCTGACAACCATTGGCTTGTCGGCGAAGAACGCGATACTTATCGTCGAATTCGCCAAAGATCTGATGGAGAAAGAAGGTAAAGGCCTGATTGAAGCAACGCTTGAAGCCGTTCGTATGCGTCTGCGTCCAATCCTGATGACGTCCCTGGCGTTTATCCTCGGCGTTATGCCGCTGGTTATCAGCTCAGGCGCAGGCTCCGGCGCACAGAACGCGGTAGGTACCGGTGTAATGGGTGGTATGGTCACTGCGACCGTTCTCGCCATCTTCTTTGTACCGGTGTTCTTCGTGGTGGTACGTCGCCGCTTTAGCCGCAAAAATGAAGATGTGGAGCACAATCATTCGGTAGAACATCACTGATACCGGTTTCACATGATAAAAAGGCCGCATTTGCGGCCTTTTTCATTTTCAGAAAAATTCATAAAATAGTCTTATTGTCGTTTTATTTATTTTCACCCGTCCTGATAAGACTTATCATAATAATCCGATAAGCTAATCGTAGAATTCAGCATTCTTTTTATATCAATTCATCGCCTAAAATATTCGGACAAATCCTAAATCATCGTAAATGCCGAAGACATCTGAATCCGGACTTCAATTGAAACATTGCGCTAACTCAATGAATCTTAAGGAACGGATTAAAAAAAGGGTTTCTCTCGATAAAAGTGTTCGCGTCTGAGGTCACATTTGCGTAAGCGCTCGCAAGGAAACGTTTTAATTGTAATTTTTCGTAATAGCGCGGTGAAATCCTGATCAGAGTGGCTTATAGTTAGTGTTATCAGGAACACAGCTCCCGTGTGGCTAAGCAAGTTGTATCCATCCCGACATGATGTTCGGTGAGTAAAAAATCACTCAGAAGGGGATGCGCTATGGACGAGTACTCGCCAAAAAGGCATGATATCGCGCAGTTGAAATTTCTCTGCGAATCCTTGTACCATGACTGCCTTGCCAATCTTGAAGAAAGTAACCATGGCTGGGTGAACGATCCTACGTCTGCTATCAATTTACAGCTTAATGAGCTGATCGAGCATATCGCAACCTTCGCACTTAATTATAAAATTAAGTACAATGAAGATAATAAGTTGATAGAGCAAATTGATGAATACCTGGACGACACCTTTATGTTGTTCAGCAGCTACGGCATTAACGCACAGGATTTGCAGAAATGGCGTAAATCAGGAAACCGTCTATTTCGCTGCTTCACGAATGTCAGCAGAGCTAATCCGGTTAGTCTTTCCTGTTAAAATTATTACAAATACTAAGGTGAATTTTATGTCTGATAAACCATTAACTAAAGTCGATTATTTGATGCGCCTGCGACGCTGTCAGTCAATTGACACGCTCGAACGTGTTATTGAGAAAAATAAATACGAGCTGTCTGATAATGAACTGGCGGTATTTTATTCAGCTGCCGACCATCGTCTTGCTGAACTGACTATGAATAAACTCTATGACAAGATCCCCTCTTCGGTATGGAAATTTGTTCGTTAGTCGTTGAAGAGAGACTTTAAGGCACTACGCCCGTTGTTAAGCTGAATTTACCTTTCGTATTACGCTTCAAGTGCAAACGCCAGGTCCCCGTATAAAACGTATTTATACGCAAGAATGTTGTGACTCCTGTCACAGTCACTTTTAGGGAACGTTCCCTTTCTGGCTAATCCTCTTTACGCTACGTAAAACGATTCCAGAGAGGTTCCCATGAGTGAAGAAAAACAGAAGATGATTGCCGGTGAATATTATCGCCCCGGCGATGACACGCTGAGGGCCGACCGTTTACGCGCTCGTCATATTGTTCACCGCTATAACCATACCGCACCCGATGAGAAGGCCGAACGTCGCGCCTTATTATCTGACCTGCTGGGTCAAAGCGAAGGCGCTTATATTGAGCCGAGTTTCCGCTGCGACTACGGCTATAACATCTATCTGGGCAACAATTTTTACGCCAACTTCGACTGCGTCATGCTGGACGTCTGCCCTATCCGCATTGGCGATAACTGTATGCTCGCACCGGGGGTGCACATTTATACGGCCACGCATCCTCTGGACGCGACCGAACGTAACAGCGGGCTGGAGTACGGTAAATCGGTCACCATAGGCCATAACGTCTGGATCGGCGGACGCGCGGTGATTAATCCGGGCGTGACCATTGGCGATAATGCGGTTATCGCTTCCGGCGCGGTAGTGACCAAAGACGTGCCGGCCAATGCGGTAGTGGGCGGGAATCCGGCGAAAATCATTAAAATGATCTAAGCGCATCCTGAGTAACTGTTATGCTTTTTCCTGGCATAACTGTTACTTTCATCGCATAAACCCCTCTCATAAAATAGGCAGATCACCTGTATTTTTAACAATCATAAAGGCAAAAAATGACAGAGATACAGCGCCTGCTTACCGCCACCATCGACGAGCTCAATACCCGCGAAAAGCGCGACAATCGTCCGCGCTTTAGCATCAGCTTTATTCGCAAACATCCCGGATTGTTCGTCGCCATGTACGCCGCCTGGCTGGCAACGCTTATCGTCATGCTGAAGTCTGAAACGCTGGTCGATTCCGTCTGGCTGCTGGTTGTGCTGTTCGTGGTGTTTAACGCGTTTTTCTTTTTCGACGTCAACCCGCGTTACCGGTATGAAGATATCGACGTACTCGATTTCCGCGTCTGCTACAACGGGGAGTGGTACAACACGCGTTACGTGCCGAAGGAGCTGATCGACAGCATCCTGCACTCGCCGGCTGTCGAAGCCGGGCAAAAAGAGAAGTTGCAGAAAATGGTCATCACCAAGGGCCAGCTCTCTTTTTATGATGTCTTTACCCTTTCCCGCCCCGCTGCTGTGTAATGAGCGCCTGAAGACGTCGAATACCCGGCGCAAACTGCGAAGCAGAGGTATTGCCGTAACCTAAAACCAGACCGGTTTGCCCCTGCGTCGTCTCAAGGTAGTACCCGCTCAGTGCAGCGGGTGCCAGCTGAAACGCTCTTGCCTGCTCCACCAGCCGCTGGTCGTCGATACCGTCAATCGCCAGCGCCAGGTGCATCCCTCCTTCTCCGGCAAGAACACGGTGCGGCGTATGAAGCTCTGCGCTTAGCACCTCCCGCAGCTGGCGGTATCGCTTACGATAAAGTCGGCGCATGGCGGCAAGATGTCGCGCATAGTGGCCTTCCTCAATAAATAGCGCCAGGGTGCGCTGTTCAGCGCGATGCCCGCCGCGCAGCAGCGAGCCGATGGCCGGACGCGCCGCCTTAGCCAACGCTGGCGGTAATACCATGAACCCCATTCTGAGCGACGGAAACAGCGTTTTGCTGAACGTCCCCAGATACACAACGGGCGCATTGTTGACCATTCCCAGCATCGCCGGTACGGGCTCACCGGCATAACGGAATTCGCTGTCGTAATCGTCCTCAATGATCCACGCGCTGTGCTGCCGGGCCAGTTCCAGCAGCGCCAGACGCCGCCGCGCGCTGAGCACGCTTCCGTAAGGGAACTGATGCGATGGCGAGGTAAAAATCAGCGTGGGTGAAGGCGCACACAACCCTTCCCAGCACATCCCCTCGTCATCAACCGGTATGCCGCTCATCGCCAGGCCGGTTTTGACGAAAGCGCTTTTAGCACCACTATAGCCGGGATTTTCAACCCAGGCGACATCCCCCGGCTCGCTTAACAGCATCGTGCACAGATTGACGCCCTCCAGTGCCCCTTCGGTTATCACAATCTGGCTGGCATCGCAGTCAATGCCGCGGGAGAGCGCAAGATGGCGGGCAATGGCGGCCCGTAGCGTCGGCTCGCCGGCCGGGTCGCCATACCCTAACAGGGCGCTCCCCTCCTCGCGCAGGACGCGATCGTATAACCGCCGCCACAGCGGCAAGGGGAAATAGTTGATGGCAGGCGTTCCCGGCGTAAACGCCATCACCGGAGTGTCGCGCGGCACAGGCGCGGGCAGTAGCGCGACACGTTTTGTCAGCCTGACGTCCGGGTCCGGTAATGTCCGGGCAAGCGTCCGAGGAGTGAATTGCCCCACCCGCGTACCCTGGCGGCTACGCAGCAAATAACCTTCGAGCGTGAGCTGGTCCAGCGCCGCATTAACGGTGTTTCGGGACACCGAGATCTGCTGCGCCAGCGTTCGCGAGCCGGGCAAATGACTGCCGGACCGAAGCCTTCCGCACAGTATGGCCTCCCGCAAAGCAAGGTAGAGCGCGCGCTGGAGCGTTTCTTCCCCACGTTTTTTCAGCGCAGCATGGAGCAGGGTGTATAGCTCATCACCCGGTATATTCATCTTTACCTCCTCGTGGTACCAGCAAAACATAGCCTGGTGGTTCTTTTTAAGGAACCAGTAATTCACTAATCTGGAGATCTTTTCAACATCGTGGAAATAAAGATGAGTATATTCAATGAGTTTGGACAACCTGTAGGGGAAAGCCTTACCGACTGGCAGCCTCGCCCGCACCCGTCCCGGGTGGTACTTCAGGGTCGCTATTGTCGGCTTGAGCCGCTGCGCGTGGAGCATGCCCACGCGTTGTTCTCTGCGTATTCCCTGGCCGGAGATACCCGAAGCTGGACGTGGCTGCTGCGTGAACCCGATGCCACCGCAGAAGAGTTTGCCGAATGGGTGGCGAGCGTGAGCAAATTATCCGATCCCATCCACTTTAGCGTTATCGATAACCAGACCCAATCTCCTGTCGGGACGCTGTCCCTTATGCGGATCGATCCTAAAAACGGCGTTGTAGAAGTGGGACATGTTCACTTCTCGTCACTGTTAAGCCGCACGCCCATGTCGACAGAAGCGCAGTATCTGCTGATGCGGTACGTGTTCGATACCCTGGGCTACCGACGTTATGAATGGAAGTGCAACAGCCTGAACGAACCCTCCCGCAAAGCGGCCCTGCGTCTTGGGTTTCAGTTTGAAGGGCGTTTTCGCCAGGCGCTGGTCATTAAAGGCCGAAACCGGGACACCGACTGGTTTTCAATTCTCGACAAAGAGTGGTCAGCGCTGGCGAGCGCGTTTGAAAGCTGGCTTGCCACCGACAATTTTACCGTCGATGGCAAACAGAAAAGATCCCTGGAAAGCTGGCGAGAAACGCGCCTCTAGCGTCTTTTTTTACGCCCCTGCACCGCCTTAAAGCGCGGGTTAGATTTGCAAATCACGTATAAGCGTCCCTTGCGTTTGACTATCTGGCAATCCGGGTGACGCTGTTTTGCACTGCGCAATGAGTTAAGCACCTGCATGATTAGCCTCGCTTCGCATCAAGAAAGCCACCAAAACGCTTGCGGAAGCGTGCCGCGCTGCCATCCGTCGAGAAGGTCTTCTGCTTCCCGGTATAAAACGGATGTGATTTAGAGGAGACATCAAGAGTAACGTAGGGATACGTTTTCCCCTCAAGCTCAATTTCACGGTCTGTCTTAATCGTTGAGCCAACTTTAAAATATTCATTAGCCGTGGTGTCGTGAAACACAACGGTGCGATAGGTTGGATGGATATTCGGTTTCATCTCTGGCCTTTATGTATTGTTATAACATAACAAAATACTATCTGAGCTTTGCTGCAAAAACAACCCCTGTGACGCACAGCCTGTTTTTGAAAGGTTTTTTCAAATACTGCCAGAGACTGTTACATGCTATAACTATATCATTTAGCGATAAAAAATTTTTCATCTGGCGCGCAAACTCCATGCCCTGGTCGGGCATATGGAAAGGATACAGCAGCATGCGAACCCGACATCTGGTCAGCCTGGTGACAGGCGTACTGATCTTCTCTGTGCTGGTCCCTGTGTGCCTCAGTATCTGGCTGGCGCATCGTCAGGCAGAGGCGAAATTTGTGGATGCACTGGACAGATATGCCTCGCGCGTCCTGATCCGTACCGACAGAGTCGTTGCGCAGGCAAAACAGGCGCTCACGCACCTACAGTTGTTCAACGCCCCGCCCTGCACTCCTCCGCACTTACGCGAAATGCGTCGTGTCGCGTTCTCATGGCGCTATATTCAGGAAGTGATGTATATCGATAACCTGAAGCCGCTCTGCTCCTCTCTGGAACAATCCAGTAATACGGCGATCTTACCGCCCCCGATGCGGATCACCGCAGACGGATATAGCGCGTGGCTCACCTCGCAAAACGACCTCGGCATTCACCGTTATATGGCCGTTCTGGGGAAAGGACATTATCTGGTAATGGTCGATCCGGCGTCGCTTGTGGATGTTGTCCCGTTCGGTGACATTTCGATGGATGCCGCCCTGGTGGGAAGCGAAACCCATCGGATATTTGCCAGAAGCAATATTCTCGACCCGTATATTCTTTCTGTCGTTAAGGAGCAGCAGGACGTTAAGCGCGTGCAATACAACGGCTCGATGTACGTGTTAAAACCGGTGCCAGAACTGGGGCTTACGGTTATTGCCTGGGCATCGTTAAAACCGCTCGCGGCATCCTGGCATCAGCAGCTGATCATCTGGCTACCGGCTGGCATACTGATAAGCCTGGTTGCAGCCCTTATTGTGCTTCGCATCCTCCGCCGTTTGCTTTCCCCGCGTAACCGGCTGATCGACGCGATCAACAACCGGGAGATCGAGGTTCACTATCAGCCCATTGTGGCGCTATGCAGTGGAAAACTGGTGGGTGCAGAAGCGCTGATGCGCTGGCCGCAGCCAGATGGCAGTGACCTGTCGCCTAATCTCTTTGTTCCCCTGGCGGAGCAGACGGGGCTTATTTCAACGCTGACGCAGCTGGTAGTGAATAAGGTGTTTGAGGATTTAGGTGCCTGGCTGCATCATCACCCGGAACTGCACATTTCTGTCAACCTTGCGCCAGCCGATTTAACGTCCCCCGAGCTGCCTCGCCTGCTGAGTCAATTGCTCAACAAATGGGGCGTCCACCCGCGCCAGATCGCCCTTGAATTGACCGAGCGCGGCTTTGCCGATCCTGCCGTCAGCGCCCCTGCCATCGCTGCGTTTCGGCGCTCCGGGCATGCCATCTACATTGATGATTTTGGTACGGGTTACTCCAGCCTGAGCTATTTGCAGGATCTTGATGTCGATACCCTGAAGATTGATAAATCCTTTGTGGACGCGCTGGAGTATAAGAACGTGACTCCCCACATCATCGAAATGGCCAAATCGCTTAAGCTGGCGATGGTCGCAGAAGGCATTGAAACTGAAGGGCAGCTCGAATGGTTGCATCGCCACGGCGTGCAGTACGGACAGGGCTGGTATTTCAGCAAGGCGCTGCCTAAAGAAGATTTCATTCGCTGGGCCGAGCACAACCTCAGGAAATAAACCCATTGCGCGGTGTTACGTGCGGCCACGGCAGTGGCCGCACGTTTCGGCTCAGCCGTTCTGCTGCCAGCTAAACGTGTAGCGCAGCCGACGGTTTTGCAGAATGAAGGCGGGTGCTACGCTCGGGCTCCATGAGTCGTCCCCCCCCACGCCCATGTGGAAGGCATCAAGATTCAACCAGCAGCCAGCCTCTTCCCGCAGCAAGTGCTGATGCGTTGTCGTATGCAGTTGCTGCTGGCTGTAACGGCTCAGGGAGAAATGGAACTGTCCCTGGAAGTGATGTGAGCCAAACGTCAGCTCACGGGTGTCGCAGCGTAAACCGTTCTCCGTCGGGAAGATATACGGCGTCTGCATGGCGTCCAGCGGTAACGCCCAGCGCCCCTGCTGCGCCGCCAGTTTTCTGTCCGGATAGTTCTCCAGCGGGCCCAGCCCCAGCCAGCGCACCGTTTGCGGGATATCCGCCAGCATAACGCTCAGGCCCACGCGAGCGGGTTCAGGAATGTCAGACGCCACCGTCACCTGCACATCACCGTGCAGTAACCCGTGGTCATCAATCCGCCAGATCTTGTAGCTGATAAACAGCGCTTTACCCTGATGCTCCCAGACGTGCTGCGTGGTCACCACCACCTCACGGGCATGCTGTTCCGCTTCACACTGGATAAGGCGCGAGGATATCTCATACATCCCTGCCGCTTTCCAGCGTTCCACCCACGCGTTCGGATCGATGCGGGTCGCCTCGCTGACGCCAATGTCATTATCCAGCGGCGCGCGGGTAAAGTTATCCGTTAGCGGGGAACGGAGCGTTTCAGCGCCCGCGTTCCACCACTGGGTCAGGTTGCCGGTGAGACGGCTAAACTGCCAGCGCTGCTGCTGATGAGTGATGTCCAGCACCTCGTCCCGCACCGTTAACTGCGGAGGGGTTCCGCCTGCTTTCGGTGGCGTAAGGTACAGCGGAGCCGGGAGCGGCCACTGATCCCAGGCACAACGGTGGCCGGACGGCGACCACGGCGTGGCCTGCGGCTGAACGATCTCCACGTTGAGCCAGACCTCGCCCGGCTCAGCGACAAGTTCAGGCTGCGGGATCTCCACGCGCTGTGTCCCCTGGGGCGCAACAGAAAGGGTTATTTCGCCGGAAGCCAACACCGCACCGTCACGCGCCACCGACCATCGCAGACTCTCGTTGTCAGTATGACGGAACAGATAATCGCTCTGGATATCGACGACCAGCGGAGCGGTGCTCACCAGCGTAAAGGTAAAGAACTGCTGGGCACGCTGTGCCTCGTAAAGGGCGGGATGCGGGGTGCGATCGGGAAACACCAGCCCGTTGAGGCAGAACTGACGATCGTTGGGCTTATCGCCAAAATCGCCGCCGTAGGCCCAGAATGCCGTGCCGTCTTCCGCTTTTTTTGTCAGCGCCTGATCGACCCAGTCCCAGACAAAGCCGCCCTGCAACCGGGGATGGCTGCGGAATGCCTGCCAGTAGCTGGCAAAGCCGCCAAAGCTGTTACCCATCGCGTGGGCATACTCGCACAGGATCAGCGGACGGGTTTCGTCCGGCATACCAATCCACTTTTTAATCGACCACTTTGGCACCGCCGGGAACGGCTGATCCTGATCGACGCGGGCATACATCGGGCAAACAATATCAGTTGCCGCCGTACTGGCCCCCCCGCCTTCGTACTGCACCGGCCGCGTGGGATCGGTGGTTTTCAGCCAGCGGTACAGCGCATCGTGATTCGCCCCATGCCCGGACTCATTCCCCAGGGACCAGATGATGATGGACGGATGATTCCGGTCCCGCTGCACCATACGCGTTACGCGTTCGCTCATGGCAGGCAGCCAGCGCGGATCGTCCGCCAGGCGGCTCATCGGCACCATGCCATGGGTTTCAATATTCGCCTCATCGACCACGTACAGGCCGTAGCGATCGCAAAGCGTGTACCACAGAGGGTGATTCGGATAATGCGAGCAGCGCACGGCATTGAAGTTATGCTGCTTCATCAGTTCGATGTCGCGGCGCATGGTCGCCTCATCCATCACCTGCCCCTTCTCAGGATGATGTTCATGACGGTTCACGCCGCGGATCAGCAGCGGTTTGCCGTTAAGCTTCAGCAGGCCGTTGCTGATTTCGACGCGTCTGAAACCGACATCGCAGGCTTCAGTCTCCAGCATGTTGCCCTGCACATCCCGAAGCGACATGGTCAAACGATAGCGTTCCGGTGTTTCAGCGCTCCACAGCGCGGGATTGTTCACGGGTATCGCCACCGTGAGCCGCTCCGCCCAACTGCCGCGTTCGTCCACGATGGCCGATCCGGGCTGTTGCGTGATTTGCGCGCAGGCTTCGCCGTTACGCCACAGGGTAAACGCCACCTCGCATTCGGCATAGCGTAAGCCTTCCAGCGCAACGTCAACCCGGAGCAGCGCCCGATCGCATTCGGCATTCAGATCGGTCACGATCTGATAATCGGCAATCTGCGTTTCCGGCTTGTGCAGCAGCGAGACGTCACGGAAAATGCCGCTCATCCGCCACATGTCCTGATCTTCCAGGTAGCTTCCGTCGCACCAGCGTAACACCATCACCGCCAGGCGGTTCTGCCCCGGTCGCAGCACCGCGCTGAGGTCGAACTCCGCAGGCAGACGGCTGTCCTGGGAATAGCCCATCCACTGGCCGTTACACCACAGATGAAAAGCTGAATTCACCCCATCAAAGATAATGCGGGTTTGCCCGCTGAGCAGCCAGGCATCATCCATCTCAAATGTGAGCGAGTAACAACCGGTTGGGTTTTCAGCCGGAACATAGGGCGGGTTCACATTTATCGGATAAGTGACGTTGGTGTAGATGGGGGTATCAAATCCCTCCATCTGCCAGTTCGTCGGCACGGGCATCTCAACGGCATCAGACAGATCGTCCGTTACCCATGCCTCGGGCACCTGCTCTGGTGCCGGGAAAAAGCTGAATCGCCAGATGCCGTTAAGCAGACGCTCGCTCAGCGAAGGCTTATCCTCCCGGGCGAGGGTTTCATCGCGCCAGCTATGAAAAGGCGCGTGTGCGGCCAGACGATTCCACTGCGTCACGCCCGGGTTTTCCCAGTCACGACGAGCCAGAATTGCGCTGAGGGTCAGCGGCAATGTGGAAGACATATCAACCTCTTTACGAAGCGCTCACAATTTTAGTCAACATGCCCTGGTAAACGGTGGCGGTAAAGACTTTGATCGTCACCAGGCGAGCACGATCACAAAAGTGCTAGCTGCGCGCCAGTTTCTCCGCCAGCAGCGCCAGCGTTCTTAGCTGTTGCGCCAGATCTTCACGATCGGCCTGTTGTACGGCGCGCGGCGCGGTGGAATGACGAACGATCAACGTAACGGGAAGTTGTTGTTGCCAGGGTTCGGCGTGACGGGCAGTTGCCAGGAGCCACTCCACGCTGCGTTCACCGGCCTCGCGGAACGCCTGCCGAACGGTGGTCAGCGGAGGGGAAAACCACGCGCTGTCAGCCGTATCATCAAACCCGACAACCGAGATCTGCCCCGGTACCGCAACGCCTTTTTCCGCACAGGCGCGTAAAACGCCAAGCGCCATCTGATCGTTCGCCACAAGGATCGCCTCCGGCAGCTGCGCGCCCGCCAGGAGCTGATGCCCTTTCTCGTAGCCTGAAGCCGCGCTCCAGTCGCCCTGCGCCACCGCAAACGCCTCCACGCCAGCCTGAGCCAGCGTAGTTTTCCATCCCGCCAGGCGAGCCCGGGCAGAGACAGAACTTTCCGGCCCGGCGAGCAGCGCAATTCGCCGGTGCCCCAGCGAAAGCAGATGCTCCGCCCCCAGGCCAGCGCCCTGTTCAGCATTGAAAACGAGGCTGTTAACCCGAGCTGTGGGGGAAACATCAAGAAAAAGAACCGGGGTCGGCGAGGCCATTTCCTGAAGCATTTCTGCCTGAGCATCTTCCAGCGGAACGTTCACCAGCAGCGCCTCCACGCGCTGCGCCAGTAACTCCTGCAAAGCAGCCTGACACTGCGCGGGCTGCTCCACCATAGAGATGAGCACGCCAGCCCCCTGCTCCACTGCCCGGGATTTTACAGCTGAGGCGATTTGCGACGGCGCATGCAGCGCCAGATCGCTGGTCATCAGCCCCAGCGTGCGGGTGCGTTTTCCGGCCAGCTGCTGCGCGCCACGGTTAGGTACATAATGTAGCGCCGCCATGGCCTGTCGGACCTTTTCCCGCGTACGGGCAGAAACGTGTTCCGCGTCGTTAATCACCCGGGAAACGGTCTGATAAGAAACGCCCGCTACGCGGGCAACGTCATAAAGAGTGATCGCTTTCATAGATTCTGGCGTCGTAAAAGGTAGCCACTATTCTGACACAGTTACGCCATTATAGCCTGTGAGCGCTTCGCAAAATTAAGCAATCCGCTCCGGCTGCGCGGCTTTCTGCATGCGCGGTCTCTGGCGAAACCACGGCAAACAAAGCTGGATCAGCGGGCCGATGGTTAACGCATATAGCACGGTTCCGACGCCAAACGCTCCCCCGAGGAGGTAGCCGACGATCAACACGGTCACCTCGATTGCGGTACGCACGCTGCGGATCGACCAGCCCAGCCGGGCGTGTATGCCGGTCATCAGACCGTCGCGCGGGCCTGCGCCAAAACCCGCGCCGATATACATTCCGGTGGCAAGGGCGTTAACCACAATGCCGGAAACCAGCAGGGTGATGCGCACGGGCAGCGAGGTGAGTTCCGGGATCAATGCCATTGACGCATCTGCCGCCAGGCCAATACAAATCACGTTACTGACCGTACCCAGCCCCGGAAGCTGACGCAGCGGGATCCATAGCAGCAGCACCGCAGCCCCGGTTAAAATCATCACCGTGCCGATGCTCATTCCGGCCTGGATGGCGACGCCAAGGTGAAAAACATTCCAGGGATCAACACCCAGATCCGAACGAATAAATATCGCGGTTGAAAGTCCGTAAAGGGCTAAACCGACATAAAGTTGTACCAGACGACGCACCATTTTCTCTTCTCCGAATAACCAGCTTCCATCTTCGCTGAAAATGGCACTATGATTAATGTCCAGTTTTCAAATAGTGGACTGCACATGTCATCTCGTCGTTTTGGAAGCCAGTCTCTGGTTCGCCTGTTAGGGCACTGGCAACAAACCTCTTCCCGCACCCCGCGGTGGCGCCAGCTGGCTGACGCGTTACGCCTGTTAATTCTGGATGGCAGGCTGGCGCTAAACACGCGCCTGCCCGGAGAGCGGGAACTGGCCGCCGCACTGGACGTCAGCCGCACCACCATCAGCAGCGCGCTGGCGCATCTGCGTGAAGAGGGTTTTCTGGAGAGCCGTCACGGCAGCGGTTCCCGGGCGATCCTGCCAGACAGCCGGGCCGTGCCCACGCTTTCCACTGCCAGCGCGGCGCTGGATCTCTCAACCGCCGCGCTCAACGCAGGGCCAGAGATCCATCAGGCCTACACCCACGCGCTGACGACCATTACGCCGAATCTGGCGCTGACCGGGTACGATCAGCTTGGGCTTCCAGCGCTGCGTGAAGCTATCGCCGCCCGCTACACCGCACGCGGTCTGCCCACCCGGGCAGACGAAGTGATGGTGGTGAACGGTGCCGTCAGCGGCTTCGCCCTGATCTTAAGAATGATGACCGGGCCCGGGGATCGCGTGGTGGTGGATCATCCCACCTACCCGCTGGCGATAGCCGCGATTCAGGGGGCGCAATGCCGGCCCGTGGGCGTCTCGCTGCCAGAAACGGGCTGGGATACCGATGGTTTTGCCGCAACGCTTGCCCAGACAGCCCCGCGTCTGGCCTATCTAATGCCGGATTTTCATAATCCGACCGGGCGCTGCATGGATGCCGCGACGCGTCAGACCATAACCGACATCGCCGCGCAAACCCGCACCACGCTGGTAGTGGATGAAACCATGGTCGATCTCTGGTTCGATGCTCCCCCGCCGCCGCCGCTGGCCGCCTTTAACCCGGAGGCCGCGGTGATTACGCTGGGTTCCGCAGGCAAAAGCTTCTGGGGTGGGCTTCGTCTCGGCTGGATCCGCGCCTCGTCCCGCACTATCGCCACGCTCGCACAGACGCGCGATACGCTGGATCTGGGCTCTCCGGTGCTGGAACAGCTGGCCACGCTGTGGCTTATCGAAAACAGTGAAACCTTCCTGCCTGCCCGGCGGGAAATGCTGGCAGAACGGCGTGACCGCTGCGGCCAGATGTTACGGAAGCATTTCCCCGAATGGCGGTTTCAGGAAGCGGAGGGAGGACTTTCATACTGGATTGAACTACCCGGCATGCTGGCTACTCAACTGGCGGCACGTGCGGAAACGACAGGCATCATTATGGGCACCGGCACGCGCTTTGGGCTTTCAGGCGCGTTTGACCGCTACCTGCGTATGCCCTTCTCACTCAATTCGCCAGAACTTGAAGAGGCATTACTACGTATCAAACCGCTGTGGCTTGCCTTAAATAAAAGTACACCGCCAGTAAAACGGAGCCTGGTGTAAATTATTCGCCAGAAACAATAAAAACTGCTGACTGTAACGCATGCAGTCAGCAGTTTTCATGAAGAACAACTTAATGTTGAGGAGGAATCGGGAAGCCTTTCAGCGAAATAATGAAATTTTCACCTTCTTTCTTTATTTTCGCACCGGTATCACACCAGTCAGACGCAATTCGAAAGAACTCATCGCTTCCTACATTCCAGCCAAGACGAACATGTTTCACATAGCCCGAACGTAACAGATTGCAGGCCTCGTTGTAATCGCTGGCTGTCGATAGTTGTTGTTTCATTTTCTCTTCTTCAGAAGTTTACGTAGTGCTTTGATTTCTTTAGGAGTAAATGGATTTACGCTCTCTTCTTCCGTATGCTGATTATCAACATCCTCTTCCGATACTCCCGCCTCTTCTACTGCTTCAAATGCCAGCAGCAGCAGTTTCTCTGTGGTCACGCTTAAATTCTCATTATTGTCTTCCGCATAGTGGCGGAGTCTTTCTTTTAGCGCTTCATCAATTTTAACGTTTAAAACCGCAGTTACCATGATTGTCACATCCTTTCGGAACACGTGTTTAATTTAATACACGAAGATAAGTTTGTTATCCAGATATATATTTTTTTACTTATGACAACAAAAAGACGCCCGATAATAAAATGACAGTCTATTATTACAGGTTTATGACATTATTATTTCAGTTCAATGAAGGATATATTGCACGAACAAAATAGGCACATAATTGAGAAGGTTTATATAGGGGGGAAACTTCAGAGAAGAACACAAATGGGTGGGGGCCCTGCCAGCTACATCCCGGCACCCACGTCGTCTGCCCTGGCTGCTTCCTTCCGGACCTGACCTGGTGAACAGAGTAGCGTTGCGGGAGAACCAACAGAGCCCCCATTGAGAGCGTTGATAACCAACGCGCTGGCGCATTATCCCTGTGGAGCACCTCAATTGCAAGCCGCTGGCAACTGGATGCTGGATTATTGCGCAAACTGACCCGACAATCTTCTTTATATTCGTATAACATTACCCTTCGCTGAATTCCCGCTGGAGAAACAATGGACGAACACGACTCTTTCCCACAGCGAGTGTGGCAAATCGTGGCCTCGATTCCGGAAGGCTGTGTCACGACCTATGGGGAAGTCGCCCGACTGGCGGGCTCTCCGCGCGCAGCGCGTCAGGTTGGCGGCGTGCTAAGAAGGCTTCCGGAGGGAAGTACGTTACCATGGCACCGGGTCGTTAATCGCCATGGCGCCATTTCCCTCACCGGGCCAGACTTGCAGCGCCAGCGTCAGGCATTACTCTCAGAAGGGGTACAGGTGTCCGGGACGGGACAGATAGATATGCAGAAGTATCGCTGGGAATACTGACGCCCTCTCCCGTCAAGATGAAGAGGGCGAAAGAAAGTTACAACTGTGTTGGCGGTGTAGGCAAGGTCGGCTGATTGGTCTGCGTTGCCACAGGCACTTCAGTCTGCTGCACCGGGACCAGGGTCAGGTCGATTTTGGTGCCCCCTTTGTTGACCGCTTCCTGCACGGTATCGGTGATAAAGACCAGCTTATCGTTGATCGTTACCGCCGCGCTCAGGAGGATACGCGCGTTAGGCTGAACGTCAGACGGGTTGTACGGCAGCACGAAGCTGAACGGCGCCTGTTTACCCTCTGTACGAACTGCACGCTGTGCAAGGACTTTAGACGGTGCATCCGCCAGAGACGCATCGGATAACGTGACCGTTAAAACCGCGTCCGGCGGCAGAGCGACTTTCTGTTTGATCCAGATGGTACCGGACACGTTAGGCTGTCGAATAGCTTGCTGTGAAAGGGTGTTAATCCCGTTTGGGGTCGCCGTTGGTACCGCTACATCGGCACTCTTATCCGCACAGGCGGACAACGCCACCGCCATTGCAACACCGCTTAACATAGGCACGAGTTTCATTGAAGTCTCCTTATCATCAATGCACCGGCGGGATCGATCCCATCCGATGTCGTTTTATTCACATAACGTAAACAAGTGTGGCACAAATCACGGATTTATGCCTAATTTTGCCCAGGTATTAAGATAATTCTACCCATCGGACCACTATCGTTTCTGCGTTATACTCAGCGTATCTTTCGCCACGGCGTTTATTGAGGACCACTATGAGTCAGGCACTGAACAATCTGCTGACATTGCTGAACCTGGAAAAAATAGAAGAAGGGCTTTTTCGCGGACAGAGCGAAGATTTAGGCTTACGCCAGGTTTTTGGGGGCCAGGTCGTGGGGCAAGCGCTATATGCCGCTAAGGAGACCGTTCCGGCAGACCGTCTGGTGCACTCATTCCACAGCTACTTTTTACGCCCCGGTGACAGCGCTAAACCGATTGTGTACGACGTGGAAGTTCTGCGTGACGGCCAAAGCTTCAGCGCTCGCCGTGTGGCGGCCATCCAGCATGGGAAACCCATCTTCTACATGACCGCCTCCTTCCAGGCGCCAGAGCCGGGCTATGAGCATCAAAAACAGATGCCGTCCGCCCCATCGCCGGACGATCTGAAATCGGAAACTGAAATTGCCCGCGCACTCGCACATCTGCTGCCGCCGCAGGTAAAAGAGAAGTTTCTGTGCGATAAACCGCTGGAGATCCGCCCGGTCGAATTTCATAACCCAATGAAGGGGCATACTGCTGAGCCCACCCGCCAGGTGTGGATCCGCGCCAACGGCAGCGTACCGGCAGACTTGCGCGTGCATCAGTATCTGCTGGGTTATGCGTCGGATTTCAACTTCCTGCCGGTTGCGCTACAGCCGCACGGCGTGGGATTCCTGGAAAAAGGGATGCAGGTCGCCACGATTGACCATTCCATGTGGTTCCATCGTCCTTTCGATATGAACGAGTGGCTGCTTTACAGCGTAGAAAGTACCTCTGCGTCCAGCGCACGCGGTTTTGTTCGCGGGGAGTTTTACACCCAGGATGGTGTGCTGGTGGCTTCTACCGTGCAGGAAGGTGTGATGCGTAATCGAGGGTGAGGTAAAAAGCCCGGTCGCTACGCTTACCGGGCCTGCAAATTTCACTTTTTCAGGCCGGGTAAGGCGAAGCCACCACCCGGCAAGGCACTCAAATTATGCGTTGTACGCATTCTCGCCGTGGCTGTTGACGTCCAGACCTTCGCGCTCCTGCTCTTCCGGTACGCGCAGCCCCACGGTCATATCGGCCAGCTTGTAGCCGATAAAAGCTACAACGCCCGACCAGACAACCGTAATCGCGATACTTTCAAGCTGGACCAGCACCTGATGCATCATGGTCACGCCTTCAGCATAACCCACGCCGCCCAAAGATTGTGCAGCAAAGATACCGGTCATGATACAGCCGATAATGCCGCACACACCGTGTACGCCGAATACATCACACGGATCGTCAACGCGCAGAATACGTTTCAGTGCGGTAACGCCCCACAGCCCCGCCAGACCCGCGACGATACCGATCAGCAATGCGCCGCCCACGCCCACGTAACCGCATGCTGGCGTAATACCTACCAGACCGGCAATCGCCCCAGAACAGGCACCCAGCAGGGATGGCTTGCCGCGAACGGCCCACTCGCCAAATACCCATGAGAGGATGGCCCCGGCAGTTGCCACCACGGTATTCACGAAGGCCAGCGCGGCGATTTCGTTAGCGGCGCTGGCTGAACCTGCGTTGAAGCCGAACCAGCCAAAGTAGAGGATGGCGGTGCCGGTAAAGACCATCGGCAGGTTGTGCGGCTTAAATGCTTCTTTCCCGAAGCCCACGCGCTTGCCAATCAGGTATGCGCCTACCAGGCCGGCTACGGCGGCGTTGATGTGAACAACGGTGCCGCCCGCAAAGTCCAGAGCGCCATGGGAAGCCAACAGACCACCGCCCCAGACCATATGCGCAATCGGGACATAGGAGAGCGTCAGCCAGACCACCACGAAAATCAGTACCGCAGAGAAGCGGATACGCTCAGCCAGCGCGCCCACAATCAGCCCCACGGTAATGCACGCGAATGAGCCCTGGAACGCGACATGAATATACTGATAGAAGCTGCCCATTACCGCGGTCAGTTCGATATTTTTCAGCATCGCCCAGTTAACGTTGCCGAAGAAGGCGTTGCCCTCCCCGAAGGCCAGCGAATAACCGTAAACCACCCACAGCACGCACACCAGCGCGAACGTGACGGCAACCTGCGTCAGCATGGAGAGTACGTTCTTGCCGCGGATCAGGCCGCCGTAAAACAGCGCGATCCCCGGAATCGTCATGAACAGCACCAGTGCGGTGCAAATCATCATAAAGGCGTTATCGGCTTTGTCTGCCACAGCAGGTGCAGCCATTGCCAGGCCCGGCAGCAGTGCCAGCGAACCCAGACCTGTTTTCATTGTTGCTTTCATCATTTTCTCGATCCCTATCACTGTGTGCCAGGAGTTACTTACAACGCCGCTTCGTCAGATTCGCCGGTACGGATGCGAATGACGCGCTGTAGTTCGGCAACGAAAATTTTGCCGTCGCCAATTTTTCCGGTGTAGGCCGCTTTGCTGACGACATCAATCACCTCATCAAGCTGATCGTCGGCAATCGCCACATCAATCTTCACTTTTGGCAGGAAGTTAACGCTGTATTCCGCCCCGCGATAAAGCTCGGCATGACCTTTCTGACGCCCAAAGCCTTTCACTTCGGTGACAGTCAGTCCCTGAATACCCATGGAAGACAGCGCTTCACGCACGTCTTCGAGTTTGAATGGTTTGATTACCACCGTAACCAGCTTCATATATCCCCTCCAGTCAGAATTCGGTAATGGCCGCAGCTAACACGAGAGGGATATTGCAAAGGGTGTGCCAGAAGTGAAATGTGAGGAGGAAAGCGCCGCGGCGCGCATGCGCCGCGAAGGGGTGAAAAAAAACGCACCATGGCAGTGCAGGGTGCGTTTCAGTTTTGCACCAACGGTTAAGACTGTTAGCGCATTGCCTTGTTATGGTGCATCAGGCGCTGAGCGACTCCTCCTCGCGCACGCTGGCGGCCAGCTCGTCGCCTGCCAGCTGCAACTGATACATCTGCCAGTAGCGTCCTTTTGCCTCAAGCAACGCTTTGTGCGTACCCCGTTCAACGGCCTGGCCACGGTGCAGCACCAGAATGGTATCGGCATCGACGATCGTTGAGAGGCGGTGAGCGATCACCACCAGCGTAGTGCGATCCCGCACGGCAGCCAGCGCCAGCTGGATCGCCTGTTCGGTACCGGAGTCGATGCTTGCGGTCGCTTCATCCAGAATCAACACCTGCGGCGTCTCAATCAGCACGCGCGCCAGCGCCAGGAGCTGCTTTTGCCCGACAGAGAGGTTATTGCCTTGCTCGCCCAGCCGGGTATTGATCCCCTCGCTTAACCCGCGCGCCAGATCTGCCAGCTGCACCGTTTCCAGCACCTCCCATACCTGCTCAGGCGTGAAAGATCGTCCCAGCGTCACGTTGGCATAAAAGGTATCCGCCAGCACTACCGGATCCTGCTGCACCATCGCGACGCCTTTACGCAACGCGTTGTGGCTAAGCGCGGAAAGAGGCCGTCCATCCAGACGGATCTCCCCCTGCGTCAACGGATAGTAGCCCATCAGCAAACTGGCGAGCGTGCTTTTGCCGCTGCCGGTATGCCCAACCAGTGCGACAAAACCGCGCGACGGTACCTCGAGGTTGATATCCTGCAAGACAAGCTGATCGTCGCGGTAGGCAAACGAGACATGATCAAACGCTATGGATCCACTTTCCAGCGGACGTTCATCATCGCCATAGGTCTGACGCGGCCTGTCCATCAGCTCAAACACACGCTCACCCGCGACTACCGCCTGTTGCAGCATCGATTGCTGCGTAGTGAGTTCAATCAGCGGTTCGTTAAGACGGCCAAGGTAACTGATAAACGCGTACAGCACTCCCACCTCAATGGTTCCACGCGTCGTCAGGCCAAACAGCATCAACATCCCGCACAGCACCAGCGCAGAGAAGAGGCTCAGCAGCGGGCGTAACAGGAAGCCGTCCAGACGTAACGTCTGCATCCGCGCCATATAGTGCGAACGGCTGGCTTCTCCCATTCGCTCGCCAAAACGCGCCTGCTGGCGAAACTGCTGGATAACGCTCATGCCGTTGATCACTTCGTTGAAGCCATCATTGATATCTGCAAGGTAAGCGCGCACGCGACGAACAATCGGCGTGCTGTAGCGCTGGTAAATTACCATCACAATCAGCACCGCCGGGAAAATAGCGATCGCCACCAGCGCCATCCGCCAGTCCAGACTGAACATCGCCACCAGCATCGCGCCAATCAATGCGGCACTGCGCAGAACCGTTGCGACAACGGTCACATAAAGGTCGCGGATCACCTCGGTGTCATTGGTGACGCGCGAAATAACCTGCCCGACCGGCTGGGTATCAAACTCGCTCAGCGGCTGACGCAGCGCGGCATCCATCACATCCGTGCGTAGCTGCTGGACCACGCCCACGGCGGCCCGGTTAAACAGCAGCGACTGCGCATAGTGCAGCCCCGCCGCCGTCAGCTGTAGCCCGACATACGCCACACCCAGCCCCGCCACCAGCCCCAGCGGCAGATAGCTTTTCGCCACCATGTTATCGATAAAATAGCTGATAAGCAGCGGACCGGTCACCTCCGCAATCGCGGCGATCCACAGTAACAGCACGGCGATGGAAAGCGGTTTGCGCCACGGTGAGCCATAGGCGAGCAGCCGTTTTAACGTCGGCCACATCTGTCCAAACTTACGCATCGGTGACCTCCTCATCCAGCGCAGCTTCAAGCTGTTGATAGCGGTACATATCCCGATACCAGCCGGCCTGCCCGGCAAGCTGCTCATGCTGACCACGCTGAGCAATATGCCCGTGCTGAAGCACCAGAATTTCACTGGCTTCGGTAAGGGCCGACAGACGGTGCGCGCTGATGATGACCGTGCGCCCCTCCCCCCACTGCCGAAGGTTATGCAGAATTTGATGCTCGGTACGCCCGTCAACCGCGGACAGCGCATCATCCAGAATCAGGATCTCAGCGTCCAGCAGCAGCGCGCGGGCAATAGAGATACGCTGTTTTTGTCCACCGGAGAGCATAACGCCCCGCTCACCCACTTCTGTGTCGTAGCCCTGCGGCAGGCGCAGAATATCCTCGTGGACGCTGGCTAAGCGCGCCACATGCTCGATCTGGTCCTGTGTCGCCGTCGGGCACCCGAGCGCGATATTGTTGGCTATGGTGTCTGAAAACAAAAACGGCGTCTGGCTGACGACCGCCAGGCGGCTGCGCCAGTCATCCAGCAGCAGACGTGGCAGGGAGACGTCATGGAAACGGATATCGCCTTCGCTCACGTCAAAATGGCGCTGAATCAGCGACAGAATGGTGCTTTTACCGGAGCCCGTCGGGCCGCAGATGCCCAGCATCTGACCAGGACGCAGCGTGAAACTGACGTTTTCAAGCACCGGATGTTCCGTTTGCGGGTAGATAAAGACGCGGATATCAGCCTTCAGAACACCCGGACCTTCCGGTACCGGCTCGCTGCCATCGTTCACTACCGGCACTTCCGCCAGCATGGCGCGGATACGGCTGTAGGCGGCGCTCCCACGTTCAACGATGTTAAACATCCAGGCCAGCGCCAGCATCGGCCAAATCATCAGCCCGAGGTACATCGCAAAGCTGGTTAACTGCCCGAGGGTCATGGTGCCTCGCACCACCATCCAGCTGCCGCCGCCCACCGCCAGCAGGTTCGCCATACCAATCGCAATATAAATTGTCGGATCGAAACGGGCATCAATACGCGCCACGCGCATGTTTTTCGCGCCGGTATCGGCGGCGTCGGCGGCAAACAGCGCGGACTGGCGGTCTTCCAGACCAAACGCTTTGATCATGCGGATGCTGGTCATGCTCTCCTGGGTGCGATCGTTCAGCGACGAGAACGCCGCCTGCGCCAGCTTAAAGCGTTCATGGAGCTGCTCGCCGTAGCGGTTAATTGCCAGCGCCATCAGCGGCATTGGCAGCAGCGCTAGCAGCGTGAGCTCCCAGCTAATTTGCGTAGACATCACAATCAGTACCGCACAGCCCATCACCAGGGAATCCACCAGCGTTAACACCCCTTCACCGGCGGCAAACACCACACGGTCCACATCGTTTGTGGCGCGGGCGATGAGATCCCCGGTACGGTGACGCAGATAAAACTCAGGGTGCTGGCGGCTCAGCTGGCGGTAAAAGTCCTCGCGCAGCTCAACGGCAAGCTGATAGGACGCGCCGAACAGCAGCACGCGCCAGACATAACGCAGCAGGTAAACCACCACGGCCGTCAACACCAGCGTACCGACCCACATCATCACCCGTGCGGCGGTGTAATGTTGTTCCGTAACACCATCCACGACGTATCCCACCACTTTGGGCGGGATCAGTTGCAAAATGGCAATGATAATAAGCAGGGCCACCGCGCCGAGGTAGCGTTGCCACTCCCGACGAAAGTACCAGCTTAATTGGGCAAATAATCGCACGCGGTCTTTTCCTGAAGATATTTTATGAAGTTATTCAATGGGTAACGCTGTGGTGTATTTAATCTGTTCCATGGCGAAACTGGAGGTGACATCGGACAAGCCCGGTACGCTATTGACCAGCCGCTTGTAAAAATCATCGTAGCGCTTCATGTCTGCCACCTGAACGCGCATCAGATAGTCGTATTCCCCCGCCATGCGCCAGAAGCCGAGCACCTCGGGCATGTCGGAAACCTGGGTGACGAAGCGGCTGTACCATTCGCTGCTGTGATGCTGCGTTTTTATCAGGACGAAGGCGGTCAGTCCAAGCCCCAGTTTTTCGGGGTCCAGCAGCGCCACACGTCCCAGCAGAATGCCATCGTCTTCCAGCTTCCTGAGGCGCTTCCAGCACGGTGTGGTGGTCAGATTAACGGCATCTGCCAGCGCCTGCAAAGAGAGGGTGCAGTCGCTTTGCAGCAAAGAAAGCAGCTTGCGGTCAATTTTATCTAGCATATCCACCTCACAGAGAAAATTATTCTCCTTACATTCTATTTTAAAGGCCAGATAGCAACAATTTTTTCTGTGCTTTTCGCTATGCTGGGCACAAAATGACAAACGGATAACTACGATGAATAGCACCTGGGTTAAACATGCCATCAGCGAAATAAATGCCGACTATCAGCGCTCGGCAGACACCCATTTGATCCGCCTGCCTTTGCCTGGATTTCCCGGCATTCAGCTTTACCTGAAGGATGAAAGTACCCATCCTACCGGCAGCCTGAAGCATCGCCTGGCGCGTTCACTCTTTTTATACGGTTTATGTAACGGCTGGATTAAAGAAGGCACCACGATTATTGAATCGTCGTCCGGATCAACTGCCGTCTCAGAGGCCTACTTTGCCCGCCTGCTGGGCCTGCCGTTTATCGCTGTGATGCCCTCCTGCACGGCGAAACGTAAAGTTGAACAGATCGAATTTTACGGCGGACGCTGCCACTTTGTGGAAAGCGCCTGCGAAATCTATGCGGCCTCCGAAATGCTGGCCCGCGAACTAAATGGTCACTATATGGACCAGTTCACCTTCGCCGAGCGCGCCACCGACTGGCGCGGCAATAATAACATTGCGGACAGCATTTTCCGCCAGATGACCCACGAGCCACATCCCGTCCCCTCTTACATTGTCATGAGCGCGGGCACGGGCGGAACCTCCGCCACCATCGGACGTTATATCCGCTGTCAGGGTTATGATACGCAGCTGATGGTGGTTGACCCTCAGAACTCGGTGTTCCTTGATTACTGGCAATCTCGCGATGCCAGCCTGCGGAGCCCTGTGGGGAGCAAGATCGAAGGAATTGGTCGCCCGCGCGTCGAACCCTCGTTCATTCCGGACGTTGTGGATGAGATGCTCCGCGTGCCGGACGCCGCCAGCGTCGCGACGGCGCACTGGCTGGAGACACAGCTTGGCCGTAAGGTCGGGGCCTCTACCGGCACCAATATGTGGGGGGCGCTACAACTGGCCGCGAGAATGCGTGAAGAAGGCCTTAGCGGCTCTGTCGTCACGCTGCTGTGCGACAGCGGGGAGCGCTACCTGGACACCTATTACAACGCAGAATGGGTGCAGGCCAATATTGGCGATGTTGAACCGTGGAAAGCGCAGATTTTGCATCTGGTGAAATAAAAAAAAGCCAGGCTTTAGCCTGGCTTGCTGGAAGGATCTCGCTATTCGGGGGAATATGGGAGGTTATTTTTGTCCAGCCAATGGGTCAAAAAATGGGACACCGCTTCGTTACGACAGTGTCCGATAACCGGTAAATGCGGGAGCGCGGCGATAAGTTGCGGCATCGCGTTCCCCATAATCAGCCCACGGCCTACGCTGCTCAGCATCTCGTGGTCGTTCATGGCGTCACCAAAGGCCATACAGTCCTGCATCGTCAGCCCCAGACGATCGCTCAGCACCGCCAGCGCAGATCCTTTGTTACAGCCCACCGGCAGCACTTCAAGACAGTCCACCGCCGAGAAGGTCAGGTGCGCCCGGTCGCCCAGCGCCTCGTTAAGCTGAATACGCAGGCGGCAGAGATCGTCGTGATCGCCGCAGAAGCAGATCTTGGTTACCTTGTGTGCCGGAATGCGGCGCAAATCGATGAGCTGATATTTAAAGCCACTGTAAACGTGAGCGTGCAGCAAGGCCGGGATCTCACGCCCGGTAAACCAGCCTTCATCGTTAAAAACATGCACGCTGGCCTGCGTATCCCAGGTGCTGTGCAGGACGATGTCCGCCACTTCCGGATCCAGATCCTGACGGTGCAGCACATCGCCCTCGACGGAGTGAATGCGCGTCCCGTTGCCGGTGATCAGGAACGCATCGAGGGCAAATGTTCCCAGCAGATGGCGCATCTCCAGCACATGACGACCAGTGGCAAACGTCAGGGTGACTTCACGCTCGCGCAGGCGCTTAAGTGTGTTCAGGGTTTTCTCCCCTAAACGGTGATCCGGCATTAACAGCGTGCCGTCCATATCAAATGCAGCGAGCCGAGCCATAATTACTCCCGAAATGTGATGCGGTTAACTTGTGCATCAGTATTACGTGAGATATACGGAAGTAATAGTGAATAGATGATAATTATTGTTCCGGGTTTTTCATGCGCCAGCTTAACCGTCTTAACCAGTATCAGCGTCTGTGGCACCCCTCCGCCGGCGCAACGCAGCAGGTGACCATCAGTGAACTTGCCAGCCGCTGCTTTTGCAGCGAGCGACATGTACGCACCCTGCTGCGCCAGGCGCAGGAGGCGGGCTGGCTAAGCTGGCACGCCCGCTCCGGACGAGGAAAGCGTGGGGAATTACGCTTTCACGTCACCCCGGATTCGTTGCGTAATACGATGATGGAAGAGGCCCTGAAAAGTGGACAGCAGCACAACGCGCTGGAGCTGGCCCAGCTCGCGCCTGAAGATTTGCGATCGCTGCTGCATCCGTTTATGGGCGGGCAATGGCAGAACGATACGCCGACGCTGCGTATTCCCTACTATCGCTCGCTGGAGCCGCTTCAGCCGGGGTTTCTCCCTGGCCGGGCGGAGCAGCATCTGGCGGGACAGGTATTCTCTGGTTTGACGCGTTTTAATGGTAACAGCAGTGAACCCACGGGCGATCTGGCGCATCACTGGGAAATCTCCGCTGACGGCCTGCGCTGGCATTTCTACATACGCTCCACCCTGCACTGGCATAACGGCGATAAAATAGAGACGGCACAGCTCAGGCAAAGCCTGACGGCGCTGCTATCGCAGCCCGGCATGGGCACGCTTTTCCGAAGCGTCTTACGTATCGAAACCACGCATCCGCAGTGCCTGACGTTTATTCTGCATCAACCTGACTATTGGCTGGCGCACAGGCTGGCAACCTACTGTAGCCGTCTGGCGCATTCTGATTACCCCGTGGTGGGCAGCGGTCCCTTCCGGCTGAGCGTTTTTGAGCCTGAACTGGTGCGTCTGGAAAGCCACGAGCAGTATCATCTTGGCCATCCGTTGCTTAAGGCTATCGAGTACTGGATCACGCCCCAGCTTTTTGACTACAGTCTGGGCACCAGCTGTCGCCACCCGGTGCAAATCGCCATTGGCGAGGCCGACGAGCTGGCCAGCCTGCGGCTGGTGAGTAACAGCACCAGTCTGGGCTTCTGCTACCTCACGCTGAAACAAAGTCCGCGTCTGAGCGAACTTCAGGCAAAGCGGCTGATTAATATCATTCATCTCTCAACGCTGCTGCACACGCTTCCCCTGAACGAAGGGCTCATCACTCCTACCGAGGAACTGCTTCCCGGCTGGGCGATCCCCCAGTGGACTGATTTAACCGACGTTGTGCTGCCAGAGGCATTGACGCTTGTCTACCACCTGCCGGTTGAGCTTCACACCATGGCCAGTCAGTTAAAAGCATACCTTGCGCGGCAGGGGTGTGAACTGACCGTCATCTTTCACGACGCCAAGACGTGGGACGGTTGCCAGCAGCTTGCCGATGCAGACATCATGATGGGAGACAGACTGATTGGCGAAGCGCCAGCGTACACCCTTGAGCAATGGCTCCGCTGCGATGCGCTCTGGCCGCATCTGCTGAGCGCACCGGCATACGCCCATTTGCAGGCCACACTGGATGCGGTGCAGACGCAGGCCGACGAACGTGACCGACACGCAGGACTTCAGGCTATCTTCAGCCGATTAATGGAGACAGCCGTCCTGACACCGCTCTTTAACTACCAGTATCAAATCAGCGCTCCTCCGGGCGTCAACGGCATACGCCTTAACACTCGCGGCTGGTTTGACTTCACCGAAGCCTGGCTTCCTCCACCAAACGCGTGAAGAAGCTGGTCGCCGCTTTAGCCAGGCGTTAACATGACGCTTTTACCGTAACTGTCGAGATGATCTATGAAACGTGCCGTCGTCGTGTTCAGCGGAGGACAAGATTCCACAACCTGCCTGATTCAGGCACTTCACCAGTATGATGAAGTGCACTGCGTCACTTTTGATTATGGTCAGCGTCATCGCGCTGAAATCGATGTCGCTCGTGAACTGGCCCTCAAACTGGGCGCCCGCGCTCATAAAGTGCTGGACGTGACGCTGTTAAATGAGCTGGCCGTCAGCAGCCTCACCCGCGACAGCATTCCGGTTCCTGATTACGAACCGGATGCCAGCGGCATTCCGAATACCTTCGTACCTGGGCGTAATATTCTCTTCCTGACCCTGACGGCAATCTATGCCTACCAGGTGAAAGCCGAAGCGGTGATCACGGGCGTGTGTGAGACCGACTTCTCTGGCTACCCGGACTGTCGGGATGAATTCGTGAAAGCACTCAATCACGCCGTCGATTTGGGTATGGCAAAAGAGACCCGCTTCGAAACGCCGCTGATGTGGCTGGATAAAGCCGAAACCTGGGCGCTGGCCGACTACTGGGGCAAGCTGGATATCGTTCGCAACGAGACCCTGACCTGCTACAACGGCATTAAAGGGGACGGCTGCGGGCAGTGTGCCGCCTGTAACCTGCGCGCGAACGGTCTGAATCATTATCTTGCGGATAAAGCGGGCGTGATGGCCGCGATGCAGAAAAAGACCGGTCTGAAATAAGGGCTAACTGTCCGCGCTGTCGTACAACAGGAGTCGACAGCGCGGGCATTCCTGAATATTACTTATGCGATCATCAGCTCCAGCTTTTCGCGCAACTCCCCTTCCAGCGGCAACGCTTTCTGGGTTTTGAGATCGATACAGACAAAGGTGATCAGCGCATCGGCCACCACCTGCCCTTCTGGCTCAAGCGTGACGACCTGGCTCAATACACCACTTTTGCCATTCAGTTGTTGGACCTCACTGGTCACGGTGAGCACATCCCCAAGCACAGCCGGGCGGCGGTAGTTAATGTTGATGTTGACGACCACAAACGCGATGTTGTGTGCGGTCAGCCACTGGAAGCTTTCGCTGTTCTCCAGGCCATCCCAGCGCGCCTCTTCAAGAAATTCAAGGTAGCGGGCGTTATTGACGTGCTGGTAAACATCGAGGTGATAACCACGGACTTTGATTTGTGTCTGCATAGCGCAATAGCCTTTCGTTGTTATAGGTTCAGAGGTCATAACTGGTATGACCTCTTTATCCTGGCAAATTTTTGCCGCAGTGCAAGTGATTACGCGATTACAGCGTCAGGTGTGCGAGATTGCGCTCAACCAGCGCGCTGCCCATACCCGGCACCTGCTTGAGATCGTCAAGGGTTTTGAAAGGACCGTACTCCTCGCGGTAGCTAACAATGGCCTGGGCTTTTTTAAGTCCCACACCGTTCATCACGCGCGCGAGCTCTTCTGCCGATGCCGAATTGATGCTGACTCGCGTACCGTCATCCTCTGCACTTTTACCGGCATCAGTCGCTTTTGATTGCGTATGAGCCTGCGCAGCTGAGTCTGTTTTGGTCTGTGCAGCCTGCGCTTTAGCCGAGGGCGACGCCGCCAGCGCGCCCGCACTCATCCCGGAAGTGGCAATAGCCAGTGTAATTAACAGTGCTTTGATTCCACATTTCATGCTGTTTTCTCCTTGTTTGTTGACAGCCACGCCACGATAGCCGTACGAGAAAACAGGGACAAACAGCAGATTGCAGAAATGGAAAAGGCCGCGAAAGCGGCCTTTAGTTTTTTGCAGAGCGTTACGAAAATCTGCGAGCAGGTACGTAATTATTGCTCCTGGGTCACCACATCACCCAGCTTGATTTTGGCTTCTTTACGCAGGTTGCTCATCATCGCTTCGAAAGCAATCTGGGCATTATTCTGGGTAATTCCCTGAACCATGGCCTTCTTCTGCGCGTCTGGCAGCGTGCCGGCTTTGACTTCATCCAGAGCCAGAATCACCACGTTACCCTGCATATCGGTCGTGGTGCCAAAGACAGGTTTGTCTTTCGCCGGCAGGCTCAGACCAAACGCCGCCTGGCTGACAGGATCCTGACCGGTACGGCTCAGCGTTTTGGCTTCGCCAAAGTTCAGGCCAGCCGCTTTCAGTGCATCGTTCTTACCGGCTTTCAGATCGGCCAGAATTTTCTCTGCATCCAGTTTTGCCTGCTGTGCCGCTTTGTTGTGTTTGACCAGCGCCACCACCTGATCTTTCACTTCCGCCAGGGGCTTCACTGCCTCGGCTTTGTGCTCGCTGACGCGCAGTACGAACGCACGGTCACCGTCAACGGTAATGATGTCTGAGTTGCTGCCCGGCGTACCGTTCTCACCTACCAGACCACCATTGAAAATGGCATCTGAAACCGGTTTGAAGTTCAGTTCTTCCGGCAGATTTTCATGGCTGAACCAGCCCGTCTCAACCGCTTTCACGCCAGCAGCCTGCTCAGCGCCCGCCAGTGATTCGTTGTCGTTGCTTGCGGCATCGCTCACTTTCTGTTGCAGAGCATAGAAGGCGTCCAGCGCTTTCTCCTGCTTCACTTTCGCAGCGATATCATCACGAACGTCAGCCAGCGGCTTGGTTTTCGCCGCCACGACATCGTCCAGACGCGCCACCAGGAAGCCAACGGAGGATTTGATTACACCAGACAGTTGGCCTTTCTCTTTAAGACCCGCATTTTTCAGCTCGTCCGGGGTAGTGGAATCTTCCAGCCAGCCCATATCACCGCCGTTTTTGGCAGAAATAATGTCGGTGGATTTTGCTTTCGCCACGGTCGCGAAATCAGCGCCTTTGTTCAGCTCGTCCAGCACGGCTTTTGCTTCTGCTTCCGTTTTGGTCTGGATCACGCTGTAACGGTTACGCTGCGGCTGAGTGAACTGATCCTGATGCTGGTCGTAATAAGACTGGATCTCGGCGTCAGTCGCGTTTTTCTGCATCGCAGCTGCATCCAGCTTGATATAGCTTACGCGGAACTGTTCAGGAGAGATGAAGTTGTTCTTGTTTTGCTCATAGTAAGCATTAACTTCAGCGTCGCTAACCTGCTGTTTCGCCGCCAGTGCATTGACATCAATCGTCGCTTCACGCACCACGCGTTGCTGCGCCACCAGTGCCGCCAGCGCTTCAGTTTCGCCTTTCAGCATGAAATCGGTGCCCACCACCGCGTTGATCAGCTGTTGCGTGGTCAACTGGTTACGCAGCGCCTGTGCGTACTGGTCAGCCGTCATCCCCATCTGGTTAACAATGCTGTTGTAACGCGCGTTGTCGAACTTCCCATTAGACTGGAAAGCCTGCGTCGAGAAGATGGCTTTTTTAACCTGCTCATCGCTGATGCCCAGACCGAGGCTTTTCGCGTACTGGTCCAGCAGCGCTTCGTCGATAAGGCGGTTCAGCGTCTGCTGACGCAGGTTTTTCATATAGCCTTCGTTGGCTGCAAGTTCAGAGTATTGGTCGCCCAGCTGTTGCTGCATGCGGTTACGTTCACCAGCAAAAGCGTTCTCGAACTGCCCACGGCTAATTTCCTGGCCATTCACTTTTGCGGCGTAGTTCGCGCCACCGCCGATGAGGTAACTACTCACACCGGTCAATATGAACGACACGATAATGATACCGAAAATAATCTTGAGCACGAGACTGTTAGCAGCCGTGCGTAAGCTGTCCATCATGGTGTAACAACACTCCGCTGTAGGTGACTGGTTACCTGACGCTGACGGAAAATCCTGACCGTCGCGCGTAAAGGCGTATTGTGACAAGAAAACAGGGCAATTGTCAGCCCACAACTCGCATAAACTCGCACAAATCAGGTCTGGACAAACAAAAAAGGCACATCAAACGATGCGCCCTTATACTTTTCAGCTTCCCTGGAGCGGGAAAGCAATCAATTTACTGCGTCTTTCAGCGCCTTACCTGCACGGAAACCCGGCACTTTAGCGGCAGCAATGGTGATCTCTTTACCGGTCTGCGGGTTGCGGCCAGTACGGGCAGCACGCTCTTTAACCGCAAAAGTACCGAAGCCTACCAGTGCAACGTCGTCCCCAGCTTGCAGAGATTCAGTAACAGAAGCAATTAAAGCATCTAAAGCACGTCCAGCTGCAGCTTTAGAAATATCAGCACCCGCAGCAATTTTGTCAATCAGTTGAGATTTATTCACTGTTCTCTTCCTCTCTTTATAATTTATATCGCACCTGAATCCTTCACAGCGCGACCGCGCAGCAGTTATATCAGTCCTGCTATGACCTTACAACACCCGTTGTTGATGGCTAACCCAATCAGCAATCTAAATTAGCTATACAAAAAAAGGCTGGCAAGTACGAAATGACTTACCAGCCTTGTTTTTATTAGCGCTCTTTGCGCGAGGTCACTATTTTGCGGTTACAACCTGCATTCCGGACGGTTCATTTTGCAGTGCGAGAGTCAGAACTTCCTCAATGCGTTTCACCGGATGGATCTGCAAATCGGCAATAACGTTGTCCGGAATCTCTTCCAGATCGCGTTTATTCTCGTAAGGAATCAATACGGTTTTGATCCCACCACGGTGTGCCGCCAGCAGTTTTTCTTTTAACCCGCCGATGGGCAGTACCTGACCACGCAGCGTAATTTCACCAGTCATGGCCACATCAGCACGGACCGGGTTCCCCGTCAGGCAGGAAACCAGCGCCGTACACATAGCAATACCCGCGCTTGGGCCATCTTTCGGCGTCGCCCCTTCCGGAACGTGAACGTGAATGTCGCGTTTTTCGTAGAAATCCGGGTTAATACCCAGTTTTTCCGCGCGCGCACGCACCACGGTCAACGCTGCCTGGATGGACTCCTGCATCACTTCACCGAGCGAGCCAGTGTAGGTCAGCTTGCCTTTACCCGGTACACAGGCGGTTTCAATGGTCAGCAGATCGCCACCCACTTCCGTCCACGCCAGTCCAGTCACCTGACCAACGCGGTTTTCGTTGTCCGCACGGCCATAGTCGAAGCGTTGAACGCCGAGGTAAGCATGCAGATTGTCGCCGTTAATCACGATGTGCTTCAGGCTCTTATCCAGCAGCAGCTGCTTAACCGCCTTGCGGCACAGTTTAGAGATCTCACGCTCAAGGCTACGCACGCCCGCTTCACGGGTGTAGTAACGAATAATGCCGACAATAGCGCTGTCCTCAACGGTCAGCTCGTTAGCTTTTAGCGCGTTACGCTCAATCTGCTTCGGCAGCAGGTGCTGCTTAGCAATGTTCAGCTTCTCGTCTTCGGTATAACCGGACAGACGGATCACTTCCATACGGTCCAGCAGTGGCGCCGGAATGTTCATGGAGTTGGAGGTCGCCACGAACATCACATCGCTCAGGTCGTAGTCGACTTCCAGATAGTGATCGCTGAACGCCACGTTCTGCTCTGGATCAAGCACTTCCAGCAGCGCCGACGCCGGATCGCCACGCATGTCCGAAGACATTTTGTCGATCTCGTCGAGGAGGAACAGCGGGTTTTTGACGCCCACTTTCGCCATCTTCTGGATCAGCTTGCCCGGCATAGAACCGATATAGGTACGGCGGTGACCGCGGATTTCCGCTTCATCACGCACGCCGCCCAGCGCCATACGGATGTACTTACGTCCGGTCGCTTTGGCGATGGACTGACCCAGAGAGGTTTTACCCACCCCTGGAGGCCCTACCAGGCACAAGATTGGACCTTTGATTTTGTTCACACGGCTCTGTACCGCGAGGTACTCAAGAATGCGGTCTTTCACACGTTCCAGGCCATAGTGGTCGGTATCGAGGATTTCCTGTGCCTGACGCAGGTCTTTTTTGACCTTGCTGCGGGCATTCCATGGAACCTGAACCATCCACTCAATGTAGCCGCGTACAACGGTCGCTTCCGCCGACATCGGAGACATCATTTTCAGCTTCTGCAACTCAGCTTCGGCTTTCTCTTTCGCCTCTTTCGGCATCTTCGCCGCGTCGATCTTACGCTTCAGCGCTTCGTTTTCATCCGGCGCATCGTCCATCTCGCCGAGCTCTTTCTGAATGGCTTTCATTTGCTCGTTCAGATAGTACTCACGCTGCGATTTTTCCATCTGCTTTTTGACGCGGTTGCGAATGCGCTTCTCAACCTGGAGCAGATCGATCTCAGACTCCATCATCGCCATCAGGTATTCCAGACGTTCGTTAACGTCGGACATTTCCAGCACGGACTGTTTGTCAGCCAGCTTCAGCGGCATATGCGCAGCGATGGTATCCGCCAGACGTGCAGGATCGTCGATGCTGTTCAGCGACGTCAGCACTTCAGGTGGGATTTTCTTGTTCAGCTTGATGTAGCCTTCAAACTGGCTGATCGCGGTGCGTACCAGCACTTCCTGCTCGCGCTCATCAAGTTCCGGTGAATCAAGGTACTCTGCCTTCGCAGAGAAGTGCTCGCCATCGTCTGACAGAGTGGTAATACGCGCGCGCTGTAAGCCTTCCACCAGCACCTTCACGGTGCCATCTGGCAGCTTCAGCATCTGCAAAATAGAGGCCACGGTCCCGACGGTGAAAAGATCGTTTACACCCGGCTCATCCGTTGATGCTTCCTTCTGCGCAACCAACATGATTTTTTTATCATGATCCATGGCGGCTTCGAGGCAACGGATAGATTTTTCCCGCCCTACAAATAAGGGTATGACCATGTGCGGATAAACCACCACATCGCGCAACGGCAATACGGGGATTTCAATGCGTTCAGAACGCTCAGGATTCATAGAGCTCTCTCTTAGTTTAGTGTCCGCCAGGTAAACTGGTCATGTAACTGTGCTTCACACAACCATTAACATGTAATCCAGTATATGGGGATGTTTCCCATACATTCAACGCCATGAATACGGAAAAAGTAAAGGGGAGATAAAATCCCCCCTTTTTGATTAACTGATTGTATGAAATGGTGAATTATTCGCCAGATGCCTGCTGCGCTTCCGGTTTACCGTAAATCAGTAACGGCTTGGTCTGGCCACCAATGACGGACTCGTCGATCACGACTTTTTCGACATCTTCCATAGAAGGAAGATCGTACATCGTGTCGAGCAATGCTGCTTCCACGATAGAACGCAGGCCACGGGCACCGGTTTTACGCGCCATCGCTTTCTTGGCAATCGCGTCCAGTGCTTCGTCACGGAATTCCAGCTCAACGCCTTCCAGATTAAACAGCGCCTGATACTGCTTGGTCAGCGCGTTTTTCGGCTCTTTCAGGATCTGAATCAGCGCGTCTTCGCTCAGTTCGTTCAGGGTCGCCACAACCGGCAGACGGCCGATAAATTCCGGAATCAAACCAAATTTGATCAGATCTTCCGGTTCAACCTGCGCCAGCAGCTGGCCTTCGTTTGGTTTTTCAGACGTAGCTTTCACCGTTGCGCCAAAACCAATGCCGGAGCCGGTTTCCACACGGTGAGAGATCACTTTATCCAGGCCTGCAAACGCACCACCACAGATAAACAGGATCTTGGAGGTATCAACCTGCAAGAATTCCTGCTGCGGATGTTTACGCCCACCCTGCGGTGGAACAGCCGCAACCGTACCTTCAATCAGCTTCAGGAGCGCCTGCTGCACGCCTTCGCCCGAGACGTCACGGGTGATGGATGGGTTGTCTGATTTACGGGAGATTTTGTCAATCTCATCGATATAGACGATCCCGCGCTGGGCTTTCTGTACGTCGTAATCGCACTTCTGGAGCAGCTTCTGGATAATATTTTCAACGTCTTCGCCCACATAACCGGCTTCGGTCAGGGTGGTGGCATCCGCCATGGTGAACGGAACATCCAGCAGGCGCGCCAGCGTTTCCGCCAGCAACGTTTTACCGGAACCCGTAGGCCCGATCAGCAGAATGTTACTTTTGCCCAGTTCCACGCCATTGCTGGTATCGCCGTTACGCAGACGCTTGTAGTGGTTGTATACCGCCACCGCCAGCACTTTTTTCGCCTGCTCCTGACCAATGACATAGTCGTCCAGGTGGTGGCGAATCTCGTGTGGCGTTGGTAACGCGCTGCGCTCACGGTGCGGCGCGACTTCTTTAATCTCTTCGCGAATGATGTCGTTACATAAATCGACGCATTCGTCGCAGATATACACGGACGGCCCGGCAATCAGTTTACGCACTTCATGCTGGCTTTTGCCGCAAAAAGAGCAGTACAGCAGTTTGCCCGAACCATCTTTGCGTTTATCTGTCATGAGTCCAAACCTCTTTTTAAGTTCTATGTGCCGCACATGACGACGCAAATGCCATACTCAGACGCAAGCTGCTTACAGGCAACGTGCCGCCCTAAATTAGTATAGCGGCACACTCGCGTCGCGGGCATCAATTACGATGGGTCAAAATGGAGTCGACTAAGCCGTACTCAACTGCCTCAGGTGCAGACAGGAAGCGATCGCGCTCGGTATCGCGCTCGATCTGCTCGAGTGGTTGACCCGTATGCTGCGCCATAAGTTCATTCATGCGCGCTTTTACTTTCAGAATTTCTCGGGCGTGGATTTCAATATCCGTCGCCTGGCCCTGGTAACCACCCAGCGGCTGGTGAATCATCACGCGGGAGTTAGGCAGGCAGAAACGCTTACCTTTCGCCCCTGCGGTTAACAGGAAAGCCCCCATGGACGCCGCCTGTCCCATACAGATGGTGCTGACATCCGGCTTGATGAATTGCATGGTGTCATAAATAGACATGCCCGCCGTAATCACACCGCCCGGCGAGTTGATGTACAGGTAAATGTCTTTTTCCGGGTTTTCCGCTTCCAGGAACAGCATCTGCGCCACGATCAGGTTAGCCATATGGTCTTCCACCTGGCCGGTCAGAAAGATAACGCGTTCCTTGAGCAGACGGGAATAGATATCGAAAGATCGCTCACCGCGTGAGGTCTGTTCAATAACCATTGGCACCAGCGCCATATGGGGTGCAAAGTTATCTCGTTCGCCACTGTATGACATTTCCGTCTCCTGGTTCAAAATTGAAAACACCTGCTGTACTGATTGTAACCTTATGGACGGATTATCAGCCAGTCTCAATCATCGTGATTACATACTAATGGGGGTCGCCATGCCCTATTTCAAGCATAACAACGTTTTGTTGTAACGCTAACACTGAAAGGGCGTTTTAGCACCCTTCCAGGACTAAAGCTGTGATAAAAAAAACCCGTCGCCGGAGGGCAACGGGTTTTTTGTTCAAACTTTAAACCGTTGGGGCGAAATTACGCCTGCTGGTTCATCAGTTCGGTGAAAGAGGTCTCTTTTTCGGTTACTTTCGCTTTCGCCAGTACCGCTTCAACAGCCTGCTCTTCCAGTGCAACGTTGCGCATGTTGTCCATCAGCTCTTTGTTCTTACCGTAGAACTCGATCACTTCTGATGGATCTTCGTATGCAGAAGCCATCTCTTCGATCAGGCCTTTCACACGCTCTTCGTCAGCTTTCAGCTCGTGGGTACGAATCACTTCGCCCAGCAGCAGGCCAACAACAACGCGACGTTTCGCTTGCTCTTCGAACAGCTCGCGTGGCAGTTCCATCGCTTGCTGCTGGTTGCCACCGAAGCGCTGTGCAGCCTGACGGCGCAGAACGTCGATTTCGCTGTCGATCAGGGCAGCAGGAACGTCGATGTCGTTCGCTTTCACCAGACCTTCAATCGCCTGAGACTTCACGCGGTTACGTACAGCGCCGTTCAGCTCGCGCTCCATGTTTTTACGCACTTCAGCACGCAGACCCGCAACAGAACCATCTTCCACGCCGAAACGCTTGATGAATTCTTCAGTCAGTTCTGGCAGTTCGCGCTCTTCAACTTTCTTCAGGTTGATGACGAACTTCGCTGCTTTACCTTTCAGGTTTTCAGCGTGGTATTCTTCAGGGAAGGTCACGTCGATGGTGAACTCTTCGCCTGCTTTGTGGCCTTTGATACCGTCTTCGAAGCCTGGGATCATACGACCCTGGCCCATCGCCAGTACGAAATCAGACGCTTTACCGCCTTCGAACTCTTCGCCGTCTACTGAACCGGTGAAGTCGATGGTTACGCGGTCTTCCGCGTCAACAGCGCCTTCTTTCTCTTTCCAGTTCGCCTGCTGCTTACGCAGGGTATCCAGCATGCCGTCAACGTCTTCGTCAGTCACGGAAACGATCGGTTTTTCAACTTCGATTGATTCCAGACCTTTCAGCTCAACTTCCGGGTACACTTCGAACTCTACGGAATAGGTGAAGTCTTCGCCCTGCTTGTATTCACCTGGAACGTAGTTTGGCGCGCCGGCTGGATTGATTTTTTCTTTGATGATCGCGTCGATAAAGTTGCGGCTCATCAGTTCACCCAGCACATCCTGACGCACGGAAGCGCCATAACGCTGAGCAACAACATTCATTGGTACTTTGCCCTTGCGGAAGCCGTCAATACGTACTTTTTTTGCTACGTTGACCAGCTCGCTTTTCACAGCAGTTTCGATGCTGTCAGCAGCGATAGTAATCGTTACACGGCGGCCAAGGCCTTGAGTGGTTTCAACTGAAACTTGCATCTTGTTACCTCAAAAAAATCACAGTGCTCGGTCAACTCTGAATCTGTCTGTTATACCGGGATGCTCTCTTATGTGCAGATTCACATTCCCTGTCGCCAGAATCATCCCGAAGACATTCAATAAGACGCGGCATTATAGCGGCATCACTTAGGTGAGTCGAGAACGGTTGGAGCATGTTGCTGCGGCTTTTTTCACACTTTAAGGCTATTTTTAGCCTTAAAAACGCGCCATCCGCTCAAAACTCAGACAAAACAAAACGGCCCGAAGGCCGTTTTGACGAAATCTGTAAGCAACATACTGGAAAAACTCCGGCGGTTGCAAATCCGATTTATCAGGCGATGGTGCCTGCACCCCGACAAGGCGGTGATGCGAATACCGTATCCTGCAGCCCTTCCCATTCCTTAATGGTGTAGGTATGCAGCGCGAGCGCATGTACGGTTGTGGAGAGTTCTTCCGTCAAGGTGCTGTAGATCAAGCGGTGTCGGTTCAGGAAACGTTCTCCCGTGAAGCGATCGCTGACCAGAACCACTTTGAAGTGGCTTTCAGAACCTGCCGGCACGTTATGACGATAGCTTTCGTCGACAACTTCGAGAAACACAGGGTTGAACGCTGCCCTTAATTTTTCTTCTATCTGTTCACGTATCATCATGAAATCACTCCTCCGACAACGCTAAGATGTCACCCATCCCTTTAAATATTAGCCGCTTTTACCGGTTCCATTACACCGTGACAACAAATATTTAGCTTTCGTCTGATTTTCTCATCCAAACGGATGAAGTTCACTATGAGGTTCATACGTTTTGTCACTTACAGGCAGAGAAAAGCGGAAAGGTGGTCAGTTTTCGGACAAGGCGATGAATTTACATGCGTTGACCACTTCCCCTGGCCGTTGGCGATGTTATGATGGCGGCAATTTTTCTCTCTTTGCTTACGATTCGTTGAGAACCCGAAAATGTTAAAAAAAATCTTCTTTCCGTTGGTAGCACTCTTTATGCTCGCCGGTTGCGCCACCCCGCCGACGACCATTGACGTTTCACCAAAAATTACCCTGCCTCAGCAGGATCCAAGCCTGATGGGCGTGACGGTCAGCATTAATGGTGCCGATCAGCGTCAGGACCAGGCGCTGGCGAAAGTGACTCGCGACAACCAGCAGGTTACGCTGACCGCTTCCCGCGACCTGCGCTTCCTGTTGCAGGAAGTACTGGAAAAACAGATGACCTCCCGTGGCTACATGATTGGCCCAAGCGGCGCGGTTGATCTGCAAATCATCGTGAACAACCTGTACGCTGACGTCTCCCAGGGTAACGTTCGCTACAACATTGCGACCAAAGCCGATATCTCCATCATCGCTACCGCGAAGAACGGCAACAAGATGAACAAAAACTACCGTGCAAGCTATTCCGTTGAAGGCGCATTCCAGGCCTCCAACAAAAATATCGCTAACGCGGTTAACAGCGTGCTGACTGACACCATTGCCGACATGGCACAGGACACCAGCATTCACGACTTCATCAAGCAGAACGCACGTTAATCCTGCTGACTGACCCGGTGCTTCACCGGGTCAGTTCATAAGAACATGTCCAGTCACTACTTACGCATTTTCCAGCAACCGAAATCAGCTATTCTGCTGATCCTGGGTTTCGCCTCCGGTTTACCCCTTGCGCTCACCTCCGGCACGTTACAGGCGTGGATGACGGTTGAGAACATCGATCTTAAAACCATTGGTTTCTTCTCGCTCGTCGGCCAGGCTTACGTCTTTAAGTTCCTGTGGTCGCCAGTGATGGATCGCTATACCCCACCGTTCCTCGGGCGCCGTCGCGGCTGGTTAGTGATGACGCAGGTGCTGCTGTTGCTGGCCATTGCCGCAATGGGTTTCCTTGAACCGTCAACGCAGCTGCGCTGGATGGCCGCGCTTGCGGTGGTCATCGCCTTCTGCTCCGCCTCGCAGGACATCGTTTTTGACGCGTGGAAAACGGACGTCCTGCCAGCGGAAGAGCGTGGCGCCGGTGCGGCAATCAGCGTGCTCGGCTACCGCCTGGGTATGCTGGTTTCCGGCGGACTCGCACTGTGGCTTGCTGACCGCTATCTCGGCTGGCAGGGCATGTACTGGCTGATGGCCGCACTGCTGATCCCCTGCATTATTGCCACCCTGTTCGCGCCTGAACCGAGCGATGTGATCCCGGTTCCACGCTCGCTGGAGCAGGCCGTCGCCGCACCGCTGCGCGACTTCTTTGGTCGCAATAATGCCTGGCTGATCCTGCTGCTTATTGTCCTTTATAAGCTTGGCGACGCTTTCGCCATGAGTCTGACCACTACCTTCCTGATCCGCGGCGTCGGGTTTGATGCGGGCGAGGTCGGCGTGGTGAACAAAACCCTGGGGCTGTTTGCCACGATTGTCGGCGCGCTGTACGGCGGCGTATTGATGCAGCGCCTGACGCTGTTCCGCGCTCTGCTGATATTTGGCATCCTTCAGGGCGCATCGAATGCCGGTTACTGGCTGCTGTCGATCACCGACAAGAATATGATCAGTATGGGGACGGCGGTATTCTTTGAGAACCTGTGCGGCGGTATGGGCACTGCGGCATTTGTCGCCCTGCTGATGACGCTGTGCAATAAGTCATTTTCCGCTACCCAGTTTGCGCTGCTCTCTGCCCTTTCCGCCGTCGGGCGCGTATACGTTGGCCCCGTCGCGGGCTGGTTTGTTGAAGCCTACGGTTGGCCGACCTTTTATCTCTTCTCGGTGGTGGCGGCCGTGCCGGGGATTTTATTGCTGCTGGTCTGTCGCCAGACGCTGGAATATACCCAGCGGACGGAACACTTCATGCCGCGCACGAAATATCACGCTGCCTATCGGTTTGCCCTGCGTCTGCTAATGGCAGGTTGTCTTGCCCTGGTAGGGTGGCTCACGGTGCTCATCATGAATGCGACTACCGACTTGTCACTTCCTTTTGAAACCCTTCTGCTTGATGCAGGTGTGTTTCTCGCTCTGGCGGGGATCCTGACGGGTGGGATGCTGGATTTCATGTCATTACGAAAAACGCAGATGACATGAAGTAAAAAGCGAAAGGTTATTTCCCGTTGTAATAACAGCCCGAAATTATAACGGTGAAATAACAGCCATCGACAAAAAAAATATTTGTTGTTTTGTGCGGGATAGCATTCGGAAATTATTGGAGCTTATTTCGCTACGCTATTTTTCATTAAACGATTCAGCATTCGAAACATTGAATTTTCGTTTTTTAGTTGTCTTTTTATTGATAATTAATTGTTAACTAATTGTGTGTTTTTCGCAATGGTTATACCAATTGTCCCTTTTGCGGTATGCTGGGGCACCCTTTCGTTATAACGCCCGCTCCGTGCGGCTTCCGTCTGGAAACGCGACATAATTTGCAACACTTGTGACATGTGCGGCAGAACCCAGTAACACCTTCCTGACACAGGGCTAATGATGTTTACAGTAATGTAACCTTCCCGTAAAATGCCCCCACACTTTAAACGCCACCAGACTCCCGTGGAATTGAGGTCGTTAAATGAGACTCAGGAAATACAATAAAAGTTTGGGATGGTTGTCATTATTCGCAGGCACTGTATTACTCAGTGGCTGCGATTCTGCACTACTAGACCCCAAAGGACAGATTGGACTGGAACAACGTTCATTGATACTGACGGCTTTTGGCCTGATGTTGATTGTGGTTATTCCTGCCATCTTGATGGCTGTTGGTTTCGCCTGGAAGTATCGTGCGAGCAATAAAGATGCGAAGTATAGCCCTAACTGGTCACACTCCAATAAAGTGGAAGCTGTGGTCTGGACGGTACCTATTCTGATCATCCTGTTCCTTGCTGTACTGACCTGGAAAACCACTCACGCACTTGAGCCGAGCAAACCGCTGGTTCACGATGAAAAACCCATTACCATTGAAGTGGTCTCCATGGACTGGAAATGGTTCTTCATCTATCCAGAACAGGGCATTGCTACCGTGAATGAAATCGCCTTCCCGGCGAACACTCCGGTTCAGTTCAAAGTGACCTCCAACTCCGTAATGAACTCCTTCTTCATCCCACGTCTGGGCAGCCAGATTTACGCGATGGCCGGTATGCAGACTAACCTGCATCTGATTGCGAATGAAGCAGGCACCTACGACGGTATCTCCGCCAGCTATAGTGGCCCGGGCTTCTCGGGTATGAAGTTCAAAGCTATCGCTACGCCAGACCGCGCGACTTTCGACCAGTGGGTTGCAAAAGCGAAGCAGTCTCCAAACACCATGTCTGACATGGCGGCGTTCGAAAAAGTGGCTGCACCTAGCGAATACAACAAGGTGGAGTACTTCTCTAACGTGAAACCGAATCTGTTCAAAGATGTTATTGGCAAATTTATGGATCACGGCATGAGCATGGACATGACCCAGCCTGAAGGCGAGCACAACACGCACCAGGGTATGGAAGGCATGGACATGAGCCACGCGGAAACCGCTCACTAAGGGGCCGAGGAAGAAAATGTTCGGAAAATTGACATTGGATGCGGTGCCGTACCATGAACCCATTATCATGGTTACGATTGCTGCAATTATCATTGGTGGCGCGGCCTTAGTTGGCCTGATCACTTACTTCGGTAAGTGGAGCTACCTGTGGAACGAGTGGCTGACTTCGGTTGACCACAAAAAACTCGGCATCATGTACTGCATCGTCGGTATCGTCATGTTAATTCGTGGCTTTGCGGATGCAATCATGATGCGTAGCCAGCAGGCGCTTGCGTCTGCGGGCGAAGCCGGATTCCTGCCACCGCACCACTACGATCAGATCTTTACCGCTCACGGCGTTATCATGATCTTCTTCGTGGCGATGCCGCTGGTAATCGGTCTGATGAACGTTGTCGTTCCGCTGCAAATCGGCGCGCGCGACGTTGCGTTCCCGTTCCTGAACAACCTGAGCTTCTGGTTCACCGTTGTCGGCGTTATCCTGGTTAACCTGTCACTGGGTGTGGGCGAATTTGCTCAGACCGGCTGGCTGGCCTACCCGCCACTTTCGGGAATTGAGTACAGTCCGGGCGTGGGCGTTGACTACTGGATTTGGGCGCTTCAGCTCTCCGGTGTCGGTACCACCCTGACCGGTATTAACTTCTTCGTGACCATCCTGAAGATGCGTGCACCAGGTATGACGATGTTCAAGATGCCAGTATTTACCTGGGCATCTCTGTGCGCCAACGTCCTGATTATCGCGTCGTTCCCAATTCTGACCGTCACCATCGCGCTGCTGACCCTGGATCGCTATCTGGGTACCCATTTCTTCACGAATGATATGGGTGGCAACATGATGATGTACATCAACCTGATTTGGGCCTGGGGTCACCCGGAAGTGTACATCCTGGTTCTGCCGGTGTTCGGTGTTTTCTCCGAAATCGCGGCAACCTTCTCGCGTAAACGTCTGTTTGGTTACACCTCTCTGGTGTGGGCAACCGTGTGTATTACCGTCCTGTCGTTCATCGTCTGGCTGCACCACTTCTTCACCATGGGTGCGGGCGCCAACGTAAACGCCTTCTTTGGTATTACCACTATGATTATCGCGATCCCGACCGGGGTTAAGATCTTCAACTGGCTGTTCACCATGTACCAGGGCCGTATCCAGTTCCACTCAGCGATGCTGTGGACCATCGGCTTCATCGTGACCTTCTCCGTAGGTGGGATGACCGGCGTGCTGCTGGCGGTTCCAGGCGCTGACTTTGTCCTGCACAACAGTCTGTTCCTGATTGCGCACTTCCATAACGTTATCATCGGCGGCGTCGTCTTCGGCTGCTTCGCAGGTGTGACCTACTGGTGGCCAAAAGCGTTCGGTTTCACCCTGAACGAAAAATGGGGCAAACGCGCCTTCTGGTTCTGGATCATCGGCTTCTTCGTGGCGTTTATGCCGCTGTACGTGCTGGGCTTCATGGGGATGACCCGTCGTCTGAGCCAGCAGATCGATCCGCAGTTCCATCCGATGCTGATGATTGCAGCGGGCGGCGCCGCGCTGATTGCCTGCGGTATCCTGTGCCAGCTGATTCAGTACTACGTGTCTATCCGTGACCGTAACCTGAACCGCGACCTGACCGGTGACCCGTGGGGTGGCCGTACGCTGGAGTGGTCTACCTCTTCTCCACCTCCGTTCTATAACTTTGCCGTAGTGCCGCACATTCATGAGCGTGACGCATTCTGGGAAATGAAAGAAAAAGGTGAAGCGTACAAGCAACCTGAACATTACGAAGAGATCCATATGCCGAAAAACAGCGGTGCGGGCATCGTGATTGCCGCCTTCGCAACGGTATTTGGTTTCGCAATGATCTGGCACATCTGGTGGATGGCGATTGTTGGCTTCGCTGGCATCGTAATCAGCTGGATTGTGAAGAGCTTTGACGAGGACGTGGACTACTACGTACCAGTCCGTGAAGTTGAAAAGCTGGAAAACCAGCATTTTGACGAGATTTCTAAAGCGGGGCTGAAAAATGGCAACTGATACTCTGGCGCACTCGACTGCCCACGCGCATGAACATGCGCACCATGATACAGGACCGACGAAAGTCTTCGGTTTCTGGATCTACCTGATGAGCGACTGCATCCTGTTCTGCTGTCTGTTCGCAACCTATGCCGTTCTGGTGAACGGCACAGCGGGCGGCCCGACCGGTAAGGACATCTTTGAACTGCCGTTCGTTCTGGTTGAAACCGCACTGCTGTTATTCAGCTCCATCACCTACGGCATGGCGGCTATCGCCATGTACAAAAACAACAAAAGCCAGGTTGTTTCCTGGCTGGCGTTGACCTGGTTATTTGGTGCTGGCTTTATCGGGATGGAAATCTATGAATTCCATCACCTGATTGCGGAAGGCTTTGGTCCGGATCGCAGTGGCTTCCTGTCAGCGTTCTTCGCGCTGGTCGGCACCCACGGTCTGCACGTGACCTCGGGTCTGATCTGGATGGCAGTGCTGATGTTCCAGATCTCCCGTCGCGGCCTGACCAGTACTAACCGTACCCGTATCATGTGCCTGAGCCTGTTCTGGCACTTCCTGGACGTGGTATGGATCTGTGTGTTCTCTGTTGTCTATCTGATGGGGGCGATGTAATGAGTCATTCTAACGATCATGGCGCTTCCCACGGCAGCGTAAAAACCTACATGACAGGTTTCATCCTGTCGATCATCCTGACGGTGATCCCGTTCTGGATGGTGATGAACGGTTCTGCATCTAAGCCGGTTATCCTGGGCGCAATCCTGGTGACCGCGGTGATTCAGATTCTGGTGCATCTGGTTTGCTTCCTGCACATGAACACCAAGTCCGATGAAGGCTGGAACATGACGGCCTTTATCTTTACCGTGATTATCATCGCTATCCTGGTAGTCGGTTCCATCTGGATTATGTGGAACCTTAACTACAACATGATGGTTCACTAAGAGCGGCGAGTATGTTTAAGCAATACCTGCAAGTCACGAAACCAGGCATCATCTTTGGCAACCTGATCTCCGTAATCGGAGGGTTCCTGCTGGCCTCTAAAGGCAGCATTGATTACACCCTCTTTATCTACACGCTGGTCGGTGTGTCACTGGTGGTTGCGTCCGGTTGTGTATTTAACAACTACATCGACATGGATATCGACAAGAAGATGGAAAGGACCAAAAATCGGGTGCTGGTTAAAGGCCTGATTGCTCCTTCCGTCTCGCTGGTGTACGCCACCTTGCTGGGTATTGCTGGCTTTATGCTGCTGTGGTTTGGTGCTAACCCGCTGGCCTGCTGGCTGGGGGTGATGGGGTTCGTGGTGTATGTAGGCGTCTACAGCCTGTATATGAAACGCCACTCCGTCTACGGCACGCTGATTGGTTCTCTCTCCGGCGCTGCGCCGCCGGTGATTGGCTACTGCGCCGTCACGAACGAGTTCGACAGCGGTGCGCTGATCCTGCTGGCTATCTTTAGCCTGTGGCAGATGCCGCACTCCTACGCCATCGCGATTTTCCGCTTTAAGGATTATCAGGCAGCGAACATTCCGGTTCTGCCGGTCGTGAAAGGCATCTCAGTTGCCAAAAACCACATCACGCTGTACATCATCGCTTTTGCCGTGGCAACGCTGATGCTCTCTCTGGGCGGTTACGCCGGATATAAATATCTGGTGGTGGCCGCTGCGGTGAGCGTCTGGTGGCTCGGCATGGCTCTGCGCGGTTACAAAGTGGAAGATGACAAGGTCTGGGCACGCAAGCTGTTTGTGTTCTCGATTGTCGCCATCACCTCCCTGTCCGTGATGATGTCCGTAGACTTCATGGTGCCAGATTCACAAAGCCTGCTGACGTACGTCTGGTAAGAAGACTGAAGTAAAAACGCCGGGTTTAACCCGGCGTTTTTTATTGGTACGCCGTAACCCCTTTCTTTAACAGTATATTGCCGTATTTCGCTGTCTCGCCTGTCACCACAATGGCGTACGCTTTCTGTGCCCGCGCATAAAACGCATAACGGTCAATACGCATAATCCCCTCCCCTTCCGCCTCACCAAAGAGTGCGTTGCGATAGCGTGCTTCTACCTGTATATCGAGCGTATCCCCGTCGACAGGGGCCATCATCACCAGCGGTGGCGCATAGCTGTCGAGTTCAAACAGCGGTATCACCGCGGCCAGCAAATCGCTGATGAGCAGGCCATCTGCGCGGATCGTCTTTGGCCCCAGGCTGTGCGCGGGAAAGTGAGCGTCTGCAAAAATAATCTCGTCACCATGGCCCATCTCTGCCAGCGTTTTCAGCAGCTCGGGTGAAATCAGTGGGGATATCGTTTTAAGCACGGCTTTGCTCCTCAGGATAGAAATAACGGTAACGATAGTGGACCCGATCGCGAGCAGCCTCAGCGCTGGCCGTTTCACCGACGCCCCACCATCCGTACAAAGACGCCCCCAGCACGGTCGTATCTGCATCTTCAAGAACCTTCACCGGGATCCCAAGCGCATTGGACTTGAGCTGATTCCACAGCATATTGCGGCTACCTCCCCCCACCAGCAGGAGTTCACGCGCCTTAAATTGCGCGATCGCCTCCAGCGCCTGGAGTTTTTCTTGCAGATGCACCGTGAGTCCTTCCAGGGCTGCGCGGTAAAAATGGGCTGGCGTGGTGGTGAGCGTAACGCCCTGCCAGCCGGCGAGCGGAGAATCGAGCAACTGGGTATTCATCGTGACGCCATCCGCCCCGTACGGAATTGCCGCCGCCTGAGCCAGAATAGTGTCCCAGTTGACATCAGGCGACCAGAACAGCGCGCGGATCCACTCCAGTACGCCAGACGCCAGATATTGCATTCCCGGATTATAGAGCCCCGTCCGGCTATCCAGTTCGCAGGTCGCGCCCGGGTATTGCCCCAGTAAAGCGGTATCAACCTGCGAGGTGCGCGCCATTAAAATCTCCCAGGTTCCCGAAGAGAGAACCGGCTCATTAATTCCCGCACCGGCGCCAAAAAGGGCAAACTGCGTATCGTGCCCGGCGGAGATCACCGGCACACCGCAAGGCAATCCGAGTCTGGATGCAGCGTCGGGCTGCAGTTCACCCATCATCTCTCCGGGGGAAACCAGCGGCGGGAAAAGGGAATGAGGCACGCCGATCTTGCTTAAGATCGTTTCGCTGAAGCACCGCTGATGCAGATCGAACATCTGACTGGTACCGGCCATCGTGAGATCGGTCGTCATTTTTCCGGTCAGGCGATGGTTGATTAGCGAGGAGATAAAAAGCCAGGCGTGAGCACGCTGTAACAGATCGGGATGGTTGTCCTGAAGCCAGCCTAGCTTATACAACGTGTTGAAACTAAACTGCCCAACGCCGGTGATCTGCTGTAGTTCAGCCGGGGAGCATAAACGGGCAACCGCTTCCATCACCGGCACGGTTCGTGGACATTTCCAGCTGATGATCGGGTAAAGCAGTTCTCCGCGCTCATCTACCAGCGCGCCATCCACGCCAAAGGTCGTCACACTCATTCCGCACAGTTGATGCTTGCTCAGCACTGCGCTGATTTTCTGACAACAGACGGCAAAACGTTGCATGATGGCGTCGAGCGACCACTGGTGCCAGGCCGGATTTTCAGCGGCACTTTCGCTTTCGTTCGCCACCGAGGCTCGCGCCACAATATTCCCTTCAGGATCCAGCGCAATGGCGCGCACGTTCGTCGCGCCACAATCGAGAACCAGAAAACATTTTTTCATTGCGGTCCCCACAGGCTGCCAGTCCGCCGGAGCAGGCTGGCAAACCGGCTTATTGTTTGTATAACGGTCCGTAATTTTCACAGGCGCGGTAATCCTGCCCTTCCGGATCCATACCGTGAGCGCCCCAGGCCGTCGGCCGATAAATCAGCGCCTCCGGTACGTTATGCATGCACACGGGAATGCGCAGCATGGACGCCAGGGTGATGAAATCAGCACCGACGTGCCCGACGGTTAGCACCCCGTGGTTAGCCCCCCAGTTCGCCATCACTGAATAGACGTCGCTGAACGGGCCTTTACCGGTCAGACGTGGGGCAAACCAGGTGGTGGGCCAGGTTGAATCGGTGCGCTTATTCAGAATGTCATGTACTTGTTCCGGCAGCTCAACACTCCAGCCTTCCGCTATCTGTAATACCGGGCCCACCCCCTTGATGAGGTTTACGCGGGTCATGGTAAATGGCACGCCACCTCGGGTGAGGAAGTTTGATGAGAAACCGCCCCCGCGAAAGTATTCATGCACCGCCGGACACCAGTGGGTTGCGGCCAGGCACGCGTTGGCTTCCTGCTCAGTAATGTCCCAGTGTGGTTTCAGGGTCGGTTTCCCCTCGGCATCTTTCTGCTCCGCTGTACCGTCCAGTGCCGCCGAGCCGGAGTTGATCAGATGAATAATGCCCTGCTCAGCCCGTCCAGTGAGTTTCTGGCCGGTAACACGCTCAACCGACTCTGGCGACCAGTAGGTGCGCACGTCGGCAAAGATTTGCGCTGTACCGGTCATCAGATGTCCAAACAGCATTGCTACCCCGTTCAGGCTGTCATTTTCCGTCGCCACCACCAACGGCTGGCGAATACCGTTCCAGTCAAAGGAGCTGTTCAGCAGCGCCTCTGCGGTATCGCCATTTGGATACTGATCCGTCCAGTGGCGCTGTCCCTGGAACCCGGACGCGATGGCGTTATAGCCCAGAGATTCCTCCACGCGGCCCATCGCAGCGAGTTTTGGGTTACCCTGCATCATGTCGCGGATGCACATCGCCATCAGCAGACTCTCCCGCAGGATCGCGGCATTCTCCTGTTCATTGCGACGATACTGCTCCGCGTTTTTATCCTCGCCGAAACGGAAATGTGCTTGCGCCCAGTCCAGGGCCAGCTCAAGTTCTTGCTCGTCGTAAATCTTATGATCGATGCGGCGACGCAGTTCGGTCATATCCACCGCCTGCACCTTCATCCCCAGCCAGGATTCAAAGAAGTTGTGATCGACAATCGAGCCCGCAATCCCCATCGAGACGCCGCCCACCGACAAATAACTTTTCCCCTTCATGCTGGCGACCGCCAGGCCCGCCCGGGCGAAGCGCAACAATTTTTCTTCGACGTCTGCCGGGATGGTCTCGTCGCCCGCATCCTGTACATCGTGGCCATATATGGAAAACGCCGGGATCCCTTTCTGGTTATGCGCCGCCAGTGCCGCCGCGAGATATACTGCCCCCGGACGCTCGGTGCCGTTAAAGCCCCAGATCGCTTTCGGACGCAGCGGATCCATATCAATGGTTTCACTCCCGTAACACCAGCAGGGGGTGACGGTGATCGTCAGACCAACGTGGCACGTGCTGAACTTCTCTTCGCAAGCAGCGGCCTCCGCCATTCCGGCAATGCAGCTATCGGCAATCACGCACTCAACGGGCGTACCGCAGGGGTGGCGTAATTTTTCACTGAGTAGCGCCGCCGTGGCTTTCGCCATGTTCATGGTCTGCTCTTCCAGAGACTCGCGTACGCCCATTCGGCGGCCATCAATAACAGGTCGAATGCCAATACGGGGTAACGCTTTTATCGTTTTCATAGCCCTTCCTCACGTTGGTTAACCTATCCGTCTCAGGGGCATAGCCGTGAAAAAGGGCCCAGGCAGCGCCGTGAACGGAAAGTGGTGAAATTTGCTAACTCGAATTAGCTTAGGGTTCACACTAAAAATGAGACAAGATAAATGTGCAGGATCTGTGAGCAGTTTCACGATGAGAGGTCAAAATTCGATCAGTGTCAGGTATTACGATTCAGCAAAAACTAAACATATCGTTTAAATTCAATCAAATAACAAAATACCTTTGCACGACGTCACAATTTGAATACAAATGATTTGGCTAAATTATAACCCTAAAATAGCTTTTAAGGACGAAAGCTAAGTCGAGTTAGCTTATTAACTAAATCACTGTGGCTTGTGATTCATTGCCTTTCCAACACAGGAATTTTGCAATGTCAGAGACTCTTATTCAGATGACGCGCATTACCAAACGCTTTCCCGGCGTGCTGGCGCTGAATCAGGTTGATTTCGATTTACGCTGCGGCGAAGTTCATGCCCTCTTAGGTGAAAACGGTGCCGGCAAATCGACGCTGATGAAAATATTATCCGGTGTTTACCAACCTGATGCCGGTGAAATTCGCTTTGAAGGGCAATCCGTATCATTCAGCGATCCGCTAAGTGCTCAGCACGCAGGTATTACGATTATCCATCAGGAATTTAATCTCTTCCCCGATTTAACCGTGGAAGAGAATATCTTTATTGGCCGTGAATTCTGCAAAAATAGTCGCTGGCAGTTAGATAAACGCGCCCAGCGACAGGCGGTTGAGAAAATACTGCACACGCTGAATTTAAAAATCGCCCCGGACGCCCGCGTCAGTGAATTAACCGTAGCCCAGCAGCAGATGGTGGAAATTGCCAAAGCGATTTCGGTCAATGCCAAAGTGCTAATCATGGATGAACCCACCGCCGCGCTGACCGAAAGTGAAATCGAGAGTTTATTTGACGTCACGCGGATGCTCAAGGCTCAGGGCACGGGGATTGTCTACATCTCGCACCGTCTGGAAGAGCTGGCGCTGATCGCCGATCGCGCGACCGTCATGCGCGACGGACAATACATCGCCACCGTAGATTATGAAACGGTTCAGATCGGCGAGCTTATCGCCATGATGGTTGGCCGCAATCTCGATAACATCTACCCAAAACGCCCGCCGCATCAGCGCAGAGAAAAAGTGCTGGAGGTGAACGGCCTGACGCGTAATGGTGTACTGCATGACATCAACTTTACCCTCTGGCGCGGTGAGATCCTCGGTCTCGCTGGCTTAATGGGCGCAGGCCGAACTGAACTGGGCCGGGCCCTGTTTGGCGCCGATGCGATCGACGCTGGCACCCTGACGCTGAACGGCACCCCCACACGTATTAAAGACGTGGCTGACGCCATTGAGAAAGGCATCAGCTATTTAACAGAAGACCGCAAAAAAGAGGGACTCGCCCTCGGCCTTTCTGTTGAGATGAACATTATGCTCGGCAATTACCCGGACTACGCTGGCGCCGCGGGTAATGTCGATGAAAAACGCTGCCGGGAGTCCAGCCAGAAACTGGTGGATACGCTGCGAATAAAAACGCCACATCTGGAACAGGCGGCACTGAATTTAAGCGGCGGTAATCAACAGAAGATCATTATTGCCCGCTGGGTCTGCAAAGACACCGATATTTTAATTTTTGATGAGCCAACCCGGGGAATTGACGTTGGCGCCAAGCTGGAAATCTACGAATTAATGAATCGCCTTGTCGCTAAAGGTAAATCGATCATCATGATTTCATCCGAACTGCCGGAAGTATTAGGAATGTGCGACCGCATACTCGTGATGCGCAGCGGCCGCATTGCCGGCGAAATAGCGGCTGAGCACGCCACCCAGGAAAAAATCATGCAATACGCCACGCTGGAGGATTAATCATGTCCGTTACCGTTCCATCGCCGCAAAGCGGAAGTCATACGATGAAAATAAATAAAGCGCTCCTGATGCGTCTGGCGCCTCTTTTTAGCCTGGTATTGCTGGTTCTGTTTTTCAGCTTCAGCTCACCGTTCTTCTTTAATACTGAAAATATCATGACTATCGCCCTGCAAACGGCGGTGATTGGCATCATGGCCATTGGCGTGACCTTTGTGATTATTACCGCCGGGATCGACCTGTCACTCGGATCGGTGGTGGCGTTCTCAGGGGTTGCGGTGGGCATCGCCGCCGGGTTTGGTATGCCGTTGCCGGTCTGTATTCTGGCAGGCGTGCTCGCAGGCGGACTTTGCGGCTATGTGAACGCGTTTCTGGTCACCAAAATGACCATACCACCGTTTATTGCCACCCTCGGCTTAATGATGTCGGTACGCGGCATCAATATGGTGATGACCGATGGCCGCGCGATTTATTTTTCTGACTACCCGCAGTTCAAGCTGCTAGCACAGGGTCGCCTGTTCGACGTTCTGCCTTATCCGGTGTTCTACCTGGTCATCGTGGCACTGATCGCCATGTGGATCCTGAAGAAAACGGTGATGGGCCGCTATATCTACGCTGTCGGCAGCAATGAAACGGCGGCACACCTTTCCGGGATCAAAGTCCAGCGAGTGAAAATTTTCGTTTACGCCTTCTGCGGCCTGTTAACCGGCGTGGCCGGGGTGATCCTCGCCTCTCGTCTCAACTCAGGCCAGCCAACCGTGGGCGTGGGTTATGAGCTGGAAGCCATTGCGGCGGTAGTGATCGGCGGTACCAGTCTGATGGGCGGCGTGGGCACGATTGGCGGCACCATCATAGGCGCGTTCATTATGAGCGTGCTGAAAAACGGCCTCAATCTCATGGGCGTGTCCCAGTTCTGGCAGATGGTGGCGATGGGCGTGGTCGTCGTTGCCGCCGTCTACCTGGACACGTTACGTAAAAGAATGCGTTAGGTTCTCGATACAACAAGCCCTGCAAACCCTACAACGGAGCAAAATAATGAAAACCAGCCATATCCTGAGCGCCCTGTCGCTCGTTGCCATCCTGTCCAGCAGCGCGCTGGCAAAAGATTTAAACCTGCCGGTGGTCAGTAAAGGTTACCAGCACGAATTCTGGCAGACGGTCAAAATGGGAACGGAAGCTGCCGCAAAAGAGTTGGGTGACAAAACCAGCTACGTTGGCCCTGCCGATGAAACGCAAATCGCCGAACAGATCCAGTTAGTCGAAAACACCATGGCACAAAAACCAAACGGCCTGTTGCTGGCCGCACTTGATGCAAACGCCCTTGCCCCGCTGGTCGAAACCGCCAACAGCCGGGGGATCAAAGTGGTGACCTTCGACTCGGGCGTGAACTCGGATATCCCGGCCAGCTTTGTCGCCACCAATAACCGTAAGGCGGGCGCACAGGCTGCGGATGCGCTGGCAGAGCAGGTAGGCCAGAAGAGGAAAGTGGGTATTATCGCTCACGTAGCCGGGACGACGTCCGCCATTGAGCGCTCTGAAGGGTTCAGCGAGCGGATGAAAGAGAAGTACCCGAATATTCAGGTACTTCCGGTGCAATACAGCGATGGCGACCCGCAAAAAGCGATGGATAAAACCATTGATATGGTTCAGGCCAACCCGGATATCGCCGGTATTTATGCCACCAACGAAGGCTCAACCCTGGGCGTTGCGAACGCTATCGACAGCCAGAATCTGAAGGGCAAAGTAAAAGTCATCGGTTTTGACAGCACCGAAGCCATCATTAACTTCCTTAAAAACGGTGTGATTCAGGGCTTCGTGGTGCAGGACGCCTATCAGATTGGTTATCAGGGCATAAAAGCGCTGAACGCGGTGATTTCCGGACAGACGGTGGCCAAAGAAATTGATATTCCAGTGAAATATGTCAATGCGCAGAATATCAACACGCCTGAAATTGATAAACTGCTGCATCCGTTTGGTAAAAAATAAGGAAGTTCATGATGAGTGACGGCTATTTCCTCGGGGTAGATGTAGGTTCAGCCAGCGTTCGTGCAGGGCTTTACTCTGCGCAAGGCGAGCGTTTGAGCTTCGCGACCCGTCCGATTTCGCAGTTTCACGCCAGCAACGCGCGCGTGGAACAATCCTCTGTGGAAATCTGGCAGCAGGTTTGTGCGGTGGTGCGGGAAGCCGTCGACTCCTCTGGGATTTCACCTGACGCCATTCGTTCGATTGGCTTCGACGCCACGTGCTCGCTGGTCGCGCTGGATGCTGACGGTAACGGCCTGAGCGTCTCCCCGGACAGTCCGGCATCGCAGGACATCATTATGTGGATGGATCATCGTGCTCACGAAGAAACCGTTCACATCAATGCCACACGCGATCCGGCCCTGTGCTACGTGGGCGGCGAGGTCAGCATCGAGATGGAGTTGCCAAAACTGCTGTGGTTGCAGCGGCATCATCCTGAAACCTGGAATCAGGCCTGGCGCTTTTACGACCTTGCCGATTTTCTGGTCTGGAAAGCGACGGGCCAGGACGTCGCCAGCCTGTGCACCCTCACCTGCAAATGGAACTACCTTGCGCATGAGGCGCAGTTCAGCGAATCGCTGCTCAGAGCGGTGGGGCTGGAAAACTTACTGACAAAAATTCCCGGCACTATTCTGGACGTCGCTGAATGCGTCGGGAAACTTAGCCCGCAGGCAGCGCAAGCTCTGGGTTTGTCCGAAGAAGTGGTTGTGGCAAGCGGCATGATCGATGCCCACGCGGGTGGCGTGGCGCTGACGGGCTCACACCCGGAAGGTACGCTGGCGCTCATCAGCGGAACCTCGAACTGCCATATGCTTGCCAGTCAGACGGAGATCAATACGCCCGGCGTCTGGGGACCTTACTGGAGCGCCATGCTGCCGGGCTACTGGCTGACGGAAGGCGGGCAAAGTGCTGCCGGGGCGCTGGTCGACTGGACGTTGCGCGAGCACGGAGCCAGCGCAGACCTGTTTGCAAAAGCAGAAGCGGCGCAACGCCATCCGGTGGCGCTGCTCAACGACTGGGTAGCCGCGCTTGAACAGGAAGAAAAATATCCCACCCGCAACCTGCACATTCTGGCCGATCACCACGGCAACCGCTCGCCGCGTTCGCGTCCGGATGCGCGGGGCAGCGTGGTCGGTCTGACATTAGAAACCGGTGAGCGCGCGCTGGCGAGGCTCTACCTGGCCACGCTACAGGCCATAGCCTATGGCACACGACACATTATGGATACTCTGAAACATCATGGGCACACCTTGTCGCGCATTGTCATTTGTGGTGGAGCTACTCATAACCGGCTCTGGCTGCGGGAGTATGCCGATGCCACAGGCTGCGATATTCACCTTTTAGCCGAAGAAGATGCGGTCACTCTCGGCGCGGCCATTTGCGGCGCTGTGGCGAGCGGTGCATGGGCAACGCTTACCGACGCCACCCGGGAAATGGTCAAAGCCGGCGATATCATCACCTGTCGGCCGGAAACCGCGGCCTTCCACCGGCAAAAATATGAGGCGTACCTGATGCTGTGGACCCAGCAACAGGCGCTTAATCTCCTGATGCAGCAGGAAATGTAATGGCAGGATGCGTATGCTTTATCAGCAGTTTTTACGTACGTTAAGGATTGAGGCGTAGCGATGGCCAAAACAGTTGAACAGATAGCGAAGGATCTGAATTTATCCGTCACCACCGTGCGGCTGGTACTGAGCGGGAAAGCCGAACAGTATCGGATCAGTGTGAAAACACAGTCCCGAATTAATGAACACGTCGAGCGCTTCGGCTATACCCTCAACCATTCGGCGCGCAGTCTGAAGTTAAACAAAACCGAGACGCTGGGGCTCATCGTGCCCAACATCTCAAACGTGTTCTTTGCAACGCTCGCCGAGAAACTCGAACTGCGCTGCCGCCGTTCGGGTTACCAGCTGATGATCAGCTGTACTTACAACGATGTGGATTACGAAAACAAGCTGGTAAAAGCTCTGATGGCGCGCAACGTGGACGGCTTATTTATCGTTCCCTCGACGCTGGAAAATCAGCAGCATCATTTGCGGCAGATCCAAAAGCCACTGGTGCTCCTTGACCGGGATTTTGGCTTTACTGACAACGCGCTGGTAGAGAGTCATAACGAGGCTGGGGGGGATGAACTGGCCCGCAATATGCTGGAAGAGTGCAAAACGCCGCTCTGGTTCCTTGTGGGCGATACCGCACTGCCCAGCATTACGGACCGTCTGAACGGCTATTTGCAGGCCCTGAAAACAGCCGGTATTCACCATCGCGAGTGGGTCATCGAAGGGCCGGACAATACGCCGGAGGGGGGATATGCCCTGATGGATTCGCTTATCGACAGCCAGGGTGTTCCGCAGGCGTTTATCGCCTCATCGTTACCCGTCCTGGAAGGGGCAATCGAAGCCCTGCGGACGCGTACCGGTACCGTGCCTCAACACATCAATATTGGTACCTTCGATGAGCACCCCATGCTGGGGTTCCTGCCTAACAGCGTCTGGTCCATGCAGCAGGATGAAGATACCTGGGCGGAAAAAGCGTTTGAACTGATGCAGCGAGCCATCGACGGCGAAGCGGTCAACGAGACGGCGAAAGTCGATATGAAGCTGGTCAAACGTTCCCGCCAGTAAAAATAAAACTGTACCCGGAGAATAAAAAATGGAACGAGCCCGATTAGCCAGAGACATTATCGACACCTGCCTTGAGATGACCCGCATGGGATTAAATCAGGGCACCGCCGGGAATATCAGCGTTCGCTATCGCGACGGTATGCTGATTACGCCGACCGGAATTCCCTACGAGCATCTGACCGAAGAGAGTATCGTCTATGTCGATGCACAGGGGCGACACGAAGAGGATAAACTGCCCTCCAGCGAATGGCGTTTTCATCAGGTTGTGTATCAGACCCGCCCGGATGCTAACGCCGTCGTCCATAACCATGCGGTTAACTGTACCGCCGTCTCGATACTCAACCGCCCCATTCCTGCTATTCACTATATGATTGCCGCCGCCGGGGGAAACTCCATTCCCTGCGCGCCTTACGCGACCTTCGGGACGCGCGCGCTGTCAGAGCATGTCGCGGTCGCGTTACGCGATCGCAAAGCGACGCTATTACAGCACCACGGTCTGATCACCTGCGAAGAAAATCTTGAGAAGGCACTGTGGCTGGCGCAGGAGGTAGAGGTGCTGGCAAAACTCTACCTGGCCACGCTGGCGATCGTGGATCCCGTTCCGGTACTCAGTGACGATGAAATTGCCATTGTTCTTGAGAAATTTAAAAGCTACGGGTTGCGCGTCGAGGCGTAATTTTTTATCCGGGGGTGCTTTTATCACACCCTCGTAATATCTCTTAAACAAACACCTATTTACCGCACTTATCACCCCGCCTAAACTATGGCCTGCTTTTTGGTAGAGGTGGTAATGAACGATTATAAAATGACGCCAGGCGAACTGCGTGCGACCTGGGGTTTAGGGACTGTTTTCTCGCTGCGGATGCTTGGCATGTTTATGGTCCTGCCCGTTCTGACCACATATGGCATGGCGTTACAGGGTGCCAGCGAAGCGCTGATTGGTCTGGCGATCGGTATCTACGGCCTGGCGCAGGCGATATTCCAGATCCCCTTTGGCCTGCTCTCCGACCGCGTGGGTCGCAAACCGCTGATTGTCGGCGGGCTGCTGGTGTTTGTACTTGGCAGCATCATCGCCGCCCTCTCCCACTCCATCTGGGGAATTATTCTTGGCCGCGCCCTGCAAGGTTCCGGGGCGATTGCCGCCGCCGTGATGGCGCTGCTGTCAGACTTAACCCGCGAGCAAAACCGCACCAAAGCCATGGCGTTTATTGGCGTCAGCTTCGGCGTCACGTTTGCCATTGCCATGGTGCTGGGGCCGATTATTACCCATTCACTCGGCCTGCACGCCCTGTTCTGGATGATAGCCGTGCTGGCAACCATCGGGATCGCACTCACGCTGTGGGTTGTGCCGGACAGTAAAAACCATGTCCTGAACCGTGAATCCGGGATGGTCAAAGGCTGCTTCAGCAAAGTCATCGCCGAGCCGCGCCTGCTTAAGCTGAACTTCGGCATTATGTGCCTGCACATTCTGCTGATGTCCACCTTTGTCGCCCTGCCCGGTCAACTTGCCGCAGCAGGTTTCCCGGCGGCAGAGCACTGGAAAATTTATCTGGTCACAATGCTGGTCTCGTTTGTCTCCGTTGTGCCCTTCATTATTTACGCCGAAGTGAAGCGCAAAATGAAACGCGTCTTCGTGGGCTGCGTGGCGTTACTGTTGATTGCCGAGATTGTGCTGTGGGGCGCCGGCCCACATTTCTGGGAGCTGATCGCAGGCGTACAGCTGTTCTTCCTGGCGTTTAATCTGATGGAAGCCCTGCTGCCGTCGCTTATCAGCAAAGAGTCTCCGGCAGGATACAAAGGCACCGCGATGGGCATTTACTCCACCAGCCAGTTTCTCGGCGTGGCGATCGGCGGGTCCCTCGGCGGCTGGGTGGACGGCCTTTTTGATTCTCAGACCGTGTTCCTCGCCGGTGCGCTACTGGCGATGCTCTGGCTGTTTGTTGCCAGCACCATGAAAGAGCCGCGCTATGTGAGTAGCCTGCGGGTAGAAATTCCCGATGACGTGGCAATCGGTGACGCGTTACAACAGCGTCTGGAAGCGACAGAGGGCGTGAGCGAAGTGCTGATTGTCCCGGAAGAGCGCAGTGCGTATGTCAAAATTGACAGCAAAGTGACTAACCGCTTTGAGGTAGAGCAGGCGCTGAAGGCCTGAAAAAATGCCCGGTTTAGCCGGGCATAATTGTCTTAATCGCGGAAGTTTTTAAACTGGAATGGCTGACCGAGATCGCCGCCACGCACCAGCGCCATCACGGATTGCAGGTCATCACGGGATTTTCCGGTCACGCGGATCTCTTCCCCCTGGATCTGCGCCTGCACTTTCAGCTTACTGTCTTTGATAAGCTTAACGATTTTTTTCTGTACCGCGCTTTCAATCCCCTGCTTCAGCTTCGCTTCTACAAACCAGGTTTTGCCGCTGTGAACAAAATCTTCCGGTACATCAAGTGAGGTCCCTTCAATGCCGCGCTTGAGCAGCTTGGCGCGCAGGATATCCAGCAGTTGGTTGACCTGGAAATCAGACTCACTCAGGACTTTGATTGTCTTGTTCGCGTCGTTCAGTTCAATGGTCGCCTCAACGCCACGAAAATCGAAACGTGACTCCACTTCACGAATAGCATTATCTACGCCGTTACGCGCTTCCTGCAGATCAACTTCAGAAACAATATCGAAAGATGGCATCTTTTCTTCTCCCTTCATTTTTGTTGCGTTGCATAATACCTGCAACGAGGCATAACGAGAAGCTTAGCTGATGGCGCTATACTTAGCGTCTTAGCACCTGGCGCAGTTGCAGGTGAGGAGGAACAATGAAAGTAACAGTGCTTGGATGCGGCGCCCTTGGTCAACTCTGGCTTAGCGCGCTATGCAAACAGGGACACGACGTTCAGGGCTGGCTGCGAATTCCCCAACCCTATTGCAGTGTGAATGTGATGGGTACAGACGGTTCAATTTTTAACGAGTCTTTGACGGCAAACGATCCGGAATTTCTCGCGAGCAGCGATCTGCTGCTGGTCACGCTGAAGGCCTGGCAGGTCTCCGATGCGGTGAAAAGCCTGGCCGCCCAATTACCTGAAAGCACGCCAGTCCTGCTTATTCACAACGGTATGGGTACCATTGAAGAGCTAAAGTCTGTCCGGCAACCGCTGCTGATGGGAACAACCACCCACGCGGCACGCCGCGACGGTAACGTCATTATTCATGTTGCCAGTGGCATCACCCATATCGGCCCGGCGCGTGAACAGCCCGGCGATTACAGCTATCTTGCGGATACCCTGCAAAGCACGCTGCCTGACGTCGCCTGGCACAATAACATTCGCGCAGAACTGTGGCGCAAACTGGCGGTCAACTGCGCGATCAATCCGCTGACTGCCCTGCTGGATTGCCCTAACGGTGATCTGCGCCAGCATCCCGATCGGTTAGCGCTGATTTGCCGGGAAGTTGCCGCCGTCATTGAACGCGAAGGCTACCACACCTCAGAGTCTGATTTACGTTATTATGTCGACCAGGTCATTGAGAGTACGGCAGAAAATATCTCCTCAATGCTGCAGGATATCCGGGCTATGCGGCATACCGAAATTGATTACATTACCGGTTATCTGTTAAAACGCGCCCGGGCACACGGCATTACCGTTGCCGAAAACAGCCGTCTGTTTGAGTTAGTAAAACGAAAGGAGAGTGAGTATGAGCGCATCGGCACTGGTATGCCTCGCCCCTGGTAGCGAAGAGACAGAAGCGGTCACCACCATTGATTTGATGGTACGTGGTGGTATTAAGGTTACCACCGCCAGCGTCGCCAGCGACGGAAGTCTGGCGATTACCTGCTCGCGTGGGGTCAAGATCCTGGCAGATGCACCGCTTGTACAGGTGGCGGACGGTGATTACGACATTATCGTGCTGCCGGGCGGTCTGAAGGGCGCGGAGTGTTTCCGCGACAGCCCGCTGCTGGTTGAAACCGTTCGTCAGTTTCATCTTTCCGGGCGTATCGTCGCGGCAATCTGTGCGGCCGCAGGTACGGTACTGGTTCCGCACGACATTTTCCCCATCGGCAATATGACCGGCTTCCCAGGCCTGAAGGATACGATTCCGGAAGACCAGTGGGTGGATAAACGCGTGGTCTGGGATCCGCGCGTTAACCTGCTCACCAGCCAGGGGCCGGGCACCGCCATTGATTTTGGCCTGAAGATTATTGACCTGCTGGTCGGGCGTGAGAAAGCGTACGAAGTGGCGTCATCGCTGGTGATGGCGGCAGGGATTTATAACTACTACGAGTAAAAAAAGCCGGGTGGCGGCTACGCCTTACCCGGCCTACAAGTGTACGGTACCGTAGGCCCGGTAAGCGAAGCGCCACCGGGCAATAGGCTACGGGCGATACACCTTCACGTTCGCGAAGCCCTGCTCGCGCAGGTACAGCGCCTGTAAACGGCTCATGACCCCACGTTCGCACCACAGCAGATACGTTTTGCTCTGGTCGAGATCGCCAAACTGGGTGCTCAGTTTGTAGAACGGCAGCGAAACCACCTCCACGCCTTCCACCTGCAACGGCTTGTCATCCTGCTCATCAACAGAACGTATATCCAGAATCGTATCGTTAGCACCGAAGCCGCTGACCGTCTCCACCTCAACCACGTCCTGCTCGGTCTGCTGGGCGATCTCACGGATATCGATGTTCGACGCTTCCGCCACCACTTTTTCCAGGATGCTGAAATCGAAGTTCTCTTCTTCCGCTTCGATCTTCGCCTTCACCGCTTTAATGGTTGGACTTTTTGAGATCACGCCGCAATATTCCGGCATGGTGCGGGCAAAATCTTCAGTACCGATTTTACGCGCCAGATCGATGATGTGCTCTTTATCGTGAGAGATCAGCGGACGCAGGATCAGCGTATCAGACACGTTGTCGATAAGGCGCAGGTTGGTCAGCGTCTGGCTGGAGACCTGCCCCAGTGCTTCACCGGTGACCAGCGCCTGCACGCCGTAGCGCTCAGCCACTTTGGACGCCGCACGCACCATCATACGTTTCAGGACCACGCCCATCTGGCCGTCATCCACTTTCTCAAGAATTTCGCCGACCACCGGCTCAAAGTTGATCGCCACGAAACGCACGCGGTGAGAGCTGCCGAAGCGGTTCCACAGGTAATGCGCCACCTGACGTACGCCGATTTCATGCGCCGCGCCGCCCAGGTTAAAGAAGCAGTAGTGCACGCGGCAGCCGCGACGCATCAGCATATAGCTGGAAACGCCGGAGTCGAACCCGCCGGAGATCAGCGACAGCACATCTTCTTGCGTGCCGATCGGGAAGCCGCCAATACCTTCATAACGGCCCTTAACCAGCAGCAGGCGATCGTTTTCGATCTCAAGATTAACGGTAACGTCCGGATTAGTCAGGCGCACGCGCGCCGTCTCAACGTGCTGGTTCAGACCGCCGCCGACATAGCGCTCAACGTCAATGGAGCTAAACTCATGCTTACCACGGCGCTTCACGCGTACGCAGAACGTTTTCCCTTCGATCTGATCGCGGTACTGTACCAGCGCCTTTTCGAAGATATCGTGCATATCGGTGAAGGGAACGTCTTCCACTTCCAGAATATGGTGAATACCCGGGATACGGGTCAGCGCGTCGCGAATATCAAGACGTTTGTTTTCGTCTTTCGCGCGGACTTCAACGTGGTCCCAGTGACGCACCACGGCGAGCGTTTCGTCGTAGTGTTTTAATACGTTACGAATGTTCCCGGTGAGAATTTTAATAAAGCGCAAACGCACGGATTGGCTTTTGATGGTGATTTCAGGGAACAATTTAATGATAAACTTCATGGCGGCAATGTTTCTTAGGCAAGCTTATAAAGGCTTGTAGTGGAAAATGATACAGCAGCCCACACCCGTGGCTGCATCCAGGCGCGCAAGTATACCACCATCGCGCCACTCGCGTTATTTGATAATTGCCCTGAGTCCGTTACCATGTCAGGGCGAAAAATTTAAGAGTCAATTCACTATGCCGAAGAAAAACGACGCACCGGCCAGTTTCGAAACTGCGCTGAGTGAACTGGAGCAGATCGTTACCCGTCTTGAGAGCGGCGATCTCCCGCTGGAAGACGCGCTCAACGAATTTGAACGCGGCGTGCAGCTCGCGCGCCAGGGGCAGGTAAAACTCCAGCAGGCCGAGCAGCGTGTGCAGATCCTGCTTTCCGACAGCGAAGACGCTAAAACCACGCCATTCACACCGGACGCCGAGTAAATGGATTTTTCCAACGCGCTTCAGGCGCGCGTCATCCGCGCCAACGACGCGCTGCGCCGTTTCATTGAGCCGCAGCCTTTTCAGAACACTCCTCTGGTTGAAGCCATGCACTATGGCGCACTCTTGGGGGGTAAACGCCTGCGTCCGTTCCTGGTGTATGCCACGGGCAACATGTTCGGTATCAGCGATAACACGCTGGACGCCCCGGCAGCCGCCGTGGAGTGTATCCACGCCTATTCGCTGATCCACGATGATTTGCCGGCCATGGACGATGACGATCTGCGTCGCGGTCAGCCGACCTGCCACATTAAGTTCGGCGAAGCGAATGCTATTCTGGCAGGTGATGCGCTGCAAACCCTGGCGTTCTCTATTCTGAGCGATGCGCCGATGGTTGAAGTGAGCGATCGCGATCGTCTGGCAATGGTGTCCGAACTGGCAATGGCCAGCGGCGTCGCCGGGATGTGCGGCGGCCAGGCGCTGGATTTAGAGGCTGAAGGTCGTCAGGTAACTCTGGAACAGCTGGAGCGCATCCACCGTCACAAAACGGGCGCCCTGATTCGGGCAGCCGTTCGTCTGGGCGCGCTGAGCGCGGGTGAACGCGGGCGTAAAGCCCTGCCGATTCTGGACAGATACGCAGAAAGTATCGGTCTGGCATTCCAGGTTCAGGATGACATTCTGGATGTGGTGGGCGATACTGCAACATTGGGAAAACGTCAGGGTGCGGATCAGCAGCTTGGCAAAAGTACCTACCCCGCTCTGTTGGGCCTTGAGCATGCCCAACGTAAAGCCCGGGATCTGATAGACGATGCCCGCCGGTCACTGAATGAGCTGGCCGCGCAATCGCTGGATACCTCGGCACTGGAAGCGCTAGCGGACTACATAATCCAGCGTAATAAATAAACTATATATCTCGATGAGCCTTTGATGAGTTTTGATATTGCCAAATACCCGACACTGGCGTTAGTTGACTCCACTCAGGAGTTACGTCTGTTGCCGAAAGAGAGTCTGCCGAAGCTGTGTGACGAGCTGCGTCGCTACCTGCTCGACAGCGTTAGCCGCTCCAGCGGCCACTTCGCCTCCGGACTTGGCACGGTTGAGCTGACCGTGGCGTTGCATTACGTCTATAACACGCCGTTCGATCAGCTGATCTGGGATGTTGGCCACCAGGCCTATCCGCACAAAATTCTGACCGGACGTCGCGATAAGATTGGCACCATTCGCCAGAAAGGCGGCCTGCATCCGTTCCCGTGGCGCGGCGAGAGCGAGTTTGACGTGTTAAGCGTCGGCCACTCTTCCACCTCCATTTCCGCAGGCATCGGGATTGCCGTTGCCGCTGAAAAAGAGAATAAACAACGCCGTACCGTCTGCGTGATTGGTGACGGGGCGATCACCGCCGGGATGGCTTTTGAGGCCATGAACCACGCGGGCGATATCAAACCGGACATGCTGGTGATCCTCAACGATAACGAAATGTCGATCTCCGAGAACGTCGGCGCGCTGAATAACCATCTGGCGCAGCTGCTGTCCGGTAAGCTTTACTCCTCACTGCGCGAAGGCGGGAAAAAAGTCTTCTCCGGCGTACCGCCGATCAAAGAGCTGCTTAAGCGTACCGAAGAACATATCAAAGGCATGGTCGTGCCGGGTACGCTGTTTGAAGAGCTGGGCTTTAACTATATTGGCCCGGTGGACGGCCACGATGTGTTAGGTCTGGTGACGACGCTTAAAAACATGCGCGACCTGAAAGGCCCGCAGTTCCTGCATATCATGACCAAAAAAGGGCGTGGTTACGAACCGGCGGAAAAAGATCCGATCACCTTCCACGCGGTGCCCAAGTTCGACCATACCAGCGGTTGTCTGCCGAAAAGCAGCGGCGGAATGCCGAGCTACTCAAAAATCTTTGGCGACTGGCTGTGCGAAACGGCGGCGAAAGACAACACGCTGATGGCGGTGACGCCTGCCATGCGTGAAGGCTCCGGCATGGTCGAGTTTTCCAAAAAATACCCGGACCAGTATTTCGACGTCGCCATTGCCGAGCAGCACGCGGTAACCTTCGCAGCGGGCCTGGCGATTGGCGGCTACAAGCCGGTGGTAGCGATTTACTCTACCTTCCTGCAACGCGCCTACGATCAGGTGATCCATGACGTTGCCATCCAGAAGCTGCCGGTGCTGTTTGCTATCGACCGTGCGGGCATCGTGGGGGCTGACGGCCAGACGCACCAGGGCGCATTTGACCTCTCCTTCCTGCGCTGCATCCCGGACATGGTGATCATGACGCCAAGCGACGAAAACGAGTGTCGTCAGATGCTGTATACCGGTTACCACTATCAGGACGGTCCCTGTGCGGTACGTTATCCACGCGGCAATGCCCTTGGCGTTGAATTACGGCCGCTGGAAAAACTGGATATCGGTAAAGGTCTGGTGAAACGTCGCGGTGAAAAAGTGGCGATCCTGAACTTTGGTACGCTGATGCCGGAAGCGGCAAAAGTCGCTGAAACCCTGAATGCGACGCTCGTCGATATGCGATTTGTGAAGCCGCTCGATGAATCTCTGATTCTGAGCATGGCGGAAAGCCATGAGGTGCTGGTCACGCTGGAAGAGAACGCCATCATGGGTGGCGCGGGTAGCGGCGTGAACGAAGTGCTGATGGCGAACCGTAAAGTCGTTCCGGTGCTTAATCTCGGCCTGCCGGACCACTTCATCCCGCAAGGCACTCAGGACGAGGCGCGCGCCGACATTGGCCTGGACGCCGTCGGTATCGAAGCTAAAATCCGCACCTGGCTGGCCTGATCCCTCCCCTTTTCTGCTCCTGCTATGCTTAAACGTATTGTTTAAACAGCAGGAGCGGAACCATGCAATACACGACATTAGGAAAAACAGACCTCAAGGTGTCCCGGCTTTGCCTGGGCTGCATGACGTTTGGCGAGCCTGACCGGGGAAATCACGCCTGGACGCTGCCGGAAGAGAGCAGCCGCCCTATCATTAAGCGCGCCATTGACGGCGGCATCAACTTCTTCGATACCGCCAACAGCTACTCCGACGGCAGCAGCGAAGAGATTGTGGGCCGCGCCCTGCGAGATTTTGCCCGTCGGGATGAGATTGTGGTCGCCACCAAGGTGTATTACCCGTCAGGCGATCTGGCGGAAGGCCTTTCTCGCGCGCAGATCCTGCGCTCCATTGATGACAGCCTCAGACGCCTGAACATGGATTACGTCGACCTGCTGCAAATTCACCGCTGGGATTACAACACGCCGATCGAAGAGACGCTTGAAGCGTTGAACGACGTCGTGAAAGCCGGTAAAGCGCGCTACATCGGCGCATCGTCCATGCATGCCTCACAGTTTGCTCAGGCGCTCGATCTCCAGGCGCAGAACGGCTGGGCGCGCTTTGTCACTATGCAGGATCACTACAACCTGATTTACCGGGAAGAAGAACGCGAGATGCTGCCGCTCTGCTACCAGGAAGGCGTGGCGGTGATCCCGTGGAGCCCGCTGGCGCGCGGAAGGTTAACCCGTCCGTGGGGTGAAACTACCGCCCGGCTGGTATCGGATGAAGTAGGTAAAAATCTGTATGACGATACAGAAGCCAGCGATGCGTTAATTGCCGAACGATTAGCCGGGATCGCCGACGATATCGGTGCAACGCGCGCGCAGGTAGCGCTGGCGTGGCTGCTGAGCAAGCGCGGTGTCGCCGCGCCGATTGTGGGCACATCGCGGGAAGAACAGCTGGACGAGTTGTTGAGTGCGGTGGACTTATCGTTGACGCCGGAGCAGATTGCCGAGCTGGAGACGCCGTATCAGCAACATCCGGTGGTAGGGTTTAAATAAACAATTCAGGGAACAAAATCCGTAGGCCGGGTAAGCGCAGCGCCACCCGGCAATACAGAGCGCACAAAATTACGCGAAGTGATCGTACCCTTTCCAGTCAAGCGTAACCGGGGCGCCGCCGCGGACAAACAGCAGCCCTTCACTTTCCGGCATAACCTGCCCGATGCAGGTAAATTTCGCCCCCAGATGCGCTAACGCCACATCCAGCGTCCCGCGATTCAGCTCGGGAACGGTAAAGCACAGCTCATAATCTTCCCCACCGGATAGTGCCCAGCGCAGCGCCTGTTCAGGCTCGGCATGGCGACGCAACGGCTCTGACAGTGGGAACAGATCCAGATCGATCCGTGCGCCCACGCCACTGGCCTTCAGGATATGGCCGAGATCGGAGATCAGCCCGTCAGAGAGATCGATAGCAGAACTGGCCCGCTCGCGCAGCGCCTGACCGTGCAAAATACGCGGTGTGGGCCGCAGGTGGCGCTTCACCAGGTACGCCGCATCGTCAGCATCTTCAACTGCTAAACGGTTCTGAAGGATCGCCAGCCCGGCCGCGCTATCCCCCGGCGTACCGGTCACGTAGATCCAGTCGCCCGGTTTTGCGCCCGAACGCTTCAGCGCGCGCCCCGCTGGCACATAGCCGTGGATTGCCAGGGTCATCGACAGCGGCCCGGCGGTGGTATCACCACCAATCAGCTGCATATCGTAATAATTCAGCTGTTCAAACAGGGCATCGCTGAAGGCTTCAAGCCAGGCTTCATCCACCTCCGGCAGGGTCAGAGCCAGCGTCAGCCAGGCCGGGTCGGCGCCCATTGCCGCCAGATCGCTAACGTTTACCGCCAGCGCCTTATACGCCAGGTCGGCAGGATCGATATCGGGCAGGAAGTGACGCCCACATACTAAGGTGTCGGTGCTGATTGCCAGCGTCTGTTTTTCGGGAATATTGAGAAGTGCGCAGTCATCGCCAATGCCGGTTTCAACATCAAGACGAGAGGTTCTGACACGGTCGAAATAACGGGCAATCAGGGAGAATTCGCCGCATGCCATACGTTATGCCTCAGCAAATAAAAGAAAAAACCGGAGCCGCACTGCCAAAAAGGCAATGCAAGACTCCGGTTTGCGGATCACTTTTTGTGGGGACGGATCGCAGGTGCGGCTTTATCCAGCACGCCGTTTACAAACTTGTGGCTGTCTTCAGCGCCGAAGGTTTTTGCCAGTTCGATCGCTTCGTTGATGGCCACTTTGTACGGCACATCATCACGTTTAGACAGCTCAAACAGCGCGATACGCAACACTGCTTTTTCGACCTGGCCCAGCTCTTCGAGCAGACGGGACAGGTATGGCTTCATCAGACCATCGAGATACGCGCTATTAGTCGCCACTCCCGACAGCAGTTCACGGAAGTACAGAACGTCAACGTCTTTCACGTCCTGTTCTGACAGGAACTGGTATTCAACATCAGCGATGTCGTTCTGGGACAACTGCCAGGAGTAAAGTGCCTGGACGGCACATTCACGGGCGCGGCGACGAGCAGCAGGTTTCACGGAATTCCCCTTACAAAAAAATCAGGCCTTGATGGCTTTCAATACATTGATCATTTCAAGCGCGGTCAGTGCAGCTTCTGCACCTTTGTTACCGGCTTTGGTGCCAGCACGTTCGATGGCTTGTTCAATACTTTCGGTAGTCAGTACGCCGAACGCGACAGGAATTTCAGCATCCTGTGCAACGTGCGCCAGACCATTGCTTGCACCGCCCGCAACGTATTCGAAGTGCGCAGTGCCGCCACGAATAACAGTACCCAGTGCAATCACCGCGTCGTATTTACCGGTTTTCGCCAGCGCGCCCGCTGCCAGTGGCAGTTCGTAAGCACCTGGTACCCAAACGACGGTAATGTTGTCATCTTTAACCTGGCCGATACGTTTCAGGGCGTCAACCGCACCTTCCAGCAGGCTGTCGTTGATGAAGTTGTTGAAACGCGCAATGGTGATGGCGACGCGAGCGTCCGGGGTAGCTACAGCAGCTTCAATAATGTTCATACTCTTCCTTTACGGGTTCATTTGGCCCCGCAGGGGGGCGGATTTTATCATAATACTTTGCGCACTGCTTCCCTATTTCAGGAGCAATTACGCTGTCGTTAAATGGAGGCAGACATCCGGGCCTACCGGACGAATCTCGCTGAATGAGAGTTGCGGCGCATCGGCCAGTTTTTCAAGGCCGGGCAGCACAAACAGGCCGCGCGCGTCGTTACCTAACAGTTTAGGCGCAACGTAGACCAGAAGCTCATCCACCAGCCCTGCCTGGAGCAGCGCGCCGGCGAGCGTCGGACCGGCTTCGACCCAGATGCTGTTGACCTGCTGTTTACCCAGCAGCATCATCAGCACCACCAGATCGAGATGCCCGTTGTGTTCCGGCACCATAATGCTGCGCACGCCTTGCGGCCATTCGCGCGTATCTTCTTTGGTGCGGGCAATCCAGGTTTCCCCCGGTTGCTGCACGATACGGTGTTCCGGCGTCACGCGGTTCTGGCTATCAATAATAATGCGCAGCGGCTGACGCAGGTTCTCCTGCGGATAGAGTGCCTGGGTATCGGCATTCAGCTCATCCCAGCGCACGGTCAGGACCGGATCGTCAGCCAGCACCGTTTCACTGCTGGTGAGAATAGCATGGCTTTGTGCGCGCAGACGTTGCACATCGCGCCTTGCCTGTGGCGAGGTGATCCACTGGCTCTCGCCGTTCGCCATCGCCGTGCGGCCATCCAGTGACGCGCCAAGCTTAAGCTGGATAAACGGGAAACCGGTGCGCATACGCTTCAGGAAGCCTTTGTTGATGGCTTCGGCATCCTGCATCATCAGGCCGTGACTGACGTCGATCCCTTCCTGTTGCAGACGATACAGCCCGCGGCCCGCCACCTGCGGGTTAGGATCCTGCATGGCGGCGACAACGCGCGAGACTCCCGCCGCAATCAGTGCTTCGCAGCACGGAGGCGTGCGCCCGTGATGACTGCATGGCTCCAGCGTCACGTAAGCCGTCGCGCCACGCGCCCTCTCCCCCGCCATGCGCAGGGCATGCACTTCAGCGTGCGGCTCGCCTGCGCGGTAGTGAAAACCTTCACCCACGATCTCGCAATCTTTAACAATGACGCACCCGACATTAGGGTTAGGGTGAGTGGTAAACCGACCGCGCTGCGCCAGCTTAATGGCTCTCGCCATGTACATCTCGTCCTGCATAGGCTTAATCCTGTAAGCGGGCGATCTCTTCGCCAAACTCTTTAATGTCTTCGAAGCTGCGGTAAACGGAGGCGAAGCGAATATAGGCGACTTTATCGAGCTTTTTTAGCTGTTCCATCACCAGGTTACCGATCATTTTGCTCGGCACTTCGCGCTCACCTAGCCCCCGCAGATAAGATTTAATATGATTTAACGCCATTTCGACGTCATCGGAGCTGACGGGCCGTTTTTCCAGCGCCTTGAGCATCCCGCTACGCAGTTTTTCTTCATTGAACGGTTCGCGCACATCGTTACTTTTTACCACGCGCGGCATTACCAGCTCTGCCACCTCGAAGGTGGTAAAACGCTCGTTGCACACCAGACACTGCCGACGACGACGCACGGAAGACCCTTCGCCTACAAGACGTGAGTCGATGACTTTGGTATCCACAGCGGAGCAAAATGGGCAATGCATACGATGTCCCTGTTATCTGGTTAACTGATTTCTATTTTACCCTGAACTGGCCCGACAACAAAGGAAGAGCTTTTTGAGACAAAGGATCTATGCCTGACGCCACTATCCTGTCTACCATTGCAGCAATGTGTGATTTCAAGGAATTAAACGCAATGACAAGACGTTACCTGAAAATAGTGCTGGTTGGGAGCCTGTTCACGCTCAGCGCCTGCGCACAGCAAAGTGAAGTTCGCGAGATGAAACAAAGCGTGAATACGCTCAATGTGGCGATGGACAAACTTAATAAAGAAACCGTGAAGATCACCCAGCAGAACGCGCTGAATGCCAAATCCAGCAATGGCGTTTATTTATTGCCGGGTGCAAACACGCCCGCGCGTCTGAACAGCCAGATTGGCACGCTAAAGATGTCTCTGGTGAATGTTGCAGCGAATGCCGATGTTACGCGCGCAACATTACGCATTCAGGGTGAATCCAACGATCCGCTTCCCGCCTTCAGCGGCACCGTAGAGTGGGGCCAGATTCAGGGCACCACGGAGAGCTATCAGGAAGTGAACGTGAAGAATCAGCTCTTCACCGCCCCCGCCAGCACGCTGGCACCGAGCGATGTTGATATCCCGCTCCAGCTGAGCGGACTGACGCCAGAACAGTTGGGCTTTATCCGCATTCACGACATTCAACCTGCCGCGCAATAACCCGCCCTTCTAGCGGAGTGAAATGTCACTCCGCTAACATTTACATTTCGTATGGATTGGCAACATAAATGATTGCCGCTACAATCCCGGCCGTTTAAAGTACGCAAACGTGAACGCAATCGATTACGTATGTGAGAGATATGTGAAACAACACATATTTTTGTGAGCAAGGATTCCTATAATAGGCTCCGCAGAAACACGAAATATTTAGAAACGCAATTCGCGCATTTTTCACTCCCGGAAGGGAATTTCAATCAGTGGCATGATTATGAAAAAAACATTACTCGCAGCTGGCGCCGTGCTGGCACTGTCCTCCTCTTTCACTGTTAACGCAGCGGAAAACGACAAACCACAATATCTCTCCGACTGGTGGCACCAGAGCGTTAACGTGGTAGGCAGCTACCACACCCGTTTCGGGCCGCAGATCCGCAACGATACCTACCTGGAATACGAAGCGTTTGCCAAGAAAGACTGGTTTGATTTCTACGGCTACGTCGATCTGCCGGTATTCTTCGGCGGTAACTCCGATGCGAAAGGTATCTGGAACAATGGCTCCCCGCTGTTCATGGAAATCGAACCGCGTTTCTCTATCGACAAACTGACCGGCACCAGCCTGGCGTTTGGTCCGTTCAAAGAGTGGTACTTCGCGAACAACTACATCTATGACATGGGTCGCAACGATTCTCAGGAACAGAGCACCTGGTATATGGGTCTGGGTACTGACATCGAAACCGGCCTGCCAATGAGCCTGTCACTGAACGTGTATGCGAAATACCAGTGGCAGAACTATGGCGCATCAAATGAGAACGAGTGGGATGGCTACCGTTTCAAAGTGAAATACTTTGTGCCAATCACTCAGCTGTGGGGCGGTAACCTGAGCTATATCGGCTTCACCAACTTTGACTGGGGTTCAGACCTGGGCGACGATAACTTCTATGACAACAATGGGAAGCATGCTCGTACCAGTAACTCCATCGCCTCCAGCCACATTCTGGCGCTGAACTACGATCACTGGCACTACTCTGTTGTTGCGCGTTACTGGCACAACGGTGGTCAGTGGAACGACGACGCCAGCCTGAACTTCGGCAACGGCGACTTCAGCGTTCGCTCTACCGGTTGGGGTGGTTACCTGGTCGTGGGTTACAACTTCTAACCTGTGCGGACTTCGCCCGGTGGCGCTGCGCTTGCCGGGCCTACGATCCGAATGTAGGCCGGGTAAGGCGTAGCCGCCACCCGGCTTTTTACTGCTTCACCTTCCTCAAAAAATCTGCCAGAGCTCTGTCCGCACTTTCGCTAAAGCGTCTCTCCGTCTGCACAATATTGAGGCACCTGTCGAGCCGGAAGCAGCGGTATGCATACTGTCAGGAGTAGACAAAAAAAATCCCGGCCAGCAGGCCGGGATTTCGATACCGCATAAGACTCTTACGGCAGAATGGACGGCTGATCCGCCCCTTCTTTCTCGACTTTCTGCTGGATCAGATGCTCGCGCTTCATGCCCAGCTTCAGCGCCAGCGCGGACGCGACGTAGATAGACGAGGCCGTACCGATAGACACACCGATCAGCATGGTCAGCGAGAAGCCTTCCAGCACCGGGCCACCGAACAGGAACAGCATCAGGATCACCATCAGGGTGGTGCCGGAGGTGATCAACGTACGGTGCAGCGTCTGGGTCAACGACACGTTAAAGATTTCGTACGGCGTGCCGCGACGGATCTTACGGAAGTTTTCACGAATACGGTCAGATACCACGATACTGTCGTTCAGTGAGTAACCGATAACGGACATCAGGGATGCCACAATCGTCAGGTCAATCTCAATGTGGAAGAGAGACAGTATGCCCATGGTGATCACCACGTCGTGCGCCAGAGCGATAACCACGCCTGCCGCCAGTCGCCACTCAAAGCGGAAACCGACGTAAATCAGAATCGAGATCAGCGCCACCAGCAGCGCCATCGCACCGGTCTGTGCCAGGTCAGCACCAACGCTCGGGCCGACAAACTCAATACGCTTAACCGTTGCATCCTGGCTGGTCGTTTCGTTAATAACCTGAACGACCTTGCTGCCCAGCTCCTGGCTGCCGTTGGCATCGTGTACCGGCGGCATACGCACCATGATGTCGCGGCTGCTGCCGAAGTTCTGTAGCAGCGGCTCTTCAAAGCCCGCTTTTTGCAGAGACTCACGCATCTGGTCCATATCGACCGGTTTTTCCAGGGTAATTTCGATCACCGTACCACCGGTGAAATCCAGACCCCAGTTAAAGCCTTTCACGCCCATAATGACGATGGACAAGATCAGCAGAAAACCTGAAATGCCGAAGGCCCAGTAGTCCCAGCGCATAAAGTCCCAGACTTTACGGCCGTGGTTCAATTGTTCAACAGTATATTCCTGTGCCACAACGCACTCCTCAGATAGACAGCTTTTTGACGCGCTTGCCGCCGTACAGCAGGTTCACGATGGCACGGGTGCCGACAATAGCGGTAAACATCGACGTTGCGACACCGATACCGGTAGTAATCGCAAAGCCTTTGATCGCGCCAGTACCCACTGCATACAGGATAAGAACCTTAATCAGTGTTGTTACGTTCGCATCGAAGATGGAGCTGAACGCCCCTTTGTAGCCTTCTTCAATCGCCTGCTGTACAGAACGACCGTTGCTCAGCTCTTCTTTAATACGTTCGTTTATCAGTACGTTGGCGTCGACCGCCACCGCAAGGGTTAGAACGATACCCGCGATACCCGGCATGGTTAGCGTCGCCCCCGGCAGCAGGGACATGATACCGATGATCAGCACCAGGTTGGCAATCAGCGCGGAGGTCGCAATCAGGCCGAACTTCTTATAGAAGAAGATCATGAAGATGATGGACACCGCCAGACCGGCCAGACACGCTTCCAGACCCTGCTTGATGTTCTGCATACCCAGGGTTGGACCGATGGTACGCTCTTCAACAATCTGAATTGGCGCAATCAGCGCACCGGCACGCAGCAGCAGAGAGAGCTGACGCGCTTCGTTCGGGTTGCTGATACCGGTAATACGGAAGCTGTTACCCAGACGAGACTGGATGTTGGCGATGTTAATCACCTCTTCCTCTTTCACCAGCACGGCACGGCCATTGGCGTCTTTCTTACCGCTGTCTTTGTACTCCACGAACAGGGTCGCCATCGGCTTGCCGATGTTGTCCTTGGTGAAGTTAGACATGATGTTGCCACCTGCGCTGTCCAGCGAGATGTTAACCTGCGGCTGGTTGTACTCATCCTGGCTTGAAGTGGAGTCGGTGATATGGTCACCGGTCAGGATCACGCGTTTGTACAGCACAACCGGCTGGCCTTCGCGGGTCTGTTTCACTTCGGAATCGCCCGGCACACGGCCTGAAGCCGCAGCAGCCTGGTCAACGTTGGCGTTAACCAGACGGAACTCCAGAGTCGCCGTCGCGCCCAGAATCTCTTTCGCACGGGCGGTATCCTGGATACCTGGCAGTTCGACCACGATACGGTCAGCACCCTGACGCTGTACCAGTGGCTCAGCCACGCCCAGCTGGTTTACACGGTTACGCAGAATGTTAATGTTCTGCTGAACGGCGTACTCACGTGCTTCACTCAGACGCGCGTCGGTCATTACCGCACGCAGCTGGTTGCTGCCCTGAGAGGTGATCACCAGATCGCGGTGACGTTGAGACAGATAGGTCACAGCCTGATCGCGTGCCGCGCTGTCGCGGAACGTGATGCTCATGCCGTAGTTATCTTCTTTACGTACGGTGGTGTACGGAATGCCTTTATCGCGCAGATCGCTGCGCAGGCTGTCGATATTCTGTTCCTGTAGCTTGCCGAGCGCGGTATCCATATCCACTTCCATCAGGAAGTGAACGCCGCCACGCAGGTCAAGACCCAGTTTCATTGGCTCTGCGTTCAGCGCAGCCAGCCAGCGTGGGGTTGCAGGAGCAAGGTTAAGCGCCACGACATATTTATCACCCAGCACGCCCATCAGCGCTTCACGTGCGCGGAGCTGCGTGTCGGTGGTGTCGAAGCGAGCAAGAATTGCGCCCTCTTCCAGTGCCACAGACTTAGCGGTAATTTTTTCTTCTTGTAACGTTTTCTGGACCTGGATCAGCGTTTGCTCACTGGCGGCGACACCGCGCGCGCCAGTGATTTGAACGGCCGGATCCTCACCATACAGGTTGGGAAGCGCGTACAGCAGGCCGACGATAATCACGACGACCAGCATGATGTACTTCCACAAAGGATAACGGTTTAACACGGCAGTTCCCTTTGGGAAAAGTTGGGATTACAGCGCCTTCATGGTGCCTTTCGGCAGAACGGCAGCTACGAAGTCACGTTTGATAACCACTTCAGTGGTGTCGTTCAGGGCGATAGCAATGTAGCCGTTTTCCGCTACTTTGGTTACGCGACCCACCAGGCCACCATTGGTCAGGACTTCATCGCCCTTCGCGATGGAGTTCATCAGGTTTTTGTGCTCTTTAGTACGCTTCTGCTGTGGACGCAGGATCATGAAGTAGAAGATCAGACCGAACACAACCAGCATCAGAATCAGAGACATCGGGCTGCCCTGCGCTGGTGCACCCGTTGCTGCTACCGCATCAGAAATAAAAAAGCTCATTCAAATTCCCTCATTATTAAAATTAATCAACGTTCAACGGTGGAACATCCCGCCCCTGACGTTGGTAGAAATCGGTCACGAAGCTCTCTAATTTACCCTCTTCGATAGCCTTACGTAAACCAGCCATTAAGCGCTGATAATAACGAAGATTATGAATGGTATTGAGACGCGCCCCCAAAATCTCGTTGCAACGATCGAGATGATGCAGATACGCGCGAGAATAATTGCGACAGGTATAGCAATCGCACTCGGAATCGAGCGGGCTGGTGTCACTCTTATGCTTCGCGTTACGGATTTTCACCACGCCATCGGTAACGAACAGATGACCGTTACGTGCGTTTCGGGTTGGCATAACGCAGTCGAACATATCAATGCCGCGACGTACGCCTTCCACCAGATCTTCTGGTTTACCCACACCCATCAGGTATCGTGGTTTATCCGCCGGGATTTGCGGGCAGACATGCTCCAGAATACGGTGCATATCTTCCTTCGGCTCACCCACAGCCAAACCGCCGACAGCGTAGCCATCAAAGCCTATCTCTACCAGACCTTTAACCGAGATATCGCGTAAATCTTCGTAAACGCTGCCCTGGATAATGCCGAACAGCGCATTTTTGTTTTGCAGGGAGTCAAAACGGTCGCGGCTACGCTTCGCCCAACGCAGGGACATCTCCATGGAACGTTTGGCATAGTCCCAGTCCGCCGGGTATGGCGTACATTCGTCGAAGATCATCACGATATCGGAGCCGAGATCGTACTGAATCTCCATAGACTTTTCCGGATCGAGGAAGATTGGATCGCCGTTGATCGGGTTACGGAAGTGTACGCCCTGCTCGGTGATCTTACGGATATCGCCCAGGCTGAAGACCTGGAAACCGCCGGAGTCGGTGAGGATGGGGCCTTTCCACTGCATGAAGTCGTGCAGGTCACCGTGGAGCTTCATGATCTCCTGGCCTGGACGCAGCCACAGGTGGAAGGTGTTGCCGAGAATAATCTGTGCGCCAGTGGCTTCAACTTCTTCCGGCGTCATTCCTTTTACGGTGCCGTACGTGCCCACAGGCATAAACGCGGGGGTTTCTACCACGCCGCGATCAAACACCAGGCGACCGCGACGCGCGCGGCCATCGGTGGTATCGAGTTCAAATTTCATTTTTTCTCCGACGTCAGAAAAACAGTCCAACGTTGTAACACGGTGCCGCGGACTTATTCCCCGACACGCTCATTCAAAGCCTGCGGATTGTACGTGATAAACATCGCGTCACCGTAGCTAAAAAAGCGATATTTTTGTTCTACCGCAGACTTGTAGGCGTTCATCGTATGCTGATACCCCGCAAACGCGGAGACCAGCATAATCAGCGTCGATTCAGGCAGATGGAAGTTGGTCACCAGCGCATCAATGACTTTGTACTGATAGCCCGGGTAGATAAAGATCTGCGTATCGCCAAAGAAGGGCTCAATCAGCTCTTTTTTCGCGGCCTGCGCAGCGCTCTCAAGGGAACGTACCGACGTTGTACCGACGGCCACGACGCGGCTACCGCGCGCTTTCGCCGCCAGCACCGCATCAACCACCTCCTGCGGCACTTCGGCATACTCAGAGTGCATGATGTGGTCTTCGATGCTGTCCACGCGCACCGGCTGGAACGTCCCCGCGCCGACGTGCAGCGTCACGAAGGCCATCTCAATACCCTTGGCGCGCAACTTTTCCAGCAGCGGTTCATCAAAGTGCAGGCCCGCCGTTGGCGCCGCCACTGCGCCAGGCTTCTGGCTGTAGACGGTCTGATACAGCTCGCGGTCGGCTTCTTCATCCGGGCGTTCAATGTACGGCGGCAGCGGCATGTGGCCGATGGCGTTGAGGATATCAAGCACTGTGCGCTCGTCGTTGAACTCCACCTCGAACAGCGCGTCGTGACGCGCGGTCATGGTCGCTTTGATGCTCTCGTCATCACCCAGCAGCAGTTCAGCGCCCGGCTTCGGCGCTTTGGATGCGCGAATATGTGCCAGAATACGTTTATCATCGAGCATACGTTCGACCAGCACCTCAATCTTGCCGCCGCTGGCTTTACGGCCAAACAGACGCGCTGGGATCACGCGGGTATTGTTAAAGACCAGCAGATCGCCAGGGTTGAGCTTGTCGAGCAGATCGGTGAAAGTACCGTGCGTCAGCGCGCCCGTTGGCCCGTCCAGTGACAGCAAGCGACAGCTGCTACGCTCAGGCATGGGGTAGTGAGCAATCAGGGATTCAGGTAGTTCAAAGGAGAAATCGGCGACGCGCATGACGTATACTCGTGACTTAAAAACAGGCGGCATAGTCTAGTGCTCACACCCTTTTGCTGCAACAACTAGCCGCCACCGGACAAATAAAACGCATGAATTTTCTCGCTCACCTGCATCTCGCTCACCTCGCGGACAGCTCCCTCTCCGGCAATTTGCTGGCCGATTTCGTACGCGGCAACCCCGCGGAAGATTATTCCCCCGAGGTTATCGACGGGATTTTTATGCACCGCCGCATCGACGTGCTGACCGATAACCTGCCGGAAGTGACGGAAGCCAAAGCCTGGTTCCGCCCCGAAACGCGACGCGTGGCGCCGATCACGCTCGACGTCATGTGGGATCATTTCCTGTCGCGCCACTGGTCCCAGCTGTCGCCTGATATGTCGCTGCCTGAGTTTGTGCGCTACGCCCACGCGCAGGTGTCGATCATTTTGCCGGACTCCCCACCGCGCTTTGTGAATCTGAATAACTATCTGTGGTCTGAACGCTGGCTGGAGCGTTACCGCGAGATGGATTTCATTCAGAACGTGCTCAACGGCATGGCCAGCCGTCGACCGCGTCTGGACGCGCTGCGCGACTCCTGGCACGACCTGGACAAACATTATGACGCGCTGGAAACGCGCTTCTGGCAGTTCTACCCGCGCATGATGGCGCAGGCGAAAAATAAAGAACTGTGATGCCGGTTCGATTGATAGGTAAAAGCTGGTGGAACGATTGTTACCACCTCTTTGTCTTATTCCCGCGCTGCCTCTATACTGGCCCGCGTTGCGTTCCAAATAACCTTAGTATCTACAGGAGAATCATATGGTTCTGGTAACTCGTCCGGCTCCGGATTTTACAGCTGCCGCCGTTCTGGGCAACGGTGAAATCGTTGAAAACTTCAACTTCAAACAGCACACCAACGGTAAAGCGACCGTTCTGTTCTTCTGGCCAATGGACTTCACTTTCGTTTGCCCGTCTGAGCTGATCGCGTTCGACAAACGTTACGAAGAATTCCAGAAGCGTGGCGTGGAAGTGGTTGGCGTCTCCTTCGACTCTGAATTTGTACACAACGCATGGCGTAACACCCCTGTCGAAAACGGCGGCATCGGTGCGGTGAAATACGCGATGGTTGCGGACATCAAACGCGAAATCCAGCAGGCTTACGGTATCGAACATCCGGACGCTGGCGTTGCGCTGCGTGGTTCTTTCCTGATCGACGCGAACGGCATCGTTCGTCACCAGGTTGTGAACGATCTGCCGCTGGGTCGTAACATCGACGAAATGCTGCGCATGGTTGACGCGCTCCAGTTCCACGAAGAGCACGGTGAAGTGTGCCCGGCTCAGTGGGAAAAAGGTAAAGAAGGTATGGCGGCTTCCCCAGACGGCGTAGCTAAATACCTGTCTGAGAACGTATCCAGCCTGTAATCGGCACGGTTTACGAAAAAAACCCGCGACTACGCGGGTTTTTTTATGGCTTATGCTGCGCCGTCTTTTTTTACCTCGCGCCAGATGCGCCATGCCATACCCGCAAGCACCATCACCCCGACGATCAGTACGCCCCAGACCATCAGCGTTTTCATTCTGCTTTCCTGCTCAGCCGCAGACGTCGCGGTTAAACGCGCCTCGCCGCCCAGCGGGACAGGTTCCAGCGTATCCGCCATCGGCAGGGCTGCCAGAGCGTAGGTTTTACGCAGTTCGGTCGGGATCAGCATATCCGTCTCCACGCTTGCCGGTTTCGCAGCCCCGTTCCCCCACGCAAGCAGATACGGCCCCTTCCCCTGCGCGTTGAACACCAGATCATAGCGCACGCGTTGCCCGATCACGCCCGGCAGGTTCTCTGGCAAACGGGCATTGTAGGTCTTGATTTTTACCACCTCGACCAGCCCGCCCGGGAGCGGAACAGGTTCAGACGTTTTGCCGCCGAGCTGGTAGATCACCTCTTTTTTCAGCGTATGCCACCGATCCTTGTCCGCCCCCCGCCAGGCTATTTCTGCCGGGAGAACGCCGTCGCCATTCAGCATGAAGGCGATCGCACTCAGAGGCTGCGGATGCGTCCAGCGCCACACGGCTTCGCTATCGGATAGCCGCTCCCCCTCTCCCGCCAGGCTAATGTGCTCTGATTCCGGCTGCGCAGGAGCGTTAATCGCGTTGACGCCGGTTAACGTCAGGGCTGAACGCCCCGTGTTCAGCACCAGCAGCAGATAGCGATTCGCCTCAGGAGATAACACCAGATCGGTATCGATGCGGTCGAGCTTCAGGCGATCCTGTCCACTCATCACGTCCAGCAGGGGCATCTCTTCGCGCAGGGTATACCAGTTTTTCAGATCCTCGCTGTAATAGACCGATGCCGTCCCCTGCCACGAGCCCTGCGGCGTGTCCCAGAAAAGCTGGAGCTGAGAGAGCGGAACCTCCGTCGCGTTTTCCGGCAGGGTCAGCAGATAATGCTGTCCGGCAACCGCCGCGTGTTGCCCTTCCAGCACAATCTCCACGCCGTTTCTGGCACGTAACATAATTTTATCACCGCTACCCTCTTCCCCACCCGGCGAGGCGTTAAGCGCAAAGAGGCGCAGCGCCGTGGTGGTCGGTGCCGGCTGCGGACGCGTCGTGGTAACCAGGCTGAACGGTACCGGCTCGCCCGACTGATTAAACACGCGCACGTCGCGCAGATCGGGCGATGTGCTCTGCTGATAAACCGCCAGCGGCAGCATGACCCGATACCACGGCGAAGAGGCAGAGGTATCAAGGGACAGGCCATAGGCATAATCCCGCGGGGATTCCACCGGCGCGCCCTCGCTGAATGCCGGACCGGCCACGGCTAGCAGTGCCGCACAAACAACCGCATTCATCCATTTCATTTTTCTTCTCCTGCTTTAGGCGGTAGCGGCGAGAAATAGCCCACAATCAGGACCAGGATCGCCACGCCAATAAACGCGACAGCACGCGCCAGGCCGCCACCGCCCGCGCTGTCCACCAGCATCAGTTTGAGCATGACCACCCCCAGCAGCACCGCACCGGCAAGCCACTGCTGACGGGAGGCCTGACGGGTGGCGCGGATCATGACCACCAGCGCGCAGAACATCCAGAACAGGGCAAAGGTGGTCTGGATAAGCCGCGAATGCCACAGCGACTCCATATTCCAGGCCACCTCGCCGTACCACGCCAGCGCGCGCAGCAGCGCGCCGTTTAGCCACCAGAAGCCAAGCGCCATCAGCACAACGGCGGGCCACGGTCGGGACTGAGCAAGCGATGCCGGATAGTGGCGATCCACTGCCCGATAAAACACCACCAGCCCCAGCAGCGCGAACGCCGCCCCTTCCTCAAGCGGGTTCACCAGCGGCAGCCAGGTCTGTCGATAGACTACCCCGTCCTGGAAATTAGTCACGACCAGCAATACCACCAGCGCCACAACCACAGGGATCACGGCAAGGCAGGCGTAGAGCGCAGGCCATACCCGGAACGGCCACCCGCGACGCCGTACGGCCGCGGAGAGTGCCATAATCACCCCACCGCCGACAGCCATCGCAATGCCGCTTCCCCAGGCCGCCATGCCCCATGGCAGGGAGCGGGCAAACCAGTAAAGCTCGGCGGCCATGGCGAGTAAAATCATCCACAACAGCGACAGATGCAGCCCCATTGCGATGCGCGGAAGAAGTTTATCTTCGTCGCGCCGCAGCATCATCAGGGCGGCAGGCAGCGCAATAGCCCAGGCCAGATTTGCCCAGCCGGCTGCCATGATCTGCTGTTGCCAGACCTGATAAAGCACCATCAGCAGCATCACCGGCCACAGCAGCCATTTGCTGGCATCCAGCTCCCGCCATGCCATACGAGCGGCAGCCTGCCGCCATCCCCAGGCCGACACCGCCGTCAGCGCCAGCACGCCCGCAAGAACCGATAATTCTGTCTTGAGGATCAGTTGCGACGCACCCAGTTGCGCCACTAACCAGAACAGCAGCCCACCGACCAGCAGCGCCCAACTGCCCGACAGCACGATTTTCTGCCACAGCCAGGCCGCAGCCAGCCAGCAAAGACTGAGCACTGCGAAAATAAGCAGCAGGCTCAGGGAGGTGACGCCGTCCATCTGCGCCCATATCGCGCTGCCGAGCGCCAGCACCAGCAGCGCCGTCCCGCTATAGCTCATGCGCCGCTGCTGCTGTTGCACGCCCAGCCAGAGAATACCCAGCCCTTCCAGCGCCCAGGCCATCGCCGTCCAGCGCGCTGAAAGCGCCAGCGGAATGGCAAGCGTGGCAAACCCGCCGCCGATCGCCAGCGCCGCCATAATCAGTGGCCGCCCGACAGACGGATAGCGTCGCAGTGCGAGAAACGCCAGGGAGAGATAAAACGCACCATAGCCCAGCGCGCTGAGCGCCGGGCCGTACGTCCAGTGCGACGTCATGCCGTACTGCATCCCAAAACCAATCAGCGGCGGGGCAAACAGCAGTACGCCGTCAATAATCTGTTTGCCTTTTTCCTGCGCCCGCAGCGACAGCGCTACGCTAAACACGCCAAAAATAAGCGTATTGGCAATCAGGAACAGCTGACAGATAACATAGTTTTCAGGCTGGTAGTCGCTCAGCCCCCACACTCCGCCAACGCCAAACGTGAAGAGCAGCCCGAGCAGGTTGAGCTCGCGCCAGTGCTGCCAGATGCTGATGACGAGAATGCCGATGGAGAGCAGAAGATAGAAGGAGAACAGCGCCACAAAGCTACCGCCCCCGGTAGACAGGAGCAGCGGCGCAAGATATCCGCCCAGGCTCGCCAGCATGGCAAGGCTCAGCGCCTTTTGCAGCACGGCCAGCCCGACGCTCGCCGCGCAAATCACCACCAGCAGCGCAAACGCCAGCGTCATCGGCAGCATCTGCCACAGCCGGAATGCGCCAAAGACGGTCAGGTAAAGCACGCCGGTCGCCCCGCCCTGGAGGATCAGCGCGTAGATCCGCTGCCTGTGCCGCAGCCGCCATCCAACGGCCAGCAGAACCATGGCAAACAGCGCCGTGGCGGCAAGACGCAGCTCAAGCGGAAACAGTGAATGTTCAACGGTATAGCGCAGCAGGAAAGAGAGGCCGAGGAAGAGCAGTACAATCCCCAGTTTTGCCAGCGGATTGCCCTGCATAAACCAGCGCGTCAGCGAGGACAGGATGCCGCCAAAGGCGGAAGGCCGTTTTGCCGCCGGGACAGGCGCAGGTTCTGCTTCAGTGACGGGCGGTTCGGGACGCCAGGGATCGACAGGTGCGTTAACGGCCTCTGGCACCAGCGCTGGTGTCTCCACTGGCGCGGCGGTCTGCACCGGCTCCGGCGCTTTCTCAGCTACACCGTGCTGCTCAAGCGCCTCAATGCGCTGGCGAAGCCGGGCGATCTCCTGCCGCGCCGCCGTGCTTCGATTAAAGCCTATCACCGCAAGCACGGGGGCCACGACCAGCGCAAAAACCAGGAACAAACAGCCAAGGATGTAAAGCTCGTCCATGTTTCCACCTTCACCGTAAAAGATCCGTTAAGATTGACACAAATAGTTGCATTTGCGCCATCTAAAAGGTGAAAACCATGCTGCCTGCGCTTAGCTGCCGAACCAGACCGTAGCGGAGATCGCCGGCAGCGTGAGCACGTTCTCCTGTAACGTCGCTTTCCCCTCTTTGCTCTTCCACGTTTTACCGGCCAGCAGCGGTGAATCTTCCAGCACCACTTCACACGCCTCACCCCGGTTGATCGCCACCAGCACGCGCTGCTGGTTGTAGACGCGGACAAACACCACCACATTATCTTGGGCGTACATCACCTGACAGCCCCCGTAGCGCAGGGCCTGGCTCTGCTTGCGTAGTGTCGCCATACGCTGGTACAGGCTGAACAGATCCTGATCCTGCTTTTCAGGCTCCCATGGGAAGGTTTTGCGGCAGAACGGATCGTTGTTACCGTCCAGCCCCACTTCATCTCCGTAATAGATGCACGGCACGCCCGGCCAGGTGAAAAGCCAGGTCACCGCCAGCGGCAGACGCGCCACATCTTTACCCAGCAGCGATTTAAAGCGCGCGGTATCGTGGCTGTCGAGCTGGTTAAACATCCGAAGCTGCTGCTGATGAGACAGGCCAGCGCGATAGTTCTCCATCCACGCCATGCAGGTTTCAGCGTCAATATTCTGCGGATCGTAAGAGATATCGGTGTTAGCGAGGAAGCCCCACAGCGGGAAGGTGAAGCCGCGATAATTCATCGACGCGTCTTCTGCATCTGCCTGCAACCACTGACGCGCGTCGCCAAAGTGCTCCCCGAAGACGAATGCTTCCGACCGGGCCGCTTTTGCCGACCGGGTAATGGCGGCGACATGCTGAAGGTTATTCCGCGCCCCGCCTGCTTCACCCAGCATATGCACCACGTCCAGCCGCCAGCCGTCCATATTCCACGGCGCTTTCAGCCAGTGGCGCACGATGCTGTCTTCGCCGCCGTAGATTTCATTCACAAGCGTTGACGACTGGAAATCGAGCTTCGGCAGACTCGGGTAGCCCAGCCAGTCCAGGGCGCGGCCATTCTCGTCAAAACTGTACCAGTCACGCTGGGGGGAGTCCGGATTATGGCATGCGCCGCCCATCGACTGATTGTGACGGTCGAACCACGCATGAGAATCACCGCTGTGATTGAACACGCCATCAAGGATCAGGCGCATACCCTCTTTTTGCGTGTTGTGGCGCAGCCGCAGCAGCGCCTCGTCACCGCCAAACTGCTCGTCAACGTGGCGGTAGTCCTGCGTATCGTATTTGTGAACGCTTGGCGCTTTAAACACCGGGTTCAGGTACAGCGCCGTCACGCCGAGCTTTTTCAGGTACGGCAGTTTTTCGCTGATACCGTCGAGATCGCCGCCGTAAAAGGTCGATCCCCCCGCCTGGGCGGTCAGCGGCTCGTCCCATTTTTTCAGAATGATGTCGTGACCGACCGCATGATGGTAATAAACCTTGTCCTGGTCGGCGGTGCGCTTTTCACTGCGCGCAAAGCGGTCCGGGAAAATCTGGTAAAAGACCTGATCGTTAACCCACTGCGGGCCGTTATCCGGGTGATCCACGGCAAACTGCTCCAGCCTGGCCGGAGGGAAACGGCTGAAGCCCTGCGGGGTAAACCACAGCTGGCGGTTGTTCCACAGCAGCTTGAAGCCGTAGCGGCGACGCGGCTGTCCGCTGCGCAAATCGATATTCGCCCGCCACGCCGTAATACCCGGCTGAGGCTGGCTGCGCACCTTGTGCATTTTCAGCGATGTCTCTTCGTTATCCACTTCGGCGCGCAGGGTCACACGTTCAGGCTGATTTTCCCCTGCCAGCCAGAGCGTAATCACAAGGTTGTCTTTGTTTTGCTTAACAAATGGGGCAACCGGAAGGTGCCAGGCGTTTAACATCACGAATCCCCTTTGATGAAATTGACGTCACCTTGCCACAGGGTTGTTAAGGATAGCTCACCATGATGGGATTTATTGGGGGAGGAGGACGGGGGAGGAGGCATCAGTGCGGCCTGATGCCCTCACCCTAACCCTCTCTCACGGGGCTGAGGGATCCCCAGTAATTTTTTTATGCAGAAGCAATAAAGTTGCTTTCTAAATGACTGAGGGCTGTCAGCGATGCCCTGGTCCGGCTGTAAATCGCTGAGGCGTTTGCCTTCCGGCCGGGGCGAGGCGCAGGGATGCGCCGAGAGGGCGGCTTTACAGGGACGTTGCCTCCGCCCGTACCCGATAAGCCGGAAGGAATAAGCCGAGGGCACCGCGAAGCGGCGATTTACCGCCGGGAGCCCGGGTCGCCAGGGTGGTGGCGACTGAGCCACCCTGGCACGTTCACCGGTCATGTCGTTACAGAGTAGCAAGGAACATAAAGTGAACGGAATGACCACCACCGCCGTATGTTCCCCTCACCCTAACCCTCTCCCCGGAGGGGCGAGGGGATTGCTCAGTGCTCGCATTAATTTGTGGGGAACCCTCTCCCACGGGGAGAGGGGAAAAGAATGTTACTGTGCTTCCGCCAGCTGACGATCGCGGCGACATTTAAACATCCAGCCCACCAGCAGCAGGACGATCCACGCGAAGCCCACGTACAGGGAAATACGGGTATCCGGGTGATAACCAATCAGGCCGATGATAAACACCAGGAAGATGAGGCCAACGACGGTCGTCGCAACACCGCCCGGCACTTTAAACTTCAGCGCTTTGGCCTCTTCTGGCGACAGGCGGCGACGGAACGCAATCTGCGACAGCAGGATCATGATCCACACCCACACCGTCGCAAAGGTCGCCAGCGACGCAATCACCAGGAAGACGTTCTCCGGCATAATGTAGTTCAGGTAGACCGAGAACAGCAGCGCCACGGTCATGACCAGCACCGTTACCCACGGGGTACCGCGACGCGACGTTTTGGCAAACACCTTCGGCGCACTGCCCTGCTCCGCCATGCCGTGCAGCATACGGCCCACGCCGAACACGTCACTGTTGATGGCCGACAGCGAGGCTGTCAGCACCACAAAGTTGAGAATGCTGGCGGCAAACGCAATGCCCATGTGCTGGAAAGTCAGGACAAACGGGCTGCCGTTGGTGCCCACCTGGTTCCACGGGTAGATGGACATAATCACAAACAGCGTGCCCACGTAGAACACCAGGATGCGCATCGGCACCGAGTTGATGGCGCGCGGAATAGACTTCTCCGGATCTTTCGCTTCCCCGGCGGTGATGCCGATAATCTCGATTCCGCCATAGGCGAACATGACCATCTGCAGCGACATGACCATCCCGAGCCAGCCGTTGCTAAAGAAGCCGCCGTTGCTCCACAGGTTGTGAATGCCGGTTGGCTGTCCACCGTTGCCGATACCCCAGATGATAATGCCGAAACCGGCGAGGATCATGATGATAATGGTCGCGACCTTGAAGAAGGAGAACCAGAACTCCAGCTCGCCAAACACCTTCACGCTCATCAGGTTAACGGCGCAGATAATCAGCACCACGCTCAGCACCCAGATCCAGTGCGGCACGGCGGGGAACCAGACCCCCATATAGATACCAAACGCCGTCACATCGGCAATGGCAACAATCAGGATTTCGAAGCAGTAGGTCCAGCCGGTGATAAACCCGGCCAGCGGGCCTAAATTTTCCTGCGCGTAGCGGGAGAAGGAACTGGCAGAGGGGTTGTGAACCGACATTTCGCCAAGGGCGCGCATGATGATATACGCCGCCACGCCGCCGATGATGTAGGCCAGCAGAACGCTTGGACCGGCCATTTTGATGGCATCTGCCGAGCCATAAAAAAGACCGGTACCGATAGCCGAGCCCAGCGCCATAAAGCGGATGTGGCGGGTGCTCAATCCACGTTTAAGTTTGTTAGTGCTTTCCATTAAAATCTTGCCATTCAACACGAAAAAAACAAAAAACCACGGGGCCTTAAGCCCCGTGGTTAAACAATTTGTTGCCGTTGATTAATGGGCGTTGGATGTCACCTGACGCCCTGCCGCACGGTCCCAGATAATCGCCAGAACCAGCGCTACAACGGAAGGCATCAGCCAGGCCAGGCCCTGCTCGGACAGCGGCAGACGCTGTGTCCAGGCTGGCAGGATTTCTGCAAATGCTGATGCTTTGATCCCGTCAAGGATACCAAAAATCAGGCTGATAAACATGGCTGGCGCAATAATTCGCGTGGAGTTATGCCACCACGAACGGGTGAAGCTCAGCACTACCAGCACGATACATGGCGGATAGATCGCCGTCAGCACCGGAATTGAGACCTGAATCAGGTGGCTCAGACCGAGGTTTGACACCGCCATGGAGAAGATGCCGAGGATAAACACCAGCGTGCGGTAAGAAAGCGGCAGATACTGAGCGAAGAACTCCGCGCAGGCGCAGGTCAGACCCACCGCCGTCACCAGACAGGCCAGGAAAATCAGCGCCGCCAGCAGCATGCTGCCTGCACCACCAAAGGTGTGCTGCACGTAAGCATGCAGGATCGCCGCGCCGTTTGCGCTCTGATCGACCAGCGTTGCGCTATCTGAACCCAGGCGGAACAGCGCCAGATACAGCAGCGTCAGGCCGACACCGGCCATCAGGCCAGCCCAGATGGTGTAGCGAGTCAGCAGACGCGCTTCGGTCACCCCGCGGGAACGCGCGGCGTTAACGATAACGATACCAAACACCATCGCGCCAAGCGTATCCATCGTCAGATAGCCGTTCACGAAACCGTTTGAGAACGCCGCGTTCTGGTAGGCGTCCATCGCGGAGCTGATGGGCCCCGCAGGCCAGACGATGGCCGCAACCGCCAGCACAATCAGCGCCACAATTTTCAGCGGTGCCAGGAAGTTACCCACAGTATCCAGCAGTTTGCCCGGATAGAGAGAAACCAGAATCACGATGGCGAAGTAAATGAGGCTGTAAATAAACAGCGGCATCGCGCCGTCACCGGTCAGCGGGGCAATACCCACTTCAAAGGAGACGGTCGCCGTACGCGGGGTTGCGAACAGCGGGCCAACGGCCAGATAGCAGACGGTTGCCAGCAGAACGCCAGCCACTTTGCCAATCGGGGTGCTGAGGCTGTCCACACCGCCACCGACTTTCGCCAGCGCGATAACGGTCAGTACCGGCAGGCCCACGGCAGTAAGCAGGAAGCCAAACGCAGCCGTCCAGACGTGTTCACCCGCCTGTAAGCCAACCATTGGAGGAAAAATGATGTTACCTGCGCCAACGAACAGCGCAAATGTCATAAAGCCCAGCGCGATAATGTCACGCGATTTCAAGTGATGGGTCATAAAACCTTACTGCCTGTGGATGTGGTGTTGAATACGTTGAGATTTTCGCCATCCCTGACGGGACGATACAGCGGAAAATTTGCTCAATTTCAGCGGGATATGCTCCCGTCCAGGCGTGGCGAAGAATAGTTTTTCGATTTACCACGCAAATACAGTCGGTCTGACAGTATATGGGGGGCAATTTAAACGCTTATAACGTTTAAAGGCAAGAAGGGATCGTAAAACCAGAACAATATGCCAGCATGAAAATTCAGACCAAAATAATATGCCATGTATAAGAAAAACTCATGGCTAATCATGCGAACAAAAAAGCACCAGCCGTATAATATTCACTCGCGTTTCGCTTGACTGCAAAGCAAACGGGCCAGCAATCGCTGGCCCGTGGAAAGGTAGCCTGACACACACGCTGTCAGGCACTTTTTTTGGCAATTAATCGTTCCGGAATCACGAAGCTAAAGCGCGTGCCCTTACCCAGGGTGCTTTCGATATTGAGCCGGCTTTCGTGGTGGCTGACGGCATGCTTCACAATTGCCAGCCCCAGTCCGCTCCCGCCGGTCTGCCGCGAGCGCGCCTTATCCACCCGGTAGAACCGTTCGGTGAGACGCGGGAGGTGTTCAGGCCCAATCCCCGGCCCGTTGTCCTCGACGCTAAACTCAGCCCCTGCCGGAGTATGCTGCCACCGCACCGCGATATGCGTCCCTGTCGGGGTATGATTCACGGCGTTATAGACCAGGTTTGAGATAGCGCTTCGCAGCTCATCTTCACTGCCGAGCACTTTCAGCGTGTTATCAACATCAAAACTCAGGGTGTGTTGATTATGGCTCAGCGTTTGGGCTTCGCGCTCCACCACTCGCAGCATCATCGGCACATCAATGATGTCGTTTAGCGCCAGCGACGGGGCAGCCTCAATTTTTGAAAGCGTTAGTAGCTGTTTGACCAGCCCTTCCATGCGGAACGTCTGTTCCCGCATGGTATGCAGCGCTTTCTCACGCGGCGCCCCCTCAAGCGTTTGCTCCTGCATCATCTCCAGATAGCCCTGAAGCACCGTCAACGGCGTACGCAGCTCGTGGCTGACGTTGGCAAAGAAGTTACGTCTCGCGCCCTCAAGCTGATGCATCTGGGTGACATCCCGCGCCACCATCAGCCACTGCCGATCGCTGTAGGGCATCACGCGAATTTCAAGATGGCGACCGTTATTGAGCTTCAAATTGTGCGGACGACTAAAATCACGCGTTTTCAGATACAGCGTGAACTCGGGATAGCGCAGAAGGTTGAGGATGTTCTGACCGTTATCATCCGGCCAGCGCAGGCCCAACAGCTGCTGTGCGAGGCCATTGCACCAGAAGATGGTCCCTTCTTCCGTCGTCAGGATCACTGCGTCCGGCAGCGACTCCGCGCCGCTGCGAAAGCGTTTTATCAGGCTTCCCAGCTCACGACGGCGCTTTTTATTACGCATCTGCATCTGGTGCAGGCCGTAGAGTAGCGGTTCCCAGCTCCCGCTTCCCGGCGGGGGTGTCATACTTCTGTCGACCCACAGCCACCAGGAAAGACGCAGTAAATTCCAGAAATGCCAGACGAGCAACCCCGTCACGGCCACCAGTAAAAACCACGGCAGATAGCCAAAAATAGCCCCCAGAATGAGGGCCGGAATACAGCATAAGATCAGTTCAAAGACGAGCCTTTTCCATGACAGACGTTCCAGCACGCGTCACACTCCTGTCATTGTTCAGAAACGGGTCGAGAAGCGATAACCCGTGCCGCGGACCGTCTGTACCATGCGATCGTGGCCGCTCAGTTCCAGTGCTTTACGCAGGCGGCGAATATGGACGTCAACCGTTCGGTCTTCGACATAGACGTTAGTTCCCCAGACGTTATTCAGCAACTGTTCGCGGCTGTAAACGCGCTCCGGGTGTGTCATAAAGAAGTGCAGGAGTTTAAATTCGGTGGGGCCCATATCGAGGGGATTTTCACCGGTCATGACCCGGTGTGAGGTAGGATCCAGGCTCAGGCCCTGCATCTCAATCACCTCTTCCACCGCCATCGGTGAAATACGGCGCATCACGGCTTTGATACGCGCCACCAGCTCTTTTGGAGAGAACGGTTTGGTGATGTAATCGTCCGCGCCGGTTTCCAGACCGCGCACGCGATCCTCTTCCTCACCGCGCGCCGTCAGCATCACCACCGGGATATCGCGGGTCATCGCCTCGCGTTTGATATGCTTGATAAACTGCAATCCGGAACCGCCAGGCAGCATCCAGTCCAGCAGGATCAGATCGGGCCAGGGTTCATTCAGCTGGTTCACCGCGCTGTCATAATCTTCCGCTTCAACCGGCTGGAAGCCATTTTGTTCAAGCACGAAGCACACCATTTCACGGATCGGAGCTTCATCTTCTACGACCAGAATACGTCTCGCCATACTTTGCCCTGTCTTATCGTATTTAAGTTACAAGTCTGTAATGCGGCGTCATTATGCGTCAGATTTATGACAGATTTATGAAAAACATTACCACGATAAATAGCAAACTGTTGTTTTATTACAGCGGTTATTTTCCGTTCCCCGAACGTTTATAATCCTGCTTTCTTATTATTGCCACGGATCTCTTATGCGCATACTTCACACCTCAGACTGGCACCTGGGTCAAAATTTTTACAGCAAAAGCCGCGCCGCGGAACATGAAGCGTTCCTGAACTGGCTGCTGGAGACGGCTCAGGCTCACGAGGTGGACGCAATTATTGTGGCGGGCGACATTTTTGATACCGGATCGCCGCCGAGCTATGCGCGTGAGCTGTACAACCGTTTTGTGGTCAACCTCCAGCAAACCGGTTGTCACCTGGTGATTGTCGCCGGAAACCATGACTCGGTGGCGACGCTGAATGAATCCCGCGATATTCTGGCGTTCCTCAATACCACCGTGGTGGCCAGCGCCGGACACGCGCCGCAGATCCTGAAAAAACGTGATGGCACGCCGGGCGCGGTGCTATGCCCAATTCCGTTTTTACGCCCGCGCGATATCGTGCAAAGCCAGGCAGGCCTGTCCGGGAGCGAAAAACAGCAGCATCTGTTGCAGGCCATCACCCGCTATTATCACCAGCAGCATACGGAAGCCTGCGCCCTGCGCGGCGAACAGGCCATTCCGATCGTTGCCACCGGGCACCTCACCACCGTCGGGGCCAGTAAGAGTGATGCGGTGCGCGAGATTTATATCGGTACGCTGGACGCGTTTCCAGCGCAAAACTTTCCTCCCGCCGACTACATTGCCCTCGGGCATATTCACCGGGCCCAGATCGTCGGCGGCTGCGAGCATATTCGCTACTGCGGCTCGCCCATTTCCCTCAGTTTTGACGAAACGGGCAAAGCCAAATCCGTGCATCTGGTGAGCTTCACCGAAGGCAAACTTAGCGCCGTTGAGACGCTTGAGGTGCCGGTCACCCAGCCGCTGGCAGTGCTGAAAGGCGATCTGGCCGCCATTACCGTTCAGCTTGAGCAGTGGCGCGGCGCAGTGCTTAATCCCCCCGTCTGGCTCGATATCGAAATCACCACCGATGACTACCTGTACGATATGCAGCGTAAAATTCAGACGCTGACGGAAGACCTTCCCGTGGAGGTGCTGCTGGTACGTCGCAGCCGCGAGCAGCGCGAGAAAATTCTGCTGAACGCCCAGCGTGAAACGCTTAGCGAACTTCGGGTTGAAGAGGTGTTCGCGCGGCGGCTTGCGCATGAAGAAGTGGACGAGGCCAGGCGCACCAGGCTTAACGAGCTGTTTGCCCATACCTTGCATTCCCTCAATGACGAGGACGAAAACGCATGAAAATTCTGAGCCTGCGTCTGAAAAATCTGAATTCGCTAAAGGGTGAGTGGAAAATCGATTTCACCGCGGAGCCTTTCGCCAGCAATGGGCTGTTTGCCATCACCGGCGCAACCGGCGCGGGTAAAACCACGCTGCTGGATGCCATCTGCCTGGCGCTTTACCACGAAACACCGCGTCTTAATAAGGTCTCTCAGGCACAAAACGACCTGATGACGCGCGATACCGCCGAATGCCTGGCTGAAGTGGAATTTGAGGTCAAAGGCGTTGCTTATCGCGCTTTCTGGAGCCAGAACCGCGCCCGCAACCAGCCAGACGGGAACTTACAGGCACCGCGCGTTGAGCTGGCCCGCTGCGAAGACGGCAAAATTCTGGCCGATAAAGTCACGGATAAGCTGGAACAAACCGCCGCACTCACCGGGCTAGACTATGGTCGCTTTACCCGCTCGATGTTGCTCTCTCAGGGGCAGTTTGCCGCCTTCCTGAACGCTAAACCGAGCGATCGGGCAGAGCTGCTGGAGGAACTGACCGGCACGGAAATTTACGGCCACATTTCCGCCATGGTTTTTGAAAAACACAAAGCGGCACGCAACGCGCTGGAGATGTGCGAAGCGCAGGCCGCAGGCGTTGTGCTGCTGAGCGAGGAACAGCAGCAGCACTTGCAGCAAAGTTTGCAGGCACTTACTGACGTAGAAAAAATCCTGCTGGCACAGCAGCAGAGCCAACAGAAAGATTTTCAGTGGCTTACGCGTAACGACGAGCTGATACGTGAGCAGCAACGCGCAGCCGCTTCGCAGCAGCAGGCGCAACAGGCTCTGACGGACGCCGCGCCGCAACTGGCGAAGCTCCAGCTGGCACAGCCCGCCGCCCAGCTACGTCCGCTGTGGGAGTATCAGCAGGAGCAGACCACCCGCCTGGCGCAGACAACAGCGCGAATTGTTGAAGTAAATACTCGCTTACTCGACAGAGCGGCGCAGCGCTCGCGTATTCGCAACGGTGCGCTGCACAACCGTGAACAGTTGCGGACAGAACACACGGTACTGACGCAGTGGCTAACCGAACACGATCGTTTCCGTCAGTGGGGGCAGGAAATTGCCGGCTGGCGGGCGCATTTTACGCAACTGAGTCGCGATAAAAATCAGCTTGTGGCCCAGTCAGCGCGTATGGCTGAGCTTCGTCAGAAACTGGCTGAGATGCCGGAGAGTACGCTGACGCTGACGGCTGAGGATCTCGCGACGGCAATGGAGCAACAGGCACAATCGCGGGCGCTCCGCCAGCGCCTGACTGCGCTTCACGCTCGCTATCAGCCGCTGCAAAAACGGCTGCGCCATAATGCGGAAAGCGTGCAAAAAGCGCAGGCTGAGCAGGCTAAGCTCAATGAAACGCTGATCCTGCGGCGTCAGCAGTTCAAAGAGAAAAATCAGCACTATGCCGACCTGAAAGCGCTCTGTGAGCGTGAGGCAACAATCAAGGATCTTGAGAACTATCGTGCACTGCTCGAAGCGGGTAAACCTTGCCCGCTCTGCGGTTCAAGCGAACACCCGGCAGTTGTGCAGTATCAGGCGCTTGAACTGACCGACAATCAGCGCCGCCGCGACGCGCTGGAGAAAGAGGTTGCCGCGCTAAAAGAGGAAGGATTGCTGCTGCTCGGGCAGGTGAATGCGCTCACCCAACAGATCCAGCGCGAGACAGAGGAAGTACAGGCCCTCTCTCAGGAAGAGCAAGCACTCACTAAAGAGTGGCTGGAGGTCTGCACCTCCCTGAACATAGCGCTGAATATTCAGGATGATATTGCCCCCTGGATGAGCGAACAGGAGCAGTATGAACGCCAGCTGTATCAGCTTAGCCAGCGTCTGACGCTGCAAAACCAGCTCAATGAACAGGAAGATCAGGCGCGCCAGTACCAGCAGCAGCTGACGGCGACGCGTCAGGCGCTGGCAGCCTCGCTAGAGTCGCTGTCGCTTAGCGTGCCCGATGAAGGGGCCGAAAGCGCCTGGCTGAGCGCACGCGAAGCTGAATATACCCGCTGGCAGGAAAAACAGGCCCAGCACGGTACGATTCAGGAACGTATTAACGCCCTGATGCCCATCCTGGAGACGCTGCCGGATTCTGATGACGCAGAAGCCGACGCGGTTATCCCTGAGAACTGGCGCGGCATCCACGACGAATGCGTGTCGCTGCAAAGCCAGCTCGCCACCCTACAGCAGCAGGAGACGCTTGAGCGTGAACGGCTTCAGCAGTCGCAGGCTCAGTTCAGCGCCGCGCTGACCGCGAGCTGCTTTGCCAGTCAGGAGGCATTTCTCTCCGCCCTGCTGGATGAAGCGTCGATCCGCCAGCTTGAACAACAAAAGCAGACGCTGGAGAACCAGCTCCAGCAGGCCACGGCGCTCTCCGTACAGGCAAACCAGCAGCTTCAGGCGCATCAGGCACAGCGCCCCGAGGGGCTGGAAACCGACGCCGCAACCCTTCAGGCGCAGTTACACCAGCTGGCGCAACTGCTTCGTGAAAACACCACGCATCAGGGGGAGATCCGCCAGCAGCTCAAGCAGGACGGTGATAACCGTCTGCACCAGCAGGCGCTTATGCAGCAGATTGAGGAGGCGGCGCGTCAGGCTGACGACTGGGGCTATCTCAATGCGCTGATAGGCTCCAGCACCGGCGATAAATTCCGTAAATTCGCCCAGGGGCTGACGCTGGATAATCTGGTGTGGCTTGCCAACCAGCAGCTCAACCGTCTGCATGGCCGCTATCTGCTTCAGCGTAAAGCCAGCGACGCGCTGGAGCTGGAGGTGGTTGATACCTGGCAGGCCGATGCGGTACGCGATACCCGTACCCTGTCCGGCGGGGAAAGTTTCCTCGTCAGTCTGGCGCTGGCTTTAGCGCTTTCCGATCTGGTCAGTCACAAAACGCGCATTGACTCGCTTTTCCTGGATGAAGGGTTCGGCACGCTCGACAGCGAAACGCTGGACACCGCGCTGGATGCGCTCGACGCGCTGAACGCCACCGGGAAAACCATCGGCGTGATCAGCCACGTAGAGGCAATGAAAGAACGTATTCCGGTGCAGATCAAGGTGAAGAAAATCAACGGGCTGGGGTATAGCAGGCTGGACAGGGAGTTTGCGGTGCAGTAAATGGAGGATGTTGCCCTCACCCTGGCCCTCTCTCTGTGGGAGAGGGTACAAACATCAAAAACGGCAACGCAAGTTGCCGTTTTGCGTTTATTCCGGCCAGAGCCACGCCGCGCCGCGCACACCGCTGGAATCTCCATGGACGGCTTTGCGGATCGGCGTTTCGCATTCGCCCCCAAATACCCACTGTTTCACCAGCGTTGGCACCGTCGCGTACAGCCGGTCAACGTTGCTCATGCCGCCGCCCAGCACAATCACGTCCGGATCGAGGATATTGATCACATGCGCCAGTGATTTAGCCAACCGCATTTCGTAGCGGCTGAGCGCCAGTTCAGCCACCGGATCCTGCTCCTCAACCAGACGCATAATCTCGTTGCCTTTCAGCGGCTGGCCGCTCAGACGATGATAATCGGTGGCAAACCCCGTGCCGGAAATAAAGGTCTCAATACAGCCCTGCTTGCCACAGTAGCACGGCACTTCGGCACGGTATTTGAGTTCATCTTCGTCCATCCACGGTAACGGGTTGTGCCCCCACTCACCCGCGGTGCCGTTGCCGCCAATATGCGAGCGCCCACCGAAGGCCACGCCCGCCCCGCAGCCGGTACCGATAATGACCGCAAATACGGTCTGCGCGCCAGCCGCTGCGCCATCTACGGCCTCAGAGACCGCTAGGCAGTTAGCGTCATTTGCCAGACGCACTTCCCGGTTCAGACGCTGGCTTAAGTCTTTATCAAACGGCTGACCGTTGAGCCAGGTGGAGTTGGCGTTTTTCACCACGCCGGTATACGGCGAAATGGAGCCGGGGATCCCCATCCCGACCGTGCCCGTCTCGCCCGTTGCCTGCTCTGCCATATCGACCAGACGGGCAATCGTCTCTATGGTCTGGTGATAATCATCGCGCGGCGTAGGCAGACGGTGGCGAAACAGTTGCTCCCCCTGCTCGCTCAACGCAATAACTTCTGTTTTGGTGCCGCCCAAATCAATCCCAATACGCACAAGACACTCCTCATTATTTTGATTATCAACAGAGTAGAAGCCCACTTCCCGATTAGCAATGCAAGCGATGCGACAATTCGTTATCATGCCCGCTGATTTAACGACAAGGCCGTGGAAATTATCATGCTGTGGTTCAAAAATTTGATGGTTTACCGTCTCAGCCGCGACGTTTCGCTGCGTGCAGAAGAGATGGAAAAACAGTTAGCCGCTTACTCCTTTACCCCTTGCGGTAGCCAGGATATGGCAAAAACCGGCTGGGTTCCGCCAATGGGTTCTCAAAGCGATGCGCTGACCCACGCCAGCAGCACGGGGCAAATCATCGTTTGCGCCCGCAAAGAAGAGAAGATCCTGCCGACGCCTGTGGTGAAGCAGGCGCTCGAAGCGAAGATCTTCAAGCTGGAAGCTGAACAGGGCCGTAAGCTTAAGAAAACCGAAAAAGATTCACTGAAGGATGAAGTGCTGCACTCGCTGCTGCCGCGCGCCTTTAGCCGCTTTAGCCAGACCATGATGTGGATCGACACCGTGAACGGGCTGATCATGGTCGACTGCGCCAGCGCCAAAAAAGCGGAAGATACGCTGGCGCTGCTGCGTAAGAGCCTTGGCTCATTACCGGTGGTACCGCTGGCACTGGAGACGCCGATTGAGCTGACCCTGACTGAGTGGGTGCGCAGCGGGACTGCCGCGCAGGGCTTCCAGATCCTTGATGAAGCAGAGCTGAAAGCGCTGCTGGAAGATGGCGGCGTGATCCGCGCGAAGAAACAGGATCTGGTGAGCGACGAGATCGCCGTGCACATTGAAGCGGGCAAAGTGGTGACTAAACTGGCACTCGACTGGCAGCAGCGCATTCAGTTTGTGATGTGTGATGACGGCTCCGTGAAGCGCCTTAAATTCTGCGATGAACTGCGCGATCAGAACGAAGATATCGACCGCGAAGATTATGCTCAGCGCTTTGACGCAGACTTTATCCTGATGACCGGCGAGCTGGCGGCGCTGATCCAGAACCTGGTGGAAGGTCTCGGCGGCGAAGCGCAGCGTTGACAGGCAAAACGTAGGCCGGGTAAGCGAATGCGCCACCCGGCATGCTTTTATTTCAGATAGCGGCACAGATAAGAGGTTGGCTCTGCAACCTGCAAATGGAACTCGCTGTGGCCCGGCACGTTGAAGACCTGCCCGGCACTATAGACTTTCCACTCCGTTTCACCTGGCAGCAGGACGTTCAGCGCGCCGCTGACCACCGTCATCTCTTCCGCTTCTGCGGTGCCAAAGGTGTATTCCCCTTCCGCCATTACGCCGACACTGGCGCGGCCAGTGCTGCTGCTGGTAAAACCAATGGATTTCACTTTACCGGAAAAGTATTCGTTACTTTGAAGCATGAACTGGCCCTTATATTTATTGAGAAAAATCCACTATAGGGGCCATGCTCATGACCTGTCACGCAAAATCATTACACCAGTAATTCTGACGCCAGGCGCGCCATCAGGACGTTAGAGAGCAGCACCGGAACATCCAGCGCCTTTTGCAATAAATCACGATGCCGTTGATGGAAGCCCAGGCAGTCCAGCATCAGGACATCCGCCCCTCTGTCGATCAACTCCTGCCCGGCCGCAATCAGCTTCGCTTCGCTGTCCCAGAACGGGTTTGCCAGCGCGTACAACGGAGTGTGCTCCAGCGCGGCCCACTTCACCGTCTGGTTATCCAGCAGTTCTTCTACGGGAACGATAACGCCCACCTGATGACCATCAACAATTGACGCCACCAGCGGGGGGATAATCCGCATCGGTTCGAGCAGAATGGCATTACGCGCGCTGAGTCCTTTAACGGGTGCCGTGCTCATCAGCAAAATAACGTCATAGTCCTGATTGTCGAGCACTTCGATCACGCCCTGTAGCGCGCGCTCGATTTTCTGGCGCGACACATGCGCCAGTTTACCGTCACTGAGTAACGTTGCCAGGGGATCTTCCCCCTCTCCGACCGCGTAGTCTTCCATGACCTCTTCCCGACTGAGCTTCCCTAACAGACTGAGATGCGTAATTTGTTGTTCAGAGACATGCTCGGTTAAGAGCGGTAATACTTCGCTTATAGGCACCACACCAATCGTGAGGATCGCCAACGTCGCCTTCATTTTTATCGCCTTCCGTTACTACCACAACTGCCACACAAGTACAGGCTCACTACGCTGCACTGTTCATTTTTTCAACAAAACAGCACCAAGCGTAGCAGGGGATCTCTACACCGTAATGTAAAGATCGACTGGCCTTTCCAAATCTACCTGTAATAACTAAATATTAACTGCTGCTTAACATCAGCGATAAGTTAAAAATGTGATTCAGGCACGGTTGTAACGAATTCGGATTCTTGTCAGGACTTCTCGGGATCCTCATAGCGCCGTTTCGCATCCAGCGCTTCCTGTTCGGTTTCATGTTCGCTGATCAGCGAATCAGGTTTAGGGTGATCGGCACGCAGCTGGTACCAGGTTACGGTCTGATCGCTATTACCTTTTTCAACGGTAACGATGCGGGCTTCACGTGGATAGGGAGGTCTGGTTGGCATAGCTCATCCTTTTTTTATGTCTGAGCTATGAGTATAGACGGCTGTCAGCTGGCGCAAGCCAAACGCAGGGCGGTAATAATCTGAATCGCAACTTTCTCGGGTGACGCTGACGCATCCACAACGTGGTGTGCCGCCTCGCGGTACAGTGCATCGCGTTCGGCGAGGACCTCGCTGACCTCTTCACTCAGCGGTTTCGCGGTCAGCGCCGGGCGCTGCCCCTCTTCCGGAAACGCCTCCAGCCGCCCCACCAGCGTAGAAACCGGGGCGCAAAGGTAGATTACGACACCCTTTTCGCGCATAAACTGGCGGTTATACGGCGCCAGAATAATGCCTCCACCGGTCGCAATCACGGTTGACGGCGCGGTCACCGCTTCCAGCGTGGCCGTTTCGCGCGCACGAAAGCTCTCCCACCCCTCATTCTCCACGATATCGGCGATGGTCTTACCGGCATTCTCCTGGAGCCAGTGGTCAGTATCGACAAACTGACTCTGGCACAGACGCGCCAGCTCCAGACCAACGGTGGTTTTCCCACAGCCGCGAGGGCCAACTAAAAAGATGGGTGGGTTCATAACCAGGTGTTCCCCTTGCTGCCGGATAACTGAAGGCTGTAAAGAAATGATTGCAGAAGATGTTGCGCTAACTTTACTGCAAAGCGGTACGGAATGACAAGCCTGTGGAAGTCACACTGTACCACAAAACAGCCCGGAGGTGGGCTACGCCGGGCGGCGCTTCACTTCCAGCAGCCATTTATCCAGCTCGGCGGCAAACTGCTGGCGATCGCGCTGCGACAGGCTGTCCGGCCCACCGGTTTGCACGCCGCTGGAACGCAGGGTATCCATAAAATCACGCATGGTGAGCTTCTCCCGGATCGTTGCCGGCGAATAGCGCTCGCCGCGCGGGTTAAGCGCCGCGGCCCCCTTCGCCAGCACGTCGGCAGCCAGCGGGATATCCGCCGTGATCACCAGATCTCCTGCGTCACACAGGCGTACTATCTCGTTATCTGCCACGTCGAACCCGGCCGGCACGCGCAGAGAACGAATGAACCTGGAGGGCGGCACGCGGATATTCTGGTTCGCCACCAGCGTCATCGGCATCTGCACCCGCTCGGCGGCGCGGAATAAAATCTCTTTAATCACATTCGGACACGCGTCCGCATCAACCCAAATCGCCATAGTGTCTCCCCATTATGATTCTGGCGACTATTGTCGCCTGCATTTCGTTGTTAAGCTATCAATGAGAGATAACAACGCATAATAACGGAAAGACGTGATGGATAAGAAAATCGGGTTTATCGGCTGCGGAAACATGGGTAAAGCTATCCTCGGTGGACTGATAGCCAGCGGCCAGGTGCTGCCGGGGCAGATTTGGGTCTTCACCCCATCCCCGGATAAAGTCGCGGCGCTGCGTGATGAGTATGGTATCAACGCCGCCGAAAGCGCGCAGGAAGTGGCTCAGGTGGCGGACATTGTCTTTGGCGCCGTTAAGCCGAATATCATGATTAAAGTCCTGAGCGAGATCACCTCCAGCCTGAACAAAGAGAGCTTGGTGGTGTCGATTGCCGCAGGCGTGACCCTCGACCAGCTCGCCCGCGCGCTGGGGCACGACCGTAAGATTGTTCGCGCCATGCCAAACACCCCGTCGCTGGTGAATGCCGGTATGACCTCCGTTACCCCAAACGCGCTGGTTACTTCTGAAGAGGTGGCGGATGTATTGAACATTTTCCGCTGCTTCGGCGAAGCGGAAGTGATTGCCGAACCGATGATCCACCCGGTTGTCGGCGTGAGCGGTTCTGCCCCGGCGTATGTCTTTATGTTTATCGAAGCCATGGCCGATGCCGCCGTACTTGGCGGTATGCCGCGCGCGCAGGCCTACAAATTTGCGGCGCAGGCGGTGATGGGCTCGGCCAAAATGGTGCTGGAAACGGGTAAACATCCGGGCGAACTGAAAGATATGGTGTGCTCGCCGGGTGGCACAACCATTGAAGCCGTGCGCGTGCTGGAAGAGCGCGGATTCCGCTCCGCCGTGATCGAGGCGATGGAAAAATGCATGGAAAAATCAGAGAAGCTGAGTAAGTCCTGATGCGTTACGCCGGGCGTCAGGCGGCCACTTCGGTGCGACCCCGTCCGGCATTTTTGGCTTTATAGAGAGCCACGTCCGCGGCCTTTAGCCATTCACGATAGTGCGTGAACTGCGCCCCCCAGGGGGCAACCCCAACGCTGATACACAACCTCGCCATAGGTGCTCCGTGCAGCGGCATGTTGACCAGCCTTTCATGGACGCGCGCCATCGCCGCAATCGCGTTGTCGGCAGGCGTGCCGGACATGATCACCGCAAATTCATCTCCCCCGAAGCGGCCAATATAATCGCCTGCGCGCAGGGTCAGCTGAAGCTGGCGCGTGATGGCGACAATCGCTTCATCCCCCACGTCATGCCCCCAGGTGTCGTTGATCGTCTTGAAGTGATCGATATCGATGAGCAGTATCGTCGCCTGTCGATGGCTGCGACGGCAGGCCTCAAATTCGTTACGCAGCAACGTTTCCCAGTGACGGCGATTGAACACGCCGGTCATTCCGTCGCGGGTACTCATCAGCTCAAGCCGACGCTTATGCTCTGCCAGCCGGATCGCCGTGCGGTGGCTGAGCCAGGCAAACAGCATGGGGTAGACCACCAGCACGGGGAGCGTCAGCCACAACGCCAGCGGTTCAGAGGTCAATAGCACAGGAGTACCCGTGGATTGCACGGTGAGCAGGGCAGACAGAGCAAGCAGCGCAAGTCCTGTCAGAAATAAGCGGCATCCCCCCGATCCCATCATGTTCATGCCGATCATCACGATCAGCGCCGCCGTTGGCAGCGCATTGAACCCTACTAATCCCATCCAGACGCCAGCAATGATGGCATCGATTTTCAGATTAACGATTTCACCGCTGTGGGGGCAGGTCGAACGAAAAGCCAGCTGCCAGGCCAGATGGGGCCAGACAAAGACCCAGCCCACCAATAACAACCACCAGACGCCAGAAAGAAGCTGACTCACCAGAACGCTGGCAAGCGGAACAAACAGCGCCGCCAGACCAACGATGCGTGCCAGCCGTATTCGCCGGGCAAATCGCAGACCGGAACGGTATGAGTCATCCTGAGAAAGCTGCTGATACCACGCTTCCCGAATGTTCTCGTGATTGTCATAAAACTCATCATTCATCATTTTTGGGAATATTCTGAAACATTTTCCCAAATTATAGAGAGGGGGATAGCGAGGAAAGTATGAAATTTTGGGTGAGCCACAGCCGTGACTCACCCGTTAGCACTACGCCTGTTTTTTCAGGCACGCGCTCATAAACTTGCTGCGATCGTCGCCTTTAAGCATCTGCTGTGTCGCCTGGGCATTGCACTCGCGCATTTTTTGCTGCTGCGGGGTCAGGCTTTTTTCACCCGGTTTGGTCGTACCATTTTTAAGGCAGTCGCTCATATATGTTTTACGGGCATCCCCTTTCAGACTTTGCGAGGTCGCCTGTTGGTTACAGGTCGTCATGCGCTGCTGCTGGGGCGTTAACGTTTTCTCTTCCGCATGTGCTGAGGCGATCAGACACAGGCCAGAGAGCAGGGTAACCAGTATTGTTGTTTTCATTGCACCATCCTTTATGTGAAGTTCCACGTTAAGTCTGGTTCGTTACGGGAAAAAAACCACCCTGCGGCCATGATTTTCACCGTGATTCAGGGTTATTTCAGTCCCGTCGCAGCGCGTTTATTATTAACCGGTTTCGCAGGAACGGAGGAGGTAATTACGAGCGAGTTTAATGCGGTGAAAAGTGTGCTCTGCTTCATTTTAATTTCCCTATGGTAACAGGGTAAAAATAAAAACAGAGCGACGCCAGGCATCCTGCATGACAATTCTGTGACACGTCATTTCACCTCTGGCGGGTTAACTGCGAGGATGCCTTAAAAGCTTCTTTACGTATTGCTGAAGCAGCTCAGCGTCCTCTGCAGGCACCTGTGAATCAGGGCGAGCTTTTTCCAGCGCGCCTTCAACGTTGTCGATCAACGCCTCCTGCTCTGGTTTTGCCATCTGTCGCAACAGCGCCGTCACAACGATCTCCAGCGCCTCGACCTGGGCAACCAGCTCTTTCGACTCTTCTTCCTTTTGGGCAAGCTTAACCAACAACTCAGCAATGAGATTTTTCATGGTGCTATGTCCTTATGTGATTTCCCCTGAAATTAACACCCTCACTGAATAATGAAAAGCATGGATTGGTTTTATCTTATGCAAAAGTGACATTGCTGCCAAAAAAGATATTTCGGAGCGCAAGCGAAACGTTTTTCTAAAAGACAGAAGCCGCATTTCGTTATATAAAAATGCGGCCATCATAAGAATTAATAATATATTATCGTGTTTGCCGGGCTGACTTTCCCTCAGCGATTCGCCGGCGACGGCGCAAGGCAAAGGCCAGTTGAATAATATTAAGAAGCACCACCACCGCCGTCGCGGCAAATACCCAGCGGAAACCCGCCATCGCCGAGACCGAGGCGCCAATAAGCGGGCCCGCTACGTTGCCTAAATACATGAACGACTGGTTGTAGCCAAAAATGCGGCCGGTTACCTGGTCACTGGAATATTTCACCAGCAGCGTCTGTACAGCGGGCAGCATAGCACCATCCGCGAAGCCAAGCAGGAAGCGCAACACCCCGAGCTGAAGCGGTGTCGTGACGAACGACATGGCAAAGAAAAGGATCACCGCAATGATGAGCGTTGCCATCAGAATGCGTGCCGTACCGATCCTGTCGCCCAGTTTCCCCAGACGCGGAGCGGACATCAGCGCCGACACGCCCGGCACGGCGGCAATCATCCCGCTCAGAAAAGCAATGTTGCTGCTGTCCGGTGCCATCGACTTGATAAACAGCGCCAGAATCGGTCCCACCGAGCCGTTACAGAGCTGGATCACCATCGTTGTCACAAAAAGGCTAATCATCAGGCCAGGATAAGGTAGCGAGGCGAAAACCGCCTTTCCGCTCAGGCGTTCTGATTTGCTGACGACAGGCCGACCGCCCTCTTTAATCAGAAAAAGGGTGACCAGAAAGCTGACCGTTAGCAGGATGGCGGTAATGATAAAGACCGCACGCAGCCCAACATGGTCAGCCAGGAAGCCGCCGAGCAGGGGGCCGCCAATTACACCGCTAATCTGGGCCGTGGAAAGCGTGCTGAGTGCCCAGCCGCTCCGCTCGCGCGGTACCTGTGAGGCCACCAGCGCCATGGCATTCGGAATGTACCCGGAGGTCAGCCCCATTATCGCCCGCAGAATAAACAGCTGCCAGACGTTGGTGGCGAAGGCCTGGAGCAAAATGGCTATCGCCATCCCCAGCGAGGCGCGGAGCAGCATCAACTTGCGCCCCTTGCGATCCGCAAGGCTGCCCCACATCGGTGACACAATGGCGGACACCAGAAACGTCACGCTGAACGTCAGGCCGGACCACATAGAGAGCGCTTCATGGGAAGTGGCCCCCAGCTGCGACACGTAAAGCGGCAGGAAGGGCAATATCTGGCTGATAGCCAGTCCGGTGAAGAAGCAGCCGAACCAGACTGAAATGAGGTTAACTTTCCAGGATTCCATAACAGAAATAGTCTTCATTTTTAGGCGAATTCGCCGACAGATTAGCAAGTTACGCGCAATGACATAGCGCCAGAGATGCGGCCTTGCAGACTTTGGTGTTTTATCTTCCCAGTCATCATATTTGTGAGATAAGTCACAATCTATCCAATTTTCGGCGGAAGATTATGCTTCATCGACATAAGCCATAGCCGCGCATTCCCAGATGGAAATGGTTGGCATGGGCGGCATTGTAGTCCGGCCCCAGACCGTTACCGTAATAGCCGCAGCTTGCCGACAGCAGCGCCTGTAGCCAGGGCTGCGTCTTTTCCGCTTTCCAGCCGTTGAGGACGGTAACACGCTGTCCGTTTGCCAGCCTGAAAGCGCTGATATCCAGCGCATCCGCCGTGGCATGTTCGCTGCGCCGCGCATCCGGGCGGCTGTAGATATTGCGGCAGGCGAAGCTGCCCAGATGTTCAATACGCGTAAGCTCGCTGCCGGTCCAGGTTTTGGTGAGCGGCCGGGCCTGCTGGCTGACAAACAGCGCCGAGCTTAACGCCAGCGGGCAACTGGCAAGGAAGCTGCCGTTCAGGCTGACCGGGCCAAAATCGCGCACGCGCACCACGTTACTCAGCGGACACTCACCGGCGCTGTCAGCGACCGCCTGGGTACGGATAAGCTGGCGTTGATTCGCCTGCGCTAACAGGTTTGCGCACGCCTGCGGCGTTAAGCGCCGGAGTTTAAACTGGGTTATTTTTCCAGGCGGATCGTCAAGCGTAAGCGGCACGAAAGGGTTGTAATGCGGCGGCAACCAGCAGTAGCCCACCGTGGCGATCCCGGCAATAACAATAAGAATAAGCAGACCTTTTCCTTTCACGCGCCCCCCTTCAACATCCCTCAAACATTATGGCAGAAGGCCGCGAAACCCGCCGGGCATCGTGGTATGTTATTGGCTTTTCGTCAGACTGGAAGAGAGTGAGATGGCAAAGCAGCGCGTAGGTATTGTCTTTGGGGGAAAATCATCAGAGCACGAGGTGTCATTGCAATCGGCTAAAAATATCGTTGATGCGATTGATAAAAGCCGTTTTGACGTGGTGCTGCTGGGCATTGATAAACAGGGCCAGTGGCATGTTAACGATGCCAGCCAGTATCTGTTACACGCTGATGATCCGGCGCGCATCGCCCTTAATCCTTCTGATATCAGCGTCGCAACGGTTCCAGGCGTGGCACAGGGACAGCTTATCGATGCCGGGAACGCGCAGGTGCTGGCACAGATTGACGTGGTGTTCCCTATCGTTCATGGCACGCTGGGCGAAGACGGCTCCCTGCAAGGCATGTTGCGAATGGCGAACCTGCCGTTTGTCGGCTCCGATGTGCTGGGTTCTGCCGCCTGCATGGATAAAGACGTCACTAAACGTCTGCTGCGCGACGCCGGTCTGAATATTGCACCGTTCGTCACGCTCACTCGCGCCAACCGCGATAAACACAGCTTCGCGCAGATCCAGGCGCAACTCGGCCTGCCGCTGTTCGTGAAACCGGCGAATCAGGGCTCGTCCGTCGGCGTCAGCAAAGTCACCAGCGAAGCACAGTTTAACGATGCCGTTCGTCTGGCCTTTGAGTTTGACCACAAGGTGGTGGTTGAGCAGGGAATTAACGGGCGCGAAATTGAGTGCGCCGTACTGGGTAACGACTTCCCGCAGGCGAGTACCTGTGGTGAAGTGGTGCTGAATAGCGACTTCTACTCCTACGACACCAAATATATTGACGACAAAGGTGCCCAGGTTGTGGTTCCCGCCGCGCTCGATCCTGACGTTAACGACAAGATCCGGGCGATCGCCGTTGAAGCCTATCAGGCGCTGGGATGCAGTGGGATGGCGCGCGTCGATGTGTTTCTGACGGCGGATAACGAGGTGGTGATTAACGAAATCAACACCCTGCCGGGCTTTACCAATATCAGCATGTACCCGAAATTGTGGCAGGCCAGCGGAATAAGCTATCCAGAACTGATCACCCGCCTGATTGAACTGGCGCTGGAGCGTCACGCCGCTGACAGCGCCCTGAAAAGCTCTGTTAACTGACGGTTAGTCGGCTTTCTCTGCCGTCGTCTCATCGGGACGACGGCGGATAATGAATCCCGCCAGCCAGAAACTGATTACCCAGGTCACCAGCCCAACCGCATAGGTTTGCCAGCCCTTCGCTTCAAATCCCAGCAGCCCGACAACACCGTTGAGTATAAAGATCAGCCCGATCGCAAAGGCGTAGTAATGCCAGTCACGGCGTAGTTTGGAAGTGAGCTTCATGACAACTCCGGCAGAAAAAAACTATCCTCTCACAGTTTGATAAAGCCGTCTGTGGCGGATACGTAAATTCTGAAAAGCAGCGTAGTTTCACTTATGTTATCAATTTGTGACGTGATGCAGAAATCGACAATCCAGGAGAAATCCTGAGCCGAATTTCCCACGATTCTGATATTGACAAATGCTATGACCTGTCACACTCACCCTGTACGACGCGTATTAAAACAGAGTGATATTTTCGGGAGGTCTTATGGCAGACTTTACATTGTCGAAACCGATTTTTGGCGGAAAACAACCAAAAACCTCCACGGCGGGGAATATTGCCTATGCCCTGTTTGTTCTGTTTTGTTTCTGGGCAGGAACCCAACTGCTGAATATGCTGGTGCATGCCCCTGGCGTGTATGAGCATCTGATGCAGGTGCAGGATACCGGCCGCCCGCGCGTTGAAATCGGTTTAGGCGTGAGCACCGTATTCGGGCTCATTCCCTTCCTCGCGGGCAGCATGGTTCTGGGCGTGATTGCGCTCGTGCTGCGCTGGCGCAACCGCCACTGATTACAGTCCCATACAGCGAGCCCGACGATCGTCCACGCGTTTTGCGAACCATGCGGTCGTCAGGTTACGCGTGATCTTCGGGCTTTCAAGCTGAATGCCTGGCAGAATGGCTCTGGGTAGTGCCTTTCCACTTTTCTTCTCTGCAAGCGCGAAAACCTGCTTATACAGATCCGTTTTCTCAAACGCCAGGCTGTCACCCTTCTCCAGCTGTCGGCGAATGTCACTGTTGCTCATCTCCAGCTTCGTCGAAAGTTTTCGCACTGCCCGTTCGGTGGACCCTGCCTCGCTGCTGCCGTAAGCAATGAGATCGCCATCCAAAGCGAGCTTCACACCGCTGGCTCGGATTACCGCATTCTGGAAGGCTGCATTTCGGCTGGCATACCAGCCCGCATTAAAGTCGGCAAAGCGATACAGCGGTTTATCGTAGCTGGCCGGATAATTCAGCAGGTGATACGTCCCAAACCACAGCCCACCGCGCAGGGAGAAGACTTCCTGACGCACCGTACCGTCGATATCCCACGGATAGCCGTCGGTATGCTTTTCCGCAAATGCGATGCTTACCTGCATCGGACCGCCGGTATGTACCGGATTCAGCGAGCCAAACAGCTTCTGCCCCATCGGCACCATATTGATGAAATCATCGAAAATGGCGCTGAGCTGCCTCTCGGTTTTCACCGTATCCAGCCGTTCGCTGTAGCTTTTACCGTTTGGCGAGGTGATTTTAAGGGCGGTATGTACCAGGAAAACCGGGATATGCATCGATTCGGCCCGGCGGTCGATCTCCTTCCAGGCGATTTTGTTCAGGCCAGGCACAACAGGATCTGACTGATACATCGATTCCTGCTGCGCCACCGCCAGCACCGAGCAGATGTTCTCCTCGGTAGGCGCGATCTTCTGACTTTTGAAGGTCGTTGCCAGCGCATCAGTCCACTCACTGCGATCCTTTACGCTGGCGGGCATTTTTTGCCGCACCACGCTCGCCACATCAACGGGCTTCTCCCCTTCTTTGAGCGGGGTAGCCCCTTTCTCGGCACAGCCCGCCAGCACGACGGCGGCGAGTAACGTCAGCGGTAATGCACGTGGTACGGCAAATGGCATAGCAATTCCTTTTTAACCTAATGTATGGGTGACTTCCTGCAAATCCTTATCGTCCAGCTCACGCTCGAAACTGCGTAAACGTTTGTAGATGGACATCAGCTCCACCAGCGTAGTCCAGGAGCTAATCAGGTACTGGAACGAACCGCGAACCTGACCAAAAACGTTGGTGATCTGGGTCATCAGACCGAGTGTAATCGTACCCGCAACGATGGACGGGAACAGCAGGAACAACCCGAAAACGTTATCAACCTGAAGATAAAGGATGCGCGCGATATTGAAATACATGTAATGGAAATAGAGGCGGAAGTAATTACGACGTACGGCGCCAAACAGCTCACGCACGGTAGGCGGTGACGCACGGTTGGGATCGTCTTCACCATACACCAGCTCTTTACGGTAGGCCGCTTCCACGCGCTGGTTTTTAAATTCCAGCCCCGGCAGCTTGATCCCCACCACTGCCAGCAGTCCCGTTCCCATCAGCGACCAGACAATCGCGGCAATGACCAGGCCGTACGGCAGATGGCCGACAATCGGCAGTTCCGGAACGTGGGATGAGAGTGTCACCAGCACCGGCAGGAAGGCGATCAGCGTCATGATGGCATTAATAAAGCTCACGCCCATATCTTCCAGTGTAGAGGCAAAACGCATGGTGTCTTCCTGCACACGCTGTGCGGCACCTTCGATATGACGCAGGTGCTGCCAGTGCGCCATATAGTGTTCGTTCATCGCGGTACGCCAGCGGAACACATAGTGACTGACGAAAAAGTTATTCATCACGCCGATCACCACGGCGATGAGGGCGATGCCGAGGAAGATCCCCACCTCATGGTAGAACTGGTTAATGGTCACTTTATGCGGCGAACTCAGCGCCGTCTGGATCAGATCGTAAAACGGCGCATACCAGGCGTTGACCGCCACGCCCACTTCCACCAGGAACCAGGTGACAAAGATGATTAACGACGTGCCGAGAATCGACCAGTATTGCCAGCGGTGAGGCGAATAGATAAACCAGAACATGGCAAAAAGCCCCACGCAGAGCATGTAATAGGCGTAGAAAAGCAGATAGCTCATGGACCAGAAGCGCGCAGCGCTAATGGGAATGTCGCCCGTTGCCCCCGTAAGACGGGTCAGCCACGCGCCGCCACCGGCCTGCCAGAAAATGACAGCCAGCAGTGCCCAAATAAATGCCGACAGGAAAAAGGGCCCCGGCTTTGGGAAAAAAGACTTAAACATTGTGCTTCCTTCTTGTTGTTATGGCTGTTGCTGTGTTTAACATATCGCCACACGAAACCTTGCCTGGGCCAGCCTCCCGGCTCAGGCAAAAAAGTCAGACCTGCGGGTGAATTATTAGTTCGCTTTCCAGTTTTCAAGAATTGTTTCGGTGCGTTTCACCGAAGGCGGGTTGGCAGGGGCGATGAAGTTACGCCAGACATCGTTATAGTGCGCGATCAGAACCTGGGCATCGGCCGCTGGACGATTGGCCGTGGTGTGGGCATCCTCCGCAACCGTGATGTGGTAGCCCCGGCTGACACCGTTTTTAAAGGTGGCATCGACACAATAATCCGTCGCGCAGCCGCAGATAATAAATTCATCGATCTCCTGTTCGCGCAACAGTGCCTCGAGCGAAGTGTTATAGAAGGCATCGCAAGCGGTCTTCGTGACGTAAAACGCCCCTGCCGGCTGGTTGAGATCGGGCAGCAATGCAAACCCTTCGCTCCCCTCCTCTAGCCCGCCAGCTTCAGTATGCTGTATGAAAATAACGGCCTCAGCAGCCTGGGTAAGCTGATTGATCAGTGAGACACATTTCTCACTCTGATGGCGCGGCGTCTTAAACACCCCATTCTGCATATCAACCACCAAAACCACACGCTTTTCAGACATACCGTTCTCCGCAATAATGAATGTAACTGGTGACTATCATAAGCCCGATGTCACAAAATGGGAGTCTGGCCGTAAGTAAATTGTGCAAATTTACCCACGGTTACGTTTTTCTCGCTATCGTTATGCAAATCGGACGATTGCCCAACGCCGATTAGTAGTATAACTACCCGTAACTCTCCTTATTCACTGGATGGATGCTTTTCGTTGAAACGTTGTCTGCTCTCTTTCGCCGCGCTGTGTGCGGTGAGCCTGTCCACCGCCCAGGCAGCACAGCCTCTGACGGCACCGGTTCTGGCCTCTGACATTGCCGATCGCTATGCGAACCTTATTTATTACGGCAGTGGTGCGACGGGAATGGCGCTGGTCGTGATCGACGGTAACCAGCGGGTGTTTCGCAGCTTCGGTGAGACACGACCGGGAAATAACGTTCGCCCGCAGCTGGATTCCGTTATCCGTGTCGCGTCGATAACCAAGCTGATGACCAGCGAAATGCTGGTGAAATTGCTCGATCAGGGCGTGGTAAAACTCGACGATCCGCTCAGCAAATATGCGCCACCCGGCGCTCGCGTTCCGACATATCAGGGAACGCCGATCAGGCTGGTGAACCTGGCGACCCATACCAGCGCCCTGCCGCGAGAACAGCCCGGTGGCGCTGCGCATCGCCCTGTCTTTGTCTGGCCAACTCGCGAACAACGCTGGAACTACCTGAGCACCGCAACGCTGAAATCGGCCCCGGGTTCTCAGGCTGGCTATTCTAACCTGGCGTTTGATCTGCTGGCCGACGCGTTAGCAACGGCTTCAGGTAAGCCTTACCCTCAACTGTTTGAAGAGCAAATCACGCGTCCGCTCGGGATGAAAGATACTACTTACACCCCCTCCCCGGACCAGTGCAAGCGTCTGATGGTGGCGGAAAAAGGGGCCAGCCCGTGTAATAACACGCTGGCAGCCATTGGCAGCGGTGGGGTTTACTCTACGCCTGGCGACATGATGCGCTGGATGCAACAGTTCCTCTCATCGGATTTTTACGCGCGCAGTAATCAGGCCGACCGAATGCAGACGCTCATCTACCAGCGTGCTCAGTTACGTCGCGTCATTGGTATGGATGTTCCCGGTAAAGCCGATGCCCTCGGCATGGGCTGGGTATATATGGCGCCAAAAGATGGTCGCCCGGGTATTATTCAAAAAACCGGTGGGGGTGGCGGATTCATCACCTACATGGCGATGATTCCGCAATCAAACGTGGGCGCTTTTGTGGTGGTCACCCGGTCACCGAACACCCGCTTCGTGAATATGAGTGATGGCGTAAATAACCTTGTAGCCGGGCTGAGCGCCAATAAAGCGCAGGTACTTACGGCCGCTAACTGAGCTTAATAGTCCGTGGGCAAACGGTTGATACTGATCAGTTTGCCCCGGCTCATATTGATGTAGTTCCCCTGACGCAGCGCCGCCAGAACCTCCGCAACCACCGAACGTGATATACGCGTGCTACGCTGAATATGATTCATCACACCAATTTTTGAGCGTAGCGTGTCATCCCACTCGGCCATATTGATTAGCATCGCCCGAATTTGGCTATACGAATTATTTCCGACCAGCTGGATATCACGTTTTCCCAGTAAATGATTTAGCCATGAAAGCCAGCAGAATGCTTCTTGCCAGAGTTGCGCTTCTTGAATAATTTCGCATGCAGTAGAGGCTGGCAAATAAAATCCGGTACAAGGTGTTTGTGCCATCAGAGAATATTCAAGATAGCTGTCATTAATCCATGCACTTAATCCATGAATATAGGGTGCCCGTGCAATACCCACGAGTAATTCATCTGATTTACGGTGAACGACTGTCAGGCCGGATTGTATTACAAATGTCAATGGTTCATCATCATTATTGCCGGTAGTTATAAATTGTTGTGGTTCCGTTTTAAATGGGGTACCGGCGACTTCCAGACACTTTATGAGCCGGCTTAATTCAGAAAGTGGTTTCGCATTAACGTTCATGCATACCTCAAGTCATCTGTATATGTCGGTTCTTTATTATTTTTAAAGCACATAAAAAAGCGGGGGCAAAATCCCCCGCGTTTTTTTCTTACCAGGTATATTTCACACCCAGGTTTGCTCCCCAGTTCTGGTCAACGTCGCCGCCGCCCAGATAAGTCGCATCAGTGTAAGCACTGAAGTTTTTCGTGAAGCTGAACTGAGTGCCCAGTCCCACGCGAACCGCAGAGCCTTCCACGCCGTTGTCAATGCTGTCATTGTTGATATCAGCATTGTTGTCGGCATCGTCATACACGTAAGCCAGCTTGAAGTAAGGGGTTAATGCCTGCTCGCCACCGTAGTTGAAGGTATAACCTGCATCCACGCCGAGCTCATAACGCATACTGTCGTAAGACTGGCCATCGATACGCATGTCGTTGCTTAACTGATAGTCATCACCGGACTGGAACAGGCCAGAGATCGCCGCGTAAGGCGTGACGTAGCCAGACAGGTTTGGTTTCCAGTCATAGCCCAGTTTCATCCCGAAACCAACGGCGTCAGTCGTGGTATTACCGTCAACATACTGACCGTTGCTCATGGTAGCAGAGAGGTCGTTGTTGAAGCGGGTGTAGCTCATGGAGCTGTCGAGGAAGATGTCGTTCATGAACTTCGCCGACGCGTAGATCATCGCAGTCTGGCTGTCCTGATCGACCTGACCAGTACGATCGCTGATATCACCCTTCGCGAAACCAGCCGCACCACCGACAATCCACTTCGCGTTATTACCGTCGATCTGAGTATCCAGACCCACCATAATGCCGCTTACGTCCTGATCGTAGCTAACGGTGCCATTATCCGCGTCAAAGTTGCCGCCAAAATAGCTCACCCATGCGCCGCCGTTATCTGCCAGGCCATGACGGCTGTTGGTCAGACGGGTACCCACGGTATCCTGTTGCAGATTCCAGATGTTGGTATTAGCAGAAGGAATGCTCAGCGCCATGTTGGCGTAGTCAGTCAGCTCTTCCTGCTGGAGAACAACGGTGTCACCCTTCTGCTGCGCCTGATAGGTGTATGCACCTAAATCAGCTTTGTTTGCCGCAGTAAAGCTGGCAGCGGTATCCGCGTTATTGTCATAGACGCGAATGATCTCTTTGTTTTTGTAGTCAGCTACGGAGCCTGCACCGGTCGCATCGTCGATGCGCACTTTATAGTTACCGGCAACGTCACCGTTCACCGCCAGATGGCCGTCAGAGTTCAGCGCGACAACACCATAGTCGTAGTCCGCTTTATGGCTATCGTTGGTGATATAGCGTGCGTTGTTCAGGTCGCTGTTCAGCACATAATCGCGGCTGGCAACGTTGAGCACACCGCCATCGGTCAGCACCATATTGTGCGTATCAACCTGACCCAGACCCAGCGCCAGCTCTGCACCGTTGTCTACAGTAATGGTGTTGGCATACAGTTCTGCCGTCTCTTCAGTCAGTGCCGCACGGCTGTAGCTATCCAGATACAGGCTGTCGGTTGCCACGGCACCGCTGTCGCCAATATTCAAGGTTGAAGCATTGGTCAGGGTGATGGAATCTGCCAGCAGGCCGGAGTTTTCAACATTGACCTGAGACTGGTTGTTCACCGTCAGTGCATCGATGTTGGAGATCTTGCGGGTATCCCACTCGGAACCGTTATCCAGCGCCACGTTGAACAGGCCGCTCTGATACACCTCTTCACCGGCAACGTGACCGTTGCTGTCAAAGGTAGAATCAGGCCAGATGCTATTCGGGGACAATGCGTGCCAGTCTACGTTGCTGTAGCCCTGGCCATACATCTGCGCAGTGCCGATAGCTTCAACGCTGGACTGCGCTGCACCCACCCACTTACTGCCGTTGGTCAGCGTGACATCCAGTTTATCGGTACCATCCCAGCCGTTGGTGGTTGGGTTATAGACGCCATCTTCTGTGGTATCCGTTGCCGGATCGCCATTCTCGTAGAAGTTGTTATCAAAGGTGCTGGAGAAAAGAATGTCACCCGTAACGGTAGAGTGATCGAAGGTAGCGGTGGTCTGCATGGCGTTATCAGACGCACTGGCAGCAACGATCAGCGCCGCATCATCCGCAGCCGTGGCGTTGGTTTCACCGTAGTCGCTTGGCTTCGCCGTTTGACCGTAGAAGCCGCTGGTACCCAGATCGCTGTATGCGCCAGAGGTCAGCACAGAGTCTTTCACCACCAGCGTATCGGTAAAGATATTGCTGCTGTTAGCAACGCCTTCAACACCGTCGTATGGCGTGTTATCAAGCTCCTGATAACCCTGCGTCAGCGTGATGCCCGCGATGTGGGAATTGTTCTGAATAACGATATCAGACTCAACATCCAGGGTGATGGCGTTACCCAGACCATAGGTGTCCAGATAATGCGTTTCAGTGGTATCGCCATTAACGACATCATACGCATAATGCTCGTAGGTATCGTTGATGGTGGAGTTATCAACAGTCAGGCTAAAACGATCGTACTGGGTATGCGTAGTGCCGTCAGTATCCACGCCTTCTGCACACGTCGTGGTCATACATTCTGACGTGATCATGCCGTTAATGGTGCTGTTAGAAATACTCAACGCGTTCGCACGGCCATTGACACCATCATCCAGATAGTATGTCGAAATAACTCCGTTTACGGTTGATTTATTGATGACTGGATAAATGTCACCATCATGTGTGGCATCTGAATAATCCCAGTCAGCATAACCATAATACCAGGGCGTGGACGCAGTATTGTCATATCCAAAAGTATTATATGTCGTGCCGGATATATCTTTCGCATTGGCCTGAGAAGCGATAGCCAGTGTGCAGGCTAATGCAAGTTGTGATACAACCAGTTTCTTTTTCCATGTTTGCATTGGGTCATCCCTCCTCAGGGACGTAAGCAAGTTTGTCCATCAAATCATTTGGCAACGTTTAATTGCGGAAGGAATTATGCAGTTTCACTTCGAAAAGGTTCAATGAATGATTCCATTAAGTCCGTATTCAGACAAATAAGCTTATAAACCCAGGACAATATCAATCATTATGAATAAATATTATAAATTCAACTGATTGCAAACTACTTTAGTTGCTTCGACACATATAATAAAAAGCAATAAATCATTTATATTTATAATCCCAAACCAATATAGAAGCCTCACCAATATCACATACCACTCTGGACACCATAATAAGATTTATAATATATACAAAAAACATGTAGCGTATATTAATCGATTTCGAAAATCTAAAAGACAACTTTAGTAAAACACCACTCTCCGCTTTCAGGTACACTAAGCCTCTTTGTTCCACAAACATCAGGCATACCATGACCGATTTAATTGCTCGTCCCCGTCGCCTGCGCAAGTCACCCGCACTGCGCGCCATGTTTGAAGAGACAACACTGACCTTAAACGATCTGGTGTTGCCGATTTTTGTTGAAGAAGAGATCGATGACTACAAAGCCATCGACGCGATGCCGGGCGTGATGCGCATTCCTGAAAAGCATCTGGCCCGCGAGATCGAACGCATTGCGAATGCGGGCATCCGCTCGGTGATGACGTTCGGTATCTCCCACCACACTGACGCAACCGGCAGTGATGCATGGAAAGAAGACGGTCTCGTGGCACGCATGTCGCGCATCTGCAAAGAGAGTGTGCCGGAGATGATCGTCATGTCCGATACCTGCTTCTGCGAATACACCTCTCATGGCCACTGCGGTGTGCTGTGCGATCACGGAGTGGACAACGATGCGACCCTGCTGAATCTGGGCAAGCAGGCGGTGGTTGCCGCCGCCGCGGGTGCGGATTTCATTGCACCTTCTGCGGCAATGGATGGTCAGGTTCAGGCTATTCGTCATGCGCTGGATGCGGCAGGCTTTACCGACACCGCCATCATGTCCTACTCCACCAAATTCGCCTCCTCCTTCTACGGCCCGTTCCGTGAAGCAGCAGGTACGGCGCTGAAGGGCGATCGTAAAACCTATCAGATGAACCCGCTGAACCGCCGCGAAGCGATTCGTGAATCTCTGCTCGATGAAGCACAGGGCGCAGACTGTCTGATGGTGAAACCGGCCGGCGCGTATCTGGATATCCTGCGCGACATTCGCGAACGCACCGAACTGCCTCTGGGCGCATACCAGGTGAGCGGCGAGTACGCGATGATCAAATTCGCCGCGCAGGCGGGTGCCATCGACGAAGAGAAGGTGATCCTCGAAAGCCTGGGGGCGCTCAAACGCGCGGGCGCGGATCTGATCTTCAGCTACTTCGCGCTGGATCTGGCTGAGAAGAAAATTCTGCGTTAATCCGCTTTAGCGCCGGGTGGCTTCGCCATACCCGGCCTACTCTCTGCGCGAATCTTCACTAAACTGCAATACAACCGACATCTCCTCCTTCTACTGTCTGGGCAAGACGGCAGGAGGAGTGATCAATGTTTAGTCTCGACAGCGTTCTTGATGACCTTTGGCCTCAGGCGAGGCCCGCACCCTGGCAAAAAAGTCTGTTAAAAAGACTGCTCCACGAAGACGAATTTCAGCAGTTTGCCGCCAGCCACCGTCACCTGAAAGGGCTGGATATGGTAGAGCAGGTTCTGGAACACCTTGATATTCTCTGCACCATTTCCGCCCGAGACCTCGAACAAATCCCCGAACACGGCCCACTCATTGTGATAGCGAACCACCCGACGGGCACCCTGGATGGGCTGGCGCTACTGTACGCCGTTTCGCGCGTGCGCCGGGACGTCAAGGTTGTCACCAACCGGATGCTGTCTCACCTTGAGCCCCTCAGCTCGTTGTTTATCCCCGTGGACAATATGGGCGGCAGAACCGCAAAAGCATCTCTGGTGCAGATGGAGCAGCACCTGCAAAACGCCGGCGTGCTGATCTTCTTCCCGGCGGGCGAAGTCTCCCGCCCAACGCGTAAAGGCATCCGCGATAAAAAGTGGCATCCGGGCTTTATCAAGCTGGCCAGCAAACTACGGGTACCGCTGCTACCGGTACATATTCAGGCCCACAACAGCCTGCTGTTTTATGCCAGCACCCTGGTATCGCCGACGGTATCCCTGCTGCTGCTGATGCAACAGATGTTTCGCCGCCGTCACAGCCAGCTGCCGATTAAAATCGGCCAGCAGATTGCCTGGAATGATCGGTTTAGCTCTACCCTTTCATCGCGTGAGATGGCCGAGCAGTGCCGTCAGCACGTGATACGACTTGGCAAGGGATTGCCTGGCGTCTTTAAAACCCAGTGCGCCATTGCCCGCCCGGAAGACAGGGCCACGCTGAAGCGGGAGCTGGCGCAGGCCGAATGTCTGGGCAAAACCAGCGATGGTAAAACCATCTATTTGTGGCAGCGCAACGGGCAGGAAGAGGCGCCTCTGCTGCGCGAGCTGGGGCGACTGCGCGAGATTGCCTTTCGCGCCGTGGAGGAAGGCAGCGGAAAGCGCCGGGATACCGACAGCTACGATGATGACTATCTGCACCTTATTCTGTGGGATGATGATGACCTCGAGATTGTCGGCGCGTACCGCTTTATGCCAACGGCCATGCAGGTTGAAAAGTGCGGCGTCGAGGGATTGTACAGTTACAGCCTGTTCCACTACGACGAAAAAATGCAGGACATACTGGAGCACGGCATTGAGCTGGGGCGCAGCTTTATACAGCCGCGCTACTGGGGACGTCGCGGTCTGGACTACCTGTGGTCAGGCATTGGCGCCTATCTGGCGCGCTATCCACATTACCGTTACCTGTTTGGTCCGGTGTCCATCTCCGGCGGCTTACCGCCTGCCGCCCGGGATCTGCTGGTCGCGTTTTATCGTCTCTGGTTTCCGGCCAGCCACCCGTTAGCCGCCTCGCGTCAACCCTACCCGGCGTCACTCCCGGACGTGCTGGCGCAATTTAGCGGGGTGGATTACGTGGATGACCTGACAAAGCTCAAATCCCTGCTCGGCAATCTGGGCTGCGGTATTCCGCCGCTTTATAAACAATATTCCGAGCTATGCGAGCCAGGCGGCGTGCAGTTTATCGATTTCGGCAGCGATCCGGCGTTCAATAACTGTATCGACGGGCTGGTGCTGGTGGATCTGTGTTATCTGAAGGCGAACCGCTATCAGCGGTATATAGAGGCGCACTTAATACCCTCACCCCTGCCCTCTCCCTAAAAGGGAGAGGGTGAAAACCGCACCGGTCAGTCCCCTCGCCCCTTTGGGGAGAGGGTTAGGGTGAGGGGCTCAAACCGCACGGTAGAACGGCTTATCCCCCAAAATCGTCGCCCGCTGCATAATCCTTCGCTGCGGCAGGTAATCCGCATTGGCGTAATGCTGCGTGACGCGGTTATCCCAGATCGCCAGATCGTTCTCCTGCCAGCGCCAGCGCACCTGAAACTCCGGCTTCGTGATATGCGCAAACAGGAAGCTGAGCAGCGCCTCGCTCTCTTTTTCCGTTACGTCCACAATGCGCGAGGTAAACCCTTCATTCACAAACAGCGCCTGCTTGCCGGTCACCGGATGGGTACGCACCACTGGGTGCAACAGCGGCGGATGCTTTGCGACCGCATCCAGCCAGCGCTGGTGCTCCTCTTCCGTTTTACGGTACTTATACTCCTGGAACGATTTTTTAAAATCATGCTCCGCCCGCAGGCCACTTAGCAAGGTCTGGAACGGCGCGGAGAGCGCCTCAAACGCCGCAATGCCGCTCGCCCACAGCGTATCGCCGCCGGTCTCTGGCAGTAGTTTTGCTGCCAGAATCGCCCCGGCTGGCGGTGTGTCGATAAAGGTAACATCCGTATGCCAGTTGTCATTATCGGGCGGGTTATCGTTATGAGTGTCCAGCACGATAATTTCCTCCACCCCTTCCGCATGCGGGTAGACCGGGTGGATATGCAAGTCGCCAAAACGCAGGGCCAGCGCGCGCTGCTGTTGCGGGGTGATGGCCTGATCGCGCAGGAACACCACCTGATGGCGCAGCACCGCGTGGTACAGCTGCTCAAACTGGTTATCGCTCAGCGGACGGGTTACGTCCAGGCCCGACACCTGCGCGCCAATGTACGGCCCCAACGGGATAATCGTCAGACGTTCACTCATTGTATTTCTCCATGCCAGGGCGTCAGGCGACGCTGTAGCGTGCGCAGTCCCAGTTCTAATCCAAAGGCGATCGCGGCGATGACCCCGATCCCTGCCAGTACCACGTCAGTCGCCAGGAACTCTCCCGCCGACTGCACCATAAACCCAAGGCCGCGCGTGGCGGCAATCAGCTCTGCCGCCACCAGCGTTGACCAGCCCACCCCAAGGCCGATGCGCAACCCGGTCAATATCTCCGGCAGCGCACCTGGTAAAATGACGAACAGCAGTACCTGCGCGCGGCTGGCGCCGAGCGACTGCGCCGCACGTATGCGTACCTGCTGCGCACTCTTTACGCCAGCCAGAGCCGACATTGCTACCGGCGCAAAAATAGCCAGATATATCAGTAAGATCTTTGACGTCTCGCCGATGCCAAACCAGATCACCATCAGGGGCAGATAAGCCAGCGGCGGTACGGGACGGTAAAGCTCTATCAGCGGGTCGAGAATGCCGCGCACCGTCGGGCTCAGTCCCATCGCAATCCCCACCGGAACGCCAATAATGACCGCCGCCAGCAGCGCCACCAGAATACGCGTCAGACTGGCGCCTAAATGCTGCCAGAGGGTGGCATCCATAAAGCCCTGCGGTCCGGCGATGGCGATCAGTTTTTCCAGAACCTGGCCTGGCGGGGGCAGAAACAGCGGGCTGATCCACTGCTGCGCGGCAACCGCCCACCATACCGCCAGCAACACCACCAGCGTGCTGACGCTTAAGGTGAGCTGGCGAGAGAACGGCCAGCGTAAGGCACGGCGCGTCCGCCGCGTTTTTTCACTGAAGACAATGCTCATGAGAACGCCTCCCGCTGTTCAAACACACGGCTCAGGATGTATTCCCGTTTTTCGATAAATAGCGGGTCTGATTTAATGCTGCGTACTGGCTCTCCCGCCACATAGCGCCGGGCAAACTCAAGCGGCAGACGCTCCAGCACGCGTCCCGGTCCCGGTGAGAGCAGCACCAGCTCCGTCGCCATAAACACGGCCTCTTCGATATCGTGGGTGATTAACAGCACCTGCTTGCCGGTTTCGTGCCACAGGCGCAGCAGCAGGGTTTGCATCTGCTCACGGGTAAAGGCATCCAGCGCCCCGAAAGGTTCGTCCAGCAACAGCAGCTGAGGGTTAGCCGCCAGCGCACGGGCAATCCCGACGCGCTGACGCTGCCCGCCTGAAAGCTGCCAGATAAAGCGTTTTTCAGCCCCCTCCAGCCCGACCTTTTTCAACATGTCGCGCGCCGTATTCAGACGCTGTTCATGCGCTACGCCGGCCAGTTGCAGACCAAACGCAACGTTTTCCTGCACGTTTCGCCACGGAAGTAGCCCTTCGTTCTGGAAGACCACGCCGCGCTCTGCGCCCGGCCCCGTTACCCGTTTTCCTTCGAGTTGGATCGTGCCGTGCTGATACGGTACAAACCCGGCGATCAGGTTCAGCAGCGTCGTTTTCCCGCAGCCGGACGGCCCCAGTACGACCAGCAGTTCACCGCTGTCCAGCGTCAGGTTGATCTCTTTCAGGGCGGGTTTGCCGCCGTAATCGGCAGACAGGTTTGTAATGTTCAGCATCGCAGCCCCCTTATTTCACAAAGCGGTCGGTCACGAACCGGCTGTAATCCGCTGCCACCGCAGGCACTTTGCCCTGCTCTTTCAGGAACGTCGCAGTGTCGACAATCGCTTTGCTCACCGGCCCGTTCAGCTGCTGGACCTGCTGCGCAGGTGTCAGATAGGTGTTGCCTTTCACCAGCCCCGGCACGTCAGCTTCCGGCACACCGCTCAGACGTGAGAGCTTCTCCAGGTTGGCGGGCTGTTTCAGCCATTCATCCGGGTTGCTGATGTAAGGCTGCTGGGCCTCGATGGCGCTTTTGGCGAAGGCTTTCACCACTTCAGGGTGTTTTTCGGCAAAGTCCTTACGAACGACCCAGACATCAAGTGTTGGCGCCCCCCATTTCCCCACTTTTTCGGAGTCGGTCAGCACGGTGCCGTCTTTTTCCAGCTCGTTGACGGCGGGCGCCCAGACGTATGCTCCGTCAATGTCGCCACGCTGCCAGGCGGCAATAATCGCTGGAGGTTGCAGGTTGATGATCTGCACCTGGCCCGGCTTAATGCCCCAGTGTTTCAGCGCTGCCAGCAGGCTGTAATGCGTGGTGGAGATAAACGGCACCGCGATGCGTTTGCCAATCAAATCTTCGGGTTTCGTGATGCTTTTCTTCACCACCAGCGCTTCGGAATTTCCGAGCTGCGATGCCAGCAGGAAGACTTCAATCGGCACCTGCTGGCTGGCGGCCACCGCCAGCGGGCTGGAACCCAGGTTGCCAATCTGCACGTCGCCCGAGGCTAACGCCCGCACAATTGCCGCGCCGCTGTCGAACTTGCGCCAGTCGACGTTCGCCCCGCTCGCTTTGGCGAAGGTGTTATCCGCCTGCGCGACTTTCGCCGGTTCCGCAGAAGTCTGATACGCCACGGTGACGTCCACCGCCTGCGCCTGAAATACCCACAGCGCCAGTGCACCAAGTAACGTGATTCGCGATGAAATTGCCATACCGTCTGCTCCCCTTGTTGTTATAAGGGCAGTATTTCCGGCATGGGATTTTTGATAAAGGAATAAAAAAGAATCGCTAATGACGATTCGTTTTTAGAAAAAAAGCGGGAAAGGATAGTGAATTTTGTGCGGTTGTTTCGCAGGGTGGCGCTGCGCTTACCCGGCCTACGGTTCGTGCAATTTGTAGGCCGGGTAAGGCGCAGCCGCCACCCGGCAAAGGCCTCAGCGCTGAACCGTCAGCGCAGCAATATCCTGCGGCGTGGTCCGACAGCAGCCGCCAATCAGCTTCGCACCTGCTTCCAGCCACTGCGGTAAATACCCCGCCAGCGTCTCGCACGTTTCACCGCGGTGATGCCAGGTTTTACTCACCGCATCGTAATGCTCGCCGGAGTTCGGATAGACCACCAGGGGCAGCGACGTCAGGCTGTGCAGATGCGTCAGCGCCGCAGTGGTGTTTTCCAGCGCGATACAGTTAATCCCCAGCGCGACAACCTGCGGGTAGCTTTCCAGCGCAGAAACAACATCCCGCAGCGGCGTTCCGTCGCTCAGGTGCTCACTGTCACGCAGGGTAAATGAGAACCATGCCCGGGCGCGCGGAAACGCCGTCAGCAACGCCGCCAGCGCCTTAATCTCAGTGAACGAAGGCAGCGTTTCACAGGCCAGGAGGTCCGCGCCCGCATCCAACAGCGCCTCTACACGCGGGCGGTGGAAGGCGGTAAATTCTTCAGCGCTACGCACATAATCGCCGCGATACTCGGAACCATCGGCCAGATACGCGCCGTAAGGGCCCACAGATCCCGCCACCAGCAAAGTGCCTGCATTTGCGTTCTCAGCCAGGTACGCTTCGCGCGCTTTGCGTGCCAGCTCTACGCTTTTGCCGATCAGCGTCCGGGATTGCGACTCGTCCAGCCCGCGAGCGGCAAAGCCTGCGGGTGTCGCCTGATAGCTGGCGGTGATCGCCACCTGTGCCCCCGCGCGGTAGTAGTCGAGGTGTACGTCGCGGATCAGCTCCGGATTTTCCATCAGCACTTTGGCCGACCAGAGACTGTCGGCAAGGTTACAACCGCGCGCTTCCAGCTCCGTTGCCATCGCCCCATCCAGCACGACAAACGGCTGTTTTTCAAGGAGGGCGGTAAGCGGATTATTCTGCGACATGTTCAGGTTCCTGCGTGGTCAGATTTCGGGTCAGGTAGTACGCACCATAACACAGGGCGACAAACGGAAGCCCGCAATAAAGGGCAATACGCTGGCTTGGGTCAAACCACAGGCCGACGCAGGCCACCAGACAGAGGATAAAGCCAAGCACGGGCACCAGCGGATACCATGGCGCGCGATACTGCAACGCGGATAGCGGCTGGCCGGACTGCACGTGACGGCGACGAAACACGAAGTGCGACGCGCAAATGCTAATCCACACCGCCACCACCGCAAAACCGGAAATGGCTGACAGGGCCACAAACACCGTATCCGGCGCGACCACGCTGGAGAACAACGCCAGCACGCCGCCCAGCATGGAAACAGAAAGCGCCGTCAGCGGCACGCCGTTTTTGTTGACGCGGACAAAGCAGCGCGGCAGCGTTTTCTCGTTAGACAGAGACCAAAGCATACGGCCAGAGGCGTACAGACCCGAGTTCGCCGCCGAGAGGATCGCCGTCAGGATCACGAAGTTAAAGATATCCGCCGCATACGGAATGCCGACCTTTTCAAACACCAGCACGAACGGACTTTTCTCCACGCCAGCCTGCTGCATCGGGATCAACGCCGCCAGCACAAACACGGTGCCAATAAAGAAGATGATGAGCCGGGCGATGGTGGTGCGAATAGCAACCGGAATAACCTTGTGTGGGTTTTCCGTTTCCCCTGCCGCGATGCCGATAAGCTCCGTTCCTGAGAAGGCAAAGTTGACCGCCACCATGGTCATCAGGATCGGCAGGCCACCGTGCGGGAACCAGCCTTCGGCGGTAATGTTGCTTAGTCCCGGCGCGGCAGAGCCGTCCGCCATCGGGATAAAGCCAAAGATGGCCGCGCCGCCGAGAATAATAAAGGCGACGATGGTGATAACCTTGACCAGCGAGAACCAGAATTCCCCTTCCGCGAAAAAGCGCGTGGAAATCACGTTAAGACCAAAAATCACAGCGCAAAAGACAACGCACCACGTCCAGACGGGAACCTGTGGGAACCAGTACTGCATGCAGAACCCGGCCGCGGTAAAGCTCGATCCCAGCGCCACTGTCCACGTAAGCCAGTAGAGCCACGCCACGGTATACCCCGTCGCCGGGCCGAGATAGCGGGCGGCATAGACGTGAAACGCGCCGGTTTCCGGCATCGCCACGGAAAGTTCGCCCAGACATTGCATGACCAGCCAGACCACCAGCGCACCGATAAGATATGCCAGCAGCGTGCCCGCCGCGCCGGTTGTCGAGATGATATATCCGGTATTGAAGAATAACCCTGTGCCGATAACGCCACCCAGCGAGAGCATAATCAGGTGGCGGGTTTTCATGGTGCGCTTAAGTTGCCCGTTTTCTTGTTGTGTTTGCATGTTACCTTCTAAACGTATGGACATCTAAACATCCAAAGAAGGAGTGTTATACCGCGATTGTTAACAAAAAGCCACCCGGCGCGACTTCAGCGCAATTATTGGTAAATCCTTAAATCAGTTCTATAGTCGACACAGTTTCTTCTTCACCAGGACTCACTATGCGATTTAACGGACTGACCAAAGGTTTCTTTATTCTCATCCTGGCCCTTGTAACCTGGGCCTTCTTTGACGTGCTGTCTCCCTATTTCTCGGCGATTCTGTGGGCCGCGATCCTGACCATCATTTTCAACCCGGTGAAAAACAAACTGCGTACCGCGCTGGGCGATCGCAACGGGCTGGCTTCACTCCTCACACTCGGCATTATCTGCCTGATCGTGTTTATTCCGTTGATGGTGATCCTTTCCTCGCTCGCGGTGGAACTGAACATGGTTTACACCAGGCTGCAACAGAACAACACGCAGTTCCCGGAAGTGATCGCCGGTATTTTCAACCGCCTGCCGGACTGGGCCAGCGGCTTCCTGGCGGATCACAACCTGACCAACGCCGCGCAGATCCAGAAAAAACTCTCCGATGTCGCGTTACAGGGCGGGCAGTATCTGGCGGGCAGCGCGTTCCTGATTGGGAAAGGGACGTTCGGCTTTGCCATCAGCTTTGGCATTATGCTGTATCTGCTGTTTTTCTTGCTGAAAGACGGGCCGTATCTGGTGCGCCAGATCCTCGACTCGCTGCCGCTGTCTGACTTCGTCAAACAGCACCTGTTCGCTAAGTTTGTCGGCGTGTCGCGCGCCACGGTAAAAGGCACGGCGGTCGTGGCGGTGGTTCAGGGCACGCTCGGTGGTATCGCCTTTGCTATTGTCGGTATTGACGGCAGCGTATTGTGGGGCGCACTGATGGCATTTCTCTCCCTGGTGCCTGCCGTTGGGTCGGCCATCGTCTGGGTTCCCGCCGCCATCTTCCTGTTTGCCACTCACCAGCTGTGGCAGGGTCTGTTCATTGTGGGCTTCTTCGTCATTATCGTCGGGCTGGTGGACAACCTGTTGCGTCCGCTGCTGGTGGGCAAAGACACCAAAATGCCGGACTACCTGATACTGATTACCACGCTCGGCGGTATGGAGCTGTACGGCATCAACGGCTTTGTGATTGGGCCGCTGATTGCCGCTCTGTTTATCGCCTGCTGGAACCTCTTCTCCGGCCGCGACCACGCAGGCAACGCCGAGGAGCTGGACGCAGACTTTATCGAAGAGGGGAGAAATTCTCCGGATCTATAAAGAAAGGCGTTCTGTGAGGCGGCCCTGTGCCGCCTTTTTTTTCGCGATAAATCAGAGGTTTTCTATAATCTGAAATGAACGCTCTTTCACATTTGTCGTAGAAGGATCCAACAGGTGCGAATCGCCACGATCACGAACTGGGCTTATGGTGTCACGGTGTGCCTGACCATTGCCTCCGGCATCGTCATGCTGATGGCTTCCCACGCCGATAACATCGAACGTGAAGCCGTTAAACAACGCCAGGTCTTCGATCAGCTGACGGAGGAGATCGAGACAGACACCTGGATGCTCTCCGATCTGGCGCGGCTTTACGTCATCCAAAAAGAGCCCGAGGTGCTTGAGAAATATCAGGCGAAAGAAGCCGAGCTGAAGAATATCGAACACACGCTGCGACAGCTCAAAAATACGGGGGCATCGGGCGAAGAGCTGGCGCTGCTGTACGACGGACTGAAAATTGTAGACGATCTCCAGGATGAACAGCAGGCAGCCATTGACGGCATCGCCCGTGGCGAGGAACAGCAGGCCGTTTCGCTGCTGTTTGGTAAGAGCTATGAGCTGGAACTCGAACGGGCACACAACACTATCGAACGCTTTCGCATGCTGCTGGACAAGCGCATTATTGCCGACGTGCAGGCCGCAACCAAAACGTCCAAAACGCTTCGAACGGCCTCTGAGGTGATGGTCGGCCTGACCGCCCTGCTCTTCCTGTTTGTGATGGTTTTCATCCTCAAGCGCCGCGTACTCCGTCCGGTGGTGCGTCTGAGTGATGTTGTTCATCGTCTTGCATCGCAGGATTACGCCGTCGAAACGCCGAACTTTACCCAGGTTGATGAAATCGGTGATATGGCGCAGGCCATCCGCATCTTCCGTGAGAACGGGCTGGCAAGGCAGCGGCTGGAAAAAGAGCGCGATGCTGACTGGGCCATCCGCGAACTGCTGGCGCGAATGACCCAGCGGTTGCAGGGCTGTGAAAACTTTGCCGACGTGATGAATGTGGCGGAGCTGTTTGCACCCAATATTGCGCCGGGGGTTTCAGGGCGTCTGTATATTCTGGAACGCGAGCCGTGGCAGATGCGCTGTACGGCCGAATGGCTATCGCCAGAAGGGGATAAAAAGCCGTTCCATCCTGACGAATGCTGGGCCGTCCGGCGTGGTCAAAGCCATCCGCCAGTGAATGGCGAGCCGGATATCGGCTGTTATCATCTGCCCGAATCACAGGCGCAGCAATCGCTGTGCGTTCCCCTGATTGCTCAGGGCGAGGCGATTGGATTGCTCTCATTCCAGAACATCACGCCTGAAACCGCGCCGTCCCGCGCCTATCTGGAACTGATGGCCGAGGCGCTGGGACTGGCGCTGGCCAACCAGCGGCTGCGCGATGCGCTGCTGGAAAAAGCCCTGTTCGATCCCTTGACGGGGCTGCGTAACCGCCACCATCTGGAAGATACGTTACGTACTCAAATGAAGCAGGCCGTGCGTAACGAAGAGCCGGTAAGCTGCCTGATGATCGATATCGATCACTTCAAGAGCATTAATGACCGCTTTGGTCATGAGGCTGGCGATCTGGTGATCAAAAGCGTGGCAGCCATTATTCAACGGGCGGTACATGATAGCGGGCTGGCCTTCCGCTATGGGGGTGAAGAGTTTTTGGTGCTTCTTACCGGTGCAGATGAGGAAGCAGCGCACGCCGCTGCAACGGAGATCTACAACGGCGTGCATGCGCTTTCGCTGCGCTACGGGCTTTCGGAGATTGGCCCGGTGGATGTGTCGATCGGGATCGCCAGCTATCCGCAGCACGCGCAGAGCGATAATCTGCTGCGCGCGGCGGACGTCGCGTTGTACCGGGCGAAAGAGCTGGGCCGCTCGCGGATTGTCAGCTTTGGGATGCTGGAGGCGGGCTAAAGGGGTTATTCGAGCCTGAGGTTCAGGATCGCGCGATCGCCCAAAGCACCACCATACCCAGCGAATTACTCCGCTTTTCCACGTACAGGGTGCCATCGATTAAATAATATCCCTGAGGATAACAGATGCGGATCTCTCTCTTGAGTTCCGGCTCATAGACTTCCGCCCCCGAACAGCTATTTCTGCTGCCGGATTCATACCGGTAAGGTTGGCTCCAGGCAGAGTATTCTCCGTTCAGTAGCCAGGCCGCGGTAAAGATGACGAAAATGGCAACCGGCAGGCTGAAGATGATGAGGCCGAGGTAAAGTTTGACAACGTCAACAAGGGTTTTGTCTTTAAACGCCCTCTTCGCGGCGAACATCACCATCGCCACCAGCGGCAGCAGCAATGTGACAGCCGCAAGATACTGTTCCCCCAGGGCCGTAAGAAATGTCACGCGATAAATCTCGATTGACCAGACAACAAAGCCAAATATCAACGCTAACCCGCCAACGATGAGTGGAATTAAAAAGGCATAGCTATCTTTTTTCATGATGGACGGTTCCTTGTCATGCGTCTGCGGTAAGAAGGTTAAGCATCGCTCGGGTGGCTGCCGACTGACGGCGTTTTTACATCCTGATTATGATGGATAAACGTGGGGAGAGATAAAATATATAAACTAGTAGGATAACTAAATTATAATTCTTATACTTATGTTAAAACGTGGAGGCTGAAATGCGATTAATCCTAATGCTGTGCTGCTTTTTAGTGCAAAGCGTCACCCTGGCTGGTGAGTTGCCAAAACCTGCTGGTAAACCCATTTTAACGATTTACGGTAATATCGAGAACACGAATGAAAGTGGAAAAGCCGTGTTTGATATCGCCAGCCTTGAAAAACTCGGTATGGTGAGCTTCCAGACATCATCCCCCTGGTATAATGGCCGCACAAAGTTTGAGGGTGTTCCAATGAGCAAACTCATGGATTATATTGGCGCAAAGGGTAACGTGGTTAATGTTATAGCGCTTAATGATTACGCGACAGCCATCCCGCTGAGCGACTTTAAAAAATATAATGCCATACTCGCTTTGAAGGTTAATAGTGAATATATGCGCATCCGAGATAAAGGTCCGGCATTCATTGTATATCCCTACGACAGTCTTCCTGAATTAAATAATCAGATATATTATTCGCGATCGGCATGGCAGGTCAGCAAAATGAAGATTGAATAGCAGTTCAGGAGAACATAATGAACAGGATACTGGTTGGTATCATTTTTTCTCTTTTTATCACGACTGGATATATTGCTTTTCTTGTTTACGATCGACAGCAGGAGCTCCAAAAACTGACTCATTACACGGAGTCATGGTCTGTCGCCCAACTGGTATCCGAATATTACCGCTTTGAATCATGGCTTGGTCTGTACGCAACCGATTCCGATGACGTTACGATAGACCAGGTCCGGATGCGGCTGGAAATTATGCTAAGCCAGAATGATCTGTTTAAGGAGGGGGATTTAGGACATTACATTAAAAACGTTCAGGCACATCATGACCTCGCGTTAAGCCTTGATAAAATCCTTACGTATCTGGATGCTAACCTCGAAAAAATGAGCCATTCGGATGTAAAAACATACCTTCATACCATGCATTTGCTGGATGCTCCACTCAGTCAGCTTTCATCAAGCGCGTTAACGAAAGACATTAGCACGATTAACAGTAGCAACCATAAAATACAGATCCTGTATTATATTTACTCAGCCCTCTCTTTACTGCTGATCATTCTGAGTATTATCCTGGGTTTTTTAACGATCTATCAAAATAAAAACATCCTTAAAGCGCACAGGCAGGTTGAAAGTCTTGCAGAAGAACTCCAGTTATCCAAGGAGACCCTACAGATTCAGAATTCAAAACTAGAGTATGACGTTTACCATGATTCCCTCACTGGCATGAAAAACCGTCTGTACTTCTGGGATGAGCTCAGCAAACTCAATCTTGAGGCCGAAGAAAATCATGTTCCCGTTACGGTAATGTTATTTGATTTAGACCGATTCAAAGAGGTCAACGATACCTATGGTCATGATGCTGGCGATTTACTGTTACGTCAGGTATCCAGGCGATTGACCGCCATGAGCAATATTTCAGACAGATTTTACCGTTTAGGCGGAGACGAGTTTGCTTTTTTAGCCAGTGGGTTAAACGAAAGCGAAGCCGTTTTGCGCGCTAGAGAAATCAGCGAGAATATCAGTAAACCCTATACGATTAATAACCAGCTCATAAAAATTGCCACCTGCGTGGGTATTGTTTTATCAGATAATGAACGACGTGCTGATTATCTTTATAAGTTCGCCGATCTGGCGCTCTATGAAGCCAAAAAGGCAGGCTCACAGCAGATTAAAGTTTTCCGTCAGCGAATGCTTCAGAAGTTACAGGAGAGCAGAACGCTTGAAAATGATATGGCAAGGGCGATTGAAAACAATGAGTTTATTGTTTATTACCAGCCTATTGTGAATTCCGTCAGCAAGGAAATTTACGGCTATGAAGCGCTTATTCGCTGGATGCATCCTGTAAAGGGAATGCTTTCCCCGGATAGCTTTATTTTCGCCGCTGAAAAAACAGGCATGATCAACGAGATAGGTAAAACCGTACTTAAACTGGCCTGTAGGGAAGCGGTCTCCTGGGCTGTTCCGGCCAGGATCTCCGTAAACGTCTCGCCTGTTCAATTAGGCAGTAAATCATTTATTAATACGGTGCAGACCGTTCTGGCTGAGACCGGGCTCCCGGCTAACCGTCTTGAGTTAGAGGTCACGGAGTCATCCCTCTTTAGTGACAGAAATAACCCCATTGCGATTCTGAAAAAACTCCGCGCACTGGGCGTAAGAATTTCCATTGATGATTTTGGCACGGGTTATTCGTCGCTCTCCAGACTCAGCGAACTGAATTTTGATAAAATCAAGATCGATAAATCTTTTGTCAATCCGATATCTACACAAGAAGATGCGCTTAATATTGTGAAGCTTATTACCGGTATGGCTAAGAGCCTTAATATGGGCGTTATAGCCGAGGGCGTTGAGACCGAAGAGCAGCTTGAGCGGCTTCAGGCTCTGGGTTGCGAGCTTGTGCAAGGATATCTTTTCAGCAAACCACAGCCTCAGGTCGACAGCAAAATTAAGAGCGGCCAGGAATGAATCCCTCTCCTCAGCCCGATGCCAACCGTGATCACGTTTTTCACCCCTGGGTATTCACTTATAAAAATCAGGTGTTATCATTCACCCCGTAAATACCTTTCAACTCAACCCGAGGCTTTGATGCTGGAGAATGTAATCATCTGATAATCAGCTTCCCGACCTTTCCAGGCCGGACTGATTATCAATGCGCCGAAATCGAATGCGGACACCGCTGTGTGTTTGCACGTTTTGCACATGATGATTAAACAGGTTTTCCAGTATGAATTTATCCCGTCAGGAACAACGTACCTTACACGTTCTCGCCAAAGGTGGCCGTATTGTGCACGTCCGCAATACCTCCGGCCGCGTCACCGCCGTTGAATGCTATAGCCGCGAAGGGCTACTGCTGGCTGACTGCACGCTCGCCGTTTTCAAAAAGCTCAAAACCAAAAAGCTGATCAAATCCGTTAACGGTCAGCCCTACCGCATTAACACTACCGGGCTGAACAACGTTGGCGCGCAGCTTGATAACCGTTAAGGAGAGGATGATGGATATCAGCACCCTTATTTCCTCATCCCGGCACATTCACCTGTCGGCGCAGGAAAGTAAAATTCCCTGGGACGAACCGGCCTTCAGCCAGCGCATGCTGGCGAACCATTTGTCGCAGGAGCACGACTGGGCCAGCCGCAGGCAGGAGGTTATTGAGCAGCAGGTCGAATGGATCGCCAGCCAGTTACCACCTGGCGCACATATCCTCGATCTTGGCTGCGGCCCCGGCTTTTATACCCACCGCTTAGCGGAACGTGGATTTCACTGCACCGGCGTGGATTTCTCACCGGCATCCGTGAGCTGGGCCCGTCAGCAGGCGCAGAACACCGGAGTGAATATCGATTATGTTCAGCAGGATGTCCGCGCATACTGGCCGGATAAATCGTTCAATTTCATCATGATGACATTCGGGGAACTGAATGTGTTTAGCACGGCGGATGCGCGCTCACTCGTCAGCCGCTGCGCGCTGTGGCTGGAGCCGGGTGGCAGGCTGCTCACTGAAGTACATACTTTCGACGAAGTTAAGCGTCAGGGAATGGCTGAACCGAGCTGGCAACGCTGTCCCGACGGGCTGTTTCTGGGCGTCCCTCACCTGCTGCTGACGGAACATGGCTGGGATGAAGAAGCACAGACCAGCTCAACGCAGTTCTGGGCCATAGAAGCAAACGGTCAAACCACCCGTTTCGGCAGCCAGATGACGGCCTGGCGCGATGATGAGTACGTCAGCCTGCTCGGTAATGCCGGGTTTGCCCTGCTTCCTCCTCCTGAAAGCCACGACTGGCCAGTCAGCGAGACATTTGAAGGAAAGCTGTTTGCTCTGCTGGCTGAAAAAGCAAATACCTCAGAGAAACGCCCTCTTAATACTCAACGCAATAAAAGGAATTCCACATTGGATATCCCACGTATTTTTACCATCAGTGAAAGCGAACACCGCATCCACAACCCGTTCACCGAAGAAAAGTACGCCACGCTTGGCCGCGTGCTGCGCATGAAGCCGGAGACCCGCATTCTTGACCTCGGCAGCGGCTCGGGCGAGATGCTCTGCACCTGGGCCCGGGATCACGCCATTACCGGTGTCGGTATCGATATGAGCCAGTTGTTCAGCGAGCAGGCCAGACGCCGCGCCGAAGAGCTCGGCGTCAGCAACCGGGTTCAGTTCATACATAACGACGCCGCCGGATACGTTACAGAAGAGAAATGCGATGTGGCAGCCTGTGTCGGTGCGACATGGATAGCCGGTGGGTTTGCCGGGACCGTCGAGCTGCTGGCACAAAGCCTGAAACCGGGCGGGATCATGCTTATCGGCGAACCCTACTGGCGTCAGCTACCTGCGACGGAAGAGATTGCCCAGGCCTGCGGCGTCAGCTCGACGACCGATTTCCTGACGCTGCCAGGGCTTGTCAACGCGTTCGATGAACTCGGCTACGACGTGGTGGAAATGGTACTGGCAGACCAGGAAGGCTGGGACCGGTATGAAGCCGCGAAATGGCTGACCATGCGCCGCTGGCTGGAAGCGAATCCTGACGACGGCTTCGCCGCCGAAGTCAGGGCCGAGCTATCACTCTCGCCGAAACGCCACGTAACTTACGCGCGGGAATACTTTGGCTGGGGCGTGTTCGCGCTAATTGCCAGGTAACAATAAGCCCGGTATTTCTGACTGGAGATACGGGGCTTAGCCTTTATTTTAATCTGAAGCATCACCTACACAATACATATTCCGTATGTTTATTAATCAGGACATCACCATAAGGATCATCATATGTCACAACATGAACAGTTCTGTCAGTATTGCTTTCGACGGTAGCGGTCATCTGAACGTTATTGCCTGACATGTTGTACTGGTGATTTTAGCAACATGCAGGAAGAGGTAACACTATAAGAATACTGCTTATCGCTGGCCCCAAAAAACCTGCACTAATCTTTTCGATTAATGAATATCACTCATAGTCCCTATCCTCCCCCTGTGATTATCAGCGAACACAAACCCGTTAACATACCCCTATCTCTTCATGTCCAACGGATCCCCATGCTTAATCAACAGGCACAAACACAGTCGGGTACAGCTAAAAAAACCGGTCTATCGTTTCTACTCATTCTCAGCGCCCTGATGGCTGTAACCTCTTTATCAACCGACATCTATCTTCCGGCTATGCCGGTCATGGCCAAAGATTTACAGGGTGATGCAGAGCTGACAATCACAGGGTTCCTTATCGGTTTTTGCATTGCACAACTGATTTGGGGACCAATTAGCGATCGTCATGGACGCCGTCTACCGCTATTTATCGGTTTAGGTCTGTTCATCATCGGCTCGGTGGGCTGCGCGTTATCAACAGATATCGTGCAAATAGTCTTCTGGCGTGTTTTTCAGGCGTTAGGTGCCTGTACCGGGCCGATGCTGGCTCGAGCAATGATCCGTGACCTGTTTAGCCGTACTCGTGCAGCACAAATGCTTTCGACACTGATGATCATCATGGCCATCGCGCCGATTGCCGGGCCCCTGATAGGGGGGCAGATGATTAAAGTCACCTCGTGGCATGCCATTTTCTGGCTGCTGGCGATTATCGGAACATTAATGCTGATGTCTTTATTCTGGTTACCCGAAACATTACCTGCTGAAAAACGCTCGCAAGCCTCCGTAACCAGAGCTTTTCACAACTACTATGCCTTGCTCACCAACGCCAGATACATGCGGTTTACTCTGTGCCTGACGTTCTACTACGTTGCTGCCTACGCCTTTATCACCGGTTCCCCGTTTGTGTACATCACGTACTTCGGCGTTGACCCGCAGCATTACGGTTGGCTGTTTGCAGTAAACATTGTTGGACTGATGGCGGTGAGCATGGTCAACAGACGTCTGGTTCACCGCTATCCACTGGAAGCGTTGCTCAGGAATGCCGTATTCATCGCCGCTATTGCGGCAATAGTGCTGGCAGTCACCACCGGCCTGGGTGTGGGTGGAATCACCGTGATTGTCGGCGCTGTGTTCGTGTTCTTCTCTATGAATGGCATCATCGCGGCGACATCCACGGCTTGCGCTCTGGACGCAGTGCCTAATGTGGCTGGCTCCGCATCGGCGCTAATGGGTGCGTTACAATACGGCAGCGGCATCATCTCTTCACTTCTTCTTGCCCTGTTCAGTGACGGCACACCATGGACGATGGGCTGGATAATTGCGTTGTTTACAGCAGCCAGCGCCCTGATGGCACTGACCGTTCAGATAAAAAAATAAAACGTCGTTATTGATGCCAGACGACACTTTCGTCCAGAGATACCCGCCCTTCCCTGTAGCTCAGGGAGGGATGCGTTTTATCTGGGATCCCAAAAGAAATACCGTAAAGCAGCCTGAAACCTTCAGGCATATTCAATAGCCTACGCACCGTTTGGGCAAAATAACTCAGCACTGCCTGTGGAACGCCTGCGTAACCGCGAGCTGCCAGGGAAAGCAGGAATGTCTGGGCATACATACCGGCGTCCGAGGCTACGCGAACATTGTCCCCTACAGCAGGAATGAACAGCAAGGCAACATGGGGCGCGCCGAAAAATCTCACATTACGCTCGACCACTTCTGAGCGACTTAAGTTATCCCCCCGCGCAACGCCCAGTGCCTGATAGTACGAGCGCCCCTGCTCCGAAGCCCGTTGCCTGAATGGCTCGGGATAAGCTTCTTTATCAAAGGTAAAATCAAGGCTGTAGTTCCCAGCTCTTAAAGCTTCCGTCAGTGCATGGCTTAATTCACGAAGTTTATCTCCTGCAACGATATGCATGGACCAGGGTTGAGTATTGCAGTTGGATGGTGCGCATTGCGCTTCGAGCAAAATGTCATTGAGGATATCGCTGGGGACAGGAGATGGAAGAAAGGCTCTTGCCGAGTACCTGTTTTTAACTACCTCACTAAATGTTGGCTCTTGCGTACTCATTTGCTTCTCCGCCTGAAAGTAATTTGAAGTGAATGATTCACTCTCTCCCGAGCCATCCTGTCACATCAGGCTCATCGTTTTCATTCCCGGTTCCAGATTAGGTCTATGAATTCCATTCATAGCGTCTATTTAAGCAGCGTAATTATCTTTAACCGCAACTTCGTTAATCTGGGTCTATCGCGTGAACACGCAAGCGGGAAGTGGCTACAGCTGATGGACACACCCCAGCCTGCGCGTCTGGGGCGTCATCGGAGGCTAACTAAATATTCTTATCGAAGAAGACGTCTAACTTTTGCATTGCCTGGTCAACGTATTTTGGCACCCAATACGTCTCGATATGGGTAGCGCCATCGATCAGGAAGAGTTCTTTGTCCTTCGTGCCTGTGGCTTTCGCGAACGCATCTTCAGTCATATAGAGCGTATCCGCCTTTGTACCGGCAATCATCAGCAGCGGTTTATTGATGAGGTTGATATGGTCCGTTACGTCAAAGCTCATCAAATCCAGAAGACTGCTGGTGGTGTATTTAAACGTGGAGTTCGGATGCGCGTGGGTTTTCCAGTAGTACTCGTAGCCCTGGCGATACAAGGCAAAGGGTAATTTAGCAATCTGTTCATCAGTCAGGTTGGCATCGCCGGAGTAAAGCACTTCTCCTCCGGCGGCTTCCTGAGCACGTGCGTCAGAAGCCTGCTGAAGACGCTGCTGGATAGTATCCAGCTGTGAATCCTGCATGCCGTTGCGGCGCACAAGGCCTGAATTAAACATGCTGATGGTTGCTATCGATTTAAACCGCTTGTCAGTTTCAGCCGCAACAAGTGAATAACCGCCGCCACCGCAAATACCCAGCAGACCAAGGCGGGCGGTATCTACACCAGGATACTGGCTTATGTAGTCAGCCATGCCGTGGATATCCTCAATGCGATTAGCGGGTTTATCCACGCTGCGAGGCATCCCACCGCTGGCACCCTGATAAGCCGCGTCGGCGGTAATGGTGATGTAGCCCTGCTCGGCGAGACGCTGGGCATACAACCCGGCGACCTGCTCTTTTACGCCACCATTAGGATGTGCAACCACCACCGCAGGGTATTTTTTGGCGGGATCGTAGTTAGCAGGGGTATAGACATTCGCAGCAATCTGAATGCCATGCAGATCGTATTTCACCGGATGAATGTTGACCTTGCCTTTGACGTTCTCAGTTATGGCACCGTCATAGACGAGTGTGAATGGATTTTTTTTGTAATCAGCCGCATTGGCTGAGGTCACTCCGGCCATTGCCGTGAGTAGCATTGCACTGATAAGCGTGAATTTCATGATCTCTCCCGATGAGTATTGGCCTGGTTATACAGGCTCGCGGAATCAAATTTGCAGGCTCAGAGTAGGCGGAGAGGGCTGTCAACATCGTGACAGGGAAATAACATTTTTGTCAGGAAACGGGCTGGGATAGATAAGTGTTTCTGACAACGCTGTCAGGTAACCGTCAGCTTTATGTTGGCAATCAGAAGGCAGAATGGTCTCGCTTAAATGCGATTCATGTTCAGTTTTCTGAGAAAAGGAGCGATCAATGAAAAACCAGAATGACCCTACAATGCCAGAGCGACGCAAGCTATTAGCCGCCGGGGCGGGTATTGCCGCCGCCTCGCTGATTCCCCACGTATCGGCGGCGAGCCAATCCTCTCAGGTAGATTCATCCAGACCACCCAGCCAACGCAATACTGCTCAGGGCAAGCGTAAACTCGGGAGGCTGGAAGTTTCTGCCGTCGGTCTGGGCGTGCAGAACATGAGTCGCAAATACGACACCTCCGTTCCCTGGCGTCCTGAGATGATCAATGTTATCCGTCGGGCATTTGATGAAGGGGTAACGTTCTTCGACGCAGCTGAAGCCTACGGCCCGTTTGAAGTCGAAAAAATTCTCGGGGAAGGCGTCGCCCCGTTCAGGGACAAAATCGTTATCGCCACCAAGTTTGGCTGGAACATTGACCAACAGACGGGAAAGCGTCTGCCGGGCCTTAACAGCAGGCCGGAGCATATCAGGCAGGTCGTCGAAAACATGCTCAAACGCCTGCGTACCGATCGTATCGATTTACTGTACCAACACCGGGTTGATCCTCAGATCCCGATCGAAGATGTCGCCGGTGTGGTTAAGGATTTAATGGATCAAGGAAAAGTCCTGCACTGGGGTCTGTCTGAAATGGGCATCAACACGTTGAGACGCGCTCATGCAGCATTACCCGTTACAGCTGTACCAAGTGAATACTCCATGCTCTGGCGTGGCCCTGAAAAGCAGGTATTTCCGGTGTGTGAAGAACTGGGCATTGGGTTCGTGCCATGGAGCCCACTCGGCGTGCAATTTTTAACGGGCTGGATTGATGAGAATACCCGGTTCGCTACCGGTGATTTCCGCGCGACAGAAACACGCTTCTCGCCTGACAACCTGCCACACAACTTACAGCTGGTTGAACTACTGAAATCCTGGGCAATAAGAAAAAATGCCGCGCCGGGGCAGATTGCACTGGCATGGCTCCTGGCCCGTAAACCCTGGATTGTTCCCATTCCTGGCACCACCAATAAAGACCATATGCTGCAAAACACAGCGGCTACCGGCGTATCGCTGACTTCCGCTGAGATGACCGAGCTCACCCGCTCACTGGACGCCATCACTATCCAGGGTCAACGTCTGCCGGATGCCGTGCAGGTTTATTCCGATGTTGAAGCACCGATGAAAAGTTAAGAGGAAGTCCCGTTATGCGCCTGTTGTTAGTCGAAGATGAAGAAAAAACGTCAACCTATCTCTCCCGTGCGCTGGGTGAGTCCGGGTTTACGGTAGATGTCTCTGCAGATGGCGCTGAAGGTCTTCATTACGCGCTGGAGTTCGACTACGACGCGATAATACTGGATGTGATGCTACCGGGGATGGACGGCTACCGGGTACTCGAGGGGGTGCGAGCAGCAAAACAGACGCCTGTGCTGATGCTTTCGGCTCGCGGCTCGGTCGACGAGCGCGTTAAAGGGCTTCGTCTTGGCGCGGATGATTATCTGCCCAAGCCCTTCTCGCTGATTGAGCTGGTGGCGCGTATACAGGCACTGGTACGTCGTCGTTCTACGGATGGTGCGGACATCACCCAACTGCAAATTCACGATCTGCATCTCGACCTGCTGGCTCGCCGCGTATTTCGTGCCGGAACACGGCTGGAGCTGACCGCGAAAGAGTTTTCCCTGTTGAGCCTTCTGGCCCGGCATCAGGGAGAGATTCTTTCAAAAATGATGATAGCTGAGCAGATATGGGACATGAATTTCGACAGCGATGCCAACGTGGTTGAAGTGGCCATTAAACGACTTCGGGCCAAAGTGGATGCGCCGTTCGATATCAAGCTGTTACATACCGTTCGTGGCATGGGGTATGTCCTCGAAGTCCGGTCCGAATAAATGAAGGGGATAAACATGCTTAAGCGTTCCATCTCCGTTCACCTGGCGCTGATGTTTGCCTTATCCGCGCTACTGATTGTTTCCGTTATCGGCATCCTGCTCAGAAGCTCCTTGCATGACTCTTTGCAAAAGCAGATGCACAACGAGCTGCTGTTCCGCGAATCATTAATGAGTCCGTGGATCACCGCCCGAACCTCTGCTGACGGCTGGTCACTGCTTGCCAATAAATTTACCGTATTAACCAATTCTGAAGGTGAGCGCGTTCGCTACTGGATAGTAAGCGATAACCCACGCTTTAGCATGGGGGGAACACCACCGGTGGGTGTTCAGTGGTCTTCTTTACAGGAAGGCTTTAATAAAGTACCAGGTGCATCAGAAGGTGCATGCTCGCTGTTTCTGTTAGTGAAAACGATCCCCGCCAACGGTGAAAGGCCTGAGCTGCGCTATGTGGTTGCCATCGACTCCACGCCGTATATGGGCACACTCGATGCGTTCACGCGGACATTGCTGATCATTACCGCACTGGGCGTCGTGATTGTCGCCTTACTGGGATACGTCGTGTCAAGGATCGGTCTTCGTCCCGTTGGGGCGCTCAGTAAACAGGCTCGGCAACTCGCTCCCGGGGACCATGGACAGCGCCTGAATACCGAAGCATTACCTGACGAATTACAGCAGTTAGCATCATCTTTTAATGGCGTGCTGGAACGGCAGGAGGTCGCCTGGCGGCAGCTCGAAAGCTTTAATGCCGATGTTGCGCATGAACTCCGGACTCCGCTGACTAACCTGATCGGCCAGACGCAGCTGGGGCTTTCGCGCCGCCGTTCACATGATGAACTGGAAGAGTTACTGGGTTCCAATCTGGAAGAACTTGAACGCATGACGTCTATTGTTAACGACATGCTGTTCCTTTCCCATGCCCATGCGGGTGAACATGCATCCCAGCTTACCCAAGTCTCCCTGCGCGAAGAAACCCTAAAAACAGCGGAGTATGTGGAACCCTCTTTTGCTGAAAAACAGCTCTCTCTCGATGTTCAGGGCGACGTCACCGCGGACATCGACCGACGACTGTTCCACCGTTCACTGGCCAATTTACTGGAAAACAGCGCAAGACACTCCCCCTCCAACAGTACGGTTACGGTGCGGTTAAGCGAAACCGGTCATCAAGCCTGTGTTGAAGTGTCAAACCCGGGCGATCCAATAGCACCAGAGCACTTACACCGGCTTTTCGAGCGGTTCTATCGCGTTGACACCTCCCGGGCCAGGAGTAATACCCATCATGGACTGGGCCTGTCGATCGTACGCGCCGTCGCCATTATGCACCGGGGAGATGTCTTTGCGCGTAGTGAAGGTGGCATCAATACATTTGGCCTCACCTTTGCGATACAAGCGGATAAAGCGGCGGGCAATGCACAATCCGGCGCTGAGCCGGGACCCGGGTTAACTGACAGAATTGTCAGGGGGGCGTCAGCCTGACGTCATTACCCTCCCGATAAAATCATCGCAGGCAATCCCCTCTTCATTGATAAGGACGCTTTGCATGATCGGACATTTACGTTACCTCGGGCTGTTACTGCCCTTCTACACATTTTCATCCTGGGCAGCGGAACAAAATCCCGCTGTCCATATCGCCCCCGCAGGAAGTCAGAACGCGGTGTTCGGGCCAGCCGAGAACTTTACCGGTCTTGTCAGGGTTGATCCTCTCTTCAAACCGGATAACGACATCCCTGTTTCCGGGGCTTATGTCACGTTTGAACCCGGCGCTCGTTCCGCCTGGCATACGCATCCGGCAGGTCAGCGGCTGATTGTGACCTCGGGTGTTGGGCTCACCCAGCAAGAAGGCCAGCCGGTGCAGGTTATCCGCGCCGGTGACGTTGTCTCTTGCCCGGCGGGCGTCAAACACTGGCACGGGGCGGCCCCCGGCAGCGCGATGACGCATCTGGCGATAACCGGGATTGTGGATGGCAAAAGCGTTAACTGGATGGAGAAAGTGACAGATGAACAATACCACGCCCATTAAAGCATTAGCGGCATCGGTACTGCTGACCTTTGGTTTTGGTCTCGCGGCACATGCTGCGCCCGTCAATAAAGGAGCCTCAGAAATGAACCACGAAAAAAAGGTTTCAGATACGCTGTCAGCCAGCCAACAGGCCATCCCGTTGATTGCGGCATCAATGGCCAGCAGTCAGATGGATAAGCTGAATGCAGCCCTGAATCAGGGTCTTGACGCAGGGCTCACGAGAAACGAAACCAAAGAGATTCTCGTCCAGCTTTATGCCTATACGGGCTTCCCCCGTAGCCTGAATGCGCTTAGTGAACTGATGAAGGTCGTCGAAGCACGTAAACAACGTGGTATCAAAGACGTTGAGGGTAAAGAACCGGTTGCCCCGATCCCTGTCGGGGATGAGCTTCGCCGTGTCGGTACCGCAAACCAGACAAAAATCTCAGGCGCTCCCGTCCAGGGCCCACTGTTTGATTTTGCCCCGGTGATTAACCAGTTTCTGCAAACGCACCTTTTCGGCGACATTTTCGCCCGTGATAACCTTGACTGGCAAAGCCGCGAGCTGGCAACGGTTGGCGCATTAGCGGCCACGCCGGGCGTCGAATCACAACTGCTGTCGCATACGCGAGCAAGCATGCGGGTCGGCCTGACGGTGTCGCAGCTGCGCCAGCTGGCACAGGTTCTGCGTGAACATGGCGAAAGTGATGCAGCAACGCGAGCTGAAAAGGCGCTGCAGCAGGCGCTCGCAAACAATTAGGAGTGGATTATGGAGCATGATCCCAACCGCAGAATGTTAATCACCGCACTTGCCGGGCTGACGCTGGCGAACGTTTCTTTTGCCTCAGCTGCGACCGGAACCGCAAACGTGCAGGGTAAAAGCCGTGTTCTGGTGGCGTACTTTTCCCGCAGCGGAAATACACGAGTCATTGCGGGCGTCATTCACCGCAGCCTGAATACCGATCTGTTTGAAATCGAACCAGCTACGCCTTATCCGGAAGACTATTTTCAGACCGTTGAACAGGCGAAAAATGAGCGTGAGCGAGGCGTAAAACCGGCATTAAAAAATAGCGTTGCAGATACCTCACGCTACGAGACCGTGTATTTAGGCTTTCCGATCTGGGGGACCAGCGTGCCGCCTGTAGTGCAAGCATTTCTCAGCAGCCACAACCTTGCGGGCAAATTACTCATCCCCTTTATTACTCACGGTGGCTACGGTAAAGGAGACAGCGACGACATCCTTGCCAGTCTCGCCCCAACTGCGCGTCGGGAAAAACCGCTGGTCATTGAATGCGATCAGGAGCGAAGAACCACTGAAACGGTAACAAGTTGGTTAGAGACAATACGCAGCTGATTCATTGATATGAGGAGATACCCTTGAAGACACTTTTAAAAACACTGTCCGTCTGCATGATAGCGAGTGGCCTGGTGGTTCAGTCGGTATACGCAGCGCCGCTGGTCATTCAGGAACATGGAAGCTTTTCTGCTGGCGGAACTATCACCACTGCCCCGGGTAAGTTTGACGCGAAGAAGCCGCTGGATTCTGCTGGCCAAACTTATCATGGCGATCATGCCTCAGTGTTCTACCAAATTCCGGAAAATCCGCATAAATACCCTATCGTCATGCTGCACGGTGCAGGTCAGTTCTCCCGTACCTGGGAAAGTACTCCAGATGGTCGCGAAGGGTTCCAGAACATCTTCCTGCGTCGCGGGTTCTCAACCTATCTTGTCGATCAGCCGCGTCGGGGCAGCGCTGGGCGCACGACTGTAGAAGGTACTGTTACGCCTAAACCGGATGAACAGATGTGGTTCAACCAGTTCCGCGTTGGCGTGTGGCCAGAGTATTTTAAGGGCGTTCAGTTTTCTCACGACAAAGAAGCACTGAATCAGTATTTCCGTCAGATGACCCCGAATACCGGGCCGTTTGATATCAATGTCATCTCTGATGCGATGTCCGCCGTCGTGGATAAATCCGGCCCCGCTATCCTCTTCACTCACTCTCAGGGCGGTGGACCAGGCTGGTACACGGCGATGAAAAATGACAAGGTCAAAGCCATTGTCGCTTTTGAGCCTGGCAGCAGCTTTGTCTTCCCGGAAAAAGAACTCCCAGCCCCTATGCCAAGCGCGTTCGACACGCTGAAGGGTGAGCCTGTGCCAATGGAGCAGTTTATGGCTCTGACCAAAATCCCGATTCTGATTATTTACGGTGATAACATACCGGATAAACCTGTCGCCATGCCCGCGCAGGACAGCTGGCGCGTACGCCTTGCAATGGCTCGGGAGTGGCGCGACGTGGTGAACAAGCATGGCGGTGATGTGACGGTGACGCATCTACCTGAAGTGGGAATCAAAGGGAATACCCACTTCCCGTTCTCTGATTTAAATAATGTGCAGATTGCTGATTTGGTGAGTCAGTTTTTGAAGGAAAAAGATCTGCAGTAGGAAGCGGTAGTATTGAGCCTTCATTATTGAAGGCTCAATACAAAAATCAGTTTTTTTCAAAAAAATTAACTGGCCTCATGTTGACAAAAAACCGTTTAACATGATTTTCGACCTTGAGCGAACACTGATGTACTTGCTCATTGCTCTTCCGGCAGATCAACATGTGGAAGCTTAATAGCACGGGACATGTTTATCGTAGTACTTTGAGCGTTTTACGATTTCGTTAAGAGGTGAGAAATCAAAATCTCTGAATGAAACATTGGGATACTTAGTTCTCGCCTCGGCGAGTAAACCTGTCAGGGTATTATTTGTATTTCCCAGCATTGTGTTAACGCTAAGTACATGCTTAAACTCTGGGCGTTTATCTATTCCGTCAGTGATGGCTTCGTTTAGAACATATGCTAATGGAGTTTGGCCTTTACTGGTGGAGTCCCATAACATCATCAGCAACCTTGCAGCATCTATAAAAAGTCTCTTATCTGCATTTGGTTTGATACCTGCACTGGAACCACCTGATGATGAACCAGAACTACTTCCATCTGTAGTACTCTCAGATTTTAGAGGGTTAAACAAAGGCAACTCAGTTCCATTGATCAGTTGAATAAAATCTTTGGCGACGTCTTTTCCACAGAAGAAAGCGCCTGAGTGTTCTTTGTATATTCGTCCCTGGAAAGCAAAACAATAGTACTGGTCCGTTAGCGGGTATTTGGAATAACTTGTCTTTACCTGCCCCGGAATTAATTTCAGATGGGCCACTGGTTGAATAATATAATCTCTAACTATGGCTGATTTCACTTCATCGCCGCGATGGCAGTAGCTTTCAGGCAGTCCAGTATGTTCTTTTTTAACACCCATCGGCATCACTTCCCTCCGTTAACTTTTTTGGTGACTAACGTTTAACCATATATCATAAGAGGTTATTTTCTGTCCAATATACTTTGGGATGCACTCGAAATTATGTGGTTTACTGAATTTAGGTATCCGAACAGAGGATTACCATGCTCGCTTCTGACACAAAACAGCTCTTCATCCTCTCTAAATTAATGAGCACATCTAATAAACCCTAGCTAATTACCCCATCTAATCGAATAAATCACTTTGCGTTATGCTTTTCCAACACAACAGCTGAAGGATAACGTCATGCAAACTGCAAAACTGAACAACGGTATTGAAATGCCCCTGCTGGGCTTTGGTGTGTTTCAGATGTCTGATCCCGCTGAATGCGAAAGAGCCGTTATTGATGCCATCGATACGGGATATCGCCTGATCGATACCGCCGCGTCTTACCAGAATGAAACCCAGGTCGGGAACGCACTGAAACAGACCGGTATCGCACGTAACGAACTTTTTGTAACGACCAAACTTTGGCTACAGGATACCAATTACGAAGGCGCGAAATCACAGTTCGAACGCTCCCTGAACCGGCTGCAACTTGATTACGTCGACCTGTATCTGATTCACCAGCCTTATGGCGATGTCCATGGGGCATGGCGTGCTATGGAAGAACTGCAGCAGGCAGGCAAAATTCGCGCCATTGGTGTCAGCAATTTCCATCCTGACCGACTGGCCGACCTTATCGCCTTCAACAAAGTTGCCCCTGCGGTGAACCAGATTGAAGTTAACCCCTTCAACCAGCAGCTGCATGCGGTTCCATGGAATCAAAGCCATAGCATTCAGCCAGAAGCCTGGGCACCGTTTGCTGAGGGTAAAAATGGCCTGTTCCAGCATCCCGTGTTAACGGCAATTGGCCAGAAGTACGGCAAAAGCGTGGGCCAGGTTGTACTGCGTTGGATCTTCCAGCGAGGCATCATTTCACTGGCGAAGTCGGTGCGCAAAGAACGCATGGCTGAGAACATCAATATTCTCGATTTTGAACTCAGCTCTGAAGATATGCTGCAGATTGCCGCACTCGACACTGCAACCAGCGCCTTCTTCTCTCACCGTGACCCGGCAATGGTGGAATGGCTGACTGGCCGCAAACTTGATGTTTAAGTCGCGATAAGAGAGGTTTCATTCAATGCAAAAACGTTATCTGGGTCAATCCGGACTCGAAGTTTCCGCGCTTGGGCTCGGCTGCATGGGCTTAAGCCACGGCTATGGTCCGGCGACCGATACCCGACAGGCTATCGAGCTCATTCGCGCAGCGGTTGAACGTGGCGTCACCTTCTTCGATACCGCTGAAGTATATGGCCCCTTCCTCAATGAAGAAGTTGTCGGCGAAGCCTTAAAACCGTTTCGTGACCGCGTGGTCATCGCCACTAAGTTTGGTTTTACTTTTGGCGACGACAACAAGCAGCAGATTTTAAACAGCCGTCCTGAGCATATCCGTAAAGCCGTTGAAGGATCATTACGCCGTCTAAAGACTGATGTCATTGATCTGCTGTATCAACACCGTGTCGATCCAGATGTCCCGATTGAAGATGTTGCGGGAACAGTGAAGGACCTGATCGCTGAAGGCAAAGTCAAACATTTCGGTCTGTCCGAAGCGGGTGCGCAAACCATTCGTCGTGCGCATGCCGTACAACCTGTCACTGCCCTGCAAAGCGAATACTCAATGTGGTGGCGCGAGCCTGAGCAGGAGATCCTGCCGTTACTGGAGGAACTGGGTATTGGTTTTGTGCCCTTCAGCCCATTAGGCAAAGGATTCCTGACGGGATCGATTAAGCCAGGAACCATTTTTGGCAAGGATGATTACCGCAGCACCGTGCCGCGTTTCGCCGAGCAGGCGATTGAAGCCAATGAAAAGCTGGTCTCATTGCTGGGTGAACTGGCGGCAGAGAAAGGTGTGACGTCTGCACAAATCGCGCTAGCGTGGCTGCTGGCACAAAAGCCGTGGATTGTGCCTATCCCTGGTACCACGAAACTGCACCGGATGGAGGAAAACCTGGGGGCCGCCGACATCATCCTTTCTCAGGATGACTCGCGACAGATAACCCAGGCGCTTGAAACGATTGAAATCGTCGGCGAACGTTACTCTCCTGAGCACCAGGCTCGCGTAGGCCGTTAATACCCGGACGGGTCCGCTGCAATTGGCGGACCCGTTATTCCTGGTAGCGAAGTGCATCGATCATCAGCGCAAAAGCAGGCGGATGCTGCTTGCGGCTCGGGTAGTAGAGGTAATATCCGGGGAAAGATGGGCACCAGTCCTGCAAAACCTGAATAAGCTCTCCTGACTTTATATAATCCTGCACCCTGTCTTCAGGTATGCAGGCGAGGCCAAAACCGGATAACGCCGCATCAATCCTTTCTGCCTGCAGATTAAAGGTTACCTGCCCCTCCACTCTGACCCGCAACGGTTTCCCTTCCTTCTCAAACTCCCAGTGGTAAAGCCCACCGGCTGTCGGCAGGCGCATATTGATACACCGATGATTTTGTAGTTCGTGCGGCGTTTCAGGTGCAGGATTTGCAGCGAAATAAGACGGCGCTCCTACCACAGCCATTCTCATGTCCGGCCCAATTCTTACCGCAATCATGTCCTTATCCACGCTTTCGCCCAGACGGATCCCGGCATCAAAACGCCCCTCAACAATATCGACAAAGCCGTTATCCACCACCAGTTCGAGATTGATTTCCGGGTATTCCCGCAGAAAAGGCTTTAGCTTCGGCCATACCAGACTTCGCGCGGCATGCTCCCCGGCAGATAAACGGATATTGCCGGAGGCAGTGCCGTTCAGCTGAACCAGCGATTCCAGTTCCTGTTCAAGATCGGCAATACGCGGTTCAAGGCAGGCAATAATTCTCTCACCGGCCTCTGTAGGGGCAACGCTTCGGGTCGTGCGGGTCAGAAGGCGGATATTCAGCCTTTCCTCCAGGGCCTTCATCGCGTGGCTGAGTGCAGATTGAGAAACGCCCAGTTTACCCGCCGCTTTGGTAAAACTTCGCTCCCTTGCCACCACAAGAAAGATTTGCAGTTCGTTGAAATTTTCTTTGAGCATCGGCGATTTCCTTATGGAGGCATTCCCTTCATCGCACACTCATGAAGGGTGTTCATAGACACAATCATTTTAGCCCCATTACTGACATTAATGATAATTGATATTCTGACCGTATCGAAAATAAGTCTGAATTATCAGTAGGTTTATCATGAAAATACTCGTTGCAGGGGCGACAGGAAGTATTGGCCTTCATGTCGTCAATACCGCTATCAAAATGGGCCATCAGCCTGTAGCGCTGATCCGAAATAAGCGCAAAGTGAAATCGCTTCCTCGGGGAACAGATATTTTTTACGGCGATGTTTCATTGCCTGAAACACTCACCGAATTACCGAAAGATATCGATGCCATCATCTTCACTCTCGGTTCCGATGGTCAGGGTCGTATTGGTGCCAGGGCGATAGATTATGGCGGAGTGCGCAATATTTTACGAATATTCAGGGATGTATCTGTTCGTATCAGCCTGATGAGCACGATTGGCGTGACTGAACGACTCAGCACCTGGAATCAACGCACTGAGGTTCATGACTGGAAAAGACGTGCCGAGCGTCTGGTCAGGGCCACTGGTCACCCCTATACCATCGTCAGGCCCGGCTGGTTTGATTACAACAATGATGATGAACACCGAATCGTTATGCTTCAGGGAGATCGTCGCCATGCAGGAACACCGGAAGATGGTGTGATATCCCGGGAACAAATCGCCCTGGTTCTCGTCAGTGCCCTGACCCACGACGAGGCAAAAAATAAAACGTTCGAGCTGGTGGCTGAACGAGGTGAAGCACAGCAGGATCTTAACCCACTGTTTGCAGACCTGCAGGCTGATGATCCACAAAAAAATGATGGGGTTTTAGACATAGACAATATGCCTCTCAGGGAAGAACCGGAGTGCATTGTTAACGAGCTGAATTTGTATTCAAAATTTAACTAATCTACAACCCTGACAATTTTGTCATATAGCGGTCAGTCTCATGACAGCTTAGGTCTGTATATTTGAATATATAGACAGTGGGCGTTCCCCCCTGATACGAGTTCAGTTTCAAACATAGAGTTTAAAGAGGTATTAGATATGAAAGCACTACTTATTGCTACATTGGTCATGGGATTTATTTCTGTGAATTCCGTTTCTGCTGCTCAAGAAATTAATCATGCAGATGGGAAAGAAAAGATCGGTGTCGTCTCGGCAAGCAATGCCTATACACTTGATGAGTTATCGGATGCGCTCTCTCGTAAGGCTGATGAGCAAGGAGCAACGTCGTTCAAAATTCTGTCAACCACGGGGAATAATCGACTGCACGGGGTTGCTGAAATCTATAAGTAAATCATTAGCATCTCGAACAGGATGTGTCTCAGCCCTCTTATAGTGAGCGTCGATTTATGTTCAGAACAGAAGACATCATTGATGAGATAACTCAATGGATTGATTCAAACTTACATAAGCCGCTGAAGATAGAGGATGTTGCTGCGCGGGCAGGATACTCCAAGTGGCATCTTCAGCGTATTTTTGTACAGGTGAAAGAAGTTAGCCTTGGAAAGTACATAAGAGATACGAAACTTAGACTTGCAGCAAAGATCTTATTGATACTAATGAATCAATTATGGAGATCGCTTATAAGTATGGATACGATTCCCAACAGACATTTACGAGGGTCTTTTCCAAAACTTATAAATACCCACCCATGATGTATCGGAAAATAAATAAGTTGACCATTACTAAAGATAGGTCCAAATCTTTACCTTTTTAAATTCATGTAGACACTACGACTTTATTACATTTACTAAGGTACTTTCTAGTTACCAATAAAAAATTGAGAATATAACTTCAACATAACCATTTAAGAAGAAAAATTAATTAAATTAATAAAAAACTCAAAGGCTCCATCAACGTTAATCTTTAAATCCCTATTTTCGATACACTTGTTATGATTTTCCAAGTCTTAAAAAGGTTAACGCATAAGCCACTCAAGTCAGTAAGTGCCTCATTGCATAGAATAAAAATCATAAATTGTGATATAGATCACGAAAATTATGCATAGCACTCATTGATCAATTACTGTAAAATATTGTTATTTTAAACTTTGTGATGACGATTATGGGTGAATTTTCAAAATACGTTGGTGAAGTAGGCGAAGATATTGTCAATGATTTTCTAACTCTATTTGGTTGGCGGAACATGTGCAATAATAAAAAAGTAGATTGCTGTGTTTCAACACATGAAAAAATAACACATGGTGTCGATGCTTTATACGTATATGATTCTCTACTTCAAAAACAGACATTAGTTAGTGTTGTTGTTTCTGCTAAATACTCTGCATCATCTTACACTAGTGTCAAATCAACCTTTAGAGATCATTTTAAAGATATTGCCAACACAATTGAATGTTACAATAAATCACAACTAAAAAGGAACATTACCAAAAACTTTAAAGGCAGTTCTCGAAAAGAAGATATTGGTGTATTGTTTTATTTAAACAATGATGAGAATGAAGAAAAAGATAATATTAAAGGCACTATAGCAAATACCAGAATAGATAGCACATTAAAATTTAATACAATTCATGTCATTGATAATGCAAGAGCTAAATTTTTATTTGAGTCATTAAACTTCATTAGAAAAAAATATAAAGATTGCGATTTTTTTTGCAATAATACAACATTAAATATAGCATCTTCAAAAACACACACAAAAATTATGCCAGTAGAATATATCACATCACCAATAATCCCTATATCTGTTGCATCTGAAAATGGTCGAAGATTTATTTTACTTTGTGATTTCGATTTTAGTAAAGAGTCCCTAATTCTTGTTTTCAATTTAGCCAGAAAATTATGCTCTGACTTTTCAAGCCACTATGAAATATACTTCAGACAATATAACGCGCTCACCGACGATCCTATAATAGATGAAGTTAAAATGTCACAAATAAATGAAGATGATGACATCATAGAGAGCATAGATGTACAAATCTCATCTTATAATTCTAACTTCAGGAATATCAAAAATGAGAAATAAAATTGACTTCATTCCATCTGGTGACGAATTAAAAAATCTAGTTGGACAAATGAACTGTACAGCCACAATAATTAATAACATATTGCGGGAGAGAGGGGTATTCTGCTCTTCTTCAGAAAAGACCATAACAGTCCCCAATCTAATAACTTCTTTTTTGAGTCCTGAAGAATCCTATGAATTACTCCAAAGCATCAAAACAAAAGAAAAATTAGATAAAGTTAATTTTCGTAATTTTGAGATTGACAATGACGCTGAACTTTTAGAAGAACTTAGTGGATGTATCGATGTTGATGATTTAATAAGTAATGAATATACTAACATTGAAATTTCTGATTTTAAAGATTTTACATCGTTAGATGGCAAATCAAATAACTCTATAATAATGGAGTTCGAGTTATGTCGTAAAGATATATTAGACGATTGGTATATCACCGAGAAATTTTTCAGAGGTTCTGTAGAAATTAAGAAAGATTATGATGGCGTACGTGCTCAACTATTAATGAATGTTAAATTGAATCATACATCACCAGAAACAAAAGAAATATCTGAACGAATTGTGTCGTTAGTTGAAAGTAAACTCCTTAAAGATCAAATCATCAAAGACTCCCCTCATGGTGGGAAAGTACTCTTTAACGATTTTGAAAATGAATATCGTGTATCATTTTTAAGCGAACTTGCTAAACAGCACATTGGGTACGAATTTTACTATAAAAAAATTGATGATGTTCATTTCAATCCAGATAAAGATGCAGATTACTCTACACAACCTCAATTAGTAACCAATTTCCTTGAAAAAGATATTGAGCAATATCGGGTTAAAGGGGATCTTGATAAAATCATATCAATAAAATGGAAACATATTCACCCATACGTTAAAGTAACTAAAGTATTAGCTAGTTATACAATTGCACATGGTAAATATGAGGGCGATTGTAAAGTCTCATATGAATTTAGCGATTACGGACGTAAAAACTCTCTCAATCCAGAATTATGCATTACTGTTGTAAATATAAAAATGAAAGGGGCCTCTCAAGAGAGGTTGAATGAAATACAAGACTTAATAATGCGACAGATCGAGACAAGAAAAGCTGAATTACTCCGTAAGTACAAAAAATTATAATCATGAAACCCCATCAATAATTAATTAGAGATGGGGTTATATAAATATTAAAAATGGCTTTATTTTATTAAATTAAAATTTCCAAAAACAATCATTAGTAATGAAATATTATTTATAACAGTTTTAAATAATCACTATACCACTGCATCATCTCCCTACGCCCTTCCAGATACTGAGCATGGTTATACGTCCCACGAATCGCATTCTTATCAACGTGAGCCATCTGGGTTTCAATCCACGCCGTATTGAACCCTTCTTCATGCAAAATCGTACTCATCGTGTGACGGAAACCATGCCCCGTTACCTTCCCCGTGTATCCAATCCGCTTGAACACCTGATTAATACTCGCTTCGCTCATTGTTTTGCGGGGATCATTCCTCCCAGGAAACACCAGAGGATATTGCCCAGACATCACTTTGAGCTGCTGTACGATTTCCAGCGCTTGGGTAGAAAGGGGGACAAGATGGGGCCGTTTCATCTTCATACGCTCGGCAGGTATTTCCCACACCGCTTTTTCAAGATCAAACTCACTCCAGAAAGCACCTCGAAGCTCGCCTGTACGAACTCCCGTAAGGATCAGCAGCCGAGCGGCAAGAACAACTAGCGGGCTTCCTGTATAGCTGGATAGGGCTTTAAAGAAGTCTGGTAACTCCTCAACGGTAAGGAAGGGGTAATGTTTCGATTCATGCCCTGACATCGCACTGGTTAGATCTGCAGCAGGATTGTATTCCGCGCATCCGGTAACGATGGCGTAACGAAAGACTTCGCTGCAGCGCTGGCGAACCTTCTTAGCCTTCTCTGTCGCGCCACGGCTTTCCATTCGACGCAGCACATTAAGCAGAACCAGCGGTTTGATTTCATTCACTGGCTGCTGGCCGATATAGGGGAAAATATCTTTATTGAAAGCTTCGATAATGTCGGAGGCATAGCCTTCTGACCACCGGCTCACCTTCGTTCCGTGCCATTCAAGCGCCACAGCCTGAAACGTGTTGTTGAGCTGCACATCGCGAACCAGCTTTTCTTCTTTCTTAGCGAAAGACGGATCGATGCCCTCAGCCAGCTTTTTCTTGGCTTCATCACGTAGTGCCCTCGCTTGTGCAAGGGACACTGCTGGATAGACACCAAAAGCCATACGCTTCTCTTTTCCATTGAAGCGATACTTCATCCGCCAGTATCTGGAACCAGAGGGAACAACCTCAAGATACAAACCAGCACCATCTGCCAGCTTGTAGGCCTTCTCTCTGGGTTTAGCGGCGTCTACCTGTCGTGCATTTAGCTTCATTGGGGGCATCTCCCTGGACCGAACACAGAATGCCCCCACTTATGCCCCCAACTGTAACTTGATTTCGGTTGAGCACAGTTGATAACAGGAGATAAGATACGGGCCAGAAACCGCAGTATACGGGCTTTTAGTTGATTTCGGTAGACCTGGGAAGAGCTTGAAATGGTGCCGATAATAGGAGTGTAACACGCGATAAATCTTGTGTTCGGGTCTTCTTCTACGACCTTCGCAACTACCTGATTTAACGATTTTTACGCACGCTGATAATCTGGCATTCACCCTGCACATGATAAACGCCCCTCAACTTTAACGGGGTGGAAAATGAAATACAAGCCGGATCAATACATCATTTCCGATAGTTACGGAGTTTATTACGTCAGGATCTCAATTCCTGTATGGCTCCGTAATGCATTTGGTGGAAGAAAAACTCTCGTCCGTAGTCTGAAAACTTCCGATCTTCGTGTGGCTCGTAGGAAGCGTGATGTTATAGCCGATGAATTTCACCACATCAGGCAAATTGCAGAGCCGCCAAAACCGGACAGCTTGCAGGACACGATCAGCTATTTAAAGAGCGTGGCTAAGTACGCGAAAGCTGCCCCGAAAGCATCAGCGCCGATTATCTACCAATGCCCTTCTCTGATTAAGATGTTAGAGATCTACCTTATGCATAACGCTGATCGCCTGAAAATGGGAACATTAAGCAAGACCAGGAAAGCCGTAGAACTATTCCTGAATTACCTGCGAAAGAAGGATGTGGAACTTAACGATATCAACCGTACCACCGTTACAGGCTGGCTTGATCATCTCAGAGAGACAAAGGCAGTCCAGACAGTGGCTAACTATCTATCAGCAATGGCAAACATTTTCGATCTTGCCTCTTCCCGATACCAGGACGCCCCACCGCTGGAAAGTAACGTGTTCAGGGGGCATAAACTCAACACAGCGCAGAGCCGCCAGAGTTACGAGGCATTCACGGAAGAGGATATTACGAAGCTCATTAGCGCGTTTAACAAGTTAGGAGAGGACGAGCTAAGGGATGTGACCACTATCGCCGCTTATAGCGGGATGCGCATTAATGAAATAGCCAGTTTAAAATCAGACAATATCTGTGAAGTAGAGGGGGTGCTATGTTTCGAGGTTACGGAGGGTAAGACACGCAATGCGGCGCGGTTGGTTCCACTTCATAGTGCGATTAGAACAATGGTTCTGGAACGCTGCCAGAAGCCGCACAACGGTTTTTTATTCTACCGTGCAAGTGTGACCAAGAGAGAGGACGGCAAGCGCTCCTCGTGGCATGTAAACCGCTTTGGACGACTTAAACGCGACATTCTCCCAGGGCAGGAAAACAAGGTGTTTCACTCGATCAGGCATCTCGTTGCTCAAACTCTGGATAGGGGCGGGGTTGGTCGAGATAAGTTAACCCCCGTCCCAGAAGATCGCATAGCCCTTCTTCTGGGACATTCGAGAGGAGAAACGGAGAGTTTCAAAACATACAGCAAGAATGCCGCCTCCCCTGTTGAGCTACAGCAGTACATCGAATTGCTACGCTATTCAAAAATTGACAACCCATAAGAAAAGGGGCGTAAGCCCCTCGTTAACTTATCGAATAGAACATTATTACATTACTTATATATTTAGGTGAAGATGAACCAGTATCAAACAAAAAACCGAGCAAAAAAACAACCAGAAATACATCACAAGACTAATATATAACAATCAGCAAACACCCACCGCAAAGTAAAAAGTCATTTTATATCAATCACTTAGTCAAAACCCTGCATCCGTACCATAAATTTTAGCAATACTATTGCTTTATTGTGATAAAAATTACAATATAATTTTAATTAAAATTTAAGGTATTTGTTATGGATACTACATTCATTGCTGATCCTATAGTGAGCATTGACGAGAGGTTGTTAGGCGTTGAGCTTCTCACTCGCTTCATTGCCTCAGATGGACGCCCCCTTCACCCTGAATTCGTAATTTCATCTTGGGATTTAGATAGGAAGCGGCTTTTCCTATACGAACAATGTGGAAACATTGCCACTATGCAAACGTGGTTCGAACGAAAGAATCTATTTTGTACACTGAACATTGATCAGAAAATGGCTTTTTTAATACGTCATGACTACATACTTAGACAAACTTTCGAATCGATGCCATTCATCAAACTTGAACTTTCTGAGCATTTCCCTGGTTTGGATAAGGGATTGAAAAGTCCCTTATTAAAATCGCTGAGCCAGGGTGTAAATGGGCTATGGCTCGATGACCTTGGGGCAGGTAATGCAAATGTAGTTAGTTTGATAGAAGGTTACTTTGAAGTGGTAAAAATAGATCGTATTTTCTTCAATGAGCAGGTGAAAAAACCAACCTTCAACCAGTTAATTGCATCAATTAAAAAACACTGCGGCAAAGTTATTATCGAAGGGATTGAGAATCGAGAACATTTGGGAATACTGCGTGAGGTGGGGGTTTGGGGATTACAGGGGTATCTTTTTAAATCTGTCCCTTTTAAAAACGTGGATTTATTGCTGTAGTGTTGAAACCATCAAAAAAGGGGCTTACGCCCCTTTGATGTATCACCCGCCTGTACTGCTTTGACCGCTCAAGGCTGACAAGGTTAGTGACTGAGTAAACGCCGCTTGTGAAGCTTTCGCCGTAAAATCCACATAATCCGCAAGCCTACTTGAATCACTCGCAATTGTGAGCGGAACAGACGCCTCAAGATTGAGATTGAATACAGGTGCAAGATTGTACGATGGCGCACTATTGGTGCTGGTTAGGGATGATATAGCAGAATCACGAAGCGATCCCCCTGGCAGAGAATCACCATTCAGACTGTATTGTTCTACCGCTGTCCCTGTAGGCTGATCATCTATTCCTAACCAATCTTTAACAGCATGACCTACACTACGGGTATCAAACCCTGTCTTGTCCTGCACCCAATCGGCAGCACTGTTGGCAGAGCCTGTAACAGCACCATCATAGAGAGCCTGGGCCGCTGGTTTATCTTTTTCAGCAAACCATACAGGGAAACGTTCTTTCAGCCCTTTATTGATATCACTCACAACACTGGAAATCTCACCCACAAACCCAGTGATTTCTTTCGAGAGATTGCCTAAGCCCTCTCCAAGCATTCCCGCCGCTTCGGTGATAATTTTGGTTTTCCTTACCAGATCGTCGCCCCCATCGGCAAAGCCTTTCATCCAGCCTGTAAACAACTGATTGTCTACTCCATTCATCAGATTACCCATTGCCACGGACAGATCGCCGTAAGCGGATACCTGGCGGATTTGCTCGTCGTTCAGCGTCTGCCCCGATTCAACGAGAGTTTTCAGCGTCTTGTTATACTCTGCACCGTTATTCATGAACATATCGGTGTAGTGCATCAGGTCATCACCTAAACTCTCGATCAACGTACCAATCTGAGCCTGTGACATACCACGGCGTTGCCCTTCATTCACCGTAGCTTGAACAAAATCGAGTGGTGAATCTTGGAACTTGGAAATCTGATCCTTACTCCATCCAAATTTGTTCATTATCGACGTAATGCCACCATCCCCACCCTTCCATTCGCCTTTCTTCATTTGAGCATCGTTAACAGTCATGGCGAGGCGTTCACGCACATCTTTCATGTTATCGACGGCTTTTGAGGTATTAGCTGAATCAACACCGTGTTGCTGTCCCCAGGCTACCATCGTTTTTATGGCGTTTGGGTTGGTTTTCACACGTTCACTCATTCTCACCAGTTCGAGGTTATCATTCCCTTTGTCAACAATTCGCTGCCCCACTCCGAGGGAGCCAGCCGTTAACGCAAGGCTTCCTAATACCCCACCACCGACGATAGGAGCATTCCCGCCCTTCTGAGCCTTTAGCTTAGTGGCTGCTGCGGCATACTGGGTACGCTGTGCCTGTGTCACTTTCGCTTGTTGTGCGGCTTCTCTGCGTAACAGAGTTACACGCTCACGAATAGATGCGTTCATACGGGCACTGGTCAGATTGCCTTTGGCAAATTCCTCTGTTTGCTGACGTATGAAACGTAACGCTTCATATTGAGACTTAGGATCAAGCTCGTATTTACCTTTAATCCCAGAGATTTGCAGCCCTGCATGGCGAAGTCTAAGTTCGGCTACTTCCTGGCGCTTCTGTAGCTGCTGCTTCGCTTTCAGATTAGCCTTTTCATCCCTGACTTTCTGCTTCTCCGCCGCACGTTGGGCTTTCATTTCCTTCGTATCACGAGGTTTATCATTAAAACGTGCATCGTCAGCTTGTTGACGGGCTTTCTGTCTGCGCTGCTTTTGAGCCTGGAAGCGAATCTTCGGATCGGCTATTTTCTCAAAGTATTTTTTCAGGTCATCGCCAGCTTTACGGGCTTCCGCCAGACTTTGTTTATCGACCACAAAGGAAACGGTCGTCTTGATGGAAGCTACGTTGATATCAAGCATCACCACCGCCTTTCTGATCCAAGAAGTGATGAATTGCCGCTTCGACGGTTTCACCACGGAAAATACGCGCTCTAACGCCCGTATACGATATCTCTAATAGCTCGCAAAGCTGGCTCACCTTGAGCAGCCCTTCTGCATCGTCTGCACTCAGTCGGACGTGTAGGCCACGATTGGATTTGAGTATGAGTTCCACCTCTATTTTTCCTCTTGTTATGGGGGAAATAAAAAAAGGGATGCAACCAGAGCCACAATTGCGCTGTGGATTAGTGAGCATCCCTCATTAAAACGCCTGATTATTTCCAGCGGCAGGCTGCCGCTTGCTCATTAAGCAGTGATGGTGATTTTCACCTGCATACCTAACGCATGGTTTACAGGCAGTGCGCTGTTTTCGTGCATAACGTGGTAAGCATCGCCGCGCTCGCTCAGGTAGCCCCAGGAGTAGTATTCAGCAGGTGCAGCATCAATCAGCGCAAAGTTGCCAGAGGCAGCGCCGTAGATGTTCTGATAAGGGTTTGTACTGCCACTGCCCTTGCTGAACACCGGAACCGCCACCATGTCAGCATCATCTGGCATCTGTGCAAGGATCAGCGTGTCTGTGACCTTCACAAAATCTACTGGGCTACCAGGTAGGCTAAAGGTTGAAACACCAGGGAGAAGCTCGTGACGCTGGTAGAACAGGTTACGGTCGTCATATGGCGCTACATACTGGAACGCTTTAGACATACTGTCAGAGAAGCGAATCTGGCTGAATGCAGCAGGTTTAGCGAATACGATCACTCGTTCAATCTGACCAGCCAATCCACCTGCGGCAGCCTGAACTTTGTCTAAGATGGCATCAAAATCCTGTGCCGCTGTCGCTGCACTCACGCTGGCTGTCATTGGCACAACGCCAAACAATTCAGCATAAGAGATCAGCAGGTCATCAGTTGCAGGGGTGTACACTTCACCTTTGAAGAGGCAGCGGGCCAGGTACGATTCTCGGGTACGAAGGTAAGCAATTTTATGTTTCCCAGTGTATTCGGTGTACAAGTCTGTAACGGTTTGTTCGTAATCAGTGCCTTGTACCCTTTTCCCTTGTACGTCTACTGGTTTGAAGGTGTCTTCCCTTGCAAACCAAGGAATCTCCACCAAATATTCTTTACCATTCTGACGCGCGGTAGTGTCGTGGTTTGATGAATAACGGCTCTGCGGGGTGTTAAACAGGCTGTAGTTATCATCCAGAAGCTGTGTCACCACCACTTTCGGATTCTGAACACCTACTCCGTCGAAGAGGTCGAGGGCATTCATAAGGTAGTTACGTTCCGGCAGGGCCTGGAAGATTGGCGCTAAATCGACCATCTCACGCCCAATTACGATTTTAGTCATTAATGATCATCCTTGATTAAGAGGTGAAGAATGGACGGCATACGAATCCTTTGGATTCGAGCGTGGTAATAGCTGCGGCGTGGTTAGCTGCATTCAGGTTGTCGGCTTTGAGCGCTACGAAGCTGCCAACATTAGGCGCACGTAGGACATTCACGGTTTTACCGTCGCCAGCACTCACGAAATCACTTACCACCACAAAGGCATTATCGCCGGAGGTGTATAAAGCGCCATCAGCCCCGATGACATCGGCGCATTGAATATCCGCTGGCAGGTCGAAAACACGACCTTCTACGACTGCAAAAGAATCAGTGGCGTAGCTCACTACGTCCGTGAAACTCTTACGAATTGGGAAAAGTTCGGTTAGGTCTACAATCATTGTTGTTTGATTTCCTTGGATTTGATTGCGATCCGTTCCTGCATACTAAGCTGAGGTGTGTCCTCAGAAGGGAAATACTGTTCTACAGCTTTTTCTATTTCCTCAACGGTACATCCTGCCATTTCAGCCACTTTAGCTATTAACTCAGGATTAACTTGAATCACTTCGGATTTGTATTTTAGGATTCGGTCGCGATTGTTTAAGAGAAACATTCTTCGTTTCCTTCGCGTTGTGTCTGCCGTTAATAACGAAAATGTTACACACAGACGATTAAAAAGGGGCGGTTAAGCCCCTGGAGGAATACCTTGTTAGAGAGGCATTGTTAACATCATTTTCAGGAGGAATGAGGTTAAGAGTGACTTCTAAAAAAGAACCCCCGTTTTATATCTTAGGAGATTAAAAAAAGATCGGGGGTGCTTTGCTCCCACTTCAGAACAGAAGCCCTTCTGTCATGGCGAGAAGTGGGAATGGAATTTCTTATCACCCTGGAATAGTAATAAGAATTTGCCAGCCTGAACGTAACTACCGCTGACGGCGTTTATTCAGTCTGACTACATTCACCCTAACGGAATGAATGAGTAAAGAGCGAATGCCCTTTCTGAAAAAGTCGGAGATGCGCGGTGATTGCGATGCAATACCAACACAACGAGACATTACATCCCGCGCATTCCTTCGGAACAAACAAGACAAAGAAGAAAGAACCAACACTTTCAGAAATAGCACTCAGAGGGAGAGAGTGCCGCTATGGGAAACGGCATTCTCAGGGAGTGCGTATTGTCATACGAGGGTGAGTGATTCGAATACTTACCCTATACCTCTATTATGACACAAATAGCACAATAAGTCAAGACATTTCGTAACTTTTATGTTATGCGCATTCTTCCGCGATCTGGATGGCAAGCTCTCCGAGTTCAACGGTGATGTGTTCCATAGCGAGGGCAAGCTCCTCCATATCATTGGCAATGCGCCACGCCTGATCCACGGTGACGGTATCCCCGTTCATCTGCACCAGGTGCTCTACAGCAGCGTTCCAGTGCTCAAGGGCGGTAATTGCCTCTTCAGTGTATTGTATCGCTTCCAGGAGCGCGGAGGGCGTTCTCTCACACCACGCCTTATTAACAAGCCGCAGGGCTGGTAAATGCCAAATGTCGTGGAAAGAGTTAATTAGGGTGTTCACGATGTTCACGATGTTCACGGTGTCCATAGTGTTAAGAGTCATAATGTTCCTTGGTATCAAATAGGGTGTCAAAGTCGCGGGTTAAATTGTTAAGGTGATTAACCGAAAGCCATCCGCAATAATGTTCGTATGAGGAGAAATTAAGAATTTGCCATTTGTGGAAGTTTGAAGAATCCACATTGAATATTTTAATCTTCCTGGGTTTCCAGAATGCACCAGGGCAGCTATTGAGAATATCCTGTAATGCGCCCATCTCGTCAGGAGACATTGCAGGGCTATTCTCTTCAATTATTGTAGTTTGCCATTCACCAGGAACAGAATTGTATTCCTTCGAAAGGCGAGATAGATTTTGAAAATCAGATGTTCGTAATAATGATTGTGCGTTTCGTTCAAATTTTGTAACTACGTTACGTTTTCTTTTTCCCATTCATTCCTCGTAGAGGGAAACCTCCTTGTCATAACGTGAACGCCATAGAATATGGTGAACCACCATAAAGCAGTTATCATAAAAGTTTCCCTATTGTGTGTTTTAGAAATTAGAGTAGATAAATTCTACATTGTCTCGTTCGATGTGTTTCAGAGTGAATGATAGATAATGGCTTTCATCGTCTATCTCAATCACACCAATGTTGCGCAGCGCACGAAGCCAGAACCTTATCCCGTTATCACTTACACCGGATTTATCAGATAGCTCGCCGTAGGAAATGCGTGTCCTACGTCCTCTCCAGAACCAAACCAAGGCATAGTAAACGCCCTTCCCGCTATCGTTGATCTGTATCTGGTTTGTGTTGTTTAGTTTTATATATTGTATCAATTAGGTCTCCGTTAAAATGGTATCGTTGATTGTTCAATCTGGGTGTATTCATACGGGTGTGTTTCCTGAAATAGTTGCTCGATTCCCATTGAATGATCTATTCCGATTCGTTGAAGCACTCTTGATGACCAGGAATAAAAGCTCTCGTCCTCTCGCCGTTGTGACAAATTTTCAAACAGGTGTTTCACTGCGTCTGAAGTACGGATTCTTTGAGGCGTTATTGCTGGTATGTCTTCGTGGGTTTCTACTGTCTTCACTGGATCAGGGGCTGGCACTTCGTTAGAAACGATAATGGGTGCTGCTGGTAATTGATCTGGTGGGATAACATGAGCATCAGTAAGTGGTAATGCAGTATAAAGCAGCGATGAAATATTGGGATCTGGGTGTTCGTCTGTTATCACCAGACCTAACTTCCTTAGGTCTTCAATACGTCTTTTTACCGTTGAAGATGATGTTTTATGTTTTCTCGCCAACGTAGCGTGGCTCTCGTAGCAATTACTATCGTTCGCTTGATAACTCAAAAAGCGGCAATACAAAGCGACGTGAAAACTGTCGATCACTTTACCATCGGGAAAATCGTTCGAATAAAGGCGTTCAATGTCTTCGAAGAAGGTAAATTCTTTAATAAAGGTATGCGATGTTACAGTTTTACCATCTTCATCTTGATAGTCGTGTTTATGTTTTGCCTGAATCTGGGCGAGGGATTTTGCCATTGTTGTTTGCTCCTGTGTATGCTCAGTAATTTACGAATGCTCTTCATTTGGTTTTCTCCGCTTCTCATTCGTGGGGTGGGTGTAAATGCTGTCTCGTGGTTATTACGCGCCAGCTTTCGAATATTTAACCGCCAGGTTTTGACACTCTTCAAGAAGTAGTGCGCTTACGCTCATTTTTCGGCGCTTTGCTTCTTTGAATAGAATCTGAAATGTCGCATCAGGGATCATTAACGATGTGGACGGCGGTAGTTTGGTTTTCTTCTCGCTCATATGGTTTCTCCTTCTGGTTTATTCGTTGGCGGTGGTTTCAGCCTGTTCAGCTTTCCATTGATCGTAAAGTTCGATTCCTTTACGCAATCTTTCAGCGTGTTCCAAATATCCTTGACGCTGTGCTGCTGCTCGCTGGCTGTTAATTGCCTTGCGGGTCTTGTCTCCAGTTTTCAAAGCCTCGAAGACAAGTTCTGGATTAAAATACTTAATGTTGATTCTCCTTGCGTGAGATAAACGAAAACACCGTCCAGGGGAGAACGTTATTAACGTTGCCTGATAGTGCGGTGTAATTTGGATTTTCGGGGTAGGCAGAATGCCTAAGAAGATGACAGGATGAATGCTTTCATCACCCTACTTAGTTACTGTATCATGAAATGATTCAAATGTCAATAGGCAAATGTTAATTTATCCCATTTCAGATCATAACACACTCTCCAGTTGGGATCAACCTCTACCATTCACCATAAAACGCGCTGTATCGCGTCATACGAGGTTTGCATACACATGCACTACATCGGTATTCCCTGCACCGTTTAAAGCGCTCTATGGGCTTCCTGTGCGCCCTCTGGCACTTACCGAAACCAATAGCACAACTACAGAGGGATAACGGTAGTTATCAGGATAGTAGGTGTTGGTATTGGATTGAGGCTGGATGAACTGGAGCTATCAGCGAACAGTGAAGCCTTAGCCCTGCTGCTCTACCTTCGAGAATTAGCACCACTACAGACGAAAGGATGTAGGGGAGGTAATAGGAGGTAGGTAGAGTTGGCATCTGGTAAGCATCGTTAGATGGTTAGTAGATGGTTACATACCGCGCACAGCGCAGAGAGATTCGCCCACGGCGAAGTGATCATGTGCAACCGTTTTCACGGTGGCTAACGCCATTGCACCATACAGAATGTATAGATAACGCTTTGCTGCGTCGTGGGCGGAACGAGGCCAGCCAACGTAGCCCGAAAGGTAGCGGAGTAAGGCTGCTTGCCAGGAGTGACGGCGAAGAGCCGCCAGCAAATGATCTTTGCGACAAGCGCAAAAGGCACTGATCTAATAACTGATCTTATTATTAGTATTATAGTTAATCTTATTATGTGTCACCGTGACCTACCCCCCAGGTCAGCCTGACCTACCCCCTATATCACTCAGACCTACCCCGTATGTCACAGTGGACTAACCTACCGCCAAGATAGCAAAAAACGCCATTTCACCCAACGGTAGATCGTCGCCCTGCTCACTACGAATCGCACATGCAACAATCCTAAGAACAGCCAGGGGCAAATCTTAGATTACCCCTATCAAACCCCTACATTAATAACGTCAAAACCTATCTTAAATGACAGGTAAAGAATCGGTGTAAATGTAAGCTAAAGTAGATTGTTCACTTTCAATGTGAGAATGCCCCCACTTAGCCAAACCGTTGTGTAACGCAGGATACAGCGCTGTTTGTCATGAAAACCACTTTGCACCCGTGCCGGATTTGTCGAACGAGCTTTCTAAATTGAAACGATGCTTCTTTTTCCATGTCAAATCCCACCAATTCATTAGCATTCTAATCATTTCTTGGTGCAATCAACTCATGTGAGAATTATTATCATCTGTCGTGCGATATCTCACTCCGATAGGACATTCAGGTTATCTGTCCTATTCATCATTTAGTAGAAACAATCACTTATATTTTAGCTCGATTTATTGGCCTTTTTTCGGCTATTCCTGGGGCAAAATCAGGGTGTAAAAATAAATATATTGACAAAATAAAGTTTCCATGAAACATCATTGTTAAAAATAAAACCATTATAAATCAATAAGATATTTTAAACTCACGAAATCACCAGATCGGGAGGCCTGGTTTTAGTCCGTTAAGCACTTCTCGCAACCGCGCTCCCCCAAATCGGCTTTAATCGCGTTTAATGCCACTTAATACTTCCTAAACCCCACCAATAAGACATTTATGCAAATGCGAACAAAATGATCTTGCTATCCTTCTGTTTTTGATCAATATTTACACCATAAAGACAGATTGTGGAGGTAGAGAATGGCAATCAGTAAGGGTGCAAAGCGTACAGACGGACTTGAGAGCGCCGAACAGGTGAAGATTGTAGTGGAGGAAATCGCGAAGAAGAGCCAGACAGTGGCGGATCTCTTCCTTATAGGAGTAGAGACACAGCTTCGCGGCGTGGATATGCGTTCCTGGCGCTGGGACGAACTGAATATTGGTAGCAAGGTATTGCGTATAACACAGGACAAGACAAAGGAAGCGGTAGAAGTGGAACTCACGGAGACAGCAAGGGAGGTGTTGAAAGCTCGTTATAACGAGCGCGGGAATAATGTATATGTGTTCCAGAATGACAGTAACCGGAGCAAGGGTAAGCCGATCAGCCGTTCTAAAATCCATGCAGAGATTCAGTATGCAGTAGATAAGCTCAAGATGCGCGGCCTCCTTCCACCGGACGCAGTGATCGCAATGCACAGCGCACGTAAGACCGTGGCAACGATTGCCCATAATAACAATGAGGATTTAGAGGTGATTAGTAAAATGTTAGGGCATCGCTCCACCGAACACACACGCGCCTACCTGGGGATCACTCAGGCCAAAGTGGACGCACTACGAACGAAGTATTCAACAGGCATTAAGAGAGGGACGCACGTATGAAACATGTGATTGTACTGCCGCTGGCGCTCATGAGACTGAAAGGTTAACGCAAGGCGCACCAGAGCATTTGGAAAGCAATCAGAACACACCAGCAGTGAGGGTGCACTTGGTAAACTTGTAGTGATCATAAGTGAACTCACAGTACACATTACCCACACCTTGCAGAGATACATCCCCCTGATACTTTCTCTCTCGTGTGTCGGGATCAAATTGGTTGAGGTAAAACTCCCCAAACATACTAAAAAACTTCTTCGCCCCAAATCTGCTCACACGAAGTTCGAAACTATCTATATAACCAGATGAACGCATCTCGACGGCAATAATACGCGCGATGGCAATCGCCTCCTGTTTACTTAACCAGTTATTCACAAACAAGAACACAATAAAAGAGCAACCTAATGTTTCAGGTAATGCCAAGATAGAAACAATTAACATTATCACGCGCAGCAACTATTATTCCTTCTTTCAAGAATCAGACAGAAATCATTAAGAAAACTCTTACAGTTTTTGAGGCTATATTTTAAGTTAGCAATCTTACCGCAACAACTTAACACAAAAACTCTTGGTAGGGATGATCCTTGATGCGTAAAAGTTTATTGATGTTGTTAGCTTCTTCTCTGCTTCTGTCTGGGTGTGCTGTATAGAAACAACAGGTTCTAACTGGTGGTAGCAAGTCTGATGAGACTGTAAAAACGAGTTATTCTTTCGGGATGTTCGCCCCCCTAAAGTGAACGTCCAGCAAGGCGCTCAAGCAGCAGCACAGCGTTGCGCTGCATGTGGCTATTCTGGTGCTTAGCCTTTCGGCGGTTATACTTCAGTTTGTTCTCAACCATCCTCAAGCGGATGTATGGAAACACTGGTCTCAATGGAGTATCAATGTACTGGCGATATTAAAAAATAAAATAAAGGGGACATCGCCCCCTTATGCCCTTGCCAACCATTTTGTAGGGATCTCTTCCCACTTTTTGCTTACTTCATCAAAGAAGAACACATCATCAATGCCATGCTCAAGGAGGTTAACTGTCTGAGTAGCTGTCGGTATATTCAAATCTTCAACAAGCGCTGACAACACGGTATTGATTTGATCACATCCGTCCCATTCAATAATTTTCTCTTTATGTTTTCCATGAAACCCATAGTGGATACGTAACTGCTTATTGGTCATTACCATCCCCCTACTGTTAGTATTATCCTGATACATTGACTCAACAAAATCTCGTTGCTCTCCAGTCAAGGTGAGTGTCTCCAAAGAAAGAGCCCACTAAATTGTGCAACTAATAGATTTTAGACGATATAAGCCATTTAGCACCGTGATGGGTAGCTTAAAACATGTTGTTAGCCGTTCGCGCCAGCTTGATTTCCTCTCGCTCTTCCTGCTTCTTAGCAAGCCAAGCTTTACCTTCTGGCGTAGCAAGGAATTTACGAGCGTGAATCTTACGGTTGTTGCGCTTAGTGGCTGCCTTATTCGTGGCTTTTGACATGATATCACCTCCGCTGAATCTGCCAGCGCTCAACGTACAGCAGAGAGACAGTACAACGAAAGTTACAATGGTGCAGATAATGGATGACCATTACGTGCCGTGTTGGGCACATAAGAAAAGGCGGCGCGTAGCGCTTCCGCAGGGTGTAATCCCTTCGCAGGGAGGATAAAGCCTTAGCACGTTCTCTTATCAGGTGATCGTTATACTCCGGTGATCGAAACCGTGGCAGAGCCGGATTCTTTCCCGATCCGGTTAGTCTTCCCAACATTACGCCTGTTTATTCTCTGCAACGTCATCTCGACGTGTAGCATCATTGAGCGCCGCACGAAGCGCGGAACGTATCGCTAAGGGTTCAAGTGATGTGTTTAGAGAGTCCGGCAACTCTTTTAGCTTCAAGGGATGGCATAATTTCTAATGCTGTTCGGGCTTGAGCCTGGTAACTACCCGCCAGTACGTTGTACAATACTTGAGCCGATACAACGCAAAGGCGTTTACCAGTGCTAACAGACGTTAGAACAGAAGTTACAAACCGTTAGATAAACATGCTAAAGAATGCTGTTTTTACGGGATTTTCTGTTGATGGTGCCGATAATAGGAGTCGAACCTACGACCTTCGCATTACGAATGCGCTGCTCTACCAACTGAGCTATATCGGCCCTGAGAGGCCGGTTACGAGCGTAACCACGGGGCAAAAGAGTAGATCTAACCGGGTGATGCGTCAATGCCCTTTTGAATCAAACGGCTATTTTTGCATCACCCGAGATTATTTACGCACGAATGGTATCATCACCGAAGCCGATCCACTTGTAGGTGGTCAGCGCTTCCAGCCCCATCGGACCGCGGGCATGCAGCTTCTGAGTGCTCACAGCCACCTCCGCGCCCAGACCAAACTGGCCGCCATCGGTGAAGCGCGTCGAGGCATTCACGTAAACCGCAGACGAATCCACTTCATTCACAAAACGATCGGCATTGCGCAGGGTGCGCGTCAGGATCGCGTCAGAATGCTGGGTTCCGTGTTCACGAATGTGCGCAATAGCATCATCGAGATCCGCAACTACCTTCACGTTCAGATCCAGCGACAAATACTCATCGTCGTACTGCTCCGCGTTAACCGGAACGACCTTCGCCGGACCGTCTTTCAGCAGGGCGAGAGCCTTCTCGTCCGCATGCAGCGTAACGCCACTTTCCGCCATCTGCTTGCTCAGCGCTGGCAGGAAGGTACTGGCGATGCCCTGATGCACCAGCAGCGTTTCCACCGTATTACAGGTGCTTGGACGCTGAGTTTTAGCGTTGACGATAATCTTCAGTGCAGGTTCGATCTCCGCGGTGTCATCCACCACGATATGGCATACGCCGATACCGCCGGTAATGACCGGAATGGTGGAATGCTCACGGCACAGCTTGTGCAGGCCCGCGCCGCCTCGTGGGATGAGCATGTCGATATGTTTGTCCATGCGCAGCATCTCGTTGACCAGCGCGCGGTCGGGGCTTTCAATCGCCTGCACGGCAGCCGCCGGTAAGCCGCACTCTTCCAGCGCCTGCTGAATGACGTTTACCGTCGCGGCGTTGGTGCGCCAGGTCTCTTTCCCGCCACGCAGGATAGCGGCGTTACCGGTTTTCAGGCACAGGGAGGCAACATCCACCGTCACGTTTGGACGCGCTTCGTAAATCACACCGATGACGCCGAGTGGCACACGACGACGCTCAAGGCGTAACCCGCTGTCGAGCACCCCACCGTCAATCACCTGCCCTACCGGGTCGGCGAGGTTGCACACCTGACGGACGTCATCGGCGATACCTTTCAGACGCGCCGGGGTCAATGCCAGACGGTCGAGCATCGCTTCGCTCAAGCCGTTGCGACGCGCTTCCAGCAGATCCTGCTCGTTGGCGAGCAAAATTTCCTGCGACTGGGATTCCAGATAATCAGCGATTTTTTCCAGCACGCGGTTTTTCTCGCGGCTGGAAAGGAGCGCCAGTTTATACGAGGCGGCTTTCGCGGCTGCGCCCATTTGTTCCAGCATGTTCTGGCTCCTTAACGAATAATCATGTCGTCGCGATGCACGGCAACCGGGCCATATTCATAGCCCAGGATGGCGTCGATCTGCTGGGAATGGTGGCCAGCAATCCGACGCAGCGCGTCGCTGTTATAACGGCTTACGCCATGAGCGATGTCGCGACCTTCAAGGTTACGGATTCGGATCACTTCACCACGCGAGAAGTTGCCTGTCACGCTTTTAATTCCTTTTGGAAGCAACGAGCTTCCTCTTTCCAGAATAGCGGCGGTCGCGCCTTCATCCACGGTCAATTCACCAGCCGGGGGCGCGCCAAAGATCCAGCGTTTGCGGTTTTCCAGCGGGGAGGCCTGGGCGTGGAAGCGTGTGCCCACAGAGATGCCTTCCATCACATCACCTATCACGCCCGGACGGCTGCCCGCGGCAATGATGGTATCGATACCGGCCCGGCACGCCACGTCCGCAGCCTGGAGCTTGGTGCCCATACCGCCTGTCCCAAGACCAGAAACGCTGTCTCCCGCAATGGCACGCAGCGCATCGTCAATGCCGTGAACGTCTTTGATCAGTTCTGCCTGTGGATTGGAACGCGGGTCAGCGGTAAACAGCCCCTGCTGATCGGTCAGAAGCAGCAGCTTATCGGCCCCTGCCAGGATCGCCGCCAGCGCAGAGAGGTTATCGTTGTCGCCTACTTTGATTTCAGCGGTGGCAACAGCGTCGTTTTCGTTGATGACCGGAACGATATGGTTATCCAGCAGCGCGCGCAGCGTATCGCGGGCGTTCAGGAAACGTTCCCTGTCTTCCATATCCGCACGCGTCAGCAGCATCTGCCCGACGTGAATGCCATAAATGGAGAACAGTTGTTCCCAGAGCTGTATGAGTCGGCTTTGTCCTACGGCGGCCAGCAGCTGTTTGGAGGCGATCGTCGCGGGGAGTTCGGGGTAGCCCAGGTGTTCACGCCCGGCGGCAATCGCCCCGGAGGTCACAATCACAATACGATGCCCTGCGGCATGCAACTGAGCGCACTGACGTACAAGCTCAACGATATGGGCACGATTAAGGCGGCGCGATCCGCCTGTTAACACACTGGTACCGAGTTTTACCACCAGCGTCTGGCTGTCACTCATGATTCTCTGCCGTTCAACAATAAGGGAAAATGATGTCAGTCAAACGTTTTAACAGGTGTCAGCCCCGTTGCCAACTGCCTTAGCACATCACCCGTCACTTTGTTGCGCGGGATCAGGAAGCGTAGCGGCAGATTTTGACAATTTTATTACCGAAAAATTAAAACATACTTTTTTAGACATATTCTTACTTTGTCATAAAACGTTCACCCACTAACGATAAAACCCTTCCTGTTTTTCACGGGGTAATAAGTTGAATCTTATTGCTCAGCGAATATTAGCGCGTTTTTATAAAATCAGGATTGAAAATGAAAAAGAGCACTCTGGCATTAGTGGTAATGGGCGTAGTTGCATCCACATCTGTTCACGCAGCAGAAGTTTATAATAAAAACGGTAATAAACTGGACGTGTACGGCAAAGTAAAAGCAATGCACTACCTCAGTGATGATGACGCGAAGGATGGTGACCAGACTTACGTTCGTTTTGGCTTTAAGGGTGAAACGCAGATTAACGATCAGCTGACGGGCTACGGACGTTGGGAAGCAGAGTTCGCGGGTAACAAAGCAGAAAGCGACTCTTCTCAAAAAACGCGCCTGGCATTTGCGGGTATTAAACTGAAAGATTTTGGTTCTTTTGATTACGGTCGTAATCTGGGTGCGCTGTATGACGTCGCCGCATACACCGATATGTTCCCGGAGTTCGGCGGTGACGGCCTGGCGCAGACCGATAATTTCATGACGAAACGCGCTTCCGGTCTGGCTACATACCGTAATACCGATTTCTTTGGCATGGTTGACGGTCTTAATATGACCCTGCAATACCAGGGTAAAAATGAAAACCGCGACGTGAAGAAGCAAAACGGCGACGGCTTCGGTACCTCCCTGAGCTATGACTTCGGCGGCAGCGATTTCTCTGTGATTGGTGCGTATGCCAGCTCCGATCGCACCAATGAGCAAAACCTTCAGGCACGCGGCGAAGGTAAAAAAGCAGAAGGCTGGGCGACCGGTCTGAAATATGATGCCAACGATATATATCTGGCCACTCTCTATTCTGAAACCCGTAATATGGCCCCTATTTCCGGTGGCTTTGCAAATAAAGCGCAAAACTTCGAAGTGGTTGCGCAATATCAGTTTGACTTTGGTCTGCGCCCATCTCTGGGTTACGTCCAGTCTAAAGGCAAAGATATCGAAGGCATTGGCGATGAAGATATCGTGAAATACATCGATGTAGGTGCAACCTATTATTTCAACAAAAACATGTCTGCGTTTGTTGATTATAAAATCAACCAGATCGATGACGATAATAAACTGGGCGTAAGCAGCGATGATATCGTTGCGCTGGGCATGACCTACCAGTTCTGATGTTGTGGTAATAAAAAAACCGGCGCTGAGCCGGTTTTTTTGTGCCCGGTGACGCTGTGCTTACCGGACCTGGGGAGTAATACGTTTTTAGGCCGGGTAAGGCGTAGCAGCCACCCGGCGCTGTGACATCATCAGGCTCTCAGTTTCACCGCTTCGCTGGAAAAATCGTCCGCAGGCTCCAGCTTCAGATCCAGCGTTGCCAGCAGGTCGCGAGCTCTGCCGTGAAATTCTTTTAGCGTATGCTCCAGGCGATCGATCACTTCCTGATCTTTGATGCTCGTCGCCTGCCAGTGCCCGTCTTTATTAAACAGGCCAAACTGATAGCTATAGGTAAAACGGTTTTCCTGTGCTTCCATTTCCATCCACCAGCCCCAGAACTCACGTTTTTCGGGTGCAGGCTTCACGTTGACGCAAACAGCCAGGCAGTCGAAAAAAAAGCGATTCTCTTCACACTGCTCTTCTCGAATATACGGGCCAAGAGCCATGAACTTCTTAATCAGTCTACTTTTCGGGTGTCCACTCGGTAACGTCATTGCGATCTCCTTTTGTGAAGCACTGTTTTACCAAACCAACGAAATTTAGCAAACTATTAACACAATCTCTGCGTGATCCAGCGTGTGATCTCTTTAAGCGCTTTGTCAAAATTTTGGTACACCGGGCTGAAGGGTACCTCCAGCAATTTGCCATCCGAAGATGACGAGGTGATTAAGCGTGACTCCTCTTCCGGGCTAAATGGATCGTTCTTCCAGAAACCGGACATCATCGGGGTTGGGCAACGGCGGCCCAGCAAGCCCTGCGTTTTTAATGAATACCGATTAAGTTCAATGCGTAACGCTTCATCTGAAGCATCATGCATGCCAAGTCGGCTCGCCAGCACGTCCAGATACATTTCAGGAACGCTACCCTGACGCGCAGGATCGCTTAACAGTGCATGCACTACCGGGCCAAGACAGGCGACGGCCTTCAGGCGGGAAGATTCAAGGTAGGCCAGCCGTACCGCGACGTTAGCGCCAAAGCGGAAGCCAAACGCACCTACCCGGGTATGGTCAACCCAGGGGATATTCTCCAGCGCTTTTAATGCATGCTGGTGCAGCAGGCTGGAGTCTTGCGTAAGTTTCCATTTGGATGAAAAACCAATTGATGGCATATCGAGCGTCAGCATGGCGATCCCGTTTGGGGCAAAGTAGCGCTCATACAGGCTGTAATAATCAATTTGTAACGAATCCAGGCCGCCGCACATCAGAACCGTCGGGAACGGGCCTTCCCCCTCCGGCATATGCAGGAATCCAGTCACCGGGCTACCGCCGGGAATGGCGAACTCAATTTCACGCATCCGGCCAGGCAGCCGCTGGGCGGCCTCTTCATAAGCCCGGTTTGCCAGCGCCTGGGCCTGCTCCGCCAGTTCGTCTCCTTTCAGATGCGGGTATGCAGCGATGCTGTAAAGGTTTGCCGCATGCAGCCAGTGTTTGCCGCTGAGAGTGGCATCTTCTTCCTGGCTCGCTTTTTGCTGCCAGAGCATGGCCTGCTTTGACCATTCGTAGATCCAGTTCCCGCCACGGTAGCCCACCACCGTGTCGTAGAGATCGCTGTCGGTGCGCTCAGACTCGCTCATCACGATACGCGCCTGCACGTCGAGGATTTCGCGCGGGTCGATACCGCGCCAGATCCACATCAGGCGATTAATCATGCGGTACCAGTGGGGCACGTTTTTACCATCTAACGCTGACTGTACAGCAGGCATGGTCCCCGGATTAAACCGACGCACCAGCGTCGAGGTTTCAGGGTGCTTGAAACGGGGTTTGAAAAGAGTTTCGGTGAGATTCGCCTGCGCCATTGCGTTGCCTCCATGGATACATCACTTGGAGACCATTGTAACGCGTGGCAGGGTAAAAAGAACAACGCCCGGCATAACCGGGCGTGTAAAGTTACGTACTGAAATTAACGGCCAGAGATAGGCGGTACGAAGACCACGCCCATATCCCATGGCTGTTCAATCCAGGTATCCTGTGGGATATCAATGACGTAATCATCAACCAGGGGACGACCCGCTGGTTTCGCGAAGATAGTGACGAAGTGCGCTTTTGGATACATTTCGCGGATAGCCACAGCGGTACCGCCGGTGTCCACCAGATCGTCGATAACGATAAAGCCTTCACCGTCGCCTTCCGCGCGCTTCAGCACTTTCAGCTCACGCTGGTTATCGTGGTCATAGCTGGAGATACATACGGTATCGACATGACGAATACCCAGCTCACGTGCCAGCAGCGCCCCCGGTACCAAACCGCCACGGCTGACGGCAATAATGCCTTTCCACTGTTCGGAAGGCATCAGACGCGCAGCCAGTTTGCGTGCGTGAATCTGCAACATGTCCCAGGTGACGACGTATTTTTCGCTCATGTGAAGTGTCCCAGCCTGTTTATATACGGCTTAAAAAAATGAGGGTGAACCAGGTTGCGCGAGATTATAGAGATCTGACGCACTAAAAACCAGTGTTACGCGCCATGAGCCTGAGTTTTTACATGCTTAATGCTACCAGCCACGGGAGAAAGTGGTATTCTCAGATGCATCTCGCAAGCCCGTCTTGTGGTAACGATTAACCTGCTAACCCAGTGACCTGCAACATTGTTTTGCAGCGCAACGACAAGGAGACCTATCGTGTCTGAACTGTCTCAATTATCTCCACAGCCGCTGTGGGATATTTTTGCCAAAATCTGCTCCATTCCGCACCCTTCCTATCACGAAGAACAGCTTGCCGAACATATTATGGGCTGGGCAAAGGAAAAAGGTCTGCACGCTGAGCGCGACCAGGTTGGCAATATTCTCATCCGCAAACCTGCCACCGCAGGTATGGAAAACCGTAAGCCAGTGGTATTGCAGGCGCACCTGGACATGGTTCCGCAGAAAAACAACGACACCGTTCACGACTTCACAAAAGACCCGATTCAGCCGTACATCGACGGTGAGTGGGTGAAGGCGCGCGGCACGACCCTGGGCGCAGATAACGGTATTGGTATGGCTTCCGCGCTGGCCGTGCTGGCTGACGACAGCGTTGAACACGGTCCGCTGGAAGTGCTGCTGACCATGACTGAAGAAGCGGGCATGGATGGCGCGTTCGGTCTCCAGGCAAACTGGCTGCAAGCGGACATTCTGATCAACACCGATTCCGAAGAAGAAGGTGAGATCTACATGGGCTGCGCGGGCGGGATCGATTTCATCTCTACCCTGCCGCTGTCCCGCGAAGCGATTCCTGCCGGATTCGAAACCTTTAAGCTGACGCTGAAAGGGCTGAAAGGCGGTCACTCCGGCGGTGATATTCACCTGGGCCTGGGCAACGCCAACAAACTGCTGGCGCGTTTCCTGGCGGGCCATGCCGCTGAACTGGATCTGCGTCTGGTGGACTTCAACGGCGGCACTCTGCGTAACGCGATCCCTCGCGAAGCCTTCGCGACCGTGGCGGTGCCTGCGGCGAAAGCGGAAGAGCTGAAAAAACTCTCCAGCCTGTATCTGGATATCCTGAAAAACGAGCTGTCTGAGAAAGAGAAAAACCTGACGGTGGTACTGGAGTCCGTTACAACGGATAAAGCCGCGCTGACCACTCAGTCTCGTGACACGTTCGTCCAGTTGCTGAACGCAACGCCAAACGGCGTGATCCGCAATTCTGACGTCGCAAAAGGCGTGGTTGAAACCTCCCTGAACGTGGGCGTAGTGACCATGGGCGACGACAGCGCAGAGATCATTTGCCTGATCCGTTCCCTGATCGACAGCGGTAAAGATTACGTTGTGAGCATGCTGGAATCTCTGGGTACCCTGGCGGGCGCGAAAACGTCTGCAAAAGGCAGCTACCCTGGCTGGCAGCCGGATGCAAGTTCTCCGGTCATGGCACTGGTGCGTGAAACTTATCAGAGACTGTTCAACAGCACCCCGAACATTCAGGTTATTCACGCGGGTCTGGAATGTGGTCTGTTCAAGAAACCGTATCCGGATATGGACATGGTCTCCATCGGGCCGACCATTACGGGGCCGCACTCCCCGGATGAGCAGGTTCACATTGAAAGCGTCGGTCACTACTGGACGCTGCTGACTGAGCTGCTGAAAGCAATCCCTGTTAAGTAATAAGCCGTTTGATGCCCGGTGGCGCTTCGCTTACCGGGCCTACGATTAGCCTAATCTACAGTCCCAGCACCAGCTGACGCTCCAGCTGCGGATCCAGCAATGTGACGTGCAGCCCCACCAGCCTTACCCCTCGTCCGCCCCGCCGCTCTTCCCATGCCTTTTTTGCCGTCGCGATAAGATCCTCTTTGTTGAGGCGTGGCCAGACATGCTCCTGCGTCGTCTGCTGAAAATCGTTAAATTTCAGTTTGATGCCCTGCCGGGCAATAAGCAGATCTGGTTTGACCTTCAGTAAGCGTCGTTCAAGCTCAGGATAGAGTTGTTCCGTAATAATGGTTTCACACTCTGCCCAGTCATGGATATCTTCGCTCAGCGTGCGTTCAACGCCGACCGATTTACGCAGCCGTTCGTTGTTCACATCCCGGTCATCAATGCCCTGACTGCGTTCCCACAGTACGCGGCCAAACTTACCAAAACGCTTAAGCAGCAGCGCCAGATCGCTGCGCTGAACGTCTTCACAGGTGCGTAGCCCCATATTTTCCAGCTTTGCGGCGGAGACTTTACCCACACCGGGGATTTTGCTGAGCGGCAGCGTCTTTAAAAACGCCGGAACCTCTTCCGGGGTGATGACGTACTGGCCGTTGGGCTTATTTAAATCGGAGGCGATTTTGGCGAGAAATTTTATCGGCGCGACGCCTGCCGATGCCGTCAGGTTCAGCTCGTTAAAAATAGTCTGGCGGATCTCCTGCGCCATCAGGGTGGCGGATCCGTGGCAGTGCACGCTGTGGGTGACATCCAGATAGGCTTCATCCAGCGATAACGGTTCAATCAGAGAGGTGTAGCGGGAGAAGATCTCCCGAATGTGGCTCGATGCTTCTTTATAGGCATCAAAACGTCCGGGCAAAAGAGTGAGATGCGGGCACAGTTTTAGCGCCATCGCTGTCGGCATGGCGCTGCGCACACCGTATTTGCGAGCAGGATAGTTGGCGGTGCTGATGACACCGCGCTGAACCCGGCTGCCGCCAATGGCGATGGGAATATCCCGCAGCGCCGGGTTGTCACGCATCTCCACTGCGGCAAAAAAGCAGTCCATATCGACATGGATTATTTTGCGCATAGTAAGCCCTCACTCATTACTGGATAAGTATACAGTAAACAAATGAGGGTTGAGAAGTGTGCGTGGGAATTGTCGGGTGGCGGCGTTGCCTTACCCGACATACAAGACTAAATAATGCGTTGCTGCTCGCGAGCCATCCGTTTTTTTCGCGCATCGCACGGTTCCGGACAATCGCACACTTTTTCCATTCCGATGGAAGATATACCTCCACAGCTGCCCTGAATGCTTTTACGCTTGATGATCCAGCCTAAGGACATCCCGAATATCACCAGTACAAACACCGTAAAGGTCGCCAGAAAGGTCAGCATAATCAGCCTCCGAAATCATCGAGCATGATGTTCTCATCTTCCACGCCAAGATCTTTTAGCATCTTAATCACGGCGGCGTTCATCATTGGCGGACCACACATATAAAACTCGCAATCTTCCGGTGCCGGGTGCTGTTTGAGGTAATTTTCATACAGCACGTTGTGGATGAAGCCCGTATAACCTGTCCAGTTATCTTCCGGCTGCGGATCGGATAACGCCACATGGAAGGTAAAGTTAGGGTTATCACGTGCCAGTTGTTCAAACTCATCGTCATAGAACATTTCGCGCAGTGAACGCGCCCCGTACCAGAAGCTGATCTTGCGCTTGCTGCCAAGTCGTTTGAGCTGGTCAAAGATATGCGAACGCATCGGCGCCATACCCGCACCGCCGCCGATAAAGACCATTTCCGCGTCGGTGTCTTTGGCAAAGAATTCGCCGAACGGGCCGGAAATCGTCACTTTGTCGCCAGGCTTGAGGGACCAGATATAGGACGACATGACGCCAGGGGGTGCATCAGGCACATTCGGCGGCGGCGTGGCGATACGCACGTTGAGCATAATAATGCCCTTCTCTTCCGGGTAGTTAGCCATGGAATAAGCGCGAAGCGCGGGCTCTTTTACTTCGGAAACAAAGCGGAAGAGGTTAAATTTATCCCAGTCGGCCCGGTACTCCTCGGGCACGTCGAAGTCAGCATACGCCACGGTATGTGCCGGACAATCAATCTGGATATACCCACCCGCACGGAACGGGACGCTCTCCCCTTCAGGAACGCGCAGCTTGAGCTCTTTAATGAACGTGGCTTTGTTATCGTTAGAGATAACTTCGCACTCCCATTTTTTCACGCCGAAGATCTCCTCCGGCAGCTCAATCTTCATGTTCTGGCGCACAGCGACCTGACACGCCAGACGGCAGCCCTCTTTCGCTTCACGCTTCGTGATATGCGACAGTTCTGTTGGCAGAATATCACCGCCTCCCTCTTTCACCGTCACACGGCACTGTCCACAGGAGCCACCGCCGCCACAGGCAGACGAGACAAAAATCCCGTTGCCGGAGAGCGTATTAAGCAGCTTATCCCCTGCCGGGGTACGGATCTGATTCTGCGGATCGTCATTGATATCAATGATCACATCCCCGGAATTCACCAGCTTCGCACGCGCTGCCAGGATCAGCCCTGACAGCACCAGTACTATCAGCGTGAACATCACCACGCCAAGAATAATTTCCATCTTTTAGCCCTTATAGCTGCACACCGGAGAAGGACATAAAGCCCAACGCCATCAGGCCGGTGGTGATAAAGGTGATCCCTAAGCCACGAAGCCCCGCAGGTACGTTGGCATATTTCATTTTTTCACGGATCCCCGCCATGGTGACAATCGCCAGCATCCAGCCGATACCGGAACCGAAACCATACACAACCGATTCACTGAAGTTGTAATCGCGCTGAACCATAAATGAGACGCCACCGAAAATGGCGCAGTTCACCGCGATTAGCGGCAGGAAGATCCCCAGTGCGTTGTACAGCGACGGGAAGTATTTATCGAGGATCATCTCCAGGATCTGAACAAGCGCCGCAATCACCCCGATAAAGGTGATGAAGTTCAGGAAGCTAAGATCAACTCCCTCCACCAGCGCGCCATCGCGAAGCACGAAGTTGAACACCAGGTTGTTAATCGGAACGGAAAGCCCCAGCACAACAGTGACCGCCACACCCAGACCGAATGCCGTCGATACCTTCTTAGAAACAGCAAGGAACGTACACATGCCCAGGAAGAAAGCGAGCGCCATGTTTTCAACAAACACCGCGCGCACAAATAAACTCAGGTAATGAGCCATCGTCGGTTACTCCTTTTCCTGCTGTTCAGGCTTCAGCGTACGAATCAGCCAGATCAGCAAACCGATAATGAAAAATGCGCTTGGTGCCAGCAGGAACAAACCGTTCGGCAGATACCAGCCGCCGTTCTGTACCGTATCCAGCACCGGAATGCCAAACAGTTTGCCGCTGCCAATAAGTTCGCGCAGGAAACCAACCGTCAACAGGATCACACCGTAACCCAGCCCGTTGCCGATACCGTCCATAAAGCTCGCCAGTGGCGGCATTTTCATCGCATAGGCTTCAGCGCGCCCCATCACGATACAGTTGGTGATAATCAGGCCGACAAACACCGAAAGCTGCTTCGAGGTTTCATAAGCGAAGGCGCGCAGAAGCTGATCAACCACGATCACCAGCGAGGCGATGATCGCCATCTGGACAATGATCCTCACGCTGTTGGGTATGTGGTGGCGGATCATTGAGATAAACATGCTGGAAAACGCTGTCACCAGCGTTACCGCCAGCGTCATGACCACCGCCGTTTCCAGCTTGGTGGTTACCGCCAGAGCCGAGCATACACCCAGCACCTGAAGCGTTATCGGGTTATTGGCTAAAAGTGGGCCAATCAGCACCTTTTTAACTTCTTTCAGTTCACCCGTATCAGCCATTGTTCAGCGCTCCTTCACGTACATTCTTCAGGAAGGGACCAAAGCCCAGTTCACCCATCCAGAAATCAAAGCTGTGCTGCACCCCATTAGAAGTGAGCGTGGCGCCGGAAAGGCCATCAACGGCAAATTCATCACCGGGACGCGCTCCTCCTTTCACCACCTTCAGCGCAGGCTGGCCGTTGTCATCGAGCACTTTTTTACCGACAAACTGTGCCCGCCAGTTAGGGTTCTCAACTTCGCCCCCCAGCCCTGGTGTTTCGCCCTGATCGTAATATGTAATGCCTTTGACCGTACGGCCATCGGTATCCAGCGCCACAAAGGCGTACATCATTGACCATAAACCGTTGCCATAGATGGGCAACACGATTTCCTGGATGCGCTTTTGCTCGTCGCGGACGAGGTAAATCTCCGCGACATTGCTGCGGCGCTTAATGCCTGCCGGATCCTGCGAGGCGTCAAGCATGGTGCTCATCTGCGGATCTTTTAGCGCCAGCGCCTGGTTATATTTCGCCGGGTCTTTATCCATTAACTCCCCGGTTTTTAAATCCACCAGCCGTGCGGTAATGCGTTCGGCAAACACCGCTGCGACGTCATCCTTCGTCATGCCTTCCTGCATCAGCCCGGCAACGGCAAGGATGTTACGCTGTTTATCCAGCGCACGTTGCTCCTGCTGTAGCGGTTTCAACCCAACGGCAGAACCGGCCACGACAATGGAACAGACCAGACACAGTACCAGCACCACCAGCAGCGTTTTGCTGATACTGTCGTTATTTTTGATCTCAGCCACGCGCCTTCCTCCGCTTAATGTTGGCGCGCACGACCAGATAGTCGAACAGCGGCGCAAACAGATTGGCAAACAGAATGGCCAACATCATCCCTTCCGGATAGGCCGGGTTGACCACGCGAATCAGTACACACATCACCCCAATGAGCGCGCCGTAGCACCATTTTCCTCTGTCGGTAAACGAAGCCGAGACCGGATCGGTGGCCATGAACATCATGCCAAACGCAAAGCCTCCCAGCACGAGGTGCCAGTACCACGGCATGGAGAACATCGGGTTAGTGTCTGAACCAATGAAATTGAAAAGCGTGGCGGTGAGGACCATCCCAAGCATGACGCCAGCGACAATGCGCCAGGACGCCACGCGGCCAAAGAGGATGATGGCTCCGCCGATCAAAATCATCAGGGTAGACACTTCACCGATGGAGCCTGGAATATTGCCAATAAACGCATCAAACCAGGTGACAGGCTGTCCGGTTGCATTGTTAACCAGCGTTTCGCCGCCGCCAGCCGCCCACTGTGAAAGTGGCGTCGCGCCGGAGAATCCGTCTGCTGCCGTCCACACCAGGTCGCCCGAGATTTGCGCCGGATAAGCAAAGAACAGGAACGCGCGCCCTGCCAGTGCCGGGTTGAGGAAGTTGCGTCCGGTCCCGCCGAAGATCTCCTTGGCAATCACTACGCCAAAGCTGATCCCCATCGCCGCCTGCCAGAGCGGCAGCGTTGGCGGAACAATCAGCGCAAACAGAATAGAGGTAACAAAGAAGCCTTCGTTTATCTCATGTTTGCGAATAATAGCGAACAGAACCTCCCAGAAACCGCCCACAATAAAGACAGTCATATAGATGGGGAGGAAGAAGACAGCGCCCAGCGTCATCATGCTGATCCAGCCTGCATCTGCCGCAAAGCTCACCCCCAGCGACTGCGCCAGACGATAGTGCCAGTCAGACTGAATCACCTGCGCCAGCTGCTCTGCATCGTACATATGGTGCAGCGCCGGAATAGTCTGCAACCCAACGTTATACATCCCCCAGAACATGGCCGGGAAGACCGCAAACCAGACCAGAATCATCATTCGCTTGAGGTCGATGGCGTCGCGAACGTGCGCCGCGCCTTTCGTCACCAGACCCGGCGTGTAGAAAATGGTCGTTGTCGCTTCATACAGCGGGTAGTACTTTTTGAGCTTCCCTTCGGTAAAGTGCGGCTCAATTTTTTCAAAGAGGTGTTTTAAGCCCATGGTTATCCTTCCTGCTCAATGCGGGTTAACACCTCGCGCAATACGGGTCCATATTCGTATTTACCTGGACACACATAGGTACACAGCGCCAGATCTTCCTCGTCCAGCTCCAGACAGCCCAGCGCCTGGGCACCGTCGGTATCGCCGGCCAGCAGATCGCGCAGCAGCACAGTGGGCAGAATATCCAGCGGCATCACGCGTTCGTAGTTGCCAATCGGGACCATGGCGCGCTCACCGCCGTTGGTGCTGGTGGAGAAGTTAAACAGCTTACGACGCAAAAAGTGGCCGAGCGTGGTACGGGTTACCGAGTATTTTTCCGCGCCAGGCACCACCCAGCCGAACAGCTCTTTCTCGCGCCCTTCAAGCACCACGCTCACCTGAAGATGGAAACGACCCAGCCAGGCCATCGGGCCTGTCGCGTGTCTGCCGCTCAGCACCGAACCGGAAATAATGCGGTTCTCACCTTCTTTCGTTTCGCCAGCCAACAGCGCCGTCAGGTCTGCACCAAGCAGCGTGCGAACCAGACGCGGTTGGGTTGCCTGAGGGCCGCCGATGGCAATAATGCGTTCTGCGCACAGCTCACCCGTGGTGAAGAGCTTACCGATAGCGATCACGTCCTGATAATTAAGATGCCAGACCTGTTTCGTCAGGCTTACCGGCTCCAGGAAATGAATATGCGTTCCCACCAGTCCGGCCGGATGCGGGCCGGCAAATTCATTAAAGGCGACCTGCCCTTGAGGATGCCCGCCCAGCTTACCGCCGCTGGCCTGGCAGACATGCACTTTGCCCGGCGTCAGGCGCGTTAACACGGTGAGGCCGGCATCGAAAGCTTTGCGTTCCGCCAGGATAAGAGGCTGCGGATCCGCGCTGAGCGGGTTGGTGTCGATGGCCGTAACGAAGATAGCGGCTGGCACAGTGCCAGGTACGGGCGTTTTGCTATAGGGACGCGTGCGAAGCGCCGTCCACAGTCCTGACTCCAGCAGTTGCGTCTGCACCGCGTCGTGGCTGAGGGTAGCGAGATCGGCGGCGTCAAAACGCGCAAACTCGCGTTTTTCGTCACCTTCAATTTGAATGACAACCGACTGCAGGACGCGACGCTCACCACGATGGATGGCGACGACGGTACCGCTGGCAGGGGCTGTAAACATAACGCCAGGATTTTTTTTATCCTCGAAGAGTGCCTGGCCTTTTATTACACGATCGCCTTCCTGTACAAGCATCGCGGGGCGCATGCCCACGTAATCATCACCCACAATAGCGACATGATGAATACTGGCGCCGGTCGTTACGTGCTGTTCAGGCACGCCAGAGATTGGCAGATCGAGTCCTTTTCTGATTCTAAACATGTGGTTAGCAGGTATCCATGAACAACAATCCAGAGAGGCCGGAGTGTACCATTTTCGGCCCTGCCAAGGGCAGTAAATCCGCCGTCTGGCGCGCCGAAATGCGAGCTATTGCGCAAAGTTCCTGGAGTCAGGACGATATGAATGGGTTATAAAGTAAAACTAATTTGTAAACGCAAAGGTTGGCTCTTGCGAAAATCTCCATCGGTGCTAATGTGAGCGCTCCTGTCCAGATTAGTCTGATTTCGGGTGTCTTTTGCCGTTCTGGCAAGTTGGTCATTGTTTTATCAAGGAACCAGTAGTATGCGTAAAATCGCATTGTTCATTGCGATGCTTCTGATACCGTGCATGTCGTTTGCCGGGCTGCTTGGCAGTAATAGTTCAACGACGCCGGTCAGCAAAGAGTATAAACAGCAGTTGATGGGATCCCCGGTTTATATTCAAATCTTCAAGGAAGAGCGCACACTCGATCTGTTTGTCAAAATGGGCGAGACGTATCAACTGCTCGATAGCTACAAAATCTGTAACTATTCTGGCGGACTGGGGCCGAAACAGCGCCAGGGTGACTTCAAAAGTCCGGAAGGGTTTTACAACGTTCAGCGTAACCAGCTAAAACCGGACAGCCGCTTCTATAAAGCGATTAACATCGGTTTCCCCAATGCCTTCGACCGTGCGCACGGTTACGAAGGGAAATACCTGATGATCCACGGCGCCTGCGTGTCTGTCGGCTGTTATGCGATGACGGATTCCGGCATTGATGAAATCTTCCAGTTTGTCACGGGCGCACTGGTCTTCGGCCAGCCGAATGTTCAGGTCAGCATCTATCCGTTCCGTATGACGGATGCCAACATGGCGCGCCATAAGTACTCTGTTTACACAGATTTCTGGAAACAGCTAAAACCGGGTTATGACTACTTCGAGCAGACCCATAAGCCGCCGGTGGTGTCCATCGTCAATGGCCGTTACGTGGTGAGTAAACCGCTCAGCCATGAAGTGGTTCAGCCTCAGCTGGCGTCAAATTACGCGGTCCCCGAGACAAAATAGCGCCCACTCGCCTGGCATGATCTTTTGCCAGGTTTCGTTGCCCGTCAGCGGCTGCGTTGCAATGACAGTGACCACATCGTTCGGTGTGGTCTCCTTCTGAAAATCAATTTCCACATCCTGATCGAGCAGCGTGGCGACGCCAAACGGCGCACGTCGGGTGATCCAGAACAGATTCGTCGAGCAGAATGCCATCACGTAGCGTCCGTCAGACAGCAGCATATTAAACACGCCCTTCTCGCGTAACTCAGACGCCAGTGACGCTATGTACTTAAATACTGCGGTCATGTTGCCGGGCGTACGGGGGTAGCGCTCGGTCAGCTTGTGCAGCAGCCAGCAAAATGCTTTTTCGCTGTCCGTTTCACCGACAGGACGAAAATTGCCGGTTTCCAGTGATTTATAGCCCGAGAGCTGCCCGTTGTGCGCATAGGTCCAGTTACGTCCCCACAGTTCACGGGTAAACGGATGGGTATTTTCCAGCGCCACTTCGCCACGATTGGCCTGGCGGATATGGGCGATCACCGAACAGGATTTAATAGGATAGTCCTGCACCAGTCTGGCAATGGGTGAGTTAAAGCTGGGCTGTGGATCTTTAAACGTGCGACATCCTTTGCCTTCGTAGAAGGTAATGCCCCAGCCGTCTTTATGCGGCCCGGTTCCTCCACCGCGCTGAACCAGCCCGGTGAAACTAAAGCAGATATCGGTTGGCACATTGGCGCTCATCCCGAGCAGTTCGCACATAGAACACCTCCACAACAGCGGGGGGCACCGGCGCCCCCCAGCGAAGTCTTACTTAACCATCTCTTTTTCGATCAGTTGGATCAGGATGTGGATCACTTTGATGTGAATTTCCTGAACGCGATCCGCATAACCGAAGTGTGGTACACGGATTTCAATGTCCGCTGTACCGTCCATCTTACCGCCATCTTTCCCGGTCAGGGTGATCACTTTCATGCCCTTCTCACGCGCGGCGGCGATCGCTTTGATCACGTTAGCGGAGTTACCGGACGTGGAGATCCCCAGCAGCACGTCGCCTTCACGGCCTACGGCTTCAACGTAGCGGGAAAAGATATGGTCGTAACCGAAGTCGTTGCCTACACAGGAGATGTGGCTCACGTCGGAAATCGCAATCGCCGGGTAGCCCGGACGGTTTTCGCGATAGCGTCCGGTCAGCTCTTCGGCGAAGTGCATGGCGTCACAGTGGGAACCGCCGTTACCGCAGGAAAGCACTTTACCGCCGGCTTTGAAACTGTCGGCAAGCAGGACCGCCGCGCGCTGAATAGCGTGAATATTGGCATCATCTTTCAGAAAATTCGCCAGCGTTTCCGCCGCTTCGTTCAGTTCGTTACGAATAAGATCCTGGTACATGAGGATAATCCTTCAGTATTGATGAAATAACACAGTGGAGTGTACCGGATAGCAGTAAAAGCGAGAAGCTAAAGCCATGCGAATCGTCCGGCGTTTTGATTTTTTGTGCCGGCTAAAACGCGAACAATGTGAACCAGGTTGTAATTATTTTGTAAACACATTGCTAAAAGAAATGACATCAACTACAACCATATCATCACAAGTGGTCAGACCTCCTACAAGCAAGGGAGCTTTTCTTTATGATGATTTTGAGCATTTTCGCAACCGTTGTGCTGCTCGGGGTGTTGTTCTATCACCGTGTCAGTTTATTCCTGAGTAGCCTGATTCTTCTGGCCTGGACGGCTGCACTTGGCGTCGCTGGCCTGTGGAATATCTGGGTACTTGTTCCCCTGGCAATCATTTTGCTGCCGTTTAACCTGACGCCGATGCGTAAGTCGATGATCTCCGCGCCGGTGTTCAAGGGATTCCGTAAAGTGATGCCGCCGATGTCGCGCACGGAGAAAGAGGCGATTGATGCGGGCACGACCTGGTGGGAAGGCGATCTGTTCCAGGGCAACCCGGACTGGAAAAAGCTGCACAACTACCCGCAGCCGCGTCTGACCGCCGAAGAACAAGCCTTTATTGACGGCCCGGTGGAAGAAGCCTGCCGCATGGCGAACGATTTTGCCATCACTCACGAAATGGCCGACCTGCCGCCTGAGCTGTGGGCATATCTGAAAGAGCATCGCTTCTTCGCGATGATCATTAAGAAAGAGTACGGCGGTCTGGAATTCTCCGCTTACGCTCAGGCTCGCGTCCTGCAAAAACTGGCGGGTGTTTCCGGGATCCTGGCGATCACCGTTGGCGTGCCAAACTCCTTAGGCCCGGGCGAGCTGTTACAGCATTACGGTACGGAAGAGCAGAAAGATCACTATCTGCCGCGTCTGGCGCGTGGTCAGGAAATTCCGTGCTTCGCGCTGACCAGCCCGGAAGCCGGTTCTGATGCCGGTGCGATCCCGGATACTGGCGTGGTCTGCATGGGCGAATGGCAGGGCGAACAGGTGCTGGGCATGCGCCTGACCTGGAACAAACGTTATATCACCCTGGCGCCTATCGCCACCGTACTCGGTCTGGCGTTCAAACTTTCTGACCCGGAAAAACTGCTGGGCGGTGAAGAAGATTTGGGCATTACCTGTGCGCTGATCCCAACCTCGACCCCGGGGGTTGAAATTGGTCGTCGTCATTTCCCGCTGAACGTACCATTCCAGAACGGCCCGACTCGCGGTCAGGATATCTTTGTGCCGATTGACTACATCATCGGTGGACCGAAAATGGCCGGTCAGGGCTGGCGTATGCTGGTGGAATGTCTGTCGGTGGGCCGCGGCATTACCCTGCCGTCGAACTCTACCGGCGGTCTGAAATCGGTGGCGATGGGGATTGGGGCTTACGCGCATATCCGCCGTCAGTTCAAAATCTCCATCGGCAAGATGGAAGGTATCGAAGAGCCGCTGGCGCGTATTGCGGGCAATGCCTACGTGATGGACGCCGCAGCCTCGCTGATTACCTACGGTATTATGCTGGGCGAGAAACCCGCCGTGCTGTCGGCAATTGTGAAGTACCACTGTACCCACCGTGCACAGCAGTCAATTATTGATGCAATGGATATCGCAGGCGGTAAAGGCATTATGCTTGGCGAAGGCAACTTCCTGGCACGCGGCTATCAGGGCGCACCGATTGCCATCACCGTGGAAGGGGCAAACATCCTGACCCGCAGCATGATGATCTTCGGCCAGGGGGCGATTCGCTGCCATCCGTACGTGCTGGAAGAGATGGCCGCCGCGCAGAATAACGACGTGGATGCCTTCGACAAGCTGCTGTTCAAACATATCGGTCACGTTGGCAGCAATGAAGTTCGCAGCTTCTGGCTCGGCCTGACGCGGGGGCTGACCAGCGCGACGCCGACCCGCGATGCAACCAAACGTTACTACCAACACCTGAACCGTCTGAGCGCTAACCTGGCGCTGCTGTCTGACGTCTCCATGGCCGTTCTAGGCGGAAGCCTGAAGCGTCGCGAACGCATCTCCGCCCGTCTGGGTGATGTGCTGAGCCAGATCTTCCTGGCCTCTGCGGTGCTGAAACGCTACGACGATGAAGGCCGTCAGGAAGCGGATCTGCCGCTGGTGCACTGGGGCGTGCAGGATGCGATGTATCAGGCGGAACAGGCGATTGACGACCTGCTGGCAAACTTCCCGAACCGCTTCGTGGCGGGCGCCCTGCGCGCGGTGATCTTCCCGACCGGTCGTCACCATCTGGCACCGTCTGACAAGCTGGATCATAAAGTGGCGAAGATCCTCCAGGTACCAAGCGCAACCCGTTCCCGTATTGGCCGTGGTCAATACCTGGAACCTACCCCGCATAACCCGGTAGGTTTGCTGGAAGAAGCGCTGCTTGACGTGATGGCCGCCGACCCGATTCACCAGAAGATCTGCAAACAGCTGGGCAAAAACCTGCCGTTTACACGACTGGATGAGCTGGCAAAACAGGCGCTGGCGGGTGGCATCATCGACAACAGCGAAGCTGCGATTCTGGTGAAAGCCGAAGAGAGCCGTCTGCGCAGTATTAACGTGGATGATTTCGAACCAGAAGAGCTGGCGACTCAGCCGGTAAAGCTGCCAGAGAAGCACCGCAAACCTGAAGCGGCATAAGGTATTTTGCTCTCACAAACCCCGCCCCGCGCGGGGTTTTTTATTGCCACATATTCTGGTAATGACGTGCTACAGTGTCAAAAAGTGTTTATTAAGGAGCCTGTATCGTGCCTGGTTTAAAGATTTCTGTTTTGCAGCAACCTTTAGTGTGGATGGACGGTCCCGCCAACCTTCGCCATTTTGATCGCCAGCTGGAAGAGATTACCGGACGCGATGTGATTGTCCTGCCGGAGATGTTCACCACAGGTTTCGCGATGGAGGCAGCAAAACAGTCCATGCCGCAGGACGAGGTGGTGGCCTGGATGCACGCCAGGGCGCAGGAAACAAACGCGCTGATTGCCGGCAGCGTCGCGCTCCAGACCGGGCGCGGACCGGTCAATCGCTTCCTGCTGGTCGAGCCGGAAGGAAACGTCCATTTCTACGATAAGCGCCATCTGTTCCGCATGGCGGATGAACATCAACATTATGAAGCCGGAAACGAACGCGTGGTATTTGAATGGCGCGGCTGGCGTATTCTGCCGCTGGTCTGCTATGACCTGCGCTTCCCGGTGTGGTCGCGCAACCGCAACGATTATGACCTGGCGTTGTACGTCGCCAACTGGCCCGCCCCACGCTCCCTGCACTGGCAGGCTTTACTGACCGCGCGCGCGATTGAAAATCAGGCTTATGTCGTTGGCTGTAACCGTGTAGGAACGGACGGTAACGGGCATCACTATCGCGGTGACAGCCGGGTGATCAGTCCGCAGGGTGAGATTATTGCCACCGCCGAGCCGCATCAGGCGACACGAATTGACGCTGAGATCTCGTTAACGGCGTTAAAGGAGTATCGGGAGAAGTTTCCGGCCTGGCAGGATGCAGATCCATTTAGCATTGGATAAGAAAAAGCCGGGTGGCGGCTGCGCCTTACCCGGCCTACAAATCAGCTCACCAACGCCTGCCCGTCTTTGCGGCTCTCCGTCGCAGCCACGTAGTGCCCTTCCGGCATACGGTAAATCACCTGCGCGCCGCCAAAATTGTAATCCTGAAGCGGATCTTCCACCACGATCTGGTGTCCGCGCTCGCGCAGCGCCGCGATGGTATTGCGATCGAAGGTCGATTCAACAACCACTTCCCTGCCCTGCACCACGCGCCAGCGCGGGGCGTCAATCGCCGCTTGCGGGTTTTGCCCGTGCAGCATAATGCGCAGCGCCATCTGCATGTGCCCCTGCGCCTGCATCGGGCCGCCCATCACGCCGAAGGACATCAGCGGTTTGCCGTTACCGTCCATCGCAAAGCCCGGAATGATGGTGTGGAAAGGACGCTTGCTGCCTGCCAGCGCGTTCGGGTGTTTGGGATCGAGCACAAAGCCGCAGCCGCGGTTTTGCAGGCTGATCCCCGTATCCGGCACCACGATCCCTGAACCGAAGCCCATAAAATTGGACTGAATAAAGGAGATCATCATCCCGCTGGAATCCGCTGCGCTGAGGTAAACCGTCCCACTCTGCGTCGGCGATCCGTACACAAAATCAGAGGCTTTATCGTGATTGATAAGCGCGGCGCGCGACTTCAGATAATGGTCGCTCAGCAGCGCTTTGGCGGCAAACTCCATATGCTCTTCATCCGCAACGTAGCGATCGAGATCCGCCAGCGCCAGCTTCATTGCCTCTATAGAGAGGTGCAGCCCCTGCACGGAATCCGGGTGATGTTTCTCGATGCCGCACTGCTCCAGAATGCCGAGCGCAATCAGGGTGGCGATCCCCTGACCGTTTGGTGGCAATTCCTGCACCGAACCGCCCGCGAAGTCGCGCGATAGCAGTTCCACCCAGTCCACACGGTGATTCGCCAGGTCTGCTTCGGTCAGGTGTGCACCATGTGCTTTGGCGAAGGCGGCAATTTTCTGCGCCAGTTCGCCACGGTAAAACGCGTCGCCGTTGGTTTTGGCGATCAGCTCCAGTGAGTTCGCCTGCGCCGGGTTACGGAAGATCTCCCCCACGCGCGGCGCGCGGCCTTCCGGCGCAAAGCAGGCACTAAACCCGGGCTGATCTTTCAGCTTGTTGTAGCCGCGCTGCCAGAGATGGCCGATCAGCGGCGAGACCGGGAAACCGTTACGCGCGTAATCAATGGCTGGCTGCGCGAGCGTGGTCAGCGGCAGCGTGCCAAAACGTTCAGCCAGCGCCACCCAGCCCGACACCGCACCCGGCACGGTCACCGCGTCCCAGCCGATTTCAGGTACGGCGGTTTTTCCGGCAAACAGATCCGCATGCCAGCTGGCTGGCGAACGACCGGACGCATTCAGACCGTGAAGTTTTTCACCGTCCCAGACAATGGCAAAAGCATCGCTGCCGATGCCGTTGCCGGTCGGCTCGACAACGGTCAGCGCCATGGCGGTCGCAATCGCCGCATCAACGGCATTTCCGCCCAGCTGTAGCATCTTCATTCCCGCCTGTGCCGCCAGCGGCTGCGAGGTGGCAACGGCGTTATGGCCCATCATCGGCGGGCGTCGTGAATCGTAACCGGTTGTAAAATCGAGCGCTTTGGTCATCATGACTCCTTAGTCGTGGCGCGGATCGAGCGCATCGCGCAGCCCGTCGCCGAGTAAATTAAAGCCCTGAACGGCAAGGAAAATCGCCACGCCGGGGAAAACCGACATCCACGGCGCCTGTTCGAGAAACCCTTTTGCGGTGTTGAGCATGGAGCCCCAGGATGGGTTCGGCGGCTGTTGGCCTAACCCTAAAAACGAAAGGCTGGCTTCGGCGATAATCGCCGAGGCAATGGCCAGCGTGGCCTGCACCAGGATAGGTGACATCGCGTTGGGCAGAACGTATTTAATGATGATCCAGCGGTCCGGCAGGCCAATCGCCCGCGCGCCGTCGATGTACTCTTCGTTGCGAATGGCGATCACCTGGCCGCGCGTCAGGCGGGCGAAGATCGGCATTGCCGAGAGTCCAATAGCGATCATGGCATTCGTCAGGCTTGGGCCTAAGAATGCCCCCAGCGCGATCGCCATGATCAGGAATGGACAGGCCAGCAGTGCCTCAATAAAGCGGGAGATCACCCCGTCCCACATCTTCTGGAAATAACCCGCCACCAGCCCCAGCGGCACGCCGATGACAACCGCGATCGCCACCGACATACAGCCCGCCATCAGCGAGGTTCTCGCCCCCCAGATAATGCGGGACAAGATATCGCGCCCCAGCTCGTCGGTGCCGAACCAGTACATCGCCGATGGCGCTTTGCGCACCGCGAGGAAGTTAGCTTTGACCGGGTCAAATGGCGCGATCCACGGCGCCAGCAGCGCCACCAGCACAAAAAAGCCCACCACAAGCGCGCCAATCACCGCACTTTTATTGGCGAGGAATTTTTTCAGCACCCGGTTTTGCGCGCGCGGCAGCGCGGGCGCCACGGTTTGCGTCGTCAGTTCCGCCATGATTAACCTCGCATTTTCGGGTTGATAAGGACGTAGAGCACGTCAGCCAGCAGGTTGAGCATCAGGAAACCGATCGCCACGATCAGCACTACGCCCTGCACCACCGCGTAGTCGCGGTTGAACACCGAGTCGACGATCATTTTGCCGAAGCCCGGAATGGTGAACACCTGCTCGGTCAGCACCGCCCCGCCCAGCAGCTCGCCGAACAGCAACGTGGTGAGGGTGATCACCGGCACCAGCGCATTGCGAAAGGCGTGCTTCAGGATCACCGCTTTCGGCAGCAGCCCCTTAGCGCGCGCGGTGCGGATGTAATCCGCTTTCAGCACCGCAATCATCGACGCGCGGGTATGGCGCATCAGCGTCGCCGCCAGGCCGGTTCCGAGCACGGACGCGGGCAGCAGCAATGTCCGCAGGTTCTGGATCGGATCTTCACTGAACGGCACATAACCGGACGCAGGCAACCATTGCAGGTTTACTGAAAAGACCAGAATCAGCAGGATCCCCAGCCAGAAGTGCGGTATTGAGATCCCCGAGATCGCCACAAAATTCGCCCCGTGATCGATCCAGCTGTTTTTGTTCACCGCCGCGAGGATCCCCATGCTGATACCAAACACCAGCGCGATAATCATCGCCAGCAGCGACAGTTCCAGCGTGACCGGCAGCTTGCTGGCAATGAGTTGCGTGACCGGCTCATGAGTGCGTAAGGAGACACCCAGATCGCCTTGCAGCGCCCGCGTCAGCCAGTTGAAATACTGCACGGGGATCGGCGCGTCCAGATTCAGCTCAGCACGCAGCTGGGCGATCACCGCCGGATCGCGCTCCTCCCCGGCCATGGCAATCAGCGGATCGCCAGGCAGCAGCTTTTGCAGGCCGAACACCATCATGCTCACCAGCAGCAGAGTGGGTATAGCCAGCAGCAGACGTTTGCAAATCAGTTCCAGCATGGGTTCTCCTCAGGAGGTTTATTTCGCCAGCGTTAAGCCAGCCAGACGCACAATGCCGTCCGGGTACGCTTTAAAGCCCTGCACGCGCTTGTTCAGGCCAAAAATGCGCGGTTCGAAGTAAAGGTATGCAATCGGCATATCGGTCTGAAGCTGCTTCACAACCTTGTCATACAGCGGCTGGCGAGCGACCTGATCGGTGCTCTGGCGCGCCTGCGTTAGCCATTCATCCACCTGAGCATTGCTGTAGCGGCCGTCGTTGAGGGTGCCTTTGCTGTTGATAAAGCCGTAGATGCTGCCATCTGGATCCGGGCGACCCGACCAGCCGGAGAAGCTCAACTGGTAGTCACCGCTCTGCTGGCGATCCAGCAGCGTGGCGAACTCGGTCATTTGCAGGTTCAGGTTAAAGCCCGCCTCTGCCACCATCGCCTGCAATACCTGGCCCACCTGCTGCGAGGTTGGGTTGTTCGGCACCAGTAGATTGACGGTCAGCGGTGCGGTGACGCCTGCGGCTTTCAGCAGCGCTTTGGCTTTGTCGACGTCACGCGGGGGAACCGGGAAATTGACGTGATACGGGCTTACCGGCGAAAACGCCTGGTTTGCCGGAGTGTAAAGCCCTTCGAACACTACCTGGTTTAAAGCATCGCGATCGATGGCCTGGGAAAATGCTTCACGCACGCGGGCATCTTTGAAGGGATCGTTTGCCGGGACTTTGCCATTGTTAATATTGAAGGTGATGCCCTGGTATCCGAGGCCCGTCACCTTCGCCAGCGCCAGCTTGCTGTCGGCTTCGACGGTTTTGACGTCGCTGGCGGCAATGCCTTCGGTCAGGTCGAGATCGCCCGCGCGCAGGTTCGCCAGGCGCACGGAGGCATCCGGGATCGGCAGATAGATAATTTTATCGAAGTGGTAGGCGTCTTTGTTCCAGTAGTTGTCGAAGCGGGTCAGCACAATGCGGTCCTGCGACACGCGGCTGTCGAATTTATACGGGCCGGAACAGACCGGATGGGCGGCAAAATCGGCTTTTTTCGCGGCTTCCGGCGCCATCATTGCGCCTGCGCGATCGGTGAGCTGCATCAGAAGTGCGGCATCCGGCGTTTTCAGGTGCAGGGCTATCTGCATCGGGCCGGTGACCTCCACCGACTCAACGGAAGAGAGTTCACTTTTACACAGAGAGCCTTTTAGCGTCAGGGCCCGGTCGAGGTTGTATTTCGCGGCGGCGGCATCGAATTTTTCACCGTCGTGGAAGGCCACGCCTTCACGGAGATCCAGGGTCAGCGTTTTGCCGTCATCGCTCCACGCCCAGGATTTCGCCAGTCCCGGCACCACCTTGAGGTGCTCGTGCTCGTCCACGTCCACCAGCCGGTCACACAGGGAAGCAAAGACGAAGCGGCCATAATAGGTACGCGCCAGATGCGGGTCCAGCATGTCCGGATCTGCACCCAGGCCGATTCGCAGCACGCTTTCAGAATGGGCGGGCAGCGCCGCACCAAGCAACATAACACTTCCCAGTACGGTCAAAAGAGAATTACGCATTGTCATTATCATGAGTTCCTTGAAGGAAGGGAGGAGTGAGTAGCCGCGTGTTCAAACAGCGCGCGGCGGCGCAAAAATGCGGCGGATGGCGGTGCGATCTGTATAACGCTGCGATCGCGATTAATCTCCTGCCAGCGGTGGCAGGCGACCTGACGTCCGCCGTCGATTACCTGATGAATCGGCTCAACCTGACGACATTCATCGCTAACATAGGGGCAACGGGTGTGGAAACGGCAGCCGGAGGGCGGATTAGCCGGGTTCGGTAAATCACCCTGCAACAGCGGCGCATCCCGCGCTACGCCTGGCTGCATTTGCGGCGCAGAGGCAATTAATGCCTGGGTATAAGGATGCAGCGGCGCGTCGAAGATATCGTCGACGGTGGCCAGCTCGACGATTTGCCCAAGATACATCACCGCCACGCGGTCGCTCATATGACGGATAACCGCCAGACCGTGGGCGACGATCACCATCGTTAGCCCCAACTTGTGCTTCAGGCTTTCCAGTAAATTGACCACCTGTGCCTGGACGGAAACATCCAGTGCGGAAACCGGTTCATCGCCCAGCAGCAGCTTTGGGCCTGACGCCAGCGCGCGCGCAATGCCGATACGCTGACGCTGCCCGCCGGAAAATTCGTGCGGATAACGTCCGGCCCAGGCCGCGGGCAAGCCGACCGTCCTGAGCAGCTCGGCGACGTGGTACTGGCGATCCGCTTTTTTCATGTTCTGGTGCAGCCACAGCGGCTCACCGACAATCTGTTCTACCGTCATGCGCGGGTTCAGCGAGGCGAAGGGATCCTGAAAGATGATCTGTAGCTCACGCCGGAGCTGGTTCAGACGTGCGCCTGAGGCGTGGGTGATCTCCTCACCCTGATAAAATACGCGCCCTTCGCTGGCGCCCAGCAGGCGCAGCAGCAGCCGGCCGAGGGTGGATTTCCCGGAACCTGATTCGCCGACAATAGCCAGCGTTTCGCCTGGCAGCACCGACAGTGAAACGCGGTCAACAGCCGTGACAAAGCGGGCCGGCGTAAACAGTTTTTTCGGGCCGGGGAAAAGCTTGCTCAGATCCCGGGCTTCAAGAATGGGCGTGGTCATGCAATTTCTCCCAGGGCAATGTGTTGTTCCAGCGGCACGCGGAAGCAGGCAACCTGATGACCCGTGCCGAGCATAGTGAGCGGTGGTTTTTCAGCATGACAGCGCGTCTGCGCGAAGGGACATCGGGTGGCAAAGCGGCAGCCTTGAGGCATGGATTCCGGCAGCGGGACCGATCCGGGAATGGTGGAAAGCTGGCCCTTGCGTACGCCAAGGGAGGGGATCGAGCCCATCAGGCCAATTGTGTACGGGTGCTGCGGGTCGGCAAATATCGCCTCGACGCTTCCCTGCTCTACTACCTGGCCGGCATACATCACCGCCACCTGCTGTGCCACTTCGGCCACCACGCCTAAATCGTGGGTGATCATCAGCACCGCCGTGCCCGTTTCTTCTTTTAAGGTATTGAGCAGAGCGAGAATTTGCGCCTGAATGGTCACGTCCAGAGCGGTAGTGGGTTCGTCAGCGATCAGTAATTTGGGATGGTTTATCAGCGCCATCGCAATCATCACGCGCTGGCGCATACCGCCGGAAAGCTGATGCGGGTAAACCTTAAGGCGCATCTCTGCGGCCGGGATCTGCACCTTCTCCAGGATCTGTAGCGCAACCGTCATCGCCTCAGCCCGGGAGATCGTTTGATGGCGCATCACCGCTTCACTGAGCTGATCGCCAAGCGTGAAAGCCGGGTTGAGCGAGGTCATGGGCTCCTGGAATATCATCGCCAGCTCGCTGCCGCGCAGATTGGCATACTCGCGCGGCGAGAGCTTGCGCAGATCGTGGCGGCGGAAGTGCATCTCCCCGCTGACGATCCTGGCGCTGGCAGGCAATAACCCCATCAGCGCCAGGGAAGTGATGCTTTTACCACAGCCGGACTCGCCCACCAGCGCCAGCGTTTCGCCCGCCCTTACCGTCAGCGAGATGTCTTCGAGCACGCTTACCGGCGAGCCCGCGAATTTAACGTTGAGGTTTTGCAGCCGCAGTACGGGCATGGAGTCCTTAAAGGGTATCGTCGTCATAGCGTGGAATCGTCCTCAAGGTGGATGGCCTGAATCAGGGCGGTTTGCAGGCTGAGCAGGTGTTCGCGCATGGCGGCCGCAGCTTCATTAGGCTGGCGATGAATAATCGCTGACATGATTTTGTGATGGTGGTCGTTGTAGTTGTCGACACGTTCGGGGGTGCGGGCAAGCTCGCGTAAATACTGCCAGCCGGGCTCCCGGCGGACGGCATCTATCGCATCGAAAAGCCCTAGCATCAGGCGGTTGCCGGCTGCTTCCGCAATGGCGCGATGAAAGGCGCTATCCCACAGTTCGTTAAGATCGCGGTCATCCGGGCTGACCTTGTCAATGCGTTCCAGCATGCGCTGCATGAGCGCGAGGTTTTCCCTGGTGGCACGCAGTGCCGCAAGTCGGGCTAAGCCGGGTTCGAGCTGTAGTCGAGCTTCCATGACTTCCAGCAGGTTGGTTTGCTGAACCAATCCCTGAAGCGCCAACGGCTCAACAGGGGCAGCCGGACCAATGAAGGTACCTTTGCCCTGCTTGCGCCAGATCCGCCCTTCTTCTTCCAGCACGTCCAGCGCGCGACGCACTTCGCGTCGTCCTACGCCGAGTGTTTCCGATAGCTCACGTTCAGTGGGCAGCGGAGTGCCTGGTGTTGACTCGTGCTGGTTGATAAGCCCGCGCAACTGGTCAAGCGCGGTGCTGGAATTTGCTAAAACCCGTGAAGGTTTTTCCATATTGGTTCGCTCGCTTTCATCATGGCTTTATTTTTATTAACGATAAGTTATTGATATGACAGACTACTTATCGTGCTAATGATTAAGCAATAAGCGAACCAATAACGTATTGGTTCATGAGTTTTCTGAAGAATGACAGGTAACTGAATGATTTCTTATGAATTATTTTTACATAATTATTACATATCAAAATGAGGGCAGAAGGTGAGATGGAGACATAATGCACAATAACAGTGCAAATTACGCACCAATAATGTGCATTTGTTAATAAATTGCACTTTGTTTATTAAATTTTTGTTAATTAAAATAGAATGAGAATAGGTGAGTTTTTAGGGGGTATAAAACGACGAAAGCCTGAATCATTTCTGATTCAGGCTTTCTGAATAGTGGCGGAACGGACGGGACTCGAACCCGCGACCCCCTGCGTGACAGGCAGGTATTCTAACCGACTGAACTACCGCTCCACTGTTCCCGTTTGGGGAACGAGGCGAATATTACGGTTTGCCTCTGAACTCGTCAACGCTTTTTCTCAGGTTTTGAATCGTTTGCTGCAAAAATCACCCAAACGGCGATTTAACAAACGTTTCCGCCTTTTTTCATCCACGCCACAGACAGCTTCCGCCCTTCTTCTGCACTAAATCGAGGCGAGATTCGTGGTTCATTAGCTCTTCATCACTGGCTAAAACAACCCGCAGGCGATTAGCCTGGCGCACGACACGCTGAATGCCGCCTTCATCCCGCGTCTGCTGGGATTCATTTTCCATACTGAATTTTATCGACGTTTGCCCGCCGGTCATGGTCAGGTATACATCGGCCAGGATCTGGGCATCGAGCAATGCGCCGTGCAGGGTACGCTTGGTGTTGTCTATCTCATAGCGAGAGCACAGGGCATCAAGGCTGTTACGCTTGCCGGGAAACATCTTCCTTGCCAGCGCCAGGCTATCCGTGACTTTACAGAACGTATTGGTCTTTGGAATATCGCGGTTGAGCTTGCTGAACTCATAGTCCATAAAGCCGATATCGAACGACGCGTTATGAATGACAAGTTCCGCACCTCTGATGTAGTCGAGAAATTCATCCGCGACATCGGCGAAGGTGGGCTTATCCAGCAAAAACTCATCGGCAATCCCGTGAACGCCGAACGCTTCCGGATCCACCAGCCGATCGGGTTTGAGGTAAACGTGGAAGTTGTTGCCCGTAAGACGACGGTTCACCACTTCAACGGCTCCAATCTCAATGATTTTGTGCCCTTCGTAGTGGGCGCCAATCTGGTTCATACCGGTGGTTTCGGTATCAAGAACAATCTGGCGAGTAATTGCAGTGCTCATAGCGGTCATTTATGTCAGACTTATCGTTTTACTGAACGTTTCAAATACAGGAAGTCTACCAGAGATGCGTAAACAGGTAGAAATTTTCACCGATGGATCTTGTCTCGGTAACCCAGGGCCCGGCGGCTATGGTGCCATTATGCGCTATCGCCAGCATGAAAAAACATTTAGTGAAGGCTATTTCCTGACCACCAACAACCGCATGGAGTTGATGGCGGCCATCGTGGCGCTGGAAGCCTTAAAAGAACATTGTGACGTGGTGCTGAGTACCGACAGCCAGTATGTTCGCCAGGGCATTACCCAATGGATCCACAACTGGAAAAAGCGCGGCTGGAAAACGGCAGAGAAAAAACCCGTCAAGAATGTCGATCTCTGGAAGCGTCTTGATGCCGCCCTCGGTCAGCACGAAATCAAATGGGAGTGGGTAAAGGGGCACGCCGGTCACCCTGAAAACGAACGCTGTGACGAGCTGGCTCGCGCGGCGGCATCAAACCCAACCCATGAGGATGCAGGTTATCAACCTGAATCCTGATCACGGTTTTTTGTACTGCCGCGTGGCACCCACGGTCTGGCGGATCCGCGTTTTTGATTTGCTTTGCTTCATTGGGTTGAGCGTAAGTGGGATCGTCCTCTTACGCGCGACAATAAATTGCATGCAGCCCAGCGCGGGTAAATGGGTGCTTAATAAGACCCCGCCTTTACGCGTCCAGGGGATGACCTGAAAACCCCCGTAGCTCAGCACTTCGAAATTTAACAGTGAAAGCCAGTCCAGCTGGCGCATCATGGTAAACATCCTGCTGTTATATGGCGGCGTGCGGCGCAGAACGGGCGTCAGTTTACGTAGCCCGATCAGACTCAGCGGATTAAAACCGCTCAGGATCAGCCAGCCGTCATCAATCAAAACGCGGTCGGCTTCCCGCAGCAGACGATGGGGATCGCTGCACCAGGGCAGCGTGTGAGCGAGCAGACAGGCATCAATGGATTTTTCCGCAAACGGCAAATGCAGCGGATCAGCCTTTACCTGAACCGGGGAGCCATTAAGCGATACGCTAACCTGATGCGAGATAGCGCAGCTTTCGGTATTGATTTCTGCGCTCAGATTGCCAATCTTAAGCAGGTGAAAACCATACATTTTCGCGAGCCAGGGTTTAAGCTGAAGTTCTAAGGCCTCGCGATAATATTCACCCCAGGGCAACTCTGCCCAACGTTCCGGTGGTGCGACAGTCTGAGGTATCCTTGCCGGTTTCATCAAAACACCCGCCACGCTATAAGAGGTAATGCATGAATCTTATCAGTATTTCCGCCTTTCAGGACAATTACATCTGGGTTTTAGTCGATGACGATCGCAGATGCATCATTGTTGATCCCGGCGAATCCGTACCGATCCTGCACGCGATAGAAGAAAACGACTGGCAGCCTGAAGCGATCCTCCTTACCCATCACCATCACGATCATGTCGGCGGTGTTCCCGATCTCCTTGCGCGCTATCCCCATATTCCCGTCTACGGACCAGCAGAGACACAGGATAAGGGTACGACGCAAGTTGTCGAAGAAGGCGAAAGTATCCTCATCCTCGGGTGCGAGTTTTCCGTATTTGCTACGCCAGGTCACACTTCCGGTCATCTCTGTTTCTACAGCAAACCTTATCTTTTTTGTGGCGACACGCTGTTTTCCGGCGGCTGTGGAAGGCTGTTTGAAGGCACGCCAGAACAGATGTATCAATCTTTACAAAAAATTAATGCGCTGCCAGCCGACACCGTAATTTGTTGCGCACATGAGTATACATTAGGGAATATGAAGTTTGCTGCAAGCGTACTACCAGAGGATCGGGCGATTCAGGATTATTACCAGAAAGTGAAGGAGTTACGTGCAAAAAACCAAAAAACACTCCCCGTAATTCTGAAAAATGAGCGACAAATAAATTTATTTTTAAGAACGAATGACGTTGATTTAATTAATAAAATTAATCAAGAAACAAATTTGTTACAACCTGAAGCGCGATTTGCATGGTTAAGGTCAAAGAAAGATAACTTCAGATAATTGCGGGTTGCCTTTTCAAAAATTCGCCGTTATCATCGCTCGTCTTTTAAGCAACTATTGACACACACATGAAGGCAAAAGCGATATTACTCGCCTCTGTCCTGCTTGTAGGTTGCCAGTCACAAAACGGCAGCAACGTACAACAGCACGCACAGAGCCTTTCTGCGGCTGGTCAAGGGGAAGCAGGGAAGTTTACGAGTCAGGCGCGATGGTTGGACGATGGGACATCCTTCGCGCAGGAACAAGACTTGTGGGCCTCTATTGGCGACGAGCTAAAGATGGGAATTCCGGAAAACAGCCGGATTCGCGAACAGAAACAGAAGTATTTGAGAAATAAGAGCTATCTCCACGATGTAACATTACGGGCAGAGCCGTATATGTACTGGATAGCAGGGCAAGTTAAGAAACGTAACATGCCTATGGAACTGGTACTACTACCCATAGTGGAGAGCGCTTTTGACCCGCACGCGACGTCTGGCGCCAATGCAGCAGGCATCTGGCAGATCATTCCGAGCACAGGGCGAAATTATGGTTTAAAGCAGACCCGCAACTACGATGCGCGTCGTGATGTTGTCGCTTCAACGACAGCCGCTCTCGACATGATGCAACGTCTGAACAAGATGTTTGACGGCGACTGGTTATTGACTGTCGCGGCGTATAACAGTGGTGAAGGTCGTGTACTGAAGGCAATGAAAGCGAATAAAGCGCGTGGAAAATCCACAGACTTCTGGTCGCTCTCACTGCCACAGGAAACAAAGATTTACGTACCGAAAATGCTGGCACTGAGTGACATTCTCAAGAACAGCAAACGTTACGGTGTACAACTGCCAACACCAGACGAAAGTCGTGCACTGGCGCGTGTCCGCCTCAGCAGCCCTGTTGATATTCAACAGGTTGCCGATATGACGGGTATGTCGGTAAGTAAGCTTAAAACCTTTAATGCAGGTGTTAAAGGCTCCACGCTGGGTGCAAGCGGCCCGCGCTATGTGATGGTTCCGCAGAAACACGCGGAGCAGTTACGTGAGTCTTTAGCTTCGGGTGAAATTGCAGCCGTTCAGTCTACGCTGATTGCTGATACGTCGCCTGTAAGCAGCCGCAGCTATAAGGTGCGTTCAGGTGATACGCTTTCAGGTATTGCATCACGTCTTGGCGTGAATACGAAAGATCTCCAGCAGTGGAATAATCTGCGCGGATCCGGTCTGAAAGTGGGTCAAACGCTGACCGTAGGTGCAGGTAGCAGCGCACAGCGTCTCGCTAAAAACAGCGATAGCATTACCTATCGCGTACGTAAAGGCGACTCGCTGTCCAGTATTGCTAAGCGTCACGGCGTAAACATCAAAGATGTGATGCGCTGGAACAACGATACTGACAACCTGCAACCTGGCGACCAGCTGACGTTGTTTGTGAAAAACAGCGCTACGCCAGATTCCTGATAGTACGATCGCTTATTAAAAAGGCACCGATTCCCCTCGGTGCCTTTTTTGTTTATCCCGCTTTTTGCGCTTCAGCCATAATGGTGTCGCTGGTAAACGAACCATCGTCATGCAGTTCAAAGTACGCCTTGACGTCAGCAGAGGCACTCTCCTGATACAATCGGATCGCCTGAGTTAATGCCTCCGGCGTGCGCATCCGTGCAATCCATGACGTGAACTCCAGCGGCAAACGGTCGGTTATCAATGAGCGTGAAATCAAGCCAGCTTCGGTGATAAACGTAAGCCACTCTCCACTGGAGTAGTTTTGCACGTGCGAGGTATCACGCAGCGCTTCAACCGTCTGGAGCCAGATATTCCGTACCGGATGCCCGGGAGACATCACGTCCATGATGATGAATATTCCGCCCGGTTTGAGCACGCGTTTCACTTCCCGTAATGCCTGCCCCACATCATGCCAGTGGTGTGCAGAGTAACGGCTAATCACAGCCTCAAAGGATGCATCCTCAAAGGGTAAAGATTCAGCGTAGCCCTGGCGCGTCGTGACGTTATTCAGTCCTTTCGCTTTCGCCGCTTCAGCAACCACATCCAGCATCTGGCTCGATAAGTCATACGCCGTCACCTGAGCAACCTGCTGTGCGGCGGTAAAACTGGCATGCCCCGCCCCGCAGCCTAAGTCCAGCACGTGCGCGTCAGGAAACGCGGCGAGCCGTTCGCCGAGACGCACCAGATCGCGGCCAGAGGCATGTACGGCACTGCTCAGGTAGGCACTTGCCTGAGAACCAAACTGTTTTTCGACGTTGTCATGATGGGAGTGTGTTGTTGTCATGTTGCTGTCCTTTTATGGGTTAAAAAATAAAGGGCAGCACCCGCACAGGCCTGCCCCACGGCAGACCTGACGCACCATTATTTATCAGGTTTGCCGGGACTGAATTCGACTAGTAGAGGATTATGATCGGAGGCGCGCGTCACCAGAACGGAGGCGTCGTGCACGCTTAAACCCCGATAGAAGACAAAATCGAGAGGACGACCAAACGCTTTCTTGCGCTGGTCATCGTTAAAACGAACTTCACGCAGCGACATTTCACGCGCGAAGCGGTACAACGCGTTCATACGCGGACGGCTCCAGGCATTGAAGTCCCCGGCCATAATGATCGGCCCACTGTGATGAGCAATCTGATCGCCGATGGGAAGTAACTGCTTACTGTACACATCAACACCCAGGCTGAAGTTCACCGCATGAATGTTTACCACCATCAGCAGACGGGTGTCGGGCAACGGATAGACCGTGACCAGCGCTGATTTTGCCAGACGCAGGATCGGCTCACGTTCACGCAGCGGGCAGCAATAGACCGGATGTGCGGCTGAAAGGGTCATCACCCCGGAAGGATGCTGTGGCAGAACAAAGGCAGGCACCTGATCGGCTGCAAGATAGTTCGTCGTTGCAAACCTGACCAGTTCAGGCGTGGTTTGCGCCTCCTGTAACAGAACCAGATGCGCATCTTTACCAAAATTTTGAAGTACGGATAACCACTCCGCACGCTGTTGCTTAAAGATGTTCCACACCAGTACGCGAATTTTTTCGTCACTGCTTAATGGAGTGCCCGCTGGTAATGCCTGGCTAAGGCTCGCAAACGACCCCGGAGGCAAGATCCTCTCCGCAGGCATTCCGGCAACATAACGCATGGCATAGGTATTTTTTCGCACTTTTGGAAACGGCCTCTGTAACATGAACCAGCCCGGAAAACGGACTGGTTCTAATGTTATAGGGATTTTAGGTCACACTTTCAACGCAATTACTGAGAAACCGCTTTCCAGTTTTGTAAGCAAGCACTTACTGATACTTATCCAAGTGCGACGCGAGCGGGTTTATCAAGCCGTCCACTAAGACCAATAAGGAGGAAAGCGATAAGCACAATTACCGCACCAATCCATGGCGTTTGGGTTAATCCAACATGTTCAACCACCTGCCCACCGATAACCGAACCGAGTGCGATACCGATATTAAATGCGGCGATATTCAGCCCAGATGCGACATCCACCGCATTAGGCGTATAACGTTCGGCTTTCTGCACAACATATACCTGCAATCCCGGCACGTTACCAAAAGCGAATATCCCCATAACCAACACCGTTACCAGCGCGGCGTATTGCATCGATGCGGTGAACTGGAAAATCATCAGCAGGGCAACCAGGGCGGCGAAGATGAATTTCAGCGCCGGTACCGCACCATGCTTATCCGCAAGCTTGCCGCCCCAGATATTGCCGATTGCGACGGAGATACCGTAGCCCAGTAAAATCCAGCTCACCGCGCCCGGAGAAAAACCAGCCAGTTCCTGCATCATCGGTGCAAGGAAGGTGAACGCAGTGAACACACCTCCATAACCCAGGGCCGTAACGGCATAGATCAGCAGCAGGCGCGGGTGTGTCAGAACCTTAACCTGATCGCTCAGGCTGACGCTCGCGCGCCCCGGAATACTGGAGGGCACCAGCAGCAGGCTGGCTACCAGAGCAATCACGCCCAACAGCGATACCGCGAGGAAGGTTTCACGCCAGCCAAAATGTTGTCCGATAAACGTTCCTAACGGCACGCCGGTGACCAGCGCGACGGTTAAGCCACCAAACATAATCGCAATGGCTGACGCCGCTTTCTCTTTTGGCACCAGGCTGGTTGCAATCGTGGAACCGATGGAGAAGAAGACACCGTGCGCGAGGCCTGTCAGCAGGCGGGCAATGACCAGCGTGGAGTAATCCGGTGACTGCCACGCCAGAATATTGCCAGCAGTGAAGAGCACCATCAGGGCAACTAACAGTTGTTTACGTGGAAAGCGTCCAGTCAGTGCGGTCAGCACAGGCGCCCCAACAGCGACGCCTAACGCGTAAATAGATACCAGCAGCCCGGCAGAAGGCAGCGAGATAGCGAGTTGTTCAGCAATGGTAGGAACAAGTCCTACGATAACAAATTCGGTCGTGCCAATTGCGAAGGCACTGATCGTCAGGGCAAGAAGCGCCAGTGGCATAAAATACTCCGTCTCTTCAGGATTAAGATGACAGGCAGTATGCGCCAGTGTTTAAATAACAAAAATGGTTAGAATCTCAATAGAATTTTGCAGGTGATGCAATAATGAAAGCCACATCGGAAGAACTGACTGTCTTCGTTGCCGTTGTTGAAAGCGGCAGCTTCAGCCGTGCTGCCGAACAGCTCGGACAGGCGAACTCCGCCATCAGCCGCTCGGTGAAAAAGCTGGAGATGAAGCTCGGGGTGAGTCTGCTCAACAGAACAACGCGGCAGCTCAGCCTGACGGAAGAAGGTGAACGTTATTTTCGACGCGTGCAGTCCGTTTTGCAGGAGATGGCGGCAGCAGAAACGGAAATCATGGAATCACGCAGCACGCCGCGTGGGCTGCTGCGCATAGATGCGGCGACGCCGGTCGTGCTGCATTTCCTGATGCCGTTGATTAAACCCTTCCGCGAACGCTACCCGGAGATGACCCTGTCTCTGGTCTCTTCTGAGACGTTTATTAACCTGATTGAGCGTAAAGTTGACGTGGCGATCCGCGCGGGAACCCTGACGGATTCAAGTTTACGCGCTCGCCCTCTGTTCACCAGCTACCGCAAAATTATCGCGTCACCGCAATATATTGCAGAGCATGGCAAACCTGAGACCGTTGAGGAGCTGAAGCAGCACCTGTGCCTGGGCTTTACGGAACCTGTCTCGCTGAACACCTGGCCCGTGGCCTGTCATGACGGACAACTTCATGAGATCACCTGCGGACTTTCGTCTAATAGCGGGGAAACGCTGAAACAGCTATGTCTTGAAGGAAACGGGATCGCCTGTTTATCAGACTATATGATTGATAAGGAAATAGCTGCGGGCCAGCTAGTTGAGCTAATGGCTGACAAACGCTTACCTGTAGAGATGCCTTTTAGCGCGGTGTATTACAGTGACAGAGCAGTAAGTACGCGCATACGCGCTTTTATCGACTTCCTTAGCGAACATATAAAAACAGCTCCCGGAGGAGCTGTGTGAGGGTTTAAGGGTACAGAGGGAGGGTTTTTATTAATCCCAGTTAGGTGCTAACCCTTCGGGACTGACCAGACGATCGTTGCATTCCAGTGCAGCGATCGCTTTTTTATCTTCATCATCGAGCTGGAGATCCCACGCTAACAGGTTACTTGCCAGGTTTTCACGTTTGGTTGAAGACGGGATCACGGCATATCCTTCACCTATCGCCCATGCCAGGATCACCTGTGCAGCTGTTGCTTTGTGTTTTTCAGCGATGCGTGCAATCACTTCATCTTTCAGGGCCTTACCATATGCCAGCGTCATGTACGAGGTGATGTGAATGCCATGCTGTTTCGCCCAGTCCACAACTTTGCGGTTTTGCAGGTAAGGAGAGAGTTCAATCTGATTAGTAGCAATATTCTCTTTACCCACTGCGGCAATGGCTTTTTCCATCAATGGGATAGTGAAATTCGAGATACCAATTTCACGCGTCAAGCCCTGCTCTTTTGCTTCCAGCAGCGCCTGCATGAACTCTTCTACGGAGACGGCATCGCCAGGTGATGGCCAGTGGATCAGCGTCAGATCAACATAGTCAGTACGCAGCTTTTTCAGACTTTCCTTCAGGCTCAGGATCAGCTTGTCTTTGCTGAGGTTCTCAATCCAGATTTTGGTGGTGATGAAAAGCTCATGGCGCGGTACGCCGCTCTCCTCGATAGCCTGACCTACGGCAGCTTCGTTGTCATAAATCTGCGCCGTATCAATAGCGCGATAGCCCAACTCGAGTGCGGTTTTAACAGATGCGATAACAACGTCGTCCTTCAGGCGAAAAGTGCCCAGACCCAGTGCAGGGATAGTCATATCATTCCTCAATCGTTATGTTCGTAAACTGAGGAGGATTATCGCTGTGGTTGTTATGTCGAAAAAGATCGTAAAACGCAGAGGATTTTTGCTAATTTCGCAATAGTTAAACGACAGATAAGAAAAAAGCCCTGAGCGTTAGCTCAGGGCTTTTAATAAGTGGCGGAACGGACGGGACTCGAACCCGCGACCCCCTGCGTGACAGGCAGGTATTCTAACCGACTGAACTACCGCTCCACCGAATACTTCTGTAACCACCGGATTAATGCACCGGCTTACTACTTAATTTGATGCCTGGCAGTTCCCTACTCTCACATGGGGAGACCCCACACTACCATCGGCGCTACGGCGTTTCACTTCTGAGTTCGGCATGGGGTCAGGTGGGACCACCGCGCTAAAGCCGCCAGGCAAATTCTGTTAATCTGTATCAGGCTGAAAATCGTGTCTGTCTCTCTTCGCCAAAACAGCTTCGGCGTTGTAAGGTTAAGCCTCACGGTTCATTAGTATCGGTTAGCTCAACGCATCGCTGCGCTTACACACCCGACCTATCAACGTCGTCGTCTTCAACGTTCCTTCAGGAGACTTAAAGTCTCAGGGAGAACTCATCTCGGGGCAAGTTTCGTGCTTAGATGCTTTCAGCACTTATCTCTTCCGCATTTAGCTACCGGGCAGTGCCATTGGCATGACAACCCGAACACCAGTGATGCGTCCACTCCGGTCCTCTCGTACTAGGAGCAGCCCCCCTCAATTCTCCAGCGCCCACGGCAGATAGGGACCGAACTGTCTCACGACGTTCTAAACCCAGCTCGCGTACCACTTTAAATGGCGAACAGCCATACCCTTGGGACCTACTTCAGCCCCAGGATGTGATGAGCCGACATCGAGGTGCCAAACACCGCCGTCGATATGAACTCTTGGGCGGTATCAGCCTGTTATCCCCGGAGTACCTTTTATCCGTTGAGCGATGGCCCTTCCATTCAGAACCACCGGATCACTATGACCTGCTTTCGCACCTGCTCGCGCCGTCACGCTCGCAGTCAAGCTGGCTTATGCCATTGCACTAACCTCCTGATGTCCGACCAGGATTAGCCAACCTTCGTGCTCCTCCGTTACTCTTTGGGAGGAGACCGCCCCAGTCAAACTACCCACCAGACACTGTCCGCAACCCGGATTACGGGTCTACGTTAGAACACCAGCCATTAAAGGGTGGTATTTCAAGGTTGGCTCCACGCAGACTGGCGTCCACGCTTCAAAGCCTCCCACCTATCCTACACATCAAGGACCAGTGTTCAGTGTCAAGCTATAGTAAAGGTTCACGGGGTCTTTCCGTCTTGCCGCGGGTACACTGCATCTTCACAGCGAGTTCAATTTCACTGAGTCTCGGGTGGAGACAGCCTGGCCATCATTACGCCATTCGTGCAGGTCGGAACTTACCCGACAAGGAATTTCGCTACCTTAGGACCGTTATAGTTACGGCCGCCGTTTACCGGGGCTTCGATCAAGAGCTTCGCGTTGCCGCTAACCCCATCAATTAACCTTCCGGCACCGGGCAGGCGTCACACCGTATACGTCCACTTTCGTGTTTGCACAGTGCTGTGTTTTTAATAAACAGTTGCAGCCAGCTGGTATCTTCGACTGATTTCAGCTCCGCCCGCAGGGGCTTCACCTACATATCAGCGTGCCTTCTCCCGAAGTTACGGCACCATTTTGCCTAGTTCCTTCACCCGAGTTCTCTCAAGCGCCTTGGTATTCTCTACCTGACCACCTGTGTCGGTTTGGGGTACGATTTCGTGTTACCTGATGCTTAGAGGCTTTTCCTGGAAGCAGGGCATTTATCACTTCAGCACCGTAGTGCCTCGTCATCACACCTCAGCGTTAATAAGGTACCGGATTTACCTGGAACCTCCGCCTACATGCTTAAACCGGGACAACCGTCGCCCGGCTGACATAGCCTTCTCCGTCCCCCCTTCGCAGTAACACCAAGTACAGGAATATTAACCTGTTTCCCATCGACTACGCCTTTCGGCCTCGCCTTAGGGGTCGACTCACCCTGCCCCGATTAACGTTGGACAGGAACCCTTGGTCTTCCGGCGAGCGGGCTTTTCACCCGCTTTATCGTTACTTATGTCAGCATTCGCACTTCTGATACCTCCAGCACCCCTCACAGGACACCTTCAACGGCTTACAGAACGCTCCCCTACCCAACAACACATAGTGTCGCTGCCGCAGCTTCGGTGCATGGTTTAGCCCCGTTACATCTTCCGCGCAGGCCGACTCGACCAGTGAGCTATTACGCTTTCTTTAAATGATGGCTGCTTCTAAGCCAACATCCTGGCTGTCTGTGCCTTCCCACATCGTTTCCCACTTAACCATGACTTTGGGACCTTAGCTGGCGGTCTGGGTTGTTTCCCTCTTCACGACGGACGTTAGCACCCGCCGTGTGTCTCCCGTGATAACATTCTTCGGTATTCGTAGTTTGCATCGGGTTGGTAAGCCGGGATGGCCCCCTAGCCGAAACAGTGCTCTACCCCCGAAGATGAGTTCACGAGGCGCTACCTAAATAGCTTTCGGGGAGAACCAGCTATCTCCCGGTTTGATTGGCCTTTCACCCCCAGCCACAGGTCATCCGCTAATTTTTCAACATTAGTCGGTTCGGTCCTCCAGTTAGTGTTACCCAACCTTCAACCTGCCCATGGCTAGATCACCGGGTTTCGGGTCTATACCCTGCAACTTAACGCCCAGTTAAGACTCGGTTTCCCTTCGGCTCCCCTATACGGTTAACCTTGCTACAGAATATAAGTCGCTGACCCATTATACAAAAGGTACGCAGTCACCCCATAAAGAGGCTCCCACTGCTTGTACGTACACGGTTTCAGGTTCTTTTTCACTCCCCTCGCCGGGGTTCTTTTCGCCTTTCCCTCACGGTACTGGTTCACTATCGGTCAGTCAGGAGTATTTAGCCTTGGAGGATGGTCCCCCCATATTCAGACAGGATACCACGTGTCCCGCCCTACTCTTCGAGTTCACAGCAAGTGTGCTTTCGTGTACGGGACTATCACCCTGTACCGTCGGACTTTCCAGACCGTTCCACTAACACACAAGCTGATTCAGACTCCGGGCTGCTCCCCGTTCGCTCGCCGCTACTGGGGGAATCTCGGTTGATTTCTTTTCCTCGGGGTACTTAGATGTTTCAGTTCCCCCGGTTCGCCTCGTTAACCTATGTATTCAGTTAACGATAGTGCAACGGATTGCACTGGGTTTCCCCATTCGGACATCGCCGGGTCAAAGGTTCATATCACCTCGCCGGCGCTTTTCGCAGATTAGCACGTCCTTCATCGCCTCTGACTGCCAGGGCATCCACCGTGTACGCTTAGTCGCTTAACCTCACAACCCGAAGATGTTTCACTTCTGATTGCGAAAATTTGAGAGACTCGAACACACATGAGCTGTGTGTCGTTTCAATTTTCAGCTTGATCCAGATTTTTAAAGAGCAAAACTTCGCAGTGCACCTTTTCAGGTTCACTCTGAAGTTTTCTTGTGTTCGCAGTAAAAGATGGTGGAGCTATGCGGGATCGAACCGCAGACCTCCTGCGTGCAAGGCAGGCGCTCTCCCAGCTGAGCTATAGCCCCATCGTAGTCACCTCTGTACCGGTAATTTTTGTTGAGGCAAGGCGTGGTGACACGAAGCATACTTATGTATGTGAGTGTCGCCGCAACGCAGCATCAGCAAAAATTTGGTAGGCCTGAGTGGACTTGAACCACCGACCTCACCCTTATCAGGGGTGCGCTCTAACCACCTGAGCTACAAGCCTGTAGAGGTTTTTTACTGCTGTTTTTCATCAGACAATCTGTGTGGACACTACAAAGGCAGGTTCTTTAAGGTAAGGAGGTGATCCAACCGCAGGTTCCCCTACGGTTACCTTGTTACGACTTCACCCCAGTCATGAATCACAAAGTGGTAAGCGCCCTCCCGAAGGTTAAGCTACCTACTTCTTTTGCAACCCACTCCCATGGTGTGACGGGCGGTGTGTACAAGGCCCGGGAACGTATTCACCGTGGCATTCTGATCCACGATTACTAGCGATTCCGACTTCATGGAGTCGAGTTGCAGACTCCAATCCGGACTACGACGCACTTTATGAGGTCCGCTTGCTCTCGCGAGGTCGCTTCTCTTTGTATGCGCCATTGTAGCACGTGTGTAGCCCTACTCGTAAGGGCCATGATGACTTGACGTCATCCCCACCTTCCTCCAGTTTATCACTGGCAGTCTCCTTTGAGTTCCCGGCCGGACCGCTGGCAACAAAGGATAAGGGTTGCGCTCGTTGCGGGACTTAACCCAACATTTCACAACACGAGCTGACGACAGCCATGCAGCACCTGTCTCAGAGTTCCCGAAGGCACCAAAGCATCTCTGCTAAGTTCTCTGGATGTCAAGAGTAGGTAAGGTTCTTCGCGTTGCATCGAATTAAACCACATGCTCCACCGCTTGTGCGGGCCCCCGTCAATTCATTTGAGTTTTAACCTTGCGGCCGTACTCCCCAGGCGGTCGACTTAACGCGTTAGCTCCGGAAGCCACGCCTCAAGGGCACAACCTCCAAGTCGACATCGTTTACGGCGTGGACTACCAGGGTATCTAATCCTGTTTGCTCCCCACGCTTTCGCACCTGAGCGTCAGTCTTTGTCCAGGGGGCCGCCTTCGCCACCGGTATTCCTCCAGATCTCTACGCATTTCACCGCTACACCTGGAATTCTACCCCCCTCTACAAGACTCTAGCCTGCCAGTTTCGAATGCAGTTCCCAGGTTGAGCCCGGGGATTTCACATCCGACTTGACAGACCGCCTGCGTGCGCTTTACGCCCAGTAATTCCGATTAACGCTTGCACCCTCCGTATTACCGCGGCTGCTGGCACGGAGTTAGCCGGTGCTTCTTCTGCGGGTAACGTCAATCGACAGGGTTATTAACCCTGTCGCCTTCCTCCCCGCTGAAAGTACTTTACAACCCGAAGGCCTTCTTCATACACGCGGCATGGCTGCATCAGGCTTGCGCCCATTGTGCAATATTCCCCACTGCTGCCTCCCGTAGGAGTCTGGACCGTGTCTCAGTTCCAGTGTGGCTGGTCATCCTCTCAGACCAGCTAGGGATCGTCGCCTAGGTGAGCCGTTACCCCACCTACTAGCTAATCCCATCTGGGCACATCCGATGGCAAGAGGCCCGAAGGTCCCCCTCTTTGGTCTTGCGACGTTATGCGGTATTAGCTACCGTTTCCAGTAGTTATCCCCCTCCATCAGGCAGTTTCCCAGACATTACTCACCCGTCCGCCACTCGTCAGCGAAGCAGCAAGCTGCTTCCTGTTACCGTTCGACTTGCATGTGTTAGGCCTGCCGCCAGCGTTCAATCTGAGCCATGATCAAACTCTTCAATTTAAAAGTTTGATGCTCAATGAATTAAACTTCGTAATGAATTACGTGTTCACTCGTTGAGACTTGGTATTCATTTAGTGTCCGAGGACATTAAGAATCCATGTCACTTTGAGTGCCCACACAGATTGTCTGATAAATTGTTAAAGAGCAGTTGCGACGCGCTTCAGCGCTATGTCGCGAGGTGGCGTATATTACGCTTTCCTCTTTCAGAGTCAACCCGTTATTTCAGGATTTTTTCTCTTCAACCGACCGGGTTGTCTGTGAAGTGATTCACATCCGCCGTGTCGATGGAGGCGCATTATAGGGAGCCGCCGAGGAATGACAAGCGGAAAAATGCATTTTTATTTCAACCGCTCACCTTTTCACCAAAATGTCTATTTTTGGTGCTTTTTAATCTCTTTTGGCAGATCTGCCAGACTAGTTATTACCCAGTCAGCTGCATTTTCTGCTTCTGGGGTGACTGGTTTACCGGTCCGCACTAATACTTTGGTTCCCACACCCGCCGCCGCCGCTGCCTGCATATCCTCCAGTTTATCGCCCACCATAAAAGACGCGGCCATATCAATGTGCAGGAATTCCTGTGCAGAGATAAACATGCCCGGGTGTGGCTTACGGCAATCACATGTCTGACGATACGCTTCTACTGTTCCCTGTGGATGATGCGGACAATAATAGATGCCATCAAGATCGACGCCACGATCGGCCAGAGACCAGTCCATCCATTCCGTCAGCGTCTCGAACTGCGCTTCGGTGAATTTACCCCGGGCGATACCGGACTGATTAGTTACCACCACCAGCGCATAGCCCATCTCTTTCAGCTGGCGCATGGCATCTATTACGCCCTCAATAAATTCGAACTCATCAATCTCATGGACGTAACCGTGATCCACATTAATTGTGCCGTCACGATCGAGAAAAATTGCGGGTACAGATTTTGCCACCGGTTTGCTCCTGAAAAAGGCTTGTTCAGCTAGTATCTCATGAATCGCAGCGCAATAAAGTGCTCATCGCACAGAGGTGGATTGATTTAGACGTCTGGATGCCTTAACATCCATTTTGTTTACGGTCATTCCCCGTATCTGGCAGAAGAAAATGCCACGGCTAACTTACATACGATAAAAATAATCTAATGATTAAACTTTCCAATATCACCAAAGTGTTCCAGCAGGGGAACCGAACCATTCAGGCGCTGAACAACGTCAGCCTGCATGTGCCTGCTGGTCAGATTTATGGCGTCATTGGCGCATCGGGTGCGGGTAAAAGTACGCTGATCCGGTGTGTTAACCTGCTTGAGCGCCCGACCCAGGGCAGCGTAGAAGTTGGCGGCCAGGAGCTTACCGCTCTCTCAGAAAAAGAACTCACCAAAGCGCGTCGCCAGATTGGCATGATTTTCCAGCACTTTAACCTGCTGGCCTCACGCACGGTTTTTGGAAACGTGGCGTTGCCGCTGGAGCTGGATAACACACCAAAAGAAGAGGTTACCCGACGCGTCACCGAACTGCTGGATCTGGTTGGGCTGGGTGATAAGCATGACAGCTACCCGGCCAACCTCTCAGGCGGGCAAAAGCAGCGTGTAGCAATCGCTCGCGCGCTGGCAAGCAACCCAAAAGTGCTGCTGTGTGATGAAGCCACCAGCGCGTTAGATCCGGCCACCACGCGTTCTATCCTGGAACTGCTGAAAGACATTAACCGTCGTCTGGGCCTGACTATCCTCCTTATCACGCACGAAATGGACGTGGTGAAGCGTATCTGTGACTGCGTCGCCGTCATCAGCAACGGTGAGCTGATTGAGCAGGACACGGTCAGCGAAGTCTTCTCGCACCCGAAAACGCCTCTGGCTCAGCAGTTCATTCAGTCCACACTGCATCTGGATATTCCGGAAGATTATCTGGAACGTTTAAAAACAGACGCAACGCCTGACAGCGTCCCGATGCTGCGCATGGAGTTCACGGGCCAGTCCGTTGACGCACCGCTGCTGTCCGAAACCGCGCGTCGCTTTAACGTGAATAACAACATTATTAGCGCGCAGATGGATTACGCCGGCGGCGTGAAGTTCGGCATCATGCTGACGGAAATGCACGGCACGCAGGAAGAAACCCAGGCGGCAATTGCCTGGCTGCAAGAACATCACGTAAAAGTAGAGGTGCTGGGTTATGTCTGAGCCGATGATGTGGCTACTGGTTCGCGGCGTTTGGGAAACGCTGGCAATGACCTTCGTATCGGGCTTTTTTGGTTTTGTGATTGGGCTGCCGGTCGGCGTACTGCTGTACGTCACGCGCCCGGGTCAAATTATTGAAAACGCGAAGCTGTATCGCACGCTCTCTGCGCTGGTGAACATTTTCCGTTCTATACCGTTTATTATCCTGCTGGTGTGGATGATTCCGTTTACACGCGTTATTGTCGGGACGTCGATTGGTTTGCAGGCGGCAATTGTCCCGCTAACCGTAGGCGCCGCGCCGTTTATCGCCCGTATGGTGGAAAACGCCCTGCTGGAAATCCCAACAGGCCTGATTGAAGCTTCCCGCGCTATGGGTGCGACGCCAATGCAGATCGTTCGCAAAGTTCTGCTGCCTGAGGCGCTGCCTGGGCTGGTGAATGCAGCAACCATCACGCTTATCACCCTGGTCGGTTATTCCGCGATGGGCGGCGCCGTGGGTGCTGGCGGTTTAGGCCAGATTGGATATCAGTACGGCTATATTGGCTATAACGCTACCGTAATGAATACCGTTCTGGTATTGCTGGTTGTGCTGGTTTACTTAATCCAATTCTCTGGCGATCGTATCGTCCGGGCTGTTACGCATAAATAACGTTACAAACAACACAAACTCGACGAGTTAAGGATATAACATGGCGTTTAAATTTAAGACCTTTGCAGCAGTAGGCGCACTGATTGGTTCGCTGGCACTGGTGGGTTGCGGTCAGGACGAAAAAGATCCGAACCACATCAAAGTAGGCGTTATCGTCGGTGCAGAGCAGCAGGTTGCTGAGGCCGCGCAGAAAATCGCGAAAGAAAAATATGGCCTGGACGTTGAGCTGGTGACCTTCAACGATTACGTTCTGCCGAACGAAGCGCTGAGCAAAGGCGACATTGACGCTAACGCCTTCCAGCATAAACCGTACCTGGATCAACAGATCAAAGATCGCGGCTACAAGCTGGTTGCTGTCGGTAACACCTTCGTTTACCCGATTGCCGGTTATTCCAAGAAAATTAAATCTCTGGATGAACTCCAGCCGGGTTCACAGGTTGCCGTCCCTAACGACCCAACCAACCTTGGCCGTTCGCTGCTTCTGCTCCAGAAAGTGGGCCTGATTAAACTGAAAGAAGGTGTTGGCCTGTTGCCGACCGTTCTGGACGTGACCGAAAACCCGAAAAATCTGAAAATTGTTGAGCTGGAAGCCCCTCAGCTGCCACGTTCTCTGGACGATGCACAGATCGCGCTGGCCGTTATCAACACCACTTACGCCAGCCAGATCGGTTTGACCCCTGCGAAAGATGGCATCTTTGTTGAAGACAAAGATTCCCCGTACGTCAACCTGATCGTGACTCGCGAAGACAACAAGGACGCGGAAAACGTGAAGAAATTCCTGCAGGCATATCAGTCTGAAGAAGTTTACCAGGAAGCCAATAAGGTGTTTAACGGCGGCGCGGTTAAAGGCTGGTAATCTCACCTCAGTGTAATATCATCAAGACGGGCATTTGCCCGTCTTGTCATTTGTGCGGTCAACTGCTTCAATATCTGACGTTTTGATTATCCACTGAGGAACTATTATGCGTGCTTTACCGATCTGTCTTTTAGCACTGATGCTGAGCGGCTGTTCTATGCTAAGCAGATCTCCTGTTGAACCCGTTCAAAGCACTGCAACCCCGCCAAAAGCGGAGCCAGCAAAACCGAAAGCGCCTCGCGCTGCGCCGGTACGTATTATTACTAAAGCCGACGAGCTGGTCGGTAAGCCATTCCGTGAACTGGGCGAAGTGAGCGGCGAATCCTGCCAGGCAACGAATCAGGACTCCCCTCCAAATATCCCAACAGCCCGCAAGCGTATGCAAATCAACGCGTCGAAAATGAAAGCCAACGCGGTGCTGCTGCACAGTTGCGAGGTCACCAGTGGTACGCCGGGCTGCTACCGTCAGGCGGTATGTATCGGTTCTGCGCTTAACATCACGGCGAAATGAGTTCATTTCAGTTCGAGCCGATAGGCGTTATCCGCTCCCCTTATAAAGAAAAGTTCGCCGTGCCGCGTCAGCCGGGACTGGTCCTTAACGGCGGCGGCGAGCTGCATCTTGTCGCGCCGTATAATCAGGCCGATGCAGTGCGCGGGCTTGAGGCATTCAGCCATTTATGGGTGGTGTTTGTGTTTCACCAGACCATGGAAGGCGGCTGGCGTCCTACCGTGCGTCCTCCTCGTCTGGGCGGAAATGCCAGAATGGGAGTTTTTGCCACCCGCTCAACGTTCCGACCGAATCCAGTCGGGATGTCGCTGGTCGAACTGAAAGGGATACGCTGTCAGAAAGATCGGGTGATCCTGGAGTTAGGTAGCCTTGACCTGGTTGATGGTACGCCGGTCATCGATATTAAACCTTACCTGCCCTTCGCCGAAGCGCTGCCGGATGCCCGTGCAAGCTATGCTCAGGACGCCCCACAGGCAGAGATGCCGGTTTACTTCACATCTGAAATAACGACGCAAATCAGCCAGCTGGAAAAGCGCTATCCTCGTCTGCGTGACTTTATCGTCGAAGTCCTGGCGCAGGACCCTCGTCCCGCCTACCGCAAAGAGGAAGACGCAGGAAAAACGTACGCCGTCTGGCTGCTGGACTTTAACGTGCGCTGGCGCGTAACTGATGCAGGTTTTGAAGTGTTTGCCCTGGAACCCAGGTAATTTTGTTCTCCTCTCTTTTGGCATCTTTGCCACACTGGTAAACTAAACCACTTTTTTTGTGTCAGGCTGGTGTTTCAGCCTGTTCCAATCGTCGAAATGGAACCGTAACAACATGCGTACTAGCCAATATCTGCTCTCCACTCTGAAGGAGACACCTGCCGACGCCGAGGTGATCAGCCACCAGCTGATGCTGCGCGCCGGGATGATCCGCAAGCTGGCCTCCGGGTTATACACCTGGCTGCCGACCGGCGTGCGCGTCCTGAAAAAAGTCGAAAACATCGTGCGTGAAGAGATGAACAACGCCGGTGCTATCGAGGTGTTAATGCCGGTCGTTCAGCCCTCTGAACTGTGGCAGGAGAGCGGTCGCTGGGAGCAGTACGGTCCTGAACTGCTGCGTATTGCCGATCGTGGCGATCGTCCATTCGTCCTCGGCCCAACGCATGAAGAAGTGATCACCGATCTGATCCGTAACGAGCTGAGCTCTTACAAACAGCTGCCGCTGAACTTCTTCCAGATCCAGACCAAGTTCCGTGACGAAGTGCGCCCACGCTTTGGCGTGATGCGCTCTCGCGAATTCCTGATGAAAGATGCCTACTCTTTCCATACTTCTCAGGAATCACTGCAAGAGACCTACGACAAAATGTACGTGGCCTACAGCAAAATCTTCTCCCGCATGGGGCTGGATTTCCGTGCTGTACAGGCTGATACCGGTTCAATCGGCGGTAGCGCCTCTCATGAATTCCAGGTTCTGGCGCAGAGCGGCGAAGACGATGTAATTTTCTCTGACTCCTCTGATTACGCCGCCAACATTGAGTTCGCAGAAGCGCTGGCACCAAAAGAACCACGCGGCGCGGCAACGCAAGAGATGACGCTGGTTGATACGCCAAACGCGAAAACCATCGCCGAGCTGGTTGAACAGTTTAATCTGCCGATCGAAAAAACCGTGAAAACCCTGCTGGTGAAATCGGCTGAAGGCAGCGCTTACCCGCTGGTAGCCCTGCTGGTCCGTGGCGATCACGAGCTGAACGAAGTGAAAGCCGAGAAGCTGCCGCAGGTTGCCAGCCCGCTGACCTTCGCGACGGAAGCCGAAATCCGCGCCGTGGTGAACGCAGGCCCAGGTTCTCTGGGTCCGGTGAATATGCCTATTCCTGTAGTGATTGACCGCACCGTTGCGGCGATGAGCGACTTCGCTGCAGGGGCAAACATCGACGGTAAACACTACTTCGGCATCAACTGGGATCGTGACGTGGCGACGCCGGAAGTGGCTGACATCCGTAACGTGGTCGCAGGCGATCCAAGCCCGGACGGCAAGGGTACCCTGATGATTAAACGCGGTATCGAAGTAGGCCACATCTTCCAGCTGGGCGATAAGTACTCGCGCGCAATGAACGCTGCCGTTCAGGGCGAAGATGGTCGTAACCAGGTTCTGACCATGGGCTGCTACGGCATTGGGGTAACGCGCGTTGTTGCGGCCGCTATCGAGCAGAACTATGACGAACGCGGAATCGTCTGGCCGGATAACATCGCGCCGTTCCAGGTGGCGATCCTGCCAATGAACATGCACAAGTCTTACCGCGTGCAGGAGCTGGCAGAGAAACTCTACGCTGAGCTGAGCGCGAAAGGTATCGACGTGCTGATGGATGACCGTAAAGAGCGTCCTGGCGTGATGTTTGCTGATATGGAACTGATCGGTATTCCACACACCGTCGTCATCGGCGACCGTAACCTCGACAGCGACGAGATTGAATACAAGTACCGTCGCAACGGCGAAAAACAGATGCTCAAGACGGGCGACATTCTTGATTACCTGGTGAAAGCCATCAAAGGCTAAGAAACAAAAAAACCCCGCCAGTGCGGGGTTTTTTAATGGCTATAACTTATTTGCTTTCGCAGTCTTTACCCGCAGCAAACTTCGCGTCTTTATCTGCCACCAGCGTTTTCACCAGCTCACCGCTATCGGGGTTTGGCTCCAGCGTAAAATGCCCTTCAACCGTCAGCAACACTGGTTTGCTGTCGTTACCGCGCGCGACGGCATAGTCACGCTCCAGCTGGGCATTGTTCGCCACGCTGACTTTCTTCCCGGTTGCACAGTCAGTGAAGATTGCCGCATCCGCCATGTAGAAATACATCCCTCGCATCGCCATTGGGGTTGCAGGCAGGGTCGCTTTTACCGGGGCCAGCGTATAGTTGAACTGGGATTCAATCGGATTGCCTTCGCGATCGAGCATCTCCATCCCCTCGCCTTTGGCGCGGAAATACGTTTTATCGCCCGTGGTATCAGTCAATACCAGCTTTTCAGCCGTACGCGCCCATGTTCCGTATGTTGCAAAAGAAGACGGCTCTTTCGCCCCCTGATAGCGCTGGTTCATCACCCAGGTGCCATCTTTTTGCAGGAACAGAGAGGTTTCGATGCCTTCACAATCTGCACATGGCAATACGCCGCGCCAGCTCTGCTGCATCGGCTTCAATTCTTCGTTTTGCGTTAGCTGTAGTACCTGTGTTTCTGAACGGTTGTTACAGCCAAAAAGCGCGAACAGGCTTGTCACGGCCAGCGCTGATAATAATGCTTTTTTCACAATACATTCCTTATGAAAAAGTGTGTCCCTTTCGTCACATTACGGGTGACGGACTTTGCCACGCAGTGACTTTACGGTGGATTTCTGCGCCTTCGATGACAACCGACGTTCTTTCGATGCCCGCGTTGGACGTGTTGCCCGGCGACTTTTTTGTACAGCCGTCAGCTCTTTTATGACCGCCGCCAGTCTGGAAAGTGCCGCTTCCCGGTTCATTTCCTGGCTGCGATATTCCTGCGCTTTAATCACAATCACACCTTCACTGGTGATCAGATGATGGCTGGCGGCGAGCAGGCTTTCTTTAAAATACTCTGGCAGGCTGGAGGCCCGGATGTCAAAGCGCAAATGGATAGCCGTTGAGGCCTTGTTAACGTGCTGCCCCCCTGCGCCCTGAGCACGGATGGCGGTGATCTCCAGCTCGTGATCAGGGATGCTGACGTTTCGGGACAACTCAATCATGATAAGGGCTGCCAGGCCGTGAGATGAATTTCCAGATTATTCTGAGAATCGGAAAGCCAGATGGCGCCGTCCTGAATCGTTGCCTGAAGCGCCATTGTCCGGCTGGCGAATGCGCTCAGCTGTGCCAGTTGTTCATCATCCAGATACCAGACGGTAAGATTTTTGAACTGCGCACATTTATTTTTGTTTTGCTGCCACCAGATCTCCGCCGCGCGCTGGTTATAGGCAAACAACGCCACTTCAGCTGACTGGGTGCACGCCTTTTTGATCCGGCGTTCATCCGGCAGGCCAAGCTCAATCCATAAATCGATACCCAGATGATCGTTGCGCAGCCAGGCTTCCGGTTCATCTTCCGCGCTTAAACCACGGGTAAATTGCAGACGCTCGTCGGCATACTTAATCCACGCCAGCAGGCGCAGCATCATGCGCTCCTGGGTTTCAGAAGGGTGACGCGCCAGCGTCAATGACGCATCCAGAAACTGGTTACGGTCAAGATCCGCCACATTGACCACAGCTTTATAAATTGTCGCTTTCAGCGCCATGAGAGAACTCCTTTCGAATCAGGCGTACATTGTAGCGAAAACCGCAGCAAAAGGCTGTTACGAGGTGGTGGCACCCCGTTATCAAGGCGCTGATATTGCTTAAATGAGTATGGTATAGTCACCTTGCTAAACCGAGTTTAACTTCGTAGGCTTAATGATATCTCACAGTAAGTCAGTACGCTGGCAGGAGGTGATGTGAATAATTATTGTGAGTTGATTCGCAGACGGTATGCGGAAATTGCCAGCGGAGATCTGGGGTACATCCCGGATGCGTTGGGCTGTGTATTGAACGTGCTGAATGAAGTGGCCTCTGATGAGAGCCTTTCAGAATCGGTCAGGGAAAAAGCAGCGTATGCTGCGGCGAATTTACTGGTGAGCGATTATGTCGATGAATGATATCTATCAACCCATCAATTGTGACGACTATGACAACCTCGAACTCGCCTGCCAGCATCATTTAATACTGACGCTGGAGCTAAAAGATGGCGAAGTGCTAAAGGCAAAGGCCAGCGATCTGGTTTCCCGTAAAAATGTGGAATACCTGGTTGTGGAAGATGCAGGTGCAACGCGTGAGCTACGCCTCGACAAAATTGCCAGTTTCAGCCATCCGGAAATCGGCACCGTCGTGGTGAGCGAATCCTGATAACCAACGGGCAGCCAAGCTGCCCGTTACGCTTTCCATTGAAAATTGACACCCGCTTCAGCCCACCCTTCCTGGGTAATAAACACACCTGCCGCCGCGATGAGCGTGTCGCCGTAAAACAGAAGCGGCGTGGTATCACGTCGCCAGGGCGGAACGTTCTGTTCCTGCCAGATTTTCTTCAGTTTACGCCCGCCGTTACGCCCAACGATATGCAGCATGCCGCTGGCCCTGAAGCGTATGGTGACGTTCTCGTCCGGCTCAGGTAGACGCACATTGCCCGAATGGCTTAACGCAACGACACCGGCATTCAACGGTAGCGTTAATGCTTTTTCCGGCGACGGCCAGTCAAGCACAACGTCAGCCAGCGACGGCACAGATTTCACCCACCAGAGTTGCTCTTTATAGCGCCTGACGTCATAACCATTCAGGTGTATACACGGTGCGGCATCTTCCCGCGCCTGTGCAACTTCTTCCCAGATACGGTTGAGCATCGCCCGGGACGGCATAACCGCACGGTGGCAAGCCAGCCAGCGACGAATCAGAGCAGCCCGACGCACGGGGCTCATCACTTTCAACGGCGCAATGTTAAGGGCACCGTCAGCGGTAGTCAGCGTATTCAGCTCCCCGCTCAGCAACTCATCCAGCAAGCTTTCCTGTTCAGCACAAAGCATGGCACTTCTGGCCACCGCTTCGGAAAAATGGGCCCAGCGCTCACTCAGCAGCGGTAAGACGCGCAGGCGCAGGAAGTTACGGTCGTAACTGTCGTCCTGATTGCTTTCGTCTTCAATCCAGCGCAGATGATGTTGCTGCGCCCAGGCTTCCAGTGATGCGCGCGTCTCACCCAGTAGCGGGCGGATGAGCTCTGTTTCAGCAAAACCAGCACGCTCAGGCATGGCGGATAAACCCGCAGGCCCGCTGCCCCGCTTGAGCGCCAGTAAAAACGTCTCGCACTGGTCGTCCAGATGCTGCGCGGTGACCAACGCTTCTCCAGGCTGTAACGCGCCGGAAAACGCGGCGTAGCGGGCTTTGCGCGCCTGCGCCTCAATACCCAGCCCTTCATCCTCAAGCGTGACGCGTTCAACGATTAGCGGGATCGCCCACCCTGAGCACACCGCTTCGCAGTGCGCCACCCAGTCGTCGGCATGGGGGCTTAAGCCGTGATGGATATGCATCGCCCGCAGCTGGACGTCAGGCTCACGGTCGCGCCAGAGCTTAAGACGGTGCAGCAAAACGGTGGAATCCAGGCCACCGCTGAACCCCACCAGCAGCTGGCGGTAGGGTGAAACGGCGTGCGCGATAGCGGGTAAGGTCATAGGAAATTACACATAAAAAATGCCCGAACTGAACGGGCATTATCACACATGACGGCGATTACTGCTGATAAAGCTCCAGCGGCAGACCGTCCGGATCGTTGAAAAAAGTGAAACGTTTATCGGTGAAGGGATCGATGCGAATTGCTTCACAGGCCACGCCGTGGGCTTCCAGATGCTTTACCGCGCTGTCCAGGTTATCGACGCTGAAGGCCAGGTGGCGCAGGCCGCAGGCTTCCGGACGCGAAGGACGCGCTGGCGGGAAAGGAAAAGAGAACAGTTCAATCACATATTGTCCGTTTAACGCCAGATCGCCTTTCCAGGAATCGCGCTCCTCGCGGTAGGCCTCGCTCAACAGCGTAAAGCCGAGAATGTCGCAGTAAAAGGCCTTACTTTTCGCGTAATCGGTGGCAATGATCGCAATATGATGAACAGCTTTTAAACCCAGCATAGTTTCTCCTTTTTATGGAGCCCTGAACGTTACAACCGACAACCCGCCCCTGGCAAGCGGCCCCTTTTATTTTAGGACTCTCACCCAGTACACGCCGTTATCATCGCGTTTCGCACCGTGAATATCCGTCTCAAAACCCGGATAGTGGCGCCCTATCGAACAGAGCATCAGCAGGAAATCGAGCACCGCCCGGCTCTCCTCGGTGATCATCTCGCCCGGCATCAGCAGCGGTACGCCCGGCGGATAAGGCAGGATCATGTTGGCTGATAACCGCCCGACCAGGTTCTCCAGTTCAATGGTTTCAACCTCCCCTTTCACCTGGCGCTGCCACGCCCTGTGCGGCGTCAGCTTCATTTCAGGCAGAACATCAAATGCCTGCAGCATCAGGCGCGGCAGATCGTGCTGGCGGATCAGCCTGTGGATCCCCTGGGCCAGATCCTGAATACGCATATTGCGGTAGAAGTCAGGATCTTCCGCGTAGAGATCCGGCAGCATATTCTTCACCCGCAGGTTAAGATCGTACGCGCGCTTAAACTCCATCAGTCCGCGCAGCAGCCCCATCGCGCGGGTTTTATCGATCCCGATACTGAACAGGAACAGCAAATTATAGGGGCCGGTTTTCTCCACCACCACGCCGCGTTCATCAAGGAACTTCGCCACCAGCGCAGCCGGGATCCCTTCCTCACCCATCACACCCTGCTCATCCATACCCGGCGTCAGGATCGTCACCTTAACCGGATCGAGGAACATGTGGTCTGCATCAGCATCCCGAAAACCGTGCCAGCTCTCCCCCGGCGCGACGGGCCAGCATTCTGCTTCATCAATCTCTTCCGGCTGCCAGATATCAAAGAACCAGCCGTCCGCTTCATCTTTAAGTCGCTGAACCTCTTTTCGGAAATGCAGCGCCCGCTCCACCGAACGATTAATAAGGCGTTTCCCGGGATTACCGCGCAGCATCGCCGCCGCCGTTTCGATGGACGCCACAAGCGGGTAGCTGGGCGACGTGGTCGTGTGCATCATGAAGGCTTCGTTGAAGGTGTCCTCGTCGTACTCACCCTTGATGTGAATGAGAGACGCCTGGGAAAACGCGGCCAGCATTTTGTGCGTCGACTGCGTCTCGAAGAACACCTTACCCGGCACCCGCTCGCCGCTCATCCCACTTTTACCCGAGTAAATCGGGTGGAAATTGGTGTAAGGCACCCACGCGGAGTCAAAGTGAATCGACGGCACGTCCAGCGTCTGCTTGATCCAGTTCGTGTTGTAAAGCAGCCCGTCATAGGTGGAGTTGGTGATCACCGCATGCACAGGCCAGCTTGCCTCGGGGATCGCCGCGATCTTATTTTCAATGGCTTCATGCGCGAACTCACGGCGAGGAATGCCGCCGAGGATCCCCAGCGCATTACGCGTGGGAGACAGCCAGAGCGGCACGACGTCACTCATCATCAGCAAATGCGCCAGTGATTTATGGCAGTTTCGGTCAATCAGCAACGTGCTACCGGCAGGCGCGGCGTACATGCCGACGATCTTGTTCGACGTTGAGGTTCCGTTGGTCACCATGTAGCTCTGCTCGGCACCAAAGGTCCGGGCGATGTACTCTTCGGCTTCCAGATGCGGGCCGGTATGATCCAGCAGCGAGCCCAGCTCGGTCACTGAAATCGACACGTCCGCCTTCAGCGTGTTACCGCCAAAGAAATCATAGAACAGGCATCCCACCGGGCTTTTTTGATAGGCCGTTCCCGCCATGTGGCCTGGCGTACAGAAGGTGTACTTCCCTTCATTCACATAGGTGAACAGCGCACGCGTAAACGGCGGGGTGATGTTATCCAGATATTCACCGGTGTACTGCTGAATGCGGGTCGCAATGTCCTCGGCAACGCCGAGTGAGTATTCGAAGAACCACAGCGCCATACGCATATCATGGGCGCTGACGTCCATGGTCGAGTGAGTGTTGATAAAGGCGTACAGCGGAAGATATTCGTTGAGCTTATTGATATCGCTGCACAACTCCATGTCGTATTCGTCCCAGTCGAATATCACGCCACAGATGCGCGGATTGTGTTCGATGAATTTCAGCAGGTCGGCGCTGTTTTGCGGCCAGATTAGCTGATATCCGCGTGCTTTAAGGGCCTGCTCAAGCTCCTTGATGGGTTCGTCTTTATAAAAGACGCCGTGTGGCCCCATGATGGCAATGATGTTCATGGTTTACCTCCTTGAAAAACATCAGATAAGCATAGTTAAGGTAAACGGCAGGTATAAAAAAAGCCGCAACAATGTGCGGCTTTTAGGATAATTGTGAGGCTTACGCGTAACCGTAGGTCATCAGACGCTGATAACGACGGTTGAGCAGATCTTCTGTGCTCAGCACGTCCAGATCCGCCAGGTCTGCCAGCAGCTGCGCTTTCAGGGAAGCAGCCATCACTTCCGGCTTACGGTGCGCGCCACCCAGCGGTTCAGGGATAACGGTGTCGATCAGCTTCAGCTCTTTCAGACGTGGGGCAATGATGCCCATCGCTTCCGCAGCCAGCGGCGCTTTATCGGCACTTTTCCACAGAATGGAGGCACAGCCTTCAGGAGAGATAACGGAATAAGTGCTGTACTGCAGCATATTCACTTTATCGCCCACGCCAATTGCCAGCGCACCGCCGGAACCACCTTCACCGATAACGGTACAGATGACCGGCACTTTCAGGCGAGACATCTCACGCAGGTTGCGTGCGATGGCTTCAGACTGACCGCGCTCTTCTGCGCCAACACCCGGGTAAGCACCCGGTGTGTCGATGAAGGTGATGATTGGCATATTGAAACGCTCAGCCATCTCCATCAGACGCAGGGCCTTACGGTAGCCTTCTGGTGCTGGCATACCGAAGTTACGACGGATCTTCTCTTTGGTTTCACGGCCTTTCTGGTGACCAATGATCATCACCGGACGTCCATCAAGACGCGCGATACCGCCGACGATAGCTTTATCGTCAGCGTATGCGCGGTCGCCTGCCAGTTCGTCAAATTCGTCAAACGCCAGGCGGACATAATCCAGGGTGTACGGACGCTGTGGATGACGCGCCAGCTGGGCGATCTGCCATGCGCCGAGATCGGCAAAGATTTTGCGCGTCAGTTCTACGCTTTTTTCACGCAGACGATGCACTTCTTCGTCGATGTTAATATCCAGTTTTTCATCCTGACGGCTTACGGCTGTCAGAGAATCGATTTTCGCTTCCAGCTCTGCAATCGGCTGTTCGAAATCAAGGAAATTCAGACTCATAGTATTCCTGTATTAGTCAAACTCCAGTTCCACCTGCTCCGAACCAATGAGGCCACGGAGATCGTTCAGTAAACGATCGCTCGGAGAGACACGCCACGTTGCACCAAAGCGCAACCGCGCACGTGCATCCGCCCTCTGATAGTAGAGATGTACTGGAATGGTCCCCGAGCGGTGGGGTTCCAGAGACTGACGGAGTCGGTTTAAAAGCTGGTCATCAATTTGCCTGTCCGTCAGCGAGATAGCAAGCCCGCGAGCATATTTTTCCCGGGCTTCGTCAATGTACATCACTTCGCGGGCGGTCATTTTAAGCCCCCCGCTGAAGTCATCAAAGCTGACCTGTCCGCTGACGATAAGTATGCGGTCTTTTTCCAGCAATTGCTGGTATTTATCCAGCGCGTCGGTGAACAACATCACCTCCAGACGCCCGGAACGGTCATCCAGGGTACAGATGCCGATACGATTGCCGCGCTTGGTGACCATTACCCTTGCAGCAATCACGAGCCCCGCAGCCGTGGTGATTTTACCACGTTCTGTCGGATGCATGTCTTTAAGCCTGTGGCCGCCGACATATCGCTCAATTTCTTTCAGATACTGGTTGATCGGGTGTCCCGTCAGGTACAGGCCTAACGTCTCACGCTCCCCATCCAGCACCACCTGTTCTGGCCACGGCTGGCAGTTGGAATAGGACTGCTCGATCTGCTCTGGCTCTTCCGCCAGCACACCGAACATATCCGCCTGACCAATGGCTTCCGCTTTAGCATGCTGATCGGCCGCTTTCAGCGCATCGCCGAGCGAGTTCATCAGCGCGGCGCGGTGTGGCCCCAGCCGGTCAAACGCACCGGACATGATCAGTTTTTCCAGCACGCGGCGGTTCAGTTTTTTGGTATCGGTGCGGGCGCACAGGTCGAACAGCTCACGGAAATAGCCGCCGTTGTTACGCGCTTCGATGATCGCCTCGATCGGCCCCTCACCCACGCCCTTGATCGCGCCGATCCCATAGACGATTTCCCCGTCATCGTTGACGTGGAAATGGTACAGGCCAGAGTTAATATCCGGCGGCAGGATCTTCAGCCCCATGCGCCAGCACTCGTCCACCAGGCCAACCACCTTTTCGGTGTTGTCCATATCGGCGGTCATTACCGCCGCCATAAACTCAGCGGGATAGTGGGCCTTGAGCCACAGCGTTTGATACGACACCAAAGCATAAGCGGCGGAGTGGGATTTGTTAAATCCGTACCCGGCGAATTTCTCCACCAGGTCGAAGATTTTCATCGCCAGTTCGCCATCGACGCCGTTTTTCTTCGCCCCATCTTCAAAGATAGAACGCTGCTTGGCCATCTCTTCCGGCTTTTTCTTACCCATCGCACGACGCAACATATCTGCGCCGCCAAGGGTGTAACCAGAAAGCACCTGGGCGATCTGCATGACCTGTTCCTGATACAGGATGATGCCGTAGGTTGGCTCCAGTACCGGCTTCAGGCTTTCATGCTGCCACTGCACATCCGGATAGGAAATCTCTTCGCGCCCGTGCTTACGGTCGATAAAGTTATCTACCATCCCCGACTGCAACGGGCCCGGACGGAACAGGGCCACCAGCGCGATCATATCTTCGAAGCAGTCTGGTTGCAGACGCTTAATCAAATCTTTCATGCCGCGGGATTCAAGCTGGAAGACGGCTGTCGTCTCGGAGCGTTGCAGCATGTCGAAACTTTTCTTGTCATCAAGCGGGATAGCCGCGATATCCAGCGGCGGCTCGCCGTTCTTCTCACGGCGGGCGTTGATCATCTCCAGCGCCCAGTTGATGATGGTCAGCGTACGCAAACCAAGGAAGTCGAACTTCACCAGCCCGGCGTATTCAACGTCGTTCTTGTCGAACTGGGTGACCGGATGCTGGCCCGCTTCATCGCAGTACAGCGGCGCGAAGTCGGTGATTTTGGTCGGGGCGATAACCACGCCCCCCGCATGCTTACCGGCGTTACGCGTGACGCCCTCCAGCTTGCGCGCCATGTCGATCAGCGCTTTCACCTCTTCGTCGGCTTCGTAGATTTCCGGCAGCTGAGGTTCAGCTTCAAAGGCTTTCGCCAGGGTCATGCCCGGATCGGGCGGCACCAGCTTAGAGATTCGATCGACAAAACCATAGGGGTGGCCCAGAACGCGGCCCACGTCGCGGATAACCGCTTTCGCCGCCATCGTACCGAAGGTAATGATCTGTGAAACCGCATCACGACCGTACATATCGGCCACGTGCTCAATCACCTGGTCGCGTTTTTCCATGCAGAAGTCGACGTCGAAGTCGGGCATGGAGACACGTTCCGGGTTAAGGAAACGTTCGAACAGCAGGTCGAATTCCAGCGGATCGAGGTCGGTGATTTTCAGCGCATACGCCACCAGCGAGCCGGCACCTGAACCACGGCCCGGGCCAACCGGTACGCCGTTATCCTTCGACCACTGGATGAACTCCATTACGATCAGGAAGTAGCCAGGGAACCCCATCTGGTTGATCACCTGGAGTTCAATATCCAGACGCTCGTCATATTCAGGACGCTTCTCTTTACGGACCGCTTCATCCGGGAAGAGGAATTCCAGACGCTCTTCAAGGCCCTCTTTCGATTTCATGACCAGGAAATCTTCCGTGGTCATGTCGCCCGTCGGGAACTGCGGCAGGAAATATTCGCCGAGACGCACGGTGACGTTGCAGCGCTTGGCAATCTCTACGCTGTTTTCCAGCGCTTCCGGGATGTCGGAGAAGAGCTCACACATTTCCTCTTCGCTGCGCATGTACTGCTGCGATGAGTAGTTGCGAGGACGTTTCGGATCGTCGAGGGTGAAGCCGTCGTGGATAGCGACGCGAATTTCATGCGCGTCAAAATCGCCCGGCTCAAGAAAGCGCACATCGTTGGTGGCCACTACAGGCAGGCCACGCGCTTCCGCCAGGGCGACGGCCGCATGCAGATAGCTCTCTTCGTCTGCACGCCCGGTACGGATTAGCTCCAGGTAATAGCGATCCGGGAAATGCTCTTCGTAGAACGAGACGCACTGATCCACCAGCGCGTTGTTCCCGCGCAGCAGACATTTGCCGACATCCCCCATACGGCCACCGGAGATCAGCAGCAGACCTTCGTTCAGCTCCGCCAGCCAGTCGCGGTCAATCCATGGACCCAGCGCGCCGTAGCCGCGCTGGTAGGCTTTTGAGATCAGCAGAGTGAGGTTCTGATAGCCCGTGTTATTCATGGCTAACACGGAAATTTGCGTCATCTCATCGCCGAGCAGGTCGCTCTGCACGTGGAAATCCGCGCCGACGATGGGCTTTAATCCTGCGCCATGCGCCGTTCCGTAGAACTTCACCAGGCCACACAAGTTGGTAAAATCGGTGATCGCCAGCGCAGGCATGCCAAGCGAGGCCGCCTTCTTTACCAGCGGCCCGGTCTTTGCCAGCCCATCGATCATGGAGTAGTCGCTATGCACCCGCAGGTGTACGAAACGTGGTTCAGCCATCTTCAGATCCCGCGTTACTTAATTGCTTGCGTCTTGATTCAGGACACCAGTCCCAGCGCGCGTTTCACCGGGCCAAAGCTGCGCCGATGATGTTCAGTTGCGCCATGTTCAGCCAGCTTTTCCAGATGGAAAGCCGTTGGATATCCCTTGTGCTGGGCGAAACCATACGCGGGATAAGTGAGGTCCAGCGCGGCCATTTCGGCATCGCGCGTCACTTTGGCAATGATTGACGCCGCACTGATTTCTGCGACGCGGCTATCGCCTTTAACAACAGCCATTGAAGGCATCGGCAGCGTCGGGCAACGGTTACCGTCGATCAGCACATACTCAGGCACAATCTTCAGGCCCGCAACGGCACGCTGCATCGCCAGCATGGTGGCGTGCAGAATGTTCAGATCGTCGATCTCATCCGGCTCTGCGCGCCCGAGACTCCAGGCCAGCGCCTTCTCTTTAATTTCATCGAACAGCGCCAGGCGGCGCTTTTCGCTCAGTTTTTTCGAGTCGTTCAGGCCAGGGATCGGGCGGGCTGGATCGAGGATCACCGCCGCGGTCACAACGGCACCCACTAACGGACCACGACCGACTTCATCCACACCGGCAACGAGGTGGGTATGGGGATAAATAAATTCCATCATTGTGCTAACTCCAGCACCGCATCGGCCGCCTGCTCATCAGCATTACAGCGGATCAGTTGATGCAGTTCACGGAAAGTATCATGCATCTGGTGGCTGGTATTACCGTTGGCCAGCAGCGGCAGTAATGCATCAGCCAGTGCATGCGGCTGGCATTCATCCTGCAAGAGTTCTTTCACCAGCTCGCGACCTGCAAGCAGGTTTGGCAGGGATACGTAGTCTGTTTTTACCAGACGTTTTGCCAGCCAGAAGGTAAACGGTTTCATGCGATAACCGACCACCATTGGGCATTTTGCCAGCATACACTCCAGCGCAGCCGTGCCGGAAGCCAGCAGTGCGGCATCGCTCGCAAACATGGCTTGCCGCCCTTTCCCGTCCAGCAGGCGGACGTGAAGATCCGGGGCAACCTCGGCTTTGATACGCTCAAACTGCTCGCGGCGTTTGGCATTCACCAGCGGCACGACCACTTCAAGGTCTGGGTACGTCTTGCGGAGAATTTGCGCCGTTTTCAGGAAATCGGCACTGAGCATTTCAACTTCCGCACCCCGGCTCCCTGGCAGCAGCGCCAGACAGTGCACATCATGCGGGATGCCCAGTTCGTCACGCGCCGCATTTTTATCAGGGTCCAGCGGCATGGCATCCGCCATGGTATGACCGATAAAACGGCACGGGACATTAAACCTGTCGTAAAACGCTTTTTCGAAAGGCAGAAAAGCCAGCACCAGATTGGTGGACCGTCCGATTTTGAAAACGCGTTTCTGTCGCCACGCCCACACGGACGGGCTGACGTAATGGATAGTCTTGATCCCCTGTTTTTTCAGGTTCCCTTCAAGGGTAATATTGAAATCAGGTGCATCAATGCCGACAAAGACATCGGGCTTGAGGTCGGTAAAGCGGCGGGTAAGATCGGCGCGAATATGCAGCAGGCGACGCAGGCGGCCCAGCACCTCGACGATGCCCATCACAGCCAGCTCTTCCATTTCATACCAGGCTTCACAGCCTTCGGCCTGCATCAGCGGCCCAGCCACGCCCACAAAGCGGGCATTGGGTACACGGGCTTTAAGCGCGCGGATAAGACCTGCACCAAGAATATCGCCGGAGGTTTCTCCGGCGACCAGGGCGATAGTAAGCGGACGACTGTCGACCATTAACGAATCAGACCACGGGTTGAACGTTCAAAGAATTCCATGAACGTTTTCACTTCAGGGTGCTTATTCGCCAGCTCGGCAATTTCCGGCTTCGCCTCTTCCAGCGTTTTACCGCTACGGTACAGCAATTTGTACGCGTTGCGGATCGCGGTAATCGCTTCGCGGCTAAAGCCACGACGCTTAAGGCCTTCAATGTTCACGCCAAACGGCGTGGCATGGTTGCCCTGCGCAATCACAAACGGTGGGACGTCCTGCGCCACACCGGAGCACCCGCCGACCATCACGTGTGCACCGATGATGCAGAACTGATGGACTGCGGTCATGCCGCCAATAATTGCGAAATCATCGACCGATACGTGCCCCGCCAGCGTTGCGTTGTTGGCGAGAATACAGCGGCTACCCACGGTACAGTCGTGCGCAATATGCGCATTAACCATAAACAGGTTGTCGCTGCCCACCTTCGTCAATCCACCGCCTTGCGTTGTACCACGATGAATGGTGACGCTTTCGCGAATGCGGTTACGATCGCCGATTTCCACGCGGGTCGGTTCGCCAGCATACTTAAGATCCTGGTTAACTTCGCCGATGGAGGCGAACTGATAGATCTCATTGTTGCAGCCAATGGTGGTATGACCATTCACGACAACGTGAGATTTCAGTACTGTACCCTCACCAATTTCGACATGGGGTCCAACAATACAAAACGGGCCAATGTGGACGTTTGCGCCAATGATGGCACCCGTTTCCACAATGGCGGTAGGATGAATAAAGGCGGATTTATCAATCACGTATCAGGCCTCCCGGCTACGCGCACACATCATTGTCGCTTCGCAAACAACTTTGCCGTCAACCATAGCTACGCCTTTGAAGCGAGTCAGGCCGCGACGCGTTTTTTCAAAAGTGACTTCCATGATCATTTGATCACCAGGCACGACCGGACGCTTGAAGCGCGCCTCATCGATACCCGCGAAGTAATAGAGTTCACCCGGCTCCAGTTTACCTACGCTTTTAAACGCCAGAATACCGGTAGCCTGTGCCATCGCTTCCAGGATCAACACACCCGGGAAGATAGGTTTACCAGGGAAGTGCCCCTGGAAGAATGGCTCGTTAACGGAGACATTTTTCACTGCGCGCAGAAAACGACCTTCTTCAAAATCCAGCACACGGTCTACCAGTAAGAACGGGTAGCGGTGCGGCAGAAGTTCTAAAATCTCTTCAATATGCAGAGTATGAGTGTCAGTAGTCAAAATACTCTTCCTGTCAAATGTACTAAGTAGCAATAATAACACGGCCTGCCGGTTTATAAACAAAGTCGACAGGCCGGGAAATTTAGCGTTAAACGGATGAACGCTTAGTCTTGTTGATCGATTTTGCGCTCAATCGCTTTGAGTCGCTTGCTCATATCATCAATATTCATCACCAGTGCAGCTGTTTTACGCCATACCTTGTTCGGTTGCAGCGGGATACCGGAGGAATAAACGCCGGGCTCAGTGATGGGACGCATCACCATACCCATCCCCGTCACCGTGACTTTGTCGCATATTTCCATATGGCCATTGATCACGCTGGCACCGCCTATCATGCAGTAACGGCCTATTTTCAGGCTGCCTGCCATGATAACACCACCCGCAACTGCGGTATTGTCGCCAATCACAACGTTATGTGCAATCTGGCACTGGTTGTCTATGATAACACCGTTACCAATAATGGTGTCGTCAAGTGCACCACGGTCAATGGTTGTGCAAGCGCCGATCTCAACGCGATCGCCGATAATCACGCGACCCAGCTGCGGGATCTTAACCCAGTTACCCCGATCGTTGGCGTAACCGAATCCGTCAGAACCAATCACCGTGCTGGACTGTACGAGGCAATTCTCGCCAATCTCAACCTCATGGTAGACAGAAACATTGGCCCACAGACGAGTCCCTGCGCCAATTTTCGTATTTTTTCCAACAAAGCAGCCTGGCCCAATCACCACGTTATCACCCAGCACAACGCCGGATTCGATAACGGCGTTTGCGCCGACTGCCACGTTGTTACCCAGCTGAGCCGTTGGATCAATCGCAGCGCTGGCTGCAATGTTCTGCGCCGGCTGCGGCGTGGTATCAAGAATTTGGGCCATGCGTGCATAGGTCAGGTAGGGATTTTTCACTACCAGTGCAGCGTTAGTGGCAAACGGAAGATCGTCCTGCGTCAGAACAACGGCAGACGCCTGGCACTGAGCCAGGTGTTCACGGTACTTAGGGCTTACCATGAAGGTAATAGTGCCTGCTTTAGCAGATTGCATGGACGCAACAGCGGTGATGACGATATCGCCATCACCGTGTAATTCTGCATCCAACTGCTGAGCTAAATCAGCCAGTCGAATTGAAGGCATTACTTATTTAACCTGTTTCAGAACATCAGCGGTGATGTCTTTAACATCGCTGCTGTTGAATGCAACGGCGTTCGCATCAACAACCAGATCGATGCTCTGATCGGCTGCTACTGCTTTAACGGCAGACTGAATACGCGTCACCAGCTTGCCACGCTCTTCGTTAGAACGACGCTGACGATCCTGCTCGAAAGCCTGCGCTTTCTGAGAGAAGGTCTGGCGCTGAGACATGACGTCTTTTTCCAGTTTGCTGCGCTCGCTCGCTTTCATGGTAGAACCATCACGCTGTAAACGCTGCATCTTGGACTGAAGATCACCTTCCATACGTTGCAGTTCGCTCGCACGGCCTTTGAATTCGTTTTCCAGCGTTGCAGAAACGCCCGTTTTCTGTGCAACCTGCTGGAACAAATTACCCATGTTGACGATTGCAATTTTGTCCGCTGCCTGAGCAGAAGTTGCCATCGCTAAACCGAGACCTGCAGCTAATAACCACTTTTTCACAATTAACTCCTTACCATCCCATTGGCACCCGAGGGGTGCCGTTCTTTGCGTGGCAAGGCGACCGTTTTACCGATCGCCGGTTGTCAGCGCTACACTGCCAACGCATTCCATTGCAGCGGATTATTACCAGGTTTTACCAATGTTAAACTGGAACTGCTCCGCTTTGTCTCCATCGTATTTCTTGAACGGCTGGGCGTAGGAGAAGACCAACGGCCCCAGCGGTGACATCCATTGTAATGCGATACCTGCGGACATGCGAATGTTGCCCGGATCGCTGTAGTCCGGAACGCCCGCTGCACGCATCTGGGCGGTATTCTCCCAGTTGGTATCCCACACCGTACCTGCATCCATAAAGAAGGAGGTACGGACAGAGTTCGCGTACTTATCACTGATAAACGGCGTCGGCGTGATGAACTCGAGGCTCGCCACGGCCATGGCGTTACCGCCTACCGCATCATCAGAGCTACAGACTTGTTTTGAATCGCGGCTTGCGCAGTTATCTTCGTCATTACCGCCGTAGTAAACCGCTTTCGGACCAATGTTATTGGACTGGAAGCCACGAACGGTGCTTGAACCACCGGCGTAGAAGTTCTCATAGAACGGCAGCTCTTTGCTTCCGATACCGTCACCATAGCCCCAGCGGGTACGACCCAGTACGACCCACTTGTGGTCGTCATCAATTGGGAAGTAGGACGCCGTATCCAGAGTGACCTTGTAGAACTCGTTATCCGAGCCCGGGATCGTCACCTTACCGTTCAGGTTAACGCGTGAACCTTCCGTCGGGAAGTAGCCACGGTCAAGACGGTTGTAGGTCCAACCGTAGTTGAAGGTGAAGTCATCCGCGGCGAAACCGTTGTCATCGCTGGACGTACTTGCAGACTGACCGATGGAGTCCAGGTAACGCCACATCGCCACCTGCGGTTGCATGTTAGACAGGTCGTTATGCACGTACCCTAAACCTGCACGCAGGGTGTTGTATTCGTTAACCGGGAAGCCGAGCGTACCATCCAGACCGTAACTCTTGTTGGTATACGAGGAGAGGTCCGCGTCGTCCGCTTTAAAGTCGTTATAGAAGATACGACCACCCAGGCTTACACCGTCCACGGTGAAGTATGGGTTGGTAACGGAGAACTCAGAGTAGGTCTGGTAGTCGTTTTTCGTCCCGTTGATACCGACAGAGTAACCCGTACCCAGCCAGTTATCCTGCTGAACGCCGACCTGGAAGCTCACGCCACTTTCAGTACCGTAACCAATACCGAAGTTGAAACTACCGGTATTACGTTCTTTAACTTTATAAACAACATCCACCTGATCCGGACGACCTGGTACACGCTGAGTATCGGTATCGACCGTTTCGAAGTAGCCCAGACGGTTCAGACGCTCTTTACCCTGGTCGACCAGATCGCTTCCCAGCCATGCCCCTTCCATCTGGCGCATTTCACGGCGCAGAACGGAGTCTTTAGAGGTATCGTTACCTTCGAAGCGGATTTTACGCACGTAGAAACGGTTGCCCGCATCAACGTTAACGTGAAGCTTAACAGTCTTATCCGCGTCGTTAATTTCCGGCTGCGTTTGCACACGCGGATACGCATAACCATAACGGCCGAGCAGCTTCTTAATGCTGTCTTCCATTTTGGTGACTTTAGATCCGCTATAAAGATCGCCCGGCTGAATTTTGGTCAGAGATTCAATTTCAGCAGAATGTCCTGCCAGGTTGCCGCTGACTTCAACACCTGAAAGCGTGTATTTATCGCCTTCTGTGATGTTAACGGTAATGTAGATACCTTTCTTGTCCGGAGTCAGACTCACCTGAGTTGAATCGATGTTGAAACGGGCGTAACCGCGATCCAGATAGTAGCTGCGCAGGGTTTCAAGGTCACCCGCCAGTTTCTGTTTCTGGTATTTACGATCGCCTACCACGTTCCACCACGGCACTTCGTCACGCAGTTGGAAGTTGGAGATCAATTCGTCGGTGCTGAACGCGTGGTTACCCACAATGTTGATCTGCTGGATCTTCGCAGAAACACCTTCCTGGAAGACCAGTTTCAGGTCAACACGGTTACGTGGCAGCGGTGTAACAACCGCTTTAACGCTCGCGCTGTATTTACCGACGCTGTAATAGAAATCTTCCAGACCTTTTTCAATGTCTGCAAGGGTTGTGCGGTCCAGAGATTCCCCCACACGAACACCCGATGCCTCAAGGTTCTGCTTGAGCATGTCATCTTTCACCGACTTGTTGCCGGAGAAAGTGATGCTGGCAATCGTTGGACGTTCTTTTACCTGAACCACCAGCGTATCACCATCGCGCAGGACGCGGACGTCCTCAAAGTTGCCAGTGGCAAACAGAGCACGGATGGTGTTACTGATATCTTCATCATTAACCGTATCGCCGGGGCGCACAGGCATACTGAGGAGGGCCGCACCAACGGCGACACGCTGAAGGCCTTCGAAATGAATATCTTTCACTACGAACCCGTCAGCACCGTATACGGTCGCGCTGCTAAACAGCAGCGACGCTATGAGCAACTTTTTCATCGCCATCGTTATTATGCGTTCTTCCTAACTAACTCTCTTACAACCGAGAGAAATCATTGAAAAGTGCAAGCCCCATTAACAGCACCAGCAAAATCGAGCCAATGCGATAACTAAAGTCTTGAACTCGCTCGGATACCGGTCCGCCTTTTAGCTTTTCAATCGCTAAAAACAGCAGATGGCCCCCATCTAATACGGGAAGCGGGAACAGGTTGATTATCCCCAGGTTCACGCTAATCAGCGCAAGGAACATGAGATAGTAAATCACCCCGAACTCCGCTGACATCCCAGCCCCCTGAGCAATCGAAATTGGCCCACTGAGGTTGTTCAGTTTCACATCACCGGTTATCAATTTCCCCAACATGTTGACCGTAAGCTTCATCAGCTGCCATGTTTTATCCGTGGCCTCAACGATGGCGCTAAACGGCCCATACTGGCGTATTGTCTTGTACTCATCTGGCAGTGGGATCACTTTCGGCACAACGCCGGCAAACCCTTCTGCCTTACCGCCGCCCGATTTGGTATCCGGGGTGAGGGTCAGTGAGAGCGAACTCCCCTGCCTTTCCACTTCCAGCGCGAGCGGCTTGCCTGGATTATCGCGCACCAGAGTAACAAAGGTCATCCATTGTGTTAATGGCTGACCATCGACTTTAACGATCCTGTCACCCGCTTGTAAACCTGCTTTACTCGCTGCCGAATTAGACTGTACTTCGGCTAACACCGGCTCGATCTGCGCGCTGCGCGGGCGAATCCCCAGTGTAGCGACTGGATCCTCTTTGTCTGGCTCAAAGCGCCAGTGGCGTAAATCCAGCACTTTTTCCTGCCGCTGGTCGGAACCAAAAGGCGATACGCTGACGGTTGTCTGCTCATCACCGATTTTCGCAACCAGTTGTAACCTCACGGCATCCCAATCAGGGGTTTCGATACCATCAATCGCTTTAAGTTCCATTCCCGGTGTAATTTGCGCCGTTGCCGCAATGGAACCCGTGGTGATTTCACCCACAACCGGGCGTACGCCAGGCACGCCGATAATAAACACCAGCCAGTAGGCGAAGATAGCGAAGATGAAATTGGCTACCGGTCCGGCAGCGATGATGGCAGCACGTTGGCCAACAGTTTTATTGTTGAACGCGCTATGTCGAAGTTCCGGGGCGACAGGCTCAACGCGTTCGTCGAGCATTTTGACATAGCCGCCCAGGGGGATCAGAGCAATGACAAACTCGGTGCCATGCTTATCGGTGCGCTTCCAGAGCGATTTGCCAAAGCCAATCGAGAATCGCTCTACCCGCACACCACAGCGCCGGGCAACCCAGAAATGGCCAAATTCATGCACGGTAATCAGTACACCCAATGCAACAATGAACGCCGCCAGATTCCAGAGAATGCTCAGCATAAAACCTTCCGTTATATCGTCCCAAACACCAGTAAAAGCAGGCAAGCAAATACGGGAACAGCCGCGGTAAGGCTGTCAATGCGATCCAGTATTCCGCCATGTCCTGGAATCAGGTGACCACTGTCCTTAATCCCTGCTTCACGCTTAAACATGCTCTCGGTTAAATCACCCAGTACCGATGCCAGCGCCGCGAAAATCGAACATACCAGCAGCGTGGAGGGGGCAACCTCAAGATTCGCCCAGACGCCATAGCCCCAGGAGATAATCGCTGCCGTAAACAGGCCGCCGATGAAGCCTTGCCAGGTTTTGCCCGGAGAAACCTTTGGCGCCAGTTTATGTTTGCCAAACAGTTTACCAAACATATAGGCTCCGGAGTCAGCCCCCCAGACGAGAATCATCACATAAAGCAGCCATATTGCGCCGCTGTAGTGGTTTTCGTCATAGTGCCAGGCGCGCAGCGCAACCATACCCCAGAAGAACGGAACAATCGTGAGCAGACCAAAAATAAGGCGCAACACTTTAGAGTTACGCCAGATCGCCGCAGAGCCCGGGTAGAAAAGCACTAAAACAAGCGCAGCAATCCACCAGGCCAGCGATATCCATAAGGATCCGGCAACCAGCGGCTGGTGAACATCGTGATGATATTCAGGCAAGGTATACAGCATCAGGGCCAGTAAAAAACCACAGAGTACCGCCAGCCATACCCGCTGAGTGCGCGAGGTAAAGCCGCTAAGCTGCCCCCATTCCCACGCGGCGAGCATACACACCACCAACGTAACAATAGCGAATCCCACCGGAGGCAGTAAAAACAGCGCTGCGATAACGACGGGTATTAATACAAAAGCGGAAATCAGGCGATACTTCAGCAAAAGCTACCCCCATCAGGCGTTATCGCCACCAGGCTCGGTGCCGCCGAAACGACGCTCTCGATTGGCAAAGGCATGCAGCGCACCTTCAAAGTCTTGTTCATCAAAATCTGGCCAAAGAACATCCGTAAAGTAAAGTTCAGCGTAGGCAATTTGCCACAGCAAAAAGTTACTTATGCGATGCTCCCCCCCTGTCCTTATAACCAAATCCACGGGAGCCAGTTCATTCATGCAGATTTGCTGACTCAGCGCCTCTTCATCAATCTGGTCGGGTCTTAACAGCCCTTCCTGAACCTGCTCAGCCAAATGCCGAACCCCCTGGATAATATCCCAGCGTCCACCGTAATTCGCCGCGATATTGAGCGTCAGGCCGGTATTATTTTCCGTCAGCGCTTCAGCTTTGCGAATCCGTTCCTGCAAACGTGAGTTAAAACGACTGGTTTCGCCAATAATACGCAAGCGGACGTTGTGGCGGTGCAGGCTTTTTACTTCACTATCGAGCGCCCACACGAACAGTTCCATCAACGCAGTCACTTCTTGCGCAGGTCGATTCCAGTTTTCACTGCTAAAAGCATAGAGCGTTAACGCATCAATGCCGTTATTGGCGGCAAAAGAAACGGCGCGGCGAACAGATTTCGCCCCGGCTTTATGCCCAAAGGCTCGTATCTTCCCTTGTCTTTTCGCCCAGCGGCCATTGCCATCCATGATGATTGCAACATGGCGACAGCCATGTGCTGGCAAGTTTTCGCTTATTGGTTGATTCGCAGACAACATAACGCGTTTTTAGTCCCTGAAAGGATTTAACGGTACACAGGAATACTGAAGCCTATACATAAAAAAGCCGTGTCATACCACGGCTTACCTGACCACTTAAAGCCAAATACCTGCGATCAGGTGGCGCAGACTATATCACTGAAGCCCAACGCTAACAAATAGCACGACGACTAGTGCTTGCTTTATCACCAGCTTGCGAGACGTGTCACCTGTTTACGCGCAACAATACGTGCCTGTTCATCCACGGCCAGCACCTCTTCCACACTCTGCGGCTCACGCAAATCCATCATCTCCAGCACGGATAAATTCAACGCGGCGATATCAGTAAAGCGGATCTGCTGATTCAGGAATGCTTCAACGGTCACTTCATTGGCTGCATTAAGCGCCGTTGTCGCCGCCTGCCCCTGATCGAAGGCCGTCATCGCCAGTTTCAGGCAGGGATAACGGTCGTAATCAGGCTCGCTAAACGTCAGTGAACTCAGCTTGCAAAAATCGAGAGGCTTAACGCCCGATTTTACGCGGTTTGGCCACGCCATCGTATGAGCAATAGGCGTACGCATATCCGGCTCGCCCAACTGGGCCAGCACGCTGCCGTCCTGATAGCGCACCATCGAGTGAATCACCGACTGCGGGTGGATCAGCACTTCCATCTGTTTCGCCGACGCATTGAACAGCCAGCGAGCTTCAATGTATTCCAGACCTTTATTCATCATGGTGGCCGAATCGACGGAGATCTTACGCCCCATTGACCAATTCGGATGACGACACGCCTGATCCGGCGTCATTGCGCTCAATTCAGACAGTGGCGTTTCACGGAACGGGCCACCAGACCCGGTAAGCAGAATCGACACAACGCCATTCTGCTCCAGGTCAGCGTACCCCAGGTTTTGTTGAAAAGGTTGGGGTAAACTCTGAAAAATCGCGTTGTGCTCGCTATCGACCGGCAAAAGACGCGCCCCACGCTGTTTTACCGCCTCCATAAAAAGGCGTCCGCAGGTGACCAGCGACTCTTTATTTGCAAGCAGAACATCTTTTCCCGCATCAATAGCGGCAAGCGTCGGCAGAAGACCCGCCGCCCCGACGATTGCCGCCATTACCTGATCAACTTCATCAAGCGAGGCCATATCGCAAGCCGCCTGTTGCCCGCTGAGCACTTCGGTACGACAGCCCTTCTCCTGCAACAGCGCTTTCACCTGGCGGGCGCTCTCTTCATCATCCATCACCGCAAAACGAGGGGTAAACTCCATGCACTGTTCGACCATTCGCTGCACGTTTTTTCCGGCCACAAGTGCGGTCACGGTGTAGCTGTCGGGATTATGACGTACGACGTCGAGAGTGCTGCAACCGATAGAGCCGGTCGAGCCGAGGAGAGTGAGATGCTTCATGAGATGCCCAAAAGTTAGACCAGATAAAAGCAAAACGCCGCCAGCAAGACTCAATGTCCTTCTGAACGGCGTTTATCAGTGTATAGCGAAAATCAGAACTGCATCAGTTCCGCTTCTTTTTCTGCCAGCGCCGCATCAATTTTCTTGATCGCCGCGTCGGTCATTTTCTGAATGTCGTCCTGAGAACGACGATCGTCGTCTTCGCTGATCTCTTTTTCTTTCAGCAGGGCTTTCACTTTATCGTTCGCATCGCGACGCACGTTACGCACGGAAACGCGACCCTGCTCTGCTTCACCGCGAACGACTTTGATCAGGTCTTTACGACGCTCTTCCGTCAGCGGAGGCAGTGGAACGCGAATATCCGCGCCCGCTGAGCTTGGGTTCAGACCCAGGTCAGATGCCATGATCGCTTTTTCAACGGCCGGGCTCATTGAGCGATCGAACACGTTGATTTTCAGGGTACGGGTATCTTCTACCGTCACGCTCGCCAGCTGACGCAGTGGCGTAGGCGTACCGTAGTATTCTACGATGATGCCATCCAGCAGGCTTGGGGAAGCACGGCCAGTACGGATTTTGCTGATTTGGTTTTTGAACGCTTCTACGCATTTGTCCATGCGTACTTCAGCATCTTTTCTGATGTCGTTAATCACGATACGAATCCTTGAAAACTTGTCTCAGGCAGACTATCCGCCAGCACAGCGCTACAGGTGTGCTAAGTATAGTCGCGTTTAATTCATGACAGCGCCAAAGGCGCGTCCAGGTAAGATACCACTACAAAGTAAAGCGGAATCTTACCTGTATTTATCGCCGACGGAAATTATTCCGTGATCAAAGTGCCTTCTTTTTCGCCCATCACGACGCGACGCAGCGCGCCAGGCTTGTTCATGTTGAAAACACGGATCGGCAGTTTATGGTCGCGAGCCAGCGTGAAGGCGGCAAGATCCATCACTTTCAGCTCTTTATCCAGCACTTCGCTGTAGCTCAGCTGATCGTACATGGTCGCTGAAGGATCTTTTGCCGGGTCGGCAGTAAACACGCCATCTACTTTGGTCGCTTTCAGCACCACATCGGCTTCGATTTCGATACCGCGCAGGCAGGCTGCGGAATCGGTGGTAAAGAACGGGTTACCCGTACCGGCGGAGAGGATCACCACGCGGTTGTTGCGCAGCAGGCTGATAGCCTCTGCCCAGCTGTAGTTATCGCATACGCCATTCAAAGGAATAGCGGACATCAGGCGAGCGTTCACATAGGCGCGATGAAGCGCATCACGCATCGCCAGGCCATTCATCACGGTTGCCAGCATCCCCATGTGGTCGCCCACTACGCGGTTCATCCCCGCTTTCGCCAGACCAGCACCACGGAAAAGGTTGCCACCGCCAATGACCACGCCAACCTGAATACCCAGTTCGACCAGTTCTTTGATTTCCTGTGCCATGCGATCAAGGATGCTTGCGTCAATACCGAAGCCTTCCGATCCTTGCAGCGCTTCGCCACTCAGCTTAAGCAGAATGCGTTTGTACACGGGTTTTGCATTGGTAGCCATGTTTCTTTCCTGAGACTGTCAACGATTAAGATGGGGTTAATTCTGGCGACATGATATGTCGCATATCAGCACAGCGATACTGGAGCCTGTCTGATTTCGTGAGACGGGTGACAAAAAGAAGCCGCCCTCAGGCGGCTCCTTTTCAATCATTAAGACTGCTTGGACATGGCAGCAACTTCTGCTGCGAAGTCAGTCTCAACTTTCTCGATGCCTTCGCCCACTTCGAAGCGGATGAAGCCAGTCACGTCAGCGTTGTGCTCTTTCAGCAGCTGAGCAACAGACTTGCTTGGATCCATTACGAAAGGCTGGCCAGTCAGAGAAACTTCGCCGGTGAATTTCTTCATGCGGCCTTCAACCATTTTCTCTGCGATTTCTTTTGGCTTACCAGACTGCATCGCGATGTCCAGCTGAACCTGGTACTCTTTCTCTACCACTTCAGCAGACACGTCTTCTGGCTTAACGAATTCTGGTTTGCTTGCAGCGATGTGCATTGCCAGCTGTTTAACCAGCTCTTCGTCAGCGCCTTTAGCCGCAACCAGAACACCGATACGCGCGCCGTGCTGGTAAGAGCCCAGAACATCGCCTTCCAGGGAAGAAACGCGACGGATGTTGATGTTCTCACCGATTTTAGCAACCAGCGCAACACGCTCTTCTTCGAACTGTGCTTTCAGCACTTCAACGTCAGTGATTTTGCCTGCAACCGCTGCGTCCAGAACTTTGTTAGCAAATGCCTGGAAACCAGCATCTTTAGCAACGAAGTCAGTCTGGCAGTTAACTTCCAGAATGATGCCGTAGTTGCCGTCGATTTTGGTGATGATCACGCCGTCAGCAGCAACGTTGCCTGCTTTCTTAGCTGCTTTGATCGCACCGGATTTACGCATGTTTTCGATTGCCAGCTCGATGTCGCCGTTCGCTTCGGTCAGCGCTTTTTTGCAATCCATCATGCCTGCGCCAGTACGCTCACGCAGCTCTTTTACCAGGGATGCGGTAATTTCAGCCATTCTTAAATCCTCGGGAGATGTGAACTGCCCGGCCGGGAGCCAAACAGTATAAATTGAAAAAAGGGGCCGATAATGGGCCCCTATTCATACACGGTACTAATAAGGGGTAAAACCTTATTATTCAGCTTCTACGAAGCTTTCTTCCGCCTGAGAAGCCAGATCCTGGGAACGGCCTTCACGAACGGTAGCAGCTACAGCGCTCAGGTACAGGCTAACAGCACGGATTGCGTCGTCGTTACCCGGGATAACGAAGTCAACACCGTCCGGATCGGAGTTGGTATCAACGATAGCGAATACCGGGATACCCAGGTTGTTAGCTTCTTTGATTGCGATGTGCTCGTGGTCTGCATCGATTACGAACAGCGCGTCTGGCAGGCCGCCCATATCTTTGATACCGCCCAGGCTGTTTTCCAGCTTGTCCAGTTCACGAGTGCGCATCAGCGCTTCTTTCTTAGTCAGCTTATCGAAAGTACCGTCCTGAGACTGGGTTTCCAGATCTTTCAGGCGCTTGATGGACTGACGAACAGTTTTCCAGTTGGTCAGCATGCCGCCCAACCAGCGATGGTTCACGAAGAACTGGTCGCAGCTGTTAGCAGCATCTTTCACAGCTTCGCTTGCAGCGCGCTTAGTACCAACGAACAGAATCTTACCTTTACGGGAAGAGATCTTGCTCAGCTCAGCCAGGGCTTCGTTGAACATTGGTACAGTCTTCTCAAGGTTGATGATGTGAACTTTGTTACGTGCGCCGAAGATGAAAGGCTTCATTTTCGGGTTCCAGTAACGGGTCTGGTGACCGAAGTGAACACCAGCCTTGAGCATGTCGCGCATGGAAACAGTTGCCATGTTTAAAACCTCTATATTGAAAGTTGGGGTTATGCCTCCACGTATCCCATATTACCGACCCCGAAGGGCACCCCGGAATATGTGCCGATACGTGTGTGTTGTTACACAAAGTGAGATTTGTCGCTCCCGTCCAGCCTGTGTATCTGAGATGGATCGGAAGTCCGGCGCGCTTTATATCACAAAACACGGCCAGAAACCAATAATTGTTGGCGGAGTGTGCTGTTAATGATTCTCAATTTGGCACGGGGTGCGCCTGACTGATACCATTGACAACACTTACACTAGTATTGTCGAAAAAATCGACACCGATGGACAGATTACATGGCTATCTCTATTAAGACACCTGAAGAAATTGAAAAGATGCGCGTCGCCGGTCGTCTGGCCGCTGACGTGCTGGAAATGATCGAACCGTTTGTGAAACCGGGCGTCAGCACTGGCGAACTGGATCGCATCTGTAACGACTATATCGTCAACGAGCAGCACGCGGTCTCCGCCTGCCTTGGCTATCACGGTTTTCCAAAATCCGTCTGCATCTCTATTAATGAAGTGGTTTGCCACGGCATTCCGGATGACGAGAAGCTGCTGAAAGATGGCGATATCGTCAACATCGACGTGACCGTCATTAAAGACGACTACCACGGTGACACCTCTAAGATGTTCATCGTTGGCAAGCCAACGATTCTGGGCGAGCGCCTGTGTAAAGTCACCCAGGACAGCCTCTACCTGGCGCTGAAAATGGTGAAGCCAGGCATCCGCCTGCGCACCATCGGCGCCGCAATCCAGAAGTTTGTGGAAGCGGAAGGTTTCTCCGTGGTGCGTGAATATTGCGGTCACGGTATTGGTCGTGTGTTCCATGAAGAACCGCAAGTTCTGCACTATGATGCAGACGACGGTGGCGTAGTGCTGCAAAAGGGCATGACCTTCACTATTGAGCCAATGGTCAACGCGGGCGATTACCGCATCCGTACCATGAAAGATGGCTGGACGGTAAAAACCAAAGACAGAAGCTTGTCTGCCCAGTACGAGCATACTATTGTGGTTACAGACAACGGCTGCGAAATTATGACGTTGCGCAAGGATGACACCATCCCGGCGATACTGACGAACATTGAGTGATAAGAAGCCGGCGAATGCCGGCTTTTTTAATGGCGATAGCTTTTTCTTATGGGTGGCGCACGATGAGTAATCTCTTACCCGAACAGTATGCTAACACAGCACTTCCCACCCTCCCCGACCAGCCTGATAACCCGGGCGTCTGGCCACCGCATGAGCTGACCTGCGCACATATCAAATCCCATATGGCGGTTTTCCATCGCTGGCTGGGTAGCGCATTTGATGCAGGCGTCTCAGCCGAACAGCTCATTGAAGCGCGCACCGAATTTATCGACCAGCTCCTGCAACGTCTGTGGATCGACTACGGTTTCGGGCAGGTGAGCGACGTCGCGCTGGTTGCTGTCGGCGGATATGGCCGGGGTGAACTGCATCCGCTCTCTGATATCGACCTGCTAATCTTAAGCCGTAAAAAACTGCCGGACGATCGGGCGCAGAAAATCGGTGAGCTGTTGACCCTGCTCTGGGACGTGAAGCTGGAAGTGGGTCACAGCGTGCGCACGCTGGAAGAGTGTCTGCTGGAAGGGTTATCTGACCTGACCGTCGCCACCAATTTAATTGAAACCCGCCTGCTGATTGGCGACGTGGCGCTGTTCCTCGAACTGCAAAAGCACATCTTTAGCGACGGCTTCTGGCCTTCAGAAAAATTCTTCGCCGCGAAAGTCGAAGAACAAAACCAGCGCCACCAGCGCTATCACGGCACCAGCTATAATCTCGAACCGGATATTAAAAGCAGCCCCGGTGGCCTGCGCGATATCCACACGCTGCAATGGGTCGCCCGTCGCCATTTTGGGGCCACCTCGCTGGACGAAATGGTCGGTTTTGGTTTTCTGACCGAAGCCGAACGTAACGAACTCAACGAGTGCCTGCATCTGCTCTGGCGCATCCGTTTTGCGCTGCACCTGGAGGTCACCCGCTACGATAACCGCCTGCTGTTTGACCGGCAGCTTAGCGTGGCGCAGCGCCTGAATTACCAGGGCGAGGGCAACGAGCCGGTCGAGCAAATGATGAAGGATTTCTTCCGCGTCACTCGCCGCGTCTCTGAGCTGAACCAGATGCTGTTACAGCTGTTCGATGAGGCGATCCTCGCGCTGACGGCAGACGAAAAACCGCGTCCGATTGATGACGAATTTCAGCTGCGCGGCACGCTGATCGATCTTCGCGACGAAACGCTGTTCATCCGCGAACCGGAAGCGATCCTGCGAATGTTCTATACCATGGTGCGCAACAGCACGATCACCGGGATCTACTCCACCACCCTTCGCCATTTACGCCACGCGCGGCGTCATCTGAAGCAGCCGCTGTGTTACATCCCGGAGGCGCGCTCGCTATTCCTGAGCATGCTTCGTCATCCGGGCGCCGTCAGCCGCGGTCTGCTGCCGATGCACCGACACAGTGTATTGTGGGCCTATATGCCACAGTGGTCGCATATTGTCGGGCAGATGCAGTTCGACCTGTTTCACGCCTATACGGTGGATGAGCACACGATCCGCGTCATGCTGAAGCTGGAAAGTTTTGCCAGAGAAGAGACGCGATCCCGCCATCCGCTGTGCGTTGATTTGTGGCCGCGCCTCTCTCACCCCGAACTGATCCTGATCGCCGCCCTGTTCCATGATATCGCCAAAGGTCGCGGCGGCGACCACTCCGTACTCGGTGCCCAGGACGTGCTGAAATTTGCCGAGCTGCACGGCCTGAACTCACGTGAGACGCAGCTTATTGCCTGGCTGGTTCGCCATCATCTGCTGATGTCGGTTACCGCTCAGCGTCGTGATATTCAGGATCCGGAAGTGATCAAACAGTTCGCCGAGGAAGTGCAAACGGAGAACCGCCTGCGCTACCTGGTCTGCCTGACGGTAGCCGATATCTGCGCTACCAACGAAACCCTGTGGAACAGCTGGAAGCAGAGCCTGCTGCGCGAACTGTACTTCGCCACCGAAAAACAGCTGCGTCGCGGGATGCAGAACACCCCGGATATGCGCGAGCGCGTGCGCCACCACCAGTTGCAGGCGCTTGCCCTGTTGCGCATGGATAACATTAACGAAGAGGCACTACATCAGATTTGGGCGCGCTGTCGCGCCAACTACTTTGTGCGCCACAGCCCAAACCAGCTTGCCTGGCACGCCCGGCATCTGCTGAAGCACGACCTGACGAAACCAATGATTCTGCTCAGCCCGCAGGCCACGCGTGGCGGGACGGAGATCTTTATCTGGAGCCCGGACCGGCCTTATTTGTTTGCGGCGGTCTGCGCCGAACTGGACAGGCGTAACCTGAGCGTTCACGACGCGCAGATTTTTACCACCCGCGACGGCATGGCGATGGACACCTTTATTGTACTGGAGCCGGATGGCAGCCCGCTGTCGTCGGACAGGCATGAGGGGATACGCTTTGGCCTCGAGCAGGCGATTACGCAGCGCAGCTGGCAACCTCCGCAGCCGCGACGTCAGCCAGCAAAACTGCGCCACTTTACCGTCGATACCGAGGTCAATTTCCTGCCGACCCATACCGACCGTAAATCGTTCCTTGAGCTGATTGCGCTCGACCAGCCAGGGCTGCTCGCCCGCGTCGGCCAGGTTTTTGCCGATCTGGGAATTTCGCTTCACGGCGCCCGAATTACAACCATTGGCGAACGAGTAGAAGATTTATTTATAATCGCGACGGCCGACCGGCGTGCCCTTAATAATGACCTGCAACTTGAAGTGCAACAACGGTTGACAGCAGCCCTCAATCCAAACGATAAAGGGTGACGTGTTTTTTAGTGAAATGGAAAGAGTAAACAATGCAGCAGTTACAGAACGTTATTGAGTCCGCTTTTGAGCGTCGCGCCGACATCACTCCGGCAAATGTGGATACCGTGACCCGTGAAGCGGTAAACCAGGTTATTTCCCTGCTGGATTCCGGCGCGCTGCGCGTGGCAGAAAAAATCGACGGTCAGTGGGTTACTCATCAATGGCTGAAGAAAGCTGTGCTGCTCTCTTTCCGTATCAACGATAACCAGGTTATCGACGGAGCAGAAAGCCGCTACTTCGATAAAGTGCCAATGAAATTTGCGGATTACGACGAAGCGCGCTTCCAGAAAGAGGGCTTCCGCGTAGTACCACCCGCAGCCGTTCGTCAGGGTGCATACATCGCACGCAACACCGTGCTGATGCCATCCTACGTGAACATCGGCGCCTACGTTGACGAAGGCACCATGGTGGACACCTGGGCTACCGTCGGCTCCTGCGCGCAGATCGGTAAAAATGTTCACCTGTCCGGCGGCGTCGGCATTGGTGGCGTTCTGGAGCCACTTCAGGCTAACCCAACCATCATCGAAGACAACTGCTTCATCGGCGCACGTTCCGAAGTGGTTGAAGGCGTGATCGTCGAAGAAGGTTCTGTGATCTCAATGGGCGTGTACATTGGCCAGAGCACCCGTATTTACGATCGCGAAACCGGTGAAATTCACTACGGCCGCGTTCCAGCCGGTTCCGTTGTGGTTTCCGGCAACCTGCCGTCTAAAGATGGCAAATACAGCCTGTACTGCGCGGTCATCGTGAAAAAAGTGGATACGAAAACGCGCGGTAAAGTGGGCATCAATGAACTGCTGCGCACCATCGATTAATCGGGTATAACAAAAAGCGGGGGCAACCCCGCTTTTTTTATATCCGAAGGTGGCGAAAATAGATTTTTTCGTTAATTATTCATAGGTTATGTTGAGATCAAGGGTACCGCTATGTACGATAATCTGAAAAGTCTGGGCATTACCAATCCTGATGAAATTGATCGTTATAGTCTCCGCCAGGAAGCCAATAACGATATTTTGAAAATCTATTTTCACAAGGACAAAGGAGAGTTCTTCGCCAAAAGCGTGAAATTTAAATACCCACGCCAGCGTAAGACCGTTGTCGCTGACGGTATCGGTCAGGGATATAAAGAAGTACAGGAAATCAGCCCTAACCTGCGCTACGTTATCGACGAACTCGATCAAATCTGCCAGCGCGATCGCAGCGAAGTCGATCTGAAACGTAAGATCCTTGACGACCTGCGTCACCTGGAAAGTGTTGTTACCCATAAGATCAGCGAAATTGAAGCTGATCTTGAGAAATTGACGCGTAACAAATGAGCCGTTTTATTGCCCGGTGGCGCTTCGCTTACCGGGCCTACGAACGCATGTAGGCCGGGTAAGGCGAAGCCGCCACGCGGCAAACAGCATCATCTTTGTTCATCCAGCTGCAACGCCACATACAGCAGTAGCCGGTCGTCAAAATTCCCTAAATCCAGCCCCGTCAGTTCCGAGATCCGGTTTAACCTATACTCCAGCGTATTACGGTGAATAAACAGCGCTTTTGACGTTGCCAGCGGCTGCACGTTATGCCGGAACCACGCCTGCAACGTGCGGCGCAGCAGCCCGTTGTTGTCCATCGCTTTCAGACGCACAAGCGGGCGCGCCAGCTCGTTGGCCTGCCAGCCACCGCGCAGGCTGTCGAGCAGAACCGGCAGCATCAGATCCTGATAGAAATAACTGCGGCTCTCCGGCATGCGCTGTTTACCCACCATCATGGTAGTGCGCGCCGTTCGCCATGAACGGGCGATACTTCCCGGCCCGGTAAAGTAATTTCCCAGCGCGACGCGAAAACGGAGCTGTCCGTTCTCCTTCATGCGCTCGATGAGCAGCTCAACGCGGCGACGATGATCTTCCGCGTCCCAGCGGCCAAACTGATTAAGCGCAGGCTTGAGCACCACCATTTCCGTCAAAGAGACGATTGCCACCAGGTTGTTTCGCTCCGGCGTCGCCAGCATATTTTGCAGCTGCTGTAGCTCCACCATGGCGCTGTCCACGCCAAGCTGGCCGCTATCCACCTCAATAACGGCGACCACGCGCGGCTGATTCAGGTCGATACCCAGACGCTGCGCCCACTCGCTCAGGGCAGGCGTGTGCTCCTCCGCCTGGATCAAATTCATCACCAGCTCTTCACGCAGGCGGCTGTCCTGGGCGAGCAGGTGCATCAGACGCGACTGCTCCAGCATCATCTCCGCCGTCATGCAGACCAGCTCGCCGTATTTACGCAGCGATTCAGGATCGCCGGTCAGACCGATAACGCCAACAATCTCTCCTTCCAGACGCAGCGGCAGGTTGATCCCCTGACGGACCCCGTGCAGATGTTTCGCCACGGCGTCATCAATGTCGACCACGCGCCCCTGAGAGAGCACCTGCAACGCCCCTTCGTGCAATTCACCAATACGCTCACGATCGCCGCTGCCGATAATGCGCCCTCGGGCGTCCATTACGTTGATATTGGTATCGATGATTCGCATGGTGCGCGCCACGATATCCTGCGCCATTTTGGTATCAAGATGCCAGCCAGCCATATAACCCTCCCGTGAGCAGAGCTCAAGCATAGGGAAGTTCAGCTAAGGCTGCATTGTGCAGATGCCCAAAGGCAGAGAGAGATGTATGGAGTTGTGGGAAAGGTCACAGAAAAAAGAAAGCCCCTGCGTACAGGGGCTTAAGAAGATTACTGCATCAGGAGATAAATAGAGGTATCACCACGCTGAATATTCAGTGCCAGCACGGACGGCTTGCTGTCGAGAATTTTGCGCAGTTCAGCGATGTTTTTCACCGGCTGCTGGTTAGCGCCCATGATCACATCACCTTTTTTCAGGCCGATACGGGCAGCAGGTGAGTTCGCTTTCACGTTGTTCACCACCACGCCTTTATCTGCCCCTTTGTTGCTCATCTCAGCACCTTCAATACCGCTGAAGATGGTGCTGGAATCCACCTGATTCTGACTGCTCTGTTGCAGTTCCAGGCTCACGTTAACTGGCTTACCTTCACGCAGCAGGCCGAGGGTCACTTTACTGCCGATTGGCATAGAACCCACTTCCGCACGCAGGGCGGCAAAGCTGCTGATCGGTTTACCGTTCAGAGAGGTGATCACGTCACCCGCTTTAATGCCGGCTTTCGCCGCTGAAGAGTTCGGCATGACCTGGCTCACGAATGCGCCGCGCTGAGCGTCCACTTTCATCGCTTTCGCCAGCTCGGAGTTCAGCTCGGTCCCCATGATACCCAGCTCACCGCGTTTCACCTGTCCATATTGCACCATCTGCGCAGTCAGGTTTTTCACCATGTTGCTCGGGATAGCAAAGCCGATACCGATGTTGCCACCGTCCGGTGCCAGGATAGCGGTGTTGATACCGATCAGTTCACCGTTCAGGTTAACCAGCGCACCGCCGGAGTTACCACGGTTAATGGCCGCATCCGTCTGGATGAAGTTTTCATAGTTTTCCGCATTCAGGCCGCTACGTCCCAGCGCGGAGACGATACCCGAGGTCACGGTTTCGCCCAGACCAAACGGGTTACCGATGGCGACAGTGTAGTCACCCACGCGCAGCGCGTCAGAGTCGGCAAGCTTAATCGCCGTCAGGTTCTTCGGATCCTGAATTTGAATCAGTGCGATATCGGAGCGCGGGTCTTTACCGACCACTTTGGCATCGAATTTACGGCCATCGCTCATCTGAACCTTAATGGTGTTAGCATTATCTACCACGTGGTTATTGGTCACCACGTAGCCTTTCGCTGCATCAATAATAACGCCCGAGCCGAGTGCCATGAATTTCTGCTGCTGGCCGCCGCCCTGACCGTCATCCCCTGCGCCGCCCTGACAGAACGGGGAGCTCTGGAATGGCGAACCGTCCTGGCAGAATGGCGAATTGTCGCCGAAGAACTGCTGGAAATTACGCGGCATACGCGGCGTATTGACGGTTGTGCTGCCCTCAACGTTAATACTCACCACCGATGGCATCACTTTTTCGAGCATCGGGGCCAGGCTTGGCATCTGCTGTGCAGTCGCTGCCGAGGAAGCTGTCTCGGCCGCCGTCGCCAGAGGGGACAACGCTAAACCTAAACTCAGAGCCAGTGCACTCATTGCTAATGTGGTTTTTTTCATGTTTCTCAATCTCGATTTACCAGATAACGCAAAATTGCTGTGTAACTCAGATTCGTTTTATACCGCTTAGTTCCGGGATTAAGTTTATGGAAAAAGTAAAAATTTATTGGTCGTCTTTACAAAACTCATGGCTTATTCAACGGCCATAAGCTTGCGGTATTCATCCCAGGCATACAAATCTGTCATCCCGCTGATATAGTCCTGGATAAGACGACAGCGATAATAATATTCCATGACTGGCCATTGGGAAGAATGACGATCTATTTTACTGACGGCCTCAATGTATGCCAGCCGGTGACGGGTTGAAAGCTTCTGATAGAGACGAGATTCAATCGGCAGGCGGCGAACACGTTCATTTTCGACCAGCTCGCAAAACTCATCGACCGTCAGCTGGAGCAGCGGGCCATAAATTTCCAGCAACCCGCTGATAACCCGGTATCCTTGCAGCTCCAGCTGTTCGACATCCGGGTGGCTGAAAACATGGCGAACAGCCACGTTTTTATATAATTCAAGCAGCTGACTAAAACTGCTCTCATCTTCCAGCAGGGCGTGATTAAATTCCCCGCTAAATATCATCGGCAAATTATCAATGAAACGGGCGGCCGCATACGGCACCAGTTTATTCAGCGTATTGACCCGCAAATACATAAAGAACTGATCTTCGGTACTGCGGCTCAGCGAATTTGAACGCGATTTATCCCAGGCATTCTCGACGACCTGTGCAAACAGAGAACCTTTTTCATGCTCTCCCCAGGCATCGTGAAGATGCTGATACAGCTCCTCGACGCTGAATATTCTTTTTTCCACTGCATCTTCCAGATCGGCCACGCAATAAGAAATGTCATCAGCCGCTTCCATAATCCACGTCAATGGAAAACGGCCATTCGGCGTTAGCGAAAGTTCTTTACGCAACCGTTCAATGTACGCTTCTTCCGACAGGTAATAGCCCGGTTTTTTCATCAGGTAGCTATGGGTGGCAGGCGTTTCCCCCATCCACCACGCGGGACGCGTGTATTTGAGAATACAGCCCACCTGCGCCCAGGTCAGATTCATGCGCATCAGGGAGTGCACCAGACGGATCCCCTGCGCGTTACCTTCGAAATGACACAGATCCTGACGCACCTTGCGGCGCAGATCGTTCAGGCTATCTTCGCCCTCACGCAGGCGTAAATCGCGTACCACACAGCGGTCATCGCTGAGCGGCTGGCTTATGGCGTCAGAGGGAAAAAGCCGCTGTTTAAACCAGTCATTGATGGCGGCCTCGCCGAAATGACCAAAGGGAGGATTGCCGATATCGTGCATCAGGCAGGCCATCTCAACGATGCTTTCGAACGGCCCGGTCAGTTCATCCAGCCCGTAGGTTTCCAGCAGACGTTGCTCTTTGAGACGGCTGAGGATCTCTTTCGCAATGTAGCGCCCCACCTGCTGCACTTCCATGGAGTGCGTTAACCGCGTACGCACCGCAGCGTTACGCTCCAGCGGGAACACCTGGGTTTTTTGCTGTAACCGGCGGATGGCGGGCGAATTGATGATGCGTCCGCGATCGCTTTCAAAAATGCGCAGGATCTCATGTTCGCTCTTATCGCCCTGCGGCGAACGGAAACGTCGGTGCCAGTTAATTTTGGTGCGAAAATCGATTGGTGCCATGTGCTCCCCCGCGTGAGAATGCGTTTCCCCTTAACCGCATGATAGACTATGCATCTTAACAAGGCACATCGCGAGTAAATCTATGAAAATCGGCATTATTGGTGCAATGGAAGAAGAAGTTACGCTGCTGCGTGACAAAATTGAGAACCGTCAGACCCTCTCCCTTGGTGGCTGTGAGATCTACACCGGCCAGCTGAACGGCGTTGACGTGGCTCTGCTGAAATCAGGCATCGGTAAAGTTGCAGCGGCACTGGGCGCGACCCTGCTGCTTGAGCGCTGCAAGCCTGACGTTATCATTAATACAGGTTCGGCGGGCGGTCTGGCGCCGACGCTGAAAGTGGGCGATATCGTGGTTTCCGACGAAGCGCGTTACCACGATGCAGACGTCACCGCATTCGGCTACGAATATGGTCAGCTTCCGGGCTGCCCGGCCGGGTTTAAAGCGGATGATAAGCTGATTGCCGCCGCTGAAAGCTGCATTAACGAGCTGAACCTCAATGCGGTGCGTGGCCTGATCGTCAGCGGCGATGCCTTTATCAACGGTTCTGTTGGTCTGGCGAAAATCCGTCATAACTTCCCGCAGGCTGTGGCCGTTGAGATGGAAGCCACGGCCATTGCGCACGTGTGTCATAACTTCAGCGTGCCGTTCGTGGTCGTTCGCGCGATCTCTGACGTGGCGGACCAGCAGTCCCACATCAGCTTCGACGAGTTCCTGGCCGTTGCGGCCAAACAGTCCACCGTGATGGTGGAAACCCTGGTGCAGAAACTGGCGCGTGGGTAAGGTGTCATTCAGGGCGCTGGTCGCCCTGCTTCTGCTCGCCCCGGCCTGGCTCATCGCCGCGCCGCGGGTGATCACACTCTCCCCTGCCAATACGGAACTGGCGTTTGCCGCCGGGATTACGCCCGTTGCGGTGAGCAGCTTTTCCGATTATCCACCGCAGGCCGCCCATCTCGAACAGGTTGCCACCTGGCAGGGAATGAACCTGGAACGCATCGTGGCGCTGAAGCCCGATCTGGTTCTTGCCTGGCGCGGCGGTAATGCCGAACGACAGGTGGACCAGCTCTCTTCGCTGGGAATAACGGTAAAATGGGTAGATGCGGTGAGCATCGAACAGGTGGCGCAAACCCTCCGTGACCTCGCGCCCTTCAGCCCTACCCCCCAACGCGCCGAGCACGCTGCACAGCAGATGCTCAACGACTATGCTGCGCTAAAAACCCGATACGGCACGCAACCGAAACAACGCGTTTTTCTGCAATTTGGCAGCCAGCCGCTGTTCACTACCGGGAAAGGCTCGATCCAGAACCAGGTGCTTGAGATCTGTGGAGGTGAAAATATCTTTGCTGAAAGCCGGGTCCCCTGGCCGCAGGTCAGTCGTGAGCAGGTTCTGGCGCGACAACCGCAGGCCATTGTGGTGGTCGGAAATGCGAGCGAGATTCCTAAAATAGAACAATTCTGGCATCGGCAGCTTAAAATTCCGGTCATCGCACTCAACAGCGACTGGTTTGAACGCGCCAGCCCGCGTATTATCCTCGCCGCAAAACAACTCTGCGCCGAACTGGCAGAGAGTCACTCAAACAGATAAATACCCTATTCGAGGATTTAACGATGCTCGTGTATTGGCTGGATATTCTTGGCACAGCCGTTTTTGCTATCTCCGGCGTTTTGCTTGCCGGAAAACTACGCATGGATCCTTTTGGCGTACTGGTGCTCGGCGTCGTTACGGCGGTAGGCGGCGGAACGATTCGCGATATGGCGCTGGCAAACGGCCCGGTATTCTGGGTAAAAGATCCAACGGATCTGGTGGTGGCGATGGTCACCTGCCTGTTAACCATCGTGCTGGTTCGTCAGCCTCGCAGACTACCAAAATGGATATTGCCAGTGCTGGATGCCGTCGGTCTGGCGGTCTTTGTGGGAATAGGCGTGAATAAAGCCTTTATTGCCGGGACTGGCCCGCTGGTGGCGATCTGTATGGGCGTGTTGACCGGCGTGGGCGGAGGGATTATTCGCGACATTCTGGCGCGAGAAGTCCCGATGATCCTGCGAACGGAAATCTACGCGACGGCCTGTATCATCGGGGGGATTGTTCACGCCACGGCGTATTATACCTTTGCTGTCCCGCTGGAAAACGCGGCGATGCTGGGGATGGTGGTAACGCTGGTGATCCGTTTAGCGGCGATACGCTGGCACCTGAAGCTGCCGACGTTTGCACTGGATGAAAATTCAAGATAGGTATCGTTTATAAGCCCGGTGGCGCTTCGCTTACCGGGCCTACAATTTGCATTCAGGTTAAATACTGAATGAAGAACCACACCCGCAGGTGCTGGTCGCATTCGGGTTAGTCACCACAAAGCGCGAACCTTCCAGACCTTCAGTGTAGTCCACTGAACCGCCCACCAGATATTGCAGGCTCATCGGATCAACCACCAGCGCGACGCCCTGTTTTTCGATAGTCATATCACCATCGTTAACCTGGTCGTCAAAGGTAAAACCATACTGGAAGCCACTACAGCCGCCGCCGGTAATATAAACACGCAGTTTCAGATCCGGATTGTCCTCGTCGGCAATCAGGGTTTTCACTTTTTTCGCTGCTGCTTCGGTAAATTCCAGCGGCAACGCTACGTCATCACTCATCTTATGCTCCCATGAATACTGCGACTGCTATTGGGTAAAAATCACCCAATTCTTTTTGTCATTATCTAATACCCTGGTAATTCATTCAAGTATTCTGCTTCAGGGCCTGTTCAGCTTCCTGTTTCGCCAGGGTACGGGCAAGAATGGTGGAGTATAGCGGTTTTCCACCCAGGAATTGGGCTAATAGTGTCGCGCCGAGGCAGGTAATGATCATTGGCAAAATGAGCTGGTAATTGTCGGTCATTTCCAGCACCAGCACGATCCCGGTCAGCGGCGCACGCAGGGAGGCCGCCAGCAGCGCCCCCATTCCCGCAACCGCAAACGTCCCCGCATCCAGATGGTAGGCCGGGAAGCCCGCCGCCGCCGCCATCCCGAACGCCGTACCCAGCAGCGTCCCCAGCGCCAGCATCGGGGCGAAAATGCCGCCCGGGGCACCAGAGGAGAAGCACAATACCGTGGTGATGACGCGTGAAATAAACATAAACAGCAGCAGGCCTACGCTGAAATTCCCCGCCGCGGCAATGGGAATCAGACCGAAACCGCCGCCCGCCGCATTCGGTTCGATAAAACCGAGGATCCCGCACACGCCACCAAGCAGGCCCCCCACCAGCACCCATTTCGTGGTATTTCCGCCATGGATGCGCTGAAACATATCCTGCGCCCGTAAAATCAGGGTGTTAAAAAGCGGGCCAACGACGCCAAAAATCATCCCAAGAATCAGATACAGCCACAAAGTATTGACCGGCGCATTGGTTAGCTTGCCAACTTCAATCACCGCCCCTTCGCCGTTAAAGACGCGAAAGACAATGCTCGACATAATCACGCCGGTAAACACCGCTTTAATGGAGATCAGGTTGTAGCGGAACTGGGCGCGCATCTCTTCAATGATAAACAGGATACCCGCCAGCGGCGCGTTAAACGCGGCAGACAGCCCGGCCGCCGCCCCCGTTGCCAGCAGCGTATGGCGCGCTTCGGCGCTGCGCATACGGAACAGATCGCCGACCATGCGCCCGACGTTACCGCCCAGCTGTACCGTTGGTCCTTCCCGACCGAGCACCATGCCCGCTCCGAGCGTTCCCATCCCGCCGATAAATTTCACAGGAAGCACGCGCCACCAGCGAACCGGGCGTAGCTCTTCCAGCGCCCCCTCAATTTCAGGGATCCCCGAGCCACCTGCTTCAGGTGCGAATTTACGCACCAGAAAATAGCCCACCATGGCAAACAGGGCCGAAAGGCCAAAGGCCCACACCCAGACCAGCCATTCACGATCCGCGAAGCTGGCGACGGTGCCTATGCGCCAGTTGAGCACCGCATTGACGGCTTTCTCAAACGCGACGCCTACCAGCCCGGCCAGCGTGCCCACAACGGCGGCTGCCACCAGAATGGCTAACGGGGTTTTGTCACGGTTGAGCAGCCGCCGGATACTGACCCGGTGCTTCGCGCGCGTAAACTGTTGTTGTTCAAAAGAAGGCGTGTTCTCGTTCATTACCTGTTCTGTTTCGTCATACAAAAGGCCGCAGGGATTCTACCAGAGACAATCCCCTCGTCCCCTGAAAAATACTTAACAATTGTTAAGCCTTCTATGGGGCAAAAATTTTATAACCTCTTCCGAATCACTTAGAATAGTTGCCTTAACTCATTTCTACGAACCAGGAACGACGCCATGAGCAAGTCTGAAAACCTCTACAGCGCAGCCCGCGAGCTAATCCCAGGCGGCGTGAACTCACCCGTGCGCGCCTTTACCGGCGTGGGTGGCACCCCGCTGTTTATCGAACGTGCGGATGGCGCATATCTGTATGATGTGGATGGTAAAGCCTATGTCGATTACGTCGGCTCCTGGGGCCCGATGGTACTGGGGCATAACCACCCGGCGATCCGCAACGCGGTGATTGAAGCCGCTCAGCGCGGCCTGAGCTTCGGCGCGCCAACCGAGATGGAAGTCAAAATGGCGGAGCTGGTCACCGAACTGGTGCCAACGATGGACATGGTGCGTATGGTGAACTCCGGTACCGAAGCGACCATGAGCGCTATCCGTCTGGCGCGCGGTTTTACCGGCCGTGACAAGATCATCAAGTTCGAAGGTTGTTATCACGGCCATGCCGACTGTCTGCTGGTGAAAGCCGGTTCCGGCGCGCTGACCCTCGGCCAGCCGAACTCCCCGGGGGTGCCGGCTGATTTCGCGAAACACACGTTGACCTGCACCTATAACGACCTGAGCACCGTTCGCGCCGCGTTCGAGCAGTATCCGCAGGAGATCGCCTGCATCATCGTTGAGCCAGTTGCGGGCAACATGAACTGTATCCCACCGCAGCCGGATTTCCTGCCGGGCCTACGCGCCCTGTGCGATGAGTTCGGCGCGCTGCTGATCATCGACGAAGTGATGACCGGCTTCCGCGTGGCGCTGGCGGGTGCCCAGTCTTATTATGGCGTGGAGCCGGATCTGACCTGCCTCGGCAAAATCATTGGCGGCGGCATGCCTGTCGGCGCGTTTGGCGGCCGTAAGGACGTCATGGACGTGCTGGCGCCAACCGGTCCGGTTTACCAGGCGGGTACGCTCTCCGGTAACCCGATTGCGATGGCGGCGGGCTTTGCCTGTCTGACCGAAGTGGCGCAGCCGGGTATCCACGAAACCTTGACGGACCGGACGACGCAACTGGCAAACGGTTTGCTGGAAGCCGCAGAAGATGCGGGTATTCCACTGGTGGTGAACCACGTGGGCGGGATGTTCGGGATTTTCTTCACCGATGCGAAAACCGTGACCTGCTATCAGGACGTGGTGAAATGCGACGTGGAACGCTTCAAACGCTTCTTCCACCTGATGCTGGGAGAAGGCGTGTATCTTGCCCCGTCAGCGTTTGAAGCGGGCTTTATGTCCGTGGCGCACAGCGAAGAAGATATCAATAACACCATCGACGCAGCGCGTAAGGTATTTGCGAAGCTGTAAAATGTGCGGCTTGATGCCCTCACCCCAACCCTCAGCCCACAGGGAGAGGGAGCAAACACTGAAACGGCAATCTAAGGATTGCCGTTTACTTTTATTACCGACTCTGCTTTCTCAACAGATAAATAAAGTAAGGCGCGCCGATAAAGGTCGACAGGAGGCCCGCCGGGATCTGATACGGGAACAGCACCATCCTTCCGCACCAGTCAGCAAAGACCAGGATCGCCCCGCCCGTCAGCGCAGAGATCACGATATGCGGCAAAGTCCTGCGGAAACCCATCATACGGGCGATATGCGGCGCCATTAATCCGACAAAACTGAGCGGGCCGATAGTCATGGTGGCCGTCGCCGTCAGGCACGCGGCCAGCAGCAACAGCGCAATGCGCGTTGGCGTCAGCGCCACCCCGACCGCGCGGGCGGTATCCCCACCCAGCGGCAGAATGGTCATCCAGCGGCGGCACAGCGGCACAATCGCCAGCAGCACGATCATCACAATCCCGGTATGCACCACCTGACTGCCGGTGGCGTTGTATGTTGAACCGGAAATCCATGTCAGGATCTGCGCCATGCGCGGATCGCCGCTCGCCTGCAACATCATCAGCAGCATAGTAAACGCGGTGCTGAGCGCCATCCCGGCCAGCAGCATGCGGTGAGGTGAGAAACCACCTCGCCCGGAGGCGATCAGGATAATCATCAGCGTGACTGCCGCACCGATACTCCCGGCAGGCATCAGCCAGCCGAACGCATTTCCCGGTACGAGGAACAACATCAACACTACGCCAAACGCGGCCCCGGAGCTGATCCCTAATACTTCCGGGCTTGCCATCGGGTTGCCGGTGAGACGCTGGATAATACAGCCCGCCACCGCCAGCATGACGCCCGCAATCAGCGCGGAGAAAATCCGCGGCCAGCGCCACTGCATAAGTTCATGCAACAAATCCCCCGTTGCCCAGTGCCAGCCCGTGGCGTCGCGTCCCAGCGAGAGTGCGGCAAACGAGGCGATAACCAGCACTGCCAGCCCGGCAAGGCTGAACCACACCACCGACTGACGCTCGGCATGCACTTTATCGCCGGCATCCATCGCCGGAGCGCTAATGCTGCGCAGGCGCGGCAGCAGCCACAGCAGCAGCGGCGCGCCGATCAGGGCCGTCACCGAGCCCGTGGAAACTTCCATCCAGACGCGCGCCAGCCAGAGAATGAGCTGATCGGAAAGCCAGAGGATCAGCGCACCAATCAGCGGCGCCAGCATCAGACGCGCCAGCAGACGGCGCGCGCCGAGCATTTTTGCCAGCAATGGCGCAAACAGGCCGATAAAACCGATGATGCCGACGGCGTTAACCAGTAACGCGCTCAGCACAATCGCCAGGGTCAGGGCCGCCAGACGGGCCAGCGACAGCGCCAGCCCGAGATTGCGCGCCACGCCGTCATCGAGGCCCATCAGCGTGAGCGGACGCAGCAGCAGCAGCGTCAGCACCACGCCGCCAAACAGCTGCGGCCACAGGCGCTGGACGATACTCCAGTCGGTCTGGGTGAGCGTGCCGGTACTCCACATAAACATGCTTTGCAGCTGGTCGTGGTGAAACAGCACCAGCAGCTGGTTGATCGCCCCACAGTAGAGGCTGACGACCAGCCCCGCGAGGATCAGCGTGACCGGTGAGAGACGTTTTCCCCAGGCTACGCCAAAGACCAGCGCACCGACCACGCATGCGCCTGCCAGCGCGGCAAACTGCGAGGTTAACGCTCCCGGCAGGGTCCAGAGCGTGGTGATGGTGATCCCCAGCTGAGCCCCCGTCGCCACGCCCAGCGTGGTTGGCTCCGCCAGCGGGTTACGTAGCACCTGCTGAAACAGTACGCCCACCAGTCCCAGTCCCGCCCCGACCAGCAGGGAGATAGCCAGACGCGGCAGCAGGCTGTAGTGGAACAGCATTTGCTGAATATTGTCGATATCCGGTGCGGCAAACGCGGCTGCCCACTGATCGCGCGGTAACGCCGTGGTCAGGTTAAAGCCGGTTAATGCCAGGGCAGCCAGAAAAATGAGCGCTAACAGTAACATCGGGAAACGGGCCATACGCGTGCTCATGCCTTGCCTCCCAGTGCATTGTCCAGCACGCGGGCAAAATGCATGGCCGACAGCGTCGCGCCGTAGAACCATACCGCTGGCGCGCGCAGGAAGCGCTGCTCGCGGACGAACGGCATTGCCTGCCAGAGCGGAGTCGCCATCAGGGTTTGCATTTCGCGCTCATTGCCGTGGTCAAAGCACAGCACGTCCACATCACGAAACGCCGCCAGACGGTCAATCCCCACGGCGGTACTGCCCCAGAACGTCATCTCGCCTTCCCAGGCATTGCGAATGCCAAAGCTGTCGAGCACTTCCTGGAACAGACAGTTATTTCCAAAGACCAGCATATGGCGGGCATCCAGCAGGGTCACCATCAGCAAAGGCCGATCGCCACGGTGGGCAAAGCGCGGCTTAAGGGAATCAATCAGCGCATCAAATTCATTGAGATGTTTTTTCGCCTCAGCCTCACGGTTGAGGAACTGCGCCATCTCGTGGATGGAATTTTTTGCCATGGTCAGCGGCTTTTTACCGTCGCTAAAGGAAAAGCCCCGTCCGGGCGCAATCTTCGCCATGGTCTCTTCCGACGGGCCATACCCCGCAGACCAGAATAAATAAGACGGTTTCATCTGGGTGAGAAGCTCAAGGTTCGGCTCCGTACGCAGACCGATGTCGATGACGGAGTCCGGCAGTTTTGGCTCATTCACCCACAGGGTGTAGTTGGGAATATCGGCCACGCCGTAAGGCGTCACGCCCAGCGCCATCATCAGTTCGACGGGCAACCACTCCAGCGCCACGATGCGGTGCGGATCGACTGCGGCAGCGCGGGCCGGGCCCATCTTTAACAGCAGAGGTGAGAGTGCCATGGCCGTTAGCAGGCGACGGCGGCTAATTAATGTTGGATCCAGCATCAGTAGACAAAGCTCACGGGTGCAGCCCCGGCCGGGTGAGGCAGAATGCCCATAGGAATACCGTAGATATGTTCCAGCGTTTCGCTGCGCATCAGTTCGGCAGGCGTACCCTGAGCGATCATTTCACCGCCGCGCAGCGCTACCAGATAGTCGCAGTAGCGTGCCGCCATGTTGATATCATGCAGAACGGCAATCACAGTCAGGCCGCGCTGCTGGCTTAAGCGATGCACCAACGCCAGGACGTCAACCTGATGAGCAATATCCAGCGCTGAAGTGGGTTCGTCGAGCAGCAGGCAGCGGCTGTCCTGCGCTACCAGCATCGCGATCCATGCGCGCTGACGCTCGCCACCGGACAGGCTATCCACCAGACGGTGCGCCAGCGGTTTTAACCCAACCAGCGCGATAGCCTCTTCCACTTTTTCTCTGTCAGCGACGCCAAAACGCCCGAGCGCACCGTGCCACGGATAACGTCCAATCGCCACCAGCTCGCGCACCGTCATCCCCTCCGCCTGCGGCAACTGCTGCGGCAGATAGGCCACCTTGCGGGCAAAGGCCTTACTGCTCCAGCTCGCCAGCGGCTGGTCATCCAGCAGAATGTCGCCCTCGGACGGCGGCTGATGACGGCCCAGCATCTTCAGCAGCGTCGATTTACCGGAACCATTGTGCCCGATTAAACCGGTCACTTTACCTGCGGGAAACGTCAAAGAGAGCGGATGCAGCAAGGTGCGCCCGGGTACGCGAAAGGAGAGATTGTTGAGCGTGAAGGTGGAGTCGGATTGCGTTTTAGTATCCTGCATGTCAGCCAACTTAAATAAAAAGGGCACGGCGAACCGTGCCCATAAAGAGGTTAGAAGCGGAAGGTCGCCGTGGCAACAACCTGGCGTCCTGCTCCCCAGTAGCATGCATACTCGCTGTAGCAGCTGGAGACGTATTCACGATCAAAGATGTTGTTCACGTTGACGCCGACGGAAGAGCCCGGCAGACCGAAGCGCGCCAGATCGTATTTCACGGTCGCATCCGCCAGGGCATAACCCGCGACGTTAAAGGACTCATAGGCTTTAGGCGACGCTGAGGAGTAGTACGTCACCGTGTTACCGATGTAGCGAGCACCCGCACCAACGGTCAGGCCACTTAGCGCCGTCTCGTGGAAGGTGTAATCCGCCCACAGTGATGCCATGTTGCGCGGTACTTCTGCCGGACGACGACCTTCATACCAGGTATCGTGGGTGTATTGTGCATCAGTGTAGCTGTAGGCCGCCGTCACGTTCACGTTAGCCGACACCGCCGCTTTCGCTTCCAGCTCAAAGCCACGGGAGCGAATTTCACCGCCCTGCACGCTAAAGCCGCTGGTCGGGTTCGCCGGATCGGCGGTCAGGTTATTGTTCTTGGTCAGCTGGTATACCGCTGCCGTCACTACAACAGGCAGATCTTTTGGAACATACTTCACGCCCGCTTCATACTGCTTGCCACGCGCCGGATCGAACGGTTTACCACCCTGAGTAGTGCCAGAGAGCGGTTCGAAAGATTCACTGTAGCTGAAGTATGGTGTAATCCCGTTGTCGAACAGGTAGTTAATCCCCCCGCGCCAGGTAAATGCCTGATCGTTAATTTCCGCGGTGGTTCCGTTATTACGGTTAAAGGCAGACGTTTTCGCAAAGTCATAGCGGCCACCCAAGGTGAGTACCCACTTATCCCATTCAGCCTGATCCTGCGCATAGAGCCCGGTCTGCTCCTGACGATTGAGCATGGCATACGGGAAGTTCACATTGACGTTCGCATTGCCGTGCTGAGGATTGTTCATGCTGATCGGATCGGCGGTGCCGTAGTCAGCATCAATGTCATTTCGCATACGAAGGTAATCCACACCCGTCAGCAGGGTATGGTCAACGGCGCCGGTCGCGAATTTCGACTGGAGCTGTGTATCAACCGTGAACGAGTTGAGGTCTTCATCTGAGCGCACGTAGGCACGGCTGATCTGGGCCGGGGCGATATAGCCGTTACCGTAAACTGAACGGTAAAGGGTGTTGATTTTGGTATAACGCAGGTTCTGACGCACGGTGAAGGTGTCGTTGAATTCATGCGCGAAGCTGTAACCCACCATTTTCTGACGACGGGAGATCTTATTGTCTTCATCACCTTCGTTGAAGTCGGTCGGCAGTTTGTGCGCTTTTCCGTTAGCATCATAGTAAGGCACAACGGTACCTTCACGTGGCAGCCAGCCGTAGTAACCCGCATCCGGATCGCTCTGGAAGTTGCTCAGGAAGGTGAAATCGGTTTTATCATCAGGACGCCAGCTGAAAGACGGCGCAATCGCGTAACGAGTAGATTTCACCATTTCCTGCTGCGCGTTCTCACTACGTCCCAGACCGGTCAGACGGTAGGACCACACGCCGTCATCGTCAATCGCGTCGCTGAAATCAAACCCCGTCTGCCAGAGGTTATCCGTCCCCATTTTGAACTGAATTTCTTTCAACGGTTCCGTGGTTGGACGCTTACTGACCATACTCACTACGCCGCCCGGATGGCTTTTGCCATACAGTACAGACGTCGGGCCACGCAGCAGCTCTACGCGCTCAAGGAAGTACGGGTCCATGGACGCTTCAGAGTAGTTGTCTCCCTGCAACTTCATACCATCCAGATACTGGTTGGTATTCACGGTGCTGGAGGTCGTGAAACCACGAATCGAAACCACATCGTAAGTTGTTGAGGCGCCGCGCGTTGCGAAAACGCTTGGGGTGTAGGCCAGGGCCTGTTTAACCGTTCCCGGCTGTTTCATGTCCATCTCTTCACGAGTCACAACAGAAATAGACTGCGGGGTTTTCTCAATGGGTGTATCGGTTTTCGTCGCCGTTGCAGTGCGTTTTGCCGCAATCGTCGGTGCAGGACCCCAGGCACTTTCCTGTGCAGCCGGTGCGGCAGTCACGGTGATGGTTTCTTCTTTCTTGGGGGTTTCAGCGGCCTGTGCATAAGCAGACATGCCGGCAACCGCTGTGGCTACGACGGCTGCGATTTTACGCAGCGACGTGTTAATTGGCTGAGCAGTATTGGAAAGCGCCATGATGGATCTCTGATGAAAAAGGTGAATGATAACGTAAACGAGAATTATTATTATGACCGCAGAATAATATGCGAAACGCTGACGGCATAGCAAGCGATATGCGGCCCTACAAGAATTGAGGGTTTAAGAAATAATCAACGGAAAACGGGTCGTTAATAAGGATTGAAAACAGGGTTAAGGAAATGAGTTGCTGAGGTGAAAAAACACCCCCTTCCAGGGAAGGGGGTGTCATAAGGGCTAGTTGCCGCCGAACATATCCTTGATCCAACCGGCGACGCCGTCGCTGTCTTTCTTCTCTTCCTGCTGCTGCGGCTGCTGAGGCTGAGAAGACTGATCGAACGGGTTACCTGTCGGTTCTTCTGGCTGGCTTTGCTGGCACAGCGCATCCGGGTTGGTCGTCCAGACCGGCAGCGAACGCACGCCGCCGCCACAGATGAAGTTACCCGAGCTGTCCACGCCCATATCGACGATATCTTCCGGGGCAACGAGGTTCAGCGGCACCGGAGACTGATTGGCCAGATAACGCTGGTAAATCGACATCGCGCCGCTCGCACCATACAGTTTGGTCGGCTGGTTGTTATCGCGGCCCACCCAGGTGATCACCACTTCACGGCCATCAATACCGGCGAACCAGGTATCGACGTTGTTGTTGGTAGTCCCGGTTTTACCCGCCAGATGCAGACCAGGATACTTCGCCCCCAGCTGACGCCCGGTACCGCGCTGGACCACCTGCTGCATGGTCCACAGCGTCATATAGGCCGCCTGCGCCGGAACAGCGCGCTCCGCCTGCGGGAAGCTCTGATACAGCACGGAGCCATCTTCGGCAATCACCGAACGCAGGGCGGAAAGCGGCGCTCGGTTACCGCCGCTGGCGATGGTCTGGAACGCCTGGGCCACTTCGATTGGCGTCAGGTTAAGCGCCCCCAGGATCATCGCTGGCACAGGGTGCAGCTGATCTTTCGGTACGCCCAGCTTCTGCCAGGTGTCGGTGATGGCGGGGAGGCCCAGCGCCATGCCGAGGTTAACAGTCGGCACGTTCATCGAGCGGGTTAACGCATCCACCAGCATCACCTGGCCGCTGAACTGCTTATCATCGTTCTGCGGAGACCACACCTGGCCGTTAGGCTGGCGCAGGGAGATTGGCGCATCGGCAATCCAGGTGTTCAGTCGATAGAGATTCGGCTGGCTCAGCGCGGTCAGGTAGGTTGCCGGTTTTGCCAGAGAACCAATCGAACGACGCGCCTGCATCGCGCGGTTATAGCCCGCATACTGCGGCTCGGCGCCGCCCACCATGGCGCGAACTTCGCCGGTGTTGCGATCAACTACCACCATCGCGGTTTCCAGATCGCTCAGCTTACGCTGCTTCTTCAGAACCGGAATACCTTCAACCGCCGCTTTTTCTGCCGCATCCTGCGCCACGGAGTCAAAGGTGGTGAAGATCTTCACCCCGGAGAGATCTTTCACTTTATCTCCGAGCTTAGACTGCAACTCCTGACGTACCATCTGCATAAAGGCAGGCTGCGGAGAGATCACCCCACCGCGCGGCTGAACGCCCAGCGGACGCGCGCTCAGCATGTCGTACAGCTCCTGGTCAATCACCTGCTGTTGTTGCAGCAGACGCAGCACCAGGTTACGACGCTCCAGCGCCAGTTTCGGGTTACGCCACGGGTTGTAGATCGACGCGCCTTTTACCATGCCCACCAGCAGCGCCTGCTGGTCAAGGCTCAGCTCTTCTACCGGACGGCCAAAGTAGTACAGGCTCGCCAGTGGGAAGCCGCGGATCTCGTTATCGCCGCTCTGACCGAGGTACACCTCGTTCATGTACAGCTCAAGAATACGATCCTTGCTGTAGCGCGCATCCATCAGCACGGCCATGTACGCTTCGTTGGCTTTACGCCAGTAAGAGCGCTCGCTGGAGAGGAACAGGTTTTTCACCAGCTGCTGGGTCAGGGTACTCGCCCCCTGCACCGTACGCCCCGCGGTCAGGTTAGCCAGTACCGCACGACCAATGGAGTAGAGGCTAATCCCGTCGTGCTCGTAGAAGTGGCGGTCTTCGGTTGCCAGCAGGGTATCCACCAGCAGATCCGGGAAGCCGTTACGCGCCACGAACAGGCGCTGTTCGCCGTTTGCGGACGACAGCATGGTGATGAGACGCGGATCGAGACGGAAGAAACCGAACTGGCGATCGTTATCCATGTTCTCAATGGTTTCCAGGCGATCGCCGTCAAAGGTCAGACGCGCGCGCACCTGCCCTTCTTTACTGTCCGGGAAGTCGAACGGACGGCGGATCATCTCAATGCTTTTCGCCTGGACGGTAAATTCACCCGGACGGGTCATTTTCGTGACCTGACGATACTGCGTGGCTTGCAGCAGCTTCACCATCTCATTCTTGCTGATGGACATGTCCGGCTCAAGGTTCACCATGCGGCCGTACACTGCCGCAGGCAATTGCCAGACTTTCCCGTCAATACGGCTGCGGATCTTCTGATCCAGATAAACGCCGTAAATCGCGATCAGAACAACAAAAACAATAAACAGCTTCAGCAGCAGCCAGAACCAGCCGCGCTTACCACGAGGCTTACGCCCTTTGCCTTTCCCTTTACGCGGCATCGGTTCTTCATCCTCATAATCGTCTTCATAGTCATCGTCATACTCCTCATCTCTGAGGCGACGACGGCTTACCTTTTCTTTCGCCGGACGCGTCGGCTTTCCCTTACGTCCTATTGGCTCGCGGTCATTCCCCGCCATGCTTTTTCTCCGCAACATTCAGGCGCAAAGGCCAGATTTTCTTATCTTGCACAGGTCAGTGAAAGAAGAAATCTCTCAAAATAAACAGCAAGACTTTCCTGACAGGAAAGTCTTTAGTGTTTTCTCCCTCTCCCTGTGGGAGAGGGCCGGGGTGAGGGCATCAGGCCGCACTTTCCCTTTCAGGCCGCACTCCCCCATTACGAATATTTCTTCGTGCGCCGTGTCGGCGCGGTATTCGCCGGATCGTCCGGCCAGACGTGTTTGGGATATCGCCCCTTCATCTCTTTCTGCACTTCACGATAGCTCCCCGCCCAGAACGCCCTCAGATCGCGGGTGATCTGCAAGGGACGATGCGCAGGCGAAAGCAGCTCAAGCACTAACGGCACGCGCCCTTCAGCGATGGACGGCGTGGTGGCCTCACCAAACATCTCCTGCATCCGAACCGCCAGCGCTGGCGGATTATCCTCATGATAACGAATGGCAATCCGACTCCCGGTTGGCACAGTGTAATGCCCAGGCAGTTCACTATCCAGACGTTGACGTAACGACCAGTCCAGTAAATTCTGTAACGCTGCCTTAACATCAAGCGCCTTAAGGGCGCGCAGGGAGTGTACGCCGCTCATCTGCGGCAACAACCACTGTTCAAGCGTCGCGAGCAGCGTCTCATCATCCACCGCTGGCCACCCCTGTTCCGGCAGCCACTTCGCGGCGCAGTGCAGACGTATACGATATTGTTCAGCCTCAGGCGTCCAGTTCAATACGCTCAGCCCTTTTTCCCGAATGCCGTTCAGCATCGCCTGGTGTAACTCTTCCTCCGACGGCTTAGCCAGCGGTTTTGTCCCGAGCGTCAGTTTGCCAATCTGGCTACGACGGAACGCCTTCAGCGTGCCCTGGGCATCATCCCATTCGACGATGTCAGATTGCTGAAGCAGCTGCGGGCAGGCACGCGTCAGGGCGTCAATATCTACGGCAACCGCCTGCAAGATGCGCGCATCCGGGGAGTGACTGCCCTGGAGTAAGAGCGGCGCGATCAGCCATTCATGACGCGTCAGAGCATCATCGCTGTCAAGCATCGCGCCCATCCCATTCGCCAGTTGATAACGACCATCAAGCCCGCGACGGCGCGCGATTCTGTCCGGGAAGGCCTGGGCCAGAAGAGGGATAACTTTATCGCTGTCAGGCGATCCTCCCCGGCTCTTCAGACGGTGACACAACTGCTGCGCGCGCTGTTGCCAGTTTCCCTGCTGGCGTGAAAAGGCCTGTCCCAGATCGCTGCTGCCACCGCGCGGCGGCTCCTCAAGAATAGCCGCCAGTTTTGCCGCCGTGGCAATTTCATCGTCGCCTTGTGCTGCCACCAGCATCGCTGCCAGACGCGGATCGTTGCCCAGCGCCGCCATTTTCTGGCCGCGCGCCGTCAGTCGCTCGCCTTCCAGCGCGCCAAGCTGGGTCAGCAGGCTGCGCGCGGCGGAAAGGTTCACAACAGGCGGAGGATTAAGCCAGGTGAGCTGGTCAGGGTCCGGGCAGCCCCACTGCATCAGATCCATTACCAGCCCGGAGAGATCGCTTTGTAAAATCTCAGGCGTACTCTGCAATGCCGCACGCTCCGCCTGCTCGGCGCTGGTTAAATGCAGGCAAATACCCGGCTCAAGACGCCCTGCTCGGCCTGCGCGCTGCACCATTGAGGCCTGGCTGATGCGCTGCGTCAGTAGCCTGGTCAGCCCGGTACGCGGATCAAAACTGGCCACCCTCTCCTGCGTACTGTCCACCACCAGGCGAATGCCTTCGATGGTCAAACTGGTTTCGGCGATATTGGTCGCCAGTACCACTTTGCGTTGCCCCGCCGGTGCGGGAAGGATCGCCTTGCGCTGGTCAGCCAAATGCAGCGCGCCGTAGAGCGGGCACAGCATAACGTCACTGCTCACCCTGGATGCCAGTTGCTCCTGTACGCGCTGGATTTCGCCTACGCCGGGTAAAAACAGCAGCAGCGAGCCGGGTTCCTGACGGAGCAATTCGGCGGTGGCGATGGCAACGGCTTCGTCAAAACGCTGATGGGCAGGCAGCGGCTGATAGCGGCGCTCGACCGGGAACGCACGCCCTTCAGAGGAGATCATCGGCGCGTCAGGGAGCGTCTGCCGGAGCCGCTCGTTATCCAGCGTCGCCGACATAATCAGCAGCCGAAGGTCGTCGCGCAGCCCCTGCTGAACGTCGAGCAGCAGCGCAAGGGCCAGATCGGCCTGGAGGCTGCGCTCGTGAAATTCATCAAGGATCACCAGCCCGATGCCGCTCAGCTCCGGATCGTTTTGCAGCATACGGGTAAGAATGCCTTCAGTGACCACCTCCAGCCGCGTAGACGGGCCAATGCAGGTTTCGGCGCGCATCCGGTACCCTACCGTCTCGCCCGGTTTTTCATTCAGCAGTTCCGCCAGGCGCTGCGCCACATTGCGCGCCGCCAGCCTGCGCGGTTCCAGCAGGATAATTTTCCCGCTGATGCTCCCCTCGCGCAGAATTTGCAGGGGCAGCCAGGTGGATTTACCCGCTCCGGTGGGCGCGCTGAGCAAAACCTGTGGCGCATGTTCTAAGGCTGCGAGAAGCTCAGGAAGGACGACGGCGACGGGCAAAGAGGACACTTACGGCTCCAGAGGGTTAACATTAATCGGCGTACATTGTAGCATCGGCGCATATCATTACCGAGTCTTGCGCATGTCTGAGTCAAAACGGCTATTCTTCGCCATTGAATTACCCACCACGCTTCAACGGCAAATTGTTCGCTGGCGCGCCAGCCACTTCCCCGCGGAAGCGGGCCGCCCTGTCGTCGCCGCCAATATGCACCTGACGTTAGCTTTTCTTGGCGAGGTGAGCGCAGAAAAGCAGCGCGCGTTAAGCGCAATGGCCGGACGCATTTCTCAGCCGGGTTTTACGCTGCATCTTGACGATGCCGGGCAATGGCTGCGCTCTCGGGTGGTCTGGCTGGGGACGCGGCAGCCCCCCCGCGGACTGCTCCAGCTCGCCAACATGCTGCGGGCGCAGGCCGCGCGCAGCGGCTGTTATCAGAGCCCGCAGCCGTTTCACCCCCACATTACCCTGCTGCGCGATGCGGGTCAGGCTGTTGCCATCCCGCCACCGGGCTTCCACTGGTCCTTTCAGGTGAATGAATTTGCGCTGTACGAATCTGCCTTTGTACAAGGACGCACCCGCTACACTCCGCTCCAGCGCTGGTCGCTGGGCGACACGTTAAGGAATCCTGATGAAGTTTAGCCCTGCACTCCAGTCCGCCACGCTGATCCAGCGTTACAAACGCTTTCTCGCTGACGTGATCACGCCTGAGGGCGAAACGCTCACGCTGCATTGTCCTAACACCGGCGCCATGACCGGTTGCGCCACGCCGGGTGACACGGTCTGGTATTCCACATCAGAAAATACTAAACGCAAATATCCTCATACCTGGGAAATGACCGAGACGCAAAGCGGGGCATTTATTTGCGTTAATACCCTGCGCGCAAATCAGCTGGTTAAGGAAGCCCTGACAAATGGAATCCTTCCTGAACTGGTGGGTTACGGCACGCAAAAAAGCGAAGTGAAATATGGCGATGAAGGCAGCAGAATTGATTTTATGTTACAGGCGGAAGACCGCCCTGAGTGCTATATTGAAGTGAAATCAGTGACGTTAGCGGAAGAGGAAAACGGCTTCTTTCCGGATGCGGTAACGCTACGTGGCCAGAAGCATCTGCGGGAGCTAATGAGTGTAGCGGCGGCGGGCAAGCGCGCCGTGTTGCTGTTTGCGGTTCTGCATTCAGCCATTGAACGGTTTTCCCCGGCCCGTCATATTGATCCTAAATACGCGCAATTGTTGAATGAGGCACAAAAGCAGGGGGTAGAGATTTTCGCTTATAAAGCGGAACTTTCTGCCGATAATATGACTCTGAGATCCTCTCTTCCCATTGTCCTATAAGGGATTAGACGATTGACTAATAAGTGTTCTGGCCGCGTGCGCAAATACGCTTTTCCTCACAGGGTTGTCAAGTGTTACGTTTAGATAATTGCCATACGGAAAAGCATCTGCTATTTATAGCGACCTGATTTTTCCCCCAACACGGGGATCGATAGTGCGTGTTAAGGAGAAGCAACATGCAAGAAGGGCAAAACCGTAAAACATCGTCCCTGAGTATTCTCGCCATCGCTGGGGTGGAGCCGTATCAAGAGAAGCCGGGCGAAGAGTATATGAACGAAGCCCAGCTGTCGCACTTCAAGCGTATTCTTGAAGCATGGCGTAATCAACTCAGGGATGAAGTCGATCGCACCGTTACACATATGCAGGATGAAGCTGCTAACTTCCCGGATCCGGTCGACCGTGCCGCTCAGGAAGAAGAGTTCAGCCTCGAACTGCGTAACCGTGACCGCGAGCGCAAACTGATCAAAAAGATCGAGAAAACGCTGAAAAAGGTCGAGGACGAAGATTTTGGCTACTGCGAATCCTGCGGTGTTGAAATCGGTATTCGTCGTCTGGAAGCGCGTCCAACAGCCGATCTGTGCATCGACTGTAAAACGCTGGCAGAAATCCGCGAAAAACAGATGGCTGGCTAACGTCTTCCCTCTCACTACTCTTCTAAGGCGGGAGTTTCTCCCGCCTTGTTACCGTTGATATGTCTGAATCTCACTATATCGGGCGCTTTGCGCCATCTCCCTCCGGTGAATTACACTTCGGCTCATTAATTGCCGCGCTCGGCAGCTACCTACAGGCTCGCGCCCGTCAGGGTAAATGGCTGGTTCGCATTGAAGATATCGATCCTCCGCGTGAAGTTCCCGGTGCGGCAGAAACTATTCTGCGTCAGCTGGAACATTACGGTCTTCACTGGGACGGCGACGTACTCTGGCAGTCTCAACGCCATGATGCCTACCGTGAACGTCTGGCGTGGCTTGCTGAACAGGGCCTTTCCTATAACTGCACCTGCACGCGTGCGCGAATTCAGAGCGTGGGTGGCGTTTACGACGGCCACTGCCGTACGCGGCGGCACAACGGCCCTGAGAATGCCGCCGTACGGCTGATACAGCGCGCTCCGGTGACGCAGTTTACCGATGTCCTCTCAGGAACCATTCAGGCGGATGATCGTCTGGCGCGTGAAGATTTTATTATTCACCGTCGCGATGGCTTGTTTGCCTATAACCTGGCGGTGGTTGTCGATGACCATTTCCAGGGCGTCACGGAAATCGTGCGTGGGGCGGATTTGGTTGAGCCTACCGTGCGGCAAATATCGCTTTACCAGCAGTTTGGCTGGACGGTGCCGGATTACATTCATCTGCCGCTGGCGGTCAATGAACAGGGGAGTAAGCTGTCAAAACAGAATCATGCCCCGGCGCTGCCTGACGGCGATCCGCGCCCGGTATTGATCGACGCGCTGCGATTTCTCAACCAGAATGTAACGCAGGAATGGCAGGATCTGAGTCTGGATGAATTGCTGAAAACGGCCATTGCTGACTGGACGCTTATGGCCGTGCCAAAAATCCAGCATTCTCAAATGCGTTGCGCTGAGCTATGATTAGCCGCTTTTTTGATAACAAAACACACTACGAGGTGTACTATTTTTACCCGAGTCGCTAATTTTTGCCGTAAAGTGCTGAGCCGCGAAGAGAGCATGGCGAATGATGCTATTGCACAGCCACACATGTCGGTCATTCCGCGTGAGCAGCACAATATTTCCCGCAAAGATATCAGTGAAAATGCCCTCAAGGTGCTCTATCGTCTGAATAAAGCAGGCTACGAGGCCTATCTCGTCGGCGGCGGGGTGCGCGATTTACTGCTGGGCAAAAAACCAAAAGATTTCGACGTGACGACCAGCGCCACGCCTGAACAGGTGCGTAAATTATTCCGCAACTGCCGTCTGGTTGGTCGCCGTTTCCGTCTGGCGCACGTGATGTTTGGACCGGAAATTATTGAAGTGGCGACCTTCCGCGGTCACCACGAAGCGGGCATCAACGATCGCACAACTTCCCAGCGCGGCCAAAACGGCATGCTGCTGCGCGACAACATCTTTGGCTCTATTGAAGAAGATGCTCAGCGTCGCGATTTCACCATCAACAGCCTTTACTACAGCGTGGCGGATTTTACCGTGCGCGATTACGTCGGCGGTATGCAGGATCTGAAAGACGGCTTGATTCGCCTGATCGGCACGCCGGAAACGCGCTATCGCGAAGATCCGGTCCGGATGCTGCGCGCCGTGCGTTTTGCCGCCAAGCTAAACATGCGTATCAGCCCGGAAACCGCAGAGCCGATCCCGCGCCTGGCGACGCTGATTAACGACGTCCCCCCTGCCCGTCTGTTTGAGGAGTCGTTAAAGCTGCTCCAGGCAGGCTACGGGTTTGAAACCTACAATTTGCTGCGTGAATACAACCTGTTCCAGCCGCTGTTCCCGACCATTACCCGCTACTTCACCGAAAACGGTGACAGCGCAATGGAGCGGATGATTGCACAGGTGCTGAAGAACACGGATACCCGTATTCATAACGATATGCGCGTGAATCCGGCGTTCCTGTTCGCGGCCATGTTCTGGTATCCGCTGCTGGAAACGGCGCAGCGCATTACCCAGGAGAGCGGCCTCGCCTATTATGATGCGTTCGCGCTGGCGGCAAACGACGTGCTGGACGAAGGCTGTCGCACGCTGGCGATCCCGAAACGTATTACCACGCTGGTGCGTGATATCTGGCAGCTTCAACTGCGTATGTCCCGCCGTCAGGGTAAACGTGCCTGGAAACTGATGGAGCATCCTAAGTTCCGCGCCGCGTTCGATTTGCTCTCTCTGCGTGCTGAAGTCGAAAGAAACCAGGAGCTACAGCGCCTGGCGCAGTGGTGGGGAGAATTTCAGGTCTCTGCACCACCGGAGCAAAAAGATATGCTCACGGATCTGGATGACGAGCCGGCACCGCGCCGTCGTCACCGTCGCCCGCGCAAGCGCGCGCCGCGTCGTGAAGGCACAGCATGACCCTTGCGTATATTGCCATCGGCAGCAATCTGGCCTCTCCGCTTGAGCAGGTTAACGCTGCCGTTCAGGCGCTGGGGGAGATCCCGCAAAGCCATATCGTGGCGGTCTCCTCCTTTTACCGTACGCCCCCGCTCGGCCCGCAGGATCAGCCTGATTATCTGAACGCCGCCGTGGTGCTGGAAACAGCCCTTGACGCAGAAACGCTGCTGGATAATACCCAGCGTATTGAGCTACAGCAGGGTCGCGTACGTAAAGCCGAACGCTGGGGACCGCGCACGCTCGACCTCGATATTATGCTTTTCGGCCACAAGGTGATTAACACCGAGCGCCTCACCGTTCCGCACTATGACATGAAAAACCGTGCGTTTATGCTCTGGCCACTGTTTGAAGTCGCCCCCGATCTCACCTTCCCTGACGGCACCTCGCTGAACGCCGTTCTGCAAAGCCTCAACGCGGAAAAACCGGTCCGCTGGTAATCCCGTGTCACCCCCGATTAGCCATGTGTCAAATATGGTTAATCGATTGCCTAAAATCATTGTTCCCTCGAATGTTACTGTTAGAATGCGCAAAGATCCGCTTTTGGGCCATCAGGAAACAGTATGAAACCAACTACCATCTCCTTATTGCAGAAATGCAAACAGGAAAAGAAACGCTTCGCCACTATCACCGCGTATGACTACAGCTTCGCAAAACTGTTTGCCGAAGAAGGGATCAACGTCATGCTGGTCGGAGACTCGTTAGGGATGACGGTACAAGGACATGATTCCACTCTGCCGGTCACGGTCGAGGATATTGCTTACCATACCCGCGCCGTGCGCCGGGGTGCGCCCGCCTGCCTGCTACTTTCCGATCTGCCGTTTATGGCGTATGCCACCCCGGAACAGGCCTTTGAAAATGCGGCAACAGTGATGCGCGCCGGTGCCAATATGGTCAAAATCGAAGGCGGCGACTGGCTGGTCGATACGGTGAAAATGCTCACCGAACGGGCCGTGCCAGTTTGCGGGCACTTAGGGCTGACGCCGCAATCCGTGAATATCTTTGGCGGTTATAAAGTTCAGGGGCGTGGCGATGCGGCGCAGACGCTGTTTGATGATGCCCTGGCGCTGGAAGCCGCTGGTGCACAGCTGCTGGTGCTGGAGTGTGTGCCGGTTGAGCTGGCTAAGCGTATCACTGAGGCGCTGTCGATTCCGGTGATCGGCATCGGCGCGGGCAACGTCACCGATGGCCAGATTCTGGTCATGCACGACGCCTTCGGGATCACCGGCGGTCACATTCCAAAATTTGCTAAAAATTTCCTGACAGAAGCAGGCGACATGCGTGCTGCTGTGCGGCAGTATATTGCCGAGGTTGAGTCCGGCGTTTATCCGGGCGAAGAACACAGTTTCCATTAAGGAGTCCAGGTGTGCTAATCATAGAAACTCTGCCGCTGCTGCGCCAGCATATCCGCCGTGCACGTCAGGAAGGTAAACGTATCGCCCTCGTCCCGACCATGGGCAATCTGCACGACGGCCATATGAAGCTGGTCGATGAAGCGAGAGCCCGTGCAGATATCGTGGTAGTCAGTATCTTCGTTAACCCGATGCAGTTCGATCGCGAAGACGATCTGGCGCGCTATCCACGTACCTTGCAGGAAGATTGCGAGAAGCTCAAAAAACGTCATGCGGATATCGTCTTCGCACCGGCCCCCGCAGATGTTTATCCTCAGGGTACCACTGAAGCGACCTACGTCGACGTACCGGGTATTTCGACCATGCTGGAGGGTGCCAGCCGTCCGGGCCATTTCCGCGGCGTTTCCACCATCGTCAGCAAGCTGTTTAACCTGGTGCAGCCGGACATCGCCTGCTTTGGCGAGAAAGATTTCCAGCAGCTGGCGCTGATCCGCAAAATGGTTGCCGATATGGGCTACGACATAGAGATTGTCGGCGTGCCGATTGTACGTGCGAAAGATGGCCTGGCGCTTAGCTCCCGTAACGGCTATCTGACTGCGGAACAGCGTAAAATTGCTCCAGGCTTAAGCAAAGTCATGAATACCATGGCAGAGCAACTGCTGGCAAAAGAATTAACCGCAGAAGAAATCATCGCTCTGGCTGAACAGGCGCTGAACGAGAAAGGTCTTCGTGCTGACGACGTTCAAATTCGGGATGCCGATACGCTTCTGGAACTCTCAGATACCAGCAAACGTGCGGTAATTCTGGTGGCGGCTTGGCTCGGCCAGGCCCGCCTTATCGACAACAAAGTGGTTGAACTGGCGTAGTTTTACTACCCGGAAGTGAAAGGTAAACGTAATGATTCGCAAAATGCTACAAGGTAAGCTTCACCGTGTGAAAGTCACCCAGGCCGACCTGCACTATGAAGGCTCCTGCGCGATCGACCAGGATTTTCTCGACGCGGCGGGTATTCTCGAAAACGAAGCTATTGATATCTGGAACGTTAATAACGGCAAACGCTTTTCAACGTACGCGATTGCCGCTGAACGCGGGTCTAAAATCATCTCCGTTAATGGGGCAGCGGCGCACTGCGCGGACGTGGGTGATATCGTCATTATTGCCAGCTTTGTGATGATGTCTGACGAAGAGGCACGTCGCTGGCAGCCAAAAGTGGCATACTTTGAAGGCGATAATGAAATGAAACGTATTGCGAAGGCAATTCCGGTTCAGGTTGCCTAAGCCAATAGTACTGTTATAAATTACCCGACAAATAGGTTGGGTAATTTATACATAATTAAAATGAATAGCGTTCTTTTTATATATTTTTATTAATATATTCAAGTCACCCTGCCGAACACCTGCTCATCAAAATGATGAACAATTATTATCATTCACTATTAAATAATCATATTGACTTAAAGATCGTTTAAGTATTTCTAACGCCTAACGGCTTCTCACAACCATTACTCATCACTTAGAATCCTTTTCCCGAAGCATCTGTTCGGAACGAACATAAGCCTTGCTTATGTTCACTTTTCTAGCATTTAAATATGGATATAAAAAATGTCTTTTAATAAATTAGGTCTGGCAACTGTAGTAGCAATGGTTCTGAGTGCGGGTTCTGCAATGGCAGCTGATATTCCTTCAGATACAGGCACTATTACTTTCCACGGTATGGTTTCTAATAACACCTGTAAAGTATCCCTGGATCAGAAGATTGACCAGGATGGTAATGATTTTGACGTTAACCTGGATACCGTGTTTGTAAAAGACTTCGCTAATGCGCTGGGTACCACCAGCACCCTGGGAGAAAAGAAATTCTCCCTCACCCTGACAGGTTGTGATTCTGCTACCGTCAACCAGGCATCTGCTCAGTTTGATTCCTGGGCGGGTTCTTCTTCAACTTCCGGCGGTCTGCTGGTTCCACCATCAAATACTCAAGGCGCCGCTAAAAACGTCAATCTGGTACTGTCAAACGATGGCAACTCCGCTACCGATCAGATCAAACTGGATCAGACCAACAATACCCAGAAAGCAACGATTGATACCACAGGCGCAGGCGCACTTTACTACCGTGTAGCGTATACCCAGGGTCAGAACTGGGATGCGGCCAACAACCCAGTGTCAGCTGGTGTGGTTCAGGCACAAGCTGCATTCACCATGATCTACGAGTAATTTTAAGCGCATAAATAAAATGCTCATATTATCCCCTGACGTACGTCAGGGGACTATTGATATCATTCCAACAGGAAGTGGAAAAATGTTAAGCACATCATTTTATAAAGGATTTAAAGCTGCCTGCTTTACAGCTGCTGCTGTCGCGTCATTCCAGGCAAGCGCAGATATCGTTATTTCGGGAACACGTATTGTTTATCAGCAGTCGCAAAAAGATGTCATCGTTTCTTTAGACAACCGTGGCAAAAAGCCACTATTAGTTCAATCATGGCTCGATGACGGTCGCGATGACACCAACCCACAGGAATTAAAACTACCGTTTATTATTACTCCACCAGTATCCCGAATTGATCCGCAAAAAGGTCAATCCGTTCGGATCTCATACCTGGGTGGTTCATTGCCGCAAGATCGCGAATCCCTATTCTGGTTCAATGTGCTCGAGATTCCACCGAAGTCAAAAGTGAAAGACGGTGAAAATCCTAACCAGCTCCAGCTGGCATTCCGCACACGTATTAAACTCTTTTTCCGACCTGACGGCCTGAAAGGTACGCCAGGAGATGCAGCAGCCAAAGTAACGTGGTCACAACAAAAACAAGGTAATACGCTAAACCTGATCGCACACAATGATTCCCCTTACAACGTTTCTATTTCAAATGTAAAGCTGAAATCAGCAAATAAAGAGTACCAGGTTGAGCATAAATCTATTTCACCGTTTAGTACTCAAATTATGCAGGTAAAAGGTTTAGGTAGTACTGCCACCGGCACTGTTGCTTACGAAACCATTAATGACAATGGCGGCTCTGATACTTTTGAAAGCAAAGTAAATTAATAACCGCACCACCGCCACATTATAAATATAACACGTATGAATGATTCATAGCATTCATACGACGACTTGTCTGGATGAAGCATGCTATTTCAACGATCAATTTTATGTCTCGCAATCTGTGCAGCATTTCCTCTGCATGCCAGCGAGACTGAAAAAAAAGCTGTAGACACCTCATCCGAAACAGAATCGGCCATTGAATTTAATGACCAGTTCCTTATCGATAATGGTGGAGGTATCAATGTCGATCGTTATGCTTATGGCAACCCAGTTCTGCCAGGTACTTACCGTGTAAAAGTGAATTTGAATGGCAATTCAAAATCCACGGTCGAGATGACATTCATTGATAACAAAACGCCACGTGCCTCAGCATGTCTGACTAAATTCACGCTGACACAGGCAGGCGTTGATACCAGCATATTAGGCGATGATGTTAAAAACGACGAAACGTCTTGCGTAGATATCAAAAAATATTATCCCGGTGCTTCTGAAAATTTTGATAGTAGCAAGCAGGAAATGGATCTTAATTTCCCGCAAATCTACGTGCTTAAACTTCCAGCAGGGTATGTCGATCCTTCATTATGGGATAATGGTGTTCCGGCCGGATTACTCTCATACGATCTTAATACCTGGCACAGCGAGTCAAACGGCACCAATTCAGATACCGCTTATGCGGGCTTGCATTATGGCCTGAACGTGGGGCCGTGGCGTTTACGTTCTCGCGGCAGTCTGAACTGGGACAGCGATAATGGCACACATTATTCCAGCCAGGATATCTACCTCCAGCGAGACATCACACCACTTAACGCACAGATGGTAATGGGTGATTCCTACACACGCGGTGATGTCTTTGACTCGGTGAGCCTGCGTGGTGCGCGTATGTATAACGATGACCGCATGCTCCCGGAAGGCACCTCTGGCTACGCGCCAGTAATTCGTGGTGTGGCAAACAGTAACGCCAAAGTTAGCGTAACGCAAAGCGGCAATAAAATTTATGAAACCACCGTTCCACCCGGTGCTTTCGAGATCAATGACCTCAGTACAACAGGCTATGGCAATGATTTGATTGTCACTGTAGAGGAAGCCGATGGAAGTAAACGGACGTTTACCGTTCCGTTCTCCTCAGTTACACAAATGCTCCGCCCAGGCTCCAGCCGCTGGGATGTGGGTTTAGGTGAGCTGAATGATGATTCATTGCACGATAAGCCAAACGTTGGCTACGCAACTTACGCGTATGGTCTGAATAATACCTTTACCGGTTACGTGGGTGCGCAATATACGGATATGGATTTCTACGCCGGCCTGCTTGGTCTGGCTATGAATACCCGTATTGGTGCATTCGCATTAGATGTTACCGGGTCCTATGCCGATATCGACGGGCTGGACACGCTTAAAGGGCAAAGTTATCGGCTGACCTACAGCAAAATGCTTGAAGCTACTAACACATCTCTTAACGTGGCAGCTTATCGCTTCTCTACAGAAGATTATCTCAGCCTTAACGATGCCGCCTCATTGCAGGACAGTATTCATCACGAGGAATATGGCAATCGATCTTATGACAGCAATGCCGAGCTTTATGCTGATTATCAGCGTACCAAAAACCAGATACAGGTCAGCCTGAACCAGCCATTGAATGTTAACGGTGATGAATACGGCTCACTCTATATTAGCGGTACCTGGCAGGATTACTGGAATGACTCTAGCTCCACCTCCGACTACAGCGTGGGTTACAACAATAGTTTTGCTTACGGTAGCTATAGCGTTTCTGTGCAACGCACGTACAACGAAACAGGGGAAAAGGATGACAGCGTTTATTTAAACGTCAGTATTCCATTCAGCATATTCAATAAAGATAGCGCGCAGTCAGGCGGATTTAATAACGTCAACATGAGCCTGCGCACTGATTTAAAAGGCGGTACCAGTTTTAACTCTACGGCAAGCGGCAACTCCAAAAACAGTGAAGTGAGCTATTCCGTTAGCGCCTCATCAAGCGGGGGCAACTACGGCAACCTGAACCAGGTCAGTGGCTATAGCTCATGGAACAGTCCTTACGGGCCGCTCGGTGTCTCAGCGTCCTTTGGCGATGACAATAGTAAACAGTATTCCGCGAGTTATAACGGCGGAATGGTTGTTCACTCGGGTGGCGTTGTATTTACATCCGGCAGTATCGGCGAAACGGATTCACTTGCGCTGGTAAAAGCAAGTGGCGCAACGGGTGCTCGGCTGGGTTACGGCCAAAGCCGCATTAACAGCTCCGGGTACGGGATTATGCCGTATATGTCAGCCTACAGAGAAAACCGAGTATCGCTCGATATCAGCACTCTCGAAGCAGACGTTGAAATCAAAAATACCAGCGCAGTTGCCGTACCTCGCAATGGCTCCGTTGTATTAGTGAATTTTGAAACGGATGAAGGTCGTTCGCTTGTTCTGGAATTACAACGTTCTGATAACGGCTTTATTCCGTTAGGTGCAGACGTTCTGAATGAGAAAAACGAATCTATCGGAACGGTAGGCCAGGCAGGACAAGCTTATGTACGCGGTGTGGAAGACAAAGGCGCTCTCCGGGTGGTATGGGGAAGCGATGGATCCAGCTCTTGCACGGTGCATTATCAGATTCCTGAAAATGCGAAGAAAGCAGGCTTAACCACGATTCTGAGTAATCAACAGTGCCAAATGTAATGATGTTAAAACAGGGAATCACACCCATGGGAAATAATATGAAGAAAAATCATTGCGGTTATTCATTAATCGCATTAGCAATGTTAGCGATGTCAGGTTCTGCTGCGGCAGCCGATCTCAATGTTAACTTCACTGCCAATATCCGCGAAACCACCTGCGATATGAAACTGGTCGGCGGTACGGGTTCAGATACGCAGCAAACGCTGACTATCGGTAATAACGGTCAGGTACGTTTAGATGATGTCAAAGCCGGAACGGCAAATGCCAATTTCAAAATTGTGCTCGTTGAATGCCCGGCGTCGCTGACCTCGTTAAAAACAACCGTAAAAGGAACCAAATCAGGTTATTTAGCTAGCGGCCTTGTTAACCAGATTGCAAAAACTAACGGTGGCGCTGATTACTCTGCGGCTGAAATCGCCAGAGCCGATGCACCAAATACTCCTTTTATCATTAACTCAACCCTGGATTCAGAGCGCCTGGTCTGGAGTCCGACAGAAATCCAGAATAAGGAAGTTGCTCTGGTGGCCACCTTACGTGAAACAAAAGAAAACAGCATGACCATTGGTGATTTTCAGGCCGTGGCGACCTTTGAATTTAGCTACGAGTGATTAGTGCAGGAAAACGGAGCAACATTATGAAATTCAATTCTACTTTTATCGCCCTGTCCGTTTCTGCTCTTCTGTTCTCGGGAATGGCAAGCGCAGCAATTACAGGCACCCCTAGTGTCGAATTAACGATTAAATCAAAAATTGTATCAGGCACATGTACCGCAAAAGTACTTAACGATGCAGGCACAGCCTCCACTGAAATTGCGTTCGGCGACGTATACAAATCCGATCTGGTGAACAAAACCCGTGTCGAGCCGCTCAAGATTAGTTTCACCAACTGTTCTGGAGTAACCAAGGCAACGGTGTCCGCTGCGAAAGGCGCTGGTGGTGAATGCAGTGGCGTCAACAAGACGGGTGATTCTTACTCTGGCGGCTTAGCAACGGGCTTTGAGATCTGGTCGGGTGTTGTCGATACTGGCGAGCTTATGAGCTGTAACACGCCTCCGGCTGCTAAGGATGTCACCATTACTGATGGTACCGGTGAATTCCCGATGAATTCCCGTATCGTTATCGGGCAAGGCCAAACCATTGCTGATGTAGGCGCGGGGGCGGTTACTGCGCCAGTCACGTTTACTATCGCTTATCCATAATACCAGGAACCAGTATGCAACAATCACCGTTTATTTTATACCAGCCCGGTCTTGTGTTGCTTATGGGCTTGGCTGGTGGCATTTTGCCTGGCGTAAGCCAGGCAAGCTCAGGATTAGACGTAAATATTACCGCTAACATTGTTAATAGCACCTGTAAGTTGACCGTGGAAAATGACGGCGAAATTTATCTCCCCAATGCGATGCGCAGTTGGTTTTATAACTCGGATGGTAGCGATCGTTTTACTGCAACCGATGATGCAGGCGGTACGCCTTTTAAGATCCATGTAGATGATTGCTATGGAGACAGCGGTACGGCTAAAAAGCTGAGTTTTAGCTTTTCGCCGCAGTCGGGTTTCTGGCCAGGACAAAATCAGGTTTTCAAAAGTGATGATACCGCCGCAGGCGCGGCAAAAAATGTCGGCGTCGTCGTTTTCTCTGAAAAATATAAAAAGAATGTTTTAAACAACGACGGCACGTCAAAAATCACTTTTGACGTAAGCGGTCAGGATACTGCATTTTTAACGGATTATCAGTTCTATGCCCGATATCAAAATATTGGCGTAGTGGCTGGTGGTGTCGTTACCAGTAAAGTATTGGTTGACGTCACTTACGAATAATAATCAGAACAGGAAAAAGGATGAGAATGTTCAACTTTATAAGACAGGGTTTCAACGTGAAAGGCACAATGACGTTTGCCATGGCGAGCGCGTTATTTACCCTCAGCCACTCCTGCTGGGCAGGGGAGTGCCAAATGAATAATGGAAAAGGCGGCACAACCACGCTAATCAATTCTGACTACTCAGGTGGCACCGTACGTCTTCCCCCTCCGGGTAACTACGCCAGTACTCTTTTTAACGTTAACCTGACACCAGGCATTCAGGCCAAATGTGGTCCGGGGGACGATGGTTTTAACCTCGTGTCACAAACAAACCCGACCTTGCTAATGGGGAGTAGTTATGGCAGGGCTATGTTTGAAACAAATATTCCGGGGATTTATTATTCCGTAAGGGTGCACACCGCAGAAAGCACTGGAGGCATGGGTGGTTACTTCGCTATGAATACTACTGGCTGGACTACCGTTGCCTCCTCCGGAAAATCTGACCCGTGGGATGAAAAATGGATAAACACCTCAGTTCAAATTTATATTGATGAAGGTTACAGAGGCAACCCGAACAAAGAAACCTCAATCAGACCCAAACCCGGCACTCTGGGTAAAATGGCTATTGGTAATCCAGATGATAGTGACAACCAACCATGGACATTTATGGTCAACGAGGACTCATTCCAGATCCCGATCGTTCTTCCAACCTGCGACATGGCCATGCTATCGGATGGTACTAATAATGTTAACCTGGGAGAATATTATGTTTCAGACATTAAAAACAATCGGGTTAAGGATATCCCTTTTTCCATTAGCTTAAGCAATTGTACCGGTGTGGCAAATATCACAACCAAACTCACCACCTCAAAGCTAACCGGAAAAAACAATGATCTTCTTGGTAATACGCTTACGTCCGGAGCTGAGGGCGCAGGCGTGAAAATCATGTATAACGGAACCTCTCAACTTCTGCCGAACAATCCTGACTCATCCTATGTCATAACGGATTACCAAACCCCTGAATCCAAGCAAATTAATTATGTTGCTCAACTGGTAGCAAACGGAAACACAGTGAAACCGGGGTCGTTTAAAGCCACCGGCGTATTCACCCTTTCATACGACTAACCGCTATCCCTGCGGCTGATTACTGATCAGCCGCGACATCGTCTCCAGTGAATCCGTTCTTAAGATATACAAACGCTTCAACAGGAACGGATTATCCCCCGGCTTCACCTTCCCTTTCATCGTCGTCACTGCCAGATGAAAACCAGCGTCATTCGCTGCCTTTATCGCTTTATTGTCATAGCCGCCAAATGGATACGACACATACAATACGCGCGGGTTGAACTGAGCCAGTGCACGACGTGAGCGTTCAAAATCAAACAGGATCACGTGATAGCTACGGCTCAACAGGATGGGGTGTTTATAGCCATCCACGCGATGCAGGAAATGAGTGTGAGACTGAATGTCGAACACATCCTGGATGCCCTTGATTTCCTGAACGCTCATAAACTGTAGCGATTTTGGATCCCACTTCTGCGGATGGCCTTTGATTCGGGATGAAATTATAAACGCCGTCGCGTTGAAGCCATATTCTTTCAGCACCGGATACGCATAGCGGCTCACCGATTTGAGGCCATCATCAAAGGTGATCACCACCGCTTTCGCGGGCAGGTTCATCTTGTTACGCACGTACCCTTCAAGCTGGTACATCGTCAGCGTGGTGTAGCCCTGATCGCGTAACCAGGCCATCTGATTATTAAACGCACGTACGCTGGTCGTCGTGGAGGTATGTCGAAAACGGGTGTTCTCTTCATCACGCAAAATATGATGGTAGGTCAGAACCGGTAGCCCGTTATCTTCCTGCGCATCCAGGCTGCTTACCCATGCCAGACGATTACCGATACGGATCTGGAACCAGGTCTGGTTCAGGCGGTCTTTCAGCTTATTCAGAATCGGATAGCGAAGATTAGCGCTTAAGGTGCCAAAGGGCGCGCTTCCGCTGCTGGGGGCGTTATAAACCGGCGTGTCTTTCCAGGTAATGAGGTTTTGATTACTGAGCGGCTTGTTCAAGTCACCCAGGCTATCCTCAACGCGTTGTTTGCCCTGAACTTTTTCAAGGTGGTCTTTATCAATAAACCCCGTACCGAATCCGAAACGAAATTCATAGTAATCCGCCGCGGCCGGAAAGACAGCGAGGATCTGCCCGGCGCGGACATTCCCCACATTCACAACGGCATTTCCCACCTGCGCCCAGATGGCCGCATCTTCGGTGGTTTGCATATACTGAGCAGGAAGGCCTTGCTGGCTGGTCAGGCTGGCAGACGCACCACCGGAAACCACGAGCAGAAGGATAAAGATAACGCGCTTGAGCATGGAATATAAATCGACACAGAAAATCAGCCGCCATTGTAACAAAAGCGGCATCAATACCAATGTTTAATGCTTATACAGATCGTGAAGCAGAACAAAAGGCGGGTTCTTCTGCTGCTGGTGCCACAAGCTGCTCACGCCCGGCGAGCCCTGCGCCACAATGGCGTGACGAAACTCAGCGCTGCTCAACGTTGCGCGCAGCGGATACATCGCTTCGAGTAAAGGCAGGCTGATACCGGAGATTACTTCACAGTTATCGTGCTTATGGCTCATTAGGGCAGCCGCACGGTATGGCGCCGCGCCGGATCTGTCAGTGAGAAAAATCACGCCATCGCCGGTGTCGGTTTCATGCAGCGCGTCACACATCATCCGGCTGAGCATATTGGTGCTCAGCCCTCGCCAGTAATTTACCGCACGACATTGCGCCAGGGGGCCAAATCGGGCCTCCAGCTTAAGCAGCATTTCCTGTGCCTCTTCATCGTGGCAGGTGATCACCCATCCCAGCATAACGTCTCTCCTTAGCAGGCGAGTAGTTTATCCAGGTGAAGGTTAGTTTACGGTGATAACTGTCAAAGAAAGTGCCCGGCAAACAGAACGTCGCCGGGCAGAAGGTTAGCTACGCAGCCCGCGTCCGCGCTGGATCAGATACCAGCACAGCAGATAGAATGCCACGATAAACACCACCAGCACCACAACGGTGGTGAACAGCGGGACATCGGCAATGCCGAGGAAGCCAAAGCGGAAGCCGCTGATCATGTAGACAATCGGGTTCAGGTGCGACAGCGCCTGCCAGAACGGCGGCAACAGCGTCAGGGAGTAAAACACCCCGCCCAGATAGGTCAGCGGCGTCAGCACGAAGGTCGGGATCAGGCTGATGTCATCAAACGTTTTAGCAAACACCGCGTTCAGCAGCCCGGCGAGGGAGAACAGGATCGCCGTCAGCAATAATGTGAGCGCCACGAACAGCCACGAATGCACCTGGAACGGGACGAAGAACAACGAAATCGCCGTCACCAGAATCCCCACGCACAGCCCGCGCGCTACGCCGCCGCCCACGTAACCGGCGATGATCACATGCGTTGGCACCGGGGCCACCAGCAGCTCTTCAATGTTGCGCTGGAACTTGGCGCTAAAGAACGACGACGCTACGTTCGCGTAAGCGTTGGTGATCACCGCCATCATGATCAGGCCCGGCACGATAAACTGCATATAGGTAAAACCGTGCATCTCACCAATGCGGGAGCCAATCAGGTTACCGAAAATGATGAAGTAGAGCGTCATGGTGATCACCGGCGGCACCAGGGTTTGCACCCAGATACGCATAAAGCGGTTAATCTCTTTTGCCCAGATGCTTTTCAGCGCGACCCAGTAAAGATGCGTCATGCCTTGTCTCCTTGTTTGTCGTGCACCAGAGAGACAAACAGCTCTTCCAGTCGGTTTGCTTTGTTACGCATGCTTAATACCTGAATGCCCTGCGCACTCAACTGTGAGAACACGCTGTTGATACCCTGCTCGCGCAGCACTTCTACCTCCAGCGTCGAGGTATCGACCAGGCGATAGTTGTAGCCCTCCAGTTTCGGCAGCGCGCTTTTCGCCGCCAGATCGAGGATAAAGGTCTCTGATTTGAGCTTGGAGAGCAGATTCTTCATCGAGGTGTTTTCCACCAGCTCACCGTGCTGAATAATGCCGATATTGCGGCACAGCATTTCCGCCTCTTCCAGGTAGTGCGTGGTCAGAATGATGGTGGTGCCTTTATCGTTCAGATCTTTCAGGAAGCCCCACATGGAACGACGCAGTTCAATATCCACGCCAGCAGTCGGCTCATCAAGGATAAGCAGCTTTGGCTCGTGCATCAGCGCGCGGGCAATCATCAGGCGGCGCTTCATCCCCCCGGACAACATCCGCGCGCGTTCGTTACGCTTCTCCCACAGGTCGAGCTGTTTCAGATACTTTTCGCTGCGCTCAAGCGCCTCTTTGCGCTCAACGCCATAATAACCCGCCTGGTTAACAACAATCTGCTGTACCGTCTCAAACGGGTTGAAGTTGAACTCCTGCGGCACCAGCCCCAGCTGACGCTTGGCGTTGACCACATCTTTTTGCAGATCGTAGCCAAACACGCTGACGCGGCCGGAGGTTTTGTTGACCAGCGAGCTGATGATCCCGATGGTGGTGGATTTCCCCGCCCCGTTCGGTCCCAGAAGCGCGTAGAAATCTCCCGCTTCGACTTTAAGATCTATCCCGCGCAGCGCCTGAACGCCCCCCGGGTAGGTTTTTTTGAGCTGTTCAAGCTCCAGTGCAATCGCCATGAATTCAACTTACCTTAAGTTCTGACACACGTTGTGTGGTTTCATTAAAAGTCGGGTTACCCTATAGTAGCGCAACGCAATCACTTGGTTACAGGTCGCTAACCTCCATGAACGACATAGATACACTCATCAGCAACAATGCACTATGGTCAAAAATGCTGGTGGAGGAAGACCCCGGATTTTTTGGAAAACTCGCGCAAGCGCAGAACCCGCGCTTTCTCTGGATTGGATGTTCTGACAGCCGTGTCCCCGCCGAACGTCTGACGGGTCTTGAACCTGGCGAACTGTTTGTTCACCGCAATGTGGCTAACCTGGTTATTCATACCGATCTCAACTGCCTTTCGGTTGTGCAGTACGCCGTTGACGTTCTTGAGGTTGAGCACATCATTATTTGTGGCCACTACGGCTGCGGCGGCGTGCAGGCGGCGGTCGAAAACACAGAGCTGGGGTTAATCGATAACTGGCTGCTGCACATTCGTGATATCTGGTTCAAACATAGCTCACTGCTGGGCGAAATGCCGCAGGAGCGCCGTCTCGACACCCTGTGTGAGCTGAACGTAATGGAGCAGGTCTATAACCTGGGCCACTCGACGATTATGCAGTCTGCCTGGAAACGCGGGCAGAAGGTCTCCATCCACGGCTGGGCGTACGGTATTCACGACGGTCTGCTGCGCAATCTGGAAGTGACCGCCACCAACCGCGAAACGCTGGAACAGCGTTACCGCTCGGGAATTGCCAACCTCAAGCTTAAGCATGTGAACCATAAATAACAAAGCCGGGGGTTTTCACCCTCTCCCTGTGGGAGAGGGCTGGGGTGAGGGCAACAGCCCGCAATTATTCGTCCAGAATCACTACTTTCCCAACATACGGCAGATGGCGATAACGCTGCGCGTAATCAATGCCGTAACCCACCACGAATTCGTCCGGGATGGAGAAACCAACGAACTCCACCGGCACCTGCACTTCACGGCGCTCAGGCTTATCCAGCAGGGTACAAATCGCCAGTGATTTTGGTTCACGCAGGCTCAGGATCTCACGCACTTTAGAGAGCGTGTTACCGGAGTCGATGATGTCCTCAACAATCAACACATCTTTGCCACGAATATCTTCATCCAGATCTTTCAGGATTTTCACATCACGGGTTGTGGACATGCCGCTGCCGTAACTGGAGGCGGTCATAAAATCGACCTCGTGCGGCACCTGCACTTCACGGCACAGGTCTGCCATGAACATGAAAGAACCACGCAACAGACCGACCAGCACCATTTCGCTGCCGCTGTCCTTGTAATGTTCGGTGATTTGACGACCCAGTTCGGCGATACGCGCTTTGATCTCGGCTTCCGGGATCATCACTTCAACAGTATGTTTCATATTACTAACCAAATGATTTTAGTGAAAATCTCTCAATGCGGATGACTCTCGCTCCGGCATCGATACGCAAGCCAGCCATTATACCAGTAAATGGATTGCCCTGGCGTATGAGTTATAAAAAGCAATATTTGTGATTCCGATCACAGTTGTTAATACCTATAATTAATTGCTAGCAAATAATTAACAAAACTGACGAGTACTTTTCTATGGCTGAAACAAAAACTAAACAGCCGCGTCTACTGGTGACATTAACAGCCGCGTTTGCCGCATTCTGCGCGCTGTATTTGTTAATCGGTGGCGTATGGCTGGTCGCGATTGGCGGCTCCTGGTACTACCCGATTGCGGGTCTGGTTATGGTTGGCGTAACCGTCCTGCTTTTACGCAGAAAACAATCTGCTCTGTGGCTGTACGCAGCGTTACTGCTCGCAACCATGATCTGGGGCGTCTGGGAGGTCGGGTTCGACTTCTGGGCGTTGACGCCGCGCAGCGACATTCTGGTCTTCTTCGGTATCTGGCTGATCCTGCCGTTTGTCTGGCGTCGTCTGATCGTCCCTTCCAGTGGTGCTGTAGCCGGTCTGGTCGTTGCCCTGCTGATTAGTGGCGGCATCCTGACCTGGGCCGGATTCAACGACCCGCAGGAGATCCACGGTACGCTGAACACTGAATCCACACCGGCTGCGGCTATTTCGCAGGTGGCTGACGGCGACTGGCCAGCCTATGGTCGTAATCAGGAAGGTCAACGTTACTCCCCGCTGAAGCAGATCAACGCGGACAACGTGAAAAACCTGAAGGAAGCCTGGGTATTCCGTACCGGCGACCTGAAAATGCCGAACGATCCGGGTGAGCTGACCAATGAAGTGACCCCGATTAAAGTGGGCAACATGCTCTACCTGTGTACGGCGCACCAGCGTCTGTTCGCGCTCGACGCGGCCACCGGTAAAGAGAAATGGCACTTTGATCCACAGCTGAACTCCAACCCGTCGTTCCAGCACATCACCTGCCGCGGCGTCTCTTACCACGAAGCGCGCGCTGATAATGCCAGCCCGGAAGTCATTGCCGACTGTCCTCGCCGCATTATGCTGCCGGTGAACGATGGCCGCCTGTTTGCCATCAACGCTGAGACCGGTAAGCTGTGCGAAACCTTCGCTAACAAAGGCATTCTGAATCTTCAGACCAACATGCCGGACACTACGCCGGGTCTGTATGAGCCGACCTCCCCGCCAATCATTACCGATAAAACCATCGTGATTGCCGGTTCGGTAACGGATAACTTCTCTACCCGCGAAACCTCCGGCGTTATCCGTGGTTTCGACGTGAACACCGGTAAACTGCTGTGGGCCTTCGACCCGGGCGCGAAAGATCCCAACGCGATCCCATCGGATGAACACACCTTTACCTTTAACTCACCGAACTCCTGGGCACCGGCAGCGTATGACGCGAAGCTGGACCTGGTTTACCTGCCGATGGGCGTGACCACGCCGGATATCTGGGGTGGTAACCGTACGCCGGAGCAGGAACGTTACGCCAGCTCCATCGTGGCGCTGAACGCAACGACCGGTAAACTGGCATGGAGCTACCAGACCGTTCACCACGATCTGTGGGATATGGATATGCCGTCCCAGCCGACGCTGGCGGACATTACCGTTAACGGTAAAACCGTTCCGGTGATTTACGCCCCGGCCAAAACCGGCAACATCTTCGTGCTGGATCGCAGCAACGGTAAGCTGGTTGTTCCTGCGCCGGAAAAACCGGTTCCGCAGGGTGCGGCCAAAGGCGACTACGTCACCAAAACGCAGCCGTTCTCTGATCTGAGTTTCCGTCCGGAGAAAGACCTCAGCGGTGCAGACATGTGGGGTGCCACGATGTTTGACCAGCTGGTATGCCGCGTGATGTTCCACCAGCTGCGCTATGAAGGCATCTTCACGCCGCCGTCAGAGCAGGGCACGCTGGTCTTCCCGGGTAACCTGGGGATGTTCGAGTGGGGTGGGATCTCCGTTGACCCTAACCGTCAGGTCGCCATCGCTAACCCAATGGCGCTGCCGTTCGTTTCCCGTCTGATCCCTCGTGGTCCGGGTAACCCAATGGAGCAGCCGAAAGATGCGAAAGGCAGCGGTACCGAAGCCGGTATCCAGCCGCAGTATGGCGTTCCTTATGGTGTGACCCTGAATCCGTTCCTTTCTCCGTTCGGTCTGCCGTGTAAACAGCCTGCCTGGGGTTACATCTCCGGTCTGGATCTGAAGACCAACAAGATCGTCTGGAAGAAACGTATTGGTACGCCACAGGACAGCATGCCGTTCCCGATGCCTGTTCCAGTGCCGTTCAATATGGGTATGCCAATGCTGGGTGGCCCAATCTCCACCGCCGGTAACGTGCTGTTCATCGCGGCAACCGCAGATAACTACCTGCGCGCGTACAACATGACCAACGGTGAAAAACTGTGGCAAGGCCGTCTGCCAGCCGGTGGACAGGCTACGCCGATGACCTATGAAGTGAATGGCAAGCAGTACGTTGTCATCTCCGCAGGTGGTCACGGTTCGTTTGGCACGAAGATGGGCGACTATATTGTCGCGTATGCACTGCCTGACGACGCTAAGTAATGAAAAAGCCCGGTGGCGCTAACGCATACCGGGCTTTCGGGTGTCCTATGTAGGCCGGGTAAGGCGAAGCCGCCACCCGGCTTTTTTTATACGGTAAAGCCCAGCATCATCCCCGTATCTTCATGCTCCAGCAGATGGCAGTGAGCCATATAGGCAAACTCTTTCGGCGCTTCGTGGTCGAACTTCACCAGCACCTCGCTGACACCGCCTTCCACCCTCACCGTATCTTTCCAGCCCCGGCGATGCGCGTCCGGCGCTTTACCGTTCTCAGAGAGAATACGGAACTGCGTGCCGTGGATATGGAACGGGTGCAGCATCATGTCGCCTTCGCCTGAAATCACCCAGCGTTCAAACTGCCCTTTCGTGGCGGCGAACATGGGCGTGTTCATATCGAACGCTTTGCCGTTGATGCGGTTGGCGTCGTGGAAATCGAAACCATGGCCGCCGTGATCCATGCCGCCCATTTTACCGTGGTCCATATTCATATGGCCCATCATCTGGCCGTGGTGCATTCCCGCCATGGCCTGATTGCCGTACTTCTTCATCAGCGCCTGCATGCCCATCATGTCGAGCATCGGGTCCATGGAGAGCTGAAGTTTACGCTGCGTAAGCCCGTCCAGCGTCGGGAGTGCGGGTAGCGTGGTGAGGGCGTCCGGCAGCGTACCGGAAGCGGCGATTTGTAGCGGCTGAATGCGCAGGACCGGATGGGGTTTATCAAACGGCGCAACGGCCATCCCCATCTGGCTGACCGGCAGGGTCACCAGGTCAAACGCTTTGCCATCGCTGATATCCACCAGCACCTCGAAGCGCTCGCCCATCAGCATCGGCAGCTCGCTCACCTTCACCGGTTCCGGCAGCAGGCCGCCGTCGCTTGCCACCACATACAGCGGGCGTTTATCGCTGGTGGCGAAGTTCAGCGAGCGGGCGTTACAGCCATTTAGCAGGCGTAAACGCAGCCAGCCTTTTGGCGCGGCATGCTGCGGGTAGATTGCGCCGTTGGTCAGCAGCGTATCGCCAAACCATCCTACCGCCGCGCTCATTACGTCCAGCTGATAGTCAATTTGCCCGTCAGCGCTGAATTTTTTGTCCTGCACAATCACCGGGACATCGTCGATACCCCACTGTTTTGGCAGGCGCAGCAGGCGGCTTTCATCGTCTTCAATCAGCACCAGACCGGCCAGCCCCATCGCCACCTGATGGCCCGTTTTGCCATGCTGATGCGAGTGGAACCAGCAGGTCGCCGCACGCTGGTCAGGAGTAAAGGTGACGCTGCGTTTACCACCAGGCCTGATGACGCCCTGAGGCCCCCCATCCACTTCGCCCGGGACTTCCAGCCCATGCCAGTGCAGCGTGGTCTCTTGCGCTAGCGTGTTATGAATGTCTACCGTCACCGCCTTCCCTTTGCGTAACTGCAACGCAGGGCCGAGCAAATTGCCGTTATAACCCCACGTCGTGGCGGCGTGCTGACCGAACGTGGTTTTACCGGCCTGCACCACAAGCTGAATGCGGCTGCGGGCATCTGCGGCGAGTAATTCAGGTATGGGTAAAGCAGGTCTGTCGGCGGCAAAAACGGCGCGGCTCCAGAGCGGTAACGCGCTGGCAACCCCCAGCGCGGCAGAAAATTTTAAAAAATCACGACGTTGCATGTGCATTTCCTTATTTCCAGCAGGCGATCTTTTGAGCATAAACCCTCCCCTTACCGGAAGGTCAAGCACGGCGGCAATAATAAAGATCGTCGGCCTGGCATCAAGTATGCTAACGTTAATTTTCCGTGATGCAGTGGTAAAGGCAATGAAGACGTTTTTCAGAACAATTTTGTTCGCCAGCCTGATGGCGATGTGTGCGAACAGTTACGCGCTAAGTGAAAACGAAGCGGAAGATATGGCCGATCTGACGGCAGTTTTTGTTTTTCTGAAAAACGATTGTGGTTACCAGAATTTACCCAATGGGCAAATTCGTCGCGCACTGGTCTTTTTTGCCCAGCAGAACCAATGGGACCTCAGCAACTACGACAGCTTCGACATGAAGGCGCTTGGTGAAGACAGCTACCGTGATTTAAGCGGTATTGGCATTCCCACTGCTAAAAAATGCAAAGCGCTGGCTCGCGATTCACTCAGCCTGCTCGCCTACGTGAAGTAACCTTCCCGACGCCCCTTGTTGACCCGCTAACCGCTTCACGGCGGTGTTGTGTTGCGCCCATCTGCCGGATGTAATGGATGTTAACGAAGGAGGTGCTCCCCATGACCGAAAAAACGGTATGGCAAGAAACGCTGCATGACCAGTTTGGTCAGTATTTTGCCGTGGATAACGTGCTCTATCATGAGAAAACCGATCATCAGGATCTGATAATCTTCGAAAACGCCGCCTTTGGCCGCGTGATGGCGCTGGACGGCGTGGTGCAAACCACCGAGCGCGACGAGTTTATCTATCACGAAATGATGACCCACGTCCCGCTGCTGGCCCACGGCCACGCGAAGGACGTGCTGATTATCGGCGGCGGCGACGGCGCGATGCTGCGTGAAGTCTCTCGCCATCAGAATGTCGAAACCATCACCATGGTGGAAATCGACGCCGGTGTGGTGTCGTTCTGCCGCCAGTATCTGCCCAACCATAATGCTGGCAGCTATGACGATCCGCGGTTTAATCTGGTTATCGACGATGGCGTCAATTTTGTTAACCAGACCACGCAAACGTTTGATGTCATTATCTCTGACTGTACCGACCCTATCGGCCCCGGCGCGTCGCTGTTTACCTCGTCGTTTTACGAAGGCTGCAAGCGCTGCCTGAAGCCTGGCGGGATTTTTGTGGCGCAAAACGGCGTTTGCTTCCTGCAACAGGATGAAGCGCTTGATAGCCACCGTAAGCTGAGCACCTATTTTGCTGACGTCAGCTTCTACCAGGCGGCGATCCCCACTTACTACGGCGGGATCATGACCTTTGCCTGGGCGACGGATAACGACGTCCTGCGCCATCTCTCCACCGAAATTATCCAGGCCCGCTTCCACCAGGCCGGACTCAAATGCCGATACTACAACCCGGCGATCCACACCGCAGCCTTTGCGTTGCCTCAATATCTGCAAGACGCGCTGTCCTCAAAGGAGGTGAACTAATTGAAAAAGCTTAAACTGCATGGCTTTAACAATCTGACCAAAAGCCTGAGTTTTTGTATTTACGATATCTGCTACGCCAAAACAGCAGAAGAGCGCGATGGTTATATCGCCTATATCGATGAACTCTACAACGCCAACCGTCTGACCGAGATCCTGACAGAGACCTGCTCGATTATCGGCGCCAACATCCTGAATATCGCGCGCCAGGATTACGAGCCGCAGGGAGCAAGCGTCACCATTCTGGTCAGTGAAGAGCCGGTTGACCCGCAGCTTATCGACAAAACCGAGCACCCCGGCCCACTGCCAGAAGTGGTTGTCGCCCACCTGGATAAAAGCCATATCTGCGTGCACACCTACCCGGAAAGCCACCCGGAAGGCGGACTGTGTACCTTCCGCGCGGATATTGAAGTGTCGACCTGCGGCGTGATTTCACCGCTGAATGCGTTGAATTATTTAATCCACCAGCTGGAATCCGATATCGTCACTATTGATTATCGCGTACGCGGTTTTACCCGTGATATCAACGGCATGAAGCACTTCATCGATCATGAGATCAACTCCATTCAGAACTTCATGTCCGACGACATGAAGTCGCTATACGACATGATGGATGTGAACGTCTATCAGGAGAATATCTTCCACACCAAAATGTTACTTAAGGAATTCGACCTTAAGCACTACATGTTCCACACGAAGCCGGAAGATTTAAGCGAAGAAGAGCGTAAGGTCATTACCGACCTGCTCTGGAAAGAGATGCGCGAAATTTACTACGGCCGTAACATTCCGACCGTGTAATCGTGGCCCGAAGCAGGGACGCTTCGGGGAGTTACTTCTGTTTCATAAAGTCGCGATAGGCGTTCACCACTTTCAGGAAATCTTCCACACCGCACAGCGACAGGCTCTCTTCGTCGTAGTAGCTCATCCCCTCTTCCATCTCATCACCCGAGAACTCAAGCTGATTGGCACGCACCATCACCTCTTCGCCATCCATCCACAGGGTGTATTCGTGCCCGGCGCGTTGCCAGGAGCGTTCACTGCCTTTCACCGTTTCCGCTGCCTGTTCGACTTCATCCAGCAGCGCGAGGTTCTCTTTCACCTCTTCGTTAAACCAGTGTCCAACGGCTTCGTGCCCCATCGACATTCGCACTTTCACCACGCCGGTGATGTCGCGCAAAAATTCGTAATCCATAGCGTTTTCCTCTGCAAAGCCATTAGGGTAATTATCGCAGCAGAGAGGAAGAAAAAAAGCGGGAGAGGTGGGAGGAATGAAAATAAAAAAAATACCCCTCACCCTGGCCCTCTCCCAAAGGGAGAGGGAATAAAATCCCCCTCGCCCCTTGGGGAGAGGGGTTAGGGGTGAGGGGTTGGTTTTTTATACCGCGGTCTGGAAGATCACCCCGTCAGCCTTCTCGGTGTACTGAGAGAGCTGGTCGAAGTTCAGATAGCGATAGGTATCCACCGCCGTCTTATCTACCTGAGCCACAAAGGTCTGGTACTCTTCCGGCGTTGGCAGTTTGCCAATCAGCGCCGCAACCGCTGCCAGCTCCGCAGAAGCCAGGTAGACGTTCGCCCCGGTACCCAAACGGTTCGGGAAGTTACGGGTGGAGGTGGAGACCACTGTCGCACCGTCGGCCACGCGCGCCTGGTTGCCCATGCACAGGGAGCAGCCCGGAATTTCAATACGCGCCCCGCTCTTACCGAACACGCTGTAGTAGCCCTCTTCGGTCAGTTGCGCCGCATCCATACGGGTTGGCGGCGCCACCCACAGACGGGTCGGCAGCTGGCCTTTGTGAGTATCCAGCAGCTTACCGGCAGCACGGAAGTGGCCGATGTTGGTCATACAGGAGCCGATGAACACTTCGTCGATCTTATCGCCCTGTACGTCAGAGAGCAGACGCGCATCGTCCGGATCGTTTGGCGCACACAGGATTGGCTCTTTGATATCCGCCAGATCGATGTCGATCACCGCCGCGTACTCTGCGTCAGCGTCAGCTTCCAGCAGCTGCGGATCCGCCAGCCATTTTTCCATGCCCTGAATACGACGCTCCAGCGTACGGCGGTCGCCGTAGCCTTCCGCAATCATCCACTTGAGCAGCACGATGTTGGAGGTCAGATACTCAATAATCGGCTCTTTGTTCAGCTTGATGGTACAGCCCGCCGCAGAACGCTCGGCAGAGGCATCGGTCAGCTCGAACGCCTGCTCAACTTTCAGATCCGGCAGACCTTCAATTTCCAGAATGCGGCCAGAGAAGATGTTTTTCTTGCCCTTCTTCTCAACGGTCAGCAGACCCTGTTTGATGGCATACAGCGGGATTGCGTGCACCAGATCGCGCAGAGTGATGCCCGGCTGCATTTTGCCTTTGAAGCGCACCAGCACGGATTCAGGCATGTCGAGAGGCATCACGCCGGTCGCTGCGGCAAACGCCACCAGACCGGAGCCCGCAGGGAAGGAGATACCAATCGGGAAACGGGTATGAGAGTCACCGCCGGTACCCACGGTGTCCGGCAGCAGCATGCGGTTCAGCCAGGAGTGGATAACGCCGTCGCCCGGACGCAGGGAGACACCGCCACGGTTCATAATGAAGTCAGGCAGCGTGTGGTGCGTAGTGACGTCAACCGGCTTCGGATATGCCGCAGTGTGGCAGAAGGACTGCATGACCAGGTCAGACGAGAAGCCCAGGCACGCAAGGTCTTTCAGTTCATCACGGGTCATTGGACCGGTGGTGTCCTGAGAGCCCACGGAGGTCATTTTCGGCTCGCAGTACGCGCCAGGACGGATACCAGCGACGCCGCAGGCGCGACCGACCATTTTCTGTGCCAGCGAGAAGCCGCGATTGCTTTCCGCCACGTCTTTCGCCTGACGGAACACGTCACTGTGCGGCAGACCCAGCGCTTCACGCGCTTTGGTGGTCAGGCCACGGCCAATGATCAGCGGAATACGGCCACCGGCACGCACTTCGTCGATAAGCACGTCGGTTTTCAGCTCGAAGCTTGCCAACAGTTCGTTGGTTTCGTGGTTGCGCACTTCGCCTTTATACGGGTAAACGTCAATCACGTCGCCCATGTTCAGGTTGCTCACGTCCACTTCAATTGGCAGAGCGCCCGCATCTTCCATGGTGTTGAAGAAGATCGGTGCAATTTTGCCGCCGAGGCACAGGCCGCCGCCGCGCTTGTTCGGCACGTGCGGAATATCGTCGCCCATGAACCACAGCACGGAGTTGGTCGCAGATTTACGGGAAGAACCGGTACCCACAACGTCACCGACGTAGGCCAGCGGGAAACCTTTTTGTTGCAGCGCTTCGATCTGTTTGATCGGGCCCACTACGCCCGGCTGATCCGGCTCGATGCCTTCACGGGCGTTTTTCAGCATCGCCAGAGCGTGCAGGGGAATATCAGGACGAGACCACGCGTCCGGAGCCGGAGAGAGGTCATCGGTGTTGGTTTCACCGGTAACCTTAAAGACGGTCACGGTAATTTTTTCAGCAAGCGCAGGACGGTTCAGGAACCATTCGGCATCGGCCCAGGACTGCATCACCTGCTTCGCGTAAACGTTGCCTGCTTTGGCTTTTTCTTCTACATCGTAGAAGTTATCGAACATCAGCAGCGTTGAAGAGAGCGCTTTGGCAGCAATCGGTGCCAGCTTTTCGTTGTCCAGCGCGTCAATCAGCGGATGAATGTTATAGCCGCCCTGCATGGTGCCGAGCAGTTCAATGGCTTTTTCAGGAGTAACCAGTGGGGAGGTGGCTTCGCCTTTGGCGATAGCAGCAAGGAATCCGGCTTTTACGTAGGCAGCTTCATCTACGCCAGGCGGTACGCGGTTGATCAGCAGATCTAACAGGAATTCTTCTTCGCCCTCAGGCGGGTTCTTCAGCAGCTCGACGAGCGCGGCCATTTGGGTTGCATCTAAAGGTTTGGGTACAATTCCCTCGGCGGCACGTTCTGCTACGTGCTTACGGTATTCTTCTAGCACGACGGTTCTCCTCGCTCTCATTGTCATATGCGGCGGGCGTTCTCTTCACGCTCCTGTGAGACAGCAGTTTGTAGGGTAAATGCCCGATACCGCGTCGGGCAGCATAGCAGGATTTCTGCACAGTGTTAATCCGTTTACAAAAAAGCAACATTAAATTATTTGCTGAATCGTTAAGCATGGTGTAGCGGGGAGACGAGGCGAATCTTATCCTCTTTCCCGTCGCCTTTTCAGCTATCCGATATAATTGTGTAATAAATACTCACACTCTTTATCCGGACGCTCCGGTAGGTTTCCCAACAATAGTCAAAACTGTAAAACACGAGTGAATGATACTCGCGGCAACAGCAACGCCTCACGGCACTGCACTCGTCTCGTTGGAGTCAATCTATGAAGTTGCCTTTTAAACCACATCTTCTTGTTCTGCTTTGCAGTGCGGGGCTGTTTGCCGCCTCGGGTGTCATGTACGTTAAAAGCCGCGCAACGGAACCTGCTACGCCTGCTCCGGTTACACAACAACCTGGCGCACCGGTAGCCCAGCCTGCGCCCGTCGCTGCCCCGGTCTACACTGCGGCGCAAATCGACCAATGGGTTGCCCCTGTCGCGCTTTACCCGGATGCCCTGCTGTCGCAAATCTTGATGGCGTCGACCTACCCGTCAAATGTTATTCAGGCCGCGCAGTGGTCGAAAGACAATCCTAAAATGCAGGGTGATGCCGCCCTGCAGGCGGTAGCCACCCAGCCGTGGGATCCCAGCGTAAAATCCCTGGTTGCGTTTCCTCAGCTGATGTCGTTGATGGGCGAAAATCCGCCATGGGTACAAAATCTGGGAGACGCCTTCCTTGCACAGCCGAAAGATGTGATGGATTCCGTACAGCGGCTGCGCCTGCTGGCCCAACAAACGGGTGCGCTACAATCCACACCGCAGCAGACGGTCACCACCGTCACGAAACCTGCATCGACAAAAACCACGACAACCGCAACGCCTACCAGCCCAACGGTGATCAAGATTGAATCCGCCGATCCGCAGGTGGTGTATGTTCCCACGTATAACCCGAATACGGTTTATGGTACCTGGCCTAACACCGCTTACCCGCCGGTCTATCTTCCGCCCTCACCCGGCGAGCAATTCACTGACACTCTGGTTAAAGGATTAGGTTTTAGCCTCGGGGTCGCTACAACCTACGCCATTTTCAGCAATATTGACTGGGATGACGACGACTGGGATCACCATCATCACGATGATGACTGGGACAATCACGGCGGTTATAACCGCAACGGTGATAACAACATCAATATCAACGTGGATAATTTCAACAGAATCAGCGGGCAGCACCTGAACGGTAATAACCACACCTGGCAGCACAATCCTGCCTATCGTGAAGGCGTGCCTTACCCGAATAACCAGCTGGCTAACCGCTTCCACTCTACACATACAGCCACCGGGCTAAGCGCGACGCAGCAAAATCCAGTCAATCGCGACAGCCAGCGCCAGGCCGCTCTCAGCCAGATGGAAAAATCAACGGGTAAAACCCTCCCACACTCAGTACATACAGCCACGCGGGACGCACAACGTCTGGCCTCAACGCAACAGTTGAAGCAGATCTCGCAGCGAAATAACTATCGTGGATATGACACCAGGCCACAGGCCGTAAAACGGACGAGCACGCCGCAGCGTGAACATCATCAGACTGACATGCACAGACAGGAGAAGCGGGTTTCACAGACGGTACAGCAGCCAGCCAGGCTGCATCGGGCCAATGCCCTGAGCGGCAACGACAGCCGCTCCGCCAACTGGCAAGCCCAGCAGCAGCGCGGGGCGCAAAGCCGGCAGCTCGCTACTCGTCAACATCAGCCGCGCCAGCTCACTGGTGAACGCGCTGAACGCCATGAATTCCGTCATCGTTAAGGGAGCCGACATGAAACGTCAATTACTCAGTGGAATGGTGTTGTTCATGGTCTCGGCGGCCGTCATGGCACAGCAATCGTTCAGTTCGCCAGAACAGGCGACCAGTGCGCTGGCAAGCGCCATCAGCGAGCAAAACGAAAGTGCGATGAACAATTTGCTCGGTGAAAACTGGCGCGATTTTCTGCCGCCCGAAGGCGTTGATCCTGATGCGGTCGATCGCTTCCTGCGCGACTGGAACGTTCATCATAAAACCGTCATCAGTGGCAACGTGGCGCACCTGGTGGTGGGCGATAACGGCTGGCAGCTACCGATCCCGGTGGTCAAAACGGCATCTGGCTGGCAGTTTGATATGCAGGAAGCCGCAGAAGAGATCCTGACCCGCGAAATCGGGCGCAACGAACTCGCAGCCATCGAAGCGCTTCACGCCTATGTTGATGCCCAGCAGAGCTATTTTGCGATGAACCAAAAGTACGCGCAGAAGATAGTCAGTTCTGAAGGTAAAAAGGATGGACTGTACTGGCCCGTCGCTCCCGGTGAAACGCCCAGCCCACTGGGTCCGGCGTTCAGTCCTCCACAGTCGGGGGCGGGTTACCATGGTTACCGATTCCGCATCCTGCCGGATAAAAATGGCTTTGCCATGGTCGCCTGGCCGGTGAACTACGGTCAGACGGGGGTAATGAGCTTTGTAATTAACCAGGATGACGCGGTTTATCAGGCAGATCTCGGCAACGATTCGGCGCAGAAAGCGCAGGCTCTTAGTGAATACCAGCCGGATAAGACCTGGCAGCCTGTCACACCCTGAACGCAGCGCATAAAAAAAGCGGCCTGAGGCCGCTTTTTTCATCTGAAGAAACTTATTTCTTCTTCGCTTTCGCGTTTGGCAGGTCGGTAATGCTACCTTCAAACACTTCTGCCGCCAGGCCCACGGACTCATGCAGAGTTGGGTGTGCGTGGATGGTCAGCGCGATGTCTTCTGCGTCGCAGCCCATTTCGATAGCCAGACCGATTTCACCCAGCAGCTCGCCGCCGTTGGTACCGACAATCGCACCACCGATGACGCGGTGAGTCTCTTTGTCGAAGATCAGTTTGGTCATACCGTCTGCGCAGTCGGACGCGATAGCACGGCCAGAAGCAGCCCACGGGAAGGTGGCAGTTTCGTAGCTGATGCCTTTCTCTTTCGCTTCTTTCTCAGTCAGACCAACCCATGCAACTTCTGGCTCGGTATACGCGATAGATGGGATCACTTTCGGATCGAAGTAGTGCTTCATGCCGGCGATAACTTCAGCGGCAACATGACCTTCGTGAACACCTTTGTGCGCCAGCATAGGCTGACCGACGATATCGCCAATAGCAAAGATGTGCGGCACGTTGGTACGCAGCTGTTTGTCAACGCGGATGAAGCCACGGTCGTCCACTTCCACGCCAGCTTTGCCCGCGTCGAGGTTTTTACCGTTCGGCACACGGCCAATAGCCACCAGCACGGCGTCGTAACGCTGTGGTTCGGATGGGGCTTTTTTGCCTTCCATGGAAACGTAAATACCGTCTTCTTTCGCTTCAACGGCAGTCACTTTAGTTTCCAGCATCAGGTTGAATTTCTTGCTGATGCGTTTGGTGAAGACTTTAACGATATCTTTGTCGGCTGCCGGGATTACCTGGTCGAACATTTCAACCACGTCGATCTCTGAACCCAGCGCATGGTACACAGTACCCATTTCCAGACCGATGATACCGCCGCCCATAACCAGCAGACGCTTAGGAACGGTTTTCAGCTCCAGCGCATCGGTGGAATCCCACACGCGTGGATCTTCATGTGGAATGAATGGCAGTTCGATTGGGCGAGAGCCTGCCGCGATGATCGCGTTGTCGAAGTTGATCACGGTTTTGCCGTTTTCGCCTTCCACTTCCAGGGTGTTCGCACCGGTGAATTTACCCAGACCGTTTACCACTTTCACTTTACGGCCTTTGGCCATACCCGCCAGACCGCCGGTCAGCTGAGTGATAACTTTCTCTTTCCAGGTACGAATTTTGTCGATATCGGTTTTCGGCTCGCCGAAGACGATACCGTGTTCAGCCAGCGCTTTGGCTTCTTCGATAACTTTCGCTACGTGCAGCAGCGCTTTAGAAGGGATACAGCCGACGTTCAGACAAACACCGCCGAGGGTGCTGTAACGTTCTACGATGACGGTTTCCAGACCTAAATCCGCGGCGCGAAATGCTGCGGAGTAACCTGCCGGGCCTGCCCCAAGTACTACGACCTGAGTTTTGATTTCTGTGCTCATCATGACCTCTTAATGTATACCCGTCGTCCACCGGGTCGTTCTATCCGCCCGTATTTTACAAAATTGTTAACAATTTTGAAACAACAAACGGCTCACGAATTATCGCTTTCACCAATAACCTCAAAAACCCCATGAGATTATCAGAAAAAAGCCGGCCGACTGGCCGGCTTTTCGATTACATCACCAGGCGGCGAATGTCGCTCAGGGTGTTGTTGATGATGGTGATGAAACGCGCACCATCAGCCCCGTCGATTACGCGGTGGTCGAAGGACAGAGAGATTGGCATCATCAGACGCGGCACGAACTCTTTGCCATTCCACACCGGCTCCATCGCGGACTTGGACACACCGAGGATAGCCACTTCCGGCGCGTTTACAATCGGCGCGAAGTGGGTGGTACCCAGGCCGCCAATGCTGGAGATAGTGAAGCAGCCGCCCTGCATTTCGCCGGCAGTCAGCTTACCATCACGCGCTTTTTTGGAGATGGTGGTCAGTTCACGGGACAGCTCGGTAATGCTCTTCTTGTTCACGTCTTTGAAGACCGGAACCACCAGACCATTTGGCGTATCAACCGCAACACCGATGTTGATGTATTTCTTCAGCGTCAGCTTCTGGCCGTCTTCGGACAGGGAGCTGTTGAAGCGTGGCATCTGCTCAAGGGCAGCGGCAACGGCCTTCATGATGAAGACCACTGGGGTGAATTTCACGTCCAGTTTACGCTTCTCAGCTTCGGCGTTCTGCTGTTTACGGAACGCTTCCAGATCGGTGATATCGGTCTTATCGAAGTGCGTAACGTGCGGGATCATCACCCAGTTACGGCTCAGGTTAGCACCAGAGATTTTCTGGATACGGCCCAGCTCCACTTCTTCGATTTCACCGAACTTGCTGAAGTCCACTTTCGGCCATGGCAGCATGCCCGGGATACCGCCGCCAGCGGCTGCCGCAGGTGCAGCTTCGGCGCGTTTCACCGCGTCTTTCACGTAAGCCTGAACGTCTTCGCGCAGGATACGACCTTTACGGCCGGTGCCCTTCACTTTCGCCAGGTTCACACCGAATTCGCGCGCCAGGCGACGAATCAGCGGAGTCGCGTGGACGTAAGCGTCGTTTTCAGCGAACTCAGATTTTTCTGCTTTAGCAGCAGGGGCAGCAGCAGGTTTAGCAGCCTGAGCCGGTGCAGCAGCAGGTGCCGGAGCAGCCGCGGCAGCCGGCGCTGCGCCTTCCACTTCGAAGACCATGATCAGAGAGCCGGTAGACACTTTGTCGCCGGTGCTGATTTTGATCTCTTTAACGGTACCGGCGAACGGCGCAGGCACTTCCATAGAAGCTTTGTCGCCTTCAACGGTGATCAGTGACTGTTCAGCGGCAACTTTGTCGCCCACTTTCACCATCACTTCGGTCACTTCAACTTCGTCACCGCCGATATCCGGTACGTTAACGTCTTTCGCGCCGCCAGCAGCCGCTGGTGCAGCGGCCGGAGCCGGAGCAGCAGCCTGAGCAGGCGCAGCGGCAGGTGCTGCACCCGCCACTTCAAAGACCATGATCAGCGAGCCGGTAGACACTTTGTCGCCGGTGTTGATCTTGATCTCTTTAACGGTACCGGCGAACGGTGCTGGCACTTCCATAGAGGCTTTGTCGCCTTCTACGGTGATCAGTGACTGCTCAGCCGCAACGGTGTCGCCCACTTTCACCAGGATTTCGGTAACTTCAACTTCGTCACCGCCGATGTCAGGCACATTTACTTCTTTCGCTGCCGCGGCCGCTGCTGGAGCAGCAGCAGGAGCGGCTTCTTTCTTCTCTTCCTGCGCAGGTGCAGCAGCTGCTGCACCGTCGGCGGAATCGAAAATCATGATCAGTTTGCCAGTCTCGGTTTTATCGCCAACAGAGACTTTGATCTCTTTAACGATGCCAGCCTGAGGAGACGGGACTTCCATAGAGGCTTTGTCGCCTTCTACGGTGATCAGCGACTGTTCAGCTTCAACTTTGTCGCCTACTTTGACCAGGATCTCGGTGATTTCAACTTCATCAGCCCCGATGTCCGGTACATTGATTTCGATAGCCATTATTCTTTTACCTCTTACGCCAGACGCGGGTTAACTTTATCTGCATCGATGTTGAATTTGGTGATTGCGTCCGCAACCACTTTCTTATCGATTTCGCCACGTTTAGCCAGTTCGCCCAGTGCTGCTACAACCACGTAGGAAGCATCAACTTCGAAGTGGTGACGCAGGTTTTCGCGGCTGTCAGAACGACCGAAGCCGTCAGTACCCAGTACGCGATAATCATCAGCTGGAACGTAAGTACGAACCTGCTCAGCGAACAGTTTCATATAGTCAGTAGACGCCACCGCTGGCGCGTCGTTCATCACCTGAGCGATGTACGGAACGCGTGGGGTTTCCATTGGGTGCAGCATGTTCCAGCGCTCACAATCCTGGCCATCACGCGCCAGTTCAGTGAAGGAGGTCACAGAGTACACATCGGAACCCACACCGTAGTCTTTCGCCAGGATCTGCGCTGCTTCACGAACGTGACGCAGGATAGAACCGGAGCCCAGCAGCTGAACTTTACCTTTGCTACCTTCGATGGTTTCGAGTTTGTAGATACCTTTACGGATACCTTCCTCGGCACCTGCTGGCATTGCCGGCATGTGGTAGTTTTCGTTCAGGGTGGTGATGTAGTAGTAAACGTTCTCTTGCGCTTCACCGTACATGCGCTGCAGACCGTCATGCATGATGACTGCCACTTCGTACGCGTAAGACGGGTCGTAAGAGATACAGTTAGGGATAGTCAGAGACTGAATGTGGCTGTGACCATCTTCGTGCTGCAGACCTTCACCGTTCAGGGTCGTACGACCAGAAGTACCACCGATCAGGAAGCCGCGAGCCTGCTGGTCGCCTGCCTGCCAGCACAGATCACCGATACGCTGGAACCCGAACATGGAGTAGTAGATGTAGAACGGGATCATCGGCAGGTTGTTGGTGCTGTAAGAGGTCGCAGCAGCCAGCCAGGATGCGCCTGCGCCCAGCTCGTTGATACCTTCCTGCAGGATCTGACCTTTCTCGTCTTCTTTGTAGTATGCAACCTGCTCACGGTCCTGCGGAGTGTACTGCTGGCCGTTCGGGCTGTAGATACCGATCTGACGGAACAGACCTTCCATACCGAAAGTACGCGCTTCGTCGGCGATGATTGGAACCAGACGATCTTTGATTGACTTGTTCTTCAGCATCACGTTCAGGGCACGAACGAAAGCGATAGTGGTAGAGATCTCTTTGTTCTGCTCTTCCAGCAGCTGAGAGAAGTCTTCCAGGGCTGGCAGTTCCAGCTTCTCGGTGAAGTTAGGCTGACGAGCAGGCAGGTAGCCTTTCAGCGCCTGACGACGTTCGTGCAGGTACTTGTGCTCTTCAGACCCTTCCGGGAAGGTGATGTAAGACAGGTTTTCTACCTGCTCATCGGTCACTGGAACGTTGAAACGGTCGCGGATATAACGCACGCCGTCCATGTTCATTTTCTTAACCTGGTGAGCGATGTTTTTACCTTCTGCGGTATCACCCATGCCGTAACCTTTGATGGTGTGGGCCAGGATCACAGTCGCTTTACCTTTGGTTTCCTGCGCTTTTTTCAGTGCAGCGTAAACTTTCTTCGGATCGTGACCACCGCGGTTCAGCGCCCAGATCTGCTCGTCAGTCCAGTCTGCAACCAGGGCTGCGGTTTCAGGATATTTGCCGAAGAAGTGCTCACGAACGTAGGCACCGTCTTTGGATTTGAAGGTCTGGTAGTCGCCGTCAACGGTTTCGTTCATCAGCTGGATCAGTTTACCGCTGGTGTCTTTACGCAGCAGCTCATCCCAACGACCGCCCCACATGACTTTGATCACGTTCCAGCCTGCACCCGCGAAGATGCCTTCCAGTTCGTTAATGATCTTGCCGTTACCGGTTACCGGACCATCCAGACGTTGCAGGTTACAGTTGATGATGAAGCACAGGTTGTCCAGCTTCTCACGGGTCGCGATGGTGATCGCGCCTTTAGATTCTGGCTCATCCATTTCACCGTCGCCCAGGAAGGCGTAAACGGTCTGCTCAGAGGTGTCTTTCAGACCACGGTGTTCCAGGTACTTCAGGAATTTAGCCTGATAGATTGCACCAATTGGACCCAGACCCATAGATACGGTCGGGAACTGCCAGAACTCAGGCATCAGTTTAGGGTGCGGATAAGAAGACAGACCCTTACCGTGAACTTCCTGACGGAAGTTGTTCATCTGCTCTTCAGTCAGACGACCTTCCAGGAAGGCACGTGCATAGATGCCCGGAGAGATGTGGCCCTGGAAGTACACCAGATCGCCGCCGTCTTTCTCGTTGGCTGCACGGAAGAAGTGGTTGAAGCACACTTCGTAAACGGTTGCAGAGGACTGGAAGGACGCCATGTGGCCACCCAGTTCCAGATCTTTCTTGGATGCGCGCAGAACGGTCATGATAGCGTTCCAGCGGATAGCAGAACGGATACGGCGTTCCAGATCCAGATTGCCCGGGTATTCCGGTTCGTCTTCGACGGCAATCGTGTTTACGTAGTTGCTAGCCCCTGCACCTGAAGCCACTTTCACGCCGCCTTTGCGCGCTTCTGAAAGCAGCTGATCAATCAGATACTGAGCACGCTCAACACCTTCTTCACGGATGACCGATTCGATCGCCTGTAGCCAGTCGCGAGTTTCGATCGGATCCACGTCATTTTGGAGACGTTCTGACATGGGGGTATTCCTTATCTATCTAATACGTTGATTTGTCTGGAACCTGTCCCATTGTGCTCTCGGTTAAGAGCACAATAAGACAGGTTCTGCGTTTAGTTGCCGCGCTCTAAAAGTACCTGGCGCTTAATCCTTTCGTTGCTGTATGCGGCGCAATGAACGCTCGCGACGCGATTGTTCACGGCTGCGGTCCAGCAAGATTTCCTCAATGAAAGCCAGATGGCGGTGCGACGCTTCACGCGCCTGCTCCGGTTCCCCGGCCATTATCGCCTCGAATACTCGGGTGCGATGGTTGCTTACCAGCGGGAGCATCTCCCGACGGGCATACAACAATTCAAAATTCTGACGAACGTTCTGGGCCAGCATGGGCTCCATGCAGCGTAGCAGATGGAGGAGCACCACGTTGTGCGCTGCTTCGGTGACGGCAATTTGATACTGGACAACGGCGCTGGATTCGGCGTCTAAGTCGCCGGACTGCTGTGCCCGTTCAATGGCCTGATGCAGCTCGCGAATACGTACGCGGTCTTCATCAGTGCTGCGAAGGGCGGCGTAATAGGCCGCGATACCTTCCAGCGCGTGACGGGTCTCAAGCAGATCAAACTGGGATTCTGGGTGGTCAGAGAGAAGTTCTACCAGCGGGTCGCTGAAGCTCTGCCACAGGCTGTTTTGCACAAAGGTTCCGCCACCCTGACGACGGAGCAACAGGCCCTTTGCTTCGAGACGTTGAATCGCCTCACGCAGAGAGGGGCGTGAAACGTCGAACTGTTTTGCCAGCTCGCGTTCTGGCGGGAGTTTCTCGCCCGGGCGCAGTGTCCCTTCGAGAATCAAAAACTCCAGCTGCTGCTCAATCACATCGGAAAGTTTTGGTTGGCGAATTTTGCTGTAGGCCATATTCCCTGTCTTACGCCTTTTTGCCCGGAGTCAATTGGTCTTACCAATTTCATGTTCGTATCGCTAAAGTAACAAAGTATTCACCTTCTGTCCATATTGGTTTTGATTGAAATCAGGAAACCCGGCACATTTTAACAACCTTACAGAACTAACGTTTCAGGAATGTAACTTTGCACAAATGAAATGGTTACTCCCAAAGGGGCAGTTTTAACCATATTTAAACGAGGGATTTTGCAATCTGAAGCGATTCAACAAGGCAAAATATGAAAATTCGCCCACTTATGACGCATTTCTATTCTATAGGTTGGGGTATGAGGGGTTAACGTACCGATTTACAATTGGTTTCTTTTTATTCAAGTCGTCATCATCCCTTCATAAAGCAGGTGCATTCGCTGGCACTTACCACTATTCTGGCGCTAACGGAAGCCATCTCCGCTTTTTTCGGTATCGTTAACCGTAAAGAAATAAATACAGAATATGGACTTTCATAATTACACACGCACAGCGTGAACATAACAACCACACACGAGGTTTCAAATGGAAGCTCAACAGCATGGCGATCAGCTAAAGCGCGGCCTTAAAAACCGCCATATTCAGCTCATCGCCCTGGGCGGTGCTATTGGTACTGGCCTGTTTCTGGGCAGTGCGTCCGTTATCCAGTCGGCCGGTCCGGGCATCATTCTGGGTTACGCGATTGCAGGTTTCATTGCGTTTTTGATTATGCGCCAGTTAGGGGAAATGGTCGTTGAGGAGCCGGTTGCAGGCTCTTTTAGCCACTTTGCCTATAAATACTGGGGCAGCTTTGCGGGCTTCGCCTCTGGATGGAACTACTGGGTTCTTTACGTGCTGGTTGCTATGGCGGAACTCACCGCCGTCGGTAAATACATTCAATTCTGGTACCCGGAGATCCCCACCTGGGCGTCTGCGGCAGTCTTCTTCGTGCTGATCAACGCCATTAACCTGACCAACGTGAAAGTGTTTGGGGAAATGGAGTTCTGGTTCGCCATTATCAAAGTAATTGCCGTTGTAGCGATGATCATTTTTGGCGGCTGGCTGCTCTTCAGCGGCAACGGTGGCCCGCAGGCAACCGTGCGCAACCTCTGGGAACAGGGCGGGTTCCTGCCGCACGGCATGACCGGCCTGGTAATGATGATGGCGATCATTATGTTCTCCTTCGGCGGTCTGGAGCTGGTGGGCATCACCGCCGCGGAAGCCGACAACCCGGAGCAGAGCATCCCGAAAGCCACAAATCAGGTTATCTACCGTATTCTGATCTTCTACGTGGGCTCCCTGGCGGTCCTGCTCTCCCTGCTGCCATGGACACGCGTCACGGCGGATACCAGCCCGTTTGTGCTGATCTTCCACGAGCTGGGCGACACCTTCGTGGCGAACGCGCTTAACGTCGTAGTGCTGACCGCCGCGCTCTCTGTTTATAACAGCTGCGTTTACTGCAACAGCCGTATGCTGTTCGGCCTGGCGCAACAGGGCAACGCACCGAAAGCGCTGCTTACCGTTGATAAACGTGGCGTACCGGTTAACACCATTATCGTGTCGGCGGTCGTGACGGCGCTTTGCGTTCTGATTAACTACCTGGCACCGGAATCGGCCTTCGGCCTGCTGATGGCGTTGGTGGTTTCCGCGCTGGTGATCAACTGGGCGATGATTAGCCTCGCGCACATCAAGTTCCGCCGCGCCAAGCAGCAGCAGGGCGTAACCACGCGCTTCCCTGCCCTGCTCTATCCGCTGGGGAACTGGGTTTGCCTGCTGTTCATGGCGGCCGTGCTGGTCATCATGCTCATCACGCCAGGCATGGCGATTTCCGTCTACCTCATCCCGGTGTGGATTGCGATCCTCGGCGTGGGCTATATGGTGAAACAGAAAAACGCCAAAACGGTGAAAGCGCACTAAGTGTTTTCTCGCTGTACCCGCGGTTGCGGGTATAGCGTCTTGTTACCTTCCTCACAAATTCACGCCAACAGCAAAATCCTCCATATCACCGCCCTTATATTGCAACGCATATATCCGTTTGCCAGCGAATAATTCTCTCCATACCGAAACCCGGAGATCTGTCGATGGATAACAACAAACTGTCAGTAAAAGAAAAGATCGGCTATGGCATGGGTGACGCCGGATGCAACATTATCTTTGGCGCCATCATGTTATTTGTTAACTATTTTTATACGGATATTTTTGGTCTGGCGCCTGCGCTGGTTGGGGTACTGCTGCTGTCCGTTCGCGTGATTGATGCCGTAACGGACCCAATCATGGGCGCGATTGCCGACCGTACCCGCAGCAAATATGGCCGATTTCGTCCATGGCTACTGTGGATTGCCTTCCCCTATGCGCTGTTCAGCATCCTGATGTTCACCACCCCAGAGTGGAGCTATAACAGCAAAGTTATCTATGCATTTGTCACCTACTTCCTGCTGTCGCTGACCTATACCGCCATCAACATTCCGTACTGCTCGCTCGGTGGCGTGATCACCAACGACCCGAAAGAGCGCGTTGCCTGCCAGTCCTATCGTTTTGTTATGGTCGGTATCGCCACGCTGCTGCTGTCGCTTACGCTCCTGCCAATGGCCGACTGGTTCGGTGGGGATAACAAAGCCAAAGGCTACCAGATGGCGATGACCGTGCTGGCGCTGATTGGTACCTGCATGTTCCTGTTCTGCTTCGCCACGGTGCGCGAGCGCGTTCGCCCGGCGGTACAAACCCATGACGAACTGAAAAACGACCTGAAGGATGTGTGGAAGAATGACCAGTGGGTGCGCATTCTGCTTCTGACGCTCTGCAACGTCTGCCCGGGCTTTATCCGCATGGCGGCCACCATGTATTACGTCACCTGGGTAATGGGGCAAAGCACCCATTTCGCCACGCTGTTTATCAGCCTGGGCGTTGTCGGCATGATGTTCGGTAGTATGCTGGCGAAAGTGCTGACCGACCGCTGGTGCAAGCTGAAGGTCTTCTTCTGGACCAACATCGCGCTGGCGATTTTCTCCTGCGCCTTCTACTTCTTCGACCCGAAAGCGACGACAACCATTGTTGTGCTTTACGTCCTGCTGAATATCCTGCACCAGATCCCATCCCCTCTGCACTGGTCACTGATGGCCGACGTGGACGACTACGGTGAATGGAAAACCGGGAAACGTATCACCGGGATCAGCTTCTCCGGCAACATCTTCTTCCTGAAGCTGGGTCTGGCGATTGCCGGGGCGATGGTTGGCTTCCTGCTCTCCTGGTACGGTTATGACGCGGGCGCAAAAGCGCAGAGCGCGGATGCCATCAACGGCATTGTGCTGCTCTTTACCGTCATCCCTGGCATTGGATATTTAATTACCGCGGGCGTTGTACGTCTGCTGAAAGTGGACCGTGAGACCATGAAGCAAATCCAGTCCGATCTGGAGAAGCGTCGCACCAACTATCGTGAACTGAGCGACTATCAGGAATTTAAAGCCGCTGAGACTAAATAAGGAAAGCCGAATGCAAACCTGGCCAAACCCGTTTATTGAACAACGCGCCGACCCGTATATCCTGCGTCACGATGGGCAATATTACTTTATCGCCTCCGTGCCGGAGTATGACCGGCTGGCGATCCGCCGCGCGGACTCGCTGGAAGATTTAGGCAATGCCGAAGAGGTAGTTGTCTGGCGCAAGCCCGACACCGGCCCGATGAGCCAGCTGATCTGGGCACCGGAACTGCATCATATCGACGGCAAGTGGTACATCTACTTTGCCGCCACACATACCCAGGCGCTCGACGAACTCGGGATGTTCCAGCATCGCATGTTCGCCATTGAATGCGCAGATCGCGATCCGCTCACCGGTACATGGGTGGAAAAAGGGCAAATCAAAACCCCGTTTGACACCTTCGCGCTGGATGCCACTACCTTTGTGCATCAGGGCAAACGCTGGTATCTGTGGGCGCAAAAAGCCCCGGACATTTCCGGTAACTCCAATCTTTACCTGTGTGAAATGGAAAATCCGTGGACGCTGAAAGGCGAGCCGGTGATGCTCAGTAAACCGGAATATGACTGGGAGTGCCGCGGATTCTGGGTCAACGAAGGCCCGGCGGTGCTGTTCCATGGCGATAAGCTATTTATCAGCTATTCCGCCAGCGCCACCGACGAGAATTACTGCATGGGATTACTGTGGATAGACGTAGATGCCGATCCGCAAAACCCGGCTAACTGGCATAAATCCCCGCGCCCGGTGTTCGTCACCAGCTACGAAAACCGTCAGTATGGACCAGGCCATAACAGCTTTACGCAGACGCCGGAAGGCGACGATGTGCTGGTCTACCACGCGCGAAACTACACTGAAATTGAAGGCGATCCGCTTTACGATCCGAATCGCCACACTCGCCTGAAGCTCGTCCGCTGGGACGACAACGGGATGCCTGATTTCGGCATCCCGCCTGCGGATACGCTGTAACGGCTTCGGCGCGCTGGGTCAGACCAGCGTGCCGTAAATCGTCAGCAACGCCACAATCACCACCACCACAAACGACGTTTTTTTCGCCATCGAGACGGCAGCTTTAGGCGTTTCGACTTTGTTCGTGTGCGGCTCGCGAGCCAGCGAGAATTGAGCCAGTCGGGTTAAGACCTGATACTGCGCGGTATGGCGGTCTGCAAGGGAGGCAAACCACGCTGGCAACGCCTTTTCACCGTGACCGATGAGGGCATAGACCACGCCGACCAGTCGCACCGGAAGCCAGTCGAGCACGTGCAGAATGGCATCAATGCCGGACTGGAGACGTTCATGCGGCGTAAGGTAGCGGGCAAGCCCGGTCTGCCAGGCGCGCAGAAAAGCATAGCCCATCAGCAGTACCGGTCCCCATGGACCGCCCACCACAAACCAGAACAGCGGCGCCAGGTAGTAACGGAAGTTAATCCACAGCAGCGCGTTTTGTAGCTCGCGCAGAAATTCGCGTTCATCGCAGTCCGGCGGTACGCCGTGGATCATCGTCAGCTCGCTCGCCATCGCGCCGCGCGCGTGGACATCATCCCGGGAAGCAGCTTTCAGATACGCGTGATAGTGCAAACGCACCTTGCCCGCGCCAATACACAACACGCCCAGCAGTATCCATACCACCAGCAGCGGCACGTTGAAAAAGAGGCCGTAAAGTGAGCGTAGCAACAGGAACGTAATCACCATCACACCTGCCGTCATAAGCAGCGTGCGTAGCATGGAAAAATGCCTGATCCGGCGGAATAACACTTCCAGCCGATGATCCAGATGCCAGTGCTCGCCGAGCTTAAACAGGCGTTCGGCGATCATAACCAGCAGCATGGTAAACAACGTCATGTTATCTCCTTATCTGACGACGTGGTAAGCATGGCGTGAAACCGGGACCAGTCAAACGCCGGGCCGGGGTCGGTTTTTCTTTCGGGGGCGATGTCGCTGTGCCCCGTAATATTGTCTGCAATGGCGGGATAAAGCCCCACTAAAGTTTGCGTCACAGCAACCAGTTTCTGATATTGCGCATCGGTGTAAGGCGTGGTGTCCGTTCCTTCCAGTTCAATTCCAATGGAGAAATCATTGCACCGCTCGCGCCCCTGATACATCGACACGCCGGCATGCCAGGCTCGCTTATCAAAAGGAACATACTGAACCACTTCGCCATCACGGCGGATCAGGCAGTGCGCCGATACACGCAAATGCGCAATCTCAGCAAAGTAAGGATGAGCATCGGGATCTATCGTTCCCGTGAATAACGCGTCGATCCACGGACCGCCAAACTCACCTGGCGGGAGACTTATGTTGTGAACCACCAGCAGTGTGGGCTTTTCATCCTCCGGGCGGCAATCGTGGTGCGGCGACGGTACATGTCGCGCGTCCACCAGCCATCCGTTTTCTAACAACATGCTGGAACTCCTTATCTATGGTGCTGTTACTCGGTTCAGAGTAGCATGTTTCAATATTATGATTCGTTACCAATTTGGAGTTTTATCATGCCGCCTCGCCGCTATAACCCCGACCACCGACGTGACGCGCTTCTGGAACGTATTAATAGTGATATCCCGGCAAGCGTTGCCCATGCCCTGAGAGAAGACCTCGGCGGTGACGTCAGTGCCGATAACGATATTACCGCCCAATTGTTGCCAAAAGAGACACGGTCGCACGCGGTAGTCATCACCCGCGAAGCGGGGGTTTTCTGCGGCAAACGCTGGGTTGAGGAGGTCTTTACCCAGCTGGCGGGCGACGAGGTGCAGGTAACATGGCACGTTGAGGACGGTGATGCGGTCACGGCAAATCAGCTACTGTTCGAGCTGGACGGCCCGTCCCGCGTCTTGCTGACCGGTGAACGCACCGCGCTCAATTTTGTGCAAACGCTCTCTGGCGTTGCCAGTGAAGTACGCCGCTACGTTGACCTGCTGGCAGGCACCCGCACGCAGCTACTGGATACCCGTAAAACCCTGCCGGGCCTGCGCACCGCGCTGAAATACGCCGTGCTCTGCGGTGGCGGCGCCAACCATCGTCTGGGGCTATCCGATGCCTTCCTGATCAAAGAGAACCACATTATTGCCTCTGGCTCGGTACGTCAGGCCGTGGAAAAAGCCTTCTGGCTGCATCCGGATGTGCCGGTTGAGGTGGAAGTGGAAACGCTGGATGAGCTGGACGAGGCCATTAAAGCGGGGGCTGACATCATCATGCTCGATAACTTCGACACGGAGCTGATGCGTGAAGCGGTCAAACGCACAAACGGCCAGGCGCAACTTGAGGTTTCCGGCAACGTGACGTTCGACACCCTCCGCGAATTTGCTGAAACCGGCGTCGATTATATCTCCGTTGGCGCCCTGACCAAGCACGTACGTGCCCTGGACCTCTCGATGCGCTTCAAATAACTGATCTTCCCCTCTCCCCCCGGAGAGGGGAAATACGAAACCGCTCGCAATTACGCTGTCCTTCTCTGCAACACTGAATCATTTCCCTGAAAGCCCTTTCACGTTCGCGCTTTTGCCCCTCGTTTCTGCGCGCCGGTACTGCCACAGTAGCGCCACTTAACGTAAGGAGCAGATATGAACAGACAACAAGGATTTACCCTGATTGAGCTAATGGTGGTCATTGGCATTATTGCCATCCTGAGCGCGATTGGCATCCCGGCTTATCAGAACTACCTGCGAAAAGCAGCGCTCACCGATATGCTGCAAACGTTCATCCCCTACCGCACAGCCATTGAGCTTTGCGCCCTGGATCGTGGTGGTGTGGATCGCTGCGACGCAGGAACCAATGGCATCCCCTCCCCGACAACCACGCGTTACGTTTCAGCGATGAGCGTGGCGAAGGGGGTCGTATCGTTAACAGGGCAGGAAAGCCTTAACGGACTTGAAGTGCTCATGACACCGATCTGGAGCGATGGTAACGGTATGACGGGCTGGACGCGTGCCTGCAACATTGCGTCCGACACGGCGCTCAGACAAGCCTGTGAAGATGTTTTCCGCTTCGACAACAACTGACAGGAGTGGACAATGAACACCGAACAGCTTATGACGCTCTGTCAGCGCCATCACGCACTGCTACTCGCAAGCGACACCGAGATGATCAGCATTGCGGTGGTGGGTAATCCTGCCTCTGAGCTGATGGAAGCGTTACGCTTCGCCACGCAGAAACGTATTGATATTGAGTGCTGGACGGCCGAACGGATGGAAAAACGGCTTCAGTCCCTCTCATCATCACACCTGCCGGGAATAGTGCCAAACTCAGCCGCTGACGTGCTCAGTACAACGTTGCAGCAGGCAGTGAACCAGCGGGCTTCTGACATCCATATTGAACCGACGGAGCACGGCTACCAGATCCGTTTGCGAATCGACGGTGTTCTCTACCCGCAACCGCCGGTTTCCGCCGCCCTCGGTACGACGCTTGCCGCACGCCTGAAGGTGCTGGGCCAACTGGATATTGCGGAGCGCCGCCTGCCGCAGGACGGTCAGTTTACGGTGGAGCTGGCAAGCGTCCCCGTCTCTTTTCGTATCGCAACCCTTCCCTGTAGCGGTGGAGAAAAAATCGTGCTTCGTCTGCTTCACCAGGTGCAGCAGGCACTGGAGCTTGAACTGCTGGGGATGAGTGCAGACCAGCAGGCCCGTTTTGCCGGGGCGCTTAACAGCCCTCAGGGGTTGATTCTGGTCACCGGCCCGACCGGTAGCGGGAAAACGGTGACGCTGTACAGCGCGTTACAGGCGCGAAATACCCCTGACGTTAATATTTGCAGCGTGGAAGATCCCGTTGAAATCCCGCTTGCAGGCTTAAACCAGACGCAGATTAATCCGCGCGCGGGGCTGACCTTCCAGAGCGTGCTGCGTGCCCTGCTCAGGCAGGATCCTGACATCATTATGGTGGGTGAAATTCGTGACGGCGAAACGGCAGAAATTGCCATTAAGGCGGCGCAAACCGGGCATCTGGTGCTGTCCACCCTTCATACTAATTCGACGACTGAAACGCTGGTACGGCTGCAACAGATGGGCGTCGCGCGCTGGATGATCTCTTCGGCGCTCTCGATGGTGATTGCCCAGCGGCTGGTGCGTCGTTTATGCCCGTACTGCCGACAGGAAGCCAGCCGCCACACCGAATTACCTCGCACGCTGTGGCCCCGGCCGCTTCCTCGCTGGCAACCCACCGGTTGCGATCGCTGCTACCACGGTTTTTATGGTCGCGTAGCCATTTTTGAAGTGCTCGTCATCGACGACACGCTGCGGCAGGCCATCGCCAGCGGAGCAAGCACGGAGGTGATTGGGTCCAGCGCACGTCAGGCGGGAATGACATCTTTGTTTGAGCATGGCTGCATGGCCGTGGAGCAAGGGCTGACCACGCTCGAAGAGCTGTTGCGCGTCCTGGGAATGCCCGATGGCTGCTAATTCGCTCTGGCGCTGGCGTGCCCTGACCACCGAGGGGGAGGTGCAGACCGGCACCCTCTGGGCCATCGACCGTAACGCAGCTTACACGGCTCTGGTGCTTAAACAACTGCACCCGCTGGCGCTAAAACGCTGCCAGCAGCTCCACCGATGGCAGGTGCAGCACTGCTACGATATTTTTCGCCAGCTCGCCACGCTGCTACAGGCCGGACTCACGCTGTCCCAAAGCCTGCACATGCTGGCGGAACAGCATCCTTTGAAGCACTGGCAGGCGCTGCTGCACAGTCTTGCTGATGACCTGAGCGAAGGTTGCGCCCTGTCAGAGGCCATGAAGAAATGGCCAGAGGTGTTTAGCCCCCTTTATGTCTCGATGGTGAAGACGGGTGAGCTGACGGGTAAGCTCGAAGCCTGCTGCCGTCAGCTTGCGCAGCAACAAAAATCCCAGCAGCAGCTCAGTGCAAAGGTGAAGAAAGCGCTGCGCTATCCGCTGATCATCCTGACGCTGGCCGTTTTCGTGGTGCTGGCGATGGTCACGCTGGTGTTGCCTGAGTTTGCTGCAATCTACAAAACGTTCAACACCCCGCTCCCTTTGCTCACGCAGGCAGTCATGAGGCTGGCGGCCCTGGTTCAGGCGCATATGCTCACCCTTTTGGCCCTGCTCGTGGCAATGGTTGTCATCGCCTGTAAGCTGCGGCGGCATCCGCGCTGGCAGTACGTCCTGTTACATGTACCTGTGATGGGCACGCTGATGCGTGGGCAAAAACTGGGGCAAATTTTTACAGTGCTGTCATTAACCCAGCAGGCCGGGATTGCCTTTTTACAAGGAGTGGAGAGTGTGGAGGAAACCGTTGAGAGTGGCTACTGGCAGGAGAAACTCCGTGAGATACGCAGCGATATCGAACAGGGGATGCCCGTGTGGTCCTCCTTCCAGAAGGCCTCTGTTTTTACGCCACTGTGTATTCAGCTCATTCGCACCGGAGAAGTGTCGGGTTCACTGGATGTGATGCTGATGAATCTGGCCCGCCATCATACGGAACAGACATTTCAGCAGGCAGACAATCTGGCGGCGCTTCTTGAGCCTTTGCTACTGGTCGTGACAGGTCTGATTATTGGCACGCTGGTGGTGGCGATGTATCTGCCAATTTTCCATCTGGGGGATGCAATGAGCGCGGGGTAATGCTGGCGCACGGACGCGCGCCAGCCGTAGCCGTCAGAGGCTATTGAATACGCGGTTTTCCTGCTCCTGAACGCGGATAAACGTCGTGCGTTTCGTCAGCTCTTTCAGGCGGGAAGCCCCAACGTAGGTGCAGGCAGAACGCAGACCGCCGAGGATATCGCGCGCCGTGTTTTCGACCGGGCCACGCAGTGGCAGCTTAACGGTTTTACCTTCCGCCGCACGGTATTTCGCGACACCACCCACGTGACGGGTCATCGCAGATTCAGAGCTCATTCCGTAGAACAGCATGAATTTCTCACCGTTCTCTTCCACCACGGTACCACCGCTCTCTTCGTGGCCGGCCAGCATGCCACCGAGCATCACGAAGTCCGCGCCGCCGCCGAAGGCTTTCGCCACATCGCCTGGCATGGTGCAGCCACCGTCGCTGATGATCTGGCCGCCCAGACCGTGCGCGACGTCAGCGCATTCAATTACCGCAGACAGCTGCGGATAACCCACACCGGTTTTCACGCGCGTGGTGCAAACGGACCCCGGGCCAATGCCTACTTTCACAATGTCGGCCCCGGAGAGGATCAGCTCTTCACACATTTCACCGGTCACCACGTTGCCCGCGATGATGGTTTTGGTTGGCCAGGCTTCACGCGCCTTGCTGACGAACTGGACGAAATGCTCGGAATAACCATTTGCCACGTCAATGCAAACAAAATTCAGCGCCGGATTGGCGTTCAGGATCTGTTTGGTTTTCTCGAAATCTGCATCAGACGTACCGGTCGAGACCATCACATGCTTCACCACGTCAGCCGAGGCAGAGGCGACAAACGCATTCCACTCCTCAGGGCTGTAGTGTTTATGTACCGCAGTAAGGATGTCGAATTGCGCCAGCGCGGTCGCCATCTCGAAGGTCCCGACGGTGTCCATGTTGGCCGCGATAATCGGCACGCCAGACCACGTCTGACCGGAATGCTTAAAGGTGAATTGACGTTCGAGTTCAACGTCTGAGCGACTTTTCAATGTAGAGCGTTTAGGGCGGATAAGAACGTCTTTGAAACCTAACTTCAGATCTTCTTCAATACGCATGTGCGGATTCCTGGGGTTAGAGGCAAATATATTAAAAGCACAACTCCAGTGACGCTATCATACGCACTAATACCTGCTCCGCAAGACTGCGAAATTCTCTTTTTTTACGCTACAATCCTATAAATTTACCTGGTAAAAAGCGGGTAAAGAGAGCTAAACATTGGCTGTTGTAAGTTTGAATTTTAAACAACTGATTTTAAAACTGAATAATTCCCAGGATCTGATTTAATGGGGTATATCGTCGCATTAACCGGCGGCATCGGTAGTGGTAAAAGCACCGTTGCGCACGCGTTTGCTCGTCTCGGCATCACGATTATCGACGCCGATATCATTGCCCGTCAGGTGGTAGAACCCAATACACCCGCCTTAAACGCCATCGAAGCGCATTTTGGTCGCCGTGTGATACAGGCTGACGGCACCCTGAATCGTCGGCAGCTGCGTGAGTGCATATTTTCCGATCCGGCGGAAAAAGCCTGGCTTAATGCCCTGCTCCACCCCATTATCCACCAGAAAACTCAGCGTCAGATTGCCGCAGCCAGTTCGCCCTATGTGTTGTGGGTGATCCCGTTACTGGTGGAAAATCAGCTTCAAAATAAAGCAGACAGAACGCTGGTGATTGACGTTTCCCGCGAAACGCAAATCCAGAGAACCATGGCGCGTGACCATGTTTCACGCGAGCATGCTGAACAAATTCTTGCCGCACAGGCCACGCGCGAAGCGCGCCTCGCCGTTGCGGATGATGTTATTGATAATAACGGCGCACCAGATGCCATTGCATCGGATGTTGCTCGTCTGCACGCGCAGTATCTGACCTTCGCCGCGCAGGCCGTTGCACAGGAAAAACCATAATGTCGACTCATATCCTTTTTGAGCATCCGCTTAACGAAAAAATGCGTACCTGGCTACGCATAGAATTTCTTATTCAACAACTTTCACAACATCTGCCCGTCAACGATCATGCCACCGCGCTGCATTTTTTCCGCAACGTGGGCGATCTGCTGGATGTGATTGAACGCGGCGATGTCCGCACTGAGCTGTTGAAAGAGCTGGAGCGCCAGCAGCGTAAATTACAGGCCTGGGCCGAAGTACCGGGCGTAGATCAAAGTCGAATTGACGCTTTACGCCAGCAGCTAAAAAACAGCAGCGCGACGCTGATGGCCGCGCCGCGCGTTGGACAATTTTTACGCGAGGACCGTCTGATTGCGCTGGTGCGTCAGCGTCTGAGCATACCGGGCGGTTGCTGTAGCTTTGACCTTCCAACGCTGCATATGTGGCTGCACATGCCGCAGGAACAGCGCGATCGCCAGGTAAACAGCTGGATGGGCAGTCTGGAGCCGATGAATCAAACGTTATCCCTGATCCTCGATCTTGTGCGTAACTCTGCCCCGTTCCGCAAGCAGACCAGTCTCAACGGTTTTTATCAGGATAACGGCGACGACGCCGATCTTCTGCGTTTGAATCTCTCTCTTGGCGAGCAGCTTTACCCGCAAATTTCCGGACATAAAAGCCGTTTCGCGATCCGCTTTATGCCGCTGGACAGTGAGCATGGCACCGTGCCGGAACGCCTCGATTTTGAACTGGCCTGTTGTTAAGGAGTGCCGATGTCTGACGTAACCACCGTAAACTGCCCAACCTGTGGGAAAACTGTCGTCTGGGGAGAAGTGAGTCCATTTCGCCCATTCTGCTGCAAACGCTGTCAACTTATAGACCTGGGCGAATGGGCGGCGGAAGAGAAACGCATTCCGAGCGAAGGCGATCTCTCGGATAGCGATGACTGGAGCGAAAACCAGCAGTAACATTTAAAGCCTGCTGGCGCTTCGCTTAGCAGGCCTACGGTTGTGCGACCAGCCGGAGGATCACAGGCTCATTGGCAGGCGGGAATTTTTCCGCATCGCTGGCCTGAAGCTCAATCCAGTTACCCGGTTGCCCCTCTTTTCCCCATGGCTCACCTTCCCAGTTTTCCACCAGCCAGAACCACAGCGTGATGTGCCTGTCCGGAAACTGGTACTCCAGCTTATCGAACAGCGTTGCGCCAAGCGGGGTGATCCCCACCTCTTCCTGAAGCTCACGCACCAGCGCCTGCTCCGGCGTTTCACCTGATTCGATTTTTCCGCCGGGGAATTCCCATTTGTTGGCCATATGCGCATCGGCGGCACGTTGGGTAATGAAGATCTGGTTTTGCGGGTTGCGAATGATCCCGACAGCAATTTGCAGTGTTTTCATCATGTCACTTCCATAAAAAAGGCGCAGATATCTGCGCCTTTTCGTTTTGTTATGTTCTTAGCTCAGACGGCCATGGCACGCCTTGTATTTTTTGCCGGAACCACATGGGCACGGATCGTTACGACCAACTTTACGATCGCCCGTCTGCGCTGCGATTGCCGCTGCGGCTTCGCTCTCATCGGTCTGATGACTCAGCTGCTGCATCTGTGCCAGACGCTCAGCTTCTTCACGACGCTGCTGCTCCATCGCTTCCACTTCTTCCGGCATACGCACCTGAACTTTGCTCAGAGTGCTGATGACTTCATACTTCAGCGACTCCAGCATGGCAGCAAACATGGAGAAGGATTCACGCTTGTACTCCTGCTTCGGATCTTTCTGCGCATAACCACGCAGGTGGATACCCTGACGCAGGTAGTCCATCGCCGCCAGGTGCTCTTTCCACAGGGAGTCCAGGGTCTGCAACATTACGCCTTTCTCGAAGTGACGCATCATCTCAGCGCCAACCACTTCTTCCTTACGCTTATAGACGTCTAGCGCGGTTTCGTAGATACGCTCGCGCAGGGTCTCTTCGTGCAGCTCAGGCTCTTTGTCCAGCCACTCTTTGATTGGCAGTTCGAGGTCGAAGTCGTTTTTCAGACGTTCCTGCAGGCCTTCGATATCCCACATCTCTTCCAGAGACTGCGGTGGAATGTGCGCGTCGATAGTGGCTTTGAACACATCTTCGCGAATGCTGTTGATGGTTTCGCTCACGTCGGACACGTCCAGCAGTTCGTTACGCTGGGTATAGATTGCACGACGCTGGTCGTTGGCAACGTCATCATATTCCAGCAGTTGCTTACGAATGTCGAAGTTGCGGCTTTCTACTTTACGCTGGGCGTTGGCAATCGCTTTGGTAACCCACGGGTGCTCGATCGCTTCGCCAGGTTTCATGCCCAGTTTACGCATCATGCCGGACACACGGTCAGAGGCGAAAATACGCATCAGCGCATCTTCCATAGACAGATAGAAACGGGAAGAACCGGCATCACCCTGACGGCCCGCACGACCGCGCAGCTGGTTATCGATACGACGAGATTCATGACGCTCGGTACCAATGATGTGCAGACCACCGGATGCCAGCACCGCGTCGTGACGCACCTGCCAGTCGGCTTTGATCTGCGCGATTTGCTCCGGGGTTGGGTTTTCCAGCTCGGCCACTTCGGCCTGCCAGCTACCGCCGAGCATAATATCGGTACCACGACCCGCCATGTTGGTAGCGATGGTTACGGCAGCCGGGTAACCCGCCTGCGCAACGATATCTGCTTCTTTAGCGTGGAACTTGGCGTTCAGCACGTTGTGCTTGATGCCCGCCTTGGTCAGCTCGTTAGACACCACTTCAGATTTCTCGATGGAGATGGTCCCCACCAGAACCGGCTGGCCCTTCGCGGTACGATCGCGAATATCTTCGATGATCGCCTGGATTTTTTCCGCTTCGGTCATGTATACCAGGTCCGGCATATCCTTACGGATCATTGGACGGTTGGTTGGTACTACCACGGTATCCAGCTTATAGATGGAGCTAAACTCAAACGCTTCGGTATCTGCGGTACCGGTCATCCCCGCCAGCTTCTCGTACAGACGGAAGTAGTTCTGGAAGGTGATGGAGGCCAGCGTCTGGTTTTCGTTCTGAATATCCACGCCTTCTTTCGCTTCCACGGCCTGGTGCAAACCATCGGACCAGCGACGTCCCTGCATGGTACGACCGGTGTGTTCATCGACGATGATGACTTCACCGTCTTTAACGATGTAGTCAACGTCGCGGGTGAACAGGGCGTGCGCGCGCAGTGCAGCCGTTACGTGGTGCATCAGCATAATGTTGCTCGGGGAGTACAGAGACTCGCCCTCTTCCATAATGCCTTCAGCCACCAGCAGCTCTTCGATTTTCACCAGGCCGCGTTCGGTCAGGTTGACCTGACGCGCTTTTTCATCCACGGAGAAGTGACCTTCACCCTGGAAAGTATCGGAGTCTTCTTTCTCCTGACGCAGCAGGTGTGGAATGATTTTGTCGACTTTACGGTACATCTCGGAGCTGTCTTCGGCCGGGCCGGAGATGATCAGCGGGGTACGCGCTTCATCGATCAGAATGGAGTCAACCTCATCCACCAGCGCATAGTGCAGTTTACGCTGGACGCGCTCTTCAGGGCTGAACGCCATGTTGTCACGCAGGTAGTCGAAGCCGTATTCGTTGTTGGTGCCGTAGGTGATGTCCGCGTTGTAGGCTTCACGCTTCGCAGGTGCCGGCAGGCCGGACATGTTAATGCCCACGGTCATGCCGAGGAATTCGAACAGTGGACGGTTATTTTCGGCGTCGCGTTGCGCCAGATAGTCGTTGACGGTAACAACGTGAACGCCCTTACCCGTCAGCGCATTCAGGTAAGCCGGCAGCGTTGCAGTCAGGGTTTTACCTTCACCGGTACGCATTTCCGCGATGCAGCGCTCGTTGAGCACCATCCCGCCCAGCAGCTGCACGTCGAAGTGACGCATGCCGAACACGCGTTTACTGGCCTCACGTACTACGGCAAAGGCTTCCGGGATCAGGCTTTCTAAGGTTTCGCCTTTCTCCAGACGCGCACGAAACTCCGCGGTTTTTGCTTTCAGTTCATCATCAGAGAGCTTCTCCATCGCCGGTTCCATACCGTTGATGACGTTCACAGCTTTGCGCATGCGGCGCAGGGTACGATCGTTACGACTACCAAAAACTTTGGTTAACAATTTGATTAGCATAATAAATTCTCAAACGCCCCAGTCGGGCAGATAAATTAAGGTATTGAAAAAGGGTTAATTTAGCTGAGGCGTTGAGGCCCGGCACGGATGCCGTGAACCTGGCTAATCCAGGTCGAAACAGAGAAGGATGCGGGGGAAACAAAAGCAGTTTGCGCCGTCTGACTCACGGTCACAGGCGGCTGGTTGTCCTGCGTCAGAAGCGCATTGAGCGTATCGAGCAGAGCAAGGTGCTGAGCCTGGACCGGCAGCGTTTCTTCAGCAACAGGCATCGTCTGCGGCGCCATCGCGAACGACAGATGGCGAATAACCGTGCGAATCGCGTGTTGCTGCCAGTAATCAACGGAGAAATTGGGACGACGGTTGGCTTCAAGCCATGCGAGATTAGTGAAGTTAACCCGCGTGGTGAGATCGTGTTTGGTCGTCGTGGAACGTGCTGGCGTTGCCGCGTCTGCGCTGTTGCTGAGCACAGGCAAGCCGAGACTCGCCGCGACCATCCCCAATAAGAGATGCGGCCAGAAGTAACGTCTGCCAAATTGTCGCCAGCGCGTCAGTATTCCGCTCACTTGCTCCACCACGTTCGCCCGCCAGTGCAGGCTGAGTTCAGTTATTCTTTTTTAGCGCCCAGATATTACCACTAAAGCCAATACACGACAGCAGGAATGACACCTTGCAGCAGGTAAAAACGGTCATTAATGCAGCGAACACACCGTTATTTGGCACCCAACACAGGCCAGGGGTGAGAGAGACAAATCCAGAAAGGGCAGAAATAAAAACGACTGGCTTCCCTGGTCGGAGAGAGTACCAGGTGAACCAGTCGCTTTTCTTACGAAACGGCTTTAACCGTTACGCCAGGACCATAGTCGGGGCTTTGAACGCCAGCGGCAGTTCAGCTTCGTCTTCGAAGGTCACATATTCCCAGGCTTCCTGTTTTGCCAGGACGGCCTGCAACAGTTTGTTGTTCAGTGCATGACCGGATTTAAACGCGGTAAAGGCACCAATGATGTTGTGACCACACATGAAGAGGTCGCCGATCGCGTCCAGCATTTTGTGACGAACAAATTCATCTTCAAAACGCAGACCGTCTTCGTTCAGTACGCGATAATCGTCAACAACGATGGCACAATCGAAGCTGCCGCCCAGGCACAAGCCGCGGGATTGCAGATATTCGATATCACGCATAAAGCCGAAGGTACGTGCTCGGCTGATCTGACGCATGAACGCATCCGCAGAGAAGTTCATCGCATAGCGCTGGGTGCTGGAGTCAATCGCCGGATGGTTAAAATCGATGGTGAAGTCCAACGAGAAACCATTGTACGGTTTGAATTCAGCCCATTTGTCGCCATCTTCGACGCGAACGGTCTCTTTAATGCGAACAAATTTCTTCGCGCAGTTCAGTTCTTCGATGCCGGCATCCAGCAACAAATAAACGAACGGAGCAGCACTCCCGTCCATGATCGGGATTTCTGGCGCATCGACTTCAACCATAATGTTGTCGATACCCAGACCCGCCAGGGCGGCGTTCAGGTGCTCTACGGTAGAAATCCGCACGTCATGCTCGTTCACCAGACAAGTACAGAGCATAGTATCACGCACAGATTTGGCATCGGCCGGAAAATCTACCGGTGGATTCAAGTCGGTGCGACGATAGATGACCCCGGTATTGGCCGGCGCAGGGCGTAACGTCAGTGTGACTTTCTTGCCGGTATGTAAACCGACACCCGTCGCCTGAACGATACGTTTAAGTGTCCTTTGTTTGATCATCGTATAATCTCGCCAAATTAACTATCCAACCGAGAGTGTATATCACTAACGGTGGGCCAGTTTAGCACAAAGAGCGCAAATCCCCAAATTCCAGCCAATTCTTAGTCAGCTTGCTTACGCAGGAACGCCGGGATATCCAGATAATCTGGCTCTTTTGCCGTTTGTGGAGTCGGGTCGTTCACCACTTTCGCAGCCGGTTTTTGCTCCTGAGTCAGAGGCGACATACCGTGCTGCTGGTAACGATCCATCACCGGCTGCTGAGTCTGTATGTTGGTCACGAGGGTGATCTCAGGACGCTTGTCCATACCGATACCGGTGGCCACAACGGTCACACGCAGTTCGTCGTTCATTTCCGGGTCAAGGGACGTACCGATAACAACGGTCGCGTTGTCAGAGGCGAATGCACGGATGGTGTTACCCACGGTTTCGAACTCATCCAGACGCAGGTCAAAGCCAGCGGTAATGTTGACCAGCACGCCGCGCGCGCCAGACAGATCGATATCTTCCAGCAGTGGAGAAGAGATCGCCATTTCAGCGGCTTCTTCCGCACGGTCTTCACCGCTCGCCACGCCAGAGCCCATCATCGCGTAGCCCATCTCGGACATCACGGTGCGAACGTCTGCAAAGTCAACGTTCATCAGGCCAGGACGGGTAATCAGTTCAGCGATACCCTGAACCGCGCCTTTCAGCACGTCGTTTGCCGCGCCAAAGGCGTCCAGCAGAGAGATACCGCGACCCAGCACTTTCAGCAGCTTGTCGTTCGGAATGGTAATCAGAGAGTCCACGTGCTTGGACAGCTCGGTGATACCCTGCTCCGCGAAAGCCATACGCTTCTTACCTTCAAAGTTGAAAGGCTTGGTCACGACAGCAACGGTCAGAATACCTAAATCTTTAGCGACTTCCGCCACAACGGGTGCTGCACCGGTACCTGTACCGCCGCCCATACCCGCTGCGATGAAGACCATGTCTGCACCGTCCAGTGCAGCGCGCAGCGCTTCACGATCTTCTTCAGCCGCGTTGCGGCCCACTTCCGGGTTAGCCCCTGCTCCCAGACCTTTGGTGATGCCACCACCGATCTGAATCGTCTGGCCAACAGCCGTTTTACGCAGCGCCTGCGCATCGGTGTTCACCGCGAAGAATTCAACACCTTCGATGCGCTCGCGCACCATGTGCTCTACGGCGTTACCGCCGCCGCCACCGACGCCGATGACTTTAATCACCGCGTCGTTGGTTAATTCCATAGGTTCAAACATAATCTCTCTCTCCGTTGTGCCTGTCGCCCGAGACCGCTAATTCTCTCCGGTCTCTTAAAAAATTAAAATTCTTTTCGCAACCAGGTGTTAAGTCGTTTGACCCACGACCCCACCGAGACGCGTTTTTCCACCTCTGCCTCACCACTTAAATGGGATTCTTTCCCGTAGTGCAGCAGGCCCACCGCCGTTGAATAGTACGGCTCCTGAGCATAATCCGTTAAACCGGTGATATTCAGCGGCGCACCAATACGCACCTGCGTATGGAACACGCGCTGAGCGCAGGCCGCAAGACCTTCAATTTGCGCTGCCCCGCCGGTTAATACAATCCCCGCTGCGAGATGATGTTTCACACCCTGCTGGCGAAGCTGTTCCTGTAACTGCAAAATCTCTTCGTTGACCAGGTTGAGCAGCTCGGTATAACGCGGCTCAATTACCTCTGCCAGCGTCTGGCGTTGCAGGCTGCGCGGCGGTCGACCGCCTACGCTCGGCACTTCAACGCTCTCGTCTTTGCCGACGATAGAGCCCAGCGCGCAACCGTGGCGGACTTTAATCGCCTCTGCATCGCTCGGTGGCGTACCAAAGGCGTAAGCGATATCGCTGGTCACCACATTCCCGGCGTACGGGATCACTTTGGTGTGGCGCAACGCACCGCCGGTATAGACAGCCATGTCCATTGTACCACCACCAATATCGACCACACAGACGCCCAGTTCACGTTCGTCTTCGGTCAGCACGGAATAGCTCGCGGCAAGTCCGGCGAAAATTAGTTGGTCAACTTTCAGGCCACAACGTTCAACGGCTTTTACAATGTTCTTCGCCATATCGTTGTGACATGTGATCAGGTGCACTTTTGCCTGCATACGTACGCCCGACAGACCGACCGGATTCTTGATACCTTCCTGGTAGTCGATCGCGTATTCTTGCGGGATCACATGCAGCACACGGTGCTCGTCGCGAACACGCACAGATTTCGCCGTGTGGACAACGTTCTCAACGTCTTCCTGCGTCACTTCTTCTTCAGAAATCGGCACCATACCGATTTCATTCTGGCAGCTGATGTGCTTACCAGAAAGAGCCAGATAGACAGAGGAAATCTGGCAATCTGCCATCAATTCAGCCTGGTCGATGGCGCGCTGAACGCATTTCACCACCGACTCAAGGTCGTTTACCCCACCTTTATCCATACCACGGGAAGGGCAGCTGCCCACGCCAATGATATTGACCATACCGTCGGGCAGAACTTCCCCTACCAAAGCGGCAACCTTCGCGGTGCCAATCTCCAGTCCTACTACCAATTTTCTGTCCGTCGACTTGATCATTGTTGTTCTGCCTGTACCTGTGCCTGATTTTGTTGCTGATTAGGTTCCTCGACCGGAGCCGGCTCCCAACCGACTGCTGCGCCTGAGTCATAGCGCAAATCAACGTAGCTTATCCGTTTGCCATCCGTCTGCGCCTGCTGCTGTAAAACCGGGTAAAGTTCTACAAAACGCGCCAGACGTTTCATTGTGTCGCCGCGGCCAAGATTGAGCTTAATGCCATTCGTTAAGGTCAGCTGCCAGGAACGGCGCGCCGTCATCGCAGCATCTTTTAACGTAAAGCGATCCTTAGCCAGCACCTGCCCCATCTCACGAAAACCCTGCAATACTTCGTTTTCGCTGCCTTCCGGGCCATACAACATCGGTAAATTCTGCTTGTTGACACGATCGCTCGGGACGCTGAACGAATTTCCGTCTACGTCAACCATATGCTGATCATTCCAACGCGCAATCGGCACATATTCAACCAGATGAATCTTCAATTCATCAGGCCATTGCTTTCTGACACTCGCCTGTTTTATCCACGGCAGACGTTCAATCTGACTCTGGATAATGTTGACGTCCTGCGTCATAAAGGTGCCAGGCGACCCCAGCGCCAGAATTGACTGGCGAATGTCATCGTTACGCGTGTAGTGACGCTCTCCGGTCACTACCAGCTTCGACAGCGGCAACCGCTGTGCGTCTTCCATCCAGCCCAGCACCATCCAGCCGCTGATAAACACGGTGCACAGCACCCCGAGCAGGAAGATAATCCCTGCAAGACGCGTTCCATTACTCCGGCGCGAAGAAGAATATTCTTCTTCGTCATCGCGGTTGCGCGTGTTCAACGCAGCCTGAGACATATCAGCCCGCCTGGTCCAAAATACGTACGACTAATTGCGAGAAGCTCATTCCCGCCTGACGCGCCGCCATCGGCACAAGGCTATGGCTGGTCATACCCGGAGACGTGTTTGCTTCCAGCAGATAAAATTGCCCGTCACCGTCAAGCATCACATCAATTCGTCCCCAGCCTCGGCATCCCAAAACATTCCAGGCTTTAAGCACCAGAGACTGTAATTCCGCTTCACGTTGTGCTTCAAGACCAGCTGGGCAGAAATATTGCGTCTCATCAGAGAGATACTTCGCCTCATAATCATAGAAGACTCCGGCGGGTTGGATGCGAATTGACGGTAAAATTTCTTCACCAAGCATCGCGACGGTAAATTCCGGCCCGCTAAGCCATTTTTCAATCAGAACTTCTTCATCATGTTGAAATGCCAGTGCTAAAGCGTCAGCCAAATCTACAGCTTTATCAACTTTGGACATTCCCACACTCGACCCTTCACGGCTAGGCTTCACAATAACCGGTAAGCCCAGTGCCGCAATGCGTGTATTAACGCTGTCCGACAAGCCCAATTCAAATTCTCGGCGCGTCAGTGCAACCCATGGCGCAACGGGCAGACCCGCCCCCTGCCACAGCAGTTTGCTGCGCAGTTTATCCATGGAGATAGCGGATGCCATCACGCCGCTGCCGGTGTACGGCATACCGATCAGCTCCAGCAGCCCCTGCAACGTGCCGTCTTCACCGCCGCGACCATGCAACGCGATAAAGGCTTTATCGAAGCCCATCGCTTTCAGCTGCGTAACGTCCACCTCTTTCGGATCAACCGGATGCGCGTCCACGCCACCTTCACGCAGGCCCGCCAGCACGGCAGCGCCCGAATTCAGAGACACCTCGCGTTCGGCGGAAGTGCCGCCAAACAGGACAGCAATCTTATCAGCCATGACGCTCGTCCTCCTGAGTTTGCGGCTTCAGTTTGATTTCAGCTAAGGTACGGGCGATTTTGCCGATATTTCCCGCACCCTGAATCAGGATCAGATCGTTACCCGTCAGGACCGGGGCAAGCATTTCAGCTACCTGCGCCGGGTCGGGGACCAGAATAGGGTCCACTTTACCGCGTCCGCGGATGGTACGACATAAAGACCGACTGTCCGCGCCCGGAATCGGCGCTTCGCCCGCGGCATAAACATCCAGCATCAGCAGGGTATCGACCTGCGAAAGGACGTTGGCAAAATCGTCATATAGATCGCGGGTACGTGTGTAACGGTGCGGCTGGAAGATCATGACCAGATTCTTTTCCGGCCAACCCGCGCGTGCCGCTTTGATGGTTGCGTCAACCTCCGTCGGATGGTGACCATAGTCGTCGACCAGCATCGCAGAACCGGGCTTACCGTTTACCGGCTCCAGTGGGAACTCACCCAGGAAGTCGAAGCGACGGCCCGTTCCCTGGAAGCTTTCCAGCGCGCGCAGGATCGCCTCATCATCAATGCCTTCTTCCGTTGCAACAGCCACCGCCGCCGCCGCATTCAGGGCATTGTGACGTCCCGGCGCGTTCAGGGTGACATGCAGGAGCTCTTTATCCTGGCGTGCCAGGGTGAAATGTCCCTGCGCACCTATCTGCTTATAATCTTCCACGCGTACATCAGCGTCTTCGCTGAAGCCGTAGGTGGTAATTTGACGCCCGACGCGCGGCAGCAGCTCGCGGATCACCGGGTCGTCCACGCACATCACCGCACGGCCATAGAACGGCAGGTTGTGCAGGAAGTTAATAAAGGTCTGCTTTAAGTTCTCGAAGTCGCCCTGGTAGGTATCCATATGGTCAGCTTCGATATTGGTGACGATAGCCACCATCGGCTGCAAATGCAGGAACGACGCGTCGCTTTCATCCGCTTCCGCAATCAGATAACGGCTGTGGCCCAGACGCGCATGCACGCCAGCGGCTTTCACCAGACCACCGTTAACGAACGTTGGGTCGAGACCCGCTTCCGCATAAATGCTGGAGACCATCGCTGTTGTTGTGGTTTTACCGTGCGTACCGGCCACCGCAATGCCGTGACGGAAACGCATCAGTTCCGCCAGCATTTCCGCGCGACGGATCACCGGAATGCGCGCCTCATGCGCCGCAACGATTTCCGGGTTATCCGCGGAGATCGCGCTGGACACTACAACCACGCTCGCATCGCTCACGTTTTCCGGGCGATGATTGAAATAGATAGTCGCCCCCAGCGACGCCAGCTGCTGCGTAACAGGGTTTGGCGCCAGGTCAGACCCGCTGATCTGATAGCCTTCGTTAGCTAACACTTCGGCAATACCGCCCATGCCAGCACCACCGATGCCGACAAAGTGAATGTGCCGGACGCGACGCATCTCGGGCACGATAGAACGCAGTTTTGCCAGTTGTTGTGTATTCATTCTCTAAACGCCATCGACTACTTCAAAAAAATCGTGCAGCGCAACACGCGCTGCGAGAATTATGCCTGGGCTGCCAGGCTCACTTCTTTTGCCACCCGTTCCGTTGCATCCGGGATAGCGGTCGCGCGTGCGCGTTGCGCCATCTCCAGTAATACATCCCGGTTCCAGCCCGCCAGGGTAGTGGCGACCGCATCAGCGGTAAATTGTGGCTGCTCAAAAATTTTTGCGGCACCCGCTTTCTCAAGCGGCAGCGCATTCCAGTACTGCTGTCGGTCTTTGTGCTGGAACGGCACAAAAAGCGCTGGCAAACCGGCGGCGGCGATTTCGCTCACCGTCAGCGCGCCCGAGCGACAGACCACGACATCGGCCCAGGCATAGGCTGCGGCCATATCATCAATAAATTCAGTCACTTTATGCTGCGGCTGACCTTCCTGCGCGTAAGCCTGCTCAACGCTCTGCTGAGCGCCCTTCCCGCTCTGGTGCCAGATGGTCACCGCATCACCCAGTTTTGCCGCAACCTGTGGCATCGTCTGGTTTAAAATACGTGCGCCCTGGGAACCGCCGACAACCAGCACGCGCACCGGCCCTTCTCGGCCCGCCAGACGTGCATCTGGCAGCGGCAGCGCCAGCACGTCCACACGCACCGGGTTCCCTACGACATCCGCTTTCGGGAATGCCCCGGGGAAGGCCTGCATAACTTTGGTGGCGATTTTTGCCAGCCATTTGTTGGTCAACCCGGCAATACCGTTCTGCTCATGCAGAACAACAGGGATGCCCAGTGACCACGCCGCCAGTCCTCCCGGACCGGAAACGTAGCCGCCCATGCCCAGAACGACGTCAGGCTTAAAGCGCTTCATAATGTCGCGCGCCTGACGCCAGGCATTGAAAATGCGCACCGGCGCCAGCAGCAGCGCCTTGATCCCTTTGCCACGAAGGCCAGAAATACGAATAAAGTCGATCTCGATACCGTGTTTAGGTACAAGGTCGGCTTCCATGCGGTCTGCGGTTCCCAGCCAGCGTACCTGCCAGCCCTGTTCCATTAAATGGTGCGCAACCGCCAGTCCCGGGAACACGTGTCCGCCGGTCCCGCCTGCCATCACCATTAACCGCTTCGGTTGATTCATCGTGAACCTCGTGTAAACGCCTGAGCTTTCTCCAGACGCGTTTCATAATCTATGCGTAACAAAAACATGATGGCCGTCGACATGATCAACAGACTCGAACCACCATAACTGATCAACGGCAACGTCAGACCTTTGGTCGGCAGCATACCCGCTGCGGCCCCAACGTTTACCAGTGCCTGGAAGCTAAACCAGATACCAATTGAGCAGGCCAGGAAACCGGAGAAGCGGTGATCGATCTCCAGCGCTTTACGGCCAATCGACATGGCGCGGAAAGCGACGAAGAATACCATTAATAGCGCCAATACCACACCGATATAACCCAGTTCTTCCCCAATAATGGAGAAGATGAAGTCGGTATGCGCCTCCGGTAAATACTCCAGTTTTTGCACCGAGTTGCCCAGGCCTTGGCCCCAGACTTCGCCGCGGCCAAACGCCATCAGCGACTGTGTCAGCTGATAACCGCTGCCGAACGGATCTTCCCATGGGTTCCAGAACGAGGTCACACGGCGGATACGGTATGGTTCGGCGAGGATCAGCAGCACCACCGCCGAAATCCCCATCCCGATGATGGCAATGAACTGCCACAGTTTTGCTCCCGCCAGGAACAGCATCGCCAGCGTAGTGACAAACAGTACGACAACCGTACCGAGGTCGGGCTGCGCCAGCAGCAGGATCGCAAGCACCAGAATCACGCCCATCGGTTTTAAGAAGCCGCGCAGGTTGTTACGAACTTCGTCGACTTTACGCACCAGGTAGTTTGCCAGGTAGCAGAACAACGAAAGCTTGGTGAACTCTGCAGGCTGAATACGCAGCGGACCAAAGGCGATCCAGCGTGATGCCCCGTTAACGGAGCTCCCGACGACCAGAACGATCAACAGCATGATGATTGAGGCGATAAGCATGGCCGTACTGTGCCGCTGCCAGAACGACATCGGCAGGCGTAAGGTGATCATTGCCAGGCAGAACGCGAGAATGATGTACAGCCCGTCACGCTTGGCAAACAGGAACGGATCGTTTGCTAGACGCTGTCCGACAGGCATCGACGCCGAGGTGACCATAATAAAGCCGGTCGCAGCCAGCCCCAGCGTGAGCCAGAACAGCGTGCGGTCGTACATAATCAGGCTGTCGGAATCTTTATCCCGTGAAGCCATCACCCAGCCTTTCAGCGCCGTAAACAGCCATACCAGGATACCAAACCCTGGCAGACGCGGCATTTTCAGGCGAGGGAGAGATAAACGCATCAGCCTAACTCCTTCGCCAGGCGGGTAAAGACATCGCCCCGCTGTTCGAAATTCTTAAATTGATCGAGGCTGGCACAGGCTGGCGAGAGCAGCACCATATCGCCGGGCTTCACGCGGGGGGCGATAAGGCGCATCGCCTGTTCCATGGTCTCGGTTTGTTCGGCGACCTCAGGACGCAACGCCGCAAGCTCGCTGCCATCGCGGCCAAAGCAATAAAGGCGCACGTTATCACCGTTGAGGTACTGCTTCAGCGAGGAGAAATCGGCTGATTTACCGTCGCCGCCCAGCAGCAGATGCAGTGTGCCTTCAACGTGCAGACCGTTCAATGCCGCCTCGGTGCTACCCACATTGGTCGCTTTGGAATCGTTAATCCAGCGTACGCCGTTGTGTTCCAGCGCCAGCTGAAAACGGTGAGCCAGGCCGGTAAAGGTGGTCAGCGCCTTCAGGCTTGAAGATCGCGGCAGGCCAACGGCATCCGCTAGCGCCAGCGCCGCCAGCGCGTTGGTGTAGTTATGCTGGCCGGAGAGCATCATCTCTTTCACGTTCAGCACCTTCTCACCTTTCACCCGCAGCCAGGTTTCGCCCTGCTGGCGGTTAAGGTGATAGTCACCCATGTTAATACCGAAGCTAATGCAGCGATCGTCTGCGCCACGCACCGGCATGGTGAGTGCATCATCGGCATTCACCACGCAGACTTTGGCATTTTCATAGACACGCAGCTTGGCCGCGCGGTACTGCTGCAAGCCGAACGGGTATCTGTCCATATGATCTTCGGTGACATTAAGGATCGTCGCTGCCGCCGCATGCAGGCTTGAAGTGGTTTCCAGCTGGAAGCTGGAAAGCTCAAGTACAAACAGCTCACACCCTTTATCGAGCAGCATCAACGCGGGCAGACCAATGTTACCGCCCACGCCGACATTTTTGCCCGCCGCTTTCGCCATCTCACCCACCAGGGTGGTGACGGTGCTTTTACCGTTTGAACCGGTAATGGCAACGATCGGGGCCTGCGCCTCCCGGCAGAACAGTTCGATATCGCCAACAATCTCAACGCCTGCATCCGCCGCGGCACTCAGCGAAGGATGCGCCAGCGCCATGCCCGGGCTGGCAACAATCAGATCGGCGACCAGCAGCCACTCATCATTCAGACCACCCAGGTGGCGTTCAACCTGCTCCGGCAGCTTGTCCAGACCCGGCGGAGAGACGCGCGTATCCATCACGCGCGGCGTCACGCCACGCGCAAGGAAAAAGTCCACGCAGGAGAGGCCGGTAAGGCCCAACCCGATGATAACGACTTTTTTGCCCTGGTAATCTGCCATGATTAACGTACCTTCAGCGTTGCCAGGCCAATCAGCACCAGCATCAGCGAAATAATCCAGAAGCGCACAATGACGCGCGGCTCCGGCCAGCCTTTCAGTTCATAGTGGTGGTGAATCGGTGCCATACGGAAGATGCGCTGGCCGCGCAGCTTGAAGGAACCGACCTGCAAAATCACCGACAGGGTCTCAACCACAAACACACCGCCCATAATCACCAGCAGGAACTCCTGACGCAGCAGCACGGCGATAATGCCCAGCGCGCCGCCCAGTGCCAGTGAACCGACGTCGCCCATAAAGACCTGCGCCGGATAGGTGTTGAACCACAGGAAGCCCAGCCCCGCGCCGACAATCGCCGTACAGACGATCACCAGCTCACCAGCGTGTCGCAGGTACGGGATGTGCAGGTAGTTTGCAAAGTTCATGTTACCGGTCGCCCACGCCACTAGCGCGAAACCGCCCGCGACAAACACGGTTGGCATGATGGCCAGGCCGTCCAGACCATCGGTCAGGTTGACGGCGTTGCCGGTGCCGACGATCACAAAGTAAGCCAGCAGAATGTAGAACAGCCCCAGCTGCGGCATCACGTCTTTGAAGAACGGCACCACCAGCTCGGTGGCCGGGGTGTCTTTTCCTGCCAGGTAAAGCGCGAAGGCCACACCCAGCGCAATTACCGACATCCAGAAATACTTCCAGCGCGCGATCAAACCTTTGGTGTCTTTGCGCACGACTTTGCGGTAGTCATCAACAAAACCGATGATCCCGTAGCCAACCAGAACAGTCAGCACGCACCAGACGTAGGGGTTAGACGGATAAGCCCACAGCAGAACGGACACCACAATCGCGGTCAGGATCATGATCCCGCCCATGGTCGGCGTACCGCGCTTGCTGAAATGCGATTCCGGACCATCGTTGCGTACAACCTGGCCGAAAGAGAGTTTTTGCAAACGGGCAATCATGCGCGGGCCCATCCACAACGAGATGAACAGCGCAGTCAGCAGGCTGACGATGGCGCGAAACGTCAGATAGGAAAAGACGTTAAAGCCTGAATAATATTTGACCAAATGTTCGGCCAGCCAAACTAACATGTCCCGTTCTCCTGTAATGCGTGCACAACCTCTTCCATGGCGGCACTACGTGAACCTTTAACTAAAACAGTCACAATCTGTTTTTCTGTAATCAATGCCTTCAGGCGTTCGATCAGTGCAGATTTATCGGCAAAATGTTCGCCAACTTCACTGGCATCGGAAATGGCCTTGCTCAGCGTGCCTGCGCTCAGTACGCGGTCAAGCCCGGCAGCTTTCGCCGCTTCGCCAACCTGTACGTGGCAGGCTTCGCTTTCATCACCCAGCTCGGCCATATCGCCAACAACCATCACGCGATAGCCCGGCATCTCAGACAAGACCTGCACGGCCGCCGTCATGGAGCCGACGTTAGCGTTGTAGGAGTCATCCAGCAGGAGTTTGTTTTCAGCCAGCTGGATCGGGAACAGACGCCCCGGCACGGCTTTTAAATTTGCCAGACCAGTTTTTATCGCAGCATGTGAGGCACCTACCGCCATTGAGAGCGCTGCCGCAGCAAGCGCATTGGCGATGTTATGACGACCCGGCAACGGCAGCAGCACGTCGATGTCGCCCGTTGGGGTCATGAGGGTGAACTCGGTGCCGTGTGACGTCACATGAATGTTGGTCGCCGAAAAATCACTGTTTGCCGCATTCGGGGAGAAGCGCCAGGTTTTGCGTGAACCAATGATGCTCTGCCAGTTCAGCCAGTCATTGTTATCGGCATTCATAATGGCGATGCCGTCATCCGGCAGGCCGGTATAAATTTCACCTTTCGCTTTCGCCACACCGGCCAGCGAACCAAAACCTTCAAGATGTGCCGCCGCCAGGTTATTCACCAGCGCCGCTTCCGGACGCGTCAGGCTCACGGTCCAGGCGATTTCGCCTTGATGGTTAGCCCCTAACTCAATCACCGCATATTCATGCTCGTGGGTCAGGCGCAGCAGCGTCATCGGTACACCGATGTCATTATTAAGGTTGCCCGCCGTATAAAGCGTGTTTCCGCACTGGCTAAGGATCGCCGCCGTCATCTCTTTAACGGAGGTTTTGCCCGACGAGCCCGTCAGCGCCACGACGCGTGTTGGCACCTGCTGGCGAACCCATGCCGCCAGCTCACCAAACGCCAGGCGCGTATCTTTCACCACAATCTGCGGCAAATCGATATCGAGCTTACGGTTGACTAGCAGCGCACCCGCGCCGTTATCTTTAGCCTGTTGCGCAAAATCGTGGGCGTCAAAACGTTCACCCTTCAGCGCCACAAACAGGCAGCCCGCCGTCACCTTACGGGTGTCGGTGGTCACAGCCTCGATGGTCAGATCCTGACCATGCAGCATCCCCTGCAATACCGCAGCGGCCTGGCTTAACGTAATGCTAATCATGCCACCACTCCCAGCAGACGCGCTGCCGTCACGCGGTCGGAGTAATCCAGACGACGATTGCCGACGATCTGATAATCTTCATGACCTTTACCGGCCAGCAGAACCACATCATTCTCCTGCGCCTGCATAATGGCGTTAGTCACGGCCTCCGCACGGCCTTCGACCACGCGCGCACGACCCGCATCCAGCATGCCCGCCAGAATGTCGTTGATAATGGCCCTCGGCTCTTCGGTACGCGGGTTGTCATCGGTCACCACGGGAATATCCGCGAACTGCTCAGCGATGGCGCCCATCAGCGGACGTTTACCCTTGTCGCGATCGCCACCGCAGCCAAACACGCACCAGAGCTTGCCTGCGCAGTGCAGACGCGCCGCTTCCAGCGCTTTTTCCAGCGCATCCGGCGTATGGGCGTAATCCACGACCACCGTCGGCTTGCCCGGCGCACTGAACACTTCCATGCGGCCACAGACCGGTTGCAAACGCTCAGACGTTTTCAGCAGATCCACCATCGGGTAACCCAGCGCCAGCAGCGTCGCCAGCGCCAGCAGCAGGTTACTGACGTTGAAAGCCCCCATCAGGCGGCTTTCAATTTCACCTTCACCCCAGGTGGAAGCAAAGCGGATCGTCGCCCCGCTATCGTGGTAGTTCACTTCGACTGCCTTCAGCCAGCGGCCACGACAGTTCGGATTAATGCGATCTTCCATCGACACCGCCACCGCATCTGGCAGTTTTTCCAGCCAGCGGCGACCGACTTCGTCGTCGGCGTTAATGATCGCCTGCCCGTGGTGGTGAGTGGAATAAAGCAGCCATTTCGCCGCTTCGTAGTGCTCCATATCACCATGATAATCAAGGTGATCGCGGCTCAGGTTTGTAAAGACAGAGGCGGCAAATTTCAGTGCCGCCACGCGATGTTGTACCAGACCATGGGAGGAGACCTCCATCGCCGCGAAGGTCGCCCCCTGCTCTGCAAGGCCTGCCAGCACACGCTGCACGTCAACCGCCGAGCCTGTCGTGTTTTCCGTCGGGCTTACTTTGCCCAGAATACCGTTCCCCACCGTGCCCATGACGGCACCGGTTTCACCCAGCAGCTGAGCCCACTGCGCCATCAGCTGAGTGGTGGTGGTTTTTCCGTTGGTTCCTGTCACGCCAACCAGCTTTAACTGGTCGGAAGGTTCGTTGTAAAAACGTCCTGCCAGCGCGGAGAGACGCTCATTCAGCTGGCTGAGATAGATGACCGGCACGCCGTGCATTTCACGGATCTCACCGTCTGTTGCCTCATCTTTGGCCTCAGCAATAATGGCAGCAACACCTTGCGCAATCGCCTGCGGGATATAACGACGCCCGTCCGCCTGATGACCTACCACTGCCACAAAAAGATCGCCAGAAGCCGCTACGCGGCTGTCCAGTACCATCTCTCGCAGTGCTCGCGCAGGTAGCATAGGCACCCACGGAGCAAGAAGGTCGCGCAAATTACGATCTGCCACCTGTTCCCTCGCCTTGATTAATTACAAATTCACTTTTTTCGCCCGTCGCCAGCGCATCCGGTTCAATGTTCATGGTGCGCAACACGCCGCCCATAATAGCCCCGAACACAGGCGCGGAGACGGCGCCGCCGTAGTATTTACCCGCCTGCGGATCGTTGATGACGACCACCAGCGCAAAACGCGGATTGCTTGCAGGCGCTACGCCTGCGGTATAGGCAATGTATTTGTTGATATAGCGGCCGTCCGGCCCCACTTTTTTCGCTGTACCGGTTTTGATGGCGATACGATAGCCCTTAATCGCGGCCTTCACGCCACCACCACCGGGCAGCGCGACGCTTTCCATCATATGTACGACGGTACGAACGATAGATTCCGGGAAAACACGTTCCCCCGGTACCGGTGGATCAACTTTGGTGATCGACAGCGGGCGATAAATGCCATAGCTGCCAATCGTTGCGTAGACTCGCGCTAACTGTAAGGGAGTTACCATTAGCCCGTAGCCGAAAGAGAAGGTGGCCCTCTCTATGTCAGACCACCGTTGTTTTTGAGGATATAAGCCACTGCGTTCTCCGACCAACCCCAAATTGGTCGCCTTTCCCAGCCCAAAACGTGAGTAAGTATCTACTAACGCTGAGGACGGCATCGCTAACGCCAGTTTTGACACACCGACGTTACTCGACTTCTGTAAGACCCCGGTCAGGGTCAGTTCGCTGTAACGTGCCACGTCTTTTATTTCGTGGCCGTTAATTCGATAAGGGATCGTATTCAGAACGGTATTTTCGTTGACGATGCCCCGCTGTAGAGCCGTCATCACCACCATAGGTTTTACGGTTGAACCGGGTTCAAACACATCGGTGATGGAGCGGTTACGCATCGCATCTTTTGCTGTACCGGCAAAATTATTCGGGTTGTATGAGGGACTACTGGCCATCGCCAGCACTTCACCTGTCGCCACATCCACCAGCACGGCACTGCCCGATTCCGCCTTGTTAAACGCGACGGCGTTGTTCAGCTCACGATAGACCAGCGCCTGCAAGCGCTCATCAATACTCAGGGCCAGGTTGTGCGCGGCCTGGCTGTCTGTCGAGGAAATATCTTCAATGACGCGACCATAGCGGTCTTTACGCACGATTCGCTCGCCAGGCTGGCCGGTAAGCCACTTGTCGAAGCTTTTTTCAACGCCTTCAATCCCCTGGCTATCCACGTTGGTGAAGCCAATCAGGTGCGCGGTGACTTCGCCGGAAGGATAATAACGGCGGGATTCTTCCCGCAGATGAATGCCGGGCAGCTTGAGTTTTTTAATGTAGTCAGCCATATCAGGGTTCACCTGACGGGCAAGATAGATGAAGCGCCCTTTCGGGTTGGCGTTAACGCGTGACGCCAGCTGATCCAGCGGCATTTTCAACGCGTCTGAGAGCGCCTTCCAGCGGTTATCAAGGGTGATCCCGCCTGCGTCATGCAGCTCTTTAGGATCGGCCCAGATCGCCTTCACCGGTACGCTCACCGCCAGCGGGCGGCCGGAGCGGTCGGTGATCATCCCACGAGAGGTAGAAACTTCCTGCACGCGCAGAGAACGCATATCCCCCTGACGCACCAGCATGTCAGGCGCGATGATTTGTAGCCACGCCACGCGTCCCAGCAGGAAACCCAGCGCCAGTAAAATGCAGCCGCAAAGCAACGCAAAACGCCAACTGATAAAGTTGGCCTGTTCTTCCTGGCGTTTTGGTTTTAGCGTTTTTGCCGCTGCTTTCATGCGTCGCGTTTTCCCTTATTTTTGTACTACGATATTTTCCTGCGAAGGATCGACATGCTGTAATTGCAGTTTTTCCGTTGCGATCCGTTCAACCCGGCTGTGATCGCCGAGCGCGTTTTCTTCAAGGATCAGATTTCGCCATTCAATATCCAGCGCATCGCGTTCCAGTACCATCTGTTCGCGCTGCGCAGTTAATAAACGGGTATGGTGAGCGGTGGTTACCACCATGACTGCCGTCACAATGATGCAAATGAACAAGCAGAGTGGCAGCTTCCCAAACCGCAAAAGATCGTCGCCGATCACGCCAGGCAAGGCATGGCGCTCGTTGCTTCCTAACGATCCCTTAACTTTGCTTAGGGTCTCTGTCACTCTGCTGATCATGCGTTCGTCCTCTCTGCAATACGCAGCACTGAACTACGGGCACGTGGATTCTCTGCCACCTCTTCTTCGCCCGGCATCAACTTGCCTAATGCTCGCAACTGACGGCCTCCCAGCTTTCTGAGTTGTTCTTCCGTCATCGGCAGCCCAGCTGGAACCTGCGGACCGCGGCTCTGTTCACGCATAAAGCGCTTAACGATGCGATCTTCCAGCGAATGGAAGCTGATGATGGATAACCGCCCACCCGGGGCCAGCACGTCGAGCGAGCTTTTTAGCGCCAGCTCTATTTCCTCCAGTTCACTGTTTACCCAGATACGAACCGCCTGGAAGGTGCGGGTCGCAGGATGTTTGTGCTTGTCCTTCACTGGCGTTGCCGCCGCGATGACTTCTGCCAGCTCTTTGGTACGGGTCATTGGCTCAACGCGGTTGCGCTCCACGATGGCGCGCGCAATACGTTTGCCAAAGCGTTCTTCGCCGAAGGTTTTGATCACCCAGGCAATATCCGCTTCGTCAGCAGTTTGTAACCACTCGGCGGCAGACTGGCCGCGGGTGGGGTCCATACGCATATCCAGCGGACCGTCGCGCATAAAGGAGAAGCCGCGTTCTGCATCATCAAGCTGTGGTGAAGAGACGCCAAGATCGAGGAGGATCCCGTCGATTTTGCCGGTCAGGCCGCGCTCGGCGACATAATCCGCAAGCGCAGAGAAAGGTCCATGCACGATGGAAAAGCGAGGGTCATCGATGGTTTGCGCAACGGCAATCGCCTGCGGATCGCGGTCAATTGCCAGCAGGCGCCCTTCCGCTCCAAGCTGAGAGAGGATCAAACGCGAGTGGCCACCGCGACCAAAAGTGCCATCAATATAGATGCCATCTGGACGAATATTCAGGCCGTTAACGGCCTCATCCAGCAGCACCGTTGTATGTTTATAATTTTCCATCATATTTATAGAGACAAGTCCTGCAGCCGTTCCGATAATGTTGCGGAATCAGACTGCTCAGCGTCGATATCTTCCTTGACCTGTTGATACCAGGTCGTTTCGTCCCACAGTTCAAACTTGTTGAACTGCCCGACCAGCATCACTTCTTTAGTCAGACCGGCATGTTGCCGCAACACAGGCGCAATCAATAATCGCCCGGCGCTATCCATCTGACATTCACTGGCATGTCCCAATAACAACCGCTGTACGCGGCGTTCCTGCGGGTTCATGCTCGACAGTCGCGACAGCTTTTGCTCAATGATTTCCCATTCAGGCAAAGGATAAAGCAGCAGGCAGGGGGAGTTGATGTCAATGGTGCAAACCAGTTGACCCGAAGCGTTCTCAATCAGCTGGTCACGGTATCGGGTTGGTACCGATAAACGCCCTTTGCTGTCGAGATTGACTAACGTTGCTCCACGGAACATGCCAGCCTCACCCCTCCTCACCACTTTAACCCACAAATTCCCACCTGAAGGAGTTTACGGAGCGAGGGAAAAGCTTGTCAAGCCAGGACTCTCTCTGTACGGACCCGAAAGCATCCTATTTACAGAGCAAGAGTGACCTGGCTAATAACTAAACAACTGGCGAGGCAAAATTAACGTTATGAATATTTGTAAGAAAAAAACCGAATATGCACACGAGCGTTAAGACTCACTCAATATCATCGCAGGGAAATATAAAGTGTCAGTTTGCGACGCGGGCAGCATTTTAAGGCATATCGCCGGGGGATAACAGCACCAGTTTAATCCCGAGGCAATATGGATTCGTTCGTGTGCATTGAGGCCTGGAGGGAGAGTGAAAAATGGCTGAATATTCATCGGCTGGCGCCTGTTTGTAACAAAACAATACAAAGAAATGTCAGTCAAAAATTTATAATTGTGCTTTTTAACACCAAAATGGATTCAGAAAAATAGCAGGCTATGAATCTTAGAGATAAATCCTAATTTTTATCCGGGAATTATTTATCGCAATAAATTCGCCGCAAAAGGGGCAGTTATACCGCCCCTGTGGAAATATTAATGGCGGCTCAAAATTCCGCGCCGATAGAGATTACGTTTGATACGCGTAAGCCCGGGTTTCGGCTTGCGGGGTTCATCCAGGCTTGCCAGAACAATCTCCAGCACGCGCTCGGCGACGTCGCGGTGACGCTGAGCCACCGCCAGCACTGGACATTGCAGGAAGTCGAGCAGTTCGTTATCACCGAAGGTAGCAATCGCCAGATCGGATGGCAGCTTGCCATCGCGACGTAACGTCACGTCCATCACTCCCTGCAACAGAGCAAACGAGGTGGTAAACAACGCCTGCGGCATCGGGTGCGTTTCCAGCCATTTCTCGAACAGCTGGGCAGCCGCTTCGCGCTCATAACTGTTGGCATAGAGATAATGAACGTCACGCGGATCGTCTTTCCATGCCGTACGGAACCCTTGTTCACGCAGGAAGCTTACCGAAAGTTCAGGCAAAGCGCCAAGATACAGCACCGTTTCAGCCGGGAAGGTACGCAGCTCGGCAGCCAGCATTTCTGCATCGTCCTGATCGGCACCCACCACGCTGGTGAAATGTTCACGATCGAGCGCACGATCCAGCGCCACTATCGGGAACGGATCGTTCGCCCAGCGCTGATAGAACGGATGCTCGGGTGGTAAAGAGGTCGACACGATGATGGCATCAACCTGACGTTGCAGCAGATGCTCAATGCAGCGCATCTCGTTGTCGGGCTGATCCTCGGAGCAGGCAATCAACAGCTGATAGCCCCGCTGACGAGCCTGACGTTCCAGATAGTTGGCGATGCGGGTATAGCTGGTGTTTTCCAGGTCCGGGATCACCAGGCCAATAGAGCGGGTGCGCCCGGCACGTAAACCTGCTGCGACAGCATTCGGATGGTAATTATGCTCACGAACGACTGCCATCACTTTCTCAACGGTCTTATCGCTGACACGATACTGCTTTGCTTTACCGTTAATCACATAGCTGGCCGTGGTTCTCGACACGCCGGCGAGCCGGGCGATTTCATCCAGTTTCACAATTGCCCCTCAAAAAAAGAAAAGAGTCCATGGCCCTGTCAAGGTTATGGTTAAATATTTTAACATCTAAACGCAGAATAGCCTTCACGGCAACCGCTTTTGTCTGCGTTGTCGGCGGATTACGCAAAAAAAAGCCCGGCTTTGGCTACCGGGCTGAAAGAGGCGAACCTATTGCGCTACTCACGCATGATTTTATCGCCGCGCGAGAGGCCAACAACGCCAGAGCGCGCAACTTCAACAATTTTTGCCACATCCCTGACAGAGGCCAGGAAAGCGTCCAGCTTATCGCTCGTTCCGGCAAGCTGGACAGTATATATAGAAGGCGTGACGTCAATAATCTGCCCACGGAAAATATCCGTGTTGCGCTTGACCTCTTCACGGCCGTAACCGCTGGCCTGAATTTTCACCAGCATCACTTCACGTTCGACGTAAGCCCCCTGCCCCAGCTCGCTGACGCGCAGTACGTCCACCAGCTTGTGCAATTGCTTTTCGATCTGCTCAAGCACTTTCGCATCGCCGACAGTCTGGATCGTCATGCGCGAGAGCGTAGGGTCATCGGTCGGTGCGACGGTCAGGCTTTCAATGTTATAGCCGCGCTGGGCAAAAAGCCCAATAACCCGCGACAGTGCGCCCGACTCATTTTCCAGTAATACAGATAATATCCGGCGCATATCAGGTTCTCTCCGTTTTGCTTAACCACATTTCATCCATACCACCGCCACGAATATGCATCGGATAAACGTGCTCTGTGCCATCGACGATAACGTCCATGAAGACAAGGCGATTGTTTTTAACGTGCTCAAGCGCTTCGCCGAGCTTCGCTTCCAGCTCTGACGGATCGGTTACCCGCATGCCAATATGACCATAGGCTTCAGCCAGACGGACAAAGTCCGGAAGTGATTTCATATAGGACTGGGAGTGACGGCCCGAATAAATCATATCCTGCCACTGTTTTACCATGCCGAGGTAACCGTTATTCAGGTTCAGCACCAGCACTGGCAGTTCATATTGCAGCGCAGTGGAAAGTTCCTGAATATTCATCTGTATACTGCCGTCACCCGTTACGCAAATAACCGTTTCGTTTGGCAACGCCAGCTTTACCCCCAGCGCGGCGGGCAAACCAAAGCCCATCGTGCCGAGCCCGCCTGAGTTGATCCAGCGACGCGGTTTATCAAACGGGTAATACAGCGCAGCAAACATCTGATGCTGGCCCACGTCAGAAGTGACATACGCATCGCCATTGGTCAGACGCCAGATCGTCTCGATCACCGCCTGCGGTTTGATGTTCTCACTTTGCGTGTCGTATTTAAGGCACTGACGGCCACGCCATTGCTCGATTTGTTGCCACCAGTCGCGGATCTCGTCCAGCGGTTGAGAGGCGGTCTCCTGCGCCAGCAGATCCAACATTTGATCCAGCACCTGTCGTGCGTCTCCCACGATCGGCACATCCGCCGGCACCGTTTTAGAGATAGAAGTAGGATCGATATCAATGTGCAGCACCGTCGCATTCGGGCAGTATTTCGCCAGGTTGTTCGTGGTGCGATCGTCAAAACGCACGCCGACGGCAAAAATCACGTCAGAATTGTGCATCGTCATATTGGCTTCGTAGGTGCCGTGCATACCCAGCATGCCCAGCGCCTGCCGATGCGTGGCAGGGAACGCCCCCAGCCCCATCAGTGATGACGCGACAGGAAGATTAAGCTTCTCGATCAGTTCGCGTAGTTGCGTTTCGCAGGCTGCATTGACGGCGCCTCCCCCCACATAGACCACCGGTTTTTTCGCAGCCAGCAGCGTTTGCAGCGCACGTTTAATCTGTCCTTTGTGCCCTTGCGTGGTCGGATTATACGAACGCATGCTCACCGACTCAGGCCAAAGGTAAGGCAGTTTATTCCCCGGATTGAGAATATCTTTTGGCAGATCGACAACCACTGGCCCAGGACGACCGCTGGCGGCCAGCCAGAAGGCTTTTTTCAGTACGCCCGGGATATCTTCAGTTTGTTTAACCAGAAAGCTGTGCTTCACCACGGGGCGTGAGATCCCCACCATGTCGCACTCCTGAAACGCATCATAGCCAATCAGCGACGTCGCCACCTGTCCGGAAAGAATGACCAGTGGAATAGAGTCCATATACGCAGTCGCTATGCCAGTAATGGCATTGGTCGCCCCCGGCCCGGAAGTGACCAGCACAACACCCACTTCGCCCGTGGCGCGGGCCAGGCCGTCAGCCATATGCACAGCAGCCTGTTCATGACGAACCAGAACATGATCAATACCGCCTACCGTGTGCAGCGCGTCATAAATATCGAGAACCGCGCCTCCGGGATAGCCGAACACTTGTTTCACGCCCTGATCGATAAGCGATCGGACGACCATTTCCGCGCCAGACAACATCTCCATGCTTTGCCTCCAGGCTTTTGTTATAGACGGTCTACAGAATTCATTTCCGCGCCGTCTTCTGACAGGGTAAACCCATCTTATAATGTGCAGAGTGATGGATACCTTAACCGCTCGTTATGAGGCAGGCAATTAGCAAACGGGATGCGGGAATGAGCAATAAAAGCAGAAAAAACAGCTGACAGACATGAATATGGTGAATTCGTCTGGTATGAGTGGAGACAATAATAATTCATCTCTTAAAAAGAGGATGGATCAGGAAATCATCTATTTTTGAGCATGCATAAGTAACTGAAAAAATTAACACAGCACAAAATATCGCCAGTTTTAAAAACCGCAGAATAAACCGCATGACGCCATGCGGTTTATTCACCAGAACCTAGCGACGGCAAATATTGATCAGCAGCTCTTCCATCCACTGATGCCCTTTATCCCGACCCGCAGCCTCATGCCAGGAAAGATAACAGGTCCGGCTATTAAGCTTGAGCGGCAGAGGTAAAATTTGCAGATTCAGTGAATCGGAGAACTCTTCAGCAAGCCAGCGCGGCGCAATAGCGACTAACTGTGTCTGAGAAACGACATTTAATACGCTGACCATGGCCATTCCCTGATAAGCCACGCAGGCTTGTTTATCGGCGGTGTCATACCACGGCTGACTGAATGAGGCATATCTGTCAAGAGCAACAACGGCGTGTTGCTCACTGTAAACATCGCTTTCACGCAGCGGCGAATTCATACGGGGATGTTTTTTACTGGCGACTAACACCATTTCGTCTTTGAACAACGGAACACAGGCAAACTCTGGACGGCGGAACTCTTCGTATCCCAGAACAAACTCTGTTTCCTGATAACGAAGCTGGTGTTCAGTGTTTTGATTTAATGATGATTTAAAAACGAGATGAATATTTGGGGCGATCTGTTCAACTTTATTATATATAACAGACGTCAAATAATTATCTAACGGACTGCAAACACAGAGATGGAAAACCCGCTCACTGCTTAAGGGTTCAAAGCCCGAACCGGGAAGTTCATTTTGAACTAGCTGTAGCGCCTGACGAATCGAACCGAATAGCTGGAATGCACGCGCTGTGGGCTGAATTCCCCTCCCATAACGAACGAATAACTCGTCGTTAAACATCACCTTAAGTCTGGCTACGGCATTACTCACGGCAGGCTGAGACATTCCCAGAGATTGCGCTGCTCGCGTAATATTCTGCTCCTGCATCACTGCATCGAATACAGTTAACAAGTTAAGATCCACTGTGCGTAACTGAGGCTTAACCCCATCATAAGTCTGTGGTTGGTTAATATTATTTTCTGGCATTTCTGACTCCACCGTCACGCTAAATTCCCTTTGCCCAGGTACAGTAATAACTTCGAAAAATATGATTTACCATGCATATACAACAAGCGAAAGGAAATTATTTAAAATTCGGAATATATAAAGAGCCCCATTCACCGAGCGGCTTTACGCACCCCATAAATGAAGAGTTAAAAATCGTTCAAAAGATATCTCAAACTTTATTGTGAGCATGAAACCATAAACCAGACAAATACACAATCAACGCTCTCATTAATAATGACTTAAGCGTTATTAAACTATTAATAGTATACAACGCATATTCATTAACAAATTGATATCAATTTTGATAACTTACTTACCCGTAAATCATTCATGAAGTCTATAAATCAATGATATGAAACACATTCCATTTCATAGCATGTTGATGAAAATAGTATGTTCAATTGCTACCAATTATATTCAAATTATTCCAGAGATGAATCCCCAGTCCAATAATAGACAATAAAATCGGTTAGCCACGCAAAAACCAGCACAATTAGCTAATGTATTCTCCCTGCGTTGGGTCCCCGTTTTGTCGGGGAGGGGTTGACATGAGTCGGCGTATCCAGTACCACTAAAAGCATATCGCATTCACCTGGAGCAGGATTCATGATTCGCACCCTTCGTTTCACCGGTCTACTACTACTAAACGCATCCACTGTGCGCGGTAGACTGGCGGGCGAAATTCAGCGTTGAATCGTCTTCAGTAAAACTAAAAACCCGCGCCACTGCGCGGGTTTTTTTATGCTCGTAGCAAGGCGCCCTAAGACTGACAAGGACCTAACCCATGAGCCAGCAAGTCGTTATTTTCGATACTACTTTACGTGACGGTGAACAGGCATTACAGGCGAGCCTGAGTGTTAAAGAAAAACTGCAAATTGCGCTGGCCCTGGAACGCATGGGTGTAGACGTAATGGAGGTCGGTTTTCCTGTCTCCTCGCCGGGTGATTTTGAGTCAGTGCAGACCATCGCCCGCACCATCAAAAACAGCCGCGTGTGCGCTCTGGCTCGCTGCGTTGAGAAAGATATCGATGTGGCCGCGGAATCCCTGAAAGTTGCAGAAGCTTTCCGTATCCATACTTTTATTGCCACCTCCCCCATGCACATTGCAACCAAGTTGCGCAGCACGCTGGATGAAGTGATCGAACGTGCGGTGTATATGGTTAAACGGGCGCGTAACTACACTGACGACGTGGAATTTTCCTGTGAAGATGCAGGCCGCACGCCGATTGACGATTTGGCCCGTGTAGTGGAAGCCGCTATTAATGCCGGAGCCAGAACCATCAACATCCCGGATACCGTCGGCTACACCATGCCGTTTGAGTTTGCCAACATCATTACCGGTCTGTATGACCGCGTACCAAATATTGATAAAGCCATTATCTCTGTACACACCCACGATGACCTGGGTCTGGCCGTTGGCAATGCTATCGCGGCGGTGCACGCCGGCGCGCGTCAGGTAGAAGGCGCGATGAACGGCATCGGCGAACGCGCAGGCAACTGTTCGCTGGAAGAAGTGATCATGGCGATCAAAGTGCGCAAAGACATCATGGACGTGCACACACGCATCAATCACAACGAAATCTGGCGCACCAGCCAGACCGTCAGCCAGATTTGCAACATGCCGATCCCGGCCAACAAAGCGATTGTCGGTACGGGCGCGTTCGCTCACTCTTCCGGTATCCACCAGGATGGGGTGCTGAAGAACCGTGAAAACTACGAAATCATGACTCCGGAATCCATCGGTCTGAACCAGGTTCAGTTGAACCTGACCTCACGCTCTGGTCGCGCGGCAGTGAAGCACCGTATGGAAGAGATGGGCTACAAGGACAGCGATTACAACATGGATCAGCTGTACGACGCCTTCCTGAAGCTGGCGGACAAGAAGGGCCAGGTGTTCGATTACGATCTGGAAGCGCTGGCATTCATCAACAAACAGCAGGAAGAGCCAGAGCACTTCCGTCTGGACTACTTCAACGTCCAGTCCGGCTCAAGCGACATCGCCACCGCCTCCGTGAAGCTGGCCTGCGGGGATGAAATTAAAGCGGAAGCCGCCAACGGCAACGGCCCTGTGGATGCCATTTACCAGGCGATTAACCGCGTCACTGAGTACGACGTAGAGCTGGTGAAATACGACCTGACGGCTAAAGGGCACGGTAAAGACGCCCTGGGTCAGGTGGATATCGTCGTCAATTATAACGGTCGCCGCTTCCACGGTGTGGGTCTGGCGACAGATATCGTCGAATCCTCCGCGAAAGCGATGGTGCATGTCCTGAACAACATCTGGCGTGCCGCCGAAGTCGAAAAAGAGTTGCAACGCAAAGCTCAGAATAAAGAGAACAACAAGGAAACCGTGTGATGTCGAAGAATTACCATATTGCTGTGTTGCCGGGTGACGGTATTGGCCCGGAAGTGATGGCACAGGCGCTGAAAGTACTGGAAGCCGTTCGTTCGCGTTTTGCGATGAAAATTACCACCAGCCACTACGATGTGGGCGGTATTGCAATTGATAACCACGGTACGCCATTGCCGAAAGCCACTGTGGAAGGCTGTGAAAATGCCGATGCCGTGCTGTTTGGCTCCGTGGGCGGCCCTAAGTGGGAACATTTGCCGCCAGCAGAGCAGCCGGAGCGCGGTGCGCTGCTGCCGCTGCGTAAACATTTCAAACTGTTCAGCAACCTGCGTCCGGCGAAGCTGTACCCGGGGCTGGAAGAGTTCTGCCCGCTGCGCGCGGATATCGCGGCCAACGGTTTCGACATTCTCTGCGTGCGTGAGCTGACCGGCGGCATCTACTTCGGTCAGCCAAAAGGTCGCGAAGGCAGCGGTCAGCATGAGAAAGCGTTTGATACCGAGGTCTATCACCGTTTTGAAATTGAACGTATCGCCCATATCGCGTTTGAGTCAGCGCGCAAACGCCGCCGTAAAGTGACCTCTATTGATAAAGCGAACGTGCTCCAGTCTTCCATTTTGTGGCGCGAAATCGTCAGTGAAGTCGCTAAGCAGTACCCGGACGTTGCGCTGTCGCATATGTATATCGACAACGCAACGATGCAGCTGATCAAAGATCCGTCTCAGTTTGACGTGTTGCTGTGCTCCAACCTGTTCGGCGATATTCTCTCGGATGAATGCGCCATGATCACTGGCTCCATGGGCATGCTGCCCTCGGCCAGCCTGAACGAAGAAGGCTTTGGCCTGTACGAACCGGCGGGGGGCTCCGCGCCGGATATCGCAGGCAAAAACATCGCCAACCCGATTGCGCAGATCCTCTCCCTGGCTCTGCTGCTGCGCTACAGCCTGGATGCAGGCGATGCAGCAACCGCAATTGAAAACGCCATTAACCGGGCGTTAGAAGAAGGCGTCCGTACCGGTGATTTAGCACGCGGCACGGCGGCAGTCAGTACCGATGAAATGGGCGACATCATTGCCCGCTATGTCGCTGAAGGGGTGTAATCATGGCTAAGACGTTATATGAGAAGTTGTTTGATGCGCACGTTGTTTACGAGACGCCAGACGAAACCCCACTGTTGTACATCGACCGTCATCTGGTACACGAAGTGACGTCTCCTCAGGCATTTGACGGCCTGCGTGCGCACAAGCGCCCGGTGCGTCAGCCGGGTAAAACCTTTGCCACGATGGATCACAACGTTTCCACCCAGACCAAAGACATTAATGCATCTGGCGAGATGGCGCGTATCCAGATGCAGGAGCTGATTAAGAACTGTAACGAGTTTGGCGTGGAGCTGTACGATCTGAACCACCCCTATCAGGGCATCGTCCACGTAATGGGGCCTGAACAGGGTATTACTCTGCCGGGCATGACCATTGTCTGCGGCGACTCCCACACCGCGACGCACGGCGCATTTGGCGCCCTGGCGTTCGGGATTGGCACCTCTGAAGTGGAACACGTTCTGGCGACGCAGACCCTGAAGCAGGGCCGCGCCAAAACCATGAAGATTGAAGTGAAGGGGAAAGCCGCGCCGGGTATCACCGCGAAAGATATCGTGCTGGCGATTATCGGCAAAACCGGCAGTGCAGGCGGTACCGGTCACGTCGTTGAGTTCTGCGGCGACGCTATCCAGGCGCTGAGCATGGAAGGTCGTATGACCCTGTGCAACATGGCCATTGAGATGGGTGCCAAAGCAGGCCTGGTGGCCCCAGACGACACCACCTTCAACTATGTGAAGGGGCGTCTTCATGCGCCGAAAGGACAGGATTTTGACGACGCGGTAGCGTACTGGAAAACCCTGAAAACGGACGAGGGGGCAATTTTTGATACCGTTGTGACGTTGCAGGCGGAAGAGATCGCCCCGCAAGTCACCTGGGGCACCAACCCGGGCCAGGTCATTTCCGTCAACGACAGCATTCCTGACCCGGCTTCCTTCACCGATCCGGTCGAGCGCGCGAGTGCGGAAAAGGCGCTGGCTTACATGGGGTTGAAACCCGGCGTACCGCTGACCGACGTGAGCATTGATAAAGTGTTCATCGGCTCCTGCACTAACTCCCGTATCGAAGATTTACGCGCTGCGGCAGAAATTGCAAAAGGCCGCAAAGTGGCACCGGGCGTGCAGGCGCTGGTTGTGCCGGGCTCCGGTCCGGTGAAAGCCCAGGCGGAAGCGGAAGGTCTGGATAAGATCTTTATCGAAGCAGGCTTCGAGTGGCGCCTGCCCGGCTGCTCCATGTGTCTGGCGATGAACAACGACCGCCTGAATCCGGGCGAGCGCTGTGCCTCCACCAGCAACCGTAACTTTGAAGGCCGTCAGGGCCGCGGTGGGCGCACCCACCTGGTCAGCCCGGCAATGGCCGCCGCTGCGGCAGTCACCGGTCATTTCGCCGATATTCGCAGCCTGAAATAAGGAGACAATCATGGCAGAGAAATTTACCCAACATACGGGCCGTGTTGTCCCGCTGGACGCCGCTAACGTCGATACTGACGCGATCATTCCTAAACAGTTTTTGCAGAAAGTGACGCGCACGGGTTTTGGGGCGCATCTGTTCAACGACTGGCGCTTCCTCGACGATAAAGGCGAAGTGCCGAACCCGGAATTCGTCCTGAACTTTCAGGAATACAAAGGCGCCTCCATTTTGCTGGCGCGGGAAAACTTTGGCTGCGGATCGTCGCGTGAACACGCGCCATGGGCATTGACCGACTACGGTTTTAAAGTGGTTATCGCCCCAAGCTTCGCGGATATCTTCTACGGCAACAGCTTCAACAACCAGCTGCTGCCGGTGACGCTGAGTGACGAACAGGTCGATGAACTGTTTGCGCTGGTGCAGGCAAATCCGGGGATGTCGTTTGAAGTGGATCTGGAAGCAGAAGTGGTGAAAGCCGGTGACAAGACCTACAGCTTTAGCATTGATGCGTTCCGTCGCCACTGCATGCTGAACGGTCTGGATAGCATTGGCCTGACGCTGCAACACGAAGAGGCTATCTCCACCTACGAGAAAAAACAGCCTGCGTTTATGGGCTAAAGGCAATGGCCCGCAGGGCGCGGGCCATTGATAAGGGTGCGTTGAGGCGTAACCACTCTGGAGAGGCGGGGAAAAACCCCGCCAATACCGCTAACGTTTTGCTTCGTAAGCCAACACTGCCGCCAGCTCTGTTTTCTCCTGTCTGAAGTGCAGCTCACACAGCGAGTCGCGCACCATCCAGGTGAAGATCAACAACGTCGTACAGATCAGAAACAAACCTAACAGCAGAGTACGTTTTGGCATTCCAGCCTCCTTATTGCTTTTCGGCAATGAAGAGACTAACCTCGCAATGTTGGTTGTGAAGTTGGTCTCCCCATCAGTTTTTTGATGTGGGACTCTCCACTGTTTGCCTCTTGCGAAAGCCTGAGGCAAACAGCCTCAAGCACCCGTCACGCACTCTATGCGCCTTCTCTGCTCCTGTCAGAAAATCGTTTCATTTCGTGAAGCCGCCTTCCAGAATCAAACGTCTTTAACCCGGCACGTTAACACAAGCGTGATGACCGAAATCGCTGCGATCACCCAGTACACGGATGCATGTCCATAGCTTTGCGACAGCGCCCCCTGAATTACCCCTGCCAGAATCACGCCGGTAGAGATACTGTTTGTAAACAGCGTGGTCGCGGAGCCTGCTCGCCCCGGCATTAAATCCTGGAACCAGAGCATGCCGATCCCGGCAACGATTCCGATAAATACCGCGTTAAATAGCTGTAACGCCAGCAAAGCTTCCCGCGAATGGAAAAGGATTAACCCCGCGTAGAACACCACCCCAGCCGCCACGGCGACGACCATCATCCGACGCTTTCCGAAACGTTTTACGTAGTAACCCGCCAGAATCATCGCCGGGATCTCCAGCCCGGCAGCGGTGCCCATCAGGATCCCCGCGAGCTTGTCGGGCAGTCCCAGATCGCTGCTGATCCACAGCGGCATATCGATAATGTACATGGTGTTGCAGGTCCACATCAGCGTGGAGGCGATAAACAACATGCGGACGTGTTTATCCTGCCAGCCGCTTACCTGGGTGATGGGCTTGTCCGTCACCTGCTCTACGCGCGCCACCGATGGCAGCACAAAGGCTATCAGCGCCAGGCTGATGGCAAAAATTCCCGCGGCGATGGTGAACATGACGGTGAAACCGTAGTTCAGCGCCAGCATGAACGCCAGCGGGGGGCCGATGACCCATGCGAGAGAGAGCTGCGCACGCATCACCGAGCTGAACATCACCACTTCCCGCGCCGAGTTGTCGGCGTACTCCCGGGCCAGGGCGAAGAGCTGCGGCATGGCGGTGTTCGCCAGAGAGGCCAACAGCACGCCACAGGTGATAAGCGTCAGGTAGTGACGATTAAAGGCAAACAGCAACGCGTTGCCCACGGCCATGGCGCAACAAAAGAGGATCAGCTTGCGGCGATCGCCCTGGCTGTCGGATCGTTTCGCCAGCCACAGGCTGACGAGGATCCCGGCAATGGCGTTGACGGTGTAGAACAGGCCTACCCAAAATGGCTGCGCCCCAACCTCACGGCTGAGAAACAGGCTCAGCGTCGGCGCCTGTAGCGCACCGGCCACGCCCATCATGAAGGCCACCAGCATAAAAGCGGCGTACACGCCGTTCAGGCGTCGCCCCATCGTCATCAACCAGAGCATGCGCAAGTCCTTATGAAAGCGAATCGAAATTGGGTGAAATAGTAAACGAAAAAAGCCAGCAAAAACATTTTGCTGGCGGGTGATTAGCACCAATACTCAGTCACACATGATCGAGGCGAGTTAGCGAGAAGAGGTCGGTTTCGTAACGTCCCACTGCATCAGATCTTCCAGTATTCTCAGCCGCTGCTCTGCGCACTGGCGGGCCAGCCAGGACACTCCCTTTGTCGCTGAAAAATAGTGCTGATAAAACTGACGTGCGGTAGACCTCTTCATAATTTACCTCCTCGCTTCATCGATAAGGATTATTGGCTTAATATAGGGATTAATAAATTGCTGATTTTTTGTCAGGAGTTCCTCTTTTATGCCTTCTGGTCGTCTGCAACAACAATTTATCCGCCTCTGGCAGTGCTGCGAGGGGCAATCGCAGGAGACCACGCTGAACGAGCTGGCCGAGCTCCTCAACTGCTCCCGGCGTCATATGCGTACCCTCCTCAACACCATGCAGCAGCAGGGCTGGCTAAACTGGGAGGCTGAAGCCGGACGCGGCAAGCGCTCGCGCCTGACTTTCCTTTATACCGGCCTGGCGCTACAGCAACAGCGGGCAGAGGATCTGCTGGAGCAGGACCGCATCGATCAGCTGGTCCAGCTGGTGGGCGACAAAGCCGCCGTGCGCCAGATGCTGGTCTCGCATCTGGGACGCAGCTTTCGTCAGGGACGCCACATTCTGCGGGTGCTTTACTACCGCCCAATGAAAAATCTGTTGCCCGGTACGGCGTTACGTCGCTCTGAAACCCACATGGCCCGGCAGATATTCAGCGGCCTGACGCGGATAAATGAGGAAAACGGGGAACTGGAAGCGGATATTGCCCATCACTGGCAACAGGTGTCTCCGTTGCACTGGCGCTTCTTTTTACGCCCCGGCATACATTTCCACCATGGACGCGAGCTGGAGATGCGCGACGTTATCGATTCCTTAGAGCGCGCCCGCACGCTGCCGCTCTATTCGCATATCGCGCGGATCCACTCCCCCACGGCCTGGACCCTGGATATTGAGCTATCGCAGCCGGACAAATGGCTTCCGTGGCTTCTGGGCTACGTGCCCTCGATGATCCTGCCTGCCGAGTGGCGATCCCTGAACAATTTTTCCAGCCAGCCGATTGGTACGGGCCCCTACTCCGTTTCACGGAACAACAGTAATCAGCTGAAGATCCGCGCCTTTGATGATTACTTTGGCTATAGGGCGCTGATCGACGAAGTCAACGTCTGGGTACTACCGGATCTCAACGAAGAGCTGAGCGCAGGCCTGACGCTGGAAGGGCCAACAGCCGGTGAAAAGGCGTTCGAAAGCCGCCTGGAGGAGGGCTGCTACTACCTGCTCTTCGATAGCCGCAGCCATCGCGGGGCGAATCACGACGTACGCTGGTGGATCAGCCATGTTCTGGCGCCCGCTAACCTGATTTATCACGCAGAGGAGCAATACCAGACCTGGTGGTTCCCGGCCTATGGCCTGCTTCCGCGCTGGCACCATGCGCAGCCAGTACGCAGTGAAAAACCTGCCGGACTGGAGACCATCACCCTCAGCTACTATCGCGATCACATTGAGCACCGGTTTATCGCAAGGATCATGAGTAAGCTGCTGGCAGCCGAGGGCGTGACGCTGGCGATACAGGAAGTGGACTATGATGAATGGCACCGTGGAGATGTTATCAGCGATATCTGGCTCAACAGTGCGAACTTCACGCTGCCGCTTGATTTTTCGCTCTTCTCTCACCTTTATGAAGTGCCCCTGATTCAGCACTGTATTAATCGGGACTGGCAGCGAGACGCCGCACGGTGGCGGGCAGGAGAAATGGATCTGGCCGCCTGGTGTCAGGAGCTGCTGGCCGGGCAGACGATCGTACCGCTGATTCACCACTGGCTGCTGATCCAGGGTCAGCGCAGCATGCGCGGCCTGCGAATGAATACCCTGGGCTGGTTTGATTTTAAATCCGCGTGGTTTGCGCCGCCGGAGCCATAACGCTTTCGTAATATTCACCAAATCATTACAATAGCGCCGTTCTCAACGGGGTGCTGCATCACTGATGTGCGCTGAGATAATACCCGTCGAACCTGATCCGGATAACGCCGGCGAAGGGATTTGAGGCTGTCTCTCAAAATCCTTTGCCACTCAACCCTGAGGTGCAAAGTGTTAAAAAACGTTCTTCCTCTGCTGGCGCTGTTTGCGCTGCCTGTTTTTGCTAAGCCTGTCCTGACGGTCTACACCTACGACTCCTTCTCCGCCGACTGGGGCCCCGGCCCGGCGGTGAAAAAAGCCTTTGAAGCCGACTGCAACTGCGAGCTGAAATTCGTGGCACTGGAAGATGGTGTCTCTCTGCTTAACCGGCTGCGTATGGAAGGCAAAAACAGCAAAGCCGACGTGGTGCTCGGGCTGGATAACAACCTGCTGCAAGCCGCCACTCAAACCAGACTGTTCGCCAAAAGCGGCGTGGCGGCAGATGCCGTCAACGTGCCGGGCGGCTGGAAAAACGACACCTTCGTTCCCTTTGATTACGGTTACTTTGCGTTTGTCTACGATAAAAACAAGCTGAAGAATCCGCCCAAAAGCCTGAAAGAGCTGGTCGAAAGCGATCAGAAGTGGCGCGTGATTTATGAAGATCCGCGCACCAGCACGCCGGGTCTGGGGCTGCTGTTGTGGATGCAGAAAGTCTATGGCGACAAAACGCCTGAGGCGTGGCAGAAACTGGCTGCGAAAACCGTTACCGTCACCAAAGGCTGGAGCGAAGCCTACGGCCTGTTCCTGAAAGGCGAAAGCGACCTTGTGCTGAGCTACACGACTTCTCCGGCCTACCACATTATCGCCGAGAAGAAAGACAACTACGCCGCCGCGAACTTTGCTGAAGGACATTATTTGCAGGTGGAAGTGGCCGCCCGCACCGCCGCGAGCAAACAGCCGGAGCTCGCCGAGAAATTCCTGAAGTTTATGGTTTCACCGGCATTCCAGAATGCTATTCCGACAGGAAACTGGATGTACCCGGTCACTGATGTTGCGCTGCCGGCAGGTTTTGAGCAGCTGAACAAACCGCAAACCTCCCTGGAATTTACGCCGCAGCAGGTTGCCACCCAGCGCGCCGCATGGATAAGTGAATGGCAACGCGCCGTCAGCCGCTGATCCCCGGCTGGTTAGTTCCCGGGCTGCTCGCCGCTATACTGATGGTGGTCGTCAGCCTGGGTGCATTCCTTGCGCTGTGGTTTAACGCGCCAGAGAGCGATCTGCTTGCCCTCTGGCACGACAGCTATCTCTGGCACGTCATCCGTTTCTCGTTCTGGCAGGCGTTTCTCTCCGCGCTGCTGTCAGTCATCCCGGCCATTTTCCTCGCCCGCGCCCTCTATCGCAGACGTTTCCCCGGCAGGCTTGCCCTGCTGCGGCTGTGCGCGATGACGCTGATCCTGCCCGTGCTGGTGGCGGTGTTCGGCATTCTGAGCGTCTATGGTCGGCAGGGATGGCTGGCATTCCTTTTCAACCTGCTTGGTCTGGAATGGACCTTCTCGCCATACGGCCTGAAAGGCATTCTGCTGGCGCATATTTTTTTCAATATGCCGATGGCCACGCGCCTCTTTTTACAGGCGCTGGAAAACATTCCCGGTGAGCAGCGTCAGATTGCCGCCCAGCTTGGCATGCGCGGCTGGTCGTTCTTCCGCTTTGTCGAATGGCCGTGGCTGCGACGCCAGATTGCCCCGGTTGCCGCGCTAATCTTTATGCTCTGCTTCGCCAGCTTCGCGACCGTACTTTCTCTCGGCGGCGGGCCGCAGGCCACCACCATTGAGCTGGCGATCTATCAGGCTTTAAGTTACGACTACGATCCGGGCCGCGCCGCGCTGCTGGCGATCGTGCAGATGGTATGCTGTCTGGCACTGGTGTTACTCAGCCAGAGGCTAAGCAAAACGATCCCCGCAGGAAGCAATAACATGACAGGCTGGCGCGATCCGCAGGACAGCCTGTATAGCCGCGTCGCGGATTTTATGCTGATCGCACTGGCACTCCTGCTTTTGCTGCCCCCGCTGCTGGCCGTTATCGTTGATGGACTGAATCGCAATGTGTTGTCGGTACTGCAACAACCTGTCCTGTGGCAAGCGACGTGGACCTCCTTGCGCATTGCGCTGGCAGCCGGGCTACTGTGCGTGATCCTGACCATGATGCTGCTCTGGAGCAGCCGCGAGCTGTACGCGCGTCATGCACGTAAAGCCGGACACGCGCTGGAACTGACGGGTATGCTGATCCTGGCGATGCCGGGCATTGTGCTGGCGACCGGATTCTTTTTACTGTTCAACAGCACCCTCGGCCTGCCGGAAAGCGCCGACGGCATCGTCATTTTTACCAACGCACTGATGGCCATCCCTTACGCGCTCAAGGTACTGGAAAACCCGATGCGCGACGTCAACAGCCGCTACAGCTTGCTGTGTCAGTCGCTGGGCATGCAGGGCTGGCAGCGTCTGAAGGTGGTAGAATTGCGCGCACTGAAACGTCCGCTCGCCCAGGCGCTGGCGTTTGCCTGCGTGCTGTCGATTGGCGATTTTGGCGTAGTGGCGCTCTTCGGCAACGAGGATTTCCGCACGCTGCCGTTCTGGCTTTATCAGCAAATCGGCTCCTATCGTAGCCAGGACGGCGCCGTCACGGCGCTGCTCCTGTTGCTGCTGTGCTTTGCGTTATTTACCGTTATCGAAAAACTTCCGGGGCGTGATGTTAAAACTGACTGATGTAACCTGGCTTTATGAGCACCTGCCAATGCGTTTTACCCTCTCCGTTCGTCAGGGAGAGCGAATCGCAGTGCTTGGCCCCAGCGGGGCCGGAAAAAGTACCCTGCTCAATCTGATCGCCGGTTTTCTGCAACCTGCCAGCGGGTCGATCGTCATTGATAACGGCGAGTTTACCTACGCTCCGCCGGCTAAGCGCCCGGTGTCGATGCTGTTTCAGGAAAACAATCTGTTCAATCATCTTACGGTCTGGCAGAACATCGCGCTGGGTATGGATCCGGGGTTAAAGCTCAGTGCTGCGCAGCGTCAGACGCTTGAGGCGATCGCCGAACAAATGGGCCTGTCTGCGTTTATCAACAGGCTTCCGGGGGAGCTTTCCGGCGGCCAGCGCCAGCGCGTGGCGCTGGCACGCTGTCTGGTGCGCGAGCAGCCGCTGCTGCTGCTCGACGAACCCTTTTCGGCGCTCGACCCGGCCCTGCGTCAGGAAATGCTCTCGCTGGTTGAGGAGGTGTGCGAGCGCGAACAACTGACGATGCTGATGGTTTCGCACAGCATTGAAGATGCCGCACGCATCGCGCCGCGATCGGTGGTGATCGCAGAGGGACGTATTTTGTGGGATGGAGAAACAGAAGAACTTGTGAGTGGTAACGCAGGGGCATCTTCATTGTTGGGCATTCGTGCGGTCTGATGCCCTCACCCTGGCCCTCTCCCACGGGGAGAGGGAAAACACCTTAACGGCTCACCACCTTCAACAGGATCTCGCCGTACACCGGCATCAGCGGGTGGCGGATTAGCGCCACCAGCGCTACCACCGCCACGCCGAGCGTAAGTGGGGCCAGCCAGAGCAGGCGCGTGCGCGGGAGATAGCGGGTCAGGCGATCGACGCTCGCTTTCGCGCTGCGCCACAGGCGCCAGCAGAGCCAAACCGCCAGCCACAGCAGCACCGCCGTACCCAGCAGCAGCCATTTAAACTCACCGCTTTGCATACCGTCAGGAATATCAATCGCCGCGCCCGCCAGGATACCCGGCAGGAAGTAGAACGGCGGCCAGAAGACGCAGCCGATAATGTTCGGCACCACAAACTTCGCGACGGGCAGATCCAGCATCCCGGCCACCATCGGCACCAGTGGACGCGTTGGCCCAACGAAGCGCCCCACGAGGATGGTGAACATGCTGTGCTGGTGCAGCGCATGCTCGGTTTTATCCAGCAGCGCTTTGTTTTTTTTCATGAACGACCAGCGGTGTAGCGGCTTCTTAAAGCGCCAGCCCAGCCAGAAGGAGATCCAGTCCCCCAGCAAACAGCCGATAATACCGGCCATCCACGCCTGCCAGAAATTGACCTCACCGCTGCCGATAAGCGCCCCAAGCCCCGCCATCATCACGGTGCCGGGCAGGATCAGCCCGACCAGCGCCAGCGACTCCAGAAACGCCACCAGCGCCACGGCGATGAGCGAATACATAACGGACTGGGTAATAAAATGTTCCAGCAATGCCTGCATAACTATTCCGGTCAGAAAACGAATCAGCGATTCTGCTTAGCGCCCTGCACCGCGTCAAGGCATCAATTGTCTGAATAGTTTACAAGATGCGCCTGAAGTTCACCTGAATGTTTACCGATTATTCACATCCCGCACGGAATTCGCTCGGGCTGGCACCGGTGCACTTCTTAAACACGCGAGAGAAATAGAGCTGATCTTCAAAGCCGACGTTACGCCCGACGGTGGCGATAGGCATTCGGGTGGTGCTGAGCAGCAGTTTCGCCTGGCTGATGCGCTGATCCTCGCGCCAGCTGAGCACACTCACGCCAAGCTGCTGGCGGAACAGATGCGACAGCCGTGACGGCGACAGGCACACATGCTGGGCGACGCTGGCAATATCAAACTGGCTGTCGGCAAGGTGGTCGCTGATGTACTGGCAGGCGTCGCGGACGCGGTTGTCCAGCGGCGGATTAAGCGACTCGTTGATGGCCTCCATGCGGCGCAGCAGCACCTGTTCAAGCAGATTGATGGCCAGCAGTTCAGCGTAGCGCCCTCCCGCCTGCCCTGCCTCAATAATTTGTGCGAACAGCTCACGGAACTGCGCCAGATGCGCCTCATCCGGGCGATAAAAACCGGTTTGCGCGAAAATGGCCGGCCACGAGAGCCACTCCTGCCAGTAGGCGCGCGGACGGAAATAGACCCACTGGTGATACCACTCTTTGGCATCCGGGTGGCGCCCGTAGTGGTGGATCTCCCCCGGCGGGAACAGCAGCATATCACCAGGGCGGCAGATAAACTGCCGATCGCCGTTTTTAATCACCCCTTCCCCGCGAACGGTCAGGTTCAGAATATACCCTTTCATTCCGAGCGGTCGATCGACGTAGAAATCGAGATACCCCTCGGCCTCAATGGGCGTCAGCCCCGCCACCAGATGGGCGTTAAATGAGTATCCCGGCAGCAGGGGATCGTTTTGCGGTTCGGCCATAGATTCAGTTCTCCCAAGGGTCCTGAAGGAAACCAATTGTCCATATCGATAAAAGCAGTATAAAAATGGCCCGCGAAAAGATCCAAAAAGCATCACGCCTCTTTTACGTCCGCCATGTTTCAGCCTTTCCCCCTGATTTCTCCGCCAGCACGGGCGGTTAAGCAGTAACAAAAGTGTCTATAAGTACGGCAGAAATGTCCACATTGAATATTTGCACGGCGTCACACTTTCAATCGTAACAGCAATTTAGTCCATAAGATTAGCGGATCCTGCCTGACGATTTTTGTCCCCAGTCTCTAATGTTCTTCCATACCTGTTTTGGATGGAGCAACACCATGGCAATTGCAATTGGCCTCGATTTTGGCAGCGACTCAGTTCGCGCGCTGGCAGTGGACTGTACGACTGGCCGGGAGATAGCAACCAGCGTTGAGTGGTATCCGCGCTGGCAAGAGGGGCGCTACTGCGATGCGCCGAACAACCAGTTCCGCCACCACCCGCGCGATTACATTGAATCAATGGAAGCGGCGATCAAAACCGTGCTGGCGGAGCTGACGGACGCCCAGCGGGCCGACGTCGTGGGGATTGGCGTCGACAGTACCGGTTCAACGCCAGCCCCGGTTGATGCAGAAGGCCGCGTACTGGCGCTTCGCCCGGAGTTTGCTGATAACCCGAACGCCATGTTTGTGCTGTGGAAAGACCATACCGCCGTGGAAGAGGCGGAAGCCATCACCCGCTTATGCCACCAGCCGGGCAAAACCGACTACTCGCGCTACATCGGCGGGATCTACTCCAGCGAATGGTTCTGGGCAAAAATCCTGCACGTTACCCGCGCGGACGCGTCGGTCGCACAGGCAGCGGCGTCATGGATTGAGCTGTGCGACTGGGTTCCCGCCCTGCTTTCCGGCACCACTCGCCCGCAGGCTATTCGCCGTGGCCGTTGCAGCGCCGGGCATAAATCGCTGTGGCATGAAAGCTGGGGTGGTCTGCCTCCGGCAGCGTTCTTCGATGAACTCGACCCGATCATCAACAAAAACCTGACATACCCGCTGTTTACCGACACCTTCACCGCCGATATTCCGGTCGGCATGCTCTGTGAAGAGTGGGCGAAACGCCTCGGTCTGCCGCAAAACGTGACCATTTCCGGCGGCGCGTTCGACTGCCATATGGGCGCCGTGGGCGCGGGTGCGCAGCCTAACACGCTGGTGAAAGTGATTGGCACCTCCACCTGCGACATTCTGACGGCGGATAAAACGACCGTTGGCGACCGCGCGGTGAAGGGTATCTGCGGTCAGGTTGACGGCAGCGTGGTGCCCGATTTTATCGGCCTCGAAGCGGGTCAGTCCGCGTTTGGCGATATCTACGCCTGGTTTGGCCGGGTGCTCGGCTGGCCGCTGGATCAGCTGGCAGCCGCGCATCCTGAACTGAAAACCCAGATTACCGCGAGCAAAAAACAGCTCCTGCCGCAGCTCACCGAAGCCTGGGCAAAAAATCCGTCTCTCGATCACCTGCCGGTGGTGCTGGACTGGTTCAACGGCCGTCGTACGCCGTTTGCCAACCAGCGTCTGAAAGGGGTGATTACCGATCTCAACCTGGCGACCGACGCGCCCGCGCTGTTTGGCGGCCTGATCGCCGCCACCGCGTTCGGCGCGCGCGCCATTATGGAGTGCTTCACCGGGCAGGGCATTGACGTGAACAACGTGATGGCTTTGGGCGGTATCGCCCGTAAAAACCCGGTGATCATGCAGGCCTGCTGCGACGTGCTCAACCGTCCGCTGCAAATTGTGGCCTCCGATCAGTGCTGTGCGCTGGGTGCCGCGATTTTCGCTGCCGTGGCCGCAGGCGTCCATGCGGATATCCCGACCGCGCAACAGCATATGGCGAGCGCCGTCGAAAGTACGCTCCAGCCGCAGGCTCAGCAGGCACAACGCTTTGAACAGCTTTATCAGCGCTACCAGCAATGGGCAAAAAGCGCCGAACTTCACTATCTCCCTGTCGCCGCCCCGGCCAAAACTACCGCGGACACTACGGCAACCCTGACACATTAAGGACACGATAATGACCATTTTTAATAATTATGAAGTGTGGTTTGTGATTGGCAGCCAGCATTTATACGGACCGGAAGCGTTGCAGCAGGTGACGAAACACGCGGAGCACGTTGTGAATGCGCTGAACGCGGAAGCCAAACTGCCGTGCAAACTGGTGCTGAAGCCGCTGGGTACTACGCCGGACGAAATCACTAACATCTGCCGCGATGCCAATTACGATGACAAATGCGCTGGCCTGGTGGTGTGGCTGCACACCTTCTCGCCAGCCAAAATGTGGATCAACGGCCTGGCTATCCTCAACAAACCGCTGCTGCAATTCCACACTCAGTTCAACGCCTCTCTGCCGTGGGACAGCATCGACATGGACTTCATGAACCTGAATCAGACCGCGCACGGCGGTCGCGAGTTCGGCTTCATCGGCGCGCGTATGCGTCAACAGCATGCCGTGGTGACCGGCCACTGGCAGGACGGCCAGGCACAAAAACGCATTGGCTCATGGATGCGTCAGGCGGTCTCTAAGCAGGATACCCGTCACCTGAAAGTGGTGCGTTTCGGCGACAACATGCGTGAAGTTGCCGTAACCGACGGCGACAAAGTGGCCGCGCAGATCAAGTTCGGCTTCTCCGTGAATACCTGGGCAGTGGGCGACCTGGTGCAGGTGGTGAATGACATCAGCGATGGCGACGTTAACGCGCTGGTGGACGAGTACGAAAGCAGCTACCGCCTGACGCCTGCGGCACAGGTCAACGGCGACAAGCGCCAGAACGTGCTGGATGCCGCACGCATTGAACTGGGCATGAAGCGCTTCCTGGAACAGGGCGGCTTCCATGCCTTCACCACCACCTTTGAAGATCTCCACGGCCTGAAACAGCTCCCGGGTCTGGCGGTACAACGTCTGATGCAGCAGGGCTACGGTTTTGCGGGCGAAGGCGACTGGAAAACTGCCGCTCTGCTTCGCATCATGAAGGTGATGTCAACCGGTCTGCAGGGCGGCACCTCTTTTATGGAAGACTACACCTACCACTTCGAGAACGGCAACGATCTGGTGCTCGGCTCGCACATGCTGGAAGTGTGTCCCTCTATCGCCGTCGAAGAGAAACCGATCCTCGATGTGCAGTACCTCGGCATTGGCGGCAAAGCGGATCCGGCCCGTCTGATCTTCAACACCCGTACCGGCCCGGCCATTAACGCCAGCCTGATCGACCTCGGCGATCGTTTCCGCCTGCTGGTGAACTGCGTCGATGCGGTGGAAACTCCGCATTCTCTGCCGAAACTGCCGGTCGCCAACGCCCTGTGGAAAGCGCAGCCTGACCTGCCAACCGCGTCGGAAGCCTGGATCCTGGCCGGCGGCGCGCACCACACCGTATTCAGCCACGCGCTTGACCTGAACGATATGCGTCAGTTTGCCGAGCTGCACGACATCGAACTGACCGTGATTGATAACGACACCCGTCTGCCAGCCTTTAAAGACGCGCTGCGCTGGAACGAAGTCTATTACGGTTCAAAACGTTAAGCCCTGAATGCCCGGTGGCACTTCGTTTACCGGGCCTACGGTTCTGTAGGCCGGATAAGCGCAGCGCCATCCGGCAGGAGACGACAATGTTAGAAGATCTCAAACGTCAGGTACTCGAAGCCAACCTGGCGCTGCCAAAACATAACCTCGTGACCCTGACATGGGGCAACGTCAGCGCCGTTGACCGGGAAAAAGGGGTGTTCGTGATCAAGCCTTCCGGCGTGGATTACACGGTAATGACCGCAGACGATATGGTTGTGGTCAGCCTCGAAACGGGTGAAGTGGTTGAAGGCAATAAAAAGCCCTCCTCCGATACGCCAACCCACCGCCTGCTCTACCGCTCATTCCCAACCATCGGCGGGATTGTGCATACCCATTCACGTCACGCGACCATCTGGGCGCAGGCGGGCCAGTCCATCCCGGCCACCGGCACCACACACGCGGACTACTTCTACGGCACCATTCCCTGCACGCGTCTGATGACCGATGCGGAGATCAACGGTGAGTACGAATGGGAAACAGGAAACGTGATTGTCGAAACCTTCGAAAAACAGGGAATCGACGCGGCGCAAATGCCCGGCGTGCTGGTGCACTCCCACGGCCCGTTTGCCTGGGGTAAAAACGCGGAGGACGCGGTGCACAACGCGATCGTGCTGGAGGAAGTCGCCTACATGGGGATCTTCTGCCGCCAGCTGGCACCGCAGATGCCGGATATGCAGCAAACCCTGCTGGATAAGCATTATCTGCGCAAGCACGGTGCGAAGGCGTACTACGGGCAGTAAATCATTGCCCGGCGGCGCTGCGCTTATCGGGCCTACGGATCCTGTTGGCCGGATAAGCGTAGCGCCATCCGGCAAAACAGGCACTGTATAAAACCCCAGCAAACACCCCTCAACCAGGCTATAATCAGGCCTGGTTTGTTTTGTGGGATAGCGGCGTGGCACAGGCGCAAGAAGGCTTTTTACTGACCCGACACTGGCGGGATACCCCTCAGGGCACCGAGGTTGCGTTCTGGCTGGCGACGGATAACGGCCCGCTGCACGTTACCCTGCCGCCTCAGGAGTCCGTGGCGTTTATCCCTGAACACCACGTCGAGAAGGTAAAGCAGCTGCTGCGCGGTGAAAACGGCTGGCGCCTCACGCCTCTTGAGCTAAAAGACTTCCACCGCCAGCCGGTTTATGGCCTCTACTGTCGCGCCCATCGCCAGCTGATGCGCTATGAAAAATTGCTCCGCGAAGCGGGCGTGACGCTCTATGAAGCGGACATTCGCCCGCCGGAACGTTTTCTGATGGAGCGGTTTATCACCGCCCCCGTCTGGGTAGATGGCACCGCGCAAAACGGCAGGATCGTTAACGCGCGCCTGAAGCCTAATCCGCACTATCGCCCGCCGCTGAAGTGGGTCTCGCTGGATATCGAAACCACCCGTCACGGCGAGCTGTACTGCATCGGCCTTGAAGGCTGCGGGCAGCGGGTTGTCTATATGCTCGGGCCCCCGAACGGCGATGCGTCCGCGCTGGATTTTCATCTGGAATACGTTACCAGCCGACCACAGCTGCTGGAGAAGCTTAACCAGTGGTTTGCCGAGCACGACCCGGATGTATTGATCGGCTGGAACGTGGTGCAGTTTGACCTGCGCGTGTTGCAAAAACATGCCGAGCGGTACCGCATTCCCCTGACGTTAGGGCGCGGAAACACGGAGCTGGAGTGGCGTGAGCACGGTTTTAAGAACGGCGTATTCTTCGCACAGGCTAACGGTCGCCTGATAATCGACGGCATCGAGGCGCTGAAATCCGCCTTCTGGAACTTCTCTTCCTTCTCGCTGGAAGCGGTCGCCCAGGCGCTGCTCGGTGAAGGTAAATCCATCGACAATCCCTGGGACCGAATGGACGAGATCGACCGGCGCTTTAATGAGGATAAGCCAGCGCTCGCTACCTATAACCTGAAAGACTGTGAGCTGGTAACGCAGATTTTCCATAAAACCGAGATCATGCCCTTCCTGCTGGAACGCGCAACGGTGAACGGTCTCGCGGTCGACAGGCACGGCGGCTCGGTAGCGGCCTTCAGCCACCTCTATTTCCCGCGGATGCACCGGGCGGGCTATGTGGCCCCTAACCTCGGTGACGTGCCGCCGCAGGCCAGTCCCGGCGGTTACGTGATGGATTCACGGCCCGGGCTGTATGATTCGGTGCTGGTGCTGGATTATAAAAGTCTGTACCCGTCGATTATCCGCACATTTCTGATTGATCCGGTAGGGCTGGTCGAGGGGATGGCGCAGCCAGACGATGCGCACAGCACCGAAGGTTTTCTTGGGGCACGCTTCTCGCGCGAAAAACACTGCCTGCCTGAAATCGTGGGAAACATCTGGCACGGCCGCGACGAGGCAAAACGTTACGGCAACAAGCCGCTCTCACAGGCGTTGAAAATTATTATGAATGCCTTTTACGGGGTGCTGGGCACCAGCGCCTGCCGCTTCTTTGATCCGCGTCTGGCGTCGTCCATCACCATGCGCGGGCACGACATTATGCGCCAGACCAAAGCGTTGATTGAATCCCGGGGTTATGACGTTATTTATGGCGACACCGATTCCACCTTTGTCTGGCTGAAATCGGCCCATTCAGAAGACGACGCCGCGCAAATCGGCAAAGAACTGGTCGCCTTCGTGAACGCCTGGTGGCGCGAAAGTTTGCAAAAAGAGCGGTTAACCAGCGCGTTAGAGCTGGAGTTTGAAACCCATTTTGCCCGCTTCTTAATGCCGACCATTCGCGGAACCGACCAGGGCAGCAAGAAGCGCTACGCCGGACTGATTCAGGAAGGCGACAAGCAGCGGATGGTGTTTAAAGGGCTGGAGACAGTGCGCACCGACTGGACGCCGCTGGCACAGCAATTTCAGCAAACCCTTTATCTGCGGGTGTTCCGCAATGAGCCGTATCAGGACTACGTGCGCGAGACGATAGCCAGCCTGATGGCAGGCGAACTTGACGCGCAGCTGGTGTATCGCAAGCGCTTGCGCCGCCCGCTGGCGGACTACCAGCGTAATGTTCCTCCGCACGTCCGCGCGGCGCGGCTGGCGGATGAAGAGAACGTTCGCCGGGGCCGCGCGCCGCAGTATCAGAACCGGGGAACGATCAAATACGTCTGGACAACGAACGGACCAGAACCCGTTGATTACCAGCAGTCTCCGCTCGATTACGATCACTACCTGACCCGCCAGCTTCAGCCTGTTGCGGAGGGAATTTTACCGTTCATCAACGACGACTTTGCTACACTAGTGACAGGACAACTTGGGCTATTTTGACGCGTGACGAAACCGTTGCCATCCAGTACCATAGCGCCCTTTCCATTCCCGGACCCATTTTTCGATGACCGTCTTTTTTGACGGGGTCGAACTATTGCCTGCAATTAAAGATTAGAGCCGAACAACTATGCCTTTTACACTTGGTCAACGCTGGATCAGCGATACAGAAAGCGAACTTGGATTAGGAACCGTCGTTGCCGTCGATGCGCGCATGGTTACCCTCCTTTTCCCTGCTACCGGTGAAAACCGCCTGTACGCTCGCAATGACTCCCCTGTTACCCGCGTAATGTTCAATCCGGGTGATACCGTGACCAGCCATGACGGCTGGCAACTGAAGGTTGAAGACGTAAAAGAAGAGAATGGACTGCTCGCCTACATCGGAACGCGTCTTGATACCGACGAGACAAATGTCATCCTGCGTGAAGTGCTGCTCGACAGCAAACTGGTGTTCAGCAAGCCGCAGGACCGTCTGTTTGCCGGGCAAATCGACCGAATGGATCGCTTCTCCCTGCGCTACCGCGCGCGTAAGTTCCAGAGTGAGCAGTACCGCATGCCGTGGAGCGGCCTGCGCGGTCAGCGTACCAGCCTTATTCCCCATCAGCTGAATATCGCCCATGACGTGGGCCGTCGCCATGCGCCTCGCGTGCTGCTGGCTGACGAAGTGGGCCTGGGTAAAACCATCGAAGCAGGCATGATCCTGCACCAGCAGCTGCTCTCTGGCGCTGCCGAGCGCGTGCTGATTGTGGTTCCAGAAACGCTGCAACATCAGTGGCTGGTTGAAATGCTGCGCCGCTTTAACCTGCGCTTCTCCCTGTTCGACGATGAGCGCTATGCCGAAGCCCAGCACGACGCGGACAACCCGTTTGAAACCGAACAGCTGGTCATTTGTTCCCTGGACTTCGTGCGCCGCAGCAAGCAGCGCCTGGAGCATCTGTGCGACGCTGAATGGGATCTGATGGTCGTCGACGAAGCGCATCACCTCGTCTGGAGCGAAGACGCGCCAAGCCGTGAATACATGGCGATTGAGCAGCTTGCCGAGCGCGTACCGGGCGTTCTGCTCCTGACCGCCACGCCGGAGCAGCTGGGTCTTGAGAGCCACTTCGCCCGTCTGCGTCTGCTCGATCCCAACCGTTTCCACGATTTTGAGCAGTTTGTTGAAGAGCAGAAAAACTACCGCCCGGTGGCGGACGCCGTCGCGCTGCTGCTGGCCGGTAATCGTCTCTCTAATGATGAGCTTAACACTCTCAGCGATCTGATTGGCGAGCAGGATATTGAGCCGCTGCTTCAGGCCGCGAACAGCGACAGCGATAATGCGGGATCCGCGCGTAAAGAGCTGATCGACATGCTGATGGATCGCCACGGTACCAGCCGCGTGCTGTTCCGTAACACCCGTAACGGCGTGAAAGGCTTCCCGAAACGCGAGCTGCACACCATCAAACTGCCGCTGCCGACCCAGTACCAGACGGCGATTAAAGTCTCCGGCATTATGGGTACCCGTAAATCTGCGGAAGATCGCGCGCGCGACATGCTCTACCCGGAGCAGATTTATCAGGAATTCGAAGGCGACACCGGCACCTGGTGGAACTTCGATCCGCGCGTGGAGTGGTTGATGGGCTACCTCACCGCTCACCGTTCCCAGAAAGTGCTGGTGATCTGCGCCAAAGCCGCTACCGCATTGCAGCTGGAGCAGGTTCTGCGTGAGCGCGAAGGCATTCGCGCCGCCGTGTTCCACGAAGGCATGTCCATAGTTGAGCGCGATCGTGCAGCAGCCTGGTTTGGTGAAGAGGACAGCGGCGCGCAGGTTCTGCTGTGCTCTGAAATCGGTTCTGAAGGCCGTAACTTCCAGTTCGCCAGCAATCTGGTGATGTTCGATCTGCCGTTTAACCCGGATCTTCTGGAGCAGCGTATCGGCCGTCTGGATCGTATCGGGCAGGCGCACGATATTCAGATCCACGTGCCGTATCTGGAGAAAACCGCCCAGTCCGTGCTGGTGCGCTGGTACCACGAAGGGCTGGACGCGTTTGAACACACCTGCCCGACCGGCCGCACCATTTACGATCAGGTCCATGGCGATCTGATCGGTTACCTGGCCGCGCCTGAAAATAGCGAGGGCTTTGATGAGCTGATTAAATCCTGCCGTGAGAAGCACGACGCACTGAAAGCGCAGCTGGAGCAGGGTCGCGATCGCCTGCTGGAGATCCACTCCAACGGCGGTGAAAAAGCGCAGCAGCTGGCCGAAAGCATTGAAGAGCAGGACGACGACACCAGCCTGATCAGCTTCTCCATGAATCTGTTCGACATCGTCGGTATAAACCAGGACGATCGCGGCGAGAACATGATCGTGCTGACCCCGTCCGATCATATGCTGGTGCCGGATTTCCCGGGCCTGCCGGAAGACGGCTGCACAATCACCTTTGAGCGTGATGTGGCGCTGTCCCGCGAAGACGCACAGTTCATTACCTGGGAGCACCCGCTGATCCGCAACGGTCTGGATCTGATCCTCTCCGGCGATACCGGCAGCAGCACCATTTCCCTGTTGAAGAACAAAGCCTTGCCTGTGGGCACGCTGCTGGTGGAGATGATCTACGTTGTGGAAGCGCAGGCGCCGAAACAGCTTCAGCTTAACCGCTTCCTCCCGCCAACGCCGGTGCGTCTGCTGCTGGATAAAAACGGTACGAATCTGGCCGGCCAGGTGGAGTTTGAAAGCTTCAACCGTCAGTTGAGCGCGGTGAACCGCCATACCGGCAGCAAGCTGGTAAATGCGGTGCAACAGGACGTGCATGCCATTCTGCAACTGGGTGAAACCCAGGCCGAAAAAGCGGCCAGAGTGCTGATTGATGCGGCGCGCAGCGAAGCCGATGAGAAGCTTTCTGCCGAGCTGTCGCGTCTGGAAGCGTTGAAAGCGGTGAACCCGAACATTCGTGACGATGAGCTGGCCGCAATTGAGAGCAACCGCCAGCAGGTGCTGGAAAGTCTGAATCAGGCGGGATGGCGTCTCGACGCCCTGCGTCTTATCGTTGTGACGCATCAGTAAGCGGAGCGCAAAATGGTAATGGAGCCCTACAATCCCCCGATGGATCCGTGGCTGGTCATTCTGTATCAGGACGAGCACATTATGGTGGTTAACAAGCCGAGCGGCCTGTTGTCCGTGCCGGGGCGTCTGGAAGAGCATAAAGACAGCGTGATGACGCGTATCCAGCGCGATTATCCCCAGGCCGAGTCTGTCCATCGTCTGGATATGGCGACCAGCGGCGTGATTGTGGTGGCTCTTAATAAGGCGGCAGAACGTGAGCTGAAGCGTCAGTTCCGCGAGCGCGAGCCGAAGAAGCAGTATGTCGCCCGCGTGTGGGGCCATCCGGCGCAGGCGGAAGGGCTGGTGGATTTACCGCTGATTTGTGACTGGCCGAACCGGCCAAAGCAGAAGGTGTGTTATGAAACCGGCAAGGCTGCGCAGACCGAGTATGAAGTGCTGGAGTACGCGCCGGATAATACCGCGCGCGTCCTGCTGAAGCCGATTACCGGGCGCTCCCATCAGCTGCGTGTGCATATGCTTGCGATGGGTCACCCGATTCTGGGTGACAGATTCTATGCGCCGCCGGAAGCGCTGGCGTTAGCGCCGCGCCTGCAACTGCATGCGCAGACGCTCACCATCACCCACCCTGCTTTCGGCAACGCCATGACGTTCAAAGCCCCGGTGGACTTCTGAAAAAATGGCCCGACACTGTCGGGCCATTTTTTTATTTAAAACCTTTCTGCTCTTTAATCAGCTCGTAGGCTTTCTGGATTTCCTGCGCTTTCTGTTTCGCCATCTCCATCATCTCAGGCGGCAGGCCTTTCGCCACCAGCTTATCCGGATGGTGCTCGCTCATCAGCTTACGATAGGCGCGTTTGATGGTCGTGACATCGTCAGAGGGCTTCACGCCGAGGACATTACAGGCATCTTCAAGCGTAGGGCCACGCTGCGCCTGCTGCCAACCGCCACCGGACGATTGCTGTTGATAACCGCCGCCAAAGTGCGCGCCGCCCTGCATCATGCGCAGGAACTGATCGAACTGCATGCGGGAAATGCCCAGCTCTTCAGCAATCACATACAGGACGTCCCGTTCATTCGGATGCAGAGAGCCATCCGCGAAGGCGGCCTGGATTTGAATTTCCAGAAACATCCGAATTAAATCAAAGCGCCCGAAGCAGATGCTACGGAACTGCCGCATTTTTTCACGCAGCGGGTAGTTATCCGCTTTACCAATCCTGAATGCATTCTGCGCCGCGACGCGGGATTCGCCGTGCAGATTCATGCGATCCATAAAGACGCTGGCAACCTGAATATCGGCTTCCGTTACGCGCCCTTTTGATTTGGTTAAGTGCCCCATCACCTCGAAGGTGGTGGAGAAGAAGAGTGACTGGCGCTCGCGCTGGTTGGCAAACCAGGCCATTTTGCGGCTGCGTGCTTTATCAAACATATGGCCGATAATGAGGCCAAGAACAACACCCCAGAATCCGGCACCCATAATAATTGCGAACGCAACGCCGATTATTTTACCCCAATACTGCATATACTCCCCGAATGGTCATGTTCCTGGCCGACGCAACGCCATCATTACAGTGGTCGCGCCACGGTCAATTGAGGGACATCGCCTATAATTTGCATTATCATACTCGTCATTCGATAGCGAGCCTAACACTCTGGCGCGCAAACGGGCAGGATTAACGCTGGTACTGCGCTGATGAGTAAGATAGTCTCTGAGCGTTTGTAAGCCGTAGCCACTGATGACGGAACAATAAAATACAACGTATGAAAAAACGTATCCCCACCCTTCTGGCCACAATGATTGGCACCGCCCTGTATAGCCAACAGGGGCTCGCAGCCGATCTCGCCTCGCAGTGTATGCTTGGCGTCCCAAGTTACAATCGCCCACTGGTGAAAGGCGATACGAATGACTTACCCGTCACCATTAATGCCGACAGCGCAAAAGGTAATTATCCTGACAATGCAACCTTTACGGGCAATGTCGATATTAACCAGGGAAACAGCCGTCTGCTGGCTGACGAAGTGCAATTGCACCAGAAGCAGCCGGAAGGTGCTCAGGCGCCTGTCCGTACGGTGGATGCGCTGGGTAATGTGCACTATGACGACAATCAGGTCATCCTGAAAGGTCCGAAAGCCTGGTCGAATCTGAATACCAAAGACACCAACGTCTGGGAAGGTGATTATCAGATGGTCGGTCGTCAGGGGCGCGGTACCGCAGACCTGATGAAGCAGCGCGGCGAGAACCGCTACACCATTCTCGAAAACGGCTCGTTTACGTCCTGTTTGCCAGGGTCAAATACCTGGAGCGTTGTGGGCAGCGAAGTGATCCACGACCGTGAAGAACAGGTTGCAGAGATCTGGAACGCCCGTTTTAAACTCGGCCCGGTGCCCATTTTCTATAGTCCTTACCTGCAACTGCCTGTGGGTGACAAACGTCGTTCAGGCTTCCTGATCCCGAACGCCAAGTACAGCACGTCGAACTACTTTGAGTTCTACCTGCCGTACTACTGGAACATTGCGCCCAACATGGACGCCACGATCACGCCGCACTACATCCATAAGCGCGGTAACATCATGTGGGAGAACGAATTCCGCTATCTGACCAAAGCGGGCGCGGGTCTGATGGAGTTTGATTATCTGCCATCAGATAAGGTGTTCCAGGACGAACATCCGAGCGAAGGTGATAAGCACCGCTGGATGTACTACTGGCAGCACGCCGGGGTAATGGATCAGGTTTGGCGCTTCAACATCGACTACACCAAAGTCAGCGATCCGTATTACTTCAACGACTTCGACTCTAAATACGGGTCCAGTACCGACGGTTACGCCACGCAGATATTCAGCGTGGGCTACGCCATTGAAAATTTTGACGCAACGGTGTCGACCAAGCAGTTCCAGGTGTTTGATACGCAAACAAACAGCACCTACGGTTCAGAGCCGCAGCTGGACGTGAACTGGTACCAGAACGATGTGGGTCCTTTCGACACGCACGTTTACGCGCAGGCGGTCCATTTCGTCAACACCAACTCAGATATGCCGGAAGCTACGCGTCTGCATATCGAGCCGACGATCAACCTGCCGTGGTCAAACGACTGGGCGAGCCTGAATACCGAAGCCAAAGTGATGGCCACCCACTACCAGCAGAAAAATATTGATAAATACAATGCGAATCCGAACAACGCGAACGATCTTGCAGATTCAGTAAACCGTGTCCTCCCTCAGTTTAAAATGGACGGCAAGCTGATCTTCGAACGCGATATGGGCATGCTCGCAGATGGATATACCCAGACGCTTGAGCCACGTATGCAGTATCTGTACGTGCCTTATCGCGATCAGAGCAAGATTCAAAACTACGACTCGTCCTTACTGCAATCTGACTATAGCGGCCTGTTCCGCGATCGTTCCTACGGTGGCCTTGACCGTATTGCGTCAGCAAACCAGTTAACGACCGGCGTCACAACGCGCGTTTATGATGATGCTGCCGTTGAACGTTTTAACGTTTCTGTTGGTCAAATCTACTATTTCACAGAATCACGCACTGGCGATGATAAAATTCAGTGGGAGAAAGACAACAAAACGGGCTCACTGGTATGGGCGGGCGACACTTACTGGCGCATGACGGATCGTTGGGGTCTGCGCGGTGGTGTTCAGTACGATACACGACTGGACAATATCGCGACGGGCAGCGCTGCCATCGAATATCGTCGTGATGAGGACCGTATGTTGCAGTTGACATACCGTTACGCCAGCCCGGAATACATTCAGGCGACACTGCCTAATTATTCCACTTCCGACCCATACAAAGACGGTATTTCACAGGTGGGTACCGCCGCGAGCTGGCCTATCGCCGATCGTTGGTCAGTCGTCGGAGCCTACTACTATGACACGAATGCCCAAAAACCTGCTGACCAGATGCTGGGTCTGCAATATAACTCCTGCTGTTACGCAATACGTGTCGGTTACGAACGCAAACTTAACGGCTGGGATACGCAAAACAGTCAGGGCAAATACGATAACGTGATTGGCTTTAATATCGAGTTGCGCGGCCTGAGCTCTAACTACGGTCTGGGCACGCAGCAGATGCTGCGCTCGAACATTCTGCCGTATCGTAGTTCATTGTAATGTGCTTGATTTACAACGTAATCCGCTTTGCGGTTAATTGAAATGGAAAAAGTATGAAGAACTGGAAAACGCTGCTACTCGGTGTCGCTATGGTTGCGAATACCAGCTTCGCGGCCCCACAGGTTGTCGATAAAGTCGCGGCTGTGGTTAACAACGGCGTCGTGCTTGAAAGTGACGTTGACGGTTTGATGAAATCTGTAAAGCTCAACTCGGGCCAGGCAGGTCAACAACTTCCGGATGACGCTACGCTGCGCCACCAGATCCTGGAACGTCTGATCATGGATCAGATTGTCCTGCAAATGGGCCAGAAAATGGGTGTGAAGATCTCTGACGAGCAGCTCGATCAGGCGATCGCCAACATTGCAAAGCAGAACAACATTACCCCGGACCAGATGCGTAGCCGCCTGGCCTATGACGGCATCAGCTATGCCACCTACCGTAATCAGATCCGTAAAGAGATGCTGATTTCAGAAGTGCGTAACAATGAAGTCCGTCGCCGCGTCACCATCCTGCCTCAGGAAGTGGATGCCCTGGCGAAACAGGTGGGTAATCAGAATGATGCCAGCACTGAACTTAACCTGAGCCACATCCTGATCCCACTGCCGGAAAACCCAACCTCCGATCAGGCGGCTGAGGCGGAAAGTCAGGCGCGCGCTATCGTTGAGCAGGCGCGTAATGGCGATGACTTCGGCAAACTGGCGATCACCTACTCTGCTGACCAGCAGGCGCTGAAAGGCGGTCAGATGGGCTGGGGCCGTATTCAGGAGCTGCCATCCCTGTTTGCCCAGGCGCTGAGCACGGCGAAGAAAGGCGACATCGTCGGTCCAATCCGTTCCGGTGTGGGCTTCCACATTCTGAAAGTGAACGACCTGCGCGGTCAGAGCCAGAACATTTCGGTTACCGAAGTGCATGCGCGCCATATCCTGCTCAAACCGTCTCCGATCATGACTGACGATCAGGCCCGTGCGAAGCTGGAACAAATCGCCGCAGACATCAAGAGCGGTAAAACCACCTTCGATAAAGCGGCAAAAGAGTTCTCTCAGGATCCTGGCTCTGCAAACCAGGGCGGTGACCTGGGTTGGGCGGCAGCGGATATTTACGATCCAGCTTTCCGCGATGCGTTAATGAAGCTGAATAAGGGTCAGATGAGCGCGCCAGTGCACTCCTCCTTCGGCTGGCATCTGATCCAGCTGATGGACACGCGCAACGTGGATAAAACCGACGCGGCGCAGAAAGATCGTGCGTATCGCATGCTGTTTAACCGTAAGTTCTCTGAAGAAGCCGCAACCTGGATGCAGGAACAACGCGCCAGCGCTTACGTGAAAGTGTTGAGCAACTAATGAAACCGCATCGTGTTGTGATCACTCCCGGCGAACCCGCCGGGATTGGGCCTGACCTTGTGGTTCAGCTCGCCCAGCGCAGCTGGCCGGTGGAGTTGGTTGTTTGCGCAGATGCAACACTGTTACAAGACCGGGCAGCCTTGCTCGGTCTGCCTTTAACGCTCCTCCCTTACGTTGAAGGCCAACAGCCCGCACCGCAGCAGGCTGGTACTCTCACCCTGCTTTCAGTTCCGCTCCGTGCACCTGTTGTCCCCGGTGAGTTACACATCGAAAACGGCCACTACGTTGTCGAGACGCTGGCGCGCGCCTGTGACGGTTGCCTTCAGGGCGAATTTGCAGCCCTGATCACCGGTCCGGTGCATAAAGGCGTAATCAACGACGCGGGCATTCCGTTTACCGGGCATACCGAATTTTTCGAAGAGCGTTCGCACAGCCCGAAAGTGGTGATGATGCTGGCAACCGAAGCAATGCGCGTTGCGCTGGTAACAACGCACCTGCCGATCAAAGCCATTCCGGATGCCATTACGCCTGAACTCCTGCGTGAGATCATTGGCATTTTGCATCACGATCTGCAAACCAAATTCGGTATTCCGCAGCCGCATGTGCTGGTTTGCGGCCTGAATCCGCACGCGGGTGAGGGCGGACATATGGGCACTGAAGAGATCGACACCATCATTCCGGTGCTTGAGGAGATGCGGGCGAAGGGGATGAACCTCAGCGGGCCACTGCCTGCCGACACCCTTTTCCAGCCCAAATACCTGGATAAAGCCGATGCCGTACTCGCGATGTACCACGATCAGGGTCTGCCCGTGCTAAAATACCAGGGATTTGGTCGCGGGGTGAATATCACCCTCGGCTTACCCTTTATTCGAACGTCCGTTGACCACGGTACTGCGCTGGATCTGGCAGGCCAGGGAAAAGCGGATGTCGGCAGTTTTATCACGGCGCTTAATCTCGCCATCAAAATGATTGTTAATACTCAATGACTAATCGAGTCCATCAGGGCCACTTAGCCCGTAAACGCTTCGGGCAAAACTTCCTCAACGATCAGTTTGTGATCGACAGTATCGTTTCTGCCATTAATCCGCAGAAAGGCCAGGCCATGGTCGAAATCGGCCCGGGTCTTGCCGCGCTGACCGAGCCGGTAGGCGAACGCCTTGACGAACTGACCGTTATCGAACTCGACCGCGATCTGGCCGCGCGTCTGCAAACGCACCCTTTCCTCGGGCCGAAGCTGACGATTTATCAGCAGGATGCGATGACCATGAACTTTGGCGAACTGTCAGAAAAAATGGGACAGCCGCTGCGCGTGTTCGGTAACCTGCCGTACAACATCTCCACCCCGCTGATGTTCCATCTGTTTAGCTATACTGATGCCATTGCCGACATGCACTTCATGTTGCAAAAAGAGGTCGTTAACCGTCTGGTTGCAGGGCCGAACAGTAAAGCGTATGGTCGTTTAAGCGTGATGGCGCAATATTACTGCAACGTGATCCCGGTATTAGAAGTGCCGCCTTCCGCGTTCACGCCACCACCAAAAGTGGATTCTGCGGTTGTGCGCCTGGTGCCACATAAAACGATGCCGTATCCGGTCAAAGACCTGCGCGTGCTGAGCCGTATCACGACAGAAGCCTTTAACCAGCGCCGTAAAACGATTCGTAACAGCCTTGGCAATCTGTTTACCGTTGACGTGTTAGCTGAGTTGGGCATCGACCCGGCAATGCGTGCGGAAAATATTTCCGTAGAGCAGTACTGCAAGCTGGCTAATTACATCAGCGACAATGCGCCGCCGAAGGAGAGCTAAGCCATGATTGATTCGCCCCGCGTCTGTGTTCAGGTTCAAAGCGTCTACATTGAGTCCCAATCCACACCGGATGAAGAACGTTTTGTCTTTGCTTATACCGTAACCATTCGCAATCTGGGGCGGATGCCTGTGCAACTGCTCGGGCGCTACTGGCTTATCACCAACGGCAATGGCCGCGAAATTGAAGTCCAGGGTGAAGGTGTGGTCGGTGAACAACCCCATATCGCCCCTGGCGAAGAGTATCAGTACACCAGCGGTGCGGTCATTGAAACGCCACTGGGTACCATGCAAGGCCATTACGAAATGGTCGATGCCGACGGTAATGCTTTCCGCATTGCTATTCCTGTGTTCCGTCTCGCCGTACCTACACTTATTCATTAATCTAATGTCTACATATCTGATTGGCGACGTTCACGGTTGCTACGATGAACTGATCGCATTATTAAAACAGGTCGATTTTACTCCCGGGCAGGACACGCTCTGGCTTACAGGCGATTTAGTGGCGCGCGGCCCTGGCTCCCTTGACGTCCTGCGTTACGTCAAATCTCTGGGCGACAGCGTGCGGCTGGTACTGGGCAACCACGATCTGCATCTGCTGGCCGTATACGCCGGGATCAGCCGTAATAAGCCGAAAGATCGCATTACCCCCCTGCTGGAAGCACCGGATGCCGATGAGTTGCTCAACTGGCTGCGTCGCCAGCCACTGCTACAGATTGACGAAGAGAAAAAGCTGGTGATGGCTCATGCCGGCATCACGCCTCAGTGGGATCTTGAGACGGCAAAAACCTGCGCGCGCGACGCCGAAGCGGTGCTGGCGAGCGACTCCTACCCGTTCTTCCTCGATGCGATGTACGGCGACATGCCGAATAACTGGAGTGATGACCTCAGCGGCCTGGCGCGGCTACGTTTTATCACCAATGCTTTTACGCGGATGCGCTACTGCTTCCCGAACGGGCAGCTGGATATGTATTGCAAAGATACGCCGGAAAATGCCCCTGCGCCGCTTAAGCCATGGTTTGCGATTCCGGGCCCCGTGACAAACGAATATAGCGTGGTATTTGGGCACTGGGCATCACTGGAAGGAAAAGGCACCCCGGAAAATATCTATGCGCTGGATACCGGATGCTGCTGGGGCGGGGATTTAACCTGCTTACGCTGGGAAGATAAAACCTACTTTGTCCAGCCATCCAACCGACAGCTGGATTTAGGCGAGGGAGAGGCGGTCGCCTCCTGAAGATGTTTATCCTCTCCCTTTGGGGAGAGGATAAAAACGTTAACGACGTTCCAGAATTTCGAAGCAGTAGCTGTGCGAGTTCTGCGCATCCGCATCGTGAAACTCACTGAATACGGACTCCCACTCGTCCGGATCGTAATCCGGAAAATGGGTATCCCCTTCCACTTCCGCATCAATGTGCGTCAGATACAGTTTCTGCGCTTTTGGCAGGAACTGCTCATACACGCGACCACCACCGATCACCATGATCTCTTCGGCATCGCCGCAGGCGGCAATCGCTTCATCAACGGATTTCACCCACTGCACGCGATCGTCAGTGCCCGGCTGGCTACTGATCACAATATTCTTACGACCCGGCAATGGACGACCAATCGACTCCCAGGTCAGGCGGCCCATCACTACCGGCTTGTTTAACGTAGTACGTTTAAACCATGCGAGATCGGCAGGCAGGTTCCACGGCATGGCGTTTTCCATGCCGATAACGCGGTCTACCGCCAGCGCTGCAATCAGACTGATCATTGAAAATTTCCCGGATGCAAAAAATTGCCGCCACTATACGGAAAGCTTAATCTTTCGTCGACTGGCGGCAGGGTAAAGAATTAGAAATTTTTTAATATTGCTGGCAACTCCACTTCACGCAGAGGGTTTACTCTCCGGTTCATCCGCAGGATCGCCGGTATGCTTGCCCTCTTCCGTCCCCTGCCAGCCGTGGCGCTGAACCAGCGACAGGTGATTACGATCCTCGTTGATGATTTCCGTCAGCATGGTGCTGGTGCGTTTAAACACCGCTGCGCGTTCGGTTGCCGTACTGCTCGCCATCGCCACCATCTCTTCCACCATCTCATGGTTAAAGCGGCGGAACAGATCGGCACGTTCACGCGCTTCATACGCACCAAGCCCCAGACTTTCCAGCGCCATGCGGCCAGATTTGAGCGCCCCTTCGAAGGTTTCACGTTCAGGGGCTGCCACCCCCGCCTGACGCAGCTGGATGTAGTGATCCACATCGCGCGCACGGGAGATAATGGTCAGATGCGGAAAATGCTCTTTAACCAGCTCAACCATCTGCATGCTGGTCTCAGGATCGTCGATGGCGTTAATCAGCACCTCGGCTTTCGCCGCCCCGGCGGATTCCAGCAGGTCCGCCCGGGTCGCATCACCGTAAAACACTTTCATATCGAATTTACGCAGCGTATCAACATGGTCAGGATCGTGATCGAGGATAACCATTTTCACACCGCTGGAGAGCAGTAAACGGCCTGCGATCTGCCCGAAGCGGCCAAATCCGGCGATGATCACGCGCGGCTGCTCCTCGTCGATCTCATCGGCTTCTCGCTCCTGTTCGCTTCCCGTTTTTTCCAGACGCGTCAGCAGCACCAGCAGAATTGGCGTTGCGGCCATCGACAGCGCGACCGCCAGCGTCAGCGCTTTTGCCCATTCCGGATCGAGTACATTTGCCATTTGCGCTGCGCCAAAGACCACGAAAGCAAACTCACTCCCCTGCCCCAGCAGCACGGCAAACCAACGGCGTTGCGGTTTTGGCACGTTTAACGGTCGGGCAATCAGCCACAGCATCGCCATTTTAATGACCAGGAAACCCACCAGCAGAATGATGATGCGCAGCGGGTGGGTTACCAGCGTCCCGAAGTCGATAGACATCCCGACGCCGATGAAAAACAGCCCAAGCAGCAATCCTTTAAACGGCTCGATATCGCTTTCCAGCGCGTGACGATATTCGGAGCTTGCCAGTAAGACCCCTGCGAGGAAAGCGCCCATCGCCATCGACAGCCCAGCCTCTTCAAGCAGCAATCCAAAACCAAACACCAGGAATAACGCAACGGCGCTGAATACTTCGCGCAGGCCAGAGCGAGCCACAAAGCGCAGCAACGGACGCGTTACGTAGCGCCCCAGAAGAATTACCAGCGCCAGCGCACCGACAACCTTCAGCGCAGATAAGGCAAATGCCCCCAGCGTCGTTGAAGCGCCGCTGGTTGCCAGCAGCGGGATCATCGCTACCAGCGGGATGGCGGCAATATCCTGGAACAGCAGTACGGAGAAGGTGCTGCGCCCCATTTGCGAGACCGTCAGGTTACGTTCGTTCATTGCCTGCATGGCAATCGCCGTCGAGGAGAGCGCCAGCGTCATGCCGATCAGCTCTGCGACTTTCCACTCCATCCCCAGCAAAATGCAGAACCCGCCCAACAGCAGACCGCAGGCCAGCATTTGCAAAGCGCCACCGCCAAACACCGAGGCGCGCAGTTTCCACAGCCGCTGCGGATCCAATTCCAGGCCAATCACAAACAGCATCAGCACCACGCCGATTTCCGCAAAATGCAGGATTGACTCGGCATCCGTCACCAGCCGAAAGCCCCAGGGGCCAATCACACACCCGGCAATCAGATAGCCGAGCACCGAGCCCAGCCCCAGACGGACCGCCACGGGCACAATTAATGCCGCCGCGCCGAGGTAAATCAGCGCCTGTATCATCGTATGGCTATCCATTGTGCCCCTCCTGCCACTCGAGTAAGCGTTGTTTGTAGTGACGAGCCTGCGCCTGCAAGGTTTCATCGTCGCAGACAAAGGTACAGTGCATTGCAAAAGGCGGAAGCCAGTTCAGGCCACAGTAAAGGGCGGTAGCCTGGAGCGGCTGCGCCAGCACGTCAAATCCGGGGAAAGCGCCAATCTCAAAGTGGCTTTCACCCCCACCGGTGGTTACAGCCCACATCAGGCTTTTTCCCTGAAGCGCTTTGCCGTTGTGTCCGTATGCCCAACCGTGCGACAAGACTTTGTCGATCCACAATTTCAGCAGCGGAGGTGTGCGGTACCACTGCATCGGATGCTGCCAGACGATCAGATCGGCACGAGAGAGCGCCTCCTGTTCGGCGGCGACATCGATACTGAAATCAGGATAGAGTTGATAGAGGGAACGTATCTCAACGTTTTCGAGCGTCCTTGCCTGCTCAAGCATCCGTTTATTCGCATGCGAATGTTGCGGATAGGGATGCGCATAAATTATCAGAACCATGAATATGCCTGTCTTTTACTTTTCTTGTAGCATTGAGTGTAGACAGTTACCACCCCGACTTAAAGGGGCTATCTAACGGTTAAAAGTAAAACGCAAGTATTGGCAACCCATCCCACCTTACCAGCGACAGTGGCGCTAAACACGAAGAGCGATACGCGAGACAAATTCATCCTACAAAATAGTTATGGCCATTCATATTATCAACAGATATTTTTAGCGAAACTTAAGTCATTATTTAATAAATCAACCTGTACATAACCTATTGAAAAAAATAATAATTTTATGCTTTTTTTGTTTTAAGCTCACGCTTTAAGACGGACTAAATACGTTTTACGCACGTTATCTAATGTTCCTTCTCACTCAAATGGATGTGTACATGAGCAACAATTTCTTTAGATTAAATCATACAACCAAAACTCTTGGAAAGATATTTCCTGCCTTGTTGATATGCACCCCTGCGGTTGCGTTTTCTGCAACGATTGACCAATCAACTTCTGTTCCTCAAGATTTCTCAGCCGATGCTGAATATATTATTAATAAAAACGTGACGATCTCCTCCGCCGGTAGTGAAGCGGCGGTATCGGTCTCTGGGTTTGCGATCGATAATGTCACTAACAAAGGAAATATTTCCGGTACAGGAACTGGCCTCGATATTAATACTGGCGCGCAACGTGTAGTTATTAACAATGACAGTGGTGCAACCATTTCTTCCACCACTGCGAATGCTGTGAATATTCAGTCATTACTCGGCGATTTCAACAACAATGGAAATATCATCGGTGCGGAAAATGGCATTTATGTCAGTGAAAGCTCCTCAGCAGTAAATATTACCAACACCAGCACTGGAGTGATAAAAGGAAAAACAGGCCTGAGTTCTCAGACTGGCATTGGTATTAATAACAGTGGTGCAATTATTGGTACAAGCGGTGACGCTATCACACTAGGCACTGGCAATACAAAGATATTAAACAGTGGTACGGTACAAGGAACCCAGAACGGCATTAATGTAAAAGATACGGCAAAAGTAGATATTACGAATAGCGGAACGATTAGTGGCGATACTGCGGCTATTATGTTCGCCAGCAATAAAAATAACACCCTGGTACTTGATACGGGTTCCACTCTTATCGGTGACGTTATTTCCACCAATTCCATGGGAAACACTCTCACTCTGATCGGCACCGGTACGGAAGACAGTAACTTCGTGGGTCTGAATGAAGGCGACGGTTTTGCCAGCGTAAAAATGGAGGGTGAAAGCTGGGCACTGTCGGGCGATCTCGACATTATTGGCTCTGGCGACTCCTTGCTGATAGAGACTGGCGCGTTAACCCTGTCGGGTGCGGTATCGAATACCGGTAATACGCGGGTGGCCAAAGACGCCTCGCTGCAACTGGGCGATGGCGAAAAAACTGCGACGCTCAGCGGTGGGCTCACCAACAATGGTACCGTCATTTTTAATCAGGGTAGCGATTTCACTTTCGCCACCGACATGACCGGTAGCGGTAACGTCGAAAAAGTTGATTCCAACACGCTGACCCTGACAGGCAAAAATAGCTATACAGGGAATACGGTTCTGCACGGTGGCACCACGCTGGTCTCCACCGGCGCAACGCTCGGCGTCAAGGGCAGTAACGCCACCGTTACCGTTGAAAACGGCGCGACCTTTGCCACCGCAGGCGAAGTGAACAACAACATCGCGATTCTTAGCGGCGGTACGCTGGCGGCATGGAATGCAGTCCAGGGTAACTCCACGCTCAGCGCTTCCGGTGTTGATACCATCAACGGCAACGTGGCTAATGGCGGCACGCTGTTGCTGAGTGCGGCTGATAATAGCGTTGGCAATAATTTTACGATTAATGGCGACTACACCGGCTCTGACGGTAGCCAGATTGTGATGAACAGCACTCTGGGTGAAGACAACTCACCAACTGACCACCTCACCATTACGGGCAGCAGCTTCGGTCAGTCCGGCGTCAGCATTACCAACATTGGCGGCGCAGGCGCGCAAACCATTAACGGTATGGAAATTGTCAGCATTGGCGGCAGTTCCGAAGCCCAGCTGACGCTGGCAAAACCGGTCGTCGCAGGCGCCTGGGAATATAACCTCTACCAGCACAGTGACGGAAACTGGTATCTGGAATCAAAGGCGACGCCTTCTGATGATCCTTCCGACGACACCGATGACGGTGGCAATAATGATGACGGCGGTAACACCGACGGCGGTGGCAACACCGATAATGGTGGTAACACAGATGACGGTGGTAACGCCGATGATGGTGGTAACACCGACAACGGCGGCAACACTGACAACGACGGCAACACCGATAACGGCGGCAACACTGACAACGGTGGCAACACCGATAACGGCGGCAACACCGATAACGGCGGCAACACCGATAACGGCGGTAACAGTGCCCCGGAAGTTATGGCACCTGAAGTGGGTGCTTACTTAGGTAACTACCTTGCCGCGCAGAGCATGTTCCTGCATAAGCGCGACGATCGCGACCAGCTCACTTTCCGCAATGAAGACGATCTGAACACCTGGATGTACGTTAAGGGTCGCTATCATGAGAACGATGCGGGTGGCGATAAAGTCAGCTACGACACCACCACCACCGTTCTGCAAGTCGGCAGCGATTTCATGAGCAAGCCAATGGATAACGGCATCCTGCGTGCCGGTGGTATGTTCGGTGCTGGCCAGGCGAAGACCCACTCTGATGCGAAGCACAACGTGCGTGACGCACAGGGTAAGGTTGATGGCTTTAATGTTGGGCTGTACGCCACCTGGCAGGAAGATCAGAAATTACGTCTGGGCAGCTACGTTGATACCTGGGCCGCTTATAGCTGGTACAACAACAAAGTCACCAGCAATCGTAACGATGAAGATTACGATAGCGAAGGTTTCGCCGCGTCTGTTGAAGTCGGCCACGCGTGGGTTATCCAGTCTGAAAATGAACGTACATGGAAGATCGAGCCACAGGCGCAGGTGATCTACAGCTATCTCGATCAGGAAAATCACACCGATCGCGACGGCGTTCGCGTAACCACGCTGGACAATGACAGCGTCTTTGGTCGTCTTGGCGTTAAAGCAAGCTACTTCCAGCAGAAGGACGTCAAGGCCTGGCAGCCATACGTCGCAGTTAACTGGTTGAAAGGTGCTGGTCAAAACGATCTGGCATTCAACGACGAAACCGTCAGCAACGATACGCCAGAAGATCGTGGTCAGTTAGAGCTGGGCGTAACCGGCAACCTGAACGAAACCACAACGATCTCCCTGCGTGCCAGCGGTGAGTGGGGTGAAAACAGCTATGCCGCTTACGGCGGTCATATTTTGTTAAACCATCGCTGGTAATCGATCATTCTGACGCAAAAAAAGCAGTGGCATGTGCCACTGCTTTTTTTTAGTTATCCAGCTCACCCATTGATTTAACCTGGTCACGGTTAATCTGTTCAGTTTGACCGGTTTCGGCGTTTTTGTACGATACCAGACCGGTATCGTCATCCACCTGCGGTTTCCCGTCAGTAACGATAGTTTTACCATCGGTGGTTTTTACGGCCTGATTTGACGAACAGCCCGCCACGGTGAACATTGCAGTGGCAGCCAGAACGGAAGCGATCAGTAGTTTATTTTGCATGGTGTTTTCCCCTGCTCTCAGTTGAATTTTCGTTATCGACCTAACCATTTTAGGCTAACTGACTGAAAGCGGATGAAAAACCAGAAGGTTCTTAAGATGGGTAAAGAAAACCGTAGGGCGGGTAAGCGAAGCGCCACCCGCCACTTGCCCGGCGGCGCTAACGCTTGCCGGGCCTACGCAGATTACTTGCTAATCTGAGCGTGCATTTCCTGCACCGAAATCACCTTCTCGGTGGCATCCGCATTCAGCGCCATGGCCGTCGCGAAACCGCCGTTCAGGGTGGTGTCGTAATGCACTTTATACTGGAGCGCGCTGCGGCGAATCAGCTTGGAGTCTTCAATCGCCTGGCGACCTGCGGTGGTGTTGATGATGTAGGTGTACTCACCATTCTTGATACGGTCCTGAATGTGCGGACGACCTTCATGCACCTTGTTCACCAGACGCGGGTTGATCCCAGCTTCACCCAGCACAATTGCCGTGCCGTGGGTTGCATCCAGCTCGAAGCCCTGTTTAAGCAGCTTGGCGGCCAGGTCAACCACGCGCTCTTTATCGCCTTCGCGAACGGAGAGCAGCGCACGGCCCGATTTTCTCATGGTGGAGCTGCTGCCCAGCTGTGCCTTGGCAAACGCTTCTGCGAAGGTGCGGCCCACGCCCATCACTTCCCCGGTAGAGCGCATCTCTGGCCCTAACAGTGGGTCAACGCCCGGGAATTTGTTGAACGGCAGCACCACCTCTTTCACCGAGTAGTACGGCGGGATGATTTCTTTCGTGACGCCCTGCTGAGTCAGCGTCTGGCCAGCCATCACGCGCGCCGCCACTTTCGCCAGCGGAATACCGGTCGCTTTAGAGACGAACGGTACGGTACGTGCCGCACGCGGGTTGACTTCAATCAGATAAACTTCGTTGTCTTTCACTGCGAACTGAACGTTCATCAGGCCGCGAACCTGCAACTCGAAGGCCAGCTTCTGCACCTGCTGACGCATCACATCCTGAATCTCCTGGCTCAGGGTGTACGCAGGAAGAGAACATGCGGAGTCACCGGAGTGCACGCCAGCCTGCTCGATGTGCTCCATGATGCCGCCAATCAGCACCATTTCGCCGTCGCAGATAGCGTCAACGTCGACTTCAACCGCGTCGTCGAGGAAGCGGTCGAGCAGCACTGGCGCATCGTTGGAGACGCTCACCGCCGTCTGGAAGTAGCGACGCAGGTCGGCTTCGTCATAGACGATTTCCATCGCACGGCCGCCCAGTACGTAGGATGGACGCACCACCAGCGGGTAACCAATCTCTTTCGCTTTCTCAACGGCCATTTCAATCGCGGTCACGGTGGCGTTCGCCGGCTGTTTCAGCTTGAGACGATCAACTGCCTGCTGGAAACGCTCGCGGTCTTCCGCGCGGTCAATCGCGTCCGGGCTGGTGCCGATAACCGGCACGCCTGCGGCTTCCAGCGCGCGCGCCAGCTTCAGCGGAGTCTGGCCGCCGTACTGCACGATCACGCCTTTTGGCTTCTCGATGCGCACGATTTCCAGCACGTCTTCCAGGGTTACCGGCTCGAAGTAGAGGCGGTCGGAGGTGTCGTAGTCGGTCGACACGGTTTCCGGGTTACAGTTGACCATGATGGTCTCGTACCCGTCTTCGCGCAGCGCCAGCGAGGCGTGTACGCAGCAGTAATCGAACTCGATGCCCTGGCCGATACGGTTTGGACCGCCGCCCAGCACCATGATCTTGTCGCGGTCGACGGACGGGTTCGCCTCGCACTCGTCTTCATAAGTGGAGTACATGTACGCGGTATCGGTCGAGAACTCTGCCGCACAGGTGTCCACGCGCTTGTAAACCGGGTGCAGGTCATACTGGTCGCGCAGCTTGCGGATTTCCGCTTCACGCACGCCCGCCAGTTTAGCCAGACGCGCATCGGCGAAGCCTTTACGCTTCAGCATGCGCAGGAAGTCTGCGTCCAGGCCGTTGATGCCCAGCTCCGCCACTTTCTCTTCCAGACGCACCAGCTCTTCAATCTGCACCAGGAACCAGCGGTCGATGTTGGTCAGGTTAAATACGCCGTCAACGGACAGGCCCGCGCGGAAGGCATCGGCGATGTACCAGATACGCTCTGCACCCGCGTCTTTCAGCTCGCGGCGGATTTTGGTCAGTGCTTCCGGGTCGTCCAGGCTGACTTTCGGGTCAAAGCCGGTCGCGCCCACTTCCAGGCCACGCAGCGCTTTTTGCAGGGATTCCTGCTGCGTGCGGCCAATCGCCATGACTTCACCAACGGATTTCATCTGGGTAGTCAGACGGTCGTTCGCGCCGGCGAATTTCTCGAAGTTAAAGCGAGGAATTTTGGTCACAACGTAGTCGATGGACGGTTCGAAGGACGCTGGCGTGCGGCCACCGGTGATGTCGTTCATCAGCTCGTCAAGGGTGTAACCCACCGCCAGTTTCGCCGCCACTTTCGCAATCGGGAAGCCGGTGGCTTTGGAGGCCAGCGCGGAGGAACGGGACACGCGCGGGTTCATTTCGATAACAATCAGACGGCCGGTTTTCGGGTTCACCGAGAACTGCACGTTCGAGCCGCCGGTTTCCACGCCGATTTCACGCAGTACCGCCATCGAGGCGTTACGCATGATTTGGTACTCTTTGTCGGTCAGCGTCTGAGCTGGCGCAACGGTGATGGAGTCGCCGGTGTGGATCCCCATCGCGTCGAAGTTTTCGATGGAGCAAACGATGATGCAGTTGTCGTTTTTATCACGCACCACTTCCATCTCGTACTCTTTCCAGCCAATCAGCGATTCATCAATCAGCAGCTCTTTGGTTGGGGAGAGATCCAGACCGCGTTCGCAAATCTCTTCGAACTCTTCGCGGTTGTAGGCGATACCGCCGCCGGTGCCGCCCATAGTGAATGATGGACGGATGATGCACGGATAGCCCACGTCAGCCGCGACGGCCAGCGCTTCTTCCATGTTGTGTGCGATACCGGAACGCGCGGTGTCGAGGCCAATTTTTTTCATTGCCACGTCGAAGCGACGACGGTCTTCTGCTTTATCAATCGCGTCGGCGGTTGCCCCAATCATGGTCACGCCGAACTCTTCCAGCACACCCTGACGCTCCAGCTCCAGCGCGCAGTTCAGCGCCGTCTGGCCGCCCATGGTTGGCAGCACCGCGTCCGGACGCTCTTTCTCAATAATTTTGCGTACCACTTCCCAGTGAATTGGCTCGATGTAGGTCGCATCTGCCATTTCCGGGTCGGTCATGATGGTGGCCGGGTTAGAGTTGACCAGGATGACGCGGTAACCCTCTTCGCGCAGGGCTTTACACGCCTGCGCGCCGGAGTAGTCAAATTCGCAGGCCTGGCCGATCACGATCGGGCCAGCGCCAAGGATCAGGATGCTTTTTATGTCTGTACGTTTTGGCATGGTCTTCTCAGCTCCTGATTATTTAGCAGTCTTACGGTATTGCTCGATAAGTTCGATGAAGTGATCGAACAGCGGCGCGGCATCGTGTGGGCCCGGGCTGGCTTCAGGGTGGCCCTGGAAGCTGAACGCAGGCTTATCGGTGCGATGGATACCCTGCAAGGTACCATCGAACAGTGACTTATGCGTCACGCGCAGGTTAGCGGGCATCGTCGCTTCATCCACAGCGAAGCCGTGGTTCTGCGCGGTGATCATTACCGTGTTGTTGTCGATATCTTTCACCGGGTGGTTACCACCATGGTGGCCGAACTTCATCTTGACGGTGTTCGCTCCGCTCGCCAGCGCCAGCAGCTGATGGCCGAGACAGATGCCGAATACCGGGATATCGGTTTCAAGGAAGGACTTAATGGCGTCGATAGCGTAGTCGCACGGCGCCGGGTCGCCAGGACCGTTAGAGAGGAAGATGCCGTCCGGGTTCATCTTCAGAACATCTTCCGCAGACGTTTGTGCCGGGACGACCGTCAGGCGGCAGCCACGGTCAACCAGCATACGCAGGATGTTGCGCTTGGCACCAAAATCGTAGGCCACCACGTGGAACGGCAGCTCGCTTTCCGGTTTCGCTTCCGGCAGGTCGCCTTCCAGCGTCCAGCTTCCCTGCGTCCAGCTGTAGGCTTCTGTGGTAGTCACTTCTTTCGCCAGGTCCATCCCGTTCAGGCCCGGGAAGGCTTTCGCTTTTTCCAGCGCCAGCGCCGCATCGAGGTTGTCCCCTGCGATGATGCAGCCATTTTGTGCACCCTTCTCGCGCAGCAGACGCGTCAGCTTACGGGTATCGATATCGGCAATCGCCACAATGTTATGGCGCTTCAGGTAAGAAGAGAGGTCTTCGGTGTTGCGGAAGTTGCTGGCAATCAGCGGCAGGTCGCGAATGACCAGGCCTTGTGCATGTACCTGAGAGGATTCTTCGTCAGCCGCATTGGTGCCGACATTGCCGATATGAGGATAAGTAAGAGTAACGATTTGGCGAGAATAGGAAGGATCAGTGAGGATTTCTTGATAACCGGTCATTGAAGTATTGAAAACGACTTCCCCAACCGCCGAACCCGTTGCCCCTATGGCCCGACCGATAAACTGGGTTCCGTCTTCCAGAACCAATAGCGCTGACTTAATCAAAACACCCTCCAGAGAATATTCACTCACTTTATTTGCATATTAATTCATAACCATGTCATGGATCAATGCAAATGTGTTGCCAGCGGATTTTTGGCAAACGGCGGCATTCTGGGGATTTGCCATGTAAAAGTCAACTTAAAACGGGGATTTTGTTTATTCTTTTGCAGGCCTGATGGCTTGATTTCAAATTAAGCGGCAAAAAGATCAACTAAATCACTGTGGAAACCGCTTGCGCAGGCAGTTTAAAAGAAACAATCGTCTTGCGGGAATAAAAAGTGGACCAGATGGTCAAAATTTACAGTGCAGCAACATAAAATAGCATGAAAACACTTACTTTAAATGAGTTAAATGCAATAATCCTGTGAAATAGACAAAATAAAAGGGCAATAAAATATTGCCCTATGCAATCAAATAGTTACGACTGCAATAACCACATCACGATGGGTAATAACGCTTACAAATTGTTGAGTTCGAGCACATCTCGCATATCAAAAAGACCATTTGGCTTACCTTTTAGCCACAGTGCGGAGCGTACCGCCCCGTTTGCAAACGTCATGCGGCTGGATGCTTTATGTGTGATTTCGACCCTTTCACCAATATCGGCGAACATAGCGGTATGTTCGCCGACGATATCACCCGCGCGAACGGTGGCAAAACCAATGGTGCCAGGCACGCGCTCGCCAGTGTGACCTTCGCGAGAATAGACCGCGATGTCTTTCAAATCTTTATCCATTGCATAAGCAATCGCTTCGCCCATCGCCAGCGCCGTGCCAGATGGGGCATCGACTTTATGGCGGTGGTGCGCTTCAATAATCTCAATGTCGGTATAGTCGCCCATCACCTTCGCTGCCTTTTCCAGCAGTTTAAGCATAACGTTAACGCCTACGCTAAAGTTCGCGGCGAAGACAATTGCAATGTCGGCGGCTGCTTCCTGAATGGCCTGTTTACCGGCATCATCGAAACCGGTGGTGCCAATCACCATCCCTTTACCGTGCTGGCGGCAAAACGCCAGGTGAGTCAAAGTGCCTTCCGGACGGGTAAAGTCGATGAACACGTCAAAGTCTTCTTTCACCGCCTCCAGGTTGCTCTGTACGGTAACGCCTGTCTTGCCCGCGCCTGCCAGCTCGCCCGCATCGGAGCCCAGCAGGGATGAACCTTCACGCTCCAGCGCCGCGCCAAGTGCCACGCCATCCATCTGTAGTGCCGCCTGAATCAGCTGGCGACCCATACGTCCACCCGCGCCAGCAATGGCGACACGGATCTGTGCATCATGCATAGTTATTCTCTTACGTTAAAATGATGTAAACCGTTTTCAGATTAACCAGCCTTCGCTAAGGCTGCCAACTGAAAACACCAATAATTAGAATTTAACGTGAAACCGACTCAGATATCAGTAAAAGACATGATTTTGTCGTCACGATAAGATACGAAGCAAAAAAAAGGCCAGCACAGAAGGTGCTGGCCTTTCATCAGAAAAGAAATTATTCCACTTCGCGGGCGTCGATTCGCAGCTCTTTCGGCACTTCAAAGACAATGTTCTCTTCACGGCCTTCCAGCGGCACCGCTTCGCCACCACCCAGCTCTTGCAGGCGGGCAATGACGTTTTGCACCAGAATATCCGGCGCTGAAGCACCTGCGGTAACACCGACGCAGGCCGCGTTTTTCACCCACGCTTCCTGAATGTCCGTTGCGTCGTCGATCAGAAACGCCGCTTTCCCCATACGCTGCGCCAGTTCGGCCAGACGGTTAGAGTTAGAGGAGTTTTTTGAACCGACCACCAGCACCACGTCCGCCTGTTCAGCCAGCGCGCGCACGGCTTCCTGACGGTTGGTGGTTGCGTAGCAGATATCATCTTTGCGCGGCCCGACGATTTTTGGGAAGCGCTGGCGCAGGGCGTCAATCACGTCTGAGGTGTCGTCCACGGAAAGCGTCGTCTGGGTCATAAACGACAGACGCGCTTCGTTTTTCACATTCAGCGTAAAAACGTCTTCCGGCGACTCAACCAGATACATACCCCCTTCCGGGTTGCTGTACTGACCCATGGTGCCTTCAACTTCCGGGTGACCGGCATGGCCAATCAGAATCGACTCTTCACCACGACGGCTTGCACGCGCCACTTCCATATGCACCTTGGTCACTAACGGACAGGTGGCATCGAATACGGTCAGATCGCGGCTTTTGGCTTCGTTACGTACGGCCTGGGATACGCCGTGCGCGGAGAAGATGAGGATTGCGCCGTCCGGCACTTCGCTGATCTGCTCGATAAAAATCGCACCGCGCTCGCGCAGGCTGTCGACCACGTAGCGGTTGTGCACCACTTCGTGACGCACGTAAATCGGCGCGCCGTAAATCTCCAGCGCATTTTCAACAATGCTGATAGCGCGGTCTACACCGGCGCAAAAACCGCGCGGGTTAGCCAACAGGATCTGCATTTCAGTCCTCCAGCGCCGGATCGATCTCCAGCACTTCTACATCAAAATGAACGGTACGCCCGGCAAGCGGATGGTTGAAGTCAACGGTGATGGAATCCCCGTTGATTTCGCGGATCACGCCAGGCATTTCGCTGCCGTCCATAGCGGTAAAGAGCATAATCGCCCCGATCTCCGGTTCACCCGCATCCATAAACTCACGGCGCGAGAAGTACTGAATCAGATCCGGGCTTGGCACACCGAATGCCGCATCCGGCTCCAGTGAGAACGCTTTTTTCTCACCCTCTTTCAGCCCGAGAAGCTGTTGTTCGAGGCCTTCAGACAGGGAGGTGTCGCCCAGACGAAACAGCGCCGGTTTGCCATTGTTGCGGGTGGATTCGGCCGTGGAGCCGTCATCCAGCTTCAGCGTGAAATGAACGAGAACCGCGCTGTTGCTCTGTACGGATTTAGACATGCAAATTGCTCGCTTGTTTTGGGTCACCTGTTGCCCGGTGGCGCTACGCTTACCGGGCCTACGGGGGCCACAAATTCTGTAGGCCGGGATCGCTACGCGTCACCCGGCTGGTTTTGTTACGCCTGCTCTTTCGCGGCCGGTTTAGGCAAGAAGCCTTCCAGCACGATTAACGCTGCACCAACGCATATTGCGCTATCGGCGAGGTTAAAGGTCGCAAAGTGCCAGTCGCCGACGTAGAAGTCGATCATATCGACTACAAAGCCGTGCCACAGGCGGTCAAACAGGTTACCCAGTGCGCCACCAATGATCAGCGCGTAGGCGATGTTATTCAGCTTTTGCGTGGCCTTCGAGCGGTACATCAGCACCGCGAGCACGACGCAGATACCCATTGCGATACCTGCGAAGAACCAACGCTGCCAGCCACCGCTGTCGGCAAGGAAACTAAACGCCGCACCGTAGTTGCGGGCGTAGTGCAGGTTAAGCGACGGGAACAGCGGGACCGTATCCCCCAGAGCGAAATTCTGGAGGATCAGGAACTTGCTACCCAAATCAATAATCAGCACCACTACCACCAGCCACAGCCAGCGCAGTCCTGTTGAACAGAGAGTTTTACTCATCAGGCAAACTTACGTTTTTCGCCGTCGCCGGCGACGTTGCTTACACAGCGTCCGCAGATGTCTGCGTGTTCCGCCACCTGGCCGACATCGGTAGTGTAATGCCAGCAACGCGGGCATTTTTCACCATCGGCTTTGCTCAGTGCGACCTTCAGTCCTTTGAGCAGTTCGCTCTGCTGAGCATCAGCAGATGCCTCGGCATAATCCGCAACTTTCGCACCGGAGGTCAACAGGACAAATCGTAATTCATCGCCCAGCGCGGTCAGCTTCGCGGCCAGCTCAGGCTCTGCGTACAGGGTCACCGTCGCTTCCAGAGAGCCACCGACTTTCTTGTCAGCGCGCGCCTGCTCGATAACCTTGTTCACTTCGCCACGCACTTTCAGCAGCTCGTCCCAGTAGGCGTCGTTCATTGCTTCAGTGCTGGAGAGGTCGAACAGACCTTCGTACCACTCGCCGGTGAAGACATACTTCTCACGGTCGCCCGGCAGGTAACCCCAGATTTCATCTGCGGTGAAGGACATGATCGGCGCCATCCAGCGTACCAGCGCCTCTGCGATGTGGAACAGCGCGGTCTGGCAGCTACGACGCGCCACGCTGTCCGCTTTCGCGGTGTACTGGCGGTCTTTGATGATGTCGAGATAGAACGACCCCATCTCAATGGAGCAGAAGCGCATCAGGCGCTGCACCACTTCGTGGAAGTCGTAAGACTCATAGGCTTTCAGAATATCTTCCTGTGCCGCTTTCGCGCAGCCTACCGCCCAGCGATCGAGCACCACCATCTCTTCCGGCTTCACCATGTCTTTTACCGGATCAAACCCGTTCAGGTTCGCCAGCAGGAAGCGCGCGGTGTTACGGATACGACGATAGCTGTCAGCAGCACGTTTCAGGATCTCGTCAGACACCGCCATTTCGCCCGTGTAGTCGGTGGATGCCACCCACAGGCGTAGAATATCCGCGCCCAGCTTGTTCATCACGTCCTGCGGAGAAACGGTGTTACCGATGGATTTGGACATCTTACGGCCCTGACCATCCACGGTGAAGCCGTGGGTCAGTACCTGGCGGTAAGGTGCTTTGCCCTTCATGGCGGTGGAGATCATCAGGGATGACATGAACCAGCCGCGGTGTTGGTCGGAGCCTTCCAGATACATGTCGGCAGCGTGACCGGCGAACTCAGGGCGCACGTCAACCACGGAGGAGTGGGTAGACCCGGAGTCGAACCACACGTCCAGGGTATCCGGCACTTTCTCGTAGTTGTCCGCGTCAGCGCCCAGGATGTCACGGGAATCGAGATCCCACCACGCCTGAATGCCGTCAACTTCAACGCGCTTCGCCACCTCTTCCATCAGTTCCAGGGTGTTCGGGTGCAGTTCCTGCGTCTCTTTATGCACGAACAGCGACATCGGCACGCCCCAGGTGCGCTGACGGGAGATACACCAGTCAGGACGGTTAGCCACCATGGATTCGATACGCGCCTGGCCCCAGTCCGGGATCCACTGCACGCCTTTGATCTCTTTCAGAGACTGCTCGCGCAGGCCTTTCTGGTCCATGCTGACGAACCACTGCGGGGTCGCACGGAAGATAATCGGGGTCTTATGGCGCCAGCAGCACGGATAGCTGTGCTGCATTTTCTCAACGTGCAGCAGCGCGCCGCTGGTGCGAAGCATGTCAACGATGATGTCGTTGGCTTTAAAGACGTTGATACCGTCCAGCGCCGGGTAGGTGCCAGGCAGGTAAGAGCCATCCGGACCGACCGGGTTGGCGATTTCCAGACCGTATTTCAGGCTGATGTTGTAGTCGTCAGGACCGTGGCCGCCGGCGGTATGCACCGCACCGGTACCCGCGTCCAGCGTGACGTGGTCGCCCAGGATCGCCGGAACGTCGAAGTCCAGGAACGGGTGTTTGAAGCGCATCAGCTCCAGCGCGTCGCCTTTTACGGTACCCAGCACGCTGTAATCAGTGATGTTCGCGCGTTTAAGCACGCTTTCAACCAGATCTTTTGCCAGGATAACCGCGCGACCATCAATTTGTACCAGCGCGTACTCAAACTCACCGGACAGGGAAATGGCACGGTTGGCTGGTAACGTCCACGGGGTGGTGGTCCAGATAACCAGCGAGACTGGACCGCTTACGCCTGGCAGGCCAAATTTAGCTTTGATCGCATCCTGATCGACCGCTTCGAACGCCACGTCGATAGAAGGCGAGGTTTTGTCGTAATACTCTACTTCCGCTTCTGCCAGCGCAGAACGGCAGTCCACGCACCAGTGCACCGGCTTAGCGCCTTTATGCAGGTGACCGTTGCCGATGATTTTACCCAGCGCACGGATAATGTTGGCTTCGGTTTTGAAGTCCATGGTCAGGTACGGGTGCGACCAGTCGCCCAGCACGCCCAGACGGATGAAGTCAGCGCGCTGACCGTCAACCTGGGTGGCAGCGTATTCGCGGCATTTCGCGCGGAACTCTGCGGCGGTGAACTTCTCACCTGGCTTACCGTACTCTTGCTCCACTTTCAGCTCGATTGGCAGACCATGGCAGTCCCAGCCCGGAACATAAGGCGAGTCATATCCCGCGAGTCCTTTGGACTTCACGATAATGTCTTTCAGAATCTTGTTTACAGAGTGACCAATATGAATGCTGCCATTCGCATAGGGAGGGCCATCATGCAGAATGAAGGTTTTTTTGCCTTTTTTGGCTGCACGAATGATGCCGTACAGGTCATCATCAGTCCAACGCGCCAGCATTCCCGGTTCGCGCTTGGCGAGATCGCCGCGCATCGGGAACCCTGTTTCCGGCAAATTCAGGGTTGATTTATAGTCACTCATCAGATTCTCGGTTCCGTATTTATCACGTAGGCAGTTAAGCCGGTTCTAAAGCCCAAAAAACTCGCGGGCCGTTAATTCATCTCGCGCGATTTGCGCCTTAAGTTCATCCAGCGAAGCGAATCGCTGTTCATTGCGTATTTTTTTACGCAGTATCACATCTATATGGCGACCGTAGAGGTCCATTACAACGTCCAGCAGGTGTACTTCTAACTGTTGACGCACACCGGAAACCGTTGGACGTGTACCAATGTTGGCAACACCGTAAAAAGGCTTCTCACCCAGTCCTGCCACTTCCACCGCATAGACCCCTTTAACCGGGGAGACCTGACGACGCAGCGGTATATTCGCCGTCGGAAAACCTATCGTGCGGCCCAGCGCATCGCCATGGACCACACGACCTGAAATTGTGAACGGATGACCCAGCAGCGTTTCTGCCGTGTCCAGTTCATCGTTCGCCAGCGCCTGACGTACCGCCGTGCTGCTGACGCGCACCCCGCCCTCACAGAAGGTCATCGTACTGGTGACGTCAAACCCGTACTCCAGGCCAGCCTTCTGTAATAACAAGAAATCGCCCTGACGACCAGCGCCAAAGCGGAAATCATCGCCCACGGCGAGAAACTGCACGCCAAGCTGCCTGACCAACAGATCGCTGACAAAGTTTTGTGCGGTCAGCGCGGCAAACCGACGGTCGAAGCGTACGCACAGGACGTAGTCCACGCCGGACTCCGCCAGGTAGCGTAACTTCTCACGCAGACGCGTCAGCCGCGCGGGGGATTTCTCGCCGGCAAACAGCTCCAGCGGCTGCGGTTCGAAAATCATCACCACAACGGGCAGGCCACGCGCCTCCCCTTCTTTACGCAATCCCTGCAACAGCGCCTGATGCCCACGATGCACGCCGTCAAAATTACCAATGGTCAGTACGCACCCGTGCGGGGCTTGACTGAGATTATGTATGCCGCGTATCAGCTTCATGACTGGCTCAAAACAGTGAAAATCGCCAAAGTATACCTTGTACGGCGGTTAAGGTTAACCGGCGATTGTTCACGCGAAACAGAAAGCCGTATGATTTCATCAGGCTGACCTTTCACAGCAAAAAAATCTGCCCGAGAACTGCGATTTTTATGCCGAAAGGCTGTATTCACGAAAGACAAGCTGGTAGAATCCTGCGCCATCACTACGTAACGTAGCGTCGCTCATTAACGGCGCTTATTTGCACAAATCCATTGACAAAAGAAGGCAAAGAGGGCATATTCCTCGGCCTTTGAATTGTCCACATAGAACATATTTGGGAGTTGGACTTGGCTAATATCAAATCAGCTAAGAAACGTGCCGTTCAGTCTGAAAAGGCTCGTAAGCACAACGCAAGCCGTCGCTCTATGATGCGTACTTTCATCAAGAAAGTATACGCAGCAATCGAAGCAGGCGACAAAGCTGCAGCGCAGAACGCATTTAACGAAATGCAACCAATCGTGGATCGTCAGGCTGCTAAAGGTCTGATCCACAAAAACAAAGCAGCGCGTCATAAAGCAAACCTGACCGCGCAGATCAACAAACTGGCTTAATCGCTACTTGTTGTTGCTTGTTTGAAAGAACCCGCTTAACGCGGGTTTTTTTATGTCTTCAGATTGCCGGCGGCGTAAACAGCGCCGAGTAGTCGCGGTTGCAGATTCGCTGCACCGCCGGGTGCTGAATCATCCTTTCGGCGAATATGGCGTGATACTCTTCCATCACGTTATCCACCCTGCCAATCTCGGTAATCTTGTCGTCTGAATAGAGATCGTGCGCGTACAGCGTCGGGGCAACGAAGATAGCGTTGTGCGCCTCGCCAAAAGCCTTCATCAAAGCCGCATCGTCGAACTCACCGAGGATCTCCACGTTCAGCCCCTGCGAGTTAAACCAGTTCAGCAGCTTACGTCCGAGCATAGACCGCCTACCCGGCACCAGCAGGCGGCGCTCTTCCAGGCAAGCAGGAAACGGTTTTTCCGGCGGCGGATTAATGCACCAGAAACTGACGCCGCATTCGCCAATTTTCACCGAGAACAAGCCTTCCTGCTGCGTGGAGTCGATTGGGCAGTCCGAGATAATCATATCCAGCTTATGCTGGCTCAGCTGTTCCAGCAGCATCTCGTGAGTGGACTCAAAGCAGCGTAAATGAATCTGTTCATCTTCCACCACCGCCGCATCCAGCACACCGCTTACCAGCCGTTTGGACAACGCATCCGCCACGCCCACGTCAAAGAGCAGGTTCGACTCTTTGCGATAGTTAACGATATCCAGCATCTCCTGGCTCAGGGTGAACATCTTGTCCGCATAGCGGAACACCAGTTCGCCCAGCTCGCTCGGCTCAATGCCACGTCCTTTCCGCTTAAAAAGCTTGCCCTGTAAGCGCTCTTCCAGGGCTTTGATTTGCCCGGTAATAGTTTGTGGTGTCAGGTAGAGCGCCTCTGCCGCTCCCACGACCGAGCCCTGCTTGTAGACATGCCAGAAGTAATAGAGATGGTTATAGTTCAAATGAGACATCACGTTTTCACTCCCTGATAGTTTATCGGGAGAAGGCTTCCCTTCTCCCGGTTTCCTGTTATGCCTGGACAGCCTGTCCGGACAACTTCACCTTCAACAAGGTATAACCAATAACCGCGGCCAGTAACGACCCGATAAGAATGCCGAGTTTCGCCCAGACGATAAGCTCAGGCGCGCTGGTGCCAAACGCCAGCGTCGAGATAAAGATCGACATGGTGAATCCAATACCGCACAGCACGCCGATGGCCATAATCTGACTAAAGGTGGTTCCGTTTGGCAATGACGCTAGCTTCAGCTTCAGCGCCAGCCAGCAGAACAGGCTGATACCCAGCGGCTTACCGATAAACAAACCAGCGATGATACCCAGCGGCAGCACAGAGGTGAGTCCGTCCAGGGTAACACCGGCCAGGGAAACACCCGCGTTGGCAAATGCAAACAGCGGCAGGATCATAAAGCCCACCCACGGATGAAGCACATGCTCCAGCTGTCTGGCAGGCGATTTGCCGTCCTGCTCCTTCAGCGGAATAAAGAAGCCAACGATGACGCCCGCCAGCGTGGCATGCACGCCAGACTTCAGCACCGCCGTCCACAGCACCATCCCCACCAGAATATAAATACCCGTGCGTCGGACGTTGAAGACGTTCAGCAACGCCAGCACCGCAATAGCCACGGCCGCCACGCTCAGCGACAGAACCGACAGATCGCTGGTGTAGAACAGCGCGATAATCACTATAGCGCCCAGGTCATCGATAATCGCCAGCGCCATCAGGAAAATTTTCAGTGCTACCGGGACGCGGCTACCGAGCAAGGCTAAGACCCCGAGCGCAAACGCGATATCCGTTGCGGCCGGGATCGCCCAGCCGTCACGCGCAACCGGATCCTGCCACGCAAACGCGAGAAAGAGCAACGCGGGAACGATCATCCCGCCAATCGCCGCGATCACCGGAAACGCCGCGCGCTGTCGGCTGGCAAGAGAACCGATCACCAGCTCACGTTTGACCTCCAGGCCTACCAGCAGGAAGAACACCGCCATCAGCGCATCGTTGATCCACAGCAGCATGGTCTTGTTAATTTCCAGCGCCCCGACCTTCAGCTCGACGGGGGTTTCCAGAAATGCGTGATAGAGATCGCGCGTCATGCCCATATTGGCGAGCAGCATGGCGGCTGCAGCAGCAATAATCAGGATGACGCCGCCGGATGCCTCACTGCTAAAGAAACGGTGTAGTAATTTCACGTTTAAACTCTCTTTTACAACAATACCTCGGTAAAACCATAATATCAGCGCAAACAGATCGGTAAAAACAGATTAATATTGGTTATAGATTCAGTTTAACCGAGGAATAACGCTATAAAGCAAAAAGCCCGGAATCGCTTCCGGGCTTTAAAGGATAGTAACCAGCTGGCAGGTTAGCGGGTTAAATCGTCGAAGAATTTTTTGACGCCATCGAAGAAGCTTTTGGAGCGCGGGCTGTTTTTCTCACCCGTCGGGCCACCAAAACTCTCCTGAAGCTCTTTCAGCAGCTGTTTCTGCTTGTCGTTCAGGCCGACCGGCGTTTCAACGACCACGCGGCATAACAGGTCACCCTGCGCGCCACCGCGAACGGATTTAACGCCTTTGCCGCGCATGCGGAACAGCTTCCCGGACTGGGTTTCGCCAGGGATTTTCAGGTTAACGCGGCCGTCCAGCGTCGGCACTTCGATTTCGCCGCCCAGCGCCGCCATCGCAAAGTTGATCGGCACTTCACAGTACAGGTTGTTACCTTCACGCTCGAAGATGGCGTGCTGTTTAACCTGAACCTGAACGTACAGATCCCCTGCCGGTGCGCCGTGCTCGCCAGCTTCCCCCTCACCTGCCAGACGGATGCGGTCGCCCGTATCTACGCCTGCCGGGATCTTAACGGACAGCGTTTTGGTTTTCTCCACGCGACCGTGACCGTGGCATTTGGTGCACGGATCTTTAATCAGCGTACCGCGACCATGACAATGCGGACAGGCCTGCTGCACCGCGAAGAAGCCCTGGCGCATCTGCACCTGACCGGAACCGTGACAGGTTGGACAGGTCTGTGGCTGAGTCCCCGCTTTCGCGCCGCTGCCGTGGCAAACGTCACACTCTTCCAGCGTCGGGATACGGATCTCTTTGGTTACGCCACGAACCGCTTCTTCCAGTGTCAGGTCCATGTTATAGCGCAGATCTGCGCCGCGCGCCGCGCGCTGACGACCACGACCGCCGCCGAAGATATCGCCAAATACATCGCCAAAGATGTCGCTGAAATCAGCGCCGCCGCCGAAGCCGCCGCCACCAAATCCACCGCCGCCCATGCCGCCCTGTTCAAAGGCCGCGTGACCATACTGGTCATAAGCCGCACGTTTTTGTGCATCGGTCAGGACTTCATAGGCTTCTTTAATCTCTTTAAATTTGGCTTCAGCCTCTTTGTCACCCTGATTACGGTCAGGGTGGAATTTCATGGCCAGGCGCTTATATGCCTTTTTGATTTCACGCTCTTCCGCAGTTTTCGGAACGCCTAAAATCTCGTAATAGTCTTGCTTTGCCATTGGTTTTTTTAAGCCCCTTAACATGCGAGCACGGGCGTGGAGAATACTCCTACGCCCGTGCCGATTAATTACCCTGCATCAGGGCGATTATTTTTTATCTTTCACTTCTTCGAACTCAGCGTCGACAACATCGTCGTCTTTCGCGTTGTTCTGGGAAGCATCAGCGCCCGCCTGCTGCTGTGCGTGCTGCTGCTGAGCGATTTCCATCAGCTTCTGAGAAACCTGTGCCAGCTCCTGCATCTTCGCTTCAATGTCCGCTTTGTCTTCGCCTTTCAGAGACGTTTCCAGCGCGCTCAGTGCAGTTTCGATCGCAGTTTTGTCTTCCGCTGGCAGTTTATCGCCCGCTTCTTCAACCTGCTTACGGGTGCTGTGCAGCAGATGGTCACCCTGGTTACGGGTCTGAACCAGCTCTTCGAACTTACGGTCGGATTCCGCGTTAGCTTCGGCATCACGAACCATTTTTTCGATTTCCGCTTCGTTCAGGCCAGAAGATGCCTTGATGGTGATCTTCTGCTCTTTACCGCTGTTTTTGTCTTTCGCAGACACGTGCAGGATACCGTCAGCATCGATGTCGAAGGTGACTTCGATCTGTGGCATGCCGCGTGGTGCCGGGTTAATACCGTCCAGGTTGAACTGACCCAGAGATTTGTTATCCGCCGCACGCTTACGCTCACCCTGAATCACATGGATGGTTACCGCAGACTGGTTGTCTTCAGCGGTAGAGAACACCTGGCTGTGTTTCGTCGGGATAGTAGTGTTTTTGTTGATGAGCGGAGTCATCACGCCACCCATGGTTTCGATACCCAGTGACAGCGGAGTAACATCCAGCAGCAGTACGTCTTTCACTTCACCCGTCAGAACACCACCCTGAACCGCAGCACCGATAGCAACCGCTTCGTCCGGGTTCACGTCTTTACGTGGCTCTTTACCAAAGAATTCAGCAACTTTCTTCTGAACCATTGGCATACGAGTCTGACCACCTACCAGGATAACGTCCTGAATATCAGACACGGACAGGCCAGCGTCCTGCAATGCAACTTTCAGTGGCTCGATAGAACGGTTCACCAGGTCTTCTACCAGGCTTTCCAGTTTCGCACGGGTCACTTTGATGTTCATGTGTTTTGGACCGGTCGCGTCTGCGGTGATGTACGGCAGGTTCACATCGGTCTGCTGAGCGGAAGACAGTTCGATCTTCGCTTTCTCAGCCGCTTCTTTCAGGCGCTGCATGGCCAGCGGGTCGTTACGCAGGTCAATGCCCTGATCTTTCTTAAACTCGTCAACGAGGTAGTTGATCAGACGGGTATCGAAGTCTTCACCACCCAGGTGGGTATCACCATTGGTTGCCAGAACTTCGAAGGTTTTTTCGCCGTCAACGTCGTCGATTTCGATAATAGAGATATCGAAGGTACCACCACCCAGGTCGTAAACCGCGATAGTACGGTTACCAACTTCTTTATCCAGACCGTAAGCCAGTGCTGCTGCGGTTGGTTCGTTGATGATACGTTTTACTTCCAGACCTGCGATACGGCCAGCATCTTTGGTTGCCTGACGCTGAGCATCGTTGAAGTAAGCAGGTACGGTGATAACAGCTTCAGTTACCGGTTCACCCAGGTAATCTTCCGCGGTTTTCTTCATTTTCTTCAGCACTTCAGCAGAGATCTGCGGAGGTGCAGTTTTGGTGCCTTTCACATCAAGCCATGCATCGCCGTTATCGGCTGCGATGATTTTGTAAGGCATGATGGAAACGTCACGCTGAACTTCTTCGTCCTGGAAGCGGCGGCCAATCAGGCGTTTGATCGCAAACAGGGTGTTTTGCGGGTTTGTCACTGCCTGACGTTTAGCCGGCTGACCAACCAGAGTTTCACCATCCTGGGTATAAGCAATGATAGAAGGCGTGGTGCGATCGCCCTCGGCGTTCTCCAGCACACGTGCAGTAGTGCCATCCATAATCGCTACACAAGAGTTGGTAGTACCCAGGTCGATACCAATAATTTTACCCATCTAAACGTCTCCACTAAAAATTCAGTCAACATGTGGTTGTGTACCTGTAATAAGGGCAGAACGTGCTTTTTCAACTGCCCAGATTTGATTTTTTTCAGGTCCACACACTGCGGTTGCTTACAAGATGGGGTCACAACGGCATCCATCAAGGGGGAAGGATAAAAAATTTTTTAATTTCACCCCGATGAGATCATAGACGGCGCCGATGCCGCCCATTATGATGCCGCGCCCCGTCAGGTAGAACTGGCGCGGGTTTAACCATTTCACCATATTAATGATGATTTTTTTGAGGACTTATGGGCAACACTAAGTTGGCTAATCCGGCTCCGCTGGGCCTGATGGGTTTTGGCATGACCACCATTCTGCTGAACCTGCACAACATCGGGATGTTCCCGATGGACGGCGTAATCCTGGCGATGGGCATTTTTTACGGCGGTATCGCGCAAATTTTCGCGGGCCTGCTGGAATATAAGAAAGGCAATACCTTCGGCTTAACCGCCTTTACCTCTTACGGTTCGTTCTGGCTGACGCTGGTCGCCATTCTGCTGATGCCTAAAATGGGCCTGGCAGATGCTTCAAACGCCCATTTCCTGGGCGTGTACCTGGGACTGTGGGGCGTGTTCACCCTGTTCATGTTCTTCGGCACCCTGAAGGCGAACCGCGCGCTGCAATTCGTCTTCCTGAGCCTGACCGTGCTGTTCGCTCTGCTTGCCGCGGGTCACCTGGCGGATAACGAAGGCATCGTTCACGTTGCCGGCTGGGTCGGTCTGGTGTGCGGCGCAAGCGCTATCTACCTGGCAATGGGTGAAGTGCTGAACGAGCAGTTCGGCCGCACCGTATTACCGATTGGTGAAAAACACTGATCCCTCTGTCGTGCCCGCGTCGCGGGCACGACATCCCTCTGACTGGCGAAGCCACATCCCCAATACCAGCCCCATCAGCGATAACGCCAGCACGTACCATGCAGGTGCAAGGGGTGACAGCCCCATCAACACCGTGACCACAATCGGGGTCAGCCCACCGAAAATGGCATACGAGACGTTATAAGAGAAAGAGATGCCAGTGAAGCGTACCTCCGGCGGGAAGGCGCGGACCATTACGTACGGTACGGCGCCAACGACGCCCACGCACAGCCCGACGATGCCGTACAGCAGGAACAACTGTTCAGGATGGCTGCCCGCAAGATGGTAGAATGCCCAGCTCGACGCGGCCAGCAGCAGGCTGCCGACAATAAAGGTCACGCTGGCACCGAAACGATCCGCCGCCAGTCCCGCGGCCAGACAGCCAAAGCAGAGCATAATTGTCGCGATACTGTTCGCCTGTAACGTCACAGCAGGCGCAAAACCGTACTGTTTTTGCAGCCAGACCGGCGACATCAAAATGACCACCACGATACCCGCAGACAGCAGCCAGGTCAGAAGCATCGACACGACTACCGCTTTTTTATGCCGCACTACTACGGTTTTTACCGGCAATTCTTGCGCCAGCGCCTTCCGCTGCTGCATTTCCAGAAATACTGGCGTCTCCTGCAACCAGCGTCGCAGGTACATTGCCACTAGCCCAAACGCCCCGCCCAGCAGGAACGGGATACGCCAGCCCCAGTCGTGAACGGCCTGTTGCGTCATGCTGGTATTGATGATGGTTGCAACCACGGAGCCAAGCAGGATCCCAATCGTCAGCCCTGCGGTCAGCGTTCCGCACGCAATGCCGATGCGGCGCACCGGGACGTGCTCAGCGACAAACACCCACGCGCCCGGCACTTCCCCGCCGATGGCCGCGCCCTGGAGAATACGCATCAGTAGCAGCAATAACGGGGCGATAATGCCCATCGACTCATAGGTAGGCAAAAGGCCAATCGCCAGCGTCGGCACGGCCATCAGCAGGATGCTGAGGGTAAACATCTTCTTGCGCCCAACCAGATCGCCAAAGTGCGCCATAACAATGCCGCCCAGCGGACGCGCCAGATACCCGGCAGCGAAAATGCCGAAGGTTTGCACCTGACGCAGCCATTCAGGAATATCCGCCGGGAAAAACAGCGCCCCCACGACGGCGGCGAAGAAGACAAAGATGATGAAGTCGTAAAACTCCAGCGCGCCGCCCAGAGCAGCGAGCGTGAGGGTTTTGTAGTCCTGTCGATTCAGAGGTCGGGTGTTATGTGACATAGCGAACCATTGTGCATGTGTTGTGGATTATTTTTTACAGCAATCGTAAAGAAAAAATTACTATATCGTAAATCCATTTACACGCTACTGCGGCTGGCGCTAATGTCACATTTAAAGCATTTTCAGGAGATTGTTTCGCGGCGAGCGCTTTTAGGGCGAAATGCTGCTACCACGTTGCCGTCAGTTTCCACGTACGGACCGTCAAGCAGTTGTATACAATACGGTACACTTGCAAAGATACCGTGGACGATAACGGTCCCGTCTTCGGCTTTTACTCCTTCCAGCGTTTCTTTTATCGACTTCGGCTGCCCCGGCAGGTTCAGGATCAGCGCCTGTTTGCGGATCACCCCGACCTGACGGGAAAGAATGGCCGTCGGGACAAAGTGTAGACTGATCTGGCGCATCTGTTCACCGAAGCCCGGCATTTCACGATCGGCGATAGCCAGCGTCGCGTCCGGCGTTACATCGCGGCGCGCGGGGCCGGTTCCGCCCGTCGTCAGCACAAGGTGGCAGCTCATCTCATCCACCAGCTCACACAGGGTCTGCTCGATGATCGGCTGCTCGTCCGGGATCAGGCGAGTCTGGATCTCAAACGGGGTAGTGAGCGCGCTGCCCAGCCACGCTTCCAGAGCAGGGATGCCTTTATCCTGATAAACACCGCTGGAGGCGCGGTCAGAAATCGACACTAAGCCGATGCGTAAGGTATTCATATCCATTCCATTCAAAAAGTACTGATTAAAGGGAATGATACACGCAGAGAGAAAATTCAGACAGAGGCGGGGGAAAGAGGCGTGACCGGGAACCCGGTCACGCAGAATGATTACAGCAGGTCGCCGATCATTTTTTCCAGTTTTTCCTGGTCGATAGCAAACTTACGGATACCGTCTGCCAGTTTATCTACGGCCATTGGATCCTGGTTGTGCTGCCACAGGAACTCGGATTCGGTGATGCGCTCTGGGCGCGCTTTCACTTCGCCGGTGTAGGACAGTTTACGCTCGATAGCACCTTCGCTTTCTGCCAGCTCTTTCAGCAGCGCAGGGGCGATGGTCAGGCGGTCACAGCCAGCCAGCTCAATGATTTCACCGACGTTACGGAAGCTTGCGCCCATAACAACGGTCTCATAGCCGTGCTGTTTGTAGTATTCGTAGATTTCTGTCACGGAAATCACGCCTGGATCTTCAGACGCCGCATACTCTTTCTTGTCGGTGTTGGCTTTGTACCAGTCCAGAATACGGCCCACAAACGGAGAAATCAGGTATACGCCAGCTTCGGCACATGCACGCGCCTGTGCGAAGGAGAACAGCAGAGTCAGGTTACAGTTGATCCCTTCTTTTTCCAGCTGTTCAGCGGCGCGAATGCCCTGCCAGGTAGAGGCCAGTTTGATCAGGATACGGTCGTTGCTGATGCCCGCATCGTTGTACAGTTTGATCAGGCGTTTTGCTTTGGCAACAGACGCTTCGGTGTCGTAGGACAAGCGAGCATCAACTTCAGTAGAGATACGGCCAGGAACGAGCTTCAGGATTTCCAGACCGATGTTTACTGCCAGTTTGTCAGTCGCATCCACAACCTGCTGCGCGCGGTCATTGCTCTGTGCTTTTGCCCAGGTCACCGCCTCGTCGATCAGTTTGCGATACTCAGGGATCTGCGCGGCGTTAAGGATCAGAGAAGGGTTGGTTGTAGCATCCTGCGGCTGGTACAGCTTCATTGCCGCAATATCTCCGGTGTCAGCGACGACAGTGGTGAACTGACGAAGGGAGGTCAATTTATCCGTCATGATAGTGTTTCTCTTTTAACGTTCCCTGGATAATTCACACTACCGACAGCCTGCCAGCAGCGGAAAAATGACAGGTTTACTTGTTAGGGGGATGTAACCGGTCTGCCCTGATGATAACACGAGTGAGAGGCAGCGCAACCGCAGACAGTGCGCTTAGGCAGAGTATGATAAACTCAGAATATTAACAGGCTGCTAAGTAACAGCATGCACAATCAGTGGTAGCGCTTACATATTCACGTTGGCATCAACAAGAGGGACGTTAGTGCCTGATTTCTTTTTCTTTATTAACGAAGTTCTCTGGGGTTCAATCATGATATACCTGCTTTCAGGGGCAGGTATCTGGTTTACGTGGCGCAGCGGACTGATTCAGTTTCGCTATATTCGCAAATTTGGCAGAAGTCTGAAAAACAGCGTCACACCACAGCCGGGCGGCCTGACCTCATTTCAGGCGCTCTGTACCAGCCTGGCCGCGCGCGTCGGCAGCGGTAACCTGGCCGGTGTCGCGCTGGCAATCGGCGCGGGCGGTCCGGGCGCGGTATTCTGGATGTGGGTGACGGCGATTATCGGTATGGCCACCTCCTTTGCTGAATGCTCGCTTGCGCAGCTCTACAAAGAAAAAGACGGCAACGGTCAATTTCGCGGCGGCCCCGCCTGGTATATGGCTCGCGGACTGGGAATGCGCTGGATGGGCGTCCTGTTCTCAATCTTTTTACTGATGGCCTATGGTCTTATTTTCAATACCGTTCAGGCTAATTCCGTCGCCCACGCGCTGCGCTTTGCCTTCAATTGTCCGGAGTGGCTGACGGGCAGCGCGCTTGCCCTTCTCACCCTGCTGACCATTGTGACCGGGCTGAGAGGGGTAGCCCGCCTGATGCAGTGGCTGGTTCCGCTGATGGCGCTGCTGTGGGTGTCAACCAGCCTGTTGGTATGCGCGATACATATCGACGAAGTGCCGAACGTCATCGTCACCATTTTCCAAAGCGCGTTCGGCTGGCGCGAAGCGGCTTCCGGCGCGCTGGGTTACACCCTTAGCCAGGCTCTCACTGCGGGTTTTCAGCGAGGCATGTTCTCCAACGAAGCGGGAATGGGCTCCACGCCGAATGCCGCCGCAGCGGCCGCATCCTGGCCCCCGCATCCCGCCGCGCAGGGCATTGTACAGATGATTGGCGTCTTCACAGACACCATTGTTATCTGCTCCGCCAGTGCGATGATAATGTTGCTGTCCGGCGCCGTTGAACATCCATCCGGCAGTACAGCAGGCATTCACTGGGTACAACAGGCGCTGGTCTCCCTCGTCGGCGGTTGGGGCGCAGGCCTTGTCGCCCTTGTCGTGGGGCTTTTTGCCTTCAGTTCTATTGTGGTGAACTATATCTATGCCGAGAACAACCTTATTTTCCTGAAAGTTGACTCGCGTCTGGCCCGCAACATCCTTCGCGCGGGTGTGCTGGCGATGGTATTTGTCGGTTGCCTGCTCAGCATGCCGATGATCTGGCAACTGGCGGATGTCATTATGGCGCTGATGGCCATCACCAATTTGACGGCAATTTTGCTTCTTTCACCGGTTGTGGCGCTGATCGCGCGCGATTATCTGCGTCAGCGCAAGCTCGGCGTACAGCCCGTCTTTGACGCCTCACGCTATCCCGAAATCGAATCACAAATTGCCCCTGGCACCTGGGATGATTTGCCGCGGCAATAACAGCTATCGATCAATTCAGGGCGATTTTTTGTTAAAGTCGCTCTAAATTTCCTGCAAGGACTGGATATGCTGATTCTGATTTCACCTGCCAAAACGCTCGACTACCAGAGCCCGCTCGCCACTGAGCGTTATACCCAGCCGGAATTGCTGGACTACTCGCAACAGCTGATCCACGAGGCGCGTAAGCTTTCGGCTCCGCAAATCGCTTCGCTGATGAGCATCAGTGATAAACTCGCCGACCTGAACGCCACCCGTTTTCACGAGTGGCAGCCTGACTTCACGCCCGCTAACGCCCGCCAGGCGCTGTTGGCCTTCAAAGGTGACGTCTACACTGGCCTGCAAGCAGAAACGTTTAGCGAAGCCGATTTCGATTTTGCCCAGCAGCATCTGCGCATGTTATCCGGCCTGTACGGGGTGCTGCGCCCGCTGGATCTGATGCAGCCGTATCGTCTGGAGATGGGTATCCGCCTGGAAAATGCCAAAGGCAAAGATCTGTACCAGTTCTGGGGCGATGTCATTACCGATAAGCTTAACGCGGCGCTGCAAGCCCAGGGGGACAACGTGGTGATCAACCTGGCCTCCGATGAGTACTTCAAATCGGTGAAGCCGAAAAAGCTGGATGCGGACATTATCAAGCCGGTGTTCCTCGACGAGAAAAACGGCAAATTTAAAGTGATCAGCTTCTACGCCAAAAAAGCGCGCGGTCTGATGAGCCGCTTCATCATTCAAAACCGCCTGACGAAGCCAGAGCAGCTCACTGGCTTTAACAGTGAAGGGTATTTCTTCGACGAGGCATCGTCAGGAAAAAACGAGCTGGTGTTTAAGCGTCACGAGCAATAAAAGACAACCCCGCCAGCTGGCGGGGTTTGTGTTAATGGTGCTTCCGGTCCGGCCCCGGGCGATGATCGTCATGACGGTGATGATCGTGACGATCGCGATGTTCATCGTGCGGACGCCAGTGGTTATCGCGCCAGTCATAGTGCGCTTTCCACCAGTCATGGTCGCGCCAGCGGCCGCCATCCCAGTAGTGTCCGTTATTATCCCGATCGCCAATTTGCAGTTTTACCGCAGGGACGAGGGTGATCTCAGCTGCCTGCACCGCCATGGGAGCGACCAGCATCAGTGAAAGCGCGATAAGTGCAGGTTTCAGTGTAGACATAGGTGACTCCTTATTCTTCTTGCCCAACGTGGGCCGATGTAAGGAGAGTACGTGATGGGAACGGTGGATGTTATTCTCTGCAATCCTAAACCCTAAGTGACCGCATTTATTGGGAATTTCTGCTTTTTTCCTGCTATTTTTCTCCTTATTTTCTCCATAAAAAAGCCGGGTGGCGGCTTCGCCTTACCCGGCCTACTTTCTGAAATGTTCCAGGCCCGGTAAGGCGTAGCCGCCACCGGGCAATAAACTCACGCTCGGGTCATCATCAGCTTACGCAGTGCGGCAAAGTCTGCGGGCAGCTCATGGGACAGCAACGGCAGGTCGGCGCGCTCGGCCAGCTCTTTTGGCAGCGGCAGCGTTTCACCCAGGATCGCTTCCACGCTCTCTTTGAACTTGGCCGGATGGGCGGTACCGAGGAACAGGCCATACTCACCCGGTTGAAGCTGATCGCGCAGGGCACGATAGGCAATCGCCGCGTGCGGCTCAGAGGTATAGCCCACCGCTTTCAGCTCGCGCATGGTGGCTTTCGTGGTTTCGTCCGTCACCGCTGCGTAGCCCAGGTCGCCCAGACGCCAGACCTTACGGCGGAACAGCTCTTCCACACGCGGCCAGTTGTTAGGCTGTGACACATCCATCGCATTGGAGAGCGTGGCCTGCGTCGCGTTCGGCGCCCATTTTCCGTCCTTCAGGAAACGCGGCACGGTGTCGTTGGCGTTGGTAGCGGCGATAAAGCGCTTCACCGGCAGGCCGAGTGATTTCGCCAGCAGGCCCGCCGTCAGATCGCCGAAGTTCCCGCTTGGCACGGAAACTACCAGCTGATTGCGCGCGTCCTGCGGCAGCTGGGCCACCGCTTCGAAGTAGTAGCAGATCTGCGCCAGCAGACGGCTGATGTTGATGGAGTTGGCAGAGTTCAGCCCCAGCGCCGCCTTCAGCTCTTCGTCATCAAAGGCCTGCTTCACCAGCGCCTGGCAGGCATCGAAATCGCCGTCGATCGCCACGGTTTCAATGTTGCCCCCAAGAGTGCAGAACAGTTTTTCCTGAAGCGGGCTGATTTTGCCTTTCGGATAGAGGATCACCACGCGGACGTTTTTCAGGCCGTAGAACGCATGAGCCACCGCCGCACCGGTATCACCTGAGGTCGCGGTCAGGATGGTCACCGGTTTGTCGCCGCTGATGTGGGTCAGCATCTGCGCCATGAAGCGACCGCCGAAATCTTTGAACGCCAGCGTCGGGCCGTGGAACAGCTCCAGGCAGCCAACGTCAGGCTCCACCTGCTTCACCGGGGCCGGGAAAGCAAACGCCGCGCGCACGCGCTCTTCGAGCAGCTCCTGCGGGATTTCGTCGCCAATAAACGCAGACAGAATTTTGGTGCTGCGGGTGACAAAGTCCTGCTTAAGCAGTTCATCGATTTCAGTCAGTTGAAATTCCGGCAGGTCGTGGGGGAAGAACAGCCCCTGATTTTTGCCCAAACCCTGCGTTACCGCCTGCGCAAAGCTGACCTGCTCGTTATGATCTTTAAGGTTGTAGAGTTTCATTCGTTATCCCAGTACTCGTGCGCCAGCCGTGTCCAGACGGCAAATATGAACAAAGCCTTCCTGATTTTGCAGGTAGTGTTTAGAGAGCCAGTCCGCCACGCGCTGCGCGGTGTCTGGCTTGTCGCATAAGGCGAACAGCGTTGGGCCGGAGCCGGAGATGCCGCACGCCTGTGCGCCGATATCCATGGATGCCTGTCGCGCTTCGTTAAAGCCCGGCAGCAGCTTCGTGCGATACGGCTCGGCAATAACGTCTTTCATCAGTTTCGCCGCCAGCTGCGGCTGTCGGGTATAGCAGGCATGAATAAAGCCCGCCAGATGACGCCCGTGGGCGATACAGTCCTGACGACGATACTGCGCCGGCAGGATCGCACGCGCTTCTGCGGTAGAAACCTTAATGCCCGGATAGGCAAGCACCCACAGCCACTCATCAAACCCTGGCACCTGCTGGCTGATGATGCCATTTTCTTCAATCATCAGCTGCATGCCGCCAAGGAAGCACGGCGCCACGTTATCATAATGAATGCTGCCGGAGATGCGCCCTTCCAGCTCGCCCATCAGCGCCAGCAGGCGGCTGTTGTTCAGCGGCTTGCCGCAGTGCTCATTCATCGCCACCAGCGCGGCGACCACCGAGCAGGCGCTGGAGCCGAGTCCCGAACCAATCGGCATGCTCTTTTCCAGCGTCATGGCGACCGGCACGTTTTTACCGATCTCCTGACAGAAGCGTTCCCAGCACTGATAAACGATATTCTCACGCGGTTCAGGCGGCAGCTTGCTGGCAAAACGGCCGACGTTATTCAGGCTAAAGCGCTCTGCCGCCTCAACCGTTACCGTATCGCCCAGCAGCGAACCATCCACCGGCGTAACCGCCGCGCCCAGCACGTCAAATCCGACGCTCATATTGGCGCTGGAAGCCGGGGCATATACTTTAACCATCTTAAACTCCTAACTTCCATGACAGGGTACGCAGCAGATCGGCAAACACGCCCGCCGCCGTCACATCATTCCCTGCGCCATAGCCGCGAAGTACCAGCGGCAGTGGCTGATAATAATGGCTGTAGAACGCCAGGGCGTTCTCGCCGTTTTTCACCTTGTACAGCGGATCGTTGCCATCCACTTCGGCAATCTTCACGCGGCAGACGCCGTCTTCTTCAATATTGCCAACATAGCGCAATACCTTACCTTCATCACGGGCTTTCGCAACGCGGGCGGCAAAGGCGTCGTCAAGCTGCGGTAACCTGGCCATAAAAGCGCTGACGTCGCCGCTGTCATCAAATTCTGCTGGCAGCACCGGCTCAATCACGATATCCGAAAGCTCCAGCTCGCGGCCGGTTTCGCGCACCAGGATCAGCAGCTTACGCGCCACATCCATACCGGAGAGGTCGTCGCGCGGATCCGGCTCGGTGTAGCCCAGCTCGCGCGCGGCGCGGGTGGCTTCCGACAGGCTCATCCCTTCGTCCAGCTTGCCGAAGATAAACGACAGGGAGCCGGAGAGGATGCCGGAGAAACGCTGTAGTTCGTCGCCCGCGTTCAGCAGGTTTTGCAGGTTCTCGATGACCGGCAGGCCTGCGCCCACGTTGGTGTCATACAGAAACTTGCGGCGCGACTTGCTCGCCGCCAGACGCAGCTGGTGATAGTAATCCATCGACGAGGTGTTGGCCTTTTTGTTCGGCGTCACCACATGGAAACCTTCGCGCAGGAAATCCGCGTACTGATCGGCCACCGCCTGGCTGGAGGTACAGTCGACGATCACCGGGTTAAGCAGGTGATACTCTTTCACCAGACGGATCAGACGACCCAGGTTGAACGGCTCTTTCGCCTCTTCCAGTTCCGCCTGCCAGTTTTCCAGGTTCAGACCGTGGACGTTAGTCAGCAACGCTTTCGAGTTCGCAATTCCGCAGACGCGCAAATCGATATGTTTCTTCTTAAGCCACTCCTGCTGGCGCTTTACCTGCTCCAGCAGCGCGCCGCCGACGCCGCCGACGCCCACCAGGAACAGCTCAATCACCTGGTCGGTGTTGAACAGCATCTGATGCACCACGCGCACGCCGGTAGTGGCGTCATCGTTATCCACGACAACGGAAATTGAACGCTCTGATGAGCCCTGGGCAATCGCCACGATATTGATATTGGCCCGCGCCAGGGCGGCAAAGAATTTGGCGGAGATTCCGCGCAGGGTGCGCATGCCGTCGCCTACCACGGAGATCACGGCCAGACGCTCCTGAATAGAGAGCGGCTCCAGCAGCTCTTCTTTCAGCTCCAGGTAGAACTCTTCTTCCAGCGCGTGACGGGCGCGCAGGCAATCGCCCTGCGGGACGCAGAAGCTGATGCTGTATTCGGAAGAAGACTGCGTGATCAGCACCACGGAGATCCCATTACGGGACATGGCCGCAAACACGCGTGCCGCCATGCCAACCATACCTTTCATACCCGGGCCAGAGACGCTGAACATCGCCATGTTATTAAGGTTCGAAATGCCTTTTACCGGCAGGTCATCTTCATCAGCGCTGGCGCCAATCAGCGTACCCGGCGCCTGCGGATTACCGGTGTTTTTAATCAGGCAAGGGATCTGGAACTGGGCAATCGGGGAGATGGTACGTGGGTGAAGCACTTTGGCGCCGAAGTAGGAAAGCTCCATCGCTTCCTGGTACGACATCGACTTCAACAGCCTGGCGTCCGGCACCTGGCGCGGGTCACAGGTATATACACCATCAACGTCAGTCCAGATCTCACAACAGTCTGCACGTAAACAGGCCGCCAGCACGGCAGCGGAGTAGTCAGAGCCGTTACGCCCCAGCACCACCAGTTCGCCCTTCTCGTTACCGGCGGTGAAGCCTGCCATCAGGATCATGTGGTCAGACGGGATTTTGCTCGCCGCAATGCGGCGTGTCGACTCGGCAATGTCGACGGTGGATTCAAGGTAGTGTCCCACAGCCAGCAGTTTTTCAACCGGATCGATGACCGTCACGTGGTGACCGCGCGCTTCCAGCACGCCTGCCATGATGGCGATAGAGAGTTTTTCACCCCGGCAAATTAGCGCCGCGTTGATGCTGTCCGGGCATTGACCCAGCAGGCTGATACCGTGAAGGACATGTTTAATCTGGGCAAATTCGAGTTCCACGGTGCTTTTCAGCTGCGCCAGCGGGAAGCCAGGCTGGGCGTCTGCCAGCCCCTGAAGCAGTTCAGCGAAGATACGCTCGGCGTCGCTGATGTTCGGAAGTGCATCCTGGCCACCGATGGTTTTTTCAATCATCGCCACCAGGTGGTTCGTGATTTTTGCCGGGGCAGAGAGCACGGTAGCAACCTGCCCCTGCCTGGCGTTACTTTCCAGGATATCGGCAACACGCAGAAAACGCTCTGCATTTGCCACTGATGTACCGCCGAACTTCAACACTCGCATGGTTCTACCTCATTTCCTTTAGCCGAAAAAAAAGCCCGCACTGTTCAGGTGCGGGCTTTTTTCTGTTTTTCCTGTACGCGTCAGCCCGCATCGTTACCTGTGGTAATGATGATGGTTGTAGTAATGGTGGTGATGCTGATGCGTTTCATGGATGTTGTGTACTCTGTCATTATTATCTGTCTGTGCTCTATTCTTTTAGGGTTAAAGGATCGGACACCTTAAGTCAATGAATTTTTAATTTGATCACAATTCGGGACATTCTCACGTCCCGCTGCGTGCAGATTTATTTTCATCGGAATACCCCAGATGCAACCCCAAACATCAGCAGGATCGGCCATAATAAAAACCTATGACACTATTTTACTCGGCTAATTTTTTTTCAATATCATGAAGCAATCGGTGCAGCATTGCCGTGTCGCGCTGTTCAAGACGCCCCAGGCGCTGCTGTAACCAGTCCACCATTTTTTGATCGTCAGCGACGCCCAGTTGCTCGAGAAGCTTATCTGCACGAATACGCAGCGCCGCCAGCTGGTTTTCATCCGTTACTGACGCTGGCGGCTGAGAAATTTGTATTAAGGATGCTAATTGATAGCAGTACACCATCACCGCCTGCCCCAGATTGAGTGACGGATAATCCGCCACCATCGGCGCGCCCGTCAGCACGTCAGCCAGTTCCAGTTCTTCGTTAGTTAGCCCGGAATCTTCTCGCCCAAACACCAGCGCGGCTTTCTCCAGCCACTGGCTTTTTTCTTCCAGTATTGGCACCAGTTCAGCAGGCGTGGCGTAATAATGAAACTTCGCCCGGCTGCGCGCGGTCGTCGCGACGGTAAACGAAATATCATGCAGCGCCTCAGCGAGCGTAGCGTAAGTGGTTATATTATCGAGAATATCACCCGAACCGTGCGCCACCCATCGCGCAGCAGGCTCCAGATGCGCCGTGCTGTCTACGATACGCAAATCGGTAAAACCCATGGTCTTCATGGCACGCGCCGCAGCGCCAATATTTTCAGCTCTTGCTGGTGCCACCAGCACAATCGACAGATGCATTTATGCTCTCTTTTTAATCAGTTAGCAGGTAAAAATGTGATTCACTTCAACATATTACGCAGCACGAATTTACAATTTTGCAACACAAATCACCGAAATAGCGTTTCATAACAATTAAAAAAAGCTAAACTATTTTGTGGCTGAACAATCAGTTAGAATGTTAACAGAAGTCCATTATCCTTATGTTTTGTAATGATAATGACCTTATGAATACTCTTTTCCGATTGGATTCGTACCGTTTATCAATCAATGTCCGCAACTAGTTGGTTTATTGAAAAATTGTGACAAAGGCTAGCATTCAGCTACGATGATTTCATCAAACTGTTAACGTGCTACAATTGAACTTGATATATGTCAACGAAGCGTAGTTTTATTGGGTGTCCGGTGTCACTTAGCCTGTTATGTTGCTGTTAAAATGGTTAGGATGACAGCCGTTTTTGACACTGTCGGGTCCAAAGGGAAAGTACCCACGACCAAGCTAATGATGTTGTTGACGTTGATGGAAAGTGCATCAAGAACGCAATTACGTACTTTAGTCACGTTAAGCCGATCATGTTAATTTGCGACATGCATCAGGCAGGTCAGGGACTTTTGTACTTCCTGTTTCGATTTAGTTGGCAATTTAGGTAGCAAACATGCAGACCCCGCACATTCTTATCGTTGAAGACGAGTTGGTAACACGCAACACGTTAAAGAGCATTTTCGAAGCAGAAGGCTACGATGTCTTTGAAGCGACCGATGGCGCAGAGATGCATCAGATCCTTTCTGAAAATGATATCAACCTGGTGATTATGGATATCAATCTGCCGGGCAAAAACGGGCTTCTTCTGGCGCGCGAACTGCGTGAACAGGCGAACGTCGCGTTGATGTTCCTGACAGGCCGTGACAACGAGGTTGATAAAATTCTTGGTCTGGAAATCGGCGCGGATGACTACATCACCAAGCCGTTCAACCCTCGCGAGTTAACCATTCGTGCACGCAACCTGCTGTCCCGCACCATGAATCTGGGTACGGTCAGTGAAGAGCGTCGTAGCGTCGACAGCTACAAATTCAACGGCTGGGAACTTGATATCAATAGCCGTTCGCTGATTAGCCCGAACGGTGAGCAGTACAAACTGCCGCGCAGTGAATTCCGCGCGATGCTGCACTTCTGCGAAAACCCGGGCAAGATCCAGTCCCGTGCAGAACTGCTGAAGAAAATGACCGGTCGTGAGTTGAAGCCACACGATCGTACCGTTGACGTAACCATCCGTCGTATTCGTAAACATTTCGAATCTACGCCTGATACGCCGGAAATCATCGCCACGATCCATGGTGAAGGCTATCGTTTCTGCGGTGACCTCCAGGAGTAATCCTCCCGTCACGCAGTAAAAAACGGCGCTTTTGCGCCGTTTTTTTTATCAATGCCACGGCATAATCGGCACCGCGCTAATCGCGTTTTTCGGTGAGCCTTCCACGACTTTGTCGGAATAAGCCAGATAAGCCAGTGTGTTGCGCTTCGCGTCATAAAAACGGACCACCTGTAGCTTTTTGAACACCAGCGAGGTCCGTTTCTGGAATACAACGTCGCCCTGCGCTTTGCCGTTTTTAATTTTGTCACTCAATTCCACCGGACCAACCTGCTGGCAGGAGATGGCCGCGTCAGACGTGTCTTCAGCCAGCCCCAGGCCGCCTTTAATCCCGCCGGTCTTCGCCCGGCTGACATAGCAGGTGACGTTTTTAACGTCCGGATCGTCAAAGGCCTCAACCACAATTTTGTGGTCCGGCCCAAACATTTTAAACACGGTGTCCACGGAGCCAATTTGCTCCGCCTGTGCCACGCGCCCTGCCATCAGCGCCAGTGCTGCAAAGACTAAAACCTTGTATTTCATATTGTTACCATTCATAAAAATTACGCTGAGCGATTATTCAACAGGTTAGATAAAAATGTAGCAAGATCACAGGATTAGAATATATCCGCACTTAAATCACCACAAAAAGCATTTATGCGCAAAAAAAACACTGAATGCTAAAACGTCAAAAAATGCTATTATCCGCTAACCTGTAAACAGGCACCTGCGGCAGTTTTAAGGATGAGGATAGTATATGGATCAGGCTGGAATTATTCGCGACCTGCTCACCTGGCTGGAAGGTCATCTCGACCAGCCTTTGTCACTGGATAATGTGGCGGCAAAAGCAGGCTATTCCAAGTGGCATCTGCAAAGGATGTTCAAGGATGTCACCGGTCATGCTATCGGTGCCTATATTCGCGCACGTCGTTTATCAAAGTCTGCTGTCGCGTTGCGCCTGACCGCGCGACCAATCCTGGATATTGCCCTGCAATATCGCTTCGATTCACAGCAAACCTTCACTCGCGCCTTTAAAAAACAGTTCTCGTTAACGCCAGCGCTTTATCGCCGCTCGCCGGACTGGAGCTCCTTTGGTATGCGTCCGCCGCTGCGTCTGGGCGAGTTTGCGATGCCAAAATATGAAATCATCACCCTGCTGGAAACGCACCTGGTCGGCACCACGCAGAGCTACTCCTGTTCCCTGGAGCAGATCTCCGAGTTCCGCCATCAGATGCGCGTTCAGTTCTGGCGCGAATTTTTAAGTCACGCTCCGGCGATCCCGCCGATTCTGTATGGCCTGAACGAAACGTATCCAAGCCAGGAAAAAGACGACGAGCAGGAAGTGTTCTATACCACGGCGCTGACGCCTGACATGGCGAACGGTTACATTCATGGCTCGAAGCCTGTCGTGCTGGAAGGCGGCGAGTATGTGATGTTCTCATACGAAGGGTTAGGAACGGGCGTTCAGGAGTTCATCCTGACCGTTTACGGGACCTGCATGCCAATGCTGAATCTGAATCGCCGTAAAGGTCAGGACATTGAGCGCTACTATCCGGCGCAAGATGCAAAACCGGAAGAAGGCCCTATCAATCTGCGTATGGAATTCCTGATTCCGGTACGTCGTTAACGCTGCAACTCATCCAGTGCAGGGGCATCAAGATGCGAAATGTCCCCTGCCATCTCAACCACCCACCCCGATGCCAGCCAGGCACTTTCCTGATAGTCGATACGGGAAATGGAACAGTTGCGCAGACGCAAACGGCGCTCGGCGTAAGCTGGCAGCCCCAGAATGGTACTCACCAGGCAACCCAGCGCGATACCGTGGCTCACCAGCAGCGGTCGGCTACCTGCCGGGAGTTTCAGGCACTCGGCCAGCGCGGCATGCATGCGCACGCTCAGCTCCTGCATGGATTCCCCCTCAGGGATGCGACCATCTTCAGTGCCGTTCACCAGCGTGCGACGCCAGCCTTCTTCGGTTTCCGTCAGCGTATCGATAGGGCGTTTTTCCAGCACGCCCATATCCAGCTCGCGCAGGCGCGGTTCAAGGGTCACGTCGCAGCCACAGGCATCAGCGATGATGCGTGCCGTCTGCTGCGTGCGGCCTAAATCACTGGAGATGACGTGAGTGATACCCAGCGTTCTGGCGCGCTCCGCCACCTGCCACGCTTGCTGCACACCTTTGTCGGTGAGAGGACTGTCTGACTGGCCTTGAATACGTCGCTCGGCGTTCCACTGCGTTTCACCGTGGCGAACAAGGTATACCTGTAACATGCTTTTTTTCCGTTATACTGCGATGAATTTTTTAAATCGAGCTTAATTATGCACCATGTTGTCTCTGCTACCACCAATCCTGCCAAAATTCAGGCAATTCTAAGGGCATTTGAAGAGATCTTCGGCGAAGGATCCTGCCATATTGACGCCGTCGGCGTCGAGAGCGGTGTGCCGGAACAGCCGTTTGGCAGCGAGGAAACACGCGCTGGCGCACGAAATCGCGTGGCGAATGCAAAAGCCGCCGCGCCAGATGCTGACTTCTGGGTCGCGATTGAAGCAGGTATCGACGAAGGGGCGACCTTCAGCTGGGTTGTCATCGAAAGCCGCGAACAGCGCGGCGAAGCGCGTTCAGCCACGCTGCCGCTGCCGGAGGTCATACTGGAGAAAGTCCGCGCGGGTGAGGCGCTGGGGCCGGTAATGTCGCACTACACCGGCATTGATGAGATTGGTCGTAAAGAGGGGGCGATTGGCGTCTTTACCGCGGGCAAGCTCACCCGTTCGAGCGTTTACCACCAAGCCGTTATTCTGGCGTTAAGTCCGTTCCATAACGCGATTTATCGTTAAGTTTGTAGGCCGGATAAGGCGAAGCCGTCATCCGGCGTTTTTCAGCAATACCGCTTCAAGCCACTGACGCAGTTCAACCGGCGCCGACTTCAGGCTGTTTGAACCCCGGGTAATCGTCGCGATGCCCGCGCCCAGCTCGTTTTTCAGTTCACGCTGGCTCATTTCGCCACGCAGCAGTTCCTCAATAATGCGTACCCGTGTACCCAGCGCTTCACGCTCGTCTGGCGTCAGCATCAGCTGTAGCAAGGGTAAATGCAGATCTTTGTCGTAAGACTGGCGGAGCAACTCCACAAAACGAAGCCACTCCTGATGACGCTGTTCGGCCATGGCCGAGGAATACGGGGAATGCTGGGTCATGTTATGCTGCCTCTTGTACTCATTAGCGAGTACAGCATAACACAACCCGCGCCGATCAGTAACGTCTCTGCCACTCGGCATCGCTCATCAGGGCATCTTTCTCCCCCATGAAGTGCCGATAGTAGGCGTCATACGCCAGCACGTTCTTCACATATCCGCGCGTTTCCGAGAACGGAATGCTCTCGACGAACGCCACGGCGTCGAGTCGCCCTGCGCTGTTACCAAGCCATGTCCGCACGCGGCCTGGCCCGGCGTTGTACGCCGCTGACGCGAAGATGCGGTTATTACCGAACTGCTGATAGACGTACTGCAAGTAGCTGGTACCGATGTTGATGTTGGTCTCCGGATCCAGCAGCTGGGACGGGCTGCTGTAGCCTGGAATATTAAACATCTTCACCGTGTGCGTCGCGGTGCCCGGCATAATCTGCATCAGGCCGCTGGCCCCCACCGGTGAACGCACTTTCGGGTTCCAGGCGCTTTCCTGACGGGCAATGGCCATCGCGTAGCTTTGCGGAATATCTTTGCCGCTGGTGTAGCGATCGAACAGATCATTATAAGCCAGCGGGAAACGCTCTTCGAGATGATCCCACAGCTTGCCGGCGATCGTCGCCTGCACGCTCAGATCCCACCAGCGATTATCAAACGCATAGCGGGCAAGCTGCGCCTTCTCGTCGGTGGTACGGCTAGTGACCAGGTTGGCCCATTCGCTGCGCGCGGTATTATCCAGATTCCAGTACATCAGCTCGCGCACGCGCGCCATTTCCGGACCCTGCGTCAGCGCCGGGTTCGCGTTGGCTGGCGCTTTGTCGATCTTCAGGGTGTACTCCTCGCCCAGACGCTGCGCCGCCGCCATCGGGTAGAAGCCGCGCTGCTGCATCAGGGAGTGGAGGATCGCTTTGGCTTCGTCTTCACGACCACGCTCCAGCAGCAGGTCCGCCTGCCAGTAACGCCATTCATCTTTCTCTTTAGCATCCATCGGCAGGCGCGCCAGCCAGGTATTGAGGCCACGACGATCGCCCGTTCCCAGCGCCATGCGCACGCGACGCTCCACCAGCGAGACAGAGTTTGAACGCATTACCGCGTCGTCACGCCAGCGCGCCTGTTCGTCGGTGACATCTGTTCCCATCAGTCGCCATGCCACAATATCGCGCAGTTCCTGGGTTTGATCGTCATTAAGCTGCTGGGCCTGCACCAGCTGCGGGATCATCAGCCGGGCGTTTTCCACATCCTCACGCGCCACGCTGGCAAAGGCCACCGCCGCCATCTGGCGGGTAAAATCGGTCGCGCCGGTGGTACGCGCAAACGTCAGCACGGTATTGGGATCGTTTGCCAGACTGATAACGGCAGAGGCAATGGTCTGATAATCCGCGGGCATCTGGCCCGCCAGCACGGTAACCAGCCGGGTGTTTCCGGCCTTCATCGCCAGGCGAATACGTTCCAGGTAAGAGAGCGGATCCTGCTTGCCCGAGGCGCGCCAGGCGCTGAACAGCGGGTCACAGGCGTTTGGCTGGCTTTTGCCCGTCAACCACAGCTCTTTCGCGCCGGTCCAGGCTTCCTCCTGCTGACCGGTCGCCCATTTCGCATAATAGTAATTACACTGCGCTTCCGTCGCGCCCGGCTTATCCGGGCTGAAAGCCAGCAGGCCGCGCCAGTCTTCGCGACGGGCCAGCTCGTTCACAAACCGGGACTTCAGGGTACGCGCAGGCGGCAGTGTCGGGTTCGCCTGAATGAAGTTATTTACGGTGACGGTCGGTTGATTCATGAGATCATCAGTGATCTGACGATACTCCAGATACGGATACAGCGGATAATCCTTCAGCGTCGGCATCAGCGCCTGCACGGTATCCATCTGCTTGTTGTCCCATGCCTGCTTAATCTGGGCATAGCGGTTACGTTGTTCATCCAGTGAATCGGCATGCACCGCCTGGCTTACCGCCATTACGCATACGCTGGCAGCCAGCAGACGCCAGACCACCCGTTTGGCTTTTTCCACAAGCTCTTCCTCATTGTTTTTCGTCAGTTGCAGCGTCTTGCCACGTTAAAGTTACCTCAACTTATGCTAACCAGGCATCCCACAACGCGCCACGTCATGGACACTTTTTTACCTTTCTTGCGCGTTTTAACACTCCCGACGTTCCTGGCTGGGATTAGGGCGTGAAAAAGGCTACACTTCGAGGCTGAAATTCATTCTCATCACGATAAAAGAGGCGAAGTCCAACGTGGCTCAATTCGTTTATACCATGCATCGTGTCGGCAAAGTTGTCCCGCCGAAACGTCATATTCTTAAAAATATCTCGCTGAGCTTTTTCCCGGGCGCAAAAATCGGTGTTCTGGGTCTCAACGGTGCCGGTAAGTCCACCCTGCTGCGCATCATGGCCGGCATCGATACAGACATCGAAGGTGAAGCCCGTCCGCAGCCTGGCATCAAGATCGGCTACCTGCCGCAGGAACCTCAGCTGAACCCGGAACACACCGTGCGTGAATCCGTTGAAGAAGCGGTATCCGAAGTGGTTAACGCCCTGAAAGGTCTGGATGAAGTGTATGCCAAATACGCCGAGCCGGATGCGGACTTCGACAAACTGGCCGCTCAGCAAGGCAAATTTGAAGAGATTATCCAGGCGCACGACGGTCACAACCTGAACGTGCAGCTGGAGCGCGCGGCAGATGCCCTGCGTCTGCCGGACTGGGATGCGAAAATCGCGAATCTCTCCGGTGGTGAACGCCGCCGCGTGGCGCTGTGCCGCCTGCTGCTGGAAAAACCAGACATGCTGCTGCTCGACGAACCGACCAACCACCTGGATGCGGAATCCGTGGCGTGGCTGGAACGCTTCCTGCACGACTTCGAAGGCACCGTGGTGGCAATTACCCACGACCGCTACTTCCTCGACAACGTGGCGGGCTGGATCCTGGAGCTGGACCGCGGCGAAGGTATTCCGTGGGAAGGTAACTACTCCTCCTGGCTGGAACAGAAAGATCAGCGTCTGGCGCAGGAAGCGTCTCAGGAAGCGGCGCGTCGTAAGTCTATCGAGAAAGAGCTGGAGTGGGTTCGTCAGGGCGCGAAAGGCCGTCAGTCCAAGGGCAAAGCCCGTCTGGCGCGCTTCGAAGAGCTGAACAACACCGAATACCAGAAGCGTAACGAAACCAACGAACTGTTTATCCCGCCTGGAGCACGTCTGGGGGATAAAGTGGTTGAAGTGACCAACCTGCGTAAGTCATACGGCGACCGCCTGCTGATCGACGATCTGACCTTCTCCGTACCGAAAGGCGCTATCGTCGGCATCATCGGTCCGAACGGCGCGGGTAAATCCACCCTGTTCCGCATGATGTCCGGTCAGGAACAGCCTGACAGCGGCTCTATCACCCTGGGTGAGACCGTGAAGCTGGCCTCCGTTGACCAGTTCCGTGACGCGATGGACAACAGCAAAACCGTGTGGGAAGAAGTCTCCGGCGGTCTGGATATCATGCGTATCGGCAACACCGAGATGCCAAGCCGCGCCTATGTTGGCCGCTTTAACTTCAAGGGCACCGACCAGGGCAAACGCGTGGGCGAGCTGTCTGGCGGTGAGCGTGGTCGTCTGCACCTGGCGAAGCTGCTTCAGGTTGGCGGCAACGTTCTGCTGCTCGACGAACCTACCAACGACCTGGACATCGAAACCCTGCGCGCGCTGGAAAACGCCCTGCTGGAATTCCCGGGCTGCGCCATGGTTATCTCGCACGACCGCTGGTTCCTTGACCGTATCGCGACCCACATTCTGGACTACCAGGACGAAGGTAAAGTGGAGTTCTTCGAAGGTAACTTCACCGAATACGAAGAGTACAAGAAACGCACGCTGGGCGCAGACGCGCTGGAGCCGAAGCGTATTAAGTACAAGCGTATTGCGAAATAAAAGCAAAACGGCAACTTCGGTTGCCGTTTTTTATGTTTGTTCCCTCTCCGCGTGGGAGAGGGCCTGGGTGAGGGCATCAGGCCGCACAGTGTGTAGGCCGGGTAAGGCGAAGCCACCACCCGGCTTTTTTATTTGCCCACGTAATACCGCTTCACCTCATCAAACTGCATCGCAAAGTCGATATAGCTCATCAGCGCAGGCGAATTGAGCTTACGGCTCGGATAGGCCAGCCAGAGATCGTTCCCCTCAACGCGCCACTCCGGTAGCACCTTTACCAGCGCGCCCTTTTCGATTTTATCTTCCAGCAGGAATGCGGGTAACAGCGTGATCCCCGCCCCGGCAATGGCGCATTCTCGGGCGTACACCAGGTTATCCGTCATGTGGGCGTTATCCGGCAGGTAGCGGTAATCTTCACTCTCGCTTCGCAGAAGCCACTCCGACCATGCCCGGTGCGTAATGCAGCGGTGATCCACCAGCTGTCGTGGATGGATTAACGGCGCCCGACGTGCCAGATAGTCAGGCGAGGCCAGCATGTAGCGCGGACAGTGCCCAATCATGCGACCAATCAGGGAAGAATCCTGCGGTTTACCGGTACGCAGCGCCACGTCAAAGCCCGCCTCGACCAGATCCACCACATCGTCTGAGATTGATACATCCAGCGACACGTCAGGGTAGCGAAGCTGGAACTCGGCATTCATATGCGCCAGCAGCGTCGCGCCAATCCCTGCCGGACAGGTGATCCTCAGCCGTCCGCTGGGGTTTTCTCGCAGGCGCTGAATGGCATACTCCGCGCGCTCGCTGGCCGCCAGCATCTCGCGGCAGTGCACCAGATAGTGCTCGCCCGCAAACGTCAGGCTTATTCTGCGCGTCGTGCGGTTAAGCAGGCGGATCCCCACCTGCTGCTCCAGCTGGCTAATGCGCTGGCTGACGCTGGATTTCGGCAGTTCAGCCTTCTGGGCCGCCGCAGTAAAGCTGCCCATCTCAGCCACCAGCGCAAACAGCGCCATATCCTGTAGCTGTTTAAACATGATTGTTCACCCTGTACGAACGCTGAGTTCTTGATTGTCCATCTTATCATGCAACTGACCACTTAATAGACTAGCCTCAACACAACGCATTCATTGAGGAGAACATCATGTCTGTTAAAGCCATTGCCGTTAACCCAGAAAATCCCTCCACCTTCGTTGAAATTACCCCGCCGATGCCGCAGCCCGGCGAGTACGATCTGCTGGTGGAGGTGAAAGCCGTCTCCGTAAACCCGGTGGACACCAAGGTACATGCAGGCATTGCTAAAAGCGGGCTGAAGGAGCCGCGCATTCTCGGGTGGGATGCCAGCGGGATCGTCAAAGCCGTCGGGGCTGGCGTCACCGGATTTAAACCGGGTGACGAAGTATGGTACGCGGGGGATATCACCCGACCGGGCAGCAATACCACGCACCAGCTTATCGATGCGCGCATTGTCGGGCACAAGCCTGCAAACCTTGGCTGGGCCTCTGCGGCAGCACTGCCGCTGACGGCGCTCACCGCGTGGGAAGGCCTGTTTGAACGGCTGAAGATTCAGGATGCCGACGCAGATAAAACGCTGCTGATAATTGGCGGCGCGGGTGGAGTCGGATCGCTGGCGATCCCGTTTGCGAAGCACAACAGTAAGGTGAAGATCGTCGCAACCGCCTCACGAGAAGATTCCGCCCGATGGTGTCGCGATCGCGGGGCTGACGTTGTCGTAGATTACCGCGACCTGAAGGGTGAACTGGCGAAACAGGGGCTCACCTTTGTGGATTACATTTTTATCCTCAACGACACTGACGGGCATTGGGATGCGGTCAGCGATCTGATTGCCCCTCAGGGACACATTTGTTCCATCGTTGAAAATGCGCATCCGCTAAACCAGGACAAGCTGAAGTCCAAATCTGCCGCCCTGCACTGGGAATTTATGTACACCCGCAGCATGTACCAGACCGCGGATATGGCGCGCCAGGGCGAGATTTTAAATGAGGTGGCGAAGCTGGTGGATAACGGCGTGGTGGAAAGCTCGCTCAGCGAAACGCTGCACGGGCTGAGCGTGGAAAGCATTACCGAAGCGCACCGCATGGTGCTGGAGGGGCATATGCGTGGGAAAGTGGTGGTTGAGTTCTGAGTGGTTTGTTCCCCCTCACCCTGCCCTCTCCCCACGGGGGAGAGGGTAAAGACAGCTCCGTGCGATCCCCTCTCCCCTTTGGGGAGAGGGTTAGGGTGAGGGGTAAATCTTTTACCCCTGCTCACCCATCATCTCTTTCACCAGCTCGACGCAGCGCAGGAAACGGGTGTCGTAATCCGACTCTTCCACATGCACAAACTCAACGTTGTTCTCGTTAAGCATCTCCACCAGCATGGTCTGGAACTCACGCCTGTCTACCGAGCTGCCCAGGCTGCGCATGCCGTCGGCTACCCATGGGGTGTTGTTTTCCAGCAGGATAACCAGATCAAAGCGGTATTCATCAATCAGCGCCTGCACAAACGGGTGCTCGCGCCCCTCGTACTTTTTACAGAATGCCTGCGTGGTGACGAAATCGGTATCAATAAACGCGACTTTATTGGCGTATTTCACCGCAAAATCAATGTACTGGGCATGACCAAGCGCGATTTTATCGTAGTCGGAATACTGTAATGCCATCTCGTCACCACCGAGGTGTGAGAAGACGTAATCGCGGCCATACTCCCACGCACTGGTGGTATTGAAGATATTCGCCAGCTTATTCACCAGCGTCGATTTCCCGCTCGACTCGCCGCCGAGGATCGCCACCGTACGCACGAAGAACGGCTTCACCTCGGTCGGAATGTAGTCCCAGTAGCGGAACGGGTTCTCGCGGATCTGCGCCCCGCTGATGTTCATAAAGGTGCGTTTAGGATCGATCAGCACGGTTTCGATACCCAGATGCTCGCGGAACTGCGGCGCGTCGGACTCTTCAGAGGTGTAGATCCAGTTAGGTGCAATGCCCTTCTCTTCCATAAACGCTTTGATGCCGTTGCTCCACACGTCCCAGCCGTGCGGGTACGGCTCCATGCCCTCTTCGTTAAAGGCATGAATACGAATATTTTTCTGATACTTAAAGGTCTGAAGCAGCCAGCGCAGGCGGTCCGGCACGGTGGGCTGCTGCGACATAGCGCTGTCTTCAAACAGCTGGCGATCGCGGGTTTCATCATAACCCATGATGATATGCAGCTCGTCGACCTGGCTACAGGCGCGCTGGATCAGATAGATATGCCCGGTATGCAGCGGGTAGAACTTACCGAACACCACGCCAATGTTCTTTTGCATCCGCGGAAATTCAAGCCCCAGAAAACGGTGCAGCGCTTCCAGCTTCTGCGCGCTGGGGCTTTTGATTTTGGCGTTCAGCAGTTGGCTCAGGTAGCCCTTGGTCATGCCGCTGGCGTCCGCCACCTGCTGCAACGTGCAGCCCTTCTGGCGGATAGCGGTCTTGATGTAGTCAAATGATGACATAAATTACGGTGCCTCCTGCAAAATCGAATACGTAATTATAAGTCGTCAAAGACATTTAACGCATCTGCGAGTTTTTTAACGCCAAAAACCTGCATCCCTTCCGGGATTTTTTTCGGCACGTTGGCGGCCGGAACAATTGCGCGGCGAAAGCCATGTTTTGCCGCTTCGGAGATACGCTCCTGACCGCTCGGCACCGGGCGAATTTCGCCCGCCAGCCCTACTTCGCCAAATACCACCAGATCCTGCGGCAACGGTCTGTCGCGCAGGCTGGAGACCATCGCCAGCAACAGCGCCAGATCCGCGCTGGTTTCCGTAACCTTCACCCCACCAACCACGTTGACGAACACGTCCTGATCCGCCATTTGCAGGCCGCCGTGACGGTGCAACACCGCCAGCAGGATCGCCAGGCGGTTCTGTTCCAGACCGACCGCCACGCGCCGCGGATTACCCATCATCGAGTGATCCACCAGCGCCTGAATTTCAACCAGCAGCGGACGCGTCCCCTCCCACAGCACCATCACCGAACTACCGGACGTAATTTCGTCGCCACGGCTCAGGAAGATGGCCGACGGGTTGCTGACTTCGCGTAGCCCCTGCTCGGTCATGGCAAACACGCCCAGTTCATTCACCGCGCCGAAGCGGTTTTTATGGCTGCGCAGGGTACGAAAACGGGAATCCGCATCGCCGTCGAGCATCACCGAGCAGTCGATACAGTGCTCAAGCACTTTCGGGCCGGCCAGCGAGCCGTCTTTGGTGACGTGGCCCACCATCACTATCGCTACGCCGCGCGTTTTGGCAAAGCGCGTTAAGTACGCAGCCGTTTCACGCACCTGCGCCACGCTCCCCGGTGACGACTGAATGTCCGCCATGTGCATCACCTGGATGGAGTCGATCACCATGAGCTTCGGCTGCTCTTCTTCGGCGATCATGCAGATCTGCTCGATGCTGGTTTCCGAGAGCATATTCAGATTGCCGGTCGGCAGACCGAGGCGGTGCGCGCGCATCGCCACCTGCTGGAGTGACTCTTCGCCCGTGACGTACAGGGTTTTCATCTGTTCGGCGAGCTTGCAGAGCGTTTGCAGCAGCAGGGTCGATTTACCCGCGCCCGGGTTACCGCCGATCAGAATAGCGCTGCCCGGCACTACGCCACCGCCGAGCACGCGGTCAAATTCTTTGAATCCGGTTGAGAAGCGCGGCAGCGCCTCAAGGCTGATATCCGAAAGTTTTTGTACCTTCGACACGCCTGCATTGCCCGCATAGCCGCTCAGCCGTTCATTGCGAGCCACGCTCGGCGAAGCCGCCACACCACGCACTTCGGTGATGGTGTTCCAGGCATGACAGGCGCTGCATTGCCCCTGCCAGCGCGGATAATCCGCACCACATTCATTACAGACAAATGCGCGTTTTGGAGCTTTCGCCACGGTTTACCTCGTTATTTCTGTGCGGTCTGCGCGCCGGATAGCGCTGACGCTTACCCGGCCTACAAAAGCAGGCCGCTATTTTTGATTAATGCTGCCGGAGAGAATGCAGAACACGCCCATCAGGTCAGCATGACGGATAGTGACTTCCGTCTTTTCATTCACTTTCGGCTTGGCGTGGTAGGCAATACCCAGTCCGGCAACTTTGATCATCGGCAGATCGTTCGCGCCATCGCCGATGGCGACGGTCTGTTCGACCGGAATGGCGTATTTCTCCGCCAGACGCGTCAGCGTATTGGCTTTGTACTGCGCATCCACGATGTCGCCAATCACTTGTCCGGTGAGTTTGCCGTCCATGATCTCCAGCTCGTTTGCCACCACGGTGGTCAGACGCAGCTTGTCACGCAGGTAATCGGCAAAGAAGGTGAACCCACCGGAGGCAATCGCCACTTTCCAGCCGAGCGTCTCCAGCTTGAGCACCAGCTGCGTCAGCCCTGGCATCAGGGGCAGTTCATCGCGCACCTGACGCAAAATGTTAGCATCGGCCCCCTTCAGGGTCGCCACGCGCTGTCTCAGGCTGGCGGTGAAATCCAGCTCGCCGCGCATCGCGCGCTCGGTGACTTCCGCCACCAGCTCGCCGCTACCCGCCAGTTTAGCAATCTCATCAATACATTCGATCTGAATGGCGGTGGAGTCCATGTCCATTACCAGCAGGCCGGGCGTTTTCAGGTGCGGAATTTTGCCGAGCGGGGCTACGTCCAGCCCGGCGTCGTGCGCCAGACGCGTGGCGCGCTGCGTCAGGGAACCCGCCAGGCGAATAACCTGATAATCTTCCACGCACCAGGCCGCAACGATGACCATCGCTGCGCCCAGTTTAGTTTGATACTGGGTGAGGCGTTGCTTATCCAGGCCGCGTCCGTACAGCAGCCAGCCGCTACGGCCAGCGTGGTAATCGAGAGGCATCACCTCATCGCCACTTAAAGAGAGCGGCAATCCTGGCCATAAAGAGACATCCGTTGGCAGGTCGCACCAGGTAATGTTCGGCATTGAAGCTCCTGTAATTTCGTTCGCGCCGGAAGGTTCCAGAGGGAAAATAACGCATGAGGCTACCCTGTAACCATCACTTCTGGCAACATTAAGCCGTAAATTTTAAGCAGGTGGAATATGGCTCGCGCAAAACTGAAATTCCGGCTTCATCGCGCCGTGATTGTCCTTATCTGTCTCGCACTATTAGTGGCGCTTATGCAGGGGGCATCCTGGTTTAGCCAGAATCACCAACGACAGCGTAACCCACAGTTTGAAGAACTGGCCCGTACGCTGGCGCGCCAGGTGACGCTCAACGTTGCGCCGTCTATGCGCACCGAAACACCGGATGACAAGCGGATAGCGCAGGTATTGCGCCAGCTTACGGAAAACAGCCGCATTCTGGATGCGGGCGTGTACGATGAACAGGGCGACCTGATTGCCCGCGCGGGTGAGCATGTCGACGTGCGCGACAGGCTGGCGCTGGACGGCAAAAAAGCTGGCGGTTATTTCAATCAACAAATCGTTGAACCCATTCAGGGCAAGAATGGCCCACTCGGCTATTTACGTCTGACACTCGACACCCACACCCTGCCAACCGAAGCCAAACAGGTGGATAACACCACCAATATTTTGCGCCTGATGCTGCTGCTCTCGCTGGCGATTGGCGTGGTACTGGCGCGCACGCTGCTGCAAGGCAAGCGCACCCGCTGGCAGCAGTCGCCGTTCCTGTTAACCGCCAGCAAGTCAGTTCCCGAAGAGGAAGAGAGCGAGAAGAAAGAATAGTGATAAAGTAGGCGGATGATTCGGAAAAGGAACTCTGCCATGTCGACGTTACGCCTGCTTATCTCTGACTCTTACGATCCCTGGTTTAATCTCGCGGTAGAAGAGTGCATCTTCCGCCAGATGCCCGCCACCCAGCGCGTCCTGTTTCTCTGGCGCAACGCTGATACGGTCGTTATTGGCCGCGCGCAAAATCCGTGGAAAGAGTGTAACACCCGCCGTATGGAAGAGGACAACGTCCGCCTGGCGCGCCGCAGCAGCGGCGGCGGTGCGGTGTTCCACGATCTCGGCAACACCTGCTTTACCTTTATGGCGGGCAAGCCGGAATACGACAAAACCATCTCGACCTCCATTGTGCTCAACGCGCTCAATTCGCTCGGCGTGACGGCTGAAGCCTCGGGTCGTAACGATCTGGTAGTGAAAACACCTGAAGGCGACCGGAAAGTGTCAGGCTCAGCCTACCGCGAAACGATGGATCGCGGATTCCACCACGGCACATTATTGCTGAATGCCGATCTGAGCCGTCTGGCAAACTATCTGAACCCGGACAAGAAAAAGCTCCAGGCGAAAGGCATTACCTCCGTGCGCGGTCGCGTGGCGAATCTGGTGGATCTGCTGCCGGGGATTACTCATGAACGCATTTGCGATGCGATCCGTGAAGCCTTCTTCAAACATTACGGTGAGCGGGTAGAAGCTGAAGTGATCTCCCCTGACAAAACACCGGACCTGCCCAACTTCGCGGAAACCTTTGCGCGCCAGAGCAGCTGGGAGTGGAACTTCGGTCAGGCACCGGCGTTTTCACACCTGCTGGATGAGCGATTTACATGGGGCGGCGTTGAGCTGCACTTTGACGTGGAGAAGGGCCATATTACCCGCACGCAGGTCTTTACGGATAGTCTCAATCCTGCACCGCTGGAGGCGCTGGCCGCACGTTTACAGGGCTGTCTGTATCGGGCGGATATGTTGCAGCAGGAGTGTGATGCATTAATTGGGGATTTTCCGGAGCAGGAAAAAGAGCTGCGGGATGTATCGGCGTGGATTGCTCAGGCCGTGCGCTAGTAAAAAAGCCCGCTGGCGCTGCGCTTAGCGGGCCTACAAAACCGTAGGCCGGGTCAGGCGAGGCCGCCACCCGGCACAACAGCTCTTACTCTTTATCGCCCAGCAGAACGGATTCCAGCGCGATTTTGATCATGTCGTTGAAGGTGGTCTGACGCTCGGCAGCGGTGGTCTGCTCGTGAGTACGGATATGGTCAGACACGGTGCAGATGGTCAGCGCTTTCGCACCGAATTCAGCCGCCACGCCGTAAATACCGGCCGCTTCCATTTCTACGCCCAGAATGCCGTATTTTTCCATCACGTCGAACATATCGCCTTCTGGCGAGTAGAACAGATCGGCAGAGAACAGGTTGCCCACGCGCGCGTCAACGCCCAGCGCTTTTGCTGCGTCAACCGCGTTACGCACCATGTCAAAATCAGCGATGGCCGCAAAGTCATGATCTTTAAAGCGAATGCGGTTGACTTTAGAGTCGGTGCACGCGCCCATGCCGATCACCACGTCACGCAGCTTAACGTCCATGCGCACCGCGCCGCAGGAGCCGACACGGATGATTTTCTTCACGCCGAAATCGGTGATCAGCTCTTTGGTGTAGATGGAGCAGGATGGGATACCCATGCCGTGACCCATCACGGAGATTTTGCGGCCTTTATAGGTACCGGTGAAGCCCAGCATGCCACGCACGTTGTTCACTTCACGCACGTCTTCGAGGAAGGTTTCAGCAATGTGCTTCGCGCGCAGCGGGTCGCCCGGCATCAATACGACGTCAGCGAAATCACCCATTTCTGCATTAATGTGAGGAGTTGCCATCTTCAGTTCCTTTTACATTGTTGTTTTTGCCGGGTGGCGGCTGCGCCTTACCCGGCCTACATTCTGTTCTCCCTCTCCCTGTGGGAGAGGGTCGGGGTGAGGGCATCAGGCCTCACCCAATCCGTTTAGAACATAGCCTTGCCATATTCCATGTCAGACGTACCAAAGTATTTCGCAATCGTCTGGCCGATGTCCGCGAAGGTTTCACGATGACCCAGCGAGCCCGGTTTGACTTTCGGGCCGTACACCAGCACCGGAATGTGCTCACGGGTGTGGTCGGTACCGGTCCAGGTCGGGTCACAGCCATGGTCAGCGGTCAGGATCAGAATGTCATCTTCCCCCACCAGCTCCATCAACTCTGGCAGACGGCGGTCAAACAGCTCCAGACCCGCGGCATAACCGGCAACGTCGCGACGGTGACCCCAGGAGGAGTCGAAGTCCACGAAGTTGGTGAAGACAATGGTCTTGTCGCCCGCTTCTTTCATCTCTTTGATGGTGGCGTCGAACAGCGCATCCAGACCGGTCGCTTTGACCTTTTTGGTGATGCCGCAGTTAGCGTAGATGTCCGCGATTTTACCTACGGAAACGACATGGCCGTCTTTCTCGTCGACGAGTTTTTGCAGCACGGTCGGCGCCGGTGGCTCCACGGCCAGATCGTGACGGTTGCCGGTACGCTGGAAGTTACCCGCTTTGTCGCCGATAAACGGACGCGCGATAACACGACCAATGTTGTAGCCGCCTTCGGTCAGCTCTTCACGGGCGATCTCGCACAGCTCGTACAGTTTATCCAGGCCAAACGTCTCTTCGTGGCAGGCGATCTGGAACACAGAGTCAGCAGAGGTATAGAAAATCGGTTTGCCGGTTTTCATGTGCTCTTCGCCGAGCTGATCCAGAATCACGGTACCGGAAGAGTGGCAGTTGCCGAGGTAGCCCGGCAGGTTGGCGCGCTTCACCAGCTTATCAAGCAGCTCCTGCGGGAAGCTGTTCTCGTGATCGGAGAAGTAACCCCAGTCAAACAGCACCGGCACGCCAGCGATTTCCCAGTGACCGGACGGCGTATCTTTACCGGAAGAGAGCTCGTGCGCCCACGCGTAGGCGCCCACCACTTCCGCGTTTCCGTCCATACCGGCTGCGATTTTACCGGTAGAACCTTCATGCGCTTTTACCAGCCCGAGGCGGGTCAGGTTTGGCAGGTTCAGAGGGCCTTTACGACCGTTGTCCGCTTCGCCTTTTGCACAGGCTTCCGCGATGTGACCCAGGGTATCGGAACCCACGTCACCAAAACGTTCTGCATCTTCGGTTGCGCCGATGCCGAATGAGTCCAGCACCATAATAAATGCACGTTTCATAATTGTTCTCCGTACTTAGTGCTTCATAAAAATGCGATCAGATCAGTATACCGCTATTCAGTGATACGACGATAGACCGTCGGTGTGGTTTCCGGTGCTTTATCGTCAAGAGTTATTGCCGCCTTCACCGCTTTCGCCGCGTCCTGCCAGCTGGCTTCGTCTTTCGCGTGGATCACCGCCAGCGGACGTTGGCCGTCAACGCTGTCGCCCAGACGGGCCATATCGGTAAAGCCGACGCTGTAATCAATGGTGTCCGATGCCTGACGACGACCGCCGCCCATAGACACGACCGCCATGCCGAGCGCGCGGGTATCCATAGCCGAGACAAAGCCTTCACTGTCCGCATAGACCGCTTTGCTGAGCATCGCGGTGGGCAGGTATTTCGCGTAGTTTTCCACGAAGTCGGTCGGGCCTTTCTGCGCCGCCACCATCCGACCAAAGATCTCCGCCGCTTTGCCGTTGTCCAGCACCGCCTGAAGCTTCGCGCGGGCGTCAGCGTCGTCTTTGGCCAGCTTGCCGGAGATTAACATCTCAACGCACAGTGCCATGGTGACATCGAACAGACGCGGGTTACGGTATTCGCCTGTCAGGAACTGCACGGCCTCGCGGACTTCAACGGCGTTACCGGCGCTGGACGCCAGCACCTGGTTCATGTCCGTCAGCAGTGCGGTGGTGCGCACGCCCGCGCCGTTGGAAACGCCAACGATCGCTTCAGCCAGCGCCTCAGAGAGTTCATAGGTCGGCATAAACGCGCCGCTGCCCACTTTCACATCCATCACCAGCGCGTCCAGCCCTTCCGCCAGCTTTTTGGCGAGGATAGAGGCGGTGATCAGCGGGATGGAGTCTACGGTCGCGGTAATGTCACGCGTCGCGTAGAAACGCTTGTCTGCTGGCGCAAGAGAGCTGGTCTGGCCAATAATCGCCACGCCAACGTCTTTAATAATGTCGCGGAAGCGGTTGTCATCCGGGAAGATATCGAAGCCCGGAATGGCTTCCAGTTTGTCGAGCGTACCGCCGGTATGACCCAGGCCGCGCCCGGAAATCATCGGAATGTAACCGCCGCAGGCTGCCACCATCGGGCCAAGCATCAGGGAGGTCACGTCGCCCACGCCGCCGGTGGAGTGTTTGTCCACAATCGGGCCGTTGAGGTTGAGGCTTTTCCAGTCCAGAACGGTTCCTGAATCTCGCATCGCCATGGTCAGTGACACGCGCTCAGGCATCGACATATCGTGGAAGAAAATGGTCATCGCCAGAGCCGCAATCTGCCCTTCAGAGATGGTGTTATCACGAATGCCGTTGATAAAGAAGCGGATCTCTTCGTCGCTTAATGCATGACCATCACGTTTTTTACGAATAATTTCTTGTGCGAGAAACACGGTAACCTCCATGCGGAATCGGGTGAATGGCGGCGGGTATGTTGACCCGCCCTACGATCCTGTAGGCCGGGTTAGCGTAGGCCACCCGGCAATTCAAACTTAGTAGCTGCTTGCGCTCTTACCGTCACCGTGACCCAGCGCTTTCAGCAGGCTGGCCAGCAGGCTGGACGCGCCGAAGCGGTAGTGGCGGGAGTCCGCCCAGTCGGCGCCGAACAGCTCGTCGGCAATCGCCAGGAACTGCTGCGCGTCTTCTGCGGTACGCACGCCGCCTGCCGGTTTGAAGCCAACAGTTTTGGACACGCCCATATCACGGATAACTTCCATCATGATGCGCGCGCTTTCCGGAGTCGCGTTGACCGGCACTTTACCGGTAGAGGTTTTAATGAAATCCGCGCCCGCTTTGATAGAGATTTCAGACGCTTTACGAATCAGCGCCTCTTCTTTCAGCTCGCCGGTTTCGATGATCACTTTAAGCAGCACGTTTGCCGCCGCACATGTGTCTTTACAGGCTTTCACCAGGTCAAAACCGACCTGCTCGTTGCCGGCGATCAGCGCGCGGTACGGGAAAACCACGTCAACTTCGTCTGCGCCGTACGCAATCGCCGCGCGGGTTTCCGCCAGCGCGATCTCGATGTCGTCATTACCGTGCGGGAAGTTAGTCACGGTCGCAATGCGCACGTCCGGCGTGCCCTGTTCTTTCAGCGTTTTGCGGGCAATCGGGATAAAGCGCGGGTAGATACAGACGGCGGCGGTATTACCCACTGGCGTTTTTGCCTGATGGCACAGGGCGATGACTTTTTCATTGGTGTCGTCATCATTCAGGGTGGTCAGGTCCATCAGTTTCAACGCGCGCAGGCTGCTTGCAGTTAAATCGGTCATAACATTCTCCAACGGCAGTGCCGTATAAATTTTACCTTGCGGGTCTGTGAGTATTCTAACATTCACCCGCATCCACACTTCGACATTCATCACAGTTAATGAAAACTGTGTGCAAATTTGCATTACTGTAATGAGATCTTCTTCAAACTTTCATGCGTCAACCGCCGACAAAAGCAGCGATACCCCCTGTCGGATCAAAAGCCCCGGCAGGCTGGCTTCTTACAATTCGTTCACCATCCGCAGAACCCTCAAGGAAGTTGAACATGCCCGACGCCCTGCAACAACGATGCCAGCACATTGTGACCAGCCCGGTGTTAACCCCGGAACAAAAACGTCATTTTCTGGCGCTGGAAGCGGAGAACAATCTGCTCTATCCCGCTCTGCCAGAGGCGGCCCGCGCCGCGCTGGACGAGGGATACATCTGCGACATGTTCGAAGGTCATGCGCCTTACAAACCGCGCTACGTGCTGCCGGACTACGCTAAATTTCTGGCTAACGGCTCAGAATGGCTGGAGCTGGAAGGGGCGAAAGATCTGGATGATGCCCTGTCACTGCTCACTATCCTTTATCACCATGTTCCGTCCGTCACATCGATGCCAGTCTATCTGGGTCAGCTCGATGAGATACTCAACCCATATGTTAAAATTCTAACACAGGATGAAATCGATAGCCGAATAAAACGTTTCTGGCGTTACCTGGACAGAACCCTGCCCGATGCCTTTATGCATGCCAATATCGGCCCGGCGGATACGCCCGTCACGCGTGCCATTTTGCGAGCGGACGCAGAGCTGAAGCAGGTCGCGCCGAACCTGACCTTTATTTACGACCCGGACGTCACCCCTGACGATCTGCTGATGAGCGTGGCGAAAAACATTTGTGAGTGTAGTAAGCCGCATATTTCCAATGGCCCGGTAAATGATAAAATTTTCACAAAAGGTCGCTATGGCGTGGTGAGCTGTTACAACTCCCTGCCGCTGGCGGGCGGCGGCAGCACGCTGGTGCGCCTTAACCTGAAAGCGATTGCGGAGCACAGCCGCTCACCGGAAGACTTTTTCACCCGTACCCTTCCCCACTACTGCCAGCAACAAATCGCGATCATTAATGCGCGCTGCGATTTTTTATATGAACAATCCGGCTTCTTTGAGAATAGCTTCCTGGTGAAAGAGGGGCTGATTGATGCCGATCGTTTTGTACCGATGTTTGGCATGTACGGTCTGGCCGAAGCGGTAAACGTGCTGTGCGAGAAAGCAGGCATTACGGGACGGTACGGTAAAAACGAGCAGGCCAATGCGCTGGGTTACCGCATCAGTGAACAGCTGGCGGCGTTCGTTGAAAACACGCCGGTGAAACACGGCTGGCAGCACCGCGCGATGCTGCACGCGCAGTCAGGGATCAGTTCTGATTCAGGCACCACGCCGGGGGCGCGTCTGCCGTACGGTGACGAGCCAGATCCCATCAGCCACCTGCTGGCCGTAGCCCCGCACCATAAACATTATCATTCGGGGATCAGCGATATTCTCACCCTGGATGAGACGGTTAAACGCAATCCTCAGGCGGTGGTGCAGCTGTGCCTGGGGGCGTTCAACGCCGGTATGCGTGAGTTCACCGCGAATGTGGCCGGAAACGACCTGGTGCGCGTTACCGGGTATATGGTGCGGCTCTCCGATCTGGAGAAATATCGGGAGGCCGGCTCGCGCACCAACACCACCTGGCTCGGCGAGGAGGCCGCGCGCAATACCCGTATTCTGGAACGTCAGCCACGCGTGATAAGCCATGAACAGCAGATGCGCTTTAGTTAGTCAGGTTATTCCCTTCTCCTGCGTGGACGGGCCGGGCAGCCGCCTGGCGCTGTTCCTCCAGGGCTGTAACCTGCGCTGCAAAACCTGCCACAACCCGTGGACCATCGGGCGCTGCAACGACTGCGGCGACTGTGTTCCCCACTGTCCTCATGATGCGCTGACGATTCAGGCCGGGCGCGTCTGGTGGCAGGAGAGTCACTGTCAGCAGTGCGATACCTGCCTGCACCTGTGTCAGCAGCAGGCGACGCCGATGGCGCAGCGATACAGCGTCGAGGAGATCCTCTCACGGATCCGCACGTCCGCGCCGTTTATTGAGGGCGTGACCGTCAGCGGGGGTGAGGCCACCACGCAGCTGCCGTTTGTGGTTGCGCTGTTCACCGCGATCAAAGCCGATCCGTCCCTGCGCCATCTGACGTGCCTGGTGGACAGCAACGGCCTGTTAAGCGAAACCGGCTGGCAAAAGCTGTTACCGGTGTTTGACGGCGCGATGGTGGATCTGAAAGCCTGGGGCAATGAACATCACCGTTTTCTGACCGGGCGCGAAAACACGCTGATCAAGCAGAGCATCCGCTGGCTGGCCGATCGTCATCGCCTGACAGAGCTGCGCCTGCTGGTGATCCCCGATCGGTGTGATTATCTGCAACATCTGTCATCGCTGACCGCTTTTATCCACGCGTTGGGGAACGTTCCGGTGCGGATCAACGCGTTTCATGCCCATGGGGTTTACGGGGAGGCGGCGCGATGGCGGAGCGCCGCGCCGGAGGACATCGAGCCGCTGGCGCAGGCCCTGGAAAGGCAGCAGATCACGGTGATCCGCCCGACCCTTTATCTATAGCGTGATGCCGAAGACCGCGCGGGTATTTTCCAGCAGCGCGCTGGCAATCACATCTTCAGGCTCCTGACGCAGCTCGCACAACACATCAAAAACGCGCGCCGCCTGCTCCGGGCGGTTGGGCTGGCCCTGAAAACCATTCAGCGGCATGTCAGGGGCATCCGTTTCCAGCAGGAGCGAAGACAGGGGGAGCTGCGCCATCACATCCCGGGTTTTGCTGGCACGCGGATAGGTGATAGTGCCGCCGACACCAATTTTATAGCCCAGCTCGATAAAACGCTGCGCCTGCTGAAGGCTTCCAGCGAAACCATGGACCACGCCCCTGCGCGGCACGTCGATGCGCTTCAGGTGCATCGCCAGTTTGTCATGGGTACGCCTGGAGTGGAGGATCACCGGCAGATCGTGGCGCTTTGCCAGCCGGAGCTGCGCATCCAGGATCGTCTGCTGGCGCTCAAACTGCGGATCTTCACGATAGAGATCGAGGCCGATCTCACCGATGGCAACCAGCTTCGTATCCGCGTTTTGCAGCGTGGCATCCAGCCTGTCGAGATGGTCATCAAGATGGTGCTCAATCACGATCGGATGCAGACCCAGCGCGGCATACAGCGCATCGTGACCCTGGGCAAGCGCCAGGACTTTCTCGAATCTCGCCGCTTCAATAGCGGGCACAATAATGGCTCTCACACCGGCCTCAGCCGCACGCGCAATACTTGATGTTTCCTCCCCGCTAAACGGCGGGAAATCAAAGTGGCAATGGGTATCGATAAAAGAGTGCGTCACGCCAGGTCCTCGTTATCGAGTATGCCGTCGTTGGCCTGCGGCGCGTCCACCAGCGGCATCGCCACCGCGTCATTGGCCACACTAGCGGGTGGCAATATGATGCTTTTATGCCGATGAAGAGGCGGTTGCTCGGCCAGCATTTTCCCGACGGTCGCCAGGAAGTATCGCCCGCATAGCCGCCCCGTTTTGTAATCCATACGCAACGCAGGCAGCCGACTGCCCAGCGCCATGCTCAGCAGCGGCTTCGGCGGGTAAATTTCAAAGATGCGCAGCTTGCCCGGTGGTTTTTCAATAAAACGCTGCATCGCGCCGTAGGTGGTTTCATGCTGCTTCGCGATATTCACCAGCGGTTGCAGGCTGCTGTCGCCCAGCCAGCGTTCCATCCGCTTAAACCACTGTGGGGTGTAATACATCTGAGAAGGCACCGTGCGGATCACCACAATGGTTTTCGCCCCGCGACGTGCGGCCTCCTGTACCGGCACCGCGTCGCTGATACCGCCGTCAAGATAGTTTATCCCCTCCAGCAGCGCGCCGGTACGGTAGAAACCCGGGATCGCGCTGGAAGCGCGAATGATATCCAGCCAGTTCTCTTTCTGCGGCGAAAAGTAACCCGGTGAATAGTCATCGCCACGGCTGGCGCACATCCAGAACGCTTTGCCGGTATCGAACAGTCGTGACGCGGTATCCATGGCCAGCGGCATCTGGCTGGAGGTGGCATCCAGTAACCAGTCGAGATCGATCAGGTTCCCGCCGCGTACGAAGCGTACCGGATTGAAGAATTCTTTGGAGGTGGTGTAGCGCATAATCACTTTGCGCGCATAGCCGGGCTGGTTGCAGACATAGGCGGAGAGGTTCTGCGCCCCGGCAGAGGTACCGAAATAGAGATCGAACGGGTTGAATTGCGCGCGCATAAATTCGTCGAGTACGCCGGCGGTGAAAATACCGCGCTGCCCACCCCCTTCACAGACCAGCGCAAGCTGGCCTGCATGAAACGGTTTTAACGTCAGCGGCGCAATATTGCCGAGCGTCACGGGAATTCGTTGCCCCACCTCTGCCTTCCTGTTTTCATTATTTTGATGAGACACAGTAACGCACATTCCCGATGGTTCTCAAACGAGAAAAAGCCAGTCACGAGGACTGGCTTGAGTTTGTTTAATAACTATTGCGTTTGCTACGGGCGACGTCGACCCGTAAACAGGCTGACCAGGAACAGAATAATACCGACGACGAAAACAATTTTCGCTGCCCATGCCGCGGTACCCGCCAGTCCACCAAAGCCCAATGCGGCGGCAATTAACGCGATAACCAGAAATATAATGCCCCAACGAAACATAAGCCTCTCCTTTACCATAGTTAATGTCGGCCGCTAAACGTGAGCGCTCAGGTCACTCACCGGCTTTTCCAGAGTCGTTTTTATTTCGCCCGCGGTTTTCAGCCAGACGGGCGAGTGGTACTGCTTTACTTCGTTTTCAGATCGTTTTTGACGCTTTTCACACCATCAATAGCTTTCGCAATTGACTCGGCACGATCGCTTTGTGCCTGGTTCTCAACCGTACCGGACAGCTGGACCACGCCATCGGTGGTTTCAACTTTCACCATACGGGATGGCACGATGTCGTCAGCTAACAGTTTAGCTTTGATTTCGCTGGTAGTTGCTGCATCTCCGGCATAGCCCTTCACCGACGATTCTTTGCTGTCACGTACGTGCAGTTTGTCGCTTACAGAGCTTACGCCCTCAACGCCTTTCGCTACTTTAACGGCCTCTTCAGCCTGGGTCTGGCTTTCAACGAAACCGCTCAGAGTGACAACCTTGTTGTCGGTTTTAACAGAAATATCGGTGCTCTTAATGGATTCATGATCCACCAGTGCGGCTTTCACTTTTGCTGTGATAGAGCTGTCATCCATGAAATTACCGACTTTATTCATAGAGCTATCGATTTTTTCCCCTGCGGTATTAGCGGTATTTTGCGCTTTATCCATGGTGCTGGATTCCGCCAGAGCAGAACCGCTTACCAGGATACTACCCAACGTTACAGCCAGCAGAGTTTTAGAAATCTTCAGTCTTGTCATATTCATCGATTTATTCCTGTGTTTTGCCCGTTATTTGGGCGACATACTTCCCTAAATCTTGGTTTTATATATTGCGAATTAACACACGGGCGAAGTGGAGAACCAGTGGACATGCATTGAACAGTTAATTCATCCACGCCCGGTGCTAAACACTGAGTTAAATATAGATCACAATCAGAGGGGTGCATTCAGAATTGGGGAAAAAACGAACGAATAGCGAAAAATTACGTTGAATTAAGAACATTCCGCAAGGGTTTAATAACACTGGAATTAAAGAAGAGCACGGCGGCTGCCGTGCTCTGTGAGGGAATTAATGCTCGCGCGTTTTGCGGAACTGAACGTCGGGATAACGTTCCTGCGTCAGGTTCAGGTTAACCATAGTCGGGGCGATATAGGTCAGATTATCGCCACCGTCCAGCGCCAGCTGAACTTCGTTCTTACGCTTAAACTCTTCGAATTTCTTCACGTCTGAACATTCAACCCAGCGCGCGGTCGCCACGTTCACCGATTCGTAAATCGCTTCCACGTTGTACTCGCTCTTAAGACGGGCAACTACCACGTCAAACTGGAGCACACCCACAGCGCCCACGATCAGATCGTTGTTGGCGATAGGGCGGAACACCTGTACAGCCCCCTCTTCCGAAAGCTGGACCAGGCCTTTCAGCAGCTGCTTCTGCTTAAGCGGATCGCGCAGGCGAATGCGGCGGAACAGTTCCGGCGCGAAGTTCGGGATACCGGTGAACTTCATCATCTCGCCCTGCGTGAAGGTATCGCCGATCTGAATGGTACCGTGGTTGTGTAAACCAATGATGTCACCCGGATAGGCTTCTTCTACATGCGAACGGTCGCCCGCCATGAAGGTCAGCGCGTCGGAGATCACTACGTCTTTACCAATACGCACCTGACGCAGCTTCATGCCCTTTTCGTACTTACCGGAAACCACGCGCATAAAGGCGACGCGGTCGCGGTGTTTCGGGTCCATGTTGGCCTGAATTTTAAAGACGAAGCCGGAGAACTTCTCTTCCTTCGCTTCTACTTCGCGGGTGTCGGTTTTACGCGGCATCGGCTGCGGGGCCCACTCAACCAGACCGTCGAGCATATGGTCAACGCCGAAGTTGCCGAGTGCGGTACCGAAGAAGACCGGGGTAATGTCACCGCTCAGGAACAGTTCTCTGTCGAACTCGTGAGAGGCGCCTTTGACCAGCTCAAGCTCATCGCGCAGTTGCGCGGCCAGCTCTTCACCGACAGCGGCGTCCAGCTCCGGGTTGTCCAGCCCTTTCACGATGCGGACTTCCTGAATGGTGTGGCCCTTACCGGTCTGATACAGGTAGGTTTCGTCTTTATAGAGGTGGTAAACCCCTTTGAACAGCTTGCCGCAGCCAATCGGCCAGGTGATTGGCGCGCAGGCGATTTTCAGCTCGTTTTCCACTTCATCCATCAGCTCCATCGGATCACGGATGTCACGGTCGAGTTTGTTCATAAAGGTGAGGATCGGCGTATCGCGCAGACGAGTGACTTCCATCAGCTTGCGGGTACGATCTTCAACACCTTTCGCGGCGTCGATCACCATCAGGCAGCAGTCCACGGCCGTCAGGGTACGGTAGGTATCTTCGGAGAAGTCTTCGTGCCCCGGGGTGTCCAGCAGGTTCACCAGGCAGTCATGATACGGGAACTGCATCACGGAGGTGGTAATCGAAATACCACGCTGCTTTTCCATCTCCATCCAGTCGGATTTAGCATGCTGGCTGGAGCCACGGCCTTTAACGGTACCCGCGGTCTGGATCGCCTGTCCGAACAGCAGCACCTTCTCGGTGATGGTCGTTTTACCGGCATCCGGGTGCGAGATAATGGCAAAAGTGCGGCGTTTGGCCACCTCTTGCAGATAAGGAGACAACGTCATAATCAATTCTTCTTAGGTAAGCGCGGCAGCAGGCCGCGCATCATGGAATACGAAAAATGCGGCTATTTTACCCATCAACAGGGGGCAGGCAATCATTGTTTACACAGGAGCTGCTCCAGTTCGTTCAATGACGTAACGGTCCAGGTCGGCTCGATGCCTTCCGGCAGCGTGCGGCCATGCGCATTCAGCCAGACGGTCGACAGGCCCGATCTCATACCTCCCAGAATATCAGATTCTGCCGTATCCCCCACCATCAGCACGCGATCGCGGTCAGGATTGCCCGCTTGCGCCAGCGCATAATCGAAAATACGCGGATCCGGCTTCGGCACGCCTACCTCTTCGGAGATCACCAGCGCGTCGAAATGATCGCGCAAGCCAGTGCGTTCAAGGCGGATCTGCTGAAGCGCGGTAAAGCCGTTGGTGATGATCCCAAGCTTCACCTTCCCTTTCAGCGAATCCAGCAGAGAAACGGCGCCGGGCAACGGCGCGCAGATATCTGCCATTGCATTCAGGAAGGCCTCGTTCAGCACCCCAGGACTGATGTTTAAGCGTTCAGCCCAGACGTCAAAACGCTGATGCTGAAGCTGTAACGCGGTGATGGCTCCGTTCTGGTAATCCACCCACAGCGGCTTGTTCACCGCCTGATAGTCCTGAAAATCTTCAGCGGTGAACGTCACGCTATAGTCGAGAAACATCCGCTGTAGGCCGCCGAACGAGTCAAACGTAAACAGCGTTTCGTCGGCATCAAAGAAAATCCAGTCCCATTTCATCGTTACAACCTTATTTTCGTTATCCAATCGGCAGAGCCATGATAATGGCGTCTTCACGTCCCTCTGCGGTGGGGTAGTAGTTACGGCGGATAGTCGCCTCGTTGAAGCCTAAGCTTTCATAGAGCGCGATGGCGGCGACATTGGACGCGCGCACCTCCAGCCACAGGGTGAAAACGTCACGGGTTTCCAGCTCACGAATGAGGTGCTCAAGCAGATCCCTGCCCAGCCCGCGGCGCTGGTAAGCGGGATCGACCGCGATATTAAACAGCGTCGCCTCGTCCAGAACGACCTGCGTGATGGCGAACGCGGCCATCGCACCGTCAACGTCCAGGCGGAGATTTAAATAGCGTTCGCCCTGATTGCTGGCAAACGTCTTTTCGCTCCACGGAAAGGCATGGGCGCGTGTTTCAATCGCGAACGCGGTGGCCAGGTCAGCCGTCGTGAGGGAAGAAATCGTGTTCATATTCGCAAATTTGTTGCCATAGCGCGCTACGCGCTTTTGGGTTGGCTTTCAGTTCGTCCAGCGCTGGCGAGCTGATCTGGCTTCCTTCAAGAGGTAGCTCATCCACCGCCCCGATTCGCCAGCTGTTACAGCGGCTGTCAGGGGGAAGCATCGCGACGCTTTCGGGCGCCAGCTGTAATACCTGATCGTTTGTCACCTTCAGGGTGCGAAGGACATCCTCAATCAGGGGTTCGTTCAGGGCAGGCGGCGCTTCTGCCACCATCACCAGGCGGACATGCGCAGGGATGGAGATGGCTATTTCGCCCCGCAACGCCGTCGGGCGACGCAAAGCCCACTGGGTGATGCCCAGCTGCTGCAACTGCCAGTCTCGTCGGGATGTCATAGCGAAAACTCCTGTCTCTCAGGCGCGCAAATATAGCAAATGTGTCGAAACTGCGCCATCTACCTACTATAATCCCCGCCTGAGTTTATTGAGGAACAATTCATGTCTGCATTTACCCCGGCAAGTGAAGTCTTGCTGCGTCACAGTGATGATTTCGAAGAAAGCCGTATTCTGTTTGCCGGAGATATGCAGGATGACCTGCCCGCACGTTTCGACTGTGCTGAAAGCCGTGCCCACACCCAATACTACCACCACTGGCAGGTGCTGAGCCGCCAGATGGGCGAGCGCGCACGCTTTAGCCTGGTGGCGGAGCAGAGCGATATTGCTGACTGCGATACGCTCATTTACTACTGGCCGAAGAACAAACCGGAAGCCCAGTTCCAGCTGATGAACCTGCTTTCTCTGCTGCCGGTCGGCTGCGATATTTTTGTCGTCGGTGAGAACCGCAGCGGGGTGCGAAGCGCAGAGCAGATGCTCGAAGGCTACGCGCCGTTGACGAAAATCGACAGCGCCCGACGCTGCGGCCTGTATCATGGCCGTCTGGAAAAACAGACCACTTTTGATGCCAACACCTTCTGGGACGAGTACCAGCTTGACGGCCTGACCATTAAAACCCTGCCGGGTGTGTTTAGCCGTGACGCGCTTGATACGGGCAGCAAGCTGCTGCTGTCCACCCTGACGCCGCACACCAAGGGCAAGGTGCTGGATGTCGGCTGTGGCGCGGGCGTGCTGTCAACGGTTCTCGCCAGCCACTCACCAAAAGTGCGTTTAACCCTGTGTGACGTGAGCGCCCCGGCGGTAGAAGCCAGCCGCGCCACGCTTGCTGCGAACGGCATTGAAGGCGAAGTGATCGCCAGCAACGTCTTCTCCGACGTGACCGGTCGCTTTGACATGATCATCTCTAACCCGCCGTTCCACGACGGGATGGAAACCAGCCTTGAAGCGGCGCAAACGCTGATCCGTGGCGCAACCCGTCACCTTAACAGCGGCGGTGAGCTACGTATTGTGGCGAATGCCTTCCTGGCGTATCCGAAAGTGCTGGATGAAACCTTCGGCTTCCACGAAGTGATCGCCCAGACAGGCCGCTTTAAGGTGTATCGCACCGTGATGACGCGCCAGGCGAAAAAGTAATTCCCCTGCCCGGCGATGGCTGACGCTGCCATCGCCCATTTTTGCAGCAATCAAAACAACGTGCGCAATTTTCTGTTGACGTAAAGCTGAAAACATCTAGAATGCGCCTCCGTGGTTACGATACTTTTACAGTGTCGATGGTATGCGAAGGTGGCGGAATTGGTAGACGCGCTAGCTTCAGGTGTTAGTGTCCTTACGGACGTGGGGGTTCAAGTCCCCCCCCTCGCACCATAAATCACGTTGATATTGCTCGCACTGGGCGAAGGTGGCGGAATTGGTAGACGCGCTAGCTTCAGGTGTTAGTGTCCTTAGGATGTGGGGGTTCGAGTCCCCCCCCTCGCACCAACGAGGCGATATCAAACCAGTAAGATGACTGTGCGAAGGTGGCGGAATTGGTAGACGCGCTAGCTTCAGGTGTTAGTGTCCTTACGGACGTGGGGGTTCAAGTCCCCCCCCTCGCACCAATTATCTTACATCCCTTCAGCAGTACCTCTTGTTTTTCCCTTTTATTTCAAACTCATCAGAATCACCAGCAGTCCACTGATTAGTGCAACGCATGATGGCAACAGCACGTAATGCCGTAACTGTTTGTGCCAGATCATCGCGGATGTCACCAGCAAGCCCGAAACAATCATTGCTTTCCAGACATCAATGGGAAGATCGGCAAACATCAGCCCACCGATAATGGAACCAGGCAGCAATATTCCCCACCCACTTCCCAGCGCTTTGCTCAACATGGTTTCACCTCTCGCACTGATAATGATAACCAGTATCATATGATAGTAATTATCACTTGTCAGCATGCGACGTAAGAAATTGCGCCAGCAATTGCTTTCCCATAATGACAGAGAATGTGTAAGGTGATAAATTGCCCACCTGTTAACTTCCGATAACGTTTTTCTGATAATAAAAATTCAATTTTGTAGCGACCAATAATACATAACAACACCTTGCTCATTGTTTTAATTGAGTTTTAATAAAAACGCACGCATATGACATCACAATCCTGGCTGTCCTTAGTCAACAAGAAATATCAGCTTTCTTTACGTTTATTTTTATTTCTGAACGCTGCATCAGCATTGTTCTCGGTAACAAACCCTCTCTATTCCGTTCGTGTGTTATCAGTCCCCCTGTTTGCCGTATTGACTGCCAGCACTGGCTTACTTATCTGGCACTGGAAAAATAGCACGCGAAAAATAAATATCCCTGCTGTTTCAGCTATTTTTGGGTTTTTATGGGCATGGCAGATCGTCTCAAAATTTCTGTTAATAACGCACGATCACGCAACCTATTTAATGATGGCGCTATTAACAGTGCTTTTTATAGGGTCTCTGGCTTTCGCCAGTAATATTAAAGCCTTTACGTTACATTCATTTCCCGCTTTTATATCCTGCCTGTGGCTTAGCCCGTCCGAAAACTGGTTGAGAATGGCCTATTTTTTCGCGCTGCCGGTGGTCGCCATTGGTATCCATCATGTTCTTCAGCGGCGTAATGACCGTTTCGCCCAGGAGCTGCTTTCCGAACTGCTCGAAGAGCGTGAAACCCTGACCGATCTCAGCATGATGGACCCGCTCACCGGCCTATATAACCGTCGCGGGCTGCAAAGCCGGCTTGAGAACCTCCCCAGGCCTGACGCTGGCGAGCACTTTGTGCTGCTGATGGATATCGACCATTTCAAAGCCTACAACGATCATTACGGCCATATGATGGGCGATCAGGCCTTGATCAGGGTCTCGGCTGCGATCCGCGACGCCGTGCGCTCACGCGATGTTGTCGCCCGGTTTGGCGGGGAAGAATTTATGGTGCTTTTAAGTAACATCCCACTGGAGCAAGCGCGCCAGACAGCTGAACGCATACGTCAGAAGGTTTACGATCTCAAAATCCCCCACATGTTTAACGAAAGCGTCGCCACTAACGTGACCATCAGCATTGGCATAGCCATGTTCGAAGGTGAAGACGTTGATGGCGCACTGGCGAAAGCCGATAAAGCCCTCTATGAAGCCAAGCATATGGGACGCAACAGCATTCTGCTGAGCGACGAGCTTCATATCGCCTGAAACCGCCTTCACAGCGCCAGGATAAAACGCTTGCGCTCGGTTTTATCTATAGTTAGGATTGGCAATCATTATCATTTAGATTTGTAATCCACACTATGGCGACTCGTACCGCACACATCGTTGAGCCACTACTCTGGCGAGCTCCACTCTCCGCCGGAGAAACGACGCTTGCGGATGCCATTCGGGAAAAAATCGCCGTAACACGCGCCCATCTGCTGGATTTCATCAAACTGGATGAAGCACCGCCGCATCATGCTCTGACGCTGACTCAGTGGCAACGACCTGCCGAGCTGCGGTCACTGCTGGCAACCTATTCCGACCATATTTATCGTAACCAACCGACGCTGGCGCGGGAAAATAAACCGCTGCTTTCCCTCTGGGCACAATGGTATATCGGGCTGATGGTGCCGCCTGTCATGCTGGCCCTGTTGACCCAGGAAACGATGCTCGATCTCTCGTCGGAACATTTCCACGTCGAATTCCATGAGACCGGACGCGCCGCCTGTTTCTGGATTGATGTACACGAAGATCCGAGCGCGAGTCACCTGTCAGCGCAGGCGCGTATGGAACGGTTGATTACAAGAGCGCTGGTTCCGGTCATTGATGCGCTGGAAGCGACGGGGGAGATCAACGGCAAACTGATCTGGAGTAATACCGGGTATCTTATCCACTGGTATTTAACGGAGATGAAGCCGCTGCTCGGCGACGAGAAAGTGGATGCGCTGCGTCAGAGCTGTTTCTTTGCCAGACAGCTGTCGGATGGGCGGGATAACCCTCTTTACCGCACCGTGGTTCCGCGTGAGGGACTTCTGGTGCGTCGTACCTGCTGTCAGCGCTACCGTCTGCCGGATGTCCAGCAGTGCGGCGATTGCACGCTTAAGTAGTCTGGCCCTGCCTGAAACCCGCAGAGAGAGGGAACAAACACTAAAAACGGCAACCTGCGTTGCCGTTTTGCTTTTATCTAGGCTACCTGCTGATTTTCCTCTTCCCCATTACGCTGTGCTTCTTCCGCTTCCTGCTGAAGCAACTGTTTCTCGTACACCTTGAAGAACGGGAAATAGATAATGGCGGAAACGCAGGCCAAAACCAGCACCAGAATGGCTGCACGGAAATCCCAGCCCAGCGCCCAGGCGGCACCAACCGGAGCCGGTGCCGTCCACGGCACAACGGAAATCACGCGGCCAATCAGATCAAACTTCATCGCTGCCCATGCCAGCACGGCATTGACCATCGGCGCCAGCAGGAAAGGAATAAAGAACACCGGGTTCATCACAATCGGCGTACCAAAAATCACCGGTTCATTGATATTGAAAATGCTTGGCACCACGCTCAGACGTCCAATGGAGCGCAGGTGCGCGGAGCGGCTACGCAGGTAACAGAACACCAGCCCCATCGTCGCTCCTGACCCACCGATCACAATAAAGAACGTCCAGAAGGCTTCCATAAAGATGTGTGGTAAAGGCAGGCTCGCCGCCAGCGCGGTCTGGTTCGCCCCCAGGTTCGTCAGCCAGAACATTTGCAGCATACCCGAGACAATCGCTGCGCCGTGGATCCCGGCAAACCACAGCAGGTGGCCAATCAGCACCGCCAGCAGGATCGCTGGCAGCGAGTCCGCCGCAGAGACCAGCGGTTTGAATATCGACATGATGGCCTGTGGGATCAGCATACCGAACTGCGACTGGATCAACAGACTCAGCGGATAAAGCGTCAGCACCACCACCAGCACCGGGATCAGCAGGTCAAACGAGTTTTTGATCATCGGCGGAACCTGGTCTGGCAGGCGGATCCCGATATTGTGTGCTTTCAGGAAACGCATCATCTCAACGCAGTAAATCGCCACCAGGATCGCGGTGAAAATCCCGGTGCCTCCAAGGCTATCAACCGGTAAGGCGCCTTTGGTTTTAGGCGCGGCGACCAGCAGGAACGCCATCAGCGACAGCATCGCGCACATGAACGGATCCAACTGATGGGTTTTAACGTAATGTTTGCCCAGGTTGTAGGCGATAGCCGCACAGATATAGAGGGACATCACCCCCATCGTCATATCAAACGGCGTCAGAATTTGACCTTCAAACTGCTTCGCCATATCCAGCCAGGCGCGAGCAAAGCCCCAGGTGGTATCTGGCGAAAAAGGTGGGTAAGCGAACACTAATAAAAACGACCCGACAATCATAAACGGCATTGCCGAGATGAACCCGTCACGAATCGCCATAACGTGACGCTGGGAAGAGATGCGCCCGGCAATAGGGCTGACATAATTTTCAACGAAGCGGAAAATCAGATTAAATGCAGCATGGTTGGCAGACATAGCAGATCTCCTGTCAGACGTTCGTTTCGGACGTTCTCACGTCACACGTTGTTCCATACATCAGCGTCACAACCTTGCCGGATCGTGTACCTGCGGTACTGCTCAAACGGAATGGTTTCATAATTAGCTCTTATTATTCGATACAGGGGAAGTTACACACTCAGTATTAATCTCTGCATCACGCTCTGCAACCGGTTACTGTAACCGGTTTCTGTGAATGTGAAGGCGATCCAGAAATCGCCCCTGACGGATATTTGTTACTTAAGGGATATTTACAGCGACTAAATTCTTATGACAGATTACGGAAGATATTTGTCAGGAGGAATCAATGAGTTTGCAGTCTGTACAGCAGTTTTTCGCCGAACACGCTCCGGATATAGAAATCATCGAGCTTAACCAAAGCACAGCGACTGTTGCCCTTGCTGCTGCCGCGCACAACGTTGAACCCGGCCAAATTGCCAAAACGCTGTCACTGAAAATTAAAAATGATGTGATTCTGGTGGTTGCAAAAGGCGATGCGCGTCTGGATAACAAAAAGCTCAAAGAGACATTCGGCGCAAAAGCCCGCATGCTCAGCTGCGATGAGGTAGTAACCCTGACGGGTCATCCTGTTGGCGGCGTCTGCCCTTTTGGACTGGAAAATCCGCTCTCTGTTTACTGTGACATCACTTTAAAACAGTACGCCGAAGTGTTACCCGCAGCGGGCGCCATCCACAGTGCGGTGCGTATATCGCCCGACAGAATGGCGGAACTGACCGCAGCGAAATGGGTTGATGTCTGTATTTGAACGTTGCGCCAGAAAAAAATTCTGGCGCATCACTTAACACTACGAGAAAGAAGGAACGGTGAGAGCGGAACGGCGTATTTCCCTGACCGGGAGATGCGCCAGGATATCTGCCGCATCCAGTAATCCCACATCAGAATTGACGCCCAGTTTTACCATTGCGTTAAACTTATGCGCCCGGATGGTTTTGATATTGCGTTCAAGCTGTGCCGCAATTTCAGGGATCGAAAAACCCGATGACATATATCGCAGAATCGCCCTTTCAGTTGGGCTTAGCATACGATGCTGGCTCACACACCAGTGATTGTACACGTTGTCGTTCACGTGATGCGTTTCGCTGAGTAATGTCTCCAGCCCCTCCATTAACTGCTTCAGCGGAACCGATTTACTGATAATTCCATGTAAGCGAGAAGGCGAAAGATGGCTGACCAGTCTCGCCTCCATTTCATCAGAGGCCAGCACGATACGCTTGACGTCGCTGTGGGTGAAGGTGAGATCCCGCAAACAGGCCAGACAGTTTCGCCGCTCCTCACGCTCATCGGACAATGAATAAATTACGGCAAAGAATGAGATTTCCGAGAGCGCCGCTTTGAAGCTGTCAAATCTGGCAAACAGGTGCACCTGGTAATGGCTTAGGGCGGGCATCGCAAAAAGATGCTTCAGCCCCATAGCGCTCATTGAGCAGCTTTCGATGACGGCGATATGTTTTGTTGCAGTGGTCTTTTCCATTCCTCAAACTCTCCATAAGCCGACATTAAACTGAGTTCTCGCATTCCCTGGGTACTGCTTATCCACGCGTACATATCGGCATTACTGCGAAGTGATAAGCGACGCATTGCACTGTTTTTCTGTGCACTGATCGTTTTATTACTTTTATTAAGTAGCGTGGCTATTTGGTTGATTCCCCAACCTTTACCTAACAAACGCAACACCTTGCGTTCAGAGTGGGTAAGCGCAATCATTTGCTCACTCTCCTCTTCAATATCAGGATTTTCCGGTATCAATAACGTCTGGCTTATTCGCTCGGCACGTTCACTCCCCGCGCGAATAGCGTTAATTACGCCTTCAATGGGTTCCATATCCGAAAGCAGCGTGCTTTCCGGACGCATAAGAAGCTCTACTGCAAGTGGATAAAGGGGGCGCGAAACGAGGAATATCCAGTGAATATCCCGGTACTGATTCATTAACCCATAATATTGCTCAAGCGTGCCGCGTGGATTACGATACTCACCCGAAATATCGGCAATAACGACCCCAGCGCGACGCAATTGTAATAACGTCAACTCCTGCATCGAACGGCAGTACGTTATCTCAAAATCGGGAAAATGACGCGACATGACGCCACCTAACCCATTTTGCATAACCGGTACTCTGCTGATCACCACTCCGTGTTTACCATTCAATGGCAACATAGACCCTCCCTGTCATGAATTCTTTATTTAAGAACGAACTAACCCTGCAAGGTTAAACACGTTTGCATTCCGAAGTACAAACGGGTTAATACTCGCAAAATAGAACAAATATCACATGGGTTAAGAAACGCCCAATACAGGCCTAATATCGCATAAAGACCATTTAAATTTAATTCAAATTGCGTGAAAAGATCGAAAATATGAAATTAGAAATACTTAATATATTGTTTTTATAAATCCTAATTTCACATTCATTAAATAAATAACAATGCTGTCTTTCCTCCGCCCCCATCGCGCCACTGATCGCACAAATGTTGATCTGGCCCAGCGCAAAGGGCCCTGCACTTTGTGTTAAAAGTAAGCAATCTCTCTTCTCTTCAGGGCGTTTCATGCAGGCAGATCGGTCTACGCAACGTGCCACCACGCGGCTATGTATTCAGTGCGGGCTTTTTCTCTTACAGCACGGCGCAGAAAGCGCCCTCGTCGAAGAGCTCTCCACACGCCTTGGGCTGGCGCTGGGGATGGACAGCGTTGAGAGTTCCATCTCGTCAAATGCCATTGTGCTGACCACCATTAAAGACGGACAGTGCCTGACCTCCACCCGTAAAAATCATGACCGCGGCATTAACATGCACGTCGTGACGGAAGTGCAGCACATCGTGATCCTTGCTGAACACAAGCTGCTCGATCTCGGGGAGATAGAAAAACGTTTCAATCAAATCAAACCCCTCCGGTATCCGCGCTGGCTGGTTGTGCTAATGGTGGGACTGTCCTGCGCCTGCTTCTGCAAGCTCAACGCGGGCGGCTGGGACGGCGCTGTCGTGACCTTCTTTGCCAGCAGCATCGCAATGTATGTCCGCCAGCTGTTGACGCACAGACAGCTACATCCGCAAATTAACTTCTGCATCACGGCATTTGTGGCGACAACCGTATCCGGCCTGCTTTTGCGCCAGCCCTACTTCGCCAGCACGCCTACTGTTGCGATGGCCGCCAGCGTATTGCTGCTGGTGCCGGGTTTTCCCTTAATTAATGCCGTCGCTGATATGTTCAAAGGCCATATCAACACCGGTCTGGCGCGCTGGGCGATAGCCAGCCTGCTGACGCTGGCGACCTGTATCGGGGTGGTAATGGCCATGACACTCTGGGGGTTACGCGGATGGGCGTGATGGATTTTATGCTCGCACTGGCACAGGACATGCTCTTGTCTGCCCTTCCCGCCGTTGGTTTTGCGATGGTGTTTAACGTCCCACAGCGTGCATTACCCTGGTGTGCGCTGCTGGGTGCCATTGGCCACGGCTCTCGTATGATCATGATGACAGCGGGCTTTAATATTGAATGGTCGACGTTTATCGCCTCCATGCTGGTTGGCAGCATCGGTATTCAGTGGTCCCGCTGGTATCTGGCGCACCCGAAGGTATTCACCGTGGCGGCAGTGATTCCTATGTTCCCGGGCATTTCAGCCTATACGGCGATGATCTCCGCCGTCAAAATCAGCCATTTTGGCTACAGCGAACCCCAGATGATCCTGCTCCTGAGCAACTTCCTTAAAGCCTCGTCGATCGTGGGTGCGCTCTCCATCGGCCTGTCGATCCCCGGCTTATGGCTTTACCGCAAACGTCCACGCGTATAATAAAATCGCTTGCAATTGTATCGCGCACTATCTATATTCATTTCATGGACGCAAAAACGAACGACACCACCAACGCGCTTCTGCTGGATAACCAGCTCTGTTTTGCCCTCTATTCGGCAAATCTGGCGCTTAACAAGCTGTACCGGCAACTGCTGGCGCCGCTTAATCTGACCTACCCGCAATACCTGGTGATGCTGGTGCTGTGGGAACAGGATGATATTACGGTGTCAGACATTGGCGAGCGGCTGTTCCTGGATTCCGCCACGCTGACTCCCCTGCTGAAACGCCTGGAAAGCGCAGGATTGATCCTCCGCCAGCGTTCCCGTCAGGATGAGCGTCAGGTCGCCGTCACCCTGAGCGACGCGGGTCGGGCGCTGCAACAGCAGGCCGTGACGATACCCCACGCCGTGGGCTGTGCAGCGCAGTGTGATACCGACACCATGCTGGCGCTCAAGCAACAGCTCGAAAGTTTGCGCCAACAGCTGCATCGCGCGTAAGGCTGTACTTTACGCGTCTAATTTTAACTCAAAACATCGCGCGCTATTTAATAGCGCATATAAACGTAAGATGAGGAACCTGCCATGTCTTTAGAAAAAGTTGTCTACACTGCCAAAGCCAAAGCAACCGGAGGCCGTGATGGCCGCGCCACGTCTTCCGATGGCGTTCTGGATGTCAAACTGGGTGTGCCAAAAGAGATGGGCGGCATGGGGGGTGAAGTAACCAACCCTGAACAGCTGTTCGCTGCGGGTTACTCCGCCTGCTTCCTGGGCGCAATGAAGTTCGTTGCGGCACGCGATAAATTCGCTCTGCCAAAAGACGCCTTTATTGAAGGCGAAGTGGGGATTGGCCCGCTGCCAACCGGTTTTGGTATCGAAGCGAAGCTGAACATCCACGTTGAAGGGATGGACGCAGCGGAAGCCAAAAAACTGGTGGATGCGGCGCACATCGTCTGTCCGTACTCTAACGCGACGCGCGGCAATATCGACGTGACGCTGAACATCATCGCGTAACCAGCCCCTGTGATTTTAGCCCCGGTAAGCGTAACGCCACCGGGGAAATCCTCTCCTTTCCTCCCCTCTCTCTGTGCTACCATAACCCTCAATCACGCCCGTAGTAATCAGTTGAGAAAGTGTTATGTCCTCCAGAATTCTGACCACCAGCATTGCTGGCATTGATGCCTTTATGCGCGATCCTCGCGGTGTGTTGACGCACGCCGAAGGCGGCACGCTCGCGGTATTTGCCGACAACGCCCCGGCGTTTTATGCGGTCACGCCGGAACGTCTGGCGCAGCTTCTGGACATTGAAGCGAAGCTGTCGCGCCCGGCGAGCGATGTCATGCTGGATAATCAGTTTTTTGACGAACCCACCAGCGCTCCGGTGGCCGTTCCAATGGGGAAATTTCCCATGTACGCCGGTTGGCAGCCGGACGCCGATTTTCAGCGGCAGGCGGCCTTATGGGGAATAGCCCTCTCGCAGCCCGCGACACCGGAAGAGCTGGCAGCCTTTACCGCATACTGGCAAGCTGAAGGAAAAGTCTTCCACCATGTTCAGTGGCAGCAAAAATTCGCGCGCAGTCTGCAAATCAACCGCGCCAGCAACAACGGCCAGCCAAAACGTGATATCAATGCTTTTTCAGAACCGGACAAAAAAATCCCTGATGGATTCCGAGGTGCGAAATGAAAAACGTCGGCGACCTGATGAAACGTTTGCAGAAGATGATGCCTGCCAACGTGAAGCCCGCCTTCACCACCGGTGAAGAGCTGCTGGCATGGCAAAAAGAGCAGGGTAAAATTCGCGCGGCTGCCCTCGCCCGCGAAAACCGCGCGATGAAAATGCAGCGCACCTTTAACCGCTCGGGCATTCGCCCTCTGCACCAGAACTGCTCCTTCGAGAATTATAAGGTCGAGTCTCAGGGGCAGATGAACGCCCTTAACCAGGCGCGCCAGTACGTGGATGAATTTGACGGCAACATCGCCAGCTTCATCTTTAGCGGAAAACCCGGCACCGGGAAAAATCACCTCGCCGCCGCTATCTGCAACGAGCTGCTGCTGCGCGGGAAGTCAGTGCTGATTATCACCGTGGCCGATATTATGTCCGCCATGAAAGACACCTTCAGTAATCGCGAAACCAGCGAAGAACAGTTGCTAAATGATTTAAGTAACGTGGATTTGCTGGTCATCGACGAGATCGGTGTCCAGACGGAGTCCCGCTACGAAAAAGTGATCATCAACCAGATTGTCGATCGCCGTTCGTCGTCAAAACGCCCAACCGGTATGTTGACGAACCACAATATCGACGAGATGACCCGACTTCTTGGCGAGCGGGTGATGGATCGCATGAAGCTGGGTAACAGCCTGTACGTCATCTTCGACTGGGACAGCTACCGCAGCCGCGTCACCGGCAAAGAGTATTAAGATATTTCCAGGGAGCGCCGGAAGAGCAGAGGTATATACTGAACCCACTTCTGGCCCAAAACGGACCTTGTTGAGTAAATCATTATGAAAAAACAATTTCTTATCAGCATCCTTACTGGCGCCCTGCTGGTGACTGGCGCAGCGCAGGCCGCATCATGGCAGGAGTCGCTCTCCAGCGCAGCAAGTGAGTTAACCAAAGAGAGCGGCACGTCCCAGGGCGGACTGTCAGCCTCGTCCCTCACCGGCCTGCTGGGCAACAGCTCCCAAAGCCTGAGTGCCGGAACGATGAACAACGCCGCGGGTATTCTGGAATACTGCGCGAAGCAGAAACTGGCTTCCGTCACCGATACCGAAAACATCAAAAACCAGGTGTTGGGTAAACTGGGACTGGACACCCAGGCGCAGAAAGCGGACACCAACTATATGGACGGTATTCAGGGCCTGCTGAACGCGCAAAATGGTCAGCAGCTGAACCTCAGCACCCTTGGAAATTCATCTCTGGCGAAACAGGTGAAAACGAAAGCCTGCGATCTGGTGCTGAAACAAGGCGTTAATTTCCTCTCCTGATTGTCCCCCTTTTTTCTGCCACAACACGCCGCGTTTATTACATTAGTCTTATACCGCGGCGTGAAGTGCGTTTTTTTACCCCCTGACACCACCTCAGCCTCCGTATGCCACGATGCGACTGTATTCAAAAATCCGATTTTATAAACCAAATCCTAACAACAGCACACTTTCGTGACACTAAAATTGCAGCTAAGCGACATCGCAATTACATTGTATTACCCAAAAAATAAGCAATTAGCCGGCTAAGCGTCCGGCATGATGAGGATCTGCTGTTGTCAGAGTTAATGTCCCTTGTCCTTTTCCTGGCTTCCATCGGCGTTTATGCCTGGAAAGCCGGTCGTCACACCTGGTGGTTTGTGGCCACCCTGGTGGTGCTCGGTATTTTTATTGTTTTAAACATTACGTTATATGCCAGCGATTACTTTACCGGCGACGGTATTAACGACGCGGTGCTCTACACATTGACCAACAGTCTGACCGGCGCAGGTGTGGGTAAGTACATCCTTCCGGGTCTGGGGCTGGTGGTCGCCCTGGTGGGCATCTTCGCCGCGCTGGCCTGGGTTCTGCGCCGTCGCCGTCACCGTCCGCATCATCATGGCTACAGCCTGCTGGCGCTGTGCCTGGCGCTGGCCTCCGTGGATGCCAGCCCGGCATTCCATCAAATTACCGAGCTGGTAAAATCCCAGTCGCGCGATGGCGATCCGGACTTTGCGGCCTATTACAAAGAACCCTCGAAGAAGATCGACAATCCCAAACTCAACCTGGTCTATATCTACGGCGAAAGTCTGGAACGCACCTGGTTTGACAACGATGCTTTCCCGAACCTGACGCCAGAGCTTGGCGCGCTGAAAAACCAGGGCCTCGACTTCACCCACACCATGCAGTTGCCTGGCACGGATTACACCATCGCCGGGATGGTGGCTTCCCAGTGCGGCATTCCCCTGTTCGCCCCGTTTGAAGGCAACGCCTCCGCCTCGATGTCGAGCTTCTTCCCGCAGAACATTTGCCTCGGCGATATCCTGAAAAACTCGGGCTATGAAAACTACTTTATGCAGGGCGCTAACCTGCGTTTTGCCGGGAAAGATGTGTTCCTGAGATCCCACGGTTTCGATCACTTATATGGTTCCGAAGAGCTGAAAACCACGGTCGCCGATCCGGCCTACCGCAACGACTGGGGCTTTTACGACGATACCGTTCTGGATGAAACCTGGAAGAAATTCGAGGAGCTTTCCCGCGCCGGTAAACGCTTCTCGCTGTTTGCGTTGACCGTCGACACGCATCATCCGGATGGTTTCGTCTCACGCACCTGTAAACGTCAGGGCTACGACATTGACGGTAAAAACAACAAGTCGTTCAGCGCTGTGACCTGTAGCCAGGAACATATCGCGGCGTTAATCGAGAAAATCAAAGCGTCGCCGTATTTCAAAAATACGGTCATCGTCGTTTCATCTGACCATCTGGCGATGAAAAACAGCGCCTGGGATGAGCTGAATAAGCTGGATCGCAGCAACCTGTTCTTTGTGCTGCGCGGCGATAAACCGCAGCAGGAGATCATTGCCGCTAAACGTAACTCGATGGATAACGGCGCTACCGTGCTGGATATTCTGGGTGGCGATAACTTCATTGGCCTGGGCCGCAGTACGTTGTCGGGCCAGTCCCTGTCGGAAATCTTCCTCAACATGAAGGAAAAAATCCTCGCCTGGAAGCCGGATATCATTCGCCTGTGGAACTTCCCGAAAGAGATAAACGACTTCACCATCGATCAGGATAAAAAAATGATCGCGTTCTCCGGCAGCCATTTCCGCCTGCCTCTGCTGCTGCGCGTGTCGGATAACCGCGTCGAGCCGCTGCCGGAAAGCGAATACTCCGCGCCACTGCGCTTCCAGCTGGCGGAATTCGCCCCGCGCGATAATTTCGTCTGGGTCGATAAATGCTACAAAATGGGCCAGCTCTGGTCACAAGAGCTGTCACTGTCCACCGACTGGTGCGTCTCACAGGGGCAACTCGGTGGCGAGCAGACCGTGCAACACGTTGATAAACCACAGTGGCAGGGGAAAACCGCGTTTAAAGATACGGTCATTGATACCGCACGCTATCAGCGCAACGTTGACCTGCTGAAAATCGTCGACAACGACATTCGTTATAAAGCTGACAGCTTTATCTTTAACGTTGCTGGCGCGCCTGAAGAGGTGAAGCAGTTCAGCGGTATTTCACGTCCCGAATCCTGGGGGCGCTGGTCTAACGCGCAGTTAGGTGATGAGGTGAAAATTGAGTATACCCATCCGCTGCCGGAGAAATTCGATCTGGTGATCACCGCCAGGGCATTTGGTCCCAACGCAAACCGTCCTGTGCCGGTGCGCGTCGGCGATAAAGAACAGATGCTGACGCTGAGCAATGATGTCACCACCAGCACGCTGCATTTCGATAACCCCACGCGCAGCAATACGCTGGTCATTGTGCCGCCCGAGCCGCAGTCCACTAACGAAGGGAATATTCTCGGTCACGCTCCGCGCAAGCTGGGGATCGGCATGGTGGAGATTAAAATTGTGAGCAGCGCTGGCTGATGACGGCGTTCACCCTTCGCCCGACGTGCATCGACGACGTCGCTGCCCTGCCCGCCATCGAACGCGCTGCGGGGCAGCGATTTCGCGACGTTCCTGAGCTGGCCTGGCTGGCAGACAGCGAGGTTATTTCCGTTGAAGATCACCTCGGTTACGCCGGACGCGGATTAAGCTGGCTGGCGCTGGCTGATGACAGGCCCGTGGGCTTTATTCTCGCCGAAGCCCAGCCATCTTCGCTGTTTATTGTGGAACTTTCGGTTCATCTGGACTGGCAGGGACGAGGTCTCGGACGCCGGTTGATTAACCGTGTCGCAGAGCATGCCCGCACGCTGGGGCTAACCTCGCTGACGTTAACGACGTTTCGTGATGTCCCGTGGAACGCGCCCTACTACAGGCGATTAGGGTTTGAAATGATGACGACGCTGACGCCGGAAATGCGCCAGAAACGTGAAGAAGAGACGGCGCACGGTTTAGCGTATGGTTCCCGCTGCGCCATGCGCCTGCCTCTGTAAAATCGCCCGGTGGCGCTGCGCTTACCGGGCCTACAAAACCCAATTCCGCAGGCCGGGTAAAGCGAAGCCACCCGGCAAATTGCACAATACGCAGGCCGGGTAAGGCGTAGCCGCCACCCGGCAAAACCCACAATCCGTAGGCCGGGTAAGGCGTAGCCGCCACCCGGCGAAACGCACATCCCGTAGGCCGGGTAAGGCGCAGCCGCCACCCGGCAAAACGCACATCCCGTAGGCCGGGTAAGGCGTAGCCGCCACCCGGCGAAACGCACAACGTCAGAACGTTTCCCAGTTATCGCCCGCATCTGCGGTCGCCGGTTTACGCGCCACTACCGGTGCGGCAACGTTTTTCGCGGAGGCGAACTCGCGCGCCTTCATCTGTTCCTGCTGAATACGGAACACCGCAACGGCCTGCGTCAGACGGCTCGCCTGCTCTTCCAGTGCCGCCGCGGCCGCCGCAGACTCTTCCACCAGCGAGGCGTTCTGCTGGGTCACGCGATCCATCTCAGCCACCGCCAGCCCCACCTGGTCGATACCGCGGCTCTGCTCATCAGACGCAGACGCGATTTCGCCCATGATGTCCGTCACGCGCGTTACCGCATTCACGATCTCACCCATGGTTTCACCGGCGCTTTCTACCAGCGTTGAACCCAACTCCACGCGCCCCACGGAGTCTTCAATCAGGCTCTTGATCTCGCGAGCCGCCTGGGCGCTGCGCTGCGCCAGGTTTCGTACTTCACCTGCAACCACCGCAAAGCCGCGGCCCTGCTCGCCCGCACGTGCCGCTTCTACCGCCGCGTTCAGCGCCAGAATATTGGTCTGGAAAGCAATCCCGTCGATCACGCTGATAATATCGGCGATTTTCTGCGAACTGCCGGCGATGTCGCGCATGGTCTGCACCACGTTATCCACCACTTTCCCGCCTTTCTGCGCGGTTTCGGATGCGCTCAGGGCCAGGTTGCTCGCCTGACGGGCATTCTCGGCGTTTTGCTTCACGGTGGCGGTCAGCTGTTCCATACTGGCGGCGGTCTCTTCCAGAGAGGCAGCCTGCTGCTCGGTACGGGATGAGAGATCGTTATTGCCCATCGAGATTTCGCTCGCACCGCTGTAAATGGCGTTTGCGCCGTTACGCACGTCACCCACGGTGCGCACCAGCTCGCCCTGCATATGGCGCAGGGAGTCAGCCAGTTCACCCATCTCGTTGGAGCCTTCCACGTCGATGCGCTTCACCAGGTCGCCGCTGGCGATATGACGAATGCTGTCAATCAGACGGTTCAGCGGCGAAATCAGCGCCTGACGAATACCCAGCCAGACGGCAACAATCACCACCAGCACCGCAGCCAGTACGCTAATCAGCACCCAGATAGCCTGGCGGTAAGAGCTGTTGCTGTCTTCAACCGCGGTCTGATAGAGCGCGTCGTTTTGTTGCAGATAGCTGACGTACTGCTTCTCAAAGCCATCCTGATAGCTCTGGGTCGGCTGGTCGAAGAACTCATTGATCTTGCCCGCCCCCAGCAGCTGGATCAGCTCGGCCAGCGCGCCGTGGTAGATATCGTAATTACGTTTGATTTCCAGTGCCGCAGCGTCGCTCTGACGCGGGTCACGCGGAAGTGCTTCGTAATCCGCCCAGTTTTTTTCCGCCTGTTTCAGAGACGCAGAGGCAATCTGCATCAGCTCGGCGACGGTTGAGCCGCTGCCGATATTGTTCTGATCCATCATGTAGCGGATACCCGCACGGTTCAGGGTGTTACGGGTTTGCAGCAGCGCCACCCAGCTACCGTTCAGGGTGGATTGTTGCTGGCGAATGGTTTGCAGGATGGTGAAATTCTCTTTGTCATGCTTCAGGGCATTGAAGAAAAGACCACCGGATGTGAGTTGTAAAAGGCCAAATATCGCTAAAACCAGCAGTAAGCTGGTGACAATCTTGATACGATTTAACATGTTTTCTCTTTCCTCAGACAGATACAGAATTTTCGGCCTGGAAAGGGAAAACTTTACGAAAATCATCCTGGATTTTAGGGTTTTTACTCTTCGTCCCGCGCGGCAATATGTCGGTTTCCGAGTTCAATAAACTCTTCCAGCAGCGCCGTGAGCTGCTTCATCTTCTCCGGGGTATATTCCGCCTCAATCTGCTGGTACGCCTCTTCCACCTGAGCCTGAGCACGCTGGTACAGCGCGTTGCCTTCTTTCGTCAGCGATACGTACAGCTTGCGCTGGTCATTCACCGGCTTTAAGCGCAGCACCAGACCGTCGCGCTCCATCCGCGTCAGAATGCCGGTCAGGCTTGGGCGCAAAATGCAGGTGCGGAACGCCAGATCGTGAAAATCCATGGAGGGATGCTCGGCCAGCACGCGGACGATACGCCACTGCTGCTCGGTCAGATTATGCCGTTTCACTATCGGGCGGAAATAGCCCATCGCCGCTTCACGCGCCTGCAACAGCGCGATGGTTAATGAATCATGCATCACCTTCCCCTTACATCATTAACAAGTAAACAATTTAAAACAGATGCTTTTATAGACAACACGTTGTAACCCAAAAAGTCTAACAGAAACAACGTCATTTTTTTAATGCATTGATTTAAATGATAATTAACCCATTGGTGTAAATTTATTGTTATTCATATCACAAATTATTCACTTCTGATTGCGAAACGAACAGCAAAAGCATAAAACCAGATCATTAACATATTAATGAAATCAAAACTGGACAGTCGGTTTGAGGAGTATGGGAATGAAAGGTACTGTTTTTGCCGTAGCGCTAAACCACCAAAGCCAGCGTGCGGCCTGGGCTGAGGCGTTTGAAAAAGCCCCCTATAACGCGCCGCCAAAAACGGCGGTGTGGTTTATCAAGCCACATAACACCGTTATTCGCGCAGGCGAGCCGATTCCCTTCCCGCAGGGAGAAACCGTGTTAAGCGGCGCAACGGTGGCGCTGGTGGTGGGCAAAACCGCCAGCAAAGTACGCGTTGAAGAGGCGGCGGCGTACATCGCCGGCTACGCGCTGGCCAACGAAATCAGCCTGCCGGAAGAGAGCTTCTACCGCCCGGCGATCAAGGCCAAATGTCGGGATGGATTTTGCCCGCTCGGCGAACCTGTCGCCGTTGATAACGTGGACAAACTGACCATCATCACCGAGATCAACGGTCGCGAAGCGGACCACTGGAACACGGCCGATCTGCACCGCAACGCCGCCGAACTGCTGAGCGCCCTGAGCGAATTTGCCACCCTGAACCCCGGCGATGCGATATTGCTCGGTACCCCGCAAAGCCGCGTCGAAATTCGCCCGGGCGATCGGGTACGCATTCTGGCAGAGGGATTTCCGCCGCTGGAAAACCCGGTGGTGGAGGAACGCGACGTTACCATCGCTTCGCGCACGCCGCCGCACGCCACGCTGTTCGCCCTCGGCCTGAACTACGCCGATCACGCCAGCGAGCTGGACTTCAAACCGCCCACCGAGCCGCTGGTGTTTATCAAAGCGCCGAACACCTTTAACGGCGACAACCAGACCTCGGTGCGCCCAAACAACATTGAATACATGCATTACGAAGCCGAGCTGGTGGTGGTCATCGGTAAAACCGCGCGTAAGGTCAGCGAAGCCGAGGCGATGGACTATGTTGCGGGCTACAGGGTGTGCAACGACTACGCCATCCGCGATTATCTCGAAAACTACTATCGCCCGAACCTGCGGGTGAAAAGCCGCGACGGGCTGACCCCCATCAGCCCGAACGTAGTGCCAAAAGAAGCCATCCCTGACCCGCACAACCTTCGTCTTCGCACCTACGTCAACGGTGAACTGCGTCAGGAAGGCACCACCGCCGATCTCATTTTCAGCATCCCATTCCTGATTGCGTATCTGAGCGATTTCATGACCCTGCAACCGGGCGACATGATTGCCACCGGCACGCCGAAGGGGCTGTCCGACTTGGTGCCGGGCGATGAGGTGGTAGTGGAAGTGGAAGGCGTAGGCCGCCTGGTAAACCGAATTGTCAGTGAGGAGACTGCAAAATGAAAAAGATTAACCACTGGATCAACGGGAAAAACGTCGCCGGAAGTGAGTACTTCCAAACCACTAACCCGGCCTCCGGCGAGGTGCTGGCAGAAGTGGCCTCTGGCGGCGAAGCCGAAATCCATCAGGCCGTTGCCGCCGCCAAAGAGGCGTTCCCGAAATGGGCCAACCTGCCGATGAAGGAGCGTGCGCGCCTGATGCGTCGCCTGGGGGATCTGATTGACCAGAACGTGCCGGACATTGCCGCGATGGAGACCGCCGACACCGGCCTGCCGATCCACCAGACCAAAAACGTGCTCATTCCACGCGCCTCGCACAACTTTGAGTTCTTCGCCGAGGTGTGCCAGCAGATGAACGGCAAAACCTACCCGGTCGATGACAAGATGCTCAACTACACCCTCGTGCAGCCGGTAGGCGTTTGTGCGCTGGTGTCGCCGTGGAACGTGCCGTTTATGACCGCCACCTGGAAGGTCGCGCCGTGCCTGGCGCTGGGTAACACCGCGGTGCTGAAGATGTCCGAGCTCTCCCCGCTGACCGCCGACCGTCTGGGCGAGCTGGCGCTGGAGGCGGGCATTCCGGCGGGCGTGCTGAACGTAGTGCAGGGCTATGGCGCCACGGCGGGCGACGCGCTGGTGCGTCATCATGACGTGCGCGCCGTCTCCTTCACCGGCGGCACCGCCACCGGGCGTAACATCATGAAAAACGCCGGGCTGAAGAAGTATTCCATGGAGCTGGGCGGCAAATCTCCGGTGCTGATTTTTGAAGACGCGGACATCGAGCGCGCGCTGGACGCCGCCCTGTTCACCATCTTCTCCATCAACGGCGAACGCTGCACCGCCGGCTCGCGCATCTTCATCCAGCAGAGCATCTACCCGGAGTTCGTCAAACGCTTTGCCGAGCGCGCCAGCCGCCTGCGCGTGGGCGACCCGACCGATCCGAACACCCAGATTGGCGCGCTGATCAGCAAGCAGCACTGGGAGAAGGTCTCCGGCTACATCCGCCTCGGCATTGAAGAGGGGGCAACCCTGCTGGCGGGCGGCCCGGACAAACCGACCGATCTGCCTGCGCACCTGAAAGGCGGCAATTTCCTGCGCCCGACCGTGCTGGCGGATGTCGATAACCGCATGCGCGTGGCGCAGGAAGAGATCTTCGGGCCGGTGGCCTGCCTGCTGCCGTTTAAGGACGAAGCGGAAGGCCTGCGCCTGGCAAACGACGTGGAGTATGGCCTGGCGTCGTACATCTGGACGCAGGACGTCAGCAAAGTGCTGCGTCTGGCGCGCAACATCGAAGCGGGCATGGTGTTCGTCAACACCCAGAACGTGCGCGACCTGCGCCAGCCGTTTGGCGGCGTGAAGGCCTCCGGCACCGGGCGTGAGGGCGGCGAGTACAGCTTTGAGGTCTTCGCGGAGATGAAAAACGTCTGTATCTCCATGGGCGACCATCCGATTCCAAAATGGGGGATCTGATCATGGGAAAATTAGCCTTAGCGGCAAAAATCACACACGTGCCGTCAATGTATCTCTCTGAACTGCCGGGCAAAAACCACGGCTGCCGCCAGTCAGCCATCGACGGGCATAAAGAGATCAGCAAGCGCTGCCGCGAGCTGGGCGTCGATACCATTATCGTCTTCGACACCCACTGGCTGGTGAACAGCGCGTATCACATCAACTGTGCGGACCATTTTTCAGGCGTCTACACCAGCAACGAGCTGCCGCATTTTATTCGCGACATGACCTACGACTACGACGGCAACCCGGAACTCGGCCAGCTGATCGCCGACGAAGCGGTGAAGCTTGGCGTGCGCGCCAAGGCGCACAACATCCCAAGCCTGAAGCTGGAGTACGGCACGCTGGTGCCGATGCGCTACATGAACGCAGATAAGCACTTCAAAGTGGTCTCCATCTCGGCGTTCTGCACGGTACACGACTTCGCCGACAGCCGCAGGCTGGGCGAGGCCATCGTCAGCGCCATCGAAAAATACGACGGCACCGTGGCGGTGCTCGCCAGCGGCTCGCTGTCGCACCGCTTTATCGACGACCAGCGCGCGGAGGAAGGGATGAACAGCTACACCCGCGAGTTTGACCGCCAGATGGATGAGCGGGTAGTGAAGCTGTGGCGCGAGGGGCAGTTCAAAGAGTTTTGCAGCATGCTGCCGGAGTACGCCGACTACTGCTACGGCGAGGGCAACATGCACGACACGGTGATGCTGCTGGGGATGCTCGGCTGGGACAACTACGACGGTAAGGTGGAGTTTCTCACCGAGCTGTTCGCCAGCTCCGGCACCGGCCAGGTCAACGCCGTTTTCCCGCTGCCCGCGTAAGGAGCCACCATGCCGCACTTTATTGCTGAATGTACCGACAACATCCGCGAGCAGGCCGACCTGCCGGGGCTGTTTGCCAAAGTGAACGAGGCGCTCGCCGCCACGGGTATTTTCCCGCTCGGCGGTATCCGCAGCCGCGCCCACTGGCTGGACACCTGGCAGATGGCCGACGGCAAGCACGATTACGCCTTTGTGCATATGACGCTCAAAATCGGCGCCGGGCGCAGTCTGGAGAGCCGGGAAGAGGTCGGTGAAATGCTGTTTGCGCTGATCAAAACGCATTTTGCAGCGCTGATGGCCGCCCGCTATCTGGCGCTGTCTTTCGAGCTCGACGAGCTGCACCCGACGCTCAATTACAAGCAGAACAACGTGCACGCGTTGTTTAAGTAGCCGTCTGCTCGCCCGGTGGCGCTTCGCTTACCGGGCCTACAACGGCTCGAACGTAGGCCGGGATCGCTACGCGCCACCCGGCAACAACAGGATATCGCCATGCTCGACAAACACACCCATACCCTGATCGCCCACCGCCTGCATCAGGCGGAACAATCCCGGGAGCAGATCCGCGCGATCTCGCTTGAGTATCCGGAGATCACCATTGAAGACGCCTACGCCGTCCAGCGCGAATGGGTGAGCCTGAAAATTGCCGAAGGCCGCGTGCTGAAAGGCCACAAGATCGGCCTCACCTCCAAAGCGATGCAGGCCAGCTCGCAGATCAGCGAACCAGACTACGGCGCGCTGCTGGACGATATGTTCTTCCACGACGGCAGCGACATTCCCGTGGATCGCTTTATCGTCCCGCGCATCGAAGTGGAGCTGGCCTTCGTGCTGGCAAAACCGCTGCGCGGCCCGAACTGCACGATCTTCGACGTTTACAACGCCACGGATTACGTCATCCCTGCCCTGGAGCTGATCGACGCCCGCTGCCACAACGTTGACCCGGAAACCCAGCGCCCGCGCAAGGTATTCGACACTATCTCCGATAACGCCGCCAACGCGGGCGTTATCCTCGGCGGCCGCCCGATTAAACCCGACGAACTGGATCTGCGCTGGATCTCCGCCCTGCTCTACCGCAACGGCGTGATCGAAGAGACCGGCGTGGCCGCAGGCGTCCTTAATCATCCGGCGAACGGCGTGGCGTGGCTGGCGAACAAACTCGCGCCATACGACGTGCAGCTTGAGCCAGGCCAGATCATCCTCGGCGGCTCGTTTACCCGCCCGGTTGCCGCCAGCAGAGGCGACACCTTCCACGTCGACTACGGCAACATGGGCTCCATCAGCTGCCGCTTTGTGTAAGGAGATGATCATGCAAAACGCATTCAAAGCGGCGCTGAAAGCGGGCCGACCGCAAATCGGGTTATGGCTGGGGCTAACCAGCAGCTACAGCGCTGAGCTATTGGCCGGGGCCGGTTTTGACTGGCTGCTGATCGACGGGGAGCACGCGCCGAACAGCGTGCAGACCATTCTGACTCAGCTACAGGCCATCGCCCCTTATCCCAGCCAGCCGGTGGTGCGCCCGTCGTGGAACGATCCGGTGCAGATCAAGCAGCTGCTGGACGTGGGGGTGCAAACCCTGCTGGTGCCGATGGTGCAAAACGCCGACGAAGCGCGGCTGGCGGTCAGCGCCACCCGCTATCCGCCTGCCGGCATTCGCGGGGTGGGCAGCGCGCTGGCGCGGGCGTCGCGCTGGAACCGTATCCCGGACTATCTGCATCAGGCTAACGACGCCATGTGCGTGCTGGTGCAGATCGAAACCCTAAGAGCGCTGAAAAACCTGCCGCAGATCCTGGACGTGGACGGCGTCGACGGCGTGTTTATCGGCCCGGCGGATCTGAGTGCCGACATGGGCTTTGCCGGTAATCCGCAGCACCCGGAGGTGCAGGCCGCCATTGAGCAGGCGATCGCGCAGATACGCGCCGCCGGTAAAGCGCCCGGCATCCTGATGGCCAAAGAGCAGCTGGCGAAACGTTACCTTGCACTCGGCGCGCTGTTTGTCGCCGTCGGCGTCGACACCACCCTGCTCGCCCGCGGCGCGGAAGCGCTGGCGGCACGCTTTATCGAACAACCGGTTACGTCAGTTAATAACAATAAATCCGTCTACTAAACGTAAGATCTGGAGCGCAGCATGACGACCTCTACCCTGCAAGATAAGAAAGCTATAGAACATCGCGTTATCAACAAGCTGTTCCGTCGTTTGATCGTGTTTCTCTTTATCCTGTTTGTCTTTTCGTTTCTCGATCGCATCAACATCGGCTTTGCCGGGCTGACGATGGGCAAAGATCTGGGCCTCACGTCGACCATGTTTGGCCTGGCCGCGACCCTGTTTTACGTCACCTACGTGCTGTGCGGGATCCCCAGCAACATCATGCTGGCGAAAATCGGCGCGCGGCGCTGGATCGCCGGGATCATGGTGGTGTGGGGCATCGCCTCTACCTGCACAATGTTCGCCACCAGTCCGGAAACGCTCTACGTCCTGCGCATGCTGGTGGGCATTGCCGAAGCCGGTTTCCTGCCGGGGATCCTGGTCTATCTCACCTGGTGGTTCCCGGCCTATCACCGCGCCCGCGCCAACGCGTTGTTTATGATCGCCATGCCGGTGACCATGATGCTCGGCTCGATCCTCTCCGGGTACATTCTGGCGATGGACGGGCTGTGGAACCTGAAGGGCTGGCAGTGGCTGTTCCTGCTGGAGGGGCTGCCGTCGGTAGTACTCGGCGTGGTGACCTGGTTCTACCTTAACGACACCCCGGATCAGGCCACCTGGCTGGATGATGATGAAAAGCAGGCACTCAAAACGATGATCGCCCGCGAGCAGGAACTGGCCATTGCGCACGTCGCCACGCCGCGATCGACGCTGCGCGAGGTGCTGACGCCCGCCGTACTGCTCTACACGCTGGCCTACTTCTGCCTGACGAATACGCTGAGCGCGATCAACATCTGGACGCCGCAGATCCTGCAAAGCTTCAACACCGGCAGCAGCAATATCGTGATTGGCCTGCTGGCGGCGATCCCGCAGTTTTGCACCATCCTCGGGATGATCTGGTGGAGCCGCCGCTCCGACAGGCTGAAAGAGCGAAAAAAGCACACCATCCTGCCGTATCTGTTTGCGGCGGCGGGATGGATGCTGGCCTCGGCGACCGATCACAGCCTGATCCAGCTGCTTGGCATCATCATGGCCTCAACCGGATCGTTTACCGCCATGGCGATATTCTGGACCACGCCGGACCAAGTGATTAGCCTGCAATCCCGCGCGGTGGCGCTGGCGGTGATCAACGCCATCGGCAACGTCGGGTCTGCCGTCAGCCCATTGCTGATTGGTATTCTGCGCGACGCGACCGGCAGCTTCAGCTCGGGGCTGTGGTTCGTGGCGGGTCTGCTGGTAGTGGGCGCGCTGGTGCTGACGCGCATTCCGATGACGCAGCGGGTTCAAAAGAGGAACGATCATGTGCCAGAGCCCTATCGCCAACATTGATATCAGCAAGGAGTACGACGAAAGTCTGGGCACCGACGATGTGCACTACCAGTCGTTCGCCCGCATGGCGGCCTTTTTTGGCCGCGACATGCAGGCGCACCGCCACGACCAGTATTTTCAGATGCATTTTCTCGACACCGGGCAGATTGAGCTGCAGCTCGACGACCACCGCTACTCGGTGCAGGCGCCGCTGTTCGTTCTGACGCCGCCGTCGGTGCCGCACGCGTTTATCACTGAATCCGACAGCGACGGCCACGTGCTGACGGTGCGCGAGGATCTTATCTGGCCGTTGTTAGAAGTGCTCTACCCCGGCACGCGGGAGGCGTTCGGCCTGCCGGGGATCTGCCTGTCGCTTGCCGACAGGCCTGACGAGCTGGCGGCGCTGAAGCATTACTGGCAGCTCATTGCCCGGGAATCCACGGAACAGCTGCCGGGCCGTGAGCATACGCTGGTTCTGCTGGCGCAGGCCGTATTTACCCTGCTGCTGCGCAACGCGAAGCTCGACGACCACGCTTCAGGCGGCATGCGCGGCGAGCTGAAGCTGTTTCAGCGCTTTAACCAGCTGACAGATGCGCATTACCACGAGCACTGGACGGTGCCGGAATACGCCAGCGAACTGCATCTTACCGAATCCCGCCTGACCGATATCTGCCGCCGCTTTGCCAACCGCTCGCCGAAACGGCTGATCTTCGACCGCCAGCTGCGGGAAGCCAGGCGCTTGCTGCTGTTTTCCGACAGCACAGTGAGCGAAATTGCCTGGCAACTGGGGTTTAAAGATCCGGCCTATTTCGCCCGTTTTTTCAACCGACTGACGGGGTGCTCACCCAGCGCATACCGGGCGCAGAAAGTACCGGTTTCCTGAACGCATCACGGTTCGTAGGGCGGGTAAGCGCAGCGCCACCCGCCGAAAAGCCGCACAGATCACAAAACAACATCCCACCCGAAAAGTACCTGCCGTTGTCCCAATCGTCCCTTCACGTTCCGCCCCTCTCACGCTTCAATTAAACAACAAAAACAAAACATAAATTTAACAACCATCTTCCGATACGAGGTCCCTATGAAGCCTGAAGATTTCCGCGCTGATGCCAAACGTCCGTTAACCGGTGAAGAGTATTTAAAAAGCCTGCAAGATGGCCGTGAGATTTATATCTACGGCGAGCGCGTTAAGGACGTCACTACCCACCCGGCATTTCGCAATGCGGCGGCGTCCATCGCCCAGATGTACGATGCCCTGCACAAGCCAGACATGCAGGATACCCTCTGCTGGGGCACCGACACCGGCAGCGGCGGCTACACCCATAAATTCTTCCGCGTGGCGAAAAGCGCCGACGATCTGCGCCAGCAGCGCGACGCCATCGCCGAGTGGTCGCGCCTGAGCTACGGCTGGATGGGCCGCACGCCAGACTACAAAGCCGCGTTCGGCTGCGCGCTGGGGGCGAACCCTGCCTTCTACGGTCAGTTCGAGCAGAACGCCCGCAACTGGTACACCCGTATTCAGGAAACCGGCCTGTACTTTAACCACGCCATCGTCAACCCGCCTATCGACCGCCATAAACCGGCGGACGAGGTGAAAGACGTTTACATCAAGCTGGAGAAAGAGACCGATGCCGGGATCATCGTCAGCGGCGCGAAAGTGGTGGCCACCAACTCTGCGCTGACCCACTACAACATGATTGGTTTTGGCTCTGCGCAGGTGATGGGCGAAAACCCGGACTTCGCGCTAATGTTCGTCGCGCCGATGGATGCCGAAGGGGTGAAGCTGATCTCCCGCGCCTCTTACGAGATGGTGGCAGGGGCGACCGGCTCCCCGTACGACTACCCGCTCTCCAGCCGCTTTGACGAGAACGACGCCATTCTGGTGATGGATCATGTGCTGATCCCGTGGGAAAACGTGCTGATCTACCGCGATTTCGACCGCTGTCGTCGCTGGACGATGGAAGGTGGCTTCGCCCGCATGTACCCGCTTCAGGCCTGCGTGCGTCTGGCAGTGAAGCTCGACTTCATCACCGCTCTGCTGAAGAAATCGCTGGAGTGCACTGGCACCCTCGAGTTCCGCGGCGTGCAGGCGGATCTCGGCGAAGTGGTGGCGTGGCGCAACATGTTCTGGGCGCTGAGCGACTCCATGTGCTCCGAAGCCACGCCGTGGATAAACGGCGCGTACCTGCCTGACCACGCGGCGTTACAGACCTACCGCGTGATGGCGCCGATGGCCTACGCGAAAATCAAGAACATCATCGAACGCAACGTGACCTCCGGGCTGATCTACCTGCCGTCCAGCGCGCGGGACCTGAACAACCCGCAGATCGACCAGTATCTGGCGAAGTACGTACGCGGCTCCAACGGGATGGATCACGTCGAACGCATCAAGATTCTGAAACTGATGTGGGATGCCATCGGCAGCGAGTTTGGCGGACGTCACGAGCTGTACGAAATCAACTACTCCGGTAGCCAGGATGAGATCCGCCTGCAATGCCTGCGTCAGGCGCAAAGCTCCGGCAACATGGACAAGATGATGGCGATGGTTGACCGCTGCATGTCCGAGTACGACCAGCACGGCTGGACCGTACCGCACCTGCACAACAACACTGATATCAACATGCTGGATAAGCTGCTGAAATAACGCAGCGGGAGGTTTCAATGCAATCTGAAGAACGCCTGCGTTTTCGCGACGCGATGGCCAGCCTGTCGGCGGCGGTGAATGTGGTCACCACCGAGGGCGATGCGGGCCGCTGCGGCATTACCGCCACCGCCGTCTGTTCGGTCACGGATACCCCGCCCTCGGTCATGGTCTGCATCAACGCCAACAGCGCCATGAACCCGGTCTTCCAGGGCAACGGCAAACTGTGCGTCAACGTGCTGAACCACGAGCAGGAGATCATGGCCCGCCACTTTGCCGGGATGACCGGCATGGCCATGGAGGAGCGCTTTGCTCTCTCCTGCTGGCAGAAAGGACCGCTGGCGCAGCCGGTGCTGAAAGGCGCCCTGGCAAGCCTGGAAGGTGAGATAACCCAGGTGCAAACCATCGGTACCCATCTGGTCTACCTTGTGGAGATTAAGAACATCATCCTCAGCAGCGAGGGGCACGGCCTGATCTACTTCAAACGCCGTTTCCACCCGGTGATGATGGAGATGGAAGCCGCGGTTTGATCCCGTTGCACAAAAAAACGCTAAGGTTTCCGCAAAGGTGCGCCGTTAACTATCCATAAGATAAATTTTCCGGGGCGGCTGGCGACGTCGTCAGCCGCCCCCTTAACGCTGGAAAGTCTTATGGCCCCTTCACCCCGAAGCCGCTCGGCTGAGCGTCTGGTTGACATCATTATTGCTCTGCACCGCAACGGAAGCGTTAATCGCCGCGATCTGATGCAAAAATTTGGCATTACCGAACGTACGGTGTACCGCGATCTACAGGCCCTTTCCCCAATTATCGAACACGACGGCAAAGGACGCTATCAGCTGCTGCCCGCATATCAGCCCTGCCGCTGCACGCAATGCCCTGATGCGAACGACGAAACCCCGCAGGGCTAGATTATTCTCAGTGATCTCAATCACATATTTTCTCCCGCCGGGGGTGAGCCTTAACCACTCACCCTCGCTTTTGACCGCTCACGCATCGCTTTCAACCACTCACCCATTTACCGTGCTTTACACGCGCGAGGATCTGGCACGATCGCTCCAGCATTAATCAATACCTCCTCACAACGAACCCTGACCCTTTTTTCTTTACATAAAAAACCAGGTCTTACTATGGATACTAAAAAACTACTTAAGCACGTGCCCTGGGCCATCCTCGGGATCATCGGCGCTTTCTGTCTGGCGGTTGTCGCATTACGCCGGGGCGAGCACGTCAGCGCCCTGTGGATCGTGGTCGCGTCGGTTTCCGTCTATCTTGTGGCTTATCGCTACTACAGCTTGTACATCGCGCAGAAGGTCATGAAGCTCGACCCGACGCGCGCCACCCCGGCGGTCATTAACAATGACGGCCTGAACTATGTGCCAACCAACCGTTACGTGCTGTTTGGTCACCACTTCGCCGCCATTGCAGGCGCGGGTCCGCTGGTCGGTCCAGTGCTGGCTGCGCAGATGGGCTACCTGCCGGGTACGCTCTGGCTGCTCGCGGGCGTGGTGCTGGCGGGAGCGGTGCAGGACTTTATGGTGCTGTTTATCTCCTCGCGCCGTAATGGTTCGTCGCTGGGCGAGATGATCAAAGAGGAGATGGGCCGCGTGCCGGGCACGATCGCCCTCTTCGGCTGCTTCCTGATCATGATCATCATCCTGGCAGTGCTGGCCCTGATCGTGGTGAAAGCGCTGGCCGAAAGTCCGTGGGGCGTCTTCACCGTCTGCTCTACCGTGCCGATTGCGCTGTTCATGGGCATCTACATGCGCTTCCTGCGCCCTGGCCGCGTTGGCGAGGTGTCGGTCATCGGTATCGTGCTGCTGGTCGCCTCTATCTACTTCGGCGGTGTGATTGCCCACGACCCGTACTGGGGCCCGGCGCTGACCTTTAAAGACACCACCATCACCTTCGCGCTGATCGGTTACGCGTTCATCTCAGCGCTGCTGCCGGTGTGGCTGATTCTGGCTCCGCGTGACTACCTGGCGACCTTCCTGAAAATCGGCGTGATCGTCGGGCTGGCAATCGGGATTGTGATCATCAACCCGGAGCTGAAAATGCCGGCGGTGACGCAGTACATTGACGGTACCGGTCCGCTGTGGAAAGGTGCCCTGTTCCCGTTCCTGTTTATCACCATTGCCTGCGGTGCCGTGTCTGGCTTCCACGCACTGATCGCCTCCGGCACCACGCCGAAGCTGATGGCCAACGAAACCGACGCACGCTTCATCGGTTACGGCGCAATGCTGATGGAATCCTTCGTGGCGATCATGGCGCTGGTTGCGGCGTCGATTATCGAGCCTGGCCTGTACTTCGCGATGAACACCCCACCAGCGGGTCTCGGCATCACCATGCCAAACCTGCATGAGATGGGCGGCGAAAATACCGCGCTGATCATGGCGCAACTGAAAGACGCCAGCGCACACGCGGCGGCGACCGTCAGCTCCTGGGGCTTCGTGATTTCGCCTGAGCAGATTATGCAGACCGCGAAAGACATCGGCGAACCATCCGTGCTGAACCGCGCAGGTGGCGCACCGACGCTGGCGGTGGGTATCGCACACGTGTTCCACAAAGTGCTGCCGTGGGCGGACATGGGCTTCTGGTACCACTTCGGTATCCTGTTTGAAGCGCTGTTCATCCTCACCGCGCTGGATGCCGGTACGCGTGCAGGCCGCTTCATGTTGCAGGATCTGCTGGGTAACTTCGTGCCGTTCCTGAAGAAAACCGACTCTCTGGTAGCAGGTGTTCTGGGTACTGCGGGCTGCGTAGGTCTGTGGGGTTATCTGCTGTATCAGGGCGTTGTAGACCCGCTGGGCGGCGTGAAGAGCCTGTGGCCGCTGTTCGGCATCTCTAACCAGATGCTGGCGGCTGTGGCCCTGGTGCTGGGCACCGTTGTCCTGGTGAAGATGAAACGCACCAAATACATCTGGGTAACCGTGGTGCCTGCGCTGTGGCTGCTGCTCTGCACTACCTGGGCGCTGGGTCTGAAACTGTTCAGCACCAACCCGCAGCTGGAAGGCTTCTTCTTCATGGCTAACCAGTACAAAGAGAAGATTGCCGCAGGCGGCGTGGATCTAACCGCGCAGCAGATTGCCAACATGAACCATATCGTGGTGAACAACTACACCAACGCGGGTCTGAGCATTCTGTTCCTGGTGGTGGTGTACAGCATTATCTTCTACGGCATTAAAACCTGGATGAAAGTGCGTAATGCCGATGGCCGTACGGACAAAGAAACCCCGTACGTGCCGGTGCCGGAAGGCGGCGTGAAGACGTCTTCACACCATTAATAAAATGGCGGGTGGCGCTGCGCTGACCCGCCCTACAACGTTACTGTAGGCCCGGTAAGCGTAGCGCCACCGGGCTTTTTCTTATCAGGACACGTTATGTTTGGTAACTTAGGCGAAGCAAAAAAATACCTCGGTCAGGCGGCGAAAATGCTGATTGGCATTCCGGACTATGACAACTACGTTGAGCATATGAAGACCAACCATCCGGATAAGCCGTACATGACCTACACTGAATTCTTCCGCGAGCGTCAGGAAGCGCGCTACGGCGGAAGTGGAGAAGGCGGCGTCCGCTGCTGCTAAAGGAGAAACCATGACCCCGATTGCCGTTACCCTGCTGACCGGTTTTCTCGGCGCCGGTAAAACCACCCTGCTGCGCCACATCCTGAACGAGCAGCACGGCTTCAAAATCGCCGTCATCGAAAACGAATTTGGCGAAGTCTCCGTTGACGATCAGCTGATTGGCGACCGCGCCACGCAGATCAAAACCCTGACCAACGGCTGCATCTGCTGCACCCGCTCCAGTGAATTAGAAGACGCCCTGCTGGACCTGCTCGACAGCAGCGATCGCGGTGACATCGTCTTCGACCGTCTGGTGATCGAGTGCACCGGCATGGCCGACCCCGGCCCGATTATTCAGACCTTTTTCTCCCACGATATTCTGTGCCAGCGCTACCTGCTGGACGGCGTCGTCGCGCTGGTGGATGCGGTACACGCCGACGAGCAGATGAACCAGTTCACCATCGCCCAGTCTCAGATTGGCTACGCCGACCGCATTCTGCTGACCAAAACCGACGTGGCGGGTGAAAGCGAAAAACTGCGTGAGCGCCTGACGCGCATCAACTCGCGCGCACCCATTTATACCGTGACGCACGGCGATATCGACCTGTCTCAGCTGTTCAACACCAACGGCTTTATGCTGGAGGAGAACGTCACCGCGAAACCGCGCTTCCACTTTATGGCAGACAAGCAAAACGACGTAGCGTCGATTGTGGTGGAGCTGGACTACCCGGTGGACATCAGCGAGGTCTCGCGTGTGATGGAGAACCTGCTGCTGTCGTTTGCCGACAAGCTGCTGCGCTATAAAGGAATGCTGTGGATCGACGGCGAGCCGAACCGCCTGCTGTTCCAGGGCGTGCAGCGCCTGTACAGCGCCGACTGGGATCGTCCGTGGGGCGATGAACCGCCGCACAGCGTGATGGTGTTTATTGGAATACAGCTGCCGGAAGAGGAAATTCGGGCAGCGTTTACGGGACTGAAAAAGTAAATCGTCGCTCCCCTTTAAACAGTAAAGGGGGCGTATTTCATTAAGGCAAAATGCGGGTTTCGCCCTTTCTGTTTGCAATATTGTCTGTTAATGTTCTTATCATGAATGAAATCATGCTTTGATTAATATTGGTTACAATATTAATTAATTGGATTCATATAATTTTCATGAATTGGTAGGCGTAATATGGCAATCATTATTCCCACGGTTAGCAGCTGTAGCGAGAAAATTACGGCAGGAGAAAAAAGACTGGCAAGGCTTCTGGAGGGTGGGCTCAGCGAACAATGTACCTGCTAGTATGATACCCGAATGGGAGACAAAGACGATCATCCTGATTTTGTGATTCTGGCCCCCGATAAAGGGCTGCTGTTTATAGAAGTGAAAGACTGGTATATCACAAAAATAAAATCGGCTAATAAAACCCATATTAATTATGAAACCAAAAACGGCATAGAGCCGTTGAAGAACCCACTCGAACAAGTTCGACAATATACCTTTCATATCATCAATAGCCTGAAAAAAGATCCCCTGCTTCGCCAGAAACAGGGAGAGCATGAGGGCGGTTTTATTATGCCGTATGGATACGGTGTTTATTTGAGCAACATCACTCGGGCACAGCTGGAAAAGAGTTTTACACCTGAGGAGTTGAATGAAATATTGCCCGCCAGCCAGGTGATATGCAAAGACGAACTCAACGAGTTTATGACTCGAGAACAAATCTCTGGCCGGCTCGAATCCCTTCTCAAACATCACTTTGTTCATAACACAACACCACAGCAGCTCGACCGCATCCGGTGGCATCTTTATCCCGATGTCCGCATTAACCCATCCGTTACGCGGGTTGACCTGGATAATTTTACTTTCCACACCCCTGATGTGGTATGCATGATGGACAGGAACCAGGAACAACTCGCCAGAAGTATGGGGGCGGGACACAGGGTAATTCATGGCGTGGCAGGTTCGGGCAAAACGCTCATTTTGCACCACCGATGTATTGAGCTTGCCAACAACATTGAAAACACCAAACCGATACTGGTGATTTGCTACAACATTACGCTGGCTAAAAAACTCAAAGCGCAGCTCGAACAGCATAGCCTCAGACTTCCCGTCGAAGTTATCCATTTCCACGCCTGGTGTTATCAGCAATTAAACGCGCATCGGCGTCTTCCCCCCAGGAGCAAAAACTTTATTGAGCTGATGGAGAATGCGCTGACGGTGGCATTTGAAGAGGGAGCAATCAAACCGGAGCAGTACAGCGCCGTTTTGATAGATGAAGGACACGATTTTAAACCGGAATGGCTAAGAATCCTCGCCAAAATGCCGGACAATAAAGATAGCTCCCTGCTGTTTCTGTACGATGACGCTCAGTCAATTTATCAGAAAAAGAAAGCTCTCGATTTTACCCTGTCCAGCGTCGATATAAAGGCTCAGGGCCGTACAACTATTTTGGATACCAATTATCGCAACACCCGGCAAATACTCCATTTTGCCAGCAGCGTAGCATTTAATTATCTCAATAATCACATAGAAGCTTCTCTCAAATACCAGCAGCCTGCCGCAGGTGGCCTGTCCGGGAAGTATCCCGCGCTGGCCAGCTTTGATAATCAGGACGAGGAGATTACGCGCGTCCTCGATTGGGTCACAGAGCAGCGACAGGAAGGTGTTGCGTGGTCAGAAATCGCCATACTGTGCCCCTCAACCTACAGCATTTCAGGCATGCTCGCGCCAAGGCTTGAAGCCCGCAAGATCCCATACCAGATGATTGTCTCCAGCGATGATAAAAAGCACTGGTCCCCGCAGAATGATTACCTCTGCGTCATGCCGCTGCCCAGCAGCAAGGGGCTTGAGTTTAATTCGGTCGCCATTATGGATGCGGCAAAGGAAAGGGACAGTGAAGATCTGAGTGACGATATCAAGCGCCTTTACGTCGGCATTACCCGCGCACGACAGAATCTTCTGGTGACAATGCACGGAACCGGAAGCCTGCGAGATCATCTGGTCGAGACCTGGGAAAAGAGCGTTAAGTCGATCTAACTATTCCGCGTTGAAAAGTATCTGCACCGAACAATCCCCTCTCCCCTGTGGGGAGAGGGCCAGGGTGAGGGGTAAAGCCCAATATTATTTCAACGCCTCCGGCAGCGTCACAATCCACAGCTCGCTGTCGGACTCCGGCTTCTTCAGTGGCTTGACGCTGAGGGTAGTTTCAACCGCTTTGTCATCCAGCGTCAGCTTGCCTTCCGCGTTCACCCGATAATCCTTGAGCTTCTTGCCCTCGGCCGGGTTGTGCATCGCCACCTTCACGCCAAAGTCGTTATCGTTCGCCACCGCCAGCGTTTTGTCGTCAATCAGCGCCAGCCCTTCGGCCTTTTCCTGCTGCCAGCCCAGCGCACGCAGATCGACCACCTGCGTTTTTTCCGCAAGTGTAATGCCGCGCTGCGCCAGCGTTTTCTCATCGTCAAATTCCGGGTATTCGCCCGGCTTGTCGAAGGCGGCCAGATCGCTCGCCTTGCTCAGATCCACCCTGTAGATGAGGTTACGCATTGCGTCGTTTTTATCTTCGCCCTGTTCAATCAGCAGGATAGTGTGGTTATCCAGCGCCACGATATCGCCGATTTTGGCGTCGCTGTTTTTGCTGTAGGCCGCGCTGTCGACAGGGTAGCCGTACATCGCGGTTTTTCCGGTCGCCGGATCGAAGCTGACCAGTCGCGTAAACAGCGCCTGCTTTTTGCTCTTCCCGTCGATATCCAACGTACTCTGGACAGCGGCGATAATACGTCCGTCCGGCATGCGGGTCAGGCCTTCAAATCCCCGGTTTGCCTGGCGCCATTTGATAACATTTGGCAGACCGCCCGCGATGGATTTCTCCCCTTCCGCCGCCTGTGGGCCGTGGATCGCGAGGATTTTCCCTTTACTGTCAATATTAATCAGGAACGGGCCATACTCATCGCACAGCCAGTAGCCGCCCTTCCCGTCCGGCGTGATGCCTTCCGTATCCAGCCCGCGGTTATCGCCTTTCAGCACTTTTAAGGTGTCGCTTAGCGCGATTTCATTGGTGGAACCAATCACGCCACTTTGCAGCGGCAGACCGTTGATTTCGCCTTTATCGTCATGCAAAGGACGCGCGTCCACGGCCTCCGCTTTACCGTTTTGCACGCGGATCGTCATTAGCTGCGGGGCGAAATCCGGGGTAACAAAGATTTTAGCGTCATTTTTCCCCATTTTTGGCGAATCCGCGTTAGGACCGCGATCGGTCACGGTCGTAAACGTCAAGGCATCGCCCTGCTTGCCCGTAAACAGCAGGCCAGAGCCAATCCCCACAGGCAGCCCGTTCGGAAACGCGCTGGCAAACGCACCGCTGTATTTGACATGCGAGCCTTCGGGAAAACTGACGACGTAACGCTCCGCGGTTGGCTGTGCCGCCAGGCCAGAGAAAGAGAGCGCACAACCAATTAGCACAGGAATGATTTTTCTTTTCATAGTGTTAGCACCCAGTAAGTGAAGCCAACAATGTAATGAAGAAACGTGTCAGAAAAATGACATGGTGAAAGCGGTTCGGCACAACGGGGCGTATAGCCACCTCCAGAAATGTAAACCTGTGTCTTTATCTGTGACAACTGAAACACTTTTGGAAATTATTAGAAACTCAATTAATTCATCCTGAACTAATTTTTCCGACCCGTTCAGCGTACGTTTAATGAGAATCCTGAACCCTTCCTAAACGCGAATGCATTACGTATTGACTCCTTGCCGGGTCAACATTCGAACAACATTTAAAATTCAAAAACCAAACAAAAACAGCATAAAAACGTGACAAGCATCGCATTTGCAGAGATAAACAGCTCTTGTTAAGGTGCCCTCAGATTAATTTGATGACGAGGAAAAACTCATGAAAAAGCTCAACGTTCTCCTTCTTTCCGCTCTGACTGCCGTATCGGGCTCCGCACTGGCCATGGGCGGCAGCATTGAGCAGGGTAAAAACTTTACCAACCTGAATGTGGAAATGGGGAAATCAACCTCCGGTCTGTACACCGAAGGTAGCTGGCTGAAAAACACCGATGACGGCACCACAACCGGTGGCGTAGGTGCAGGCTACAACTTTGAAATCGGCCCGGTGATGCTGAACGCAGGCGCTAAGGCCCTCTACGTTGGCCCGAAAAAAGGCGATAACGGCGTGGCGTTCCCGGTCGGCGGCGGTGTGAACGTTGCCCTGACCGACAGCATCAGGGTGTTCGGTGAAGGCTACGTTGCGCCAGACGGCCTGAACAACAGCGTGAAAAACTACGTTGAAGCGAACGGTGGCGTAAGCTGGACGCCAGTGAAGCCGGTGACGCTGAAGGTGGGTTATCGTCACGTGAGCGTTGATGGTAAAGACGGTCGTCCTAACCACACGCTGATTGACGGCGCATATGTTGGCGGTGGCGTGTCCTTCTAAGCCTGTTTGCCCGTTTCGCCCGGCGGCGCTACGCTTGCACGGGCCTACAATGAAGGGTGCAATTTATGAATATTATTGCACCTTGTAGGCCGGGTAAGCGCAGCGCCACACGGCAAAAAAGGCGATGAGACTGTTAATAAAAAAACCTGCCGGATGGCAGGTTTTTTTATGTCCGACATTACTTGCGAACAACCACCAGTTTCTGGTTCACAAACTCTTTGATCCCCAGGTCCGACAGCTCGCGTCCGTAACCCGAACGTTTTACGCCGCCGAACGGCAGCTCTGCCGCCGTATCGGTGAGCCAGTTGATGTACACCATCCCGGTCTCAATACGCGATGCCATCTTCTTCGCGCGCTCAATATCCTGGCTGAACACCGCTCCGCCCAGGCCGTAGTGGGAGTCGTTCGCCAGCGTGACCGCCTCGTCGTCGTTTTTCACCACGTAAATCTGCGCTACCGGGCCAAAGAACTCTTCGAAGTACGCCGGGTTGTCGCGTGAGATGTTGGTCAGGATGGTCGGCTCAAAGAAGCTCCCGTCTCGCTGCACAGGTTTGCCGCCATAGTGCAGCGTAGCGCCGTTTTTCACCGCCTCGTTAACCTGTTTGGTCAACGTGTCGAGCGCGTCTTTAGAGGACAGCGGCCCCAGCGTGGTGCTTTCGTCCAGCGGATCGCCAATCTTCACCTGCTTAAATACCTCGGTGAATTTGCTCAGGAAGGCATCGGCAATCTTTTCATGCAGGATAAAGCGCTTCGCCGCGGTACAGACCTGCCCGGCGTTGTTGAGCCGCGCGTTAACGCCGATCTTCACCGCTTTATCCAGGTCCGCATCGTCGAGCACCACGAATACGTCGTTACCGCCAAGCTCCAGCGTGGATTTCTTAATGTGCTTCGCCGCCTGGGCCGCTACCACGCTGCCCGCTTTTTCTGAACCGGTTAGCGCCGCGCCCTGTACGCGATCGTCAGCGATGATGTTCGCCACCTGATCGGACGAGATAAACAGGTTGGTCCACGCCCCTTCCGGCGCGCCCGCCTCACGCACCAGATGGGCGAAGGTTTCCGCACAGTGCGGCACAATGCTGGCGTGTTTAGCGATGACAGGGTTACCCGCCGCCAGGTTTGGCGCCAGAACGCGCATCAACTGATAGTATGGGAAGTTCCATGGTTCGACGGCCATCAGCACGCCGATGGGGTGATGTTCAACCCATGCTTCCCCGAGTTCAGAGTCATACTTCACTGGAGCCAGGAACTGCTTCGCGTTGTCCGCATAGTAGCGGGCGATTTGCGCGCACAGCTTCACCTCGCCGCGGCTCTGTTCGATGAGCTTACCCATCTCCTGGCTGGCGATTTTCGCCAGCTCCTCCACGCGTTCGTCGATCAGGTCCGCCAGCTTATGCAGTACCGGCAGGCGCTGGCTTATGTCGCTTTTCGCCCAGTCGGAGTGATAGAGCGCATCGGCTGCCTTCAGCGCCGCTTCAACATCTGCGTCAGTGTGGGAGGGATATTCTTTGATGAGCTGGTTAGTGGCAGGATTTACTGTCTGATAAGCCATATCGAATCTCCATGTTTTACCGCTTAGGGTATTAAGGGTAGTCAACATGACTGGCTATGGACGTAAAGTTGGGTATATCCGGAAGGTTCTGAGTAAAGCGATGCCATACCGTGGCTGGCGTGGTATAAAAAACCTTCATAAGGAGTTGCTATGACCGATACCCGCCACATCCGTCAGACCTTTCACCGCGCCTCGGGCCTTGAACTACGCAGCACGTGGCAAAGCATGCAGGCGTACAAACACCATTGCCACCCTCAGCTCTCCATCGGCGCAATTGTGGAAGGCCAGACATGCTGCGTGTGTAATGGCAGAGAATACATCCTCCAGCCCGGGGACCTGATTGTGATCCCGGCTTATGTCCCACACAGCTGCAACCCTGTTGCCGGGCAGCCGCGTAGTTATCATATGCTTTATATCGATACGGACCTTCCCCTTGCGGTTCAGGTGATTCGCAACGCTACGCTGTTTATGTATTACCGGGAAGTTGTTGAGAGGATGTCCCCTGCGTCCGTGGACAGGCTGCTTGCTGCCCTTCCCCATTGCATGGATGAGGCAGAAAAGCCTGGATCAACCAGCCAGCAGGTTCAGCAGGCATTTCTTTCCAGTCTTTCCAGCCCGCCTTCCCTCGACGCACTTGCGCAACGATTCTCGCTGCGAAAGGAGACGCTGATCCGTACCTTCAAGAAGGACACGGGCCTGACGCCTGGCAGCTTCCTCAATATCTCCCGCGTAGAGTACGCCAAAGCGCGGCTGCGTGCCGGGGATGATATCGCCGATGTCGGCTACCAGAGCGGGTTTGCTGACCAGAGCCATTTTCATAAGACCTTTGTGCGCTACACCGCCGCCACACCGCGCCAGTACGCTACGGGCCGATCAATATCAGACAATAAATAAGTTCTGTGTTTCCGTAATCTGGCCCCAGTTTTGCATTCTGAGGTCGCTATGGAACTGTTCTTCCCTTCCGCTTTTCTCGCCCTGGCGCTGGCGCATTTTGTTGCCCTGTTAAGCCCGGGCCCGGATTTTTTCCTGCTGATGGGCTACGCCGCCCGCTACCGACTGCGCGGCAGCGCCGGATTGTGCATCGGGATAGCGGCAGGAAATGGGCTTTACATTTTGCTGGTCATTATGGGATGGAGCGCGCTGCGTCAGTTCGCATGGCTGTTCACGTTGATTGAATTATCCGGCGCACTGTATTTGCTCTGGATCGGCTCGCATCTTGTACGCAGCCGACCGCAGACGCTGACGCTAAATGAAACACATGAGCGCTGCCCCTCGCTGCGTAAGCAGATCCTGCTGGGGCTGGGCTCGGCGCTGTTGAATCCCAAAAACGCGTTGTTCTACCTGGCGCTGATGACGGCGTTACTCGGGCCGGACGTCACGCTGCTTCAGCAGGCGACCTGCGGCGTCTGGATGGTGATGGTAGTACTGGTATGGGATTTTGCGCTGGTGTCGCTGATGGGGTTACCGGCGGTTCAGCGAAAGCTCAGCCGTTCGCTCTGGCTGATAGAGCGCACGGCGGGGGTGGTATTGATGGGGTTTGGTGGCTGGGTGCTGTGGCGGTTTTTGCACTTTTCCCCCGTATCCCTCTATCCTTAACCCATGGAAAAACATACCGAACTCAAACGCGCCAAGCTTCTCGCGCTGTCGCTGCTGCTGATTGCCGCTGCGGCCTTTATCACTACCCTGTTCCTGCCGCAAACCTTCTGGGTACGCGGCGCAAAAGCTATTGCCGAGGCGGCGATGGTCGGCGCGCTGGCGGACTGGTTTGCCGTTGTCGCGCTGTTCCGCCGGGTGCCAATTCCCGTTATCTCGCGCCATACGGCGATTATCCCGCGCAATAAGGACCGCATCGGCGACAATCTTGGCCAGTTCGTGCAGGAAAAGTTTCTGGATACCCAGTCGCTGGTCGCATTAATTCGCCGCTACGAGCCGGCCCAGATGATTGGTGCCTGGTTCAGCAAGCCCGACAACGCCCAGCGCGTCGGGCTGCATCTGATGCAGGTGATGAGCGGTTTTCTTGAGCTGACTGACGACGGGCGCATTCAGCGCCTGCTCAAACGCGCGGTGCATAAGGCTATCGACAAGGTCGATTTAACCGAGACCAGCGCCGTCATGCTGGAAAGCATGACCAAAAACAACCGTCACCAGGTGCTGCTGGACGCCATCATCAACCGTCTGATAACCCTGATTCAGCGCGAGAGCACGCGGGAATTTATCTCTGACCAGATCGTCCACTGGCTGAAGACCGAGCATCCGCGCAAGGCGATGGTGCTGCCCACCGAGTGGCTGGGCGATCAGAGCGCAGAGATGGTGTCGAACGCGGTGAACACGCTGCTGGATGATATCAGCCACGACCGCACGCACCAGATCCGTCGGGCATTTGACCGCGCCACGCTGAAGTTTATCGACAACCTGAAAAACGACCCGGAGATGACGGCCAAAGCCGACAACATCAAGCACTATCTGAAGAATGATGAAGCATTTAACCGCTACCTGGGTGAAATGTGGGCTGACCTGCGCCAGTGGCTGAAAAATGACATGCAGAGCGACGATTCCCGCGTGAAGCAACGTATCGCCAACGCCGGGCTGTGGTTTGGTGAGACGCTGTCGAATGATGCCAGCCTGCGTGCGTCGCTGAACGAGCATCTGGAGCAGGCCGCGCACCGCGTCGCGCCGGATTTTGCTGCGTTCCTGACGCGTCATATCAGCGACACGGTGAAAAGCTGGGACGCCAAAGATATGTCACGCCAGATAGAACTCAATATCGGTAAAGATCTTCAGTTCATTCGCGTAAACGGTACCCTGGTAGGCGGAACGATTGGCCTGATCCTGTTTTTACTTTCTCAGTTGCCCGCCGTGCTGGGGCATTAATCCGCTTTTGGCGGCGCGATAACGTAGCGCGTCGCCTCGAAGCGGTTCAGGATCAGGTGCACCAGAAAGACCATCGTCAGCGTGACCACCAGCGCGAAGGTAACGGAGGTGATGCGGTACAGATCGCTGAACACCAGATCGCTGTCCGGATGCATGTTTTGCCCGAACATAATGCCGATGGTGGTAATGCTGGAAAATCCCACCCCGGCCCCGACCTTCTCCATCACGTGCAGGCGCGCGCCAAATGCCAGCCCGAGGCCGATCAGCGGCATCATCAGCAGCATATGGCTGCTGTGATCGTACAGGATAAGCTGAACGACGAGGATATAGAGACAGCCCAGCACCACGCCGACCACGCGCCAGATAGAGCTCATCACCGCGCCGCGGTAGTGCATCGGGAACAGGATCAGAATGCCCGCCATCAGCGCCGAGAGCGAATCGCTTAAGTCGCTCATCTGAAATACCACGAAAATCAGCGTCGCCACGGTGCCGGAGAGCAGCGACTCGTGGCGCACGCGGGCATCGTCTTTCTCTATCAGCGGCGGCGGCTTACGTGGCTCCACGTCCGGCAGCAGGTAATTCATCAGCGCGCTCAGACACACCGCCATCACGCTCGCTTCAATGTTGGAGAACAAAAGCGTGTGCCAGTTGGTGGTGGGGTAGCTCATAAAGTTGAGCATTACGCTCTGGCACACCACGCCCATCGAACCGAACAGAAACAGCGGCCCCTTGCTCATAAAGCGAAAGCGCATCACGTACAGGGCAAAGACCACCAGCGTCATAATGACCGGCCATTGCGACAGAAAGCCGATGATGATCACCATTTCGACGCAGTTGAGCGATGCGCTGAAGATAAACTGCTTCGCCACGTGGCGGTTAAACACCGGCACCAGCGACAGCAGCATGATCGGGTAGACCACAAAAAACACGCCGTAGCTGGTGTTGTAGAAGCTCGAAATACTGAGCGCAATCATCCCGGCAAAGACAATGCGCAGGGTCTGGCGGAAGTCGTTTGCCGTGTAGACGATGTTGCCGTGCGGGGTAAATACCCGCGCCAGAGTGCTAATAGACATAGTGAAGCAGGCTCACCAGATGGATTTGCATCCCGGAGAAGAAGCGCGCAAAGGGCCCTTCGCTGTTGTAGAGCTGCACGGTGGCGCGCGCGCCGGTCGGCAGCGACTTCGGTAAGGCTTCGTCCAGCGCCACGTGAATGCGCATTCGCTGGGCATCGCGCACCCAGCGGTTAGAGGTTTCCGGTTCAGAAAGTTGACCGTTAACGGCTTCCTGACCGGCGAGGATCCCCGCGTCACTGCTCGTCACGTGGGCGCGGAAAACCCGTCCCGGAAAGGCGTCAAACACCACGGCGGCGTCGGTCCCCTGGTGGGTATGACGCAGGCTCTTCTCGCGGAAATCCGCCACAATATCCGTCTGCGTATTCACCAGCGCCAGCGCTGCCGAACCGGACGAGGCGTAAAAACCGGGGCTTAATTGCAGATTACTCACCGTGCCGTCCGCCTCGGCGTAGACCTTCGTCCAGCCAAGATTCAGCTCCGCTTCATCCAGCGCGTTACGGTATTTTTGCAGCGTCACGTTACGGTGTTCATTCCGCTCGCCGCGCTGAATGCGCAGGTTATGAATATTCGCCTGAATCGAGCTGACGGACTGCTCGCTGCTCTGCCAGGTAGTGCGGACTTTATCCAGATCCGCCTGCGACACGTTCTGCAGGGTGCTCAGTTTCTGGTAGCGGTCGAAAGTCACTTTGTCGTTACGCGCGGTCAGCACGGCGGTCTTCAGGCTGGCCTGCGCGGCGGCGATCTGCGCGTCCAGTTGTTCGTTGGAAAGGCGAGCTTGCTCAAGCGCGATCTGCGCCGCTTCCACTTTATTGCGAAACGGGGTGTCGTCGAGCTCAAACAGCAGATCGCCTTTCTTCACCTGGCTATTGTTGTGGACATGGACCGCCGCCACATAGCCGGAGACACGGGCAGACACCGGCGTCACCACGCGCATCACGGTGGAATCCGGCGTCAGCGGGATCCAGATATCCGCGACGATAAAGTAGACAAACATCAGCAGGAAAGAGGCAATACTTACCCTTACCCAGCGGGCAAACTTTTGTTCAGGAGTCATTATTTTTCGGTCTTGTTATCTTCTTCGCGGATTGTCCGCAAATTGCAGGCGATTTGATTCAGGGTGGCGCTGAAAATGTCGAGATGTTCAGGCGCGATGTTTTGCGATACGCGCGTCTGAAGCGTCTCAATTACCTGGGTGAGCCTGTTAAGTACAGCTTTTCCCTCAGGCGTCAGCGTCAGAAGCCGGATGCGCTTGTCATACGGCGAGACGGTGCGCAGCAGGTAACCCTGTTTTTCCAGCTGTGTCAGGGTGCGCATTAGCGGCGGCAGTTCAATGCCCTGCACCTCCGCCAGCTCACTCACCGAGACGTTATCCCCGAGCTGATGCAGCTGCATCATCACCGTCCAGCTCGACTGGGTTAACCCAGTATCGAGAATGGCGTCGTCAATGACGGCACGCCACTGGCGCACGATCATCGCCATCCGCATGCCCATCGGCCTGCGGCTAAACAGTTCTTCTTCACTCATGGGGAAACCTCTCGTCACACGCGGTCACGATAATAGTTATCAGGGTAAGTATCAAGAAACGAGAAGTTAAAGCGCAGGAATTGCGAAATGAGATTCTCCCTCTCCCTGTGGGCTGAGGGTTCCCCACAAATTAATGCGAGCACTGAGCAATCCCCTCGCCCCTCCGGGGAGAGGGTTAGGGTGAGGGGAACATACGGCGGTGGTGGTCATTCCGTTCACTTTATGTTCCTTGCTACTCTGTAACGACATGACCGGTGAACGTGCCAGGGTGGCTCAGTCGCCACCACCCTGGCGACCCGGGCTCCCGGCGGTAAATCGCCGCTTCGCGGTGCCCTCGGCTTATTCCTTCCGGCTTATCGGGTACGGGCGGAGGCAACGTCCCTGTAAAGCCGCCCTCTCGGCGCATCCCTGCGCCTCGCCCCGGCCGGAAGGCAAACGCCTCAGCGATTTACAGCCGGACCAGGGCATCGCTGACAGCCCTCAGTCATTTAGAAAGCAACTTTATTGCTTCTGCATAAAAAAATTACTGGGGATCCCTCAGCCCTGTGGGAGAAGGGCAGAGTGAGGGCACAGCCCGCAGCGGAGTTTAGCGGCTAAAATGTCTGGTGATGGCGCCCTGTCCTGAAGCCGTCACAACCACCTCCCTGTACCCCGCCACCCGCTGGATCCACCCTTTGCTTTCCAGATAAAGAAGCAGCGCTGCGCCGGCTTCGCCTCCTAGATGAAACCGCCGCTCGCTCCAGTCCAGGCAGGCGCAGCACGCTTTTCGGCGCGAATGAGCGCTTAACGAAACGCCGAGCTTCAGAAATTGCTCCCGACCATACGGCGTGAGCGCTGAACCGTCTGCCTCCAGCCAGCATGCTGCCTGCATGAAATCGTAGATCTGCACCGCCACCGCGCCTGCGAGATGGTCGTAGCAGGTCCGGGCTTTACGCATGGCTTTCGGCGCGGTAGTTTCCGGCGGGGTAATGCGGCTCCACGAAAGCTCCATCATCTGTTCCACCAGCGCCGCCACGTCGTGCCCGGCAAGACGATAATAACGATGCCGCCCTTGCGACAGGCAGGTAATTAACTGCCCTTCAACCAGCCGGGCGAGATGCCCGCTGGCGGTCGACGGCGCAACGTCTGCCGCCGCACTCAGTTCGGTGGCCGTCCACGCCCGGCCGTCCATTAGTGCACAGAGCATTTTCACGCGCGACGGATCGGCCATTGCAGCCGCTACAGCGGCAATGGCCTTTTCCAGCATCGCGCTGTTATCAGAGGGTAAGCTCGTCTTTAACATTTGTCGCCCAGGGTGTGGTGATCTCAGCGGCCAGCTTATCATCATCCGTCAGCAGAATAAGGTGATTCGCATGGTCGCTGTACTGAGTCAGGATAGACACGCCCTTTGCGGCCAGCGCCGCCGCTATCTCGCCCAGCTCGCCAGGACGCTCCTGCTTAAGCTTTCTGATCACCGGCTTTCGCAGCGCCTGCACGGTAAACCCGGCGTCGAGCAGCACACGGCGGGCTTTTTCCCCGTCCTCCACCAGGAAATGGGCATCCGTACCGAAAACGCCGCCCCCCTCCAGCCCCACGCCGTTGCGGCCTAACAGCTGTCCAAAGCGCGCCAGCTCGCCGGGCCTGTCGCTAAAAATCACGTGAACGTCATACATCCGCGTGCCCTCTCGTTTCAGAGCGGTACTCCCGCACCAGCTGCGCCACGCGAATACGGTAGAAAGAAAAAATCGACTCCCGGCCTTCGGCCTGCGCGGCCTGATGGAAGACATTCTGCTTCCAGCGGCGGACGGCCTCTTCATCCCGCCACCAGGAAAGGGACAGGATTTTGCCGTCGATGCTCAGGCTCTGAAAACGTTCTATATCAATAAAGCCGTCGATGTCCGCCAGCAAAGGCTTGAGTTCAGCGGCAAGCTGCAGATAGCGCGCCTGATGATGAGGCTCCGCTTTGGCTTCAAAAAGGACTGCGATCATGGGTGTCTCTCCGTTGTGAGGGTGTGGAGAGAATGCAGGAGGAAAAACCACAATGCTTCGGTATGGAGCGAAGTGTTTGCCGGATGGCGCTGCGCTTATCCGGCCTACGGGCTCATGTAGGCCCGGTAAGCGTAGCGCCACCGGGCAGGGTTTAACCCACCATCGACTTCGACTCCATAAACGCCCCAATCCCCCACTCGCCTGGATTACGGGCGCTGGTGGCGATGATCCGCGAGCGCAGAATTATTCCAGGTTAGCCTTGTTCAGACCGTAAGCCGCATCCAGCGCGCCCGGCTCCATGCGGGAGGTAATGCCCAGGCGGTTCCAGGCGTTGATCGCTACGATGGCGAAGTTCAGCTCTGAAATCTCGACATCCGAGAAGTGCTCCGCCACGCTGCGGTACAGCGCATCGCTCACGCCATGTACGCCAATCTGGGTCAGCGCTTCGGTGAAGGCCAGCGCCGCTTTTTCACGGGCGCTAAACAGCGGGGACTCGCGCCAGGCCGCCAGATGGTACAGGCGCAGCTCGCGCTCACCGGCGATTTTAGCCTCTTTCGAGTGCATATCCAGACAGAAGGTGCAGCCGTTCAGCTGCGATACGCGAATGTCGATCAGGTGCTTCAGTGCCGGATCAATAGAGGTTTTCGCCACCTCCATGCTCAGGGCAGAAAGCGCGTTGGCAAGTGCAGGTGTGGCTTTGTGGTGGTTTACGCGGGTGCTCATTGTCTTTCCTCTTTTTGTGCCGTTTTTTTCATGCGATAAGGCAAATCTACGCCGTTAATGACATAGTAAAAAGACACAAAAATCGTGAAATGAGGTAGGACATGAAGCCGGGCTATCATGAGATTTATTCCCGCTATCGCGACAACATCACGAGTGGCGTGCTGAAGCCGGGCGATAAAGTGCCTGCCATCCGCGTGCTGGCGGAAGAGCTGAAGGTGGCGCGTAAAACCGTCGAGACGGCGTATGCCATTCTGACGGGCGAAGGGTATCTGGTAAGCCAGGGCGCGCGCGGGACGCGGGTGAACCCGGATCTTCTGCTGCCCGCGCAACACGCCCCCGCAGAACAAGCGACCGGCACGCTGCTGGCGTCGTTGATTAGCCAGCGCGAACGGGCCGGTTTTCTGCGCCCCGGCATTCCGGCGCTCGACAGCTTCCCCTATAAAAAATGGCTGCTGCTGGCGGGCCAGGCGACGCGCGCCATGCGTCAGAATGAAATGCTCAACCCGCCGGTGCTGGGCTGGTATCCGCTGCGCGAGGCGATTGCCCGCTATCTCAATATCTCGCGCGGGTTATCCTGCACCGCCGAACAGGTACTGATCACCAGCGGCTACAGCGGCAGCCTGCGCCTGATCCTCGACACGCTTGCCAGCCGCAGCGACAAGGTGGTGTTTGAGGATCCGGGCTATTTTATGGGCCAGCAGCTGCTCAAGCGGATCGTGCCCCGCCTGCACACCGTGCCGGTTGATCGCTGCGGCATCAATACGGACTACCTGCTCCGTCATCATCGCGACGCGCGTTTTGCCATCGTGACCCCGTCGCATCAGAGCCCGCTGGCGGTGACGCTCTCACTGCCGCGCAAGCAGCAGCTGCTCGACTGGGCGTCACAAAACGAGGCGTGGATTATCGAAGACGATTACGACGGGGAATTTCACTACACCCGCAAAGTGCTGCCGTCGCTGAAAAGCCTCGATCGGCATGACAGGGTGATCTTTATGGGCACCTTCAGCAAAACCATTATGCCTTCACTGCGCATGGGCTACGTGGTGATGCCCGCCAGCACCGTCGGGGCCTTTACCGACTGCGCGGACATTACCACCAGCGGCCAGCCGGTGCTGACGCAAAAAATCCTCACCGCATTTCTCAACGAAGGGCATTTTTTTCGTCATCTTAAAAAGATGCGCGCCCTGTATCAGATCCGCCGCGACTGGATGATTGCCGCCCTGGGTGAGGTCTATGGTGACCTGTTCTTCACCGAGCAAAACGACGGTGGAATGCATATTGTCGCGTTCCTCGCAAAGGGAAGCGCTGACCGGGAGATCGCCCGCTGCTGGCAGGAACAGCAACTACAGGTTAATGCGCTTTCGGCGTGGTATCACGGATCAGGAAAACGCTACGGGCTGGTGATGGGCTATAACAACGTGCGGTCATATCAGGAGGCGGTTGAGCTGCTGGAAAGGCCGAAACGGCAGACGCTTGCGCTGTTGAGTTGAAAACCGCCGGGTGGCGGCTGCGCCTTACCCGGCCTACGGTCTCCTGTAGGCCCGGTAAGCATAGCGCCACCGGGCAACCCAATGCTTACACATCATATCGCGATAACCCAACGTCCTTGAGCTGCTCGTCGCTCATCTGGCTCAGAATGCGGCGGGTACGGTTGATGCGATACCAGTTACGCAGCGTTTTCGCTACCCAGACAAACGCGATAAACGGACGTTTTGAACGATTCTCGTAGAATTCCATGATGCTCTCCTCGCTGTGCCAGTGGGGTTATCATCATGGAAAACGGCCAATACAATACAGATTCAAAAACTGCTTTTGTTTACCATACAGATCCGCTAAAACGGTATCTGCATGGCGTTTTACCCACCAATCTGTACTGGTTTAATAATCTGTATGGTGAAAACAAAGGATACAGCATGACGCGCTATCAACATCTGGCCAACCTACTGGCGGAACGTATCGAACAAGGGCTGTATCGCAGCGGCGAACGTCTGCCGTCGGTACGCACGCTGAGCCAGGAACACGGCGTTAGTATCAGCACCATACAGCAGGCCTACCAGATCCTCGAAAATCTCCAGCTGATCACGCCCCAGCCGCGCTCCGGTTATTTTGTCTCGAAACGCAAAGCGCAGCCGCCCGTACCGGCGATGACGCGCCCGGTGCAGCGCCCCGTGGACGTCACCCAGTGGGATGAGGTGATGATGCTGCTGGACGCCCGCGCCGACAAAGAGATGATCTCCTTTGGCGGCGGCTCGCCGGACATCAACCAGCCGAGCCTGAAGCCGCTGTGGCGCGAGATGAGCCGCATTGCGCAGCATAACCCTGGCGAAATGCTGAGCTATGACGTGCTCGATGGTCGTCTGGAGCTGCGCGAGCAGATCGCCCGCCTGATGCTGGACGGCGGCTCCACCGTGGCGGCAAACGAGATTGTGATCACCAACGGCTGCCACGGCGCGCTGTCGATCGCCCTGCTCTCGGTGTGCAAACCGGGGGACATCGTGGCGGTCGAGTCGCCGTCGTTTCATGGCACCATGCAGATGCTGCGCGGCTTCGACATCAAGGCGATTGAAATACCTACCGATCCCGAGACCGGGATCAGCATCGAGGCGTTAGAGCTGGCGCTGGAGCAGTGGCCGATCAAAGCGGTGATCCTGGTCCCCAACTGCAATAACCCGCTCGGGTTTATCATGCCGGAAGCGCGTAAAAAGCAGGTGCTGGCGCTCGCCCAGCGGCACGATATTGTGATTGTGGAGGATGATATCTACGGCGAGCTGGCCGCAGAGTACCCGCGCCCGCGCACCATTCACTCGATGGACATTGATGGCCGCGTGATCCTCTGCAGCTCCTTTACCAAAACCGTGGCGCCCGGGCTGCGCGTCGGCTGGATTGTGCCGGGGCGCTATTACGACCGGGTGATGCACATGAAATACGCCGCGGGCGGTTTTAACGTGCCGGGCACGCAGATGGCGGTGGCGGCGTTTATTCGCGACGGCCATTACCATCGCCACGTGCGGCGCATGCGCCAGATTTATCAGCAGAATATGGAGACCTACACCTGCTGGGTGCGGCAGTATTTTCCGGCAGAAATATGCGTTACCCGCCCGCAGGGCAGCTTCCTGCTGTGGGTCGAGCTGCCGGAGACGGTCGACATGGTGTGCGTCAGCAAGCAGCTGTGCCGTCTGAAGATCCAGGCTGCGGCCGGGTCGCTGTTTTCCGCCTCCGGTAAGTACCGCAACTGTCTGCGGATCAACGTGGCGCTGCCGCCGACGGATAAACATCGCGAGGCGTTGAAAAAGATGGGTGAGGCGATTGTGATTGCGATGGAGGGGTAGTGCGGCCTGTTGCCCTCACCCCGGCCCTCTCCCACAGGGAGAGGGTGAAAACCGATCCCGTAGGCCCGGTAAGCGCAGCGCCACCGGGCATTGGCTAACGACTCAGAATGTCCACGAAACGCTGCCGACAATGCTGCGCTCTGCACCGAAGTAGCAGTAAGAGAGCGAGTTACACGCCGCAACGTAGCTTTTGTCCGTCAGGTTATTGACGTTCAACTGCGCGCTCACGCCCGTGAGCCCCACTTTCGACAGGTCATACCCCACGACCATATCCACCAGGGTGTATGACGGTAGCGTATGGGTGTTCTGACGATCGCTGGCGATCCCGTTGACATAGCGCACGCCGGAGCCGACGGTCAGGCCGTCCAGCGGGCCGCTTTTGACGTCGTAGCTCAGCCAGGCGCTGGCCATGTTACGCGGGGCATAGACGGCGCGCTTGCCCTCCTCTTCCGGGCTGCTCTTCTTGTAGCGAATATCCGTATAGGTGTAGGCCGCCTGCATGCGCAGGCTGTCGGTCAGCTGTCCAATCGCCTCCAGCTCAACGCCTTCGGATTCGATTTCACCGATGGAACGGTACGGATCGGTCGGCTCCTCTTTAGTGGCAATGTTCTTCTGGTTGATGCGGAACACCGAGGCGCTGAACTGGCTGTTCATCCCCTCCGGCTCATACTTCACGCCCGCTTCCCACTGCTTGCCCTTCATCGGATCCAGGATATTCCCCTGCTCGTCGGCAAAGCTGGTCGGCGTAAAGGCGGTGGAGTAACTGACGTACGGCGCGACACCGTTATCAAACAGATACAGCAGCGCCGCGCGGCTGCTGAAGTTGTTTTTATCCAGATCGCTGCGGGTATGGTTGAAGTTGTCGACGTTCGACACGCTCACCTGGTCGTAACGCCCACCCAGCGTGAGGCGCCAGCGGTCAATGGACATCTGATCCTGCAGGTAGTAGCCGGTCTGGCGCAGCTTATGCTTTTCCCTGCTGTACTGGGTGATGTAGTCCGGCTTCGCGCCATAAGCAGGATGGAAAGCGTCAATCGGCGGGAAGCCGCCGTAGTAGCCGATGACGTTGTTGGTGCGGTCCTGGTAGTCCATGCCGATCAGCACGCGGTGGTTCACCTCGCCGGTATCGATGCTGCCGTCGACCTGGTTATCCAGGGTGATGGCGTTCATCTTCTCATCGGAGCCGGAATAGCCGCGGTTCAGCTCGGTGTCGTTCAGCCAGCCTGCGGCATACACCTGGTTCAGCTCGACTTTGGTGTGCAGGTAGCGCAGCTTCTGACGCACGGCCCAGCCGCTGTCAAACAAGTGCTCGATGTTATAACCGACCATGTTTTCCCGACGATCGTACTTGTCGTAATCGTCTTCACCTTCAAAAAAGGTGTTGGAGATTTTCTTACCGCTGTGCGGCACGACGGTGCCCTCATACGGCAGGCCGGAGTGGCTGCCGCCTTCCGGATCGCGGTGCAGGTAGGCCATCAGATCCAGACGGGTATTATCGGTGATACGCCAGGTCAGGCTCGGCATCAGCGCGTAACGCTCTTCTTTGAGCGGATCGAACTGGGAATCGGCATAGCGGGTCATCCCGCTGAGGCGCACCGCCACGCGGTCGTTATCATCAACCGGGCCGGTGACGTCGAACATCGCCCCGCGCTGGTTATTGTTACCGGCGAAGAGCTTGATCTCCCCGCCCGGATCGAACGATGGCTTACGGGAGGTGAGCGCCACGATGCCGCCCGGCGATGAGCGACCGTACAGCACGGAGGCCGGGCCGCGCACGACTTCGATACTGTCCAGGAACCACGGATCAACCACCAGCGAGCTGTGGGAATTGGTGTCGCCCATCATCTTCAGGCCGTCGAGGTAGACGTTGTCCAGGCTGCCGTCCGAGAAGCCGCGCAGCACCATGTAGTCGAAGCGGTTTGATGCCCCAATCTGGTTGCTGTAGACCCCCGGCGTGTAGCTCACGGCCTGACGCACGCTGGTTGCGCCCTGCTCTTCGAACTGCTCGCGGGTGACGATAGAGACCGATTGCGGGGTTTCAATATCCGGCGTTTCAAGCTTGGTGGCCGCAGACTGCATCTGCGAGGTCACCACCACGGTGTCAGTTTTTTGGGCATCCTGCGCCAGTAAAGGAAAAGCGACGCTACCGGTAACCCATCCCACCAGCAGTGCCAGACGCGATTTAGCAAACATAACCCTCTCCAGAGATATTTCTTATTGTTAATAAGAATTATTACCTTTTTGAGGGTGCAAACAGCTATGCGCGCCGCCAGGTTATGTATGCGCGATGCTAAACCGCACGGGATACGTTCGCGCGATGGACAAAATTACGTTAGCGGAATTTGCGCACGTCACCCGGTGAAATCCCGTAATGACGACGAAATGCGGTGGCGAAGTTGGTGGCATGCTGATACCCGCACATCCACGCCGCCTGCTGTACGCTGTGGCCTTCCAGCAGATAGCGACGCGCCAGCGCAAGGCGACAGTCGCGGAGATAATCGAAGAGTGTGCAGCCGTAGCGTTGACGGAACTTGCTGCGCAGGCTGCTTGGGCTCATGGCAGCAAGGGCTGCCAGCTGCGCGAGTGTATGGTCACGTTCAGGAGACTGTTCCAGCAGGCACCGGACGCGTTCCAGACGCGCATGCTCAGGGCGGCTCGGACAGGGCAGCTGGCACTGGTTCAGGCCGTGGCCGAGCAGCTGGTACATGAGCCCCTCCAGCAACAGCTTACGCGAGAGCATGCTTCCCCCCTGCCGCTGTGCATGCTGAATGCCTGACATCACAAACTCGGGAACGTGCCAGACAAACGCGGGGGTATTCAGGCTTTGCCATTCCAGCAGCAGCGACTCAAGCAGGGCTTCACGTCCGGCATCGTGCGGGTACACGCCAAACGAGAGCGTTTTCAGCGTGCTGTCAGCATCGTGACGCGCGCTCATCACCTGATCTTCACTCAGACGCGAGCTGAACGCCATGCCCGGGCGGACGGGATAATCGATACCATTGAGCGTGAGCGTCACGCACCCTTCCAGCACCACCAGCATATAAAGCGGGCTGCTGTGGCGAGAGGTGGTTTCATAGGGCTGTAATACACGTACGTCGGAATGGGTCAGTGAAATGCCGGACGAGAGCGTCATCTCTTCAACATTCCCCTGCAACACGGGGCTGCCGCTGACCTGCTCATCTTTTAGCTGCGGGAAACGGTAGTCGATGCCGTAGCGCTCGCCGAATATTTGAAAATCCTCAACAAAAAATATGCGCTTCGCTGATGTATTTTCACTCTGGAGCATAATTCGGAGCCTGCATCGGGGAAAGGACAGGCAAAACAGTACCATTCATTTGCCATGGCAGCAATCACCGGGCGCAGACACTATTACGCTCCGGACAAAGCCGGAGCGAAGGCGTATATTTCTTTACGAGAAATATATTTATGCTTTCTGCCACTCAGCAAAAACCTCTTTATGGTTTTTGGTCAGGACAACTTTATTATCTTCGACCTTATCGACCCAGCCGAGAGGAATAAAGTGGTGCTTGCCGCCTGATTCCGGGTCGCTCTTCGCAAGCTTGATACGCTCACCATCAAGATGGTCTACAACCCCGACATGCGTTCCGCAGCTGGCGACAACCTGAGTGTGATCCTTAATTGCGCTTTTATCTACCATATTCATTCTCCTGTTTCGGTTATTTGCCTGTTGCACGAAATTAACTGTAGCGCATAAATTCGGACCTGAAATGCGTATTAGCATTTTGAAACATCATTGACAGAACCGAATATTATGTCTATTTAGCGCCGAATTGAAAAAATAAGAATAAGATTAATTATTAGCGACTGATTATTTCCCGTTCATAATTAAAGTATCGCAACCAACGAGGAGGTATTTATGACGATTCGCAACAATCGGACAGAAATTTCGCTGGCTCTTGGTGAAGCGGTCTTAGACATCGTGCAAAAAGGCCATGAGGTATCGCGAGAAAATCTCGCCCAGGCGATGAAAATTAAAGCGGAAAAAGAGCGCGACGATGAGCGGCTTCTGAACTACTGGAAGGCCTGTAATATGCTGGTTTGAACGTAGCGGCGTTTAGTCTGACTAAACGCCGCAGTCTGTTACTCGTCGAAGTACCAGTATCCCTGGTTAATTAATCCGGTCAGCTCTTCCACAAACGCCGGATTATTCAGCGCATCGCCCAGTTCGGCCTGGCCGAGCTGGGTGTAGCGGGACAGCGCGTCCGCCCCGTTCACATCCGCCGTCTCCAGCTGTTCGCTGTTGATAAAGAAGCTGCCGTTGACGTTCAGCACGCGCAGCCCGCTCAGGCGTGAAAGCGTTTCGCCCCCTTGCAGCGCGTCGAGCACCTCGTCTGCGGAATACGGCGGCTCGGCGGCGGCAATATCCAGCTCGTGACGCGGCGTGGAGACGAAGCTGCCGAACCATTTTGTAAAATCATCCGGCTTGCTAATCATGTCGATCATCATCTGGCGAATGCGATCGAGCTCGTACTGCTCCACGCGGCCCGGGTGTTCGCGGCAGGTCAGATCCGGATCGCTGTAGTGCTCGCCACCCAGATCGTTTTCCAGCGCGTAATCGGCAAAGCTGCTGATCAGATCGCGACCGTTCGGCCCGCGGAAACCGACAGAGTAGTTGAGCGCGGTTTCATGGGTGAAGCCGTCATGCGGGAATCCAGGCGGAATATAGAGGATATCGCCCGGGGCCAGATCTTCGTCAATGATCGGCTCAAACGGATCGACGTGCAGCAGGGCCGGATGCGGACAGAACTGACGCATCGGCAGCTTGTCACCCACGCGCCAGCGACGGCTACCCATCCCCTGAATAATAAACACATCGTACTGATCGATATGCGGCCCAACGCCGCCGCCCGGGACGGAGAAGGAGATCATCAGGTCATCGAGACGCCAGTCCGGCAGGACGCGGAACGGACGCACCAGCTCTGCGGCGGGCATATGCCAGTGGTTCACCGCCTGCGCCAGCAGAGACCAGCCGGTTTCACCGAGGTTATCGAAATGCTCAAACGGGCCATTGCTCGCCTGCCACTTGCCGTTAGCATGGCTTACCAGGCGGCTGTCGACTTCCGGCTCCATCGCCAGACCCGCCAGTTCATCAGGGGTAATGGGGTCGACAAAATTCGGGAAGGCATTTTTCAGCACAACGGGTTGTTTTTGCCAGTATTTCTCAAGAAATTCCGGCCAGTCGAGGTTCAGTTGATACGCCATGGTTAGCACCAGTGAGAGGGGAGACAGGCGCGATTATAGAAGAGACAGCCAGGGGGGAACTTGTCATGGGTCAATCGAGCGCGCGTAGGTCGGGTAAGGCAAAGCCGTCACCCGACGCACGCGCGGGCTAAAACTTAATCCAGGTTCAGCTCGTCATAATGGGTGATCAGTTTGCCCACGATGCCGTAGTCCAGCGCTTCCGCCGGTGACATCCAGAAGTTACGGTCGGTGTCCTTCTTCACTTTCTCCAGCGGCTGGCCGGTGGCGTCAGCAATCAGTTTGTTCACGCGTTCCAGCATGCGGATAATCTCGCGCGCTTCGATTTCGATATCCGTTGCCTGACCGCGCACGCCGCCCAGCGGCTGGTGGATCATAAAGCGGGTATTCGGCAGCGAGTAGCGGTGCTCTTTTTTCGCCGCCAGGAAGATGGTGATCCCGGCGCTTGCCACCCAGCCGGTGCCAATGACGTGCACTTCCGGTCGGATAAACTTAATGAAGTCGTGGATGGTGTCGCCCGCTTCCACGTGGCCGCCCTGGCTGTTGATGTACAGCTTGATCGGATCGTTGCTGACGCTTTGCAGCAGGATCATCTGAGTGATGACTTTCTGGGCCAGCTCCTGGTTGATCTCGCCGGAGATGACAATCGAACGGGATTCCAGCAGTTTTTGCTGTAGAGCGCCCGCGCCGCTTGTTCCTTCCGCTTTTTCTTTATCGTCACTGCTTTTCAGTGTGTAGTGCATCGTTATGTCCTCAGCTTGTCGCGCTCAAAATCAGAGTGTAGCCTGTTTTACCCGTCGGCGTCCTCACACAAAACATCGTGGCTCAGGATGAATATCGCCTGTGTCACGCTCTGGCTTCGCAGCCGGAAAGGTCTCTAAAAACAGCGTTCCGATCCTAACCAATTCGCCACATTTTTATTACACTTTCATATCATCTTCATATTGCCGAATGATAATAATTATTAATGTGTTAGTATGAATGAGGATAGCAAACAGTCGCTTACGTTCAAAAAGGCGCATTTTATTCTTGATGGTTTACTGATCACACCGGGGCGGTGAATGGAACACATTGTTTATGTGGTTGATGACGATGACGCTGTCAGGCAGTCCGTTGTTGGGCTGCTGGAATCAGCGGATATACACGCCCTTGGCTTTTCCTCAGCAGAAGCCTTTCTCAGCCATCCCTTTGAGGATCTGCCCTCCTGCGTGATCCTCGATATGCAAATGCCCACGATCACCGGGTTTGATGTCGCAGATGCGCTGAAAGCCAACGGGCGGGAAATACCGATCATCTTTCTCACCGGTCACGGCACTATCCCTATGTCCGTCCGGGCGATCAAAGGCGGGGCCTACGAATTTCTCACTAAACCCGTTGAATCCAGCGCCCTCATTGGCTCTATCGAATCCGCGCTCAGGCTGGCACAGCACAACGCCGCCCGCGTCAAAGAGCACTACGCCCTGAAACAGCGCCACATGTCCCTCACGCCGCGCGAGCATGAGGTGCTTGAGCTTGCCATCAGCGGCAAGCTCAACAAGCAGATCGCCGCCGAGCTGGGCGTCAGTGAGATTACGGTGAAAGTACACCGCCGCCGGGTGATGGAGAAAATGCAGGTCCGCTCCGTGGCCGAGCTGGTCAGGGCCGTCGAGCGCCTGACAAAACATCAGCCAGCGGAATAACCGTTACGCCTCCTGTCCGGCAAGCGGCAACGCGAAGGTAAACACCGTCCCGTACGGATCTCTGCGGCGCGCGCTCAGTTTTCCCCGGTGCCGTTCAATGATGCTGGCGCTGATGGTCAGCCCCATCCCCATTCCCTGCGCTTTGGTCGAATAGAACGAGTCAAAGATCCGCTCGGTGAGCTCCGGCTCAATGCCGCTGCCGGTATCGGCGATCTCAAAGATCACCTTCCCTTCGGCGCAGTTCGCGGTGGCGATCGTGATGCAGCACGGGCGATCCGTCACTTCCGCCATCGCTTCCATCGCATTCATCACCAGGTTAAGCAGCACCTGCTGGATCTGCACGCTGTCGCCGATGATAAAGCTGTCGTCAGCGTTCAGGAGATAATCAACGCTTATGTGTCGCAGCTCAAGTTCGCTGCGGGAGAGCATAATGATGTGGTGGATCAGGAAGTGCAGATCGATGCGCGTAAACGTGGGGTCCTGTTTGCGCGTCAGAGATTGAATGCTGCGGATGATCTCCCCTGCCCGCTCGCCCTCGGCGGCGATCTCCTCCAGCCCCTCTCGCACTTTGTCCAGCCGCGCCGGATCGCGGTTGAGCCAGCGCAGGCTCGCGCCGGCGTTCGAGACAATCGACATCAGCGGCTGGTTGATCTCGTGCGCGATCGAGGAGGTGAGTTGCCCGACGGTGGTGGCCCGTGAGACTCGCGCCAGATCCGCTTGCGCCACCCGCATCGCATCCTCCGCCGCCCGCTGGCTGGTGATGTCGGTAATGATGCCGTAATACTCATTCACCTCGCTGCCCACGCCCACCGGATCGCCAATCCCGAGGATGTAGCGAACGGAGCCGTCGGTGCGGATAATGCGAAACTCCGCGCGCATCGACAGTCCGTCACGCACGCTCTGATTAACGAGGTTACCGATCCGGCCATAATCATCCTCATGCACGAAGGTCAAAAACTCCGCCATTGAGATCATCTTTTGCTGCTCCGGCAGGCCAAGAATACGGGCGTACTCTTCGGACATAAACATCAGATCCTGCACCAGCTCCCAGCGCCAGCTGCCGGTATGGCTGATCTGCTCACCCAGCATCAGCGAGGTCTGGCTGGCGCGCAGCTCTTTCTCCACCCGTCGGCGGTGGATGTTTTCCGCCAGCAGCTCGGCGTAGAGCCGTGCCGTCTCCAGCGAAACCGCCGCCTGCGCGCCCAGCAGGCTGACCACGCGCGAATGTTCGGCGGTAAACACTTCCGGCATCAGGCGGTTTTCCAGATACAGCACCCCCACCAGTCGCGCCTGTTTGAACATCGGCACGCACATCACGGCGGCGCCGGACGTCACCAGATAAGGATCCTGGCTGAACGGGTGAAATTCCTCCGGTTTGCCGGTGCGGATCTCCTGCCCGGTGCGGATCACCGCGGCCAGCACCGACAGCGGCATGTCCGTCGCCATCGGTGTCTCTTTCAGGATGCGAACCCGCACCCCGTCGGTGCTGGTCCAGGCGCTGGCTTCGATCTCCGGGATGTGATTATCGCTGACGCGAAGCAGCAGGCCACGCTGCGCCCCGGCCCGTTCAAGCAGCAGCGTCATCAGGTTTTCAATTAAACGCTCGAGGTTGATTTCTTCGGACAAGGCGCGTGAGGCTTTGATGACGCTCTGTAAATCGCGGATCACCTCGTTCTGGGCAAATGCCACGGTGTCGTACGCGCGGCTCTGCCCGGAGGCCAGCAGATGCGGAAAATCCTGCTCCAGCTGACGAACCTTGGCCTGCGCCCCGGCGCGGCCCCAGGCGGCAATCGAACCGCGGAAATGGGCGTCGGAGGCGGTCGGGTAGCCGCAGGCCAGCGAGAAACGCCCTGCCAGCTCGTGGGCCAGGGCATTGATCGGGTTAAACCCGCCCTCCCGCGAGAGCCGCACCGCCTTTTCATACTGCTCCAGCGCGATGCTGTTCATGCCGTCCAGACGGACGATTTCGGCATAAATCAGCGCCTCTTTATCGGCAAACGTGCCCGGATTGATCCGCGCCCAGAGGGCAATTTTGTCGTAATGGTGATGAATACTGCGGCGATAATCCGCCGAGAAGGTCTCCGGCGAAAGCTGGCGGGAGAGCGCCAGCGCGCTGTAAAAATGGTAATCCAGCAGATGGATATGGCCCGGTGCGGACCACGCATACCAGCCCGCCCTCTCTAAATCCGCCTGCGCGTCGGCGTATTCGCCGCAGGTAAAGTGCGCCATCCCGCGATAGAGCCAGTACCAGAACAGCATGGTCGAGGTCTGCTCGGGCGCCTGCTCCGGCGGTGCGGGCAGCAGATCGTCAGGCAGCGCCTGGGCGGCGCTCCATGTGCCCGTCACCGGCGTGCGTAAAAACTCCACGTAGCGGCGCTGAATGTGCAGAACGGTTTCAATGTCCTGAAAATCCGTTTTACGCACAAAAGCCAGACCGCGATCGATGCTGGTCAACACGCCGTCCAGATGATCGCCCCGGGAGAGGAAGTTAATGATCTGGTGACAGGCCGCGAAGCAGGCCATCGTCATGTCGCCGTGGGTCACCGCCGAGGTAAAGCAGGCCTTGGCGCACTCGATAGTGTACGACAGCGGCTGGGTCCAGACGCTGAGCTGGTCGAGCGGCAGCAGGGTTTTGGCTTCAAAGGCATCATAGCCGTGGCGGTTCACCAGCTCGCGAGCCAGCGTGCCGTACTCAAACCCGAGACGGTATTCGGCGTAGCGGTGGCCAATCAGCACGCCAAACCAGGCCATCGCCGTGGTGGATGCGCCGGTTATGCCGCGATCGAGCGTGAGGTGCATCATCCGGCACAGGAGTAAAAAGTGCAGGCGCGGGCAGGTAAAGCTGGCGAAAATACTGGCGCTGTAAAGCAGGTTCATTACCGCTTCGGTCTCCGCGCTCTCCATCAGCTTAAGCTGAGTAAACGGGTTCTGCGGCGCGTCGGCGGTGCGTTGACAGAACTGCTGCCAGGCCTCGTCACATTCGGCATTTTCCGGGTAGCGGCTGATCTGGATCCCGAACACGCCCAGCCAGCATAACGACGCCTCCAGCGCCAGGCGGATCTCCGACTGGCGCATATAGACTTCCGCCAGCAGGTTAGCGGCCAGCGCTTTCTCCGTCAGCCCGCCCGGTGAGCCGAGGATCGTATCGCACAGCGCGCGCGTGCGCTCCAGGTGCCCGAGCGCGAACTCACAGCCCGCCTCTTCGATATCCAGCATAAAGTCCGAGACCGGACCCGCGTTCCCCAGCGCTCTGGCGGTCTGGATGTAACTTAAGGCGGAAAGGTAATCGCCGGTACGCTTCGCACGCCGCGCGGCCTGGAGGCTCAGCTCACGGAATCTCTGGCGCTGCGGCGCAGGCTGGATGCAGTCCAGCGCGGCGCTGACGTGGTGAACCGCGCGGAACAGCAGTTCGTTACCCGCCGTCTGCCGCGCGGCATCCGCCAGCAGGCTGGCGGTGGTCAGGTGCAGATGGCTTTTCTCGCCCTCATCCAGCAGGGCAAAGGCGGCTTCCTGCACCCGATCGTGGGTAAAAGCGTACGCTTTCTCCGTCAGCACTATCAGCTGAGCGGTAACCGCCGGATGAAGGGCGTAGCGGATTTCCGCCGCCGACTGCCCCACCACGCGGCACAGCATCTCCAGCTCGCCCGTGCAGCCGAGGCAGGCGATGCTGCCCAGCAGGCGGCGCGTCTCATCGGGCATCTCTTTGAGCTGTTCAAGCACCAGCGTCACCACGTTCTCGGTGTAATGCCGGGCGCGGATGGCCTGGAGATCGTAATGCCATTTCCCCTGATATTTGTTGTGCACCACCAGTCCGTCATCGACGATGCGGCGGAAAAATTCCTGAACGAACAGCGGGTTGCCGCCGGTTTTTTCATGGATCAGCGTGGCAAGATCGGAGGCGCCGGTACTGCGGGCATGAAAAATCCCCCCGAGCCAGCGTGCCACGGCCTTCACCGACAGCGGCTGCGGCACGATCGTCATGGCATGCTGCGCCGCCTCCGGCAGGCTCGCCAGCGCGGTCTGCAAGCTGGGATCAGAAAGCGAACTGAGATCGCGGTGCGCCACCACCACCAGCAGCGGGATGGCGCCGCAGGCGCGCAGCAGGTGATCGAGCGTTTGCAGGCTGGCGGCGTCGATCCACTGCACATCATCCAGCAGCAGCACCAGCGGCGCGCCCTGGGTGGCGAAGGTTTTCACCAGCGCCAGCACCATATGGCTGAAGCGCGCCCGCGCGTCGATGGAAAATGTATCCGCAGAGAAACGCGGTTTGTTCTCAAGAAGTAAATTCAGCTCCGGCACCAGGCTGACAGCCAGCTCCTCGAAGCCTTCCAGCGCGCGCGACAGGCGGATTTTCCACGTCGCCACCTCCCCGGCTGGCAGCCCGAGCAGGTGCAGCGTGAGCGTCCGAAACGCCGAACTCAGCACGCCGTAGGGCAGCGTGGGAGAGTATTGATCGACCTTGCCCACCGCCAGCAGCACCTTGCGCTGTTGCAGCGATTTCAGCGTGGTGGCGATCACGGAAGATTTGCCGATCCCCGACGGACCGCCAATCGTCACCAGTTCCGGCGCACCGCTCTGGCTGACCCGCTCAAACGCGGCGATGACGTCGCTGGCCTGCGGATGCGCAGAGAAAAGCGAATCGGCAAGATGGATCGCCGGAGAGCGATCCTGCTGGCCGGGAATAAAGTCGACGATCTCACCTTCGGCGGTCAGCGTCGCCTGGCAGCGCCTGAGGTCGGCAATCAGCCCGTCGACGGTCTGATAGCGATTCTCCGGATTCTTCTCCAGCAGCTTAAGGATAATGGTCGAGAGCATGCCGGGTACGTCCGGACGCACCCGGCCCGGCGCAAGCGGCTCAGAGGCAATATGGTAATGCGCCCAGTTAGTCTGGTCATCAGCGCTCAGTTCAAACGGCAATCGCCCGGTCAGAAGTTCATAAAGCACGATACCCAGACTGTAGAGATCGCTCCGGCTGTCGACGGCGCGCCGGGTACGCGTGGTGTGTTCCGGTGACATGTAGGCGGGCGTGCCGCCAGACGCGGCAAGCCGGGACTGGGAGAATGCGTCGGAAGTGGCGCAGGAAAGACCAAAGCTGCACAGACGGCTGGTGGCGTCGTGATGAACGAAGATCGACCCGGGTTTGATATCGCCGTGGATCAGGTTGTGCAGATGCATCTGGCGCAGGGGACCGCAGATGCGGATCGCCATCTCGATAAAGCGGGCGATCCCGGAAATCGCCTTACCTGCCCGGCACGCCAGCAGTTCAAAGCAGAACGGCGCGTAGACCAGCGCAAAACGTCCGCGGTACTGGGTTGAAGCGACGGGCCGGATAGCCCAGCCGTCATGAAGTCGATCGCGCAGGGCAAACTCGTTTTTAAGCAGCCGCGTTGCCCGCTCCTCTTCTTCATCGCTGACCGCGGTGGCAATAATAAACGAACCGCCGGACTGGGGATGCCGCCCGTTCATCCAGGAGATGCCGCCCTCCTGCGCCAGCACGGTAAAAATAACATCCTCTTTCAGAACAAAAGCCCGCCCTTCATGGAGACTTCCCCGGGCGGGCCAAAATGCAGGCGACGTTTGTTCGTTCATCCGCGATCCTTATTGTCGGCGGGTCAGCTCCCGCTGAATATGATCCAGCAGAATATCGATGTTAATCGGCTTACGCAAAAATGCAGCGGCGCCCAGGCTGAGTGCATACCGCTGCATATTTTCATCCGCATGGCCGGAGATAAACAGTATTGGCGGCGGCGGCGTGGCCAGCAACCGCAGCTTCTCAAACAGCTCGATCCCGTTCATGCCGCGCAGCTTGATGTCGGTGATCACCAGCGACGCGCCGGACAGGGCGAGAGGGTGGCTCAAAAACACCTCTGCCGAATCGAAGGTATCGGTAGCATACCCTTCCGATTGCAGCAGGTTACTGAGCCCGCTGCGAACAGAGCGTTCGTCATCAATGATGGCAATGCGCCACGGCAGCGTCATGCTGTCTTTCCTCAAACAATTCGTTACGCGTCGCGGCTTTCCTTCGCGGGCGTTGGGGGCGCGGTACCGCTGATTTTCGGTACGCATTCATGACGAAACCAGGCCAGGGTCAGCGGTTCGCGGCTCACCAGACGCCGTCCGATGGGGATCAGTTGTTCACCCACCAGCATGCCGAACAGGCCAAGCAGCGCGACGACCGGCGGCGCCGGGGAATGCACGTCGAGCAGGGCGTAAATTACCCCAGCCGCGACCCCGCACACCAGCGAAATAATCCAGGCCTTCATGATGACGCTCCGGTCAGGTGCTGAACGTGGGGAACCGTCACCTGCACGCCAGCGGGATTATCGCGGGATAAAAGATGACGCATCGCCTGTTCCCCTGCCAGCATACCCAGCAGGCCAATCAGCGCCAGCGCGGGCGGCGCGGGGGAACGCACCTTCAGCACGGCATACATCAGGCCAATCAGCACGCCTGCCGCGAGGGATATCAACCCTGTACTCATTGTGAACTCCAGAGAAAAAGGCAGTGACGAGCCGGATGAGGGACCAGCCCGCCGCCGGGATTTAGCGTGCCGGAACCGGCGCTAAGGTACGGTGCTCGCTCTTCTGGCGAGACGGCGCTTTGTGCACCATGGTGTAGGCGTAATCCACGCCCATGCCGTACGCACCGGAGTGCTCGCGCACGATATCCATCACCGCGGTGTAGGTCTCTTTATGCGCCCAGTCACGCTGCCACTCCAGCATCACCTGCTGCCAGGTCACCGGGATCACGCCCGCCTGGATCATGCGCTGCATCGCGAAGTCGTGGGCTTCTTTGGAGGTGCCGCCGGACGCGTCCGCCACCATATAAATTTCGTAGTCCCCTTCCAGCATCGCGCACAGGGCAAAGCTGTTGTTGCACACTTCGGTCCACAGGCCCGCGACAACCACCTTCTTCTTGCCGTTAGCCTTCAGCGCGTCACGCACCTTCTGGTCGTCCCAGGAGTTCATGGAGGTACGCTCCAGAATGTCCTGGCCCGGGAACACATCCAGCAGCTCCGGATAGGTGTTACCGGAGAAGCTTTCGGTCTCTACGGTGGTGATGATGGTCGGGATGTTGAACACTTTTGCCGCTTTCGCCAGCGCCACGGTGTTGTTTTTCAGCACCTGGCGGTCAATAGACTGCACGCCAAACGCCATCTGCGGCTGGTGGTCGATGAAGATGATCTGACAGTTGGCAGGGGTTAAGACTTCGAGCTTTGTAGTGGTCATAAGATTATCCAGTGAGGTTAAAGGTTAAAATCGTCGCGAAAGGCACGCCGATAAAATCGCATTCATCCTATGACCCGCGCCGCCGGGGCGTAATTATCTCTTCGTATAGTTAACCTTAGGTATAGTTATACTTTGGTATACCTATCCTATTGTATAACTGGATCTTTCCCGAAACCGGTTCCCATAATCCTGACCATTCCCCTCTCAGTCTGGAGCAGTTATGGTTACTCTCGGTAAAGCCGATCTCATTCTGGTTAACGGCCAGTTTCACACCGTCGATCGCGAGAACCCTCTCGCGGAAGCCGTTGCCGTGCGCGACGGGAAATTCCTGGAAGTGGGCACCGTCGCCGAGGTGATGCAACACCACTGCGACGGCACTAAGATGGTCGACTTAAAAGGCCACACCGCTATCCCCGGCCTGAACGACTCGCACCTGCACCTGATCCGCGGCGGGCTGAATTACAACCTCGAGCTGCGCTGGGAAGGCGTACCGTCCCTGGCAGATGCCCTGCGCATGCTGAAAGAGCAGGCCCTGCGCACGCCGTCGCCCCAGTGGGTGCGCGTGGTGGGCGGCTGGAGCGAGTTCCAGTTTGCCGAGCGCCGTATGCCAACTTTAGACGAGATCAACGACGCCGCGCCGGATACGCCGGTTTTCATCCTGCACCTGTACGACCGCGCCCTGCTCAACCGCGCCGCGCTGAAGGTGGTCGGCTACACCAGGGACACGCCGAATCCGCCGGGCGGGGAGATCCAGCGCGACGCCAACGGCAACCCGACCGGGATGCTGATCGCCCGCCCGAACGCCATGATCCTGTACTCAACCCTCGCCAAAGGGCCGAAGCTGCCGCTGGAGCAGCAGGTCAACTCCACGCGCCAGTTCATGCGCGAGCTGAACCGCCTGGGGCTGACCAGTGCCATCGACGCGGGCGGCGGCTTCCAGAACTACCCGGAAGATTACGAGGTAATTGCCGAGCTGCACGAGAAAAAGCAGATGACCATCCGCATCGCCTACAACCTGTTTACCCAGCGTCCGGGCCACGAGCTGGAAGATTTTGAAAAATGGACCGACATGCTCACGCCGGGCCAGGGCAGCGACTTCTTCCGCCACAACGGCGCGGGCGAGATGCTGGTCTTCTCCGCCGCCGATTTTGAAGACTTCCTCGAGCCGCGCCCGGATCTCGCGCCGGGCATGGAGGACGAGCTGGAGCGCGTGGTGCGCCATCTGGTCGAACACCGCTGGCCGTTCCGCCTGCACGCCACCTATAACGAATCCATCAGCCGCATGCTGGACGTGTTCGAGAAGGTGAACCGCGACATTCCGTTCAACGGGCTGCACTGGTTCTTCGACCACGCCGAAACCGTGTCACAGGCCAACATCGACCGCATCAAAGAACTGGGCGGCGGCATTGCCGTGCAGCACCGCATGGCCTTCCAGGGGGAATACTTCGCCGAGCGCTACGGCATCGAAGCCACCCGCCACACGCCGCCGGTGGCGAAAATGCTGGAGACCGGCGTGCCGGTGGGCTTAGGCACCGACGCCACCCGCGTGGCGAGCTATAACCCGTGGACCGCGCTCTACTGGCTGGTCTCCGGCCGCACCGTTGGCGGAATGCAGATGTACGATCACAGCGCCCGTCTGGATCGCGATACCGCCCTGATGCTCTGGACCCAGGGCAGCGCGTGGTTCTCCAGCGAGCAGAACCAGAAGGGGCAGATCAAAACGGGCCAGCTCGCGGATCTGGCGGTGCTCAGCAAAGATTACTTCCGCGTGCCGGAAGAGGAGATCAAGGGCATCGAGTCCGTCCTCACCGTGGTCAACGGCGATATCGTCTACGCCGCTGGCAGCTTTGGCCCGCTCGCGCCGCCCGCCATTCCGGTCCTGCCCGAGTGGTCCCCGGTGGTGAAAGTGCCGGGCCACTACCGCAGCGCGCCGCCGCAGGCCGCACGCGTCGGCATGAGCGCCGTCCACCACTGCAGCGGCCCGTGCGGGGTTCATAGCCACCAGCATGATTTCGCCCGCACGTCAGAGATGCCAGTGTCCGACGATAACGCTTTCTGGGGGGCGCTGGGCTGCAGCTGCTTTGCATTCTGATGAAACATAATGACGCTTCACCCCGGATCGATCCGGGGCTGTTCTTCCTGCGCCTGACCGGCAGCCTGCTGCTGCTGTACGTGCACGGCCTGCCGAAGGTGCTCCACTTCAGCGAAGAGCTGACGCGCATCGAAGATCCGTTTGGTTTCGGACCTTACGCGAGCCTGATCCCGGCGATCGTCGCCGAGGCCATCTGCCCGCTGTTTATCATTGCAGGGGTTTACACCCGCCTGGCGTGCCTGCCGATTATCGCCGTGCTGCTGGTGGCGATGCTGGCGGTGCACCCGGACTGGTCGATTGCCGAAGGGCAGTTTGGCTGGCTGCTGCTGATTATCTTCACCACCCTCGCCCTCACCGGACCGGGCCAGTGGCGGCTGCAGCGTAAGACGACGGAGAGGTTCGCATGACCCAGGTTAACGACGTTCGCGACGCACACGTCGAGACGACGCCCGCATCGGCGGCTTCGCCCTGGCAGCCGCTGAGCCAGCCGGTGTTCCGCATGCTGTGGATCGCCACGGTGGTCTCTAACGTCGGCTCATGGATGAGCGACGTCGGCATCAACTGGAGCATGCTGACGCTCAGCGCCGATCCGCTGGATATCGCGCTGGTGCAGGCGGCCAGCAGCCTGCCGATGTTCCTCTTCGCCCTGCCGTCCGGGGTGATGGCGGACATCGTTGACCGACGAAAATACCTGCTCTTCTCCCAGCTGTGGGTGTTCATCGCCGCTGCCGGGCTGACGCTGCTCTCTTTTACCGGACACGTCACCCCCACCGTTCTGCTGGCGGCAACGTTTCTGCTGAGCGTGGGCGCGGCCATGAGTTCGCCGCCGTTTCAGGCGATTGTGCCTGACCTGGTGAGCAAGCCCGAGCTGGGTTCCGCCGTGGCGCTTAACTCGCTCGGGGTCAACATCAGCCGGGCGATTGGCCCGGCGCTGGGCGGTTTCCTGCTGTCGCTGGCCGGGCCGTGGATGGTGTTTGCGCTTAACGCGCTATCCGTGGTCGGCGTGGCGTGGGTGCTGTGGCGCTGGCGTCCGGCGCCTTCCGTGCAGCGGCTGCCGCCGGAGCACTTCTTCTCGGCGGTGCGGTCCGGCATTCGCTACGTGCACGCCGCCCCGGTGCTGCGCAACGTGCTGGTGCGTACCGTGGCGTTCTTCGTTTTCGGCAGCGCGGGCTGGGCGTTACTGCCACTGGTGGCGCGCCACGAGCTGGGCTTAGGCCCGGCGGGCTACGGCGTGATGCTGGCGTGTATCGGCCTGGGGGCGATTGCCGGGGCGATCCTGCTGCCGCGCCTGCGCCAGCGGCTGAATGCCGATCGGCTGATGGTGGCCGCCAGCCTGACGTTTGCCCTCACCATGCTGGCGCTGGCGTTCGTGCGCCACGTCTGGCTGCTGAACCTGTTTGAGTTCTTCACCGGCTTCGCGTGGATTGCGGTGCTCTCCACCCTCAACCTTGGCGCACAGCGCAGCGCCGCCCGCTGGGTAAAAGCCCGGGCGCTGGCTGTGTATCTGACGGTGTTCTTCGGCTCGATGACCGCAGGCAGCGCCGTCTGGGGGCAGATCGCCTCGCAGTTCGGCACCCCGACCTCGCTGGTGGTTGCCACGCTGGGGATGGTGCTGGCAAGCGCGACGGCGTTCCGCTGGAAGCTGGAGAAAGATCCGAATTTAAATCTCGACCTGAGCGAGCAGCCGCTGGACGGCGTGGAGATTGAACTCCCGAACGAGCGCGGCCCGGTGCTGGTGTCGCACGAGTACATCATCGACCCACAGAACGCGAAAGCGTTTTTGCAGGCCGTGCACGAGCTACGCCGGGTGCGCCGCCGCGCCGGAGCGATGAGCTGGGCGGTGTACGAGGATATCGAACGTCCAGGGCTGTTTATCGAGACCTTCCTGATGGGTTCCTGGATTGAGCATTTGCGCCAGCAGGAACGCCACACCATGAATGACCTCCTGTTGCAGAGCCGCGTTCTGGCTTTTCATCAGGGCACAACATCACCGGCAATTCGCTATCTGGTCGCGCCGGTATAACCATAACAATCACCTGCACAGGAACACACTATGGCACTGTTTAAGGCAAAAGACGGCACGCAGATTTACTACAAAGACTGCGGCGCGGGCAAACCGATCCTCTTCAGCCACGGCTGGCCGCTGGACGGCGACATGTGGGACAGCCAGCTAAACTACCTGGCCGAGCGCGGCTTCCGCGCCATCGCCTTTGACCGTCGCGGCTTTGGGCGTTCGGATCAGCCGTGGAACGGCTATGACTACGACACCTTTGCGTCCGACATTAACGACCTGATTACTACCCTGGATCTGCGCGACGTAACGCTGGTGGGCTTCTCCATGGGCGGCGGCGACGTGACCCGCTACATCAACAACTACGGCAGCGAACGCGTGGCTGGTCTGGCGTTGCTGGGCGCGGTGACGCCAATCTTCGGCAAATCTGACTCCTTCCCGCAGGGTGTGGATCAGAGCGTGTTCGACGGCATCCGAGACGGACTGCGTAAAGATCGCGCCCAGTTCATCAGCGACTTCGCCACCCCGTTCTACGGCACCAACGCCGGACAGACCGTTTCCGCGGGTGCCCTGACGCAGACGCTGAACATCGCCCTGCTGGCGTCCCTGAAGGGCACCATCGATTGCGTGACCGCCTTCGCCGAAACCGACTTCCGCCCGGATATGGCGAAAATCGACGTGCCGACGCTGGTGATCCACGGCAGCAACGACCAAATCGTGCCGTTTGAAAGCACCGGCAAGCTGGCGGCGGAGATGATCAAAAACGCCACGCTGAAGGTGTACGACAACGCGCCGCACGGCTTCGCGCTGACCCACCAGGATCAGCTCAACGAAGATCTGCTGGCGTTTGTGAAGTCGCTGTAAGTCATTACGCGAAGCCTGATGGCGCTTCGCTTATCAGGCCTACAAGGGCTGGTCCTGTAGGCCGGGTAAGGCGCAGCCACCACCCGGCGCTTTCGCAGACGCATTCCGCTCCGCCAGCAGCCGACAAATCTCCGCATGCTTCTCCTCGGTAAAGGTAAAGCGCGACATAAAGCCCATGCGGATCAGCGACCCAATCGCCGGCAGCAGGCAAATCCCGAAGAACAGCCCCGACAGTACGCCTTCGCTCTGGATCTGCGCCTGCGGCACATAGTTGATCATCGTCAGAAACACGCCGATTAACCCGCCGCCCACCGCCACCGACATCTTGCCGGTAAAGGTCTGCCCGGAGAAGGTGATCGCCGCACAGCGCTTGTGGGTGTGGTACTCCGCGTACTCGATGGTGTCGGCAATCATCGACGAGGTGAGGATGTTGGTCATCATCACGAACAGCGTGCTCAGGCCGAGCAGGATAAACAGCAGCGCCGTGTGCTGATAGCCCGTGAACCACATCACCACGCGCACCGCCACGTCCAGCCCGCAGAGGATCATAAACAGCTTCCGCTTCTGCATCCGGCGCGTCAGCAGCGGGGCGACCAGGCACAGCACCGCCGCCACTATCCCCATCACGCCAATTGCCATTTGCAGGCTGCCGTCGCCCATGTTGTTGATAAAGAAGTAGATATAGAGTCCGCCCGCCACGTTATGGAACACGCAGAAAAAGAACGACAGCAGGACGATAAACAGCGGCTTGTTCTGGCGCAGGTTGTGGAAGGTGTCGCGCATCGTCACCTTTTCCGGGCTGGGCGGGACGCGCTCTTTGATCTGCATAAAGCCGTTGAGCATCAGCGGCAGGCCCACCAGCATCATCACCAGCGCCGCCATAAAGTAGCCTTTATCGTTGCTGTACTGGGCGAAGAACGCCGCCAGCTTCGGGAAGAAGATATTGGCGCAGGCAATCCCGGCGTTCACCCCGAGCATCGCCGCCGTTACCGCGCGGGTGCGCTGGCCGGAGTCGTTGGTCATCACCGACGACATCGACCAGAACGGGATATCGGAGATGGCGTACAGCGTCCCCCACAGGATATACGTCACCCCGGCGTAGAGGATTTTGGTGGTCATGTCCGCTTCGATTTTATAGAACGCCAGCAGGGTGACGCCGGTAATCAGCAGCGGCGCAATCAGTAAAAAGTGGCGAAACTTGCCAAACCGGCTATTAATGGTGTCCATAATGCTGGCAAACAGCGGATCGTGAACCGCGTCCCACGCGCGGGCAATCAGGAAGATGGTACTTGCCGCCAGCGCCGAGATCCCCAGCACGTCGGTGTAAAAATAGTTTATAAACGAACCCACTAAACCAAAGCTAAAACACTGACCTAAACCATAGCCAAAGTAGGACCATAACTCGCGAGACGGTATTTTCATTGTCATTGCCATAGTGCGTACCTGGTTGCCCGGCGACAGCGCGCCGGGTCGTTATTATTAGCCCTGCGGATCCGGGGCGATATTGCGCAGCTTCTTCATCAGCGCGATTTCAGCGCGTGAAAACGGGATACCGTTCTCCTCGAACACGTCGTGGAACCACAGGCGGCAGTAGTCCGTGGACTCCTTCATCACCACCGGCCACGGCAGCCAGGTCTGGGTTTTACCGCGCACCAGCCCCCACTGATACGGCGCGACCTTTGCCATGTACATCAGCGGGAGCTGCTCTTCGATGGTGCCGCCCACGTGACGCGCCAGCCATTCGGTGCAGAAGATTGGGCGGCCCAGCGCCTGAAGTTGCTGGATAATCGCCGTCATGCGCCCGGTATTGGTGTAGGCGTGATAGCTCACCACGTCCGACAGTTCCAGCGCGGTCTGGTCCAGCGGGTGCTGATAAAACGTCTCGCCCTCCTCTTCCGCCGGCAGACGCCAGGCGCAGACGGTAAGCGGCTGGGTCGGATCTTCCTCACGCACCCAGCGGAACGCCAGCTTCATCAACTCGTGCGCGCAGGTTTCCAGCTTCTCGTCGTACAACACCTCTTCGGTGCCCGTCGCGAAAATGCCGCGGTTGCCCGGCTCGTTATACAGATCCCACAGCAATACGCGCTTATCCTCGCGGAACTGGCGCACAACGTCGCGGATATAGCGCTCAATCTGTGGCCAGCAGTCGCGATCGCACACCTTATCGCGCCCCGGGCTCGCCGCCGCCTGGCTGTTGTGTTTGCCCGGTACGGGCGGCTTTTGCGGGCCGAGGTACGGCTCGTCGCCGGAGAAGCCGCAGTCGTCCATCAGGGTCAGCATGGTGCTGAACCCTTGGTCGTCGGCAATCGTCAAAAAGCGGTCGATGCGCGCCATCAGCCCGTCGCGGTCGTGCTCCCATACGATAAACGGCAGGTTGATGCGCAGGGTGTTATAGCCCGCGTCCGCCGCCCAGCCCAGCTCGCGGTCGATAGTGGCGGCATCGAAGGTCTCTTCCTGCCAGATATCGGTCCAGTTCACCGCTGTCGACGGCAGATAGTTGAACCCGCACAGCCAGCCTTTTTGCTGATACCACGCCTGTGCCTGTTCTTTACTCCACTGCTCTTTCATTACGCATCCTCTTGCTGATAATGTTTAGCTAATAAATATTAGCTGTGGGATAAATGCGCAAATCGCGGTGCAAAGAAAAGCGACGCCTCTCACAAAGTTCACGCTTCTATGAATGAGAAACGTGATCGGCGGCGCTAAAGCGTGCGGTTAGGGTATGATGCGAATTCGCGAAAGGGAGAGGACGGATGAAGCGAAAAACGAAAGTGACGATGAACGATATTGCGCGGGCGGCGGGCGTGTCGCAGGCGACGGTATCGCTGGTGCTTAACCAGTCCCGCAACATCAAGCTCAGCGACGACACCCGTCAGCGGGTGATCAACGTCGCTACCGAGCTCGGCTACGACCGTCTTCCTGCCATTCACGCTCCGCGCAACCAGGAGGAGATCGCCCTGCTGGTCAGCTCGTTGCAGAGCTTCGACCCGTTTATCGACGCCATCAGCCAGGCGCGTGAAGCGGCGTGGCGCAACGAGACGCTGCTCACCGTCTACGACTACGGCGACGACGTGGAGCTGGCCCTGAACATCATCCGCCAGCTGGGCAAGCGCAACTGCATCGGGATTATCCTTGCCTCTCCGGTCACGAACGTCGTCGATATGACGCCATTTCAGGACTGTACCCGCATCCCGCTGGTGCTGCTCAACCAGCGCGACCCTGGCTCGCCGCTGCTGCCGTCGTTTATCCCGGACGACTACGCCAACGCCTTCCAGGTGACTAAACACCTCATCGCCTGCGGGGCCACGCGCATCGCCCACATCACCGGCGAGAGCTGGATGGAGGCCTCGCGCCAGCGTCTGGCGGGCTATCAGGCGGCATTACAGCAGGCCGGACTCGCGTGTGACGACGACCTGGTGCGCCAGACCAACTGGCAGTTCAGCGAGTCCTTTACTGCCACCACGTCCCTGCTGGAACTGACCGAACGCCCGGACGCCATTTTCTGTGCCAGCGACTGGCTGGCGATTGGCTGCTACCAGGCGCTGGCGGTGAATGGCGTGCGTATCCCGCAGGACATGCTGCTGGCGGGCTACGACGACCAGAAGATTTCCGAACAGCTCACCCCGCCGCTGACCAGTATCCAGTTGCCCTACAGCGAGCTGGGACGGCTGGCGGTGGAGTACCTGTGCAATCAGGAAGATGCCGCCACGCACGTGACGCTGGCGGGCAGGCTGAAGGTGCGCGCCTCAAGCCTCGTCTGAGGTAAACACCATGCCCGCATAGGGCTTCTCGCGACACGCCGCCAGCCGAGCGGCGAGGCTGCCCACGTGCAGCTCCAGCTTGTGCCCGTCCGGGTCGAGGAAATAGAACGACGCCCCCTCGCTTTTGTTCTGCTTCCAGACGGTGACGCCCGCCTGCTCAAGCCTTTGCGAGAGCGGTTCAAAATCCTCTTCCGCCACGGTAAACGCGTAGTGGGTGTAGTCGCTCTCCTGCGGTGGCACGTACTGGCGCGCCTCGTCGTAGGACAGGCAGACCCATAGATCGCCGCAGGTGAGATAGGCCCCGGTATTCCAGCGGGCGTGCAGCGCAAGCCCCAGCAGCTCGTGCCAGAAGGTGACGCTTTTTTGCAGGTCGCTGACCGCGAGGGTCAGATGATTGAGAGATTGCAGCATGACGTGCCCTTTTGTTTTTCGCGCCGGACGTGGTACGGTAAAGAGATGAACATAAACCACGCCGTGCTCACCGTAAACCGCTGGTGGCTGCCTTCTTAAGGCGGCACGGAGTAGTTTTCCCCATTTTCTGATAGCCGCCGAAAGGCGGCTTTCACTTTTCTAAGACCCCTTTCGGCAATTGCACATTAAGGAGTCTTTATGAACACACCAACCATCCTCACCGGCGATCGCCCAACCGGCCCGCTGCACCTTGGCCACTTCGTCGGATCGCTGCGCCAACGTGTGGCGCTGCAGCAGACGCACAACCAGTTTGTGCTGATTGCTGACCTTCAGGGGCTGACCGACAACGGCAGCAACCCGCAAAAAATTCGCGACAACATCCCCGAAGTGCTGGCCGACTACCTCGCCGCCGGCATCGACCCGAACCTGACCACTATCTGCCTGCAATCCGCCCTGCCCGCCCTCGCCGAGCTGACGATGCTGTATATGAACATCGTCACCGTCGCCCGCGTGGAGCGTAACCCGACGGTGAAAAACGAGATTGCGCAGAAGGGCTTCGCCCGCTCGCTGCCGGTCGGGTTTATGGCCTACCCCATCAGCCAGGCGGCGGACATCACCGCGTTTAAGGCCGAGTGCGTGCCCGTCGGCGACGACCAGTTGCCGATGATTGAGCAGACCAACGAGATTGTGCACAAGATGAACAGCCTGCTGCCCGCCCCGGTGCTGCTCCACTGCAGGGCGATGCTGAGCGACACCAGCCGCCTGCCCGGCATCGACGGCAGCGCCAAGATGTCGAAATCGCTGGGCAACACGCTGCACCTTTCGGCCAGCGAAGAGACGATCCACCGTGCGGTCAGCGCCATGTACACCGACCCGAACCACCTGAAGGTGAGCGACCCGGGGCAAATTGAGGGGAACGTGGTGTTTACGTACCTCGACGCGTTTCATCCGGACAAGGATAAAGTGGCGGCGATGAAGGCGCACTATCAGGCGGGCGGGCTGGGGGATCGGGTATGTAAGAACGAGCTGGAGGTGTGTTTGCAGGAGCTGATTGCGCCGATGCGGGAGCGGCGGGCGATGTATATGCAGGACAAGGGGGAGCTAATGGCGATGCTGAAGCGCGGGACCGAACGGGCGCAGGGGGTGACGCATGAGACGTTGAGGGAGGTGAAGGTTGGGCTGGGGGTGCCGGTGTTTAGTTAAAGTAGGTTTAGCGGTGGAGTGCGTGGGATTGGCACGAAGCCGCTTAATTGTTTTAGAAAGCGGCTATGAAATATTTCATCCCTGCTTCAGGTTACATATCTTTCGGATGATAATCATCAGTAGCGCGGTAACGACGACCATCATCCCCCCCAACACCCACAGGAATGATGGGTCTGCTTCACCATCAGCAAACCCCAAACCGGTGCGATTTAAAAAATCATTGCTGGCTTGAGACAAGTAATCGAGCAAGCCTCCCAGAGGAAACAGGACGATAAAGAAGGAAGCAATGAGGCATGCCAGACCAATCAGGATATTATTTTTTAACTTTGCATGAAGCATAATCAGCCCTTCCTGTCACATCAATACGTCCATATGCCATCAACCCTTTACCACCAGGAACACGAATCTTCTTACGTGCAAGCAAAGATTGTCTGACCAGTTGAAAATCAGGGATATTATAGAACGTTATGCATCCCCACGACTCTCCCTCACCATTCGGCCTCAATGGATGAAGTCGAAATGAGCCTCTGTCGACCCCATTCACAAATACGTTATCGGCCATGGTCGAAGCATTAAACAAGCCGAACCATTCAGAATGATCGGTCCCGTTCTTGAAGTCTTTTACAAACCGCTCAACCCGATTAGCAATACTGCCTTCCGGTGCATCAACGATCCAGTACGTACCCACAGGTAATGCTGCATTCCTGATAAAGGCGCACTCTGCAATATTGGTTACGGGTTCTATCCCTGAAAAAACGGGAAACGTCCCAACGCCATAAACGTGTAGTTTCAGCCTTCTTCCATCGGCTGAGACATCGTTGTAATCCATCCTACAAATCTGCATAGCAATCCTCCCTGTCGCTTTGCAGGGAATGTTACAACCGATTTATTGAGTGCACCAGCGGAGACAGATAATTCATTTAAAAAATAAAAAATACGGACATTAATACTCTTGTCCGTATTAATTTATCCTTTTACAGGAATAATGAAGGGAGAATTTAGAAATTATTATTCAGCCAGACCATTTCCGCGCTTCACCATAGGTATATCTCCCGTATCATTCAACGCGCCCGGAAACGTTTTTAACCACTGCACGACTTTCTGCTTATTTATATTCACCACACTCATACCTTCCAGACATCCCCATAATTCTCTTGTATGCTGTGGCGTAATCACGATGCAGTCTTTCATGGCGCGGATTTTCACAGGCATACCGTTGATAAAGCCTGCACGGGTTAACCAGTCGCCGCCTAGGAGAAGGTATTTCATGTCTATGCGTGCATACAGTTCGCAGCAAGCGGCACTGTCCTGCGGCGTTTCCGCGCGAGGGTGGACGGGCGCCGCGTTGGGCGGGTTGCCGTGCAGACGGCGGGCGCTGTTTTTGCGTACCAGCTCGCGGTTTTCAATCATGCCGGTGAAAGCGTCTGATTCTGTTTTGCAAACGGTAAACTCTGGCTTAAAATTCGTCGCAGCCATTTTCAACTTCTCCGTAGTTGTTGGTGGTTAGCGGTATGGGGGTGTTGCAGCACCTTCATATCGCGAATTCTTCTTTAAATATTCTTTGATACTTCCTTTGCCGTTCGGCGTAATTTCTGGTGCCCATTATACAGGGCTGAATATAAATACAGCGGTTTGGTGTGGGGTAAATTTAGAATTTGCGAGGAGGATTCAGGAAATAGGGTTTTAATTCGAGGAATGACAACGCTTTGGCTGGAAACCTGTTCAACTCACCTCTTCCAGATATCTGTTCGTTTATAAACCTGCGCTAATGCCGTATCGGTTGTCCCGATAACTTCCTCTCAGACCTCTCAAAAATTCATCAAACCTATAGATTAACGATTTACATCACCCTGATTTTGTTATGTGATCCTGTTACAGGCTTTAGTAACGCCCTGCCCAGCCAACCGTAACAGGACTTCATCGATGGAATTTTATCAGGCCGATCCGACGCTTGAGAACTACTGGCGTGGTGTGATCCTCTTTGGAAGGAACGTCGCATCTTACAAATTTGCGCTGGCGTCAGCGTTGTATGAAGTGGATAAGACGGGCAGCGATTTGATTACGCTCGACCAGCTTGCGGTGCCGTTCAGCCGCTATCTTTGCGAGCACCTGAAGCACGCGCCAAAACAGATCACCTCCCGCAGCAGCCAATTTCTGGAAACCTGCCTGAAGTTCAACCGAGGGGAAATCACCCATGCCCAACTCATTGAAGCGACGGTGCGCCTTGGCTTTAACAACGTGATCGATGCCTTTCACTACGTAAACCAGGGCGAGATCGATAAACGTTTTTTCCTCGATGAGCGCAAAACCAACAACGGTATCCGCCTGACGGATAACTTCTTTTTACTGGGCGAACGCCTGCAGTATAAAAACCTCGCCTTTGAAACCAATGCCCGCTGGAACCTGGTAGAACAGGCCTGGTCGATGGGGATTTCACGTAATCTTGTGGGCGTGGAGTTCGATGAAGATAATCAGCTGTTGTTCACAAGGGTGAACGCGCGTCGCGTAGACATCACCAGCTGTCGCGACAGCCTGAATGGTTACCAGAAAGGACGGTGTTTTTACTGCTTTAAACCCATCAGTCTGGTACCGGGAGATGCAGAACTGGCGGACGTCGACCACTTTATTCCCTGGGCTGCCCGCCATGAAGTGAGCAATATTAACGGCGTATGGAACTTAGTGCTGGCCTGCCGGTGTTGTAACCGTGGCGTCGAAGGTAAATCTGCACGCATTCCCGACCTCAGGCTCCTGCAGCGGTTACACACCCGCAATGAGTATTTTATTCAGAGCAAACTGCCGTTACATGAGACGATTGTTCTACAGACAGGGCAACGTCCTGAAGCACGGAGAAGCTTTCTTCAGCGTAACTGGCAGGCCGCGCTGGACAAGCTTATCCATACCTGGAAACCCAACGCGGAAGGCGAGGCGACGTTTTAATGACACTTCACTACTATCAGAACCACGCACAGGATTTCTTCGATGGCACGGTCAATGTCGATATGACCCCGCTTTACGAGGCCTTCACCCAACATCTGCCTCATGGTGCCCGGGTTCTGGATGCGGGCTGCGGTTCAGGACGAGACGCAAAAGCATTTCATGAGATGGGGTATCAGGTGGATGCTTTTGATGCCTCTTCCGCGATGGTGGAACTGGCAAAGCAACATACCGGGTTACCCGTGAAGCTGATGACATTTTCAGAGATCGACGGTAAAGCACAGTACGATGGGATCTGGTGTTGTGCCTCTTTGCTGCATGTCCCCTCTTCTGAGCTGCCTGCCGTGATGCAGAAGCTTGCGGATGCGCTTAAGCCTGGCGGCGTTTGGTACGTGTCCTTTAAGTATGGCAACGGTGAGCGGGTGCAGGGTGAAAGACGGTTTACGGACCTGGATGAAGAGGGATTGCAGGAGTTGCTGAGGGCGGTTCCGGGGATTGAGATAGCTTCGCTTTGGACGACACAGGATAACCGCCCTGACAGGGATGAGGCATGGCTGAATGGGGTAATACGAAAAACCGCCGCTTGATCATTAGTCGGTGCTAATCGACACGGAGTAAGTTAACTCAGTAATTCATTACTTTGGTCAGCTCAACTTCACCCGTAGCGGCGTTGAAGTACAGATAGAAAATGTCCCCTTTTACCTGATCGGGTTTTGACCAGAACTCCTTTTCCAAAGGTCAGTAAAGTCGGTTGGTAATGCTCAAAATATGCAGCCGAGTACATGGTGAACGTTACTTCCTGAGTTGCTGTACTTGAGCCGCCAGCCAACCAGCAACGGTGACAGTTTGAAAATATTGAGGTTTTTCCTTGCAGCCATTTTAAAACCATTAATAGGGCATCAAGTTAAGTGGTCCATGTAAGGCTGTGACCACCGATAACCCACAATTTAGCGTCATGATCATCCTGCCTAAAGGCTCACAATCGGAAACAGTCCGGTATAGCTAGACCGGAATATTTTTGTCTATCAAAAGAGTAGTGGTAGCTAACTCAGAAATGCTAGGAGATCTTGGTTCTTATTGTTACTGTATAACAAAAAAATGAGGTTGCTATGAAAACTACGTTATACAAAGATTTCACCTTTGAAGCTGCACACCGTCTTCCCAATGTTCCGGAAGGCCATAAATGCGGTCGCTTACACGGACACTCTTTTGTCGTGCGACTTGAGATAACCGGTGATGTGGATAAGCACACTGGTTGGATCATTGATTTCGCCGAACTAAAAGCGATTTTTAAACCTACTTTGGATAGGCTGGACCATTACTATCTCAATGACATTCCAGGCCTGGAAAACCCTACCAGCGAAGTGCTTGCTGAATGGATTTGGAATCAGATTAAGCCGCAACTCCCAATCCTTAGCGCAGTCGTCGTTAAAGAGACCTGCTCTGCAGGCTGCATTTATCGCGGTGAATAATAATTTACTCAGGTAGCCAAATTTATATTGGCTACCTAGCCTTATTAAAATTTATTGTTATATTTAACTAATGCAACAAGAATATTTAATATATCGTAATAAATTAGCCATCTAGTTCTCATCGATTCACTTTAACTTGCCTTAACTCAAAGTTAATACTGTCAACACTAAAAAACAGCAGTTGCAAAAGAGATTTTCTCTATACAAATCAATCATCCCAAAGTGAATTAATCACATCAATTTGTTATCTGTGAACTTACTAAAAACTTTGATTTTTTTCACTTGAATATGGGATTTATCTCAGTATCCTATCACTATCGACTGAACTTTTGCTTCTCTATGTGTGTCGTTCAGACATGGAAACCGCTTACTTCACCCATGACTGTCCATTTCCGCACAAATCATACATGCGAAGACAATTTCAAGGATTGTGATGATGAGCATATTATCTATTGGGTCGCTGGTTATTTCTGAGCATTTTGAGGGCATCGGAAAAGTTGTCAGCATTGATATTGACGCAAATAATGCAATAGTTGCTTTTTTTGAGTCACCGACTCAACCTTATGCACGGCAAACGAAAGTTCCTTTAGAACAACTCACCCCGACAATCCCGCACGAAGAGACGGTAATTTATTGCATTGAACCACAAAGCCAACGATGGGCTAGAGCCCGATTTGGCGGTTCGCGCCCCAAAGGGGATTTTCTCGTCATCTTTCGCGAAGATGAAAGTACGACGCTGACAATCGACGAAATTTTTGTTCTGAACAAAGCGCCGGATACCCCAGTAAACCCTGCAGATTTCCTTGCTCACCAAGCTAATGACGCGCCGTTCTTTTTCCCTCACCGTCAAGCCTTTATTGAAACTTACATCCAACAACGTGCTGCCTGCCGGGCGATGGCATCTATTTCCAGTAGCGCCGTTGAACTTGAGCCCCACCAGTTGGCGGTGGTGCGCCGTGTGCTTCAGGATAAAAACCCTAAATATATTCTGGCCGATGAGGTTGGGCTGGGGAAAACCATCGAAGCTGGTATGGTCGTCCGTGAACACACGTTAGAAACTACTGGCCACGTCAGCATGCTTATTGCAGTTCCTGCACCGCTCGTTAACCAGTGGCGGGAAGAACTGGGTGAACGCTTTCAACTGAAACAACTTATTATTGATGCCTCTACGGCCCTCGCAGGTTTGCGACAAAATGAGGTCACAGAAGGCATCGTGATTTGCACCCATTGCGATGCCTGTACCCTGATTGAACGGGGATTCACCCCTTCACTTATCGCGGTCGATGAGGTCCACCAGATTGCCTCCTGGCCGTGGTCAGGAGATAAAGATGAACGTTATGACTTCAACCTGATCGCTAAGGGTTGCCGGAAAGCCCACTACGTTCTGTTACTCACGGGGACCCCTCTGCATGGGCATGAAAGGAACTTCTTGTCGATGCTGCACTGTATTAATCCCGAAGCCTACCAAGTGGATGAGACCCATCTGCAAGACTTTACCGAACTGGTCAAAAATCGTGAAAACCTCGGCGGGATCTTCTCGGGGTTAGTACCTTCCGTCTCAAACGTCAGCTTACGCCGTAATCTGGAAACACTGCAGCAGCAGTTCCCAGAAGATACTGTTCTGATGACACTCTGCCAGCAACTCATCCCGCTTATTGGGACGTTCTCCCCCAATACCCAGGAGCGTGAAGAAAGGATCCGGGATATTCGTCGGCACCTAGGGGAAAACTATCGCATTCATCATCGACTGTTGCGTAACCGCCGTCAGGTTTCACTCAGCTTCGATGAAACGAAAAACCTCAACCTAAACCTTCTGTTTCCAGGGCTAAATGGAGCAGCGGAGTGCCGCTGGTATTGCGATGGGTTAGCGTTAGACGAACTGATTGATGAGTATCGTTCATTATCTTTACTACCGCAGAATACGCAGTGGGCAATGAGTGAAGACACGTACCTTTTCTGGATTGACGATCTCCTATCCAGCCCACTCTGTGTCATGCAACGCGCTAAAGTACATTTGGGTGAAGCGGAACGCACTCAGGAAGAACGAGATCTGTTAGAACACATTGTTTCAACTGCAAAAAATGAACTTCAGGCCATTGATAACAAGCTTGCCATCACCCTGAATGAGTGGCTGCAAAAGAATTCAACAGGAAAAGCCATCGTCTTTTGCGATCGTCCGGATCTTGCCCAGCACTTGGCAATAAAGCTCGAACTGCTGCTGGAGTACCCCCTGGAGCGCTATCAGCCGGGTCAACCCCTGATGTACCTGAAACCCGGCAGCCCCATTCGGATCCTGATCTGCGATAAAAGCGGCGAAGATGGTCTGAATCTCCATGGGGGTCTGCGACTGGCCGTTCACTACGGTTTACCGCGCTCTTGTAGCCGTATTGAACAGCGCCTTGGTCGTCTGAACAGGTACAGTGCAAACCTGAAAGGCGTAAAACCCGTCCAGAGTCTGATCCTGAAAAATCACGCCGACCGCGGATTACGCAACGTGTGGGCCAGTATTCTGAAAGACAGCATTGGCGTATTTAATAACACCATCGCCAGCCTCCAGTTCGTCCTCGACGATTATCTGGAAAATGCGTGGCAAAATGTCTACCAAGAAGGTCCGGTGGCCCTTGAACGTATTGCCAGCGAATTCCCTGGCGAACAGGGCATTCTGGCCAACGAAACTCATAAAATTAACATGCAGGAAAAGCTGCTGGCGATGGATGACGAGATTGCAGAGGCGGCGATTTTTGCGCAACAGATAAGCGCTGACGATCATCTTGCAGTAGCGCAGTGTAATGCGCTGACAAGTTGGATCACGCGTGCACTGCGTTTTCGCGCCACCGGCACCGCAGAAAAAGGTATCAAGTTTCAGTTCGAACTCTCTGACCGCAGCACAGGGACGCTGGTCGATTTTAAAACCTTTCTCACCACCTGCATGCTCAGCTTCGATAAAGAAGGGGGTAACCCACCGTCAACGCATCTGATGAGCGCTGAACGCATTCCGGCGATCGACGGAACAACCGTTTATCCGCTGCGTTATGGGCAGCCATTTGTCGATACGATCTGGCAACTGTTAAACCAAGATGCCCGGGGCAGTTCCATGGCGGTACTGCGGGTGCTCCCAAAGCCATTGAATGAGCCCAATTACTTCTTCCAGTCTACTTGGCTTGTCACCCATCGCCAGACGCAGGACACCTACGCCCAACGCCGTATCGCAGACGAGTTGTACCCGCCGCGTATTGTGCAACACTGGCTGTCCTCTAAGGGTACACCGGTGACGAATCCGCAGTTGCTGGAACTGCTCAATAGCGAGTACGCCAAACATGAAACATCGCAGAAATTCTATGCAGATATGAATCTGCGCCCTAATCTCTGGCAAGAAATTGAAGAGCTTGTCTCACCGGACACCTGGAAAGAGATGGTGGAACGAGTCTATGCCAGTGACCGGGAACAACAACAGGCAACCTTCGGCGAACAAGCCAGACTCCAGTTAATGGCCGTCAAAGCCGTGGTGGTGTGCAGCAGAAATCTACTGGAGGAAATCGTCTGATGGAAGAGGAATGGTCACGCCTGCAGCAGGCGCTAACCACCTGTTTTAGTCAAGGGGTCACCTTTAAGGACGGTATCGAAAATCAGTTTCTGAACAGACTGATTCAGATCATCACCGATGCCTCGGCAGGTCATGGTGACATTTTTGCCGGCTACGCCGATGCGTTACGTGCCGCTCACGCAAGTGGTATTAGCGCGCCGTGGCTACCCCTGCCGCCGGAACTGACCGACGCTCCGGCGCCTGAGTGGGGCATGACAAAGTCGCCTGCCGCGCAACAAATTCAACTGGCTGAAGAGGCGGACCTGGCGCTGACCAGAGCCACCTATCAGCGTAAGATCCGCAGGAACTTGCTGCGCCCCGAGACCGATCCGGCACTGAAGCGCCTGTTACCCGAGGAGCCTTGGCTGACTCATTATCAGGGATTCGGTCAACAGGCCGCCATCCGGACGCTGCTAACGTCTGATAATAACTGTACATTGCTGGTGAATCTGCCCACCAGTTGCGGTAAAAGTCTGCTCACCCAACTCCAGGCGCTCAGCGCACCGACAAACACCCTCACGCTGGTGATCGTCCCCACCGTCGCCCTCGCAATTGAGCAGGCTGACGACATGCAAAAACTGCTTCGCGGCACCGACCAAGATCATGGTGGAAGTTATGCTTGGATCGGAGGACAAGATCAGCCCTCGCGTCAGGCAATTAAGGAAAGAATCAAAGCGGGGACACAGCGTGTGCTCTTCTGTTCCCCGGAATCCGTTCGCTCTTCTTTGGTTCCGGTGCTGTTTGAGCTTTCCAGACTGAATATGATTGGCGCGATCGTCATCGACGAAGCGCATTTGATCGATCAATGGGGCGCAGAGTTCCGCCCTGACTTTCAGCTGATTGCCCCTATGATTCGCTCACTGAAAGCCCTAGGAAAATGCCGTTTTCGTACGCTGCTACTTTCGGCGACTTACAGCAAAAGCACCCGGGACATTCTGGTCGAGCAGTTCCATGATGAAAACAGCGAACTGATTGAAGTGTCAGCTAATTTCCTACGCCCGGAGCCGGAATATTTTGTGCATCATGAGGCAAATGAAAACGCGCATCGTCAGCGGGTCGAACAGCTTCTGCTGACCTTACCCCGCCCGCTGATTTTGTATTGCACTACCCGCACAGATGCGGAAATGTGGTCTGCCCGTCTGAACGAACTGGGCTACTGGCGAACCGGCATGTTCCACGGTCAAATTGACACAAACAATCGCAAGAAATTGATTTCAAAATGGAAAAATGACCAGCTCGATATCATGGTCGCTACCTCTGCCTTTGGGGTAGGGATGAATAAAAAGGAAATCCGCAGCATCATTCATGCTGCCATTCCGGAAAATATCGACCGCTATTACCAGGACTGCGGGCGTGCTGGGCGTGACGGCAGATCCTGCCAGGTGCATCTGGTATGGCATAAGGCGCAAATGAAAACGGCAAAATCGCTGGCCGTTGAGACGCTGATTGGCGTAGAAAAAGGTTTTGCCCGCTGGAAAGCAATGTTTGACGATCGTAAGAAAAGCCCGATCGCTGACTACATGATTTCACTGAACACCAAGCCCGTTCATATTGATCACCAAGGCGATAAAAACGAAGCCTGGAACCGTCGGACATTGCTGTTAATGCAAAGAGCCGGACTCATCAAACTGGTCTTTGCTGATCCGAAAATTCCTGACGACCTGCGAGATAATCTGGATGACAACAACACGCAACTGATTGAATGGTTCGAAAGCTACTATAACCACGTTCATATCCGTCACTGTGACGATGCGCATTATTCAGAAGCGCACTGGAACACCCATGTGGAGAAGATCCGCCAGTCCGAGTTGAATAACCGCCGGGCAGCCTTTACGGTAATGGAAATGTGGTTGGAGGATCCTGGCAAACCACTGTGTAAAATTCTGCAGAAATTCTATGAATATCAGAGCCATCCTCCCGAGTTAACCTGTGGAGGTTGTCCGGGATGTCGTCAGAAAGGGAAAGGAGCGTTTTCGCCCACCGTGGGCACAGATGTACAAATTTTACGCTCCGAGCCGAAGAAAAAAGCACTCTTCGTAGGTGCGGAAAAGAAAGTTTATTACAACGAAAATATGAAGTTACATTCGTTGTTGATGGAACTTCGTGTGACGTTGCGGTCGCTGATCACCTCTGGCGAATACGTGTTTATTCGTGCAGACAGGCCAGTGTTCCTGCAACTAGAGAACAACCTGGATTCGCTTTCGCATTTCTGGAGCGCACAGAAAATGACAGCACCTGCATCGGATGGACCAGAGATCGTGATCATCCCTAACACGGCCAATGCGTTCCCAGACCTACCCATGACGCGCTTTGAGCGAATTATTATTGCACCTGAGCATCTCGCCGATCCTCAGTTCCCACATCGAACATGGTGTGCAAGCGCCGCTAATGCGCTGTCGCTGGACACTTTTATCAGGCAACTACAACATGTCAATAATTAACAACGCAAACCCAGGAAGCGGCCTGATACTGCTTCCTTTGATTGAACGCGTTCTGCAAAGCGCACAGGAACCGTTGTCTCAGGACACGCTGCTCGCCCGCTATCGTCCTGATAACCTGCCCACTAACGATAACGCATGGGGAAAATTAAAAGAGAACCTGAGCTTCTGGTGCAATCTGGGACTCTGGCCGATGCTCGACGGAAAGATGTTACCGCTTGAAGCAGATGTGCGTCCGTTGGCGCATCGGTTGCTTGCCTGTACGATTGATGCTTGTCGTGAAAACGGCGTTGCCAGTGGGAATGAATGCGAACCGCTGTGGCGGGTACTGAGTTGCCTGTTGAGCCTTCAGCAACACTCGCTCGGGGGCCTGGAACCTCTCTCCCCTACGATCATCACCAACAAAGTGCATAAATGGTTACCCGGCGAAACCATCAATACCAACACCGAAAAACTAGTGAGAGAATTTGGTCGTTTTCTCGGTTTTCTCGAGTTAATGCCGGACGGAAATTATGTCACCGACCCTACCCGGGCCATTCAATATTTTCTGCCGGAGATCTTTGACGATACGCGTACCCTTCCCGCCAAAATCTTTATGGCAAACATGGCGGAGGTCATGCCAATGATGGACGGGGGCCAGTTCAGAAACTCCGTTCATGACGTGATGCAGCAGGAAAAAGACTGGGTCGCGCCGGAAGGTGACAATATCTGCACCAGCACATCCGTTGCGCTGCAACGACTTGAAATCAGTAAGCGCATTATCCTCGCCATCGGCAGTGATGATAAAGACGCCTTATCACTCCACTTACCTGGCGGTAAAATTCGCCGGGTTAGCCAAATCACGCTAAGGGAGGATGCAGAATGAGCATGATGGAGTACTGGCCATCCAGGAAAAATATCGTCCAATGCATTCGCAATGAAGCAGAAGAATTAGAGGATCATGTACTTCTGGCCGTGCATGAACCGATGCTACTGACCCGACGCGACGTCAATGAAAATCATAAAATATTACGTGACGAAGACCTGTTCCAGCAGTTACTTCATACGGAGCGCGCCATCCCACTGATTGGCCGCTCGGGGATGGGGAAATCACATCTGGTGCGCTGGTTAGACTGCCGGTTCAACATGTACCTGGCGGAAAACGACCAGAGCGAGCAATGGGAAATTGTCCGGATACCCAAAAACTCCAGTCTACGACAGGTGCTTTTACGCATCCTGAAAAACTTGACGGGGGAATTTTTCGACAACGCACGCATGCGCGTTAATGAAGTAACAGAACAGTATCCGGCGAAAGATCTGGCAGATCTACTGTTGACCATGATGGCCCATCAGTTGCAGGACATGCAAAAAGCGGTCATGGAAGAAGGTCAAACGCTGCTGGCACAAGGTAAAGACATTCCAGCAGACCGACTCGCCTATATGGAAGCCATCATTGAAGAGGTGGAAAACGGTATCTGTGATCTGATCACCGACCCCAACTTCAAACAGAATCTTCTGAAGCCGGGCCACTGTATTTTCAAACTTGCCAGTCGGATGAGTAGTGGTCTGGAAGAAGGAGAAGAAGATCATGATAAATATGAACTTCTTCCGGAAGATCTCTATTTTGTCTTTGAGCCTGACGATCTGTCCGCGCGTGCACGCCGCTATCTTAACCATTCTCAACTGCATGAGTCAGACCAAGTGGAGGCGCGTACCCGTGCAGCGCGCGTGCTCAATGAAGCCATGCATACCTCGCTGAAATCACTCTTCAAGCGCCTGTTCACCTTCAATGGAGGATCTTTTCAGGAGCTTTTTCAGGAAATCCGCAAGGAGTTTCTGCGACTTAATCGCCGTCTGGTGATTCTGGTAGAAGATATGGCGGCGATCTCCGCCATTGAAGATGTCCTGATCGACAGCCTGATCGAAGAAGCGGCACCTGGCGGCGTGCAAATTCTCTGCCCTGTCCACTCAGTGATTGCAGTCACCGACAATTATCCCGGCTATAAACGCCGCCAGGAAACGTTAATCACGCGTGCTGGCTACGAGTGGGTCATCGAGAACGTCGATAAAGACAATAACGAAGATCGTATTGTCTCGCTCTGTGGTCGCTATCTGAACGCCGCACGCTTTGGATCAGAGGAGTTAAAAAACAGTCCTGAGCAAGGTAAGCCCCAGTGGCCACCTGTCTGGCACAGTGATGAGATCCCCAATGCACTAGAAGATTTTGGTTATTCTGCCAATAAGAAATTCCCGCTCTTCCCATATAACCGCAATGCCATTTTGGCATTGGCGGATAAGCATTGCCGCGACAGCAGCGGCGAGTTGATTTTTAACCCGCGTACAATCATTAACCGCATCCTGTTAGATATTCTGCGCGATTGCAGAATAGAAGCGGAAAAAACACAGTTCCCGCCAGCAAATTTCGCTGGAATTCATGCCGTTCCCGAGATCGAAGACAAGATTTCACAGATAGTTGTCAACCGGGTTGGCAGTTCGGTGACGCTTGCCGCCATCTGGGGATATGGCATTGATTCATTTGATGAACTACGCGAAAAACTGCCGGGCAGCGTTGCGAGTGCCTTTGGCCTCGATGAACTAGCAGCGCAACTGAATGGCAAAGGTCCCACCATGGAGTCGGCGGAACCAGCAACAAAGAACGCACACGAAACGGCGGGCAAAACAGGCAGTACGCCGGCGGGTAAAAAGATTGACAATCCGGAATTCAAACCGAAAGAAGAGGCAAAATACACTGCCAAATCCGAACTACCCTTTATCAGGGCGGTCCGTGCATGGGTGAATGACAATGTCATTCTGCCGCAGGATGTTGCCCGTGATTTGCGTGCGGCACTGAACGCCTGTTATGAAATTCATGCACAGCCAGAGTTGTTCGGTATGTCTTCTCGGCCACCGCTGAAAGAAGGTCGTTTTACGTTGATTTCACTGCCAAAAGCGGCGTCTGACCCCTCAAGCATTATTACGAACTTTTACTCTGAGCAGGACCTGACCGATCCTTCCCGACGGGTAGATGTGTATAACGCTGCGGTAGCCCTGTTACGTATCCAGTATTACGCCGGTTTAAAGCAAGGCTTTAATTATCCAGAGGCGCAGGAAGACTACACTCGCTATCAAAACTTCATCCAGTGGTGGGTGCCGCAGGCTACGGAAAGCGCCATTAATCACTTCCGGGCGCGTAACTTACAGGATGCGCTTAAAAAGCATCTGCAAAAAGCTCTGCTGCTTGGCCTGGTGACGGGTAAAGAAGAACCGGCGGAGATCGTCAATACCCTATGCCTCACCCAGAAAGGTGTCGGGAGAACCGAAGGGAAAAGTACCGGTCGAACGCTGACGACCTCTCCTTCCGAGATCTGTTTCAGAGGGATTGAGGCGACCCTGCATCCGCACGCCAGCGCCAGAGTCGCCGAAGCCAGGGCGCAGGCGCTCGTAGGATGGGATGATGCCAGAAAAGCGTGGCTTGAACAGGTTGCCATCACTGAGCAAGGCTCAGGCTTGGGCAGCAGTCGTGCGCTGGATGCCGATGTAATATATTCCGCGCTGAAAACAGTGTTAAAACAGTCGCTTGGTGCGGAAATTGAACGTGCGGCGCTCTCCGTCAAACAGGAACTTGCCAGCACGCTAAAAAATGTTCATCTCTTTGCCAACATTAAAGATAGCGACGATTTCCTCAGCCAACTGAACGACTGGCAGACGTTTATTGAGACTGTGCGGACCGAGCACTATCCCACAGGCAGCGCTCAGTACAAACCATCTTCGTGGCTGCTGGGTGAAATTGAAGCCCTCAGAACCGACGCCGAGGAGAGTCTGGCGACTTTAATTGCGTTACTTTCCATTGAAAAACAGAAAGATAGTGCGAAATTGTGGCTGGAGATCTGTCGACTTGACGGTGACTACGTTTCAAGAATCAGCAGCGTACTTGCGCAATGGCAACTGGTACAACCCAAGATCGCGTTCACACTCCAGCAGATGAACGCCAAAGGGGATATCCAGCAACTGACTCTTGCTCTGAATAAAGTGAATGACCGTCTGAAAACACTTGTGAGCGATATCATCGCCTCTGGAGCCGTTCAATGACCACCTTGCGCCAACAACTGGCTGAAATGCAAAAAGAACTCGATCTTAGCGTTCAGGCTGGTAAGGCCTCACAAATCATCGATAAATGTAATCTGGTGTGCAGCAAAACTAACACCATTGCCGATAAGTTTGCATTGCTTAAACAGCAATATCCAGCCCAGCAACAACTCCCGCGGGGCATTGCGGTTACCTGGAATGACGAGCAGCGTAGCGAACTGATCGCTGCCGCAAACAGCGTCAAAAGTCTCAAGTTACAGTGGGGACGCTGGCTGAAAAACCAGTCGGTAAACAATCCCGGCGAGGAAGAAAACCTTGTAGATCAGGAAGAGTCGCCACAGAACTCTCTAGATGAGACGCTGGCCGCTTCAGAGGAACCTACCGCTTACGACATCATCCAGAATGATTCCTTGACCCATTGCGTCAGCCAACTCGGCACCCTACACAAGGACCTGAGCAAAGAACTAAAAGATGCCTGGGATGCATGGTTGGAAGAGTTACATCAGCAGGTTCATGTCGATGACAAGACACTGAATTTCCAAAAAAATGCGAACAAATTTGACGATATCGCCTCCGACTATGAGCGTCGACGTCAGGATTTCGAAAACTTAACGCAGTGCCAACCAGTTAGCGGTGAAAAGATTCACCAAATCAAAGCGCTCGCCGAAAAACTGTATTCCCTGCGCGGCATGATGAAAACAGACTGGCCTGACGTGGTGCAAGCATTTTTCAATAGCATTAATGGCCCGCAGAGTCTCCGCCCGACGTTAAGTGCCCTGACGCCCGAGGTGCTTGAGTGGTTAAGGGATGAAGAGATGCTGGATGAGTTCGTGATCACAAGGAAATAGTTTATGTCTACGGCTGATTTGTCCCACTTGCACCAGGCGCTGGACCTGCTCGAAGAGCGGGAAGCGGAACTGCTGGTCTGGGGGGATACGGATGGCGCATTTACCCATGCCGATATCATCTCACTCTTTACCCGGCACCTGCCCTACGAAGATGCAGAGTCGTTACTGGCAGAACTGCAGAATGCTGCCATGCTCTTCAGCGTCCCGACCAGCAAAGGGGGGACGCGCTACCGCACGCGTATGGCGGAATCGGTCTACCTGTTCCGCCACCAGCGTCAATGGTTCCGCGATCAACCGCTTCAGCGAGCCCGGACGCTTGTCGCCGACTACCGTTTCGTCCGTCGCCCGCGCAACTATCCGAAGCGGGAACTTCCGGCGCAAACGGTGCTGAGCAAATGGGTCGACGTCCCGTGGATGAACGAGATTAAACGCAAGGCGCTTTCCCGACTGATCGGCGACTTTTCCATTGCCGGCTTTCAGGAACGCTCAACCGAACGTATTTTGCGCGCCTGGCACTTTCATAGTCATCATGCTCACGCGAAAGAAGCCACCGGGACCATTGTCTGTGCCGGTACGGGGAGTGGTAAAACGCTGGCGTTCTATCTCCCGGCACTCACCTCGCTCCTCAATGATATTCAGCGCGACAACGCACAGCGGGTCAGGACGCTGGCACTGTATCCGCGTAAAGAACTGCTTAAAGATCAGTTCATGGAAACCTGGGGCAAATGTCGTGAACTCGACAGTCAGGCCCTAGCACTGGCAGGACGCAAGATCCGTATTGGTTCTTTTTTCGGTGACACCCCGTTCAACCATCAATACGCAACGAAAGATAAAGACAAGGATATGCCCTTTGATTTACTCCGTTGCACCACGCCGAAATGTCCGGGGCAAATGCACTGGAAAGCAGAAGATATCAAAGCGAAAAGAGAGATTCTTCGTTGTAGCCACTGCGATCACAGCGTAGACAGTGACGAAGTGATCCTGACCCGCGTCTCGCTGATGAAAAACCCGCCTGACATCCTGTTTACTACCACCGAAATGCTCAATCAGCACCTCGGGAATAACCAAACGAATCACCTATTTGGCGTTGGCATCGGCGTAACACCGCCGCCGGTAGTCCTGCTGGATGAAGTACACACCTATGTGGGGAATACCGGTGCGCAGACAGCCTATCTGCTGCGACGCTGGATGCAACTTGCACGCAGCCGCCCCCATTTTGTCGGGCTGTCGGCAACGCTAAGTGACGCCGAACGTTTCTTCGCCGATCTGGTAGGCGCGTATAAAAAACATGTGGCTCTTATCGAACCGAAGCTCCACGAAATGGAAGATGAAGGGGCTGAATATCTGCTGGCATTACGCGGTGATCCGGTCTCGCAAACCGCCCTGCTGTCTACTACTATCCAGACCAGCATGCTCGCCCGGCGTATTCTGGATACGAAAAGGAAAAAATCACGCGGGACATGGGGGCAAAAAACCTTCGTCTTCACCGACGATCTGGATATCAATAACCGACTTTATCATCAACTGTGTGACGCCGAAGGCTGGCGGTCACGTGGTCAAAACTTATACGTTGCGAAACCGCCGCTGGCCGCTCAGCGTCTGGAAACACCGCAAAACAGCCATACGCTGACTCTGGCAGGACAGAACTGGCGTATCGCGCAGGATATTGGTCACCCACTTGACGAAAATGACCGGGCCATCGTTGCCCGAACGTCCAGTCAGGACGTCGGGGTCGATCCTAGAGCGGAAGTGGTAATTGCAACCGCGTCGCTGGAGGTGGGCTTTAACGACCCCTCAGTTGGCATGGTTATTCAGCATAAAGCGCCACGTAACGTTGCCTCCTATTTGCAGCGTAAAGGGCGTGCCGGTCGTTCAAGAACTATGCGTCCATGGATGGTCGCAGTCCTGTCCGAATTTGGCCGCGACCGCGTCGTTTATCAACGCTATGAAGAGCTCATTAATCCAGAGATAAAAGGACAGTCGTTGCCGATGGGCAACATTCATATCCAGAAAATGCAGGCGGCAATGGCGACACTTGACTGGCTGAGCATGAAGATCCCCGGAAGTAATATCTGGTCATTGCTGAATAAACCGCAGACAAAGCGAGAGTCTCTTGACCATCTTGATCGTATGTTCCACCTGATTACCGCCGTGATCGAACAACATGCGTGGCAGCAGGAGTTGGAAAAGTATCTGTTCTACGCGCTGCGCATCACTGACGAGCAACTTCAGCGTGTACTGTGGTCGCCGCCCCGTTCGATCATGATGGAGTTGCTGCCGACATTAAAACGACAACTCACCACCCAATGGTCGCGGATGGGCCAACCGGAGGCAGACCGTTCGACGGGACGTTCCCCGCTGCCGGCCTTTATTCCTTCAGCGCTATTCAGTGAACTCAATCTGCCGGAACTGGAGATCCATCTCGAGCGGAAGTTCAAGAAACGTGAACATTTGCCCTTTATTCAGGGTCTGAAAGAGTTTGCGCCGGGGCGCATTTCCAAGCGCTATGCCGTTTACTCCGACAATGAAGCAGACTGGCTTATCCCGAACAACTTTGTTCCGGCGATGAATTGCGTTTCGGATGTTGATTTTGATATTGAGCAGGCTTTCGGCGATACCTGGCAGCCCGAGTGTATCATTGAGTATGAAGGTCAGCCCCCTATTAGGGTCATTCGCCCGATGCAGGTGCTTACGCGCGCGCTGCGATTCGAGCAAAATCTCACCGAGAAAAGCAACTCGCAACTGTACTGGCATACCCGGTTTAACCCAGACGATCAGGCCGATCCGCTCCCCATTCCTGCCGGCCCGTGGACGGACACCCTCCGCTCCATTACGTTCTTTACCCACCAGAACATGACACCTCTCGACGTCACGCGTTACGCCACCCACGCAACAGCCTCATTACGCAATAAAACCAAGCAACAGGCGCATGTGAACTTCAGGTGGGTCGACAATGGCGAGCCTGTCGGGGTTGGCGTGCGGCAGTGGGTGGATGGCGCCCGGCTCAGATTTACGCTGCCGCCCACTCTGCTGCAACGCCTCCGGCATGACCCGGCCATTCAGCGCGCACTGCGAACGCTCTATTTCCAGCATCGGATCAAACATGAACCACGCTTCGAATATGACACGTTCACCGCTGACTGGATCTACGAGTGCTACCTAGCGGCGGTTACGCGGGAATTGGCCACACAGTCGTCTCTGGCAGACTCTATCGCGGAATTAAAAACCCCGGACGGCCGACGTCGACTGACTGATATCGCGGACACACTCTTCCAGGCAGAGAATATCTTTGAAAATAGCGAGGATGGTGAAGACGACGCCGAAAGCCAGGAACTGCAGCAACATTTGCGCAACCTGTTTAAAGAGACCGACATTCTGGAAATGGTGGACAGGCACAGCGCGATCCTGACTCAGGATCTCAGTGATGATGTCGATTTTCAGGACTGGCTACAGCATCTGCTGACAACGACCCTTGCCGGAGCGGTCAAACAAACCAGCCACCTGTTGCTGCCGGATGTCGATGAACGCGGTCTGGTGGTGGATACCGAACTCAACGACGAAGTACTGGACATCTGGCTGACCGAATCAGAACCCGGCGGCTGTGGCATCATTACCCGTCTGGAAGACGTTTTTCATCAGGATCCGGTCTCCGTACTGAATCTGTTTATGCGTAGTTTTGCCGCCAGCGATTACGAGCAGATCGACTACGACCTGTTCGAAATGCTTTCGCGGCTCCCCTCTTCCAGCGAGCTCCAGGAGGCCTTAAATGCGATACGTAAGGCCAGCAGCCATCCGCAGCGCCGTGAGGCTAACGCCCACCTCAGAGCGCTGTTGAAGGCGCAGGGATTTGCACTCAGTCACAGTTTTATGTCGGTGCTGCACACACGGGTACTACGTCCGGGCAGCCAGGCATCACATGATGCGCAGATGCTTGCATATCTCAACGCATGGCGGGAACTGGAAGACAAAGCCGGATACGAAATCGCTCTGAATATTTTTGCCCATACCCAAGCGACGCAAGAACTGCCTGACGCCAGTGTGATTAAAGTTTTTGAGCGCTTTTGCAAAATTCAGGGAATGCTCTGGCAGCGCGGCAATGCCATCCGTCAGTCGGTTCTCAGCTATTACAATCCGTTTAAGTCCGGTAACAACCTGACTGAACGACTGCTGCTAAGCTCACTGTTTCAACAGACGGCGTGCAGCATCAGCATCAGCGAGAACGACTGGTTAGCGCAGTTACATCACGCCATTACCCAACACGGCTTTGCAGAACTGCATATCCCGCGCGAGGCCCGCCATCGTATTGTGGAAGTGATCTCTCTGGTGCAGGTGACCCCGATTGAGTACTTTGGTTTGCATCTTTATCCCCGCGAATCCGCCGTGGATTATCAGGATGGCAATCTAGTGTTACGTATTGAACTGGCCGAAGCGCTGCTGTAAGGAACGCAGAAATGGAAGAACAACGACAAATTTTCCTACATGGCCCACTGGGCCAGCGACATTTGCGGGAAATTCTAAGCGCGCAGTTTAGTGGCTTGATCCTCTACCCAGAACCGATCTGGCTGATCTCACCGTGGATGAGCGACTTTGACGTGATTGATAACCGGGGCGGTCAGTGGAATTTTCTTGATCCTTCATGGGGGGCCCGGATGGTCAGCTTCCAGGAATTGCTCGCCACCGCCGTCAACAATGGCTGTCCGCTACGCATCGTGACACGTGAAGACACGCGCAGCGTGGTCTTTATCGAGCGACTGTTGACGCGCTTATCGCCCGATCACGACATGCAATACCTATATCACGAGAACCTGCACGCCAAGGGGTTGCTGACCAAACATTTCTTTCTGAAAGGATCCATGAATTACACCTGGAGCGGCGCAAACCTGAACGATGAGCATCTGCTGTTTTCAACTAATAATACGGTGATTTCAGATGCGTTGATTGAATTTAGCGGCCAGTACACCTTTGGAGACACCCATGACTGATACTCCTCAATGGGTGCGTGACTTCTTTGGCAACGGAAATTTACTGAAGCTGGACAGGTTGCTAGAAAACGTTGAAAACGCCTACCCTGCGGACTTAAAAACCGTCTTACTGCCGCTCTACGAGAGCGCGACTGACGCTCAGTGGCCGATCATTCTGCCCTGGTGCGATGCTCATCGCTGGGTATTTTTTGCCGCGGCAGAAACGGATCGCACCACGCTGGAGCTCAGCAATGTGTTGAATGCCAGGCTGGGGTCTGCCGATGTTATTGCCGATAGAAGGGTGACTTTCGTCCCCGCGCAGGGAGCGACATCGCTGTCTGAAACGGCTCTGCTGACGCACTGTCCGGCCGGATTTATCCGGATCGAATTACTGCCCACAAAGCAGAAAGATAAACCAGCAAAAGAGCGGGTCTTCGCCGCGCTCAAAGACGTTATCGCCCTGTTTCGTGATAGGCCATCAATCGTACGCACGGTCAAACGTCCCTTTGGGCGGATCTTGAGTGATTTCATTCTGGCGAATAGCCAAAAAGACGAAGCCACAAGCGACGCTTTACTACAGGAACTGAAGAACAACGGCGCGCTTTCGCGACGCAACCTTATGCTGCTTGAACTCCAGCAGGCGGGTAAGTTAGAGAAGTGGGACACGCTGCTGAATCACGATTCGCTTGCTGATTTGGTTCGGGGACGCATTCCCACAACTCTGATGCGGATGCTGCTGAAAGCATACCAGCAGCGCTTTTTTACACCCGACATCCACGGGTATCCGCAGGCCTCCCCGGCGGATCTTCGCCCGCAATGTCTGGCGCTGCACCCTCTGTTTACGCAGATGCCTTTTTTATCCCAGGATGAGGCTGACTTTGCGGCGTGGAAAACCTGGGCCACCGGCGTGATGCTTATTGGCGAAGTCGACCTGCTCAACGCGTTACCAGAACGCCTAAAAACCGACTGGTTGAGTGGATTGCACACCTGGGCCAGTCGGCCGTTCTACGTTGTGAGTCCGTCAGCAGCGACAGCGACGGCGTCGCTCCCGGATACGCTGCAACAGCTTGCCGCATATCTGCAAACCTCCCTGACCGCAACGCAAGAGGAGATTACCGGCTACGCACAAACGCTCCACACGCTTGATCAGCAGTTGATAGAGCAGGCGATGGCGGTACCACTGCTGAAAACACTCATCGAGGAGATCCGCCATCTGACCAATCCGCAAATCGTGGGCTGGGATATCTGTTTCTCCCGACTATGTCAGTCAGAAGTCGACAGCAACAGCCTGGTGCAACTGGTCGCGCTGGAAAGTGAAAACTGGCCCGCCGACTCGTTCCATGAAGCGACGATGCTCCAGTTACTATCAAGTCAGGTTCCACCAGACGCGTTCCCGATCCTGCGTAACGTGATGCCTGCCTTTATTGAATGGCTTGAACGTCATCAGTTCAGTCTGAGTAGTACGACGTGGCTAAAGTGGCTGGATGTTCTTGCGATGGAACAAAGCGTCAGTCAGGCGGATATCAAGCTGGCCACAATGGTGACGGACCGCTTCCTACAAGGCTCTGTTAGCCAGGAAGCGTATCAACAGTCCGGTGCCATGCTGGAACTGATCGTCGAACGCGCCAGTTCATTCCGCAACCTGCCAGCGCTGGGCGAGTTGATCGAACTCTTCCTTGATGCTCCGGTGCAGGATCGGGCGACGCTCACCTCGCTGTGGCTCAGCGTTCAGTCTTTTGTGAGCGGAATATGGGCGCGATTAGATCCGACTACTCGTACAGTGATGCGCAACTTGGCGACTGACGTGCTAGGGGAAGGTGCAGAGCGCGTATTTCCGGCTGAGCAGGATAGCTGTACGGCAGATGCAGAAGATGAATTGCCGGACTTATCCGGAGCCAGAGTGGCGATTTATAGCCTGACAGAAGGCGCGGTAAGACGCGCGAAACGGATGCTGGAAACGCTGTTCCCCGGGATCAGAGTGGAGATCAGCCATGCGCACACTGCAACCGACAAGTTGATAAATCAAGCAAAACAGGCTGATTACTTCATCTTTTCTGCAGGCAGCGCCACTCATCAGGCCTTTTACGCGGTCTCAGCACAGCGCAGAGATTTAATCTACCCTACAGGTAAAGGTGCCGGGTCAATGCTGAACGCGTTTATTGCGCACGTTCAGCAGGTCTCTGCAGTAGTGGCATAAAAAAAGGGGCAAATGCCCCTTTTTTATATATTGGCGTTCGCTGCTTTGATATAACTTGTGACCAGATAATCCGTCACTAATGAGATATCTTTCGACAGGTTCTGCAGTTCATTCCATTTACGGACGATAGGCTGACCATCAATATCCGTACCGAAGTTCCACGCGCCACTACTCCATGCACAAAGCGACTTGATGCGATTTAACTCTTCGACAAAACGAGTATAGGAAGGGATCTCAGTCCAGCCAGGTTCACCTTTATAGTCCTGATGCACCTGATCAATTTCATCCATCAGGCTACCCAGTGCAAGAATACCGACGCCGTGTAATAGGCGGGAATAGCGCGGCTTTTTGTCCCAGTCATCGGTAAACACGGTTTCCACCGCCGACCAGAAGTTATTCAGCAGTTTCACCATCTTCCCTTCATCCCCCAACCCTGTCGCAGGGTCACGGAAGCGATACAATGCTCCCTCACGAAGACTAGCATCGATCATTTTGATCATCGAGTTGTCAGCAATAACCCCATCAGGATTGGTTGCCGTTTTGATGCGCCCCACAAGTGGACCTTCCCCGAAGTTCAGTCGTTGAGTCAGCAGCGAAGGAAACTTACGCATTTGCAGATCGGATGGCAAACGACCGTGGGTATGCGGCGCCAGTTCGTATAACAACGTTTTGGGCAGCGGTTTTGTGGAGTTAACCAGCATAAACTGCTCGCGTTGTTCTTCTGCATCATTAGCGATAAATGCAGAGACCGGCATCATAAACGAGTCGATTTCCGCATCCCGCAAAGCAGCAGTACGTTGTTGACCATCCACAATAAACCCTGGCTTCTCAAAATCCTTATCTTCGGAGAAAGGTATTACCAGATGTCCCATGTCGTCATTATCTGTAAGCGGTTCAAAACGCACACGCTTATCAAAAGCGATAATCACCGGGTTTGGTATCATCGGATTTGCGCTCTCAATGTAGCGCTGAATTTCGCGAATATGGTTACGTACTTCTGGACGCTGATAACCAACCAAACTCTCTTCGCCGCGACGAATACGCGAAATCGCTGCTATTTTGCTGATCTGTTTACCTTCTATCGCAAGGCTATAGAGTTGCCTCTCCTCACCCTGTCGGATTCGCAGGGCAGGAACACGATATTCACTCATGACAGTTCCTCTGAGCGTAATGACAATGTGTGCTGTAAACGGTTGTACAACACCTGAATATTATGGAAACCGCGGCGACGGTTACGTTCTGCTCCGCGGAAAATGATGACATTGATACCGATGGCCTGGCAAATATTGCACTGGCATTGTTTCCAGGGTCGTTCTCCTAGCGTACGTTCATAATCCGCACGAATTTTGTCGGCCTCTTTTTCACCCGAATGCAGACGTTCATAAGCCAGGACTGCATCAAGAGCCTTCTCAAGGGACAAAGCCCCTTTATCGTATTCGAACAGGGCATTCATGGCATCCTTTTCCAGATGCCGTGCAATATCCTGATCAATCACGCCAGATTTAATTTTGCGGCTCAAACTTGGATTCGCATCAAACTGAGGGACACGCACAGCGGTATAGGCCGGGCCATCAAGCGTATGATAGTTGTTTTTTCGATCTTTGAAGGCCTGCTGAAGCGGTGTAGTCGAGTCAATACTGGTCACACCAAACTTGATAAAGTCAGAGAAACTCTCTGGACGGGCAATACCAAGCAAGTGAATACGCGTATCACTTTTCAGCAACGGCTTAATCTCTTCGAGAGTCTCTAGGATCTGCGCCGTTTTCAACGGCACCATCCCCCCCATAGTGATATTTTTGTATCCCATGGCCAGCAGGGCCTCTACAGACTGACGATAGGAGGTTTTGCTCCATCCATGTGCAACGCCAAAGGGGGTGAAACAGGACTTTTGAGACTTATTTAAAAACTCTTGAGCCAAGGTCAGCGTGATATCCTGGCGTCGGCGACACTCAGTCAATACTTCGCCACTAAATACCTCACCAGGTTTTTCATAGCCAAAAACGATATGATCGAGAGAAACGCCATGGTTAAAGCGGGAAGTTTCGTAAAACTCAATCACCTCTTCCACACGGTATGGCGGGACGTCCTGATTAACATAGGTGAAGGCTCCGCAATCACCCATAGTTTCCATATTTTCCGGCAGACGGAAAAAGTGCTTCATTCCATTACGGAAGTAACGCAAACGCTGGGCACGAGTATATTTGCTCTCGCCGCCGCCAAGACCATCAACTACAGCTTTAGAAACCAGCATACCATCGTAAGGATGAGGAAAAACCTCATGCGGATACTGATCGTCACGTTGACGCACGCGATGTTCGTTACGCGTTTCGCGAAAGAAGTCGAAACTGGGATCGATAAAATCCTGACTATCAGGGAAAAAATACTTTAGCTTCGACAACTTATTCTCCTGTGACGCCACTGCAAAGCCTCAAAAAACGGGGGATTCTACCATGAAACCCAGGCAAGTAGCATTAAGGTTTAGCCTCTCTCAGGGCCATAAACTCAGCCCGAAAACGTTTTTCCTCAAATGAATTCCCCGAGTCACGAAATTCACGCAACGCGTGTGTTGCACTGATACCAGGATTTTGTTCCATAATCTTTAAAATGAAAGACTTAACTTCCTCCGGACTACGACGAATTCCTTTTTTCACTTCACGCTCAGGTAACTCCTTGAGTTCTTCTTTTAACTTTTGAGATAACTCATTTAAATCATTGAGTTGTTTTGACGTAAATTCCTTCACAATGTATTTTGCCACACTGATATTAAGCATGAGCATATTGCATCTCAGCCACTGAGCCATATTTTGGTTGGTTTTGAAAAGGTATGTAGTTAACCTACCATTGATTTTTTTGGAAGTTATGATAAGCAGTTGTTTTTTTGCATCAACTAGATACTCAAGACCATTAATGATATCTAGTTCAATTGCATTAATATAATCTGGAGAGCCACAGATAATATAATAGTCTCTTTTTCTTTTTTTCATTAATTCTACAATAGATGTAGGATGCTTAGATTTAAAAGTAGATCTATTGGTTATTTCTTTCCACCATGTTCTATGAAAACTTTTCCCTACATATTCTTGAGAATACAATGGTATTGATTCGTCATATCCAACAGCAAAGGTCGCTTTATAAGGTACAACATTGTCTTTGTGGTGAAGGAGTCCTAAACCAGCAGAAAGAATCCATAAATCAATAGGATAATCATCTAAGATGGCTTTAGCCGTCGCCCAGTGCCCACCTTTATAAAGATCCTCTGCACATACAGTTGCAGATGTAGAAATAGCTTCATTCAGAGCATTGCACCAAGAATTCACGAGCACATTTGAAGGGGTTCGGCCTGATGAAAATTGACTCAGACTCAATATATCCCTACTACCGTAGTGTTTGCCGTTTGTACATGTGGTTATTAAGTTGATGTTGCTCACAATCGCCCCCCAGAATCGTGTTACACAAGCTACAGGAGAAAAAAGGGGATGACAAGAACGGAGTAATCAGTCCCTGAAAAAATTTTCAGGGACTGATGTTAGTGAGGAATATACTCGAAATACTCATCTTGAGAATGAGAACATCTTTGGCATCGCCTCAGAATACCTTTTTCCTCAAGAGAGAGACAAAAATTTCGACATGACTCAAGAAGGACGTCAGAGTTTTCGTTTTTATCTTTAGAAATCAATGCCCTAGCGAGTGTGTCATAACTAAAACCTCCCGTTGAGTGCGATACAATGCTCATCGCAAGTTGAGTATCGAAAGTTTTCATAGTGCACCTCTGAGTCGCCAGAATAATACAGTTATAAAAAAGTATGGGTTATAGTTCAAGCCGGCTTTTCAAATTCGAACATAGCAAGCATCAGGAATTAGACTACTTGCCAAAGTCATAAGGGCTAACTTCGCTTTCCCTATTCGCATCCAAAAAATCAGCCCACCACTGCAGCATCAGTCGCCGTTCATCAAGATGTTCGGCCTTATGAATGTAAGCTGCGCGTACTGAGCTACGTTCCATATGGCTCATCTGCCTTTCCACTGCATCCCTCGACCACAATCCAGACTCGATCAATGAACTACAGGCCATTGTCCTGAAACCGTGCCCACAAACCTCTACCTTCGTGTCATAACCCATAACGTGCAGCGCCTTGTTCACCGTGTTTTCACTCATCGGTTTGCGATGATCATGATCGCCGATGAAAACAAAATCGCGATCACCACTAAGTTTGTAAACATCTTTAAGAATTGCTAAAGCTTGATGAGAAAGCGGCACCAGATGAGGCGTACGCATTTTTGAACCACGCTGTGAATGCTTTACTCCTTCAATAGCTTCGCGCTCTGCAGGTATTGTCCACATTGATGTTTCGAAATCGATCTCAGACCAACGAGCAAAGCGTAGTTCACTTGAACGAATGAATACCAGGAGCGTGAGTTCGACGGCAAGTCTAGTAAGAGGTCTACCGGTATAACTATCTATGCGCCGTAATAGTTCTGGGATTAGCTTCAACTGAAGAGCAGGTCGATGCTGCCTGTTACTTGAAGCAACAGCGCCAACCATCTCCTGCGCGGGGTTATAGTCCAGTAAACCACTCTGTACGGCATAGCGCATAATTGCCGTGGTTCGCTGTTGTAATCGTGAAGCAACCTCAAGCCGTCCTGACAGTTCTACCGCTTTGATTGGGGCCAGCAGGTCTCTAGTTTTAAGATCAGCGATATTCCGCTTACCTATGGCAGGGAAGAGATTGTCCTCCAGGCTTTTAAGCACTCGTCGACTATGTTCTTCCGACCACTTTTTATTTGTGGCATGCAACTCAATAGCAAGCTGCTCAAAAGTACGTGCTTCCTCCTGCTCAATCTTATCATTTTTCTTTTTATCTCCCGGATCGATGCCGTTTGCTAAAAGCTTACGAGCGTCATCGCGACGAGCTCTGGCATCTGCAAGAGATACGTCAGGGTAAACACCTAAAGCCAGCATCTTTTGCTTTCCGCCATAGCGGTACTGCAGACGCCAGTATCTTGAACCATTTGGGTGGACGAGAAGATGCATACCATTGCCATCGGTCAGTTTGTATTGCTTATCCGTTGGCTTGGCAGTTCTGACCTTGATATCTGTTAACGCCATGCTTATGCCCTCCCTGTTGGTACAAGCGTTATCGAACCGGAAATACCATCATCTGTACCAACATCTGTTGGTAGATGTACGTTGAAACAGATTGACCTTGAGAGAGTTAATATAGCGGGAATGATGGGTAAATACTGGATTTCAGACACAAAAAAAGCCGCCCTTAAGCGACTTTGATTTGCATCTTTTGGTGCCGAAGGCCGGACTCGAACCGGCACGTATTTCTACGGTTGATTTTGAATCAACTGCGTCTACCGATTTCGCCACTTCGGCACTGAAGGGGATGCGGAAACGTTGTGGATTATACCTGTCGCGCGCCGCCATGCAAGCGACGACGCGCGAAACCCGCGCTAAGTGCCCAAAAAACCAGCGCCCTTCGTCACTCCAGCTCAGACACCGCCAGCCGAATCACCCCTGCCGCCTTCTGCTCCGGCAGCGCCAGCACCTTGGCCCACATCTCCTGCACCATATCGCAGGAGAGCTTCTCTTTGCCCGCCGCCTTCTCCGGCATCTGCAACAGCTGGATGTCCTCGCCGTACTGATCGGCAAGTTGCTTCATAATCGGTCGCACATCCTCGACGGCCGCCTCACGCTCGGCCTGCGTCACGGTGTGGCGATTTTTACCGTAGGCCGCACGCATCATGTCGGCATCGGCCTGCATGCGCCGCGCCATCAAATCTTTATCCAGCATGCGCATCGGGTTGATGCCGCCCTTCACCATCGGGTAGAGGAAGCGGAAGCAGGCGTCGTCGCTCACCTTCTGGATGGCGGCGGTCTGCTCCATGTTGATGGTCATGTAGTTCACCACGTTGGCGTCCGGGGCGTTTTGCAGGCGCGTCATCTGCAGATGCAGGATCTGCGGCTGGATGGTGTCGATAATCTGCTGCTCCGGCTCGCCCGCTTTTTGCAGGGCAGCCATCTGGTCGAGGATGCGCTGATGCAGCGCGGGCTCCTGCTCCTTAATCACCTGCCAGGCGGGCATCGCGTTGAGGGCGTTATCCATCTGCCGTTCCGGGGCGCGCTGCCTGTCGAAAAACACCCAGAACGCCACGGCGGCAGCCGCAATGACGATAATCACAATACGGGTCCACTTTTTATTCATCTAGCATCCTTATCCTTGAGTTATGCCGGTTTACACCGGCACGCCGCTGTGGAAGCGAAACTCGTTGTCCGGTGTCGAGATAAGTGTGGCTTCAATTTCGCCAAAAAGCTGTATGCGCGGTGAGATATCGTCGTCGCTCACCTGCTGAGCCAGCGTCAGGTAGTCCTGATAATGGCGCGCTTCCGAGCGCAGCAGCGAGAGATAGAACTTCTGCAGGTCGTCGTCGAGGAACGGGGCCAGCGCGGCGAAGCGTTCGCAGGAGCGGGCTTCGATGTAGGCGCCGCAGATGAGCTTGTCGATCAGCGTCAGCGGTTCGTGGGTGCGCACTTCCTTCAGCATCCCTTTGGCATAGCGGCTGGCGGTGATTTTGACGTACGGAATGTCGCGGGCCAGCATCGCCTCGCGCACCTGCCAGAAGTGGTGCAGTTCCTCTTTAATCAGCAGCACCATGCTGTCGATGAGCGCCTGTCCCCACGGGTCGTCGGTTTTGGGCATCACGCTTTTGCCAATCTGCCTGTGCAGGGCGATGAAGTCCGGCTCCGGGCCGTCGCGGAAGGTGAACAGTTCGTAGGGTTTGAGCCAGTCGAGCAGCGCATCGGCACCGATTTCGTCGGCGACGTATTTACGCACGAGTAACAGCGCGGTCTGGGCGGCCTTGAGCTCGCACACCATATGGTCGGTGAGCAGCAACGGCAGGTTCGCCGGGTCGCGGGCTTTATCAATCCATGCTTGCGGGGTCGGGCACTGGAGGAAGTTGAGTACGGGGGCGAGTATCTGCGGGTAATCCATGGTTCTGCCTTGAAAAAGCGGTGGCGCGTGCCACCGCCTGAAACGCTTAGTGACGCACGCCGTCGTCGTCTTCGTCGACGTAATCTTCGTCGTCGCCTTCTTCGCCGTCTTCACCGTTCGGATCTTCGAAGTAGGTTCCCCAGCCGTCGTATTCCACTTCAAACTTCTCGGCCAGGTTCATCAGCTGTTCGACCTGCGCGTCGATCAGCTCCGCCTTCAGCGCGCCTTCGCTCAGGATATCGCAGCAGATGACGGTGTCGCCCTCTTCCACTTCCAGCTCTTCCGGCTCGGTCACTTCGTAACCCAGCTTGAAGGCTTCCACGGCCATTTTTTCCAGCGCCTCGAAGTCATCCGCAGAGAAATGGTGTTCGATGGTGTACAGCGCGTCCGGATCGCTACCGTCTTCCAGCAGTTCTTCAATAATCAGACGCGTCTCTTCGCGTTGCTCTTCCAGTAATTCCGGGTTTGCCATGGGTCAATCCTCTTTAAAGTGCGGCAGATACTTCTATTTTCACACACGGACGGGTTTGCCTCCACCTTTGTTGGAAAGATTTGTGAAACGGGGTTGCAAATGAATAATTACACATATAAAGTGAATTTTAATTCAATAAGTGGCGTTCGCCATGCGAGGATAAAATGTCTGATCTGTACAAGAAACACTTTCTGAAATTGCTCGACTTTACCCCTGCACAGTTCACTTCTCTGCTGACTCTTGCCGCACAGCTCAAAGCCGATAAAAAAAATGGCAAGGAAGTACAAAAGCTTACTGGAAAAAACATCGCGCTCATCTTCGAAAAAGACTCAACCCGTACACGATGCTCTTTCGAAGTTGCCGCATTTGACCAGGGCGCGCGCGTTACCTATTTAGGGCCGAGCGGCAGCCAGATTGGGCATAAAGAGTCAATTAAGGACACCGCGCGCGTGCTGGGGCGGATGTACGACGGCATTCAGTATCGCGGTCACGGCCAGGAAGTGGTCGAGACGCTGGCGCAGTACGCGGGCGTGCCGGTGTGGAACGGGCTGACCAACGAGTTCCACCCGACGCAGCTGCTGGCGGACCTGCTGACCATGCAGGAGCACCTGCCGGGCAAGGCGTTTAACGAGATGACGCTGGTCTACGCGGGCGACGCGCGCAACAACATGGGCAACTCGATGCTGGAAGCGGCGGCGCTGACCGGGCTGGATCTACGCCTGGTGGCCCCGAAAGCCTGCTGGCCGGAAGAGAGCCTGGTGGCGGAGTGCAGTGCGCTAGCGGAAAAGCACGGCGGGAAAATCACCCTGACGGAAGACGTGGCGGCGGGCGTGAAGGGCGCGGACTTTATCTATACCGACGTCTGGGTGTCGATGGGCGAAGCCAAAGAGAAGTGGGCGGAGCGGATAGCGCTGCTGCGCGGGTATCAGGTGAACGCGCAGATGATGGCGCTCACCGGCAACCCGAACGTGAAGTTCCTGCACTGTCTGCCGGCGTTCCATGACGACCAGACTACACTCGGCAAGCAGATGGCGAAGGAGTTCGACCTGCACGGCGGGATGGAAGTGACGGACGAGGTGTTTGAGTCGGCGGCGAGTATCGTCTTCGACCAGGCGGAAAACCGGATGCATACGATTAAGGCGGTGATGGTGGCGACGCTTGGGGAGTGATTGACTCCTCTGCGGTCTGGTGCCCTCACCCCGGCCCTCTCCCACGGGGAGAGGGAGAACACCGGCGCCATTTCATTGATTTTTCACCCCGAAAAAGGTACGTTTTCGCCTTCATTCCAGCGTGGACATGCCAGCATTATGCCGATTATTCAGTCTGTTGAACGTGCGTTGCAGATCCTCGACCTGTTCAACGAGCAGGCCACCGAGCTTAAGATCACCGACATCAGCAAACTGATGGGGCTGAGCAAGAGTACCCTCCACTCGCTGCTGAAAACCCTCCAGCTTCACGGCTATATTGATCAGAACCCGGAGAACGGCAAATATCGCCTCGGCATGAAGCTGGTTGAGCGCGGTCATTTCGTCGTGGGCTCCATCGATATTCGCCAGAAGGCGAAAGGTTGGCTGACGGAGCTGTCCCAGCGGACCGGGCAGACCACCCATCTGGGGATCCTGGACGGTCGTGAAGGGGTCTATATCGAGAAGATTGAAGGCAAGCTGGCCGCCATCGCCTATTCGCGCATTGGCCGCCGCCTGCCGGTTCACGCCACCGCCATCGGCAAGGTGTTGATTGCCTGGCTGGGCGAGGCCGAGCTGAACACCCTGCTGGAGGGCTATCAGTACACCACCTATACCCCTTCCACCCTCGCCTCCCGGGAAGCGTTAATGACTGCCCTGACGCAGACCCGCGAACAAGGCTATGCCCTGGACAGCGAAGAGAACGAGCAGGGCGTGCGCTGCGTGGCGGTGCCGGTGTGGAACCACGAATCCCGCGTGATTGCCGCCCTGAGCCTGTCGACCTTGACCTCGCGCGTGGACGACGCCGAGCTGGCTAATTTCCGCGAGCAGCTTCAGCAGGCCGGGCTCGCGCTCTCACGCGCACTGGGCTATGCCGGCTCGTAGGTGAAGTAGTCGAAGTCCGCGTGGCAGCCGTCGCCGCTGATGTCCTCGCAGTGCAGTCCCACAAACGCACCAGTGAAGAAACCGCGCCCGCCGATGTAGTCGTCCGACAGCTTCCACGCCTCATACGTCACCGGCAAGGTGTGCCACGTCTCGTCGTCGAACGAGTAGCTGTAGCGGTAGACCAGTTTATCCACGTCCACCCTTAGCCAGACGCTCTCGGCCTGTTCCGGCACCGGAATCGGCTGCTCGTGCAGCGGCCATGACGGCACGTTGTGGTCGAGCTGGATCACCTTGATGGTTCTCCCCTGCCCCTCCTCGTAGTCCACAAAGCAGTAGCTCCAGTTTTTGCTGTTGTAGTAGCAGGTCAGCCCCGCGCTCTGCTGGAAGTGGACCGGCGAGAACTGCATCCGCGTCTCGGCCCGGAAGGTGAAATGCTGCCAGCGGCGCGCCACGGTCGACTGGGTAAAGGTCGAGTTGAGCGAGTCGTTGCCGTAGAGCCGTAAGTAGCCCGGGCGGGCGGTAAGCGAGCCGAGGGTGTTGTCGAATGGAATGCGCAGGGTCTGCAGTTCCGGGTCGAGCGAACTGGCGTCGAAATCGTCCCGCCAGATGCCCGGAACGGCTACAGGCTGCTCCGCCATCTGCGGGCCTTTCACGGTCAGCTGCGCATGCTTGCCGCCTTCCACGTACGGCCAGCCGTCGCGCCATTCAATGCGGGCGATGCCGGTCTCGCGCCCCAGCGGGCAGTAACCGCGCCCGCCGGAGGCCAGCAGCGGCACGCCGGGCAGGCGCAGCGGGCGGCTGGTGAGGTAGGCCATATACCACTCCCCGGTGTGGGTTTGCAGCAGCGAGCCGTGGCCGCTCTTTTGCAGCGGGTTCTCCGGCAGGTGCCAGCTGGTCATCATCGTCACGTCCGGGTGCAGCTCGTACGGCCCGTCGATGGTTTTTGCGCGCAGCACCACGACGGCGTGCTCGTAGCTGGTGCCGCCCTCGGCAACCATCAGGTAGTACCATCCCGCGTGGCGATAAAGATGCGCCCCTTCGGTATAGCAGAGCGGCGTGCCGGTAAACAGCGTTTTGCGCTCGGGCGAGAGCGTGCCAGTCTGCGAATCAAACTCCTGCATCACGATGGTGTTGTGCGGGTTACTGTGATGGCGCGGCCCCCACGGGCGGTAGAGGTAATATTTGCGGCCATCGTCGTCGTGGAACAGGGAGGGATCGAACCCGCCGTTGCCCATCGGGATCGGCTCGCTCCACGGTCCCTCGATGGAGGGCGCGGTAACCAGGAAGTTGCGGCCGTTTTTCCACGGCGAGTCGACAATCTTCACGTCGGTGTAGAGCAGCCAGAACCTCCCGTCGGCGTAGCTCAGGCACGGTGCCCAGATGCCGCCGGAGTCCGGGTTGCCCTTCATGTCCAGCATCGACACGCGGTCCAGCGGGGTGCTGACCAGCGACCAGTTTTTCAGATCGCGGGAGTGGTAGATGCGCACGCCCGGGAACCACTCGAAGGTCGAGGTGGCGATGTAGTAGTCCTCGCCCTGGCGGCACAGGGACGGGTCCGGGTTGAAGCCGGTGAGTATCGGGTTAGTAATTTCCATGTTGCCTCCGGTTAATGGGATGCGGCTGTCGCCGCGTCGGGAACGGCCTCGCCCTGCGACGCGCGATGCTTGATCAGCTGCTGGCTGATGGCCTCCACGCGGGCGTCGGTGAGCTTGTAGAACGAAAGCATGATGAACATGCCCGCGTAGAGCACCACCGGCACCACGCAGAACAGAATTTTGATGGTGGTCAGCACCTCGACCGGCTGCACGCTGCTGCTGGCGGAGTAGTTGACGTACGCCAGGATCCAGCCCACCACCGCCCCGCCAATTGCCAGGCCAATCTTCAGGCTGAACAGGTAGGTGGAGAAAACCAGCCCGTCGAGGCGGCGACCGCTACGGCTCTCCTCGTAATCCACCACGTCAGAGGCCATCAGCCACTGCAGCGGCGTGGTGGTGTTAAAGACGAACAGGAACAGAATGTTGAGGGCAAAAATCAGCGCGATGTGCTCCGCCGGGGTGACGAAAATCAGCAGGCTAATCAGCGAGTAAGCGACGATGATCCACTTGAAGGCGGTAACGCGGTCGAAGCGGCCCAGCAAGCGGGAGGAGCAGAGCGAGCCGAACATGGTGGCGAGGCTGCCGTAGAGTAAAAACTGGGTCGCCATCTCCGGGTGATCCATCACGTATTTCACGAAGTAGAGCGTCGCCCCGCCGCGCACCACGTTGGAGCAGGTCGCCATCATCTTGAAGGCACACATGATGCGCCACTGGCTGTTGCCCAGCAGCAGCTTAAGGTCTTTCGCCACCGACGAACCCGGCTGCACCTCAAAGGTGTAGCGCTCTTTGGTGGTAAAGAAGCAGACGTAGAGCAGCACCACGCCGCTCAGCCCCAGCACGCACATGGCGCCGAAATAACCCACCTGCTCGTTGCCTTTGCCAATGATGCTGACCAGCGGCAGCGCGATGCCGCTGATTGCGAGCGACCCCGCGGCGGCGAGGAAGAAACGCCAGGACTGCAGGGCGTGACGCTCTTTCGGGTCGGCGGTAATGACGCCCGGCATGGCGCAGTACGGGACGTTAACGAAGGTGTAGACCAGAGTCAGCAGAATATAGGTCACGCAGGCGTAGATGATTTTGCCCTGCGCGGAGAAGTCCGGCGTGTAGAAGGTCAGCATGCAGACGATGCCGAACGGGATGGCGCCCCACAGCAGGAACGGGCGAAACTGGCCATGCCGCGTGCGGGTGCGGTCTACCAGCAGCCCCATCAGCGGGTCGGTCACGGCGTCGAGCACGCGGGAGACTAAAAACAGCGTCCCCATAATGCCCGCGGAGAGGCCAAACACGTCGGTGTAGAAATAGGCCAGCAGGAACATCGTGGCTTGCCAGACGAAGCCGCAGGCGGTGTCACCCAGCCCGTAGCCAATTTTGTCTTTCATGGTTAATTGCGTCATCAGAATTACACCCTTATGTAGTGTGCTGAATTACAACATCGTGTTAATGGAGTGTAATGAGCTGTTCAATTAACCAGCAATGCTCATATCTTATTTCTGAATTACGTTATTTCGCTTTTGTGACGTCAACGATATATCGCAACTTATTGTTTAAATTAGTAAATTGCAGGCACGTAAAAACCGCCCGCGGACTATTTTCCGCAGACGATTTTCTCTCACAAAATAATTAAATACCGAGCGCTTTTTTACCGGCGTTAATTACCTCAATGATTTTATCGGTGTCATAAATACAGCCTTTCCAGGTGCCGCCGCTCACGGACTGTAATGCCGCCCACAGCCGGGTATCGTCCGGCAAAAAGTCGTGAGCGTGCAGGTCCGGATGCGTCTGCCGCCGTGCCAGCTCGCGCGCGCCCTCTTCCGGCGTCAGCGGGTTGTCCGCGGTACCGATAAAGTTTACGCTGCCTGTTAATGTCAGGCGGTCCACCGCTATCTCAATGATGTCGTTATCGCGCAGCTTGCCTATCGGCCCGCCCGCCAGCGCCTCCGGCGACACGTGGCCGAAGCAGGCGCCCGTCGACACGCCCGAGAAGCGCGCATCGGTGATTAACGACACCGTTTTGCCCCACGAGATGTGTTTGAGCGCGGAGGTGAGCTGGTAGGTCTCCTCCATGCCGGTGCCGGACGGTCCACCGCCGATCACCACCATGATATCGCCCTGCTCAATCTCTTCCCGCTTGATGGCCCTGATCGCCTGCGCCTCCGAGACAAACACCCGCACCCGGCCGGTGTGGCGGTAAACGCCATCTTCACCGACGACCGACGGGTCGATCGCCGTGGCCTTGATTACCGATCCTTCCGGCGCAATGTTGCCCGTCGGGAAGCAGACCGTCGAGGTCAGCCCTTTCGCTTTTGCTTTTTCCGGCGGCAGGATCACGTCATCCGGCTCCACGCCGTCCTGCTCGCGCAGGCACTGGCGGAAGCGCTTACGGCGCTCCGAGCTCTGCCACCAGTCGAGGTTCTCGCCCACCGTCTGGCCGGTGACGGTCATGGCATCCAGGTGCAGCAGGCCGAGATCGCGCAGGTGGAGCATGACTTCCGGCACGCCACCCGCGAGGAACGCACGCACGGTCGGGTGATAGTCCGGGCCGTTGGGCAGCACGCTCACCAGGCGCGGCACCCTGCGGTTGACGCGCGTCCAGTGTTCAACGTCCGGGATCGTGCAGCCCGCCGCGTGGGCAATGGCCGGAATGTGCAGCAGTAAATTGGTGGAGCCGCCGAACGCCGCGTGGATCACCATCGCGTTTTCGATGGCTTTATCGGTGAGGATATCGCGCGTGGTAATGCCGCGGTTATCCAGTTCACTGACTGCGCGCGCCGACTGGCGGGCGATCTCCAGCCATACCGCCTGCCCGGACGGGGCCAGCGCGGAGTGCGGCAACGCCAGACCCAGCGCTTCCGCGACCACCTGCGAGGTGCCCGCCGTGCCGAGGAACTGACACCCGCCGCCCGGCGACGCGCAGGCGCGGCAGCCCAGCTCGGCGGCCTCCTGCAAGGAGAGTTCATGGTTGGCGAAGCGCGCGCCGATGGTCTGCACCTTGCCCGCATCTTCCCCCACGGTCGGCGGCAGCGTCGCTCCGCCTGGCACCAGAATGGTCGGCAGGTCGTGCATCGCGGCCAGGGCAATCATGGTGGCGGGCAGCCCTTTATCGCAGGTTGCCACGCCGATCACCGCCCGCCGCGTCGGAAGAGAGCGGATAAGACGACGAAACACGATCGCCGCGTCGTTGCGGTACGGCAGGGAGTCGAACATGCCGTGCGTGCCCTGCGAGCGCCCGTCACACGGATCGCTGACGAAGGCCGCGAACGGGATCCCGCCGTTGCGTGTGATCTCCTTCGCCGCCGCCTGCATCTGCATGCCGATTTCCCAGTGGCCGGTGTGGTAGCCCAGCGCAACCGGGCGTCCGTCTCCGGCGCGGATGCCGCCCTGAGTACCGATAATCAGCACCTCTTTGCCGGTCAGCTTGTTGGCGTCCCAGCCCATCCCGGCGTTCTGCGTCATGCCGAACAGGTTGCCGCTGGGGGATTCCATCAGCATCTGCGGAGTCAGCGGCAGCGCGCCCTGCGGACCCGCCGCGTGGGTGATCACCGCATAAAACGCGTCGTCCTGTGGGGTGAAAATTTTCTCACTGGTCATCGTTATCGTCCGGCTCAGCAGAGCTTGAGCTGTTGTAGCAGGGCTTTCAGCTGCGCCTTACGCGGCTCGTCCAGCGGCGAGGCTGGTGGCAGGACGTGCGTAGAAATTGGACGACCGCAGAGCACGATCGCCTCTTTAATCACGTTCACAAACGGCGTATCCAGCTGATACATCTGCGGGATTTGCAGCAGAGTCTGATGATGCTCAGCCGCTTTCGCCACGTCTTTATCCCGCCAGGCTTTCAGAAGATTTACCGACACCTGCGGAGCAAAGTTACCGCTGGCCGAGATCGCCCCGTCACCGCCGAGCAGCAGGGTATTGAACAGATGATCGTCGTAGCCGCAGAGCACGGTGAAGTGTGGATGGGCCGCTTTAACGGTGTGGATCATGCTGCGCAGGTGGGCGACGGAGTCGATGGTGTCTTTGATGCCGACGATGTTACTGCGCGAGTCGGCGAGGGTTTTCACCAGCGCCGGGGTCAGATCCTGCCCGGTCAGCGCCGGGAAGTTATAGAGCATCACCGGCAGCGTGACGCTGTCGGCCACCTGTTCGAAGTAGCGGATCAGGTTCGCTTCCGACACTTTCCAGTAGTAAGGGTTGATCACCACGATGCCGTCCGCGCCCGCCAGCTGCGCGTGCTGGCTCAGCTCAATGGTTTCCCGGGCGTTGGTGCCGCCGGTGCCGATCAGGACCGGCACACGACGATCGACATGATCGATCGCAAAGCGGGCAATGGATTTACGCTCTTCGGCGCTGAGCTGGGAGAACTCGCCGCCGCTGCCCAGGAAGAACAGGCCGTCGACGCCCGCAGCGATCAGATCGTCGATCAGCGCGGCGGTGCCCGGTTTATCGAGCTGGCCATCGGCGGTAAAAATGGTGGAGACAGGGGGAATGATACCCGTGAACAACGCGGACTGCGGCATGTGATCTCCTTGCTGAATCATTTTGTTCTACATTATAGAACAGCGTTCATTAATTTAACGATCATACTATGACGGAGAAAAAGCGCAGGTAAATGGGAGATGAGGAGGGAGTGCGGGAAGTTTAAGCTGGATCACATAATGTCCGCTAACCCCTCACCCCGGCCCTCTCCCCAAAGGGGCGAGGGTGGTAAAGTCCCCTCTCCCCTTTGGGGAGAGGGTTAGGGTGAGGGGTAAGGAATTACTCCACCAGCATCTTAACAACCACTTTCCTGACCTTAGCAGGTGCACCCACCGCGCACAGCGGCTTATGCACTTCGCCCGGGTAAAACACCACGAAATCCCCTTCGCTCAGCACCACGGTTTTCTCCTGCTCGCCTTCGGGCAGGAACGCGATGTCTTTGTCCGCCAGCCAGTCGGTGTCCGGCGTGCCGTGCGGCAGGGTGCTGAAGGTCATCCCTTCCTGCCCCTTCAGCACAATCTGAATATCCAGGTAGCGTGCATGGTATTCAGCGCGACGCTCAGCGAACGGCTGGGTCATGTCCTCCGATACCAGATAAAACAGGCTGTTGCCGCTGATGTCGTGCTTGCCGGTCGGCGTCGCGTCGGTGACGTGGGCCTTGACGTGCTCAATGGCCTGGCGCAGCTCTTCTGGTAGCCAGGACTGGAGATGATGAATATTGCCAATAATCATGATACAACCCTCAAATTAAAACATTGTTTCATTTTTATCTTTTATACGAGAATCGCCTCTCCCATACCAGCCCTTTTTAGACAAGATTTGCGCCAGCGCATGTTTATCGGAAAATGTGTTAATTCACTGTTAATTACAAAAAGGCATTTATGCAGTCATTATGCATAACCTCATTTCCTAAGCTTTACGCAACTTATCTAACTCGCTGAATTTAAAACGTAACTCACAAAACCTGTTGTTGCATCACACTTTATCACTTCGGTTATTTCCTTTAAAACCCCATAATTATTTATCGATTTCTCTTAAGTGAAAAATAGTTAACTGTCATTATTGCATAGTTATTCTCGAGGCAAAATTTTATTCATTAAAATCAACGGCATAACTAAATATTTCAAAGCATGTAATTCTACAAAACAATAACAACCTCAAATATTGCCACCCGTTCCTGCTTAGCTATTCATCCCGTAATAATATGAAATTAATCATTATCTGATACGAATCATGCAATTGAAAATAAACTGCTCAATATCGGTTTTCGCGTGAGCAGCGTCACAATAACCATTATTTAAGCGCCTACTATGAATCACGAAATCAATTGAGCTTAGCCGCCATGAAATTAAACACATCACATGGCGCATGCCCTTTTTATTCTGAAAAAAAGTTAAAGGAATAATTATGGAAAAGCATTACGTCGGTTCTGAAATTGGTCAATTGCGTAGCGTTATGCTGCACCGTCCTAATTTAAGTCTTAAACGTTTAACGCCATCGAATTGTCAGGAGCTGTTATTTGATGACGTGCTCTCGGTTGAGCGGGCGGGAGAGGAGCATGATATCTTCGCAAACACGCTGCGCGAGCAGGGTGTGGAAGTCCTGCTATTGACCGACCTTCTTACGCAAACGCTTGATATTGCGGAAGCAAAAGCCTGGCTTCTTGAAACACAAATCTCCGACTACCGCCTCGGCCCAGCCTTTGCCAGCGACGTCCGCGGCTGGCTGGCGGATATGCCGCACCGCGAACTGGCGCGCAGATTAAGCGGCGGATTAACCTACGGTGAAATTCCGGCAGCTATTAAAAATATGGTGGTCGATACCCACACGGCGAATGATTTTATTATGAAGCCGCTGCCGAACCACTTATTTACCCGCGATACCTCCTGCTGGATTTATAACGGCGTATCCATTAATCCGATGGCGAAACCGGCCCGTCAGCGCGAAACCAATAATCTGCGCGCAATATATCGCTGGCACCCCGCATTTGCCGATGGCGAGTTTATTAAGTATTTCGGCGACGAGAATATTAATTACGACCACGCCACCCTGGAAGGCGGCGACGTATTAGTGATTGGCCGCGGGGCGGTATTGATCGGCATGTCAGAGCGCACGACGCCGCAGGGCGTGGAGTTCCTCGCCAACAGCCTGTTTAAACATCGCCAGGCCGAACGCGTGATCGCCGTTGAGCTGCCAAAACACCGCTCCTGCATGCACCTCGACACCGTGATGACCCACATAGACGTGGACACTTTCTCCGTTTACCCGGAAGTGGTGCGCAAGGACGCCCAGTGCTGGACGCTCACCCCGGACGGACGCGGCGGCCTGCTGCGTACCCAGGAAACCGACCTGCTGCACGCCATCGAAAAAGCCCTCGGCATTAACCAGGTGCGCCTGATCACCACCGGCGGCGATGCCTTTGAAGCCGAACGCGAGCAGTGGAACGACGCCAACAACGTCCTGACCATCCGTCCGGGCGTGGTGATCGGCTACGAGCGCAACGTCTGGACCAACGAGAAATACGACAAGGCGGGCATCACCGTGCTGCCGATCCCGGGCGACGAGCTGGGGCGCGGTCGCGGCGGCGCGCGCTGCATGAGCTGCCCACTGGAACGCGACGGAATTTAAAGGAGCCATCATGGAACGAAAACCCACTCTGGTTGTGGCCCTTGGCGGCAACGCGCTGCTCAAGCGCGGCGAGCCGCTGGAAGCGGACATCCAGCGCCAGAACATCGAGCAGGCCGCCCGCACCATCGCAGGCTTAACGGAGCAATGGCGCGTGGTGCTGGTGCACGGCAACGGCCCGCAGGTCGGGCTGCTGGCGCTGCAAAACAGCGCCTACGACAAAGTCACCCCCTACCCGCTGGACGTTCTTGGTGCAGAAAGCCAGGGAATGATCGGCTACATGCTCCAGCAGGCGCTGAAAAACAATCTGCCCCAGCGCGAGGTGAGCGTCCTGCTCACGCAGGTGGAAGTGGACGCCGCCGACCCGGCGTTCAGCAACCCGACCAAGTACATCGGCCCGGTCTACAGCGAAGCCCAGGCGAAAGCGCTGGCTGCGGAAAAAGGCTGGGTGTTCAAGGTCGACGGGGCCTATTTCCGCCGCGTGGTGCCCTCTCCGCAGCCGAAGCGCATCGTGGAGAGCGACGCCATTACGGCGCTTATTCAGCGCGACCACCTGGTCATCTGCAACGGCGGCGGCGGCGTGCCGGTGGTGGAAAACGCCAACGGTTATCGCGGCATTGAGGCGGTGATCGACAAAGACCTCTCCGCCGCTCTGCTGGCGCGGCAGATCGAGGCCGATGCCCTGCTGATCCTCACCGATGCCGACGCAGTGTACCTCGACTGGGGCAAGCCGACCCAGCGCCCGCTGGCGCAGGTCACGCCGGAACTGCTCAGAGGCATGCAGTTCGACGCCGGATCGATGGGGCCAAAAGTGGCCGCCTGCCGCGAGTTTGTTGAAGCCTGCAACGGCATTGCCGGGATCGGCGCGCTGGCCGACGGCGCGGAGATCCTGGCGGGCGATAAAGGCACGTTGATTCGTAACTGAGCACCCATTTCCCCTCACCCTAACCCTCTCCCCAAAGGGGAGAGGGGACGATTACACCCTCTCCCCTTTGGGGAGAAGGCTGGGGTGAGGGGTAAGGTCTTAGACATTAATTTTAAAAAGGATTTACCCATGACCATCAACCTGAAAAACCGCAACTTCCTGAAACTGCTGGACTACACCCCGGCGGAGATCCAGTACCTGATCGACCTCGCCATCGAGCTGAAGGCGGCCAAAAAAGCCGGGCGCGAAAAGCAAACCCTGGTCGGGAAAAACATCGCCCTGATCTTTGAAAAAACCTCCACCCGCACCCGCTGCGCCTTTGAAGTGGGCGCGTTCGACCAGGGCGCGCAGGTCACCTACCTCGGCCCAAGCGGCTCGCAGATTGGCCACAAAGAGTCGATGAAGGACACCGCGCGCGTGCTGGGCCGCATGTATGACGGCATCGAGTATCGCGGCTACGGCCAGGCCATCGTTGAGGAGCTGGGCGAATACGCGGGAGTGCCGGTGTGGAACGGCCTGACCGACGAGTTCCACCCCACGCAAATCCTTGCCGACCTGATGACTATGCTGGAGCACTCTCCGGGCAAAACACTGCCGGAGCTGAGCTTTGCTTACCTCGGCGACGCGCGCAACAACATGGGTAATTCGCTGATGGTCGGCGCGGCCAAAATGGGGATGGATATCCGCCTTGTGGCGCCGAAATCCTTCTGGCCGGAGGCCGGGCTGGTTGAGCAGTGCCGCGCCATCGCCAAAGAGACCGGCGCGCGCATCACCCTCACCGACGATGTGGAAGAAGGCGTGCAGGGCACCGATTTCCTCTACACCGACGTGTGGGTTTCAATGGGCGAGCCGAAGGAGGCGTGGGCCGAGCGCGTTAGCCTGATGAAGCCGTATCAGATTAATGCGGACGTGATGAAGGCCACCGGTAACCCGAACGTCAAGTTCATGCACTGCCTGCCGGCGTTCCACAACGAACATACCAAAGTGGGCCGCGAAATCGAGATGGCGTACGGCCTGAAGGGGCTGGAGGTGACGGAAGAGGTCTTTGAATCCCCGAACTCCATCGTCTTCGACGAAGCAGAGAACCGCATGCACACCATTAAAGCGGTCATGGTGGCGACACTCGGCGACTAATCACCGCCCGGCGCGCCGCGGGGTGCGCCGGGTTCAGGAGAACATCATGGGCAAGTTCAAATTTCCCTCCGCTTATACCATTCTCTTTTTTCTGATTGCCGTGGTTGCCGTGCTGACGTGGATTGTTCCGGCCGGGCAGTACCATATGGCGATGAACGAGGCGCTCGGCAAAGAAGTGCCGGTTGCTGGCACTTACGCGCACGTGGCAGCGCACCCGCAGGGGCTCGTCTCCGTGCTGATGGCGCCGATTGCCGGGCTGTACGATCCGGAGTCCGGCCAGGCCGGGGCGATCGACGTGGCGCTGTTTATTCTGATCATCGGGGGATTCCTCGGGATCGTCACTAAAACCGGGGCGATAGACGCCGGGATCGAGCGCGTCACCACCCGACTGCGCGGCCGCGAAGAGTGGATGATCCCGATCCTGATGGCGCTGTTTGCCGCCGGCGGCACGATTTACGGCATGGCCGAAGAGTCGCTACCCTTCTATACCTTACTTGTGCCGGTGATGCTGGCAGCGCGGTTCGATCCGGTGGTTGCGGCTTCTACCGTGCTGCTCGGCGCGGGGATCGGCACGCTCGGATCCACCATCAACCCGTTCGCCACGGTGATCGCCGCCAACGCCGCCGGGATCCCCTTCACCAACGGCATCATGCTACGCATCGCGCTGCTGGTGATCGGCTGGATCATCTGCGTGGCGTGGGTAATGCGCTACGCCCGCAAGGTGCGCAAGGATCCGTCGCTGTCGATCGTGGCGGATAAGCAGGAAGAAAATCTCGCCCACTTTCTCGGTAACAAGGGCGAGCAGTCGCTGGAATTTACCCCGGTGCGCAAACTCATCCTGGTGATCTTCGCCCTCGCCTTCGCGGTGATGATCTACGGCGTGGCGGTGCTGGGCTGGTGGATGGCGGAGATTTCGGCGGTGTTCCTCGCCAGTGCCATTATTGTCGGGCTGATCGCCCGCATGAGCGAAGAGGAGCTGACCTCAACCTTTATCAACGGCGCGCGAGATTTGCTGGGCGTCGCGCTGATAATTGGCATCGCGCGCGGTATCGTAGTGATCATGGATAAGGGCATGATTACCCACACCATTTTGCACAGCGCCGAGGGAATGGTCACCGGATTGTCGACGGTGGCGTTCATCAACGTGATGTACTGGCTGGAAGTGGTGCTGTCGTTTCTTGTGCCTTCTTCGTCCGGCCTGGCCGTTCTGACGATGCCGATCATGGCGCCCCTTGCCGATTTCGCTAACGTCAACCGCGACCTGGTGGTTACGGCTTACCAGTCGGCGTCCGGCATCGTCAACCTGATCACTCCCACCTCTGCCGTCGTGATGGGCGGGCTGGCTATCGCCCGCGTGCCCTACGTGCGTTATCTGAAATGGGTCGCGCCGCTGCTGGGGATTTTAACGGTGGTGATTATGGTGGCGTTAAGCCTGGGCGCTTTGTTGTGATTTGCCGGATGGCGCTGCGCTTATCCGGCCTACGGATCGGTGCGGTGCCACCGGTTATTTCGGGAACTGATATGGGAACTATGATGGATTACGAAGAGTACTCTCCCAAAGAGCAACTACAGCTAACGGTCTGCCAGCGTCTGATCGCGGAAAAGAGCTATCTCTCCCAGGAAGAGATCCGCCGTGACTTACAGGAGCGTGGTTTTGAGACCATCAGCCAGTCCACCGTTTCACGTCTGCTCAAGTTGCTTGGTGTCATAAAAATTCGCAATGCCAAAGGGCTAAAGATTTATTCGCTGAATCCCCAGCTGCGCCCGGCCCCCGACGCGGCGCGTACGGTCTCTGAAATGGTGGTGAGCGTGGAGCACAACAGCGAATTTATCCTTATCCATACCGTCGCCGGATATGGCCGCGCGGTGGCGCGTATTCTGGATTATCACCAGTTACCGGAAATTTTAGGTGTAGTGGCCGGGAGCAGTATTGTCTGGGTCGCGCCCCGCGTAGTGAAGCGCACCGCGCTGGTGCATAAGCAAATTAATTATTTACTCAGAACGCATTAATATTCACAAAGAACCGTTTGCATTGAGTAAAGCGTGCATTAAATCGCTTGATCCCAAAAGCGAGCTGCGTATAATGCCCGACAATTTGCCGGGAGGAAGCATGGTCAAGCGTGTACGACATAACGTCTTACCGCGTCTGAAATCAGACGCTGGCCTGCCGTTTTTCTTCCCGTTGCTAAACCTATTCCCAGAGCCCCTCATTTGAGGGGCTTTTTTTTGCCCGGCGTCAGGAGATAAACATGAATCCGCTTTATCAAAAACACATCATTTCCATAAACGACCTCAGCCGCGAAGAGCTGGAACTGGTTCTGGAAACCGCGGCAAAACTGAAGGCCAATCCGCAACCGGAGCTGTTGAAGCACAAGGTGATTGCAAGCTGCTTCTTCGAAGCCTCGACCCGCACCCGCCTCTCCTTCGAAACCTCCATGCACCGTCTGGGCGCGAGCGTGGTGGGCTTCTCGGACAGCAGCAACACGTCGCTGGGCAAAAAAGGCGAGACCCTGGCGGATACCATTTCGGTTATCAGTACCTACGTTGACGCGATTGTGATGCGCCACCCGCAGGAGGGCGCGGCGCGTCTGGCGACCGAGTTTTCCGGCGGCATTCCGGTACTGAACGCCGGTGACGGCGCCAACCAGCATCCGACGCAGACCCTGCTGGATCTGTTCACCATTCAGGAGACGCAGGGCACGCTTGAGAACCTGAACATCGCCATGGTCGGCGACCTGAAATATGGCCGCACCGTCCACTCCCTGACCCAGGCGCTGGCGAAATTTAACGGCAACCGCTTCTTCTTTATCGCGCCGGACGCGCTGGCGATGCCGCAGTACATTCTCGACATGCTGGACGAGAAAGGCATCGCGTGGAGCCTGCACGCCAGTATCGAAGAGGTGATGGGCAACGTGGATATTCTCTACATGACCCGCGTGCAGAAAGAGCGTCTGGATCCGTCCGAGTACGCCAACGTGAAGGCGCAGTTCGTGCTGCGCGCCAGCGACCTTGAAGGCGCGCGTGACAATATGAAGGTGCTGCACCCGCTGCCGCGCATCGATGAGATCACCACAGACGTGGACAAAACGCCGCACGCCTGGTACTTCCAGCAGGCTGGAAACGGCATCTTCGCTCGCCAGGCGTTACTGGCACTGGTTCTGAATCGCGAATTAGCTCTGTAAGGGGAGACGACCATGACACACGATAACAAACTCCAGGTTGAAGCCATCAAGCGTGGCACCGTGATTGACCACATCCCTGCGCAGGTGGGCTTTAAACTGCTGACGCTGTTCAAACTGACCGAAACCGACCAGCGCATCACCATCGGCCTGAACCTGCCGTCGGGCGAAATGGGCCGTAAAGACCTGATCAAAATCGAGAACACCTTCCTGACCGACGAGCAGGTTAACCAGCTGTCGCTGTACGCGCCGGACGCCACGGTTAACCGCATCGACGATTACGACGTGGTGGGCAAATCCCGCCCAAGCCTGCCGGATCGCATCGAAAGCGTGCTGGTCTGCCCGAACAGCAACTGCATCAGTCATGCTGAGCCGGTTTCCTCCAGTTTCGCAGTGAAAAAACGCGCCAATGACATCGCACTCAAATGCAAATACTGCGAAAAAGAGTTTTCTCATTATGTGGTGCTGGCCAACTAATTGAGGTTGGTAATGAAATCCCGGCTGTTATAATGGCCGGGAACATTCTTAACGCTGTAATTCTGGAGAAAAAATGAGCAAAGTACTCGCGACGGAAAATGCACCAGCGGCTATCGGCCCATACGTTCAGGGCGTTGATCTGGGCAGCATGATCATCACTTCTGGTCAGATCCCGGTGAACCCAAAAACCGGTGAAGTGCCAGCCGACGTAGCGGCGCAGGCGCGTCAGTCGCTGGAAAACGTGCAGGCGATCGTGGAATCTGCCGGTCTGAAAGTGGGCGATATCGTCAAAACCACCGTGTTCGTGAAAGATCTGAATGATTTCGCGACCGTTAACGCCACTTACGAAGCGTTCTTCACCGAGCACAACGCGACCTTCCCGGCTCGCTCTTGCGTGGAAGTGGCGCGTCTGCCAAAAGACGTGAAAATTGAAATTGAAGCGATTGCCGTACGTCGCTAATTCAATTCAATTAAGAAAGGGCAGCTTAGCTGTCCTTTTTATTTCGACTATTTTTACTCTCCATATAAAATGACAAATCGCACCGTCCATTATTAAGCTTCTCCACCCGGTAATATTCTCTAATAATGGATGAGTAATGAAACTTTCAAAAATTGCACTTGCCCTCGCGACAGTGACCGTTGCATCGTCGGCATTTGCTCACGGCTATATTGAATCACCAGCCAGCCGCGCCTATATGTGTAAGCTTGGCCAAAATATTGATTGCGGCGCTGTACAGTATGAACCGCAGAGCGTGGAAAAAACTTCCGGTTTCCCGACCGGCGCTATGCCGCCGGACGGCCAGCTCGCCAGTGCAGGTATTTCCCAGTATTCTCAGCTGGATAAGCAAAGCCTGAATGCCTGGACCAAAAACCCAATAACGGCAGGCCCGCATGAGTTCGTCTGGCATCATACTGCACCGCATAAAACCACTAACTGGCGCTATTACATCACCAAACAAAACTGGGATCCAAATAAGCCGCTGACTCGCGATCAATTTGAATTAACTCCATTCTGTACGATCAACGGAAATAGTCAGGCACCAGCCGTAACAAAATCTATGACTTGCAATGTTCCTGCGCGTACGGGGTACCAGGTTATTTACGGCGTGTGGGAAATTGCGGACACCTCAAATAGCTTTTATCAGGCCATTGACGTTGATTTCGGGAATGGTGGCAACGTTACCCCGGATGAAACGCCTGCGATTGTTTCCGAATGGAGCAAAACCCTGAGCGGCCAGATTGCCGGTAATAACCTGAACGTGGGCGATAAGGTTATCGCACGCTTCTTCGACGCCAACGGTGAAGTGACCGCCATGCGTACCGAAATGACCATCGGCTCTGCTGAACAAGGCGACGCTAACCAGTGGTCTTACGATCTGGCGCAGAAGATCAACACCGCTCAGAGCGATGTCCGCGTCGGTGTTAAAGATGAAGCCGGTGACATCAGCCCGGTTCACGGCGCCAACAGCGTATTCGTGAAAGAGGGCAGCACGCTGAAATCCGTTGCCATCTCCTATGAAGAGCAAAAAGCGCAGGTGAGCGAGACCATCGCCGTTTCCGATCTGCAATACAGCAAAATCGAACATGGCAACGCGACCGTCACCTTCCACGTCAACACGCAGGGTGACGTTAATTTTGAAGCACACGTGATGAACCACCACGGTGCGGAAAAAGGTTACCTGAAGCAGGACATGAACAACGTCAATCAGGACGTGACCATGACGCTGACTGACGTGACGGCGGGACACCATATGCTGAAATACTACGCGACCAATAAAGACGGCACGATGTTCGCCCAGGACGTGCTGAACCTGATGCTGGAAAGCGATGCGGCTGCGGACAGCACCGGCCACCACGACTTTACCTTCCCGGACAATATCGCCTCGTACAAAGCAGGCACCGTGGTACTACAGCCAAAAGACGGTAAGACCTACGAATGTAAGCCTTTCCCGTACAGCGGCTACTGCGTGCAGTACAGCCCAACCGCAAACCAGTTTGAGCCTGGCGTTGGCGCGCACTGGAAAGAGGCGTGGGTGTTGAAGAACTGAGTGGAAAAACCTTACCCCTCACCCTAACCCTCTCCCCAAAGGGGAGAGGGTTCTTTACTACTGATTCCGCGTCGCTCTGAGCAGCGTTTCCAGCGGGTACACCGCCGCAATCACCACTTCGTCCTGGATTTTCGCCGCGTTATCCAGTTCGCTCTGGATCGACGCGATCTCTTTATCATCCAGCGTTCCCTGACGTGCCACCAGATCCGTCAGCCGCAGGCCAATCGAGGCCAGCTTGTCCACCTCCTGAATCACCGGTTTGATGGCCTTCAACTGATAGCTGTTTTCGCTCAAGGCCAGCACGTCGCTGGTGTTGTTCTGCCAGCGGTTAAAGACGTGGCGCAGCGCGTCGGCGCTCTCCGTGTCTTCCGCATCGCTCACCAGACGATCAGCCCATTTATTCATCTGACGCACGGTCGCACTTTCCGCGTTTAGCGCGTCAGCGAGCCGGTTGAGCGGCTCAAACTGATGATAGTTTCCAGCCTGGAACTTAAGATGCTGACGAGTGTAATACTGCGCCGGTTCAAGCGCCTGGGCGAGGATTTGCAGCGGCAAGGTATCCGCATTATTAGCGAGGCGCGTGAACTGTATCTGCTGCTGGGTATGCTGCTGTAGCCCAACCGATAACGTGGACCAGCTGTCCATCGCCTGTAGCCGGGTATACATGTTGTCGATGTCGTTGACGTCCTTCGCCGACCAAAGCCGCTCCGCCACCGTAAAGGCGCGCGGCCACAGACGGATATCCAGCACTGGCGCGACCACGTTTTCCGCCCACAGCGCGGCTTCACCGCCGAGCAGATTGGCCTCGTTCGCCGGGTCCGGCACCACCGGCGGAACGCCTTTCGGCACCTCGTCCAGACGCGTGCCGCTAATCGGGTAGCGGGCGTTACCCACCAGGAAATAGCCGCTGAGCTTATCGTTCTCAACAGAAACGACCGGACGCGTTTCACCCATCCAGGTATCAACGGTAAACGTTACCTGATTGTCGTCCCGCCACTGAATGTTATCCACCGCCCGACGCGATTTCCCGGCAAAATCAATGAATCCGCGCCAGCCAGCATCGCCTTTCACCAGCGTAAAGCTGCCTTCCACCGGCTTGCCTTTCAGACGCGGCATCGAGAAAGCCCAGCTCTGGACGCTGTCGGTGTCTGCTATCACATCCACGCCGTTCAACCCCTGCGGCACAATTTCATTGCGGTAGTGGTAGGCGGTGGATTGCGGCTGATCGAGGTAGAAACCGGTAGAAAGAATGCCCTTATAGCCGTTCTGCGCCACCTGCCCCAGCGCGTCCTGTCCCTGCCAGGACTGGATCAGAATGCTTTTCGGCAGATCGGGATGGTAGATCTCATCCCAGCCAACCATCTGCCGGTGGTGCTTCTCAAGGATCGTCTCCAGCTTGCGGTTGAAATACGCCTGCAACGCATGGCTGTCCGCCAGTTTGTTGTCGCGCATGAATCTCTGGATCGCAGCGTTCGCTTTCCACTGGCTGTCGTCAACCTCATCGCCGCCAATATGCAGATACGGATCCGGGAAGATCGCCGCCAGTTCGCTGACCATCGCGTCGGCAAAGGTATAGGTCGCCTCTTTGGTGGGATCCAGCACTGGCTTAAGCACGCCCCAGTGGCGCTCCATGGCGTACGGCCCCGGCGCGCTCATCAGCTCCGGGTAGGCGACGGCAATCGCCGAGGCGTGGCCCGGCATATCAATTTCCGGCACCACGCGTATGCCGCGCTCGGCAGCGTAACGCACAATCTCGCGCATCTGCTCCGGGGTGTAGAACAGCCCATCGCTGGCAAGCTGGGTTAATTTTGGATAACGCTTCGAGGTAAAGCGCCAGCCCTGATCGTCCGTCAAATGCCAGTGCAGGACGTTGAGCTTAGCCGCGGCCATGCCGTCGATCTGGCGTTTGATATCGGGTAACGGGATGAAATGGCGCGCTGAATCGAGCAGCAGCCCGCGCCACGGGAAGCGCGGCGAATCTTCAATGGTAACCCACGGAATCGAGGTGTTTTCGGCGCCATTCTGCATCAGCTGGAGCAAGGTTTCCATGGCGCGCAGCGCGCCGAAGCGGGTGTTGGCGGAGATATTTACGCCGTTGGCGTCCACCGTGAGTTTATAGCTCTCATCGCTGTCCGGCAGCGGCTGCGGCTTCACTTTTTTAGCGATGGAAATACGGATGGTTGGCTTGTCAGGTTTTTCGGCCTGCGGCTGTAGCGTCCAGCCAGTTTGCAGGGCGATGCGCTGGCGCAGGCGGTTGACCGCATCCCCCAGATCGTCGCCGCTGACGCTCACGGTGAGTTGATTGTTAAGCACCAGCGCACCCTGCGTGGTCGGGCGTTCAACCTTCGCAGGCCAGGGCATTAAGGGAAGGTCGCCTGCCGGGGCGGCAAAGGCGGAGGCGCCGAGCATGAGCCCGGCGGTTAAGAGGCTGTACCGTAACATGAATGTTCCTTATCTGACGGGCCAAATAAAGGCAAAACATTCTGTTAACATGCGCTCAAATTGTCGTCAAGCGAATGCGCCGACGGAGATCACAGGTTGTTGAATTTGGGAGGAAAGCCAGCTGCCGGGTGGCGGCTTCGCCTTACCCGGCCTACGTTCGGATCGTAGGCCCGGTAAGCGCAGCGCCACCGGGCTTGCCGTTACTGCCATCCATACCGACGGCTATAGAATCCTTTGACCATCTGCGTCAGCACCATGTAACCCGCGAGGATCGCCACCAGCCACGGGAAGTAGCTCAGCGGCAGCGCCTGAAGTTGCAGGTAACTTGCAAGCGGCGAGAACGGCAGCGCGATCCCGAGCGCCATCACAATGCCCGTCATCACGATCAGCGGCCATGCGGCACGGCTCTGGATAAACGGAATGCGGCGGGTGCGGATCATATGCACAATCAGGGTCTGGGACAGCAGCCCCACCACGAACCAGCCGGACTGGAACAGCGTCTGGTGTTCCGGGGTGTTGGCGTGGAACACAAACCACATCAGGCAGAAGGTCAGAATGTCAAAGATGGAGCTGATCGGCCCAAAGAACAGCATAAAGCGCCCCAGATCGGCGGGGTTCCAGCGCTGCGGCTTCTGGATCTGCTCGTCGTCCACGTTATCAAACGGGATGGCGACCTGAGAGACATCGTACATCAGGTTCTGAATCAGCAGGTGCAGCGGCAGCATCGGCAGGAACGGCAGGAAGGCGCTCGCCACCAGCACGCTGAAGACGTTACCGAAGTTGGAGCTGGCGGTCATTTTGATGTATTTGAGCATATTGGCGAAGGTGCGACGCCCTTCGATGACGCCCTCCTCCAGCACCATCAGGCTCTTTTCCAGCAGAATGATATCTGCCGCCTCGCGGGCGATATCCACCGCGCCGTCCACGGAGATACCGATATCCGCCGCACGCAGGGCTGGCGCATCGTTGATGCCGTCGCCCATAAAGCCCACCACGTGCCCTTCACGACGCAGCAGAGTGACGATGCGTTCTTTATGCATCGGCGTCAGGCGGGCAAACAGCGTGGTGCGCAGGGCAAGCTCGGCCAGCTCATCGTCGGACAGGTGCTCAATGTCGCTCCCCACCACGACGTCGCCCGCGTCCAGGCCCACTTCGTGGCACACTTTGGCCGCCACCAGCTCGCTGTCGCCGGTCAGGATTTTGACGGTGATCCCGCTCGCTTTCAGCGCTTTCAGCGCCGGCGCGGTGGTCTCTTTCGGCGGATCGAGGAATGCGATGTAACCCTCGAGGATCAAATCGGATTCATCGATACGCTGGTAGTCCCCTTCCCGCGCGGGCAGGAACTTGCTTGCTACCGCCACCACGCGCAACCCCTGACGGTTCAGGTTATCGGTGACGCGTTTGATGCGGCGCAGCATGGTCTCATCCAGCGGCACGATCTCGCCGTTATGACGCACCTGCGTGGAAACATTCAGGATCTCCTGCAATGCCCCTTTGCAGATCAGCTGATGTACGTCCGGCTGCTCGCTGACCACCACCGACATGCGGCGCCGTTCAAAGTCGAACGGAATTTCGTCCACCTTCTGCCAGCGGCCGGAGAGCATGCGGGCAGACTCTTCATCCACACCTTCCAGCACCGCCACGTCGAGCAGGTTTTTCAGCCCTGTCTGGTAGTGACTGTTCAGCCACGCGCTGTACAGCACCCGTTCGCTGGTCTTTCCGGCGATATCGGTGTGGTTCTCCAGCACGATTTTGTCCTGGGTCAGGGTGCCGGTTTTATCGGTGCAAAGAATGTCCATCGCGCCAAAGTTCTGGATGGCGTCGAGGTGTTTGACGATCACCTTTTGTTTAGAGAGTTTGACCGCCCCGCGCGCCAGCGTGGAGGTGACAATCATCGGCAGCATTTCCGGCGTTAAGCCAACGGCCACGGAGAGGGCGAACAGCGCCGCTTCCCACCAGTCACCTTTGGTGTAGCCGTTGATCAGCAGGACAATCGGCGTCATGACCATCATAAAGCGGATCAGCAGCATGCTGACGCGGCCAATGCCTTTCTGGAATGCGTTCGGCTCGCTCTCCTGCTCGCTGACGCGTCCGGCAAGCTGCCCAAACCAGGTGTTGCCGCCGGTAGCGGTGACAATGGCCTGCGCCGTGCCGCTGACCACCGTGGTGCCCATAAAGCACAGGGTGTCGCATTCCAGCGGGTTCATCTGCTGCGGATCGCGGGTCCGCGCCACTTTCTCTACGGGCAGGGATTCACCGGTGAGGGACGCCTGCGCGACGAACAGATCCCGCGCCTGGATGATGCGTAAATCCGCCGGGATCATGTCCCCCGCCGCCAGCTTCACCAGATCGCCCGGCACCAGCTGGTCAATGGGCAGTTCAATCCAGGCGTTTTCGCCGAGGTCGTTAATCACACGCGACACGGTGGCAGTATTGCTGACCATCGCTTTCAGCGCATCCGCCGCTTTGGTGGAGCGCGCTTCCTGAATAAAGTTAAGCAGCGTGGAGATCCCCACCATCAGGGCAATTACGCCTGCGGCAAACAGATCTTCAGTGGCGTAAGAGATAATCCCGAGCACCGTCAGCAGCAGGTTGAACGGATTGCGGTAGCAGAGCCACAGGTGGACCCACCAGGGAGAGGGTTTTTGCGCCGGGATCTGGTTATCGCCATGTTCCTCGCGGATTTTTGACACTTCTTGCGCGTTCAGCCCTTCCGGGTGGCCGCCAAAGGCGCGCCAGACTTCGTTTTCATCCATCGCCGCCACGTTCAGGCAGCGCTCGGTCAGGGAAGCGGGGATTTCCGCGCCCGCCAGGGTGTTGGCATTTGGCAGCGGATCGCGCGCAATCAGGCGATGTGGCAGGTGGCGGCTCAGCTGCGCGAACAGCTGCCGGGTGATATTTTTCAGCATAGTCATTCCCCCGCATCCGCAAAGGCGGACGCAGTTTTCCCGCAGGCATGGCAGAGCCGTACCTGTCAGGCACTTAATTTATCAAGCAGGAACGTATGAACGTTGCTGCCTCACGCCGGTGAGACAGCAAAAGGCTGGCTTACCGGAAAGAAGGTTTTCTCCTGGTCAGGAGAGGTGTGGGATCGGGATCCATGTGGCCTCCGGTAAGTTAAAAATGGGGTGTCGTCGCGCAGTATAAGGATTTAACCATACCTTTTGTGACTATTCGGGCGGTATGATACCCCCTCGTAAATAAACCGCACGTAAACCAGACTTTGCCCATAGCGAATTCGCAGGATAGCATTAGGCTCAACTGATTATTTTATCGTTGTTACAGGGAATACAGCATGCAGAACCGCCTTACGATTAAAGACATCGCGCGTTTAAGCGGCGTGGGGAAATCGACCGTCTCACGCGTGCTTAACAACGAAAGCGGTGTCAGCGAGCGCACACGCGAGCGCGTCGAGGCGGTGATGAATCAGCACGGTTTTTCCCCTTCCCGCTCCGCGCGTGCCATGCGCGGGCAGAGCGATAAAGTGGTCGCCATTATTGTCTCGCGTCTGGATTCCCTCTCCGAAAACCTCGCCGTACAGACGATGCTGCCCGCGTTCTACGAGCAGGGCTACGATCCGATCATGATGGAGAGTAAGTTTTCCGCGCAAATGGTGGAGGAGCATCTCGGTATGCTTCAGCGCCGCAACATTGATGGCGTAGTGCTGTTCGGGTTTACCGGCCTTAAAGAGGACATGCTTAAACCCTGGCAGCCGTCTCTGGTGCTGCTGGCGCGCGACGCCAGCGGGTTTGCCTCTGTCTGTTACGATGACGAAGGGGCAATCGTGATCCTGATGCAGCGCCTGTATGAGCAGGGCCATCGGCATATCAGCTATCTCGGCGTGCCGCATGCCGACATCACCACCGGCAAGCGTCGCCATGAAGCGTACCTGGCGTTTTGTAAAAAAAACAATCTCCCCGCCGTGGCCGCGCTGCCTGGACTGGGTATGAAACAGGGATATGAGCAGGTCGCCAGCGTGCTGACTGCACAAACCACCGCCCTGGTGTGCGCCACGGATACCCTTGCATTGGGTGCGAGCAAATATTTGCAGGAACAACGCATCGGGGAGCTGCAGTTAGCGAGCGTGGGAAGCACGCCGCTGATGAAGTTCTTACACCCGGAGATTATCAGCGTTGACCCGGGTTATGCCGAGTCTGGCCGGCAGGCTGCCGCGCAGCTGATCGAGCAAATTACCGGGCGTACCGAGCCCCGTCAGATCGTTATTCCAGCCCGCCTCTCATAATTTTTTTGAATGGATTATTGTGATCTTCGCCCGATTTCGGGAACGTTCCCATTTTCGCCGTCACGTTGAAGGAGTAGGCTTGCGCACAGGTCATAACCCCTTTCACCATCTGTCATGAGGTTTCATGATGAGTAAAGTTAAACAAGCCGATATCGATCAGCTGATCGTCCTGGTCGGCGGACGCGAGAACATCGCCACCGTCAGCCATTGCATTACCCGCCTGCGCTTCGTGCTGAACGATCCGGCCAAAGCCAATCCGAAAGCCATTGAAGAGTTGAAAATGGTTAAAGGCTGCTTCACCAACGCCGGGCAGTTCCAGGTGGTGATTGGTACCGAAGTGGGCGATTACTATCAGGCTCTGCTGGCGACTACCGGGCACTCTTCCGCCGATAAAGAGCAGGCGAAGAAGGCAGCGCGCCAGAATATGAAATGGCATGAGCAGCTGATTTCCCATTTTGCGGAGATCTTCTTCCCACTGCTGCCGGCGCTGATCAGCGGGGGCTTAATTCTGGGCTTCCGTAACGTCATCGGCGATGTGCCAATGAGCGACGGCAAAACCCTGGCGCAGATGTACCCGGCGCTGCAAAGCATCTATGACTTCCTGTGGCTGATTGGCGAAGCCATCTTCTTCTATCTGCCGGTCGGGATCTGCTGGTCAGCGGTGCGCAAGATGGGCGGAACGCCCATTCTCGGAATCGTACTCGGCGTGACGCTGGTCTCTCCGCAGTTAATGAACGCTTACTTACTTGGTCAGCAAACGCCAGAGGTGTGGAACTTCGGCCTGTTTACCATCGCCAAAGTGGGCTACCAGGCGCAGGTTATCCCGGCATTGCTGGCGGGTCTGGCGCTGGGCTTTATTGAGACGCGTCTGAAGCGCATCGTGCCGGATTACCTCTATCTGGTGGTGGTCCCGGTCTGCTCGCTGATCCTGGCGGTGTTCCTGGCGCATGCCTTTATCGGTCCGTTTGGCCGCATGATTGGCGACGGCGTGGCCCTCGCGGTCCGTCACCTGATGACCGGCAGCTTCGCACCGATTGGCGCCGCACTGTTCGGCTTCCTGTACGCTCCGCTGGTGATCACCGGCGTGCACCAGACCACGCTGGCGATCGATATGCAGATGATCCAGAGCCTCGGCGGCACGCCGGTCTGGCCGATCATCGCCCTGTCTAACATTGCGCAGGCCTCCGCTGTAACCGGCATTATCATCGTCAGCCGTAAGCACAACGAGCGTGAGATATCCGTTCCGGCTGCTATCTCCGCCTACCTCGGCGTCACTGAACCGGCGATGTACGGTATCAACCTGAAATATCGCTTCCCGATGCTCTGCGCGATGATCGGCTCCGGTCTGGCGGGCTTGCTGTGCGGCCTGAACGGCGTAATGGCAAACGGGATTGGCGTCGGCGGCCTGCCGGGTATCCTCTCCATTCAGCCTTCATTCTGGCAGGTATTTGCGCTGGCGATGGCGGTGGCGATTATCATCCCAATGGCGCTGACTACCGTGGTTTACCAGCGTAAGTTCCGTCAGGGCACGTTGCAGATTGTTTAATTCCCTTTTTCGGGGCGCAGTTGCGCCCCTTCGCATTTGCAGGAACGTACTATGAATACCCTTCCTCACTGGTGGCAGAACGGCGTTATCTATCAGATTTACCCAAAGAGTTTTCAGGATACCACCGGCAGCGGCACCGGCGATCTACGCGGCGTAACGCAGCGCCTGGACTACCTGAAAACCCTCGGCATTGACGCTATCTGGCTGACGCCGTTTTATATCTCGCCGCAGGTGGATAACGGTTACGACGTGGCGAACTACACTGCCATTGACCCGACCTACGGCACGCTGGACGACTTTGACGAACTGGTTGCCCGGGCGCATGAACGCGGTATCCGCATCGTGCTGGATATGGTCTTTAACCACACGTCCACGCAGCACGCCTGGTTCCGCGAGTCGCTGGATAAAGCGAGTCCGTACCGCCAGTTCTATATCTGGCGGGACGGTACGCCGGATACGCTTCCCAACAACTGGCGCTCCAAATTTGGCGGCAACGCCTGGCGCTGGCACGCCGAAAGCGAACAGTATTATCTGCACCTGTTCGCACCGGAGCAGGCGGATCTCAACTGGGAAAAACCGGCGGTGCGCGCCGAGCTGAAAAAAGTGTGCGAGTTCTGGGCCGATCGCGGCGTGGACGGCTTGCGTCTGGACGTGATTAATCTGATTTCAAAAGATCAGGATTTCCCGGACGATACCCTCGGCGACGGTCGCCGTTTCTACACTGACGGGCCGCGCATCCACGAATATCTCCAGGAGATGAGCCGGGATGTCTTTACGCCGCGCAACCTGATGACGGTGGGCGAGATGTCCTCCACCTCGCTGGAGAACTGTCAGCAGTATGCGTCGCTCGACGGGCGCGAGCTGTCGATGACCTTTAACTTCCATCATCTGAAGGTCGACTACCCCGGCGGCGAAAAGTGGACGCTTGCGAAGCCGGATTTTGTGGCGCTGAAAACCCTTTTCCGCCACTGGCAGCAGGGGATGCACAACAAAGCCTGGAACGCGCTGTTCTGGTGTAACCATGACCAGCCGCGCATCGTGTCACGCTTTGGTGACGAAGGGGAACACCGCGTGGCGGCGGCGAAAATGCTCGGTATGGTGCTGCACGGGATGCAGGGCACGCCGTATATCTATCAGGGTGAAGAGCTGGGCATGACCAACCCGCATTTCAGCCGTATCACCGACTACCGCGACGTAGAAAGCCTGAATATGTTCGCCGAACAGCGGGCTAACGGCCGCGATACGGATGAACTGCTGGCGATTCTGGCGAGTAAGTCACGTGATAATGGGCGCACGCCGATGCAGTGGGACGCCTCGCACAATGCGGGCTTTACCGAGGCCGAGCCGTGGATTGGCGTTTGCGACAACTACGAAACCGTGAATGTCCGCGCGGCGCTGGACGACCCCGATTCGGTGTTCTACACCTATCAGTCGCTGATTAGCCTGCGCAAAACCCTGCCGGTACTGACGTGGGGGGATTATGAGGATCTCCTGCCTGACCACCCTTCCCTGTGGTGCTATCGCCGCCAGTGGCAGGGGCAAACGCTGATGGTGGTGGCGAACCTGAGCCATTTGCCTCAGGAATGGCAAGCGGACGCTCTCAGCGGCGAGTCGCAGGTGGTGATAAGCAACTACCCCGCCCCTCAAACCTCAATGCTTCGTCCGTTTGAAGCCGTGTGGTGGTTAAAGCAGTAATTCCTCCGCCGGGCACGATGCCGTGTCCGGCTTACTTTGCTGTTTTTGTTGAATAATTAATCAGATTTTTCCTTCGCGTCTTTACAATTGCCCCAGCGCCCGCCGTTTGTACTCTCGTCTTTTTACTTTGTCCTGCATCAAAAAAATCGCAAACATGTTTGATGCAAATCACTATATGTAGCACTTAAAATGCACGCCGACCCAACATCTTGTATTTATCGTCTACTATTCCAACAACAAGACGGCGCTTACGCTGGCCGGAATTGTGGATAACACGGGCTGGGCACGCGGGAAGTCTTTGCCGCGGCGAGGAATACGCCAGGTGAATACTTCTCCACCTCTGTGGATAACCTGTTTTTAAAATGGAGTGATCATGACACCGCATGTGATGAAACGTGATGGCTGTAAAGTGCCGTTTAAATCAGAGCGCATCAAAGAAGCCATTCTGCGTGCAGCTAAAGCAGCGGGAGTCGATGACGCAGATTACTGCGCCACCGTCGCAGAAGTCGTTAGCAGCCAGATGCACGAACGCAGCCAGGTGGATATTAACGAGATCCAGACCGCGGTTGAAAACCAGCTGATGTCTGGTCCGTACAAGCAGCTGGCGCGCGCCTACATTGAGTATCGTCACGACCGTGACGTCCAGCGTGAGAAACGCGGTCGCCTGAACCAGGAGATCCGCGGCCTGGTAGAGCAAACCAACTCGTCGCTGCTCAATGAAAATGCCAATAAAGACAGCAAAGTGATCCCGACCCAGCGCGACCTGCTGGCCGGTATCGTCGCCAAGCACTATGCCCGCCAGCACCTGCTGCCGCGCGATGTAGTCTCGGCGCACGAGCGCGGTGAGATCCACTACCACGATCTCGACTACTCGCCGTTCTTCCCGATGTTTAACTGCATGCTGATCGACCTGAAAGGCATGCTGACCCAGGGTTTTAAAATGGGTAACGCCGAGATTGAGCCGCCGAAATCCATCTCCACCGCGACGGCGGTCACGGCGCAGATCATCGCCCAGGTGGCGAGCCACATCTATGGCGGCACCACCATTAACCGCATCGATGAAGTGTTGGCCCCGTTCGTGACCGAGAGCTTCAACAAACACCGTAAAACGGCGGAAGAGTGGCAGATCCCGGACGCCGACGGTTATGCCCGTTCCCGCACCGAGAAAGAGTGCTACGACGCGTTCCAGTCGCTGGAATATGAAGTAAACACGCTGCACACCGCCAACGGCCAGACGCCGTTTGTGACCTTCGGGTTTGGCCTCGGAACCAGCTGGGAATCACGCCTGATCCAGCAGTCTATTCTGCGTAACCGTATCTCCGGCCTCGGTAAAAACCGTAAAACGGCGGTGTTCCCGAAACTGGTGTTCGCCATTCGCGACGGCCTGAACCACAAGTTTGGCGATCCGAACTACGACATCAAACAGCTGGCGCTGGAGTGCGCGAGCAAGCGTATGTACCCGGACATTCTGAACTACGACCAGGTGGTAAAAGTCACAGGTTCGTTTAAAACGCCAATGGGCTGTCGCAGCTTCCTCGGCGTGTACGAGGATGAGAACGGCGAGCAGATCCACGACGGGCGCAACAACCTGGGCGTCATCAGCCTGAACCTGCCGCGCATCGCGCTGGAAGCCAAAGGTAATGAAGCGGCCTTCTGGGCGCTGCTGGATGAACGTTTACAGCTGGCACGTAAGGCGCTGATGACCCGCATCGCCCGCCTTGAAGGGGTGAAAGCCCGCGTCGCGCCAATTCTCTATATGGAAGGGGCCTGCGGCGTGCGCCTGAAGGCGGATGATGATGTGTCGGAGATCTTCAAAAACGGTCGCGCGTCGATCTCTCTCGGCTATATCGGCATTCACGAAACCATTAACGCGCTGTTTGGCGACAAGCACATCTATGACAACGACGCCCTGCGTGAGAAAGGTATCGCGATTGTGCAGCGCCTGCGCGATGCGGTAGACCAGTGGAAAGAGGAAACCGGCTACGGTTTCAGCCTGTACAGCACGCCGAGCGAAAACCTCTGCGATCGCTTCTGCCGTCTGGATACCGCCGAGTTCGGCATCGTGGAAGGGGTGACCGACAAAGGTTACTACACCAACAGCTTCCACCTCGATGTGGAGAAGAAGGTGAACCCGTACGACAAGATCGACTTCGAAGCGGCCTATCCGCCCATCGCGAACGGCGGTTTTATCTGCTACGGCGAGTACCCGAACATTCAGCATAACCTGAAGGCGCTGGAAGACGTGTGGGATTACAGCTATCAGCACGTTCCGTACTACGGAACCAACACGCCAATCGACGAGTGCTACGAGTGCGGCTTTACCGGTGAGTTCGAGTGTACCAGCAAAGGCTTCACCTGCCCTAAATGCGGTAACCACGATGCAGCCCGCGTCTCCGTAACCCGCCGCGTGTGCGGCTACCTCGGCAGCCCGGACGCCCGTCCGTTTAACGCCGGTAAGCAGGAAGAGGTGAAGCGCAGGGTGAAACATCTGGGAAATGGGCAGATCGGGTAATCCGCTGCCACGTTAATGCCCGGTGGCGCTGCGCTTACCGGGCCTACGGACCGCTCTCTTTTGTAGGCCGGGTAAGCGCAGCGCCACCCGGCGTGGTTATTCGCGATGAACTATCACCAGTACTACCCCGTCGACATCGTCAACGGCCCCGGCACCCGCTGCACCCTCTTTGTATCAGGCTGCGTTCACGAGTGCCCCGGCTGCTATAACAAAAGCACCTGGCGCCTGAACTCGGGTATGCCGTTTACCGCTGAGATGGAAGACCGCATCATCAACGACCTGAACGACACGCGCATTAAACGCCAGGGGATCTCGCTCTCCGGCGGCGACCCGCTCCATCCGCAAAACGTGCCGGCGATCCTGAAGCTGGTAAAACGCATCCGCCGCGAGTGCGCGGGAAAAGACATCTGGGTCTGGACGGGTTACAAGCTGGATGAACTGAATGCGCAGCAGAAGGAAGTGGTGGATCTGATTAACGTCCTGGTCGACGGCAAGTTCGTGCAGGATCTAAAAGATCCTATGCTTATCTGGCGCGGCAGCAGCAACCAGGTTGTGCATCATCTGCGTTGAATGAAGGCGGATATCCTCTTTCCGCCTGAACGTCAAAACCGACTCACACTCTCCATTGCCTCAGCCTTAAACGCCGCAAAATCCTCGCACTGGCACAGGCGCGCCATCGCGCGTTCACGCAGGAAAGTGACAAAAATATCGTAAATCGCCATTGCCTCTTCGTACTCGCTTTTGCTGATGGCGAGCAGAAAAATGACATGGGCGGTTTCATCTCCCCACTGAATGCCCTGCGGCGCCAGTACGGTGTAGACCACCGTTTTTTGCGCAAGCAGGCCGAGGGAGTGCGGCAGCGCGATGCCGTCGCCGAGCATAGTGCTGACGATAGCTTCACGCTCGATAACCGATTCCAGAAATTCAGCGCCGACAAAGCCTTCACTTTCAAGCTGCCCACACAGTTCGCGGAACAGCGTTTGCTGGTCGACAGGCTTGTCGAGAATGCGGAAATGGGCCGCGTCGAAGTATTTCTCCAGCATCCACGGACGGGTACGGTCCACCAGCACCAGCTTGCCGATCTGCTCTAACTGATAATCGGTCGGGAACGGGGCGATTATCACCACCGGTTTGGATTTTTCGCTCACGCGAGCGGTGGAGATCACGAAGTCTTCGCCAATGGCATCGGCAAGTTCGTACTCGCGCAGGGTGAGCGTGCGCGTCACCTCAATCTGCGGGTATTTGCGCTGAAGCACCGCCTCAATCATGCGCACCATCGCGTTACCGGCGTCACATACCAGCAGCACGCGCGGCTGACGCTGGTAGCCGATGTTGTAGTGGCGCTCCAGACCGACACCGATATGCAGCACCAGAAAACCAATTTCGTTTTCGCTGATCACATACGGCGTGTATTTGCCCCAGCTCGACACCGCCGCGAGGGTCATATCCCACGCCATCGGGTAGTGCTGCTTGATGTTATCCAGCAGCGGATTGGGGATCATGATTTGATACCGCACGCGGGTAATCATGGTTTTGATGTGCGTGAGCAGATCTGCATGCAGTTGCTCGTCGCTCAACAGGTTGTAGTTATAGTGGGTGTTGATGTAGCGCAGGATATAGTTGACCAGGGCTTCGTCGTCGTCAGCATTAATGGCGCTGGGGGCGATCTCCTGGATCTGCCGCGCCGCAATGTGCACGCACAGCCAGCTCTCTTCCGATGGTGAAAGCGCTTTGCCCGCCAGCTCCTGGATAGCCACGGCGATATCTTTCGCCGCCTCGCGTACGTTCTCTTCCACGTCTTCAGCGTGGAATTCCGGCAGCGGATACCCCTCGCTGATGCGCCGCACCGACACCGCGCAGTACAAGCGCAGGAACAGCTCGCCTTCATCGGTCAGGCGAATGTGATGGCGCGTCAGCGCGTCGTGCAGGACAGGGACCATCTTTTCCGCCACGCCCGCGTTGAGCGCCACGTCGGTCACCAGCGGGTTCAGGCTATCCTGCTGCGCCAGCTCCCACAGGAGGTCGGTCAGGCAGGCGCGGATCGCCATCTCGCTGCCAAACAGCTTCATGCCGTGGCGCGGGCGGGTTTCCAGCGTCAGGTTGTAACGGTGGAACCACTCGCGTACTTCCACCATGTCGCTCTGCAACGTGGCCCGGCTGACGAACCACTCATCGGCCAGATCCTCCAGCTTGATGGAAAAGGCTGACGTCAGAAAACGCACCACCAGATAGTGCACGCGCTCAGGTCCGGTTCGCGGAATACGCAGCGCGCGCGGGTGGGACGACTGCAATTGTTGATAGCGCACCACATCATTGATTTTGAGCTGATAGCCGTTGCCCCGGCTCAAAATGAACTGCGCGCCGTGGCTGGCCAGCAGCGCGTTCAGGGCGGTGATATCCGCCCGGACGGTTCGCGTGGAGACCGACAGCCGCTGCGCCAGCTCGTCCTGCGGCAGCGTCTCGTTTTGCAACAGATCGAAAAGTTGCGCTAAACGTTGGTTCGGAAATCGCACGTCGTTGTCCTCTTACTGCTCAGGGTGAAATGACCATCTGGGATGGGCTGCCGACCGGGGTATAGTCTGGCTCGGCGCTCAGCTTGCCGTCCGGCGCCACGCGGAAACGGGTAATGTTGTCGCTGCGCTGGTTCATGACGTACAGCCATCGCCCCTGCTTATCAAGCGTCAGGGTGCGCGGATAGTCGCCCCGCGTCCAGACATCGTCCTGATGTGTCAGCGTGCCCTCCGCCGTTACGGTAAAGTGCCCGATGCTGTTATGCAAACGGTTAGCGACATACAGCTGTTTCCCGTCGGCGCTTAGCGCCAGCCCGGCGGCAAAACTGGTGCCTTTATAACCGTCCGGCAAGGCTGAAACCGTTTTACCCTCTTTCAGCCTGCCGTTGCTGTCCAGCGCATAATGGGTGAGCGTAGATGCCTCTTCGTTAATCAGCCACAGGGCATCACCTTTCGGCGTAAAGACGAAGTGGCGCGGCCCGGCTCCTTTTGAGGAGGCGCTGATAAACGGCGGATCGTTCGGGGTCAGCTTTCCGGTCTGATCGTCAAAACGGTACTGATAGATGCGATCCAGCCCCAGATCGGTGGAAAAAACGTATTTCCCGCTCGGATCGGCGGCGATCATGTGCGCGTGAGGGCCGTTATGATCGCTGATGGCGAAACTGCCCTCGACGGCAGCTTCCGGCTTTGCCGCGCCCGGTTCGCCTTTGTCCTGATGGGTGTCCGTAGCATCGCCCAGGCTGCCGTCTGCGTTAACGGGCAGCACCGCGATCGATCCGCTGACGTAGTTCGCCACCAGCAAATGTTTGCCGTTCGGCGTCAGGGAAAGATACACCGGCCCCGCGCCGCCGGAGGCCACCTGATTCAGCTCGCTCAGCGCGCCGTTATCGCCTATTCGCAACGCCTGCACCACGCCCTGCTCCACCTCGCTTGCCAGGTAGAGCGTTTTGCCGTCGTGCGAGACGGTAAGCTGCGCAGCGTTCGGGAGTTGGCTCACCAGCGTTTTGTTATCGAGCGCGCCGGTTTGCGGGTCGACGGTAAAACGGTACAGCCCTTCGCCGTTGGGATTATAGGTACCCACCCAGGCGTATTGCGTCTGGGCGACAGCGGCGGTGGCGAGCATTGAGAGTGAAGCGACAAGCAGGGTACGGGTGTGCATGGTGGCTCCTTCGGGTGTGTGCGGTGTGTTTCCCCTCACCCTAACCCTCTTCCCAAAGGGGAGAGGGGACGATTACACCCTCTCCCCTTTGGGGAGAGGGCTGGGGTGAGGGGCAGGTTCTACTTCACCAGCTTCTTCGTCATCTCCAGCAGCGTACGCACATCTTCCGGACGCGTGTCGCCGCTGGCTTTGTCGATAATCGAGCTGTAGATATGCGGGATGATTTTGCTCACGCCCGCGTCCAGGGCGATCTGCAGGATCTCCTCAAAGTTCTCCAGATCGATTCCCCCGGTCGGCTCCAGCCAGAAGTCGTGACGGGCGCAGGCTTCCGCCACCGCTTTATACTCGTCACGGCACTTGAGGCCGCCCATCGGGAAGTACTTGATTGAGCTGCCGCCGAAATCTTTCAGCAGAGCAATCGCGGTTTCCACCGGCACAATGCCGTCCGGCGCGTTGCTGCTCAGCGGGCCGGTGGAAATTTTAACCATGCCGACGGTGCCGGTCGGGGAGACCAGGCCATTGACCACCGACTCATTCTGCCCCAGCAGCGCGCGGCTGGCGGCCACGCCGGTAAAGACCTGATTGACGTGCTGCGGCTGTACCTGGCGGGAGATTTCACTCACCATCGCCGACTGGTTCGGATCGCCTGCGCCCAGCCCCACAGAGAGCGCGTTATCAATCAGTGCCGCGTACTCGCGCATATCCGCGACGGCGCTCGCCACGTCGGGGTAATTTTTGGAGAGCACGCCCACCAGCACATGACCTTCCGCCGCCTCGTAAATGGCGCTGGCGTTGGCTTTCGATCCTGCCAGCACGTTCAGGCAGACGCGGTCACGGTAAAAGTTGGGGGTCAGTTTCATGCTTTTTTCTCCTGTCCTAATACTTCGCTAATACGGCGGTACACGATGTTTAGCTGGTCAGCATTCACGCTGCGCACATCCGCTTCGATAATCCCTTCGTTGGCCTTGTAGCCACGGAAGTAAACGGCGTATTCGCCCTGCTTGAGCGCGTTCACCAGTTCACCGGTGCCGACGCCGGTGGTCGCTTCGTCAAACTTAATCTCGGTGCGCGCGATATCGCGACCCGCGCTGTCCCAGACCACGCGGGCGGTGACGCCGTTCAGGGTGTTGAGCGCGTCAATAAACGGCGTCATCTTCGCCACCATCTCGGCCCCGCTCTCCCTAGTGGCCGTCAGGTAGTGTTCGATGGCGCAGGTCAGGCCAAGAATGCCCTCTTTGCCCACCTTCATCGCGCGGCCAATGCCCGCCGTCTGGCGCTTCACCCACTCAACGTACTGGGTTTTGCCGATCACCAGGCCGCTGGTTGGCCCTTCAATCGCCTTCGCGCCGCTGTAGATCACCAGATCGGCGCCGGATCGGTAATAGGTATGCAGATCTTCTTCCGCCGCGGCGTCAACGATCAGCGGCAGATCGTGTTTACGCGCCACGACCGCCGCCTGCTCGACGCTGAGCATGCTTTTCTGTACGCAGTGGTGCGATTTAATGTAGAGGATAGCCGCTGTACGCGGGGTGATCGCCGCCGCCAGCTGATCGGCAGAGCATTCGTTGGCGTAGCCCGCTTCCACCAGCCTGCCGCCACCCAGCGCTACCATGGTGCCTACCGGCGCGCCAAAGTTAACGTTGTGGCCTTTCGGCAGGACGATCTCGTTGTTCTCAATCGGTGTGACGTGCAGGTTTTCCAGCAGCCAGTCGCTGTCTTTCACCAGTACCGCCGCCACGGACTGGGCAATGCCCGCTGACGCGCAGGAGACCACCGTTGCGCCTTCCACCTCCAGCAACTTCGCGATGTATTCGCCGGTTTTATTGACCAGATCCTTTATCTCGAAATAGTGATTCATGCCGTCCATCGCCGCCTGCACCACTTCCGGGCGCGGCGTGGAGACACCCAGCGCCGTCATGCGGCCAGAGGTGTTGATAACCTGCTTTAAGTTGTACTTCTCATAAATCGAAGGCATGTTCCGTGCTCCCTTGTTCGGTCATGTAGCCCTTGCCCGCGCGGATCGCGGCAAGCGGCACCAGAATGTGTTCAGCCTGCAGGCTGTCGTTTTCAGCATCCGTCAGCACCGTCGGCTGGCGTTTGAGGGTGAACAGCGTCAGATCAGCGTCGAGACCAGGCTGAATGCGGCCTTTGCGCGTCAGGCGCAGGCCGTCTGCGGCGTTGGCGGTGACGCAGTCAATCACCTGCGGCAATGACATGCCGATGGCGAGGAATTTCGACATCACGCTGGCCAGCGAGCCGACCGGGCCGTTGATGCGGTTGCGGCAGTAGATATCCGAGCTGATGGTGTGCGGCAGAATGCCCATCGCGATGGCGCGCTTCGCCACTTCAAAGCTGAAGCTCGCCGTGCCGTGACCGACGTCCAGGCGCACGCCGCGCTTCAGGGCGGAGGTGATGGAGGCGCGCAGCTCGCCGGAGGGCGTCAGAATGCGGTTAGGCTTGCCGTTGTAGCAGTGGGTGATGATGTCGCCGGAGCTCAGCAGTTCGGCAATCTCATCGAGGTTCGGCGGGTTGTTGCCGATGTGCACCATCAGCGGCAGGTCGCCATTCTCTTTTTGAATCGCTTTCGCGCGCTCCAGCGGGGTAATGCCGTTTTCACCGACCACGCTGCTGCTCATGCGCGCCTTCAGGCCGACGATAAAATCCGGGTAGCGCGTCACCGCCTGCTTCACCGCATCAGCATCAATATTGGCCATATTGGCCAGCTCGTTCTGGGCAATCAGCCCCACGCGGGAGATGTTCAGCAGGGCAAACACCTCGGTGGATGCTTTGCGGGTGATGGCGTAAAAATCATCCACGTCGTCGGCCCCGGTACTGCCCGCGTCCACCACGGTGGTGACGCCGGTGGCAATGCCCACGCTGTCCGGCTCGTCGTGGTAAATTGGGGAGTTCGGGTAGCAGTGGACGTGGGAGTCAATCCAGCCCGCGCTGACGAACACGACACCGTTAAGCTCAACCGTTTTACGAGCGGGAGCGTCAATTTGGCCTGTCGCGGCGATCTTCCCGTCCTGAATGGCGATATCGGTCAGGGTATCGTCGGCGAGGCGCGCACGGCGCAGGAGTAGATCAAACATGGGGTTCTCCTGATAAGGCGGGCACCGAAGCGCCCGCAGGTATTAAAGGGCGACCGGGAACAGCCAGCCCAAAATCATTGCGCCGAGGATGGCGCCACCGGTAATCGGCTTCTGCCAGATGTAGAACAGCAGCGCGCCCACCAGGGAACCGACGCCGATTGGAATGGAGGCGGTCATGGCGCTGAGGATAATCAACGGCCCGAGGAAGCGGCCGGAGGCGTTACCCGCGCCCATCATCACGTCTGCACCGTAGGTGGAGTTACTCTGGTTGATGGTGAACTTACGCGCCAGGATGATGACGTAGCCAATCGCCAGACCAATCACCAGGCCGGTAATCAGCGAGGCAATAAAGTTGGTCACCGGGAACATGATCCCCGCGCCCAGCAGCAGCGCCGGTACGCCGAGGCCCACGCCGGTCTGGATCGCCCCGCCGATGTCGAGAATCCCGACCAGCGACCCTTCGATGATACGGGCGAACAGGAAGCTTGCGCCGAACGCCGCCACCGCGCCGTAAACGCCGGTATCGATTCCCGCTTTCAGCATCGCCACGAAGGCCACTTCGTTAAACGCGCCGATACCGTAGAGGTAGTACATGTGCGTCCCGGCGAAGACGCCGGAGGAGAGCAGGCCAACGAAGATCGGGAACGACCAGTCGGCATACCAAAAACCTTTATTCTGTTCCATTTAGAGGCTCCTGTTATTTACCGCTGAGCGAGTTGTGGATCATGTCGAGCCAGTTCGGCACGGTCAGATGGAAGGATTCGATCATCTTCATGTCGAAGCCGCGGAAGAAGCCGCTCAGCACAAACAGCAGGACGATCGCCGCCATCATCACTTTGGTGACGTGGTTCCAGCCGCTCTCTTCCACGCCTTTACCGATCAGGATCCCCAGCACCAGACCCGGCACGGCGTTACCCATGATCAGCTGCGCTGCGCCGCCAAAGATGGTGGCCCAGAAGCCCGATTTTTTACCCGCGTCGATGGCTGCCAGCCAGAAGATCACCGGCATCACGGTGTTGACCAGCAGGTTCGCGGCAGGCACCAGCACCTTCACGGCGGTGACCTGAAGCGCAGCCGGAACGGAGGAGGCGGTCAGGTTAAGGAAGGTCACGACAATCATGCCGATAATGCCGCAGGCAATCGCCATTTTGCGCGGGTCATGCAGCGTTTCACCGACGTTACGGTTTTTGATCATCAGTGCAGCAGCACCCCAGTTCGGGATGATGCGGTGGTCAACGTCCTGTGTGAAGGCACCTGCGGCCACGGAAGAGGCCCAGGCGTTAAAGAAGAAACCTAACCCAAAGGAGAAGTGGGACGCCGGATCCCCTTCACAGGAGTTCAGTTCCCCCAATGTACGAAACGCGCCCATACCCTGAGTGGTAGGCGCATGAAACATGCGTGCAGCCCCGGCTCCAACACCGACGCCAACCAGGCCGCCAATGATGAGCGATTTTATTAATATAATTAAGAACATCAGTCTGCCCTTTTATGAATAATCAGCGTTGCGTGACGAAATCCACCTGGTCGAGATTGATGGCGGTCACGTTGACGGTCACATCCAGCTCCACGCTGTAGGTGCGTCTTTCCCGACGCAGAAAGAAGAACAAAAACGCTTCTTTTCGCACCGCTTCTTGCGCCTGAACAACCTGCACATCCTGTGGCTCAATACGCAGTAAGATATGCGGTGAGGCTTTCATCACCGCGGCCTGTACGTGGTTGAGGGCGTCGGCAAAGGCGCGCGCTTTGGCATCGCCCTTCCCCTTCACTCTCACCGTGGTCGTGAACTGTTCTTTCATGCTTACGCGCCGTATTTCTTCTGCCACGCCTGTACCAGACGCTCGCCCAGCTCTTCTTTATCCATAAAGCCAAAGCCCAGCACGTTGCAGCCTTCGTTGATAGCGGTCACCCCCTCATCCACGGAGCGCATGCCGTATTTGGCCTTGTAGCCGTATTTGGTCTGGGCGGTGATGGCACCCGCGCCGCCGCTGCCGCAGAACGAGATCCCGAAGGTGGCGTTTTCTGCTTTCATCACGTCACCGAGCTTCATATCCGCTGCCATGCCCGGTACGACAACCGCGCGTCCGCCGGCTTTTTCCACACCCGCAGCCACTTTCTGACCTTTACCCAGGCGATCGCCAATCACGACTGTAATCTGTTCCATGTGTTGCTCCTTAAAGGTTGTCTTTCGCGACTTCGAAGTGAACGGAGAGCAGCCAGGCTTCTTCATCAGGAAGATTGCCAAACTGCGCTACCACTTCACGGGCAAGTTGCATTGAATCTGGTGAAATTTCGTCGAACAGCTCTGCTTCAACCTCCGGCAGCGGCTCGCCGGTCACAGACCGGTGCGCCATTGCGCGAACGTGGGAGGTCAGCATCTGCTCCTGTACCGCGTTGGGGATGATGTTGTGCCGGGCCAGCAGGGCGTAGACCTGCTGAAGCATGGTGTTCGCGAGCTGTTCTGTTTGCACCGCCTGTTCCCCAACGTCGTTCATTACCGCTCCGTTAATCACTCGTCTTACCCCGTTAATGGCTCTGGAATAAAACTAACGTCGAGGGGGCGTTGTTTGTAGCGAGTTGTTTTCCACTTCGAAGTGGAAAGGCGAGCCGCGGCAGTGATCTGTGCCACATAAATGCGGTGAATCTGGATTAATCGCTGGATTTACGTGATGAATATCACGCTATTACGCGGCACTAAACAGGTAAGCGGAGTGGAAAAGATTACGAGCAGGCTCGTAGAAATGTGACGTGGATAAGGTTTTCTTATGGGGAGGGAGAAGAGTGTGAGCGGGGATGCTTAACGCGCCCCGCTCATCCAGACTATCAACGATACTTTTTGTGATACGCGTTGCGGGTCGCCGCAAACTGGTCGGCTGCCGCCTGGGCTTCCTTCACTTTGCCTTCGTTAGCCAGCTTCAGCGCGCCGTCGATCTGGCCGACCAGCACGTCAAAACCGTGGCGGTAGTCTTTCATCTCGGCGCTGTCCGCCGCTTTGCTTTCCAGCTTCGGCGGCGTCGCTTTTTGCGCATCCAGCGCCGCTTCACGCATTTTGGTCAGTGCGTCTTTCATCTCCGCCGCATCGTCGGTTTTCTGCACCACCTTCAGGTTTTGACTGAGGATGTCCATGTTGTCTTCAAGATCGGCAGCAAACGCAGATGAACCAAGAACCAGCGTTGAAGCCGCGACGATCGCTAACAGGTGTTTACGCATTGCTCACTTCCTTTTTTATTATAAATCACGCTTTTACGGGGATTATTGCCCGGCGATTTTCATCTCCGGCAGTAATACAGAACCACACTGAATATTGCTGCGTGTTTCAATATCGTTACCGACCGTAACAATATTGCGCCACATGTCCTTGAGGTTGCCGGCGATGGTGATTTCGCTCACCGGATACTGAATTTCACCGTTTTCCACCCAGAAGCCCGCTGCGCCGCGAGAGTAGTCGCCGGTGATACCGCTCACGCCCTGCCCCATCAGCTCGGTGACCACCAGACCGGTGCCCATCTCTTTCAGCATCTGTTCAAAATTCAGGCCCTGCCCGGCAATGCGCCAGTTATGAATGCCGCCCGCGTGCCCGGTGCTTTTCAGCCCCAGCTTACGCGCGGAGTAGTTGGTCAGCAGCCACTGGGTCAGAATGCCGTCTTTAACGATATCCCGGCGCTCCGTGCGCACGCCTTCGCTGTCGAACGGCGTGGAGGCCAGCCCTTTCAGCAGGTGCGGGTGCTCTTCGATGGTCAGCCATTCCGGCAGGATCTGCTTGCCCAGCGAGTCGAGCAGAAAGGTCGATTTACGGTACACCGAACCACCCGCAATCGCCCCCACCAGATGACCAAACAGACCGGTTGCCACTTCGTTGGCAAAAATGACCGGGGCTTTCATGGTAGAGAGTTTACGCGGCGAGAGGCGTGACAGCGTACGTTCGGCGCACTCTTTTCCCACCCACTCCGGAGACTGCAAATCCCCCAGCGCGCGGCCAATGGTATACGCGTAATCACGCTCCATATCGCCGTTCTCTTCGGCGATCACGCAGCTGGAAAGCGAGTGGCGGGTTGAGCAGTACCCCTGCAACATGCCATGGGAGTTACCAAACACTTTGATGCCGTAGTGGCTGTTAAAGCTGCCGCCTTCGGTATTGGTGATGCGTTTGTCAGCCTGCAAAGAGGCCTGCTCGGCGCGCGAGGCCAGCTCAATGGCCTCATCCGGGGTCACTTCCGCCGGATGGAACAGATCGAGATCCAGCGCGTCAAACGCCAGCAGCTCTTTATCAGCCACGCCAGCGTAAGGATCCGGGGAGGTGTACCGCGCGATATCCAGCGCCGCCTGCACTGTACGGGCGATGGCATCCGGGCTGAGATCGGTAGACGACGCGCTGCCTTTGCGATTCTGGTGATACACCGTGATCCCCAGCGCGCCATCGCTGTTAAATTCTACATTCTCCACTTCGCCATAGCGGGTGCTCACGCTAATACCGGTGGTTTTGCTGACCGCCACTTCGGCGCCATCTGATTTACCTGAAGCGAGCATCAGCGCGGTGGAGACGGCTTCTTCCAGGATCTTACGCTGCGCTTCAACTTGTGAGGTTACTTTCATCGCAAATGCCATACTGTAAGAGAGAGTTAAGTGAAGTCTAACAGAGAACCGTTTTTCAGTGCGCGTCTTAACTGGTAACATTAGCCTCTTTTTTTAAGGAGCCTGACATGACTAAGCAGCCCGAAGACTGGCTCGACGACGTTCCCGGTGATGACATCGAAGACGAAGATGATGAGATCATCTGGGTCAGTAAAAGTGAAATTAAACGTGACGCCGAAGAGTTAAAACAGCTTGGCGCAGAAATGGTAGAACTGGGTAAGAACGCGCTGGATAAGATCCCGCTCGACCAGGATCTGCGTGATGCCATTGAACTGGCACAGAAAATCAAGAAAGAAGGGCGTCGCCGCCAGCTTCAGCTTATCGGGAAACTGCTGCGTCAGCGCGATGTTGAGCCGATCCGTCAGGCGCTGGATAAACTTAAGAACCGCCACAACCAGCAGGTTGCGCTGTTCCATAAGCTGGAGCAGATCCGCGACCGTCTGATCGAGCAAGGTGATGACGCGGTACCTGAAGTGCTGAACCTGTGGCCGAATGCCGACCGCCAGCAGCTGCGTTCTTTGATCCGTAACGCGAAGAAAGAGAAAGAAGGGAATAAGCCGCCGAAGTCTGCGCGTCTGATTTTCCAGTATCTGCGCGAGCTGTCTGAGAACGAAGAGTAAACCCCTCACCCCAGCCCTCTCTCCAAAGGGGAGAGGGAGAAGAGATAATGTAGGCCCGGGAAGCGCTAACGCCACCGGGCCTTTTTTTACTCTGCGGCCGCGGCTTTCTTCGCCAGACCGTCCAGCAGCTTCTGATGGATCCCACCAAACCCGCCGTTGCTCATCACTAGAATGTGATCGCCAGGCTGTGCGGCTTTCACCACCATATCCGCTAAGACATCCACGTCCGCACTCCAGTGCGCTGGCTGAATGCAGGCGTCGGCCACTTCGGCCACCTGCCACGGAATATGCTGCGGTTGCAGGAGGAAGACCTCGTCGGCACGCCCTAAGGACGGCGCGAGATCGTCTTTGCATATCCCCATTTTCATGGTGTTCGAACGCGGTTCCAGCACGGCCAGAATGCGCGCGGTGCCGCCAACTTTGCCACGCAATGCGGCAAGCGTCGCCAGAATGGCGGTTGGGTGGTGCGCGAAATCGTCGTACACCGTCACGCCATTCGCTTCACCACGCAGCTCCAGACGGCGGCGGGCGTTAATGAACGAACCCAGCGCATTGGCGGCATCCGCAGGCAGTACGCCCACGTGACGCGCCGCGGCGATCGCCATCAGGCCGTTGTGCATATTGTGCTCGCCCACCAGGCCCCACTTCACTTCGCCCACTTTTTCGCCGTCGAGCAGCACTTCCCATTCGGAAGCATCCGCGTTGAGCTTTTTCGCCTGCCAGTGCCCCTGCTCGCCAACCAGCTCCTGCTCGCTCCAGCACCCCATCGCCATAGTCTGCTTCAGGTTGATGTCGTTCTCCGGCAGGATAATGCGGCCCTGACCCGGAACAATGCGCACCAGATGGTGGAACTGTTTCTGAATCGCTTTCAGGTCGTCAAAGATATCCGCGTGATCGAACTCAAGGTTGTTGAGGATCAGCGTGCGTGGGCAGTAATGCACGAACTTGGAGCGCTTGTCGAAGAATGCGCAGTCGTATTCATCCGCTTCAATCACAAAGAACGGGCTGTCGCCCAGACGCGCGGAGACGTCGAAATTCCCCGGCACGCCGCCGATCACGAACCCCGGCTTGTAGCCGCAGGCTTCGAGGATCCAGGTCGCCATACCGGCGGTGGTGGTTTTGCCGTGCGTCCCGGCAACGGCGACAACCCAGCGGTCGCGCAGGACAAAGTCATGCAGCCACTGCGGGCCAGACATGTACGGGATATTGCGTTCCAGCACCGCTTCAACGCATGGATTCCCACGGGTCATGGCGTTACCAACGATCACCAGATCCGGCTGCGGCTCGAGCTGGCTGGCGTCATATCCCTGAATCAGAGAAATCCCCTGCTTCTCCAGCAGCGTGCTCATCGGCGGATACACATTGGCGTCCGAACCTGTCACTTCATGGCCCAGCGAGCGCGCCAGCATTGCCAGTCCGCCCATGAAAGTGCCACAAATCCCCAATATATGAATGCGCATACGTCACTATCCTTCTTCAATGTGGCGCACATTTTACTCACATGTCAGCGGCTGTGAAACGCATTTCAGGTAAATCCGTATTTTGCTGGCGCGATTCACCTCTGCGCTAATATTTGAATGTTTGTTAAGATTGTTGGACATCAACCGCTTTACTCAACATAAGATGCAGGGAAAGTGTTATGAAAACGTTAGGTGAATTTATTGTCGAAAAGCAGCACGAGTTCTCTCATGCTACGGGTGAGCTCACTGCTTTGCTGTCGGCAATAAAGCTGGGCGCTAAGATCATCCACCGCGATATCAACAAGGCCGGTCTGGTCGATATCCTGGGTGCCAGCGGTGCCGAGAACGTTCAGGGTGAGGTTCAGCAGAAACTCGACCTGTTCGCCAATGAAAAACTGAAAGCAGCACTGCGCGCGCGCGACATCGTTGCGGGTATCGCCTCTGAAGAAGAAGATGAGATCGTCGTATTCGAAGGGTGTGAACACGCAAAATACGTTGTTCTGATGGATCCGCTGGACGGCTCCTCCAACATCGACGTTAACGTTTCTGTCGGTACCATTTTCTCCATCTACCGTCGCGTCACCCCGGTTGGCACACCGGTGACGGAAGAAGACTTCCTGCAGCCGGGCAGCAAGCAGGTTGCTGCCGGTTACGTGGTGTATGGCTCATCCACCATGCTGGTGTACACCACCGGCTGCGGCGTGCACGCCTTTACCTACGATCCGTCGCTGGGCGTTTTCTGTCTGAGCCAGGAGCGCATGCGCTTCCCGGAGAAGGGCAATACCTACTCCATCAACGAAGGCAACTACATCCGATTCCCGAATGGCGTGAAGAAGTACATCAAATTCTGCCAGGAAGAGGATAAAGCCACCCAGCGCCCGTACACCTCGCGCTATATCGGCTCGCTGGTGGCGGATTTCCACCGTAACCTGCTGAAGGGCGGTATTTACCTCTACCCAAGCACCGCCAGCCACCCGGACGGAAAACTGCGTCTGCTGTACGAGTGCAACCCGATGGCATTCCTGGCCGAACAGGCAGGCGGCAAAGCGAGTGACGGTAAAGAGCGTATTCTGGATATCGTGCCGGAAAGCCTGCACCAGCGCCGTTCGTTCTTTGTCGGCAACGACCACATGGTGGAAGACGTTGAACGCATGATCCGCGAATTCCCGGACGCGTAACGCGTAAATAGGGGAGCCCGACAGGCTCCCCTATTTTTATCATGCCGTTTGCGCCGTCAGTTTGAAGGATGCCATCGCCTCCATCAGCTCGCGCGATTGTTCCTCCAGGGAACGCGTTGCCGCAGAGGATTGCTGAACCAGCGCCGCGTTTTGTTGCGCCGTTTCATCCATCTGATTGACGGCAATGTTAACCTGCTCAATACCGCGGCTCTGCTCCTGAGACGCCGTCGCAATTTCTCGCATCAGTTTGGTCATACGCAGCACTTCGGTAGCGATCTCGTCCATCGTCTCACCGGCCTGTTGCGCCAGTTCGCTGCCCTCGTTCACGTGGGTTTGCGAATCGCTGATAAGCGAGCGGATCTCTTTCGCCGCATCGGCACTGCGGCTGGCGAGATTGCGCACCTCACCCGCCACGACCGCAAAACCCCGTCCCTGCTCGCCCGCGCGCGCCGCTTCCACGGAGGCGTTCAGCGCCAGAATATTGGTCTGGAAGGCAATGCCGTCGATGACGCTCAGGATATCGGCGATGCGCGCCGAGCTGCCGGCGATGTCGCGCATCTTCTCAATGACGTAGCAGACCATTTCGCTGCCGCGATCGGCGGTATCGGAGACCGACTGCGCCAGCTGGTGCGCCTGCCCGGCGTTATCGGCGTTAAGTTTCACCGTGGCGGTGATCTCTTCCATGCTGGCGGCCGTCTGCTCCAGCGAGGTGGCGGTGGATTCCGTGCGCTGGGCCAGGTTCAGGTTCCCTGCCGCCAGCTCGCGGCTGCCGGTATCAATCTGCGAGCTGGCGTCACGCACCCGCAGAACGGAATTCATCAGCGACTGGCGCATCTCTTCGATGACCGCGTTGAGGCGATTAAATTCCTGGCTCGCCGGCGCGTTCAGGGTGTGGGTTAAATCCCCGGCCGCTACGTGCTCCAGCTGGGCAATTGAGGCTGAAAGCGGCTTGAGCAGCATATGGCGCAGCACCAGCCAGGCCAGCACGATAATGCCTGCCGTCAGCAGCGCCGCGACGATAATCAGGATCAGCACACGGGTTTTACTCGCCTGCACGGCGCTCACCTCCGCTTTGCCGCGCGCCTCGCTCCATGTCTGGAACGCCTGCATATCGTTATCAAACTGCTTCGCCACCGGGACCAGCTTGCTTTCCAGCAGATCGTAATAGCCGTCCGCACTTTGCTCGTTCAGGGCTTTCAGCATCGGGCTGATACCCTGCTGGTTGTACACCGCCAGGCTTGAGGCGACGTTATCCAGCAGCTTTTGCCCCTGCTCATCCGCCACGCCGCCGCCGATCACGCCCTTCAGCGTTTTCTGTGCCAGCGCCACTTCCTGGTTAATGGTTTTGACCGCCCTGGCCGCATCGTCCAGCAGGCCGACCTCCATCATGCGGACGGCCTGTCCCGCTTCGTTACGCGCGCGCAGGATCAGCGTATAGCCGGCATTCAGCTGCACCATCTGTTCACCCTGAAGATGATTGATGCGCTGGAGAGAAGCGGAACTTTGCGTAAGGGCATAAATGCCAATGCCGCTGACAATCAGCAGCAGAAGGGTCATAACGGCCAGTAAAGAGAGCAAGCCGGTACGAATCGATAGCGTTTTAAGCATGATGTTATTTCCGGTAGCGAGATATTTCTGGGCATAAAAAAAGAGTATCGACCGCTACCGGAAAATGTTTAGAGTTTAAGCAATTTCAGCATGTTATCGCCCTGTTAAAGATGTATTCACACGGGTAACAGGCGAGCTCTGGCGGTTCTCCCACAGCACCGTCAGGCCGCGCTGGAGCGCGATAAAAATAAACAGCAGAATACCGATGGCGATTTTGGTCCACCAGGAGCTGAGCGTGCCGTCGAAGTTGATGTAGGTCTGAATCAGCCCCTGGATCGCCACGCCAAACAGCGTACCGAGCACCGTCCCTACCCCGCCGCTGAGCAGCGTACCGCCAATCACCACCGAGGCAATGGCGTCAAGCTCAACGCCCACCCCCGCCAGGGCATAGCCTGCCTGGGTGTATACCGAAAACACAATCCCCGCGAGCGTGGCAAGGCCGGTCGAAAGCATGTAGATGCGGATGGTGGTGCTGCGCGTGGAAATCCCCATCAGGTTCGCGGACGTGGCGCTGCCGCCAATGGCATAAACCTGGTTACCAAACCGGGTACGGTGGGCGAGGAAGATCCCGATCACCACCACGCCCAGCATCAGCAGCCCCATTGCGCTCAGGCGCCCCCCGCCGGGGATTTTCCACGCCAGGCTGGAAAGCGTGTCGTAGATCGGATGGTTAATCGGAATTGACTCCTCCGACACCAGATAGCTCACGCCGCGCAGGAAGAACATCCCGGCGAGGGTGATGATAAACGCCGGTATTTTCAGCGCGTCGATCAAAAGCCCCATAAAGGCGCCGAACGCGCAGCCCATGACCAGCACCAGCGGAAACGCCAGCAGCGGCGAAATACCCCAAAAGCCAATCGCCTTGGCAAGGAACACGCCGGTAAAGGCGATCACCGACCCAACGGAGAGATCGATCCCGCCGGAGAGGATCACAAACGTCATGCCGACGGCGATAATGCCTAAAAAGGCGTTGTCGGTCAGGATGTTGCAAATCACCCGCGTGGAGGCGAAGCCCGGGAACTGGGTCAGGCAGTAAAGGTATCCCGGCACGAACACGCCCAGCGTGATCATTAACGGCAAATTACGTTTTATCATGACCGCGGAACCCCTTAATGAGAGTGATAAAGCGCGGCGACTGCACGATAAGTACGATAAGCACCACGACCGCTTTGACGACCTGATTAAGCTCCGGCTGGAACCCGGAGAGCAAAATACCGGTATTCATACCCTGAATAATTAACGCCCCCACCACCGAGAGCAGCAGATTAAAACGTCCGCCCATCAGCGACCCACCGCCGATAACCACCGCGAGGATCGCATCAAGCTCCAGCCAGAGTCCGGCGTTGTTGGCATCCGCCCCGCGAATGTCGGCCGCCACAATCACCCCGGCAATCGCAGCACAGACGCCGCTCAGCACGTAGGTCAGCATCACCATCAGCCGTGTATTTACCCCGGCGTTTTTCGCGGCCCGAATGTTAATTCCCACCGCTTCGATGAACATCCCGAGCGCCGTTTTGCGGGTGAAAAGCCAGAACACCACCAGCGTCACGAGCGCGACGATTACCGGGGTCGGGAAGAACAGAAAATTACCGCTGCCGATCCACGCAAGATTCGGGGAGGTAAAGGTGACGATTTGACCGGAGGTGATAAGCTGCGCCACACCGCGCCCGGCCACCATCAAAATCAACGTCGCGACAAACGGCTGGATCTTGAGCACCGCGACCAGAATGCCGTTCCACAGCCCGGCTAATACACCGGAGCCCAGCGCGGCCAGCAGAACCACCGGCAGGCTGTGCCCGGCAACGGTCATCGAGGCGGCGGTGGCGCCCGCAATCGCCATTACCGCACCGACGGAGAGGTCAATCCCGCCGGTGGCAATCACCAGCGTCATGCCAATCGCCAGCAGCGCCACGGGCGCGGCACGGTTTAAGATGTCGATCGGGCTACCAAACAGGCGGCCATCCTGCACGACGATCTGGAAGAAATGCGGAGCCACCAGGCTATCCACCAGCAGCACCAGCAGCAGCGCCACGATTTGCGGCGTGCCGGTCGGCCAGCTGAAGCGGCGCTTCGCTTCGCCAGTTTGCGAAAGAGAACGGGACATCACATATGACTCCTTACGCCGCGATGGCATTCATGATCGCCGGAACCGACAGTTTATCCAGCGGGATCTCTGCCACCTGCCTGCGATCGCGCATGATGATGACGCGATCGGCATAGCCAACCAGCTCCTCCAGCTCAGACGAGATCACCAGCAGCGCCAGACCGTCGGCGCACAGCGTTTCGATAAGCCGGATGATTTCGGCATGCGCGCCCACGTCGATACCGCGCGTGGGCTCGTCGAGGATCAGGAACTGCGGTTTGGTCAGCAGCCAGCGCGAGAGCAACACCTTCTGCTGATTACCGCCCGAAAGGAACTCGATGGGCTGTTCCGCGCTCGGGGTACGGATACCGAGCTGGCGGATGAAGCGCTCGGCAATCGCGTTCTGCTCGCGCTTAGGGATAGGACGCAGCCAGCCGCGCTGGGCCTGTAGCGCCAGAATGATGTTTTCCCGCACCGAGGCGGCGGCAATAATCCCGTCCGTTTTTCTGTCCTCCGGGCAGAAGCCCACGCCGAGGCACGACGCCTGATGCGGTGAACGTAGCGTTTGCGGTTTGCCTTTGATCAGCGCCGTTCCGCTGTCGGCAGGTTTGATCCCGAAGATCACTTCGGCGGTTTCGGTGCGCCCGGAGCCTAACAGCCCTGCCAGACCCACAATTTCACCGGGGCGTACCTCGAGGTTAAACGGCGCGATGGTCCCTTTTTTGCCGTAATCGTGAAACGCGGCGATCGGTTTTTCGCTCAGCAGCGTGCGGCCCGCACGCTGGAGTGCGTTGGTCTCCAGCTCGCGGCCCAGCATCATTTTGACCAGCTCAATCTGCGGCAGCTCGCGGGTTTCCCGGCAGCCGACAAAGCCGCCGTTGCGCAGCACCGTAATACGGTCGCTCACCTCGTAAACCTGATCGAGGAAGTGCGTAACAAAGATCAGGCTCACGCCCTGATCGCGCAGCTGGCGCATCAGGGTAAAAAGCATCTCCACTTCCTGGGTATCGAGGCTGGCGGTGGGTTCATCAAGGATCAGCACTTTCGCCGAGAGATCGATAGCGCGACAGATCGCCACGATCTGCTGCATCGCCACGGAAAAACGGTTCAGCGGTTCGCGCACGTCGAGAGAGAAGCCATACGATTCCATCAGCTTCGCGGCGCGCGCTTCCATCTCTTTACGGCGCAGCAGGCCAAAACGTCTGGGCTCGCGGCCAATAAACAGGTTATCCGCTACCGACATGTTTGGCAGCAGGTTCACTTCCTGGTAGACCGTGCCGATCCCCAGTTGCTGCGCATGCGCGGTGTTTTTGGGCGAAATAGCATTACCTTCCAGCCAGATAGCGCCGCGATCGGCGTGATAGACCCCGGTCAGGGTTTTGATCAGCGTCGACTTCCCCGCCCCGTTTTCGCCGAGCAACGCCATGATCTCCCCCCGCCGCAGGCTGAAATCAACGTTATCCAGCGCCTTAACGCCAGGGAAAAATTTACTCAGGCCCTCTGTGCGGAGGATTTCCTGGTGTTGTTCGGTGGTCATGGTTTCCCCTCACCCTGACCCTCTCCCCGGAGGGGAGAGGGGATTATTCGTGCCAGTCTTTAATTTTCTGCCCAAACTGCCCTTTTCCCTCTCCCCTCCGGGGAGAGGGCTAGGGTGAGGGGGGCTGAGCTTAGTAGCCCATATTTTTCTTCTTCTCTAACTCTTCTTTCGCCGTGTCCGGCAGGTAGAGCGTGGATTTGGTGATGGTCAACTTCTCAGGCTGGGTGCCGTCTTTCTTGAATTTCTCCAGCGCATCGAATGCCGGGCCCGCCATGTTCGGCGTCAGCTCCACGCTGGCGTTCGCTTCGCCGTCAATCATCGCTTTGTAGATGTCCGGTACGCCGTCGATCGAGCCGGTGAGAATATCTTTGCCCGGCTTCAGGCCCGCTTCTTTGATGGCCTGGATGGCGCCGATCACCATGTCGTCGTTGTGGGCGTAAACCATGCAGATATTTTTGCCGTTATTTTCTGCCTTGATGAAGCTTTCCATGACCTCTTTACCCTTGCTGCGGGTGAAGTCGCCGGACTGAGAACGGATGATCTTGATGTTTGGTGCTTTGGCGATGGCCTCCGCGAAACCTTTCTTACGGTCGATAGCCACGCTCGCCCCGACGGTGCCCTGCAACTCAACCACGTTACACGGCTTGCCATCCACCTGCTTCACCAGCCAGTCACCAATCAATTTGCCTTCCAGCACGTTATCGGCGGTGACGGTGGTCATATAGAGAGATTTGTCTTTTACGTCGATGGAACGGTCGAGCAGGAACACAGGAATTTCAGCCTCTTTAGCTTCCTTCAGCACCGGCTCCCAGCCCGTGGCAACAACCGGGGCGATAAAGATGGCATCCACGCCCTGAGCGATAAAAGAGCGCACCGCTTTAATCTGATTCTCTTGCTTTTGCTGACCATCGGCGATTTTCAGGGTAATACCGCGCTTTTCGGCCTCACTTTTCGCCACGTTCGTTTCAGCGGCGCGCCAGCCGGATTCAGATCCGACCTGCGAAAATCCAACGGTTAACGGTGCGGCCATCGCCATAGACGACATGGCTGCCGAAACTGCTGTAACAAGAAGTAAGCGCTTCCACATATGAACGTCCTCGTAGGGTAGGTTATTGTTGGTTAAAAGATGTTCTGCGGATGAACTATAGCCAATGGAATATGTTACGGATTGCGTTACATCACACTTCAGAAAAGTGAATAAAACGTTAATCACAAGTTTGTAATCGCTTTCATTTCCACATTTAAAATGCGGCTGAGTTTATGGATTATCCTGTCATGGAAACGGTCTGAAAAGTGAAAGCGCGAGGGAGATAAGACGAAAACAGGCGAAGACTTTCAGCGCCAGTTGGCTATAATACCTGCCACTTGTTTACCATCCATTTTAAAGGACACCGACATGAGCTTACTCAACGTCCCTGCGGGTAAAGAACTGCCAGAAGACATCTACGTTGTGATCGAAATCCCGGCCAACGCAGATCCAATCAAATACGAAATCGACAAAGACACCGGTGCGCTGTTCGTTGACCGTTTCATGTCTACCGCCATGTTCTATCCGTGCAACTACGGCTACATCAACCACACTCTGTCTCTGGACGGTGATCCGGTTGACGTACTGGTCCCAACGCCATACCCATTGCAGCCAGGCTCCGTCATTCGCTGCCGTCCTGTTGGCGTGCTGAAAATGACTGACGAAGCGGGTGAAGATGCGAAACTGGTTGCCGTACCGCACACCAAGCTGAGCAAAGAGTACGATCACATTAAAGATGTGAACGACCTGCCAGAGCTGCTGAAAGCGCAGATCGCCCACTTCTTCGAGCACTACAAAGATCTCGAAAAAGGCAAATGGGTTAAAGTTGAAGGCTGGGATAACGCAGAAGCGGCGAAAGCAGAAATCATCGCCTCTTTCGAGCGTGCTGCTAAGAAGTAATTCTTACTGCTGATACTAAGCCCCGCGCGTCGGGGCTTTTTTGTGCCTTTCGATGCGCCCGGCGGCGCTACGCTTGCACGGGCCTACAATCAGCAAGAGGCGCAAAACGATAACGCCACCTTACGGTGGCGCTGTCGTTTTTCAGAACTGGTCTCTGTCTAACCAGTTACCGCTTTCAATCAGCGTTAACCCGTCGACCGAACGTTGGTACACATACATCCATGCACTGCCGTAAGGCGTCTGGATCAACTGGCGAGCGTATTCACCGCCCCTGGTGCGCAAGGCATCAAGTTCGGCCAGCGTAGCATTATCAATACGATAAACCTCACCCTGTACCGTTCCGTTCCCCGGAACCGCGCCTGGATAGTGGCCCAGACTGTACAACTGGTAGTTTTCGATTGTGTAATTTCCCAGCAACTGGGCGTTGGTCATCCAGTGGCTGTTGCCTTGCTTGGTTCGTAAACTGCCGTAAACAAATATTCGCATTGCTAAAACTCAAACTGATAGAGCAGATCAAGTGCCTGGTCTACGCCGGACACTGCTTCCAGATATAGCTTAGGCATCAGGCGATAACGTAACGTGAGTGTAGCCAGTGAGTCAAAGATCCCCACGCCATATTTTACCTGTAGACCCGGCAGTACATAGCCGCTGACCACTACCTGCGAAGAGTCACCCACGCCCTGAGTGTCCAGCGCCAGATTGCTTACGCCAAACGTCTCGCCGATTTTACCCACAACCTGACCACTTTGTGCAACCCCCAGACCGACTAACATCGATGTCATTGCCGCACCATCGCCCTGTTGGCTATCCAGACCCTGGCCGCGCAGCAGGTAGGAGAGCGCTTCCTGCTGCGACATGGCCGGGTCAGAGAAGATCTCTGCCTTAGGTTCATCGGCGGAGCCCGTCACGCGCACGCCCGCAATCACATCATCTTCGGTGGCTTCCGGGTTACGGATCGCTTCGATATTGAGTACCGGCTGATCCGGTGGGCCGGAGAACAGCAGCTCACCTTTACGCACAATCAAATCCTGACCGTAGGCATGGAAGCGCCCTTCAGGAATATTGATTTGTCCATTGAGGCCAAGCCCCTGTTGATCCTGCGCCACCTTCAGGTCACCCGTGAGTCTCGCCTTCAGCCCAAACGCGTCCAAACGCACGTTATTCCCCACGTGCACAATAAGATTACTATTGATCGGTATGCCAGCGCTCTTCTGTTCAACAGGTTTCAGATTTTCATTGAGCATAACTTCATCACTGGAGACGCCGACCGCGCTTTCCGGCACTTCGTGAACCACGATGCGTGCCCAGGGTACGTCGACGCGGCCGTCCAGGGTGAAGAGACTCGGCGTTGCCTCAAAGACCACGTCTGGCGACACGTCCAGGCGCACCATCGGCGGTACCGTGATACGCACCCTGCTGCCCTTGGCCGCTATACGGGCGCGCCAGTTGTCGAGCTGGCTCCAGTCTGCGTCACCATTCAGGTTGATTTGTCCCTGCTGTGTCAGCACTGAGCCACTGAGGGTTGAGCTTTGGCCGTTAAAGTTCATCGTCAGCTGGCTTGGCTGCATATCGAACGGCATAAAGTTACCGTCAATGTCCACGCCGTTTAACCGCATCTGGCCAAACAGCTGCGGGCTTTGCGCATCCCCCGCCAGACGCAGGTTGGCGCTGAGCATCCCCGCCGCCTTTTCTCCCCGCGAGAAAATCGGATTCACCATCGTCAGGTTGAAGTTGCGAATATTGACGTTGCCGCCGAGATTGCGCCGCCCTTGCGGATCGGTAATTTGCACCTGTCCGTCAAGCTGACCGTTGTTGGTCAGACGAATAATCCATCCCAGTTCCGCACGATTGTTACGCAGGTCAGCGTTCACATTCAGGGTGTCGAACGCCACCGGCAGCGGCGCGTCATTGACCTCCTGCGTCACCTTCACGTTACGCCCGGAGAGGGTAACGCTGCCCTGCGGCAGTCCCTCTTTAGTGGTGTCCCACGCGACGTCCGCTTTACCGCTGAAGACCCCGCTGGCCTGGGTGGTTTCCGGCATAAACGGTTTCAGCATCGCCAGGTCAAAACGGTTGAGGTTGATCTGCGCGCGTCCTTCCGCGCCCGCATCAATGGTCTGCGGCACGCACAGCTCAGCATTCGGGTTGGTCCAGCAGTGTGGCCCAATGCTGATCTTTTGCTCCGCATTGCGGTAGTCCAGCGCGATGGATCGGGACAGCACCAGCGGGCCGACCGGCGTGCTGAAGCGGGTGTTATCCAGCACGCCCTTCCAGCGCGTTGCCTGGCGGTCAAAACTGCCCGTCAGGTGCAGCTGCCCGGAGACCGGCTCGCCCTGCACGCGCAGCTGGAGATCGTGCTGCTTTTCGTTACCTTTTGCCGCCAGCGTGACCAGACTGATGTTCACGTCCGGCTGGGAGATACGCTCCACGCGCAGGTCCAGGTTTCCGCCGATCTGATCGGTGGATTTCACGTCCCCTTCGACGCGCACGCGGGCAATGGAAAGTTCCTGCCAGCGCAGGTTATTGGCGGTGATGTCCGCCAGCAGCTGCGGCGCCTCCACTGTACCGCGAACCTTCACTAACCCCTTCGCCGTCCCGCCAAGACCCGGCAGGGCGTTATCGAGATTTGGCGCGTCGATGGTGGCATCCAGATCGAGATCTTTCACCCCCAGCTCGCCTTTGATATCTGCCGTGTTGCGGCCCAGCGCCACGTGCAGGCCCGGGATCACCCACTGGAGATAGCTGTTGCCCTTAAGCGAGCCCTCTACGTTGACTTTGTTCTGCTTCACATTACCGGTGAGCTTGAGTTCCGGCACGTCCATCTGCCAGGTGCCGCCGTACAGGCTACCGCGGGTTTTGATCAGACCATTCAGTTTTGACGGCCAGTCCGGGACTTCTTTAGCGGTGTTGATCCCGGTCAGCTTTAGCTCGCCGCGCCAGCTGATCGCCTGCTGCCAGTCGAGCAGCGCGGTCAGCTCGGTTTTCCCTTCCAGCGCCGCCACGGTCAGCTTGTCGAGGTTAACCTGCAACTCGTTACCCTTCGCATCCAGAGTAATATCGGCGGGCGGTACTCCCTGCCCCTTCACTGCCGTACGGAACGACAGCGTGTAGTCGGTCATTTTGCCACTCAGCTTCAGCTTTAGATCGTCGGCCTGGAACTGCTTTTCACCGGTGAACGGCCAGTAAAGCTGCTTGCTGACAATCTCAAGGTTGAGCGGTAGACCGGCCTCTGCCAGCTGGGTTTGCCCGAGCAGTACCATATCCACAGGGCCGGAGAGGTTCACGCCGAACTCCAGCTTCTCGCGTAGCGCGCCGCCGACTTTCACCTTCACCTTCTCGCCTTTCAGCGGATCGATGTTCAGGGCGCTGTTAAGGGTAATATCTACCGGCCAGTTATCGCGCAGCAGCGCATTGCCTGAGGCGTTTACCGACCCTTGGTTGGTATCGATATCCAGCGCGTCGAGCTTCATGTTGCCGTCGATACTGCTGACTTTAAGCAGCATGTTGAAGACCGTCAGATCGGTATCGCCGGTCAGACGCAGCTGCTCGCCCTTAAACTCTTCGATATTGAGGTTCAGCGGCAGATGCACGTCGGTCATCTCCGGCAGAACCGGTTTCGAGAAGAGATCTTTCAGCGTTTCACCCAGCGGTTTTTCTTCCGGCTGCGGGTTCTGGATCTTCGGCTCGACGATCTCTTCCTGCGCCACGTCGGCCACCTTCGGCAGCGCAATCAGCAGCCCTTGCAGGGAGGTTGGGGTCAGGGTGAGGTTTTTCTCCTGCCAGCGCAGACCGGAGGTGAAATCCATCACGGATACCGTCGTGTCGTCGATTTTGATATTGACGTTATCCAGCGCGACCCGGTAGAGCGCAATCGGGTACGGCGTGGAGAGATTCAGCGGGCCGCTGTCCTCTTCTACGACAGGCTCAGACTTCGGCATTTTTTTGGAGTCTATCGCCACGTTCACATCTTTTAGCGACAGATCGTTTACGCAAAGCTGGCTGTCCCGCAGGCAGCCGAGCTTTACCGCCAGATGAAATTCGCCCGCGTTCACCGCCACGCCGGGCTGTTCATAACGAATATTCTTCAGGCGCAGATCGCGCCAGCCGCCCGTCACCTGGCCGATTTCCAGCCCTGGAACCCAGCGGTTCGCGGCGTTAAACAGCAGATGCAGACCCGTGGTGGTGCCCACCAGAAACGCCACCGTACCGAGCAGTAATACGATAAAAATCAGCACCCCGAGGCTTATCTTCTTCCATAAACTCATAATTCAGGCCCCAGACCGATGTAAAACTGTAAACCGTGTTCTTCTTTGTCGCCCACCGGAACGGCGAAATCGAGCTTGATCGGCCCGACCGGTGACTGCCAGCGCACGCCCACACCCGCGCCGGTTTTGAAATCGCTGCGGCGGATGTCGTTCACCGCCTCGCCGCTGTCGACAAACATGGCGCCCCACCATTTGCCGCTGACGTTGTACTGATACTCCAGCGAGCCGGTCGCCAGTTTAGAGGCCCCGGTCAATTGGCCTTTCTCGTTTTCAGGTGAGATCGATTTGTACTTATAGCCGCGAATGCTGCGGTCGCCCCCGGCGAAGAAACGCAGATCTGGCGGAACGCGTTCGAAGTCACCGGTTTCGATCCAGCCCAGGTTGCCGCGAACCACAAAGCGGTGCTTATCGTAGAGGGTACGGATCCAGACGTTTTGCGCCTGCACGACGGAGAAATCCACGTCTGAGCCCCAGGCGGAGTTGGAATAATCGATGGAGTAGCGCTGTGAATCGCCCCAGGTCGGCATCAGGCCACCGCGCGAGCGGGTACGGCTGATCATCACGCCCGGATAAAGCAGCATGGTGGTGTTGGTGACGTTTGCCTGAGTAAAGTGGTCAAGGCTCCAGCGCAGGTTAATGGCGCGCTGCCAGCCGCTGGAGAGATCCCAGAAGCGTGATACCGCAAGCGTCGTCGAATCCTGCTCGGTATCGTTCAAATCGGTACGTTTAAAGCCGCCCTGCACGAGGTAGTATTGCTCAAGCGGATTTTTCAGCAGCGGCATTTTATAGCTGAAGTCCAGCTGCTGTTCAGGCGCAGACAGGCTGAGGCTGGTGGTCAGGCTGTGACCGTAGGAGTTCATCCACGGTTTTTTCCACGAGGCTTTCACGCGCGGGCCGACGTCCGTGGAGTAGCCGACACCGGTCTCAATGGTGTTCTCGGTGCGCGGTGAGACCACGCCATGCAGCGGTAACACTTTCGTTTTACGGGATTTATCAAATTGCGGTGCCACCACCACGGAGTTAAACCAGCCGGTGGCAGATAAACGACGGTTCAGCTCGCCCAGGTCGCTGGACTGGTAGTAGTCACCCTTTTTAAACGGCACCAGGTTTTGCAGATACTCATCACGGATTTGCGATCCTTCAAAGGTTACATCGCCAAACCGATAGCGCTCGCCGCTGTCGTAATCGATATCCCAGAATGCCTGACGTCGTTCAAGCGCAACGCCCAGCTGGCTTTTGTTGAACTGGCTGTCAAAGTAGCCTTTGCGCAGCGAAACGCTGGTTAAGGATTTTTTAAAGCGATCGTAATCCCCGTGATTAAGCACGGTGCCCACTTTCGGGCGGTTGCTGAGCAGATCCAGGTAGTCACGATCCGTGCGTGCACCGCCGCGCAGCACCACGTTCGTGCCGCCAATCAGGACGGGTTCTCCCGGCGAGACGCGGGCAATCAATACCTGACGTCCTTTAGCCGGCGGCGGCCGTAAATCGAAATCAATGGTGGGTTCGTAGTACCCCAACGCCTTTAAGCCTTCGCGAATGGCGTCATCCACGCGCGCGCGAAAACGCCGATCCGGCGTGACTTCATCGCTCTGGATGGTGGAAAGCTGCGCACGCACGTTTTTTTCCAGCGCCCCGGATAACCCCTCAACCTGCAAACGGACATTCGCCGCGCTGGCAATCCCGCTTGTCAGCATTAAACTGACTAAACATAACTGGCGGATCTTTGTCACGTTTTCTCCTGAATATCCCTGTTTCCACCCTGGAAGCAAATGCAGTGCCGCTCCGCGGCAAAATACGGCCTGAAAGCCAAAAACCCAAATTACGGGTTGAAAAAGGGCCTAACACCCAAATATTTCTTATGATTAAATCTAGACTCATTCATCGCATTTATTGTGTTCAATTAAACGCTTCGTGACAACCTTAACCGAAACAACGCTACCCCGGAGGCCCCACCGTGAGTTTATTTGATAAAAAGCATCTGGTATCACTAGCCGATGCGTTACCGGGACGCAACACCCCTATGCCAGTGGCGACATTACACGCCGTAAACAACCATTCAATGACAAACGTTCCTGATGGAATGGAGATCGCCCTGTTTGCCATGGGCTGCTTCTGGGGCGTAGAACGCCTGTTCTGGCAACTGCCGGGCGTGTACAGCACCGCTGCGGGCTACACCGGAGGATATACGCCTAACCCAACCTACCGCGAAGTCTGTTCCGGTGAGACCGGTCATGCTGAAGCGGTGCGTGTGGTGTATGACCCGAGCGTCATCAGCTATGAACAGCTGCTCCAGGTGTTCTGGGAAAATCATGACCCGGCGCAGGGCATGCGTCAGGGTAACGATCACGGCACCCAATACCGCTCGGCCATCTATCCGCTCACCCCTGAGCAGGAGGCTGCGGCCCACGCCAGCCTGACGCGTTTCCAGGAAGCGATGCAGGCAGCCGGTGATAAACGTCAGGTCACGACGGAAATCGCTACTGCGAAACCGTTCTACTATGCCGAAGACGACCACCAGCAGTATCTGCATAAAAATCCGTACGGCTACTGCGGCATTGGCGGCATCGGCGTCTGTCTGCCTCCACAGCAGGACTGATTACAACATCAGCGCCACGCGAGCCGCGTGGCGCGCCTGTAAGCAAAAGTGTCAGTTCATTACTTAACCACTCTCTGCCCTTTCATCCGGCCACTTTTTGCCGAAAACGTGACCTCTGGCAGATTTACACGCCTTTACGCTATACTACCGCTGAAATAATCGGCTCAACGCTACGAGCTGAGTTCAATGTGTCTTCACACGAATGGTATCAACTCCCCTTCTGAGGATCTGGCGAGAAGCCGGATAAACTATGTTAAACAGTATTTTAGTAATACTTTGTCTTATTGCCGTCAGTGCATTTTTCTCGATATCGGAGATCTCGCTGGCTGCCTCCCGTAAAATCAAACTGAAGCTGCTTGCCGACGAGGGCAACATCAACGCATCACGCATTCTGAAAATGCAGGAAAACCCAGGCATGTTCTTTACCGTGGTGCAGATTGGCCTGAACGCGGTCGCCATTCTTGGCGGTATCGTGGGCGATGCAGCATTTTCTCCGGCGTTTTATAGCCTCTTTGTAAAGTACATGTCCGCAGAGCTGGCCGAGCAGTTGAGCTTCATCCTCTCCTTCTCGCTGGTCACCGGTTTGTTCATTCTATTCGCGGACCTGACCCCGAAACGCATCGGTATGATTGCGCCAGAAGCTGTGGCTTTGCGTATCATCAACCCGATGCGCTTCTGCCTGTATGTCTTCCGTCCGCTGGTGTGGTTCTTCAACGGCCTGGCGAACGTCATTTTCCGCATCTTCAAGCTGCCGATGGTGCGTAAAGACGACATCACCTCCGACGATATTTATGCGGTGGTGGAAGCCGGGGCGCTGGCAGGCGTGCTGCGCAAGCAGGAGCACGAGCTGATCGAGAACGTTTTCGAACTGGAATCCCGTACCGTGCCGTCCTCCATGACCGGCCGTGAGAACATCATCTGGTTCGATCTGCATGAAGACGAGCAGAGCCTGAAGACCAAAGTGGCGCAGCATCCGCACTCCAAGTTCCTGGTCTGTAACGAAGATATCGACCATATCATCGGCTATGTGGACTCCAAAGACCTGCTGAACCGCGTACTGGCAAACCAGAGCCTGGCGCTGAACAGCGGCGTGCAGATCCGTAACACCCTGATTGTGCCGGACACCCTGACGCTCTCCGAAGCGCTGGAAAGTTTCAAAACCGCCGGTGAAGACTTCGCGGTGATCATGAACGAATATGCGCTGGTGGTGGGCATTATCACCCTCAACGACGTCATGACGACGCTGATGGGCGACCTGGTCGGCCAGGGGCTGGAAGAGCAAATTGTGCAGCGTGATGAGAACTCATGGCTGATCGATGGTGGTACGCCGATTGAAGACGTCATGCGCGTGCTCGACATCGACGAGTTCCCGCAGTCCGGAAACTACGAGACCATCGGCGGCTTTATGATGTTTATGCTGCGTAAGATCCCGAAACGTACCGACTCGGTGAAATTCTCTGGCTTCAAGTTTGAAGTGGTGGATATTGATAACTACCGCATCGACCAACTGCTGGTAACGCGCATTGATAGTAAACCGACCGTGCTGGTACCGAAGCTGCCAGATGCGGAAGATAAGGTGTCAGCGTAACCCTTTGTATGTCCCACAAACATCAACGGCTCCCATCGGGAGCCGTCTTTTTAACTACTACTGCATAGCACGTTGGTTAAGCCATCTCAGTTTGCAGACGCATAACCTGACGGTTGACTTCGGACATCACAGACAAGTGCTGTTTGTCCTTCACTTTCGGGATAAGGATTTTGCCCTTATCGAACTCAAAAGCGCCAACATCCTTGATATACAACCGTCCACGGAACAGGATCTTCACGTACTTCGCCACCTGAAGCGGGTTGTAGCGTTGGAAAATTTTCATTCTTGTATCTCCTGCGAATCATACGCCCTTGCGGTGCCACAATCGGCCCGACTGTCCTGAGCGCAAATTTTGATGCCCAATGACTATAGACCAGAACCTCGTACTTACCCAGTGTGCATAAGTTTATTTACCGTTTGATTACAATTATTCAGAATAATCTTTGCAAAGCGTGATACAGAGCAGTATATGCCGTCGTTTTTGCGTGGATATGTGCGTTCGCCCGCAAACTGGCATCGGGATTGCGGGAAAAGCCCATTGATCGCACTTATGATTAAAAGCGCATGACCAAGTGGTCGGATCACCTGCTCACAATAAGGAAACACCATGACCCTACGTAACCTCCTGGCAGCAGCTTGCCTGTTGCTGCCGCTGATGGCTTCCGCACACAACATTGAAAAAGGACAACGTGTCCCGCCGGTCGGCATTGCTGACCGGGGAGAATTGATTCTCGACAATGATAAGTTTAGCTACAAAGCCTGGAATAGCGCGCAGCTTGCGGGCAAAGTGAGAGTTGTACAGCATATTGCCGGACGTACATCCGCTAAAGAGAAAAACGCCACCCTCGTGGAAGCGATCAAGGCCGCAAAACTCCCGCACGATCGCTACCAGACCACCACCATCGTGAATACCGACGACGCGATTCCCGGCTCCGGGATGTTTGTGCGCTCAAGCCTTGAGAGCAATAAGAAGCTCTATCCCTGGTCGCAGTTTATTGTCGACAGCAACGGCGTGACGCGTAAGGCGTGGCAGCTGGAAGAAGAGAGTTCAGCGATTGTTGTGCTGGACAAAAACGGTCGCGTACAGTGGGTTAAGGACGGCGCGCTGACGCAGGATGAGGTGCAGCAGGTGGTTGCCCTGCTGCATAAGCTACTGGCTCAGTAAAGTGACACCCTGAAGCCAGGATTGAGGAATGACTCGCGCGGGGTGTAGTCCAGTGGCTTACCCTGCCAGTCATGCACATGCGCGCCAGCGGCCGCAGCCACCGCATGCCCTGCCGCCGTATCCCAGACGTTCGTCGGCCCGAAACGGGGGTACAACTGCGCCTGCCCTTCCGCCACCAGACAGAACTTCAGCGACGAGCCAATCGACGTCGTCTGGTGTTCCCCCAGCTGTTGCAGGTACTCCTCCAGCTCGCTGTCGCTGTGCGAGCGGCTGATCACCACCAGCGGAGGACGGGCATCTCGCACCTGGATCTGCTTACGCACGCCGCACTCTTCCTTCCAGGCTTTACCTTCCGCCGCGCTGTACATCACCTTCATCACCGGGGCATAAACCACGCCAAGCACCGCCTTTCCTTTTTCAATCAGGGCGATATTCACGGTAAATTCACCGTTACGCTTGATGAACTCTTTCGTGCCGTCCAGCGGGTCCACCAGCCAGTAACGCTGCCAGTGCTGACGTTCGTCCCAGCCCTGGGGCGCTTCTTCAGAAAGGACCGGAATATCCGGCGTCAGGGTCTGCAAACCTTTCAGGATCACCGTATGCGCCGCGATATCCGCCGCCGTCACCGGGGAGTCGTCCGCTTTGCTGACAACATCCATCGGTTTCGCACCGTCGTACACCTGCATAATGGCATCACCCGCATCCCGTGCGAGCTGACAAATTTGATCTAACATTCTCCACCTCTTCGTTAACGCAGTGGGCATAACTTATTGTTTTAGTTATATCGTAATGTGAACAATTCCGCTATCTGTGAAGCAATTCTGGTTTCAGCGTTCTTTTTTCTGGCAGCATTCACACTTCTGTAAGCAACAAATACTACATACATACTCTTTTGTGGCTTGGATCGAAAAAAGGACTCCTCAGATGATTAAGTTTAGCGCAACGCTCCTGGCAACGCTGATTGCGGCAAGCGTTCAGGCAGCGACGGTGGATCTCCGCATTCTGGAAACCACCGATCTGCACGGCAACATGATGGACTTCGATTACTACAAAGATACGCCTGTCGAAAAATTCGGACTGGTACGTACGGCAAGTTTGATCAACGCCGCCCGCGGTGAAGTGAAAAACAGCGTGCTGGTCGATAACGGGGACTTAATTCAGGGCAGCCCGCTCAGCGACTACATGGCGGCGAAGGGGCTGAAGAAAGGCGAGATCCATCCTGTTTATAAGGCAATGAATACGCTGGACTATGCCGTCGGCAACCTGGGCAACCACGAATTTAACTACGGCCTGAAATACCTGCACGATGCGCTGGCAGGGGCAAAATTCCCGTACGTTAATGCCAATATCATCGACGTTAAGACGAAAAAGCCGCTCTTTACCCCTTACCTGATTAAAGAGACCGAGGTTGTCGACCAGGACGGTAAAAAACAGACGCTGAAAATCGGCTATATCGGCTTTGTGCCGCCGCAGATCATGACGTGGGATAAAGCCAACCTCGACGGGAAAGTAACCGTCAACGACATTACCGAAACGGCGCGAAAATACGTGCCGGAGATGCGGGCGAAAGGCGCAGATGTGGTGGTCGTTGTGGCCCACTCTGGCCTCTCGGCCGACCCGTATCAGGCGATGGCTGAGAACTCCGTGTATTACCTCAGCCAGGTACCGGGCGTCGATGCGATCCTGTTTGGTCACGCCCACGCCGTCTTCCCGGGCAAAGATTTCGCCAGTATCAAAGGCGCGGACATCGAAAAAGGGACGCTCAACGGTGTGCCATCGGTGATGCCGGGCATGTGGGGCGACCACCTTGGCGTGGTAGATCTGGTGCTGAATAACGACAGCGGGAGCTGGAAAGTCACGCAGTCGAAAGCGGAAGCGCGTCCGATTTATGATGCCGCTGCAAAAAAATCCCTGGCCGAAGAAGATAAAAAGCTGGTCGACGTCCTGAAGCATGACCACGACGCAACGCGTGAATTTGTCAGCAAGCCGATCGGTAAATCGGCTGATAACATGTACAGCTTCCTCGCGCTGGTACAGGATGACCCGACCGTGCAGGTAGTCAACATGGCGCAGAAAGCCTATGCCGAGCACTATATTCAGGGCGATCCGGATCTGGCCAATCTGCCGGTTCTGTCTGCCGCGGCGCCATTCAAAGTGGGCGGGCGTAAGAACGATCCGGCCAGCTACGTTGAGGTGGAAAAAGGCCAGCTGACCTTCCGTAATGCCGCCGATCTCTACCTCTATCCCAACACCCTCGTGGTGGTGAAAGCCACCGGGAAAGAGGTGAAGGAGTGGCTGGAGTGCTCTGCCGGGCAGTTCAACCAGATCGATCCGCACAGCAGCAAACCGCAGTCGCTGATAAACTGGGACGGTTTCCGCACCTACAACTTCGACGTGATCGACGGCGTGGAATATCAGATTGATGTAACCCAGCCCGCGAAATATGACGGCGAATGTCAGGCCATTAATCCGCAGGCAGAACGCATTAAACACCTGACCTTCAACGGCAAAGCGATTGATCCGAATGCCACTTTCCTCGTGGTGACCAACAACTACCGCGCCTATGGCGGTAAGTTTACCGGTACGGGTGACAGCCACATCGCCTTTGCCTCGCCGGATGAGAACCGTTCGGTGCTGGCGGCGTGGATTAGCGCGGAGTCGAAAAAAGCGGGTGAAATTCATCCGGCGGTGGATAACAACTGGCGTCTGGCGCCGATCCACAGCGACACGACGCTGGATATTCGCTTTGAGACATCACCGTCCGATAAAGCAGCCGTGTTTATCAAGGATAAGGCGCAGTATCCGATGAAACAGGTCGCGACGGATGATATTGGGTTCGCGATTTATCAGGTGGATTTGAGCAGGTAGCGATGATTGTGCCGGGTGGCGCTTGCGCTTACCCGGCCTACGGGATCGAGGATTGCGGGTAGGCCGGGTAAGGCGAAGCCGCCACCCGGCATTTCATGCCGCACGATCGTCCCGATTCGCCATCACCTTCGGCGTATTCACCTCAATCCAGTCAGCCAGCGCGGCCACCTTCTCGCTCACCTCCAGCCCCATCGGCGTCAGGCTGTATTCCACGTGCGGCGGCACAACCGGATAAGAAACGCGATCGACAAACCCGTCCTGCTCCAGCGCCTGAAGCGATTGGGCCAGCATCTTCTCGCTCACACCGCCCAGCTTGCGGCGCAGATCGCTAAAACGATGCGTCCCCTGACGTAACGCCACCAGGATCAGCACGCCCCAGCGGCTGGTAACATGTTTGAGCACTTCCCGTGACGGGCACTGTTCTGCAAAGAGATTGCCATCGCGCATTTGCTCGCTGAGCGTCGGTATCGGTGTTTTCATACTTACCTTTTTGTGCGTACTTACTAAAAGTTAGTTATGGTGATAGTGTGCCACAACACCAGACAAACACGAAGGAGATTCATCATGATCGCGATTACCGGCGCAACCGGCCAGCTTGGCCAACACGTTATTGAAGAACTGCTGAAAACCGTTCCGGCCAGCCAGATCGTGGCTATTGTGCGTAACCCGGCAAAAGCCGACGCCTTAAGCCAGCGGGGAATTGTGGTACGTCAGGCGGACTATACCGACCAGGCCGCGTTCACCACCGCCCTGAACGGCGTGGATAAGCTGCTGCTTATCTCCTCCAGCGAAGTGGGCCAGCGCGCCGTACAGCACCAGAACGTGATAAACGCCGCCAAAGCCGCCGGGGTGAAATTCATCGCCTATACCAGCCTGCTGCATGCGGACAGATCCCCGCTGGGTCTGCACGTTGAGCACGTCGAAACCGAAAATGCACTGGCGGCTTCAGGCGTGCCTTACGCCCTGCTGCGCAACGGCTGGTACACCGAAAACTACCTGGCAAGCGCGCCGCCAGCGCTGGAACACGGCGTATTTATAGGTGCCGCAGGCGAAGGCAAAATTGCCTCTGCGACCCGTGCGGATTACGCGGCGGCTGCGGCAAAAGTGATTTCTGAAGAGGGTCACGCCGGCAAGGTGTATGAACTGGCAGGTGACAATGCCTGGACGCTGAGCGAACTGGCTGCGGAGCTTAGCAAGCAGAGCGGTAAGCCGGTAACGTATCAGAACCTCAGCGAAGCCGATTATGCCGCTGCACTGAAAGGCGTTGGTCTGCCTGCCGGGCTGGCGGAGATGCTGGCGGATTCCGATACCGGCGCGTCCAAAGGCGGCCTGTTTGACGACAGCCGTACCCTGAGCAAACTGATTGGCCGTCCGACCACGCCGCTGGCGGAGAGCATCAAAGCCATTCTGTAATTGTTAAGAATTGGTTATTTTTTGTGGCATCCCTTCGGGTCATCTCGGATAATGAAGCGATGACCCACAAGGAGGCTCACCGTGCAAGGCGTACCGGAACAGTTTACTGATGAGAGAGACAGCGCGCGCTTTCGCCATCTGGCGCAGTTGCCGGGTCTGGAGCTATATCACGCGCATATTGCTGACTACGCCTTTGAGCCTCACACGCATGAAGCCTTCGGTATCGGCACCATTGAAACCGGCGCCGAACGCTTCCGCTATCGCGGTACCCAACACTTAGCCGCTGAAAAATCGGTCGTGACCATGAACCCGGACGAGATCCACACGGGCGAATCCGCCACCGAAGGCGGCTGGCGCTACCGGATGGTCTATATCGAACCCGACCTGCTGGAAGAAGTCACCGGCCTGCGCCACTGGTGGTTTAGCGACGTGACCCGCCACGACCCGCTGCGCTCGCAGCAAATTGGCCAGCTGATTTACGGCCTTTGGCATACGAACGATGCGCTGGCACAAAAAGGGTTGCTGCTGGATCTGATTGAGACGTTCCAGCCGCTGGCCCGTCACGCGCCGGTAGCCCGGGAGGGCGCGCACCGCTTCGAGCGCGTTCGCGACTATCTGCACGACAACTATATGCGCGCCCTTACGCTGGACGAACTGGCGAACGTTGTGTCGCTCAGTCCGTACCATTTCCAGCGCCAGTTTAAGGCCCATTTTCACGTCACCCCACACCAGATGCTGATGGCCATCCGGCTGTGGCGCGCCAAAGCATTCCTCACCCACGGCATGCCTGCCGCCGAGGTGGCCGCCGCAACGGGGCTGACCGATCAGTCTCACCTGACCCGCGCCTTTACCCGCCGCTACGGCATTACGCCCGTGCGTTACCAGAAGCAGGTTTCGCCGCGCTTAACGGCTCAGGGCTTTATTGCACGTTAAATACTGTGCTTAGATTATTTATCAGTTATTGCAGCGATACACTGTACCGCTTAGCGTGACGTTAGTTTGTTGGCTGGAACCTGAGCCGAAGTAGGCGCTCCCGGTCTGCCCTGCTCGCTGCGTAAGAATAACGACAACGTTACCCCCCATACTGTAAGCCTGGTTTTTTAAATCATTACGTGCGCCAGTCTCAAGATTAGAGTTTGACGTCCATCCACCCGTGAAGAAGTTTCCCTGGCTGCCCGTCACTTCCCCCAGGAATGTACAATTGCCGGTTGGTTCAGTATTAGTAATACGTACCCGTTCAGCGCCCTGGTTCAAGTTATTTGCTGAGCATGCGGTTAACGCCATACTGAATAATACTATCGCTCTTTTTTTCATGTCTTTATTTTATCCCTTTGAAATAAAATGAGTTATCAGGCATTTTTGTTATACACGCGCGATCACTCAAATAGCGTATCAATAATAGAGTAATGTTACATTCAACTCAAGAATTATAATTCCTCATCTAAAGCCGGTCACAAATAAAACCGGTTTTTGCCGGGCTAAATCCTGAGCACGATAATGGTCTTCGCTTTCATTGATTTCTTCATTACTCCTGTTTCCAAAGATCGCGCTTGGGTTTACAACCATTAGTGCAAACACCGCCATTAAGCAGACTAAAAATAGTTTTATCACAATTATTACATTAACGTTCGATCGTAAGACAAACATAATCGCCAGCTCGCTGTGGCTATTAATATGGTGCAGATAAAAAATGAAAAACCATCAAAAACGCTTACCACGCCTGAAATAATCTAGTAGCCTGCTGCCTTATTGGCAGCCTTAATTCTTTTGGATCGCGAGTCTTTCTCATATTTATCTTTCTCCTCTAACACACTTCCAACCGCATCAATCCATGAATTAGCCGTACAGCCGGTAAAAAGCGTTATTGAAAGCAGCAGTAGCGCATTTTTTAAAAAATGTAATTTCATTTGTTTTCCTGTCAACATCGAACTGACTGTATTTTATTTTACCAGCCGAATGGATAACATCAGCGTTGGCGACAATGTACGTAGGAAAAGTCCCACAATCCTGCGTGGAGAGTTGCGTGTTACGGAAATCAGTCAGTGACGATAAAAAGAGGAAAAACCTTACACGTGAAAGCGAAAAGGGACACCTCGTTCTGTAGTAAAAATGGCTATACTGAGCGTTAAGTAGCAAGTAAACAGAACGATTTAACAACCTATTATTCAACACGTTATATACATTTTACGCATTCAGGTTGTTTTGGTGAAGCCTGATTTGAAATGAACTGACTGCACGGGTTCAACCTACAGCCAGTTTGTCGCCGCACCAGTGGAATGAACCAGGCTAATGCGTTAACATCAGAATAATGCATCGCTTGCCGATTATATTAAGGGTTAGTATGAAAACCGCACTTGTTGTAGACGATCATCCTTCAGTCCGCATGGCATTGAAAATGACATTAGAAAAGATAGGCTTCACTCATGTGGATGAATGTGATAACGGTGCGCAGGCTATAAACCAGATAAAAAAAGGGAAATACAATATCGTCATACTGGATATTGGTATTCCTAACATGGATGGGATGTCGGTTATCGCGGCGGTGCGAAAAGCAGAGATTAATACAAAAATCCTGGTGTTCACCTCACAGTCAGCGGAACTCTATGCCAGCAGATGCATGATGTCCGGCGTGTCTGGATTTTTGACAAAGAATGAGGGTATGGAAGATGTTTCAGCGGCGATCAAAGCCATCAATTCTGGTTTTACATTTTTTCCAAATATAAGCTATGCCAACAATTTTACATCAAGAAAATCATCCTCACTGACAAACCGCGAACTAGAGGTACTGCGTAAAATCATTGCTGGAATGAAAAATATTGAAATAGCAGACAGCATGTGCCTGAGCAGCAAAACAATCAGTACCTATAAAACCCGGATAATGACAAAAATGGGCGTTACGACACTGGTTGATTTGATCGAGATTGCTAAAAGAGAAAAGATTGAATGAAGCGATGGGTTCACTTTAAGCTGCTGCTTATTTTATTGCCATTGTACGCCTGTGCGGAACCACTGAGCGACAAATCTCTGTCTCTGGAACTTTACCCCGATACAATCATCCAGCGTTTTTATAAGCAATCTCTGAAGGTGGGTGTATACAGACCCGATTATCCGCCTTTCGATATCGTTATTAATGGCGAATACCTTGATGGGATCAATGCCGACATACTGCGGACAATCCGTAATAATTCGGATATCCATTTCTCTGTCACCCTTTTCGATAACGCTGTCGCTGCTTTTGACGCGCTGGCAGAAGGGTCTATTGATGCGATCACGACCACTGGCCCGGTAACTGAAACGAAAAAATCCAGGTATTCTTATCTCCCGGTTATTTCAACGAATAAAATAGTTGAAATCGCACCCGCGGAAAATAAACCCGATACAAAAGATTACGAGACGATTGCCACCGTTGATCGGTTTATTTCTGATGAGTTTATAAAAGAGCGCTATCCTGAAGCAAAAATAAACCGCTACGATTCCGTACTGAATGCGCTTGCCTCTGTCGCCCTCCATAAAAACGATATCTATGTGGGTGATGCAATAAGTGCTGGTTATTTTTATAACAATAGCGTTTTCAATACTCTTCACGTCAGTCGCCAGCTTAATACCATTAACCAGGCAGAAGGAAAAGTATACTTCGCAATACGTAACTCTGATATAAAAACCAGACAAATCATAGAATCCGGGCTACAAAAGATATCCCAGTCAGATCTGTCAGAATTCATAAGGGGCTGGGATAAATCCAGTGATTTTATCACGCCGGGCTCACCACAATATCTCACCGAAAAGGAAGCCCGGTGGTTACAAGGTAAGAAGCAGTTTTATGTTCAGCTGCCAACAACCGCGCCACCTTTTTCAGAATATGCTAACGGGACGTTTACTGGCATCATCCCTGATGTCTTTAGTCTGATTGGCAAAATGCTTAACGTTACGTTTGCATTTTTGCCAGAAAACCCGTCATCAAAGAACATTAATCCTGATGAGATCGTTGGCTTTGCCAGCTCCGTATACAACACCGATACGCGATATCGGTTTACCCGAAGCTTCATTCAATTTCCTCTCGTTTTCGTTACTCGTCACGGTGAGAGCCTAAAAAAATTGCCTACGCGCGCTCGCCGGATCGCGACTTTTATGGATGTTAATCATCTCGAGGGTTATGATCTCACTTCGTATACCGTTGTGCCTGTATCTTCGACGGCAGCTGCCTATAATTTATTAAGCAGTAACAAAGTCGATGCCGTACTTGATAATTTTGTCTCCGCTAATTATTACACACACACGCATCAATATTCCCTGGCCATAGACGATATAGTTGATGGAAATTTTGCCAAACTTTCCCTGGGCATTTCCGCGCACAATGAAGTTTTGTATGAAATAATCAATAAATCATTAAAGAACCTCGCCGGATCTGAACTCGACGATATCACCACGAAATGGACCGCCGCGCCCTCAAAAACAAGTTTCATCGAAGCAAACAAAACCGCCATTCTCTACACGGTAATAGTCCTTCTCCTGCTGGGCATGATTTCCACCGGCTGGGCGCTTGTCCTTCGAAAGCACGTTCGACATGCACAGCGGACCCAGAGAAAACTGGACGATCAGCTGGCTTTGACAAACGCGCTTATCAACGGCACGCCGAATCCCCTGTATGTTCGTAATAAAGATGCAGAGCTCATATCGTTTAATGAGGCCTATACGGAAGCTTTAAAAGATTTCCATATCGAACAGGAATACGCTTTTAGTCAGGCTGAGTATGAAAATACAACGGCCTCACATCTTTCGTCTCTTGAAACATACCGCCAGGATTTCTTCAGCGTGTTACGGGATAAGGTATCAATATCGAAAGACCGGGCAATTACATTCAGCGATGGGCGCCCTGATGCCGTGATATATCGCTGGATGGTGCCATTCCTGGATGCCGAAGGCCGCGTAAATGGCGTTATTGGCGGCTGGATTGACATCACGTCGAGAATCGAAATGGAAGAGAGCCTAAGAGCAGCCAGGAAGGAATCTGAAAGGGCGAATGTAGCAAAATCCACTTTTCTTGCCACCATGAGCCATGAAATTAGAACGCCTCTGAATGCCATTATCGGTATGCTGGAGCTTGGAACAAAAAAACTCCACGATGGAATCATAGACAGTACCGCATTCGACGTCGCCTATTCTTCGTCAAACGTACTACAGGAACTTATTGGTAATATCCTTGATATTTCCATGATTGAATCTGAAAAACTGGTTATTCATTATACAGAAATGGAGCTCAGAAAAACCATTGAACAGATTATCTCCTTATTCAGGCCTGGCGCGTTCAACAACGGTATCGAGCTTGTACTCCTATATCCAGCAAAGCTCGACGACATCATTGTGACAACAGATGAGCTTCGGTTCAGACAGGTTGTCAGCAATATCATCAGTAATGCCATCAAATTCACGAATGAAGGCGAAGTGCGTGTCGCAGTAGAATGCGTTAATTCTCAAGTCACAGACGTCGCCCTGCTGCAAATTGCCATAACGGATACGGGCTGCGGTATATCGCCTGAAGGGCAACAGACATTATTCCGACCTTTTTCCCAGGCTGATATTAACGGCTATTCTCATCAGTCAGGCTCCGGGCTTGGACTCCTCATCTCTCGCCGGCTTTGTGAAGCTTTGGGTGGAGGCATACAACTTCATAGTCAACCGGGCGTGGGAACCAGAGTCGACATTACGTTAAAAGTGGGCGTAAGCCAACAGAAGAGCAAGCGTGCTGCGGCAGAGGTTATAGATATCCAGCGTCAAAACAGCTCAGCCACCGTTCTTGTCGTTGATGATTTTTACCCAAATCTCATGCTGTTAAATAAGCAGCTGTCATACCTTGGCTACGTCGTGATCGAATGTAGCGATCCTCGTGACGCATATGCTCAGTGGAGAAGCACCGGTGCCGAGATTATTATCACTGACTGTAATATGCCGTATATCTCAGGAATTGAGCTGACAAAATTAATCCGTAAGGAAAACAGCGATACTGTAATTATCGGCCTGACGGCTGATGCCCGCGATGAACAAAGAGGAGCCTGTCTTCAGGCCGGGATGACGGAATGCCTCTTTAAACCCGTTTCGCTCAAAACCCTATCCCTCGCATTAAGCAAATTTGCCAGCGCTATCCAGCCCGCCACAAACGCATGCGCAAAAGCGGAAGATCGGGTCGACCAGCATGTATTTAACTCCTGCTTAGCGCATCTCGACGTCACCATCAGCGATTTGCACGACGCTATCAGCGCGGAAGATTTCTTGCAGATCGCCGAACTTGCTCACCTGATGAAAGGCGGTTTTTATCTTCTGAAGAACGATTCGCTGGCTGACTTATGTACTGAACTGGAAGAAGCCGCAGACAGGAAAACCATCAGCCTCTGCCTTCAGCTTGCGCTACGTCTTGAAGATGCGGTAAGCGATCTCTCGTCATGAACCTTGAGCCTAACCAAGCGCTAATGTTTGGCTTTGACTGAGTATCAGACGCGCTTTTAGATATAATTCCTGACGGCTGTGCGTCCCGATCCGGTCCGACAGTAAAGCGCGCTGACAATAAAGCGTTTTTACCGAGCGAAAGAGCCGTCTGGCCTCAAGAGGAAGTGGGATATCTTTTTCCAGCATTTGCATGGTTCGGTTATCACATCGAGTGAGCAGAGGCAGAACGTTGTCCGAAGCGTGCGAGGCGTAACCGGCAATCCAGCGTCTGATTATTTCAGCCACCGCATAAATGCTGGTATCTGGAGTAATGAACAGTGTTCGTTCATATCCGCTGGTCCCTGACAGCATTCGGAAGCAAGAGTCAGTACAGAAAACAATACGAGGGATCTTCCCTTCCATTGCCGCATCCTCCTTCATCCGCCATACGAACACCTGTGGCAGCGTCATTCCGACAAAGACCTGCACCTGGATCTCTGGCATGGTAATAATGTCTGGCGAAATAATATTCCTGAAAAGCACCACCAGCGCGGAACAAAATACATTATTGGCTCCGCTGATAGAAATACGGGAACGCCCTGTCAGCATCACCTGTTCGGACCATATGACTTCCTGCATCTTCTTTCCTGTAAAATAGGCCGATCGTTCTCATCGTCCCACGTCGTTGATTGCAGGATATGAAAACCGACGTTATGCCGTGGTCGTAAAAATCCGTCGACTATAGTAATGACACCGTCCTTCGAAGCCTGTAGGTCTTATAGGTATGTCTTGTAGGATTAAACTGAAACCACGGAAAAAGTATCCTGGCGGCTGACGCTTTGGCCCCATGTCTTTACGTTCCCTGAGCGCTAATGCGCAACCTCATACAATACGCGTGCATCTGTGCCTCCTACACTGGCTACAACATGTATTACTGTGGACGAAAAGATGATTAGCGGCGTGTTGTATGCCCTGCTTGCAGGGTTGATGTGGGGGCTGATTTTCGTCGGCCCGCTGATTGTGCCGGAGTATCCGGCAATATTGCAGTCGACCGGACGCTATCTGGCGCTGGGGCTTATTGCCGTGCCGCTGGCATGGCTGGGGCGTGCGCGTCTGCGCCAGCTGAGTCGCCAGGACTGGCTCACCGCGCTGTGGCTGACCATGATGGGTAATCTTATCTACTACGTCTGCCTGGCGAGCGCCATTCAGCGTACCGGTGCGCCGGTGTCGACCATGATTATCGGCACGCTGCCGGTGGTCATTCCGGTTTTCGCAAACCTGCTTTATAGCCAGCGTGACGGCAAACTGGCGTGGTCAAAAATGGTGCCCGCGCTAGTATGCATCGCCGTGGGGCTGGTGTGCGTGAATATTGCCGAGCTACGCCACGGCCTCGAAAACTTCAGCTTGTGGCGTTACGGTTCTGGGATCTTTCTGGCGGTTATTTCGGTTGTCTGCTGGGCCTGGTATGCCCTGCGCAACGCACGCTGGCTGCGGGAAAACCCGGATAAGCATCCGATGATGTGGGCGACGGCGCAGGCGCTGGTCACGCTTCCTGTCTCGTTGCTGGGCTATGTGGGCGCGTGTGTCTGGCTGGGTAGCCAGCAACCGGCATTTACCCTGCCCTTCGGACCGCGCCCGTGGATATTCGTCGGGCTAATGGTCGCCATTGCCGTGCTCTGTTCGTGGGTTGGCGCACTGTGCTGGAACATTGCCAGCCAGAAGCTGCCGACGGTGATACTGGGGCCGCTGATTGTCTTTGAAACGCTGGCCGGGCTGCTCTATACCTTCCTGATGCGCCAGAGCGTGCCGCCGCTGCTAACGGCCTGCGGGATCGCGCTGCTGGTCGTTGGGGTGGTGATTGCGGTGAGAGCGAAGCCGGAAAAACCGATGGTCGTTCCGGCGTCGGAGGGGTGAGCTTTTCGACCAGCGGCGCTTAGCTTGCAGGGCCTACAAAACCGTAGGCCGGATAAGCGTCAGCGCCACCCGGCACAGTATCAGAACGTTTCCCAGTTCGCTTCAGACGCCGCTACGGGCTGCGCTTTAGGTGCATAGGTCTTTACCGGCGCGGCTTTCACCGCCTGGTTACGGGTGATCTTAAACACCGCCACCGCGTCGTTCAGGCGCGCGGCCTGATCTTCCAGCGCCGCCGCCGCCGCCGCAGACTCCTCCACCAGCGAGGCGTTCTGCTGGGTAACGCGATCCATCTCCGCCACCGCCTGGCCCACCTGGTCGATACCGCGGCTCTGTTCGTCGGAGGCCGACGCAATCTCACCCATGATGTCCGTCACGCGCGTAACTGCATTGACGATCTCTGCCATCGTCGCGCCCGCTTCATTTACCAGCTGAGAGCCCGCGTTAACGCGCTCGCCGGAATCATCGATCAGGGCTTTGATCTCTTTCGCCGCCTGAGCGCTGCGCTGGGCAAGGGTACGCACCTCACCCGCGACAACCGCGAAGCCACGCCCCTGCTCGCCCGCACGCGCCGCTTCTACCGCCGCGTTCAGCGCCAGAATATTGGTCTGGAAGGCAATGCCATCGATTACGTTGGTAATTTGCGCAATTTTGCTGGAACTGGTGGCGATTTCGTCCATGGTGCGCACCACGCCTTCTACCACATTTCCGCCCTTCTTCGCGGTGGAGGAGGCGTCCAGCGCCAGACGCGACGCCTGACGCGCGTTATCGGCGTTTTGCTTCACGGTGGCGGTTAACTGTTCCATGCTGGCTGCCGTCTCTTCCAGAGAAGCGGCCTGCTGCTCGGTGCGAGACGAGAGATCGTTGCTGCCCGCCGAGATTTCACCCGCGCCGGTGTAGATGGTATCTGCGCCTTCACGCACTACGCCCACCGTGTTGGCCAGCGCAGTCTGCATCTCCTGAACGTTGCGCGCCAGGATCGCCATTTCATTTTTACCCTCAGCCTGAATCGGCTGGGTTAAATCCCCTGCCGCAATGGCGCGGATATGGCAGATCACCTCTTCCAGCGGCAGCAGCAGCACGCGGCGCATCGCAATCCAGCTGGAAATAATCACCGCGATCACCAGCAGCATCACCGCAGAGAGGATCCACAGAATGCGTTTGTAGTCGCTTTCATTGTCTTTGATGCCTTTGTCGGTGAGCGCGGCCTGCGCCTCGCGCCATTCGCGATAGACCTTTTGCATCGCGGTCTGCTTCTGTTCGGCATTTTGTTTGAACATATCTTCCAGATTGCCCTGCCCCAGCAGAACGTTCATTTGCGTCAGCGTGGCGGAGTAGATGCGGTAGTGCTCTTCCAGCCTGTCGGCCAGGTGCTCGTCCATACCCGGCGTTTCCGGCAGCGCGTAATATTTATCGTAATGTGTCTGGGCATCAGCCAGCAGGTTTTTCGCGGTATTGACCAGCTCGTTCAGCTGCCCGCCATTAATCTGCGACGCCATGCTGCTTTGCAGACGCAGCATGCCGCGGTTAAGGGTGACACGCGCCTGATTCAGGCTGATCCAGGCGTCGGTAAACTCCGCGACGTTCTGGCTGGAAAGCTGAGAAACGGTGAAGTTCTCTTTGTCGTTATTGAGCGCATTAATGAAAATGCCGGCGGAGATCAGTTGCATGATGCCGAGCACAAGCAGCACCGAAATCAAAAGAGTAATGACTTTTATACGTTTAAACATGCGTTGCCTTTTTTATATACAGGTATTGTCTGACCTGTATCTATCGGCACGCGCGGTAGGTTGTTTACTGTTTCTCCACCTTTAAAAACTTTCGAAAGCCCTTTTCTGCATTCAATCAGCAAGTTAAAAGCACGCTTTTTTTGCGATCCACTTCTCATTTTTACCCTTGCCTCTAAAGGGTTATAGTATCCACATAAAGATGCATTTAAAATGCATCTTATATTCCTGATGATGAGGTAACTGCTATGGCCTTCCGCGACCAACCCTTAGGCGAGCTGGCGCTCTCCATCCCTCGCGCTTCAGCGCTGTTCCGTAAATACGATATGGATTACTGCTGCGGCGGTAAGCAAACGCTGGCGCGCGCAGCGTCGCGTAAAGAGCTGGATGTAGAAGCTATCGAAGCGGAGCTGGCTAAGCTGGCAGAACAGCCTGTCGACAAAGACTGGCGCACCGCGCCGCTGGCTGAAATCATCGACCATATCATTGTGCGTTACCACGACCGTCACCGCGAACAGCTGCCGGAGCTGATTTTACAGGCCACCAAAGTTGAGCGCGTTCACGCCGATAAACCTTCCGTACCGCGCGGCCTGGCGAAATACCTGACCATGCTGCACGAAGAACTATCCAGCCACATGATGAAAGAGGAGCAGATCCTCTTCCCGATGATCAAACAGGGCATGGGCAGCCAGGCAATGGGGCCAATCAGCGTGATGGAAAGCGAACATGATGACGCCGGCGAACTGCTGGAAGTGATCAAACACACCACCCACAATGTCACACCGCCGCCAGAGGCGTGCACCACCTGGAAAGCGATGTACAACGGCATCAACGAGATGATCGACGATCTGATGGAACACATCAGTCTTGAGAATAACGTTCTGTTCCCGCGTGCATTATCGGGTAAATAAAAAAGCCCGGTGGCGCTAGCGCTTACCGGGCCTACAACGTCCTCGAACGTAGGCCGGGTAAGCGACAGCGCCACCCGGCAACATGCTTAACGCATGCCAGCCATCCGTTTCTTACCGATAAACAGCCAGCCCAGCCCCAGCGCGATAAACCACAGCGGCGTGACGATGAGCGCCTGACGGGTATCTTCTTCCAGCGTCAGTAGCACCAGCACGAAGACGAAGAACGCCATGCATACCCAGCACATCAGCTTGCCCAGTGGCATCTTGTAGATCGACTTCTCATGCAGATGTGGACGCTGTTTGCGGTACACCAGGTATGAGCAGAGGATGATGGTCCAGACGAACATAAACAGGATCGCCGACACCGTGGTGATCATGGTGAACGCGCCGATTACGCTCGGGTTAACGTAGAGCATCACCACACCGCCCAGCAGACAGATGCAGGAGAAGGTCAGCCCTTTCGCCGGTACCGCACGTTTAGACAGTTTGGCGAACGCGCTCGGGGCAACGCCCTCCTGCGCCAGACCAAACAGCATACGGCTGGTGGAGAAGACGCCGCTGTTCGCGGAAGAGGCCGCAGAGGTCAGCACCACGAAGTTAATCAGGCTCGCGGCAGCGGGCAGCCCCACCAACACGAACAGCTCGACGAACGGGCTCTTGGTTGGCACTACTGAGCTCCATGGCGTCACGGACATAATGATGATCAGCGCGAACACGTAGAACATGATGATACGCAGCGGAATGGAGTTGATCGCGCGCGGCAGGGATTTCTCCGGATCTTTAGTTTCCGCCGCCGTGGTTCCCACCAGCTCAATCCCGACAAACGCGAACACCGCAATCTGGAAACCGGCGAAGAAGCCGCTGATGCCTTTCGGGAACCAGCCGCCATCATTCCACAGATGGGCAAACGAGGCCTGAACGCCAGTTGGCGACTGGAAGTGCGTCAGCACCATTACCAGCCCGACGACAATCAGCGCGATGATGGCGACGATTTTGATCATCGCGAACCAGAACTCCATCTCACCGAACATTTTAACGGTCGCGAGGTTGAGGCTCAGCAGCAGGACAATCACCGCCAGTGAGGCCACCCAGTCCGACAGGCCGGGGAACCAGAATTGGGCGTAGGCCGTAATAGCGACAACATCCGCCATGCCGGTAACCACCCAGCAGAACCAGTAGGTCCAGCCGGTAAAATAGCCCGCCCACGGGCCAAGCAGGTCTGACGCGAAGTCGCTGAAGGATTTGTATTCGAGGTTCGAGAGCAGCAATTCACCCATTGCACGCATCACGAAAAAGAGCATAAAACCGATGATCATATAAACGAAGATGATCGACGGGCCTGCAAGACTGATGGTTTTGCCCGAGCCCATAAATAGCCCTGTGCCGATGGCGCCGCCAATGGCAATAAGCTGAATGTGACGGTTCGTGAGATTTCGCCGTAGCGACTGTTCAGACGTCGCCTCTTCTGCGGCGGCGACTTTGACCTGATCTACCATGTGATATTTTCCTGTTTATGCCTGTCTGTGTTGTTAAGGCTCTTCTGGCCTTTAAATACGCCAAAAAAATGACGTTCCCTTTGTAAGGGCTTATCGATAGTAGGTAAGAATCGGCGGGATGAATACTATGATTTGAATATTATGTTAATAATATGTTGAAAGTGAGTGCCATATCACTCATACAGCGCGAAACAGCTCACAAAAATACACGTAACAGTTTCGTTTGCAATACAAAATGTTGATTCCGTCGTAACTCCAGGTTTTATCGCTATTTTCCTCTCCCCGATCGGAGAGAGGAAAATAAGAAAAACCGATTACAGGATTTCCAGCAGCTCGACTTCAAACACCAGGGTGCTGAATGGCGGAATGGACGCGCCAGCGCCACGCTCGCCGTATGCCAGGTTGTGCGGGATAGTCAGTTCCCATTTTGAACCTACTGGCATCAGGGTCAGGGCTTCGATCCAGCCTGCAATCACGCCGTTGACCGGGAATTCAGCCGGTTCGCCACGCGCGACGGAGCTGTCGAACACGGTGCCGTCGATCAGCTTACCGGTGTAGTGTACGCGAACGTGGTCGGTACGCGCCGGGATTGCGCCATCACCCTGATTGATTACGCGGAACTGCAAGCCGGACTCGGTGCTGTTCACGCCTTCACGCTCACGGTTCTCTTCCAGATATTTCACGCCTTCTGCCGCCATCTCTTCGAAACGCGCGCGACGTACGGTGTCAGCACGTTCGTGGATTTCACGCAGCGCACGGTGCACAACGTCAACCGGCACAGCGGGCTGCTTGCCTTCCAGCGCGTCAGCGATACCCGCCACCAGCGCTTCCGGTAACAGACCTTCCAGGCCGGATTCGCTCAGCTGCTGTCCTACCTGCAAGCCGATGCCGTAGCTTGCCTGCGCTTCGATAGTGTCAAAAGTCGGGGTGGTCATGGGTTTTCCTTCCATCACATTTAAAGTAGCGGGCAGCATATCAGCCATGCCCTTATGGGTAAAACTTTGTCTTAAGTAAAGGTGACAAACTGCGACGAAACGGAAACAATAGTAGCCGTCAGGATTTTCCCTAATATATGTCACGAAAGCTGGCTTTGTTACGCCCATCAGGCAGTTAGCAAACTACACTTCTCAGGACAGGATAAAAAGACGCGGAGCAGGAGGAGAGCCATGCCCGGGCGATTTGAACTGAAACCTACCCTGGCGAAAATCTGGCATGCGCCGGATAACTTTCGCATCATGGACCCGCTGCCGCCTTTGCACCGCAGAGGCATTATCATCGGCGCGTTGCTGATGGTCATCGGTTTCCTGCTTCCTTCCGGCAGTGACAACGTTGATACCGGGCCGGTAAGCCGCAATGCTGAGCTGGATATCCAATCGCAAAGCCAGTCGCAGCCTGATTCACAGCCGATGCAGACGCAACTGGTCACACCGTCTAACGATCCGGGCCAGGTTGCGCCGGTTGAACCTGAACCTGTTCAGGAAGATCAGGAGCAGGCCACCGCCCCTTCAGAGCCACAGGCGCAACAGCCCACCGGCATTGAGCAGCAGTGGCGTTCGTATCGCGTAGAGCCAGGGAAAACCCTTGCTCAGCTGTTCCGCGACCACAATCTGCCGGCAACGGATGTGTATGCCATGGCGCAAGTCGAGGGGGCTGGCAAGCCGCTCAGCAACCTGCAAAATGGTCAGATGGTGCAGATCCGCCAGAATGCCAGTGGGGTGGTGACCGGGTTAACGATCGATACCGGAAACGGGCAGCAGGTACTGTTTACCCGCCAGCCGGACGGCAGTTTCATCAGAGCACGTTAATGGCCCAGGCCGGGTAAGGCGATGCCGCCACCCGGCACTTTTGTTCTCAGGCACGCCGTTTATTCACCCACCAGATCCCCGAGCAGACCAGCACCAGCGCAATCGCGTATTTGATGTCCAGAATGTTTTCGCCGAGGAAGATGGCGGAGAGCACCGTCCCTGCTACAGGTATGACAAAGTTGAACGGGGCAATCATACTCACGCGGTTTACTTTCAGCAGCGCGCTCCACAGGGCGAACGCCACGGATGAGAGCAGCGTCAGATACCCCAGCACGGCGACGGCTTTCATGCTGTGCACCTCCAGCGTCCCGCCCGTGGCATAGCCTCCCACAACCAGTGCCGCCCCGCCTATCGCCAGCTGCCATCCCGTCATCACCGTCGGGTCAACGGTCTGGGAAATGCGTTTCCCGTAAAGCGTGGCCGCAGAGAGAATAAAGGCCGCCAGCACCACAAATCCGTCACCTTGCCAGACAAACTGGAAATCACTTAACCCGCCGTGGAAGTTCACCAGCATCACGCCGGTAAAGCCCAGAACACAGCCCAGCGTTTTGTTATAGCTGAGTTTGTCGTTGTGGTAGATAAAGTGCGCCAGCAGCACGCTGAAGAAGGTCCCGGTGGCATTCATGATCGAACCGTTCACCCCGGTGGTGTAAGCAAGGCCGATATAAAAGAAGGTGTACTGGATGGTGGTCTGGGTCAGCCCGAGGATCGTGAGCTGACCAAACTGCGTGGGTGTGAGCCTGCCAATCGGTTTACGCTGGGCCAGGGCAAAGAGCAGCAGCAACGCACCGGCAAACAGAAAACGGTATCCAGCAAAGACGACTTTGGACGGAATATCATCGGTCGCGATCTGGAAGAGTTCGTAGCCGCTTTTAATGGCCGGGTATGAGCTTCCCCAAAGCAGACAGCAGAGCGTGGCGCAGGCATAGGCCACATTTCGACGGGCAAAGACGGGCGTGGGCAGAGCGGTATCCATGACAAATCTCATAAATAAAATTGCGTTTCAATTTATTATCAGAGAATGCATCAGGAATAGCGACCTTACAATCGCAAAACATGACGTAGGGTCACGCTAAAAAGCAAAACGCCGGCACAAGGCCGGCGCTTCGACGTGAGCAGAGTAAAAAATTACTCAGCTACTACGTTAACAACCAGTTTAGCGAACACTTCGCTGTGAACCTGGAAGTCAACTTCGTGCTCACCAGTGGTACGCAGAACGCCGTTCGGCATGCGAACTTCGCTCTTAGCCACTTTAACGCCTGCTGCAGTGACTGCATCAGCGATATCGCGGGTACCGATGGAACCGAACAGTTTACCTTCGTCGCCGGCTTTAGACGCGATGGTAACGGTGCCCAGTGCGTTGATTGCTTCAGCGCGAGCGTTAGCAGCCGCCAGAACGTCAGCCAGTTTGGCTTCCAGTTCAGCACGACGTGCTTCGAAAAACTCTACGTTTTTCTTAGTAGCTGGAACAGCTTTACCCTGTGGTACCAGGAAGTTACGAGCGTAACCCGCTTTAACGTTTACCTGATCACCCAGGCTGCCCAGGTTTGCTACTTTATCAAGCAGAATAACTTGCATTACCTTATCCTCTTAAAGTCGTATTAATGGACCGTGCCCGATTACTGATGACGATCAGTGTACGGCAGCAGAGACAGGTAGCGAGCGCGTTTGATAGCGCGAGCCAGCTGACGCTGATATTTTGCACGAGTACCGGTGATACGGCTTGGGACAATCTTACCGCTTTCGGTGATGTAGTTTTTCAGCGTTGCGATATCTTTATAGTCGATCTCTTGAACGCCTTCCGCGGTGAAACGGCAGAACTTGCGACGACGGAAATAACGTGCCATTTGGCTAGTCTCCAGTATCTATCAAATCAATCTGCTCGGCATGCAGAACCATTTTGCTCAGGCCGTTCTTTGCCTTGTGGCAAGAGATGAACCCCTGAACGATTACTGCACTACCGACCGTTAAACTGTGAGTAATGGCCTGGTTTTCGTGTCCGCTAATGATAACGGGCATTTGGCACCACGCCTGCCGGTGAAACCCGGCTTCCTCTTGCACAGAACGATGCTCAAGCACGAACTGGCAATGCGGAATTCCTGATGGGCTGACCTTTCGAAGGGGGGTCCTGCACACGGTGCCGGACAACACCAGACGGTTGGTCATCAGAAATTACTCTTCAGAATCCCCAGCATCAGAATCATCTGCGGTTTCGTTTGCGAAATCATCGCGACGCTCACGGCGCTCGTCTTTCGCTTTAACCATCGGAGATGCTTCGGTCACTGCGTGTTTGGTACGCATAACCATGCTGCGGATAACGGCATCGTTGAAGCGGAAGGTAGTTTCCAGCTCATCAATCACTTCCTGCGGCGCTTCAACGTTCATCAGAACGTAGTGAGCTTTGTGCAGTTTGTTGATTGGGTAAGCCAGCTGACGGCGGCCCCAGTCTTCCAGACGGTGGATCGTGCCTTCTGCACCAGTGATGGCAGCAGAGTAACGCTCGATCATACCCGGAACCTGTTCGCTCTGGTCAGGATGGACCATAAAAACGATTTCGTAATGACGCATCGAATTGCTCCTTACGGATTATTCAGCCTCCTGTCTGGGTCAGCCGAGGCCCGGGGAGGCAAGGAACGTGTTAAAGGTCGGCTGAAAAATTGACGCGTCATAATACTTGCGCGCCCCGCTAAACACAAGGTGATTGCACAAATAATTCGCACAAAGGGTAAAGCTGTTCTAAGTGGGTGATTTAAAATCTCACTTATCAGAAACGCTGTTTTTTTGAACAACACCATCAGAAATGGTCACCCATCGCAACCCGAGTAGCGATTACACTTTAATCAGAAGCCTTAAGCAGAGAAGGAGAGCATTACCCCATATCACAGCACGCAGTCGTGGAGCGCATATCATGAAAAGAATCGCATTCACCATTTTGGCTGCGCTTTTGCTCAGTGCAAACGCGATGGCAGCCATCAAGATAGATAGCCGACAGGCCAGAAACATGGATGATGTGCAGAGCTTAGGCGTTATTTACATCAATCATAACTTCGCCACTGAAAGTGAAGCAGATCAGGCGCTTAATGAAGAAACCGATGCGCAGGGCGCAAAATACTATCACGTCATACTGACACGTGAGCCCGGCAGCAACGGCAATATGCGCGCCAGTGCAGATATTTACCAGTAACGCTTTATCGCCAGCACCAGGAAAGCCAACGAAAATCATAGCTATATATGATTGCCCCCTGCCGGGGGCTTTTTTTATGAATGGCTCCGGAATACCACCGGTTACAACTGTTTCGGTATTCCAGAGCACTTATTCACTTCTGCCCGTAATAAGCATTCGGGCCGTGCTTACGCATGAAATGCTTGTTCATCAGATAATCATCAATGCCCTGAAGCTGTGGGTTAATGCCGCGCGCAATCCACGCCATTCGAGCCACCTCTTCCATCACCACCGCGTTATGCACGGCGTCATGCGCATCTTTACCCCAGGAGAATGGACCATGCTGGTACACCACAATACCCGGCGTATGCAGTGGTTCCGTCTCACCCAGCGTTTCGATAATGACCCTGCCGGTGTTAAGTTCGTACTCGCCTTCGACCTCAGCCTGCGTTAACGCCCGCGTGCAGGGAATATCGCCGAAGAAGTAGTCCGCGTGCGTCGTACCCAAAGCAGGGATCGCCAGCCCGGCCTGTGCCCAGGCGGTGGCGTGCGTGGAATGGGTATGCACAACACCACCCAGGGACGGGTAACGCTGGTACAGCGCCAGATGGGTTGCCGTATCTGAAGAAGGACGCCATTTGCCTTCAACAACGTGTCCTTCCAGGTCAACCACCACCATATCGTCCACTTTCATGGCGTCATAGGCCACGCCGCTCGGCTTAATCACCACCAGCCCCCGATCGCGATCGATGGCGCTTACGTTGCCCCAGGTAAACGTCACCAGTCCATAGCGCGGGAGATCCATATTGGCCTCAAAGACCTGCTGTTTCAGCTTAAGCATGTTCCGCCTCCAGTAAGCCTGCCCGCGCCATGCGCTCGCGCACCCAGTCCCGGGCTTTCGCCACTTCTGCCGCCGGGTCGTCCGCGGTTTCGCTCCACATCTCAATCAGGTAAGGTCCGCAATAACCTGTCTGTTTGAGCGTCTGGAAGCACCGTTCGAAATCCACCACCCCGGTACCGAACGGTACGTTTTTAAACACGCCGGGACGGGTATCTTTTACGTGCACCGCCACGATATGCCCGATGCCCGCCTGCAACTCCATCTGTACGTCGTTATCCCATGCCGACAGGTTGCCGATATCCGGATAAAGCTGGAACCACGGATTGTTCAGATAGTGCGCGTAGCCCAGCGCCTTGCTAATGGAGTTCATCAATGGATAATCCATGATCTCCATCGCCAGCGTCACCTGCGCACGGCTTGCCATCTCAACGCTCTCTTTCAGGCCGTCACGGAAACGACGGCGCGTCTCATCGTTGGCTTCCTGATAGTAAACATCGTAACCCGCCAGTTGGATCACGCGGATGCCAACATCCTGTGCAAAGCGAATGGCTTTACGCATGATCTCCAGCCCTTCGGCGCGTACGGCATCATCTTCGCTGCCAAGCGGAAAACGACGGTGAGCGCTCAGGCACATGGACGGCACGCGCACGCCGGTTTCGGCAATGGCGCTCACCAGCGCCAGACGCTGGTCGCGGCGCCAGTCCAGGCGAGAAAGACGCTCGTCCGTCTCATCCACCGACATTTCGACAAAATCGAAACCCAGCTGCTTCGCCAGCTGTAACCGCTCCAGCCAGCACTCCCCCGCAGGGAGTGCCTTTTCATAGATGCCAAGCGGGACCTGTTTTGACAACATACCCGCTCCTTAACCCCAAAGCTGAGCGATTGAGCGTTTAAACTGACGCGCAGCTTCCACCGGAGATTCCGCATCGCGAATGCTACGACCGGCAATAAAGACGTGGATTGGAATACCCTTGAACAGCGGCAGATCTTCCAGCGCCAGACCACCGGTCACGGTCACTTTGAAGCCCATATCGGCCAGGCGTTTGATCGCGTTGATATCAGCTTCGCCCCACGCCACACCTGCGGCCTGCGCATCACGGCTGCGGTGATAAACCACCTGCTGGATACCCGCTTCGCGCCACTCCTGTGCCTGCTCCCAGGTCCAGAAGCCGGTCAGTTCAATCTGCACGTCGCCGTTGAACTCTTTCGCCACGTCCAGCGCGCCTTTCGCAGTGTTGATATCTGCACAGCAGATCACGGTGACCCAGTCGGCGTTGGCTTCAAAGCACATGCGAGAGAGAATTTTGCCCGCATCGGCAATTTTGGCATCCGCCAGCACGATTTTATGCGGATAGAGCGCCTTCAGGTCACGAACCGCACGAACGCCTTCGCCCACGCACAGAATGGTGCCGACTTCGATGATGTCCACCTCTTCCGCAATCAGACGGGTGGTTTCGTAAGCGTGAGACAGCGTCTGGTTATCCAGCGCGACCTGCAACATTGGTAATGACATTTTCAATTCCTCTTAAACGGCCGCCGCAGTGGCGTTATCAATTAAATCCAGCACGTCCTGCGCGGTACGGCAGGCACGTAAACGGTCAAAATTAGCTTCGTCATCAAACAGGTTAACGATCTGCATGATGCCCACCTCCTGGTGGGTGTTGGCATCGACAGCTGCCATGGTGATCAGAATGTCGACCGGGTCGTTATCTTCGTGGTTGAACACCAGCGGGGTTTTCAGCGTCACCAGCGCAAAACCGGTTTTCTTGACACCCTCTTCCGGGCGGCCATGCGGCATTGCCAGCCCCGGGGCAATCACAAAATAGGGGCCGTGCTGCGCCACGCCATCCAGGATGGCCTGGTAATAACGCGGCTCGACAACGTCCGCCTTAACCAGCAGGTCCACGCTCAGCTTCACCGCTTCCTGCCAGGTACTGGCTTCGGCCTGTAAAAGGATGGAGTTATTCTCAGCCAGCGAATCACGTAGTTTCATGTGGCATCCTTACTTCACGTCTTGTGGGAAGTGCTCTTTGATCACTTCCAGCAGTTTTGGCCCAAAATCCGCAGGCGACAGCATGTTGCGCACGCCTACCACGTATTTGTTGCCCGACACGCTAATCTCGCCGGCAATGTGCGTTGAAGCGATGATGATGTCCGCGCCGTTCAGTTCACTTTTGTATTCACCCACTGCGCAGCTGTTCACCGTGTGGTCAATGTTTGACTGGGTTAAAAACTGGTCCACTTTCATTTTCATGATCATGGAGCTTCCTTGCCCATTGCCACACACAGCCAGGATACGTACGGTCATAATCGAAACTCCTTAGTGAGCAGAAACTTCTGCTGTTTGTTTTTCCGCATCTTCTTCAGCTCGCAGCGAACGGCCAGCGAAGAACATATAAGTCAGTGCAATCAGGATGATGACGGCCATAAAGACCAGCCCGACGGACGCAAAGCCCTGCATCATCGGCGGCGCCAGAATTGACCAGTCCGCCATGCCCATCCAGGCGCTCATGCCGGTGAGCTTGACCGCCCACACGCACCCGAAGATTTCAACCATGCCCATCACCAGGCAGATCTTGAGCGCGGCGCGCCATCCGCCGAAGTGGTTAGCAAACACGCCGATAGTGGCGTTGGAGAAGAACATCGGGATAAAGCCAGGAATAATCAGGATTGAGGAGCCACAGCCCACCAGGATGCCGACCGCAATCAGCTGGCCGATGGTGCCCCACATAAAGCCCCAGACGACGGCGTTTGGCGCAAAGCTATAGATAGCCGCACAGTCAATCGCCAGCACCGCGCCAGGGATCAGGCGCTGAGAGATACCGTTGAACGCTTCCGACAGCTCGGCGACGAACATACGCACGCCCTGAGTGATGATGAAAATGGCCACACCGGTTTGCAGGATATAGACCGTCCAGTGGGTTTTACCCGCCATCACCTGCACCACGTCAATGCCAAAGGAGAGCAGGATGGCACCGAAGAAAAGGGTCATCACAATCGCCGTGGAGACGATGTTGTCGTGGAAGATATTCAACCAGCCAGGCAATTTGAGGTCTTCAACACTCTCCTCTTTTTTACCCAGGTACGGTGCAACTTTGTACGCAATCCAGGAGGCGAACTGCTGTTGGTGACCGATGGAGAAGCCGCAGCCGTCAGTAACGTCCTGCGTTGGCTTATACATCATGTTGGAGGTGATGCCCCAGTAAAGCGAGACCAGCACTGCCGTGCAGATGACCGTGGTCCACATTGGGTAGCCGAAGATATAGAGAGAAACGGCAATCAGCCCCGCCTGCTGGAACATGATGTGCCCGGTGAGCATGATGGTGCGAATACCGGTGATGCGGCGCAGGAGCACGTAAATGATGTTCAGCGCCAGCGCGAGCAGTACCGCATACCCAACCCAGCTGTACGCATCCCCCATGCGATCGATGGTGGCCATCATGGACGCGTAAGTGTCAGAGATGGCGCCGTTAATGCCATATACCTCTGACATTTTGGCAACAACCGGCTTAAACGTGCTGGTCAGAATGCCAGACCCCGCCTGCAACAGCATAAAACCAATGATGGTTTTGATGGTGCCTTTGATAATCACGCTGACGCTTTTGCGCAGCAGGATGTACCCCAGGCACGTCACGATACCCAGCAACAGCGGGGCGTTGGTCATTACCTGATTAAAGAAAACGGTAAAGACGTTGTAGAGGCTCTCCATAACTCTCTCCAGAAAATGAGAACACGAGGGGCAATCCCTGTGTGGTTGGTGTCATCACTCTATTAATCACAAATAATCACCACAAGATTGCATTTGATTATTTGTGACGGATCACGCAATTTATTTCCATGGAGTTAGTAATGATTTTCACTACCGATCCAGAAAGATAAATAAATTCTTAATTTTCAATATATTAATTATATGTAGCGGTTATCTTAACAACGACGAGGTGTATTTTCTGTGATGTGGCGAGGGGAATTTTCCGCAAATCAGCCATTGCAAATCGATTCAAACAGTGCCAGCATTAATCACAACAAGTCACAGTATGATTACTTTTGATTAAAACCAGGAGTCAAACGATGAGTAAAGTGAAAACCATCACCCGTGAATCATGGATTTTGAGTACCTTTCCGGAGTGGGGTAGCTGGCTGAACGAAGAGATCGAGCAGGAACAGGTTGCTCCTGGCACATTTGCGATGTGGTGGCTGGGATGCACCGGGATCTGGCTGAAATCAGAAGGCGGCGCCAACATTTGTGTCGATTTCTGGTGCGGCACCGGCAAACAGAGCCACGGCAATCCACTGATGAAAAAAGGCCACCAGATGCAGCGTATGGCCGGCGTTGAAAAGCTCCAGCCGAACCTGCGCACCACGCCTTTTGTGCTTGATCCTTTCGCCATTCGCCAGATCGACGCCGTTCTCTCTACCCACGATCACAACGATCATATCGACGTGAACGTGGCGGCAGCGGTAATGCAAAACTGCGCGGACGACGTACCCTTTATCGGGCCGCAGACCTGCGTGGATTTGTGGATTGGCTGGGGCGTGCCAAAAGAGCGCTGCATCGTGATGAAGCCGGGCGACGTGGTGAAAATCAAAGACGTTGAAATTCACGCGCTGGATGCCTTTGATCGCACCGCGCTGATCACCCTGCCTGCCGACCAGAAAGCCGCAGGCGTACTGCCAGACGGGATGGACGAGCGCGCAGTGAACTACCTGTTCAAAACGCCTGGCGGTTCCCTGTATCACAGCGGTGACTCTCACTACTCCAACTACTACGCGAAGCACGGTAACGAGCACCAGATTGACGTGGCGCTTGGCTCTTACGGTGAAAACCCGCGCGGGATTACCGACAAAATGACCAGCGCGGACATGCTGCGCATGGCCGAAGCGCTGAACACCAAAGTGGTGATCCCCTTCCACCACGATATCTGGTCAAACTTCCAGGCCGATCCGCAAGAGATCCGCGTCCTGTGGGAGATGAAAAAAGACCGACTCAAGTATGGTTTCAAGCCGTTCATCTGGCAGGTTGGCGGCAAGTTCACCTGGCCGCTGGATAAAGACAATCTCGAGTACCACTACCCGCGTGGTTTTGATGATTGCTTCACCATTGAGCCAGACCTGCCGTTCAAGTCCTTCCTCTGATTGTGCAGCCCAATCGCCAGACACTGTGTCTGGCGATGTCATATTTAATTTAGTAATTTCATGCTATTTCAAATATCATCTTTTCAAATCAATTCTTTTCGGAATAGCTCATGACGGAAGCGCAACGGCATCAAATTTTACTGGAACTCCTGGCGCAAACAGGGTTTATCACCGTCGAGAAAGTGATCGAACGTTTAGGGATCTCCCCTGCTACCGCGCGGCGGGACATTAACAAGCTGGATGAAAGCGGCAAGCTGAAAAAAGTCCGCAACGGCGCAGAGGCCATCAGCCAGCAGCGTCCACGCTGGACGCCGATGAATATTCACCAGGCGCAGAATCACGATGAAAAGGTGCGGATTGCCAGAGCGGCATCACAGCTGGTGAATCCCGGGGAAAGCGTGGTGATTAACTGCGGCTCGACAGCGTTTTTACTGGGCCGAGAGATGTGCGGCAAGCCGGTGCAAATCATTACCAACTATCTGCCGCTGGCCAACTATCTCATTGACCAGGAACATGAAAGCGTGGTGATCATGGGGGGCCAGTATAACAAGAGCCAGTCCATAACCCTGAGCCCGCAGGACAGTGAAAACAGCCTCTACGCCGGGCACTGGATGTTTACCAGCGGCAAAGGCCTGACGGCGGATGGCCTGTATAAAACCGATATGCTCACCGCAATGGCAGAGCAGAACATGCTCAACGTGGTGGGTAAACTGGTGGTGCTGGTCGACAGCAGCAAGGTCGGTGAACGCGCCGGCATGCTTTTCAGCCGCGCCGAGCAAATCAGCATGGTGATCACCGGCAAAAACGCCAACCCCGAGATCCTCAGCAAGCTCGAGGATCAGGGTGTCACGGTGCTGCGCGTTTAAAGGTGCTGACGGAAAAACTCCACGGTGGCTTCCAGCGCAGCCGGAGTAATACGGTGCCGGACACCGGCACCCCACAGGCAGGTCAGATTGCTGTCCAGCCCTTCACGCTGTAGCGCCTGTTGCAGACGGAACGTTTCACCGGGCGGTACGACATCGTCGGCATCCCCATGCCACAGCAGCAGGGGACGATCGGCCAGCTGCGAAAGCGCATGGCTGACGTCCCATTCAGACAACAGGGCCTCAATCTCCTGAGGAGCCTGCGGCGGGAACAGCGTCTTTGCCAGTGACATAAAGTAGCCCGATCCCATCAGGCAAGCCACGGACGTCACCTCTGGATGCCTGGCCATGATCCCCAGCGCCGTCATTCCGCCCATTGATGCGCCTGCGACCGCCAGCCGTTTCCCCTCCACCAGCCCGGCCTGTAAAAGCGCGTCACGCAGCCCGGCGAACTCGGTCAGATTGCCGTGCAGCGTTTGCCAGAACAGCCCCAGCCGCGCCTGTTCATCGCCCGTAAAGCGTGCCCCATGATTCGGCGCATCAGGCATGACCACCCGGAAACCGGCCTGCGCCAGCGCGACGGCAAAATAGCTGTAGACCAGCTTTGAGGAGAGAAAACCATGATAGAAAACTACCGTCGGCAGCGGCTGTTCACCTTTACCAGCCGGAAAAGCATGGATGATTTCATGCTCACTAAGCAGGCGAGTTTCAATTTCAATCATTGTCGATCCTGTGCTGATGAATGATTCATAATGTTGAGAGCTGGATTACGGTTTCACGATATTTTCATTCGAAATCTACGTCCCAGATAACACTTCGGGAACATTCCCCCAAAACTAAATTCGCAGACCACTACACTATGGCTATCAGGAAAATAGACAGGTTTATGCGCAGGCTTACCGCTTTATTGCTGGTCTCACTGCTCAGCGGATGTTCCGTATTGCAGGGTACGCCAGAACCGGCACCGCCGGTTACCGATCATCCTCAGGAAATTCGTCGTAATCAGACGGAAGGATTACAACGCCTGGGAACCGTATCCGCGATGGTTCGCGGTTCACCGGATGATGCAGAAGACGCAATTGAAGCACAGGCCGTTGCCGCAAAAGCAGATTATTACGTCATCACGATGATTGATGAAACCATTATTACGGGACAGTGGTATGCACAAGGCATTTTGTACCGTAAGTGAGCATCATCATTTGAACGACCTTTACACTGCTTTGCGTCCGTAGACATTTTCCTGTCCACAATAAACTCCATGCCAGCAACAATGGAAATGAGTTTATTCGCGAAGGATTGCCCGGCGGATACCGGAGACACGTGAAAAGGAGCTGACGATGAAACGAACCCTTGCTTTAACGACGCTATTGCTTTCAGCGGGCCTGTTGAGCACCACGGCGCAGTCGGCTGAATTTGCCAGCGCGGATTGCGTCACGGGCCTGAATGAGATTGGTCAGATTTCCGTCAATAATATCACGGGGAGTCCGCAAGACGTTGAACGTGTCGTCGCCCTGAAGGCGGATGAACAGGGCGCATCCTGGTATCGCATCGTCCAGATGCAGGAAGATCACCATGTTAATCACTGGCGCGTGCAGGCCATTCTTTATGCATAATCCCCTCCGATAAAAGCCACTTAATTTTAGTGGCTTTTCACTTTTGCAAATTTTTTATCTCTCCCGAAACTCAATAAAAACAAACGCGTAACATTCAGTTACATTAAACAGATAAACGTTCTCTCCGCTCTGCCGTTGAACAGCCATCACTTTTCAATAATGAGCAATTTATGATCACCTTTTTCCGCCGGGCAGGACTGGGCACGAAGTTATCGCTGCTAACAGCTGTAAGTGTCGCTACGCTTTTTTTGCTGTTCACTTTCCTGTTGAGCCACAACGCCAGCCAGCAGCTTGAAGATCTTGCGGTTGAAGACCTGCATAACCAGTCCAACGGCATGGTGGATATGGTAGAGATGTTCAACACCAGCCTGAGCGAAGAAGTTGAAAGCTATACCCGTCTGTTCACCACCTTTTTGCCACAGCCATTGAACAGCGACAGTAGCCAGAGCCGGACCATAAATGGGCTTACCGTTCCTTTGCTGAAAGGCGGCGAAACGGAGTTGCATGAAAACAATACGCTTTCTGATGACTTCCTGAGCCGAACGGGAGCCATCTCGACGCTGTTTGTCCGCAGCGGTAACGATTTTGTCCGCGTGGCGACGTCGCTGCGCAAAGAGAATGGCGACCGCGCCATCGGAACCGTTCTTGATACCACCAGCCCGGCATTTGCCGCCGTCACTAAAGGGGAGGTCTATCGTGGCCTCGCGCTGCTGTTCGGCAAGCGCTATATCACGCAGTACCAGCCTGTTAAGAATGCGGAAGGCCAGGTTATCGGGATTATCTTTGTCGGCGTGGACATCACCCATTCGTGGAACGTCATGCGCGAGAAAATCCTTAACCGTCGTCTGGGCGAGAGCGGCCACTTCTTTGTACTGGATCGCAGCAGCGGCAAAACGCGCGGACAGTATCTGTTCCATGCCAGCGAAGAGGGCAAACTGCCTAACTGGGACACGGCGACACAGCAGCAGCTTCTGAGTGATAAAGCCGGCACGCTGGAACGCGTGAGCGCGGATGGCCGTACGCTCAAAGTTGCCTACACGCCGCTGCCGGGCTGGAACTGGACCATCGTGGGTGAAGTCGATAAAGCCGTACTGCTTTCAAGCGTCACCACACTGCGCGATCGCTTCCTGATGGCGGGCGTGGTGCTATCCGCACTCTTCGCGGGCCTGTTCGTTATCCTCATTCGCCGGATGCTAACCCGCCCACTGCGCGAGGTGATCGCGCTTGCCCGGCAGTATGCCGCAGGCGATCTGCGCGCCAGCCTGCCGGTTACCCGCCAGGATGAAGTCGGCCAGCTGATTGACGCCATCAACGGGATCGGGGAAGGCCTGCAAAAAATTGTGTTGCAGGTCCGCGAGGCCGCAAGCGAGATCCATCTGGGGACTAACGCGCTGGCTTCAGACACCGGCGAGATCTCTGAACAGATCAACAAGCAGGCCAGCAGCGTTGAGGAGACCTCCGCCAGCATGGAGCAATTAGCCGCCACCGTGCAGCAAAATGCCGCCAACATGGAGCAAACGCAGCAGCTGGTGGGTGAAACCTCGCGCGCGGTGCATCAGGGTGGAGAGACGGTGACCCACGCAGTCTCCACCATGGATGATATTCGCGATGCATCGAAACGCATTGAAGACATCACCCGCGTGATTGAGTCCATCGCTTTCCAGACCAATATCCTGGCGCTCAATGCGGCGGTTGAAGCGGCGCGGGCGGGCGAGCACGGGAAAGGTTTCGCAGTGGTGGCACAAGAGGTACGCGCCCTGGCCGCACGCAGCGCCAACGCCGTAAAAGAGATTGAACAGCTGATTGGCGACACGCTGAACAAGGTGAGCGAAGGCCATGCGTTGTCTGAGCAGACGCGTCTGGCAATGGATGCCATCATTGTTCATATCGATAACATCAGCCAGCTTGTCACCGAGATCAACCACGCCTCCCGCGAGCAGTCGGCGGGAATTGGCCAGGTGAATCTGGCGATGACGCACATCGGTGAGGCATCGCACATCAATGCCGATCGCATCTCACGCAGCGAGCAGACGGCACAGACGCTGCGCGAGAAGGGTTCACATCTCACCCGGCTGGTGAGCCTGTTCCAGCTGAAGGCTTAACCGACCCGGCCCGTGGCGCGCAGCAGCAGGTCGTTTTGCACCTGCTCGCTCATCAGCGTGCCGCCCCGGGTATCCAGCATCATGCGGCACCACGCCTGCGCCACGGGCGGCGATGCGTGCCGCAGTATTTGACTTCCGGCCCCGAGTAAAAAGAGCTGCTGCGCGATCTCCCTGCCCTGCGCTTCCTGCGGTTTACGCAGCTTCTGCTGTAGCTGCCGCCAGCTGCGATCGAAGTGCCTGTCCTGACCTTTGACCTGCGCGAAATCATTGGCGAGCAGGTCGAGAATGCCCGACTGCTTCGCCAGCACGCGCAGTACATCTAGGCACATAATATTGCCAGAGCCTTCCCAGATGCTGTTGACGGGCATTTCACGGTACAACCGCGGAAGCTCACTCTCTTCGCAATAGCCTGCACCGCCCAGCACCTCCATTGCCTCTGCCACAAACGGTATGCCCGCTTTGCAGACGCTGTATTTTGCCGCCGGAGTGAAAAGCCGCGCCCATGCGGCTTCCTGCGGGTCGTTGCGGTTGTCCCACGCCCGGGCGAGTCGGAACAGCAGTGCCGTGTGTCCCTCCAGCACCAGCGCCATACGGCTTAGCACGTCGCGCATTAACGGCTGGTCGATCAGATTTTTGCCGAAGGTCTGCCGCTGATGGGCATGATAAAGCGCCACCGAGAGCGCACGGCGCATCAGTCCGTGACTGCCCAGCGCGCAGTCAAAGCGCGTCAGCCCGCCCATCTTCAGAATTTGCCGGACGCCTTCCCCCTCTTCGCCCAGCAGCCAGCCGGAAGCATCAAGAAATTCAGCCTCACTGCTGGCATTTGAGCGGTTGCCGAGCTTGTCCTTCAGACGCTCAAGGCGCACGGCATTACGTTGCCCGTCGGGTAAGAAACGCGGGACAAAAAAGCAGGACAACCCGCCCTTCGCCTGCGCCAGCACCAGATGCGCATCGCTCTGCGGCACGGAGAAAAACCATTTGTGCCCCACCAGCCGGTAACTGCCATCGCTGCATTTCTCTGCTTTGGTAGTATTACTGAGTACGTCCGAACCGCCCTGCTTTTCCGTCATCCCCATGCCGATCAGCAGGCCGCGCTTTTGCGCCCCCGGCGCGAGATGGGGGTCGTAGCGATCGCTCATCAGCGGCGTTAACCACTCATGAAACGGTTTGGGCAGCGACCGTTGCAACAGCGGCGTGGCCGCAAAGGTCATGGTCACCGGGCAAAGCGTTCCCGCCTCCACCTGAGCATGAAGTACGAAACGCGCGGCCCTGGCGACGAACGATCCTTTCCGCGCCTCCTCCTCCCACGCCAGGTTGTGCACCCGGTTGGCGCAAAGCCCCTGCATCAGAAGATGCCATGCCGGATGAAAGCGGACGTCATCCAGCCTCGCTCCCGTGGCGTCATAACGCAGCAGCTCCGGCGGATTAACGTTCGCCAGTCTGCCCAGCTCCAGCGACTCTGCCGTACCCAACTGCTGGCCGATGCTGGCAAGAAGATCCACATCCCACTCAGCCCCTTCGCGCGCTACCGCATCGCGCAGGGCGCAATCAGAGAGAAAAAGGTTGCTGTTCGATAGCGGTGCGGGTTGATTAAAAACGGTATGTGTCTGCCAGTGCATGCTGTCTCCCTCCTTTCATTGGCAATAAAGGTAAGTATGGACAGAGGGCATGAACGCTGCATGGGAGGGGGGTCACACGATGACGATCGTGTTGATATCATTCGTGAAATAGCTCACAGAACATAAGAATAAACTATTTCCTTACTTAACTAATGCTGAATAATTTATTCTTACCCCGTTTTTGTGAGGATCGTTATGCAACAGGATGCGCACAAGCGTGCATTAATTGCAGGCTCCATCGGTAATTTCATCGAGTGGTATGAATTTGCGGTCTATGGTTTTCTGGCAACGGTGATTGCCAGAAACTTCTTCCAGCTTGAGGGGGAAGCGGAGCTCACCAGCCTGATCCTCACCTGGGCCTCATTCGCCATCGCTTTCTTCTTCCGCCCGCTGGGTGCGGTGGTCTTTGGCCGCATTGGCGACAGGATTGGCCGTAAACCGACGCTGATTATTGTGCTGGTATTGATGACGCTCGCCACCGCTGCCATCGGTATTGTGCCGGTCTACGCCAGTATCGGGATTGCCGCGCCGCTGATCGTTACACTCCTGCGTATTCTGCAAGGACTGTTCGCGGGCGGTGAGTATGGCGGCGCGGTCTCGTTGATGACGGAGTTCGCCCCGCGCGGCAAGCGCGGTCTTTACGGGGCATGGCAGTCCTTCACCGTGGCGCTCGGGCTGTTAGCAGGCGCAGGCATTGTCGCGTTGCTCTCTGCCCTTCTCTCCCCTGAAGCCTTGCACGACTGGGGCTGGCGCATTCCGTTCTTCCTGGCGTTGCCGATGGGTGCGGTCGCGCTATGGCTGCGGGTAAGCATGGAAGAGACACCGAGCTTTGTGCAGCAACGGGAAAAACCGGTTGTTACTCAGGCCAGCACCGCCGCCACGTTCAAAACCATTCTGATGGGCATTGGTCGCGTGATGGTCTGGTCTGCGGCGGGTTATACCTATCTGGTGATTATGCCGACCTATCTGCAATCTGCGCTGCACACCGGTTTTAACCAGGCGCTGCTGATTGCGGTGATTTCTAACATTGGGTTTGCGCTCACGATCATTCCGTCGGGCATACTGAGCGACAGGATCGGGCGGCGGACGGTGATGATTATCGCCACCGTGCTCCTGCTGATCCTCGCCCTGCCGCTGCTGAAAATTTTGCAGGCGGAGTCCAGCACGTTGGCTGTCAAAGCGATTGTGGTGTTGATTGCGGGGGGTTTGGTTGGGATGCTGGCAGGGCCGGGGCCGGCAATGCTGTCTGAGATGTTCCCGACGCGCGTGCGTTATACCGGGCTGGGGCTGGCCTATTCTCTGTCGAATGCGATCTTCTCGGGCTGTGCGGGGCTGATCATTACCGGGCTGATTAAAGAGACGGGCAATCTGGATATTCCGGCCTACTACGTGATGGCAACGGCGGTGGTGAGTATTTTCGCGCTGATGACGTTGAGGAAGGATGACCATTTACGGTCGTTAGAGGAGTGAGATTGTTGCCCGGTGGCGCTGCGCTTACCGGGCCTACGGTACCATGCTTTTGTAGGCCGGGTAAGGCGAAGCCGCCACCCGGCACAACAGGCTACCCGCGCTGACGCACCGCTTCAAACAGGCAGATACCCGTCGCAACAGAAACGTTCAGGGACGATACGCTGCCCGCCATCGGAATGCTGATCAGCTCATCGCAGTGCTCGCGGGTCAGGCGACGCATGCCTTCACCTTCTGCCCCCATCACCAGCGCCATACGGCCGGTCATTTTGCTCTGATACAGAGTGTGATCCGCTTCACCGGCCGTGCCGACGATCCAGATATTCTCTTCCTGCAACAGACGCATGGTGCGCGCCAGGTTAGTCACACGGATCAGCGGAACGTTTTCCGCCGCGCCGCAGGCCACTTTTTTAGCGGTAGCGTTAAGCTGCGCGGAACGATCTCTTGGCACAATTACCGCATGCACGCCTGCTGCATCGGCGCTACGCAGGCACGCGCCCAGGTTGTGCGGGTCGGTTACGCCATCGAGGATCAGGAAGAACGGGTTATCCAGCTCAGCGATCAGATCCGGCAGATCGTTCTCCTGATACTGACGGCCCGGCTTCACGCGCGCGATAATGCCCTGGTGTACAGCACCTTCGCTTTTCTCATCCAGATACTGGCGGTTCGCCAGCTGGATCACGACGCCCTGCGCTTCCAGCGCGTGGATCAGCGGCATCAGACGTTTGTCTTCACGCCCTTTCAGAATAAAAACTTCCTGAAAACGCTCCGGCGCGCGCTCCAGCAGGGCCTGCACCGCGTGGATGCCGTAAATCATTTCACTCATTGATGGTTCTCGTAATAAATATTGTCCCTCTCCCCGTTGGGGAGAGGGTCAGGGTGAGGGGAAATTACTCCGCCTGCTGTTTCTTCGCCGCGCGCTTCGCTTTGGTTGCGGCCGCTATTTTTTGGGTCTTGGTCGACGGTTTTTTCGCTTTACGAGCGTCTTTTTTCGCCGCCTTGGGCTTCTGCTGCTTCTCGCCACGGAAGGCGCTGTCTGGCTCAAAGTTTACTCTTTTACCTGCCTGACGTCGCTTGCCGCCCGCTTTACCGTTGCCGCCTTTTTTCGCTTTCTCACGCTCGGTTTTCCCGACGTTACGCGGAGCACGTTCGCTGGAGATGAGGCTGAAGTCGATTTTACGGTCGTCCATATTCACGGCTTCTACCTTCACTTCCACCCGATCGCCCAGACGGTAGGTCTGACCGCCGGATTCACCGATCAGACGTTGTCCGGCCTGGTCGAAGCGGTAGTAATCGTTATCAAGGCTGGAAACGTGCACCAGACCGTCGATAAACAGCTCATCCAGACGTACGAAGAAGCCAAAGCCGGTGACGCTGGCAATCACACCTTTAAAGACGTTACCCACCTGATCCAGCATAAAGTCACACTTCAGCCAGTCCGCCACGTCGCGCGTTGCTTCATCCGCACGACGCTCGGTCATGGAACAGTGCTGGCCCAGTTGCAGCATCTCTTCCATGGAGTAGTGATACCCACCGGTTTCGGTCGTATTGCCTTTGTGACCCTGCTCGTGCGCCAGCAGATACTTGATCGCACGGTGCAGGGACAGATCCGGATAACGGCGAATCGGCGAGGTAAAGTGCGCATACGACTGTAACGCCAGACCAAAGTGGCCCCGGTTTTCCGGATCGTAAATCGCCTGCTTCATGGAACGCAGCAGCATGGTTTGCAGCATTTCCGCGTCAGGACGATCGCTGATGGATTCCAGCAGCTCGGCATAATCGCGTGGCTCAGGCTTATTGCCGCCAGGCAGCTCCAGGCCGAGTTCAGCCAGCACGGAGCGGAATGAGGTCACAGCTTCCGTGGTTGGCTTATCGTGAATACGGAACAGCGCAGGCTCTTTGGCTTTCTCAACGAAACGTGCCGCCGAGATGTTCGCCAGGATCATACACTCTTCAATCAGCTTGTGCGCATCGTTACGCTGAGTCTGCTCGATTCGCTCGATACGACGCTCAGCGTTAAAGATGAATTTCGCCTCTTCACTCTCAAACGAAATCCCACCGCGCTCTTCGCGCGCCTGATCCAGCGTTTTGTAGAGGTTGTGCAGCTCTTCGATGTGTTTGACCAGCGGCGCGTACTGTTCGCGAAGATCCTGATCGCCCTGCAACATATGCCAGACCTTGGTATAGGTCAGGCGCGCATGAGAACTCATCACCGCTTCGTAGAACTTATAGCCCGTCAGACGTCCCTTGCTGGAGATGGTCATTTCGCAGACCATACAGAGGCGGTCCACCTGCGGGTTGAGGGAACACAGGCCGTTAGAGAGCACTTCTGGCAGCATCGGTACAACCTGCGACGGGAAGTATACTGACGTACCGCGGCTACGCGCTTCGTTATCCAGCGGCGTGTGTGGACGTACGTAATAACTCACATCCGCGATAGCCACCCACAGACGCCAGCCGCCACCGCGTTTTTTCTCACAGTACACGGCATCATCGAAGTCGCGGGCGTCTTCACCATCAATGGTGACTAGCGGCAGATCGCGCAGATCCACGCGGCCTGCTTTGGACTCTTCCGGCACTTCTTCACGCAGGTTTTCGATCTGGTCTTCAACCGCTTTCGGCCAGACGTAAGGAATTTCATGGGTGCGCAGCGCCATATCAACGGCCATGCCGGTGCCCATGTTATCGCCCAGCACTTCGACGATTTTACCTACCGCTTTGGTACGGCGGGTCGGGCGCTGGGTAAGTTCAACCACTACCACAAAGCCCATGCGTGCGCCCATCACCTCTTCAGGCGGGATGAGAATGTCGAAGCTCAGACGGCTATCGTCCGGCACCACAAAGCCTACGCCCGCATCGGTAAAGTAACGGCCTACAATCTGGCTGGTTTTCGGCACCAGCACGCGGACCACGCGCGCTTCGCGGCGGCCTTTACGATCTGCACCCAGCGGCTGCGCCAGGATCTGGTCGCCGTGAATACACATCTTCATCTGTTCGGATGAGAGGTACAGGTCGTCTTTACGGCCTTCCACGCGCAGGAAGCCGAAGCCATCGCGATGACCAATAACGGTGCCTTTCAGCAGATCGAGGCGTTCTGGCAGCGCGTAGCACTGGCGACGAGTAAAGACCAGCTGGCCGTCGCGCTCCATGGCGCGCAGGCGGCGGCGAAGGGCTTCAATTTGCTCTTCACCCTCAATGTTTAATTCAACGGCAAGTTCTTCACGATTGGCGGGTTTTTCGCGTTTTGTTAAGTGTTCAATGATGAACTCGCGGCTGGGGATAGGATTCGCGTATTTTTCGGCTTCGCGTTCCTGGAAAGGATCTTGTGACATGTCGGTTCCTCCGTTGTCAGCTCCGGTGGAAATTTTCTTCATTCCACCAGCAATAATTTATAAAGCGGTTGATTCTCTTCAACCAAATCGGCCAGCGTGTAGTTATCCAGTTCCTTGAGAAAACTTTGCACGGCCTTTGAAAGCGCCTGTTTCAGGCGGCAAGCGGGCGTAATGTGGCAAAACGCACTGCTACAGTTCACCAGAGATAGCGGCTCCAGTTCACGTACCACATCGCCGATACGGATACTCTGTGCCGGTTTACCGAGACGGATCCCTCCATTCTTCCCGCGGACGGCAGCAACGTATCCGGCACGACTAAGTTGATTGATTATTTTGACCATATGATTACGGGACACACCGTACACCTCTGTGACTTCAGAGATGCTGGTCATCTTCCCATCGGGTAACGACGCCATGTAAATCAGCGCGCGTAAGCCGTAATCGGTGAAACTTGTTAACTGCACATCAACCTCAGGAAAAAGGGAAAACGCGATCAAACCGCAGAGATATTCATTAATGATGATAAACCAGCCAGATAGTTAGCGGCTAATTTATTTGACAGACGGGGCGAAAAAGCGGAGATCCAGGAGCGGTCGCCGGATGGCGCTGCGCTTATCCGGCCTACGGGTTTCCCCGCAGGCCAGCAGTCACGAAGATTATGCGTCGAACGGGTCGCGCAGGATCATCGTTTCAGTACGATCCGGGCCGGTAGAAATAATATCGATCGGCACTTCGGTCAGTTCTTCAATACGCTTAATGTAGTCCAGCGCAGCTTTTGGCAGGCCACTACGTTCTTTCACACCGAAGGTGGTCTCAGACCAGCCCGGCATGGTTTCGTAGATTGGCTCAATGCCTTCCCAGTCGTCAGCGGCCAGCGGAGTGGTAGTCACTTCGCGACCATCTGGCAGACGGTAGCCCACGCAGATTTTCACTTCTTTCAGGCCGTCCAGTACGTCCAGCTTGGTCAGGCAGAAGCCAGACAGGGAGTTGATCTGCACAGCACGACGCACGGCAACGGCGTCCAGCCAGCCGGTACGACGACGACGACCGGTGGTTGCGCCAAACTCGTTACCTTGCTTGCAGAGGAACTCGCCGGTTTCATCAAACAGCTCGGTCGGGAATGGACCTGCACCCACGCGAGTGGAGTACGCTTTGATGATGCCCAGAACGTAATCCACATAACGTGGGCCCAGGCCGGAGCCGGTTGCCACGCCACCCGCGGTGGTGTTAGAGGACGTTACGTACGGATAGGTACCGTGGTCGATGTCCAGCAGGGTACCCTGCGCACCTTCAAACATGACGAAATCGCCACGCTTGCGCGCCTGGTCCAGCAGATCGGACACATCAACAACCATGCCGGTCAGAATGTCAGCAATCGCCATGACGTCATCCAGCACTTTCTGGTAGTCAACGGCTTCGGCTTTATAGAAATTCACCAGCTGGAAGTTGTGATATTCCATCACTTCTTTCAGTTTTTCAGCGAAGGTCGCTTTGTCGAAGAGGTCGCCCACGCGCAGACCGCGACGAGCCACTTTATCTTCGTATGCCGGGCCGATGCCACGACCGGTAGTGCCGATCGCTTTCGCGCCACGCGCTTTTTCACGCGCCACGTCCAGCGCCACATGATAGTCCAGGATCAGCGGGCAGGCTTCGGAGAGCAGCAGACGCTCACGAACAGGGATACCACGGTCTTCCAGACCTTTCATCTCTTTCATCAGCGCAGCTGGAGACAGCACAACGCCGTTACCGATGATGCTAGTGACGTTTTCGCGAAGAATGCCTGATGGAATAAGATGGAGGACGGTTTTTTCACCGTTGATTACGAGAGTATGGCCTGCGTTGTGACCGCCCTGGTAGCGTACAACATATTTAGCCCGTTCAGTCAGAAGATCGACAATCTTCCCTTTACCTTCGTCACCCCATTGGGTGCCCAGTACGACGACGTTGTTACCCATTTTTTTCAAAATCACCGTTTGCTTAAAAATGGATTCTACCATCGCTTTTTCAGATATACAGCACTTTTTGACCCTAAAATATGCCGATTGCGGTTAGTTTTTGATCAGCCAATCGTTTTCCTCAACATGTAGTAGATAACGATACCGGCAACCACAAGTCCACCACCAAAACGACGCAAAATATTGTCCGGAAGTTGGCTCATTGTCGCGATCATCCGTCGCCATGCGCGTGGATAGAGCATCGGGCCGAGGCCTTCCAGCACCAAAACTAAAGCCAGTGCGAGCCAGATCGTTGAATTCATTTTTCATCCTTATAAAAGAAAACCACCGCTCCGTGAAGAGCGGTGGTTTGAATACTCAAACGAGCCTGAGTTTATCGCGTTGCGTTAGTCGGCGTCTTCATATAACGGAAGAAATCGCTGTCCGGGCTGAGTACCATCACATCCTGGTTGCTCTGGAAGCTATTCTCGTAAGCACGCAGGCTACGGATAAAGGCGTAGAAGTCGGGATCCTGGCTGAAGGCATCGGCAAACAGCTTCGCGGCTTCGGCATCGCCTTCACCACGCAGGATACGGCCCTGACGCTCAGATTCCGCCAGCGTCTTGGTCACTTCGTAGTCCGCTGCGGCACGCAGTTTCTCGGCCTCTTCCTGACCCTGTGAACGGTGACGACGGGCTACCGCTTCACGCTCGGCGCGCATACGGTTGTAGATCGCCTCGGACACCTCCGCTGGCAGGTTGATCTGCTTGATACGCACGTCAACCACTTCGATACCCAGTGCAGCCATACTGTTCGGGTTGATCACCGGTACTTTACCGTTGGTTTCAGCCTGAACGCGTTCAGCCGCTTTGGCAATCGCGTCATCCGCTGCCGGTGTTTCCACTTCGTCTTCGGTACCCGCTGTACCTGAGTTCAACGCATCACGCACTTCCAGTGTCAGACGACCACGGGAGTCGGTCACGATGTCTTTTACATCCAGACGACCAATTTCAGAACGCAGACGGTCAGAGAACTTACGTTTCAGCAGCACTTCTGCCTGAGAAACATCACCACCGCCGGTTGCCAGGAAGTAGCGGCTGAAGTCGCTGATACGCCATTTGATGTAGGAATCAACGATCAGGTCTTTCTTCTCTTTAGTCACGAAACGGTCGGCCTGGTTATCCATGGTCTGGATACGTGCGTCGAGCGTTTTGACTGATTGAATGAAAGGCACCTTGAAGTGCAGACCCGGCTCGTAGATCACCGGACGCTTGTCGCCGTCACGCACGACGCTGCTAAACTGGAACTTGATCCCACGTTCGCCCTCTTTCACCACAAAGATGGAGGTGTAGAGCACGACCAGTGCGATGATGATGATCGCAATAACTGACTTACGCATCCTTATTCCCCCTGACGCTGGTAGTCGTTACGCTGCGCGTTAGCACGGCGTTGGTCCATAATGTCACCATCGTTCGAAGAAGGCGTTGTGTTCGCGCTGGAGCTGCCAGACGAGGCTGGCGGCAGACGCAGCAGGTTGTTGGCTCCGCTGTTGTCTTTTGCTGCCGGTGCAGAACCGCCTTTAAGCATCTGATCCAGCGGCAGGACCATCAGGTTTCCGCCTTTGTTGTCGTTAACCAGCACTTTACGCGTATGGCTCAGCACTTTTTCCATGGTCTCGATATAGAGACGCTCACGGGTAATTTCCGGCGCGGCTTTATATTCCGGCAGGATCTTCGCGAAGCGAGCCACTTCACCCTGTGCTTCCAGGATGGTCTGGGTCTTATACGCGCGCGCTTCTTCCAGAATACGCTGCGCCTGACCGTTTGCACGCGGCTGAACTTCGTTGGTATACGCTTCCGCTTCACGGATGTACTGCTGTTCGTTTTCACGCGCGGCAATCGCATCGTCAAACGCCGCTTTCACCTCTTCCGGCGGACGTGCAGCCTGGAAGTTGACGTCCAGCAGGGTGATACCCATGTTGTACGGACGGATGGTCTCTTCCAGCTCGCGCTGGGTATCGCTACGAATAACGGTACGACCTTCGGTCAGGATACGGTCCATGGTGTATTTACCGATCACGCCACGCAGGGCGCTGTCGGTCGCCTGACGCAGGCTGTCATCCGCGCTGGTCACGCTAAACAGATAACGCTCAGGATCGGTCACGCGGTACTGGACGTTCATCTCAACGCGCACCACGTTTTCGTCAGAGGTCAACATCACGCCAGACGCCGCCAGTTCACGGACGGACTCCACGTTCACTGCGGTCACGTTATCAATGAAGGTCGGTTTCCAGTTCAGGCCCGGCTCAACCAGATGGCTGAACTTACCGAAACGGGTTACCACGCCGCGCTCTGCTTCTTTAATGGTGTAGAACCCGCTGGCTGCCCAGATGATGACTACCGCCGCGGCCACAATGCTTACTACGCGGCCACCCATAGGCGGGCGCGGACTCTGAGTGGAGTTGCCACCCGAGCCAGAACCTTTTCCTCCGCCAAGGCCACCAAGCTTTTTGCTCAGTTTGCGGAAGATATCATCCAGATCCGGCGGCCCCTGCTCGCGACCACCTTTGTTGCCATTTCCCCCAGAGTTGCCGCCTTGATTATTGCTGCTTCCCCACGGGTCGCGGTCTTGTCCGTTATTACCGGGCTGATTCCACGCCATGTATATGCTCCATATTTGTTATGCAAGGGCGAATTTTTCAGGCTTCCCCTTTCTGATCAGACGATATAGTCCGCCAGCGCAGGTTCTTGTTTACAGAGGCGACGCCAGTCAACGATCGGCATACGCACCTGCATCCCCACGCTGCCGTCATCCTCCATCCACTCTTTTTCTATCGCCTGAAGCTGATAAAACCGGCTACGCAGCCTGCCTTCCTGTGGCGGCAGTCGCAGCGTGTGCTGAGCTACCTCACCGGAAAGACGTTCTGTCAAAGCCTGGAAAAGCAGTGGCACACCAATCCCGGCCTGAGCAGATAGCCAGACCCGAATTGGTTTGTTCTCTTCGTCTCGGTCGATACGCGGTTCGAAATCGTCCAGCATATCGATCTTGTTCATCACCAACAGGGTGGGAATTTCGTGGGCGTCAATCTCTTCGAGCACCACATTCACCGCGTCGATGTTTTCCTGCACGCGTACGTCAGCCGCATCAATCACGTGCAGCAGCAGGGTCGCCTGACGCGTCTCCTGCAACGTCGCTTTAAACGCTGCCACCAGATCGTGCGGCAGATGGCGGATAAACCCTACGGTATCCGCCAGTACCGTTTCACCGACGTCTGCGACGTCAATACGGCGCAGCGTAGGGTCCAGGGTCGCAAACAGCTGGTCTGCGGCATACACCTGGGCCTCGGTTATCTGGTTAAACAGGGTGGATTTACCGGCGTTGGTATAGCCCACCAGCGACACCGTTGGGATGTCGGCTTTGGTTCGCGCCCGACGCCCCTGTTCGCGCTGTTTCTCGACACGCTCCAGACGAGAAAGGATCTGGGTTATACGGCCACGCAGCAAACGACGGTCGGTTTCGAGCTGGGTTTCACCCGGGCCACGTAAACCAATCCCGCCTTTTTGTCTTTCAAGGTGTGTCCAGCCACGCACCAGACGCGTCGCCAGATGGCGCAACTGCGCCAGCTCAACCTGCAACTTACCCTCGTGGGTACGCGCACGCTGAGCAAAAATATCTAAGATCAACCCCGTGCGATCGATAACACGACATTCGCAGAGAGCTTCCAGGTTACGTTCCTGAGCCGGAGACAGCGCATGATCAAACAGCACGACTGATGCGCCGGTTGCTTTTACGGCATCCGCAATTTCAACTGCTTTACCTTCACCAACAAAGTACTTCGGGTGCGGCGCTTTACGGCTACCGGTAATCACCTGCATTGCTTCGACACCGGCGGAAGAGACCAGAGATTCAAACTCCTGGAGGTCTTCCATATCTTTGTCTTGCGAAAAATAGATGTGTACCAGCACCGCCTGCTCACCGGCGTCATAACGGTCAAACAAGCGTAAACCTCTCTAAAAAGATCAGCGGGGAACGCAGGATCCCTGGCTCCCCGTGTGGAAAACAGCCCAAAACCTTATTCGGTTTCTTCGCTGTCCTGCGCAGGAGCAGATGAACCCTGCGCGTTGCTGCCATGATGGTAGTTACTGCCAGTGCCGCCGCCAGTGTTATTGCTGTGATGAGATACCGGACGGGACGGAACAACAGTAGAAATCGCGTGCTTATAGACCATCTGGCTGACCGTGTTTTTCAACAGGATCACGAACTGATCGAAAGACTCAATCTGACCTTGCAGCTTAATACCATTCACCAAATAAATAGAAACTGGAACACGCTCCCGACGCAATGCGTTCAGGAACGGATCTTGTAAAGATTGCCCCTTAGCCATTCTATCTTTTCCTTATATGCTTGTTTTGTACTTAGAACCTTGCGATTCTGAAAAATTGCGCACGATACGGCTTAATTGTACACATTCAGTCAGCGATATCACCAATAACCTCAATCACTTCGTTTAACGCCTGTTGTGGTTTTTCACTGTCTAACCAGTGAACCCCCTCCCAACCGCGCAACCAGGTGATCTGGCGCTTCGCTAACTGTCTCGTGGCGCAAACACCTCGATAAACCATTTCATCGTATGAAATCTCGCCTTCAAGATACGACCACATCTGGCGGTATCCCACACAACGAATGGAAGGCATGTCCGTATGCAAATCTCCACGGGCAAAAAGCGCCCGCACTTCTGCTTCAAAATCTGAAGCCAACATCTGATGAAAACGCTGCTCAATTCGTTGATGGAGCAGTTCACGGCTCGCCGGGGCGATGGCGAACTGATGCACCTGATACGGCAGAGCGTCTCCTGACGTTTGCGTCAGTTCCGTTAAAGTTTTACCCGAAATGAAAAAAACTTCCAGTGCCCGGGAAAGCCTTTGCGGATCGTTTGGGTGGATCCGCGCTGCGGCAACCGGATCAATCTCTTCCAGTTGCCTGTGCAAAACGTCCCACCCCTGCTCTGCCGCCTGCCGCTCAATCTCCGCTCTCACTTCCGGATCGGCCGATGGCAGAGGCGATAACCCCTCCAGCAGCGCCTTAAAGTAGAGCATCGTGCCGCCAACTAACAGCGGTATGCGTCCCGCGGCGGTAATCTCGGCCATCTCAGATAAGGCGTCGCGGCGAAAATCTGCTGCGGAGTAAGCCTGTGCCGGGTCGAGAATATCCAGTAAACGGTGCGGTGCCGCACGCAGTTCGTCTGCGTTGGGCTTCGCCGTGCCGATGTCCATTCCTCGGTAAATGAGGGCTGAATCAACGCTAATCAACTCTACTGGCAAAACTTTACGTAACTCAATGGCTAACGCCGTTTTACCGGAGGCCGTTGGCCCCATTAAAAAAATCGCCTTTGGCAGGCTCGCCTTACTTACATCAGTCATGTTTCAGGGCGGTCATCGCCGTTTTTAAATCAACAGGTTGTAACAAACCACCTGGCGGCGCTTTCACCAGCTGTGGACAGAGGCGTTCCACCTCTGCCAGAACGGTAATCGCCTGCGCCATACTCCACGGCGAATGTTCGCTGGCCAGATGGCGGGCGATCCACTGCGCGGTATCGGCGGCATCAAACGTCGTTTGCTGCGCCAGGTAGCCTATCAGTTCAGGAATCAAGTTTTGTAAATTTTGTTGGCGTAAGGGTAAAGGCACTGCGCGAATTGTCACATGCTGCGCGTCCAGTACGATTTCAATCCCCATTTCGGCAAGAAGCGCCTGGGCACGCTGCAAAACCCCTGTTTCTTCATGGTTTATTTTCAACCGAACCGGGATCAGTAACGGCTGAGCACAGGCGGCGTTTTCCCCTGGCGTCAGTTGCGCCTGTTTAAGCCAGCGTTCCGCTACCGGCAACGCCAGCAGCATCAATTTCCCCTCACGTTCAAGCAGTGCCATGTCCGGGGCGACAATCGTCAATACCCGGCCAAAACTCTGGCTATGTCCGTCAAGGGAAGACGGCGATACCTCAATATGTTCTTTCCGTTCCACGGCTGGGGTGTCCAGCAATTTACGGTATAACGCACCTTGCTGCTTTTGATACCCCGGCTGGGCATTTGGGTAGTTGGCGCCCGTCGGGCGCGGTGCGCTTCCCGCTGACGAAAAACGCGGAGCCACTGGTTCGCGCGCGGCTGCGGGTTCAGCGAAATGGTTACGTCCGGCCGCCACGCGATTTTCTGGCAGCGATCGCGGTGCAGGAACGTCGTTTTCCAGCGGCAGCGTTGGCTCAGCCTGCTTCTGCAAAACGCTAACGACGCCCTGATAGATAAAATCATGCACCAGACGCGACTGGTGGAAACGCACCTCGTGCTTGGCGGGGTGCACGTTAACGTCAACCTGATGCGGGTCGATCTCCAGATAAAGCACAAAGGCGGGCTGTTGATCGGCGCCGAGCTTATCTTCACAGGCCTGGCGAATGGCGTGGTTAATCAGGCGGTCGCGCATCATGCGACCGTTGACGTAGCAGTACTGAATCTCAGCAAACGCGGCGCTACTGGCGTTCGGATCGGCAACCCAGCCGCGCAGGGCCAAATCGCCATGCTGCCACTCAATGGCCAGCGCTTTTTCCAGGAACGGCGTGCCGCAGATGGCGCCCAGCCGACGCTCCTTTTGCCCGCCTTCCGCCACTGCCCGGTACTGACGCATCACCTTACCGTTATGACTGAGGTTAAGAGTGACATCAAAGCGTGCCAGCGCGATGCGGCGGATGATCTCGTCGATATGTCCGAATTCGGTCTTCTCGGTTCGCATAAACTTGCGCCGGGCGGGCGTGTTATAGAAAAGATCCAGCACTTCAAGCGTGGTGCCTACCGGGTGCGCCGCTGGTTTAACCGTGACGTCCATATCGCGCCCTTCGGCGTAGGCCTGCCAGGCTTCCTGCTGGTCGGCCGTGCGGGAGGTCAACGTTAAGCGGGAAACGGAGCTGATACTGGCCAGCGCTTCGCCGCGAAAACCCAGGCTAATAATCGCTTCCAGATCGTCAAGTGACGCAATTTTACTGGTGGCATGACGCGCCAGCGCCAGCGCCAGCTCGTCCTTTTTGATGCCACAGCCGTTATCACGAATGCGGATAAGCTTTGCGCCCCCGCGTTCAATATCGATATCAATGCGGGTCGCCCCTGCATCGAGGCTGTTTTCCACCAGCTCTTTTACCACCGATGCAGGGCGTTCCACCACCTCACCGGCGGCGATTTGGTTCGCGAGCTGCGGCGGTAGAACCTGAATCGGCATGAACTCTCCTTAATTAGTCGCGGTCATCTCACCCGGCAGCGCGGCGCTTGCCGTCTGGGCTGCCCCGCCCTGCGGCGCAGACTGAAGCGGATGCGCGTCAAAGTATTTACGCAGACCGTTATAAATTGCTTCAGCAATTTGCTGCTGATAGCTGTCGCTTCCCAGTAAACGCTCTTCACCGTGATTACTGATAAAACCCGTCTCTACCAGAATCGACGGAATATCCGGTGAACGCAGGACACCGAGGCTCGCATGTTCCGGACGACGCTTATGCAGCGATCCGACGCTTTGCAGCTGGTTGAGTACGTTAGTGGCGACATCATACCCGACGCGCTGAGAATGACCGAACTGTAAATCCAGCACCGCCTGGCTGAGATACGGATCGGCCTGGCTGTTTGCCAGCACATCGCCTGCCCCGCCTAACAGTTCAGACTGCTTCTCGTGCTCTTCAAGCCAGTTCGCCATTTCACTGTTGGCACGACGGTTCGACAGTACCCATACCGACGCGCCGGTGGCGTTACGGTTCGGCGCAGCATCCGCGTGAATCGACACCAGGAAGTTGGCGTTTTGCTTACGCGCCACATCCGAGCGTCCCATCACTGAAATAAAATAATCTCCGTCGCGGGTCATGACCCCTTTGAACATCGGATCGTCATTCAGAAGCGCACGCAGCTTACGGGCAATGGCGATAGTGACGTTTTTCTCCCGCGTGCCGCCCGGGCCAATCGCGCCAGGATCTTGCCCGCCGTGTCCGGCGTCGATGGCGATAATCACTTTGTCGCCACTGACCGGCGTTCGCCGCGCGCTGACCGCCGGACGCGTCACCGTGTTGCTGCTGGTCACGGCGGTAAGTCGGTCATTTTGTGATTTAAACGGATTACGGGCTGGCTCAGACGGCCTTGGGGTATAAACCGGCGCTTCTACGCGTTTTGCTACCACAGGTGCAGGCGGTGGCGGCGGCGGAACATCAGCATTAATGGTAAAAACCACCGTATAACTGGCGCCGTTTTGCTGCTTAACCGCCTTCGTTTTGCCCTTTTCGGTGAGATCGACCACCAGACGCAGAGACTGCGCATCCTTCGGCGTCCCCGAACGGATGCTTTTCACCAGATTGTTGCCGCTGAACTGGAGCGGCAGCCCCTGGATCACCCCGGACTGTTTAATATCGAGCGCCACGCTGCGGCTGTCGATTTGTGAGAAAGCATATTCAGGATCGCCCATAAAGCTGAAGGTAATGCGGGCCTGGCTATCGCCATTCGACACCTGAATATCCGAGAGGCTGGCCGCACCGGCCTGCGCGCACAGCAGAACCGTGGCTGCCAAAATCCAACCTTTAACGCGATTAATCATCCCGTTATCCCTACGCTCAACCGGCTAAACGCGCCAGTAAGGAACAGCCTGATGAGGAAACCGCACTGATGCGCGCCTCACGCCCTTGTGCCTGATAATCCAAGTGAATTTCGACATCCGGGTCAGGCAGCACACCCGCACCTTGTTGCGGCCACTCCACCAGGCAAATGGCGTCGTTGGCAAAGTAATCGCGGATCCCCATAAATTCCAGCTCCTCAGGATCCGCAAGACGATATAAATCAAAGTGGTACACCATGATATTTTCAAGCGTGTACGGTTCTACTAGCGTATAAGTCGGGCTTTTTACGTTCCCGTTATGGCCTAACGCCTGCAAAAAACCACGGCTGAAGGTTGTTTTACCCGCGCCTAAATCACCATACAGATAAATGACGGTCGCCCCCTGACAGGCCTGCGCCACGCGCTTGCCGAGATCTAAAGTGGCTTGTTCATCAGGTAAAGGAATCGCTCGATTAGTCATTTTCTACGTCAATCACATCCGGGTTAACAACACGCCGCAGCGTGCAAAAAAGATCGGTGGCCAGCATACCGCGCGTTCCGTAACGAGCAGCCAGCCTGTCAGCCGCCGCACCGTGGGCCACGCAGCCAGCACAGGCTGCATCATAAAGGGGAAGTTTCTGTCCGAGCAATGCGCCAATGATGCCAGAGAGCACATCACCCATGCCGCCGCTCGCCATGCCTGCATTACCGGCATCAACGATGCCCATCGCATCATCGCTGGCAATAACGGTCCCCGCCCCTTTCAAAACGACAACACCTCCGTAACGTTTTACCAGACGTTGGGCTGAAAGTAAGCGATCGCTTTCAATTTCTGCCACGCTACAGTTAAGCAGCCGTGCGGCTTCGCCGGGGTGTGGCGTCAGAATGCGATTGTGACGCTTATCCGGGTTTATTGCCAGAAGGTTAAGCGCGTCGGCATCCCAGAGCATCGGCTTACGAAAATTCTCGGCCTTTTGCAGGGCCTGTTTACCCCACTCCTGCTGACCCAGGCCCGGACCAATGACTACCACGTCCGCCCACTCAAGACCCTCTTCAATCGCCTGTGGGGCAAGCTCGTGGACCATCAGCTCCGGCCGCGCGGTAATAATCGGCGGAATGTTTTCGCTGCGGGTCAGCACGCGTACTAATCCGGCACCGCTGCGCAACGCGGCCTCTCCTGTCATGCGAATCGCACCTGCCGTGCCATGATCGCCACCGATAATCAGCAGCCGGCCATGATCACCCTTATGGGATGTGGGGCGGCGCGGAGGCAGCCACTGAGCAAGCAGGGAGGCATCAAAGCGGGTGATGTGGGTATCCTGTCCAGCCAGCCAGTTTTCCAGCCCCAGTGCGTTGTGATGTAACGTCCCCACGACATCCCGCGCTTTTCCGGTAAGCAAACCCGGCTTCAGGGCGATAAAGGTCACGGTGTGCGCAGCCTCAATCGACACGCCCGGCGTCGCGCCGGTTTGCGCCATCAGGCCGGAGGGAATATCCAGCGCCACCACCGGGGCGGGGTGCGCATTAGCGTGGGTAATCAGCGCGGCGACGTCATCGCGAATCGCGCGCATCAGCCCCGTCCCCAGCAGACCATCAACAATCACGTCGACATCCTCGGGCCAGATAATATCAGGCGCATGAATAATGCCCCCCGCATTCAGCCAGGCCTCTCTCGCCATGCCAGCCTCTTCCGGTAGCGGCTTGTCGCTCTCCAGCGCCAGCAGGGTAACGCGCAGCCCCGCCGCCACCGCAAGACGAGCCACCACATAGCCATCGCCACCGTTATTGCCGTGCCCGCACAGAATCAGGTAGTGCGAGGCATCCGGATAAGCCGTGCGCGCCACGTTAAACGCCGCCTCGCCCGCGCGCTGCATCAGTTCATAAAGGGTAATGCCGAGGCTGTCTGCGGCCTCTTTTTCGGCCCGACGGAGGTCATCCGCATGCCAGATGGAATGTGGTATACTTGCGGGGTTTTTCTTCACAGTATGGTCCGTCATGTCACAGCCCCTCGATCTCAATGAATTAGCGCAAAAAATAAAACAGTGGGGTGCTGAACTGGGCTTCCAGAAGGTCGGTATTACCGATACCGACCTCTCTGCCAGCGAGCCTAAGCTACAGGCATGGCTGGATAAACAATACCACGGCGAGATGGAGTGGATGGCGCGTCACGGTATGATGCGTGCCCGCCCTCACGAGCTGTTGCCGGGTACGCTGCGCGTCATTAGCGTACGCATGAACTATCTGCCCGCTAACGCGGCCTTTGCGCGCACGCTAAAAAATCCTTCGCTGGGTTACGTCAGCCGATACGCGCTGGGACGTGATTACCATAAACTTCTGCGCAACCGTCTAAAAAAGCTCGGGGAAACCATTCAGCAGCACTGTGTTTCGCTGAATTTTAGACCCTTTGTCGATTCTGCGCCTATTCTTGAGCGCCCGATCGCCGAAAAAGCCGGGCTTGGCTGGACAGGTAAGCACTCACTTATCTTAAGCCGCGACGCGGGCTCATTCTTTTTCCTGGGTGAACTGTTGATTGATTTACCCCTGCCGGTAGACGGTCCGGTGGAAGAAGGGTGTGGCCGCTGCGTGGCCTGTATGACCATCTGCCCAACGGGCGCTATCGTTGAACCCTATACCGTTGATGCGCGCCGCTGTATCTCTTATCTCACCATCGAGCTGGAAGGTGCTATTCCAGAGGAATTTCGTCCGCTTATTGGCAACCGCATCTACGGCTGTGATGACTGCCAGCTGATTTGTCCGTGGAACCGCTATTCACAGTTGACGGACGAAGAAGACTTCAGTCCCCGCAAGGCGTTACATGCCCCGCAGCTGATCGAACTGTTCGCCTGGAGCGAAGCCTGGTTCCTGAAGGTGACGGAAGGTTCCGCCATACGTCGTATCGGCCACCTGCGCTGGCTGCGTAATGTGGCCGTTGCGCTGGGTAATGCCCCATGGGATGAAGCCAATCTTCAGGCGCTCGAAAGCCGCAGAGGTGAGCACCCACTTCTTGATGAGCACATAGAATGGGCGATTGCGCAGCAAATTGAGAAGCGAAATGCCGGCGTGGTTGAAGTGCAGTTACCGAAGAAACAGCGCCTGGTCAGGGTGATTGAAAAAGGGCTGCCACGGGATGTGTGATATATTCACAGGCTGTGAATAAAAATAAGAATTCAGGCGCCATAAGGTGTAGCAAACAGGTCAAGTGATCTCAATAACATTTTGAAATCAAATTTTCTTCATAGATTACAGTTAATTACTAAGATATTATTCACCCTGCTAACATTTTGTACAACTGAGATTTATCACAGTTTCTGTGGATAACTCTGTTTACAAGAGTGTTTCAGATACAATAGAAAACGTCCCCAACGAAGCATTTCGCTGTGGATAATTTAGGAAAGAAGAAGAATTTGGAGCGGGAAACGAGACTCGAACTCGCGACCCCGACCTTGGCAAGGTCGTGCTCTACCAACTGAGCTATTCCCGCTTGGGTATTCTGGTGCTGTGCGTATCTTGCGATACTTTCAAATTTTGGAGCGGGAAACGAGACTCGAACTCGCGACCCCGACCTTGGCAAGGTCGTGCTCTACCAACTGAGCTATTCCCGCTTGGGTGTTCTGGTGCTGGCGTATCTTGCGATACTTTTCAAATTTTGGAGCGGGAAACGAGACTCGAACTCGCGACCCCGACCTTGGCAAGGTCGTGCTCTACCAACTGAGCTATTCCCGCAAATCTGTACTGCTTTTGTTGCTGTCGTAACGTGTAATTCTCTGTCGTTACGGGAGGCGCATTATACGAGAAATCCGTTTAGCTGCAACCCCCCTCAAAGCGATTTTTTTGAAATTCAGTTCAAGTGCTTATTTAATCGGCAAGCTGAACAATTTAGCGACAAAAACCCGGCCACGCAAGGCGCCGGATCGCAAAATTAAAGCTTAATAAAGTTTTCGCGATAGTACGCCAGCTCCGCAACAGACTCACGGATGTCGTCCATTGCCTGGTGCGTCCCCTGCTTTGTGAAGCCGTCGAGAATTTCCGGTTTCCAGCGGCGGGCCAGCTCTTTTAAGGTGCTCACATCCAGATAGCGGTAGTGGAAATAGGACTCCAGCTCCGGCATGTACTTAAACAGGAAACGACGATCCTGACCAATGCTGTTGCCACAGATAGGCGATTTTCCTGCCGGCACCCACTGCTTCAGAAACTCAATCGTCGCCAGCTCCGCTTCGCGGTCGCCCAGAGTGCTGGCCTTCACGCGTTCCACCAGCCCGCTGCCAGTATGGGTACGCACGTTCCACTCATCCATCAGCGCAAGCTGGTCATCGGACTGGTGCACGGCAATCGTTGGGCCTTCCGCCAGAATATTGAGGTTGGCATCGGTGACCAGTGTGGCGATCTCAATAATGCGATCGCGCTCGGGATCCAGGCCGGTCATCTCCAGATCGATCCAAATCAGGTTGTTTTCGTCCGCGCTCATGTTATTTTCCACCCTTCTCGCTTAACCGGCAGTAGCAGGTTAACTAGTATTAATTAGAGTGTATCATAGAGGTTTTGCCCGCTATGGGCGACCAGGAGCCAGCGCGATTGAGTAAAAATAAACTCTCCAAAGGGCAGCAGCGCCGCGTGAATGCAAATCACCAGCGCCGTCTTAAAACCACTACGGAGAAGCCCGATTACGACGACAACCTGTTTGGCGAAGCGACGGAAGGCGTGGTGATTAGCCGCTTCGGTATGCATGCCGATGTCGAGTCTGCCGACGGGGACATCCACCGTTGCAATATCCGTCGCACCATCCGTTCCCTGGTGACCGGTGACCGCGTGGTCTGGCGTCCAGGCAAAGCGGCTGCGGAAGGGGTAACGGTTAAAGGTATCGTTGAAGCCGTGCATGAACGCACGTCGGTTCTGACCCGTCCTGATTTCTACGACGGCGTAAAGCCCATTGCCGCCAATATCAACCAGATCGTGATCGTTTCGGCGATTTTACCCGAACTTTCGCTCAACATTATTGACCGTTATCTGGTGGCCTGCGAAACGCTACAGGTTGAGCCGCTCATCGTGCTGAATAAAATCGATCTGCTGGATGACGAGGCCATGGCCTTTGTGAATGAGCAGATGGATATCTATCGCAATATTGGTTATCGCGTTTTGATGGTTTCCAGCCGCACCAAAGATGGCCTGAAGCCGTTAGAAGATGCGCTGACCGACCGCATCAGTATCTTTGCAGGGCAGTCTGGCGTGGGTAAATCGAGCCTGCTTAACAACCTGCTCGGCCTTCAGCAAGAAATCCTGACCAACGATGTGTCGGACGTCTCCGGGCTGGGCCAGCACACCACCACCGCCTCACGTCTCTATCACTTCCCGCACGGCGGCGATGTGATTGACTCCCCGGGTGTGCGTGAATTTGGTCTCTGGCATCTTGAGCCGGAACAAATCTTCAACGGATTTGTCGAATTCCATGACTATATAGGCGCTTGCAAATACCGCGACTGTAAACATGACAACGATCCGGGCTGCGCCATCCGCGAAGCGGTGGAGAACGGTGAAATAACGGAAACCCGTTTCGAAAATTACCATCGTATTCTCGAAAGCATGGACCAGGTAAAAACGCGTAAAAACTTTTCTGATTCTGATAACTGACAACTAAGCTAAGCGTCGCTAAAATCGTCCCCTTTTTTCAGGTTCCGGCAGCGTACTGCCGGATCAGGAACGACAAAACAATGGCCTGGAGGCTACCTTGTTAAACTCATTTAAACTTTCGCTTCAATACATTCTGCCTAAACTGTGGCTCACTCGCCTGGCGGGCTGGGGCGCGAGCAAACGAGCGGGCTGGCTGACCAAACTGGTCATCGACCTGTTCGTGAAATACTACAAGGTCGACATGAAAGAAGCGCAGAAGCCGGATACGGCAAGCTACCGCACCTTCAACGAATTTTTTGTGCGTCCGCTGCGCGACGAAGTGCGCCCGCTGAATACCGACCCGAACGTGCTGGTGATGCCTGCTGACGGCGTGATCAGCCAGCTGGGTAAAATTGAAGACGACAAAATTTTGCAGGCGAAAGGCCATAACTACAGCCTGGAAGCGCTGCTGGCCGGTAACTACATAATGGCGGATCTGTTCCGCAACGGGACTTTCGCGACCACCTATCTCTCCCCACGCGACTACCACCGCGTTCATATGCCGTGTAATGGCATCCTGCGCGAGATGATCTACGTGCCGGGGGATCTGTTCTCTGTAAACCACCTGACGGCGCAAAACGTCCCTAACCTGTTTGCCCGTAACGAGCGCGTCATCTGCCTGTTTGATACTGAATTTGGCCCAATGGCGCAGATTCTGGTAGGTGCTACCATTGTGGGCAGCATCGAAACCGTCTGGGCGGGCACCATTACGCCGCCACGCGAAGGCGTGATCAAGCGCTGGACCTGGCCTGCCGGGGAAGAAGAAGGTTCTGTGGCCCTGCTGAAAGGTCAGGAGATGGGCCGCTTCAAGCTGGGCTCAACGGTAATCAACCTGTTCGCACCGGGCAAAGTTAACCTTGTCGACGAGCTGGAAAGCCTGTCCGTGACCAAACTCGGCCAGCCTCTGGCAGTATCGACGGAGGTCTTTGCAACGCCAGCCGTTGCGCCAGCCCAGTTGCCGGAAGAAGAGATCAAAGCCGAGCACGATGCCAGCCCGCTGGTTGACGGCAAAAAAGACGAAGGTTAACAACAGAAGGATCGCTGACGTGCGCCCGATTATCGTATTACTGATGGCCTGGTGCCTCAGCATGGGGGCGTACGCAGCGACGGCCCCCGACGCCAAACAGATAACCCAGGAGCTGGAGCAGGCAAAAGCGGCGAAACCCGCTCAGCCGGAGGCCGTTGAGTCGCTCCAGTCTGCACTGAACGCACTTGAGGAACGAAAGGGTTCTCTTGAGCGCGCCCAGCAATATCAGCAGGTTATCGACAACTTCCCCAAACTCTCTCAGACCCTGCGCTCGCAGTTAAACAGCCTGCGTGACGAACCACGCCAGGTACCCGCAGGGATGACGTCCGAGGCGCTGAATCAGGAGATCCTGCAAGTCAGCAGCCAGCTGCTGGAAAAAAGCCGTCTGGCACAGCAGGAGCAGGAACGGGCGCGTGAAATTGCCGACTCTCTCAGTCAGCTTCCACAGCAGCAAACCGATGCCCGCCGTCAGTTAAATGAGGTGGAACGCCGCATTGGGACGCAGACCGGCAACACCCCGCAGAATCAGGCCCAAAATCTTGGGCTACAGGCGGAATCCGCCAGACTTAAAGCACTGGTTGATGAACTGGAGCTGGCACAGCTTTCTGCTAACAACCGCCAGGAGCTGTCGCGGATGCGTTCGGAACTGGCGCAGAAGCAGAGCGAACAGCTGGATGCGTATCTCCAGGCGCTGAGAAATCAACTCAACAGCCAGCGTCAGCGTGAAGCTGAACGTGCGCTGGAAAGCACCGAGTTGTTGGCCGAAAACAGCGCTAACCTGCCCGACAGCATCGTCGCCCAGTTTAAGGTTAACCGCGAGCTTTCTGCCGCGCTGAATCAGCAGGCGCAGCGCATGGATTTGGTGGCCTCGCAGCAGCGTCAGGCCACTAATCAAACCCTCCAGGTTCGTCAGGCTCTCAACACGCTGCGTGAACAGTCCCAGTGGCTTGGCTCATCTAACCTGTTGGGCGAAGCGTTACGCGCACAGGTGGCTCGTCTGCCAGAGATGCCAAAACCGCAGCAGCTTGATACGGAGATGGCGCAGCTGCGCGTTCAGCGTCTTCATTATGAAGACCTTCTTAATAAGCAGCCGCAAATCCGCCAGATCCGTCAGGCTGACGGACAGCCGCTCACCGGCGAGCAAAGCCGTATTCTGGAAGCGCAGCTGCGCACCCAACGCGAACTGCTCAATTCCCTGTTGCAGGGGGGCGATACGCTGATCCTCGAACTCACCAAGCTGAAAGTCTCAAACAGCCAGCTGGAGGACGCGCTGAAAGAGGTCAACGAAGCCACGCACCGTTACCTGTTCTGGACCTCCGACGTGCGGCCGATGACCTTCGCCTGGCCGATCGAGATCGTGCAGGATCTGCGCCGCCTCATTTCGCTGGACACCTTCAGCCAGCTGGGTCTCGCCAGCGTGATGATGCTCACCAGTAAGGAGACCATCTTCCCGCTGCTGGGGGCACTGATTCTGGTGGGTTTCAGTATTTATTCCCGTCGCCACTTCACCCGTTTCCTTGAGCGCTCCAGCGCCCGGGTGGGGAAAGTGACACAGGATCACTTCTGGCTGACGCTGCGTACAGTGTTCTGGTCAATTCTGGTCGCGTCCCCGCTGCCGGTGCTGTGGATGACGCTCGGATACGGCCTGCGTGAAGCCTGGCCCTATCCGCTTGCCGTCGCAATTGGCGATGGCGTGACCGCCACCGTTCCGCTGCTGTGGGTGGTGATGATTTGCGCCACGTTTGCGCGGCCAAATGGTCTGTTCATCGCTCACTTTGGCTGGCCGCGTAATCGCGTGGCGCGGGCGATGCGCTATTACCTGATGAGCATCGGGCTGATTGTGCCGCTGATTATGGCGCTGATCATGTTCGATAATCTCAATGACCGGGAGTTCTCCGGCTCGCTGGGACGTCTGTGCTTTATGCTGATCTGCGGGGCATTAGCGGTAGTGACGCTCAGCCTGAAGCGCGCCGGGATCCCGCTCTATCTCGACAAGTCCGGCAGTGGCGATAACATGTTTAACCGTCTGCTGTGGAACCTGCTGCTTAGCGCGCCGCTGGCGGCGATGCTGGCGGCGGCTGTCGGTTATCTCGCCACATCGCAAGCGCTGCTCGCACGACTGGAAACGTCAGTAGCTATCTGGTTCCTGCTGCTGGTGGTCTACCATGTTATTCGCCGCGGCATGCTGATCCAGCGTCGTCGTCTGGCGTTTGACCGTGCCAAACATCGTCGCGCAGAAATACTGGCCCAGCGCGCGCGGGGTGAGGAAGAGCCGAACCACGTCAACAGCACCGAAGGGACTTCAGACGCCGATGACGTCGAACTGGATCTCGATGCGATCAGTACCCAGTCCCTGCGGCTGGTACGCTCAATTCTGATGCTGGTTGCCCTGCTGTCGGTGATCTTCCTGTGGTCGGAAATCCACTCTGCGTTTGGCTTCCTGGAGAACATCTCTTTGTGGGATGTGACGTCGACGGTGCAGGGGGTCGAAAGCCTGGAGCCCATCACCTTAGGGGCCGTGCTGATTGCGATTCTGGTACTCATTATCACCACGCAGCTGATCCGTAACTTCCCTGCCCTGCTGGAGCTGGCGCTGTTGCAGCATCTGGATTTAACCCCCGGCACAGGCTATGCGATCACCACCATTACCAAGTATTTAATCATGCTGTTTGGTGGGCTGGTTGGCTTCTCGATGATTGGTATCGAATGGTCAAAACTGCAATGGCTGGTTGCCGCCCTGACCGTAGGCCTGGGCTTTGGTTTACAGGAGATCTTTGCCAACTTCGTCTCGGGTCTGATCATTCTGTTTGAAAAGCCGATTCGAATTGGCGATACGGTGACCATCCGCGATCTGACCGGCAGCGTCACCAGGATCAACACCCGCGCCACCACCATCAGCGACTGGGACCGTAAAGAGATCATCGTCCCGAACAAAGCGTTTATCACCGAGCAGTTTATCAACTGGTCGCTGTCTGACTCCGTCACGCGTGTGGTGCTGACCGTACCCGCTCCGTCGGATGCCAACAGCGAAGAGGTGACGCAGATCCTGTATACGGCTGCTGAACGCTGTTCGCTGGTAATCGACAACCCGCCGCCGGAAGTCTTCCTGGTTGATTTGCAGCAGGGGATCCAGATTTTCGAGCTGCGTATCTACGCCGCCGAGATGGGACACCGTATGCCGCTGCGCCATGAGATCCACCAGCTGATCCTGGCTGGCTTCCGCGAGCACGGAATTGATATGCCGTTCCCACCTTTCCAGATGCGTCTGGAAACGTTGGACGGACGTAAGACGGGAAGAACGTTGACGTCTGCGGCGCGTTCGCGCCCGGCGGGAAGTTTATAATCCATTTCCCCCTCCCTTCCGGGAGGGGTTTTTTCATCCGCTATGCCACTTCTGCCACGCAGGTCATCATGCGGCGGCGGTAGTTCTCATAAATTCCCATTGCCAGCAGCGAGAAGAAGATCGGTCCGCCAACCATCCACAGCGTGCTGCTCCAGTCATTTGCCTCAACCACGGGCTGAATGACGGTAAAGATGTTGGCGAACGCGACGACCAGCACCACAACAGTGGTCGCCAGCAGCGTCGCCACGCGGGTTTTGAAGATCACAAACGGTCGCTCCAGATCCCGCTTCGCCTTAAAGAACGGGAACGCCAGCGCCAGGAATAGGTACGGAAGCGTCATCGATACGTTTGCCATCAGGGTCAGCTTGTTATAGAACGCCGACGCGGTATCGCCGCCAAAGGACACCAGCAGAATGAACACGCACACCAGCAGGCACTGCATCCACATTGCGTTGGCAGGCATACTGGCAGCGTTCAGCTGCGTCATACGTGCAGGCCACAGCGCCTTTGGCGTCCCCTGAATAATCGCTTTCAGCGGCGAGTAGATCAGCGTGAAGAACGCGCCAGTATAGGCGAGGAACATCGACAAACCGGTAATCCGCGCAAACCAGATCCCCAGGGTGGCCGACGTTTCCGGCGCGAGATCCATGGCGTTGCCCAGCGTCACCCCCAGGCTTTTCATCAACACGTAGGTAATGTTGCCGAGGTTGGTGGTGTTATTGCTCAGTACCTGCTGCCAGTTGGTGCTGACGCCCCAGAGGAAAATCGCCAGCGAGTAGCCAATGGAAATGACGATGGCGGCAAAGATAATGCCTTTGGCGAAGTTCTTTTCCGGGTTTTCGGTTTTATCGACCAGCCCGCCCACGGCTTCAATTCCACCGTAAGCAAAGATGGCAAACACCACGAAGGAGAGCATGGCCAGCCCGGACTGGTAACCCGGATTAGGCGATGAAACGAAGTTGACTTCCTGTGCGAAATGCCCACCGTTCAGGCACAGAATAGCGATGCTGACCAGCAGCAGCACCAGGTTCAGGCACATCACAGAAATTCCGCCAACGGCAGTGATACGGGCAATTTTGTTGATGCCTTTCGAGGCCACCCGCGTGACAACCACCATCCAGCACACCGCCAGAATACCGACCACCTGTGTGGAACTCAGCCCCGCCAGAGACCAGACCTGCGTTTTATCCGCACCGAAGAGAAACGTTGAGAACGGCACCCAGACCTTGGCCGCCGTGCTGACCATCCAGACGACATAGGATGAAAACCACATGAACGTACCGATAAACGCATAACGCGGACCGACGCTGTTGTTCATCCACGAATAGATGCCGCCTTCTTCTTTCCTGTACGCCGACCCCATCTCCGCCATCATTAGCGCAAACGGAATAAAGAAGAACAGCGCGGAAACGATATAAAACGGCGTCGCGCTGTAGCCCATCAGATAAAACGCGGACGGGCTATTGGCAAAGCCAAAAACTGACGTAAAAATCATCAGGATGAGCCCGGTAAGGGTCATTTTTTTGAGTGAGTGAGACATAAAACCATCCGAAACGGAATTAAACTGCGCGGATGGTAGCAGATGACCAGACAAATATTGTGGCTATCCGAGTCAAATTAAGAAAAAGACCCGTGCATAGAGAAGATAGTAGTTTTTAATGTGGCAGAGTTAAATGACCGAGTAGACCGGGTAAGCGACAGCCCCACCCGGCAATTCTTTATGCGCGATCGACCGTAAAGGCAATCACATCGCCCAGTTGTTCTGCGCCCAGCGCCAGCATGACCAGGCGATCCACACCCAGCGCCACGCCGGAGCAGTCCGGCAGACCGGCTTTAAGCGCTTCCAGCAGGTTGGTGTCAATCGGCTGCTGCGGCAGACCGCGCGCGTTGCGCTTGCGGTTATCCTGCTCGAAACGCTGTTGCTGTTCGCGCGCGTCGGTCAGCTCATGGAAACCGTTCGCCAGCTCGATGCCTTTAAAGTACACCTCAAAGCGCTCCGCCACGCGGTGATCTTCGGTGCTGATCTGCGCCAGTGAAGCCTGGCTGGCCGGGAAGTGATAGACAAACGTCGGACGATCTTTGCCAATCTGCGGTTCAACACCAAAGGTGAACAGCAGTTGCAGCAGCGTGTCGCGATCCTCTTCGTTATCCGCCACGTTGCTCAAATCCAGTTTTGCCGCCACTTCACGCAGCTGTGTTTTATCAGCCGACAGCGGATCAATTTCCAGATGACGCTGGAAGGCCTGCTGATAGGAGAGCGTTTCAGCTTCCGCGCAATCCAGCACCTGTTGGAGCAGATCGTCGACTTCGTTCATCAGACGATACATGTCGTAGTGCGGGCGGTACCACTCCAGCATAGTGAATTCCGGATTATGGTGTCGGCCCATCTCTTCATTACGGAAGCTACGGCACAGCTGATAGACCGGACCACACCCGGCCGCCAGCAGACGCTTCATATGGTATTCCGGGCTGGTCATCAGATACAGATTCATGCCCTGAGAGTGGCCTGGGCCAACAAAACGGGTTTCAAACGGGACCAGATGAATATCCGTGACCGTCGCCTGACTCATGCACGGCGTTTCCACCTCCAGGACGCCGCGATCTGCAAAGAAGCGGCGTATCTCCGCCATAATTGCTGCGCGCTTTAGCAGGTTTGGAATGGATGCGCTCGGCTGCCAGGTGGCCGTTTCGCTCATGAGTTATTTCTCCGTTTTCAGACAAGGGCACGAAGTCTACTCGCAAGCCGGGGCAGAGACAAATTTTGCACAGTAAAAGCTCCTTTTCATTGCACAGAGAAATACTGTGACGCCATTCATTAATCACGATGATAAATCACCGCACAGAACAGCAAAAAAATCGAACACGTCAAATTTCCCTCACTTCTACGCGGTTATACTGTTTTACCCATAAAGGAGCAGTGGAATCGCTTCCGCAATCGTCCGTTCGGGCAGGTGAACGTCCTTTAGCTCATCACGTTGCGGGAAAACCAAAATCTGGAGGAATGTCGTGCAAACTTTTCAAGCCGATCTTGCCGTAATAGGCGCTGGCGGGGCTGGATTACGCGCAGCAATTGCTGCGGCACAAGCCAATCCGAACGCCAAAATCGCATTGATTTCAAAAGTCTATCCGATGCGCAGCCACACGGTAGCCGCAGAAGGAGGATCCGCCGCCGTCGCGCAGGATCATGACAGCTTCGAATACCATTTCCACGACACGGTTGCAGGGGGCGACTGGCTTTGCGAACAGGATGTCGTTGATTACTTCGTGCACCATTGCCCAACGGAAATGACCCAGCTGGAACAGTGGGGATGTCCTTGGAGCCGCCGTCCGGACGGGAGCGTCAACGTCCGCCGCTTCGGTGGCATGAAGATCGAACGCACCTGGTTTGCCGCCGATAAGACCGGCTTCCACATGCTGCACACCCTGTTCCAGACCTCCCTCCAGTTCCCACAAATCCAGCGCTTTGACGAACATTTCGTTCTCGACATTCTGGTCGACGACGGTCATGCGCACGGACTGGTAGCAATGAACATGATGGAAGGCACGCTCGTCCAGATCCGCGCTAAGGCGGTGGTGATGGCAACGGGCGGTGCGGGCCGCGTATACCGCTACAACACCAACGGCGGCATCGTCACCGGTGACGGTATGGGCATGGCGCTCAGCCACGGCGTCCCGCTGCGTGATATGGAGTTCGTCCAGTATCACCCAACCGGCCTGCCGGGCTCCGGTATTCTGATGACGGAAGGCTGCCGCGGCGAAGGCGGTATTCTGGTCAACAAAAACGGCTATCGCTATTTGCAGGATTACGGCATGGGTCCGGAAACCCCGCTTGGCGAGCCGAAAAACAAATACATGGAACTCGGCCCACGCGACAAAGTCTCTCAGGCTTTCTGGCACGAGTGGCGCAAAGGCAATACCATCTCAACGCCGCGCGGCGACGTGGTACATCTCGACCTGCGTCATCTCGGCGAGAAGAAACTGCTGGAGCGTCTGCCGTTTATCTGCGAGCTGGCGAAAGCCTATGTGGGCGTCGACCCGGTGAAAGAGCCGATCCCGGTGCGTCCAACCGCGCACTACACCATGGGCGGTATCGAAACCGACCAGCAGTGCGAAACCCGCATCAAAGGGCTGTTTGCGGTGGGTGAGTGTTCCTCCGTCGGTCTGCACGGCGCAAACCGTCTGGGCTCGAACTCGCTGGCTGAGCTGGTGGTCTTTGGTCGCATGGCGGGCGAACGCGCGATGGAGCGTGCCGCAACGGCAGGTGAAGCTAACAGCGCGGCGCTGGATGCGCAGGTTGCAGACATCGAAAAACGCCTGAAAGGCCTGGTGAACCAGGAAGGTAACGAAAACTGGTCGAAGATCCGCGACGAAATGGGGCTGTCGATGGAAGAAGGCTGCGGGATCTACCGTACGCCAGAGCTGATGCAGAAAACCGTCGACAAGCTGGCAGAACTCCAGGAACGCTTCAAGCGCGTGCGCATCACCGACACCTCCAGCGTCTTCAATACCGACCTGCTCTATACCATTGAACTGGGCCACGGCCTGAACGTCGCAGAGTGTATGGCCCATTCCGCCCTGGCGCGTAAAGAGTCCCGCGGCGCACACCAGCGCCTGGATGAGGGCTGCACCGAACGTGACGACGTCAATTTCCTTAAACATACTCTCGCCTGGCGCGATGCGGATGGTACCACCCGGCTGGACTACAGCGACGTGAAAATCACTACGCTGCCACCGGCGAAACGCGTGTACGGTGCAGAAGCAGAAGCCGCCGATAAGAAGGAGAAGGCGAATGGCTGAGATGCAAAAACTGAAAGTTGAAGTGGTGCGCTACAACCCGGAAGTGGACGCCGCGCCGCACAGCGCTTTCTATGAAGTCCCTTACGACGAGCAAACCTCCCTGCTGGATGCGCTCGGCTATATCAAAGATAACCTGGCCCCGGACCTGAGCTACCGCTGGTCCTGCCGCATGGCAATCTGCGGCTCCTGCGGCATGATGGTCAACAAAGTGCCGAAGCTGGCGTGCAAAACTTTCCTGCGTAATTACACCAAAGGCATCAAGGTTGAAGCGCTGGGCAACTTCCCGATTGAGCGCGATCTGGTGGTCGACATGACCCACTTTATCGAAAGCCTCGAAGCGATTAAGCCGTACATCATCGGCAACCCGCGCACGCCGGATCAGGGGCCAAACACCCAAACGCCCGCGCAGATGGCGAAATACCATCAGTTTTCCGGCTGCATCAACTGCGGCCTGTGCTACGCCGCCTGTCCACAGTTTGGCCTGAACCCTGAGTTTATCGGCCCGGCCGCCATTACCCTGGCGCACCGCTATAACGAGGACAGCCGCGACCACGGCAAAAAAGAACGTATGGCACAGCTTAACGGCCAGAACGGGGTCTGGACCTGCACGTTTGTCGGTTACTGCTCCGAAGTCTGTCCGAAGCATGTCGACCCGGCCGCCGCTATTCAGCAGGGAAAAGTGGAAAGTTCGAAAGACTTTCTTATCGCTACCCTGAAACCACGCTAAGGAGTGCATGATGACGACTAAACGCAAAGCCTACGTGCGACCAATGCCGTCCACCTGGTGGAAAAAACTGCCGTTTTATCGCTTCTATATGCTGCGTGAAGGCACGGCTGTTCCCGCGGTCTGGTTCAGCCTCGAACTGATGTACGGGGTGTATGCCCTCAAGCACGGCCCGGAAGCCTGGGCCAGTTTTGTGGGTTTCCTGCAAAACCCAATCATCGTGGTTCTGAATCTGATTGTGCTCGCAGCCGCGCTACTGCATACCAAAACCTGGTTTGAACTGGCGCCAAAAGCAGCGAACATCATTGTAAAAGGCGAAAAAATGGGGCCAGAGCCGGTTATTAAAGGGCTCTGGGCAGTGACGGCAGTTGTCTCTGTGGTCATTCTGTTTGTCGCACTGTTCTGGTAAGGAGACTACTGTGATCAATCCAAATCCAAAACGTTCAGATGAGCCGGTCTTCTGGGGGCTGTTTGGCGCAGGCGGCATGTGGAGCGCCATTATTGCCCCGGTCATTATCCTGCTGGTCGGTATTATGCTGCCGCTGGGGCTGTTTCCGGGCGATGCGCTGAGCTATGAGCGCGTACTGGCCTTTGCGAGCAGCTTTATTGGCCGGGTGTTCATCTTCCTGATGATCGTCCTGCCGCTGTGGTGTGGTCTGCACCGTATCCACCATGCGATGCACGATCTGAAAATCCATGTGCCAAGCGGTAAATGGGTCTTCTACGGCCTGGCAACCATTCTGACGGTCGTCACGTTGATTGCCGTGGTCACCATCTGACTGAACAGGCCCGCCATCCGGCGGGCTTTTTACTTTTTCATCTTCTCCACCAGCCACCGGGAAAATTCGCGCATGGCAGGCGTTTCTGCCCGGGACTGCAATCGGGTCAGCCAGTAACTGCCGAGTTCAATCTGCGTTGCAAAGGGCTGCACAATGCGCTCGCTGGCTAACAGATGGGTAAACATATCGACAGGTGCAATGGCAATACCTACCCCTGCCTGAGCGGCCTCCAGCATGGTCACGGACGAATCAAATACCATCACACGGTGCGTTGGCGAAGGGGGGTGCTCGCCGGCCGCCTGCATCCACGCGGTCCACTCGTCGCGTCGGTAGGAGCGCAGCAGCGTAAACCTGAGGATGTCGGCCGGACTGTGCAGACAGGCGGCGATATCGGGCGTACACAGCGGCGCGAGCGGCGCATGACAAAGAAATTCAGCCTCGGTGCCATGCCACGCCCCGCCACCGTAGCGGATCGTATAGTCAAGCCCTTCGGCAGCCGGATCAACGCGGTTGTTATGGGTGGAAAGCTGAAGATCGATGTGCGGATAGCCACGGCGAAAATCGTCCAGCTGTGAGAATAAAACCCCGATGGCAAACGTACCCACCACGCCGATTTTCAGCTTCTCCTGCGCACGATGGTTAGCGAAGCGATCCAGCATTCCGGCTATACGATCGAACGAATCATTCAGTACCGGCAGTAAGTTTTCTCCCGCGGTAGTCAACATCAGCCCGCGCGACACGCGAACGAACAGCTGACAGTTCAGGTGCTGCTCCAGCGTTTTCACATGCTGGCTAATGGCTGAATGGGTCACGTTCAGCTCAATGGCCGCATGCGTAAAGCTGAGATGTCTCGCGGCGGCTTCAAAGGCTCGAAGCGAATTGAGGGGGAGATAGCTTCGCGTCATGGTCTCTTCCGTTAGAAAAATTAACAGCTAATGCTAAATTTAACCGTTTGTCAGGCACAGTCAAATCCAACAGACTACGCCTGTCTGACGGGCCCGGACATCCCCTTGACTCGCTATTACGGAAGATTACTGATGATGAAAAAATCTCTTTGCTGCGCCCTGCTGCTCGGCATCTCTTGCTCTGCTCTCGCCGCGCCAGTGTCAGAAAAACAGCTGGCGGAGGTGGTGGCGAATACGGTTACCCCGCTGATGAAAGCCCAGTCGATTCCAGGCATGGCGGTGGCCGTTATTTATCAGGGTAAACCGCACTATTATACGTTTGGCAAAGCCGATATCGCGGCCAGCAAACCCGTTACGCCTCAGACTCTGTTCGAGCTGGGTTCTATAAGTAAAACCTTCACCGGGGTTTTAGGAGGGGATGCCATTGCTCGCGGTGAAATTTCGCTGGACGATCCGGTGACCAGATACTGGCCACAGCTAACGGGCAAGCAGTGGCAGGGGATTCGTATGCTGGATCTCGCAACCTACACCGCTGGCGGCCTGCCGCTACAGGTACCGGATGAGGTCACGGATAATGCCGCCCTGCTGCGCTTTTATCAAAACTGGCAGCCGCAGTGGAAGCCTGGCACAACGCGTCTTTACGCCAACGCCAGTATCGGTCTTTTTGGCGCGCTGGCGGTCAAACCTTCCGGCATGCCCTATGAGCAGGCCATGACGACGCGGGTCCTTAAGCCGCTCAAGCTGGACCATACCTGGATTAACGTTCCGAAAGCGGAAGAGGCGCATTACGCCTGGGGCTATCGTGACGGTAAAGCGGTGCGCGTTTCGCCGGGAATGCTGGATGCACAAGCCTATGGCGTGAAAACCAACGTGCAGGATATGGCGAACTGGGTCATGGCAAATATGGCGCCGGAGAACGTTGCTGATGCCTCACTTAAGCAGGGCATCGCGCTGGCGCAGTCGCGCTACTGGCGTATCGGGTCAATGTATCAGGGTCTGGGCTGGGAGATGCTCAACTGGCCCGTGGAGGCCAACACGGTGATCGAGGGCAGCGACAGTAAGGTGGCGCTGGCACCGCTGCCCGTGGCAGAAGTGAATCCACCGGCTCCCCCGGTCAAAGCGTCCTGGGTCCATAAAACGGGCTCTACTGGCGGGTTTGGCAGCTACGTGGCCTTTATTCCTGAAAAGCAGATCGGTATTGTGATGCTCGCGAATAAAAGCTATCCGAACCCGGCACGCGTTGAGGCGGCATACCATATCCTCGACGCGCTACAGTAAAACATTGCGGGTGGCGCTGCGCTTACCCGGTCTACACAACGCATGAACTTTGTAGGCCGGGTAAGGCGAAGCCGCCACCCGGCAAAACACCCTGCACAATCTCCCTCATTTTCCCTGCTGTCATCTACACTTAACAAAAAACAGTAAGGAAACTCCTATGCGCATTCTGCCTGTTATTGCCGCAGTAACAGCCGCGTTTTTAGTGGTTGCTTGCAGTTCCCCTACTCCTCCGCCTGGCGTCACGGTAGTCAGTAATTTCGACGCACAGCGCTTCCTCGGCACCTGGTATGAAATCGCCCGGCTGGACCATCAGTTCGAACGGGGCTTAGAAAAAGTCACGGTCAGCTACAGCGCGATGGATAACGGCGGGATCCGGGTCATTAACCGCGGCTATAACCCGGATCGCCAGATGTGGCAGCAGTCAGTTGGTCAGGCCTATTTCACCGGTGCATCTAACCGCGCGGCCATGAAAGCCTCTTTCATCGGCCCATACTACGGCGGGTATAACGTCATTGCGCTGGACAGAGAGTACCGCCACGCGCTGGTCTGTGGGCCGGATCGCAACTATCTGTGGCTCCTCTCACGCACGCCAACGATCTCGGCGGAAATGAAACAGCAGATGCTGGACATAGCGACCCGGCAAGGGTTTGATGTGACGAAGTTAATCTGGGTAAAACAGCCGCATTAGTGCGTACTGAGTTTTAACCCGATGATACCCGCGACAATCAACGCGAGGCTGGCGATGCGCGCCAGACTCGCAGACTCCCCCAGCAGCAGAATGCCGGTAATGGCAGCCCCTACCGCGCCAATTCCCGTCCAGACAGCGTAAGCTGTGCCGACGGGTAAGGTTCGCATCGCCCATGACAGCATGACGATACTGACAATCATTGCGGCGATAGTGATGACGCTGGGCGTCAGGCGGGTAAAACCGTGTGTGTATTTCAGACCAATTGCCCATACCACTTCGAGCAAACCAGCAATAACAAGAACGATCCAGGACATTTCAGGCTCCTTAACTTAAAGACAAGTTGGGGCCGTCCCCGATGAGTGAAGCGCTTACGGGTCGTCCCGCAAGGCAGAAGTTGCGCCTTATATTTTGGTTAGCGTGGAATTTTTTTTCAAACTTTTTCTGCTGAACACCTTAAAGCAAGAAATAGCCTCAGTAAGGCACGTAGTTCAGGCATTTATGACTCATCCGACTTCTCTATGATGATAGGCTTTCTGATGGCAGGAAGCCAAACCACTAGCCGACTGCGAAAATTTTATGTTCAAAATTCTTTTGATTGACCGTTGTCACTTCACCCGCGCGGGATTTGAAGCCTGGGTCAATCATTCAGACCTGTTTTCGGGTCATTTCGTCGTAACCGGGGTAAATAATCTTTTCCTCGCCAGAGAGCATATCCTGCAATGGAAACCTGCGCTGGTCATCGCTGATTTATCTGGCTTCCGGCAGGATTTACACCATTTTCAGCAGCTTTCCTCCCTGCTAATTGCCAGCGAAACACTGCCTTTTATTATGCTGCAATCAGGGCAGGAGCAGGAGATGACTGATTATCTGGCGCAGTTCCCGATATGGTCTTCGCTCTCCAAAAATACCGATCTGGAAGCACTGGCGGCGGTGATAAACGATGCGCTAACGTCATGCGCGAGCGCGGAGCTACCGAAAATGGCGGCACCGTTGCTGACGCGTCAGGAAGAAAGAGTTCTGACCTTGTGGATGGATGGTGCGAGCAACCAGAAAATTGCCAGCAATCTTCGCATTAACGGAAAAACGGTATATACGTACAAACGCAATATCCGCATGAAGCTGCATATGGATACGCGCTACTCGCCGTTTTTATCGCTACAGGAAGTGGAGAATTGACGGTACGGTGTAATAACTTGCCGTACCGTCGCTTACATTAGTTCTGAGCTTTAGTTGCTGCGCCAGAAATCGCGCTACCACCGTCGGAGATATCTTCCCCTACGCCACGGGTGGTGTTACATGCAGTCAGTACCGAAGAAAGCACCAGAACAGAAAAGATCGCTGCAATTGTTTTCTTAACCATAATATCTTCCTTTTATAGCCAAAGTTATTTTGTGTATAGCAACTTAAGAATAGACAAAATCTTGCCGTTTGACGGAAAAGGAAGAATTTTTAGGAAAATTAGACGGAATTAGCTGGCCGCATGGGAAATGATATGGCCGAGATCCTGGATATCTTCACCCACGCCACGCGCGGTGTTGCAGCCGGAGAGAATTGCGCTGGAGAGCGCTAACAGAAGCAGAATTTTAACGGTACGTTTCATCTTCCCTGCCTGCAAAATCAGGCGCAGCGGGCGCTGCGCCTTTAATCATGACGTAAATTACTTCACGCGGGATACGTATTCGCCGGAGCGGGTATCCACTTTGATCACTTCACCGATCTGTACGAACAGTGGCACTTTCACCACAGCGCCGGTAGACAGGGTGGCAGGCTTGCCGCCAGTACCTGCGGTATCACCTTTCAGACCTGGATCGGTTTCAACGATTTCCAGCTCAACGAAGTTCGGCGGCGTAACCGCGATAGGCTGACCGTTCCACAGGGTCACGATGCACTCAGCCTGATCCAGCAGCCACTTGGCGTTGTCGCCAATCGCTTTCGCGTCCGCAGACAGCTGCTCGAAGGTTTCGTTGTTCATGAAGTGCCAGAACTCACCGTCGTTGTACAGGTAAGTCAGGTTCATATCGACAACATCAGCGCCTTCAGCGGAGTCAGTAGATTTGAAGGTTTTCTCAACACGGGTACCGGTCAGCAGGCGGCGCAGCTTAACGCGCGCAAATGCCTGGCCTTTACCTGGTTTAACGAATTCGCTGGCTTCAACCGCGTACGGTTCGCCGTCCATCATGATTTTAAGACCAGCACGAAAATCGTTGCTATAGTACGTTGCCATAAGGCCCTCTAAATTTGTTAACTGGTAGCTAAGCCACAAAATGGCGCATATTGTAACCCTAAACACCCCGTCCAGAGAAGATTGGTTATCGCAACTTGCCGATGTAATCACCAGTCCTGATGAATTGCTGCGTCTTTTAGACCTCGAACAGCACGAAGCGTTGCGTGCAGGCCGTGAGGCGAAGCGCCTTTTCGCCCTGCGCGTTCCCCGCGCGTTTGTTGCCCGAATGGAAAAGGGTAACCCTGATGATCCATTATTAAAACAAACGCTGACCTCTCAGGATGAGTTTATTACCGCCCCCGGATACAGCACCGATCCGCTGGAAGAGCAGAACAGTGTTGTACCGGGTTTACTGCATAAATACCGCAATCGTGCCCTGCTGCTGGTTAAGGGCGGGTGCGCGGTAAATTGCCGCTATTGCTTCCGTCGCCACTTCCCGTACGCCGAAAATCAGGGTAATAAGCGCAACTGGCAGGTGGCGCTGGACTACATCGCAGCGCATCCGGAACTGGATGAAATCATCTTTTCCGGCGGCGACCCGCTGATGGCAAAAGATCATGAGCTGGACTGGCTGCTGACTCAACTTGAGACCATCCCGCACATTAAGCGTCTGCGCATTCACAGCCGTTTACCGATCGTCATCCCGGCGCGTATCACCGACGCCCTGGTCACGCGCCTGGAGCAGTCCCGTTTACAGGTGCTGCTGGTAAATCATATCAACCATGCAAATGAAATTGACGCGGACTTTCGTGCGGCGATGACGCGTATGCGAATGGCAGGCGTGACGCTGCTCAACCAGAGCGTATTACTGCGCGGCGTGAACGACAGCGCCCACGTGTTGGCCGATCTCAGCAATGCCTTATTTGATGCGGGCGTAATGCCCTATTACCTGCATGTTCTGGATCGCGTCCAGGGCGCGGCGCACTTCATGGTGACGGATGAAGAGGCCCGGAAGATTATGCGCGAGCTGTTAACGCTGGTTTCAGGTTATATGGTGCCGAAGCTGGCACGTGAGATTGGCGGAGAGCCGAGTAAGACGCCGCTGGATTTGCAGCTGCGGCAGCAGTAAAAAAAGCAGGTGGCGCTACGCTTACCTGCCTACAGGTAAAGCGGCAGCGCCATCAAAATGTTATATCAGTTCGGGCACTTATAGACCTGGCCGTTCATCTGGCTGGCGGTTGGCACAAAGCTGGACAGCATACCCTGCGTCGGGCTGCTCACCCCGTAAATCACGTTGCCGCCCATTGCCGCAGCCTGATTACGCAGGGCATTGGCCGCACCGCGCATAGAGCCGCCCTCCTCGCCGTGCTGCCCTGACATCCAGTTGCTTTGCTCGCCAGAGGCGGTGCCTAACAGCTGGCATTCGCTGCCCGGCTTATCTTCCACAAAGCGAACGCTCTGGCCCGCTGCCGTCAGCTCATTGCTGGTGCTACAACCCGCCAGCAGCAATGCTGCACCTACAATCCCTGCACAGACTTTTATGCGCATGTTATTCCTCGTTTTCAATAAGCTGGACAGTAGTTGTCCGCGTGTAAACCTTATACTAAAAAGATGACCAAAAGAAAAATGCTGAGCATTTCTGCGAGCCAGATTCCGCTGGCACTCCTCCGACATCTTAAATGAATTCTGATAATAACCTTTGGGATATCGTGTTTTAGCCCCCGATCGTTTTTAGTGATGCGACGTACAACTTTTGTACGGGACTAAAAAAAAGGGGGTTTCATGAGTGCATCATCCTCAGGAGAGGAAAAAGTAACCTGGGTGGGCTATCTGGCGTTCGTGCTCACCATCGTATTTTTCTCAGGTTTTTTCGCCAAAAGTACTGAATGGTGGCGCGTGCTGGATTTTACCGTCCTGAACGGCAGCTTTGGACCGGTGAACGGCGCCCTAACGTTTCGCGGCGAGGGTGGCACAGGAGCGAAAGACGGTTTTTTGTTTGCCCTTGAACTGGCGCCCTCGGTCATTTTATCGCTCGGGATCATTGCCGTTACCGAGGGGCTGGGCGGGCTGCGCGCCGCACAACAGCTCATGACGCCCATTCTGCGCCCGCTGCTCGGCGTGCCGGGCATCTGCTCTCTGGCGCTTATCGCCAACCTGCAAAATACCGATGCAGCCGCAGGGATGACCAAAGAGTTGACCGACGAAGGGTCGATTACTGACCATGAACGCGCCATTTTCGCCACCTTCCAGACCAGCGGTAGCGCCATTATTACCAACTATTTTTCTTCCGGTGCCGCACTTTTTACCTTCATTACCGTCCCGGTGATCGCGCCGCTTGCCGTCATTCTGGTGTTCAAATTTGTTGGCGCGAACTTCCTGCGACTGTGGATCGCCCACATGGAAGTTCGTCGCGTTCAGGAGGAAAAATGATCGCCCAGACGCGTAAAAATATCATGGACTTGTTTATCGATGGCGCCCGCCGCGGCTTTACCATCGCCACCACCAGCCTGCTGCCGAACGTGGTCATGGCGTTTGTCATCATTCAGGCGCTTAAGGTGACCGGCCTGCTGGATATTGTCGGCAGGGTATGCGAGCCCATCATGGCCCTGTGGGCGCTTCCGGGTGCGGCGGCAACGGTACTTCTGGCATCGGTGATGAGCATGGGCGGCGGCGTGGGGGTTTGCGCCAGCCTGGTCGTCGCCGGCACGCTCAGCGGCCATGATGCCACCATCCTGCTGCCCGCCATCTACCTGATGGGCAATCCGGTGCAAAACACGGGCCGCTGCCTCGGCACCGCGGGCGTGAACCCGAAATATTACCCGCACATCATCGCTGTCTGCGTCATCAACGCCCTGCTCTCGATGTGGGTGATGCAGCTACTCTTCTGAGGAGATAAAAATGGATTTTTCAGTGCTGGAACCGCATCTCTTCCGCCATGCACATCTTGTTTGAGTAACGGCTCGACGGGCAATAAAAAACCCCGGGCATCGCTGCCCGGGGTTCATTCTGAGAGGTTCAGAACAACATGATTACATCATGCCGCCCATGCCACCCATGCCGCCCATACCACCAGCAGCACCTAAGTCAGGCGCGTCGCCTTTAGGCATGTCGGTTACCATGCATTCGGTCGTGATCATCAGGCCAGCTACAGATGCCGCGTACTGCAGAGCAGAACGGGTAACTTTAGTTGGGTCCAGGATACCGAAGTCGATCATGTTGCCGTATTCTTCAGTTGCTGCGTTGTAACCGTAGTTACCTTCGCCCGCTTTCACGTTGTTCGCAACTACTGATGGCTCTTCACCGGCGTTGGACACGATCTGACGCAGAGGGGCTTCCATTGCGCGAAGCGCAACTTTGATACCTACGTTCTGGTCTTCGTTCTGAGCGGTCAGGCCAGCCAGTTTAGCGGCTACACGCACCAGCGCGACACCACCACCAGCAACTACGCCTTCTTCTACCGCAGCACGGGTCGCATGCAGGGCATCGTCAACGCGTGCTTTCTTCTCTTTCATTTCAACTTCGGTCGCAGCACCAACTTTGATTACCGCAACGCCGCCTGCCAGTTTCGCTACGCGCTCCTGCAGTTTTTCACGGTCGTAATCGGAAGTTGCTTCTTCGATCTGCTTACGGATCTGACCAACACGGCCCTGAATAGCGGCTTCTTCACCCACACCGTCGATGATGGTGGTAGTGTCTTTGTTGATCACAACGCGTTTCGCCTGGCCTAGGTCTTCCAGGGTCGCTTTTTCCAGCTCCATACCAATCTCTTCGGAGATCACGGTACCGCCGGTCAGGGTAGCGATATCCTGCAGCATCGCCTTACGACGATCGCCGAAGCCTGGTGCTTTAACCGCTGCCACTTTCACGATGCCACGCATGGTGTTAACCACCAGAGTCGCCAGCGCTTCGCCTTCAACGTCTTCAGCAATGATTACCAGCGGCTTGCCTGCTTTCGCAACGGCTTCCAGCACTGGCAGCATTTCGCGGATGTTGGAGATTTTCTTGTCAGCCAGCAGGATGAACGGGCTTTCCAGCTCAACAGCGCCAGTTTCTGGCTTGTTGATGAAGTATGGGGACAGGTAACCGCGGTCGAACTGCATACCTTCAACCACATCCAGTTCGTCTTCCAGACCAGTACCGTCTTCAACGGTGATCACGCCTTCTTTACCGACTTTATCCATCGCTTCAGCGATAAGTTTACCTACGGTTTCGTCGGAGTTAGCGGAGATAGTACCAACCTGAGCAATGGCTTTAGAGTCAGAGCACGGTACGGACAGCGCTTTCAGCTCTTCAACAGCAGAGGCGACAGCTTTGTCGATACCACGTTTCAGATCCATTGGGTTCATGCCCGCAGCAACGGCTTTCAGGCCTTCGGTGATGATCGCCTGCGCCAGTACGGTCGCGGTGGTGGTACCGTCACCAGCAGCGTCGTTCGCTTTAGAGGCAACTTCTTTCACCATCTGTGCGCCCATGTTTTCGAACTTGTCTTCCAGCTCGATTTCACGTGCAACAGAAACACCATCTTTAGTGATGGTTGGCGCGCCGAAGGATTTGTCCAGCACGACGTTACGGCCTTTCGGGCCCAGAGTGACTTTCACTGCGTCTGCCAGTACGTTTACGCCGCGGAGCATTTTTACACGAGCGTCGTTACCGAATTTTACGTCTTTAGCTGCCATGTTCTTATTTCCTCAAATTCGTACAGTTTCGTGCGTTAATTACGCTTCAACAATTGCCAGAATGTCGCTCTCGGACATGATCAACACTTCTTCATTGTCGATCTTCTCGGATTTCACGCCGTAGCCATCGTTGAAAATGACGATGTCACCAACTTTAACGTCCAGTGGCTGCACAGTTCCGTTTTCCAGGATGCGGCCCTTACCGACAGCGATGATTTCGCCACGCGTTGATTTTGCTGCTGCTGAACCGGTCAGAACGATGCCGCCAGCAGACTTGGTTTCAACTTCTTTACGTTTGACGATCACACGATCATGTAACGGACGAATACTCATTGATAGCTCTCCTTTGAGAAAGTCATTATCAGTTATGGATGACGCCGGTCCGCATGCGGTTTTCCGGCTAGTGCCCTGAGAGATGGGGATAGCTTTTTACCCCTTCAAGGGGTAATCGAAAAAAAATTTGCGAAAGTGTTACCATCCACTCTCTTTTGATGGTGGCGGGACGAGGTAAATGAGTGGACTCAGGCAGGAGTTGGGGCTGGCGCAGGGCATTGGCTTACTCTCAACGTCTTTGTTAGGCACGGGCGTTTTTGCGGTTCCCGCGCTGGCGGCGTTGGTTGCCGGCAATAACAGTCTTTGGGCATGGCCGGTGCTGATCGTGCTGGTGTTTCCTGTGGCGATTGTCTTTGCCATACTCGGGCGGCACTTCCCGAGCGCAGGCGGCGTAGCGCATTTTGTCGGCATGGCGTTTGGGCCGCGAATGGAACGCGTCACCGGCTGGCTATTTTTGTCGGTGATACCCGTTGGCCTTCCGGCAGCCCTGCATATCGCAACCGGCTTCGGACAGGCGCTGTTTGGCTGGCACGATGAACAGCTGCTGCTGGCTGAACTCGGTACGCTGGCGATTATCTGGTGGGTTGGCTCACGCGGGGCCAGTTCCAGCGCCAACCTGCAAACGCTGGTCGCCGTGTTAATCGTCGCGCTGATCGTCGCCATCTGGTTTGCGGGTGACATTACGGTGGCGGATATTCCTTTCCCCGCGATTAATGACATCGACCACACACAGCTTTTCGCTGCACTATCCGTCATGTTCTGGTGTTTCGTCGGTCTGGAGGCGTTCGCTCATCTGGCATCCGAGTTTAAACAGCCCGAGCGTGATTTTCCCCGAGCCCTGATGATTGGCCTGCTGCTGGCGGGCACCGTGTACTGGGCCTGTACCGTACTGGTGCTGCACTTCAACGCGTTCGGTGAAGAGAAAGCCGCCGCCGCGTCGCTGCCGGGCATCGTGGTGCAGCTGTTTGGCGTTAAAGCCCTGTGGGTAGCCTGCATGATTGGCTATCTCGCCTGCTTTGCCAGCCTCAACATCTATATTCAGAGCTTCGCCCGGCTGGTGTGGTCTCAGGCACTTTATAAACCGGATAGCCCCCTCTCACGCCTGTCAAAGCGTCAGCTTCCGGTGAATGCGCTGAATACCGTACTGGGCTGCTGCGTGGTGAGTTCCCTGGCCATTTATCTCCTCGACATCAACCTTGACGCGCTGATTATCTACGCCAACGGTATTTTCATCATGATCTATCTGTTGTGCATGCTGGCGGGCTGTCGGCTACTGAAAGGACGCTTTAAGGCGCTGGCGGCTATCGGGTGTGTCCTGTGCCTGCTGCTGCTGGCGATGGTGGGATGGAAGAGTGTGTACGCCATCGTCATGCTGGCGGGGCTGTGGGTGTTTTTACCGAAGCGGCAAAATCCGCAGGCCCGGTGAGCGAGCGCCACCGGGCAAGAAACTTACCGATCGTCTTTATGATCTAACCGGTCGCGCTGCTCATCCTTACGCTGATATTCCCCTTCAAAGGTATCGCCCGGGCCGGTGCTGAAACCACCGCCTGGCATACGGCTGAAACGCAGATGCGGCAGCAGCTTCATGGTCAGATGCTTCTGCACCGGCGGCAACAGCAACAGCAGGCCGAGGAAGTCTGTAAAGAAGCCCGGCAGGATCAGCAGCAGGCCAGCAATAATCAGCGACACGCTTTTGATCATCTCGGCGGCCGGGCTTTCGCCTGCGGCCATCTTCTGCTGCATTAACAGGAAATTTTTGAAACCCTGATTGCGCACCAGCGACATGCCGATGACGGAGGTGAAGATCACCAGAATCAGCGTCAGCAGGACGCCCAGCACATGGGCAACCTGGATGAAAATCGAAATCTCAATGTAAACATAAAGAAAGAAAGCAATAAATGGTATCCAGCGCACTGGCATCTCCTGTGTGGCAGGTGCCTTCTGGCCCCTGACTGAATGTGTTCGCGAAGCGCGTAGATAAGAAATGGTGACGGTTAGCCAAAATTCAATCGGTTTGCACGGATATTTTTTCTGGAAATATTAAAGCGGTGACATATTTCACAGATTAATAATTATCATGAAATCGGGTCGATAATAAGTGATCCAGCTTACGGCAATTCGCTATCATCAGCATATGATCTCGAACATCTGGCCGATTGAGGGAATAATCGTCGGTCATAAAATATTCAAAACCACATATCTACTGTGTGTTTAGTACAATCCATCGGCAGCTTGAAAAGAAGGTTCACATGTTAAACAACATTCGTATCGAAGAAGATTTGTTGGGTACCAGGGAAGTTCCAGCGGATGCCTACTATGGTGTTCACACTCTGAGAGCGATTGAAAACTTCTACATCAGCAACAGCAAAATCAGCGACATCCCTGAATTTGTGCGTGGCATGGTGATGGTAAAAAAAGCCGCGGCTCTGGCAAACAAAGAGCTGCAAACCATTCCTAAAAGCGCTGCAAATGCGATTATCGCCGCGTGCGATGAAGTGCTGAACAACGGCAAATGCATGGATCAGTTCCCGGTTGACGTCTATCAGGGCGGCGCAGGCACCTCCGTCAACATGAACACCAACGAAGTGCTGGCAAACATCGGCCTGGAGCTGATGGGTCATCAGAAAGGTGAATACCAGTACCTGAACCCGAACGACCACGTTAACAAATGTCAGTCCACCAACGACGCCTACCCAACCGGCTTCCGCATCGCGGTGTATGCCTCTGTCGTCAAACTGGTCGACGCGATTAATCAGTTGGGTGATGGCTTCCAGCGTAAAGCCGTTGAGTTCCAGGACATCCTGAAAATGGGTCGTACCCAGCTGCAGGACGCGGTGCCAATGACCCTCGGCCAGGAGTTCCACGCGTTTAACGTGCTGTTGAACGAAGAGACCAAAAACCTGCTGCGCACGTCCGAACTGTTGCTGGAAGTGAACCTGGGCGCTACCGCCATCGGTACACGCCTGAACACCCCGGATGGCTATCAGCAGCTGGCGGTACAGAAGCTGGCTGAAGTGTCCAACCTGCCGGTTGTGCCTGCAGAAGACCTGATTGAAGCCACCTCAGACTGCGGCGCCTACGTGATGGTGCACAGCGCATTGAAACGTCTGGCGGTGAAACTGTCCAAAATCTGTAACGACCTGCGCCTGCTCTCCTCCGGTCCGCGCGCTGGCCTGAATGAAATCAACCTGCCAGAGTTGCAGGCGGGTTCATCCATCATGCCAGCTAAAGTGAACCCGGTGGTGCCTGAAGTGGTGAACCAGGTTTGCTTCAAGGTTATTGGTAACGATACGACCGTCACCATGGCCTCCGAAGCCGGTCAGCTCCAGCTGAACGTAATGGAGCCGGTGATTGGCCAGGCGATGTTTGAATCTATCCACATTCTGACCAACGCCTGCTACAACCTGCTGGAAAAATGCATTAACGGCATCACCGCGAATAAAGAAGTGTGTGAAGGCTACGTCTATAACTCCATCGGCATCGTCACCTACCTCAACCCGTTCATCGGCCACCACAACGGCGATATCGTCGGGAAGATTTGTGCCGAAACCGGTAAGAGCGTGCGTGAGGTGGTTCTCGAGCGAGGATTGTTGACCGAAGCCGAACTGGACGATATCTTCTCCGCCCAGAACCTGATGCACCCGGCATATAAAGCGAAACGATATACCGATGAAAGCGAACAGTAACCGTTCAGGCTAAGCTTCCGAAAGGCACGTCACTTGTGACGTGCCTTTTTTCTTTATGGCCGTTACCAAAACACAACAATTCAATATCAACTTGTTAATAAGCAAGGCAGGTCTTTATGTTTGGAGCAGAACTCGTCATCGTCCTGTTGGCGATTTATTTGGGCGCACGACTCGGGGGTATCGGCATCGGCTTTGCCGGCGGTCTCGGCGTGCTCGTACTTACCCTGATCTTTCAGATTAAACCCGGCGCAATCCCTTTTGACGTTATCGAAATCATCATGGCGGTTATCGCTGCCATTGCGGCCATGCAGGTTGCTGGCGGTATGGACTACCTGGTGAGCCTGGCGGAGCGTATGCTGCGTCGTCATCCAAAATACATCACCTTCCTTGCCCCACTGGTGACCTGGTTTATGACCATTCTCGCCGGTACTGGCCATACCGCTTTCTCCACGCTGCCGGTCATCACCGAAGTGGCGAAAGAGCAGGGTATTCGCCCGTCTCGCCCTCTTTCTATTGCTGTAGTCGCCTCCCAGATTGCGATCACCGCCTCGCCCATTTCCGCGGCGGTGGTCTTTTTCGCGGGTATTCTCGAGCCGATGGGCGTAAGTTATCTGACGCTGCTGGCGATCTGTATTCCGGTCACGCTGATTGCGGTAATGATCACTGCCGTGCTGTGTAACTTCCTCGGCGCCGAGCTGAAAGACGATCCGGTTTACCAGGAGCGCCTGGCAAAAGGTGAAGTGAGCCTGCGCGGTAGCCAGGTCTTTGAGCTGAAGCCGCATGCAAAACGCTCCGTGCTGCTGTTCCTGATTGGTATCGTCGCCGTGATGTTCTACGCGACCGCCATCAGCGATACGGTAGGTCTGATCCAGAACCCGGTTCTGCCGCGTAACGAAGCGATTGTGGTATTTATGCTGACCATCGCGACGCTGATCAGTATCACCTGTAAAATCGACACCAGCGAAGTGCTGAACGCCAGCACCTTCAAATCCGGTATGAGCGCCTGCGTGTGCGTGCTGGGTGTGGCGTGGCTCGGTGACACCTTCGTGAAAGCGCACATCAGCGATATCCAGACAGTTGCAGGCGACCTGCTGCACAACTATCCGTGGCTACTGGCGGTGGTGCTGTTCTTTGCCGCAACGCTGCTGTACTCCCAGGCTGCGACCACCAAAGCGCTAATGCCTGCGGCACTGATGCTGGGCGTGACGCCGCTGACGGCGATTGCCTCTTTCGCGGCGGTTTCCGCCCTGTTCGTGCTGCCAACCTACCCAACCCTGCTGGCCGCGGTTGAGATGGATGACACCGGCTCGACCCGTATCGGTAAATACGTGTTTAACCACGCGTTCCTCATCCCGGGCGTGGTGGCGATTACGCTCTGCGTGGTCCTCGGCTTTATCATCGGCGGCATTGTGCTGTAAACGGTTAGCCGTTGTAAAAATAGTTAAAAACGGGCCGCGCTGCGGCCCGTTTCATTAATGACCAATCACATGGCGTGATATAGTGAAGACTTTCGTGATGAGGAGGTCGACTTGTGAACACGCCTGATGCTGTTGTTGTACTGTGTACCGCCCCTGATGAAGCTTCTGCCCAGGATCTCGCCGCCAAAGTGCTGGCCGAAAAACTGGCTGCCTGCGTCACGCTACTTCCCGGCGCCACCTCCCTTTATTACTGGGAAGGCAAGCTGGAGCAAGAGTACGAAGTCCAGATGTTGCTCAAAACCAATCTGACCAACCAGCAGGCGCTCCTCGACTGCCTCAAGTCTCATCATCCTTACCAAACCCCGGAGCTGCTGGTGCTGCCAGTGGTCCACGGCGATAACGATTATCTCTCATGGCTCAACGCTTCTTTACGCTGATCCTGCTGCTGTGCAGCACGTCAGTTTTTGCCGGGTTGTTTGACGCGCCCGGCCGTTCGAACTTTATTCCTGCCGACCAGGCATTCGTTTTCGACTTTCAGCAAAACCAGCACGATCTCAGCCTCACCTGGCAGGTGAAAGAGGGTTACTACCTCTATCGCAAGCAGGTCAGCATCACGCCGGCAAAGGCTGACGTCGGCGCATTGCAGATGCCCGCTGGCGAATGGCACGAGGACGAGTTCTACGGTAAAAGTGAAATTTATCGCCAGCGCTTAAGCGTGCCCGTCACGGTGAATCAGGCGGATAAAGGCGCTACCCTGACGGTGACGTATCAGGGCTGCGCCGATGCGGGCTTCTGCTATCCCCCTGAAACAAAGGTCGTTCCGCTTAGCGAAGTGAAAGCGGCGGCCTCCCCTCTCCCCTCAGGGGAAATGGCCAGTGTGAGGGGTGAAGGCGAAGCCGCTTCAGACCTTCCGTTCTCAGCGCTTTGGGCGTTATTGATTGGTATCGGCATCGCCTTTACGCCCTGCGTACTGCCTATGTACCCGCTCATCTCTGGCATCGTGCTGGGTGGTAAGCAACGCCTTTCCACCGCCCGCGCGCTGTTGCTGGCCTTTATCTATGTGCAGGGCATGGCGTTAACCTATACGGCGCTCGGCCTCGTGGTCGCCGCTGCCGGGTTGCAGTTCCAGGCCGCCCTTCAGCACCCCTATGTGCTTATCGGACTGTCAGCAGTGTTTATTCTGCTGGCGCTGTCGATGTTTGGCCTGTTCACTCTGCAACTGCCCTCTTCCCTGCAAACCCGTCTGACGCTAATGAGCAACCGTCAGCAGGGGGGCTCTGCGGGCGGCGTGTTCGCCATGGGTGCCATCGCCGGGCTGATTTGCTCCCCCTGCACCACCGCGCCGCTGAGCGCCATCCTGTTATACATTGCCCAGAGCGGCAACCTTTGGCTCGGCGGCGGCACACTGTACCTTTACGCGCTCGGCATGGGTCTGCCGCTGATCCTTGTGACGGTATTTGGCAATCGTCTGCTGCCGAAGAGCGGCCCGTGGATGGAGACAGTGAAAACCGCGTTTGGTTTTGTCATTCTGGCGCTACCGGTCTTCCTGCTGGAACGCATCATCGGTGATGTGTGGGGTACGCGTCTGTGGGCTATGCTCGGCGTGGCCTTCTTCAGCTGGGCATTTATCGTGAGTCTGGGTGCGAAGAAACCGTGGATGCGCCTGCTACAGATCCTTCTGCTGGCGGCCGCGCTGGTGAGCGTCCGTCCGCTACAGGACTGGGCGTTTGGCACCCCGACAGATCAGACGCAGGCTCATCTGAATTTTATACAGATTAAAAACGTGGACGATCTCAACCGCGCCCTGGTGCAGGCGAAAGGCAAACCGGTCATGCTCGATCTCTATGCCGACTGGTGCGTGGCCTGCAAAGAGTTTGAAAAATACACCTTCAGCGATCCGCAGGTACAACATGCGCTGAGCGATACCGTTCTGCTCCGGGCGAACGTTACCGCCAACAGCGCGCAGGATAAGGCTCTGCTGAAGCAACTTAACGTGCTCGGGCTGCCTACCATCCTGTTCTTCAATGAACAGGGGGAAGAACAGCTGACGCAGCGTGTAACCGGGTTTATGGACGCGACGGCATTCAACGCGCATTTGCGCAATCGCCAACCGTAAACAACACTTTAGACGGGACAAACCGTTGGGAATAGCGGAGGAGATAACCGTGCAACGCGAAGACGTACTGGGACAAGCCCTGCAATTACTTGAGATTCAAGGGATCGCCAGCACCACGCTTGAGATGGTAGCCGACCGTATCGATTACCCTCTGGATGAACTTAAGCGCTTCTGGCCGGATAAAGAGGCGCTGCTGTATGATGCCCTGCGCTATCTCAGCCAGCAGGTGGATATCTGGCGCAGGCAACTGATGCTGAATGAAGAGCTGACCACCGAGCAAAAGCTGCTGGCACGCTATACCGCACTGACGGAGTGTGTCACCAACAACCGTTACCCAGGCTGTCTGTTTATCGCCGCCTGCACCTACTATCCGGATCCCGGACATCCCATCCATCAACTGGCAGATCAGCAAAAACGAGCCGCGCACGAGTTCACACACGAGCTGCTGACCACACTTGAAGTGGATGATCCGGCAATGGTCGCGAAGCAGATGGAGCTGGTGCTGGAAGGTTGCCTGAGCCGCATGCTGGTGAACCGTAGCCAGGCGGATGTGGATACGGCGCACCGTCTGGCGGAAGATATTTTGCGGTTTGCGCAGTGTCGTATGGGTGGTGCACTGACCTAAGCCAGCATTCCCGTCCAGGCGGAAATAAACAAACACAGCGCCATTGCACGTTGAAATCGCACCATCGCCGCGGTGGTGCGGAAAATCCGGTTCACCGCCTTCCCCAGCCACGCCCAGCACAACAAACAGACCACTGAGATCGCCAGAAACCATAGCGCCATCAGCGAAATATCCCGTAATGCATGGTCGCTTGCCGGAGCAAACAGGCTGACGACGGCCAGCGCCATCATCCAGGTTTTTGGGTTTACAACCTGTAATAACGCCGCCGCCCGCGCGGTAAATCGGACATGACGCCTGGAGGAGAGATTCGCGGCCGGGGCGCTAAACAGCTGCCAGCTCATCCAGGAAAGCCACAGCACGCCCGCCCAGCTCATCACCTGACGTATCAGCGGATACTGGCGTAACACTTCTCCTGCCCCAGCGCCTGAAACCAAAACAATAGCGCTGGCGGCAATACACCCACCCAGGATCGCAGGAATCGTATTTTTTACGCCAAAGTGCTGACTGTTAGCCAGTACCAAAATATTGGTTGGCCCCGGCGTAATCGAGGCGACAAATGCAAACAGCAGGAAGGGTATTAAATTCACAGGTGGCTCCTTTTAGTAGAGCCATGAATGTGCCGTTATTTTCTGGAAACGTCTGGAAGGTTTGTGCACAACCGACGGTAGTGTGCCGGAGAAATACGGTACGCCCGCTGGAACCAGCGACCAAGATGGCTTTGATCGGCAAAACCTACTGCCGTCGCCACATCAACAGGCAGTTCCCCATACGCCAGCATCTGTCGGGCCTTTGCCAGGCGCAGCTGGATAAGCCAGGCGTGCGGCGCAAGGTGAAATTCGCGCTTAAAGCAGCGGGTGAGCGTAAAGCGATCCGTCCCCGTCTCCCGCGCAAGGTCTGACAGCCCCACGTTCTCGCCGATATGCGCATAGAGATAGTCGCGGGCACGATGCGCCACAGCGGAGCTTTGTAACTGCGACGGGAGTTTCTTCCGCCAGTGGCAGTGGGCTGTAATCTTAGTGAGCAGGTTATCCATTGTGCTCTGTTGTACGATCTTCATCTCATCGTTATGCAGCGAGGCAAATGTATCACCGATAGCGCGCACCAGCTGAGGCTCTCGCGTCAGCGTTTGGGCAAAGTGGAGGGTGTAACTCCCGGGAGTAGAGTCATACAGCCCTTGAAGCGTACGGGTGAGCCAGTGTTCATCCAGATAAAAGGTCAGATAAGTAAAGCCACCCTCTACCGGTGCATCACCGTCATGTATTTCACCAGGCTCAAGTAAAAAAGCATCGCCCGGCTGGCTACGGTGGCGTTCACGGCGACAGTGGAACTGCTGCGTACCGGAAAGGGTTATTCCGACCAGATAGCTATCATGCCAGTGGGGATCAAAGGCGTGTCCTTCGAAATGCGCCTTAATTGTCTCAATACCTGTTTCTGCATGCTGACGCAGCTCAAGCCAGTCGTTTGCCATACTGCCCTCCTCTTACCGTCAGCATTGCCACCTCTTGCCTGAACTGTCTGGAAGATTTGTGCATTTTCAGCGCACAAACGGACAGATTGCCGCAAACTTAAGCAGTTGAACAGCTTTTCCCGAAATAATGTTGACGATCGCGCGCGATTGCGGTTTAATGCGCTCCGTTGCCCGGATAGCTCAGTCGGTAGAGCAGGGGATTGAAAATCCCCGTGTCCTTGGTTCGATTCCGAGTCCGGGCACCACTATTTAAAGAACCCAGCCTATGGCTGGGTTTTTGCTTTTCTGCGCTTATCAAAACCTTACCTTAAATTTATTCCTGTATCTCTTCCCGATGAGGTCGCGCAGCCAGCATTGCCCGGGGGCGCTGCGCTTACCGGGCCTACAAAACCCGCAGGCCAGATAAGGCGAAGCCGCCATCCGGCATGTTTTTCCGTGCACAAAGCAAAAAACCCCGCACCTTCCGGTACGGGGTTCTTTCTGTTTGATGCCTGGCAGTTCCCTACTCTCACATGGGGAGACCCCACACTACCATCGGCGCTACGGCGTTTCACTTCTGAGTTCGGCATGGGGTCAGGTGGGACCACCGCGCTAAAGCCGCCAGGCAAATTCTGTTAATCTGTATCAGGCTGAAAATCGTGTCTGTCTCTCTTCGCCAAAACAGCTTCGGCGTTGTAAGGTTAAGCCTCACGGTTCATTAGTATCGGTTAGCTCAACGCATCGCTGCGCTTACACACCCGACCTATCAACGTCGTCGTCTTCAACGTTCCTTCAGGAGACTTAAAGTCTCAGGGAGAACTCATCTCGGGGCAAGTTTCGTGCTTAGATGCTTTCAGCACTTATCTCTTCCGCATTTAGCTACCGGGCAGTGCCATTGGCATGACAACCCGAACACCAGTGATGCGTCCACTCCGGTCCTCTCGTACTAGGAGCAGCCCCCCTCAATTCTCCAGCGCCCACGGCAGATAGGGACCGAACTGTCTCACGACGTTCTAAACCCAGCTCGCGTACCACTTTAAATGGCGAACAGCCATACCCTTGGGACCTACTTCAGCCCCAGGATGTGATGAGCCGACATCGAGGTGCCAAACACCGCCGTCGATATGAACTCTTGGGCGGTATCAGCCTGTTATCCCCGGAGTACCTTTTATCCGTTGAGCGATGGCCCTTCCATTCAGAACCACCGGATCACTATGACCTGCTTTCGCACCTGCTCGCGCCGTCACGCTCGCAGTCAAGCTGGCTTATGCCATTGCACTAACCTCCTGATGTCCGACCAGGATTAGCCAACCTTCGTGCTCCTCCGTTACTCTTTGGGAGGAGACCGCCCCAGTCAAACTACCCACCAGACACTGTCCGCAACCCGGATTACGGGTCTACGTTAGAACACCAGCCATTAAAGGGTGGTATTTCAAGGTTGGCTCCACGCAGACTGGCGTCCACGCTTCAAAGCCTCCCACCTATCCTACACATCAAGGACCAGTGTTCAGTGTCAAGCTATAGTAAAGGTTCACGGGGTCTTTCCGTCTTGCCGCGGGTACACTGCATCTTCACAGCGAGTTCAATTTCACTGAGTCTCGGGTGGAGACAGCCTGGCCATCATTACGCCATTCGTGCAGGTCGGAACTTACCCGACAAGGAATTTCGCTACCTTAGGACCGTTATAGTTACGGCCGCCGTTTACCGGGGCTTCGATCAAGAGCTTCGCGTTGCCGCTAACCCCATCAATTAACCTTCCGGCACCGGGCAGGCGTCACACCGTATACGTCCACTTTCGTGTTTGCACAGTGCTGTGTTTTTAATAAACAGTTGCAGCCAGCTGGTATCTTCGACTGATTTCAGCTCCGCCCGCAGGGGCTTCACCTACATATCAGCGTGCCTTCTCCCGAAGTTACGGCACCATTTTGCCTAGTTCCTTCACCCGAGTTCTCTCAAGCGCCTTGGTATTCTCTACCTGACCACCTGTGTCGGTTTGGGGTACGATTTCGTGTTACCTGATGCTTAGAGGCTTTTCCTGGAAGCAGGGCATTTATCACTTCAGCACCGTAGTGCCTCGTCATCACACCTCAGCGTTAATAAGGTACCGGATTTACCTGGAACCTCCGCCTACATGCTTAAACCGGGACAACCGTCGCCCGGCTGACATAGCCTTCTCCGTCCCCCCTTCGCAGTAACACCAAGTACAGGAATATTAACCTGTTTCCCATCGACTACGCCTTTCGGCCTCGCCTTAGGGGTCGACTCACCCTGCCCCGATTAACGTTGGACAGGAACCCTTGGTCTTCCGGCGAGCGGGCTTTTCACCCGCTTTATCGTTACTTATGTCAGCATTCGCACTTCTGATACCTCCAGCACCCCTCACAGGACACCTTCAACGGCTTACAGAACGCTCCCCTACCCAACAACACATAGTGTCGCTGCCGCAGCTTCGGTGCATGGTTTAGCCCCGTTACATCTTCCGCGCAGGCCGACTCGACCAGTGAGCTATTACGCTTTCTTTAAATGATGGCTGCTTCTAAGCCAACATCCTGGCTGTCTGTGCCTTCCCACATCGTTTCCCACTTAACCATGACTTTGGGACCTTAGCTGGCGGTCTGGGTTGTTTCCCTCTTCACGACGGACGTTAGCACCCGCCGTGTGTCTCCCGTGATAACATTCTTCGGTATTCGTAGTTTGCATCGGGTTGGTAAGCCGGGATGGCCCCCTAGCCGAAACAGTGCTCTACCCCCGAAGATGAGTTCACGAGGCGCTACCTAAATAGCTTTCGGGGAGAACCAGCTATCTCCCGGTTTGATTGGCCTTTCACCCCCAGCCACAGGTCATCCGCTAATTTTTCAACATTAGTCGGTTCGGTCCTCCAGTTAGTGTTACCCAACCTTCAACCTGCCCATGGCTAGATCACCGGGTTTCGGGTCTATACCCTGCAACTTAACGCCCAGTTAAGACTCGGTTTCCCTTCGGCTCCCCTATACGGTTAACCTTGCTACAGAATATAAGTCGCTGACCCATTATACAAAAGGTACGCAGTCACCCCATAAAGAGGCTCCCACTGCTTGTACGTACACGGTTTCAGGTTCTTTTTCACTCCCCTCGCCGGGGTTCTTTTCGCCTTTCCCTCACGGTACTGGTTCACTATCGGTCAGTCAGGAGTATTTAGCCTTGGAGGATGGTCCCCCCATATTCAGACAGGATACCACGTGTCCCGCCCTACTCTTCGAGTTCACAGCAAGTGTGCTTTCGTGTACGGGACTATCACCCTGTACCGTCGGACTTTCCAGACCGTTCCACTAACACACAAGCTGATTCAGACTCCGGGCTGCTCCCCGTTCGCTCGCCGCTACTGGGGGAATCTCGGTTGATTTCTTTTCCTCGGGGTACTTAGATGTTTCAGTTCCCCCGGTTCGCCTCGTTAACCTATGTATTCAGTTAACGATAGTGCAACGGATTGCACTGGGTTTCCCCATTCGGACATCGCCGGGTCAAAGGTTCATATCACCTCGCCGGCGCTTTTCGCAGATTAGCACGTCCTTCATCGCCTCTGACTGCCAGGGCATCCACCGTGTACGCTTAGTCGCTTAACCTCACAACCCGAAGATGTTTCACTTCTGATTGCGAAAATTTGAGAGACTCGAACACACCATTAAAGATGTGTCGTTTCAATTTTCAGCTTGATCCAGATTTTTAAAGAGCAAAACTTCTTAATGCACTCAAAAGTACATTCAGAAGTTCATCATTTATCAGACAATCTGTGTGAGCACTACAAAGGCAGGTTCTTTAAGGTAAGGAGGTGATCCAACCGCAGGTTCCCCTACGGTTACCTTGTTACGACTTCACCCCAGTCATGAATCACAAAGTGGTAAGCGCCCTCCCGAAGGTTAAGCTACCTACTTCTTTTGCAACCCACTCCCATGGTGTGACGGGCGGTGTGTACAAGGCCCGGGAACGTATTCACCGTGGCATTCTGATCCACGATTACTAGCGATTCCGACTTCATGGAGTCGAGTTGCAGACTCCAATCCGGACTACGACGCACTTTATGAGGTCCGCTTGCTCTCGCGAGGTCGCTTCTCTTTGTATGCGCCATTGTAGCACGTGTGTAGCCCTACTCGTAAGGGCCATGATGACTTGACGTCATCCCCACCTTCCTCCAGTTTATCACTGGCAGTCTCCTTTGAGTTCCCGGCCGGACCGCTGGCAACAAAGGATAAGGGTTGCGCTCGTTGCGGGACTTAACCCAACATTTCACAACACGAGCTGACGACAGCCATGCAGCACCTGTCTCAGAGTTCCCGAAGGCACCAAAGCATCTCTGCTAAGTTCTCTGGATGTCAAGAGTAGGTAAGGTTCTTCGCGTTGCATCGAATTAAACCACATGCTCCACCGCTTGTGCGGGCCCCCGTCAATTCATTTGAGTTTTAACCTTGCGGCCGTACTCCCCAGGCGGTCGACTTAACGCGTTAGCTCCGGAAGCCACGCCTCAAGGGCACAACCTCCAAGTCGACATCGTTTACGGCGTGGACTACCAGGGTATCTAATCCTGTTTGCTCCCCACGCTTTCGCACCTGAGCGTCAGTCTTTGTCCAGGGGGCCGCCTTCGCCACCGGTATTCCTCCAGATCTCTACGCATTTCACCGCTACACCTGGAATTCTACCCCCCTCTACAAGACTCTAGCCTGCCAGTTTCGAATGCAGTTCCCAGGTTGAGCCCGGGGATTTCACATCCGACTTGACAGACCGCCTGCGTGCGCTTTACGCCCAGTAATTCCGATTAACGCTTGCACCCTCCGTATTACCGCGGCTGCTGGCACGGAGTTAGCCGGTGCTTCTTCTGCGGGTAACGTCAATCGACAGGGTTATTAACCCTGTCGCCTTCCTCCCCGCTGAAAGTACTTTACAACCCGAAGGCCTTCTTCATACACGCGGCATGGCTGCATCAGGCTTGCGCCCATTGTGCAATATTCCCCACTGCTGCCTCCCGTAGGAGTCTGGACCGTGTCTCAGTTCCAGTGTGGCTGGTCATCCTCTCAGACCAGCTAGGGATCGTCGCCTAGGTGAGCCGTTACCCCACCTACTAGCTAATCCCATCTGGGCACATCCGATGGCAAGAGGCCCGAAGGTCCCCCTCTTTGGTCTTGCGACGTTATGCGGTATTAGCTACCGTTTCCAGTAGTTATCCCCCTCCATCAGGCAGTTTCCCAGACATTACTCACCCGTCCGCCACTCGTCAGCAAAGCAGCAAGCTGCTTCCTGTTACCGTTCGACTTGCATGTGTTAGGCCTGCCGCCAGCGTTCAATCTGAGCCATGATCAAACTCTTCAATTTAAGTTTGATGCTCGTGAATTAAACTTCGTAATGAATTACGTATGTTCACTCAGAGACTTGGTATTCATTTTTCGTCCGAGGACGTTAAGAATCCATGTCACTTTGAGTGCCCACACAGATTGTCTGATAAATTGTTAAAGAGCAGTTGCAACGTGGCTTTCAGCTCATCGTTGCGAGGTGGCGTATATTACGCTTTCCTCTTTCAGAGTCAACCCGTTATTTCAGGATTTTTTCTCTTCAACCGACCGGGTTGTCTGTGAAGTGATTCACATCCGCCGTGTCGATGGAGGCGCATTATAGGGAGTTCCCGAGCGACCGCAACAGAAAAGTTGCAAAAAAATGACTGACTGCTGTATTCCCCAGCAAAACCCCGCCTTATACCCTTTTACGCACAGAGTTATCCACAATCCATTGACGATCCCGGTGCGATCCCGCTAATTGAACACTATACTAGCGGCAAATATTCCTCTCGCAGACCAACCTGATGACGACACAACGACTTCAACGTGACTGGCGTATCCCAACCGCCGGGCTCGCCGTGCTGGTGTTACTTATGGCAGGTTTCGCACTGCATACGCACTGGAATGCTTTTATTCAGTGGTGCCTCGCCGCTCAGATCACCCTGCACCGTTATCTGGTAATGTATTTGCTGCAACTTAATAATCATCAGTACAGCGGTGGGCTGTGGTTGTTAACCGGTGCGTTTCTTTATGGTGTACTCCATGCCGTTGGACCAGGACACGGCAAATTTATCGTCGCCACGTATCTCAGCACCAATAAAGAGAGCCAGCTCGCGGCGCGCGTCGTACCGTTTATCGGTAGCCTGATGCAGGGCGTCAGCGCGATCCTCTTTGTCTTTATCCTGGCGGTTGGATTGAACCTCGCGTCAGGAGATATCAGCACCAGCCGTTGGTACGTCGAGAAAATCAGCGCCTTACTGATTGCCGCCTTCGGTGCGTTTATCATTTATCAGGCGCTCAGCAGCCTGCGTCCGCGCAAAATGGCGATTAGCGCCATCAAGCCGCATCATCAGTATAATGAAAACTGTGGCTGCGGCCATCACGGCGTAGGGGTGGATCTGGCTAAAAGCGACTGGAAAACCCGTCTGGGCGTGGTGCTGGCCATTGGCGCACGCCCGTGCAGCGGAGCAATTATGATCCTGATGTTCTCGAATGCGCTCGGCATTATTAGCTGGGGAATTGCTGCTGTGATGACAATGTCGCTGGGAACGGCGCTGTCGATTATGGGGCTGTCGCTGGCAGTACGTTACGCGCGTGAACGCACAGTAGCCTGGTTTAGTGGCGGCACTTCCCTGAACTGGGTAATGCCGATGGTCAAAATAGCCGGAGGAGTTGTTCTGATACTGTTCGCAACTATCCTCTTCCTGACGGTGATCCCCGTCAGCGCCAGCGGCGACTATATCGCCGCAGGATGCTAATAAAAGAAAACCCGCCAGCGGCGGGTTTTTTATCACTCGTTAATTCGCGGATGCTGGTCAACCAGGCGAGAACGTTTTTTCTGAAGCTCTTCAATCTCTGCGTCAATATCTTCAATCTTCTGCTCTACGTTATCGTAGTGCTCGCGCAGGATCTCCTTCGCTTCCTGAATATCGGACGCCGCAGGCGTTGCCCCTTTCAGTGGACGGTTCGCCGTCTCCTTCATAGTAATACCGGTAATCAGGCCAATCACCGCAATAACCATCAGATAGTAAGCAGGCATCATCAGGTTCTGCGTGCTCTCCACCAGTGAAGCAGCAAGCGTCGGCGTCAGGCCCGCAATCAGAACGGAGATATTAAAGGCTGCCGCCAGCGCACTGTAGCGAATATGCGTCGGGAACATTGCCGGTAGCGTAGAAGCCATCACCCCGATAAAGCAGTTGAGGATCACCGCCAGCATCAGCAGACCGGCGAAAATCAGCCCCAGCACATTGCTGTTAATCAGAATAAAGGCCGGGATTGCCAGCGCGAACAGCGCGACGCTACCGAGAATAATGAATGGCTTACGGCCAAAGCGGTCGCTCAGCAGACCCATAATCGGCTGCACGAACAGCATGCCTACCATGATGGCGATAATAATCAGCACACCGTGGTCTTCCGAGTAGTGCAGGTTATGCGACAGATAGCTCGGCATGTATGTCAGCAGCATGTAATAGGTCACGTTGGTGGAAATCACCAGACCGATACAGGTCAGCAGGCTGCGCCAGTGTTTGGTCGCAATCTCCTTGAACGACACTTTCGGGCCATCCTGCAACCCTTCACGGTCGCCCTGTTCCAGCTTTTCAACGTGCTGCTGGAACGCAGGCGTCTCTTCCAGGGCGTGACGCAGGTAAAGACCGATGATGCCAAGCGGCAGCGCCAGGAAGAACGGAATACGCCAGCCCCAGTCGAGGAAGTTCTCTTCACCCACTACGGTTGAAATCAGAACCACAACTCCCGCGCCCATGACAAACCCGGCAATCGAACCAAAGTCGAGCCAGCTGCCCATAAAGCCGCGTTTTCGGTCCGGAGAATACTCGGCGACAAAAATCGATGCACCGGTATATTCGCCGCCAACGGAGAAGCCCTGCGCCATCTTACAGATCAACAGCAGGATCGGTGCCCATATACCAATGGTCGCATAGGACGGAATAAGGCCGATACAGAATGTACTTATCGACATGATGACAATAGTAATAGCCAGGATCTTCTGGCGACCATATTTATCACCCAGCATGCCGAAGAACAGGCCACCGAGAGGGCGAATAAGGAAGGGAACAGAGAACGTACCCAGCGCGGCAATCATCTGCAAGCTGGGATCGGCACCGGGGAAGAACACTTTACCAAGCGCATAGGCAACAAAGCCGTAGACACCAAAATCGAACCACTCCATCGCATTACCGAGCGAGGCCGCCGTAATCGCTTTGCGCAGTTTCGCATCATCAATAATGGTGACATCGCGCAGCGTGATGGGTTTTACTTTTTTCCTTCTAAGCATAGCTTTCCTCGTAGACTCAGCCCCGTCCGTTTCACAGCGCATTTGCAAGCTGTGAACCAGAGATCCGCTCCATGCGAATCTCCTTATTCAAGCGTAGCAGGTTTACTTACATTGACGTTTTAACTCAATACAACCGAACCTGTTGACGCCTGTCTGGGCAGTTAAAGACCTTTTTACCCTACCAGCGTTTATATATGTGATCAACTTCACATATATTTTTCCGGTTCGTAAGTTGGCTTCAGGTTTTGTCAATTCACGATAAATAAGGTCATTCTCACCCCCTTTATCAAGCACATCTTAACACCCGTTATTATTCCTCTTAAAACAAAAAACAATCACATTTCTTCACATCGAATTTACACAAAATTTAATTATTAACAGCGGGCATTCCTGTTTACATTCAATATGTGACGCAGATAACTAAAACAGTGTTTTATTTTCATTGAATCGCAATTCCAAAGATCGCATGATAAACCCGAACACAATATCCCAGCGGCTTTCAAATGAAGGAATGCTAAGCACCTGAATTTCGCTTTACAGCATAAGTAACGAATCGATTGGTCTTCAAAAAAGGCAATCATTTGAATTTGTTGATCTATTTTTTGAGATTTCCGCCAGCCACGCGGGCGAGATGTGAGGGTTAATGATGAAGATTAAAGCAACAATAGAACGCATCCCGGGCGGGATGATGCTGGTCCCGCTGGTACTTGGCGCGATATTAAATACGCTGGCCCCGAATACCGGTGCTTATTTTGGCGGTTTTACAAAAGGTATGATCACTGGAACGGTGCCGATTCTGGCAGTCTGGTTCTTTTGCATCGGCGCATCTATTAATTTACGTGCAACTGGTACGGTATTACGTAAATCAGGGACGCTGGTCATTACTAAAATTGCGGTCGCCTGGGTCGTTGCCATGATCTGCGCGATGTTCATTCCGGAGAATGGCATACAGACCGGATTCTTCGCCGGATTATCCGTTCTGGCCATTGTTTCAGCAATGGATATGACCAACGGCGGTCTCTATGCCAGCCTGATGAATCAATATGGCACCAAAGAAGAATCAGGCGCGTTCGTGCTGATGTCCCTGGAGTCGGGTCCGCTGATGACCATGCTGATTCTGGGTTCTGCCGGCCTTGCCTCCTTTGAACCCCACCATTTTGTCGGGGCGATCCTGCCGTTCCTGATTGGTTTTGCGCTAGGCAACCTCGATCACGATCTGCGCGATTTCTTCAGCAAAGCCACCCCGGTACTGATCCCGTTCTTCGGCTTCGCGTTGGGCAATACCATCAATCTGAACGTGATTCTGGAAACCGGCCTGCTGGGTATTGTGCTGGGTGTTGCCGTCATCGTCATCACGGGTATCCCGCTAATTATTGCAGACCGCGTCATTGGGGGCGGTAACGGAACCGCAGGTGTGGCCGCCTCGTCGGCCGCAGGCGCTGCGGTAGCTAACCCGGTGATTATCGCCCAGATTAACCCGGCCTTTGAACCGGTGGCGGCTTCCGCCACGGCCCTGGTTGCCGCCAGCGTGATTGTGACGGCGATTCTGGTCCCGATCATCACGGCGCTGTACGCCAGACGTTTTGGACAGGTTCCGGAGACCCAGGCAGAGCCGAAAGCGGTAGAAATGCACCACTAAGCCGTTCGCCCCCTCCTTAAAAAGAGGGGGCAATCACGCACTAAATATCTCTTCCACCATGCCATCCACCAGCCGTTTTGCCGAACAGAGTCTCGGCATACCCAGCGCGACCGTTTGCCAGCTCTGCGTCACTGACCAGCTCACCGGATGTTTATCCGCCTGACACCAGTCCCCCAGCCAGCCAAGCATATCTTTATAATCCATCAGACCAGGAGAAGCGGGCGTCGTCAGCCACTGATGGTAAAAATGCCGGGTGGTGGGAGAAGCGTTAATCCCCTGTGCCAGATAGTTTGCGGCCATGCTGCGCAGGTTATCTTTCAGCATGGCCGCCACATCACTATTCGCCAGACGACAGGCATCGCCAAACGCGCCCCAGCGCAACTCTTCCAGCACGATAAAGCAGCGGCCAGCCAGCGACCAGCCGTCATACTGCCCGGCTCGCCAGCGGGTAAAAATTTGCTCGCTGTGCTCACCCGCCTGAACCGTAAGGCCGCGCTGCGCGAGCGCTTTCTCTTTATAGGCGGCACGCTGGTTGAAATGTGCGGAGAGCGCCTCGTACTGTTGCAACAATCCGGAAGGTTGAGGGAGGCGTGGATTAACCTGCTGGCGCAGGGCTACCAGCTTGTCGGACATGCGGGTCAGCGCCAGGTGTCCGGGGTCGAGCATACCGGCCAGTTTCTCCGCCAGACCCAGCCGCAGTGCTGCATTTTCGTTGAGCATTCCCGCCATTGCCCATGGCCGCAACCGGGTCTGCGTAACGATCTCCTGCGTCAAACGCTCACGAAATTGCAGTTGCTGTGGCCCCAGGAGGGTGTGACGAGCAGCATCCGCCCCCTGGACCAAATCGACCATAAATTTTGGATGAATACACTCCAGCGTCCGCCCGGGACCGTCCAGTAGCTGTGTTGTCATGGTTGCTCTGCCGCGAATAAGGTTTGAATATCATCGCGTAACAGTCGGGTATCTTCCTGAATCCACGCCGCTGTGGTCATACTTTGCTTCAACAACTGGCTAAGCGCCCGGGTTGAATGCTCATTCTGCTGCCGCACGGCAAGGCTATCACGCAAGCTTTCCTGTAACCCGGTCAGGCACAACGAAAACTCTGCAAAAAACGTTGCCATACCTGCCGTAACAGAGACATCGACCTGCGCGGCCAAAGCTTTACGTATTTGATCGCAAAACTGATCGGTATGCTGCGTAAATTTGCCATGAAGCTGAGCGATATCGATGACATATCGGGTGCGCGTCTCCACATACGCTTCCCAGCCCCAGCCGGGATGATTGAGCCAGCGCGAGACGGTATTACGTACGCTGCCCGCCCCTGCAGGCTGACTGGCGGGAGGGGTGTCCTGCACAATGGCATCATTAAATAAGCCGCGCGTATTGAAGTTAAGCTGGTTTGCCTGAAACGCCGGAAAGCTAATCCGCGCCCGAAAGCCGGCATGACTGAGCTGTTCCTTAATTTGCATCTCGATGGGGCGCATCGCCTCATTCAACGATCGGGCGAGCGTAGACTCCAGCTGATCGAAGCGTAACGCCAGCTCCCGGCTAATTCTGCTCTGCGCATTCAGCAAAATCTGCTCGCATGACGATCGGATCTTGCTCAGGACAATCTGTGCCTGCCCTTCATCGTCAAGCACCAGCTGCTGGTGCTCATCCGTGTCGTCTGTACGCATGCTGGATGGCTCGCGCCCGGCTAAATCAAGAATTAACGGGCGGCTAAACATGTCGTCCAGCGCCTGGTGAAGTTCGCCTTTCTGACTAAGCAGAAATGCATCCGCTGCGTTGAGCGCCTCTTCAACTTCATGCTGGACCTCATCGCTCACTACGCTCTGCCGCTGACGCAGCATCGCCATGTCCTCTTCCAGGCGCTTAATATTCCGCTCCAGCTCATCAAAGGCGACCGTCAGTCCCTGATGGCGAAAATCCAGGTATTCTCTGGCATTTTGCGCATAGTTCAGCAGCTTATGCGATGCCGACCGCAGGGCGAACAGCGAGGCGTTGGCGTAAGCCGCGTAAATCAGCTTGCGGATGGGCTGTTCGAACAGCGAATCCTCCCACAGCAGATCCGCCGCATGGCGAATATGGTCACTATCGTCGAGATCGGCCGTACGCCAGCGGCGGCCCAGCGCGGCCTCGGCAAAATCCTGCACCCAACGCTGATCCTGATGATCGGGAAGCCGCCCATGGGTGTTCATCTCATAGCGGGCGCGGTTTGCCAGGTAGGCCCACATGGAAGAGACCGGATAAATTTGTCCCGGAGAAATATTCCCTTTCATCAGCGTGCCGGAAATCATCGCCCGTACCTGCTCTTCATCGTCGCTGTTACGATCTTTCTGATCGAATTTGTTGACCAGGGCGTAAAGCGGCACGGATTTCCCCGCCGCCGAAATTGCCTGCCGAACCTCGGCGTCGGAAATGGATTTAAGCTGGGTATAGTCCATCACCGCCAGCACGGCAGAGGCGCGCGCCAGCTGCTCGCTGAGCATTTTTTGCAGGTGCGGCTGACCGGCCTCGTTCGGCCCCGGCGTGTCGAGCAGCGTCAGTTGCCCCAGGTGCGCATCCAGACCGGCGAGGTGCACAAATTCCACCTCAATCACCGGAATATGTTCAATCGCGGCGTACTCAGAAAAAGGAAACTCCACGCCCAGCGCCTGAGAAAGCCGCACCAGATCGTTCAGGCTTTTCAGACAATGAAAGATGGGCTCCGCGCCCAGGTGATGTTTTCCGAACGCCTCACCTCTTTCGATGCGCTCCAGCAGCGTATTCATGTCCTTGTCGATTTCCAGACGCCGCGCCAGCTTGCCGCGATCTTTATCGCACAATTTCGTCTGCAACTGGGAAATCAGGGTATCAATGGGCGCAACGTGCAAAAAATGCAGCACCGGCTCCTTCTGGCCCGGCGTATGGCGGATCAGCGTGGGCAGCGCCGTCATCGGACGATTGCGGTTCGGCAGCACTTCCGTACCCACAATCGCATTAATGGTGGTCGATTTTCCCGCTTTCATGGTACCCACAATCGCCAGCACCATTTCGAGGCGGGTTATTTTGCGTAATTCGTTATTCAGCAACGCCTGCTGAGCGTCGACACCCCGCGCGCTAAAATGTAATGGCAAAACGTTGTTATTAACTCCGCTCATGGCAGCGGCTGTGCTATCCAGCTTTGCAATCGGCATTGATTTTAATGAATCAAGATTGTTCAGAGCCAGCTGTAACAAACGTTCGGCTTCCTGGCTTAATTCAAATATGGTCTGTGTGTGCATGATAAAAGCCTTCCCTTAACGCAAATTTATTACTTTTATTAAGCCACGTTTTTTTAATTATACTGTTCAGGCTTATATGATCACGTATGGAAAACATGTTCATTTAATACAAGTAACTGAAGATAATGAGAATTTAAATCTCACCCTTCTAATACGTGTAAAACATCCCTCTGGTCAGAAGACCAAAAGTAAATAGACAAAACGCATTTTCAGGAAACATCAGGAGATATCATCGTTATTTACCCACCAAAAAAGAGAGGTATTCCCTGACACCAAAAGATGTATAGCATCAGAAAGGATAGATAAATAACGGCTTGTTCCTTCACCTTATCCGAAATGGCACAGCGTAGCAATTTGCTGTAATAAAATATTCGATATATTTATCATCATAACGATCACTGCCGTGCAGGGCATAAGCTTCCCTTAATTCACTGACAGTTCGTGTCATCTTTTACGCATTTTTGCGCTATTTTTCTAAAACAATATCACCGACAAAAGTGGGGATTTGCGTTATACTCGCTGCCTTTTTCGGCACACTGCCGTCATTTAGCTGGCGTTTTCCAGCGTGTTAACACTTTTGAGGATACCAACATGCAACTTCCACACTGCCCGAAATGCAATTCTGAATACACCTATGAAGACAATGGCATGTTCGTTTGCCCGGAATGCGCCCATGAATGGAACGATGCGGAGCCTGCGCAGGACAGCGATACGCTGATTGTGAAAGACGCGAACGGCAACCTGCTGTCAGACGGCGACAGCGTTACCGTTGTGAAAGATCTGAAGGTAAAAGGCAGTTCTTCCATGCTGAAGATTGGTACCAAAGTGAAAAACATCCGTCTTGTTGAAGGCGATCATAATATCGATTGCAAAATTGACGGCTTCGGTCCGATGAAACTGAAATCTGAGTTCGTGAAAAAGAACTGATTGACCCGCCCGGTGACGCTTCGCTTACCGGGCGTTCGGGAACTACACTTAACGGGCTTTTCTTACGTGAGGTAAAGATTATGCCGTTAAGTCCCTACATCTCTTTCGCTGGCAACTGTGCGGAGGCCACCGCCTTCTATCAGCAGGCCGTCGGCGCAGAACTCCTCTACAAAATCACCTTCGGCGAAATGCCTAAAGACGAAAACAGCGAAGAAGGCTGTCCGTCCGGCATGAACTTCCCGGATACCGCCATCGCCCACTCTAACGTCCGCATCGCGGGCAGCGACATTATGATGAGCGACGGGATACCGCCTGGCAGCAGCGCGCAATACGCGGGTTTCACACTGGTGCTCGACACCCAGGATGTGTCGGAAGGCAAGCGCTGGTTCGACAACCTCGCCGATGGCGGCAATATTGAAATGGCCTGGCAGGAGACCTTCTGGGCGCACGGATTCGGCACTGTGACCGACAAATACGGCGTGCCGTGGATGATTAACGTCGTTAAATCGTAGGCTGGATAAGCGCAGCGCATCCGGCAACAGCGTCCGGTGGCGCTGCGCTGGCCGGGCCTACGGTGATTGTCATCAAATCCCCCTCAACTCTTCAAACTCCCGCAACCAACACTTAACCTGAATGTCATATTGATACGCCAGCATGAGGCCACATTTATCGTGAGGCCCAGCACATGCAAACTGTCATTCGCGTCGAGAAACTGAGCAAAACCTTCCATCACAACAAGGCGCTGCATGCCGTTGATCTGACCGTCCAGCAGGGCGAAATGGTGGCGCTGCTGGGGCCATCCGGTTCAGGAAAATCCACACTTCTTCGTCACTTAAGCGGCCTCATTACCTGTGACAAAACACCGGATAGCCGCGTCGAGCTGCTGGGTAACACCGTGCAACATGCGGGGCGTCTGGCGAGCGATATTCGCAAAAGCCGCGCGCAGACAGGCTATATCTTTCAGCAGTTCAACCTTGTGAACCGCCTGACGGTGCTCGAGAACGTGCTGATTGGCGCGCTCGGCAGCACCCCGTTCTGGCGCACCTGCCTGCGCTGGTTCTCCCCTTCCCAGAAACAAGAAGCCTTACAGGCGCTGACCCGCGTCGGCATGGCGCATTTTGCCCACCAGCGCGTCTCAACGCTCTCCGGCGGACAGCAGCAGCGCGTCGCCATCGCCCGCGCCCTGATGCAGAAAGCCAAAATCATTCTGGCCGATGAGCCTATCGCCTCGCTGGATCCGGAATCGGCCCGCATCGTGATGGAAACCCTGCGCGACATCAACCAGAACGACGGCATCACCGTGGTGGTGACGCTGCATCAGGTGGATTACGCCCTGCGCTACTGCGAGCGCATCGTCGCCCTGCGTCAGGGCCACGTGTTCTTCGATGGCGCCAGCCATCAGTTTGATAACGAACGTTTTGATCATCTCTACCGCAGCGTAAACCGCGTCGAAGAACGCGCGCAGGCTGCTTAACGCCCCGATAACGAGGAATGGAAATGAACTACAAAGCCGTTGCCGCGCTGGCCTTCACCAGCATGTTCAGCATCAGCACCCTGTTAAGCCCGGCCTGGGCAGAGGAACAGGAAAAAGCGTTGAACTTTGGCATCATTTCAACGGAATCACAGCAAAACCTGAAGCCGCAGTGGGAACCGTTCCTGAAAGATATGGAAACCAAACTGGGGATCAAAGTGAACGCCTTCTTCGCCCCGGACTACGCGGGCATTATCCAGGGAATGCGCTTCAACAAAGTCGACATCGCGTGGTACGGCAACCTCTCTGCCATGGAAGCGGTAGATCGCGCCAACGGCCAGGTCTTTGCCCAGACCGTTGCAGCAGACGGCTCCCCGGGCTACTGGAGCGTGCTGATCGTTAACAAAGACAGCCCGATCAACAACCTCAACGATATGCTCGCCAAACGCAAAGAGCTGACCTTTGGTAACGGCGACCCGAATTCTACGTCCGGCTTCCTCGTCCCGGGTTACTACGTCTTCGCGAAAAACAACATCTCCGCCAGCGACTTCAAGCGCACGGTCAACGCCAGCCACGAAACCAACGCCCTGGCCGTAGCGAACAAGCAGGTAGACGTTGCCACCAACAACACTGAAAACCTCGACAAGCTGAAGACCTCCGCGCCGGACAAGCTGAAAGCGCTGAAGGTGATCTGGAAATCGCCATTGATCCCGGGCGACCCGATCGTGTGGCGTAAAAACCTCTCCGAAAGCACCAAAGACAAGGTCTACGACTTCTTTATGAACTACGGCAAAACGCCGGAAGAGAAAGCGGTGCTGGCGCACCTGGGCTGGGCACCGTTCCGCGCGTCCAGCGATTTGCAGCTGGTGCCGATTCGCCAGCTGGCGCTGTTTAAACAGATGCAGGGCGTGAAGGACAACAAAGGTCTGAAGGAAGAAGAGAAGACCAGCAAAGTGTCGGAAATTCAGGCGCAGCTGGACGATCTCGACCGCCTGACCGCCGCGCTCGGCGCGATGACCAGCGTGAATAAAGCGGTGCAGTAACTCAAGTCCCCTCTCCCTCAAGGGAGAGGGTTAGGGTGAGGGGGAAAGGCGCACGCTGATGCCCTCACCCCGGCCCTCTCCCACAGGGAGAGGGAGAACAGATTAAGGAGCCAACATGCAAACCATCACCCTCCCGCCGCCAAAGCGCAGCTGGTTCTCGCTCATAAGCTGGGCCGTTCTGCTGGCGGTGCTCGTTATCTCCTGGAAGGGCGCGGAGATGGATCCGCTGCTGCTCTTCAGGGACTCGGGCAACATGGCGACCTTCGCCGCCGACTTCTTCCCACCTGACTTCAGCCAGTGGCAGGACTACCTCAGTGAAATGGCCACCACCCTGCAAATCGCCGTCTGGGGCACCGCCCTCGCCGTGATCCTCTCCATTCCGTTTGGCCTGATGAGCGCCGAAAACATCGTGCCGTGGTGGATCTACCAGCCGATGCGTCGCCTGATGGACGCCTGTCGCGCCATCAACGAAATGGTCTTTGCGATGCTGTTCGTGGTCGCCGTCGGCCTGGGTCCGTTCGCTGGCGTGATGGCGCTGTTCATCCACACCACCGGCGTACTCTCCAAGCTGCTCTCCGAAGCGGTTGAAGCCATCGAGCCCGGCCCGGTGGAAGGCATCCGCGCAACCGGCGCGAACAAAATCGAAGAGATCCTCTACGGCGTCCTGCCGCAGGTCATGCCGCTGCTCATCTCCTATTCGCTATACCGCTTCGAGTCCAACGTTCGCTCCGCCACCGTGGTCGGCATGGTGGGCGCAGGCGGTATTGGCGTCACCCTGTGGGAAGCGATTCGCGGTTTCCAGTTCCAGCAAACCTGCGCATTGATGGTGCTTATCATCGTCACCGTCAGCCTGCTGGATTTCCTCTCTCAACGCTTGCGTAAGCACTTCATCTGAGAAGCGAGGCTTTGATTGGTATGCACTTATCCAGACATCCGACCAGTTATCCTACCCGCTGGCAAGAGATTGCGGCAAAGCTCGAAGTGGAGCTGCGCACGCACTATCGGTGCGGCGACTACCTGCCCGCCGAGCAGCAGCTTGCCGACCGCTACGAAGTGAATCGCCACACCCTGCGTCGCGCCATCGATCAGCTGGTGGAACGCGGCTGGGTCCAGCGTCGTCAGGGCGTCGGCGTGCTGGTGCTGATGCGCCCGTTTGACTACCCGCTCAATGCTCAGGCGCGTTTTAGCCAGAACCTGCTCGATCAGGGCAGCCACCCCACCAGCGAAAAGCTGCTGTCTGTCCTGCGCCCGGCCTCCCGCCACGTAGCGGACGCGCTGGGGATTCAGGAGGGCGACAACGTCGTTCACCTGCGCACGTTGCGCCGGGTGAACGGCGTGGCGGTCTGTCAGATCGACCACTACTTCGCGGACCTCTCCCTCTGGCCCGTGCTGCAACATTTCGCCAGCGGTTCCCTGCATGATTTTCTTCAGGAGGCGACGGGTATCGCGCTCAAACGCACCCAGACGCGCATCAGCGCCCGCCGCGCGCAGGCTAAAGAGAGCAAGGTGCTGGAGATCCCCAACATGGCCCCGCTGCTCTGCGTGCGCACCCTCAACCACCGTGACGGCGACGTCAACGCAACGGAATACTCCGTCAGCCTGACCCGCGCCGACATGATTGAATTTACCATGGAGCACTGAATGCACTTCGACACCTCCACTCGTCAGCGCTGGATGCGCGTGCTGGCCCACAGCCAGCCTGCTGCGCTGGCTGCCCGCATGAACGCGCTCGGCCTGACGCCGGACTACGACACGATCCGCGCGCCGGAGATCGGCCTGGTGCAGATCCAGGCACGCATGGGCGGCACCGGCGAGCGCTTCTTCGCCGGCGATGCCACCCTCACCCGCGCGGTGATCCGCCTGAGCAGCGGCACGCTGGGCTACGGCTACGTACTTGGGCGCGACAAAACACACGCCGAGCGCTGCGCCGTGATCGACGCGCTTTTACAGGAACAGCCGCATTTTCAGACCTTAATGGAAACCCTTATTGCCCCGCTGGAAGCTGACCGCGCCGCACGCCTTGCCGCGCGTCAGACCGAAGTGAATACCAGCCGGGTCGACTTCTTTACGCTCGTTCGCGGAGACAACGCATGACGCTTCAACCTGCCTTTACCCTGGCCGTCCAGGATGCCCAACAGAGTTTCCGTCGCCTGCTGAAAGCCATGAGCGAGCCCGGCGTGATCGTCTCGCTGCACCAGCTTTCGCAGGGCTGGCTGCCGCTGAACCTCGCCTCTACCAGCGTGCTGCTGACGCTGGCGGACAACGACACGCCGGTATGGCTGTCAGGGGCATTGCTGAACGATATCGCCAGCCAGAACCTGCGCTTTCATACCAACGCGCCGCTGGTCGAGCAGCCCCAGCAGGCGGTCTTCGCCGTGGCAGACGAGCAAATCAGCCACGAGCAGCTTAACGCCCTGAGCGAAGGCAGCGCCGTCGCCCCGGAAACCAGCGCCACGCTGATTTTGCAGGTCTCCAGCCTGAGCGGTGGTCGCATGCTTCGCCTGACGGGTGCAGGCATCGCCGACGAGCGGATGGTCGCCCCCCAGCTGCCGGAGTGCATCATCCATGAGCTGACCGAGCGCCCGCATCCGTTTCCGCTCGGTATCGACCTGATCCTGACCTGCGGCGAGCGCCTGCTGGCGATCCCGCGAACCACTCACGTGGAGGTGTGCTGATGTACGTTGCCGTCAAAGGGGGCGAGAAGGCGATCGCCGCCGCCCATGCCTTGCAGGCGCACAGACGCCGGGGGGATGACGCTCTTCCCGAGCTGAGCGTCGCCCAGATTGAACAGCAGTTAAACCTGGCCGTCGACCGCGTGATGACCGAAGGCGGCATCGCGGACCGTGAGCTGGCGGCACTGGCGCTGAAACAGGCTAGCGGCGATAACGTGGAAGCCATCTTCCTGCTGCGCGCTTACCGCACAACGCTTGCGAAGCTGGCGGTGAGCGAGCCGGTAAATACGGCGGAAATGCGTTTAGAGCGCCGTATTTCTGCGGTGTATAAAGATATTCCTGGCGGCCAGCTGCTTGGCCCCACCTACGACTACACCCATCGTCTGATGGACTTCGCTCTGCTGGCAAACGGTGAAACACCGCAGCTCAGCGCCTCTGATGCTGAACAAGACGCCTCCCCGCACGTCTTTAGCCTGCTGGCAAACCAGGGGCTGACGAAGGCGGAAGAAGACACCGGCAGCACACCGGATGACATCACCCGCACGCCGCCGGTCTATCCCTGTTCGCGCTCGTCCCGTCTGCAACAGCTGATGCGCGGCGACGAAGGGTATCTGCTGGCGCTGGCCTACTCCACGCAGCGCGGCTACGGGCGCAACCACCCGTTCGCGGCAGAGATCCGCAGCGGCTATCTCGATGTCGAAATTGTGCCAGAAGAGCTGGGGTTTGCGGTGAACATCGGCGAACTGCTGATGACCGAGTGCGAAATGGTCAACGGTTTTGTCGCGCCAGAAAATGAAGATCCACACTTTACCCGCGGCTACGGGCTGGTGTATGGCCTGAGCGAGCGCAAGGCGATGGCGATGGCGCTGGTTGACCGTGCGCTCCAGGCGCCGGACTACGGCGAGCATATTGCAGGCCCGGCACAGGACGAAGAGTTCGTGCTGGCCCACGCGGATAACGTTGAGGCCGCGGGCTTTGTCTCGCACCTCAAGCTGCCGCACTACGTCGATTTCCAGGCCGAACTGGAACTGCTGAAACGCCTGCAACGGGAGCGCGCCAATGGCTAACTTAAGCGGCTACAACTTTGCCTATCTGGACGAGCAAACTAAACGCATGATCCGCCGCGCCATCCTTAAGGCTGTGGCGATCCCCGGCTACCAGGTGCCGTTCGGCGGCCGCGAAATGCCGATGCCCTACGGCTGGGGCACCGGCGGTATTCAAATCACCGCCAGCGTGATTGGCGAAGCGGACGTGCTGAAGGTCATCGACCAGGGGGCAGACGACACCACCAACGCCGTGTCGATCCGCAACTTCTTCAGGCGCGTAACGGGCGTCAACACCACTGAAAAAACCGAAGACGCGACGCTGATCCAGACCCGTCACCGCATTCCGGAGACCCCGCTGACTGAAGATCAGATTTTGATTTTCCAGGTGCCGATCCCGGAGCCGCTGCGCTTTATCGAGCCGCGGGAAACCGAAACCCGCACCATGCACGCCCTGGAAGAGTACGGGATCATGCAGGTCAAACTGTATGAGGACATCGCCCGCTTCGGCCATATCGCCACCACCTACGCCTACCCGGTGAAGGTGAACGGCCGCTACGTGATGGACCCGTCGCCGATCCCGAAATTCGATAACCCGAAGATGGACATGATGCCCGCCCTGCAACTTTTTGGTGCCGGACGTGAAAAACGCATCTACGCCGTACCGCCGTTTACCCGCGTAGAGAGCCTGGATTTCGACGATCACCCGTTTACGGTGCAGGAGTGGGACGAGCCGTGCGCCATCTGCGGCTCCAAACACAGCTATCTGGATGAAGTGGTGCTGGACGACACGGGCAAACGGATGTTTGTCTGCTCCGACACCGATTACTGCCGCCAACAGAGCGAGGCGAACAGCCAATGAAACCGCTGCTTTCGGTTAACAACCTGACTCACCTTTATGCGCCGGGCAAAGGCTTTAGCGACGTGTCGTTTGAGCTGTGGCCGGGCGAAGTGCTGGGCATTGTCGGCGAGTCCGGCTCCGGTAAAACCACCCTGCTGAAGTCCATCTCCGCGCGCCTGACGCCGCAGAATGGCGACATTTTGTATGAGGGCGTGTCGCTGTACGGCATGAGCGAAGCCGAGCGCCGCCGCCTGCTGCGCACCGAGTGGGGCGTGGTGCATCAGCACCCGATGGACGGCCTGCGCCGTCAGGTGTCAGCGGGGGGCAACATCGGTGAACGGCTGATGGCCACCGGCGCACGCCACTACGGCAATATCCGCGCCACGGCGCAGCACTGGCTGGAGGAAGTTGAAATCCCCGCCTCGCGCATCGACGACCTGCCGACCACCTTCTCCGGCGGCATGCAGCAGCGTTTACAGATTGCCCGCAATCTCGTCACCCATCCGAAGCTGGTGTTTATGGACGAACCGACCGGCGGGCTGGACGTATCCGTGCAGGCGCGCCTGCTCGACCTGCTGCGCGGCCTGGTGGTGGAGCTGAACCTGGCGGTGGTGATTGTCACCCATGATTTAGGCGTCGCGCGCCTGCTGGCGGACCGTCTTCTGGTGATGAAGCAGGGTCAGGTGGTGGAAAGTGGGTTAACCGACCGGGTGCTCGACGATCCGCATCATCCGTATACCCAGCTGCTGGTGTCGTCGGTGTTGCAGAACTGAGGGCGCTGTTGCCGGGTGGCGCTGCGCTTACCCGGCCTACGAACAGCGCACCCGTAGGCCGGGTAAGGCGAAGCCACCACCCGGCAAAACGAACACCGCACCCGTAGGCCGGGTAAGGCGAAGCCGCCACCCGGCAAAACGAACACCGCACCCGTAGGCCGGGTAAGGCGAAGCCACCACCCGGCAAAACGAACACCGCACCCGTAGGCCGGGTAAGGCGAAGCCGCCACCTGGCAAAACGAACACCGCACCCGTAGGCCGGGTAAGGCGAAGCCGCCACCCGGCAAAACGAATCGCGAGGCAAAAATGATCCACGTTGAAAATGTCAGTAAAACCTTTGTGCTCCACCAGCAAAACGGTGTCCGCCTGCCGGTACTGCAAAATGCCTCATTAGAGGTCAGCAACGGCGAATGCGTGGTGCTGCATGGCCATTCCGGCAGCGGAAAATCCACCCTGCTGCGCTCCCTGTATGCCAACTACCTGCCGGACGAAGGCCATATTCATATCCGCCATAACAATGAATGGGTCGATCTGGTCCAGGCTCCCGCGCGCAAGGTGCTGGAAGTACGCCGCTCGACGATCGGCTGGGTCAGCCAGTTCCTGCGGGTGATCCCGCGGATCTCTGCCCTGGACGTGGTCATGCAGCCCCTGCTGGATCTCGGCGTGCCGCGCGAAACCTGCGCCGCTAAAGCCGCCAGCCTGCTGACGCGTCTCAACGTACCGGAGCGTCTGTGGCACCTCGCCCCGTCGACCTTTTCCGGCGGCGAACAGCAGCGCGTGAACATCGCCCGCGGCTTTATCGTCGATTACCCGATTTTACTCCTGGATGAACCCACCGCCTCGCTCGACAGTAAAAACAGCGCAGCGGTGATGGAACTGATCGAACAGGCCAAAGCGCGCGGCGCGGCGATCGTCGGGATCTTCCACGACGACGCCGTACGCCATCGCGTGGCGGACAGACTGCACCCGATGGGGACAAACGTATGATTATCAATAACGTCAGGCTGGTACTGGAAAATGAAGTCGTAAACGGCTCGGTTGAGGTCCGGGACGGTGTCATCCGCGCCTTTGCTGAAACCCAGAGCCGCTCACCGGACGCGATGGATGGCGAAGGCGGCTGGCTGCTGCCGGGGCTGATTGAGCTGCATACCGATAATCTTGATAAATTTTTCACGCCCCGCCCGAAGGTCGACTGGCCCGCGCATTCAGCGATGAGCAGCCACGACGCGCTGATGGTCGCCAGCGGCATCACCACGGTGCTGGACGCGGTGGCGATCGGCGACGTGCGCGACGGCGGCGATCGGCTGGAGAACCTGGAGAAGATGATCAACGCCGTGGAGGAGACGCAAAAGCGCGGCCTCAACCGCGCCGAGCACCGCCTGCACCTGCGCTGCGAGCTGCCGCACCACACCACCCTGCCGCTGTTTGAAAAGCTGGTGGGCCGCGAGCCGGTCTCGCTGGTTTCCCTGATGGATCACTCGCCGGGGCAGCGCCAGTTCGCCAACATTGAAAAGTATCGCGAATACTATCAGGGCAAATACGCGCTCAATGATGCCGAGATGGCGCGCTATGAAGAAGAGCAGCTCCAGCTTGCGGCGCGGTGGTCGCAGCCGAATCGTCTCTCCATTGCCGCGATGTGCCGTGACCGTAATATTGCCCTGGCCAGCCATGATGATGCCACGCACGACCATGTTCGCGAATCCCACCAGCTTGGGAGTGTGATCGCCGAATTTCCCACCACGTTCGAGGCGGCAGAGGCATCGCGTAAGCATGGCATGAACGTGCTAATGGGTGCGCCGAACATCGTGCGCGGCGGGTCACACTCCGGCAACGTGGCGGCAAGCAAGCTCGCCTCCCTCGGCCTGCTGGATATCCTCTCATCTGACTATTACCCCGCCAGCCTGCTGGACGCGGCCTTCCGCGTCGCGGACGACGAAGGCAATAGCTTCACGCTGCCGCAGGCGATTCGTCTGGTGACGAAAAACCCGGCCTCGGCGCTTAATCTTCACGATCGCGGGGAAATTGCCGAGGGGAAACGGGCCGATCTGGTGCTGGCGCACCTTAAGGGCGAGCACATTCATATCGACCACGTCTGGCGTCAGGGAAAAAGGGTGTTCTGATGGGAAGACTCATCTGGTTAATGGGCCCGTCCGGCTCCGGGAAGGACAGCCTGCTATCGGCGTTACGGCAGCGGGAACACTCACAGCTGCTGGTGGCGCACCGCTATATCACGCGCGATGCCAACGCCGGAAGCGAAAACCATATCGCCCTGAGCGAGCAGGAGTTTTTTACCCGCGCCGGACAAAACCTGCTGGCGCTAAGCTGGCATGCCAACGGTTACTACTATGGCGTCGGCATTGAGATCGACCTCTGGCTGCACGCGGGGTTCGACGTGCTGGTTAACGGCTCACGGGCGCATCTCCCGCAGGCTCGCGCCCGGTACGAAGCGGCGCTGCTCCCGGTCTGTTTGCAGGTTTCCCCGGAGGTTCTGCGTAGCCGGCTGCAAAAGCGGGGACGCGAAAACGCACGCGAGATCGACCAGCGGCTGGAACGGGCGGCGCGCTACACCCCGTCGGGTTGCCATCTCCTCAATAACGACGGAAGTTTGCTACAGTCAGTCGAGACCTTTCTATCGCTTATTCGCCAGAAGGAGAAACAGCATGCCTGACTGCCAGCTTCGCCCCGCCACCGCCGACGATGCGCCGATCGTTTACGCTCTGATCTGCGAACTTAAGCAGGCCGAGTTCGATCATCAGGCGTTTCACGCCGGGTATCTGGCCAACTTGCAGGATCACAATATGCGCTACCAGCTGGCCGAGCTGGACGGGAAGATCATCGGGATGATCGGCCTGCACATGCAGTTTCACCTGCACCACGCCCGCTGGATCGGCGAGATCCAGGAGCTGGTGGTGATGCCGCAGGCGCGCGGATTGAAAGTGGGCAGCCAGTTGCTGGCCTGGGCAGAGGAGATCGCACGCCAGGCAGGCGCCGAGCTGACCGAGCTTTCCACCAGTGTGAAGCGCGTGGACGCGCACCGTTTTTATGTTCGTGAAGGGTATACGCAAAGCCATTTCCGCTTCACCAAACCGCTGTAGAGGTGCGTTATGAGTCTGACGATCACGCTGACAGGAACCGGAGGGGCGCAGCTGGTGCCGGTGTTTGGCTGCGACTGCGCGGCGTGCCGACGGGCGCGTTTACAGGAAAATTATCGCCGTCGCCCCTGCAGCGCGGCGGTGAAATTCAACGATGCGGTCACCTTGCTGGACGCAGGTATTCCAGACCTGATGGACGACTGGCCCGCAGGGAGTTTCAGGCAGTTTTTGCTTACCCATTATCATATGGATCACGTTCAGGGGTTGTTTCCTCTGCGCTGGGGCGTGGGGGCGACCATTCCGGTTTACGGTCCGCCGGACGACGCAGGCTGTGACGACCTGTTCAAACATCCGGGCCTTCTCGATTTCAGCCACACGGTGGAGCCGTTTGTGACGTTTGAACTTCAGGGCTTGCGGGTCACGCCGCTGCCGCTCAACCATTCAAAACTCACATTTGGCTATCTGCTGGAGTCCGCCCACAGCCGCGTGGCGTGGCTTTCTGATACCGCCGGGCTACCGGATAAAACGGTGACATTTCTGCTAAATAATCAGCCGCAGGCGATGATTATTGACTGTAGCCATGAACCGCGCCAGGAGACGCCGCGCAACCACTGTGATTTGAATACGGTGATTGCGCTGAACGAGGTGATTGGCTGTCCGCAGGTGATTCTGACGCATATCAGCCATCAGTTTGACGTCTGGATGATGGATAACCCGCTGCCGTCCGGCATTGAAGCGGGGTATGACGGGATGGTGCTGGTGCTGGATTAGGTTTTGCCGGGTGGCGGCTGCGCCTTACCCGGCCTACGCGTTGCGATACCGGGGTTTACCACCGATCGTAATCATCCTCTAACCGGCGCTCATCCTCCTCTAACCGACGCCGGTCGTCATCCAGCTGCCGCTGACGCTCGTCTAAGCGCTGGCGTCGGTCTTCTAACTGCCGGCGACGATCGTCGTACTGGCGGCTGTCGGTTTGACGGCTGCGATCGTAACGATCGTCGTCATCGTCGTTACGGCTGCTGCCGGGGTTATAGGCGTCGTTGATCGCCTGCTGAATATTGCCAATAGCATCATCAATCACATCGGCATGCGCCAGTTGGCTGGTTAAAGTCAGCAGACCCAATAACAGAGCGGTAGAGTAACGTTTCATAAGGCCAGACTCGCAGGTGAACTGGCCTTAAAGTAATGACTGGCTACTGGCTGGTGTAGCGGAGGAATCTCAAATTACCCTCACCTTGCGCAGCGCCTGCGCCAGCTGTGCGCGGGTGAACGGTTTTCGCAGTAACGGAACGTCCGGCAGCTGCGGGTTATGCGCCGGGCGCAAATCCTGCCCGCTGATCAGCAGAACCGGCAACTGCGGATAGTGGCTGCGTACATGGCCGATCACCTCCGCACCGCTCAGGCCGCCCGGCAACATCAGGTCGCTGATAAACATACCGATATCCGGCGACGCGTCCAGCATGTTCAGCGCCTGCTCGCCGTTTTCGGCTTCAAGTGTCAGGTAGCCAAGCTGGTGCAGTTGCTCGCACAGGGTCTGCCGCACGCCCGCCTCATCTTCCAGGACCAGCACAAGCAGCTCACTTTCTGCCGGGGCCGTGGTCGCCAGCACGACATCATCGGAGAACGCGGGCAGCGTCGAGCGCGGCAGCTGGAGCCGCACGGTGGTTCCCTGCCCCGGCGCGCTTTCGATCTCAACGCGACCACCCGACTGGCGCACAAAGCCGTACACCATCGACAGCCCTAACCCGCTGCCGCTGCCGGTCTGTTTGGTGGTGAAGAACGGTTCAAAGACCTGCGATTTCACCTCCTGCGACATCCCGCAGCCGTGGTCAATCACCTCCAGCGCGACCATATCCTGCCTGCGCCCGTCGCTGCGGGTCACACGCTGGTTCCAGGTGCGGATTTTGATCACACCGTATTGCCCCTCCATTGCGTCACGGGCGTTCATTACCAGGTTGATAATGGCGTTTTCCAGCTGGCTGACGTCAATCCATGCGGGCCACGCCGGGGTTTGCGCTTCAATATCCAGCGTCAGCGTGGCGGGAAGCGAGTGCCGCATCAGCTCGCTCAGGTTCTCCAGCAGCGGCTTCATCTCTACCGCATGGGGTTGCAGGGATTGCTTGCGCGAGAAGGCCAGCAGACGCTGGGTGAGCATGGCTCCGCGTTCCGCGGCTTTAAGCGCACGGGTGATGCGCGGCGCGTCCGGTGATGCCGAATCGGTCAGCTCCAGACTGCCGATAATCACCGCCAGCAGGTTATTAAAATCATGCGCCAGGCCACCCGTCAGTTGCCCGACCGCCTTCATTTTCTGGCTGTGCAGCAGCGCCTCCTCCAGCCCCTGACGTTCGATGCGGTCAACCTCCATCTGTGAGGTCTTCTCCTTCAGCAGCCGCGTGGTGTGCTCCAGCGAAGCGGTATTGCGGGCGAAAACGTTAAACGCGCGCGCCAGTTCCCCCAGCTCATCACGCCGCTGTAGCGCGGGCACCGACACATCCTGCTCCCCGTGAGCGAGACGCGACATCGCCCTTGAGATAGCCGTCAGGTTGGAGCCCAGATTGCGGTAAATATACCAGCAGGCACAGCCGGTGATGATCAGCGCCAGCACCGCGAAGATGCTGATAAACACGCTGATGGATTGCAGCTCGTGATGGCTCTGGGCCGTGCGAAGCCGGGAAGCCTGCGCCACCTGTTCAACGTACTGATTAATGTCGCTGTTTAATATCGCCACCAGCGCCTTGATGTGGAACATGTACCAGCTGATGGACAGATCGCTCTCCTCCAGCTGCGTCGACAGTGGTGCGAGCTTGCGCAGCTCATCATTAAAATCCGGGAGCACCAGGTTGGCCACCGGTTGCAGGGCGCTCGCGGGTAACCCCGCGGTTACTGCATCCAGCTGCTGCACCGTGGCGCGCGGTGAAGGGGTATCAATGGCGGCAACGATCAACCTGTCCATCTCTGCAAGCTGTCGGGCGTCTGGCACATTGCTCGCGTAACGGCGGTTGATATCCTGCAAATGACGCAGGTAGCTTTGGCTTTGATAGAGCGAGCTGAGCAGCGCGTTACGCTCCAGATGCCGCTTTTGCCCGCGCTCCAGCATTCCCGTCACGCTCTGCTGTAATTCATTACTCCTGCGAATAATTCGCGCCACCAGCGCCGGCTCCTGCTGCGCCAGCGGCGCATCGGCAAGTTGATCCAGCGAGTGGCGCAGCGCCATCTGCGTTTGTTTCAGCCGCTCGGCTTCGCCTTTGTACTCCAGCGCACCGACCACCTGCGACAGCCGCACCGCCGCCGTTGCCACATTTGCGGTATCACGGGCGAGGTTCATGCTGCCGGTCATGTCATCCAGCGTTTGCTGTTGGACCTGCTCCTGGATCTGGCTGGCGTGACGAAAGCCGAGCACCGCCACACCGCTCACCATCAGCGTGACGGCGACCACCAGCAGATTAAAAATCAGCAGGCGTCCGCGGGCGCTGGTGAAGAACGGGGGGCGTGAAGACATGGGTTTGGGCTCCTCTGCGGATTGGTGCCTTCACCCTGGCCCTCTCCCACAGGGAGAGGGAAAAGGAAAATGTGATGGCGATTAGCTATTCATAACTATGACAAATATGAACAGCTTCTGACATTTTGCATTTACGCGCCTGTGATGAAGTGCAGATATCGACATTCACAGGAGATCCGCCATGAGCAGAACCCCGGTTTTAGAGATGCGCCACATTGCCAAAACCTTTGGCAATTTCCACGCGCTCAAGGGCGTGGATTTGACGGTTTTCCCCGGTGAGATCCACGCGCTGATGGGGGAAAACGGCGCCGGAAAAAGCACGCTGATGAAGATCCTCGCAGGTGCCTATACCGCCAGCAGCGGCGACATCCTCATCGACGGTAAGCCGTTTCATATCAAAGGGCCGAAGGATGCGCTGGCCGCAGGCATTACCCTGATTTATCAGGAGATGCAGCTTGCTCCTAACCTGACCGTGGCGGAAAACATTTTTCTCGGCAGCGAGCTGTCGCGCGGCGGGCTGGTCCAGCGCAAAGAGATGGCTGCCCAGGCGCAGGCGGTCATTGACCGTCTGGGCGCGCAGTTCAGCGCCACCGACCTGGTCATGAAGCTGACGATCGCCGAGCAGCAGCAGGTGGAGATCGCCCGCGCCCTGCACCGCAACAGCCGCATTCTGGTGATGGACGAACCTACCGCCGCCCTCTCCTCGCGCGAAACCCACCGTCTGTTCGAACTGATTTTGCGCCTGCGCGATGAAGGCATGGCGATTATTTACATCAGCCACCGGATGGCGGAAGTGTATGAACTCTCTGAACGCGTCAGCGTGCTGCGCGACGGGCAATACGTCGGCAGCCTGACGCGCGACAGGCTCAACGCCTCCGAGCTGGTGCGCATGATGGTGGGCCGTCCGCTCAGCGATCTGTTTAACAAAGAGCGCGATATTCCCCTCGGCAGCCCGCGTCTTAACGTCCACCACCTCACCGACGGCAAAAAAGTGCAGCCCAGTAGTTTGCAGGTGCGCTCCGGTGAAATCGTCGGACTGGCGGGGCTGGTCGGGGCCGGACGTTCCGAGCTGGCGCAGCTGATCTTCGGCGTGCGCAAAGCCACCGGCGGCATGATTGAGGTGGACGGCGAACCGGTGGTGATCCACTCCCCGCGCGCGGCCATTGAGAACGGCATCGGTTTTCTTACCGAGAACCGCAAGGAGCAAGGTCTGTTTCTGGAGCTGGCGGCGCAGGAGAACATCACCATGGCGACGCTGGAGCGCGACGCCACTTTCGGCTGGCTGAACCGCAAAAAAGCGCAGTCTATTTCTGATGACGCCATCGCCCTGCTCAATATCCGCGTGCCCCATTCACAGGTGCGCGCGGGCGGGCTCTCCGGCGGCAACCAGCAAAAACTGCTGATCTCCCGCTGGGTGGCGATAGGCCCGCGCATTCTGATTCTGGACGAGCCCACGCGCGGCGTGGACGTCGGCGCAAAAAGCGAGATCTACCGCATCATGAACCAGATGGCGCGCAAAGGCGTTGCGATACTGATGATCTCCAGCGAGCTGCCGGAAGTAGTAGGGATGAGCGACCGGGTGTACGTGATGCGGGAAGGCAGCATTGCGGGTGAACTGCACGGGCGCGACATCTCTCAGGAAAACATCATGACGCTGGCAACCGGCGTAAACGACACACATCATCAGGCGGTGTAATTATGACAACTCCAACCCATCCGCAGCAGGTGGCGAAATCCGCCTCCGCCAAAAAAATGCTGATGAGCGATCTGATGCAAACGATCGGCATTTTGCCGATTTTAATCCTGATTGTGGCGGTATTTGGCTTTATCGCCCCGAACTTTTTCACCGAGAGCAACCTGCTCAACATTACCCGGCAGGCGTCGATCAACATTGTGCTGGCGGCCGGGATGACCTTCATCATCCTGACCGGCGGGATTGACCTCTCCGTGGGCTCGATTCTGGGCACCACGGCGGTGGCGGCGATGGTGGTCTCGCTTATCCCTGAATTTGCGATGCTCTCCATTCCGGCGGCGCTAATGCTCGGTATGGTACTGGGGCTGTTCAACGGCGCGCTGGTGGCCTTCGCCGGACTACCGCCATTTATCGTTACGCTCGGCACCTACACGGCGCTGCGCGGCGCGGCCTACCTGCTGGCGGACGGCACGACGGTTATTAACTCCAACATTAACTTCGAGTGGATCGGCAATAACTACCTCGGCCCGATCCCCTGGCTGGTGGTGATCGCCCTGGCGGTGATTGTGGTGTGCTGGTTCATCCTGCGCCGCACCACCCTCGGTGTTCACATCTATGCGGTCGGCGGCAATGTGCAGGCGGCACGCTTAACCGGCATTAAGGTCTGGCTGGTGCTGCTGTTTGTCTACGGCATGAGTGGCCTGCTCTCGGGCTTAGGCGGCGTGATGAGCGCTTCACGTCTCTACAGCGCCAACGGCAACCTCGGCACGGGGTACGAGCTGGATGCGATTGCGGCGGTGATCCTCGGCGGCACCAGCTTCGTCGGCGGGATCGGCACGATCACCGGCACCCTGGTGGGCGCGCTGATCATCGCCACCCTCAACAACGGCATGACGCTGATGGGCGTCTCCTATTTCTGGCAGCTGGTGATCAAAGGGGCGGTGATCATCATAGCGGTGCTGATCGACAAATACCGTACCCGACACCATCAAAGTGCATAACAACAATACCCTACGTGAGGAATACAGCATGAGATTGAAGCCCTTAGTGACCGCGCTCTGTGCTGGCGCGCTGCTGGCCGCAACCCCGTTTGCGCAGGCAAAAGATCTGAAATCCATCGGCGTGACGGTGGGTGACCTGGCTAACCCGTTCTTCGTGCAGATCACCAAAGGTGCCGAGCTGGAAGCGCGCAAGCTGGCGGGAGATAACGTCAAGGTGACGCTGGTCTCCAGCGGGTACGATCTGGGCCAGCAGGTGTCGCAGATCGATAACTTCATTGCGGCGAAAGTAGACATGATCATCCTTAATGCCGCGGATTCCAAAGGGATCGGCCCCGCGGTAAAACGCGCTAAAGAGGCGGGGATCGTGGTCGTGGCGGTGGACGTGGCGGCGGAAGGGGCCGATGCGACCATCACCTCCGATAACACTCAGGCGGGAGAAATGGCCTGTAAGTACATTACCGACCGCCTGAAAGGTAAAGGCAACGTGGTGATCATCAACGGACCGCCGGTTTCTGCGGTACAAAACCGCGTGGAGGGCTGCCAGACCGAGTTCAGGCGCCACCCGGATATCAAAGTGCTCTCGGATAATCAGAACGCCAAAGGCAGCCGCGAAGGCGGCCTGGAGGTCATGACCTCCCTGCTGGCGGCCAATCCGAAGATCGACGGCGTATTCGCGATTAACGATCCGACCGCGATCGGCGCCGATCTGGCGGCTAAACAGGCTCAACGCAACGAATTCTTTATCGTTGGCGTGGATGGCAGCCCGGATGGTGAAGAAGCCCTGAAGCGCGAAAACTCGCTGTTTGTTGCTACCCCGGCGCAGGATCCGCAAGTGATGGCGGCGAAGGCGGTGGAGATTGGCTATGACATTCTTCAGGGCAAACCTGCGCCGAAAGAGCCCGTGCTGATCCCGGTGACGATGATCGATAAAAAGAACGTCGGCACGTATAAGGGGTGGACGGTTAAGTAAGCCCCTCACCCCGACCCTCTCCCCTTTGGGGAGAGGGTTAGGGTAAGGGGGCGGCAAAAACTCAAGGAGTCCCCATGAAACGCTCCGACATCAATGAAATCCTCGGCCACACGCGGCAGTTCTTCTCCATGCACGACGTGCATCTCCCGCCTTTTGCCAGCTTTCCGCCGACAAAATGGCAGCAGCTTGACCAGGCAGCATGGCAGGAGGTGTTTGACCTCAGGCTCGGCTGGGACGTGACGGCATTTGGTGGCAACAACTTCGCTGCACAGGGGTTAACGCTTTTCACCCTGCGCAACGGCTCCCCCAACGGCGTGCCCTATGAAAAGTGCTATGCCGAAAAAATCATGCACGTCCGCGACGGCCAGGTGACGCCGATGCATTTTCACTGGCGCAAGCGGGAGGACATTATTAACCGCGGCGGCGGGAATCTGATTATTGAGTTATGGAATGCGGGCGCGCATGAAGAGACCGAAAACACCGACGTGACCGTCACGATAGACGGCTGTCGGCAGACGCACGCGCCCGGCAGCCAGCTGCGCCTCACGCCTGGGGAGAGCATCTGCCTGACGCCCGGCCTGTACCACAGTTTCTGGGGTGAACGCGGCTTTGGTGACGTGCTGGTGGGCGAAGTGTCGTCGGTCAATGACGATGAACACGACAACCACTTTTTACAGCCCATTGACCGCTACAACACCATTGAAGAAGACGAACCGGCGGTGCTGGTGCTGTGCAACGAGTACACCCTCTTTCGGATATAAGGAGTGAATGATGCCATTGATTTCTCTTGCCGACGGTCTGGCCCACGCCAGGGAACACCGCTACGCCCTGGGCGCGTTCAACGTGCTCGACTCCCATTTCCTGCGCGCGCTGTTTGCCGCCGCGAAGCAGGAACGCTCGCCGTTTATCATCAACATCGCCGAAGTGCATTTTAAGTACGTGTCTCTGGAGTCGCTGGTGGAAGCGGTGAAATTCGAAGCTGCCCGCCACGATATTCCCGTGGTGCTTAACCTCGACCACGGACTGCATTTTGAGGCGGTGGTGCGCGCCCTGCGTTTAGGGTTCAGCTCGGTGATGTTCGACGGCTCCACGCTGAGCTATGAGGAAAATATCCGCCAGACCCGGGAAGTGGTGAAGATGTGCCACGCGGTGGGCGTCTCGGTAGAGGCGGAGCTGGGCGCGGTAGGCGGGGATGAAGGTGGCGCGCTGTACGGTCATGCGGATGAAGCCTTCTTTACCGACCCGCAGCTGGCGCGCGAATTTGTTGATTCAACCGGCATCGATGCGCTGGCGGTTGCCATTGGCAACGCGCACGGCAAATACAAGGGCGAGCCGAAGCTTGATTTTCCGCGTCTGGACGCCATTCGCCAGCAGACGGGCCTGCCGCTGGTTTTACATGGTGGCTCTGGCATAAGCGACACTGATTTCCGCCGCGCCATTGAACTCGGTATTCATAAAATCAATTTCTATACCGGCATGTCGCAGGCCGCACTTGCCGCCGTTGAGCAACGCATGGCGAACCGCCAACCGCTTTACGATGAGTTTGCCGAGCTGCTGCTGGGCATTGAAGAGGCCATTACCGATACGGTTGCGGAACAGATGCGCATCTTCGGCAGTGCGGGGCAGGCCTAATGGAACGCAAAGGGATCGTCGCCGCAGGCAATATGCTGGTGGATCACGTCCACCAGATCGTACAGTGGCCGGAGCGCGGCTGGCTGGCAGAAATCACCCACAGCGAACGCTCAACCGGCGGTGCGCCGCTCAACGTTCTGCTGACGCTGGCAAAAATGCACGTCGGCCTGCCGTTACAGGCGGTGGGGCTGATTGGGGAAGACAGCGACGGAGACTATATTCTGGCGATGCTCGACCAGTATCACGTCAATCGCCAGCGCGTGCAGCGCACGACGTTCTCCCCAACGTCGATGTCGCAGGTGATGACCGACCCCAGCGGACAGCGCACCTTTTTCCACTCGCCGGGCGCCAACCGCCTGCTGGATCTTCCCGCCTTCGATCGTTTAGACGGATCGCTGAAGATCTTCCATCTCGGCTATCTGCTGCTGCTCGACAGCCTGGATATGCCGGACGAGGAATTTGGCACCCGCAGCGCGCGGTTACTGGCACAGATGCACGATCAGGGGTATGAAACCTCGCTCGATCTGGTGTCCCGCAAGGGCGACCCGCGCTATCAGCCGCTGGTGCTCCCTGCCCTGCGCCATCTTGATTATCTGGTGATTAACGAGCTGGAAGCCGGTGAGTTTAGCGGGCTTGAGATCCGCGACGGCCATGATGCGCTGAACATGGCCCATATCGCCGACGCTGCCGCACAGCTGCTGGCGGCAGGCGTGCGACAGCGGGTGGTGATCCACTGTCCGGAAGGGGCATGGGGTGAAGCGCCGGGTGAAAAAGGGCAATGGGTTCCGTCGTGGAAGCTGACGCAGGACGAGATTATCGGCAGCGTCGGCGCGGGCGACGCGTTTTGCGCGGGCTTTTTATACGGCTGCCATGAATCCCTGCCGCTGACGGAGAGTATTTATCTGGCGCACGCCTGCGCGCGGGCCAGCCTGCTGGCGGCTAATGCAATTGACGGCGCGAAAACGCTGGCCGAGCTTCAGACGTTTATTCAGGAGAACGGTCAGGCGGCTTTCTCATGATGGGAAACGTCCGTGGCAAAAACATAGCCCAGACCGCGAATGGTTTTGATCAGCAGAGGCTGGTGCGGATTAACCTCAATTTTTCGCCGTAACCGCATGATCAACACGTCGATAGTGCGGTCAAAGACCTCGGCGCTTTCGCTGTGGGTCAGTTCAAGCAGTTGTTCACGGCTCAGTACCCGGCGGGCGTTTTGCGTTAATGCCAGCAGCAGGCCATATTCGCCCTGGGTTAACGGCACGGTATTACGCTGCGGATCGCTCAGCTCGCAGCGGGTGGTGTCCAGCGTCCAGCCGTTAAAGGCAATACCTTCAACGCGCGGCGCGGCAGGCTCCGCGGCCAGCGCACCGGTACGACGCAGCACCGCCTTAACGCGGGCGACCACCACGCGCGGATTGAACGGTTTTCCGATGTAATCATCAGCGCCCATTTCCAGCCCAACGACCACATCTGATTCACTTCCCAGCCCCGTCAGCATCACCACCGGTAGCGACGGTCGCCGCTTTTGCATCTGCAGCAAAACCTGTAATCCGTTGATATCCGGCAGCATCATGTCCAGCAGAACCAGCGCAATGCCGGAGTCCTGCTGGACACGGTTCACCGCTTCCTGACCGGTGTGACACGTCAGCACGGTAAAGACGTGCTCGCTGAGCACATCCTGTAGCAGTTCGCAGACTGCGACATCATCATCAACCACCAGAATCGCCGGTTTCATCGCATGCTTCCGTCAGGGAATTATGTTAAGTCTGAACCATTCTGCCGCCGGCTCCAGCCGAATTGTTTTTTACGTGACGGAAATTCAATCCATGTCACATCCCCTGCCCTTTCGACACGTCAATTTTGACGATTGGCTGTTTTTCGTCAGGGTTTTGCCCCGCAAAGGGTCGTAAAGTCAGGAAATACCCATAGTAAAAACATGGCATAGAAGCTGCATATTGGGCAGGTAAGAACTGTTTAACTGGAGCAAAGTGATGAAAAAAGTCGTCACGGTTTGCCCTTATTGTGCCTCAGGTTGCAAGATCCACCTGGTGGTCGATAACGGCAAAATCGTCCGGGCGGAAGCGGCGCAGGGTAAAACCAATCAGGGCACGCTGTGCCTGAAAGGGTACTACGGCTGGGATTTTATTAACGATACCCAAATCCTCACCCCGCGCCTGAAAACCCCTATGATCCGCCGCGAGCGCGGCGGCAAGCTGGAAGCCGTCTCCTGGAATGAAGCGCTGGATTATGTTGCCACGCGCCTTAGCGCCATCAAGGCCAAGTATGGCCCGGATGCGATTCAGACCACCGGCTCCTCACGCGGAACCGGGAATGAAACCAACTATGTGATGCAAAAATTCGCGCGCGCCGTTATTGGTACCAATAACGTCGACTGCTGCGCTCGCGTCTGACACGGCCCATCGGTTGCAGGTCTGCACCAGTCGGTCGGTAACGGCGCAATGAGTAATGCCATCAATGAGATAGATAACACCGATCTGGTGTTCATCTTCGGCTATAACCCGGCGGATTCTCACCCTATCGTCGCGAATCACGTGATTCGCGCCAAACAGAACGGGGCGAAAATCATCGTCTGCGATCCGCGCAAAATTGAAACCGCGCGCATTGCCGATATGCACATCGCACTGAAAAACGGCTCGAACATCGCGCTGTTAAATGCAATGGGGCACGTCATTATTGAGGAGAACCTCTACGACCAGGCGTTTGTCGCAAGCCGTACCGAAGGGTTTGAAGAGTATCGCAAGATTGTCGAAGGCTATACGCCGGAGTCCGTAGAGGCGATAACCGGCGTCAGCGCACAGGAGATCCGCCAGGCGGCGCGGATGTACGCCGGAGCGAAAACCGCCTCTATTCTGTGGGGTATGGGCGTGACCCAGTTCTACCAGGGCGTGGAAACCGTGCGCTCGCTCACCAGCCTCGCCATGTTAACCGGCAATCTGGGTAAAGCGCATGTGGGCGTGAACCCGGTACGTGGTCAGAATAACGTGCAGGGCGCGTGCGACATGGGCGCGCTGCCGGACACCTATCCGGGCTACCAGTACGTCAAATTCCCGGAAAATCGCGAGAAATTCGCGAAGGCCTGGGGCGTGGAGAGCCTGCCTGAGCACACGGGGTATCGCATCAGCGAGCTGCCGCACCGCGCGGCGCACGGTGAAGTGCGTGCGGCCTACATCATGGGTGAAGATCCGCTCCAGACCGACGCCGAGTTGTCTGCGGTGCGTAAAGGGTTTGAGGATCTGGAGCTGGTGATTGTTCAGGATATCTTTATGACCAAAACCGCGGCGGCGGCGGATGTGATTTTACCGTCGACCTCCTGGGGAGAGCATGAAGGTGTCTATACGGCGGCAGACCGCGGCTTCCAGCGCTTCTTCAAGGCTGTCGAGCCGAAGTGGGATCTGAAAACGGACTGGCAGATCATCAGCGAAATCGCCACCCGCATGGGCTACCCGATGCACTACAACAACACCCAGGAGATCTGGGACGAGTTGCGGCATCTGTGCCCGGACTTTTATGGGGCAACCTATGAAAAAATGGGTGAGCTAGGCTACATCCAGTGGCCGTGCCGGGATGAGTCAGAGGCGGATCAGGGAACGTCGTACCTCTTTAAAGAAAAATTCGACACCCCGAACGGGCTGGCGCAATTCTTCACCTGCGACTGGGTCGCGCCGATCGATAAACTCACCGACGAGTATCCGATGGTGCTCTCCACCGTGCGTGAAGTGGGCCATTACTCCTGCCGTTCCATGACCGGCAACTGCGCCGCGCTGGCGGCGCTGGCGGATGAACCGGGCTACGCGCAGATCAACACCGCCGATGCCGAACGGCTCGGTATTGAAGATGAAGCGCTGGTGTGGGTGAACTCGCGTAAAGGCCGCATCATTACCCGCGCGCAGGTCAGCGACCGTCCGAACAAAGGCGCGGTCTATATGACCTACCAGTGGTGGATTGGCGCCTGTAACGAGCTGGTGACGGAGAACTTAAGCCCGATAACCAAAACGCCGGAGTATAAATACTGCGCCGTAAACGTGGAGCCCATAGCGGATCAGCGCGCAGCGGAACAGTACGTGATCGACGAATATAACAAGCTGAAAGCCCGCCTGCGTGAAAGCGCAATGGGATGAAGCTGTTAATTAATCGCTGACTAAATGGGGTGAGATATTCACCCCATTATTATTTCTGGCATCGCTATTAATAATATCAATATATTTCTCTGAAGACGTCTCGCAGAAAAATGTAATTTGCGCGAAAATTAATTACATCTTTGCATTTTAATTCAGAGGGATAAGATATGCGGCGGGTGCTTAAGACTTTCTGTCTTGAGCATTGTTGAGGGACAGAAAGTGGAAAGCCCCGGGAAATTTGCATTTACCTGTACTGCACCCATTTTGTTGGACGATGAAATGGAATAGTCCCTGATATGTCAAAGCCAAAATACCCCTTCGAAAAGCGCCTTGAAGTCGTGAATCACTACTTCACAACTGATGATGGTTACAGGATCATCTCTGCACGTTTTGGTGTGCCTCGAACCCAGGTCAGGACGTGGGTTGCCCTCTATGAAAAACATGGAGAAAAAGGTTTAATTCCCAAACCTAAAGGCGTTAGTGCTGATCCAGAGTTGCGCATTAAGGTCGTGAAAGCCGTGACCGAGCAGCAGATGTCCCTCAATCAGGCTGCTGCTCACTTTATGCTTGCTGGTAGTGGTTCTGTAGCCAAGTGGCTGAAAGTCTATGAGGAGCACGGAGAAGCTGGTTTACGCGCACTCAAGATCGGCACCAAAAGAAACATTACAATGTCAGTTGATCCAGAAAAAGCGGCGTTAGCATTGGAGCTGTCGAAAGACCGACGTATTGAGGATCTTGAAAGACAAGTTCGATTCCTTGAAATGCGGCTTACGTATCTAAAAAAGCTGAAAGCCTTAGCTCATCCCGCGAAAAAGTGAAAGTACTCAACGAGCTAAGGCAGTTTTACCCTCTTGATGAGCTTCTCAAGGCAGCGGAGATACCGCGCAGTACGTTTTATTACCATCTAAAGGCTCTCAGCAAGCCTGATAAGTATGCGGATGTTAAAAAGCGTATTGGTGAGATTTATCACGAGAATAAAGGTCGTTACGGATACCGTAGGGTAACGTTGTCTCTCCATCGAGACGGGGAACGGATTAACCATAAAGCCGTTCAGCGCCTGATGGGAACCCTCTCGCTTAAGGCAGCGATTAAGGTCAAGCGATACAGCTCCTACAGAGGAGAGGTAGGGCAAACCGCCCCCAATGTTCTCCAAAGGGATTTCAAGGCTACACGGCCAAACGAGAAGTGGGTTACCGACGTTACTGAATTTGCAGTCAATGGGCGAAAGCTGTATTTGTCTCCAGTAATAGATCTCTTCAACAACGAAGTTATTTCTTACAGCCTGTCGGAAAGACCTGTGATGAACATGGTCGAGAATATGCTCGATCAGGCATTCAAAAAGCTTAAGCCTCACGAGCATCCTATTCTGCACTCTGACCAGGGATGGCAGTATCGTATGAGAAGGTATCAAAACATCCTTAAAGAACAAGGCATTACACAGAGCATGTCCAGAAAAGGCAATTGTCTGGATAATGCAGTCGTGGAATGTTTCTTTGGAACCTTAAAGTCGGAGTGTTTTTATCTTGACGAGTTCAGTAATATAAGCGAACTGAAGGATGCTGTTACGGAATATATTGACTACTACAACAGCAGAAGAATTAGCCTGAAATTAAAAGGTCTGAGTCCAATTGAATATCGAACCCAGACCTATGTGCCTCGTGTTTAACTGTCCAACTTTTTGGGGTCAGTACAACCCGAGGCTACCCCTCAACCCCCAACAGGTTGAGAGTAGCCTCTTATTCTTTTTTTCACAAGGAGTAAAAGGCATGACGCCATTAAAAACTGCGTTAGGCATCGTCTTTATTATTTGCCTGACGATAGTGATCTTTACCTTTATTACTCGCGGTAACTTATGTGAGTTTTCAATAAAGAGTGAACATCAGGAGGTGGCGGCGAAATTAGCCTGTAACGCAGGCTAACCTCTTCGGGTGGAACGCGTGTTCCGCCCGGCTTGTGGGATGCTGAGGTCTTAACGCACCCGTTTTTTTCTTCTGTCACCGCGATTATACTGCGCGGCATGTACCCCGATGATAAGAATCCATGAAAGCTATTTTTCTGTTGTTGTTATTTTTAACCGCCTTTGCCCGTGCCGATGAGATAGGCAGCCAGTATCGAAAACAGGCGGAAGCCGGTGATGCGCGCGCCCAGTATTATCTTGCCGATACGTACTTCAGCTCCGGCGACAGCAAGCAGGCCGCGCTGTGGGCCGAGAAAGCGGCGAAAGGCGGCAATGTCGACGCCATGGCGCTGCTGTCGCAAATCCTCTTTACGCAGGGCGACTACGCACAGGCCAAAGCTCTGGCCCAACAGGCAAACATTGCGGGCAGCAAACGCGGCGCGATCATGCTGGCGCGGGTGCTGGTGAACACGCAGGCAGGCAAGACCGACTACCCGCAGGCCATTAAACTGCTGCAAACGGCGACCGAAGACATCGATAGTGACTCGGCGGTAGACGCGCAACAGCTGCTGGGGCTGATCTATGCCAACGGCGTTGAAGTCCCTCAGGATGACGTGCAGGCTGCGGCGTGGTTCAAGCGGAGTTCGGCTCTGTCCCGGACGGGCTATGCGGAGTACTGGGCAGGCATGCTGTTCAGGCAGGGTGAGAAAGGCTTTATCACACCGAATAAACAGAAAGCGCTTTACTGGTTAAACCTGAGCTGTACGGAAGGGTTTGATACCGGGTGTGAAGAGTTTGATGCGTTGAGCGGGGAGTAAATTATTGCCCGGTGGCGCTGCGCTTACCGGGCCTACGGTTATGTAGGCCGGGTAAGGCGAAGCCGCCACCCGGCATTTTTACATCACTGGTCAGCCGTTTTATCAAAACGACCCAGCACCTCGCGTTCATACGCCAGCGCTTTTTTACGGTCGAACTTGTGTTCCCACTTGGAGATTACCAGCACCGCCAGCGCATTACCCACCACGTTCAGCGCGGTACGCGCCATGTCGAGGATACGGTCCACACCGGCGATAAACGCCAGGCCTTCCAGCGGAATACCGACGCTGCCCAGCGTCGCCAGCAGCACCACGAAGGAGACGCCCGGCACGCCTGCGATACCCTTTGAGGTCACCATCAGGGTCAACACCAGCACGATTTCCTGCCACAGCGACAGGTCAATGCCGTACAGCTGAGCGATAAAGATTGCCGCAATACTCTGATACAGCGTTGAACCATCCAGGTTGAAGGAGTAACCGGTCGGTACAACGAAGCTGGTAATGGACGCCGGTGCACCGTAGGCCTCCATCTTCTCAATGATACGCGGCAGCACGCTCTCGGAGCTTGCCGTGGAGTACGCCAGAATCAGCTCATCTTTCAGAATGCGGATCAGGATCCAGATGCTCAGCCCGCACAGGCGCGCCACAATCCCCAGCACCACCAGCGCGAAGAACAGGATCGCGAAGTGCACCAGAATCACCAGCTTCGCCAACGGCCACAGGGAAGCAAAGCCGAAGTTCGCCACGGTTACGGCGATCAGTGCAAAAACACCCACCGGCGCATAGCGCATCACCATGTGGGTGACTTTGAACATGGTTTCAGAGATAGAGCGGAACACCGTTACCAGCGGTTCACGGTGCGTCGCGGGCAGGGAAGAAAGCCCCAGACCAAAGAGCACTGAGAAGAAGATGATCGGCAGCATCTCGCCCTTCGCCATTGACGCGATAATGTTGGTCGGAACCAGTGACAGAATTGTGCCCATCAGACCGTGCGAATGGCTCTGCACGTCGGCGGTGGTGCTTTGATATTTCGAAATATCCACCGTCGCCAGCTGCGACATATCAATCCCGGAACCTGGCTGGAACACGTTCGCCAGGGTGATACCAAGAATGATGGCAACCGTGGTGATCACTTCGAAATAGAGAATGGTTTTAACGCCGATGCGGCCTAACTGTTTCGCATCACCTACCCCGGCAATACCGACCACCAGCGTCGAGATCACAATCGGCACAACAATCATCTTGATCAGATGAATAAAGATATCGCCCGCTGGCGAGAGAAGGTTCGCAATCAGCCACTCGCGGCTGTCGCTATGGTAATGGAGGTAACTGCCCAGCAAGATGCCCAGCACAAGGGCCAGCAGGATCTGCCAGGCCAGGCTGACTTTCAAATTTTTCATAGAAACTGACTTCCTCAATGAAATCTCCGCACCAGCAAAACTGCATGAATATGGAGACATACTGAAAGGGTATGAATTGTGTTGCGTTGGTTTATGGGATTTTTTAACGCGCCGTATGAGTATCATTTGCACGGCATGCTGCGCAAGCCTTAAAGAACAAGGCATTTCACTGCAAAAAGCGTCATTGACGGTAATTAATAGCAATCCACATCAATAACCGATTGTTATGAAAAAACTTTTACAAACAAAAAAGTGAATAATTCTTCAGATGAATTATTTCCCTTCAAAGTTTCATTCGCTCAATTTTCATACTCTTCAGACATTGCGTGATCTGTCGCCCAAATACTAAACAAAGCTTGTAAAGCCCCTACTATTAACGTTTTTGCGACATATTATTAACATCTTACAAGGAGAAAAAAAGCCATGAGCCAAATACACAAACACGACATTCCCGCAAACATTGCGGACCGTTGCCTGATAAGCCCGGAGCAGTACCAGGAGAAATACCAGCAGTCCATTTCCAGCCCTGACGCATTCTGGGGTGAACAGGGCCACATCCTCGACTGGATCAAACCTTATCAGAAGGTAAAGAACACCTCTTTCGCGCCGGGCAACGTCTCCATTAAATGGTATGAAGACGGCACGCTGAACCTGGCGGCGAACTGCCTGGACCGCCATCTTGCCGAACGCGGCAACGAAACGGCCATTATCTGGGAAGGCGACGATGCCTCTCAGAGCAAACACATCTCATATAAAGAGCTTCATCGCGACGTCTGCCGCTTCGCCAACGTGCTGCTGGCCCAGGGCATTAAAAAAGGCGATGTGGTGGCGATCTATATGCCGATGGTGCCGGAAGCCGCGGTGGCTATGCTGGCCTGCGCGCGCATCGGCGCGATCCACTCCGTTATTTTTGGTGGCTTCTCGCCGGAGGCGGTTGCCGGACGTATCGTCGACTCGAACTCAAAGCTGGTGATCACCGCTGACGAGGGCGTGCGTGCCGGGCGCGGCATTCCGCTGAAGAAAAACGTCGATGAAGCGCTGAAAAACCCGAACGTGAAATCCATCCATAACGTCATTGTCTTCAAACGCACGGGCGGCAACATCGACTGGCACGAAGGCCGAGACCTGTGGTGGAGCGATCTGATTGAAAACGCGAGCGACCAGCATCAGCCGGAAGAGATGAACGCGGAAGATCCGCTGTTTATCCTTTATACATCCGGATCCACTGGTAAGCCGAAGGGCGTGCTGCATACCACCGGCGGCTATCTGGTTTACGCGGCCACCACCTTTAAATACGTTTTCGACTACCATCCGGGCGACATCTACTGGTGTACCGCCGACGTGGGCTGGGTCACCGGTCACAGCTACCTGCTGTACGGCCCGCTGGCCTGCGGCGCAACGACGCTGATGTTTGAAGGTGTACCTAACTGGCCAACGCCGGCGCGTATGTGTCAGGTGGTTGATAAGCATCAGGTCAACATTCTCTACACCGCGCCAACGGCGATCCGTGCGCTGATGGCGGAAGGCGATAAAGCCATCGAAGGGACCGACCGCTCTTCCCTGCGCATCCTCGGTTCCGTGGGCGAGCCGATCAACCCGGAAGCCTGGGAGTGGTACTGGAAGAAGATCGGCAACGAGAAGTGCCCGGTGATGGACACCTGGTGGCAGACCGAAACCGGCGGCTTCATGATCACCCCGATGCCGGGCGCCACGCAGTTGAAAGCCGGTTCGGCCACCCGTCCGTTCTTCGGCGTGCAGCCCGCGCTGGTGGACAACGAAGGCAATCCGCAGGAAGGGGCCACCGAAGGCAACCTGGTAATCGTCGATTCCTGGCCTGGCCAGGCGCGTACCCTGTTCGGCGACCATGAGCGCTTCGAACAGACCTACTTCTCAACCTTTAAAAACATGTACTTCAGCGGCGACGGCGCGCGCCGGGACGAAGACGGTTATTACTGGATCACCGGACGCGTGGACGATGTGCTGAATGTTTCCGGCCACCGTCTGGGCACGGCGGAGATTGAGTCTGCGCTGGTGTCGCATCCGAAAATTGCCGAAGCGGCAGTTGTCGGCATTCCTCACAACATCAAAGGCCAGGCGATCTACGCCTACGTCACCCTGAACCACGGCGAGGAGCCGTCGCCAGAGCTGTATACCGAGGTGCGCAACTGGGTGCGTAAAGAGATCGGCCCGCTGGCCACGCCGGACGTGCTGCACTGGACCGACTCACTGCCGAAAACCCGTTCCGGCAAGATTATGCGCCGTATTCTGCGCAAAATCGCAGCGGGCGACACCAGCAACCTCGGTGATACCTCAACGCTTGCCGATCCTGGCGTGGTGGACAAACTGCTCGAAGAGAAGCAGGCCATCGCAATGCCTTCCTAGTGTTTTCTCCCTCTCCCCGTGGGAGAGGGCCGGGGTGAGGGCATCAGACCGCACCTTCCTTCCATCACCCTAACCCTCTCCCCATAGGGGAGAGGGGATAAAAACAAACCAACCTTACCTTTGGAGACTCTGTGATGAATAACGATATTTGTCAGCAGATAGAGAATAGTGCGCACTACAGGGAGCTCGTCGAAAAACGGCAACGGTTTGCCTTTATCCTTTCCATCATCATGCTGGTTATTTACGTCGGCTTTATTCTGCTGATCGCCTTTGCGCCGCAGTGGCTCGGTACGCCGCTGCACGCCGGAACCAGCGTTACGCGCGGCATCCCAATTGGCATTGGCGTTATCGTTATTTCGTTTGTGCTGACAGGTGTGTATGTCTGGCGTGCGAACGGTGAATTCGATCGTCTTAACAGAGAAGTTCTGCGCGAGGTAAAAGCATCATGAAGCGAGTCCTGACGGCGCTTGCCGCCACACTTCCCTTTGCTGCCCATGCGGCAGATGCCCTTACCGGCGAGGTCCAGCGCCAGCCAACCAACTGGCAGGCGATTATCATGTTCCTGATTTTCGTGGTGCTAACGCTTTACATCACCTACTGGGCGTCGAAACGCGTGCGCTCCCGTAACGATTACTACACCGCGGGCGGCAACATTACCGGCTTCCAGAACGGGCTGGCGATTGCGGGAGACTTTATGTCTGCCGCCTCGTTCCTCGGGATCTCCGCGCTGGTTTATACCTCGGGGTATGACGGCCTGATCTACTCCCTCGGCTTCCTCGTCGGCTGGCCGATCATTCTGTTCCTGATTGCCGAGCGCCTGCGTAACCTTGGCCGCTACACCTTTGCAGACGTAGCTTCATACCGCCTCAAACAAGGCCCCATCCGCATGCTCTCCGCCTGCGGTTCGCTGGTGGTGGTGGCGCTGTACCTGATTGCGCAGATGGTGGGCGCGGGTAAATTGATCGAGCTGCTGTTCGGTCTGAACTACCACGTCGCGGTGGTGCTGGTAGGCGTGCTGATGGTGATGTACGTCCTGTTCGGCGGCATGCTGGCCACCACCTGGGTACAGATCATCAAAGCGGTACTGCTGCTGTTCGGCGCCAGCTTTATGGCCTTTATGGTGATGAAACACGTCGGGTTCAGCTTCAATAATCTGTTTACCGAAGCCATGTCAGTGCACCCGAAAGGGGAAGCGATCATGAGCCCGGGCGGGCTGGTGAAAGATCCGATATCCGCGCTCTCGCTCGGTCTCGGCCTGATGTTCGGTACCGCTGGCCTGCCGCATATCCTGATGCGTTTCTTCACGGTGTCTGATGCACGTGAAGCGCGTAAAAGCGTGTTCTACGCCACCGGGTTTATGGGCTACTTCTACATACTGACCTTTATCATCGGCTTTGGCGCGATCATGCTGGTGGGGGCAAACCCGGCGTTTAAAGACGCGGCGGGCGCGCTTATCGGCGGTAACAACATGGCGGCGGTGCATCTGGCCGACGCGGTAGGCGGTAACCTGTTCCTCGGCTTTATCTCTGCCGTGGCCTTCGCCACCATCCTCGCGGTGGTTGCCGGGCTGACGTTGGCTGGTGCGTCTGCGGTATCGCACGATCTCTACGCCAACGTTTTCCGCAAAGGCGCAAGCGAGCGCGATGAGCTGAAAGTCTCCAAAATCACCGTACTGGTGCTGGGCGTCGTCGCCATCCTGCTGGGGATTTTGTTCGAGAAGCAGAACATCGCCTTTATGGTGGGGCTGGCCTTCTCGATTGCGGCAAGCTGTAACTTCCCGATCATTCTGCTCTCCATGTACTGGTCAAAACTGACCACCCGTGGGGCGATGATTGGCGGCTGGCTGGGGCTGCTGACGGCGGTGATTCTGATGATCCTCGGCCCGACCATCTGGGTGCAGATCCTCGGTCACGAAAGCGCTATCTTCCCGTATGAATACCCGGCGCTGTTCTCCATTGCCGTGGCGTTTATCGGGATCTGGTTCTTCTCAGCGACCGACAACTCGCCGGAGGGTAACCTGGAGCGTGAGAAATTCCGCGCCCAGTTTATCCGCTCGCAAACCGGCCTGGGTGTTGAGCAAGGCCGCGCGCACTAAACCTTTTCTCCCCGGTCGCTCTGGCCGGGGAACTTAAAACATCACCCACGCCACCAGCGGCGCGATTAATACCATTGTCACGCCCGAGAGCATCATCATCAGGCTTGCAACAACGCCTTCCTGCTGTCCCAGCTCATACGAACGTGCCGTCCCCGCCCCGTGCGACGCCGCGCCAAACCCTGCCCCTTTCGCCATCCCTTCGCGAATGGAAAGGCGCAGAAACAGCACATCCCCCACTGCCATGCCGAACACGCCGGTCACCACCACAAACAGCGCCACCAGATCCGGCTGTCCGCCGAGCGGTTTAGCCGCCGCCAGCGCGAACGGTGTGGTCACCGAGCGTACCGCCAGGCTGCGCTGGATTTCATCAGACAGGGTAAACAGCCGCGCCAGCCAGACCGAGCTGCACACCGCCACTACCGTCGCGGTGACGACTCCCGCGCTGAGCGACATCCAGTGGCGTTTAATAATTGCCAGGTTGTCATACACCGGCACCGCAAAGGCGATAGTCGCCGGGCCGAGCAGCCACAGCAGCCAGTGGGATTCACCAATGTAGTTCTGCCAGGAGATATGGCCGAAGACCAGCATCAGCACCAGCAGGATCGGCGTAAAGACCAGCGGCATCAGCGGCAGCGTGCGAAAGCGGCGATACAGGCGCTTGTTGGCAAAGTAAATGACGACTGTCGCAATCAGGCATAGCACGCTTATCTGAAAGTTAGTCATGCTTCTGCCTGCTGATTTCAAAGCGATACACTTTATCCACCACCCAGGCGGTGGCGCCCAGCACCATCAGCGTGCTCAGGGCGATAACCGCAAAGATGCGCCAGCCGTCGACCATCAGCAGTTGCGCATAATTCACCACCGCCACCACGGCCGGAACGAAGAACAGCAGCATCTCCGCCAGCAGCCAGCGCGCACCGGCCCGCACCCAGCTAAGGGGTAACGCGCGACAGAGGATCAACGTCAGCATCAGCACCATTCCCACCAGGTTGGCGGGTAAAGGCAGGTTCAGCCAGTCGACAAGATATTCAGCAAAAACAAACAGTCCCGCGTAGAGCAGTACCTGAACCGGTACCTGGAGTCGTTGAACAACGGCAGGCGTAACACGGCTTAACGCCACGGCCATGGGGGTTTTCCTCAGAAATGAGACGAGGCGCCAGTATAGTGAGCGTACGGTATCGACTGAAATGAATTAAAATCATCGAAGGTATAGTTTCGAGGAATAATCATGGACATAAGAACGCTGCGCTATTTTGTCGAGGTGGTTCGCCAGCAAAGTTTTACCCGCGCAGCGGAGAAGTTATTCGTAACCCAGCCTACCATCAGTAAGATGCTGAAAAACCTCGAAGATGAGCTGAACTGTACCCTGCTGATCCGCGACGGGCGCAAGCTGCTGCTGACCGATACCGGTCGCGTGGTGTTCGAGCGCGGGCTGGCAATTCTGGCGGAGTTCCGCCAGCTGGAGGCCGAGCTTGGGGACATCAACCACCTGACAAAAGGGCTGCTGCGGCTCGGCATTCCGCCGATGGTCGGCATGATGATGGCCGGGCCGATTAGCCTGTTTCGCCAGCGCTATCCCGGCGTTGAGCTAAAAATCTCTGAGTTTGGCGGCCTGACCGTGCAGCAGGCGGTGATGAACGGTGAACTGGACGTGGCCATGACGGCCCTTCCCGTGGAAGAAGAGAGCGGGCTGGCAACGCTGCCGCTGTTCAGCCACCCGCTGTGCGTGCTGGTGCCGCGCTCCGGCGACTGGCTGAAGATTGAATCAGTAAAACCCGAGCTGCTCGGCGAACACCCGCTGCTGATTTACAACGAAGATTTCGCCTTAAGCCGCCAGCTGATGGCGCTGTTTAACCAGCACAACGTAAAGCCGCGCATTGCGGTGCGCAGCGGCCAGTGGGATTTTCTGGCAGCGATGGTACAGGCGGGCGTGGGGATAGCCATTCTGCCGCAGCCGATCTGCGAGCGGCTGGATAAAAACACGCTGCGCTGGATCCCGCTGGAGAGCGATCTGCACTGGCAGTTAGGGATGATCTGGCGTGAAGGGGTGTATCTGTCGCACAGCGCACAGGCGTGGTTGCAATGCTGTGAGGGGTTTTGGGTACCCTCACCCTAACCCTCTCCCTGTGGGCTGAGGGATCCCCAGTAATTTTTTTATGCAGAAGCAATAAAGTTGCTTTCTAAATGACTGAGGGCTGTCAGCGATGCCCTGGTCCGGCTGTAAATCGCTGAGGCGTTTCCTGCAGGCCGGGGCGAGGCGCAGGGATGCGCCGAGAGGGCGGCTTTACAGGGACGTTGCCTCCGCCCGTACCCGATAAGCCGGAAGGAATAAGCCGAGGGCACCGCGAAGCGGCGATTTACCGCCGGGAGCCCGGGTCGCCAGGGTGGTGGCGACTGAGCCACCCTGGCACGTTCACCGGTCATGTCGTTACAGAGTAGCAAGGAACATAAAGTGAACGGAATGACCACCACCGCCGTATGTTCCCCTCACCCTAACCCTCTCCCCGGAGGGGCGAGGGGATTGCTCAGTGCTCGCATTAATTTGTGGGGAACCCTCAGCCCATAGGGAGAGGGAACCGATCGAGCACGTAGGCCCGGTAAGCGCAGCGCCACCGGGCAATTACAGCGCTACTGATTCTCTATCAACAACGCTTCCAGCAGATCTAGATCGTGCAGCAGCTTTTGCAGCGTCTCGTTGCTGATCTGCCGCGTCGCGCGCAGGTGATACAGCTCGGCACGCTCGGAGCGCAGCGCCGCCAGGCGGAAACGGCGCTCGAGGTTCTCTTCCTGCAACGAACTTTCCACGTCGTTACGTCCGTCAGCACGGCGACGCAAATTACCGATCACGCGTGAACTGACTTCCTTCAGCAGCTGGTTATCAATGTTCTCTTCGGCATCGGCGGCCAGACGCTCCTCCATCTTCTCGATGGCGACAATCGCCACTTCCGCCGTCGCCGCACGGGCAATCCGCTCTTCCTTATGCTGCTGCGAGGTGTCACCCGCATCAATATGCTGCAGCAGAATCGGCAGCATAATTACGCCGACAAACAGGGAGAAGAGGATCACGCCCGCCGCCAGGAACACCAGCTCGTAGCGCGCCGGGAAGACGTCGCCCGTCGGCAGAAGCAGAGGAATGGAGAGCACACCAGCAAGGGTAATCGCCCCGCGAACGCCCGCGAAAGAGGCAATCAGCAGCTCGCGCGTGGTCCAGGAGCCGAACTCCATCGGCTTTTTGGTCAGGAAGCGAACGCTGAACTTCTTCATCGTCCACAGCCAGCCGAAACGCACCAGCATTAGCGAAAGGTAGATGAGTACGATATCGGTAAACAGCATCCAGACTTCAACGTTTGGATCCGCTTCGGCCGCGATCAGCGAAGATTCCATAATGCCCGGCAGTTGCAGGCCCAACAGCAGGAACACCATGCCGTTAAAGACAAACTCGAGCATCGCCCAGGTACTGTTCGCGCGCAGACGCATCGCCAGCGGCGCCCGGCGCATCACGCCGGAACGGGTGATGGTCATCCCCGCGGCTACCGCCGCCAGAATGCCCGACACGCCGATATGTTCGGCAATCAGGTAAGAGGCGAACGGCAGCAGGAACAGCAGGACGATCTGCGTCGCCGGTTCATCGCCGCCCCAGCGGCTGAGGAAGCGCAGCGAACGACCGTACAGCCAGCTTACAACAAAGCCTGCGAGGATACCGCCAATCGCCACCTTGAAGAATTCGAGGGTTGCACCGCCGACGGTAAAGACCATGGTGCCCATGGCTACCGCCACGGCAAACTTCAGGGCGACCAGGCCGGAAGCGTCGTTCATCAGCGCCTCGCCCTGCAAAATGCCCATGATTTTCTTAGGAATGCGCCCTTCGCCCACAATGCCGGACAGCGCCACGGCGTCGGTCGGCGACAGCACGGCAGCCAGCGCAAAGGCGGGTATAAGCGGGATCCCCGGTACGGCCCAGTAGATCAGGAAACCAATCCCGACCACGGTAACGACCACCAGCGCCAGCGCCAGACCGAAGATCTCTCGCCCGTGCTCAAGAAATTCGCGCGTCGGCGTTTTCCAGCCATCGGCAAACAGCAGCGGCGGGATAAACAGCACGAGGAACAGTTCCGGATCGAACTCCACGTGCAGACCGAACGTCGGCCACGCCAGCAGCGCGCCGATAGCTATTTGCATTAAAGGCAGGGGGACCTGGAAGGGCAGTACGCGTGTAACCACCCCGGATAATGAGACCACAAGGGTCATGATGAGTATTGTGAAGAAAATTTCCATGCGTTCCCTGTTTGCTGTGTTTCTTTTTAAGCCAAACCTGAGGCGTCGTGCCTCTTATTCTATCCTCTCCAGAGTAACGTAAAAGACAACGGGATGAGTCCTGAAAATAAAAACGGGCGGCCTGAGCCACCCGTTTTCGCATCAATGGATAACTTAAATTGCCCAGCCGCCCGCGTAGAACGCCACCAGCGCAACGGCGATGACAACGGTACCGATGTTCAGCTTGCGCCACTCACCGGAGACCAGACGCCCAATCACCAGCGAGGCGAAACCGATCATAATGCCGGTCACGATGTTACAGGTCAGCACGATAAAGACCGCGGTGATCAGACCGGACATGGCATCAACAAAGTCAGCAAAGTCGATTTTCGCCACGTTGCTCAGCATCAGCAGGCCGACGTACATCAGCGCAGGTGCGGTCGCGTAAGCTGGCACCAGATAAGAGAGCGGAGAGAGGAACAGGATCAGCAGGAACAGTACGCCAACGGTAATAGCCGTCAGGCCGGTTTTGCCGCCTGCCGCCGTACCCGCTGCGGACTCAATGTACACTGCCGCTGGCGCTGCACCCACCAGGCCAGAGAAAACGCTGCTCAGGGAGTCGGTGGTCAGCGCTTTGCCGCCGTCAATGATCTGGCCGTCTTTGTCCAGCAGGTTAGCCTGCCCCGCCACCGCGCGGATGGTCCCGGTGGCGTCAAACACCGCGGTCATTACCAGCGCCAGCACGCTTGGCAGGATCACCGGGTTCAGCGCGCCCACAATATCCAGGCTGCCAATCAGGGAGTTACCGTTGTCATCGCTCAGCGACGGCATGGCGAAAATCCCGGAGAAATGAACGGACGGGTCGAAGATCAGACCGACGATGGACACGCCGATAATGGTCAGCAGAATGCCGCCCGGCACTTTCAGTTTTTCCAGGCCAATGATCACCGCCAGACCCACCAGCGACATAATTACCGGGAAGCTCGCGAAGTTACCCAGCGCAACCGGCAGGCCGTCCAGCGGGTTCTTGATGACCAGACCCACGCCGTTGGCAGCGATCAGCAGCAGGAACAGGCCGATGCCGATACCGGTGCCGTGCGCCACGCCCTGCGGCAGGTTGCGCAAAATCCAGCTACGGATGCCGGTAGCAGAGATCACGGTGAACAGAACACCCATCAGGAACACCGCGCCGAGCGCTACGGGGACGCTGATATGCTGGCCCAGCACCAGGCTGAAGGCGGTAAACGCGGTCAGGGAGATGGCGCACCCGATCGCCAGCGGCAGGTTCGCCCACAGGCCCATCACAATCGAACCCACACCCGCAACCAGGCAGGTGGCAACAAAGACCGCCGCTGGCGGGAAGCCCGCTTTGCCGAGCATGCCCGGCACCACGATGACGGAGTACACCATCGCCAGAAACGTCGTCAGACCGGCAACAACTTCCTGGCGCACGGTGCTGCCGCGAGCAGAAATTTTAAACATGGCGTCAAGTGAACCGCCGGTACGCGCAGATGGCGTAGACATAGAAAACATCCCCTGAAAATTTTTATTGAAAGTCCGTAAGCGTGGTGGAGACTCCACTGCCAGCGAAACGTCAAATCCTTGTGCTGCGTTTGCGACGAAAGGGGCGTCACAAAAAAAGCAAACGTTTAGCTCCGCGCTTACAAAACGGGTGGTCAAATGTAGGCAAACGATTATCTAGCCTAATACCCGCCCTTTTCAACTGAACTTTCTCGTTTTTCGCTAAAATTGCCTCATGACGATGAAGAATTAAGCAGAGGATGCGCAAACGTTATCGTCCATGCGCAATTTCGTTACATTTCATCCCCCGCCGGGTATCGTCAGCGGGCCGCCTTTCGCAAGCGTTGTCTGCCAGCCCGGACGTGCCTCCACTCTCTGTTTCCACGCCGCTATGTGGTCGAGATTGTCGATGCCGCCTCTCGCCAGCAGGGCGAAGAGGGGAAAACTCATCTGGATGTCCGCCATGGTCAGCGTGTCGCCGGCAAACCAGCTGTTTTCGGCAAGATGATCGTTAATAAAGCGCGCATGCGTTTCCAGCTGGCGGTTGAGATACGCTTTTTGCACCCCCTGCCCCAGCGCCTTACCCAGCGTGCGCAGGCCAAACGGGACGGGGGGTTTGCCGAGGCTGTTAAATACCAGCTTCATTAACAGCAGCGGCATCAAGGACCCTTCGGCGTAATGCAGCCAGAAGCGATACTGCACTTTATGAGCGGGATCTAACGGTTTGAATCGTGACGCCGAATCGTACGTTTCCTGAAGATATTCCAGAATCGCGCCTGATTCAGCCAGAACCAGTCCGTTATCTTCCAGTACCGGGGATTTTCCCAGCGGATGCACTTTTTTGAGCGCGTCTGGTGCGAGCATGGTTTTTTCGCGCTGGTAGCGCACAATCTCATATGTCAGACCCAGCTCTTCCAGCGCCCAGAGGACGCGATGGGAACGAGACTGGTTAAGGTGGTGGACCGTTAGCATGATGTTCTCCGGTGATTCATACTTTTTAACTATAGAAAACTGAACAACTTCACGAAAAAAATTCGGCTAAAATCTCATCATCTCCGGTGGCAAAAACGGCGGCCGGGCATAGAATTAAAGTGTCAGTACAAACCGGAACCTCCTCCACAAGCTCGACACGAGGAGTACTGATGTCGGGGGAAACCCTCCCGTGAGCCAGCGGGATAGAGAGAAAGACAAAGACCGGAAAAAACTAAAGCGCCCTTAGTGGCGCTTTAGTTCTTTATGCTTGTTGCCGGGTGGCGGCTGCGCCTTACCCGGCACACACCTCTCAATCCTCCTCCAGCAACCGCGCCCCCGTCCCCTGCTCGCCCAACCTGTCACCCGGGTTACGCAGCGGACAATCGCTACGTGATAAACACCCGCAACCAATGCAGCCATCCAGTTCATCGCGCAGGGCCACCAGCGTGTGAATACGACGATCCAGTTCTTCTCGCCACTGGGACGACAGCTGCTTCCACTCTTTCGCGCTCAGCGAGTGTCCTTCCGGCAATACGCCGAACGCGTCGCCGATGGTAGCCAGGGGGATGCCGATACGTTGCGCAATTTTGATAATCGCCACGTAGCGGAGCACATCGCGGGTATAGCGCCGCTGGTTTCCGGCGTTACGGATACTTTTTATTAACCCTTTGCTTTCATAGAAGTGGAGCGCCGACACCGCCACGCCGCTTCGTTTCGCCACTTCACCGGGGGTTAACAGCGCTTTGATGCGCGGTAATCTCTTTTCCATAAAACCTCTTTACCTCAAGTTAACTTGAGGAATTATACTCCCCCGCAGAGAAAACGACGAATCAACCAGGACAGATGTCTCCACAGAGGGGTAACCTTATGTCGCATCAGCAAATTATTCAGACGCTTATTGAATGGATTGATGAACATATCGACCAGCCGTTGAACATTGATGTGGTCGCTAAGAAGTCGGGCTATTCGAAATGGTATTTACAGAGAATGTTCCGCACCGTAATGCATCAAACGCTGGGTGACTACATTCGCCAGCGCAGGCTCCTGCTGGCGGCGCAGGCGTTACGCTCAACGCAGCGGCCCATTTTTGATATCGCAATGGATCTGGGCTATGTGTCGCAGCAGACCTTTTCCCGCGTCTTCCGCCGCGAGTTTGACCGTACGCCGAGCGACTACCGCCATCAGCTCAATTAATGCGTGTTAACGCAAGGGTTGCTGCTGCCAGGCCATAAATGCCTGGGGCGGCATCGCTTTCGCGAAGTGCCATCCCTGACAATACTGCACGCCACGCTTCAGCAGCCAGCTCACCTGCTCCCCCGTCTCGACCCCTTCCGCAATGGTTTTCAGCCGCAGGCTTTGCGCCATCTCAATGATGTGCTCGGCAATCAGGTGGCTGGTGCTGTTGGTGGTTAAGGTATCGATAAAAGATTTGTCGATTTTCAGGATATCGACGTTCAGCGAATAGAGGTTATGCAGGTTAGAGTAGCCGGTTCCGAAATCATCAATCGCCACTTCATACCCCGCCTGGCGAAACGCCTGAATGACCGGCGTGGTTTTCGGCACGTCAATAAACCCCCGCTCCGTCACCTCAATTTTTATTTGCTGCGCGCGAACCGAGTAAAAGCGGGCTTTGTCGGAGATCAGGGCAATAAGACGTGAAGAGTGAAAATCCGACGCCGACAGGTTAATCGAGACATACAGATCGGGGTGAGCGGCAAGAAAATGGCCCAGATCGGTGAACACCTCCTCCACGACGTAATCCGTAATGCGCTCAATCATCCCCTCTTTTTCGGCCAGGGGAATAAATTCCGCCGGGCTCATAACCTGACCGTTGAATCCTGGCCAGCGCAACAACGCCTCTGCTCCCACGCACTGGTTATTTTTTATATCAATAATGGGCTGATAATGGACGCACAGCTGGCGTTTATTCAGCGCCCGGTGCAGAAGTCGGCCAGGCGAATTGAATTCACGGTGTGTTCGCGACCACACCAGCAAAATAATAATGCTGCAAATCATCCCCAGCGGTAGCGTCAGAGTAGCCTGATGATAAAGCGTTTTATAAAAACGGGCATTGGAGGTTGAAACGATGGCCGCAATGGGCCTCTGCTCTGATTTTACGATCGTATAAAAACGGTCATCTTTCTGAAAAGTCGTTTCCTGATGTCGGAGCATCGAATGCAATAAAGAAATATTGGCTTTCTGACTCACAGAAAAGAATGCATTGCTGACGGTGTCATACACTCCCCACGACAGGGAACGATCGTCTGACATCACCTCACTGTACGAAAGCGGGTTGACCACTGCGACATAATTTCCGCGCTGCATATATATCATTTTATAACCATTAAAAAATGGCGTATCGCGAAAATAATAGATAGCAACGTCGGGTTTACGTGTGTAATTGGCAGCGGGGATGATGTAAGGATGATCCGGCGTAAAAAGGGTCGAGCAGAGAAAGTCCTGGCCTTCAGCATAAATTAAATCGGCAACAAAAAGGCGACCGCGGGAAACGTTCAACATATATTGACGATGCTCCGGCGTACACACTTTACCCTGATATTTTTCCGCGTCTTCCCGGGCCATATCAACCTGTTGAATAACCCGTTCAGTTTTGTTTAAAGCAAGTTCAGCAAACGTGCGCAGCTGAGCGCTGATTTCCGACACGGCTCTAAGCTGGGCAAACCATAGCGCAAGCATCACCGGCAGCATAACTACCATGATAATCCCGACCGCTTTGAGCATTTTGCGCCGCGCGCTACGATTCATTTCCCGCTCTGTATCCCTGCATGTTGTACGCCTGTAGCAATGAAGACCGGCTGCTTTGATAAACAGGTGATTACGTTGCATGAATCATGGGAAGTTAGCAACTGACTTTTGGTATTAAAAATCCTAAAATTCGTGATGCCGATAATATTTTCCCGTAAGCCAAACTAAAAGTATTCATTTCGTTTCTGATAAGGATAATAATTACCCGCGACAGGTGTGGAAAATTTGTTGGCTGAAATAGCCTGCTCTTTGTTCTTATGCTGATTTATAAATAATCAGACGCCAGAACCGTTTTTCCTCTTCCCGTACGCTTGGCGTCATATAATGCCTTATCAGCACGCATCAGTATGGCAGAAGTATCCCGTTGCCCCTGACAGACTTCAACCACCCCGGCGCTGAAAGAGAGTACCAGCGTTTTATCGCCCACACGCAGCGGTTTTGAGATCAGCGCGGCACGCAGCCGGGAAGAGAGCAACGTAGCGGCCATACCATCCGTACGCGCCAGCAGAAGAACAAACTCTTCGCCCCCTACCCGTCCCAGTGCTGACCCGGCCGGGCTCACTTCGCGAATACGGTCGCAAAAGTGAATCAATGCCGCATCGCCAACCTGATGTCCCCACCGATCGTTGATCTGCTTGAAATAATCGAGATCGAACATCAGGAGACAGAAATGGCTACTGACATCCTGCGGCGAACTGGCTGCCAGCGCCATTTTGAGCCGCTGTAAAATTGTCGAGCGATTCAGACAGCCCGTCAGATCGTCCGTGGTGGCTTTGACGGTCAGCTGCTGTTCTGCTTTTTTACGTTCGGTGATATCGAGGCCAATATTGAGAATGGAGTTATCCGGTAAAAGGATGTTTGACCAGAGGATGGTTAACGGCGTCCCGTCTTTACGCACCGGGTGCCATTCGTACATATCCTTAAGTGGTGCGAAACGAACCGACTCCTGCACGCGCTGTCGCTCCTCGGGATCCGGGTAAAACAGGGCCAGCGGATCGGGGTGCTCGCCGATTTCAGTCATACTCCAGCCAAAGACTTTTTCGCATTCGGCGTTCCACAATACACACCGGTTATGTCTGTCAAAGGCGTTCATCAATACCGGAGCACGTTCAAATAAAGTTTTATATTGCGTGACGACGCGCTGCATCTCTTGCGCTGTTTTTTCCCGCACGATGATGTCATCAAAATAATCTTTTAGCTTCTCGACCAATACCACCACGATATTTTTCAATATCGGTAACGAGGTCAGTTTTTCATTAAAAGCCAAAAAGAAATAACCACTGCACTGTCTGCCATGCGCTGAGAGTTTACACAGCACGCCGCTTTGCAGCCGCGCATAGCCCGGGTGCTGAGGGGAAAATACCGCCCGGCCAATATGCTCTTTCCAGTAGATAACGCGCCAGGCGCGGTGATGCCGTTGCAACAGGGTGCTGGCAAGAAAATCCGCCACGTTGAAGGCGTGACACGTCACGTCGCCGGCACAAACCACGCGCGGCCCGTCTGCGGATTCGACACTGACCCACGAGAGATTTGCCCCCAGTGCGCTGTTGATGATTTCCAGCATTTCAACCGGCGAACACTGCGCGTTGAGTTGTGGCATCAGCTTCGCCAGGGCGTGCAGAGCCTGCATGCTGTCGTTAATAATCTCGCGTCTTTTTTCTTTCATTATCTTTTCGCAGGTCATTAATCGAGAGAGCAACCGCAATAACTCATATCTGAATAAAAGAATAAGACCACGAAATCAAAGAGTATGCTGAGTGTTAAAAAAGAATAAAAATCCAAAAAAAACCAAATAATTCAATGTGATGAATTATTTTTGCGGGTACATTTATTGTTCCACACAAGCATAATCCATAGACATAATGCTGTAAACGCTATACAGCCGAGGGTGTTTTGCAAAGGTTTTGCTATCTGAATGAATTAAAAATAAAAATTCCGGCTTAGCGCCGATCTGAACGAGGACGATATATTTTACCCGGTTATAAACCCACTTTTACCTCATACGATACTGGCGAATAAAACAGCAAATGTGATATAGTTCACACATCTTATGTAACGAGAAACATTGTTTCATTCCAGTTCGTCTGTTTTGTCGAGGATGGGTTTTATGGCAACCATTACCACCAGTATGGTGCTCCTGCGCTGGCCGTTGTTGAGCGCGGTTTTGATGTTCCTGGCCAGCACGTTAAACATTCAGTTCCGAAAGTCCGACTACGCAGGTCTTGCTGTGATTAGCACCCTGTTAGGGTTGGGTGCCGCATGCTGGTTCGCGACAGGTTTGCTCGGCATTACGCTGGTGGATATGGCCGCCGTCTGGGAAAACATTAAAGTGGTGATGGTTGAAGCCATGAGCCACACTCCGCCAGACTGGCCGATGGTGATTACCTGATAGCCTGTTATAAAAAAACCCAGACATTGTCTGGGTTTTTTGTGTTTCACGCGTCTGGATATCAGAACGGGATATCGTCGTCGAAGTCCATTGGCGGTTCGTTAGACGGTGCCGGAGCAGACTGCTGCTGAGGACGAGACTGCGCGCCGCCGCTGAACTGATTGCCGCCCTGAGGCTGTTGAGGCTGACCCCAACCGCCCTGCTGCTGGCCGCCACCTGCCGGTGCGCCACTGCCCTGACGACCACCCAGCATCTGCATGGTGCCGCCTACGTTGACCACCACTTCCGTGGTGTATTTTTCCTGACCGGATTGATCGGTCCATTTGCGGGTACGCAGCTGGCCTTCGATATAGACCTGAGAACCCTTACGCAGATACTCACCGGCCACTTCAGCCAGTTTGCCAAACAGCACAACGCGGTGCCATTCGGTCTGCTCTTTCATTTCACCGGTCGCTTTATCACGCCAGGATTCGGAAGTAGCCAGCGTAATGTTGGCAACTGCGCCACCACTCGGCATGTAGCGTACTTCCGGGTCCTGGCCCAGATTACCGACGAGAATCACCTTGTTTACGCCTCTGCTGGCCATGTTCGTGTCTCCTGAATACGTTTCTTAATAGTGTAAACGCGCGAGTGTACCATTTCCATGCGACACTTTGATAGTTGCGTAGCATGTTCCAGAGTTCTCTCGCGGACTCGACATTGTTACACAGTGAATCAGAAAATGCATTCCAATACTGTATATTCAAACAGGTCATTTTGTGTCATAATTAGCCGTTTCTGACAGCCGTTTGTCCTTCAAACAAATCAGGCAATCCGTGTTCCAACCGGGAAAGGTGAATGGATAAGATCGAAGTTCGGGGCGCCCGCACCCACAATCTCAAGAATATCAACCTCATAATCCCTCGCGACAAACTCATCGTCGTGACCGGGCTTTCGGGGTCTGGCAAATCCTCACTGGCTTTCGACACTTTGTATGCCGAAGGACAGCGTCGTTACGTTGAATCGCTCTCGGCGTACGCGCGTCAGTTCCTGTCGCTGATGGAAAAACCGGATGTCGACCACATTGAAGGGTTGTCTCCTGCTATCTCCATTGAGCAGAAATCCACATCGCATAACCCGCGTTCTACGGTCGGTACCATTACCGAAATCCATGACTACCTGCGTCTGCTGTATGCGCGCGTGGGCGAGCCGCGTTGTCCGGATCATGACGTTCCGCTGGCGGCCCAGACCGTCAGCCAGATGGTGGATAACGTGCTGTCTCAGCCGGAAGGCAAACGCCTGATGCTGCTGGCGCCAATCATTAAAGAGCGTAAGGGTGAACACACCAAAACGCTGGAAAACCTGGCAAGCCAGGGCTATATCCGCGCCCGTATCGATGGCGAAGTGTGTGACCTGTCCGATCCGCCAAAGCTGGAGCTGCAAAAGAAACACACCATCGAAGTGGTGATTGACCGCTTTAAGGTACGTGAAGATCTGGCGACGCGTCTGGCGGAATCCTTTGAAACGGCGCTGGAACTGTCGGGCGGCACGGCGGTGGTGTCAGACATGGACGATGCGAAAGCGGAAGAGCTGCTCTTCTCCGCCAACTTCGCCTGCCCGATTTGCGGCTACAGCATGCGCGAGCTGGAACCGCGCCTGTTCTCGTTCAACAACCCAGCGGGCGCGTGCCCGACCTGTGACGGCCTCGGCGTTCAGCAATATTTCGACCCGGACCGCGTGATCCAGAACCCGGAGCTGTCGCTGGCGGGTGGCGCCATTCGCGGCTGGGATAAGCGTAATTTTTACTACTTCCAGATGCTGAAATCGCTGGCAGAGCACTATAAGTTCGACGTTGAAGCCCCGTGGGCCAGCCTGAGCGCGAACGTACATAAAGTGATCCTGTTCGGTTCCGGCAAAGAGAACATCGAGTTCAAGTACATGAACGATCGCGGTGACACTTCCGTGCGTCGCCACCCGTTCGAAGGGGTGCTGCACAACATGGAGCGCCGCTACAAAGAGACCGAATCCAGCGCGGTGCGCGAGGAGCTGGCGAAGTTCATCAGCAACCGCTCCTGCGCCACCTGCGAGGGTACACGTCTGCGTCGCGAAGCGCGTCACGTGTTTGTCGAAAACACGGCGCTGCCGACCATCTCAGACATGAGCATCGGCCACGCGATGGACTTCTTCAACAACCTGAAGCTCTCCGGCCAGCGCGCGAAAATCGCCGAAAAAGTGCTGAAAGAGATCGGCGATCGCCTCAAGTTCCTCGTGAACGTCGGCCTGAACTACCTGACGCTTTCCCGATCGGCTGAAACGCTCTCCGGCGGTGAAGCCCAGCGTATCCGCCTGGCGAGCCAGATTGGCGCGGGCTTAGTCGGCGTAATGTACGTGCTGGATGAGCCGTCTATCGGCCTGCACCAGCGCGACAACGAACGCCTGCTCGGCACGCTGGTTCACCTGCGTAACCTTGGCAACACGGTGATTGTGGTTGAGCACGACGAAGACGCCATTCGCGCCGCAGACCACGTGATCGACATCGGCCCGGGCGCTGGCGTGCACGGCGGACAGGTGGTGGCAGAAGGAACGCTGAAAGACATTATGGCGGTGCCCGAGTCGCTGACCGGCCAGTACATGAGCGGCAAGCGCAAAATTGAAGTGCCAAAACAGCGCGTGGCGGCGAACCCGGAAAAAGTGCTGAAGCTAACCGGGGCGCGTGGCAACAACCTGAAAGACGTGACCCTGACGCTGCCTGTCGGGCTGTTTACCTGCATCACCGGCGTGTCCGGTTCCGGTAAATCGACGCTGATCAACGATACGCTGTTCCCGATTGCGCAGACGGCGCTGAACGGCGCGACGCTGGCCGAGCCTGCACCGTACCGCGACATTCAGGGGCTGGAGCATTTCGACAAGGTTATCGATATCGATCAGAGCCCGATTGGCCGCACCCCACGTTCCAACCCGGCGACCTATACTGGCGTCTTTACGCCCGTCCGTGAACTCTTCGCGGGTGTACCGGAAGCGCGTTCGCGCGGCTACACGCCAGGACGTTTCAGCTTTAACGTGCGCGGCGGCCGCTGTGAAGCGTGCCAGGGCGACGGCGTAATCAAGGTTGAGATGCACTTCCTGCCGGATATCTACGTGCCGTGCGACCAGTGTAAAGGCAAGCGCTATAACCGCGAAACGCTGGAGATTAAGTACAAAGGCAAGACCATCCACGAAGTGCTGGATATGACTATCGAAGAGGCGCGCGAGTTCTTTGACGCCGTCCCTGCGCTGGCGCGTAAGCTGCAAACCCTGATGGATGTTGGTCTGACCTATATCCGTCTGGGGCAGTCAGCGACAACGCTGTCCGGTGGTGAAGCGCAGCGCGTGAAGCTGGCGCGTGAGCTGTCCAAACGCGGAACCGGTCAGACGCTGTATATTCTGGACGAGCCGACCACCGGCCTGCATTTTGCGGATATCCAGCAGCTGCTGGACGTGCTGCACCAGCTGCGCGATCAGGGCAACACCATCGTGGTGATTGAGCACAACCTGGACGTGATTAAAACCGCGGACTGGATTGTCGATCTCGGCCCGGAAGGCGGCAGCGGCGGCGGTGAAATCCTCGTCTCCGGTACGCCAGAGACCGTTGCAGAGTGCGAAGCCTCGCACACCGCGCGCTTCCTTAAACCGTTGCTGTAATCGTTACACGGAGAGCTGCTGTCGGATCGTTTCCGGCAGCAGTTCTACCGCCTGTTGATACGACGCATCTACCAGGTAGTAAATTTGCGAATCTGGCAGCGAGCCGTCGAGAAACACCGTACTCCAGTGTGCTTTATTCAGATGCTTGCTTGGCCTGACATCATCGTGCTGCTGGCGCAGTAAGTCGGCCAGTTCAGGACTGGTTTTCAGCGATGCCGCAGGACGTCCCTCCACCTCTTTTACCATCGCGAACAACACATCACCCACTTTGATCTGCGTGGCTTTCCAGTCGCTGTGAACGCTCTGTTCTGCGCCCGGCTTGCTCATGCAGTACTGAAGTATCTCCGAAATTGTCATCTTTATTCCCCTTGTAGCGTTGCGATAATTTTACGCGAACCACCGTGAATGCGATGTTCTCCCAGCCAGATCCCCTGCCACGTTCCCAGCAGCAGCCGTCCGTTGTGGACCGGCAGCATCAACGAGACCCCCAGCAAAGAGGATTTGATGTGCGAAGGCATATCATCCGCCCCCTCGTAATCATGGTCATACGGGGCGTTATCCGGGACGGTTTTCAGAAAATGCCGCTCCATGTCAGACCGGACGGTGGGATCGCAATTTTCATTGAGCGTGAGAGAAGCAGACGTGTGCTGAAGCAGCAGATGCAGCAAACCCGTTTTGACGCGCGACAGGTCGCGGATTTGCCCGATGACTTCGTCCGTCACCAGGTGAAATCCGCGTGGTTTTGCGCTTAAGGTCAGGGTCTGTTGATACCACATGTGCTGCTCCGTGTTGAAAGATGAATCTTTCTAAGTGTGCAGCAAGAAAGCGAAAGGTAAAACCCGCGCGGCGAGATTTGCTTAAAAAAGCATTCACCCCGCCGTTAATGCATCAGTATTCGGAGTTAACGATCACCTCTTCACCAAATTTTCCGGCCATTGGCAGCGGCCGGTAGGTGGAGTTCGAGGCGCGTAACACCCGGATGCCTCTGGCTCCCACATCGTGCGCCGCGGTGATGTCGTTATCTGAATCACCGTAGAACACCTTGATATTTTTCTTTTCCAGCCACTGGGTTTTGGTGTTTTGCCCTTCCTGGTCCCCGGCAAAAATGACCGGATTCATGCTGGCCGCCGGGATCAGAAAATCATCCTGTAGCGTTTTCGAGACGGTTTCGGTTTTGGTCTGGCTACGTCCGGTCACGAAGTAAATGCTGTCGCCGCGCTTTACGTGCATGGCGATCAGCGCGCGGGCAACCTCTTTCGGGATACTGAACTCATCCCAGCCGTTGTTCATCTTTTCCCAGAATTCCGGGTTTTTCAGATAGGCTTCGCTCTCAGGGGAGTACGTTTTTTTGCCGCGCCAGAAACCGGGACTGGAGAAGAGAACGGTATCGTCAATATCGAAGCCCACGGCCATCGGCGGGCGACCCGTCAGGCTGTTTTCGATTTGTGCCACTGAAACCCAGTGAATGGGGGCCTGTTCGGCAAGAATGGCGGCGGTGGTGCCGGTATAAAGCGGCGTGGGTGCAGAAGCCCGCGCAACAACGGTACTATTAAGCGAGAACAATAAGCAGGCGGCGCTGAGCGCCAGTGTGATCTTGCGCATGTTTTCCCCTGAATATTCAGTTTGTTATCTTTTTATTTTGAGCGGATGGTCAAAAACTATCCGACCATAACCCCAGCGGGAGGGGAAGAAAAGGAGTTTTTACTTATGAAGCTGAATAAAAAGAAGACGATCACAAAGTGTGGATGAGTGATGTAGGCCCGGTAAGGCGCAGCCGCCACCGGGCAAGATTTTCTGCGGCCTGATGCCCTCACCCCAGCCCTCTCCCACAGGGAGAGGGAGATAATAAGTAATGAGTACTTACATCACAGCTGCAAACGCCTGCGCCACGCGCTGGACGTTGCCAGCATTCAGCCCCGCCACGCACATACGGCCGCTGGCGATCAGGTAGACGCCGAACTCTTCCCGCAGGCGATCGACCTGCGCCGCGCTCAGTCCGGTATAGCTGAACATCCCGCGCTGCTTGAGAAAATAATCAAAGTTATGTCCAGGCACGGCCTCTTTCAGAACGTTAACCAGCTCCTGACGCATCGACAGGATGCGCTTACGCATGCCTTCCACTTCCGCAAGCCAGGTGGCTTTCAGCTGATCATCGCCCAGTACGGTCGCGACCACCTGCGCACCAAAGTTCGGCGGGCTGGAGTAAATACGGCGGACCGTCGCTTTCAACTGACCGAGTACGCGTCCCGCGGCTTCGGCGTCTTCACACACCACGGACAGACCGCCGACGCGCTCGCCGTAGAGGGAGAAGATTTTTGAGAAAGAGTTGCTGACCAGCGCAGGCAGACCCGCGCTGGCAATCGCGCGAATGGCGTAGGCGTCCTCCTCCATGCCCGCCCCAAAGCCCTGATAGGCGATGTCGAGGAACGGGATCAGGTTACGCGCCTTCAGTACCTCGATCACCGCATCCCACTGGGCATTGGTGAGGTCCGCACCGGTCGGGTTATGGCAGCACGGATGCAGCAATACGATACTGCGCTCCGGCAGGGTGTTCAGTTTTTCCAGCAGCGCATCAACGCGTACGCCGTTGGTTTCGCTGTCGAACCATGGATAGGTCGCAACCTTAAAGCCCGCGCCTTCAAAGATGGCCACGTGGTTTTCCCACGTCGGGTCGCTGACCCACACGCCGGAATCCGGGAAGTACTTTTTCAGGAAATCTGCGCCTACCTTCAGCGCACCCGAGCCACCCAGCGTCTGGATAGTCGCCACGCGCTTTTGCGCGAGCACCGCGTGATCCGCACCAAACAGCAGCGGCGCAATGGTATTACGGTAGGTATTTAACCCTTCCATCGGCAGATAAAGCGAAGCCCCGTGCGGGGTTGCGTTAAGACGCGCTTCGGCTTCGGCAACGGCTTTCAGTTGAGGAATGATGCCGTCCTCGTTGTAATAAAGACCGATGCTGAGGTTCACTTTGTCGCTGCGAGGATCTTCTTTGAAACGCTCCATCAAGGAGAGGATAGGGTCGCCGGCGTAGGCGTCTACTTTCTGAAACACGCGATGTTCTCCGGATTGTTATGAGGCAGGATTTTCAACAATAAACCGGAAGCAGGAGAAGGTCGAGAAGGTTATGAAAACCGTTCCTGGATATGCCCACGAATTTGTTCGATACGCTCAGACGTCGACCCTGTGACGCGTAAATACGGGATGTTTCGGCGCGCCAGTTCAGCGATATACCACGACTGCTGCCTGCGGCGAAACGCCGCGCCTTGCCTGGTACCGTCCTGTACAAAGGGAAATTCATCGCCGCACAGTACAACCAGCGAGTAGTCCCGCCCGGCTAAGTCGTGCAGCGCCTGAGGCGCCGAGCCATACTGGTCGAGGGTATAAAACAGCGTGGTTAAGGGCGACGTATCACAAATCAGATAAGGCGCCGTGCTGGCTGCGTCCTCACGCCGCACCTGCTCGCGCGCAATATGCAGGAGATCGTCGCATTCCAGTACTCCGTTCTTTTCTTCCCAGTATTCGCGCCCGAACTCAGCGACATAGGGCGCGTTAAGCGCTGCTGCCAACGCCCGGGAAAGCGTGCTTTTGCCCGTCGACTCGCCGCCCAATAAGCAAATTCGAAAGACAAAACTCCGGTAAACCTCCGCCGAGAGCATCTCGCGGTAGCGATGAACATCAGAGCGAATAAGCGTGCCTGAGGGCGCATCAGGGCCCTCCGGGCGCTGAAGCCGCACGTGCGTGACCGGTTTGCCAAAACGCTGGCTTAATACGCGGGCAAAGCCATCGCCGTAATCCTCCGCAGTGAATACGGCGTCCGGTCGGCAGTGAAAGAAGCGTTCGCATAGGGCAGCCACGTAGTGTCGGTGGCGATCGGCATCTGCGTCGTTGGGCGGCGGCGGTTCAATATCATGGCCCGCCGCGATCTCTGGCGAAAACACCAGGTGACGACACCGCGGGAAACGCGTCTGTAGCCACTGAAGGCGCTTTTCGGGTTCGCACCCCGGCATTTCCGGTAGCGAATAGCTGATGATAAACACCGTCTCGCACCGGGCAAGCGCAGCGTTGATAAGCAATTCATGTCCTGCGTGTAAGGGCGCGAACTTGCCGACAATCAGACCCTCTGCGTAAGGTTTCATCGCGCGCGGATCTCCTTACGCCATTGATATAAACCGTGCCAGGCGTTAAACCAGAACACCAGATACAGAACCGCGGTCAAATGCAGGCCCCTCATCGCATACAGCGGCACGGCAAGGGTATTGACGGCAAGCCAGACGTACCAGTTCTCCAGGCGTCGGCCCATTAGCATGAACTGCGCCAGGATGCTGAAGGTTAAAATAATGGAGTCCAGCCAGGGCGCCCAGGCGTTGGTATACCGATGCAATAAAAGCCCGTACAGTGCCGCTACTGCCACGGCACAGGCCAGCAGAAGGAGAAAATGTCTGGGGCGGGTTCGCCGCACCGGCAATACCTCTCCGCGGTTTCCTTTCAGCCAGTGCACCCAACCCGTTATGCTCGTGATAATGAAAAAGAGCTGTAGGGTAACATCAGCATAGAGCTGCACTGAATAGAAGACCCAAGCGTATAGCCCGCTGCCGAGAATACCGATCCACCACGTGTTGATATTGTTTCTGGCCGCCAGCCAGACAGAGAGCGCATAGGCCAGACAAGCAGCCATTTCAGATGGTGACATATCCCTTCCCGGATACTGTGATTAGTCGACGTATTTCATCGCGACCCTTGAGGTAAGGCGCGTAATAAGTTCGTAAGCACTCACTTTTGTTATTTCAGCAATACGCTCTACCGGCAGGCCTTCGCCCCACATCACCGCATCGTCCCCCGCTCTATCCTGCGCGTCGGGTCCCAGATCGACACAAATCATGTCCATCGCCACACGGCCGACAATCTTCACTTCGCGACCATTGACCAGCACCGGCGTGCCCGTTGGCGCGGCGCGTGGATAGCCGTCGCCGTAGCCCATCGCTACCACGCCAAGCCGCGTGTCGCGCTCACTCGTCCAGGTGCCGCCGTAACCTACCGGCTCGCCTGCTTTGTGCTCACGCACGGCAATCAGCTTTGAAACCAGCGACATCACCGGCTTAAAGCCGAAGTCCGGTCCCCAGGGTTTGTTCTCAAGCGGGGAAACGCCATACAGGATAATCCCCGGACGCGCCCAGTCGAAGTGCGACTGCGGCCACAGCAGAAGGCCGCCGGACGCCGCAATGGAGCGCATCCCCGGTTTGCCTTCGCAGAAGGTGGTGAAGATATCAAGCTGCTGTTCCGTTGCGCCGCATTCAGGCTCATCGGCGCGGGCAAAGTGGCTGACGATATTCACCGGCTGACGCACGTTCTTGCACTGGCACAGCCGCTGATAAAACGCTTCGGCATTCTCCGGGCGCACGCCCAGGCGGTGCATGCCCGTGTCGAGCTTCATCCACACGGTGACCGGCTCGCTCAGTTCGGCCGTTTCCAGCGCGGCCAACTGTTCTTCGTTATGCACCGCCGTGTGCAGGTGCTGATCGGCAATGGTCGGCAGGTCCGAGGCTTCAAAAAAGCCTTCGAGGAGCAGAATCGGTTGCGTAATTCCACCTACGCGCAGGCGGAGAGCTTCTTCGAGACGGGCGACGCCAAAAGCGTCGGCATCGGGGAGCGTTCGCGCGGTCTCAAGAAGACCGTGTCCGTAAGCGTTCGCTTTCACGACTGCAACGAGCTTACTGGTGGGCGCCAGTTCTCGCAGACGTTGCAGGTTGTGTCGCAGAGCGCGGCGGTTAATCACAACAGTTGCCGCTTGCATTTGAATTCCTTAGAAATTACTCATCATCATATTGAGGACCGGCATAGTTGTCGAAACGCGACCACTGGCCGTTAAAGGTCAGACGTACCGTACCGATGGGGCCGTTACGTTGCTTACCAATAATAATTTCGGCGATCCCTTTCAGATCGCTGTTCTCGTGATAAACCTCATCACGGTAGATGAACATGATTAAGTCGGCATCCTGCTCGATGGAGCCGGATTCACGCAGGTCGGAGTTGACCGGGCGCTTGTCTGCACGTTGTTCCAGAGAACGGTTTAGCTGCGACAGCGCCACCACCGGCACGTGCAGCTCTTTGGCTAACGCTTTGAGCGAGCGGGAAATTTCGGCAATCTCCAGCGTACGGTTGTCGGAAAGCGACGGAACACGCATCAGCTGGAGGTAGTCAATCATGATAAGGCCGATGCCACCGTGTTCACGGGCGATACGGCGCGCGCGGGAGCGCACTTCCGTCGGCGTCAGGCCGGAGGAGTCATCAATATAGATGTTCCGTTTTTCCAGCAAAATCCCCATGGTGCCGGAGATCCGCGCCCAGTCCTCATCGTCGAGCTGACCGGTACGGATGCGGGTCTGATCCACGCGCGACAGGGATGCCAGAGAACGCATCATGATCTGTTCTGAGGGCATCTCAAGACTGAAGATAAGAACCGGTTTATCCTGCAACATCGCTGCGTTTTCGACGAGGTTCATCGCAAATGTCGTTTTACCCATCGACGGACGCGCCGCGACGATAATCAAATCCGATGGCTGAAGACCTGCCGTTTTCTTGTTGAGATCGTCATAACCGGTGTTCACCCCCGTCACGCCATCGTGCGGCTGCTGGAAAAGCTGCTCAATACGCGCAACGGTGGCGTCGAGCACATCGGCGATGTTTTTCGGGCCTTCGTCTTTGTTCGCACGGCTTTCGGCGATTTTAAAGACCCGGGACTCGGCAAGATCAAGTAGATCTTCGCTGGTGCGCCCCTGGGGATCGAAACCGGCCTCGGCGATCTCATTCGCCACCGAGATCATCTCGCGGACAACGGCACGTTCACGGACGATATCAGCGTAAGCGCTGATGTTCGCGGCACTTGGCGTGTTTTTTGACAGTTCTGCCAGATAGGCAAATCCGCCGACGCTGTCGAGCTGTCCCAGACGCTCCAGCGATTCTGCGAGCGTAATCAGGTCGATTGGGCTGCCCGACTCCTGCAAACGCGCCATTTCCGTAAAGATGTGGCGGTGCGGGCGGGTATAGAAGTCTTCCGCAACAACGCGCTCGGCGACGTCGTCCCAGCGTTCGTTATCCAGCATTAAACCGCCCAACACCGACTGTTCCGCTTCAATCGAGTGCGGCGGGACTTTTAACCCGGCGACCTGATAATCACGTTCACGGGGTTCAGTCTGTTTGTTGAAGGGTTTGTTTCCTGCCATAGTGAATGGAGTTACCGAGATAAAGAGTGGGTCGAAAGATTACCATAATTTTCTAACGGAGGGAGCATGGCAACACGCATTGAGTTCCAGAAACATGGCGGGCCAGACGTACTGCAAGCCGTGGAGTTTACCCCCACGGCACCTGGCGAGAACGAAATCCAGGTTGAAAACAAAGCAATCGGCATTAACTACATCGATACCTATATTCGCGGCGGTCTCTATCCGCCTCCGTCGATGCCGAGCGGACTGGGCACCGAGGCGGCCGGTATCGTCAGCAAAGTGGGCAGCGCGGTTAAGCACATTAAGGAAGGCGATCGCGTGGTGTACGCGCAGTCGGCGCTGGGCGCTTACAGCTCCATCCATAACGTTCCGGCCGAGAAAGCGGCGCTTCTGCCAAATGCGATCGGCTTCGAGCAGGCTGCCGCCTCATTCCTGAAAGGGCTGACGGTCTATTATCTGCTGCGCAAAACCTACGAAATTAAGCCTGACGAGCAATTCCTGTTTCACGCAGCCGCAGGTGGCGTAGGGCTGATTGCCTGCCAGTGGGCGAAAGCCCTGGGGGCGAAGCTGATCGGCACCACAGGCAGCGCGCAAAAAGCGCAGCGCGCGCTGGACGCGGGCGCATGGCAGGTGATCAACTACCGGGAAGAGAGCATCGTTGAGCGGCTGAAAGAGATCACTGGCGGCAAAAAGGTACGCGTGGTGTATGACTCGGTGGGGAAAGACACCTGGGAATCTTCGCTGGACTGCCTGCAACGTCGCGGGCTGATGGTGAGCTTCGGTAACGCCTCCGGGGCTGTCACCGGCGTGAACCTGGGCATTCTGAATCAGAAAGGGTCGCTGTATGTCACCCGCCCTTCCCTGCAAGGTTACATCACTAATCGGGAAGAACTTGAGGAAGCCAGCAACGAGCTGTTCTCGCTGATCGCCAGCGGGGTGATCAAAGTGGATGTGGCAGAAGCGCAGAAATATCCGCTGACCGATGCGCAACGTGCGCATGAGGTGCTGGAGAGCCGGGCAACCCAGGGCTCAAGTCTGTTAATTCCCTGAGCCATAAAAAGAAATTGGGCTTCCCATGGGAAGCCCTTTCTTTTTTTTAGTTCGGCTGTATGTAGGGTACAGCTCGATGAATTCTTTAGCGGCAGCCATAGTGACAGATTCGATAAGTAAATCCTATTCTGTTCTAAAGATTGCTGCCGGAAAAGTTGCAGGTATGTGACGTACCCCTCAATACCTTAGTAACGGAAGCGGTTATTACGCTGATAAGTCGGCAGTTTTGGTGATTTAATCGCCCGTATGGCCCATACCACCGCAATCGCCAGAAGTAACCACGGCAAGAGTTTAATCGTCAGGGCAAATAATCCGCCGACAAACATCACCACCGTGGCCACAACGAGCGCGGCCAGAATACCGAGCAGCGACACGCCCGTGACCATCAGCATGATAAAGAAGCCAATCACAAAAAGTAGTTCCAGCATGGTGCTCTCCCACGAGTTCCCGAATGATGCTGCGATCATTACAAGAATCATGCCAAAAATAAGTTGTTGTTCTGAAAGCAAAACGCCCCGCAATGTGTTGCAGGGCGTGGCGTATTTGACCATCTTTTAGCGAAATTTAACGTTTATCCGCAACCAGACGCAGCGCGTGTTCCAGTACCTCAATATCCGCACCGGCTTTATGCGCGTTCTCGCTGAGATAACGACGCCACTGGCGCGCGCCAGGAATGCCCTGGAACAGGCCAAGCATATGGCGGGTAATGTGGCCCAGATACGTACCATGACTCAGCTCGCGCTCAATGTACGGATACATGGCGCGCACTACGGCCACGGGATCGGTGTCAGCACCCTCAACGCCAAAGATTTCCCGGTCAACCGTCGCCAGAATGCCCGGATTCTGATACGCCTCGCGTCCGACCATCACGCCATCCATATGTTCGAGGTGCGCTTTGGCCTCGTCCAGCGACTTAATACCGCCATTGATCGACATGGTCAGGTGTGGGAAGTCGCGTTTCAGCTGGTACACGCGCGGGTAGTCCAGCGGCGGGATCTCGCGGTTTTCTTTCGGGCTGAGGCCTGAGAGCCAGGCTTTACGGGCGTGGATGATAAACATCTCGCATTCACCCTTCCCTGATACCGTGTTGATGAAATCACACAGAAACTCATAGCTGTCCTGGTCGTCTATGCCGATACGGGTTTTGACCGTGACCGGGATAGAGACGACGTCGCGCATCGCTTTGATGCAGTCCGCCACCAGGTGCGCATTTCCCATCAGACACGCGCCGAACATGCCGTTTTGCACACGGTCGGACGGACAACCGACGTTGAGGTTAATCTCGTCATAGCCGCGTTCTTCGGCCAGCTTCGCGCACTGCGCCAGCGCAGCCGGATCGCTGCCACCGAGTTGCAGCGCAACCGGATGCTCCTCTTCGCTGTACGCCAGATAGTCGCCTTTGCCGTGAATAATTGCGCCGGTAGTGACCATTTCGGTGTATAGCAGCGTATGGCGGGAGAGCTGACGCAGGAAATAGCGGCAGTGTCTGTCCGTCCAGTCGAGCATTGGCGCAATGGAGAAACGATGTGCAGGGAAAGCGGTCTGAAATTCTGACGACATGGCGAACTTTTAAGCATCTGGTGGAAAAGGGGCGCTACTATAGCACAAAGAAAAGCCGGAGGCGCAGCGCCTCCGGTGTACTTTAGAACGTCATGCTCAACTGTGCCCCTGCGCCCCAGGTCTCGTCTTCGCCATAAAGCCCCATCAGGTCAACGTGGACGGAGTTGAACGGCGCGAAACCGACACCGCCGGTAAAGACGTTGCTGTCGTTCCCTTTCATATCCGCACGATAACCGGCGCGTACTGCCAGCCAGCTCAGCGGCGTGACTTCGGCACCGACGCCAACGTACTGGGAGGTGTCTTCGCTTTTAAAGCCCTTGGTTTCGGTCAGATCGCCATCTGCGGTCAGCGTGACCAGATCGTTGTGCCAGGCGGCCCCGGCAGTGACCAGCGGACGGATCTGATAGGTGTCTTTATAACTCACCACCTCTCCCGTGCGCCCGTTGCGAATGCGGATATCTTTGGTATCGATATCGCGCGACATCAGGTTTTGCCCGCTCACGCCGACCGTCCAGTTTTCACCGAAATCAGCAGCAATACCGGCATCAACGTTGAAGCCAGTGTCGTCGGTACGGTAGCGGCTGTCGTTCCACTTATTACTGTCGTAATCGTAGATTGAGGTGGTGTAGTTATAGAGCCAGGTTTTTTGCAGCTTCGGCGTGACGCCAACGGAAACCGGAACGCCGCCAAGATCGAACTGACGGGCTACCGCAATACCGTAGTCGGACACAATCGCCGCCCGACCAGACGCCGTAGAGTTAAGGTTTTTGGTGATCTGATCGGAACCGTTTAGCGCGGCATCCAGCGCCACACCGGCAGCCACCGCATCGCTTCGTTGTATACCGCGCAGATAATCAATGTCCTGCTGATCGATTGAAGAGCTGACGCGGCCATGTGCATAGCCTTTGGCCATAAAGGCCACGGAAAGGACATCGTTAGGGATACTGACGGCAATCCCCGCCCCTGCGGTGGCGTGTGCGGTTTTGCCTTTCAGGTAGTCCAGCTCATCAGCGAGATCTTTCGCTGCGCCCTGGAACTGATTGATCGAACCTAATGGATTCGTGATGATATCAATGGGGGTCAGACTATCAACCACGTCCTTGTAATGATTGATTTTATCGTTAATGGTATCAATCTCGTCCTGAAGATTGTCTTCATCGGTCACCTGCACGCCAACGGACGGCAAAATGACCGTCACATCATCCTCGGGCTTAGATTTTGCCAGTAACGCGGGGTTGATTAACGCCCCGCTGCCATAGCTCCCTGCCGCGACACCCGTTCCGCCCATTGCGTCGCTACGCGCTTCCGTCCAGGTATTGGCTGCTCCCGCCTGATTTGCCATAAAAAAGGAGACAGCAATGCTAACCATCGAAAATTTAAAATGTTTTTTCACAGTGTGCTCGTAAATAGTTTGTTATTAGTTAACCCTGTCTGTTATCACCCAAACAGGAACGAACTATTGCTGTGAATAAGTACAAAAAGACCCGCTATTTCCCTAAGTTAAATTCCATCCCGGCCTGTTCTAATGTGTGACGACCATCAATATTTATAGAAGAGGAAATTATTTTCGCCCAGGTTTTCCATCGTGCGGGCCAAAAAACTGAGGCGGATGGTCTACCCAGTGGTCTTCGCGCGTCACGGCATACACCGGATTGAGGGGATAGTAGATGCGGTTATGTTTTTTATTAGCCTCACCCACCACCAGTAAGCGCACCTCTTCATCGGTGTTGTTGATAAAGGTATGGCACACGCCCGTGCCGGCAGGAAATCCCACGCTGTCTCCGGGTTCAAGCTTCCACAGATAACCATTGATCCAGGCCTCAGGGTAACCCTCCAGAACGTAAACAAACTCCTCTTCGTCGCTTTCCGCATGCGGATAAGAAGTACGGCGTCCGGGCGGCAGCCGTTCATGGTGAATACCAATGCGGCCGAGTCCCAGCTTGCGGGCCAGCGGCGCGCCAATAGAAAACCGTTCATTGCTGTCCGGATACGTTGCGTCATCGGCGCCTTCCACGTCCCGCCAGTGCCGAATACAGTCAGGTCTTTTCATCATGCGATCTCCCGATTTGCGATGCGTCAGGTATAGCACAGCCTGGCGGATCTCGGTGTTTTTAGCAGAACATGATAAAGTGAGGGTTTTCACCCCTTACCACATCCGAGGTGCCCGATGGACAAGTCCACAAAGGAGCTGTTAGCGCAAGCTGAAAAGCTCTGTGCGCAACGCAATGTGCGCCTGACCCCGCAGCGCCTTGAGGTACTGCGTCTGATGAGCCTGCAACAGGGTGCCATCAGCGCTTACGATCTGCTCGACCTGCTGCGTGAAAGCGAGCCGCAGGCAAAACCGCCGACCGTCTATCGGGCGCTGGATTTTCTGCTGGAGCAAGGGTTTGTGCATAAAGTGGAATCAACAAACAGCTATGTGCTGTGCCATCTTTTTGACCAGCCTACTCACACGTCCGCCATGTTTATCTGCGATCGCTGTGGTGTGGTGAAGGAAGAGTGTGCGGAAGGTGTGGAAGATATTATGCATACGCTGGCAGCCAGAATGGGCTTTGCGCTGCGCCATAACGTGATTGAAGCCCACGGCTTATGTTCTGCCTGCGTGGAGGTGGAGTCATGCCGTCATCAGGATGACTGTCAGCACGATCACTCTATCCTGGTGAAGAAAAAGCCGCGTTAAAGCCAAAGAAAAAGGCGGCTCAGGGCCGCCCTTGGGGATAGTACCGGTTACCAGCGGTAGTCGTTACGGGTTTCCCAGTCTTTGACTTCGTTTTCCGCCTGATCTTTTTCGTAACCGTAGCGCTCCTGGATTTTACCTACCAGCTGATCGCGCTTACCTTCAATGACGGTCATATCGTCATCTGTCAGCTTACCCCACTGTTCTTTCGCTTTACCTTTGAATTGCTTCCAGTTGCCGCCGATTTCATCTTTATTCATAATCGTGTCCTCGTGTTAAGCGTCTATGAGTATCGTCCGCTTCGTTCTTTTCTGCTGGACGTGATTATTATTGTAGTTAAGGATTCGGCATTTATTTTTATATTCGGAATCTTTAACCGTTACGATATATCGTGCGGGGCTGGAAACCAGGTATTGTTTCGCCAGTGACGACGCCAGATAACGGCCAGCGAAAGGCCACGCAGTGAGAGAAACACCGCCAGCGCGAGCCACAGACCATGATTGCCGAGATACGGCAAGGTCAGCAGCGTCAGGCCGAACCCCGCCGCAGCGACGGCCATACTGTTGCGCATCTCCGCCCCTCGCGTCGCACCAATAAACATGCCGTCCAGCAAATAGCACCACACGCCCACCACCGGTAATACTACCTGCCAGAGGATGTAGCGATCGGCCAGCTCACGTAGCGCGGGCAACGAGGTGAGAAGCGCGACAATATGCCCACCAAAACAGGCGTAAACCAGAGCAAAGACCAGCGCCACCAGACCCGCCTGACGACAGGCTGCACGCCAGACTTCGCGTAACTGGCCGCTTTCACGCGCGCCATAAGCCTGCCCTGAATGCGCCTCGACGGCGTAAGCAAAACCATCCAGCGCGTAAGCGGTAAAGGTCAGTAACGTCATGAGCACTGCGTTGACGGCGACGATCTCAGGCCCAAGACGCGCACCAAAAACGGTTAATGCGCCGAAGCAGAGTTGCAGCAGGAGCGAACGGAGCATGATGTCGCGATTAAGCGCCAGCAGCTTACGCATATTGCCGCGCCAGGCCGATTTCAGCAGATCCAGGGTGATACCGCGCATCACCAGCACGCGCCAGACCATCCCCAAACCGATCAGCAGCGTCCCGTACTCGGCAATTGCCGTAGCCAGCGCCGCGCCCCGGACGTTCATGTGCAGTCCCATCACCAGCCAGAGATCGAGCACAATGTTAAGCAGGTTGCCCACCACCAGCAGGATCACTGGCGCGCGGGCGTACTGCACGCCCAGCAGCCAGCCCAGAAGGACCAGGTTTGCCAGTGAAGCGGGCGCGCTGAGCCAGCGAATTTCGAGGAACCGACGGGCTTGTTCCAGTACGGCATCGCTGCCGCCTACAATATGGAGCGCAAGATCAATCAGCGGCGTACGCAACAGAACGATTAACGCGCCAGCACCGAACGCCAGAATGAGCGGCTGAACCAGCGCACGCGCCAGACGCAGGGGATCTTTTGCACCATACGCCTGGGCCGTCAGGCCTGTCGTACTCATGCGCAGAAAAAGTAGCAGCATAAAGAGGAAGCTGGTCGCCGTTGCGCCGATCGCGACGCCGCCGAGATAAATCGGCGAATCGAGATGCCCGATAACTGCCGTATCCACCAGCCCCAGCAGAGGAACGGTAATATTGGAAAAAATCATCGGTAGCGCAAGACGCCACAACGCCTTATCGGCAGAAGTTAGCAATGCCATGGAAATTACCGGAATCAGAAAACAGGCCAGGCTGTAGAGGAACTACAGCCTGTCAGGAAGAGATTACAGCCATTCACCGTTGCGGATAACGCCGACCGCCAGCCCTTCAATAGAGAAGCTCTGCTCGCGGAGATCCACCACAATCGGGGAGAATTCATTGTTTTCAGGCAGAAGCTGCACGGTATTGCCTTGTTTTTTCAGGCGCTTAACCGTCACTTCATCATCAATGCGCGCCACCACGACTTGCCCGTTACGCACGTCCTGCGTTTTGTGTACCGCCAGCAGATCGCCATCAAGAATACCGATATCTTTCATGGACATTCCGCTAACGCGCAGCAGGAAATCGGCGCTCGGCTTGAACATGCCTGGGTCAACCTGATAGTGCCCTTCGATGTGCTGCTGCGCCAGCAGAGGTTCACCTGCGGCTACGCGACCCACCAGCGGAATACCGCTCTCTTCTTCCACCAGCAGACGGATGCCGCGTGAGGCGCCGGAAACAATCTCAATCACGCCCTTACGCGCAAGCGCCTTAAGGTGCTCTTCGGCAGCATTAGGAGAACGGAAGCCCAGACGCTGCGCAATTTCTGCACGCGTGGGTGGCATACCCGTCTGGCCGATATGATCCCGAATGAGATCAAACACCTCTTGCTGCCTGGTCGTTAACGCTTTCATACCGCCCCCTGGGTGTATATACAGTTATGCTGTGAGTATATACAGTCAAAGGCGATTTTGGAACCAAAAACTGCACAAAAAACCAGGGACTTAATTATTCCTCGAGGCTCATCGGAAATGCGACCAAAGTAGCGTGACCCAGGTGATCGCCGCCGTGATAATCGACAGCAGTACGGCAGCGGAACCCATGTCTTTCGCCCGGCCAGACAGTTCATGGAATTCCGACCCGATTCGGTCAACAACGGCCTCAATAGCGCTATTCAGAATTTCCACTATCATCACCAGAAGGACAGATCCGATGAGCAGTACGCGGGTGATAGCATCAACATCAAGGAAGCAGGCGATGACAACGGCAACGATTGCGGCAACCGCTTCCTGGCGGAAAGCGGCTTCATTAACCCATGCGGCGCGGAAACCTTTCCATGAATAACCGGCAGCTTTAATGATTCGAGTTAACCCAGTGGTATTATTGGCCATTAAAAGAACCTTTTATGATAAATAGCGTCAGTAACTAAAGCCGCAGCGCGTTTTGCTGCGACCTGAAGTATGACGGGTAACAACAGAAATTTTGCGCGCTTTCTGTTATCCTTGCGCCGCAATTGCATTATTAACCAGAGGCTTTACATCGTTTATGTCCGGCTGGCCACGAATTTACTACAAATTACTTAATTTACCATTAAGCGTACTGGTAAAAAGTAAGTCTATCCCAGCAGAACCTGCGCTGGAATTAGGGCTCGATACGTCGCGCCCTATTATGTACGTTTTGCCTTATAACTCGAAGGCAGACCTGCTGACGCTTCGCGCTCAATGTCTGGCGCACGATTTACCTGACCCGCTTGAACCGCTGGAAGTCGACGGTACGCTGCTGCCGCGCTACGTGTTCATCCATGGCGGACCGCGCGTGTTCACCTATTACACGCCGAAAGAAGAGTCCATTAAGCTGTTCCATGATTACCTCGATCTGCACCGCAGCAACCCCGATCTGGACGTGCAGATGGTGCCGGTGTCGGTGATGTTTGGCCGTCGTCCGGGGCGTGAAAAAGGGGAAGAGAACCCGCCGCTGCGTATGCTCAACGGCATTCAGAAGTTCTTCGCCGTCTCCTGGCTGGGACGCGACAGCTTTGTCCGCTTCTCGCCTTCCGTTTCACTGCGCCGCATGGCGGATGAACACGGCACTGACAAAATCATTGCGCAAAAGCTGGCGCGCGTTGCGCGTATGCACTTTGCACGTCAGCGTCTGGCGGCCGTTGGGCCACGTCTCCCGGCGCGTCAGGATCTGTTCAACAAGCTGCTGGCTTCCAAAGCGATTGCCCGTGCCGTAGAAGATGAAGCGCGCAGCAAGAAGATTTCGCACGAGAAAGCGCAGCAGAACGCAATCGCGCTGATGGAAGAGATCGCCGCGAACTTCTCCTACGAGATGATTCGTCTCTCTGACCGTATTCTCGGTTTCACATGGAACCGCCTCTATCAGGGGATTAACGTCCACAACGCCGAGCGCGTGCGTCAGTTAGCGCACGACGGCCACGAGATTGTCTATGTGCCCTGCCACCGCAGCCACATGGACTACCTGCTGCTCTCTTACGTGCTCTATCACCAGGGCCTGGTGCCGCCGCATATTGCTGCCGGTATCAACCTGAACTTCTGGCCAGCAGGTCCGATTTTCCGCCGTCTGGGTGCGTTCTTCATTCGTCGTACCTTCAAGGGTAACAAGCTCTACTCCACCGTTTTCAGGGAGTATCTGGGCGAGCTGTTCAGCCGCGGTTATTCCGTGGAGTACTTTGTTGAAGGCGGTCGCTCCCGTACCGGTCGTCTGCTCGATCCGAAGACCGGCACGCTGTCGATGACCATTCAGGCCATGCTGCGTGGCGGTACGCGTCCTATTACGCTGGTGCCTATTTACATCGGTTATGAACACGTGATGGAAGTGGGCACCTACGCGAAAGAGCTGCGCGGTGCGACCAAAGAGAAAGAGAGTCTGCCGCAGATGCTGCGTGGTCTGAGTAAATTGCGCAATCTCGGCCAGGGCTACGTGAACTTTGGCGAGCCCCTGCCGCTGATGACGTATCTGAACCATCATGTTCCGGAGTGGCGCGAGTCTATTGATCCTATCGAAGCGGTACGTCCGGCCTGGCTGACGCCAACGGTCAACGGCATTGCATCCGAGCTGATGGTACGCATCAACAATGCTGGTGCGGCAAACGCCATGAACCTGTGTTGTACCGCGCTTCTGGCCTCTCGCCAGCGTTCACTGACTCGCGAGCAGCTGACCGAGCAGATTGATTGCTATCTGGATATCATGCGCAACGTGCCGTATTCCGTGGATTCGACCGTGCCGTCTGCCACCGCCAGCGAACTGATCGATCACGCGTTGCAGATGAACAAGTTCGAAGTCGAGAAAGATACGATTGGTGACATCATCATTCTGCCGCGCGAGCAGGCCGTGCTGATGACCTACTACCGTAATAACATCACGCACATGCTGATGCTGCCGTCACTGATGGCAGCCATTATTACCCAGCACCGCCGTATTTCGCGTCAGGAGCTGCTGCGCCATATTCAGGCCATCTATCCGATGCTGAAAGCGGAGCTGTTCCTGCGCTGGAGTAAGGATGAGCTGGCGGCAGAGCTCGATAAAATGTCCGCAGAGATGCGTCGTCAGGGGCTGATTACCATCAGTGATGACGAACTGCATATCAATCCGTCACGTTCCCGAACCTTGCAGCTCCTGGCTTCCGGTGCGCGTGAGACGTTGCAGCGCTACGCCATTACCTTCTGGTTATTGAGTGCTAACCCGTCAATCAACCGCGGTACGCTGGAAAAAGAGAGTCGGACGCTGGCCCAGCGCCTGTCCGTTCTGCATGGCATTAACGCCCCGGAATTCTTCGACAAAGCGGTATTCAGCTCCCTGGTGCTGACGCTGCGCGACGAAGGTTACATTAGCGATACGGGCGATGCTGAGCCGGAAGAGACGATGAAGGTTTACCAGATGCTGGCAGAGCTGATTACCGCGGATGTGCGTTTAACGATTGAGAGTTCGACGCAGGGCGAGTGATGTTAAAGCCGGGTGGCGCTAACGCTTACCCGGCCTACATGTTCTGCTAAATCGTAGGCCGGGTAAGGCGAAGCCGCCACCCGGTTTTTTTATGACCAGTAACTCATCGCCAGCCCCATAAACAGCACCAGCCCGACGTAGTTATTATTCAGAAACGCTTTAAAGCAGGCTTCACGCTCGCGCTTCGCGATCAGCTTCTGTTGATACGCAAACAGCAGACCCGCCACCAGCACGGACCAGTAAAACTCCCAGTTCAGCCCGTTCAGGCGACCAATCGCCACCATCAACGCCAGCACCGCCACCTGCAATATGCCGATGATCAGTTTGTCGTGACGGCCAAACAGGATCGCCGTCGATTTGATGCCAATCTTGAGATCGTCATCGCGATCGACCATCGCGTATTGGGTATCGTACGCAACGGCCCAGAGAATATTCGCCAGGAACATCAGCCAGCAGCTGAGCGGAACGGACTCGCTGACCGCGGCAAACGCCATGGGAATCGACCAGCCAAATGCCGCACCCAATACCACCTGCGGCAGATGGGTGTATCGCTTCATAAATGGGTAGACCCAGGCCAGCGCCAGAGCAGCGACGGACAGCAGAATGGTCATGGTGTTAAGGGTTAACACCAGCATGAAAGAGAGAAGCACCAGCACCACAAACAGGATGCGCGCCTCTTTCCCGGTCACCTGACCGCTCGGCAAAGGACGATTCGCGGTGCGCTTAACATGTCCATCAAATTTCCGGTCAGCATAGTCGTTGACCACACAGCCCGCAGCGCGCATCAGCCAGACACCCGCCACAAACACCGCCAGGATCCACAGCGGCGGTACGCCCGGCGTGGCAACCCACAGCGCCCATAAGGTCGGCCACAGCAGCAGCAGCGCGCCAATGGGTTTATCAGTACGCATCAGGCGGTGATAGGCCAGCAGCTTATTCTGCGTCAGACTCCACTCCATTTTTTCTCCCTCTTAGTACAACGGCGATGCAGGCAAAAAGAGTTCCGTCAGTATTAACGGCTTGCCACTCAAACGAAGGCGGGAACGGCGCCCCCACAAATCGGCATCGCAACCAATTTCAATAAAATCACGGGTCAGTTCAGACGAGGTGAACAGATAGCGCCCCAGGGGCGTTTTGCCGAGGCGTTGCAATGCCAGCTCCGGCCCGGAAAGTGTAGACTCAGGAACCACCGTCCGCCCGGCAAGCCACGGCTCGCCATCTGCACACAGTAAAATTTCACGCAGCCAGTAGCGTTCTTCTTGCGGCAGCAGCGGCAGCTCGCTGGCAATCTCCGCAGGCGAGACAAACCCTTCCTGAATCATCGTCACCGTGACCGTTTTACCCTGTTGCTCAAAACGTTTTGTCATGGAATCTTCCAGCAACAGCCAGTCCAGTTGCTCCGGGTCAAGCGCAGGGATGTGGTCGAAATAGCGTAGCGCACGCAGCTGCGTTAGCGCGGGGTTTGACATGCCAGACTCTCCGATACATAACGTAAAAGCATTGTATCGCAGATTGGCAAAATGAGGACGGACAAACAGAATTTAACGATCACTATCGCAACAAAGGTGCAACTTAGCCAAAAAAAGTGCGCCCGCGAAGGCGCACCAAACGACTAACAAAATCAGCACTGTGGGGAGACGGTTACCCCTTGCCTTTTACACTGCTGATAAAGGTGGAACGGGCAGTGGTTGAACCTAAACGCTCGGCTTCATCAAGCAGTTTCAGCGCTTTATCGACATCGCCGTTTTTAACTGCCTGCTTGATGGCGTTGTTAAAGTAAGTTTCAGTATCGTTAAGCACCGGCTCGGCTTTTTTCGCCGGGGCCGGGGCTGCGGCTGGTGCTGCGGCTGGCGCGGCATACACAGGCGCGGCAGTATTACCCACCGTTACCGGACCCGGGCCAGATGAGCCAAACAGTGGGCCTACGAGTACGCTGGAGCTGCTGTTGGTTTTCACCTTCAGCTTAAGCAGGCCGTCGGTGGTATGGCGCGCAATCGGATCGGGAATATCGGGAATGGCGTTACCAACCCCTTTGGCATAGGCTTTTGCCGGATCGAGCAGAGTGGTGGTTTGCTGCAAATCTTTTTCAGTGGTGAAGACCAGTACGTAGAGCTTTTGCTGCCCGAGCGCCGGGGTCAGACGCATTACCCCTTCCAGGCGGTCCGCGCTCATTACACCCGGCTCTTGATAGGTAAAATAGCTGCTGGGGAAATAGGCGGAAGGCGTCATGTTCTGATCGAGGATCAGAACGTTCGGCGCAAAAACGCTGGTCTGTTTGTTAACTTCACTGGATAAAGTCAACGTTAGCTCACCGATATTAGCCGGTACGCTATAGGCGGCTACCGGCCCGGTAATGCCAGCCACATTGAGCTGTTGGCCACCCGTCGCAAGCTGTGTGCTCTGCGTTTTGGACTGATCCACCGGCGTCCAAGTTAATTGCTGTAGAGCGGCTGTCGGAATGGCAGGCGCTGCGCTGGTATTCTGCGGGACATAATTGACGTCAGCGAGCGTAACGCCAGGCACACAGGCCAGCAGACCCGCTGACAGGCACAGCGCGACGAGATTTTTCTTCATTTTCATTGTTATCACCTCAGAAAGCGTAAGCACTGCGGTGGCCAGGCAATAGCGCGCAGTACCTCAGGAATTGAGGGGCTTTCGCCCCCCAGATTACATCGTCAGATCAGGATGCGGTTACCACCAGATTTCCATCTGGGCGCCGAAGGAGAACTCATCGTCATCGCCGCGGCTGGTAGAGAATCGACCGTTACCGGTGGAGTCAGAGATCGCGTAACGGGTGGCATCGCCGTTACCGTTCTTCGCGTAGCCCCATTTCTCATCCCACTTCGCGTAGGTTGCGAAGACACGGATGGCCGGACGAGACCAGATGCTGTCGCCAGCCTGCCACTGTTGCGCCAGGGTGATTTTGTACTGGCTGTTGCGATCGCCGGTTTCCTGGGATTTGACGTTGTCGTAGCCCACTTCCAGCAGGGTGCTCATGATTGGCGTCCATTTGTACATCGGACGTACACCCACGGTCCACCAGTCACTCCCCTGGTTATCATCCATGTCGAGTTTCTGGTACATACCGACATACATCAGGTCCCACTTGTCGGCCAGGGTGATTGCACCGTGGTCCAGAATGCGCCAGAGGCTGCCGTTGTTATTAATCACATCGTTGGCGTAGTTGGTCGTCGTGCCATCAGGATTCGTGATGGTAAAGCTGGAAGAACCATAGGAACCCTGGCTCAGACCTTTACCCTGCGTGGTCATTGAGTCCATCGCATACTGCAGCACAAACTTGTTATAGCCTTTCAGCATGCTCTGGGTATGTTCAGCGGTGAACATCCAGCCATCTTTCGACGCGCCGTCGGCAAGATCATAGCCGTCGGTCGTGTTCGCGCGGCCATAATCCACACCCAGTTCCAGCACGCCGTCCGGGTTAGTTTCCAGGCCCGCTAAACGCACGTCAAATACGTCGTTCGCGGTATCTTTGGTACGGTCATAGATGTTCTGGCTGCTGAAGGCATAAGAACCGCCAGCTTCCTGGGAACGCGTCGCTGCCAGAGACAGTTTACCGAAGCCCAGATCGATGTTTTCAATACCGGCACCAGGACCAGAGATATCCCAGTAGTAGAAGTCGATCATGTGTACGTCATGACGCTGATAGAAGCGCTTACCGGCCCAGATGGTAGAGCCAGGCAGCCATTCAATCAGGTTTTTACCCTGCACGTTAGCTTCACGGAACGCCGGATCGGTACCTTCCCAGTCATTCTGCTGTGCCACGGAGTACGCTACGTTGGTGTCGAAATAGAAGCTCTTGTCGCCTTCTTTCCACACTTCCTGGCCCAGTTTCAGTTCGGCGTAGGTTTCACATTCGTTACCGAGACGGTATTTACTTTGTGCGCCTGTTGCCTGGAAACATTGTTGTTCACCGCCACTACCCGTCCAGCCGATACCAGAACGAGCATAACCATGGAAATCCACTGCCAGTGCCTGAGCAGACATTACGCCCGCTGCGACGGCAACTGCCAAAGGAAGTTTGCGCAGAGTAATCATTATTCTATCTCCTGAGATCATTGCTTTTCTTTGTAATTGGAATGCTTAAACGCCTGGCTCTTTGTGCAACCGACGACATGCAGTGCCATCCTCACGGAACAGATGGCAACGCTCTGGCGGCAAACCGATAGCGAATGTGGCACCCTCTTCTACCAACACCACGTCATTCTGGCGGTAGACCAGGTTCTGACGGATGGCGGGGATCTGGATATGAATCTGTGTTTCGTGACCAAGCTGTTCGACGACCTGAACTTCACCTTCCAGCGTCACATCAGCGATGTGGCTCGGCAGTAAATGCTCAGGGCGGATACCGAGGGACATATTGGCCCCCACCTGTACGTTGGCGCTGTCGACCGGCAGCCAGACTTGCTGACGGTTTGGCAGCTCCACCTGTACCTGTTCGATTGCCGTCGCGGTCACTTTTACGGGCAGGAAGTTCATCTTTGGCGAGCCAATGAAGCCCGCAACAAAGCGGTCTGCCGGGTAGTGATACAGTTCCAGCGGTTTGCCCACCTGCGCCACGCGACCGGCGTCCAGTACCACGATTTTGTCGGCCAGCGTCATCGCTTCGACCTGATCGTGGGTGACGTAAATCATCGTGCGTCCCAGGCGCTTGTGCAGACGGGAGATTTCGATACGCATCTGGACGCGCAGGGCGGCATCCAGGTTAGAGAGAGGTTCATCGAGCAGGAACACGCGCGGCTCGGCCACCAGCGTACGGCCGATCGCCACACGCTGACGCTGACCACCGGAGAGCGCCTTCGGTTTACGCTCCAGCAGATGTGCCAGCTGGAGCACTTCCGCCACCTGGGTGACGCGCTGGTTAATGGTCTCTTTTTTCGCGCCGGCCAGCTTCAGGCCAAAGGACATGTTCTCGGCAACGGAAAGATGCGGATAAAGCGCATAAGACTGGAACACCATGCCCACGCCGCGTTCAGCTGGCGGGATGTCGTTCATTCGGGTATCACCAATAAATAAATCGCCACTGGTGATGGTTTCAAGACCGGCAATCATACGCAGCAGAGTAGATTTACCACAGCCTGATGGACCAACGAACACCACAAACTCACCTTCGTGGATGTCCAGATTGATGTCTTTTGACACCACAACGTCGCCCCAGGCTTTCGTTACATTACGCAGCTGTACGCTCGCCATGCCCTTCTCCCTTCGTTACAACCTGTCACCGACAGAAACATTCAAGATAAGTTCACTATGCGTGTTCCATTACTTTCGTGAATCCTCCACCCCCCGGCTTTTTTATGGGGGAGGAGGCGGGAGGATGAGAGAGCAGGCTCTGCGACCGCAGCGGAGGGGCAAAGGCGAAAATCGTGAAGCGGCCTGCAAAATTCAGTGGGTTTTTATGTGCGCCAGCACTCATAACTTAAATTTATGTTACAGGGATCACACAAACAGGGGGTGGGGCGTAGGGACTGGGAGGATGGAAAGAGGATGTCAAATAAGGAGACTGAGTCACGTTGAACCACCTTATGTATCCACGAGCACATCACCAATAAAGGATGGCAGATATGAAGATCAAGACTGGCGCACGCGTTTTCGCATTGTCCGCCCTCGCAGCAATGATGATTTCCGCACCGGCTCTCGCCAAAATTGAAGAAGGTAAGCTGGTTATCTGGATTAACGGCGACAAGGGCTATAACGGTCTGGCCGAAGTGGGCAAAAAATTCGAGAAAGACACCGGTATCAAAGTCACCGTAGAACACCCGGACAAACTGGAAGAGAAGTTCCCGCAGGTTGCGGCAACCGGCGATGGTCCGGACATTATCTTCTGGGCGCATGACCGTTTCGGGGGCTACGCGCAGTCTGGCCTGCTGGCAGAAGTCACGCCAGACAAAGCCTTCCAGGACAAACTGTTCCCGTTCACCTGGGACGCCGTTCGCTATAACGGCAAGCTGATCGCTTACCCAATCGCGGTTGAAGCCCTGTCACTGATTTACAACAAAGACCTGGTGCCAAATCCACCGAAAACCTGGGAAGAGATCCCTGCTCTGGATAAAGAGCTGAAGGCGAAAGGTAAATCCGCTCTGATGTTCAACCTGCAAGAGCCGTACTTCACCTGGCCGCTGATTGCTGCCGACGGCGGCTACGCGTTCAAGTTTGAAAACGGCAAATATGACGTGAAAGACGTGGGCGTGGACAACGCGGGCGCGAAAAAAGGCCTGACCTTCCTGGTTGACCTGATTAAGAACAAACACATGAACGCGGATACCGACTACTCCATCGCGGAAGCGGCGTTCAACAAAGGCGAAACCGCGATGACCATCAACGGTCCGTGGGCCTGGACCAACATCGACAAGAGCAAAGTCAACTACGGCGTGACCCTGCTGCCAACCTTCAACGGCAAGCCGTCTAAACCGTTTGTTGGCGTGCTGAGCGCGGGTATCAACGCCGCCAGCCCGAACAAAGAGCTGGCGAAAGAGTTCCTGGAAAACTACCTGCTGACCGATCAGGGTCTGGATGAAGTGAACAAGGACAAACCGCTGGGCGCCGTTGCGCTGAAATCCTTCCAGGATCAGTTAGCGAAAGATCCACGCATTGCGGCCACCATGGATAACGCCCAAAAAGGCGAAATCATGCCGAACATCCCACAGATGGCTGCGTTCTGGTACGCCACCCGTACCGCCGTCATCAACGCTGCAAGCGGTCGCCAGACTGTTGATGCCGCGCTGAAAGATGCTCAGGGTCGTATTACTAAGTAAGTCTGAAAAACGGCGGGTGGCGCGTGCGCTTACCCGCCCTACGACTACGGCACGATCCGTAGGTCAGGTAAGCGCAGCGCCACCTGACGATAAGTTTCCACCGTTGTAGAGGAAGAACCCCATGGATGTCATTAAAAAGAAACGCTGGTGGCAAAGCGACGCACTGAAGTGGTCAGTGATAGGTCTGCTGTGTCTGCTGGTGGGTTACCTTGTTGTTTTAATGTACGTGCAAGGGGAATACCTTTTTGCCATCATGACGCTGATTTTAAGCTCGGTTGGCCTGTATATTTTCGCCAACCGTAAAGCGTATGCCTGGCGCTATGTCTACCCCGGTGTTGCCGGGATGGGGCTGTTTGTCCTCTTTCCGCTGATCTGCACCATCGCGATTGCCTTTACTAACTACAGCAGCACCAACCAGCTCGCGCAGGAGCGTGCCACCCAGGTGCTTCTGGATCGTTCTTATCAGGCGGGTAAAACCTTTAACTTCGGCCTGTATCCTGCGGGAGATGAGTGGAAGTTAGCGCTCACTGACGGTGAGAGCGGCAAAAACTATCTTTCCGACGCGTTCAAATTTGGCGGCGAGCAGAAGCTGGTCTTAAAAGAGGCCGCGGCCCTGCCAGAAGGTGAACGTGCCAACCTGCGTATCATCACTCAAAATCGCCAGGCGCTGACCCAGCTCACCGCTGTGCTGCCCGATGACAGCAAAGTAACCATGAGCTCGCTGCGCCAGTTTTCCGGCACGCAGCCGCTTTATACTCTGGCGGATGACGGCACGCTGACCAACAACCAGAGCGGCGTGAAGTACCGTCCGAATAACGACATTGGTTTCTATCAGTCGGTGAATGCCGACGGCAGCTGGGGCGACGACAAGCTCAGCCCGGGCTATACCGTTACCATCGGCTGGGATAACTTTACCCGCGTGTTTACCGACGAAGGCATCCAGAAACCGTTCTTCGCCATCTTCGTCTGGACGGTAGTCTTCTCCATCCTGACCGTGATCCTGACCGTGGCCGTGGGCATGGTGCTGGCCTGTCTGGTCCAGTGGGAGTCCCTGAAAGGGAAAGCGATTTACCGCGTGCTGCTGATTCTGCCGTACGCCGTGCCATCGTTCATCTCGATTCTGATTTTCAAAGGGTTGTTTAACCAGAGCTTCGGTGAAATCAACATGATGCTGAGCGCGCTGTTCGGCATCAAACCGGCCTGGTTCAGCGACCCGACCACCGCTCGCTCGATGATTATCATCGTGAACACCTGGCTCGGTTATCCGTACATGATGATCCTGTGCATGGGGCTGCTGAAGGCCATCCCGGACGACCTGTACGAAGCCTCGGCGATGGACGGCGCGGGTCCGTTCCAGAACTTCTTCAAAATTACCCTGCCGCTGCTCATTAAGCCGCTGACGCCGCTGATGATTGCCAGCTTCGCCTTTAACTTTAACAACTTTGTGCTGATTCAGCTGTTGACCAACGGCGGTCCGGACCGTCTCGGCACCACCACGCCGGCAGGCTATACCGACCTGCTCGTGAGCTACACCTACCGTATCGCCTTCGAAGGCGGCGGTGGCCAGGACTTCGGACTGGCGGCGGCGATTGCCACCCTGATCTTCCTGCTGGTGGGCGCCCTGGCGATCGTGAACCTGAAAGCTACACGTATGAAATTTGACTAAGGAGGGCACTGAACATGGCTATGGTACAACCCAAATCTCAGAAACTGCGCCTCCTCGCGACGCACTTAGGCCTGCTGATTTTCATCGCGGCGATCATGTTCCCGCTGCTGATGGTTATCGCCATCTCCCTGCGTTCGGGGAACTTCGCCACCGGGAGCCTAATCCCGGATGAAATCTCCTGGGAGCACTGGAAACTCGCGCTGGGCTTCAGTGTGGAACACGCGGATGGCCGCGTCACTCCCCCGCCGTTCCCGGTGCTGCTGTGGCTATGGAACTCGGTAAAAGTGGCGACCATCACTGCCATCGGCATCGTGACGCTCTCCACCACCTGTGCTTACGCCTTCGCCCGTATGCGTTTTCCTGGCAAAGCGACCCTGCTGAAAGGGATGCTGATTTTCCAGATGTTCCCGGCGGTGCTGTCACTGGTGGCGTTGTATGCCCTGTTTGATCGTCTGGGCCAGTACGTGCCGTTTATCGGCCTGAACACCCACGGCGGCGTGATCTTCGCCTATCTTGGCGGCATCGCCCTGCATGTGTGGACCATCAAGGGCTATTTCGAAACCATCGATGGTTCACTGGAAGAAGCCGCCGCGCTGGATGGCGCCACCCCGTGGCAGGCGTTCCGTCTGGTGCTGCTGCCGCTGTCGGTGCCGATTCTGGCGGTGGTGTTCATCCTGTCGTTTATCGCGGCGATCACCGAAGTACCGGTCGCCTCTCTGTTACTGCGCGATGTGAACAGCTACACCCTGGCCGTCGGTATGCAGCAATACCTCAACCCGCAAAACTACCTGTGGGGCGACTTTGCCGCGGCGGCCGTCCTCTCTGCCATCCCGATTACCGTGGTGTTCCTGCTGGCCCAGCGCTGGCTGGTCAACGGCCTGACGGCGGGCGGTGTGAAAGGTTAAGTTTCATCTGTTATGCCACTGCAACCCTCAACTTTAGACGTATTGTATTGAACCAACTTGTGACTGTTGTTAGGCGCTCTTCGGAGCGCCCTTTTTTTATTCGCGTTTCAGCCGCTTTGAGTTGCACAGCCAGAGGGTGATCACCAGCAGCAGGATCGCCGCCGAGTAGATCAGCACGTCGAGCGGGGATTTATGATCGACGATGATCAGCCGCACAATGGCGGTGATGCCAATGTAGACAAAATAGCGCAGCGGGAAGTGAAAGCCGGACTGAAAGTACTTCACAATCAGGGCGATAAATTCAAAGTAGAGAAAGTAGACCACCAGGCCTTCCACCAGCGCGTATTTGCTGGTTTGCTCAGGTGCGAACAGCACATCCGCCAGATGCACCGTCTCTTTACCCAGAAACACGACCAGGATCAGGCCAAGGCTCAGCAGACCGAGGTTCAGCACGGTCTGGAGTATCGTTGAGATAAACTCAACACGCGGACGAGTCAGGGATGTCATACAGCACCTCATTCTCCAGGGCGAGGTTCCTGTATAACGCAAAAATGTGACGGGGATCTATATTTTTTGTTTATGTTTTGTCCACATGAACATTCTTGCCGGGCGGCACTGCGTTTGCCCGGCCTACAAAAATATTCTCGTAGGCCCGGTAAGCGCAGCGCCACCGGGCAAACAAGCATCAGCGGAAGTTAATGTTCTTATCGCTGGTCATATCATACAGCTGGAACTTACGTCCAAGCTGCTGACCGCCGTCGCGCGTCAGCGGCGTCCAGCCCACTGCCGCACGGCTGCGGGTTGGGCCTGACGAGAACAGATCCAGCGGAATCGACACATACACCCCTTTGGTGAAGTCCCCTTCCCCGTACTCGTCTGGCGAAACGTTGGTGATGGTGGCATAACCGCCTACCACAACGCCGCTGTCGAAGTGTTTGGAGATATCCAGCGTGCCGCCCTTATCGCCCGCCAGGTACTGTCCGACGCTGGCTTTCACCAGCACATCCTGTGCGAACGACGGCGTCCAGTAGGCGGTCAGGTGGCCGGTTTTGACGCTGTAGTCGGTGAACTTCATCATGTCCTGCGCGCTGCGCCAGTCACGCTGTTTCACGTAGTTGGCATCAATCCCAAACGCCCAGTTACTGTCGACGGGACGATAAAGCACCTCCGCCCCCGCGCCGCCGAACATGGTTTCCAGATAGCCACCGTAAACCTGGCCGTAGAAGCCGTTACCGAAGTACTGGAAGTAGTTGGCCTGCAGGTTATTCACGTAGATATCGTTCTGCACATATTCGCGAACGCGGGTACGCACGCGCGGCAGTTTTGAATCGTTCGGCGGGTTGGTGTAGTTAAATTTGTCGTAGTTGTTGGCAAGGTTGCCGAACAGACTACCGGTGGTCAACAGGTGGTCGGTCACCCACAGATCCGCCGTCGCCATCGCGCCCAGCTGATACATGTAGAAGTTTTCCGGCCCACCCACGGACTGGTTCAGCACCGGATCGATATGGAAATCGAAGCGGGATTTATCGATATACCAGCCCTGCTCGGTGCTCTCTGGCACCACCGGCTCAACGCGTTTTTGCACCAGCTCGGTTTCATGTCCCAGCGGTTCGCCTTCAAGATGACGTTTAAGGCTGGCAACATCGGTTTCAGTGGTGACCTGCGGCAGGTTGAGACGGTTCTCCGTCACGCGGATCGTGCGGATCCCCTCCGGCAGATCGTTCATGACGATCCGGTTGGCGCGCTCGATCCCTTCGCGGGAGTCGCGGTATTTTACCTGCTCGCCGGTGACGTACAGCGTATCGCCTTTGGTCTGGATCTTCGGATCCGCCAGGCCTGCGTTATATTTCAGCAGCGTCAGCTGGTTCGCTACCACGGAGTGCTGAATGATCGCATCCTGCGGCTCCGGCTGGTATTTGGGCCGCGGGTTATCATTGTAGCGCGGCCGCATGTCGTTAAAGTTGGTGCGCAGCGTAAAGCCAAACATCAGGGTATTACCGCGCTCATAGCTGAGGTTAACGTCGGCCCAGTCGGTGACGCGGTAAATGGCGCCGACGTTAAACTTGCTTTTCTGCTCAATCTTGCCGGCAAAATCTTCGCTGTAGTTATTGCCTTCGTACTCCAGCTTCAGGCGCAGCGGCTGCCATGGCGTTTGATACTCTACGCCTCCAAACAACGAGGCCGGGCCGTGGAACATCTGGTCACCGTTGATGGAACCCGCTTTTTTGTAGCTGTTATCGCGGTAGCAGTATTTGTCGCTGTAGGTACAGAACGGGTTGGTTACGTTGCCGCTGGTGCCGAGGTAGCCCCAGCCAAGACCCAGCGAGAAATCAAACGGTCCCCAGGCTTTGCTGGCAACGATGTATTCCGCATCAAACAGGCCGGTCCCGCCAATGTCTTTCGCCCCGACGGAGACCTGCGGCATCCAGTAGCTCTCTTCCCACAGGCGCAGCTTCACGTCGAAGGCTTTGTCTTTATAGGTCTGATCGCCGGAGAAGGCGTCCACGCTGCTGTACTGTTTTGTACGCACGTCGGTGTAGCGCAGCGTGGTCTCCAGCCAGGGGAATAGCTGCACGGACGCAGAGTAGTAACGGTACTGATCGTTATCGCGATAGTTAAGGCTGATTTCCCCCTCGCGGGCCATACGCGCGGTCGGGGTTTGCAGTAAGCCCACGCCGCCAAAATCGGACTGCGACGGGCCGATGGGTGCCGGATACGTTTCTGCATGACAGGCGGCACTCACGCATAGTGCAAGCATGCTGTAGAGATAGGTTTTTTTCATTATTCCGGTATCCGCTGTATCAGGGAGCGAAGGATATCGGCATTAAGCCCGTCATACGCTTTCGTCCAGAAATGGTCGGCAAAACCGACAAAAATGATGCTGCCTGGCATAGGTTCGATATGGCGTTTATTCCAGTAAGCCACCGGCGCTTTTTGCGTATGCCCGTCCGGATAGACCACCCAGGCATAGCTGTTATCCGCACCGCTGAGCAAGCTTTGCTCGTCGAGATAGCTCACGACGTCCCGGCCCGGCGTAAACGGCTTTTTGCCAGGGCTGCTGATAAGCCCCATCACGGTGACGGTGGAAGGCTGAGCTGGCAGCCACAGGGTATAGTCCCCTTCCAGCGACGGATTGCCGTTTTCGGCGACGCGCACCTCATCCGGATCGAGATTCACCTTCTGGCGACCCGTCACCTTAACCGCCTGAAGCTGCTGACGCAGGCTAGTAATGGCCGCGGCATCGTCAGCATCTTCCTGTTGTGCCAGCCCGCTCAGTCGGGTGAGCAGCGCCTGATGTTTTTGTTCCGCTACAATCGTCGCCTGACGCTCGCTGATAACCGCCCCGGTCCACCAGCTTTTCGCCAGCCTCGGCTGCCCCACCAGATCGAGCAGATACCCGGCATTGGTTAAGGTTTTAGGTTTTTCGCTGTCCGGGGTGTAGACCTGTACCGTTCCCGCAGACCACGCCAGCGGCGAGGCCAGGCTGGCGAGAAGCGCAACGTGAATGAACATTTTCATGATTTCGCCGCCTTGATCAGGGTGGTCTTCACCGGGAAGAAACCGGCACCGAGATACTGTAAGGACTGGCGGATTTGCCCCTCTTCGTCCACCCAGAAGCGGTTATGCCAGGTGGCCTGATCGGTTGTCACCTCTTCATCCAGCACGCGCACCTGCGTTTCGTCGCTGCCCACTTTGACGCTGTCCGTACCATCCCAGCGGAAGGTGGAGCGGGCCGTGGCGTAGCGCACCTGTTTGTGCTCGGTCCAGCCCATTGTGCGCGTCCAGCTTGCGCCATCGACGATCTGATTCGGCTTGATGAGCGGATCTTCAGCCAGGTTGTTTACCTCAAGCAGGTTGTCGCCGCCGAGCAACGTTTTCACGATTCGGGAATGCTGAGTCACGATGGTGGCCTGATCCTGCGTCACCCATTTCTGCTGCCCGTTTTCATCGAAAGCGAGCACCACAAACAGTTGCGGACCATCGTTTAGCTGCATGTACTGGCTGGCATACGGCATGTTCTGAAGTTCGTCATCGGTCAGATGCACGCCCGGCGTGCCGAACATGCTGTCCCACAGTGAGTGGCCCAGCCCTTTGGTGGTAGCTGAGCACGCCTGCAACAGCAGGCAAATCAGGATGATTGCAGGTCGCTTCACGACTCTTCTCCGAAGGGGCGAAATAACCACACCGAAGTGTGGTTATGATTAAAACACCCGGTATTACTGGGTGCTGGTCGTCGTAGTGGTCGTGGTTCCGGTATTGGAGCCATCACCGCCACCGGTTGCCGCCAGCGCGACACCCACGGCTGAACTTACGGCGCTGGTGCTGGCTGCGGTAGAACTCCCCGCAGACGCAGACGTCGCTGCCGACCCTGCTGCTTCCCCGACCTGGACCGGAGCTGCATAGACAGACGTCGCCGCAAGCGCAGATATGGCAAAAATGCCATACAGTACTTTCTTCATAACAATTTCCCTTCAATGAATGAATGGAGATTTGCCCGAAAAGAAATTCAGGCGGATTCGAGTATACACAACTAAAGCAGTGGGTTTACCGTGGGGGTAAATAGGGATGAGGTTTTCAGACTAATGGTTAAAAATGAAAAGAAAAAATAATTATTGAAATAGATAACCATTCATTATCAAACAGTTATAATATAAACCCATTAAAGTATCACTCCGTATTTTCTTAAAATAACCCTCAGCAATTAACGGGGTAACCGTGTTTTTCGGATTAAACTCAGATTCAGAATTTGAGATAACTAACAGACATCAGGAATTATCCGATAAAAAAATGCCGGCATATCGCCGGCATTGTTCATGACATATTTATTACGCACGCCATGCTTTATAACGGTTAATCAGACCATTGGTGGAGCTGTCGTGGCTGTCGATTGCTTTATCGTCACCCAGCTCTGGCAGAATGCGGTTTGCCAGCTGTTTGCCCAGCTCAACGCCCCACTGGTCAAAGGTGAAGATGTTCAGAATAGCGCCCTGAGTGAAGATCTTGTGCTCGTAGAGGGCAATCAGCGCGCCCAGGCTGAACGGCGTAATTTCACGCAGCAGAATGGAGTTAGTTGGACGGTTGCCTTCGAACACTTTGAACGGCACAACGTGTTCCAGGGTTGCCGGATCTTTACCCTGGTCACGGTACTCCTGCTCAACCACCTCGCGGGATTTACCGAACGCCAGCGCTTCGGTCTGGGCGAAGAAGTTAGACAGCAGCTTCGGATGGTGGTCGGAAAGCGGGTTGTGCGTAATCGCCGGGGCGATGAAATCGCACGGTACCATTTTGGTGCCCTGATGGATCAGCTGGTAGAACGCGTGCTGACCGTTGGTGCCCGGCTCGCCCCAGATGATTGGGCCAGTCTGATAATCCACCGCGTTACCGTTACGGTCAACGTACTTGCCGTTGGATTCCATGTTGCCCTGCTGGAAGTAGGCCGCAAAGCGGTGCATATACTGGTCGTACGGCAGAATCGCTTCGGTTTCAGCGCCGAAGAAGTTGTTGTACCAGATCCCGATCAGCGCCAGCAGCACCGGCAGGTTTTTCTCAGGCGCGGTGGTGGAGAAGTGTTTGTCCATCGCGTGCGCGCCGGAGAGCAGCTCAACGAAGTTGTCGAAGCCGACGGACAGGATGATGGACAGACCGATCGCAGACCACAGTGAGTAGCGGCCACCCACCCAGTCCCAGAATTCAAACATGTTCGCAGTATCAATACCGAACTCACCTACCGCTTTACCGTTGGTGGACAGCGCCGCGAAGTGTTTCGCCACGTGCTTTTCGTCGCCCGCGGTTTTCAGGAACCAGTCGCGCGCGCTGTGGGCGTTGGTCATGGTTTCCTGAGTGGTGAAGGTTTTAGACGCCACCAGGAACAGCGTGGTTTCCGGGTTCACCTTTTTCAGCACTTCAGCGATGTGAGTCCCATCGACGTTGGACACGAAGTGCATGTTGAGATGGTTTTTGTACGGGCGCAGCGCCTCGGTCACCATGAACGGGCCGAGGTCAGAGCCGCCGATACCGATGTTTACGACGTCGGTGATCGCTTTGCCGGTGTAGCCTTTCCACTGACCTGAGATGATCGCTTCAGAGAAGGTTTTCATCTTTTCCAGCACCGCGTTCACTTCCGGCATCACATCTTTGCCGTCAACGATAATTGGAGTATTGCTACGGTTGCGCAGCGCCACGTGCAGCACGGCACGGTCTTCGGTGCGGTTGATCTTCTCACCGGAGAACATGGATTTGATGGCATCTGCCAGCTCAGTCTCTTTCGCCAGATCTTGCAGCTTCGCCAGCGTCTCTTCGGTGATACGGTTCTTAGAGAAATCCACCAGCATCAGGTCATCGAAGGTGGCGGAAAACTTGCTGAAACGATCGGCATCTTTCGCGAACAGATCCGCGATAGTGACGTCTTTCATTTCATCAAAATGTTTCTGTAGTGCCTGCCATGCAGCGGTCTGCGTTGGGTTGATGTTTTTCATAGCAATACTCTTCTGATTTGAGAATTGTGACTGCGGTCGATTGTAGCGCCTGCAAATAAAAATTGTGATGGTTTTTATGCCATTGCCCTGGTCTGCATCAAACGCAGGTGAAAAGACCCGAAAAGTATAGCTGCTGTCGCGCCCTTCCGGCGTGGCGAAATGTTGGTCAAAAAGGGGTAAAAAGGAGCATAAAATATGGGCCTGTTATAAGTCCTGTTTCTGAGGGGTACCCCCCCATGAAAAATCCGCATAATCCCAGCATTGACAGGACCTCCCCCGCATTTTATTTATAGGGCCGTATTTTGCGCCTGCACCTGTTCTCGCTTCATTCTTGTGCCAAGGTCGCTCTATTCATTCCCTGACACGAGGTTGTTATGACGAGTTTTGTGGTCGCCAAGTTTGGCGGCACCAGTGTGGCAGACTACGCTGCCATGAACCGCAGCGCCGATGTGGTGCTGGCCGATCCGAATACCCGCCTGGTGGTGCTCTCCGCCTCAGCCGGCGTGACGAACCTGCTGGTTTCTTTGTCTGAAGGACTGGAAGCGACCGAGCGTTTCGTGAAGCTGGATGCACTGCGCAAAATTCAGTTCGACATCCTTGAGCGTCTGCAAAACCCGAACGTCATTCGTGAGGAAGTGGAACGCCTGCTGGAAAATATCACTACCCTGGCAGAAGCCGCTTCACTGGCAACCTCTACCGCTCTAACCGACGAACTGGTCAGCCACGGCGAACTGATGTCCACCCTGCTGTTCGTTGAGATCATGCGCGAGCGCAATATTCAGGCGCAGTGGTTCGACGTGCGTAAAGTAATGCGCACCAGCGACCGCTTTGGCCGCGCCGAGCCGGACGTGGAAGCTTTGGCAGAGCTCACTAACCAGCAGCTTGCCCCGCGTCTGGATGAAGGCATAGTGATCACCCAGGGCTTTATCGGCAGCGAAGCCAAAGGGCGCACAACCACGCTGGGCCGTGGCGGCAGCGACTATACCGCCGCCCTGCTGGGTGAAGCCCTGCATGCCACCCGCGTGGATATCTGGACGGACGTGCCGGGCATTTACACCACCGACCCGCGCGTGGTCTCTGCGGCAAAACGCATTGACGTGATCGCCTTTGAAGAAGCGGCTGAAATGGCCACCTTCGGCGCGAAAGTGCTGCATCCGGCCACGCTGCTGCCCGCCGTGCGCAGCGACATTCCGGTCTTCGTTGGCTCCAGTAAAGATCCAAAAGCGGGCGGGACGCTGGTCTGCAAGAAAACCGAGAACCCGCCGCTGTTCCGCGCGCTTGCCCTGCGTCGTAAGCAGACGCTGGTTACCCTGCACAGCCATAATATGCTGCACTCCCGCGGATTCCTGGCGGAAGTGTTTGGCATCCTGGCGCGCCACAATATCTCCGTGGACCTGATCACCACGTCAGAAGTCAGCATTGCGCTGACGCTCGACACCACCGGCTCCACCTCTACCGGCGACACCCTGCTGACGCAGTCGCTGCTGATTGAGCTTTCCGAGCTGTGCCGCGTGGAGGTGGAAGAAGATCTGGCGCTGGTTGCCATCATCGGTAATAAGCTGTCGCGCGCGTGCGGCGTGGGCAAAGAGGTGTTCGGCGTGCTCGACCCGTTCAGCATCCGCATGATTTGCTACGGCGCCTCCAGCTACAACCTCTGCTTCCTGGTCCCTGCCGATCAGGCCGAGCAGGTTGTGCAGAAACTTCATCAGAATTTATTTGAATAAAATTCGTTAGCACGATAAACATTATCCATAAGCCGGGCACAGACCCGGCTTTTTTATAACAAAACAACACGACAATACTGCAAGGAATTCACTATGCTCTCCGCTATCACCCGGCTGTTCCCGTTATGGGCGCTGCTGCTCTCCGTACTCGCGTATTACACTCCCACCACGTTCACGGGCATTGGTCCGTGGGTCACCACGCTACTGATGCTGATTATGTTCGGCATGGGCGTGCATCTAAAAATTGACGATTTCAAACGCGTGCTGTCTCGCCCGGCACCGGTTGCCGCAGGGATTTTCCTGCACTACCTGGTGATGCCGCTCGCGGCCTGGCTGCTGGCGATGGCCTTTAAGATGCCGCCCGACCTTTCCGCCGGGATGGTGCTGGTGGGGAGCGTCGCCAGCGGCACGGCATCTAACGTCATGATCTATCTGGCGAAAGGCGACGTGGCGCTCTCCGTCACTATCTCTTCCGTTTCCACGCTGGTGGGCGTGATTGCCACGCCGCTGTTAACCCGCCTGTACGTGGACGCGCATATCCAGGTGGATGTGATGGGCATGCTGCTCAGCATTCTGCAAATCGTGGTGATCCCGATTGCGCTGGGACTGGTGATCCACCATCTCTTCCCGCGGGTGGTGAAAGCGGTTGAGCCGTATCTGCCCGCGTTTTCGATGGTCTGCATACTTGCCATTATCAGCGCCGTGGTAGCCGGTTCCGCATCGCACATTGCTTCGGTGGGCTTTGTAGTGATCGTCGCGGTTGTGCTGCATAACACCATTGGTCTGCTGGGCGGATACTGGGGTGGAAAGCTGTTTGGTTTCGACGAATCCACCTGCCGCACGCTGGCGATCGAAGTGGGGATGCAGAACTCTGGCCTGGCGGCGGCGCTGGGTAAAATTTACTTCTCACCACTGGCGGCGCTACCGGGAGCGCTGTTCTCCGTCTGGCACAACCTGTCCGGTTCGCTGTTAGCAGGGTACTGGTCCGGTAAGCCGATTGATGACCAACCGAAAAAAGATGCGGTGAAACAGGGTTAATTGAGCCGGCTTGCTTTACACTGAAGCCTCCCCATCAGGAGGCTTCAGCAATGGCTACACCACGTTTGACCCAGAAAGACATGACCGAAGCCGAGCAGCGCGAACTTAAAACGCTTCTCGACCGCGCCCGCATCGCGCATGGCCGCACGCTGACGAACGCCGAAACCAATCAGGTTAAAAAAGAGTACATCGATAAGCTGATGGCGCAACGTGATGCCGCGGCGAAAAAAGCCCGCAAGCTGAAAAAAGAGCTGGCGTATAAACCCGACGCAGAGGCGACTTTTTCCTGGTCCGCCAGCACATCAACCCGTGGAAGGCGCTAATCAGCGCCCTTTCTTTTTGCGCCCCGGCTGGGTAAAGCGTTTTCCGTTGCCCGGCTTGCCTCGCCCTTTCTCTTCCGCCTGCGGTGCCTTCACCACCGGACGCTTAATCGCCTGCGTTTTCGGTTTGGCTTTAGCTTTCGGCTTCGCTTCGGACGAGGAGTTCTCGATAAGTTTGAACAGCTCGATCAGCTCGTCATCCGTTAAGTCACGCCACTCGCCCAGCGGGATGCCAGACAGGCTGACGTTCATGATGCGCGTGCGTTCCAGCTTCGTCACTTCATAACCGAAGTACTCGCACATGCGGCGGATCTGGCGGTTCAGGCCCTGAACCAGCGTGATGCGGAACGCGAACGGTGCTTCTTTTTTGACTTTACACTTCTTCGTCACGGTGCCCAGAATCGGCACGCCAGCGCCCATCCCGCGGATGAACTCGTCCGTGACCGGCTTGTTCACCGTCACGATGTACTCTTTCTCGTGGTCGTTACCGGCACGCAGAATTTTGTTCACCAGATCGCCGTGGTTGGTGAGGAAAATCAGCCCCTGAGAGTCTTTATCCAGACGGCCAATCGGGAAAATGCGGCTGCTGTGGTTCACGAAATCAACAATGTTGTCCCGCTCGCCATCTTCCGTGGTGCTGACAATCCCAACCGGTTTGTTCAACGCGATAAACACCAGGTCTTCGGCATCACGCGGTTCGATGACCTGACCATTCACTTTCACCACATCGCCAGGTACCACCTGATCGCCAATGGTGGCGCGTTTGCCGTTAAGAAACACGTTACCCTGTTCAATGTAACGGTCAGCCTCGCGACGTGAGCAGATCCCGCTCTCGCTAATGTATTTGTTTAATCGGGTTGATTGAGTTGGCAGCATAGTTTCTCCTGTGAAGGGCGAAATATACCTTACCTTGCGCCTGACAAAAAAGTCCTAGTAACCGCTGATCAGAAAATCGAGTGCATCCCGCAATGAAGCACTGCTGTTAGTACGAGCGGCAACGCGTTCACCTAACTCTTTTAGCGATATGCCTGCCATCATGTGCATCATCACCACGTAGGGTTTTCCCGCGACCTCAACGGCGGGAGCGACCATAGAAGCTTTATTTTTCTTCAAGCCACTCTGCGCGCCGATGTTCACGAAATTGCTCCTGCAAAGCCGCCGTTAGCACGGCAGAAAGGTTAAGTTTAAGCCTTCGCGCCTCTTCAAGAATGTCCGGCGACAGGGAAACATTCACTGATTTTTTAATGCTATTAGCACCGCGCATGAGAACCCCCATTGGAATGCGCATGAACTGGCGAAGTGTAGCGTAATAATTGAGCACTTCCTATTCCCTTAAAAATGTAAGGGTTGAAGAATAAATTGCTCTTTATGGTAGTCACGCCTCACAAAACCGTTTTGCGAGGCGCTTTCAGAGATTAATACTCATCCCGCTCATCGTCTTCATCCGGCTGCTCCATCACGCTGTATGCCACCGCACAGAACAATGAGTTAAGACGCTTCATATCTCCCAGCAGCCCCAGGTGGAGCGAGCTGGTTTCGATACTCTGCACGTTCTGCTGGTGCAGACGCTCAACGTGGGCGTGCGAGTAGCGCCGGTTGAGGATGCGGAAACGGTGCTTGTTGCGGCGCAGGCGGCGCGCGCTCGGCACGTCGCTGGAGAAGAAGACCGACATCGCCAGCTTCAGGTTGCTGACCAGCTGTTCGTGCAGCGCTTCCAGCTCCTTCAGCCCTTCGACAGAAAACGCCCGACGTGCGGCCAGGGATTTGTCTGCGATTTCACTGCCCATACGCTCGACAATATCCGAAGCCTGCTCCAGGTTAAGCGACATCTCAATGATTTCCGCCCAGCGGCGCGACTCCTCTTCCGCCAGCTCGTCCTGGGGGATCCGTGCCAGATAGAGCTTGATGGCGGTATACAGCACGTTGATATCGTCCGCCAGCCTGCGCAGCTCTTTTTCTTCGCGCGGCTCGCCGTGCATCACCTTTTGCAACCCTTCCAGCATGGTTTCCATCGCGTCACCCATGCGCAGCGTTTCGCGGGCGGCATTCGCGATGGCCAGCGCGGGCGTGTCCAGCACCGAGGTGTCCAGATGCTTCGGTTTAAGGCGCGCGTCCAGCTCCGGTTCATCACGAATAAGCCGCTCGCAGAAGCGGGCCATCGGCGCGGCAAACGGCACCATCGCAAGACAGCGCACCAGGTTGTAGAAGACGTGAAAGTAGATCACCAGCTCCGCTTTCGGCAGAGAGAGGTTGTCCATCAGGTTCGCCAGCGGGTGCACAAACGGCAGAATGATCAGGCTACCCACCAGCTTGAAGAGCAAACTCCCCAGCGCCACCCGTCGGGCGGCAGCATTGGCTGCACTGTTGTTAAGCATCGCCAGCAGGCCAGAGCCAAGATTCGCACCGATGACCAGGCATAGCGCCACCGGGAAAGAGATCGCGCCCGCAGCGGTTAAGGTCGCCGTCAGGAGGACCGCTGCCAGGCTGGAGTAGCTGACAATGGCAAACACCGCGCCGATCAGCGCATCCAGCATAATATCGCCGGTTAACGAGGCGAAAATGACCTGCACACCGTTGGCCTGGGTAATCGGCGTAACTGCCTGCACAATCAGCTCCAGCGCTAGCAGGATCAGCCCGAGGCCAATACCGACGCGGCCAAGCTGCCCGGCACGGCTTTGCTTACGGCCGAGGAAGAAAATGACGCCAATAAAAATCAGCAGCGGCGACAGCCAGGAGAGATCGAAGGTCAGGATACGTGCCATCAGCGCGGTACCGACGTCGGCGCCAAGGACAATCACCAGCGCCGGGGCGAGTGCCACCAGATCCTGCGCCACGAACGAGGTGACGAGCATGGTGGTGGCGTTGCTGCTTTGCACCAGCGCCGTGACGCCAATACCCGCACAGAAGGCGAGCGGCTTCTTCTCAACGCTGCCGCTGAGAACAGTACGTAAACGTGCGCCAAACACGCGCATCACGCCGGTACGAACGATATGGGTGCCCCATACCAGCAGTGCGACTGCGGAGAGCAGGTGTAACAACGTCAACACAGTGGGTTTTCCTCCTTATCGTTATCTGTTTTCCTGAGGCTTGTTGCGCGTTATCTTGCCGGATGGCGGCTACGCCTTATCCGGCCTACGCGCAGGCCCGGTCAGCGCAGCGCCGCCGGGCAATATAGTAAGAACTTTATTCCAGTATAAGGGTTTAAACGTAAGAAAGAGACAAGGCACCATAGCGGTGCCCTGTTTGTTGTAAGGAAAAGTGACGTTAGTCTGCGTCGTAGCCTAAATTCGGCGCCAGCCAGCGTTCCACCTCAGACACGCTCATGCCTTTTCGCAGGGCGTAGTCTTCAATCTGATCCCGCTGAAGCTGTGCCACGGCGAAGTACTTGCTGTCCGGGTGGCTGAAATACCAGCCGGAAACGGACGCGCCCGGCCACATGGCGAACGACTCGGTAAGTTTCATGCCGGTATGCGCTTCCACGTCGAGCAGTTTCCAGATAGTGCCCTTCTCGGTGTGTTCCGGGCAGGCCGGATACCCCGGCGCCGGACGAATGCCCTGGTAGTTTTCGCGGATCAGCTCCTCGTTGCTGAGATTCTCATTCGCCGCGTAGCCCCAGTGCACCTTACGTACGCGCTCGTGGAGGTACTCAGCAAAGGCTTCCGCCAGGCGATCGGCGATCGCTTTCACCATGATTTTGTTGTAATCATCGTGCTGTGCGTCGTACGCGTCCGCCAGCGCGTCTTCTTCCAGACCGCCGGTCACCGCAAAGGCGCCGATATAGTCGGCTTTACCGGAGAGTTTCGGTGCGACGAAATCCGCCAGGCAGTAGTTGGCAAAGCCCACTTTCTCGGTTTGCTGGCGCAGATGGTGGCTCACGGCCAGCACATGGGTGCGGGTTTCATCGCGGTAAATTTCAACATCGTCGCCCACGCGGTTCGCCGGGAACAGCCCCACCACGCCGCGCGGGTTGAGGGCTTTCTCTGCGCTCAGTCTGTCGAGCATATCGTTGGCATCTTTAAACAGGCGTTTCGCCTCTTCGCCTACTACCTCATCTTCAAGAATGCGCGGATATTTGCCCGCCAGCGACCAGGTCATGAAGAACGGCGTCCAGTCGATGTAGTTACGCAGCGTTTCGATGCTGGCCGTCACCTCCTGCACGCCCAGACGGTGCGCGACCGGCGGCGTATAGCTGGACCAGTCGAACGCCAGATCGTTATCGCGCGCCGCCTGAAGCGAAACCGGCGGCGTGCGCGGTTTCTTACGTCCATGCTGAATGCGGACGGTTTCATACTCTTTGCGGGTGCGGGCGACAAAGTCATCGCGCTGGGTGTCAGACAGCAGCGCGGAGACCACGCCCACGGTGCGCGAGGCGTTTTGGACATACACCGTCGGCCCACTGTAGTTCTGCTCGATTTTCACTGCGGTGTGGGCTTTCGAGGTGGTTGCCCCGCCAATCAGCAGCGGAATAGTGAAGCCCTGGCGCTCCATCTCTTTTGCCACGTTGACCATTTCGTCCAGCGACGGCGTAATCAGCCCGGAAAGACCAATCAGATCCGCATTCACTTCGCGAGCGGTCCTGAGGATTTTATCCGCCGGGACCATCACGCCAAGATCGATAATTTCGTAGTTATTGCATTGCAGTACCACGCCGACAATGTTTTTGCCGATGTCGTGCACGTCGCCCTTCACGGTGGCAATGACCATCTTACCATTACTGGAGCCCTTCTCTTTGCTGGCTTCGATAAACGGCTCAAGATAAGCCACGGCCTGCTTCATGACGCGGGCGGATTTCACCACCTGCGGCAGGAACATTTTGCCCTCGCCGAACAGATCGCCGACCACGTTCATGCCGTCCATCAGCGGCCCTTCGATCACTTCAATCGGACGGGCTGCCTGCTGACGCGCTTCCTCGGTATCCTGCTCAATGAACTCAGTAATGCCTTTTACCAGCGAGTATTCCAGACGCTTTCTCACATCCCAGGAACGCCATTCGGCCTGCTGAACGTTGGCTGATTCGTCAGCTTTACTGCCGCGGTATTTTTCCGCCAGATCCAGCATGCGTTCGGTGGCGTCGTCGCGACGGTTGAGGATCACATCTTCTACTGCGTCGCGTAGTTCTGCGGGCAGGTCGTCGTAAATCGCCAGCTGTCCGGCGTTAACGATCCCCATGTCCATCCCGTTGCGGATGGCATAGTAGAGGAACACGGCGTGGATGGCCTCACGCACCGGGTCGTTGCCGCGGAACGAGAACGAGACGTTCGACACGCCGCCGGAAATTAGCGCATGCGGTAGCTCGCGTTTTATGTCTTCACACGCGCCGATAAAGTCCTGGGCGTAGTTGTTGTGCTCTTCAATGCCGGTTGCGACAGCAAAGATGTTCGGGTCGAAAATAATGTCTTCCGGCGGGAAGCCCACCTCTTCGGTCAAAATTTTGTACGCCCGGCGGCAAATCTCAATTTTGCGCTCGCGGGTATCGGCCTGGCCCACTTCATCGAAGGCCATCACCACCACGGCGGCCCCGTAGCGACGCACCAGCTTCGCGTGGTGGATAAAGGTATCGACACCCTCTTTCATTGAGATGGAGTTAACGATGCCTTTGCCCTGAATGCACTTCAGCCCCTTTTCGATGACGTCCCATTTGGAAGAGTCAATCATGATCGGCACGCGGGCGATATCCGGCTCACCGGCAATCAGGTTGAGGAAACGCACCATCGCCGCTTCGGCGTCGAGCATCCCCTCGTCCATGTTGATATCGATAATCTGCGCGCCGCTCTCCACCTGCTGGCGGGCAACGTCCAGCGCTTCGCTGTACTTCTCTTCTTTGATCAGGCGCTTGAACTTCGCAGAACCGGTAACGTTAGTACGTTCACCCACGTTCACAAACAGGCTGTCGTCGCCGATGGTCAACGGCTCAAGGCCGGACAGACGGCAGGCTACCGGAAGCTCGGGTAACTTGCGCGGTGCAAGCCCGGCGACGGCGCGGCTCATGGCGGCGATATGCTCCGGCGTGGTGCCGCAGCAGCCGCCGACGATGTTGAGGAAGCCAGATTCGGCCCACTCGCGGATTTGCGCCGCCATGGTGTCGGCATCCAGATCGTACTCACCGAATGCATTCGGCAGACCGGCGTTCGGGTGGGCGGTGACGTAGCACTCTGCGATGCGCGAAAGCTCCTGCACGTACTGGCGCAGCTCGTCCGGCCCCAGCGCGCAGTTCAGGCCGAAGGAGAGCGCTTCGGCATGGCGCAGAGAGTTATAAAACGCTTCGGTTGTCTGGCCGGAAAGCGTGCGCCCCGAGGCATCGGTGATGGTGCCGGAAATCATGATCGGCAGGTCAACACCCAGCGCCTCGAACTCCTCTTTCACCGCGTAAATTGCAGCTTTGGCGTTGAGAGTGTCGAATACGGTTTCAATCAGGATCAGGTCGGAACCGCCTTCCACCAGCGCTTTAGTGGACTCACGATACGCGGCCACCAGTTGGTCAAAGGTGATATTGCGGAAGGCTGGATCGTTCACGTCCGGAGAAATCGACGCGGTGCGGTTGGTCGGACCCAGCACCCCAGCAACATAGCGCGGCTTGTCCGGCGTGCGGGCCGTCCACTCGTCGGCGCAGGCGCGGGCGAGTTTCGCCGCTTCAAAGTTGATCTCCGCCGACAGGGATTCCATCTGGTAATCCGCCATGGCGATGGTTGTCGAGTTGAAGGTGTTGGTTTCTACAATATCCGCACCCGCTTCGAAGTAGGCGTTGTGGATATCCCTGATGACAGAGGGTTTGCTCAACACCAGCAGGTCATTGTTTCCTTTCAGGTCACAAGGCCAGTCGGCAAAGCGCTCGCCGCGGAAATCGTCTTCACTCAGACGATAGCCCTGGATCATGGTGCCCATGCCGCCGTCCAGCACCAGAATTCGTTCATTTAACTGCGCACGCAGTTGCTCTACTTTGCTGCTCACACTTGCTCCCGACAACGTTCAACATGGCCAAAAGGCTGCGTTCCATACTGGCATAATCTCTAAGGGTCGAAAAGTCACACAGCGGTAACATGAGACATGTTCACTATCACTCCTCCGATCAGTCAGGAAAGCGGTTGCAAAACCACCAAATAAAACGAAAATGATTTCCACGATACAGAAAAAGGAGTTCGTCATGGTTACGACCGTTCCCGCTAAACGCGGCAGAAAACCTGCTGCAACCACCGCTGCACAACCTGGCGGACAGGTTCAATCCCTGACGCGCGGCCTGAAGCTGCTGGAATGGATAGCCGAATCGCATGGTAGCGTGGCCCTGACAGAGCTGGCGCAGCAGGCTGGCCTGCCGAACTCCACCACGCACCGTCTGCTGACCACCATGCAGCAGCTGGGCTTCGTGCGTCAGGTGGGCGAGCTGGGACACTGGGCGGTGGGCGCACATGCGTTTATTGTCGGCAGCAGCTTCCTGCAAAGCCGCAACCTGCTGGCGATTGTCCACCCGATTCTGCGCAAGCTGATGGAGGAGTCCGGCGAGACGGTAAACCTGGCCGTGCTGGATCAGAGCGATCATCAGGCGATTATCATCGACCAGGTGCAGTGTACGCAGCTGATGCGCATGTCCGCACCGATTGGCGGCAAGCTGCCGATGCATGCCTCTGGCGCAGGGAAAGCGTTTCTCTCGCAGCTTAGCGAAGAGCAGGTGACGGGTCTGCTGCACCGTAAAGGTCTGCACGCCTACACCCACGCCACCCTGGTGTCGCCGGTGCATCTGAAAGAAGATCTGGCTCTGACCCGCAAGCGCGGCTATTCGTTTGATGACGAAGAACATGCCCTCGGGCTGCGCTGCCTCGCGTCCTGTATTTTCGACGAACACCGCGAGCCGTTTGCCGCCATCTCCATCTCCGGGCCGATTTCACGTATGACCGACGACCGCGTCACCGAGCTGGGTGCGCTGGTGATTAAGGCCGCAAAAGAGGTGACGCTGGCGTATGGTGGGATTCGCTAGGATTGAGAGCGGTCTGGTGCCCTCACCCCGGCCCTCTCCCTGTGGGCTGAGGGTTCCCCACAAATTAATGCGAGCACTGAGCAATCCCCTCGCCCCTCCGGGGAGAGGGTTAGGGTGAGGGGAACATACGGCGGTGGTGGTCATTCCGTTCACTTTATGTTCCTTGCTACTCTGTAACGACATGACCGGTGAACGTGCCAGGGTGGCTCAGTCGCCACCACCCTGGCGACCCGGGCTCCCGGCGGTAAATCGCCGCTTCGCGGTGCCCTCGGCTTATTCCTTCCGGCTTATCGGGTACGGGCGGAGGCAACGTCCCTGTAAAGCCGCCCTCTCGGCGCATCCCTGCGCCTCGCCCCGGCCGGAAGGCAAACGCCTCAGCGATTTACAGCCGGACCAGGGCATCGCTGACAGCCCTCAGTCATTTAGAAAGCAACTTTATTGCTTCTGCATAAAAAAATTACTGGGGATCCCTCAGCCCACAGGGAGAGGGAGAAAACATGATGCCCTTACCCTGCGGGAGAGGGAGAAAAGCGGATGCAAAACCGCTGCTTGCGGCGGTAAGCGTAGACATCTTCCACGTGCCCGTTTTTAATCCGCGTTTGCAGCCCGCGCCAGTAGCTGGCGCGGAACAGATCGGCATGCATCTCTTCAAATAACGGCCCGATGCGTGGGTCCGCACACAGCCAGTGGCGAAACTCCTCCGGAAACACATCGCCCGGCGAGACGCTGTACCACGGCTCGCTGGACAGTTCATCTTCCGGGTAGCGCGGCGGCGGGATATCGCGGAAGTTCACCTCGGTCATGTAGCAAATTTCATCGTAATCGTAGAACACCACCCGCCCGTGACGGGTGACGCCGAAGTTTTTAAACAGCATATCCCCGGGGAAAATATTGGCAGCGGCGAGCTGGCGGATGGCGTTGCCGTACTCTTCGATGGCATCACGTAAAGCCTGGCCCTCTGACTGTTCCAGCCAGATATTTAGCGGCACCATACGGCGCTCAATGTAGAGATGGCTGATCGCAATCTTATCGCCAAGATCGGTAATTTTCGTCGGCGCTTCCTGCATTAACAGCGTCATTAGCGCCGGATCGATCTGCTGCTTATCCAGCACAAAGTTTTCAAACTCCTGGGTATCGGCCATTCGCCCGACGCGATCGTGCTCTTTTACCAGCTGATAGCAGGCACGGACGTGGGCTGCGGTCATCTCTTTCTGCGGGGCGAATTTATCCTTAATCACCTTAAACACCCGGTCGAATCCCGGCAGTGTGAAAACCAGCATCACCATGCCGCGGATACCCGGCGCTTCGATAAACTGCTCATCAGCCGTGGTGACATAACGCAGGTATTCCCGATAACTCTCCGTTTTGGCATGCTTCTGACAGCCAATCGCCATATACAGCTCGGCGGTGGTTTTGCCCGGCAGGATCTCGCGCAGCCACTCCACCAGGGCGGCGGGCAGCGGGGCGTAGACCATGAAATAGGAGCGGGCGAAGCCAAATACGATACTCGCCTCAGCGCTGGTAGTCAGGCAGGTATCGACAAACAGTTCGCCGTCGTCGGTACGGTGAATGGGCAGCAGAAACGGCACGATGGCTGTCGGCGTAACCAGTTTACCCACCAGCCAGGCGGCCTTATTCCGGTAGAAAAGCTCGTTGGCAACCTGCAAATGGCTGCGGCTGAGCACCGCCTCACCGAAGGTTTCACTGAGATACGCGTGGATATAGCCGATATCCCGGGGTTTATTCTGCCACGGCAGGCGCAGCGGCAAATCCGTTAAGACGCGGTGCAGGAGCTTTTCCCAGCCGCGATCGGGAAAGAAATCTTTCGCCAGCGGACGCGGAATGGTACGGAAGCGTCGCTCGGGCTGGGAGCTGAAGATAAATAACCGCTCAGGAGATAATGAGCGGTGGTCAAATAACCGGCAATAGACGGAGTTAAAAAAGCTCTCCGCAATCTCGAAGCGCGGGTAGTCGGGTAACAGATGGGTGTAATGCTCTTTCACGCGCAGTAAAAATTCCGCATCCGGGCTTTTACCGTCGGTGATACAGCGCAGTTGTTCCACCACCAGACCTACATGGTGATCATAAAGATGGATACGCTGCTTCATGGCCTGCTGAACCGCATGCCAGTCGGCGTGCTCAAAACGCTGTTGCGCGCCAGAGGTAACTTCCAGAAAGCGGCCATACTGGGCATCGAAGCCCTGCAAAATAGTTTGGGCTATCAGTAATTCCAGACCACGCGACATATATTCCCCCTCACCCCAACCCTCTCCCCGGGGGGGAGAGGGGGAAAGATCAGAACTGTGCTTCTTCCGTTGAGCCCGTTAATGCCGTGACGGAGGAAGTCCCGCCCTGAATAATCGTGGTCACATTATCGAAATAGCCGGTTCCCACCTCCTGCTGGTGCGAAACGAAGGTGTAACCCTCTTTGCCCGCCGCAAATTCTGGCTGCTGTACCTTCTCAACATAGTGCTTCATGCCTTCGCCCTGTGCGTAGGCATGCGCCAGGTCGAACATGTTGAACCACATGCTGTGGATACCCGCCAGGGTGATGAACTGGTACTTGTAGCCCATATCCGACAGCTGCTGCTGGAAGCTGGCGATGGTCGTGTCGTCCAGATTTTTTTGCCAGTTGAAGGACGGTGAACAGTTATAGGCCAGCAGCTTGCCCGGATATTTCGCATGAATCGCATCGGCAAAGCGCTTCGCCAGCGCCAGATCCGGCGTGGAGGTTTCACACCAGACCAGGTCGGCGTAAGGGGCATACGCCAGGCCGCGGCTGATCGCCTGTTCAATACCGGCATGCGTGCGATAGAACCCTTCGCTGGTGCGTTCGCCGGTGATGAATTCGCTGTCGTACGGGTCGCAGTCAGAGGTGATCAGGTCCGCTGCGTCCGCATCGGTACGAGCAATGACCAGCGTCGGCACGCCGAGCACGTCAGCAGCCAGACGCGCGGCAACCAGCTTCTGGATCGCTTCCTGAGTTGGCACCAGCACTTTCCCGCCCATATGCCCACACTTCTTCACCGACGCCAGCTGATCTTCAAAGTGTACGGCCGCTGCACCGGCCTCAATCATGGATTTCATCAGCTCAAAGGCGTTCAGCACGCCGCCGAAACCGGCTTCCGCATCGGCGACGATCGGCAGGAAATAATCAGTAAAGCGCGGATCGTGGGGCTCAATGCCCGCCGCCCACTGGATCTGATCCGCACGGCGGAAGGTATTGTTGATCCGATCTACCACTGACGGCACCGAGTTCGCCGGATAAAGAGATTGATCCGGATACATGCTGGAGGCCAGGTTAGCATCCGCCGCGACCTGCCAGCCGGAAAGATAGATAGCTTCAATGCCGGCCTTCGCCTGCTGCAATGCCTGACCGCCAGTCAGTGCGCCGAGGCTGTTGATATAACCTTTTTTAGACCCCCCGTGCAGCAGATCCCACATTTTCGCCGCGCCGTTCTGCGCCAGCGTACACTCCGGGTTAACCGAGCCGCGTAACTTCACCACTTCCTCTGCGCTGTACGGACGGCGAATGCCTTCCCAGCGCGGTTGGGTCCACTCTTTTTGTAACTCTTCGATCTGTTGGGTACGGGTTTTCATGTGCAGATGCTCCATATTGTTATGTGGTGAATTACGCCAGGAAGCGGTAGCCCGGCAGGGTCAGGAAGTCGATTAAGTCATCAGAGGTGGTGATTTGCTCCATCAGGCGCGCAGCGTCATTAAAACGCCCGCTGCTGAAGCGGTGCTCGCCCAGTTCGTCCTGGATGACCCGCATCTCTTCGGCCAGCATCTGACGGAACAGGGCTTTGGTGACCGGTTTGCCGTTGCTGAGCGTTTTTTGATGATGGATCCACTGCCAGATGGAGGTACGTGAAATTTCCGCCGTGGCGGCATCTTCCATCAGGCCGTAGATCGGCACGCAGCCGTTGCCGGAGATCCATGCCTCGATGTACTGCACGGCGACGCGAATATTGGCGCGCATGCCCTCTTCCGTACGCTCGCCCGCACACGGCGCAAGCAACTGTTCTTCTGCGATTGGCGCATCGTCTTCACGGGTGACAAACAGCTGGTTTTTGTTGTCGCCGAGTACGCGGTTGAAGACCTCCATCGCCGTGTCGGCCAGACCGGGGTGGGCAATCCACGTCCCGTCGTGGCCGTTACGGGCTTCCAGCTCTTTATCGGCTTTCACCTTGTTGAGCACCTGGTTGTTACGCTCAGCATCTTTGCTCGGGATAAAGGCCGCCATACCGCCCATCGCAAAGGCGCCGCGTTTGTGGCAGGTCTTAATCAGCAGGCGCGAGTAGGCGCTGAGGAAGGGTTTATCCATGGTGACAACCTGACGATCCGGCAATACCCGGTCGGCATGGTTTTTCAGGGTTTTGATGTAGCTGAAGATGTAATCCCAGCGGCCGCAGTTCAGGCCCACAATATGGTCACGCAGCGCATGGAGGATCTCATGCATCTGGAATACGGCTGGCAGGGTTTCAATCAGCAGCGTGGCCTTAATGGTGCCGCGCGGCAGGCTGAAGCGGTCTTCTGCGTAGCTGAAGACTTCACTCCACCACGCCGCTTCCTGCCAGGACTGGGTTTTCGGCAGATAGAAATAGGGGCCGCTGCCTTTCGCCAGCAGGTTCTTATGGTTGTGGAAGAAGTACAGCGCAAAGTCGAACAGGCTGCCCGGAATCGCTTCTCCGCGCCACGTAACGTGTTTTTCAGGCAAATGCAGACCGCGTACGCGGCAGATCAGCACCGCCGGATTCGGTTTGAGCTGGTAAATTTTACCGGCTTCGTTGGTATAGCTGATGGTGCCGTTGACGGCGTCGCGCAGGTTGATCTGCCCGTCGATAACTTTCTGCCAGTCCGGCGCGAGGGAATCTTCGAAGTCCGCCATAAATACTTTGACGTTGGCATTCATGGCGTTAATCACCATTTTGCGCTCTACCGGGCCGGTGATCTCTACGCGACGATCCTGTAAATCTTCAGGGATTCCGCGAATTTTCCATTCACCATGACGAATGGAAGCGGTTTCCGAAATAAACCCTGGCAACTTGCCGTTATCGATCTCCTGCTGTTGATGAATGCGTGCCGCCAGCAGTTTATTACGCTGTGGCGTAAAGCGAGTCACCAGTTCAGTCAGAAACTCTACCGCTTCTGCCGTCAAAACTTGCTGTTCTTGCTCGCCATTCGGCTGGGTAAAGGTCAGTTCATCGACCGTTGTTGCCTGTTGAGTCATCGTTCTGCTCCTCATCAAAGATCCAAAATCACGCCCCCGATGCGAGCGAAAGATCGTTGTGTAGTTTTCGCTCAGCAGAATTAAGACTATCTATAATTTTTCCAAAATCAAAAACAATTTCCATTTTAATTCATATCCAATCACAACTGTATGATTAATATGGGATTAAAGTTTTTCACGATGTTGAGTTGGTTTTCGGAAATAAAAAAGGCACCCGAAGGTGCCTGATGTGAATAGCTGAAACGCTTTAGGATCGTTTAATGCAGACGATTACTCCAGCGTCGGATTCATGTGGCGCAGATCGTACGGCGTAATCTGGTAGACGTAATAGTTGAGCCAGTTAGTGAACAGCAGATTTCCGTGACTACGCCAGGTTGCCCGAGGCGTGTTTTGCGGATCGTTTTTCGGGAAATAGTTGTACGGGACATCCGGATTCAGACCCGCTTCAACGTCACGAAAATACTCTGACGCGAGGGTATGCGGATCGTACTCAGGATGGCCGGTAACGAACGCGATGCGTTTGTCTTTACTGGCGAACAGGTAGGCATCGCCGTCTTCCGTTTCGGCCAGGATTTCCAGGTCGGTGTAATCGCGGATCAGCTGTGCCGGAAAATCGGCGTAGCGAGAATGCGGAGCCAGGAAAGTGTCATCGAAACCACGCGTCAGCAGCGCATGCGGGTGAAGAATGTGGTGTTCGTATACGCCAGAAAGTTTGTCGCTGCGGGTTTGCTTGGGAATGCCATAGAGGATATTCAGCGCGGCCTGTACCGCCCAACAGACAAATAAGGTGGACGTGACGTGATCTTTTGCCCACTCCAGCACCTGCCTGATTTGTGGCCAGTAGGCAACGTCATTAAATTCCACCAGACCCAGCGGTGCGCCGGTGACGATCAGTCCATCGAAATTCTCATCGCGAATATCTTCAAAATTACAGTAGAAGTTATTCAGATGCTCAGCAGGCGTGTTGCGTGACTCACGGGCGTCAATGCGCAGCAGCTGGATATCAACCTGAAGCGGAGAGTTGGAGAGCAAACGCAGGAACTGGTTCTCCGTTTCGATCTTTTTTGGCATCAGATTGAGAATAAGCACCTTCAGCGGGCGAATTTCCTGACCTGTCGCACGCGAAGCCGTCATGACGAAGACATTCTCTTCACGCAAGAAATTGACGGCTGGTAGCTCGTCCTGCACCCGAATCGGCATAACCTTAAATCCTCACAACATACGTATAAACGTTTAGACATCCAGACAGCTAACGATACCCAGAAACGGGGTTAATGTCGAGTCTGCAAGCGAAAGGTGAGAAAGTTTCAAGGAGGGAAAGCATGTAGGGCGGGTAAGGTGGGGCCACCACCCGACTTTTCAGAACGCACAAAGCAAAAAACCCCGCACCTTCCGGTACGGGGTTCTTCCTGATTGATGCCTGGCAGTTCCCTACTCTCACATGGGGAGACCCCACACTACCATCGGCGCTACGGCGTTTCACTTCTGAGTTCGGCATGGGGTCAGGTGGGACCACCGCGCTAAAGCCGCCAGGCAAATTCTGTTAATCTGTATCAGGCTGAAAATCGTGTCTGTCTCTCTTCGCCAAAACAGCTTCGGCGTTGTAAGGTTAAGCCTCACGGTTCATTAGTATCGGTTAGCTCAACGCATCGCTGCGCTTACACACCCGACCTATCAACGTCGTCGTCTTCAACGTTCCTTCAGGAGACTTAAAGTCTCAGGGAGAACTCATCTCGGGGCAAGTTTCGTGCTTAGATGCTTTCAGCACTTATCTCTTCCGCATTTAGCTACCGGGCAGTGCCATTGGCATGACAACCCGAACACCAGTGATGCGTCCACTCCGGTCCTCTCGTACTAGGAGCAGCCCCCCTCAATTCTCCAGCGCCCACGGCAGATAGGGACCGAACTGTCTCACGACGTTCTAAACCCAGCTCGCGTACCACTTTAAATGGCGAACAGCCATACCCTTGGGACCTACTTCAGCCCCAGGATGTGATGAGCCGACATCGAGGTGCCAAACACCGCCGTCGATATGAACTCTTGGGCGGTATCAGCCTGTTATCCCCGGAGTACCTTTTATCCGTTGAGCGATGGCCCTTCCATTCAGAACCACCGGATCACTATGACCTGCTTTCGCACCTGCTCGCGCCGTCACGCTCGCAGTCAAGCTGGCTTATGCCATTGCACTAACCTCCTGATGTCCGACCAGGATTAGCCAACCTTCGTGCTCCTCCGTTACTCTTTGGGAGGAGACCGCCCCAGTCAAACTACCCACCAGACACTGTCCGCAACCCGGATTACGGGTCTACGTTAGAACACCAGCCATTAAAGGGTGGTATTTCAAGGTTGGCTCCACGCAGACTGGCGTCCACGCTTCAAAGCCTCCCACCTATCCTACACATCAAGGACCAGTGTTCAGTGTCAAGCTATAGTAAAGGTTCACGGGGTCTTTCCGTCTTGCCGCGGGTACACTGCATCTTCACAGCGAGTTCAATTTCACTGAGTCTCGGGTGGAGACAGCCTGGCCATCATTACGCCATTCGTGCAGGTCGGAACTTACCCGACAAGGAATTTCGCTACCTTAGGACCGTTATAGTTACGGCCGCCGTTTACCGGGGCTTCGATCAAGAGCTTCGCGTTGCCGCTAACCCCATCAATTAACCTTCCGGCACCGGGCAGGCGTCACACCGTATACGTCCACTTTCGTGTTTGCACAGTGCTGTGTTTTTAATAAACAGTTGCAGCCAGCTGGTATCTTCGACTGATTTCAGCTCCGCCCGCAGGGGCTTCACCTACATATCAGCGTGCCTTCTCCCGAAGTTACGGCACCATTTTGCCTAGTTCCTTCACCCGAGTTCTCTCAAGCGCCTTGGTATTCTCTACCTGACCACCTGTGTCGGTTTGGGGTACGATTTCGTGTTACCTGATGCTTAGAGGCTTTTCCTGGAAGCAGGGCATTTATCACTTCAGCACCGTAGTGCCTCGTCATCACACCTCAGCGTTAATAAGGTACCGGATTTACCTGGAACCTCCGCCTACATGCTTAAACCGGGACAACCGTCGCCCGGCTGACATAGCCTTCTCCGTCCCCCCTTCGCAGTAACACCAAGTACAGGAATATTAACCTGTTTCCCATCGACTACGCCTTTCGGCCTCGCCTTAGGGGTCGACTCACCCTGCCCCGATTAACGTTGGACAGGAACCCTTGGTCTTCCGGCGAGCGGGCTTTTCACCCGCTTTATCGTTACTTATGTCAGCATTCGCACTTCTGATACCTCCAGCACCCCTCACAGGACACCTTCAACGGCTTACAGAACGCTCCCCTACCCAACAACACATAGTGTCGCTGCCGCAGCTTCGGTGCATGGTTTAGCCCCGTTACATCTTCCGCGCAGGCCGACTCGACCAGTGAGCTATTACGCTTTCTTTAAATGATGGCTGCTTCTAAGCCAACATCCTGGCTGTCTGTGCCTTCCCACATCGTTTCCCACTTAACCATGACTTTGGGACCTTAGCTGGCGGTCTGGGTTGTTTCCCTCTTCACGACGGACGTTAGCACCCGCCGTGTGTCTCCCGTGATAACATTCTTCGGTATTCGTAGTTTGCATCGGGTTGGTAAGCCGGGATGGCCCCCTAGCCGAAACAGTGCTCTACCCCCGAAGATGAGTTCACGAGGCGCTACCTAAATAGCTTTCGGGGAGAACCAGCTATCTCCCGGTTTGATTGGCCTTTCACCCCCAGCCACAGGTCATCCGCTAATTTTTCAACATTAGTCGGTTCGGTCCTCCAGTTAGTGTTACCCAACCTTCAACCTGCCCATGGCTAGATCACCGGGTTTCGGGTCTATACCCTGCAACTTAACGCCCAGTTAAGACTCGGTTTCCCTTCGGCTCCCCTATACGGTTAACCTTGCTACAGAATATAAGTCGCTGACCCATTATACAAAAGGTACGCAGTCACCCCATAAAGAGGCTCCCACTGCTTGTACGTACACGGTTTCAGGTTCTTTTTCACTCCCCTCGCCGGGGTTCTTTTCGCCTTTCCCTCACGGTACTGGTTCACTATCGGTCAGTCAGGAGTATTTAGCCTTGGAGGATGGTCCCCCCATATTCAGACAGGATACCACGTGTCCCGCCCTACTCTTCGAGTTCACAGCAAGTGTGCTTTCGTGTACGGGACTATCACCCTGTACCGTCGGACTTTCCAGACCGTTCCACTAACACACAAGCTGATTCAGACTCCGGGCTGCTCCCCGTTCGCTCGCCGCTACTGGGGGAATCTCGGTTGATTTCTTTTCCTCGGGGTACTTAGATGTTTCAGTTCCCCCGGTTCGCCTCGTTAACCTATGTATTCAGTTAACGATAGTGCAACGGATTGCACTGGGTTTCCCCATTCGGACATCGCCGGGTCAAAGGTTCATATCACCTCGCCGGCGCTTTTCGCAGATTAGCACGTCCTTCATCGCCTCTGACTGCCAGGGCATCCACCGTGTACGCTTAGTCGCTTAACCTCACAACCCGAAGATGTTTCACTTCTGATTGCGAAAATTTGAGAGACTCGAACACACATGAGCTGTGTGTCGTTTCAATTTTCAGCTTGATCCAGATTTTTAAAGAGCAAATATCTCAAACATGACTCGCAAGTCAGTTTTGAGATATGACGGCAGGTGACTTTCACTCACGAACCAGCAAGTGGCGTCCCCTAGGGGATTCGAACCCCTGTTACCGCCGTGAAAGGGCGGTGTCCTGGGCCTCTAGACGAAGGGGACGTACAGTCTCAATCGCAAGACGCCTTGCTATTTACTTTTCATCAGACAATCTGTGTGGACACTACAAAGGCAGGTTCTTTAAGGTAAGGAGGTGATCCAACCGCAGGTTCCCCTACGGTTACCTTGTTACGACTTCACCCCAGTCATGAATCACAAAGTGGTAAGCGCCCTCCCGAAGGTTAAGCTACCTACTTCTTTTGCAACCCACTCCCATGGTGTGACGGGCGGTGTGTACAAGGCCCGGGAACGTATTCACCGTGGCATTCTGATCCACGATTACTAGCGATTCCGACTTCATGGAGTCGAGTTGCAGACTCCAATCCGGACTACGACGCACTTTATGAGGTCCGCTTGCTCTCGCGAGGTCGCTTCTCTTTGTATGCGCCATTGTAGCACGTGTGTAGCCCTACTCGTAAGGGCCATGATGACTTGACGTCATCCCCACCTTCCTCCAGTTTATCACTGGCAGTCTCCTTTGAGTTCCCGGCCGGACCGCTGGCAACAAAGGATAAGGGTTGCGCTCGTTGCGGGACTTAACCCAACATTTCACAACACGAGCTGACGACAGCCATGCAGCACCTGTCTCAGAGTTCCCGAAGGCACCAAAGCATCTCTGCTAAGTTCTCTGGATGTCAAGAGTAGGTAAGGTTCTTCGCGTTGCATCGAATTAAACCACATGCTCCACCGCTTGTGCGGGCCCCCGTCAATTCATTTGAGTTTTAACCTTGCGGCCGTACTCCCCAGGCGGTCGACTTAACGCGTTAGCTCCGGAAGCCACGCCTCAAGGGCACAACCTCCAAGTCGACATCGTTTACGGCGTGGACTACCAGGGTATCTAATCCTGTTTGCTCCCCACGCTTTCGCACCTGAGCGTCAGTCTTTGTCCAGGGGGCCGCCTTCGCCACCGGTATTCCTCCAGATCTCTACGCATTTCACCGCTACACCTGGAATTCTACCCCCCTCTACAAGACTCTAGCCTGCCAGTTTCGAATGCAGTTCCCAGGTTGAGCCCGGGGATTTCACATCCGACTTGACAGACCGCCTGCGTGCGCTTTACGCCCAGTAATTCCGATTAACGCTTGCACCCTCCGTATTACCGCGGCTGCTGGCACGGAGTTAGCCGGTGCTTCTTCTGCGGGTAACGTCAATCGACAGGGTTATTAACCCTGTCGCCTTCCTCCCCGCTGAAAGTACTTTACAACCCGAAGGCCTTCTTCATACACGCGGCATGGCTGCATCAGGCTTGCGCCCATTGTGCAATATTCCCCACTGCTGCCTCCCGTAGGAGTCTGGACCGTGTCTCAGTTCCAGTGTGGCTGGTCATCCTCTCAGACCAGCTAGGGATCGTCGCCTAGGTGAGCCGTTACCCCACCTACTAGCTAATCCCATCTGGGCACATCCGATGGCAAGAGGCCCGAAGGTCCCCCTCTTTGGTCTTGCGACGTTATGCGGTATTAGCTACCGTTTCCAGTAGTTATCCCCCTCCATCAGGCAGTTTCCCAGACATTACTCACCCGTCCGCCACTCGTCAGCAAAGCAGCAAGCTGCTTCCTGTTACCGTTCGACTTGCATGTGTTAGGCCTGCCGCCAGCGTTCAATCTGAGCCATGATCAAACTCTTCAATTTAAGTTTGATGCTCGTGAATTAAACTTCGTAATGAATTACGTATGTTCACTCAGAGACTTGGTATTCATTTTTCGTCCGAGGACGTTAAGAATCCATGTCACTTTGAGTGCCCACACAGATTGTCTGATAAATTGTTAAAGAGCAGTTGCGACGCGCTTCAGCGCTCTGTCGCGAGGTGGCGTATATTACGCTTTCCTCTTTCAGAGTCAACCCGTTATTTCAGGATTTTTTCTCTTCAACCGACCGGGTAGTCTGTGAAGTGATTCACATCCGCCGTGTCGATGGAGGCGCATTATAGGGAGTTCTCCGCAGGCCGCAACCGCTAAATGACAGAAAAATGACTGACTGCTGCATTCCCCAGCAAAACCCCGCCTTATACCCTTTTACACACAGAGTTATCCACAGCGCTTCGAAAAAGTGAAAATATGCGAGCGTTGCGCAAACGTTTTCGTTAAAATGCTCGCGCTTAACAAGGAGGCCTCGTCAGGTGTGTTAGATGAGTTTTTCGCTGGAAAATTCATCTAACGCTCTCTGTAATCGTGAAATCCAGGGGATTTACCATGCAACAACGTCGTCCAGTCCGCCGCGCTCTGCTCAGTGTTTCTGATAAAGCCGGTATCATCGAATTCGCTCAGGCACTTTCCGCACGCGGTGTGGAGCTGCTTTCTACAGGCGGTACCGCTCGCCTGTTAGCAGAGAAAGGTCTGCCGGTAACCGAAGTGTCCGACTACACCGGTTTCCCGGAAATGATGGATGGACGCGTCAAAACCCTGCACCCGAAAGTGCACGGCGGCATTCTGGGTCGTCGCGGTCAGGACGACGGCATTATGGAGCAGCACAATATTGCCCCCATCGACATGGTTGTCGTTAACCTCTATCCCTTCGCCCAGACCGTCGCCCGCGAAGGCTGTTCTCTGGAAGATGCCGTAGAGAACATTGATATCGGCGGCCCGACCATGGTGCGCTCCGCAGCCAAGAACCATAAAGATGTGGCCATCGTGGTGAAGAGCAGCGACTACAGCGCCATTATTAATGAGATGGACGCCAACGAAGGGTCCCTGACGCTTGATACGCGTTTCGACCTCGCCATCAAAGCCTTCGAACACACCGCCGCGTACGACAGCATGATCGCCAACTACTTCGGTAGCCTGGTTCCTGCCTACCACGGTGAAAGCAAAGATCCATCTGGTCGCTTCCCGCGCACCCTGAACCTGAACTTCATTAAGAAGCAGGATATGCGCTACGGCGAGAACAGCCACCAGCAGGCAGCCTTCTATATAGAAGAAGAGGTGAAAGAAGCCTCTGTTGCGACTGCTCAGCAGGTACAGGGCAAAGCCCTCTCTTATAACAACATTGCCGATACCGACGCCGCGCTGGAATGCGTGAAAGAGTTCAGCGAGCCGGCCTGCGTTATCGTCAAGCACGCCAACCCATGCGGCGTCGCAGTAAGCACCTCCATTATGGATGCCTACGATCGCGCCTACAAAACCGACCCGACCTCCGCGTTCGGCGGCATTATCGCCTTCAACCGCGAGCTGGATGCGGAAACCGCGCAGGCCATCATCTCCCGTCAGTTTGTCGAAGTGATCATCGCGCCATCCGCATCCGAAGAAGCGCTGAAAATCACCGCGGCGAAACAGAACATGCGCGTGCTGGTTTGCGGTCAGTGGGCGGAACGCGTGCCGGGCCTGGACTTCAAGCGCGTGAACGGCGGTCTGCTGGTTCAGGATCGCGATTTGGGTATGGTGATAGAAGCCGACCTGCGCGTGGTGACCAAACGTCAGCCGACCGAACAGGAGCTGCGCGACGCGCTGTTCTGCTGGAAAGTGGCGAAGTTCGTGAAGTCTAACGCCATTGTTTACGCCAAAGAGAACATGACCATCGGGATAGGCGCAGGCCAGATGAGCCGCGTTTACTCTGCGAAAATCGCGGGTATTAAAGCAGGTGACGAAGGTCTGGAAGTCAAAGGTTCCGCCATGGCCTCTGACGCCTTCTTCCCGTTCCGCGACGGTATTGATGCGGCCGCTGCTGTGGGCATCACCTGTGTGATCCAGCCTGGCGGTTCAATCCGTGATGACGAAGTGATTGCCGCTGCCGACGAACACGGCATCGCAATGATCTTTACCGACATGCGCCACTTCCGCCATTAATTTCCGGAGCAGAAAATGAAAGTATTAGTGATTGGTAATGGCGGGCGCGAGCACGCCCTGGCGTGGAAAGCAGCGCAGTCTCCGCAGGTTGAAACCGTCTTTGTGGCACCGGGTAACGCCGGTACCGCACTGGAGCCCGCGCTACAGAACGTCGCCATCGGCGTAACCGATATCCCGGCGCTGCTGAGCTTTGCCCGGAACGAGAATATCGATCTGACGATTGTGGGCCCGGAAGCGCCGCTGGTGATCGGCGTTGTAGATGCCTTCCGCGCCGCGGGCCTGAAAATTTTCGGCCCAACGGAAGGTGCCGCACAGCTGGAAGGTTCAAAAGCCTTCACCAAAGATTTCCTCGCGCGTCATAACATCGCGACGGCGGAATATCAGAACTTCACCGAGGTAGAGCCTGCTCTGGCTTACCTGCGTGAAAAAGGCGCGCCGATTGTGATTAAAGCCGACGGTCTGGCTGCCGGGAAAGGCGTTATCGTGGCGATGACCCTTGAAGAAGCGGAAGCCGCTGTGCAGGATATGCTGGCGGGTAACGCCTTTGGCGATGCGGGCCACCGCATCGTGATTGAAGAGTTCCTCGACGGTGAAGAAGCGAGCTTTATCGTGATGGTTGACGGTGAGCACGTCCTGCCGATGGCCACCAGCCAGGATCACAAGCGCGTAGGCAATGCCGACACGGGTCCAAACACCGGCGGGATGGGTGCTTACTCCCCTGCTCCGGTGGTCACTGACGAAGTACACCAGCGCACCATGGACCGCATCATCTGGCCAACCGTAAAAGGGATGGCGGCGGAAGGCAATACCTACACCGGTTTCCTCTACGCAGGCCTGATGATCGACAAGCAGGGTAACCCGAAGGTGATTGAATTCAACTGCCGCTTCGGCGATCCGGAAACTCAGCCGATCATGCTGCGCATGAAGTCCGATCTGGTTGATCTGTGTCTGGCGGCGTGCGAAGGCAAGCTGAATGAGAAAACTTCCGAGTGGGACGAGCGTGCCTCTTTAGGTGTGGTGATTGCTGCGGGTGGCTATCCGGGTAGCTACAACACCGGGGATGAGATCCACGGCCTGCCGCTGGAAGAGATTGACGGTGCGAAGGTGTTCCACGCCGGTACAAAGCTCTCTGACGATGACCGCGTGCTCACTAATGGTGGACGCGTGCTGTGTGCGACCGCACTGGGTCATACCGTGGCAGAGGCGCAGAAGCGCGCCTATGCGTTGATGGCGGATATTCACTGGAACGGCAGCTTCAGCCGCCAGGATATCGGCTATCGTGCCATTGCGCGGGAGCAGGGGGAGTAATTTCCCCCTCACCCTAACCCTCTCCCTCAAGGGAGAGGGGACTTAAATCAAAAACTCTTTTCTGTCGGCTGCCAGGTGCAGAAATCTTCGTTCGCCACCAGCAACAGCTGAGAGCCTTCCGGCGCTTCCAGCCATGCCACACTCACCTCCATAGATGAATGCCGCTGACGACGCTGAATGTGTTCGGTTGCCCAGGATTCAAGCTCAGGCTTCACTGTCTGCCCTTCGCAGGTGGTCACCGTGCCGTCGGCATGCCAGCGCCCCTGGCGCAGCACCACGCGGCCCTGACGCAGCGCATCGCTGGTCTGGCGAAGTTGTTCAGCACGGTAGCGGTAGAGCGCGACCTGATCGCTGGAAAGCTGCTGTTTCAGTCCACTGACCTCATGCTGCATAAAGCTCAGCTCGCCGTGGTCGTCAAAACGCACCTTCACGTGTTCGGGAGTCTTACTGTAGATATTCAGTTCAATGAGCGACAGCGCATCGCCCTGCCAGCGGTATTCTGCGGTCGAGGTATTGCCGTTATGCCACGGACTGAACGCGGTAAGCATATGCACTTCATCGCTGGAATCTTTGCGCCAGATCCTGACCGCACCCTGGTTGTCAGCGTAGCCGCTGGCGGTAAACGGGGGGAGTGAGGAATCATGACTACAGGCAGACAGCAACAGTACGCCTGCCAGCGCGAGCGGTCCACGCCAGAATGACAAAAGGGGCGTTGCCGCCCCTTCGTTAAAACTGTTCACTGCCACGCGTCTTACTTAACTGCGTCTTTCAGTGCTTTACCAGAAACAAATGCCGGCACGTTAGCTGCGGCGATTTTGATTTCTTTACCGGTCTGCGGGTTGCGGCCAGTACGCTCAGCGCGGTGGTTCACTTTGAAGGTACCGAAACCAACCAGTTGTACAGCATCGCCTTCTTTCAGAGACTCAGTAATAGCAGCCAGGGTAGATTCCAGAGCAGCTTTAGCCTGCACTTTAGACAGATCAGCCTTGTCCGCAATTACATCAATCAGTTGAGTCTTGTTCATAAGTTATCCTTTCAATGTGTTTATCGCTTGCTAAGCATCGAGTGCGACGAAAATGCCAAAAAAGCACTCTCCTGCATACACGCACCGATAGCCACTTTTTTTCGCCCCCCAAATGTAGACCAGACGGGGGGCGAAAGGGAAGAGTCGAGGAGTGACAAAACAGGCGTTAAATCACGTTTTGTTGTCTCATTGGTTAAAAATTATACCAATATTGCTCTCGCCGGCCTCGCGCAGGTCCGCGCGAAGCCCTTTGATCAGCTCAATATCACGTTCTTCACACTCCGCCAGCAGACGGAAAATTTCCCACTGAATATCCCATTCCTGTTCAACCGCCGGGTTAGCACGCAGCTCTTCGTCGGTCATTTCACGGCCTTCCTGGGTCATTTCCAGCATCGCGACGGTGGTGATGGATGCCTTACTGACTTCAATGGCGTGCTCCAGGGTTTCACCGCTCAGACGGGAGTGGATCAGCTCGCTCAACGCCACACAGGCATCGATAGCCGGGTAGACGCCATACAGGTCGTAATCGTCCGCCGCAGGAATTGCCTCTTCCAGCTTTTCAAGCTGAGAGTCGAAGTTTACCTTTGCGTCTTTGACCGTCAGCGTCTCCCAGATCAAATCCAGGATACGTCGATAAATCTGGCCTTCGCCAAACTCCGTTTGCTTACAGAACGCGGCATAGTTGGGGTACATGCGCTCGCACAGGCAAGCCATAAACGTCACGTGCTGCCAGCTTTCCAGCTTCTCAAGGCGCAGATGAATCGGGTTTTGTAACATGATGATGTCTCGAATCGAAAATTAGCCGCAGTTTACCTGAATCACGGCTGAATTTCCTGCCAACGAATGAATGCCGGACGTGAAGAGGCAACGGCGTCAGCCCAGCGGGTAGGCTCAGGTAAGCGGTAGCCCTTCATACAGCGTTGCACCCACGCCAGGGCGCTGTCCATGCTGACCCGATGCCCGGTTGCGATAAACAGCGGATTGCAGCGCGCTTTACTGCGCCAGACCCACGCCAGCTGCTCGCCTTTATGGATAAGCGGCGCCAGCGCGCCCGGTTCGGCAGAGAGCGGCTCAAACGCGCCGCACAGGCGTTTTTTCGCCACGCCGATGGTCGGCACGTCTACCAGCAGACCAAAGTGGCTGGCAACGCCCAGGCGACGCGGATGGGAGATGCCGTGCCCATCCACAAACAGCAGATCGGGTTTTTGCGAGAGTTGCTCCCACGCGGCCAGCAGCGCGGGATATTCGCGGAAGGAGAGAAAGCCGGGGATATAGGGCATGGTGGTGGCGATACGCGCCACCTTGTACTCCACCAGCTCCAGCGACGGGTATTTCAGCACCACCATCGCCGCTCGCGTCACTTCACCGCCTTGCTCAAACCCGACATCCGCCCCGCCAATGTATCGCGGAGGGTCCGTATCCAGACGATCCTCGCGGATCACCGATGAAGCCAGTTCGATTTGCTGAGCGCGTAGCGACGCGAGATCCATAACCACTCCTTACTTGTGATACTGGGCAGAAAGCCGATGCACCGCCTCCACAAATACGCCAGCGTGTTCTGGCGGTACATCCTGATGAATACCGTGACCGAGGTTGAAGACGTGGCCTTCGCCCTGGCCGAAACCAGACAGTATAGTCGACACTTCTTCTTCGATACGGGCAGGCTGCGCATAGAGCATGGACGGGTCCATGTTGCCCTGGAGCGCCACTTTATCCCCCACACGACGACGCGCATCGGCAATATCAGTGGTCCAGTCGAGGCCCAGCGCATCACAGCCGGTGGCCGCCATCGCTTCCAGCCACTGACCGCCGCCTTTCGTAAACAGCGTTACCGGCACGCGACGGCCTTCGTTTTCACGCAGCAGACCATCGACAATTTTGTGCATGTAGTACAGGGAGAACTGCTGATAATCACGCCCGGTCAGCACGCCGCCCCAGGTGTCGAAAATCATCACCGACTGCGCGCCCGCTTTAATCTGCGCGTTGAGATAGAGCGTGACGCTCTTCGCCAGCTTGTCGAGCAGGGCATGCAGGGCCTGCTGCTCTGCGTACATCATCTTTTTGATGACGGTAAAGGCTTTGCTGCTGCCACCTTCCACCATGTAGGTTGCCAGCGTCCACGGACTACCGGAGAAGCCAATCAGCGGCACGTCGCCTTTGAGCTCGCGGCGGATGGTGCGCACGGCGTTCATCACATAGCCCAGCTCGCCTTCCGGATCGGGGATCGGCAGCTTATCAACGTCGGCTTTGCTTTTGATCGGTGAGGTAAAACGCGGCCCCTCGCCGGTTTCGAAATAGAGCCCCAGGCCCATCGCGTCCGGAATGGTAAGAATGTCCGAAAAGAGAATGGCGGCATCCAGCGGGAAGCGGCGCAGCGGCTGGAGCGTCACTTCACAGGCCAGCTCGGCGTTTTTGCACAGCGACATAAAATCGCCCGCCTGCGCGCGCGTGGCTTTGTACTCTGGCAGATAGCGTCCCGCCTGGCGCATCATCCACACCGGGGTGACATCAACGGGCTGGCGCAGCAGCGCACGCAGATAACGATCGTTCTTCAGTTCGGTCATTTTGCAGTTCCTTATTGCGTCAGTCCGTCAGTGTAACACTACTCATACTCGGCCCGACACATTGCCACGGTATCTTCTATCAGGCGACGCGCCACCGTTCCCGGCGGGGGCAGCAGCGGTAAATCGTCGTAGCGATACCAGTTCGCCTCCAGCAGCTCTTTCTGATCGATAACAATCTCGCCGCTGTCGTATTCCGCCATAAACGCGGTCATCAGGGACATCGGGAACGGCCACGGCTGCGACGTCACATAGCGCAGGTTTTTCACCTTAATGCCGCTCTCCTCCATCACCTCGCGCGCCACCGCCTGTTCCAGCGTTTCGCCGACTTCCACGAACCCGGCGAGGACGGTGTGAATGCCGTTGCGATGGCGGGTATGCTGCGCCAGCAGGATGGAATCATCACGGCGGATGGCGACAATGATGCACGGTGCGATTTGCGGGTAGTAACGTTCACGGCAGTGGCCGCAGAGCAGCGCCCATTCGGTTTTGCTCGGGTGCATGGTGTGGCCGCAGTAACCGCAGTATTTGTGCGAGCGGTAAAACTCCGCCAGCTGTACGCCGCGCCCCGCCAGCTGGAACAGGCCGACGTCCAGATCCAGCACCTGACGTACGGATCCCATATCCTGACGGCGCGCCTGTTGGATCAACCACACGGGATCGCCCTGCCACTCGCCGATCTTCAGCGCGGACTGGCCCACCAGATCGAACGTTTCCGCGGCACCGTAGGGCAACTCTCCTGAGGGCAGCCATAATTTTTGTTCGTGGCTGACGATCCACCAACCCAGATCTGATTTTTCAATAATACGATCCATATCTATTGCACTACCTTCGCTTCACTGACATGTTGTTAGCATTGTGGTTACATTTTGGATAAGCAGATCCCATTTTAAACCTTATGGAGTCGACCATGTTAAACCAGCTGGAAAGCCTGACTGAGCGCGTTGGAGGAAGTAACACCCTGGTGGATCGCTGGCTACATGTGCGCAAGCATCTCCTTGTGGCGTATTACAATCTGGTTGGTCTTAAGCCTGGCAAAGAATCCTTTATGCGACTCAATGAAAAAGCGCTGGACGACTTTTGTCAGAGCCTGGTCGACTACCTCTCCGACGGCCATTTCAACCTTTATGAACGCATTATCCGCGAAATGGAAGGGACAACGCCGTATTTAGCGGCCAGCAAACTCTGTCCGCTGCTGGAAGCCAACACCCAGCAGATCATGGACTACTACGATTCCACGCTTGAGAATGCTATCGATCACGATAACTATCTTGAGTTTCAGCAGGCGCTTTCCGACCTTGGCGAAGCACTGGAAGAGCGATTCACGCTGGAAGACAAGCTCATCGCCCTCGTGCTGGACAACAACCTGACTATCAGCACCAGCGATAACGTTGCGCGCCCTGCTTGAGTTCTTAATCGTTAACGAGTAATTTACAACCATTCGCCCCTCTGCGGAGGGGGATTTTTCTTGTCGGAGTGCCCAGTGTGAAAGCACGGGCTGAGACCGTTAATTCGGGATCCGCGGAACCTGATCAGGTTAATACCTGCGAAGGGAACAAGAGTCACACTGCTGTTGTATCGCCCTGAGGCGATCTTCTCTTGCTTCATCCGTCGTCTGACAAGCCATGTCCTTCACATCTGGAATGAGCTATGTCTACAACAAAACTGACCCGCCGCGAACAGCGCGAACACGCACAACGCTTCATCGACACCCTGGAAGGCACCGCTTTCCCGAACTCAACGCGCATCTACATCACCGGTTCACAGGCCGATATCCGCGTGCCGATGCGCGAAATCCAGCTCAGCCCGACGCTTATCGGCGGCAGCAAAGAGCACCCGCAGTTTGAAGACAACGAAGCCGTGCCGGTGTATGACACCTCCGGCCCGTACGGCGATCCTGATGTTGCTATCAACGTGCAGCAGGGTCTGGCAAAGCTTCGCCAGCCGTGGATTGACGCCCGTAACGACTGCGAAGAACTGAGCGTGCGCAGCTCGGCGTACACCAACGCGCGCCTGGCCGACGACGGTCTGGACGAGCTGCGCTTTACCGGCCTGCTGACGCCGAAACGCGCTAAAGCGGGCAAATGCGTAACCCAGTTGCACTACGCGCGACAGGGTATCGTCACGCCGGAGATGGAGTTCATCGCCATCCGCGAAAACATGGGCCGCGAGCGCATTCGCAGCGAAGTGCTGCGCCACCAGCATCCGGGTGAAGGGTTTGGCGCTCGCCTGCCGGAGAACATCACGCCGGAATTCGTGCGTGATGAAGTAGCCGCCGGGCGCGCGATTATTCCCGCCAACATCAACCACCCGGAATCCGAGCCGATGATTATCGGCCGCAACTTCCTGGTGAAGGTCAACGCCAACATCGGCAACTCTGCCGTCACCTCTTCCATCGAAGAAGAGGTGGAAAAGCTGGTCTGGTCGACGCGCTGGGGCGCGGACACGGTGATGGACCTCTCCACCGGCCGTTACATTCACGAAACCCGCGAATGGATCCTGCGTAACAGCCCGGTTCCGATTGGCACCGTTCCGATTTATCAGGCGCTGGAGAAGGTAAACGGTATCGCCGAAAACCTCACCTGGGAAGCGTTCCGCGACACGCTGCTGGAGCAGGCGGAACAGGGCGTGGACTACTTCACCATTCACGCGGGCGTACTGCTGCGCTACGTGCCGATGACCGCGAAGCGTCTGACCGGTATCGTCTCACGCGGCGGTTCGATTATGGCGAAATGGTGCCTTTCCCATCATCAGGAAAACTTCCTCTACGAGCACTTCCGCGAAATCTGCGAGATCTGCGCCGCTTATGACGTTTCTCTGTCGCTGGGCGACGGCCTGCGTCCTGGCTCCATCCGTGACGCGAACGACGAGGCGCAGTTTGCCGAGCTGCACACGCTGGGCGAGCTGACCAAAATCGCCTGGGAGTACGATGTGCAGGTGATGATTGAAGGCCCGGGCCATGTACCGATGCAGATGATCCGCCGCAACATGACCGAGGAGCTGGAGCACTGCCACGAAGCACCGTTCTACACCCTGGGGCCGTTGACCACCGATATTGCGCCGGGCTATGACCACTTCACTTCCGGGATCGGCGCGGCGATGATCGGCTGGTTCGGCTGCGCCATGCTCTGCTACGTGACGCCGAAAGAGCACCTCGGGCTGCCAAACAAAGAGGACGTGAAGCAGGGGCTGATCACCTACAAAATTGCCGCCCACGCGGCGGATCTGGCGAAAGGCCATCCGGGCGCGCAAATTCGCGACAACGCCATGTCCAAAGCGCGCTTTGAATTCCGCTGGGAAGACCAGTTCAACCTGGCGCTGGATCCGTTCACCGCCCGCGCCTACCACGACGAAACCCTGCCGCAGGAATCGGGCAAAGTCGCGCACTTCTGCTCCATGTGTGGGCCGAAGTTCTGCTCGATGAAAATCAGCAAGGAGGTGCGCGACTACGCCGCCGCGCAGACCATTGAAGTCGGCATGGCAGACATGTCCGAAACCTTCCGCGCCAAAGGCGGCGAAATCTACCTCAAAAAGGAGGAGGCGTAATGTACCAGCCCGATTTCCCACCTGTCCCCTTCCGCTTAGGGCTTTACCCGGTGGTGGACAGCGTGGCGTGGATAGAGCGCTTGCTGGAGGCAGGCGTTCGCACCCTCCAACTGCGCATCAAGGATAAACGCGACGAAGAGGTGGAGGCCGATGTGGCCGCCGCTATCGCGCTGGGACGTCGCTACCACGCCCGCCTGTTTATCAACGACTACTGGCGGCTGGCGGTTAAACACCAGGCGTACGGCGTGCATCTGGGACAGGAAGATCTGGAAACGACCGATCTCAACGCAATCCGTGACGCCGGTCTGCGGCTGGGCGTTTCCACCCACGATGATATGGAGATCGACGTGGCGCTGGCGGCCCGCCCCTCCTACATCGCCCTCGGCCACGTTTTCCCGACGCAAACCAAACAGATGCCGTCTGCCCCACAGGGTTTGGCTCAGCTGGCAGCCCACGTTAAGCGCCTTGCCGATTACCCCACCGTCGCCATCGGCGGGATCAGCCTTGAACGTGCGCCCGCCGTGCTGGAAACCGGCGTCGGCAGTATCGCCGTCGTCAGCGCTATCACCCAGGCCGCAGACTGGCAGGCCGCCACCGCACGGCTCTTACAACTGGCAGGAGCAGGCGATGAAAGATCGTGATTTTATGCGCTACAGCCGCCAGATCCTGCTGGAGGATATCGCCATTGACGGGCAGCAAAAGCTGCTCGCCAGCCGGGTACTGATTGTCGGTTTGGGTGGCTTGGGCGCGCCCGCCGCGCTGTATCTGGCCGGGGCGGGCGTGGGAACGCTGGTACTGGCCGATGACGATGAGGTACACCTCAGCAACCTGCAACGGCAAATCCTCTTCACGACAGAAGATGTTAACCAGCCTAAAGCACAGGTTACGCGCAAGCGGCTGAACCAGCTTAACCCCGATATTGAACTGGTTGCGCTCCAGACGCGGCTGAGCGGAGAAGATCTGCAACGCGAAGTTGCCCTTGCCGACGTGGTGCTGGACTGCACGGACAATATGGCAACGCGTCAGGCCATTAATGCGGCCTGTGTTGCACAGAACACGCCGCTGATCGCCGCCAGCGCGGTCGGTTTCGGCGGGCAGATAATGGTGCTTACGCCGCCGTGGGCGCAGGGCTGCTACCGCTGCCTGTGGCCGGACGAGGCTGAACCGGAGCGTAACTGCCGCACGGCTGGCATTCTTGGGCCGGTGGTGGGCGTGATGGGTACCCTTCAGGCGCTGGAAGCCATCAAGTTGCTCAGCGGCATGGAAACAGAGCGCAACACGCTCCGGCTGTTCGACGCCCGTTCCAGCGGCTGGCGCCATCTGGCGTTAAGCCGCGCCAGCCGCTGCCCGGTATGCGGAGGCCGCAATGCGCATTCTGTTTAACGATGAGCCGATGACGTGCGACGACGATCTCACCGTTGCCGCCCTGCTCGACACGCTGCGCCAGATGAAGCCGGGAACGGCGCTGGCGCTCAATCAACAGATCCTGCCGCGCGAGCGGTGGGAACATCAGCAGGTCAATGAAGGCGACCAGATCCTGCTGTTTCAGGTTATCGCAGGGGGCTGAGATGTTACGTATTGCCGACAAAGTCTTTGATTCACATCTGTTTACCGGAACCGGAAAATTCGCCTCCCCGCAGCTAATGGTGGATGCTATTCGTGAAAGCGGCAGCCAGCTGGTGACGCTGGCGATGAAGCGCGTGGATCTGCGTCAGCACAACGATGCCATACTTGCGCCGTTACTGGAGGCAGGCGTGACGCTCTTACCCAATACCTCCGGTGCGAAAACGGCCGAGGAAGCAATTTTCGCTGCGCATCTGGCCCGGGAAGCGCTCGGCACCTGCTGGCTGAAGCTGGAAATTCATCCGGACGCCCGCTGGCTGTTGCCCGATCCGATCGAAACCCTGAAAGCGGCAGAGACGCTGGTGCAGCAGGGATTCACCGTTCTGCCCTACTGTGGTGCCGATCCCGTGCTGTGTAAGCGTCTGGAAGAGGTCGGCTGCGCGGCCGTGATGCCGTTAGGGGCGCCCATTGGCTCCAACCAGGGACTGGAGACCCGCGCGATGCTGGAGATCATCATCGAGCAGGCGACCGTGCCCGTGGTGGTGGATGCGGGCATCGGCGTACCCAGTCATGCCGCGCAGGCGCTGGAGATGGGGGCCGATGCGGTGCTGGTCAATACCGCGATTGCGGTGGCCGACGACCCGGTGATGATGGCGCGTGCGTTCCGCCTTGCCGTGGAGTCCGGTCTGCTGGCACGACAGTCCGGCCCCGGCTCGCGCAGCTTTCAGGCGCAGGCCACCAGCCCGCTGACCGGTTTTCTGGAGGCACTCTGATGGCTACCTTTACCGATCGCTGGCGTCAGCTTAACTGGGACGATATTGCCTTACGCATCAACAGTAAAACCTCTGCGGACGTAGAGCGGGCATTAACAGCCCGGCATGTGACCCGCGAGGATTTGATGGCCCTGCTTTCTCCGGCAGCCAGCGCATACCTTGAACCGATGGCGCAGCGCGCGCAACGCCTTACCCGCCAGCGCTTTGGCAACACGGTGAGCTTTTACGTGCCGCTTTATCTCTCTAATCTGTGCGCCAACGACTGCACCTACTGTGGCTTCTCAATGAGCAACCGCATTAAGCGTAAAACGCTGGATGAGCATGAGATCGCCCGCGAGTGTGCGGCTATTCGTGAGATGGGTTTTGAACATCTCTTACTGGTGACGGGTGAACATCAGGGCAAAGTGGGGATGGACTATTTTCGCCAGCATCTTCCGGCCATCCGCCGCGAATTTGCCTCATTGCAAATGGAAGTGCAGCCTCTGTCGCAAGAGGAATATGCGGAACTGAAAACCCTTGGGCTGGACGGCGTAATGGTTTATCAGGAAACCTACCACGAGGCGACCTATGCCCGACATCACCTGAAAGGGAAGAAGCAGGATTTCATCTTCCGGCTGGAAACGCCGGACAGGCTGGGGCGCGCCGGTATCGATAAAATTGGGCTGGGCGCGCTTATCGGTCTGTCCGACAGCTGGCGGGTTGACTGCTATATGGTGGCAGAGCATCTGCTGTGGCTACAGCAGTACTACTGGCAAAGCCGCTATTCCATCTCATTTCCACGGCTGCGTCCGTGTACGGGAGGCATTGAACCCGCCTCGCTGATGGATGAGCGCCAGCTGGTGCAAACCCTGTGCGCATTTCGCCTGTTCGCGCCGGAAGTGGAATTGTCGCTCTCCACGCGTGAATCCCCCGCGTTTCGCGACCGCGCGATCCCTCTGGCGATCAACAACGTCAGCGCCTTTTCCAAAACGCAGCCGGGCGGTTACGCGGACGATCGCCCGGAACTGGAACAGTTTGCACCGCACGACGGACGACGGCCCGACGCGGTGGCGGAAGCCCTGACTGCACAGGGGCTACAGCCCGTGTGGAAAGACTGGGACAGCTGGCTGGGAAGAGCTTCGCATTTGCGCTGAAACCGCCTGCAACAACGCGGAAAGGTTACGAGATGGCTCGTAATATCAACGCCGGGCGATTGAGGAGATCTGCCCGGTTTTATTAGGATTAACCACGTCAGCAACGGACGCTGACCAGGGTGAAAATGCTTCTTCCTCGTTTCGCCCTGCCCTCCGCCCCTTAAACAAAATTTCAATTGATAAAATAAATACGTCGTTTCTTATCTACTCTTAAGATAAATCAACCCGTCGGAAATCGCTTTCTGTATAATTTACTACCAGCAATCTGACAGCGACTATGCTGAGGATATCGACAGACGCAACGCGTCTACCATCTGGATTGATGCACAACTCATGGCACTCCACAGTAAAAAGCTCTCTTTCACCCGACCAATTATGGTCAGCTTCGCGGGGATTCTGTTCAGTTTCGCGATAATCGCGATTCTGGTCATCCTTTCACAACGGAAGGATTTTATTGAGGATTATCATAAAATTAATGGTAACTTCACCCATAATCTGGCGGTGAACTATACCGAATCCATTCTGCGAGAAAACGACTATATTCTTGGTCGCGCTGCGATGTACTACGCCCGTGAAGACAGAGTGAATCAGACGATAAATATCGATCCAGCACAGGGTTTGCAGATGTTAATGCATTTGCAGAACCTGATGCCGACGGTGTCGTCTATCTCTCTGGCGGACACCGAAGGGCACCATCTGCGCGCGCCGGAAGTACTGCCAACGGAGAAGAGTAGGTCGTTCGACGCACGAACACGCCCATGGTTTATCGGGCAAGCGGAAGCCAGCAACTTTCCTCACTATACCCGCCCCTATCTGGACTATTTCACCCAACATCCTACGGTCACCCTCTATAAACCGGTCATTTCACCGGAAGGCCGTCTGAAGGGCACGCTCGCTTTCCATCTTGATTTAACCTCCATGGGGTATACCCTGCGCCAGATGGTGGCACCGGTTCAGGGTGAGTTTTTTGTCGTGGAACGTGACGGCGCCGTTGTGCTGCATCCGGACACGGGGGCGCTCTTTAAGCAGTACGTAAGCGAAGCGCTGATGGACAAAATGACCAGCGGCGAAGGGCATCTTTTCGACCCCAAAAGTAAAACCTGGTATTACTACTACTCTTTCACCAATCCGGACTGGTTTGTGATTTATCGGGTCTCCGATGCCACGCTTTCCGTCATCACCCGGCATGAAACCACCGTCGTCGGCTGGGGATTTGCGCTGGCGGCAATCATCATCATTCTGTTCGGGCTCTACCTGCGCCATGCCTCGCGTTCTGTGCTGATGAACATTATCAACGCCATCAAAACCGGAGACGTCAATCAGGCGCCACGTCTTGAGGCGATGCTCAGCCATACCATTCGAACCAATAAGGAACGTGAGATGGCCTATGTCCGTCAGGCCACCCATGATGCGCTGACAGGCTGCAAGAACCGCCGTGCTTTCGACAACGATGTGGATGAGCTGCTGACCGCTCATCAACCCTTCGTTCTGGCACTGGTCGATATCGATAACTTCAAATCTATTAACGACACCTGGGGCCACCTGAGCGGGGATATTGTTCTGCGCAGCGTGGCGCGCGAAGGTATTCAGATCATGCAGCCGCACCACGTTTCCGTTTACCGCTACGGTGGGGAAGAGTTCGGGGTGATTTTCCCGGCCGAGCTGATGAACTCCGCGCACGCGCTACTGGAAGCCTGGCGCACCGCCGTGGAAAAACGGACCTGGCGGGAAGAGAACCTGCGAGTAACCTTCAGCGCGGGGGTGGGAGAGTGGCACTTCGAACCGCTGGAACAATTTATTGGTAGCGTAGATGAAGCGCTGTATACCGCTAAACAACAGGGTAAAAACCGCATCGTAAGCACGGCCAGCCGATAATATCCTTCCTGAGATTCCGCCCGTTAAGACGGGCAGAATGCTTTCATGTATAAAATTGTAACCGGTTTCAGAAAAATGCCGATTTCTTTGTGATGCCTGACACACAATCGCGGTAAAGCGGTTGTTGAAGCGGTCTGCGCGGGATAATTATCAATAAACACATGTAGATCGAGGCTGACTATGAAGAACATCGTTTTATGCTGTGCAGCGGGAATGTCAACCAGCATGCTGGTTCAACGTATGAAAGATGCCGCGCAGAAAAAAGGAGTCGAAGTAACCATTAAAGCCGTTCCGGTCGCGGAGTTCAAAGATAACATCGCGACGGCTGATATCGTATTACTGGGGCCACAGGTTAAATACGAACAGGCAAAACTCCAGGCGCAGGCCGATCCGCTCGGAAAAAAGGTCGCGGTTATCGACATGATGGATTACGGCATGATGAAAGGTGATGCCGTACTGGAAAAAGCGCTCAAACTTCTGGAGTCATAATGGAAGACTTAGAAACTACAATCATGGAGCTACTGGTCAATGCAGGTGCGGCGCGCAGTGCGGCCCTGACAGCGTTGCAGATGGCGCGAAAAGGTGACTTTGACGAAGCCGAGAAAGCGATGGAAGAGTCGCGTGAATATGTGAAACATGCGCATACGATCCAGACGCAGCTCATCGGTCTTGATGAAGGGACAGGTAAACTTCCGGTTAACCTGATCACCGTTCACTCTCAGGATCACCTGATGAACGCGATGGTCATTCAGGATCTGGCGGGCGATATGATTGAGCTTTATCGACGCATCCCGTTAGTGAATTGAAGACATACAGACGTAAAAAAACCCGCCGAGGCGGGTTTTTTATTGTCGGGTGACGCTGCGCTTACCCGACCTGTGATTCATATGCCCGGTAATTTTACCTACCGGGCATCAACGATTACTCGTTGTCGGAACCGCCCAGACCTGCGTTCAGCAGTTCTGCAAGGCTCGCGGATGCATCTTCGGCAGTCACCTGCGGTGCAGCTGGCAGTTCACCCGCTGCACGACGACGCATACGATCCTGGTGGTACGCATAACCGGTACCGGCCGGAATCAGACGACCCACGATAACGTTCTCTTTCAGACCGCGCAGTTCATCACGTTTACCTGCAACAGCCGCTTCGGTCAGGACACGAGTGGTTTCCTGGAACGATGCAGCAGAGATGAAGGACTCGGTTGCCAGAGACGCTTTGGTGATACCCAGCAGATCGCGTGCAAAGGTCGCACCGATTTTGCCGTTCGCTTCCAGATCGCGGTTAGCGATCTTAACGCGTGAGTATTCAACCTGCTCGCCTTCCAGGAAGTCGGAGCTGCCCGCGTTTTCGATGGTTGCTTTACGCAGCATCTGACGAACGATAACTTCGATGTGCTTATCGTTAATCTTAACGCCCTGCAGACGGTATACGTCCTGTACTTCGTTAACAATGTAACGAGTAACAGCATGCACACCACGCAGACGCAGGATGTCGTGCGGCGCTTCTGGACCATCGGAGACCACGTCACCACGTTCCACGCGTTCACCTTCGAACACGTTGAGCTGACGCCACTTAGGAATCATCTCTTCGTACGGCTCGCTGCCATCTACTGGCGTGATAACCAGACGGCGCTTACCTTTGGTCTCTTTACCGAAGGAGATGATACCGCTGATTTCAGCCAGGATAGCAGGCTCTTTCGGACGACGTGCTTCGAACAGGTCCGCAACGCGTGGCAGACCACCGGTGATGTCCTTGGTACCGCCGGATTCCTGAGGAATACGCGCCAGGGTGTCACCAGAGCTGATCTGTACGCCATCTTCCAGCTGTACAATCGCTTTACCCGGCAGGAAGTACTGCGCAGGCATATCGGTGCCAGGGATCAGAACGTCGTTACCCTGAGCATCAACGATTTTCAGTGCAGGACGCAGATCTTTACCACCGGTAGTACGTTCAGCAGAATCCAGAACCACCAGAGAAGACAGACCGGTCAGCTCGTCGGTCTGACGAGTAATGGTCTGGCCGTCGATCATGTCAGTGAAGCGGATGAAACCACTTACTTCGGTGATAACCGGCATGGTGTGTGGATCCCAGTTTGCTACGGTTTCGCCGCCGGCAACCTGCTCGCCATCACCTTTCGCCATAACCGCACCGTAAGGCACTTTATAGCTCTCTTTGGTACGACCGAATTCGTCGATCAGCTTCAGCTCGGTGTTACGAGAAGTCACAACCAGCTTGCCTGCGGAGTTAACAACAGACTTCGCGTTGCTGAGCTTGATGCTACCTTTGTTTTTCACCTGGATGCTGGATTCAGCAGCCGCACGAGATGCCGCACCACCGATGTGGAACGTACGCATCGTCAGCTGTGTACCCGGCTCACCGATGGACTGTGCTGCGATAACGCCGATAGCCTCACCTTTGTTGATGATGTGGCCACGCGCCAGGTCACGACCGTAGCAGTGCGCACACACACCAAAGTCGGTGTCACAGGATACAACGGAACGCACTTTCACAGAGTCAACAGAGTTCGCTTCCAGCAGGTCACACCACTGTTCGTGCAGCAGAGTGTTGCGTGGAACCAGAATGTCTGCGGTGCCCGGCTTCAGGATGTCTTCCGCGGTCACACGACCCAGTACGCGATCGCGCAGCGGCTCTTTAACATCACCACCCTCGATAACCGGGGTCATGGTGATACCTTCGAGGGTGCCACAATCGTCTTCGGTGACGACCAGATCCTGCGCAACGTCAACCAGACGACGCGTCAGATAACCGGAGTTCGCCGTTTTCAGTGCGGTATCCGCCAGACCTTTACGCGCACCGTGCGTGGAGATGAAGTACTGGAGTACGTTCAGACCTTCACGGAAGTTCGCGGTGATTGGCGTTTCGATGATGGAGCCATCTGGCTTCGCCATCAGACCACGCATACCTGCCAGCTGACGAATCTGTGCCGCAGAACCACGCGCACCGGAGTCGGCCATCATGTAGATGCTGTTGAAGGAGACCTGCTGCTCTTCTACGCCGTCACGGTTAATCACGGTTTCGGTTTGCAGGTTATCCATCATCGCTTTGGATACACGATCGTTCGCCGCAGCCCAGATATCGATAACTTTGTTGTAACGTTCGCCTGCGGTTACCAGACCAGACTGGAACTGCTCCTGGATCTCAGCAACTTCAGCTTCCGCTTCAGAGATGATCTCGTGTTTCTTCTCTGGGATGACCATGTCATCGATACCAACAGATGCACCTGAACGCGCTGCATAAGCAAAGCCGGTGTACATTGTCTGGTCAGCGAAGATAACGGTCGGCTTCAGGCCCAGAATGCGGTAACAGGTGTTCAGCATTTTGGAGATCGCTTTCTTGCCCAGCGCCTGGTTGACGATGGAGAAAGGCAGACCTTTCGGTACGATCATCCACAGAATCGCACGGCCAACGGTCGTGTCTTTCAGGCTGGTAATCGCCACGAATTCGCCGTTTTCATCTTTTTCGTATTCGGTGATACGCACTTTAACGCGCGCATGCAGAGAGGCCAGGCCAGCGCGATAAATACGCTCAGCTTCTTTCGGGCCAGTCAGCACCATGCCTTCGCCTTTGGCGTTAACACAGTCACGGGTCATATAGTACAGACCCAATACAACGTCCTGAGAAGGAACGATGATAGGTTCACCGTTCGCTGGAGACAGGATGTTGTTGGTAGACATCATCAGCGCACGCGCTTCGAGCTGGGCTTCCAGCGTCAGCGGTACGTGAACAGCCATCTGGTCACCATCGAAGTCGGCGTTATAGGCCGCACAAACCAGCGGGTGCAGCTGGATCGCTTTACCTTCGATCAGGACTGGCTCAAATGCCTGGATACCCAAACGGTGCAGAGTTGGTGCACGGTTCAGCAGTACCGGGTGTTCGCGGATCACTTCGTCCAGGATATCCCAAACGACAGCTTCTTCACGCTCAACCATTTTCTTAGCGGCTTTGATGGTGGTGGCCAGGCCACGCAGTTCCAGCTTGCCGTAGATGAACGGTTTGAACAGCTCCAGAGCCATTTTCTTAGGCAGACCGCACTGATGCAGACGCAGGTATGGACCTACGGTGATTACAGAACGACCGGAGTAGTCAACACGCTTACCGAGCAGGTTCTGACGGAAACGACCCTGCTTACCTTTGATCATGTCGGCCAAAGATTTCAGAGGACGTTTGTTAGAACCGGTGATCGCACGACCGCGACGACCGTTATCCAGCAGGGCATCTACCGCTTCCTGCAGCATACGTTTTTCGTTGCGTACGATGATGTCCGGCGCAGCCAGATCCAGCAGACGTTTCAGACGGTTGTTACGGTTGATCACGCGACGGTACAGATCGTTCAGATCCGACGTTGCGAAACGACCACCATCCAGCGGAACCAGCGGACGCAGATCTGGCGGCAGAACCGGCAGAACGGTCAGGATCATCCACTCTGGTTTGTTACCAGACTGTACGAACGCTTCCAGCAGTTTGATACGCTTGGTCAGCTTTTTACGCTTGGTTTCGGAGTTGGTTTCGTTCAGCTCTTCGCGCAGAGTTTCACACTCTTGCTCCAGATCCATGCTCTTCAGCAGGGCCTGGATAGCTTCCGCACCCATCTTCGCGTCGAATTCGTCACCGAACTCTTCCAGCGCGTCCAGATACTGTTCTTCGGTCAGGATCTGGTTACGTTCCAGATTCGTCATCCCGCCTTCGATCACAACATAAGATTCGAAGTACAGAACACGTTCGATATCGCGCAGTGGCATATCCAGCAGCAGGCCGATACGGGACGGCAGAGATTTCAGGAACCAGATGTGAGCAGTTGGAGACGCCAGCTCAATGTGGCCCATACGCTCACGGCGTACTTTGGTCTGGGTCACTTCAACGCCGCACTTCTCACAGATCACACCACGGTGTTTCAGGCGCTTGTACTTACCGCACAGGCACTCGTAGTCTTTTACTGGCCCGAAAATACGCGCACAGAAAAGGCCGTCACGCTCAGGTTTGAACGTACGGTAGTTGATGGTTTCCGGCTTTTTAACTTCACCAAAAGACCATGAACGGATCATGTCTGGCGAAGCCAGAGCAATTTTGATCGCATCAAACTCTTCGGTTTTAGTCTGCGCTTTCAGAAACTTTAATAAATCTTTCACGGATTTGCTCCCGTCGGAGTTAGCACAATCTGGTGTCGGGGGTTAACCCGACACCAGTGACCTGTTTGAGCGAGAATTACTCGTCTTCCAGTTCGATGTTGATACCCAGCGAACGAATCTCTTTCAACAGTACGTTGAAGGATTCTGGCATGCCCGGTTCCATCTGATGGTTGCCGTCTACGATGTTCTTATACATCTTAGTACGACCATTCACGTCATCAGACTTAACGGTGAGCATTTCCTGCAGGGTGTATGCTGCGCCGTATGCTTCCAGCGCCCACACTTCCATCTCCCCGAAGCGCTGACCACCGAACTGAGCCTTACCACCCAGCGGCTGCTGAGTAACCAGGCTGTAAGAACCGGTAGAACGAGCGTGCATCTTGTCGTCGACCAGGTGGTTCAGTTTCAGCATGTACATGTAACCTACGGTTACCGGACGCTCGAACTGTTCACCGGTACGGCCGTCAAACAGCGTAATCTGACCAGACGTTGGCAGACCACCCAGTTGCAGCAGCTCTTTAATTTCAGCTTCTTTTGCACCGTCGAATACTGGCGTTGCAATTGGCATACCCTTACGCAGGTTTTCCGCCAGACGCAGAACTTCATCATCGCTGAAGGTGTTCAGGTCGACTTTCTGACGCACGTCGGTACCCAGATCGTAGGCACGCTGGATGAACTCGCGCAGTTTCGCGACTTCTTCCTGCTGCTTCAGCATGGCGTTAATCTTGTCGCCGATACCTTTCGCAGCCATACCCAGGTGGGTTTCCAGGATCTGACCGATGTTCATACGAGACGGTACACCCAGTGGGTTCAGTACGATATCTACCGGCGTACCGTTAGCATCGTGCGGCATATCTTCGATCGGGTTGATCTTAGAGATAACACCCTTGTTACCGTGACGACCTGCCATCTTGTCACCAGGCTGGATCTGACGTTTAACAGCCAGATACACCTTAACAATCTTCAGCACGCCTGGTGCCAGATCGTCGCCCTGAGTGATTTTGCGGCGTTTCGCTTCGAGTTTTTTCTCGAACTCGTGTTTCAGTTCGTCATACTGCTCAGCCAGCTGTTCCAGCTGATTCTGTTTCTCTTCGTCGGTCAGGCCCAGCTCCAGCCAGCGATCGCGTGGCAGTTTGTCGAGCTTCTCAGCTTCAACGCCACCGGCAACCAGCACCGCATAGATACGGCTGAACAGACCCGCTTCGAGGATTTGCAGTTCTTCAGACAGGTCTTTCTTAGCCTGTTTGAGCTGCATCTCTTCGATTTCCAGCGCACGCTTATCTTTCTCAACGCCGTCACGAGTGAAGACCTGAACGTCGATAACCGTACCGGAAACACCGTTTGGTACGCGCAGAGAAGAGTCTTTAACGTCAGACGCTTTCTCACCGAAGATAGCACGCAGCAGTTTCTCTTCTGGCGTCAGCTGGGTTTCGCCTTTCGGTGTAACCTTACCAACCAGAATGTCGCCGCCGGTCACTTCCGCACCGATGTAAACAATACCGGATTCATCCAGTTTGGAGAGCGCAGCTTCACCCACGTTAGGGATGTCGGCAGTGATCTCTTCTGGCCCCAGCTTGGTGTCACGGGACACACAGGCCAGTTCCTGAATGTGGATGGTGGTGAAACGATCTTCCTGAACCACACGCTCGGAGACGAGGATGGAGTCTTCGAAGTTGTAACCGTTCCACGGCATGAACGCTACGCGCATGTTCTGACCGAGCGCCAGTTCACCGAGGTCGGTGGACGGACCGTCTGCCAGCACGTCGCCGCGCTCAACTGGCTCACCCAGAGATACGCAAGGCATCTGGTTGATACAGGTGTTCTGGTTAGAACGGGTGTATTTGGTCAGGTTGTAGATGTCGATACCCGCTTCGCCCGGATACATCTCGTCTTCGTTAACTTTGATAACGATACGGGATGCGTCAACGTACTGAACGGTACCGCCACGCTTAGCAACTGCTGTAACACCGGAGTCAACGGCAACAGCACGTTCCATACCGGTACCAACCAGCGGCTTATCAGCACGCAGAGTTGGAACGGCCTGACGTTGCATGTTCGCACCCATCAATGCACGGTTGGCGTCATCGTGTTCCAGGAACGGGATCAGGGACGCACCGACGGATACCACCTGTTGGGTGGATACGTCCATGTAGTCAACCTGGTCGCGGCTGAACAGGCTGGATTCGCCTTTGCTACGGCAGGTAACCAGATCTTCTACAAAGTGGCCTTCGTCATCCAGGTTGGAGTTCGCCTGAGCGATAACGTAGTTGCCTTCTTCGATAGCAGACAGGTAATGAATTTCGTCGGTAACCACACCGTCGGTCACTTTACGATACGGGGTCTCAAGGAAACCGTATTCGTTTGTCTGTGCGTACACGGACAGGGAGTTGATCAGACCGATGTTTGGACCTTCAGGCGTTTCGATTGGACATACGCGACCGTAGTGAGTCGGGTGTACGTCTCGAACTTCAAAGCCTGCACGTTCACGGGTCAGACCGCCTGGGCCGAGTGCAGAGATACGACGTTTGTGCGTGATCTCAGACAGCGGGTTGTTCTGGTCCATGAACTGAGACAGCTGGCTGGAACCGAAGAACTCTTTCACTGCCGCAGAAATCGGCTTGGCGTTGATCATATCCTGAGGCATCAGGGTATCCAGATCGCCCAGAGACAGACGCTCTTTCACCGCACGCTCTACACGAACCAGGCCAACGCGGAACTGGTTTTCCGCCATTTCGCCTACGGAACGGATACGGCGGTTGCCGAGGTGGTCGATATCGTCCACTTCGCCTTTACCGTTACGGATATCGATGAGCTTCTTCATCACTTCAATGATGTCGTCTTTGCTCAGGATACCGGAACCTTCGATTTCGTCGCGCAGCAGAGAACGGTTGAACTTCATACGACCTACCGCGGACAGATCGTAGCGGTCTTCGGAGAAGAACAGGTTCTCGAACAGGCTTTCAGCCGCTTCGCGAGTTGGTGGCTCACCAGGACGCATCATGCGGTAGATTTCAACCAGCGCGCTCAGACGATCGTTGGTTGGGTCGACGCGTACAGTCTCAGAGATGTACGGACCGTGGTCCAGATCGTTGGTGAACAGCGTTTCGATACGTTTGTGGCCAGACTGGCTCAGCTTAGCCAGCAGATCCAGGCTCAGCTCCATGTTCGCCGGGCAGATCAGCTCGCCAGTTGATTCATCAACGTAATCTTTCGCGGCTACTTTTCCTGCAATGTATTCAACCGGAACTTCGATGTGTTTGATATCATCTTTTTCCAGCTGGCGGATGTGGCGCGCGGTGATACGGCGACCTTTTTCCACATACACTTTGCCGTCGGCTTCGATGTCGAACGACGCGGTCTCACCACGCAGACGTTCCGGCACCAACTCCATCTGCAACTTGTTGTCGCGGATTTCAAAGATCACTTTCTCAAAGAACAGGTCCAGGATCTGCTCAGTGGTATAGTTCAGTGCACGCAGAATGATGGTTGCAGGCAGCTTACGACGACGGTCGATACGGACAAACAGGTTGTCTTTTGGATCGAATTCGAAGTCCAGCCATGAACCACGGTAAGGAATGATGCGTGCGTTATACAGTACTTTACCGGAAGAGTGCGTTTTACCTTTATCGCTGTCGAAGAAGACGCCCGGGCTACGGTGCAGCTGGGAAACGATAACACGCTCAGTACCGTTGATAACGAAAGTACCGTTGTCCGTCATGAGTGGAATTTCACCCATGTAGACTTCTTGTTCTTTAATGTCTTTTACGGTGCCTTCCGGCGCTTCGCGCTCGTAGATCACCAGACGCAGTTTTACGCGCAGCGGTGCGGAATAGGTCACGCCACGGATCTGACATTCCTGAACGTCAAACACCGGTTCGCCAAGGCGGTAGCTGACGTACTGCAGCTCGGAATTACCGCTGTAGCTCTGAATCGGGAACACGGAACGGAAGGCTGCTTCCAGGCCGTACTGCCCTTCAGGATCTTGCTCGATAAACTTCTGGAACGAGTCAAGCTGGATAGAAAGGAGATATGGAATGTCCAGAACTTGTGGACGTTTACCAAAATCCTTACGAATACGTTTTTTCTCGGTATAGGAGTAAACCATAGGGTTCCTCAGCTCGCTGACAAGTCGACCCATCTGTCCGACGAAGGGACAGTTTGTGCAACACCATTTTGTGGACCGGAAAATTGAATACTTTCCGCAATACCTGTTGCTATCACGCTTAAACCATTTCATTGCGATTTACACAGAGCGAGCACCCTGTCGCAGTATATTAAGTCGTCGATAGAAACAAGCATTGTCAGGACAACCAGCAGTCAAACAGTGTGAAATGCTGCTGATGCCTTACAGCGCAAAAAGGCTGGTGACTAAAAAGTCACCAGCCATCAGCCTAATTACTTAGGCTGCAACCAGAAAAGTTGGCTTATTTAACTTCAACTTCAGCGCCAGCTTCTTCCAGAGATTTTTTCAGTGCTTCTGCGTCGTCTTTGCTCACGCCTTCTTTCAGCGCAGCTGGAGCAGATTCTACCAGGTCTTTAGCTTCTTTCAGACCCAGGCCAGTTGCGCCACGTACTGCTTTGATTACAGCAACTTTGTTCGCGCCAGCAGCTTTCAGAATTACGTCGAATTCAGTTTTTTCTTCAGCAGCTTCAGCCGGGCCCGCAGCTACAGCTACAGCAGCAGCAGCAGAAACACCGAATTTTTCTTCCATTGCAGAAACCAGCTCTACAACGTCCATTACGGACATAGCTGCTACTGCTTCAATGATTTGATCTTTAGTGATAGACATTTAAATTGTTCCTGAAAATCAGAATAAGTTTATACGTAAGCAAATGCTTTATAAAGATAACTGCGATTAAGCAGCTTCTTTCGCATCGCGTACAGCAGCCAGAGTGCGAACCAGTTTGCCAGCCGCAGCTTCTTTCATGGTTGCCATCAGGCGTGCAATTGCTTCTTCGTAGGTCGGCAGGGTGGCCAGGCGATCGATTTGCGATGCCGGGATCAACTCACCTTCAAAGGCTGCAGCTTTGACCTCAAATTTTGCACTCGCTTTCGCGAACTCTTTGAACAGACGAGCAGCAGCGCCCGGGTGTTCCATAGAGTATGCAATCAGGGTCGGACCAACAAACGTGTCTTTCAGGCACTCGAACTGAGTACCTTCAACTACGCGACGCAGCAGGGTGTTACGAACAACACGCATGTATACGCCAGCTTCACGACCTGCTTTACGCAGTTCAGTCATTTTGTCTACAGTAACGCCACGGGAATCCGCAACTACTGCAGACAGCGCGCCTTTGGCTACTTCGCTGACTTCAGCAACAATCGCTTGTTTGTCTTGAAGATTTAAAGCCATTAGCTTTGCTCCTGGATGTTTGCCGGAACTCATGTTCCGGAACTCACTTCACTCGACCCAACGGGAAGAGCGTCTTAATACGGTGAGCAGAAACAAGCCAGAGTATTTAAAATAATCTTAGCGTTCTGTCACCGTCTACGCAGGGGATTAAGTTTCTTGCGAAACACCTGCGGTCTTCGACGGAGGCCTGGATAGGCCAGGCTCCAACGAACAATTCTTTTAGCCGCTAACTTTTGTTAGCAAACGTGGGGGTAAGATTGTAGACAAAATCACCGCCCACGTAAAGGCATTAGTTTGCAGCAGCGCTCAGGCCAGCCTGGTCAACTGCAACACCTGCACCCATGGTGGTGGAGATGCTAACTTTCTTGATGTACACGCCTTTCGCCTGAGTTGGTTTAGCTTTTTTCAGCGCAACCAGCAGAGCTTCCAGGTTTTCTTTCAGTTTGTCAGCGTCAAAGTCCACTTTACCGATGGTGGTGTGGATGATGCCGTTTTTGTCGTTACGGTAACGAACCTGACCTGCTTTAGCGTTCTTAACCGCTTCAGCAACGTTAGGAGTTACAGTACCCACTTTCGGGTTTGGCATCAGGCCGCGTGGACCCAGAACCTGGCCCAGCTGGCCAACAACGCGCATTGCATCTGGAGAAGCAATAACAACGTCAAAGTTCATTTCGCCTTTCTTGATCTGATCAGCCAGATCTTCCATACCTACCAGTTCAGCGCCAGCAGCTTTAGCCGCTTCAGCGTTTGCACCCTGAGCAAATACAGCTACGCGTACGGAACGGCCAGTACCGTGTGGCAGTACAGTTGCGCCACGAACGTTCTGATCGGATTTACGAGCGTCGATGCCCAGGTTAACGGCAACGTCAACGCTTTCAACGAACTTAGCAGTTGCCAGTTCTTTCAGCAGAGCGATAGCTTCGTTGATGTCGTACTGTTTGGTCGCATCAACTTTGTCACGGATCACGGACATGCGCTTGGTCAGTTTAGCCATTTCTTAGTCCTCCACTACCAGGCCCATGGAACGTGCAGTACCTTCAATGGAGCGAGTCATCGCTTCAATGTCGGAACCAGTCATGTCGGCAGCTTTGGTCTGCGCGATTTCCTGCAGCTGAGCGCGGGAAATTTTACCCACTTTGTCTTTGTTCGGCTTACCGGAACCAGACTTGATGCCCGCTGCTTTCTTCAGCAGAACTGCTGCTGGAGGGGTTTTGGTAACGAAAGTGAAAGAACGGTCAGCGTAAACAGTGATTACAACTGGGATTGGCAGACCTTTTTCCATGGATTCAGTTTTGGCGTTGAACGCTTTACAGAATTCCATGATGTTCACACCCTGCTGACCCAGAGCTGGACCAACTGGTGGACTTGGGTTCGCCATACCTGCTGCAACCTGCAGCTTGACGTAGGCTTGTACTTTCTTAGCCATTCTAAAATCCTCTGATTGGGTAATAACGCCTCGGAGAGGCTCCCCGTGAATAAAATTCGTTTTACGGGTCGGAACCCATAAAAACAAAAGGCGCGAAATTGTATTCCAATCTCGCGCCCTGTGCAACGATTAAATCGTCGCTTTTTTGATCGCTGCTTAGGCTTTTTCTACCTGAGCAAAGTCCAGCTCTACCGGGGTCGCACGACCAAAGATAGAAACGGAAACTTTCAGGCGGGACTTCTCGTAGTCCACTTCTTCGACGACGCCATTAAAGTCAGCAAACGGACCGTCGTTAACACGAACCATCTCACCCGGTTCAAACAGCGTTTTCGGACGCGGTTTATCACCCACCTGCTGGAGGCGGTTCATAATCGCATCAACTTCTTTGTCGCTGATTGGCGCCGGACGGTCAGATGTGCCGCCGATAAAGCCCATCACGCGTGGTACGCTGCGCACCAGGTGCCAGCTCGCGTCGTTCATCACCATCTGAACCAGCACGTAACCCGGGAAGAATTTACGCTCGCTTTTGCGACGTTGGCCGCCACGGATCTCAACCACTTCTTCGGTCGGAACCATAACTTCGCCAAATAACTCTTCCATATTGTGTAATTTGATATGCTCACGCAGCGACGTAGCTACGCGGCCTTCAAAACCGGAAAACGCCTGAACGACGTACCAGCGCTTTTTAGGGGCTTCAGACATCTCAGAACCTCAGGCCAGTGATAAAGGATACCAGGCGAACCAGAATACCATCCAGTCCCCACAGGATCAGTGACATTACAGCGGTTACCGCCGCTACAATCAGCGTGGTGTGCAATGTTTCCTGGCGAGTCGGCCAAATGACCTTGCGGACTTCGGTACGCGCTTCGCGGGCAAACGCAACGGTCGCTTTGCCTTTCGTCGTCAACAGCGCGACACCACCCGCCGCAGCAATCAGAATTACCACTGCAAGCGCGCGTAGCGGCAGCATCATGTCACGATAAAGATAGTTGCCGACAATCGCCACAATCAGCAGCACGGCTACAACTACCCATTTCATCGCTTCCAGGCCGCGCCCGCTCCCTTGAGCTTCGGTATTCGCACTCATAAACCAACCTGTCAGAAGTATTCTACAAACATTTTCACCCCGCGAGTGCGAGGCAAACCAATCGAAATGCTATTCGCTTTTCGTATTATACGCTCTCCGCAGAGCCTGTCTCAGCAATGATTATGACAAAATTAATCACTGATGAGCCAGGTTCTGATGTGAAAGCGTGCAAAAAGGGCATCAAATGATGCCCTTTTATTGCGCATTGCGTCAAATGTTATCAGCGATTAGCCGAGAACTTTAGCAACAACGCCCGCGCCAACGGTACGGCCGCCTTCACGGATTGCGAAACGCAGACCGTCGTCCATCGCGATTGGGTGGATCAGAGTCACAACCATCTTGATGTTGTCGCCTGGCATTACCATCTCTACGCCTTCTGGCAGTTCGATGGTACCGGTCACGTCAGTTGTACGGAAGTAGAACTGTGGACGGTAGCCTTTGAAGAACGGAGTATGACGGCCGCCTTCGTCTTTGGACAGAATGTACACTTCAGATTCGAACTTGGTGTGTGGCTTGATTGAGCCTGGCTTCGCCAGAACCTGACCACGTTCGATTTCTTCACGTTTGATACCACGCAGCAGAACACCAACGTTCTCACCAGCACGGCCTTCGTCCAGCAGTTTGCGGAACATTTCAACGCCAGTACAGGTAGACTTCGCAGTCTCTTTGATACCAACGATTTCAACTTCTTCACCAACTTTGATGATACCGCGCTCTACACGACCGGTAACAACGGTACCACGACCGGAGATGGAGAATACGTCTTCGATTGGCAGCAGGAATGGCTTGTCAATCGCACGCTCTGGTTCTGGGATGTAAGAATCCAGGAAGCCAGCCAGTTCGATGATTTTCGCTTCCCACTCTGCGTCGCCTTCCAGCGCTTTCAGCGCGGAACCACGAACGATTGGAGTATCGTCGCCTGGGAAATCGTACTGAGACAGCAGTTCACGAACTTCCATCTCTACCAGTTCCAGCAGCTCTTCGTCATCAACCATGTCGCATTTGTTCAGGAACACGATGATGAAAGGAACGCCTACCTGACGACCCAGCAGGATGTGCTCACGAGTCTGAGGCATAGGGCCGTCAGTCGCAGCAACAACCAGGATCGCGCCGTCCATCTGCGCAGCACCGGTGATCATGTTTTTAACATAGTCGGCGTGGCCTGGGCAGTCTACGTGTGCGTAGTGGCGAGTCGGGGTGTCATACTCAACGTGAGAGGTGTTGATGGTGATACCACGAGCTTTTTCTTCTGGTGCGTTATCGATCTGATCGAAAGCACGAGCAGCACCGCCGTAGGTTTTAGCCAGTACGGTAGTGATTGCAGCGGTCAGCGTTGTTTTACCATGGTCAACGTGGCCGATAGTACCGACGTTAACGTGCGGTTTTGTACGTTCAAACTTTTCTTTAGACATCGATTGTCCCTCTAAGACACGGATAAATCGGTGATATCACCACATCAACCAGGCGAAAATGCCTGAACTGTTGAATACATTTACATTGAAACAGAGAGAAAGGGAGGGAGAAGTGAAGTGGTGCTGATACCCAGAGTCGAACTGGGGACCTCACCCTTACCAAGGGTGCGCTCTACCAACTGAGCCATATCAGCACGTATTGGAGCGGGCAGCGGGAATCGAACCCGCATCATCAGCTTGGAAGGCTGAGGTAATAGCCATTATACGATGCCCGCATCCTGAAACTCGGCTACCCAGTTCTTTCTGTAACAAAAAAAGAGATTTCTCTCTTTTCTGTTCGAGCTGGTCAATTTTTCCAACCAGCTCCGGCGGCGTTGACGCTGCCAGAAAGTGGTGGTGGGGGAAGGATTCGAACCTTCGAAGTCTGTGACGGCAGATTTACAGTCTGCTCCCTTTGGCCGCTCGGGAACCCCACCGGACTTGATGGTGCCGACTACCGGAATCGAACTGGTGACCTACTGATTACAAGTCAGTTGCTCTACCTACTGAGCTAAGTCGGCATCAAGTAGCGCGCATTCTATGGAGACCTGCGCAGTCATGCAACTAAAAAATTGCATAAAACGTTCTTTCGCTCACATTTTATTCGAAACCAGGGCTAACCGCTGTAAATTCATCCGCTCGCGATTAAAAATCCAACATGAACGCCTGATTTCGGCACGCTATAGCCCCGGGTGATGCCTGCCCGGTTAAGCATCGCTTTCCCATATTTTTTCTTATTATTCCTCTCATCTGGTGTTAACCTCCTGCCCATTGTCCAAAATTAACTATGTGATGAGCCCGCACCCGCCGTTTCGTGATGGTTCACAGAAGCATGCTTATGAGCAAAAAAGAGCAAACGTTAATGACGCCCTATCTTCAGTTTAACCGTAGCCAGTGGGCAGCCCTGCGTGACTCCGTCCCTATGACACTGACGGAAGGTGAAATCGCACGGCTAAAAGGGATAAACGAAGATCTCTCCCTGGAAGAGGTGGCAGAAATCTATCTCCCCCTCTCTCGCTTGCTTAACTTTTACATCAGCTCCAACTTGCGTCGTCAGGCCGTACTGGAACAGTTCCTCGGCACGAACGGTCAACGTATTCCTTATATCATCAGTATTGCGGGCAGCGTGGCAGTGGGTAAAAGTACCACCGCGCGCGTGCTACAGGCGCTGCTGAGCCGCTGGCCGGAACACCGCAGCGTGGAGCTGATCACCACCGACGGCTTCCTGCATCCCAATGAGGTGTTGAAAGAACGCGGCCTGATGAAGAAGAAGGGCTTCCCGCTCTCTTATGATATGCACCGCCTGGTAAAGTTTGTCTCTGATTTAAAATCGGGCGTGCCGAACGTTACCGCACCGGTCTACTCGCATCTGATCTACGACCGCATCCCGGATGGTGACAAAACGGTGGTGCAGCCCGACATCCTGATTCTGGAGGGCTTAAACGTACTGCAAAGCGGGATGGATTACCCTCACGATCCGCATCACGTGTTTGTCTCTGACTTCGTCGATTTCTCAATTTATGTGGATGCGCCTGAAGATCTGTTGCAACGCTGGTATATCAACCGCTTCCTGAAGTTCCGTGAAGGGGCGTTCACCGACCCGGATTCTTACTTCCACAACTACGCTCAGCTCTCTGAAGAAGAGGCTATCAACGTGGCGACCGGGCTGTGGAATGAGATCAACTACGTCAACCTCAAAGAGAACATCCTGCCGACGCGCGAACGTGCAAGCCTGATCCTCACCAAGAGTGAGAAACACGCCGTTGACCAGATTCGTTTACGGAAGTAGATCTCAGACGTAAAAAAAAACCGGCTAATCGCCGGTTTTTTCCTTTATGCATGCGGCTTTTCGCCGTTTTCATCCTGATCGACCGCGAAGCAGGCCACCAGCTGTCCGCCATAATCTTTCAGTTGTGGCTGCAACTGCGTACACGGACCGAAGCGGCGACGGCAGCGAGCGTTGAACGCACATCCCGGCGGCGGGTTAAGCGGGCTTGGTAACTCGCCGGTCAGCTTAATGCGCTCACGGCGGTCATCCGGGTTCAGTCGCGGCGTCGCAGACAGTAGTGCCTGAGTATATGGATGACGCGGGTTATTAAAGATCTGATCTTTCGTCCCCTTCTCTACGCAGCGTCCCAGATACATCACCATCACCTCATCGGCAATGTGCTCAACCACAGACAGGTCATGGGAGATGAAAACGTACGACAGCCCAAGATCCTGCTGTAAATCCATCATCAGGTTCAGCACCTGCGCACGCACGGATACGTCGAGCGCCGAAACTGGTTCATCGGCAATCACCACGTCCGGGTCGAGCATCAGACCACGGGCGATGGCGATACGCTGACGTTGACCGCCAGAGAACATATGCGGATAGCGATCGTAATGCTCGGTTTTCAGGCCCACCTTCGCCATCATCGCCAGCGCTTTTTCACGACGCTGCTCTTTGCTCAGGTTGCTGTTGATCAGCAGCGGCTCTTCCAGAATCTGCCCCACTTTTTTTCGCGGGTTCAGCGAACCATACGGATTCTGGAACACAATCTGGATTTTCTGACGTCGCAGTTTCTGCGCCTGCGGATCGTGCTTGAGCAGATCCTGGCCCTGATAGTAAAGCTCGCCGCCAGTCGGAACTTCAATCATCGTTAACAGACGGCCCAGCGTGGACTTCCCACAGCCAGATTCCCCTACCACCGCCAGCGTTTTTCCGCGTTCGAGAGTAAAGGAGACACCATCCAGCGCTTTTACCAGGCGCTCAGGAGCAAAGAGGCCCTTCTTCACCGGGTAATGTTTTTTCAGGTCGATGGCCTGCAACAGCATTTGTTGCGTACTCATAGTGTTGGCCTCCCGGCATCATCGAGTGGGTAGTGGCATTTCGACTGACGTCCGTCAGCTAACAGGTTCAGCTCCGGCTCGTCGACGCGGCATTTATCCGTCGCATACGGGCAGCGCGGGTTAAGCAGACAGCCCTGAGGACGGTCATATTTACCCGGTACCACCCCCGGCAGCGAGGCCAGACGCGCTTTATCCTGCGCGAACTCCGGCAGCGCGCGCAGCAGCGCCTGCGTATAGGGATGACGCGGGGCCCGGAAGATATCGTGTGAACTCCCGGTCTCCACCACCTGGCCTGCATACATCACAATGATTTTGTGTGCCGCTTCAGCCACCAGCGCCAGATCGTGCGTAATCAGCACCAGCGCCATATTCTCTTTCTGCTGCAACTCCAGCAGTAGCTCAATAATTTGCGCCTGAATGGTCACGTCCAGCGCGGTTGTCGGTTCATCGGCAATCAGCAGTTTTGGACGACAGGCAATGGCCATCGCGATCATTACACGCTGACTCATCCCACCGGATAACTGGTGCGGATAAACGTCCAGACGCGATGCCGGATCGGGTATACCCACCTGCGTCAGCAGGTCAATAGCGCGCTGGCGACGGGTTTGCTTGTTACCGCCCTGGTGCACCTTAATGGCTTCCATAATCTGGAAACCCACGGTGTAACACGGGTTCAGACTGGTCATCGGGTCCTGGAAGATCATCGCCACTTCCGCTCCCACCAGTTGGCGGCGCTGTTTTTCGGAAATGCGCTGCAGATCCTGGCCATTGAACTCCAGGCTTTCCGCCATTACGCGGCCGGGATAGTCAATCAGCCCCATGATTGCCAGTGAACTCACTGACTTACCGGAACCGGACTCCCCAACGATACCAACCACTTCGCCCTGATTTACGCTATAGCTGATGCGGTCCACAGCACGAAACGGTGTGCCTTCATCGCCGAAGTGCACCGATAATTTATCTACATTTAATAACGCCATCTCGTGCCTCTTACTGCTTCAGTTTGGGATCAAGTGCATCACGCAGACCATCACCCATCAGGTTAAATGCCAGCACCGTCAGCAGAATCGCCAGACCCGGGAAGGTGACGACCCACCAGGCGCTTTGCGCGAACTGCAACACGTCGGAGAGCATGGTGCCCCATTCCGGTGTTGGCGGCTGCGCACCCATGCCAAGGAAGCCAAGAGCGGCCATATCGAGAATGGCGTTAGAAAAACCGAGCGACGCCTGAACAATCAGCGGTGCAAGGCAGTTAGGAAGAATATTGACGAACATCTGGCGCATCGCCCCCGCACCCGCCACTCGAGATGCCGTTACATAATCGCGGTTCACCTCGACCAGCACGGCCGCACGGGTTAATCGGACATAGTGAGGAAGCGCAACGAACGTTAGCGCGAGCGCGGCATTGCCTATCGAAGGACCAAAGACAGCGACCAGAACCAGGGCCAGCAGAAGGCTTGGCAATGCCAGCATGATATCGACGATACGCATGATGACGTTATCAACGATGCCGCCGAAGTAGCCCGCCACCAGACCAAGCACAACGCCCATGATCAGCGACAACACCACCACGAGACAGCCAACCAGCAGAGAGAGGCGCGCACCGTACATCAGACGAGACAGCACATCACGGCCAACGTCATCAGTACCGAGCAGGTGCGTCAGGCTACCACCTTCCTGCCAGGCCGGTGGCGCGAGCAGCGCATCACGGAACTGGTCCGCGGGGTTATACGGCGCAAGGAAGTTCGCAAACACCGCAATCAGGATCATGATGGAAACATATACCAGCCCGACGACCGCGCCTTTGTTGCGCTTGAAGTAGTGCCAGAATTCCTGCATCGGCGTCATTGGCACCGGTGCGGTAACCGCTTTATTTTGAGTAACTTGTGACATGATGGCCCCTTACTTCTTATGACGAATACGCGGGTTCACCACGCCGTACAGCAAATCGACCAGCAGGTTGACGAGGATAATCATCGTCGCGACCAGCAATACACCGCCCTGCACAACCGGATAGTCACGGCGTTGCAGCGCATCAATTAGCCAGCGTCCAAGGCCTGGCCAGGAGAAGATGGTTTCGGTCAGGATCGCCCCGGCCAGCAGCGTACCGACCTGCAAACCGATAACGGTCACCACCGGCAGCATGGCGTTACGCAGGGCATGAATGATGATGACGCGCATACGGGTCAGACCTTTAGCGCGGGCAGTACGAATATAATCTTCGCCCAGCACTTCCAGCATGGAGGAACGAGTCATACGCACGATCACCGCAAGTGGGATGGTGCCCAGCACCATTGCAGGCAGGATCATGTGCGCAACCGCATCAATGAAGTTGCCCTCTTCGCCCCAGATCGCCGTATCAATCAGCATAAAGCCGGTTAACGGGTTGGTGTCGTCAAGGAAAACCATATCGCTGACACGTCCGGAGACCGGCGTCAGGTTCCACTGCACCGAGACCAGCATGATCAGCATCATGCCCCACCAGAAGATAGGCATGGAGTAGCCGGTCAGTGCCAGGCCAACGGCGGTGTGGTCGAAAATAGAGCCACGCTTAACGGCAGCCAGCACGCCGACGGGAATCCCCACCGCGGTCGCGAAGATCATGGCGCAGATGCCGAGTTCCAGCGTCGCCTGGAAACGCGGCACGAACTCGTCCCACACCGGAAGACGGCTTTTCAGTGAAATCCCTAAATCGCCGTGTAATACGCCCCAGATGTAGTGGAGGTACTGCTGCCACATCGGCTTATCAAGGCCGAGTTCAGCCAGCAGTTGCGCATGACGTTCAGGGGAGATACCACGCTCGCCCGCCATAATCATCACCGGATCACCCGGAATCATATGGACGAAGGCAAAAGTGAGAAGGGTGATACCGATAAACGTCGGGATAACCAGTCCCAGACGTCGGAGGATGAACTGCAACATAACCCGGATTCTCTCTGATGACGCACGCTCAGTAGCGTGACGTCTGTATTGCTCACAAATGTAAATTCCCTCTCCCTTCGGGAGAGGGTTAGGGTGAGGGGATGCATGCACGCCCCTCACCCCTGCCCTCTCCCACAGGGAGAGGGAGAACACCCTACTTATTATTCAACAGACACGTTTTCGAAGTGGTGTTTGCCCAGTGGATCGACCACGTAGCCCTTCACTTCTTTACGCACTGGCTCGTACACGGTGGAGTGAGCAACAATCAGCGCCGGAGCCTGATCGTGCATGACAACCTGCGCTTGCTTGTACAGTTCGATACGTTTGTTGTGATCATCGGTCGCACGCGCCGGCTGGATCAGGTCTTCAAACGGCTTGTAGCACCAGCGAGAGTAGTTGGAACCGTCTTTCGCTGCCGCACAGCTGAACAGGGTCGCGAAGAAGTTGTCCGGATCCCCGTTGTCGCCGGTCCAGCCCATCATGACCGCCTGGTGTTCGCCCGCTTTGGCGCGTTTCAGGTACTCGCCCCACTCGTAGGTCACAATTTTGGCCTGTACGCCAATCTTCGCCCAGTCAGCCTGAACCATTTCCGCCATACGACGTGCGTTCGGGTTGTAAGGACGCTGTACCGGCATCGCCCACAGCTCAACGGTGAAACCTTTATCCTGGCCCGCTTCTTTCAGCAGCGCTTTCGCTTTCTCAGGATCGTAGGTGTAGTCCTTAATGTCGTCGTTATAGCCCCACATGGTTGGTGGGATCAGGTTCTTGGCCGCAACGCCAGCGCCCTGGTAAACGGCTTTGATGATCGCTTCTTTGTTCACCGCGTAGGTCAGCGCCTGACGCACTTTCACGTCATCGAACGGTTTCTTCTCGGTGTTGAAGGAGAGATAACCCACGTTCAGGCCCGCCTGCTCCATCAGGTTGATATTTTTATCCTGCTTCATGCGCGCGATGTCAGCCGGGTTTGGATACGGCATCACCTGACATTCGTTTTTCTGCAATTTTGCGTAACGCACGGATGCGTCAGGCGTGATGGAGAAGACCAGACGGTCGATCTGCGGCTTGGTGCCCCAGTAGCCCGGGAAGGCTTTATACAGAATACGGGAATCTTTCTGGTACTGAAGCAGCTGGAACGGGCCGGTACCGATTGGGTTCAGGTCCACTTTTTCCGGCGTGCCGGCTTTCAGCATGTTGTCCGCGTACTCTTTAGAGAGAATAGAGGCGAAGTCCATCGCCAGGTCAGCGAGGAATGGCGCTTCCGGACGCGTCAGCACGAACTGAACGGTTTTATCGTCCACTTTTTTCACTTCAGCAATCAGGTCTGGCAGACCCATCCCTTCGAAGTATTCATAGCTGCCGCCAGACACTTTATGGTACGGGTTCTGGGCATTTTTTTGACGGTCGAAGGAGAACACTACGTCGTCGGCGTTAAAGTCGCGCGTAGGTTTGAATTCTTTGCTGTCCTGCCACTTCACGCCCTGACGCAGGTGGAAGGTATAGGTTTTACCGTCTTCGCTGATATCCCACTTTTCAGCCAGGCCAGGAATCACTTCCGTGGTACCGGTTTTAAATTCAACCAGACGGTTATAGATCGGTACAGAGCTTGCGTCGTAAGTCGTACCAGAGGTAAAGAGCTGTGGGTTAAAGCCTTCCGGAGAGCCTTCAGAACAGTAAACCAGGGTTTTTGCCTGTACGCTTGCTGCGACGGTCATGGCCACCAGGCTCAGACCAAGCTTCAGCATCCCTGACTTCTTCAAGGAAATACTCATTATTGTGCTCCAATGTGATGTTTTGCTTTGTTGTGTTACGCCGCCTGACCTTTATTTATTTTTTACCCGGTCCGGTCGGTGATGCCCGAGGGCGTTAAAAGGGATAGAGAATCCTTTCAGAAGAGCGTTTGAGTTGCAGCGCAGATCCTCCCTGAAATGCCCCTCGTGCCCTACAATCTGTCAACAGAATGTGAAAACGTCAATACAGGTGGCGGGGATTTACGTGGAGTGTGAGAAACCGCAAACAAAGATTAAAAAAACTCTGAATGCCAGTTTTCAGCAGAGAAATTTATGCTACTCGCCATGTTGCAGCACAAACCCCTCCCTATTTCGCAACACCCAGTGATTAAGTTTTATTCAGAATGGGTAAATTTTCTTACAGAATGGTGATTATCTGAGCACTAAATACCGCGAACGTTAAAACGCACAGCGAAAAATGCTGAGGTTATCCATAAGCAACGCGAAAAAAGATCAAACTATATATAAAAAAATACAATGGATTATGTCACAAAACCGCAAGCAGGCAGGGGGAAGCAGGGCTAAGGGGTATTTTGAGGACTCGTGTGGGGTAACGCGTTAATGCAAAAAGGGCTAACCTTGCGGTTAGCCCTTTTTAGAATGTGGTCGGCGAGAGAGGATTCGAACCTCCGACCCACTGGTCCCAAACCAGTTGCGCTACCAAGCTGCGCTACTCGCCGAATGCGGAGCGCATCTTACTGCTGAGGTGCGCCCTCGTCAATCCCTTATTTTCAAAAAGCCATTCAACTGGCGATATTCTCGCCAGACCAGCTACTGCGCGGCTTTTGTGGTGTTATCAGGGAGTTTACACCAGTTGTTGTTTTCGTTAATCCCACCGTTCGGTGAGGTATAGCCGAGACAGCCCATAATAGTGTCGTACAGCTCAACGTGACGGCGCGGTACCTTAATCTCTGCCTGCTGTTTCAGGTGGGCAAACATTTTGGCTTTGTCCGGGTTTTCCAGATACTTGTCCGACATCCACATGATCATCGGCACGCGGAACTGCTCTGGTGGCGCCAGCTTACGCGGCGTACCGTGTAAATGCTCTTTCTCGTTGATGGACTCGCCGTGGTCGGCCGCGTAGATCACAATCGCTTTCTTATCGCGAAGCTGGTCAATCACCCGGCTGAGGAAGGTATCCACATACAGAATCGAGTTATCATAGGCATTGATCAACTCCTGCTTGCTACAGTTCTTGTTAATGCCGACGCACTCAGGCGTCCATTTGGCGAAATCGCGCGTGTAACGCTGATAGTAGCTGTAGTGTGACCCTTTGGTATGCAGAACAATTAGGTGCTTACCCTGCGGATGGTTTTTCAGCGACTGTTCCATCTCAGAGAGCAGCAGCATGTCATCAACGTTCTTTCCGCGGTTACGCGGCTCGGCGCCAATCTGCTCGCGGTAGGCGATGTTATCCGCCATGGTGTTGGTGTAGAACCACATCTCACTTTGCATGGCGAACAGATCGGAGCTAAATCCAAGCTGCTTCAGAACAGCAAACACGTTTTGCTCTTTGAGAGTGCGCTGAGGGTTATCACTCGCACCGCCCTCGCGAACAAACATACAGCGCAACGAGAGCTTCGTGGCGGTATCGCAGGAGTAGCCGCGGTATGCCACCAGATTCTTTTCCTGCGCCAGTTTCGGGGTGGTATCGCGGTCATAACCGAGAATACCCATATGATCCCAGCGCGTCGTTTCGCCGATAACGAAGACCACGTAAGTATCATCCAGCCCGTCAGCCGGAGCCTGGTAGGTGAACTTTTTGGTTGGGTTAATCAGCGATTTCACATCGCTGGATTCGTCCGCCTGAGCCCAGGCATAAAGACCTAACGCCGACAGCCAGTTAGACGGCAGGTACGAGTTAGCCACCACGCCGCCGTAGCTTGGCATATCCACGCCTGTCGCTTTTTCGATCCGTTTTTGCTGCTTTTCCATCAGGCGAATAGGCGCCCATACCAGCAGACCCGCCAGAAGAACGACGGCGACGTTGCGGATGCGCTGTCCCCGGGTACGCAACTGGCGTAACAGGGTGTAGCGACAGGTGTTACTCCAGATAAAGAAGAGCGGGATCAGGCAGGTCAGAATCGTCCACAGGATGAACCCTTGACCCACCACCTCTTTCGAGAGGTCGATGTCCGTGGTCATCACCGAGGCCACAATACCGTAGCCAATGACCACGTTCATGAATGTCATGTAATAGCTTGCGGCGGCGGAGATAATCACCACCAGCGAGGCCAGAATTTGCCATGTACGACGGCCAAAGAGAGAGAGCAGGCGTAACAGGAAGAAGGTCGCCAGAATTGAGCCAAACACTTCAATCGCGGCAAAAATTCCATTTCTTACAGTGAGGTGTTCGAAATAACCTTCCACTCGTCTGAACAGCACCGCGCCATTCAGAAACAAACCGATATAGACAGCCAGCATCAGACACAATCTTTGCTGGGTAAGAGACCTAATATATTTCATGCAAACAACCCTGGGGGAAGGGGTATAAAAACCCGCCGAATCTCAGTGAGAAAGCTGACAGAGTAAGTAGATGCGAGAGAAACCGTTATCAGAAACGTCTACAAGCGCGATAAGTAGACCACAGCAGGGAAGAAAAGTGGCAGCAGAGAATGTGAATCGATGAAGATTTTTACAAAATAGCAAGTCCGGAAGCGATTTAGAAATAAATAAAAGAGGCCCAGCGGCCTCTTTTCATCGCATCATACATGCGCTTCTTTATACAGTTCGCGCTGCGGCTGACGGATCGTGGTGGACAGCGCCAGCGAAATAATCAGCAAAGCGAATATCACGCAGAAGGTCACGTAGAAGCCGCCAAACAGCGAGGCAATCAGTGAACCGCAAATACTGCCGATACCGAAGCCGAGATAAATGACGCCGTAGTTTTTCGCCAGGTTGTTCAGGCCGAAGAACTCGCTCACCAGTGACGGGAAGACGGTAATAGTGCCGCCAAAGTTAAAGGCTACGCAGGCAATTGCTGCAAAGAATGTCGCCTCGTTCAGCGGAGCGAACAGCAGTGCTGCCATACCCACCAGGGAGATGACCTGCCCCAGCGTAATCACACGGATACGGGCGATTTTGTCAGACAGGATACCCAGTACCAGACGACCCGAGAGGTTAGCGATGGAGATGACCGTCACCGCGTTCGCCGCCGTCGCCGCGTCCAGTTTTACCATCCCCTGCGCGATATCTTTCGCCACACCGATGACATACAGACCGCTCATGCAGGCCGTCAGGAACATCACCGCCAGCATCCAGTACTGCGGCTTACGCATGGACTGAGCGAGGGTGAAATCGTTCTCCACCACGCCGTTAACGGTTTTCACTTCCTGCTGCGGCGCATCTTTCATCAGCGTGGCGCCGAAGAGGATCATTACCAGCACAATCACGCCCCAGATCATAAAGGTTTTCTCAAGCCCAACTGAGGCCAGCAGATGGGAGTCAATGAATTTGAACCCCAGGCTGCCCAGGCCATATGAACCAATGGCAAACGCGGAGATAAGCCCTTTACGCTCCGGGAACCACTTCACGCAGTTAGACAGCGTCAGCAGATAACCTGCGCCGTCCGCCAGACCCACCAGCACCCCGGCGCTTAGCCACAGCATCATCAGGTTGTTTGAATGTGCCGTCAGGAAGAAGCCCACGCCCAGCAGGATCCCGGAGGCCATGGTTACGCGCTTCACGCCGAAGCGCTCCTGAAGTTTGCCCGCCACGGAAGAGGAAATCGCTAATCCAAGGCTCAGCAAGCCGAAGGAGAATGCCACCTGGCTTATCGGTGCGCCGAGCTTATCGGACAGGGCGCTGTTAAACAGGCTCCAGGTATAGACCGAGCCCAGTGCGAACTGGGTAACGATGGTGCCGAAAAGCGTCAGCCAACGCGTGCGGTTATAAGTTGATGTGTTCATGGCAGTGTCCTGCAAGAGAAATTAAGGAAGTTCGCTGAGGACACGATAAACAAAACCCCAAAACGCCAGGGGTAAAACGGCACGAAATGCAGGAGATACGGAATGAAATGCCTGGAAGCGGGAATGAATGACCTTGCCGGAAAAGAAAACGCTTAAATGTGAGTGACCACTATCACCACATCCCGCGCCGTTATTGTATTAAATATGTTACCGCAGCGTTTAAAAAAGTAACAACCCTAAAATTTGGCGCTTAAGCCCAGGGTGTACAAATATTCTTCCTCCGACTGCTGGTTGTAGCTGATCTTCGCCCAGGGATGTAAATCACCATACTGCGTATCAACGCGCCACCCCAACGAGTTCACGCTGGCATGCCAGAGGGGATCGGTAAGCGGCTGCGTGGTAGTTACCTCACCAAATGCATTCACCGTTGCAGGGGGAGCGCCATCAGTGCGCCACGCCATGACGGGGCCGGTGGTAAAATGTCCCGCCACGGGAAAATTCCAGCCAACGCTCAGAACGGTTTCCGCATCTGAACCGGATGGGTCGTTCAGGGCAAAGCCCGCAGCATTCTGCGAATGGTTGATACGCTCCGCGAGAATATCTTCATAACGAGGTTGGTGATCGGCGTCCCATGTATAGCGTTCCGTCGTATTACTTTGTGCATCTGAAACGATATATTCCTGTTGCCACGCAAAAGCGGTGTTACATATAAGCAGGCAGGCTGAGACACCCACCAGGCCAGAAGCAGCATGGCGACCACTGATTTTTTTTAACATCATCAAAGCGACTCCAGAAAGAGCCGAGTTCGGCGATATATGTCATTGTTCGAAGAGGTATTAGGGCGTATAGCCCTGTATTAACTATTGTCTCTTTAGCAAACACGTCAAGCCGGGCAGATTGAAATTTTTGCGTTTACCGTATCAGGAAGGGAGATGACCTATGCAACGTTGCGGCTGGGTAAGCCAGGATCAGCTTTATATCGATTATCACGACAAGGAATGGGGCGTGCCGGAAACCGACGGTAAAAAACTGTTTGAAATGATTTGCCTTGAAGGCCAGCAGGCCGGGCTGTCGTGGATCACCGTTCTGAAAAAGCGTGAGAACTATCGCAAGGCCTTCCACCATTTCGATCCGGTTGCGGTGGCCGCCATGACCGACGAAGACGTGGAAAGGCTGGTTCTGGATACCGGTATCATCCGCCATCGCGGTAAAATTCAGGCCATTATTGGTAACGCGCGTGCTTATCTGGCGATGGAGCAAAACGGCGAACCCTTCTCAGCTTTTGTCTGGTCGTTTGTGGATAACGAGCCGAAGGTGACGCAGGCCGCCACGCTTGCAGAGATCCCAACGTCTACCCCCGCCTCAGATGCCCTGTCAAAAGCGCTGAAAAAACGCGGCTTTAAGTTTGTGGGCACCACCATCTGTTACTCCTTTATGCAGGCCTGCGGGCTGGTCAATGACCACATTAAGGGCTGCTTCTGCCACCCGGAGGGCCACCATGATCCGCAAATGGCAAAGTGAGGATACCGCTCCGCTTTTGAGTCTGTGGCTGGAGAGCACCACCGAGGCGCATCCGTTTATCGACGCAAGTTACTGGCAAGCGAATGAAGCGGTAGTGCGGGATGATTACCTTCCCGCCGCCGAGACCTGGGTCTGGGAGGAAAACGGTACCCTGTGCGGTTTTATCAGCGTCATGCAGTTCCAGTTCGTGGGAGCGTTGTTTGTCGCCCCGGCGTTCATCGGAAGGGGGATCGGGCGTGCGCTGCTGAACTATGTTCAGCAGCACTACCCGTATTTAACCCTGGAGGTGTATCAGAAAAACGTGCGGGCGGTGAATTTCTATCATGCTCAGGGTTTTCGCATCGAAGACAGCGCCTGGCAGGATGATACCCAACACCCGACGTGGATCATGGGCTGGCAGGCGGATCAAATGCCGTAAGGGGAAGCGCCGGTCCCTCATATTTCTCCACCCATGCCAGCGCCGTATTCCCCGCACAGCCATTCCCCAGCTTCGAGCTGGGGAGATCTTTGGTCAGGACGTTTACGGCGCCGTTCTTACAAATACCGCCCTCGTCCAGCGCCAGATCCGGCCATGCTCCCTGATGAATGCAGAACACGCCAGGGCGGATCCCGTCACTCACCACGGCGCCAGCCAGCACCTGCCCGCGTGCGTTCCAGACGCGAACGAGATCGCCGTCGTTAATCCCCCGCGCCTTTGCATCGTCGCTATTCAGCGCGATCGGCTCACGACCCGCCACCGCATACTGCTCGCGCAGAGCCGAATAGTTGAGCTGGCTGTGCAGACGATGGGCAGGATGGGCAGACAGCAGCTGAAGCTGCCCCGGCTGCGCATTGCCATGCCATTCGTCCGGCTCCAGCCACGCCGGGTGCGGCGGGCAGTCCGCGTAGCCAAAGCTGGCGATGCGCTTGCTGTGGATCACAATCTTCCCGCTTTCGGTTTTTAACGGGTGATTCTCCGGATCGCGACGGAAGTCAGCAAAGCGCACAAACCGCGCGTTCTGCTCGCTTTCCGGCATTTCGAAGAGTTGATTCGCTTCCCAGAATTCAGAAAATGGCGGCAGCGTCACGCCCTGCGCAGCCCCGCGCTGGCAGGCAATCTGGTAAAACGTTTCCAGCCATTGCAGATCCGTTTTGCCCTCGGTGAAACGCTCCCGTCCGCCCGCTTCCCATAATTCACTCAGGTCAGCAAAGACGTCATAATCATCCCGCGCTTCATCCCGGGGAGCCACTACGCGCTTCATCGGCACCATATGCTGGTTGCTGTAATCCCCCGTCATGGTGAGATCGTTACGCTCGAACGAGGTCGTGGCGGGCAAAACGATATCGGCATGTTTCGCTGACGCGGTCCAGAAGCACTCCGAGATCACCACCAGCTCCGGTTTCTGCCAGGCGCGGATCAGGCGGTTGGTATCCTGGTGATGGGTGAAGTTGGCCCCACCCGCCCACCAGACAAACTTAATATCCGGGAAATGGCGATCCTGACCGTTGTGCTGATAAAACCCGCCGGGGTTCTCCAGAGCTTCAACAATGCGTGCCACCGGAATTTTATCCACAGCGTCCACGCCCCCCTGCACCGAGCCCTGCATGGACGCCAGCACCGCCGCTTTACGCGTCGGGTTACCGCCGTTGGCAAAGTGATAGGAAAGGCCAAAACCGCCGCCGGCTGTGCCAATCTGCCCAAGCATCGCGGCGAGCGTCACCAGCATCCAGTGCTTCTGCTCGCCAAACTGCTGGCGCTGCATCCCCCATCCGGACATGAGCATCGTGACATGGCTATGGAATAACGCTGCCAGTTCGCGGATTTTAGCGGCATCAACGCCGCAAATCGCCGCAGCCCACTCTGCGGTTTTGGCGATACCGTCGGTTTTGCCCGTCAGATAGTCGGCAAATTTATCGAACCCCGTTGTGCAGCGCGTCAGAAATTCCGTGTCGTGCCAGCCGTTCTCCACCAGGGTGTGGGCGATACCCAGCATCATCGCCACGTCGGTGCCCATATGCGGCGCGATCCACTCGGCGCTGTCGCCGAAGAAATCAAGCGTTTCAGAACGCATCGGATCGATACAGATGATGCGCTTGCCGCTTTTGCGCAGCGCATCGAAGTAGGAAACGCCCTGCTCGTCGGACGCATTCCAGGCAATTTTAAGGGTATTGAGCGGGTTGGCGCTCCACAGCACCACCACCTCTGTATGCTCCAGCACCAGCGGCCAGCTGGTCTGCTGCTGATAAACCTCATTCCCGCCCACGACATACGGCATGATCGCCTGCGCCGCGCCGGTCGAGTAATCACCCAGATGGCCGGTATATCCTCCAGCCAGGCTCATATAGCGTTGCAGCAGGGTTGCGGCCTTATGCAGCACGCCGTTTGAGCGCCAGCCATAGGAGCCGGCAAAAATGGACGACGGGCCATAGCTGTCGCGGATGCGTTTATGCTGCGTATGGATCAGCGCCAGGGCATCGTCCCAGCTCACGCGCACGAACTCATCCTGCCCGCGAATACCTTGCGGTTTATCCGGTGACGCCAGAAAGCCTTTACGCACCATCGGCCAGCGTACGCGAGTTTTGCTATGTACCTGATCGCGAACGACGGTCTGTAAAGAGTTGAGATGGCGCGAAGGCAAAGCCCCGCGAGACGACAGCACGGTGTCGCCATCGGTTTCGACCAGCATCGGCCCCCAGTGGGCGGCGGTCAGAATGGTTTTTGTTGAGGTGCTCAAAGCGTGCGCTCCTGGTTGCGTGCAGGTATGACGGCCTTTCATTGAGGCAGTTTATCGTTTGTGACAAATTTCAGAGTTATACACTGAATTTTCTCCGTATTCGGACGTCATAATCCACTGCCACGTCCGTCGTGGCAAAGAATAAAAAGGATTAAGGAAATAAGATGAAAAAACGCGTACTCGTTATTGCCGCTCTGGTGAGCGGTGCACTGGCTGTTTCAGGCTGCACAACCAACCCTTACACCGGCGAACGCGAAGCGGGTAAATCCGGCATTGGCGCGGGTATTGGTTCCCTGGTGGGCGCTGGCGTTGGCGCACTCTCCTCCTCCAAGAAAGATCGCGGTAAAGGTGCGCTGATTGGCGCAGCGGCAGGCGCAGCCCTGGGCGGCGGCGTGGGTTATTACATGGATGTGCAGGAAGCAAAACTCCGTGACAAAATGAAAGGTACAGGCGTGAGCGTGACGCGCAGCGGTGACAACATCATCCTGAACATGCCAAACAACGTGACCTTTGACAGCAGCAGCGCGACGCTGAAACCCGCAGGCGCGAACACCCTGACCGGCGTGGCCGCGGTGCTGAAAGAGTACAACAAAACTGCCGTGAACGTGATTGGCTACACCGACAGTACCGGCAGCCAGGATCTGAACATGCGTCTGTCGCAGCAGCGTGCCGATTCCGTGGCCAGCTCGCTGATCACCCAGGGCGTAGAAGCGAACCGCATCCGCACCAGCGGCATGGGTCCGGCTAACCCGATCGCCAGCAACAGCACGGCGGAAGGCAAAGCGCAGAACCGCCGCGTTGAGATTACGTTGAGCCCTGTGCAGTAGGTAAAAGCAAAACGGCAACCCCGTTGCCGTTTTTAGTGTTTGCGCCCTCTCCCGTGGGAGAGGGTTGGGGTGAGGGCATCAGGCCGCCACCCGGCAAATTGCTTGATTCGTCAGATTTTCCCGCTAAGGTATTCTCACTAATTTCAGGGAAATCAGCGATGAGCAAACCAACCCGGGCCACCATCAGCGACGTGGCGAAAGCCGCCAAAACCGGTAAAACCAGCATTTCACGCTACCTCAACGGCGAGAAACACCTGCTTTCCGATGCGCTGCTGGCGCGAATTGAACAGGCCATTGCCGATCTCGACTACCGTCCCAGCCTGATGGCGCGCGGCCTCAAGCGGGGTCGTACCCGTCTGATTGGCCTCATCATCGCCGATATCACCAACCCTTACTCCGTTAACGTCCTCAGCGGCATTGAGGCGGCGTGCCGTGAGAAAGGCTTTACCCCGCTGGTCTGTAACACCAATAACGAAGTTGATCAGGAGTTGCACTACCTCGATCTGCTGCGCAGCTATCAGGTGGAAGGGATCGTGGTCAATGCCGTCGGGATGCGCGAAGAGGGACTGAATCGCCTGCAACAATCGTCGCTGCCGATGGTGCTTATTGACCGCAAAATCCCGGAATTTGCCTGCGATGTGGTCGGGCTGGATAACACCCAGGCGGCCACCACTGCTACCGAACATCTGATTGAACAGGGTTTCGAAGCCATTTTGTTCCTGAGCGAACCGCTGGGTATGGTTAACACCCGCCGCGACCGCCTGGCTGCATTTCGTGCCACGCTGGCGCGTTATCCCGGTGTGATCGCCGAAAATGCCGAAATCTCCCTCCATGAAGCCGGTCAGCTGGATAATACCCTGCGCCAGTTCCATACCCGCCATCGGGGTATGCGCAAAGCGGTGATCTCCGCGAACGGGGCGCTGACGCTTCAGGTTGCCCGCTCGCTTAAACGCATTGGCCTGCACTGGGGCAGCGACATCGGCTTACTCGGCTTTGATGAACTGGAGTGGGCTGAACTTGCTGGCGTAGGCATTACCACCCTCAAACAACCCACCTGGCAGATCGGCTATGCCGCGGTTGAACAAGTGGTTCGCCGCATTGAAGGCACCCGCGACGCCGTACGCGAGCAGGTTTTTTCTGGCGAGCTGATCGTTCGCGGCTCTACTGCCCGTTAATTTCCCCTTCGTGACAGCGATCATAAATTCAGCATCCCGATCTTTTCTTTGGAACCGGTTCCATCTAGCGTAATACTATCGATTACGCCCTGGAGTCAGGAAATGAGCAGGAAAATTATGGTGGTCACCGCCGCGTATGGCGCGGATCAGGTGCGACAAGCAGGCGGTCAACGGGCGATGCTTCCCGTTATTGCCGGCGCAGGGGCTGATGGCGTTGAAATCCGCCGCGAGCTCTTCAGCAGCGACGAGTTAATGGCCCTGCCTGCGCTCGGCGAGTCCATTGAACTGCTGAGTTTACTGGCGTGCTACTCCGCCCCGGCCCCCCTGTTTATGCCCGATGGAACCCTCAACCCGGATCTTCCGCGCTACCTTAGCGAAGCCAGCACCCTGAACGCGCTGTGGCTTAAAGTCTCGCTGGGCCATTTCAGCGACAAACAACCGCTTGAAGCCCTGCGCGTACTGCTGGATGAAAGCGGCATGACGCTGGTGGTGGAAAACGACCAGACCGACTGCGGTCAGCTCGCTCCGATGCAGCGCTTCAAAGCCGCCTGCCGGGTAATGGCGCTGCCGGTCACGCTGACGTTCGATATGGGCAACTGGCTGTGGGTTGGCGACTCCCCGGAAGAGGCTGCACGTCAGTTGGCTCCCGCCGTGAGCTACATTCATGTGAAGGCCGCGGTCCCGCATAAGGCGCAATTCCGCGCCGTCGCGCCGGATCAGACCGATTCTCGCTGGCGGGATCTGCTTAATCAACTCCCTGCCGATGCGCCACGCGGTATCGAATTTCCGCTGGAAGGGACGGATCTCACCGCCGTCACCCGCCATTACGTCAACCTGCTGCGCGAGGAGTAGACCATGCACAAGACGCTGGATGTCATCACCATCGGCGAGGCCATGGCGATGTTTGTCGCCACCGAAACAGGCGAGCTGAGCGCAGTGGAGCACTTTATCAAACGCGTTGCAGGTGCTGAGCTGAATGTTGCTACCGGCCTTGCGCGGCTGGGGCTGAATGTTGGCTGGGTAAGCCGCGTGGGAAATGACAGCTTTGGCCATTTCGTACTCGACTCGCTGAAAAAAGAGGGCATTGATGCCGCAGGCGTGACTCTCGACGGACGCTTCCCGACGGGCTTTCAGCTGAAATCTAAAGTTGAAAATGGAACCGATCCCATTGTGGAGTATTTCCGTAAAGGCTCAGCGGCAAGCCATCTCTCCGTGGATGATTATCACGCCGCGTATTTCTCCTCCGCGCGCCACCTGCACCTGAGCGGCGTGGCGGCGGCGCTCTCGGCCAGTTCGTACGATTTACTCGATCATGCCGCTTCGGCAATGAAAGCGCAGGGCAAAACGATCTCCTTTGATCCAAACCTGCGTCCGGTGCTGTGGAAAAGCGAAGCGGAGATGGTTGAGAAACTCAACCGACTGGCGTTTCAGGCGGACTGGGTACTGCCGGGGGTAAAAGAGGGAATGATCCTCACTGGCGAGAGCACGCCGGAAGGCATTGCTGATTTTTACCTCAACAAAGGAGTAAAAGCCGTGGTGCTGAAAACCGGTGCTGACGGTGCATGGTTCAAAACTGCCGACGGCGAGCAAGGCGCCGTCGCTGCGGTAAAAGTCGATAACGTGGTCGATACCGTGGGTGCGGGCGATGGGTTTGCCGTCGGGGTCATCAGCGCCCTGCTGGAGGGCAAACCGCTGTCGCAGGCCGTGGCGCGAGGCAACAAAATTGGTTCGCTGGCGATTCAGGTGCAGGGCGACAGCGAAGGATTACCAACACGAGCAGAGCTCGGAGTCTGAATTCCCTCTCCCTGTGGGAGAGGGCCAGGGTGAGGGCAGCAATCCGCACCAGATAATTAAGCCACCGTGTACCCTACAGACAACGGCGGCAACAACCTCAACAACAGAGGCAAGCCTATGAACAGTTCGACCAATGCAGTAAAACGCTGGTGGTACATCATGCCAATCGTGTTTATCACGTACAGCCTGGCGTACCTGGATCGTGCCAACTTCAGTTTTGCATCCGCCGCCGGGATCAACGAAGACCTCGGGATCACCAAAGGGGTTTCCTCCCTGCTGGGCGCCCTCTTCTTCCTGGGTTATTTCTTCTTCCAGATCCCCGGCGCGATTTACGCTGAACGCCGCAGCGTGCGAAAGCTCATTTTCATCTGCCTGATCTTATGGGGTGCATGTGCATCGCTGACTGGCGTGGTGAATAATATTCCTGCTCTGGCGGCTATTCGCTTTATTCTCGGCGTGGTTGAGGCGGCCGTCATGCCAGCAATGCTGATTTACATCAGCAACTGGTTCACAAAATCTGAGCGTTCACGTGCCAATACGTTCCTGATACTCGGTAACCCGGTCACCGTGCTGTGGATGTCGGTGGTTTCCGGCTATCTGATCCAGTCCTTCGGCTGGCGCGAGATGTTCATCATCGAAGGGGTTCCCGCGATTATCTGGGCCTTCTGCTGGTGGGTGCTGGTGAAAGATAAGCCAGCCCAGGCAAAATGGCTTTCTGAAGACGAAAAAGCCGCACTCCAGGCGCAGCTGGATAAAGAGCAGCAGGGGCTGAAAGCGGTACGTAACTACGGCGAAGCCTTCCGCTCCCGGAACGTTATTCTGCTATGCGCACAGTATTTTACCTGGAGTATTGGCGTGTACGGCTTTGTTCTGTGGCTGCCGTCGATTATCCGCAGCGGCGGTGAAAACCTTGGCATGGTGGAAGTGGGCTGGCTGTCATCAGTGCCTTACCTGGCTGCAACCATCGCGATGATTATCGTCTCCTGGGCATCGGACAAGCTGCAAAACCGTAAGCTGTTCGTCTGGCCACTCCTGCTGATCGCTGCTTTTGCCTTCATTGGTTCCTGGGCCGTAGGCGCGAACCACTTCTGGGCCTCGTATACGCTGCTGGTGATTGCGGGTGCGGCCATGTATGCCCCCTATGGTCCGTTCTTTGCCATCATCCCGGAAATGCTGCCGCGTAACGTCGCAGGGGGCGCGATGGCGCTGATCAACAGTATGGGTGCGCTGGGTTCGTTCTTTGGCTCGTGGTTTGTGGGCTATCTGAACGGCGCCACCGGCAGCCCTTCAGCTTCTTACATCTTTATGGGGATGGCGCTTTTTGCCTCGGTATGGCTTACTCTGATCGTTAAGCCTGCTAATAATCAACAGCTACCCGTCGGCGCACGCCACGCCTGAATCCTTTTAAATCAACGGAGATTAGCATGAAGCCGTCCGTCATTTTGTACAAAGCACTGCCTGAAGATCTGCAAAAACGCCTGGAGGAACACTTTACCGTTACCCGGGTAAAGAACCTCAGCCCGCAAACCGTGGCACAGCACGCCGACGCGTTTGCCTGCGCCGAGGGCCTGCTGGGTTCAAGCGAAAAGGTGGATGCAGCGCTACTGGAGAAAATGCCGAAGCTTCGTGCAACCTCAACCGTTTCTGTGGGCTACGACAATTTCGACGTGGATGCGCTTAACGCGCGCAACATCCTGCTGATGCACACGCCACATGCTCTGACGGAAACCGTCGCCGACACGCTGATGGCGCTGGTGCTCAGCACTGCTCGTCGCGTGGTGGAGGTGGCTGAGCGCGTGAAAGCGGGCGAATGGACGAAAAGCATTGGCCCGGACTGGTTCGGCGTGGACGTACATGGCAAAACGCTGGGGATTGTTGGGATGGGCCGTATCGGTCTGGCGCTGGCACAGCGCGCCCATTTCGGCTTCAACATGCCCATTCTGTATAATGCCCGCCGTCATCACGCTGAAGCTGAAGAACGTTTCAACGCCCGTTACTGCGAGCTTGATACGTTGTTGCAGGAAGCCGACTTTGTCTGCCTGATCCTGCCGCTGACGGATGAAACGCGTCATCTCATCGGCAGGGCGGCGTTTGAAAAGATGAAGAAATCGGCCATTTTCATCAACGCAGGTCGCGGCCCGGTGGTCGATGAGAAGGCGCTGATTGAGGCACTGCAAAACGGTGAGATCCACGCCGCCGGTCTGGACGTGTTTGAACAGGAGCCACTGCCGGTGGATTCTCCGCTACTGAACATGCCAAACGTCGTCGCCCTGCCCCACATCGGCTCTGCAACTCACGAAACACGCTACAACATGGCGGCGACCGCCGTGGATAATCTGATTGCCGCGCTCGGCGGTAAAGTGGATAAGAACTGCGTTAACCCGCAGATACAACAGTAGAAACGAAAAAACCCGCCAGAAGGCGGGTTTTTGAATTTTGTGCTACTGGGTTGGAAGCTTACAGGCTTACAACGTTACCAGCTGCTGGGCCTTTAGCGCCGCTTTCGATGGTGAAGGAAACTTTCTGACCTTCATCCAGAGATTTGTAGCCATCGTTCTGGATAGCAGAGAAGTGTACGAACACGTCTTTAGAGCCATCGTCAGGAGTGATGAAGCCGAAACCTTTATCAGCGTTGAACCATTTTACCAGACCAGTCATTTTAGCAGACATAGAAATTACCTTATTAACAAATATATTGTGCCTTCCGGCTTGATGGATTGCGTTACAGATTTTTAAGCGATGAAGGAAGGGTCACTACGAAGGGTATCTATGGATAACAATCTGGACTGCTTTACTAAACTGCTTTAGGTCTGTGTAACAAACCGACGAAGATAGTTATACCGATATGGTAGAAGAATGACAAGCGTTATTTTCATCATGCATAAAAAAACCCCGCCGAAGCGGGGGTTTTTCTTATTCCGTTGCAGCGACCGCTGCGCTCCAGGCCTGGCTAAAGGCCTGATGCTGGGACGCCAGCGGCCCAATCAGCGTATTGTACTGACTCGCCTGCTGGGAGGTCGGGAACTGGATACCGTTAGAGACGAAGCTCACCTGCGTACCCTGCTCATTAATAAAGTCACCCACCTGAACCAGCTGCTGAGTAAAGACTTGCGCCGCCGGGATCAGTGGTTGCAAGGCGTTTGACGGCTTGGTCACGACTTTCTCATACACCTGGTCATAAACCGGCTTGAGATCCTCGTCCTGCTTCAACGCGGAGCGCGACGCATCAGCCTGCATTTTGGCATTTTGCAACTGCTGGCTCAGCACCCCAAGGGCGCCGTTGGACTGGCGCAGCGGTTCGCGCTGGGTCATATAATCCTGTGGAACGCGAATGGCATTGACGCTATCCACGACCGGGCGAATGCCCGAATCCATCGCCTGGCTTACCTGCTGTGAATAGCCATACAGAATGGCGTAATCCGACACGAATGGACCAAACTGTTTTTTCTGATCCGCAGTCAGCGTTGGTAAACGCTCGCCGCTACGCATCACTGTATTCTGTAAAAAATCGATAAACGCTTTGCGCTGATCGCCTTCTTTATCGAAACACCCACTCAGGCTAACAACCATCAACAACGCCGCAATAGGCGCAAACCAGCGAGAGCAGGACTTTCCTGTCGCCATTTTATTACTCCTTTCACCCAAAAAGCGCACACCGGCACACGCGTGCCCAACGCTGACAAGGATAGTCCAGGTCAGCCTTGCAAGATAGAGTTTTCATGCAAAACGGGTATTGCCGTTTTTGTACTGACTATTTACAAAAAAATACCTGTGCATCCCTACATATGATTAATCAGGTAATTAGCATAACTATCCATATAGCTGAAACGGGTAAAGCGATCGTTATCGCACAATTAATCACAACCGTGACGATCCTGTGTTTGGTTTAGGGACTATTCTTAACATGCTCTCTGATGTTCATGATCCCGATGTGTGATTTATGAGGAGTTCTCAATGGAATTAAAAGATCCTGAGTTTGAGCTGCTGAGCAGCCTGGAACAGATTATTTTTAAAGATGTACCGCCGACGGTTACCCTGAATCAAAAGTCCAATCCTTTTAGTGAATTTGAGCGTTTACGCAAAGGGTCGGGCCTGAAAACAGATGAATTCGCAAGAGCGATGGGTGTCAGCGTAGCGATGGTGCTGGAGTGGGAGTCAAAGCGTGAAAAACCTACCCCAGCCGAGCTAAAGCTGATGCGCCTGATCCAGGCAAACCCTGACCTTCGCAAGCAGTTAGCCTGATAAAGTTTGTTTGCCCCCGCCCTTGCGGGGGCTTGTGTTTAGAGGCTTTCACATCGCCATCCCGACTCTTCCCACACCAGCTCATGCGTCAGCTTTAATCCTGCTAAAAACGCTTCATCGTGCGACACCACCAGCAGCGCGCCGGGATAATCGGCAAGGGCCGCTTCAATGGCCTGAACAGAAGCCAGATCGAGGTGGTTGGTCGGCTCATCCAGAAGCAACAGCTGCGTTGCCGCTTCACGCCACAATACGCAGGCCAGCGCGGCCTTCAGGCGCTCGCCGCCGCTTAGATCGGCCAGTGGAAGTGTCACTTTCTCCGCGCCCAGCTGAAGCTGCGCTAAACGGGTACGCAGCGCCCCCTCTTCGAGCGGCGTATTGCCCAGGCTAAGGTGTGTCATCACCGACTGCGACAGATCCAGCCGGGAAAGATGCTGATCGAGATAAGCACATCTGACGGAGACCTTACAGGTTCCCGTAACAGGGGCGGTTTCGCCCAACATCACTTTCAACAGCGTGGATTTCCCACAGCCGTTCGGCCCGCGTAGCGCCACGCGCATCGGGCCATCCATTCGCCAGTTTATCGGGGAGACAGGCACGTGCGGAAGCACCAGTTCTTCCAGCACCAGCACCTGTTTTCCTTCCGGGATTTCACTGCCCGGCAGGGTAAACATCACCGCGTTATCTTCTTCAACCCGCTCGCGTGCCTGGTGAACCGCAGCGTTCAGGGCATGATTTTGATCGCTATGCTGTTTTTTCCAGGAACCAATCCGCTCTTTCGCCGCCCCTTTGTATTTGACCCGTTCAAACGAGGCGATGTTAAGGCTGTCGACCGTGCGAAGCGTTTTGGCCGAACGCCGCTGGCTGTCGTCATGCTCTTTATGCATACGGGCGCGGGTACGCTTGCGTTCGGTGGCAGCATGCTCCAGCGCGGCGCGGGCAGCCAGCTGCTCAGCATCACGCTGGGTTCAATAGTCAGCATAATTCCCGCCGTAGCTGCGCAAGCCCAACGCGCTCAGTTCAAGGATACGCGGTACCTGGGCCAGCAACTCACGGTCGTGAGAGGCCACCAGCACCCCGCCCTGATACCGGGAAAGCTGCTCGTAGAACCACACGCGGCCTTGACTGTCGAGGTGGTTGGTCGGTTCGTCCAGCAGCAGGAAATCAGCATCCGCGGTGAATGCACCGCACAGCAAGGCACGAATGCGCTCGCCGCCGCTTAGCTCTGCCGCGCGTTTGTTCGGCTCAAAAGAGGGAAGTTTTGCAGCGATAAAAGCCTGGCTTAGCCGTTCAGCCAGATCCCAGTAACCATCGAGCGTGTCGAGATCGTCGGGTTCATAATGACCGCCGTCGATGCGCGTGCGCGCCGCAAAGATCGCGTCGTAACCAAGCAGTCCGGCAAGAGTCGTATCCGCAGAAATATCCTGCTGCTGCGCCACATAGACGTGTGTACCAAAGCGCTCAATGTGACCGCTGGCGGGTTCATCAACCCCTGCCAGCAGACGCAGAAGGCGTGTTTTACCGCTGCCGTTGCGGCCAACCAGCGCACACACTGACGCATCCAGAGAAAGATTCAGTGGACCAAAAAGGATATCGCCCGTCGCAAACTGACAGGTGACCTGATGCAAAATAAAAGAGGGGGATTGCGCAAAATGAGCCATAAGCACTCCTGAATGAAATCAAAACATCCCCTGCCGACGCGATGCGTTGAGCAAGGATCGAAATTCATCAGTCGTGTTTGTTCATTTTTGGGGGGCGCTCCTGAGGGCGAAATTTAACGGGAACAAGAATAACGGCAATGCGCCGCCCATTTCAAGGTTAAATTTTCACCAGCGCTATTGCCCGAGCGTAAAAAACCCGCCGAAGCGGGTCTCACAATCAGATAAACGCAAACGCATCGCCAAACAGACGATCTTCCCGCGCGTCACGCTCGTTGCAGAACAGGTCGCGGGCAATTTTCGCCATTTCAAAGCGACCGGCAATGTAGATATCGTGCCCGGCCAGCGTTCCGTGATCCTGCAATACCGCAGTCAGCACCGTGCCGCTGCGCCCGCGCCAGCCCTCTTCCGGCTGCTCGACAACCGGCTCGATGCGCAGGTTTGGATGATTGACGCTCAGCGCTTCCAGCTCAGACAGATCGTAAAGGTGCTTCTCTTCACGGCCGCCCCAGTAGATGGTGATATCGCGATTTGGATTACGCGCCAGCGCCGTCAACAGAATAGAGCGGACATAGGAGAAGCCTGTACCACCGGCAATCAGGATCAGCGGACGGTCTTCGTCTTCACGCAGCCAGGCCTCGCCATGAGGAATATCGACCACGATTTCACGCTCTTTCAGGATGCGATCCATCACGGCCATCGCGTACAGGTTAAGCTCAGACGCACCAATATGCAGCTCAATAAATTCCTTCTCTGCTGGCGTTGAGGCCATAGAGAAAGGACGCTTATCACGCTCGTCCATCACGACCATCAGGTACTGACCGGCACGGAATGAGAATGCCGCTTCAGGAACCAAACGGACGCGATATACGGTGTCGGTAATAGCATCTACCGACGTCACTTTACAGCTTAAGGTTGTCATTCGCTCTCTCTGTCGGGAAGTCTATAGGGCTAAACGGTCTTATTCTGCCTTACCGTTATTCATTATGGCCAGCTCGTCCCAGATCGCGTCAATTCGCGCGGTCACGGCAGGATCTTTTTCGATCGGGCGACCCCATTCACGGTCGGTTTCGCCAGGCCATTTGTTCGTGGCATCCAGTCCCATTTTTGAACCAAGGCCGGAAACCGGCGAGGCAAAGTCCAGATAATCAATCGGCGTGTTTTCCACTAACACCGTATCACGCGCCGGATCCATACGCGTGGTGATGGCCCAGATGACGTCATTCCAGTCGCGGGCATTGACGTCATCATCGCAGACAATCACAAACTTGGTATACATAAACTGGCGCAGGAAAGACCATACGCCCATCATCACGCGCTTAGCGTGACCGGCATACTGCTTCTTCATCGTCACCACCGCCAGGCGATACGAACACCCTTCCGGCGGCAGATAAAAATCAACAATTTCCGGGAACTGCTTTTGCAGGATCGGCACGAACACTTCGTTCAGCGCCACGCCAAGTACCGCCGGTTCATCCGGTGGGCGGCCGGTGTAAGTTGAATGATAAATGGCATCTTCACGCTGGGTAATGTGCGTGACGGTGAATACCGGAAAGTTATCCACTTCGTTGTAATAGCCGGTGTGGTCGCCGTACGGCCCTTCGGGTGCCAGCTCGCCCTGTTCAATGTAACCTTCCAGCACGATCTCTGCGCTGGCTGGCACTTCCAGGTCATTGGAGATGCACTTCACCACTTCGGTTTTGGTACCGCGCAGCAGCCCTGCAAAGGCATATTCAGACAGCGTATCAGGAACAGGCGTCACCGCGCCCAGAATGGTTGCCGGATCGGCACCCAGCGCGACGGAAACCGGGAAGCGTTCGCCCGGATGGGCCGCGCACCACTCCTGGAAATCCAGCGCGCCACCGCGGTGGGACAACCAGCGCATGATGAGCTTGTTTTTGCCAATCAGCTGCTGGCGGTAAATGCCGAGGTTTTGACGCTCTTTATGCGGCCCACGCGTCACGGTGAGGCCCCAGGTAATCAGCGGTGCGGCATCTTCAGGCCAGCACTGCATGATCGGAATTTTGGTCAGATCAACTGCATCGCCTTCCAGCACTTTTTGCTGGCATGGCGCGCCGCGCAGGCGTTTGGTGGGCATATTCAACACCTGCTTAAACTGCGGCAGCTTGTCGAACAGGTCGCGGAACCCTTTTGGCGGCTCCGGCTCTTTCAGAAAGGCCAGCAGTTTGCCCACTTCACGCAGCGCCGTGACATCTTCCTGCCCCATGCCCATCGCCACGCGGCGAGGTGTGCCAAACAGGTTGCACAGTACCGGCATAGCGTAGCCTTTTGGGTTTTCAAACAGCAACGCCGGGCCGCCCGCGCGCAGGGTGCGGTCAGCGATTTCTGTCATTTCCAGATACGGATCAACAGGAAGCGTAATGCGTTTGAGTTCGCCCTGCTTTTCCAGCAGCGCCAGGAAGTCGCGTAGATCGTGGTATTTCATGCAGTTAATCATGGCCTCTCTGTAAGCGCTTCATTATACGGCGTAAGACCGCGTGATGCTGTAATTTTGTTAAATTAGCGTGAACTTCCACGACTTACTCTCTTTTTCGCCATTATAATCACCTTAGCGATCCCGCCAGGGTTTTGGTATGCTTGCGCCCCGAACAATGGGAAGAGTGATTATGCAGGCCTGGTATTTACTGTATTGCAAACGCGGGCAACTTCAGCGCGCACAGGAACATCTTGAACGTCAGTCTGTTAACTGCCTGACGCCCGTGATCACGCTTGAAAAAATGCAGCGTGGAAAACGCACGACCGTCAGTGAGCCTCTGTTCCCGAACTATCTGTTCGTTGAGTTCGACCCCGAAGTGATCCACACCACGACGATCAGCGCCACGCGCGGCGTCAGCCATTTTGTACGTTTTGGCGCCCATCCGGCAAGAGTACCGTCATCGGTTATTCATCAGCTCTCTGTCTACCAGCAGCCTGAAGATATTACCGATCCGGAAACCCCTTATGCCGGGGACAGCGTGGTGATCACCGAAGGCGCTTTTGAAGGGTTACAGGCCATCTTCGCTGAACCAGACGGTGAAGCGCGTTCTATGCTGCTGCTCAACCTGCTGAACAAAGAGGTGTTGCAGAGCGTTAAAAACACCGATTTCCGCAAAGTTTAGAACTGCACGCCGAACAGACGACGCACGTTGTCATCGGTTTGGGCTGCCAGCCACTGCGCATCTTCCCCGCGCCAGTACGCCACTCGCTCAGCAATGTGTCCCAGATAAGCCGGTTCGTTACGTCGTGATGCCGGTTTGGGCTGCATATCCCGGGGCAACAGATACGGCGCATCCGTTTCCAGCAACAAACGATCGGCCGGGATTACGGATAACAGCTCGCGTAGCTCCAGCCCACGACGCTCATCGCACACCCAGCCCGTGATACCCAAGTAAAGCCCGCGGTTCAGGCAATCCAGCGCTTCCTGACGGGAGCCCGTAAAGCAGTGCAACACCGCGCCTGGCAGTTTCTCCAGCCAGGGGTCCAGTAGCGCCAGAAAACGTTCATGCGCATCGCGACAGTGCATAAACACCGGCATCCCCAGCTCTGCAGCCAGCGCGAGCTGGGCGGTAAATGCCTTCTCCTGCTCTTCAGGCGTCGAGAAGTTACGGTTGAAATCAAGCCCGCATTCGCCAATGGCAACCACTTCTGGCGTAGCCGCCAGACGATGAAGCGCCTCAGCGCTTTCCTGCGTCCACTGGCTGCTGTCATGAGGATGCACGCCTGCAGTGGACCAGCAGTGTTGATAGCGTTGCGCCAGCTGCCGTGCCTGCTCACTCTCATGCAGATTTGTTCCCGTCAGTAACAGCCCGTTCACGCCGGCGGCAAAGGCGCGCGCCACCACCTCATCGCGGTCTTTCGCAAACTGGGCGCTGGTCAGGTTAAGCCCGATATCAAACATACGTATCCCCATATGACAACCGCCCTGACGGGCGGTTGGTTTTATTCTTTAGTGGTCTCTTCAGACGGCTCGTCTTCTTCGTCCCGGGTACGCCCCTTTCCGACGTAGAAACGAGCGAAGAATACGCCGACTTCAAACAGGCAGTACATGGGTATCGCCAGTAAGGTTTGCGAGAAGACGTCCGGTGGCGTTAACAGCATACCTACGACAAATGCCCCTACCAGGATGTACGGGCGCTTTTTACGCAGATCGTCAGGCGTGGTCACCCCCACCCAGCAGAGCAGGACAATCGCGACGGGCACCTCGAAGGCGACACCAAAGGCCATAAACAGCGCCATAACGAAGCTGAGGTAGCTGGCGATGTCCGTCGACACCTGTACCCCTTCCGGCGCGGTATGCGTCAGGAAGCCGAAGGCCAGCGGGAAGACAACGAAGTAGGCGAACGCCATACCGATATAAAACAGCAGCGAACTGGACACCAGCAGCGGAATAACCAGCTTGCGTTCATGCCTGTACAGCGCGGGTGCCACAAATGCCCAGACCTGATACAAAATGACCGGCGCAGAGGCAATCAACGACACCCAGAAGGTCAGCTTGATCGGGGTAAAGAACGGCGAAGCAACGTCCGTTGCAATCATCGTTGCGCCCAGCGGCATCTGCTTAATCAGCGGTGCGGAAACCACCTGATAGATATCGTTGGCAAAATAGACCAGACATAAAAAAATGAGGAAAACCGCAATAATGCAGTTTAACAGACGCTTACGCAGCTCAATGAGGTGCGTAATCAGCGGTTGAGTATCATCTACTGCCATGTTTACGCTTTATCACTCGACGAGGGGGATGATTCGGAAACGGGCGCGGCGGGTTTTACCTCAGCCGTTTTGACCACGGGCTCTTCCGGCGGCACCTGCTTTTTCACTTCGGGCTCCTGCGGCGATTGCTCTGGCGAAGCAGCCTGATGCTCCGCGCTGGAAGGCGTCACACCCTCGCGCTGCTCTTCGCTGCCCTTCACCACCGGATTATGGATGGTGTTTGCTTCATCACTCGCCTTCTCAGGATCGTTAACGCTGTATGAGCGCTTCATGGATTCAGCCGCTTCGCGCAACTCATCCATGGATGCTTTCAGCTCCGGCGTCAGGTTATCCATGCTCGCCTTTTCAACCTTTTTCAGGCTGTCCTGAAATTCCTGAAGCTTCAGTTCCTGCGCCAGCTCGTTCTGCACGGTCGTTGCCAGCGAACGGAGCGCACGCACCCAGCCCACGACAGTTTTTACCGCAACGGGTAAACGCTGCGGCCCCAGCACAATCAAACCAATCACAAAGACCAGCAGTAACTCACCAAAACCAATGTCGAACACGAATTACACCTGCTCTTTATCGTGACGTTTGGCCTCTTCCTTTTTGGCTTCGTCCTGCTTATCGGCGATAGATTTAGCGGTAAAATCAGCATCCTGACCGCTTTTTTCCTGCTTATTCTCATCATCGCTCATGGCTTTCTTGAAGCCTTTGATTGACGCGCCCAGGTCGGAACCAATTGATCCGAGTTTTTTCGTGCCGAACAGCAGCACAACGATGACGGCAATGATCACTAACTGCCAGATACTGATACCACCCATGCGTGTTCCCCAGTGATAGATGATTAATTAGTCAGATCGCATTATACGTATGCAATCCCTCGATAGCGACGCTAATTCAGCGTGTTTTTTGCCAGCCAGCAAGCCAGACAACCACACCGGCAGCCATAATCCAGGCTGGCATCATTTCCCAGTCCGGACGATTGATCAACAGCAACGTGCCGCTTATCAGCAGCGTCGCGCCAATTCCGAAGAGATAGCGGGACTGCCCCTGACGCACGCGACTGGATTGAAGCTCGTGCGCGATTTTATCCATGCTGTGCTGAAGGTTCTTGCTCTGACGCAAACTGTCGTAAACCAGTTCAGGAATTTCTGGCATTTTTTCAATCCAGAACGGGCCTTTCTCTTTAAGCGAGCGAACCAGGGCTGGAATACCGACCTGATCCTTAATCCAGGATTCGAGGAACGGTTTCGCGGTTTTCCACAAGTCTAACTGAGGATAGAGCTGGCGGCCTACGCCCTCAACGTAAAGTAATGTTTTCTGAAGTAAAACTAATTGTGGCTGCACTTCCATATTAAAACGGCGTGCGGTGTTGAACAGGTTGAGCAGAACATGCCCGAAAGAGATCTCTGAGAGCGGCTTTTCAAAAATTGGCTCACAGACGGTACGGATCGCAAATTCAAACTCTTCCACGTTGGTATCTGGCGGAACCCAGCCTGAATCCACGTGCAGTTCGGCCACCTTACGGTAGTCGCGATTGAAGAAAGCGATAAAGTTCTCGGCGAGATAACGCTTATCCTCTTTATTCAGCGAGCCGACAATACCGCAGTCGATGCCAATGTACTTCGGATCTTCCGGGTGCTCATAGCTGACGAAAATGTTGCCCGGATGCATGTCAGCATGGAAGAAGCTGTCGCGGAAAACCTGAGTAAAGAAGACCTGCACACCGCGCTCGGCCAGCAGCTTCATGTTGGTGCCCTGTTTTTCCAGCGCTACCACGTCCGAGACCGGGATGCCGTAGATACGTTCCATCACCATCATGTTCTGACTGCAATAGTCAGAATAGACTTCCGGAACATACAGCATCGGACTGTCTTCAAAGTTTCGACGCAGCTGAATGGCGTTCGCCGATTCACGCAGCAGGTTAAGTTCATCGATGAGCGTTTTTTCGTATTCCCGTACCACTTCCAGCGGACGCAGACGGCGGCCATCCGGCAACAGACGCGGCACCCAGCGAGCCAGGCGATAGATCAGCTTCATGTCCGCTCTGATAACCGGCAGGATATCCGGGCGAATCACCTTAATGACCACCTCTTTGCCATTCTCCTTCAGGCGCGCGGTGTGAACCTGCGCAATAGAGGCAGAGGCCAGAGGCTGAATGTCGAAATCATCAAACCAGGTCTCGATGGGGATATTGCCCATCGCTTCTTCGATTTGTTTCTTCGCTCTCTCTCCGTCAAACGGAGCGACGCGGTCCTGCAATAGCGCGAGCTGATCGGCAATCTGCGGCGGGAAAAGGTCGCGACGCGTTGAGAGCATCTGCCCAAACTTGATCCAGACCGGTCCCAGCTCCTGCAACGCAAGACGCAGGCGTGCGCCCAGCTCCTGATCCTTATGGCGATTCGGCATCCAGAACAGCGTGCGACGCCAAAGCCGAAGCGGCAGGGTGATACGCATTCTGGGGATAAGCTCGTCGAGCCCGTAGCTCAAAAAGGTGCGAACGATAAAATAGAGGCGCCGAATTTCACCAGGCGTCATTTGCCCTCCAGTTTTTCAAGCCGTTTGGTTAACGCATCAACTGCGCGCTCAACTGCCGCGGTCTCTTCTGCAAACCAGGCGACTTCTAAAGGCCCAGGGGCCATACGCCACTCTTCGGTCAGCACCTCGGCAGCATAGCGCTGTTGACGGAGCAGGCCTTTACGCAGGAAAGTGGAACCCGTGCGCAGCGTTTTGCTTATCCCTTCAGCCGCGATGTCGCCGATATAGGGCGCCAGCAGTTCCGCGGGGTCAAATTCAGCCTGATCGCTGAGTGCAACGAAGTTCTGTACCACCTGAATATCGCCCTCGACCTCCAGCTCACCGCTGCGAATAAGCGCCGTCATCTGCTGACGGTCACGCAGTTTTGGCAATACGCTCATGTGCGTAATCACCGAGCAGTCAGCCTCGCCTTCCCACTCCCCCAGAACGTCAAGCTGGCGTTCGCTGAAGACCAGCACAAGCGGCGTCGAGAACTCTTTTAAAACGATACGCAGCACCTTTCCGTTAAGCCGCTGACGTGCGGTTTTTAGCGCCGGGGCGCGATACAGAAAGGCATTCAGTACATTCTCGATGCCTGCGGTGACTAAGGGTTTAATGGGCACGGGAAACCTCCACTCAGAACTTGTAACCACGATGCAGCGCGACGACACCCGCCGTCATATTGAAGTATTCCACGTTTTCAAACTCCGCATCCTGCATCATCGCTTTCAGCGTGTCCTGATCCGGGTGCATTCGGATGGATTCGGCCAGATAACGGTAACTTTCTGCATCGTTTGCCACCAGCTCGCCGATGCGCGGCAGAACGTGGAAGGAATAGGCATCGTAAGCTTTGCTCAGCGGGTCGATAATCGGTTTAGAAAACTCAAGTACCAGCAGTCGGCCACCCGGCTTCAGCACGCGGTACATAGAGCGCAGCGCTTTATCTTTATCGGTCACGTTACGCAGGCCGAAGGAGATGGTGATGCAGTCGAACGTATTGTCCGGGAACGGCAGCGCTTCGGCGTTGGCCTGAACATATTCAACGTTGCCTACCACGCCGATGTTACGCAGCTTTTCGCGTCCCATTTTCAGCATGGAGTCGTTGATATCTGCCAGCACCACGCGACCGGTTTCGCCAACCAGACGGGAGAATTTAGCGGTCAGATCCCCTGTGCCGCCGGCTAAATCCAGCACCTTTTGTCCACGGCGCACGCCGCTGCAATCAATAGTGAAGCGCTTCCACAAGCGATGAATGCCAAACGACATCAAATCATTCATCACATCGTACTTCGCCGCCACGGAATGAAATACGTGGGCCACCATGTCAGCTTTCTGCGCTTTGGCGACAGTCTGAAAGCCAAAGTGCGTTGTGTCTTGTGAATCGTCAACCATCTCAGAGCCTGCTAATCAGTCAAATGTTCGTGAAGTGTAACAGATTGGGCGCATTTGCCCTACGTTTCAACCACCGCGAAAGAAACGCGCCGACTGCGCTTCGGGGGATAAACTCGCCGCTAACCCATTGTCTTCATTGCGGCTATTTTGCTCACCATCGCCTTCACGCAAACGAAACTCCTCGTCCTGAGCCGTAGCCTGCTCCACCAGTTCCGGATTAATCTCGCGTTTAACTTCCACCCCCAGACTGCGAAACGCCTCCGCCTGCGCCAGCAAATTGCCGCGCCCGGAGGAGAGTTTTTTCATCGCCTGGCGGTAGTTATCCTGCGCGCGATCCAGGCTTTGCCCCACCGAGGACATATCATCCACAAACAGCCGCATTTTGTCGTACAGCTTGCTGGCGCGATCGGCAATCTGCTGCGCGTTACGGCTTTGGTGCTCATAACGCCACAGGTTGGCAATGGTACGTAACGCCACCAGCAGCGTGGTGGGGCTGACCAGCATAATGTTATTTTTCAGCGCTTCGGTGATCAGTTCGGGCTGTCTGTCGAGCGCCAGCAGGAAGGCAGGCTCAACCGGAATGAACATCAGCACATAATCCAGCGATCGCAGCCCCGGCAATTGTTGATAATCTTTTCTGCCCAGCAGACGGATATGGTTACGCACGGAGGCGATATGCTCCTGCAACGCTGTTTCGCGGGTATAGTCATCCTCCGCGTTGAAGTAGCGCTCATAGGCCACCAGCGTCATTTTGGCGTCGATAACCACATCTTTGCCCTGCGGCAGACGAACAATGACATCCGGCTGCATCCGCGAGCGCGCATCGTTTTCAATGCTGACCTGCGTTTCGTATTCGTATCCTTCACGCAGGCCAGAGGCCTCCAGCACGCGCGTCATGACCACTTCGCCCCAGTTTCCCTGCGCTTTGTTATCACCTTTCAGTGCGCGCGTCAGGTTAACCGCCTCCTGAGCCATCTGCGCATTCAGCTGCTGGAGATTACGGATCTCATGCGCCAGCGTGTGGCGCTCGCGAGCCTCCTGACCAAAGCTGTCCTGCACCTGACGGCGAAAGCCGTCCAGCTGTTCACGCAGCGGCGTCAGAAGGCTGTTCAGGCTCTGGCGGTTCTGCTCATCCACGCGGCGATTGCTGTGCTCAAAAATGCGGTTCGCGAGGTTCTCAAACTGCTCGCTAAGACGCTGCTCGCTGTTGATCATCTGACGGATTTTGTCTTCGGCGTGCAGTTGGGTGGATTCAAGGCGGGTGGTCACTTCCCGGAGATCGGCCTCCAGCGAGGTGTTAATGTCGCGAAGATTGCGCAGTTCGTTATTGAGCAGTTCACACTCATCGCGCCAGTGGTCACACAGCGCAAGCTGTTGTTTCGTCGCGCTGAGTTCGGCGACGATCTCTTCGCGCTCTGCCAGCTGTTCGGCTTTCTGCTGCGCATGCTGGTAGCCGGAAATGAGCCAGCCAATTCCCACGCTCACCAGCGCAATCACTGCATAAATCAGGATTGAGATATCCACAATGCCCCCTGCATCAACGTATTACCGCACAAAATAGAATTGTGCTGTATGAACGTCCAGTTTGAAAGGGTTTTCCTGCGAGGCGTTACGCAAAAAAGAAAGGCCGAGCATGTCGGCCTTTTAGCACTGAAGAGAGAATTAGATCAGACGGCGCGCCGCTTCAACCACGATTTTCACCGCATGGCTTTCCGTCTGCTTCATGGTTTCAGCGTTCGGGATCTCCTGCTGGGTACGGTTGACGATAACGCCCGCCACCATACCGGCACGCAGACCCTGGCTTGCGCACATGGTCAGCAGCGTCGCAGATTCCATTTCGTAGTTCATGACGCCCATCGACTGCCACTCTTCCATTGAGCCTTTGAAACGGCTCACCACGCGACCAGAGAAGGTGTCGTAACGCTCCTGGCCCGGGTAGAAGGTATCGGAAGAGGCAGTGACGCCCACATGGGTGGTGGCGCCCACGGATTTCGCCGCTTCAACCAGTGCGGTGGTGCATTCGAAATCAGCCACTGCCGGGAATTCCATCGGTGCAAAGTGCAGGCTTGCCCCGTCCAGACGCACGGATGCGGTGGTAACCAGCACGTCGCCCACGTTGATGTGCGGCTGAATGGCGCCTGTGGTGCCAATGCGCAGGAAAGTACGAATGCCCAGCTGTGCCAGCTCTTCAACGGCGATAGAGGTAGACGGGCCACCGATACCGGTAGAGCACACGATCACCGCTTTACCGTCCAGCTCTGCGCGCCAGGTGGTGAATTCGCGATGCGCTGCCAGCTTAACCGGCTTATCCATCAGCGCGGCGATCTTTTCCACACGCTCAGGATCGCCAGGGACGATAGCAAGCGTAGCCCCTTGTAAATCGTTTTTAGTGAGGCCGAGATGAAAAACATCAGACTTAGACATAGGTGACTCCTCTGTGGGTCGGTTTGTCAGAAGAAGTAAAACGGTACTTTACAGAAGCAATGTGCATTATTTCGTGACACACCTCACCATGAATGAAAATGATTGCAGTTAATTTCCATAAAATAGTGATTCACATCACATTAACAAGTTATATCGCCGGGTGCTGCACAAAAGATAGACGCTATAAGGCACTGTGGGTTGTTAACCTGGTGTCTATATTTATCTTTGCGCTAATCCATTCATTGGTACGGAGAATGCCATGACTGAAAAAACCGGTTTTGCACCTGCTGCGGCCCCGCATGCTTCAACCATCGTCTCAACCCCTGAAGAGGCCATTACCGCAGGCGAGACCTCCATTCCCTCCCAGGGAGAGAACATGCCAGCGTACCACGCGCGGCCAAAATCCGCCGATGGCCCGCTGCCCATCGTGATCGTGGTGCAGGAAATATTTGGCGTTCATGAACATATTCGCGACCTCTGCCGCCGTCTGGCGCTGGAAGGTTACCTGGCCGTTGCGCCGGAACTCTATTTCCGTCAGGGCGATCCGAATGATTACAGTGACATCCCGACGCTGTTCAGCAACCTGGTCAGCAAAGTGCCGGACGCGCAGGTGCTGGCCGATCTCGACCACGTTGCCAGCTGGGCAGCGCGCAACGGTGGCGATGCGCATCGTCTGATGGTGACTGGCTTCTGTTGGGGCGGACGCATTAGCTGGTTGTACGCCGCGCATAACCCGCAGCTAAAAGCGGCCGTGGCCTGGTACGGCAAGCTGGTGGGTGAAAAAACGCTGAATTCACCGAAGCAACCTGTTGATATTGCCACGGATTTAAATGCGCCTGTGTTGGGGCTCTATGGCGGTCAGGATACCGGGATCCCGCTTGATACGGTCGAGACCATGCGCCATGCGTTGCGCGCAGCAAACGCGAAGGCGGAAATTGTGGTGTATCCGGAAGCCGGGCACGCCTTTAATGCCGATTATCGTCCGAGCTATCATGCGGAATCGGCGAAAGATGGCTGGCAGCGGATGCTGACATGGTTTAGCCAGTACGGCGGGAAAAAAGCGTAAAAGCAAAAAGCCCGGTGGCGGCTACGCCTGACCGGGCCTACATTTCATCAAGCCTGACGCAAATTCTGCGCCGCCTGCACCATGCTCGCCAGCGCCGCGCGGGTTTCAGGCCAGCCACGGGTTTTCAGGCCGCAGTCCGGGTTTACCCACAGACGTTCCGCCGGGATGCGCTGGGCCGCTTTTTGCAGCAGCGATTCAATCCACTCCACGCTTGGCACATTCGGGGAGTGAATGTCGTACACGCCCGGCCCGATTTCGTTCGGGTAGTCGAACTCTTCGAACGACTCCAGCAGTTCCATGTCTGAACGCGAGGTCTCGATGGTGATCACATCGGCGTCGAGCGCGGCAATGGAGTCCATGATGTCGTTAAATTCGCAGTAACACATGTGGGTGTGGATCTGCGTATCGTCCTTCGCGACGGCCGCGTTGAGGCGGAACGCCTCCACGCCCCACTGTAAGTAAGCATCCCAGTCGCTGCGACGCAGCGGCAAACCTTCACGCAGCGCAGGTTCGTCGATCTGAATGATGCCAATCCCGGCCGCTTCCAGATCCGCAACTTCATCGCGCAGCGCCAGGGCGATCTGTTTGGCGATGGTTTCCCGGGTTACGTCTTCACGCGGGAACGACCAGCAGAGAATGGTCACCGGACCCGTCAGCATGCCTTTTACCGGTTTGTCGGTCAGAGACTGGGCATACTTCGCCCACTCCACGGTAATCGCTTCCGGGCGGCTGACGTCGCCGATTACCACCGGCGGCTTCACGCAGCGGGAGCCGTAGCTCTGCACCCAACCGTTCTGGGTAAAGACAAACCCGTCCAGGTGCTCACCGAAGTATTCCACCATGTCGTTACGCTCGGCTTCACCGTGCACCAGCACGTCCAGACCTAAACGTTCCTGCTCGATAATCGCCTGTTTGATGTGTTCCGCAATACCGGTGCGGTAGTGATTCGCATCCAGATTGCCCTTTTTGAAGTCCAGGCGCAGGCTGCGGATCTCGGTAGTCTGCGGGAAGGAGCCGATTGTCGTGGTCGGCCACGCGGGCAGGTTAAAGCGCGCACGCTGGGCTTCGGCGCGCACTTCATACGGGCTCTGGCGCTGGCTGTCCCGGGCGGTGATAACCGCCAGACGTTTTTCCACTGCCGGGTTATGCACGCGCGTCGAGTGACGGCGCGCCTGGATCGGAGCGCTCCAGTCGCTAATCGCTGCCGTGTCGCCGCTGTTCAACGCATCGCGCAGCAGAGCCAGCTCCTCACACTTTTGCAGGGCGAAGGCAAACCAGCTTTTCACCTCAGGGTCGAGTCGGGTCTCCACGCTCAGGTCAATCGGGCTATGCAGCAGGGAACAGGAAGAGGCCACCCACAATTCACGTTTACCGACTATGTCTTTAATTTGTGCATATTTCTCGGTGAGATCGGCACGCCAGACGTTACGACCATTCACCAGACCGGCAGAGAGCAGCCAGTCCACTGGCAGACGCTTGTGCAACTCTGCTACATCGTCTTTGCCGTGAACGAGGTCAACGTGCAGACCCTGAACCGGCAGCGCGGTAATGGTTTTCAGGTTCGGCGTGACGCCTTCGAAGTAGGTGGTCAGCAGCAGCTTCACCTGCCCGGTGAGCGCGTTATACGCCGGTTTGAAGGCGTCCAGCCACGCCTGCGGCAGCTCAAGCACCAGCGCCGGTTCATCGATTTGCACCCACTGAATGCCGCGTTTGCCCAGCTCAATCAGCACCTGCTTATAAACCGGCAGAATGTCGTTCAGCAGGCTGAGGCGGTCGAACTGTTCGCCTTTCACTTTGCCCAGCCACAGGTAGGTTATCGGCCCCAGCAGCACGGGTTTCACCTGGTGACCCAGCGCCAGCGCTTCGTCCACTTCATCCAGAAGCTGGGTCCAGGTCAGTTTGAACTGCTGGCCTTTAACGAACTCCGGCACCATATAGTGATAGTTGGTGTTGAACCACTTGGTCATTTCCGCCGCCGCCGCTGGCTCACCCGTTGGCGCGCGGCCACGGCCGATGCGGAACAGGGTATCGATATCCACCGATCCATCGTTGTTCTGATGACGAGCCGGCACGTTGCCAAGCAGCAGGCTGGTGGTCAGAACATGGTCGTACCAGGCGAAATCGCCCACCGGCAGCAGGTCAATGCCCGCCTGTTTTTGCTGTTCCCAGTGACGCGCGCGCAGCTCACGTCCCACCGCCAGCAGTTCTTCACGGGTGGCGTTACCTGCCCAGTAGCTTTCTTGCGCTTTTTTTAGCTCGCGACGCAGGCCAACGCGAGGGAAACCGAGAGTGTGAGTGCGGATTGTCATGGTATGCCCCTTGTGAAATTCGTTATTTAGACGTCCAGATGTTTACACATCTATAATTGGCAGGTACTGTATATTCCTCAAGCGCAAAATGTTCATGGCGAAGTGAAGGACTTTCATGATCGAGATAAAACACCTGAAAACGCTACAAGCGTTGCGGAACTGCGGTTCTCTTGCGGCGGCAGCGGCCACGCTGCACCAGACTCAGTCTGCCCTTTCTCACCAGTTCAGCGATCTGGAACAACGCCTCGGCTTTCGTCTTTTTGTGCGTAAGAGCCAGCCTTTGCGCTTTACGCCGCAGGGCGAAATTTTGCTTCAGCTGGCGAACCAGGTGCTGCCGCAGATTGCCAGCGCGTTGCAGTCCTGCAACGAGCCGCAGCAGACCACCCTGCGCATCGCCATTGAGTGTCACAGCTGTATTCAGTGGCTGACCCCCGCGCTTGAGAACTTCCGCCAGAAGTGGCCGCAGGTGGAGATGGACTTCAAGTCCGGCGTCACGTTTGATCCGCAGCCGTCGCTTCAGCAGGGTGAGCTGGATCTGGTGATGACCTCAGATATTCTGCCGCGCAGCGGTCTGCACTATTCGCCAATGTTTGATTTTGAGGTACGTCTGGTGCTGGCCCCGGACCATCCGCTGGCCGCCAAAACGCGTATCACGCCGGAAGATCTGGCAACGGAGACCCTGCTGATTTACCCGGTACAGCGCAGTCGTCTGGATATCTGGCGCCATTTCCTGCAACCCGCAGGCATCAGCCCACAGCTGAAAAGCGTGGATAACACGCTGCTGTTAATTCAGATGGTGGCGGCCAGAATGGGAATTGCGGCGCTGCCGCACTGGGTGGTCGAGACGGTTGAACGCCAGGGTCTGGTGGTTACCAAAACCCTGGGTGAAGGACTGTGGAGCCGGCTGTACGCCGCCGTGCGCGACGGCGAGCAGCGTCAGCCGATTACGGAAGCGTTTATTCGCTCAGCGCGGAACCACGCGTGCGACCATCTTCCGTTTGTGCGGAGCGCGGAGCGACCCAGCGGCGATGTACCCACAGCGAAGCCAGGATCACCGTTCCCCCAATAAGGAAACTCGGCCAGTGCGGCTGTTCCTGCCAGATGGCGAGGTTCACCAGTAGCCCCGCCGGCACGTGCACGTTGTTCATGATCCCCAGCGTTCCGGCGTCTACCTGCGTCGCGCCGTAGTTCCACATAAAGTAGCCCAGCCCCGACGCCACCACGCCCAGCCAGACCAGAACGCTCCACTGCACGGGGGTGGTTGGCAGCTTTTGCGGGTTGCCGAGCATAAACCATGCCGCAATCGCGACAATCGCTGCGCCCATATAGAACCACGCAAACGCGTTATGCTGCGGCATCGGGCGGGTCTCCATGAGGCGTTTGTAGCCCACCATCCCGATGGCGAAGCTGATATTGGCGAGCTGGACGAACATCAGCCCGGTCCAGAAGTGATCGCTCACCTTGTCATAGCGAATTATCGCCGCGCCAATGACTGCCAGCGCCGCGCTCAGCAGATATCCCCAGCGCAGGCGGCGCCTGCTGAGCAGGTCGTAAATCAGCGTGATATAGAGCGGCGTGAGCACGGTAAAGAGCAGAAATTCCGATACGGAGAGGTAGACGTAAGCCCGGAAGCTGAACAGGTACATGATGCCGAGCTGCATTGCGCCTACCAGCATGTACAGCAGAATGGTTTTCAGCGATTGCCCGCGGGTACGCAGGAACGGCAGGAACACCAGCGCCGCCAGCCCCACACGCATCAGCACCGAAAAGTAGCTGTCGACCGATCCGGCAAGGTATTCGCCAATCAGGCTAAAGGAGAAGGCCCACAGGATAGTGGTGATAATGAGTAGCGCCACAATGCTTGTCTCTCAGAAAGAAGGAGAGGCATTGTAGCGAACTCTTTAGTTGACATCTGAACAATAAACAATCAAATGAAGATTATTCAAGGAACAGTTTGCGCAAATACTTAGGTACCGCGTTGTCTGCGTTGGTGCCAATCACTTCCAGCTCCGGGTGCAGATCTTTCAGGCGCTGGTGCGCGTTCTGCATGATGCAGCCTTTGCCCGCCATGGAGAGCATCTCGGCATCGTTCATGCCATCGCCGAACGCGATGCAGTCTTTCAGATCAAAGCCCAGACGCTTCGCGACCGCTTCCAGCGCGTGACCTTTGGACACCCCGCCCGCCATCACTTCCAGACAAGTCAGCGTGGAGAAGCTCACGTTCACGCGGTCTCCCCAGCGGGCGTTGATCGCCTGCTCCAGCGGAAGCAGCGCTTCGTGACTTTCGCAGGTAAAGAACACCTTGCTGATCCCTTCAGGATCCAGCAAACCCGGTTCATACAGGGAGTAGTTGAAGACGGCTTCCTTGAAGAAACGCATTTCGTCCGGGCGATGACGGTTCATAAACCACTCATCGTCGCGATAAACGTTAGTGACGATATCCGGGTTGTTATGCACAATGCCGAACAAATCAGTGGCGATGTCGCGATCGAGATTGTGGGTAAAAATCAGGTTGCCTTCCGTGTCGTGTACGCGCGCACCGTTGGAGGTGATCATGTACGACTTGATCTCCAGGTTATCGCGGATCTGCCCCACGTCCACGTGGTGGCGGCCGGTGGCGAACACAAAGTTCACGCCACGGGCAGTCAGGAGTTTTAAGGTCTCTTTCGCATAAGGCGACAGGGTGTGGTCGGGGGAAAGCAGCGTGCCATCTAAATCAGATGCAACAACCTGGTACATAGGGATTTCAACCTCTGGTGGAAAACAATAATCAGTTATGCCTGTTGAAAAATTCAACAATGGCGTTGAGCGCGACTGAGCGCATAGCGTCCTTTTCAAAAAGGATCTCATGGTACGCACCGTTGATGACCAGCGGTTTACCCCCTTCACAGGGATGGCCCGCCGCGGCGCGAAGTTCACAATAGCGGTCATGCATGCGGTTATCCACCACACGCTCTTCTTCCGCCTGGATCAGAAGCGTCGGCGTGTCATCATCGCCTACGCCCGCCAGCACCTGCTCACCGGCATGAATACCTTCCCGCACCCAGTGCCAGGTGGGGCCGCCGACCCGCAGACGCGGTTCATCGGCATAAAAACGCAGGTTGCGGCGATAACGCTGCCGACTGTGGGTTAACACGTTGATGGCAAACGGCAACGCCCGCCAGCGTCCTGTTCCTATGGCATAGCCTTCACGAATGCGCTGATGGCCCTCAGCCCAGTCGAGAAGATGGCGCACCATCCAGTCAGGAAAACGTATCACAATGCCGTACATCGGCGCGGTCAGCGCAATGGCGTCGCACTGGTGCTTATGGCGCTGCAAAAACAACGTCGAGATCGCGCCCCCCATGGAGTGGGCAAGAATATAACGCTTGCGCCACGGTCCGGGCTGCACTTCCTGCTGCCAGAACGCGGCCAGATCGTCGACGTAATCGCTGAAGTTATCCACGTGGCCGCGATGGGTATCCGGCAGCATCCGGCCGGATAGCCCCTGCCCGCGATGGTCGATAATTAACACATCAAAGCCCAGATGGAACAGGTCATACGCCAGCTCGGCATATTTGATATAGCTTTCGATGCGCCCGGGGCAAACCACAATCACCCGGTCATTTTTTTCATCATGGAAACGAACGAAGCGTACCGGGATATCCCCGACGCCCATAAACTCATCTTCCTCACGCTGGCGCCAGAAATCGGTCAGCGGCCCCATGGAGAAAGCAGCAAATGCGTTTTCTCGTGTTTCCCAGTCCTTTTTCTGCTGAAACATTGGGTTTCCACCCCCCGTAATTCAGGGAATATCGTTTTTTTCGTCACCGGTCACAAAATGACTCAACAATAGCGTATTGTGGCATAAAAACAGACGATCCGGGAGTTTCAAATGACCTTCGAGTGGTGGTTCGCTTACCTGCTGACATCCATCATCCTCAGCCTTTCACCTGGCTCGGGCGCAATCAACACCATGACCACCTCCATTAATCACGGCTATCGCGGCGCGGCGGCGTCAATTGCCGGTTTACAGACAGGGCTTGGCATTCACATTGTGCTGGTGGGGATTGGTCTGGGCACGCTGTTCTCCCGTTCGGTGCTGGCCTTCGAGGTGCTGAAATGGGCTGGCGCAGCGTATCTTATCTGGCTGGGCATTCAGCAGTGGCGCGCCGCAGGCTCGATTGATCTGCATACGCTCTCCCGGACGCAAACACGCGGCCACCTGTTTAAGCGCGCGGTATTCGTTAACCTGACCAACCCGAAAAGCATTGTGTTCCTCGCCGCCCTGTTCCCGCAGTTTATCGTGCCGCATCAGCCCCAGGTGATGCAGTACGTGGTGCTGGGCGCGACCACCATTATTGTCGATATCATTGTGATGATTGGTTACGCGACGCTGGCGCAGCGAATTGCGGCGTGGATCAAAGGGCCTAAGCAGATGAAGGCCCTGAACAAAGTCTTTGGTTCGCTGTTTATGCTGGTTGGCGCGCTGCTTGCGTCAGCGCGTCATGCTTAGCGAGAAATGATGAGATGAATGCCGAAGCCGGCGAACAGTGCGCCGGCAAAGCCGTCGATCCACTTCGCGATGCGCTGGTAGCCGCGACGCATCGCCGGTAAAGCAAACAGGCTTGCCACAACGGTAAACCAGGCGAACGTCTCAACAACGATTAGCAGGAAGATCCCCCAGCGCGCGCCCGCACCGACGTTATCCCCCACAAACAGCGAGAACACAGAGCCGAAGTAAATAATCGCTTTCGGGTTCGCCAGGTTAGTCAGCAGCCCTTTCACAAAGCTACGGCCGCCCGTTGCCAGCTCAACCTTTGGCTCTTCCGGCTTTTTCTCTTCTTTCTTCAGCGCCCCGCGCAGCATCTGGTAGCCCATCCAGCACAGGTACAGACCGCCGCCAACCATGATGATGTTATGCAGCCACGCCATTTTCGCCAGGATCAGGTTCAGACCAAGCAGCGCAACCGCCGCCCAGACCATAACGCCCATGGTGATACCGAGCACACCCATCATCGCCTCTTTGCGGGAGCGGCTGACGGCCGTTTGTGACACGAAGAAGAAGTCAGGGCCAGGGCTCATCAGCGCAACAATGTGCACTAACGCCACGGTGAGAAATAGCATTAACATAATTAACTCGCGGGGAAATAATGTAGTGAGTCATCATCCTGGCACTTTTTCGCCCGGCTGACTACTCCTCATCATCACCATCAGCGTGGGAACGGATAAGCGCCATAAACTCTTTACCAAAGCGCTCCAGTTTGCGCGTGCCGACGCCGTTGACGCTGAGCATCTCGCTGGCGCTGAGTGGCATTTGCTCGGCCATCTCGATCAGCGTCGCGTCATTGAACACCACGTATGGCGGGATGTTCTCTTCATCGGCAATGGCTTTACGCAGCTTGCGCAGCTTGGCGAACAGCTTGCGATCGTAGTTGCCGCCGTAGGATTTTTGCATCACGCGCGGCTTGAGGGCGACGACGCGCGGAACGGCGAGCTTCAGTTCAACCTCACCGCGCAGGACCGGTCGCGCCGCTTCGGTAAGCTGAAGCGCAGAGTGCTGGGCAATATTTTGCGTGGCAAAGCCGAGATGGATCAGCTGGCGGATGATGCTTACCCAGTGCTCATGGCTCTGGTCTTTCCCGATGCCGTAAACCGGCAGCTTGTCGTGACCCATGTCGCGGATACGCTGGTTGTTAGCCCCACGCAGCACTTCGACGACGTAGCCCATCCCAAAGCGCTGGTTCACGCGTCCGATAGTCGAGAGCGCTTTGCGCGCGTCCATCAGACCGTCGTACTGCTTCGGCGGGTCGAGGCAGATATCGCAGTTGCCGCACGGCGCCTGTCGCCCTTCACCAAAGTAGTTGAGCAGTACCAGACGGCGGCAGGTTTGCGCTTCGGCGAAGGCACCCATCGCGTTAAGCTTGTGGCGTTCGATATCCTGCAACTGCCCCTGCGGTTTCTCCTCGAGACAGCGGCGCAGCCACGCCATATCCGCCGGATCGTAAAACAGCATCGCTTCCGCAGGCAGGCCATCACGCCCGGCGCGGCCGGTTTCCTGATAGTAGGATTCGATATTGCGCGGGATATCAAAGTGCACCACAAAGCGCACGTTAGGCTTGTTGATCCCCATCCCAAACGCCACCGTTGCGACCACGATTTGCAGGTCGTCGCGCTGGAATTTTTCCTGAACGTCGGCGCGGATGTGGTTTTCTAACCCGGCATGGTATGCCGCCGCGCTAAAGCCGCGATTTTGCAGACGCGCAGCGGTGTCTTCCACCTTCGCGCGGCTGTTGCAGTAGATGATGCCGGACTTGCCGCGCTGCTCCTGCACGTAGCGCAGGAGCTGATCCAGCGGCTTGAATTTTTCCATCAGCATATAGCGGATGTTCGGCCGGTCGAAGCTGCTGACCTGAATATAGGGGTCTTTCAGCCCCAGCAGGCGAACGATGTCCTGACGCGTGGTGTCATCCGCCGTGGCGGTAAGCGCCATAAACGGCAGCTCAGGGAAGCGCTGACGCAGCTGGCCGAGGGCGGCATATTCCGGGCGGAAATCGTGCCCCCACTGGGAGATACAGTGCGCTTCATCCACCGCCAGCAGCACCGGGTTCCAGTGCGCCAGGTGGTCGAGGAAGTTGTCCAGCATCAGGCGCTCTGGCGCGATATACAGCAGGCGGATCTGCCCGGTGCGGCACCCGGCCATCACCTCTTGCTGCTGCTCGCGGGTTTGCGTCGAGTTAAGACAGGCCGCCGCCACACCGTTGGCAAGCAGCTGGTCGACCTGGTCTTTCATCAGGGAAATAAGGGGGGAGACCACAACCGTCAGGCCATTAAGTACCAGCGCGGGCACCTGATAGCAGAGCGATTTTCCGCCGCCGGTCGGCATGACCACCAGGCAATCGCGGCCTTCCAGCACGGTTTCAATGATGGTTTCCTGGCCAGGACGGAACTGCTGGTAGCCAAAGGTTTCATGCAAAACCTGTTTAGCCAGCGATTCCTGATTCAATACTTCCGCCTGCGCCACGTTAACCCCATATGCCAGAAATGAAACAGGCGCTATTTTCAGCGCCTGAGAGAGAAACTTCAACGTTTAACGCAAAAACATTCGAGCAGCTTAGAAAATATCGTTCAGCATGACGCCCACACCAACGCGGGTCTGGTTGAAGTTATAGTCAATCAGCGATTCGCCATAACCGCTATACACCTGGGTATAGAGACGAACGTGCTTCGTCACCGGATAGCTCAGGCCCAGCTCTGCGCCGCCGTAGCCGGTATTCCAGTTATACTGCCCTTTGGCACTCAGCACCGCGTCACCCAGCTGATAGCCCACTTTAAGCTGATAATAGCCCATGTATTTGGTGATATCCGGGTTGTCATCGGTGCTGCCCACCACGTACCACGGCTTCACTTCCACCATGAAATTGCCGTTCTGCGCCATCAGACGCGTATATACGCGATTCCAGCTGCGTGAGGTTGGGTCGGAACGACCGTTGGAATCGTGGTTATAGCCCACCTCCACGTCGCGCAGCGTCCAGCCTGCAAACTCATAATCAGTGGCGAAACCGAGGAACAGCTGCGGTTCATAGTTGGTTTCGCGGAACGGTGAAGATTCCCCGCTGTTGGAGAGCTGCCACCATGACTTCTGCGTGTAAGATGCACCAAGCACCGAGTTCGGCCCCAGGATGCCGCGCCATAACGGGAAGGCCAGGCTGAGCTGGAACTTCACCTCATCTTTACGCGCATTGTCAGACCAGTTATAGGAACTTATCGCCTCTTTGTTGAGATCGCTGGTCTGGGTATAGATCACGTAGTTTGTGTCATAGGGGTAGAGCGTGAACGGATTGTCATGCTCCTGAAGCATATTGGCGATGATGCTGCCCTGAACGGCAGGTTTATCATGCACTTCTTTGATCGTCGCTTCCTGCGCATATGCTGTGAGGGGCAGCGCAACCGCCGCCAGTAACCAACCCAGATACGTCCGCATCGGTGGTGTTCTCCTGAAATTGTGACATTTAATGAATAGTTTTGTCCGGGCATTCTACAGACTTCTGCGATAACTTCCGCTTCCTCGTTTCTTAAAGTGGCATTCCTTTATCCTGAAGCATAAAATCAACATTTTGTTAACAACAAGGATGCCACGTCAGATGTCAGCCACACTCACCGCCGAAGAAACCTTAAAGCTCGTGGGCGAGATTTTTGTGTACCACATGCCATTCAACCGTGCACTGGGTCTTGAGCTGGAGCGATACGAAAAAGACTTCGCTCAGCTGAGTTTCAATAATCAGCCAATGATGGTCGGTAACTGGGCACAAAGCATTTTGCACGGCGGGGTGATTGCCTCTGCGCTGGACGTGGCGGCCGGTCTGGTGTGCGTGGGCAGCACGCTGACGCGCCATGACACCATCAACGAAGATGAGTTACGCCAGCGCCTCTCGCGCATGGGAACCATCGATTTACGCGTCGACTATCTGCGACCGGGACGCGGAAACCGCTTCACCTGCACCAGCAGCCTGCTGCGCGCCGGGAATAAAGTTGCCGTCGCCCGCGTTGAGCTGCATAACGAGGAGCAGGTTTATATCGCCAGCGCAACCGCCACTTATATGGTGGGTTGAGGCGGCAAATTCGGGTAAAATTATTTCACTTTTTTGTAACGGATTTTCCCGATGGATGCTAAACAGACGCGGCAGGGCGTTTTACTCGCTCTTGCCGCTTATTTTATTTGGGGTATCGCGCCGGCGTACTTCAAGCTTATCGCCTATGTCCCGGCGGACGAGATCCTCACTCACCGCGTCATCTGGTCGTTTTTCTTTATGATTGCGCTGATGAGCATCAGCCGTCAGTGGTCAGGCGTCAAAACGCTACTGAAAACCCCGAAGAAGGTCTTCCTGCTTGCCCTCTCTGCGGTGCTGATTGGCGGAAACTGGCTGCTGTTTATCTGGGCGGTGAATAACCATCACATGCTCGAAGCAAGCCTGGGGTACTTCATTAACCCGCTGGTGAACATCGTGCTGGGGATGATTTTCCTCGGCGAACGTTTCCGCCGGATGCAGTGGGTGGCGGTGATTCTGGCCCTCTGCGGCGTGCTGGTGCAGCTGTGGACCTTCGGTTCACTGCCGGTTATCGCCCTGGGGCTGGCGTTCAGCTTTGCCTTCTACGGCCTGGTGCGTAAAAAAATCGCCGTGGAAGCGCAGACGGGAATGCTGTTTGAAACCCTGTGGCTGCTGCCTGTCGCGGCGATCTACCTGTTCGGTATTGCCGACAGCGCCACCAGCCACATGGGCAGCAACCCATGGTCGCTGAACCTGATGCTGATGGCGGCGGGCGTGGTCACGACGATTCCCCTGCTGTGCTTCACCGGCGCGGCAACGCGTCTGCGTCTCTCGACGCTTGGCTTCTTCCAGTACATCGGCCCGACGCTGATGTTCCTGCTGGCGGTGGTGTTTTACGGCGAGGTGCCGGGTGCGGATAAGATGGTGACGTTTGCCTTTATCTGGGTGGCGCTGGCGATTTTCGTTGCGGATGCAATTTATACCCAGCGCAGGACTCGCAGAGGAATTTAGGTGCTTTGTAGGGCGGGTAAGCGCAGCGCCACCCGCCTGATTTTTACAACCAGTTCTTCCGCTTGAAGTACAGGTACGGCGCCAGCCCGGCGAGGATCATAAAGATAATCGCCCCCGGGTAGCCAAAGCTCCACTTCAGCTCCGGCATAAACTCAAAGTTCATCCCGTAGCTGGATGCCACCAGCGTCGGCGGCAGGAACACCACGGAAACCACCGAGAAGATCTTGATGATGCGGTTCTGCTCGATGTTGATAAAGCCCATTGCCGCCTGCATCAGGAAGTTGACCTTCTGGAACAGGGATTCGTTGTGCGGTAGCAGGGATTCAATATCGCGTAAGATCTCACGCGCCTGCTCCAGCTGACCGCCCGGCAGACGCGCCTTGCGCACCAGGAAGTTCAGCGCGCGCTGGGTATCCATCAGACACAAACGCACCTTCCAGCCGATATCTTCCAGCTCTGCCAGCGTGGACAACGCTTCGTCGTACTCATCACCCTGATGGCCTTCCATGATCACGCGGCTCAGCTTTTCCAGGTCGCTGTAGATGTTTTCGATTTCATCCGCCAGCTGTTCGATTTTGGTTTCGAACAGATCCAGCAGCAGCTCATAGGCGTTACCGTCCATCATCGCCTGGCTGCGGGCGCGCATGCGGTAGAGACGAAACGCAGGCAGTTCGCGCTCGCGCAGGGTGAACAGGCGGCCATCGCGGATGGTAAACGCCACGGTGGAGTTCCCCGCGTGGTCTTCGGCATCTTCGAAGAAGAAGAAGGAGTGAATGTGCAGGCCGTCTTCGTCTTCAAAAAAACGGGCGGATGCTTCGATGTCTTCCAGTTCCGGGCGTGTCGCCAGGCTTTGCCCCAGTTCAGATTGTACGCGAAGGCGCTCATCGTCGTCCGGCTCGACCAGATCCACCCATACGGCATCAATGAGGGGCTGTGACTCTTCGGCTTCAAGCCGAGTCAGTCGGTTATTTTCGAGTTGAAATGCGCTCAACATGACCGGGACTCCCAATGCAAAAAATATCGGACAGTTCGGTGGGCACACAGAAACAAATTGGGTTTCAGACCATTAAACAGCCTGACTCAGCGCGACGGGAATGATGCAGTCGCTGACAACCACTAAGGCCATCAGCAAGAGGAGATAGCCTTAGGAGTTGTTCCTGGATGACAGGGAATTGAGCCAGTATCTACTGGGTGTGTCCAAGGCGAATGTCCTCTTAGCGTAATCGTGCGCGCATGTTACGCCAGCAATAACTGTGGCGTCAACACGCAACGGAACGCTGAAGGGCATTAATTGACCTTCAACGTATAAGGCTAGCAGATTATTACAAAATAGTGATATTTTTCTGAAAGTTACACACTTTCCAGCTTGGCGTAGGCTGCCACCAGCCATTTGATCCCCTGCCCCTGGAACGCGACCTGCAAACGGCTGTGCTCGCCGCTGCCTTCCAGATTGACGATGGTGCCTTCGCCAAACTTCGAGTGGCGCACGCGCTGGCCCAGCTTGTAACCGGTATCGGTTTCAGAGATTGGCGAGCCCATACGCTGATGACTGACCGGACGGCTGATGCTGGCGCGCAGGCGCACCTCTTCCACACACTCTTCCGGCAGTTCGCCGATAAAGCGCGACGGACGGTGATACACTTCTTTCCCGTACAGGCGGCGGGTTTCCGCGTAGGTCAGGGTCAGTTTCTGCATCGCACGGGTCACACCCACATAGGCCAGACGACGCTCCTCTTCCAGACGCCCGCCTTCATCCAGCGACATCTGGCTCGGGAACATCCCCTCTTCCATCCCGACGATGAACACCTGCGGGAACTCCAGACCTTTCGCGGAGTGCAGGGTCATCAGCTGAACCGCATCCTGCCAGGTATCGGCCTGCCCTTCCCCCGCCTCCAGCGCGGCGTGAGAGAGGAATGCCTGCAACGGCATCAGGTCTTCGTCTTCTTCGTTGTAGCTGAACTGGCGCGTTGCCGTCACCAGCTCCTCTAAGTTCTCAATACGGGTCTGGCCCTTCTCGCCTTTTTCCTGCTCGTACATGGTGCGCAGGCCGGAATCTTTGATCACCCGGTCAGTCTGGACGTGCAGCGGCATGTCGGCCGTTTCCTGCGCCAGCGCGTCGATTAACTCCAGGAAGCGCTGCAATGCGCTGGCGGCGCGCCCGGCGAGTGCTTTTTCCTGTAACAGCTCGCGGCATGCCTGCCATAGCGTGAGCTGACGATCGCGCGAGGCCTGACGCACCACGTCCAGCGTACGATCGCCGATGCCACGCGTCGGCGTGTTCACCACGCGCTCAAACGCCGCATCGTCGTTACGGTTGGCAATCAGACGCAAATACGAGAGCGCATCTTTGATCTCCTGACGTTCGAAGAAGCGCATACCGCCATAAATGCGGTACGGCATGCTCACCTGTAACAGCGCCTCTTCCAGCACGCGCGACTGGGCGTTGCTGCGATAGAGAATGGCACACTGCTCCAGCGCACCGCCGTTCTCCTGCCAGGTTTTAATGCGGTTCACCACGAAGCGGGCTTCGTCGAGCTCGTTGAAGGCGCAGTAAATCGAAATCGGTTCGCCGTCGACGCCATCGGTCCACAGCTTTTTACCCAGTCGCCCGTTGTTGTTCTCAATCAGGGCGTTGGCCGCGCTCAGTATGTTGCTGGTAGAACGGTAGTTCTGCTCCAGACGGATGGTTTGCGCGCCGGGGAAATCGTTGAGAAAGCGCTGGATGTTCTCCACCTGCGCGCCGCGCCAGCCGTAGATAGACTGGTCGTCATCGCCCACGATCATCACCTTGCCGGTATCCCCGGCCAGCAGGCGGATCCACGCGTACTGAATGTTGTTGGTATCCTGGAATTCGTCCACCAAAATGTTGGTGAAGCGTTCACGGTAGTGTTGCAGGATATGTGGTTTGTTGAGCCACAGCTCGTGGGCGCGCAGCAGCAGTTCGGCGAAATCCACCAGACCGGCGCGATCGCACGCTTCCTGATAGGCCTTGTAGACGTTCTGCCAGGTCTGCTCAACCGGGTTACCGAAGCTTTGAATGTGGTGCGGACGCAGCCCTTCGTCTTTCTGACCGTTGATGTACCACATCGCCTGACGCGGCGGCCACTGCTTCTCGTCGAGGTTCATCGCCTTGATCAGGCGTTTCAGCAAGCGCAGCTGATCTTCGCTGTCGAGGATCTGGAAATCCTGCGGCAGGTTAGCGTCCATATGGTGCGCGCGCAGCAGACGGTGCGCCAGGCCGTGGAAGGTGCCAACCCACATGCCGCCCTGGCTGGTGCCCATCAGTTGTGCGATACGGTGGCGCATCTCCGCCGCCGCCTTGTTGGTGAACGTCACGGCCATAATCGAGTACGGCGAGCAGTTCTCCACGCTCTGTAGCCAGGCGATACGGTGAACCAGCACGCGCGTCTTACCACTGCCCGCTCCAGCCAGTACCAGCAGGTTTGTACGCGAGGCGGCAACCGCGTCACGCTGTTTGTCATTAAGGCTGTCGAGCAGGTAAGAAACGTCCATTGGCACCGTCACGTCATGTCGGGCGGGCAAATGTTTCCATTCGCCAAAACCCTGTTAATTTATACAGAACAATTGATGATTATATCAGCGTCGTGAGGGATGCCAACCGTGAAATTTCCACGTGCGGCAGAAGACGGCTATCCGGGGTAGTCATCAGATCGGCATTTTCCGGCTTGATCCAGCAGGCCTGCATGCCGCAGCGAATCGCCCCGGCGACGTCCGTGGTCAGGTCGTCGCCCACGTGCAGGATCTCACCGAGCGGCAAATCCAGTTTTTCCGCCGCCAGATGATACATATCGTTGAACGGCTTCGAGCGTCCGTGCGGGCCCGCGCGCAGCACGAACTGAAAATAGTTCCCCAGACCAAACAGTTCAGGCTGAGCGTTGCCGTTGGTGATGGCCACCAGCGGCCACTTTTCAGCGAGCTTCGCCAGCGTGTCGTGGGTCTCCTGCGGCACATCGATGCGGCTGCGCCATTTGGCGAAATTTTCCATGGCCGCTTCGGCACCCATGGCCGCGTCCTGCGCGCTCAGGCCGGCATTGAGCATCGCCTGCTCAACCGCACGGCGGCGCCATTCGGTCACGTCATGGTAAATTTCCGGCTCGGTTTCCCGCAGGGACTGACGCAGCTTCTGGAACTCTTTGTTCTGGATCGCTTTCAGCGCAGGATGGTAGTTTTGCACAAACGCCAGCGACTCCTGCTCGGTACGCAGGATCACTGGGCGGTTGTCGTAAAGGGTGTCATCAAGATCAAACGTCAGGGCTGAGATCTGACCGAGTGGGCGGTAAAAACGCATTATTTCCCCCGTTTGGCGCGTGGATGCGCCGCGTCATACACCGAGGCAAGGTGTTGGAAGTCTAAGTGGGTATAGATTTGGGTGGTCGACAGATTCGCGTGACCAAGCAGCTCCTGTACGCCGCGCAGGTCGCCGCTTGATTCCAGCATGTGCGTCGCAAAAGAGTGGCGCAGCTTATGCGGGTGAACGTGGCTGTTCAGCCCCTGCTTAATGCCCCACTCCGCAAAGCGCTTCTGCACGTTACGCGCCGAGATCCGCTTGCCGAGCTTCGACAGGAACAGCGCATCCTCTTCCGCGCCAAACAGACCGCGCAGATCCAGCCAGTGCTCAATCCAGGAAACCGCATTGCGGCCGATCGGCAGGCGGCGCTCTTTGCTGCCCTTGCCCATCACCCACACTTCGCCAGATTCCAGATCGAGGTGCTTTAAGTCGAGGTTCACCAGCTCAGAGAGACGCAGGCCCGCGCCGTACATCACCTCCAGCATCGCGCGGTCGCGCACGGCCAGCGGATCGTTAAGATCGATATCCAGCAGGCGGTTTACGTCGTCGACGTCGATATTTTTCGGCAGATGACGCGGGGCCTTTGGCGTGGCGATCCCTTTTGCCGGGTTGGCTTTCAGACCGCCCTGGCTGACCAGCCAGTCGAAGAAACTGCGCAGGGCAGAGAGCCGGAGCGCCAGGCTCGCCGGGCTTAAGTTTTTTTTACGGCTACGCACAACGAAGCCGCGAACCGTGGCGGCGTCACATTGTTGCCAGCTTTTCAGGCCGATTTCATCGGCAATCTGCATGATGGCATCAAGCTGACGCTGATAGTTGAGCAGCGTAATAGGGCTAAGCTGGCGCTCAACGCCCAGATAGCGCAGAAAACGGGTGACGTCAGTGGCGAGCAGTCCGTCCGTCATACGCGCTCAATCCAGCGCTCCAGCAGCTCAGGCAGCATCAGGGCGATCTCCTGCAACAGTTGCGTGCCCTGCCCCTGTTCATAATGATGCGCGTCGCGGCTGGTAAATAACATCACACCCAGGTCACCATCGCGCCCCATCAGCGACATCGCCACCGAGCCGATAGCTTTGGCTTCTGGCAGCACCACCAGCAGTTCTGGCCCGTTAAGCGGCCCCAGATAGTGGTGCTCATGGCCCAGACGCTGAATGCGCAGCGGCTCAAACGCCTGACGGCTCAGCGCCAGATGGGTAAACCCGGACGGCGCGCCAATGCGCCAGCGGTCGGGAAAGAGACGGATCGTCGCGCCTGCCAGCCCCAGCTCGCGCGCCCAGCGGTGGAAGCGGTTGAGGAACTCTTCGAGACTGTGCGCGGAAGCCAGACGCGCCTGAAGGTGCAGAAGACGATAGAACAGGCTTTCGTTATTGCTGGCCTGCTCCATCAGCAGCGTCATGTTCTCTTCGAGCTGATTGATGTGGTTGCGCGAGCGCGCCATGTGCCATTCAACCAGCGACACGGTCTCGCGAACCGGATGCGGCACGCGCATCCTTTCGACGACGCGTGCATTGCGGATAAAAAACTCAGGATTGTGCAGCAGGTAATCCACAACAGCGCTGTCATCCAGCTCCGTTACAGGTTCCCGCAGTTCTTCCCCTGGTTGCTTCATAGATGGATAAACCCGTCATAAACATGTGTCGCCGGGCCAGTCATGTACAGTGGATGACCCGCTCCTTTCCAGGCGATATCAAGACGCCCGCCCGGTAATTCCACGCGAACCTCTTCCGCCAGTAACCCCTGCGAGATACCGACGGCCACCGCCGCACAGGCACCGCTTCCGCAGGCCTGGGTTTCGCCCGCGCCGCGCTCGTAAACCCGCAGGCGAATGTGTTCACGCTTCACCACCTGCATGAAACCGATGTTCGCCCGCTCCGGGAAGCGCTCGTGGCTTTCCAGCACCGGGCCGAGCGTTTCAACCGCCGCAGTTTGCACATCATCTACCTGAATCACGCAGTGCGGGTTACCCATCGAGACGACGCCGCACAATACTGTCTGCTCGGCGGCACGCATAATATAGGTCTTTTCCGCTTTGTTGGCGCGAAACGGCACGGCAGCGGGTTCGAAGTTCGGCTCGCCCATGTTCACGCGCACCAGTTCGTCGTCGGTGACGCTGAGCACCATCCGGCCGTTGGCGGTGCTGACGCGGATATCGCGCTTGTTGGTCAGCCCTTTCAGCCGAACAAAGCGGGCAAAACAGCGCGCGCCGTTGCCGCACTGGGAAACTTCGCTGCCGTCGGCGTTAAAAATGCGATAGTGGAAGTCCAGGTCAGGATCGTAAGGCGGCTCCACCACCAGCAGCTGGTCAAACCCCACGCCCACGTGCCGATCCGCCAGGCGACGGATCAGTTCCGGGGAGAAAAAGACATTCTGCGTTACCGCGTCGACGACCATAAAGTCGTTGCCAAGGCCATGCATTTTAGAGAACTGCATCATTTGCTCCATTGCGCGGGTACAGAACGTAATCGTCAGAGATTGACCTGAGTCGGGCCGCCGTTATTGCCGCGATCGTTGGTATCCGGCGTAGATGACTCGATACCACTTTGCACTGGTTTTGTCGGCGGTGGTGCGTTTTTATCCTCTGGCGGGAAGTACAGTGGTCCCTTCAGTCCACAGCCGGTCAGGCTAAACAGAGTGACAAGAACGGCAAGCGTTCGAAAGACGTTTTTCATGTAGAGGTTGCCCGTAAGTTCAAATCTGTTTCTATCATCGCAGGAGAAGACACAAAAGCAAGAGTTTGCCGCTTTCCTGCAACGGGAATTATTTAGCGTTATACTGCCGCCATCACGAAAAACAGGAATAAAACCATGAACGACAGTGAATTTCATCGCCTTGCCGATACCCTGTGGATGACCATCGAAGAGCGTATCGACGAGTGGGACGGCGACAGCGATATCGATTGTGAAATCAACGGCGGGATCCTGACCTTAAGCTTCGAAAACGGCAGCAAGATTATTATTAACCGTCAGGAGCCGCTTCACCAGGTGTGGCTGGCGGCGAAACAGGGCGGCTATCACTTTGATCTGAAAGGTGACGAGTGGATCTGCGACCGCAGCGGCGAAACGTTCTGGGATCTGCTGGAGCAGGCGGCGACGGCGCAGGCGGGCGAGGACGTGAGTTTCAGGTAGTTTTGTTGCCCGGTGGCGGCTACGCCTTACCGGGCCTACAACGGCTCGAACCATAGTCCGGGTAAGCGTGAGCGCCAACCGCAACAGCAGCTCGGACCGTAGGCCGGGTAAGCGTTAGCGCCACCCGGCAACAGCAGCTCAGACCGTAGGCCGGGTAAGCGTTAGCGCCACCCGGCGAAAAGGGTCAGGAGAAATACTGCTGCAACAGCGGCGCAGTTTCCTGGTTAGCGGGCGCCGCAGGGGTAATCGCCTGCGTACGGAACGGGATCACCTGCGCTCGTCCATCCACATTCACAATCTGGTAGAACTGCGGCAGGTTGAAGTTGATAAAACTTGAGCCGTAGGTAAAGCGATCGTGCGAGGATGAATAGAACCGGCTGACGTCGCGCACCAGCTCCTCTTTGCTGCCTTCACAGTGGTGATACACCTCGGCACGGTTGGTTTCATCCAGAATGTAGATATTAAACCCGGCGTTATCGCCCGACTCCTCGAAGAAGAACTGAATAATCCCTTCACTCGCAAAGCCATCCACCACCTGCGGCAGCTTAACGTGGTTGGTTTCCACCTGAACCGACAGGCCATGCAGTTTGTTGTGTGAAATCGCGCCGTAGAATTCAATGGCGTTCTCCAGCTTCTGCACCGACACGTTCAGGCGCTCAAAGAACAGCCCCCAGGTCTGGCCGGAGACGCGCAGCGCTTTAAAGCGTCCGGTTTCATTCCGGGTGCTGGAAAGACGCAATTCGATGCACTCAGACACCAGCTGCTGCACGCGGGTACGAATCAGGCCGCGAAGGTGCTGGCTGTAGCAGAACACCTCCACGCTGTCCGGCGGCGCGGCGTCCTGGTGCATCTTGCCGAGGATCGTTTTCAGCGCCTCGATCATCGCCTGCTCGCCGTTAAAGTGCAGGGTACGCACTTCGTTCCACGAGTTGCGGTACAGCAGATCCACGCTGCCCACCAGGCAGTTTTGCTGCTCACCGAAGCTAAAGACGTCCAGCTTACGGAAGTCAAAGTGAACCACCTGATTGCGGAAGGCCGCCGTCGGGTCGTATTCCAGGTTGACGATGATCGCCAGATGGCGAATCTCACACGGGCTGTAGAGCGCTTTTGGCGTCGGCGCAGGCAGACGCAGTGGGAAGTGGTGCGAGACATCCGCCACCATCTCCTGCAATTTGGCTAAATCGACCACCTCGTTGCCCTTGATAAACAACCGGGTGCGTGAGGTGAGAAGGCCGTTAAACCAGGCCCAGGCCACCAGCTTGTTAAGGTAGCGGTTATACTCCAGCGGCTGATGGCTGATGATCGAATCCATGCTTGGCGCACGGTTGTACAGATACCACCCGGTGCGGTTTGCGCGGCCCGGCGGCACGTAGATAAAGGTCAGATTCGGTTCAGACAGGTCAGGCGAAATCTGTGGGTTCACCAGCGTTACCTTGCCCGGCAACGCTTCAAACGCGGCGTACAGTTTACGGGTCAGCACCCCGATATCCTGTGGGCTGGCAGAAACGCTAAGGTTGTTACGGCGGGCAAAGCGGATCAGGTTGCGGTAGCTCTGCATCATCGCATCAAGCAGCTCGTTGTGCGCCTCGCGCACCTGATCGATTTTCCAGTTGGCGCGGTTGTCGAGCATGGCGAGACGCGCTTCGTCCCATCCCCACTCTTTGACTAACTGGCTGACCACTTCACGGCGCCAGCCAACGCAGGCGCGCTCGCGGCTCAGTTTTTCACAGACTTTGAGATAGAAACATCGACGCACCAGGTCAAGACGCGTGGCGTCATCAATGGCCGTCAGGTATTCGGTGACGCGTTCCAGCATCATGCAGTAGGCATCAAGCCCGTAGGAGACGATCTCCCCGTCGTGCAGACGCTGCTTAATATCTTTCGCCAGCAGACGCGGGGTGGGGTATTCCCAGGAGTAGGCTTCCAGCAGCAGGGTTTTCAGCACCGCTTTGTACGGTGAATCAATGCTCTTATAGAGCTGCCAGAGGCTTGCACCAAAGTACTCTTCGGCGGACAGGGAGCTCAGACCGCCCAGATCCAGCCACTCGTTTGGCGTCAGTACGCCCTGCGAGTAAAGCGACATGACGTAGTCGTCATAATTCTCTTCTTCATCGCACGGCACCATATTCCACAGAATACGTTTTCCGGCCAGGCGAACCGCAGTACGGTAAAACTCATCCAGCAACAGAATGTGCTGAGTCGAGCCGCAGTCTTCACCACCCAGACTGCCGCTTTCGTTATGGCGGAAACGGTTTTCATCAATCAGGAAGAAGCTCACTTCCACGCCGAGCGACGCCGCCCAGCTCTCCAGCAGACTGCATTTACGCTGCAACAGCTGGCGCTCTTCATTGTCGAGCCAGGACTGATGGCAGACCCAGATATCCAGGTCAGAAGAACAACTTTGCCCAACCGATGACGTGCTGCCCATGGAGTAAACCCCGGTAATCGGCAGCTCGCCTTTCGGCGAAACCTGCGGCGGCATACCACGGTAAAGCTCAAGTTCAGTCAGATAGTGCTGTTGGGTTTCATCAGGCGTGAAGAGGCAAATGCCCTGGGGAACGTTACCATCGAGGTAACCCGGCATTAGCGGATGGTGATAGTGCAACAATGTCGGCAGTAGACTGTATACCTGCTGGAAAGCAGGGCCCATGGCAGCAAGCGCGCGATCCACACGCAATTGATTGATGGCATCCAGTCTCTGTTTCAGAGTCTCAATATAGAGGTACAAGACGTATCGCCTGATGTTTCCGGGTGACGCACGCCAGTCAAAACAGAACAAGCAGCGGACCCGCAGTATTTCAAAAAATAACCGTTACCCTTTTTCGCCTTGTTGTTTTCTGGTGGTACAGACGAAAAAATGGTCTAAAACGTGATCAATTTAACACCTTGCCGGTTGACCGTAAAGAAAGATGCGCTACATACAAGTGTAGCACCGTTCTGTACGTGTAAATTCCTGAATACGGCGGTGGCTGACGCGAACGCCGCCCTGTCCCTCTCACTCTTCATCAACCGTAAAACTGCCATCCGAGTGTCAACAATGTTAGGATGGTTAGCGATTGATAATGACGGTAACAAGCATGTTAGACAATGTTTTGAGAATTGCCACACGCCAAAGTCCTCTTGCGCTCTGGCAGGCACATTATGTTAAGCAGCGCCTGGAAGCCTGCCACACCGGATTACGCGTTGAGCTGGTGCCAATGGTCACGCGTGGCGATGTCATTCTTGATACGCCGCTGGCCAAAGTGGGCGGAAAGGGTCTGTTTGTCAAAGAGCTGGAACTGGCATTGCTTGAGAACCGCGCCGATATCGCCGTGCATTCGATGAAAGATGTGCCCGTTGAGTTCCCGGAAGGGCTGGGGCTGGTGACCATCTGCGAGCGCGAGGATCCGCGCGATGCGTTTGTCTCTAATCGCTATGACTCGCTTGATGCGTTGCCGGCAGGCAGCGTGGTCGGCACGTCAAGTTTACGCCGCCAGTGTCAGCTGGCTGAACGTCGCCCGGATCTGGTGATTCGCTCGCTGCGTGGGAACGTCGGCACACGCCTTGGCAAGCTGGATAACGGCGACTACGATGCCATTATTCTTGCGGTTGCGGGCCTGAAACGCCTGGGGCTGGAAGAACGTATTCGCGTGGCGTTGCCGCCGGAGCTGTCGCTCCCCGCCGTCGGCCAGGGTGCCGTCGGCATTGAGTGTCGTCTGGATGATGCGCGTACTCAGGCACTGCTCGCGCCGCTGAATCATGACGATACCGCCGTTCGCGTAAAAGCCGAGCGCGCGATGAATACTCGCCTCGAAGGAGGCTGTCAGGTGCCAATTGGCAGCTATGCTGAATTAACTGACGGTGAGCTGTGGCTGCGTGCGCTGGTTGGCGCGCCGGACGGCTCGCAGATGGTTCGCGGTGAACGTCGCGGCAAGCCGCAGGATGCCGAGGCGCTTGGCGTATCGCTGGCGGAAGAGCTGCTGAGTAACGGCGCGCGTGAAATTCTGGCTGAGGTCTATAACGGAGAGCCCCCTGCATGAGCATACTTGTCACCCGCCCTTCTCCCGCAGGAGAGCAGTTAGTGAGCCGTCTGCGCGCACTGGGGCAGGTGGCCTGGAGTTTTCCGTTGATTGAATTCTCCCCCGGTCGCGAGCTGCCTACGCTCGCTGACCAGATGCGTGCCTTGCAGGAAGGTGATCTGCTCTTTGCGCTATCGCAGCATGCTGTGGAATTTGCCCATGCGCAGCTACAACAGCAGGGCGTTAACTGGCCCCACGCACCCCGCTATTTCGCCATCGGGCGCACCACGGCGCTGGCCTTACATACCGCGAGCGGAATCGATGTTCGTTACCCGTTAGATCGGGAAATCAGCGAAGTCTTGCTACAATTACCTGAATTACAAACTATTGCCGGAAAGCGTGCGCTCATTTTGCGCGGCAACGGTGGCCGCGAACTGCTGGGCGAGACGCTGCGCGAACGCGGCGCAGACGTGACGTTTGTGGAGTGCTATCAGCGCTGTGCGAAACACTATGATGGCGCGGAAGAAGCCATGCGCTGGCACGCGCGCGGCATTAATACGCTGGTGGTTACCAGCGGTGAAATGTTACAACAGCTTTGGTCGCTGATTCCGCTTTGGTATCGCGAAAACTGGTTACTCCGCTGTCGGCTTCTGGTCGTCAGCGAGCGTCTGGCGAACCACGCCCGGGAACTGGGCTGGCAGGATATTCGGATCGCTGATAACGCCGACAACGATGCGCTGCTGCGCGCATTACAATAACTCTCAAATGGGAAGCCATAATGACGGAACACGAAAAATCCTCCGCCGTGGTTGAAGAGACCAGGGAGACTGTGGACACCACGTCACAGCCAGAGACGACAGACAAAACCGTTGAGAAGAAAAACGGCAGCAATAAAACCAGCCTCACGCTGAGCGTGATTGCCATCGCGATTGCGCTGGCCGCAGGCGTGGGTCTCTACGGACTGGTGAAGAAACAAGGCACCAACCAGACGGCCACCAGCGACGCGCTGGTTAACCAAATCACCGCCCTACAGAAAGCGCAGGAGACGCAAAAAGCTGAGCTGGAAGGCGTGATCAAACAGCAGGCTGCCGCCCTCGCCGACGCGAACAGCAAACGTGAAGAGTTGACCAAACAGCTGAGCGAAGTGCAGGAGAAAGTCGCCACGATTTCGGGAACCGATGCCAAAACCTGGCTGCTCTCACAGGCCGATTTTCTGGTGAAGCTGGCCGGGCGCAAGCTCTGGAGCGATCAGGATGTCACCACCGCCGCCGCGCTGCTGAAAAGCGCCGACGCAAGCCTGGCCGATATGAACGATCCGAGCCTCATCAACGCACGCCGCGCTATTACGGAAGATATCGCCAGCCTGTCTGCGGTTTCTCAGGTCGACTACGACGGTATCATCCTTAAGGTAAATCAGCTCTCAAACCAGATTGATAACCTTCAGCTGGCCGATAACAACGATGATGACTCCCCGATGGATTCTGACGGCACCGAGCTTTCCAGCTCCCTGAGCGAATGGCGTATCAACCTGCAAAAGAGCTGGCAGAACTTTATGGACAGCTTTATTACCATTCGCCGCCGCGATGAAACTGCCGTGCCGCTGCTGGCACCGAACCAGGATGTCTATCTGCGCGAAAACATTCGCTCCCGCCTGCTGGTGGCTGCCCAGGCCGTACCACGTCACCAGGAAGAGACCTACAAACAGGCGCTGGATAACGTTTCAACGTGGGTACGTGCTTACTACGATACCAATGACGCAACCACGACCGCGTTCCTGGAGGATATCGACAAGCTGAGCCAGCAAAACATCACCATGAACGTGCCGGACAAGCTGGAAAGCCAGCCGATTCTGGAGAAGATCATGCAGACGCGCGTGCGTAACCTGCTGGCCCAGCCGGGCGTTCCGGCAGAGCGCCCGGCTGAAGCACCTGCCGCCGCGCCAGCGCCTGAAAGCGCGCCGCAAGGAGAGTGATGATGCTAAAAGTCTTCTTACTCTTCATCCTGCTGATCGCCGGGATTGTACTGGGACCGATGCTCGCGGGTCACCAGGGTTACGTATTGATCCAGACCGATAACTACAACGTCGAAACCAGCGTGACAGGGCTGGTGATCATCCTGATCTTGGGTGTGGTCGTCCTGCTGGCAGTGGAATGGATCCTGCGTCGTATTTTCCGTACCGGGGTTCACACGCGCGGCTGGTTCGTTGGCCGTAAGCGCCGTCGCGCCCGTAAGCAGACCGAGCAAGCGTTGCTGAAGCTGGCCGAAGGCGACTATCAGCAGGTTGAAAAGCTGATGTCGAAAAATGCCGACCATGCAGAACAGCCGGTTGTTAACTATCTGCTGGCCGCTGAGGCGGCGCAACAGCGAGGCGATGAGGCCCGCGCCAATCAGCATCTCGAACGCGCGTCTGAGCTCTCAACTAAGGATCCGATTCCGGTTGAGATCACCCGCGTTCGTCTGCAACTGGCGCGCAATGAAAACCATGCCGCACGTCACGGCGTTGACCGTCTGCTGGAAATTACCCCTCGTCATCCGGAAGTGCTGCGTCTTGCGGAGCAGGCATACATTCGGACAGGTGCCTGGGGTTCGCTGCTGGACATTATCCCTTCCATGGCGAAAGCCGACGTGGGCGATGATGAACATCGTGATGAACTTCAGCGTCTGGCCTGGATTGGCCTGATGGATCAGGCGCGCGCCGATCTTGGCAGCGACGGCCTGAAAACCTGGTGGAAAAACCAGAGCCGCAAAACGCGCCAGCAGGTTCCCCTTCAGGTGGCGATGGCAGAACATCTGATTGAGTGTGACGACCATGACACCGCGCAGGAGATCCTTCTCGACGGTCTCAAGCGACAGTATGATGACCGCCTGGTGATGGTCATCCCGCGTCTGAAAACCAACAATCCGGAACAAATAGAAAAAGCATTGCGCCAGCAGATCAAAACCGTGGGCGATCGTCCGCTGCTGTGGAGTACGCTGGGCCAGTCTTTGATGAAACACGGCGAGTGGCAGGAGGCGAGTCTCGCCTTCCGCGCTGCACTGAAGCAACGCCCGGACGCATTTGATTACGCCTGGCTTGCTGATTCGCTGGACAAGCAGCACAAGCCGGAAGAGGCCGCAGCCATGCGGCGTGATGGGCTTCTGCTTACGCTACACAATAACGGAACGCAGCAGTAATTATCCAGGAGGCCAGATGGCCTCCTTTTTTGTACCCATAAAAAAACGCCTGCTATAAAAGCAGGCGTTAAAACAGGTCTGTAAGACAACATATTTGGTGCTTCACTCAACGTTATGTCCATGGTGTTTGATGAGGCCGAAGCGACATCTGTCAGTGGACGATAAGCACCGTAAACGGCTCTGCGTCATTCCTGAGTTTATGAGGCCGTAGGGCGAACATAAGAGATGGAATGAGCATCTACACGCATATTATTGCATGTAATGTGCCAGGTTTACACGCATAACTTTTACATCGCGCAACATTTTAAGATAAAAGGAAATTATGTTGTTAAGAGCCGCCTTACGCCATACAAACTCGCGCTAAGGGCGGCAATCTGTCGTCACCAGGAGACAGGTTAAGAGAGAAAATAATAAATTCTTTATTATTAAAGGCTTATATGTCGCTGAATCGCGACAAGGATATAGAGTGTTGTCGGGGAATGGCTACAGGATGAAAAAGCGCAGAAAACAAAAAACCCCGCCGAAGCGGGGTTCAAAATTGGTCGGCGAGAGAGGATTCGAACCTCCGACCCACTGGTCCCAAACCAGTTGCGCTACCAAGCTGCGCTACTCGCCGATGTACTGCTTTTTTGAATTTTTAGTTCAACTCATTAAAAGTCGTGGTGCGAGGGGGGGGACTTGAACCCCCACGTCCGTAAGAACACTAACACCTGAAGCTAGCGCGTCTACCAATTCCGCCACCTTCGCAATTCACAACTCTTTCAATAATGGGGTGGCTAATGGGATTCGAACCCACGACAACTGGAATCACAATCCAGGGCTCTACCAACTGAGCTATAGCCACCACTGTATTCTTTCACGCGGTTCTGACTACTTCTCAGACCACCGCAGCTCTAGCGCCGGGACTAAAATGGCGCGCCCGACAGGATTCGAACCTGAGACCTCTGCCTCCGGAGGGCAGCGCTCTATCCAGCTGAGCTACGGGCGCTTAGCGCCGTTGCGGGGCTGGATATTACGTACCTCCGACCCCGCTGTCTAGTGCTTTTTTGAAAAAAATGCGCGTTTGGTTATGGTTTGCACATTTTGCCGCTTATTCCTCCACTTTATGGGCGGAGCCACGGCGACCCAGGCCAAAAAGTTTATATGCAGCTGTGACGGCAGCCAGGAAGATCATCCCGACAAACAGCGACATGCGGGTATCTTCATTAAAGTACATTCCAATTAATACGCAAATCAGGAACGCCATCGTCAAATAGTTCGCATACGGGAACAGAATGGAACGGAATGGATGGCTGGCGATCGCTTCTTTGTGCGCCTGTCGGAAACGCAGCTGGCTAATCAAAATGACAAACCACGGTACCATCCCCGGCAGCACGCTGGCGCTATAAACATAAACAAACACGCGCTGCGGATTCGGGATGATGTAGTTCAGGCAAGAGCCAATCAGCAGAATCACAATCGACACCGCTACGCCCGCCACCGGTACACCCACGCGGGAGACTTTACCCATCACCGCCGGCAGCTGTTTGTTTTGCGAGAGCGCGTAAAGCATACGCCCACAGCTGTACATTCCGCTGTTACAGCCGGAGAGCGCCGCCGTCAGCACCACAAAGTTGATAATGGCGGCTGCCGCCGTGATGCCAATCTTAGCGAAGGTTAAGACAAACGGGCTGCCGGTGGTGCCGATCTCGTTCCATGGGAAAATGGTCACGATAACGAAGATCGCGCCCACATAGAAAATCAGGATACGCCACAGTACCTTGCCTACCGCGCTACGCAGCGTGACCTGCGGGTTTTTCGCCTCACCTGCGGTAATGCCGATCAGCTCAACGCCCTGATAGGAGGCGACAACGATACAGAGCGCCGTCAGAAAGCCCTTCCAGCCCCCCGCGAAGAAGCCGCCGTGCCCGGTCAGGTTACCAAAACCGATAGCGTGCCCGCCGTTACCGAAGCCAAAGAAGATGACCCCAAGGCCAACGACAATCATCACGATGATGGTGGTGACTTTGATCATCGCAAACCAGAACTCGATTTCGCCGTAAAGACGAACGGCGGCAAGGTTCGCCAGCGCCACCAGCCCTACGGCAATAAGCGCGGGTATCCACTGGGCCATCTCCGGGAACCAGAACTGCACGTAGACCCCGATGGCGGTGATCTCCGAAATCCCCACGGCCATCCACATAAACCAGTACGACCAGGCCGTGAGATAACCAAAGAACGGGCTCATATACCGGTGGGCGTAAACGGCGAAAGAGCCCGTCACCGGCTCCAGAAACAGCATTTCGCCCATTGAGCGCATGATGAAGAAGACGAACAGTCCGGCAATAATATACGCCAGCAGGACGGAAGGCCCCGCCCACTTCAGCGTGCTTGCCGAGCCCATAAACAGGCCAACGCCGATAGTCCCGCCCAGCGCGATCAGTTCAATATGTCGAGCTTCCAGCCCACGCTGAAGCTCCGGTTTTTTCTCTGCCATAATTCCTCGGTTGTGTTTGCTGTTTCCCGACTTGTTGCCGGGTATTGTTTTGAGGGGTACTGAAATACGGAGCGAATGGTTTCTTAAATTCTGGCAAATGGCAAACAATGCATTAAAAAAATGAATGCATTGCACATAAACTCAGCAGTTTTGCGGGGGGCGTTGCAGCGCGAACAGCAGATCGCGCTGCATATTGATTACATTTTCCCGGTGTAGTGCCAGGCGAGGTAGCGCAGAAGGCGAATCTGTCGTTTTATACGCGTCGGTTGGGAGAGCAGGCGGTAGAGCCACTCCAGCCCCAGATTTTGCCAGACTTTGGGCGCACGCTTAACGTGGCCGGTAAAGACGTCGTAGGTGCCGCCAACGCCCATATAAAGCGCATCCGGGCTGACCAGACGGCAATCGCGCATCAGTATTTCCTGGCGCGGCGACCCCATAGCGACAGTGACAATTTTCGCCCCGCTGTCGCGCACGCGCTCATATAACGCCAGGCGATCTTCCGGCCTGAAATAGCCATCCTGGCTGCCCACTATGTTAACATTCCACTGGTTACGCAGCTTTTGTTCGGTCTGCGCCAGCACCTCTGGCTTGCCGCCGATCAAAAATACCGGCGTGCCTTCAGCGCCTGCGCGCTCCATAAGCCGCTCCCAAAGGTCAGCACCCGCCACGCGAGACACATTAGCGTCTGGAAATTTTTTACGAATTGAACGCACCACGCTAATACCGTCTGCGTATTTAAACTCCGCGGCTTCAATCAGGCTTTTCACTTCCGCATTATCTTCAACCGCCAGCATTTTTTCTGCGTTGATGGCCACCAGCGTGCCCGACTTCATCTGCCCGTCCGCGAACAGAAAATCCAGCGCGTGCTGCATGTCACGCCAGCCAATCAGCTGTAGCCCGCGCAGCGCATAACGCGGGGCTGAAGTTGTATCCGTCATGATAATCCCTACTCAGACTTGCGACAGCGTTGTGCTGCCCTGTGGCTCACGTCTGTGCACAAGCCCTGCACTGTCAAACAACCAGTACAGCAGTTTTGCCAGCAGCAGACAGAGTCCGAAAACGACCATAAAGAACACCACGCGTGAGACGAATGAATCCAGCCCCTCGCGCGCCAGAACGATCATATTGAAAATGGCACCGAAACAGAAACTGTGCAAAACAGCGGCTTTGTAGCGGTTGGTCTCTTCGTTACCCAGCGTATATAGCCAGTCGAACCATTTTATTATCAGCCCTACCGCGATCGCGCCAGGCAGGATAAACCACGTTCCGCCCATCACTACCAGCGAGCCAATCAGGGTTGGGGAAATCGCCAGACCCGAATGGTTGTTCAGCACTTCCCAGGTGAAGTAGTTCGCCGTGTTCAGGACAATGCCGGGACGATCGGGCCACAGCCACGTCGGTATAAAGACATAGAAATCGCGAACAATCGGCGCCAGCCCCTGGAATTCGATTTTGTCGTAGTTTTGCAGCAGTAATGCCAGGTTTTCCCACGGCGAGAAGGTGTCGCGCGTCAGATACAGGAAGGTGTAAAACGCTTCGTCGCCGGCCACGTTCAGCCCGTAGCGCTTCAGCGCCAGCCAGAACATCCCCACAATGCCAAAGACGCCTGCCGCCGCCAGCATCCACAGCGAGATCCAGCCGCGAATAATGCCGATAAACAGGAAAATCGCGAAGGCGATAATGATGTTGGCGCGGGTGCCGCCGACGATCATGTAGGTCAGAATGCCAAATGCGACGGTGCTGACCAGGAAGAATAGCCAGGCTTTGCTGTCCTGACGCAGGAAAAAGACCACCAGCATCGCCGGGATAAAGAAATAGAAGAAACGCTTGAGCGCGACGCCGGAGACTTCGGCGGAGAAAATCTGGCTATAGGACTGCAACTTAAACAGTAAAAAGCCGTTATGCATGAAGAAAATCGCCACGCTAACGAGGGCGATAGTCATCAGCATAACCCACGTCAGATGGGTTTCTACCCGGTTCATGGTAAACAGCGGACGACGAGGGGTGGTGTCTTTTGCCGCTCGCAGGCGCGTTTTATAAGTGACGTAGTACACCGCGTAGAAGCAGGTCGCAGAGAGCAGCGCCTGCAACAAGATTTCCGGCGGCGCGACGCCAACATCAAAGCGGAACACGAGGATGCTGGTCAGCGGGAAGCCAAAGAAAAAGGTCAGCAAAAACAGCAGCGAGAAGAATACGTTGAAGTTAAAACGTACCCGCCGGAATTCAAACCAGGTGAGCGTGGCGATAAACAGCGTGCTCAGCAGCCAGACCACCAGCAAGCCGCTAAACTGCAACTGGCTCATGCGTTGTCTCCTGAAGCAATACGCAGCGCGCGGTGCCACGGCGTGAGGTAGTTCGGGCTGAAAAAGTCGATGCTATTTTTATCAACCAGCGTGAGCTGACGCTGCGCTTCCCGTACCACCTCGACATTAAGCGTGTCAGAGGTAAACAGCACCGGAATATGCTGCTCGGCCATGTCCTGCCAGAACGGGTTTTCGCGGTTGAGCACGCAGGGTACGCCCGCCTGAATCAGCAGACACAGCGTGCCAATCCCCTGCTGACGGGCAAAGATGAAATAGCCCAGATCGCATTTTCGCAGCAGCGCGAGATAGTCATCAAATTCCAGCTTATCGCTGAGAATGTGCAGGTTTTCTGCGCTAAACAGCGCAAGCCCCTGCTGGCGAACTTCATCGATGTAGGCGTCGTTATTGGCGGGATAGCCCATCGGCACCACCACGTTCACCGTGTCGCCAAACTGCTGATGCACCGCCCTCAGCGCCGCGACATGCTCGTTACTGCGATCGCCGGAATTCCCCACCAGGATGGTCAGCTTGCCCTCTCGAACCGTGTCATTCGCCATGGTGTTCAGCGCCGGATCCATACGGGTCGGGAAATAGAGCAGCTCCCCGCGAACCTTCGGGTGCTGTTTAGCAAAATAGTTGAGATCGCCTCGGGTAGCAAAAACGCAGCCCACGCGCGCCTGCGCCAGACGACGCAGCGGATAGAAAAGTCGGAACTTCCAGCCACGGGAGACTTCGTAGAGATCCGCTCCCCAGATATGCCAGCTGAACTGAGAAGGTTTGATCCCGCCGCTTAACAGCGCCAGCCACAGTCCGGTATTGAACTGTCCATGGAAGAAGAAACGTTGGCTTCGATCCGCTTTGGCTTTAGCAACCACGGCCTTCGTCAGCGCCGCTTTGTCTGGCCAGAAGGTGATATGCAATGCCGGACACGCCGCGCTCAGGCCGTTATCGCATCCAACGACCATAAACTCACGCGCATCGGGCGTGCCGGATGCCAGTTCATCGTTGAAGAACCGCAGAACGGTCTGGTTATGATGCGGGATATCCGATCCCAGTATGTGTATCAGTGCAGTCATGCGCGTTTACGCCAAAGTAAAAATACGCCGCAACAGGCAGCGAAATAAACGATATAAGTTGCCATATAGGCCTGCGCCGCCCCCAGCGCACCGTGGGTGGGGATCAGCCAGTGAGAAAATGCCGTTAGCAGCGCAAACTGGCCGATCTCTGCCAGGATATACAACCGCAGCGAAGCCTTCGCAATCACCAGATAGCCGAAAACGTATGCCCCCACTTTCAGCACATCGCCGACCAGTTGCCAGGCAAACAGATCGCGCATGGCGGTAAACTTCGCCGAAAACAGCAGCCAGATGGCGAAATCACGCAGTAACCAGACGGTAAAGCTGGCGATCGCAACGGCCGGCAACACGAAACGCAGGGCGCGAAAAATCTCGCGGGTAATATCCTGCCTGGACGTCAGGCGCGATAAGGTTGGCAGCAAATAGACGCTAAAGGAAGCCGTAATAAATTGGAGGTAAGCATCTGAAATGCTGCTTACGCCCTGCCAGATCCCCACTTCATCCCAGCTGTAATGCGCTGCCAGCAGGTTTCGCATCATCACGTAAGCCACGGGAAGCGTTACCGAAGTGATGAGCGCCATCAGGGTAAACTTTCCTAGCTGCCCCGCCAGCATCTTGTCCCACTGCGGTTTCAGGTAACTCAGCGGGACATTGCCTCTGCGCATCAGCATAAACGCTGCCGGAATGACAACGAGCGCAGGCACCAGCGCCAGCCCCAGCAGCGCGCCTTCATAGCCGCCCAGTCGATAGCAAAAGTAGTAGGCGATAACGCCGATGATGCTGCCGAGGATCAGCGCCAGCGCATTCCCGGCGGCATCACGGAAGCCTTTCATCAGCGCCAGCAGCAGGTTCGCCCAGGCGATCCCCATCTGAACGAACGCCACCAGGCGCACCAGTCCCTGATAGTGCGTGTGTCCGAACAGTCCCTGACTAACAGGTGCCGCCGCCAGCAAAAAGACGATGGCCAGCAACGTAGAGAAGCCCAGCACCATAGCAGAGGAGGTGCCCACCACCGTGCGAAGCTTTTCGGCATCGTCATGATGCTGCGCGACGTATTTGGTGACGCCATTGAATATCCCGGCACCTGCCAGCACGCCAAGCACCGTGACCAGCTGGCGGAAGTTCCCTGCCAGCCCAACGCCTGACGGACCAAATGAGACGGCCAGCAGCTTGACGACCAGTAACCCGGCGCCAATTTTTACTAGCGTGGACGCTGCCGTCCACACCGACGCTTTTGCCAGAGACATATCAGGCGAAATAACTCAGAAGCGAATTGATCACCGTACGCTGGTTCACCGGCGCGAGGTTGTAGAACAGGGGCAGGCGGAGCAGACGTTCGCTCTCTTTGGTGGTGTAGCGGTCTTCACCGGCAAACATCCCGAAGGCTTCGCCAGCCGGGCTGGAGTGCAGCGGAATATAGTGGAATACCGCCATAATTACCGCCTCCTTCAGCCAGGCAATCAGCTTGCTGCGATCGTCGTTATCGCGCAGCTTGATATAGAACATGTGGGCGTTGTGGATGCAGTCTGCCGGAATAGTCGGCAGTTCAATACGTCCGGCTTTAGCCAGCGGCTCCAGCGCGTCGTAGTAGGTTTGCCACAGGGAGAGGCGTTGCAGATTGATTCGCTCTGCCGCTTCCAGCTGCGCCCAGAGATACGCGGCCTGCAAGTCCGCCATCAGGTAGCTTGAGCCGATATCGCGCCAGGTGTATTTATCCACCTGACCGCGGAAGAACTGGCTGCGGTTGGTCCCTTTTTCACGGATCACTTCCGCACGCTCCACAAGGGCACGATCGTTAATCAGCGTCGCGCCGCCTTCGCCGCCTGCGGTGTAGTTTTTGGTTTCGTGGAAGCTAAAGCAACCGATATGACCGATGGTTCCCAGCGCGCGACCTTTGTAGGTGGACATCACGCCCTGCGCGGCGTCTTCCACCACGAACAGGTTGTGCTTTTTGGCGATGGCCATGATGGTGTCCATTTCACAGGCCACGCCCGCGTAATGCACCGGAACAATCGCCCGCGTTTTGTCGGTGATCGCCGCTTCAATCAGCGTTTCGTTGATGTTCATGGTATCCGGACGGATATCCACAAACACGATTTTCGCCCCGCGCAGGACAAACGCGTTCGCCGTGGAGACGAAGGTGTAGCTCGGCATGATCACTTCATCGCCGGGCTGAATATCCAGCAGCAGCGCGGCCATTTCGAGCGATGCGGTACAGGACGGCGTCAGCAGCACCTTGGCACTGTGAAAACGTTGCTCCATCCACTGCTGGCAGCGACGGGTAAAACCACCGTCGCCACAGAGCTTGCCGCTGCCCATAGCCGACTGCATGTAATCAAGTTCAGTGCCCACAACGGGAGGCGCGTTAAATGGAATCATCTTGTCACCTGTATAACCAGTAGGCGGTGGCGTCGATGCTGGCACCACTCGCAATATAACGTTTAAGCGCAGCGGTGTTGCCCATCTGGGTTGCGACCCGCAGCGTCGATACCTGTTGTTGCTCCGCCCAGTGCAGCGCCGCCTGCATGAGTTTTTCGCCCATGCCGCGCCCGGCTAACAAACCAATGCGCGCCTCGTGCTCGTTGAGCCTGCGAAGCGAAACAAAACCCTGAATCTGCCCCCCGGCAGTACGGAACACCAGACAGACGTGGTCAAACGTGCCTTTAACCGCATTCTCTATCCACCGGGCATAAAAGCGGCCGCTGTCATCGGGCGCATACCAGGGCGTCCGGAAACGGCTTTGAGCGAAAGCCAGCGCCGCCATCTTGCGCAGCGCGGGGATATCCTGCTCCGTTGCAATTTCCGCGCCCGGTGAGCCGTGGCGGGCCACGGTAACAGAGAGATCAACCTCGCCCTCGACCAGCCGGAATCCGTGCTGCTGGAGCGCGTCCAGCAGATCGGCGCGGTCCGCCGGGATCTTAGCCTGTACGCGCTGCCAGGCGCTGAAGTCTGCGTCCTGCAACGCAGGAGCGTTATCGCGCAGACGCACTATCGCTGAGGGGAGCGAAAAAAATACGCTTTCCCACTCAAGGGACTCCAGCACGCCGTTGAGAGTAATCAACGCCAAACGCCCTTAGTATCAACAATATACTGCTGACGCACGGCATCAGCGGAGACCGCTTTAAACGCATTGTGATCCACCAGCAGCACCAGCACATCCGCCGTCGCCAGCGCGTCATCCAGTGCGGTAAGGGTGCAGTGACCGGCAAGTTTTGCCGGCAACGCATGAATATTCGGCTCAACCACCAGCGTTTCACCGCTGTGCCAGGCTGCGATCGTTTCGGCAATTTCCATTGCCGGGCTTTCGCGAAGATCGTCAATATTCGGTTTGAATGCCAGACCAAAGCAGGCAATTTTCAGCTCACTGGCACGTTTACCGCTGTCGGCGAGGCAATCCGCCACCGTGGCTTTCACCTGGTTGATAACCCAGTGCGGTTTGTGGTCGTTTACTTCGCGCGCGGTGCGAATCAGGCGCGCCTGTTCCGGATTCTGCGCCACGATAAACCACGGATCGACAGCGATACAGTGCCCACCCACACCCGGCCCCGGCTGAAGGATGTTCACGCGTGGGTGACGATTGGCAAGGCGAACAAGTTCCCAGACGTTAATCCCCTGATCGGCGCAAATCAACGACAGTTCATTCGCAAATGCAATGTTAACATCGCGGAAGCTGTTTTCGGTCAGTTTGCACATCTCGGCGGTGCGGGAGTTGGTCACCACGCATTCGCCTTCAAGGAAGATCTTATACAGCTCGCTGGCGCGCGCGGAGCAGACTGGGGTCATGCCGCCAATCACGCGGTCATTTTTAATCAGTTCCACCATCACCTGGCCTGGCAGTACGCGCTCAGGGCAGTAGGCGATGTTGATATCGGCCTGGTCGCCCGCCTGCTGGGGGAAGCTGAGATCGGGACGCGCCTCGGCCAGCCACTGTGCCATCTGCTCGGTTGCCCCAACAGGTGAAGTGGACTCAAGAATAACCAGTGCCCCTTTCTTCAGCACAGGCGCAATGGATTTTGCCGCCGCCTCGACGTAAACCATGTCAGGCTCGTGATCGCCTTTAAAGGGCGTAGGCACCGCAATCAGGTACGCATCGGCTTCTACCGGCGTGGTGCTGGCGCGCAGGAAGCCACCGTCCACCGCCTTTTTCACCACACGATCGAGATCGGGCTCCACGATATGAATTTCGCCACGGTTGATGGTTTCTACCGCATGCGCGTTGATATCTACGCCAATAACCTGCTTTTGACGAGAGGCAAAGGCCGCCGCAGTAGGCAGCCCGATATAGCCGAGACCAACAACAGAGATGGTAGTAAAACTCATAGCGTTACCCGATTGTGTTTAAGTGCGTGCAAAATACGTCCACAAGCCTGCCCGTCCCCGTACGGGTTATGGGCACGGCTCATCGCCTGATACTCTTCTTCGTCATGCAGTAAGCGCGTGACCTCTTCGACAATACGACGCGGATCCGTTCCCACCAGACGCACGGTACCGGCAGTGACCGCTTCCGGACGTTCAGTGGTTTCGCGCATCACCAGTACCGGCTTACCGAGGGAAGGCGCCTCTTCCTGAATGCCGCCAGAATCGGTCAGGATCAGCCAGGCGTGGTTCATCAGCCAGACAAATGGCAGATAGTCCTGCGGCTCTATCAGGAGCACGTTTTCCACGTGGCCCAGGATACGGTTGACCGGTTCGCTGACGTTAGGGTTAAGGTGCACCGGATAGACAATCTGCACATCCTCATTCTGCGCGGCGATTTCAGCCAGCGCGTGGCAGATTTGCTCAAAGCCACGGCCAAAACTTTCGCGGCGGTGTCCCGTCACCAGAATCGTTTTCTTGCCGTTGTTCAGGAACGGATAGCGCGCAGCGAGTTCTGCCTGAAGCTCGCTGTTAGCCAGCACGCGGTCACGCACCCAAATCAGCGCATCAATGACCGTATTGCCGGTAACGAAGATTTTGCTGTCGCTGATATTTTCGCGCAGCAGGTTCTGACGTGAGTTCTCGGTTGGCGCAAAATGGTACATCGCCAGGTGACCGGTGAGCGTACGGTTGGCCTCTTCCGGCCACGGGGAATAAAGATTGCCGGTACGCAGTCCCGCTTCGACATGGCCAACAGGGATACGCTGATAGAACGCGGCCAGGCTGGTCGCCACGGTGGTGGTGGTGTCGCCGTGCACCAGCACTACATCCGGCTTGAACGACTCCAGAATAGGCTTTAATTCTTGCAGAATACGGCAGGTGATTTCCGTCAGTCCCTGTCCCGGTTTCATTATATTGAGATCGTAATCCGGGACGATAGAAAAGAGGGTTAAGACCTGATCGAGCATCTCACGGTGCTGGGCAGTCACGCACACTTTCGCTTCAATATCAGGATCTCTGGCCAGCGCATGAACCAGAGGCGCCATCTTGATGGCCTCCGGCCTGGTGCCAAATACGGTTAGTACTTTCACATCGATTCTCTTCGATTAGACGATGAAGGCCGAAGCCTTCATCGTAGACGGCGTTCTTAGTTTGTGCGGCGACGTAATAACGCTACGCCAGCGCCAGTCAGTGCGCCCACAATCCCCCACATGATCATCAGGAATGCGCGACGCGGACTATCGCGTTTTACAGGCTCTTCAGGCGTTCTTAAATAACGATAGGTCTGAAAACGCGGGTCCAGCGTTGGACCGACGTTGAGCGTATTGAGCATGGCGCGGTTTTGGTCGTAATCAAGGTCAAAGTCAGGGCCAACGGCCTGGATATTTTCCAGACGTGCCTGAAGCATTGGGCGACCAAGAAGGAACATTTCTGAATCAGGGAGTTCGTCAGCCGGAACATCCGTTTCGCTACGGGAAATATTGTGCTGTTCCGCAATCTTCAGCGCCTGCTCAATATTATGCACGCGACGGGCGAAGATGGCCTTAGCGACCTCTTCCTGACGTTTGACCTGCGCTTTCATCTGGATAGTTCGCGCAGCCCAGGCGCCTTTCAGCTCGTCATTCAGATGACTGGCCGCACGCTGGCTGGCAAAAGCAACGTACTGACGCAACAGGTTATTGGCGTCCGGCGCCGTTTCCGCAATCAGCTTCACGCTGTCGCTAACGTTACGGAGCACATCGCCAGGCATAAACTGAATGTTGTTGATTAAATCATCCAGCAGCGCGGCATCCGCTTTGCTGTTACCGACCATGCGCTGCTTGTAGTAGTCTGTCTGGGACCAGAAATCGCGACGTGTATCCCACGACGCCAGCTGCATCACAAACTCTTTGTAGGACTCATCCATTACCGAGGCCTGATCCGGGGTCGCCAGATTGGCCTTGATATCAAGATTACGCAGGAATTGCTGCTGGGAGTAGTAGCCTCCAAGCATATTCACCGTTGGTCGGTCTGTGATCGCCGTGGCGCTCCACTCTTGTTTCGCAAAGAAGGTGTAGGCAAGCGCTAACAGCGCGAACCCCAGGCCAATCCCCACAATCCACAGTTTGCCCTGCCATAACACTCGAAACAAACCACGAATATCCAGCTCGTTCTCAGTGCCCACTGATTTCGCTCCCGCCAACGGTTGAGTCATCATAGTCCCGGTTTTACTTAGTTAAAGTTGTGTTTTTGCCACTGTTCCGACGCATCCTGCGTTTTAAACGTTTAATAAAACGCGCGACTTTCCATGCACGCTTGATGCAGTAACCGTACATGAAAAATGCTAGCAAGAATAATACCAACATTACCCATTCAGGAATGAAATGAGCGTATTCCGCGGCAACGCCAATCGCAGCCAGAATAGCAGCCGCTAGCGTAATCAGCACAAAGGCCTGACGAGACGTGAAGCCGGCGCGCATAATCAGATGATGAATATGCTGCCGGTCCGCAGAAAATGGGCTCATTCCTTTACGCAGACGACGATACATAATCGCCACCATATCCATCAGCGGAATGGCAATGATCCAAAGCGCTGTAACCGGGCTGATTGGATGTGTTTTACCCTGAGTGGTTTCCAATAAGATCCAGATAATAGTGAAACCAATCAATGTGCTACCCGCATCGCCCATAAAGACTTTATAGCGACGGCCCAGCGCGCCAAGATTTAAAAGAATATAGGGCAGAATGGCCGCAATCATAGCAAAACACCACATTGCCAGGCTGTATTGACCATCAAACCATAAGATTATGCCAATGGCAGCAAATGAAACACAAGATAGTCCGCCCAATAAACCATCAATCCCATCTACCATATTAAATGCATTGATGGCGACCCATACGGCAAAGAGTGTAAGGAAGTAACCAAACGGCCCAAGTACCATCTCCCAAGAACCAAAAATGTATCCAAGACTGCTAAGGTGAAGGTTTGCCGCCACCATCATGGCAAGAGCAACTGCAGCCTGCACGAAGGCTCGAATTTTTACACTGATATCGTAGCGATCATCAAGTGCCCCCACAACAACCAGAACAGACGCACAGCACAGGTACAGCCTGGCATGTGGGATATAGTAATCCGCGATAGCAAAAGTGAAAGAAACACCTGCAAAAACGGAGATTCCGCCCACCAAGGGAATCATACCTTGGTGCCGTTTACGGAAGTTAGGTTTGTCCACTAAACCGACATATTTTGCTACCTTACGTGCTAAAAAAAGAAAGCAAGTAGTGAACAAAAAAATACTGGTGAGTTCAGCAAACGTATCGAATAGGTTCACAACGGATGTTCTCAACATATGTTAGTCAAAGAAGTATAACCATGATGGCATCAAGCCAGAAGGCATAAAGCACACCTCTTGCGACCCATTTGTTTATTATTCAAGCTATTAATATTTTTACTGTGCGAATTTTCTTATTGTCGCACCGACCGGTCAAAATTGGGAGTGTGTGGTAATAGCGTATAGTCCATAAATAAAAAACGCCACGTAAAAACGTGGCGTTTACTGGGATTATTTGCGTTACGAGCGTTTCATCATGTCGAAGAAATCGTCGTTCGTTTTAGTCATCGCCAGTTTGTTAATGAGGAATTCCATTGCGTCGATTTCGCCCATTGGATGGATGATTTTGCGCAGGATCCACATTTTCTGCAGCTCTTCCTGAGTGGTAAGCAGCTCTTCTTTACGGGTACCGGAACGGTTGTAGTCAATCGCCGGGAAGACGCGTTTTTCTGCGATTTTACGAGAAAGGTGCAGTTCCATGTTGCCTGTACCTTTAAACTCTTCGTAAATAACTTCGTCCATTTTGGAGCCGGTATCGATCAGCGCCGTCGCGATAATGGTCAGGCTACCGCCCTCTTCCACGTTACGCGCCGCACCGAAGAAACGCTTCGGACGATGCAGGGCGTTGGCATCCACACCACCGGTCAGTACTTTACCGGAAGCCGGCACCACGGTGTTGTAGGCACGCGCCAGACGGGTAATGGAATCAAGCAGGATGATCACGTCTTTCTTGTGCTCAACCAGGCGTTTCGCCTTCTCGATAACCATTTCCGCAACCTGAACGTGGCGGGAAGCAGGCTCGTCGAAGGTTGACGCAACCACTTCCCCTTTCACCAGACGCTGCATCTCGGTCACTTCTTCCGGACGTTCGTCAATCAGCAGCACCATCAGCACACAGTCTGGATGGTTGTAAGCAATGCTCTGCGCGATGTTTTGCAGCAGCATGGTTTTACCGGCTTTTGGTGGCGCCACAATCAGACCACGCTGGCCACGACCAATTGGCGATGCCAGATCCAGCACACGAGCGGTTAAGTCTTCAGTAGACCCGTTACCACGCTCCATACGCAGACGAGAGTTCGCGTGCAGCGGCGTTAAGTTCTCGAACAGGATCTTATTGCGGGAGTTTTCCGGTTTGTCGTAGTTGACTTCATTAACCTTCAACAGCGCAAAGTAGCGTTCACCCTCTTTTGGAGGACGAATCTTACCTGAAATGGTGTCACCAGTGCGGAGGTTGAAACGGCGGATTTGGCTAGGGGATACGTAGATGTCGTCAGGGCCGGCGAGGTAGGAGCTGTCTGCAGAGCGGAGGAAACCAAATCCGTCTTGCAGTATCTCCAGCACACCGTCGCCAAAGATATCTTCGCCACTCTTAGCGTGTTGCTTCAGGATGGCGAAAATGATGTCCTGCTTGCGCATACGAGCCTGGTTTTCCAGTCCCATATTTTCGCCGAGAGTGATCAGCTCAGAAACCGGCGTATTCTTTAATTCGGTAAGATTCATAATGGTGTGGGTTCTTAAACTCGGGGTGATTCTCGAACTTAATGTTGTGAATGGTATGGCAGGGTCATCCATGCCTGTTTAGCGGCCATCACCTCATGTCTGTTCGCTGTCTGGTCACAGGGAAAGAACGCAGAACTGAAACGACAAGACGGATTGAGTGACAAGCCCGGAATCTAGCAACTTCACGCACTGTTTAAGTTAACAACGGGAAGTATCGGGTAAAACAAGATTCAAACAACAAGATATGTTTAAAACGTAGTCATAGCTAACTTAGCACGACTAAAGCCGGGCGTCCAGAGCTCACCATTAATTAGGCGCTCTGGACGCTCAGCGGAGAAACCTTACGCCAGGTTAGCGTCCAGGAACTCTTTCAGTTGACCTTTGGACAGTGCGCCCACTTTGGTCGCCGCCACGTCACCGTTCTTGAACAGCAGCAGGGTCGGGATGCCACGGATACCGTATTTTGGCGCAGTGCCCGGGTTCTGGTCGATGTTCAGCTTGGCAACGGTCAGTTTGCCCTGATATTCGTCAGCGATTTCATCCAGAATCGGAGCGATCATTTTGCAAGGACCACACCATTCAGCCCAGAAATCAACGAGGATCAGCCCGTCAGCTTTAAGTACGTCCGTGTCAAAACTGTCGTCAGTCAGGTGAATAATTTTATCGCTCATATATAACTCCACAGGAATAAGCCTGGTACGTTGGTTTTGTCTCCACCAACGACGTGTTGATGTCGCATTAACCAACTAAAGGTTGACTTTATTTCACCGGATACGCTTTCGTAAAGCAATAGTAAGCTGATATTCTACCACACTATGAGCAAAACACATTTAACAGAACAGAAGTTTTCCGACTTCGCCCTGCACCCAAAGGTGATCGAAGCCCTTGAAACTAAAGGGTTTCATAACTGCACGCCCATTCAGGCTCTCGCCCTGCCGCTGACGCTGGCCGGTCGTGATGTTGCAGGGCAGGCGCAAACCGGTACTGGCAAAACGATGGCGTTTTTAACGTCAACGTTTCATTATTTACTTTCTCACCCAGCGATTGCAGACCGCAAAGTTAACCAGCCGCGCGCGCTAATTATGGCCCCGACGCGAGAACTGGCGGTACAGATCCACGCAGACGCTGAGCCCCTGGCGCAAGCCACTGGCCTGAAACTTGGCCTGGCCTATGGCGGCGACGGCTACGATAAACAGCTGAAAGTGCTGGAAAGCGGCGTGGATATCCTGATTGGGACCACAGGCCGTCTTATCGACTACGCTAAACAGAACCATATCAACCTCGGCGCAATCCAGGTCGTGGTGCTGGATGAAGCAGACCGCATGTACGATCTGGGCTTCATTAAAGACATCCGCTGGCTGTTCCGCCGAATGCCTGCGGCAAACCAGCGTCTGAACATGCTGTTCTCCGCAACCCTGTCATACCGCGTACGTGAACTCGCATTCGAGCAGATGAACAATGCGGAATATGTGGAAGTAGAACCGGAGCAGAAAACCGGGCACCGCATTAAAGAAGAGCTCTTCTATCCTTCTAATGAAGAGAAAATGCGCCTGCTGCAAACCCTGATCGAAGAAGAGTGGCCGGATCGCGCGATCATCTTTGCGAACACCAAACACCGCTGTGAAGATATTTGGGGCCACCTGGCAGCAGATGGTCACCGTGTGGGCCTGCTGACCGGCGACGTGGCGCAGAAAAAACGCCTGCGCATTCTCGACGAATTTACTCGTGGCGACCTTGATATTCTGGTCGCAACCGACGTGGCGGCCCGTGGCCTGCACATTCCAGCCGTGACGCACGTCTTTAACTATGACCTGCCAGATGACTGTGAAGACTATGTACACCGTATCGGTCGTACCGGTCGTGCCGGCGCAAGCGGTCACTCCATCAGCCTTGCATGTGAAGAGTATGCGCTGAACCTTCCGGCCATTGAGACCTATATCGGTCACTCTATTCCACAGAGTAAATACAATCCGGACGCGCTGATGAGCGAACTGCCGCCACCTAAGCGCCTTACCCGTCCACGTACCGGTAATGGCCCGCGTCGTTCCGGCGGTGCGCCGCGTAATCGTCGTCGTTCAGGTTAAAAAATGATGCTCAGTTCCACCTCGCTCTATGCGGCAATTGATCTCGGTTCGAATAGTTTTCATATGCTGGTTGTACGCGAGGTGGCGGGAAGCATACAGACGCTGACGCGCATCAAGCGCAAGGTCCGCCTGGCGGCGGGCCTGAGCAGCGATAATCACCTCTCTCCCGAAGCCATGGAACGTGGCTGGCAGTGTCTGCGCCTCTTTGCAGAGCGTCTGCAGGACATACCGCATGCCCAAATCCGCGTTGTCGCGACCGCGACGCTCCGTCTGGCGGTTAATGCCGTCGATTTTATTGCCAAAGCGCAGGAAATTCTCGGCTGCCCGGTGCAAGTCATCAGCGGTGAAGAAGAAGCGCGTCTGATATATCAGGGTGTGGCGCACACTACCGGGGGCGACGATCGCCGTCTGGTGGTGGATATTGGCGGCGCGAGTACTGAACTGGTGACCGGCACGGGTGCCCAGGCGACCTCGCTGTTCAGTCTGTCGATGGGCTGCGTAACCTGGCTTGAGCGCTACTTTACTGACCGCAATCTCGCGCAAGAAAACTTCGACGAGGCTGAAAATGCCGCGCGTGAAGTGCTGCGTCCGGTCATGGACGAACTGCGCTACCACGGCTGGAAAGTGTGTGTTGGGGCGTCAGGAACTGTACAGGCGTTGCAGGAAATCATGATGGCGCAGGGGATGGATGAGCGGATCACGCTTGCTAAACTCCAGCAGCTTAAACAGCGCGCCATTCAATGTGGTCGTCTGGAAGAGCTGGAAATTGAAGGGCTGACGCTCGAACGTGCGCTGGTCTTCCCCAGCGGGCTAGCCATTCTCATCGCCATTTTTACCGAGCTAAACATCCAGTGCATGACCCTGGCAGGCGGCGCACTGCGCGAAGGTCTGGTCTATGGGATGCTGCATCTTTCGGTGGATCAGGACATTCGAAGCCGTACGCTACGTAACGTCCAGCGCCGCTTTATTGTGGATACCGATCAGGCGCAGCGAGTGGGCCAACTGGCATCGCTCTTTGCGGATCAGGTTAAACCACGTTGGGATATCGAACCGTTAAGCCGCGATTTGCTGCTAAGTGCGTGTGCGTTGCATGAAATTGGGCTTAGCGTTGAGTACAAACAAGCGCCGCTACACGCAGCCTGGCTGGTGCGTAATCTCGATTTGCCGGGCTACACTCCCGCGCAGAAAAAATTGCTCGCGACCCTGCTGCTGAATCAAACCAACGCCGTTGACCTCTCTTCACTCCATCAGCAAAATGCTGTACCGCCGCGCGTGGCCGAACATCTCTGCCGCTTACTTCGTCTGGCGATTCTGTTTGCCAGCCGGCGTCGCGACGATCTCCTCCCGGCCATTACGCTGGTGGCAGACGATGAAAAACTGACGCTGACGCTGCCGGAAAATTGGCTAGAAGATCATCCGCTTGGAGCAGAGTTGATCGAGCAGGAGTGCCAGTGGCAGAGCTATGTGCACTGGGCGCTTGATGTGAAGTGACCCTTGAAGCGTGCCGGGGGGCGGCTTCGCCTTACCCGGCCTACAAAATTGTTATCCCTTCTCTTTGGCTTTCGCCAGCATGGCGCGTATGTTCGCCACGTTGGCTTGCCCCTTGTGCATCCGCTCTTCAGCGGTAATAGCTTTACGCTCCTGCTCCCAGATAAGATCGTCCTGAGGCAACTCCAGCAGGAAACGGCTCGGCTCCGGGCGCACCAGCTCACCATACTGACGGCGCTCTTTGCACAGCGTAAACGTCAGCTCTTTCTGCGCACGGGTGATCCCCACGTAGGCCAGACGGCGCTCTTCGTCGACGTTATCTTCATCAATGCTGCTCTGGTGCGGCAGCAGGCCCTCTTCCATCCCCACCAGATAGACATACGGGAACTCCAGCCCTTTCGAGGCATGCAACGTCATCAGCTGGACCTGATCGGCTTCTTCTTCACTCTCGCCGCGCTCCATCATATCGCGCAGCGTGAAGCGGGTGACCACCTGCGTCAGGGTCATCGGCTCGTCAATCTCAGATCCTTCAAGCATTTCGGTCATCCAGCTGAAGAGCTGGTTAACGTTTTTCATGCGCATTTCTGCCGCTTTCGGGCTGGCGGAGGTTTCATACAACCAGGATTCGTAATCAATGCCGTGGATCAGGTCGCGTACTGCCGCCACGGGTTCGCGCTCTGCCAGACGCTGCACCTCACCCAGCCAGTGGGTAAATCGGGTTAAGGCGTCATAGCCGCGCCCGGTCAGGGTCTGGCTCAGCCCCATATCGAAGCTGGCGGTGAACAGACTTTTGTTGCGGGTCATCGCCCATTCACCCAGCTTTTGCAGCGTCGCAGAGCCAATCTCGCGCTTCGGCGTATTTACAATGCGCAGGAAAGCGCTGTCGTCATCCGGGTTGGTCAGCACGCGCAGATAGGCCAGCAGATCCTTGATTTCCGGACGCGAAAAGAACGACGTACCGCCGGAGATTTTGTAGGGGATGCGGTTCTGCATCAGCATCTTTTCAAAGACGCGCGACTGGTGGTTTCCGCGATAGAGGATCGCGTAATCCTTGTATTCAGTTTTGTTGACGAAGTGATGGGCAATCAGCTCGCCGGTTACGCGCTCCGCTTCGTGCTCTTCGTTATTGGCGCTAAGGACTTTCAGCTCGGTCCCGTAACCCAGTTCAGAGAACAGGCGCTTCTCAAAGACGTGCGGGTTGTTGGCAATCAGGATGTTCGCCGCCTTCAGGATACGCCCGGAAGAACGGTAGTTCTGCTCCAGTTTAATCACCTGCAACGCCGGGAAGTCTTTGCTCAGCAGCACCAGGTTTTGCGGACGTGCGCCACGCCATGAGTAAATCGACTGATCGTCATCGCCTACAACGGTAAAACGCGCGCGCTGTCCTACCAGCAGCTTCACCAGCTCGTACTGGCTGGTGTTGGTATCCTGGTATTCATCCACCAGCAGGTAACGAATTTTGTTCTGCCAGCGCTCGCGCACCTCTTCATTCCGCTGAAGCAGCAGCGTCGGCAGCAGGATCAGATCGTCGAAATCCAGTACGTTGCAGGCTTTCATATGCGCGTCGTACAGGCCATAGCAGTGGGCAAAGATGCGGTCACGCTCGCCTTTGGCACTTGCCGCAGCCTGGGCCGGCGTCATCAGATCGTTTTTCCAGTTCGAGATCGTCGAGATCAGCTGTTGCAACAGCACTTTGTCATCTTCGATCAGCCCTTCCGTCAGCTCTTTGAGCAGCGCCACCTGGTCGGTGTCATCAAAGAGCGAAAAGTTGGACTTCATGCCCAGCGCCGCGTATTCGCGCTTGATGATATCCAGACCCAGCGTGTGGAAGGTGGAGATCATCAGCCCGCGCGCCTCTTTACGGCCCAGCGTCTGGCCGACGCGCTCTTTCATCTCACGCGCCGCTTTGTTGGTAAAGGTGACCGCCGCGATATGGCGCGCCTGGTATCCACAACCCCGAATTAAGTGGGCGATTTTGTTGGTGATCACGCGTGTTTTACCAGATCCCGCTCCCGCCAGCACCAGGCAGGGTCCGGTGACGAATTCGACAGCTTGTTGTTGTCCGGGGTTTAAACGCATAAATGATCACTCAATGAAAGTCGGGAGAGGAGGAAAAACGCGTGGTAGTATACCGATCGTAAACTCGTTGACTCAAGGCACGATCATGGCAAAAACAGCAGCAGCACTGCATATCCTTGTTAAAGAAGAAAAACTGGCACAGGATCTGCTCGAACAGATTAAAAACGGCGCCGACTTCGGCAAACTGGCGAAGAAACACTCGATTTGCCCGTCAGGCAAACGCGGTGGTGACTTAGGCGAGTTCCGCCAGGGCCAGATGGTTCCGGCGTTTGATAAAGTGGTCTTCTCCTGCCCGGTGCTGGAGCCAACCGGCCCACTGCATACGCAGTTCGGCTATCACATTATCAAAGTGTTATACCGCAACTAATCAAAAGCCCGGTGCATTAACTCACCGGGCTTTTTTATTTGAGTGTTCCAGCGTTCAGATACCGTCGCCGTATTCGAAGGTGTGGTGAATACCGTTAAAGTGCTGATCCATATCCATCGACGGTTTATCGCTGTCTGGCTTACCGACGATGCGCGCCGGGACACCAGCGGCGGTGGTGTGCGGCGGTACAGGCTGGAGCACAACCGATCCCGCGCCAATCTTTGCGCCGCGTCCGACTTCAATATTGCCAAGGATTTTAGCACCCGCGCCGATCATCACCCCTTCACGAATTTTCGGATGGCGATCGCCGCTGGTTTTACCTGTACCGCCCAGCGTAACGGATTGCAGAATCGACACGTCATCTTCGATCACCGCCGTTTCACCGACAACAATGCCGGTGGCGTGATCGAGCATGATCCCGCGGCCAATTTTCGCCGCCGGGTGAATATCGACCTGGAAGGTCACGGAAACCTGGTTTTGCAGGAAGATGGCCAGCGCGCGGCGACCCTCATTCCATAACCAGTGGCCGATGCGGTACGCCTGTAAGGCGTGGAAGCCTTTGAGATACAGCAGCGGCGTGGAGTATTTATCCACCGCCGGGTCACGCGTGCGCACGGCCTGAATATCGCAGGCGGCAGAAGCAATCATTTCCGGATCGGCAGCGTAGGCCTCTTCCACCACCTCGCGAATAGCGATAGCAGGCATGATAGGGGAAGCCAGTTTATTGGCGAGCATGTAGCTCAGGGCGCTGCCGAGATTTTCGTGCTTGAGTAGCGTCGCGTGATAAAAACTGGCCAGCATGGGCTCACAGTCGGCCAACGCTCGGGCTTCGGCTTTAATATTATTCCAGACGATATCCAGTTCTTCACACGGCATTGCTTGCTCCAGACGATAGTTAATGACCAGCCAGTTCTGCGCTGGCTGGGTCATTCAGGTGACGATACTTCCCGGCTAATTGCTGCTGCGCTCGTCCTTGCGCGCACGACCTAATAAGGTCAATGCTGCCTCGCGCGCATTTTTTCCGCAATACAATACCTGATAAATTTCCTCGGTTATTGGCATTTCGACACCGAAACGATGCGCCAATTCGCGAACTTCTTTGGTATTGCGATAGCCTTCAACCACCTGACCAATCTTCTCCTGCGCGCTTTTGACATCGCTACCCTGTCCGAGCATCATGCCAAAGCGGCGGTTACGCGACTGGTTGTCGGTGCAGGTCAGCACCAGATCGCCCAGCCCAGCCATTCCCATAAAGGTGGCCGGATCGGCGCCCAGCGCTTCTCCCAGGCGTGACATTTCGGTCAGGCCACGGGTGATCAGCGCCGTACGCGCATTCGCGCCGAAGCCGATGCCGTCAGACATCCCGGCCCCGATGGCAATGACGTTCTTCACCGCGCCGCCCAGCTGTACGCCGATAAAATCAGGGTTGCTGTACACGCGGAAGCTTTTGCCGCAGTGCAGCAGTTGCTGAAGATCGTCGGAAAATGCCTGGTCGGTGGACGCCAGCGAGATCGCCGTCGGCAAGCCCGCAGCCAGCTCTTTGGCGAATGTCGGCCCGGAGATCACCGCAAGCGGGATCGCTGTTCCCAGCGCTTCGCGGGCAACGTCCTGCAACAGACGTCCGGTTTCCGCTTCCAGCCCTTTCGTCGCCCACACAATACGCGCATCCGCACGCATCAGCGGCTTAATCTGACGCAGGACTTCGCCAAACACATGGCTTGGCACCACAATCAAAATATTGCGGCTGGCCGCCAGCGCGGTCGCGAGGTCGCTTTCCAGATACAGTGAGTCAGGGAACGGAACGTCCGGGAGAAACGCCACGTTGCAGCGGTCGTGTTGCAACGTCGCGATATGTTTTGGATCGTGGCCCCACAGGACCACGTCGTGACCATTTCTTGCCAGTGTGATGGCAAGAGCGGTGCCGTAAGAGCCGGCACCGATCACAGTCATTGACGCATTAACAGTGCTCATCAGGCATCCTGATGTTGTTCGGCACCTTCGCCAGCCTGCTGCTGTAGATAGTTCATAAACAGCGCATCAAAGTTGACTGGCGCAAGGTTCAGTTGCGGGAATGTACCGCGAGAAACCAGGCTGGTGATGCATTCACGCGCATACGGGAACAGAATGTTCGGGCAGTATGCACCCAGGCAATGCGCCATCTGGTTACCTTCGATGCCGCCGATGGAGAAGATACCGCCCTGCTGGACTTCGCACAGGAATGCAGTTTCTTCGCCCAGGGAGGCGGTCACGGTGACACGCAGTACGACTTCATACACGTCATCCGCCAGTTGGGTGGATGCGGTATCCAGATCAAGTTTAACCTCTGGCTGCCAGTCTTTCTGGAAAACGTGCGGCGCATTTGGCGCTTCGAAAGAGACATCCTTGGTGTAGATGCGCTGGATCTGGAAAGTCATCTCGGTGTTGTTTTGTTCTGACATGGAAAAACCCTTTTTAATTGTCCTAAAGTCTCTAGCTCAGCAGCGGATCGAGTCCACCGCGGGCGTCGAGCGCATACAAGTCATCACAGCCGCCAATGTGCTGCGCATCAATAAAAATCTGTGGAACCGTTGTGCGACCACTGCGTTGGATCATCTCTTCGCGTTTAATCGCGTCACCATCAATCGGCAGTTCCTTAAACGTTACGCCTTTGCTGGACAGCAGCGCTTTCGCTCGGTGGCAGAACGGGCACGTTGCTTTGGTGTAGATCTCAATATTGGCCATCACTTAACTCCTTATTTACCGCGCACTAAAGGAAGATTCTCCCCGCTCCAGCCGGAGATGCCTTCTTTCAGCACCGTTACGTTTTCAAAGCCTGCTTTATGCAGTGCGTTGGCAGATTCCTGCGCCTGCATGCCAGTGCCGTCAACAACAATAATCGGCTGGGCTTTATGCTTCTCCAGCTCACCAATGTTGTTCGCTTTAATTTCCGCTGGCAGCAGGTTGATAGCACCTGCAATATGGCCCTTGCGGAAATCGTCGCGCTGACGCAGATCGACAACCACGGCGTCCTCTTTGTTGATCAGACGTGTCGCTTCACCGCGGGTGATCACCTTAATTTTAGACGTCAGTCCCTTAAATGTGGTGAACAGTACAGCGACCAGCAGGCCAATCCACGCGATGCTCAGAACCGGGTGGCGGCTAACGAATTGCATAATTTCTTGCATGGGGGGTAACAACTCCCGACTAAGTGATTAAAAAAACCAGGACAGGAGTATACCTGTGCGCTGTGGCAAATACAGCCAGCGACATAAAGCTAATCTATTTTCTGCGGCATGCCACGTAAAAAAAGCCTCAAAATGGCCTGAGAACAGCCTTGCCCCCGCGCTTTCTTTGATCTTCTGCGGCTATTTTATCGATTCAGCTGTAGTAAAATTACGCAAATTTTTTGTCTCTTGAGCATGAGGTTGTCGCAATGTCGGTTTCTAAAAAACCTATGGTACTGGTGATTCTGGATGGCTATGGCTACCGTGAAGATCAACAGGATAACGCCATTTTCAACGCCAAAACCCCGGTTATGGATGCGCTATGGGCAAAACGTCCCCACACCCTGATTGATGCGTCTGGTCTGGAAGTCGGCCTGCCGGATCGTCAGATGGGCAACTCTGAAGTGGGTCACGTTAACCTGGGCGCAGGCCGTATCGTTTATCAGGACCTGACGCGCCTGGACGTTGAAATCAAAGAACGTACATTCTTTGCCAACCCAACGCTCACCGGAGCAGTTGATAAAGCCGTTGCCGCAGGCAAGGCCGTTCATATTATGGGCCTGCTCTCTGCGGGCGGCGTTCACAGCCACGAAGATCACATCATGGCGATGGTAGAGCTGGCCGCTGAGCGCGGTGCGGAAAAAATCTATCTGCACGCCTTCCTGGATGGTCGCGATACGCCGCCACGCAGCGCAAAAGGTTCTCTGAAAGCCTTTGAAGATAAATTTGCCGCACTGGGCAAAGGCCGCGTGGCATCCATCGTTGGCCGTTACTATGCCATGGACCGCGACAACCGCTGGGACCGCGTTGAGCAAGCCTATGATCTGCTGACCCTGGCAAAAGGCGAGTTCCAGTTCCCGACCGCCGTTGAAGGCCTGGAAGCGGCTTACGCGCGTGATGAAAACGACGAATTTGTGAAGGCAACCGTGATCCGCGCTGAAGGCCAGGCCGATGCCGCTATGGAAGATGGCGATGCGCTGATCTTCATGAACTTCCGTGCTGACCGCGCGCGCGAAATCACCCGCGCCTTCGTCAACAGCGATTTCGACGGTTTCGCCCGTAAGAAAGTGGCGAAGATCGATTTCATCCAGTTGACCGAGTATGCAGCGGATATCAAAGCCCCATGCGCGTATCCACCCGCTTCCCTGGAAAATACCTTCGGCGAGTGGATGGCGAAAAACGATAAAACGCAGCTGCGCATCTCCGAAACTGAGAAGTATGCGCACGTGACCTTCTTCTTTAACGGGGGCGTAGAAGAGCCGTTTAAAGGCGAAGACCGCATCCTGATTAACTCACCGAAAGTCGCCACATACGATCTCCAGCCAGAAATGAGCTCTGCGGAGCTGACCGAAAAACTGGTGACCGCGATCGAAAGCGGTAAATACGACACCATCATCTGTAACTATCCGAATGGCGACATGGTGGGCCACACCGGCGTGATGGAAGCTGCCGTTAAAGCGGTTGAAGCGCTGGACCACTGCGTTGAGCAGGTCGCGAAAGCGGTTGAATCCGTGGGCGGCCAGCTGCTGATCACCGCTGACCACGGTAACGCAGAACAGATGCGTGACCCGGCAACCGGTCAGGCGCATACCGCCCATACCAACCTGCCTGTTCCACTGATTTATGTAGGTGATAAGTCAGTGAAAGCAGTGGAAGGCGGCAAGCTTTCCGACATCGCGCCAACCATGTTGTCGCTGATGGGTATGGAAATCCCTGAAGAGATGACTGGCAAGCCGCTGTTCATCGTGGAATAATCGCTCCCCATGAGGGGAAAGGCGATTTTTTCAATCACATGGGTCGTGAAGCCGTTTCGGTTATCAGTCAGACCTCTGCTTTGCGCCAGCGCACTCAGCGCTGGCGTATTGCTGTGCGCCGCATCTGCTCACGCGGATGACCGCGACCAGCTCAAATCCATTCAGGCCGATATCGCCGCCAAAGAGCGTGTGGTACGCCAGCAGCAGCAGCAGCGCTCTGCCCTGCTTGCCCAGCTTAAAAAGCAGGAAGAGGCTATTTCCGCCGCCGCGCGTAAGCTGCGTGAAACACAAAACACCCTTGCCCAGCTTAATAAGCAAATCGATGAAATGAACGCATCGATTGCGAAACTGGAGCGTCAGCGCGATGCCCAGGAGCGGAACCTTGCTGCACAGCTTGATGCCGCTTTCCGCCAGGGTGAGCACACAGGCCTTCAGTTGATCCTCAGCGGTGAAGAGAGCCAGCGCGGTCAGCGTTTACAGGCCTATTTCGGCTATCTCAACCAGGCTCGTCAAGAGACCATTGCGCAGCTGAAACAGACGCGCGAAGAAGTCACCACGCAAAAAGCCGAGCTGGAAGAGAAGCAGAGCCAGCAGCAAACGCTGCTCTACGATCAGCAGGCGCAGCAGGAGAAGCTTGAGCAGGCGCGCAATGAGCGTAAGAAGACGCTCGCCGGGCTGGAGTCCTCTATCCAGGCAGGACAAAGCCAGCTGAGCGAAATGCGCGCCAACGAATCCAGACTGCGTAACAGCATTGCCCGGGCAGAAGCCGCGGCCAAAGCGCGCGCCGAAAAAGAAGCGCGCGAAGCGCAGGCGGTGCGTAATAAGCAGCAGGAAGCCTCCCGGAAAGGCACCACCTACAAACCGACTGAAAATGAACGTTCCCTGATGTCGCGTACCGGCGGCCTCGGCTCCCCGCGTGGTCAGGCTTACTGGCCCGTTCGCGGTACGATCCTGCATCGCTATGGCGAACAGTTGCAGGGTGAGCTACGTTGGAAGGGGATCGTTATCGGTGCGTCTGAAGGTAGCGAAGTGAAAGCCATCGCCGATGGCCGCGTGATCCTGGCCGACTGGCTACAGGGTTACGGGCTCGTGGTGGTGGTCGAGCACGGTAAAGGCGACATGAGTCTTTACGGCTACAACCAGAGCGCGCTGGTCAGCGTTGGCACTCAGGTGCGCGCGGGTCAACCCATTGCCCTTGTGGGCAGCAGTGGCGGTCAGGGCCGCCCGTCACTCTATTTCGAAATTCGTCGTCAGGGTCAGGCGGTCAATCCACAGCCGTGGTTGGGAAGATAAGTTTTGCTTCAATTTCGTCGAATTGTTTTTTCCGTCGTCAGCGCACTGGCGCTGGCTGCACCGGTTTATGCAGGCAAACTCGCGATTGTGATTGATGACTTCGGTTATCGACCACACTATGAAAATCAGGTGCTGGCGATGCCGTCAGCCATCTCTGTCGCCGTCCTGCCTAATGCGCCTCACGCGCATGAAATGGCGACCAAAGCGCACAATGGCGGCCATCAGGTCCTCATCCATCTGCCGATGGCCCCTCTCAGCAAGCAGCCGCTGGAAAAAGATACCCTGCGTCCGGACATGAGCAGCGACGAGATCGATCGGATCATCCGCGATGCGTACAATAAAGTGCCGTATGCCGTGGGTCTGAATAACCATATGGGCAGCGCGATGACCTCCAGCCTGTACGGTATGCTGAAAGTGATGCAGGCCCTGGAGCGTTACAATCTCTATTTCCTCGACAGCATGACCATCGGCAACAGCCAGGCGATGCGTGCCGCTCAGGGGACGGGTGTAAAAGTCATCAAGCGCAAAGTCTTCCTGGACGACTCCCAGAACGAAGCGGATATCCGCGTGCAGTTCAACCGCGCGGTACAGCTGGCGCGCCGTAACGGTTCGGCGATTGCCATTGGGCATCCGCATCCGTCTACCGTTCGCGTTTTGCAGCAAATGTTGCCGGGCTTACCCGCCGATATCACGCTGGTGCGTCCGAGCGATCTGCTCAATGAACCTCAGGTGGATACTTCCCGTCCGGGTAGCGCGCAACCACCCGCAACGCAGCCGCGTAATCCATTCCGCGGCGTGAAGAACTGCACGCTGAAACAGCCGCCTGAACCGGTCTATGCAACCCGCTTCTTCACGGTGATTGGCGAAAGCATCAGCAGCAGTACGCTGGTTAAATACGTCCAGCAACAGTGGCAGGGTTGGGGGAAAAAAGCCTGATCGGCTAACGCCTATTCTGCCAGATAAGAGTCCGACTGCTCTTTTGCAACGGACTCTTTCTTTTCCCGATCCTGATACCAGGCCTTGAAATACTTCAAAAAACTGTACGCCGTGGCATAAAACCCTGTCACCACACCCACTTTGCCCTGACGCCACGCACCGCTAAACAGATACCATCTGAAAAATGCGCCGATAGCGCTGATCGCGCCGCGACCAAGAGAGGGACGTATCGTCTGATATTGAACCAGGCGAGTGGTATATCCGTTTAATTTATTGAAAAGTTCATGCAGTGAATAAAACGTATCATGTCTGACATAGCCAGGAATACGTTCAGAACGGAGAAAACCTTCAACCTGATCGTCTACTGGCCGGTTATTAAATCGCGACTGCGTACGGTTAAAAAGACGCACCGGATAATCCGGAGATGAGACTGGATAAATCGTTCGGACATTTTCTCCCAGAACAAACCAGTGACGACATATCCGCCACGCCATATCCGGTTCGGGTTCATCGCCCATTTTTAATTTTAAAATAGCACCAACGGTTTCTTGATCGAGTATTTCGTCACTGTCCATGCACAGCACCCAGTCGTTGTGCGCATGGGATATGGCATGGTTCATCTGCTCGCCGTGCCAGCTATATTTTTTGAATATGGGCGACAATCCATAACTCTGGCTAATATATATCGTTGCGTCTGTACTTCCGGAATCAACTACAACGAATTCATCTGCTATTTTTAAAAGAGGAGGAATAACATCGTGCAACGTTCTTTCGGAGTTAAACGTTAATAAGCAAACCGTTATTTTAAACATATTCTCACTCTCTCAAAAACAACATAAAATTTTTGTGCTAATACTATCGAATTGAGAAGAGGCGATTAAAGTCTTAAATCGCACTTTTAAAATAAGCGCGTTTAAAACCTTTCCTTATAAAAAGACAAAGAAATACAAAAAATCTATTTTATTTCAGTAAATTCTTTATAATGCGGTCAGATGAAGGGTAGCATACGGATTCAGACATGCCGCAAAAACGTAAAATCCTCCTCCTGGACACAGGCAAAGAATGGGGGGGAGGTACCAACAGTATGCTTGAGCTTCTGAAGCGAATCAACCGCGACAAATTCGACATTACCTGTTGTTTTTACAGTGATTATAGTCGTGCTGAAGGTCAAACGATAGGCCAGGTGCTCAACAGCATTGGGATCCCATTACTCGTTATCCCTCAACGTAAGCAACCGGCATGGGCAAAACTCCTGAAAGAAGCGGGACGTGGTCTGCTGTTTTTCTCGCGTTCGGCGCGCAAAGCATTTACGCGGCATATTGATACCCTGTGGCGTATCCGGCCCAACGTCAGCAAGATCGAGACCATTTTCAGGGAAGGTGGATTCGATACGCTGTATATGAACAACCAGCCAGGCTCTAATGAAGAAGGGTATCTGGCGGGCGCAAACCTGCGTGCACGGATAATCCAGCACTGCCGGATTGAACCAGTGCTGACCCCGCCGCTGGTGAAGCTGGTGAATGCCCATGCCACAAAAATCATTGCCGTCTCGCACGGCGTTGAACGCGTGCTACTTCAGCATGGCGTCCGGCCAGAGCTGTGTACCACGGTCAACAATGCCATCGACATCCATCAGCCTTTGCCGGACCGATGCGCGATGCGCCAGCGACTGAATATTGAAGACGATACGTTTGTATTCGGCAGCATTGGCTCGTTAATCCCTCGTAAGGCCAACCACCACACGCTGGAGGCGCTGGCACAGTTCAGCCAGAGACACCCGCAGGCAAAATGGAAAATGGTGCTGGTCGGTGAAGGGGCTGAACGCGGCGCGCTGGCTGCACAAGCTGATGCATCAGGTATTGCTGAGCACGTCATTTTTACCGGTTTCCAGAACACGCCTTTTGACTATCTCGCCACTTTTGACGCGTTCATTCTGGCCTCGCAGAGCGAAGGCTTGCCCCGCGTAGTGCTGGAAGCAATGCTGCTCAACATCCCCGTGATTGGTTCAAAAGTGACCGGCACGGCAGAATTGATCGACCATGAGTCGACCGGGCTGCTGTTCCCCTGGAGCGACGTGTCGCAACTTGCTCAACATCTGGATAATATCTGGCAGGATCCTGCTCTGCGCGCCCGGCTCGCCGCAGCCGCGCACCAGAATGTCTGCAACATGTATGCCATTGAAAGCTATGTTAACGGTGTCGAGGCCGTTCTTGGCGCGCAATAACCAAACGAGAAGAACATGTTTAAATTCCTGAATGCTCGCTACCGCCACATTACCGGGCGTCATAACATTCCTTACGCTTCCCTTCCGGTCACGCGCGATCTCGTTGCGGTTGATTCCATTGTGATCCCGTGTACGGGCACGGATTTCGTCGAAGAGGCGTTATTGTCAGCGACCTTTGCAGAGCGTTATGCCTCTGACGTCAGCGAGATTGTTATCGTCAGCGATCAGCCTGAATCCGCTTTCGGCGAACTGCCGCCAAAAACTCGCGTTGTTACCCTCACGCTTCCAAAACGTGAAGAAGGTTACCGCTATAAGCAGATCTACCTCAGTCGTCTGGTGAAGCTTAACGCTCCGTTGCAGGCGCGCGGTGAAGGTGTGCTGATGATCGACTCCGATCTCAACCTGCTTAAAATGCCAGAGATCAACATGGCGGATATGCACATCTACTCCAGCTTCCGTCAGGGCAAAATGATTGCCAAGCTGGACGGCGCGCCAGCGGAGAAAGTGCCGGCGTATTACAAAGAAACGGTGCGCCCGTATCTGGTCGATCATGTTAACGGCGCGTTTCTTGCCGCCACCAAAAAGACCTGGCGCCGTATCTGCCCGCTGTGGCTGACGCTGTTCCAGGATACCTGGGAGCTGATGGACGATACGCAGCCGCCGACCGATCAGCTGCCGCTCGCTGCGCTGCTGGACATGCTGGATGTCAAAACGGTTAACCTGGGCGACTGGATGAACTGGCCGGTCTCCAAGAAGATCGGCGGACAGGAAGCCGTTGTGCCGAAAGAGGTGATTGGCGCGCACGGCGGTTTCCCGCTTTCCGAATGGCAGAAGTATCTGGAATCACCGGATAATAAGCTGCTGTTCAAAGGTCAGGATTACACCCGCAAGGTGCGTTACCTGACGGACGAAGAGAAAAAGAATCAGTAAAAAAGGGGCCTCAGGCCCCTTTTTGATTACTTATCCCAGCTCAGGATCACTTTCCCTGACTGGCCGGAACGCATTGCGTCGAAGCCCTGCTGGAACTCATCGATGGAGAAACGGTGAGTGATAATCGGGGACAGATCCAGACCGGACTGGATCAGCGCAGCCATCTTGTACCAGGTTTCGAACATCTCGCGGCCATAAATGCCCTTAATGAACAGCCCCTTGAAGATGACTTTGTTCCAGTCGATGGACATATCTGACGGCGGAATACCCAGCATCGCGATTCGGCCTCCGTGGTTCATGGTGTCGAGCATGGTGCGGAACGCCGGTGGCGCACCGGACATCTCCAGACCCACGTCAAAACCTTCGGTCATGCCCAGCTCTTCCATCACGTCTGTCAGGCTCTCTTTCGAGACATCCACCGCGCGGGTGACGCCCATTTTGCGCGCCAGCGACAGGCGGTATTCGTTCACGTCGGTGATCACCACGTTGCGCGCACCCACATGCTTCGCCACGGCTGCCGCCATAATGCCGATTGGGCCCGCGCCGGAGACCAGCACGTCTTCACCCACCAGGTCGAAGGAGAGCGCCGTGTGTACCGCGTTGCCGAACGGGTCGAAGATGGAGGCCAGGTCGTCAGAGATATTGTCCGGGATTTTGAACGCGTTAAACGCCGGGATCACCAGGTATTCCGCGAAGCATCCCGGACGGTTCACGCCCACGCCGACGGTGTTGCGGCACAGGTGCGTACGTCCGCCGCGACAGTTGCGGCAGTGTCCGCAGGTAATGTGGCCTTCACCGGAGACGCGGTCGCCAATGTTGAAGCCTTTCACTTCCTGGCCAATGCCGACCACTTCGCCGACATATTCGTGGCCGACAACCATTGGCACGGGAATGGTTTTTTGCGACCACTGGTCCCAGTTGTAGATGTGAACGTCAGTACCGCAGATGGCGGTTTTACGAATTTTGATCAGCAGATCGTTATGACCGACTTCCGGCTCCGGCACGTCGGTCATCCAAATCCCTTCTTCCGCTTTCAGTTTGGATAACGCTTTCATCACACGTCCTCAGGCAATTACGCCCAGCTGTTTGCCGATGCGGGTAAAGGCTTCCACCGCACGTTCAATTTGTTCAGGCGAGTGCGCCGCAGACATCTGGGTGCGGATACGCGCCTGACCTTTTGGTACCACCGGGAAGAAGAACCCGGTCACGTAAATCCCTTCTTTCTGAAGCTCACGAGCAAATTTCTGCGCGACAACCGCGTCGCCCAGCATCACCGGAATGATCGCATGGTCAGCGCCGGCCAGGGTGAATCCTGCGGCACTCATTTTTTCACGGAACAGGCGGGCGTTAGCCCACAGGCGGTCGCGCAGCTCAGCACCGGATTCCACCATCTCCAGCACTTTAATAGAGGCGGCCACAATCGCCGGCGCCAGGGAGTTGGAGAACAGGTACGGGCGGGAGCGCTGACGCAGCCACTCAACCACCTCTTTGCGCGCAGCAGTGTAGCCGCCAGACGCGCCACCAAGCGCTTTGCCCAGCGTACCGGTGATGATATCTACGCGGCCCATTACGTCGCAGTATTCGTGGGAGCCGCGGCCATTTTCGCCGACAAAGCCAACCGCGTGAGAGTCATCCACCATCACCAGCGCGTCGTATTTATCCGCCAGATCGCACACGCCTTTCAGGTTGGCGATCACGCCGTCCATGGAGAACACGCCGTCGGTGGCGATCAGCACGTGGCGGGCACCGGCTTCACGGGCCTCTTTCAGGCGGGCTTCCAGCTCAACCATGTCGTTGTTGGCGTAGCGGAAACGCTTTGCTTTGCACAGGCGCACACCGTCGATGATGGAGGCGTGGTTCAGGGCGTCGGAGATAATCGCGTCTTCTGCACCGAGCAGGGTCTCAAACAGACCGCCGTTGGCGTCGAAGCAGGAGGAGTACAGAATCGCGTCTTCCATTCCGAGGAAGTTCGCCAGCTTTTGCTCAAGCTGCTTGTGGCTGTCCTGGGTACCGCAGATAAAGCGAACGGAGGCCATGCCGAAGCCGTGGGTATCCATGCCGTTTTTCGCCGCGGCAATCAGCTCAGGGTGATTCGCAAGACCTAAATAGTTGTTCGCGCAAAAGTTGATCACATGGCTGCCGTCGGCAACGGTGATGTCCGCCTGCTGGGCAGACGTGATAATACGCTCTTCTTTGAACAACCCTTCCGCACGTGCGGTGTCGAGGTCGCTGTTTAACTGTTTGTAAAAATCACCACGCATTGCAATTCTCCAGACTCGGCAAATTTTGGCACATATTACCCAAACCAATAGTTCATGACGAGATGACGCCGTATCTCTTCTCGTTTTTGCAGCATAAATCACGTGTACCCCTGCTGCATATCGGTGAATGGCTGAAGACCGGGCATTGTGATGATATGATAAAGAGATTAGCGTTCGGGATGTTCCCCGGACTCCACACTTCAAAGGTTACAGTTATGATCATCGTTACCGGCGGCGCGGGCTTTATCGGCAGCAATATTGTTAAGGCCCTCAATGACAAAGGCATCACCGACATCCTGGTGGTGGACAACCTGAAAGACGGCACCAAGTTCGTAAACCTGGTGGATCTGAACATCGCTGACTACATGGATAAAGAAGACTTTCTTATCCAGATTATGGCGGGTGAAGAGTTCGGCGAGATCGAAGCCATCTTCCACGAAGGGGCCTGTTCCTCCACCACCGAGTGGGACGGCAAGTACATGATGGACAACAACTATCAGTACTCCAAAGAGATCCTGCACTACTGCCTGGAGCGTGAAATTCCGTTCCTGTACGCCTCTTCCGCGGCAACCTACGGTGGGCGCACTTCAGATTTCATCGAATCCCGCGAGTATGAGCAGCCGCTGAACGTTTACGGTTACTCCAAATTCCTGTTTGATGAGTACGTGCGTCAGATCCTCCCAGAAGCCAACTCTCAGATTGTCGGCTTCCGCTACTTCAACGTCTACGGACCGCGCGAAGGCCACAAAGGCAGCATGGCAAGCGTGGCGTTCCACCTGAACACCCAGTTAAATAACGGCGAAAGTCCGAAACTGTTCGAAGGCAGCGACGGCTTTAAGCGTGACTTCGTCTACGTAGGCGACGTGGCGGCAGTGAACCTGTGGTTCCTGGAAAACGGCGTGTCCGGCATTTTCAACCTGGGCACAGGCCGCGCGGAATCCTTCCAGGCGGTGGCAGACGCGACGCTGGCTTACCATAAGAAAGGCAGCATCGAGTACATTCCGTTCCCGGATAAGCTGAAAGGCCGCTACCAGGCATTCACCCAGGCGGACCTGACTAACCTGCGCGCCGCAGGCTACGACAAGCCGTTCAAGACCGTTGCCGAAGGCGTAACGGAATATATGGCCTGGCTGAACCGTGACCGCGATATAAATTCACAAAATCATTCGAGCGGTATCAAGGCGGCAACTAAGTGAATCTCCGGGAGCTTACAAAAGTAAGTGACTGGAGTGAACGCAGGCAGCCAACGCAGAGACAGCTTGAAGGATGAAGTGAATGAAAATACTGGTGATCGGCCCGTCCTGGGTGGGCGACATGATGATGTCGCAAAGTCTCTATCGCACGCTCAAGGCGCGTTATCCCCAGGCGATAATCGACGTGATGGCACCCGCATGGTGCCGTCCGCTGTTATCGCGTATGCCGGAAGTGAACGAGGCGATCCCGATGCCGCTCGGCCACGGGGCGCTGGAAATCGGTGAACGCCGCAAACTCGGCCATAGCCTGCGCGAGAAACGCTATGATCGCGCATATGTCCTGCCAAACTCCTTCAAATCCGCTCTTGTGCCCTTCTTTGCGGGCATCCCGCACCGTACCGGGTGGCGCGGTGAAATGCGCTACGGCCTGCTGAACGATGCCCGTGTGCTGGATAAAGAGGCCTGGCCGCTGATGGTAGAACGCTACGTGGCGCTGGCCTACGACAAAGGCGTGATGCGCAGCGCGAAAGATCTGCCGCAGCCGCTACTGTGGCCGCAGCTCCAGGTAAGCGACGGGGAGAAATCCCACACCTGCAACGCGTTTGGCATTTCGTCCGAACGCCCGATGATTGGCTTCTGCCCCGGCGCGGAGTTTGGTCCGGCAAAACGCTGGCCGCACTATCACTACGCAGAGCTGGCGAAACAGCTGATCGACGAAGGCTATCAAATTGTGCTGTTTGGCTCGGCGAAAGATCACGAGGCGGGCAATGAAATTCTCGCCACGCTCAGCACCGAGCAACAGGCCTGGTGCCGAAACCTGGCCGGGGAAACGCAGCTCGAGCAGGCGGTTATTTTGATTGCCGCCTGTAAAGCCGTTGTCAGCAACGACTCTGGCCTGATGCACGTCGCCGCCGCGCTGGATCGTCCGCTGGTGGCGCTGTATGGCCCGAGCAGCCCGGATTTCACGCCGCCGCTGTCGCACAAAGCGCGCGTAATTCGCCTGATCACCGGCTACCACAAGGTACGTAAAGGTGATGCCGCAGAAGGCTACCATCAGAGCCTGATCGACATTACGCCGCAGCGCGTTCTCGAAGAGCTCAACGAACTTCTGTTGAGCGAAGAAGGATAACGAATGCGGGTATTGATCGTTAAAACCTCTTCGATGGGCGATGTGCTGCATACGCTGCCGTCACTGACGGACGCGATGCGGGCCATTCCCGGCATTCGTTTTGACTGGGTGGTGGAAGAAGGATTCGCGCAGATCCCCACCTGGCACGAAGCGGTTGACCGCGTGATCCCGGTGGCCATTCGCCGCTGGCGCAAAGCATGGTTCTCCGCACCGATTAAAGCCGAACGTAAAGCCTTCCGCGAAGCGGTGCAGGCCCGGCGTTACGACGCGATCATTGACGCTCAGGGCCTGGTGAAAAGCGCCGCGCTGGTCACGCGTCTGGCGCACGGCGTAAAGCACGGCATGGACTGGCAAACCGCCCGCGAACCGCTGGCGAGCCTGTTCTATAATCGTCGCCACCATATTGCGAAGCAGCAGCACGCCGTGGAACGTACCCGCGAGCTGTTCGCGAAAAGCCTGGGCTATGCAAAACCTGAAGCCCAGGGTGACTACGCTATTGCACAGCATTTTTTGCGCGAGACGGAGGAGCATGCTGAACCGTATCTGGTGTTCCTGCATGCCACAACGCGCGACGATAAGCACTGGCCGGAAACGCACTGGAGAAGGCTGATTGAACTAATGCAACCTTGCGGTATCCATATTAAACTCCCGTGGGGTGCAGAACATGAGCGGCAGCGTGCGGAACGTCTGGCAGCAGGCTTTTCCCACGTTGAGGTGTTACCCAAACTCACGCTGGCGCAGGTTGCCGCACAGCTGGCGGGCGCTAACGCCGTCGTTTCTGTGGATACAGGGTTAAGCCATTTAACCGCCGCACTGGATCGTCCTAATATCACGATTTTCGGCCCGACCGATCCGGGGTTGATCGGGGGTTACGGTAAAAACCAGCATCAGATGGTCAGCCCTACGCAACAAACGAAGGATATTAGCGCAGATGCTATTTTTTCATTTTTACAGGGCAGCCATCGGCTTTCCAACAGGGATATTTAACCCATGAGTTATGTATTTCTGCTGATTTTACTCTTTCCGGTGAAACTCCTCCGGAAGCTGTTTCGAAAAGACACGGGCAAAAACCTTGTCATTCAGACAGCCAAAATCGGTGACTTTATTAATGCGACACCTCTACTGGCATATCTGCAAAAAAGCGATGTGTTGGTCAGTCGCAGCGTTGGTGCGCTGGCGAAGCATGATGAGACTATCGAGCAGATCTATTTTATTGAGCAGCATAAGCGCAACCTGTGGCGTAAACTGTGCTTCGCGTGCAGGATCATGAACCGCTACGACAACGTCTACCTGCTACAACCCAACAGCGTGAACCTCTTTTTTGCCGCCGTCTGCAATGCTAAAAACAAACAATTTTTAACCATTTACACGCGCAGGTGGTATCACGGGATTTTCTATCTTGCGGCTGACGGTACCGTTGAGCATGGCAAAAAAACGCTTTCGGTGACGAACTACCTGAAACTGGCCGACCGCGCACTCACATGGCAAGACTCTCCCAAGCACGCCACAAAGCCGCTCTTTGAACCGACGACCTGGCCGGCCATTCTTGATAAACCTGACGTTATCCGCATCGGCATCAGTATTGCGGCGGGCAATAAAGCCAAAACCGTTCCTCCGGTTATCTGGAAGCGGATTGTTGATCAACTCGCTGATTTACCCTGCGAGTTTTATGTCTTCGGCGCGCCAAATGAACAGTCGTGGATGGACGATATCACCCGCCTTTACGGTGAAATCCCTAATTTTATCAATCTTATTGGCAAAATTTCGCTGGAAGAGCTTCCCTGGGCCATTTCTAAGATGGACTGTTATATCGCGTCTGACTCGGGGAATGTGTATATCGCAGACGCCGTTGGCGTTCCGGTAGTCCTGCTGTTTGGTCCGTGTTGTCACTATGAACAACGTCCGCTTGGCAATGTGTTGCTGATCGGGAATGACGACAACATTTGTTCTTATGTGTTTGAAACGCGCTATTACTTCTCACAAAGCCGGGAAGAACTCTTCGCGGTGACAGACGAATCGCTGGATGAACTCAAACATTTCATTTGCGGGCTACCAACAGCAAATTCTGCCTTTGATGCTCAGGGAAATTAATCACTATGTCTTTTCTCAGCATCATTATTGCCGCACATAACGCCGAAAACTCACTTCACGCTACGCTGGAAAGCCTGCAAAACGCGATTGAGGATGCAGGCGATGATATAGAAGTCATTATCTTAAATGACAGTTCCGATGACGCCACTCAGGATATTATTGAGACGTGGTTACCACAGCTTCCGAATGCGCAATCCCGATACGTTGAGTACCGTAACGTGGGTCATGTTCGAAACAGTGCAGTCTCCCTGGCGTCAGGTGAATACATCACGATGCTGGATAGTGATGACCTGTTGAAACCGGGTAGCATTCGGGATGCCATCGCATTCCTGCAAGCAGAACGTCCTGATATGCTGCTGACGCGCCTGCTGGAAATACGGGATATTCGAAAAATCACGTCCGACTGGCAGGGAGTCACGCCCGTCCCATTGTCGCAAAGCGATGCCATAAAACGGTTTCTGCAGCATAAGGATTTTCAGGCCCATCTGATCGGGCAATTCGCGCATCGCAAACTGTACGAAAGCAACCCGATCCCTGCAATGGTCTGTTATGAGGATTTCGCGGTATTTCCCGGCATGCTGATGCAATCAGCTAAAATATACTACCAGCGTCAGGGGCACTACTATTACATCAAACGCAGCGACAGTTTATCGAGCCGTCTTGACGCCAGTAAAATCGCTGCGCTGGTTGAATGTACGTTACAAATGGAAAAAACATTCCCGCGCTCGTTTAGGCATCTTGTTAATTGTCACTGGTTTGATATCTACAGTAACCACCGGCAACATCTGACCGACCCGCAGCTCAAACTGGTTAAGCAGCGGGTAAACGCACTTTATTTTTTCTCTTTCTTCCTCTCCGGAGATGTACGTTTCAGCTACAAAAAAAGGGTCATTGAGGCATTATGGAAAAAGTAAAACTGCGGCTCTATCAGTTGACGCTGATTTTGAGCCTCATTTCGTTTGCACTGGCGCTGCTGAGCTCAGGTAAACAACGCGAATTTTTCTATATTGCGGTTTATGCCAGCATTATCGGCTTAGCTTGCGAATATAAAAAAATCACCCTGCGACCCTTTTCAATCGCGCTCCCCATTTTGCTGATTGGGCTACTCAATTTTGTCTGGTATATGGTGTATGAATATCATAACGAAGGTTTAAACGCTTACAGCGATTATCTGGGCGCAAGTAAGAAACTGATATTAGCGAGCATTCTCGTTTTTTATCTGGACCGGTTTAAAACTTACGTCGATAAAAACGCTTTCCAGAAGTACTTCCTGTACACGGCAGGTGCGGGGTTTGTCCTCGCCACGGGATATGGCTTATGGCAGGCATTACAGGGTATGGGACGTATAGAGATGGCCATCAATCGCGCTACCGTGTCGGCCTATGTTTACTCTGTACTCTCACTGGCGCTGGTATACAGCCTTTATCTTCAAAAAAACAGAACACTGTTGGGTGTCGCGGGCTTCACCATTTTAATATCTTACTTCGTTATTCTTTTAACGGGGACGCGTGCTGCAATGGGATTATATTTACTCCTTGCGATTGTACTCACGCTATACCATTTCAGAAGAATTCATCTTAAATCAACGCTGATTTTTTTATGTATTGTGGCGGGCATCATTATCGTTAGCTACAAACCATTAATTTCTCCAAAGGTTACGCAAGCTCAGCTCGAAGTTGAAAAATATCAAAATGGCGTTGACGGAACCTCACTTGGTTCTCGCTTTACCATGTGGTCGGTAGGCATTCATAATGGGCTGGCACATCCATTAGGACAGTCATTAAAAGATAGAGAAATTTGGACGCAAAAATATATTAATAATGGACACCCAAATCTAATTACTGCAATTGGCTATTTAAAAATACATCTGCACAATGAATTCATCGAAAAATATTCTCTGCAGGGGCTCCCGGGCCTGGCAATATTACTCTTCTTTTTCGTATCGATGATCGCATATGCGCTGAAGAACAGAAATGGCCTGCTGCTGGCGACCATGCTGCTTTTATTACTTTATGGCCTGACGGACGTCATTTTACTGAGCTCAGAAGCCCTAATCTTCTTTGTAACCCTGTTTGCATTGAGCCCACCCTTCTCGCAAACCAGACAACGTCAATAAGTAATAATGCCCGCCTGGCGGGCATAACTATTTTTTGTACTGGTAAAACTCCGCCAGCGTCATCCCCACGGTCTTATCTGATAACCAGGTAAAGAGCTGCTCCAGATCCTGATAAAGCCCCTCAATCGCGGCCTCATCTTTAAACGTCGGGCTGCCGCCAGGCATAAATTCCGACGAATGCAGCATGAACTCTACGTAGTCATTTCCCTGAGACAGGCACTGCTGCGCCACCTTAATCATCTCCTGCGCGTTACCGCCGGACGGGCGTAACCAGTTAACTGACGGAGAACGGTATTTACCGCGCAGACGATCGTAACCCTGCTTCAGGGAATTCAGCCATGCCGGGTGTTTATACTGGATGCTCATTGGCACTTCGAGGAGAAGGCTGTTTCCCGGCCGGGAAATGTCGTCTACGTCCAAAAAGTAGGCACGATCGGGAAAATGCTGGTAATTCGTTCCGCCATTACCCTGCGGGGCACCTTTCGCGTTGCGCCAGTTCACGCGCGGCGTAACGGAACAATCTACCTGATACCCCAGCTCAATCAGCAACCGGGCGTAACGGCTGTCGAATGCCCAGCGCCCGGCGCGATGGCTGAGCATTTTTGTCTGGAAGGTCTCTTCCAGTAGGCGGGTCATGAACAGCACTTTCTCACGCATGACCTCGTCTGAAAACTCAATCAGATAAGGCTGCCAGCGCCAGTCATCACCGGTCAGATCGTGCTCCGGAGGGCTGTTCCAGGCATGGAGATGCATTCCTACCTCGCCCTGCCCCCGGGCTATGACCTCTTTCGCGAACTCAATGAACACCGGTTCGACGGCCATCTCGTAGTTGGTGAGCCAGACAGGCTTAAAGCCGAAACGCTCGCAAAGCGTCTGAAACCGCGCCAGGTAGCGCGCGTTTTCCGTTTTGATGACCCGGTGGTTCTGCCAGAGATTATCCCCTTCGGTATCGATCGTGATGATAAACGCTGGTTTTTTCATAATGAGTCCGCAAGACAAAATAGTTAGCGCTATGTTACGCACGCCCGAAAGCTGGAGTAAACCCTTCCAGGGAAATTCCTGACATTATGGAGAAAGAGTGCAAGTCGTTACCAGGTCTATTAGAATTGCCAACAGTACAACGCCGATAAGATGATGATGAATAACTTACCTGACACGCCTGATTTGCGCATTTTACTGATTAAACTTCGCCATCATGGTGACATGTTACTCACCACCCCCGTCATCAATTCATTGCGCCAGAAATGGCCTGAAGCCCAAATCGACGTGCTTCTCTATGAAGAGACGCGAGACATGCTCGCCGCGCATCCGGCAATCGGTACGATCTATGGTATCGATCGTAAATGGAAGCAGTTGGGGACGCTGAAGCACCTGCAAAAAGAGTGGCAGTTGCTTCGTGCTTTACGCGCTCAGCATTATCATCTGGTGATCAATCTTGCCGATCAGTGGCGCAGCGCGCTGGTTACCCGCTTCACCGGCGCACCGGTTCGGCTCGGGTTCGCTTTTAACAAGCGCAATAATGCCTTCTGGCGTTTTTGTCACAGTGAACTGGTCTCGGTCGCCAGCCATCAGAACCTGCACACCGTTGAACAAAACCTGTCCATACTGAAACCATTACCCGTTGCCGCCAGACCCGCCGTCACCATGGCTTACAGCGCGGATGACTGGCACCATGCTCATCACAAGCTGACACAAAAGGGCGTGGGGGAACGCTATATCGTTATTCAACCCACTTCACGCTGGTTCTTTAAGTGCTGGGACGAAGGCAAAATGGCGCAAACTATCGCCGCATTGCAGCAGGACGGCCACACTATCGTCCTTACGGCGGGACCGGATAAGAAAGAACTGGCGATGATTGACCGCATTCTTGCCGCCTCCCCGCAGACGGATGTTGTGTCGCTGGCAGGGCAGTTAACCCTGCGCCAGCTGGCCTCGCTTATCGATCACGCAGCCCTGTTCATTGGCGTTGACTCCGTCCCCATGCACATGGCCGCCGCCCTTCAGACGCCCTGCGTGGCGCTGTTTGGCCCATCAAAATTGACGTTCTGGTCGCCATGGCAGGTTAACGGCGAGGTCATTTGGGCTGGTAACTACGGCCCGCTTCCCAACCCTGACGCCATTGATACAAAAACGACGGAACGTTATCTCGACGCCATCCCCGTTGATGCTGTCGTCTCCGCCGCAAGGAGATACCTGCAATGAAGTTTCATCGTCTGGCCATTGTGCGCCAAAAATATCGGCCGGATGGGGGAGCAGAACGTTTTGTCTCCAGGGCACTCACCGCGCTGAGCAATCAAAATCTTGAGCTCAACGTCATCACCCGCGAGTGGCAGGGCGAAAAGCAGGACGACTGGCATATTCATATCTGCGATCCACGAAAGTGGGGCCGCATCAGCCGTGAACGCGGCTTTGCACACGCCGCGCGCGCGCTGTGGCAGCAACAGCAGTTTGATATTGTACAGAGCCACGAACGTATTGCGGGCTGCGATATTTACCGCGCCGGAGATGGTGTACATCGACGCTGGCTGCTACAGCGTACGCGTATTCTTCCCGCCTGGCGCGCGAAGCTGCTCATGCACGATCGCTATCACCGCTACGTGATGAACGCCGAACGTGAAATGTACCAGGCTCCCGAGTTGAAAGCCGTTATCTGTAATGCGGAGATGATCAAGCGCGAAATCGTCGAAGACTTTGATATTGACGCAAAAAAGATACATGTGATTTATAATTCAATAGATTCCCGCCGCTTCGTTCCGGCAGAAGAGAGGCAGCGCGCTGTACTGCGTAAGCAATTTGGCTTACCCGCTGATGCCGTCATTTTCTGCTTCGTGGGTTCAGGGTTTGAACGCAAGGGGCTGGCAAGCGCTATTCAGGCTATAGCAGGAACATCGGCGTGGCTGGTTGTGGTCGGTCAGGATAAAGCGGAAAGCCGTTATCGCGACCTCGCCCGTTCATTAGGCTGTGAGGGGCAAATCCGTTTCCTGGGGATGCAAAAAGAGACGCTGCCATTTTATCAGCTTTCTGATGGTTTACTGCTGCCGACGCTGTATGATCCTTTCCCTAACGTCATACTTGAAGCAATGGCCTGTGGATTGCCCGTCATTACGTCAGAGAGTTGCGGTGGTTCAGAATTTATTGAGCAAGGCCAGAACGGGTTTTACTGTGATGCACTTGATATCCACACATTGAAGGAGGCCGTCATGTCCATCCCTTCACTGGAAAAAAATAACAATATGGGGCTTGCGGCGCGTGAACGCGTTAGAGAAGCAACCCCTGAAAAACTATCAAGTCAGCTTATTTCGCTTTATCAAAAATTACTGGATTAATAATGCGCATCCTAATGATTATTGATGGTTTACCCGGTGGAGGAGCCGAAAAAACGGTTCTCACCCTCTCCAGCGGACTGACAGAACTGGGGCATCAGGTCACCCTTTTCTCCTTACGGAAGGTGTGCGACTACGCCATTCCGGAAGGCATCGATTTTCAGGTCGTGCAGGATACCTGTAAAAAACCCTGGCGGAAGCTGACCGAGATCCCGCGTCGCGCCCGTTTGCTGGATCGCGCCATTGAGCAGGCAGAACGCAGCGGTAAATTTGACGTCGTCTTCTCGCATCTGCATAAAACCGACCGTATCGTGGCGCACAGCCGCGTGCTGGATCGCGATAAGGTCTGGTTCTGCGTACACGGGATGTTCTCCTTCTCCTATTTGCGCCATCGCAGCGGGCTTTCTCGCTGGTTTAAGCATTATAAAATTCGTCATACCTATGAAAACCGCAACGTGGTGGCGGTATCCGGCGCCGTGCTGCACGATCTGTCTGAAGTACTCGCGATCCCCCTGCGGCGCAAAGCGGTTATCCATAACCCGTTTGATATCCCTGAAATTCAGCGTCTGGCGGAAGCGCCCTTTGAGATGCAGGGGCAGAATTACATTATCCACGTTGGCCGTTTTCATGAGCACAAACGTCACGACCGGCTGCTGCGGGCGTTTGCGATGAGCAAGATTGACGCATCGCTGGTGTTGATGGGCAAAGGCTCTGACGTGAAAATAAACCAGCTCAAACAGCTTGCCGCTAAGCTGGGAATTGAAAACAAGATCGTCTTCCGCCCGTTTGAAACCAATCCTTATCCGTGGATCAAAGGTGCACGCCTTTTAGTGTTAAGTTCCGACTGCGAAGGTTTTGGTAATGTACTGGTAGAGTCCATTATCTGTCAGACCCCACCGGTGAGTACAAACTGCCCTGGCGGCCCTGCTGAGATCCTTACTGGCCCCCTGGCGCGCGGTCTGACCGCGTTAACCGACGAATCACTGGCGAATACCCTGGCAGAACTGTATGCCTCTCCGCCGGTTGTTGATCGCGAAACGATCGCATCGTTCGGTATCAACGCCATTTGCCAGCAATACATTGCTTTGGTCGACAACCAAAAATAATCAGGTTTCATATGCAAAATTCAGCGCCTTTATTAAGCGTGGTGGTTGCCGTTTATAACGGTGAAGCTTTTCTCGATCAGTTCTTTACCTGCCTTGTAAATCAACATATCGACAGTATGGAAGTCATCATCGTGAATGACGGCTCCACTGACCGCTCGATGCAGATTGTCGAAAAATGGCGCGAACAGCTGCCACAGATGCAGGTCATTGAACAACCTAATCAGGGCGTGTCCATCGCGCGTAATACCGGCCTGGCCGTTGCGACCGGCCAATATCTCTCTTTCCCGGATATTGATGATGTCTTCAAACCCGGCATGTACCAGCGTCTGCTGGATATGGCCGTCACGCAGAACCTGGATGTCGCCACCTGCAATGGCAACTACGTCTGGGAAAATAACAAAAAACCGTCTCGCCCTATCTTCCCTGAAGATAAGCTCGCCTCAACGAGCGTCATGAATGGCGCGGCATGGTTAAAAAAGGCGCTGGATTCACGTAAGTTCCTGCATGTGACCTGGCTGAATATCTATCGTCACGATTTTATTCGTCAGCACGGCTTTCGTTTCGAGCCTGGCCTGCGCCATCAGGATATCCCGTGGACGACTGAGGTGCTGCTTGCTGCAGAACGCGTTCAGTACACCAGCGAACGCTTTTACGACTACTACATTCACTCCGCCTCGGTATCGCACACCCCGGATAATGACGACACGCTGATTCGCTCAGCGCGCCATTACATGAAGATCCTGAAGATGCTAGATGCCATTAACCAGCGCTACCCGGATAAAGTGAAAAATATCCCGGCCTGTCACTGGCAAATCGCCAAAGAGGGTCTGGGAATTATTCATACCTTCGACAACATGAAGGATGAAGCGAAGAAATCAATGATAATCAAAGAGTTCTTCGACACCGGGATCTGGAAGCTCATCTGGAAAAGTGCCAAAAGCCCGCGTTTGCGCTGGCGCCTGGGCCGACGCTACTTCCGTTTAAAACGGTATCTGGCATAAGAGATAGCTTTAGCACGCTTAAATGCTTAGAATTTCCCGGCCGAAACTAAAAAAACGGATAATCGCTTGGAATTGTTGTATACCGCCCTGCTCTACATCATTCAGCCACTGGTGTGGCTGCGACTGTTGCTTCGTAGCCGTAAAGCGCCTGCGTACCGTAAACGCTGGGCCGAACGCTATGGCTACTGCCGCAATAAAGTGGCGCCGGACGGTATTCTGCTGCATTCCGTGTCAGTTGGGGAAACGCTGGCCGCCATTCCACTGGTGCGTGCCTTACGCCATCGTTATCCGTCACTGCCCATCACCGTCACCACGATGACGCCAACCGGCTCAGAGCGCGTGATGTCTGCCTTCGGTAAAGACGTGCATCACGTCTACCTGCCGTACGATCTCCCCTGCGCCATGAACCGTTTCCTGAATACCGTTCGCCCTAAACTGGTGATCGTCATGGAAACCGAACTGTGGCCGAATATGATTTCCGCCCTGCATGCCCGTAAAATTCCTTTGGTTATCGCCAACGCGCGTCTGTCGGAACGCTCGGCGAAAGGGTACGGCAAGCTGGGTAAATTTATGCGTCGCCTGCTCAGCAAAATTACGCTGATCGCCGCGCAGAACGAAGAAGATGCCGCGCGCTTTATCGCCCTCGGCCTGAAGCGCAACCAGCTTGCGGTCACGGGTAGCCTGAAGTTCGATATTTCCGTCACCCCTGAACTCGCCGCCCGTGCGGTGACGCTGCGTCGTCAGTGGGCGCCGCGTCGCCAGGTCTGGATTGCCACCAGCACCCATGACGGCGAAGAGGCCATTATTCTTCAGGCTCACCGCCAGCTGCTGGAAAAATTCCCTGATTTACTGCTGATTCTGGTTCCTCGCCATCCTGAGCGTTTTAAAGATGCCCGGGAGATGGTGCAAAAAGGCGGTTTCAGCTTCACCCTGCGCAGCAGCGGTGAAATCCCCTCTGGCAGCACGCAGGTGGTGATTGGCGATACGATGGGCGAACTGATGCTGCTGTACGGGATTGCCGATCTTGCTTTCGTTGGCGGAAGCCTGGTGGAGCGCGGTGGTCATAACCCGCTGGAGCCGGCAGCCCACGCCATTCCCGTGCTGATGGGTCCACACACGTTTAACTTCAAAGATATCTGCGCGAAATTGCAGCAAGCCGATGGCTTAATCACCGTGACCGATGCGGACTCGGTGGTCAAAGAGGTCTCAACCCTTCTGACTGACGAAGATTACCGCCTGTGGTACGGTCGTCACGCCGTTGAAGTCCTGCATCAGAACCAGGGCGCACTGACCCGTCTGCTGCAACTTCTGCAACCTTACCTGCCGCAGCGGAGCCACTAATGTCAACGCGTCTGTCGGTCGTGATGATCGCCAAAAACGCCGCCGACCTGCTTCCGGATTGCCTGGCCTCTGTTGCCTGGGCTGACGAAATCGTCATTCTCGATTCCGGAAGTACGGACAATACGGCGGACGTTGCCCGTGCAGCCGGGGCAAAAGTCTTTACCGACACCGACTGGCAGGGCTACGGTATTCAGCGTCAGCGTGCGCAGAGTTACGCCACGGGCGATTACGTGTTGATGATCGATACCGATGAGCGCGTCACCCCGGAACTCCGACAGGCCATTCAAACGGTGCTTGCCGCGCCACAGCCCGGCGCGGTCTACAGTATCGCGCGTCGTAACTATTTCCTGGGCCGCTTTATGCGCCACAGCGGCTGGTACCCCGACCGCGTGATGCGCCTCTATGCCCGCGAGCGTTATCAGTACAACGACAACCTGGTCCATGAGTCTCTGGCCTGCGATAACGCTCAGGTCATCCCCCTGACGGGCGATCTGCTTCATCTGACCTGCCGCGATTTCGCCAGCTTCCAGCGGAAACAGCTGAACTATGCCACCGCCTGGGCACAGGAGCGGCATGCGCGCGGCAAGAAGGCCACGCTGACCGGCATCTTCACCCACACGCTGGGCGCGTTTCTGAAAACGCTGCTGCTACGTGGTGGCGTGCTGGACGGCAAACAGGGCTGGTTACTGGCGGTAGTGAATGCCCAGTATACTTTCAATAAATACACCGAGCTGTGGGCGCTGAACCGCGGCTACTCAGAGAAAACGTGAGCCATGAGCACAAAAGCGATTTATCCGGGTACCTTCGATCCGATCACTAACGGTCATCTTGATATCATCACCCGTGCGGCGTGTATGTTCGACAAGGTGATTCTGGCCATTGCCGCCAGCCCGAGCAAAAAGCCGATGTTCGACCTGAACGAACGCGTGCAGCTTGCCACCGATGCGATTTCGCATTTGTCGAATGTTGAGGTCGTCGGATTCAGCGATTTGATGGCAAACTTTGCCCGTGCTCAGCAGGCCAATATCCTGATCCGCGGTCTTCGCGCGGTAGCAGACTTCGAATATGAGATGCAGCTGGCGCACATGAACCGCCATCTGATGCCGGAGCTGGAGAGCGTATTCCTGATGCCCTCCAAAGAGTGGTCCTTCATCTCTTCTTCGCTGGTAAAAGAGGTGGCGCGCCATCGCGGGGACGTTACCCACTTTCTGCCGGTTAACGTCCACCAGGCGTTGATGGAAAAGTTAAAGTAACCCTACTTCTGGCACTGACGACAGTAAAACGTGGCGCGCTGAGCGTGCTTCGTGGCAATAATCGGCGTCCCGCATGCTCTGCACGGTTCCCCCTTACGACCATAAACCTGCAACTCCTGCGCAAAATAGCCCGGCTTCCCGTCGCTTTGCAGAAAATCCTTCAGCGTCGTCCCGCCCTGCTCAATTGAGCGCAGCAGTACCGCTTTAATCACTCTGACCAGCAGCTCGCACTCCTGCGCAGACAGCGAAGAGGCCAGCCGATCGGGATGGATCCCGGCGGCAAACAACGATTCGCTGGCATAGATATTCCCCACGCCCACGACCAGCTTGTTATCCATCAGCCAGGGTTTGATCGGGGTTTTCTTTCTCGCGCACTTATCTTTGAGATAATCCGCGTTAAACGCCTCTGAGAGCGGCTCAGGTCCAAGATGCGCCAGCACGTTGTGCCCTTCCAGCTCTTTGGTCCACAGCCATGCACCAAAGCGACGCGGGTCGGTGTAACGCAGCACCTTGCCGTTACTCATCACCAGATCAACGTGGTCGTGCTTTTCCGCAGGCAACTCTTCGGTGAGGATGCGCAGGCTTCCCGACATGCCCAGATGGATAATGATCCAGCCGTCAGGCAGCTCCAGCAGCAGGTATTTCGCGCGGCGCTGTACGCTCAGGACGGGTTTATCGCTTAACGCGTGGATCTCATCGGACACCGGCCAGCGCAGACGCCCGTTGCGAACGACAGCATGAAGAATAGTCGCGCCAACCAGATGGGGCTCAATGCCGCGGCGGCTGGTCTCTACCTCAGGTAATTCAGGCATGGTTCCTCCGTTGAGATGCAGAATGCAAAAAACCCCGCAGTTGCGGGGTTTTTCAATACAAGGAGACTAAAATTATTTGATTTTAGCTTCTTTGTACAGTACGTGCTGGCGTACAACTGGATCGAATTTTTTCAGTTCCAGTTTTTCCGGCTTAGTACGTTTGTTCTTCGTGGTGGTGTAGAAGTGACCTGTACCAGCAGAAGAAACCAGCTTGATTTTCTCGCGAATACCTTTAGCCATGATTTATTTCCTCTTTAAGTACTTAGTACTTTTCGCCACGGGCACGCAGTTCGGACAGAACTGTATCGATGCCTTTCTTATCGATTACACGCATACCTTTAGCAGATACGCGCAGGGTGACAAAACGCTTCTCGCTCTCAACCCAGAAACGGTGAGAGTGCAGGTTCGGCAGGAAACGGCGTTTAGTCGCGTTCAGTGCGTGGGAACGGTTGTTACCGGTCACCGGACGCTTGCCAGTAACTTGGCAGACTCGGGACATGTCTATTCTCCAAAAATCAAATTAGCTCGAGCTTCGTATGGGGTATCGGCGCCTCGTCAGGCTTTACAGCCCGGTCATCGCATAGTTCTATTGAACTCTCGATTGCCAGGCCCAAATGCCAAACCCGAGATTCTCAAAGGTGGCGTAGTATACGCTGACTCGGCGGTGTGCTCAAGTCCCGAACAGACAAAGATCCCGATGGATCGCGAGAAAAGGCCTAAATCCAGCCACGTTCGGCAAAAGAAATGTACTCTCCGCGGCCAATTATCAGATGGTCCAGCACACGAATGTCCATGAATTGACAGCATTTGATAATACGTTCGGTAATTGCTTTGTCAGCTCTGCTTGGTTCTGCACAGCCAGAGGGGTGATTATGCGCGAGGATCACGCCGGCTGCATTCACTTTTATCGCTTCCCGCACAATTTCACGCGGATGCACCTCAACGTGGCTCAATGTTCCCGAAAAAAGGCGGGTATGTTTCAGTACCCGGTTTTTGTTGTCGAGAAAGATCACCATAAAGATCTCCCGCTCCAGATCGGAAAGCTGGCTTTGCAGAAATTCGCGGGTCATATCGGGGGTGAGGATCGGGTCTTCTTCCTCCATACGCACGTTGTAAAATCGCCGGGCCAGCTCCGCAATGCCCCGCAGCTGGGCATATTTCGCCACGCCAATACCCTCAACGTGCGTAAACGCCTCCAGCTCGGCGGTCAACAATCCATACAGTGAGCCGAAATGGTCTATCAGCTCTTTCGCCAGCGTAAATACCGTTTTCCCCGGCGTGCCTGTGCGTAAAAAGAGCGCCAGCAGCTCGTCGTCCTTTAACAACGTGACGCCATGGCGCAGCATTTTTTCACGCGGTAGCAGCAGTTCAGTCTCTTCCATGCCCGGCCTCCTTCTGTTTGCCATTATGCTGCCACAGGCAAATTCGGGGCTCGACGCTGGCGTTTCGTTCTTGCGTAGCGCCTCGCAAAGTGAATTAAGGACATCATCACCCCGTTTTAGGGATTGTGATAAAATGCCCGCTCTCTGGTGAAACCCAACAGGAAAGAATCATGATGAGCCTGGCCGGTAAAAAAATCGTTCTTGGCGTCAGCGGCGGTATTGCTGCCTATAAAACGCCAGACCTGGTGCGCCGTTTGCGCGAGCGCGGGGCCGACGTACGGGTCGCGATAACCGAAGGCGGCAAAGCCTTTATCACCCCGCTGAGCCTGCAAGCCGTCTCGGGATACCCGGTATCCGACAGCCTTCTCGACCCGGCAGCCGAAGCCGCAATGGGCCATATTGAGCTGGGGAAATGGGCCGATCTGGTTATCCTTGCCCCCGCCACGGCAGATGTAATTGCCCGCGTGGCGGCCGGGATGGCGAACGATCTGGTAACGACCATTTGCCTCGCCACGCCTGCGCCCGTCGCGGTTGTACCCGCAATGAACCAGCAGATGTATCGCAACGCCGCTACCCAGCATAATCTGGATACGCTGGCCTCGCGCGGCCTGCTAATTTGGGGACCGGAGAGCGGCAGCCAGGCCTGTGGCGACGTGGGGCCAGGGCGTATGCTCGATCCATTGACGATTGTTGATATGGCCGCCGCCCATTTCTCACCTGTCAACGATCTGCAACATCTCAACATCATGATTACCGCGGGCCCCACGCGCGAGCCGCTGGATCCGGTGCGATACATCACCAACCACAGCTCCGGCAAAATGGGCTTTGCGATTGCTGCCGCGGCAGCCAAACGCGGCGCGAACGTGACGCTGGTGAGCGGCCCGGTGTCGCTTACCACCCCTGCGTTTGTGCGGCGTATTGATGTAACTACCGCGCTGGAAATGGAAGCCGCCGTACAGGCGCATGCTCAACAACAGCATATTTTTATCGGCTGTGCGGCCGTCGCTGATTACCGCGCCGAAACCATTGCCGACGCCAAAATTAAAAAGCAAGGTGATGAATTAACAATAAAAATGGTGAAGAACCCGGATATCGTTGCCGGTGTCGCCGCATTGAAAACTCATCGTCCTTACGTTGTTGGGTTTGCCGCAGAAACGAATAATGTGGAAGAATATGCCCGGCAAAAACGTACCCGCAAAAACCTCGATTTGATTTGCGCGAACGACGTATCGCTGTCCACGCAAGGATTTAACAGCGACAGCAACGCATTGCACCTTTTCTGGCAGGATGGAGATAAAGTCTTACCGCTTGAGCGCAAAGAACTCCTGGGCCAACAATTACTGGACGAGATCGTTACCCGTTATGATGAAAAAAATCGACGTTAAGATTCTGGACCCGCGCGTTGGCGAGCAATTTCCGCTGCCAACGTATGCCACCTCCGGCTCTGCCGGTCTTGACCTGCGCGCCTGTCTCGATGACGCCGTAGAACTGGCGCCGGGTGCAACGACCCTGATCCCGACCGGGCTGGCGATTCACATTGCTGACCCGTCACTGGCAGCGGTGATCCTGCCGCGCTCTGGCCTGGGCCATAAGCATGGCGTCGTGCTGGGTAACCTGGTCGGCCTGATCGACTCTGACTATCAGGGTCAGCTGATGGTATCCGTCTGGAACCGTGGCCAGGACAGCTTCACCATTGAACCGGGCGAGCGTATCGCGCAGATGGTGTTTGTACCGGTGGTGCAGGCAGAATTTAACCTGGTGGCAGACTTCGACGCTACCGACCGTGGCGAAGGCGGCTTCGGCCATTCCGGGCGCAAATAACCGCCCGACAAACACGCATCTCACAGCGCCATAATGCAATAACAAACCGCAAACGTCAGTTTGCGGGTCGCTGTGTGGTTGCCAGCCTGACAAGTGCTTATTTTCAGGGGTATTTTGTAACATGGCAGAAAAACAAACCGCGAAAAGGAATCGTCGCGAAGAAATACTTCAATCTCTGGCTCTGATGCTTGAATCCAGCGACGGCAGTCAACGCATCACCACCGCCAAGCTGGCGGCCTCTGTGGGCGTGTCAGAGGCGGCGCTGTATCGTCATTTCCCGAGCAAAACCCGGATGTTCGACAGCCTGATCGAGTTTATCGAAGATAGCCTGATCACGCGCATCAACCTGATTCTGAAGGATGAAAAAGACACCAGCACGCGTCTGCGTCTGATTGTGCTGCTGATTCTGGGCTTTGGTGAACGTAACCCGGGTCTGACCCGTATTCTTACCGGCCACGCGCTGATGTTTGAACAGGATCGTCTGCAAGGCCGTATAAACCAGCTTTTTGAGCGTATCGAAGCCCAGCTTCGTCAGGTTCTGCGCGAGAAGAAAATGCGGGAAGGTGAGGGATATAATACGGATGAGACGCTGCTGGCAAGCCAGATCCTGGCATTTTGCGAAGGGATGCTCTCCCGGTTTGTGCGCAGCGAGTTTAAATATCGACCAACGGACGATTTTGACGCCCGCTGGCCGTTAGTGGCAGCACAATTACAGTAACGCCATCGCCGGATGGCGGCTTCGCCTTATCCGGCCTACGAACAGGTAGGCCCGGTAAGCGTAGCGCCACCGGGCAACGCAATTAAACCCCGAACTCTTCGCGATACGCTTTTACCGCCGCCAGGTGATCCGCCATCTCAGGCTTCTCTTCCAGATATGCAATCAGGTCTGTCAGCGTGATGATAGAGATCACTTTGCAGCCATAATCGCGTTCCACTTCCTGAATAGCAGAGATGTCGCCACGCCCGCGTTCCTGACGATCAAGCGAAATCAGCACACCCGCAAGCGTTGCACCGTTAGCCTGGATAATCTCCATCGATTCACGGATCGCGGTGCCTGCGGTGATCACGTCATCCACCAGCATCACGCGGCCCTGCAACGCACTGCCTACCAGATTGCCGCCTTCACCGTGGGTTTTGGCCTCTTTACGGTTAAAGCAGTACGGTACGTCGCGGTCATGGTGCTCCGCCAGCGCCACCGCCGTGGTGGTTGCAATTGGAATGCCTTTGTACGCGGGGCCAAACAGCAGATCGAAATCAATCCCGGAATCTACCAGCGCTTCGGCATAGAAGCGGCCTAACAGTGCCAGGTCGCGCCCGGTATTAAACAGCCCGGCGTTGAAGAAATACGGGCTTTTACGCCCGGATTTCAGCGTGAACTCGCCAAACTTAAGTACCTGCTTGTTAAGCGCAAACTCAATAAACTGGCGCTGATACGATTTCATGGATTTGCTCCTTTGTCTTTTCAGTCTTACAGGCAAAAAAAAGGCGACTCATTGGTCGCCTTAAAATCAATTTTCTAACGCCGCTTTCTGCGTCGCTACAATAGATTCAATACCCCCTCGGGCCAATGCCAGCAAGGTGAGCAGTTCTTCGTGAGTGAATGGCTCGCCTTCTGCCGTGCCCTGCACTTCAATGATGCGACCATCTTCGGTCATCACCACGTTCATGTCGGTTTCTGCGGCAGAATCTTCAACGTATTCCAGATCGCAAAGCGCTTCGCCGTTAACAATACCAACGGAGACAGCAGCAACCATCCCTTTCATTGGGTTGGTTTTCAGCTTACCGGCGGCAACCAGCTTGTTCAGCGCATCTGCCAGCGCCACACAGGCACCGGTAATGGAGGCCGTACGCGTGCCGCCATCGGCCTGGATCACGTCGCAGTCCAGCGTGATGGTGAACTCACCCAGCGTTTTTAAGTCAACCGCGGCGCGGAGCGCACGTGCGATCAGGCGCTGGATCTCCATAGTACGGCCGCCCTGCTTACCTTTTGCCGCTTCACGAGCATTACGGGTATGGGTTGCGCGCGGCAACATACCGTATTCCGCGGTGATCCACCCCTGCCCCTGACCTTTCAGGAAGCGAGGCACGCCCTCTTCGATGGACGCGGTGCAAAGCACTTTGGTGTCACCAAACTCAACCAGCACGGAGCCTTCAGCGTGTTTTGTATAGTTACGGGTCAGGGTGACGGGACGCACCTGGTTGGCGCTACGACCTGCTGGACGCATGATGGATTCTCCGGCTTGAAACGAATGTGGCTGCGCATTATACGGATAAAGGACGCTTATTCCTATCCTGAGAAGCCCCTGAAAGCTATAATCCCCCCATCTCTCCTTTAAAAACGGGAATGTCTATGATCCGCAGTATGACCGCCTACGCCCGGCGTGAAATCAAGGGTAGCTGGGGTAGCGCTACCTGGGAAATGCGCTCGGTAAACCAGCGCTATCTGGAAACATATTTCCGTATGCCGGAACAGTTCCGCAGCCTGGAGCCTGTGGTGCGTGAGCGTATCCGTACGCGTCTGACCCGCGGGAAAGTGGAATGTAATTTGCGGTTTGAGCCCGATGCCAGTGCCCAGGGCGAACTGATCCTGAACGAAAAGCTGGCAAAACAGCTAGTTAATGCGGCGAACTGGGTCAAAATGCAAAGCGATGAAGGCGAGATCAACCCGGTTGATATTCTGCGCTGGCCTGGCGTGATGGCCGCCGGAGAGCAGGATCTGGACGCGATTACCGCTGAAATCCTGGCTGCACTCGACGGCACGCTGGATGACTTTATCGTTGCCCGCGAAACCGAAGGCCAGGCGCTGAAAGCGATGATTGAGCAACGCCTTGAAGGCGTGAGCGCCGAAGTGGCTAAAGTGCGCGCGCATATGCCAGAAGTGCTGCAATGGCAGCGTGAGCGTCTTGTCGCCAAACTGGAAGAGGCGGAAGTTCAGCTGGAAAACAACCGTCTGGAACAAGAGCTGGTGCTGATGGCGCAGCGTGTAGACGTGGCTGAAGAGCTGGATCGTCTGGAAGCGCACGTTAAAGAGACCTACAACATCCTGAAGAAGAAAGAAGCGGTAGGCCGCCGTCTCGACTTTATGATGCAGGAGTTCAACCGCGAGTCGAACACGCTGGCGTCTAAGTCTATCAATGCAGAGGTGACCAATTCAGCAATTGAACTGAAGGTCCTGATTGAGCAGATGCGCGAGCAGATCCAGAATATCGAGTAATACCTTTCAGGGTGGTGTCTGGCACATCACCCATTACTTTTTCTAATCCTTATTTATCCTTACTTTCTTTGCCTTCCGCCTTATCACAAGCCCGCCTGGCATGCGTTGATAAATTCCTTTAGGGCAAATCCCCTCGCCTTAGAAAATCTCAATCGTGATCTTGCGCACAAATCGCTAACCTCCTCCACTTCATTCCGGAGGGTTTATGCTGCTTCACATTCTCTATCTTATTGGCATTACCGCTGAAGCCATGACCGGCGCGCTTGCCGCCGGACGTCGCCGAATGGACACCTTCGGCGTGATCATTATTGCCACGGCCACTGCGCTCGGCGGCGGGTCCGTGCGCGATATCCTGCTTGGCCATTATCCGCTCGGCTGGGTTAAAAACCCTGAGTACGTCATTATCGTGGCAACGGCAGCCGTGTTAACCACGATTGTAGCCCCGGTGATGCCTCATCTGCGCCGCTTGTTCCTGGTACTGGATGCGCTTGGGCTGATTGTTTTTTCCATCATTGGCGCACAAATTGCTCTCGATATGGGTGAAGGCCCGGTTATCGCAACCATTGCGGCGGTGATCACGGGCGTGTTTGGCGGGGTGCTGCGCGATATGTTCTGCAAACGTATCCCGCTGGTTTTCCAGAAGGAACTGTATGCCGGCATCTCCTTTGCCGCGGCAGTGCTTTATGTCGCCTTGCAGCACTATGTCACCAACCACGATGTGGTGGTTATCTCCACGCTGCTGTTTGGTTTCACCGCGCGTATGCTGGCATTGCGCCTGAAGCTGGGCCTGCCCGTTTTTCATTACAAGCACAACGCGCATTAATGTCAGAACCCGTTAATGTGCTGCTCAGCCAGCCACCTTGCCAGCCTATCAACAGGAGGCGCATGCAGCCAGTTAACGACCTGCTGCGCCTTCTCTTCACCTGTTCCCGGCAAAGCCTGCCAGTCAGCGGCGCTCCGCTGATTCAGCGCCTGCCACGACGCCGCCCCAACCGCATTCAGCGTGGCTTTTGTCAGCGGGATCCCCATCGCTGTGACCCAGCGAATAAAAGGTTGCTTTCGCACCATATTAAAACGATGCCAGAGCGATAACCCGCGCCCGGCGGAAAAGCCAGGCGTGGACTGTAGCTGCGCCTGCGTCAGTGTTAACCACGAAAAAATATGCTCGAGATGATGCGTCTGATGAAGCGTTCGCCAGCCCGCCTCGCCTAACCCCTCGATCCCTAGCCCTTGTTTCGAGCTAAGCCACGTCAACCGGGCAAAGAACTGTTCCATACACGCTGGTGAGGCATAAAAACAGGTCAGCGAGTGGTACTGCAGGGCCGGAGGTTCTGGTTTTTCCCTGTTCGCTCCCCGCCAGACAACTCGATCGAATCGGGGGATCCCCTGCCCGGCGAGGCTTATCAGAACCTGATCGCCGGGAACAATATCCAGCCGCTGCCAGCGTGTGACCGACCCCAGGCTCACCCGCCGCACCTGTTTATCATCAAGCTTTACTGGATCCAGTTCGGCTACAACGGACACCTTGCCCGTTCGCCCGACGCCAAACTGTATCCCTCGCACTTCAGCAACCTGAGCGACAGGCGTATATTTCCATGCGACAACCCAACGGCCTTCACCGGGTAACCAACCGTCGCCCGCGGGTTCATCCGCTGAACGCACCACAATGCCGTCCGTGGCAAAGGGCAATGCTGTTGTATGCCACGCTGAACGCTGCGCTTCGACCGCATTCACAGACGCGGCGGGCAGCGTATAACGCGCCGTCAGGGTGAACCCGGCTTTTGACAACGCATCCAGAGATACCTGCATCTCTTTAGGTCCATCCGGCCAGGCCCAGATAAACACGCCGAGCTGCCTGAGAAGTGCGCTATCGTTATGACGCATCATGGCGCCCGCCACTTTTGCCCGCATGTTCATCCCCCCCATCTGACGCTGGATGTGGTTTTCATGAATCCAGAACAGTTCACCCTGTAAGACGCTATTTGCCAGGGGGCCGGACAGGTTTTGCGGAACAGAGGGGATTGATCGAACCTGCGCCGTCCAGTCTTCACCTTTCACACCGTTGCCACGGCTAATGGCCCGGACAAGCTTCCCGCCCTGGTACACCAGCGTCACAGCCACGCCATCCACTTTGGGCTGCATCCAGAGATGTTGCCGGGCTCGCATCCACTGGCTGAGCTCAGCTTTACTGGCAACCTTATGCACGCCCGTATGCGCAACCGGGTGTGTCACACTACCTGTCAGAGGTGGCGGTCTCTCTTCGGAAGAGACATGATCAAAGCAGCGCTGCCACTGGTTCAACCGCGCGTTAAGCTGATCGTAAACCCCGTCATCAACGTCACTGACTCCCTGCTTCCAGTAAGCATCGTCCCAGCGTTTGATCTGCGCGCTCAGCGCTACAATTTCCTTTTCTGCTTTTGCCTGCGACCATACCGGGCATACCGCTAACCCGGTGCTACACCACAACAGCGCAAACCCGCTTATCCATCGCCACATTATTACCCCTCCTTTGCGTTGGAGGAGGTATAACCCGGTATTGAAAACGACGCGAATGGCAACGTTACGCTTTACGAGGCGTTATCCAGCGTTTCTTTTTGTTGCTGCAAACCGCAGACAAAACCTGAAAACGGCACGCAAAATTTAATCATCCACGGGAAAAAGTGTGACAAAGGCTACGTCACACAGCGGCGACGTGTATAATAAGCCCGTATGTAGGACTTCTTCGTTAACACATACAAAAGACTCTCATGGCTCAAGGCACGCTTTATATTGTTTCTGCCCCTAGTGGCGCGGGTAAATCCAGCCTTATTCAGGCACTGTTAAAAACCCAACCGTTGTACGATACGCAGGTTTCTGTTTCTCACACCACGCGAGCACCGCGTCCGGGTGAGGTGCACGGTGAACACTATTTCTTTGTGAATCACGACGAATTCAGAGCGATGATTGGCAGAGACGCGTTTCTTGAACACGCAGAAGTATTCGGTAACTACTACGGTACTTCGCGTGAAACCATTGAGCAGGTTCTGGCGACCGGCGTGAACGTGTTCCTGGATATCGACTGGCAGGGCGCGCAGCAAATTCGTAAGAAAATGCCTGATTCGCGCAGTATTTTTATTCTACCGCCATCGAAAGATGAACTGGATCGTCGCCTGCGTGGTCGCGGCCAGGATAGCGAAGAAGTTATCGCGAAGCGTATGGCACAGGCTGTTGCAGAAATGAGCCATTACGCGGAATATGATTACCTTATTGTGAATGATGATTTTGATGCCGCGCTGAGCGATCTCAAAACTATCCTTCGCGCAGAACGTCTGCGTATGAGCCGCCAGAAGCAGCGACATGACGCATTAATCACCAAACTGTTGGCAGACTGAACCCACTTTCAGTATCATGCCCAGTCATTTCTTCACCTGTGGAGCATTTTAAGTATGGCACGCGTAACTGTTCAGGACGCTGTAGAGAAAATTGGTAACCGTTTTGACCTGGTACTGGTCGCCGCGCGTCGCGCTCGTCAGATGCAGGTAGGCGGTAAAGATCCGCTGGTACCGGAAGAAAACGATAAAACCACCGTTATTGCACTTCGCGAAATCGAAGAAGGTCTGATCAACAACCAGATCCTCGACGTGCGTGAGCGCCAGGAGCAGCAAGAGCAGGAAGCCGCAGAACTGCAGGCCGTAACCGCCATTGCTGAAGGTCGTCGTTAATTAAACCTGCGGGTCGCCCTTGTATCTGTTTGAAAGCCTGAATCAACTGATTCAAACCTACCTGCCTGAAGACCAGATTAAGCGTCTTCAGCAGGCGTATCTCGTTGCACGTGACGCTCACGAGGGCCAGACACGTTCAAGCGGTGAACCCTATATCACGCACCCGGTAGCGGTGGCCTGTATTCTGGCCGAGATGAAACTCGACTACGAAACGCTCATGGCCGCCCTGCTGCATGACGTGATTGAAGATACCCCTGCCACCTACCAGGACATGGAACAGCTGTTTGGCAAAAGCGTTGCCGAGCTGGTGGAAGGGGTCTCTAAGCTTGATAAGCTGAAATTCCGCGATAAGAAAGAGGCGCAGGCCGAAAACTTTCGCAAGATGATCATGGCGATGGTGCAGGATATCCGCGTCATTCTCATCAAACTTGCTGACCGCACCCACAATATGCGCACGCTGGGCTCACTTCGCCCGGATAAACGTCGCCGCATCGCCCGTGAAACCCTCGAAATCTACAGTCCGCTGGCGCACCGTTTAGGTATTCATCACATTAAAACCGAGCTGGAAGAGCTGGGTTTTGAAGCGTTATACCCGAACCGCTATCGCGTGATTAAAGAGGTGGTGAAAGCCGCTCGCGGTAACCGTAAAGAGATGATTCAAAAGATCCTCTCTGAAATCGAAGGGCGCTTGCAGGAAGCCGGTATTCCGTGCCGCGTCAGCGGTCGCGAAAAGCATTTGTACTCTATTTACTGCAAAATGGTGCTCAAGGAGCAGCGTTTTCACTCGATCATGGATATCTACGCGTTCCGCGTCATCGTCCACGACTCGGACACCTGCTACCGCGTGCTGGGGCAGATGCATAGCCTGTACAAGCCACGTCCGGGGCGCGTCAAAGATTACATCGCCATTCCAAAAGCGAACGGATACCAGTCTTTGCATACCTCGATGATTGGCCCGCACGGCGTTCCGGTTGAGGTGCAAATTCGTACCGAAGACATGGATCAGATGGCGGAAATGGGTGTCGCGGCGCACTGGGCTTATAAAGAGCACGGCGGCGAAAGCAGCACCACCGCGCAAATCCGCGCCCAGCGCTGGATGCAGAGCCTGCTGGAGCTGCAACAGAGTGCAGGTAGCTCGTTTGAATTTATCGAGAGCGTTAAATCCGATCTCTTCCCGGATGAGATTTACGTTTTCACGCCGGAAGGGCGCATTGTCGAACTGCCTGCGGGCGCGACGCCGGTCGACTTCGCTTACGCCGTGCATACCGATATCGGCCATGCCTGCGTGGGTGCCCGCGTCGACAGGCAGCCTTATCCGCTGTCGCAGCCGCTCTTCAGCGGGCAGACTGTCGAAATTATTACCGCGCCGGGCGCACGTCCTAACGCCGCCTGGCTGAACTTTGTCGTGAGCTCAAAAGCGCGCGCAAAAATCCGCCAGCTGCTGAAAAATCTCAAGCGCGACGACTCCGTTAGCCTGGGGCGTCGTCTGCTCAATCACGCGCTGGGTGGCAGCCGCAAACTGGCAGAGATCCCACCAGAAAACATTCAGCATGAGCTGGAGCGTATGAAGCTCGCCTCGCTGGATGACCTGCTGGCAGAGATTGGCCTCGGAAACGCCATGAGCGTGGTCGTGGCGAAGAACCTGCAACAGGGCGAAACGACAGCCGTTCCTGCTAACGCGCAAAATCATGGTCACCTGCCAATCAAAGGCGCTGACGGGGTGCTCATCACCTTCGCCAAATGCTGCCGCCCTATCCCGGGCGACCCGATTATTGCGCACGTCAGCCCGGGTAAAGGGCTGGTGATCCACCACGAATCCTGCCGTAACATCCGTGGCTATCAGAAAGAGCCTGAGAAGTTCATGGCGGTCGAATGGGATAAAGAGACAGCGCAGGAATTTATCACTGAAATCAAGGTGGATATGTTTAACCACCAGGGTGCACTGGCGAACCTGACGGCAGCGATCAACACGGCCTCGTCAAACATTCAGAGCCTGAATACTGAAGAAAAAGATGGCCGCGTTTACAGCGCCTTTATTCGCCTGACCGCCCGTGACCGCGTACATCTGGCCAATATTATGCGCAAGATCCGCGTGATGCCGGATGTCATTAAAGTCACCCGTAACCGAAACTAGCATTATGAATTCAACACGTTACGAGCGAATCTGCGAAATGCTCGCCAGGCGTCAGCCTGATCTGACGGTCTGCATGGAGCAGGTCCATAAACCTCATAACGTCTCTGCTATCGTCCGCACCGCAGATGCCGTCGGCGTGCATGAAGTCCACGCCGTCTGGCCAGGCGCACGTATGCGTACCATGGCCTCCACCGCCGCAGGCAGCAACAGCTGGGTATCCGTGAAAACTCACCAGACTATTGGTGAAGCGGTCTCGCACCTGAAAGGGCGTGGCATGCAGGTTCTGGCAACCAACCTCTCTGCTAAAGCCGTGGATTTCCGTGAGATCGATTACACCCGTCCGACCTGCATTTTAATGGGCCAGGAGAAAACGGGGATCACGCAGGAAGCACTGGATTTGGCTGACCGGGACATCATCATTCCGATGATCGGCATGGTCCAGTCACTCAACGTGTCGGTCGCCTCAGCGCTGATCCTGTATGAAGCGCAGCGCCAGCGTCAGAATGCCGGAATGTACGAGCGCAGCAACAGCATGCTGCCGGAAGAGGAGCAGCAGCGCCTGCTGTTTGAAGGTGGCTATCCGGTGCTGGCTCGCGTTGCGAAGCAGAAGAAATTGCCTTACCCCCACGTCAACGCGCAGGGCGAAATTGAAGCCGATGCCGAGTGGTGGTCCACCATGCAGTACGCAGGGTAAATCATGAAAGGCCGCCTGCTGGACGCCATACCGCTCAACAGCCTGACGGGCGTGGGCGCGGCACAAAGCAGTAAACTGGCGAAGATTGGCCTGCACACCGTGCAGGATCTCCTGCTCCACCTCCCCCTGCGTTACGAAGACCGTACTCAGCTTTATAAAATTGGCGATCTGCTGCCCGCTATTTACGCCACCGTTGAAGGGGAAGTGCTGAACTGCAACATCACCTTTGGCGGACGCAGGATGATGACCTGCCAGATCAGCGACGGCACCGGCATTCTCACCATGCGCTTTTTCAACTTCAATGCGGCGATGAAAAACAGCCTTGCCACCGGACGACGCGTACTTGCGTACGGTGAAGCCAAACGGGGCAAATACGGCGCGGAGATGATCCACCCGGAATACCGCGTGCAGGGCGATCTCAGCTCACCTGAGCTACAGGAGACGCTCACGCCGGTCTATCCAACCACCGAAGGCATTAAGCAGGCCACGCTGCGCAAGCTCACCGACCAGGCGCTGGAGCTGCTCGATACCTGCGCCATTAACGAGCTGCTGCCGCCGGAGCTTGCGCAGGGCATGATGAGCCTGCCGGAGGCGTTGCGCACCCTGCACCGTCCACCGCCAACGCTTCAGCTCGTTGATTTAGAAAGCGGTAAACATCCCGCCCAACGGCGTCTTATCCTTGAGGAATTACTGGCTCACAACCTGAGCATGCTGGCCCTGCGCGCAGGTGCGCAGCGTTTCCACGCGCAGCCATTAAGCCCGCATGATCAGCTCAAAGATAAGCTGCTGGCCACACTGCCGTTTAAACCCACTGGCGCCCAGGCGCGGGTCACCGCCGAGATCGAACGCGATATGGCGCTGAATGTGCCGATGATGCGCCTGGTGCAGGGCGACGTGGGTTCCGGGAAAACGCTGGTTGCCGCATTGGCCGCTTTACGCGCTATCGCCCACGGCAAGCAGGTGGCGCTGATGGCACCGACAGAACTGCTGGCCGAGCAGCACGCCAACAATTTCCGTAACTGGTTCGCCCCACTGGGGATCGAAGTGGGCTGGCTGGCCGGGAAGCAGAAGGGCAAAGCACGTCTTGCACAGCAGGAAGCCATTGCCAGCGGGCAGGTGCAGATGATTGTCGGCACGCACGCCATTTTCCAGGAACAGGTGCAGTTTAACGGCCTGGCGCTGGTCATTATCGACGAACAGCACCGCTTTGGTGTTCATCAGCGTCTGGCGCTGTGGGAGAAAGGTCTGCAACAGGGCTTCCACCCGCATCAGCTGATCATGACCGCCACGCCGATTCCGCGCACCCTGGCGATGACGGCCTATGCCGATCTGGATACCTCCACCATCGACGAGTTGCCGCCGGGCCGAACGCCTGTGACCACGGTTGCCATACCGGACACGCGGCGCAGCGACATCATTGACCGCGTGCGCAACGCCTGTACGCAGGAAGGGCGTCAGGCGTACTGGGTCTGCACCCTGATTGAAGAGTCTGAGCTGCTGGAAGCGCAGGCTGCCGAAGCCACATGGGAAGAGTTAAAGCTCGCCCTGCCAGAGTTGAACGTCGGTCTGGTTCACGGGCGCATGAAGCCTGCCGAGAAGCAGGCGGTGATGCAGTCGTTCAAACAGGGCGAGCTGCACTTACTCGTTGCGACCACGGTTATCGAAGTGGGCGTGGATGTGCCGAACTCCAGCCTGATGATTATTGAGAACCCGGAGCGTCTGGGCCTGGCGCAGCTCCACCAGCTACGAGGCCGCGTGGGCCGTGGCGCGATCGCCTCTCACTGCGTGCTGCTCTACAAAGCCCCGCTGTCGAAAACCGCGCAGATGCGTTTGCAGGTATTACGCGACAGCAATGACGGCTTCGTCATTGCGCAAAAAGATCTGGAGATCCGCGGCCCGGGCGAACTGCTGGGCACGCGTCAGACGGGTAACGCCGAATTTAAAGTGGCGGATTTGCTGCGCGATCAGGCCATGATCCCCGAAGTACAACGCCTAGCGCGTCATATTCATGAACGCTACCCCGAACAGGCGGCAGCGTTAATTGAACGCTGGATGCCGGAAACCGAGCGGTATTCCAACGCCTGACGATCAGCCAAACATTGGCAGCATCAGGTAGAGCTTAATGACCAGCGCGTTGACGATATCAATGAAGAATGCGCCCACCATCGGCACCACCAGAAACGCCATGTGCGACGGGCCGAACCGTTCGGTGATCGCCTGCATATTCGCGATGGCCGTTGGTGTCGCTCCCAGACCAAATCCACAGTGACCCGCAGCCAGTACCGCCGCATCATAGTTTTTGCCCATCATGCGCCAGGTAACAAAGATGGCATACAGCGCCATAAACACGGCCTGTACCGCCAGGATCGCCACCATCGGCAGCGCCAGCGAGGCCAGCTCCCACAGCTTGAGGCTCATCAGCGCCATCGCCAGGAACAGCGACAGGCTGACGTTCCCCAGCACGGACACCGCGCGTTCGAAGACGCGGTAGAAGCCCATCTGCGCCAGACCGTTGCTCAGGATCACCCCGATAAACAGCACGCAGACAAAGGTTGGCAGTTCGAAAGCCGTTCCCACCAGCCATTGCGCAACGATTTTGCCCACGGTGAGGCAGATGGCAATCATGGCGATGGTTTCAATCATCACCAACGAGGTGATGCTGCGACCAACGTCCGGTTTTTCGAACGCGGTCGGCACCATTTCATCGTCTGGTCTGCCTTCCGGCGTAGTGGAATGTTTCACCAGATAGCGCGCCACCGGGCCGCCAATCAGCCCGCCAAGCACCAGGCCAAAGGTCGCGCAGGCCATAGCCACTTCCGTTGCGTTTTCAAAGCCATAGCGTTCGATGAACAGCTTGCTCCACGCCGCGCCCGTTCCGTGGCCACCTGACAGGGTAATCGACCCCGCCAGCAGACCCATCAGCGGATCCAACCCCAGCAGCGACGCCATACCGATGCCGATGGCGTTTTGCATCAGCAGCAGGCCCACCACAACAATCAGAAACACGCCCAGCACCTTGCCGCCTGAACGCAGGCTTGCGAGGTTAGCGTTCAGGCCGATAGTGGCAAAGAAGGCCAGCATCAACGGATCTTTCAGGGACATATCAAAATCAATTTCCCAGCCCATGCTTTTTTTCAGTACCAGCAGGGCCAGCGCCACCAGCAATCCACCGGCTACAGGTTCAGGAATGGTGTACTTTTTCAGAAAGGAAACACTGTGTACCAGCTTGCGACCAAGCAGAAGAACCAGCGTTGCGGCAACAAGGGTCGACAACGTATCGAGATGAATCATAAAAGGCTCCTGTTATGCGCGTGTTCCATACACACGCGGCGTTATCCTGGGCCGGGTGTTGCTCGTCATGAGCCGCCGGCGCGAAAAGTGTAATTTTTTTTTCCTGTTCGTTGTAGAAAACCTGCTCACACCGGCAGATTTTCTCTCTTTTTTTTGCTGGCAATCGTTTGCTTTTACCAGGTGGTCAGCTAAAATGCCCGCTTTTCCACCGTGGGATTGCCGCCGATGTCTGTTAACACTCTGGAGTCTGCTGATGCGCAACCGATTGCGCAGAAGCAAAACAGTGAACTGATTTACCGCCTTGAAGATCGTCCCCCGCTACCTCACACCCTGTTTGCCGCCTGCCAGCATCTGCTGGCGATGTTCGTTGCGGTCATCACGCCGGCTCTGCTGATTTGTCAGGCGCTGGGGTTACCGGCGCAGGATACGCAACACATCATCAGTATGTCTCTGTTCGCTTCCGGTGTAGCCTCCATCATTCAAATTAAAGCCTGGGGTCCGGTGGGTTCGGGGTTGCTGTCGATTCAGGGCACCAGCTTTAACTTTGTGGCGCCGCTGATCATGGGCGGTACGGCACTGAAAACCGGCGGCGCAGATGTCCCGACGATGATGGCGGCGCTTTTCGGCACCCTGATGCTGGCAAGCTGCACAGAGATGATCATCTCCCGCGTTCTGCACCTTGCGCGCCGGGTGATCACCCCGCTGGTCTCCGGCGTGGTGGTGATGATTATCGGCCTGTCGCTGATTCAGGTGGGTCTGACCTCCATCGGGGGCGGCTACGCGGCAATGAGCGACCATACCTTCGGCGCGCCGAAAAACCTGCTGCTGGCAGGCGTGGTGCTGGCGATCATTATTCTGCTTAACCGCCAGCGTAACCCGTACCTGCGCGTGGCTTCGCTGGTGATCGCCATGGCGGCCGGTTACCTGCTGGCGTGGGCGCTGGGCATGCTGCCGGAAAACACCACCTCAACCAACAGCGCGTTGATTACCGTGCCAACGCCGCTCTACTACGGCCTGGGCATTGACTGGAGTCTGCTCCTGCCGCTGATGCTGGTCTTTATGATCACCTCGCTGGAAACCATTGGCGATATCACTGCCACCTCCGACGTGTCCGAGCAGCCGGTCTCCGGCCCGCTGTACATGAAACGTCTGAAAGGCGGCGTGCTGGCGAACGGACTGAACTCGTTTGTCTCGGCGGTGTTCAACACATTCCCGAACTCCTGCTTCGGCCAGAACAATGGCGTGATCCAGTTGACCGGCGTGGCCAGCCGCTACGTGGGCTTCGTGGTGGCGCTGATGCTGGTGGTCCTCGGCCTGTTCCCGGCGGTGAGCGGGTTTGTACAGCACATTCCCGAGCCGGTCCTGGGCGGCGCGACGCTGGTCATGTTCGGTACCATCGCGGCCTCCGGCGTGCGTATCGTCTCCCGCGAGCCGCTGAACCGCCGCGCAATCATGATTATTGCGCTGTCTCTCGCCGTAGGACTTGGCGTCTCCCAGCAGCCGATGATTTTGCAGTTTGCCCCGGACTGGGTGAAAAACCTGCTCTCTTCCGGCATCGCCGCGGGCGGTATTACCGCTATCGTGCTGAATCTCATTTTCCCGCCTGAAAAGAACTGATCCCCACACGGCAGGCTGTCAATGCCTGCCGTGACATCTCTTTACACCATTCCCGCCTTGAGCATTGCGCATAATTCGTGCATAACACCCTTATGTGCGTTTCGCGGGAAGGAAGACCATGAAATTTATTGGAAAGCTGCTTATCTATCTTCTGGTAGCCCTGCTCATTGTAGTGCTCGCCTTTTATTTTCTGCTCCAGACCCGCTGGGGCGCATCGCAGGTCAGCAGCTGGATCACGGTGAATACCGATTACGAGCTCAACTTTGACCTGATGGATCACCGCTTTTCATCCCCTTCTCACATCCTTCTGGAAAACGTTACCTTCGGACGAGATGGCAAACCGGCCACGCTGGTCGCTAAAAAAGTGGATATTGGCTTAAGCAGCCGCCAGATCACCGACCCGCTGCATATGGACGCCATCACCCTGTTCGATGGCACGCTGAATTTATCTCCACAGACGGCGCCGCTGCCGTTCCAGGCCGACCGTCTGCAACTAAATAACATGGCCTTTAACAGCCCGAATACGGAGTGGGATCTCAGTGCGCAAAAGGTGACCGGCGGCGTCAGCCCGTGGCTGCCCGAGGCGGGGAACGTACTGGGGAAAAATGCGCAAATCCAGATGAGCGCCGGGTCGCTCACGCTCAACGGCATACCGGCCAACAACGTGCTGATTCAGGGACAACTCAACGGCAAAGAGGTGGTGCTGAATACCATCGGTGCCGATATGGCGCGCGGCTCGCTTACGGGGTCGGCTCTGCGTAATGCCGACGGTGGCTGGGTTATCGACATCCTGCGTCTGAATGAGATACGCCTGCAAAGCGACAAATCGCTGCTGGATTTCTTCGCCCCTCTCTCCACCCTGCCTTCGTTACAGATTGGGCGGCTGGAAGTGACCGATGCCCGTCTACAGGGGCCAGACTGGGCGGTAACCGACCTTGATCTTAGCCTGCGTAACCTCACCCTGAGTAAAGGGGACTGGCAAAGCCAGGAGGGACGGTTATCCATGAACGCCAGCGAATTTATCTACGGCTCGCTGCATCTTTTTGACCCTATCCTGAATGCGGAATTCTCCCCGCAGGGCATTGCGCTGCGTCAGTTCACTTCCCGCTGGGAAGGGGGCATGGTGCGCACCTCCGGCAACTGGCTGCGCGACGGGAACGCGCTAGCGCTGGACGACGTTGCCATTGCCGGGCTGGAATATACGCTTCCGGAAAACTGGAAAACGCTGTGGATGGATCCGCTCCCGGCATGGCTGAACAGCGTGACGCTGAAAAAATTCGGCCTGAGCCGCAACCTGGTGATCGACATCGATCCGGCGTTCCCATGGCAGATCACCTCCCTCGACGGTTATGGCGCTAATCTGCGTCTGGCGCAAGACCACAAGTGGGGCGTGTGGGGCGGTAACGCAACCCTGAACGGGGCGGCAGCAACCTTTAACCGCGTCGACGTGCGACGCCCGTCGCTGGCGCTGAATGCCAACGCCGCGACGGTAAACATTACCGACCTGAGCGCCTTTACCGAGAAAGGGATCCTGGAGGCGACCGCCACCGTGTCACAGCTGCCACAGCGACAAACCACCGTGAGCCTGAACGGGCGCGGCGTACCACTCAACGTCTTGCAGCAGTGGGGCTGGCCAGCGCTGCCGATTGCGGGCGACGGCAATATTCAGCTCACCGCCAGCGGCAGCGTGCAGGCGAATGCGCCGCTGAAGCCGACGGTGAACGGGAAGCTGAGCGCGGTGAATATGGATAAACAGCAGGTGCAACAGACGATGACCGGCGGGATGGTGTCGGCGGTGGCTCCGGCACAGTAAAAAGCCGGGTGGCGGCTTCGCCTTACCCGGCCTACGAGGTTTTGGTTCCCTCTCCCCGTGGGTGAGGGCATCAGACCGCATAATTACCGTAGGCCCGGTAAGCAAAGCGCCACCGGGCATTTTTCCAGCTCAGAGGTGGATCACCACCTCATCCCCCTCGGCTTTCACCACCACACCCCACTCGCTGCCCGCATGTGAACCGCCTTTCACGCCGCCAACCTTTTGCACGTTGCGCAAGCACACCGACCAGTTTTGCGCATCTCCCGTGCCGGTAAAGGTCACGACGTCGCCCTGACGTGACGCCTTCAGCGTAAACAACACGGAACCGTCCGCCGCAGGCACTTCACTCACCGCCGTTGCGCCATCGCTCAGGTTGAAGAGCTGGAAGGCTGTCCCCTCATGCCACGCATAGTCCGGCTTCTGGTTATTATTGCCGAGCGCCAGCAGCGTGTTGTCGCGCACATAGACCGGCAGGCTCTGGAAATCGTGCTGCTGCTTATGCCAGCGGCTACCCTCGATTTCGTCGTTGTGCCACAGGTGCGTCCAGCGCCCTTCCGGCAGGTAAAACTGCACATCGCCCGCCTCGGAGAACACCGGCGCCACCATCATTGAATCCCCCAGCATGTACTGGCGGTCAAGGTAATCGCACGCCGGGTCGTCCGGGAACTCCAGCATCATCGCCCGCAGCATCGGCGTGCCGAACTCGCGGGCCAGCGCAGCCTGACGATACAGGTACGGCATCAGCTGGCATTTCAGCTGGGTGAAGTGGCGCACCACGTCGCAGGACTCATCATCGTACGCCCACGGCACGCGGTAGGATTTGCTGCCGTGCAGGCGGCTGTGGCTGGAGAACAGCCCGAACGCGCACCAGCGTTTGTAGACGTGCGCCGGAGCGGTGTTTTCGAACCCGCCGATATCGTGGCTCCAGAACCCGAAGCCGGACAGGCCAATCGACAGCCCGCCTCGCAGGCTTTCGGCCATCGATTCATAGTTGGCGTAGCAGTCGCCGCCCCAGTGTACCGGGAACTGTTGCGCCCCCACGGACGCGGAGCGGGCAAACAGCACCGCCTCTTCTTCTCCCACCGTCTCTTTCAGCACGTTCCACACCAGTTCGTTGTAGATGTAGGCGTAATGGTTGTGCATCTTCTGCGGATCGGAACCGTCAAACCACTGGACGTCCGTCGGGATACGCTCGCCGAAGTCGGTCTTGAAGCAGTCGACGCCGATCTCCACCAGGCCTTTCAGCTTGTCGGCGTACCACCGGCACGCGTCCGGGTTGGTGAAGTCGTAGATCGCCAGCCCCGGCTGCCATTTGTCCCACTGCCACAGGGAGCCGTCCGGGCGCTTGAGCAGGTAGCCCTTCTCTTTCAGCTCACGGAAGATCGGCGATTTCTGGCCGATGTACGGGTTGATCCACACGCAGACCTTCAGCCCTTTCTCTTTCAGGCGGCGGATCATCCCTTCCGGATCGGGGAAGGTAACCGGGTCCCACTCGAAGTCGCACCACTGGAAGGCTTTCATCCAGAAGCAGTCGAAGTGGAACACGTGCAGCGGCAGATCGCGCTCGGCCATGCCGTCGATAAAGCTGTTCACCGTCGCTTCGTCGTAGTTAGTGGTGAAGGAGGTGGTCAGCCACAGGCCGAACGACCACGCAGGCGGCAGCGCCGGACGGCCGGTGAAGCGGGTATAGCGGTTCAGCACTTCTTTCGGCGTCGGGCCGTCGATCACGAAGTACTCCAGATACTCCCCTTCCACGCTGAACTGCACTTTGGAGACTTTTTCAGAGCCGACTTCAAACGAGACGTTTTCCGGATGATTCACCAGCACGCCGTAGCCGCGGTTGGTCAGGTAGAACGGGATATTTTTGTAGGACTGCTCGGTGCTGGTGCCCCCGTCGCGGTTCCAGGTTTCGACCGTCTGGCCGTTGCGCACCAGGGCGGTAAAGCGCTCGCCCAGGCCATACACAGTTTCCCCCACGCCGAGATCCAGCCGCTCGAACACGTAATTGCGGTCGGTGTTGCTGTCCTGCACGTAGCCGTTGTTTTTCAGCTGGCTGCCGGTAATGCGTTGGCCGTTGCGCAGGAAATCCAGCGCCCAGAACTCGCCTTTGGTGACGCGCACGCTGGCGCTGCCGCTTTTCAGCTCGGCAAATTCGGCGTTGTTTTCAATCTCAACTTTTACATCCTTCAGAACGTTCAGCGGATAGTGCGGGCCGTTGTTCAGCGCGCCCTGGAAGTGCTCAATGCGCACCCCGACAATCCCTTCCTGCGGAGCAAACAGGCGCACCGTGAACATCAACGTGTCGAGCTGCCAGGTGCGTTCGCGCACGTCACGCGGCGCCACATACACCACCAGGTCATTGCCCTGCTGCTCCACGTCGAACACCTGTACCGGATACGTCACGTTAAGGCCCGGTTGGATAAGCCAGTTTCCATCACTGATTTTCATGCTTACGTCCTCTTAGTTCTGCAATTCTTTGCTGACCGGCAGGTTTTCAAACTCCTGCTGATTGCGGCGCGCGCCCTGCGCCAGCTCGCGCAGGATTTTGGTCAGGAAGGGGGTTTTCAGCGTGTAGTAGCGTTTGGCGATAATGGCGCTCAGCACGTAGCAGATCGCCGGAGCCAGCGTAAACAGACCGATAATGATGCTGATGGTCGCGCTGTTCTGGGTTTTGGCTGCCGCGTCGTAGCCGCCGCCTGCCAGCATCCAGCCGATCATCGCCCCGCCCAGCGCCAGGCCGAGCTTCAGCACGAACAGCGTGCCCGCAAAGCTGATGCCGGTCAGACGTTTGCCGTTGGTCCATTCGCCGTAGTCGACGGTATCGGACATCATTACCCACTGAATCGGCGTCACCAGTTGGTGCAGCACGCCGATAACGAAGATGAAGCCGAACATCAGCACGGTGGCATGCATCGGCACGAAGAACATCGCCACGCTGACCACCGCCAGCGCGGCGTTGGTCCACCAGAAGATGCTGACCTTGCACTTCCAGTCGGTGAGCGGTTTCGCCAGCGCCGAGCCAATCAGGTTGCCGACGCAGTAGGTGGTCAGGAACGCGACGAACACCTCCGGCGAGCCCATGATCCAGGTGCAGTAGTACATCATCGCGCCGCCGCGCACGCAAACGGCGAGAATGTTGAGGATGGTCAGCACGCCGACGATGCGCCACTGGTCGTTTTGCCAGATATCACGCAGATCTTCACGCATGGAGGTAGTACTCGGCGGCACCTGGATGCGCTCTTTGGTGGTGAAGAAGCAGAACGCCAGCATCAGGAACGCGACCACCGACAGCACGGCGATCCCGCCCTGGAAGCCGAACGCCTTATCGTCGCCGCCGATCAGGTTCACCAGCGGCATCATCAGCACCGTGGAGAGCATGCCGCCCGCCGTCGCCAGCACAAAGCGCCAGGACTGAAGGGAGATACGCTGTGTCGGGTCGTTGGTGATCACCCCGCCCAGCGCGCAGTACGGGATGTTGACCACGGTATAAAGCAGGGTCAGCAGCGTGTAGGTGATAGCGGCGTAAACCATTTTGCCGTTGAGGCTGAGGTCCGGCGTGGTGTAGGCCAGCACGCAGACGATGCCGAACGGAATGGCGCCGAACAAAATCCACGGACGGAACTTGCCCCAGCGGCTGCGGGTGCGGTCGGCAATCAGCCCCATGCACGGGTCGGAGATCGCATCCAGCGCGCGCGCCAGCAGGAACATAGTGCCGACAAACCCGGCGGGAATACCAAAAATATCGGTGTAGAAAAACATCATGTAAAGCATGACGTTATCAAAAATGATATGGCTGGCGGCGTCTCCCATGCCGTAGCCAATCTTCTCTTTTACTGACAGTACTTCGCTCATATTTTTATCCTTCACGCTGTAGGGGGCGCTGAGACCGGTTGCATTGGTTTTAAACCATTGTTTCAGGAGCGGGTATTGCGTTTTCTGGTTAAGAGATTACGTTTCTTGTTTTTTGTGATCGGGATAAAAGTTGATGAGCACGAAATGCTAACCTGAGGATTTTCTTAAGAATTAGCTGAAACAGGGGGATTCAGGTCAAAAGAGAGGTGAAAAAAGTGGTGTGGGGTATGTGGTAAATGCCTGAAAGTAGCTATAATGCGCCCCGCCTCCATGTAGCAATGCAGGCGCGGAAGATCGTCATCTCCGGTGAGGTGGCTGGACTTCAAATCCAGTTGGGGGCGCCAGCGTTCCCGGGCAGGTTCGACTCCTGTGATCTTCCGCCAAAAATGTCCACTCTTTTAATAAAAACACGTCCAACATTAAATCGTCCCACCTTGCAGTTCCCTTATGTGAACATGATCACTTATTGATTTTAGTATTGAGTGTTATCCTTTCCTTTATTTTGAAATAATATTCAAGGGAAGCTGTTATGGAATGGATTGTAGGTGCTGTAATTTTAATAGCAATACTTGTTGCCATATTAAAACCAAGACAATGTGATATCTGCCATACTTATTTCAAGAGAAAATACTACACATGGAAAATAGATGGAGAGAAACAACATTTGTGTCCTAATTGCAATGGTAAAATGCAACGAAAAGTTAGTTCGCAAAAATTTAAAAGCAGATTCGGTTAAAAATAAATTAATAAAGTTTTATTTCATAATGTTTACAAATGATAAGTTCGGACTATGCATTTCAAACTTATCATTTAATTATTCCTTACCGCTATCAAAAAAGTTTTGATTGCTACTTACTCAAAAGCCTAAGCCTACAAGCCTCTTTGACCCACTTACTAAAGTTCCCTTTCCCCGCAGCCTTCTCAATCTGCTCCAAAAGCTCATCCTCGAACCGAATATTCTTCATCGTGCTCTTAGTGCGGTCAAAATTTGGTTTCTTTTTCTCTTGCATGGTAGGTACCACTTCGGTTAATTTATCTGCATGTGGTACCTACCACATGGATTCGGAATTCTGCAACGCCCAGCAGTGTTGGAGCACTAAAGGGCGTCTAACCTCACCAACTATCAAGGAGTTGATTATGGCTGATTCGCATTCTACCCCAGACACCGACCAATCCGGAACCGAGCATTCGTTAATTGTGGGATACCGCCCGAATGTTTACGACAAATCTACGCCGAGAATCATTCTTTCCGGCAAGTGGCTACGCGCCGCAGGTTTTGATACCGGACAGCAGGTCACAGTAAAGGTCATGAAAGGATGCATCGTTCTGGTGGCGTATAACGAGCAGGAGCAGCGTTTGCAGGACGATTATAAACGGACGAAAGCAAAGCTTATTGAGATAGAGGACGCGCTTGCAGCGATCCAAATTCCACATGCTGGAAAGCGCCTCGCAAAATCAAATACAAACCACCTGGCTTAGCGGCTGTTTCTGGCATACTACCTGCCTGGTGCATTAGATGTGGAGGCGACATGGCAGATAAAGACGTAATCCAATCCCCGGCAGGCGAATTTGTTATGTTTGCCAGTGATGATGGAACGGTTCGCATCACATGTCGCTTTGAACATGAAACACTCTGGCTGTCGCAAGCAGCCATTGCGTCTCTTTACCAGGTCACTCCTCAAGCTATTACTCAGCATATTAAAGCTATTTACGAAGAAGGTGAGCTTGAACAAAAAGCAACTTGTAAGTCTTACTTACAAGTTCAGCAAGAAGGACAATCGCAACACATTTCACTATTGCCTTCCCGGCTTCCTCGCTTTCGGTTAGGGCAGATCAGGCGCTCCAGGAATAACTGGTAAATGGCTTTGTTATGGATAACAAGTGCCTGAAGAATCTTCCAGTCGGATCATCCGCCCTATATGATCATTTCGAAGAAACGCTGGAAAGCGCCTCGCAGTTTCTCACTTGCACCATCCGTTTGATATCTCTTCTTTGTCATACTCCTGCCACTCACGCCCTGGCTGCCACTGACAGCCATTGCATTTATCAACTACAGCTTATATTCTTTTTATAAGCTACAGCTTATCATGGACGAAAGCATGTAGACGGTACTGTTTAGTAAGGTATTCGAGCAATGGTTGCTTGAAAAGGAAGATGGGTTGCAGGAAAAGGTACTGGCAGACCTGTTAAATCTACAGAATTATGGACCGCGTCTTCCTCGTCCCTATGCGGATACCGTTAAGGGCTCACAGTATAAGAATATGAAAGAGTTACGTATTCAATATGCGGGTCGCCCGGTTCGTGCGTTCTTCGCGTTTGATCCTGTACGTCAGGCCATTGTGCTTTGCGCGGGGGATAAGCGTAATGACAAAACCTTTTATGAAAAACTGATTCGCATTGCAGATGCCGAATTCACCCTTCATCTGACAAGCCTGGAGGCAGCCAAGTGAAAACCTTAAATGAAGTGATTGCGTCACGCTCACCGGAAAGCCAACAGCGCATTCAGGAGATGGCAGAGGAAATGTTCCTCGAAACCGGTCTGCAACTTCTGCGTGAAGAGCTCCAGCTTTCGCAAAAACATGTCGCCGATCTTATGGGCGTAAGTCAACCTGCGGTAACACAGCTGGAGCAGCGTGGAAACGATCTGAAGATTGCTACGCTTAAGCGTTACATCGAAGCGATGGGCGGAAAACTTAGCATTAACGTGGAACTACCCACTGGCAAGCAGGTTGCGTTTCATCTCTAGCGCGATTGTATCTGTAGTTGATGGCGCAACTATATAAGCCGCATTTTACATCCACCTCAGAAAATTAATTCTGCGACGTGCGCCATACCCCAGGCGTACAACCATACTCCGTCTGAAAATGACGAATAAAGTGCGCGCAGTCGCTGAATCCCATCCGCTGCGCAATATCCGTCACGCTTTGCTGCGAGTTCTTCAGCAGCCAGCAAGCATAGCGCAGTCTGGCGCTGCGGATAAATTCGCGGGCCGTTTTGCCGAATTCTGCGTGGAACAGACGGTTGAGCTGGCGTTCACTCAATGCCACTTCTCGCGCAAGCCCGGCGGTAGTGAGCGGCCGGGTCAGGAACTGTTCAATCAGCATGACGGCGCGGCGCAACCGCGAGTCAGGGATAAGCGCAAAATTAGCCGGACGCGGGGTGGCAATTTCATGCGGAACGAGCGACAAACGCTGACAGGTGGTGCTGGCGATATCATCCCCGGCATGGGCGCGGATAAGCTCAGTTGCCAGCGTCAGGGTGGAAATACCGCCCGGGCAGGTCAGCACATCACCATCGTCGATGAAATCATACCCTTGCTCAGCATAAACCAGCGGGAAAGCCTGCCGAAATGCATCAAGGTGGAAAGGATGGATGGACGCTCGTCGTTCATTCAGCAATCCTTCCTGTGCGAGGACAAAACTGCCGGTGCCAATGCCAATGAGCGGAACCCCGGCATGGTGGGCATGTGCCAGATACGCTTTATCCCCCTGATACCCTAAGTCCAGATACTGCAATTCACCGCCGATAACAGCAAGGTAGTTAAAACTGTCCGGCGGCCCATGGGGAGAATCCGGCCTCATGATAATCCCCGCATTGCTGATAATCGGGATATCAGGGAATTCACTTATCAGGCTGATTTTAAATGCTAATTTATCCTGAGCTTTCGCTGCATAACGCAGCGCCTCCAGCAACCCGGAGACGGCCAGGAGTGAATAACGGGGCCATAATATCAACCCAATATGCAGACACTTTTCCGGTACTGATTTCCCCCCATCGGAGGAGTCAAATACACTTTTCATTTACTTGCCAAATTTAAAATTAATTACATTATCGCAACATGATCTGTCGCACTTTATATTTCTAAGATAATCCTGATATTTTAAATCAAGCATAAATGAGACGGGAGGAAAATATAATATTTTTCTCGTTTACATCATTCTTTTTTTGAACCACGACACACATATGTCGGCAATGTTCCTAACGTAAAGATATAGTTACCATTATGTTGTTCATTGATACGCATATAAATACTCTTGCCCGGATAGACAAAAAATTGCGGTTCATATTTTTCCAGCCAGCTGTCTTCGACATTATCGTCCGGGAACGTCATATTTTTTTCTGACGTCAGCAAATAGAGGCGATCTTTTCTCTCCACCCGAAAGGAAATTTTCCTGTCGATGGTTTTACCCGGATCGCTCTTTGCCCGGCCATTCATGCTCAGGGTGCCGAATTTCCCGTCGAAGGTGTAATTCAGCCAGACCGTCAGCGTCTCATCCGGATGGTGCTGTACCAGATTAGCCTGGCATGAAAAAGGCTGAACGTAAGATCGGTGCCACAGGTAATAGCCCGTCAGCACGCCTGCCGTGACGAGGCCCGTCACGATGACATACAGCATCTGCCGAAAACGAGTCATGCTAGCTATCCTTCAGGAAATAATCAGATATACAGCGGTTCGGTTCTTTCATTGGCCGGTCGCAGCGAATAACCGACGCACGAGGAAGCAGGGCGTACCAGCTGATGTAAACCCAGGGATATTGCGCGCATTCAGCCTTGAATTGTTCTACATAGGTCAGCGCGGAAGCGCGTTCAGCGTGAGTCTGAATGTCGTTCGCAAGATAAACGCGACAGGCCCCGACGGATGCCGCAAAACGGTAATCCTCAACAAAACGGTTTTCCCTGGCGTTCATATATCCCGTCACGCCTGCCCCGGCCAGGATGACCAATAGCCCCATGACGACAGCCAGCCAGCGTGTGGGCTTCCTGGCAACGGGCGTTGCTGGCGCGGAAGATGTTGATACCTCCTCGATCGCTGGCGCCTCCACACATTGTCCCTCTGCGGGTTGAGGCGCGACAGGCGAAGACTCTCTGACGGTTATTTGCGTGTCGCTTGCCAGCGTCAGCCCAATACGGGGAATGGTAACGATAGGGTCAGTTTCAAAACCAATCTTTTTGAGCCCTTTGCGCAGAATGGAGATGTTCTGGTAATAGGTATTGGAGGAGACAAGCATGCCGCGGCTTTGCCAGACAATATCAAGGAACTCTTGCTGAGTGACAATCGACCCCGCTCTGTCGATTAATAACAACAGGCATCGGCCTGCTGGCGAATTTAACACAACCACACGGTCAGGATTGTTGATATCACGTAACGTGCTGGCCGCAGGATGAAATTCGACGATATCATTTATAATGTAATGCTTATGCATAGGGGCAGTATGAATTCTCCGGTTAACAGATGTTGAACCTGAGTCACCGCATGTATGTGATGACATTCGCGTCGGGATTAATGTGACTGATTAACGGCATGCTGTATATCTTCGCCATTGGCGAAAAATCTTAATTTATATTTCATCCCTTAAGCTTCACTGAACCTGCATAAGAACTAAAGCCTTGTAGAATGCGGCTTGCAGAGCCGATTCATCCGCGATCATCCTCATTATGATGTTTTGTGAAGTTAATTTCCGCTCCACAGAAGTATCTGACTATCGACAGCATCTCTTTTATCAGAGCCTCTCCTTTTGGCGCACTCCTCGCCTCTTGACATTGACAAATATCTACATAAAAAAACATTGTACGCCACGGACATGCGTGTCTGAAATATTCAGTACTCTTAAGCCTTAAGTTTTCTCAACCTGACAAATATCAATAAGTTACATGGTTTTTGTATGCTTTTCACCCACCTCTCTATCAGTTTTTATCGATGATAACATTCGTAAATTGTTATTCCCCGTCAGCAACTTCACACCCGCACTGACACCAGACGACAAACTCCTTACAAAACATTTATCAAAGCTAAATTTTCATTAAAAATAGCGGCTATCATAATTTACAGAAAGCGAAGCGGAATAAGACCAATCAGAGGGAAGCGTCGTAACCGGTCTCGATCTCAGTAATTAATACAATTTTAGATTAATTCAGATTACCTCTTTATTGGCCGACGTATAGTAGGCCTACACTATGCAATACGTCATTGCTTCGAGAATACTGGCGATACCCTTATAAATAATTCGCCTGATTACTATTATAAATCGAGGAATAACATGACGAACAATAACCAAATAACACAGCATATTACTGTTGCATTGATGGGCGGCGATCATTATGCAAGAAACGGCATTAAAACGTTATTACGCAGCATCCGCGACGACCTTCACATCATTATCATAGAAGGAGGTTATCAGGAACTGGATAAGGCGCTGTCGTCGATTCGTATCGATATCTTATTTATATCCGGCGCAGAGAAATACCATACAGGGTATGGCTCACTGAAATATTTAAAAAAAATCAAAGCCACGCATCCAGAGGTGATTATCTGCCTGTACTCAACCTCTGCCCATTCCCTGTTATGGGCCAGGGAAGATATTGATGCCTATATCTCGCTACAGAACACGGTTTATCAGTGGCGGATAAAGCTAGCAAAAATGGTCGATAGCCATTATCGGCCCCAAAAGCAGCCAGCGGCGTTATCGCTGACGCCTGGAGAAAGGAGGGTATTAAAGGAACTCAGGAACGGACTGGATATACGTTACATCGCAGAACTGGAGAAACTTTCTTATCGCCGCGTGAGCGCTTTAAAAAGCTCAGCGATAAGAAAACTCGGGCTCAGGAATAAGACAGATTTGCTGGTCTTTTTAACCAGTTAGACCTGCCGCTTTCAGAGCAAATCTCGTAATAAAAAAACCAAGGAACCATGAAATGAAAGCACGCCTTACTTGCCAATCTCTGCTGGCATTAAGCATTGCCGCCCTGCTGCCAGCGGGCTCAGCACTGGCCGCCACCACCAGCGGCGGCACGGTTAACTTTAGCGGTAAAGTGGTGACCTCCGCCTGTGCCATCAGCGCCGGTAGCGCGAATATCGACGTCGACATGGGTGAAGTGCGTACCGCCACGCTGGCTGCCGCAGGCAGTGAAGCCAGTACCGCAAAAGCCTTCTCCATCACGCTGGAGGATTGCGAAATCGCCGATACCTCCGCGTCCACGGAAGATAACCCCATTGCCGCAACGACCGTGGCTATCACCTTCACCGGTACGCCGGACAGTACCGATGTGAATAGCCTGGCCGCGGGAGTAAACGGCGGCGCGGGCTCGGCGCAGCATGTCGCTATCCGTCTTTATGATGAACAGGGCAACGTCGTCAGGCTGGGTGAGCCGGCAGCAGCGATCCCCCTGCGTGCGGGGGCGAACACCCTGAACTTCAGCGCGAAATATTACTCCCCACTGGGCAACGCCACGGCGGGTGATGCCAGCGCGGTCGCAACCTACACCGTGACCTATTCGTAATCTTCAGGCCCGGTCTGCTGGCCGGGTCTGACTCAGCTTTCAGGAGACGCACAATGCGCGTAAACACATGGATTTGTCTGGCTGGCACGTTATGTTCATCCGCCGTGTATGCAGGCGGCGTGGGGTTGGGTGCAACGCGGCTGGTCTACGCAGGCGCGACGACGCAGACGATGATGCAGGTAAGAAATACCCACCCTGATGCCACGTTCCTGATCCAGTCATGGATGGAAGACGAGAAAGGGAGCCGTACCAACGACTTCGTCATCACGCCGCCGTTGTACGTCATGAAGCCCGCCAGCGAAAGCGCGGTGAAAATCATGTTCAGCGGCAACGCACTGCCAGCCGATCGCGAAACGCTGTACTGGATGACGGTCAAAGCTATCCCACAGCAGGTTAAAAACGGTTCCGGCAATTCGCTGCAATTCGCCTCTGCCAACCGCATCAAGGTCTTTTATCGCCCTGAGTCGCTTCGGGAAGGCGCAGGAGAGGCATGGAAAAACCTTGCCGGCGCCTACCGCGCGGGCAAGGTCACGCTGACCAACCCAACGCCGTATTACCTCACCACCATTAACCTGAAAATTGATGGCAGGCCGGTGTCGCCCGTCATGGTGCCGCCGAAAACCAGCGTGACGCTGGCAGACACCTTCAGCCATGCGAGCAGCATGAGCTACCAGACGATTAACGATTATGGGGCCTGGACGCCCGTCACCCGCACGTCATTGTCCCAATAATAAAAACAGTAAGGCGTGACCACATGAAAATTAAAATCCTGTGCGCCACGGCGATCGCCCTGGTGATTCGGCAAGCCGTGGCTGCCGAAAGCGAGCTGCACTTTAATCCTGCGTTTCTCAACGGCGAGCGCGCCAACAGTGCCGATCTCGCCTGGGTCAACGCCGGGAGCGCGTTGCCGCCGGGCGAGTACAATCTTAACGTGTATATCAACACCCAGTTCGCGTTCACAGGTAACGTCACGTTTCGCGCCGCTGAAAACACCGCCGGTGAAGCCCTGCCGTGCCTTACGCCTGCGCAATTCGCCGCACTTGGCATCGACAGCCGTCAGGCGAAAGGGGGTGAGCTGTCGCCTGCGCAGCGCTGCATTTTTTTAACCCGGTCGTTCGCCGATACCCGGTTTGATTTTGACCAGAGGACGCTTACCCTCAACTTCACCGTACCGCAAAGCGCGATGCGCGCTCTGCCGCGCGGGTACGTCAGCCCGGAGAGCTGGGAATCCGGCATCCCTGCCGCGTGGCTGAACTATGTGGTCAATGGCGCGAATAATGACTACCGGGGCGAGACGCGCACGCGGGAACAACAGCTGTTTGTGAGCCTGAACAGCGGCGCCAACCTGGGCGCATGGCGGCTGCGTGATTTCACCACGTGGACCAAAGAGAGTAACGAGCTCACCCACGTCCAGACCTGGCTACAGCGGGATATCCGCGCCCTGCGTGCCCAGGTTTATGCCGGTGAAACGTTCACCTCATCGCAGGTGTTTGACGCCGTTGGCCTGCGTGGGATTGCCCTGAAGACCGATGACAATATGTTGCCCGCCAGCCTGAGCGGTTACGCGCCTGAAGTGCGCGGCATCGCGCGCAGCAATGCCACGGTGACGGTTCGCCAGAACGGTAACGTTATCTATCAAACCTCGGTTCCGCCGGGGGCGTTTGTGCTGAAAGATCTCTATCCGACCTCTTCCGGCGGCGATCTCGCGGTCACCATTCAGGAGAGCGACGGCAGCCAGACGCAATACACCCTGCCCTTTGCCAGCGTGCCGAATCTGGTGCGTAACGGTCAGGTGAAATATGCTCTGGGGGCCGGGAAATACCGCCCTGCGGGCAATCAGATCTCGCCCTCCTTCGCGCAGGGCGAGCTGTTCCTGGGCTGGCGATACGGCCTCACGTTTTATGGCGGGGCGCAGTTTTCCGATCGCTACAACGGCCTGGCCTTCGGTATCGGGCAGAATCTCGGCCGCTTTGGCGCCTACTCCCTCGACTTCACCCATGCCCGCAGCCAGCTGGCTGATAATCAGCACTACACCGGGGATTCGGTGCGCCTGCGGTACAGCAAGCTGCTGAACGATATCGGTACGCGGGTCAATTTCTTCTCGCTGCGTTACTCAACGGCAGGGTTTTATACCCTCAGCGATACCACTTACAAAGGCATGGCGGGCGGAGCGCCAGAACAGACCGTAGAAGACGATGGCACCGTCACCACCCGCTACGACACGGTTTACAACCTGCATATGTCGCGTAAGGCAAAAAATCAGCTGCTGTTGTCGCAGCCGATGGGCGAATACGGCGCGCTGTCGCTGTCGTGGGATCAACAAACCTACTGGAATACGTCAAAAACCACGCAAAGTTTGCAGTTCGCGTGGAACGCAACGTTTCGTAATCTGTCGCTTGGCATCAGCGCCCAGCGTAGCTCTAGCCTGTACGACAACAAGAAAGACAATATCCTTGCGTTGTCCCTGTCGGTGCCGCTGGGTAACCCGGCGCTGTCGACCCGTCTCCGTTTTACCGCTACCCATGCGGATCCCGCTGGCACCACCGCGAGTACCGGTGTCAGTGGTTATCTGCCAGGACAGGAGAATCTTTTCTATAGCGTCAACCAGCGCTACAGCGCGCAGCAGCACTACGGCGGCGATGCCGCGCTGCAATACGAGGGCGCGTGGGGAGACTATAACCTGGGCTACAGCTACGCCGGTGACTCCCGCAACCTCAGCTACGGGATGAGCGGCGGCGCGGTGCTGCATGAGGATGGCCTGACGCTGAGCCAGCCGCTCGGGAACACCAATATCCTGGTGAAAGCCCCGGGCGCCAGCCATGTCGCCGTGCTCAACCACAGGGGCATCAAAACCGACAGCCTGGGCTATGCGGTGATCCCGTACGCCACGCCGTATCGCGTTAATCAGGTTGCGCTGGATGTCACCACCGTGGGCAATGACGTGGAGCTTGAGAACGCCATCGCCAATAAAATCCCCACCGACGGGGCACTGGTTCGCGCCACCCTCACCACGCGTCAGGGGGCAAAAGCGATGTTTATTGTGCGTCACGCTAAAGACGTGCTCCCCTTCGGCACGCTGGTCTCGTCAGAGGATGACAACGCCAGCGGTATCGTCGGCGATGGCGGCAGCGTGTATCTGACCGGCCTGTCAGCGAAGGGAACATTGCATGCCGTATGGGGACGCGACAGCGCCCAGCGCTGCACGATCCGCTATGCGTTGAACCCGAAAAATTATCAGGCCCGCACCGGGCTGTATTCCCAGGAGGTCATATGTCAGTAACCGTCCGGTTTCTCCCCCTGATCCTGCTGATGTTCATCACCGTCCCCGTACACGGCTATGACGTGCTGGTTTCCGTGACCGGCAACGTGATCGGCAATACCTGTATTGTCTCGGAAGATTCGAAGGAGCAAAACGTGCCGCTGGGCACCCTCGGCGTGAAGCAATTTAGCGAGGCGGGGGCAGTCAGCAATATCAAAACGCCCTTCACGCTCACCCTTGAAGCGTGCGGCCCTACCTTTGCTGGCGTGAAAATCCGCTTCAGCGGTACGCCGGATGACGAGAACCCGCAGCTTCTGAAAGTCGCTGACGGCGGCGCGACCGGCGTGGCGGTGCAGATTCTGGATAAAGACAGCGTACTTATCCCGCTGGACACCCAAACCACTGCTTACGGCGCGGCGGGGGATGACAGCGTAAAAATGACCTTCTATGCGCGACTGGCCGCCACGGGTGCGCCGGTCAATGCCGGAGACGTTTCGGCAGTGGCGACCTGGACGACGGAGTATCAATAATGCGTTTACTGTTTTTAGGCCTGTTTTTCATGACGTCTCAGGCACTTGCCCTCTCCTGGACATCGGATATCACACTTTCACCCACGCCCATGTCCTGGTCCGGCCCGGCAGACTCCATCGTGCCCGGAAAGACGATCGGCTCTGAATGGAGCGCCACTGCGAGCGTCTCGGAAGTGTTCTGGTGCGGCCTGGTATTTACCTGCTCCAAAGGGACGCTGGAGCCGAGCAGCAGCGTAACGGCCACCGGCATCACGGTTATTCTTGATGGTGCAAATTACATGGTATTTGAAACGGGCGTGCCCGGCATCGGCTTCATTCTTGGGCTTAAAGATTATAATGGCACCACCTATGTCCCGATGCAGACGGGCATTACGCAGAGTTATCCGGCCGACGGGACTAACGGTTACGCCTCCACACTGGGCTGGTCGGCAAAAGTGACGTTTATCAAGACCGGCGTTCCGCTGAAATCCGGCGTATACCAGACCCCCACCATTAATGCGGCGATCCTGACGGCCTATAACAACGAAGTGAAAACCGCACAGGTGATCATCAACCCGACCACCATCACGGTGACGGCAAGCGGCTGCACGGTAGGCACGAAAAGCGCCAACGTCGACCTGGGCACCATTGATGTTCACACGCTACCCAGCGTAGGCAGCACCTCGCCATCGGAGGCGTTTAACGTCAGCCTGACCTGCGATGAGAACGTGGCGGTTAACGCAGTAATGACCGATCAGACCACGCCGTCAAATACCTCGTCGGTCGTGACGCTGACCGGGGACTCCACGGCCTCCGGCATTGGCGTGCAGTTTTTCTATAACGGTACCGGGCCGCTGATGATGGGGCCAGACAGCTCGGCCGCAGGCACGACGGGACAGTTTTTCATCCAGACCACCAGCGCAGCACAAACGCTGTCGCTGCCGTTCCAGGCGCAGTACATCCGAACCGGAGAGCTGGTCCCCGGCTCGGCTAACGCCCTGGCGAGCATTACGTTTTCGTATCAGTAGGTCAGTGTTTAACCCACACCAGCTGATCGACCCGGAAGCCCAGATCGCGTGCGGTATTCAGGTAGTCCTGTTTTACCGCCTCCGGAATGGTCGGGGTGCGCGATAAAATCCACAGGTAGTCGCGGTTCGGGCCGCTGACCAGCGCGTACTGGTACTTATCGTCCAGCTTGATCACGTTATAGCCGCCGTAGAACGGGCCGAAGAACGATACCTTCAGCGCAGCCGTAGTCGGTTCGCCGGTAAAGTACGCCTTTCCTTCGCTCTCATTCCACTTGTTCTTCACCGGATCATAGCCACGATTCAGTACGCTGATACCGCCATCGCTGCGCTTGCCGTACGTCGCGGTCACCTGTTCCAGACCGCGCTCGAAGCGATTTTCCAGTCGGGCGACTTCATACCATTTGCCGAGATAGCGGCTGGCATCAAAGCCGGTAATGGGCTGCACGCCTTTCGGCGGCGTGGGAGATTTACAGGCAACCAGCGTCAGCGCAATGGCGACACCGGTAACGACAGGCCATAGCCTCATGAGAACTCCTTTCATTTACGCGGTTGGACGTTAAGTGTAGCGCACCCGTGCGGCGCTTCATCCCGTCGGGGAATATTCGTAGTATATTGAGACTACTCCTTCTCTTCGGATGCAGACATGGCTTACTCCATCGGCGAATTCGCCAGACTCAGCGGCATCACCGCCACCACGCTGCGGGCGTGGCAGCGACGCTATGGATTACTCAAACCCGAGCGTACGGACGGCGGTCACCGCCTGTACAGCGATGAGGACGTTCAGCAGGCGCTGAAAATCCTCGACTGGGTTAAAAAAGGCGTACCCATCGGCCAGGTAAAATCACTGCTGGAACGCCCTGTGCCGCGCCGCGCCAATAACTGGCAAACCCTGCAACAGGCCATGCTGCAAAAGTTGCAGGAGGGGAAAATTGAATCCCTGCGTCAGATGATTTACGACGCCGGACGCGAATACCCAAGGCCAGAGCTGGTCACTAACGTGCTGCGTCCGTTGCGCAGCCAGATATCGGCCAACGTCGCCGCCGCCATGACGCTGCGTGAGATCCTCGACGGCATCCTCATCGCCTACACCTCGTTTTGCCTTGAGGGCGATAAAAAAGCGCCGGGCGATAACATCCTCATCAGCGGCTGGCATCTGAACGACCCGTGTGAGATCTGGCTTGAAGCCCTGACGCGCACCGGCCAGGGCCACCGCATCGACATACTGCCGGTTCCCCCTGCCGCGCTGGCCCCGGAAATTTTTCCGGATCGCAAATGGCTGCTGGTTACCAGCGGTAAACTTACCGCCGCGCGAAAAAAGCAGGTTGCGCAGTGGCAGCAGCAGGTTTCCCTTGAGGTAATTATCCTCTGATTATTTTCTGCTGTGGCAAACTTCACGAAAAGTTGAATATTTTTTCGCGCAGCGAGTGCTAACGTTTTCCTGTCACCGACAACTCAACAGGAAAACACGATGAAAAAGACACTCCCTCTGATGATGCTGGCTACAATGGCTTTCGCCCCTGCCGCATTCAGCGCCCCGGCAGGCACCCTGAGCGTCCACGTTCTGGACCAGCAAACCGGTATGCCGCCAGCGGATGTGGCCGTCACGCTGGAAAAGCAGGAGCAGGACAAGTGGACCCCGATTGCCAGCGGTAAAACCGACCACGACGGGCGCATCAAATCGCTCTATCCGCAGGATCAGGATATGGCGCCAGGCGTGTATAAAGTGACCTTCAAAACCGCAGATTACTTCCACGGCAAAAAGCTGGACTCCTTCTTCCCGGAAGTGCCGGTGCTGTTCACCGTCACCCGCACCAATGAAAAACTGCACATCCCGCTTCTGCTCAGCCAGTACGGTTACTCAACCTACAAGGGCAGCTGATTGCCCTTGATTTTAAAGACGATTAAAAAATAATCCCGTCAATACTTGGACAAATACGCATTGTTGTGTAACTTTTAGATATGAGATCGGGAGGTGCACATCATGACAACAAAACCTGTGCTGGGTATTAGCGGATGTTTGACCGGTTCCGCCGTTCGCTTTGACGGCGGACATAAGCGTATGGGCTTTGTGATGGATGAGCTGGCGCAGTGGGTCGCTTTCCGCCCGGTATGCCCTGAAATGGCTATCGGCCTGCCCACGCCTCGTCCGGCGCTGCGCCTGGTGATGACCACTGGCGGCGAGACAGAAATGCGGTTCAGCAAAGCGCCGCACGATGACGTCACGCAGAAGATGGCCGCATTTACGGCAGATTATCTGCCGAAAATCGGCGATCTGTCAGGGTTTATCGTCTGTGCAAAATCCCCTAGCTGCGGCATGGAGCGCGTGCGGCTGTACGACGAAAACGGCAACCGGGGCCGCAAGGAGGGTGTCGGGCTGTTCACCGCCGCCCTCCTTGAAACTTTCCCCTGGCTGCCCGTCGAAGAAGACGGCCGCCTGCACGATCCGGTACTGCGGGAAAACTTTGTTGAGCGCGTTTTTGCTCTCCACGAACTGAACGTAATGCGTAAAAATGGCCTGACGCGCCGTGCCCTGCTGGACTTTCACAGCCGCTATAAGCTTCAGCTTCTGGCGCACCATCAGGCAGGCTACCGTGAAATTGGTCCGTTTGTGGCATCACTGCATGAGTGGGACGATCTGGACGCGTTTTTCGTGGCTTATCGCGACAAACTGATGACCATCCTGAAAAAACCTGCTTCGCGGAAGAATCACACTAACGTGCTGATGCACATTCAGGGCTATTTCCGTAACCAGCTGAACAGCCGCCAGCGTGGAGAACTGCGTGATGTGATCCTGCATTACCGGGACGGGCTGCTGCCGATCCTCGCGCCGCTGACGCTGCTTAAGCATTATCTGGCTGAATACCCTGACCGGTATCTGATGACGCAAAACTACTTTGATCCCTATCCTGATGATTTGGGTCTGCGTCTGGCCGTTACCTGATAAGAAAGAAGCGAAGGCCCATTGACCCACAGAGGCCCAAAGCTGTACCCCGTTTAGACGACACCCTCACTGTCGTCTTTTTTTTGCGCTCAGCGTAAAATACTGTAATTCTGTACAGGTTAAGCATGCACAGCGGAGTACCCCGATGATCAAAAATCTGCATATTCAGAACTACCGCTCAATTCGCGATATGTCGCTTGAGCTGGAACAGCTCAACATCGTATTCGGCCCCAACGGCACCGGAAAATCCAATATTTATAAAGCGATTTACCTGATGCACAGCGCGGCGCAGGGGCAATTCTCCCAGGCGCTGGCAAACGAGGGGGGGATTTTGAAAGTGTTCTGGGCGGGCAAAACCCGCAGCGACCAGCTGCGGCGCATGAACCTGGCGGTGGAAACGGAAACCTATGAATATGAGCTTCAGGTCGGGTTCGTGGAAAAGCTGCCCTATCCCTCACAGTTTCAGCTCGATCCGGTGATCAAAGAGGAAGCTATCTGGCTGAGCGGCCAGCACCGTCGTCCGTCGTCACAGCTGATGAAGCGTAAGAATCAGGCGGTTTTCCTGAACAACGTGCATCACGAAAAAGTGACCCACAGCGGTACGCTGTATGAGAACGAGTCGGTGTTCGGGCAGCTCGGCGAACCGCACCTCTATCCCGAAGTGTCGCAGATGCGCGAGTCCCTGCGTAACTGGCGCTTTTATCATGAGTTTTCCGTCTCATCCGGCTCGGCGATCCGTGCGCCGCAGGTGGGTTTTCGTTCCCCGGTGCTGGCCAGCGACGGTGCGAACCTGGCCGCCGCGTTTCAGACCATTGTCGAAATTGGCGACGAGCTGCTGCTGATGCGCATTCTCGACCAGGCCTTCCCCGGCTGCGTGTTTTACAGCGACAACACCGGCGGGCGCTTCCGCATGATGATGCAGCGCGAGGGGCTGAGCAGGCCGCTGGAACCGGCAGAGTTCTCCGACGGCACGCTGCGTTTTTTGTGCCTGGCGGTGGCGCTGCTAAGCCCGCGCCCTCCCGCATTTATCGCCCTCAACGAACCGGAAAACAGCCTGCATCCGCAGATGCTGCCCGCTCTGGCAAGCCTCATTGCCGAGGCCAGCCGCTACTCGCAGATCTGGCTCACCAGCCACTCGCCGGAGCTGGCGCAGTTGATTGAGAAGCACCGATCGTTTTCGCTGTATCAGCTGTCGATGGTGGAGGGGGAGACGCGGATGGAGCGGCTGGGGTAATGCATTTCTTTTATGCAGTCACCACTTTCAAGGTCGCCATCAACGACGAAGATGATTTCCGTCGGTATATACCTTCGGCGAATTCTGCGCTCGCGACAGATTATCAAATTTATTGTTGCCAGTTTCTGATGCCAGGATAATCTGTAAACGTTGGTTATCAGATGAGAAAATTAAAATGGATATTGTACTTTTCCCTGGTCAGAACGCCCGCGCATGGGCTGAAACAATGATAAATCTTGAAGCCCGCAAGCTCATCAATACTGCGAATATTGTCGGAGGGCAACATCTCAGCGACGGACTCGCACGGATTAAATTTATGGATGATATTCGGCAGTTTGTGATGCAACAATTTAGTGCTACCCGGGCAGCCAGAAGTGATGAGGAGTGCATGGAATGCCTGAAAAACATCCGGGCTGAGAACGAAAGTCTTCTTGAGCAAAGCAGAATGCTTCGCTCCCGTACAGCTCAGCTTTTTGCTCAGATTGAACTGGTTAAAGAAAATAACAAAGTCGTCGGTTACGTTATCTCATCGATTAAGGTTGTGCTTTCAGGGTTACAGATTGTTGCAGGTGTTGGTGCAATGATGACAATGAATCCAGTGGGTGCGCTTGCAGGAGCGATTCTGGTTATGGATGGTGCAAATGCCATTTCAAAAGAAATTAACAGAACGCTTCAACATCAACCAAACTCCGAAGGTATGCTGGCAGATGGCGTCATGGATATCGCTCAGTTTATGGGATTTAAACGTGAATCAGCACTTGGGGTATTCAATAGCGTAAGCCTGGCAGCAAGCGTCTATACGGTATTTGGCGCCATCCGGAAACCCGAATCATGGCGTCTGTTTCGTTATCTCCCGCTGGATTTCTACCGCAAAGTCGACGGAATGAATCGCGCAGCGCTCACTATGAAAATTGTCGGCTGGGGTGTCTCTGCAAAAGTCTCGTTTGATTTAATTTCTAATGCGTCTGGCCAGAACTAATGTATTTCTTTCTGAAGCGCCAGGCTTTGTAAGCAATGATTGGGGGTTGAAAAAACCAGGCAATAATCAATACGATGAAAAGAGAAATACCGCCGGAAACAATATTGTAATGTTCAGCGAAAAAAAGAAGCGCCAGGAAAATCAGAGCCACAGCCGCAGTAATACACAGTACCATGATGAAACGCTTGCCCAACTCAAGCACCACCTCGAGCAGGGATGAACCATAACGGCTAACGTTTCGGTTCAGATACGCTAATTCCTTTACGGTGAAACCTGATTCAAGTAACTGCGTTTCAATATTGTTCATGCCACTACCTTTTCTTCTGGAAAGTAACGTGGATTATCTTAACCGGAAGAGAAGTGCTTGTAACCCGTCTGATGCATACCCATTACCGCCCGCTTTAAAGGCAAAGAAGTCGCCCACGTCTTTTTATTCCATCTCGCCAGCATTATTTTTCGCTGCAAACGGCTTAACGCGAAACGTCTTACGCCACTCCGCCGGACTGACGCCAAAGCGCGCCTTAAATTGCTGCCGATACGTCACCGCTGATAAAAACCCCACCTGCTCAGCGACGCTTTCGATTGGCAGACTGCCGGACTCCAGCAGGATCTGGCTGCGCCGCAGGCGCTCGGCGGTAAGCCAGTCGGCAACGCTCATGCCCGTCGCCTTGATAAAATGGCGGGTCAGCGTGCGTCGGCTCATCGACACCACGTCCGCCAGCGAATCCAGGTTATGCGGCTCGGAAATGTGCTGCTGAAGGTAGTCTATGAGACAGTTAATCCGCCCGTCGCGGGTATCTTTCGGCACAGGCTGCGCAATAAACTGCGCCTGCCCGCCCTCGCGGTGCGGCGGGACGATCATCCGGCGGGCAATCTGATTGGCGACGACGCTGCCAAAGCGCTGGCGGATGATATACAAACAGCAGTCGAGCGCGGCGGCGGTACCTGCCGAGGTGATCACATTGCCGTCGTCCACGTAGAGCGCGTTGATGTCCAGTCGAACGTCCGGAAACAGCGTCTGAAACTGGTGTTCAAACTCCCAGTGGGTGGCGGCCCGTTTGCCGCTGAGTATGCCGGCATAGCCCAGCACAAACGATCCCAGACACAGCCCAACAATTTCCGCCCCGTTGTCTCTGGCCTGAATCAGGCTGTCGAGCAGTGTCTGAGGCGGGCGCTCCAGTACGTGCTGCCAGTAGGGTACAACCACAATTTCAGCCGATGCGATCGCGGAAAAATCCTGCGTCGCATGCAGGGCAAAACCGTCTTTCGAGGTCAGGAATCCCGGTTTTTCAGCGCAGATCGTGACGTTAAAGCGCTTTTCCCCGGATACCGTATCGCCAAACAGAATGCAGGGGACGGAGTAGTGGAACGGGCTAAACCCGTCCACCGCGACAATAGCAACGTTAACAAGCGGCATCTGTCTCTCCTTTCCCCTTTAACACTCAGAATATAACGGTTTCGCCGTCCTGAGGAATGCTCACCGCGTCACTTATCTCGTTGGCGTCAACATACTCGCGCAGCGCGCGGCGGGTCAGCAGGCAGTGGTTGATAGCTTCCATATGGGTCGCCACGATTTTCGCCTGCGGCAACAGGAAATGCACGTTAAGCAGATCTTCTTCCCCCATGATAATTGGCCCAAACCCGATGACGTGGGCGTAACCAGCGTTGAGCACGACAACGTCCGGTTGATGCTTTTGTAGATCGGCCGCAACCGCGTCGCGCCAGATGGTATCCCCTGCGATATAAAGCGTCTTCTCATCGGGATGACGGAAGACCACGCCGCAGGCTTCACCCAGACGCTCTGCCAGCTCCGGCACGGCGTAAGCGCGGTCAGTGCCGTGCTGGCCGCCATAAGTTTTCGCAATCCGGATATCGCCGAACGTCGTTTCGTCGGTCATGACCGTCAGGTTGTGAAAGCCTTGTCCGCGCAGCAGCGCGGCATCGCTATCATTTTGCACGTAGATCGGCTTGTCTTTGGCGATCAGCTCAACGGCATACTGATCCCAGTGATCGTCATGGGTATGGGTGACGATCACCGCATCGGTGTCCAGCAGCGTTTGAACGTCAACGGGAAGCTCGACCATCGGGTTGCGAATATCGGCCCGCGCGGTGCCGGGAAAACCCGGATAAGCACCTTTTGGCGCCAGCATTGGGTCGATTAAAAAGCGTTTTCCCGCGTAAGTGATCAGCTGGGTGGCATTGCGAATTTGCGTAATGTTCATGGGCTATCCTCCGGTTGGTATGAGAAGGAGAATAGCCCCAGGGTGCCGTTAAGAATGTGGGCTAAAGGGCGATGATCGATGAAATCGGGTCAATCGATAAACCGCTTGCGCACCCTTTCCAGCGGCGCAATCAGCAGATTGATAAGCGGTTTACGATCGATAACGATATCGGCGTTCACCGTCATCCCGCCCATCAGCATGCGCTTTTTCTTGTCCGGGTCGGTAAACCAGGAGGGGACGCGCACTTTAGCCAGGTAGTAGTTCTGCCCTTCCTGGAGCGGGATCAGCGCCGAATGGGCATCAATGTTTACCTCATAGAAATCGGACAGCGTCGCCTCCACGGAACCGTATTTGTCCACGGGCCAGGAGTCGAAGCGCAGCTTGACCTTATCGCCTTTCGCCACGCGCCCCACCCCCGTTGCCGGAACATACAGGTACCCCTCCATCGTCGCCGCGGTATTTTTACGAATCACCACCACCACCTCGCTGTTTTGCGTAATGGCCCGGCCTGGCGGGAAGTTAATCGCCACCACGTAGCCATCTGAAGGGGCCAGCATCGCCATGGTGGAACTCCCCCGGCTGGACAGGTTGCGATCAATTTCGCTGATGCGGTTTTTCACGTACAGCTGCTCTTCGCTCAGCGAGTCAATTTGCGACTGGGTGCTGTCGGTCAGGCTGGTTTTGCGCGCCTCAAGCTCAAGAATAGTGCTCTCCTCAAGCGTCAGGTTGAGCTGGGCGTTGAGCACATCGTTATGGCTTTTATCGAGATCCACTTTGGAGACATAGCCCTTCCCGGAGACGGATTTCCACGCCTCGTAGGTGTCGGTGCTGTTTTTTAACAGCGCGCGCAGCTTCTTCACCTTATCGCGGGAAACGGCGATCTGCTTGTCAGTGAGAGCCAGCTGCTGTGCCAGATTTTTGCGATACGACGCAATCGAGTCCTCAATGGCCTGGATGCGCTGCTCGCTGCGCTTTTTCTCCGCTTCCATCTGCTGGCGGTCAAACTGCACCACCGAGCCCTGCTTGCCGCCATAGTCCTGCGACACGGTGAACAGCGGATCGTTTTCCTTCACGTACTGGCCGGGCCGGACGGCAAAATCAACAAGGGTTCCGGACTCTCTGGCGCGCACCTCCACATCGCCCTGCGCCGGGATCAGCACCCCGCGTGCCAGCGTGGTTTCCGAAAAGTTGAAAGCAATCGCAAAGACCAGCAGGCAGAGAAAAAAGGCGATGAACAGCGTCAGCACGGTTTTCAGCCGCGGCGCGTTGATTTGATAGCTTTTTGAGAAGTGGTGCGGGATTAGCGCCCGACGCTGTCGGCTTCGGTTTTTTAATTTCACGATATGTCATCCATGATAAATCACTGAAAGATCGTCCCATCCACTCCAGAGCGTGGGGGTTTTGCGCAGCGCGTTCAGCGTGTCGGCGGCGGCCAGACGGTAATCCTCTGGCGCATACGCCTGGCTCTCCTGCCCAAACTCTGCCGCGTGCAGCGAACAGACCGGCAGCAGCGTTCGGACGCTGTAGCCATAACGGGATAAAAACCGCGTGGAGACGTCCGTTAACCACGCCTTGCGATCGCCTGCCTGAATTGGGAACAGCGGCGCATCCGGCAGGCGTTCATCCATCAGCAGCACCGTCACCAGGCGCTGAGGGGCGAAAAACGAGCCGGCGCGCCGTCCGTCGTGTGTGGCCATCAGCTTGTGCAGCGCAGGGTGACGGGTAATAAACTGAAAGCGCACATCATCTGGCGCGGTGGCGAGCAACGCATCCATAATCAGGCCAAAGCCCGCCCAGCGCATGCCCAGAAGCAGGGTGCGAGGCGAACTGTAAAACCCCTGATCCTGCGTCCACTGCGCCACGTACGCATGCAGATCGAAGCGAACGTTGCGCGCCCACAGCGCGGGCGGGAAAATCTGTTCCACGAAGTTAAACCCGCTCAGCTCATGGGCGTTCTGATGCAGAAAATCAGCCGGCACATCGGCCTCCGGGCAGGGCATAAACTGGCTGTAGTTTTGCGCAATCCGGTTTGCCATTAAGGTGCGTCCGGCCTGGCGCGCGCAGAGTCGGGCATAGAGACGCGGCAGAAACATCATTGCTCACTCTCCCGCAGGGTGCCGTTTTCCATGGTATAGAGACGCCCCTGACAGCCCACCACGTCCGGCGAGTGGGTAACAAATACCAGGCCAATCCCCAGGCTACGCAGGTTCGCCAGCACCTTTTGCGCGGTGGTCTTATCCAGGTTCGCCGTCACTTCGTCGCAGAGCAGTAGCTTAGGCTGGCTGTACAGGGCGCGCGCCAGGACCAGACGCTGCATCTCCCCGGCCGAGAAAAAGGTGTTCCCCGGCAGCATCTCCGTTTCGTAACCGTGCGGCAGACGGGCGACGACGTGGTCCACTTCCGCCAGCCGACACGCGGCGATGACCTGCTCTTTATCCGGCGCGCTGTCAAAGCAGGCGATGTTGTCCAGAATCGAGCCGGTGAAGAGAATATCGTCTGCATGAACAATGCGGATGTGCTGGCGCAGCGAGGAAAGATCGCACTCTTCAATGGGGATCTTATTGATCCGCAGCGTGCCAGACGATGACAGCAACATGCCGGAGATCAGACGCAGCAGCGTGGTTTTTCCCGACCCGCTCTGACCCACAATCACCGCCTCTTCGCCCTGCTTCAGGGTCATGTTGATATGCTGTAGCGTGGCCTCCCGGCCTGGATAAGCAAATGAGACATCCTCAAATTGCAGACAGACCGGCGAGGTGACAATCCGCTTCCCAAACTGGCTGGTTTCAGAGGGGGCAAACAGCAGGTCGCCCACGCGATCCAGCGGCCCCTTAAGGGCATTTTTGTCCAGCAGCTTCTGCGCCACCTGCACCATGGCATCGGAAAAATAGCGCTTATAGCTGATATAGGCGTACAGCATCCCGATGCTCATCTGCCCTTCCAGGATCAGCCACGCGCCAAAGCAGACCACCAGCAGCTGCTCGGCATTGATCACCAGCAGCGAAGCCACGTCAAAGCGGGCCAGCAGCCGCTCTTTACGCATCAGCCCGGCGATGTGTTCGCGCTGGGATTTGTCCATCACCGCATCCCGGGCCTGCTCCATATTGTTCGCCTTGAGCGTAATGATCCCTTTCTGTGTCTCTACCAGCAGAGATTCATACTGGGCGGTACGCTCGATGGAGTCATCCACCGCGCGTTGATAGGGGCCGATCAGCGAAAAGCGGATCAGGAAAAACACGCCCATCAGCAGCATCGTCAGCAGCGCAATTTTGACGTTATACAGCAGCATAAACAGCAGGCTGGTGACGGCGATCAGGCTGGAAAAGAGAATTTGCACGTAACCATTGCTGATGAACTCCGCGCAGGCGTGGAGCGATTTTTCAATAGCCAGCACGATGCCCGGCGGGCGCGAGCGGAACCAGCTGGTCTGGGTGCGCAGCATGTAGTGGCGCACGGACTGGCTTAAATCGTCATAGGCAATGTTACGCATCAGGATCTCAAGCAGCTGCTTGAGGAATTTACCGATGACTTCAAAGATAAAGACGATAGCGAAGATCGCGGTGAGCAGGATCACCAGATCGCTGTCGCTGCGGGAAATGGCCTCATCCATAATCAGCTGCACGTAGGTGGGGCTCGCCAGCATGGTGATGAGAGTAAAAATACAGAGCACAAACAGCAGCAGCTGCCGCTGGAACAGGCTCGGAGATTTATTGGCTAACCGGCCAAGCGTGAGCTTTTCATCCGGGGATTTCTTTTCGAAACACGGCGTGGGCTTAAGCTCAAGCACATAGCCGGAAAACAGTTTTTCCGCCTCTTTCAGGCGGTAACGACGCACGCCGCTGGCCGGGTCGTGAACGGTCACGCTGCGGCTGTCGATCTTCACGATGACCACGAAATGGTTGCCGCGCCAGAAGGCGATGAGCGGCAGCTCAGACGTTTCTATTTCAGTGATTTCGCCTTTAAGCACCCGGCCAGACATATTTTTATCGCTGGCAAGGGTCAACAATTCCGCCATTGAGGTTCCCGCATCGGCGGAAACGGAAATCTCCCGGCGCAGCTGGCTGACGGAGACATGGTGGTCATAGTGCCCCAACACCATCGCCAGGCAGGCCAGTCCACATTCGGTAAATTCATGCTGGCGAATAACAGGGGTCTTACCCTGTTTTTTATACTGAAGGAGCGAAAACATAATGATCCGTGGCTGAAATAAAAAAATGGCCCGGCAATGCGGGCCATGCGTACAACGTGCTTCTCGCTTAGGCGCTGAAGAAACCGCCGATGAAGCCGCCCACCAGGCCGAATACGCCACCGATGGTGCCGCCCAGCGCGCCTAACATCTGGCTGCCCGCGTTATAGCCCGCGCTTGCGCCCTGAATAGCGGCAGCAAACGGATCCCAACCACCGATGATGGCCTGTGCTTTTTTGAAATCGATAACTTGCATGATACTTTTCCTGTAAACGTGAATTAGTTGTAGCTACCAACCAGCGCGCCCAGGAAGCCCATTGCGCCACCCAGAACTCCGCCAACCACACCGCCAACCATGCCCATGATGCTAGCGCCAGTGTCGTAACCCAGCTGTGCACCTTTAACCAGACCAGCGAACGGGTTTAACGCGCCGCCAATAATGTCTTTCGCTTCTACGAATGAAATCGCTTTCATTTTTATCTCCTGTAGTGATGGATCTTTAGCATGATGCTAAAGGCTAATTTCCTTTTATGAAGGAAAGCGGTTGCTACGGGCAGGTGGTCAGCGGAATGATTTTATTGCCATAAATAATCATTCGCCTTGCAGCCTGCCCGGCATTATCTATTTCCAGCCGTTGCCCTGGAGGAATATATTTTGAATTATTGTATTGCGTACTGCACCCGACCGAGGAAACATATTTAAAATAGGTATTCCCGGTATTACTCACCACCCCGTTGCTAAACGCATAATCAAAATGTCGTGTCCATGGACGGACAATCAAAATAGCCTCAAGCGAGACCACCACATCCGACTGGATGCGCTGGCCTTTGCGCGTGATGACCTTTGCCTGGAGCGGCGTCTCGGTGAATTTTACGCGATAGTATCGCTCTTTGTTGTCATGCGGGCCGGTATAGTAAAATTTAAAACCCGCGCGCTCACCGCTCCCCAGCGTTAATTGCTTAGGCGAATACATGACTTCGCCGTCTTTTATTTCGGTTTCTTTTCCCTTCTCTTTTGGAACGTCTACCTGAATAAGCGAAACGGTATAATTCTGACGTTCGCTGGTATCGTTTTTTATCGGCTGAAAAACAACTTCTCTTTCGGGAAGAAAATCAATATTCAGACTTTCGATAATTAAAGCATTTGCCCCTGTGGAAATGAAGCAATTTATTGCAAAAATAACCAGGAATTTTCCAGTCATGATTGATTAATTCCAGGATGCGCTAACATCTATTCTTCCCTGCGCGGTCACTTCGCCAAACCAGCTATTTCCGTCATAGGTGGTCTTCGATACCGGATTATCCATAACGAACTGGAGGATCAGCGGTGTTTTCCAGAGCCACATATCGGTCACGCCGGAACTCATTTTGTCCCACTCTTCCGCATGGGTGGCTGGCGCCGGGATCGACAGTACCTCGCCTTTACAGTTATGCGCCATGCGCGTCTGGCTTTTCCCCACCAGCACGTTGCCCGGAATGGGAACCGTAAAGCCGTTGCCGCTGAAGGCGCAGTAGTCCACCCCATTCAGGCTTTGAGTAGGCCCGGTGACTTTTATCGTGACCGCAATCGCCGCATCTTTTTGCGCCCCGCTGTAGGTGATGGTGTAGGGGATCTCAATGGGCGTTTCGCCGATGGCGCCTTTCCCGGAGCCGCCCAGACCGTCAGGATCGAGGGCGTAATCCGGGTTGTCGGGCGTAATCTCCAGCCCCGGCTGAATAGGGTTAATCACCAGGCCGCCCCCCGGCTGGAAGCAGAAATCCGCCGCCAGCGAGCTGTTGCCGGGCGTCAGGCACAGGCTGACGATATTGCCAATGCTGCTGCCGTCCCCCGCCTGCGCCACGCTCAGAATTAACGCTTTCGGCAAAAATATTTTAAGGTACGCTTTGCCGCCGTTTTTCTGCGGCGCCGCGAGGAAGGTGTTTGCCAGGACACGCGTATCACTCAGGATACCGCCGGAGATACTGTACCAGGTGTTTTCATCGAAGGTCAGCTCGGCGGCAAGCCCGGTGCCGCCGTTCATGTGCGATTGCAGCACGCTGTTGACGCGGGAAGAGGTGAGCGCCAGCCCCCCGTTGTAACCGGAGATATCTTCCCCAACAAACGTGTATTCAAGCAGGTCGCACAGCACGCCAGAGATCGTGTTGCGGGTGTATTTGGTGCAGGTGGCCCCTGTTGATCCATCGACAATCGTCACCTCGCCGCTGATCGGGTCAATCCCCAGGTTGAGCGCCCTGGAGTTGGTCATGGTCAGCGTGCCCACCTTGTGAAGCGTATTGGTGGTGGTCACTTTGTTGATAGAGCTGATTTGCGGCGTGGAGGTGATGGTCACTTCATCCCCTGGCGCGGCGTTGAGCAGATAGTTAAAGAACGGATCGCCCAGGACCCAGCGCCCGTATGACGTGCCGGGCTCCATCACCGGCGGCTTGACCACCATCGACGTATCGGTATAGCGGGTCGTCGGGGTGTACCCCGTGTTGCCGCAGGACGAGGAACACGCCGTCCCTTTAAAGAACGGAGAGGCGCTGGAACCGGTCACCGAAAAGTCGATGGTCAGCGCGCTGCCTGCCGGACCGCTGTAGCTGTTGTCCGGGATGTAAGTGGCGATACCGTTATTCGTTTTCGCGCTCAGCGTCGGCCACTCACGCGAACCGTGTAAAAACGCGGTCGAGGTGCTGTTCAGACTAAACAGCCCCGCGCTGTTTCCCGTACCGTTATTGTCCGGATTATTAATGGCGAAATAGGGCAGCTCCTGCGCATGGGCCACCGCGCTCATCAGCAGCAAATTAAGAGCGAATATCTTTTTCATCGTCACGTTCCTGCGTTCCTTTTGCTTCCTGCCAGACGAAATCGCCTTTGTCGCAGGAGATGTCCCCGAGCCACAGCGCACCGCGGTTAGACTCAATGTCCAGGCGCACTTCGCAGACGCTGTCGTCCGGCGTGGCGATACTCAGGACAGGGTTGTTCTTATCAACGTCGATCACGAAGCGTCCGTCGTTCTCCGTCCGGGTCAGCCCAACGTGGTTTTTGATCTGCGTGGCGCCAATCGGATTGCCGTTTGCATCCACAAGGCGGCCAAACAGGGTGACGATTTTCTTCACCTGAGGCTTCATCACCACGGTATTGCCCGGATAAACCGTGATATGGCGACGCGCATTCGCGCCAATCTCATAGCTTTCCGTACCGGTTTCACTGTTCATCACTTCCAGGTCATAAGCCTGGTATGCCGGCAGCGACAGCCAGGTTTTATCCCCTTTGATGCGTTCTGCCCGGCCGTTAAGCTTCAGGGTCAGCGCTTCATCAGATTTGAGACCGGTACTGACAATCACCCCTGCGCTTTCGGTGCCTTTCCCGGCGGCGATGGCCTCTTTGGACCAGCCCACGCTGCCGTCACTGGTCAGCGTGGAGTTCCATCCTTTACTCATGCCGCTCTGGACGCTGAGGATGTTGCTGTTCCACGGCGTGTCGAAGTTCACGCTGCCGCCGCCGCTTACGCTGCGATCCTGGCGGCTGTTAAAGGCTTTCGAGACGTTGGCGGTGGCCGATTTCAGGTAATCGCCTTCAAACTGGCGGCTGGCGCTGACGTTCAGCGCCGTGCCGGTATCGCGATTGTGGGAAACGCCAACCGACACGGTATTGCCGAGCGGTATGGCGAAATCGAGCATCACGTAACGATCTTTCTCTTCGTAATACCCGTCGTATTTGTTGCGCGACATCCCCACCCGCAGGCGCGCCGTACCGTAGCGACCGGCGTATAACCCCTGGGAGTAGTCCAGCTGATAGCGTTTATAGCGATAGAGGTCGTCCTCCTGACGCATCAGGCTCAGGTTGCCCGCTGAGGGCAGGCCGAACGACGGCAGGCTAAAGGAGGCGCCCCAGGTGTTGCCCTTGCTCTCATAGATATCGAGGAACTTGCCGCTGGAGAGCTGTTCATGGGAGTACCAGACCGAACCGATCTGCCACGGCAGGCTGAGATTCGCGCCGTAGTTGGCGCGGTACGTTCCGTCGGAGGCGGCCATGGTCTGGGTATTCACCGAGAAATAGCCCGTCAGGTTCAGGGAGGCCCACAGCTCGCTGACGATGTGTTCCCGCATCATGTAGGTGGAGGCGTTCCAGTCGACCATCCCGCTGCGCTTGCTGAACGAGGCCCCCACCAGCGACATGGTGTCTTTATGTTTGGTGTCGTAATCGTAGTAGTAGGTGTTGTCCTGCTCGTTTTTGTGTTTCGCGTATTTTTTATAATTGACGACGGATTTATCGCGGCTATACATCCCGCCCCACATCTGCCAGCGCAGTGTTTCCGACACGTTGCTGGAGAACGGCTTATTCACGGTGTACATGCTGCGCGATACGGTGCGGCTTCCGCTCACCACTTCGACTTCGACGCTGTAGATCCCGTAGGGCAGGCTGCTGGTGTCAATTTCGTGATTACCCACATCAAAGCGCTGAATACCAATAAGCTGCCCGTCCCGACGAATACGGGCCTCGCCCGCCGTGGGGAAATAGACCACCACAGGCGTCAGAGAGAGCGTGTTATCGCGCTTACGGGAGTTGGCCTGGTTGCCCATGGAAACGCCGTAGACTTCACCGCCGGAAATCCCGCTGACGCTCGCCAGAGACTGCATCGCCCAGCCGTTCAGCATGCCCGCGGCGTAGCGCATCCCCTGATAGTCGCGCTCCCACATAACCGCATTCATCTGGGTATCGCTGCTGCTCTCGTTGACGTAGCCAGAGCCGTCGATCAGCACATGATCAACGCCCATTGAGATCCAGTTTCTTGCGTTCAGATAGCCCGACGACCAGCTGTCACCGTAGCCGCTCTCGGTGTGATACGCCCCGAGGTTGTAGGAGAACGTGCCGCTCAGGTCGTCAGACTCCGGCGCATCAATGTCCACCTCACGCGGGCGAATATTCACCCCGTAGTCGCTCTGCGACAGATTCAGCAACAGGCGCATTTTTTTCTGATCCAGCTCGAACGCGGACCCCGTACTTACCGGAATGCGCATCTGGTCATCAAACTGCTTGTCGTTAATGCTCTGCAATAACGTTCTCATCTCTTTTGACAGACGAATGCCGTTATCAGACTCCTGGACCTGAACGTCCCTCAGCCCCAGCTTCAGATCTTTTGCAAAGAGCGTCACGTCACCGATACGAACATATTCGCTCGCCGTGCCTTCGTGGTTCCCTTGTTGTGCTGAGTGTGGACGCGTATTCACCAGATAGACGGGAATTTTGATCCCCTGCTCCAGCAGTGCATAAAGCGAGTCGGGAAAACGGTAATTAGCGATAACCACGGAGCTTGAGGCTGCATGCGCAAGCGCGGGCAGCGTGCCGGATGCGCAAGCCATCATCACCGGCAACACTAATTTATTTTTCACCATGCATCCTTACTTAACAGGTATGAACTGTTTCAGGTCCCATATTCCGAGATGAAAATGGTTATCCGTCACGTTGATATCCTCGATAGCGCGCGAGGTATCCGGCATCAGGTAGAAGTTTTTGGTACACGGCGTAGTCGGTGATTCCGGATTCGGCTTCAGGCAGGTTCCGGTCGCATTGACGCGAAAAGCGGTGTTCCCTTTATTGGTTATTTTTCCCGCCACATAGACGAAGTCGATCTTCTTATCACGGGGCTGAACCACCAGAATGGTGCTCACCACCGCGCGCGTCATCCCGGTACCGTTTTTTGGTGAACCGCTGTCCACCTCTTCGCTCACCCCTTCATCCGTGAAGGTAATGCGGTAGTAACGCTCTTTGTTATCGGCGTTCCCGTGATAGTAAAATTTGACAATATTGCTGGTACCGGCGGGCATTACAATGCGCGTGGGCGTCAGCAACAGTTCGTCCACTTTCTCCGGATTAATGACGATCCCTTCATCCATTGGGCTGCTGATCCGCTGTGCGCGAACAGAAACAATACGCACGCTGTCTGCTTCGTTTTTTATTTCCTTGGCGGTGGAGTCAGCATCCGCAGGAATAATGGTGGTGACTTTTCCCACATTAATGGCCAGCGCGGAGGAAGAGATAAATAATAAAAATAAGAAGGCGGATTTGAGGTTAAACATGCTATTTCCCTAAACAGGGGCTTGCGCCCCTGGATCGATCAGGCCTTAGCCCCAGGTTGCGCGGAACGCAACAGATACGGTCCCTTCCCACAGGCTGTTGGTCAGGTCTTTGAACTCTTTCGCAGTACCCGCGTTGTCCTGAGCGGAGTCAACGTAGAAGACGAATTTGTCCTGGCCGGTAATTTCGGTATCTGCCGCCGCGCCTGCGCTGGTGGTCAGGTTCCACAGGCCAGAAGAGACGCCGGTGTTAGAAGAAGAATCAACCAGCGTGGTCCATGCGGTTGATTTCGCCCCCACGGTGCCACCGATAGAGCCCAGGTCGTTACCGCCCCAACGCGCACCCACTTTCAGCTTGGTCGCTTCACCGCCCACGCTGAACAGCGTGTTGTTTGAATCGTCGAGGATAGCTTCGAGTTTGAAGCTGGTCGCCGTAGAGTGATCGCCACGGATAGCCACATCAAACAGACCGGTATCGGTGTTGAAAGATTTGGTATTGGCGCTGTAAACGAAGTTCAAAGCACGCGTTGGCGTAACAACCAGGTCGGATTCGCTGTCTTTGGTCGCGGTTGCCTGCCAGGTGGCAGAAGCCGTCGTTTCTGCTGCATTAACTGCGCTCAGGGCAGAAACAGACAGCAGGGAGCCCAGAACGATAGCGTTCAGTTTGTTCATTTATTTAGTCCTTCAAAAAAGAATCCACGTGTATAAAAAGGGGAGCCCCTTTTTCGAGGCGGAGTATAGACAGCCGCAAAATAACGAGGCAATACAGAAAAATTCACTCGCCGGAGAATAACAATAAAAATATAAATAAATTTCTCGTATCTTATTGTTACGTATTGAGTAAATCACTCAATTTCCCGGCAATAGATAAATATCGATTTTTCAATAAAGAGAAATATCAGGAAGTCGGAACAGCCACACACATCATTACAGGCAAAACCAGCCCCTTAATTAACCAGGCGTGCGGTTTAACGCGGGTAATATAGAAGAAGTTGATATTATCAAGTAACATTTCGTTTACAACGCCATCCGGTGCCGCATCATCTTCAGATTTATTCAGCTTTTTATCCTTAATATAAAAGATATTGCTTCCGTCGACTTTTTCCACGCTGAGCGTGTAATTTCTGTCAATCAGGTAGCTTTTGCCCTCTTTCTTGAGTACGCCTTTATAAATAACCGTCACAACATCTTTGTTGTTAAACAGGAAAAGCGTGGTTAGCGACATATCGGTTAACTCACCCGTGGAATAGGTTTTCCAGGAAATGGTATCTGACTGGCAGCCAAACCCCTCATCCTGCGTTCTGGTAAAATAGATCCACAACAACGCGATGGCAGACAGCGCCAGTACGATACTGAACAGTACACTCATTTTAGTCCTTGACATATTTTAACTCCCGGTCAGGCTTCTGTAAGAAATGCAGTTCTTATAATCGTCGATACTGTCCTGCTGATAACAGATGGCCAGGAAATAATTTTCTATCTGCGACTTTTTAAACCTGGAATAGTAAGCATCTGCAACCTGGTGTTGACAGTCGATATGTTGACTGGCAATGACCTCTTTTACGTGATTAAAGTAGTGCTGTCGCGGCTGATACATATTCTTATCGATCAGGTATACCGTACACCGGTCTACTTTACCGAGCAGATGCATATCAGAATCTTTCAGGCTCTCGGCATAGGAATCCCTTTGGTGCAACAGTAAAACAGCGGTGCCGATAACGGTAATCAGTAATAACGTGCAAAGAGAAATAAAGAGTCTGTGCAGCGATATTAATTGTTTAGGCGGATCGGCATCTTTCTTATGCGCTAGCGTATCGAATGCTTCAGAGGCAGATTGCTCACTAAGCGTTGAAACGACCGGCGGCCTGACCGTGTGATGTTCAATATGCGCGGCAAGGCTAAATCCCTTGCCACGTATCGTTTTTATCAGTAAAGGATCGCATCCTAAAGTACGAAATGCTTTTCTGATTTCACTTATGGCAACATTCAGACTCACCGAAGAACCAGAGAAACCATGATCCTCCCAGACCTTCTTTATCAGGTCGTCTCTGTCGAGAGTTTTACCATTATTGATGATAAGTTCATAAAGCAGACGACCCGACTGGTTAGATAACTTAATGGATGACTCTTCCTCTCCATTAATCATGATCATACCGGTGTCGACTTCATAAAGCATTGTAAGATCAATGAGATACTTCATATTATTATTACGCCATTGTTAAAATTATGTGCATTTGCCAGGCAATAATAAGTCTAAAGTTTGTGTGGTCAAGTCGCGTGATATTAATTGAGAGATGAATTCATAAAGCTTCATTAATTAACAATTATTAAATCATTAATAAAAATATTCGAACTAACGCATTTAGGTTAAAACATTAAAAAAAACTAACTCGCAAGATTATAATCTTAAACTTTAGAAGTTGTTGGAATAATGTTTTGTTATGTACTTTTTTAGTGCAACATAATATCGTCAAAGCATTCTCCCGAGTCGCCATGCGTCTAGCCGGTACATCAGGGACATGTGTAGCCGATTAACATTCATTTTAAATAACACAAATCTTCATGGAGTTTATCATGTTCAAATCGATCATGACCGTATCACTGCTGGCCGCCGCTATTGCTTCTACCAGCGCAGTTGCCGCAGACAATTCGGCGGGTGGTATCATTAACTTTACCGGCGCTATTACCGATACAACCTGTACCATTAACGGCGGTAAAAGCGCGGACTTTACCGTTGCGCTTTCCCCTATTTCGGTAAAAGATGCAGGCACCACGGTTGGCCTGATCACTAAGAATAAAAAATCTATTGCGCTGACGTTCTCAGGTTGTTCACCAGCAGCCGGAACAACCGGTACCCCGCTGAAAGTGTATTTCTCCAGCGCGGATAATATTTCCACTGACGGTAAATACCTGCTGAACAACAGCGTGAATGAAAGCGATGCCAGTGTGGCACGTAATGTCGGTTTTGCGTTAGTGGAGCCAGGTTCGTCTACGCCAATTACCCTGAACCAGCCTTACACTACGGATATTATGGGTACAGCGACCGCGCCAGATTCCGAGACGCTGACGCTGGATGTTTATTACTATAAAACGAACGCCGCTGCCGCCACCGTGGGCGAGTTAAGCTCCAACGTAACGTATACCATTTCCTACCTGTAATAATGATTATACAGGCTCTGTTTTCGCAGAGCCTGTATTTAAGGTTGCAATCATGCGCAAGGCAATTTTGCTGGCAGGCTTACTGCTAAGCACCGGTCACTCATGGGCCAATATTGTCATTAATGGCACCCGTGTCCTTTATCCTGAAAATAACAAAGAGGTGATCGTCCAGTTAATGAATACGGGCGATGCGCCCGCTCTGGTGCAATCCTGGATAGATGACGGTGATATTAATTCCACGCCGGAAACAGCCAATGTGCCGTTTCTGCTGTCGCCGCCGGTGATAAAAGTTAACGAACATAATGGCCAACAGCTTCGTATTAAAAAGCTGCCGTCCAGCTTGCCTGCGGATCGCGAATCCGTCTTTTTCCTGAATGTCCTCGACATTCCGCCCAGACCTGAAAATCTGCAAAATCAGAATACCGTTCAGCTGGCGATTAAATCCCGTATCAAACTTTTTTACCGGCCCGCTGCGCTGAAAGGCACGCTGGATGACGCGGTGGCGAAACTGACGCTCGCCGCCGAAGGCGATCGCTTTCGCATTACAAATAACAGTCCGTTCCATATTACGGTCGCCAATATTTCGCTGGGTAAAACGAAATTGCTCCAGGAGTCCCCGATGGTTTCCCCGTTTGGGCAGCTGACGGTCGCCGCAAAAAATACGGTTAATCGCGGACAGACCTTCCAGCTGATGTATGTGGACGATCTTGGCGCGTATAAAACCCGGACTTTCACCAGTCAGTGATCGGAAAGACTCACCATGAAAATGAAACAAAACAGACTCTGTCTGCTGGCAGTCTGCACGCTTCTGCTTTCGCATAAATCAGGGGCCGTCTCGTTTGATCCCTCCCTGCTTGCTGGCGCATCCGGTGAGTCCGATCTGTCTCGCTTTTCCGAAAACAACGCCATGCCTGCCGGCAGTCAGGAGATGGATATCTACGTAAACGGCAGCTGGAAGGGACGTTATACCGTCATCTACGGCGAGCAGCGTGACGACATCCGCCTTGCCTGGAAAGATGCCCGGTCGCTTGGCATCAACACCACGTCCGTGCCTGCGCCCGCCATTGCGCACGGGCAAGTGCAGCTGCGCGATCTGGTTCAGGGCGGTGAAGTCAAAACCGATACCAGCACCCTGAGTCTGGCGCTTACCGTTCCGCAGGCGGCCGTGCTGCGTACTGAAGAAGGTTACATTGCCCCCCAGTTTTGGGATGAGGGGATCCCGGCGCTGATGCTCTCGTGGAACACGACCTGGTATAACACCCGCGCAAAGGGCGCTGCGAAAGACACAAATGATGATTTTTATGCCGGGCTGGATTCCGGCGCCAACCTGTTCGGCTGGCAGTTTCGCGACAGCAGCGCCTGGCGGAAAACGGCCAGCGGAGAGAGTAGCTGGCAGAATAATACCCGCTACCTGCGCCGTCCCCTGGCCTCGCTGAAATCCAACCTGACGCTGGGTGACTTTTATATTCCTGGCGATCTGTTTGATTCCCTGCGCGTGCGCGGCGTGTCGCTGGCGTCGGACATGAAGATGCGCCCAAATTCACAGCAGGGTTTTTCACCGGTGGTTCACGGCGTGGCACGGACGAACGCCCTGGTGAAAGTTATCCAGAATGGCAACGTGATCTATCAGGAGAACGTACCGCCGGGCCAGTTTACCCTCGACAGCATTCAGCCTACCGGCTCTGCGGGCGATTTGCTGGTGGTGGTGCGTGAAGCGGACGGTTCACAGCAGTCCTTCACGGTGCCGTTTTCCGCCGTGCCCGGGATGCTAAAAGAAGGGGTGAGTCAGTACAGCGTGGTGGCGGGTAAAGTGCACCAGAACACGCTCGATGCCGAACCCGCATTCATGCAGGCCACGCTGCGCTACGGGTTTAATAACCTCATCACCGGGTATACCGGGACGATTATTAGCGATAACTACCAGGCCGGGCTTGTCGGTACCGGGTGGAACCTTCCGTTTGGCGCGGTCTCGTTTGATGTCACCCACGCCAAAACCACCCTACAGGATCGCACCAGCAGCGGTCAGAGTTATCGCGTGTCGTACAGCAAATTTATCGATACCACCGCCACCAACTTCACCCTGGCGGCCTATCGCTATTCCACTAAAGGCTATTACAGCTTCAGCGACGCGCTCTATTCGCGCGAAGGGTATCAGCGCCTGAGAGCGCAGTACGACGACTATGAAGATCGGTTTGGCGTTGCGCCCGACATGTCGCTAAGCACCTGGGATGCCCTGCGCGCGGCGCAGCCCAAGAATACCTTTACGCTTAACCTTAATCAGCGCCTGCTCAATAACTGGGGCACGGTATTTGTCTCCGGCACACAGCGCGATTACTGGAACTCACAGCAAACCACGCGCGAATACCAGATGGGCTATTCCAACGCCATCGGCCGCGCCAGCTATACCCTGTCGGCCAGCCGGGTACGGAACAGGGACAGTGAAGAAGAGACGCGCCTTTACCTCTCCCTCAGCCTGCCGTTCTCGCTGTTTGATAATAATGCCTGGATCACCTCCAGCCTGACGGCCAGCGATTCGCATTACGAGCAGAGCAATATCAGCATGAGCGGGAACGCGCTGGCGTCGAACCGCCTGAGCTACACCCTCTCCGGCAGTAATGCGCGGGGGGGTAAAAATGCGGCAAGCGTTAACGCCGCGTACCGTTCGAACTTCGCGACACTCGGTGGCTCTTACAGCGAATCCTCCGACTACCGCCAGACCGGGCTCAGCGGACGGGGAAGCCTGGTGGCCTACCCGTGGCACGTTCTCGCCTCAAACGAAACCGGCACAACCATGACTATCGTCGATGCGCCAAAAGCGGAGGGACTGATGGTGAACGGCGATGAAAGCATTATGACGAACCGCGATGGCGTGGCGCTGGTGCCTTACGCCACCCCGTATCGCAAAAACGCCATTACGTTATCGCAAACGGAAAACAGCGCTGGCGCGGAGGTGATCGGCAACATGGCTAACGTGGCCCCTTACGACGGGGCGGTGAGCTATATCCGCTTCGAAACCGACAAACGCCAGTCATGGGTACTTCATGCGACGCGTGCCGACGGCAAACCGCTGCCTTTTGGCACTGAAGTGCTTGATGAACACGGTGAATCTGTCGGGTATGTCGGCCAGGCCAGCGTACTGTATATCCGCGCTGAACAGCCGCCACGCGCGCTCAACGTGCATCTCCGCGGCGGGAAGTGCGAAATCTCCGCCCCAGCCTGGGGGCTGAACAGCCCCTCAGCGGTTTGCCATTAATTACGGATTATCAAAATGTTACGATCATTCATATTCCTGATCCTCTCCAGCATTAGTGGGATGAGCTATGCCACCTGCTCCGGCAGCAGCATCGTTTATGGCACACCGATTACCATTGATTTATCGGATAAGCTGAGCCCGGCCACGCCCACATGGACCGGCAGCTTCAGCACCCAGTACAGCGGCTCATTCAACTGTACGACAGGTAACAGTGAATTTTCTTACACGCCGATCCTCTCGACCGACAGCAAATACGCGACCATCCTCGGATTCAGCAATAACAAGTATATGGTGCGGGCGGAGATCACCAATCCCCCGGCCAATAAAACCCTGACTGCCAGCGGTAGCCATACGGCGTCTGAGCTGAACACACCGTTTACGGTTCGCTTCACCCTCGTTAACCAGAGCGGCACTACCCTGACGGGGGATACGGCGAACATGAGCGACGTTCTGTTCGTCAGCGACATGAGTGGGTTATCCTTCTGGGAAATCATCACCTGGCCAATCAATCAGGTCATCAAGATAGCGCAGTGGTTATTCAGCGGGTTCAAGTGGCCTTACGACAACCGCGATATGTTTGGTCAGCCGATGATCATCAAATACGCGCCAAAACTGACTACCTGTTCCTTTGATAATGCGGGGCTGACCGTAGCGCTGCCGACGCTCGGCATTCCCCAGCTCAGTGCATCCTCACAGCCGGGGCTGACGCCTTTTTCACTGAACATGAGCTGTCAGAACGTCGGGGTTAACGGCAATTCCGATCGGGCAATTGAGATGTTTCTGTCCAGCACGCAGCTGCTCTCAACCGACAGCTCGGTGCTGATCGACAGCAGCAGTAGCGCGGCGCAGGGCGTGGGGCTACGCCTGATAAAACGTGACGCCCCGCAAACGCCGGTAACCTTCTCTACCTCAACCACCAGCCGTGGCAACGCCACGATGATTTTCAGCGTGGCGGCTGGCGCGGCGCTGGACGAACATTTCACCCTTCCGATGGCGGCGTACTATTACGTGTGGGCGCCCGCCCAGGTGAGCCAGGGTAAGATCAATACATCGGCTACGCTGAATATTATCTATCCCTGATGTGAGCTATTTCTCCATCTTTCCAACCGCTTGCACATACTTAATCAGTTCGCTGTGGTTGGAAAGATTCAGCTTTTTCATCGCATTGTGCTTCTGCGTCGCAATGGTACTGACCGAACGGTTTCGATGACGGGCAATCTCCGTCGTTGAAAATCCTTCCACGATAAGATGGAGCACCTCCCACTCTCTGGCCGAGAGGATGGAGCGCGCCCGGGAACCGGACCGCATTACCCGCCTGAGCCACGAAGAGATCGACGGTGTTTGCCCGTCCGCCATGAGCAACGCGGGTAATTCCTTTTTCAGTTCAGTCAATTCATCCTGCTGACTGATGGTTAATTCAAATTTCATCTCCAGAACTTTTTTTAACAGCCCGTAAGGCAGCTCGGGCACCAACAGAACACGCCTGACGTGATGGGTTTTACATAAAGATGTAAAACGGCTGCTGACCTCCGCACTCCACTCTTTATGATTAAGCAGATAATTAAATTCAGTGAAGAAAACATCCACGTTATTATCCGCGACCGCCGCCAGCGCCTGTTCAGTGGAATCGACCTGAGTAATGTTCAGTACGTAATCGGGTAAAAGATCATGGAGCGCCCGGAATATTATCTCTTTAAATATATTTATTTTGTAAAACACCATTACCTTTACGATACGTTCAGTATTATTCATGTCTTTTCTAAATTCTCGTGACCGGAGGAAAATGATAATAGTTTATGTACTCATCACTCACAACCTCTTCACGCCAGGATTTTATCCTTCTCAGGCTTAAAAATCTGAACAAGGACATTAAATTTATAGAAAAAATTCTATTTTATTCTGCACGCCGTTTCCTCTTGCAGATAAAGCTTTGTCGATAACCCTGCCGCGATCACAATTTTTCTTTCAGGAATAGCAGTAAGCCACTGAAAAAACGGTGGATAAACCCCATCAATCAACCTTCTGATGCTTATTAATCGCCCATTCACAGAATAAAAATCTGGCATGAATATTATTAGAAGATTAAAACAATTGCATATACCATTAAAACCATTTTTCAATTTTATCTTCCTCTAATAATTGGCATCAGCTTTACTCGACGGTTTGTATTGGCTTACATTGATGCCATCGCATCGCGTTATTTAAAAAGTGCTCGCCATTCTTTTAATAAGAGAGTGCGAACCGCCATTTTCTCTTATATGGACTGTTTACTCAGCGAAAGGAGAATGCCAATGCAAAATAAAAAAACAATTCACGTTGCCGTTGTTGACAGCTGCGAATTCACGATGATTGGCCTGCAATCGCTCGGAAAGCGTGAGCCTGATGAAAAACACGACGTTATTTTCCATGGGTTTACCCATATCGAAGAACTTGCTATGAGTGAACAACTCTTTGATATCATCATTTATGATCCGTTGAATACGCGTCATTTCCGGGTGACGACGAATGACGACATTCTCTGTATTAAACAGAAACAAGTGACGGCGAAGATCTATATCTATTCGTTATCCGCTGGCTATTTGAAATTCAAACATGTTGATGGGGTAATCAGCAAAAGAGTCTCCCTGGGGGATATCAAAGCGCTGTGGCAAATACTGATGAGCCAGACGCCGCAAGAGTCTGGTCGTTACAACGTAGGCATGACTACCCGCTTACGCACCCCGGCGAGGCTGTCCAGCGAGGAGGCCAGCGTATTGCGCGGCTATTCCTGTAATCTCAAAACCAAGCAAATCGCCCGTCAGCTGGGGTGTAACGTCAGGCTGGTTTACTTTTATAAAAACAACGCCATGAACAAGCTTAAGGCCGTGCGTGGCCCCTCGTTTTGCCAGAGCATTCGCTGGATCCTGAATTAAGAATTTGACCGTGTGTCGTTTGCCTTTTGTTCCCGTGTCCGCGGGAACCTTTTTTCATTTCCTGAAGGCTGTTCCATGTATACCGTTCTTCCCTCTCCCCTGTTGCAACGTATCTCAGGGCTGCGATTCCAGCCGCTTGTCGATCTTCATTCGGGCCAGATGTTCGCGCATGAAGTTCTCGTGGAGATCCATAACGTCAATCTGGAGATATTGTTTGCTTCTCTGCCTTCGCGCAGCGCGCTGCAAATCTTCTTCTGGCAGGCCAACACCCTGTTACAGATACCCGCCCGGGACGCTTACTGGCTAAACCTTCCGGCAGAACACCTTCTCGACGAACGCGCTATCCGGTTGTTGCTGGCGTTACGCCATCAGCAGCGGTTAACGATTGAAATTCAGGATCCTCTCACCATCACACGGCTGAGTAAGGCTGAGCAACATCGTCTTCATGCCACGCTTGTTCGGTTAAAAGAGGCGGGATGGCAAATCTGGCTGGACGATTTAACCCGGGAGTTGGCTGAGGCGTTCGCGCGGCTTGCGCTGCCGCTGGATGGAGTAAAAATTGACCGCTCAGCGCTGCGCGAGCGCGCGCCGCTTGCCCCGTTTGTGCAGGAGGTCAGGGCAGGTATCGCGCAATCAATTCTTATCGAAGGCATCGAGAATTCGCGGGATCTGGCGCGCGCCCGCACGTCTGGCGCACAGTCTGGCCAGGGTTTTCTGTGGCCCGAAAGCCGCACCGATGCCCGCGTAACGCTGTGAGGGCCAGCTTACCGTGGCCTACCAGCCCGGCACCGCACCGCCGTTAAAAAGGGTCTCTGCCGCTTTCGCCACTTCCGGCGACTGATAGGACTGGATAAATTCCTTCACGTTTTCGGCGTCTTTGTTGTCTTCACGCGTGACCACTATATTCACGTAAGGCGAGTTTTTGTCCTCAATAAAGACGCTGTCATGTACCGGAGACAGCCCCGTTTGCTGAAGATAGGTGGTACTGATGATGGCCACATCCACTTTCGGATCGTCCAGCACGCGCGGCAGCTGCGCCCCTTCCAGCTCCATAATCTGTAAGTTTTTGGGATTCGCGGTAATATCCAGCGCCGTCGGCAGCAGGCCAACATCTGGTTTAAGGGTAATCAGCTTCTCTTTTTGCAGCAGCAACAGCGCGCGACCGAGGTTGGTGGGATCGTTTGGAATCGCAATGGTTGCGCCATCCTTCAGCTCAGACACCGATTTAATCTTTCGGGAGTAACCCGCCATCGGGAAGACGAAGGTATTGGCCACGGCGACCAGTTTGTAATTGTGCGCCTTGTTATCTTCTGCAAGGAAAGGGCGATGCTGGAAGACGTTAGCGTCCAGTTCGCCCTGGTTGGTGGCATCGTTGGGTAGCAGCGAGCCGCTAAAGCCCACCAGCTCAACATCCAGACCGTATTTCTCTTTTGCCACCTTTTTGGCGACTTCCGCCACGTCCTGCTCAGCGCCATTAATCACGCCGACTTTAATGTGTTTGGCATCATTGCCGCCCTGATCACAGCCCGCGAGCAGCAGGCCAGTCAGGAGAAGCGCACCCAATCGAAGTTTCACGAGACAGTTCCTTTTGATAGACGTTTTGAAGACTATATCGACAACGAGACGGCAGGCTAAAAAACGAAAAGGAATCAGTAAGACGGTTAAGTTATATGCGGCCTGTTGCCGGGTGGCGCTGCGCTTACCCGGCCTACGTAACGGGCGAAGTGTAGGCCCGGTAAGCGTAGCGCCACCGGGCGATGGGCATCAGGCTACGGTAGTCCAGGCGCAAGCAGAACCGCTAACCTCACGCCTGCCGACGCAGCGGCGCTTCGCGCAAAAACCACGACAGCACAAACGCCAGCACCATAATCCCCGCCGCCAGCATAAACACCGCATGGATAGCCGAGCCGAACGCATCCAGATAGTCCAGACGCAGGGCATCAGGCAGATGGTGAATGGCAACGGGATTAAGTTCGCGCGGCAGTTCCGCCCCTTCCGGCAGCCTGTCGATCAGCCCTGATTGCAGAATATGGGTGAACACCGCGCCAAACAGCGCAACGCCAATCGCCCCGCCAATGGAACGGAACAGCGTCACCCCAGAGGTCGCTACGCCGTATTGATCGGCTGACACGCTGTTCTGCACCGCCAGCACCAGCACCTGCATCACCAGTCCCAGCCCCATGCCCAGCACGCCGGTAAACAGGTACAGCTGCCAGGTTGGGGAGGTGATTGAAATGCGCGTCAGTAACACCATCCCCACCACGCCGAGCAGCGTGCCGAGGATCGGGAACAGACGGTATTTCCCGGTGCGGCTGATGATGCGCCCGCTGATGATGGAGGTGAGCAACAGCCCGCCCATCAGGGGGATCAGCTGCAAGCCGGCCTGCGTTGGCGTGGCGTCTTTCACCACCTGTAAATAGAGCGGCAGGAACGTTACCGAGCCAAACAGGGACATGCCGATGATAAAGCCAATCAGGCTACAGAGCAGGAAGCTGCGGTCGCGGAAGAGCGACAGCGGGATAATCGGCTCCCACGCCAGCCGCTCTTCGTAAATAAACCCGGCGATCCCCGTCAGGCCGAAGGCCAGAATGCACCACAGCTGCGGGTCGTTCCATTGGCGGATCGTACCGCCCTCGGTGGTAAACAGAATGATGCACAGCAGCGCCATGCTGAGGTAAATCGCCCCCAGGTAATCAATCTCATGCTTGCTGCGCCGCGCGCTGCCGTGGAATACCGCGCCAATCACCAGCAGCGCAAACAGCCCCAGCGGCAGGTTGATGTAGAAAATCCAGCGCCAGGATGCATGCTGAACGATAAACCCGCCGATCAGCGGGCCTATCACCGTCGCCAGGCCAAACACGCCGCCAAACAGCCCCTGATAGCGACCCCGATCGGCAGGCGGGATCACGTCCGCCACGGCGGCCATGCTGATCACCATCAGGCCGCCGCCCCCCAGCCCCTGCAGGGCGCGCATCAGCACCAGCTGGGTCATGTTCTGCGCCAGGCCACACAGCGCAGAGCCCACCAGGAAAAGCACTATTGCGATTTGCAGGACGATTTTACGGCCAAACAGATCGCCGAATTTGCCATACAGCGGCACCACGATGGTCGAACTGAGGATATAGGCTGTCACCACCCAGGAGAGCTTATCCAGCCCGCCCAGCTCACCGACGATGGTCGGCAGCGCGGTGGAGACAATGGTCTGATCCAGCGCCGAGAGCAGCATCACCAGCAGGAGCGCGCTGAACAGCAGCTTAATCGACGGCGCCTTTTTCGCAGGTTGAGTCATTACGTCGGACTCCATAAGAGATCGCTTGAAATTAATTAATTGAATAATTAATATTCAGGTAAGTTATGGATAAGATCAAGAGACAGCGTGACCGTGCCAGCACTAAAAGACAATTCTGAACCCCGCCGCCCCGGACGTCCGCGCGGCGGCAAGCGCGTTACCGCCAGCCGCGAACAGCTGCTGGACATCGCCCTGAACCTCTTCTCCCGCCAGGGGATCGCCAATACGTCGTTGAACGCTATTGCCCGCGAAGCCGGCGTGACGCCCGCCATGCTGCACTACTACTTCAACTCCAGAGAACAGTTGCTGGATGCGATGATTGAGGAGCGCTTCCTGCCGTTACGTGAGCGGATCGGGGCAATTTTCGCCGACAACCGGGATTCGCCGGTGGATGCCCTGACGGAAATGGTCAGGGTGCTGGCCGAACTGGCGGAAAAGTATCGCTGGTTTGCCCCGCTGTGGATGCAGGAGGTGATCGGCGAGATGCCGGTACTGCGTACGCATTTGCAGGAGCGCTTTGGCGATGAGAAATATCACACCACGCTGGCAACCATCAAAGGCTGGCAGCAGCAAGGAAAGCTGAATCCGGCGCTGGCCCCCGAACTGCTGTTCACGACGCTGCTGAGCCTGGTGCTGGTGCCGTTCTCTCGAATGCGCAATGACGAGAGGCTTAATGCCCTCTCGCCGGAGATCGTTGTGCGCCACGTGTTAGCCGTGATCGGCAACGGGATCGGTGGTTAAAGATCCCTGGTCAGATAGTGTCTCTGCATTCCCTGATAAGGGTAATCCTGCAAGGACATCTGCACCTGATAACCCTGTTTTTCATAGAACGGACGCGCCTGGAAGCTGACCGTATCCACCAGCGCGTGACGACACCCTTTACGACGGGCCTCCTCTTCAGCCTTTTTGATCAGCTGGCTGCCGACGCCCATTCCCCGCACCCTGTCGCTGACCCACAGAAAGTCGATATTCAGCCAGTCGCCTTTACGTACGCCGATTAACCCGCCCAGCATGACGCCGTTGTCGTCTCGCACATATACGCCAATATCGCCACTAAACGTCGCCAGATCTAAATACTGCGCGTTATAGGCTCTTAGCCCCGTTAATAATTCTTCTTTTTCTTCAGCCGTGACTTTATCTGTAATGCTCAGATGCATAAATCTCTCCTTATTTTCAGCGCAATCTGAATATCTCACAGCTTAACCTTCATAAAAACTCCTTATTTCCTCCATTGTTTAAACAAGGAAATATTCATTCAATATGTAAATAAAAAAAACCTTTCCAATAGGCTCCGAAAACGTATAATGAGAACGATCATTCTCACTTTTTACGGTAGCCGACGATGAGCACAAAGCTGGAAGAACGACAAAAACTACGGCAGGACGAAATCATCACCGCCGCGCGCCGCTGCTTTCGCGCCAGTGGATTTCACGCTGCCAGCATGTCGCAGATCGCCAGCGAAGCCAGGCTCAGCGTCGGACAAATCTATCGCTATTTCAGTAACAAAGACGCGATCATTGAAGAGATGATCCGGCGCATTATCGACTCACGTATTGAGGAGATGCAGGGCAAAACCCTGGTTGAAGGGATGCCGCAGGCGCTTGCCTGGCGCCAGACGCTTAACGAAGATGATGATGCGCTAATGCTCGAAATGTCCGCAGAGGCCACGCGCAATCCGCTGGTGGCAAACATGCTGATCGAAGCCGAAGCCCGCATGTTCGCCAACGCCTGTGAGCACCTGAAAAAGCAGTTCCCCCACCTGAGCGATGAGCATATTCGCTGCTGCGTGGAGATTACCGCCGTGATGATCGAAGGCACGATTTACCGTCGACTCACGCCTTTAAAAGTACCGTCAGAACAATTAGAGCCCATATACCAGAATATTTTAAATATGCTTTTCTCTGCGAAGTAATCGCATGTGAATAATTAGCGGAAATAAGTAATTTCCCTTTTTTCATTTCTGGCTCTGCCAGAGATGCGGGATCGCTGTGCTTTTAATTAGCCCTCCTCCCTGTTAAGCGATTAACAGGGCAGGCTTCGTTCACCCTGGAAAAAGATTATGAAAACCATAACAACCTCCATCGCAGCATTACTCCTCCTGACAGGGTGCGATAATGCGCAAACATCTGCTCCCCAGCGTCCTCTTCCGGAAGTGGGGATTGTCACACTCATGAGCCAGCCGGTGTCCGTGGTCAGCGAGCTGACCGGCCGCACCGCCGCCGCGATGAGCGCCGAAGTGCGCCCTCAGGTGGGCGGCATTATTCAGAAACGGCTCTTCACCGAAGGCGATACGGTCAAGGCCGGGCAGGCGCTGTATCAGATCGATCCTTCCAGCTACCGCGCCGCTTATGATGAAGCTGCCGCCGCACTGAAACAGGCGCAGGCGCTGGTGCAGGCCGACTGCCAGAAAGCCCGGCGCTATGCGCAGCTGGTTAAGGATGACGGCGTATCACGTCAGGATGCGGAAGACGCGAAGTCCACCTGCGCGCAGGACAAGGCCAGCGTCGAGTCAAAGAAAGCCGCGCTGGAAAGTGCCCGCATTAACCTCAACTGGACCACCGTCACCGCGCCGATTGCCGGACGTATCGGCATCTCCTCTGTGACCCCCGGCGCGCTGGTGACCGCCCAGCAGGATACCGCGCTGGCCACTATTCGCGGGCTGGACAGTATGTACGTCGATTTAACCCGTTCCAGCGCCGATCTGCTGCGATTACGCAAGCAAACCCTCGCCAGCAACAGCGATACGCTGAACGTGTCGTTGATCCTCGAAGACGGCAGCAGCTACAGCGAAAAAGGCCATCTGGCGTTAACCGAAGTGGCGGTGGATGAGTCTACCGGCTCAGTCACCCTGCGCGCCGTCTTCCCGAACCCGCAGCATCAGCTTCTGCCGGGCATGTTCGTCCGCGCCCGAGTGGATGAAGGCATCATGAATGACGCGATCCTCGCGCCGCAGCAGGGCATCACTCGCGACGCCAAAGGTACCGCCACCGCGCTGGTGGTGAACGCCAGCAACAAGGTCGAGCAGCGTCAGCTGGAGACGGGCGACACCTATGGCGATAAATGGCTGGTGCTGAATGGCCTGAAGGCGGGCGATAAGCTGATTGTGGAAGGCACCGACAAAGTCACCGCCGGGCAGGAAGTGAAAGCTGAAGAGATGAAAACCAACGGAGGAAACGCCTGATGTTTTCCCGTTTCTTCGTGCGTCGCCCGGTCTTTGCCTGGGTTATCGCCATTCTCATCATGCTCGCCGGGATACTGGCGATCCGCACGCTGCCCGTTGCGCAGTACCCGGACGTTGCCCCGCCGTCGATCAAAATATCCGCCACCTACACCGGCGCCTCCGCACAAACGCTGGAGAACAGCGTGACGCAGGTGATCGAGCAGCAGCTCACCGGGCTGGATAACCTGCTCTACTTCACCTCCACCAGCAGCTCGGACGGTTCGGTGAGCATCAACGTCACGTTTGAACAGGGAACCGATCCGGACACCGCTCAGGTACAGGTGCAGAACAAAGTCCAGCAGGCGGAATCACGCCTGCCGACCGAGGTGCAGCAGTCCGGGATCACCGTCGAAAAATCCCAGAGCAACTTCCTGCTGATCATGGGCGTATATGATAAAACCGACACCGCCAGCAGCTCGGATATCGCCGACTGGCTGGTGAGTAATATGCAGGATCCGCTGGCGCGTGTGGATGGCGTCGGCAGCCTGCAGGTGTTCGGTGCAGAATACGCGATGCGCATCTGGCTCGACCCGGCGAAGCTGGCGTCGTACTCGCTGATGCCCTCCGACGTGCAGAGCGCGATTGAAGCGCAGAACGTGCAGGTCTCCGCCGGTAAAATCGGCGCGCTGCCCTCGTCGAACGCCCAACAGCTGACCGCCACCGTTCGCGCTCAGTCGCGTCTGCAAACGGTCGATGAGTTCAAAAAAATCATCGTCAAGAGCCAGTCCAACGGTGCGGTGGTGCGCATCAGCGACGTCGCGCGCGTGGAGATGGGCAGCGAAGATTACACCGCCACCGCGAAGCTGAACGGCCACCCGGCGGCGGGTATGGCGGTGATGCTCTCGCCGGGCGCCAACGCGCTTAACACCGCCACGGCGGTTAAAGACAAGATCGCCGAGTTCAAAAAGTCGATGCCGGAAGGCTACGACGTGGCCTACCCGAAAGACAGCACCGAGTTCATCAAGATCTCCGTTGAGGACGTGATTCAGACCCTGTTCGAAGCCATTATCCTCGTGGTGGTGGTGATGTACCTGTTCCTGCAAAACATCCGCGCAACGCTGATCCCGGCGCTGGCGGTGCCGGTGGTTCTGCTGGGCACCTTCGGTGTGCTGGCGCTGTTCGGTTACTCCATCAACACCCTGACGCTGTTTGCCATGGTGCTGGCGATAGGACTTTTGGTGGATGACGCCATCGTGGTGGTGGAAAACGTCGAGCGTATTATGCGCGACGAAGGGCTGCCCGCCCGGGAAGCGACCGAAAAATCGATGGGCGAAATTTCCGGCGCGCTGATCGCCATTGCGCTGGTGCTCTCTGCGGTATTCCTGCCGATGGCCTTCTTCGGCGGCTCTACCGGGGTCATTTACCGTCAGTTCTCGGTCACCATTATTTCGGCGATGTTCCTCTCCGTGGTGGTGGCGCTGACCCTGACGCCCGCGCTGTGCGGCTCGATCCTGAATCACACCGCTCCGCACAAAAAGGGCTTCTTCGGCGCGTTTAACCGCTTCTACAGTAAGACCGAGCACGGCTATCAGAATAAGGTTCTGCGCGCCCTGCGCCGTTCCGGCGGCATGCTGGTGATCTTCGCCCTGCTCTGCGGCGCGATGGGGTTCGCCATGCTGAAACTGCCGGGCAGCTTCCTGCCAACCGAAGACCAGGGAGAAATCATGGTGCAGTACACCCTCCCTGCCGGCGCAACCGCGGTGCGTACCGCAGAGGTAAGCCGCCAGGTACGCGAGTGGTTCCTCACCAAAGAGAAAGCCAATACCGACGTGATCTTTACCGTTGAAGGCTTCAGCTTCAGCGGCAGCGGCCAGAACGCCGGGATGGCGTTCGTCTCCCTGAAAAACTGGTCAGAGCGTAAAGGCGAGGAAAACACCGCGCAGGCCATTGCCCTGCGCGCCACGCAGGAGCTGAGCGCCATCCGCGATGCCACCATCTTTGCGATGACACCGCCGGCAGTGGACGGTCTGGGCCAGAGCAACGGCTTTACCTTTGAGCTGATGGCGAGCGGCGGCACCGACCGCGACGCGCTGCTGAAACTGCGTAACCAGCTGATTGGCGAAGCGAATCAGGACAGCTCGCTGCACGCCGTGCGCGCCAACGATCTGCCGCAGATGCCGCAGCTTCAGGTGGATATCGATAACAACAAAGCCGTGTCGCTGGGGCTCTCCCTGAGCGACGTCACCGACACCCTGTCCAGCGCCTGGGGCGGCACCTACGTGAACGACTTCATTGACCGTGGCCGCGTGAAAAAGGTCTACATCCAGGGCGACAGCGACTATCGCGCGGTACCGTCGGATCTCAACAAATGGTATGTGCGCGGCAGCGACAGCACTATGACCCCATTCTCCGCCTTCGCCACCACCCGCTGGGAGTATGGCCCGGAAAGCCTGGTGCGCTACAACGGCTCGGCGGCGTATGAAATTCAGGGCGAGAACGCCAGCGGCGCCAGCTCCGGTACGGCGATGAGCAAAATGGAGCAGCTGGCGAATAACCTGCCGTCCGGCAGCACCTGGGCGTGGAGCGGTTTGTCGTTGCAGGAAAAACTGGCGAGCGGTCAGGCGATGAGCCTTTATGCCCTCTCCATCCTCGTGGTGTTCCTGTGCCTGGCGGCACTGTATGAGAGCTGGTCGGTGCCCATTTCGGTGATCCTCGTGATCCCGCTTGGGGTGCTGGGCGCGGCCATTGCCGCCTCCCTGCGCGGCCTGAGCAACGATGTCTATTTCCAGGTGGCGCTGCTGACCACCATCGGTCTGTCGTCGAAGAACGCCATTCTGATTGTCGAGTTTGCCGAAGCCAAAGTGGCCGAAGGCTACTCACTGACGCGCGCCGCCCTGCGGGCCGCCCAGACGCGTCTGCGTCCGATCATCATGACCTCGCTGGCGTTTATCGCAGGCGTGACGCCGCTGGCGATTGCCACCGGCGCGGGGGCCAACAGCCGCGTGGCGATCGGCACCGGCATTATCGGCGGGACGCTGGCCGCGACGCTGCTGGCTATCTTCTTTGTTCCTTTATTCTTTGTACTGGTGAAACGTCTGTTCTCCGGTAAGCACGCAAACCGGAGGTCATAATGTTTCGTGTAACTGTTTTAGCGTTAGCACTGCTGAGCGCAGGCTGTGTGTCATTAGATCCCACGTATCAGCGCCCGGACGCGCCCGTTCCGGCCACCCTACCCGGCGCGCACGGCGAAGCCAGCGCCGTGGTGAGCCAGTGGCAGCAGGTGATGAATGATGCGCGGCTGAAAAGCGTGGTGACGATGGCGCTCAACAGCAACCGCGACGTGCAAAAAGCGATTGCGGATATCGACGCCGCCCGTGCCCAGTATGGCGAAACGCGCTCGTCCCTGTTCCCGACGGTGGACGCGGAACTGAGCCACACCCGCAGCCGCACGCTGGCGAGCGGCGTCGCGACGAGCGACGAAGCCAACGGCACGGTCTCCAGCTTCGAACTGGATCTGTTTGGCCGCAACCAGAGCCTGTCGCGCGCCGCGCGTGAAACCTGGCTTGCCAGCGAGTTCACCGCGCAGAACACGCGCCTGACGATGGTCAGCGAGCTGACCACGGCCTGGGTGACGCTGGCGGCGGATAACAGCAATCTGGCGCTGGCGAAATCCACCCTGGAGAGCGCCGCGAACTCGCTCAAAATCGTTAAACGTCAGCAGGAAGTAGGTGTGGCAGCGGCCACGGACGTCAGTGAAGCGATGGCGGTTTACCAGCAGGCGCGCGCCAGCGTGGCGAGCTACCAGACGCTGGTGATGCAGGACAAAAACGCCCTTAACCTGCTGGCGGGCGATACGGTGCCCGAGAACCTGCTGCCCGGCACGCTGGAGAGCCTGAGCGATAACGCCATCACGCTGATCCCGGCGGGCGTCAGCTCCAGCGCGCTGCTGCGTCGCCCGGACATTCAGGAGGCGGAACATAACCTGCTGAGCGCTAACGCCAACATCGGCGCGGCACGCGCCAACTTCTTCCCGACCATTTCACTGACCGCCAGCGCGGGCGTCGGCAGCGATTCGCTGTCATCCCTGTTCAGCCACGGCATGAAGGTCTGGTCGTTCGCGCCGTCCATCACCCTGCCGCTGTTTAGCGGGGGCAACAATATGGCGCAGTTGCGCTATGCGGAAGCGGAGAAGAAGGGGCTAATCGCCACCTATGAGAAGACCATCCAGAGCGCGTTTAAGGACGTGGCCGACGCGCTGGCGCGGCGCGAAACGTTGAGCGAACAGCTTGATGCCCAGCGTGAATACGTGGCGGCGGAGCAAAAAACGCTGGATGTGGCGACGCGCAGTTACAAGGCTGGCGCGGGCGATTATCTGACGGTGCTCACCGCGCAGCGATCGCTGTGGTCGGCACAGGAATCACTGATTGCCTTGCAGCAAACCGACCTGGAAAACCGCATCACGCTGTGGCAATCGCTGGGTGGAGGGGTTCAGTAACGGCCTGAGAGGGCGATTCTCATACCAGGTGAAAAGTAAATTCATACTTTCGGCTGGAATCGCCTGCCTGAATGTAACGATACATTTCAGGGAAAGCCTGTGACTTTACCGGAGGTCTCAATGAAATCTGCACACCTGGTTTGCCTGCTCGTTTGCCTGATTTTCGCTGCGTTTGTTCACGCGCAGGAGAAGAGCGCTCCGGAGAAAGAGGCCCAGATAAAACAGCAGGTCCTGAAAGATGTGAAGAAAACCTGTACCCCGCAGAAAAAGCAGAGCGATAAGGCCTGGCAGGCGATGATTTTGTCGTCTGAGGCCAATCAGCTGCTGATCAAAAATGCCATCACCGCCGTGAAGCGTGACAACCTGGACGCCTACTGGGATGCAGTAAGTCAGGTGGATTGTATGGAAGATTACTGAGGGTTGAGCGCCGGGTGGCGGCTGCGCCTTACCCGGCCTACATCACATGTTTAACGCTTCCGCACATCCGGAATAATCAAATCCCCACGCAGCACGTACGACCCCAGCATCTGCGTTTTCGCCGTCAGCCAGCTCACGATGCGCGCCGCCATGGCGTCCATGGAATACTCAATGGCCGGGATCACCGGAATACCCGGGAGATGCAGCGAACCGCCGAGGCTGAAGACCATGATGTCTTCCGGTACCGATTTATTAAACGCCTGTAACTGCGGGATCACCCGCTGGGCTTCCTGCTCGTCTGCCACCAGCAGCGCGTTGAAGTTCAGCGTGGACGCGTTGTTGAGTAATTCCTGAAGCGCAACGGACGATGAAGTCGCGTCCATAAACACGAGGTTGCGATTAAAGGGCAGGAAGTTTTTCTCCAGCGCATGTTTGTAACCCAGCAGCACCTGATCGGCAAAGCCGCTGCCGTGCGGGTGGATCAGTGCTATCTGGCGACGCCCCTGGCTGGTGAGATAGTTGCAGGCCGTTTCAGCCGCGAACGCGTGATCGAACTGAATGCTGTTGGCGTTATCGGCTTCCATACAGTCGACCAGAATGACGTTGTTCATGTCCACGTCCAGCGGGAAACGCGCGCCAATCACCAGAATGTCATCACATAAGCCGCAGGAGAGTTCTTCAAGGGCGTTCATCACTTCTGTTTTCGTGTGTGCGAAACGCAGCAGCAGATGTTTTTGATGCTGGCTGAGGTGTTTTTCCAGCGCGTACAGGTAACCGGTGGTCTGGTTAATGTTCTCCTGCGCGCAAATCACCCCAATGCAGCCCGTCGACTGGCTGAGCAGCGACTGGGCGATCACGTTGGGACGATAGTTCAGCTCATCCACCGCTCTCAGAACAGCCTGTCGGCTGGCTTCTTTAACGCCACGCGACCCGCTCAACACCCGTGATACCGTGGCTTTGGACACCCCGGCCAGACGCGATACATCGTTGATTGTAGACATCTCTCTCCCCTGTCAGACGCAACTGGCGTCTGTAATTTCCATCACCGCTACGGCTCACATTATAGCCAGAACGGAGTATATCCGTTTCCGTTTTCCATGGAAACCGATTTTCCGTTTCCACTCAATTTGATGTCAAAACAGCCAAATTATGTGACCCACATCCGGTTAATTAGCGTCATAAGTAGTGGATATTGATGGTTGTCACACTTCTGTCTTTTATGAATGGAAACCGGTTTCCGTATCATGTCCAATCATCATCGCAATAACTTTTTACATTTTGAGGATGGTCGTCGATGTTCAAGATTATGCTGTGCTGCTCTGCCGGGATGTCCACCAGCCTGCTGGTCAGCAAAATGATCGATGTTGCAAAAGAACGGGGCTTGCCCGTGAAGATAGATGCGTATGGCGTATCCGAATTTGATACGCAGTTTCCGCACTATCAGGTGGTGCTTCTCGGACCGCAAGTGAAATACATGTTAAAGACACTCTCAGACAAGGCAGCGACGCAAGGCATACCGGTGCAGCCCATCGACATGATGGATTACGGCATGCAGCGTGGCGATAAAGTACTGGACTATGCTCTGTCGCTCATCGAAGCGGCACACTAAAAGGTGTTCACATGAGTTCGTTATATCAATCCATGGTCGCGGTGATTGAACAGTCAATTACGCCGCTGGCCGCGAAGCTCGGTCAGCAAAAGTATGTGATTGCCATCCGCGACGGCTTTACCGCCGCGCTGCCGTTTATGATCATCGGCTCGTTTATGCTGGTGTTTATCTTCCCGCCGTTTTCGGCGGATACCACCAACAGCTTCGCCCGCGGCTGGCTGGATTTCTCCGAGACCTACCGCGAACAGCTGATGCTGCCCTTTAACCTCAGCATGGGCGTGATGACCTTCTTCATCTCGGTGGGGATTGGGGCGAGCCTGGGACGTCAGTTTAACCTCGATCCGGTGATGTCCGGTCTGCTGGCCTTTATGGCCTTCCTGCTGGTCGCCGCGCCGTATGCCGACGGCAAAATTTCGACGCAGTATCTGTCGGGTCAGGGCATCTTCACTGCGCTTATCACCGCGATCTACTCCACCCGTGTGTACGCGTGGCTGAAGCAGAACAACGTCACCATCCGCCTGCCGAAAGAGGTGCCGACCGGCGTGGCGCGTTCGTTTGAGATCCTGATCCCGGTGATGGTGGTGATTGGTACCCTGCATCCGCTGAACCTGTTCATTGAAGCGCAGACCGGGATGATCATCCCGCAGGCGATTATGCACCTGCTGGAGCCGCTGGTGTCCGCGTCTGACTCGCTGCCCGCGATTCTGCTCTCCGTTCTGCTGTGCCAGATCTTCTGGTTTGCCGGTATCCACGGGTCGCTGATTGTCACCGGCATCATGAACCCGTTCTGGATGGCGAACCTCTCTGCAAACCAGGCGGCGCTGGCGGCGGGCGCGGCGCTGCCGCACGTTTATCTGCAAGGTTTCTGGGATCACTACCTGCTGATTGGCGGCGTAGGCTCGACCCTGCCGCTGGCGTTCCTGCTGCTGCGCAGCCGCGCCACTCACCTGCGCACCATCGGCAAAATGGGCGTTGTGCCAAGCTTCTTTAACATCAACGAACCGATTCTGTTCGGCGCGCCGATCATCATGAACCCGATGCTGTTTATCCCGTTCGTGTTTGTTCCGCTGGTCAATGCCTGCCTGGCGTACGGCGCAACCAAACTCGGCTGGCTGGCCCAGGTGGTTTCGTTAACCCCGTGGACCACGCCCGCGCCGATTGGCGCCTCGTGGGCGGCGAACTGGGCGCTGAGCCCGGTGGTGATGTGCCTGGTCTGCATGGTGATGTCGGCGCTGATGTACCTGCCGTTCCTGCGCGCCTATGAGCGTACGCTCATCAAAAATGAAGAGCAGAAAGCCCAGGCAACCGTCGGCACCGCTGAAACAGTTAGCAATTAAGTCAAAGAGGAAGGGTCATGAAATACGCATTTCCCGATAACTTCTGGTGGGGCAGCGCAAGCTCCGCTCTCCAGACGGAAGGGACACGAGAGGGTGAAACCACGTGGGACTACTGGTTTGCCCGCGAGCCGAACCGTTTTCACAACGGCGTGGGACCGCAGCATACCTCCACGTTTTATCAGCACTGGAAAACGGACATTCAGCTGTTGAAGCAGCTGAACCACAACAGCTTTCGCACCTCGATTAGCTGGGCGCGCCTGATCCCCGACGGTATCGGTGAAGTGAACCCGGACGCGGTCGATTTTTATAATCAGGTCATTGATGAGCTGAATGAACAGGGCATCACGCCGTTTATCACCCTGTTCCATTTCGACATGCCGATGGCGATGCAGGAGATAGGCGGCTGGGAAAACCGTGACGTAGTGGACGCCTACGCCCGCTATGCGCAGATCTGCTTCGAGCTGTTTGGCGACCGCGTGCTGCACTGGTTTACCTTCAACGAGCCGATCGTGCCGGTGGAAGGCGGTTATCTGTACGATTTCCATTACCCGAACGTGGTGGATTTTCGTCGGGCGGCGACCGTGGCGTATCACACGGTGCTGGCCCATGCGAAGGCCGTTCAGGCTTACCGCGCCGGGCATTACGCGGGGGAGATCGGCATCGTGCTGAACCTGACGCCGTCATACCCGCGTTCGCAGAACCCGGCGGACGTGAAGGCGGCGCATATCGCGGATCTGATGTTTAACCGCAGCTTCCTCGACCCGGTGCTGCGCGGGGAGTATCCGGCCGACCTGGTGGCATTGCTGAAATCTTACGATCAGCTACCCGCCTGCAAGCCGGAAGACGGTTTCCTGATTGCGGAAGGGAAAATCGACCTGCTCGGCGTTAACTACTATCAACCGCGTCGCGTGAAGTGTCGCGACAGCGCGGTGAACCCGCAGGCGCCGTTTATGCCGGAGTGGTTCTTTGATAGCTACGAGATGCCGGGCCGTAAGATGAACCCGTACCGCGGCTGGGAAATCTACGAGCCGGGTATTTACGATATTCTGGTTAACCTGCGCGACAATTACGGTAACCCCCGCTGTTTTATTTCTGAAAACGGGATGGGTGTCGAAAACGAGCAGCGCTTTATTGAAAACGGCCAGATAAACGATCGGTACCGCATCGAATTTATTTCTGAGCATTTAGCGTGGCTGCATAAAGGTATTAGCGAAGGCTGCAATTGTCTGGGCTACCATATGTGGACGTTTATTGATAACTGGTCGTGGTGCAATGCCTACAAAAACCGCTACGGTTTTATTCAGCTCGATTTGGAGACGCAGCAGCGCACCATTAAAAAAAGCGGAGAGTGGTTTGCCGCTACCGCCTTAAATAATTGCTTTGATAAAGAGTAAAAATGATGATCGCATTAGAAGAAGCCGTAATGGAAATTATCGTCAACGCCGGTCAGTCCCGCAGCCTGTGCTTCGAAGCGCTGCATGCGGCGCGCCAGGGCAACCTTGACGAAGCCAAAAGCCTGCTGCGTGAAGCCGATGGCTACGCGCGCCAGGCACACAAGATGCAGACCAAACTGATCGAGCAGGACGCGGGCGAAGCCCGCCAGCCGATGACCTTAATTATGGTGCACGCGCAGGATCATTTAATGAATTCGCTATTAGCGCGTGAATTATCTGAAGAGATTATTCATTTATATCAGAGATAGTCTATGGCGAAATAATTTAATGCAATACCTCTGTACCTAAAACTAGAAATCCACTTGTTCTGATGATAGCGACATATTCTGTCAGATCGGAGCGGGATGGTTATTGTCTGAATAAAATTAAACTATATTGAGATAACCATGAATACGATTAAAAAACTTCCATTAACCATGGCGGTTATCGCCGCGCTTTGTCCAATTTCCGTGCTCGCGCAAGAATTTACGCAGGAGCAAATTGACGCCATTGTGGCGAAAGCGGTGGATAAAGCCCTGGCCGAGCGTCAGGCGAAAATGGATGCGGCGGTCGCGAAAAAAGCGGACGTCATCACCGAGCCGCAGAGCGCAGCGCAATCCCCGGACATGGCGATTCCGTTTGGCATCAAATTTACCGGCTACGCCCGCTACGGCGCGCACTTCCAGGCCGCTGACCAGAAGTATGTGGCGGTGGACGGCTCCTACAACGGCGCGTCCGCGATTGGTCGTCTGGGTAACGAAGGCAACGGCGGGGAATTCCAGCTCTCCAAGGCCTTCAAGGGTGATAACGGCGCCATCTGGGACATCAACGTGATGATCGACCACTGGGGCGACGAAGTTAACCTCAAAAAAGCTTACGCCGGGGTGACCAACATTATGGCCTCCAACCCGAACGCCTACTTCTGGGCCGGTCGTGACTTCCACCAGCGTCCGCAGCAGGGCATCAACGATTACTTCTGGATGAACCACGATGGCCAGGGCGCCGGGGTGAAGAACTTCGACATCGGCGGTGTGCAGTTCGACGTGGCTGCCGTGGCGGCGGTGGAATCATGTAGCCCGGAAGTGATGGAAGATGAAGCCAACCCGTCGCGCATCACCTGTACCGGCGGTTCCGGCACGGGTGACAAGGGCAACTACGCTGCCACCTCAAAAATCCACGGCATGAAGCTCGGCCCGATCGACTTGGAGCTGTACGCCAACTACGGTTTTGACTCCAAAGCCGTTGAGAGCGACGAGCGTCTGAACGCCTGGCAGGGCGGCGTGGTGCTGAGCCACACCAACGACAGCGGTGTGAACAAGGTGATCGCCCGCTACTCCGATAATTCGGACAACAGCGTGTTCAATAAAACCGAAGACCTGACCACGGTCTACGCCAGCTTCGAAGGGCTGTATAAATTCACCCAGGCCACGCAGGTGGAGTACATCCTCGCCTTCCACGACTATGACAACAGCCGTGATGACACCGACAACCGTAAGAACTACAACGCCATCGTGCGCCCGATGCACTGGTGGAACGACGTTCACTCCACCTGGCTGGAAGCGGGCTGGCAGCACGTAGATTACGACAACGGCGGCGACAACAAGGGCTGGAAGCTGACCCTGTCGCAGAACATGTCTATCGCCATGGGGCCGGAGTTCCGTCCGATGCTGCGCTTCTACGTGACCGGCGGCAAAGTGGACAACGAACGCACCGCGCGCGTGAACAACACCAAAGATGAGACGCTGGACGACTTCAACGTCGGCGCGATGTGGGAGGCGTGGTTCTAAGGTCAACAACATGCCGGGTGGCGCTACGCTTACCCGGCCTACGGTTTTCCCCCTCTCCCCGTGGGAGAGGGCAGGGGTGAGGGCATCAGGCCGCACACAACCATGCTATGCTGTTGGCCAATTAACGACAACATAACAGGGGAGAACATGGGTTCCACACGCAAAGGGATGCTCAACGTCCTGATCGCCGCCGTTTTATGGGGCAGTTCCGGGGTTTGCGCGCAGTACATCATGGAGAAAAGCCACATTTCTTCGCCTTACCTGACCATGGTTCGTCTGCTGTTTACCGGCGTGATCCTGCTGACGCTCTCCTTCGTTCACGGCGACAAGATTTTCTCGGTCATCAAAAACCGCAAAGACGCCCTCAGCCTGCTGTTTTTCTCACTGGTTGGCGCGCTCACCGTGCAGCTCACCTTCCTGCTGACGATTGAAAAATCCAACGCTGCGACGGCCACCGTGCTTCAGTTCCTGTCGCCAACCATCATCGTGGCGTGGTTCGCCCTGGCGCGGAAAACGCGTCCCGGCATATTTGTCTTATCCGCGATTTTGACATCGCTTGTGGGTACCTTCCTGCTGGTGACCCACGGCGACCCGACGTCGCTCTCCATCTCGCCTGCCGCACTGTTCTTCGGTATCGCCTCGGCGTTTGCTGCGGCGTTTTACACCACCTATCCATCAACGCTTATCGCCCGCTACGGCACGCTGCCGATTGTCGGCTGGAGTATGTTGATTGCGGGACTAATGCTGACGCCGTTCTACGCCGGACGCGGCACCACCTTCGCCATTGACGGCGGCCTGCTGCTGGCGTTTTTCTACCTGGTGGTGATTGGCACCGCGCTGACGTTCAGCCTGTATCTGAAGGGCGCGCAGATGATCGGTGGGCCGAAGGCAAGCATTTTGAGCTGCGCCGAACCCCTGAGCAGCGCGCTGCTGTCGGTGGTTTTGCTGGGGGTGGCATTCACCCTGCCGGACTGGCTGGGAACGCTGCTGATTGTGTCGTCGGTGGTGCTGATTTCGATGGATTCACGCAGAAGGGTTAAGGCATCGGCGTAAGCGAATGTCCCCTCACCCCGGCCCTCTCCCCAAAGGGGCGAGGGTGAAAAGACAGCACCGAGCAGTCCCCTCTCCCCTACGGGGAGAGGGTTAGGGTGAGGGGGAAAATTGACTACTTCGCCTTAACCTTCCCCGCCACCAGCAGCGCGGTCAGCAGCATCAGCGTACCGGAGATCACCAGCGGTGACGTCAGCCCCAGATGGTCGAGCGCTACGCCGCCCACCGCCGCGCCGCAGGTGTTCGCCAGCTGGATCACCGCCACCTGAATCGACCCGGCTTTTTCCGCCTGATCGGCAAGCGAGCGGGTGATCCACGTCGACCAGCCCACCGGCACCAGCGCAAAGGCAAAGCCCCAGACAATCGCAATCGCCGATGCGACCCACTTGTCGCTGCCCCACAGCACCAGCACCGCGGCACTGATCGCCAGCACCAGCGGCGCACCCGCCAGCGCCACCTTCAGGGAGCGTTTCAGGAACTGAGACGACAGTGAGGTGCCGACGAAGCTGGCGATACCGAAGCTCAGCAGCACCAGCGTCAGGCCATCCACGTCAAAGCCCGCCATGGTCATATACACCGGGCGAATATAGGTAAAGAAGGCAAACTGCCCGGCAAAGGCCATGAAGATGGCGGTCATCCCCGCCAGCACGCCCGGACGCTTGAGCAGCGCGAACATGTTCTGTTTGTGGTGCGCCGCTTCACCCGGCAGAGACGGTAGCGCTTTCCACACCCAGATAATGCACAGCACGCCCATCACTGCCGCCGCGTTAAAGACGTTACGCCAGCCGATAATCCCACCAAGGAAGCTGCCCAGCGGCGCGGCAATCACCAGCGCAATAGAGACCGCGCCGAAGATAACGGACAGCGCTTTTGGCACGGTGCGCGCGGGCACCAGGCGCATGGTCAGCGAGGCCGACATCGCCCAGAAGCCGCCTAACCCCAGCCCCAGGCAGGCGCGACCCAGCAGCAGCAGGGTGAAGCTTTCAGCGAAAGAGACCAGCAGGCAGGAGAGCGTCAGCAGCACGCTGAACAGAATGACCACTTTACGACGGTCAATGGTGCCAATCGCCTGGGTGATAAACAGGCTGGCGAACATCGCCACAAAGGCGGTGACGGTAACGGACTGCCCCGCCACGCCTTCGGAAATGCCCAGATCCTGCGCCATCGGCGTCAGCAGGCTGACCGGCAGAAACTCAACGGTGATCAGGCAGGCGACGCAGAACGCCACGGAGAAAACCGCCGACCAGTTGGGGCGAGACACCTCTTTGGCCTGCGGCGGAGTCGTGGGCTGGATATGTTCTGTCATGGCATCACCTGAGATAAAAACGTGCGGAAAAGTCGCGCAGTTTATCATCAAAAGTGTGACGAATTTAACGATTTGACAACTTTTGCCGTTTTTAAAGATTCGGAAGACAGATCGGCGGTCACTGATACCTTTTCAGCATAACGAAAATGAAAATTCAGTAACCACAATTGAGGTGAAACAATCATAGCGTCTGAAAAGGAGAAACTATGAAAACACGTACTTTATCTCAAAATCTTACCGTCAGTGCCGTCGGCTACGGTGCCATGGGTCTGAGTGAATTTTATGGCCAGACTAATGACAAAGCCTCACTACAGGTATTGCATAGCCTTATCGATCTAAATGTGACGTTTATTGATACCGCAAATTTATATGGTCGTGGTCATAATGAAAGACTGATTGGTCATTTTCTTGCCGGTCTGGATAAAAGCACTCGTGAGCAGTTTAAAATCGCCACGAAGTGCGGCATCGATCGCTCTCCTGACGAGTCCTACGCCCGCACTATCAACAATACGCCTGATTATATCATCCGCTGCTGTAATGAGTCCCTAAAGCGGCTTGGCGTGGAACGAATCGACCTCTTTTATCTTCACAGAGTGAGCAACGCAACCCCGATCGAAGAGAGTATGGATTGTCTGCGCACCCTTGTTAAAGAGGGCAAGATCAACCACATCGGCCTTTGCGAAGTGTCGGCTTCAACGCTGCAACGGGCTCATGCGGTGCATCCGGTCACCGCATTGCAAACAGAATATTCTCTGTGGACACGAGACATCGAGGAAAACATTTTGCCGGTCGTGAAAGCGCTAGGTATTGGCCTGGTGCCCTACTCACCTCTTGGCAGAGGCTTCCTGACGGGAAAATACCTGAACAACAACGATTTTGCAGAAGGTGATTTCCGCAAGAATAACGAACGATTTGTTCAGTCCAGCCTCGATCATAATCGCCAGTTGCTCGATATCATTACCCCACTGGCGACAAAGTACGGCTGTACCGCAGGTCAGATTGCGCTTGCCTGGCTGTTAGCACAATACGATCGGCTGGTTCCCATTCCGGGTACTAAGCACGTCAACTATCTGGCCGAAAACGCGCGCGCTGCCGATACTGTGCTTGAGAAGAGCGATATCGAATCGTTGAACAACCTTCATCGCCGGGTAGCGATTAAAGGCGATCGTTATTCTGCCGAGGGTATGAAGGGCGTGAATGCCTGATACAGCATCTTGAAAATAAAAAACCGGGTTTCCCCGGTTTTTTTATATTCACAGATACGCCGTTAGCGATAAACGCTCAACGCGACGCCTTCCCCGCCGCCAACGCACAGTGCGGCAACGCCACGCCTGGCATCATTACGGATCAGGGAATGAACCAGCGTCACCAAAATTCGGCAGCCAGATGCACCTATCGCATGCCCAAGCGCGATTGCCCCGCCGTATGGATTGATACGATCCGGAGAAATCCCGGTCTGCTGAATCACGGCCAGCGCCTGGGCGGCAAACGCTTCGTTGGATTCAAGATGATCGACATCCTCAGGCTTCCATCCCGAGCGGGAAAGACAGTCGGCAATGGCCTGAATCGGGGCTGCACCCATTAATGCCGGCTGGATACCGGAATTGGAAAATACGCCCAGCGATGCCAGAACCGGCAAGCCACGCGCTTCGGCAGTCTCACGCGTACAAAGCAGGACCGCAGCGGCACCGTCATTCAACGATGAAGCATTTCCCGCCGTCACCGTACCCTCTTTTCGGAAGACAGGCTTCAGTTTCGTCAATTTTTCGATACTGGTTGCACGGGGTCCTTCATCCCTCTCCACGCTTATCGTTTCACCTTTTCGCGTCTGCCACTCAACAGGGATAATTTCACGCTCGAAAATGCCACGCGCCTGCGCTTCAAGCGCATTGTGGTGAGAGACAAGGGCATATTCATCCTGCATTTCGCGGCTGATACCAAACTCCGTCGCAACATTCTCTGCGGTGATACCCATGTGATAATCGTTGAAGGCATCCCAGAGCCCGTCAGAAACCAGGCTATCTTTGAGAGTAATATTACCCAGCCGCGTTCCGCTACGCGACGTCGTGGCGATATGCGGCGCGTTGGACATACTCTCCTGACCACCGGCGATAACAAACTCAGCTTCACCCGTCTTCAGCGCCTGCATGCCAAGATGGACCGCCTTAAGCCCGGACCCGCACACTTTGTTTACCGTCAGGCATTGCGTATCTACGGGCAATCCAGCATTCAGTGCCGACTGTCGGGCCGGGTTCTGGCCGCACCCCGCAGTAAGAACCTGTCCCATAATGACCTGAGAGATATGACTGGCTTCTACGCCAGATTCTTTCAGGAGCGCCTGAATGACGCGGCTTCCCAGGTCAGAGGCTGAATGCTCCGCAAGCGCGCCCTGAAATGCGCCCGTCGCCGTGCGGCGGGCTGCAATAATAACAATCTCGCTCATGCGTCACTTCCCTTCAGTCCTGGCAAGGTATGGCCCGTCGCGGCCATTGCCGCGCGGTATGCAGTAAGACCATTCATGCAGGCGGGAACGCCAGCATATACCGCCATCTGTATCACAATTTCAAGCAGCTCTTCCGGCGTCACGCCGGTATTGAGCGCGCCTCTCATATGCAGTTCTAGCTGCGGCATGGCATTACCCAGCGTCACAAGCGAGGCGACGGTCAACATTTCGCGCGTTTTGAGATCCAGTCCCGGACGACCCACCACATCCCCGAACGCATAGTCGGTAATCAGGGCGGGCAGCCCCGGGTCCAGCTCGCTCAGGCGGCGGGTGACTTTATCCGCGAGCCCCGCTTCAAGACGGTCCATAATCTCTCTGCCATAACGCGTGCGGTCATTAATTTGACTCATAAGATTTCTCCATACGGGATTGTTTTGCGGTCAACGTTGCCGGAATAACCGCGACAAGCAGAACGGACAGACCGATGGCCGTACCGGCGACGATATACAGGAGCGGCATTGAAAATGATGAAACCATCCAGGCACCGACTGACGCACCGATACCAATGGCGGTATTGAAAAACGAAACGTAGATTGCGGAGGCCGGGAAGGCTTTATCCTCTGCCATACGTAAAACCCACGTCTGGAAACCGACAAATATTCCTGATACGGCGACACCCCAGATAACCATACTTGTGAAGATCAACGCAGCAGAGAGCGAGGAACCAGACAGGCCCAGGAACAACAGCACTGCACAGATTAGCAGTACAGACAAAGAGACCGTCAGCTTGAGATACTTATCAATCAACACGCCGGTCAGGAAATTACCTGCAAGTCCCGCGATGCCGTAAACAAAAAGCACAGCAGGAATAATGGTGGTGGACAGTGAACTCTGCGTGTGTAGCCAGGGTTCAATGTACGTAAAGGCGGCAAAGTGAGCTGTCACAGCCAGCAAGGTTGCTGAGTAGATTTTCCATAATGTTGATGATTTCAGCACGCCTTTAAGCGCATCCAGCCCGAGCGCGCTTTTGCTGGTAATCCGGGGAACAAGAACGCTAATACCCACAAAGGCAATTACGCTCAGCGCGGCCATCAGCCAAAATGCCTGACGCCAGCCGAAGTGAATACCAATATAGTTGGATACCGGTACGCCAAAAACGCTTGCTGCGGAAACACCACCAAATACGATTGACGTCGCGGCCCCTATATATCTGGCAGGGACCATAGCCACCGCCGTCGCGCCGATCATCGCCCAGAATGCGCCGTGAGCGAGCGCACCCAGTACGCGGGCGCTAAGCAGCATGCTATAGACGTTTACCGTCGCAGCCATAACGTTAGAGACCAGAAGCACCACGGTGAGCACAAGTAAAAGCCGCTTTCTGGACACATTTCCTAAACAGACGGAGGCAAACAGCGCACTCAACGCCCCCACCCAAGCATAAAGCGACACGGTCATGCCCACCGCAGATTCCGAAGACTGTAGCCCCTCTGCGATTGGCGTTAATAATCCGACTGGCGCCAGTTCGGTGGTGACAATAGTAAAGGTTGAAATAGCCAGAATGAATAAAGCAAGCCATGACCTTAACGTCATATTTTGCGGAGAGAGTTCTGAAGTCATACTACTTACCTCAATAAGGATTTAAATAATGTGCCAATTTTTTTCAGTTGCATATCTGGTAAGCGCGGAATGCTTTCCCACACACACGGGATGGCCAGTGGCTTCAAGCATTGGAATATCCGAAAGATCGTCGCCGTAGGCATAACAATCCGCGGGGTTAATCTCTTTATCATCGCAAAAGGCTAAAAGCGCGTCTTTTTTACCTGTTCCAATTGTTTGAGGCAGGCCGATTTCACCCGTCAACTCACCTGCGTCATTTATTATCACCGGCGCACAGAGTACTTCCGTTACCCCAAGATATTTTGCAATAGGTGAAAGAATCGGAAGCATAGAGCCCGATATAAATACGGTATACATGTTCTGATTCTGATGTTTTTTAAGGGCTGAAACAGCACTCTCAATAAAAAACTCGCTTTCCAGCTTACGCCTGAACCACTTCTCACCCATTTCTTCCAGATAACGACAAGACACACCTTTAAACTGGCGATAATATTCTCGGTTCAGAGTCTCCCTTAGCACACCGTTTTTTACGTCGGCGCGAAAACGAGACATATAGCGTTGAAGACGATCGTTTTGATTATTTTCCCTGCACCAGAAATCATAGAAATCAAACATGCTTTTAATATTTATAAGCGTTTCATCAACATCAAAAAAAGCGGCATGTTTACGCAAACTTTATTCCTCGTAGTTTTTTCTTCGACTCTTAACAGGAAAATCTTTATCCTTCCCAGACACGCCTGCATCCGCCCAGCGGGAAGGGGCAATTTCAGAAACCACCACGGAAATTTTATCGAGCGGCGCACCCGTATTTTTGTGAACGGCAAATGTAATATCTTCCTGGAGTCTGATGATTTGATTTTCATCTTTCGCAGGCCAGGTCATAACATGAACAAATGGCATACTTTTCTCACTCTATAGTTGTAAATTCATCGAAGGAACGGCCTTTGAGTTTTAATTGGGCATGGATATCGCCACCAAGACCGTAAAAGCCAATTGCACCGCCGTAGCTCTGACGCGAGCTCATATAAAGTACGACTACGTTAATAATTCTGTTTCCTTTCCTCGCCGGAGCCGGAAAAGGATCGGTCAACTCTGCCCAATATTCGGCATTACCTTCGCTATCGGTTATAAATACGTTGGGTATTCCCAGCGGACCTGGCCTGCTCGGATCCTCCGAGGCTAGATCGTTTTCCCTGAGACTCATCACGGTGTAAACGCTATCCGGAACAAGGCTCCGGAACGAAAACGTGAACCTGGCTCGTTTCTTATCTTCGGACAATGTGACCTCAAAGGTGCCCTCTGCCTCTAGCCAGGCAGCGAGGGTCACTGGCTCGATCTCTCGCTTTCCATCGCTGCTTCGATAATCCGCGATATAGCCTTCATGAAGTGGCAGGCCAGGCCTTATTTCATTATTGGCCTGCGGCCGCTGTTCTGGGGAGAAAATCATCCGATAGTTGTTCATCGGAATGGGTAAAGGAAGAGTATGAAGAATGATGTCCTTCAACGCGTCCTGAGTCATCTTTTTCAGATCGCACAGAATGTTATAGGGTGCGACTTCCCCAAATGCCGGAAGCGGGCTGTCCGGAGAGACAATGACGCTTCGCCACTGCAGTCCATTATCTCCTGGCACCATGCCAACCACGACAAAATTACCCTTCCCGTCCATGACCTCCGCAGGGGGGTAAAGCGGCCCCTGCGTGGTAGCAGCCAGACGGTATTTCTGGCTACGCAATTCAGGCATGCGTTACCCCCTGAGTCACCCCTTGCTGCTCAACAATGGTCGCCTGCATGGCAACCTCAGCCAGAGATTTCTCTCTCTCTGTAATCAGGGCGGAAGGATAAACGGTGAACGAGACATCCATTGTCGCGCAAAGCGTTTGGTGCTGAGTGACGCGAACCTGAGCCTTGAAACGCCCCCGGCGGTCGTTAATATCTTTTTCAAGAAATTCAAAGTGGACCAGCGCCGGTAAAGGGAACAGGAAACTGGCGAAATTGATTGCCATGCTGTTAATGACGTAATAGCGTCCGCTTTCCTGTTGGTAAATAAATTCTTCGGTGACGCCAATAAAGGCCTGTCGGCTGGCTTCAACCAGGAGCATTCCCTGAATATGCTGCCCCGTCTGATGATCCGCCATCAATTCGCAACGCTCATCGATTAACAGCGGCATCGCATAAAGATCGTGGTTATGCTCAGCTTGTTCCGCAGGTCCTATAAGTACATTCTGTTCCAGTCTTTTATGGCAATAAGCATTTTTTTTGTCGCTAACCAGTTTTTCCAGAGAGCATATTTTCAACTTATTACCATGGATCGCATTTCTTGCCTGATTTGAAATTACCTTTCCAGCAAAATCCTTGCGCACGCCCTGCCCAACAATAATTTCATGTTCTTTATCAATGATATTCGCAGGGATTTGAGTCAATAATTCTAGCTGAGATATAGTCAGTACATCTTTACCATTGGCAAATTCATTAAATTTATCGCCAACAACTACCAACTTTTTACAGTTCATTCATTGTCCCTCAACAACAGCAAGCACGATAGATACGTGTATAAAGGCCGTCGTTACCGCCAGTAATGAAGTTATCGCCGGCCTGTTGAATAATTTCCTGATAACGCGCATTGGTAAATGCTTCTTTATATGCTGATTTATCGCCGTTGAATGAGGAGATAAACATTACACCCGGAACACCGCTGATCAGTGAATGAAACGCTTCGAAACTTTCAATCTTATCTTTGTTATCTCTTACAACATTAAAAATGGTTTCATCGCGCCACTGACGGTACTGCTGATAGTTATGCGCAGGCACTTCGACGTGTCGGAGTTGAATATAATTTGATTCTGGCAAGCTATTTTTATTATCAATTGGGGATTCAACAAACTTAAGCAGTTCGCGACGGATATCGGCAGAAAGAACCTCAGAGAAACGATGGAACATGGATTCCATTTCATTCTCAACCCATGCAATCTCTTTAATATCATTGAATGCGCGTAATTCCAACAACTCATTAACGCCGTTTTCTTCACAGGTATAGTAGCGAACGGTTTCACTGCTTTTTAAGGAAGTAAATTCTTTTTCAGAAAAAGTGTTTTTTAATGGGAAGCGTGATACCAGTACATATTTAGACGACATAATTACTCCGAGTATTGATTAAGTGAGGATTCGGATAGAAATTTATCAATACAGGAAACTATTGGAATTGTTAAATTTGTAATATATTTTTTGTATTACTGTTAAAACGGGTTTTGCTGCCAGCATTAAGCGTGTAATATCGAAATGGAAAAAGACGAAATACCTTTTCGCACTTAGGACCCACGTATGGCTACAGCAGAACATTTAATCAGCAATAACCTGCCCAGTATCAAACAATTACAATGCTTTCTCGCTGTTGCACATGAACTGAACTTTCGTAAGGCTGCCGAACGTCTGCGCATGACTCAACCGCCTCTGACGCGTCAGATAAAATGTCTTGAAGCGGTGTTGAAACGTCAGTTGTTCAGTCGCAGCACGCATGACGTTAGCCTTACTGAAGCAGGTCGAGCGTTGGTCGTTCAGGCAGAAAAAATACTCAAAGACATCAGCAGCTTAAAAGAAGACCCTCACTCTTCAGAAACGAGTCTGCGCATCGGTCTCACGCGCACGCTTAATTTTGAATATATTGAACCTGTAAATACCCAGCTTCAAAAAATGAACGCCGGAGATGACGTTGAAACGCCCGACCTGACGTCAGCACAGCTGCTGCAAAGCTTGTCTAAAAATATGCTGGATCTGGTGCTGACCGGGGAAAAAGGGACGGGTCATGAAGACATTGTTCAATACCGCTGGGTATGCCAGGAACCGTTGCTCATCGCAATGCCTTCTTTACATCCTGCCAGTCTGAAAGAGAAAGTCTCGCTGCAAGACATTAGCGATCTTCCACTTTTTTGGTTTTCGAGAAGCGCTAATCCGTCATTCTATGACAAATGCGAAAGCTACTTTGACACGCTGAAAACGCCGCTGAAGCGTATTAAAGAGCCGGATGATTCCCTCGTGATGCTAAGCCGTATCGCAAGAGGGAAAGGGTTTGCGCTGCTGCCTCAGTCAAAATGCACCTTCAATCAGGAGGGGCTATGCTATCGCGAACTAACGGACGATGAGGCAAAGAGATTAAATATTGATATCTATGCTGCAACTCGCCTCAATGAAAACAGAGAGGAGATCCTGAACGCTCAGAATATCTTGTGCGCCAAAAAGGCTTAATGCAGATAAAACACACCTTCTTCCGGCAGAAATAGCTGGTTATAGCGCAGCTGGAAGGCGTTCAGCTCCTGCGGATCGGGCTCCATTTCGCGCATAAAGCCAAGTGCCAGTCGAATTTGCGCATCGGTAATGGGTGCGGCAAGGCGGGCTTTACGCAGCATACGGTGCCAGGTATGCAGATTCTCTTCACTGCCGTCGACAATGCAGACCTGCCAGATGAGCAGCACCTGCGCCGCATTTTGCAGATGTGCCTCGTCGGGGCGCTCAAGGTAGCGGATAAACTCATTGCCCGGCGTTTTACCGAACTGATCGATCATCGACTCGACTGGCATCGGGGTGATGCCCAGCCGCTCGCTTAAACGTTTGATGGCGCGGCGGGAGTCTGAGGTCAGGACACGAAATCCAACCACAAATACCACGGCAAGCGTTGCCAGCATTATCCAGACCATGCGTTCTCCTTAGACTAGCCGCCCATCATAGCGGGAAACGCAGCGCGTCAACAGCGGGAACGGCCAGAATAGTGAACCGAAAAAAGCTGGATAATTGCGATGAAAGCAATCCCGCGCAGGCGTGGCTGCGCGGGCTGTTGCTGAAGACCCGTCAGCGCGCCTGAAGCCCTTTCAGCAGCGCGTCGTGGAAACGTTCAGGATCCTGCATCTGCGGCGCGTGGCCCATGTCGTTAAACTCGACCAGCGTCGCGTGCGGAATGCGCTCCGCCGTCTCTTTGCCCAGCACCGCGTAATTGCCGAGCGTCTTGCGGATCTCCGGTGGGGCGAGATCTTTCCCGATGGCGGTATTGTCCTTCGTGCCGATCATCAATAATACCGGCATCTTCAGCTCGCTAAATTCATAGACAACCGGCTGGGTATAAATCATGTCGTAGAGCAGCGCCGAGTTCCACGCCACGCGAGCTTTGCCCGGCCCGTTGTTCAGCCCGGCGAGCATAGTGACCCAGCGCTCGTACTCCGGCTTCCACTCCCCGGCGTAGTAGGTGTTTTTCTCGTACTGACGAATACCGTCGGCGCTGACTTTCAGCTCGCGCTGGTACCACTGGTCGACCGTAATATGCGGCACGCCGCGCGCTTTCCAGTCTTCCAGACCAATCGGGTTCACCATCACCAGCTGCTCCACCTGCTGCGGCCACATCAACGCATAGCGGGTTGCCAGCATGCCGCCGGTCGAATGTCCTATAACCGTCACGCGCTCGACGCCCAGCGTTTTCAGCAGCGCGTGGGTGTTATCCGCCAGCTGCTGGAAGGTGTACTGGTAATGCTCCGGCTTGGTGGATTTACAAAAACCAATCTGGTCAGGGGCGATCACGCGATACCCACCGGCCGACAGCGCGCGGATAGTGCCGTCCCAGGTGCCAGCACAGAAGTTTTTGCCGTGCATCAGCACCACGGTGCGGCCGTTGGGTTTTTCCGGTTTCACGTCCAGGTAAGCCATATCCAGAGGCTGGTTCTGCGAGGTAAAGGTAAAGTGTTTTACCGGCCAGCCGTAGTCAAAACCTTCCAGCTTCTCGCCGTAGGTGGGGGCATCCGCGGCCATTGCGGGGGACGCCAGCGCCATCAGCAGCGCAAGGCAGGACAATCGTCGGGTTAACATGCAAGCTCTCCGTTAGCAAAAGGGCTAAGGCTGCACGAAAGGCGGCAGCAAAAACACTGTAGAGCATAGAGAGGAGCAAGTGTGTAAAGCGGAGTAAAGGTAGGCCGTGCAAAATAAAAAAGCCCGGCATCACACACCGGGCAAAGAAGTTACCTGCACACTCAGGCTACTTTTAATTTCTGCGCACGATTCTCACGGCGGATCTTACGCTCTTCCAGCACCGCAACCATCGCCATCAGGACGATACAGCCAATCGCGGCAGCATCCAGCGCGGCGAAGGTGCCCGCCCAGCCGGTAAGGCCGAAAATCGGCGTGCCGTCGGCGATCATCCCCAGACCCAGTTTGGCGAAGCTGTCGCCGATCAGGTAGGCGAAGGTGCCCTTAATCCCATCGGCGGCGCCGATCGCTTTTTTCGGTACGAAGCCCACTGCCGCCACACCGATCAGTAATTGCGGACCAAACACCAGGAAGCCGAGCGCGAACAGGGACGCCAGGTAAATGTACTGGTTGCTGGCGTGCTGGTAGACGCCAAGGGTGGCGATAATCAGCGCCAGCGCGACGCAGGCCACCAGCGCGCGGCGGCCATTGGCGAGGTCGGAGAGCCATCCCCACAGCAGCGTGCCGACCAGCGCGCCCACTTCAAACAGGGTGAAGCCCTGAATCGCCACTTCTTTAGAAAGCTTCAGCTCCTGGAAGGCATACACGGTGGACCACTGGTCGATACCAATGCGCACCACGTACAGGAAGATGTTCGAGAAACAGAGCAGCCAAATCACTTTGTTTTTCAGCACGTACTCAACAAAGATCTGCCATTTGGACATCTCGTTTTCTTCGGTCTCTTTGTCCTCTTCGCTGATCTCTTCCCCGAACAGTTCTTCGGCTTTGCCGAGGCCGTACGATTCCGGGGAATCGCTGCCGTAGCGCAGGCCGATAAAGCCAACAATCAGGGCAATAATCGACGGGAAGATAAACATGCCGATGACGTGGCCGTCGAACAGGTAGTTCGCGCCGAACAGCGCCACGCCAGCCGCACCCGCTCCGCCGAGGTTGTGGGAGATGTTCCACATGCCGAGGTACGACCCCCGCTTGCGGCGCGGCGTCCATTTGGTGATGGTGGAGTAGCTGCACGACCCGCCGGTGCTCTGGAAGAAACCGCTCAGGGCGTAAAAGGCGATCATCAGGAACAGGCTGACGGAGCCCGCGCCCATGCTGGCGCTGAAGCCGAGCATACAGATGGCAGAGAGGATCAGCATAAACGGCAGGAACTGCTTGGTGTTTTTGCCGTCCGCATAGTAGGAAACAACGGTTTTCCCCACGCCATAGGTGATGGAGAAGCCCAGGCCAATCATCCCCAACTGCGTCATGCTCAGCCCGTAGGTGGAGATCATGTCGTTCTGCGCGATGTTAAAGTTTTTGCGGATCAGGTACATGGTCAGGTAGCCGATGAAGACTACCAGATAGGACTGCATGAACGGTTTGAACCACATTTTGCGCCGCACATCGAGCGGCAGATCCAGGGTCGGCTTGCGCACCTGATTTAAGAAGGCCAGCATGACTGAGTTACTCCTGAGCTGATTTTTGCAGCATTGTAAAAACCAGCCAGGAGAGATGCCTGAGACAGCGTCCAGGTGAAACCGGGAAAATTTCTTAGTTTTGCGCGACTCGGCAGCAAAAGGTGAGGCGCGTCACGCTTCGCGCGGTGCCTGCGCGTGCAAAAACGGCAGCAACAGCAGGGCGGAGATGCCCGCCGCGATAGCGATCACCGCGAAGAACCCGCTCCAGTGCCAGATGTCGATCACCCGCGCCAGCGGCCAGCCGGAGAGCGATGCGCCGAGGTAGGCAAACAGCCCGACAAAGCCCGTCGCCGCGCCTGCCGCCTCTTTGTGGGAGCACTCTGCCGCCGCCATGCCGATCAGCATCTGCGGGCCAAAGACGAAAAAACCGATGGTGAAGAAGCACGCCGCCTGCATCACGTAGCTGGCGAACGGCATCAGCCACAGCGAGCCGACGGAGAGCAAAATTCCGGCGGCGAAAATCAGGTTCATCGGCCCGCGGTTGCCGTTGAAGAGCTTGTCCGAGCCCCAGCCCGCCACCAGCGCGCCGATAAACCCGCCCAGTTCAAACATGGTCACCGCCGAGTTGGCGGTCACCAGATCCACACCGAGCGTCTCGGACATGTACAGGTTGCCCCAGTCGTTGATGGCCGCGCGCACCACGTAGACCAGCACGTAGCAGAGCGATAGCAGCCAGATGTAGGGGTTTTTCAGCACGTATTTGGTGAGGATCTGCTGGCGGGACAGCCCGGCCCCCTCCTGCTGCTGGGCGATCTCCATCTCGTCGTGCCGCCAGTCGCCCACCGGTGGAAGGCCGACGGTTTGCGGCCTGTCGCGCAGGCGCCAGCAGAGGAACAGCCCGGCGATAATTGCCAGGCCACCGGCAATCATCATCCCCGCACGCCAGCCGTAGTGCAGCGCGGCAGCCCCCACCACCATCGGGATCAGCGCCCCGCCGACGTTATGCGCGGTATTCCATATCGCCCACCAGCCGCCGCGCTCGTTGCGTGAGTACCAGGCGGTGAGCAGGCGGGCGCAGACCGGCGCGCCCCAGCCCTGGAAAAAGGCGTTCAGCGCCCACAGCAGGGCGAAGGCCCAGAGCGAGGTGGAGAAGCCAAACAGGATGTTCACCACGCCGGTGGCGATCAGCCCAACGCCCATGAAATAGCGCGCATTGGAGCGGTCGCTGACGATGCCGGAGAAGAACTTCGACAGACCGTAGGTGATGTAAAACAGCGTCGCCAGCAGGCCGATATCGGTGCGCGCCATCACGCCGCTGGCGAGGATCTCCGGCGCGGCGGCGTTGAAGCTTTTGCGGGTGAAGTAGAACAGCGCGTAGCCGAGCCAGATAGTGACCAGGATATGACGTCGCCAGTAGCGGTAGCGGGCGTCGATTTCCGCTTTGTTGCCTAGCGGGGCGGCGCTGGCGGGGGTTTTAAACATGGTGCGTCCTTAACGGCAAACTGACGCTGACGCGCGTCCCGTGGGTGCAGGAGATTGTCAGCGTGCCGCCGAGCGCCTTCACGCGCTCGCGCATGCCCGCCAGGCCAAAGCCCTGCTGGCCGGAGCCCGGCGGCAGGCCGCAGCCGTCGTCTTCAATCACCAGCATCAGGCGCTCGTCCTGCTGCCAGCCCTGGATCGTGACCGCGCTGGCACTGGCGTGTTTGACGATGTTGTTCAGCCCCTCCTGACAGACGCGGAACAGCGTCACGCGCTGACCTTCGCTCAGGGTAGCTTCATTGATGCGCCAGTCGAGATGGCTGACTATCCCGCGGCTTTCCAGCTCCATCTCGCGCATCAGGGAACGCACCGCCTGCTCCAGGGACAGATCGTCAAGCTGGCGCGGGCGCAGCCGCCCTAACAGGCGGCGAACGGAGTCATAGACACCCAGCGAAAGCTGTTCGATATGCGCCCCGCCCTGCTTCACACCCGTGTTTTCTGCCGCCAGGCGCTGGACAATGCCCGCCTGGGTGCGGATGGCAGTGATGGTCTGGCCGATGTCATCGTGCAGCTCGCGGGCAACCTCCTGGCGCACGCTCTCTTCCGTCTCCAGCAGACGCTCCGCCAGACGGCGATTGCGCGCCAGCTCGGCTTGCAGAGACTGGTTCAGCTCGCGCAGGCGCTGGATGCCCGCCCCCAGCAGCAGCCCGGTCAGGCTCTGGGCCAGCAGCGAGAGCAGCAGATCTACCGGATGATCGTGCCAGGTCTGGCTGGCGATCAGCGCGATGGCGTTCATTAGGGTCGCGATCAGTGCCCCCTGCCAGCCGTAGTGCCAGGCAAGGGCGATGATCGGCAGCGCCAGACAAAACGGCGTGAAGCGTGATAATTCAGCGGGCAGACCAAGCTGCAACCACAGGCTCACCACAAACAGGAGCAGATACCAGATCAGGTGCCGGGCGCGCCAGTTCACCGGCTGGGAGACCAGCGCCGGGCCGAGCGGCTGCCAGACGGTGCTGGTGAGGTAGTGCCAGAAAACCAGGCAGGTCGGTGCCAGCGTCAGGCCGCCGGTGAGGGTCAGCAACAGGGCGTTGAGCACCTCCTTTTCGCCCACCCACGGCAGGGACTGCAACAGCGCGGCGGCAATCAGCGCCGCCCCCTGACGCAGCAGCGTGCGCCAGTCGCGCTGGTGACGGTAGCGGGAAATCAGGGCGACCGGGATAAGCGTGAGCAGGCTTCCGGTCATCAATAAGGGCAGATGCGCCAGCGCCACTTCCTGCGCCAGCCAGATCAGCATCAGCCACTCTGCGCCCAGCAAAACGGGCCAGTATCCGCGCGGGCACTGAAGCATCAGTCCCAGACGCAGGCCAAAGGGGAAAAGCAGCACCGCCAGCTCCGGGCGTTCCACCAGATGCAGGCTGATGCTCCACAGGCAGAACCATGCGGCGGAGAAGATAAAAAAGCTGGCGACGACGGCGATCAGCCGTGAAAAAACGGGGCTCATTGCCAGCTGTCAAACATACGGCGCGCCAGCTCGACATCGTTACTGACGTTGAGTTTTTCCATCAGGTTGGCGCGATGAACGTGCACGGTTTTCGGGGACAGATCCAGCTCCGCGGCAATCTCTTTCACCGACATGCCCTGGGCAAGTTTCTCTGCCACCTGACGCTCGCGTCTGGTGAGCGGATCCTGCCGTCCCGCCGCCAGCTTGATGGCGATATCCGGCGTCAGGTAGCAGCCGCCGGTGGAGACGGTGCGCACGGCGGCAATCAGCTCGTCGGGGCTACAGCGTTTAGAGAGGAAGCCGCGCGCGCCCGCGTTGAGCGCCTGCTCGACCAGCGCCGGGCTGTCGTGGACGGAGAGCATAATGGTCGCCATCCCTTTCGGCAGCTGGCTTAACAGCTCCAGCCCGGAGAGATCCGGCATTGAGATGTCGCAGATACAGACCTGCACCCCGCGTCCCGGCAGGCCCGCCAGCGCCTCGCGACCGGAGCCAAACTCGGCCACGACCTGGAAATCCGGTTCGAGGTTGAGAAGCTGGGCAAAGCCGGAGCGGACGATAAGGTGGTCGTCGATAAGGGCGATGGTGGTCATGGTTTGATCCTGATGCGTGAACACGCCGGATGGCGGCGTAAACGCCTTATCCGGCCTACGTGTAACGTCCTTGCAGGCTGGATAGGCGCAGCGCCATCCGGCAAAAGCCTTTTACCTTAAGTGATTTACTCGAAAAACACCGCAATTTTGTTAAACATGGTGGGATCGGACTGGTTGCGTGCCACTTTGGTGACATCTTCCAGCTTGTCGATCTGCGCCATCATCTGCTCCAGACGCTGGTCGTCGTTCACCAGTAGCCAGATGCGGCTGTGCTCGCTGCCCTGAATCGGCAGGCACAGAATGCCTTCCACGTTAAACGCCCGTCGGGCAAACAGCCCGCAGACGTGGGTCATGACGCCAGGGTGGTTGCGGACGGTGAGTTCCAGAATGACATTATCACATTGTTTCTGCATGGCTTATTCCCCCACCATCTCAGTATTGGCCGCACCCGGCGGCACCATCGGATACACTTTTTGTTCAGGGTCGATACGCACGTGGATCAGCGCCGGGCCAGGGCGAGAAATCGCATCCTGCAACGCCGCGTGGGCATCTTCTTCGGCGTTCAGATCGCAGGTGTGCAGGCCAAAACCAGCGGCAATCTGCATGAAGTTGATCATCCCCGGATAGGTCGCCGCAAACACGCCCTGCTTATAGAACAGGCTCTGCTGCTGGTGTACCAGGCCCAGCGCCTCGTTGTTCATCAGAATGATTTTGACGTCTAACTGGTTTTCGGCTGCGGTGGCCATCTCCTGAATGTTCATCATCAGGCTGCCGTCACCGGAGAAGCAGATCACCTTACGGTCCGGGTTGGCGAGCGCCGCGCCAACCGCTGCTGGCAGGCCGAAGCCCATGGTGCCAAGGCCGCCGGAGGTCAGCCACTGGCGCGGGCGGTTAAGCGGATACGCCTGGGCGGTCCACATCTGATGCTGGCCGACGTCGGTGGTGATAATCGCGCTGTCATCCACGCAGGCGGCAACGGCGTTGATAAGACCATAGTGGCTCAGCGGGTCACCCTCGGTTGGGATAGCGCCCGGGAACTCGCGTTGCAGATCGGCTACCAGCTGGCGCCAGTCGGCGCGGTCGTTTGCCTCCGTCTGTGGGATCAGCTGTGCCAGCACCTCGGCCACGTCGCCCTGAATCGCCACGTGCGGCTGCTTGATTTTACCCAGCTCGGCGCGGTCGATATCCACATGAATGATTTTGGCGTTCGGGCAGAACTCCTCGGTTTTGCCAATCGCCCGGTCATCAAAACGCGCCCCCATAACAATCAGCAAATCCGCCTCTTGCAGGATGTAGTTGGTGCTGCGCGCGCCGTGCATGCCCAGCATCCCTAAAGACAATGGGTGCGCTTTTGGCAGCATGCCGAGCGCCATCAGGGTCATGGTGGTAGGTAAATTAGCTTTTTCAGCGAACTGACGAATTTCATCCGCGGCGTTGATCGCCCCGCCGCCCAGATAGAGCACCGGGCGTTTCGCCGCGTTAATCATGGCGGCGGCGTCGCGCACGCTCTCAGCGCTGAATTCCGGCGCCGGGGCACGCTCGCCCGGCTCCGGCAGCACGTCGATCTCAATTTCTGCGGTCTGGACATCCTTAGGAATGTCTATCCACACCGGACCCGGGCGGCCAGACTGGGCAATGCGAAACGCATCGCTGATCACCTGAGGCAGCTCGCTGATATCGCGAACTAAATAGTTATGTTTGGTGATGGGGATAGAGATACCGTAGGTATCCACTTCCTGGAACGCATCGGTACCGATCATCGAGGACGGCACCTGGCCGGTAATGCAGATCAGCGGAATGGAGTCGAGGCGCGCATCGGCGATGGCGGTCACCAGGTTAGTGGCGCCCGGCCCGCTGCAGGCCATACAGACCGCCGGTTTACCCTGGGTACGCGCCATGCCCTGAGCGATAAAGCCTGCGCCCTGCTCGTGGCGCGCCAGCACGTGGCGGATCTGTGTGCTTTGGCTTAACGCATCATACAGCGGCAGCACGGTCCCACCCGGGATGCCCGCAACGGTGGTGATGCCCTGTCGTTCCAGTAAATGAACAATCAGCTGCGCGCCTGTAAAACGCGTTTTTGTGGATGTTGTGCCCGAACTTGCCATGCTCCAGTCCTTTTCTTCTGAGCCAGCTTTACGCGTCGTAGTTCAGGTTGCAGATGCGTTGGCTGCGTTCCCTCACCCCAGTCACGTACCTATGTACGCTCCTGGGGATTCGCTCACTTGCCGCCTTCCTGCAACCCGAACTACTTAGCGTATCCGGGAGAGGTCCTAAACGAAAAACCCCGCCCGGTTTGCGCCGGCGGGGTTTTGGATTCGTGTGTTGATCCAGTCCCTACGGCGCATTGCCGACGACCACCACCACACGCACGACGACCACTGCGGCAGGTTGCGCAGTTTTTAGTAGGGTCGACGTGAAGATGGATGAAGTCATTGGGGACCTGTGTTTGGAATCATTGATAGAATTTATACAAACACAGGTTTTCGGATGTGACAATGAAAATATTTTCAACTGCGCAAAAATGTGTCAGGGATCACGTTTCGTTTGTTGGGTGATGACACTCAATAAAGGGTTTTTACTCACTCAATAAATAGCGCAGGTGATACCCCAAATCTGACCGCCAGCTTTTTAATATGGTTCAGAGTAAGCTGTCTCTGACCATTCAGAACCCGTGAAACCATCGATTTACTACCAATTTCATCCTTAAAATCCGATATCGTCAGATTGTATTGATCCATCAAGGTTCTCAAAACTGCAATTCCGACGGGAACGGACTCCATCTCCTTGCGTAATGCGACTATCTCTGGCCGATTAGCTTCGTAATGGCTAATTCTGGCGCAAACAATATCCAGCAAGGGGCTATTGGGCTCGTTCATAAGGAGATACTCAACCAGCTCAAGCGCATCCTTATAATCTTTCTCGCTCGGCTGTTCACCCAGTAAAGGAACGGCCGCAACAAGGGCGTGCGTAGCTTTCATTGCATCAGCGACGATCATCATTTCTTCCCCTTAGTGCGATGTTTCTCCGTAAAACGGTCATATTCCTTATGAGTAAAAACATGGCGCACATAAAACTTTTGGCTTTCAAAGAATATGAGAGCCACTACTCTGAGATTGTTATTTGCAATATCAATAACATAATGCTTATCAAGATACTTGAAGTTATCCAGCGTTGGAAAAAGTTTTCTCGGTGCAGCGGGCGTCGGGCAGTGGCTCTTTTCAATAACTCGTCCTAAAAAGAGAAGCTCTTCTCTGTGTTGCGGGAACTGGCTTACCGCATCCAAAATTGCCTTCATTGAGATTAAATGCATCCTGCTTGCCTGCCGCGTCCGTTGCCATTATGGCAACGATAACACCTATTGCCAATAAGTCAACGGAGGATACTATTTTCACTTCGTCAGAAAACAAAAAACCCCGCCTAAGCGAGGTTTTTATCAGGGTTTTGCGGTTGGTTGCCGCAGAACACACTGTGTTACGTCAACGCGAAAAGTATACGCGATCGAAGACGAACGCGCAATTCCGGCACGGATTTTGACGTTTTTGAGTATGGATCGCCTTCCAAAATTTGTCCATAAAATACTGTTCATGCATACAGTATTTATCTATACTGAGGGTGTTCGCAGTGAGCGAGGGGGCCGCAGTTTACCGGCGCAACGAAGTCCTGGCTGAAACGGGTGGTGCCGTCAGTGCCTTAACCCCTGAAGTGAGCACACTGTGTTACGTCAATCCAGGTGCTGGCCACAGGCGGCGGAAAGGTACGCCAGCATCGTGCTCCTTTTAACCAAAAGGAGACGCGTATGAGCGTCGTGGATATGGTCATACTTGTCCTCAAACTCATTGTTGCTGTATTGCAACTGCTTGATGCTGTCCTGAAATACGTTAAGTGATTCAGGTTCAAGTCGCACCTGAGAGGGGCGGGCAACCGCCCCTCTTTAATAACGAGGGAATGCTATGTCGCGTCTGTTAATTGAGCCTGTTACCCCTGATGAACCGGGCTATATCGCCCTGAAGGCCGAGAGTATCGCGTTAAATTTCAATATGCTGCGCAGGCTGGAAGAGAACTGGCAGCGCGGTGAGAATCGCTTTAACGCGCCGGGTGAAAAGCTGCTGGGTGCGTTTCTTAACGGCAGGCTGGTGGGCGTGTGCGGTCTAAATCGCGATCCATTCAGCCAGCAGCCGCGCGCCGGACGTATTCGTCATCTCTACGTCAGCGAAAAGTGCCGTGGGCTGGGGATTGGAAAACAACTTTTGACCGTGGTGATGGCGGATGCCAGCATCTGGTTTGATTTTCTTAATACCCATGCGCCGGAAACCGCGTACGGATTTTATCATCGGGCGGGCTTCAGGCTTGTGTCAGACGAGCCCCGGGTGACGCACCGCCTTTTTTGCGCAGTGTAAGCGGCTGGCAGCCTCGACGGGGGAATGTTACAGTTGGATGACATTTCACCAACCGATCCGCCATGTCCATCACCGTTTTCTGCATTTTACTGTTCGCCGCACTGCTGCATGCCAGCTGGAACGCCATCGTTAAAGCCGGAACGGACAAGCTCTACTCGGCGATCGGGGTCAGCGGTTCAGCCGCGCTTATTGCGCTGATTTTACTCCCCTTCTCGCCCCAGCCGACTGCCGCATGCTGGCCATATTTGTTCGTCTCCTGTGCGTTACACTGCTCGGCGGCGTCGGGACGATGGGATCTTACGGTCTGGCACTCTGGGCGATGACCCAGGCGCCGCTGGCGGTGGTCGCCGCACTACGTGAAACCTCAATTCTCTTCGGCGCATTCATCGCATTTGTGCTTTTAAAAGAGAAGGTTGTGGGCCTGCGCATCGCGGCGGCGCTGGGTATTGCAGCCGGTGCGGTCCTGCTGCGCCTGGCGTAATTCGCTGGCAACATTAGTTGCCGATCTTGTTTACAAATCCTGCCTTCACGCCTTCTGTCATTCATCACAGTAATGCTTAAATTGTCATCTCTCTGTGGTAGATTCCTCGCGCATTTATGGGAATGCGTAGTCACTTATTCTTTATTTATCTCTTTTGGCAAAAGTATTCAGCGACATGAAAAAGCAACGGAACGTGAACTTATTGTTGATGCTGGTGTTACTGGTGGCCGTCGGGCAGATGGCGCAAACCATCTACATTCCGGCGATTGCCGATATGGCAAAAGATCTGAGCGTCCGCGAAGGTGCGGTACAGAGCGTGATGGCAGCCTACCTGCTGACCTATGGCGTTTCACAGCTGGTTTATGGTCCCCTGTCCGATCGCGTCGGGCGTCGTCCGGTCATTCTGGTGGGCATGAGCATTTTCATGGTGGCGACGGTGATTGCCATTACTACGCACAGCCTGACCATCCTGATTGCCGCCAGCGCCCTCCAGGGCGTGGGCACCGGCGTCGGCGGGGTCATGGCGCGTACCCTGCCGCGTGATATGTACCAGGGCACCCAGCTTCGCCACGCCAACAGTCTGTTAAATATGGGCATTCTGGTCAGCCCGCTGCTCGCCCCGCTGATTGGGGGTCTGCTGGACACCGTCTGGTCCTGGCGCGCCTGTTACGCCTTCCTGCTGGTGCTGTGCATTATTGTCACCTTCAGCATGGCGCGCTGGATGCCGGAAACACGTCCGCAGGACGCGCCGCGCACGAAGCTCATCGCCAGCTACAAAACGCTGTTCGGTAATGGGTCGTTTACCTGTTATCTGTTGATGCTAATCGGCGGCCTGGCGGGCATTGCGGTGTTTGAAGCCTGTTCCGGCGTGCTGCTGGGCGCAGGCCTTGGCCTGAGCAGCATGGTGGTGAGCATTTTGTTTATTCTGCCGATCCCGGCGGCGTTCTTCGGCGCATGGTTCGCCGGACGTCCGAACAAACGCTTCTCTACGCTGATGTGGCAGTCGGTGATCAGCTGTCTGCTGGCCGGGCTGATGATGTGGATCCCGGGGCTGTTTGACGTGATGTCGGTCTGGACGTTGCTTATCCCGGCAGCGCTGTTCTTCTTCGGCGCGGGCATGCTGTTCCCGCTCGCCACCAGCGGCGCAATGGAGCCGTTCCCGTTCCTCGCGGGCACCGCTGGTGCCCTGGTCGGCGGTTTACAGAATATCGGTTCCGGCGCGCTGGCCTGGCTTTCGGCTATGATGCCGCAGACCGGGCAGGCGAGTTTGGGCCTGCTGATGACCCTGATGGGGCTGCTGATTTTGCTGTGCTGGCTGCCGCTGGCGTCGCGCGTCCCGCATCACGAACAGCCGGTTTAACCGCATGATGGCCCGGCTTCTCGCCGGGCTTTTCACACACGGGCGCAATCATCGCCTGTAATAACGGCTCTGGCGCAGGCCGCCAGGCACCCTCTTCCCCGTCGTAAAACTGGAAGTCCGCGTTAAGCGCATACGGGATTTTCGCCTTTTGCAGCTCGCAGGCCATAAAGTTGGCGAAGGCCATTTGCGAAGCGGTTGGTGTGAGGTGGTTTGACTCCCCCACGCCCCAGCCCCCGACCCAGCTAACGTGCCCGGTTTTTTGCTGCCAGTGCAGCGCGGCATTGATTCGGTTACGGATAGCCGCTTTCTCAGCCGCGGTTCCGGACGTCCACGGGTATTTGCCGTTCGTTTTCAGCGGACCCCAGGGGAAAATATGCCATTCCGCCAGCAGGTAATTCTGGCTGTGTGCGGGCAGCTTCAGGCTGGATAAATCCTCCGGCGCGGCGCGCAGACGAGGGGCGATAAAAATCATGCGGCTGGCATCAATGGCGTGAATGTCTTTGATCGCTTTCTCATACACCCGGATGAGCGAAGCAACGTTGTGGTTGAGCTTGTCCGCCGGTTCGTAGATCAGGTCAAAACCCAGCAATGGCGAGCGCTGACCAAAATAGTGCGCCACGGCAATCCACCAGTTGATCACCGCTTTTTCGGTATCCGCTTTCGGATCGTTTTTATATTCATCGGCCTGATAGGCGATGATGGGGATGACGCCGTATTGCTCGCAGGCCTCCACCAGCTTACGCAGGTGAATCAGCCGCGCTTCCGTCGGTTCGCCCGCCACCCGAATACGGACATGATGTATGCCTTTCGCCTGGAAATCACGGACCACCAACGGGTCGAATTCGCGTATACCGCGCTCGGTGCGGGCCCAGTCGACATCCATTCCGACGCCCAACATCTGCGCGTAACGGGCAGCCGTCAGGGGTGGCTCAGCGGCACAGGCCCAGCCGGAAGCGAGCGCTAACACGGTGACAATGAACGGCTTTAACACGACGCCCCTTGCAAATAATCAAATGCTTTACTCTGTATTTAGCATGCTTTTTCACAATTGGTGTAGAGTCAAAACGAACTAAATTCTGAGACAGATTATGAAAACGACTGACCTGACCGGCCTCATTGACCGGTTTCCGCTGCTGGCGGATTTGATTGCCCTGAAAGAGATCACCTGGCTTAATCCGAACACCACGACGCTGGCGGAAGGGTTGCCATATGTCGGGCTGACCAAAGCCGACGTGGACGACGCGCATGCGCGCCTGAAACGCTTCGCGCCGTATCTGGCGAAAGCCTTCCCGGAAACGGCAGCAACGGGCGGGATTATCGAATCCGAACTGGTCGCGATCCCGGCGATGAAAACGCGTCTGGAACAGGAGTTTGGCACAACGATCCCCGGCACGCTGCTGCTGAAAAAAGACAGCCATCTGCCGATTTCCGGCTCCATTAAAGCGCGCGGCGGTATCTATGAGGTGCTGGCCCATGCGGAAAAACTGGCGCTGGCCTCTGGTTTACTCAAGCTGGATGACGATTACAGCATCCTGCTGGAGCCACGCTTTAAAGCCTTCTTCAGCCAGTACAGCATCGCGGTGGGTTCAACCGGCAACCTGGGGATGTCCATCGGCATTATGAGCGCGCGCATCGGCTTTAAGGTCACGGTGCATATGTCCGCAGACGCTCGCGAGTGGAAGAAAGCCAAACTGCGCAGCCACGGCGCGATCGTCGTGGAATATGAGCAGGATTATGGCGTGGCCGTGGAGCAAGGGCGCAAAGCGGCGGAAAGCGATCCAAACTGTTTCTTTATTGACGATGAGAACTCACGCACGCTGTTCCTGGGCTATGCGGTTGCAGGTGAGCGCCTGAAAGCGCAGTTTGCCGCGCAGGGGCACGTGGTGGACGCTGCACATCCTCTGAACGTTTATCTGCCGTGCGGCGTCGGCGGCGGGCCTGGCGGCGTAGCGTTTGGCCTGAAGCTGGCCTTTGGCGATAACGTCCACTGTTTCTTCGCCGAGCCCACGCACTCCCCGTGCATGCTGCTGGGCGTTTACACCGGGCTGCACGATGAAATCGCGGTGCAGGATCTGGGTATTGATAACGTGACGGCGGCGGACGGTCTGGCGGTAGGTCGCGCGTCCGGCTTCGTGGGCCGCGCGATGGAGCGTCTGCTTGACGGGTTCTATACCCTCTCCGATCAAAGCATGTACGACCTGCTCGGCTGGCTGGCGCAGGAAGAAGGCATTTGTCTGGAGCCGTCGGCGCTGGCGGGGATGGCCGGGCCGGTACGCATAACGGCGAATGCTAACACTACACACCTGGTCTGGGCGACCGGCGGCGGCATGGTGCCGGAAGACGAGATGGCGAAATATTTAGCGAAAGGGAAGTAAATATGCCGGGTGGCGGCTGCGCCTTACCCGACCTACAGGTGCAAAATTTGTTGAATGTGGGTGACCGCAAACAGCAGTGACAGCGACAGCACGGCCAGGGCGATAAGGAACTTATCCCGCACCGCCTTCGGCTGTACAAAGTCGCTCTGCGCCACGTCCATCAGGTTACGGCTGCGGGTGTAGCGCCATAAAATGATGGCTACCAGCGCCAGCACAACAATGGAGATCCAGAATGGCGCCCCCGTGCGGTGCCAGTTGTGCTTAATGGCAAGCGCGATCAACGCACCATACCCCAGCAGCGTGCGCAGCCAGGCCAGCGAGGTTCTCTCCGGCTGAAGCCCGGGGTCCGCTTCCCGCCGCGCTTTGCGGCTATCCGGCATACAGCACCAGTAACATCACTACGCCCGCAACCATCAGCAAAATCGTACTGATGATGAGCAAACCGCGCGTGTAGGGGAGATCCTGCTTCAGACGCATCGCTTTTTCATTTCTCAGCCAGCGCAGATAGCCATAAATCGCCAGCACGCCGGCAATCAGGCACAGCAGCAGGGCCAGCACTTCGCGAATCAACGGAGTGGCAAAATCGGGGGCGAGCTGATCAAGGCCGACGCCTGCGGCCAGAAAGCCCAGGGCGGTGCGGATCCACGCTAAGAACGTGCGTTCGTTAGCCAGTGAGAAGCGGTAGTCCGGCGCTTCACCGAGGCGGGAAATGTTCATGAAGGTTCCTTGTCGTGCAGCATGCAGGCTTCAGCATAGCGTAATTCAGCCAGGACAAGGAGACCGGCATCTGGCGATGCCGGTCAGAAAGATTAGTGCAGCTCTGGCCAGTAATCCTTATTAGCTTCAATCAGATCGTCCAGAATCGCCTTCGCCACCGATGCGCTCGGTACGGTTTTCGACAGGGTAATCGCCTGCCAGAGTTTCTGATACGAGCGCTGCTCCCAGGCGTCCACCACCAGTTTTTCCACCGCCATCTGCTGGCTCATGAGCCCTTTCTGGAAGTGCGGAATATCACCCACGGTCAGCGGCTCCGGTCCGTTGTGGCCGACCAGACACGGAATTTCTACCATCGCGTCGGCATCAAAATTATGGATAGCCCCATTGTTAGGCACAATCAGCAACATGCGTTCCTGGGTATTAAAGGCAATCGCGGTCGCCAGATCGACGATGTACGACGCATGTTCGTCGATTTCCAGTTCACCGGCAGAAGAATGACCGGCTTCGATAATCGCCCGGCATGAACTGAATACATGCTTCTCACGGTGATCCATCACTTCATTGGCGCGGGTACGCTCCGGGTTGGAATGGGCGACCACATAGTCCGGGTACAGGTAATACTTCAGGTAGGTGTTCGGCATGGTGTCCGGATCCAGCGCCTGTACGTCTTTGGCCTTGGCGAAGGTATCGTTCCAGCTCGCTTCAGTATGCACATCTTCCGAAGGCGGTACATAACCGTTTTTCGCCACGTATTCGCGCAGCTTCGGCATCAGATCGTTTCCGTTCAGATCTTCAATCGACGTCCACCAGCCGAAGTGGTTCAGACCGTAGTAGCGCACGCGCATCTCTTTGCGGTCTTTCAGGCCGACGATTTGCGCCATACGGCCTTCAATGCCGATCGGCATGTCGCAGATGTTGAGGATTTTCGCGTTCGGACGCAGGCGGCGCGTGGCTTCCGCGACAATAGCCGCCGGGTTGGAGTAGTTCAGCATCCACGCTTTCGGGGAGTACTGTTCCATATAATCTACCAGCTCAAGCACGCCGCCGATGGAGCGCATGCCGTAGGAAATGCCACCCGGCCCGCACGTTTCCTGGCCCAGCACGCCGTGGCGCAGCGGGATTTTTTCATCTTTTTCACGCATCGGGTATTTGCCCACGCGAATATGCGCCATCACGAAATCCACATCGGTAAAGGCTGCTTTCGGATCGGTGGTGTAACTAAATTCAATCTCAGGCGCCTGCTCCCTGAGGATGATTTTGCACGCCTCGGCGATAACCTCCTGACGTGCTCCGTCATTGTCATAGAACTTCAGCGCACGCAGCGGGAAACGGTCACGGTTGGCTAACAGCATCAGGACGATACCAGGCGTGAATGTACTGCCGCCGCCTGCAATAACAACTGAGAATTTTTTCATGATATAGCCTCTGTCAGAGTGGTTTGTTCGTTTGTTAAAGGGGTTTTCATCAGCGATTCCAGCTGGTCGCGCACCTGAGGAACGTGCAGACCGACAATCACCTGAATGCCGTTGCCGCGTCGCACCACACCGTGTGCGCCCAGGGCTTTGAAGACGTCGTCGCTTTGGGTTTTCGTCATATCCACCAGGGCGATACGCAGGCGGGTGGCGCAGTTATTGATACTTTCGATATTTGCTGCGCCGCCGAGCGCCTGTAAGAACCCAGCGGCCTGTCCGACCTGCTGGCTGGCTGCTGCCGGGGCGGTGGTTTGCCCACGCGCCGCCTTATAGTCGGCCTTGCTGTAGAGCTTGATTTCGCTCTCTTCCCGGCCCGGCGTTTTCAGATTCAGACGTTCGATAAGCGTCCTGAAGACCACGAAATAGAGAGCGGTGAAGCAGAGGCCGATGCCAATCTGGGTGAATACCGTCGAGGCGTGGTTATGGAACATCGGGATCCAGTTTTGCGGCAGGAACTGGTCCAGCAGACCGCCCCCCATGTTCCCCACCACCCCGAAGGTATACATCACCGTCGCCATCGTTGCGGCCAGCACGGCGTGGATGGCAAACAGCAACGGCGAGATAAACAGGAAGGTGAACTCCAGCGGTTCGGTAATACCCACCAGCACGGCGGTAAGCGTGGCCGGAACCAGCAGCCCCGCAACCTTGACGCGGTTCTCCGGCGACGCGGTGTACCAGATCGCCAGCGCAATCCCGACCGAGCCAAACACTTTCGAATTGCCGTGCAGGGCGAAGCCGCCTTCAGGGAACAGTGTTTTCAGCGGCACAGTGCTCTGGCTGAATTCCTGCAGGTGCTGCGCCCAGTAGACCTGAATGCCGCCCTCTACCGCCGCCGGGCCGAAAATAAACGGACCGTAGACGAAGTGGTGCAATCCGGTTGGGATCAGAATGCGTTCCAGGAAGGTATAGACCCATACGCCGAGCGCACCGGCAGAGCGCAGGAACGCCTGCAGGGACTCAATGCCCATCTGCACTTTCGGCCAGCCCAGCAGCGTCAGCCAGGCGCAGGGGATCATCACGAAGAACGCGAGGATAACGACAAACGAGGTGCCCTGGAAAATCCCCAGGAAGACTGGCAACGGCTTGTCGAAAAATCGGTTGTGGATGGCGGTGACGAGCCCGGAAATGATAATCGCCCCGATGATGCTGGTATCAAGCGTTTTGATTCCGGCAATCATCGCCAGCCCGCTGCCAGCAGTGGGTTCAGCAGAGAAGTCGACGCCAAAGAAGTGACCCCAGGTCATCCCCATCGCGTTGATAAAGTAGTTCCAGGTCAGAAAGCTAATCAGCACCGCCAGACAGGCGCGGCCCTGCGCCTGCTTTGCCAGGCCAATCGGTAAGCCGACAGCAAAAATCAGCGGCATATTGCGGAACACCGCCCAGCCGCCCTCTTCGATGATGTGAACAATCTGCGCGAACAGATGATCGGGGGCCGTTAAAGCTTCGCCGACAAACAGCGGGTTGCGAAGCATGATGGCGATCCCGACCACGATCCCGGCAAAGGGAAACAGTAAAACCGGGGTGAACATGGCGCCGCCAAAACGTTGTATTTGACTGAGCATTTTTAAATCCTCATGAAACAACCTGTAGGGGTAGAGGCCTTTATGATTTTTTACTGGCCTGAGGTGAGCATAAGAAGTTACTGATGCGGGAACATGGCGTGCCGCTGCGATTCGTGATCGCATTCATGGTTTTAATTTGACCAATCAGGTCTACTTTTGATAGCAAATATGGACAAGTTATGACGTAATCCACGCCATAACGGGCGAGCAGAGGTCTACAGGTGATCTACAAATCTATTGCCGACAGATTGCGGCTACGGCTCAATTCGTCGGACTACAACATTGGCAGCCCGTTACCCGGCGAAAAAGCGCTGGCAAAGGAGTTTGGCGTAGCCCGGATGACCATCCGCAAGGCATTGGATCTGCTGGTAAGCTGGGGGCTGGTTGAACGTCGACACGGCAGCGGGACGTTCGTGGCGCGCAAAGACGTTCATCATGAAACGACTAACCTGACCGGGCTGGTGGAGGTACTGCGCCAGCAGGGGAAAGAAGTGCAGAGCAAGGTGTTGCAGTTTGAAGTGATGCCCGCGCCGCCCGCCATCGCCAGCCAGCTGCGGATTCAGGTTGATGAGCGGATCTATTTTTCAAGGCGGGTACGTTACGTGGACGGAAAACCGCTGATGCTTGAGGACAGCTTTATGCCGGTGAAGCTGTTCCGCAATCTTTCCCTGGCGCATCTCGAAGGGTCTAAGTTTGATTACATCGAGAAGGAGTGCGGGATCACCATTAGCGGCAACTACGAGAGCCTGACGCCAGTGCTGGCAGATAAACAGCTGGCCGGTTATATGAATCTGCCGGAACAGACGCCGCTGCTGCGCATCACCTCTCTTTCCTACAGCGACAGCGGCGAGTTCCTCAACTATTCCGTGATGTTCCGGAACACCAGCGATTACCAGGTGGACTACCATCTGCGGCGTATCCACCCGGAAGACTTATTAGCCCATCCCCCAGAACAGCACCGCCAGTAGTTGCGGGGTGATAATGCGCAAAAACATCACCAGCGGATAGACCGTGGCGTAGGACAACGCCGCCGCGCCGCTGGTGGCGTGCAGGTTATTGGCGAACGCCAGCGCGGGCGGATCGGTCATGGAACCGGCCAGCATGCCGCACAGCGTGAGATAGTTCATTTTAGCGAACATACGCGCCAGTAATCCGACCGTTATCAGCGGGATGGCGGTAATGAATATGCCATAGCCTACCCAGCTCATCCCTTCGCCGTTCACCAGAGTATCGACAAAATCGCCGCCGGATTTCAGCCCCACCACCGCCAGAAACAGCACGATGCCCAACTCCCGCAGCGCCAGGTTAGCGCTCGGCGGCATAAACCAGTAGAGCTTACCGATGGAGCCGATACGCCCGAGGATCAGCGCCATAATGAGCGGCCCGCCTGCCAGCCCCAGCTTCAGTGCTACCGGGAAGCCGGGCACGTACAGGGGGATGGAGCCAAGCATGACGCCAAGCCCGACGCCGATAAAGACCGGCAGCATCTGCACCTGCTGGAGTTTTTGCTGGGCGTTGCCCACCATGTTCGCTACGGCATCAATAGATGAAGGACGCCCGACGAGGTTGAGAATATCACCGAATTGCAGGCTGGCATCCTGGCTGGCCACCAGCTCGACACCGGCGCGGTTAAGCCGGGAGATCACCACGTCATAACGCTCTTTAACCTGCAAATCGCGTATTTTCTTGCCCAGGACCTTCTCATTGGTCACTACCACGCGCTCCACGCGCATGTCCGTTCCACGGGTTGAGAGCGAGGTATCCACCTCCTGACCAATCACCAGCCGGGCATTGTTTAAATCCGCCGGTTGCCCTACCAGATGCAGGAGATCGCCGTGCTGAATGAGTGTGTCAGGTGAAGGCACCATCAGCGTGTCGTCACGTTTCAGGCGTGAACAGATAATGGTCGCGCTGTTCAGAATGGGAACATCCTGGATCGCCATATTATTCAGGTTGGGGTTTTCGACGCGAATGTTGATGGTTTTAATGAGCGCATGGCCGTTGGTCAGCGTGCTTTCATGCTCTTTCGCCTCCTGCTCGACGTTTATGCGGAACAGCACGCGCACCAGCCACATGGAGAGCAAAATACCGCAAATGCCAAACGGATAGGCCATGGCGTAGCTCATCCCCATCTGATCGACGACATCAGCAGGGATACCCAGATCGCGCAGAATTTGCTGGCCCGCCCCGAGCGCGGGCGTATTGGTTACGGCGCCGGAGAAGATGCCCAGCACGACGGGCAGCGGAATAGCGAAGAGTTTGTGCAGAATGGCGGTGACCAGCCCACCCATCACGACGATGCCGAAGGCAAAGAGATTAAGGCGTAAACCGGAGACGCGCAGGGAAGCGAAGAAGCCCGGCCCCACCTGAATACCGATGGTATACACAAAGAGGATCAGGCCGAACTCCTGGATGAAATGCAGCATATCGGCGCTGAGCACCCACCCAAGCTGGTCGGCAAAATGGCCGACAAAAATCCCGCCGAAAAGCACCCCGCCAATCCCAAACCCGACGCCGCGGATTTTGATATTCCCCAGCCATAGCCCCACTACCGCGACAAGGGCCAACACGCTGACGGTTAACGCGATATCACTCATGTTCCACATCCTGTGCATAACCTTAGTTATAACAGGGATTCTCTCAGAGCTGGCGGCGGTTGTATGGGTGATGGCGCACAAAAAAGCCCTGCCGGGGCAGGGCCTTGTGCGGTCTGTGAGCGTTGTCGGGTGGCGGCTGCGCCTTACCCGACCTACAGTTTCGGCGGGTTTGTTAACTGTTTAACGCCGGCCTGTCGCTAATGGCGATGCGCTGCGGCGCGATAGCTTCCGGCACGTTACGGGTGAGGTCAATATTCAGCAGCCCGTTAGTGAACGTCGCGCCAGAAACTTCCATATGGTCTGCCAGGGTAAAGCTCAGGCTAAACGGCTGAGTGACAAGCCCCTGATGCAACCATTTGGTCTCGGTGTCTGGTTTTTCCGGTGACCCTTTAACGGTCAGGCGCGTACCCTCAAGCTGGATGTCGAGATCTTCCTGACGAAACCCGGCCAGCGCAAGCGTGATGCGGTAGTGGTTATCATCGCTTTTTTCGATGTTGTACGGCGGAAACGTCTGCTGTTCGGTTGCGCTTTGCAGCGCGTTAGCCAGTTTGTCAAAACCGATCCACTGACGCAGCAGGGGGGAAAAATCATAGTTACGCATACTAAATCTCCTTCTGAGAAGCGAGTTCGGCACAGTTTATTTTTGTGCGCAGTTGTACCTGCAAACCCTTACGGATTCGCATATGCTCCCTTTACGGCAAGCAATTTCAGGTGGGCCGCAGCCGCGACCCGCTTAATTAATTGATTTCGATACGACGCGGTTTTTTCTCTTCCGGAATCACACGTTCCAGTTCGATAAACAACAGGCCGTTCACCAGGTTCGCGCCCTTGACGTGGATGTTCTCAGCCAGCTGGAACTTGCGTTCAAAGTTGCGCTCTGCGATGCCCTGGTAGAGGTAGGTTCGTTCTTTCTGCTCGCCCGCATGGGAGCCTTTCACCACCAGCAGATTGTCCTGCGCGGTGATCTCCAGTTCGCTCTCTGCGAAACCGGCGACAGCAATCGCAATGCGATAGTGGTTTTCGTCAACCAATTCAACGTTGTAAGGAGGATAGCCGTTGCTCTGGCTCTGGTTGTTTTCTAAGTGGTTGAACAGACGATCAAAACCAATGGCAGAACGGTATAGCGGAGAGAGATCGAAATTACGCATAGATAAAAACTCCTGGAATCAGCGAGAAAATGTAGCCTTCCACCATGGACAGGCTTCTGCTTCCCCGAACACCCATCAGGCGTGTCCGTTATCGGGTTACATTCTTAAAATGGGTCTGGATACGGCCTTTTCAAGCCTGTTGATGTGAGATTTTTTTGCACTTTGCTGGTTGTCGCATAGACTCAGGGGCACAGCACAAAGGGTTAAATTGCGATGGCGACCACAGTGCGGGAGTTTTGAGCTATCCATTTTGAACGCGCCTCGCTATAACCCTGAGTTGCAGGTCAATGCCGTGCTACTAATGATGACTGAGTGATGATGAGAAATGTTCTGATTAAGCTGGCGACGTTCAGCGGGGTTGTTTTACTTTGCGGGTGTTCGAGCGTGATGTCGCACACCGGCGGTAAAGAAGGAACATATCCGGGGACGCGCGCCAGTGCCGCCATGATCTCTGATGATGAGACAAACTGGGGTACCAAATCTCTGGCGATTCTTGATATGCCGTTTACGGCGGTTGCCGATACGCTTCTGCTGCCGTGGGATATGTTCCGCACCGACAGCTCAGTGCGTTCGCGCGTTGAGAAAAGCGAGCAGGAGACGCTGGCGACTAACTCCGTCATCCCCCCCGCAGAGATGACCCCGCGCTAATTCTGTGCGGTTTCCGTTAGCCACAGCTGGCGGAAACCGTCCTTCTCTTCCATCCACGCAATAAAACGTCCGTCCGGGGAAAACACCACAGCGTCAGCAGACGGCGGGTTGCCATGATCGGACGTCAAAAACGTCACCTCTCCGGTCTGCGCATCGCAGCAGGCAATGCGGCCTGCAAGCACAAATCCCAGCCCGTTGCCGGAAGGATGCCAGTTAAAGGCCGACTGAATATCGCTCTCAGCGTGTGTCAACTGACGCGGCTCACCGCCTTCAGGGGAGATAAGCCACAGCTGCACAATGCCGTTATCGTCCCGCATTAAAAACGCAATCTGCGTCCCCTGTGGATTGCTGCGCACCCAGTGGCGCGGCACGTTCACCAGCCCCGGATACGCCTTCTGATGGGTGAAGGTAAGGCGGCGTTGTATGACGCCCGCAGGCGGCGCGGGCATTGTATCCGGCGTCCCCTGCAACGGCGCATCGCCCGCCCGTTTCCAGCCCTGCTCGTCCTTGGGAAGGTTCACAATAAACAGTTCGGGCACTTTCTCGCCTTTCGCAGACACCGTATCGCCGATAAACGCCAGCCTGTCGTTGTCCACCCAGCCCTCTTCATAGGCGCGGTTGATCTCATCGCTGCCCGGTTGCGGGTTCGGCGTTGTCCGGCTTACCAGCACGCTCCAGAAGGTGCCAGCATATTCCCGCGGATGGTTCCCCTGTGGGTTTACCGGACCAAAAGGCGCCGCCACCCCGACGTTACGCAAATCCAGCTGCGGATCGCGCGCGTGCAGCACATGGTCGTTGTAGGTAAAGCTGACGAACTGTCCGTTCGGGCTAAAAACGTGAACGTGGCTGCCGCCACGCAGCGCCCCCGCCGTGTAAGGCGCGGTGATATCCATCGCATCAAGATTGCTCACCTGGCCGTTGTGCGCAATCACTCCCTGACGATGGTGAAAATCATACTGCCAGTCTGCATCCGGGTTTTTCGGGCCGTGGATAAAAACATATTTCTCCCCGGCAGGATGAACGGTCACCACGCCGACATGCGCGCCGTCAGTCGCACGGTAGATCACCTCAACCTCGCCCGTACCGACGTTGACCCGCTCAATGGTTTTACCTGTAAACGACGCGCCGGACGGGCGGACATCATAGACAAGCCACTGGCTGTCTGGCGTCCAGATGTTGATGTTGGTGAGCTGGTGGTTGCGGGAAGCGAAGGTGATTTGTTTCATGAAAATACCCTGATGCGCGGTTATCGCATCAGGGTAAAACATCCGAAGGGATTAGCCTACTCGTTTCACGTCACCTACCAGCAGGATGTAGGAGAGCGCGCCGATCAGCGCCACGGCAGAGATATACACCAGAGCCGGACCAAAGCCGTAGTCCTGCGCCAGGTAACCGATGACCAGCGGCACGGTGATCCCGCCCAGGCCGCCAACGAAGTTGAATACGCCACCAGTCAGGCCAATCAGCCGCATCGGTGCCAGGGACGACACCAGCGACCAGGTGATGGAGGCAAAACCGTTCCCGAAGAACGCTACCGCCATCAGGGTCATGATCCACACTGGATCGTTGGTGTAGTTCGCTCCCATGATGCAGGTAGAGATCAGCAGTCCGCAGATAATCGGCGTTTTACGCGCAACGCCCAGTGAGAAGCCTTTTTTCACCAGCTTATCCGCCAGCCAGCCCGAGAGCAGCACGCCGAAAAACGCCGCAAGGAAGGGTACGGTGGTCATAAAGCCCGCCTTCAGCGCGGTTATCCCTTTTTCCTGGGTCAGATAGTTCGGGAACCAGGTGAGGAAGAACCACAGCGTGGAGGTCACCGCGAACTGGCCCAGATATACGCCCACCAGCTTACGGTGGAAGACCAGCTTCCAGTCCGCTCTGGTCAGCGGCTGGCGCGCCTCTTTTTTCACTGGCGCATCGCCGTCCACCAGACCGCCGCCGTCGCGGATGTAGTCCAGTTCGGCTTTGGTGATGCTTTTGGTCAGACGCGGCGGCTGATAGACCTTAAACCAGATTAACGACCAGATAATGCCGATCCCGCCGGTGACGATGAACACCCAGTGCCAGCTCAGCAGCTCCTGGATCCAGATTAACAGCGGCGTCAGAAACGCCAGACCAACAAACTGCCCGGAGGTGTAAAAACCAACAGCGGAAGCACGTTCGTGTTCAGGGAACCAGCTGGTCACCATGCGGTTGTTGGTCGGGAACGCGGGCGCTTCAAACACCCCGGTGATGGCGCGCAGGCCTATCAGCGACATCAGCCCGGTGGCGAAGCCCTGGAACAGGGTCGCCACGGACCAGCCCAAAATAGCGATAAAGTAGGTCAGACGTGACCCCACGCGGTCAAGGAACCAGCCGCCGGGGATCTGGCAGAGCGTATACAGCCAGGCAAACGCCGAGAAGACGTAGCCCATTTCCGCTTTGGTGATGCCAAACTCTTCCTGAATATGGGCCGAGGCCACAGCAAGGTTGGCGCGGTCGACATAGCAAATGACCACGGTAATAAAAATCATAATTAGCGTCAGGTAGCGGCGACGCCCGGTTTTTGTAGCAGTAACTGGAATATCCATCGCAATCTGTCTCCAGATTTTGGGCATAGCGAAGCCGCTCACCATGCCCTGTAATTTACAGAGGGTTATATTTTTTCTATGTACGTTTTTTTTGCCCGGTGGCGCTTCGCTTACCGGGCATACGAGAGAGTAGGCCGGATAAGCGTAGCGCCATCCGGCGATTTACCACTCGGCTACGGAACCGTCTTCATGACGCCACAGTGGGTTACGCCAGTCCGGCGCACTTTTACTCAGCTCAATGACTTTGGCTTCGTCGATCTCCACGCCAAGGCCCGGCTTCGTTAACGGTTTAAAGAAACCGCCTTCCATGCTGAAGTCTTCCTTGTTTTTCACAAAGTCGAGCAGCTCCGCGCCCTTGTTATAGTGAATGCCCATGCTTTGTTCCTGGAACACCGCATTGCGGGAGACGAAGTCCACATGCAGACAGGCTGCCAGCGCAATCGGCCCAAGCGGACAGTGCGGTGCCAGCGCCACATCGTAGGCTTCTGCCATGCCGGCAATTTTGTAGCATTCGGTGATGCCACCCGCGTGGGAGAGGTCCGGTTGCAGGATCGCAATGCCGCCCGCTTCCAGCACGCGCTTAAACTCGAAGCGCGAGAACATACGCTCCCCCGCCGCGATGGGAATGTGCGTCTGTTCAGCCAGTTTTGGATAGTATTCCGCCTGCTCGGCCAGAACAGGCTCTTCAATAAACAGCGGGCGATACGGCTCCAGCTCTTTAATCAGCACTTTGGCCATTGGCGCGCTGACGCGGCCGTGGAAATCCAGGCCAAACTCAATCTCGTTGCCGAAAGCCTCGCGGATTTGCGCCACGGTGTTCACCGCCCGGTCTACCGCGCGCGAGTTGTCGATAACGCCCATCTCTTCGCAGCCGTTGAGTTTGAAGGTGTCAAAACCGATGTTGCGCAGCTGCCGGATACCGTCGATCACTTCCGCAGGGCGGTCACCGCCCACCCAGCTGTAGGCTTTGATTTTGTCTCGCACCAGGCCGCCCATTAATTGCCAGACCGGGGCATTCAGCACTTTGCCTTTGATATCCCACAGCGCCTGATCGATACCGGCGATGGCGCTCATCAGGATCGGACCGCCACGGTAAAATCCCGCCCGGTACATGACCTGCCACAGGTCGTTGATGCGCGCCGGATCCTGGCCAATCAGGTATTCACCCAGCTCGTGAACCGCGGCTTCAACGGTGCGCGCACGGCCTTCAATCACCGGCTCGCCCCAGCCAACCACGCCTTCGTCGGTTTCGATTTTCAGGAACATCCAACGCGGGGGTAAACGGTACGTGGTAAGTTTGGTTATTTTCATTGCACTGCCTCTCGATACGCTTTCACAAATGCTGCCGCCTGATGTGCGGTACGCTCAACGGGCTGTCCGGCACGATAGAGATCGCTGCCCAGCCCCGCGCCCGCACAACCTGCTTTTATCCACTGCACCAGGTTTTCCGGCGTGACGCCGCCCACGGCAAAGACCGGCACGCTGGCGGGTAAGACCGCTTTCAGCGCTTTGATGTAATCCGGACCAAAGGCCGACGACGGGAAAATTTTGAGAGACTGTGCGCCCGCATCGAGGGCGGCAAAGGCTTCTGTGGCCGTGGCGCAACCCGGGCATACGGTCATGCCGTAATCCACCGCCCGGCGGATCACCTTGGGGTTGATATTCGGTGTGACGATAAGCTTGCAGCCCATCTTCGCCAGTTCATCCACCTGCTCCGGCTGTAATACGGTACCAGCACCAATCAGCGCCTTATCACCGAACGCCTTAACAACTGCCGGAATGCTTTTTTCCCATTCCGGGGAGTTGAGCGGGATTTCCACCGCGTCGAACCCGGCGTCGATCACCGCGCCAACGTGCGCTAAGGCCTCACCGGGCGTGATACCGCGCAAAATCGCGATCAGGGGAAGTTCAGTTTGCCACTGCATGAGCGATGCTCCTTATACCTGCCTGAAATGCCGTGTCGCCTTCCACCGCAGCAACATCCCGTCCGATAGCGTGGAACGCCTGGCGGTAACGAGACGTCAGCGATGAACCCGCGACGAGCGTGATGGCCTGCTGCCCGGCGAATGCGTCGCTCAGGGTGGCGACTTCGGCGCCAATCAGTAGGCCGGACAGAAATTCGCTGACCTGCTCGCGCGGAAGATTTCCCAGCACGTGCGAGGCGCGAACCTCAAAAAGTTGCGGCAAAACGGCAGGGGATGCGATCCCGCGCTCAAGCCCGGCGGCAAACGCTTCCGGCGAAGGGGTTTGCTCCGGCAAACCGGCCCCCACCAGCGAATGCTTAAGCAGCAAGTGGTGCAGTTCGCCGGTCATCACCGTGCGGAAATCATGAATTTGCTCAGCATCCGCCTGGACCCATTTGCAGTGCGTCCCGGGCATGACGTAGACAGAAGAAGGAGAAAGGGTGCGCGCCCCGAGCAGCTGCGTCTCTTCGCCGCGCATCACGTTATGGTTATCGTCGCGAGAGACGTATAAACCGGGAATAATCCAGACATTGTCGCCAACGGACGTTAACTGCTCGCCAACGGCGGTGAAATGCACCGGAACCGACAGGTAAGGCGCAACCTTCCAGCCCACGTTACTGCCGACCATTCCGGCCATCACCACTGGCGTAGTACCGTCGCGCCAGTTTTGTGTCACCTCTGCTAACACCGCTTCGGGGGATTTACCGTTCAGGCGCGTCACACCTGCTTCTGATTGCCTGCTTTCCAGACACTGCTCCCCCTGGTAGAGCCAGGCGCGCAGATTGGTCGATCCCCAGTCAATTGCGATGTAGCGTGATGTCATGTGATTTCCTTCAACCTTCGTGTCGAGCTGGCGATCATGGTCAGCGCCGCCTGCTCTGCCGCATCGCCGTCCTGATGCCGTATCGCATCGAACAGCGCTTTATGTTCCTGAAGCGTTTTCGGCATGTTGGCCTCATCGCCCATCCAGGTACGTTCAAATACTGCTCGCTGTAGCGAGCTGATCGCCACGCTAAGCTGCTGTAACACCGGGTTATGCACCGACTGCAGTACCGCCTCGTGGTAGCGAATGTCCGCCTCGTTGAACGCCTCCCGATTCTGGTTATTGGCGATCATGTCGTTTAACGCCGACTCAATCTGTGCCAGGTCACCTGACGTTGCGCGCTCTGCCGCCCAGCGGGCGATGGCCGGTTCCACCAGATTTCGGACTTCGCTCATCGCGCCGATAAGCCGTGGGTCGTAGTCGTTTTCCAGTACCCATTGCAGAACATCGGTATCGAGGTAGTTCCACTGGTTACGCGGCGCAACAAACGCGCCGCGATAGCGCTTCATTTCAATCAGCCGCTTCGCCATCAGCGAGCGGAACACTTCCCGGATGATGTTGCGCGAGGTTTCAAACTCCTCGCACAGTTCCGCCTCTGCTGGCAGCGGCGAACCGGGAACGTATTTGCCACCCACAATCTGAGTGCCCAGCGTGATGACAATGCGATCGGTTTTATTGAGTGTCATGGAGAGTCCTTGTGCTCTGTAAGTCCATCACTACTTTACCGCGACCGCTGAATTTCGCCTCACTTTTGCAGTACAAACGTGAGTCCTTTCGCCTTTGCCGTGGTGACAATGTAGTACAATCAGTTAATGTTGTACTACAATCCAGATCACAAAAAGAACAATTCGATAAATTCAGCGCCAAAAAAAGCCCCGGTTGATAACCGAGGCTGATGATTACAGACAGCTGTTAGGACAGGACAAATTTCTCAATCGCATAAGCCACGCCGTCTTCCAGGTTAGATTTGGTGACGAAGTTCGCCACTTCTTTCACCGACGGGATCGCGTTATCCATCGCCACGCCCATGCCTGCATATTCGATCATCGCAATATCGTTTTCCTGGTCGCCCAGCGCCATAATCTCCTCAGGCTTGATGCCCAGCGCATCGGCAAGCGATTTGACACCCGTGCCTTTATTGACGCGTTTATCGAGGATTTCGAGGAAGTACGGCGCACTTTTCAGCACGGTGTATTTCTCTTTTACCTCAGCCGGAATGCGTGAGATGGCTTTGTCGAGAACCGCAGGTTCATCAATCATCATCACTTTCAGGAACTGGGTTGCCGGGTCCATGTTTTCCGCTTCGCAGAACACCAGTGGAATGGTTGCAACGTAGGACTCGTGCACCGTGTAGTAGCTGATATCGCGGTTGGCGGTGTAAAGCGTATTGCGATCGAGCGCGTGGAAGTGAGAGCCCACTTCGCGGGAGAGCTTTTCCAGGAAACGGTAGTCATCATAGCTCAGTGCAGTTTGCGCCACCGTGCTGCCATCGGCTGCCTTTTGCACCAGAGCGCCGTTATAGGTGATGCAGTAATCGCCAGGCTGATTCATGTGCAGCTCTTTCAGGTAGCTGTGCACCCCGGCATACGGGCGTCCGGTGGTGAGCACCACGTTCACGCCTTTTTCGCGTGCGGCGGCGATCGCATTTTTAACGGCAGGAGAGATAGTGTGGTCTGGCAGCAGCAGCGTGCCGTCCATATCGATTGCAATGAGTTTGATAGCCATGAGGTCCCCGGGATAAATGAGTGCTATTTCATGCTAACGCGATTAAGCACACAAAAATAGAGCTACCTTGCGTAACAAAAAGCCCCTTTTATATTTATCCCGGGAACAAGAACTCACTCGCGGGTGAGAACGATTTTGCCAAACGCACCGCGATCCAGATGCTCAAGCGCCTGTTCCAGTTCGTCAAAACGATAGCGATGTTCAATCACCGGTTTTAACTCCGTGACATCAACAGCACGGACGAAATCTTCCAGCGCCCGGCGGTGTCCAACCCCAATCCCCTGAATGACGGGGGATTTCAGCAGCAGCTCGCCAGCAGGCAGGGAAATGTCCGTTCCGGCCAGCACGCCAATAACGGAGATACGCCCGTGAACGGCTACCGCGCGAAGGGAATGTCTCAGGTTCTCCCCACCCACGGTTTCGATAATATGGTCGATGCCGCGATCCTGCGTCAGTGCCAGCGTATTTTCAGCCCAGTCGCCTTTCAGTCGGTTGATGCCCTGGCTGGCCCCCAGCTTTTTGGCCAGTGCCAGTTTTTCATCACTCCCCGACGTAACAATAACTTCTGCGCCGTGCGCTTTTGCTATCTGCAAAGCGAATAGCGCCACACCGCCCGTGCCTTGTACCAGCACCGATTGCCCGGCGCGTAAATGACCGCGCTCCACCAGCGCGAACCATGCGGTAAGCCCCGCGCAAGGAAGCGTGCTGGCCTCAGCGTCATCCAGGCTTTCCGGGGGCGCCACCAGCGCGTTTTCACTCACAATCACATATTCGGCCAGCATGCCCTGGAAGTATCCACCGGACGTTTTATAGGGCAAATCGCGCGCGTCTGCCTGCGGCTTGCCGTCGATCCATTCCGGGAAGAAGGTTGAGATGACGCGTGCGCCGGGTTTGAAACGCGTAACGCCGTCGCCAACGCTGTCCACCACGCCTGCCATGTCAGATGCTGGGGTAAACGGGAAGGAAAGCGGAATCGGCATCGTGCCTTCAATCACCATTTTATCCCGGTAGTTGAGCGCAACGGCATTAACTCTTACGCGAACCTCCCCCGGGCCTGGCTGTGACACAGGCACCTGAACAAGCTGAAGGCTCTCGCGCCCAAGGGCGTTCATTGACCAGCGCTGCATTGTTTCTGTCATTTTTTCTCTCCTGCCATCAAATAAGCTTTAGGACTGACAGTCTACCGTTGACGCCTGGTCGCCAGTGGCGATAAGTTTTCCCATAATTGATGACGCAGTGGATACAATCCATGACCGATACGCTGAAGGATATACCTGTATTTGTGGCCGCCGTTGAGGCGGGAAGTTTTGCGCAGGCCGCCGTCCGTCTGCATTTGTCGCGCTCGGCGGTAGGAAAAAGCATTGCTCGTCTTGAAGAGCGGCTGGGCGTACGTCTTTTCCAGCGTACCACCCGCAGCCAGAGGCTGACCGACAACGGCGCTCTGTTTTATGAACGCTGCCTTCGCGCGCTGGAGGAGATTCGGGGCGCGGAGTCGCTGCTTGAAACAGGGAAGCAGCAGGTCAGCGGCCGCCTGCGCGTCGCCATGCCGGTGCTGTTTGGTCGCCAGTGCGTCGCGCCACTGCTGATAGAACTGACGCAGGAACATCCTGGGCTTGAGCTTGAAATGTCATTCAGCGACCGCGTGGTGGATCTGGTAGAGGAAGGCTTTGATATGGCGGTACGTAACGGCACGCTGCAGGACAGCAGCCTGCTGGTCGCCAGAAGGCTGGGCGAGCATCGCATGGTGCTGTGTGCCGCCCCGGATTACCTGATGAAGAACGGCCATCCAGAAAACGTTGCTGATTTACCCCACCACACTGCCATTAACTATCTGCGATCAGGCAGAGTGCTGCCCTGGCAGCTAATGGATAGCGAAGGGAGATCGCACACCTTTACTCCCCGCTCATCGCTCAATATGGATGATTTACAGGCAATCTGCGACGCTGCGCTGGCCGGACACGGCCTTGCGTGGTTGCCCTGCTGGATGGCCCGCAGAGAAATACATCAGGGAAAACTCATCCCGCTTTTAAAGCAGGCACCGGACGTGCGCTTCGACGTTCATGCAGTCTGGCAGCAGACGCCGCATCTGCCGCTGAGGGTAAGAATAGCGATAGATACGCTGGCGAGCCGTTTACCGTCCGTGATGTCGCTGGATATGCCTGCGCCCATAAAAAAGCCGCGCTAAAAGCGCGGCCTGTTATCGTGCGGTATAACGACGATTAAATATCGATATTCGCCGCTTTCAGGGCGTTCTCTTCGATGAAGGCGCGACGTGGTTCAACCGCGTCACCCATCAGGGTAGTGAACAGCTGATCCGCTGCGATTGCGTCTTTAACGGTGACGCGCAACATGCGACGGCTTTCCGGATCCATGGTGGTTTCCCACAGCTGATCCGGGTTCATTTCGCCCAGGCCTTTATAACGCTGAATAGAGAGGCCACGACGGGACTCTTTCACCAGCCACTCCAGCGCCTGTTCGAAGCTGGCTACCGGCTGACGACGCTCGCCACGTTCGATGAACGCGTCGTCTTCGATCAGACCACGCAGCTTCTCGCCGAGGGTGCAGATACGGCGGTATTCCGGACCGGTAACAAACTCGTGCTCCAGCGGGTAGTCGGTATCGACGCCGTGGGTACGCACGCGGACGATCGGCTCGAACTGTTGCTCAGCGTTCTGCTGAACGTCGAACTTCCACTGGCTGCCGTGCTGCTCTTTCTCGTTCAGCTCGCTCACCAGGGTGTTCACCCAGCGGGTGACGGTCTGCTCGTTGCTCAGCTCGGCTTCGGTCAGGGTCGGCTGATAAATCAGCTCTTTCAGCAGCGCTTTCGGATAGCGACGCTCCATACGGCCAATCATTTTCTGCGTGGCGTTGAACTCGGAGACCAGACGCTCCAGCGGTTCACCGGCCAGCGCTGGCGCGCTGGAGTTTGCGTGCAGGGTCGCACCATCAAGGGCGATCGCGATTTGGTACTGATCCATCGCCTCGTCATCTTTAATGTACTGTTCCTGCTTGCCTTTCTTCACTTTATACAGCGGCGGCTGGGCAATGTAGACGTGGCCGCGCTCAACGATTTCCGGCATCTGACGATAGAAGAAGGTCAACAGCAGCGTACGAATGTGCGAGCCGTCGACGTCCGCATCGGTCATGATGATGATGCTGTGATAGCGCAGTTTGTCCGGGTTGTACTCGTCGCGACCGATGCCGCAGCCGAGCGCGGTGATGAGCGTCGCCACTTCCTGAGAAGAGAGCATCTTGTCGAAGCGCGCTTTCTCAACGTTGAGGATTTTACCCTTCAGCGGCAGAATCGCCTGGTTCTTGCGGTTACGGCCCTGCTTCGCAGAACCGCCCGCGGAGTCCCCTTCCACGAGGTACAGTTCGGACAGCGCCGGATCGCGTTCCTGGCAGTCAGCCAGTTTGCCCGGCAGGCCTGCCAGGTCCAGTGCGCCTTTACGGCGGGTCATTTCACGGGCTTTACGCGCCGCTTCACGGGCACGCGCCGCATCGATAATTTTACCCACCACGATTTTCGCGTCGGACGGGTTTTCCAGCAGGTATTCGCTCAGCAGTTCGTTCATCTGCTGTTCAACCGCCGATTTCACCTCAGAAGAGACCAGCTTGTCTTTTGTCTGTGAGGAGAATTTCGGATCCGGCACCTTCACGGAGACCACGGCAATCAGGCCTTCACGGGCATCGTCGCCGGTGGCGCTGACTTTCGCTTTTTTGCTGTAGCCTTCTTTGTCCATGTAGGCGTTCAGGGTACGGGTCATCGCCGCGCGGAAGCCCGCAAGGTGCGTACCGCCGTCGCGCTGTGGAATGTTGTTGGTAAAGCAGTAGATGTTTTCCTGGAAACCATCGTTCCACTGCAGTGCCACTTCCACGCCGATACCGTCTTTTTCAGTAGAGAAGTAGAAGATATTCGGGTGAATTGGCGTTTTGTTCTTGTTCAGATACTCAACGAACGCCTTGATACCGCCTTCGTAGTGGAAGTGGTCTTCTTTGTTGTCGCGTTTGTCGCGCAGTCGAATCGACACGCCGGAGTTCAGGAACGACAGTTCACGCAGGCGTTTCGCCAGGATCTCGTACTCGAATTCGGTGACGTTGGTAAAGGTTTCAAGGCTCGGCCAGAAACGCACCATGGTACCGGTTTTGTCGGTATCACCGGTAACGGCCAGCGGTGCCTGCGGCACACCATGGGTATAAATCTGGCGGTGAATTTTGCCTTCGCGCTGGATAACCAGCTCCAGCTTCTGCGACAGGGCGTTTACTACGGATACGCCTACGCCGTGCAGACCGCCGGAAACTTTATAGGAGTTATCATCGAACTTACCGCCTGCGTGCAGAACGGTCATGATAACTTCCGCAGCAGATACGCCCTCTTCCGGGTGAATACCGGTTGGGATGCCACGACCATCATCGGTAACGGACACGGAGTTGTCCGCATGGATCGTGACCACGATGTCTTTACAGTGACCCGCGAGCGCTTCGTCGATAGCGTTATCTACCACCTCGAATACCATGTGGTGCAGACCGGTGCCGTCATCCGTGTCGCCGATATACATACCCGGGCGCTTACGCACCGCATCCAGTCCTTTCAGGACTTTGATACTGGAGGAGTCATAAGAATTCGACATCAACGTTTCTCGCTCATTTCAACTTGGGTTAATCCGTTATTTTACCCTTTTCCACGGTAAACATCTTCGAATTTTCGTCCGACATGTCCATAACGTGTTCAGCGCTAATGGCGCTGACGAAAACCTGCGACTGCGTGGCTTTTAAGCGGCTGGCAAGTAGCCCGCGCCGCGCGTCGTCAAGTTCCGAGGCAAAATCATCTATCAGGTACAGGCAGCGTCGCCCACTTTCGCGGGTGAGGAATTCCCCCTGCGCCAGGCGCAGCGCGCACATCAGGAGCTTCAGCTGCCCGCGCGACAGCGTGTCTTCCACCGGCGCACCGTCGGCACGAATGCGGAAATCCGCCTTGTGCGGGCCGTGCGCGGTGTAGGTCAACATGCGATCGCGCTCGAAGCTTCTCTCTAACACCTCGGCATAATCCGTCTCTTTTTCCCAGCCACGCTGGAAAGAGAAGGTGAGAGAGAACTCGGGTAAAAACTGTTTGCAGGTATCGGCCATGTCTTCGGCGATACCTGCGCTGTATTCGGCACGCCAGCGGCTGATTTGTTCCGCAAGAGGAATTAATTCCATGTCCCACGGACGCAGCTGGGCGTAGCGCGTGACCTGGCGCAATGCGGCGTTACGCTGTTTAAGCAGACGCTTCAGATTGCTCCAGGCGTTAAAGAAACCGGCTTCATTGTGAAAGCATCCCCAGTCGAGGAACGCTCTTCTGTATTTGGGGCCGCCGTTGAGTAAAGTAAACCCCTCCGGCGTAATCAGCTGCATCGGCATCAGCAGTGCCAGCTCCGCCACCTTGTGGCCGTCGGTGCCGTCGATGCGCACCTTGCTGTCGCCCTGCTTGTCTTTGGTCAGGCCGATGGCGGTTTCCCGCTCGGCACCCTGCAAGCGCCCATGCAGCACAAACGCATCCTGCTCGTGGCGAATCACGCGACCAATCTGCAAACTGCGAAACGCCCGGCCATGACCGAGCGTATAGATGGCTTCCAGCACGCTGGTTTTGCCGCTGCCGTTCGCGCCAACCAGGAAATTAAAGCCAGGGGATAAAGCGAGATCCGCGCTCTCGATGTTGCGAAAGTCGCGGATCAACAGACGGGTGAGCGACATTACAGTCTCATTGGCATGACAACATAAGCAGCCGACTGTGATGCGGCATCTTCAATCTGTACGCTCGAAACGGAGTCAGTCAGCAGGATGCGAACGTTCTCGCATTTCAGTGCATTCAGCACATCCAGCACATAGCTGACGTTGAAGCCGATTTCCATCTCAGCCCCGGCGTAGGTGACGTCCAGAATCTCTTCTGCCTCTTCCTGCTCCGGGTTGTTGGCGGTGATTTTGATCTGGTTTTCACTCACGTACAGACGTACGCCGCGGAATTTCTCGTTGGAGAGAATAGCGGCGCGCGCGAACGCCTGCTTGAGGATGTCGCAACCTGCCTCCAGCGTTTTGTCCGGGTTCTTCGGCAATACGCGGCGATAATCCGGGAAACGTCCGTCTACCAGCTTCGATGTGAAGACAAAATCGCCCACGTGGGCACGAATATTGTTGCTACCGATCTGCACGCGCAGCGGGGTGTCGCCGCCGTCGAGCATACGCATCAGTTCAATTACGCCTTTACGCGGTACGATCACCGAATGGTTTGGCAGTGAATCGCCAATCGGCATGGAACAAACCGCCAGACGGTGACCGTCTGTAGCCACGGTACGCAGCTCTTCACCTTCGGTTTCGAACAGCATGCCGTTTAAGTAGTAACGAACGTCCTGATGCGCCATGGAGAACTGCGTGGCTTCAATCAGACGCTTCATCGTCGCCTGCGGCAGGGTAAATTCAACTTCGCTCTGCCAGTCATCCAGGTTCGGGAAGTCCGCAGCGGGCAGCGTGGAGAGGGAGAAACGGCTGCGGCCAGAGCGCACCAGCATGCGGTCGCCCTCCAGCTGTACGGCGATTTCAGCGCCTTCCGGCAGCCCACGGCAAATATCAAAGAATTTACGTGCCGGAACCGTGGTCGCGCCCGCGTCGTGCGGCTGAGTCAGCGTAACGCGCGCGATCATTTCCATTTCCAGATCTGTGCCGGTCAGCGACAGCGTACCGTCAGCGACCTGAAGCAGCAGGTTTCCAAGAATAGGCAGCGTAGGGCGGCCGCCTAATGGGCCACTCACCTGTTGCAGCGGTTTTAATAAATGTTCACGTTCAACGGTAAATTTCATAGCGTCACGATGATAATGTTCTGATTAAATTGGAAAAATCTTCTTTTATGTCGTGGCTTTCTTCGCGTAACTGCTCAATCTTGCGACAGGCGTGCAGCACGGTCGTATGGTCACGTCCACCAAACGCATCACCGATTTCCGGCAGGCTGTGGTTGGTGAGCTCTTTTGCCAGCGCCATCGCCATCTGACGCGGACGCGCCACCGAGCGGGAACGACGTTTAGACAGTAAATCTGCCACTTTGATCTTGTAGTACTCAGCCACCGTCTTCTGAATATTGTCGATGGTGACCAGTTTTTCCTGCAATGCCAACAAATCGCGCAGCGCTTCACGCACAAAATCGATGGTGATCGCACGACCGGTAAAATTGGCGTTGGCGATAACGCGGTTCAGTGCCCCTTCCAGCTCACGAACGTTGGAACGCAGGCGCTTGGCAATAAAGAACGCCACTTCACCCGGCAGGCGAATGTCGTTCTCGTCGGCTTTTTTCATCAGGATCGCGACGCGGGTTTCCAGCTCCGGCGGCTCGATCGCCACGGTCAGGCCCCAGCCGAAGCGGGATTTGAGACGATCTTCAACGCCGTTGATCTCTTTTGGATAACGATCCGAGGTCAAAATGATCTGCTGATTGCCTTCCAGCAGGGCGTTAAAGGTGTGGAAAAACTCTTCCTGCGATCGTTCTTTATTGGCAAAGAACTGGATGTCATCGATCAGCAGCGCATCAACGGAACGGTAGTAGCGTTTAAACTCTTCGATCGCATTGTTTTGCAGGGCTTTTACCATGTCCTGAACGAAGCGTTCGGAGTGCATATACACTACTTTGGCATTGGGCTTACGCGCCATAATGCCGTTGCCCACCGCATGCAGCAGGTGCGTTTTACCGAGACCCGTGCCGCCATAAAGGAACAGCGGGTTGTAAGCACCACCGGGATTATCGGCAACCTGGCGGGCCGCCGCGCGCGCCAGCTGGTTCGACTTACCTTCAACGAAGTTATCGAACGTGTGTTTCACGTTAACATTAGAGCGGTAGGTAGGCTCAGCGGGGGCTGGAACGTTATCCCAGCCCTGACGAGCCGGTGCAACGCGAGGCGCTGGAGCGGGCGCCGCCTGTGCAGGGGCTGCCACATTGACAACTTCACGAACGGTTTGGGTGACCGGCTTTGTGCCCACTTCAAAACGCAGCTGTGGGGCATCTGACCCGCAGAAATCGTTCAGCAGTCCATTGATGTTATTAAGGTATTTATCCCTTACCCAATCGAGCACGAAACGGTTTGGCGCGTACAAAGCCAGCGTGTTATCGCTCAGTTCCGCCTGCAATGGGCGGATCCACATACTGAATTCTGTGGCTGGTAACTCATCCTGCAATCGGGCAAGACACTGCTGCCAAAGCGAAAGTGACAC